>NZ_KQ949028.1:312742-379984 GCF_001514285.1 Streptomyces sp. DSM 15324
CGGCGACGGGGGTGCGCAGCGTGTGCCACGGCAACACCGGTTCCGCCAGGGCGAGTTCCCGCGCGTACGCGCCCACCAGCGCCGTCGCGTCCCGGGCGCCGTACGCCGTGAAGGCCGCCAGGGTCCCGGCCGCGCCGCCGAGTTGGACGGGCAGGGAGCCCCGTACGGAGGTGATCCGGTCGCGCGCGTCCAGGACGAGGGAACGCCAGCCGGCGGCCTTCAGCCCGAACGTCGTCGGTACGGCGTGCTGGGTGAGGGTCCGGCCGGGCATCACCGTGTCCCGGTGCGCGGCGGCGAGCCGGGCGAGCGCCTCCTGGGTACGGCCGAGGTCGGCCAGGATCGTCCCGAGGGCGCGCACGGCGACCAGCATCGTCGCCGTGTCCATGATGTCCTGGCTGGTCGCACCCCGGTGGACGTACGGGCCGAAGGTGCCGCCGACGGCCCGGGTGAGGTCCGCGACCAGCGGGATCACCGGGTTGCCGCCGTCGCGGGCGCGCACGGCGAGGGAGTGCGCGTCGAACGCGCCGGCCGCGGCCGTGGTGACCGCGGCGCCCGCGCCCTCGGGGGCCAGGCCCAGTCCTTCCTGGGCGCGGGTCAGCGCGGCCTCCGCGTCCAGCAGCGCCCGCAGGTAGGCGTCGTCGCTCGTCGCAAGGGCGGCGGGGGAGCCGGTCCACCCCGGGGAGAGCAGACCGGACTCGGGCCGGGCATCCGTCACTGGAACTCCAGGAACACCGTCTCGCCTTCGCCCTGAAGGCGGATGTCGAAACGGTAGGTGCCCAGTGGGCCGTCCGTGGCGATCAGCGTGGCCCGGCGCGCCGGGTCGAGCCGCTCCAGCAGCGGGTCGGCGGCGAGCGCGGCCTCGTCGCCCGGCAGGTAGATCCGGGTGTAGAGGTGCACCAGCAGACCGCGGGCGAACACACAGACGCTGAGATAGGGGGCGCTGTTCCCGCGCGCCCCGGGCCGCAGGGTGCGGGCCGACCAGTGGCCGTCGGCGTCGGTCTGGACGCGGCCCCAGCCGGTGAACTCCACGCCGTTGCGGCCGAGGAAGCCGCCGGTGGCCGGGTCGCGCCGCATCGAGCCGTGGACCTGCGGCACCCGGCCGTCGGGGTCGGCGCCCCACAGCTCCACGAACGCGTCCGGCAGCGGGGCTCCCTCGCCGTCGTACACGTACCCCTGGAGGGCGATGGTGTCCGGGTGGCCGAGCGGGGCGATGTCGCCGCCGCCGGGGAACGGCAGGGCATGGCCGTAGAAGGGGCCGACCGTGTGCGACGGGGTCGGGAGCACGGTCTCCGGACGGGTTGTGTCGATCTTCGTCATGGCAGGTCAGCGCCCTTCTTCGATCCAGGTGGCGTGCGGGCCGTCCAGCACGATGTCCCAGTGGTAGCCCATCGAGAACTCCGGCACCGACAGGTTGTGGTCGTAGGTCGCGACCAGCCGCTGGCGGGCCGCGTCGTCCGTCACCGACTGGATGATCGGGTCGTAGGGGAACAGCGGGTCGCTCGGGAAGTACATCTGGGTCACGAGCCGCTGGGTGAACGCCGTGCCGAAGAGCGAGAAGTGGATGTGGGCGGGCCGCCAGGCGTTGAGGTGCTGGCGCCACGGGTAGGGGCCCGGCTGCACGGTCGTGAAGTGGTACCGGCCGTCGGTGTCGGTCAGGGTGCGGCCCACGCCGGTGAAGTTCGGGTCCAGCGGGGCGTCGTGCTGCTCGCGCTGGTGGGCGTACCGGCCCGCCGAGTTGGCCTGCCAGATCTCGATCAGCTGGCCGCGGATCGGGCGGCCTTCGCGGTCCAGCAGCCGCCCGGAGACGGTGATGCGCTCGCCGATCGGCTCGCCGGCGTGCTGGCGCGTCAGATCGTTGTCGATCTCGGTGATGTCGCGCTCGCCGAAGGCGGGGGAGTGCAGCTCCACCAGCTCCGGGTCCTTCGAGACGTCGATGGTGACCGGCGGCTGCTTCGGGTGCCGCAGGACCGAGGAGCGGTACGGCGCGTAGTCGCGGCGCGGCTGGTGCTCCACGGGCGCGCCGTCGGCGAGGCGCTTGTCGTACGCGGCGCGCTCGGCCGCGATCTCCTGGTCGATGTCGTGCTGGGTGAGTGTCATGACGTTTCCTGGAGGCCTAACGTTCGAGGACGGGGGCGGGGCCTTGGCCCACGCCGGCGTGGAGGGTGGCGACACCGGTCCCGCTGCCCCGGCGGGCGAGCCGGCGGGCGAGCCGGTGGGCGAGGGTGCCGGCGAGCGGCGCGGGCGTCCGGGCCGGCAGCGTACGGACGGCGTGGGCGGCGAGGTGGTCCGGGCGGACCCCCGCGAGGGCGTCGCCGTGGCGGGGGTCCGGGGTACGGACGGTGCCCCGGACCCCCGCGAGGGCGTCGCCGTGGCGGGGGTCCGGGGTACGGACGGTGCCGACGGCGTGGACCGTGTTCACCGCAGGTCCTGGGAGACGGTCAGCTCGGCGCCGGTCCGGGCGACGACGTCCTCGACACCGACCCCGGGCGCGACCTCGGTCAGCAGGAGCCCGTCCGGGGTCACGTCGATCACCCCGAGGTCGGTGACGACGCGGTTCACGCACCGCGCGCCGGTGAGCGGCAGCGCGCACTCCTCGAGGATCTTCGGCGAGCCGTCCTTGGCGGTGTGGGCCATCACCACGACGACCGTACGGGCCCCGTGGACGAGGTCCATCGCGCCGCCGATCCCGGTGATCAGCTTCCCGGGGACCGCCCAGTTGGCCAGGTCGCCCCGCGCGGACACCTGCATGGCGCCGAGCACGGCGACGTCGATGTGCCCGCCGCGGATCATCCCGAAGGACAGCGCCGAGTCGAAGAAGGAAGCACCCGGCAGGACCGTCACCGTCTCCTTCCCCGCGTTGATCAGATCCGGGTCGACGGCGTCCTCGGCCGGGTAGGGGCCGGTGCCCAGGATGCCGTTCTCCGACTCCAGGATCACCTCCACGCCCTCCGGCAGGAAGTTCGGGATCAGCGTCGGCAGTCCGATGCCCAGGTTGACGTACTGCCCGTCGCGGAGCTCGCGCGCGGCCCGGGCGGCCATCTGCTCACGTGTCCAGGCCATCAGCGGCTCACCGTCCGCTGCTCGATCTGCTTGTCGGCGGCCTGCTCGGGGGTCAGCGCGACCACCCGCTGCACGAAGACGCCCGGCAGGTGCACCGCGTCCGGGTCGATCTCCCCGGGTTCCACGAGTTCCTCCACCTCGGCGACCGTGATCCGCCCGGCCATCGCGGCCAGCGGGTTGAAGTTGCGGGCGGACTTGTTGAAGACCAGGTTGCCGTGCCGGTCGCCCCGGGCGGCCCGGACCAGGGCGAAGTCGGTGCGGATACCGCGCTCCAGCACATACGGGGTGCCGTCGAACTCGCGCACCTCCTTCGGCGGGGACGCCAGCGCGACGCCGCCCTCACCGTCGTAGCGCCACGGCAGCCCGCCCTCGGCGACCTGGGTGCCCACCCCGGCAGGGGTGTAGAAGGCCGGGATGCCCGCGCCGCCGGCCCGCAGCCGCTCGGCGAGGGTGCCCTGCGGGATCATCTCGAGCTCCACCTCCCCGGCCAGGTACTGCCGGGCGAACTCCTTGTTCCCGCCGATGTAGGAACCGGTCACCCGGGAGATCCGCCCGGCGGCGAGCAGGACCGCGAGGCCCGACTCCATCGCCCCGCAGTTGTTGGAGACGACCGACAGCGCGCTCACGCCCCGCTCGTACAGGGCCTGGACGAGGACGTTCGGCACGCCGCTCAGCCCGAAACCGCCCACCGCCAGCGACGCGCCGTCCGGCACGTCGGCCACCGCCTCCAGGGCCGTGGCGACCACCTTGTCCATCCGTGGAGCCCCATCTCTGCGAATTAATCAGCGCACTGAGTATTCCAGCGAGGTGGCCCACGCTGCCACTGGTCACCGAAGTCCGTCAAGAGCTGGGAAGATGACGGGTCGCCTGCCGAGCGGGCGCGAGGGCGCGTATTATTCAGTGCACGGACTGAATCGGACGGGGAGTGCACATGGGCGCGCTGGACCTCACCACCCACCCCGGGCACCTCGCCCGGCGGCTGCAGCAGGCGCACTACCTGCTGTGGAACACGATGGTCTCCGAGGAGATCACCTCCCCGCAGTTCGCCGTCCTCAACGCGCTCGTCGCCGAGCCGGGACTGGACCAGCGCACGGTGGGGGAGCGGGTCGGTCTCGACCGGTCGACCATCGCCGAGGTCATCAGCAGGCTCGGCCGCCGCGGGCTGCTCGACAAGGTCCGCGACCCCCAGGACGGCCGCCGCTCCCTGCTGCGCCTCACGGACGACGGCCTGCGCACCCACCGCAAACTGACCGTCCGCACGGCCCGGATGAACCAGGTCTTCCTCGCCCCGCTCTCCGCCGCGGAGCAGGAACAGTTCCTGGATCTGATCCGCAGGGTCTCGGACGCGGCGGAAAGCCTGCGCAACCCCACGGAACGGCTCGTGCCGCACGACTGACCACCCGGGCCCGTCCACCCGTCTAAGGGGTGTCCGGCGGAGCCTTCGCGAAGACCACCCACACCTGCCCCTGCGCGAAGTCGACCGGATTGCCGTCGGCGGTGGTGAAGTCCGTGCCGTCCCGTGCCGTCGGCCGCTTCCAGCGCACGTCGTAGGCCCGGCCGTCGCGCAGCACCTCCGCCGTCCCCGACCCCACCGTCTCGGTGTACGGCGTGTTGTTGCCGAGGAAGTCGTGGAACGCCGAGGCGCGCGTCCTGACGTACTGCACCACCACCGTGGCCGGGGCCACCCGCTGTCCGTCGGCCGTCACCGTCGGCGTGCCGTCCATGGAGACCAGCCAGCGGGCCCGGTCCGCCGACCAGGTGAAGGTGAAACGGGCCGCCGGATAGCGCACGGTCCGCGCGGCCTGCGTCCGGCCGCCCAGGGGCGCGGGGCCGTAACGGAAGCCGGTGGTCAGCGCCGCCGCGCCCGGCGCCGAGGACAGCAGCCGGTCCGGGCGCAGGTAGAGATTGTGCGGGGCGGCCCGGCCCGGGCCGCGGACATAGGCGCGCGACGCGTCGCCCGGGGTCACGGCGTCCAGGGGCGCCCGGTCGATCAGCGGCAGCAGCTTGTGCTGCGCCCCGGAGAACGCCAGCAGCGGCCGCCGGAACTGGCCCAGCAGCTCCAGATCCGACTCACGGGCGCTGCGCACCGGCCCCACCGCCGGCGGGAGCCTGCTCGCGTACACCGCCATCAGCCGGCTCAGCCCGCCCTCGACCTGCTCGACGTAGACGACGTCCGCGGCGTCCACCCCGGTCTGCGGGCGGGCCGCGTCCGCGTTGTCGATCTTCACGGCGAGCACCGGGCCGAGGGACGTGGCGGGCGGGCTGGTGCCCTGCGGCCGCCCCGACGTGCTGCGCCCGTCGTCGGGCGACGGGGAGCGGGACGTCGTACAGCCCGCGGTGAGGGACAGGGAGACGGCGAGGGCGGCGGCGAGCAGGGCCCCGGCCGGTGTCGCCCGGACCGCCGCCCTGGAGCGTCTCGCGCGTCGCTCACCCACCATCGCCACCCCGTCTCCGTCCCTCGATTGTGCGCCCGTCCGTCCGGTCGCGCCTGCGCGTGGACGGGGCCGGTGTGACGGGGCCCGCGGTCCGGGTACCCGGGGCCCAGCCGGGAACGGCGCCCCCGGGCCCGCCGGGACGGACCGGACCGGCGGAGGGAGCGCACCACCATGAAGGCAGTGACCTGGCAGGGCAAGCGGGACGTCCGGGTGGAGACCGTGCCCGACCCGCAGATCCAGGAACCCACGGACGCCGTCGTCCGCATCACGTCCACCGGGCTGTGCGGCTCC
Organism: Streptomyces sp. DSM 15324; assembly: GCF_001514285.1. Taxonomy (GTDB): domain Bacteria; phylum Actinomycetota; class Actinomycetes; order Streptomycetales; family Streptomycetaceae; genus Streptomyces. Next base: position 318,529 of record NZ_KQ949028.1, read on the forward strand.
GACCTGCACCTGTACGAGGTGCTCACCCCGTTCATGACCCCCGGCGACATCCTCGGCCACGAGCCGATCGGCATCGTCGAGGAGGTCGGCGCCGCGGTGCCCGACCTGAAGGCCGGCGACCGGGTCGTGGTGCCGTTCCAGATCGCCTGCGGCACCTGCTGGATGTGCCTCAACTCGCTGCCCACGCAGTGCGAGACCACCCAGGTCAGCTCCGAGGGCATGGGCGCCGCCCTGTTCGGCTACACCCGCCTGTACGGCTCGGTGCCCGGCGCCCAGGCCGGGTATCTGCGCGTCCCGCAGGCCCAGTTCGGCCCGATCAAGGTCCCCGAGGGCCCGCCCGACGACCGGTTCGTGTACCTCTCCGACGTCCTGCCCACCGCCTGGCAGGCCGTCGCCTACGCCGACGTCCCGCCCGGCGGCAGTGTCGCGGTGCTCGGCCTCGGCCCCATCGGCGACATGGCCTGCCGGATCGCCCGGCTGCGCGGCGCCGGGCGGGTGTTCGGCGTCGACCTGGTCGGCGAGCGGCTGCGCCGGGCGCGGGCGCGCGGGGTCGAGACGTACGACCTGCGCGCCTTCGACAGCGAGAAGGAGCTGATCACCGCCCTGCGCGACGAGACCGACGGGCGCGGCCCCGACGCCGTGATCGACGCCGTCGGCACCGAGGCGCACGGCAGCGCGGCCGCCCGTCTGGTCCAGAACGCCGCCGGGCTGCTGCCGCGCGCGCTCGGCGGTCCCCTGGCGGAACGCTTCAGCGTGGACCGGCTCGCCGCCCTGCGCACCGCCATCGAGCTGGTGCGGCGCGGCGGCACCCTCTCCCTGACCGGTGTCTACGGCGGCACGGCCGACCCGCTGCCCCTGCTCACCCTGTTCGACAAGCAGGTCCAGATCCGGATGGGCCAGGCCAATGTGCGCCGCTGGGCCGACGACATCCTGCCGTACCTCACCGACGAGGACCCGCTCGGCGTCGACGACTTCGCCACCCACCGGCTGCCGCTGGCCGAGGCGCCGCACGCGTACGAGATGTTCCAGCGCAAGCAGGACGGCGCGGTGAAGATCCTGCTGACGCCGTGAGTCAGCGTGCCGACGGGGGCGCCGTCGGGGGCTGCGGCGGCGCCCCGAGGATCTCCGCGAGGTCGTAGCGCACCGGCTCTTCCAGCTGGCCGTACGTGCAGCTCTCCGGGGTGCGGTCCGGGCGCCAGCGGCGGAAGCGGGCCGTGTGCCGAAAGCGCGCCCCGTTCTCCATGTGGTCGTACGCCACCTCGGCCACCCGCTCCGGCCGCAGCGGCACCCAGGACAGGTCCTTCTTGCCCGACCAGCGGCTCGGCGCCCCCGGCAGCCGCGCCGTCTCATGGGCGGCCTCCTGCGCCCAGGCCGCCCACGGGTGCCCGGTGACATCCGCCATCCGCAACGGCTCCAGCTCCTCGATCAGTTCGGCCCGGCGCTTCATGGGGAAGGCGGCGGACACGCCCACGTGCTGGAGGGCGCCCCCGTCGTCGTACAGGCCCAGCAGCAGCGACCCGACGACCGGCCCGCTCTTGTGCAGGCGGTAGCCGGCGACCACCACGTCGGCGGTGCGCTCGTGCTTCACCTTGAACATGGCCCGCTCGTCCTGCCGGTAGAGCAGGGTGAGCGGTTTGGCGATCACCCCGTCGAGACCCGCGCCCTCGTACTGCTCGAACCACCGCCGGGCCACCTCGACGTCCGTCGTCGCGGGCGCCACGTGCACCGGCGGCGTCACCCCCGCCAGCGCCCCGGTCAGCAGCTCCCGCCGCTCGCTCAGCGGTACGTCGAGCAGCGCGGTGTCGGCCAGCGCCAGCAGGTCGAACGCCACGAACGAGGCCGGTGTCCGCTCCGCCAGCGTGCGCACCCTCGACTCGGCCGGGTGGATGCGCTCGGTGAGCGCGTCGAAGTCCAGCCGCCCCTCCCGCGCGATGACGATCTCCCCGTCCAGCACGCACCGCTCGGGCAGCCGCTCCTTCAGCGCCTCCACCAGCTCGGGAAAGTACCTGGTCAGCGGCTTCCCGGTGCGGCTGCCCAGCTCGACCTCTCTCCCGTCGCGGAACACGATCGCCCGGAACCCGTCCCACTTGGCCTCGTACTGCATCCCCGCCGGGATCGCCGCCACCGACTTGGCGAGCATCGGCTTCACGGGCGGCATCACCGGAAGATCCATGGCTCCGACTGTACGAGCCGCCCAGGACACCCGCACGCCGCACCCATCCGCGCGGGCGACGGCTCCGAAGAGGGGGCGAGGGCCATCGAAGCTGCGCCCTCGCCCGTCGCCCGGCCGTCGCCGACGCTCCGGCCGGGCGACCGTCCCCCACGGCGAACGCGGCGGGCGGATCGCCCGGTATGCGGGTCATGGGCGGTACGCCTACCGTGGCTCGCATGGCTGATGCGGTGGAACTGGAGGCGGGCGGCCGGACCGTACGGCTGTCCAGTCCCGACAAGGTGTTCTTCCCGGAGCGCGGCTTCACCAAGCTGGACCTCGCCCGCTACTACCAGGCCGTCGCGCCCGGCGTCCTGCGTGCCCTGCGCAACCGTCCCACCACCCTGGAGCGCTACCCGGAGGGCGTGACCGGTGAGTCCTTCTTCCAGAAGCGGGCCCCGAAGAACATGCCCGACTGGATCCCCACCGCCCACATCACCTTCCCCAGCGGGCGCAGTGCCGACGAGATGTGCCCCACCGAGGAGGCGGCCGTGCTGTGGGCCGCCCAGTACGGCACGCTCACCTTCCACCCCTGGCCCGTCCGCCGCGACGACGTGGACCGCCCCGACGAACTGCGCATCGACCTCGACCCGCAGCCCGGCACCGACTTCGACGACGCCGTCCGCGCCGCCCACGAACTACGCGCCGTCCTCGACGAGTTCGGCGGTCTGCGGGGCTGGCCCAAGACCTCCGGCGGCCGGGGACTGCACGTCTTCGTGCCGATCCGGCCGGAGTGGACCTTCACCCAGGTGCGGCGCGCCGCCATCGCCGTCGGCCGGGAGATGGAGCGGCGGATGCCGGACCGGGTGACGATCAGGTGGTGGAAGGAGGAGCGCGGCGAGCGCATCTTCCTCGACTACAACCAGACCGCCCGGGACCGCACCATCGCCTCCGCCTACTCCGTACGGCCCCGCCCGCACGCCCCCGTCTCGGCGCCCCTGCGCTGGGAGGAGGTCGGCGAGGCGCACCCCCGCGACTTCGACCTCGCGACGATGCCGGCCCGCTTCGCCGCACTCGGCGACGTCCACGCCGACATGGACGAGCACGCCTTCTCCCTGGAGCCCCTCCTGGAACTCGCCCGCCGCGACGAGCACGACCACGGCCTCGGCGACCTCCCGTACCCCCCGGAGTACCCGAAGATGCCGGGCGAGCCGAAGCGGGTCCAGCCGAGCCGGGCCCGCGGCGAGGACGCCCCGCCGCCCTCCGGCTCCCACCGCCGGGGCAGGTCCGCGCCGCCCCCGCCCGGGCCGACGGGCCCCTGACCCTGCCGGCTCCCGTGGCGGACCTCAGGGGCTTCCGTGACGTCCTCCCGGCGGCGGGGTCACCGCCCGGGCGCCCGTCCGGTGGCGAGAGCGCTCTCACCGGCCACCTCACGGAGCTATCCTGATCCGCACCCACCGAGGTCCGAGGAGGAGCCCCGCCGTGACCGAGACCGCGCAGCGTCCCACCCTGGAGGCCGTGGCCGCCCGCGCCGGGGTGTCCAGGGCCACCGTGTCGAGGGTCGTCAACGGTGGGGACGGGGTCCGGGAACCCCTGGTGGAGCGGGTCCGGCGGGCCGTGGAGGAACTCGGGTACGTGCCCAACCAGGCGGCCCGCTCCCTGGTGACCAGACGGCACGGCGCCGTGGCCGTCGTCATCGCCGAACCCGAGACCAGAGTCTTCGCCGACCCGTTCTTCGCGCTGCAACTGCGCGGCATCAGCAAGGAGCTGACCGCCCAGGACAACCAGCTCGTCCTGCTGCTCACCGAGGGCCGCGACGACCACACACGGGTCGCCCGCTATCTCGCCGGCGGCCATGTCGACGGCGCCCTGGTGTTCTCCCTCCACCTCGACGACCCGCTCCCCGGCCTCATCCGGGGCGCCGGTCTGCCCACCGTGTTCGGCGGCCGCCCGGGCTGGAGCGACGGCGACGCCGGGGTGGCGTACGTCGACAGCGACAACCGCGGCGGGGCCCGCGAGGCCGTACGCCATCTCCTCGGCCTCGGCCGCACCCGCATCGCGCACCTCACCGGACCGCTCGACCAGACCTCGGCGGCCGACCGCCTCGACGGCTACCGGGACGTCATGGGCGAGGCCGATCCGCGGCTCGTCGTGGAGAGCGACTTCACGCCCGGCGGCGGCGAGCGTGCGATGCGCGCCCTCCTGGACCGACGCCCGGACGTGGACGCGGTGTTCGCCGCGAACGACCTCACCGCCTCCGGCGCGCTGCGGGTGCTGCGCGAGCAGGGGCGGCGGGTGCCCGAGGACGTGGCGGTCGTCGGCTTCGACGACATGCTGCCGGTCGCCGAGGCCACCGACCCGCCGCTGACGACGGTCCGTCAGGACATCGAGGAGATGGGCCGCATCATGGCCCGCCTCCTGCTGCGCCGCCTCGACCCGCGCACCCCCGAGGAGCCCCCGGCCGGCGTGGTCCTGCCGACCACCCTGGTACACCGCGCTTCGGCGTGACCGGTCCGCCCGCCGGGGTGCCTCGTGCTTTGGCCTGGGGCCGGCCGCCGGTCCGGTTTCGTCAGGCCTCCCGTTGCGCTTTCCTGATACCGCGAAGCGCGCCCCGTGGAGGTCGGCTGGTCGGGCGATTCGGCCCGCCGTCGACGACCGCCGCGGGCGTCCGCCGCTCCCGGGCGCCAGTGTCTCCGTCTGAGCGGGGTCGGCCGCCCGTCCGGTTTCGTCAGGCCTCCCGTCGCGCTTTCCTGATCACCGCGAAGCGCGCCCCGTAGGGGTCGGCCTGGCGGGCGATTCGGCCCACGCCCTCGGGTCCGCCGCTGCCGGGCGCCCCTCGTCTCGTCTGAGCGGGTTCGGCCGTCAGGCCTGCCGTTGTGCGCTCCTGATCACCGCGAAGCGTGCCCCGTACGGGTCGGCCAGGCGGGCGATCCGGCCCACGCCCTCGACGTCGGCCGCCGGCATCCGCACCCGGCCGCCCCGGGACTCCGCCTCGGCGGCCACCGCGTCCACGTCCGCGACCTCGAAATAGGGCAGCCAGTACGCCCCGTCCCGCGCCTCGGTCGGATCGTCGGCCAGCGGCACGAACCCGCCGAACATGGCGTCCTCGCCCGCACCCGCGGGGTTGACACTGGTGTACACGCCACCGGGGAAGGGGACCGCGGAGGTCTCCAGACCCAGCGTCGTGTAGTAGAACGCGGCCGCAGCCGCGACGTCCGGCGTGTACAGCTCCACCCAGCACAGCGAACCGGGCTCGCCGGCCACGTCCACGCCCTTGTTCCGCCCGGGCGCCCACAGCCCGAACGGCACCCCCGCCGAGTCGGCGACGATCGCCATCATGCCCTGGCCCATCACGTCCATGGGAGCGAAGAGCACCCGGCCGTGGGCCCCTTCGGCGGCCCGGGCGGTGGCGTCCACGTCCGACGACTGGAAATACACGGTCCAGGACGGGGGCCCCTGCGCGGGCGTGGTCTGCATCCCGCCCGCGACGGTTCTGCCCTCCGACCGGAAGAAGCCGTAACCGCCGGCGTCCGGACCCGCGGACTCGAAGCGCCAGCCGAACAGGGCGCCGTAGAAGGAGGTGGCGCCGTCGATGTCGGGCGTGCCGAGATCGATCCAGTTCGGAGCGCCGTCGACGAAACGCGTGGTGAGCATCTGCGCCCTCCTCACAAGGGTCCCGTTGCCTGCACTGCCGAGTCTTGCACCGCCCACCGACAACCGCAGGGCGCGTTCCGCGCGCCGCCGTGCGCCGAGGCCCCTCACGGCGTCATCATCGGGGCGGCCGGAGGCCTGCGCCCGCCGCGTATATCCGGCGTTGATCGAACGTTTTTCGCCGCGCGGCACGATCCTGGCCATGCATACCGACACGATCCCCACGTCCGACCTCGACTGGCAGAGCCAGGCGCTGTGCGCGCAGACCGGGGCGGACTTCTTCTTCCCGGAGCCCGGCAGCTCGGTGCGCGAGGCCAAGCGCATCTGCGGCATGTGCGACATGCGCGTGGCCTGTCTCGAGTACGCCCTGGCCAACGACGAGCGCTTCGGTGTCTGGGGCGGTCTGTCCGAGAAGGAGCGCCTCCAGATCAGGCGCGCGTCCTGTTGACCCGTCACGGGGCACGCCGGGCAGGGGTGCCGCGAAAACCCGGAGACCGCGTCGCGGGGGTGCGGTTAGGATCCGAGGGCGCCACCGGGCGTAGCGCAGAGGCAGTCGCGCCGGCTTGCCCAGCCGGATACGCCGGTTCGAATCCGGTCGTCCGGGCGCGGAGGGTCCTGTAGAGCAGAGGCAGACTCGCCACCCTGTCAAGGTGGAGACGCCGGTTCGAATCCGGCCGGGACCGCGGTAGGGCGAGCACGGGGGCGGGGACGGATGGGCGAGCAGAGCGGACGGGCGGCGGTCACCGCGCCGGTCACCGAGACGGAACTGGCCGCCTTCCACGCGCTGGTGGGCAGGCTGCGCGCGCTGCCGGTCGACGATCCCGTACGGCTGCGCGCCGAGCAGGTCGCCGCCTCCTTCACGCGCGACGGACGGCTGCGCCGCCGCAAGGCCCGCGGCGCCGAGCTGTCGGCCGCCGACGCCGCCGCGATGGCCGCCACCGCCACCGGAGCCCCGGACCGGCGCGAGGACGCACCCCTGACCGGCGCCGACACCGGCGCGGGAGGCGTGTTCCTGCGGCCCCGTACCTGCTACGTCTGCAAGTCGCCGTATCGACAGGTCGACACGTTCTACCACCGGCTCTGCCCCGGCTGCGCCGCCGACAACACCGCCCGCCGCGCCCTGCGCACCGATCTGCGCGGGCGGCGCGTCCTGCTGACCGGCGGCCGGGTGAAGATCGGTTTCCAGCTGGCGCTGATGATGCTGCGCGACGGCGCCGAGGTCCAGGTCACCTCCCGGTTCCCGCACGACACCGTGCGCCGCTTCCGGGCCGAGCCGGGCAGCGACCGGTGGCTGGAGCGGCTCACCGTGCTCGCCGTCGACCTGCGCGACCCGCGCCAGGTGCTGGGCCTGTGCGAGGACCTGCGCGCCGAGGGCCGGCCCCTCGACATCCTCGTCAACAACGCGGCCCAGACCGTGCGCCGCCCTCCGCAGGCATACGCCCTGCTCGCGGCCGGCGAGGTCGACGCGCTGCCCCGAGGGGCGCGCCAGGCCCCCGGGTTCGCGCCGATGCGCATGCTCCCGGGCGGGGCCGCCCCGCTGCCCGCGGCCCTGCGCGAGGCCGACGAGGCCGGTCTGCTGCCCGACCCCTCCCCGGAGAACTCCTGGTCGGCGACGCTCGGTGCGCTCGATGCGGCCGAGGTCCTGGAGACCCAGCTCGTCAACGCCGTGGCCCCCGCCCTGCTGTGCGACCGGCTGCTGCCGCTGCTGCTCGCCTCTCCGCACCCACGCCGGTACGTCGTCAACGTCACCGCCGTCGAGGGCCGGTTCACCGTGCGCAACAAGATGCCGGGGCATCCGCACACCAACATGGCCAAGGCCGCCCTGAACATGCTCACCCGCACCAGCGCCGCCGAACTCGCCCCCCGGGGCGTCCACATGTGCGCCGTCGACACCGGCTGGATCACCGACGAGAACCCGGCGCCGAAGAAGGCCCGGATGGCGGGCGCCGGCTTTCGCACCCCGCTCGACATCGTCGACGGCGCCGCCCGGGTGTACGACCCGATCGTGCGCGGCGAGGCCGGGGACCCGGTGTCGGGCGTGTTCCTGAAGGACTACCGGGAGGCGGAGTGGTGAGCGAGGAGAACCGGCCGGCCGGCCTCGCCGGAGTGCCCCCGGTCGTGCCCCGGCCGCTCGCCGATCTCGCCCCGCTGCTCGACTGGCTGCGCGCCGGGCGGCCGGCGGGGGAGCGCCTCGACTTCACCGCGGGGACCGCGCTGCCGGACGGGCGTCTGGACCTGTGCAAGCAGGCGCTGGGCGCCGAGGGGGCGGCGCTGATCGCCGAGGCCCTGGCCGACGGCCCGTCGCCGGTACGGCACCTGCTGCTGGGCACCGACGCCCTCGGCGACGACGGGGCCGCCGCCGTGGCCGGCACCGAGGCGCCGGTCGAGACGCTCTACCTCGGCTGCAACGGCATCACCGCCGGCGGCGCCTGCCGGATCGCCGACCAGCTGCGCGCCTCTCTGCAGGTCGTCACCGGTGTCTGGCTCAAGCGCAACCCGCTCGGCGGCGGGGCGGGCCGGGCGGCCGCCGAACTCATCGAGTCCGCGCGGACCCTGCGCACCCTCGACCTCGTCCAGACGGGCCTCACCGCGTCCGGCGCGGCCCTGCTCGCCGACGCGCTCCTGGCCGCCGCCGACGGCGGCCGGCGCATCGAGCGGCTGTTCGTCGGCGGCAACCCGCTGGGCGCGCAGGGCGCCGAGGCGCTCGCCGCGGTGATCGCCTCGGGGGCCGTCGACGAGCTGTACGTGTCCGCGGCCCGGCTGGGCGACCCCGGCGCCCTCCGGCTCGCCGGCGCGCTGGCGCGGGCGCCGTACGGGCGGCTCACCCGGCTGTCCGTCGCCAGCAACGGCATCGGACCCGGGGCCGCCGCCGTGCTGGTGGAGGCGGCCACGGCCGCCGGGGTCACCCTGCTGGACCTCGGCCGGGTGCGCGCCGCCGCCGTGCTCGGCGCGGCCGACAACCGGCTCGACCTCGAGGCGGCCGACCGCATCGGCCGGACCCTGGCCGCCGGTGAACACCGCCTCGCCCACCTGTACCTGCGCCACACCGGCCTGCGCAGCCCGGAGGCCCACCGGCTGCTCGACCACGCGCCCCGCGCCGCCACGGCCACCCGTTTCGTCCTCGGCCAGTCCATCGCGACCAGCGTCAAACGCCGCCTCGCGGCACTCAGCGCCCACGTCCCGCCCCCGCCGGTGTCCCCGGACGTGACAGCCGTACGCAGCGTCCACCGCACGGCACCGCCCGACTCCGGGAGCCGGGAGACCTGATCGAGCTCGGGACGCTGCCGGCCGGCGGTGTCGTACGTCCGTCGACGGAGCCACCGCTTCACGGCGCCGGGACGCGTGTCGAAGGCGGCGGAAAGCGGCGGGAGTTGCCCAGCCGCGCACCACGGCATCGACCGTTGACCGGAACGCGGTCTCAGCGGCGGCGCCGTCGAGGCCGCCGGCGAGTTCGTGTACTGGGCGCGCCGGACGGCGGGGTCGTTCGGGTCCCGCACGTCGGCTCAGCTCCCCCTCGCCTTCCCCGTGAACACCTCCATCCAGAACCGCTGGTGCTTCTCCGACGCCCCCACCAGGTACGTCGCCCGCAGCTTCGGGGGCAGATGGCGCGCCAGGCGGGTCACCACCGCGCGATGCCTGCGCAGCTGGGACAGCTCGGCGTTGGCGAGGATCTGGTGGACGACGTCGGTGTCGTCCGCGCCCTCGTCCGAGTGCGCGGCGGCGCGGCGCAGTCGGGCCTCCCAGGCGTCCGCGTCCCGGGCGAGTTCCCCGAGGCCGGTGACCGGCCGGCCCCGCAGGCGGTCGATCAGCGCGGTCAGGGGCACGGGCGCGTACTCGCCGTCGCCGAGGTAGACCGTCGCCATCTCCAGCGGCAGCCCGCGCCGGTGCAGCTTGATCAGCCGCTCCAGGGTGCGCTTGGTGATCCAGGCCCGGCCCTCCTCGTCGATGTCGTGCTTCCACCACTCCAGCACCGTCGCTGCGTCCGCGCCGTACCGCTCCAGCAGCCACTCGTTGGCCGGGATGTCCGCCGGGGTCACCTCCAGCGAGGCCGTGAAGCGGGTCGCCTGGGCGATGTTGTTCCGGGACACCAGCAGCTTGCGGCCCAGGTGGTACGGCGGGTTCTGCACGGCTATCTGGGCGCGCAGGTTCTCGATCCGCCGCCCGGCCAGGGACCACTCCTGGGTGATCTCCATCAGCTTGGCGAACGCGGCCCGGTCCTTGGGCCGGTTGTACTCGTCCCACACGATCGCCTTGGGCTCGGGCCCCGTGAACCGTACGGCGAGCAGATTGTCCAGCGTGCCGTCCGGCGAGGGCACCGGCGCGCACAGGTCCTCCACGTTCGTCACCGGCAGCGAGAAGTACAGCGGGTCTCGGCCCAGCCCCTCGCGGAGCGTCTCGCGCACCAGTTCCGTCTTGCCGCAGCCGGGCGGCCCCTGGAGCAGCACCGTCCAGCGGTTGCGCAGTGCCGCCCGGACCACCTGCCGTACCGGGTCGGCGATCGTGGCCGGGTTCGGCACGCCCAGGGCCGCGGCGATCCGGTCCAGGATCTCCGCCGTACGGTTCGTCCCGGGTCGGCCGTCGGGTCCGGGCTCGGCCAGCCGCAGCCGCTCCCCGTCGACCAGGGGCAGCCCCCAGCGCAGCGGGAAGCCCTCGCGCGCCTGGGCGAGGACGTGATCGAGGGTGCGGGGGGAGAACAGCTCGCGCAGACCGGGGGAGAGCGACGCCCACACGGCGAACACCGGACGCAGGTCCCACGGGCGGTACGCGGCCTGGAGGTGACGCCGCCACGACGTGTCGTTCGCCGTGATCCGCATCGTCACCATGCGGTCCAGCAGCGCGAGGTCGCCGCGCCGGGCCGAGGTCTCGGTGAGCGATTCGTTGTCGGTGAGGAAGACCCCGACACAGCCCAGGGCCCGCAGGTCGTGCTCGCCGAGCGTCCAGTTGCAGGCGATCTGCATCAGCTGCGACTGGATGGTGTCGCCCGCCTGGAGCGAGTCGTCGATGAGCAGGACGAACGGCCGCCCCGGCGTGAGCTGGCTCATCACCAGCTGACGCAGCACGAGTTCACCCGAGCGGGGATCGCGCACCGGCGCGTTGACGAGCAGGTCGTCGGGGGTGAGGTTCGCGGCCGGTACGTAGACCAGCGCGGTGTCCGGGCGGGTGCGCGCGAGGTACGAGAAGAACGTCGACGTCTTGCCGATGCCGTGTTCCCCGAAGACCTGCCCGGTCTGGCCGAGGTCGATCATCGCGTCGATGAACGCTTCCAGACGCGAGGCGGTCTGCTGCGGTGCCTGTGTGGTCATGTGCCGGTTCCCTGTGCTCGGTTACCGCGATCCGGTGGTCACGCGATGGCAGGCCATCACCGGGGTGTGCCGTTCGGGCCACTCGTCGCCGCCCTCGGTGATGAGCCATATCCATTTCCCGGGGTCGGCCGGGGTGATCGGCGGGGCGTGGCCGTCGGTCAGGACCACGATCGCGTCCGGATTCCCGTCGAACCGGCGGCCGTCGGCCTCGGCACGGCCTTCCACGTAGTCGGCGACCACCTGGAAGCTCGTGCCTCCGCCGCCGTACACCCGCCCGCCGGGCCGGAACGGCATCACCACGCCGTCGAAGGACAGCCAGTGCGCCTCGACGCCGTCGATCCGCCCGACCAGGTCGGTGAGCCACCGCACCACGTGGTCCGGCATCGACCCCGAGGTGTCGTACGCGATCACCAGGACCTTCTCGCGGACCGGGCCGCGCCGCGCCAGCATGGGGTCCTGGCCGAGCGCCGCGAGCAGCGCGCCCCGCTTCCTGGGGTACACCAGCCGCTCGCCCTCGCGGAGTTTCGAGGCGAGCACGTCGACGAGCCAGCGCTGCCACCAGTGGACGGTCCCCGTGCGCGTGGTCTCCCCGCGCAGCGCGCCGGCGCCCAGGGCGCCCCACAGCCGGGCCGCCCGCGCCGAGTCGCCCTCGGTCCGGCCCATCAGCTCCAGCAGCTCCGCCTCCGCGCCCGCGTGCCCGCGGCGGGCCGCCAGCAGGGAGTTGAGCAGCGCCGAGGACGTCACCGTGTCGACGGTCTCCTGGTCTGCGGGGACCCCGCCCGCCAGGTGCACACAGAGCCGGCGCTCCACGACCGGCGGGCGGTGCATCCGCTTCAGCTCGCCGTACACCCGCATGTCCGTCTCGGTGAACGTCCCGTAATCCACCGGCTCCCGCCCGTGGGCCGTCAGGTCCTCGACGTAGGCCTCATGGATCCGCCGCGGGTCGATGCCCGTGGGACGGCCGTCCAGGAGGGGCAGGTCCTCGCGCTCCAGCCGGACCAGGGCGACGTGGTTGACGGCCACTTCCGCGGCCAGCTCGAACACAGGGTCCTCGCGCAGCCCGGGTTCGGCCAGCAGATGCCGGTGCACCAGATGCCTCGCCTCGTGGAACAGGACGAACTTGACGCCGTCCAGGCCCAGTCGGACGAAGAAGTCCGGGTTGTACAGCAGCAGACAGGTGCCGTCGCCTGAGGCCACCACGGCCGCCGTGTCCACCGCCGTCGTCGGGATCTGGTGGTGGCACTTGGTGTACAGCCAGGACGCGACCGCCGACTCCGTCAGCCCGAAGTCCAGCAGCGCCGCCTCCTTCAGCCGCCGCGCCTGCGCGACGACCTCGGGATCGGCGGGCCGGTAGGCCTCCAGCGCCCGGCGGTCGGCCAGATCCACCACCGGCGCACGCCGCTCCCGCTCCCCGTAGCCCATGCCGCAGCCCCCCGTACGACGCTTCCCCCAGTACCTCATTGGTAGCAGCCCGCACCGACATCGGGCCAAGGCATTAAGCTCCCCCGCAAGGGCGGGGCCGTAGCGCAGCGGCAGCCGCACCGGTCTCCAGAACCGGAACACGCTGGTTCGAATCCAGCCGCCCCGCCCCCTCCCCTTCCCCGTGCTCAGGCGAGGGCGCCCGCCGTCATCAGCAGTTCCGGAGCGCTCCCGTGGAAGGTCCCGGCGAGCTGGGCCAGCACGGCCCAGGCGTCCTCGCGGTCGCCGAGGTGGTCGTGGACGAGCGGGCGCAGAGCGTCCTCGGCCTCGGGGAGGCGGGCCGGGAACATCAGCCGGCCCATGGCGAGGACCTCCAGGACCCGGACCGCCGGGCCGGGTCCGGTGGCGTACGCGGCGGGCCCGTCCAGCACCCCCGCCTCCCGCAGCCGGTGCGTGAACTTGGCGTGCGTGCCGAACCGGGCGCGCAGCGCGGGCGGGCAGTCCGGGCGGGTTGCGAGCGCCCAGCGGGTGTAGCCCGGCAGCGGCCGGGCGGCGTCCGCCTCGGCGACCGTCGTCCAGTCGTCCCGGGTCAGCACCATGGAACAGGCCGCGTGGCCCTGGGAGAGGGTGTCCACCGCGCGCAGGGCGCCCACGAGGCCGTGGCGGACATAGCTGTCGGGGATCCCGGGTTCCGGCTCGCGCGCCAGCTCGCGATCCACCGGTACGGGCGCCGTGCGGCCGGGGCCGAAGGGCACCCCGCGGACGACGGCCCGCCGCAGGCCCGCGTTCCTGCCGAGGTGGGGCCAGACCAGGGCGTTCAGCCGCGGGTCGTCCTCCTCCAGCGTCCACAGCGCGACGGACGACGGCACGGGGGACCAGTTCCAGGCCCGTCTGATCCGCCGCCTGGCCAGCCGGGAGGGTTCGTCCGATCCGAGCCCGATGCGCGCCCGGACGCGGGCCGCGGTGTCGTCGTCGGTCAGGTCCAGCAGGAGGCCGACCGCCAGTCGCGTGGTGTCGTCGAGCATGGCGGCATGATGCCGCACACCCCCGACAGGGCGCACCGCTGTTTCGGTGCGCCCTCCTCGGTGGCCCGAGCCCGGGTGTCAGGCCCCGGCGCGCGCCGCCATGCGCGCCTTGCGCGCCGCGAGCTTCTCGTCGAACTTCGACGCCTCCGAGTCCAGGCCGCCGAGGAACAGACCCAGCTCCTCCTGGGCCTGGCGGCCGTCGGCGCCGAGGCCGTCGATCTCCATGACCTTCAGGTGGCGCAGCACGGGCTGGAGGACGTCGTCGTGGTGGATGCGCAGGTTGTAGACCTCGCCGATGGCCATCTGCGCGGCGAACCGCTCGAAGCCGGGCATGCCGTGGCCGGGCATCCGGAAGTTCACGATGACGTCCCGCACGGCCTGCATGGTGAGGTCGGGGGCGAGCTCGAACGCGGCCTTCAGCAGGTTGCGGTAGAAGACCATGTGCAGGTTCTCGTCGGTCGCGATCCGGGCCAGCATGCGGTCGCAGACCGGGTCGCCGGACTGGTGGCCGGTGTTGCGGTGCGAGATGCGGGTCGCGAGCTCCTGGAAGGCGACGTAGGCGACCGAGTGCAGCATCGAGTGGCGGTTGTCCGACTCGAAGCCCTCGCTCATGTGCTCCATCCGGAACCGCTCCAGCTTGTCCGGGTCGACCGCGCGCGAGGCGAGCAGGTAGTCGCGCATCACGATGCCGTGCCGGCCCTCCTCGGCGGTCCAGCGGTGCACCCAGGTGCCCCAGGCGCCGTCGCGGCCGAACAGGGAGGCGATCTCGTGGTGGTAGCTGGGCAGGTTGTCCTCGGTGAGGAGGTTCACCACGAGCGCGATCCGGCCGATCTCGGTGACCTTGGACTGCTCCTTGTCCCAGGCCTCGCCGTCCTCGAAGAAGCCGGGGAAGTTGCGGCCGTCGCTCCAGGGCACGTACTCGTGCGGCATCCAGTCCTTGGCGACCTTCAGATGCCGGTTGAGTTCGGTCTCGACCACTTCCTCGAGCGCGTACAGCAGCTTGGCGTCGGTCCAGACGGCGGGGCTGCCGAGGTGAGGGGAGGTGATCGTCACGAGGTACTCCAGGGGGACAGAAAAACGGAGCGGAACACTCCGGCGAGCGGGGGCCGGAACCTACGGGATCGTAGGCTACGAAACCGTAGGTTACGAAGCCGTAGGTTAAGGGTGCTGTAAAGATCGCTGATCAGCCAGGCTCCCCAAGGGTTTTCCAGGGGTGCCGAGCAGTCCCGGGATCCGCAGGTCCCAGGGTCGAAGGGGTGATCCACTCACCCGTCAGGCGTACAGTTCCCTAAGCCGCACCGAGAGGCAAGTCACACATCCCTCGAGCTTCTCGAACTCGCTGATGTCGACGGTGACGGGTTCGAGGCCGAGGTCGGCGAAGAGCTCGGCGGACCGGGGCGCGGCGGCCGACATGAGCAGCTTCGGGCCGCCCAGGAGTACCACGTGCGCGCCGGCCTCCTCGGGCACCGACAGGAACCGCGGGAACAGCGACGGCCGGTCCACGTGCGGGATGTGCCCGATCACCGTGCCGTCGGGCAGCGCGGTGACCGCCGACTTCAGATGCAGCACCTTGCTCACCGGTACGGCCACCACCCGCGCCCCGAGCGGCTCGAACGCCGCCCGCACCTGCTGGAGCCCGGCGGCGTTGGTGCGTCCGCCGCGGCCGACGTAGATCGTGTCGCCGACCTTCAGCACGTCGCCGCCGTCCAGGGTGGCCGGCTCCCAGACCCAGTTCACCGAGCAGCCGAGGCGGGCCACGGCCTCCTCCACCCCGTCGGTCTCCGCGCGCCGGGACTCGGCGCCGGGGCGCGCGATCAGGGCCACGTTCCGGTACATGACCACGGTGTCCTCGACGAACACGGCGTCGGGGCAGTCGTCGGCCGGGGCGACCTCGATCGTCTCCCAGCCGTGCGCGCGGAGCGTCTCCGTGTACGCCTCCCACTGGTCGAGGGCGAGGTCGGCATCGATCTTCTCGCGCTCGATGTGGGTCACCAGCCCTTCGGCGAGACGGGGGCCGGGGCGGCGGACGAGGGCTTTCCTGCTGGGCACGGACGGGTCTCCGAATCGCAGCGGTGGCTCGGGCCCGGCCGGCGGGTCACGCCGGACGGTCCGACCGGCGCCCCTGACACGGCGCCGGTCCGCCATCATGCAGCGCGGGCCCACCAGGACAAAACCCCTGGCTCCGGCCCGTGTCCCGGCCGGGAGGGCTCCGCCTACGCCGGGTCCGTCACCTCCTCCAGGCTGCTCTCGCGCAACTCCCCGTCCAGCAGCAGCCAGCGGGTGATCCCGATCGACTCCAGGAACGGCAGGTCGTGACTGGCGACGACGAGGGCGCCCTCGTAGGACTCCAGGGCCGTGGTGAGCTGTCGCACACTCGCCATGTCGAGGTTGTTCGTCGGCTCGTCCAGGAGCAGCAGCTGCGGGGCCGGCTCGGCGAGCATCAGCGCGGCCAGGGCCGCCCGGAAGCGCTCCCCGCCGGACAGGGTGCCCGCGTTCTGGTCCGCGCGGGCGCCCCGGAACAGGAACCGGGCGAGCCGGGCCCGGATCCGGTTGTTCGTGGCGGCCGGCGCGAACCGCGCCACGTTCTCGGCGACCGTCAGCGTGTCGTCGAGGACGTCCAGGCGCTGCGGCAGGAACCGCAGCGGCACGTGCGCGTGCGCCTCGCCCGCGACCGGCGCCAACTCCCCGGCGACGGTGCGCAGCAGGGTCGTCTTGCCCGCGCCGTTGCGCCCGACGAGCGCCACGCGCTCCGGCCCGCGCAGATCGAGACCGCCCGCCACGCGCGCGCCGTAGGCGAGTTCCAGGTCCCGCAGGGTGAGGACCTCACGCCCCGGCGGGACGGCCGTGAACGGCAGCTCGACGCGGATCTCGTCGTCGTCGCGCACCGCCTCCGCCGCCTCGTCGAGGCGTTCCCTGGCCTCGGTGAGGCGCTCCTCGTGCAGGATGCGGTGCTTGCCCGCGGACTCCTGCGCCGCCCGCTTGCGCGCCCCCATGACGATCTTCGGCTCGTGCTTCTGCTCGAACATCTTCTGTCCGTAGCGCTTGCGGCGGGCCAGCTTGACCTGGGCGTCGGCCAGTTCGCGCTTCTGCCGGCGCAGATCGGCCTCCGCGACGCGCACCATGCGCTCGGCCGCCTCCTGCTCGCCGGCGAGCGCCTCCTCGTAGGCGGAGAAGGTGCCGCCGTACCAGGTGATCTCCCCGCCGCGCAGGTCGGCGATCTGGTCGACGAGCTCCAGCAGTTCGCGGTCGTGGCTGACCACGACCAGGACGCCCGGCCAGGACTGCACGGCCGCGTAGAGCCGCCGACGCGCGTGCCGGTCCAGGTTGTTGGTGGGTTCGTCGAGCAGCAGGACGTCCGGGCGGCGCAGCAGCAGCGCGGCCAGCCGCAGCAGGACGGACTCGCCGCCGGACACCTCGCCGACGGTGCGGTCCAGGCCGATGTGGCCGAGGCCCAGCTCGCCGAGGGTGGCCAGGGCGCGTTCCTCCACGTCCCAGTCGTCGCCGAGGGCCTCGAAGTGCTCCTCCGCGGCGTCGCCGGCCTCGATGGCGTGCAGGGCGGCCCGCTGTACGGCGATGCCGAGGACGTCGTCGACCCGCCGGGCGGTGTCGAGCGTGACGTTCTGCGGGAGGTGGCCGACCTCGCCGGAGACCCGCACGGTGCCACCGGTGGGGGTGAGGAGCCCGGCGACCAGCCCCAGCAGGGTCGACTTGCCGGTGCCGTTCACGCCGACGAGGCCGGTCCGGCCGGGGCCGAAGGAGGCGTCGAGGCCGTCGAGCACGGCGGTGCCGTCGGGCCAGGAGAAGGAGAGGGAGGAGCAGGTGATGGATGATGACAAAAGGGCCTCACGGTGTGCGTGTGCGGTCAGGGGCAGACGCGTGTCGAGACACCGGAGGGCGGCGACCACCGCGGGAGCGGGTGGGTGAGCGCGGGCACGAGAAAGCCCTGTCGCTCGAGGACGGCTCGAAGACGCCGAGGTCGCACGCAGCGCCCGCACGGGTGCGGGGCATGGTGTCTCAGGACCTCAGACGAGCAACGTCCTTCTCCAATCGGCGGCAACAGGACCGCTTCAGACCATAGGAGGGGCCTGCGGCCCCGTCAAAGGATTAAATCCGGCCGCCCGCGGCTCAGCAGGCGTCCCGCATCAGCTGCGCGAGGTCGCGGTCCAGATCGAGCTGGAGGTGCTCCAGACCGACCGGCACCAGCTCCCCGCTGGCGCTCAGGAAGCGGCGCACGTCCGACGAGTGGACGTGCACGACGGCGGTGCCCTCGGGGGCGTGGAACTCCAGCACCGTACGGTCGTACCCGTACGGGCGCACTCGGACGTCGCCGTGGCCCTCGGCCCGCTCCAGCCCCGCGGCCAGCAGGTCACGGGCGAACGTCCAGCAGACCTCGACGCCCTCCAGGGTCGCGGGGGCCGGGAAGGTCATCCGGACGGCGAACGGATCGCTCCGGTCGTAGTGCAGCATGGCGGGGATGCTCGGCATCCGAGGCGCGGCGGCGACCAGGCGGGCCTCAACGGGCTGCTCGATGACGGTGGACAACGCCTTGCTCCCTTGCTGACGAGGACGGACTTCCGGCCGGACGGGGACCGGATACAGGAAGAGACGCTGGATTCGGCCGATCCGTGCCCACCGATGACGAGTGACCTCGGTCACCGCCTTCATGCGCCGGAGTGACACACCTCTCGTGCCGTCGCGGGCAGGGGAGTGGAGGCGGCGGAGGCCCTCTGGACGCCACCGGGACCGTGGGCTAGCTTCCCGCGCCATGAGGCGCTTGGGGAAGACGCTACGCACGGTAAGGACGGTAAGAACTGCGCGAAGGAGGGCGTGGGCCGCCGCGGCGGCCCTCTGCGCGGCGGCGCTGGCCACGCTGCCCGCCGCGCCCGCCCACGCGCACGGCGATCCGCACTGGGCGCCGAAGGACACCGGCAGTCCCTCGGTCCGCTTCCGCGGGCTGTCCGCCGTCGACCGGCACACCGCCTGGCTGTCGGGCACCCGGGGCACCGTGCTGCGCACCACCGACGGCGGGGCGAGCTGGCGGGACGTCTCCCCTCCCGGCGCCGCCGACCTGCAGTTCCGCGACATCGAGGCGTTCGACGCGCGCCGCGCGGTGGTGCTGGCGATCGGCGAGGGCGAGGCCTCGCGGGTCTATCGCACCGACGACGGCGGGGCGACCTGGAGGGAGTCCTTCCGCAACACCGACGCCCAGGCGTTCTACGACTGCATGACCTTCTTCGACCGCCGCCACGGCCTCGCGGTGAGCGACCCGGTGGACGGCAGGTTCCGCATCCTGTCGACCGCGGACGGCGGCCGGTCCTGGACGGTGCTGCCGGACACCGGCATGCCGGCCGCCCTGGACGGCGAGGCCGGCTTCGCGGCCGGCGGCCAGTGCCTGGTCTCCGCCGGGCCGAGAGACGTGTGGCTGGCCACCGGCGGCGCGGCACGCGCGCGGGTGCTGCACTCCGCCGACCGCGGACTGACCTGGACCGCCGCCGACACGCCCGTCCCGGCGGGCGACCCCGCGCGCGGGGTGTTCGCGCTCGCCTTCCGCGACCGGACGCACGGCCTCGCCGTCGGCGGGGACTACCGCGCCGGTCAGCCCTCCCCGGACTCCGCCGCCACCACGGGCGACGCCGGCCGCAGCTGGCGCTCCGCGGCCGGACCGCCGCCCGCCTACCGCTCCGGCGTGGCCTGGCTCCCGCACCGCCGCGCCGCCGCCCTCGCCGTCGGCCCCACCGGCACCGACCTGACCACCGACGCGGGCCGCACCTGGCGCACCCTCGACACGGGCTCCTACGACACCGTCGACTGCGCGCCCGACGGCGGCTGCTGGGCGTCGGGCGAACAGGGGCGGGCGGCACGCCTGGAGCACTGACCGGTCCCGGCCCCCGGGAACCTGATCGCGGACCCGCCCGCGTCAGCCGTACGCTCGTCACCACCATGACGACAGTTGACATTCCCGCGGGCTGGCCCGCGACCGAGGAGGAGGCCCGCGCCGTCCAGGACGAGCTGCGGGGCCGGGTGGTGCTGGACGAGCCGGGCCCGCCGCCCGGGACCGGCCGGGTGACGGGGGTGGACGTCGCCTACGACGACGAACGGGACGTCGTCGCCGCCGCGGCCGTCGTGCTGGACGCGGCGGGCCTGGACGTCGTCGCCGAGGCCACCGCCGTCGGCCGGATCTCCTTCCCGTACGTGCCCGGTCTGCTCGCCTTCCGCGAGATCCCGACCGTGCTGGCCGCCCTGGACGCCCTGCCCGTCCCGCCCGGCCTGGTCGTCTGCGACGGCTACGGCCTCGCCCACCCGCGCCGCTTCGGCCTCGCGAGCCACCTCGGCGTCCTCACCGGCCTGCCCACGATCGGCGTCGCGAAGAACCCGTTCACCTTCACGTACGACGACCCGGACGCGCCGCGCGGAGCCTCCTCGCCGCTCCTCGCGGGCACCGAGGAGGTCGGCCGGGCCCTGCGCACCCGACGGGACGTCAAGCCGGTCTTCGTCTCCGTCGGCCACCGCACGACCCTGGCGGACGCCTGCGCCCACACCCTCGCCCTGACGCCCCGGTTCCGTCTGCCGGAGACGACCCGCAGGGCCGACGCGCTGTGCCGGCGCGCCCTGCGGGAGGCGACGGGCGGGCCCTGACGGACCGCTGGGACCGGCCCGGCACCCGGCACGCGCACGCGCGGTGAGTACACGGTCTGAGTATCCGTACGGATGCGGGCGCCGTCCGGCGGCGGCGAGGCTGTGCCCATGACCACGCACCGTGCCCCGAAGCCCCTCGCCGACCCCGACCGGCCCGTCGAGCGCGTCGTGAACGCCGCCCTGATCCTCGCCGTGCTCGCGGGCCTCGGCTGGATCGTGGGCATGATCTACACGCTCGTCGAGTGGCCGATGTGAGCCGGCGCGCCGCGGCGGCGGGCGGGTCCGCTCAGCGGCTCGCGGCCACCCGGAAGCGGATGCCCGCGCGGATCAGCCGCTCGGTCAGCGCGTCGCCCATCGCCACCGCCGTGGTGACCTGTCCCGCCGTCGGCGGCAGGTCGTCGCAGGCCAGCGCCAGCGCGCCCTCGGCGAACATCTTCGCCGTCTCGTCGTAGCCGGGGTCGCCGCCCGAGACCTCCGTGAACACCCGTCGGCCGCCGCCCTCGCCGACGAACCGGACCGAGAACCAGCTCCGGGCCCGGGTCTGCGCGCTCGGCCCCTCCCCGGGCCTGAGCCGGCCCGACAGCCAGCGCCGCGCGGGCGGCAGCTGGGCGGCCGCGACGACCGTCCCGACGGCCGCGACCCCGCCCACGGCGACCGGCAGCCGACGTACGGCCGCGTAGTGGCGGTAGCGGAAGTCGGGGCCGTACCGATCCAGCGCCTTCGCCGACCGGCACACGATGTGCCGGTCCACCGTCGGCAGCGGCAGCGCCCAGGCGCCGACCTCCGGGGCGAACCTGGGGGTGCCCGCGGGAGCGGTGGCCCGCCTGCCCATCAGCCGCGGCTCGTGCCGGCGCCGGTCCCGCGCGGCCGAGGCCAGCTGCCTCCTGCGCGCGAACTGACCCAGCGCCGAGGCGAACGTCCCGCCCGAGAAGGCGGCGTTCGCCGTCACGAAGCCGTCCACGGTCAGCGGCACGCCCTCGGGCAGCTGCCGGACGGTGAAGTACGCGCCGAGGTCGTGCGGGACGGAGTCGAAGCCGACGGCGTGCACCAGCCGTGCGCCCGTCTCCCGCGCGCGGGCGTCGTGGCGGACGTACATCAGGTCCAGGAACTCCGGCTCGCCGCTGAGGTCCAGGTAGTCGGCGCCGGTGTCCGCGCAGGCGGCGACCAGTTCCTCCCCGTACTCCAGATAGGGGCCGACGGTCGTGGCCACCACGCGCGCGTGCTCCGCGAGGGCGCGCAGCGACGCCGGGTCCGCGGCGTCGGCGGTGAGCACCCCGGCCGGCCCGCCGAGCCGCTCGCGCAGGCGTTCCAGCTTCTCGCGGCTGCGGCCGGCGACCGCCCAGCGCAGATCCCGGGGCGCGTGGGCGGCGAGATACTCGGCGGTGAGCGTCCCGACGAATCCGGTCGCGCCGAAGAGCACGAGGTCGTACGGACGGTCCGTCCTCTTTAGCCTGCTCATGACACCCCTTGCCCGTTCATGACACCTCTTGGTCCCGCAGCCCGCGCCGCTGTCGGTGGCTGAGGCTAGCGTGAGGAGTGCGCAGCCGACGACGAGCCCGGAGGCAGCAGGTGACGGTGGACCGGAACGCCCTGAAGAAGTGGCGGAAAGTGCGCGAGTTCGCGCTCGGGCTGCCGGGCGCGACCGAGGAGTTCCCCTGGGGCGGTTCGGTCGCCAAGGTCAACCGCAAGGTGTTCGTCTTCCTCGGCGTCGACGACGGCAGTCACCCGCTGGGCGTCACCGTCAAGCTCCGGGACGAGACCGCCCACGCGCACGCGATGGCCGCCCCCGGCGCCGAGCCCACCGGGTACGGCCTGGGAAAGGCGGGCTGGGTGAGCCTTCCGCTGCAGGAGAAGGGCGCCCCGCCGGCCGACCTGCTGTGCGACTGGGTCGAGGAGAGCTACCGCACCATCGCGCCCAAGCGGCTCATAGCCGAGCTGGACGCCCGCTGAGCCGGTGCCGACCGGGGACATCCGCCCTAGACTGGCTAAGCGCTTGCTCGCTCGGCTCTCGTGGCCACTGGAACACGTTCTTACCATCACGGGTGTTACATCGGTTGTGTCACAGCAAGGGGGCTGGATGACGACGGCACACACCTCCGGGCACGGCCCGCTCGCCGGAGTGCGCGTGGTGGAGCTCGCCGGCATCGGCCCGGGCCCCTTCGCCGCGATGCTGCTGGCCGACCTCGGCGCCGACGTGGTCCGCGTGGACCGCCCCGGCGGTCCCCCCCTCGCCGTCGACCCGGCCCACGACGTCACCAACCGCAACAAGCGCTCGGTCGTCGTCGACCTCAAGGCACCCGACGGCCCCGCCCGCGTGCTCGATCTCGCCGCCCGCGCCGACGTGCTGATCGAGGGCAACCGGCCCGGCGTCGCCGAACGGCTCGGCGTCGGCCCCGAGGACTGCCACGCCCGCAACCCCCGACTGGTCTACGGCCGGATGACCGGCTGGGGCCAGGACGGCCCGCTCGCCCACCGCGCCGGCCACGACATCGCCTACATCGCGCTGACCGGCACCCTCGGCATGATCGGCGCCCCGGACACCCCGCCGCCCGCCCCCGCCAACCTGCTCGGCGACTACGCGGGCGGCTCCCTCTACCTCGTCGTCGGCATCCTCGCCGCGCTCCACCACGCCCGCGTGAGCGGCACCGGCCAGGTGGTCGACGCGGCGATCGTGGACGGCACCGCCCACCTCTCCACCATGATCCACGGCATGCTCGCGGGCGGCGGCTGGCAGGACCGGCGCGCCGCCAACCTCCTCGACGGCGGCTGCCCCTACTACGGCACCTACGAGACCGCCGACGGCGGGTACATGGCGGTCGGCGCCCTGGAACCGCGGTTCTACGACGAGTTCACCGGCCTCCTCGGACTCGGGGACTTCCGGGACGCCCGCAAGGACCGGACCCGCTGGGGCGAGCTGCACGAGGCGGTCGCCGCCCGCTTCCGGACCCGCACCCGGGACGAGTGGACGGCCCTGTTCGACGGCACCGACGCGTGCGTGGCGCCCGTGCTCTCGCTGCGCGAGGCCCCGCACCACCCGCACCTCGCCGCCCGCGGCACCTTCACCGACCACGGCGGCATCACCCAGCCGGCCCCCGCCCCCCGCTTCTCCGCCACCCCCACGGCCGTCCGCTCCGGTCCCGCGCGGCCCGGCGCCGACACGGCGCGGGTCGCCCGCGACTGGGACGTACCGGGGCTGGTGGACGACCTCGTGAAGACCTCCGTGAACGACCTCCCGCGCCAGGGCGACTGACCCGTTCGGCCCCCCCTCCCCGAAAGGCTTGACCAGTGAGCACCGAAGCGTACGTGTACGACGCGATCCGCACCCCGCGCGGGCGCGGCAAGGCGAACGGCGCCCTGCACGGCACGAAGCCCGTCGACCTCGTCGTCGGCCTCATCCACGAACTCCGCGACCGCTTCCCAGGCCTGGACCCGGCCGCGATCGACGACGTCGTCCTCGGTGTCGTGGGCCCCGTCGGCGACCAGGGCTCCGACATCGCGCGCATCGCCGCGATCGCGGCAGGGCTGCCGGACACGGTGGCGGGCGTGCAGGAGAACCGCTTCTGCGCCTCGGGTCTGGAGGCCGTCAACCTGGCCGCCGCCAAGGTCCGCTCCGGCTGGGAGGACCTGGTCCTCGCGGGCGGCGTGGAGTCGATGTCCCGGGTGCCGATGGCCTCCGACGGCGGCGCCTGGTTCAACGACCCGATGACCAACCTCGCCGTCAACTTCGTGCCGCAGGGCATCGGCGCCGACCTCATCGCCACCATCGAGGGCTTCTCCCGCCGGGACGTCGACACGTACGCGGCGCTGTCGCAGGAGCGGGCGGCGACGGCCTGGAAGGAGGGCCGCTTCGACCGCTCCGTCGTCCCCGTCAGGGACCGCGCCGGCCTCGTCGTCCTCGACCACGACGAGCACCTGCGCCCCGGCACCACCGCCGACTCCCTCGCCGCCCTCAAGCCGTCCTTCGCCGACATCGGCGAACTCGGCGGCTTCGACGCGGTGGCGCTCCAGACGTACCACTGGGTGGAGAAGATCGACCACGTGCACCACGCGGGCAACTCCTCCGGCATCGTCGACGGCGCCTCCCTGGTCGCCATCGGCTCCCGGGAGGCCGGCGAGCGGGGCGGCCTCACCCCGCGCGCGCGGATCGTCTCCGCGGCCGTCTCCGGATCCGAGCCGACCATCATGCTCACCGGCCCCGCCCCGGCCACCCGCAAGGCCCTCGCCAAGGCCGGACTGACCATCGACGACATCGACCTCGTCGAGATCAACGAGGCCTTCGCCGCGGTGGTGCTGCGGTTCGTCAAGGACATGGGCCTGTCCCTGGACAAGGTCAACGTCAACGGCGGCGCCATCGCCCTCGGCCACCCCCTCGGCGCCACCGGCGCGATGATCCTCGGCACCCTCGTCGACGAACTGGAGCGCCAGGACAAGCGGTACGGCCTGGCCACCCTCTGCGTCGGCGGCGGCATGGGCATCGCCACGATCGTCGAGCGCGTCTGACCCTTCCCGGCGGCACCCCCACAGACTTCTACGGAGACCCCGTCATGACCGAGAGCACCACCATCCGCTGGGAACAGGACCGCACCGGCCTCGTCACCCTCGTCCTCGACGACCCGAACCAGTCCGCCAACACCATGAACGCGGCGTTCCGCGCCTCCCTCGCCGCGGTCACCGACCGCCTGGAGGCGGAGAAGGACACCATCCGCGGCGTCATCCTCACCTCCGCCAAGAAGACCTTCTTCGCCGGCGGCGACCTGCGCGACCTGATCCGCGTCACCCCGGAGACCGCCCGGGAGCTGTTCGAGGGCGGCCTGGAGATCAAGCGCAACCTCCGCCGCATCGAGACCCTCGGCAAGCCCGTCGTCGCGGCGATGAACGGCGCGGCCCTCGGCGGCGGCTACGAACTCGCCCTCGCCTGCCACCACCGCATCGCCCTCGACGCCCCCGGCGCCAAGATCGGCTGCCCCGAGGTCACCCTCGGCCTGCTCCCCGGCGGCGGCGGAGTCGTCCGCACCGTCCGCCTGCTGGGCATCGCCGACGCCCTCCTGAAGGTCCTCCTCCAGGGCACCCAGTACGGCCCGCACAAGGCCCTGGAGAACGGCCTGATCGACGACGTCGCCGCCACCCCCGAGGAACTCCTCGCCAAGGCGCGCGCCTTCATCGACGCGAACCCGGAGGCGCACCAGCCCTGGGACAGGCCGGGCTACCGCATCCCCGGCGGCACCCCGGCCCACCCCAAGTTCGCCGCCAACCTGCCGGCCTTCCCGGCCACCCTGCGCAAGCAGACGGGCGGCGCCCCCTACCCGGCGCCGCGGGCCATCCTCGCCGCGGCCGTCGAGGGCTCCCAGGTCGACTTCGAGACCGCGCAGGTCATCGAGGCCCGCTACTTCGTCGAACTCGCCGCCGGCCAGACCTCGAAGAACATGATCCAGGCGTTCTTCTTCGACCTCCAGGCCGTCAACTCCGGCGCCAACCGCCCGCAGGGGATCGAGCCCCGCCAGGTCCGCCGGGTGGCCGTCCTGGGCGCGGGCATGATGGGCGCCGGCATCGCCTACGCGTGCGCCCGCGCGGGCATCGACGTCGTCCTGAAGGACGTCACCCCCGAGGCCGCGGCCAAGGGCAGGGGCTACTCCGAGAAGCTCTGCGCCAAGGCCGTCGCCCGGGGCCGTACGACCCGGGAGAAGGCGGACGCGCTGCTCGCCCGCATCACCCCCACCGCCGAGGCGGCCGACCTCGCGGGCTGCGACGCCGTCATCGAGGCCGTGTTCGAGGACACCGCCCTCAAGCACAAGGTCTTCCAGGAGATCGAGCACGTCCTCGCCCCCGACGCGCTCCTCTGCTCCAACACCTCCACGCTCCCCATCACCGCCCTCGCCGAGGGCGTGGAGCGCCAGGAGGACTTCATCGGCCTGCACTTCTTCTCACCCGTCGACAAGATGCCGCTCGTGGAGATCATCAAGGGCGAGCGCACCGGCGACGAGGCGCTCGCCCGCGCCTTCGACCTGGTCCGGCAGATCAGGAAGACGCCGATCGTCGTCAACGACTCGCGCGGCTTCTTCACCTCCCGGGTGATCGGCCACTTCATCAACGAGGGCGTCGCCATGGTCGGCGAGGGCATCGAGCCCGCCTCGATCGAGCAGGCGGCCGCCCAGGCCGGCTACCCGGCCAAGGTGCTCTCGCTGATGGACGAGCTGACGCTGACGCTTCCGCAGAAGATCCGCCGTGAGTCCCGGCGCGCGGTGGAGGAGGCGGGCGGCACCTGGACCGCCCACCCCGCCGAGGCCGTCGTCGACCGCATGGTCGACGGGTTCGGCCGCCCCGGCCGCAGCGGCGGAGCGGGCTTCTACGAGTACGCCGAGGACGGCTCCCGCGGCGCCCTCTGGCCGGGCCTGCGCGAGCACTTCACGCGCGCGGGCGGCGAGATCCCCTTCCGGGACATGCAGGAACGCATGCTCTTCTCCGAGGCCCTCGACACCGTCAGGCTCGTCGAGGAGGGCGTGCTGACCTCCGTCGCCGACGCCAACATCGGCTCCCTGTTCGGCATCGGCTTCCCCGGCTGGACCGGCGGTGTGCTCCAGTACATCAACGGCTACGACGGGGGACTGCCCGGATTCGTGGCACGCGCGCGTGAGCTCGCCGCACGCTACGGCGACCGCTTCACCCCGCCCGCCCTGCTGGTGGAGAAGGCGGAACGGGGGGAGACCTTCACCGACGCCCGCTGACACCCCGCGCGCCGGACCCCGTGACCTCCCCGGGGCTCACGGGGTTCGCCCCGTGGGCCCCGCCGCGTAACGCTCCTCGCGCCCCGGTCCAAGAACAGCCGTAGGGACCACGGGAGGAAGGGACGCGTGTGGACGGCACGAGGCGGTCACGGCTGGACTGGCTGGACGTGCTGCGCGCCGTCGCGGCCCTCGTGGTGGTGTTCGACCACGCGTCCGCCACCTTCCTGCCGGAGTTCCGGCGCGAGCTCATGCCAAACTTCAACACCAGCCGCTACGGCATCACGGTGTTCTTCCTCGTCAGCGGCTACATCATCCCCGCCTCGCTGGAACGCCGCGGTTGTGTCCGCGGCTTCTGGACCGGCCGGATCCTCCGCCTCTACCCGCTGTGGGCGCTCGCCGTCGGCGCCGTCCTCGTCCTCGACCTCGCGGGGGTCACCCGGACGCGCGGCGGGCCGAGTGCCGTCGCCGTGGCCGTCGCCCACCTCACCCTGCTCCAGGAACTGCTCGGGACACCCGGTCTGCTGCTCGTCCTGTGGACGCTGTCGTACGAGATGGCCTTCTACCTGCTGGTCGTCGCCCTCTTCACCCTCCGTCGGCACCGGCGGTCGGCGACGGTCGCCGTCACCCTCGCCGTGGGCGCCGCCCTCGGCGCGCTCACGGGCGGCGGGCTGCCGGTCTCCGCCCTGGCCGGCCTGGTCGGCACCGGCCCCCTGATCGCCGCCGCCGCGGCCGTGCTGGCTGTCTCCGTGTGCGCCGCGAGCGCCGGACCGCCCGCACTGCGGGTCGCCGGGGGAGTGCTGGGCGGGCTCCTGGCGCTCGCCCTGGTGGCGTTCGACAGCACGGTGCCGCAGTGGGAGAGCCTGGTGATCCTCGCCGTGATGTTCCTCGGCACCGCCGTCCACCGGGCCGAACACGGCCAGAGCAGCCGACGGGCCGCGGTCTGCGCGGCGGCCGTGGTCGTGCTCTGCGCGGTGGGCAGCGCCTGGTGGTACGGCGACGGCCACTACTTCACCCGGCGCGGCTGGATCACCGCGTTCCTGCTGGCCCTGCTCACCTTCGCCGCCGGATTCGCGGCGCGCCGGCGGCGGATCCTGCGCGGGCCCGCCGCGCTGGGCGTGATCAGCTACTCGGTCTACCTGCTGCATCCGGTGCTGCTCACGGCTGTCGACGGCACGATCGGCCGGCAGCGGCGCGACGAACCCCTGCTGCTGGTGGCCTTCCTCGCGGTGCTGCTGCCGCTGTGCGCGCTGACGTACCGCTGGATCGAGGCGCCCGGCCAGGCCTGGGGCCGCCGGCCGGCCCGCCGTGCGCCGGCCGTCCCTCAGCCGCCCGGCCGCGCCTCCGACAGC
Organism: Streptomyces sp. DSM 15324; assembly: GCF_001514285.1. Classification (GTDB taxonomy): domain Bacteria; phylum Actinomycetota; class Actinomycetes; order Streptomycetales; family Streptomycetaceae; genus Streptomyces. The sequence goes on from NZ_KQ949028.1 coordinate 346,783, forward strand.
CACAGCCGCAGCTCGTCCCGCAGCGAGCGCTGAAACGTCGTCAGCAGGGCCTGGACGACCAGCGGACGCATCTGCGCGGTCAGCGAGCGCACGTCCTGCGCGTCCCGCTGCGCCACCGCCTCCCGCAGCAGCCCGGACAGTTCCTGCGCCGCCGCGCGCGCGTGCTCGATCAGCGTGGTGCGCGCCGCGAGATCACCTCCTGCGACAGCGGTACGTCGAGCAGCCGCACCCCGAGCGGCAGCAGACCGGAGTCGATCCGGTACCCGCCGTCGGGGGCGACCTCGACGACGTCCATCGCCACCAGCCGCCGCAGCTCCTCGCCGCTCACCGGCTCGTCGGTGTCCGGCGCCCAGGACGCCACCACGGCCCGGTGCACGGCGAGGTCGTGGGCGTCGAGGCCGGGCGGCAGCTGCCCCAGGTAGCGCTCGATCGCCGCCAGGGTCAGGCCCTGCCGCTGGAGCTCCTCGATCAGCTCCAGACGAGCGAGGTGCTCCGGGCCGTAGTGCCCGACCCGGCGCGGGCCGATCACGGGCGGCGGCAGCAGGCCCCTGGTGCCGTAGAAGCGGACCGTGCGGACCGTGACCCCCGCGCGTGCGGCCAGCTCGTCGACCGTGAGGGGCGGCTCGTCGGTCTCGATCGTCTTGCGCAGCAGTATCGCCGCCGCGGGGGCGGCCGTGTGAGAAGTAACGCTCTGTGACCTGCGACACGTGTGATCGCGGGGGCCTCTGGGAAGCTGCTGCACTGGTCCGCGTCCCTACCCGGGAGCCGCCGGCCACGACCGTACGGACACCCGGACCCACGAGGTCCGGGCGCACCAGAGAGTGGAAACACCCGTGAGCAAGGACGCCGTGCACACGGCCGAAGTCGCCGCCCACCCCCAGGCGACCGCGACGCCCGCGGACGCGGGCGACGCCGGCTACAGCAAGGATCTCAAGCACCGCCACGTCAACATGATCGCCATCGGCGGCGCCATCGGCACCGGCCTCTTCCTGGGCGCCGGAGGACGCCTCCACAACGCGGGCCCGGCCCTCGCGCTGGCCTATCTGGTCTGCGGCGTCTTCGCGTTCTTCGTCGTCCGCGCCCTCGGCGAGCTGGTCCTGTACCGGCCCTCCTCCGGCTCGTTCGTGTCGTACGCGCGCGAGTTCCTCGGCGAGAAGGGCGCCTATGTCGCCGGCTGGATGTACTTCCTGAACTGGTCGACGACCGGGATCGCCGACATCACCGCCATCGCGCTCTACACGCACTACTGGAGCATGTTCACCAGCGTCCCCCAGTGGGTGCTGGCGCTGATCGCCCTCGCGGTGGTCCTGGCGGTGAACCTGATCTCGGTGAAGATCTTCGGCGAGATGGAGTTCTGGTTCGCCATCGTCAAGGTCGCCACCCTCGTCGCCTTCATGTGCGTCGGCGTCTTCCTGCTGGCCACCCGGCACCAGGTCGGCGGCCAGACTCCCGGACTCCACGTGATCACCGACCACGGCGGAGTCCTCCCGCACGGCCTGATGCCGGTCGTCCTCGTCATGCAGGGCGTGATCTTCGCGTACGCCGGCCTGGAACTGGTCGGTGTCGCCGCCGGGGAGACCGCCGAGCCCGAGAAGATCGTGCCGCGCGCGGTGAACTCCATCATGTGGCGCGTCGGCCTCTTCTACGTCGGCTCGGTCGTCCTGCTCGCCCTGCTCCTGCCGGGCTCGGTCTACTCGGCCGACGAGAGCCCCTTCGTGACGGTCCTGTCGAAGATCGGCGTCTCGGGCGCCGGTGACGTCATGAACCTGGTCGTCCTGACCGCCGCGATGTCGTCCCTGAACTCCGGCCTGTACTCCACCGGCCGCATCCTGCGCTCGATGGCCATGGCGGGCTCCGCACCCCGGTTCACCGCCCGGATGAACCGCAGTCAGGTGCCCTACGGCGGCATCCTGCTGACCTGCGCGGTCTGCGTCCTCGGTGTCGGCCTGAACTTCCTCATGCCGGGCCAGGCCTTCGAGATCGTGCTGAACGTGGCCTCCCTCGGCATCATCAGCACCTGGGTGATCATCATGATCTGCCACCTGGTGTTCGTCCGCCGCGCCCGGGCGGGCCTCCTCGAGCGGCCCTCCTTCCGCCTCCCCGGCAGCCCGGTCACCGAACTGGTCACGATCGCCTTCCTGCTCGCCGTCCTCGGCCTCATGTGGAACGACCCCGAGGTCGGCCGCAAGACCCTGCTGCTGATCCCGCTGATCGCGGCCGCCCTCGTCGGCGGCTGGTTCGCGGTGCGCGGCCGGGTCTCCAAGGCCGCCGACGCCGAGCTGGCCGACCTCACGAAGTAGCAGATCAGGCCCCCTGCCCGTACACGGTGAGCAGCGCGCGGCCGAAGGGGCGGGGGGAACTGCGCGACCAGCCCCCCGCGGCCCGCACACGCGTACCGGCGGGGGGAATCGCGGCGAGGAACAGCGCCCGCGCCTCGTGTTCACGGCGCCACCCGGGGCCGCCCCTGCTCAGTGCCCGTGCACCCCGTTGGTCGCCTCGATCTTCTTCCAGGCCGCCGGCCGCACCACCGGGACCCGTGCGGTGAGCCCGGCCCGCGCCGCCGCCTCGGCCGGCTTCGACGGCTGGTACAGCCAGGTGTCGAAGAGCGCGCCGAGCCGCTTGCCGGAGACCTGTTCGGCGTAGGCCCGGAAGTCGGCGATGTCGGCGTTGCCGTAGGCACGGCTCCGGGGCCAGCCCTTGAGGACGGCGAAGAACGCCTCGTCGCCGATCTCCTTCCGCAGCGCGTGCACGGCAAGGGCGCCCCGGTCGTACACGGCGATGTCGAACTGCTTGTCCGCGCCGGGGTCGCCCGGCTTCACCGTCCAGAACGCGTCGTCGGCCGGATGCGAGGCGTACACGTAGTCGGCCAGCTCCTGCGCCGTGCCCTCGCCCTCGTGCTCGGACCACAGCCACTGCGCGTACCGGGCGAAGCCCTCGTTGAGCCAGATGTCCTTCCAGCCCTTGAGGGAGACCGAGTCCCCGTACCACTGGTGGGCCAGCTCATGGACGACGACGGAGGTGTTGGCGCCGTTCGCGAACTGCCGGGGGCTGTAGTACACCCGGCCCTGTGTCTCCAGCGCGAACCCGGTCGTGGTGTTCGGCACGTAGCCGCCGGCCGAGGAGAACGGATACGGCCCGAACACACCGCTCAGCCAGTCGACGATCTCCCCGGTGCGCTCCACGCTCGCCCGCGCCGCCCCGTCGTTGTCCCCGAGGTCCTTGCTGTAGGCGTTGACGACCGGGACGCCGCCCTCGGAGGTGCCGGTGGTGAGGTCGAACCTGCCGAGCGCGAGGGTGGCCAGATAGGTCGCCTGCGGCTTGTTCTGCCGCCAGGTCCAGCGGGTCCAGCCCAGACGGGACGTGGTCGACTGGAGCGTGCCGTTGGAGATCGCCTGGGTGCCGTCCGGCACCGCCACCGACACGTCGTAGGTCGCCTTGTCCAGGGGATGGTCGTTGCTGGGGAACCACCACCAGGCCGACTCGGGCTCGTCCGCCGCGACCGCGCCGTCCGGGGTCCGGTGCCAGGTGGAGAAGCCGTACGCGCTCTTCGTCGACGGCACCCCTGAGTACCGGACGACGACGGTCAGAGGCGTCCCCTTCGCCAGCGCCGCCTTCGGGGTGACGACCAGTTCGTGCTCACCGGACCGGGCGAAGGCGGCGGCCGTGCCGTTCACCCGCACCTCACTCACGTCCAGCAGGAAGTCCAGGTCGAAGCTCGACAGGTCCTCGGTGGTCCGGGCGAGGATCGTCGCGGTCCCCGCCAGCTCGTCCGTCGCCGGACGGTACGTCAGCCGCAGGTCGTAGTGGGAGACGTCGTAGCCGCCGTTGCCGTACGCCGGGTAGTAGGGGTCGCCGATGCCCGGGGCACCGGGGGACGCGCCTGCCGCGGACGCCGGGACCGCCAGCAGGACGGACGCCGCGGCGAGTGCGCCGGGCACGAGGAATCTGCGGTGCACATGAGCTCCAAGTCGTGGGGGTACCAGGGCTGTTCGAAGCCTATTGAGTCCCGGCGCCCGGCCGGCGTCCACCGCCGCACCTGTCACACGATCGCCATTCGGCCGTCATGGGCGCACCCCGCACAGCGATCTGTTTCGGCCACCACGCCCCCGGCGGTCACAGGCGGCTCACAAACGCCCTCTTCTGCACGGGTGTTGACCGGGGTACCGTCCCGCGCATGCCGACACGCACGCGCTTCACGATCTGGAGAACGCTCGCGACCGCCGCCCTCACCCTCCTGGTGGCAGGCCTCCTCACCCCGGTGACCGCCCAGGGCGCCGCGCGCGAGAGCCGGCCGGTCTACTCCTACGCCCAGGCCGTCCGCGAGGCCGTCTGGGTCGACACCGGACTCGACGGCGACGGCGACGGTCGGCACGACCGGGTCGCCGTCGACATCGTCCGCCCCCGTGAACCCGCCGCACAGGGCCGCAAGGTGCCCGTCATCATGGACGCCAGCCCCTACTACTCCTGCTGCGGCCGGGGCAACGAGAGCCAGCGCAAGACGTACGACCCGGCCGGGAACGTCGTCCAGATGCCGCTGTTCTACGACAACTACTTCGTCCCGCGCGGCTACGCCGTCGTCGGCGTCGACCTGGCCGGCACCAATCGCTCCGACGGCTGCGTGGACATCGGCGGCCGCTCCGACATCCTCTCCGCGAAGGCCGTCGTCGACTGGCTGAACGGCCGCGCCAGGGCCTACACCACCCGCACCGGCACCACCCCCGCCACGGCGGGCTGGACCAACGGCAGGACCGGGATGATCGGCAAGAGCTGGGACGGCACCATCGCCAACGGCGTCGCCGCCACCGGGGTCAAGGGCCTGAGGACCATCGTCCCGATCTCCGCCATCTCCTCCTGGTACGACTACTACTTCTCCCAGGGCGCCCCCCTCTACGACTCCGGCCCCGACTGGCTCGCCGGCTACGTCGACAGCCCCGACGCCCGTGCCCGCTGCGCCGCCGTCCAGCGCAGACTCGTCGAGGAGGCCCCGCGCACGGGCGACTGGACCTCCCTGTGGACCGAGCGCGACTACGTCAAGGACGCCCGCAAGGTCCGGGCGAGCGTGTTCGTCGTCCACGGTCTGCAGGACCTCAACGTCCGCACCCGGCACTTCGGCCGGTGGTGGGACGCCCTCGCGAAGAACGGCGTCGAGCGCAAGATCTGGCTCTCCCAGACCGGCCATGTCGACCCCTTCGACTTCCGGCGCGCCGCCTGGGTCGACACCCTCCACCGCTGGTTCGACCACGAACTCCTCGGCTACGACAACGGGATCGACCGCGAGCCCATGGCCGACGTCGAACGCCACCCCGACCGGTGGGCCACCTCGACGACCTGGCCGCCGCGCGGCACCCGGTCCACGACCCTGCGTCCCACCGCGGGAACCCAGCCCGGCGTCGGCTCGCTCGGCCTGCGCCGGGGCACCGGCACCGAGACCTTCACCGACGACCCGCGGCTCGGCGAGACCGACTGGGCCGCGGGGATCGACACCCCCACCCCCGCCAAGGCCGGTTTCGCCACCGGGCCGCTCACCCGCGAGCTGCGCCTGTCCGGCTCCTCACAGGTCACCGTGACCGCGACCCCCACCGCGGCGACGGCCCACCTCAGCGCCGTCCTCGTGGACCTCGGCCCCGACACCGTCCGGGACTACGCGGCGGCCGGCGAGGGCGTCACCACCCTCACCGAGCGCACCTGCTGGGGCGAGAGCACGGCCGGCGACAGCGCCTGCTTCAAGGAGACCGCGGCGCGGACCGCCGACGTCGGCTTCACCGTCCTCAGCCGGGGCTGGGCCGACCTCGGCACCTACGCCGAACCCGGCAAGGGCGTCCCGCTCACGCCCGGCAGGCGGTACACGATCACCCTCGACCTGGCCGCCACCGACCACGTCGTACCCGCCGGTCACCGGCTCGCGCTGATCGTCGCGGGCACGGACAAGGACCTCATCGACCCGCCCGCGGACACGCCCACGCTGACGGTGGATCTGGCCCGTACGTCGGCTCGGGTGCCGTTCGTGGGGGGTGCGGCCGCGTTCGCGGCGGCCACGTCCGGGGCGGCCGGGGGTGCGCTCGGCTCCGGTCCGTCGGACGGTGTGCGGGTGCCGGGCGCCACGTACCGGATTCCCTGACGGCTCCACCGGAGACATCGGCAGCCGGCTGCGGGTGCGTGGCGGCCGGGCGCGCGGTTTCCCGCGCCCCGTCAGGGGGTTGCGGCCAGGGCCGCCGCCTCCTCCGCGCACCCCCAGGCCACCGTCACGCCCGCGCCGCCGTGGCCGTAGTGGTGGACCAGGAGCCGGCCGTCGGGGAGCGGCTCCCGTTCCAGCCGCACCCCCGGCCGGACCGGGCGCAGTCCCACCCGGTGGTCCAGCACGCGGGTTCCGGCGACCTCCGGGCGCAGGGCCGCGCACCGCCGTACGATCGCCTCGGCCTGGGCCGGGTCCGGCTCGGTGGAGAAGTCGTCGTCCTGGGCCGTGCCGCCCAGGAGCAGGCGGCCGGGCTGCGGGAAGAGGTAGGCGAGTTCGCCGCCCGAGGTCCCGGCCACGAGCCAGGTGTCGATGCCGGGGTTCTCGACCACGACCAGCTGCCCGCGCTGGGGGCGCACCGACAGGTCGCCGGCCAGGTCCCGCGCCCCGAGGCCCGTGCAGTTGACGACGACCGGTGCCCGGACCTCCGCCAGGTCGGTCACCGTGCGTTCCTCGACCGAGCCGCCCGCCCGCCGCAGCCGCTCCCGCAGCCAGGGCAGATGCACCGCCATGTCGATCAGCGGCAGCCGGGCCCACATCGCGGCCCCGCCCGGGTACTCCCGCTCGGTGGCCCGGCGCATCCCGGCCGGCCGTCCCGCCGACCACCGGCGGACCTCGTCGGGGTCGGCGCCGCCCATCGCGCCCTCGACCAGCCGGACCCCGGTCTCCTCGGCGCTGCCCGCCAGCTCCTCGTACACCTGGAGCGAGCGCAGCGCCCACCGGCGCGCCGCCGCGAGCGGCTCGATGTGGTACGGCCACCAGAGCGCACCGGCCACCGCCGAGGTGGTCCGCTCCACCGGGTCCCGCGTCCACAGCCGCACCCGCCGCCCGCGCTCGGCCAGCACGAGGGCCGTCGTCAGCCCGACGACCCCACCGCCGACCACCACCACGTCGTCCCGCTCGCCACTGTCCACGGGCGGACGGTAACCGACGGGACCGGGCCGCGGCCAGGCCGCCGGGAGACCCGCGCGCCCGCCCGGCCGCGCGACCACTAGGATCTACGACCTGTGACCGCCACCCTCGTCGTCAAGAACCTCGCCGCCGGACACGGCGACCGCTCCCTCTTCTCCGGGCTGGACCTCGTCGTCGCGCCTGGTGACGTGATCGGGCTGGTCGGTGCCAACGGCGCGGGCAAGTCCACCCTGCTGCGGCTGCTCGCCGGCCTCGGCGCGCCCGAGCAGGGCGAGCTGAGGCTCTCCCCGCCCGCCGCGACCGTCGGCCACCTGCCCCAGGAGCCCGAGCGGCGCCCCGGCGAGACCGTCCGGGAGTTCCTCGCCCGCCGCACCGGTGTCGCCGAGGCCCAGCGGGCCATGGACGAGGCGACCCAGGCCCTGGTGGACGGTGCGCCGGGCGCGGACGACGCGTACGCCACGAGCCTGGAGCGCTGGCTCGGACTCGGCGGGGCCGACCTCGACGAGCGCGCGGAGGAGGTCGCCGACTCGCTCGGCCTCGGCGTCGGGCTGGACCAGCCGATGACCGCCCTGTCCGGCGGGCAGGCCGCCCGCGCGGGCCTCGCCTCCCTCCTGCTCTCCCGCTACGACGTGTTCCTCCTGGACGAGCCCACCAACGACCTCGACCTCGACGGCCTGGAGCGCCTCGAACGCTTCGTGACCGGGCTGCGTGCGGGCACCGTCGTCGTCAGCCACGACCGCGAGTTCCTCACCCGCACCGTCACCAAGGTGCTCGAACTCGACCTCGCGCAGCAGCAGATCAACCTCTACGGCGGCGGTTACGACGCCTATCTGGAGGAGCGGGACGTGGCCCGCCGGCACGCGCGCGAGGACTACGAGGAGTACGCCGACAAGCGGGGCGCCCTCCAGGACCGCGCCCAGATGCAGCGTTCCTGGATGGACAAGGGCGTCAAGAACGCCCGGCGCAAGGCGAGCAACGACAACGACAAGATCGGCCGCAAGTTCCGCAGCGAGGCCAGCGAGAAGCAGGCCGCGAAGGCCCGGCAGACCCAGCGGATGATCGAGCGCCTGGAGGTCGTCGAGGAGCCCCGCAAGGAGTGGGAGCTGCGGATGGAGATCGCCGCCGCCCCGCGCTCCGGGGCGGTGGTCGCCACGCTGCGGGACGCCCAGGTGCGGCGCGGCGACTTCACCTTCGGCCCGGTGACCCTGCAGATCGACTGGGCCGACCGGGTCGCGGTCACCGGTGCGAACGGCGCGGGCAAGTCGACCCTGCTCGCCGCGCTCCTCGGCCGGATCCCGCTGGACGGCGGGCACGCGGCGCTCGGCTCGGGCGTCCTGGTGGGCGAGGTCGACCAGGCACGCAAGCTGTTCCACGGACCGGAGTCCCTGCTGGACGCCTTCTGCGCGGCCGTCCCCGACACCGAGCCGGTCGAAGTCCGTACCCTGCTGGCCAAGTTCGGGCTGAAGTCGGACCACGTCCTGCGCCCGGCGGCCACCCTGTCACCCGGGGAGCGCACCCGGGCCGCCCTCGCCCTCCTCCAGGGCCGCGGCGTCAACCTCCTGGTCCTCGACGAGCCCACGAACCACCTCGACCTCCCGGCGATCGAGCAACTGGAGTCGGCCCTCGACGCCTACGAGGGAACGCTGCTCCTCGTCACCCACGACCGCCGCATGCTGGACGCGGTCCACGTCACCCGCCGCCTGGAGGTGGCCTCCGGCAAGGTGACGGAACGCTAGGGGGTGCCGACCCCCGAGAGCGACGGCAGCCGGGGGGTCAGGGCAGGCGTTCGGCCAGGCCGGGGTAGGCGGTGACGAAGCCGTCGGCGTCGAACTCGACGTCGGCGCGGAAGGTCCCGGAGACGAACCGCACCCGGGTGCCGCTCTCGCCCGGGCCGAGGTGGGTGTACGTCTGCCAGGAGGGGCGCACGGTGAGGGCCGGCACCGACACCCACGCCGTCAGCAGCCGGTGTTCGCCCGGGGTCCGGTGCAGGTCGTGCCGGAGGACCGGTGGGGTGTTGGTGAGGGGACACAGGCCCAGGTCGCAGTCGACGGCGTCCCGGAAGCCCGGCAGCGGCTCCCCGTCGGCCGTCCAGCCGCCACGGCCGTCGTGCCTGAGGTCCAGCGACCGGGTCCGCCCGGCCGTCTCCACGGTCACCCGCAGCCGCCGGGTCACATAGCCGTCGCCGGTGTCGAGGTCGTACGACACCCAGTACGGCTCCGGCAGCGTCCCGACCGCGCGCCCCCGCGCCCGCAGCAGCCCGTCACCGGTCTCGGTCCACGCGGTCTCGTAGCCGCCGCTCGCCGCGACGGTCCAGGTGAGGACACGGGAAGTGCTCATACCGTCACTGTACGAGCGGGCCGGGCCCCGGCGCCCTCCCGGGAACCGGGGCCCGGCACCGTCACGTCAGCGCCGGCCCTTCTTCGGGTCGAGCAGGCCCGCCTTGCGCAGGGCGTCGGCCATCGCGCTGTTGGCCGGCGGCGGCGCCTGGCGCGCGGCGCCGCCCCCGCGCTGGCCGCCGTTCCCGCCGCGCCGGTCGCCCTGCTGCTGGCGCTGCTGCGGCGGGCGTGAGCCGCCCCGCTGCGGCCGCCCGCCGCCGGAGGAACGGTCCTGGCCCTGGGCGGCCGCCTCGTCGTCCAGCCGGAGGGTGAGGGAGATCCGCTTGCGCGGGATGTCGACGTCGAGGACCTTCACCTTGACGATGTCTCCCGGCTTGACCACGTCCCGCGGGTCCTTGACGAACGTCTTCGACAGCGCCGAGACATGCGCCAGACCGTCCTGGTGGACACCGACGTCGATGAACGCCCCGAAGGCCGCCACATTCGTCACGACGCCCTCCAGGACCATCCCGGGCGCCAGGTCGGAGATCTTCTCCACGCCCTCCTTGAAGGTGGCGGTCTTGAAGGCGGGCCGAGGGTCGCGGCCCGGCTTCTCCAGCTCCTTGAGGATGTCGGTCACGGTCGGCAGACCGAAGGTGTCGTCGACGAAGTCCGCGGGCCGCAGCGAGCGCAGCGCGCCCGTGTTGCCGATGAGGGAGGCCACCTCCTGCCCGGAGGTCTTCACCATGCGCCGCACCACCGGGTACGCCTCCGGGTGCACGCTGGAGGCGTCGAGCGGGTCGGTGCCGCCGCGGATGCGCAGGAAGCCCGCGCACTGCTCGTAGGCCTTGGGGCCGAGCCGCGGCACCTTCTTCAGCTCCGTACGGGAGGAGAACGGTCCGTTGGCGTCCCGGTGCGCCACGATGTTCTCGGCGAGTGTGGCGGTGATGCCGGAGACCCGGGCGAGCAGGGGGGCCGACGCCGTGTTGACGTCCACCCCGACGCCGTTCACACAGTCCTCCACCACCGCGTCCAGCGAGCGCGACAGCTTCACCTCGGACAGGTCGTGCTGGTACTGGCCCACACCGATGGACTTCGGGTCGATCTTCACCAGCTCGGCCAGCGGGTCCTGGAGCCGGCGCGCGATGGACACGGCGCCGCGCAGCGACACGTCCATGCCGGGCAGTTCCTGCGAGGCGAACGCGGAGGCCGAGTACACCGAGGCGCCCGCCTCGGACACCATCACCTTGGTGAGGTTCAGCTCCGGGTGCCGGGTGATCAGCTCTCCGGCGAGCTTGTCGGTCTCCCGGGACGCCGTGCCGTTGCCGATCGCGATCAGCTCGACCGCGTGCTCCCGCGCCAGCCGCGCCAGCTTGGCGAGCGCCTCGTCCCACTTGTTGGCCGGGACGTGCGGGTAGATCACGTCCGTGGCGACGACCTTGCCGGTCGCGTCGACCACGGCCACCTTCACCCCGGTACGGAAACCGGGGTCGAGGCCCAGCGTCGCGCGCGTGCCGGCGGGGGCCGCGAGGAGCAGGTCCCGCAGGTTCGCGGCGAACACGTTCACCGCCTCGTCCTCGGCGGCCGTGCGCAGCCGCAGCCGCAGATCGATGCCGAGGTGGACGAGGATGCGGGTCCGCCAGGCCCAGCGGACGGTGTCCGTCAGCCACTTGTCGCCCGGCCGGCCGCGTTCGGCGATGCCGAACCGCGACGCGACGATCCCCTCGTACGACGAGGGCCCGGGCTGCTCGGAGGGCTCCTCCGGCTCCAGGACGAGATCGAGGACCTCCTCCTTCTCGCCGCGCAGCATCGCCAGGATCCGGTGCGAGGGCAGCTCGGTGAAGGGCTCGGCGAAGTCGAAGTAGTCGGCGAACTTGGCGCCCGCCTCCTCCTTGCCGTCCCGCACCTTGGCGGCCAGCCGCCCGCGCCCCCACATCCGCTCGCGCAGCTCGCCGATCAGGTCGGCGTCCTCCGAGAACCGCTCGGTCAGGATCGCCCGCGCGCCCTCCAGCGCGGCCTGCGGATCGGCGACGCCCTTGTCGGCGTCGACGAACGCGGCCGCCGCCGCGAGCGGCTCCACGCCCGGGTCGCCGAGCAGGCCCTCGGCCAGCGGTTCGAGACCCGCCTCGCGGGCGATCTGCGCCTTGGTGCGCCGCTTGGGCTTGTACGGGAGGTAGACGTCCTCCAGCCGCGCCTTCGTCTCGGCGCCGCGGATCTGCGCCTCCAGCGCCTCGGTGAGCTTGCCCTGCTCGCGCACCGACTCCAGGATCGCCGTGCGCCGCTCCTCCAGCTCCCGCAGATACCGCAGCCGCTCCTCGAGCGTGCGCAGCTGCGCGTCGTCGAGCATCTCGGTCGCTTCCTTGCGGTACCGGGCGATGAAGGGCACCGTCGAGCCGCCGTCGAGCAGCTCCACGGCGGCCTTGACCTGCCGTTCCCGTACGCCGAGCTCCTCGGCGATCCTGCCTTCGATGGACCCTGCTTCGAGGGATCCCGGTGTCGTCACGAGCCCGTACCGCCTTCTCCACTGAGGTTGCGCCGCAATTGTGGCAGGTGACACCGACAACCCGCGGCTGCCCCGACGACATCGCCCCGCACTGGGCCCTCGTGACGGTCGGCAGAGGTGACGGTCGTCCCGCCGCGCCGGTCACCCGGGCGTGACGCTCCAGGTGAAGCGCGGTTCCCGGCGCTCCAGGAAGGCGCTGACCCCTTCCGCGGTGTCGCCGGCGAGGCGGGCCTGCGCGGCCCAGTGGGCGTCCCGGTCCGTGCGGCCGTTCGCGAACTCCTTCGCGGCCGCCTGGGTCAGCCGGGAGCGCGAGACGAGGATGCGGGTGAACTCCGCGACGCGCTCGTCGAGTGCGTCGGCAGGCAGCACCTCGTCGACCAGACCGGTGCGCAGCGCCCGCTCGGTGTCGATCAACTCACCGGAGAACAGCAGGTACTTGGCGGCGGCGGGACCGATCAGCGCCACCAGCCTGCGGGTGGCGGAGGACGGGTAGACGATCCCGAGCCTCGCGGGTGTCACCCCGAACAGCGCGCCCTCCTCGGCGAACCGCAGATCGCAGGCCGCCGCGAGCTGGGCGCCCCCGCCCACGCAGTGCCCCTTCACGGCCGCCAGCGTCGGCTTGGGGAACGCCGCGAGGGACTCCTCGGCCCGTACGGCCAGGGTCTGGGCCTCGTCCGGCGAGCCCTGGAGCGTGGAGATGTCGGCGCCCGCGCAGAAGGTGCCGCCCGCGCCGGTCAGCACCAGCGCCCGGACCTCGGGATCGGCGGCCAGCGCCTCCAGCAGCGGCGGCAGCGCGGCCCACATCGCGGCCGTCATGGCGTTGCGCTTCGCCGGGTGGTGCAGGACGACGGTGGCGACCCCGTCGGTGACGCCGTGCAGCAGTTCGGGCTCCATGGCCCGGATGCTAGCCGCGTGCCCCGGGCCCGGTCACAGCGGCCCCGGGCGACGAAACGGGCGCGAACCGGGGCCGAAACGGGCGAGAGGGGCCGAGGGGGCGCCGAACCCGTACAACCCGAAGAGTGCGCGAAAGCGGCACCATCGGATCGGGACCGGTCGCGGCCGTGACCTGCCCGGGCGGGGGTGGTCGGGAACGCTCGATAATGGCTGACTTCTGGTCAGGCAGGAGGTGTGGCGAGGCTCGTTGCCAACACTCGACGTGTGGTGACAATCGAGCGCGAGGGTGGCGACCGGACGATGGACAACCACGGGCGCGGGCCCGACCCACGCCCCGAGGGCGGCGCGGACGCACCTCTGGAGTCCCCGGCCGGCCCGGGGCCGCGGCCGCTGCCCTACGAAGGCGTCTGGCGCTTCACCGCACCGGCCGTGGACGCCTCCGTCCCGCAGGCCCGGCACGCCGTGCGCGACCTGCTCCTGCGCCAGGGGGTGCCGGTCTCGGAGGACCTGGTCCAGGGGCTGCTGCTGATCGTCTCGGAACTGGTCACCAACGCCGTCCGGCACGCGGCGCTGCTGTCGCCGACGCTCGCGGTGGAGGTGGCCGTCGGGGCCGAGTGGGTGCGGGTGGCCGTCGAGGACAACCACCCCTACCGCCCGACGGCCCTGGAGGCCGATCACGAGGAGACCAACGGCCGCGGACTGCTCCTGGTGCGGGAGATCACGAGGGAGGCCGGCGGGATCTGCGACGTCGAGCACACCGCCGGCGGCGGCAAGGTGATCTGGGCCGCCCTGCCGCTCAAGCCCGTACGACTTCCCTGACCAGCGGTCGGCCCGCCCCTCCCCGGCGCCCTGAGCGCCCGGCGGCTCACCAGCCGGCCGACGGCCCCGTCAGCTCCCGCACGGCGGGCCGGGCCGCGTCCAGTACGGTCATGAACCAGGCGGAGAACGGGTCCTTCGCGTGCCGCTCGGCCAGCTCCTCGGGCGTCACGAAGGCCGTGTCGCCGACCTCCTCCGCATCCGGCCGGAGCGGCGACTGCACCATCCCGACGAAGAGGTGGTTGTACTCCTGCTCCACCAGGCCCGACGCCGGGTCCGGATGGTTGTAGCGGACGGTGCCCGCCTCCGCCATCAACGACGGCGACACCCCCAGCTCCTCGAACGTACGCCGCGCGGCCGCCGCGAAGGGCGCCTCGCCCGGGTAGGGGTGGCCGCAGCAGGTGTTGGACCACACGCCGGGGGAGTGGTACTTGCCGAGCGCCCGCTGCTGGAGCAGCAGCCGGCCCCGCTCGTCGAAGAGGAACACCGAGAACGCGCGGTGCAGCAGACCCGGCGGCTGGTGGGCCGTGAGCTTCTCCTCGGTGCCGATCGTCACACCGTCCTCGTCGACCAGTTCCAGCAAAATCGCTTCCGCGGCGCCGCTCGACGAGCTGTGCGTCGCGGTGGCAGGTGTGATCGGCATACGCATCCTTAGCATCGGTCCTCGCGTCCCCAGTCTGCCGTACGAGCCCGGTCGGCCCGGCGCTTCGCACGAACGCCGCGCCCGTCCCCCCGCGCACGACGGCGGGCCCCGCGGGTGATCTTGCCCGGGGCCCCGGGCAGGGAACCGTCCTGAACTGGTGTCCGGATCGCCGCCTCAGTGGCAGAGCCGCGCCTCGTGCTCCGCGTGGCCGACCGGCTCCAGCTGGAAGGTGCAGTGCTCCACGTCGAAGTGGTCGCCGAGGCAGCCCTGGAGCTCGTGCAGCATCTTCTCGTGACCGATCGCGTTCAGCACGTCCGAGCGCACCACCACGTGCGCCGACAGCACCGGCATCCCCGAGGTGATCGTCCAGGCGTGCAGGTCGTGCACGTCCTCCACCCCGTCCAGCGCGACGATGTGGGCCCGCACCTCCGCCATGTCGACGTCCTTGGGCGCCGCCTCCAGCAGCACGTCGAGCGTCTCCCGCAGCAGCTTCACCGTGCGCGGCACGATCATCAGACCGATCACCAGGGAGGCGATCGGGTCGGCGTACTCCCAGCCGGTGGTCAGGATCACCACGGCCGAGATCAGCACCGCGACCGAGCCCAGCGCGTCCGCCGCCACCTCCAGGAACGCCCCGCGCACGTTCAGGCTCTCCGCCTGGCCCCGCATCAGCAGCGTGAGCGAGATCATGTTCGCGATCAGACCGATGGCCCCGAACCAGATCATCAGCCCGCCCTCGGTACCGGCCGGGGTGACGAACCGCTGGACCGCCTCGTACAGGACGTACCCGCCGACGCCGAGCAGCAGCAGACAGTTGGCGAGCGCGGCCAGGATCTCGGCGCGGGCGTACCCGAAGGTGCGGTTGGTGCTCGCGGGCCGGTTCGCGAAGTGGATCGCGAGCAGGGCCATGCCCAGACCCAGCGCGTCCGTCGCCATGTGCGCCGCGTCCGCGATCAGCGCCAGGGAGTCGGCGAGGAGCCCGCCGACGATCTCGACCACCATGACGCCGAGCGTGATGCCCAGCGCGACGCGCAGCCGGCCGCGGTACGCCGCCGCGGCCGTACCGGTGGTCGGCGCGTGCGTGTGTCCGTGGCCGTGGTCGTGCCCAGCCCCCATGGAAAGCACCCTCCTGTGGTCGCCCGGGATCACAGTGAACTACGGGTGGGGGGTATCCGGCAACGCGGCACTGAACACCGTTGTCATGTGCTCTGACCTGCGGAAACGAAATGCAGGTCAGGCCACCTCAGTCGCCGTCCGGCCGGGGTTCGGCCCGGTGCAGCAACCAGCCGCGCCAGGCCGACTCCACCATCTCGCGCACCCCGCGCCGCGCCGTCCAGCCCAGTTCCCGCGCCGCAAGACCGGCCGAGGCGACCGCGCGCGGCGCGTCACCCGGGCGCCTCCCCTCGACCACCGCGGGCCGCGCGTCGCCGGTCACCTCGCCGATCAGCGTGACCAGCTCGCGCACCGAGACGCCCTCGCCGCGCCCGATGTTCACGGTGAGGTCACCCCCGTCGCCGGCCGCCCGGCGAGCCGCCGCGAGATGCGCCTCGGCCAGGTCCGCGACATGGATGTAGTCCCGCACACACGTGCCGTCCGGTGTCGGGTAGTCGTCGCCGAAGATCCGCGGGGCCTCGTCGCGGGTCAGCCGGTCGAAGACCATCGGCACGATGTTGAACACCCCGGTGTCGGCCAGCTCGGGCGCGGCGGCGCCGGCCACGTTGAAGTAGCGCAGACACGTCGTCGTGATGCCGTGCGCCCGCCCGGCCGCCCGCACCAGCCATTCCCCGGCGAGCTTGGTCTCGCCGTAGGGGTTCACCGGGGCGCAGGGGGTGTCCTCCGTGATGAGGTCCACGTCCGGGTTGCCGTAGACGGCCGCGGACGAGGAGAACACGAACCGCCGCACCCCGGCCTCGGCCACCGCCTCCAGGAGCGTGGCCAGACCGCCGACGTTCTCCCGGTAGTAGCGCGTGGGCCGCGCGACCGACTCGGCGACCTGCTTGTGCGCCGCCAGGTGCACCACACCGGTCACCGCGTGCCCGGCCAGGACCTCCTTGAGCAGGGCCGCGTCCAGCGCGGAGCCCCGCACCAGGGCGACGTCCGCCGGCAGCCGGGCCGGGACGCCGGCCGAGAGGTCGTCCAGGACGACGACGCGCTCGCCGGCGCCCGCCATGGCCCGCGCCACATGCGCCCCTATGTATCCGGCTCCGCCGGTGATCAGCCACGTCATGGCCGCCCACCCTATGCCGAGGCGCCGCGCCGCCCGCAATGTCCTCCATGTCGGACACCCGACCCCGTGGTGCGCGCCCGGAGGCCCTCGCGGTTTGTCGGGCGGGCCGCCGATCGATGATGATGATCTCGGCAAAGGCCGGTTCAAGCCGTGCCGTCCGGCCGTGTTGATCGGAGCTGAACGGCCGATGAACGCGGCCTTCCCGGCATCCGATAGCCTCTGCCGACATGCCGCCCGCCCGGCCCCGACCGGGGCAGGCCCAGGGCGCCTCCATCGTGTACACGACCGGCGCGGACGCGTCGGGACCCAGGGAGTGAGTTCGGTTGCCGACCGCCATCCTCACCGGTCAGCCGGTCCCCGGATCGTCGATCGAGAGTGATCTGCACTCCCTCGGCTTCGACGTCCGGCTCGCCGCCGGCGGCGCCGACACCGAGGCACTGCTCGCCGAGGTGCCGGCCCAGGACCGGGTCGCCGTCGTCGACGCCCGCTTCGTCGGTCATCTGCACGCCCTGCGCCTCGGCCTCACCGACCCGCGCTTCCCGCTCGCCGCGATCCCCGGCGCGCTCACCGCGCAGGCCGCCGGCCGGCCGGCCCTCGCCCGCGCGCTGGCCCGCGAGAACGGCGCGAGCGGCGGCACCGCGGTCGCCGTGGACAGCCTCGCCGACCGTGTCGTCACCGCCCTCGACGCCGACGGCGAGGGCGTCCACCGCCCCGAGCTGGGCAGCCTGGTCGCCGAGGTCCCCGCCGACCCCCAGGCCCGCAACGAGGCGCGGCAGGCCGTCGCCTCCGTCGACGACGAGGCCGTACGCCTGAGGTCGGCCGTGAAGGCCCGCGACGGCTTCTTCACCACCTACTGCATCAGCCCGTACTCCCGCTACATCGCCCGCTGGTGCGCCCGCCGGGGCCTCACCCCCAACCAGGTCACCACCGCCTCCCTGATCACCGCGCTGATCGCGGCCGGGTGCGCGGCCACCGGCACCCGGGGCGGCTTCGTCGCGGCCGGTGTCCTGCTCATCGCGTCCTTCGTGCTGGACTGCACCGACGGCCAGCTCGCCCGCTACTCCCTGCAGTACTCCACGCTCGGCGCCTGGCTCGACGCCACCTTCGACCGGATCAAGGAGTACGCCTACTACGCCGGCCTCGCGCTCGGCGCCGCGAAGGGCGGCGACGACGTGTGGGCGCTCGCGCTGGGCGCGATGATCCTGCAGACCTGCCGGCACGTGGTCGACTTCTCCTTCAACGAGGCCAACCACGACGCCACCGCCAACACCAGCCCCACCGCCGCCCTCTCCGACAGGCTCGACAGCGTCGGCTGGACGGTCTGGGTGCGGCGGATGATCGTCCTGCCCATCGGTGAACGATGGGCCATGATCGCCGTCCTGACGGCCGCCACGACCCCCCGGATCACCTTCTACGCGCTGCTCGCGGGCTGCGCCTTCGCGGCGACGTACACCACGGCCGGGCGGGTGCTGCGCTCGGTCACCCGCAAGGCGCGGCGCACCGACCGGGCTGCGCAGGCGCTCGCGGACCTGACCGACAGCGGCCCCCTCGCCCAGGGCCTGGCCCGGGTCCTGCGCGGCAGGGGCGGCCACCTGGCACCGTTCAGCGCCGCCGGGGGCGTCGTCCTGGTCGTGGTGGGGTCCTGGCTGTGGGGGCCGGGCTGGTGGACCGTCCTGATGGCCGGTGCCTATGTCCTGACCTCGGCCGAAGCCGTCTCGCGCCCCCTCAAGGGCGCCCTCGACTGGCTCGTCCCCCCGCTCTTCCGGGCCGGCGAATACCTCACCGTCCTGATCCTCGCGGCGAAGTCCGGGGTGAACGGAGCCCTTCCCGCGGCTTTCGGCCTGGTGTCCGCCGTCGCCTACCATCACTACGACACGGTGTACCGCATCCGCGGCAACGCCGGAGCGCCGCCGGTCTGGCTGGTGCGCGTCGTAGGGGGGCAGGAGGGGCGGACGCTGCTCGTCGCGGTGCTGGCCGCCCTGCTCACCGCCACGCAGTTCACGGTCGCGCTCACGG
This sequence comes from Streptomyces sp. DSM 15324, assembly GCF_001514285.1. Classification (GTDB taxonomy): domain Bacteria; phylum Actinomycetota; class Actinomycetes; order Streptomycetales; family Streptomycetaceae; genus Streptomyces. The sequence goes on from NZ_KQ949028.1 coordinate 365,341, forward strand.
TTCTTGCCGTGGCCGTCGCCCTCGTGGTGCTCGTCGAGAGCATCCGCTTCTGGGTGTCCGCAGGGGCCCCCGCCGTACACGACGAAGGAGAACCCGCATGATCGGCCTCGTGCTGGCGGCCGGCGCCGGCCGGCGTCTGCGCCCCTACACCGACAGCCTGCCCAAGGCGCTGGTGCCGGTGGGGCCCGCGGGCATAGAGGGCGAGCCCACGGTCCTGGACCTGACCCTCGGCAACTTCGCCGAGATCGGGCTGACCGAGGTCGCGGTCGTCGTCGGCTACCGCAAGGAGGCCGTGTACGCGCGCAAGGAGGCGCTGGAGGCGAAGTACGGCCTCAAGCTCACCCTGATCGACAACGACAAGGCCGAGGAGTGGAACAACGCCTACTCCCTGTGGTGCGGCCGTGACGCCCTGAAGGACGGCGTGATCCTCGCCAACGGCGACACCGTGCACCCGGTCTCCGTCGAGAAGACCCTGCTCGCCGCCCGCGGCGAGGGCCGGCGGATCATCCTCGCCCTGGACACCGTGAAGTCCCTCGCCGACGAGGAGATGAAGGTCGTCGTCGACCCCGAGCGGGGCATGACGAAGATCACCAAGCTGATGGACCCGGCCGAGGCCACCGGCGAGTACATCGGCGTCACGCTCATCGAGGGCGACGCCGCCCCCGAGCTCGCCGACGCGCTGCGGACCGTCTGGGAGACCGACCCGCAGCAGTTCTACGAGCACGGCTACCAGGAGCTGGTGAACCGCGGCTTCCGGATCGACGTCGCGCCGATCGGCGACGTGAAGTGGGTGGAGATCGACAACCACGACGATCTCGCCCGGGGACGGGAGATCGCGTGCCAGTACTGACCCGGCTCATCCCCTCGCCGGTCGTCGTCGACATCCGCCCGGGTGCCCTGGACGACCTGGGATGCGTCCTCGCCGACGAGCGCATCTCGCACTCCGGCAGGCTCGCCGTCGCCGTCAGCGGCGGCTCGGGCGCCCGGCTGCGCGAGCGGCTCACGCCCCTGCTGCCCGGCGCCACCTGGTACGAGGTCGGCGGCGGCACCCTCGACGACGCCGTCCGGCTGGCCGGCGACATAAAGGCCGGCCACTACGACGCCGTCGTAGGCCTGGGCGGCGGCAAGATCATCGACTGCGCCAAGTTCGCCGCGGCACGGGTCGGCCTCCCGCTGGTCGCCGTCCCCACGAACCTCGCGCACGACGGCCTGTGCTCCCCGGTCGCCACCCTCGACAACGACGCGGGCCGCGGCTCCTACGGCGTGCCCAACCCGATCGCCGTCGTGATCGACCTGGACGTCATCCGCGAGGCCCCGGTGCGGTTCGTGCGCGCCGGCATCGGCGACGCGGTGTCGAACATCTCGGCCATCGCGGACTGGGAGCTGGCCAACCGCGTCAAGGGGGAGAAGATCGACGGCCTCGCCGCCGCGATCGCCCGCCAGGCCGGCGAGGCGGTGCTCAGGCACCCCGGCACCATCGCCGACACCGACTTCCTCCAGGTGCTGGCCGAGGCGCTGGTGCTCAGCGGCATCGCCATGTCGGTGTCGGGCGACTCCCGCCCCTCCTCCGGCGCCTGCCACGAGATCAACCACGCCTTCGACCTGCTCTTCCCCCGGCGGGCCGCCGCCCACGGCGAGCAGTGCGGGCTCGGCGCGGCCTTCGCGATGTACCTGCGCGGAGCCCACGAGGAGTCCGCCTCCATGGCCCGGGTGCTGCGCCGGCACGGACTGCCGGTGCTGCCCGAGGAGATCGGCTTCACGGTGGACGAGTTCGTCCGCGCCGTGGAGTTCGCCCCCGAGACCCGGCCCGGCCGCTACACGATCCTCGAACACCTCGACCTCAAGACCGAACAGATCAAGGACATCTACGCCGACTATGTCAAGGCCATCGGTAGCTGAACTCAGACCGGTCGTCCACCCCCCGGGGGTGAAGGACCGGCGCAGCGGTGAGCACTGGATGGGACGCCTCTACATGCGTGAGGTGTCCCTGCGGGTGGACCGCTATCTGGTGAACACCAGGGTCACGCCCAACCAGCTCACGTACCTGATGACCGTCTTCGGCGTGCTCTCGGCCCCGGCACTGCTCGTGCCGGGGATCCCGGGCGCCGTGCTCGGCGTCCTCTGCGTCCAGCTGTACCTGCTGCTGGACTGCGTGGACGGGGAGATCGCGCGCTGGAAGAAGATGTACTCGCTGAACGGGGTCTACCTCGACCGCGTCGGCGCGTACCTCACCGACGCCGCCGTGCTCGTCGGCCTCGGGCTGCGCGCCGCCGACCTGTGGGGGAGCGGCCGCATCGACTGGCTGTGGGCCTTCCTCGGCACCCTGGCCGCGCTCGGCGCGATCCTGATCAAGGCCGAGACCGACCTGGTCGGCGTCGCCCGCCACCAGACCGGCAAGCCGCCGGTCAAGGAGGCCGCCGCCGAGATGCGCTCCTCCGGCATGGCACTGGCCCGCCGGGCCGCCGCCGCGCTGAAGTTCCACCGGCTGATCCTCGGCATCGAGGCGTCGCTGCTGATCCTGGTCCTGGCGATAGCCGACCAGCTCCGCGGCGACCTCTTCTTCACCCGCCTCGGCGTCGCCGTCCTCGCCGGCATCGCCCTGCTCCAGACCCTGCTGCACCTGGTCTCGATCCTCGCGTCGAGCAGGCTCAAGTGAGCGCCCTGAAGGTCGGGGCGGTGATCATCACCATGGGTAACCGCCCCGACGAGCTGAGGGCCCTGATCGACTCGGTCGCGGGGCAGGACGGCGACCCGGTCCAGGTCGTCGTGGTCGGCAACGGCTCGCCCGTCCCGGACGTCCCCGAGGGCGTGCGCACGGTCGAGCTGCCCGAGAACCTGGGCATCCCCGGCGGCCGCAACGTCGGCATCGAGGCCTTCGGCCCGGCCGGCCGCGACGCCGACGTCCTGCTCTTCCTCGACGACGACGGCCTGCTGGCCCGGGAGGACACCGCCGAGCTGTGCCGGCGGGCCTTCACCGCCGACCCGGAGCTCGGCATCGTCAGCTTCCGCATCGCCGACCCGGACACCGGCGTCACCCAGCGCCGGCACGTGCCGAGGCTGCGGGCCTCCGACCCGATGCGCTCCTCCCGGGTCACCACCTTCCTCGGCGGCGCCAACGCCGTCCGTACGCAGGTTTTCGCAGATGTGGGTGGACTGCCGGACGAGTTCTTCTACGCCCATGAGGAGACCGACCTCGCCTGGCGGGCCCTCGACGCGGGCTGGATGATCGACTACCGGTCCGACATGGTGCTGTACCACCCCACGACCGCGCCCTCGCGGCACGCGGTCTACCACCGCATGGTGGCGCGCAACCGGGTCTGGCTGGCTCGGCGCAACCTGCCCGCCGTGCTCGTTCCGGTCTATCTCGGGGTGTGGCTGCTGCTCACCCTGGCGCGGCGGCCCTCGCGGTCCGCGCTGAAGGCCTGGTTCGGCGGCTTCCGGGAAGGCTGGACCACATCGTGCGGGCCCCGCAGGCCCATCAGGTGGCGTACGGTGTGGCGGCTGACCAGACTGGGCCGCCCCCCGGTCATCTGACAAGCTCGTCCCAGAGGGCTCCCGGCCGCACCGGGAGCCCCCCGGCTCATGCCGGCCCGGTCAAGGCCGTGCATCGCGAAGACGAAAGTTTCCTACTTGTGAGTGAGACAACGCATGACGGCGGAGTCGCGGTGAGCGCGCTTCCGTCGCCCGACGGGGGCCTGACGGCCGCCCAGCTGGCCGCCAAGTACGGGCTGGCCGTGAGCGGCGCCCGGCCCCCGGTGCGGGAGTACGTCCGCCAGCTCTGGGGACGCCGGCACTTCATCCTGGCGTTCTCCCGGGCGAAGCTGACCGCACAGTACAGCCAGGCCAAGCTCGGCCAGCTGTGGCAGGTGGCGACGCCGCTGCTGAACGCGTTCGTGTACTTCATGATCTTCGGCGTGCTGCTCAACGCCAGCAAGGGCATGCCGAAGGACGTGTACATCCCGTTCCTGGTCACGGGCGTCTTCGTGTTCACCTTCACCCAGAGCTCCGTGATGAGCGGGGTCCGGGCGATCTCCGGCAACCTCGGCCTGGTGCGCGCCCTGCACTTCCCGCGCGCCTCGCTGCCCATCTCCTTCGCGCTCCAGCAGCTCCAGCAGCTGCTGTACTCGATGCTGGTGATGTTCGTCGTCGTGATCGGCTTCGGCAGCTACCCGGACGCCTCCTGGGCGCTGATCGTGCCGGTGCTGGTCCTGCAGTTCGCCTTCAACACCGGACTGGCGCTGGTGTTCGCCCGGGCGGGCGCGAAGACCCCCGACCTCGCCCAGCTGATGCCGTTCGTGATGCGGACCTGGATGTACGCCTCCGGCGTGATGTTCTCCATCCCCGTCTTCCTCGCCGACAAGCCGCAGTGGGTGGCCAACGTCCTGCAGTGGAACCCGGCCGCCATCTACATGGACCTCATGCGCTTCGCGCTCATCGAGGAGTACGGCGCCGAGAACCTTCCCGACCACGTCTGGGCCGTCGCCGGCGGCTGGGCCCTGGTGCTCGCGGTCGGCGGATTCCTCTACTTCTGGAAGGCCGAGGAGAGGTACGGACGTGGCTGACCAGGTATCCGCACGGCACACCCCCACCGTCATCGCCGACGACGTGCACATCGTCTACCGCGTCAACGGCGCCAAGACGGGCAAGGGCAGCGCCACCGCCGCGCTGAGCCGGATGATCAGGCGGGGCTCCGGCGACGAGGCACGCGGTGTGCGCAAGGTGCACGCGGTCCGCGGGGTCTCCTTCGTCGCCCACCGCGGCGAGGCCATCGGCCTGATCGGCTCCAACGGCTCCGGCAAGTCCACCCTGCTGCGGGCCATCGCCGGTCTGCTGCCGCCGGAGAGCGGCAAGGTCTACACCGACGGCCAGCCCTCCCTGCTCGGCGTCAACGCGGCCCTGATGAACGACCTCACGGGCGAGCGCAACGTGGTCCTCGGCGGGCTCGCCATGGGCATGTCCCGGGAGCAGATCAAGGAGCGCTTCCAGGAGATCGTCGACTTCTCCGGCATCAACGAGAAGGGCGACTTCATCACCCTGCCGATGCGCACCTACTCGTCCGGCATGCAGGCCCGGCTGCGCTTCTCCATCGCCGCCGCCAAGGACCACGACGTCCTGATGATCGACGAGGCCCTGGCCACCGGCGACCGCAAGTTCCAGAAGCGCTCCGAGGAACGCATCCGGGAGCTGCGCAAGCACGCCGGCACGGTGTTCCTGGTCAGCCACAGCAACAAGTCGATCCGCGACACCTGCGACCGTGTCCTGTGGCTGGAACGCGGCGAACTGCGCCTGGACGGACCGACCGACGAGGTCCTCAAGGAGTACGAGAAGTTCACGGGCAAGTAGCGCGTGGCGACCGGGGCCCCGCCGGAACGGTCCGGTGGGGCCCACGTGTCTGCAAAGGAAGCGTCAACTCCGGTACCGCGTAGGAATCTTGACGCGAATCGGTGTGTTGTTGTGATCTGTGGGACACCCGCGCGGACCCCGCTGGTTGTACAACGTAAGCTGTGACAGGTCCCGAAACGCGTCAAGTGGGGCGATAATGCGCGACACCCTCGGTCGAGGCTGCCGCGCGGACAGCCGGGCGGCGTGTCCGAAATAGTGTGTCTTGGGTCGGCGGTGTAGAACGGGAGATGTGACGGCAATGGCTACGGAAACTCCCCAGCTCAAGGCAGTACGTGCCGTCCCTGCCCCGGGTAGTGAACGATGACGGCGCCGGTCGTGCCCCGCACCGGCGGTCCCGGACGCGGCACCCTCGACAAGGCCTCCGACGAGAACTTCCCGGTCGCCCCGTTCTTCCTCCCCCGCGCGTGGCGCGAGGACCTCATGGCCGTCTACGGCTTCGCCCGGCTCGTCGACGACATCGGGGACGGCGACCTCGCCCCCGGTGGCGCCGACGCCGCCCTCCTCGGTGTACCGGCCGCCGACGCCGAGGACCGCCTGCTCCTCCTCGACGCCTTCGAGGCCGATCTGCGCCGCGTCTTCGAGGGCTCCCCCGGCACCCCGGGAGGGCCCCGCCACCCCCTGCTGCGCGCCCTGCTGCCCACGGTCCGCCGCCACCGCCTCACCCCCGAGCCGTTCCTCGCCCTGATCGCCGCCAACCGCCAGGACCAGCTCGTCAAGCGCTACGAGACCTACGACGACCTGCTCGCCTACTGCGAGCTGTCCGCCAACCCCGTCGGCCGTCTCGTGCTCGCCGTCACCGGCACCGCGACCCCCGAGCGGATCCGCCGCTCCGACGCGGTCTGCACCGCACTCCAGATCGTCGAACACCTCCAGGACGTGGCCGAGGACCTCGGCCGCGACCGCGTCTACCTGCCCGCCTCCGACATGAAGCGCTTTCATGTGCGGGAGGCGGATCTCGCCGCGCCCACGGCGGGCGCCTCGGTGCGCGCCCTGGTCGCGTTCGAGGCGCAACGCGCCCGCGATCTGCTGAATGAAGGCGCCCCCCTCGTGGGTAGCGTCCAGGGCAGGCTGAGGCTGCTGCTCGCGGGATTCGTGGCGGGGGGAAGGGCGGCGGTCCACGCGATCGCCGCCGCCGAGTACGACGTCCTTCCCGGCCCGCCCAAGCCCGGCAAGCTCCGGCTGCTGCGCGAGGTGGGCGTGACCCTGCGAGGAGAGGGGTGATCCGGACCGTGGAGCCGTCACCGCACGTGTCCGCACCGGTACTCGCCGCCTACAGCTACTGCGAGACCGTCACCGGAGCGCAGGCCCGTAACTTCGCCTACGGGATCCGGCTGCTGCCCACACCGAAACGCCGCGCGATGTCGGCGCTGTACGCCTTCTCGCGCCGCGTCGACGACATCGGCGACGGCGCCCTGGAGGACAAGGTCAAGGCCGCCCGCCTGGAGGACACCCGCGCCCTGCTCGCCCGGGTCCGCCACGGCGAGGTCGACGAGGACGACACCGACCCCGTCGCGGTCGCCCTCGCCCACACCGCGCGCGTCTTCCCCGTCCCGCTCGGCGGCCTGGACGAACTGATCGACGGCGTCCTGATGGACGTACGCGGTGAGACCTACGAGACCTGGGACGACCTCAAGGCGTACTGCCGCTGTGTGGCGGGCGCGATCGGACGCCTCTCGCTCGGTGTGTTCGGTACGGAACCGGGGGCGCGCGGCGCCGAGCGCGCGCCGGAGTACGCCGACACCCTCGGGCTCGCGCTCCAGCTGACGAACATCCTGCGCGACGTCCGTGAGGACGCGGCCGGCGGCCGGACCTATCTGCCCGCCGACGACCTCGCCAAGTTCGGCTGCTCGGCCGGGTTCGACGGGCCGACGCCGCCCGAGGGCTCCGACTTCGCGGGACTCGTGCACTTCGAGGTGCGCCGGGCCCGCACCCTGTTCGCCGAGGGCTACCGGCTGCTGCCCCTGCTCGACCGGCGCAGCGGCGCCTGTGTCGCCGCCATGGCCGGCATCTACCGGCGCCTGCTCGACCGCATCGAACGCGACCCCGCCGCCGTGCTGCGCGGCCGGGTCTCGCTGCCCGGCCGCGAGAAGGCCTATGTCGCCGTGCGCGGACTGTCCGGACTGGACGCCCGGCACGTCTCCCGGCAGACCGTCAGGAGGCATGCCTGATGGGCGCCGTGGGCGACGCCGCGGGACGGGGTGCCGCCGCCGGGGAAACCACAGGAACCGACGGAAAGCGGCACGCAACCCTCCGCTGCGGCGCGGCGTCCCTGAGTGCGACCGCGGGCCGTGCACAGTTCACCTACCACGGCAGGGCGGCAGGGGAGGGTGCACGATGAGCGACGGACGGCACACGGTCGTCGTCGGCGGCGGACTCGCCGGCATCACCGCCGCGCTCGCGCTCGCCGACGCGGGCGTGCGCGTCACCCTGCTGGAGGGCCGCCCCCGCCTGGGCGGACTGGCCTTCTCCTTCCGGCGCGGCGACCTCACCGTGGACAACGGCCAGCATGTCTATCTGCGCTGCTGCACCGCCTACCGCTGGTTCCTCGACCGCATCGGGGGCGCCGCCCTGGCCCCTCTGCAAAATCGTCTCGACGTGCCCGTTGTCGATGTCGCGCGGCCCGCGGGACGCCGGCTCGGCAGGCTCCGGCGCGACGCCCTGCCGGTGCCCCTGCACCTCGGGCGCAGCCTCGCCACCTACCCGCACCTCTCCCTCGCCGAACGGGCCCGGGTGGGCCGGGCCGCGCTCGCCCTCAAGGGGCTCGACCTCGCCGACCCGGCGCTGGACGCGCAGGACTTCGGCAGCTGGCTGACCGCGCACGGCCAGTCGGCGCGCGCCGTCGAGGCCCTGTGGGACCTGGTCGGGGTCGCCACCCTCAACGCGGTCGCGGGCGAGGCCTCCCTCGCGCTCGCCGCCATGGTGTTCAAGACCGGACTGCTCTCCGACCCGGGCGCCGCCGACATCGGCTGGGCCCATGTCCCCCTGGGCGACCTGCACGACGGGCTGGCCCGCCGGGCGCTCGACTCCGCGGGCGTACGCACCGAGGTCCGTACCCGCGTCACCTCGCTCTCCCCGGAGGGCGACGGACGCTGGAGCGTCCGGGTCCCCGGCGAGACCCTCACCGCCGACGCCGTCGTCCTCGCCGTACCGCAGGGCGAGACCCACGATCTGCTGCCGGCCGGAGCGCTCGACGACCCGGGACGGCTGAAGGAGATCGGCACCGCGCCCATCCTCAACGTCCACGTCGTCTACGACCGCAAGGTGCTGGACGCCCCCTTCCTCGCCGCGCTCGGCACCCCCGTGCAGTGGGTGTTCGACCGCACCGACGCCTCCGGGCTGTGCGAGGGCCAGTACCTCGCCCTGTCCCAGTCCACCGCCCAGGACGAGATCGACACCCCGGTCGCCGCACTGCGCGCGCGCTACCTTCCCGAGCTGGAACGGCTGCTGCCCCGCGCGCGCGGCGCCGAGGTGAGGGACTTCTTCGTCACCCGGGAGCGCCACGCGACGTTCGCTCCCGCCCCCGGCGTCGGGCGGCTGCGTCCCGGCGCCCGCACCGAAGCCCCCGGCCTGTACCTGGCCGGAGCGTGGACCGCCACAGGGTGGCCCGCGACCATGGAGAGTGCGGTCCGCAGCGGCGTGAACGCGGCGGACGCCGCGCTCGGCGCCCTCGGCCGGCCCCGACCCCACCGGCTCTTCGCGTTCGAGGAGGCGGCCTGATGCTCGATCAGCACGGCTCGGCACACCCCCGCACCCCCTCCGGTACCGCAACAAGAGGAGAAACTGTGCCCACTGTGCCCCCGGCCTCGCCGGCCGCTCGCAGGACCGCGGTGGACGTGACCGCGCTCCTGGAGCGCGGCCGCACCCTGGCCACTCCGGTGCTCCGGGCGGCCGTCGACCGGCTGGCGCCGCCCATGGACACGGTCGCCGCCTACCACTTCGGCTGGATCGACGCCCAGGGCAACCCGACCGACGGCGACGGCGGCAAGGCGGTCCGTCCCGCCCTCGCGGTGCTCTCCGCCGAGGTGACCGGCGCCGCCCCGCAGACCGGGGTGCCCGGCGCGGTCGCCGTGGAGCTGGTCCACAACTTCTCGCTGCTGCACGACGACCTGATGGACGGCGACGAGCAGCGCCGGCACCGCGACACCGTCTGGAAGGTGCACGGTCCCGCCCAGGCGATCCTGGTCGGCGACGCCCTGTTCGCCCTCGCCAACGAGATCCTCCTCGAACTCGGCACCGCGGAGGCCGGCCGCGCCACCCGCAGGCTGACCACCGCCACCCGCGCCCTGATCGACGGGCAGGCCCAGGACATCTCCTACGAGCACCGCGACCGCGTCAGCGTCGAGGAGTGCCTGGAGATGGAGGGCAACAAGACCGGCGCCCTGCTGGCCTGCGCCAGCTCCATCGGCGCCGTCCTCGGCGGCGCGGACGAGCGCAGCGCCGACCGCCTGGAGAAGTACGGCTACCACCTCGGCCTGGCCTTCCAGGCCGTCGACGACCTCCTCGGCATCTGGGGCGACCCGGTCTCCACCGGCAAGCAGACCTGGAGCGACCTGCGCCAGCGCAAGAAGTCCCTGCCGGTCGTGGCGGCCCTCGCGGCGGGCGGCCCCGCCTCCGAGCGGCTCGGCGAGATCCTCGCCGCCGACGCCAAGAGCAGCGACTTCGCGACCTTCTCCGAGGAGGAGTTCGCCGCCCGCGCCGCGCTCATCGAGGAGGCCGGCGGCCGGGACTGGACCGCCGAGGAGGCCCGCCGTCAGCACACCGTCGCCATCGAGGCCCTGAACGCCGTGGACATGCCCGAGCAGGTGCGGGACCGGTTCACGGCGCTCGCCGACTTCGTCGTCGTACGAAAGAGATGATCACTATCGGTCGAATAGTCCTCGCGTAGTCGCCGGCCGGTGCCGCGAGGCGAGATGCGTACCGGCCGACGGCGTTCCCACAGCAGCACGACTCGCACGACTGCACGAAGGGGAAGCCATGACAGCGACGACCGACGGAAGCGCCGGGGCGGCCCTGCCGCCCCGGGCGGCCGCGGCCAGCGACACCGACATCACCATCCCCGTGGCGGCCGGGGGACAAGAAGCCGCCGCACGCGCCATGCGGCGCGCCACCGACTTCCTGCTCGCCCGCCAGGACCCCGAGGGCTGGTGGAAGGGCGACCTCGAGACCAACGTCACCATGGACGCCGAGGACCTCCTCCTCCGCCAGTTCCTGGGCATCCGCGACGAGGCCACCACCCAGGCCGCCGCCCGCTTCGTCCGGGGCGAGCAGCGCGAGGACGGCACCTGGGCCACCTTCCACGGCGGCCCGCCCGAACTGTCCGCCACCGTCGAGGCGTACGTCGCCCTGCGGCTGGCCGGTGACGCCCCCGACGCCCCGCACATGGCGAAGGCCTCGGAGTGGGTCCGCGCCCAGGGGGGCATCGCCGCCGCCCGTGTCTTCACCCGGATCTGGCTCGCCCTGTTCGGCTGGTGGAAGTGGGAGGACCTGCCCGAACTCCCGCCGGAGCTGCTGTACTTCCCGAAGTGGTTCCCGCTCAGCATCTACCACTTCGGCTGCTGGGCCCGGCAGACCATCGTCCCGCTCACCGTCGTCTCGGCGAAGCGCCCGGTGCGCCCGGCGCCCTTCCCCCTCGACGAGCTGCACACCGACCCCGACCGCCCCAACCCGCCGCAGCCCCTGGCACCCCTGTACACCTGGGACGGTCTCTTCCAGCGGCTCGACAAGGTGGTCCGCGGCTACCGCACGGTCGCGGTGCGCCGGCTGCGCAGGGCCGCCATGAACTCCGCCGCCCGGTGGATCATCGAGCGGCAGGAGAACGACGGCTGCTGGGGCGGCATCCAGCCCCCGGCCGTGTACTCGGTGATCGCCCTGCACCTGCTCGGCTACGACCTCGAACACCCCGTGATGCGCGAGGGTTTGAAGTCGCTGGACCGTTACGCCGTGTGGCGCGAGGACGGCTCCCGGATGATCGAGGCCTGCCAGTCACCGGTCTGGGACACCTGCCTCGCCACCATCGCGCTCGCCGACGCCGGTCTGCCCGCCGACCATCCCCAGCTCGTCAAGGCCGCCGACTGGATGCTCGGCGAGCAGATCGTACGGCCCGGCGACTGGTCCGAGCGCCGCCCGCACCTCCCGCCCGGCGGCTGGGCGTTCGAGTTCCACAACGACAACTACCCGGACATCGACGACACCGCGGAGGTGGTCCTCGCGCTGCGCCGGGTCCGCCACCACGACCCCGAGCGGGTGGAGCGGGCGATCGCGCGCGGGGTGCGCTGGAACCTCGGGATGCAGTCCCGGGGCGGGGGCTGGGCCGCCTTCGACGTGGACAACACCAGCCCGTTCCCCAACCGGCTGCCGTTCTGCGACTTCGGCGAGGTCATCGACCCGCCGTCGGCCGACGTCACCGCGCACGTCGTGGAGATGCTCGCGGTCGAGGGCCTCTCCGACGACCCGCGCACCCGGCGCGGGATCCGCTGGCTGCTGGCCGAACAGGAGCCGGACGGCTCGTGGTTCGGCCGCTGGGGCGTCAACTACGTCTACGGCACGGGCTCGGTGGTGCCCGCCCTGACGGCGGCCGGACTGTCCGCCCGCCATCCCGCGATCCGCCGGGCGGTCGCCTGGCTGGAGCGGGTCCAGAACGACGACGGCGGCTGGGGCGAGGACCTGCGCTCCTACCACGACCCCGCCCGCTGGAGCGGCCGCGGCGCCTCGACGGCCTCGCAGACCGCCTGGGCGCTGATGGCCCTGCTGGCGGCGGAGGAGCGGGACTCGCCGGCCGTCGAGCGGGGCGTCGCCTGGCTGGCCCGGACCCAGCGCGAGGACGGCTCCTGGGACGAGCCGTACTTCACCGGCACCGGCTTCCCCTGGGACTTCTCCATCAACTACCACCTCTACCGGCAGGTCTTCCCGCTGACCGCGCTCGGCCGGTACGTCCACGGGGAGCCGTTCGCCACGAGGACAGCCGCCGAGACGGCCTCCGCCGTGACCGGCCCCTCCGCCAGCGCCTCCGTGACCGCCTCCTCCGCTACCGCCTCCGCCGTGACCGCCGCCGCCCGGACCGCCTCCGCCGAGGCCGCTCCCGCCGAGGCCAAGGGAAGCTGAATGAGCACACCGCCCGTCCCGGCCCCGCTGCTGATCGCCTGCGCCCTCGGCATCGAGCACCTCGCCCTGCGCATGGGCGACCGCAGCGGGGCCGGCGGGCCCGTCACCGTCCTGCGCACCGGCATGGGGCCCAGGGCTGCCGAGCGCTCCGTCACCCGGGTCCTCGCCGACCCGGTGCTCGGCGGGGCCGTCGTGCTGGCCACGGGCTTCTGCGCGGGACTCGCCCCCGGCATGCACCCCGGCGACCTGGTCGTCGCCGAGGAGACCCGCGACCCGCGCGGCACCGTGCCCTGCGTGGGCACGGAACTGCTCGTCAAGGAACTCGTACGCACCCTGCCCGGGCGCACCGTCCACACCGGCCCCCTCACCGGCTCCGACCACGTCGTACGCGGTCATGAACGGGCCGATCTGCTGGCGACCGGCGCGATCGCCGTCGACATGGAGTCGGCGGCCACGCTCCTGAGCGCCGTGCGCGCGGACGGACGCCCGGTTGCGGCCGTCCGGGTGGTCGTGGACGCTCCAGAACATGAACTCGTCCGTATCGGCACGGTGCGCGGTGGAATATCGGCTTTCCGTGTCCTTCGTTCCGTCCTGCCTGCATTCTTCGAATGGCACCGTAATGTGCTGCTCCCCCGGAGGTGAGCCGAATGGCCATGCCGCTGCGCCAGTCCATCAAGGTCGCTACATATCTCGCTGAACAGAAGCTCCGCAAGCGGGACAAGTTCCCCCTGATCGTGGAGCTGGAACCCCTCTTCGCCTGCAACCTGAAGTGCGAGGGCTGCGGCAAGATCCAGCACCCGGCGGGTGTGCTCAAGCAGCGCATGCCGGTCGCCCAGGCCGTCGGTGCGGTCCTGGAGTCCGGTGCGCCGATGGTGTCCATCGCGGGCGGCGAGCCCCTGATGCACCCTCACATCGACGAGATCGTCCGGCAGTTGGTGGCCCGGCGGAAGTACGTCTTCCTGTGCACCAACGCCATGCTGCTGCGCAAGAAGATGGACAAGTTCACGCCCTCGCCCTACTTCGCCTTCGCCGTGCACATCGACGGGCTGCGCGAGCGGCACGACGAGTCGGTGGCCAAGGAGGGCGTGTTCGACGAGGCGGTGGCCGCGATCAAGGAGGCCAAGCGGCGCGGCTTCCGGGTCACCACCAACTCGACCTTCTTCAACACCGACACCCCGCAGACCATCATCGAGGTGCTGAACTACCTCAACGACGACCTCAAGGTCGACGAGATGATGATCTCGCCCGCCTACGCCTACGAGAAGGCCCCCGACCAGGAGCACTTCCTCGGCGTGGAGCAGACCCGCGAACTGTTCAGGAAGGCCTTCGCGGGCGGCAACCGGAGCAAGTGGCGGCTCAACCACTCCCCGCTCTTCCTGGACTTCCTGGAGGGCAAGGTCGACTTCCCGTGCACCGCGTGGGCGATCCCCAACTACTCGCTCTTCGGCTGGCAGCGCCCCTGCTACCTGATGAGCGACGGGTACGTGCCGACGTACCGGGAGCTGATCGAGAAGACCGACTGGGACAAGTACGGCCGCGGCAAGGACCCGCGCTGCGCCAACTGCATGGCGCACTGCGGTTACGAGCCCACCGCCGTCCTCGCCACCATGGGCTCGCTCAAGGAGTCGCTGCGCGCGATGCGCGAGACGGTCTCCGGGAACCGGGAGTGAGGCCGTGACCGCCGTCCCGCTGGGCGTCCCCGAGGTACCGGTCCGGCCGGTCGCCGCGCGGCGTGTGTCGCGGCGCATCCAGGTCGGCCCGGTGGCGGTCGGGGGCGGGGCCCCGGTGTCGGTGCAGTCCATGACGACGACGCGTACGTCGGACATCGGTGCGACGCTCCAGCAGATCGCCGAGCTGACCGCGTCCGGCTGCCAGATCGTCCGGGTGGCCTGTCCGACCCAGGACGACGCGGACGCGCTGGCGACGATCGCGCGGAAGTCGCAGATCCCGGTGATCGCGGACATCCACTTCCAGCCGAAGTACGTGTTCGCGGCGATCGAGGCGGGCTGTGCGGCGGTGCGGGTGAACCCGGGCAACATCAAGCAGTTCGACGACAAGGTGCGCGAGATCGCCAGGGCGGCGAAGGACCACGGCACCCCGATCCGCATCGGCGTCAACGCGGGCTCGCTGGACCGCCGTC
>NZ_KQ949028.1:380876-533171 GCF_001514285.1 Streptomyces sp. DSM 15324
CGCCCAGGTCGACGTGTACAAGCTCGCCGAGGAGGTCACGGCGGGCCTCACCGGCATGGAGGTCCCGCTGCGGGTCGCCGTCATGGGCTGTGTGGTGAACGGCCCCGGCGAGGCCCGCGAGGCGGACCTCGGGGTCGCCTCCGGCAACGGCAAGGGCCAGATCTTCGTGAAGGGCGAGGTCATCAAGACCGTCCCGGAGTCGAAGATCGTCGAGACCCTCATCGAGGAGGCCATGAAGCTGGCCGAGCGGATGGAGCGGGACGGCGTCGCGGCGGGGGAGCCGGCCGTCACCGTGAGCTGAACAGCAGCGAACTGCACGGACCTAAGGGGGCCCGATCGTGACGATCCTGGAGAACATCCGGCAACCACGCGACCTGAGGGCGCTGTCCGAGCCGCAGCTCGGTGAACTGTCCGAGGAGATCAGGGACTTCCTGGTGCACGCGGTCGCCAGGACCGGCGGACACCTCGGGCCCAACCTGGGGGTGGTGGAACTCACCGTCGCGCTGCACCGCGTCTTCGAGTCGCCGGTCGACCGCATCCTGTGGGACACCGGCCACCAGAGCTATGTGCACAAGCTGCTGACGGGACGTCAGGACTTCTCCAAGCTGCGTGGGAAGGGCGGCCTGTCGGGCTACCCCTCCCGTGAGGAGTCCGAGCACGACGTCATCGAGAACAGCCATGCCTCCGCCGCGCTCGGCTGGGCCGACGGTCTCGCCAAGGCCCTCCAGGTGCAGGGCGAGAAGGGCCACGTGGTCGCGGTGATCGGCGACGGCGCGCTGACCGGCGGCATGGCCTGGGAGGCGCTCAACAACATCGCGGCGGCCAGGGACCGGCCGCTCATCGTCGTCGTCAACGACAACGAACGTTCCTACGCCCCGACCATCGGCGGGCTCGCCAACCATCTGGCGACCCTGCGCACCACCGACGGGTACGAGAAGGTCCTGGCCTGGGGGAAGGACGTCCTGCTGCGCACCCCGGTCGTCGGTGCCACCGTCTACGAGTCGCTGCACGGCGCGAAGAAGGGCTTCAAGGACGCCTTCGCCCCGCAGGGCATGTTCGAGGACCTCGGGCTGAAGTACGTCGGACCCATCGACGGGCACGACATCAAGGCCGTCGAGTCCGCGCTCCGGCGCGCCAAACGCTTCCACGGGCCGGTACTGGTGCACTGCCTGACCGAGAAGGGCCGCGGTTACGAGCCGGCGCTCGCGCACGAGGAGGACCACTTCCACACCGTCGGCGCCATGGACCCCCTCACCTGCGCCCCGCTCGTGCCCTCCGGCGGCCCCTCGTGGACCTCGGTGTTCGGCGAGGAGATCGTCCGCATCGGCGAGGAACGCGACGACGTCGTGGCGATCACGGCGGCCATGCTGCACCCGGTGGGGCTCGGTGCCTTCGCCGAGCGGTTCCCGGACCGGGTGTGGGACGTCGGGATCGCCGAGCAGCACGCGGCCGTGAGCGCCGCCGGCCTCGCCACCGGCGGGCTGCACCCGGTCGTCGCCGTCTACGCCACCTTCCTCAACCGGGCCTTCGACCAGCTCCTGATGGACGTGGCGCTGCACCGGTGCGGGGTGACGTTCGTCCTGGACCGGGCCGGGGTCACCGGCGTCGACGGGGCCTCCCACAACGGCATGTGGGACCTGTCGGTGCTCCAGGTCGTGCCGGGGCTCAGGATCGCCGCCCCGCGCGACGCCGAGCAGCTGCGCGCCCAGCTGCGGGAGGCCGTCGCCGTGGACGACGCGCCGACCGTGGTGCGCTTCCCCAAGGAGTCGGTGGGACCCGAGATCCCGGCGGTCGACCGGTTGGGCGGCATGGACGTGCTGCACCGGACGGAGGCGGCCGAGGTGCTGCTCGTCGCCGTCGGCGTGATGGCCCCGGTCTGCCTCCAGGCCGCCGGACTGCTCGAAGCCCGCGGTATCAACTGCACGGTCGTCGACCCCCGTTGGGTGAAACCCGTCGACCCGGCCCTGCCCGTGCTCGCCGCCGGACACCGGCTGGTGGCGGTCGTCGAGGACAACAGCCGGGCGGCGGGCGTCGGTTCGGCGGTGGCCCTCGCCCTCGCGGACGCCGAGGTCGACGTGCCCGTACGGCGGTTCGGCATCCCCGAGCAGTTCCTCGCCCACGCCAAACGCGCCGAGGTGCTCGCCGACATCGGCCTCACCCCCGTCGAGATCGCCGGGCGGATCGGCGCGAGCCTCGCGCTCAAGGAGGAGCCGGGCCAGTGAAGGAGAGACACGTATGACCAAGGAGTTCGACCTCGGAGCCCTCCTGGCCGAGCGCGGAGCCGAACGCTACGAGCTGCACAGCAAGTACCTCAACCACCAGCTCCCGCGCATGCTGCACACCATCGGCTTCGACAAGGTCTACGAGCGGGCGGAGGGCGCCCACTTCTGGGACGCCGACGGCAACGACCACCTCGACATGCTCGCCGGGTTCGGGGTGATGGGGCTGGGCCGCCACCACCCCGTCGTCCGCAAGGCGCTGCACGACGTCCTCGACGCCTCCCTCGCCGATCTCACCCGCTTCGACTGCCAGCCACTCCCGGGCCTCCTCGCCGAACGGCTGCTCGCCCACAGCCCGCACCTGGACCGGGCGTTCTTCGGCAACAGCGGCACCGAGGCGGTCGAGACCGCGCTGAAGTTCGCCCGCCGGGCCACCGGGAAGCCCAGGATCCTCTACTGCGACCACGCCTTCCACGGCCTGACCACCGGTTCGCTGTCGGTCAACGGCGAGGACGGCTTCCGTGAGGGCTTCGACCCGCTGCTGCCCGACACGGCCGTGCCGCTCGGTGATCTCGACGCGCTGGCCGGGGAGCTGCGGAAGGGCGATGTCGCCGCCCTGATCGTCGAGCCGATCCAGGGCAAGGGTGTGCACGAGGCCCCGCCCGGCTATCTGCGCGCCGCGCAGGAGCTGGTGCACCGGCACAAGGCGCTGCTCATCGCCGACGAGGTGCAGACGGGCCTCGGCCGGACCGGCGACTTCTACGCCTACCAGCACGAGGAGGGTGTCGAACCGGACCTGGTGTGCGTGGCCAAGGCGCTCTCCGGCGGATACGTGCCGGTCGGCGCGACCCTCGGCAAGGACTGGATCTTCAAGAAGGTCTACTCCTCGATCGACCGCGTCCTGGTCCACTCGGCGAGCTTCGGCTCCAACGCCCAGGCGATGGCGGCGGGCCTCGCGACCCTGTCCGTCATGGAGAACGAGCAGATCGTCGCGAACGCACGCGTCATGGGCGAGCGACTGAAGTCCCGGCTCACGGCGCTCACCGGCACCTACGAGCTGCTCGCCGACGTCCGGGGCCGGGGCCTGATGATCGGCATCGAGTTCGGCCGGCCGACGTCGCTGAAGCTGCGCAGCCGCTGGACCATGCTCCAGACCGCCCGCAAGGGGCTCTTCGCCCAGATGGTGGTCGTCCCGCTGCTCCAGCGGCACCGGATCCTCACCCAGGTCTCCGGCGACCACCTGGAGGTGATCAAGCTGATCCCGCCGCTGGTGGTCGACGAGCGGGACGTGGACCGGTTCGTCGACGCCTTCACCGAGGTGATGGACGACGCCCACGGCGGGGGCGGGCTGATGTGGGACTTCGGAAAGACGCTGATCAAGCAGGCGGTGGCGAACCGCTGACCGGCGGCGCGCGCCGCACGTTTTGCCTCTGAGGCAAGAAACTTGCCCCAGAGGCAATCCTCGGGCTGAATGGACGTATGAGTTCGCCCGACTCCCCGTCCGCCGCGGACGACCTTCCGGCCGTCGCACCGCAACTGCGCTCCCTGCGCCGCAGGGCCGCCCTCACCCTGGAGGCCGCCGCCCGCGCGGCCGGGCTCTCGCCCGCCCATCTGTCCCGGCTGGAGACCGGGCAGCGCCAGCCCTCGCTGCCGATGCTGCTCGCGCTCGCCAGGGTCTACGGTACGACGGTCTCGGAACTGCTCGGCGAGACGGTCGCCGACCGGGACGCGGTGATCCGCGCCGCCGAGATGGAACCCACCCGGACCGGCGGCTGGACCTACTGGCAGGCCGGCGCGTCCGGGCGCGGGATGCAGGCCCTGCGGGTGCACGTGCCGTACGGGTCGCAGGGCGACATCGTGCGGGTGCACCCGGGGGAGGAGTGGCTGCACGTCCTGACGGGCCGGCTGCGGCTGCGCCTCGGCGACACCGTGCATCTGCTCGGCCCCGGGGACGGTGCGCACTTCGACTCGCTGACCCCGCACCGCCTCGCCGCGCAGGACCCCGACGGGGTCGACCTGCTCTTCGTCCACACCCTGTTGCAGAGTCCCACGGCCGCCCTGTGCCTGGGCCCCACCCCTGGAGAGACACCATGACCGACATGGAGGAGCGGTTCCCGCGCAGCCTCTGGATCCGGCTGATCATCTACATCGCGGTGGGGCACGTCCTCGCGGCCTTCATCTGGTTCCTGTTCGAGATGGGGGCCAAGCAGTAGGGACCTCAGTCGAGCAGCCGCTCGCGCAGCCGCTCCCGGGTCCGCGGAGCCAGCTTCAGCCCCTTCTCCAGATAGGGGTCGACGCCGCCCCAGGTCTCGTCGATGGTGTCCAGCGCCGCCGCGAGGTACTCCTCACGGGCGTCGAACAGGGGACCGAGCAGCTCCATCACCTCGGGGGTGTACGCGGTCGCCGCCGAGCCGCCGCGCCGCACCTTGTAGCGGCGGTGCTTGGCGTTGGACTCCAGGTAGTCCGCGAGGATCGCGTCGCGCTCCACGCCGAGGGCGAGCAGCGTCACCGCGACGGACAGACCGGCGCGGTCCTTGCCGGCCGCGCAGTGCATCAGCACGGGGACGCTGTCCTCGGCGAGCGCGTGCAGCACGTGCGAGTGCTCGGCCGTACGGCCCTGGATGATCGTGCGGTACGAGGCGATCATCCGGCCCGCGGCCCTGCCGTCGCCCAGGAGGGCGCGCAGCAGCTCGATGTCGCCGTCGCGGACCATCTTCCAGAACTCCGCGCCGTCCGCCGGGTCCGACAGCGGCAGGTTCACGTTGAGCACCCCGGGCAGGTCGACGTCCGGGCCCTCCAGCTTCTGGTCCGCCGCGTTGCGGAAGTCGAACACCGTGTGCAGACCCAGGGAGGACAGGAACGCGGCGTCCTCCTCGGTCGCGTGCGCGAGATGGCCGCTGCGGAACAGCACGCCGTGCCGCACCCGCCGTCCGTCGGTGGTCGGCAGACCCCCGACGTCGCGGAAGTTGCGGACACCTGCCAACTCGGGCTCGGTCGACGGGATCTGCTGCGTCACGGGGGCTCCCTCCCGGGTCGGGCTCCACCGGTGCGGCTCGGGTGACCGACGGAACCGCTTCGACCATACGGCACGGATGCGCAGGGCAACGGGTTGTCCACAGCCGGACGAATCCCTCGTCTCCCCAGGTGAAAGGTTTGTCCACAGACATTGCAGGGTGGGGTGTCCGCAGCTCATGATGTTGAGGCTTGATCGCACCTGTTCGAATTAGTGGGGGTTTGATGCCCGAGACCGTGAAGCCCGAGATCGCCGCGGGCGGCCGTACCTGGCTCCTTTCGGGGCCTGCGAGCAGCTATGCCCTCCACCTCACCGAGGCCGACGAACTGGTGCACCTGCACTGGGGCGCGAGGATCGCGCTCGTCGACGCCGAGGCGCTGGCCGCCGTGCCCTTCCAGGGCCGCGCGTCCTTCGAGGCCGCGCTGGACGGGCACGAGGAGTACCCGGTGGAGGGCGGCCCCCGGTTCGTCCGCCCCGCCCTGTCCGTGCGCACCGGCACCGGGCGCCGCGGCACCGAGTGGACCTTCGAGTCGTACGAGATCCAGCAGGAGCCTGGGAGCGAGGGCGGCCGGGATGACGGCGGTGCCGAGCTGCGGCTGCGGTTCCGCGACGGCGCCCTGGTGATCACGCTGCACTACCGGATGCGCGGCGACGTCGTGGAGCGCTGGACGACCCTGCGCAACGACGGCGAGGAGCCGCTGGAACTGCTGCGCGCCGACTCCGCCACCTGGACCCTGCCCGAGCGCGAGGACTGGCGGCTGTCGCATCTGCACGGCCGCTGGGCCGCCGAGTCCCGGCTGGTGCGGGCCCCGCTGACCTACGGCGAGAAGATCATCGGCAGTCGGCGCGGTCACACCGGTCACCAGTACCTGCCCTGGGTCGCCCTCGACACCGACGCCACCGAGGAGCGCGGCGAGGTCTACGGCTGTGCCCTCGGCTGGTCCGGTTCCTGGCGCATCTCCGTCGCCCAACTCCCCGACGCGCGCGTGCAGATCACCGGCGGCGCCGGATACGACGACTCCGGTCTGCTGCGGCTGGCGGCGGGGGAGTCCTTCACCACGCCCCTGTT
This sequence comes from Streptomyces sp. DSM 15324, assembly GCF_001514285.1. GTDB lineage: Bacteria > Actinomycetota > Actinomycetes > Streptomycetales > Streptomycetaceae > Streptomyces. The sequence goes on from NZ_KQ949028.1 coordinate 387,178, forward strand.
CGCCGGTCTGTGGAGCGACGCGGGCTTCGGCGGGGCCAGCCGCGCCTGGCACGCCTACCAGCGCGCCCATGTGATCCCGGACGCCGAGCGGGACCGGCCGGTGCTGTTCAACTCCTGGGAGGCCACCTTCTTCGACATCTCCGAGGAACAGCAGGCCACCCTCGCCCGGCGGGCCGCGGCGATCGGCGTCGAGCTGTTCGTCGTCGACGACGGCTGGTTCGGCGCCCGCACCGGCGACCACGCCGGCCTCGGGGACTGGTGGCCCAACCCGGACCGCTTCCCGAACGGGCTGAAGCCCCTCGCCGACCACGTGCACGCGCTCGACATGCAGTTCGGCATCTGGGTCGAGCCCGAGATGGTCAACCCGGACAGCGACCTGTACCGGGCGCACCCCGACTGGGTCCAGTTCCAACCGGGACGAAAGCGGACGGAGTTCCGCAATCAGCTCATGTTGAACCTGGCGCGCGAGGACGTCCAGGAGTACCTCTTCGAACGGCTCGACAGCCTGCTGTCCAGCGCCCCCATCGACTACGTCAAGTGGGACTTCAACCGCTGCTTCACCGACGCCGGCTGGCCCGACGACCCCTACCCGCAGCGCCTGTGGGTGGACCACGTCCGCGCCCTGTACGCCCTGCTGGACCGGCTGCGGGCGGCCCACCCGGGCGTGGCCTTCGAGTCCTGCTCGGGCGGCGGCGGACGCATCGACCTCGGCATCCTCGCCCGCACCGACCAGGTGTGGACCTCCGACAACACCGACCCGCTCGACCGGCTCGACATCCAGCACGGCTTCAGCCAGATCCACCCCGCGCGCGTGATGGCCGCCTGGGTCACCGACAGCCCCAACACCCAGCTCAACGGCCGGATCAGCTCGCTGCGCTTCCGTTTCGTCAGTGCCATGGCCGGGGTGCTCGGCGTCGGCGGCGACCTCTCCGAGTGGACCGAGGAGGAGCTCGCCGAGGCCCGCCGCTGGGTGGACCTCTACAAGGAGATCCGCCCTCTCGTCCAGCGCGGCGACCAGTACCGGCTGCGCCCTCCGGCGGGCGGGCTGAGCGCCGTCCAGTACGTCCGCGGTGACGAGACCGTCGTCCTCGCCTGGCTCCAGGCCCAGCGCTACGGCGAGCCGGTTCCGGCGCTGCGCCTGCGCGGCCTGGATCCGACGGCGTCGTACGAATGCCGCGAAACGGGCGAAGTCCACCGGGGTGCGGTGCTGTTGCACCACGGGCTGCGGACCGGGCTGCGCGGTGACCTCGATGCGACGGTTATCCGCCTCCGTCGCATCTGAGGGTTCTGTCCGAATTGAATCCTTAGTCCAACTCGCTCTGGAATAAGGGATCCTGCAAGGGTATTGCGTGAGCAGGGTCATATCCGTGACCCTGCGTCGCCCGTCATGCTCACGTAATCGACGTGCCTTTCAAGGGCGTTAGGCGAAAATCCCCGTGGTGGTTGCACGGAGCGTCACGGGGAATTCGCGCAGCGGATCAAGAGAAAGCCGTGAGCAGGGCAACCACTGCTTGTTCCTGTGCGTCCTGGTCGCTTACGTTCCAGACCCATCCGGACGGACGCCGAATCCTGCCGCCGTCCGGAATCCGCACACTCACCCGTGCACGGCAGGAGCGGGGGACCCACAGGCGAAACCGCCTGTCCCGGTCTCCGGAACAGGCTCGGGGTAAAGCCGCGACCCGTCGCGGCCGGGCATCTCCAGTCCGCACCCGACAGCTCACCTCGCAGGCGCCGGAGAGGAATTCGCCATGCCCGCGAAGGGTAAGCACCGCCGCCCGAAGCCCCAGCGCTTCACCCGCTCCATCGCCGTCGCCGGAACCGGCGGTGCCGCGCTCGCCCTCCCGCTCCTGGGGGCCACCGGCGCCCACGCGGCCACCCCGCAGTCCGTTTCCCAGGATGCTTCCCGGGCCGTGGCGCAGACCGTCTCCCAGTCGGTCGCGGACAACGCCGTACAGGCCTCCGCGACGACGACGCGGAAGTCCGCCACGCACGCCCGGAGCTACACCGTGCGGGCCGGCGACTACCTGGCCAAGATCGCCGACAAGCAGCACGTCCGCGGCGGCTGGCAGAAGCTGTACGCGGACAACCGCGAGGCCGTCGGCGGCAACCCCTCGCTGATCCACCCCGGCCTGAAGCTGTCGCTCGGCGCGAGGGCCGCGAGCACCGGCACCGAGTCGTCGACCGGCTCCTCGTCGTCGTCCGCCTCCTCGTCCCCGTCCTCCTCGTCCTCCTCGCCGAAGTCGACGCAGGCGACGCAGTCGTCCTCGTCGTCCTCGGACACGGCCCCGCAGTCCGCCGGGAGCGCCCCCTCCTCCAGCGGCTACACCCTCCCGGTGTCCGGCGCGACCATCGGCACCGGCTACCACGTGGCCGGCAGCATGTGGGCCAGCGGGTACCACACCGGCGTCGACTTCGTCGTCCCGACCGGCACCTCCCTCAAGGCCATAGCCGGGGGCACGGTCGTCACCGCCGGCTGGGGCGGCGCGTACGGCAACCAGGTCGTCATCAGGCTGGCCGACGGCTACTACGCCCAGTACGCCCACCTGTCGCAGCTCTCGGTCTCGGCCGGCCAGACCGTGACCGCCGGCCAGCAGATCGGCCTCTCCGGCGCCACCGGCAACGTGACCGGCCCGCACCTGCACTTCGAGATCCGCACCACGCCGGACTACGGATCCGACGTGGACCCGGTCGCCTACCTCCGCTCCCACGGCGTCGCCGTCGGCTGACCCCGCCGACGACGACCGCCGCGCACGCCTGACCCGCAGGAAGGCCGGACCCGAGCCCCGGGCCCGGCCTTCGTCGTGGCATCCCTTTACCCGGTTGCGCCGCTACGTCGGTGAGGCCGGCGTACGGCCGCCTGGAGCCATTTCCGGATCGGCAACTTCCGGGCGTGGTCGCTTATTCCCTGACGGGCACACCCTTCTGACGTGGTTTATCTCACCGCCAGTCAACCCCTTCCTACGGTCGCGTAGGTCACATTAGAAGGGGAATCATGAACCGCTGTGGCAGACGATTCGAAGAATGACAGCAGATCAGTGATCGGGTCGTACGTGGCGGTGGGGGACAGCTTCACCGAGGGCGTCGGCGACCCCGGCCCCGACGGGGCGTTCGTCGGCTGGGCGGACCGGTTCGCGGTACTCCTCGCGGACCGGCGCCCCGAGGGCGACTTCGCGTACACCAACCTGGCGGTGCGCGGGAAGCTGCTCGACCAGATCATGGAGGACCAGCTGCCGCGGGCCGTCGAGCTCGCGCCGGACCTGGTCTCCTTCTGTGCGGGCGGCAACGACATCATCCGTCCGGGCACCGATCCCGACGAGGTCGCCGAGCGCTTCGAGCGCGCGATCGCCTCGCTGACCGCCGTCGCCGGCACGGTCATGGTGACCACCGGCTTCGACACCCGGGGCGTACCCGTGCTCAAGCACCTGCGCGGGAAGATCGCCACCTACAACGGACATGTGCGGGCCGTCGCCGACCGGTACGGCTGTCAGGTGCTCGACCTGTGGTCCCTGAAGTCCGTACAGGACCGCCGGGCCTGGGACGGCGACCGGCTGCACCTGTCCCCCGAGGGCCACACGCGCGTGGCGCTGCGGGCCGGGCAGACGCTCGGGCTCCAGGTGCCGGCCGACCCCGAGCAGCCGTGGCCGCCGCTGCCGCCGCGCGGGACGCTGGAGGTGCGTCGCGACGACGTGCACTGGGCGCGCGAGTACCTCGTGCCGTGGATCGGACGGCGGCTGCGGGGCGAGTCGTCCGGGGACCATGTGACGGCGAAGGGCGCCCTGTCGCCGCAGGACATCCGGGACCGGATCGCCTCGGTGGCCTGACGGAAGGGGGGGACGGGGGAGAGGGCGGGCCCTCAGCGGGGCTCGTCCTCGCCGGTCGCCCGCGCCGGCTCCACGGGGGTGCCCAGCTCCCGTGCCAGCGCCTCCTCCACCCACTCCTGCGCCCGCACCCGCGACACCGTGCCGCCGTACGAGGTCAGCTGGACGGCCAGACCGTCCAGGAGGGCCGTCAGGCGCAGGGCCGTGGCGGCGGGGTCGGGGCAGCCGAACTCGCCCGCCGTCACCCCCTCGGCGATCACCTCGGCCAGCGCGGCCTTCCACGCCCGGTCGAGGTCACGGGCGACCTCCCGCAGCGCGGGCTCCCGCAGGGACACCGCCCAGCCCTCGATCCACAGCCGCCAGCCCTTGGCCTGGCCGGTGGGCGCGTACCAGCGCACGGCGGCCCGCAGTCGGCGCAGTGCGGTCGTACGGCGGCCGAGCAGCCCGCGCAGATGTGCCAGGTCGTCCTCGGCGGCGCGCGCGAAGGCGGCGGCGACCAGCTTCTCCTTGGTCGAGAAGTGATACAGGACCAGCGCGTTGCTCACTCCGAGCGCCGCTGCCACGTCGGCGATCCTCACGGCCGCCGCGCCCCGCGCCTCGATCTGCTCGATGGCGGCCCGCAACAGTTCCTCGCGCCGCTCGGCCACACTCAACCGGACCCTCGCCACGGCGTCACCCTACACAGGGGCCCTGCCGGGCACCGCTCAGCACAGCCCGCTCGACCTGCGCCGGCGCCCTCAGCGGTGGCTGCCGGACCGCTCCGTACTCATCGGTGCCGTCAGCGGTGGCTGCCGAACCGCTCCGCGATCACCGGCATCCGCTCCGCCGCGACCGCGTGCGCGGCGGCCCGCGGGGTCGTCCCGTCCGCCGCGGCGCGCGCCAGAACCAGCTCCACCAGCGCGCGCATCGACCGGCGGGTGTGCGCGAACGCCTCGTCCGCGTCCGCGCCGACGTCCCCGAACAGCGTCCACCACCACCAGGCGTTCGTCGCGGAGTTGACCACCACGTCGGGCAGGACCGTCACCCCGCGCGCGTGGAGCGAGGCCTCCGCCTCCGGCAGCACCGGCATGTTGGCCGCCTCGGCGATCCAGCGGGCCCGGATCCGCCCCTGCTCCGCGGCGCCGATCGCGTACGACACCGCCGCCGGCACCAGCACCTCCGCCTCCGCCGACAGCCAGGCCTCGCCCGGCAGTTCGCGGTCGCCGGGCCGCAGCACCGAGCGGTCCACCGTGCCGTGGGCGTCGCGCGCGAGGAGCAGCGCCTCCACGTCCAGCCCGTCCGGGTTGGCGATCGTGCCCTTGACGTCGGCGACCGCCACGACGGTGAGCCCCGCGCGCGTGAGGAAGCGTGCCGTGGCACCGCCCATGGTGCCGAGCCCCTGGAGCGCGACCCGTGTCCCCCGGTACGGCACCCCGGCCCGGTCCAGAGCGGTCAGCACCGACTCGGCGACCCCGCAGCCGCCGACCAGTTCGTCCAGACCGATGCCGTCCACGTCGAGGGCGAAGGCGTCCGCCAGGCGCGCGCGGGCCGCCGTCTCGTCGTCGAGCAGCGGGTACACGGCCTGCACGGACGAGACCAGCCCCGCCTCGGCGGCCGCCCGGTCCACCAGGTCCTGACTCAGCCCCAGGTCCTCGCCGGTCGTCCAGCAGCTCTCCACGTACGGCCGTACCGCGCGCAGATAGCGGACCAGCAGGCCGTACGCCGCCGGGTCCCGGGGATCGCAGTCGATGCCGCCCTTGGCCCCGCCCAGGGGGACGTACCGCGCCTCGGGGTCGTAGTGCAGCGCCTCCTTCAGGCTCATCCCGCGCGCGAGGCCCGTCACCTCCTCCAGGGTGCAGCCCTCCCGCATCCGCAGACCGCCGCTGCACACCCCGCGCACCAGCCGGTCGACCACCAGGAAGCCCCGGCGGCCGGTGACCTCGTCCGTCCAGGTGAGGGACAACAGGGGGGCGGCGGGCATGGGCACTCCTCGGACGGATCAGGACGGACCGCTACTGAACAGTGGGTCAGTATCGAGAGGCCGGGCACGGACTGTCAACGCGCTGCCGGAGGGGGCGACCATAATGGAATGCCTCAGCGACTCCACCTGGAGGTACCGTGTCCGGTTTCCGTTCCCTGAGCTCCGGGCTCCGCGCACTGCAGCCCGAGGGCTTCGGCGCGGACCCGAGCGGTGAGCGCATGGCGCGCATCCGCAGATCCCCCCACTTCAAGGACGGGGTCTTCCAGAACCCCGGCGGCCCCGCGCGCACCCGTCCCTCGGGTTCGGCGCTCGACTTCGCCAAGGTGTTCTTCGACAAGGAGCAGCGGCCCCGCCGCGCCCCCTCCGGGACGGTCCCGGTGCACCCCACGACCCTCGCCGACCTCGCCAAGCCGCCCGTCACGGGGCTCCGGGTGACCTGGATGGGCCATTCCAGCGTCCTCGCGGAGATCGACGGGCACCGGGTGCTGTTCGACCCCGTCTGGGGCGAGCGCTGTTCCCCGTTCTCCTTCGCCGGCCCCAAGCGACTGCACCCGGTGCCGCTGCCGCTGGCGGCGCTGGGCCCGGTCGACGTCGTCGTCATCTCCCACGACCACTACGACCACCTCGACCTGCCCAGCATCAAGGCGCTGGCCGGCACGGACACCCTGTTCGCGGTGCCGCTCGGCGTGGGCGCCCATCTGGAGCACTGGGGCGTCTCCCCGGACCGGCTGCGCGAGCTGGACTGGCACGAGGCGACCAAGGTCGGCGGCCTCACCCTCACCGCCACCCCGGCCCGCCACTTCTGCGGCCGCGGTCTGCGCAACACCCAGCACACCCTGTGGGCCTCGTGGGTGGTCGCCGGTGAGGAGCACCGGGTGTACCACAGCGGCGACACCGGTTACTTCGAGGGCTTCCGGGACATCGGCGCCGACCACGGCCCGTTCGACGCCACGATGATCCAGATCGGTGCCTACTCGGACTTCTGGCCCGACATTCACATGACCCCCGAGGAGGGTGTGCGCGCCCACCTCGACCTCCAGGGCGGCGCGCCGGGCGGTGTCCTGCTGCCGATCCACTGGGGGACGTTCAACCTGGCCATGCATGCTTGGGCGGAGCCGGGGGAGTGGACGAAGGACGCGGCAGAGGAAGCGGGCCAGGCGGTGGCGCTTCCGCGGCCGGGCGAGCCGTTCGAGCCGGCGGGGAAGCTGCCGGTGGAGGCGTGGTGGCCGGCGGTGTCCGGTCCGATCGCGCACCCCTGGCGGCGTCCTCGGAGTACCGAGGGTGTTGCCGAGACGAGCAACAAGGATCTCGACCTCGCGGGTGAGCGGTGACGTCGGTTGGGGATCGAGGGGGGAGATGGTGCGGATGCTGGGGCGTCTCCCGGCTGGGAGCGTCGCCAGTAGGTCACCGGATGCGGGGGGGCTTCGGGGGCGGTTGGGCCAGCGACAGAGGGGTCCATGCCCGGTGGATGAGGTACAGACGGCGATGATCGCGGCGGCGAGAGCGATGAAGAACTCGCCAGGCAGCTCGGCCGCTCATTCCCCCAGCCCTTCGGAAGTGAACCGGCCGGTGTTGGCGCGGATCCAGGTGCGCAGATGGGCCAGCGGCTCCAGGGCGCCGCGACCGAGTTCGGTCAGCTCGTACTCGACACGTGGGGGGACCTCCGGGTAGATGGTGCGCACGACCAGGCCGTTGTCCTCCAGGCGCCGCAGGGTCTGGGTGAGCACCTTGGGGCTGACGCCCTCCAGCTTGCGGCGGAGCTCGCCGAAGCGGCGGGGGCCGCCTGCCAGGGCGGTGATGGCCAGGCCCGTCCATTTGTTGGCGAGCAGTTCGAAGACGGCACGGCCCGGGCAGAGCAGCCCGTAGATGTCGTGCCGGTACGCGCGCTCAGCCATGTCGGAAAACTGCCTCTGAGCTGTCATGGTTTCCAAAATATACTGGGTGCCCTTGCAGGTGAGTACGGGGGTATCCGTACGTTCGCGGCATGAACTCGACCGCCGCTTCCGCCCCTGTTCGCGTGGGCCTTGTCGGCCTCTCCGCCCGCGGCGGCTGGGCTCCCCAGTCGCACCTGCCCGCTCTCTCCCGCCTCAAGGGGTACGAGCTGCGCGCCCTTTCGGCCTCGAGCGCCGAGTCCGCCCGGGCGGCGGGCGAGAAGTACAGGGTGCCGCTCGCCTTCGGTAGCACCGCGGAACTTATGGCGAGCGACGAGGTGGACCTGGTAGTCGTCAGCGTCCGGGTGCCGCTGCACCGCGAGGTGATCCTCGCGGCACTCGGCGCGGGCAAGGCGGTGCTCTGCGAGTGGCCGTTGGGCAACGGGCTCGCCGAGGCAGAGGAGCTCGCGGCCGCCGCGGCGAAGGCCGGAGTGCGGACGTTCGCCGGGCTTCAGGCCCGCTCGGCGCCCGTGGTACGGCAGGTGCGGGACCTGGTCACCGACGGGTACGTGGGCGAGGTCCTCTCCACCAGCCTGGTGGCGTCGGGGCGCCGGTGGGGCGCCACCTTCGAGCCGGGCGGTGCGTACCTCCTGGACCGCGAGAACGGCGGCACCATGCTGACGATCCCCTTCGGGCACACCGTCGACGCCGTAGCCCAGGTGCTTGGCGAGTTCACTGAGGTCTCCTCGACGCTCGCGACCCGGCGGCCCGTGGTGCACGAGGAGGGCACGGGCCACGCGGCCGCGATGACCGTGCACGACCAGGTCGCGGTGAGCGGCCGCCTTGCATCGGGCGCGGTCGCCTCCCTGCACTTCCGCGCCGGGCTCTCCCGAGGCACGAACTTCCACTGGGAGATCAACGGCACCGAGGGGGACCTCGTCGTCACGGGCGACCACGGCCACCTTCAGCAGGCCGCGCTCACCGTCCACGGCGCCCGGGGCACAGCCGCTGCCCTCGCCGAAATCCCGCTGCCCGCCCGCTACTTGGACGTACCGGAACTTGCCGGTCTGTGGAGGAGCCCCGCCTACAACGTGGGCGCCCAGTACGCGCAGATCCACGCTGACCTGACCCAGGGCACGGCGCTTGCCCCGGACTTCACGCACGCGGCGCGGCGGCAGCGGCTGCTTGACGCGATCGAGCGGTCGGGGGATTCGGGGACGCGGATCCGCCTCTAAGAGTAAGACCGTGTCCTACGTGGTGAGGCGGACGAGGCGCTCGTAGCGGCAGAGGGCAGCGGCAAGTCCGAGGAATGCCAGGTGGTTACGCGACTTCATGCCCCTGCGCGCGATCCGCACTCCGATGTGCTTGCCGCGTAACCAATTCAGCCTTCGCTGTCCTGCGTGTTGCCGGTCGAGACGCCGACGAGGAGGGCAGTCCGTTCGCGTCCGACAGGATGTGCCTCGTGGAGCCCGGTTTGCCGCGGTCCACGGGGCTGGGACGGCGCAGCCGCTGACCAGGACGTAGGCGATGGCGCGGTCTAAATGCAGTAATTCTGAAAGAAAGATTGACCGGTAAGTGTCTCCTCCCTACTGTCTGATCGATTCACCGAACCTCGTTCGATATATCGACACCGTCTCCTTCTCGCACCCCGATGGAGCACCAATGAGCGCTGCCGCCCACCCCTCCCGCCGCCGCTTCCTCGGTATGGCCGCGACGGTGCCCCTGGCCGCGACAGGCGCGCTGGCCCTGGGTGCCGGGACCGCACGCGCGGCCGACTCGGCGTACGTCATGTGCTACTTCACCGAGTCGACCTCCCTGGGCGAGGGCACCGACTACGGCCTGCACCTCGCCGTCAGCACCGACGGACTGGAGTGGACGCCGCTCAACCAGAACAACCCCGTCGTCACCCCCACCGAGGGCGCCATGGGCCTGCGCGACCCGTTCATCCTGCGCAAGCAGGACGGGACGTTCGTGGTGCTCGCCACCGACCTCAAGGGCACCGACTGGACGTACAACAGCCAGTACATCCACGTCTGGTACTCGACCGACCTGCGCACCTTCACCGGCTACCACCGGCTGAAGCTGCACGACATGGTCACCCACAGCTGGGCGCCGGAGGCCTTCTGGGACGCGGGGCGCGGCCAGTACGCGATCATCTACTCGTCGGTCAACTCCAGCCGTCACAACGTGATCATGGTGAACTACACCACCGACTTCGTCACGGTCTCGGCGCCGCAGGTCTTCTTCGACCCCGGGTACGACGCGATCGACGGCGACATGACGGTGGGCGTGAACGGCGTCAACTACCTCTACTTCAAGAACAACAGGAACGGGACACTGCTGGGCGCCCGCTCCACCTCGCTCGCCCCGGGCAGCTTCACGCCCTTCACCCCGGCCGTCTCGCACGGCGGCACCGAGGCCCCGACCGTCGTCAAGTCCCTCACCTCCGGCACGTACTGGATGTGGGGCGACACCTACACGCCCAACGGCGTCTTCTACGCCTGGCAGACCACCGACCTGGCGGCCGGTACCTGGACCCCGCTCGACCAGCGGACGTACACCCAGCCGCTCAACTCCAAGCACTGCGGCATCACGACGATCACCACGACCGAATACGACACTCTCGTCGCCAAGTGGGGCACCCCCACCTGGAACCGGCTGAAGTCGTACAACTACCCCGACCGCTACGTCCGGCACAGCAACTACCTCGGACGCATCGACCCGTACCCCATCGACCCGCCCTCCGACTCCCAGTGGAAGCTGGTGCCCGGCCTGGCCGACAGCTCCGGGGTCTCCTTCCAGTCGGTCAGCCTCCCGACCCGGTACCTCAGGCACTACAACTACGCACTCCAGCTGGACGTGGACAACGGGACGTCGACGTTCGCCCGGGACGCCACCTTCTACCGGACGGCCGGGCTGGCCGACTCCTCCTGGTCGTCGTTCCGCTCGTACAACTACCCGACGCGCTACATCCGGCACTCGAACTACGCTCTGCGCATCGACCCGATCTCGACCACGACGGAGAAGCAGGACGCCACCTTCCACGTCGGCTACTGAGCCGCGCCGGCCGGACGGCTGCAACCGCGCGAGGTCCGTCAGCAGTCCGGCCGCAGTCGACACGTCACGTCCGCCGTCGGCGGGCGGTCGTCGGCGCCGGACGGAAGCGCGGTGGCCGCCACGGCGAAGGCACGGGCAGGCGGCGGCACCGGGTGCGTTGACTGCACTACTGGTTGATCTGCTGGCGATCAGTTGGCACGGGCATGAAGCATCTGTCCTCATGTTGGGAAATGCTGAGTTCACCGGTGCGCATCGGGACTTGATGGACGGCCGGGCGGATCTGCCGCGAGTCGGCGCCGTGCTTGAGGGCACGGCGGCGTCCCTGCCGTACGTGGTGGTCGATGGGGCGAGTCGGGAGATCGAGCCGATCAGGCGAACGCCCATCCCGAGTGCGGGATCGCCGGCGCCTGGCCGCTACTGCGCGATATGGGCGTCCTGCCGGCCTGGGTCCCGCAGACCTTGCAGGACGCCAGGGTCCGCGGCCGCCAGTCCGTCGACGACCTGGTCGACCGCCACCAGGTGCGTAACCGCGGGCCCGTGACCTGCTGGTCGGCTACATCCGCCGCCGCGCCGTCGAGGTCGAGTACGGCACGCTGGACAACCTGGTGCGCCATCTGGTCCGTTACTTCTGGAAGATCGTCGAAGAGATCAACCCGGACCAGTCCGACCTGCGGCTGAGCGAAGAGATCGTCCAAGCCTGGAAGGAACGGCTGCTCGTCCGCCAGGGCGGCAAGCCCCGCCAGCACCTCGACGGCCCGTTCCTGGCCGTCCGCGCCTTCTCCCTGGACCTGCAGACCTGGTCGGCAGCCGAGCCCGAACGCTGGGGACGCTGGGTGGCTCCCTGCCCGATACCGGGCCCGCTGGTCCGCGGATCACCCTCGCGCTGGTATTTTGCCTGACCCATTGCCTTCAGCCGCTTCGCCAGGGTCAGCGCATAGCAGTGGTCGCAGCCCGGCGAGATGCGATCGCAGCCGGTTGTCGGGTTCCAGGTGACCTCGGTCCACTCGATAGCCGTTCCGGTGCTCACAGCGCACCACCGGCTACGACCGTGACCTTCGGCTTGGTGCAGAGAAGCCCGACCGTGGCGCCCGGCCGTGGCGCCCGACCGGGCCGAGCGCGCCCCCGGGAATCCTCTCACCGACAGTGACCATTTCTGATGGTCGCTGATCGTTCTCTTATCTCTTCGGTGTCATCCGTGAACGGGTGAATCCAGGGCTTATCGGCCTCCTGTGCGAGGCCTCATACCAGAGCGGGACGTTCCCCGGGGGAGTTTGTCAACTGCCCGCCGCACATGATGCCTTGGTGACTACTGTGAGTGGCCGCCGGCGTATGCCCGCCGTGCGTACCCGCGCCAGAAAACCGGCCCACGGACCCAGTACGAGGACACCGATGTCTCACCTCCGCGCACCCGTCGCACGCGCAGACCGCCGTGAGGGCGGGCGGCACGGACGGCCGGTGGCCCGCACCGCACCGGTGCCGGCCGAGACGCACCTCAGGCCCCAGCTCCTGCGACTCGCCGTGCTGCCGCCGACCGCCGTCGCGCTCAGCGCCTGCGCGGTCGTGCTGTTCACCGTGCGCTCCACCGGCACCCGGCCCGGCCCCGTCCTGTGGACGGTGCTGGCCGGCGCGGTGGCCGTCACCGGCGTCGGCATCCTCGTCGCCGCCGTCGCCGCCGACCGTGCCGCGCGCTCCGTCGGCGACCGCGTCGCCGCCCTGCGCCGCAGCAGCGCACGCGGCGAGGCCGACCTGCGCGCGCTCGTCGAGTCGCTGCGCCGCGGCGAGGCGCCGGAACGGCGCAAGTCGCGCGGCGCGCCGCCCTCGGACGCCGACGACTTCGAACTGCTCGCCGCCGACCTCGCCCGCGCGCACTCGGGCGCCGTCACGGCCGTCGTACAGGCCTCCCAGCTCTCCAGCCAGGCGGGCAGCGAACAGAAACTGGAGGTCTTCGTCAACCTCGCGCGGCGGCTTCAGTCCCTCGTGCACCGCGAGATCTCGATCCTCGACGAGCTGGAGAACGAGATCGAGGACCCGGAGCTGCTCAAGGGGCTCTTCCACGTCGACCACCTCGCGACCCGCATCCGCCGTCACGCCGAGAACCTCGCCGTCCTCGGCGGGGCCGTCTCCCGGCGGCAGTGGAGCAACCCCGTCTCCATGACCGAGGTGCTGCGCTCCGCCATCGCCGAGGTCGAGCAGTACTCCCGGGTCAAGCTCGTCCCGCCGATCGACGGCGAGCTGCGCGGGCACGCCGTCGCCGACGTCATCCATCTCCTCGCCGAACTCGTCGAGAACGCCACGGTGTTCTCCGCGCCGCACACCCAGGTGCTACTGCGCGCCACCCTGTGCACCTCCGGGCTCGCCGTCGAGGTGGAGGACCGCGGCCTCGGCCTGCCCGTCGAGGAGCAGGACCGGATGAACGCCCTGCTCGCCGACCCCGACCAGGTCAACGTCGGCCGCCTGCTGGCCGACGGCCGCATCGGTCTGTACGTCGTCTCCCAGCTCGCCCGGCGGCACGGCATCCGGGTCCGGCTCCAGTCCAACATCTACGGCGGCGTCCAGGCCGTTCTCGTCGTCCCGCAGGCCTTGCTCGGGGGCGCCGCCGGAGCCGTCGTACCGGCCCGCGATCCTCTCGCCCCGGACCCCTTCGCCGCCGCCGACCCGCGGCAGGTCCCGGCCACGGATGCCACGGCGGCGCGGCAGTTGCCGCGCCAGGGCGGGGACACCGGGCGCCGACCGGCGGGGCCGGGCGCCGGGCGCCGACCGGCGGCACCCCGGCCGCAGGGCACGCCACCGCAGCGGTCGGCTCCGCCGCAGGGGGAGGAGACGGGCGGCTGGGACCGCATCCAGGCGCCGGCCCGCCCGCGGAGCGCTCACGACACGGGCCGCCCGCCGGCCGATGCACGGCCGCAGGACGCGGGCGGTACGGGGCACCCTCCGGTGGCTGCGCAGCAGCAGACGGCGGGTGGTCCGGAACGGCTTCCGGTTCCGCCTCGGCCGCAGGACGCGGGGGGCGGGGTGCGGCTCCCGGTTGCTCTGCAGGCGGAGAACACCGGTGGTACCGAGCGTCCTTCGGTGGCTGCGCAGCAGCAGAACCCGTCCGGTGCGACGCGGCTTCCGGTTCCGCCTCGGCCGCACGCCGTGGCCGGGGCGGAGGGATCTGCGGTTCGGGAGCGACCGCAGACCGCAGGGGGCGTGGCAGGTCCTCCGGTGGCTTCGCGGCAGCAGAGCACCGGCGGTACCGAGCGGCTTCCGGAATCGATGCAGCCGCAGCGCACCGCGCCCACCACGGCGGCGGGGCACCCGCTCGCCGCACCGCACTCCTCGCGGAACAACCCCACCACGGAGGGTTCCCGCGTATCGGCCCGCCTCCGCGGCGGCACCGACCCGGCCGCGTCGGCTGCCGGCGGATCCCGTCTCCTCCCCGCGTCGGAAGCCGGCTCCGAGCACCGTCGGGATTCCGGCTTCCCCGGAGGACCCGGGCCCTTGCCCGTGCGGGGGGAGCGGCACGATCGGCCCAATCCCGCCGACGCCGTGCCCGGTATCCGGCCGGCCGACCGGAGGGTCGTGGAGGAGAACGCGGGCGTCGCCCCCGTCCCGCGCTCGGGTGCCGTGCGCGGCACCCTGGGTAAGCCGCAACTGCCTCGGCGCCGTGCCCAGGAGCACATCGTGCCCCAGTTGCGCGGCGGCCCCGGGCCCCGCCCGGACGCCGAGCAGCCCGTCGTCGGGCACGACCCCGGGCTGATGGCCGCCTTCCAGCGCGGCATCGGCCTCGCCGAGGCGCAGCAGAGCCTGGAGGCGGAGGTGCTGCGGTCTGCCGTACCGCTCCCGGAGTGGGAACCCCTGGAGCGCAGCGCCTACCCGGCACCGGGCCCGTTCGACCGGCCCCGAACGTCGGCCCCGGAGTCCCCCGTCGCCCCGCCCCACCGACCCGCCGCGTCCCCCGAGCCCACGCCGGACGGCTCCACCACCACGCCCCAAGCGTCCACGACCGGCACCCCCGCGACTGCGCAGGACGGCTCCGCGACTCCGGTGCCTGAGCCTGCCCTGGACGGGTCCTTCCCCGCGTCGCGTGGTTCTGCGGGCACGGCTCCCGCGTCTGCCTGGGACGGATCCCCCGCCCCGGCGCCCGGGTCTGCCACCGGCTCCCCCGCAGCTGCCTGGGACCGGTCCGCCGCCCCCTCCCGCGGGCCCGCGACTCCGGTGCGCGAGGCTGCCTTGGACGGGTCGTTCACTCCGTCGCGTGGTTCTGCGGGCACGGCTCCCGTGACTGCCTGGGACGGGTCCGCCGCCTTGTCCCGTGAGTCCGTCGCCTCGGTGCCGGAGTCCGCCCCGAACGGCCCCACGGCCCGGCCCCATGCGTCTGCCACCGGCGCTCCCGCGTCTGCCTGGGACGGGTCCCCCGCCCCGGCGCCCGGGTCTGCCACCGGCGCCCCCGCAGCTGCCTGGGACCGGTCCGCCGCCCCGCCCCACCGGCGCGCGGCGGCACCCGAGAGCGCTCCCGAAGGCTCCACCGCCCCGTCCCCCCGGTCCACCCCGGTCTCACCTCCCGGCGCCCCGTCCGGGATAGGCGAGGTGCCCTCCGCGCACGCCTCCGGGGCCCCGTGGGCGTACGGCGTGCGGGAGGGGAAGGCCGGGTCTGTGCCGGGCTCCGATCCCGGTTCCGACCACCCGACCCCCCGGCGCGACGGGAGCGCACCCGCCGGATGAACCCCACCTCCACCCCCACCCCCAGCGCTCCCGCAGACCTTCGTACCCCAAGGAGTCGATCCACCATGGCGAGCGACGCGCCGACCGGCCAGGCAAACGATCTCGACTGGCTGATGAGCGGCCTCGTGCAGCGCGTACCGCACACCAGCAGCGCCGTACTGCTGTCCTGCGACGGACTGGTCAAGTCGGTCCACGGCCTCGACGCCGACAGCGCCGACCACATGGCCGCCCTGGCCTCCGGCCTGTACTCCCTCGGCCGCAGCGCGGGCGTCCGCTTCGGCGACGGCGGGGACGTACGCCAGGTCGTCGTCGAGCTCGACGCGACACTGCTGTTCGTCACCACCGCCGGTTCGGGAACCTGTCTCGCCGTGCTCGCCGGGCGGGAGGCCGACGCCGCCGTCCTCGGCTACGAGATGGCGATGCTCGTCAAGAGCGTGCGGCCGTACCTGACGACCGCGCCCCGGCAGCACGCCGTCGATGCGTCGGTGACGGGAACTTGAGCGTGGCGGCGGCCGGCGACGGGCCCTGGCTCGACGACGCGGCCGGACGGCTGGTGCGCCCCTTCACGGTCAGCAACGGACGCACCGAGCCCACCGTCGCCCTCGACCTCATGTCGCAGGTGATGGCCACCGGAGCGAGACCCCTCGGCTATCTCGGCCCCGAGTACGCACAGGCCCTCGACCTGTGCCGGGCCCCCGTCCCGGTCGCCGAGGTCGCCGCCCATCTGAAACTGCCGGCGGCGGTCACCAAGGTCCTCCTGTCGGACCTCGTCGACTGCGGGGCCCTGACCACCAAGCCCCCCGAGTTCCACCACAACCCCACCGACCGGGCCCTACTGGAGGCAGTGCTCGATGGACTACGACGACAGCTCTGAGAGCGACGCGTACGACGCGCGGGAGACGTACGAGCGCTACGACGACGGCCGCGCCGACCCCTTTCCGACCGCCCTGAAGATCCTCGTCGCGGGCGGCTTCGGGGTCGGCAAGACCACCTTCGTGGGCGCCGTGAGCGAGATCGCCCCGCTCAGCACCGAGGAGCTGCTCACCACGGCCGGCGCCACGACCGACAACCTCGACGGCATCGAGAACAAGGTCGAGACGACCGTCGCCATGGACTTCGGCCGCATCAGCCTGGACCCGAGGCACGTGCTGTACCTGTTCGGCACGCCCGGACAGGAGCGGTTCTGGTTCATGTGGGACGAGCTGTCCGAGGGAGCCCTCGGCGCGGTCGTCCTCGCCGACACCCGCCGCCTCGAGGAGTGCTTCGCTGCCGTCGACTTCTTCGAGGAGCGCGGCCTCGGTTTCATCGTCGCCGTCAACGAGTTCGACGGCGCCCACCGCTACGACCCCGAGGAGGTGCGCGCCGCCATCGACCTGGACCCGGCCATCCCGATCGTGCGCTGCGACGCCCGGATCTCCGCCTCCGGGGTGCAGACCCTGCTCACCCTCGTCCGGCACCTCATCGCCCACGCACCGGGGGCACCCCAGCCGAGCCGCGGCGCAGCCATGTGATCCCCGCAACCCCTGTCATGGAGCCGCAGATGACGACCCACGCCCACCTCCCCGGCGACCCGGGCCGCCCGCCCGGAGCACGTCCATGAGCTACGACCCGCCCCGCCCGGCCGGTCGCCTGCTGCTCACCCCGGAGGACCGGGACGCCCCCGCCCGCACCCAGAGGCTGCGCCGACTCGGCCTCGGGGAGTGGCCGGAGCCCGCCCTGGACACCTTCGCCGAGCACCTCGCCGAGTTGACCGGCGCGGCCTACGCCATGGTCAACTTCCTGCGGGCGGAAGGGCAGTTCTTCGCCGGGCTGCACACCCCGCCCGGGGGCGAGCCGGCCCGCGGCGGGAAGCCCGAGGTGGGCCGGCGCCTGCCGCGCGAGTACGGCTACTGCCCGCACGTCGCCGTCCGGCGCAAGGCGCTGGTCCTGGAGGACGTCGGCGACTACCCACGCTTCGCGGGCAACCCGGTCGTCGACGAGTACGGCATCCGCTCCTACCTCGGCGCCCCGCTCATCGACACGACCGGCACGGTCCTCGGCACGGTGTGCGTCGCCGACCTCGCACCCCGGCGCTGGGGCACGCCCGGCCTTCAGACCATCAAGGCGAGCGCCGCCGACCTCGTCGTACGGCTGGAGACGGGCACCGCACCGCCGTAGCACCGGTGCGCACGCCGGGTCCAAGATCAGGGCGTGAAGGAAAGCTGTTGCTCCGCTTAAGAAAAGCTCGATGGACCGGGGCCGGTGGCATGCGGCAGATTGCTGAGCGAATCCACCCCCCTCCCCGGCAGCGGGGCGCCCCGGCCCGCCCGTGCGCCCCCGGGGCCCTCACCACAGGAGCCGCAGCTTGAAGGCGCTGGTCAAGGAGAAGGCGGAGCCCGGGCTGTGGCTCCGGGACGTCCCGGAGCCGGAGGCCGGC
Source organism: Streptomyces sp. DSM 15324 (assembly GCF_001514285.1). Lineage (GTDB taxonomy): Bacteria > Actinomycetota > Actinomycetes > Streptomycetales > Streptomycetaceae > Streptomyces. The sequence continues at coordinate 405,004 of NZ_KQ949028.1, forward strand.
CCCGGTGACGTACTGATCAAGGTGCAGCGGACCGGCATCTGCGGCACCGATCTGCACATCCGGGCCTGGGACGGCTGGGCGCAGCAGACCATCGGCACCCCGCTGATCCTCGGCCACGAGTTCGTCGGCGAGGTCGTGGAGACCGGGCGGGACGTCACCGACATCGCCGTCGGCGACCGGGTGAGCGGCGAGGGACACCTGGTGTGCGGCAAGTGCCGCAACTGTCTCGCCGGGCGCCGCCATCTGTGCCGGGCCACCGTCGGCCTCGGCGTCGGCCGCGACGGGGCCTTCGCGGAGTACGTCGTGCTGCCCGCCTCCAACGTCTGGGTGCACCGGGTGCCCGTGGACCTCGACGTGGCCGCGATCTTCGACCCGTTCGGCAACGCCGTGCACACCGCGCTGTCCTTCCCCCTGGTCGGCGAGGACGTCCTCATCACCGGCGCCGGCCCGATCGGTCTGATGGCCGCCGCCGTCGCCCGGCACGCCGGCGCCCGCAACGTCATGGTCACCGACGTCAGCGAGGAGCGCCTGGACCTGGCCCGCAAGATCGGCGCGAGCCTCGCCCTCGACGTCTCCCGCGCGTCCATCGCCGACGGCCAGCGCGAGCTCGGACTGCGCGAGGGCTTCGACATCGGCCTGGAGATGTCCGGCCGGCCCGAGGCCCTGCGTGACATGATCGCCAACATGACCCACGGCGGCCGGATCGCCATGCTCGGGCTGCCGGCGGAGGAGTTCCCGGTCGACTGGGCCCGGATCGTCACCTCGATGATCACGATCAAGGGCATCTACGGCCGGGAGATGTTCGAGACCTGGTACGCGATGTCGGTCCTGCTGGAGGGCGGCCTCGACCTCGCCCCCGTGATCACCGGCCGGTACGGGTACGGCGACTTCGAGGCGGCGTTCGCCGACGCGGCGAGCGGCCGCGGCGGCAAGGTCATCCTCGACTGGACCGCGTAACCCCCCTTTCGGCGAAGGCACCCAAGGAGCTTCCCCCATGTTCGACTCCGTGCGCGACGACCTGCGCACCACCCTCGACGAGATCCGCGCCGCCGGACTGCACAAGCCCGAGCGGGTGATCGGCACCCCCCAGTCGGCGACCGTCGCCGTCACCGCGGGCGGCCGTCCCGGTGAGGTCCTGAACTTCTGCGCCAACAATTACCTCGGTCTCGCCGACCACCCCGAGGTCGTCGCCGCCGCCCACGCGGCGCTGGACCGCTGGGGCTACGGCATGGCGTCCGTGCGCTTCATCTGCGGTACGCAGGAGGTCCACAAGGAGCTGGAGGCCCGGCTGTCGGCGTTCCTCGGGCAGGAGGACACGATCCTGTACTCCTCCTGCTTCGACGCCAACGGCGGTGTCTTCGAGACGCTGCTCGGCCCCGAGGACGCGGTGATCTCCGACGCCCTCAACCACGCCTCGATCATCGACGGCATCCGGCTGTCCAAGGCCCGCCGCTTCCGGTACGCCAACCGTGATCTGGAGGACCTGGAGCGCCAGTTGAAGGAGGCGTCCGGCGCGCGCCGCCGGCTCGTCGTCACCGACGGCGTCTTCTCCATGGACGGCTATGTGGCGCCGCTCGGTGAGATCTGCGACCTCGCCGAGCGCTACGACGCGATGGTCATGGTCGACGACTCGCACGCCGTCGGCTTCGTCGGCCCCGGCGGCCGCGGCACCCCCGAGCTGCACGGCGTCATGGACCGGGTCGACATCATCACCGGCACCCTCGGCAAGGCCCTCGGCGGTGCCTCCGGCGGCTATGTCGCCGCCCGCGCGGAGATCGTCGCCCTGCTGCGCCAGCGCTCCCGCCCGTACCTGTTCTCCAACACCCTCGCCCCGGTGATCGCGGCCGCCTCCCTGAAGGTCCTCGACCTGCTGGAGTCCGCCGACGAGCTGCGTGTGCGGCTGAGGGAGAACACCGCCCTGTTCCGCCGCCGGATGACCGAGGAGGGCTTCGACGTCCTCCCCGGCGACCACGCCATCGCCCCGGTGATGATCGGCGACGCCGCGAAGGCGGGCCGGATGGCCGAACTGCTGCTGGAGCGCGGGGTGTACGTGATCGGCTTCTCCTACCCGGTCGTCCCGCAGGGCCAGGCCCGGATCCGGGTCCAGCTGTCGGCCGCGCACTCCACCGAGGACGTCGACCGCGCGGTGGACGCCTTCGTCGCGGCGCGCGCGGAACTGGAGGGCTGAGGAGCCCCGACATATTGCGATAATCGGTCCCATGATCGAGGCGCGGCGGCTCCACATCCTCCGTGCGGTGGCCGACCACCGCACCGTGACGGCGGCTGCCGCCGCGCTGTACCTCACCCCCTCCGCCGTCTCCCAGCAGCTCGCCGCCCTGGAGCAGGAGACCGGCCACCGCCTGGTGGAGCGTGGTGCGAAGGGCGTACGGCTCACTCCGGCCGGCGAGATCCTGCTGACCCACACCCACGCGGTCCTCGCCCAGCTGGAGCGGGCCGAGGCGGAGCTGGCCGCGTACAGCTCGGGTGAGGCCGGCACGGTCACCGTCGCCGCCTTCGCGACCGGGATCGCCCTGGTCGTGGCGCCCGCGGTGGCCCGGCTGGCGCGCAGCGCGCCCGGGATAAGGATCCGCGTCCAGGACGCCGAGGGGGACGCCAGCCTGCCGATGGTCCTGGACCGGCAGGTCGACGTCGCCGTGGCCGTCGAGTACCGGGGCGCCCCCGCCGCCGACGACCCCCGGCTCGCGCACGTCCCGCTCTACGCCGAGCCCTTCGACGCGGTCGTCCCGGTCACCCACCGCCTCGCCGACGCCGAGGAGGTCCCCCTCGCGGAGCTGGCCAAGGACCCCTGGATCGGTCCCTACCCCGGCAACCCCTGCCATGACGTGGTCGTCCTGGCCTGCGAGAACGCGGGGTTCCAGCCCCGGCTCGAACACTCCTCCGACGACTTCCGCGCGGTCGTCGCCCTCGCCTCGGCCGACGCGGGCGTGGCGCTGGTCCCGCGCTCGGCCCTGCGCGGCATGGACCTCACCGGGGTCGTCGTCCGCCCGATAGACGGCGCGGCCCCGACCCGCCGCGTCTTCGCCGCCGTACGGCGCGGCGCGGAGGAGCACCCGCTGATCCTGCCGGTGCTGGACGCGCTGCGGGAGGCGGCGCGGGTGTGAGCCGTCCGTAACCGGCTCGTCTCATATCCGGGATAACTTCCCGGATATGAGACGCACCGAGGAGGCGGCCACGGACGCCGTCGATGCCCGGCTGGGCGCCCGCCTGTCCGCACTGCGCGCCGAACGCGGCTGGTCCCTGGGGGACGTGGCGCAACGCAGCGGGATCAGCCGCTCCACCCTCTCGCGCGCCGAACGGGCCGAGATCAGCCCGACCGCCTCGCTCCTCAACCGGCTGTGCGCGGTGTACGGGCGGACGATGTCCCAGCTGCTCAGCGAGGTCGAGACGGAGCCCGCGCTCCTGGTGCGGGCCGCGGAACAGCAGATCTGGCGGGACCGCGGCGCCGGCTTCGTCCGCCGGTCCGTGTCCCCGCCGCACCGCGCACTGCGCGGCGAACTCGTCGAGGGACGGCTCGCGCCGGGCGCCGACCTCGCCTACGACCGCCCGCCCGTACCCGGCCTCGAACAGCACATCTGGGTCCTGGAGGGCGCCCTGACGCTGACCGTCCAGGACGACGAGCACCGCCTCGACACGGGCGACTGCCTGCGCCTGCGGGTGTGGGGGCCGACCCGGTTCCGCTGCGTCGGCGACACCGAGGTCCGCTATGTGCTGGCGGTGGTGCTGCCGTGACGGCGACCGTGCGGCGGCTGGACGCCTCCGGGCTGGTGCGCGCGGCCGGGGACCTGGCCGCCCTGCTCGTGGACACCGTGGCCGGCGGCGCCTCGATCGGTTTCCTCGCACCGCTGGACACCGCCGAGGCCCTCGCCTGGTGGCGGGAGCGGGCCGAGGGAGCCGACGCCGGACGCCTCGCGGTCTGGGCGGCGTACGACGCGGACCGGGTGATCGGCACCGTCGGCCTCGCCTTTCCCGACAAGCCCAACAGCCGCCACCGCGCCGAACTCGTCAAGCTCATGGTCCACCGCGACGCCCGCGGCAAGGGCCTCGGCCGTACCCTCCTCGCCACCGCCGAGCGGGCCGCCCGCGCCGCCGGCGTCACGCTGCTGCACCTGGACACCGAGACCGACAGCCCCGCCGAGCACCTCTACGGCACCGCCGGCTGGACCAGGGCGGGCGTGATCCCCGACTACGCGGCGGACCCGGCCGGCGCCCTGCGCCCCACCACCCTGTACTACAAACGTCTCACCGGCGGCTGACTGTCAGTGGCAGCGGTTACGGTGCGAAGCATGCCCGACGCCGAAGACGTACGCCGTATCGCCCTCGCCCTGCCGGACACCACGGAGAAGGTCGCCTGGAACATGCCCACGTTCCGGGTCGCGGGGAAGATGTTCGCCACGCTGCCCGAGGACGAGACGTCCCTCGCCGTGCGCTGCCCCAAGGAGGAGCGTGACGAGCTGGTCCTCGCCGAACCCGAGAAGTTCTGGATCGCGACCCACGAGGCCCAGTTCGCCTGGGTGCGGGCCCGGCTCGCCGCCGTCGAGGACGAGGCCGAGCTGCGCGACATCCTCGCCGACTCCTGGCGCCAGGCAGCCCCGCCCCGCCTCCTCGACGCCTACCCCGACCTCGGCCTGCCCCCCGCCTGACCCGCCCCGCAGGGAAACGGGTGCGCGACGACCGACCCGAGTGCGGTATGGTTTCCCTGCACGTCCACCCAGGGGAAACCCCAGGTCAGACGGGCAACGGGACGTGGCGCAGCTTGGTAGCGCACTTGACTGGGGGTCAAGGGGTCGCAGGTTCAAATCCTGTCGTCCCGACGGTGACATCGATCCGTCGTTCGTCTTCGAGGCTCTGTTCCCCTCCGGGGAGCGGAGCCTCATCGCGTTACCGACCGCGCTCATCGATCGGCTTCGGGCAGCCGGACGATGTGGATGACCTTGTCCTCCCCCGCTCCGACGAGGAAGCGGCCGTCCGGCGAGAATGCCACGGCGTTCACCGAGCGGCTGTACGTGAGGGCGAGCAGCGACTGCCCCGAGTCGGCCCGCCACACGCGGACGGCCCCGTCCTCGCTCCCGGTGGCGAGCATGCTGCTGTCGGGGCTGAAGGCCACGGCCCGTAGACCGCCCTGGTGTTCCACGCGGAAGAGCGGGGCCCAGGTCTCGGCATCGCTGACCTGAGCGGTGTGGTCCTGGCTGCAGGTGGCGACCTTCCGCCCGTCCGGCGAGTAGGCGACACCGAGGACGAAGTCCCCGTGCTCGATCTGCGCTTGCTGCTGACCCGTGCCCGTGTCCCAGACGTAGGCCTTCTCGTCCTCGGACCCGGTGAGCAGACGGCGCCCGTCCGGGCTGAAGACGAGGGCCTTGACAGCCCGGCCATGTTGCAAGGACAGGAGGCGGCTGCCGGTGCCGAGATCCCACACGCAGGCCGTGGCGTCCGCGCTACCGGTGGCCAGGAGCAGTCCGCTGCGGTGGTAGGCCACGGTATTGACGAAATGGCCGTGACTGAACTTGAGCGGGGCGGCCTCGCCGGTCATGGTCCAGACCCGGGCGAGATTGTCCGTGCTGCCGATCGCCAGGCTGTCACCGTCGGGGCTGAAGGCGATGGCGTTGACCATCGTGCTCCACCCGCCGAGTCGCCGCTGCCACATCGGCTGGCCGGTGATCACGTCCCAGACCCGTACGAGCTTGCGGGATCCGGTTGCGATCAGTCGCCCGGACGGTTGGACGGCCAGACTGACCACCCAATGCCCGGTGTCGATCTCCGGCCGGGGCGTGAGTTCGGTGGAGGCGGTCGACAGGGGTGGGGGGACGTGTGCGGGCTCAGCGCGTTGGCCGGTCTCCGGGACGCGCGCGTCGGCTTCCTGACCGTGCCGCTCGGTCTGCGCGTCGAGCTCTTCCCCGTTGATCTGTTCGACGACGGTCTTCGGGGGTGTGGGTTTCCGCAGGGACGTGAAGTCGAAGAGACGTGCGTCCCCGCTGCGCTGGTACAAGACGGGTGTGAAGCACTCGAGGCTGTCGTCCTTGTCGGCCCGCAGTGCGATACGGCCCGTGCGGACCGCCTCGTCGACCGGCCGGTTGGCCGCGAGGGCCTGGTAGAAGGCCCGGGAGAAGAGCACGGCCGCCTTGTCCGTCACCGCGAACTGCATGGCGACCACGGCCGGCACCGTGTACTCCAGCTTTGCCGCCGTGCTGGAGAATAGATCCCGTGCGTGGGAGGTTCCTGTCTCGCAGCTGTTGAGCACGACGAGGCGCGGCGAGGGGTCGGCGACGCTGATGAGCGAGCCGAGCGCCTCCGCGTGCAGTGGGGACTCCCTGCCCTGCTCGTCGGAGAACACGAGCATCCCCTGGCGTCGTTGATCGTCGAACTTTCCATGGCCGATGAAGTGGAAGATGTGACAGCCGGCGAACAGGGCGTTGAAGAGGTCCTGTTTGGTTCCGCCGGTCACCCAGTCGAGCCGCACCCTCCCCTCGTAGATGAGCGGCTTGAGCGCGGTGGTCAGCCCTTCCTTTTCGGTCTCGGCCTCCAGCGGGGTGAGCGCACCCGGCAGGCATACCATTCCGAGGATGCGCAACGGCGGCTCCACGCGCAGGGGGGCGACCGGCTCCAGCATCTCCACGTGGCGGATGACCGGGTGGTGCAGACACAGATAGCCGCCCAGCTTCTCGTCGTAGAGCAGCTCCCAGGGCAGCGCCGCCAGTTCCGGCGAACGGACCCGGAGGACCATGCGCAACCGCCGACCGTGCTCCTGCGCCTTCTGTCTGCTGGACAGGTAGAGCGCTTTGATCCCGCTCTGGAACACGGACTCGAACAGCGTGCCGCCGACCTCCATGGCGGGCAGCTCCATTCCGGTTCCTATGCCCCGCGAGCGGGCGGCGGACCCCAGGACGGCGGCTTCCAGCGAGGGCAGCCGGTCCAGCAGCCCGTGCGCGTCGATGGCGGCGACCAGGGTGTCCTCGCCGGATGGCGATGTCACGCTGATGCGGTAGCCGTCGGCCTCTCCGCTCATTTCGAGAATGAAATCCCAATCCTCCGCCATGGGGCCCTTCTCTCCCGAGGACGGACGAGGTCAGTAGTCGGTTTGTGTGGGAGACGCAGGGGTGGCGTCATGGTCGCCGACCGGCTGTGAGATGGTGGCGCGCCACTTCATGAACTGGGAGAAATTCTGGGGATCCGAGACCTGGGAGAAGACGACGATGTTAAAACGCCGGTCCGTGTACACGTCCACGAGAGTGTTCCCGTCCACGTAGCAGGCTTCGTCGCCGATGGTGACGGACCGGTCTTCAGTGGAATAGGAATAACTGCTCCCCTGTCTGAAGCCGGCCATGGTGGTGCAGTCGCTTCCTGGCTCATGCGCAGGATCGGTTTGGTTCCACCAGTATCTCTGCATGGAATTCTCGTTGTCGAACATGATGTACCAGAGTCCATCCGGGACGTTGTCCGTTGTACTGCAGTCAAGCTCCACAGCGTCCTTGGGGGACTCAGAACTCTCCTTGCAGGGCCAGTCCCGCTTGACGTCGGGCGGAACGTGATCTTTGAGTGCGGCCAGTGAAGGACCGTGAGGTTGTTCCTGGGTCGACACCCCCCACATCCCTCCGGCCAGCAGCAGCACGCCCAGAATGGCGATCACCACGCGCGGTGCCCGTTTCATCTTCGGGATCGTCATGAGGCGTCGGGAGATGCCGCTGCCGATCAGGGCGGCGGCCAGGAGTAGAACCCCGATCACGATGAGAACGATCTCGACGGCGAGAGGCATCGGTCAGCTCCTTCCAGAATTGGAAGAACCGTCAACTACCTGGCAGTATTCGGCATTTCATGCTAATTCGTAGTTTATGGCGATTGTAGAGTTCCTGCTAGAGGACGGCAGTGCTGTTCTCGTCCGCGTTTCCGAGGAGCAGACACAAAGCTCCATGCTCACCCGGGGGGTGTCGCCGTCCACCGTGATCGAGAAAGCCGGGGACACCTTCGAGTCCGCCATGCAGGCCGTGCGCGCGGTCGCCCACGGGGTGGTCGCGCAGGTCATGGACTTCCCCCAGCGGCCGGACGCCGTTGCGGTCCAATTCGGCGTCGAGTTGAACGCACAGGCCGGGGCGATCGTCACGGCGGTCGGCGCGTCGGCCCAGTTGACCGTCAGCCTCACCTGGAACAAGCCCTGAACTCTCTGTTCCTGAGCTGTCGCCAACTCCTTTGACGGAACCTGACCCGTGAACGTTCTGAGGGAGGCTGAGGATTCACCCAACCCCCGTTTCTCCCCGGCATGCTCGCCGTCCATCTGCGGGCCGTGGCCGGGTGGCTGACCGCACGAGAAGAAGACCGCCAAGCACGAGAGCCACCGCGACCACACCGAGTCCGCCTGGCACGGCTCCCGCCGCCGCGCTCACCAGGACGACCTCACCGACGAGACCTCCACCGCCCTCGCCCTGGCCGCCCGGAAGGGGGCGTCGGGGCCGTGGGGCAGCTCGTGCGGGCGCTGCACCGCGACGTGCTGCGCTACGTCGCCCATCCGTGCGCCGCCCCGCAGGCGGTGGACGACCTGGCGCAGGACATCTTCCTGCGGGCGCTGGGCTCTCTGCACTGTTCGAGGGGTGGTGCTCGGCTTCGGGTCCGGCTGTCGTCGATCGCTCGCCGGGCGGTGATGGACTGCTACCGCTGCTCCGCGGCCCGCCCCCGCCTCGCGGACCTGTCGGACGGGCGGGCCGCTGTGGAGCCAGCCCAGCCGCGCGGGCCGCCCGGCTTCGACGACGGGATCGTCCTGCGCGCCCTGCGAGGAGGCGGCCCGGGTGGGCGACTGGCCGGTGGGCACGGTCCGCTCCCGGGTGGCCCGCGTCCGCGCCGCCCTCGCCGCGCAGGTCGCCCGGTGCGGCATCAGCGTAGGCGGCCCAGCTGCCGCAGCTCCTCCACCTTCAGCAGCCGGGACAGGGTCACATAGACCGCGCCGAGGGTGACGGTCCCCGCCGTGAGCGCCAGCGCGGTGGGGAGCGTGCCGCCGCCCAGCCATGCGCCGCAGGCCCGGTCCGCCGCCCAGCCGCAGACCGCCGCCGGCGCCGAGGCGCACATCAACCGGGTGTACGTCCGGCGCAGGGCCCCGTCGTCGAGCCGGGCGCCGACCCGCCGGCGCACCAGCCGGGCGGTCAGCGCGAGGCCGGCCAGGTAGGACACGGTGTAGGCGCCGGCCATGCCGGTCACCGCCCAGCGGACCGGCAGCAGCAGATGGCAGGCGGTGGCCAGCGCGATGTTCACCGCCGCGATCCACACCGCCATGAGGAACGGCGTCCGGGTGTCCCCGAAGGCGTGGAAACCGCGCAGCAGCAGATACTGCGCCGAGAACGGGATCAGACCGAGGCCGAAGGCCTGGAGCATGTGCCCGAGCGGCTGCGCGGAGGCCGCGTCGGCCGCCCCGTGCGCGAACAGCAGCGTCGCGATCCGCGGACCGAGCGCCAGGAACAGGAACGCGGCGGGCACGACGACGACCCCGCTCACCCGCAGCCCCCGGGACAGATCGGCGCGCAGGTCCGCGATCCGGCCCTCCGCCACCGCCCGGCTCATTCGCGGCAGCAGCGCGGTCACCAGCGACACCGTGACCACCGACTGCGGCAGCATCCAGATGGTCTGCGCGTAGGTGTACGCCGTGTAGCCCGCACCGGCGTCCGGCAGTGCCTGGTCGGCCGCGTTCGCGTAGTTGGTGACGACCGTGAGGGCCACGAGGTTCGTCAGGACGAACAGCAGGGTCCACTTGGCGGCGTGCACGCCCGAACCGAGCCCCGAGCCGCGCCAGTCGAAGCGCGGCCGGAACCGGAACCCGGCCGCCCGCGCGAACGGCACCAGCGCCAGTGCCTGTACGGCGATCGCGGCCGTGGTCCCGACACCGAGGAGGCGCACCTGCGCGTCGGTGATGTCCTGCACCCGGGTGGGCACGGTCAGCAGTCCCAGGTAGGCGCCGAACACGCCCAGCAGCACGATGTTGTTGAGGACCGGCGTCCACATCATCGCGCCGAACTTCTCGCGGGCGTTCAGGACTTGGCCGTACATGTTGAACAGCCCGTAGAAGAAGATCTGCGGGAGCAGGAACCGGGCGAAGACGACGGTGAGTTCGTACGCCGCGTGCTGGTCCTGGGTGTCGCGCAGGTAGACGCTGACGATCTGCGGCGCCGCCCACACCGCCAGGGCGGTCCCGACGGCCAGCACCGACAGCACCAGCGTCACCAGCCGCTGCTCGTACGCCCGGCCGCCGTCGGCGTGCGCGGAGCGGGCCCGCACCAGCTGCGGCACCAGGACCGAGTTCAGGGCGCCGCCGATCAGCAGGGTGTACAGGCTGGTGGGCACGGTGTTCGCCGTGTTGTACGTGGTCGCCAGCAGACCGGTGCCGAGCGCGGCGCCCTGGAGTACCTGCCGGATCAGCCCGGTCGCCCGGGACACCACGGTGCCCAGCGCCATCAGCGCCGACGACCTGGCCGCCCCGCCGGAACGCCTTCCGACCCGCTCTTGTGTCGTAGCCCCCATCGGGTCAACCTACGACATCAAGATCCGTACGCCAACTCGGCTCGTCCCGGGGCCAGTTGTCAGCGGCGGCTGCGCACCCGGGCGTCCCGGGGCGGCTGGATGAACTGGAGCTCCAGGGCGACCGGAGGGGCCGCGACGCCGGGGCCGCCGTCCCGCGCCCACCGCAGCAGCTCGTCGGTGGAGTCGTCGTCCGATGCGAACCCGACCCAGGTGGGCCGCCCACCCGCCCGGCGCCCGGCGGCGGAGGGCTGGACGACGACCACGTTGGCCTGGTCGCAGGGGCCGAGGCAGTCCGTCGTACGGACCTCCAGGGCACCGCCCGAACCGGCGGCGGCCGCCCGCAGCCGTTCCAGCTGCCCGGCGTGGTCGTGACCGGGGTGCTTGCGCGCGTCGCCGCAGCAGCAGCCCCTGCACACCACGAGTGTGCAGGGGCGGCGCGGACCGGGCAGCGGGGCCACGGCGCTCAGGACGCCGAGAGACCGACGTGGGCCAGCGCCTGCCGCAGCAGGAACCCGTGCCCGCCCGGCATCTCGCTCTGCACGGCCGGGGAGGCCGCCTCCTGCGGGTCGAACCAGACCAGGTCCAGGGCGTCCTGGCGGGGCTGGCAGTCACCGGTCACCGGCACGATGTAGGCCAGCGACACCGCGTGCTGACGGGGGTCGTGGTACGGGGTGAGGCCCTGCGTCGGGAAGTACTCCGCGACCGTGAACGGCTGGAGGGAGGCCGGCAGCCGGGGCAGCGCCACCGGTCCGAGGTCCTTCTCCAGGTGCCGCAACAGGGCGTCGCGGACCCGCTCGTGGTGCAGGACCCGGCCGGAGACCAGGGTCCGGCTGACGTTTCCGTCGGGTCCGATGCGCAGCAGCAGTCCGATGCTGACGACTTCGCCGCTGTCGTCGACGCGCACGGGCACGGCCTCGACGTACAGGATCGGCATGCGGGCGCGGGCCATCTCGAGCTCGTCTGCGCTCAGCCAGCCGGGCGTGGTCTCGGTCAAGTCTGACATTGCTTGATCATACTTTCAGTGTCCGTCGGGAAGCCGGTAGACCCGGCGGGCGTTGTCCGCTCCGGCCCAGCGCGCCAGGCGCAGCGCGTCGGGCAGGCTCAGTTCGTCCGCGTCCACCCGGTCCTGGAGGAGGTCTCCGAGACCGCGGCGGAACGCCAGCGCTCCGAGGGCGTAGAACTCCGACACACCGTATGCGTCGGAGCTGTACAGCAGTTTGCGGAACGGTGTGATCTCCAACGCTTCCTCCAGCACCGTCCGCGCCCGCACCGGGCCGACGTGGTGCAGGGTGAGCCCCACGTCGAGGTACACCTGCTCGAACACGGCCGCCAGGTAGGCGGCCTGCCGCTGGTAGGGCCAGCAGTGCAGGAGCAGCACGGGGATCGTTCCCGCGATCAGGTGCAGCCAGTCCGTCAGATGTGCGGGATCCGCCCGGTGCAGCCGGATGTCCTGGTCGCCGAAGCCCGTGTGCAGCTGGAGCGGCAGGCCGAGGTCGACGGCGGTCCACAGCAGGTGCCGTACCAGGACCGGTTCGTCGAGCCGGCCGCCGCGCGCCAGCCACCGCCGGGCCGCCCGGGTGACCTCGGTGTCCGAGGGGCGGGCCGGGTCCAGGTCGAAGCCGGTGCGGTAGGCGGCCACCGACTTCACCCCGACCACGCCCGGCAGGCGCACCGCCTCCAGCGCCGCCGCCCGGAACGCGTCGGCGTACGCGCCGGCGTCGACGCCCCGCGCGGCCACGGACTCCGCGAGCGACTCCAGCCGTACGACCTCCCAAGCGGCGCCGCCGCCCGCCCGGGCCAGCTCGGCGGGCGGGGTGAGCGGGAGCGGGGCGAAACCGGTGTCGACGCAGAACACCCCGGTGCGGGCCGCCGTCAGGAAGCGACGGTTCACCTCCTCGGGACCGAGCGCGGCGCGCCGGGCCAGATAGGTGTCGGTGGGGGCGTGCCGGTCGAGGTCGAGCAGGGGCGCGCAGTGGCGGCGCACGGCGACCCCGGCGGGGGTGTCGAAGGTGGAGAGGCCGGGCCAGGACTCGCCCTCGGTGAGCAGCGACTCGAAGCCCGCCCGGTCCAGGGGGCCGGTCGTCACCCCGTGGCAGTGGTGGTCCACCAGCTCCAGCGCGGCCAGCTCCTCGTGGACCGGTCCGGCGCCCACCTCAGTACACCCACCGGTAGGCGGCGGCCACCTGGGCGTCGTCCAGCCCGTACGTCGCGTCGATCTCGCCCTGCCGTACGGCGGTCACCGCGTCGGCGAGGACCGGCCCCAGCGCGGCCCGCAGCACCTCGTCCTCCCGGAACTCCGCGACGGCCCGCGCGAGCGAGGTGGGCAGCCGACGGACGCCCTTCGCGGCGGCCTCCGCGGCGCCGAGGCGGGCCGGGTCGCCGGTGATCTCCTCCGGGAGCGCGGCCCGCGTGGCGAGCCCGTCCAGTCCGGCGGCGATCAGACAGCCGAGCAGCAGATACGGGTTGGCGGCCAGGTCGACGGGTTTGACCTCCAGGTTCGCCTGCTCCGCCCGCCGCCCTGCGGTGCCCCGCACGACCCGCAGCGCCGACTCACGGGTCTCCAGGCCCCAGGCGGTGAACACCCCAGCCCACTGCGACGGTTTGAGCCGCAGATAGCTGGCCGGGCTGGGCGCGGTCACCGCCGTCAGGGCGGGCAGCCGGGCGAGCACGCCCGCGGCGAAGGACTCCGCCTCGGCCGTCAGACCGTGCCGGCCCTCCCCGCCGGAGTGCAGGTTGCGGCCGTCGCGCCAGGCGGACAGATGGACGTGCCCGCCGTTGCCGACGCCCTCCGCGGCGACGGCGGGGGAGAAGGAGACCCGCAGCCCGTGCCGGCGGGCCACCGCGCGGATCGTCTGCCGGACGAGGACGCTGCGGTCGGCCGCCGCCACCGGGTCCAGCGCGCCCACCGAGATCTCGAACTGGCCCGGCGCGTACTCCGGGTGGATCTGGTCGACGGTCACGCCCTGCGCCTCGCACGCCGTCAGCAGATCGGCGGTGTACTCGCTCAGTTCGACCATGCGGGTCGCGCCGTACGCCGGTCCCGTGGTCGCCGGGACGAACTCCCCGGCGGGCGCGGAGTCCAGCCCGACGGCCCACTCGATCTCGACGGCGGCCCGGAAGCGCAGTCCGTGGTCACGGGCGGCGTCGGCCACGATCCGGCGCAGGAAGGTGCGCGAGCAGCCCGGATGCCGCTCGCCGTCCTGGGTGAGCCGGTCGACCGGCGCCCACGCCCACCCCGGCTGCGCGGCCAGCGCCACCAGCCGGTCCAGGTCCGGGAACAGCCTGAGATCGCCGTCGGGGGAGCCGAGGACGTCCGTGGTGACGATGTGGTCGTTCGCCAGGAAGGTGTCGAACACCGGCGACATCCCGACGCCCCAGGCCACCGCCGACGCCAGCCCCGTCGCCGGGACCGTCTTCACCCGGCCGACGCCCGCGGTGTCGACGTACGACAGCACGATCCCGTGCACGCCCGCGCCGGACAGCTCCCCGCTGAGCGCCGAGGCCCGCTCCACGTCTCCGGGACGCCCGCCGGGGACGGGGTCGGCAAGGGTGGTCATACGTCCTCCGCGGGCTCGTCCGTCAGGCAGTACCCGCACTGCGGGAGTGCGGCGGGCTCAGGGTTTCACGGCCACCGCGCCGTACTGCGGCACCGCCGTCGCCGCCGCGTCGTCGGCACGCCAGCGCGCACAGGACACCAGGCCCGGCTCCAGCAGCTCCAGGCCGTCGAAGAACGCGGTGATCTCCGCTCCGGAGCGCGCGGTGATCGGCGGGGTGGCGTTCTCGTTCCAGAACTTCATCGCCGGGATCTGGCCCTCGCCGCCCACCTCAGCGTCGTGCGTGGGGTGGGTGAGCACCAGGTAGCTGCCGGCCGGGACCTGCGCCATGACCTTGGCGACGATGTCCCGGGCCGCCTCGTAGTCCAGCACGAAGTTCAGGATGCCCAGCATCATCACCGCGACCGGCCGGTCGAAGTCGAGCGTGCCGGAGGCCCGTTCGAGGATCGCCGTCGGGTCGTGGACGTCGGCGTCGATGTAGTCGGTGGCGCCCTGCGAGGTGCCCGTGAGCAGGGTGCGGGCGTGCGCCAGCACGATCGGGTCGTTGTCGACGTACACGATCTTCGAGTCCGGCGCGATCCGCTGCGCTATCTCGTGCGTGTTGTCGGCCGTCGGCAGCCCCGTGCCGATGTCCAGGAACTGCCGCACCCCGCGCTCCTCGGCGAGGAAGCGAACCGCCCGGCCCAGGAACCAGCGGTCCGCGCGGGCGATGTCCCGGATCAGCGGGAACATGTCCGCCACGTGCTTGCCGACCCGCTGGTCGACCTCGTAGTTGTCCTTGCCGCCGATCCAGTAGTTCCACACCCGCGCGTTGTGCGCCACGCTGGTGTCCAGCCGTGCACCGCCCACGTCACCGCTCCTTCGTACGACCGACCGTCCGGCTGTCCATTGTGCCGCCCATGATCATCGCTGTCCCGGGATTCGCGGGGTCCCCCGGTAGGGTGACAATCCGGTCACCCGTCGCGGCGCGCGCGCCCGGAGCACAGGAAGCAGACATGCCCTACTCGCACGCCCCCCGGCCGCCCGCCCCCGAGCTCCCGGCGGGTCCCCTCGACATCCGGCTCGTCGTCACCGACATGGACGGCACGCTGCTCGACGACGACAAGCGCGTCCCGGACGGCCTGTGGGACACGCTGGCGCGGCTGCGGGAGCGCGGGGTGCTGTTCAGCCCGGCGAGCGGACGCCAGTACGCCACCCTGGCGGCGGAGTTCGCCGAGGTCGCCGACGGGATGGTGTTCATAGCCGAGAACGGCACCTATGTGGTGCGCGACGGGCGGGAACTCAGCTCCGATCCGCTGGAGCCGGCCGTGACCGCGCGGATCGTGCACACCGCGCGGGGCCTCGCGGCCGACGGGGTCGACCTGGGCGCCGTCGTCTGCGGCAAGCGGTCCGCGTACGTCGAGCGGGCCGACGAGGCCTTCCTGGCGGAGGTACGCCGGTACTACGTGCGCTGCGAGCTGGTCGAGGACCTCACCGCCGTCGACGACGACGTCATCAAGGTCGCCCTGTTCGACTTCGGCGCCGCCGAGGAGACCACCGCCCCCGGGCTCGCCCCCTTCGCGGACACCCACCAGGTCGTCGTCTCCGGCGAGCACTGGGTCGACGTCATGAACCGCACCGCGAACAAGGGCGCCGCCCTGCGCAGCCTCCAGCGCGAGCTCGGCATCACCCCCGCGCAGACCATGGTGTTCGGCGACTACCTCAACGACCTGGAGATGCTGGACGCCGCCGACTGGTCCTTCGCCATGGCCAACGCCCACCCCCGGGTCGTCGAGCGCGCACGCCACCTCGCGCCCTCCAACAACGACAACGGGGTCCTGCGCACCATCACCCGCCTCCTGGACCTCTGAGCCGCGGTCCGGCTCAGGAGCGCGGACGGGCGTGCCGCGTCGTTCGTTCCGACCGGGGCGACCAGGCGTACGACGCCCACCTCACGGTCGGTGACCGGCCCGGCGGCGGGGGCGGCGGCCCTGACCGCCTCGGCGAGGAGCGTCGGACCCGAGTCCTTCGGCAGGAAGCCGCAGGCGCCGCCGCGCAGCGCCCCGTACACGTCCTCGTCCTGGTCGAAGGTGGTGACCACGACCACCCGCAGCGGAGCGGCCACCTCGGGCCCGGCGAGCAGCCGGGGCGCCTCCGGGCCGTCCGGCCGCGGCATCCGGACGTCCAGCGGGCACACGTCCGGCCGCAGCTCGCGGGCCCGTGCCACCGCCTCCTCGCCGTGGGCGGCCTGGGTGGGGCCGCGCCGCCGGCGCGGACGGCTCCCGGCACCGGGGAAAGCGGCGGCGCTCGGTCCGCGCTCCGCGCCGGGTCCGCCGTCACCCGGCGCAGCAGCGGGCGGCCGGGAGGGATCGCGGCGACCATGGCGTGCGCGCCGAGGACGACACGGACCGCGAGCCGCAGCGCGCCGTCGACGGTGGGTGTGCGGGGGCTGAGCCCCGTACGGCGGCTGCCCGGGGAAGTCCTGAGGCCCTGGCCCTCTCGTTGAGCCGGTACGAGCCGTACACCCCCATGGCGGCCGGACGGCTCGGCGGGGCCCGGCGCGAGCAGCGGCTCGCGGCGCTGCGGCCGGCCGGGGCCACCGCGCGCCGGATCGGGGGTGCCGCGCGCCGGATCGGGGGTGCCGGGGCCGCCGACGGCCGCCACCGCCGCGGCGCCTCCGACCGCGCCCACGACGAACTCGCCCGGCAGCATCGCGTACTCCTGGGAAAGGGGAGGGCGGAAGCGGCTCCTGCCCCGCTGTCCTGTCCGGGGCCGCCCGCGCCTCGGCTGAACGGCCGGGATCCGGGGGCCGGTTCCTCGACCGTTCGGCCGACCACCCCGTACCCTCCGGCTATGACCGATCCGGCCGTCGTCGCCCGGCTCACCCGGGACATCACCTCGGGTCTGCGGCAGGGGGACCTGGAGGACTTCTACCGGGACCTGCACCGCCACCCCGAACTCGCCTTCGCGGAGCACCGCACCGCGGCGCGGCTCGCCGGCCGGCTGCGGGCCGCCGGGTACGAGGTGACCGAGGGCGTCGCCCGCACCGGCGTGGTCGGGGTGCTCGCCCACGGGGAGGGGCCGGTGGTGTGGCTGCGCGGCGACATGGACGCGCTGCCGGTGCGGGAGGCGACCGGGCTGCCGTACGCCTCGGTCGTCGACGGGGTGATGCACGCCTGCGGCCACGACCTCCACATCACCTGGCTGGCCGCGGCGGCCGAGGCCCTCGCCGCCGCCCGGGACCTCTGGTCCGGCACGCTCGTCGTGGTCGGGCAGCCCGCCGAGGAGGCGGAGGGCGGGGCGGCCGCGATGGTCAAGGACGGCGTCCACGAGCGGTTCCCGCGCCCCGACGTGCTGTTCGGGCAGCACGCGGCGCCCGGGCTCGTCGGCTTCTACCCGCACACCCCCGGGCCGATCCTGGCGGCCGCGGACGACCTCGACGTCGTCGTGCACGGGGTCGGCGGGCACGGCTCACGGCCCGAGTCGACCGTCGACCCGGTGGTCACGGCCGCGTACGTCGTCACCCGGTTGCAGACGGTCGTCTCCCGGGAGGTCGCGGCGGGCGAGTCGGCCGTGGTGACGGTGGGCGCCTTCCACGCCGGGACGCAACCCAACATCGTCCCGGCCGAGGCGCGGCTCTCGCTGAACGTACGGACCCGTGACGACCGGGTGCGCGAGCGTGTCCTCACCGCGATCCGCCGGATCGTCGAGGCGGAGTGCGCCGCCGCGGGCTGCCCGGTGCCGCCCGAGGTCACGGTCCTGCCCGGCTGCCCGAACACCGTCAACGACCCCGTCCTGGACGGCGAGATCGCCGCCATGCACCGGCGACTCTTCGGCGAGCACACGGTGTTCGACTTCGGCGGGACCATGGGCAGCGAGGACTTCTCGCTCCTCGCGCCGCAGGGCGTGCCGTACGACTACTGGTACGTCACCTCGACCCCGGCCGATGTCTGGGAGGCGGCGCCGGGTGAGGAGTTGGCGGAGAAGTTCGCCAACGTGCCGGGAAACCACAGCCCGTTGTTCGCGCCGGATCCCGCGGTGCTGGTGCCGGGGGTGCGCACGCTGGTGTCGGCGGCGCTGTCCCGGCTGGCGGCGGCCGGGGGATGACCGGCTGACCGCGGGGCCTCAGCGGGCGTGCCGCGTCCGCCGCGCCCGGTCGAGGTCTCCGTCGAGGGTGCCGAGGGTGCCGTCGCCCTCTCCGTCGGGCGGGCCGTCCAGGACCCCGTCCAGGAAGCCGGTCAGGTCGGCGAAGACCTCCGTCCGGTTCGTCTCGTGGAACACCTCGTGGCGGGCGCCCGGGTAGATCCGCTCGGTCCGCGGGCCCCCGGCGAGCCGCTCGACGCCGATGCGGCTGCCGGGCAGCGGGACCAGCCGGTCGGCGTCGCCGTGCAGCCACAGCAGCGGCAGCGCGCCGGCCGGGCCGTCCGCGGTGACGGTCTCCAGGGTCCGTACGAAGGCCTCCAGCGTCGGCCGTTTCATCGGCCCGTGCCAGACCAGCGGATCCGCCGCGTACGCCGTCCCGACCGCCGGGTCACGGGAGAGGGCGGCGGGGCTGACGGGAACGTCGGGGATCTCCGTGTGCGCCAGCAGCCGCCCGGGCAGCTCCCAGGCGCCGATGACCGGCCCGGACAGGACGAGCGCGGCCAGACGCGTGCCGTACCGCTGGGCGTAGCGGGCGGCGATCAGCCCGCCCATGGAGTGCCCGATCATCACCAGCGGCAGGTCCGGGTGGGCGGCCCGGGCGAGCTCCACGACGGCCCGCAGGTCGGTGACGACGTCCTCGAAGTCCTCGATCCGCACCCGCTCGCCGTCCGACCTGCCGTGCCCCATGTGGTCGGGCGCGAACACGGCGGCGCCGTGCGCGGTCAGGACGCCGGCGAGTTCCTCGTGGCGGCGGGCGTGCTCGCCGTAGCCGTGCACGACGAGGGCCAGGTAGCGGGCTGACGGGTTCGGCCACACGTGCGCCGTGATCGCGCCGCGTGTGCCCGCGAGGACGTGCTCGGCCATGGCTCCTCCAGCTGGATCGGGTGCCGCCACGGAGGGATCCTCTCAGGCGCCCGGCCGGTGCCCCGGCCATCTGGCGAGACGGTTCTTACGCCGTCGTATACGTGCGCATAGCATCGGCCTCCGCATGAACACGATGAATCTGTGGCACGTCACCGGCTGGGAGTTCGCCGCCCTCGCCTTCGCGGCGCTGCTGGTCGGCTTCTCCAAGACGGCGGTCAGCGGCGCCAACACGGTCAGCCTGGCGATCTTCGCGGCGGTCCTGCCGGCCCGCGCGTCGACCGGTGTCCTGCTGCCGCTGCTGATCGCGGGGGACGTCCTGGCCGTCCTCACCTACCGGCGGCACGCCCACTGGCCCACCCTGTGGCGGCTGTTCCCGGCGGTCGCGGCCGGGGTGGTCCTCGGCACGGTCTTCCTGATGTGGGCCGACGACCGGGTGGTGCGCACCTCGATCGGCGCGATCCTGCTGCTGATGGCGGCCGTGACCGTGTGGCGCCGCCGCACGGCCGAGACGCCCGTCGACCCCGACGCGGTGGTCACCCGGGCAGGCCGCGTCAAGGCCCGCTCCTACGGCGTCCTCGGCGGCTTCACCACGATGGTCGCCAACGCGGGCGGCCCGGTGATGGCGATGTACCTGCTCTCGGCGGGGTTCCGCAAACTCGGCTTCCTGGGCACCTCCGCCTTCTTCTTCCTCGTCGTCAACCTCTCGAAGGTGCCCTTCAGCGCCGGCCTCGGCCTGATCGACGGCCCCTCGCTGCTCCTGGACGCCGCGCTCGTCGTGTTCGTCGTCCCCGGCGCCCTGCTCGGCAAGTGGGCGGTCCACCGCATCGACCAGCGGCTGTTCGAGCGGCTGGTCATCGCGGCGACCGTGGTGGGCGGCCTGCAACTGCTGCGGCCGTAGGAGGACCCCGTCACACCGGCACACCCTGACCAGGCCGCCGCCCTGGAAGCAGGCGGGGGCTGGGACCGCCGACCTCGCTGGGACGGGCCCTGCTCGTCCTGCTCAACCTCGCCGCCGACCGCCCCGACAACGCCCAGCTGCTCCTGCGCAGCGGCGCCCGCCGCCTCGGCAGCGAGAAACTGGCAGGAGTCCCCGTCACGGTGTTCGCCGGCCCGTCCGCCACCACACCCCGACGGACCACCCGAGAAACGGCCCCCGCCGCCCCGGGCCACACCCGCTACTGGATCGACACGGACGCCCGCCTCCGCCGCTTCTCGGCGCGTCTGAGCGGTGCCACCGACTGGCTGGTCGCGACGTTCTCCGCGTGACAATCGGCCCCCGCCGACACATGCCTCCGTCGACCCGGCCGGACCAGGGCTGCTTGCGCCCGCCGCGGCCGGTCGGTCAGTCGCCCGGCCCGAGGATCATGCACGTGATCGTGGCGTGGGCGATCAGCCGGCCCTCTTCGTCGACGACCCTGCCCTCGGCGGTGGCGGTGCGGCGGCCCGCGTGGACGACGGTGCCCTCGGCGGTCAGGGTCTGGCCGTCCGTGCGGGCGGGCCGGATGTAGTTCACCTTGAGCTCCAGCGTCGTGTAGCCGGTGCCGGCGGGCAGGGTGGTGTGGACCGCGCAGCCCAGCGCCGAGTCCAGGATGGTCGCGGCGATGCCGCCGTGCACGGTGCCGAGCGGGTTGGCGAAGTCGGGGCGGGTGTCGAGCGAGAGCACGACCCGTCCCTCCTCCACCTCGTCGAAGCGCATCCCGAGCAGCCGCCCGATGGACGGGCGGTCGCCGAGCCGTCCGTCCCGGGCGAGACGCAGGAGTTCGAGGCCGGACAGGGCGGAGAGGTCGGTGGTGGTCACGCGGTGGTCCTTTCGAGGGGCTTGCCGGTGTCGCCGTACGGCGGGGGTGTTCAGTCGCCGAGCGGGTTCTCCCGCTCGCGCAGGGGCACCAGCACGTGGGCGTACATACGCGACTTGATGGTGCGCAGGGTGTCGCCCGCCTTCGCGGCCTGGGCCGCGGCGAGGCCGACGGCCGTGGTCCGTACGGCGTCCTCGTCGACCGCGTGGTCCACGATGGCGGCGGTCAGCGCCTCGTGGCCGCCGTAGCGGCGGGCGGTGACCATGGCCTCGTGCGCGGCCTGCGGGCTCAGCCGGGCCTGGACGAGGGCGGACATGCCCGGCGAGAAGGGGATGCCGATGTCGGCCTCGGGCAGGCACCAGAAGCCGCGGTCGGCGCGCATCACCCGCAGGTCGTGGGCGAGCGAGAACATCGCGCCCGCGGCGAAGGCGTGCCCCTGGAGCGCGGCCACGGTCACGACCGGCAGGGTCAGCATGCGGGCGTACAGCGCGTGCACCGTGAGCACGTACTCCCGCTGCCGGTCGGCGTGGGCGAACAGCCAGTCCAGGTCGAGGCCGTTGGACCAGAACCGGCCCGTCGCGGCGGTCACCAGGGCGCGCGGGCCGTCCGCCTTCTCCACCTCGTCCAGGGCGGCGTCGACGGAGGCGAGCCAGTCGGGGTGGAAGCGGTTCTCCCCGTCGCCGAGGTCGAGGACGAAGACGTTCTCCTGCCGGTCCAGCATGGGCATGGCGACTCCTTCACGAGGCGAGCGGGGACACATCGGCCGAGGTGGTTCAGGACGGCGGGCGGGCCGTCCGCAGGGCGTGGTCCAGCAGGTCGCGGACCTCCACGGCGACCGCGTCGAGCGGGCCGGTGCCGCGCTCGGCCCGGCACAGCACCACCGCCCCCTCCACGGCCGCGACGAGGAACGCGGCCAGCCGTCTGCCGCGTTCCTCGGGCAGCCCGTGCCGCAGCAGCAGCGCGGTCAGCGCCTGCTGCCAGCGGGCGAAGGCCGCCGCCGCGGAACGGGCCGGCTCGGGGGCGGTGTCGTCGTTCTCCACGGCCACCGCCACGACGGGACAGCCGACGCGGAAGTCGCTGCGCACGAGTCGCTCCCGCCACAGCGTGAAGAACGCGTCCACGGCCCGCAGCGGATCGGGGTCGTCCACGGCGGTCTCGATCAGCCCGGCGATGAAGTCCCCGGCGAAGACCACGGCCTCGTCGATCAGTTGGACCCGTCCGCCGGGAAAGTGGTGGTACACCGAGCCGCGCGGCGCCCCGCTGTGCGCGAGCACCCGGTCGATGCTCACCGCGGCGGCCCCGTGCTCGGCGAGCAGGTCGGCGGCACCGGCGACCATCCGGCGGCGGCTGTCGGTCCTGCGCGGGCTCACGGGCGCACCTCTCCGCAGGGGCGCGGTACGGGGCCGCCTGCGACTGGCTGGTAATTATGCTCTATGGCATAGAACATGCAAGAGGCGACCGCACCGGCGGGACGCGAGGACGCCGTGCCGCGTCACCGCCGGCCCGGGTTGCGGCGCAGCAGGTAGGTGTCCATGATCCAGCCCTTGCGCTCGCGCGCCTCGGCCCGCGCCCACTCGATCCGCGGGCCGGCCTCGGCCAGCGGGCCGGAGATCAGGATCTCGTCCGGCGTGCCGATGTAGGCGCCCCAGTAGATGTCGATGTCCTCCTCGGCGTACCGCCGGAAGGTCTGGTGGGCGTCCAGCATCACCACGACGTCGTCCACCCCCTCGGGGAACCCCTCGGCGAGCCGGCGCCCGGTGGTGATCTGCACCGGGCGCGCCACCCGGTTCAGACCGGTGCGGTGCCGGGCGACCAGCGCCGAGACGCTGCTGATGCCGGGCACCACGTCATGGTCGAAGGCCACCGTGCCCCGTGCCAGCACCTCCTCCAGGACGCCCAGGGTGCTGTCGTAGAGCGCGGGGTCGCCCCACACCAGGAACGCGCCGCTGTCGTCCTCGCCGAGTTCCTGTGTGATCAGCCGCTCGTAGATGTCCGCGCGGGCGCTGCGCCAGTCGCCGACGGCGGGGGAGTAGGCGGCCCCGCCGGCCCCGCGGTCCCGCTCCGGGTCGCGCGCCTCGACCACCCGGTAGCCGCCCTCGGGCAGATGGGCCTCGAGGATGTCCCGGCGCAGCCGCGTCAGGTCGCTCTTCACCTCGCCCTTGTCCAGGACGAAGAACACGTCCGTGGCCCGCAGGGCCCGCACGGCCTGGAGGGTGAGCTGGTCGGGGTCGCCCGCGCCGATACCGATGACATGAATCTTTCGCACGTCGCCGAGTCTGCCGTACGCCGCCGGCCGGGACCGGGCCGGGAGTCACCGCAGCCGCGGCGCACACCGTCCCGCGTCCACGGCCGCCCCCGTCCGCTCCACCTCGTCCGCCAGCGCCCGCCCCCACCGGACGATCCCCGCGAGATCCATCCCGTGCGCCCGCGCCGCCCCCGCGCCGGCCGCCCACTCCTCCACGGCTGCGGCGCCGCGCCGCAGCAGCCGGGGACCGCCGGTGAGGTTGCCCCGGGCCGCGTGGGTCAGACCGACCGCGAGCTGGGCGAGCCCGCGCCACAGGCCGCGTTCCGCCTCGGGTCCGCTCTTCCAGGCGTCCTCGAAGACCTCGTGCGCGTGGAACGGCTTCCCCGCGTCCAGCAGTGCCTGCGCCTCGGTGACGGTCTGCCCCGGGCCGCGCACGACCCCCTCCGGCTGGCGCGCCACCCCCCGCGCCCCGTACGGCAGGGGCCGCCCGAGGCCGTCCCGGGGCCGTGCGCTGCGCGCCCGCCCTTCGTCGTCCCGGTCCCGTGACCCGCCGGTCGCGCCGTCCCTCGCGCCGCCCCGAGTGCTCCCCATGCCGTCCACGCGCTCCCTGCGGTCCGTACGGTCCATGCGCCCGATTGTCCCGCGCCCGGCTCCCTTTCGGCGTGGCGGCCGTCGTGGGGTAAAGTGCTGTTCGCGCGATCACGCGGAACTCCGCGAGGGTCGCGCACCGGGACGTGGCGCAGCTTGGTAGCGCACTTGACTGGGGGTCAAGGGGTCGCAGGTTCAAATCCTGTCGTCCCGACTTGCTGGAACAGCAGGTCAGAGGCCGTATCGGAGGATCCGGTACGGCCTTTTCGCCGTCCCCCGTCACTGCACGCCGTGCACTGCTGACCGGGCGGTAACAAAGGGGACTACGCTGGGCCCATGCCGTCCACCCGCCGCACCGCCCGACAGGCCGACCTGCTGGAACGACTCGTCGCGCTGCTGACGGCGGAAGGGTTCGCCGCCCTCACCCTCGACGACCTCGCCGAGCGGCTGCGCTGCTCGAAGACCACGCTCTACCAACTCGCCGGCAGCAAGCAGGGGCTGGTCGTCGAGGCGGTCAAGCACTACTTCCGCGGTGCGACGGAGGCCGTCGAGAAGCGGGTGGCGCAGACCGTCGACCCCTCGGACCGGGTCCGGGTGTACCTCACCACCGTGGCCGAGCAGCTGCGCCCGCTCTCGCGCGCCTTCCTCGACGACGTGGCGGACTTCCCGCCCGCCCGCGAGGTGTACGAGGCCAATACGCGGATGGCCGCGGAGCGGGTGCGGCAGCTGATCGCCGAGGGAGTCTCCGGCGGTGCCTTCCGGGACGTGCACACCGCCTTCGTCGGCGAGGTCGCCGCCGCGACGATGCGCCAGATCCAGCAGGGCGAGCTCAAGTCGCGCACCGGGCTGACCGACGCGGAGGCCTACGAACAGCTCGCCTCACTGATCGTGCACGCCGTCTCCTCCTGACCGGGCTGATCCGCCGGTCAGGCCGGCCCGCTGACCGGTCCCCCGATCCGGGTGCTGCGGCATACCCGCGTGCCGTACTGTGAATGATACGTTCGTACGCACTCCAGTATCGTTTCCCGTACTACTCCGGGGAGGTCACCATGCCTGCCACGCGCGCCCTGCCGACCGACGAGGCCGTGGAGCTCATCCAGCTCACCCGCACCCTCGCCGCCAAGGAACTCGCTCCCCGGGTCGCCGACGCGGAGGCGGACGGGGCGTTCCCCCGGGACGCGTTCCGCACCCTCGGGCGCAGCGGCCTGCTCGGTCTGCCGTTCGCCGAGGAGGACGGCGGGGCGGGACAGCCGTACGAGGTCTACCTCCAGGTGCTGGAGGAGGTCGCCGCGGTCTGGTCGAGCGTCGCGGTGGGCATCTCGGTGCACGCCCTGTCCTGCTTCCCGCTCGCCCGCTTCGGCACCGCGGAGCAGCGCCGCCGGTGGCTGCCGGACATGCTCGGCGGGGAACTGCTCGGCGCGTACTGCCTGTCCGAGCCGCACGCCGGATCCGACCCGGCGGCCATGCTGACCCGCGCCGTGCGCGACGGTGACACGTACGTGCTCAACGGTGCCAAGGCCTGGACCACCCACGGCGGACACGCCGACTTCTACACGGTCATGGCCCGCACCTCCGAGGACCGCAGCCGCGGCATCTCCTGCTTCCTCGTCCCCGCGGACGCCCCGGGCCTCAGCGCCGACCCGCCGGAGCGCAAGATGGGCCTGACCGGCTCGGCCACCGCCACCATGCGACTGGACGACGTCCGGGTGCCGGCCGACCGGCTCATCGGGGAGGAGGGGCAGGGCCTGAGGATCGCGCTCGCCTCGCTCGACCACGGCCGGCTCGGCATCGCCGCCGTCGCCTGCGGTCTCGCCCAGGGCGCCCTCGACCACGCGGTGCGCTACGCCCGGGAGCGGGAGACCTTCGGCAAGCCGATCATCGAACACCAGGGGCTGGCGTTCGTGCTGGCCGACATGGGCGCCGCGATCGAGTCGGCGCGGGCCACCACCCTGTCCGCCGCGCGGCTGAAGGACCTCGGTCTGCCCTTCACACGCGAGGCCTCGATCGCCAAACTCGTGGCCACGGACAACGCCATGAAGGTGACCACGGACGCCGTGCAGGTCCTCGGGGGATACGGATACACCCGCGACTTCCCCGTCGAGCGCTACATGCGCGAGGCCAAGGTCATGCAGATCTTCGAAGGAACCAACCAGATCCAGCGCATGATCATCTCCCGTGCGCTGGACCGTAACGACGGCGGTGTGCTCACCGCCCTCGGCAAGGAGTGATGATGCAGCTCGCCCACACCGCCGCCCTCGTCACCGGCGGTGCCTCCGGTCTCGGCGCGGCCACCGCGAAGGCCCTCGCCGAGCGCGGCGCGCAGGTGTACGCCCTCGACCTCAAGGACGGCGTCGACCGGGCCCCCGAGGTCGACGGCGTCACGTACGTCCCCGCCGACGTCACCGACCCCGAGCAGGTCCGGG
This sequence comes from Streptomyces sp. DSM 15324, assembly GCF_001514285.1. GTDB lineage: Bacteria > Actinomycetota > Actinomycetes > Streptomycetales > Streptomycetaceae > Streptomyces. The sequence goes on from NZ_KQ949028.1 coordinate 431,108, forward strand.
CCGCCGTCGCCGCGGCGGCGGGCGCGGGGGTGCCGCTGCGCACGGTCGTCAACTGCGCCGGCATCGGCCCGTCCGCGCGGATCCTCGGCCGCAAGGGCGTCCACGACCTCGCGCTGTACGCCAAGGTGATCCAGATCAATCTGATCGGCACCTTCAACGTCCTCGCGCTCGCCTCCGAGGCCATCGCCGCCACCGAGGCCGACGAGCACGGCCAGCGCGGCGTGATCGTCAACACCGCGTCGATCGCCGCGTACGACGGCCAGATCGGCCAGGCCGCCTACTCCTCGTCGAAGGGCGGCGTCGTCGGACTGACCCTGCCCGCCGCGCGCGACCTGGCGCAGTACGGCATCCGGGTGTGCACCATCGCCCCGGGGATCGTGGAGACGCCGATGCTGGCCACGGTCTCGGAGGAGTACCGGGCGGGCCTCGCGGCCGGGGTGCCGTTCCCGCAGCGGCTGGCGCGGCCCGAGGAGTACGCGCAGCTCGCCCTGTCGATCATCGACCACGACTACCTCAACGGCGAGACCATCCGCATGGACGGCGCCCTGCGGATGGCCCCGAAGTAGCCGCGAGCCGCTTCCTCAGCCCCTGACCAGCAGCTGGAAGTCGAAGGCGTACCGGGACGCGCGGTAGATGTGCGTCCCGTACTCGACAGGCCGGCCGGTGTCGTCGTACGCCGTGCGCTGCATGGTCAGCAGTGCCGCGCCCGGCTCCTCGCCGAGCAGCCCGCCCTCCTCGGCGGTGGCCGCGCGGGCTCCGACGGTCTGCCGGGCGCTGTGCAGGGTGATGCCCGTCGCGCGCATCAGGTGGTACAGGCCGGTCGCCTCCAACCGCTCCGTGTCCAGGTCGAACAGGGCCGGGGGCAGGTAGTTGCACAGATGGGCCACCGGTTCCCCGTGTGCCGAGCGCAGCCGTTCCAGCCGGGTGACCTCGGCGCCCTCCGCGATCCCGAGGGCGGCCGCCACGTCGGGGCCCGCGGGGACCCGTTCGTTGCGCAGGACGTGCGTGGTGGGCCCCTGTCCGGCCGCCTCCAGGTCGTCGTAGAGGCTGCTGAGCTCCAGCGGCCGCTTGACCTGGCTGTGCACGACCTGGGTGCCGACGCCGCGGCGGCGCACCAGCAGCCCCTTGTCGACCAGCGACTGGATCGCCTGGCGGACCGTGGGGCGGGAGAGGCCGAGCCGGGTCGACAGGTCGATCTCGTTGCCCAGGAGGTTGCCGGGGGCGAGCGCGCCGTGCTCGATCGCCGACTCCAGCTGCTGGGCGAGCTGGTAGTAGAGCGGTACCGGGCTGGACCGGTCGAGCGCGAAGGGCAGCCCGTCCAGGGCCGAGGCGGCCACCGCGCGGGGACGTTCACCGGTCTTCGCCATCGAGGGCACCTCCTGAGTCGGCCGCGGGAGCGGATCGCCCGACGAACCTCCCCGAATCGTCCACACGTGCGAGGGGTACGCCTGTGTGCGAGGAATGATGATCGGCTTCTATGGTGGTCGGATGATCTGGCGTCCCCCAGGTGTAGGTCCCGGCGGCCTCCGCTGTCAATGGTTTGTTCTTACATTCGGACCTGATCCTGAGATGATGTCTTAACAAAGTATTGACACCGGGCCTGGGAGGGGATTTGATCCGGTCCCAGCGGTGCACGGGCCGAGTCCCTCCGTCGAACAGAAAACGAACAGTCGCGGACCCGGCCCCCGTGGCCCCTGAGCAGTAACGGGCCCTGATCCCAGAGATCCCCCACATCCCAGAGATCCCCCCACCCTTTCCCGGTCGTTCTCCCGTCGCACAGTGAGGTGCAGGAAAGATGGACAGCTCTTCGCCCCGTTCCCGCAGAATCGCCCCGGTCGTGGCCATGGCCGCGGCGGTGGCCCTGACCTTGGCGGGCTGCTCCAGCAGCTCCGGTGGCAAGAAGGCCGAGGAGAGCGCGGGCGGCGCCTCGGCGGGCAAGGCGAGCACCCCGCAGATGACGGTGGCGCTGGTGACGCACCAGTCGCCGGGCGACACCTTCTGGGACATCGTCCGCAAGGGCGCCGAGGCCGCGGCGGCCAAGGACAACGTCAAGCTGGTCTACTCGGCCGACCCGAACGCGGGCAACCAGTCCAACCTGGTCCAGAACGCCATCGACCAGAAGGTGGACGGAATCGCCGTCACCCTCGCCAAGCCCGACGCCCTCAAGGACGTCGTCGCCAAGGCGAAGGCCGCGAACATCCCCGTCGTCGGCCTCAACTCCGGTGTGAGCGAGTGGCAGAAGCTCGGCCTGATGGAGTTCTTCGGCCAGGACGAGACGGTCGCCGGTGAGGCGCTCGGCAAGCGGCTCAACGAGGAAGGCGCCAAGAAGGCCGTCTGTGTCATCCAGGAGCAGGGCAACATCGGCCTGACCCAGCGGTGCGACGGCGTGAAGAAGACCTTCTCGGGCACCACCGAGGTGCTGAACGTCAACGGCACCGACATGCCGTCCGTGAAGTCGACGATCACCGCCAAGCTGACCCAGGACAAGTCCATCGACTACATCGTCACGCTCGGCGCCCCCTTCGCCCTGACGGCCGTCCAGTCCGCCTCCGACGCCGGCTCCAAGGCGAAGATCGCCACCTTCGACCTCAACAAGGACCTCACCGGAGCCATCAGCAAGGGCACCATCCAGTTCGCCGTCGACCAGCAGCCCTACCTCCAGGGCTACCTGGCGATCGACTCGCTGTGGCTCTACAAGAACAACGGCAACTACATGGGCGGCGGCGAGGCCCCGGTGCTGACCGGTCCGGCCTTCGTGGACAAGACCAACGTCGACAAGGTCGCCGCGTTCGCCGCGAAGGGCACCCGGTGATCAGCATGACCCACCACGCCGAGCCGGCGGTGACCACACCGCCGGCCCCCGGCCCGAAGGAGACGGACGGCCGGACCGCCCGACGTCCCCTCGCCCTCCGGCTGCTGGCCCGCCCCGAGGTGGGCGTCTTCCTCGGTGCCGTCGCGGTCTACGTGTTCTTCCTCATCACGGCCCCGCCGGTGCGCGAGGCCGGCTCGATGGCCAACGTCCTCTACCAGTCGTCCACCATCGGGATCATGGCGCTGCCCGTGGCCCTGCTGATGATCGGCGGCGAGTTCGACCTGTCCTCCGGTGTCGCCGTGATCACCTCGGCGCTCACCGCGAGCATGCTCAGCTACCAGCTCACCGCGAACGTGTGGGTCGGTGTGGTCGTCGCGCTCGCGGTCTCCCTCGCCGTCGGCTTCTTCAACGGCTGGATGGTGGTGAAGACGGGACTGCCCAGCTTCCTCATCACCCTCGGCACCTTCCTGATCCTCCAGGGCGTCAACCTCGCGGTGACCAAGCTGGTCACCACCAACGTGGCCACCGACGACATCAGCGACATGGACGGCTTCGACCAGGCGAAGAAGATCTTCGCCTCCTCCTTCGACATCGGCGGTGTCGAAGTGAAGATCACGATCTTCTACTGGCTGGCCTTCGCCGCCCTCGCCACCTGGGTGCTGCTGCGCACCCGGTACGGCAACTGGATCTTCGCGGTCGGCGGCAACAAGGAGAGCGCGCGGGCCGTCGGCGTGCCCGTCACGTTCACCAAGATCTCGCTGTTCATGCTGGTCGGCTTCGGTGCCTGGTTCATCGGTATGCACCAGCTCTTCACCTTCAACACCGTGCAGTCCGGCGAGGGCGTCGGCCAGGAGCTGATCTACATCTCCGCGGCCGTCATCGGCGGCTGTCTGCTGACCGGCGGCGCCGGCTCGGCGATCGGCCCGGTCTTCGGCGCCTTCATGTTCGGCATGGTGCAGCAGGGCATCGTCTACGCGGGCTGGAACCCCGACTGGTTCAAGGCGTTCCTCGGCGTGATGCTGCTCGGCGCCGTCCTGATCAACTTGTGGGTCAGCCGTACGGCGACCCGGAGGTGACCCTCATGACATCCACCAACGGAACCGGCACCCACGGGGCGGTCGTCGCGGAGACCGCCGACCGGGCGGACGGGGCGATCGTCGCACTGCGGGGCGCCGGCAAGGCCTACGGCAACATCCGCGCCCTGCACGGCGTGGACCTGAAGGTCTACCCCGGCAAGGTGACCTGCGTCCTCGGCGACAACGGCGCCGGCAAGTCCACCCTCATCAAGATCATCTCGGGGCTGCACCAGCACACCGAGGGCGAGTTCCTCGTCGACGGCACCCCGGTGCGCTTCACCACCCCGCGCGAGGCGCTCGACAAGGGCATCGCCACCGTCTACCAGGACCTCGCGACGGTCCCGCTGATGCCGGTGTGGCGCAACTTCTTCCTCGGCTCCGAGATGACCAAGGGCCCCTGGCCCGTGCGCCGCCTCGACATCGAGAGGATGAAGAAGACCGCCGACGCGGAACTGCGCAACATGGGGATCGTCCTCGACGACCTGGAACAGCCCATCGGCACGCTGTCCGGCGGCCAGCGCCAGTGCGTGGCCATCGCCCGCGCCGTCTACTTCGGCGCCCGGGTGCTGATCCTCGACGAGCCCACCGCCGCCCTCGGCGTCAAGCAGTCCGGTGTGGTGCTGAAGTACATCGCCGCCGCCCGCGACCGCGGCCTCGGCGTCATCTTCATCACCCACAACCCGCACCACGCCTACATGGTCGGCGACCACTTCAGCGTGCTGCGCCTGGGCACCCTGGAACTCTCCGCCGACCGCAGCGAGGTCAGCCTCGAGGAGCTGACCAACCACATGGCCGGCGGCGCCGAACTCGCGGCCCTCAAGCACGAGTTGTCCCAGGTCCGCGGTGTCGACGTGGAGGAGCTGCCGGAAGAGGCGGACCTCACCGCACCGGTGGCGGGCGGCGGCGAGGAGACGTCCTGACAGGACGGTTCCCGCGGTCCCGCGGGGCGCGAGGAGCCTCGCCCGACGGACGTGACGGACATGACGGACGCGACGGACGCGACGGATGCCCCGGTGGGTTCCCACCGGGGCATCGCCGTTCCCGGAACCGGGGGCGCCTCGCGGACGTTGGAGGAGACGGAAGGTGTGCTGAGCCTTGGACGGGGAGGGTGAGATGCAGGAGGAGCGGCGGGAAGGTACCGAGGAGGACCGGCGCAGGGTCCGGTTCGGGTCGCTGCCCGAGCGGGTGCGCGCCGAGGACACGGTGGAGGAGCGCCCGGCCGTCCCGCGGGACCCGGCGCGCGACGCCTACGACCCGGACGAGTGGTTGGTCCGCTACTGCCTGTGAGGGCTCGCGTTCGCCCTCGTCGCCGGGGTGACGCGTCACCGGGTGCAGTTGATCGAGGACCACGCCGCCCTGGTCTCGAGGACAGCGGCTGGCCGGAACGTGAGGCGTTGTGTGACCTGTACATGGACGAGCTGGGGGCTCCGGGGCATGCGACGACGGCCTCCGCCGTCGACGTGCTTCCCGCCTACCAGTCCTTCGCCCTGGTGGGGGCGGTGTTCCTGATGGCGCACCTGTCCGAGGACGCGGCGGCTGACTCCTCCCTGTCGACGGGGTCCCGCCGCTGGGCGCAGAGGCGTCTGGGCCATGCGCACGCGCTAGGCGCTGCGAGGAGACGGCGACCACGGCAGACCTGCGAAGCCTGGCGGCGGAGCTGCGGGGCTCACTGGCTTGCCGACAGCAGGTCTGCGCTCCCCCGGGAGCACAGACCTTGCCGCTCGCCGGCGTCCCGGCGGAGTGGGCCCGTCAGGAGGCCCGCACCTCCGTGATCGTCACGGGGCGGTGCTCGTGCAGCGAGAGCGTGCAGGCCTCGGCGATCCAGCCCGCCTCCAGGGCGTCCTCGATCGTGCAGGGCGAGGGCCGGGTGCCGGCCACGACCTCGGTGAACGCGGTCAGCTCGGCGCGGTAGGCGGCCGTGAAGCGGTCCATGAAGAAGTCGTGCGGGGTGCCGGCCGGGAAGGTGACCCCGGGCTCCACCGAGCGCAGCGGCAGCTTGTCCTCCAGGCCCACGGCGATGGAGTCCGCGAAGCCGTGGATCTCCATACGGACGTCGTAACCCCGGGCGTTTTGACGGGAGTTGGAGATCACGGCGATCGTGCCGTCGTCGAGGGTGAGCAGCGCGCCGGTGGTGTCGGCGTCGCCCGCCTCCTTGATGTAGTCGGCGCCCCGGTTGCCGCCCACCGCGTACACCTCGGTCACCTCACGGCCCGTCACCCACCGGATGATGTCGAAGTCGTGGACCGAACAGTCGCGGAAGATGCCCCCGGAGGCGGCGACGTACGCCGCCGGCGGCGGCGCCGGGTCCAGGGTGGTGGAGCGGACGGTGTGCAGCTTGCCCAGCTCGCCCGACTGGACGGCGGCCCGCGCGGCGACGAACCCGGCGTCGAAGCGGCGGTTGTAGCCGATCTGGATCGGCACGTCCTTGCCCTGGACGGCCCTGAGGACCTCGACGCCCTCGGCCATGGTCTTCGCGACGGGCTTCTCGCAGAAGACGGGGATGCCCGCCTCGACACCGGCGAGGATCAGCGCGGGATGGGCGTCGGTCGCGGCGGCGACGACGATGCCGTCCACCCCGGCGGCCAGCAGGGCCTCGGGCGAGTCCACGACCTCGGCGCCGAACCGCTCCGCGGCGGTCTTGGCCGCCTCGGCGAAGGGGTCGGTCACGACGAGCGACTCGACGGCGTCGAGTCCGGAGAGGGTCTCGGCGTGGAAGGCGCCGATGCGGCCGAGGCCGAGGATTCCGATGCGCATGGTGGTGCAGCTCCTTGAGGGGTCTTACGGGAGGAGGGGGACGAAAGGGGTGGAGGCGGAAGGGAGGGGACGAAAGGACGAAGGAAGTCAGGTCTAGTCGAGGCCGCCGAGCACGTTCTGGTCCCAGTCGATCACCGAACCGGTGACCACGCCGGACCGCTCGGACAGCAGGAACACCACGAAGTCGGCGATCTCGTCCGGCTGGCCGAGCTTGCCCATCGGCAGCCGCGCGGCCGCCTCCTCGCGCCAGTCGTCCCCGGCGCCGTGGAAGGCCCGCTGCGTCGCGTCCTCGCCCTCGGTCGCCGTCCAGCCGATGTTCAGTCCGTTGATCCGGACGCGGTCGAAGCGGTGGGCGTGCGCCGCGTTGCGGGTCAGGCCGACCAGCCCGGCCTTGGCGGCGACGTACGGCGCGAGGAAGGCCTGTCCGCCGTGCGCCGAGGAGGTGATGATGTTGACGACCGTGCCGGGCGCCTCGCGGGCCACCATGTCCGCGACCGCCGCCTGCATGGCGAAGAACGGCGCCTTCAGGTTGATCGCGATGTGCTGGTCGAACAGCTCGGGCGTGGTGTCGAGGAGCGTGCCCCGGGCGGTCAGCCCGGCCGCGTTGACCAGGCAGTCGATCCGGCCGTAGGCGGCCACCGTACGGGCCACCGACGCCTTCGCCTGTTCGGCGTCCGCGAGGTCGGCCCGGACGAAGAGCGCCCGGCCGCCCGCCCCGGTCAGCTCGGCCGCCAGGGCCTCGCCGGGCTCCGGCCGCCGCCCGGTGACGGTGACCAGGGCGCCCTCACGGGCCGCCGCGCGCGCGACGGCCGCACCCACTCCCTGGCTGCCGCCGTTGACGAGGACGACCTTGTCGTCGAGAAGTCCCATGGAGCGCATGTCCTTTCAGCCGACGCACCGCTCGGTGCCGGCCCGAGGCGCCCGCCGGACGGGGAGGCCCGGGTGCGCGACGGCCTCCGGGGTGCGGTGCGGCCCCGGGCGTGCGGCGCGGCCGCGGGAAGGAAGACCGCGTCGCCCCCGCACGGACGTGAAGGACATCGTCGTCCCCTTCGATGACAATGGCGGCTCAGCACTGCCATTCTTGTCATGACAAACCCGTCGAACAACCAGCAGGCGGCCATCAAAAACCCCTCAAGCGGACCGTCGAGCGACTACGAGGAGCCTGCCGTGGGTCACCCCTTCCCCCTCCGCGAGATCGCACGTCAGGCGGGCCTGAGCGAGGCCACCGTCGACCGGGTCCTCAACGGCAGGGGAGGGGTGCGCGAGTCCACCGCGCAGGAGGTGCGGCGGGCCATCGCCGAACTGCACCGGCAGCGCACCCAGGTCCGGCTCGTCGGCCGGACCTTCATGATGGACATCGTGATGCAGGCGCCCGAACGGTTCACCACCGCCGTACGGGCCGCCCTGGAGGCCGAGCTGCCCTCGCTGCACCCGGCGGTCCTGCGCTCCCGCTTCCACTTCAGGGAGACCGGACCGGTCGCGGAGCAGATCGCCGTCCTGGACCGGATAGCGCGGCGCGGCTCGCAGGGCGTGATCCTCAAGGCGCCGGACGTCCCCGAGGTCACGGCCGCCGTCGGCCGGCTGGTCGCCGCCGGCATCCCGGTCGTCACGCTCGTCACCGACCTGCCCGCCAGCGCCCGGCTCGCCTATGTCGGCATCGACAACCGCGCCGCCGGCGCCACGGCCGCGTACCTCATGGGACAGTGGCTCGGCGAGCGCCCCGGCAATGTCCTCACCAGCCTGTCCAGCGGGTTCTTCCGCAACGAGGAGGAGCGCGAGATGGGCTTCCGCGGGGTGATGCGGGCCAGGCACCCGGGCCGCGCCCTGGTGGAGATCACCGAGGGACAGGGCCTGGACGCCACCCAGTACGACCTCGTCCGGGCCGCCCTGGCCCGGGACCCGGAGATCCGGGCGGTGTACTCGATCGGCGGCGGGAACTTCGCCACCCTGAGGGCCTTCGCCGACGCCCGCCGTGAGTGCGCCGTGTTCGTCGCGCACGACCTCGACCACGACAACACCCGGCTGCTGCGCGACCACCGGCTGTCCGCCGTCCTCCACCACGACCTGCGCCAGGACATGCGCGAGGCCTGCCACACGGTGATGCGCGCCCACGGGGCCCTGCCGCCCGCCGGACCGACCCTGCCGTCCGCGATCCAGGTGGTGACCCCGTACAACATGCCCCCGGCGGCGGGCGGCTGACCGGCGAGGGGCTCGGAGGCCGATCGCGTACGCCTTGCGCAGCCGGACGCCCCGGATCTGCCGGCCGTCCGCGGACTCCCGGACGACGGTGTCCGCCGGGCCACGTGGACGGTACGTCGTGACTGGCAGGCGGGGCGGGGCCGGGTGATCGTGGAGCGCATGGCGGACGACATGGCGGACACCGTCCGGACCCACGGGCACGACACCCACGAGACGATGGTCTTCGGCGGGGTCTACGGCGCGGTCCTCGCGAGTTCGATGGTGGCCGCGCTCACCCAGTACGGGTACGCCTCCCCGGCCAGGCGCCGCTACGACGCCCTGTGGCTGCTGGTCACCGCCGGAGCGTCCGCTCTCGCGCACGGCTACGCCCACTACATCGCCGAGCGCACCCCGCACCGCCGCTGGGACGCGCTGCGGGCCCTGCGCGACGAATGGTCCCTGGTCGCGGCGGTCGTGCCGACGGTGGTGGTGCTGGCGGGCGCGGGCTGGGGCTGGTGGCCGGCGAACGGGGTGGAGTACCCGGCCTTCGTCCTCAACATCGCCCTGCTGTTCGCCCTCGGTCTGCTCACCGCCCGCCGCGCGCACCGCTCCTGGGCGGCCGCCCTGCTGGTCGGGATGCTGGACGCGCTGCTCGGGCTGGTCGTGGTCGTCGCCAACGCCCTCATCAAGTGACCGGTGCCCGGCCCAGGGGCTCGTCGAGCGGATCCGCAACCGCGGCTCGCGCGTGCGGGTGGTGACCGTGGACGAGGCGGTCGCCGGCACCTGGTGCCGCACGGTCCTCGAAGCGCTGTGCGCGGCGAAGGCGGCCGTCGCGGCCGGGGACGAGCAGCCGATCCGGCACCTGACCGTGATCGACGCGACCGGGGCCAGGGACCCGCAGGCGGCCGAGGCGGCCGTCCGCGCCCACCTCGGCCGGGTGCCCGCGGCGTCCACCCTCGTCGGCACGCGGCGGAGACCCGGCACGGCCGGCCGGGAGTCGGCGGGCGCGCGCTGACCTGCCCGCACCGGCACCGGGACGCCGTCCCGCCGGCCCCGCACCCCGGGCGCGGTGGCCGGCGTTCGGCGTGCGGAGCGGGTCGTACGGGGTCACGCTCGTTGTATGGGTGAGCGTTGGGAGGTCCGCCGCGGCGGACCGGCGGACGCCGCGCACCGGGTGCTGATGATCCCGGGCGGACTGTGCACGACCGAGTTCTGCGCGGACGTCATGGCCGAGCCCGCGGTGGCCGGCCTCGGGACGGTCGCGGTGACCCTGCCGGGCTTCGGGCGCACCGATCCGCCCGAGGACGTGTCCATGGAGCACTACGCCCGGCTGATGGCGGACTTCGCCGCCGAGGCCCGCTGCGAGGCGGTCGTGGGGCACAGTCTGGGCGCCAACGTGGCGCTGGAGATGGCCGCCCTCGGCCTGTTCCGGGGACCGCTCGTGCTGCTCTCGCCGAGCTTCTCGCGCGGGGACGAGGCGAAGTCCCTGGCGGTGCTGAACGCGGTGGGCCGGGTTCCGGGGCTCGGCGCGATGGTCTGGGCCGGCATGCTCGGGCTGCTGCCCCGGGCGATGAAACGCGAACTGCCGCCGCATCGCGCGGAGGCGCTCGCGGCGGTGATGGCCGACAACGACCCGGCGGCGTGCCGCCGGATCCTCCACGAGTACTACGCCTACCTCGGCCGCCACCCCTCCCTGGTGCAGCGGTTGTGCGCGTCCGGCGTGCCGTCCTGGGTGGTGCGGGGCGACCACGACGAGATCGGTCTGACCGACGAGGAACGCGCCGGCCTCCAGGCCTGCCCGTACGTGCGGATGGTGACGGTCACGGACGCGGGACACGCGGTCCTGGTGGAACAGCCGAAGGCCGTGGCCGAGGTCGTCCTGGAGGCGGTGAAGGCGGGGGTGCGCTGAGGCCTCGGCCGGTGCCCCGGCGGGTTCCCCGGCCGGTCCCGCGGCAGGGGGCGCCCCACCGGGAGCCGCCGAATAGGGGGACGGCGGCTCCCAGCGGGACCGCGGCGCCCGTGCCTCTCAGGAGGCGTCGGGCGCGGTGGCGCGGCGGAGGTGACGGGCCATCAGGGCGTAGGTGCTGCGGGCCTTCTCGTCGTCGTTCCCGTCGTAGGCGTGGTCGGCCCCGGCCACGTCGTGGTGCTCGACCAGGGCACCGGCCGCGCGCAGCCGCTCGGCGTAGCGGACCGCCTCGGCGCGCAGCAGGTCGTACTCGGCCGTGACCACCAGCGCCGGCGCGATGCCCCGCAGATCGGCCACGTCCCCGGGGTGCGCGGGGGAGACGAGCCGGTCCGCGCGCTCCTCGGGGTCGGGCACGTACGACGTGTCGAAGACGTCCGCCATCCAGGGCCGCAGCGCCGGCCGGGCGATCGCCGCCTTCTTGTCCCGGGCGGCGGTCGCGAGGTCCAGCGGCGGATAGTGCAGCACCTGGAGGGCGATCGACGGCCCGCCCCGCTCCAGGGCCTGGCGGGCCACGGCCGCGGCGAGTGCGCCGCCCGCGCTCTGCCCGCCCACGGTGAGCCGCGCGCCGTCCCAGCCGTGCTCCGCGCCGTTTTCGACCACCCAGCGCACGACGTCGTACGCCTGTGTGGTGGGCGCCGGGAACGGATGCTGCGGGGCGACCACGTACTGCACGTTCACCACGACCACGCCCGCCTCGACGGCGAGGAACCGGCACAGCGCGTCGTCCATCGCCGGCATCGACACGACGTAGCCGCCGCCGTGGAAGTTGACGTGGACCGGGGGCCGGGCGGCGGTCCCGGCCGGCGGCAGGTACACGGTGACCGGCGCCGGGGCGACCGAGGTCGCCACGGTCTTCTCGCTCGCGTCCCGCGGGTACTCGGGGAACCGGGCCCGCCAGGCGGCCGTGGAACCGGGGCCGCCCGGGCGGCGGCTCGCCAGCCTGGTGAGGCCCTGCATCGTCTTCGCGGCGCGGGTCGCCACCGCCGGTCTGGCCAGGAGGGACATGCGGGTTCCGTTCGTCGGGCCGTACCGTCAATCGCCAGGATTCCTGTTGATCCGGTGGGCCTGAAGCTAGCACGGCGGAACCCGTCTGCCCAGCCGTCAGTCGCGGCGGGCCACGATCCGGTACGCGTTGGACACGCCCAGTCGGTGCGCCAGCGGCCGGACGGCGAACCGGTCGAGCAGCGTGGCCGCGATCAGCGCCGGGACACCCGCGAGCAGCAGCGCGGCCCGTAGCGCCCGGCGCGGCGCGCCGGGCCGTGCGGGCAGCCAGGGCGCGTCCTCGCGCGGCGCCGCGTGGTCCAGCGCCAGCCAGACGGCGGCCAGCAGATCGACCGGATCGTGCGGCTCGGCGTGCTGCTCCGCCACCACCGTGAAGCCCAACTCGGTGAGCCGGTCCCGCAGATTGCGCACCGGCACCAGATGCAGGTGCTGCGGCTGGAGCCAGGGCAGCCACCAGCGGCCCAGCAACCGGGCGTAGCGGCTCTCGGGGTCGGGGACCTCGATCAGCAGGTGCCCGCCCGGCCGCACCGCCTCCCGCGCGGCCCGCAGCTCACGGTCGGGGTCGGTGCTGTGCTCCAGGTAGTGGAACATGCTCACCACGTCGTAACGGGCGGCCAGTTCGGGCGCCAGGTCCGGGAAGCTGCCCCGGTGGCCGTGCGCCACCCGGCCCTCCCGCGCGGCGAGTTCGACGCCGTCGGTGAAGTCCAGTCCGTCGAACACCGTGTCCGGCAGCACCTCGCGCGCCGCCGCGCAGAAGTGCCCGTGCCCGGTGCCCACGTCCAGCCAGGCCTTCGGCGCCACGTCGTACGGCAGCATCGACTCCGCCCGGTTCCGGTACATCGCGCTCCGCGCCCCGAACGTGTCCCCGAGCTTCTTCTCGCCGAGGCCGTCGTAGAAGTCCCGGTAGTAGAACTCCAGTCCCTCCGCGCTGAGCCGGGGGTTCTGGAACACGTGCCCGCACCCCGCGCAGCGGTCCAGGACGAACCGGCCCGGCTTGTGCTGGAGCAGATCGGTGGTGCGCAGCCTGGTGGTGAGCTCCTCGCCGCCGCACCACGGGCAGCTGGTGCGGCGGGGCTCCAGGAACCTCTCCACACCGGCGGCGATGTCGGCCTGGTAGCCGGGGCGCAGCGCGGCGACACGCTCGCCCGGCCGGGTCTCGTCGGTCATGCGGACTCCCTTGCCAGCTTCTCGAGGTGGTCCGCGGCGGCCGGTGCGCCGCCCGCGGCGCGGAACGCCGAACCGATCCGCTCGGCGGCCGCCCGGTGGGCCGGCCCGTGCAGTACGGCGTCCAGGGCGGCGCCCAGCCGCTCCGCCGTGACCCGGCCGAAGCGCACCCGCACCCCGGCACCGGCGTCCACGACCTGCCCGGCGACCACCGGCTGGTCGTCCCGGATGGGCGCGACGACCAGCGGGACGCCGTGCCACAGCGCCTCGCACACCGTGTTGTGCCCGGCGTGACACACCACCGCGTCCACCCCCCGCCGCAGCAGGGCGAGTTGGGGCACGGACGGCACCACCAGCACGTCCTTGTCGTCCGTGGCGGCGCCGAGCGTGCCGCCCGGGTCGACGATCAAGGCCTGGACCCGGTCGGCCCGTTCACGCAGCGCGGTGCGGCACACGTCGAGGAACCGCCCGCCCGCATCGGCGTTGGCGGTGCCCAGACTCACCAGCACGGTGGCCCGGCCGGCATCGAGCCACTCCCAGGGGAAGCCGGGCGTCTCGGGGCGCGCGGTGACCGAGGGGCCGACCCAGCGGACGCCCTCGGCCGGGCCCGCCAACTCCGGTGTGCTGAAGGCGAGCACGAGGTGCGGGGAGAACCGCGGGTCGGTCACCCGCAGCGGATCGCCGATCGCGGCGCGCAGTGCGGCGAGCCGCCCGTCGACCCACTCCCGCACCTTGGGCAGTCCGGCCAGCGGGTCGGTGAACTCGGCCGAGGTCGTCGCCGAGGTCGCCCAGGGCAGGCCCAGCCGCTCGGCGGTGAAAGCCCCCGCGAACGCCTGCTGGTCGGCCACCACCACATCCGGCCGGAACTCCCGGACGGCCGCCCGCACACCCGGCGCCATCGCCTCGGCCAGCGGCAGCAGGTACCACTCCCACAGGAACTTCAGCGCCTCGGGGCCCCGCAGCCCGGCGGGCCGCTCGCCCGGGCCGGTCCCGGCGCACGCGAGGACGACCGCGTCGGCGCCCGCGAGCCGCGCCACCAGCTCCGGCTCCGGGCACACCCACGCCACCCGGTGTCCGCGCGCGACCAGCTCGGCGGCGACCCCCACGGTCGGGTTCACGTGCCCGACCAGCGGCGGCACGACGAACAGGAACCGGCTCACCGGGCCGCCGCCCGCAGGGTCTCCTCCACCAGGGCCAGGACGTGCCCGCCCACCGTCCCCGACGCCTCCACCAGCACGGAGTGCTCATGACCCGGCACGATCACCGTCCGGCAGTCCGGCAGCGCCCGCTCCAGCCACGCCGCCTGCGCGGCCAGGTCCGAGTCGCCGCCGTACACCGCGAGCACCGGGCAGCGCACCGCCGCCAGCTCGTCGGCGCTCAGTACCCGGCTGGCGGGGATGTCCCGGCCGAGTGTCGTCTCGCGGGCCAGCCGGGCCGCGCCCTTGGCCAGCCGGGCCGTGTTGTGGCCCCGGTGGGCGCTGATCCAGGCGAGGGCGTCGGGCTCGTTGTGCGCGAGCTGGGTCATGACCCGGCGCAGGATGCCGTCCAGCTTCTCGGCCCAGGCGGCGGTGGCCGGTTCGGACTCGATCAGGGCCACGCAGGCCGCCCGCTCCGGATGCCGGGCCGCGTAGCCGAACGCGACGGTGCCGCCGTAGGAGTTGCCGACCAGATGCACCGGCCCGGACACCCCCAGCCGGTCGAGCAGCGCCTCCAGGTCGTCGATGTTGTCGTCCAGGGTGTAGCCCTCGGCCGGGCGCCCGCTGCGGCCGTGACCGCGCAGGTCGTACATGACGACGTCGAGGCCGGCCGCCGCGAACGCGGGGGCGACGGTGAAGTAGTAGCTGGCCAGGCTGTCGGTGAGCAGACCGTGCACCAGGACGACGGTGGCGTCGGCCGGGCGGCCCCCGCCGGGACCGAGCCGCTGGACGTGCAACCGGACGGCACCGGTGTCGACCATCGCCATGGCTCAGCTCTCCCCCGCCGCCTTCAGACTGGTCACCACGTACTCGACGAGCCGGCCCACGGTCAGCTCGATGATCTCGTCGAACTCCATCCCGGCCAGGAACTCGGCGAAGTTGACCCGGTCGCCGTACCGCTCCTGGAGCAGTCCCGCCAGGGTCACCAGGTCGATGCTCTCCAGCTCCAGGTCGCGGTTGAAGGTGGTCTGCATGCCGATCTCGACGTCGTCGAGGCCGTACTCGTCCTCCAGGAGCCGCGCGAGCATGCCGGTGAGGTCGGCGAGGACGTGCTCCTCGTCGGCGGTGACGGGGGTCATCGGTCGTACTCCTTCGATGGGGACGGTTCCGCGGGCACCGGGGCGGGGCCCGCGGTCCAGGCGACGACGTACTGCCGGGCGGGCAGGGTGGGCGGGTTGGCGACGGGCTCGCAGTGCACGGTGTAGGCGCGCTCCAGACGTCCCGAGACCGTCAGTCGCCGGCCGTCCGGACTCGCGTCCCGCACGGTGAAGTCCCGTGGCCGGCCGCCGAATCCGGTGCCCTCCGCCTTGGCGACGGCTTCCTTCGCCGCCCAGAAGCGGGTGAACCAGAGCGCCTCGGAGACCGCGGGGCTGGCGGGGCTGGCGGGACTGGCGGGGTGCCTGGAGTCTGCGGGGTCCGCGGGGTCCGCGGGGTCCCTGGGGTCCGCGGGGTCCCTGGGGTCCGTGGGGTCCTCCGTGACCGACGACAGCGTGCGCAGCAGCCGGAGTTCGTCCGGGCCCAGGGCCGCCGCGAGCGTCTCCGGGGTGCGCGCCGTGACCTCCTCGATGTCGATGCCGGGGCCCGGTCCGGGGGTGTGCGGGCGGACGATGGCCACGCCCGCCTCCGCGCAGTGCGCCAGGGAGACGTCCAGCGGGGGCAGGTCCCGCCCGTGCACCCCGGTGACGTACGGGCGGCCCGACGCGTCGTTCTCCACCCGGAGTTCGGCCGGGAAGACCGGGCCCTCGCCGCCGTCCCACAGCCACCGCCGTACGGCGTCCTTGACGGCGATCCGGCCGAGCAGCCACTGCCGGCGCCCGCGCGGGGCGTGCGTCGCGTACGCGTCGCGTTCCCGGCCGCCGAGCGAGTTGCGCATGATCAGCTCGCGGGAGGCGAGGTCCGGCCAGCGCTCGTGCAGCAGCGTCCAGCCGCCCGGCCGGGACTCCGAGAGGGTGTGGCGCTCAGGGAAGCGCTCGACAGGGCGGGTTTTCGGGTCGTTGTCGAACCGGCGGTCCTGCCAGCCGTACAGCTCGGCCCAGACCGTGCCGTCGACCGTGAGCTGGACGTCGGCCTCCAGGAAGGTGTCGGTGAGCGAGGTGATCCGGACGAGGCACGCGACCTCCGTGCCGGGCGCCGGGTGCGGCCCGTAGAAGCGCATCTCCCGCATGCCGACCGGGAAGACCACGGTCCGCTCCGTCCGCGTCGCCATGATCCAGTAGCCGAGGATCTGACCGACGTTGTCCAGCAGCGCGCCCGGCGCGGGCGGCGTCGTGATGACCCCGCGCACCTGCCGGTCGCCGATCGCGGTCAGCTCGGTGACGCCCCGGAACGCGGGGCCGTGGAACATCCAGCGTTCGTCGTAGAGCTGGGCCGCGGTGTGTTCGGGGACGCGTTCGGCTGTGCCGGCCGGCCAGGGGGCCGGGGGCGGCGACGGGTGGGAGGCGGCCAGTTCGACCGTGGCACGGGCGCGCGGACCGAACGAGACGGCCATGCGGTCGGGACCCTCCGGGACCGCCGTCACCGGTACGTCGACGGGCGGGGTGGCGGTGAGCCACTCCTCGAACCGCGCGCCGTGCACGGCGACCGGCACCGTGCCGGGGGCCGCCTCGGCCGCCGCGTCCATGAGGTGCCGCACGATCGTCGTCGCCGGCACCACCGGCCACCGGTCGGCCACGTCGGGCCAGCCGGGCCGCTGCGGGAAGAAGCAGTGGTCGAGGAGGTACGGCATGGTGTCGGGGGAGACCCGGACGGTGGTGCGGCGGGGGGCGAGCGCCCTGGGGGCGGGGCGCCGGGCCGAGGGAGCCATCAGGGCCGCGGCCGTGTCCGCCGTCTCGCGCATGAGGGCGGTCAACTCGGCGGCCAGCGGCGAGTGTGCGGCGAGCACGTCCAGGGGCGAGGGGCCGCCGGCGCCGGCGCCGGTGCCGGTGCCGGTGCCGAGCCCGGCGCGGAGCCCGGCGAGTCGGTCCGGCGGCAGCGACACGAGGGCGCCGCCCAGGTCGAGCCGCACGGGGGACCGTCGTGGCGGTGTCCGCAGGGGGCGGTGCGTCAGCGCGGGGGCCACGTCCGCCCCTGCCGTCCACACCGCCGTGGCCACCCTGCGCAGTTGAGCCAGGCCCGAGCGGTGGGGGGAGTTGGCGGCGACGACCAGGTGGTCCTGTCCGCCGAGGGTGTCACCGACGAGGGAGCCGAGCTGACCGGGCCCCGCCTGGACGAACACCCGGTGTCCCGCCGCGTACAGGGCCTGCGCCAACTGCCGGAAACGCACCGGCTCCAGCAGGTGCCGTACGAACAACTTCCGCACGTCCGCCTCCCCTTCGGGGAAGGGTGCGGCGGTCGTCCCGGACCAGACGGGCGTGTGCGGCGCCTGGAGCCGGAACCGGTCGGCGGCCTCCTGGATCGGGCCGAGGTGGGGCGCCAGCATCGGCGTGTGGAAGCCCGACCGGAACGGCAGCACCTGGCTGAGCACCCCGCGGGAGCGGAACACGCGGACGAACTCCTCGACCGCGGCCTGCGGCCCGCACACCATGGACTGGCCGGGCGCGTTGTCATGGGAGAGGACGAGTCCGGCCCCGGCCCGGCCCTCCTCGCGCAGGGCCGCCAGCACCCGTTCGGCGGAGGCGCCGATCGCGCCGAAGGCCAGCCCGGGGACCGTCACCGTACCGGGGTCGAAGCCCGCCATGAAGGCGTCGACCTCGTCCCCCGCGTACAGTCCGCCCGCCGCCATCGCCGTCCACTCGCCCACGCTGTGCCCGGCGACCGCGTCCGGCACGATCCCGGTGCGCCGCAGCGCGGTGTCGAGGAGCCGGCCCACGGCGACGACACCGAAGCCGTGCCGGCCGACGTCCTGGGCGTCCCCGTCGGCGAGTTCCGGGGCGGGCAGGCCGAAGTGGGCGGCGATGTCGTCGACCCGGGGCGTGAAGTCGCCCTCCAGACCGGGGAAGAGGAACGCCAGCTTTCCCTCTCCGGCCCCCAGCAGCGGTCCCGGCCGGAACCAGACGTCGGTGCGGCCGTGCCAGGCGCGCCCCTTGCCGACGGCGCGACGGGCCAGCGCGAGCCGCTTGGCGGTGGGGTCCACGATCCCGACCCGGGCCGGGCCCGCGTCCGGCTGCGGGCGCGCGGGGTCGAGCCCGGCGGCCCGCAGGGTGACGTCGTCGGCCTCCAGCAGGGCGGCGAGCGCCGCGGGGGAGTCGGCGGCGAACAGGAGGATCCGCTCGGGCTCGGTCACCTCGGTGCGCGAGGGGGCGGCGGGGGAGGCGAGGGAGGCGGGGGAGACGCTGGAGGCGGGTGAGACAGGGGAGGCGGCATGGACTGCGGTCGTGGGGCCGGACATCGACCCGGCTCCCCGCCGTGCCCCCGGCGCCTCCTCCAGCACCACGTGCGCGTTGATCCCGCCGAACCCGAACGCGTTGACGGCGGCCCGGCGGACCGGCTGCCCCGGGCCGGTCTCCCACTCCGCCGCCTTCTCCAGGGTGCGGAAGCGGGTGCGGGCCAGGCCCGGATGCGGGTCGTCGCAGTGGAGGGTGGGCAGCAGGGTCGCGTGGTGGACGGCGAGGGCGGCCTTGACCAGTCCGGCGACACCGGCGGCGGGCATGGTGTGCCCGATCATCGACTTCACCGAGCCCACGACCGCGTCCCGTCGGCCGTCGCCCGGTCCGAACACCTCCGCCAGCGTGCTCAGTTCGGCGCCGTCACCGGCCGGGGTCGCCGTCCCGTGCGCCTCCAGCAGCCCGAGTGCGCCGGGCGCCGCGGGGTCGAGCCCGGCGGCTCGCCACGCCTGCCGTACGGCCGCGGCCTGGCCGCCGGGATCGGGGTTGACCAGCCCGGCCGCCCGGCCGTCGCTCGCCACCCCGGTGCCCCGGATCACGGCGTAGATCCGGTCGCCGTCCCGTTCGGCGTCGGCCAGCCGTTTCAGTACGACGACCCCGGTGCCCTCACCGATGAGGATGCCGTCGGCGTCCCGGTGGAAGGGGCGGATCCGCTGGCTCGGGGACAGGGCGCGCAGTTGGGAGAACACGCTCCACAACGTGATGTCGTGGCAGTGGTGGACGCCTCCCGCGAGCATCAGGTCGCAGCGCCCCGAGGCCAGTTCGCCGACCGCCTGGTCCACGGCGACCAGCGAGGACGCGCAGGCGGCGTCCACCGTGTACGCCGGGCCGCGCAGATCGAGCCGGTTGGCGACCCGGGAGGCGGCGAGGTTGGGCACGAGCCCGATCGCCGCCTCGGGGCTGTCCGGCCCCAGCCGCTCGGTGAACGCCTCCCGCACGCGGGCGAGTTGGCCGTCGGTGAGGTCGGGCAGCAGCTCGCCCAGCGTCCGCACGAGCTGTCCCGCCGTACGCACCCGCTGGTCGAGCCGGGCCAGGGCGGGGGTGAGGTAGCCGCCCCGGCCGAGGACGACGCCGACGCGCCCTCGGTCGGGGAGCCGGTCCGTGCCGCCCGCGTCATCGAGGGCAGCGGCGGCCACGTGCAGGGCGATCAGCTGGTCGGGCTCGGTGCCGGCCACCGAGTTCGGCATGATCCCGAACCGGGTGACCTCCACCTGCGCCAGCCCGTCCACGAACCCGCCCCTGCGGGCGTAGACCCGGTCGGCGAAAGCCGGTTCGCCGGCCGTGCCGGGCCGGTAGTAGTCGGCGTCCCAGCGCCCCTCGGGCACCTCGCCGATCGCGTCCACGCCGTCCCGCAGGTTCCGCCAGTAGGCGTCCAGGTCGGCGGACCCGGGCAGCAGCACCGACATGCCGACGATGGCGACCGGCGCGTGACGCGCCGTCGAGGGCGCGGGGGATGACGTCACCGGTCACCAGCCCGAAGCGGTGTGGACCACGGCCGTGACCGACGGGTCGCCCCACGCCAGCTCCCGCAGCAGCGCCGCGGTGCCCTCCTCGGGGTCGATGAGCCGGATGCCGCGCCGGGCGTACTCGCGGGCGAGGTCCGCCCCGACCATCCCGCCGTGACCGGGCGCGGGCGCCCAGGGGCCCCAGTGCACGGTCACCGCACGCCGTCCGGTGCGGGCGGCGAAGGCGGCGCCGAGCGTCTCCAGGGCGTCGTTGGCGGCGGCGTAGTCCACCTGCCCCCGGTTGCCGAGGACGGCCGAGATGCTCCCGAACAGCACCGTGAACGCGGGCGCGGACGGCAGGTCCTCCAGCGCCGTGAGCAGCGCGTCCCCGCCGGTCGCCTTCGTCGCGTAGACCCGCTGGAAGGACTCGGCGCTCTTCTCCTCGATCAGCCGGTCCTCGATGATCCCGGCCGCGTGCACCACGCCGTCGAGCCGGCCGTGCTCGGCGTGGATCTCCTTGACCGCCTGCACCACCGCCTCCGGCTCCCGGAAGTCGACCGACCGGTAGCGCACCCGGGCTCCGAGCGCGCCGAGTTCGCCGAGTGTCGCGGTGATCTCCCGCTGGGCCAGCAGGAGTTCGGCGGTGCGGTTGATCTCCGCAGGCTTCAGTCCGCCGCGCGCGGCGAGCACGGACCGCAGTTCGGCCGTGGTGCGCGCGCCGGCCGTGTCGGAGGACTCGGGGCCGTCCGGCGCGGGCGTCCGGCCGAGGAGTTCCAGCCGGCAGCGGGCGGCGCCGGCGAGCGCGGCCGCGAACTGCGCGGTGATGCCCCGCGCCCCGCCCGTCAGCACCACCACCGAGTCCTGGTCCAGCCCCAGCGCGGCCGCCTCCGCGACCCCGTCCCCGGCCGGTCCGGCGCCGGTGCTGCCGAGCGCCCCCAGCGGCTCCTCCACCAGCTCGAAGCCGTACCGTCCGTCCTCCGCCCGCACCACCACCGGCGTCCGGTCGGCTGCCACCGCCTCCTCGACCACGGCCCGCGCGACCGCGTCCGGCGCGGCGTCGGCCAGGTCGACCAGCCGGGCGAGCGTCCGCGGGTACTCGCGAGCCACGGTGCGGAACAGCCCGCGCAGGCCGGCCGAGCGGGCGTCGGGGGCCCCGCCGTCCAGGTGCCGTACGGCCAGCAGCCGGGCAGGACCGCGCCCGAGGGCCGCCTTGAGCACGCCGAACGCGTCGGGCAGCACCGGCACGTCGTCCCCGGGCCCGGCGAGCGCGCCGAGGTACAGCACCCCGTCCACCGGCCCGTCCGCCTCGGACAGCGCGTGGTCCCGGGCGTGTACGACGACCTCGGCGCCGTGGGCCGCGAGGCGCGCGGCGGCCTCCGGGGCGTCCCCGAGGACGACCCAGCGGGTGCCGGCGAGCACGGCGGCCGGGTCGGCCGCGGCGGAGTCGAGCAGGACCGGCCGCAGCACATGCCGCCGGGGCGGCTCACCGGTGACCTCGTCGACGGGGCCGGGCGTGCTCGCGGCGGCGGGCCGCGAGGTCCTCGGGGCGGCCGGGCGGGACGGCTCCACCGCCTCCGGACCGGACGTGTCCCTCGGCTCCGGTCCCGGTCCCGCCGGGGCCGGACCGTCCAGCCGGGACCGCAGCCAGTCCGTCACCGCGGCGGCCGTCCGGGCCTTCGCCAACTCCTCCAGCTCGGCGTCCTCCAGCGCGCTGAGGTCGGCCGCGCCCCCGCCGCCCAGGCGCTTGGCCAGCTCCCCGGCGATCTCGGCCCGTTTGATGGAGTCGATGCTGAGGTCCGCCTCCAGATCGAGGTCCGGTTCGATCATGTCCACGGGGTAGCCGGTGCGCTCGCTGATGATCTCCAGGACCACCTGCTGGACGTCCGTGTCACCGGCGGGAGTGTCAGCGGCGGGAGCCTCGGCGGCGGCAGCGGGAGCCGGCTCCGGGACGGCGAGGACGGCCGGGACCGCCGCCGGGGCCGGTGCCCCCGCGAGGGCGGCCACCGCCGGGAGCACCTCGGGCCGGGTCCCGGTCTGCGGCGCGAGCGGCGCCGGAAGCTGCGCCCCCGGTGTCGCCCCGAAGTAGGTGAGCAGCACGTCCCGTTGGGCCGCGATCATCTCCCGGCTGGTGCGCAGGAACTCGGAGACCAACGCGTCCCGGTCGGAGGGGACGCCGTGCGGGGGGTTCGTCGTCACAGTCGGCACAGTCCTTTCGGCGGGGTCCGCTACGCGTCGGGCGGGGGCGAGCGCGCCGGGCAGCAGGGCGCCGGAGGCGGTGCGGACCAGGTGCCCGTTCACCGTCCAGCCGGGCCGCTTCGGAGCGGGGGCGTGGACGGCGTCGACGGCGTCCCGGCCGCGCAGCAGCTCTCCGGTGCGCACCGGCAGGCCCGCCACGGCGAGCCGCGCCAGCGCGTCCAGCCAGCCGCTCAGCCCGGCACCGGGCCGGGGCTCGCAGGCCACCGTCCGGTGCGGCCGGTCGCCGAGGATGCGCCCCACCAGCCGGGTCAGCACGGACCCCGGACCGGCCTCGACGAAGACCCGCGCGCCCGCCGCGTACATCGCCTCGATCTGCTCGGCGAAGGCGACCGGCGCCCCGATCTGCGCGGCGAGTTCGGCCCGTACGGCGTCCGGGTCGGCCGGATAGGGGGCGGCCGTGCGGTTCGCCCACACCGGGAACTCGGGTGCGTGCACCGGCCGTTCGGCGAGCACCTCGGCGAAGCGGTCACCGGCCGCGGCGACGAGCGGGCTGTGGAAGGCGCAGGCGACCGGGATCCGTTTGGCCCCGAGGCCCGCCTCGCGCAGCAGCCGTACGGCGTCCGCGACCGCGTCGGTCGGGCCCGAGATCACCGTCTGCTCGGGCGAGTTGCGATTGGCGAGGACGACCGCGTCCGCCACCCCCGCCGCCCGCAGGGCCCGGGCGGTCTCCTCGGCGCCCGCCACGACGGCGGCCATGGTGCCGGGTTCCGGACCGGCACCGGCGGCGGCGTCCAGGATGGCCGCCGCCCGCTCGACGCTCAGGTCCAGCAGGGTGTCGGGATCGAGGGCGCCGGCCGCGCACAGGGCGACCAGCTCGCCGTAGCTGTGCCCGGCGGCCATGTCCGGGCGCACCCCGGCCGCCGTGAGCACGGCGTGCGCGGCGAGCCCGGCCACACCGAGGGCGGGCTGGGCGACCCGGGTGTCGGTCAGGGCGGCCCGCTGCCGCTCCCGTGCCGCCTCGTCGAAGGCCGCCGCAGGGTACAGCGCGTCGGCATGGGCCCGGCCGAGTTCCAGGTAGGGGCGCAACGCGGGGAGGGCCACGAAGAGTTCGCCGAGCATGCCGGGGTGCTGGCTGCCCTGGCCGGGGAAGAGGAAGGCGACCGCGCCGTCCTGCGGGTCGTGCGCGTGCAGCCCGTGCCGCGGGTCGTACGCGCCGCGCAGGGCCCGCCGGAGCTTGCCGACGAGGTCGTCGACGTCCGTCGCCACGACCGCGATCCGCACCGGATCGCCGCTCGCGTCCGCCCGCCGGGCCGCGCCGAGCGCCAGGTCGCGCAGCCGCCACGGCCGGCCCTCGGCCTCCGCCGCGCGCAGCAGTTCCCCGGCCGCCCGGTGGGCCGCGGCCTCGTCCCGGCCCCGGAACAGGAACAGCTCGGCCGGCCAGGCGTCCAGGCCCCGTACCGGCGGCGCGCCGTCCGCGTAGGCGCTCAGCACGGCGTGGAAGTTGGTGCCGCCGAACCCGAACGCGCTCACCCCGGCAAGGCGTTCCGCGGCGGGTGCCGCCCACGGCCGGGCCTCGGCGTGGAAGGCGAAGGGGCTGTCGTCCCCCTCCCAGGCCGCGTTGGGCGCCACGACGTGCAGGGTCGGCGGCCGGACACCGGTGTACAGCGCCAGCAGCGCCTTGATCATCCCCGCCAGTCCGGCCGCGCACTTGGTGTGCCCGATCTGCGACTTCACCGAACCGAGTACGCAGGCACCGGCCGGCGTCCCGGCCTCGCCGAACACCTCGCCGAGGATGCGCAGTTCGGTGCGGTCGCCGACCACCGTTCCGGTGCCGTGGGCCTCGACGAGTCCGACGTCGGCCGGGGAGACGCCCGCGTTGCGGTACGCCCGCTCCAGTGCCGAGCGCTGGCCCTCCGGGCGGGGGGCGGTCAGCCCCAGGGAGCGGCCGTCGCTGGAGGCGCCGAGGCCCTTGATGACGCCGTAGATCCGGTCGCCGTCGCGTTCGGCGTCCGCGAGCCGTTTGAGGACGACGCAGGCCACGCCCTCGCCGAGCGCGATGCCGTCCGCCGAGCCGTCGAAGGCCCGGGAGCGGCCGGTGGGGGACAGGGCGTGGACGGAGGAGAACAGCACGTAGTCGTTGATGCCGTTGTGCAGGTCCGCACCGCCGCACAGCACCACGTCGGAGGTGCCGCCGACGAGTTCCTTGCAGGCGACGTCCACCGCGGCGAGCGAGGACGCGCAGGCCGCGTCGACCGTGTAGTTGGCGCCGCCGAGGTCGAGCCGGTTGGCGATGCGCCCGGAGATGACGTTGGCGAGCATGCCGGGGAAGGAGTCCTCGGTGAGCCGGGGGAGCTGCTCCTCCAGTCCGGCGGGGACCTTGCCGTAGTAGGAGGGCAGCACGGCCCGCAGGGTGGCCGCGTTCGACAGGTCGCTGCCGGCCTCCGCGCCGAACACCACCGAGGTCCGCGCCCGGTCGAACTCCCGCCCGCCGTCGCCGTATCCGGCGTCCTCCAGGGCCCGCCGGGCGGCCTCCAGCGACAGCAGCTGCACCGGTTCGATGCTGCCGAGGGAGGCGGGCGGGATGCCGTAGCGCAGCGGGTCGAAGGGGATCGGCGGCAGGAAGCCGCCCCACTTCGACGGGGTGGAGTCACCGTGGTGGACGGCCGGGTCCCAGCGGTCGGCCGGGACCTCGCCGACCGCGTCGACGCCGCCGACGACGTTGGCCCAGAAGGTGGGCAGATCGGGGGCCTGCGGGAACATGCACGCCATGCCGACCACCGCGATGTCCAGCGGCGCCGGCGCCTCGGGCTCCGTGAGCCCCTCGGAGGTCGCCCCCCATTCGGCCGCCCGCAGGGCGAGATGGCCGGCCGCGCCGGTCGTCACGGACGCGTGCAGCGCGGCGAGGGTGGTGGTGGCCGAGCGCAGCACGGCCACCTCCCCGGCCATGAACATCCCCTCGGCGTACTGGCGTCGCTCGTCGACCGGGGTGAGCGTGCCCTCGCCGTCGCGGGTCACGCCCTTGCTGGCCAGGCGCAGCCGGCCCACGTTGAGGCGCTCCAGCTCCTCCCAGACCTGCCGCTCGGGCACGCCCTCGGCGCGCAGCCGCGCCTCCTGCGCGCGGAAGTCGGCGGCGAACGGGCTCGGTACGCACCGGGTGGCGTGGCCCGGCGCCGACTCCAGGAGCGTGGTGCCCTCGGCGGCCAGGACCTGGCGCTGGAACAGCGGGCGGATCGCGCCGTGCGTCACCGCCTCCTCGGTGAAGAGGTAGGCCGTCCCCATCAGCATCCCGACGGCCGCCCCACGCGCGGTCAGCGGGGCGGCCAGCGCGGCGACCATCGCCGCCGACCGCTCGTCGTGCACCCCGCCCGCGAAGAACACCTCCAGGTCCGAGCCGTCGGCCCCGGCCACATGGTCCTCGAGCACGGCGAGTTGGGCCTCCCAGAGCGGGAAGCTGCCGCGTGGTCCCACATGTCCGCCGCACTCCGAGCCCTCGAACACGAACCGGCGCGCCCCGGCCTGGAGGAACTGCCGCAGCAGCCCCGGCGACGGAACGTGCAGGAAGGTCCGGATGCCGTCCCGCTCCAGGGCCTGCGCCTGGGAGGGGCGTCCGCCCGCGATGACCGCGTGCGTCGGCCGCAGTTCCCGTACCGCCTCCAGCTGCGCCGCCCGGACCTCCTCCGGGGCGAAACCGAGCACCCCCACGCCCCAGGGCCGCCCCGCCACCGCCTCCCGGGTCGCCGCGAGCAGCTCCCGGGTCCGCGCCCCGTCCGCCAGGGCCAGCGCCAGGAACGGCAGCGCCCCCTCGGCCGCGACCGCTGCGGCGAAGGACGCCTCGTCGCTCACCCGGGTCATCGGCCCCTGCGCGAGCGGCAGCCGGGTGCCGAGCGCGGCGCTCATCGGCGACCGCGGTCCGAGCGCCCGTACGGCGGTGTCGTCGCGCAGGGCGTCCAGCACCGCCTCGCGCAGGGCCCGGACCGTACGCCGCGCGTCGCCCCAGCGGTCGGCGAAGCGGGCGGCCAGGAAGCCGTCCTGGCCCACCGGCAGCAGCTCGGTCCGCGGATCGCGGGCGCCGAGCAGCGCCGCCACCACCTCGGGCCCGGCGTCCTCGGGAACCAGGGGGGCGTCGGGGCCGCGCCGGCGCAGGACGCGGTGCCCGGCCAGGACGACGGTCTCCGAGCCGTCCATCGCGCGCAGGGCGGCGGCCGCCGGTCCGGGGAGCGCGGAGTCGTCGAGCAGGGCGAGCTGGCTGTCCAGGACGACACCGGCCGCCCCGCCGGCCACCGCGGCGGCGGCCGTACGCGGACCGATCCCGCCGCACGCCCACACCGGCAGGGCGAGATCCCGGGCCGCGAGCAGCTGTTGGAGGAGGACGAAGGTGCCCAGCTCGCCGACCCGGCCGCCGCACTCGGAGCCCCGCGCGATCAGTCCGTACGCCCCCGCGCGCGCCGCCTCCGCGGCCCCGGCGTGATCGGTGACCTCCGCCAGCACGCGGTAGCGGCCCGCGACCTCCGCCACGGACCAGGGCGTGTCCGCGGCGAGCACCACGGTGTGCGGCCCGGCGTCCCCCGCGGGGAGGTCGGCGGGGGTGAGCCGGCAGCCCGGCCCGACTCTCACCCCGTAGGCGCCCGGTGAGGCGCGGCGCAGTCGCGCCAGCGCCTCGCGCGCTCTTCGGTCCCCGGGCCCCAGGTCGAGCACGCCGAGGCCGCCGGCCCGGCCGACGGCCAGGGCGAGCGGGGCGTCGGGCTCGCCGAACGGGGTGATGCCGATGATCATGTCCTCGGAACGCGCAGCGGACGCCATGATTCTCCGAATCAACGTGAAACCGCAGGGTGGGGGGTTCAGGACAGCAAAGGCGGTGCACCGCATTCGCGCGGGCACAGGTCACCGCGGAAGACGGGATCAAAACGCTTGCTCGAAACGCGTTGCAAGGTAGTGCTGTTATTACTCACCGGTCAACGATCGAACGATCGGCTGGTAACCAGCCGCAATGATTCGGACAGTCGTCGGCGGACGGCCGGGGGGAGGAAAACGGATGAATTCCTTTCGGGCCCGGCCCCGCCCCTTCGCCGCTCGTCATGCCGAAGCGTCGACACCTGAAAGGAAAATGCGTTTCTTGGGAGCGCTTGTCCGGATCGGAATGTGCTTTTCCCGGCCCCCGGCGGTCCGTGGATGACGGGCCGGGAAAATCTGTGTGTCGCGTGACGAGTGTCCGGGAAAGGTCGGGACGGGTCTTGACATGCGGAGATCCGCCGCCAAAACTGACATGACTGCGCAGTCAGGCTGCCCTCGGGAGGTCGTGGAACGGGCTGACTGCGCAGTCACACGCGAACGCGACAGGGCGTCCCGCTCGACGGAGCCGGTCGGGCCGGGGTGCGGCCAACTCCTCCGTCCGGGGCCGCGGGCGCGGCACCCGGAGTGTTGACGTGCGAGGGGGTACCGCCATCCACCCATAGTGCGCATATGACGCGTACCCGTACGGCGGTGCTGTGCGCCGCCGCCCTCCTCGCGGCCACCCTCCCGACGGCGGTCGCGACCGCCGCACCCGACCGCCCCCACCGCGCCTGCGTCACCACGCAGCACCCGCACGGCCGGGCGCGCGAGGTCCTCGACATCGTCCGCAAGGCCAGGAAGGACCTCGACCTCAAGGCCGCCCTGGTCAAGGTCACCGTGGGCGGCCGCAACCTCTACACCGGCGCCGTCGGCGAGTCCATGACCGGAGTGCCGGCCACCCCCGCGATGCACTTCAGGACCGGCTCGGTCGCCATCGCCTTCATGGGTACGGTGCTCCTCCAGCTCGTCCAGGAGCACAAGGTCGGCCTCGACGACCCCGTCTCCCGCTGGCTCCCCGACCTGCCGCACGGCGACAGGATCACCCTGCGCATGCTCGGTGACTCCACCTCCGGCATCCACGACTACGTCCCCGACCCGGTCTTCCTGAAGAGGCTGTACGCCGACCCGTGGCGGCACTGGACCTCCAAGGAGGTCGTCGGGATCTCGCTGAGCCACCCCCTCTGGTACCGGCCCGGCACCAACTGGAGCTACTCGCACGCCAACTTCCAGCTCCTCGGCCGCGCCCTGGAGAAGATCACCGGCACCCCGCTGGACCGGCTGCTGCGCAAGCGCGTGTACCGCCCGCTCGGGCTGCGCAACACCGCCGCGGCCGAAACCGCCGTGATCCCCGAGCCCGTCCTGCACGCCTACGACGACGAGCGCGGCACCTACGAGGAGTCCACCTACTTCAACCCGTCCTGGACCACCGCCCCCGGCGCGGTCATCACCCAGGACGTCTGCGACCTCGCCCGCTCCGGCAAGGGCGTCGGGGCGGGCGAACTGCTCTCCCGCAGTTCCTTCCGCACCCAGCTCGACCCGGGCACGGTCGGCCTCGGCCACCCCACGAAGACGTGTCCGGCCACGGTCTGCCTGCCCATGACCGAGGACTTCCACTTCGGCGTCGGCGTCGTCGTCAAGAACGGCTGGGTCGTGCAGAACCCGTCCTTCTTCGGCTACGCGGCCGTGATGGCGTACGAGCCGCACCAGCGGCTCACCATCGCCGTGTCCACGACGGTGGGTCCCGACGCACCCGGCGGCAACACCGCCCAGACGGTCACCGAGCGGATCGCCGAACGGCTCGCCCCCCGGCACCCGCTGGCCGGCTGACCGGCCGCCACCGAGGCCCGACGCCCGCACCCGTCCGCGTACGGTAAGGTTTACCTGCGCGTTCCCGCAGCTCACCGCCGCGGCAGCGCGACGGGACGTGGCGCAGCTTGGTAGCGCACTTGACTGGGGGTCAAGGGGTCGCAGGTTCAAATCCTGTCGTCCCGACAGGGAGTCCGCTCCGTCGTCGTAGAGCAGGGCCCGTATCCACACCGTGGATGCGGGCCCTGTCTCAGTAGCGGGCCACGACCTCCGTGAGATAGCCGCGCAGCATCACCTTCGCCTCCTCCAACAGGGTCGCGTCACCGTCCGGGACCCGGCGAAACGCCTCCTGGGCGAGCGCGTCGGCCGCGAGGACGGCGGCGTGGCAGGCACGGGCGAGCGGCTCGTCGTCACGTACGACGTCCAGCGCGAGCAGCACCCGGCGGATCCCGTCGGCCATCCGCCGCTTGTGCTCACGGTCCGCCGCCCGGGTCCGCTCCGTCAGCCCGCTGCCGAACCACAGCGCCCGGAAACCGTGCTCCGTCCGGTAGATCCCGGCGTACGAGTCGATCAGCACCCCGACCGGATCCTCCCACCGCTCCACGGCCGCGGCCCGGACCAGGTCGTCCATGACGCCCTCCAGCCGGGAGAACCACCCCGCCGCGAGGGCGTCGATGATCGCGCCGCGATCGGGCAGGTACTGGTACAGCGAGCCCACGGAGACCTTCGCCTCCGCCGCCACCCGGGTCGTCGTCAGCGCCTCCACGCCCTCCTCGACCAGGATGCGCTCGGCGGCCCGCAGCAGCAGCGCCAGACGGGCCCTGCTGCGGGCCTGACGGGGGGTGCGGCGCAGAGGAGTGTCCAAGAACCGGCTCCGAACGTGAACGTGACTTTGTTTCACGTTTACGCTACCTTCGCGCCCATGACCGCCTCAAGCTCGACGCCGAGCCACGAGCGGGCCGCCGTCGCGGACGCCTGCCGGCGCCTGGGGGCCGAGGGCCTCCTCATCGGCACGGCCGGGAACGTGAGCGTCCGCGTCGACGACCGGGTCGCCATCACCGCGACCGGAGCGGTCCTCGCCACGCTGACCCCGGACCAGGTGACCGTGGTCGACCTCGACGGCAAGCACATCGAGGGGACCTACGAGCCGACCTCGGAACTCGAACTGCACCTCGGCGTCTACCGCCGCCACGGCAGTGGGGCGGTCGTCCACACCCATGCGCCGCAGGCCACCGCCGTGTCCTGTGTCCTCGACGAACTCCCCTGCATCCATTACCAGTTGCTCGCCCTCGGCGGTACGGTCCGGGTCGCGCCCTACGCCACCTTCGGCACCCCGGAGCTCGCCGAGTCGGTGCTCACCGCCCTGGAGGGCCGCAGCGCCGCCCTGATGGCCAACCACGGCGCGCTCACCCACGCCGTCACCCTCGACCAGGCCGTCGAACACGCCCTGCTCCTCGAATGGGCCTGCGGCGTCTACCAGCGCGCGGCCTCCATGGGCACCCCCCGCTTCCTGGACGAACAGCAGCAACTCGCGGTGATCGAGGCGGCCGTCGCCCGCAACTACGGAACCACCCGTCCCGTGCCACCCGCGCACGAGGAGAACAGGGGGAGCAGATGAAGGTCTTCACGATGGGCGTGCACGTCCTGGACGTCCTGGTCCGGCCGGTCGAGGAGATACCCGAGGGGCAGGGCGCGACCCTGGTCGAGGACATCCGGATGACCGCCGCGGGCACGGCCGGCGGCACCGCCCTCACCCTCGCCAAGCTCGGCGCCGAGGTACGCAGCGCCGGCGCGATCGGCAGCGACCCGACCGGTGACCTGCTGGTGCAGCTGCTGAACCGGGCCGGCATCGACACCGGGTTCCTCGTCCGCCGCACCGACACCGCGACCTCCGCCAGCGTCCTGCCCATCCGCCCCAACGGCGACCGGCCCTCGCTGCACCTGCTCGGCGCGAACATCACCTACGGCCTGGACGACGTGCCCTGGGACGCCCTCGCCGAGGCCACCCATCTGCACCTCGGCGGGCCCGAGTTGATCGGAGTGGACACCGCGACGCGGATCCTGTCGTACGCGAAGGAACACGGGGTCGTCACCTCCGTCGACCTGCTCGCGCCGGGAGTGCTCGGCAGCTTCGAGCAGATCGAGGCCGCGCTGCCCTACGTCGACCACTTCCTGCCCAACGAGGACCAGGTCCTCGGCTTCACCGGCGAGGACGATCTGCTGACCGGTGCGCGCAAGCTGCTCGCCGCCGGGGCGGGCGTCGTCGCCGTGACGCGCGGCGGCGACGGGGCGCTGGTGGTGAGCGCGGACGGGGCGGAGCCGGTGCCGGCGTTCGTCGTCGACGTGGTCGACACCACCGGGTGCGGGGACGCGTTCTCCGCGGGGTACCTGCGGGGGATCGGTCTGGGGCGTACGCCGGGTGACGCGGCGGTGCTGGGGAGCGCGGCTGCCGCGCTGGTCGCGCAGGGTCTCGGCAGCGATCACGGTGACTTCGACCTGGCCGGTGCCGATGCGTTCGCCTCGTCTGCCAAGTCGCATGCGTGAGGGCGTGAGGGCGGTGTGACGTCCCCGCCCCGGGCTCGGCGCTTCCCCGGACCTGCTCACCTCGGGTCCCGACTCCGAGGTGCGGGAACCGTCCAGTGCCTACCGGAAGGCGGCGATGTGGCGCTGGGCCCAGTCGGCGAAGGTGCGGGGCGCGCGGCCGAGGAGCCGCTCGACGTCGGGGCTGATGCGCTGCTCGGCGGGCGTGGGCTCACCCAGGATGGTCAGCGTGCTCTCGACCACGGGCTCGGGCATGAACCGCAGCATGTGCGCGCGGGCCTCGTCGCGGGACTGTTCGATGAACCGGACGGGTTCGCCGAGTACACCGGCAATCGTCTCGGCCCGCCGACGGGGCGTGCTGAGAGCGGGCCCGGTCAACTCGTAGGTCCGTCCGGCGTGGCCGTCCTCCCGCAGAGCCGTGGCGGCGACCTCGGCGATGTCGTCCGGGTCGATCGTCGGCAGGCCGATGTCGGCGAACGGCGCGGCGGCGGTCCTCCGGGTGCGGACCGACTCGGCCCAGGCGTACGCGTTGGAGTCGAAGCCTCCGGGCCGCAGGATCGTCCAGTCCAAGCCTGACTGCTCGACGGCGACCTCGATGGAGCGTCCCAGGTCCCCGTGAGCGGCCGAATGCGGTCGGGTCGCGACTCCTTGGGAGGACAGCAGGACGACCCGCCCGACGCCGCCGGCCTTGGCGACGTCGAGGATGTCCTGTGGCCTCAGCAGGTGCGCGCTCGGGCCGCCGCTTTGCAGGAACAGCGCGTCGGCTCCGTCGAAAACGGGCCGAAGGCTCTCAGGCTCGACCAGATCCGCCCGCGTGTACCGGACGCCCTCCGGTACGTCCGCGTCCGAGATACCGCGGGATGTCGCGGTCACCTGCGCACCGGCTGCCGCGAGGGCCTGCACGAGCGATCGGCCGACGTTACCGGTCGCACCCGTCACTACGAACATGAACAACTCCCGTGTCGATCAAGCATGGTTGTCGCCGCCCGAGCGGGCGACGCCGCCGCGGAGAGCTGCTCTCCGGGCGGCACGGGGACGCTAACACCGTCGATATAGTAGGTACCTATAGGAAAGTGACTATCCCGAAGGGGTATCCATGGCCGGCGACACTGACTGGGTCACAGCCGCATCGACCGCTCCGGAACTCGCCTGTCCCACCAGTGCGGTCGTGGACATCGTGTTCAGCCGGTGGACCACGCCGATCCTGTGGACCCTCCACGTGCATGGCCGGCAGCGGTTCGTCGAGCTGGAACGGCGGATCGGCACGATCACCCCGAAGGTGCTGACCCAGCGGCTGCGTCAGCTGGAACGCGACGGCATGGTCGTGCGTACGTACCACCCGGAGGTCCCCCCTCGGGTCGAGTACGAGATCAGCGACCTGGGCCGCAGCCTGGCCCCGCTCTTCGCGCACCTCGCCGCATGGGCTGCCGACAACCTGGACAAGGTCGAGCAGGCCCGGCACGACTACGACACCGTCCCACCCCGGTAGTGCGTCAGCGGACGGTGACTGGCCCAGAGTCCCGGGCGGACAGTTCTTCCGCCAGTTCCATACAGCGCAGGCGGGCTGGAGAGAAGTCGTAGGGCATCTTGCCGGTGGCTTCGAACATGCTCATCCGGTCGGCCTCCCGCCTGCCGGAGCCGAGGTCGGCCCCGCCCTCGCCGTCATCGGCGGTGGCAGGGTGCAACGTGTCCCAGGCGTCGAAGAGGGCATCGTCGTCCTCGGCCAGGCCGGACTCCTCGATGACGGCCCGCAGGGCACTTTCGAAGGCGTGCCGCTCGACGGCCACCTGAGCCACCCGTGGATCATCGACGGCGACACTGTCATCGAGTGCCTCCTCGGCGTCATCGATGCGGTCGGAATCCTCCCGCAGAGTGGGATGCGTGGCCAGGACGATGAAGCGGGTGGCCTGGACGGCCGCGCCGAGCGGGCCGAGGATCCGCTCGGTGACCAGCAGACTGTCCAGGTCCGCCTGACGCAGGGAGCCCTCGGGCAGGCTCTTGAGGCGTTCGGTGACGAAGTCGGAGAGCAGGCCCATCCGGCTGCCCTCGGTGCGCATCCGCTGCACGGCGGTCCGTTGCCGCCGCAATCGCGCCTCCTGCTCGGCGAGGGTTTCCTCCCATCGCTCCAGGATGCCCGCGATGCCTTCTCCGCTGTCCGCACCGGCGGAAGCCGTGCCGGTGGTGAAGGCGTCACGGATGTCGTCCAGGGCGATCCCGGCGTCGGCCATCCTGCGAATCCACAGCAAGCGGATCATGTCCTCGTACCCGTAGCGGCGGCGGTCGTCGCCGCCCCGCTCGGGCTCGGGGAGCAGGCCGATCTCGTGGTAATGGCGAATCGCCCGTGGCGTGCTGCCGACGAAGGCCGCCGCGTCACCGATCTTGACCTGACGGGGTGGCATGAAAGACGAACGCATGAGCAGGGACCCTTCCTCAAGGCATCGGGACGTAAGTCCACCGGACCACATGCCGCTACGGAAGGTGCAACCCGATAGAGGTGGGACCGGCGACGTACGACTCCTCGGCGGCACGCGCAGCCCGTCGTGCCGGGCCCGGGGGCCCGGACCGATCCGTCTCACCTGCCGTACTCACCTGGTGGACGCCCCCTTGACGTCCGCCGGGGGTGGATCGACACTCGATCCGGGAATCCTAGTGAACAGGTAGGGAAACATGGGGCGCCAGTATCCGGCCGTCGGCCGCACCAGCCGCACGACCTGGTCGTCGCCCCTCCTCACCTCCCGCCGTCACATCGACCTGCAGCGCGTCTGCAGCGCCATCAGCCTGCCGGGCTGAGCCGGGCCCCTCCCGCGCCGGACCGAGCGGCGGTGTCCGCCGACACCGCCCCGTCCCGCGTGTGAGGACGAGGGCCGTCTCCCTTTTCGCCGTCGCATCCGCCGCGCGCACGTCCGCCCGTGCGCCCGCCCCCGGGGAGAGTCATGTCCGTCACACCGCTGGCCGCCCACCCGTCCGCCCGCCCCGCCCCCGCCTTCCGGGGCCGCATCGGCCGGGACGCGCGCAGCGGGCACTACGCCGTGCCGCGCCGCTACCGGCTCCATCTGTCCACCGCCGACCCGGACGGACTGCGCATCGCCGTCACCCACGCCCTCCTCGGCCTCGACCGGGCCTGTCCGGTGACGTTCCTGCCCGCCGTCCCCGACTGTCCCGACGGCGGTCATGCACAGCTGCGCCCGCTCTACGACGCCAGCGCCCACCGCTACACCGGCCCGGCCCTCGCGCCGGTGCTCAGTGACGACTGGTCGGGCCGGATCGTCTCCACCCACGGCCCCGACATCGCCCGCGACCTGGCCCGCAGGTTCGCCGGCGGCCGGGCCGTGTTGTACCCGTGCGGCTCGGAGTCGGAGATCGAGGCCGTGGAGCGGATGTGCGCCCAGGGCATCGAGGAGGCGGCCCAGCGGGCCGGGGACGCGGGTGCCGACCCGGCCGGCCGGGCCGCCGCGCTCGACGCGCTGCTCGCCACGCTCGGCGTCCTGGAACAAGGGCTCGACGCGCAGCCGTACCTGATCAGCGATCAGATCACCGCGGCCGACGTCGAGTTGTGGGTGGCACTGGTCCAGCTGGACACCGTGCACCGGCACCACCTCGACGCCGACGCCGTGCGCCGCATCGCCGGACACCCCGCCCTGTGGGCCTACGGCCGCCGGCTGGCCGCCCACCCGGCCTTCGGCACGCACCTCGACCTGGAGGGCATCGCCCGGCGCCACCACGCCCGTTGCCAGGGCCTGGAAGCCGCCGGAGCCGCTGTCCAGATCCTGGACTGGGCAGCCCACGTGGCGGAGGGTGACAGCCTTCCTTCGCAGGTCAACCGGCCCTGAGTCGGTCCACCCCTTGGACGGCCGTTGACATTTGACTGGTCGACTGCCTTACTTGGAAGCAGAACGGTCATGAGCGTCAGCGACAAGCCCTGGCTGGCTGACCGGCAACCCTCGCTCCGCGGTGGGGTGCCCCAGGTGACGACCGGACCGGATGACGTTTCGGTAAGCGCGAGGCCCTCGGGGCCGGACAGTGATGGTGACGAGATGTACGCAGCTCCCAGGACGGCCGCACGCCGTCCCCAGGGCTGCGTACAGCCGTACGCGAACCTGTCGAACCTGTTCGCCGCCAACCGCGCCGTCGATCTGCTCCGCGTGAACAGCGCACTGTGTACCGCACCGGGCCGTGCCCGCTGTCGGGGCTGAGCTTCCCCCTTCTCGCTCCTCGTCCCGACCCCGCGTTCCTGACGGACACCGCCGAAGCGGTGTGCCGCCCACCGCCCCACCCCGGTTCCCCCGTACGCACCCGTGCGCCGCGCGCTGATCCCCGCCGGCTCGTCACTCCTGCGTCGGTCCGGGGTGCCCGACTCCTGCCGGAGCCCACCATGAGTGAACCCCCAGGCGCCGTGACCCTTGCCGAGGCGCCGGTCGCCGACACCCCGTCAGACAAGCTCACCGCACAGCGAGTCCAGCCCCTGCGCCGCCCGGGACGCTGGATCGCCACCGCCGTGGTGCTGGTCCTGGTGGCCCAGTTCGTGCACGGCCTCGTGTCCAACCCGTTCTACCAGTGGGACCGCTTCGGCTACTGGTTCCTGCGCCCCGTGATCCTCGACGGGCTGATCGTCACCCTCGAAGTCACGTTCTACAGCGCGGTGCTGGGCCTGCTCGGCGGCATCCTGCTCGCCCTCGCCAGGCTCTCGAAGTCCCCCGTGCTGCGGGCCGTCAGCTGGACCTACGTCTGGGCGCTGCGCTCCATCCCGCTGATCGTCGTCCTGCTGTTCCTGTACAACTTCAGCGCCCTATACCAGACGCTCAGTCTCGGCGTCCCCTTCGGCCCCGCGTTCTTCACCTTCGACGAGTCCCGGCTCGCCACCGACATGGTGATCGCGGTCGTCGGCCTCAGCCTCAACGAGGCCGCCTACGCCGCCGAAGTGGTCCGCGGCGGCATCCTCTCCGTCGACCAGGGCCAGCAGGAGGCGGCCGCCGCCCTCGGCCTGCCGAAGGTCTACCAGTTCCGCCGGATCGTCTTCCCGCAGGCGCTGCGCTCGATCGTGCCGAACTACGTCAACCAGCTCATCGGCCTGGTCAAGTCCACCTCGCTGGTGTTCTACGTCTCGCTGCTCGACCTGTTCGGCACCGCGCAGACCATGGGCGCCACCTACCCCGGCGACATCGTGTCGCTGCTGCTGGTCGTCACCGTCTGGTACCTGATCCTGACCAGCCTCGTCTCCGTCGTCCAGTTCTACGTCGAGCGGTACTACGCCCGGGGCGCCACCCGCTCCCTGCCGCCGACGCCGTTGCAGCAGCTGCGGACCGGTCTTACCGACCTCCGCGCCCGCATCCGCCGGGAGGCCGCCGTATGACCACCGAGACCACCGCCACGACCGAGACCACCACCGAGACCACCGGGACGGTCGAGACCGGCGGTCCCGGCCCGGTCGACGCCGCCGTGGCGCCCGCCGCCGTCGAGGTGCACGACGTGCACAAGTGGTACGGCTCCCACCGCGTCCTGGACGGCGTCAGCCTCACCGTCCGGCCGGGCGAGGTCACCGTGATCCTCGGCCCGTCCGGCTCCGGCAAGTCCACCCTGCTCCGGGTCATCAACCACCTGGAGAAGCCGGAGATCGGCCACGTCAGCGTCAACGGCGAACTGATCGGCGTCCGCCGGCACGGCGGCCGACTGCGCGAGGTCAGCGAACGCGTCATCCTCGCCCAGCGCAGCCGGATCGGCTTCGTCTTCCAGAACTTCAACCTCTTCCCGCACCTGACCGTGCTGGACAACGTCGCCGCCGCCCCCGTGGCGACGGGCCGGCTCGGCAAGCCCGAGGCGCAGGAACTCGCCCGCGAACTCCTCGGCCGGGTCGGTCTCGCCGACAAGGCCGGCGCCTACCCCCGCCAGCTCTCCGGCGGCCAGCAGCAGCGCGTCGCGATCGCCCGTGCCCTCGCCCTGCGCCCCGGCGTCATCCTCTTCGACGAGCCGACCTCCGCCCTCGACCCCGAGCTGGTCGGCGAGGTCCTCGCCGTCATCAAGGACCTGGCGACCAGCGGCACCACCCTCGTCATCGTCACCCACGAGGTCGGCTTCGCCCGCGAGGTCGCCGACAAGATCGTCTTCATAGACGGCGGCCGGATCGTCGAACAGGGCCCGCCCCACGAGGTCCTCGACAATCCGCAGCACGAGCGGACCCGGGACTTCCTCAGCAAGGTCCTCTGACCGAGCCCACGACCTCCCCCCACACCAGCCCCCCATTCACCACCGCTTTCCCTCCCCTGTCTCATCGCAACCAGTCACAAAGGACGGCCATGGCCACCCACTTCACCCGACGCAGCCTGATTCGCGGCATCACCGCGGCGACCGCGGTCGCCACCCTCGCCACCGGGCTCGCCGCCTGCGGTGGTGAGAGCGACGCCGCCACCACGGCCGGATCCGCCGCCTCCGGCAGCGTGACCATCGGCCGGGTCTCCAACGGCGCCGCGAAGGAGACCACCCTGAAGGTCTCCGAGGTCAAGTCGATCAGCGCCGAACTGCCGGCCGCCGTGAAGAAGAGCGGCAAGCTCACCATCGGCATCGGCGCCCTGCCCTCCGGATTCGCCCCGCTCGCCTACGTCGGCGACGACCAGAAGACCCTCACCGGCGCCGAGCCCGACTTCGGCCGCCTGGTCGCCGCGGTCCTCGGGCTCAAGCCCGAGACGAAGAACTTCACCTGGGAGAACCTCTTCGTCGGCATCGACAGCGGCAAGGTCGACGCCGCGTTCTCCAACGTCACCGACACCGAGGAGCGCAAGAAGAAGTACGAGTTCGCCTCCTACCGGCAGGACAACCTCGGCTGGGAGGTGAAGAAGTCCAGCACGTGGAACTTCGACGGCAACTACAAGAACCTCGCCGGCCTCACCGTCTCCGTCGGCTCCGGCACCAACCAGGAGAAGATCCTGCTGGAGTGGAAGAAGAAGCTCGAGGCCGAGGGCAAGAAGCTCACGATCAAGTACTACCCGGACCGCAACGGCCTCTACCTCGCCCTCAGCAGCGGCAAGATCGACGCCTACTTCGGGCCCAACCCCGGCATCGCCTACAACGTCTCCCAGACCGCCGGAACCGCCAACGCCACCCGCAACGCGGGCACCTTCTCCGGCGCCGGTGAGACGCTCCAGGGCCTGATCGCCGCCACCGCCAAGAAGGACAGCGGCCTGGCCAAGCCGCTCGCCGACGCCATCAACTACCTCATCGAGCACGGCCAGTACGCCAAGTGGCTGGCCGCGTACAACCTCTCCAACGAGGCCGTCACCAAGTCGGAGATCAACCCGCCCGGCCTGCCGCTGGACAACTCCTGATACGCCGTCATGCGCTTTCTGTCGCAGGCGAGTTGAGTTAGCGACCCCACCAGGAAGGGACTCCGCCTCCGTGGCTTCCCCGATCGACCTCCGCGGAGGCGGAGCCCCCGCCGCCACCCCACCGCACCCCCTCGACAACGCCGTCTGGGCCGCCCTCACCGGCCCGCACGCCCACCTCGCCGAACGCGTCGGCCGCGCCGCCCGCTACCCGGCCGACGTCTACGCCTTCGCCGCCCTCGCCGATCCCCGGGACCCGGTCGCCTGGGCCGACCTGCACACCCTCGCGGGCGACGGCGCCACCGTATGGGTCAAGCCCGTGGCGGGCGTTCCCGACGGCTGGCGGATCACCGGCGGCGGTGAGGGCGTCCAGCTCGTCTCCACCGAGGAGTTCCGCACCGAGCCCGCCCCCGAGGCCGTACGCCTCGGACCCGACGACGTGCCGGAGATCCTCGACCTCGTCGCCCGCACCCGGCCCGGCCCGTTCCTGCGGCGGACCGTCACCCTCGGCACCTACCTCGGCATCCGCGCGCAGGGCCGTCTCGTCGCCCTGGCCGGCGAACGCCTCCGCCTCGACGGCTGGACCGAGATCAGCGCCGTCTGCACCGACCCCGCGTACCGCGGCCGGGGCCTGGCCACCCGGCTGGTCCGCGCGGTCGGCCACGGCGCCCGGGCCCGCGGCGACATCCCCTTCCTGCACGCCGCCGCCGGCAACACCACGGCGATCCGCCTCTACGAGTCCCTCGGCTTCCGGCTCCGCCGGCGCTCCGCCGTCGTCTCGGTGCGCACCCCGGGAACACCCGGCGCGACGGGGGCGTTGTGACACGTGACGAGGTGTGGACGGCGCCGCGGGGCGCCCGGACGGGGGAGGTGCCGGCCGTGACGCTCATACGCCAGGCCGTGCGCCTCCACTCCCGGCCCCACATCGACCTCCAG
The DNA here is from genome assembly GCF_001514285.1 of Streptomyces sp. DSM 15324. Taxonomy (GTDB): domain Bacteria; phylum Actinomycetota; class Actinomycetes; order Streptomycetales; family Streptomycetaceae; genus Streptomyces. The sequence continues at coordinate 470,645 of NZ_KQ949028.1, forward strand.
CGCGTGGCCGGCGCGCTCTGTTGCTCCTGACCGGTTCCCCCCGCCGCACCCTCGCCGGGGTGACGTGCGCCCCCGTACGGACCTCCAGGAAGGCACCCCGTGTCCTCGAACCCCGTCTCTCCCCTGCACCTCGCCGTCGCCCTCGACGGCACCGGCTGGCACCCCGCCTCGTGGCGCGAGCCGGTCGCCCGTCCCCAGGAGCTGTTCACCGCCGGCTACTGGGCCGACCTGGTCGCCGAGGCCGAGCGCGGCCTGCTCGACTTCGTCACCCTGGAGGACGGCCTCGGCCCCCAGTCCTCCCACACCCTCGACCCGGACGACCGCACCGACCAGGTGCGCGGCCGCCTCGACGCCGTGCTCGTCGCCTCCCGTGTCGCCCCGCTCACCCGGCACATAGGCCTGGTGCCGACGGCGGTGACCACCCACACCGAGCCGTTCCACATCTCCAAGGCGATCGCCACCCTGGACTACGTCAGCACCGGCCGCGCCGGACTGCGCGTCCAGATCACCGCCCGGCCCGCCGACGCCGACCACTTCGGCCGCCGTACGATCCCCCGTATCGACGACTACCACGGACCGGTGGTGACGGAACTCTTCGACGAGGCCGCCGACTACGTCGAGGTGGTGCGCCGCCTCTGGGACAGCTGGGAGGACGACGCCGAGATCCGGGACGTGGCCACCGGCCGCTTCATCGACCGCCACAAGCTGCACTACATCGACTTCGAGGGCCGCCACTTCAGCGTCAAGGGCCCCTCGATCACCCCCCGCCCGCCGCAGGGCCAGCCCGTGGTGGCCGCGCTCGCCCACGCCACCGTCCCGTACCGGCTTCTCGCCCGCGCCGCGGACGTCGGCTTCGTCACCCCGCACGACACCGACCAGGCCCGCGCCGTCGTCGCCGAGATCCGCGCCGAGCAGCAGACCGCGGGCCGCGCCGCCGAACCCCTGCACGTCTTCGGCGAACTCGTCGTCCTCCTCGACGACGACCCCGCCGAGGCCGCCGCCCGCCGCGACCGCCTCGACACCCTCGCCGGCGAGGCGTACACCAGCGACGCCCGGATCTTCGCCGGCACCCCCGCCCAGCTCGCGGACCTCCTCCAGGAGCTGGCGGAGGCCGGGCTGACCGGATTCCGGCTGCGCCCCGCCGTCGTCGGCCACGACCTGCCCGCCATCACCCGCGGCCTGGTCCCCGAACTCCAGCGCCGCGGCGTCTTCCGCCGGGCCTACGAGGCCGACACCCTGCGCGGACTGCTCGGCCTGTCCCGCCCCGCCAACCGTTACGCCGCAGCCTGAGCCGGACGGAGAGCCGACCACCATGAGCAAGCCCCTGAAGCAGATCCATCTGGCCGCCCACTTCCCCGGCGTCAACAACACCACCGTGTGGAGCGACCCGAAGGCCGGCAGCCACATCGAGTTCAGCTCCTTCGCCCACTTCGCGCGCACCGCCGAACGCGCCAAGTTCGACTTCCTCTTCCTCGCCGAGGGCCTGCGCCTGCGCGAACAGGGCGGCAGCATCTACGACCTGGACGTGGTCGGCCGCCCCGACACCTTCACCGTCCTCGCCGCGCTCGCCGCCGTCACCGACCGCCTCGGCCTGACCGGCACCATCAACTCCACCTTCAACGAGCCCTACGAGGTGGCCCGCCAGTTCGCCAGCCTCGACCATCTCTCCGCCGGCCGCGCCGCCTGGAACGTCGTCACCTCCTGGGACGCCTTCACCGGCGAGAACTTCCGGCGCGGCGGCTTCCTCCCGCAGGACGAGCGCTACTCCCGCGCCAAGGAGTTCCTGGCCACGGCCACCGAACTCTTCGACTCCTGGCAGGGCGACGAGATCGTCGCCGACCAGGCCACCGGTACCTTCCTGAGCGACGCCAAGGCCGGCTCCTTCGTCCACGAGGGCCACCACTTCGACATCCACGGCCGCTTCAACGTCCCGCGCAGCCCCCAGGGCCGTCCGGTGATCTTCCAGGCCGGCGACTCCGACGAGGGCCGCGAGTTCGCCGCGTCGAGCGCCGACGCGATCTTCAGCCGGTACGCCCAGCTGGAGACCGGCCAGGCGTTCTACACCGACGTCAAGTCCCGCCTCGCCAAGTACGGCCGCCGCCCCGACCAGCTGCTGATCCTGCCGGCCGCCAGCTTCGTCCTCGGCGACACCGACGCCGAGGCCGAGGAGATCGCCAAGGACGTGCGCCGCCGCCAGGTCAGCGGCGCGACCGCCCTCAAGCACCTGGAGTTCGTCTGGAACCGGGACCTCTCCTCGTACGACCCCGAAGGCCCCCTCCCCGACGTCGACCCGGTGGTCGGCGAGGAGCACATCTCCCGGGGCCGCGCCCAGGTCCGCATGTACCGGGACCCGCTGGCCGTCGCCCGCGAGTGGCGCGAGCTCGCCGAGGCGAACAACTGGTCCATCCGCGACCTGGTGATCGAGACCGGCAACCGGCAGAACTTCGTCGGGACGCCGCAGACCGTCGCCGACACCATCAACGACTACGTCCAGGCGGATGCCGGCGACGGTTTCATCCTCGTCCCGCACATCACCCCCACGGGCCTCGACGAGTTCGCCGACAAGGTCGTCCCGCTGCTCCAGGAGAAGGGCGTCTTCCGCACCGAGTACGAGGGCACCACCCTGCGCGACCACCTCGGCCTCGCCCACCCGGACGACGAGACGGCCGCCGACCGGGCCGCGTCGTGAGGTTCCTCGCCATCACGCTGATCGTGCACCGCCCGGACCCGGTCACCGGCGTCCTGAAGTCCACCCAGGACCGCTTCCGGGAAGTGCTCGACAACGCCCTGCTCGCCGAGGAGCTCGGCTTCGACGGCTTCGGCGTGGGGGAGCGGCACGAGCGGCCGTTCCTCTCCTCCTCGCCGACCGTCGTCCTCGGCCACATCGCCGCCCTCACCAGACGCATCCGCCTGTTCACCGCCGTCACCACCCTCAGCCTCCTCGACCCGGTCCGCGCCTACGAGGACTACGCCACCCTCGACCATCTTTCGGGCGGCCGGCTGGAGCTGATCATCGGCAAGGGCAACGGCGCCGCCCAGCGGGAGCTGTTCCAGGTCACCCCCGAGGACCAGTGGGAGCGCAACGCCGAGAGCTACGAGGTGTTCCGGCGGATCTGGCGAAACGACAGGGTGACCGCGCACACCCGCTTCCGTCCGCCGCTGAAGGACGCCGAGGTGTGGCCGCGGCCGTACCAGCGGCCGGTCCGGGTCTGGCACGGCAGCGCCACCAGCCGGGAGTCCGTCGACCTCGCCGCCCGCTACGGCGACCCGCTCTTCTCGGCGAACGTGACCCACCCCGTCGAGCCGTACGCCGAACTGATCCGCCACTACCGGGAACGCTGGGAACACTACGGCCACGACCCGGCCGCCCTCGCCGTCGGCGCCGGGTCGGCCGGACTCCTCGTGACCCGCACCTCCCAGGAGGCGCTCGACGTGTACCGGCCGGTCTTCGAGGCGAACCTGGCCTTCCAGAGGCGGACCGGACTGCCGGTGGTCTTCGAGACACTGGAGGACTTCGTCGAGCGCAGCTCCGCCCTCATCGGCAGCCCACAGCAGATCATCGACAAGGTCCACCGCTACCACGAGCGGCTCGGCCACACCGTGCTGCATCTGCACGCGGACGCGGGCGGCCTCCCCGACGGCCGCCACCGCGACTCGCTGGAGCTCTTCCAGTCGCAGGTCGCTCCGGTGCTGCGCAAGGAGATACCCGACCCGCCGTTCACCTGGGGCCCGGTGCGCCCCGCCACCGAGGAGCCGGCCCATGCCTGAGATCCCCCTCGGCGTCCTCGACCTCGTCCCGGTCTCCTCCGGATCGACGGCCGCGGACGCCCTGCGCAACTCCGTCGACCTGGCCCGGCACACCGAACGCCTCGGCTACGCCCGCTACTGGTTCGCCGAACACCACCTCAACCCGGGCGTCGCCGGTACGTCCCCCGCGGTCGTCCTCGCCCTCACCGCCTCGGCCACCTCCACGATCCGGCTCGGCTCCGGAGCGGTGCAGCTCGGCCATCGCACGGCCCTCAGCACGGTGGAGGAGTTCGGCCTGCTCGACGCCCTGCACCCCGGCCGCTTCGACCTGGGCCTCGGCCGCTCGGGCGGCCGCCCGCAGGTCGAGCCCACACCCCCACCGCCCACGGCCACCCCGGTCGTGGACGGCCGCGCCCCGGGCGGCCTGCTGATCCCGCCGCGCTTCTCCTTCGAAGGCATCCTCGGCTCACCCCGGTTCGCGCTCCAGCGCAAGCTGCTCCTCCTGCCGCACGCCGAGCCCCAGGACTACGCCGAGCAGATCGACGACATCCTCGCCCTGCTGGCCGGCACCTACCGCTCCCCGGAGGGCGTCGAGGCGCACGTCGTGCCCGGTGAGGGCGCCGAGCTGGAGCTGTGGATCCTCGGCAGCAGCGGCGGGCAGAGCGCCGAGGCGGCGGGCGCCCGCGGTCTGCGTTTCGCGGCGAACTACCACGTCAGCCCGGCCACCGTACTGGAGGCGGTGGACGCCTACCGGGCCCGCTTCAAGCCCTCCGACACCCTCGCCGCGCCCTACGTCAGCGTCTCCGCCGACGTCGTGGTCGCCGAGGACGACACGAGAGCCCACGAGCTCGCCGCCGGCTACGGGCCCTGGGTGCGCAGCATCCGCACCGCCGAGGGCGCCATCCCCTACCCGACCCCCGAGGAGGCCCGCGCCCACCCCTGGACCGAGGAGGACCGCGCGCTCGTGCAGGACCGCCTGGACACCCGGTTCGTCGGCAGCGCGGCCGCGGTCGCCGACCGGCTGGAACAACTCAGGGAGGCCACCGGCGCCGACGAACTCCTCGTCACCACGATCACCCACGGCCACGCCGACCGGGTCCGCTCCTACACCCTCCTCGCCGAGGAGTGGCGCAGACGCGGTCACGCCCCGGCGGCGTAGGGCGGCCGGGGCGGGGACGGCACGCGCCTCACGCCGCCGGGTCGTGCGGACGTCTCGGTGTACGGCGGTTCGCCGGAGCGGCGGTCACGGGCTCGGGCGCGACCGCCGGAGACGGCCCTCCGGCCTCGGCGGGCTCCCGCCGCAGCACCGCGCTCAGCACCAGCCCCGCCCCCAGCAGCCCCGCGCACACCAAAGACGCCACCGCGAACGCCGTCCTCGGCGCCCCCTCCGCCCCCGTCGACCCCCGCAGATAGATCCCTGAGACCGCGCTCAGGCACACCGCCGCGGCGATGCGCTGGGCCATCTGCAGGATGCCGCCCGCCACCCCCGCCGCCTCGGCGGGCGCGTGCTGGAGCACCCGGGCCTGGTTGGGGGAGACGGCCAGACCGCCCGCGACCCCCGAGCCCAGCTGGACCACCGCCAGCGCCACGGGCAGCGCGGCGTCGGGCAGCCGCGTCGCCGCCAGCGCGCCGCCCAGCAGCGCGACGATCCCCAGGGCCAGTCCGGCGGTGACCGTGTGCGTGCCGATCCGGCGCACCACCCGCCAGGCCACCGCCGACGACACCCCCATGGCGACGGCCGACGGCAGGGTCACCGCCGCCGTGGTGAGCGCCGACAGGCCGAGCCCGCTCTGCAGGAACAGCGTCAGCACCAGGCCCGCCGCCATCGACGAACCGAACTGCGCCATGGCGACCACCGTGCCGAGCGCGTACGGCGCAGACCGCACCAGCGACGGGTGCACCAGCGGCACCCGGCCCCGCCGTACCCGCCACCACTGCCCCAGCACCAGAGCGCCCGCCGCCGCGAGCGCGGCCGCCGTCCAGAGCACGACGGCCGGGCCGCCGCCGGGCGTCCTGATGAACGGCAGCATCAGCGACAGCGTCAGCGCGGCGACGCACACCAGTCCCCACAGGTCCGGGCGGCCGGGCGCGGCGAGGCGCCGGGGCGGGGGCAGCCGGCGGGCCGCCAGCCACCAGGTGAGCATCCCGCACGGCGTGCTCAGCAGCAGGCACAGCCGCCAGCCCGGGTCCGGACCGCACAGCGCGACCAGGGCACCGCCGAGCGCCGGACCGAGCGCCGCAGCCACCCCGCCGGTGACGGCGTACAGACCGAGGGCGCGCGCCCGGTCCACCCCCCGGAAGACGTCCTGGAGGGTGCCGATCACCTGGGAGTTCACCAGACCCGCACCCGCGCCCTGCGCCAGCCGGGCCACCACCACCGTGCCGGGCCGCGTCCCGGTGGCCGCGATCACACCGCACACGACGAACGCGGCGAGGCCGAGCAGGAACAGGTGTCTGCGGCCGCGCGCATCCCCGAGACTGCCGCCGGGCACCAGGGCGATCCCGAAGGCGAGCGAGTAGCCGGAGACGATCCACTGCACGTCCGTGGCACCGGCGGACAGCGACTGACGCAGCGCCGGCACGGCGATGTTGAGGACCGACTGGTCCAGCAGGGTGGTCGCCCCGGCTGCCAGACAGACCGTCAGCACCCGCCGGGCCGCGCGATCCTCTCCCGGGAGCATGCCGTCATGATCACACCGTGCGGGACCCGCCGTCCCGCCGCCCGTCCGGCTGTTCGCACGACCGCAACACGCCGTTCGCACCGGGCCCGTACGCCGGTGCGGCCGGGGCTCGTCTCCCTCCCCCGAAGGCGACGAGCCCCGGCCCTTCCCCCGGCGCCGGACAGTGGTCCGTACGCGGTCCCGTGCCGCTCACCAGCACATGACCGCCGTCTCGCCCGAACCCCAGCCGGAGTACAGGCGGACCCGCACGAAGTAGCGGCGGCCCTTGACGAGGCGGGCCCTGAGCGTGGCGTTGAGTGGGGTGCCGCCGTCGTCCCGGCCGGCGAGGAAGCGGGGTTCGCCGTCCCGTTCCTCGAAGACCACCACGACCGTGTCGCCCTCCCCGAAGGTGCCCACCGTGTAGGTGCGGGTCTCCCGCGGCTCCACGGTGAAGTCGGCCTGCTCACCGGGGCCCAGCGACAGCGCCACCGAGCGGAACGGCACCAGCGCCGGCGGCCGCGGCGCCTCCGGCGGCGGGTACCAGCGCAGCACGAACTCCTTGTCCAGCGGGGAGAGCGCCCCCGGCGGGTGGATCCCGCCCCGGAACTGCTCCGGCTCCAGGATCAGCCCCGCCGCGAAGGGGTACTCCATCACGGACTGCGGATCCCACACCGAGCCGTTGACCTCGGCGGGGTCCAGCTTGCGCAGGACGTTGAAGAACGTGCGGTCCCGGCTCCAGTGGTTCGGCGGGCCCGCCAGGTCGGCGTAGACCGCCTCGTCGTCCCAGTGGATGCCGGCCAACGGGCTCTGGTGCTCGTGCTGCATGCCGAGCGCGTGCCCGATCTCGTGCAGGGCCGTCGCCCGCTCTCCGGGAGCGGTCAGGTCCCAGCCGAAGTTCATGGTCCGCTCGTTGAGCCCCGCGAGCAGCGCGTCCCGGCCCACCGCCGACCAGGACCCGTCCCCCTGCTGGAAGCCGATGCGCAGCTCCGCCTCCGAACGGTCGGCGACCTCGGCGAACGACACCCCGAGCCCCAGCCCGGCCCACTCGCCGAAGCAGTCGCGCACCACGTCCCGCTGGGCCTCGCCGCCGACCCAGGACACCCGCCGGGTGCCCCCCGAACCCGGCACCTGGATCACCGAGGCATCGCTCTCGCCGGCGAAGAAGTGGTAGTGCAGGACCGTGCCGTTGACCCACATCCGGCGCGCGCTCATGAGCGCGCCCAGCCGCTCGGCGGCCAGCCCCGGCGCGAAGGCGGGGGCCGGCTGCGGCGCGAGCGAGCAGTAGCGGGCGGTCACGGGCCCCAGCCTGCCGTGGCGGCCCGGCCGGGCGCCTGAGTCGGGGGCTACTCAAGTCGGCCTGTATCAGACCCGAGCAACCGGACTCCTGCTGACGTGACGACGATCGAGACGCATGCCGGGGCCCTGCGCCCCCCGTTGCCGTTCACCGGCCGGCAGGAGGAACGGGAGCTGGTGCGCCGTGCGCTGGCGGCGGGCCGGCCGGGCCTCGTGCTCACCGGGCCGGCGGGCTGCGGCCGCACCCGGCTGGCGGCCGAGGCGGTCCGCGCCACCGACTGCGTCCGGGTGGCCGGCACCCCCGGCGCCCGGGGCACCGCCTTCGCCGCCTTCGCCCACCTGCTCCCCGAACGCGTCACCCTGCACCGGGCCGTCCGGCTCCTGTCCGACACGCGGGTGCTGCTGGTCGACGACGCCCATCTGCTCGACGACGCCTCCGCCGCGCTGCTGCACCAACTCGCCGTCCGGGGCCGCACCCGGCTCCTGGTCGTCGTCACCGAGGGCGTCGCCGCCCCGGACGCCGTCACCCGGCTGTGGACCGGCGAACTGCTGCCCCGGCTGGTCCTGGAGCCCCTCCCCGCCGAGGACGTCGCCCAGTTGCTCACCGCCGACGCGGGCGGTCCCCTCGCCCCCCTCACCGTCGGCCGGCTGCACCGTCTGTGCCGGGGCGACCTGCGTCTGCTGCGCGACCTGCTGGCCGCCGTACGCGAGGAGGGCCTGCTCACCGCGGTGCCCGGCACCGGGGAGCAGGCCTGGCGCGGCCGGGTCCCGCTGACCCCCACGCTCCGCGAACGCGCCGCCCCCGTCCTCGCCCGGCCGTGCCCGCAGGAACGCGAGACCCTCGACCGGCTCGCCTTCGCGGAGCCCCTGCCGCTGCCCGTGGACACGCTCGACCTGCGGGTCCTCGAACGTCTGGAGGCGGACGGCCTGATCGAGGCGGACGGCCTGACCGAGCGGGACGGCCTGATCGAGCGGGACGACCTGATCGAGGGGGAGAGGCTGACCGAGGGGGAGGGCCTGATCGAGGCGGACGACGGCGGGCCCGCGACCGTACGCCTGGCCGACCCGCTGCACGGTCCCGTGCTGCGCGCCGCCGCCGGACGGCTGCGCGCACGCCGGCTGGCCGCCGGCCGCCGGCCCCTGGACGAGGCCCTCGACGCGGAGGCGGCCGCCCTGGCCGACGGCATCGCCCGCGCCGACCTCCGCTCCGGGCGGGCCCCGGTGGGGGAGTGGCTGGTCGCCGAGGCGGAGACCGTCCCGCCCGGGTACGCGGCCGTCCGCGCCCGCCACGCCCGCCTGCGCGGCCGACCCCGCGAGGCCGCGGCCTGGGCGCGGGAGGGCCTCGCCGGCGCGGCGCGGGACGCGGCATGCCTGCGCGAACTCGACCTGGCGGCGGCGGAGTCGGGCCGCGCGCAACTGGTCCGCGACGGCGACCCCTACACCGCCGTACGCCTCGGCGCCCCCGGCGAAGCCCTCGGTCTCCTGCCGCCCGGCAGCGTCTTCGCCCGGCACGCCCGGGCCCTCGCCGACGCCGACGGTCCCGCCCTGGACCGGGTCGCCGGGGACCTGGCGGAGCGCGGGTTCCTGCTGTTCGCGGCGGAGGCGCACGCCCAGGCGGTACGGCTCCACCGCGACCCCACCGCCGCCCGCACCGCCCGCACCCGCGCCGTCGCCCTGGCCCGCCGCTGCCCGGGCGCGCGCACGCCTGCGCTGTCCGGGCCTGCCCTGGGCGAACTCACCGCCCGGCAACGGCAGATCGTCACCCTCGCCGCCGCCGGACTGAGTAACCGTCAGATCGCCGAGCGGCTCACCCTGTCCGTCCGCACGGTCGGCAACCACCTCTACGGCGCCTACACCCGCCTCGGCGCCGGCGACCGGGCGTCCCTGCCCTGCCTGCTGGAGCAGCCCGCCTAGGGCGTCGTGTGAAGAGCTCGCCCTCGTCGCCGTGGCGCTGCTCCTCGCCGCCCTGGCGGCCGCGGCTGGTCACGCCGCCCCGAACGCAGTGAACGCCCACCCCGTCGCCTGGTGCAGCGCGTCCCCCGGCAGGGCGGCCCGGGCGTCGCGCAGCGCCTCGGCGAGACTCGCGCCGTCGCCGAGCCCCTTGTGCAGCGCCAGCATCAGCGGCACCACCGCCGCGTCGTTCACCGGCGCACTGCTCGCCACCACACCCGCCGTGCCCAGGGGCAGCAACGCGGTGACCAGACCGAGGAGTTCGTCGGCGCCGACCGAGGCGAGCCGGGCGGTGTCGCAGCTGGAGAGGATGATCCGGTACGGGCTGCGGGCGAGCCGCTCGAAGTCATGGACGATCAGCGGGCCGTCGGCCATGCGCAGCGCCGAGAACATCGGGCTGTCGGCACGGAAGGTGCCGTGCGCGGCGATGTGCGCCAGCGCCGCCCCGTCCAGCTCCCGCAGCACCCGGTTGCCGTGCGCGTCGGCCTGTTCCAGCACCGTGGCCCTGCCGTACCGCCCCGCCACCTCCGGCACCTCCGCGCCCCCGGTCGCCAGCCCCGGGCCGCGCACCAGGACCTGCCGGCCGCCCGGCGGCGGCTCGGTGTCCCGGGCCCGCAGCCAGGCGCTCGCCGACGGCGACACGCTCACCACCCGCTCGCGCAGCGAGGGCAGCAGCGCCCAGGGCACCCGGTGCAGCCGCGCCGGGGGCACCACCACCACCGGCCCCGTGCCCAGCAGCCGCGCCGCCTCGCCCAGCAGCAGTTCCTCCAGCCGGCGCCCCGCCGCCTCGGCCACCGGCAGCCGTGCCTCCCCGCCCGGGTGGGCCAGCCGGCGCAACGCCGCCTGCACGTACTCGGCCTCGCGCTCCGCCTCCGCCAGCAGCCCGCCGGTGAACCGCCGCACCCGCCCCCCGCCGCACAGCAGCACCTGCACCCGCCCGTCCAGCACGGCGAGTTCGACCAGCCGCCCGTCACCGAGCCGGTCCAGGAGCCGGCCCGCGTCGAACCGGCCGCCGTACCCCGGCGCATGCCCGCGGATGTGCAGGGTCCGGGAGCGGATCTCCCGCTCCAGCCGCCGCTGCTCCCGTTCCAGGGCGGGCACCGGACGCCCGTCCATCCGGGCCTCCTCCGCGCGCGCCGCGATCACCCGGAACGCGGTCAGCCCGCTCAGCAGCGCCGGATCGGCCGGCGGCCGGGTCGGCGGCGTGGACAGGGCCGTCGCCCGCCAGCGCTCGCTCCACTCCAGCAGCCGGCGGGGCCCGCCCCGCTCCAGGCTCACCTGCTGGGCCAGCGCGGCCAGTTCGGCCCCCTGCGCGGTGGCCCGGGCCCGCAGCTCCGAGGCGCCCAGCGTCGTACGGTGGTCGTCGAGGACGGCGAGTCCGCGTCGGCAGGCCTCCAGCACCCCCCGGTCCGACCCGGTGGCCCGGGCCCGCAGCGCCTGGGCCGCCCAGCCCGTCATCCGCGCCAGCGGCGGCCCGCTGCGCCGGCTGCGCGCGGCGACCTCCAGATACCGTTCGGCGTCCGCCGACCAGTCCAGGCCGAGCGCGATCCGGCCCGCCAGCAGCCAGGCCTCCGGCGCCGCCGGTGCCCCGAAGGACGACAGCCGCTCCGCCACCCTGACCGTGTCGGCGACCAGCCGCCCCGAACCGCGCCCGGCCGCCACGCGCGCGTCGATCAGCACGAGCCGGGCGTGCGCCTCCCACCAGGTGCGCCGCTGCCCGGCGAACAGCCGCACCGCCACCGCCGCCCGTGCGATCGCCGTACCCGGATCGCCCGCCAGCCGTGCGGCCTTGGCGGCGGCCAGCAGCAGTTCCGCCTTACGGGTGGACTGGCCGCCGATGCCGTCCAGGACCGCCGTGGCCGCGTCCGCCTCGGCCAGGGCCTCCGGCGCCAGCCCGGCCGCCATCAGCACCTCGCAGCGGCGGATGTTGAGCATGAAGGTGGGCGTGCCGAGCTTGGCGTACCGTTCCTCGGCCTCGTCGAGGAGCCGCAGCGCCGCCGGGACGTCCCCCGAGCGGAACGCGGCCAGACCCCGGCTCTCCACCGCGTCCGCCTTGTCGTGCTCCTGGCCCGTGGTGTCCCACAGCGCCTCGGCCGCCGTGAAGTCCGCCTCCGCCCGCTCCACCGCCCCGAGCGCGAGGTGCACGGTGGCGCGCAGGGTCAGCGCGCGCGCCGTCCAGATCACGTCGTCCGCCTGCCGCAGCACCGGGATCGCCCGCCGTACGTCCTCCAGCGCCTCCGGGTGGTGCCCGAGCACCCACCACGAGTAGGCCCGCCGGTACAGCACGCGCGCGCGGGTGTGGCCCGTCCCGCGCGCGATCCCCCGCTCGAAGGCCGTCAGGCCCTGCCGGGTGCGGCCGGCGTGCACCAGCGCCACCCCGAGCGTGGCCAGCACGTCCGCCTCGCGCTCCGCGGAGTCCGCGCGCGCCGCCAGGTCGCGGGCGCGCCGCAGATGGTCCAGGGCGAGCCGCATGTCGCCCCAGTCGCGCTGCCAGATGCCGATCACCTGGTGCGCGACCGAGGCGCGCAACGGCGTCGGATCGGTGTCGAGCACCCCCTGCGCCCGCGACAACGCGTCGTTGGGGGCGGCGAACACCATCGGCAGCAGTTCGAGAACCGGGTCGTTTCCCGCTGTCACTCCACGGATGGTAGTGCTCCGCACGGCAGGCCACACCGGTCGGGAGCGGTATCGGCCGTCGTCGCCGTCGGGGGGAGGAGGGAGGGAGGCGGGCAGGGCAGCGCGGCAGGGCGGCGGGGGACGGCGGGGGACGGCAGGGCGGGGCGCCGGGACGGGGCGCCAGGGCGGGGCGTACGCACACAAGTACGCCACCCCGTTCCGCAACCGCACCACCGTCCCCGCCGTCGCACCACCTGTATCAGCGGACCGCCCGGCGGATCACACTGACGACCCACCGGCCAGGGGGAGGACACGGCATGGCACCACGGCGATTCCACGAACAGTTCGACCAGATCCAGCGCGCGCTGCCCGGCGTACCGCTCGCGATGGGACCCGACGACTCCGCCGAGTTCATCTACGAGAAGGGCGTCGTCCTCGCCCGTGACGGAGAGGAGGCGCAGGTCGTCGAGGACACCGTCCGCGCCCACTTCACCGCGACGGAGGGCCTGACCGCCGACGACGTCCGGCGCGCGGGACCGCGCACCAACCGCTCCGGCATCACCCGCATCCGGGTCGGCGACCCCGGCCGGGGCGACCGCACCGCCGACCACGCCGTCGCCGGCGCCGTGCGCGCCCTGCGCGAGGCGGAGGGCCGTACCGGACGCCGCCTGGTCAGCCGCAACCACGTGGTGTCGATCGCCGTCAACGCCTGCCCCGGCGACGAGCCCGTGCCCGCCCCGGCCGCCGGTCTGCCCAACCCCGCCCCGGCCGAGGGCGGTCACGACCCGGACTCCGCCGTCGGCGTCCTGGTGGTCGACACCGGCCTGATGCACGACTACCGCTCCTACCCGCCGCTCGCCCGCACCGACGGCGACCTCCAGATCCGCGAGACCGACGAGGAGGGCGTCCTCCAGCAGTACGTCGGCCACGGCACGTTCATCGCCTCGCTGGTCGCGGCCGTCGCGCCCCACACCGACGTCACCGTGCGGAACACGCTCAACGACTGCGGGGCCGTTCTGGAGGACGAGTTCGGCGAGAAGCTCTTCGACGCCGTGGAGCAGGGCGGCTGGCCGGACATCCTCAGCCTCTCCGCCGGCACCTCCAACGGAAGGCCCGACGGACTCCTCGGCCTCGACGCCTTCCTGCGGGCCCTGCGCGCCCAGCGCACCCTCCTGGTGGCGGCCGCCGGCAACAACGCCAGCGCCACCCCCTTCTGGCCGGCCGCCTACGGCTCGCTTCCCGAGTACGCCGACGCCGTGCTGTCGGTCGGCGCGCTGCGCGCCGACGGCGAGTTCGGCGCCTGCTTCAGCAACCACGGCCCCTGGGTCCGGGTCTACGCCCCCGGCGAGCGCCTCACCGGCGCCCTCACCGGCTTCGCCACCCCTGTCCCGTACGTCTACCAGCACTCCACCTACGACAGCTGCCGCTACGGCTTCGGGTACGCCTGCACCTGCCGCTCCCCGCGCCACACCGGCGTGCTGAGCGACGGTTCGGGCAAGCCGGACCAGGTGATGTTCGAGGGGTTCGCCTCCTGGAGCGGGACCTCTTTCGCCACCCCCCTGGTCGCCGGGCTCGTCGCCGCCCACATGACCGCGAACAAGGAGACCGATCCCCGTGCCGCCGCCCGTCAACTGCTCGAAAACAATGCCGAGTTCGCCGAGGTGCGCGGGGCGCACGTCCCGGCGCTGCGCCCGGCCGGCTGGCGTCCGGCCCCGGTCGGCGCGTCCTGAGCGGGCCGGCGGGAACCGCATGAGGTCCGAAGGAGCACCCGTCACGGCGTACGATGACAGGCCGTACACGAGGGGTGGGGCCGTGGACCGTACAGATGTCGGCGCGCTCGTCCGGTCGGCCGTCGACGGCGAAACGGCGGCCTGGAAGGCGCTCGTGGAAGGGCTGAGTCCGCTGGTGTGGTCGGTCGTGCGCGCACACCGGCTCTCCGAGGCCGACGGACACGAGGTCTACCAGACCGTGTGGTTCCGCTTCGCCCAGCACCTCGGCCGGATCCGCGAGCCGGAGAAGGCGGGCTCGTGGCTCGCGAGCACCGCGCGCAACGAGTGCCTGAAGGTGCTCAAGAGTTCGAGACGGCTGACACCGACCGACGATCCGCAGCTGCTGGACCGCGCCAGCGACGAACCGACGCCCGAGCAGTCGGTCCTCGACTCGGAGGAGGCGGCCGCGCAGAGCGAGCGCGTCCGTTTCCTGTGGCAGGAGCTCGAAGCGCTCGGCGACCGCTGCCGGCAGCTGCTGCGGGTGCTGGTCTCCTCGCCCCCGCCCAGCTACCAGGAGGTGTCGAGCGCGCTCGGCATCGCCGTCGGCAGCATCGGGCCGATGCGCCAGCGATGTCTGCGCCGTCTGCGGGCCCGACTCGACGCACGGGGAGCACGGTGAACGGCATGAGTGACGACAGGTTCGGCGACCGGTTCGACGACCGGTTGGGCGGCAGGTTCGGCGACCGGGCCGACGGCCGGGTGGACGACGGGCTCAACGACGGCTTCGAGGAGGGTTTCGAGGACGACGAGTTCGACCTCGGGAGCCTGGAGGAGGAGCTGCGCCAGACCGTGGCCATCCTCGATCCGGTCCCGGCTGAGCTGCGCCGGATCGCCGTCGAGGCGTACGCGCTGCACGACCTGGACGCCCGGGTCGCCGAGTTGACCTTCGACTCGCTGACCGACGCGATCCCCGTCAGGGGAGCCGGGGACGTACCGCGGATGCTGACCTTCCACAGCGGTGGCCTCACGGTCGACGTGGAGGTGTCCGAGGACGGCCTGCTGGGGCAGCTGCTGCCGCCGCAGTCCGCGTCGGTCGAGGTCCTGCACGGCCCGCGCGCGGGGGCCGCGCTCACCGCCGACGCCATGGGCCGCTTCGCCTGCCCCACCCCGCCCACCGGCCCGTTCGCCCTGCGGCTGCGGACCGGCGGCGAGGTGGTCGTCACGGAGTGGATGCGGGCCTGACCGGGACGGCCGCCCTCAGGAGACGGCGTCCACCAGGGCCGCGAGGGCCGCGGCCAGCCGGGGCAGTCCCGCCCCGGCCGGCCCGCCCGGCTCGCTCATGTAGGTGTCCCGCCGGATCTCGACCATCAGCGCGGACACCGCGGGCTCGCGCCCGTAGTGCTCCAGCGGGACGTACGTCCCGGCGAACGGACTGTCCAGCCCGGTCCGCCCGACGCCCGCGAACGCGGCCCGCGCGGCGGCGAGCAGTTCCGGCGGGGTGTGGAAGGCGTCGGTGCCCAGACAGACCGGCGGACGCGACCCCGCGCCGTGCAGCTCGTAGGGCAGCCGCTCGGTCGGATACGAGTGCACGTCGACCACGACCGCCCGCCCGACGGCCGCGAGCCGCTCCCGCACCGCCTCGGTCATGGCGTCGGCGTACGGCCGGAAGTAGCGCTCGACCAGCGGCCCGGGGTCGTGGCCGTCGCCCCGCAGTGCCTCCCCGTGCGTGGTCCGCGTGTACACGGCGCCCATCCCCACGGCCCGCATCTCCTCCCGCTCGTCCGGGAACCGCTCCGGATCGACGACCAGCCGCGACAGCCGGTTGACGAACCGCCAGGGCGTCACCTCCGCCAGCCGGGCCGCCTCCCCGGCGATCGCGTCGGTGTGCGCGTCGGTGATGTGGTCCAGCTCCCGCTCCAGCGCCGCGTCGTCGAGCACGATGCCCGCCCGCACCCCGGCCGGTATCTCCCGCGCCGCGTGCGGCACATGCAGGATCACCGGCGAGGCGGCCGCTCCGGGGAGGAGGGCGAAGGAGGGGGCGGCTGCGGCAGGGGGCATCGGGCGGCTCCGGGGCGTTGTCGGTGGTGTGCTGCATGATCGGTGGTGTGGCTGCACCAGCCATCACAACACGACGGGGCGCGCGGGCGGGGACGGGCATGGCAGTGACGAACGAGCAGGTGGCGGGGCACGCGTTCCTGAAGGCGCTGTACCGGGACGCCTCCTACCCCGACCCCGTCGTGGACCGCGGCCGGGCCGTCCTGCTCCGCCTGTGCGAGCGCGTCGAGGCGGAGCGGCCCGCGGACCTCGACGGGCTGTACACCCTGACGCATGCCGCGACCGAGGAGTTCAACGAGCTCCAGGACGCCTTCTGGGAGGCCGGCAGCGAGATCGAGACGGTGGCCCGGGAGGAGAGAGCCGAGGACTTCTGGTTCGTCGCCCGGGCCTACGGCTTCGCCGACGCGGACTGGAAGAGCTCATCGCCACCCGGGACTGGTGACCGCCGGCCCGAGGATCTCCCGCACGAGCGCGGCGACCTGGTCCGTCTCGATCAGGAACCCGTCGTGGCCGTACGGCGACCCGATCACCCGGAGCCGGTCGGCGGACGGGATCAGGGTCGCCAGCTCGGCCTGCTGGGCGAGCGGATAGAGCCGGTCGGAGTCCACGCCGGCCACCAGGGTGGGCGCGCTCACCCGGCGCAGGGCCGCCCGCGCCCCGCCCCGGCCCCGGCCGACGTCGTGCGCGTTCATCGCCTCGGACAGCACCACATAGCTGGCCGCGTCGAACCGCCGTACCAGCTTGGCCGCGTGGTGGTCGAGATACGAGCCCACCTGGTAGCGCCCGCCCCGCCAGGGGTCCTCGCTTCCCTGGGGCGCACGGCCGAAGCGGGTCTCCAGCTCCGGCTCGCTGCGGTAGGTGACATGGGCGAGCCGGCGGGCGAGACCGAGCCCGGTGTGGGGGCCGCGGCCGGTGTCGTGGTAGTCGCCGCCCTGCCAGTGCGGGTCGGCGCGCACGGCCCCGGTCTGGATCTGCGCCCAGGCGATCTGCTCCGCGCTCGCCGCCGCCGTGGTGGCGAGCAGCAGCAGGGCGCCGACGCGCTCGGGGCGGGACACGGCCCACTCCACCGCCCGCATCCCGCCCATCGAGCCGCCGACGACCAGCGCCCAGCGCGCCACGCCGAGGGCGTCCGCGAGGTGCGCCTCGGCGGCGACCTGGTCGCGCTGGGTCAGGAAGGGGAAGGACCCGCCCCAGCTGCGGCGCCCGTCGGGACGCGCCGAGGCCGGGCCCGTACTGCCCTGACAGCCGCCGAGCACATTGGGCGCGACGACGAACCACTGGTCGGTGTCCAGCGGCCGCCCCGGACCGACCAGGGCGTCCCACCAGCCGGCCGTCGGATGCCCCGGTCCGGCCGCCCCCGCGACATGGCTGTCCCCGGTGAGCGCGTGCAGGACCAGGACGGCGTTGGAGGCGTCGGGGGCGAGGCTGCCCCAGGTCTCGAACGCCAGCCGGACGCCCGGCAGTTCACCGCCGGCCTCCAGGGCGAGGGGCCGCTCGGCCCGGTACCAGCGCCGCCGCCCCGGCGGGTCCCCCTCCCGCCAGGCCCCGGTGGCCGGCGGCAGGGCGACCTCCTTCGGCAGCGTCACCTAGGCGCCCTTGGCGGCGCGGAAACCGGCCTCCAGGTCGGCCTTGAGATCGGCGAGGTTCTCGATGCCGACCGACAGCCGCACCAGGCCCGGGGAGGTCCCGGTCGCCGCCAGCTGCTCCTCGTCGAGCTGGCTGTGGGTCGTGGAGGCCGGGTGGATGATCAGGCTGCGCACATCGCCGATGTTCGCCAGATGGCTGAACAGCTCCACCGCGTCCACGAACCGCTTGCCCGCCTCGATGCCGTCCCGCAGCTCGAAGGAGACGATCGCGCCCGCGCCCTGCGGCAGGTACCTGCGGCCCGCGTCGTACCACGGGCTGGACTCCAGGCCCGCGTAGTGGACGGCGGCGACCTCGTCCCGCTGCTCCAGCCACTCGGCGAGCGCCAGCGCGTTCGCCGAGTGCCGCTCGATGCGCAGGCTCAGCGTCTCCACCCCCTGGAGCAGCAGGAACGCCGAGTGCGGGGAGAGCGCCGGACCGAGGTCGCGCAGCAGCTGCACCCGCAGCTTGATCGCGTACGCGCCCGGGCCGAGCGCCGGCCAGTAGCGCAGGCCGTGGTAGCTGGGGTCGGGCTCGCTGAAGTCGGGGAAGCGCTCCGGGTGCGCGCCGAAGTCGAAGGTGCCGGCGTCCACCACCACACCGGCGATCGTGGTGCCGTGTCCGCCGAGGAACTTGGTCGCCGAGTGCACGACGACGTCCGCGCCGTGCTCGATCGGCCGCACCAGGTAGGGCGTCGGCACGGTGTTGTCCACGATGAGCGGGACACCCGCCGCGTGCGCCACGTCCGCGACCGCGCGGATGTCGAGGACGTTGCCGCGCGGATTGCCCAGCGACTCCGCGAACAGCGCCTTGGTGTTCGGCCGGATCGCCGCCCGCCAGGCCTCTGCGTCGTCCGGGT
Organism: Streptomyces sp. DSM 15324; assembly: GCF_001514285.1. GTDB lineage: Bacteria > Actinomycetota > Actinomycetes > Streptomycetales > Streptomycetaceae > Streptomyces. The sequence goes on from NZ_KQ949028.1 coordinate 489,157, forward strand.
CGTCCACGAACGACACCTCGATGCCGAACCTCGGCAGGGTGTGCCGCAGCAGGTTGTACGTGCCGCCGTACAGGGACGTGCTGGACACGATGTGGTCGCCCGCGCTCGCCACCGTGAGGATCGCGAGGGTCTCCGCCGCCTGCCCGGAGGCCAGCGCGACGGCGGCCACGCCGCCCTCCAGCGCCGCGATCCGCTGTTCGAGGACGTCCTGGGTGGGGTTGTGGATCCGGGTGTAGATGTTGCCCGGCTCGGCGAGGGCGAACAGGTCGGCGGCGTGCTGGGTGTCCCGGAACACGAAGGACGTGGTCTGGTAGATCGGGGTGGCGCGGGCGCCGGTGACCGGATCGGGGGCGGCTCCGGCGTGGATCTGCCGGGTCTCGAACGACCAGGCCGAGGGGTCGGACTGCGTGCTCATGGTGCTCCTCGTGCTCCTCGTGCTCTGCGTGCGGGGTGAGAGCGGGGGACGTGCGAGGAGGAAAGCACGGCCGGACGGGCCCGAACCGATCTGTAAAAAACATGACATCCGACTGACACAGTCGACACGGTCGACACAAAAGCCGTGCCCCGGCCGGGAGTTGCCGGCCGGGGCACGGGGGAGCGGGAGCGGGTCAGCTCAGCGACGCGAGCGCCTCGTTCCAGGTGGCCGACGGACGCATGACCGCCGCCGCCTTCGCCGGGTCGGGCTGGTAGTAACCGCCGATGTCGGCGCCCTCGCCCTGGACGGCGTTCAGCTCGTCGACGATGGTCTGCTCGGCCGCGGTGAGCGTCTCGGCGAGCGGCTGGAAGGCCTTGGCCAGCTCCGCGTCGTCACTCTGGCGCGCCAGCTCCTGCGCCCAGTACAGGGACAGGTAGAAGTGGCTGCCCCGGTTGTCGATGCCGCCGACGCGACGGGTCGGGGACTTGTCCTCGTTGAGGAAGGTCGCCGTGGCGCGGTCGAGGGTGTCGGCGAGGACCTGGGCGCGGGCGTTGCCGGTGGCCGTGGCGTAGTGCTCGAAGGCCGGCACGAGCGCGAAGAACTCGCCGAGGGAGTCCCAGCGCAGGTAGTTCTCCTTGACCAGCTGCTGGACGTGCTTGGGCGCGGAGCCGCCGGCGCCGGTCTCGAACAGACCGCCGCCCGCCATCAGCGGGACGACCGACAGCATCTTGGCGCTGGTGCCCAGCTCCAGGATGGGGAAGAGGTCGGTCAGGTAGTCACGCAGCACGTTGCCGGTCACCGAGATGGTGTTCTCGCCGCGGCGGATGCGCTCCACCGACAGCTTGGTGGCGTCGACGGGGGCGAGGATCCGGATGTCCAGGCCCTCGGTGTCGTGCTCCGGCAGGTAGGCGTTGACCTTGGCGATCAGGTTGGCGTCGTGCGCGCGGGTCTCGTCCAGCCAGAAGACGGCCGGGTCGCCGGTGGCGCGGGCGCGGGTGACGGCGAGCTTCACCCAGTCCTTGATCGGGGCGTCCTTGGTCTGGCAGGCGCGGAAGATGTCGCCCTCGGCGACCGGCTGCTCGATCAGGACGTCACCGGCCTGGTCGACCAGGCGGACCGTGCCCGCGGCCTTGATCTCGAAGGTCTTGTCGTGGGAGCCGTACTCCTCGGCCTTCTGCGCCATCAGACCGACGTTCGGGACGGAGCCCATGGTCGACGGGTCGTAGGCGCCGTGCGCGCGGCAGTCGTCGATCACGGCCTGGTAGACGCCGGAGTAGGAGGAGTCCGGCAGCACCGCGAGGGTGTCCGCCTCCTGGCCGTCCGGGCCCCACATGTGGCCCGAGGTACGGATCATGGCCGGCATCGAGGCGTCGACGATGACGTCGGACGGCACGTGCAGGTTGGTGATGCCCTTGTCGGAGTCGACCATCGCGAGGGCGGGGCCCTCGGCGAGCTCGGCGTCGAAGGAGGCCTTGATCGCGTCGCCCTCGGGGAGGGAGGCGAGGCCGCCCAGGATGCCGCCCAGACCGTTGTTCGGGGACAGGCCGGCGGCGGCGAGCACGGCGCCGTAGCGCTCGAAGGTCTTCGGGAAGAAGGCACGCACCACGTGGCCGAAGACGATCGGGTCGGAGACCTTCATCATCGTGGCCTTCAGGTGCACCGAGAACAGCACGTTCTCGGCCTTGGCCCGGGCGATCTGCGCGGTGAGGAACTCGCGCAGCGCGGCCACGTGCAGCACGGACGCGTCGACGACCTCGCCCGCGAGGACCGGCACGGACTCGCGCAGGACGGTGGTGGTGCCGTCCTCGGCGACCAGCTCGATCCTGACCGAACCGGCCTCGGAGATCACCACGGACTTCTCGGTGGAGCGGAAGTCGTTCTCGCCCATCGTCGCCACGTTGGTCTTGGACTCGGGGGTCCAGGCGCCCATGCGGTGCGGGTGGGTCTTGGCGTAGTTCTTGACCGACGCGGGGGCGCGGCGGTCGGAGTTGCCCTCGCGCAGGACCGGGTTCACCGCGGAGCCCTTGACCTTGTCGTAGCGGGCCTGGATCTCCCGCTCCTCGTCGGTCTTCGGGTCGTCCGGGTAGTCCGGCAGCGCGTAGCCCTTGCTCTGCAGCTCGGCGACGGCGGCCTTGAGCTGGGGGATCGACGCCGAGACGTTCGGCAGCTTGATGATGTTGGCCTCGGGCGTCTTGGCCAGTTCGCCGAGCTCGCTCAGCGCGTCCGGGATGCGCTGGTCCTCGGTCAGGTACTCCGGGAACACGGCGATGATGCGCCCGGCCAGCGAGATGTCCCGCGTGGTCACGGCGACACCCGCCTGCGAGGCGTATGCCTGGACCACCGGCAGGAAGGAATACGTCGCCAGGGCCGGGGCCTCGTCAGTGTGCGTATAGATGATGGTCGAGTCAGTCACCGGGTGCTCCGCTCCACGTCTGCAACATTGCTCGACATCAAGATATCTCGTGACGCGGGCGGGCTCGACAGGGGTCCGCCGGGGTCCGCTCACACCTTCCCGCCGCGATGTCCGCCGTACGGGCAACCGATCGGCCGGATCAGGTGGTCCAGGGGGTAGAGAGTCGACCTCCTCCACCGGCCGGACCGACCATCCGGCCGCCCGAGCGAAAGCGGACCATGAGATATCGCACCAGAGTGACGGGCCCCGCCGCGGCCCTCATCGGCACCGCGGCCGTCGTTGTCGGGGGCAACACGGCCCAGGCGGCACCCGCGGGCGGCGGCACGGACGGGGCCGGGACGGCACCCGCCCCGGCCCCCGAGACCCTCGGCGACCCGGTCTTCCCGGCCCTCGGCAACGACGGCTACCGGGTCGCCTCCTACCACCTCGACCTCTCCTACGACGCCACGACCGCCCTGGTCGACGCCACGGCGACGCTGGAGATCCGTACCACCCGGTGTCTGTCCCGCCTCTCCCTGGACGCCCTCGGCCTGGACATCGCGTCCGTGAGCGTCGACGGCCGCACGGCACAGTTCGAACAGGTGGACGAGAAGCTGCGGATCGCGCCGGCCCGCGCGCTGGGCGACCGCGCCCGGGCCACGCTCCGGGTGACCTACACGGCCGACCCGCGCCGCGCCCTCCCGCACACCGCCTGGGTGCCCACTCCCGACGGGTTCGCGCTGTGCCCGCAGCCCGACTCGGCGCACACCGTGTTCCCCTGCAACGACCACCCGTCCGACAAGGCCGGCCTGACCGTCCGCATCACGGTCCCCGCCGCGCTGAAGGCCGTCGCGAGCGGCACCCTGGTGTGCACCGAGAACCTGGCCGGCGACCGGACCGCGTACACCTACCGCTCCCGCTCCCCGATCGCCACCGAGCTGGTGCAGATCACGGTCGGCGACTACGTCGTCAAGGACCGGCAGGGCCCGCACGGGCTGCCGCTGCGCGACGTCGTCCCCACCGCCCGGGCCGAGGCCCTGGAGCCCGCGCTCGCCCTGACCCCCGGCCTGGTGGAGTGGCTCGAACAGCGCCTCGGCGCCTACCCCTTCGAGACGTACGGCCTGCTGCCCTGCAACTCGGACGACCCGGCCGCCTTCGACTTCACCGGCCTGGAGACCCAGACCCTCACCCTGTACAAGCCGAACTTCCTGCTCCAGGCGGAGCCGAAGATCGGCTCGCACATGATGCACGAGCTGGTCCACTCCTACTTCGGCAACAGCGTCTCCCCCGCCACCTGGGCCGACCTCTGGCTCAACGAGGGACACGCCGACTTCTACGGACTGCTCTACCGCTACGAGCGCGGCTGGCCGGACTCGCTGGGCCTGACCACGCTCGAGGCCCGGATGAAGGACACGTACGCCCGCGGCGACCAGTGGCGGCGCAGCTCGGGCCCCGTCGCCGCCCCGAACGCGGCCAACCTCTTCGACAGCCAGCGCTACCTGGGCGGCGTCCTCGTCCTGTACGCCCTGCGGCAACTGATCGGCGAGGACGCCTTCCACGCGGTGGAGCGGGCGTTCCTGGCCCGTTTCCGCAACTCCGCCGCGTCCACGGACGACTACATCGCCGTCGCCTGCGAGGTCTCCGGCCAGGACGTCTCCGGATTCCTGCGCGACTGGCTGTACGGCACGAGCACCCCGAGGATGCCCGGCCACCCGGACTGGACGGTCACCCCGGTGCCCCCGTCCCTCACCGCCCCGCGCAGGAACTCCGGGGCCCGCCGGCACGAGAACTCGGCGACGCTGTAGGGCCGGTCGTCCGGATCACGTCGGCTGGGCCGCCATCATGATCCGAACGACGGTTTGGTTCCGGGTCAGTTGTCGAGGCGGGCGGGGGAGCCTCCGTCCGCCTCGACGGCGCCGGTCCGCTGCTGCGGGATCACGACCGCGCCCTGCTGGAGCGAGATGTTGCGGGCCGGGGCCGGGACCCGGATGCCCTCCTCGCGGTAGCGCCGGTGCAGCCGCTTGATGAACTCGTGCTTGATCCGGTACTGGTCGCTGAACTCGCCGACGCCCAGGATCACCGTGAAGCCGATCCGGGAGTCGCCGAAGGTGTGGAAGCGCACGGCCGGTTCATGGTCCGGAACCGCGCCGGCGATCTCCTTCATCACCTCGGCGACCACCTCCATGGTCACCCGCTCCACGTGCTCCAGATCGCTGTCGTAGGCCACGCCCACCTGCACCAGGACCGTCAACTTCTGCTCGGGGCGCATGAAGTTGGTCATGTTGGCCTTGGCGAGCTGCCCGTTGGGAATCACGATCAGGTTGTTGGACAGCGCCCGGACCGTGGTCTGACGCCAGTTGATGTCCTCGACGTACCCTTCCTCGCCGCTGCTCAGCTGGATGTAGTCACCGGGCTGCACGGTCTTCGAGGCGAGGATGTGGATGCCCGCGAACAGGTTGGCGAGGGTGTCCTGGAGGGCCAGCGCCACGGCCAGACCGCCGACGCCCAGCGCGGTGAGCATCGGGGCTATGGAGATGCCGAGCGACTGGAGCATCACCAGGAAGCCGATGGCCAGCACGAGCACGCGTGTGATGTTCACGAAGATCGTGGCGGAGCCGGCCACTCCGGACCGGGACTGGGTCACCGCCTGCACCAGACCGGCGATCACGCGGGCCGCCGACACCGTCACCACGAAGATCAGCAGCACCGTCAGGCACTGGTTCACGGTGTGCTGGACCGCCTTCGTCAGCGGCAGCACCGCCGCCGCGGCCGCCGCGCCGCCCGCGATCGCCGCCCACGGGACCACCGTGCGCAGCGCGTCCACGATGACGTCGTCGCCGCTCCACCGGGTGCGCTTGGCGTGCTTGCCCAGCCAGCGCAGCAGCGTGCGGGACAGGAAGGCCACGAGGAACCCGGTGGCCAGGGCGATCCCGGCGAGGACGAGGTCGTCCAGGGTCAGCGCGCGGTTCACCGGTCACCGCCGGCGGTTCGCTCCGCGGGGTGGGCGAAGACGCCCGCCGACGGCCGGATGTGAAGTCTCGTCACGAAGTCACCTGCTTGCTCACGGGATGTGCGGTCGTGCCCGTCCGTGAACGGGCACGGTCGTCCATCCTGCCGTATGGGGCACGGCGGTTCGCAACGCCGGGGACGTCCGGGGCGGCGACTTCCGGGCATGGGCCCGGGCCCGCCCGCACGGGGCGCTCAGATCACCTTCCAGCGCACCAGCGCCCCCAGCGTCACCGCCCCCGGCACGAGGGGCAGCCACACGGTGATGACGCGGTAGGTGAGGACGACCGCGGTGGCCAGAGCCAGGGGGCCGCCCGCCGCCACCAGGGCCACGATCAGGGCCGCCTCCACCGAGCCGATGCCGCCCGGGGTCGGGACCAGGGCCACCGCCACGGTCGCCGCCAGGTAGGCCACCGCCATGTGGGCCGGCGGGACCGGCAGGTCCAACGCCTGCCCCACCGCCGCCAGTCCGGCCGCCTGGAGCACCGGGAACGCCAGCGAGCCGCCCCACAGGGCCGCCGCCCTCGCCGGGCAGCTGTGCACCGAACGGGCCTCGCCGAGCGCGGTGCGCAGGAACGAGAACACGGCCGTCCGCAGCCGCCGTACGAGAGCCAGCGCGGCCGCCGCCAGGAGCACGACCGCCCCCAGCGCGCCCAGCAGCGGCCCGACCGCCCCGTGCGGCAGCAGCGAGCCGAGCCGCAGCGCGTCGGGGAAGAGCAGCAGCAGCGTGGCCAGCAGCCCCACCCGGGCCACGCCCTCCGCCAGCAGATACAGCGCGAGGGCGGCCGAGGAACGGGCCAGCGGCACCCCGCACACCGTCATGAACCGCAGGTTGACCGCGCTCGCGCCCAGCCCCGTCGGCAGCAGATGGTTGGCCGCGCCCGCCGCGAACTGCGTGGCGAGCAGCCGCAGCCGGGGCAGTGGTTGCACCACCGCCCCCTGCCGGGTGACGGCGGCGGCGACCCAGGTCAGACAGGTGGCCCCGGCCGCGGCCAGCAGCCAGGGCCACTGCGCGGTGCGCAGATGGCCGAAGCCCTCGGCGAGCACCGAGCGGTGGCGTACCGCGACCGCGGTGACCAGCAGGAGCGGGAGCAGGCACAGGACCCGGCGCAGGGGCAGGCGCCGGGGGAGCGGGGGGAGCGGAACCGCTGTCACAGGGAGAGAGGTTCTCCGCGCGGTCCCAACGGCGGGTTGCGGAAGCGGGGACGGCGCATTACGTAAGGTCATCGGGTCCTTCGGGGGTGCCTTCGCATACGGGTTGACCTCAACAAAGCTCGAGGTTCTACGGTTTCTCCCATGAGCATGGACGCCGTAGCCATGACGCAGCTGTACAGCGTCATGAACTCCCAGCAGGAACGCCGCCCCTTCGACCCCGCCACGCTGCGCCGCATCGGCGCGTTCGCGCGGCCGCACCGCCGCCGTATGACGCTGTTCGTGCTGCTCGGGGTGGTGACCGCGCTGCTCGCGGTCGCCACTCCCGTACTCGCCGGCCGGGTCGTCGACGCGATCGTGTCGCACGGCGACCCCGACCGGGTGGTGCGGCTGGCGCTGCTCATCGCGCTCATCGCGGTCCTGGAGGCGGCGCTGGGCATCCTCGGCAGGAGGCTGTCGGCGACGCTCGGGGAGGGACTCATTCTCGATCTGCGCACGACAGTGTTCGATCATGTGCAGAAAATGCCGGTCGCGTTCTTCACACGTACTCGTACGGGAGCGCTCGTCTCCCGACTCAACAACGATGTGATCGGCGCGCAGCGCGCGTTCAGCAACACCCTCTCCGGTGTGGTGTCCAACCTGGTCACCCTGGTGCTCACGCTCGCCGTCATGCTCACCCTGTCCTGGCAGGTCACCCTGCTGGCCCTGGTCCTGCTGCCGGTCTTCGTGATCCCGGCGCGCCGGATGGGCCGCCGGATGGCCGGCATGCAGCGCGAGGCCGCCGCCCTCAACGCCGCGATGGGCACCCGTATGACCGAACGGTTCTCCGCACCGGGGGCCACCCTCGTCAAACTCTTCGGGCGCCCCGAGGAGGAGTCGGCCGAGTTCGCCGCCCGCGCCGCCCGCGTCCGCGACATCGGCGTCCGCACCGCCACCGCCCAGTCGGTCTTCCTCACCTCCCTCACCCTCGTCTCCGCCCTGGCCCTCGCCCTCGTCTACGGCCTCGGCGGTCGGCTCGCCCTGAACGGCACCCTCGAACCGGGCGCCGTGGTCGCCCTGGCCCTCCTGCTGACCCGGCTGTACGCGCCGCTCACGGCGCTCGCCGGGGCGCGCGTGGAGGTGATGAGCGCCCTGGTCAGCTTCGAGCGGGTCTTCGAGGTGCTCGACCTGAAGCCGCTCATCGAGGAGAAGCCCGACGCCCGCGCGGTCCCCGAGGGCCCGGTGTCCGTCGAGTTCGACGACGTCCGCTTCGGCTACCCGTCGGCCGACAAGGTCTCCCTCGCCTCCCTGGAGGAGGTCGCCACCCTCGACACCCGCGGCGGCGAGGAGGTCCTGCACGGCGTGACCTTCCGCGCCGAACCCGGCCAGACCGTCGCGCTCGTCGGCTCCTCCGGCGCCGGGAAGTCGACCATCGCCCAGCTCCTGCCGCGCCTGTACGACATCGACGGCGGTGCCGTCCGCATCGGCGGGGTCGACGTCCGCGACCTGAGCGCCGGCTCGCTGCGGGCCACCCTCGGCATGGTCACCCAGGACGGCCACCTCTTCCACGACACGGTCCGCGCCAACCTGCTCCTCGCCCGGCCCGAGGCCACGGAGGACGAGCTGTGGGACGCGCTGCTGCGCGCCCGCCTCGACGGCCTCGTCCGCTCCCTGCCCGACGGCCTCGACACCGTCGTCGGCGAACGCGGCTACCGGCTCTCCGGCGGCGAACGCCAGCGCATGACCATCGCCCGGCTGCTCCTCGCCCGCCAGCAGGTCGTCGTCCTCGACGAGGCCACCGCCCACCTCGACAACACCTCGGAGGCGGCCGTCCAGGAGGCCCTCACCGAGGCGCTGGCCGGCCGCACCGCCGTCGTCATCGCCCATCGCCTGTCCACCGTGCGCGCCGCCGACCTCATCCTCGTCGTGGAGGCCGGACGGATCGTGGAACGCGGCACCCACGAGGCCCTCCTCGCGGCGGACGGACGCTACGCGGAGCTGTACCGCACCCAGTTCGAGGAGCCGGTGCCCGGGCAGGAACCCGAGCCGGAGCCGGTCGCCTAGACGGGTTCTCCCCGCAGGGCCGCGACCGCGGCCAGGAACAGATGGAGGTTGACGATGTCCTTGACGGCGTGGTGGGACCAGCGGACGGAGTCGCCGGACCGCGTGACGAAGACCAGGCCTCCCGCGACCCGGACCTCCCGGACCTCCGCCCAGGGGAGCCGGCCCTTCTTCGGGGCGGACAGCCCCTCGCGGGAGAGGTCGAGCACCCCGAAGGAGACCGTCCCGCCGTCCTGGAGCGTCTTCAGCACCGCCGGGCCCTGGGCCGCGAGGACGGCCTCCTGCAGGAAGGGGCCCCAGACGTCGGGGCCCTCGTAGAACTCGGTGATCCGTACGGACCCCTGGCCCGGCGCGCTCGCCGTGTAGACGTACCGGGTCGGGGCGGGGCGGCCGTTGAAGACGAGCTGGGTGATGTCCTGCTGAAGCCGCAGGGAGTCCCAGCGCAGGACGACCGCACCCCTGCCGACCGGCGGGTCCACCACGAGACCCTGCTCGAACAGATGCAGCCGTTTGCGGGACTGCCGCGGGCTGAAGCCGGCGTGGTGGCGGGCCTGCCACCAGTAGTACAGGACGCCCGGGACGAGGAAGAGCAGCGAGAGGTAGAAGGTGTTGAAGAGGTGGGCGGCGAACATCCACCTGCTCATCCGCTTCGGCGCGAACACGGCCCGCAGCGCGCCCAGCCCGTGGCGGGCGGCCAGTGCGGAGACCTCGGGAGAGGGGACGGGTGTGGTCATGAGGACACCTTTCGAGCCGTCCCCGGGCGGCGGCAACCGTGGTGTTACGTAGATCGCCTACCTATGTTCCCCGCCCGCGCTGTCGGTGGCGTACGGCAGGATGATCGGCAGGACGGGGCGCAGGGGGCGCGGACATGACGACGGAACGGATGCCGCTGGTCGGCCGGGACGCCGAACTGGCGCTGCTCGACGGGCTGCTGACCGACCTCGTCGCGGACGCGGCGGGCCGCCCGGCGGTGCTGGACATCACCGGCGAGGCCGGCATCGGCAAGAGCCGCCTCACCCACGAGCTGTGCCGGCGCGCGGCGGGCGCCGGAGCCACGGTGCTGCGCGGCCGCGCCACGGAGTACGAACGGCACATCCCCTTCCAGCCGTTCACCGACGCCTTCGCCGACCTCGACCCCGCCGTACCCGCGTCCTTCCCCGCCGCCGAGGTCGCGCCGGTGCTCACCGGCGCCGCCCGCCGCGCCGACCGCTTCGGCCTGCACCGCGCCACCGCCGCCCTGCTCGCCCACGCCGCCACCGCACCGCTGGTCATGGTGCTCGACGACCTGCACTGGGCCGACCCCGCCTCCCTGGAACTCCTCGACCATCTCGTACGGCACCCCCCGCGCGCCCGGGTCCTGCTCGCCGTCGCCCGCCGGGAACGCCAGAGCCCCGCCCCGCTCACCGCGACACTCCAGCGCGGCACCGACAGCCAGGCGGTGCGCCGCACCGTCCTCGGGCCGCTGGACGAGCAGGCGTGCCTGGAGCGGCTCACCCCCGGCCTGGACCGCGAGGAGGCCGTCCGGCTCTTCGCCGCGAGCGAGGGCAACCCCCTCTACCTGCTGGCCCTGCTCCAGGCGCACCGCGAGGGCGCCCCCGTCAGCCGGCTGTCCAGCACCGGACTCGGCGCGCTGCTGCTGGACGAACTGACCCCGCTCGGCGCCGGACAGCGCCGACTGGTCGAGGTGGTGGCCGCCCTCGGCGATCACGCCACCCCCGCCCTGCTCGCCCCGGTCACCGGCCGCGCCCCGGCCGACCTGGCCGCCGACCTCGCCGAGCTGACCCGCCGCGACCTGCTGCGCCCCGGCCCGCACGGACGGCTGACCCTGCGCCACCCGGTGCTGCGCAGTCTCGTCCACGACGGCACGGACCCCTGGCTGCGCACCGAGACCCATCGGCTCGCCGCCGCCGCACTGGCCCGCGCCGGAGCCCCGCCCGCCGAGCGGGCCCACCACGCAGAACGCTCCCTGTCCGGCTGGGACCCCGAGACGGCGGACGTACTGATCCGGGCCGCCGAACAGGCCGCGCACACCGCGCCCGCGAGCTGTGCGCACTGGCTCGGCGTGGTGCTGCGGCACCTGCCGCACACCCCGGACCGAGCGGTGCGCCGCCGTGATCTGATGCTGCGCCGGGCCCGCGCCCTCGGCGCCTGTGGCGAACTCCGCGCCAGCCGCGACCTGCTGCACCAGGTGATCGCCATGCCGGACCCGGCCGGCGGGGCACCCGGTGACGGTCTCGCGGAGGGCACCGTCGAGGAGGCCGGCGGATCGCGCGCGTCCGCCGTCGTACTGTGCGCCGTGATGGAACGCCATCTGGGGCGCTACTCGGAGGCGGTGGCCCTGCTCCGCCGCGAACTGCACCGCACCGACCCGGCGCCCTCACCCGCCGACCAGGTCGCGCTCGGCCTGGAGCTGGGCTCCTCCGCCCCGCACGACACGTCGTACCCCACCGTGCGCGCCGACATGGCCCGCACCCTCGCGGTGGCCCGCTCCCTCGGCGACGAGGTGGGCGTCGCCGGCGCGCTGGCCGTCGCCGCGCTGGGGGAGGCCTACGAGGGCGAGACGGCCGACGCCGACCGGTACGCCCGTCAGGCGGCGGCCCTGGTGGACTCGCTGCCGGACGACGACCTCACCGGTCTGTGCGAGCAACTCGCCCGGCTGGGCTGGGCCGAGGCGTTCCTGGAGCGCTTCGCCGACGCCGAGCGGCACGCCGACCGGGGGCTGGCCATCGCCCGCCGCACCGGCCAGCTCGCCCTGCTGCCCCATCTGCTGCTGTGCAAGGCGCATGTGCACGTCCAGATCTGCCGTCCGGTGTCGGCGGTGGAACTGGCCGAGGAGGCCGAGGACATCGCCCGCGGCATCGGCAGCGACGAACTCCTCGCCTTCGTCCTCGGCACCAAGGCGCACGCGATGGTCGCCGCCTGCCCGCCCGGCGACCCGCGGCCCGTGGCGGTGGCCGAGGAGGCGGTCGGCGCGGCCGGACTGGGCGTCAACTGGTGGGCCTCCATCGCCCGTTGCATGCTCGGCTATGCGGCGCTCACCGCCGGCGACCCGGCCCGCGCCCGCGAGGCGGTGCTGCACGCGGGCGGCCCGGATCTGGGCCGGCTCCAGCCCTCGATGCGCCCGCTGTTCCTGGAGATCCTGGTGACCGCCTCCCTCGCGCTCGGCGAGGTGGACGCGGCCAAGGACTGGGCGCGGCGGGCCCACGAGGAGGCCGAGCGGCTGGGCCTGCCCGTGCAGCGGGCCGCGGCCCTGCGCAGCGGCGCCCACATCCCCCTCGGCCTCGGCGACTCCCGGGCCGCGGCGGAGCTGTTCGTGGCGGCGGCCGAGGAGAGCGCCCGCAGCGGTGCGCTGTTCTGGGAGGCCTTCTCCCTGCTCCTGGGCGCCCCGCTGCTGGCGGCGGACCCGGACGGGCCCCGACAGGGGCGGGCCGCCTGGCAGCGGGGGCGCAGAGTGGCCGCCGCCGGGGGATCCGCGATGCTGACCACACTCGCCGACGCGGTCGGCCCCACCGTGGCCGAGGCCGCCGACGGCCCGGAGCGCCGGCTCGCCGAACTGACCGCCCGCGAACGGGAGATCGCCGGACTGGTCGCCGAGGGACTGACCAGCCCCACGATCGCCGCCCGCCTGTGTCTGAGCCGGCGCACGGTCGAGACCCATGTCTCGCGGATCTACCGCAAGACGGGTGTCTCCTCGCGCGCCGCCCTCGCCGTGCTGATCGCGGCGCGCCCGCCGGGGACCGCGTTCAGCGGTTGAATCCCATGCTCAGGGCGCGGCCGTGGAGGTGGAGGCGCCGGTGGCGTCCGCGTACTGCCCGAGAAAGCGGAAGGCGCCCCCGGACGCCCGGAAGAGATACATCGCGTCCCGGCTGTAGCGCGTGCTGGACGCCGTGTAGTGCAGCCGCTTGGTGATCCCCCGGTAGTCGGTCTCCCGCAACCGGCCCACGACGGCGCCCCGTTCGGCTCGGTCCGGACCCAGCGCGGTCAGGGCGCCGGCCACGAACAGGGTCGCGTCGTAGGCCTCGGCGGCATACGGCGGCGGGGCGGTGCCGAAGCGCGCGCGATAGGCGGTGACGAACGGCTTCGCGGCCGTCACCTGGGCCGGGTCCAGGTAGGAGGTCGCGAACACCCAGCCGGCGGCGGCGTCGCCCGCCGCGCGGAGGAAGCGGGTGTCGCAGGCGCGTTCGGTGGCCAGCCGGGCACCGGCGAAGCCGGCCGAGCGCAGCGCACGGGCCAGCCGCGCGGCCCGCGCGTACCCCCCGCCGAACACCACCGCGTCGGCCCCGGCACCCGTCACCGCCTCGGCCAGGGCCCGGAACGCGCCGTCCGTGGCGGCGTCGGCGGCCAGGGTGCGCCGGATCACCGTGTGCCCCGCGCGCAGGGACTCGGCGAGCTCCGAGCACAGGTGCCAGCTGAAGTCCCCCTCGGCCGCGTCGTCGATCAGCACCGTCCGGCGGGCGTCGGCGGTGTGCACCAGGTACGCCAGCAGGGGCGTCACGAGCGTCGCGTCGTTCGGGCGGGTGGCGGCGTACACCCGGTAGGTGAAGGCGGAGACGTCGTCGAGGCCGACCGACACGGACACCATCGGCAGCAGGGCCTTCTGGTACAGGGCGAGGGTGGCCTGGGTGCAGGCGTCGGTGCTCGGCCCGAGCACCGCGCGGACCCGGGCGTCGGTCGCCAGCCGCCGGGCGATCTCCTGCGCCCGGCTCGGCTCGCCCCGGTCGTCGTGCACCTGGAGCGCCAGGTCGAAGGTGCGCCCCGTCCGGGAGTTGAGCCGGTCGACGGCGAGCCGGACCCCGTTCTCCTGGGCCCGGCCCGTGGTCCGGCCGCCGCCGCTGAGATCGGCGTGGACGGCGAGCGTCAGGTGGGGAAGCGCGGTGGAGCCACCCTGGTCCGCGGTCCCGCCGTGGCGTCCGGCGGTCCACCAGGCCGCCGTGCCGGCCGCGGCCAGCACCCCCGCGGCCGACCCCAGCACCAGGAACCGCCGTCGCGTCGGGCTCCCGCCCGATCCGGCCGCCGTCGTCCCGCCGCCTCCCTCACCCCCTGCCGTCGCCTCACCGTCGTCGCCTGCGGTGACCGGCACCTCGGTGGCGGAGACGTCGGGCAGCGCGAGCACGGCGGCCGATCGCCGGGCGATCAGCCGGGTCAGCCCCTCCGGCAGCCAGACCTCACCGCGTGGCCCGTCCCCGTGTGCGTCGGCCGAGGGCCAGGGTCCCGCCCCTCGCTCGCCGCCCCGGCCCCACGGACCCTCCCCGTGCTCTGCGCCCCCGCCCCGAGGATCACCCCCGCGCGCGCCGCCCCCGTCCCAGGGGCCGGCGTCTTCCCACGCCCGACGGATCTCGGCCACCCCGGGCCGGGCGCCGGCCTGCTTCTCCAGGCAGGCGCGCAGGAGCGGCAGCAGGGGTTCCGGTACGCCGTTCAGATCGGGTTCGTCGTGGACCGTGCGCATCAGGGACTCGGCCGCGGATCCCGGACCGAAGGGACGCTCGCCCGTCGCGGCGTACGCCAGCAGGCAGCCGAGCGAGAACACGTCACTGGCCGGCCCGATCTCCCGGCCCCGCCCCTGGGCCTGCTCGGGGGAGAGGAACCCGGGCGAGCCGACCACCATGCCGCTCGCGGTGAGCGCGGTGTCCTCCGGCATCCGGGCGATCCCGAAGTCGATCATGCGGGGCCCGTCGACCGCGAGCAGCACGTTGCCCGGCTTGACGTCCCGGTGCACCAGCCCCGCCCCGTGCACCGCTTCCAGCGCCTCGGCGAGCCGGGCCCCGAGAACCCGGACGGTCGCCTGCGGCAGCGGACCGCACTCCTCGACCGCCTCGGCCAGCGACGGGCCCGGGACGAACGCCGTGGCCAGCCAGGGCGAGGCCGCGTCCGGGTCCGCGTCGAGCAGGGGCACCACCCAGGGGTTGACGACCCGGCCCGCCGTCTCCACCTCCCGGCGGAACCGGGCCCGGAACCCGGGGTCGTCGGCGTGCCCGGCGCGGATCACCTTCAGCGCCGCGAGCGAACCGTTCGTGGAGCGGGCCAGGTACACCACGCCCATGCCGCCCGCGCCCAGTCGGCGCAGCAGCCGGTAGCCCCCGATCCCGGCCGGATCGGCGCCGCGCAACGGCTCCATCCACACCCCCTCAGGCGGTGACCTGGTACGGCGCCCAGCCCTGGTAGGCGAACCGGCCGCCGGTCACCTTCCACAGGTAGACACCGCTGCCGTCGACGACGAGCGCCCCGGTCTTCCTGTCGAACGCCAGATTCCGGCTGATCCCCTTGTACGAGGCCGAACGCAGCGCCGTCGTCAGCCGGGCCCGGGTGCGGTCCCCGACCGCCAGCGAGCCCAGCGTCCTGAGCACGAGCTGCGCCACGTCGTACGTCTCGACGGAGTACCGCTCGGGCTCCGCGCCGTAACGCTTGCGGTGGGCGGCGGCGAACGCCTTGGCCTCGGGCGCCGTCGCCGCGTCCATCACCGGGGCGAGGATCGCCCAGCCCTCGGCCGCGTCCCCGGCGGCGGACAGGAACCGGGCGTCCAGCAGCCCCTGCGCGCCGGCCCGGGCGCCCGGGAACTCACGGCGGGTCAGTTCCCGCGCCAGCAGGGCGGCCCGGTCGTGGTAGCCGGCGAACACCACCGAGTCGGCGCCCTTGTCGAGCAGCGCGTCCAGGGTCGGCGCGAAGTCGGTCCGCAGCGCGCTCACCACCTTCGGCACGGCCGGCTGCCGGGCGTCGCGCAGGATCCGGCTGAGCGTGCTGCTGATCTCCCAGCCGTAGGTGTCCGCCGCCCGGTCGTCCACGATCCCGATCCTGCGGGACTTGGCGGTGCCCCGCAGATACGCGCTGAGGTAGAACGGCAGGATCGTGTCGGTGACCCGGGCGTGCAGGAAGGACCGGCTGCCCGTCACGTCCAGCACGGTGGCGCCGGGCGACACCGCGATCAGCGGCAGCGACGCGGCGTCGTACGTCGCCAGCGAGGCCAGCGCGGTGGTGTCCGTGGTGGGACCGACCACGGCGAGGACGGTACGGTCCGCGACGAGCCGCTTGGCCACCTCGGCCGCCCGCGCCGGATCACCGCCGTCGTCGACCGTCTTCACGGCGAGCGCGAACCGCGCGTCGCGCCGGGCGTTGAACTCGTCGACCGCGACCCGCAGCCCCCGCTCCTGGGCCCGCCCGACCGCCTTCTGGTCACCGCTCAGATCGGCGTGCAGCCCGATGGTGTACACGGGCCGGCTGTCGTCCGGCGCCGCGCCGGACCCCTTGCCCCCGCCGTCGCCGAAGGGCGTCCCCCACACGGCCAGCGCGCCCCCGCCCGCCGCGACCAGCGCCGCCGCGCCCCCGGCCAGCAGCAGGAAGCGGCGCCGGCCGGTGCCGCGTTCCTCGGGAGCGGCCGGGGACGGCACGGTCGCGTCCGAGGTGTCGATCTCGGTGTCGTCGACGCCGGGCAGCGCGAGTCCCGCCGCCGACCGTTCCGCGATGAGCCGGACCAGCGGCTCCGGCAGCCACGCCTCGTCCCCGGCGACCGCGTCCTCGGGTGTCCTCCCCTCCGGCACCGGCGCGGACCGGGCGGACCCGTCCGCGTCCTCGGGGCGCACCGCCCGCAGCGCCTCACGCGGGTCGGGCGGCGCGGCGGGCGCGGAGGGCGCGGTAGGCGCGGCGGCCGGCAGGGACCGGGCCAGCGCCTCGGCCGTGGGCCGCCGCTGCGGGTCCTTCTCCAGACAGCCGCCCACCACCCCGGCGATCTCCTCCGGGACCCCGTCCAGATCGGGCGCGTCGTGCGCCGTGCGGTACAGCAGCGCGTCCAGCGCGCCGGTGCCGAACGGAGGGCGGCCGGTCGCCGCGTAGGCCAGCACGCAGCCGAGCGAGAACACGTCACCCGCCGGCCCCGACTCGCGCGCGCCCCGCGCCTGTTCGGGGGAGAGGAACCCGGGCGTGCCGACCACGACCCCGGTCGAGGTGAGCGAGGTGTCCCGGGGATCCCGGGCCACCCCGAAGTCGATCAGCCGCGGCCCGTCCAGCGCCAGCAGCACATTGCCCGGCTTGACGTCCCGGTGCACCAGCCCCGCGGCGTGCAGTTCCCGCAGCGCCTCGGCGAGCCGCGCCCCCAGCACCCGCAGCGTCCCCGCGGGCAGCGGCCCGTGCGCGGCGACGGCCTCGGCGAGCGAGGGCCCCGGCACGAACACGGTCGCCAGCCAGGGCTGTTCCGCCTCCGGGTCGGCGTCCACCAGGGGCGCCACCCACGGGCTGGTCATCCGGCGCGCGGTGTCCGCCTCGCGCCGGAACCGCTCCCGGAAGCCGGGGTCCTCGGCGTACTCGGCCTGGATCACCTTCAGCGCGACCAGGGTGCCCCCGGCCGAACGGGCCAGGTACACCACCCCCATGCCGCCCGCGCCGAGCCGCCCGAGCAGCCGGTGGCCCGCCAGCCGCGACGGGTCGGAGGTACGCAGCGGCTCCATCAGTTCCCCTTCAGGCGCAGCTGGATCCGTTCCAGCATCTTCGCCACGGCCTCGGCTCCCACCTGGTTCAGCTCCTCGTCGGTGTTGCCCTTGCCGCCCGTCACGGAGACGGCCACCACGACCGTGCCCAGCCGGGCGACCATCCAGGAGTACGACTGGGCGGCGCGGCCGTTCTCGGTGTACCGGCCGGTCTCGATGACGGAGTCGTCGGCGTACCCCTGGTCGCGGGCGCCGAACGGGGTGCCGATCGAATTGAGGCCGGTGATCCGCGCGTCGGCGCGCGGCTGCTGCTCCGGGCAGCGCAGCACCTCCTCCAGGGTGGTGGAGATCTGCTCGTCGGCGCCGAGGACCGAGGCGTGCACGGTGGTCGCCGCCGTCACCTTGACCGCGCCCTTGCCCCCGGCGGCCGGCAGCCGGCTGTAGCGGGACGAACTGGCCAGCACCCCGCGCGGCAGTTTCTCCCGCTCCCAGCGGCAGTCGTCGTCCAGCACGGCCCAGGTGCCCGGGGTGCTCGCGGCCGGCCGCTGGGCGACGAAGCCCCGGCCCCAGTCGCCGGCGGCGAGCACGACCGCGTCGGCGAGGACCGCGCCCTCCTTGGCGGTCCGGGGGACCAGCGCGGGGTCGGCGGTGAAGAGGACGGAGCCGGAAGGAGGCGCCGTGGCCCCCGTCCCGGCCGTGGCCCCCGTCCCGGCCGTGGCCCCCGTCCCGGCCGTGGCCCCCGTCCCGGCCGTGGCTCCCGCCCCGGCGCCGGCCGACGGCGAAGCGCTCTTGCGGGCCGCCCCGCCGTCCGCCCCCTGGGCCGAACACCCCGCCAGCAGGCTCCCCGCCACCAGCAGGGTCACCCCCGTACCCCGCACGCCTCGGGCGTTGCCTCTCACTCGGTCCCCTCAACACGGCTCACAGCGTTCGACACACCGAACGTAGTCGGCCCCCGAAGCCGGACGCCTCCGTAGAACCACGTATCCGATTACGTATTCGTCCAGGGTGCACCCTGGACGACCGGCCCGTCAGCAGGATGGACGATCTCCGGTGGCCCGGCCGGAAATCACCCCCCGATACTCCTTGAGGGAGCCGATCCGGGAGAGCCGTGCCGTGCGACGGCACACGCTTCCCGTCTCCCCGCTCTCTCCGATCAGGCGGCGCCCTCCTTCCTCGACGGGGCCGGTCACCGCCACGCCCCCACGACAGGAAAGGCTTCGGAATGTCACGCTTGGCGCAACCGGTGCCGCATCGAGTCCGGCACGGCCGGGCCGCGGTCGTCGCCCTCACCGCTGTCCTCGGCACCTGCCTCCTCCAGCCCGCACCGCCCGCGGCCGCCGACGCCCGGGCGGACACCCGCGCGGCCGGCGCACCGACGGGCGTCAGCGTTCTGTCGCGGGGCTGGACCAGGCCCTGGGGCATCACCTTCCTGCCCGGCGGGAAGCGGGCCCTGGTGACCGAGCGCTTCACGGCCGGCGTATGGCTCCAGTCGAGCGACGGCACCAAGAAGAAGGTGGGCACCGTGCCGAACACCGTGCCGCCCTCTCCGAGCGGCGGCAAGGGCGGACTGCTCGGTGTCGCCCCGTCACCGACCTGGAACGGCACCACGGACCGGGACGTCTTCTTCGTCCACACCGCCGCTTCCGAGATCCGCGTCGTGCGCATGCACTTCGACGGCAGCAAGCTGAGCGACTACAAGGTCGTCCTCGGCGGCATCACCCGGGGCGGCGACCACAACGGCGGCAAGCTCGCATTCGGCCCCGACGGCTATCTCTACGTCAGCGTCGGCGACGCCCTCAAGCGCAACCTCGCCCAGGACAAGAAGTCCCTCAACGGCAAGGTCCTGCGCATCACCAAGAGCGGTGCCGCGGCGCCCGGCAACCCGTTCGGCACCCGGGTCTACAGCCTCGGCCACCGCAACCCGCAGGGCCTCGCCTGGGACAGCCGCGGCCGGCTCTGGGAGACCGAGATCGGCGAGAACACCTGGGACGAGCTCAACCTCGTCGAGCCGGGCCGCAACTACGGCTGGCCCAGCTGCGAGGGATCCTGCGCCAAGGCGGGGATGACCAACCCCAAGAAGGTATGGCACCCCGACCAGGGCGGTGTACCCGCCCAGATCGCCGTCAAGAACGACGTCGTCTACGTCACCACCCTGCTCGGGCAGCGGCTGTGGGCGCTGCCGATCGACGGCACCGGCAAGGCCGTCGGGGCCGGGAAGTCGTACTACAACGGCAGCTACGGCCGGCTGCGCGCGCTCGCCAAGGTGCCCGGCACCGACCGGCTCTGGGTCGGCACGACCGACGGCGGCGACGGCAAGGACCGCATCCTCGAAGTCACCGTCAAATGAGCCCGGACCGCCGCGTGGTGGCCGCCGCCGTCACGGCCGCCGGCGCCGCCCTCGCGCTCTGCGGCGCGCACCCCGCGCCGGCGGTCGGCCACCCCGGGCCCGGCGCCCCCCGGGCCGCGGCCGAACCCTCGGCCGTCTCCGTCCTCTCCGAGAGGTGGAACCGGCCCTGGACCGTCACCTTCCTGCCGGACGGGCAGAAGGCACTGGTCACCGAGCGGCACAGCGCCGCGGTCTGGACGGTGGCGCGGGACGGCTCCCGCACCAAGGCCGGCGAGGTGCCCGCCACCGTCTTCGCCCCCACCGGCGGCGACTTCGGCGAGGGCGGCGGGCTGCTCGGCGTCGCCCCCTCGCCCACCTGGAACGGCACCACCGACCAGGACGTCTACTTCGTCCACACGGCCGCCTCCGAGACCAGGGTCGTCCGCATGCGCTACGACGGCACCTCGCTCGGCGACTACCAGGTCCTGCTCGGCGGCATCGCCCGAGGCGGGGACCACAACGGCGGGAAGATCGCCTTCGGCCCGGACGGCTACCTGTACGTCAGCACCGGCGACGCCCGCAACAAGCCCCTGGCCCAGGACCCGGACTCCCTCAACGGCAAGATCCTGCGCCTCACCACCAGCGGCGCGGCGGCGCCCGGCAACCCCTTCGGCACCCGGGTCTACAGTCTCGGCCACCGCAACCCCGAGGGCTTCGCCTGGGACGCGCGCGGCCGGCTGTGGGAGACCGAGATCGGCGACTCCACCTGGGACGAGGTCAACCTGATCAGCCCCGGCGCCAACTACGGCTGGCCCACCTGCGAGGGGACCTGCACCACCCCCGGCATGACCAACCCCCTGCACGTCTGGCACCCCGCCGAGGGAGGTGTGCCCGCGCAGGCCGCGATCGCCGACGACGTCCTGTACGTCTCCACCCTGCGCGGCGAGCGGCTCTGGGCGCTGCCCATCGACGCCACCGGCACCGGACTCGGCACCGCCGTGGCGTACTACACCGGCGCCTACGGCCGGCTGCGCGCCCTTGCCAAGGTGCCCGGCGCCGACGAACTCTGGCTCGGCACCAGCGACCGGGGCACCGACAAGGACTCGCTCCTGAAGGTCACCCTCGGACCGGCTCCCGCCCCGGCCCCCCAGGCTCCCCTCACCGAGGGGTGAACCCATCCCGACCCGTCCCTCCGGAAGGAAGGCACCCACCATGAACGACACCACCGAGCGCGCGGAGCACCGGCCCACGGCCCCGGCCGAGGCGCCCGACAGCGCTGTCTGGCGGACCCCCGGCTACACGGTCGTCGACACCGCCCTGGAAGTCACCGCCTACTCCCTCGCGGCCCGCTAGCCCGCCGCCGTGCTGCTCCAGCTGCTCGGCACCGCGGCCGGCGGCGGCATCCCGCAGTGGAACTGCGCGTGCCCCGGTTGCTCCGGGGCACGCGCGCATCCCGAGCGCCGCCGCCGCCACGCCTCCCTCGCGGTCCGTACGGACGACGGCCGCTGGTACCTCGTCAACGCGACCCCCGACATCGGCGACCAGATCGAGGCCCACCCCGCGCTCCACCCCGGGCCCGGCCCCCGCCAGACACCGATCGCCGGGGTCGTCCTCACCGACGCCGAACTCGACCACACCCTGGGCATCGCCCGGCTGCGCGAGGCCGACGCCCTGGAGATCCACGCCACGGCCCCGGTCCGCCGGGCCCTTCAGGACCGCCTGCGCCTCGGCGACATCCTCCGCCCCTACACCTCCCTGACCTGGCGGGACCTCCCCGGCCACGGCGCGCACCCGCTGGGCCCGCCCGACGAGGGCCTGCGGATCACCGCCGTCCCCGTCTCCGCCAAGCGTCCCCGGTACGCCGCCGACGCCCCCGAGGACGAGGCCTGGGTGGTGGCGCTGCGCCTGTACGAACCGGCCACCGGCCGTACGGCGGTCTACGCGCCCGCCGTCGCCGCCTGGTCCGACGCCCTGCACCGGGTCGCCGCCGAGGCCGACTGCGTCCTCGTCGACGGCACCTTCTGGGACGACGAGGAGCCGCGCCGCACCGGCATCTCCTCCCGCACCGCCACCGGAATGGGCCATCTGCCCATCGACGGTCCGGGCGGCACCGCGGGCATCCTCGCCACGCTGTCCGCCCGCTGCTACTACACCCACCTCAACAACACGAACCCCCTGGTCGACCCGACCGCGGCGCAGCACAAGCGGCTCGCCCGGCTGGGCATCGAGGTGGCCGACGACGAGTTGGTGATCGAGCTGTGACCACGACCCTCGCCCCCCGGGCCGAAGCCGGACCCTGGGACCGCGCCGCGTTCGAGGACCGCCTGCGCGCGGTGGCCCGGGAGCGCTACCACGACCGGCACCCCTTCAACCTCCGGATGCACGAGGGCGACCTGCGGCCCGAGGAGATGCGGGCCTGGATCACCAACCGCTTCCACTACCAGCGGCACATCCCCGTCAAGGACGCGCTGATCACCGCCAAGCTGGACGATCCCCGGCTGCGGCGGATGTGGGTGCGGCGCATCGAGGACCACGACGGCCGCGCGGACGGCGAGGGCGGCATCGAGCGCTGGCTGCGGCTCGGCGAGGCGGCCGGCCTGGACCGTCGCGCCCTGCTGAGCGGCGACTCCGTCCTGCCCGGGGTACGCCTGGCGGTCGAGGGATACGTCAACTTCTGCCGGCTGCGGTCCCCGCTGGAGGCCGTCGCGGCCTCGCTCACCGAGCTGACCGCACCCGATCTGATGCGGGTGCGCATCGACGCCTTCGCACGCCACTACTCGTGGATCGAGCCGCAGGGCCTCGGCTACTTCCGCACCCGTGTCGACCAGGGCCGGCGGGACAGCACGGAGGCCCTCGCCCTCGTCCTGGACTGGGCCCGCACCCGCGAGGACCAGCGGCGGGCCCTGGCCGCGCTCACCTTCAAGTGCGAGGTGCTGTGGGCCCTGCTCGACGCGGTCCAACAGGCCGGCACCGGGAACCGGGCCCCCGGCCCCCGGGCGGACCTGCGCCCGTGGCGGTCCACCGCCCGGGGTGAGCACACCACGGGGGACGGACCCGGCACCCGCACCGAGCGAGCGGTCCCTGCCGAGCGGCCGGAGA
This sequence comes from Streptomyces sp. DSM 15324, assembly GCF_001514285.1. Taxonomy (GTDB): domain Bacteria; phylum Actinomycetota; class Actinomycetes; order Streptomycetales; family Streptomycetaceae; genus Streptomyces. Next base: position 512,001 of record NZ_KQ949028.1, read on the forward strand.
CGGACAGCCGGCCCTGGCGGCGCGGTGCGGGCCGCAGCGGTGGGCCCCGGCCGGTCGGCGCGGCGGACGGCGGCGCGGCGGCCCGGCGGGATCTGCGGCCCTGGCGGGTGCGGGGGTGACGGCGACGGACGTCACCGCCTGGCGCCCGGCCCTCGCGCCGGCGCTGATGCTGCGGCACGACCCGGTGCGCGGCGCCGACCTGCTGCTCCTGCCCGAACGGGTGGTCGTCCTCGAAGGCCATGCGAGCCAGGTCGTCGGCCTGTGCGACGGGACGCGTACCGTCCCCGGGATCGTCGGCGAACTCGCGGCGCGTTTCCCGGGCGCCCCGGTGGCCGCGGAGGTGCCCGCCTTCCTCGACCGGCTGCGCGGGGAGGGCTGGCTCAGATGACCCCCGCCGGCCCGCCTGCCCGCCCCTGGGCCCTCCTCGCCGAACTCACCCACGCCTGCCCGCTGCACTGCCCGTACTGCTCCAATCCACTCGAACTGGCCCGGCGCTCGGGCGAACTCGGCACCGACGAGTGGGCCGACGTCCTGCGGCAGGCCGCCGCACTGGGCGTGGTCCACACGCACCTCTCCGGCGGCGAACCGCTGCTCAGGCCCGACCTGGAGCGGATCGTCGCGGCCGCCGAGGCCGCCGGCGTCTACACCCAGCTCGTCACCAGCGGCACCGGCCTGGACGAGCCCCGGCTGGGCGCGCTGCGCGCGGCGGGGCTGCGCAGCGTCCAGCTCTCGGTGCAGCACTCCGACGCCCTGACCAACGACCGGATCGCCGGCCGCCCGTCCGCCTTCGCCGCCAAGGAGCGGGCCGCCGCCCTGGTCCGCGCGGCGGGCCTCCCGCTCGGCCTCAACGTCGTCCTGCACCGCGACAACCTCGACTCCGTCGGCGACCTCATCGACCTGGGCGAGGCCTGGGGCGCGGACCGCGTGGAGCTGGCCAACACCCAGTTCTACGGCTGGGGCCTGCTGAACCGGGCGGCCCTGCTGCCGACCCGCGAGCAGCTCGCCCGCGCCCGGGAGACCGTCGAGCACCGGCGCGAGCGGCTCGCCGGCCGCATGGACCTCGTCTGGGTCGTCCCCGACTACTTCGACGGCATCGCCAAGCCCTGCATGGGCGGCTGGGGAGCGGTCTCGCTCACCGTCACCCCCGACGGCACCGCACTGCCCTGCCCGGCCGCGGCCGCCCTGCCCGGCCTGGACCCGCCCAACGTACGGGACCACCCGCTCGCCTGGATCTGGGATGAATCGCCCGCCTTCACCCGTTACCGCGGCACCGACTGGCGGATGACCGGTCCCTGCGGCACCTGCCCCCGTCGCGAGGAGGACTTCGGCGGCTGCCGCTGCCAGGCCTACGCCCTGACGGGCGACCCGGCCCGCACGGACCCGGCCTGCGCCCTGTCCCCGGACCACACCCTGCTGACCACCCTCACCGACCCGCGCACCGCGGCACCCCCACCTCCGTACGTCTACCGCAGGCCGGGAGCATCCGTGCCCTGACGGGGCGCGGGGCCCTACCGGCCTGCGGCTCCGCCGCGCGGGCGCGACCGGCCCGCGGGGCTACTCGACGTCGGCGACCACCGACCCCACCCGCTCGGCCAACGTGGGATCCCGCCGCACCAGCACCGTGGCGTACCCGACGGAGACGACCAGCGCCACCAGCGCCACATAGGGGAACCAGCTGTACGGCGCCGGCTGCCCCGGCTTGGCGAGGTAGTACAGCGGGACGAGGATCGCCAGCGCCCCGATCGCCGGCAGCACCAGGTGCCGTACGGTCCGGAACTCCTGCGGCCGGTAGCGGCGGTAGTACAGCGGCAGCGCGATGTTCGAGGCGAGATAGACCAGCAGGATCAGCAGCGCGCCCAGGCTGGAGGACTCCGTGAAGAAGACCACGGGGTCCATCCGGCCGCCGTCGGGGCCGAGCACGTGCCCGAGCCCCCAGCCGCCGATGATCAGCAGCGAGGTGACGGCGAAGGTCACGATCGCGTTGTTGGGCGTACGACGCGTCGGGTGGACGTACCCGAAGAACGACGGCAGCAGTCCCTCGCGTCCGGCGTTGAAGATCAGCCGGGCCTGGGAGTTGATGCCGGCGATCAGCACGCCGAGGGTGGAGGTCAGCCCGCCGACATAGGCGAGGACCGCCAGCGCACCGAGGGTGTGGTGGGCGACGTCGATGAAGGGGAGGGGGGAGTCGCCGAGCGCCGCCGTGTCGTAGCCGAAGCCGGTGACGGTGGCGTACGAGAACAGGATGTAGCTCACCGTCATGATCGCGACGGAGAAGAGCACCGCGCGCCCGACGTTGCGCCGCGGGTTCTCCGTCTCCTCGGCCAGTGCCGCCGAGTTCTCCCAGCCGATGAACAGGTACACCGCCAGCGGGAACCCGGCCGCGAGCCCGCTGAGGCCGTGGCGCAGATGGCCCGGCAGGAACGGGGCGGCGGACAGGCCGCCGCGGTGCTCGAAGAGCGCCGCCGCCGACACCACGACCAGCACCAGCATCTCCACGCCGAAGAAATAGCCGGCCCATTTGGTGGAGACCACGATCCCGCGCAGCATCAGCACCACCGACACCCCGGTCAGCAGCAGCGTCCACAGGATCCACGGCAGGTCGATGCCGGTGTAGTGGTGCAGGGTGATCTGCACGAACCCGCCGGAGATCGCGATCACCGAGGCCATTGCGATGATGTAGCCGAGTCCGGCGAGCAGCGCGGTGGTCACGGCGCTGACCGGCCCGAAGGTCTTGCCGACGAAGGTGATGAAGCTGCCCGCCGACGGGTGCGCGCGGGAGAACTCGGCGAGCGTGTTGCCGAGCAGCGCGACGGCGACGCCCGCGGCGGCGATGGTGAGCGGGGAGGCGACGCCGGCCGTGGCGGCGAGGAAGGCGAAGCCGAAGAAGAAGCTCATGGCCGGGCCGACGTTGGCCATGGTGGCGGCGGCGATGTCCGCCATGCCGAGCACACCGCCGCGCAGCCGCTGGGGCGTGCCGCCGGCGGGGCCCGACGTCGGCGGCGGGCCGACGGCTCCGGGGTCGGACATGGCGACTGCTCCTTCGGGGACGGTGGCGGGGCGAGGGGCGCGGCGGGCCGTCAGCTCGGGCCGGCCCGCCGGTGTTCCTTCACGGCCCGTACGGCCGGGTCCATCGCGCCGCGGCCGAGTTCGGTGAGCAGCTCGGCGTGGCAGCGGTTGCGGGCCCGCACCACGGCCGGGCCGGGCGGGGGCAGCAGCAGGCACTGGCGGCCCAGGAGATCGGCGGCGAACTCGCGGATGCCGGCGCCGCCGAGCAGCTCGGCGAGGTCGAGGTGGAAGCGGGTCTCCAGCTCGACCAGCCGGGCCGGGTCCTCGGCCCGGTCCATCTCCGCGACCAGCGACCGCAGCCCTTCGAGGGAGCCCTCGGGGACCTCGCCCGCGCCGTGCGCCACCAGTCCGCACTCCAGCAGCAGATGGAAGGAGTCGAGCAGGGCGGCCTCCTCGGCGTCGTGCATCAGGGCGACGACGGTGTCCCAGTCGGCGGCGACGAAGGTGCCGCCGGCCCGGCCGCGCCGCCGGTCGAGCAGACCGTCCTGGCACATCCCCTCCAGCGCGCGGCGCACGGTGATCTCACCGATCCCCAGCTCCTCGGCGAGGACGCCGGCGTCCGGCAGCCTCTCGCCCGGTGTCACGGACTTCAGGCGCACCCGCAGCGCGACCCGGGAACGGACCAGGTCCGAACCCGTCTGGGTCCCGCCGGAGCGCAGGCGGGCGTCCCCGCCGCCGTAGGGGCCGAACTTGCCCGCTGGATTCACCACGGCGCCACCCTAACGGCCTGCTGAGCGGGGTTGCGGCGCGGTGCACGGAGGGCTCCCGGAAGCGAGGGTTCCACGTTGCCTGCAAAATAGAGCAAGGTGAACACTTAAACAAGCCTTGTTCTTTTCGATCGTAGTGAACTAATTTCGCGCCTCGACAGCCCGTCCCCTCCTCATCGGATGTCGAGATGACCACAACCCTCCCCGAAGCCCCTCCCGCAGAGCCCGGTCTCAAGGCCGGACTGAAGAACCGCCATCTGTCGATGATCGCGATCGGCGGAGTCATCGGTGCCGGTCTGTTCGTCGGCTCCGGCTCCGGCATCGCCACCGCCGGCCCCGGCATCCTGATCTCGTACGCCCTCGTCGGCGTCCTCGTCGTCCTCGTGATGCGGATGCTCGGCGAGATGGCGGCGGCCAACCCCACCTCCGGCTCCTTCTCCGCCTACGCCGACCGGGCACTCGGCCGCTGGGCCGGGTTCACCATCGGCTGGCTCTACTGGTTCTTCTGGGTCGTCGTCCTCGCGGTGGAGGCGACCGCCGGCGCCAAGATCCTGGCCGGCTGGATCCCCGCGGTCCCGCAGTGGGGCTGGGCCCTGATCGTCATGGTCGTCCTGACCGCCAGCAACCTGGTCTCGGTCAGCTCCTACGGCGAGTTCGAGTTCTGGTTCGCCGGGATCAAGGTCGTCGCCATCGCCGCGTTCATCGTGGTCGGCGGCCTCGCGATCTTCGGCCTGCTGCCCGGCTCGGACCACCCGGCGTCCGGGTTCTCGAACCTCACCGCGCACGGCGGCTTCCTGCCCAACGGGCCCGGCGCCATCCTCACCGGCGTCCTGATGGTCGTCTTCTCCTTCATGGGCAGCGAGATCGTCACCCTGGCGGCCGGCGAGTCCGCCGACCCGCAGGGCGCGGTCACCAAGGCCACCAACAGCGTCATCTGGCGGATCGCCGTGTTCTACCTCGGCTCGATCCTCATCGTGGTCTCCCTGCTGCGCTGGGACGACCCGGCCATCCTCAAGGACGGCTCGTACGTCGCCGCCCTCAGCTCCATCGGCATCCCGCACGCCGCCCAGATCATGAACGCGATCGTGCTGACCTCGGTGCTGTCCTGCCTCAACTCCGGTCTGTACACCGCCTCGCGCATGGCGTTCTCCCTCGGCCGCCGCAGCGACGCCCCGGCCTCCTTCGGCCGCACCACGGACAGCGGTGTGCCGCGCGCGGCCATCCTCGCCTCGGTCGTCTTCGGCTTCGTCGCGGTCGCCTTCAACTACCTCTGGCCCGACACCGTCTTCCAGTTCCTCCTCAACTCCTCCGGCGCCATCGCCCTGTTCGTCTGGCTGGTGATCTGCTTCTCCCAGCTGAAGATGCGCCGGATCATCGAGCGGGAGACGCCCGAGAAGCTGGTCGTGCGGATGTGGCTCTACCCCTACCTCACCTGGGCCACCATCGGCCTGATCACCTTCGTCCTGCTCTACATGCTCACCGACACCGCCGAGGGCGGCGGCCGTGACCAGGTCGTCCTGTCCACCCTGGTGGCCGTGGGCGTGGTGGTCGTCGCCGTGGTCCGCCAGCGCCTCGGCCGGGGCGCCGCGCACGACGCGGTGACCTCCTCGAAGGAGTAACCCCGCGAACCGGCCCGATGGGGCCGGACCCGCCTCTCCTACGGCGGGTCCGGCCCCGTCGGCGTTCCGGGCGGGCGCCGCCGGTCGGGCGACGGGCCCGCCCTCGCGGAAGCGGCGCAGTCCCTTGGCCCCTCCACGACCGCCGCCGTGGAACGCGTGATGCAGGTTGTGCGTGACCAGCACCGGGCTGACCCCCTCCCCCGACGGTGATGCGCTGTCAACTCCGCACAGCCGCAGCGGTGTTGCCATCCCGACTGGTGGTGCGGCGGATCAGTGGGCCGGTGGTGACGGCGCGCGGGCGGCGGCCGTCACACGTCTTCACTGAACCTCCACCGACTCCCCAAGTACTTTAGGTTTCAAAGGGCTACGCTCCCGTCAATCCCCCCCACGCAGCACAGGAGACTCGTTGTGCGAGACGGCAACGTAGTGGTGATAGGCGGCGGTTACGCGGGCGTCCGCCTGGCGAAACGCCTGGACGCGACGGCGAACGTCACGCTCGTGGACCGCAAGGAGGTCTTCTTCCACCGCATCGCGTCCCTGCGCGCCGGTGTGCGCCCCGAATGGACGGTGACCCCGTTCATCCCGTACGACCGGCTGCTGCGCCACGGCCGGCTGGTCGTCGGCAAGGCGGTTCGGATCGATCCGGTCGGCCGGGAGGTCGTCCTCGCGGCGGGCGAACGGCTGCCGTACGACGTCCTGGTGATCGCCACCGGCGCCGACTACCCCGAACCGGCCCGTTTCAGCGGCGGGACGGCTCAGGAGGCGGCGAGGATGTTCGGCCAGCACCAGCGCAAGATCGCCGGTGCCGAGCACATCCTGGTCGTGGGCGGCGGGCCCTCCGGGGTCGAGCTCAGCGCCGAGATCCGGCTGGCCCGGCCGGATGCCCGGGTCACGCTGGCCCACTCGGGAGCGGAACTGCTGACCTCCACGGGCAGCGCCCGGGCCGGCCGCAGGGCCCGCGCCTGGCTGGAGTCGCACGGGGTGCAGGTGCGGCTCGACTCCTTCATCTCGCCGGGCAACGACTTCGCCACCTACCGCGACAGCCGCGGCGCCGTCCTCTCCGCCGACCTCTCCTTCTGGGCGACCGGCACCACCCCCAACACGCTCTGGCTGCGGCTGGCCGGACACGGCGACTGGCTCAACGGCACCGGGCACGTCAAGGTCGACGGCATGCTGCGCGTGGTGGGGCGGCCGGACGTGTTCGCGGTCGGTGACGTGAACGACGTGGGCGAGCTGAAGGTCACCCCGGCGGCGCTCTCCCAGGCGGAGACCGCCGCCCACAACATCGGGGCGTATCTGCGCAGTCCGGGCCGGCACAGCAAGCGGTCGCGCTCCTACCGGGCGATCCACCGCACCCCGCTCATCGTGCCGTTCGGTCCGTCCGACGGGGTGACCGTCCTGCCCGTGCCGGGCGGCGACACCGCCGTCCTCGGCACCCGGACCACCACCCTGGCCAAGGCGAAGACCCTGATGACCCCGTTCATGCGGCGCCAGCTGGGCTACACGGCGGCCTGACGCCGTCCCGACGCGGGCAGCAGCGCCTCGATCCGCCCGGTGACCTCGGGGGTGTCCGGCTTCACCCGGGAGCGGATGCGGTGCGCCACCGCGCCCTCGGGCGACACCAGGAACTTCTCGAAGTTCCACTCGACGTCCCCGGCCACCCCCCGCTCGTCGGGTGCGGCGGTGAGCAGCGCGTACAGCGGATGCCGCCGTACGCCGTTGACGTCCACCTTCTCGAAGAGGGGGAAGGTGACGTCGTACGCCGTCGAGCAGAACTCCCGGATCTCCTGAGGGCTGCCCGGTTCCTGCTGCCCGAACTGGTTGCAGGGGAAGCCGAGGACGGCGAACCCGCGCGGTCCGTAGCGTCGGTGCAGCTCCTCCAGCGCCGCGTACTGCGGGGTGCGCCCGCAGCGCGAGGCCACGTTCACCACGAGCAGGGCCGTCCCCCGGTAGCGGCTCAGATCGCCCGGCTCACCGGCGAGGGTGCGGACGGGGATGTCGTACAGGCTCATGTCGGTGTCTCGCTCCGCTCCGGTCGGTCCGTACGGCTCAGCCGGCCGCGTCGATGCCCTGGCAGGCCTTGCGGACGGCGGCGACCACGGCGTCCACGTCCTCGTCGGTCATGGCCGCGCCCAGCGCGATGGTCACGGAGCGGCCGAGCAGCGCCTCGCTGGTCCGCAGACGCGGCGGCCGTTCCCACTCCACGCCCCAGGGCGTACGCCCTTCGCGCACCGCCCGGTTGGCCGTGACCGGCTGGCCCTGGTACAGGGTGTGCGCCGGGATGCCGGCGGCGTGGAGGTCGGCGACGACGGCGCGGGCCTGCAGCCGCGAGCCCACGAACAGGGTGAGATCGCCGCCCGAGCCCTCCTCGTCGGGCAGGCGGCGCCAGCGCACCGGCAGATCGGCGGTCTCGGCCCGCACCCGGCGGGCCACGTCCCGCAGCCGCCGGCACATCGGGAGCAGCCGGGGCAGCTGGGCCCCGAGCACGGCCGCGGCCAGCTCGGTCATGCGCAGATTGGTGCCGATGAACGGCGGGGCGTCGGCGGTGCCCCGCGTCGCGCCCTTGGCGGTGGTGAACTGGCCGCCCTGGTCCTGGTAGCGGGCCACCCGGTCGCGGACGTCGGCGTCGGAGGTGGTGACCGCGCCGCCCTCGCCCGCGGTGATGTTCTTGTCGAGCTGGAAGCTGAACGCGCCCGCGTCACCGAGGCCGCCGACGGGCCGGCCCCGGTAGCGGACGCCGGCGGCCTGCGCCGCGTCCTCGACCACCCGCAGCCCGTGCCGGCGCGCGACCTCCGTGATCGGGTCCATGTCGGCGGCGGCGTGGTGCAGATGGACCGGCATCACCCCCCAGGTCCGCCCCGTGATCCGCTCCTCCAGCCGCGCCGGGTCCAGGGTGAGCGAGTCGTCGACCTCGGCGAAGACGGGGATGCCCCGGGCGCCGACCACCGCGCCGACACTGGCGACGAAGGTCACGCCGGGCACGATCACCTCCGCGCCCGCCGGGATCCCCAGACCGATCAGCGCGGCGGTGAGCGCGGCGGTGCCGGAGGACACCGCGACCGTGTGCGCGACCCCGGTCGCCGCGGAGAACGCGGCCTCGAACGCGTCGGTGCGGTGGGCGAGGTCCGGCCCGTAGTAGCGGAAGGGGGACCGGGACCGGATCACCTCCAGGGCGGCGGCCTCCTCTTCCTCCCCCCACAGCGCGAGCGCCCGCCAGGTCTCGTAGCGCATCCCGGGCCCGTCGCTCACCCGGCCTCCTCGGTCACCGCGTCCAGGTCCGTGACGCTGTGGGCCACCAGGAAGTCCTCCAGGAAGAGATAGTCGAGCTGGCTCGGCCCGAAGAACGCGAGCGCCTGCCCGGGGGTCTCCACGATCGGCTCCCCGCGGTCGTTGAAGGAGGTGTTGAGCACCACGGGCACCGAGGTGATCTCACCGAACCGGGCCACCAGTTCGTGGAAGGCGCCGTTCGCCTCCGGGGTCACGGTCTGCACCCTGGCCGTGCCGTCGACATGGGTGACGGCCGGTATCTCCCGTCGCCTGTCCTCCCGCACCGGCGCGACGATCAGCATGTACGGCGACTCGATGTCGAGGTCGAAGTAGTCGGCGGCCCGCTCGGCGAGGACGGCGGGGGCGAACGGCCGGAACGCCTCCCGGTGCTTGACCTTGCTGTTGAGGATGTCCTTCATCTCCGCGCGGCGCGGGTCGGCCAGGATGCTGCGGTGGCCGAGGGCCCGCGGCCCGAACTCGGATCCTCCGGTGAACCAGCCGATGAGCGCGCCCCGCGGCAGGAGTCCGGCCGCGACCCGGGCCGGTCGCGCCACCCGGCGGTGGGGCAGGCCCGAGGCCTCCAGCGCGGCCCGGATCTCCTCGGTGCCGTACGAACGGCCCAGGTAGGTATGGGTCTGCGGGCGCGGCGCCGCGCCGCCGGCGTGCGCCGCCGCAGGTCCCCGGGCCCCGCGGGCCTGCGGCGCCCGGGGGCGGGGATGCCCGCCGAGGACGTGGTGGCCGTAGTAGGCGCAGCCGACCGCGCAGCCGTTGTCGCCCGCGGCGGGCTGGGCGTAGATCTCGGTGAACGGGGTGTCCCGCAGGATCTTGCCGTTCGCCACCGAGTTGAGGGCGACCCCGCCCGCCAGACACAGCCGGGTCAGCCCGGTCTCCCGGTGCAGCCAGCGCGCGGCGTGCAGCACGGCGGTCTCCAGCAGGTCCTGGGCCGCCCAGGCGAGATCGGCGCCCCGGGCGAACCGCTCGTCGCCCTCGAACCCGTCCAGCGCGTGCTCGACGAAGTCCAGCAGCCCGCCGTCCTTGAGGTGCAGGTGGTAGCGGCCCTCCGGCAGCAGGTCGAGATGGCGGTGGAACTCACCGCGCCAGCGGTCGGTGCCGTAGGGCGCGAGGCCCATGGTCTTGCCGTCCTCGGTCAGGTACCAGCGGCCCTCCTCGTAGAGGGTGAAACCGATGGCCCTGCTGACGGCCTTGTACAGGAAGCCCAGCGAGTGGTCGCTGTCCCCGGCCTGGTAGACCCGGGTGTCGCGCAGTCCGTCGGTGCTCCAGTTGGTGCCGAACACCTTGGAGATCTCGGTGATCTCGGTGCCGCTTCCCACCGACATCGTGAGCGTCTCCACGCCCTGCCCGTCGAAGAGGCTGCCCGCCCCGTCGACCACCAGGATCGCGGCCTCCGGGAAGGGCGAGGGGTGGAAGGCGCTGGCGGCGTGGGCCAGATGGTGCCGGATCAGCGTCGTACGGCTGCGGAAGGGGAAGTAGCAGCTCGGCAGCAGGGTGTCGTCGGCGACGATCGCCTCCACCTGGCCGAGACGGACCCCGCGCGCGGTCAGACAGTAACGCCAGCACTGGTTGGCCAGAGAATTCACATTGACCGCGTATTTGCGCCGAGTCAGCCGTTCCTCTTCAATACCGACGGCGATCTCACCGTTCTCGACGAGGCAGGCCGAGAAGTCGTGGTTGGAACCGCCGAGTCCCAGAGCGAGCATACTGCCGTCCTTACTCCCAGTTCCGGCACACTGATTTGGCGAGTACGTCGGCATAACGCTACCCCGTACCAACCGGCCCGTCGTCAGACGCATATGAGCCATCCTCCGGACGATTCGGGTCGTGATCCGGACGAAGGCAGCCGGCAGCCGTGGGCCACATTGACCCTGTCTTCCGGGTGAACTTAGACTCGCGGTCAACGGAAGAGTCATGCGCCGGACGACCTGGATGCGGTGATAAGGCATGGCCCTGAAACGTGATTATCGCGAGACGATGTTCGCCCATCGCGACGGCCAAAACCGTCTCAAGCTCCTCATGAATGACATGGTGATAGAGGAGCAGCTGTGCCAGATGAGGTGTTCCTACTGCCTCACCGAGGACTTCAATCTCCTCATGCAGGTACCGGACGCGAGGCTGCGGCTCACCACCGACCGGCGCGCCGACTGGCACGAGATCCTCGACGCCTACCACCGGCACGTCGACAGCCCGATCATGCGCCTGAGCGGCGGCGAGTTCTTCTGGCTGAAGGGCTCCACCGAGTTCGTCGCGGAATGCAGCGAGAAGTACGAGGTGGTGCAGGTCATCACCAACGGCGCCTTCCTGACGCCGCACCGGCTCCAGGCCCTCGCCGAGCTGGGGAACGTCCAGCTCTGCCTGTCCCTGGACGGCCATACGCTGGAGATGAACGGCCACCGCCTGCCGCCGAAGCAGCATCGGCTCTTCGACGTCATCATGCGGCACCTGGACCACGCGGTGGAACTCGGCATCCCGATCGAGATCCAGTCGGTCATCACCGACCTGAACGCCACCGGGCAGGCCGACTTCGCCGAGTTCCTGGCGGAGCGTTACGGGCGCGGCGTGATGCTCTACTTCTTTCCCGTGCGCGGTGAGACCAGGGCCACGCACGCACCGCCGCTCGGCGACCATTTCGCGCCATTACTGGAACGCTACGACGAACTGTCCGCGGTCCTCCCGCCCCGCGCGTTCGTGGAACACATCGGGAATCAACTGCGCACCGGCGTCCGTACCCTGCGCTGTTACGCCACGGCCACCATGGTCCAGCTTTTCGGCCAGGGAGACGTCTCCTGCTGCCCGTACGCCTGGCTCAAACCCATGGGAAACATCAAGGAGAACCCCGACCTCATACCCGAGCAGTTCGGAGAACACCAGCACTACGACATGTTCATGCAGCCCCGGCCCCGTTTTCCGTACTGCAAGAGCTGCACCGGGCCGATCGACGTGGTCAATCTCTATCTCTTCGGCGGAATCACCGAGGAGGAAATCGCGCGCTGCGCCCCGTACGCCGGGCCCCGCGCGCTGGAGCGGCTGCGGGAGCTGAAATCGGCGTTCGCACCGGTTTTCGAGCCGGCCCCGCGGGGCCGTGAGGAGACGTGATGATTTCCCTGGACGGGATCTCCGCCGACGAGATCGCGGCGGCCGGACCGCAGCGGCTTCGCGCCCTTCCGCAGCACGATCTGCTCACCCTCGCCGGGGACTGGCTCGGTGAACTGGCGCCCTGGCGGGACCCCGAGAGCCTGGCGGCGATCTCCACCAGCCTGTCCGCCGAGTCGGTGCTGTCCTCGCTGTTCGTCTTCGGCGACCAGGTCGCCGAGTCCGAGGCCCGTGCGGAAATCCCCGCGCCGCTGCTCGATCTGCTGCTGCGCGCCCGCGTGCTCAGCGAGGACGCCGGGAAACTGTCGGCCGAGTACTGCCTGGTCCGCGGGGACGGCCTGGTGCTGCTGGCCGCCTGGCGGGCGGCGGGACGGGACACCGGGTCGTACGCGCCCTGGGTCGGCACCGACTCGATCACCCTCTCCCGGCTCGTCGCCGCGCGCAGCGGGATCCGCTCGGCCCTGGACCTCGGCTGCGGCACCGGCATCCTCGGGCTGTCCGCCGCCCGGGGCGGCGCCGAGGTCTTGTCGGTCGACGTCAACCCGGAGTGCACGGCGGCCACGACCCTCAACGCCCACCTCAACGGCCTGGCCGGCCGGGTCACCGCCACCGAGGCCGACATCATGTCCCTCTCCCTCGGCTCCCGCTTCGACCTCGTCGTCTCCAACCCGCCCTGTCTGCCGCTGCGACGCGGCTCGCTCGGCTGGCTCGCCGGCGAAGCCGGCCTGGACGGACTGGAGTTCTTCTGGGAACTCCTGCGCCAGGTGCCCGGACTCCTCACCGACGGCGGCGAGGCACTGCTCCAGGCGGCGGCCTACGGCGACGAGCACGGCCCGTTCTTCGTCCGCGAACTCGAGGCCGAACTGCGGCGGCTGAACCTCTCCGGCCGGCTCCTGCTGCGCCCCTCCACACCCCCGCGCTGGCCGGCCTTCGCCCCGCGCGACGCGCAGCAGCAGCTCACCGGCCCCCTCGGTGACGAGGTCCGCGCCTATGTCACCAGCATCGGCGCCACCCACTACTACGGCTTCGTCCTCTCGGCGCACCGCACGGGAGAGGGCCTGGAGGTGGGCCGCTTCCGCTGAACGGCCCCCATCCGTTGGTCCCCCGGCCCCGCCCACAAGACCTGGGCGGGGGACCGGGGGAGACCGGGGTGGTGCATGCCGGGTTGGGGGCGGTGGCCGGCTGCGGGGCGGTGGCCGCCCAAGGCGTGCGTCGGCTCTGCGCGGGGCACCGGCGGCGGCCTGTGAGGTGTCGCCGGTCGGCCGAGAGCCCGCGGCGGTCGGCCGGGGGGGCGTGGGGTGTGCGTCGGGTGGCGGTGGTCGGTCGGGAGGTGGCGGGGGCGGTGCCGGTGCCCGGGCTGGGTGGTGTCGTCGGCCGGGAGCGTGGCGGCGGTGGCTGGTCGAGGGGTGGTGGGCCGTGTTGGGGCCGGGGCCGGGCGTGGTGGGCCCGGGGGGTCATGTGGTCGTCTGACCGAGCCATCGTGGGCCCAGGTCGGCGCGTTCCAGGGCGGCGACCGCGTCCGTCGCCTCCAGCAGGGTCAGGCGGGTGGTGTCGACCAGGCGGATGCCGGGGACGTCGGGCACCTCCCCGTCCAGGTGCCGTTCCGCCAGCCGGCCCTCGACGAAGAGCCGCCCGCCCGCGTCGCCCTCGATCCGGGCGGCCAGCGCGTCCGCGTCGGCCCGCAGCCCGTAGTAGACCGGCTCCGCCCCGAGCTCCCCGAACACCCGGTGGAAGCGCTCGTAGGCCCGGCCCGCGAGGACCACCCCGGTGACGACCACGACCCGCGCCCCCCACGCCCGGTACACCGGCAGGGCGGCGCGCAGGCTCGCCGCCATGAGGTCGTACAACTCCTCGCCCCCGTCCCAGGGATGGACGACCGGGTCGCAGTCCATCGCCGCGGCCGGGACGCCGTACCGCGTCACCAGCTGATGCCCGAGCCGGGTCTTGCCGACCCCGGGCGCCCCCGTGATCACCACGACGCGCATCAGTGCGTGTCCTCGCGGACCGTGCCCACCAGGCGGAAGCCCAGGTGAGGGATCTTCAGGAGCTTCGCCCCGGAGTCGATGTCCAGGAACTTCTGCTTCAGCACGGAGGTCACCTTGTTCACGTCCTCCCCGCCGGCCGCCCGGCCGAGTTCCTCGCGCGAGACGATCTGACCCGGCCGGTCGGCCAGCAGCCGCAGCAGCCCCGCCTCCGCCTCGGTCACCGGCGCCGACTTCGAAGGGGAGCGGAGCGTCCCCCTCCCGTCGAGCGTGAGCACCTGGGTGTTCTCGGGCGGTGTGACGTTCTTGAGATAGCCGAGGGTCTCCACCAGCCGTTCCCGCCGCAGCGGGCTGGCCAGCGTGAAGCTGTACCCGCGCGAGACCGCCGCGAGGACCTCGGTGGCGGAGATACGGTCCAGGACCGCGATCGCGTAGCCGCCGCCGCGTTTCAGCTCCTCCGCGGCGGGCTCGTCGGGCCCGGCGGCGGCGATCCGGTGGAAGGCGACCAACCGGGCGCCGGGCGGCGCCGCGTCGGCCGCCTCGGGATCGGTCACCGCCAGGGTGAGACCCACCTCGGCGCAGGCGTCCGCGAGGACCTCCAGGTCCGCCGGGGCCAGGGACTGAGCCAGTGCATACATGGGAAACCCTTCACGGAGTTCTCTTGGGAGGGCCGGTCAGCCGCGCAGCCGCCAGATCCGCTCGGCGGCCGGCCCGTGCGAGCCCTCCGCCAGGCGGGTGCCGTGCCGGTGGATGCGCCGGACGATGCCCCGGCGCACCTGGATGCGATAGGCGCCCAGCGCCTCGGACTTGGTGAGCGCCGCCGTCCCGTCCACCGGCCACAGCTCGGGGTGCAGTTCCCCGAGGCCCGCCTCGGCCAGCCGGGCGCCGAGTGCGCGCGCGGTCTCCTCCGCCGAGGAGAACAGCGCGTACGGCTGGTCCTCGTAGAAGACGAGCCGCGCCCCGCCGAGCCGCCCGCCGCGCGCCAGCGCGAGCACCGCCTCCCGGCAGGCGAGGTGATCGACGTGACCGCCGACGCCGAGCGGCGCGCAGACCAGGCCGGCGCCCGCGAGCGCCGTGCCCAGCCGCGCGGTGACCGCGTCGAACAGCTCCGGCTCCTCGCGCGCGAAGCCGTCGGACCAGGCCGGGTCGGTGAAGAACGCCTCCCGTCTCAGCTCGCGGTCGGCGGCGTCGACGAAACCGAGCAGCTCCACCCGGGCACCCAGCACCCGGGCGGCGACCGTCTCCTCGGCGAGCAGCAGACGCCGGGTCAGCTCCGGACGTACGGCGTAGTACGGGTCCTTGGTCCAGGTCTCCACGCTGAACACGTCGACGAACCGGCCGCCGCGCCGGGCCACCGTGCCGCCCAGCGCCAGCGCGGCGTCGTCCGGGTGCGGGGACACGACGACCGGCGCCAGGGGATCCGCGGGTGCGGCCGGCGGGGCCATGAGCAGCAGCCCGAGCCGCCGCCAGCGGGCGAGGCGCTCGCGCTCCGCCGCGGTGAAGGCCGCAAGGGGGCGCCGGCCGTCGCACCGGGAGAGCAGCGCGGTGTCCGCGTCCACCTCGTGCCCCAGGAAACACAGCCGGCCGTCGACCGTCTCGACATGCGGCAGAGTGATCGGGCACCAGGTGTCAGGAATCTCTGTCATGTATCTCCGAGCCCGGGCGGTGAGGAATGACAGCCGTAATAAGGCGGGAGCATACCGATCACCGCCGGGCCCGCACAGGGTGCGTTCCAGAGCGGCAGAAAATGGGGGACCGGTGGCCGAAAATATTCCGATCGCGTTGCTCTGATCATTTTTTCTGCGTGCTGCGGGGCGATAGGTTTCCGGTCATTCATTCCGCCCCCGAGACCTGATCGCCCGGAGCCGTGCCCACCGTACCCGATGCCGGCCGAGCGGTGCGGGTACCCCACTGATTTCCCACGTCAACCACCCTGCACCGGGAGGCGTTGTGCGGCGCCGCACCAGGTCCGTCCGGTGGCCTTCGGTCAGGCGCCCGGCCTGGCCGAACAGAGGCGGAACGATTGGCCATGATTCCGGTCGGGTTGCCGCGGCCCCATTGCACGGGGGATCTTCTCCTGTAGCCTCGAAGAGCGATTTGGCCTGTCGGATCGATTAGAGGACGAGGCAGGGAATGGCGACGCGCGTACTACTCGTTCAGCAAGGAGTGTGGGGGAATTCGGCGGTCTCCATGCCGCTGGCGATCGGCTACCTGAAGGCGTACGCCGAGGCCGACGAACGCATTCGACGGCACATGGACATCTCCCTGAGGAACTACCCCGGCGACGCCGGACTCAACGCCATGGCCCGTGATCTCGTACGGGACGGCTGCCCCGACATCCTCTGCTTCTCCGTGCTCGGCTGGAACTTCCGCGCCTTCGGTGCCCTCGCCGAGACCTTCAAACAGCTGAACCCGAACGGCTGGGTCGTCTTCGGCGGCAACCACGTCGCCCACCAGGGAGAGCGCGTCTTCCGGACGTTCCCGCAGGTCGACGTCGTGGTGAACGGCGAAGGGGAACTGGTCTTCCGGGACCTGATGAACGCCTGCCTGGACGGCGCCGGCCGCGACGGACTCCACGGGATCGCCGGCATCTCCTTCCGGGAGGCCGGAGGAGACCTCGTCACCACCCCCGAGCGCGAACGCATCAAGGACCTGGAGATCCTGCCCTCGCCGATCCTCACCGGGGCGATCCCGCTCGTCGACCGTCAGGGCCGCTTCCTCTACGACTACGCCCTCATGGAGACCAACCGGGGCTGCCCGTACAAGTGCGCCTTCTGTTATTGGGGAGGTGCCACCGGACAGAAGATGCGGGCGTTCTCCCGGGAACGGCTGCGCGCGGAACTGGAGGTGCTCGGCCGGCGCGGAGCGGAAATCCTCATGCTCGCCGACTCCAATTTCGGACTCCTGCGCCAGGACGAGGAATTCCTTGACGATCTTCTCCGGGTGCGGCGTAAATACGGCTTCCCGAGACGGCTGGAAACCTCCTGGGCCAAGAACAAGTCGCCCGGTTTCTACCGCATCATGGAAAAGATGAAGCAGTCCGGGATGCACAGCGCTTTCATCCTGGCCCTCCAGACCATGGACGATTCCGTGCTGGATCTGATGCGCCGCCGGAACATGAAGCTGAACGACTGGGAAAGCCTGGTCGCCTGGCTCACCGACCATGGCATCACCCCGTATCTGGAGCTGATCTGGGGAGCGCCGGGCGAGACCGTCGCCTCATTCCTCGACGGGTACGACCGGGCCGCCCGGCACACCCCGTTCATCGCCGTCCACCCCCTCATGCTGCTGCCGAACACCGAATACCACGACAAGAAGGAACAGCACGGAATGGTGACCGTGCGCGGCGAGCAGGACGACTTCGACTATGTGCTCGCCCACCGCACGATGACCCTCGCGGACAACGAGCGCATGCTCCGCTTCATCTGCTGGAACCGGGTCCTGGCCCGCAGTCTGTGGCTGCACAACATCTGGGTCGCCCTGCGCGAACTCGCCGATGTCCCCCAGTCCCGCGTCATCCTCAGCTTCTCCGACTGGATCGACAAGAGCGAGGACCCCGAGGCCCGGGAGCTGCACGCGCTGGCCCGGCCCACCAGCTCCGCCAGTGAGAACGTCGACCCCAACGTCTGGCGGCTGCTCACCAAACGGCTGCTGCGGCTGTGGTGGGAGGAGGCCCTGCGCCCCGGCCTGCCCGAGGAGCTGCTGCCGCTCCTCGACGAGGTGTTCCGCTACGACCTGATGTGCCAGCCCGTGCGCCCGCTGCCCGACGGCTCGGGCCCCGAGGAGGACCTCCCGGTCGTCACCCGGCACGGCGAACGCTGGTACCTGCGCAGCGACACGGAGTTCACCCACCCCGTGCCCCGGCTGATCGCCGCGCTGCGGCGCGGCGAGAGCGTGAGCACACGACCCGAGCGCCACACCGCGGACTTCTACTACCGCACCGAGTTCGGCGGTGACCTCCAGCACTACTTCCGCATGGACCGCTTCCGCGGACTGACGGAGCAGCAGCTGGAGCAGCAGTTCAGCCAGGCCTGACCCCAGCACCCCACCTCACGGGAGACATTGACGATGGACCGCGCCGGGCTCATTCGGGACCTCCACGAGATAGCGGCGGGCATGACCAAGGGCGAGCACCGGCAGCCGCCGGGGGAGGGCGACGCCAGCCTCGTCGACCAGTACGGGTTCAGCTCCCTGGACGCCCTGGAGTACCTGCTGATCCTCGAGGAGAAGTTCGACGTCGTGTTCGAGGACGAGGACCTGACGGAGGAGACCCTCTTCTCCATCGAGGGGCTCGCCGCCTACATCATGGACCAGAGGACCGGCGAGAGTCCTTCCCTGACGTGAGCGGTGACACAGCGGTCAGTGTGGTCGTACCGACCCGTGACCGGACCACGCGTCTGCTGCTCACGCTCACGGCCCTGGGGCGACAGACCCTCGGCCGGGAGCGGTTCGAGGTCGTCCTGGTCGACGACGCCCTGCGCCCCGGCGCCGTCGCCCAGGTGCTGTCGGCCCTCCCGCCGGGGCTGCGGGTCCGCACCGCCGCCACGGGCGGGCGCGGCGCCGCTCACGCCCGCAACACCGGGGCGCGGTCGGCCCGTGGAGAGCTCCTGCTGTTCCTCGACGACGACACCGTCGCCGGCCCCGGGCTGCTGGAGACACACCTCGCGGCCCACGCGCGCACGGGGACCGCCGTGCTGCACAGCGCCGTCACCGATCTCTCCGCCTTCGCCCTGACCCCCGACCCGGACCCGATCCGGCCGGCCCTCGTCGGCGCGCGGGGACGGCGGATCGAGCCCGCCACCCTCGCCCGCCTCGACACGGCCGTTCCCCTCCTCGGGCCGCGCCGCTCCTTCATCGAGCGCACCGCCCGCCGGGTGATCCGCTCGCCCGGCCACCCCGCGCTGCACTGGCTCGTGTGCATCGGCACCGCCACCAGCGTCCGGCGCACCCTCTTCGAGCGGGTGGGCGGCTTCGACGAGCACTACGGCGAGCTGTGGGGCGGCGAGGACCTCGAACTGGGGTTGCGGCTCGCGGCCGCGGGTGCCCGTTTCGGCCTCCTCGACCCGGTCTCGTACCACCTCCCGACCGCCCGCCGGGACACCGGCGACCTCCTGCCCCGCTTCTGGCAGCGCGTCGCCGACCGCCACGGCGACCCCCGGCTGGCCGACGTGGGCACCTATCTCACCGGCCGGCTCCCCCTGGCCGAACTCGCCGAACGGCTCGGCCCACCGACGGGCTTGTCACTGCGTGGCTGGTCACCGGGCGGCGCGTCCCTGGACGGCTTGTCACCGGACGGCTTGTCACCGGGTGGCTTGTCACCGGACGGGGTGCCATCGGTTGGCTTGTCACCGGGCGGGGTGTCTTCGGGGGGCCTGTCACAGGCCGCCCTCCCACCAGTCGGCGTGTCACTGGCCGACCTGTTACCGGCTGGCGTGTCACCGGCTGACCCTTCACCGGCTGGCGTGTCACCGGCCGACCCTTCACCGGCCAGCGTGCTACCGGCCGACCTTCCACCAGCCGACTTCCCACCGGCCGGCCACCCCCCAGTCGGCGTGCCGCAGGCCGGGCTCCCCCTGAACAACCCCCCTGTGGCCGGGGCGGCGTCATGACCGGGCTGACGGTGGGCGCCGTGATCGTCGGTGGCACCGTGCCGCTCCCGGCGCGCGACCTCCGCCCGGATCTCGTCGTCCTCCCCACCCGCGACTCCCTCACCACCGCCTTCGTCGAGGTGCTGGCCGCCGCCCTGGACCGCCTCCCCGCCGATCTGCGCGGCACGGTGCCCGTGGTCATGGCGGCCACCGACTACTGTGTCGCGGCCACCTCCCGGTACGTCGCCCGGTGCGCGGAGGCGGAGGCCGGCGGCCGGCGGCTGCGGCCGACCGAGGCCATGACCCCGGAACCGGCCCAGCTGCTCCAGGAACTGGCCGCGACCGGCGACTGGGACGGGCGCGGCCATGTGCTGATCAGCCCGCGCGCGGCGGCCCTCCAGGCCTGGCGCTGGGCCTGGGGCACGGTCGCGGCGGGGGTGCACCGGGCGATGGTCGTCTGTGAACTCCTGCGCGCTCCGCAGGGCGACGGCTACCGCGTCACGGCCGTCGCCGTGACCGCCGCGGCCTCGGCAGCCGGTCCGGGAGGGGCGAAGGACGCCTCGGTGGTCGTCTCCGGCACCGGCCTGGTCACCGCCTTCGGCGAGGGCGGCGAGGCGTTCTGGCGACATCTGCTGGCCGGCAACCGGGCCCTGTCCGAACCGACCCGCTTCGACGCGTCCCGCTTCCGTGGCCGGACGGTCTGCCAGACCCCGCTCGAGCCGCCGCCCGGGCAGCCGCTGCGGCGGTCCCTGCTGGACCGCGCCCGCGCCGAGGCCCTGCGCGAGGCCGGTGTCGCCGAGCCGCCGCCCCGCACCCTGCTGGTCCTCGCCGGTGTGGTCCCGCACCTCCCGCAGGTCGCCGGGGCACCCCGGATCGAGGAGATCGCCCTGGAGCCGGACTGGGACGGCGACGGCCTCGGCATCCCCGCCCACAACACGGTGCTGATGGCGCACGCCTGCGCGTCGGGCGCCTTCGGGCTGGCCCTGGCCCGCGAGTGGCTGCTGTGCGGGCTGGCCGACCTGGCCGTCGTCACCGGGGTGTCGTCCCTCAACACCTACGACTACGCCTGCCTCGACACCCTGCGCGCCACGAGCACGACCGTCGCCCGCCCCTTCGACGAGGACCGCTCCGGCGTCACCGTCGGGGAGGGCGCCGGGGCGATCGTCCTGGAGACCGCCCGGCACGCCGCGGCCCGGGGACACACCCCGTGGGCGACCGTCGGCGGGATCTCCTGCCGGGTCGCGGGCCAGGGCACCAGCCGGCTCGACGCGCACGTCGGCGCCGCCTGTGTGCGCGAGGCCCTCGCCATGGCCGGGCTCACCACCGTGGACCTCGTCCACGGCCACGCCCCCGGCACCCGCCAGGGCGACGAGGCCGAACTGCTCGCCCTGGACCAGGTCGGTGCCGAGCACGACTGGCGGGGCGTCCCGGTCAGCTCGTACAAGGGCGCCGCCGGTCATCTGCTGCACGCCTCGGTGTTCCCCGGTGTCGTCGCGGCGGTCCGGGCGCTGCGCGACCAGGTCCTGCCGGGCACGCCCGGACTGCGCAAGCCCCTCGACGCCCGGCACGTGCGGGTGCTGCGCGACGCGGAGCCCGGTGACGGGACGCGCTCCGTGCTGGTGAACAACTTCGGGTTCGGCGGCAACAACGCCGCCCTGCTCCTGACAGACGACACGACCGGGCGCGGGGAGTGGAGGACGGATGGCTGACGCGGTGCTGATGACACCCCGCGAGATCCTCACCGGATTCTCCAGTGTCAACAACCAGAACGTGCTGATCAACGACGAGGAGTACCTCCGCCTGGATCCCGCGATGCGCCTGTTCTACGAGAAGG
>NZ_KQ949028.1:533891-535222 GCF_001514285.1 Streptomyces sp. DSM 15324
AAGGAGGCGTGGCCCGCCCGCGACCTCCTGGTCCACCACCGCGGCAACCGCATCCCCACCCCGGTGGCCTCGACGTACACGAGCCGCGGCTGCCACGCCAAGTGCACCTTCTGCTATGTCCCGAGGGCGCCCGGCGTCACGGCGGGCAACGCCTGGCGGGTCCGCTCGCCGGTCGACGTCGTCGACGAGATCGAGTTCCTGCAACGGGAGTTCGGCACCCGGTTCCTGTGGTTCAACGACGACAACTTCGGCGGCGCCTTCCAGGACGGCTACAGCCACGCCGTCGGTTTCGCCGAGGAGATCCTCCGGCGCGATCTGAAGATCTCCTTCCACTGCGAGTTCCGCGTCGACACCGGCCTCGTCGACCGGGAGGCGCTGCGCACCCTGCGCCGGGCCGGCATGGCCTCCGCGCTGCTCGGCATGGAGACCGGGGCACCGAGCATGGCCAAACGGTTCCGCAAGGGGACCATGGTCGAGTACAACTTCGACGCCGCCCGCCTGTTCAAGGCGGAGGGCATCGAGCTGGAACCCGGCTGGATCATGGTCGAGCCGGGCACCACCCTGGACGAGCTGTGGGAGAACCTCCAGTTCATCGTGGCCGCCGACATCGCCGTCAGCGAGAACCCGTTCTCCTTCATCAGCCGCGCCATCGCCCTGCGCGGCACCGAGATGTACGACAGGATCGCCGACCCCATGCCGCCCGAGCTCCCGGACGTCGAGGGGCCCGCCCGGGCCGTGCTGCTACAGGCCCGCCGGGAGTACCGGATCCCGGACCGGCGGGTCGAGGACGTGTGGGCGGCCTGGAGCACGGTCAGCGCGGAGGTCGCCGACCGCAAGGAGGAACTGCCGTTCGTCGCCCAGCTCATCGTGGACGCCACCCGGGCCCGCAGGACCCGGGGCGAACCGGGACTGCGGCCGCTGCTGAGCCGACTGCGCGACTGGGCCGACGGTCTCGCGGAACTGCTGGTCGCCTTCCTCAACCTCGGGCTGCTGCTCGCCGACGAGGACCCGCCCCGGCTCGCCGAGCGGCTGGAGACGGAACTGCGCGCCCTGGTCGACGCCTATGACCGCAGGGTCCTGGGCGACCCCTATCCGGTGTTCGTCGCGGAGACCAGGAGGCTGTGCGGGGAGCAGGCCATGGCCGGGTGACGCGCCCGGTTCTCGGGATGGGCACATCAGAAGGAGAGAGGAGACGGCCATGGCGGATGTGGTCCTGCTGACCCCCCGGGAGATCCCCACCGGCGCCGCGAGCCTGAACAACCAGAACGTGCTGATCAACGACGAGGAGTACCTCCGCCTGGATCCCGCGATGCGCCTGTTCTACAAGCGGG
>NZ_KQ949028.1:535722-556575 GCF_001514285.1 Streptomyces sp. DSM 15324
GAACGAACCCTGGCCCGCCCGCGACCTGCTCGTCCACCACCGCAGGAACGGCATCCCCACGCCCCGCGCGTCGACGTACACCAGTCGCGGCTGCCACGCCAAGTGCACCTTCTGCTACGCCCCCCGGCAGCCCGGAGTGGTCGACGGCCCCTGGCGGGTGCGGCCGGTGGAGGACGCCGTCGACGAGATCGAGTACCTGCAACGGGAGTTCGGCACCCGGTTCCTCTGGTTCAACGACGACAACTTCGGCGGCGCCTTCCAGGACGGCTACCACCACGCCGTCGGTTTCGCCGAGGAGGTCCTGCGCCGCGATCTGAAGATCAACTTCCACTGCGAGTTCCGGGTCGACACCGGCCTCATCGACCGGGAGGCGCTGCGCACCCTGCGCCGGGCCGGCATGGACCTGGCGCTGCTCGGCATGGAGACCGGCTCCCCCGGCATGATGAAGCGCTTCCGCAAGGGCACCACCGTCGAGTACAACTTCGACGCCGCCCGCCTGTTCAAGGAGGAGCACATCGAGCTGGAACCCGGCTGGATCATGATCGAGCCGGGCACCACCCTCGACGAGCTCTGGGAGAACCTCAAGTTCATCGTGGCCGCGCGGGTGCACGAGAGCGAGAACCCGTTCTTCCTGATCAACCGGGCCATCGCCCTGCGCGGCACCGAGATCTACGACAAGGCCACCCGGTACGAGGAGCCCGACATCCCCGGGGTGGAGGGCGCCGCCCGGGAGGTCCTGCGGCACGCCCGCCGCGACTACCGGGTCGACGACGAGCGCGTCGAGCACCTGTGGACGGCCTGGAGCAGGGTCTCCTCGGAGATCAACGACCGCAAGGAGAACGAGGTCCCCTTCCTCGCCCAGAGCATCGCCGACGCCGTACGCGCCCGGCGCGGCACCGGCGCCGCCTCCCTGCGCCCCCTGCTGGGCCGGCTGCGCCGCTGGGACCAGGGGCTCGCCGGGCTGCTCGTGGCCTTCCTCAACGCGGGGCTGCTGCTCGCCGACGAGAACCCGCCCGGGCTCGCCGAGCGGCTGGAGACCGAACTGCGCGCCATGATCGTCGCGTACGACCGCGAGCACCTCGGCCGGGCCTTCCCGGACTTCGTCGTCGAGACCGCGCGGGCGTGCGGCGAGCACGCCCTGGCCCAGGTGAGGGGCTGAGGGGATGACCGACGAACGGATCCGCTTCGCGGCAGTGGGCTGCGGCAGGGTGTTCGAGCGCTACCACCTGCCCTGCGCCGACGCCCGCGACGCGATGCGCCTGGTGGGCGTGGTGGACACCGACGCCCAGCGCGCCGGGGAGCTGACGGCGGACCGGCCAGGCGTGTGGACCGGCACCCGTGTCGACCGGCTGATCGAGGAGACCGGGCCGGACCTGATCAGCGTCTGCACCCCCAACGACGCCCATGCCGCACCGGTGCTGGCGGCGCTGGACGCCGGCATCGCCGTGCTGTGCGAGAAACCCCTCGCCGCGACGGTCGCGGACGCGCGCCGGATCGCCGCCCATCCCGCAGCCGAGGAGCTGCTGGGGGTGAACATGCCCTTCCGGTTCCATCCGCTCCTCGGGGCGTTCGCCGAGGCGGCCCGCGCCGGGGCACGGCGCGTCACGTTCACCTTCGCCACCCCCGGCAACCGCGTCTGGCGGGCCCGCACCCCCTGGTACGGCGACGCCCGCCGGGCCGGCGGCGGCGCCCTCCTGGACCTGGGACCCCATGCCCTCGACCTGCTCACCACGGTGTTCGGCCCGGCCGAGGTCGAGGCGTGCGCGACGGACGCGCCGGACATGGAGGAGCGGGTCCGGCTGGACCTGTCCTTCGGGGGCCTGCCGGCCCGGCTGGACATCGACCGGGCCGCGCGCCGGCTGGAGACGTCGGTCACCGTCACCACCGCCGACGGCGACCACGTCCTCGATCTGCGCCGGGGCCAACTGCGCCGGGCGGACGGCACCGTCGAAGAGGGCGGCGACCGGCCCGAACTCGCCGCCGTCTCGGCGTACTTCGACCGGGTGACGGGCGCGCCCGGCGGCCCGCACGCCAAGGTGGGCGCCCGGGACGCCCTGGCGCTCCAGCTCCTCGTCGAGTCGGCCTACGCACACGCCCGTCAGCCGAGGAAGCGGGCCACCTCGGCGCAGTAGCGCTCCGGCCGCGCGCGATGCACGTAATGGCCGGCGTCGAGCGCCAGCAGCCGTCCCCGGGGCACCGCCGCGGCCACCTCCGCCAGCAGGGAGCGGGGCACCGGGCTGGACAGACCCCCGCTGATCACCAGGGTCTCGGCGGTGACCTCGGGCAGCCGCCGCCACCAGCCGGGATCCGCCCGCCGCAGGCCGTCGATGACGGGGCGCACCGCGGCCCCGTCCAGCTCCCCCGTGCGCAGCAGTTCGCGCAGCTCCCGGTAGAGCGAGACGACCGGCGCCCGGTCGCCGGCCGTCCGGGACGGGGCCCGCAGCGCCGCCTCCGCCGCCGGGTCCCGCGGCGGCGGAGGCGTGTCCTCGATCACCAGCCGGCCCACCCGCCCGGGCTGCCGCTGCGCGACCAGCCAGGCGACATGACCGCCCATCGAATGCCCCACCAGGTCGACGTCGTCCAGACGGTGACGGTCCAGCAGCGCCGTCACGTCCCGGTACATCGACTCGAAGGTGTACGCGTCCGGGCGGACCCTCGGGCTCAGCCCGTGCCCGCGCTGGTCCGGCACGAACACCCGGCGCCCCAGCGGCCGCAGCGCCGACGCCAGCCGGTCCCAGCCGCGCCCGGTGTCGCCCAGCGCGTGGAGCAGCACGGTCGGCCGCCCCGCCGGATCACCGGTGATCCGGCAGGCCAGCGTCACCGCGCGGTCAGGAGCGCGCACTGGTCACCAGATAGTCCACGATGGCCGTGACCGTCTGCTGGTGCCAGACCAGATTGGCCGGCAGCCGGCGCTCCAGCAGCCGTTCCAGCCGCCGCCGGATGACGATCGCCATCACCGAGTCGAGCCCCGTCTTCAGCAGCGAGCGGTCCGGGTCCAGCTCCGCCGGGTCCAGCTTCATCTCACTCACGATGACGGAGACCGTCTGCTCGTGCAGCAGCTCCCGCAGCGCCTCCTCGGTGAGGTCCGCCGCCCGCGGCGGCCCGGCGGGCCCGGCCGGCTCCGGGGGCGGGTCGTCGGTGAGGTCGCTCAGCAGGCCCGCGCGCCGCACCCCGGGCGGCAGCGGCACCGGCCGCAGCACGGCCAGGGCGGCGGCCCCGGACCGGCCGGCCAGGTCCCAGGCGGCGAAGGCCTCGGCCGCCGTGATGTCCCCGACACCGTGGGCGCGCAGTTCGGCGTCCACCGCCGCGTTGTCCGCCATGCCCAGCCCCCGCCAGGACGTCCACGCCAGACTCAGACTGCCGGCCGCTCCCTGACCGTGGTCGTGGACGGCCAGGGCGTCGAGGAACGCGTTGGCGGAGGCGTACGCCGCCTGACCGGTGAGGCCCAGGAACTGACCGCACGAGGAGAAGTGGACCAGGAAGTCGAGGGACCCCGGCGGGAACAGCCGGCGCAGGGTCAGGGCGCCCCCGGCCTTCGGCCGCAGCACCGCCGACAGCGTCGCCGGGTCCAGCCGGTCGACGAGCTGGTCGTGCAGGACCCCGGCCGCGTGCACCACGCCGCGCACCGGCGGCAGGTCCAGCGCGTCCGGCGCCAGCGCGGCCGCCGCGGCCTCCGGGTCGGCCAGGTCGAGGGCCACCACCCGCACGGTCACCCCGAGGGCCTCCAGCGCCCGTACGGTGCCGACGGCGCGGGCCCGGGCCGGATCCGTCACGGTGTCCCACCGCGACCGGGGCGGCAGACCACCCCGTCCGGCCAGCACGAGGCGACGCGCGCCCCGCTCCACCAGCCGGCGGGCGATCTCGCCCCCGAGGACGCCCAGACCGCCGGTGACCAGATAGGTGCCGTCCGGCCGGCACCGGGGCGGGGCGTGGTCCGCGCCCGGGCCGAGGGGGACCAGCCGGTTGACGAAGGCCTCGCCCTCGCGGACCGCGACGACGTCCTCGCCCGGGTTTCGGGCGATCACCCGCACCGCGGTGACCAGATCGTCCCGCGTGGGCCGCGGAGCGAGATCGAGGGTGCCGCCCCACAGACCGGGGTGCTCGCCCCCGACCACCCGGCCGAGCCCCCAACGGGACGCCTGGGCCACCGCCTCCAGCCGGTCCGCCTCCCGGACACCCGTGGTCAGCGACCACAGCCGCGCCGTACCGGGCGGCCACACACCGAGCCGCTGCGCCGCCCACGCGAGCCGCCACGCCTCCCGCACGGCGAGCTCCCCGGCCGCGAGCGGCTCGGCGCTGGGCAGGACGAGGACGTCGACCGGCCCGGACACCCGTCCGCGCAGCCCGTCCAGCGCGTCCGGATCCTCCGCCGACAGCCACGCGACGCCCAATTGGTCGGCCGTGGTGCGCAGTTCGGCGGCCAGCGCACCGTCCGTGCCGATCGCCACCACGGTCCGGGGAAGAGCGGGACCATCGGTGGGCAGGGGACGCCAGTCCGTCCGGAACAGCAGCTGCCCGGGCCCGCCGGGACGGGGCTCCGCCTCCGCGCCCGCGTACCGGACCCCGGCGAGCGCGGCCACGGTCCGTCCGTCCTCCGCCGAGATCCGCACGCCCACCGTGCGACCGGTGCCGGTGCCGGTGCCGGTGCCGGTGCTGGTGGCGGTGCCGGTGGCAGGCCCCTCCACGAGCGCCTCGATCCGGGCGCGGACCGGCGGTTCGCCCGTGGTCCACACCCGCCCCACCCCGGCCACCACGCGCAGCGCGGCGGGTCCCGGGAAGGCGACGGCCGCCATGGACAGGGCGGCGTCGAACAGCGGGGCCCAGGTGCGTGCCGCGGAGCCCGGTTCGTCGGCCGCGACGACATCCGCCCGCAGCCCCGCGTCGAGCCGCTCCAGCCGGTCCACACGCCAGGGGAAGGCCATCGAGGGCACCCCGACCGAGGCCAGCTCGGTGGTGATGCGGTCCGCGGCGAGCGGCGTCCCGGGTCCGCCGGCCGGGGGCAGGGCCGGTGGCGCCGGCTCGTCGCACGCGGCGGCCGTGGCATGGGTCAGCCAGGGCCCGCCGTCCTCGTCCGGGGCGGCACCTGCACCGTCCGGCTCCACGGTCCTGGACAGCAGGCGTACGACGCCGTCCTGGGCGACGACATCGACGTCCCGGGGTGCCGCCAGGGTCAGCGGAAGCTCCCACGACACCCCCGACAGGGCGGGCCGGCCCGCCGCGTCCAGGAAGGTCTGGAGGACGACGGCCGCCGGGACGAGCTCGACGCCGTGGAGGGCGTGACGGCCCGGATACGGCCGGGACGCCAGGTCGACCCGGGTGCGCCACAGATCCAGCGGGCTGCTCCCCGCCAGGGTGCTGCGCGGTCCCAGCAGGGTGCGGCGCGTGCTGTCGTGCCGGCCCCGGTCGGGCCGGCGGACCGGCTGCTCGCGCCAGTGGCGCTGCCGCCGCCAGCTGCGGGGCGGCAGGGACAGGGGCGGGGCGCCGGGGCCGGCGGGCCAGTCCACGGCCGCTCCCGCGCAGTACAGCAGGCCCGCGTTCGCCAGCAGCTGGGCGCGCCCGCCGGCGTCCCTGCGCAGCGACCCGGCGACACAGTGCCGGTCGGCGCCCGCCGCCTCCAGGGTCTCCTGCACGGAGTGCCGGACCACGGGATGGGCCGACACCTCCAGGAAGGTCCGGAACCCGTCCTCGGCCGCCGCGGTCACCGCTCCGGCGAACCGCACCGGGTCGCACAGGTTGGCCGCCCAGTAGGCGCCGTCCCGGGGAGCCGGGTCCCGGGGATCGGCCAAGGCGGTGCTGTAGACGGGAAGGCGGGGAGCGTGGACGGCGAGGCCGGCGGCGGCCTCCGCGAGCTCCTTCGCCAGGGGGGCCATCTGCGGGCTGTGGAAAGCCACGTCACTGTCCACCCGGCGCACCAGCAGGGCCGGGTCGCCCGCCAGTTCCGCGGCGAGCGCGTCGATCTCCGCGCGCCCGCCGGCCACCACGGTCGAGGTGGGCGAGGCGAGCACCGCCGGCACCACCGACTCGCTGCCGCCCAGCCGGTCCGCGGTCTCCTCGGCGGGCAGGCCGATCATCAGCATGCCGCCCGCACCGGCCACCCGCCGCA
Organism: Streptomyces sp. DSM 15324; assembly: GCF_001514285.1. Lineage (GTDB taxonomy): Bacteria > Actinomycetota > Actinomycetes > Streptomycetales > Streptomycetaceae > Streptomyces. The sequence continues at coordinate 541,826 of NZ_KQ949028.1, forward strand.
GCAGCACACTGCGCCGGCACACCAACCGGGCACCGTCCAGCGGCGACAGGATCCCGGCCGTCACGGCGGCCGCGATCTCGCCCATCGAGTGGCCGAGGACCGCCGACGGCGTGAACCCGAGCGAGCGCCACAGGGCGGCCAGGCCGAGCTGGACCGCGTAGATCATCGTCTGGGCGACGTCGACACGGCCGACGTCCCCGTTCTCGATCAGCTCCCGGGCGGTCGCGCCGATCTCCTCGGCGAACACCGGTCCGATCCGGTCGACCGCCTCGGCGAACACGGGCTCCGTGGCCAGCAGTTCACGGCCCATGCCGGGCCACTGGGCGCCGGTGCCGGAGAACACCCACACCACCCTGTCGCCGTCCCCGCCCGCCGCCGGGCCCTCGACGACCCCGGGGGCCGACCCGCCCGCCGCGAAACGCCGCAGCCCGCCCGCCAGTTCCCCGGGACCGGCGGCGACCACGGCGACCCGGCGGTCCAGATGGCTGCGCCGGGCCCCGAGATCCCGGGCGAGGACGTCGAGCGCCACGTCCGCGCCGGGCCCGGCCAGCCAGTCCGCGAGCCGCGCCGCGTCCGCCCGCAGGGCCACCTCGGACCGCCCGGAGAGCGGGAACAGCCGGGGCGACCCGTCGTGCTTGACGCGGGGTGGTGCGGGTTGGGCGTCGTGCCCGGCGGGGGGCGGTACGGGCCGGTCGTCGTGTCCGGCGGGGGACGGCACAGGCCGGCCGTCCTGCTCGGCGGGGGGCGGGCTTGGCCGGTCGTCGTGTCCGGCGGGGGGCGGTAGGGGCCGGTCGTCGGGTCCGGCGGGAGACGGCTCGTCGTCCTGCCTGGCAAGGGGCGGTACGGGCCGGTCGTCGTGCCCGGCGAGGGACGGTACGGGTCGGGTGGGTGCCTCCTCCAGGACGACGTGGGCGATCGTGCCGCCGTAGCCGAAGCTGGAGACGCCGGCCCGTCGGGGCCGCTCCCCGCGCCGCCACGGGGTGCGCTCCCGCGTCACCCGCAGCCGCGCCTCCTCCCACGGGATGCGCGGGCTGGGCACCGAGAAGTGCCCGCTGGGCGGGATCTCCTCGTGCACCAGGGCGAGGATCGTCTTGATCATCCCGGCGATCCCGGAACCGGCCTCCAGATGCCCGATGTTGCCCTTCACCGACCCGATCAGACAGGGGCGGTCGGCCGGCCGGCCCGCGCCGAAGACCGCCGCGAGCGCCCCGGCCTCCAGCGGGTCGCCCGCCACGGTGCCGGTCCCGTGCGCCTCCACGTAGTCCACACCGGCGGGTGCGATCGCGCACCTCTCGTATGTCCTGCGCAGCAGGTCCGCCTGCGCCTCGCCGCTGGGCGCCATGATGCCGGCGGTGCGCCCGTCCTGGCTCACCCCGCTGCCCCGGATCACCGCCAGCACCCGGTCGCCCGCCCGCTCGGCGTCCGTCAGCCGCTTCAGGACGAGGACGCCCGCGCCCTCGCCCCGTCCGTAGCCGTCCGCCGAGGCGTCGAAGGGCTTGCTGCGGCCGTCCGGCGAGGTGGCGCCCGCCCGGTCCAGGGTCACCGACAGCCCGGGCGCGACCATCAGGTTCACCCCGGCCGCCAGCGCCAGGTCGCAGTCCCCGGCCAGCAGACTCCGCCGGGCCAGGTGCACACCCACCAGGGAGGCAGAGCAGGCGGTGTCCACGGCGAGGCTCGGGCCCCGCAGATCGAGGCTGTGGGAGACGCGGTTCGCGGTGGCGCACAGCGCCGCGCCGATCCCGGTCCACGCCTCGATGCCGGGGAGGTCCTCCAGCAGCCGCCGCCCGTAGTCGTCCGAGCCGACGCCCACGAAGACCCCGCAGTCGCCGCCGCCGAGGCCCAGCGGCGGGATGCCCGCGTCCTCCAGGGCCTCCCAGGCCAGTTCGAGCACCAACCGCTGCTGCGGGTCCATCAGTTCGGCCTCGCGCGGCGCGATCCCGAAGAACTCCGCGTCGAACCCGGCGATGTCCGTGAGGAAACCGCCCCGGCTCGTGGTGGCCCGGACGACGGCCTCCTGCTCGGGCCCCGCCTGCGCGTACGGCGCCCAGCGCTCCGCCCCGTCGCGGATGCCGTCCCGGCCCTCGACGAGGAGGTCCCAGAACGCGGCGGGGGAGTCGGCGCCGCCGGGGTAGCGGCAGCTCAGCCCGACGACCGCGACGGGCTCCTCGGCCCCGGCCGCGGGCGGGACGTGGACCGGCGCCCCCGTCACGCGTCGCTCCCCTCGGAACCCGGCGTCTCCAGCACGGTGACCACCGCGGCGGTGATCATCAGCCCGGGGCCGGCGCTCAGCAGGAGCAGATGGTCGCCCGCGCTCAGGTCACCGGCCTCCACATGGTGGTTGAGCTGGAGCCCCACGTCGGTGGAGCCCGCGTGCCCCACGTCGCGGAAGAAGTCGACGGCGCCCAGCGCGGCGTCCAGCCCCATCGGCCGCAGATGACTGTCCAGGAAGTCCGCCGTGGCGGCGCCGAGATGGAGCACCCGTGACAGGTCGGCCACGGTGATCCCCGCCTCGGCCGTCACCTGCTCGACCAGCTTCGTCCCGCTCGCCCCGTACTCCTGCACGATCTCCGAGGCCTTCGGGCCCAGCTCCTCGATCATCGCCTCCAGGTGCTCGTTCATGTCGAGCGGCCGCCCGGTGGTGACGGCCGGCGGGAAGATCGGCTCGTGGCCCCGGTTGAGGATCTCGAAGTGCGGCAGCGAGACCGACTCCACCGAGCGCAGCGCGGCCCAGCCGGACTGCTTCGACAGCACGACCGCCGTCGCCGCGTCCGCCAGTACCGCGTCCCGGTGCGCGTACCACCGGTCGACCGACGGGGCGCCGAAGTTGTCCGCCGCGCTCACCACGGCCCCGGTGCGCGAGGGGGCGCACAGCAGGTACTGGGCGGCCATCTCCAGGGCGGCGAGGAACGCGTTGCAGCCCTGCTCCACCGTCAGCGCCGGCACGGTGGAGCCGAGGGTGGACCGCAGGATGTAGTGCGGCGCGGACCAGCCGTCGGGTCCCTGGTGGTAGGCGCAGGAATGGACGAGGAGGTCGATGTCCTCGGGCCCGAGACCCGAGCGGCGCACCGCCTGCCGTACGGCCGCCACCGCCATGTCCGGCGCGGAGACCCCGTCGGACACGGCGATGTTGCGCCAGCCGCAGGAGTCCATCCGCTCCCTGTCGTACGCCCCGCGCCGCACCGCCTCGGCCACGCTCGCCCTGGGCGGGATGTAGGCGCCGGTGCCTGCCAGGAAGAGGTTCTCTGTTCGCACGCTGACTTGTCCTAACTGTCCGGACGTCCGGGCTGTCCCGGCGGTCCGGTCCTCGGTCGGATGACCTTCCCGGTCTCGGTGGTGGGCAGATGTGCCACGGAGGCGAAGACATGCGGGACCCAGGAGGGCGACAGACGCTCCCGGCAGAAGCGCTCCAGCTTCTCCGGGTCGACCGTCTCCGGTGTCACCGTCGCCACGATCCGCTGCCCGAGGACCGGGTCGTCGGCGCCGGAGACGAGACAGGAGGCGACCTCCGGGAAGGCGAGCAGGACCGCTTCGATCTCCTCCGGGGCGATCTTGGCGCCCGCGACGTTGATACAGGTGGACAGCCGCCCGGTGAGGACGAGCCGTCCTTCCTCCCAGCGGGCCAGGTCGCCCGTGGTGAACCCGTCCCGCAGCGGGGCCGTGTCGACGGTGTCCCGCTCGGCGTACCCGAGCATCGCCGACCGCGACACGACGGTGACCAGTCCCGTGCCGGTGGCCGCCACCGCGCCGGTCCCGGTGTCCGGGCCGGTGTCCGGGGCGGGGGCGCCCGGTACGGGGGAGAGCCGGACCTCCACCCCGGGCAGGGGAGCCCCGGGGCCCGTGGCGTCCGGGCGCCACGGGGCCGGACGGGTCACACAGATCGGCCCGGTCTCGGTAGTCCCGTAGACCTGGCCGACGTGTCCCGTGAGCCGGGTCGCGACCAGTTCGGCGGTGTGCGCGTCCAGCGCCATCCCGGCGGAGAGGTACCCCACCGCGCGCCCCCGGCGGGGCAGCGAGCGGGCCGAGCGGGCGAGCAGCCGCAGCAGCGGGGGCACCCCGACGAACAGCGTCACCCCGTCGTCGGCGATCTCGCGGAGCAGCATCCGCGGCCGGTCCGGGGACGTGCACCGGACGTGGGCGCCCGCCAGCGGCGCGGCCAGGGCGCACAGCCCGAAGCCGTACGCGTGCTGGAGCGGCACCGGGCACAGCAGCCGGCTGTCCGGGCCCAGGGCGAGCGCCGCGCGGTAGTTCTCGACCTCGGCGAGCAGCGCGGCGGCCGACCGCAGCGCGACCCGGGGGTGCCCGGTGGTGCCCGAGGTGAGCTGGGCCGTCGCCGCCGCCTCGAACGCGGGCCGGCGCGCACGTGCCCCCGGCCCCGGCGGCCTGCGCGCCGGATCCCGGTGGCCCGTCAGCCGGCGCGCCCCGCAGTCCTCGGCCGGGAAGGGGAGCGCCGACGGCGAGTCGCGGGGTGCCCACAGCAGGTCGAGCGGGCAGCGCTCGCGGAGCCGTGCCAGCTCCCACGGGGTGAGCCGGCGCGAGAGCGGTACGGCGACCGCCCCGGCGGCCAGGATCGCGAACACCTCGCTGACGAACTCCGCGGCCGGCCCGCCCAGGGTCCCCACGAGGACGCCGGGACCCGCGCCCGCCGCCCGCAGCGCCCGGGTCTTGGCGTCGACCCGCTCGACCAGGTCCTGGGCGCCCGTGCTGCCGGTCTCGTCGCTGATCAGCGGGGTGTCCCCGAGCCGTGCCGCGCGCTCGCGCAGCAGGGAGAGCAGTTCCGTGCGCGCGGCCGTCATCCGAGCTCGGTCAGCGCACGGTGCAGGGCCCCCGCCGCCTTGTCGAGGACCTCGCCGGTGTGCGCGGTGCTCAGGAACCACGGTTCCAGCGGGTTGGGGTGGAAGTAGACGCCCTCGCGCTGGGCCAGGGTCTGCAGACGGCGGTGCCGGGAGAAGTCGACGGCCTCGGCGAGGTCGCGCAGCGCGCCGTGCCGCTCGGGCGGCCTGCGCAGCAGCGCCACGCACATCAGGGTGCCGACCCGGCTGATGTGCACCGGCCGCTTCTCGGCGGCGAACACCTCGCGCAGCGCCGCCTCCGCGTCGGCGCCGATCGCCTCCAGCTCGTCGTACAGCCTGGGCCGGGCGCGGATCTTGGTGAGCACGGCGACGACCGCGCGCAGGGCGGCGTGGTTCCCGGCGTAGACACCGGCGTGGTGCGCCTCGTTCGTGGCGAGCAGCCGCATCGCCTCCTTGCGGCCGCCGAACGCCGCGACGGGGAAACCGCCGCCCATCACCTTGGAGAGCACGGTCAGGTCGGGCTCGACGCCGTACCGCTCCTGCGCCCCGCCGCGGGCGACCCGGAAGCCGGTGATCACCTCGTCGAAGACGAGGAGCGCTCCGCTGTGCGCGGTCAGGTCGCGCAGCAGTTCCAGGAAGCCGGGGGCCGGGGGGATCACCCCGGCGTTGGCCAGCACCGGTTCCAGGATGACGGCGGCCGTCCGGTCGCCGTCCCGGGCGAAGAACTCGCGGAGGGCGTCGGCGTCGTTCCACGGCAGCTGCGCGGTGTGCGCGAGGGCCTCGGGGATCATCCCGGGCGCGCCGGGGACGACGTCCGTCGGCCGGGTGCCCGCGAGGTGGAGCGTGGTCTTCCCGGCGCGCAGCACGGTCTCGCTCCACCCGTGGTAGTGGCCCTCGAAGGTGAGCACCAGGGAGCGGCCGGTCACGGTACGGGCGAGACGCAGGACGGAGGCGACGGCCTCGGTGCCGGAGTTGGCGAACCTGATCTGCTCCACGCCGGGCACCAGCTCGGCGACGAGCCCGCCGGCCTCGGCGTCCAGGGCGTGCGGCAGACCGGTCATATGACCTTGGGTGAACTGATCGGCCACGGCCTCGGCGACATCGGGGTCGGCGTAGCCGAAGAGATGGGGACCGTAGCCCATGTTGAAGTCCACGAGCTCGCTGTCCTCGACATCCCGGATCGAACAGCCGTGGGCGCGTCGTACGACGAGCGGGACGGGTACCGCCGCTGCCCGCATGCTGCTGCTGACGCCTCCGGCGATGACCTCCTTGATGCTTTTCAGGTAATCAGTATTCGTCCGACGTTCGGCGTCCATGGCACCCACTGAAAACCTCCAGCTTCGTCGGCCTGATCCGAAACCACAGAATGCCGCAGAGGTTTGGAGGCCGACAGCGGCCGTTCTGGGAATGGCCGGATCACGGGGGGTGATCGGCCAGTCTTGGGTGGCAGGATCGGACGGGTGATCAGGCCGCGTTGCGCAGGGGGAATGTGATGTCTTCTCGGGGCGTCGCCGTGGTCACGGGGTCGGGTTCCGGCCTCGGGGCCGCCGTCGCCGTACGGCTCGCCGCCACCCATGACCTGGTGCTGACCCATCTGGCCGAGGACTCGGGCCTGGTCAGGACCGTCGAGCGGGTGACGGCGGCGGGTGCGGACGTGGTCGCCACCGTGCCCGGGGACCTCACCCGCGAGGAGACCGTGGAACGGCTCGGGGAGGTCATGGCGGGGTGCCGGGAAAGACTCGACGTCCTGGTCTGCAATGCCGGCGCATACACATATGCGCCATGGCGGAAAACCACCTGGGAGGAGGTCAGATCGGCCGTCGACGTCAATCTCCTCGCGCATATCGCCTGCGCACGGGCCGCCACTCCGCATTTGGTGGCGCGCGGGTCTGGCCGGATCGTTGCCGTTTCCACCGTGCTCACCCGGATCGGACGCGTGGAACTCGCCCCCTACATCGCCGCGAAAGGCGGTCTCGAGGCATTCGTGCGTGCCCTGTCCCGTGAACTCGGCCCGTATGGGATTACAGTGAATTCCGTGAGACCGGGGCCGATCGAACTCGATGCGCGCCAGCGGTCCCATCCGGATTACCCGGCCTGGCGTGAACGGGAATTCGCCCGCCAATGCATCAAACGGCATGGGCGTCCCGAGGACGTGGCGGCGGCCGTGGCGTTCCTGGTTTCCCCGGAAGCCGGATTCATCACGGGCCAGAGCCTGACCGTCGACGGGGGCTGGGATCTCGACTGACCTGCCCGGCAGGCCGATTGAAGGACCAGGACACGCATGGAACACAGCGCACACGGCCCCTCCACCCATGTCCTGCTGGTGCGGCACGCGCAGTCGCACGCCAGCGTGAAGAAGCTGCTCGCGGGCTCCCGCACCTGCCGCGGGCTCACCGAGCGGGGCCGGGACCAGGCCGCGCGCCTGACGGCCCGGCTCGCGGCGGAACGGCTGCGGCCGCACGCGCTGCTGACCAGTCCCGTCCGCAGGGCCCGTGAGACCGCCGACATCCTCGCCAGGGGGCTGCGCGTCGGGGCGCCGGACGTCGAACGCGAGGTACGGGAACTCGACTTCGGGGCGGCCGACGGCCTGTCCGTCGAGGAACACCTGCGCCGGCACGGCTCGTTCGACATGACCGCCGACCCCGACCGGCCCTTCGCGCCCGGCGGGGAGACCTGGAACCAGTTCCGGATCAGGGCCGGCCGCGCCGCCGACGCACTGCTCGCCCGGCACCGGGGCGGCACGGCCCTCGTGGTCTGCCACGCCGGACTCATCGTCGCGGTGATGTCCGCGCTGCTGGACAGGGTGCCGAAGACGCTGTTCACCGACACCACCCCGGCGGCGACGTCGATCAACGAGTTCGTCCACGACGGTACCCGCTGGAGACTGGGCCGCTTCGACGACGCCCGGCACCTCGACGGGGCCTGACGGAGCCGGGGCCTGACGGAACCGGGGCGCCCGTGAACCGGGGGCGCCCATGAGCCCGAAGGCGCCCGTCTCAACCGTCCTGCCGGGGCCCCCGCTTGCGCTCCATCATGTGGCGGCCCAGCGCCTTCTTCCGCTTCCAGTCCCGCAGCAGGTCCGCGCTCAGGCGCGCGTCGCTGCGGGCGGCGATCCGCTCGTTCTCGCGGACCAGCTTGTGGTAGTTCTCCAGCCGCCGCAGCGGCAGGGTCCCGTCCTCGGCGGCCGCGAGCACCGCGCAGCCCGGTTCCGCCCGGTGCGAGCAGTCGTGGAAGCGGCAGTGGCGGGCGAGGGCCTCGACATCGGTGAAGGCCTGCGCGAGCCCCCCGTCCGCGTCCCACAGCCCCACCCCGCGCAGCCCCGGGGTGTCGATGAGGACCCCGCCGCCCGGCAGCGGCAGCAGATCACGGGTCGTGGTCGTGTGCCGCCCCTTGCCGTCGACGTCCCGGGTGGCGTCCACCCGCTGCGCATCCGTCCCGGCGAGCGCGTTGGCCAGGGTCGACTTCCCGGCACCGGACATGCCGAGCAACGCGGCCGTGCCGTCGCGGAGGAGGCCGGCGAGCAGGTCCATCCCCTGCCCGGTGGCCGCGCTGACCGGCAGCACCCGCGCGCCGGGGGCCACCCGTTCGGTGTCCTGCACGAGATACGACAGGGTCGTCGCGTCCGGCACCAGATCGGCCTTGGTCAGCACCACCACCGGCTGCCCGCCGCTCTCCCACGCCAGGGACAGGAACCGCTCGACGCGCCCGAGGTCCAGCTCGTCCGCCAGGGACACGGCGATCAGCACCCGGTCCACGTTGGCGGCCAGTACCTGTCCTTCGGCCCGTCGTGAGGAGACGGCCCGGACGAACGCCGTACGCCGCGGCAGCACCGCCCGTACGACGCGCTGCTCGGGGTCGACCGTCACCCAGTCACCGGTACAGGGCCGACCCGTGGAATCCGCGGACGCGGGCGACCCGGTCTCCGCGCGCACGCACACCGCCCGCCCGCTCCGGTCGACGGTCACCACCTCGCACGACCCGCGGTCGACCCGCACCACCCGCCCCGGACTCAGCCCCCGCCGCGCCCCCTGCGCGGCGAAGCCGGCCGCGACGGTGTCGCTCCAGCCGTACGGAAGGAGCGGGTGCGGGGTGCGGGGGGAGGACGTCAAGCCGCCAGTGTACCGGCCAACCGGTCCCGTGCGGCGGGGGCTTGCCTGTCACGCGGACACGGTCACGCCGGGCGCGGACAGCAGCGCCGTCGCCGCCCTGCGGTGCAGCTCGTCCACGGTCCGCAGCTGCCCCTCCGCGCGCTCCAGCAGCTCCCGCAGCCGCACGGGTTCCAGCCGCGGCTCCCGGAGAGAGGCGGCGAGCAGGGAGCGCCACAGCAGCGCCTTGCCCTGCACGCCCAGCCGCATGGCCTCGCACTCGACCAGGACCGCGAGGCCGGAGCGGCGCAGCAGCCGCCCGTTGGGCTTCAGCCGTCCGGCCTTCTCCCCGAGCCACGCGGCGTACACCTTGTGGTGCCGCACCGGGATCCCGAGGTCGGCCAGGACACCGAGCAGGGACCGCCGGTCCTGCACGATCTCCGCCGCCAGCCGCCGCAGCTCCTCCGCGTACGCCGGGTCGTCGTGCTCCCGGACCATGCGCCGCGCCAGCTCGGCGCCGGCCGTGGCACCGGCCAGGTGGTCGTTGAGGTAGACGTCCAGGACCGTGCGCCGGTCCGGGCCTCCTGCTGTCGCGCTCATGATGTGCCTCCGGCCCCCCGCCCCGTCGATGACGACCGGGTTCCCCGGCCGGGTGGCCGAGTACCCCCGGACCGCGCCCGTCAACGTCGCCGGGCGCGGCCGGACCGGCACGGTGTGCGACCGGCGGGTCAGGTCCTGTCGCCCGCCGCGGCGCGGGTCGGTGCGCCCAGGGCCCAGAAGAGGACGCCGAGGAGCGCGAACCCCGCCAGCGGCACGGCCTCGGTGAGCAGGTACGTCCAGCGTTCGGCGTGGGTCCAGCCGTCCGGGGCGTAGGCGGAGCCGAACCAGTGGTCGCCGAGGCCGGGGGCGATGAGCTGCACGCTCGCGAACAGGACGAGCAGGGTGAGCACCGCGCTGATCGTGCGGGGCAGGGGCGCCCGGTAGGGGCGGGGGGTGTCGGGGGCCTTGCGGCGCAGGACCGCGAGGGCCGGGAAGATGCCCAGGTAGCTGACGAGGGTGGTGGAGACGGCGAGGCCGAGGACGGCACCGAAGAGCTTGGCTGCGCTGCCGCCGGTGAGCTGGTGGGCCAGGATCAGGACGACGGTGGAGACCAGCCCGCTGAGGATGTTGACCCGGACCGGGGTGCCGAACCGGCTGGAGATGACGCCGAGGAAGCGGGGCGCCGCGCCGTCGTAGCCGGAGACGGCGAGGGCGCGGTCGGAGCCCATGACCCAGGTGACGCCCGAGGACAGCACGGTGAGGATGAAGAGGATCGCGGCGAGGTCCCCGACCAGGCTGCCCGCGCCGCTGAGCGTGGCGGTGCCGTCACCGGCGACGGAGCCGCCGTAGACGGTGAAGACCTGGCGGATCGCGTCGATGAACCCGCCGAGGCCGGTGACGGCCTTGACCGGCAGGACGAGCAGGATGCCGAGGATCGGCAGCGCGTAGAGCAGGACGGCGATCAGGGCGCTGCGGAAGATGGCGAAGGGTACGTCCCGCTGGGCGTCCGTCATCTCCTCGCCGGCGGTGTTCGGCAGCTCGAAGCCGACGTAGTTGAACATCAGGACGGGCACCAGGCCGACGAATCCGGCGTACGTCGGGGAGAAGTCGCCGAGCCCGAACCCGTGCAGGCCGTGCCGGACGCCGTAGAGGACGACGGTGACGGTGAACAGCCCGAGCAGCACGAACCGGCTCCAGGCGCCGATGGTGGGGATCCATTTGCCGACGTCGAAGGAGAGGATCGCGGCGAGCACGCCCACCCAGACGAACGCCAGGGTGAAGACGTAGAAGGCCGGGGTGCTCAGGTCCTTGCCGTCGTGGAAGAACGTGGTGAAGGCGGTGACCGCGGACACCGACAGTGTCCCGCCGAGCCACACCGGATTGGTGATCCAGTACAGGAAGTTGTTGACGGCGCCCGCCAGCCGCCCGAAGGCCCGGCTGGTCCAGATGTAGGGGCCGCCCTCGTCGGGGAACGCGGCACCCAGCTCGGCGATCAGCAGCGCGGACGGTACGAAGAACACCACGGCCAGCACGATCAGCCAGGTGAAGGCCTCGGCGCCGGAGGAGGCCACCGTGCCGATGGTGTCCACGCCGACGATGGTGCACAGGAGGAAGAAGAGGATGTCGAAGCGGCCGAAGTGCTTGCGCAGTTTCCGCCGCTCGGCCTGGGCTGCCGCCGGCACGTCGGCCGGCTCGGAAAGGATCTGGCCAGCGGCCACCGGGGCTCCTGGATGCTCGTGGTACGGGCGGGATCCGGCCCATGATGAGGTGAGGTCCCAAATACCCACAAGCGTTCGAGCGCAAGTCTTGACGTTTACTTACGCAGGCGCACGGCCGAGGTCCCCGCAGCCGCGTCGGCCTGGCTGCGAGGACCTCGTGGGGGTGTCGCGCGGGCGGGCCTCAGTGGCCCTCCGCGGGCGCCGGCCGTCTGCGCGCGGCCGTGGCGACGGGTTCCTTCCGGGGGGCCCGCCCCGGCAGGAGGACCCGGCCGACGACCGTGGCGTAGAACAGCCCGGAGGCCATGACGAGGGCGAAGTCCGGCGGGTACAGGGTGATCATGCGCCAGGCGGCGGCGCCCACCCACAGGAGGGCCGTACCGCCGTTCCAGACCCGGACGCCGATGGCCAGGCGCCGATGGGTGGTGCGGCCCGCGGACGCCGAGCCGGTGGGCCGCCAGGACTGGCGCCTGCCCCGGACGATGTCCCAGATGGCGAACAGATGCGCCCAGCCGTACAGCAGGCGTACGGCCCAGGCCTCGATGCGGTAGGGGCACCGGTGCCACAACGGGAAGACCAGCAGGGTGTAGACGACGCTGGGCAGCACCAGCAGCAGATAGTCGACCTTGAGTCTCTCCGGCGTGGCCACCAGCAGCACGATCGGCAGCAGGGGCGCGACGACGGTGAAGAGCGCGGTGTGGAGGTAGTAGAGGAAGCCGGAGAAGTAGCAGAGCCGGGTGGTGAGCCGGAGCCTGGTGCTCCAGAACTTCTTGCTGCCCAGCAGGCTCATGGACCCCGAGCACCAGCGGTACTGCTGGTGGTAGAAGGCGCTGATGTTGTCGGGGCAGTTGCCGGTGGCGAGGGGGATCGGCACGTAGCGCAGCTTCCAGCCCAGGCGCCCCAGGTCGAAGCCCGTGTGCACGTCCTCCGAGTGCTCGATCAGCGTCGTACCGCCGTTGGCCTCGAGGGCCGTCCGCCGGTACACCGCGCAGCTGCCCACGCAGATGGCGCCGCCGTGGCGCTGCCGGGACACCTGGACGGCGCGGTAGAACAGCTCCTGCACGGAGCCCGCGCCGCGCTCGATCCACGTCTGGCGCCGGGCCACGCGGAAGAACTGGGGCGACTGGACGATGCCGGTCGTCGGATCGTGGTCCATGTACGGCAGGAGTTCCTCCAGCAGATCCGCCCGTGGGGCGAAGTCGGCGTCGAGGATGAGGATGTACTCCTCGTCCGAGATGCCCAGGCCGTAGTGCAGGTTGCCCGCCTTCTTGAACCATCCCCGGTTGGGCCGGCTCCCGTACTGGAAGCCGAACTCCTTTGCCATGGCGGCGAGCTCGGCGGAGGCGGAGTCGTCGAGCACATAGGCGGTGGCCCGGCCGGGATAGCGGTCGGTGAGTCGGCGCACATACCGCCAGGTGTTCTCCAGGACGTCGGCGGGTTCGCCGCAGACGGGGAGGAAGACGGCGACCGTCGGATGGGTCGCGGGGCGCCAGGCGCGGACCAGATCGCGGTGGGCCGCCAGGTCGAAGTCGGGGGTGAAGCCGTTCACCCGCAGCGAGGCCAGGTAGTAGAGGACGCTGAAGACCAGGCACGGCAGCAGGACGAACAGCCAGGGTGTGGACTGGATCAGCCGGAACTGGCTCTGGACGAGGCAGCCCATGCTGATGATCGAGGCGCCGGTGAGCACCCAGAGACGGCGTCGGACGTAGGAGTACTTCTCCTCCTCGTCCGGGGGCCGGGGCAGCACGGTGCCGGGCTGCTGCCCGGATCGGGACGTCATGCGCGGGATGGGCTGTCGTCGGTCGGTCTCCAGCGTCAGGTCAAAGGAATCCAGGCTCAAGGCGTACTCCTCGCCAGGTGGGCTCCCGAAGGGGGTCGGTCACCTCCAACCGATAGCCAGGCGGGGTGTGGGCTGCGCCTTCCGCTGGGCTGATTGCTGCACCGGTCGCTCGAAGGAAGGATGCGCCGGAGTGGCACTCGGCGGAGAGCGCGGCCGGACGGGGGGCGGGCGGGCCCGGGCGGGCGGCGCGACACCGTCTCTGCACTCGGGTGAACCTCGACCGGGGCTCGGGCGAATCGCGGTGACGGTGCATCACCTCTTAGGTGTCGTATCGTCATATTTGCCTTTGGTCCCCACCCCTCAGGAACCGGAGGCACCATGCCCCCCACGCATTCCCGCGCCCGCCGCGTCGCCTGGACCTCGCTGGCCCTCGCGGCGGCGGTCGGCTTCCTCCCCGCGAACCCGGCGCACGCGGCCGGCGCCGGACCGGCCCCGAAGGCCGCGACGCCCGTGCAGACCTACGGCAGGCTCCACGTCTGCGGCACCCAGCTGTGCGGCCAGTCCGGCCGGCCCGTCCAGCTCCGCGGCATGAGCACCCACGGCACCCAGTGGTATCCGCAGTGCCTCACCGGCGCCGCGCTGGACGCCGTCGCCCAGGACTGGAAGGCGAGCGTGCTGCGGGTCTCCACGTACGCCCGCGAGGGCGCCTATCGCGCGGATCCGAAGAAGTACACCGAACTGGCGAGCCGGCTCGTCGACATGGCGAGCGCCCGCGGCATGTACGTCATCGTCGACTGGCACACGATCCACCCGGGCGATCCCCACGAGGACCTCGACAACGCCCGCGCGTTCTTCACGGCGATCGCCGAGAAGCACAAGGACAAGGACAACGTCCTCTACGAGATCGCCAACGAGCCCCACGGCGTGAGCTGGTCGACCATCAAGGACTACGCCGCGAAGATCATGCCGGTGATCCGCTCCCGCGCCCCCGGCAGTGTCATCCTCGTCCCGACGCGCGGCTGGTCCACGCTCGGCGCCGCCGAGGCGACCAACGAGAAGGTCATCATCGCCGACCCCGTGCGCGACAAGAACGTGATGTACACGTACCACTTCTATGCGACGGCCGGACGGGAGCAGTTCCTGAAGCTTCTCGACCGCGCCTCGGACAAGCTGCCCGTCTTCGTCAGCGAGTGGGCCGTCGCCTCCTGGAACGGCTGGGGCACCGACTACCCGATGGCCCAGAAGTTCGTCGACCTCATGGCCAGGAAGAAGATCAGCTGGACGAACTGGAGCCTCTCCGACAACCACAAGGACCTGTCGGTGTTCAAGAAGGGCGCGTGCAGCACGGGCAAGTTCGGCACCGCCTCGCTCTCGCCCAACGGCGTCTGGGTCCGTGACCGGATCAGAGGCTGAGGCACCCCTGCCGACGGGTCCCCGAGCCGCACCGACCCGGCTTCGGGGACCCTTCGGCGTCAGCCGTGGAAGGTGAGGAAGCCGTCGTCGCCCGGCCCATACGGCATGCGATCAGGGAGGTGCTCTGCGTGTTCGTTCCGTGAGATCGGTCGGCACCCGGCCCGACGCTCCGGGCTTTATGTTGCGCATTGCGCGCCGCGAATCAGTAATACGCAACTCGAAATCGCTTGTTGAATCGTCATCCGTCAACCCCTTGACGCCCGTCCGTGAGGCGGCCAGGGTGTTCCACCAAAAGCAATTCGATGCGCGATGCGCAACACGGTGCCATCCATCTCGGCCGCAGCACTGGTTCCGCGGCTGAACGCCGAAAAGAGGTCGATCGTGACCCCCACACAGACCGAGGTACCCCGGCGACGGGGTGCGCCCG
>NZ_KQ949029.1:0-15517 GCF_001514285.1 Streptomyces sp. DSM 15324
CGCGCCCCGCTCGTTTTGTCGGAGCGGGGCGCGGGCCGGTTGTTCGGCGTTCAGTGTTTCGATTGCCTTCGGAGCGAAAAGCGCGGGTGCTGGATTAGAGCTCCTAACAGAACGAACTGCCTCGACGTCTTCATGGCCACATCAGGATCGGTGAACGTGGTTGGTAGGGTCCGGCAGTGACCTTGACGGACCTCAGCTACGGCTTTCGTGACGACGATCAGCGGCGCCGCGTCCAGGCGGTTATCCACGATCGTCTTGCAGACGACCGCGAGCCGCAGGAGTGTCGTTACCTCATGCGGTTCTGGTGGCAGCTGGGCATGCCGTACCAAGAGGTGTTGTTGGCGCAGCTGAGCCTGAACGTTCGCAAGTCGAAGCTGGACGTGCTCGAAAGGCTGATCAGAGCCATCAGGACGTCCCACGACGAGATCGACGCATGGGTAGCCACCGCGCAGGACACCTTCCCGGTGATTCAAGATCGTGGCTTCCGGGCCGCCTCGGGCGACGACGGCTAGCGCAACAAGCCGAGTTGCCGGT
Source organism: Streptomyces sp. DSM 15324 (assembly GCF_001514285.1). Classification (GTDB taxonomy): domain Bacteria; phylum Actinomycetota; class Actinomycetes; order Streptomycetales; family Streptomycetaceae; genus Streptomyces. The sequence continues at coordinate 535 of NZ_KQ949029.1, forward strand.
GGGAGATGAGGCAGCAGGCGAGTCTGAGGAACGCTTCGTGGATGTCGGCTCGTCGTTCCCAGCGGATACGTAGGCGTCGAAAGCCGTGAAGCCAGGCGAAGGTGCGCTCGACCACCCACCGATAGATGCCAAGGCCGGTGCCGTGCCGGGTGCCGCGGCGGGCGATGGTCGGCACGATGCCGCGAGCGCGGACCTGGTCGCGGTAGATGTCGTGGTCGTAGCCGCGGTCCGCGAACAGAGAGTCGGGCTTGCGTCGTGGCTGTCCCACGCGGCCACGGACCGGCGGGATCGCGTCGAGCAACGGCAGGAGCTGGGTGACGTCGTTCCGGTTGCCACCGGTCAGCAGGATCGCGAGCGGAGTGCCGTGTCCGTCGGTGATGAGGTGATGTTTCGATCCGGCTCGCCCACGGTCAACCGGCGAAGGGCCCGTGTGCTGCCCCCTTTTAGGGCCCTGACGTGGGACGAGTCGACCACGCACCGAGACCAGTCCAGCCGTGAGGCTGCGTTCAGCTCGGCCAGCAGGACCTCGTGAAGCCGCTGCCACACGCCGGCCTCGTTCCAGTCCCGCAGCCGCCGCCAGCACGTCATACCCGAGCCGAAACCGAGGTCCTGTGGCAGATACTCCCACTGGATCCCGGTGTGCAGCACGTACAAGATTCCGCACAGCACTTCCCGGTCCGGCAACGGCTTGCGGCCCGGATACCGGAACCTGCGCTCACGCTGCGGCAACAGCGGCTCCAGGCGAGCCCACAACTCATCCGACACGATCCACGGCGCCATCCCCACACCGGACCAAACGCTCAACTCCCGCCCCGGACACGGCAACCAGGACTGATCCACCTCATTGTGTTAGCCGTTGTAAGGCTGTCCCGTAACTTCGGGAGCGCGAGGAACGATCTCGGCTTCGTCGATCAGAGAAAGAGGAGTTCGACGTCCTTCGCGACGCAGAGCCGCAGAACGACCGTCAGCTGCCGGGCCGCGTCGATGTGTGCCCGAGGAACATCGGCCTCGTTCTTCCACTGGTCGACGATCGCCTCGAGTCGGGGCAGGAGCGCGGCGCACTCGGTGGGCGAGAGATCGCCTCCGCCGTCATCGGGGCGATCGAGGAGTGGTTCGAGCGAGGTGGAGACATCACTCCAGGGGCGATCGCCGCCGAAGCCCTGCATCTCGGAGAGAGCGAACCCCTCAGCTTGCGCCAGCTGTCGCCGGAACGCGGCGAAGCCGCTGTAGGACCAGGCGACGTCGGGACTGCTGGTGTTTCCGTCACCCGGGAACAGAGTCAGCCCCACGTCGTTCTCCCTCGGTCGTCAATACGCAAGAATCGGCCGGAACCAGCGACGTCTGCAACTGAGATGATCCGGGATGGCTGGTGTGATCACGGCGTCTGAGCCGTCCTGGATAGCCCCGTTCACCGGGCTGAGCCCTCGCCCGTTCGGCAAGCTGGTCAGCATGGTGCGGCGCGAGGGTACGGACGCGGTCCGAAAGGGCCGGCCATGGGGCCTGCCGCTGGAGGACCGAATCGACGCCGTGACCCGACTCGTCGTCGTGATCGGCCGACCTCTGCCCGGAAACCGCAACGACTGCAAGGCGTGGGAGGAATCCGGCGCCAAAGCCGCCGTCGGCAAAACCACCACGATCGCCGACGGCGGCTATCCCGGCACCGGACTCCTCATGCCCCACCGCCGACGCAAGGGCGAAGACCTGCCCGGCTGGAAAGAAGCCCACAACACGTCCCACAAGCAGGTCCGCGCCCGCATCGAGCACGTCTTCGCCCGCATGAAGACCTGGAAGGTCCTCCGCGACTGCCGCCTCAAGGGCGACGGAGTCCACCACGCCATGCTCGGCATCGCGCGCCTGCACAACCTTGCCATCGCCGGGTAGGCGGGCGACCGACATCGACCAGGAACATCACGCCGAGCCCAAGATCATTTACGGGACAACCTTTAGACCGGCTTATGAAGGAGGACCGGCCGTGAGCGACGTCCACCGGAGCATCCCGCACGTCGTGGCCCTGCTTCAGCATCCCTCCGACGGCCGGGTACTCACCGTCCGGCACCAGCCGCACTCGTGGCACTCCCCCGGACTGCTCACCGTCGTCGGCGGCCGGCTCGAAGTCGACGAGTTCTTCGACGAGGGTGCCGCACGCGAGTTCACCGAGGAGACCGGCATCCTGATCGCCCCGGACCGCCTTGAGTTCTGCCGGCTCGTCCACCTGCACGCCGCGCACGGAGAACGGGTGACCGGCGTGGTGTTCCTGACACGACAGTGGGAGGGCGAGCCGTTCAACCGTGAGCCGGGCACCCACAGCGAGTTGGTCTGGGCCGATCCCGCCGACCCGCCCGGCGACTGCCACCCCTTCACTCGCGAGCTCCTGCGCCATTTCGACGCAGGGCTCCGGTACGCCAACGTCGTCGCCCCGGAGTTGAGCGGCGGGGGTGAGTGTCCGTGACGGTCGCCGCCCGGGCCGCGAAGACCACCGCATGGTCGAGGCCCGCCTTTCGGTCCCTGCTCGCCAGCGAAGCCGTGACCCTGTCCGGGTCGGCGGTGAGCACCGTCGCTCTGCCCGCGCTGGCCGTTCTGGAGCTGCGCGCTTCCACCACCGAGGTCGCCGTGCTCGCATTCCTCGGACAGCTTCCGAACGCGGTCGCGCTGTGGGCCGGCGCCCTGTCCGACCGGCATCCCAAGCGCCCTCAGCTGATCGCCTCGGACCTGGCGGCGGCCGCCGCGATGGTGACCATCCCGGCCGCCGCCCTCGCCGGGGCGCTCACCGTCGGACAGCTGTGTGCAGTCGCGGTCGTCCTCGGGGCGGCCAAGATGCTGCAGGACGCCGCGGCCATCAGTCTCCTGCCGGCCCTGGTCGGTTCGCATCAGCTCCATGACGCGAACTCGAAGATCGGTGCGGCGTCCTCGGTGACCGACAGCGCCGGCATCAACGCCGGCGCGCTCCTGGTCGGTGCCGTCGGCCCCGCACGCTCGGTGCTGGTCGACGCCGTGTCCTTCCTCGTCTCCGCGGTGCTGATCTGGCGCATGCGCGGTCCCGAGGCCGCCGCCGCGTCGCGCGCCCGCACCGGCTTGGCGCGGGACATCGCCGACGGCGTGCGCTACGTGGCGCGGCAGCCCACGATCCGCACCGTGATCGCCGCCTTGCCGACCCTCTCCTTCGGCTTGGCGGTCATGCATACGTACTGGGCGTACTACCTGCTGGATCGACTCGGGGCCTCCCCGTCCGCGTTTGGCGTGATCATGCGCATCGGGGGTGCCGGCGGTGTGGCCGGTGCGTTGCTCGCGCCAAGGATCGCCGCCCGGATCGGCATCGGTCCCACGATCATCGTGGGGTTCGCGGTCAGCCCCGCCGCCCAGGCGCCCGTGCTGTGTGCCGGTCCAGGACTGCGGTGGCAGATCGTCCTGGCCGCCACGCTGGCAGTGCAGTTGTTCTGGGCGACGGCGTCGGGGACCAGCCAGCGATCCCTGCGCCAGGCCGTATGCGACCCGGCCTTCCAGGGCCGGATGCAGTCCGCCAGCACCACGCTCACCGCCGGGGCACGCCCGCTCGCTGCCGCCACCGCCGGCGGCCTGGCCCTCCTCCTCGATGTCCGGGCCACCCTCGCCGTCGGCGCGCTCCTCCAAGTGGTCCCGTCACCCTGCTGCTGGCCTCCCCCATCCGCACACTGCGGAGGATCCCCGTCCGCGTGGCCGTGCCGCCCAACCGAGAAGGAGCTCCTTCATGACCACCGCGTCCACCGCGGCCGTGACCTACTGGGAGCCACTCTGGTCCCAGGGCCGCCGCTACCGGCAACTCGACGGCAACGAGAACCGGCTGCTGGAGGACCACCTCGGCCCGGGTTGCGACCGCCCCGCCCTCGACATCGGCTGCGGCGACGGCTCGCTCGCCCGGGGCCTCGCCGAACTCGGCTATCGCGCCACCGGCATCGACTGCTCCCCCAGCGCCATCGAGCTCGCCGCCGCCTATGACGCGAGGCCCGGCCACGAGCCGGCGTGGCGGTGCATGGACATCACCACCGACGACCTCCGTGCCCTGCCCGAGCCTGCGTACGCGGTCGTCACCTGCCGCCTGGTCTACCGGTGGATCGACAACAAGGCCGCCTTCCTCGACCGCGTCCGCCGCCTCCTTGCCCCGGGCGGGACCTTCTGGGTGGTCACCGAGATCGCCGGGCGCCGCCCCGCTACCGACCCCTTGCAGTGCCTCGGCATCACTCCCGCGCAGGCGGAGATCCTCACCGCGAACTGGTCCGCCGTCCGGACCGCCGATCTCGACGTCTTGCGCTGCTACGCCCTGCGCCCCTGATCCCCGCCCCGGCTACCGGATGGAGAACTTGCTGACCACCGAATCGGATACCGCCGAGACCTGGAACGTCTACGGCGCCCACCAACTGGCCAGAAGGCTGGAGCTGCGGCGAGCTGGACCGGTGGGACTGGGGCATCCCCGACGTTGGTCCCGGCACCGAAGCGCTCGGCGACGTGAACGGGCTGCGCGTCCTCGACCTCGGCAGCGGCCTTGGCCGGCATGCCGCTTACCTCGCCGCCCGGGGCGCCGACATCACCGCCGTGGATGCCTCCCCCGCCCAGCACCAGCGCGCCCTCACCCGCTACCCGGGCACTCCGGGTCTGCACCTGGTGTGCGCCGACGCCGTGGCCCACCTGTGCGACGCCGATCCGTACGACCTGGTATACTCCGTCGGCTCCATGCCGTACCTGGACCCCGACCGGCTGTTGCCTGTCCTGGCCAATGGCCTTGCACCGGGCGGCCCGACTGCTCTTCTCGGCGCTGCACACCAACTCGGACGGCACCGGGCCGTCAGCCGAGTTGATGCCGGCGGCGCCCCGAGATCCTGCGGCTGTCCGGAACCACCGAAGACCACCGAGTGACCATGTGGGTCCTCACCCCGCAGACGTGGGAGGACCTCTTGGTCCAGCACGGACTCAGAATGGAGGCGGTCACCACGATCGACTCCCCGAAACCCGACAACCACGTCTCCTACCGGCTGTACGCAGCCCAGCACCTGCAGCGGGTGTCCAACCCGGGCGGTCACGCCGGGCCAGTCCCCCTGAACGACGACCGAGCCGTCGACCGGAAGCCGACGGCGGTTCCAGGGGAGGCGACACCGTGGCCGCGCTGACGGACGATCCTCGCTTCGCCGCGACGACGTTCGTGGTGATCGACTTCGAGGGCCTCACTCCAGCAGGACGGCCCGCCGAGCCGATCGAGGTCGCGGCGCTGGCGCTGCGCCCCAGGGATGGCCGACTGGTGGAAACCGGCCGGTTCGAGGAGCTGATGCGACCGCCTGCCGACGTGCCCGTGACCGCGCGGGACGTCCAGCTCAAGGGCATCACCCAACGAATGCTCGCCTCGGCGGCCCCCGCTGCCGAGGTGATGGCGCAGCTCGAGGCGCGCCTGACTGCGCCGCCGTACCGGCTGGTCGCCCATCACGCCTCCACAGAAGCCGGAATCATCGCCCGCCAGGCAGAGCGCTGTCCCGTACTCGCCGCGACGCCGCTGCTGGACACGTTGCGTCTGGCCAAGGCCGTCCTGCCCGGCCTTGGCTCCTACCGACTGGACGGTCTGCTCAGCCACTACGGCATGCCCAAGCCTGCCGGACGGCACCGGGCGATGCCGGATGTCGAGGTCACCGCTCACGTGCTGATCCACCTCCTGGACGACGGGTGCAGGGCCGGCCGGTGGAGAACGCTGCTCGAACTGGACATGGCCGCGGGATTGCAGCCGACCCAGCCACCCCCGGCTGCGGCCGCGGAACAGGGAGCCCTGTTCTGACCGGCGGCCCGCCGCAGCGGGACGTCGCGGGGCCGACGCCCCGGAATCACATCCGTAAGGAGATCTCTTCACCGTGAACATCCCGCACCTGCCGTCGTTGCTGGGGGTGTTCGCGCACCCGGACGACGAGAGCCTCCTGGCTGGTGGCGTGCTCGCGCAGCACCACGCCGCCGGCGCCCGCACAGCGGTCGTCACTGCCACCTGGGCTCTCTACAGCCGCCGAGCGCCGGAACTCGCGGACGCCCTCGCCGTCCTGGGCGCCGGCTCCCCACGCCTGCTCGGCTACAACGACGCCCGCAACCCCGAGGCCGCGCCCGGCCAACCCCGGCTCGTCGACGCACCCCTCGATGAGACCATCGGCCGCCTCGTCGCCCACATCCGGGACTTCCGTCCCGACATCGTCGTCACCCACGACGCGGTCGGCCAGTTAACCGGCCACCCCGACCACGTACGCACCCACCAGATCACCCTGCTCGCCGTCGAAGCCGCCGGCCTTGCCCGCCTGTATCCGGAAGCGGGCCCCCCGTGGCAGCCGGCCGCGCTGTACGCCGCCACGCACCCCGAGTCCGGCGTCGGCCTGCTCCGCCCGCTGCTCGAAGGTGTGGGAAAGGAGGTGCTCGCGGTGCCGGACTCCTACGTGACCACCAGCATCGACGTCACACCCTGGACTGACGCGAAGTGGCGCGCGATCCTCGCGCATCGCGGTGAGGTCGCCCGTGAGCGGCCCCTGCCCGGCATCCTCGCCCGCCTCCCCGAAGCAGACCGCGCCCAGATCATCCGTACCGAACACTTCACCCGCCTCACCCCAGGCCCCACGAAGGGCGACCCGGCCCGGCTGGCCTCCTGACCCCCGGGACACCTTCACCGCCCACGAGTAAGCCCCTGCTGATCGGAGAGAGATGATGAGGCCTCCTGCACTCGACCAACGCCCCAAAGGGTCACGGACCTTGCGGTTGGCGGTCGCACAGAGCACGGTGCCGGAAGATCCCACTGACCGAGGAGCACTTCGAGCGGCCGGGCAGGAGATCCGGGCCCTCATGGCGGAGGCAGCCGGTGCGGGTGCGCGGCTGGTGCAGTTCCCCGAGGGGGCGATCGTCTATCCGAGCAAGCACGTGATGGCGGCCGGACCGGACGGCGGGCTGGTACCGGCCGACTGGAGCCGTGCCGCCTGGGACGTCCTGCGCGAGGAGGCCGAGTCGATCGCTGCGCTGGCTGGAAAACTACGGATGTGGACGGCGTTCGGTTCGCTACACCCGCTCACGCCGCCGAACAGGCCCCACAACAGCCTCTTCATCGTCTCCGACCGTGGCGAGCTGGTCACCAGGTACGACAAGCGGCTCCTGTCGCATACGGAGGCCTCCTACCTGTACGCCCCGGGCCGCGAGCCGCTGGTCTTCGAGGTGGACGGCATGCGGATCGGCTGCGCGCTGTGCGTGGAGGCCAACTTCCCGCCGCTCTTCGCCGAGTACGAGCGCCTGGACGTCGACTGCGTCCTGCTCTCCGTGATGGTCGACGATGCTTCGAGGGCGCGCGTCGCCCAGGCCTACGGGACGCTGTACTGCTACTGGCTTGGCTACGCCGTGCCGGCGCAGTTCAGCGCCACGGTGCCGTCCGGGATCGTGGCGCCCGGCGGCCGGTGGCTGGCGCAGTGCCCCGCCGACGGGCAGCCCGCGCTGGCGGTCGCGGACATCGACCTCGACTCGGCCGACCCGGACATCGACGTGGCCCTTCGGTACGCACGACCATGGCGACGCCGGGCGCAGGACGGGCTCTACGAGGACCGGCTGGTAGACGGGGACCCGCGCAGCGACATTCGCACGGCGTTCTGACAACGCCCGCGCACCTGACCCGCCAGAGCCTCTTGGTGTCGCGTCGGATCGCGGTGCTCCCCCATCGGCCGCCGGGGGAGCACCTCAAGATCGTCGCGCCCGCCCACGGTCGGGTCGGCCCCGCCTCCTTCTACTCGTACGACCGGGGCCGGCCCGTGGGCTCGGCCGTCCTGCGGTACTCCTCTATCGGGACCGGTCTCACGCCGGGCCGCATGCGGTCCATCAGCAGAAGTCCGTCGAGGTGATCAATTTCGTGCGCGAGGAGCCGCGCGTCGCCCCGCTCGTAGACGGCCTTCTCGGTACTGCCCGCTGCTGTCATCGTTTCCACCGTGATCCGCAGGGGTCGGGGAACCTGTGCCCGTACGTCGAAGAGCGACGGCACCCTTCGAACCTCTCGTCCACGTCCTCGGCGGCATCGGTGATACGGGGGTTGAGCAGAACGATGGGGGCGGATTCAGGAGGTTGGACGACGGCTGCGGACCGGCCGATGCCGATCTGCGGGGCAGCCAGGCCCAGGCCCTTGCCAGAGAAGTCGTGCGTGCGGCGGATGCGCTCCATGACGTCGGAGCTGACCGACGTCGTCGTCGATGGTTTCCCGCTCATCGGGGAGTGCGAAGGGGGGCCAGGGTCACGCAGGACGGGCGCGCCGTACTGAACGATGTCGAGGTCGCGCATCTGCTGGCTGGGGCGCATCGGACCATCTCCCCCTTGGTGAACGGTCATGGAGAGTCTGCCCCACGGCTTGTCACGGGGCGGCGCGTTTCGCCTTCCATAGGGGCGTGGTGGTGGGCGTCTGTCAGGTCAGCTTCGGGCTGTTCCCGCTCAGGAACTCGCGGGCGCCGCGGAGCCGGATGTGCAGCTTCTCCTGGGTGGTGCCGCTGTCGAGTCGTACGTCGAGCCCGCCGGGCAGTCCCGTATCGGAGCGGCGTGCGGAGGGCAGCCGGGCGGGGTCGAGCCCGTCGCGGCGGGCGATGAGCGCGCCCAGCTCGTGGCGGCTGAGGGCATCCGGCCCAGCGAGATGGAACACGCCGGCGGCGTCGGACCGGGTGATCTCCCACAGAGCGGCAGCCAGGTCTGTCACGTGGACGGGGCAACGGATGTCGTCGGTGAACAAGGCGCCCTGCCGGGTGCCGTCGGCCAGCGCGTGCACGAGCCGCTCGTGCTCGGACCGGCCGTTGCCGATGATCAGGGACGTACGGGCGACGGCCGCAGTGTCGGGGCACAGGAGGCGTACGGCGGTCTCGGCGGCTGCCTTCGCGGCTCCGTAGGGAGTGAGGGGGTCCGGAAGGCAGGACTCGTCGTAGCGGTCGCGGCCCGTGCCGGAGAAAACGGCGTCGCTGGAGACGTGCACCAGGCGGATGCCGTGCCGGGCCGCAGCTTGGGCGAGGCGGATCCCGCCTTCGGCGGTGACCGCCCAGTCCGCTCCACCGCTCGTCGCGTTGATCACCACAGCCGGAGCCACCGTGTCGAGGACTTCCTCCAGGCGGAGGGGGTCGCGAAGGTCGAGGTGATGCCAGGTCACCCCGTCGTCGTCCGCAGGGCGGGAATGGAACGTGGCGACCGGGTGGAGGCCTGCGGACATCGCCTGGCGTACCAGCTCGGCACCCAGGAAGCCGCTGCCGCCGATGATCAGCACAGTCATGCCGCCTCACGCTACGGGCGAGCGCCACCGCCCCGAGCAACTTCGGCAGAATCACCGATCTGCCCAGCCAAGGAGGCATGAGCGCCGGCCCGAACCACGCATACCGCTCCGGATGTCGGTCTGCCTGGCCAGCCGGTCAGTGCTCGCTCCTCAGGCAAGAACGCCGCTGCGTTCGGCGAGGCCGCCGAGTTCCGTTGACGTGGGGCCGGACACCAGCAGGCTGGAGATCAAGGCCTTCGTCGCCGGTCGGGCGTGGGTTTCCTGTGGAGCGGACGCAGTCGCTGCGGCGGCCGAGGGGGTCGTAGGTGACAGCGATGTCCCTGTGGGCGCGGGAGCGGCGTTCGACGCTGGGCAGCGCCTTCAGCGAGATCGGGCGAGCGGCATCGAGTGCGGCCCGGGGATCGCCGGCGTGATTCTCCGCGCTGATCCTGTGATGCCCTCACACCGAGCCGTCGCCAAGCCGTCCTCACCCAACCGGCCTCCTGCTGTCGGGAATCGGCTCTGGTGAGGGCCCAACCGCTGCGCAGCCACAATCGAGGGGCGCATGGCCGCAAGCAAGGTCTGCTGGCGGGCTCATTCGCACACTGCCTCGGGTGATCCGTCGTGGGGCCAGGTTGGGCGGTACGGGTCGTCGATGATCCACCCTCGCTATGCGGTGTCGCGGAACTCGCCCGTGCTCTCGTCGACCATGCCCTCGGGAACCAGCCGCAGCCGGGGCCGGGCGGGCCGGCGTCGCTCGACGGCGTGCTGCGTGCGTTCGGTGAGCCACTGCCGGTACCAGCGCCGCTGGTCACCGGACCGTTTGCGGCGCCGTTCCCCCAGGCCAGCGGTGCCCCGGGTGAGGGCGACGTGCTCGAGCTGGTCAGAGTCGGGGCGAGGTCGGCGGCCGGGGCCCGGCGGCCGGACTGCAAAGCGGTGGACTGGCGGGAGTGGTCGGACAGGGCGCGGTTCGCGATGTAGTCGTCCAGGCCGCGCGTGAACTCCTGGCCGCGCAGGGTCTCCAGCAGGTGCCGGCGGGCTTCGGACAGGACGTGGCGGCGGGCGAACTTGCCGCGCACGGTGGAGACGACAGCGGCGACGTCGACGGCCGCGAGGACGGCATCGACGTGCGGGTCCGATTGTCGGGTCGCCGACGATCCAGCCCTTGCGCTCCCATCAGGCGATCGCCTTGCGTGCGATGGACAGCTCCCGGTCGTCGGTGTTGGCGTCCATCTCGTCCGCCCGCGCCGCCGCCAGTTCGGCCAGCTCCTCCGGCAGCGCCGGGTCGTCGATCGCGGTGACGGGGAAGACGGGCGGCTTCGCGCCCCGGCGGGCTGGGCCGGTCGGCGCCGGTTCACCGGCGAGCATCCACCCCCACGTCATCAGCGAGATCCGGTAGATCCACACGGAGGACTTCGCGATGCCCGCGCCGGTGAGGTGACGCTCGACCGCCACGGTGTACGAGGAGGGCAGGACGGACACGGGCGGCACGCGGCACACGCAACGCGCCCTGACTCCCGAGTTCGGTCACTGGTTCGATGTCATGCCCGTCCCGCCCCTTCAGCCCTGCCGCAGTAAATGCGTACATCTCGCCTGCGGTGGCTGGAGAGTCCACTGCACGTCGCGAAGATCACGGTGGGGGGTCTGCCGCAGTAAATCCGGCATTTACTGCGGCAGCAACCAGACGGGATCCCAAGCAACGAGGGCTCGGTAAGCGGTCACACTGGTTCGGAGTCGTTTTCGAGCTGGCTCGTCTTGGCCCGCAACCATGCCGTCAGCTGGCGGACGCGTCCGTCCAACTCGGGTGACTGACGGCTGAGGAGGTGGTAGCTGGTGCCGTCGGGGACGAAACCGAAGGGTGCGACGAGTTGCCCCCGCTCCAGGTCGTCGCGGACGACGGCGTACGGGGCGATTGCGACCCCGACGCCGGCCGCGGCAGCCTGAAGCGTTAGGTAGAAGTGCTCCAGGGTCTGCTGGGAGGCGGGCTCTGCCGTCATGCCGGTGATACGTCGCCAGTCGTCCCACGCCTGTGGTCGTGTGCCGGTGTGCAGAAGGGCCACCTGCGACACGCCGGCGGCGCCGGTCAGCCGGGAGGCGAGATCGGGCCGGCAGACGGGTCCGATCCGCTCTGCGAACAAGCGGGTCCTGCTTGCCTCTTCGGGGAACGGGAAGTCGTCTCGGCGGATCGCGAGGTCGATGTCGTCCCGCTCGAAGAAGACAGGGCCGCCGCCCGCGGACAGGTGGACGGCGACGTCCGGCACGTTCACGGCCAGATCGGGGAGGCGGGGAATGAGCCATCGCATCAGGAGCGTGGGCTCGCACGAGAGAGTGAGCGGTCCTGCGGGTGTGCGGTGTGAAATCTGGTGGACTGCCGCATCGATCTGATCGAGGGCGTCCCGGACGACGGCCGCCAGTTGGCGGGCCTGTGGGGTCGGGCGCAGGGCGCGTGTCTGTCGCTCGAACAGCGTTATTCCAAGGAACCGTTCCAGGTTCTGGATCTGTCGGCTCACCGCGCCGTGCGTGACATGCAATTCCTGCGCCGCCGCGGTCATGCTCGCGTGCCGGACAGTCGCTTCGAACGGCAGCAGCGTATTCAGAGGAGGAAGGGCCGACCATCGCATGCGTGAACTCTACTCACAGGTCTTGTGAGAATGAATCGTTTGTCCTGCCCTTTCATCTGAACGACTATTGATCTGATCACAGAAGCAGGGTGGCTGACGGAGAGGTGAGGCATGACATTCCGCGACGACGTGCGGCAGGGTATCGCCATCCTGGCGGATGACCTCACCAGCGCAGGGGACGGAGCCGGGCCGTTCCGCCGGGCAGGTCACGAGGCCCGGATCCTGCTCACCGCCCCAGCATGCGTGCCGCGGCCCGCCGTGGGCGTGAGCGCGGTCGACCTGGGGAGCCGGGTGCTGGACGAGGAGGCCGCCACTTCGCGTACGTGGCGTGCGGCCCGCCTCTTCGCCGGCTCCGAGTTGCTCTTCAAAACGGTGGATTCCACCCTGCGCGGTCATGTCGCGGCGGAGGTCCGGGCCGCATGGGAGGGATCGCGGAGACGGGCCGTCGTCATCGCTCCGGCCTTCCCCGCGGAGGGCAGAGTGACGGTGGATGGGGTCCAGCACGTGCGAGGCGTACCGGTCCACGAGAGCGACTATGCCCGCGACCCGGCACACCCCGTGCGGTGTTCGGACCTCGCCGTGCTGTTCCCCGAGGCCGTTCTCAGCCAGCCAGTTCGGGCAGCCGAACTGCCCGAACTGATCGGGAACGGTGACCTGATCGTCTACTCCGCCACCGAGGACGGCGACCTCGACCGTCTGGTAGCAGCGGTGCCGCGGCTTGACGAAGTGTTGTGGGTCGGCTCCCCAGGTCTGGCGGCCGCCCTGGCCCGAAGGTGTGCACGCGCCACGGGCAGCGCTCCGTCACTGTCCGCCCCGGCCCGACGTCCACTGATCGTGGTCGGCAGCACCAACCCGGCGACCCGACGGCAGCTGGCCGAGCTGCACACCAGGGCGGACGTCCAGGGTGTCACCGTCGGCGTCGATCCGGCCCCGGCCGTGGAGACGCTGCGGGGCATGACGGCCCCCGTCCTCACGCTGCAGACACCCGATGAACGCCACACGCCACAGACCGCACAAGTACTCGCCCGCTCCCAGGCAGCAATCGTCAAGGCGCTGAGCGAAGACCACACAGTCGACGCACTCGTCATCACCGGGGGAGAAACGGCCACCACCGTGCTCCAGCCCGTCGGTGCCACCGGCATCGACCTACTCGACGAACCCGAACCCGGCGTCGTCCGCGGATCCCTGATCGGCACCCTTCCCCTTTCGGTGCTGATCAAGGCAGGCGGTTTCGGTGACGACGCCATGCTCCTGCGCCTGTCCCACCTCATCCGACATCCCCTCGCCCCAGGAGAGCACGTATGACCCCGATCGCCATCACCATGGGCGACCCTTGCGGAATCGGCCCCGAGATCACCCTCAAAGCGTGCGCCGATGCCCGGCGCACCGTGCCCGTCGTCGTCATCGGCGATGTGGACGTCCTCGCCCGCGCCAACAAGATCGCCGACACTGACCTCGCGATCCACCCCATCTCATCGGTCGATGAAGCGAAGTTCACACCCGGCACGGTGGACGTCCTCGCCGAGAACGGCCTGCCCGCCGACCTGCCCTGGGGCACACTCGACGCCCGGGCCGGAGCCGCGTCCTTCAGTTACGTCCGCCGCGGTATCGAGCTCGCGATGGCCCGCGAGGTACGGGCTGTGGTGACCGCGCCGATCAACAAGGAAGCGCTGCGTCTGTCCGGTGTCCCCTATCCCGGGCACACCGAGATCCTCGCCGACCTGTCCGGCACCACGGACTACGCGATGATGATGGCCACCGACGAGCTGCGCATCGTCCTGGTCACCGTGCACCAGCCACTGCGCACCGCACTCAACGCGATCACCACAGCCCGCGTACTCGACATCATCCGCCTCACCCACCGCACACTCCAGCGCAGCGGCCTGCCCGCCCCTCGTATCGCCGTCGCCGGCCTCAACCCCCATGCGGGGGAGAACGGCCTGTTCGGCCGCGAGGACCTGGACATCATCGCCCCCGCCATCGAGACCGCGCAGAGCGAAGGCATCCAGGCCAGCGGACCCTGGCCCGCCGACACCGTCTTCATGCGAGCCCGCGCTGGGGCCTTCGACGCCGTGGTCGCCCAGTACCACGACCAGGGCCTCATCCCGGTCAAGTACCTCGGGATCGAGCACGGCGTCAACATCACCATCGGCCTGCCCTTTGTCCGCACCAGCGTCGACCACGGCACCGCCTTCGACATCGCCGGTCTCGGCACGGCCGACCACACCAGCCTGCTCGCCGCCCTGACCCACGCCGACCGCCTGTCCTCAGGGGCACCGGACCGCCCCTGACCCCCACCGACCCACATCGGCCCCCGGCACAAGAGACCGAAGGACATCATGGACTTCATCTTCATGCTCACCCGTGACGACCGCACCGTCACCGACTGCCTCGAGGTCCTCGACACCATCGAGGACCTCGGCATCACCCACATCGGTTTCAAAGACGTCGGTGTCGACGCCGGCACCCTCGCCAAGCTCCACACCCGCATCAAGGACATGGGCGCCACCACCTACCTCGAAGTCGTCAGCACCCACCGGGACCAGGCCCTTGCCTCAGTACGAACGGCCACCGAACTCGGCGTCGACTGGCTGATGGGCGGCACCTGGATCGGGGAGACCCTCAACCTCCTGCACGGCACATCCATCGGCTACCTGCCCTTCCCCGGAGAACCCCTGGGGCACCCCACCCGCCTCGCCGGCAACCCCGACCGCATCGCAGACGACTGCCGACGAGCCGAGGCCGCCGGCTGCGCCGGCGTCGACCTCCTCGCGTACCGCGCCACCGACGCCGACCCCCTCGACCTGGTCCGCGCCGCCCGCGCCGCCACCACCGGCCGCCTGGTCATCGCCGGCTCCATCACCAGCACCGACCAGATACAGGCGCTCGCATCAGCCGGAGCCGACGCCTTCACCATCGGATCCGCCGCCTTCGACGGCTCCCTGCAGCCCCACGCCGGCACCCTCCGCTCCCAACTGGCCCCAGTGGTGGGCCTGTAGCGTGACCGCCGGGACTGTAAGACGTTCGGTGTAACTCCCGATCATGGAAGATGCATCGATGACCAGTGAGAACGTGTCCGAGTCCGAGACCGTCGAGCCTACGAAGGCTGCGTCGGCGAAGG
>NZ_KQ949029.1:16110-24271 GCF_001514285.1 Streptomyces sp. DSM 15324
TCCTTCGAACCGAAGATCGTCAAGAAGCGGCAGAAGCGCCTCACCGGCGTCGACGAGATGGTCATCTCGCTGGCCGCGAAGGGCCTGACCACCGGCGAGGTCCAGGCTCACCTGGCCGAGGTCTATGGCGCCGACGTCTCCCGCCAGACCATATCCACCATCACCGACAAGGTCCTCGAGGGCATGGCCGAATGGCAGAGCCGACCCCTCGACGCCGTCTATCCGGTCGTCTTCATCGACGCCATCCACGTGAAGATCCGTGACGGCGCGGTGGCCAACCGGCCCATCTATGTGGCTCTGGCCGTCACCACCGAGGGCCGACGGGAGATCCTGGGGCTGTGGGCCGGCGACGGCGGCGAGGGCGCCAAGCACTGGCTGCACATCCTCACCGAGATCAAGAACCGCGGCGTGAACGACCTGCTCATGCTGGTCTGCGACGGGCTCAAGGGCCTGCCCGAGGCGGTGGAGACCGTCGACGGCCGACTCTCAGCGGCCCGCCAGTAATCCAACCACCCTGGTTACACCTTTCGTTTGACAGACCCCAGCGCCCGCTCGCCGCCCGCGCCCGCCAGCACGAGAAAGGATCACAGCAGAGGAGCGGCCCGATCAGGGTCCCGGAACGTGCTCGGAGCCCGTGAGTCGCGGGTCCAGGATGCGATGGAGCCGGTAGGCGACAGGCCGGAATCCCCGGCGCGGCCAGAAGACGGACGAGAGGGGATTCGCCGCCCGCCAGTCGGTGACACAGACGGTGAATCCCCGGTGTGCTGCGTCGACCAGCGCCCACTCGGTCAGCCGACGCCCGACTCCCGTGCCACGAGCGTGCGGAGCCGTCGAGGCCAGGATCAGTTCGACCGATCCCTTGGGCTTGAGGATCGAGGACTCGTCGTCGGGAACGGGGCGCATGACGACGAAACCATCGATGCCTTCCGGTCCCTCGGACACCCAGTAGGCCACGGCGGGATCACTCATCAACTCCAAGTGGCCGGACCTCAGGATGTCCCACATCGGACGATCGGTGAAAGCGAACACCGGGGGTGCCGCATGCGCCTCGTTGATGAGCCCGAGCAGCGGTTCCAGGGCATCGATGTCGGCGGGACTTGCCCGACGGACACCGTGCGGTGCCCGCGCCGACGTCCTGGCGGGAACATCCATGATCGCGTGGACCTGCTCATACGGGAATCCAAGCGTCAGCCACAGCGGGAGATCGGCGGCGGGAGCCACCGTGTAGTGATGCAGGCGTCCGTCGGCAAGCCACTGCCCCGACAGGTGGGCGTACAACTGCTGCAGAATCACCAAGCCCGCATCCGGCGAGTAGACGGCGTCCTGCGGATGTGTCCAACAATGACGGCCACGCTGCCCGTCCCCGGGGCGGGCCAGCAGGTAGCCGACTATTGCACCTTCCCGTACCGCAACCGCACCACGAGCCCCGTCTCTCCACGCCTGTTCCAGCAGAGCCTTGCACTCTTCCAGAAGGCTGAAGCGCCCCCCAAGTGCAGGCTCAAGCGTCACGTCACGCTGATGCCGAGCGGTGAGAAGTTCTGCCGCACGGCCCAGATGAGCCAAACTGAACGTTTCAACCGCTACGGCAGTACCGGAATGAACAGAAGAACTGGACAAATCAATTCACCTCGCGCAAATGTGGCAATTTGTCGCACATCCTCGCATGATTCGCCCTCCGCGTCTGGAGTAGACGCTACTCACCGTCTCACACCGCCAACGCCGCTCCAGAAACACCTACTGAGAGGTCGTTGTCTCCCGTTGTTTCATCCTTGTATGCGAATTTGATCCGGCGATGTCGGTTCGCGCCAGGAGATGGTGGCCTCGCCAGTGAGGCGGCGGGCCATGAGGTCGGTCATGGCGAGGTGGATCATGGCCTCGGAGCGGGCTGGGAGGGTCTCGTAGGCGCGGGCCAGGCGGCGGTGGAGCACGAGCCAGCCGTAGGTCCGTTCCACGGCCCAGCGTTTGGGTATCGGGGTGAATCCCCTGGTCCCGGGGGGTGCGGGCGCTGATCTCCATGTCGATGCCGAGGGTGGCGGCGTGCTCGACGAGGTGCTTGCGGTAGCCGCCGTCCACCCAGGTCTTGCGGATCGTGGGGTGGTCGGCGGCGACCTGGTCGAGCAGGTGGGTGCCGGCGCTGGAGTCCTGGACACTGGCCGCGGTGACCAGGAGCGCGAGCAGGAGGCCAACTTCCCCTGTGCGCGTACGACTTCAAGCCCACAAGCCCCGAGTAACCGTGTGCAACCGACGGTGATCGTTTACGCCTGGGGCGCGGTCTTCTGCTTGAGGCGTTCGTAGGGAGTCTGGCCGCCGAGGCCGCCGTGTGGGCGATGGTAGTTGTAGTAGTCCTCCCACTCGCGCAGCTTGTCGTTGAAGACCTCGGCGTCGTCGATGATGACGCCCTCCAGGAGCCGGTAGAACTCCTCGCCGTCGATCCGGTGGGAGCGTTCGACCTTCCCGTTCAGCCGCGGTGTGCGGGGCTTTATGTAGGCGTGGCCGATGCCTTTGTCGAGCACGTGGAAGTGGAAGGCGGACTGGAACTCGGCTCCGTTGTCCGTCTGGATCACCTCCACCTGGAACGGCAGCCTCTGCAGGACGTAGTCGACGAACTGAATGGCAGTGGCCTGGTTGAGCGTCGGATAGATCTTCAGGACCCGCAGCCGGGTGCAGTCGTCGATCGCCGTGAACTGGTAGTACTTGTTGCGGCCGCCACGCCGGCCTTGAGGCGTGGAGGCGAGAGGTTCGATGAACTTCACGTCGATCTGCACCCGGTGTCCGGGCAGCTGCTTCTCGTACCGCTTCCATCTGCGGTCGTGCCGCTTGTACCGAGGCCGGCAGGCGGCCCATGTCCAGGCGCTTAAGGATCCGCCACACGCCCGACTTGCTGATCGTGACGTCGTGAACCGCTTGAGGTACATCGCGATCTCCTCGGGGCCGAAGTGGTAGTTCTGCCGGAAATAGATGATCTTCCCGACGACCTCGACGTGTGTGGCGTTCGGGCTGTGCTTGGGCGCCTTCGAGCGAGTGCGCAGCCCCTCGATGCGCTCGCCTTGGTAGCGGCGGTACCAGGTGTAGTACGCCTGCCGGCTGATGCCGAAGTACCGGCAACTCATGGCGACGTTGCCGGTGACCTCTTCGACATGGCGTATGACGGCCAGGCGCCGCTTGGCCTCACGATCGAGCGGGGGTGTCTTCGACATGTGGATCTCCGTAGTGTCGGGAGACCCGGGTGTCAACGATGATCGTCAGTTTTAGAGGACAGTGGACGGTTCCGCCGCCTGTCGAAGGACTACGAGTACCTGCGCGTCTGCTCGGAGAACGCCATCTACCTCACCATGGCCATGCTCCTCGCGCGCCGCCTCGCAAGACCAGCTAGCTGACCGGCTTTTCAGACGCGCTCTAGTAAGCGGCGGCATCGCCCACCCGCACGGCGACGGCAGCGCGTGGTGCCGCATCCCGCATGCCGTGCTCTGCCCGCGCCGCACCCTCACCTGCCGGATGAGCCCCGGCCCGGACGGGGCTCCGGGGGCCGCCGGGCCTCGCGAACCGTCGTCCGGCCTCGGCTCCCGCACTCGGTCTCCCGCTTCGTCTACTTCGTCACCTTGATCCCCTCGTACGCGGTGGACTTCGGCGCCAGGCAGACGAACCAGTCATAGGGCGAGTGCTTGGGGCTGTGGATGACCGGAACGGCGGCGTTCGCCTCTGTGGCCGCGGACGCACGGCCGACCTTGGTAGACGTGCCGTCCTTCCAGGTGCAGGTGACCTCCCGGGCGGTCTTGGCGACCTGGCCGATCACCAGGCGCGGGGCCGTGCCGTTCCCGGGGAGCAGCGGGAGCGAGACGGTCCCGTACTCGCCGCCGGAAAGGACGTCGTCCTCAGGTAGCACCATGTCCGCGATCTGAGTGGTCCTCGCCTCTTCACCGGTGACCCGGTGCACGAAGTGCGCGACCTTGCCCACCAGTTCGGAGGCCGTGGAGACGTCCTCCGGGTGCTCGCCGAACTTCGCCATCGCCGCCAGGGTGGCCTGGGCCTCCGCCGTGTCCGCCGGAGCCTTCCACACGTCGATGTACACCCTCCATGGCGCTCCCGCGTCGGTGCCGCTCGCCAGGGTCGTCCTCATGTCCGGCTCGGATGTCTCCGCGCTGGCGACCGGCCGGCTCGCCGGCGACACCCCCCGGTCCCCGTCACCGGACAGGCCCGTCAGCGCCAGAGCCCCCGTGGAGCCGGCCAAGACCAGAGTGGTGGTCGCCACGACCGCCCAGCGACGGGCCTTGCGGCGGCGGCCGCCGCGAATCAGCGCCTGGGCGGGGGCTATGCCGATCTTCACCTCGTCGGCCGCGTCGGCCAGCAGGAGTGCGATGTCGTGCTGTGTCATGTTGTGGCTCGTCTCCCCGTCCGCGCTGTTCACTTTCGTCCTCCCTGCGTCACTGTCTCCGCCAGTCCCGATATGGCGCGCAGCTTCGCGATCCCCTTGGCTGCGTTGCTCTTCACCGTGCCGACCGAACAGCCCATCGCCTCGGCCGTCTGTATCTCCGTGAGGTCCTCCCAGTAGCGCAGGACCACTGCTTCCCGCTGCCGTGTCGGCAGTTCGGCCAGCGCCTTCAGCAGCGTGCGGCGGTCGTCGGCCTGGGCGATCCGGTCACCGGTGTCGGCCACCTCGTGTGTCAGGCCCGCGTCCTCGCTCCTGGGCACCAGGAACTCCCGCAGTTTCCTGCGGTATCTGCGGGCATGCGCGTTGATCATCACTCGTTGTACATACGCCTCTGGGGCATTGGCCGAGGCGACCCTGTGCCAGGCCACATAGACCTGTTCCAGCGTCGACTGGACCAGATCCTCCGCAGCGTGCTGCTCCCCCGTGAGCAGGAAAGCCGTGCGCATCAGCCGCGGCCAGCGGCCGACGACGAAGGCCTGGAACTCGTTGTCCCCGGCCTGTTTTCGAACCCCCATGAGCACCTCCTAGATGTTCAAAGGAGGCCATGAGACGCCGAGACCGTTGCCTCACCGCGGAATCTTTTTCCGCGTTCTCGTCGGAGCGGGGGTGCCCGTTGAGTCGGCACGGAGCGCGGTGCCGGTGTTGCCACCGGTCCCTCCGTGCCGCTCGCCGAACGCGGCGTCCTCGTCTCCGAGTACCGGGCTCTCCACGGACTCTGCCGTTCGCGCGGGGTCTGGGCGGGTCCAGGGGTGGGAGGTCGCGTTGCCTCTGTAGCGGTACCGGGTGACCGTCACCGCTTGGATGTCGAACAGTTCGATCCCGTCTGACGAAGGCTTTTGAAATGGTCATCCGGGACGACGTCTACATGGTCGAGGAGATCTACACCCCGAAGTACGCGGCGGCCTGCGCCGCGATCGGGCTCAAGTGGACGTCCTCGTGGCGGGCGTCACTCAGCCGGGTCGGCGTCGGCCGGTGGCGCGGTCTCTGTCCGTACGACCCTGACGGACTGCCGGGCCAGCACCTGGCCGTCACCGGCGGGCGGCAGCAGGATGACCTCCAGATCGGCCATGGTGGTCTCCTCCCCGGGCGGGCCCGCGGGCACCCGCAACTGCACGTGGTAGTCGCGCGCCGGGTCGAGGGCGGTTCCGGCGCCGGCCTCGACGGGGTACTCGACGGTGTCGGGGCCGGTCGGGTAGCCGCGGTCGGTCACCTCCTCGACGGTGGGGATGACCTGTTTGAAGCTCCGCACCTGCCCGCCCGCCGCCGTGATCCGCAGCGCGAGCTCGCGGCCCGGCGTACCGGACAGTCTCTCGACGATCTTGACCAGGTCCTCTGCCAGGTCCTCGGCGGGGCGAACGACGATGTCCACGCTGCCTCTCAGGGTGGTGGAGGCGATGGAACTCAGCTGGCGCACGGACCAGTTGCTGCCGATGCCGCGGACGTGGCACGGGAAGCGCTCGGCGTAGGAGGTGAGAGCGGCGGCGAATTCCTCGGAGCTTTCGGCGTCCGCCTGCATGTCCGTGAGCAGGATCGCGCAGCGCGCCGCCTCCGGGCGGGCGGAGAACAGCCGGTCGGCCAGGCGCAGCCAGCGGCCCAGGGCCGCCGCCTCGATCGGCCTCAGACGGGCCAGCGCGGCGCTCGCCTCGGCCTTCGTCACCGCGGTGGCCGTCACCAGCCGCAGCGAGTCGGGGTAGAGCGTCTGCGCATACGCGGAGCCCGCCACCACGGCGAACGAGACGCCATCGTCGAGGGCGTCGATCGCGGCGGCTACAGCGGTCTTGACGGCGTCGAAGTCCTCCTCGGGCAGTTCCGTGGACATCCCGAGCAGGAACACGACCGCCGGCGCGGTGCCCGCCTCGACGGCTGCGCGGGTGGGTGTCGTGTCCGTCACCGTGACGATCAGGTTGAACTCCGTCGCCTCCGCGGCCAGGTTCCCGAGGTGGTACGTGGACAGCTCGACCCCCGGTGGAACGGTGGCGCCGCGTGGTGCGTCGGCCGGGTGTGAACCGGTGGGGTCCGTGACGCGGTCCACCGGGGCTGTCCGGTCCGGGAGCATGTCGGGGGCACGCCCTTCGCGCAGCGCCCTGAGCTGGTCGGCGACGGACCCCGCGAAGCCCGGACGCTCGGCGGGATCCTTGACCAGCAGCCGGGCCACCAGCCGGCCGATCCCGTCCGGAAGGTCCGTACGCACAGAGCCCAAGGGCGGGGGTGGCGTATGTATGTGACGGAGCATCACGGCGCGGAAGTCCCCGTCCGCCGGAAACGGCGTCCGCCCCGTCAGTAGCACGAACAGCACACAGCCCAGGGCATACAGATCGGCACGCCCGTCGACCCGCTCCCCCAGACACTGCTCGGGCGCCATGTAGGCGGGCGTGCCGATGGCCGTGCCCTCCTGGGTGAGGTCGGAGTCGGCCTCGACGACTCCCGCGATACCGAAGTCGCAGACCTTGAGCCGGTCTCCGGTCAGCAGCATGAGGTTGGCGGGCTTGATGTCACGGTGTACGACATCCGCCCGGTGCGCGCACGAGAGCGCGTCGGCGACCTGCGCGGCCAGGTCCAGCGCCTTGTGCACCGGCAGGCCCGACGGGTGCTCGCGCATCACCTCGCCCAGGTTCCGGCCGTCCAGCAACTCCATCACCAGGAACGGCTGACCGGCGTGTGTCCCGTAGTCGAAGACCTGCGCGATACCCGGATGCTGCAACCGGGCGGTCACCCGCGCCTCCCGACGGAACCGCTCCAAATGCGGACCGCCCGCGGTCAGATGCGATGGCAGGAATTTGATCGCGACCCGGCGGCCCAGCACCGGATCAACGGCCCGCCACACCTCCCCCATGCCGCCCCGCCCGAGTAAAACCTCCAGCCGATACCGCCCGGCGATCTCCACCCCCGCGACGCTGCCCAAGGCACCCCCTCCCCTTCGATTCGTACCGGACAGCATCGCGTGTTCGCGGGCCGGGCGTCAGTCGCGTGGGTCAGTGCGTGGGTCAGTGCATTGCGTCCGGCCGCCTCAGGGCCCTCTTCGCCGTGCGCAGTCTGTGGCGTCAGCCCCTCTGAGACAGCCGGAGGGTGGCGACGGCTCCGCCGTCGGCGGCGTTCGAGAAGAGCAGCGACGCGCCGACGACACGGGCCTGGCCCGAGGCGACTGTAACTGTTCCTGACAAAGCCGTTGGACGTGGCGAGGGGTTATCAGGCAGACGGCGGGTCCGAGGAATGCTTCGTGGATGTCGTCGCGTCGTTCCCAGCGGATGCGCAAGCGGCGAAAGCCGTGAAGCCAGGCGATCGTCCGCTCGGCGATGTCGCGGAAGATGCCCAGGCCGGTCCCGTGGGGCTCGCCGCGCTTCGCGATCACCGGTCGGATCCCGCGGTCCCAGAGCAGGCGCTGCTAGGGTCCGTCTTCAAACGGATCTTGCCCAGAGCAGGAACGACGCGAGACTGACCGCTGCTTCATAGGAAGTGGCGGTCTTCTCGTATCTGGTAGCGATGCCGCGGAAGCCCTTGAGCCGGTTGAAGCAGCGCTCGATCGTGTTGCGCCGTCGGTAGGTCTCCCGGTCAAACCCTGGCGGTCGACCGCCGTGGCCACCGCGCCTCAGCCGGTGCCGCCGCTGGTCGGTCTTCTCGGGGATGGTGTGCGCAATGCCGCGTTGTCGCAGGTAGGCACGGAAGCCTCGGGAGCTGTAAGCCTTGTCTGCGATGACCCGGTCGGGCCTGCAGCGCGGCCGGCCAGTGCCGGTA
>NZ_KQ949029.1:24941-263660 GCF_001514285.1 Streptomyces sp. DSM 15324
ATAGCGTTCCGGCAGGTCACGCCAGGAGATCCCGGTGCGGATCTTGTAGACCATCCCGTTGATGACCTGCCGGTCCTCCACGCGGGGCCGCCCTGTCGCGGCCCGGGGTATCAGCGGAGCGAGTAACTCCCACTCCTGGTCGGTGAGTTCATGACGACGTACCACAACACCATGATCTCCCACCCGGATGATCTTTGAAGACGGACCCTAGTAGTGCTTCGTTAGGTTCTGGGCTGTCTGCGGATGCTCCGGGGGCTGGGCAGGGGGCGTCCGCAGGTGGTGCAGATGCCGGTCCAGCACCTCAGCAGGTCCTGAAGAGCGTCGAGGACCTGGTAGAGGGTCAGGCCGGTGTGCGGACTTTTGGGTCGAGCCGCCTGAGGGTGAGGAATGCCTGGGCGGCGGTGACGAGGGTGACGTGGTGGTGCCTGCCGCGCCAGGTGCGGCCCTCGAAGTGGTCCAGTCCCAGGCCATGCTTGAGCTCGCGGTAATCGTGCTCGATCCGCCAGCGCATCTTGGCCCACCGCACCAGGCCGGCGGCCGGTGTGGTGGCGGGCAGGTTCGATATCCAGTAGTCCGTCGGAGTGTCCTGGCCGTCCGGCCATTCGACGAGGAGCGTCTTGACGGGCAGGACGCCGTCCCACCGGTTGCGGCCACCGCCCGCCTCCTGAGCCGCGGCCAGGGACTGCTTGCCCGCGGGCCGCACCCTCAGCACCGCGAACCGCGAGGTCATCGCACCTTTGCTGCCCTGCCTCCAGGTCACCTCGGTGAACCGCTCCGCACCCGCCTGCGCTGCGAGGACGCAGACGGCTCGCGGTGGGGTGCGGTAACGGGGAAGGGTGGGCGGTCCCAGTCCGCCATAAGCAGGCTGGTGCGGCTCGGCATCCTCCGGGTGGGCGACTTCCTTCCCGTTCAGGGCCAGGACATAGGACAGCCCTCGCTCCTCGAGACCGAGCCGGAACGGGGTGCTGACGCCGTAGCCGGCGTCGGCGACCACGACCGGCGCCTTCAACTGCCACTGGGCGAGTGTGTCCAGGAGGCCGAGCGCCAGACGCGACTTCTCCTGGTGCACCACGTCGTCGGGGACTCCTGCCCTGCGGCATCGGTCCGGCTCGTCCGTCCACTCACGCGGCAGATACAACTGCCACTCCAACGGGCACGAGGCGGTGTCGGTGGCGCCATGGACGCTGACCGCGACCTGGCAGTTCGCGTAGCGGGCGGCGAGGATGTCGAAGCGGGTCGCGATCGCGCGGAACCGCTTCAGTGGTTGAAGCAGCGTTCGACCACGTTGCGGGACGTATAGAGTTCGCGGTCGAAGGTCGGCGGTCTACCGCCGGCCTTTCCGCGCCGCCGACGGTTGGCCTTTGGGTCGGCCCGTTCCGGGATGACCGCGCGGATGCCGCGGCTCCGCAGCTTCTGCCGGATCACCCGCGACGAATACGCCTTGTCCGCGATGACCGCATCGGGTCGGCGACGCGGTCTCCCGGCGCCGGTCCTGGGCACCCTCAGCGCGTCCAGAACCGTGGCGAAGACGGTGGAGTCGTTGACGTTGCCGGGCGTGACGGCGACGGTCAGCGGCAGGCCCCGGCCGTCGCAGGCGAGATGGATCTTGGTGGTCAGCCCGCCGCGGGACCGGCCGAGCGCCTGGTCAGCCGCCGTGCGTGCCGGATCTTCCCGTTCTTCCCCCGTCGCGGCCCCTTTTTACGGGCCCCGGCGGCATGCTGGTGGGGCCGGTTGATCGTGGAGTCGACCGACACCGTCCACTCCACCGCTCCGACAGAGTCGTCCCGGACCTGGACCTGTTCGAGCAGGCGGGCCCAGGTTCCGTCCGCCTCCCGAAAGGCCGCGGCGAAGCCGTCAGCGGCCCTTCACCGCGGCCGCGCCGTACTCAGGCCCAGTACATCGCGGTGGGTGGAGGACACCCGCCGCGTACCTAGGGGCCTTACGGGGAGCTCGCGAGGGAAGGGCAAGCCATACCCGGTGTCGACCGACTGCGAAGGCCTCCCTTTGGTCGTACTGTGCGCCGCCTGTGATCATCCGCAGGAAGGATGTAAGGAGCATCCATGATCGACGACGATGACCGGGCGAAGTCCGCACCAGAGGAAGGGACACCCTTTGCGCATCCACCGGCTCGTCGGAACCGTCGTGGGCACCACGCTTCTGCTGACCGCCACGGCACCGGTCGCACAGGCGGACGCCAGACCGGCCACGAAGGCGTCCGAATCCCCCTTAAGCCGCGGGACGTTGGACCCCGTGGCGCTCGGCGCCGGTCTCCGCGCCGCCCACGACGCGGGCATGTACGGCGTCTACTCCTCCGTACGCGACGGCGCCGAGTGGTGGACCGGCGCAGCTGGCGTCGCGGACGTGGACACCTGGCGTCCCGTCCGGCCGGGCATGCTCCACCGGGTGGGCAGCATCAGCAAGACCTTCACCGCCGTCGCCCTCCTCCAGCAAGTGGAGCAGGGCCACGTCCGACTCGACGCGCCCATCGGTGACTACCTCCCCGACCTGGTCCCGGGCGAACGTGGCCGCGAGATCACCGTCCGCATGCTCCTCAACCACACGAGCGGCATCGGCGACTACGTCATCGGCGCCTTCCCCTCCCTCGCCCACGGCTCGGCGGCGAGCCTCGACGAGGAGCGCTTGCGCTCCATACGCCCGGGGGAACTGGTCCGCCTCGGGCTGGCGGCGCCGGCCACCGGTGAGCCCGGCGAAAAATGGTCGTACTCCAACACCAACTACGTCATCGCCGGGCTGCTCCTCGAGAAGGTCACCGGCCAGGACGCCGAGGCGTACATCACCCACCACGTCATAGCCCGGGCCGGACTGCACCACACGTCGTTCCCGCGCTCCCCCTATATCCAGGGCCCGCACCCCCGTATGTACGAGTCGTTCTACGGCCTGATCGACCCCCCGCGCGACTACAGCGACTACGACATGTCCTGGGCGTACACCGCCGGCGCGATCGTCTCCACCACCGACGACCTCAACCGCTTCTACCGCACCCTGCTCGGAGGCAAGCTGATCGGCCCGGCCGCGTTGACGGAGATGCAGCGAACGGTCCCGGCCGACGGCAGGATCTACGGCCTGGGGATCTACGCCATCGACATCCCCGGGTGCGGCCGCTTTTGGGGCCACGACGGCGCCGTCTTCGGCGCCGGCACCATCGCCCTCTCCAGCCCCGACGGCAGGCGCCAGGTCGCCATGGGCTGGAACCTCATGAAATACCAACGCCTCACCGCCGACGGCTCCGGTGTCGAACCGAACCCGATCGACGACGCCCTCAACCAGTACATCGTCCGCGCACTGTGCCCGGCGGGCACGACGTTCCCGGCGCCCGGCTCCCACTCGGTGACCGGGCCGGCCCGGACGGTACTGCCCGGCGTGGACCTGGCGCCCACGGCGTCGGCCGGGACCCTGCGCTGAGACGCGGGCGCCTGACCGCGCTGCAGGCCGAGGCCGCTGCCCAGCTGACCTCCTCACGGCCTCCCGTGTGACGACAGATTCCGCAGCAAAGACACGGCCTTGAGCCAGCTGCCCGGCAGCGTCAGCCCCCCCCGTTATGTTTTCCGCGGTCCTGCAAGAGGACCGCTGGCCTCCGGGCCCGGCATGACTGTTCCCTCCTGTCGAACGGATGACCTGGGGGGTGGTGTCACCGGGCCTGGGAGGCGCCGTTGGAGACGCTGATGAGAGGTCCGACTACCGCCTGGCCTGGCGCAATGCCCGGCCGCTTACGGGTGGCAGGTCTGCATGACGTGGATGCGCGCATACGACGCCAACGCCCTGGCCGGCACCGCACGAACCCCGTTCGGGAGGATGGGTTGGACGACATCGACGACTTGGGCGTCTTGCTCGGCCTGGACGTCGGCAAGAGCGCCCACCACGGGCACGGGCTGACCCCTGCCGGGAAGAAGGTCTTCGACAAGCAGTTGCCCAACAGCGAGCCGAAGCTGCGGGCCGTCTTCGACAAGCTGGCCGCGAAGTTCGGCACCGTTCTGGTGATCGTGGACCAGCCCGCCTCGATAGGAGCCCTGCCCCTGACCGTCGCCCGGGACGCCGGCTGCAAGGTCGCCCACCTGCCCGGCCTGTCCATGCGGCGGATCGCCGATCTTTACCCGGGCGAGGCGAAGACCGACGCGAAGGACGCCGCGGTGATCGCCGACGCCGCCCGGATGATGCCGCACACCTTGCGTCGCTGGAACTGACCGACGAGATCACCGCCTAGCTGACCGTGCGGGTCGGCTTCGACCAGGACCTCGCCGCCGAGGCCACCCGCACATCGAACCGGATACGCGGCCTGCTCACCCAGTTCCACCCCAGCCTGGAACGCGTCCGCCCTCGCAGCCATCCACGCCGCCCGGCCCGGCGCGATCCGCCGCCTCCAGGTCGACGACCTCGACATCGGCAACCGCCGGCTCGTCATCGACGGCCGCATCCGACCACTGGACGAGCTCACCCTGCAGGCTGCCCTCGTCTGGCTGGAACACCGGCGACGGCGCTGGCCCGACACCGTCAACCCGCATCTGCTGACCAACAAGCAGACCGCCCTGAAGACCGGCCCCATCAGCGGCGTCTCCGTCTCCGCCGCCCTACGCGGCCAGACCGCAACCCTCGAACGGCTCCGCGTCGACCGCCAGCTTGAAGAAGCCCTCGTCCACGGCCCGACCCGCTCCACCTCGCCGAAGTCTTCGGACTCGACGAGAAGACAGCCATCCGCTATGCGGATTCCGCACGCGCGCTGCCTGAGCGAGCTACCGAAATCGATCCGGTGTCTCGACTCGAATCAGCAGTCCTTCCCGGCGACCGTCGGGCGAGTACATAGTCAAGGCCTGTGGACGGATGCGGTTTCCGGTTGCTTTGACGCCGAAGCTACTTGGGATCTTCGCTGGCCCAAGGGTGGACGAAGCGGTCCGGAGGTAGTTGCCATGCGTTGAGCATGCTGTCCAGGTCGGTCTCGTTCGCTGCGGAAGCGGTGTGCACGAGTTCCGCACCGATGTCGTAGTCGAAGCCCTCGAGGCGATCGGCCTCGTACTCCCAGTGTTCCAATCGGAAGCTCCGGCCCGAATCGCTGCGAGCCCAGCCCTCCTCGCGGGCCTGGGCATCGGGTGCGCTCAAACTCGGGGTGATGTCCACGAACGCCCGACGGTCCGGTCTTGATGCCGGAACCTCTGTGACGAGACGTCTGCCGAGCCGTAGTGCCGACAGCTTGTCCGCAGGCCAGTTCGATCCGTTTCTCATGAGGTTCATTGTGGTGGCCACGGTGGGGCCCGGCTTGCGCGGCTGACCGCAGAGGATCTGCGAACTCCGCCTGACGGTCACTCGCTCGCGTGCGTCTCGACACGGCGCCTGGAGAAGAAGCCGCCGGTCCCAGCCCCGTGCCTTGACGCGAACTCGCGGGTCCGCACCCCAGAATCGGGGCACTGCACCCCCGGGTTCGTGTTGAAGAACCTTCAGTTTCCGCGAACTTGCGGGGATCGTCGGGTGCCGGTAGGAACCGTGTCACCAGCCGCAAACCACGGCCCTGCTGTGCCGACTTCGCAAGCCGGGGTATGCGACATAAGATCAACTAAGGTATAGCCGCCTAACAGGCGGACAGAACCCACGAATCGGTGGCGGAACGCTTGCCGGGGCGGCCTGTCAGTCCGTCGACCTCGACGACGCCTTGGCGCAGAGGTACGGATGCGCGAGCAGCAGGCTGGTGCCGGTCATGGCGATGCCGATGTAGACCGGCGCGAGGTGGGTGAAGTCCTTGTAGTGGATCGCGACGTGTACCACGACAGTCGGCAGGAAGCCAGCGGCCGCCGCCACGGCCAGGGTCCAGAACACCCAGGCCTCGCCCCGCCGCCAGCCCCACGCGCTGAGCAGAATGATGGCCACCGCGGCGGCCATCAGCGCGCCGCCGAACCCGGCGCGGTCGTGGGCGATGAACGGCACAAGCCGGGGATTGACGGTTTCCAGCATCTGCGGGCTGGTGCCCAGGTAGGCCAGGTCGGTCGGTACGAAGACATCGGTCAGACCGACCAGTGAGATCACCGCTCCGCCGACGAGCAGCCCCACTCCGGTGACGATCAGCAGCAGCTGGCCGACCAGCGCCCGTCGGCGCTCCGGCTCCGGCCCCTCGGGCGCCAGGCGCCACCGCGGTGCGTGCGGGGTCCGGCGGACCGCGGCCACGAACATGGGGAACAGCACGATGGCGGTGGCCGTGTGCAGGGGTTCCAGGAAGCCGGTGGCCAGGAAGTAGAACAAGGTGGGGAAGCCGATCGCCCCCGAGAGCAGGTACACCTCGCGCGCCCAGGGCCAGCCGCGTCTGATCCCGCCCACGGCGAGGCCGGTGTAGAGGACGCCGATCGCTACCATCGTGCTGGCCATGGTGATCCGGTCGTGCTGGAGGAAGTGCACGAGGTGGTGGTTCGTGGCATGCAGTTCACGCAGCGTCATGCCGAGATAGTCGCGGTCGTACCAGAGCAGCACCGGCCCGAGCGTGATCGCTGCGGCCCCGAGTCCGGCGCCCGTCATACCGAGCCCGACGAGCAGCGCCCACCACCAGGCGGGCCAGCGGCGCGGATCGCGCCCGATGTCGCGTAACGCTGGGGCGGGCTCGGTGGGCGTGGCTGCCTCGGTGACCCGTGCGAACCAGCCGGGCCCCGCCGCGACGAGCACCCCGGGCCGGGCGAGCACGACGGCGCCTGGATCCTCGAGCGCGACGGCCGCGGCGGTGGCCGACGGGTCGGAGACGTGGACTAGGTGCGGGTCATCGCTGCTGGTGAACCCGTCGACATAGGGTTTGAGGGCAGCCTCGGCGGCCGCGTCGCAGGCGCGGACGACCAGCGGGATCGAGCGGTCGGCAGCAGCCTCGCGTACGGTCTCCGCGTCGACCGCCGAGACGGGCGCCACCTCGACGACACCGGCCCCGAGGGGGGGCATGGCGCGTACCGCTTCGTGGGCGAGCGAGGGCGGGACGGATATACCGAGGCGGACGGTCACGGGCACGCCGGCGATCTCACCGGCGAGTCGCTTGGGCGGATGACGGTGGCCGAACCCTCGGGCGATCAGCCGCGCGCCAGCGGGACGTGAGCCGATCGAGGCGAGCAGCCGCAGCGCGGTGCGCTGCGAACGGCGCCGGCCGAGGACGGCGGCCGCCAGGCCGCGCAGCGGGTGATACGTCCAGTCCGGCATCAGCGGCTCTCGCTGTTCGTCGTGGTCACCGGGTCCCCGGGCGCGGTCCAGCCGAGCACAGGCGTCATGGAACGCAGCGTCACCCGAGTCGGCGTCAACCGGGCGGCCGTGTCGCGCAGCAGCACCGCCGGCGGCCACGACAGTTGGCCGACTGCGCCGAGCCGGGCGGAGCGGCGTGTGATGGCCTGGGTCCGCGAGCGGCGAAGCAGGTCGTACGAGCGCAACGCGGCGGCCACGTCCGGGGTGCCGCCGAGGCAGTGGGCGAGGGTGACCGAGTCCTCCAGCGCCTGGCAGGCGCCTTGGCCCAGATTCGGGGTCATGGCATGGGCCGCGTCGCCCAGCAGCGCGACCCGGCCGCGGACGAAGGAGGGGAGCGGCGGCAAGTCGTACAGGTCGTGCCGGAGCACTGCGCCCGCGGGAACGGCGGCCAGCAGGGCGGGGATGGGATCCGGCCAGGACCCGAAGCGGCGCAGCAGTTCGGCGTACTCGGACGAGCCGGAGGCTGCTCCCGCCGGCAGAGACGCGGTCGCGAAGCAGTACATCCGCCCGCCCGGGAGCGCCGTGTAGCCGAACCTCGCCCCACGGCCCCAGGTCGCCGCGCCCTCGCAGGGCGGCTCGGCGAGGGGCTCGGTGACCATGCGCCAGGCGGTGTAACCGGCATACCGGGGGCCGGCCCCGCTGGACCACAGCGCGCGGCGGACCGCACTGCGCAGCCCGTCGGCACCGACCACGAGATCGGGCCGGGACTCGCCCCCGCGGTGAACGACGACCACACCGTGGCCGTCCTCGCGGACCGCGGACACCTCGCAGCCCGACCGCAGACTGTCAGCGGGCAGCGCCTCGATGAGCACACGCAACAGGTCCGCACGGTGCAAGACCACCAAGGGATGGCCGAAGCGGCGCGCCAGCTCCGCGTTGTCCGTACGGGACATCCAGCGGCCCCGGCGGTCGCGTACGCCACCTACGGCCTCGACTGCTCCGAGCGCCCGCACGGCACCGGCCAGGCCGAGCACCTCAAGCGCATGCAGCGCGTTCGGCCACAGGGAGATGCCGGCGCCGATCTCAGTGAACTCCCTGGCCCGTTCGAGCACCTCGACGCGCCAGCCCCGGCGATGCAGGGCAACGGCCGCCGCGAGACCGCCGATCCCGCCACCGACAATGGCCACGGCGCGCTGTGACATGAGTCCTCACTCTGGGTTCGGGGACGCCGTCCCGGTCAAGTGGCCGTCGATCCGGTGCCCCGAGCGGCATGCGACGCCACGCAGGTGGGCTGAGCAGCGCCTCATGGCAACATCTTGACAGACGTCTGTCAGGGACCGAAGGGGACCGGCCAGGTTGGTACCGGCCCATCACCGCCGCGCTGTTGCCTCCCGACAGGCCGTGATCCTCCGGTCGCTGATGATCGCTGCGCGAAACGCCTTCCCCGCCACACGACCATGAGCGACGATCAGGAGCGAGCTGGCCATTCTCGGCGCACTGGTCTCGCTGGCCGTGCAGTAGGCGAACCGCGGGGAGGTGGCGACGTAGATGCCCGCGCGCAGCAGGAGGGCCCTGGGAGACCCCAGGGCCCTCCTGTCTGCCCGGCCCCCGGTCTCCTATCTCTGACCCACAGGGCAAGGAGCGACCTCCGCTACCGGTTCCTGCGACGTGCGGCGGGGTCGCGCTCCGCGACGCGCCGGGCGACCGAGTCGACGCCGGGGCGGGCGTCCGTTCCAGTGAGCCCCTGACTCTCCGTCGACTACTCATTCGGTCATGCGGTCCAAGCAGGTGCCCGTCCTCTCCGTCCCACACCGCTCGACGAGCGACCCCGCACCGATCGCCCAACACCAGCGGCTCGCGCTGCTGCGACAGCTCGTGGACCGCGACGATGTCCCGCTCCAGGATCGCGTGGCTGCCGTGCTCGTTCTCCTCTACGCGCAGCCGCTGACACGGATTGCACAGCTCAGCACCGGCGACGTCCAGCACGAGGACGGCGAAGTCCTCGTCCGGCTCGGCGACCCGCCGTCGCCTGTCCCGGCCCCGTTCGCCGGGATACTGCTGGACTACCTGGGGCAGCGGCCGAACACCATGACCGCGACAAATCCCGACGCCCGATGGCTCTTCCCCGGCCGCCGGGCCGGGCAGCCTATGACCCCGGAGACTCCGGAACTTCGGCTCCGCCACCTGGGCTTCCCGACCCAGCGAGGCCGCACAGCGGCGATCCGCCACCTCGTCCTCCAGACCCCAGCCCCGGTGGTCGCCCGGATGCTCGGCTACCACGACGACACCACAGCCCGCCTCGCCGAAGAGGCCGGAGGAACCTGGCGCCACTGTGCCTCCGTTGACCACCGGCGGTGACTACCGCCCGACAGGCGCTGCTTGACCTTGCCGCTGGCGGCAGGGTTGCACGATGACCGGCATGAACAGCACCGCAGAGCAGCAGGATCGTCGCCGTCACCGGAGCCGGCACCGGGATCGGCCGGGCCACCGCCCGCGCCTTCGCCGCTGAGGGCGCCCACGTGGTCGCGATCGGGCGGCGGGCCGAGCCGCTGAAGGAGACCGGGGCCGGGCACGACCGGATCACGCCGCTGGCCGCCGACATCACCGCCGAGGGCGAGCCGGATCGGATCATCCGGACCACGCTGGAGACACACGGCCGGCTGGACGTGCTGGTCAACAACGCAGGCATCGTGCGCAGCGGCGCTCTCGGCACGCTGACGCCGGAGATGATCACAGCTCAGCTTGCCACCAACCTCGTCGCCCCCATCCTGCTGGCCCAGGCCGCGCTGCCACTCCTGGAGAAGTCGGGCGGGGTGATCGTCAATGTCAGTACGTCGGTGGGGCAGCGCGCCTGGCCCGGCAGCTCGGTCTATGCGGCCACCAAGTCCGCTCTGGAGCTGCTGACCCGCAGCTGGGCGGTCGAGCTGGCACCCCGCGGGATCCGGGTGGTGGCGGTCGCCCCCGGCGCGATCGACACTCCCATCGGCGAGCACCAGGGCCTGACGCCGGAGCGGATGGCAGCGGTGCGGGAGTGGCAGCTGGCGCACACCCCACTGGCCCGGATCGGCCGAGCCGAGGAGGTGGCCTGGGCAGTCACCCAGCTTGCCGCACCGGCCGCGTCGTTCGTCACCGGAGTGGTTCTCCCGGTCGACGGCGGAGCGGTGGTGGCGTGATAGGAGTGGCCCGGGAGGTGGGATGGGTGCGGATCGGTGAGCTGGCCGGGGCGACCGGGACAACCGCCCGTGCGCTGCGGCACTACGAGCAGGCCGGACTGATCTCCTCGCAGCGGGCCCCCAACGGCTACCGCGTCTACGACGAGCGGGCGGTGGTGCGGGTCCGCAGCATCCGCTACCTGCTGGCCGCCGGGCTCACCCTGGACGACGTGCGGGTGTTCCTGCCGTGCCTGGACGGCGATGTGGCCGCCGCACCGCCCTCGGACAAGGGCCTGCGGGTCGCGTTGGAACGGCTGGCGGTCCTCAACGAACGGATCGCCGCCCAGACCGAGGCCCGCGACCGACTGGAGGCCGCGTTGCAACAGGCAACCGGTGGTCGGATCCGCCCAGTGGCCTGAACGCCCACCTCGTCGCAGAAGCCGGAGAAGCCCGGAGTCGCTACGCTCCCCACGGCCACTCACGGTGACCACGAGCCCTCACCGGCCAAGGAATACGCGCCTCTCGATTACGCGAGGTCGCCAGTTTCACACCCCAAGACCCCCGCGAGTTCGCGAAAACTGAAGGCGCTTCGCCGTGAACCCCTGGGTCCGATGCTCTGATGTTGAGGGGTGGACCGGTAGGTTCGGGGTGAAGTCGCGGGGTCGGCTTCCAGGGGCCGTTCCAGGAGAGCGCGGAACCCGGACGCGGCCGGGCTCGACGACGAGGACGGGGCTGAGGACTGACGCAGACGCCAGCCCGCCAGAATGGCCGGGAACGGACCGGGCGTTGGCACTGGTCACAGGCTCGGAAACGCAGGGCAGCACACCACGTGCCTTGTGGGTTCATGATGGTCTGCGGCGTGGAGTGCCCCGTCTGCCCGGTGGCTTTGCCCAGTCCGGATCGCGCATGATCCAATCCCTGGTGGATTCGACGGGAGTGTGGCGTGGGGGACTGGCGGACCGATCCGACGTTCGCAATGTGCAGGGCCCTGGTCAACGGGGCGGATCTGTCATCGTTCGCGGCAGGCCCGTTCGACATCAGGACGGTGACGGCGACCATCCGGCCCGAGACCATCGACGGAGCCGTCCTCGACGAACTTCCCTGGGGGAACTTCCCTCACGGAGAGGACGCCCGGAAAGCCGTTCACCTGCTGCGCACCAAAGAGGGGGCGGCACGTAACGCGATGGGTGCGCTGATCGGCATGTGCGCCAACGACAGCCGGGCCGCCGTCGCTCTTGCCGTCCCGTTCCTGATCCGGATCGCCACCGACCCTCACCATCCACACCGCACCGTCGCCCTCGGCGGTCTCGCCACCCCCGCCCGCGCCCGCTACTTCGGTGTCGCCTCCCGCGCCGAATTCCTCCTCCACCGCTCCGGCCCCCGGCACGACGACTACGACGACTACGGCGTCGAGGTGACCGGCTACCCGGCAGGCTGGTCGGTGGCCGCTGCCCGAGCCGCGATCACCGCTGGAACTCCCTTGCTCCTGCCGCTCCTCGACGACTTTGACCCTGCCGTGCGCATCGACGCCTCCTACGCTCTCGCCCCCGCGGCCGACCCCGACCATTCGGTCCGAACCGCGTTCGCTGCCCGGTTCGCCAAGGAGCAGGACCCCATGGTCCTGGCCGCCTTGGTTCTCGCGACCGCAGAGACGACACGTGCCCACCCACACCGACCGGCCATCGCGTGGATCCGCGAGATGTGGCAGGACCGGGCACAGGCCCCCGAAGTCCGCCTTGCCGCTGCGATCGGCTGGCTCTGCCTCACCGACGAACCCGCCCCCGACGTCTTGCACACCACCGTCGACGTCCTGGCCACCGAAGAACGCGCCCGCGCTATGGAGGCCCTGCCCTGGATGGCCGCCGTCGGTGGCAACGAGCCGGGGCTCCTGCGCTGCGTCCGCCGCATGCTCCACCCAGAAGAGCCCGAACCGTAAAGCGACGACCCCTGGGCCCCATGGCCCTGACCGGCCCCGCATAGCTCGCGTTCTGTGCATCGCGGTTGGCCGTCGGGGCCAACCACCGTGCTCAGTCACCGCCGCTGTGGCTGAGTCCTGTAGTGGGCCCGTCTGGCCAGGTAGGTGCTCAGCCGGAGCTGGCAGTGCAGACCGGGCCCGGCCCAGAAGCTAGCGGCCGACAGTGCTCCAATCGGCGGGGGCGGGCGGCACTGTACGGCCTGCGGCGTGTTCGCGGAGGCGCCGGGTCAGTTCCTGAAGGTCATAGCCGGGGAAGCTCACCTGGAGGAGGCGCAGGCCGAAGTGCGATCCGGAGCTTCGTGTGCCGTAACCCTGGTAGTTCGCGTCGCGGAAGCCGTTGACCGTGAGGTTGACCTGCTGATACCCAGTGTTTGCGGCAACAGGGGTGATGCTGCGGTTGACAGCGTATGAGGAGACATCGTCGTTGGCGGCCGCGTTGACTGCTTGGCACGCTGCGGCAGGATCGAGGAGAGACGGCGCAGGGCGGTCGACGGAGGTCCTGGACCGGCATGGCCGGCTGGAACTGCGGCATTTTCGTGGGCTGCTGGGGTGATGAGCCCGTCGGGGAGTGCCGGTGACGCGAAGGCTCGGCCCACTCACGCGCGAGCGCTCCGCCCCGGCCCACTGGTTGTGGCCCCACGGTGCGGCGCGCCCAAGGGCCTCCGCAGGGGTCCCGGGTTGGCGACGGCGTGAATGGTGCAGCGCGCCAGCGCTCCCTCGGCAACGCCGTTTCGCGCCGCTCGCCTCCGAGTCGGCCCTTCCTGCCGGGTGCCCGCACCGTCGGCGCGGCAGCATGGACGCCTTCAGGGGCGCCCGCTCATGACGGTGCGCAGCAGGTCGACAATGGGCTGCACCGGGACGGTCGGGTCGAAGGCGCGCTGGACGCCGAGCCCGATGCCGAGGCTGAGCAGGGTCAGGGCGGCGGTGTCGGCAGGCAGGGCAGGTGTGATGCGGAGTTCGTCCGCCTGCGTCCGGATCAGCTCTGCGAGCGCGTCGGTGACGGTGCGTCGGCGCTGAGCGAGCTGCTCGCACACCTGCTTGTCGCGGCGGTTGGCGGTGGCGAACTCGACTTCCAGTGAGGTCCACGAGCTGTCGCCGATGGTCTCGTCGGCCCAGCGGGCGAATCCCGCGATCCGGTCCTCGAAGCGGGGCGCGTCGCCCATCGCGGCGGCAAGCTGTGTCACCTGTTCCGCAGCGATGCGGTCGAGTACGGCCAGGCACAGCTCGTTCTTGGTGGCGAAGTTGGAGTACACCGCCCCCTTCGAGTAGCCCGCCGCCTCGGCGACACGCTCCATTGACGTCGCTGTGAAGCCCTCGCCCAGGAAGAGCGTGTACGCGGTGTCCAGGACGTGTTTGCGGGTGCGGGCCTGGCTCTCGGCCCGGGTCAGTCTTGCCACACCCGGAGGATACCGCTAGCTTTCGGATTCCCTTGGAATTCCAATACCGGGAGAATCCATGGCGGGTTGTCGACGACGCGGGCTGGTCGTCGGGTGCGGCGGCACCCTCGGCTTCGCATGGGCGGTCGCGGCGCTGGCCGCGGTCGAGAAGCGGCTCGGCTGGGATGCCCGCACGGCAGAGGTGCTGGTGGGGACGTCGGCGGGGGCGGAACTCGGGTCCGCGCTCGGGTCCGGCCGGTCGGTCTGCGACCTGCTCGGTGCACTGCAGGGCCGGTCCGACGCGGACCCGCTGCTCCTGCGGCACCTCGGCGCGCACCCGGGCGCCCTGCCACCGGTTCCGTGGCCGGGCCTGCCGGGCGCCGGGCTCACGGCGGCGGCAGCCCGGGGCCGTGTCCCGCTCGGCTCGGGGCTGCTCGGCCTCCTGCCACGCGGCCGTGGGGATGCGGGGTGGCTGCGGGACTTCGGCGCCGCGCTGGCGGACGGCCATTCGTGGCTCGCCTCGTCACGTACGTGGTTGGTGGCGACCGAGACGCGCTCCGGCCGACGGGTCGCGTTCGGTTCGCCCGATACCCCGGTCGCCGACATCGGCAGCGCGCTGGCCGCGTCCTGGGCGATCCCGGGCTGGTTCCCTCCCGTGCGGATCGGCGGGCGCACCTACCTCGATGGCGGGGTGGTGTCGCCGACGTCGGCCGACCTCGTTGCCCCGCTCGGCCTGAGCGAGGTGGTGATCGTCGCCCCGATGGCGACGTCCGGGGGCGCGCCCGCCACCGGGCTGAGCCGCCTCGAACGCGTCGCCAGGCGCTGGATGACCCGGACCCTCGACGCGGAGGAACTCCTGCTTCGGGCAGCGGGGACCCGCGTCGTCCGGATCGAGCCCGGCGCCGAGGAACTGGCCGTTATGGGCTTCAACTTCATGGACGTCGCCCGCCGCCCGGCCACCCTCGACGTCTCCCTGCGTACCGCGCCCGACCGTGTCAAGCGAGCCCTGGACAGGAGCACCACGGCATGAGCACCCACTTCGAGGTCATCGTCATCGGCGCCGGCCTCTCCGGCGTCGGCGCGGGGGTCCGGTTGCGGGAGGCCGGGATCCGGGACTTCCTGATCATCGAGGCCGCCGACGAATTCGGCGGCACGTGGCGGGCCAACACCTATCCGGGCTGCCAGTGCGATGTGCCGTCCCTGCTCTACAGCTACTCGTTCGCGCCGAACCCGGACTGGACGAGGGTGTACGCGCATCAGCCGGAGATCCTCGCCTACGTGAAAGGGGTCGCCGACCGGCACCGGCTGCGCGAGCACACCCGGTTCGGCGTGCGCATGACTGAGGCGCACTGGCAGCCCGACGCGGCACGGTGGCGGATCAGCACCGATGCCGGCGAGTTCACCGCCCGGTTCCTGATCGCCGGTGCCGGGCCGTGGAACGAGCCTCTCATCCCCGACATCCCGGGCCTTGCGGAGTTTCCCGGCGAGCTGTTCCACTCCGCGCGCTGGAACCACGACTACGACCTGCGCGGCAAGCGGGTCGCGGTCCTCGGCACCGGAGCATCGGCCGTGCAGTTCGTCCCGGCCATCGCCCCGCAGGTCGACCGGCTCCACCTGTTCCAGCGCACTGCCCAGTGGGTGCTGCCCAAGCCGGACCATCGCATACCGAAGGCCGAACGGTGGGTGATGCGGCACGTGCCCGGCGCCCGGGCCGCGGTGGCCGCAGTGGAGTACCGGGCAATGGAGATGCTGGGCCACGGATTTCGCCGGCCCTCGCTGCTGCGCGGCGTACAGGCCGTGGCACGCGCACACCTGCGCGCCACCGTGCGGGGCCGTGAACTGCGCCGCAAGCTGACCCCCGACTACACCATCGGCTGCAAGCGCATCCTGTTCTCCAACCGCTACTACCCGGCCCTGACCCGCCCGAATGTGGACGTGCACGCCTGCGCCGTCCGCACGGTCGACGGCACCACCGTGCTCGGCGCCGACGGCAGCAGCGCCGAAGTCGACGCGATCATCCTCGGTACGGGCTTTCACATCCTCGACATGCCGCTGTCGAACCTCATCCACGACGGCGCCGGACGTTCCCTCGCCGACCACTGGCAGGGCTCCCCCGAGGCGTACCTCGGCACCGTCACCACCGGGTTCCCCAACGCGTTTCTGCTTCTCGGTCCCGGCCTGGGCACCGGACACAGCTCCGCGTTCACCATCCTCGAAGCACAGCTCGATCTCGCCTTCGGCGCGATCCGCTCAGCACGCGCCGAGGGGTGGGCGTCGCTCGAGGTGCGCCGCGACGTGCAGAGCGCCTACAACACCGAACTGCAGGCCGCCCTCGCGGGCACCGTCTACAACACCGGCGGATGCCGGAGCTACTACCTCGACCCCAACGGCCGCAACAGCTTCAGCTGGCCCTGGTCCACCGGCAGGCTCCGCAAACAGGTGGCACGCTTCGACACCCGAGACTTCACCGTCATCCACCACTGACAGCCGCGCACCGCCGACAGCACGGGAGCGCACCCCATGGAACCGCCGCGGGCCACAGCCTGCAGGGGTCTCGGCGACGGCGTAATGCCTGCGCCCCTGGGGTGTTACCGTCGCACCATGTCCAAGACCGAGATCGACGCGGTGACCGCCGAGTTCTTCGGCGCCTTCGACAACCGGGGCGGCAAGACTGCCGAGGTGGGCCGGATCCGCCGGCTGGTTCTTCCCAGCAGCGTGATCGTCAAGACCGGCCCGGAGTTCACGGTCTACACCGTGGACGAGTTCATCGAGCCCCGCCAGCGCCTGCTGACGGACGGTCGGCTGGTCGAGTTCTCCGAGTGGGAGGTCTCCGAACGGACCGAGATCGCGGGCGATATCGCATCGCGGTTCGGTGAGTACCGAAAGTCCGGGATCTTGGACGGTGAGCTGTTCGAGGGTGGCGGGACCAAGACCATCCAGTTCGTCCGCACCTCGGACGGCTGGCGGATCGCAGCATTCGCCTGGTACGATCAGCCCTGAAGCCTGTCGAACACGGGCTGTGCAGGCATACCGCCCTACCTTCTTGCCAGGTCCGTTCAGAAGTATCTGTGAGGCGACGGTTCAGGACGTCGATCTCCTGATTCGGCGAGCTCGCGCAGTGAATGTGCCTCAGCACTCACGTGCCGACGGGTTGAAGTGTCCGGAACCTCTGTAGCAGGCGGACAACCTGGCGTCGCTCCGAGGGTGCCGAAGAGCGGGTAGGGGTCCGCTCGGTGTTCCTTCACCCCGCGTGCGCGGGGGTCGTGTCCCTTGACGTGGTGTAGGCGATCAATCGTCGGTCGTGTTGGTGGTGTTGGGGAGTGCGGGGGCGCTTTCGCCGGGCTCGGTGGGGTAGATCTGGTCCATGCTGCCTTCGGGCAGGTAGCGGCGGGGAAAGGCGATCCACTCGTCGTGCATCTCGAAGAGCACGGCGGTGACCAGCCGAAGCAGCGAGTCGTCGTTGGGGAAGACCTGGACGACATCGACGCGGCGTTTGATCTCGCGGTTGATCCGCTCCAGCGGGTTCGTGGACTGAATCTTCTTCCAGTGCCGTTCCGGGAAGGCGGCGAAGGCGGTGAGGTCGTCCTTGGCGTCCAGGAGCATCTGTTTGACCTGGGGAAACTGTGCGCTGAGCATGTCGGCGACCGTGTCGAGCTGGTTGCGGACGGCGTCCTGGTCGGGCTGGGCGAAGATGGTGCGGATGGTCGCGGCGACCATTTCCGCGGCGTCCTTGGGGATCACTCCGAAGACATTGCGCAGGAAGTGAACCCGGCAGCGCTGGTAGGCCGCGCCGATCATGACCTTGCGGATCGCCTTGACCAGGCCCGAGTGGTGATCGCCGAGCACGAGCCGGACACCGCCCAGGCCGCGTTCGCGCAGGTGACGCAGGAACTGGGTCCAGAACACCTCGGTCTCGCTGTCGCCGACCATCACTCCCAGCACCTCGCGGCCGCCGTCCTCGGTGATGCCGGTGGCGATCACCACGGCCCGCGAGACGATCTGGTGCGCGACCCGTGCCTTGCAGTAGGTCGCATCGAGGTAGACGTAGGGGAAACGGGTGTGATCCAGGGGCCGGCCGCGGAACGCGGTCAGCTGGGTGTCCAGGT
Organism: Streptomyces sp. DSM 15324; assembly: GCF_001514285.1. Taxonomy (GTDB): domain Bacteria; phylum Actinomycetota; class Actinomycetes; order Streptomycetales; family Streptomycetaceae; genus Streptomyces. The sequence goes on from NZ_KQ949029.1 coordinate 42,703, forward strand.
CCGCGCAGATCCGTGAGACCTCGCTCTTGGAGATCCCGCTGTCTGCTCCCAGCGCCTTGACCAGGTCGTCGACCGAGCGGGTGGACACCCCATGGACGTACGCCTCCATGATGACGGCGAACAGAGCCTGGTCGATGCGGCGGCGACGCTCCAGCAGGCTCGGGAAGAAGCTGCCCGAGCGCAGCTTGGGTATGGCCAGGTCCAGGTCACCGGCCTGAGTGGTCAGCGTCTTGTCGCGGTGCCCGTTGCGCAGCGCGGTGCGTGTCTCGGTGTGCTCGTTCCACTCCGCGCCGATCCTCGACGTCGCCTCGGCCTCGATCAGCTCCTGCAGCATCCGCTCGGCCACGGACCGGACGAGTTCGAGTCCGTCCGCCGAACGCAGTGACTCCAGCAGCCGAAGTAAGTCATGCTGGGACAGGGCCATCATGCACCTCCTAGTTGAACTGGCCGTTCACCAGGGAGAGTTGCATGGTGGCCCGCCTGCCGGGCAGGGAGCGGAATCCCCATCGACACACGCCCCGGGGCGTACGCCCCAACGTTGATCGGCTACACCACGAAGCGGGACGCCATCTGCGCGGGCGACGATCTGGTTCGGGGAGCCGAAGAAGGAACAGGCCCGCGCAGCCGTCGGCGCAACGCAGATAACCTGCGCGGATGAAGCGGATTCAGCGGGCCGCAGGCGTGGTCGTCGGCTCAGCGGTGGGTGACGCCCTGGGCGCCCCCTTCGAGTTCGGTCCCCAGGGCACGTTCTCCGCGCGGTTTCCCGCTCCCGGCGCCGGTGGCGAGATGTGCGGCGGTGGTGGCTGGGACCCTGGCGAGGCAACCGACGACACGCAGATGGCCGTCCTGGTCGCGGAGTCGCTGCTGGAGCGGGGCGGACTCGATCTGCCGGACATCTTCGCCCGCTTCCAGCGCTGGGCAGCATCGGACCCCAAGGACATCGGCCTGCAGACCGAAGACGTCCTGACCAACGGCATGCCCTGGGACCTCGCCGCCGCTATCCATTTCCAGGTCAACCAACGAGCAGCGGGAAACGGCTCCTTGATGCGGGCATCGACCTCTGCGGTCCACTTCGCGGCCGCCGGCCAAGAAGCCACCCTGGACGCGGCCCGCCGTATCGCTGCCCTCACCCACGGGGATCGCGCGGCGTGGGAAGGCACCGCGATCTTCCACGAACTCATCCGCGTCACGCTCGAGAACATCGACCCCCTCACCGCGCTGCCGGACGTCCTGGCTCTCGTCCACCCCGACCACCGCGACCGCTACGACACCGTCCTCGCGCCCGACTGGCACCCCGGTCAGGCGACCGAGTTCAACGGTGCCGTCTGGCCCTGCCTGGGCTCCGCCGTCTGGGCCCTGCGCACCACGACCAGCTTCGAAGACGCGATACGCGCGGCAATCGACCTCGGCGGTGACACGGACACCGTCGCCGCGGTGACCGGAGGCCTCGCAGGGGCGTATTACGGACTGGATGCAATCCCCGCGCGCTGGACGCAGCCGCTGCATGTCCCCCTCCCAGGCTTCGAGGGCCGAGTGCTGCACCTGGCCGACCTGCTCCGCCTTGCACACCGCCTCGCAGAGGGGCTGTCGAGACAGGCGTGATAGCCCGCATAAATGGCGAGGCCTTCGTCTCGCGTCAGACGATGACTTCTCGTGCTCGTTCCGGCCCGCGCCGAGGACGGGTTCGAGTCGGCCGGCGCAGATGACGTCGACCGCGCCGACTCCTCGGCCAGCGCCGCGACGCGGGCGTCACCGTCCCGGAGCGCGCGCTGGGCGAACAGCATGCGCCACCGTCCCAGGTAGGTCAGCGGTGGCGCACCGGCCGCCTCCCGGAACCGCTCGGCGAAGGTCGTCCGAAACCGCCGAACGTGACAAGCCGATCCGGCGTCGGTTCCGCGTCTGCCTCGGGGGGCGAATTCCTCGGTGGGTGTGTAACGTTCGGCGCCCCGTCCGTCTTTGACGGCGCTGTGACCACGACGCCGGGTCACGGCGACCACCGAACAGAGACGGAAACTCCCCTGTGCCGCAGCAAGCGCCGCAGCCCCGCCCGCTGGATCATCACCGCACTGGCCGTCGTGGCCGTGGCCGTCGGCGTCTACCCCTTCCAGCCGTGGCGGGCGTTCACCACGGTCCGGTGGACGAGGCACCGCCGGCCGCCGTCGCCGCGGAGCGTCCGCTGAGCCGTACGTTCGTCTCGCACGGGCACGAGACCAGCGGCTCGGTGGCGGTTGCGGAGTCCGCGGACGGGGCGCGGACGCTGCGTCTGTCGGACCTGCGCACGTCCGCGGCCCAGCGCTGCCCGTATGGCTCAGCGACCAGCCTGTCCAGGGCGACGGCGGCAACCTCGACGACGGTGAGCACATCTACCTGGGCTCGCTGAAGGGCAACGCGGGCAACCAGAACCATGCGATCCCGGCGAGCGCCGGCCTCGGCAGGTTCTCCACGGTGACGATCTGGTGCGAACGCTTCAGCGTGTCCCCGGCTCGTCCGAACCGGACCGGGCGGCCTGACGGATGTCAGGACCGGTTCACGGCCGTCGCCAGTCCCGGAACGCGGTGAGCAACAGGCCCCGGGCTTTGTCGGAGATGGCTTCCGGGGTCAGCTCGCCCGTCGTGGCGATCGTCTGCCGGAACTGGTCCAGATACAGCTCGCACTTGGAGCACTCGGCCAGGTGTCCCACAAAGCGATGCTCGTCCTCCTCGGACAGGGCGCCGTCCAGAAAATCAGTCACCAACTCCACGAACTCGTCGCAGTTCACGCTTGCCCCCTCCCGACAGCGACCTCATGGGTTCCCGACAGATACCTCTCCAACTTGCCGCGCAACAAGGCTCTCGCCCGATGCAGCAGTACACGCTGGTTCCCGGGCGAAATCTCCAGCAGGGAGCACACCTCCTCGGAGCCGTACCCCTCGACGTCGCGCAACGTGATCACGGTGCGCAGGCGGGGCGGAAGCCCGTCTATCGCCTTCTCGATCACACCGCGGACCTCACCCCGCAGCACATGGCCCTCCGGAAAGTGCCAGGGGCGCGGCTCCTGCCCCACGGCCCAGTGCCCGGCATACGGCTCACCACGGCCGCGGAACCGTGCGGGATCCACCGTCGGGCCCTCCTCCTCCGCCAGAAGATCACCGAAGGGGACGGTCCTGCTCTCCTTCGTGCCGCGCGCCTTGGCGGTGTTCACCAGTATCCGGTAGACCCACGTCTTCAGACTCGAGCGTCCCTCGAAGTCGCCGATACCCTTGATGACCGCCAGCCAGGTGTCCTGGACGGCCTCCTCGGCGGACTCCCTCGTCGACACGAACGCCATCGCGACCCGCAGCATGCCACCGCTCCAACTGTCCAGCACCAGCGCGAAGGCCCGCTCGTCACCCTCACGCAATCGCTGTACCAGAACCTCGTCCGGGGGCAGTTCGAGTACGCCCGCCATCGTCTCTCCTCCTGGCTGTCAACGGGGAGCCTCAGCCTACGGGGTGACCAGAGGGCCATGCGTACCGGTCATGCCCGTCACCCGGCTTGAACGAGACAGCCCTGCGGATGCACCGAGCGCCTCGGTCGGGGACAGGCGGGACGCTCTCACCGAGGGGTGGACGCCGGCGAGGGCACCGACGGCAACGGTGGCGCGGGCCGGGACGGAGACCCTGCTGCTCCGGCACATCATCGAGGTCGATGTGCGCGGCGTCCTCGACCACGTCGCCGCGGTCCACCGCACCGCCGCCGAAGGCTCGGGCGTCACGGACAGGTCCCGCAACAGCGGCACCGGCGGCAGCGGCCTCGGCCTCGGCCTCGGCCTGGCGATCGCACGCAAACGCACCGAGGCACACGCGGGCACGCTGACCGCCACCAGCGCACCCGCCCACGGCACCGTGGTCACGGTACGGCTGCCCCGACAGCGGCACGGGTCCTCTACCCGGTCGGTGCCCGCAGCCAGGGCATCGGGTCCACGTACTGCCCGTCCAGGAGAACCTCGAAGTGCAGGTGGGGTCCCGTGGACAGGCCGGTAGAACCGACCCGGCCGACCGAGGAGCCCACCGACACCGACTGCCCCGGGGTCACCAGGACCACGGACAGGTGGCTGTAGGTCGTCTCCAGCCGTTTGCCCCCGATGGTTCCGTGGTGGATCACCACACGATTTCCATACGCCGGGGTCATTCCGGCGAACTCCACCCGGCCGGTGCGCGCGGCGGACACCAGCGCCCCTTGAGGCCCGCCGAAGTCCACTCCCGTGTGCAGCTTGGTCACTCCGGTGAGCGGATGTTCGCGTGTCCCGAAGGCCGAGGTGACGGTGAGGGTGCGAAGAGGAGGGGACATGAGCGCCGACGCGGTCGGGCCCTCGGTCGCTTCGGGGTTCTGCCGTACGAGCGACTCGTACTGCGCACGCCGCGCCTCGACCTCGTCGAGGACGTCACGGGCGGCGGCGGGAACCCGGCCCGCTCGGGCCACCGCGTCCGTACCCACGGTGTGAGCGGCGAGGGTCAGGTCGACGAGGTCCCCGTTGACGGTGCCACGGGTCCTGAGGGCGGTCATCTCGCGCACGAGCGAGCAGTCCTGCCGGCCCAGTGCCATGATCGCGTCCACCGGATCGCGCGGCGAGGCACGTCCGCTGCCGTCGTCGTCGCGGCCCCACTTCTTCCACTGGACGTCGGTGAAGCGTGCGATCCCCTGCGTCGACACGTTCGGAGTGTCCTCGTTCCACCCGGAGAGCTGATCGATCTGGGCGGCGAGGACCGCGGGCGTGACAACCGGACAGTCGCGGGTCGCCCTGCGCAGCCAGGGGACGTAGGAGCCGTTGACCTTGTCACTCACCATGTCCGTACCACTGGACCCGCTGGACGGCCCGGGCGACAGCTGATCGCTCCGCAGCGCCAGAAACGTCGACACTCCGGCCACCGCCACCAGACTCGGCATGATGACGAGCGCGAAGGGACCGGGCCCACGTCGCCGAGGACGTCGCTCGGCAGTTCCTTCCGTCACGCTCCGAGCGTAGTGATGAAACCCTGGGACCCCACAGGTCCTCGAAGCCAAGAACACTGCCCCAAAGGGCAGTTCCGGAGCTCACACGTGGTGTGGGCGTGGGTGCGGCCCAGGCTCCATGTCCGTGGGGACTCGGCTCATCACGAGAGCCCACGCAGGGAGACGTGCACGAAGGGGCAAGGCCTGAGGTTCAAGTGCCCGTCCGTAGTTGAGTATGCGTACTCACGGCCGGCCCGCCCCGCGCGGTGATCATTGATGCAGCGGCGCAGCCAGAGGCGCCGCTCACATCGACACCATCACGAGGAGAACTGACATGTCTCGACGCATCATCCTGGGCTCGGCCGCCGCACTCGTCATCGTGGGCGGCGCCGGAGCGTTCGCCGTGAGCTACGCCGGCGACCAGCCGCCCACCCTGAACCACAGCACCGCCCGTTACACGGCCCCGGCGGGAGACCGCAAGGGCTCCTTCACCTTCACCACCGACGTCAAGGCAGCCTCCGGCGTCAAGAGCCTCAAGGTACTGGCCTGGCCCGCCGACGGCCCCTTCGCCAAGACCCCGCTGACCGAGAAAGAGCTGGCCGCCGCGGAGTCGGCCACGTGCAAGCCCGCCGGTGAGGACACCGCCCACTGCACCTACAGGGTCACCGTGACCGCCGCCGAGGCCGCCGAGTCCGGGACCGGCCTCTGGCACGTCGCCACCCTCGCCACCGCGAAGAACGGCGACACCGCCTTCGCCGACAAGACCGCGACCTTCACCGTCGGCTGAACACCGCTGCGCGTCAGGCGGTGTTCCGGGCTGTCGTGCGGGGCCCAGGGGAACAGGGAACCGTCAGGCAGTCCGGTCTGCCCTCCAGGCTGCCCTCCTCGCCCTTGCCGCCGCAACGGCCGCCCCAGCAGCATCAGGGGTTTGATCCCTGGGTGTCCGCACAAGAGGAGACAGCCATGCACGCCGACCGGCAGCGACACGCCGCAGATCCCGATCGCGGCCGGGGGCTTCCCCAGCGTGTGGTCCAGCCCCCGGAAAGCGCGGGCCCCCAGCAGGCCGCCGCCCGGCTCGCGGGCGGCCTGTCGCCCGCCACCGCGCTGTCTCTCCAGCGGGCGATCGGCAACGCCGCGGTCGCCCGGCTGGTGGATCGGGAGCGCCATCAGCACAGTGCCGACTGCGGCCATGGCGCGACCGTGCAACGCAGCGTCGACGACCAGAGCGTGCAGCGCGACGCCCTGGAACGGGTGGATGCCGTGACGCGGGCCTCGGGCAGCCCGCTGCGGACGGACGTCAGGCGCCGGATGGAGAGCGACTACGGCGGCGAGGACTTCAGCGACGTCCGAGTCCACGTCGACCGCAGCTCGGCCGAGGCCGTCGGCGCCAGGGCGTACACCACGAAGACCCACCACATCGTCTTCCGCAGCGCGGCCGACATGGACGACCACACCATGCGCCACGAACTGCAGCACGTCCGCCAGCAGCGAGCGGGGGCTGTTCCCTCGGGCATCAGCGACCCCACCGACGCCTGGGAGCGCGACGCGGAGAGCACGGCCACCAAGCTGGGGCAGAGGCCGGCAGGCGTCCAGCGTTCCGTGGCCCCGGAGTTGAACCACACGTCCGCCCAGGGCGTCGCCGTCCAGCGGATGCCGTCGAGCGGCTCGCAAAGGGAGAGGAGACAACGCCCGAGCGTGTCGGAATGCCGGATCGAAGGACGCGGCAGCGGGTTCCGGGTGTGGGTCTCCAGGCCCTCGAGTCCGGCGCATTCTCCCCACGACGAGACCGGGCCGACGAGCAACAACTTCCTGAACCAGGAGTCGGCTATCGGGCACCAAGGGGGTGTCCGGTATGACAGGTCGGTCATCCAGTACCTAGGGGGGGTGATAACCGGCGAGACCGAAACGGCGAGCAACAACTACCTGAACCAAGGGGCGGCGATCCTCAACCAGGGGTATACCCAGTACCGATCGACGGTGACCCAGTACCTGGGGTCGGGTTCTCGGAGTAGAAGGAGGGTGGTACGCGGCGGGAACGCCCCGGCGACCAACAACTTCTCGAACTATGATTCGACTATCGGCACCCAAGGGTCAGAAATCCTGCACCAGGGTGCGGTTGTTCGGGTCCGGGGAGGCCGGGTTATCCCTGACCAAGGGAGGGTGAGCCACCCGGGTGGTCTGCATGTCATGGATTTGTCTCAGAGCACCATGAACAACCTTGGTACAGGGAATCTGCTCGCCGCTAACTACATCAGCCAGCGCCGCTCCGGCGACACCGACCGGGACCGGGGAACCAACTGGGAATTTCACTCCCCCACGGAAAATTTTCATGGTCGGATGCAGTACCACGGAAACACTTTCAACGCGGGCGACGGGTCCATCGTATTCGACGGCGGAGACACGGCCGGCGATTTCGAAAGGGTTGACCGTAGATCGGTTTTGACCATAGGAAATGACGTCGACACGGGCGGTGAGGATTTCAGACACAGAGGTGGAGGGGGTGTGTACAACGCAAACTTCATCGTCGGCAGTCGAATCACCGGAAGCACCTTCGACATGTTCGGCGACGAAGATTCCATCCGTGAAGGTGCCATATCCCCTCCAGCAATCCCGGACGAAGAATTCCGAACACAGAGGCCAACGGTCTTGAACTTCGAGGGCGACTTCACAGTGGAAGGGGACGCGTCGATGTTCATCGGGAACGTTTTCGACGCTGACAACTTCAGTGCGTGGAGCCGGCGGCAAGGAGGCCGTAGAGGCGAGCAAGGCGCCGACCATACTGAGGGCGGGTTTCCCGACTACACACGCGAAGATCTGTATATCGGCAACACATTCAGAATCCTCGGTGGCACCATCACCCTCTCCGGTGGCGTCTACTTGCACAACTCCTTCTCGGCGGACAGGATCATCATCCGAGGCAACGCAGTGTTCGTGGGCGGCAATACGTTCGACGGCGAGGTCGAAGTCGAGAATGCCGACCAGATGGCCCAGGAAATCTATGTCGGTCACATCGCCCACAGGCCTGCCGGCCGGGTCACTCCGCTCTGAAATCTGCGGGTGAAAGACCCGGTACCTGTCCGTGCCGGTCAGCGCAAGGCGTATCCCGAAGCCGTCGAGGCCGCGCATGCCGACGTCGCTGCTCTGACGGCCCGTGAACTCCCCAAGCGATGCCGGGTCACCGAGGGGCAGGCCGGCCGTCGGACGGCGCGGCTGGGGAGCCTGCCGGCCACCCTCGACGGGGGAGGGACGAAGTGGAAGCGCAAGGGGAAGCGCCCCTGGCGCAGACCGTGGCGCAGACTGTGGCGGCGGCGAGACCAGACAGCGCGCTTACAGCCGGCTGACCAGAGCTTCACATCGTGCGGCCAGGCTGGGCGCCATGCAGAATCTCACCTCTCGATCATTGCCCGGGTCCCCTCGCCTGCCTCGTCGTGCGGCACGGGGCGCCCTGCTCATCGCGGCCGCTGCGACGGCGATCGCCGTCCTGACCGCGTGCGGCGGCTCGGCCGGCACGGACGACGGCGGCAAGGCCGGTGGCGGCGATGTCGCTTCGCTGCCCTCGTCGGGAACCGCCGGCGGGTCGGCGACGGCCACCACCGACCCGGACGCCGGCCGTCCCCAGATACGGCTGGACAGCTCGCAGGACGACCGGAACCGCATGATGGCTGCCTGGGAGGCTTGCCTGAAGGAGAAGGGCGGCCCGAACGCGCTCCTGGAGTACAAGAAGAAGGACGGGAAAACCCCGGCGGGGACGGCGTGTCATTCAAAGCTCCCGCTCGACCCGCCGGAACTCGATCCGGCCAAGAACCCCCACTACAACGACGACGTGCGGGTCATGATCCAGTGCATGAACAGCAAGGGCATCAAGACCGAGGCGGCCCCCAACGGCGGTCCCGGCTGGGCGCTGGTGCACGGAAGCGACATGGGCCTGCCCACCTACGAACCGGCTGAACGGGCCTGCCTCCCCAAGGCATTCGGCGGCGGCAGCTGAGGGTGCCGCCCGACGGGTCAGGTCGGCAGGTGAAGCGCGAAGACCGTCCCGGTGCCCAGGGTGCTCGTCACGGTGACCTCACCCTTGTGGGCCTCGACGAGCTGGCGCACGATGGCCAGGCCCAGGCCGCTGCCGCCGGTCCGGCGGCTGCGTGACTGTTCGGCCCGCCAGAAGCGGTCGAACACCCGCGGCAGGTCCTCCGGGCCGATGCCGCTGCCCGTGTCGGCCACCTCGATCAGGACCGTCCCTCCGGTCCGTCGGGAGCGCAGGGTCACCTTGCCGCCGGGAGGGGTGTGCCGGACGGCATTGGACACCAGGTTGCCCACGACCTGACGCAGCCGCAGCGGGTCCGCGAACAACCAGGCGTCGCCTTCCGCACACACCTCCACGGCGACTCCCGCTGCCTGTGCCCGGCCGCCGTGCACGGTGGCGACGTGCTGCAGGATCGTGCTCGCCTCCAGGTACTCCTGGTGCAACTGGAGCGTGCCGGCGTCGGAAGCGGCCAGGTCCTGGAGGTCGTCGATGATGTGCTGGAGCAGCAGGGTCTCCTCCAACAGCGCGGCGGTCACGTCATCCTCGTCGGACAGCATGCCGTCCTGAGTCGCCTCCAGCCAGCCGCGGATGGTGGTGAGCGGGGTGCGCAGTTCGTGGGCGATGTCACTGACCATCGCCTTGCGCTGCGCCTCCATGCGTTCGCGGTACTCCGACAGGTCGTTGAAGGCCACCGTGAGGTGGCCGATCTCGTCGTCGGTGGTCACGGGAACGGGGGCGTGCCCCCGTCCCTGCTGCCGGGCCGCGTCGGTGAGCGCGCGCAGCGGTCTCACCAGACGCAGGCCGACCACGACCGTCACGGCCGTGGTCAGCGCCAGGACCAGCGCGGTGACGCCCACGATCCGCATGGTGTTTTCTCGGGAGAAGGTGAAACCGGACACCGCTGCCGAGCCGGTCGACTCACTGACGAACAGCCGCGCCGCGGGTGCGACGTAGGGGGCGAGTTGTTCGCGTCGGCTGGTGTCGACGCAGTTCTGCGCGGCCGTGCCGGACGCGCTGTCTGCCAGGAGGGGACGCGTGGGCGCGAGGTCGAGTCCGAGTTTCACCGCGGGCAGACCCTGACGGTCCAGGCAGTTCTTGATCGATGCGTTGAGGCGGCCGAGCGCCTCGGCCTCGGCCGGTGTGGGGGCGTTGACGGCGGCCAGCGGGCAGGTGATCGCGCCCTTTTTCCAGTCGTCGCTGCTTCCGGATATCTCGATCCTCGGGTGACCGCCGGGGAGATGGGTCAGCCTGGCCGTGAAGGGCAGCCCGCGCAGGCATCGCAGGGCCTTCTGCGCCGCGGCGAGGAGTTCCTGGCGCTGCCCGGCCGGCAACCGGAACGGTCCGAGCGCCTGGGGGTAGATGCGGTCCGCGGGGGTGGCGGGGATCAGGGCCGGGTCGGCCTGGAGCGGGTCGATGACCGCGAGCGCCTGGGACGCCGTCGAGGACGCACCGGGTGAGGAGTCGGCGAATGTCCGGCCGTCAGCGTCCTGGACGGTGCGCAGGATGATGCGGCGATCCGTCCGGCGGGCGAGGGCCGCAACCGTCCGGTCGACCCCGTCCCACCGCGGGTGGGTCGCGGCGTAGTCCATCAACGTCTTGTAGACGGTGAGGTCGTCGCGCAGTGCCTGCCCGCTCTGCTGGCGGATCGTACTGGCCGTCGTCTGCACCGCGAGCCAGGCGGTGGCCGAGAGCGCGCAGACCGCGATGAGCAACGAGGCGCCCAGCAGCCTGGTCAGAAGGCTCTTGCGCAGCGGGACACCGGCCGTGGCGGCGTCAGGCCTCACCGGTATTCCTTCGGCTCGTCACCAGGGGCCTCGGATGGGTCCGATCCTGCTGAGCCATCGGTCAGCTTGTATCCGACGCCGAAGACGGTCACCAGATGGACGGGCCGTGCCGGGTCGGGTTCGAGCTTCTTGCGCAGATTGAGGATGTGCACGTCGACCGTGCGCTCCGTGACGTAGGTGTCGGTTCCCCGGGTGTGCGTGAGCAGTTGGCGACGGGTGAAGACGCGCTCGGGCGCCGCCGCCATGAACGCGAGCACCTTGAACTCGCCCGCGGTCAGCTCCACCCGCCGCCCGCCGAGGGCGACGACATGGCGCGCCGGATCCACGACGAGGGCGCCGACCCGCAGGACGCGATCATGCGCGGGCTGCTCCGGGACCTCGGCGGGCCGGGCCCGGCGCAGGAGGGTGCGTATGCGCGCCATGAGCTCCCGGGCACTGTACGGCTTGGTCATGTAGTCGTCGGCGCCCAGTTCGAGACCGAGGAGGAGGTCCTCCTCGGTGGTGCGGGCCGTGAGCATCAGGACCGGGAGGTCTGACTCCCGGCGTAGCACGCGGCAGACCTGCAGGCCGTCCGTCCCGGGCATCATCACGTCCAGGACCAGCAGGTCGGGGCGGCGCCGACGAGCTTCCTCGATCGCCGCGCGTCCGTCGTGCACGACGACGGTCGTGTGGCCGTCGTGCTCGAGATAGCGGCGAATGACCGTCGCCTGCCTGATGTCGTCCTCGGCTATCAGAATATGTGCGCTCACGCCGGTGACCCTAGGACACCCTCGGGACCTCGAACACGCTCTTGATGGCAACCTGACAGGAGCTTCATATCGCTCGACCACGATGGAGAGGCGGTCCTCACCGGCGCCCTCGTCGCCGCGATCAAGGCATGGCAGACCCACGTCGGCATGCTCCCCACCGGCGTTCTGGGCCCGGGCGACGTAGCGGTCACCCACAGCTCGGTGCGGGTCGCCTCGGTGCAGGCACAGGCGGGTGACCCGGCCACCACGGCCCTGATGTCGGTCACCGGCACGCGCAAGTCCGTGACGGTGCCCGTCGACGCGACCGAGGTCGGCTCGATCAACCAGGGCGACCGGGTGACCGTCACCCTGCCGGACAACTCGACCGTGCACGGCAGCGTCACGGCCATCAGCACGGTGGTGCAGTCGGGGGACGCCGGGGACAGCGGAAGCGACGCGGGGACCACACGAGTGGCCGTCGGCGTCGCGCTGGACAACACCGAGGCGGTGCGCCACCTGACCTCCGCGCCCGTGCAGGTGCAGTTCAGCACCCGCACCCGCAAGGGGGTCCTCGCGGTACCGGTCGGTGCGCTGCTGGCGCTGAGCGGGGGCGGTTACGCCGTCCAGATCCCCGGCGGCCCGCTGGTGCCGGTGAGGACGGGGCTGTTCGCCAAGGGCCAGGTGGAGATCAGCGGGGCGGACATCAGCCCCGGCACCGAAGTGGTGACGACGTCATGACCGTCCCTGTCGACGACGCCGCCGTCGGAGAGGGCACGCTCATGCCCCACAGCCCCCGGCCCGTACTGGCGGTCCGGGACGCGACCATGCTGTATCCGGGCGGAGTCAGGGCCCTCGACGACGTCTCGCTGACCGTCCTGAGCGGCGAACTGCTGGCCATCGTGGGACCGTCCGGGTCCGGCAAGTCCACACTGCTCAACATCATGGGCACCCTGGACCGGCCGACCAGCGGCACCGTGGAGATCGGCGGCCAGGACGTCACGGCCTACTCCGACCGGCGGCTGTCCGCGCTGCGCGGCCGATGGCTCGGCTTCGTCTTCCAGCAGTTCCACCTCACCGACGGACTGTCAGCCGCCGAGAACGTGGCCACCGGCCTGCTCTACGCCGGGGTGCCGCGCCGCCGGCGCCGTCCGCTCGCCCTGGAGGCGCTGGCCCGGGTCGGTCTGGCTCACCGCGCCGATCACCTGCCCAACCATCTGTCCGGAGGCGAGAAGCAGCGCGTCGCCCTCGCCCGCGCAGTGGTGCACAACCCTGCCCTGATCCTCGCCGACGAGCCGACCGGTGCACTGGACACCGCCAACGGCCACGCCGTACTGGACCTGCTGACCGCACTCAACCATGAGGGCGCCACCATCGCGGTCATCACCCACGACAAGGACATCGCCATGCAACTTCCCCGCCAGGTGGAGATACGCGACGGCCGACTCGTCGCCGACACCCACGAGGGCGGCCGGCCATGACCACCGACGTCACGACGCGACCGACTGTCGCGGAACTGAACAGCTCCCCGGTACGGATGAACCCGCTGGACGTCCTCGGCCTCGGACTGCTCGGTGTCCGCACGCGCACGATGCGGGCCGCGCTGTCGGCGCTCGGCATCTCCATCGGCATCGCCACCATGCTCGTAGTCACCGGCATTCCGGCCTCCAGCCAGCGGGCGTTGCTGAACCAACTCACCGCACTCGGCACCAACATGCTCCGGGTGCAGCCGGTCCCCGGACAGCAGCCGCCGGTCCTGCTGCCGCCCGAGTCGGTGGACATGGCCGCCCGCATCGGCCCGGTCACGATCGCCAGTGCCGTCGCCAACACGCATGCCACCGTTCATCGCTCCGACCGGATCGATCCGGACGACTACGCAGGCCTCACCGTCCTGGCGAGCAAGTCCAACCTGCTGTCAGCCATCAACGCCACCGTCGGTTCCGGCTCGTTCCTCACGCCGGGCATCCAGAAGTTCCCCACCGCGGTCCTCGGCTCGGTCGCCGCAACGCGCCTGGGCATCGAGCCCTTGACCCCCGGGCAGCCGAATCCGCAAATCTTCGTCAACGACCGCTGGTTCACCGTCGTCGGCATCCTCGCCACGACACCGCTGTCCCCGGACATCGACCGGTCCGTTCTGGTCGGCTGGGACGCCGCACGCACCGAGCTGCACTTCGACGGACATCCCACGGTCATCTACGTCAAGGCTCGCGAGAACGCGATCGACGCAGTCCGAAGCGTCCTGCCCGCCACGGTCTACCCCCAACTCCCCGGCATGGCGCAGGTCAGCCGCCCCTCCGACGCCCTGGCCGCGAAACGGGCCGCGCAGGCCAACTTCTCCGCCCTGTTTCTCGGCCTCGCCGGAGTCGCCCTGCTCGTCGGCGGCATCGGAGTGGCCAACACCATGGTCATCTCCGTCCTCGAACGCCGCCGGGAGATCGGCCTGCGACGCGCCCTGGGTGCCAGCCGCGGCCAGATCCGCAACCAGTTCCTGACCGAATCGGTCATCCTGTCCGGGGCAGGCGGACTGGCGGGCGTCGTGCTCGGCGTCCTGGTGACCATCGGCTACGTCACCTACCAGGACTGGCCCGTGGTCATCCCGCTCGCCTCGGTGGCCGAAGGCTTCGGCGGGGCCGTCGCGGTCGGCGTGATCGCGGGCGTCTACCCCTCCGTCAAGGCATCCCTTCTCACCCCCAACGAGGCCCTCGCGTCGGCCTGAGACCCGCGTCGGGCCCTCTTCGACGAGTTGAGACGGGCCACCGGGGGGTGGCCGGACATGACCGAGCACGGCTGGGACCGCGCGCGTGGCCGTTCGAACGCTCCACGGCCGCCCCGCGGCGCGGGTATCCCCCGCGGCTGCCGTCACCGAACGGCCCGCAGCCCGGCTCCCATGCCGGTGTCCACCACCAACCGGTTGAGCGTCACCACGCAGTTCCGGGCGTCGCCGGATGCCGAGTTTGCTTGCCTCCTGCCGTCGTGGACGTGCCGTGGTCACGTCGCGCGCCTCGTGGTTCTCCACGATGGTCCGTGTGCGGCAGGAGCAGAAATGTAACGCCGTCGGCCAGTCATGACTCTGTAAGACAGGCCACACAGAAGCATGGGGGCAAAGTGAGCAGTATATCGGGAATTTCGAGTACCGGTTCGGCCGGGACCACGGGCAAGGAACCGGGGGGTTCCGGGTACCGGATCGGCGTCGTGGTCCACGCGCGGGACCCCATCTCCGCGGCGGGGGCGGTCAGTCAGCTGCGGCAGCATCCGGTGATCGACCTTCGTGACGAGGCCCGGCCCGGGGCCGGGGCCGTGGCAGTGCTGATCGAGGAGAGACCGGACGAGACGACCTTCGCGCGGCTGCGCCGACTCGTGCGCGCAGAGGGCGCCCACACCGTCCTCGTGGTGAGCGCACTTCGGGAGAGTGAACTCCTCGCGGTCATCGAGTGCGGTGTCGGAGCCGTCGTCTGGCGTCACGAGGCGACCGCGCAGCGGCTGTTACAGGCCGTCATCGCCGCATCGCGCGGCGACGGCGACCTGCCCGCCGATCTGCTCGGCCGGCTGATGAGTCAGGTGGGAACGCTCCAGCGCTGCGCCGCGGGAAACACCGGCGCCCCCGTGACGGGGCTGACGGCACGCGAGGCGGACGTTCTGCGGCTGGTCGCCGATGGACTGGACACGACGGAGATCGCCGCCAAGCTCGCGTACTCCGAACGTACCGTCAAGAACGTGCTGCACGGGCTGACCACCCGTCTCCACCTGCGCAACCGGGCACATGCCGTGGCGTACGCCCTGCGCGAGGGTTTCATCTGACCGCGAGGGCAGCGACGCACGGCCGCCCGGACACTCCGCTCCACCCCGGCACCGTCCCTTCCGTGCCTGGGCACCTGGTGCGCGGACGCGGAGAATCGGACGCACACGCCCGTTCGGCGGACTCGACAAAGCGGCATGGCGGTACCTGAGCCAGGAACGGGGGACGACGATGATCCACGAGGTGGACGAAGTCATCGAAGGGCTTCTCAAAGGGGGCGCGCTGGCCGGTTCCGGCGTCGACGTCTCCTTCGAGGCCCCGACCCGCGACTGGGCCGCCCGACGCAACACCACTGCGGTCAACGCCTACTTGTACGACATCCGTGAGGACGTGCGACGGCGGCACCGTGGCTCGGCCCCGGTCGAGGACGCCCGCGGCATCGTGCTGAAACGGCGCCAGCCGCCGCGCTGGTTCCGGCTGTCGTACCTCGTCACGGCCTGGACGAAGCAGCCCAAGGACGAACACCGACTGCTTTCCGCAGTGTTGGCGACGCTACTCCCCCGTGAGCTCATTGCGGTCGACGAACTCCCGGGCGCGCTCGGTGCGTTGGGTTTGTCGATGCCCCTCACGGTCGCCGGTCTCCAGACCGAGGCACGGTCGCTGGCGGAGATCTGGTCCGCGCTCGGCGGTGAACTCAAGCCGTCCCTGGATCTGGTGGTGACCGCGCCGTTCCCGGCCTACCCCGAGTACGACGTCGGGCCGCCGGCCACGCAGGGCGCCGCCTTCCGGGTACGCGCGGTCGACGGCAGCGCGGAGAACTCGCCGGAGCGGCGGCACCGCCCGCGCCAGGTGGCGCAGGCCGCGGCGGCCAGGGCGGCCGCACGTGGTCTGCCGGGCGAACACGGGTCGACCGCGACGGCGGCCGACCACCCGGATGCGGACCCGGTACGCAAATGACCCCGCACACCTCCGCGCTCTCCGAAGACGCGCCGCCGTATTCCTGCGACCCCGTACCGGACGTCTCCCGCGCGCTGCTCGCCCGGCTGGACCTGGTCCGTGAACGGGCCGCCCTGCTGGTGGAGCGGCGCAGCGCCACCGACCCCGCCGCGGACGACCCACTGCGTGGCCTGTACCTCACCGAGGACGCGGTACGGCATCTGCTGGGCCGCGCGGACGCGGAGCCGGCCGACACCCGGGGTGTGGCGGAGCCTGTGGACCCGATGGCACCCGCCGCCACGCCGGCGGGCGGCGACCGGCTGGCACTGCTCGTGGAGCGGCACGCGCTCACCGAACTGGACACCGCCCTGCTCCTGATTGCCCTGGCGCCCGATGTCGACCGCGTCTTCGAGGCGCTGTACGGATACCTGAACGACGATGTGAGCCGCCGCCGAGCCACCACCGGACTCGCTCTCGACGTGTGCGGGGCACCCGTGCACCTGGCGTGGGCGCGGGCCAGGTTCCATCCGTCGGCCCCGCTGTGCGCGCTCGGACTCGTCGAGGTCGAGGAACCGGAACGGCCCTTCCTCAGCCGGACGCTGCGTGTCCCCGACCGCCTCGTGGCTCATCTCCTGGGCGACGACACCCCGGACGCCGCCCTCACCGCGCACCTGCGCCCGCTCGAAGAACCCTCGGGCCCCTACGACGAGGAGTTCACGAACCGACTCGCCGCGCGCCTGAGCGCCGCTCCACTCGTCGCCTACCTGCGCGAACACCGCCCGGGCGACGGACCGGCCCTCGCCGCGGCCGCGCTGGGCGCGGCGGGACTCGACGCGCTGCACGTCAGCGCCTCCGGCGGAGTGCCGCTCCCGGAGCTGCTCCGTGAGGCCCTGCTGCGCGGCTGCGCGCTCGTCGTGTCCCGGCTCCCCGACGATCCGGCCCCACTGATCCGGGAGTTGACCACCCCCGACATCCCGGTGCTGTTCGTCGGTGAGCGGCCCTACGATCCCCAGTGGTGCGACCGTGACCCGCTGGTTCTGGAGGTGCCGCGCCGCTCGGCGGGGGCCGGGGCCGAGTGGTCGGCCGCGCTCGGCGGGCCACCGGCGTTCGAGCTGGCGGCGGCCGTGGCGCCGTACCGTCTCGGCGCCGACGGGATCGCCCGGGTCGCGCGAGCCGCACGGGAACTCGCCGCGTTCGACGGCACCCCCATGACCGCCGCCCACCTGCGGCTCGCCGCCCGCCAGCGGTCCGCGTCCGGTCTGGAGCGGCACGCCCGCCGGATCAGGCCCGACGTCGGCTGGGCGGACCTCGTCCTGCCGGACCAGCCGCTGGCCCAGCTGCGTGAACTGGCCCTGCGCGCCCGGCACCGCGACCGGGTCCTCGGCGACTGGCGGCTCAGCGCGGGCGGCGGGCGGGGCCGCGGCGTGCTGGGGCTCTTCGCCGGCGAGTCCGGCACCGGAAAGACGCTGTCGGCCGAGGTCGTCGCCGCCGAACTGGGCCTCGACCTGTACGTCGTCCAGCTCTCCTCGACCGTGGACAAGTACGTGGGCGAGACCGAGAAGAACCTGGAGCGGATCTTCACCGAGGCCGACCGCACCGACGCCGTCCTGCTGTTCGACGAGGCCGACGCCGTCTTCGGCCGACGCTCCGAAGTCAAGGACTCGCACGACCGCTACGCCAACATGGAGAGCGCCTATCTGCTGCAACGCCTGGAGTCGTTCGACGGTATCGCGCTGCTAACCACCAATCTGCGGGCCAACATCGACGAGGCGTTCACCCGGAGACTGGACCTGGTGGTCGACTTCCCGTTCCCCGACGCGCGGCAGCGGCTGGCGCTGTGGCGGCACAGCCTGGCCGGGGTGCCGTGTGCGGCGGACGCCGACCCGGGCGGGTGCGCCCGCGACTTCGAACTGTCCGGCGGGTCGATCCGCAGCGCCGTCGTCACCGCGGCCTACGCCGCCGTCGGCCGCGGCGAACCGGTCACCACGGCCGACCTGCTGGAGGGGGCCCGCCGCGAGTACCGCAAGGCGGGCCGCCTGGTGCCGGGCGAGGGCGGCTGGTAGCGGACGCGGACCTCAGGGGTGCACGATCGTCCAGTTCGGGACGGTCGGGTTGACGATCTGCCACCTCTGGGCCTCGCCCTCGACGCAATCTCTGATGACGAGCCTGTCGGGATTGCCCCTGACGCTGGTGCCCGCCATGTCCAGGCAGGCACCGTGGCTGGCGAAGTTGCGGATCCAGTAGGTGTCCTTGTCCTGCTGGTCGAGCCACCACAGTTGGTTGTCCCCGGTGGTGCCATTGCAGCCGTACGTGAACACCGCGCTGGCCGCGGGCTTGGCCCCCAACCCGTTGAGGTCCATGCAGAGCCCGCCCTTGACCTGGCGTATCTGGAAGAGGGCGGTGTCACCGGGACCGCTCTTCGCTTTCACCACCTCGACGTTCCAGCGTTCGTTCCTCCCGGAGCCCGGGTCGCAGGTGTTCATCGTGACCAGATCGCCCCGCTGAGGCTCGGCCGCGCCCGGGACGTCCACGCACCGCTTGACCGACCTGAGTCTGAGCAGGACATTGTTCACGGTCCGCTGGCCGGTCTCCTTCTCGGCCGTCGGGGAGGTGGCTCCGCCTGCGCCGCCGCCCCCGCCTTCCTTGCCGCCGCCCCCGCCTTCCCCGTCGTCTCTCCCGCCCCCGCCTCCGCTGCCCTGCGGAGAGCCTTCGGGAGCCTCCTCCAGCGGCGGTTCGGCGGTCGGCTCCGGGCCGGACGGCGAAGGCTCGCCGGCCACGTCCCTCTCCTCGGCGTCGGGCGGCGGCAGGGTGCTGACGCCGGCTTTCTGGAGCTGCTCCACGGCCGCGGTGCGGACCTGTGGTTTGTACGCGATCCAGAGCATCACGAAGGTGATGGCCAGTGCCAGGGCGACGCCCAGGGAGGTGGCGAGCCAGCCGGGCAGGAACCCCCGCTGGACGTAGGTGCCGTCGACCTCCAGCGGCGTCGTCCCCGACCGTTGCACGGTCAGTGTGTAGGGGCGCCGCTGCTTCGAGCCGAACCAGATGATCTGGCGCGGCTTGAGCGTCGCCCGCACGAAGGCGGCACGTCCCGGCTCGATCTGCACGTTGCCCGGAACGATGTCGTACGACAGTTCGTCACCGTTGTCGGCGCCGCTGACGGACGCCGTCACGGTGGTATTGCCGAGGTTGTCGACGGCGAGCCTGGGCCGTCCGCGGAGGCGGCCCTTGACGGTGGGCGGCACCAGCTCGGCGCGGACCTCGCTGAACGGGGTGATGGTGAGGTTGCCCTCGGGGACGGTGACCGCCTCAGGATGCTCGGTGGGCGTGATGCGTACGGCGTACGGGTGGGGGCCCGCTGTCGCGTCGGGTGTGCGCGGCGGCGCGAACGTCAGCTCCACCGTCCCGGTGGTCACCGGATAGAGCCGGAGCGTGGCCGGTTCCACGGTGGTCCACGGTGCGGTGTCGCCGACCGCCTCGAAGCGGTACTCGTCGACGACGTCACCGGTGTTGCGCAGCCGCAGCCGCACGGTGGTGGTGCCGCCCGGGTCCACGGTTGCGGAGGCGGGTTCCAGGGAAGTCCATAGGCTCACGCCGCGACGCTAAGCGGACGCACCGAGCGCCGGTCAGAGGCCCTGGGGCAGCCTTCGCTGCCCTTACGGGCACCGGGGGGGGAGCCGGGGCCCCGGCCGGACCGCGCGGGTCCGCGGGGCTTCGGTCCCGGCGGGCAGCCGCGCGGGCAACGCCTCTGCCCTCGAACAGGTACCCGAGGACGTTCCCGGGGACCGGCCCGCGACCGACGCTTAGGGACGACCTGTCTCGAACCCCGAGGAGAGCCGAGTATGCCGTCCTACCTGTCGCCAGGCGTCTACGTGGAGGAGGTCGCCAGCGGCTCCCGCCCCATCGAGGGGGTGGGCACCTCGGTGGCGGCCTTCGTGGGTCTCGCGCCGACCGGCCCGCTCAACGTGCCGACGCTGGTGACCAACTGGACCCAGTACGTCGCGTCCTTCGGCGACTTCACCGAGGGGTACTACCTGGCGCACAGTGTCTACGGCTTCTTCAACAACGGCGGTTCGGCCGCTTACGTCGTCCGGGTCGGCGGCGTCCCCGCAGGCGCGTCCGGCGACTCGGCCGCCGCCGCGGCATTGAAGGGCTCCTCAACCCCGGCGGCGCTGCCGCCGGGCGAGCCGCAGCGGCTGGGCACCTTCACGGTGACGGCCGTTGCTCCCGGTTCGCTGAGCGTCGAGGTGTCCGACCCGGAGGGCGACGGCCCCGCCGAGCGGTTCAGGCTGATGGTCAAGGACGGCGGCAAGCTCGCCGAGACCTTCGACGTGACCGCCAAGAAGGGTGGCCGCAACTACGTCGTCACGCAGGTGAAGGAGCAGTCCAAGCTCATCACCGTGCAGGAGGCGGCGCCCGCCGCACAGTTGGTCCGGCCCGAGAACCAGACGGTGGCCCTGCCGGCCCCGGCGCCCGCGCCGTTCGCCCCGCCCGAGACGGACACCGCGCACCCCGGCCCCGCCGAGTACCTCGGCGACTCCGCCGACCGCACCGGCTTCGGTGGTCTGGAGGCGGTGGACGAGGTCTCGATGGTCGCGGTTCCCGACCTGATGGCCGCCTACCAGCGCGGCGCGATCGACCTGGAAGCGGTCAAGGCCGTGCAGCTCGGCCTGATCGCGCACTGCGAGCTGATGGGCGACCGCGTCGCCGTCATCGACCCGCCGCCCGGCCTCAATGCCCGTCAGATCCGCGTCTGGCGCCAGGAAACGGCCGGCTACGACTCCAAGTACGCGGCCCTGTACTACCCCTGGATCAAGGTGTTCGACCCGGCCACCGGCCAGTCCCGGACGATGCCTCCGAGCGGCCACATCGCCGGGATCTGGGCCCGCAACGACGCCGAGCGCGGCGTGCACAAGGCGCCCGCGAACGAGATCGTGCGCGGCGCGGTGGACCTGGAGATCCAGATCACCCGCGGCGAACAGGACCTGCTCAACCCCGTCGGCGTCAACTGCGTCCGCGCCTTCCCCGGACGCGGTATCCGGGTCTGGGGCGCCCGCACGCTCTCCTCCGACCCGGCCTGGCGGTACCTGAACGTGCGCCGCTACTTCAACTACCTGGAGGAGTCGATCCTGATCGGCACCCAGTGGGTGGTGTTCGAGCCCAACGACCAGCACCTGTGGGCCCGCATCCGGCGCAACATCTCCGCCTTCCTCGTCAACGAGTGGCGCAACGGCGCCCTCTTCGGCTCCCGGGCCGAAGAGGCCTACTACGTCAAGTGCGACGTGGAGACCAACCCGCCGGAGTCGGTCGATCTCGGCCGGGTCGTCTGCGAGATCGGCATCGCACCGGTCAAGCCGGCCGAGTTCGTGATCTTCCGCCTGGCCCAGTTCTCCAGCGGCAGCGGGGAGCTGGAGGAGTAGCGGATGACCACCCGCCCCATCCTCCCCGCACCGCACGTAGCAAGTACCCCTCGGAAGGACAGAGCAGATGAGTCTGCAGCCGGGTGACGCCCTCACCTCACACAATTTCGGCCTCCAGATCGACGGCGTGATGGTGGAGTACCTCGCGGAGGTCAGTGGCCTCAGCCTCGAACAGGACGTCATCGAGTACCAGCAGGTCTCCTCGCAGGGCAGGGCGGTGACGAAGAAGCTGCCGGGCGTGAAGAAGGCAGGCACGTGCACCGTAGTCCGCGGTATGACACAGTCGGCCGCCTTCAACCAGTGGATCAGCGAGTCGGTCGCCGGGAACATGGGCAGCGCCCGCAAGAACGCCACCATCCTGGTGATGGACTACCAGGACAACCCCGTCAAGCGCTACAACATGCGCAACGCCTGGTGCAGCAAGGTCGACACCAGCACGGTGAAGGCCGGTGAGGCCGCCGCGCTCACCGAGACCGTGACCATCACGTTCGAAGAACTGGTCATCGAGTAATGCGTCGTTCGGCACGCGGGGCGGGGGCGACGATCGCCGAGCAGGACCCGGCCACGGATGCGGTCCCGGCCGCCGGAGCCGTACCGGCGGAGGCCGTGGCGGCGACGGTGCCGGGGCGGCAGACCGGCGTTTTGGCCGCCGCCCCGGCGCCACAGCGGCTGCTCACGGAGTTCGCCTTCGAGCTGCCCCGCGGATTCGTCGACGAGGCCGGAGTCGTGCACCGGGAGGGAACCATGCGGCTCGCGACCGCGCGGGACGAGCTGATCCCGCTGCGGGACCTGCGGGTGCAGGAGAACCCGGCCTATCTGTCGGTGGTACTGCTCGGCCGGGTGGTCACCCGGCTGGGCACGCTGGCGGTGGTGCACGACGGGGTGGTGGAGAACATGTTCGCCTCCGACCTCGCGTTCCTCCAGGACTTCTACCGGCAGATCAACGCCGAGGGCCACACCCGGGCGGGTGTCACCTGCCCGCACTGCGAGCAGCCGTTCGAGGTCGAACTCGGCGGGAGCCGCCTGGGGGAATCGTGACGTACGCGACCGACCGGCTGCACGAGGAGATCGCGTACATCGCCTACCACTTCCACTGGAACCTGGAGGACATCCTGGACCTCGAACACCGTGACCGCCGCCGGTACACCGAGCAGATCGCCGGGTTCGTCGCCCGTGCCTCGGCGCAGGGGTGACGGCGTGGGACTTCTCGACAGGCTGAGGAACGCCCTGACAGGTGAACCGGCAAAGGGCAGGGAGCGGTCGACGGGCGCGGCGGAACCGGACACCGCAGCGGTTCGGCCCGCTCCCGGGATGCCCCGGCCGGCCGGATGGCCCACGCTGGACCCCATTCAGCGGGCGATCACCGACACGGCCGGACCGGTCGCGGACGCGGGGTTCGGCGGTCGGCTGACCACCTGGCGCAACCCGTCGTTCCGCGGTGAAATGTCCCACGCCGTGCTCGCCGAGGCACCGGGCGGCCTGGTCAGGAACGCGCTGACCGCGTCGGCGGCACCCGGCTCCGGGCTGGAACTGCCCGCTCTCACCCTGCCCGTGGTGCCCTACGGCGAGACGCCCGCTCTCTCCTCCGGCACCACACCGCTCCAACAGGCGGCCCTTGCGGTTCCGGTGTCCCGCCCGACCGGCGTCGCGGTGACCCCGGCAAAGCCCTCGGCCGCCCCGCCGACCACACTGACCAGGTCCCGGCAGGCGCCCCCGGTGCAGCGCCGTGCACTCCCGGTGGCCCGGCGGGCGGCGTGGGCTGCCGGCAGCCAGGGTGCACCGGCGCCCTCGGCCGCTACGCCCTTTGGCCCCGACCGGGAGCCCTCGGACGGCCCCGCCCCGGCCCCGGCCCCGGCTCCGGCCCCTGCGGCGGGTGCGTCCCGCTCCTCGGGCACACCGTCGGCCGCCGTCCAGCACAGTGCCTCCGCCCCCGCCCAGGGGTCCTTGGGCAACCCGCTGCGCACTCCGATCCCTGACGCGGCCTCGCCTGGAGGTTCGGCCTCGGTCCAGCCCAGCGCGGTAGCGGGGCGTACGCCTTCCCCGGCGTCCGGGGGTGCCTCCGCAGCCCCGTTCCGGGCCCCGATGGCCGAGGGTGCGTCGGCCTCCGTCCAGCGGAGCACGGCGCCCGAGCGTACGCCTGCCGCGGGCGTGGGACGGACGGCCGCCACGGGCTCGCCCCAGGCCCTGACGGCCGGCAGTGAGCCGGACCCCGTCCAGCGGCGTACGCCCGCCGTGGGCCCCACGCGGGAGTCGTCCACTGGCTCGGGCGCGGTTCCCGTCGCCGGCGTGTCCTCCTCCGATGCCGCGTCAGGAAGGGCGCCGTCCGCCGGTGCGGTTGCGCCGGTTCAGCGGAGCGCGGCAGGTCGGACGGGGACTACCCCGGTCGACTCGGCGGCCTCGCACCTCGGTCCGGCTCCGACTCCGGCTGCCCGTGTGGACCGCGCGACCACGCCCGGGAAGGAACCGACAGCGGGTGCGCCGGCCCCGGTCCAGCGCAGCGCTGGCGACCGGGCTTGCTGGACAAGGCCCGGTTCTTCGGCAGGCACAGGCACCAGCTCCGCCTCGGCGGCCGCGGCCGCGTCACACCACACCTCGCCGACCGGTCGGCAGGCCCCCGCAGGCGCCGGTCCCAGCGGCGGCGCGCGACGCGCCGGGCTCGGCACACCGACGTCCAGCGGCCCGGCCCCGTCCGTGCCCGTGCCTGGGGAGCGGTCGAATTCCCGGCCCGTCGGCGAGGCGACTGCCGTGGCATCCCCGTCCTCCGGTACGGCGGGCCCAATCCGGCGCAGTGTGCCCGTGACCACGAGGAGCCAGGCCGAACCGCCCACGGCGCCGACCCATGGCGTATGGCGCACGGGCCTCGGCATACCGGTGTCCGGCGGACCGGCCCAGGGCGCGGAAGTGTCCCGCACCACGTCACCAGCCGGTGACGTCGCTCCGGTGCAGCGCCGCACCGTTGACGACATTCGGCGCGCGGGGCTCGGCGCGCCGACAGCCGCCGGCTCGGCCTCGATCCCGGTCCCGCCCCCACCTTCCGAGTCCCCGTCTGGTTGGTCCGGTCGGCCCGGCACCGCTTCCACATCCCGGAGCTCTTCGTCGCCCGCCGGGCAGCCCTCGGTCCAGCGGACCGCAGTCGACGGCGCGACACAGACAGCACCCGGTCGTCTCCCGCCGCCTGCCGCCTCCGCCCCGACACCCGCGCCCATGCCCGCGCCCGCGCCCGCGCCGGCCACGGGTCCAGGTCCGCAGTCGCACAGGGCTCCGGCCGTCGGTACGGCACCGGTTCAGCGAAGCACCTCCGGCGGCACAGGTTTCTCCCGGCCGGCCCCGGACGGGGCCGCAGCACCGATGCGCCCAGCGCCGGGCGGGCAGACAGGCGTATCGGTCAACAGTGCCGTCGCCCTCACCGAGCACAGCAGCGTCGAGGCCGGGACATCCCACCGGCCGACGCCGCCCGAAGCCGGCACCGTCCCACGCGCGGTGAGTGGATCGGTGCCCCCGGGATCGGACGCCCCCCAGAAGGCTCACCGCACCGGAACACCCCTCCCCGCACCCACGCCACCCACACGGCCGCACAGGCCCGGACACGCCGTTCAACGTGCTGCCGCTCCAGGCGCCCTCGTCGTGTCCGAACACGGTCCAGACCGCCGGACGAGGATGACCGGTGGAGGCACGGGCCGCCCCCAGCCCGTGCCTCCGCCCGTGCGTGCGCTCACTCCCGAACGAGCGCTGACCTCCGCCGTCCCGCCCGCACCGGCCCACCTTGCCCCACTCCACCGACAGGCCGGGGCAGTCGTACCACTGCGCCGCACCGTTCCCGGTCCGACGCTGCAGCGCGCCCTCGCGCCAGGCGCCGACGCTGCTGCCCTTGCCCTCCCGCCCCGCCGACAGGGCGGGGCAGCCGCACCTCTGCCACGCACGGGCGCGCATCCAGCAGTCCAGCGCACCCCCGTCCCGGTCATCGGCTCTCCCGCCCCTGCCGTCCCTTCACGTAAAGGTCCCGCGCTGCCTGCTCCGCCCGACGCGAATCCAGCAGTCCGGCGCGCCCTCGCCCCGATCACCGATTCCCCTTCCCCCGCCGTCCCGCCGGGCACGGTGTCCTCCGCCCCCGCCCTCCCCGTGCAGCGGTTGACCGCTGGCACGTCTTCGGTGACCCCCCGCACCGACCACCACCCCGCCCGGCTCCCCAGCGGCGGGGAACGCCGGCAGCCCGGGACCGAACCCGCTCCCCCGAACCACCCGGCCCTGACCGCGTCCGGCGATCCCCAGCCGTCCGCCCGCCGTTTCGCCGTCCAACGGCTCGCTCACCACGCGCCAAGGACGCACGGCGAGGCGGTTGCGGTCCGGTCGGCAGGTCCACGCGCACCCGTGCGACCGCCCGTCGGCGGCGACGTACCCGTCTTCGTGCAGCGCGCCCCGATGCCCGTCGTCACACCTGTGCCGCCTCAGACCGCCGCCCCCGTCCTGCCGGTGCAGCGGTTCCCGTCCACCCCGTACGTGCCGCCGGTCACCCGTCCGGCGCCGGCTCCCGCGCCTTTGCCGAGTCCTCCGGTCGTTCAGCGCGCCCCTGAACCCGGGCCGAACAGAACATCCGCCGCACCTGCCTCGCGCAGAACGCCCCCGTCGCCTTCGCGGCACACCGACTCCCCTGCGTCCACGGCCGGTCCGACCGACCGGACCCCGGCGCCCAGCCCCGTCTTCGATCCCCGTTCCCTGACCGATTTCCAGCTCGACGACCTGACGCACCGGCTCGTCGGCCGGATCACACGGCACCTGCGTACCGAACTCCGGCTCGACCGGGAGCGCGTCGGAAGGCTCCGAGATCCGCGCGACTGACCCGCCCCCGTCCCCGCCCCACGGCTCGACCGACCGGCTGCGTCCCAGAAAGGCCCACCCGATGCCCCGCGATCTCGACCCCGGATCCACCATCTTCTTCACCCTCACCATCGACGGCGAGAGCCTCGGCTCCTTCAACGGGTGCGAAGGGCTGGCCTCCACGGTCCAGATCGAGCAGCGCCAGGAGGGCGGGAACAACGGGTTCGTCTGGCAGCTCCCGTCCCGGGTCACGTTCTCGACGATCCGCCTGACCCGGCCCCTGACCCCCGACACGGCGAAGGTCGCGGCCTGGATCTCCTCCGTGAGCACGGGCATCACCCGGCCCACCGGCCAGATCGCGGCACTGCGCGCGGACGGCTCGCAGGTGGCGCGCTGGGGGCTGATCGACGTGCTGCCGGTCAGCTGGCAGGGGCCCTCCCTCGATCCGGCGAGTCCAGCCGTGGCGACGGAGGTTCTGGAAATCACGCATCACGGGTTCACGGACTAGGGGCGAGCGCACATGGCAGGCAAGGCAGGAAGAGGCGGCGCGGGCAAGAGCCTGGTGCGGGCCTCGCTGGCCATTCACGAGCCGCCGATCGGCCGCAGCACCACTCCGGGCGCGCTGATCAGGAACTTCACCTTCGGGTTCAACCCGTCCCAGCTCGCGCTCAGTCGGCAGGCGCAGTGGAAGAGCACCCCGACCGCCGCGGTGCGCGACGGTTCCGTACCGGAGTTCATGGGGCCCGAGCCGCGGCAGATGACGGTGGAGATCTTCCTGGACTCCTCCGCCGACCCGGGCGGCAACACCGTGCTGAAGAAGGTGGAGGCGCTGTTCTCGTGCTGTGAGGTGACCGCGAAGAGCATCGCCGCCAAGCAGCCCTCCACCCCCTGGGTCGTCTTCCAGTGGGGATCCTTCTCGACGGCCCGCTTCACCGCGTACGTCTCCTCCGTGAACGCCGCCTACTCGCTGTTCGGCACGACAGGAGTGCCGATCCGGGCCACCTGCCTGGTCCAGCTGCACGAGATCCCCAGCCGGACCAGGGGACAGAACCCCACCTCGGGAGCGCTCAACGCGCGGCGGGTGCACCGCGTCGTCGCGGGCGACACGCTGCAGTCGCTGGCGTGGCGGGAGTACGGCGACGCGAACGTCTGGCGGGCGATCGCCGAGGCCAACGGCATCGACGACCCGTCCCGGCTGCGGACCGGCACGCAAGTGGTGCTTCCGGCGGCCGACGAGGTGGCCGGTCACTGATGGCGCAGGCCTCCTTCTCCAACGTCGTCCATGTCTCGATCGGCGGCGGCAAGCTCCCGGACCACATCGCCGACGATCTCGTCGGGGCGTGGGTGGACCTCGGGTCCGGCGTCCCCGGCGCGTTCCGGCTCACCTTCCGGGACCCGCACGGCCTGCTCCTGGGCGAGCTGAACGTACGGTTCGGCACCAAGGTGGTCGTGGCACCGGTCTCGGACAGCCAGGGCGCGGCATCGCCGTTGCTCACCGGCGAGGTGACCGGCATGGAGACCGACTACGACGGCACCGGCACGTTCACCGTGATCCGCGGCTACGACCTGGGCCACCGTCTGATGCGGCAGCGCCGGGTCGCCGCGTACCGCAACCAGACCGCCGCCGACATCGCCCGCAAACTGGCCGCGCGCAGCGGCATCGCGATCGGCACGGTGCAGTCGACCAGGACCGTCTATGAGTTCATCAGCCAGTCGAACGTCACCGACTGGGACTTTCTCTCCCGGCTCGCCGACGAGAACGGCATGGTGATGTCGCTTGGCTCCCGGGGCACGTTCCAGTTCGTCGAGGCGGCGCCGGCGTCCGGAGCTCCACCGACCAGCACCGACGGCGACAAGAGCCCGTTCGTGCTGCACGCCGGGCAGGACGTGCTGCGCTGCCGGGCCTCGGTCACCTCCGCGGACCAGATCGGCAAGGTCGAGTCGCGGGGCTGGGACGTCACCACGAAGAAGACACTCACCTCGACGGCACCCGCGACGAGCACCCC
The DNA here is from genome assembly GCF_001514285.1 of Streptomyces sp. DSM 15324. Classification (GTDB taxonomy): domain Bacteria; phylum Actinomycetota; class Actinomycetes; order Streptomycetales; family Streptomycetaceae; genus Streptomyces. The sequence continues at coordinate 71,092 of NZ_KQ949029.1, forward strand.
GGCCGCCCTCATCGGCACCACTCCGGGCGCGGCCGCCTCAGCGTTCCCGCCCGGGAAACTGGTCGAGACCGAGACGCCGTACGACCGCCAGTCCGAGGTCGGCCACGCCGCCGACGCGCTCGCCGACGACATCGCGTCCTCCTTCGCCGAGCTGGAGGTCACCGTGCGCGGCAACCCGAAGCTGCGCCCCGGTGTGCCGGTCACGCTCAGGGACGTGGGCGTCCCCTTCGAGGGCAAGTACACGGTCACCTCCGTACGGCACGTCTTCGGCGACGACAGCCACTATCAGACCTGGGTGACCGTCAGCGGCCGGCAGTGGCGCTCCCTGTACGGGCTCGCCTCCGGCGCCGGCGGCACCGCCGCGCCAAGGCTGCCGAGCGTGGCCAACGCCCTGGTCACCGACGTGCAGGACCCGCTGAAGCAGGGCCGGGTGAAGCTGCGGTTCCCATGGCTGGACGACACCTACGTCAGCGACTGGACCCGCACCGTGCAGTGGGGCGGCACGTCAGGCGGCGGGATCTTCCCGCTGGACGTCGGCGACGAGGTGCTGGTGGCCTTCGACCGAGGGGCACTGGACCATCCGTTCGTCATCGGCGGCCTCTACAACGGCCGGGACGTGCCGACCCCTGTCCCGGACGTGCCCCTGCACGACGGACTGCGGCACAAGGCCATCCGGCACACGCTGTCCGACCGGGACGGGAACCGGGTGGACCTGCTCAGCCAGACCACCGGCGCCCGTCGGCAGGGCGTGCGCGTCGCGAGCGGCGACGACCGGCTCACCATCACCCTCGACCGGACGAAGACCGAGATCACGGTGGACAGCAAGGGCTCCGTCACCATCAAGGGCGGCGGGTCGGTGTCCGTGGAGGCGGGCACCGACCTCACGCTGAGCGCGCGGCGATCCCTGACCATCAAGAGCGGCGGCCCCCTCACCCTCCAGGGCCGGGGCCTGGTCAACCTCAAGTCGCTCGCCGGGGCCGTCAACGTGGACGCGCTGGGCGCGCTCAGCCTCAAGGCAGCGGGCGCGGCGACGGTCACCGCGGGAGGGACCGTCCAGGTCAACTCCGTCGCCACCGTGGGCATCCGGGCCGCCACGCTGACGCTGCAAGGTGTCGTGCTGGTCAACAACAAGCCGTATCCGATCCCGTGACGGCGAGGGTTCAACGCGGTCCGCGCAGTACATGAGAGCCGCCGGGTCCATGCATTCCGTGAAGTCCATGACGTTCGTGATGTTGGTGAAGTCCGCCAGGAGCGGGAGAGAGAGCGGGTGGTCTGCTGATGGCCGAGCAGTTCGTCGGGGCCGGCTGGGCGTTCCCCCTGCGCATCGGGCCGACCGGGGGCATCGCCCTGGTCAGCGGGGAACGGGAGATCGAGGAGGCCATCCGGCTGGTGCTGTCCACCGCGCCGGGGGAGCGGCCGATGCGGCCCGAGTTCGGCTGCGCCATCCACGACCTGGTGTTCGCGCCGGTCAACGAGGCCACTGCGGGCCGCATCCAGCACGAGGTGTACGTCAGCCTCGACCGGTGGGAGCCCCGGATCGAGGTGACCGAGGTGGAGGTCACCGCGAGCACCGGCCAGGGGGTGCTCTTCATCGACGTCCGCTACGCGATCCGCGGCACCAACAACCCGCGCAGCCTGGTCTTCCCGTTCTACGTCATCCCCTCCCACGACGAGCCCGGCGACGGCGGCTCGGACATCTTCCCGGAAGGCCCCCGCTGATGGCCCTGCCCTCCCCGAACCTCGACGACCGGCGCTTCCAGCAGTTCGTCGACGACGCCAAGCGCTACATCCAGCGGCGCGCCCCCGAGTGGACCGACCACAACGTCTCCGACCCGGGCATCACCTTCGTCGAGACGGTCGCCCACATGGCGGACCAGATCGTCTACCGGCTGAACCGGGTGCCGGAGAAGAACCACGTGGCCTTCCTCGACCTGGTCGGCATCCGGCTGTTCCCGCCGTCGGCCGCCCGGGCCGAGGTCACCTTCTGGCTCTCCGCCCCGCAGGAGGAACCGGTGGTGCTGCCCGTCGGCACCGAGGTCGCCACCGCTCGCACCGAGAGCGAGGAGGCGGTCGTCTTCGCGACCGAACGTGAACTGGTCGTCGTACCCAGCGCGTTGCGCCACCTCATGGTGCAGCGCCAGGGCGAGCCCGTCACCGATCTGACCGCCGATCTCGCCGAGGCGAAGGACGTGAGGTGCTTCGCCGAGGCCCCGCGCCCCGGTGACTGCATGCTGCTCGGGCTGGACGCCGCCGTGCCGCACTGTGCGGTGGCGCTGGGGCTGGACAGCCGTGTCGACGGTGTCGGCGTCGACCCGCGGCAGCCGCCGCTGGTGTGGGAGGCGTGGACCGAGGACGGTTGGGCGGCCTGCGAGGTGGACCGGGACGGCACCGGCGGCCTCAACCGGCCGGGCGAGGCGGTCCTGCTCGTCCCCGGCGGGCATGTGCTGTCCCGTACCGGCGGGCGGGAGGCCGGCTGGCTGCGCTGCCGGGTCACCGAGCCGCTGCCGGGCCAGCCCTTCTACACCACCTCGCCGACCGTGCGTTCCGCCGAGGCGTTCACCGTGGGCGGCACCACCGGCGTGGTGCACGCCGAGACCGTGTACGACGAGTCCCTCGGCAAGTCCACGGGTCTGCCCGGCCAGCGGCTCCGGCTGGCCCACGCGCCCGTCGTCGGCGACGATCCGCCGGTGCTGCTGCAGTGCGCCGAGGGCGACGGCTGGCAGGACTGGGACGTCGTACCCCACTTCGCCGCCTCCGGACCCCACGACCGGCACATCACCGTCGACGCCACGACCGGGGAGATCGCCTTCGGACCGGCGGTCCGGGAACCCGACGGCACCCTGCGCCAGTACGGGGCGGTGCCCGCGCAGGGCGCGGCCGTACGGGTGCGCCGCTACCGGGTCGGCGGCGGCCGGGCCGGGAACGTGGCCCGCGGCGCGCTACGGGTGCTGCGCACCTCCGTCCCGTACGTCTCCTCGGTCGTCAACCGGGAGGCGGCGCGGGGCGGGGTCGAGGGCGAGACGGTGGAGGAGGCCAAGACGCGGGCGCCGATCACACTGCGGGCCCAGGAGCGCGCGGTGACCCTGCGCGACTACGAGGAACTCGCACGGCGTGCCGCCCCGGAGACGGCCCGTATCTCCTGCCTGGAGGGCGAGGAGAGCGAGCACGGGGCGTACGCGGTACGGGTGCTGGTGGTCCCGCAGGCGGTAGCGGACCCGGGCGGCAGGCTGCGCTTCGAGCAACTGGTCCCCGGGGACGGCCTGTTGCGACGCATCACCCGCTTCCTCGACGAGCGCAGGCTCATCGGGACCCGGCTGGCGGTGGGGCCGCCGTTCTACCAGGGCGTGACCGTCGTCGCGACGGTCCACGCCTTCCGGAACGTGGACGCCGACCGGGTGCGGCGGCAAGCGCAGGACGCCCTCTACCGCCACCTCGACCCGCTGACCGGGGGCGCGGACGGCACGGGCTGGCCGTTCGGCCGACGGGTCCAGGCGGGCGAGATCTTCGCGGTGCTTCAGCGCGTGGCCGGTGTGGAACTCGTCGACGAGGTGCTGCTGCACCCGGCCGACCCACTGACCGGAAAACGGGGCGAGACGACGGACCGGATCGACCTGGACCCCGCGGCGCTGGTGTTCTCCTTCGACCACCGGGTGCGCGTCCTGGGAGACGGCGCATGAGCGCGAGGGGTTCCGTCGACGGGCTGAGGTCCTCCGCACCGCTCGGCGAGATGCTGCCCGCCGTGTTCGCCGACGACGACCTGGCACAGCGTTTCGTCGCGGGTCTCGACGAGGTCCTCGCTCCGATCCTGAACGTCCTGGACTGCCTGGACTCCTACTTCACCCCCGCGCTCGCCCCTGCGGACTTCACCCGCTGGCTCGGCGGCTGGGTCGGCGCCGAGACCGACGGCACGGAGCCCGAGCAGTGGCTGCGGGCCGCCGTGGCGACCGCCGCGCGTCTGCACCGGGTACGCGGCACGCGACGCGGACTGGCCGAGACGGTCCGGCTGGCCTTCGGTGTGGAGCCGGAGATCAGCGAGAGCGGAGCCGCCGACTGGAGCGCCGGGCCACTCGGCCCCGTCCCCGGCGAGCCCCGGCCACGGCTGCACGTCACCCTGCGGCTGCCCGACCCGACCCCCGCGGACACACACCGGCTCGACAGCCTCGTCGCCGCGGCCCGCCCCGCCCACATGCCCTACACGGTCCAGGTGACCGCCGCGGAAAGGATTCCCGAGAGATGACCAGCCAGCCCCCCGCCACCGGATCCGGCAGGGACGGGGCAGCACGCTGCGCCGAGTGCGGCACCCGGGCGGCGCCCGGCCAGTTCTTCTGCGACTCCTGCGGCGCCGTGCTGCGCTGGGCCCGCCGCACGGCGCGCGGCGGTACGGCCGAAGACGCCCGCGAGGCGGACGAACAGCCCACCGAGGAGTCCGGGCCGACGGCAGGAAGGCCGGCCTCCCGGTCCGGCAGAGAGCCGGCGCCTGCTGCCGGGGACAGGAACCCGCCGGAAGCCCTCGGGGTACCGGCCACCGTGAACAGCGACCGGTCACCGGGCTCGGTCCACGACGACGGGCCGGACACCACACCCGGAGACAGCGCATACGCGGACGTCGTGGCCTCGTTCGGCGAGGCCCCCTCGACCGGTACACGCGCCCCGGAACCGGATGGTGCCCCACCGCGCACACCCGCCTCCGGCGAGCGCGGACCGGACCGGCGTGAACCGGAGACGAACACGCTCGCCAGCAGCACGCCAGACACGACCGGCCCGGACACGAACGCACCGGACATGAACAGCCAGGACGACGGCCCGCATACGACCAGGCCAGCCGACGACGGAGCCCGCACCGGCCGGCTCGACGACGACGCACCCACCGCACAGCCGCCTGCGACACCCCCCGCGGCCTCCGGTGTCCCGGACGACACCATCGCACGGGCCAGGTCCCTGCTCGTGCCCGTGGCCGACGCCGAACGCCGGACCGCACCGGCACCGTCCGTCCCTGCCGTGCTGCCGGGCCGACCCGACACGCACCGGCCTCAGGTCCGCACGCCCGGCCGGGCACCCGGCACCGACGGCGGCGTGCCCTGCCCGTGGTGCGGCACACCCAACCGTGCGGACCGCCACTTCTGCGGCCTGTGCGCGATGCCGCAGTCCCGTGCTCCCCAGGCCACCGGCCCCCGCCCCTGGTGGCACCGCGTGCTGGACCCGCGCAACCGGGAGACACCGCGGGCGGGCGACCGGCCACGCCTGAGGCGGGGTTTCGGGTACCTGATGACCTGGGCGCTCTGGGCGGTACCGCTCACCCTCCTGGTCACCGCCGTCGTCAACGCCGACAACGCCGTCAGCGCGGTACGCGACCACTTCGCCCAGCGCGGCCCGGTCGGACCGGACAGTGTCAAGGCCTCGCGCTCCTATCCGCGGCACGGTCCGGAACTCGCCTTCGACAAGCTCAGCAACACCTGGTGGGGCCCGGGGGTCAACCAGTCAGGCGCGGGGGAATGGATCGAGGCCCGCTTCGACCAGCCCACCCAGCTGCTCGACGTCATCATCACCCCCGGCGTCTCCCCACGCGCCGACCAGCTTGCCGAGTCGGCCCTCCCCCGACGCGTCGAGGCCGTGATCACCACCGCGGACGGCACGAAGGAATCCCGCTTCCTCACCCTCGACCAAGCCGCGGGAGGCCAGCGCCGCGCCTTCCGTGTCGGCGAGGTCACCGCGGTACGCCTCATCGTGCGCTCGTCCTACGCCGTCTCCGCCGACAAGCAGGTCGCCATCGCCGAGATCGAGTTCTTCGGTCCGTCGAACAGCGGCACACACCAGTAGCCGGCGGTCATGGCGTCAAGCCGAACGGGAACATCCATGGGCACTCCGATCCACCAGGTCCCCGCACGACGCGCAAGAGGCGAGCACCCGCCAGAGCGCACCCCATCGCGCTCAAAGCAGGCCCCGGCCGACCACAAACTCCCCCCGCGAGCGGGCGGACACTCCCAACGACCCGGCGAAGACCGGCGCCTGGGCCAAGAGGATCGCAGAACACCTGCCCTCGGGAAGCGCGCCAACTGGCCACTCGGGCACGGCGATTGAGTACGCGCACTCATGCCGGGGACTCGGCCGGACCCGAGGATGAGGGCATACCCAGACACGAGGAGCCAGCAATGTCCGCCATCCACCCGACCGTCAGCCCGTCGCAGGACCCACGGCCGGGCACACCGCAACCCGCAGCCCGCCGCCGGCTGCCCGCCGTTCTCGCGGTCACCGTCGCCGCGGCGCTCGCGGCATCGGCGTGGGACGCCAAAGACCCCACCACCTGGCTGCTGGAAACGGTCTGGGTGATGGTGGGCCTGCCCCTGGCGATCCTGCTGCGTCGACGCTTCCCCCTGAGCGGCCTGCTGTGCGCTCTGCTGGCCGCACACGCGCTGGTCCTGATCGTGGGCGGACACTACACCTACGCGGAAGTCCCCGCCGGAAACTGGGCCCGCGACTGGTTCGGCCTGGAGCGCAACCCCTACGACCGCTTCGGCCACCTCATGCAGGGCTTTGTCCCGGCGGTCCTGGTCCGCGAACTCCTCGTCCGCACCTCGCCGTTGCGCGACAGCCGCTGGCTGGCACCGTTGACCGTCTGCGCCTGCCTCGCCTTCAGCGCGGTCTTCGAGATGCTCGAGTGGGCAGCAGCCGTGACCGGCGGACAGGCCGCCGACGCCTTCCTGGCCACCCAGGGCGACGTCTGGGACACCCAGTGGGACATGTTCTGCGCGCTGATCGGCGCGACCTGCTCAGTGCTCCTCCTCAGCCGCCCGCACGACCGCAGCCTCACCCACCTGACGCTTCCCGTGAGGGACTGAACCTCCCTCAGCCCGATGTGACGTGCGGAGCAAGGAGCCTCGTGGTGAGAGCCGCGAGGCCTGCCCACATCTGCTCGCAAGACATGTAGTACCGGCTGACGAGAGGTGCGACGAGTGCAGGTGCCTCACTGCGCGCCGATCGGCGTCGGCGGGGTCGACTTCGAGGCAGGAGAGCTCGACGACCCGCCGGGGCGACGCTGCTGCTGTACACCGACGGCCTGGTCGAGTCCCGGCTGCGCGACATGGCCACCGGCATCGAGCACTGCGCGAGAAGCTCGAAGCGAGCGCCCAACCGACGGACCCCGACCACCCGCCGCCCCTTGCGGCGCTGTGCGACGAGGTGCTCGACATACTCGGTCCGGGCGGCCGGGACGACGACATCGCGCTGCTCGCCGCCCGCTTCGACGGGATCGCGCCGAGTGACGCGGCGTACCGGTTCCTGGAGCCGGAGGACGCCGCACCCGGACAAGCCCGGCAGCTGCCCCGGCATCGCCCCAGCCCAGGACAAGGTCGCCGGGAGCGCGGACGGACGCGCCGTGGGCGCATGTCCCGTTTCAGCTGCGCGGCGGAGACGGTGTGGCCTCGCCGGGCGAGCGCGTCACGCAGCTCGCCGGGCGTCAGGGGCCCACCGCAGCGTGCGAGGTACCGGGCCGCGAGCTGCTCGCGGGTGGGATAGGCCGGCGGCTCCACCACCAGGAGCGAGTGGCTGACCGCCCGGTGCTCGGTCGCGGTGACCACAAGCCGAACCACCGGCGGCGGGTTCTCGGGGAGTTCGCCGGATTCAACGCGCGATCACCACAGGTTCACCGGCGATCACCGAGCCGTATCGGCGCCCGTCGCTCGCTCTCCTGCTCGCCGCCCACCAGCGGTCATGACGGGGGCGTTCAAGAGCCATGCTCCGGGGCCGCCCGACCGCGGGATGTCGGGCGGCCCGCCGGGCGGGCGCTCAGGGGGTGAAGACCTCTTCCAGACGGTCGACGGCCCCGTCGTCGCCGAGGTGGTACGTGAAGACCAGCCCGCTGTTGGGGTTGGCCTCCAGCCAGTCGAGGAACTCCTGGACCCCGATGTGCTGGTTCTCGGTGCTTTGCACGATGGGATCGGTGGCGGTGACGTATGCCGCCTGGTCCATGGGCAGGTAGGTCTCCTTGCCTACGGTCACGAAGGGTGCGCCGTCGGAGTCCTTGGGAGCGCAACCCCAGTTGCCGTACTTGACGATCAGGTTGAGCGAGCCACCCTCCGGGGTGTAGCGGTAGACCGCGATCTCATCAGGAGAGATGGGCATCTTGTGATCGCAGCCGTCGGGGTCCTCAGCAGGGGACTGCGCGGCGGCCGTGGCGGGGGCGGGGGTGGGCTTCGGAGCAGGGGCCGGGGACGAGGCCTTGGCGGCGCCGGTCGCCGTGGGTTCCGCGCTGGGCTGGGTCCCGGCGGTCGTCGCGCCGGTCCCTGTGCCTGTGCCTGTCGGCTGGGCCGTCGTCGTGTGCCCGGTGGTCGGTGATGCCGTGGCGTCGCCGTCTCCGTTGCAGGCCGTGAGCGTCACCGCCAGAACGGCGACTGCGCACGCACCGGCCGTGGCCGTACGGAGAGCGGCGGTGGGTCTGTGATGGGGAGACTTGCTCGTCGTTGCCACGGCGGATGCCTTCCTGGTTGCGGCCCGAAGCGGGGCCTTCCTGTATCAAGCACGGACGATTTCAGGCCAACCGTAGTTGCGGCAAGCGCAGGTGGCTGCCAACTGGTGACAGTCGCCGGTGGCACGGGGCGCGCGTCCGGGAACCTCATCCGTCCTGGCACCACGTGGTGGACGGGCAGTCGGTGCCTCGGACCGCGCCCATTGTCCGAGGCGCGCGTCAGGACGTGTGAGGGCCGGACCACGCGGCCGAATCTCGCCCTCCACCTCCGTCCCGCCTCCGTCCCGCCTCCGCCTCCGGCGGAGCGTGACCGGCTGCGTGAGGCTGCGGGTATCACCCAGGCCCGCCTGGCCACCGCGTTGAAGACCACGACTCAGTCGGTGGAGGACGTAGGTCAGCGAAGTGAGCGAAGGGATCGTTTCGGCAGAGTATGTCCCGGCATGGCGAGCGAGACGGTCGAGGCTGTGCTGTTTCCCGGGATTGATGTGCGACTGGAGCGCATCAGCGACTCCTCCGACGTCCTGGTGATGGAGGCGGTGTCCACCGCTCGCCCGGGCCGGTGCCCGGACTGCCGGAAACAGGCGAGGCGCACGCACAGCTCGTACCGACGCGACCTGCATGAAAGGCCGTTGGGCTCTCAGCGGGTCATAGTCCGGCTCCACCCGCGCCGGGCACGACCGCTGCTACCGGGCCGTCGCCGACCTCACGGCGGTCGCCGAAACCCACCCGGCCATCACCGCGGTGACGGTGATCCGCCGCGACGGCCACTCCACGTGTGCGGATCGCCGCTCACCGCCCGGACATACGACGGCTGCCCCCTGCCGCGGACGGTCCACGACTCCAGGTCCCTCAGCCGCGCCGCGTAGAGCACAGCAAGGCGGTCCTCCTCCGGGTCGGCGTCCTCCAGACGCTGCAGGTCCTGGTAGGCAGCCGTACGGCCCGCCGTCAGCTGCGCAAGACGCTCCTCATCGGGCAGTGGGGCCCGCCGCTCGGCAGCGATCTGCTCGGTGTACCAGTGCACTATCTCCTGCACGATGTCGTTCGGCCGCATGCTGGTCCTCTCCCCCGCCCGGGCCGGAGAAGCCGGGCTGATCCGGTGTACCGAACATGGCAACCTCCTTGAACGCTGATCACCTTGGGAAGGGGCCATTGTCCTGGAACCTCCGCCGCTCTTCGGCGCAACCCCGGGGACGGAGCCGTGCCCGAGCAGATCCATGGCGGGTGCGACGGACCACTCTTCGTCCCGTCTGAAACGTCACCCGTTGGGGCTAATCCGGGTGGCTTCAGGGAGCTGGAGGTGAGGGACTGAAGAGCACCCTTCCGTCCTCTGCCAGCTCTCCGCTGCCCTGAAAGACCGAGGTGATTGCGGGTGACCCCCAACTCCAGTACTCCCGTCAACGGCGACTACTACGACCCGAAGGACCTCACGGCCGCTACGACCTACCGGACCGACGGTTCCGAGATCCTCCACGGCATCTCCCTGCGATGGACCACCGGAGGCAACTCCGGCGGTGACACCACCCCGCCGGACTGGGACGACGGCCGGGCCCCGTACCCGCACGAGTACGAGGTGTGGCTCAACGGCCGGCCCACCCAGACCCTCCATCTCGACTGGCCGACCTGGTGGGGCGGCTGGAAGCTCGCGGCCAACCACTGGGTCACTCTGGGAACCGATCCTGGCGACACCTACCAGGTCAAAATCCGGGCCCGGCGTGGCGACGGCAGCTGGAGCCCGTTCTCCGAGGAGTGCACCGTTCCCGGCCGCTCCGACGCCCCGTACCAGCCGATCCCCGTCGCGGTGGCCGACGACCGCAGCGGGGACCTCGCGCAGCCCAGGCACGGCAACATGGCCGACCCGCCGGGCCGCTCCCTGCTCACCCTGAAATCCGCGGAGGGCGGCGGGGGCCACGCCTGCACGAGCGCCTTCTGCGACCAGGTCCGTGCGGCCTGTGCTCCGGACGCGTGGTGGGCGGAGGTCGTCCCCGGGAAGGAACGGATGTGCGCGGACTACCCGTGGAACCGGCACGGCCACTACCTGGAGTACCGGAAGTTCAGCACCGGCGGCGACGACGGCAAGGTGGCCTCCGCGGGCAACCCCCGCTTCGCCGGCCTCGACCTCGTGGGCGACTGGCCCACCACCGTCCTCGACACCGCCGCCAAGGACCTCACCTTCTCCTACGAGCACACCGCCAACCACACAGGACCGACGTGGACGTACCAGTTCTTCGTCACCAAGGACGGCTGGAACGCCTCAGCCCCGCTGTCCTGGGCCGACCTGGAGCCGACCCCTTTCATGGTGGTCGTCCACGGCCGCAACCCCGAAGAGGCATGGACCACGGCGGCGCTGGCCGGACGCAAGAGGGGCCGGCACGCGATCGTCAACATCTGGGGCGGGCACGGCGGCGTCTGCACCACCGGCAACCCGGAGCGGTGCTGCGACCACGTCGACCAGGAGCAGCAGATGACCGGTGAATTCTTCGTGTCCGTCTCGGACGTCGTCTTCGAATGATCTGACGGGGAGCCGCTCACCGCCCGGCTTCGGCACCGCGGGCTGCCGCGACGAGCGTGCACCGGCGGTGCCGAAACCCGGACCCGTTCACGCTCACACTCCTTGCTCCCCGACTCCGCCCCGGCGCCACGCCGGGGCGGGCCGCACGCAGTGACACGCCACCCCTTGGTGGATGTGGCAGGCCGGGATCTCAGGGCACTGTTCAGCACGAACTACCGCAGCGTGCAGGCCGCGGAGGCGTTCACGAACCGGGCTCGCAGTGGGAGGCGGTCGCTGCCGTGCTCACCCAGCACCTCCACCAGGTCGGTGCCTCTGGCTTCGACCCCTAGGACCTCAAGGCGCCTCTGGGTCACGTGCGGACCGGTGTCCCACGGCAGGACCTGCCGACGCGCTTCGGGAAGTGGAAAACAGTGCACGACAGGCATCGCCGGTGGTCGGCGGATGGCACGTGGGAGAAGGTTCTCCGGGCTGTCCAAGCTGACGCAGAGGTGGAAGGACTCAGAGGACACCTCAGTGGGGCCTCGCGTGCGCGAAGCCCCACGACGGGATCAGACGGTGAGGACGAGCTTGCCCTGGAGGTGACCGCCGTCGAGCAGCCGGTGCGCGTCGGCGACGCGCTCGACCGGGAACGTCTCCTGCACGTGGACCCGGAGCTTGCCCTGTTCGACGAGTTCGACGAGACCTCGCAGGGCGACCGGATCGGGTTCGACCGCGATGCCGCTGAAGCGCATGCCGGCCGCCTCGTACCTGGCGATGAGTTCCGAATCCTCCTCGGCGACCGCCGTCACCAGGTGACCGCCCGGCCGGAGCACTTCGAGCGACCGCTCGACCGTGTCGCCGCCGATCGTGTCGAGCACGACGTCGATGTCGCGGACCGCCTCGGTGAAGTCGACCGCCGTGTAGTCGATCACCTCGTCGGCGCCGAACCCCTCGACGAACTTCCGCTTGCTCCCGCCGGCGGTCGCGATCACCTGCGCACCGAGCGCTTTCGCGATCTGGATCGCGACGTGACCGACCCCGCCACCACCGCCGTGGACCAGGACGCGGTCGCCCTCCCTCACGCCGGCGAGGTCGACGAGGCCCTGCCATGCCGTCAGCCCGACGACCGGCAGCGCCGACGCCTCGACGTGCGAGAGCGACGCCGGCTTGCGTGCCAGGTGCAACGCCGGCGCCGACACGACCTCGGCGTACGCGCTCGCCGCCCGCGGGAACAGCGGCATCCCGAAAACCTCGTCGCCGGGCCTGAACCGCCACGTCCCCCGTGCCTCCTCGACCACGCCGCTGATGTCCCAGCCCAGAATGACCGGCGGCTGGCCGATCAGCGGGAACTCGCCGGCGCGCAGGCGCGCCTCCAGCGGGTTCAGCCCGATCGCCTTGACGCGGACGAGAACCTCGGTCGGAAGGGGCTGGGGCTCGGGCGCGTCCACGATGGTGAGCACCTCGGGACCGCCGAGCAGTCGCCCGAGGTTGGCCGTATCGACCCTGTGATCAGGACGGGGCAATCCTAGTAAGCGGCGCCATTCCGGGCCGAGCGCGGGAACCGGGCCAGTCCGGCCAGGATCGTCAGCCACACCAGCCGGAGCGCCAGGATTACCTACTCACGGACACCCTGAGTGCGGTTCTTGTGCTTGTCGACGAGTTCGGCGACAGGACGCCGGCCCTTGAGCACTGCGGCCCGCAGCATACAAGCGGCTCACCCCGGATGCGCCGATGCCGTGCGGGAACTCCGGCGGACCGAACTCGGCGTCCACCCGGTGAAGCTGACCTTGCGGACCAGCGGATTGCCGGTCAGCTCGGGCCCGATCTCACGCCGGTCGCCGATCTGCCCCGTACGTCGTCCTGTCCCCAACGTCCCCAGCGGGAGCAGCTCTTGGCGCGGCTGGCGCAGCGGTCCGCCGTTGTAACCCTGCAGCCACCCCTGGAACTTCCATGCCTGCCGGAAGCTCATCCCGCTGGCACAGGTCATGCCGATCCAGCTGTCCGCCACGAGCGTCCGGCCCCAAGATCAAGGGCGGCCTTGCTCCCGTGCTGATCGACGCGACGAACGTGTCCAGTACCGCCAGGGCCCCGCTGGTCGCCGCCGCCAAGCGCCACGGCATGCCCCCGAGTGGTCCTGGCGACGCCGGAGGACGTGCGCCTGGCCCGACAGGTCCCGCGCCCGGACAACCGGACCGCCCGACAACACCGACCGCGCGCAGCACAAGGCCCGGGTCCACTCCCACCAGTCGCTGCGCGGGGAGGGACTCAACAAGGTCCTCGCGGAGAACCTCTACCGCCTGGAGCCGTTCCTGCGGCGGCTGAGCGAGACCCGCGACACCGACCTCGGGCTGGACGGCAGCGACGGCCTGGGGTGACCGTCGGCCACGGCTTCTTCATGGACGCTCAACGCGTCCGGTACACCGCCACCCCTTCACCGGCTGAGGGCCAGTGCCCTTTGGGCAGCCCCCTGACACGACCGCGCTCGCTGGCCGACGCAGGGGGCCATCCATAACCTCTGCCGGTCTTACCGGTATCTCCTGTCGGAGCACCAGTCAGGCCCGGTCACGCTCTCACAGACTTGAATGGATGTGACGTCCCCGATGCTGTAGCTCCTGGAGCTGCACGGGGATGCCGACCCGTTGGCGTCCCCGAACTCGTCATACCCACTCTCCTTCCAGACCTTGACGTAGACGCCGTGGCCGTCCGCTTCGACGTCGCATACATAGACGATGTCGTACCAGCTGTTCTGGTACAGATAGGCGTAGTCGTCACCCTGTGTGACCTTGATGAGAGTTTCCGCGGATGCCGGTGCGATGGCCAGGGCAGAGAAACCAGCCACAACGGCAGCCAGCGCCAGAGCTCGACGCGTCCCGTTTACGACAGCGAGTCCAGGTTTCAACTTCTTACTCCTGTTTCTTTCAGCGGTTATGAGCATGTACGCATCAGGACGCCTGAGGAGGCTGGAAGTTGCACGGGCGTGGTGTCGGTTCTTCGGCACTCCGCACACGTGAGTTGCACCGTTCCTGACCTAAGACGGCCTGTCATGGGCGGGCCTCCTCCGGCGCATCGCCGCAGAGACGGTTCAGCCCGCGAGTTGTGCGGCGCCGCTGGTCGGGCGGTGCCGCTGCGCCATGACAGTAGGGGCGGCGGTGCAGTTGTCGCGTCTCACGCCGGGTGGAACTCTGACCCACCGAGCGCGGTAGCCGCGCGGTTCGTGCGACTTCGGCTGTAGTGGTTCCTACAACTTCCTGGGTACCGCGAAAGGTTGACGCCGCCGCGCGTTCACCGGCGTTAGGCTGCGGCGATGCGCATGCGTACGCCCCGCCCGCTCGTCCTCGACACGCTGATCGCGCTCGCCATGACGTGGGTGGCCGTCCGGCTGGGTCAGGTGTCGGTGGCGCGGGGCTGGCCGGAACTCGACGCCCCTGCCTATGTGCTGCTCGCCCTGGCGCATCTGCCGGTCGCCTTTCGGAGCAAGGTACCGATGGTGGTGTTCGCGGCCGTGCAGTTGGCCGGCGTCGCCTACATCAGCCTGGGGTACTGGCCGGTGGCGTCGGCGTTGGGCTCGATGCTTGCCCTGTACACGGTGGCGTCGGTGTATTCGGCACGGATTGCCGTCGGCTGTGCGGCCGTGATGATCGCCAAGTGGGCGTTTGTGGGTGTGATCAGCGACAGCTTGTCCATGACGCTAGTGGTGAGCCAGGCCCTGGTGTTCAGCTTGGTGCTGGTGTGGTCCGGCACGCTGGCCCACCGCTCTCGCGAACTCGCCCGGCAGCTGCGCGTCGAGCAGGCCGAACGGACCCGTCGTGAGGTCGCCGCCGAACGTGGGCGCATAGCGCGGGAGCTGCACGACGTCGTCGCCCACCACATGTCGGTGATCTCTGTGCAGGCCGGCCTGGCCCGGTTCGTCCTGGACTCCGATATCGCCACTGCCCGGGGCGCCCTCGGCACCATCGAGGACACCAGCGGCGAGGCCTTGGAGGAGCTGCGGCGCATCCTGCATGTCCTGCGGGAACACGATCTGGGCGGCGCCGAGTCAGCCTCCCCCATGCCCACCCTCGCCCGACTCGACGACCTGCTCGAGCGTATCCGGGCCGGTGGCGTCCCGGTCGAGCTGAGAATCAAGGGCACCGTGCGTCCGCTCGCCCCGGGCGTCGAATTGTGCGCGTACCGCGTCGTCCAGGAGGCCTTGACCAACGTCCTCAAACACACGCACCACGCCGACGCACAGGTGCGACTGAACTACCGGCAGCATGAATTGACCGTCACTGTCACGGACAACGGAACGGGCAACGCAGACGGGCTGATTCCGGCCGGACTCCTGGGAGGCGGCGGACACGGCTTGATTGGCATGCGGGAGCGGGCCAAGCTCTACGGCGGGACGATCAGCGTCGGCCCACGCGCCGAGGGGGGTTTCGCGGTCCGTCTGACCCTGCCGACGTCGACAACTGGCGCACGGAGGGGAGACGAGCGTAGGAGATGACCAGAGTCCTCGTCGTCGACGACCAGTTCCTCATCCGCGCCGGCCTCGTCGGCCTTCTCAACGCCGCGCCCGGTTTCGAGGTCGCCGGCGAGGCGGGGGACGGCGAGGCCGCGGTGCGGCTGGCCGCCAGGATGCGGCCCGACGTGATCCTGATGGACATCCGCATGCCCGGCATGAACGGCATCCAGGCCACCAGGCGCATCCTCACGGACGCGGTCGACCCCGCCCCCCGGGTGCTGGTCCTGACCACCTTCGACCTCGACGAATACGTCTACGGAGCATTACGCGCCGGGGCTTCCGGCTTTCTGCTCAAGGACTCAGGACCCGAGCGGCTGCTGGCAGCCGTGGCCGCGGTCGGGGGCGGCGACGCACTCTTCGCCCCGAGCGTGACTCGTCGGCTCGTCGAGGCGTATGCCCAACGGGACCGATCCACGCCCGACGCCCACCCTCTGCCGGGCCTCGCCATGTTGACCCCCCGCGAGGTCGACGTCCTCAAACTCATTGCGCGCGGCCTGTCCAACCCCGAGATCGCCGACCGGCTCTCCATCAGCGAGGCGACGGTCAAGACCCACCTCAACCGCGTCATGACCAAGCTCGGCCTGAACAGCCGGGCCCAGGCGGTAGTGATCGCCTACGAGACAGGCCTGGTGACCCCGGGAGGGTAGGCGGGCAGCGCGGCACGCGACCGCAGACGCTCAGGTTCGGTTGGTGACGCGAGCGTTGGCGCGGCGTACACGTGGCGTCGAAGTGGGGCGGCCCGCGAGCATCCGGAGATCGGGCCGGGCCCCGGCGGTCAGGTCAGGTTCGGGGATGGGGAAAGTCTCGGGCATGGCTCTCCCTGGGAATGGGTGTGGCCTCCGGTGTTCGGGAGGTCTTGCCACGGACCGTTACGAATCGTGCGGGAACAGCACGTGGATACGCTCGACGCCCATCCACTCGAGCGAGTCCTCCACGCTCGGTGTTCTGGCCCGCAAGGCTGAGCGGTTCATTGCTGGCGGTGAACCACTCACGCGTCGGTTCCTGCGACTCACCGGCCGAAATCGACGAACCCGCCTGCTTCGCCCGGCGGTCACGTCGACGCTGGCGAGACCAGCCGCGCCGCGGCCGCCCGCGAACTGGCGGAGGAGACCGGCGTCCAGGTGGCCGCCGACGACCTGCGTCAGATCGGCGTCCGGGACTCCCCCGGGCGCGACCCGCGCGGCCGGTTCGTCACCCTTGCGTACGCGACCGTCGTCCCCGCAACCACCCGGATCACCGCCGGAGACGACGCCCGCACCGCCCGCTGGTGCCCCTGGCCGACCTGCCGGACCAGCTGGCGTTCGACCACGCCGACATCCTCAGCGCAGCCACGGCCTCCTGAACCAACCCCACGCGAGTCACCGCCGTCCTCACCATCGTCGCCACCCTGTTGGGCGCGATCGTGAGCGGCCGATTCCAGGAGCGCGCCGCCGAACGGCAGGTGCGCGTCACCCACGGCGAGCCGGTCCGCCGCGACCGCCTGGAGGCCGTCACCACGCTGGCCTGCGCCGCCACCGACCATCGGCGGGCCCTGTGGATGCGCGGCGACGCCGTCCTTCACATCGGCGCGCCCACCGAGAACCGGAGGTAGTTGTGACTGGTGGATGGATACCGCAGGCTCAATGCGGTCGCCCGGACGGCCACCTTCAGCTCCTCCTCAACAGGAGGCACCCACGAGGTCGTGCCACGCACCCACGCATCATGGGCCCGTGCGCATTGCATCTGCCCATCCCAGTCATCGTCCGGCGACCACCGGGCGCCATCTCCCATGAGCCGAGTCTGACCGAACACCTGAGCGCAGGTAACCCCCGACGGGACCGGACTTGGCCCGCACGCTTCACCGCTCTCGCCGCTTGCCAAACCGCATGAGGAATCGGTGAGGATGCTCAACCTTCCCTGACACTGGGCCCTTCCTGCGGTCGGCGGGACGCGTCGGGGAGGTCGGCCAGGCGCCGCGCCCAGAAGGAGCGGTCGGTCCAGCGGGCCTCCCGGGCGTGGATGACACGGTGGCCGCGCAGATACGCGCTCCGTGCGGCCGCGACCTTGTCCGCGTATGCGGCGAGGGCCGATTCCGCGCCGTAGGGGGCACGACCCAGGCGGGTGTCGACGGCCAGGCCCGCGCCCAGCCCGGTGTAGAGAGCGGTCAGCACGCCCTGGGAAGAGAGCGGGTCGAACGCGACCGCCGCGTCCCCGGCGGCGGTCCAGCCGTCTCCGTACACCGTGTCCAGGTGCGCCGTGTGCGCGGCGGCCCGGCGGGGCGCGGCAGGTGACGTGGGCAGGGGTCCGTCCCGGTGGACCCACCGGGACACGTGACGGGTGGCCGTCATCCGTCGGCGGAAGTGGCGTGCGGTGTGGGAAGCGGCGGGCAGGTCGGCGTCGGTGAAGTAGGCGACCAGTCGCCCGCCGGAGGGCTGCGGGGCGGTGTACCACCAGCCGTCCTCGTCGGACTCGACGAGGGAACGGCGGTCGGTGTCCAGCGGGTCCGCCTCCAGGGGCACGTACAGAGCTGTGAGCCGGTCCCCGACCCGCCGCCGGGCCCCGCACCGGACGGCGATCGCGGCGGCGCGGCCGGTGGCGTCGATCACCCAGCGGCAGCGCACCGTACGCTCGCCACCGGACCGGGTACCGGCAGGGCCGGTGCCGCCGCGCAGGACCAGGGTCCAGCCGCCGTCGGGCGTCCGCGCGGTGTCGCGTACGGCCGAGCCCTCAACGACCTCGGCCCCCGCCGCGCGCGAGGCGTCGCGCAGACGTCGGTCGAACAGCCGCCGGTCGAGGTGCCAGCCATGGCCGTACGGGTCGTTGATGAAGTCCACGGCGTGCAGGTCGGCCGAACCCCAGGCCGAGAGGCTCCCGTAGCAGGGCAGATGTCCGGAGTCGACAACACGGTCGGCGACGCCGAGGTCGCCGAGCAGAACCCGCCCGGCGGGCACGAGCGTCTCGCCGACCTTGGGCGGCCCGGTGCCGGCGTCCGCCAGCAGAACCGTACGGCCGGCACGGGCGAGCACGAGCGCGGCGGCGCAGCCGGCCGGGCCGCCGCCCGCCACCACGACGTCGTAGGTGTCCGTGCCGGGAGCGAGTGCGGCGCTCACCGCGCGTCGCGGAAGGGGTCGAGTATCTCGAGGTATCCGGCGGTGATCTCCTCCTCGCGGTAGCCGGTCGCCCGGGCCGCCTCGCCGATCACCCGTGCCGCGGACTCGGCCTCGGCGGTTTCGGGGGCGAGCCTTTCCTCGGGCCGGATGCCCGCCGCCGCGGACAACACGTGCGGGCCCGCCTCGGGCACGTGCAGGTTGACGAGGTTCGCCGTGTCCGGTGCCTGATCGAGCGGTTGTCCCGGGCGCGACTCCACCAGGATCCGTTCCGGGAACTTCCCGTCGCCCACTGTGTAGTCGCGCGCCTCGACGATGCCGAGCTTGGACCAGTCCTTGATCATCTGTGTGCGCTGCTGGTTCATGGTGCCGCTGAGGCCGCGCAGCCAGGTCGCCCGCCGCTCGAACGCCTCTTCCCGGGCGCTGTCGTCGCTCCCGGTGGGCGGCGTGTTGACCTTCTCGAAGTCCTCCAGCTTGAGGACATGGTTGGGTACCTGGGCAGGCCAGAAGGTCGGGAGGTAAGGGCTGTACCGGGGCCCCAGGTTGGCCAGCACCTCATAGCCGGAGCGGCAGCTCGCGGTGTCCGCCTGCCAGGGGGCGGCCATCCAGCGAGTGAGGTCTCCGGGCCCCTGTGCGTGCAGGGGGCCATTGGCGGCGACCGCCTCCTGCGGGGTGAGGGTGGGCCCGTAGTCGGGTTCGACGGTGCCGGTGGCGCGGTGCCGGATGCGGAAGGGTTCACTGAACATGCTCGCGTGCCTGATCGGCCAGGTGACCTCGCACCCCGGGTGGAACGCGTCGGCGGCGCAGTTCTCCAGGGCCCCCCGGTCCAGCAGCCCCGGCTGCTCGCCGACAGGGGCGTCGTCGACCGTGGGGCGCGGCTGCCGCAGGGGTCCGGCCCGGAAAGCCCCGTCCGCCCAGCGCTGAAGCATCCAGTCCTGGGTCGGCGACAGCACCAGGTGCTGACGCACGGACTTGGGCTTGCTGGCCATGGCGTCGCCGTAGATCCACGGCCACGGCAGCGGGGACTTTCCGTCCCGGTCGTAGTCGCGCAGGGCGGCGTACGTCTGGCGGCGCAGTTCCCGGTTCCGGTCGGACGGATCGGCGAGCCTCTTCCGCAGGGCGGGCGAGAGGAAGAAGTGGGGGCCGTTCCAGCCGAACTGTGCCGCGAATCCCTGGTTGACCCACTGCAGATCGCAGAACCGGCGGAGGATCGGCTCGATGTGATCGGTGAACGAGATCTGCTGCGGGCGGGTCAGCGAACCGGCCTGGACGAAGACGTCGAAGAGCAGGTCGTGAAGGGTACGTATGGACTTGACGCCGGGGGCGTAGTGCGGAGGCCCCACCACGACCCAGGCCGGGGCGGCGGTCAGATCCCTGCCGTCGATACGGACCTTGGCCGTCACCGGGCCGTCGGACACGTCGTCGTACCAGGTGTTGTTGTTGGCGACCCCGGTGATCGGCTGGTTCGTGTAGGAGGCGGAGTTTCCCCGGCCTCCGAGCACCACCAGGCGGCCGTCGGAACGGGTGGAGATCTCGCCGAGGTACACCGCCTTGCCCATGATCTTGCCGGTGTCGAACTTCTGCGTCTCGGTCTTCGAGCCGCGGACGGTGCGGCTTCCGGGGTCGTTGACCAGCTTCTTCCTGTCGGCGCCCACGACGTCGGCGTTGCGCAGAGCGTATTGCTCTGCCGCGAGCGTCGTGCCCTCGGGTATGTCCAGCGCCAGATGGAACTGGTACCAGGCGGCCTTCTTGTTGGCCAGATGCACCGTCCACTGGATCTCGGAGACACCCTCGGCGCCCGGCTTCAGCTCCCTCACCACCTCCCCCGCGGCGTTGTAGCCGTACACACGGAACCGTGCGGCCTGCCTGCGGAGCGCCCCGGAACCGTCCTTGTAGGAGCCGGGGCCGGCTGGTTTCTGGTCCGGTGACTCCGGGCCGATGAAAGGTGCTTCGACACTGTTGCCGACCCGGGCGACACCGATGGCGGGGTGAATCTTCACCTGCACGATCTGACTGTCCATCGAAGAACCTTCCGTTGGGGGCCGCCGGGATGCGGTCTCGAACGTAAGACGTGCAATTCCGCCCGGAGGTCACACCGCGCAGGAGCGGATCGACGTCCGATCTTCACCGGCCTTCCGCCAACTGCTGCCGTACGCAAGCGCGTTCGCCCCGGTCGGAGGTGCGCGGCCGCACCTGAGGAGATCACCGGCGGACCTCATCCGACGCGGTCTCGATCAGCTCACCGCCCCGGGGAGAATACGGCGCGCACGACATGCAGACATGATCAACAGCTACAGGCAGGAACACCCCGGCGGCTCCCTCTCCCGGTAGTTCTCCCTCGGGGGCATGGGCGAGGAGGTGCTCAGCGCCCTGCAACAGGAGGTGTTCGCCGCTGTGGCGGCCGCTTCGGGGCCGGTGAGCAGGGTTGTTCCCGCGCGGCATCCACCTCCGCCCGAGCCTGCTCCAGAACCTCCGTCCAGGGCTCCACTGTCCGCAGGTTGCCGGACGGTGCGGATCCGGTGAGCTGTCCGGTCGGTCCTGGTCGGCCGTCGAGGGCTTCCGTCGGATCCAGACCGCAGGCCCTCCGGTTCCTGGTGGACGCGCAAGCGCTCATCGTCGTCGAGGTCCTGCCGGCAGCAGCACCCGTTCGCCTCGCGGCATGCGACCGGCGAGGTCACAGGGTGCCAACCCTGATCAGTGGTCAGGGACGCTTAGGGGAAGGGTGGGGATGTTCCCTGATGGCACGGCGACGGCGTGACGAAATCATGATCGTCATGACTTCGACCTTTCTGTCCCGCCGGGCCCTCGTGGGCGCAGCTCTGACCGCCACCCTCCTCACGGCCGCCGCGGCCCCTGCCGCGATGGCTTCCACACCGTCGCCCGCGGCTTCGCCCGCGTCCACCACGCTCCCGCCGCTCGACGCGGCGGCGCTGCGCGCCGCGATCTCCGACCTGGACCACCCGCAGGCGACGGCAGCTCAGCTGCTGGTCAGCGGCAAGGCGGGACAGTGGTACGGCACGGCCGGCGTGGCGGACAGAAGGACGGGCGCACCGGTCCGCCAGGACGACACCTTCCGGGCGGGCAGCATCACGAAGGTCTTCGTGGCGACGGCCGTGCTGCAGCTTTCGGCGGAGGGTCGGCTGGACCTGGACAAGCCGGTTCAGGACTACCTGCCCGGCCTGCTTCCCGACGGCTACGCCCCGATCAGGGTGTCCCAACTCCTCAACCACACCAGCGGGTTGCCGGACGAGTACATCCCGGACTCCCAGCGCACCGACACCCCGGAGCAGGTCCTCGAGCACCGCTACGACCGGTGGACGCCGATGCAGCTGGTGGCCACTCTCCCCGAGGACGCCCCGATGAAGTTCACGCCGGGCACGAAGCAGGAGTATCGGGGCATGAACTACGTCCTGGCGGCTCTGCTGCTCGAAAAGGTGACGGGCAAGCCGTACGGCAAAGTGATCGGCGACCGCATACTGCGCCCACTCGGCCTGTGTCACACATCCTTCCCCGGCGACGACCCGAAGATCCACGGCCCGCACGTCCACGGCTACCTGGCGATGTCGGACGGCACCCTGCAGGACGTGACGGAATACAACCAGTCCGAGGCATGGGGCGAGGGCGAAATCATCTCGACGACACGCGATCTGGACCGCTTCATCACAGCCCTGTTCACGCCGGGCAAGGTTCTGCCGAGGACGACGCTGGACAAGATGTTCGAGTTGCCGGCACCGGAAGTACGGATGGTGGACGGCTCACCGGCCCGCTACAGCGCGGGCCTCCAGACGGTGACGGTCAACGGCGTGACCCTGTGGGGCAAGACAGGAGAGCGGTACGGCTACAACTCGGCCATGATGGCGACGCGGGACCTCCGGCGCAGCGCGGTGTACTCATGGACACCGACGCACCGCGACGCCAGCCAGGTGCAGATGGCGCTGCGGATAGCGGATGCGGTCACGAAGCCGGCGGCGGCTACGCGGTAGAGCGGACAGGCACAACCGGGCCGGCCGCCCCGAGCGGCACCGCTGTCACGCCGTGTCTGTCCTCGCCAAGTGTTTCTCCGACGGAGCGGCTCGTTGGCGAACTCGACCTGGCGAAAGCCGCGATCAGCTCGGTGACGTCGGCAATCGGACAAGGCGGTGGTCGGGACTGCCTGAGCTCCGGTGGCAACGAGGGCTCCGGTGGCAGCAGCCATAGCCATAGGCGTCAAGGTCGCGCGCATACGACGAGTCAGCTACGGCAGCACTCTGATCCGCCGGCCTTGGGAGAACCTGCAACAAACTGGACGGCTGGAGATCTTCGCCCGCGGATCCGACGGCGCCGTATGGCACAAGTGGCAGACCGCCCCCAGCAACGGCTGGTCCGGCTGGGAATCCCTCGGCGGCTGGATCGACCGCCTGGCCGTCGCCGGGAACGCTCCCTGAGCGGACGGCCCGACAGGAGCGAGCACCCTGAGGTGTCCCCCGCGGCGACTCATCGCGGGGGACACCCGTTCGCGGACCTTGGACTTGCAGGGCGCCCTGTCGGAGAAGGACTCCAGCACCTTGCGTTCCATGGCGATCACATGGCTGGCGTCGCGGACGCTCTGCCCGGCCCCGGGACCGCCCGCCGGTGACGAGCGATCGCCGCCCGGGCGGCGGGTGGCGATGTTCGCGAAGTCCTCGCCCAAGCGGTGAATGACCAGCACCCTGGCCCCGGGCAGGCTCGGTGGGCCGCGTGGACGTTGCCCTCGAACGGCACCAGCCCCTGCGAGTGATACACGTCAGACTCTCTCTGATGTTGTGCATTTTATTGACGGCAGTCATCAGACAGCCTAATTTCGCGGTGTCCCTTCCCCCGCTCAAGGGAGACCGCGATGTCCCCGTCCCCCACCGCGTTAGAACGCACCCGCCAGCTCCGCCGGGTCGCCCTGTCCGGCCTGCTCGGCACCGCCGTGGAGTTCTACGACTTCCTCGTCTACGGCACCGTCGCCGCGCTCGTCTTCGGCGAACTGTTCTTCCCCGGTGCCGACCCCGCCGTCGGCACGATCGCCGCGTTCGGCACCTTCGCCGCCGGATACGTGGCCCGCCCGATCGGCGGCATCGTCTTCGGACACTTCGGCGACCGGCTCGGCCGCAAGAAAATGCTGCTGCTCACCATGGGCCTGATGGGCGGCGCCAGCTTCCTCATCGGCCTGCTGCCCACGTACGACACCATCGGCGTCTGGGCGCCGGTCCTGCTGATCACCCTGCGGGTGCTCCAGGGCATCGCCATCGGCGGCGAGTGGGGCGGCGCGACCCTGATGGTCGTCGAACATGCCGGCGAGAAGCGCCGCGGGCTGTGGTCCAGCTTCACCCAGATGGGAGCCCCGCTCGGCTCCCTGATCTCCGCCGCCGTCGTCGCGATGGTCTCCACCCTCCCCAAGGACCAGTTCGCGGCGTGGGGCTGGCGGGTGCCGTTCCTGCTGAGCGTCCTGCTGCTCGGCGTCGGCCTGTTCGTCCGCCTCAACGTGGTCGAGAGCCCCCTGTTCGCCGAGGTGAAGAAGGACCGCGCGGAGTCCCGGCTGCCGATCCTCGACGTACTCAAGCGCCCCCAGCCCGTCCTGCTGGCGTGCTGCGTGGGCATCGGCGCCTTCACCGCCCAGTCCCTGCTGACCAGTTACCTCATCGCGTACGCCACCGGCATCGGCCATCCCCGCCCGCAGGTGCTCACCGCGCTCACCGTCTCCGCCGCGGTCGCCCTGGTGGTCCTGCCCTGTGCGTCCGCCCTCTCCGACCGGATCGGCCGCCGCCCGGTGGTCCTCACCGGCGCGCTCCTGTCCGCCGCCACCGCCTTCCCCGTCCTCGCGCTGGTCGACTCCAAGTCGTCCGGAGCGCTGATCCTGGCCGTCGTCATCGGCCACGGCATCTCCCAGTCGCTCATGTACGGTCCGCTGGGCGCCCTGTTCAGCGAGATGTTCGGCACCCGGGTCCGCTACACCGGGGCCTCCCTCGGCTACCAGGGCGCGACCCTGGTGGGCGCCGGCTTCTCCCCGATGATCGCCGGCAGCCTGGTCGCGAGCAGCGGCAACGGCACCCCCGTCGCCCTCCTGCTGTGCGGCGGCTCCCTGATCACCGCGCTGACGGTGTGGTTCGTCCGCGAGACCAGTCGTACGTCCCTCGGCGACGACCCCGCCTCCGCACTCCCCACCACCCCGCGCACCGAGGAGATCACCGCATGAAGCACGCCACCCGCGTCGCCGCTACGGCGGCCCTCCTGCTCACCCTCACCAGCGCGCCCGCGGCCGGCGCCGCCGACGCGGGCACCGCCCACGTGGACGGCCGGCTCCCCTCCGGCGCCACGTACACGATGGACGTCCCCACGGCCTGGAACGGCACCGTCCTCCTCTTCAGCCACGGCTACGCCTCCGGCCCCGCCAACCCCGCCCAGGACGCCCCGGACGACGCCACCAAGTCCCTTCTTCTGCAAGGCGGTTACGCCCTCATCGGCTCTTCGTACGCCACCACCGGCTGGGCCGTCACCGATGCGGTCCCCGACCAAATGGCGACCCTGAAGGCCTTCACCACCCGCTTCGGCCAGGCCTCCCGCACCCTCGCCTGGGGACGGTCGTACGGCGGACTCGTCACCACCGCCATCGCCGAGCGCCACCCGGAGGAGATCGACGGCTCGCTCTCCCTGTGCGGTCTGGTCCAGGGCGGCGTCGCCAACTGGAACAACACCCTCGACCCGGCGTTCGTGCTCAAGACGCTCCTCGGCTCCGACGTTCCGCTGGTGAACCTCCCCGGCCAGGAGGCCGCCACCGACGCGGCGAACACCCTCACCGCCACGGTCGACTCCGCCCAGTCGACGGCCGCGGGCCGGGCCCGTATCGCCCTCGCCGCCGCCGTGCACAACATCCCGGTCTGGAACGCGCCCGGCCAGACCCGCCCCGCCGCCACCGACTGGGACGCCCAGCAGGCCAACCAGTACGAAGCCGTCAAGGGCCTGCTGAAGATCGCCGCCTTCAACCGGCGCCAGGAGGCCGAGGCCCGCGCGGGCGGCAACACGTCCTGGAACACCGGCGTCGACTACGCCCGGCTGCTCGGCCGGTCCTCCGTCCGCAAGGAGGTCACCGAGCTGTACCGGAAGGCGGGCCTGTCCCTGACCGCCGACCTCGCCGCCCTGAACCGGGCCCCGCGCATCACCGCGGACCCGGCCGCCGTCGCCTGGATGAGCGCCACCAGCAGCTTCACCGGCGAACTGACCAAGCCCCAGCTCTCCGTCCACACCATCGGCGACGCCCTGGTCCCCGTCCAGACGGAAAGCGCCCTGCGCCGCGCGGTCACCGCGGCCGGTTCCGCCCCCCTCCTGCGCCAGGCGTACGTCGACAACGCCGGCCACTGCACCTTCAGCCCCGCCGAACAACTCGCCGCCCTCCACGCCCTGGAGGACCGCCTGACCACCGGCAGGTGGCAGGACACCGACCCGGCGTCCCTCAACGCCCGCGCCACCGCGGCCGACCCCACCACCCCCGCGCGTTACGTCCGGTACCACCCCACCCCCTACCTCCGCCCCTACGACCTTGCCCACCCAGCCGACCGCCGGTGACCTCGTACGACCGCCTGCCGCACGGTCGGCGGGCGGTCGTACCCTTGCCCCCGTGGACGACGACGACATCCCGGGCACCGCAGAGGGGCCGCTGCCGCGCCCGCAGTCACTCATGCTCACCTTCTTCGGCAACCACGTCCTGGAGGAGGGGGACCTGGGCGTCTCCTCGGGCAGCATCATCGACCTCCTGGGCCGCGTGGGCGTGGGTGAACAGGCCGTGCGCTCCACCCTCACCCGCATGGTCAACCGGGGCCTGCTCCAGCGGCAGCGCGAGGGGCGCAAGATGTTCTTCGGGCTGACCCCGCAGGCCACCCGCGTCCTGCTCGACGGCCGCACCCGCATCTGGCGCCAGGGCGCCGTCAACGACGACTGGGACGGTTCCTGGACCCTGCTCGGCTTCTCCCTGCCCGACTCCTGGAAACGCCAGCGCCACGACCTGCGTTCCCGGCTGACCTGGTCCGGGTTCGGGGCCCTGTACAGCGGCCTGTGGATCGCGCCGGGCCGGGTGGACGTCTCCGCGGTGGTCGCCGAACTCGGCCTCACCGCGCATGTGAAGATCTTCCACGCGCAGGCAGCCGAGGTGACCGACATCGAGCAGATGATCCGCGACACCTGGGACCTGGAGTCCATCGCCGCCCGCTATGTCACCTTCGACAAGCGCTGGAGCGCCCACCTGGGCAACGGCACCGACGAGGACCCGATCGGCACCCGTCTGCTTCTGGTCAGCGACTGGCTCCGCACCATCCGTACCGACCCGAGGCTCCCGGCCCGCCACCTGCCCCCGGACTGGCCGGCCCGCACCGCCCAGGAAACCTTCCGCCGGGTCGCGGAACTGACCCATCCGGCGCTGGCGGCGGCACGTACGGCACTGGAGACGACCCCCCTACGAGGGGTGCCGAAACGGGTGATCTAGCGGGTGCGGGTGCGGGTGCGGGTGCGTCGTGGCTGGTCGCGCGGTTCCCCGCGCCCTGGTGCCGTCGCATAGGTGACGGACTGGGGTCACCCGGTGGGCTTGACGGAGTGTCCGGTCACAGTGATCCCGAGCCCGATGATGAAGGGCCTCCATGAGACGAAGGCCAGGCTGGAGACCATGAACAGCATGCCGATTCCCCAAAGTCTGGGGTTGACTGTTGCGGAACTCGTAAGGGGCGCGAGACTCTCCAGTGAGCTGGACAGTTGATCGGACATGTCCGTCCGTCCGGCTAGTGATCAGTGATGCGATGTGGGACCGGATCGGGCCGCTGATGCCGCGACGGCCATGCACGACCCCTGGCCCTTCGCGTCACCGCCGGCCAGGCACGCGATGCCCCGGCCTTCGAGACCGTCATGGCCGCCATCCGTGTTCCGCGGAGCGGACCCGGAAGCCCGAGGACCTGCCCGGCCGTCGTCCTGGCGGACCGCGCGTACTCGTCCCGCGCGATCCGGAGTCACCTCCGCCGACGCGGCATCCGCGCTGTCGTCCCCCAGCCGTCCGACCAGGTCGGCCGCCCCGTCTGCGGCGAGGCAGCGCCGGCGGTCGCCCACCGACTTTCGACGCCGAGTCGTACAAGCAGCGCAACGGGGTCGAGCGATGCATCAACCGGCTCGAGCAGTGGCGCGGCCTGGCCATGCGAACGGACAAGCTCGCCCTCGCCTACCAGGCCGCACTCCGCCTCGCCGCCATCCTCATCGAGGCACGGCGACAGCCCGTGCTCAGCGATCGACCACCCAGCACGCGTCCGTCGGCCAGGATCCCGTACCCACGATGTGCTTCACGAGCCTGAACGCCTCGCTGATGGAGACGGTGTCCTCATCCCCGTACTCCTCGTCCCGCCCGTAAGGGAGGACGACCCCGTCAGGCCGCCCGGCTCGAAGAACCGCCGCGCCGCCACCCGGCATGAACTGGATACATGACAAGCTGACGGCCGCGACCGTCAGAGCTTCCCGTCCCTGACCGTATCCGGGCCGATCGCCCTGGCCGGGGCCCCCTCCTCGACCACCGTCTCGTCGAGGGCCGTCCCGGTCATACGCCCCCTTTCCTCTCCCCTTACGCCCTCCCACAAGGAAATCTATCCTATTGACAAGTTATCCGGATGGATAGATTCTCGGCGGTGCCTCACTTCCTCCGCCTCCCTGGAGTTCCCATGGCCCTGCCCGAAGGCCTGCGCAGCACCCCGTTCTCCCCGCGCTACGACGACGGCGTCACGCAGTGGATGGACGTCTACGGCCATGCCGTGCCCCTGTTCATCACGGACCCGGCCGAGGAGTACGAGGCATTCCGCACCGCCGCCGGCGCACTGGACTACTCGATGCTCTACAAGTGGCACGTCGAGGGCGAGGACGCGCTCGCCACCGTCGACGCCGTCTTCTCGCGGAGCGTCCGCGGGCTCGGCGCCGGTCGTATCGCCTACGGCGTGGTCGTCGACCCGGACGGCTTCATGATCGACGACGTGACCGTGGCCGTCCTCGCGCCCGGCCATGTGGTCGTCACCGGCGGCCACCCGGCCACCCAGGAATCACTGACCGCGCACGCCCCCGACGGCACCACGGTTTCCGAGCGACGGGACGAGTTCGCCGTACTGACCTTGCAGGGGCCACGCAGCCGCGAGGTCCTCCAGCGGCTCACGCACATCGACGTCTCCAACGCCGCCTTCCCCTACTACACGTTCGTCCGGGACGTCCTGGTCGCGGGTACCGGTGCGCAGGTCAGCCGGATCGGGTTCACCGCCGAACTCGGCTACGAGATCCAGGTGCCGCGCGAGCGGGCGCTGGACCTGTGGGACGCGGTCCTCGACGCGGGGGCCGACCTCGGGGTGAAGGCCGCCGGCGCGCTCGCCCTCCTGACGTGCCGCACCGAGGCCGGGATGATCATGGGTGAGCTGGAGTACGACCACACCGTCACCCCGTTCGAGTGCCGGATGGGCTGGGCGATCGACTTCGACAAGGGCCCCTTCCAGGGCCGCGACGCACTGCTCGCCAAGAAGAGCACCGCACCGGGGCGCGTGGTCAGCGTCCTCCTGGACACCGCGCCCGAGGCGGCCGAGGGGGCGCGGCTGGAGCTGGACGGACGGGACGTCGGCTACGTGACGATGGCCGTGCCCTCGCCCGTACTCGACGGCGCCACCCTGGGGCTCGCCCGTGTGCACCGCGACGCGGTGAGGCCGGGGACCGCGCTGACCGCGGTCGCCGCCGACGGTTCCAAGGCCGACGCCACGGTGAAGCCCACCCCCGTGTACGACCCCGAGCGCACCCGCGTACGGGCCTGAGCCGGAAGGTACCGCAGCCATGCAGCGCTACATCCTGACCGTCACCTGTCCCGACCAGCCGGGCATCGTGCACGCCCTGTCCGGTGGCATCACCGGGGCCAAGGGCAACATTCTCGAGAGCGCCCAGTTCTCCGATCCCGGAACCGGCACTTTCACCATCCGGGTGCTCCTGGAGACCCCGCAGGCCGACGTCGAGAGCCTGCGGGACGAGCTCTCCCTGCGCCTCGCGCGCTTCGACCCCGTGCTGTCCCTGCGGCCGGAGCAGCAGCGGCGCCGGGTCCTGCTGATGGTGTCGAAGTTCGACCACTGCCTGGCCGACCTCCTCTACCGCTGGCAGCTGGGCGAACTGCCCGTCGACATCCCGCTCATCGTTTCCAACCACCCCGACCTGGCGCCCGTCGCGCAGCGCTACGGCATCCCGTTCGTCCACCTCCCTGTCACCCGCGACACCAAGCCGGAGGCGGAGGCCGAGTTGGTGCGGCTGGTCGCCGGGCACCAGGTCGACTTCGTGGTCCTCGCCCGCTACATGCAGGTCCTCTCCGACGACCTGTGCCGCAGACTTTCGGGGCGGGTCATCAACATCCACCACTCGTTCCTGCCGGGCTTCAAGGGTGCCAAGCCGTACCACCAGGCCCATGACCGGGGCGTCAAACTCATCGGCGCCACCGCCCACTTCGTCACCGCCGACCTGGACGAGGGCCCGATCATCGAGCAGGACGTCGTGCGCGTCGGACACCGGCACACCGCGCAGGAGCTGGTCGCCATCGGCCGGGACGTCGAACGGGTCGTCCTGGCGCGGGCGGTGCGCCTGCACGCCGAGGACCGGGTCGTGCTGACCGGCTCCCGCACCGTCGTGTTCTCCTGACCCGAGAGGGCGATACGATCATGACCACCGCGACGCTGCTCGACGGCAAGGCCGCGGCAGCCGAGATCAAGGCCGAACTCGCCGCCCGCATCCAGGCGTTGACGGCACGGGGCGTCACCCCGGGCCTGGGCACCATCCTCGTCGGCGACGACCCGGCCAGCCACTCCTACGTCGGCGGCAAGCACCGCGACTGCGCCCAGGTCGGCATCGCGTCGATCCGGGTGGAGCTGTCCGCCACCGCCTCCCAGGCCGACGTCGAGGCCGCCGTGGTCCGGCTCAACACGGACCCGGCCTGCACCGGCTTCATCGTCCAGCTGCCGCTGCCGGCCCACATCGACACCCACGCCGTACTGGAGCTCATCGATCCCGCCAAGGACGCCGACGGGCTGCACCCGGCGAACCTCGGGCGCCTCGTGCTCGGCATTCCCGGGCCGCTGCCCTGCACACCCCGCGGCATCATCGACCTGCTCCGCCGCAACCAGGTGGCCATCACCGGCCGAAAGTTCTGCGTCATCGGCTGCGGCATCACGGTGGGCCGTCCGCTGGGCCTGATGCTGACCCGAAGCACCGAACACGCCACGGTCACCCTGTGCCACGAGGCCACCGAGGACACCGCGGCCCACGCCCGGGTCGCCGACGTGGTCGTGGCCGCGGCCGGCGTGGCCCACCTCGTGGGGCCCGACTGGATCAAACCGGGCGCCACGGTCCTGTCCGTGGGCATCACCCGGACCGTGGAGGGCATCCTCGGGGACGTCCACCCGGACGTCGGGCAGGTCGCCGGCTCCCTGGCCCCGCCGGTGGGCGGGGTGGGGCCGATGACCCGGGCCATGCTGCTGACCAACATCGTCGAAGCCGCCGAGCGCGGCCGGCCCTAACCGGGGAAAGCTGCGGGGCCGAGCCTGTCCGGACTCGGCCCCGCAGCCGTGTGCGCGCCGGCGGGAAGGCACCGCTGGCGCCGGGGCCGGGCAGGCAGTACGCGCGCGTGCTCGCCGTCCGCCCCGGCCCGCAGGGCCCGGCGAGCCGTACGCACGATCACAGGCGGCCGGCATAGAAGGTGTAGCGCTCCAGCGGTTCTCCCTCGTGACCCCACGGCCAGGGCGTCACCAGGCCGTCGATCGTGGCGGACACGGGGCGGGCGTCACCCGTGCGGCCGGCGCGCACCAGGCGGGAGGCAAGCAGCCCAAGGCTGGCGACGGCGGCGGCCTGGCGCAGGTGCCCAGGGCTCAGCCAAGGCGGCCGGCGCGCCTGATCCACCCATCGCGCGACGTGCTGTGGTGTCCAGTGGCAGTGGCGGCTCGTCCCCAGCGCCCGGACTCCTCCGCCGTCCAAGTCGCGGTGGTCCTGCGGCACGGCGGCCGTGGACGGCAGGCATACCGCCGCAGCGTCCGGTGGCATGACGTCGGCGACGTCGGCGCCGACGTCCCGCAACCCGCTCTGGCCGTGATCCAGGGGGCCGCCGAGGGCGACGTTGACGACCATGGTGTTCTCGGCGGACCGCCAGCAGCGGCAGGCCCGAGTCGATGGCCTGGCGGGCGGCCCTCGATGTCGAAGTCGTCCTGGAGGTCATCGACGTCGTAGACGCTACTCGTGAGGGCCGATCGCGCCGTCGCGGTGCGGGGCGAAGTCTCCGCCGTCGGCCAGCAGGACGCCGTCGAAGCGAGCCAGACGCCCGGCCACGTCCTTGCAGGCGGGGTGGATGCTCGCCGGTTCGACGGCGTGGGGTGCAGGAAACTGCCGCCGGTCTCGGCCGGCGAACGGCCGCCGCCGAGGCGCAGGCGGGCGCCCTAACCGAGAGTCGCACCCCTCTCGGTCGCCGGGTCGAGCGGCTCCCCGACGACCGGTTCCCGGGCCCGCGCACGATCGCATCGGTGACCCGTTCGGCGATGGAGGAGTTCGCCAGCAGCCGGGAAGACGATGCTGGGAGACTTGCCGCCGATATCGAGCCAGACCCACTTGAGGTGGCGTCAGCGGCGCGGCGCAGGAAGTGACGGCCCACGGCGGTCGAGCCGGTGGAGGCGAGGACGTCGGCATCGGGGTGGAGACCGAGGGCGCGCCCGCCGACGAAGCCCTTGGCGCCCACCATGTTGAGCACACCCGGCGGCAGGCCGAACCGGTGGCGAGCCGGCCGAGCAGCAGGGCGGAGTGCGGCGAGTTCTCCGACGGCTTCCGTACGACCGACCGTGCAGCCCGCCGCGTGTGCCGGAGCCACCGCCCAACCGGCACGGTCGGCGTCAGGGGGAAGTTCCACGGCACCACCGCGCCCACGACACCGGCCCGCTCCCGGGTGACCCGCGCCAGGGCGTCGGGGGCGGTGTGGGGCGAGGCGTCGGTGAGCGTGTCGGCCAGCTGCCCGTACCGGCGGAAGGTGCTGATGGCGGCGCGCAGCTCGATTCCCGTACGCGTCCGTGACGGGCTTGCCCGTCTCCGGGCTGACCATCAGTGTCAGTTCCTCGCGGTGCTCTTCGAGCAGCTCGGCGATGTGCAGCAGGATCCGGCCGCGGTCGGCCGTGCGAGGCGGGGCCAGGGGCCGCGGTCGAAGGCCCGGCGGGCGGCGGCCACGGCCACGTCTGCCTCTTCCTCCTGCCGCACGTATCCCCGTGCTCAGGTGGATCCTCCGTGGGCGGGTGGGGACCAGAGCCGGACGTGGCCGGCCCCGGTCCCCGGGGGGGAGCGGGAGGCAGCCGCACCTCACACTGCGGGAAGCAGCGTCCTCAGACCTGGTTGGTCGCCCGGTCACGCGTCATGCGGGCGGCGGCGACGCCGAGGACCAGGACCGCCGGGACGGCGAGTTCGAGCCAGCTCGCCGTGGTCGGGTCGCCGCCGATGAGGGTCGTGAAGTTGGCCAGGATGAGCCAGATCGCACCGGCGATGCCGAGCGCGCCCAGGATGGGGGCGACCAGAGTGTTCCAGGGACGGGTGTCCAGCCGCTCGCGCCGGAAGAACACCACCACCGACACGGAGGTCAGCAGGTACAGGAGCATGATCGCCAGCACGGACACCCCACTGAACCACGAGAAGAGGGTCAGCACCGGGTCCTTGCCCAGCAGCGCGAAGGGCATGACGAGCAGCAGGGAGATGACGGTCTGGACGCTGCCCGCCACCCACGGGGAGTGACGCCGGTTGATCGCGGTCAGCCCCTGGGGCAGCAGGCCGTCGCGGCCGAGGGAGAAGAGGTAGCGGTTGGCGGAGTTGTGGAAGGCGAGGACGCCGGCGAAGAGGGAGGTCGCCAGGAGGATCGGCAGGACGTCGCCCACCCAGGCGCCGAACTGCGCGGTGATCGGTGCGAAGACCCATGCCGTGGCGTCACCGTTCGCCAGCGCCTTGCCTGCCTCGGCGGTGGCGCGGGAGGCGCCGTGGGCGGAGACCAGCATCCATGAGGTGAAGGCGAAGAAGCCGGTGATCACGACGACGGAGAGGTATGTGGCCCGGGGCACTGTCCTGCGGGGCTCGCGCGCCTCCTCGCCGTAGATGGCGGTGGCCTCGAAGCCGAACATAGACGCCACGGCGAACATGAGCGCGACGCCGGGAGCGCCCTGGAGCGCGGCGTGGGGCGAGAAGCTGTCGGTGAAGCCCAGTCCTTCGGGGCCACCGCCCTTGAACAGGGTGACCAGGGCGAAGACGAGCAGGATGCTGAATTCCGCCAGGACGAACACGGCCAGCACCTTCGCGCCCATCTCGATGCCGGCCGCGCCGAGGACCTGGACGATCGCCATGGTGACCAGACTCCAGACCCACCACGGGGCGTTCAGGCCGGTGTGCTGCTCCACCAGGGCGCTGACGATCGATCCGTAGAGCCCGTACATGGCCGCCTGGACCGCGCAGTAGGCGAAGAGCGCGACACCGGCGCTGCCGGACCCGGTCGGGCGGCCGAGCCCCTTGCCGATGTACGTGTAGAAGGCGCCGGCGTCCACGACATGGCGTCCCATGGCGACGAAGCCCACGGAGAACAGCAGGATGACGATGCCGGCCCCGGCATAGGCGGCGGGCGTACCCGCGCCGTTGCCGATGGCCACGGCGATGGGCACGGCCCCGGCGATGCCGGTCAGGGGCGCCTGCGCGGAGAGGACGAAGAAGAGGATGCCGAGGACACCGAGAGAGTTGGGCTTGAGTCGGCCAGCGGTGGGTTCGTCCTGCACGGTCTGGTTTCTCTGGACCGTTTGACTGTCCACGCGGATCACCTGCCTGGAGGAGAGGGGGAACGAGAGTGGTTTTAAGCCAAACGAGTTGCCTCATAGTGAGGCGGAACTATCCACATGACAAGGGGCTGGGCGATGTTCTCACGCTTCGGCGGCGCGACGGGTTGTCGGTGACCTGCCGATGCCCGCCTACTCGTGGACGGTGATGGCCTGCAGCGGGCAGACGTCCGCGGCTTCCCGCACGGCCGGCGCGCGGTCAGCGCAGCCGGATCGGCAGGTGGGCGATGCTGCGCAGGAACTCGGTGTGGGTGAAGGCGGGCTCACCGGCGAGTTCGATCGCGCTGAAGCGGTTGACCAGCGCGGTGAAGACGACGTCGGCCTGTGCGCGGGCGAGCACCTGTCCCGCGCAGCCGTGCTGGCCGGCGCCGAAGGCCAGGTGCCGGCTCGCGGCGTCCGGCCGACCGGGGTCGAATCGCTCCGGGTCGGGGAAGGCTTCCGGGTCGCGGTTGGCGGAGCCGATGAGCAGGACGAGGACCTCGCCGGCGGGCACGATCGTGTCACCGATGACCGTTTCCTGGGTGGTGAGGCGCGAGACCATCTGCTCGGGGGTCTCGATGCGCAGCACCTC
This sequence comes from Streptomyces sp. DSM 15324, assembly GCF_001514285.1. GTDB lineage: Bacteria > Actinomycetota > Actinomycetes > Streptomycetales > Streptomycetaceae > Streptomyces. The sequence continues at coordinate 106,068 of NZ_KQ949029.1, forward strand.
GTTGATGAAGCCGGGCCGGATGTCCGGCCGGTCGCGGTAGATCCCGATGTACTCGGGGTGTTCGGCCATGTGCCGGATGCCCTGCACGATGAGGTGCTTGATGTCCAGGTGACCGACGGCGAAGAAGAGCAGGACCGAGAAGACGACCTCGTTCTCGGTCATGTTCCCCGCGTCCTGCTCGGCGAGGAAGTGGTCGATCAGTCCGCTGCCAGGGTGGGCGCGCTTGTGGGCGATGAGGGCGCGGTTGTGCCGCTCGTACCACTCGAAGGCCTCACCGGTGACCCGCCAGTCGTCTTCGTCGGACCCGGGCCCGAGGCTGACGCCGATGTCGTAGGTGGCCTTCTGGATCTCCAGCATCTTCGTGGGCTCGACACCGAAGATGTGACAGATGGTTTCGAAGGTGGAGCGCAGGGCGAGGTCGTCCACCGCGTCGAGCGTGCCGCCCGCCTCGACCGCCTTGTCGAGTACGGCGTCCACGGAGGCCTGCATCACCTTGGACCACTCCTCGACCGCCTTGGGCGTGAACCAGCGGTTGGTGATGCGGCGCAGCCGGGTGTGGTCGGGGGCGTCCTGGCCGAGCACCGTGTCGTGCAGCGGATCGGCCACGCCGAAATCGAGCTTGCGGACGCTGAGGGTGGGATTGCGGATCAGCTTCGCGACGTCCTCGTAGCGGGACACCACGTACACGCCGGCCGGATGCCGGTAGACGGGCGCCTCCGCGCGGAGCCGGGCGTAGTACGGGGCGGGGTCCGCCCGGTAGCCGGGGTCGCGGAACGGAAGCAGCTCGGGTGCGGGAGCCTCGATGGTCATGGGGATCTCCTAGGGATGCATGGCGGCCGCGGGCGGTCCCTGCCATGCAGGCGAGAATTATCCATCTGGAAAGCTGCGTCAATGCTTCCGGTGGCCGTAACCGACTCTTTACTCGTACGGAATCAAACGGGATCGTGGCGCCGGACAGCGAAAGGCTCCGGACGCGGAACGTCCGGAGCCTTGGAACAAGCAGGTCACAGGGGTGGTCAGCCGTCCTCGGCGCTACGGTCGCCGACCGTGTCACCGTCTGCGTCGAGGAGCCTCAGCAAGGAGCGCAGCTCGTCCAGTGCGGCATCCGTGGCCTCGGGCTCACCGAGGACGAGCTGGTGCAGTACGAGGCCGTCGAGCGCGGCGAAGACCAGCCGGGTCAGTGCCGTGTCCGCGCCGGCGGGCAGCATGCGGGTCAGTTCGCGCCGGGTGGCGTCGAAGTACTCGTCGTACAACGCGCGGATCTGGGGCAGCAGCTCCGGGCGGCGGCGCGATTCCAGCAGCAGCTCGTACTGGAACGCCTGGATGTCCGGGTCCGCCGTGACCATCTGCGACAGCCCCGCGGAGAAGTCCGCGACCCTGCCGGTGCCCGGTTCGAGCGCACTGGTGCTCAGCGAGGTGCGGATGGTGTGGGCGAGGGTCTCCTCGATCAGCGCGTCGCGCGACCCGAAGTGGTGTACCACGAGACCGTGGGTGACCCCGGCCTCCTCCGCGACGGCCCGGTAGGTGAGCCTGCGCAGGCCGCCCCGCGCCACCACACGGACGGCGGCGTGCAGCAGCGCTTCCCGGCCCTCGCCGTAGTGCAGGCGCTTGCGGGCGGGCCGGCTCCGGGGGGCGTCGGCGGACTCGGTCATGCGGGCGACCCTACCCGGGCGGGCGGCCGCACCGGACGCCTCGGTCGGCAGGCCCGGTGCGGCGCCGTTCACGGGCGTCGGTCAGCGCCTGGGCGGGCGGATGCCGCGGAACTCCCAGTCACCGCCGAGCGCGGTGGACAGGACCTCCTCCGACTCGGTGGGCTGTGCGCCGACGTCGGTACGGACCGGGGTCGGGCCGGTCACGATGTGGTTCGTCAGTCGGCCGAGCCCCTCCACCTCCACCTCCACCACGTCCCCCGGCTGGACCGGCCGGGAGTTGGCGGGGGTGCCGGACAGCAGGACGTCGCCCGGGTAGAGGGTGATGGTGCGCGCGATGTCGGCGACGAGATAGTGCATGTCCCACTTCATCTCGTCCGTGGAACCGTCCTGCACCACCTGCCCGTTGACGTAGGTCCGCAGCCGCTTGCCGTGGAAGTCCCAGTCGGTGACCAGGCCCGGGCCGAGCGGGCACAGCGTGTCCGCCCCCTTCACGCGCAGCATGGAACCGGCGTCGGTGTCGCGGAAGTCGTGCAGGCCGTAGTCGTTGGCGATCGTGTAGCCGGCGATGTACTCGCCCGCCTCGGCCGGGGAGACGTTCCGGGCGGTCTTCCCGATGACGATGGCGACCTCGCCCTCGTAGTTGAGCCACTTGCAGCCCTCGGGGCGCACGATCGCGCCGTGGTGGGAGTTGAGGGCGGAGGTCGGCTTGTGGAAGTACGTGGGCGTGTCGGGCAGGTCGATCCGGAACTCGTCGACACGGCTGCGGTGGTTGAGGTGGACGGCGATCACCTTGGAGGGGACGACCGGCGGCAGGTGCCGGGCGTCCTCGGTCTTGACGCGGCGGCCGTCCCCGGCGACGAGTTCGTCCCCGTCGACGGTGACCTGGACGACCGCGCCGTCGAGGAGGATGCGGCGGTACTCGGGCATGGCAGAACTCCTAGATGCGGCTGTGCGGGGTGCGTGGGGACTGCGGGAGACCGGCGCCGGTCCAGCCGTCGGCGGGCCGGTCGAACCAGAGGTGGACCTGGCCCGTGCCGATCGAGTTCTCGTACTCGCCGTACTGGCGGGCCCGGGCGACACAGGCCTGCTCACCGAGGGCGCCGGCCATCATCAGGTAGTGGAAGAACTTCGCCTCCGGCCTGTACTTCCAGAACTCGTCCATGGTGTCGAGGACCTTGTCGTGCCGGCCCTCCTTGAACCAGCCGATGCGCTCGTGGTCAGCCGCGCGTGCCTGCGGGGTGAAGATGTGCGCCGGGTCGCTGGATTCGTGGTCGCGCAGCTCACGCAGCGGCCAGAAGGTGTGCGACAGGGCCCCGGAGGCGATCAGCAGCACGCGCCGCCCCGGAGTGGCGGCGATCCCGTCGGCCAGGGCGCGGCCCAGGCGCAGATGGTCCTCCATGTCCCCGGTCTGGCAGACCCCGATGGTCACCCACCGTTTGTCCGGCAGCCCCTCGCCGAGGAACTTCCAGAGGTTGATGGTGGCGTAGTAGATCGGCAGGTAGTCGTCCTCGATCGCGGTGATCCAGGTGCCGTGCTTGTCGGCGAACCTCTCGATGTTCCGGGCGAGTTCGGGGTCGCCCGGGAAGTCGTACGGCATCCGGCACATGCCGCGCGGCAGTTCCTCGGAGGTGAACAGGCCGGCCCTGCGCGCTTGCGCGGTGACGACGAACTCGACCGTCGTGGCCCAGTGGGAGTCCAGCACGACGACGGTGTCGTAGTCGTCGCGTTCGAAGACGTCCCTGCGCAGCTGCCGCAGGCCGGTGACGAGGGTGATCTCCCTGCCCTCGTTGAGCTCCAGCCGGTCGGCCTCGGGCAGCACGATGGTGGGGACATGGGCGAGGAGCCCCGCCCCGACGATCTCACCCATGGTCGCGGCTCCATCCGGTCGGTGCGGTGACGGTGTTCTTCAGGTCGCAGTAGAAGTCGAAGCTCCAGGTCCCGCCCTCCCGGCCGACGCCGGAGTGCCGGGAGCCGCCGAAGGGCGCCCGCAGGTCGCGTACGAAGAAGCAGTTGACCCATACCGTGCCCGCGACGAGCCGGGTGGTGACGCGGTCGGCGCGCTCGCGCGAGCCGGTGGCCACCGTGGCGGCCAGCCCGAAGCGGGTGTCGTTGGCCAGCCGGACCGCCTCGTCCTCGTCGGCGAAGGTCTGCAGGGTCAGGACCGGTCCGAAGACCTCCTCCTGGACGATCTCGCTGTCCTGGGCGACAGCGGTGAGCAGGGTCGGCGCGTAGTACTGGCCGTCCTTCCCGTGCCCGCCGATGACCGCGCGGGCCCCGGCCGCCAGAGCCCGCTGCACGAAGCCGTCGATCTTCTCCAACTGCCGGGGGTGGATGTTGGGGCCGATGTCGGTGGCTTCGTCGCGCGGGTCGCCCTGGCTGAGCTGCCCGGCCTTCTCGACGAAGCGGCGGGTGAACTCCTCGGCGATCGACTCCTCGACCAGGATCCGGGTGGCGGCCAGGCACACCTGCCCGGCGTTGTCGTACTGCTCCACGGCGAGGTCCACGGCGAGGTCCAGATCGGCGTCGGCGAACACCAGCAGGGGTGATTTGCCGCCGAGTTCGAGACTGAGCGGGGTGAGGTTGGCGGCGGCCGAGGCGGTGATCCGCTTGGCCGTCGGGACCGAGCCGGTGAAGCTGATCCGGCGCACGTCGGGGTGCGAGGTGAGGGCGTCGCCGATCTCCGAGCCGTAGCCCTGGACGACGTTGAGCACCCCGGCGGGCAGCCCGGCTTCGGCGGCGATGTCGGCGAGCAGCGAGGCGGTCAGCGGGGTCCACTCGGCGGGCTTGAGGACGACCGTGTTGCCCGCCGCGAGAGCCGGGGCGACCTTCCAGGTGGCCAGCATCAGCGGCGCGTTCCACGGCGTGATCAGCACCGAGGGGCCGGCCGGGTCCCAGCTGACGTGGTTGGTGTGCCCGCGCGTCTCGAAGTCCTCGTGCTCCAGCGTCAGCAGCCAGTCCGCGAAGAAGCGGAAGTTGTGGGCGACGCGGGGCATGACGCCCCGGCGGTGGGAGCGGAGCAGGGCGCCGTTGTCGCAGGTCTCGACGATGGCGAGCTCTTCCAGGCGCTTGTCCACGCCGTCGGCGACGGCATGCAGGATACGGGCGCGTTCGGCGCGGGGGGTGGCGGCCCAGGCGGGGAAGGCGGCCTTCGCCGCGGCCACCGCGGCCGCTGCCTCGGTCGCGGTGCCCCGGGAGATCTCACCGAGGACGCTTCCGTCGATCGGCGAGAGATCGGTGAAGGTGTCGGTGGAGGCGACGCGCTCGCCGCCGATCCAGTGCCGGGTGTCGACGGCGACCCCGGCCACCGTGAGGGTGTGCTCGGTCATGTCCGGTCTCCAAAAGTCCTGTGGTGGGTGCGGGGTCACTCGGCGCCGGACGTGCCGGACTCCAGCAGCCGGCCGCCGTCCCAGACGACGCCGACCTGCCGGTAGTAGGCGGCGATCGGCTCGCCGATCTCCAGCCGGGCCAGCTCCTCCGTCGGTGCCTCGAACAGCTCCAGCTCCGCGTCGCCGCGCCACGCCTGCCCGCCCTCGAAGGAGGCGGCACCGGACTCGATCAGCTCGTCCAGCGCCAGCCCCTTGCCCTTCTCGATGGAGGGCAGCCAGCGGTGGTGGGCCATGGGGTGGCCGTTGACGAAGCCGTTGGTCTCGGACGGCTCCCGCAGGGTGACCACGGCCTGGGCCAGACGCCGGTCGGCGGCGGCGAGGGTCGCCCCGAAGCGGGCGCCGGCCTCGATGCGCGGGGCGGGCCCGTACGGATGCGGACGGGTCTGGTGGATCGAGCCGAGCTTCTTCGGGTAACCCTGGTGCAGTCCGCGCGCGATCGCGAAGTCCTTGTCGACCCAGATGTACACGCAGCGGGTGTAGGTCTGGCCCCGGTACGTGCAGCGCACGACCGCGAACGCCTCCTTGTACTGGGCGAGCACCGGGTCCAGCAGCTCCTGACCGGAAGCCGAGCAGGACTGCCAGTCGGCCCAGATCAAAGCGACCGCGCCCGGGTCCTCGTCGGCCAGGTCCAGCGGCTCGGGCAGCAGTTCACGCACCCGCGCGGGATCCGTGCGGTACTCGACAGTGAGCAGGTCGCCGGAGTAGCGCCACGGCGGGGACGGGATCAGCGAGGAGGCGCCGCTCGCCGTCTTGGGGTGGAAGTAACCACGGAGAGGGGACATGAAGGGGTTCCTTACGCGGTGAGGGCGGGCTGCTTGAGCAACTGGGCGCGATAGCGGGCGGCGCCCGTCGCGGCGGCCTGGCCGCCGAGCGCGACGACGCCGACGAGCCGGTCCGCGGCGTGGTATCCGACCAGGACGTCACCGTCGGGGTCGCCGTCCAGGATCCGTACGTCGTCCTTGCCCAGGACGGGCGCGCCGAAGGACTGCAGCCGGAAGTCGTGCTGGTCGCTCCAGAACGTCGGCAGCGGGGCGAAGGGCGCCGGCTCCCCCTCCGCGCCGGTGAGATGGGCGACGAGGGCCTTCGCGGCATGCCTGGCTGTGTCGGTGGGGATCGACCAGTGCTCGACGCGCCGGGGTACGCCGTCGTAGCGGGCGTTGGGGAAGCGGGCGACGTCGCCGACCGCGACGACCTCCGGCCGCCCCCCGACCCGCAGCTGCCCGCAGGTGAGGACGCCGTCGGACAGGTCGAGGCCGTTGCCCTCCAGCCACTCGGTGTTGGCGACCGAGCCGACCGACTCCACGACCACGTCGGCGGGCAGCACACTGCCGTCGCTCAGCACGACGCCGGTGACCCGGTCCTCGCCCTCGAAACCGGATACTCCGGTGCCGAGCGTGAAGCGCACCCCGCGCTCCTCGTGCCGCTTCAGCAGCGCGCGGCCGAGCAGTTCGCCGAGCGGCCCGGCCATGGGCAGGGGGAGCGGATCGACGACGGTCACCTCGCGGACGCCCAGGCCCACGGCGGTGGCGGCGACCTCGCAGCCGATGAACCCGGCGCCGACCACGACCACGCGGGCATCAGGGCGGGTCAGCTCGTCGCGCAGGCCCTGGGCGTCGGCGAGGGTGCGGACGGTGTGGCGGCCGGTGAGCGGGCCGGGGCAGCGCAGGCGCCGGGGCCGCATTCCGGTGGCGATGACCAGTCCGTCGTACGAGAGCGCCGAGCCGTCGTCGAGTGCGACGACACTCCGGTCGAGGTCGGCCGCGACGACCCTCGTGCCCAGCCGCCACTCCACGTCGGCGGCGGCTGCCTTCGGCGTGAAGGCCAGCGACTCGAAGGGGGCCTTGCCGGCCAGCACCTCCTTGGACAGCGGGGGCCGGTTGTAGGGCATGTGGGGCTCGTCGCCGATGACCGTGATCGTCCCGGTCCAGCCCGCCGCGCGCAGGTGTTCGGCGGCGCGCAGGCCGCCCATCGAGGCGCCGGCGACGACGACACGTCCGGTCGTGGGTGCGGTCATGGCGGTCATCCCTCGATCCGGATGGCCTGCAGCGGACACACGTCGGCTGCCTCTTCGACCTCGTCGCGCAGCGCGTCATCGGGGTCGGACACGTACACCAGGTGTCCGTCGTCGTCCATCGAGAAGACGTCGGGGGCGGCGAAGACGCACTGGCCGTGGTCCTGGCACTTGTTCATGTCGACGACGACCTTCATGGCGGTCCTCCTGAGGGGTGAGGGCGTCGGAGCAGAGAAGCCGAGAGAAAGAGAGGGGCCCGGCCCGGGTGCGGCCGGGCCCCTCGGCCAAAGGGGGCGAAATCCAGCGGATGCCGCACCCCTCACTCGTTTGGCTTCAAACAAGATAGGAAGCCGCCCGCCCCTGGTCAATACCTGTCCAGATGGATAACTTTTCCCCATCAGCCCCTTGCGGGCTCGCAACCCTCTCCATATCGTTCGGGATCAAACGACCAGCCGGGACCGCTTCTCCCCCGCCCCGGCCTCCCTCCGCACCCCTCCCCTGTGCCCGGGCACAGGGAGTCCCTTCCTTCCGCCAAGGAGACACCGGTGAGCGCATCCGACACCTCAGACATCCGCCGGCACATGGAGCGGCTCGCCGCCGCGGGCGTCGACGTGGTCCGGGTGGTCTACCCCGACCTGATCGGCACGGACCGCGCCCGCGAGGTGCTGCTGGACCATCTGCCGTCGGCCTGCGAGCACGGCCTGGCCTTCTGCCGCGCCGTCTACCACACCACCCCGCAGGGCGACGTCGTCCCGGTCGCCGGCGGTCTGGACGCCGGTCTGCCGGACGTGACCGTACGCCCCGACCTGTCCACCCTGGCCGTGCTGCCCTGGGAGCCGGGTGTCGCCGCCTGCCTCGGCGAGGTCGCCGACCCGGCGACCGGCGCCCCGGCCCCCGAGTCCCCCCGCGACCTGCTGCGCACCGTCCTGGTCCGCTGCGCCGAGCAGGGACTGCGCCCCGTCGTCGGCCCCGAGCTGGAGTACTTCCTGCTGGAGGCCGCCCCCGGCTCGCCCACCGGCTGGCGCCGCTCACCGGAGACCACCGGCGCCGTCTACACCGCGGGCCTGCGCGCCGACCCCGACAACCACCTGCTGCGCACCCTGCGCGCGCTGCGCGACCTGGGGCTGGGTGTCGTCACCGGCAACCACGAGTTCGACGGCGGCCAGTACGAGATCAATCTGACCCACTCCGCCGCCCTCGACGCCGCCGACCGCGCCTTCCGCTTCAAGGCGGCCGTCAAGGAACTGGCCCGCAAGGAGGGCAACCTCGCCACCTTCATGGCCAAGCCCTTCGGCGACGCGGGCGGCTCCGGTTTCCACCTCCACCTGTCGTGCAACGACGCCGCCGGTCAGAACGCCTTCGACGACCCGGCGGGCTCGTACGGCCTGTCCGCCACGGCCCGGCACGCCATCGCGGGCATACTCGCCCACGCGCCCGCGCTGGCAGCCCTGGCCAACCCGACCGTGAACTCGTACAAGCGCTTCGGCCCGGACACCCTCGCGCCCTGGCTGATCGACTGGGGGCTCGACAACCGCAGCGCCATGGTCCGCGTCCCGCCGGAGCGCGGCTCCGGGGCGCGGCTGGAGCTGCGGCTGGGCGACGCGAGCGCCAACCCGTACCTGCTGATCGCCGGCACGATCGCGGCCGCTTCGCTCGGCGTCCGGGCCGGCGAGGAACCGCCCGCCCCGCTTCAGGGCTACGGCTACGACACCTCCCGTGCCGCCCTGCTGCCCCAGAGTCTGCCGGCCGCGCTCGACGCGCTGGAGTCGGACACCGCCCTGACCGACCTGCTCGGCAAGGACTTCACCACGTCCTTCCTCACCTACAAGCGGGACGAGACCGAACGCTTCGGGCGGCACGTCACCGACTGGGAGTTCACCGAGTACGCCTACCACCTGTAAGCCCGCCCCCGAAACCCTCGCCCGGAACCTCCCCGAAGGAACCGCCCCATGACCAGCCCCACCGTTCCCGCTGTCCCCACCACCCGGGCCGAGCTGCGCGCAGCCCTCGACGAGCCCCTGCCGCTCGACCGGGTGGACCTCGCCGACCTCGACAACTTCGCCGACGGCATCACCCCGTGGCGCATGTTCCACACCCTGCGCCACCAGGACCCGGTCCACTGGCAGCCCGAAGAGGCCCCCAACTCCGGCTTCTGGTCGGTGACCCGCCACGCCGACATCGCCACCGTCGACCGCGACCCGGAGACCTTCACCTCCACGAGGTTCGTCAACCTCGAAGAACTCGACGACGACCAGATCAAGAAGCGCGCCTCCATCCTGGAGATGGACGGCGTCCGCCACCGCGCCCTGCGCAGCGTGATCCAGCGGCAGTTCGGCGCGGGCGTCATCAACAGCTACAGCGACTTCCTGCGCGGCCTGACCGCCAGGACGCTCGACGCGGCCCTCGCCAAGGGCACCTTCGACTTCGTCACCGACGTCTCCGCCGACTTCCCCATCAACGTCCTGGCCCGGCTCCTCGACGTCCCGCCGCAGGACAACCAGCAGCTCATCGACTGGGGAAACCGCATCATCGGCAACACCGACCCCGACTACGCGGACGTCCTGCTGCACAGCGCGGAGAGCGAGCAGTACCGCGACCTGCCCTTCCGCTCCCCCGCCTCGATCGAAGTCTTCGAGTACGGCAGGGAGCTGGCGCGGCAGCGGCGCGGCGGCGACGGGACGGACCTGGTCTCGAAGCTGGTCAACACCACGCCGCGCGACGGCGTCCCGCTCTCGGCCCAGGACTTCGACAACTACTTCCTGCTCCTGGTGGTGGCGGGCAACGAGACGACCCGCCACACCATCTCCCACTCCATGCTCGCCCTGCTGCAGCACCCCGAGCAGCTGGCGAAGCTGAAGGACGACCCGTCCCTGATCCCCACGGCGGTCGAGGAGTTCCTGCGCTGGGCCTCCCCCGTCTACCACTTCCGCCGCACCGCCACCCGCGACGTGGACCTCGGCGGCAAGCGGATCAAGGAGGGCGACAAGGTCGTCATGTGGTACGCCTCCGGCAACCGCGACGAGGCAGTCTTCGCCGACCCCTACGACTTCGACGTGACCCGGCAGAACAACGACCACGTCACCTTCGGCAAGGGCAGCCCCCACCTGTGCCTGGGCAACCTCCTCGCCCGCACCGAGATCCGCATCATGTTCGAGGAGCTCATCCCGCGCATCGCCGACATCAAGCTCGCCGGCGACGTCCCCCGCGTCCGCTCCAACTTCGTCAACGGCATCAAGAAGCTGCCGGTCGAGGTCACCCTCGCCTGAGCGCCGGGTCCAAGCCGTCCGGACGGCTGCGGCCGCCCGGGCGCCCCGGCCGCCACGAGCGCCCCGGCCGCCACGAGCGCCACGAGCGCCACGAGTGCCACGAGTGCCACGAGTGCCACGATGCCCCCTGCCCACATGCGGCTCGTCCTGAGCGGGAAGACACCTGCCCGCAGGCGTGCTCGTCCTGAGCGAGAACCGGACCATGACCGCAGGCCGCGCGGATTTACGGGTCTGCCGGCGCCGCAGCGGGCGGCGTGATGGGCAACCCCCGCGACTACGCCCCGCCCGGCAGGACGGGCACCGTCAGCGTGGCCGACCTGGGCCCTGGCCTGCGTCGGTTCACGGACGGAAGCGGGCGGTGGCCCCGGCCCGGTGGCCGGGACGGGGCCACCGCCCGTGCTTGCGGCTGTCAGCCTGCCCGCCGTGCCGCGGCCTGCTGTTCCGTGCCGGTCCTGCCGGCCTCGGCCGTTTCGCCGGCCCCGGCTGTCTCGCCCGCACGCGCCTGGGTCTCCTGCCGGGTCCAGCCGCCGGTCACGACGTAGGTGGCCCCGCCGACGGCGAGGGCGACCGGCCATTCGAGCGCACCGGCGATGGCCAGTGCCCCCAGTCCGCCGTAGAAGACCAGATCCCTGCCCCGGAAGGCGGGCAGCCGTGACGCCATCCCCGCCGCCCTGGCCTTGAGATCGCCAGGGGTCGTGCCCCGTTCGGAGGTCTGAGTCGCGCCGGAGTTCATCGGAGCTGCGCTGGAGGCCATACGAATCACTCGGATCATATGAATTGCGACGAATGCTTCCTTTCAAGTCTGCCGCTTGCCGGGCTTTGGCGGTAGCGCGAGCGCGGTGAAGCGAGCGGGCCGGTGCGGCGGTGACGCGGCCGGCACAGGCGCGGCCCGGCTCGGCTTCCGCGCCGCACCACCGGGCGGCAACCCGGTCAGCGCAGCCGCCGCGGGGCGCGCGGGACGATACGGAGCAAACCGCCCATACTGGATGCAGCCGTGTGTCCTTCGGGGCGCTGGCCACGACCCCCGTCGGCCGATGGTGGAGGCCATGTGATCCGGCCAGCGCGTTCCCCGTCCGTACTCACCCGGCTGCTGCCGCCCGCTTCCGCTCTGTTCGGTTCGGTCCGCTCCGCCGCGCGGTGGCTGGCCTCGGCGCCGGCGGCCCTGCCGGCCGTAGGGCCGTTGCAGGGGCCGGACGCGCCCCGGCTCTGGCGGACGCCCGGCGGTGTGCAGATCCAGGTCCTGCGCCTGGGACGGCCCGGAACGGCGAGCGCGGCCCGTGAGCTGGAGAGCACGCTGCGGGGGATGCCGGGGGTCTACCGCGCCGAGGTGAACGGCGCGCTGGGCTGTGTGTACGTCGGTTGCGGGCCCGAGGCGGATCTGGAGCGCGTCGTCGCCCTGGTCGGCGCGGCGGACGCCGTCGCACCGCAGGCGGGACCCGGCGACGGGGGCGAGCCGGGTGCCGGCGCGCAGCGGGCACGGCGTCCGGCCGGTTTCCCCGGCGCGGTGGGGCAGGGCATCGAGGCGGCCGTGCACCTCGGCGCGGGCCTGGCGGCGGTCGGGGTGGCGTCGGTCGGCAACGTACTGCGGCTGCGTGGCCTCCCTCCGGTGGTGATGTCGGCGGTGCAGCTTGCCGAGGCCGTGCCCCGGCTGCGCGAGGGGCTCGCCGGCCGGCTCGGCGACAAGGCCGCGGAGCGGCTCTGGGCCGCGACGAACCTGCTGCTGACGACACTGACGTTCCGGCCTGTCGGCGCCGCCGCGACGACCGCGCTGGCCGTCGCCCGGTACACCGAGGTGCAGGCCCGGCGCAGGGCCTGGGGGGACTGGGCACGCAGGCTCGCCGCGCACGAGGGCGTCTACCGCCACGACGCGGTGCCGGCGCAGGAGCGGCCGGCCGCGTTGCCGTCCGCGCCGAGCGAGCGGTACGCCAATGCGGCGGTACCGGCCGCCCTCGCCGCATACGGCCTCACCGCGATCGGCACGCTCAGCCATGACCGGGGGCTGGGGCTGCTCACCGCCGGGACACCGAGAGGCCCCCGCTTCGGCCGGGAGTCGTTCGCCTGCTCCGTGGCGCGGACGGTCTCGGAGCGTGGGGCGCTGGTACTGCGCCCGGAAGCACTGCGCCGCCTCGACCGGATCGACACGGTCGTCCTTGACGCCCGGGTGCTGGCCACCGGCGGATGGACGGTCGAGAGCCTGGTGCGTCTGGAGCCGCCCGGCGGGCCGCCGGGCAGCGGGGAAGCCGGACCGGACGGCGCGCACCGCCCAGGCGCCGCCGGGGACGGCCCGGGTGAGGACGAGATCCACGCGTGGATCCTCGAGCTGATCGAGCCCGGCGGCCCGCCGGGCCGGCGGCACCGGCGGCACCGGCACGGCAGCGGCCATGCCCGGCCGCTGCGGCGCAAGGGCTGGGAGCTGCGGCCGTACACCGGCGCCGACGACGTTCCCGGCGGCGGCGCGGTGTCCGAGGAGACCGCCGCGCGGGCGGCGCGCTGGGCCGAGGAGGGGGCGCAGGTCCTGCTCGTCCTGCGGGACGGCAGGCCGCTCGCCGTGGCCGGCCTGGTCCCTCAACTGCACGCTCTCGCCCAACACTTGGTGCGCGCCGCGGGCGAGTGCGGCCAGGTGCGGCTGGCCGGCGGTCCGGTGGGGCTGCACCGCCGGTTCGGCCTTCCCGAGGCCGTTCCCACCGGCCACCGCCGCACTGCCGCGCTGGTCCGCTCCCTCCAGTCGCAGGGCCACGGTGTGGCCGTCGTGTCGGCGCGGACCCGGCGCGCCCTGGTGCGCGCGGATCTGGGGATCGGAGTGGTCACCGGTCCGCGGCACATCCCCTGGGAGGCGGATGTCGCCGCCCAGCCCGACGTCGTCCCTGTGCTGCTGGCCGCCCTGCCCGAGGCCCGGCGGGTGAACGTGCTGTCCACCCGCGTCGAGAGCGCCGGCGCGCTCGCGGGCTCGGCCCTCGCCCTGCTCGGGCCCCGCTCCGGGGCCTGGGCGCGGGCCCGCGCGGTGACCGACGCGGTGACCGTCGCCGGGCTCACGACGGGCTTGTGGGCGGGCTGGCGGCTGCGACGCCGCCCGGCTCCGGCGGCCGTCGAGCGCACGCCCTGGCACGCCATGACGGTACGTCAGGTCATGGCGCGGCTCGGTACCTCCTCCCGTGGGCTGGACGAGGCCGAGGCCGCCCGGCGCCGACATGCCGAGGGCCTGGACCGGCATGCCGGCGCCCTCACACTGCTCGGCAGGTTCGCGGAGGAGATGGCCAACCCGCTCACGCCCGTCCTGGCCGTCGGCGGCGGCATCTCGGCGGCTCTCGGCTCCGTCGTGGACGCCGTGCTCATCGGCGGGGCCCTGGGGGTGGACGCGCTGGTCGGCGGGGTGCAGCGGCAGCGCGCCGACCAGGCGACCGAGCGGCTCGTCGAGGCGACCTCGGTGCGCGTACGGGTGCGCCGCGGGAGCCGGGCCGAGACGGTGCAAACAGCCGCCGAGCACCTGGTGCGCGGCGATGTGATCGAGCTGCGCTCCGGTGACGCGGTCCCGGCCGACTGCCGGGTGGTCCAGGCGCAGGGCGTGGAGGCGGACGAGTCCAGCCTCACCGGCGAGTCGCTGCCGGTCGCCAAGTCCGCAGCGCCGTGCGCGGCGCGCGCGGTCACGGACCGGACTTCCATGCTCTACCAGGGCACGACGGTCGCGGCCGGTCATGTGCTCGCCGTGGTGGTCGCCACGGGGACCGCCACCGAGGCGGGCGGAGCGGCGGAGGCGGTCCCCCCGGACGAACTGCCGCAGAGCGGTGCGCAGCAGCGGCTGAAGGCGCTGGGCCACTGGTTCCTGCCGTTGTCCGTCGGGTCCGGTGCCGCCCTCTTCGCCCTCGACCTGCTGCGCAGGCGGCCGCTGGGCGCAGCCCTGGGCTCCGCGGTCAGCCTGTGCGTGGCGGCTGTGCCCGAGGGGCTGCCGTTCGTCGCCACCGTCGCCGAACTGGCCGCGGCCCGTCGGCTGTCCACCCGCGACACCCTCGTGCGCAGCGCCTCCACCATCGAGGCACTGGGCCGTACCGACGTGCTGTGCTTCGACAAGACCGGCACCCTCACCGAGGGCCGGATCAGCCTCCAGCAGGTCTGCGACGGGCAAGAGAGCAGTCCCCCGGACCGGCTCTCCCCGGCGCTGCGGCGGATCGTCGCCACGGCGGCCCTGGCCGGTCCCTCCGGGCCCGCCGCGTCGCTCGCCCACCCCACCGACCGCGCCATCGCCACCGGGGCGGAACTGCTCGGGGAGGCTCCCGCCCGGGCCGCCGGGCTGGGCACGGACAGGTGGGAGCGGCTGGTGGAGCTGCCGTTCGAGCCGGCGCGCGGCTACCACCTGGTACTGGGGCGGTCGGACTCCCAGGCACGGATCGTCGTCAAGGGCGCGCCCGAGGTCGTCCTGGCCCGCTGCGACCGGATCCGCCGGGACGCCACCGACACGCCCTTCGACGACCAGCACAGGGCGGAGATCGAGGCACAGGTCGACCGGCTGGCCCGGCAGGGTCTGCGGGTCCTCGCGGTCGCCGAGCGGGTACTACCCCCCGGCACCCTGCCGGACGACGCCGCGCTCACGGACGTCAGCGACGAGAGCCTCGACGGACTGTGTCTGCTGGGCCTGCTGGGGCTCGCGGACCCGGTACGGGCCACCGCGGCCGACAGCGTGAACCGGCTCGCCGCCGCCGGGGTCCGGATCGTCATGGTCACCGGGGACCACCCCAGCACCGCCGCCGCCATCGCCAGAGAACTGCGGCCCGGCGAGGAACCGCAGCTGATGACGGGCGCGGAACTGGACTCCCTGGACGATGCCGCGCTGGTACGGATCCTGCCGGACATCACCGTGTTCGCCCGGGTGACCCCGGCGCACAAGGTCCGCATCGTCACCGCACTGCGCTCGGCCGGCCGTGTCGTGGCCGTCACCGGCGACGGCGCCAACGACGCACCCGCCATCCGGATCGCGGACGTGGGCATCGCCCTCGGCTCCAGAGCCACCCCGGCAGCCCGCTCCGCCGCCGACATGGTGGTCACCGACGACCGCATCGAGACCATCGTCGACGCCATCGTCGAAGGCCGCGCCATGTGGGCGTCCGTCCGCAAGGCCCTCGGAATCCTCCTCGGCGGCAACCTCGGAGAGATCGCCTTCACCCTGGCCAGCAGCCTGCTCACCGGGCGCAGCGCACTCAACGCACGCCAGCTCCTCCTGGTCAACCTCCTCACGGACATGCTGCCCGCCCTGGCCATCGCCGCCCGGCCGCCGGCCGACCACACGACGAAACTCCTCGCGGAAGGACCCGAGGCCTCCCTCGGCACCGCCCTCACCCGCCACATCCGGCTGCGGGCCGCCGTCACCACGGCAGCGGCCGCCGTCGCCTGGGCGATCGCCCGGGCGACCGGCACCCGAAGACGGGCCGACACCGTCGCGCTGGTCGCCCTCGTGACATCCCAGCTGCTCCAGACGCTGCAGGACGCAGGCCGCGACCCCGTCGTCACAGCCGCCGTCGCGGGCTCCCTGGCCGTGCTCGGCGTGGTGGTCACCGTGCCAGGGCTCAGCCACTTCTTCGGCAGCCGCCCTCTGGGGCCCGCGGGCTGGACGATCGCGCTGGCATCGGCGGCAGGCTCCGTTGTGGCGCCCGCCATGGTCCGGCGCGCGGCGGGTCCCTCCGCCCGCCCGGGACGGCCACCGCGACGGGCACCGAAACGGGCACCGGGACGGCCCACCGAGCGTCCCGCCCCGGCAAAGGAAAGGGCAAGTTCACCTGCTGTTCACACGGATGCCACCTCCCGGTGACCGGGAGACCGGACAAAGGAGCGGTTCCCGGCACGACACACACGAAAGGCGGCCGAGCGATGCCGCAGATCCTGACCACGATCCTGACCAAGGCGGCCGCCGCCCTGATCGAGGCCGCCCTGATCCGCCTGTCCCTGCACCTGTGGAAGACGTTCGCGGGCACCGGCCGCCCGGTCACCGCTCACGCGTGATCCGTCACGGGACGTCAATCTTTCCCTTTTTTAGGGAATGGGGTGTTCTGTCGCCGTCCACGGTCGGAGGCTGGAAGGGAACACCCCTTCCCCGCACGCTCCCAGCACCGGGAGGACGGACATGACAGCCTCGCACACCCAGCCAGAAACCCCCCACGAACAACCGACAGCCCAGGGTGCGACGGCCCGGACAGAAACAGGCACGGCGCAGACACCACCGACACCCGAGGCCTCGGCAGAGCACCCGCATGAGGCCGCGCAGCGCCGCAACGAGCCGGCCGGCGGCAAAGTGGTGCACCTGCATACCGCGCACCCCACGGTGCCCATCCCCTACGTGACCCCCGGCGACATATTCACCAACGCCCGCACGGCCGCGTCCCTGCTGCCCGCGCCCCGCAAACTCGCCTACTACACCGTCCTCGGCGCCATGACCGTGGCCGGCGCCCTGGAATGGCCGGTCGCCGTCGCCGTCGGCGCCGCCACCGAAGTGATCACCCGCGAGCAGGGCACCCGCAGGCGCGCCCGGCAGGCGGAGGAGACACGCCGGCAGGCCGGCCCCGAGCCCTCCGCCAGGACAGAAGCCGCCCAGCGGGAGACCACGACAGTGTGAGCGACGAGTCCGCGCGGACCCCCGCCGAGCTCGGCGCGGCTCCGGAAGGGACGCCGACCCCCGGAAGGGACGCCGCCCCCTGGCGTCAGGCCTCCTCCAGAGCATCACCGAACTCGCGGAGCACCCGACTGTGCTGATTGTGGGCGAGCTGGTGCCCGATCGCCAGGACCAGCGCTACCGGCCACTCGACGATCTCCAGGGCCGCCAGAACGCCCACACCGGCCAGAAAGGCGAGCTGATCCACCGGAAGCAGCTCAACACGGACACCGAGCACATCCACGGCGACAGCGCCCCGCTTCACCGCCCGCTCGGCCGCCGCACGGCCATTCCTCGCATCACCCGATTGCGCGGCACCGGGCCCAACGTGACCGACATCCCGGGGAGCAACGCTCGCTGCGCTCATTTCGCCCTCATCCCTTCCCGATCCGCCTCACGGTTCCCCCTCCCTCCACCATAGGCAGGGCCCGAGACCAGCGGCGTACCGAACGGCGCCAGACTGTCCGCCGACGGACCGCCCACCACCGAGCGGGCATGCCACCGATCGACAAGTGCCGGTTTCCTCCCGCGGGCGAGCTCCTGACACACTGTCGCCCTCGACACATCGGCAGGCGGCAGGACAGGCGGGGCGGGGTGCGCTCACACGACATGCGGGAACGGCCGGACGCTGCCGTCGTCACGGCGGCGCGGGCCGGGGACCGGCAGGCCTCGGAACAGCTGATACGGGACTGTCTGCCGTTGGTCTACAACATCGTCGGGCGGGCGCTGGACGGGCACGGCGACGTCGACGACGTGGTCCAGGAGACGATGCTGCGGGTCCTGCACGGGCTGCCGGGGCTACAGCAGCCGGACCGGTTCCGGTCCTGGCTCGTCGCCATCACCGTGCGACAGATCCGTGACCGGTGGCGCACGGGGCGCACCTGGCTCACCGCGCACCCCCTGGAGGAGTCCGCAGACGAAACAGACCCGCAGGCCGACTTCACCGACCTGGCGATTCTCCGGCTCGCACTGTCCGGCCAGCGGCGTGAAGCGGCGGAGGCGACCCGCTGGCTGGAGGACGAGGAACGCGAGGTACTCGCACTGTGGTGGATGGAGAGCGCCGGTGAACTCACCCGCGCCGAGCTCTCGGCGGCCTGCGGCCTCACACCGCAGCACACGGCGGTCCGCATCCAGCGGGTCAAGGAACGACTGCAAGCGGCGCGCACCGTGGTGCGAGCCGTGACGGCCTCGCCGCGCTGCCCGGACCTGGCCGCCGTGCTCACCTCGTGGGACGGGCGGCCCTCCGCCCTGTGGCGCAAGCGGCTGGCACGCCATGTCCGCGACTGTCCGCAGTGCCTGTTGCACTCCTCCGACCTGATACCGGCGGAGGGGCTGCTGGCCGGCCTCGCGCTGGTGCCGGTACCGCTTGCCCTGGCCGACCTGGTACTGGCCAGGGCTCTGGCGGCGCACTCGGCCGCGGCGAGCGTCGGCGCGGGCATGCGTACGGCGAGCGGTGCGAGCCGTAGAGCGCGGACGACAGCCAAGCTGGCCGCCAAGCCGGCCGCGGCGGCGGCCATGGGTGCCGTCACGCTCGCGGCCGCCGGTGTGGCCTGGCACACCGCCACCCAACCGCACGAACCCACCACGCGGCCCGCCGTCGCGGCCCCGCTGTCGCCCCCCGTCCCGTCCCTGCCTCCGCCCCTGCCAACGTCCCCCACACCCTCACCCACCCCCACACCTACACCCACACCCACACCGAAGTCGACGCCGACGGCATCCTCCCCGACGACGGCTGGGGTGCTGGTCCCGGGCCGGCATGCCCTGCGGTCGGTGGACAACCCCGACGACTATGTGAGCCAGTCCGGCCGGCTCGGCATCCTGGCCCAGGCCGGTCCCACCAGTTCGGCGGCCACCCGGCAGGCGGCCACCTTCACCTTCGTGCCCGGCCTGGCCGACCCCAGCTGCTACTCGCTCAGGGACACCACCGGCAGATACGTCCGGCACTACTCCTTCCGTATCCGGCTGGACCCCGACGACCGATCGGCCCTCTTCCGCAAGGACGCCACCTTCTGCCCCCGTTCCGGCTCCACCGACGGTTCGCTCTCCCTGGAGTCCTACAACTATCCAGGCCGCTACCTCCGCCACCGGGCCAACCTCCAGTTGTGGCTCGACCCCGCCCAGAACACAGCCGCGTACCGGGCCAGCCGCTCCTTCATCCTCGTGACACCCCCGACCTGACCCGACCCGTCACGCTGCTGCGGCCGAAGGCTCCGCGGATGGCCTGCGCGGCCGGAGCACCGCCGGACGCCGGGCACAATGGCCGTAGTAGATCTTGCCGTACGTCCATGCCGTGTACGGCGGACAGGAGATTGCGTCATGTCGATGATCCGGCTCACGGTCCCGTCGGGTTCCCTCACTCCGGAGGGCCGCAAGACCGTTCAGCGCGACCTGGCCGATGCGCTGCTGCGTTGCGAGGGAGCGCCCGACGCGGCCTTCTTCCGGGCCCAGTTGTGGAGTTACCTCGTCGAACTTCCCGAGGGGGCGCAGACCACCGCCGCGGACGACACCCCGCGCTTCCTCATCGACGTGACGGTCCCGCAGTTCGTGCTCTCCGAGGAGGGCAAGGACCGCCTCGTGGCGGAGGCCACCGGGATCGTACTGTCCGCTGCCGGACTCTCCCAGGCCGATGCGCCACGGGTCTGGGTACTGGTGCACGAGCAGCCCGACGGCACGTGGGGGGCGGGAGGCTCGATCGTCCGCCACGCCGACCTCGTGGCCCTCGCCCAGAAGCAGCGCGTCGACGAGTGACAGGATCGGCCGACGTGCTTCAACCCGGCTCGCCTCGGGACCCGGCAGTGACCCCTCCCCGGCTGATCACTTGTTTCGCCGGGCTCGCCCACCCGGTCAGGCGCTCCAGGTGCCGGCCGGGAACCTGCTGGCGGGCGAAGTCCAGCAGGCGCCGACAGCCGCGGGTGTTGGCCAGGGATATTGGTGCCGGCCAGGACGGCGCCGATGGAACTGACGGCGGGTGCGGCAAGGTGTCGCGGTGAGCGTCGACGCCGAGGACGCCGCAGCCGGCGAACGGTTCATCGCCGCCGCAGGCGACGCCGTCTCCCTGCACCGGATCGCACGCGCCGTCCGCGACCGGCTCGGCGACGCCGCCAGTGCCGTCCCGGCTACAGGGCTTCCGGACGAGACGGTACGCGCTTTCCCAGCCGGGCGAGGGGCAGATCAGGGTGAAGGTGAAGGCCGCGGGTGTCGGCCCGACCGACCTCGCCCTGCGATCGGGCCGGCTTGCCGCGGACCCGGAATCAGCCTCGGCCGTCGGCCGGGGCGAGGACGATGTCGAAGCGGACCTGTGTCCATGTGCCGTCGACGAGCCGCCCGTCGGGGGTCGGCGTGCCGGCCGGATGCCGGTGGAAGTCCTTGACCAGGGACTCCTTGACTCCGAAGACCGTGTCGGAGTCGAGTAGTTCGTCGCCCTGGACGAAGATGTGCGTGACCAGGGTTCGGCACTCGGGTGCCTCGACCATGAAGTGCAGGTGCGAGGCCCGCATCGGCGAGCGGCCGGTCGCCGCCAGCATCCTGCCCACGGGGCCGTCGTGCGGGATCGGGTACGGCGTCGGCGTGACGCCCCAGAAGCGGTAGCTTCCGTCGGCCTCCGTGAACACATGACCGCGGGCGGCCACGCGCTCGTCGTCGTACTGGACGTCGTAGAACCCGTCCTCGTCCGCCTCCCACACCTCGATCTTCGCCCCGGCGACCGGGTTCCCGTCGATGTCGGAGACGGACCCCTCGACCCAGCAGGGCTCGCCGGCGGCCCCGAACGACATGTCCCCGCCCGGCTCGATCCTCGGGGACCCCTCGACGAAGAAGGGGCCGACGACGGTGGCCTCGGTGGCGTCGCCGTAGGCCTCGTTGTTGATGGCGATCGTCTGCATCGATGCGCCGAGCGTGTCGGAGAGCAGGATGAACTCCTGGCGCCTGTCGTCGGTCAGACGGCCGACGGCGGTGAGGAACTCGATGCCCTTGCTCCACTCCTCCTCGGTGAGACGGACGTCGCGCAGGAAGGCGTGGAGGTGCTTGACGATCGCCTGCATCAACTCCTTCAGACGGGGGTCCTGGCAGGAGTCGAAGGAGCGCTGCACACGCGCGACCAGCTCCTCCTCGCGGGCCGTCTGCTCCAGGGAGACATCAGGAGTGGACAAGAGGGTCATACGGGGTCACTTCCTTCCCAGGCCGCGCGCAGTAGCGCGGTGAGGTTCTCCTCGGTGACAGCAGTGGGGTTGTCGACGGGGACGGCGGCGAGGACGGGCGCGACCGCCCGGGCGATGCCGTCCTCGGGCATGCCGTAGTCGCGCAGCGCGCGCGGGGCGTGGAGCGTCTCGCGCAGTGCGGTGAGTCCCGCCAGCGCGGTCGCGCTGCCGAAGGCCCGGGCGATGCGCCGCTCGGACTCCGGTACGGCCGGGGCGTTGAAGGCGAGCACGTGCGGCAGCACCACGGCGTGGGTCTGGGCGTGCGGGAGGTTGAACATGCCGCCCAGCACATGGCAGATCTTGTGGTGCATGCCCGAGCCGGCCGAGGCGAAGGCGACAGCGGCCAAGTAGGCGCCGTACAGCGTCTGTTCACGGCCCGCCGGCCCGGTCGGGTCGGCGGCCACAGCGGGCAGGCCCCGGGCCAGAGCGTGGATGCCCTCGGTCGCCAGGGCCCGGTCGATCGGGTCGGCGCGCGGCCCCCACAGGGAGTCGACGCAGTGGGCCAGGGCGTTGAGACCGCTGGCCACCGACATCTCCACCGGGAGGCTCAGCAGCAGCGAGGCGTCGTAGACGATCGAACGCGGCAGAACCCGGGCGTCGACGCCGGTTCTCTTCACCTCGCCCTCGGTCAGGCCCCAGACGTTCGTCGCCTCCGAACCGGCGTACGTGGTGGGCACGGCCACGATCGGCAGTCCGGTCGTCAGCGCCACCGCCTTGGCCAGGCCGGTCGTCGAGCCGCCGCCGACGCACACCAGCGCGTCCACGGCGCCCTCCGTCGCGGCCTTCCTGGCGCGGTCGGCCACGTCGACCGGGACGTGCATGACGACCTCGTCATGACGCACGCCCACCGGCAGGTCGGCGCCGATGCGGTCGGCGAGGGCGGCCTCCGCCGGTGCGGCGATGAGCATCACCTTCGTGGCCTTCAGCGCGGCCACCTCGGCGGCCACCGCGGCCGGCGCCGCGCCGGGGGCGAAGACGACCCGCTGCGGCAGGGTCTCGTGGATGAACCGCACGGTCACACCCTTCCGAGGAGCTGGGCAAGGGCGTCGCGCAGGGCCGCCTCGGGGTCGTCGGCGAGGCTCGTCGAGCGCCAGGCGACGTGCTTGTCGGGGCGCACCAGGATCGCGCCGGACTCCTCCACCTCCCGCAGCTTGGCCCAGTCGTAGTAGAGGTCCGTCACCTCGCGGCCGGGGCCGATCACCACGGTGGCGAGCGGGATGCCGAGGTCCTGCGCGACCTTCTTGGCCGCGCCGGCCCAGTCCTCGCCGGCGATACCCGTGAGCAGGGTCCAGCGGGTGTACGGCGCCAGGTCCATCAGGGCGAGCTTGGTGACGTTGTCGCCCACCCAGGCGTGCGGGAGGTGCGCACCGGGGCTGGTGGACATGACGTAGTAGAGGTCCTCGTCCCTGCTGGGGGCGGGGCGGGTGCCGTCGGAGATGACGGCGGCGGACTCGTAGAACTGACCGAGTTCGACCCCGTGCGCGTTGAACTCGTAGTTCTTGGTCTCCATCGCCGCCACCAGCGCGGCCCGCTTGGCCGCGCCCTCGGGGGTGTTGGCCTTCCGCTCCTCGATCAGGTCCCGCATCTCGTCCTCGTCCTCGGCGTCGAGGACGCCGAGGGCCTGGAAGATGTCGACGAACTCGCGGCTGGACCGGTTGGCGCGGCTGACGATCCGCTTCGCCACGGGTGCCCGCTCCACCGAGTACGTCTCCAGCAGCGACGGGTCGGCCTGCCCGCGCAGCACGGCCGCGAGCTTCCAGGCCAGGTTGTAGGAGTCCTGGACGCTGGTGTTGGAGCCCAGGCCGTTGCTCGGCGGATGACGGTGGATGGCGTCCCCGGCGCAGAAGACGCGGCCCTTGTGCAGGTGGGTGGCGTACATCTCGTTGTTGCCCCAGAGACTGGTACCGGTGATCTCGACCTCCAGGTCCGGGATCCCCAGCAGCTGCCGCACGATGCGGACCGCCTCGGCCTCGTCGACCACGGGGGGCTCGGAGTCGATGTCGTAGCCCCAGACGATGAGCCACTCGTTCCAGGGGCGGACCATCCGGACCAGGCCGGCGCCGATGCCGCCGACGTTGGCGCCCGGCTGGATCACCCAGTACAGGACCGAGGGCCGGTGGCCGACGTAGGAGGCGATGTCGGCCTTGAAGGTGATGTTCATCGACCCGGCGATGTCCATGGCGCCCTCGTAGGGCAGGCCGATGTCCTCGGCGACCCGGGAGCGGGCGCCGTCGGCGCCGATGAGGTACTTCGCCCGGATGTCGTACTCCTGGCCGGTGAGCCGGTCACGGACCCGGACCGTGACGCCCGTGTCGTCCTGTGCGTGCGAGAGGTACTCCGTGGAGAACCGGGTCTGGGTGCCGCGGACGGTGGCGTTCCTGACGAGGATCGGTTCGAGATAGGTCTGCGGGATGTCGACGGTGAGGCAGGGCGAGGCCAGCCGGTAGTCCGCCTCCCGGTCGGGCCGGGTGCCCCAGGTGTGGATACGGCCGATCTCCTCGCCCGCGATGGAGGTGCAGAAGACGGTGTCACCGACGAGGTCGTGGCCGGTGGCGTCGGCCAGCACCTGGTCCTCGATGCCCATGTCGCGGAAGATCTCCATCGCCCGCTGGTTGGTGATGTGCGCCCGGGGCGTGTTCGCGGTCCAGCGGTACTTGGTGATCACGATGTTGTCGATCCCCAGGGTCGACAGGAACAGCGCCGCCGAGGCGCCGGCCGGGCCGGAGCCGACGATCAGGACATCGGTCTCGACGTACGACGATGTCGGGAGTCCGGTCTCTCGCTGACCGTCGCTGAACTCGGGCATGGGGTGTCTCGCCTTCTTCTCGCGGTGCTCTGAAGGCAGCGTGCCCCCGGCCGCGACCGCGTGGGGCGGGACGCGGCGGAGGACGGCCGAAATCCGTATGCCGCGGTGTCGCGAGGGTGCTTCGTCGCTGTGACGCCCGCAGTCGCGTGTCCGTTCGGTTCAGTCCCGCCTCGCGGCTGTGCGGCGCAACTCGCCCGCGGTGATGCCGAACCGGGCGTGGAAGGTCTGCGAGAAGTGGGCCACCGAGCTGAATCCGCACCTGGTCGCCACTGTCGCCGTGCGCACCTCGGCGGCGTCCGGTCCGGTCAGCAGGCCGTAGGCGGCTTCGAGGCGGCGGCCGAGCACGTAACGCGGGAACGTCGTGCCGGCGTCGGCGAAGACGCGGGTGAGCTGACGGACGCTGATGCCGACCGCGCCGGCGACCTCGGGGGCCGACAGGCGCGGATCGTGCAGACGGTCCTCGACAAGGGCGCAGGCGAGCGCGCGGTGGACGACGGGCGGGCGGGTGGCCCCGTCGCTCACGAGCACGGAGGCGAGGTCGACGAGAGCCTGCTCGTCGGGCCGGGTCGCGCCCTCGACACCGATGGCGCGTCCGACGAGGCGGGCGAGCGCGCGGCCGTACGGGCTGCTCTCGTCACGCCGGACGATGAGCGGTTCTCCGACGTGCCCGCCGTCCGGCAGCGCACCGCGGTCCACGCGCACCGCGAGTTCGTCCAGACCACGGCCGAACCCCCGGACGAAACTGCCGTCCGCGTCGCAGACCAGGACGTCACCGGGGCGGATGACCTGCCGCCGGCCGGCCTGCTGGAACAGCGCCTCCCCGCGCAGGGAGACGTAGATCGCGACGGAACCCGTGGGCCGCCGTTCGATGAGGTCGGCGGGACGCTCGACCATGTGGGCCGTGGTGCGGACACGCGCCACATGCACCCTCCCGAGGTCGAGGTTGTCCTCGCGCGCCCGGAAGTCCCCGCCGCCCGGTGTACGGCACATCAGGGCGATCAGGGCGTCGGCGTTGTGCTCCTCCCAGGCTCGCAGCCGCTCCGCCGGCGGAAGGTGTGCCGTCGAGAACACCTTCGCCGGACGGGGCGCTGCAGGGGGTGCCGTGTGCATGGTTCAGAGAGTAGGTCCGCGATCGAGGGATCCCAACCCGTCAGACCACGAGCGCGACGAAAGCAGGCGTCAAGGCGGCGCCGCGGGCGGCGCCCGGCGCACCTCGCTCGGCCACCGCCACCAGGGTGGTGGCCTTTGTCGACGTCGCCGTGGGGGCGGTCGGGGGTAGCAGGGCCGTCCGGGGGCCACCAGGGCGCCCGGCACGTGGTGTGCCTGCGGACGCGGTCGCCGGTGCGGCGGCAGGCTCAGCGGGGGTGCTGCGCCCTCGCGGTGTCGGTGGCGAGCAATCGGCCTGCCAGCGCCGCGGTCCGACGCAGCCAGGTGTGGGCGGGGTCCCGTTCGTGCATGGGGTGCCACCACAGGGTCTCGACCAGTACGCCCAGTTCGATGGCGAGATCCAGGACGACCATGCCACTGGTGTTGTCGAAGTGATGGGTGATCCGTTCGGGCACCAGGCTCAGCCGGTCGGTGCCCGCGATGAGATGGGGTACGGCGAGGAAGCCTTCGGTCGTGATCTCGACTCGCGGCTCGATGCCGTGATCGCGCAGGCGGCGTAGCGAGGGAAGGATCACCGTGGGATGGAAGAACGGCAGCACCCAGGGCCGCCCGGCGAGTTCCGTCACGCTCGTGACGCCCCCCTCTGAGGTGTCGGCCGCGGCGACGCACACCCAGCGGTCCTGGAACAGGTCGAGTGACGGCAGTTGCGCCAGGAGCCCCTGGGGGAGCACGAGGGCGTCGACCGTGCGCAGATTGTCGTGGGCGCGCTGGACGAAGGCCTCGGTGCTGTGCCGGAACCGCAGGCGCACCCCAGGAGCCGCTTCGCTGACGAGGTCGGCCAAAGTCCGTCCGAAGGTGGGGAGTTGGCAGTCGGACAGCACCAGGGTGAATTCGTGCTCGGCGGTGGCGGGATCGAAGTCTGCCCGTGTCCGAAAGACCCGGTCCGTCCAGTTGAGGGCCTCCGTCGTGTTCTCGGAGAGGCGCTCGGCCAGGGGAGTCAGCTCGTAGGCGTTGCCCACTCTGGTCAGAAGCTCGTCGCCGAAGTGGCGTCGCAGCCGGGCCAGAGCCGTGCTCAGGGTGGGCTGGCTCAGGCCGAGCCGCTGGGCCGCTCGCGTCACGCTGCGTTCCTGCAACAGGGCGTCCAGTGACACCAGGAGGTTCAGGTCCAGGGTCATCGGCCCCTCCGCACGGTATCGGTGTTCCCAATGTGCAGCATAGGCAACTTCGGCTTCCCCGATACCTGCGGGGCGGACGAGAGTGGCGGTACGGGCTCCTTGAGGACCTGAAGGACGTACAGGTCCCCCCGTTCACCCGAAAAAGGACCGACCATGCCGTCGTTTCACGTACTGATCGCCGGAGGAGGCATCGGCGGGCTCTGTCTGGCCCAGGGCCTGCGCAAGGCCGGCATCGACTGCACCCTGTTCGAGGCCGCCGAGGACATCGCGCTCGCCGGCTACCGGCTGCACATGAACGGCGCGGGCGGCCGGGCACTGCGGGAGTGCCTGCCCGACACCCTCTACGAGCTGTACATGCAGACTTCCCGCACCACTCCACGCCGGGAGGTTTTCGTTCAACTCGACCACCAAGGAAACGAGTTGGGTGCCCGCCCGCACATCGGCCCGCCCAACGACCCGGTGCGGCCGCACACCGCGGTGAACCGGCGCACCCTGCGGCAGATCATGGCGGTCGGTCTGGAGGACGTGATCCGCTTCGGTCGTGCCGTCACCGGCTTCGAGCACGACGGCGGCCAGGTGCGGGTCCACCTGGACGACGGCTCCTCGGCCACCGGTGACGTCCTCGTGGCGGCCGACGGCATCAACTCGGTGATCCGGCGTCAACTCCTGCCCGGGGTACCCGTCGTGGAGACCCACATTCTGGGCATGTACGCGACCGCTCCGCTCACCGCCGACCTGGCCGCCGCCCTGCCGGAAGCCCTCTTCGACGGTTTCGCCGCCGCCTCCGGCCCGGACGGAGCGTTGATCGTCTACGGCGTCTACCAGCCCCGCCGCCCCGTCGCCGAGGCGGCCGCCGACCTGGCGCCGGGTGCCCGCATCGACCCGGTCGACCCGTACCTCATGGTGAACCTGGGGATCATGCCGGGGAGCCCGTTCGGGCGCGAGGTCCCGGACCTGTGGAAGGCGTCCGCCGAAGAGCGTCACAGGGTGATGCGCCGGGCTGTCCGGGGCTGGGATCCGGCCCTGGCCGAGGCCGTCGCACGCATCACCCCCTCGACTCTCTTCCCGGTGGCGGTACGGCACTTGGAGCCGGCCGACCCCTGGGCCACATCCACGGTCACGCTGCTCGGCGACGCCATCCACGCCATGCCGCCCACCTTCGGCGCCGGCGCCAACAACGCGCTGCGGGACGCCGCCGCCCTGACCCGGGCGCTCACGGCGGCGGTACGCGGCGAAGTCCCTCTGCTCAAGGCCGTCGCGGAGTACGAGGCCGAGATGCGCGCCGAGGTGTTTCCCATCCTGCGTGCCTCCGCCGACCCGCGCGCCTACGACGCCGACTTCCTGCCGGACGAACTCGCCGTCCCCAGCCGCGACTGACCGCGGCTTCCGCGCACATCCCACTCCGAGGAGATTCATCATGCCCATCGAGGAAGACGTCGAGTTCGCCGTGCCCGGAGCGACCCTGAGGGGCAGGCTCTTCCGCCCCGGGGGCAGCGCCGGCACCCCCCTCCCGGTCGCGGTCCTGCAGGGCGGACTCGGCGGTCCCGCCGAGTCCGTGTTCCCCATGGCCCAGGGCTTCACCGACGCCGGACTGGCCTGCCTGATCTACGACCACCGCTGCACCGGGTACAGCGACGGTGAGCCCCGCCAGCTCTTCGACCCCTGGCAGCAGTGCCGCGACCTGCGCCATGTCATCACCCACCTGACGCTGCGCGACGACATCGACGCCGGCCGCATCGGCCTGTGGGGCATCAGCATCGGCGGCGCCAACTCCCTGTTCACCGCCGCCATGGACCGTCGGGTCGCCGCCGTGGTGAGCCTCATCCCGCCGGTCAGCGGCTGGAGCGCCCGTAAGCTCCAGCCCACCGGCACGATGGCCGAACTGGACGCCCTCATCCCGGACGACCGCCAGGCACAACTGCGCGGTGAAACCGCCGCCACCCTCCGCCTGCACGGCAGGCCCGAGCCCGGCAGGCCGGTGATGTTCAGCGACGAGGAAGGTCTTGAATTCGTGGAGAACATGATCCAGGGCCTGCCCAGCTTCAGCAACGAGATCACCGTCTCCACCCTGGACCACCTGTTCGAGATGGAAGTGCGCGCCTACGCCGAGCGCATCACCGCTCC
Source organism: Streptomyces sp. DSM 15324 (assembly GCF_001514285.1). GTDB lineage: Bacteria > Actinomycetota > Actinomycetes > Streptomycetales > Streptomycetaceae > Streptomyces. The sequence continues at coordinate 134,425 of NZ_KQ949029.1, forward strand.
CCTGCTCATGATCCTCGCCTCCAAGGACACCGTGGCGCCGGCCGAGGAGGCCCGCGAGATGTTCGCCAGGGTTCCCGAACCCAAGGAACTCATCGAGTACGAGGGCCAGCACTACGAGATCCTCTCGAAGCACCTTCCCGAGATCGTCTCCCGCAGCGCGGGATGGCTCGGCCGGACCCTGAAGCGGTGACGCCCGCCCCCTCATGCGCGGAGGTGCCGGGCTGTGGGCCTCGTCACCGGCAGGGGTCGGCTGGTGCCCCGGGCGCGTTAGTCATCGGCGCGCCGACGCGGTAGGTGACGTGGAGCCGGCCAGGCCGTCGCCGTGGGCGATCTCGATCGCGGCGCCCCCGACGGCGACCCCGTCGGCGTCGCCGTCGGCTCGCCCTCACGGGCTCGGTCCACGGCAGCCGTTACCGCTCCACCTGCCCGTCTCCCCTCGACCGGCTCCCCGACCGAGAAGCCGCCGAGCCGCACGCGACTTCCCCGTCGCCGGCCTCCAGCTCGCCGAACGGCTCGGAGACCGGGGCGCCGACCCCGGCGGACGGCGTCAAGGCCGCCTCGTGGGCGGCCTCAGCGCCTCGCTGATCGCGGTCGGCGTCGTCGTCCCGGCCGCCGCGATCGGCTGCCTGTTCCGTGCGCCGAAGACACCGCCGACAACCGGCCGACTCCAGCCGCCTGCGCGGCGCGGCACACCGGTCGACGGCACGTCGTCAGTGAGGGCTTTCGCCAGGGTGACGGGCCGGGGTCAGCCCACCGCGGCTGTCGGCCACACGGCGTACTGCCGCAAGCCGTACATCAGTGGCGCGGCGGCGTCCCGGTACGCGGTCACCTCCAGGACCTCGCCGAACACCACGCTGTGGTCGCCCACCGGCTTGATGGCGGTCACCTTGCAGTCCGCCACCGTGCGGGCGTGGTCGGGCAGGTGAGGACCGGCTGCTGCGGGGCCGGTTCTCCAGGGCACCCGCTCGAAGCGGTCCGGTACGCCCGAGGCGAACCGTTCTGCCACCGGCCTCCCTCCGTCGTGCAGCAGGTTGACGGCGAAGGATCCGCGCTGCTCGACCGCGCGCAGCGTGGGGCTCCCCTCTCTCATGCAGACCAGCAGGGTCGGGGGATCCAGGGCTACGCTGCTCAGCGAGGAGCAGGTCATGCCTCGTGGTCCGCCTTCGAGGTCGAACGTGGTGACGACGACGACACCGGTCGGGAATCCTGACATCAACGAGCGGAAGTCCTCCGCCTGGGCCGACTCGACGGGCCTGGTGCTCACCGTGCACTCCTCGGGGATCGCAGCGGCCGCTGGCCGCCGGGCTTCGTGATCGCATCGGCCGGCCGTCGACGGCAACCGTCCGTGCGGCCGGCACCGGGCCGGGAGGATCCTGTCGTCGCACTCCCACCGGATGTACGACGACAGGATTCGGGGCGTGTGGTGCTGCGAGCGGCGTCGTACGTGCCGTGCCGTCGTACGTCCGCGGGGCGTGCCCGTGACCTTCCCGCGCCGCCGGAGCGGCTCACCGGATCGCGTCCCGTGGCACTAGGACGTTGCTTCCGGGCGGAGTTCGCCCGCCGTGGCTTCCGGCTCGGGGCCGGGTGCCACCGTCGTACCGCTGCTCTGCCCCCGCAGCAGTACGGCTGCCGCGACCGCGCCCAGGGCCGCACCCGCCGCAGCCACCAGGACCGCTGTGTGCAGCCCGTCCGCCATCAGGTCACCCACCGAGCGCAGAACGCTCTGCCTGATGTCGGCGGGCAGGGCCTCGGCACCGCCCGACTGCCCGTGTTCGATGGCGTCGGCCAGTTTCTCCCGGGCGGCGGCCGGCAGCGGAACCGTGGCCAGCACGTCCGGCAGCCGTGAGTGCAGTCGCTGCTGGACCACGGTGCCCGAGAGGGCCACACCGAAGACGGCCCCGACCTGGCGGCAGGTCTGGGACATCCCCGAGGCCACGCCCGCCTGTTCCGGCGGGACCGCCGACAGCAGCGCCACCGTGGCAGGTGCCCCGACCACGGACACGCCGGTACCGATCAGGACCAGGGGCCACCAGTACGTTCCGAAACCGCTGTCGGCCTCCATGCCGACCAGCCCGACGAATCCGCCGACCGCCACCAGGGAACCGGCCACGACGGCGAGCCGGGTGCCCAGGCGGGCGGCCACGGCCGGCGCCAGCAAGGACGCCACCGTGATGGAGGCGGTGAGCGCCAGGAGGCGCAGACCGGTCTGCACGGGGGTGAGCCCGTTCACCTGTTGCAGGAACAGGGTGAGCAGGAAGATGACCCCGTACAGGCCGAAGAAGCCGAAGAAGTTCACCGAGCAGGTCATCAGGACGACCCGGTGGCGCAGCAGGGCCAGCGGCAGCATGGGGTGCGGGGTGCGGCTCTCCCAGCGCAGGCATCCCCCGAGCACCAGCACCGAGCCGGCGAGCAGCCCGACGATCAGGGGGGATCCCCAGCCCCGGCGGCCGGCCTCGATCAGGGCGTAGGCCATCGCGCCGATGCCGGTGACGAACAGCAGCTGACCGATCCAGTCGGCCCGCCGGCCGGCCCCCGCCGTGCCGGGCTCGGGCCGGGTCCGGCCGAGCGGCAGCAGAGCGGCCAGTGCCCCCAGTGCGATGACGCCGATCGGCAGGTTGATCCAGAAGATGCTCTGCCAGGAGTACGCGTCGACGAGCAGCCCGCCGACGATCGGGCCGGCGGCCAGGGCGACGCCGCCGACCCCGGCCCAGGTCGCCACCGCCGAGGCTCGCGCCCGTTCCTCGGTGTAGAGCTGACGGATCAGGGCCAGCGAGACGGTGATCATGACCGCGCCGAAGACGCCCTGCACGGCCCTCGCCACCAGCAGCGCCTCGATGCCGGTGGCGAGCGCGCAGGCCACCGACGCGCCGGTGAAGCCGGTCAGGCCGACCAGGAAGACCCGGCCGCGCCCCAGGGAGTCCCCGAGCGTGCCGGCCGTCAGCAGGAAACAGGCGAAGGTGAGGACGTAGATGTCGAAGACCCACTGGAGGTCCGACACCCCGATGTCCATCTTCTCCTGCATGTCGGGGAGAGCCACTCCCACGACGGTGCTGTCCAGGTAGACCATGACGACACCGGCGCAGATGAAGGCCAGGCGCAACGGGCGCGGGCCGCGCCCCTGCGGCGCCCGGGCCGTCACGAGCCGACGACCGCAGTGTCTCGGTGGCTGCTGGTGAGCTCGATGTCCTCTCCGAGCAGACCGCGCAGGATGAGTCCGATGCTGTCGATGAGGGCGCGCATGGCGACCGGGTTGATGATCGGCTCCAGGCTGGGGATGCCCATGTCGAACTCGCAGGAGAACAGCACCACGACGTCGTCGCCGGCCTGCTGGACGTCCCAGCTGCCGTCGAACCGGGCGAAGTCCCCGGTGAGTTGCTCGAAGGTGATGGTCCGCGCGGCGGCGTCGACGACGTCCCGTTCGGTCCAGTGCAGGACACCGCCACGGAAGTTCACCGCCCAGGCGGAGTCGACGGTGCCGGCGTCGTCGGCGGTCACCGTGACCTCACGGACGGCGTCGGTGTGGTCGGCGTACCGCTCGAAGTCTCGGACGCGCTCGAACACCTCGTCCGCGTTCCGACCGGAGAGCAGTCCTTCGACACGTATGAAGCAGGGCATGGGGGTTCCTTCCAGGAGTTCGTACAGCAGGGGCCCGGCCGGCGGCGGCCGGGGTCAGCCCAGGACCAGCGGTCCGCCGGCGAAGGCCGTGCACAGTGCCTGGCTGGACCAGGCGCGCGACGGCGGGTGGAATTTCAGGGCGGCCGCGCACGCGGCCAGGTACGACGTCTCGTCACTGGAGACGTACGACATGCCGCCGAGCGCCTCCAGGCAGCGCGGCACGACGCGGTCGATCGTGTCCTGGACCGAGAACCGGACCACCAGCGACTGGAGCAGTTCGGCCTGTCCCACGGGACCGTCGCCGTCCAGGGGGGACGCGGCGCCGACGATGGCTCCCATCGCGGCCTCCAGTTCCACCAGGATCCGGGCCCGCTCGGCGACGTCCGTCCGGTCCCGTTCGAGGACCCGCTCCGCGAGTGCGCTGGCCATGCCCAGGTAGGAGGCCGCCATCATCAGTTCGAACCAGATGAAGCCGACGTTCTGGATTCCGTCCAGGCTGCCGTCCTCACCCAGCTCGGTGCGGACCACCATGTCCGAGGGCACCCTGACGTCCTGGAGCCGCACTTCGTCGCTCTCGGCGCCCGCCAGCGCGGCGGTACCCCAGAAGGGGTGCACGGAGATGCCGGGGGTGGTGGCGGAGATCAGTGCCACGGCGAGCTGCGGACCGTTGTCGGTGTCGAGGGTCACGGACGCCGTCAGCAGATCCATCGAGGCGGACAGGCTGCAGGGCTTCTTGACCCCGTTGAGGACGATGTCCTCGCCGTCCTGTCGGGCTGTGATGGAGGACGCCAGGATCGACTGCCCCGACCTGCCCTCGGCGAATCCGGAAGCCATCAGCAGCTTCTGGTCGGCCACGGCCTCCAGCAGCATCCACTCCAGTCCCTTGGTGGCCTCGTACGCCTGGATGAGGCCGGCGACGGAGAAGTGGTGCATGGTGGTGGCCACCGCCAGGGACGGGCTGCGCGAGGCCAGGGCCCGCTGCAGCCGTACGGCCTGTACCGCGCTCGCCCCCAGGCCCCGGTGCTCCTCCGGCACCACCAGCCCGGGGCCTCCCGCTTCCTTGAAGAGGGTCAGCGCGGGGCCCTGCGGCCGTTCCCGTTCGTTCAGCGGGAGAGCGGCCAGCCGGTCGTCCAGGCCGGGCAGGAACGTCTCCAGAGTCGAGCGCTCTGGCTCAAGAAACCGCATCACTGTCTCCTGCGGGTCCGTGCCAGGGCTTGCCCGCGAGCGTACTGTCGATCCATCGGCCGATCTCCCTGGCGATCGGCTCGGGCCGGTTGGCCCAGGCGGTGTGGCTGAGTCGTTCGGCGTGGTGCCAGCGGGACACTTCAGCGCTCCGCAGCAGTCCGCACAGGGCGTCCACCGCTCCTGGCGGGGCCAGCAGGTCGTTGCCGACCGACACCGCCAGCACCGGCAGCCGCAGGTCCGCGATCAGCTGTTCGTAGTCGACGTCGGCGCCGGTCGGGCGGTAGCGGCCGGTACGGGCCATCCGCGCCCAGTCGCCGACCAGGACCCGGGACTGACGGCCGGCGAAGCCCAGGACGTCACCGGGCCAGTAGCCGCGCAGTCGGGCGACACCCGCGACGGTGTTGGTGCCCAGGAGCGGAATCAGCCCGGTCAGTCCCGGATAGGTGCGAAAGTGCGGCGTACCCGCCGCGACCAGCAGCATGCCGTCGAGTTCGGCCGGCTGCCTGGCCGCGTACATCAGGCCGATCTGCCCACCGAGGCTGTGCCCCAACAGGAACACCGCGCTGTCCGGCGCCCGTTCGCGCAGGGCGCCGAACACCGCCGGGTAGTCCACGGTGGCCAGCTCGTGATAGCCGTACCGGGCCGAAGCGTCCGGGCGGGGCCGGCTGTCTCCGTAGCCACGAAGATCAGCCACCGCCACGCCCAGGCCGTGCGCCGACAGCGCGGCGGCGAAGCGCCGGTAGAACCGCGCCCGTACACCGAGCGCCGGCCATACCACCACCAGCGGGGCCCCGGCCGGACCCGGCCAGTGCAGCACCGCCAGCTCGGCTCCGGCCGGCAGTTGCACGACCAGCCGATCCGGCTCGTCGCCCGCCGAAGGACGTTCGGCCCGGTCGGTCACTCGCCCATCCCCATGTAGGCCAGGCGGGTGGTCTGGGTCTCGGCGGACCATTGCAGGGCCGTGGCGATCCGCTCGTCCGGGGTGCTGTCCAGCAGCCGGCGGCCCGGCCAGATCTCGTGGTCGCCGATGACGTCGGCGATCTGCTCGATGCCGGCCTGGAACAGCTCCTCCCGGCGCTGCAGCACGGCGAGCACCGGCAGCTTGCCCCACAGCTCGTTGCCGCGCCGGACCACGTCCGCCAGGTGCGGCTTGAGCGACGGGTCACGCTCCAGGTGCCGCTTGACGATCTCACTGCCGACGGTCAGATGCCGGATCTCGTCGATGCCGGCTCCGCGCTCCACGCTCGCCGCCGCGGGATCGACGATCTTCCACTTGTGCTCGCTGAGTTCACCGGTGGGCGCCAGCACCCCCTCGACCAGGATGGTGAGAACGGCGACCCCGGAGACGAAGGCGTGCGGCCCGTTCATCACCTCCAGACCGAACTCCTCCAGCGGGTCGAGGACGCCTCGCTGGTGCTCGCCGGCGTACTCCTCGATGACGTCGTCGAGTTCCGCCTCCGCAACGCCGATCTCCAGCATGTGCGCACGGAACGCCTGAGCGTGCCGGGCCTCGTCGATGAGCTGGGTGGCGTAGAACTCCATGGACTTCACGTCGGGAGCGTTCTGCACCAGGGAGGTGATGGCTCGTGCGGCCTTGTCCTCGGCGATGGAGCGGAAGGAGAACTCGAAGAGGAGCGCGTCGCGCAGCGGGCCGGGCTTCAGCATGTACTCCGGCGTGACGGCGTCCGGGTGGTGGCCGTTGACGAGCCCCTTGAGCGTGCCCTGGGCGACGTTGGCGATCCAGTAGTCCAGGTCGCACTGCTCCGGGCTGAGCCTGAGCTCACGGGCCCCCTCCAGCACGTTGGGGGCCAGGTCCCAGTCCGCCTCGGGTGCGATGTTCGTCGTCATCCTGTGGTCCTTGAGATCGTCGGTTCAGATTGCGTTGGTAATGCGGAACAGTTGCCAGAGGGGGGAGGGCCGGGGGCCGCCTCTGAAGGCCACGTACTCGGGTTCGATCACGTGCGGCGCCCATTTGAGCTTGAACGCCTGCTGGGACCGGGCCGGGTAGACGAAGGTGCCCCGCTCGGCGATCAGCCGCACCATGCGGCCGAGGACCGCGCTGGCGTTGGCCGGCTCGGTGCCGAGTCCGGCGAACGGGGTCAGGCCCAGGTGGAGCCATTCGGCTCCTTCCTCGGTGAAGGCCTGGAGCGCGGCGAAGTTGATCAGCTCGATCGTGCCGACCGATGCCTCGGGGGTGCGTCGGGTCAGGTCGTACAGCCAGCCGGGACGGCTGCCGTACGACGGCGAGTAGGAGACGTAGCCGATCACGGCCCCGTCCCGCTCGGCCACGAACAGCCGCCGGTGAGGGGTGCCCCGGCCGGTGCGTTCGCCGACCAGGAAGGTCATCCGTTTGACGTGCCAGCCCTTGTCGCGCAGCCATCTGCGGTCGATCTCGTCCAGTGCGGGCGGCGGATCGGCCGCCGGTACCTCACGGACCGACACGCCCTCACGTCTCGCGCGGGCCATGTTCTGCCGGATCTTCGCCAGAGCCTTGCCCTTCAGCGAGAAGCGGGTCAGGTCGACGCTGTACGAACTGCCCAGCTGGTTGACCGTCCAGTCCGCTCCGGCGAACAGGTCCAGGTCCGCGGCCCGGACCTGGACGGCCACCAGCCGCTGCCGGCCGGTGACCACCCGCTTCTGGAAGTCGGCCAGGAGCGCGGCGCGGTGCTCGGCGGGCGCGAACGGCCCGCCGAAGACGAACACCGTCCCGCCGCGGCGCCGGTAGGGGATGACACCGGGCACGGATGCGGAGGTGAAGTGCTCGACGCCGTCGTTGTAGGCAAGGTACCCGCTGGGGTGGTCGGCGTAGGCGGCGATGCTCTCCAGCGCGTCCGGCGGCGCGGCCGTCATACGGGCTGCACCTCGCCCTTCTGCGCGGCGTGGAAGGCCTTCTGGCGGCCGGTCTCGAAGTGCTCGAACGGCTCCGGTATCGGCTTGGCGTAGTTGCCCAGGAGGCCTCGGTCGCCGAACAGGTGCAGCGGGACGACCAGCAGGGCCCACTCCGGGCCGACCAGCCATGCCCACAGCAGGATCACGGCGCCCGCGGACAGCCAGGTGTGCATGACGTTGTACAGGATGTGGAACACCGGGTGGATCTTCCCGTCCCTGGACAGGGTGTAGGCGATCAGGCCCGGGATGTAGCCGATGATGTCGATGTAGGCGAACAGCAGGATCGCCGGCCCCCAGCGCACCTCGTCGATGTGCCACAGAAAGGCGACGGCGGCCACGGCGAAGGCGCCGAGGTATTCCGCCCGTGTGGTGCGGTAGTTCTGCCGGTGCCCGAAGGCTTGTTCCGCGCTCATGGTTTCCTTCCAACACCCGGGCGGTCAGGCCGTGGCGTAGAGCTGGTACCGGTTCTGGATCATGTGGCGGATGGAGGCCCGCCATGCGTTCTCGCTGGCCTTGACGTCCGCCGCGGACTCGCAGCCGGGGATCTCGGCCAGCGAGCTGGGGATGGGGTGCTCGTGGAAGAGCACGGCGGTCATGTCCAGCAGCCGGTCGAGCCGTGTCTTCGCCCAGTCGGGTACCACGTCGAAGAACGCGGGTCGCACCAGGCGTTCGACGATGTCGGGGGCGAGGACCCGCAGGGGGTTGACCGTGATGCCGAGGGCGGCCGCCTCTTCGATGATCACTTCGGTCAGCCGGGCGGAGGTGAGGGCGTGGGAGCCGCTGCTGATCCAGTACTCTCCGTCCCGGACGTCCTGGTCGAGCAGTGTCACGATGGCCTGGGCCACCACGTCCTGGGGGACGAAGTCGACGTAGCCCGTGGGGTGGCTGGGTACGAAGGGCAGCCGGTTGCGCAGCACGTTGTGTGCGAAGGTGTGCAGCCCCTGCGTTTCGGAGATCTCGCCGGTGACGGAGTCCCCGATGATGATCGACGGGCGTACGATCACGGCCTGTGCGCCGCTGTCCCGGACGATCTTCTCGCCGGCGACCTTGGAACTCACGTACAGCGAGGGGCTGCTGTTGGCGCGGCCGGCCTGCTCGCCGCCTGCCGCCCGGATCTCCTCGGCGCGCGAGACGTAGGCGGTGCTGACGTGGACGAGCGGTGCGTCGGCGTCGAGGGCGAACTGTGACATCCGGCGGGCGCCCTGCACGTTGAGGGTTTCCATCTCCTCAGCGGTGCTGCTGAACTTCACCATGCCCGCGGCGTGGATCACGACGTCCACCTCGGAGCAGAGCTTGCTGTACTCGGCTTCGTCGAGGCCCAGCAGGGGCTGGGAGACGTCGCCGTACACCACCTCGGCGCAGTCGGCGGGGGGTTTTCGGTGGGCGAGGGCGATGACGCGGTGGTGCTTCAGCTGCGGTACGAGCGCGGTACCGAGCACTCCGGAACCGCCGGTGAGCAGGACAGTCTTGTCTGACATGTGGGGGCTCTTTCGGAGCTGTGGGGTCGGGGGGAGTCTCAGAATCTCTTCGCCATGGCGGTCAGCGCGTCGTCCATCGCTTCCAGCAGCTGGGTCTCCTCGTCCGGGGAGAGCACGGCGGGCGGGGTGACGCGCACGACCGGGTGCGCGTTGAGCGAGTGGTTGACCACCACGTGACGGTCCACCAGCTCCAGGAGCAGTTCACCGGCCTGGCTGGCGTCGACGAGTTCGATTCCGATGAGCAGACCGGCACCGCGCACTTCGCGGACCAGGTGGGGGGCCCGGTCGGCGGCGATGGCGCGCAGGCCGTCCAGCAGCCGGGCGCCCGTCTCGGCGGCCCGGTCGACCAGGTGCTCGTCGCGGATCACTTCGATGGTGGCACGGGCCGCGGCCATCGCGATGGGGGCCCCGGAGTAGGTGGACGTGTGCAGGAAGGGGTCGGAGTCGAAGGGCGCGAACGCCTCCGGGGTGGCCAGCGCGGCCGATACCGGGACCACGCCCCCGGACAGGGCCTTCCCGATCAGCAGGACGTCCGGCCGCACCTCCTCGAGGTCGCAGCCCCACCAGGCGCCGAGCCGTCCCAGTCCGGTCATCACCTCATCGACCACCAGGAAGGCGTTGTGCTCGCGGCACAGGGCTGCCACTTCCTTGAGGTAGCCGGGCGGCGGCATGATCACGCCGGCCTCGCTCTGTACCGGTTCGAGCACGACGCAGGCGTCGTCGCCCTCGGCCAGGGCTGCGGCCAGCGCCGCCGTGTCGCCGAAGGGTACGTGCTCCACGTCGGGCAGGAGAGGCCGGAACGGATCCTGGTAGAAGGACTTCGCCGTCAGCGACAGGGCTCCGACGGTCTTGCCGTGATAGCCGTTCTCCATCGAGATCAGCCGGCGCTTCCCGTGCGCCCTGGCAAGCTTGATGGCCGTCTCCGTGGCTTCGGTACCGGATCCGGAGAAATGGACCCTGTCCAGCCCTGCCGGTGCGACCGAGGTCAGCGCCTGGGCGGCGAGGCCGACCACGGGGTCGAGGAAAAGACGGGTGGAAAGGGCCTGCTTTTCCGCCTGCCGCTGTACGGCTGTGACGATGTGCGGGTGCCCGGCTCCGGTGAAGAAGACACCGTAGCCGCCGCAGTTGAGGAATTCCTGGCCATCGGTGGTGGTGACGCGGGCGCCGGAAGCGGAGTGCTCGACGAGACTGCCGAACATCGCGGCGAGTTGGCTGCGTCCTTTGCTCAGGTGTGCACGGTGCAGGGCGATCGCTTCGCCGGTGGAAATATCGCCGGCCTTCACGGATGCATTCATTCTGGCGTTTTTCTCCAGGGAGGTGGTTCGTCGTTCGCCGTCCGCGGACGGGGCCTCACACTCGCTCCACCACCGCCTTGAGCCTGGCGAGTGTGGCGCGCATGCCCTCCCGGTTGGCGGCGGAGCGGCGCTTGGGCGGGGTGCCCGTGAAGACCAGGCCGAGGAGCTTGGCGGCCGGGGCGCTGCGGCCTGTTCTCAGGTCCACCCAGTACTCCGTCACCAGGCAGCCGGAGTCGTGGTCCTCGAAGCGGTAGCCCCACAGGGCGACCGGCATGCCGAACGTACTCACCGAGAAGGCGAAGTCACGTGCCTTCTCGGCGCGTATGACGGTGCATGAGGTGAACCAGAACCACAGTCGCCTGCGATTCCATCCGATGAACCGTGTGCCCGCCTCGAAGTGCCGGCTTCGGGACCAGACACCCACACACTCGGGACTCCACTCACCCATGCGCCGGAGATCACTCACCGCGCGGTAGACGGATTCTGCGGAAGCCGTGACGAGAATCGTCTCCTCGACTCTCGCTGGGTGTTTCATCGACGCTCCAAAGGCCTGCGTGAGGTGTCATTGGCGGACGAGATCAGGATCAACCGGCTCTGCGCGCGAGGATTTGCTCATGGAATGCCTGGACTACAGAGACGGTCACGCAAGGAGCTACGTGTGAGGTGTGTGTATCGAGAACTGGAATCCGATAGATGGGCAGGTTCCCTGCGGGGAGATCACGCTGGCAACTCTAGTGAACCCCATTGAAGAGTCAAGTAGCGGTATGTCGGGCTAGGGGAACCCTCAAACCCTTCCAAAACAGTGGCGTACGCCCGGGAAACATCAAAATTCAGCCACGCCGCGACCATCACGGCCTCCGGTCGGCGCGCTACAGGAAACCGCAGGTGAACCGACTTCGGGGCTCAATCCGGACGTCACACCCCCTCACCAATGTCCCCAATGGGAATAAATACACCGTCGCGCCGGCGGCCTGAATGGCTGAAACGCATTGTCGGTGACACGTGTCGGCCTCCTCGCGCTTCTCTGCCATTCGCCAGGAGTTCAAAGTGCCGGAGCTCAAAGAGGCGCGGCGCAATGCGCCCTTGCTCGTCAGGAAAGGCCGACCCTCGAAAGGTCTCGTGGACGGCTGCGCGATGCAGACGATGTCCGCCTCGATCGCGGCGACGGCCTTCTTCGTCCTGGGCGGCGCCCGCGAAGAAGTACGGGAGGTCGCATCCGGACCACGTATGAGGGTCGCCCAGCGCCGGTGACGCGCTCGACCGCGGAGATCACGTTCTCCCGCACGAGGCCTGGGTTGGGCCGGCCTCCGCGGACCCGGTCACGGACGGCGCCGATGGTGCGGGACAGCCCGCCGCCCATGTCGTACACACCCGGGATCTACGGGCGGCGGTACGCGCCACCTTCACGAGGACGAGCTCGGCGATCGAGTCCGGCCGAGGTCCGCGGCCGGCTGGTCGGCTCGGGTGGCGCCGGTGGAGACGGCCGTGGTGCCCGTAAGAGACCGGCGGCGGGTGTGCTCCGGCCTGGCCCGCCGGCCGGCCAGACTGGGCCGCCAACCGTCAACTACCCTACTGTTACTCTGACTTGACTGATCGACAAGCGCCACCGCACGGCAACATCTGGTACCCCTGACGGGAGACAGCAGCACGTGGACACCACCGCACCGCGCACGGCCGAGAGCATTGCCGCACGCTTCCACGACGTCGACTCGTCCGGCGTCCCCGAGGACTTCATCTCCTATCTGCAGAAGATGGAGGAGAGCGAGAGCGGCCGCGCGGTGCGGGAGATCACCTACCGCGCCCTGGAGGCCGCCGAGGGCAGGGGAACGGACGTAGGGTGCGGCGCCGGCCGCGCCGTCGCGGATCTCGCACGGCTCGGTAAGGACGCCGTCGGGGTCGACAGCAGCCAGGCCATGGTCGACGCGGCCCTGGCCAGGTTCCCGCACTGTCGCGTCGTCAGGGGGAGCGCCTTCGAGCTGCCCTTCGAGGACGGTGAACTGTCCTGGTACCGCTCCGAGCGGACGTTCCTCCACTTCGGCGATCCCGCCGAGGCACTGTCCGAAGCCCGCAGGGTGCTGAAGCCGGGCGGGACCATCGTTCTCGCGGACCCCGATCTCGGGTCGATGGCGGTGAGTTCGCGGATCACGGAGACCACCGACGCGGTCAAGAAGGCGTTCTGCTCGGCCGTCCCCAATCCCCACGCCGGCACCCGAAGCGCCGGTCACCTCGCCGACGCCGGATTCACCGACATCGAGGTCGTTCCCGTCATGGCGGCCCTGAGCGACCACGCGTCCGCGTTCGACGTGGTACTGGAGCCGGCCCTGACGGCGGCTCTCGCACAAGGCGTCGTCAGCGAGGAGGAGGCGGCGCGGTGGAAGGACGACCTGAGCGATCTCTCTCGCCGGAACGCCTTCACCGCGACGGCGACCTTCTTCGTCACCACCGCCCGCCTGGCGTCGTAGGGTGGTCCCGGGCTGCGTCGGGGGCAGCCCGGGACCGGCATAGCCGTCCACTACCTGCCGCAGGCCGGCCTCAGTGGTCAGCCGAGCGGAGCTGAAGCTGTACCCGGAGCTGGTTCTTCCGTACCTTGCCGATCTCGTTGCGTGGCAGTGCGGGCAGGATTTCCAGGCGGGACGGCAGGCACCATTCGCTCATGCCGAGCCCGCCGAGCCAGTCGCGCAGGCCTTCGAGGGTGGGCGTTCGCTCCCCCGCGACGACGACCGCGCAGGCGAGCTCGCCGCCGTGGCCGTCCGGGTAGCCGACCAGGGCGACGTCCCGGACGTCGGGGTGGTCCAGCAGGGCCGACTCGACGTCACTGACCGGGATCATGATGACGCCGATCCGGTCTTCGGCCCGGCCGTGCAGCCGGATGCCGCCGTGGCCGTCCGGTGCCGCGAGGTCACCGGTGTCGTACCAGCCGTCGTCGTGCTCGGCGAGCACCGTCAACCGACCGTCGTCCCGGCCCCAGGTGGCCAGACACAGCGAAGGGCTGCGGACGAAGAGACGCCCTGGTTGGTCGTCGCTGATCGGGTGGTCGGCCCGCAGGTCGATCTCGTGGCCGGGGGCGCAGCGCCCGACGGTACGTCCGGCCAGGTCCGGGTGTTCTCCGGAGCGGGTGAAGGTGTTGGCGCCCTCCGTCATGCCCCAGCCCACGTCCAGCGGGATTCCGAAGGTCTCGGTCACCCTCCTGAACAGTGGCTGCGGAACCGTGGTGCCTCCTGCGCGGATGAGCCGCACGGTGGGCAGTCGCAGCGACGTGCGTTCCATCGCGTCGATCAGGGAGGACAGGAAGACGGGGACGATGACCATCCAGCTGACGCCGGCCTCGGCCAGGAAGGGGATGACGGCCTCCGGCTCCCAGATGTCGGTCATGACCGCGCAGGCACCGCGGTGCAGCGGCATGAAGATCCCCATGCTGAGGCCGACGATGTGCGTCGCCGCGTTCGGTGAGTAGACGCGGCTGCCGGGGCCGATGCCGTCGGCGGCCGCGACCGGGGCGTACCAGGCGTACGAGGTGTTGAGGGTGTGCAGCACGGCCTTCGGCTCGCCGGAGGTACCGGAGGTGAACAGCACCAGGGAGACCCGGTCCGGGTCCACGACGGACGGATCCGGCAGGGTGCTGTGCTCCGTGTCCTCGAAGTAGTCGCGGAAGTCGAGTTCCCCCTCCGAGGTCCGCTCGCCGAGCACCACACGGTGGCGCAGTTCGGGCAGCCGGGGCGCCATCTCGGCCAGTGCCGCGGCGTGCTCGAAGTCGTCCCACCGGTCGATGGTCACGCAGACGACGGCATCCAGGCGGCGGAGCATCCGCTCCAGCTCACGGGGGCGGAACGCGCACATGATCGGTGCGGCTACGGCCCCGAGCCGGGCGCAGGCCAGTACCAGCGGTCCGACCTGCCAGCGGTTCGGCAACTGCATCGCGACGACCTGACCGCTGCGCACCCCCAGCGCGTGCAGCGCGGCGGCGAAGCGGTCCACATGATCGGCGTACTGCGAGTAGCTCAGCTGTATGAGGCCCCGGCCGGCCTCCGACACCAGAAGGGCGGGGGCGTCGGGGGTCTCGGCGCGCCACCGCGCCAGGTCGTCCAGGATGGTGCCGGCGCGCCAGAGCTCCTCCTTGCGGTACTTCTCCGCGATGGTGTCGGATGGGCGCAACGTGGTGATCGGGTTCACAATGTCCACTTCCCGTAGGATGAACTCGTCGTCGTCGTATTGCTCGGTGTTCGGTCCGGGCAGCCCTCAGTGCCCAAGGCCGGCGCCTCCGTCGACCGGGATCACGGCGCCGCGTACATAACCGGCACCGGCCAGGAACGCCACCGCGTCGGCGACCTCGTCGGGGCGGGCCGGCCGGCCGGCCGGGGTCATGTCGAGCAGCTTCCGGCGCTGCTCATCGGTGAGCGCCTGGCCCATGTCGGTCTCGGTCAGGCCGGGGGCCACGACATTGCAGGTGATGTCCCGGGCGCGGAGTTCGTGGGTCAAGGACCGGGCCAGACCGACGAGCCCTGCTTTCGAGGCCGCGTAGTTGCTCTGTCCTGCGGCACCGCTCAGTGCCGCCGTCGAGGAGATCAGCACGATTCGGCCGTGGCGCTGGGCGAGCATTCCGCGCAGGGCCCGCCGGGTGACGCGGAAGGCGCCGGTGAGGTTGGTGTCGACGACGGAGGTGAAGTCCGCTTCGCTCATGGTCAGCAACAGCCGGTCGTTGGTGACGCCCGCGTTGGCGACCAGGACGGTGACGGGGCCGTGCGCGGCTTCCGCCTCCTTGAAGGCCTGGTCGACCTGCTGACTGTCCGTCACGTCACATCGTACGGCGAGGAGGTTCTCGCCGACGGGCGGCCTTTCGCCACGATAGGTCACCGCGACCCGGTCGCCCGCCGTAACGAAACGGCGGGCCACGGCCAGCCCGATCCCTCTGTTCCCGCCGGTGACGAGGACCGACCGGGGACCGGCCCGGTCTGCCTTCCCGGGTGCTCCGCCCGGCGCCGCTTCGGTGTCCGTCACCTCAACCCTTCCTTCTGCGTTGTAGACGTTGCGCGTACACCCATCAGACGGAGGCCACCGCGCACCCGGCGAAGGTCATCACCGCCGTGACCCGACGGTGTCGCCGTATCTGCGCAACGCCCGCTCCACCAGTGCGTCCGCCGCGCCCGTGTACCGGGCCGGATCGAGCAGTTCCGCCAGCCGGTCCGTGTCGAACTCGGCTGCCACGTCGGGGTGGTCCGACAGCAGCTCGGCAAGGGAACGCCCGTCGTCGGCCGCCTGGGCCGTCGCGGCCGTCAGCAACTGCTTGGCGCGGGCCTTGCCGAGCGTCGGGGCCAGCGTCACCATCAGCCGTTCGGTGACGACGGCGCCGCCGGTCAGTTCGAGGTTGGCGAGCATCTTCTCCGGATGGACGACCAGACCCTCTGCGAGCTCCACGGCGGTGTGCGCGGCTCCGCCCGTCAGACGCAGCGCCTCCCTCAGCGGCTGCCACTCGGCGTGCCACGCCCCGGCGGGGCGCTCGTCCTCGGCGAGCATGCACTGCGCCAGGACGAGGGCGTGCGCAGGGACCTGCCGGGCGGCCGACACGATCAGGGTGGCGAGTGCGGGGTTGCGCTTCTGCGGCATCGCCGAGGAGGCTCCGCGCCCGGCCGCCGCGGGCTCGGACACCTCGCCGATCTCGGTGCGGGACAGCGTCTGCACATCGAGCGCGAACTTCCCGAGTGCCCCGACGACCAGCTGAAGCACCGCACCGAGGTCGGCGATCGGGGTCCGCGCGGTGTGCCACGGGAGCACCGGCTCGGCCAGCCCCAGGGCCTGCGCGAACGGCTGGAGCAGCTCCACCCCGCCTTCGCCCTTCCCTCCGTCCAGCGCCGCGAACTCGCGGTATGCGGCGAGCGTGCCCGCCGCACCGCCGAGCTGGGCCGGGAGGACGGACGCGACCTGCTGCACCCGGGTCCGGGCCTCGGCGACCAACTGGAGCCAGCCCGCTGCCTTGAGCCCGAGGGTGGTGGGCACGGCGTGCTGGCCCAGGGTGCGCCCGGCCAGCACGGTGTGGCGGTGGTCGCGGGCCAGGGCGGCGAGGGCGGCGCGGACCCGGTCCAGGTCGGCGGCGATCAGGCCGAGGGCCCGGCGGGCGATCAGCATGGCCGCCGAGTCGAGGATGTCCTGGCTGGTCGACCCGCGGTGCACGTACTCGGCCGCGGCCGGATCCCGGGCGGCGACCGTCTCGGTGAAGGCGGTGACCAACGCGACCACCGGATTGGCCGCCGCCCGGGCCGCACGGGCCAGGGCCACCAGGTCGAGCCGGTCCACGCGAGCCGCCGAGGCGATCACCCGCACCGCGCTCTTCGGGACCAGCCCGACGGCGTACTGGGCCCGTACCAGGGCCACCTCGGCATCCAGCATGGCCTGCAGCCAGGCCTCGTCGGTCACCTCGGCCGCGACCGGCGTGTCCGCCCAGGTGGGGGCGAGCAGGCCCGCGTCGGTGCCCACGGACAGCGCGTTCACACTCATCCACTCCCTGTGCCTGAAACCTGATGTGCCCGCAAAGACGCGCCGGGCGAGAGCTTTCCGGACTCGGGGAGCCCCAGAGCCGCCCGCGCTATCGCGTCCGAGTCCTCCAGCGTCACCGAACCCACGCCGGGTCGTACGCCGACCGCCGTCACCCAGCGCACCCCCTCCGCCGGCACGCCGTACGCGAACCGGCGCGGGTGCGCCCGGCCCGCCGCGTCCAGCAGCCGGGGCGGGCCGTCGGTCACCGCCAGTCCGCCCGTCTCATATCCGTCCAACCGGTAAGGGACGCAGTCGCCGGCCGTGTAAAGGGCGCGCAGCAGCGGGTTGGCGCTGCGCCGCAGATCCGGTCCTGGCAGCCGTGCCTCGACCAGTGCGCCGACGAGCACCGGCGGCTCGGACACCCCGTCCGCGTCCACCAGGTACCCGCCGTCACGCTCCGACGGCCGTACGCGCATCCCCGGACCCACCAGGTGCAGCACGCCGGCCTCGATCAGGGCGATCAGCTGCTCGATCCGGAAGGCGGGCGGCCCGATCGAGGTGAAGGCGTTCAACGGCGTGTACCAGCCGTCCAGTTCGGCCTGGTAGGACGCACCGGATAGGCCACCGTGGTCCACCACCAGCCGGATCTCGTTGCGCAGATCCCGCAGCGCGTCCAGCGCCGCCTTCAGCGGCCCGCTCACATTGCCCCGCCGGGCCTCGACGACATCCTGCCGCAGGTACTCCAGCACCCAGTGCCGGAAGTCCTCGCGGGCGGCGAAGCGCCGATCGCCGTACGGACGCTCGATCCGCCGCCAGTCCCACCGCTCGTCGAGCGGCACTTCCCAGCGGTCGAGGAGGCCCGGCTCGGCACGCCCGGCGAGCGTGGACCGTACGAACTCCTCGGCCGCCCCGTCCCCGTGGGCGGCCCGGATCCACGCCTCGTGGTAGACCGTGCGCACCTCGCGGTCGATCAGCGGCCACAGTTCCTCGCGGAAGCCGACGGGCTGACCGCCGTCCGCCCGTCGGCGCAGCCGGGCGATGACCTCGGGGGTCAGGAACCGCGGGTGGTGGCGGCCCAGCGCGCCCTTCTGGTTGTCGCCCCGGGCGTGGTAGGGCACCCCGCGTCGCGAACCGGCGTACAGCACCGGCTCGTTGCCGCTCGGGAGGTACACGAGACCCGTCCCGCTCTCCTTGAAGGTGCCGCCGCGGCCCTCGGTGAGCAGCGCCAGGTGGTCGAAGAAGTTGAGCCCGAGGCCGCGCAGGGCGACCGGCCTGCCCGGCAGGATCCCGTCCAGGCCGGCGTCGGCGGGGTTGCCCGCGCCCACGTACGCCAGACCGTGCCGACGCGCGAAGCCGGCCAGCGCACGTTCCTCCTGCCCGGGGACGCGCTCCCCGTGGCCGAGGGCCAGCACCACCGCGTCCATCCCGGCCAGCAGGCTGCCGTCGTCCATGGTCACCGTCTGTCTCCCGTCGGGGGTGTCGTCCACCGCTACCGCGGTCGACCGGTGGGCGTGGACCGTCACCTCCTCGGGCGCGGTGCGTAACAGCTGCCGGAACACCCACTCCAGGTAGTGGCCGTGGAACGCCCGGGTCGGATAGGTGTCCGGGCCGAGCCGCCGTGCCTCGGCCAGGATCTGCTGCGGGTAGGCCCCGGCGCCGGCGAGCGTCCGCGCCCACTCGTACAGGCTGGGCCCCGGCACCGCCGGTCCCGCGCAGTCCACGCTGTCGTCGGTGAACACGGTCACCTGGGAGGCAACCGTGTTCATCAGCAGTTCGCCCGGCTGGCCGGTGCGCCACACCGCGCCCGGACCGGGCGGATACGGATCGACGAGGTGCACCGCGACCGGCCGGCCGGTGCCCGCGGCGTTGGCGCAGATCCGTTCCAGGACGGACAGCCCACGCGGACCGGCACCGACCACGAGGACGGCGAGGGCGCCGGGCGAAGCAGGGCCGGTCATTCCTGGCCGAGCCCGTCGCGCCAGCTCGGCCGCAGCGGCTTGAAACCCAACTGCGCACGGGCCCGGTCGTTCGCCGCGCCGCGCGCGGCCGTGAGCTGATGGGCCACGAACCAGCCCAGCAGCCGCGGTGCGAGGTCGACCGGAATCGTGCGCGGCGGTGGCGCGCCGAGCGTGCGAGCGTAGTGCGGCAGCCACTGGGCGGCCGGGGCCGGCTCGTCGTCCGTCACGTGGAGGACACCGGTGGCCTCCGACTCGACCGCCGCGACGGCCGCCCCCACAGCGTCCTCCACATGCAGGAACGAGGTGATTCCCGCACCACCTTCCGGCAAGGGGCACTGTCCGGACAGCACCCACTGCCCGATCCCGCCATCACGGGCGTACGCGGTCCCGGGTCCGTACAGGGTGCCGTACCGCAGCGCGACGCCCGCCAGACCGCTGTTCAGGACCAGCCGCTCCAGTTCGGCGACGGCCCGCACGGTGGCGGACCAGCCGGGATCCTCGGAGTCCACGTGCAGCGGCGCGTCCTCGTCGAGGACCGCGGGCCCTTCCGGGGCGGCGGCGAAGGCGATCGACTGCGCGACCAGTCTGCGGGCACCGGCCGCTCGGGCCGCCTCGATCAGATGGGCGGTGCCCTCGGTACGCAGCCGCGCGGTCTGCGTGAACGCCTCCGCCGGGTCCACGCCCAGCAGGCGCAGGGCCGTCAGCTGGTGGACGACCACCTCGGGCCGGGCGGCCGACACCGCCGACAGCACGGCCTCACGGTCGAGGGCATCGGCGACGACCACCTGGTCCGCCTCCGGCGCCCGCGACTCCTCCCGCACGAGCGCGGTCACCTCGTGACCCCGCGCCCGTAGCGCGCCCACCAGCGGACGTCCGACCACTCCGGTGGCACCGGCGACGAGTACGCGCATGGATCAGTCCTCCTCGGGGGACGAGACGGGGGTGGCGACGCGCATCAGGAGCCGGCACGCCTTGTCGCCCTCGCGCAGACAGCTGGCCGCGCGGTTCTCGGTGAGAGTCACGCCGAGCCCTTCGGACCAGCCGGCGTGGATGTCGGTGCACGGGCAGCGGTAGCCCTCCAGGGAACCGGCCATCCGCACCATGGTGACGGCGAAGTTCTGCCTCAGGGTGAGGACGATGGTGTCGCCGTCCTCGACCTCGGTGGAGGCGTTGCGCAGTTCCGGCGGGAACATCCGGTCACCGCACCTGTCGTAGCGCCGGCGCAGCTCCTCCAGGTCCTTCGCGGTGTCCCCGGTGTCGGGGAGCGCTCCGGACAGACGGGCCACACGCTGCCCGACGTGCACGGCCACCTTGCGCAGCGCCTCGGCGTTGATCTCGTTCGCGGTCTCCTGCCCGAACCGCGCGGCCACTCCCTGGTACCAGTGGGCGTCGTGCTGCCACCACAACCGGTACGCCTCTGAGGCCCGGGCGCGGTGATTGACCGCGTCGCCGGACGTTTCCGTGCTCATGCGTGCAACTCCTCGGCGGCGACGGCGGCGAACCGGTCGCGCATCACTCGTTTGAGAACCTTTCCGGTGGCGCCCTTCGGCACGTCCTCCGGTTTCATCGGCAGGGCCCGTGCCATCGGCGGGAACCCGGCCCGCGTCAGTACGGAGTTGACCCGCGCCGTCCATGCCTCCTCCGACTCGCCGCTGTCGTCGGCCAGTTGGAGCAGTGCGTACGCCTCGGCCACACCGTCGCCGTCCCAGTCCGCGCGGACCCCGTCCGGGGCGATCCCGACGACCGTGCAGTCGGTCAGTGCGGGCAGTTCGGCCAGCAGGACCTCCTCGGTGCGGGTGCTGAAGACGATCCCGGCGCGGGTGCGGATGGCGTCCGGCACCCGGTCGAGGTGGTAGAAGTTGCCGTCCTCGTCTCGCTGGGCGAGGTCTCCGGTGAGCCAGTAGCCCCCGAGGCGCATCCGGTTCCAGGTCAGCGAGTCGTTCCAGTAACCCGGAGTGAGGGTCGGGGACTTGAGGCCCAGCCGGCCGACCTGCCCCGGTGGCAGCGGGGTGCCGTCCTCGGCGAGAACGGCGGCCTCGGCGAAGCTGATCGGTCTGCCGACGCAGCGCGAGTAGGCCGAGGTGTCCTTGGTGTGGCGGTTGTGGAAGACGGAGTAGCCGGCTTCCGAGGAGCCGAGCCCGTCCACGAACACCGAGCCGTCGACCTGCACCCGGCCCAGGTCCCGGCGGACCTCGAGGTGACCGCCGTGCTGGACGAGCGCCCGGATGTGTGCCTCGTGCGCCGCGTCCCCGGTGTTGAACCACACCTGCACGCTGGACAGGTCACGCTTCGTCAGGTCCTCGGCGGCCATCTCCCCGAAGGTGCCCGCGAAGGCCAGCACGACGGTCGGCCGGAACTCCTCGACGGCGTCGAGCACATCGGCACCGCGCTGGCTCGAGAGCAGCCTGATGTCGGTGCGCAGCAGCAGACAGTAGAGCAGGGTCGCCACCATGGCGTTGTGCGCACCGGGCAGCCCCACCAGCGTGCGCTCCATGTCGGTGCCCGTGGAGTAGCGCAGCCGGTGCAGCTGTGCGTACATCAGCGTCCGGTGGGTGTGCGGGACCCCCTTGGGCATCCCGGTCGTACCGGAGGAGTGCGAGATGAGCACCGGGTCGGTCGGGTCGTGCCGGTACGGGTACCCCGGCGGCAACGAGGCGCGGTCCGCGGGGCGGATGTCGCGGGCCGTGACCTGGAAGCCCAGCCCGGCGCCGGCGACGACCTCGCGGTGCGCCTCGTCCGTGAAGACGCCGACGGCACCCTGCCTGCGGATGTACTCCCGGGCGATCTCCGGGCCCAGGTTCCCGTTGACGAACGACGGGATCGCGCCGAGGGACGTCAGCGCCAGGAAGTTCACCGCGTACTCGGCGCTGGAGAAGGAATGCACGGCGACCGGGTCGCGGGGCCTTACCCCTTGGGCGGCGTACCAGCCCGCGTACGTCTCGACCGCCTCGCACAGCCGGCCGAGCGTCAGCTCCTCGGGACGGCTGCCGTCCGGCGCCCGCCAGCCTCCGTCGGTGCGCAGCACGACCTCGTCGAGCGGACGGCCGTACGCGCTGAGGCGCGCGAGGACGTTGCCGGCGCCCAGTTCGGTGTCGGAGCAGATCAGGGCCCGCTCCTGCCTACTGATGAGCATGGGTCCTCTTCTCGTTCCTTCCGGTGGCGGCCTGCGCGGACGCGTCCGCGCAGGCGGTGAGCGTGAATGCGTCCGCGCTGCTGCCCTCGGCGGGCTCCGTCACCAGGAGGTGGCTGCCGCCCTCCCGCAGCAGCCGCCGGTGTGCCTCGGCCAGCTCGAACAGGCTCTGCAGGCTCCCCCGGTGCCGGAGCGCACCGCTGTCGAGCGGGTCGTGGCCGGGGCCGTGGGCCGTCTCGGCCGATCGGACCGTCACCGGTGCGCCGGCGCCCGGACGGCCGAGCAGCACCGCGGCCGCGTAGCCGGCGGACGCCGGGAGCTCCGGGACCGGACGGCCGCTGTCGGCGGCCAGTTCCCGGTGCACGGCGGCCAGCCGCTCGCCGCCGCCCAGTTCGACACCCAGTACCAGGACGCGGTCCAGCTCCGGCTCCTCGAGCAGCAGGTCCGCCAGGGTGAGCAACTCGGTCACCGGGTCGGCGAGGGTCGACACGCTGAACATCTGCCCGGTGATCCCGAACTCGCGGCTGATGTGTCCCAGC
This sequence comes from Streptomyces sp. DSM 15324, assembly GCF_001514285.1. Taxonomy (GTDB): domain Bacteria; phylum Actinomycetota; class Actinomycetes; order Streptomycetales; family Streptomycetaceae; genus Streptomyces. The sequence continues at coordinate 156,982 of NZ_KQ949029.1, forward strand.
ACGGAGTTGGGGGTGGCCTGCATGAACAGCAGCGGGTTGTGCACCTTTCCGGAGACCATGCGCCGGCTGGCCAGGTCGGCGGTGGTGGTGTCACCCGTCAGGCTGGCCAGCGCCACCGCGGTGCGCTCCCCCGTCCCACTGCCGGCCTCACTCGAACGGGAGCCGGCATCATCGGGCCGCTCGGTCAGACACCGTCGGCTCACCTCGTACGCCAGCGGGCTGAAGGCGGACTCCACGAAGCCGGGCAGCCTCGGCAGCGGGATGTCGTCGTCCCGGCCGGTGCCGTGGGTGGCGGTGGCGACGGCGAGGACGCCGAGGGCGGAGCGAAGCACGGGCTTGGTGGTCATGGCCGCTCCAGGACGAGTGCGGTGTTGGCGCCTCCGAACGCGGCGTTGACGGTGAGGGCCCGGCGCACCTCGGCCTGGCGCGGCCGGTTCGGCACGTAGTCGAGGTCGCACTCCGGGTCCGGCGAGGTGAAGCCGGCGGTCGGCGGCAGTACCCCGTCCGTCAGGGCCAGCAGGGTGATCACGAATTCCACGACGCCCGCAGCCTCCAGAAGGTGACCGGTCGTGCTCTTGGTGGAGGAGACCGGGATCGACTCCGCCCGGTCGGGGAAGGCGGCCCGCAGGCCCCGCGTCTCGGCCCCGTCGTTGTACCGGGTCCCCGTCCCATGGGCGTTGATGTAGTCGAGGGCGGCTCCGTACGGGTCGCCGGCCCGCCGCGCCGCCTGCCGCGCCGCACGCGCCAGACCCGCTCCGTCGGGGTGCGGCTGGGCGATGTGGTGGGCGTCGGTGGCCGCTCCCCAGCCCACCACGGAGGCGAGCGGCCGGGCACCGCGGCGCCGGGCGTGCTCGGCGGACTCCAGCACGACGACCGCCACGCCGTCGCCCAGCAGCAGCCCACTGCGGTCGGCGCTGAACGGGCGCACCGTGCCGTCCCGCGACAGCGCCCGCCCGGAGTCGAACTTCCCGAAGGTCTCCTCCTCCACCAGGTAACCGCCCGCGCAGACCGCGACATCGGTCCGCCCGGAGGAGATCAGCCGGCAGGCGTGCAGGATCGCGGCGGCGGAGGCGACGCACGCGTTGGTGAACGTCAGCCGCGGGCCGCTCAGTCGGAGGCCGTCGGCCAGTGACTCGGCGAGCCGTGCGGGCACGGCGTCGGAGACCGGCACCCCGTTGGCGGCCGGTGCCCCGTCACTGCTCCGCCAGTACCGCGTGACGGTCGTGTGGTCTCCGGCGACGCCCAGCAGGACCGCGGCCCGAGCGCCCGGGTGCAGGCCCGCCATGTCGAGGGCCTCGGCACCGCACTCGGCGAGCGCGTGACGCAGCGCCCAGTCCTCGACCGCGTCGGGGCCGTCCGACGCGGCGGCCGCCATCGGCGTACGGTACGGGCCGGTGTCGAATCGCGTGGTCGGCGCGAACGCCGGGACTCCCGCGAAGACCCCGCGGCGCAGGGCCTCGGCGCCGGTGCCGAACGCGGTGCGCACCCCGAATCCGGTCACCGTGACGTCATGGCTCATCGCGGTCGCACCCCTCGTCCTCAGCCGCTTCCGCGGCTCCGCCCCGCTCCGCGGCGCGCAGGTAGTCGGTCAGCCGACGCAGCGACGTCATCCCGGCGATGTCCTCGTCGGTGGGCTCCACGACCAGGCCGTGGCGTTCTTCCACCACGTGGAGGAGCCACACCAGCCCGAGCGAGTCCAGCACCAGTTCGGCGTCCTCGTCGAGGTCGTCCGGCAACCCCGGGAAGACGTTTCGGTCCGACAGCAGTTCCCGGACGGTGTCGAGGGTGAACACGGAGAGCGTGGAGTCCGCGCGGGACGCGGTGGCCTCGGCGCTCATGCCTTCGCACCGCGGCGGACGACCTCGGCGACCAGTCCGCCGAGGGTCAGGGAGGCCAGAGGCTCGATGTCGGTGTCCGGTATCTCCACTCCGAACCGCGCCTCGAGCCGCAGCGTGAGCTCGATGAGACTCAGTGAGTCGACCTCCAGCCCGCCGACGGTCACCGGGCTGTCGTCCGTGATGCCGTCGCGGCTCATCAGGATGTTCATGTCGTCGATGACCGCGTTCAGGACGAACTCGCGGATCTCGTCTTCCAGCGTCGACGTGCTCATGATCAGAATCTCCACATGAAGGGTGAGAACTCGAAAAAAGGGGGGCTGGAGCCAGCTACGCGCCGCCTGAGGTCGCTGTCGCCTGCAAGGCCGCACTCTGGCGCAGCAGCTTCCCGTTGGAGGTACGGGGAAGGGACTCCAACTGCCGGATCACCCGCGGCAGTTTGTAGTCGGCCATGCGCTGCCGGCACCAGCGCAACAGCTCCTCCGCGGACGGCCGGCCGGACCCGGCGGCCATCACCACGTACGCCTCGGTCACGCTCTCGTGCACCACGACGGCCTGTTCCACCGCCGGATGTTCGCGCAGCACGTTCTCGACCTCGACGAGGTCCACCTTGAGGCCGCCGATCACCACCAGGGAGTCGGCGCGGCCCTGCACCAGCACCGCACCGGTGGCGTCCACCGTGGCCCGGTCCCGGGTGTGGAGCCAGCCGTCCCCGTACTGGGTGCCGCCGGAGTCGTGGAGGTACGGCGACTCGTCGAGGGCGACGTCCAGCTCACCCCGGTGCACCCGCACCACCACGCCCGGAGCAGGGCGGCCGACCGCCGGTCGCAGCGTGCCGCCGACGTCCATGGCGACCACACCGGTCTCCGTGGTCCCGTAGGACTCGCCGACCGGGATCCCGTAGCGCTCGGCGAACCGGGCCGCGACCTGCACGGGCATCAGTTCACCGCCGGACACCGCGATCCGCAGCTCGGGCAGCGGTGGGGGATCGAGGGCGGAGGCGAGCAGTTCGTAGTGCATCGGCACCCCGAACAGGGCGGTGATCCGGTGGTCCACCGCCGTCCGCAGGATGTCCCGCGCGGATACCCGGGAAGCGAAGACCACATGAACACCGGTCACGAGGGAGTGCAACAGCCCGGCGACCAGACCGAAGCTGTGTGCCGTCGAGCTGAGCAGCAGCAGTCGGTCGCCCTGTTGCGGCATACCGGGAATCCGGGTGAACCGCTCCACCTCGGCCGCCAGCGAGCGGGCGGTTCTGCCGACCACCTTCGGTCGTCCGGTGGAGCCCGAACTGAACTGCACCAGCCGGTGCTCGGTGGTGGCCGGCCGACCGGTGCCACGACGCTCGGTGACCACCTCGTACTCGGACCGGAACCCGAACGTGGCCTGGACGTTGGTTCCGGCGCTGACCATGAACTGCGGGCGACAGGACTCGCAGAGGTGCTCGACCTCCGCCAGTTTGAGCCGGAAGTCGAAGAGCAGCACCTGGGCGCCGAGCGACCACAGTGCCAGGAGCACCTCGACCTGGGTGAAGCTGGGCGGGGTCCGCAGACCCACGGTGCTGCCCGGGCCGATGCCGTACACGGAGAAGGTCGCGGCCTGTTTGGCCACCCTCTCCCGTAATTCTCCCCGGGTCAGCGTCTCCTGGCGGTGCATCAGGTAGGGCAGCCGGTCGTCCTGCGCGTCGAGGAGACTTCGGACCAGGGACGCCATGCCGTCGTTGCCGTCGCCCGCCCCCAGGTCCGCCGCACGTATCTCCATGGGGCGTCAGGCCTCCTTGCAGAACTCACCGATGGGCAGGCCGACATGCCGCTTGTCGGCGGCCAGGTAGCCGAGCAGCTCGTCGCCCCTCTGCAGTTCGGTGACGTTGAGTACCTTGCCGCCGGGGCCGAGTACCCGCACGTGCCAGTCGTCCTGCACGGTCAGGCTGACCAGACGGCCGTCCTCGGCATGGGTGCGGATCTCCAGCAGCGGCCGGGACTCCAGCTTGGCCCTGCCGACCACCACCCGCCGGGTGCGTCCGTCCGCGCCGACCGCCAGCAGGGTGCTGCCGGAACCCACCTCGCTGAGGTAGTTGGTGCGGTTGTCGGGACCGAGAGTGTACGAGTGCAGGGCACCGGCGTTCACCCGGAACGGCCTGGTCGGCATGTACGGCAACGGGTGGGTCTCGCTGCAGCACAGCACGAACCCGGAGGAGTACGAGCCGACGAGGATTCCCTCGTCCTCCTCGAAGTGCGAGCAGGTGTCGACGCAGACCCGGTCGCCGAGCCCGACGTGCCGGATGTTCTCCACGGTCAGCGTGGACAGCTCCAGTTGGGGAGTGCCGGCCTCCAGCAGGCGGGCCAGCGCGAACACCTCGTCCGCACCGCGGGGGGTGAACAGGATGCCGTCCGAGCCGCGTTCAAGGACGTCGAAGACGATCGCGGCCTCCTCCAGGCCGTCGACCACGGTCACCAGTTTGCCCTCGGCCGACTCTGCGGCGGCGAGCACGATCTCCAGCGGGATCTTGGTCGGGTCGGCGAAGTGGATGACGGTGTAGGGGAGCGTCAGGGCGCCGGAGCACGACAGCCGCAGGGTGCGGTCGTCCCGTACGTCGATGAAGCCGGCGACGGGAGCGCCGGAGGAGCGGTCCCGGACGGAGAGGTTGTCCAGCTCCTCCTGGGTGCCGAACCTCCGCAGCAGGACGTCGAATCCCGCGGGCTTCGCGTCCCCGGCCTCCTTCGGGACGGCGCCGTCCTTGGCTTCCTTCTCCCCGGACTTCTTCGCGTTCCCCGCCGTCGGCGTGGGGGGAACCGGGGCGTCGGCGACGAGGACCCTGGTGACCGTCGGCGGCAGGGTCGCGAGCAGTTCCGCGTCGCTGGAGACCACTCCGGCCATCCGTGCGTGAACGGCCGCGTCCACCACCGCGTGGAGCTGCGGCCGGGGGACCTCACGGAGATCGATCCATGCGAACCTCATGCGACACCTGCCACGATCGTCGAGTAGTCGGTTGTTCTCAGATCCATGCCCTCGGCACCTCCATGGCCGCCGTGCACGACCGCGGCCAGCCGGGACACCGTCGTGTAGGGGGAGGGGGAGGTGAAGACCCGTCGGCCGAAGGCCAGCCCTCGGCAGCCCGCGGCCATCACGGCCGCGCCGTACTCGACGAGGTCGGAGCCGTCCGGCGGACCGCCGGCCGCGAGGACGGGGATGGGGCTGTTGGCCACCACTTCGGCCATCCGTTCCAGCGGCAGGGCCACCGAGGTCTTCACCATGTCGGCGCCGAGATCGGCGGCGACATTGGTCAGATGGGCGAGGAGGGCGGGGTCACGCGGGTTCTCGATACGAGGGCCGCGGGGGTAGATCATGGCGATGAGCGGCATCCCCCACGCCTCGCAGGAACGGGCTACCGCCCCCAGGTCCGCCAGTTGCCGGCTCTCGGTCTCCGAACCGATGTTCACATGGACGCTCACCGCGTCCGCGCCGAGCTGCAGCGCTTCCTCGACATCGGCGACCAGGACCTTGGCGTTCACGTCGTCCGCGCAGGCGGTGCTTGCGCTCAGGTGCACGACCAGCGCGCACTTCTTGAGGATGTCCGGCGCGAGGGCGCGGGCGCGTCCCTTGTGGACGATTATCCCGTCGGCGCCGCCGTCCACGAGTTCGCGGAGCAGGCTGTCCCACTTGTCGGCGGGGACGATCGGGCCGTCCGAAACACTGTGGTCGAGAGGGATGAGCAGATGCCGTCCGTCCCGCGCCAAAGAAAGTCTTCTCAAGCGCAAGAGTTTGCCGGATTTAAGCATAGAAAAATAGGCCTTCCCGGTACGGGGGCTGCATTCTGGAAAGCCGGGCGGAAACAGGCAGAAGCGGCCGCTGCGCCCGAAAGACTGTAAAACTTTCAAGCTTCCCGCCCTCAGCATTCCGCGAGTGATCAGGCGTTGGCAAGCCGTGATCACTCCAAATATTCATGCAGGGTTTCACATGGCTATGCGACGGCATTTCGCTCGGCCTCTTTTGGGTGACATCCTTCCGCCTTGACTGCGTTGTCACAGGTCGGGCGTCCTAGGGTGATCCGATCCTCTCCGCGCGGCAAGCGGGTGGCCGACGGGGGCACCGCCGTTCACACCTCACCCCGTGGCTGGATAGGCTCAATCCGCACTGTCATTCGGCGCGGTTGACTGGTTCAGTGAAAATCCGTCGGGAAGGTCCTTCACTCGACGAACGCTCATTGCGCACCTTTCTCTGGGGGAGCTTGTCGATGGTCCGGATCGCGAAGCCACGCCTTACGGCATCGGCTGCAATGCTTTCCTTCGCGATGCCGTGGAAGGCGCCGAGCGGGTGACCACTCCGGAGCCAGCGGCCGTGACCCCGTAGGTTGAGTGATTAACGCCTTAACCACAACCTGGTACAGGGCTGTCGGAATGCTGTCGGAGTGCTGTTGGAGCGCACAAGGAAGGGACCGGCCTCAGTACCGGAGCTGGTATATCGCGCGCTCCCGGAAGTCCCCTGCGGTGGCGGCCGTCGCCAGCCGGCCCACGAAGCGCTCGTTACTGGCCGCCGCGCTCGCTCCGTCCCCCTTAAGGTCGACGTCTTCGTCGGGGGTCAGGTTCAGGACCGCCACCGTCCGGTCGACCGTGCCGGTGTAGTCACCGGGACTGGCCACTCTCTCGATGTCCGCGGATCCGTCGGGGTGGTGGGTGACCAGGAACGACGGGTTGGCCTTCGCACCGGCTCGCAGGGCCCGTCGTACTCGCCTCAGGCCGCGCAGGTCCTCCTCGTCCACGGTGACGGGGTGGAGCGGGACGAGGCGTCTGCCGTCCGGGGCACGGAGTCTGCTGCCGTGCGCGGGATCGCGCAGCGACCGGCGGGTACGCAGGACGCCGGGGAACGCGTGGTGCACGTTGCTCCACCATGGTAGGGCGCCAGGAGGCGTTCCTCAGTCGTGTAGAAGTCGTGCAGCCACTGAGGGTCCTGCGGGATGAGGCGGAGCATGGTGGTCACCGGGTTCTCCCGTACGGCAGTTGAAGCGGCGTAACCCGGACGGGCAAGGCACACCACCCTCATATCGTCAGCTTGAAGTTAAATCACGTCACCCAGACGAGACCACTGCCTGTCAGTCAGCGTCCACGGTGTCCTCGTCCTTCCCGAGCCGGCCGGCCAGCCTGTGCAGGCCGCGGCGCGCGTGGCTCTTCACGGTTCCCAGGGGCCAGCCGGTGAGTTCGGCGATCTGGCTCTGGGTCAGGTCGTCGTAGAAGGCGAGGTTGAGCACCCTGCGCTGCGACACCGGAAGCCGTGCCAGCTCGTCCGCGAGCAGCGCCCGCTCGACGGCCGCCTCCGGGTGTACGACCGCGTCGTCGGCCGTCAGCAGCAGCGCGGCCCCGGCGGCGGCCACCAGTTCGGTCCGCCGGGTACGGGCCGACAGCGCGTCGGCGATCTTCCGGCGGGCGATACCGACGAGCCATCCGGGCAGGGTGCCGCGGTCGGGCGCGAACCCGGCCCGGCCGCGCCATGCGGCGAGGAACACCACCTGGGTCACGTCCTCCGCCTCTCGCGCATCCCCCAGCGAGCGCCGGGCGAGGGTGTGGACGAGGGGGCTCCAGCGGCGGTGGACGATCTCCAGACACCCCTCGTCACCTGCGAGGAACCCGTCCACCAGGTCTGCGCCGTCGATATCCGCGATACCCGCGTCGGCCGGCGGTGTCCGGGGCGGCGCGCCGGGCGCGGGGTGGTCACCGGGCGCCGAGCAGCTGTGCAGTGCGGTCGTCATGGTTTCTCCTCCGCTGAGCCCTTGGTCGCCCGGAGCGACTCCGACTCCCCCACCGTGCGGAATCGATGCACTCCGGACAACTCGCATCGTCTTTGCATCGAATGCCTGCTGTGCGCGGCACGGTTCTCCGCCCGTCCCGGTGCATCCGCGGGGCGCCTTTCGGCGGAAGAAGCGCGTCAAAGACTTTCGTCGCCGCGACGGAACGAGCGGCGGGTGGCCGGAGGGGGTGACCGACGATCATGACCGACGCACCCGGCGGTGCGGCGTCCCGCGAGGACGTCCCCCCGCAGACGGGGGTGACCACCGGCTCGCTGGCCAGGCGCCTCGGGGTCTCCCCCACGACGCTGAGGTCCTGGGACCGCAGGTACGGGCTGGGGCCCGCCACCCGGACGACGGGACGCCACCGCAGATGGACGCCCGGCGATGTCGACATGGTCCTCGAGATGTGCCGTCTGACGGCGGAAGGTCTCCCGCCGGCGGAGGCCGCGAAGGCGGCAAAGGCACAGCAGGCACAGCAGGCACACAAGACGGCGAAGGCGGCGAAGGCGGCGAAGGAGCACGCCGGTGACGGGGACCGGCCCGCGCGCCACCGCGCCCGCTCCCGGGACGTCACCACCCCGCCGGCGGCCGTTCCCGCCTCGCCCTACGCCTCACGGTCCGGCAGCGGACTGCCGCTCGGCGACGTGCGCCAGGAATGCAGGGGCCTCGCCCGCGCGGCCGTCCGCATGGACGCGCTCGCTGTCCAGGAGCGACTCGTCTCGGCGATCCGCGCCCACGGCCTCGTCGTCGCCTGGGAGGAGATCATGGCTCCGGCCCTGCAGGCGGTCGGGCGCAAGTGGCAGTCTGCGGACGAACGGTACGTCGAAGTGGAGCACCTTCTTTCGTGGCACGTCTCGGCGACGCTGCGCCATGTCTACGCGGAGGCCGCGTCCTTTCTGCGGGGTACGCGGTCCTCACCGGTGCTGCTGGCGTGTCTGCCGGGTGAGCAGCACACCCTGCCGCTGGAGGCGTTGAACGCCGCCCTGGCGGAGCGCGGCGAGCCGACGCTCATGCTCGGCAGCGCCGTTCCGGGGGAGGCACTCATCGCCGCCGTGCGGCGCGTCGGGCCGGGCGCGGTGGTCCTCTGGTCGCAGTCGCCCTCCACGGTGAGCATGCCGCTGGCCCAGCACATCGCCGCGACCCGCTGGGGCATCCGCGGTGCCCGGACGCAGAGCCACGTGCTCATCAGCGGTCCGGGCTGGGGACGCAGCCGGCCGCCCGGACTGCTGCGTCCCCGCGGCCTGGGCGAAGCCCTGGACATGCTCCAGGCACTCGCGACTCGGGGTCCTGACGACGTCTGAACCCTCTACGCCTCGCTCGGATCGCGCTTCGCCGCCGGCGTCCGCTCCCGGGCCGAGCCGCCCGTCGTCAGGGGAAGGGGTCCGGCGGCGGCCCTGCGGCGGGCGGAGAGGGATGCGCGGGCCACCTCGCGGGCATGCCGGCGACGCCAGTACGGATTGTCGTACGGCAGCCTGCTCGAGACCCGCCCGTACATGCCGAAGGTCAGGACGATCAGCCCCATCACGAAGCTGAACACCACGTTGGTCATGCCGAAGTCGAGGAAGTTGGCGGGCCGGTCGAGGGTGAAGAGGTGCACGAAGCCGCTCAACAGGAACAGCACCCCGACGCCCATGGTGAGCGTGGACGCGAAGTCGCCTCCGATGACGGCGCCCCCGACGAGGGCCAGGCCGACGACGACGGAGACGAGGCTCAACACGCCGTTGGTCGACATACCCGCGATGGTCTTCCCGTCCGTGTCGAACGGGCTCAGCTCATCGGCGAATCCGAGCACGCCGAAGACCAGCAGGGTCAGTCCGCAGACAGCGGCACCGTACCGGTGGACCGCGGCCGGCTTGTGGTCGACGGGGAGTGCCTCCCTCAGTCTCACGGCGATTCCCTTCCCCCTCACGGCTGTTCCCTTGCCCGTCATGGTGGCTCCTTTCCCAGTCCGCGAACGCGTGGCCGCGTCCGGTAGAGCGGCACCTGATGTCGGCCACTCGCAGCACCATTCGGCACAAAACGGTGCACCGGTTGCACCGGGCTCGCCCCCCTTGGCCGTGCTCCACCAGCCGGCAGAGGGGATTGTCGGCCAATACTGCCCACGCGCCCCGAAAGCGCGGGAGGCCAAGGACCGGGCCCCAGGGGCGACTGCCCGGCCCGCGTCGCGCCCCGCTCCCGCCGTCCGCAACCGCCGCGTTCAGCCGCGCAACCGTTGCTCGCGCCACGGTCGCGGACACCGGCTCACGCACCGCGCGAGGTGAACCGGTACCTGTGCCGCCGTCGATATGCGGATGTGAAGCGGGATGTGCAGCCGGGCCCTTCCCGCCCAGGCGGTGCCGCACCGGCCGGCGCACTGCCTCCGCGCTGACGGGTGTACGTCCGTGACCAGTCGATCCTCGGCCATTTGTCGTCGTATCAGGTGATGATTCGGCACCGTGCGGCCCTTGTCGCCGACGTCACCCCATGGCTAGGCTCCCGCTCACTTTCACGCTTCACGCACAGTTTCCACACATCGGGGCCGGCCCTTCGGCACGTGCTCCCGGGCCTACGGGGGTGGGGAACGTCGACGCGTCACCGATCCGCCGGCCTTCCGGCCGTCCCGCACCGGCACCCGCACCCACACCGGCACCGGCACCGGCACCGGCACCCGAGGAGACTCCGCCCACCGAGGGGCGACATCGCCTCCGGCGAGCGGCCCGGCCGACGCCTCCGCCCGGGCGGGGAGACCGGGATCTCAGGATCCTGTGGTGGGTCAACGCGATCGACGGGCTGGGCAGCCAGGCCTCCGGGCTGGTCCTCCCCCTGCTGCTCCTGGAACTCGGTCACAGCCCCGGCACCGCGGGGTCGCTGGCCAGTGCCGCCGCGCTGACCGGAGTCGTCCTCGGGCCTCTCGTGGCGATACCGGCGGACCGGGGACGGCGGCGGCGCCTGATGACGGGCTCGGCGGCCTGCGCGGCCCTGGGCACGGGGGCACTGGCCCTGACCTGTCTGGGCCGCCCGGCGTTATGGATCGTGGTGACGCTGGCCCTGTCGGAGCGGCTGTGCGCCGTGGCCTACGAGGCCGCCTCACGTGGAGCCCTCGTCCACCTGGCCGCCACCGACGAACTGCCCCGGGCGGCCGCCGGGCTCCAGGTGGGCGACCAGGTCGCCCTCGTCCTGGGCCCGGCCCTCGGCGGTGTCCTCTTCCAGCTCGCCCGGCCTCTGCCGTTCCTGGCCGACGCCCTCTCCTACGGCGCGGCCGCGCTCGGGGTGCGGGCCATCCGGGCCCCTCTCGACACACCGCCCGCCGTTCCGGGCGCGCCGACCGGCCCCGACGGCCGTCGGCGTCACCGGGAGAAGTGGGCCGAACGGCTGCGGGCGGCGCGGGCAGGCCTGCTGACGGTCGCCGGATCGCCGGTCCTGCGGCTCGTCCTGGTCTGGACGTCGACGGCGGGGGCGGCCCTGACGCTGCTGTTCTACACCGCGCTCTTCCAGCTCGGCGCCGACGCGCGGAGCGCGGCCGCCGGGCTGGTCCTCGCCGCATCCGGCGCCGCCGGGCTGCTGGGCGCACTGGTCGCAGCGCCCGGGGTACGACGGCTCGGTGCGGTCCGGCTCCTGACCCTGGCCGCCTGGCTGCTGCCCGTGCCGTGCGGCTCACTGCTGTGGGCGGACGGCGCGGTCGGATGGGCGGTGGCGCTCGCCGGGCTGTCCCTGCTGCTGCCGCTGATCACCGTGGTCCTGGCCGGTGTCGCCATCGCCGCCACCCCGGTCGGCCTGCAGTCGCGGACCGCGAGTGTGCTCGCCTCCGTGTCCGCGCTGGCCACGGCCGGAGCGCCGGCGCTCGCCGCGGCGCTGGTCAGCGCCTGGAGCCCCCGTACGCCCGCGCTGCTGTGCACCGCGGTGCTCGGCGTGCTGGCTTTGTACACGCAACTGAAAGCCCCGGCAGTGGTGGGCGGGAGCGGCGCGACCGGCGCCGGGACGGCGGAAGGCCATGAGTGACGCCTTCAGGGTCTTCCTCGGCGCGCTGCCGGAGGTGTGCCCGCGCGACGCGCGACGCATGGTGCTGACGGCCGACGCCGACGGCCGCTGCGAGGTGTTCACGTGGGACGCGGCCACCCGCACCACCCGGCAGGTCACCGACCGGCCCGGGGGCACGGTGCACTGCGCCGTCGACGCCGACGCGTACGTGTGGTGGTTCGACGAGGACGCCGACGGCCGGGGGCACTGGTGGTTCCAGCCGTTCGGCGGAGGCTGCCGGCTGCCCGGGCTGCCGGGAGCGCCGGCGGGGCTGGCGCGCGGTCTGGCGGTGACGGCCGACGGGACGGTCGCCGCGGCACTCGCCACCCCCGACGGGATGACGCGCCTGCTGATGGGACGCCGAGGGCGCGTCCCGCACCAGGTCCTCAGCGTCTTCGGGGAGGGCAGGCTGGGCGGCATCACGCCGGAGGGCGATCTGGTGGCTCTCGCCACGGTGTCCGACGGGGACGCGACCGTCACGGTCGTCACCCCGACGGGCCGGGTCGTCGCCGTTCTGCCCCCGCCGGACGGGCCGGCGCCGGCCGGCTCTCCGTGGCGGGCCGCTGGGGCTCGCCCCGGCGGCAGATGGTGGTGCCGGGGTTTCTCGCCGCGGCCGGGCCGGTCCGAGCTGCTGTTGGTGCACGAACGCGCGGACCGCTACCAGCTGGCGACCTGGACACCGCGCCGCGGCCTGGTCACCCACGCGTGGTGCGGCTTCGACACGGAGATCACCGCGCGCTGGTACCCCGACACCGACGAGGTGCTGGTGCGCCAGGAGCGCCACGGCCGGTCACTGCTGCATCAGGTGTCGCTGCGCGCCCGTACCCGCCGTGTCGTGGCCACTCCGGCCGGCAGCCTCCTCGACGCCGCCGCCCGTCCGGGCGGGGGGCTGCACTACCTGTGGACCGACACCGCCCACCCGCCCGTCCTGCGGGCGACCGACGAGGTCGCCCTGCCGACGCCCGGCCCTTCGCCGCAGGTGCCCGGGCGGCACACGGAGTTGTGGACCCCCACGCCGGAGGGCGCGATCCACACCTTGCTCAGTCTGCCGAGGGCCGGCGGCCGGCCCGACGGCGCGGCCGCGGGCGCGGGCGCCGTTCCTCCGCCGGCCGTGTTCCTGGTGCACGGCGGACCCGCCGACCACGACCGCGACGCCTACGACGCCACGGTGCACTCGCTGGTGGCCTCCGGCTACGCCGTCGCGCGGGTGAACTACCGCGGCTCGACCGGCTACGGTCCCCGCTGGCGGCGCGCCGTCGGGGCCGGCGTCGGCCACCCGCAAGTGGACGACCTGGCCGCCGTCCGGGCCGATCTGGTCCGTCGCGGACTCGTCGACAACGGGGCCACAGCACTGTGGGGGGTGTCCTGGGGGGCCTATCTGGTCCTGCTCGCCCTCGGTACCCGCCCGGGGCTGTGGCAGGCCGGCGTCGCGGTCAAGCCGGTGGCCGACTGGGTGACCGCCCACCGGACGACCACGCCGGCCCTGCGTGCCCTGGACGTCCGCTGGTTCGGCGGCACTCCGGACGAGGTGCCGGAACGATACGCCCGCAGCTCGCCGCTCACCTTCGCGGCGAGGGTGACGGCACCCCTGCTCGTGGTCGGCGCCGACAAGGACGTCAAGTGCCCGCCCGAGCAGATCCGTACCTACCTGCGCGCGCTGGCCGCGGCCGGCGTGGCCCACGAGCAGATGTGGCTCGACACCGGACACGACGGATACGACGGTGCGGCGCACGTGGCGGTCCTGCGCCGCTCCCTGACCTTCCTCCGTACCCACCTGCCCGCGCCGGCGCCCACCACCCCCTCGCGTCCCCCGGCACGTCCGGGAGGACCCCGGTCCCGCTGAGGACACAGCGGGGCCGGGTCGTGCACAGCACCACCCGCACAGCACCACCCGCTCGAAGGACACGTACACGCACCCGAACCCGAGAAGAAGAAGAAGAAGGAGGAGGACCATGCAGAAGGACATCATCCACAACGATCCGCTGGCCGGCGACGAGGAGAACCGCAAGCCGGGCATCGGCATCACCATCACCATCCCGTTCCGCAACGCCGCCGAGAGCGACGACGAGGAGTGAGTCACGGCCCGGCCGGTCCGACCCGACTGGGGCCGGCCGGGCTCTCCCCCGCCCCTCCCGTCCCGCCGCCCGCCCGTGCGCAAGGAGCCCACCGTGCGCGTTCTTCTCGTCAACATGCCCTGGTCACCGATCGATCTGCCCTCACTGGCGCTCGGCATCCTGAAACGCAGCGTCGACGAACACGTCGAGGGCGCCACGTGCGAGGTGATGCACGCCAATCTGGAGTTCACCGACTGGATGACGAACCGTCTGGAGTTCACCGCCGAGGACTACGACTACTACGCCCTGTCCTCCTACTTCCTCGGCTGCGGTGACTGGGTGTTCTCCTCGGCGCTCTACGACGACCCGGAGTGGCGGGAGTCGGAGTTCGTCGAGGCGATGACGTCGAAGCTGCGCCGCTCCCGGATGCGCATGACGCGCGAACTGCACCGTCTCGTCCCCGAGTTCGTCGCCGAGGTGGCCCGCCGGGTCGTGGCCCTGGAGCCCGACGTGGTCGGCTTCACCTCGACCTTCCAGCAGAACACGGCGGCGCTGGCGGCGGCCCGGCAGATCAAACGTCTCGCCCCCCACATCGTGACCGTGATGGGCGGCGCCAACTGCGACGCCGAGCAGGGCGCCGCCGTCCACCGGAACTTCCCCTTCGTGGACTACGTGGTGCGAGGCGAGGGCGAGGTCGCCTTCCCCCGGCTGCTCACCGCGCTGCGGGACGGTGCTCCCGCCGCGACGGCCTCGATCCCGGGACTGTGCCACCGTACGCAGGAGTCGGGCCACATCGTCAACCCGATGCCGACCGGGCCGTTGCCGCCGACGGCGATCCTGGCTCCCGACTACAGCGGCTACTTCGAGCGTCTCGCCGCGTCCGTGGCCCGTAACTGGGTGGAGCCCAAACTGGTCGTCGAGGGCGCGCGCGGCTGCTGGTGGGGGGAGAAGCACCACTGCACCTTCTGCGGCCTGAACGGCTCGTTCATGGAGTTCCGCAGCAAGAGCCCCGACACCTTCTTCCGGGAGATCATGGACCTGGCCGAGCGTCACCAGGTGCTCGACATGTACGTGGTCGACAACATCCTGGACATGCGCTACCTGTCCACCGTCCTGCCCCGCATCATCGACAGCGGCTACGACCTGCGCATGCACATCGAGATCAAGGCCAACATGCGGCGCCCGCAGCTGCAGGTTCTGGCGGACGCGGGACTCATCTACGTCCAGCCCGGCATCGAAAGCCTCAACAGCCGCGTCCTCGACCTCATGGACAAAGGAGTGAGCGGCTGCCAGAACGTACGCATGCTCCGTGACGCGGCGGAGACCGGGCTGTCGGTGTCGTGGAACTACCTGCACGGTTTCCCCGGCGAGACCGCCGAGGACTACGAACCGGTCGTCCGGCAGCTCCCCGCCCTGGAGCACCTCAACCCACCGGTCGACCTGTCCGCACGCATCGCCATCGAGCGGTTCAGCCCCTACTTCAAGCGCCCCGAACTGGGCTTCACCGGGCTGCGGCCCGAGGAGCACTACCTGTTCACCTACGACCTGCCCGAGGCGGAACTGCACGACCTGGCCTACGTCTTCCAGGCCCCCGAGCGCGGTATCACCGAGCCGACGGTCACCCTCCTCAACGACGCGATCGCCGCCTGGAAGAAGCACCACGCCGACGCCCGTCTCACCCATACCGACCTGGGCGACCGGATCGTGCTGGTCAGCAGGAGGCCGTCGTTCGCCTGGCGGACCATGCAGCTCACCGATCCGTTGGAGACCGCGCTCTTCCGGCTGCTGGACCAGCCGCACACCGTCTCCGCGCTGCTCCGCAAGCTGCGGGCGGGCGCCGACACCGACGCGGGCGCGCGATGCACCCCACAGGATCTCGAGGCCCTGCTGAGCGAGTGGGTCGCCCAGGGGGTGGTGTTCACCGACGCGGGCCAGTACGTGCATCTCGCCCCGGCCGCCGTGAACCAGGATCTGTTGCGCCTGGACTACATGCGCCACGCCCACACCCGCAGTGAGAGCACGGCGTCGACCGAGGCCGGTGCCGAGCCCGCGCCCGCCCTGTCCTGAGCGTCGGCCCCTCACCCCCCGGCCGCCCGGCTCGCCTCCCTGGACGAAGGACCGCTCATGACCATCACCGCACCGGACCTCCGGATACGTGCCTGGCGCGACCTCGATCCGCGGGCCCGTGACCTGCCGGGCATGTCGCTGGGCTCCCTCCCGGTGACACCGCAGACCCAGGACGTCGGCCGTCTCTGGGCCCTGGGCGTGCGCCACGCCGAACTCGACACGGCCGTCGACCTGTCCGCCGGTGCCCCCGCGGCCCAGCGCGGCGCCGTCGACCGGCTGTGTCTGGTCCGCGACCTGACCGCGCGAGCCGTCTCGGTCGACTGGGACCTTCGCCTGTCACCGCGCGAGTCCGCGCACCAGTGGAAGGTGCTGTCCCACCTGCACCCGCCGCGCACGATCACCGGTCTGGAGGACGCCGCCGAGGCCCTGCACGCCTGGCGGACCCGGCACTACCTGTGCAAGCTCGTCTGGCGCCAGGGCCCGGGTTTCATCCAGATCCGGGACCGCCGCTGGGGGGACCTGCGCCGCTTCACCGCCGACGAGCCCCAGTACCGGGAGTCCATCGCCCTCCTCGACCCGGGCGCGCACCACGCGGACGTACCGGCCGAGGTTCTGGAGGAGTTCACCGCCGAGCACCTCGTCCTGCGCGTCGGCGACCTGGCGTGGTGGCTGCCCTACCGGGTCTCCCGCTGGCTTCAGGAGGCCATGGCGGTATGAGCCGGGGCCCCGGCCACACGGCCTCGGGACGCGAGGGTGGGCCAGGGGATGCCGGTGCGGACGGCGGCGGTGCGGTCGACGGCGGTACGGTCGACGGCCGGGACGCGGCATCCGTACCGGCGTCGGATGCGGCATCGCATCGGTCGAGGTCCGCGAGGCCGACGAAGGGGTGGCTCATGGCGGCCCGCCAGCAAGGGGTGACTCCTCGCGGCGCGCCGGCGAGGGTGTGGCTCTTGGCGGCCCGTCGGCATACGGCGACGGGCCGCCCGGACGCCGCGAGCCGGTTCCCAGGTGTCGCGGGCGGACACGGCCCTCGTCGTCTCCGGGGTGGGTGGGCGGGCGGTGCCGGTGGGCCGGCCCCCGTACGGCGGCGAGCCGGCGCACTGGCGGGGACAGGTCCGCCCCGAGCAGCCCGCGCAGCAGACTCACGGGACCCGGTTCCGCTGCGCCCCGACGCCGTGCCGCCCGACCGGGGACGGCCGCCAGGACCTCGGCGGCCGCCTCTCCCGCCCCACAGGGCTCGCCCGGCGCCCGCGGCTTCTGGACGCCTCAGCCGCCGCTACCGGTTGACGGACCGCATGCCCGCCTCGTCGTAGCGCTCACCGGCCGCCTCGGGCAGCTCCGCGTCGATGCGGGCCAGATCGTCCTCGGTCAGCGTGACGTCGGCCGCGGCGGCGTTCTGCTCCAGGTAGGTGCGGCGCCGGGTGCCCGGGATCGGCACCAGGTTCTCGCCCTGCGCCAGCACCCACGCGATGGCCAGCTGGGCCGGTGTCACGTCCTTCTCGGCGGCGATCTCCTTCACCTTCGCCGCCAGCCGCAGGTTGGCCCCCAGGTTGGAGTCCTGGAAGCGCGGGTTCTGGCGGCGCCAGTCGTCCGCGTCCAGCTCGTCCGGCGAGCTGAACCGCCCGGCGAGGAAGCCGCGGCCGAGCGGCGAGTACGGTACGAAGCCGATGCCCAGCTCACGGCAGGCGGGCAGCACCTCGGCCTCCACGTCCCGCGACCACAGCGAGTACTCGCTCTGCACGGCGGTGACCGGGTGCACGGCGTGAGCACGCCGGATGGTCCGCGCGCTCGCCTCGCTCAGCCCGATGTGGCGCACCTTGCCCTCGGCGACCAGTTCGGCCAGCGCGCCGACCGTCTCCTCGATGGGCACGTCGGGGTCGACCCGGTGCTGGTAGTACAGGTCGATGTGGTCGGTCCCCAGCCGCTTGAGGGAACCGTGGACGGAGCTGCGGACGTGCTCCGCCGACCCGTCCTGCGGACCGACCGTGCTGATGTCGCCCGGCACGGCGTCGTCCATCCGGTAGTTGAACTTCGTTGCGATCACGTACTCGTCACGATGTCCCCGGATCGCCTCGCCGACGAGGGACTCGTTGGTGAGCGGCCCGTACATCTGCGCCGTGTCGAGGAAGTCCACTCCGAGGTCGAGGGCGTGCCGGATGGTCGCGACGGCCTCCGCCTCGTCGGCGGACCCGTAGAAGGCCGACATGCCCATGCACCCCAGGCCGATGGCCGACACCTGCAAATCCCGCAGACCACGCTTCTGCATGTCCTGTCCCAGCCTTTCCTGGTCCTTGTGCGCCGTTACGTCCTCGACGCTATGACTTGGAGCGCACTCCATGACAAGTCCCACGTGCTCGACCAGCCGCACACCTGCTCATGACCTGCATCCCCCGTGCGGGGTGCGGGTGAAGCAAGGGACGAGGACAGGGACGGCGGAGGAGAGAGATCGTGAACAGCACTTCACCGGCGGGTGGTCACCGATGACGCGCTGGGTACCCCGGTACGACGGTGGTCGGCCCGCGGGGAATCCTTGCTCCCACACCTGGACGGCCGACCCGGCGCCGCTGACCGAGACCTGCCCGGCGTGCGCGGCGCGCGGACGTGCGCCGGCGGCTCTGCTGCTCTGCCTGACCTGCGGGCACGTGGGGTGCAGCGACAGCTCTCCCGGTGCTCACGCGACGGCGCACGGCGACTCCAGCGGCCACCCCGTGGCCCGCTCCCTGGCCGGCGGCCGGGAGTGGGCCTGGTGCTACGCGGACGAGGTGTACTTGGACCCGCTGCCGCAAGACCCCCTGCCGCGACCCGCCCCGCAGCCCGCCCCGCGGCCGCCCGAGTCCGTCTGGGACTACCCGCGGCCGCCCGCCGTACGGGAGGACGACCGCCTCGTGCGGGTCGAGTGCGCCGGCCAGGTGGTGGCGGAGACCCGGCGGGCCGTCCGGGTGCTGGAGACCAGTCATCCCCCGGTGTTCTACGTCCCTCCGGCGGACGTCCGCATGGACCTTCTGTTCCCGGCGCTCTCCGGTCGGACCTGGTGTGAGTGGAAGGGGTCGGCCCGCTACTGGGACGTCGTCGTGGGAGACGACGTACGCGCTCGCGCCGCTTGGAGCTATCCCCGTCCCGAGCCCGGCTACACGGTTCTCACCGACTTCCTCGCCTTCTATCCGAGCCGCGTGGACCGCTGCACGGTCGCCGGAGAGGAGGTCACAGCGCAGGAGGGCGACTTCTACGGCGGCTGGATCACCTCGGAGGTGCGGGGGCCGTTCAAGGGCGGGCCCGGCACGCGGCTGTGGTGAAGCGGGGGTCTTGTCTTCGTCGGCCTTGCGCGACCGCTTGTCAGCGCGTGCGCAGGGCGTCGTACTCGGCGGCGAGTTCGTCCGCCATGCGTGCCACGGAGAAGCGCTCGGCGACCAGCTTCCTGCCCGCGTCCGCGTAGCGCCGTCGGTCGTCGTCGGAGACCGAAACATACGCCGCAGGCCCCGCATCAGCCCCTCCTGGCCGGAGGTGTCCATCAGGATGCCGTCGACCTGGTCGCGGAGAGAGTGCGCGACGCCCCCGCGGAGGGGGCCAGCGACCGGAAGGCCCGCGTCCATGGCCTCCAGTACCGCGATCCCGGACTCCTCCTTCGCCCTCGGGCAGACGTACCGGCAGCAGGCGTCGGCCGTGCGCTGCGTCAGGGCCCGCTGGAGGCGGCGTACCTCGGCGTTCGGCAGGGCGGGCAGCCGCGCCAGGCGTCCCGCGGCCTGCGGGCACGCGGCGAGCAGGGCGTCGATACGGCGGCGGCTGTCGCCCTCCACGGCCGTGCCGGTGCCGGGGCTGCCGCCGATGAGGACGAGGGTCGTGGTGCGGTGGGCGCCCGTCGCCAGCCAGGCCCGGGACCAGGAGGTCCTGCTGCTTGACCGGGTGCAGTCGGCCCACGCACAGCAGCGCGGGCAGGTCGCGGTCGCGGGGGTGCAGCGCGTCGGGGCGGGTCCCGTCCCGGTAGAGCCGTTCCAGCGCCTGCCGCCGCCGGTCGTCCTCGTCGGGTGCGGGCCGGTGGGGGCGATGCCTTCGGGCGGCGCGGCGGGTCCGCGTCCTTCGTTGAGGCGGGCGAGGCCGGGGAAGTGGCGGACGAGTTCCCGTGTACCGCCGCGTCCGGGGATGCCGACGCCCGTGTCCGCGTGCTCGACGAGGTGGCCCGGGACGCGGAGCGCGCGGATGCCGGTGTGGTGCTCGACCCGACGGGATGTCTCCTGCCGACGTCCCCGCGGCGCTGGAGACGCTGTGGCGGACCGTCGGCCCGCGCATGCCCGACCTGGCCGCGTCGGTACGGCGGCGGGGGCCCCGGTGGGCGGCCGCCGAGCTGCTGGCCGCCATGGACCGGCAGACATCGTCGCGGACGTCGGCGGAGCCCGGCGCCGTGCTCCCGGCAGGCGGCCGCGAGTCCGGCCGGCGGGACTGATCCCGGTCGCCGCCGAGAACGAGCGGCGCCCGGGGACGCGTCAGCCGAGCGGCATACCGGGTGCGGTCAGGGACACCGGCGGGCCGAAGTCCACCGGAACGCCGGGGGCGTACAGAACACTCACGGGCTCGCCCTGCGGCCTCGACAGACCCGCCCGCGCGACCAGGTCGTCCTCCCACCCCAGCAGGGCGCACCTCCGGAAGGACCAGGCCGGGTGTGCGTGGGGAAGGTAGTACGTACGCCCGAGGAACCGCTCGTGCAATCCCCACCGCCGGGTGAGGAACTCCTCCAGTGGCCCGGCCGCCACCGGCTCGTCCTCCACGTCCAGCCACACACGCGCCCCCGCGCGCACCCCGCGGCGCCGACGGATGCCGTACAGCAGACGTTTGTCGAACCACTGGCTGCTGATGCGGGACCACCGGTAGGGCAGGCCGAAAGCGCCTCGCGCCGTCAGTGCGGGCAGCAGTCTGCCGCAGTCGAGCGAACGGAACACCACCCCGCGCCGGCCCGACGCGTCGCGGCTGTACAGCCGGACGTTGACCTCGCCGAAGCTCCCCAGGTACGGGAGGGCCGGCGTCCGGCCGAAGGCGAAATCGTCCATGCGGAAGAAGACCAGGCCGACGTACGCCCGGCCCTGGTACAGGTCCGGCACGGTACCGGCCGGCAGCAGCCGGGCCACCTCGAACGGGTCGGCGGGCCAGTGCAGGAACACCAGGTCCTGCCAGCGCATCCGCACCAGCACGCGCCGCACCGCACGGGGAGCCAGCGGTGTCAGCGCCTCCGGGGGCCGGGCGCCGTGGGCCGGAGGGCGGTACGCGAGACGTCTTCTCGGCATGCCCCCTCGTGGGTCCATGCGCCGCCTCCCGTTTCCGCTGACGACCCGGGACTACGTTCTGGTTCGCCGGTGGGCCGCCGACCGGATGCAGGCGGTGGCCCACCGGGAGCGTTCACTGTGTCGGTCCCCCCATAACGGCAGTCTTGCCGCCTGGGGGAAGAGGTGGCCGGGGACGTTCGACTCCCGTTCAGATGACTCCGAGCAGTCCGTTGCCGCCGAGGAGGGTGCCGTCCGTCTGCGGGAAGCCGACGGACGGGGCGGTGATCATGCTGCTGCCCTGGGCGGTAGGGCCGTCGGTGCCGCCCGGGAGGACCCAGACGGCGCCGGTGGAGTTGTTCTTCTCCGCGGCGCTGACGAAGAGTTCCGGTTTGCCGTCCTTGTTGATGTCGCCGACCGCCACGGTGGTACCGAACATGTCGCCGGTCGAGCTGGTTCCGGGAATTCCGGCGGTGTTCTGGGTGAAGGCGTAGGCGCCGGTCCCCAGGGTTCCGGTGCGGCGGCCGGGAATGACCGTCACCTGCCCGGCGTTCGGCTTGCCCGTGTCCTCCATCGGCGAGCCGACCACGATGTCCGCCAGCCCGTCACGGTTCAGGTCGGCCACCGCGAGGGCGCCCCCGAAGTCGTCCCACTTCTCGCTCGTGTCGGGGACACCGGGGGTGTTCTGGGTGAGCTGCACCGGTTTCGCGTCCCGCGCGATGCCCTGGGCCGAGCCGTACCAGAGGAGTACCCGGCCGCCGAGCGCACCGTCGGTGGTGGCGTGGTCCGGCTCGTCCGGGTCTCCCACCACGAGATCGGCGTATCCGTCGCCGTTGACGTCCCCGGTGGCCGCGATCAGGCCGTTGCCCGTCTGCTGCGCGCCGCCGTACACCGGGTTGACGTACACCTCCCCGCCGCTGATGTCGCTGAGGCGGACGGTGACGGCCACCTCGTCCGGGACCCCGCTGTGGGCGAAGTCGCCCAGCGCGACACTTCCGACGGAAGCGGTGTCACGGTTTTCATCGGCCGAGCCGTAGCTGCCGCTGCGGCTGAACGGCCCCCGGAACCGCGTCGCCCCCTCATACCCGGCCACGAGCACCTCGGTCCGCACACCGGCACCGGTGCTGAGCGCTGCCACGTCCAGACCGTAGTACTTGCCGGCCGTGATCGCCGGCAGATCGGTCCCGGACGTCAGGCCGGACCTGCTGCCCCACAGGACCGTCACCGTGCCGACGTCCTGGCCCCGCGTGGTGTCCTCGTACGGCGCGGAGACCACCAAATCCGCGTAACCGTCCCGGTTCAGGTCGGCCGTCGCGGTGGCGGAACCGAACCCGTCGTGCGCTTCGGCCGTGTCCGGCACACCCGCGGTGTTCTGCGTGATGGTCGCCCGCCGGGACACGGACAGCCCGGCCCGCCCTCCGTAGAGAACGACCACGGCACCGGCTCCGGCCTTGCCGGCGATCCTGGCACCCGGCGCGGGCAGCACGGCATCGCGGTAACCGTCACCGTTGAAGTCACCGGGCACCGCTCCGTGTACGGCCGCGGCAGGCGCCGCCGACAGCAGCGGAGCACCTACGACGACGGCGATCAGGAGTGCCGCCGTCCGCCAACCTCGTTGCGCACCACGTCCGTTCAGCATGAGCTGGATCCCCCTCCCCCTCGACGCACCTGGCGTGCGCCACAGTCCAGGGCATCGTAAAGGGCGCCCCCTGACGGCTCCCAGGGGCCTGGCAGGTCGCCGTCGCGCCCTGGGATCTGGACCGAATACGGAGCGTCGTAGGCCCGAGTGGACTTCGCGTCGGCGAGGAGCAGGGCGGCCCGGACCATGGCGTCGCGCTCGCCGCGCGGGCTTCGGTGTGGCCGTCCTCGATGAGCCGTACCCGGCAGGCCTACCACGCCGTCGTCCCCTGCCTCAGGACCAGACCAGCACGTCTTCTTCGCGCCTGTTCCTTCATGCGACGCCGACACAGGCCGCAACCGCGTACTCGGGGAGCGGACTGACCACTCCGAAACGCGGTCCGTCCTGCTGGCCAGCGCATGACATCCTGCCCCAGTGCTCCTGAACGACCTCACCAGCAGTGTCGACCTCCGACCGGTGCGCTATCAGTTCGCCACGGTCGGGGGCGACTCGTACGACGACAACTGGCTGGTCATTGACGGCCAGGTGATGGCTCCCGAGGGAAGCTGGTCCTTCGTCGATCCGTGTTTGCTCACCGGTGAGGCCCACCAGGTGTCCGCGTGGCTGCGCGCGGTGGCCGCGGGGTCGGTGACCGTCACCGAACCCGATGCCGAGGGTGGGTTGTCGCCGGACACGTGGTTCATCGAGCCGGTCGTCGCTTTCAGCCTCGCCGGTCGCAGCGAGGGCGGGAGCGCGGTGATTCGTGTTCACCTGTCCCTGGAGGCGGCACCCCCGTGGCAACAGGGTGACGGTGGGGCCGACATCCACCAGTACTTCGTGGAGATCACGATGGACGCCGCGGCGCTGCGTCACGCGGCTGACGAGTGGGACCTTTCCCTGGCGTCCTTCCCGCCCCGCTGATCTCACCTCCGCTCAGCAGCGCACCAGGCCGAAGTCATCACACTCTGGGGCGGTTGAGCAGCCGGGAGAGCACGATGACGCTCTCGGTGCGGTCCACGTGCCGGGCCTCGCGGACCCGCTGCACGGCACGCTCCAGGTGCGGGATGTCCCTGGCCAGCATGTGCACCATGGCGTCCGCGGCGCCGGAGACGGTGCACGCCTCGACGACCTCGGGTATCAGTTCCAGCTCGCGCCTGAGATGGTCCGGTGTCGCGTCGCCCTTGCAGTAGACCTCGACGAACGCCTCTGTGCGCCAGCCCAGGGCCTGCGGGTCGATGAGCGCGGTGAACCCCCTGACGGCTCCCGTCGCGACGAGCCGGTCGAGGCGGCGCTTGGCCGCCGACGGGGACAGACCGGCCGCCTCACCGATCTCGGCGTACGTGCTGCGTGCGTTGCGCAGCACGCAGTGGAGGATGCGTTCGTCGATGGCGTCCATGTGCGCCCCACCCCTGCCTCGGCCCGGAAAAGCACGCAAAGGATCGCCCATGAGCCCCGGAATACGCAAGAAATTGCCACAACATCACAACTGATGGCGATTGTTTGCGGACTCCCCCGACTTCTAGCATCGGTCCACCTCCCGCAGATCTTCGTGAAAGTGGTCCCGCATGCCCGCGCCGCTGAGTTCCCTGGAAGCCGCCGCCCTCGCCGCGGTCGATGAAACGGCCATCGGCCGGATGCTGCTCGACCTGCTCGCCGT
Source organism: Streptomyces sp. DSM 15324 (assembly GCF_001514285.1). GTDB lineage: Bacteria > Actinomycetota > Actinomycetes > Streptomycetales > Streptomycetaceae > Streptomyces. The sequence goes on from NZ_KQ949029.1 coordinate 181,240, forward strand.
ACCCAGCGTGACCGGCAGCGCCGCCGAATCCGAGCTCCAGCACCTCCTGGCGGACCATCTGCGGCGGCTCGGACTCGACACCGATCTGTGGTCGATGGACCTGCCCGAACTCCGCGCCGCCTCAGGGTTTCCTGGGACAGAGGCTCCGCGCAGCGAGGCGTGGGGCCTGGTCGGACACACTCCGGCCGGGGACGACGGCCCCACCGTGATCCTTCAGGGGCACGTCGACGTCGTCCCGCCGGGCGACCCGGCCCAGTGGCACGGCGACCCGTTCACACCGAGGACGGCCGGTGACGTGGTGCACGGCCGTGGCGCCTGCGACATGAAAGCCGGAGTGGTCGCCAATCTGGCCGCCCTGGCGGCGATACGGGCCTGCGGTGCCCGGTTGCGCGGGCGGGTGGCGGCACACTTCGTGGTGAGCGAGGAGGACGGCGGCCTGGGTGCGTTCGGCACCCTCCACCGCGGCTACACCGGCGACGCCTGCATCATCACCGAGCCCACCGGAGGCACCTTGGTGACCGCGAACGCGGGCGCCCTGACCTTCCGCATCGAGGTGCCCGGCAAGGCCACCCACGGCAGCACCCGGTACGCGGGGGTCAGTTCGGTGGACGCCTATCTGCGCCTTCACGAGGCCCTGGCCCGTCTCGAAGCGCGCCGCAACGTCGGGCCCGACCCGCTCATGGCCGAGTATCCCGTCCCCTACCCCCTGTCCGTGGGCACCGTACGCGCCGGTGACTGGGCGAGCAGCGTTCCCGACCTGCTGGTGGCCGAGGGCAGGCTCGGGGTCCGCCTCGGTGAGGACCCGGAGCAGGCGCGCGCGGAACTGGAGGAGTGTGTGGCCCGGGCGTGCGAGCGCGATCCGTGGCTGAGCGGACACCCGGCGACGGTCACATGGCCCGGCGGCCAGTTCGCCAGCGGCCGCCTCCCGGCCGACAGTGTGCTGCGGGACGTGGTGCACGACGCGTACGCCGACGCCGTGGGCGGACCCCGGATGCCGGAGCGTGGTGCCCCGTACGGCAGTGACCTCCGTCTGTACTCCGCCGCGGGCATACCGACGCTGCACTTCGGGCCGGGTGACGTACGGCTGGCACACGGCCCCCGCGAGCAGGTCCGGATCAGCGAGATCGTCACCGTGGCCCGCACCCTCGTCCTCGCGGTGTTGCGGACCGTCGGCACCAAGTGATCCGACGGCCCGGCACAACCGGCGCCGGCAGCCGACGACGTCCGTCCCGGGGGCGTCAGCCCAGGGGCTTTCGCTGGACCTCCGGCGTGCGCTCCCACGCCTTCGCCGCCGACTCCACGGGGTAGACCTCGCACCCTGGACACCGGCCACGTCCCGGCCACGGTCCGTGGGCTGTCCGGCGGCCAGGGGTTCACCGCCCGAGGGCGTCTGGACATCCCCACAAGCTGGACATCCCCACAAGGCTGACTACTTCCGGCACGGCGGAGTCATGCCTCCCATGGCCCGGCGGCCACGGGAGGCCGAGGACATACGGGTCTGCGCCACGCGGTGGAGTGCCTCCTGCGGGGCCGCGGTGCGCGCGGTCACCGTCCGCTCCCCGGACCGACCCCGGGACCGTGCGCGGATACTCTCCCGGGAGGGCGAATCGGCCGCGTGGGTCCCCGGTGTGCCGCTGGTCCTGCTGGTCTCCGAGCGCCGGACCCCGGGCCGTCCCATCGACTCCTACGTCCGTGAGGTCACGGCGTCGGAGCCGGCCACCCCGGTCCGACGCGGTCCTCTGCCGGCTCCGCTTCCGGCCGCTGTGCGTGACGTCCCGCACGACATCCCGCACCGTCGTGGGCGGCCCGCCCCGCGGCGCCGACCAGGTGCCGTAAGAGTCCCGTCAAGGGCGCGGTCGTCGCCGTATGGGAGCCGTCAAGGCCGTTCGGATCGGGCCGTACAGGCGTTTTCCTCGAACCGTCCGTACTTCTTTCGCACCTCACCCCAGGAGTTCGCGATGGCCGATCTGGCCTTCGTCCTCACCACGCTCGCGGTGTTCGCGCTGGTGGCCCTCGTCGCCAAGGGGGTGACCAAGCTGTGACCGCCGAGAGCATCGTCGGCCTGGTCGTGGCCGTCGCCCTGCTGGGCTATCTGGTCCTCGCCCTGCTCTTCCCGGAGAGGTTCTGAGATGGGTCCCGTCCTCGCCGGCGTGCTCCAGCTGCTGGCGCTCATAGCGGCCCTGGCGCTCGCCTACGTCCCGCTCGGCACTTACATGGCCAGGGTCTACTCCTCCGACCGGCACTGGCGGGTCGAGAAGTGGATCTACCGGGGCATCGGCGCCGACCCGGACACCCAGATGCGCTGGCCGGCGTATCTGCGCGGGGTGCTGGCCTTCTCGGCCGTCAGCGTCGTCTTCCTGTATCTGCTCCAGCGGCTCCAGGGCGTCCTGCCCGGATCGCTGGGCTTCAAGGCCATCGACCCCGACCAGGCGTTCAACACCGCCGCGTCGTTCGTGACGAACACCAACTGGCAGTCGTACTACGGCGAGCAGGCCATGGGGCACCTGGTGCAGACGGCCGGGCTGGCGGTGCAGAACTTCGTCTCGGCGGCCGTCGGGATCGCGGTGGCGGTCGCGCTGGTACGCGGGTTCGCCCGCTCGCGCACCGGTGAACTGGGCAACTTCTGGGCCGACATGGTGCGCGGTGTCACCCGCATCCTGCTGCCGGGTGCCTTCGTCGCGGCGATCGTGCTGGTGGCCTGCGGCGCGATCCAGAACTTCTCCGGCATCCACGAGGTCGGGCAGTTCATGGGTGGGCAGCAGCAGTGGAACGGCGGGGCGGTGGCCTCCCAGGAGGCCGTCAAGGAGCTGGGGACCAACGGCGGCGGCTACTTCAACGCCAACTCCGCGCACCCCTTCGAGAACCCCACCCCGTTCACCAACCTCTTCGAGATCTTCCTGCTGCTGGTGATCCCCTTCGCGCTGACCCGCACCTTCGGTGTCATGGTCGGCTCGGTCAAGCAGGGGTACGCGATCCTCGCGACGATGGCGACGATCTGGGTGGGCTTCGTCGCCCTGATGATGTGGACCGAGTTCGCCCATCACGGTCCGGCGCTCCAGCTCGCCGGTGCGGCGATGGAGGGCAAGGAGGTCCGCTTCGGCGTCGGTTCGTCGTCGATCTTCGCGGTGTCGACCACGCTGACCTCGACCGGCGCCGTGGACTCCTTCCACTCCTCCTTCACCGGCCTCGGCGGCGGCATCGCCCTGCTCGGCATGATGCTGGGCGAGATCGCCCCCGGCGGCACCGGCTCCGGCCTCTACGGCATGCTGATCATGGCGGTCATCGCGGTGTTCATCGCCGGGCTGATGGTCGGCCGCACCCCCGAGTACCTGGGCAAGAAGATCGGCACCCGCGAGATCAAGCTCGCCGCCTGCTACATCCTCGTCACCCCGGCCCTGGTGCTCGTCTTCACCGCCGCGGCGATGGCCCTGCCCACCCCGCCGCACTCGATGACCAACTCCGGCGCGCACGGCTTCTCCGAGATCCTGTACGCCTACACGTCCGGCGCCAACAACAACGGTTCGGCCTTCGCCGGTCTGAACGCGGACACGCAGTGGTTCAACACCACGATCGGACTGGCGATGATCCTGGGCCGCTTCCTGCCGATGATCTTCGTGCTGGCGCTGGCCGGCTCGCTCGCCCAGCAGCGCCCGGTCCCGGTGACCGCCGGCACCCTGCGCACCGAGAAACCGCTGTTCACCGGCCTGCTGGTGGGCGCGATCCTGATCATCACGGGACTGACGTACTTCCCGGCCCTCGCGCTGGGCCCGCTCGCCGAGGGGCTGGCGACATGACCACCGACACGACCGAGCGAGGGACCTCGATGTCCACAGCCACCCCGACCCGGGCGCCGCACAGCGACGTACCCTCCGGGCACCAGCCCGCCGAAGGCCGCGTGGGCGCGGGCCTCTTCGACCCCCGGCAGCTTCTGAGGTCCCTGCCGGACGCCTTCCGCAAGCTCGACCCGCGGGTGATGGTCAAGTCGCCCGTGATGTTCGTGGTGTGGATCGGGTCCGTCCTGACCACGGTGTTCTCCTTCAAGGACCCCGGTGACTGGTTCGGCTGGACCATCAGCGCCTGGCTCTGGCTGACGGTCGTCTTCGCCAACCTGGCGGAGGCTGTCGCCGAGGGCCGCGGCAAGGCCCAGGCCGACACCCTGCGCAAGGCCAAGACCGACACCGTCGCCCGGCGCCTGGCCGGGGACGTCGAGGCGCGGGTCCCGGGCACCGACCTGACAATCGGCGACCTCGTCGTCTGCGAGGCCGGGGACGTCATCCCCGGCGACGGTGACGTCGTCGAAGGCGTCGCCTCGGTCGACGAGTCGGCGATCACGGGTGAATCTGCGCCGGTGATCCGTGAGTCCGGCGGTGACCGGTCGGCCGTCACCGGCGGGACGAAGGTGCTCTCCGACCGGATCGTCATCAGGATCACGACGAAGCCGGGCGAGACCTTCATCGACCGGATGATCAACCTGGTCGAGGGCGCGGCCCGCAGAAGACGCCCAACGAGATCGCGCTGAACATCCTGCTCGCCTCGCTGACGATCGTGTTCCTGCTCGCCTGCGCCACCCTGCCGCCGTTCGCCGACTACGCCGGCACCCACCTGACGATGGTCGTGCTCGTGGCCCTGCTGGTCTGTCTGATCCCGACGACGATCGGCGCGCTGCTGTCGGCCATCGGCATCGCGGGCATGGACCGGCTCGTTCAGCGCAACGTACTGGCGATGTCGGGGCGGGCGGTCGAGGCGGCGGGCGACGTGTCCACGCTGCTCCTGGACAAGACCGGCACCATCACGCTCGGCAACCGGCAGGCGTCCGAGTTCGTCCCGGTGAGCGGGACGACCGAGGCCGAGGTGGCCGACGCCGCCCAGCTGTCGTCGCTGGCCGACGAGACCCCCGAGGGCCGCTCCGTCGTCGTCCTCGCGAAGGAGAAGTACGGCCTGCGCGAACGTCACCGGGGAGAACTCGCCGGAGCCGAGTGGATCGCCTTCACCGCCCAGACCCGCATGTCGGGCGTGGACGTCGACGGACGGAGGATCCGCAAGGGCGCCGCGGGATCGGTCGCCGCGTGGGTGACGGAGCAGGGCGGTGAAGTCGCCCGGGGCGCCATGGAGTTGACGGACCGTATCGCGGAGGCGGGGGGCACACCGCTGCTCGTCGCGATCGAGGACGCCGGCGGTGCTCGCGTCCTGGGCGTCATCCACCTCAAGGACGTCGTCAAGGACGGCATGCGCGAACGGTTCGACGAACTGCGCCGCATGGGCATCAGGACGATCATGATCACCGGTGACAACCCGCTGACGGCCAGGGCGATCGCCGAGGAGGCCGGCGTCGACGACTTCCTCGCCGAGGCCACCCCCGAGGACAAGATGGCCCTCATCAAGCGGGAGCAGGCGGGCGGCAAGCTCGTGGCGATGACCGGCGACGGCACCAACGACGCGCCCGCGCTGGCCCAGGCGGACGTCGGCGTGGCGATGAACACGGGCACGTCGGCCGCCAAGGAGGCCGGCAACATGGTCGACCTCGACTCCAACCCGACCAAGCTCATCGAGATCGTCGAGATCGGCAAGCAACTCCTCATCACCCGGGGCGCCCTGACGACCTTCTCGATCGCCAACGACGTCGCCAAGTACTTCGCGATCATCCCCGCGCTGTTCGCGGCCGTCTACCCGGGCCTCGACAAGCTCAACATCATGGGCCTGTCCTCGCCCGACTCGGCGATCCTCTCGGCCGTCGTCTTCAACGCGCTGATCATCGTCGCCCTGGTGCCGCTGTCCCTGAAGGGCGTGCGGTACCGGCCGGTGAGCGCCGACAGAATGCTGCGGCGCAACCTGACCGTCTACGGCATCGGCGGACTGGTCGCCCCGTTCATCGGCATCAAGCTCATCGACCTGCTCCTCTCCCTCATCCCCGGGCTGTAATTCCTGTGAAAGCGTGCTGACCGCGATGAACAACTCCGTATCCAACACGGTCCGGTTGCTCGGGGCGGGCCTCAGGGCCCTGCTGGTACTGACCCTGGTGACCGGCGTCCTCTACCCGCTCCTCGTCACGGGCGTCGCCCAGGGCCTGTTCAGCAGCGAGGCGAACGGGTCCGAGATCAAGGCGGACGGCAAGGTCGTCGGTTCCTCGCTCATCGGGCAGGCGTACCACCTGCCGCTGAAACAGGGCCAGGCGACACCAGAGCCCGACCTCAAGTGGTTCCAGGGCCGCCCGCAGAACGGCCTCGGCACCAACAGCGTCAACACCCGGTACAAGCTCATCCTGTCCGGCGCCACCAACCGGGCCGCCGACGACAAGGACCTGATCGACTGGGTGACCGCCGCCAAGGCCGCCGTGATCAAGGACAACTCGACCGCCGACCACAGGGTCAGTCCGTCCGAGGTCCCCGCCGACGCCGTCACCTCCTCCGGCTCCGGACTGGACCCGGACATCTCCCCGCAGTACGCGCGGCTCCAGGTCCACCGGGTCGCCGAGAGGAACGGCCTGCCCGTCGCCCAGGTGGAGAAACTGGTCGACGAGCACACCGAGGGCCGCACACTCGGCTTCATCGGCGAGCCCCGCGTGAACGTCCTCGAACTCAACATCGCGCTCAAGAACCTCGTGGCGAAGAGCTGATGGCGTGATCCGACCGGCTGGGGAGTCGGCGCCCGGCAACGGTCCGGGACCGCCGGCTCCCTCCGTCACGCGGCCGGTAGGGCCCGACGTACGACCCTACGGGTGGACGCGGCCCCCGACGGCGCCACCGCGGTCCGGCGGCTGACCCGGCTGCGCGCCGCGGTCCGCCGTACCGGGGAGACCCTTCACGCGTCTGGGGCGCGCCCTGGTGGAGACGGCCGACTTCACCATCGACCTGCCGGCCACGCCGGAACGGGATCTGTCCGCGACGGTCACCTCGTAGGGGCCGAGGGCCGGGCGTGGGGGCCCGGCCGCCGGCCCGGACCGGGGCGAGGCGATCGCCGCCCGGCACCGCCGCGATCGGGTCGTACGGCCGTCATGGGGGCGTCCTCGTCACGGCTACCGCACCCTCAGCCGCCCGCGCCTGCCGTGCGGGCGAGCTCGGCCACGTGGGACAGGGTCGGCTTGTCGATGATCGTGAGGAGGTTCGCCATGAAGGCCTCCTCTCCGCCCTGGGCGAGCAGATCACGGCTGACTCCGGCGAGCATGGAGAGCAGCGCCAGGGAATCCCCACCGAGACGGTGGAAGTCGGCCTGCTCGTCCAGTCGCTCCGCGGGGATGGCGAGGACCCGGGACCAGACCTCGGCCACTGCCCGGGTGACCGGGTCGGTGGGCGCGGCTTCCGTGCCCGCCGCCCCGCCGCCGTCGGTGGCGAACGGATCGGGCAGCGCACGGGCGTCCACCTTGCCGCTGACGGTGTAGGCCAGCTCGGAGACGGTGACGAACGCCGCGGGAACCATGTAGGACGGCAGCAGCCCTGCCGTGTGCTCCTCCAACTCCTTCGGGGTGACCGGGGCCCTGGGGACGACGTACGCGCAGAGCGTCTTGCCCGTACCGCCGGGCCGGGTCCTGGCCACCACCACGGCGCGCTGCACCGAAGGATGGCGTTCCAGTGCCTGCGCCACCTCGGCGGGCTCCACGCGGTTGCCGCGCACCTTGACCTGGTCGTCGTTGCGGCCGACGTACGCGAGGGTGCCCGAGGGCAGGACGGTGGCGAGGTCCCCGGTCCGGTACACCCGGGTGCCGTCGGCCAGCCGGACGAACCGCTCGGCGTCCAGGTCGGGGCGGCCCAGGTAGCCGCGTGCCAGCTGCACGCCCCCCAGATACATCTCCCCCGTCTCCCCCGGCGCGACGAAGCGGTGCCGCTCGTCCAGCAGGTACACCGCGGAGTTGTAGCCGGGGAGCCCGATCGGCACCGCGTTCGCGCCGCCGTCGCTCGCCTCGTCGAAGACGTGCGCGGTACAGCCGACGGTGACCTCGGTGGGGCCGTACTGGTTGATGATCCGGCACTGCTCCCCGAACATCCGCTGGGCCCGGGCGGCGACCTCCACCCTCAGCTGCTCGCCGGTGATGATCACCCCGGTGTAGCCGGTGGGGTGGAGGTCCAGTTGGCCGATCAGATCGAGGTGGGAGGGGGTGAGGTTGAGCATGGTGGCGCCGGATCGTTCCAGGAGCCGGCGCAGGGTCATGTGGTTGATGCGGTCGGGCACCAGCACGATCGCCCCGCCCACCATGCCCGGCCCGAAGACCGAGGTCATGGAGACGTCGAAGGACAGCGAGGTCATCAGGGAGAGCCGGGTCTCCGGGCCGATCTGGAACATGTCCAGCGCCCAGTGCAGATAGTTCAGCAGGTTCCCGTGCTCGATCAGCACGCCCTTGGGCCGGCCGGTCGAGCCGGAGGTGTAGATCACGTAGGCCAGATCGTCCGGCCGTGGCCGGACATCGTCGAACTCGGCCTGGCCGGGCTTCGCTCGTGACAGGTCGTCGAGCGGCAGCGGTGCGCAGCCGGACGAGAAGAGGTCCCGTCCCTCGTGGTCCTGCTGCACCAGGCAGTGGCGCACGCCCGCATCGGCCAGGACGTCGGCAAGCCGGTGGTCCGGGTGCAGCGGGTCCAGGGGAAGGAAGGCGGCCCCGGCCCGGAGGACCCCCCAGATACCCGCGATGGCCGCCACCGTGCGGTCGGCGAGCAGCGCCACGACGGAGCCCCGGCCCACGCCGAGGCTGCGCAGTTCGTGGGCCACGGCGTCGGCGCGGCGGCTGATCTCGCGGTAGGTGACGTCGCCCTCGGGGCCGGTGAGCGCCACCTGGTCCGGCACCCGCCGCACCTGGGCGCGGATCAGCTCCATCAGGCTCTCACCCCGCACCGCGCGTGCGGTCAGGTTGCCCTCCCAGTGGCGGTTCCGGGACGGTGACAGTGCCTCCTCGACCGTGTCGAGCAGCGCCTCCGCGCGTTCCGCCACGCCGGGTCCGTCCAGCCAGGAGACCGTGACCTCGGTGCGGTCGCCGGAATCCATGAGGTCGACGGCGGGAGGAGCGCCGGGTCCGGTGCCGCCCAGGGTGTACATCGCGGTGGCCCGGAAGTCGTCGGTGGAGAAGTCGGCCAGGTCGAAGGTGCCGAGGTGGGTGACGAAGGCCAGCCCCGAGTAGCGGTCCGAGCGGGCGGCCGTACGCGCGACCGCCTTCGAGAGCAGCCGCATGGCCGCCCTCGGTATGCGCATCATGCTCGGGTCGGTGCGCAGAGCGACCTCTTGGCCCTCGGCGAGCGCCGCGAGCAGCTTTTGGTGGACCTGCTCCCAGTCCTCGCCGCTCTCGACGTCGAGGACCAGGGCCTGCGACAGCCACGCCGTGGACCGGAGGTCCGGGTCATGACGGCGAAGGTCCACCGGGACGAAGAAGCCGCCTCTGCCCTCCGGCCCGTACGCGGCCGCGAGCGCGGCGGCGACCTTGGCGGTGGCGGCCGGGTGGGTGCCGTCGACGGACCGGTTGCGCCACATCACCTTCCGGCTGCCCCCGGGCAGGGGGCCCAGCGGGGACGGCCACGCGAGGGCGCCCGCGCCGCGCGGGATCGGGGGCAGACCCTGTGGGTACAGCGCCTCGAGGAACTCCGTGCTGTTGAGGGTCGACGGCGCGCCCACGGGCTCCTGTCCGCGCAGGACGCGGAAGACGTCCGCGGCCCACAGGGCCAGGCCCCGGGCGTCGGTCACCTCGTGTCGGCCCCTGAGCACGACGGAGGCCGGGGCGCCGGGGTACAGCAGCACTTCCAAAGCCGTGCCGGGGCGGCTGCCCCGGGTGTGGAGGGCCTGGCAGTCCAGGCGTCGGCGGTCCAGGGGGCGGTCCATGACCCGCACGGCCGGGCTGACGCCGCTGTCCACCCACAGTTTGCCCCGCCGGACCAGCCGGGTGCCGGGCGACGCCTCCGAGGCGAGATCGACGGCCTTGATGACGTCAGCCGACGACAGGTCACCCTCGCCCTCGATCACGTACTGGATGTCCTGCGGCAGGGGCAGCCCGAGGTAGGTCCACTCGGCAGGAGTGATGGCGCGGTGGTATCTGTGGCCGACTGCTGTGTTCTTCATTCGGTCTCCAGGCGGGCGTGCGCATGCCACACCGGCAAGCGGTCCCATCCTGCGGCGCCGTTTGCTAGGGGAATCTCCAGCACCACCCGAAACGGGTCAAGAAGTGGTATGGCGTCGGCCATGAACCGGTATGGACAAGTCATCTGCTCATATCGGTGCCGGGCTCGGACGCGCATCCGCTACCGTGCTCACCTCCCTGAGCGCCGGCGTGGCACACCGGCACACCGGCACACGGAGGGAACCGTGGGTAACACGACGGCGGGCGACGGGTCCGCGGGCCTGCGCACCGGGCTGCTGGACACGGAGACGTGGCCCGCGTTCGCTCGACTGGTCGAGGCGCACAACGGCGTGTGGGGCGGCTGCTGGTGCATGGGCTTCCACGTCAGGCTCGGCACGGGGTGTACCGCCCGGCAGAACCGTGCCGCGAAGGAGCAACGCGTGCGTGAGGCCCCCGCGCGCACGCCGCGCTCGTCCTCGCCGGCGACGACTGCGTGGGCTGGTGCCAGTTCGGCACCCCCGCCGAACTGCCGGAGATCAAGAGCAGGCGGAAGTACGAGAAGGAACTGGTGACACTGCCGGACTGGCGCATCACCTGCTTCTTCACCGGAAAGGGCTGGCGCGGGCGCGGGGTCGCCCACGCCGCGCTCGGCGCCGCGCTGGCCGGCATCGCCCACCACGGCGGCGGCACCGTGGAGGGCTATCCCGAGGAGACCGATGACCGCTCGGTGTCGGGCTCCTTCCTGCACACCGGCCCGATGGCCGTCTTCGAGAACCACGGCTTCTCCCGCATCCGGCCGATCTCGCCCCACCGCTGGGTCGTCGCCCGCAGCGTCGACCCGCAGCGGCGGACCGGTGGCAGCCCACCGGTGGCTGAGAGCCCGGAAGCCCCGCACGACCAACGCGCCGCGGTGATCCGGACGCCGGCCCCCTGACGGGCCCTCAGGCGGGCAGCTCGCGCAGCCGCCCTTCAGCGACGAACGCCACCTCGCCGCCCACCTCGACGGAGCGGATGTCCTGCCCTTCGCCGTGGGCGCTGATCGCCATCCGGGCGGCGCGGCCGGTGTGACGTCCCTGGTGCAGGGTGACGGTCTCCCCGTCACCGATCCGGTGGTGCCGGCGCAGGTAGGCGGCGGCACAACCGGCGCCGGAGCCGGTGGCCACGTCCTCCAGGACGCCGTCGTTGTTCCAGTGGCGTCCTTCGAGGGCGCCGGCGTCGAGCAGGTAGGCGAACTGTGCGCCATGCGCGGCGAGGGGGGCTTCGAGGTCCTGGGCGATCCGGGCGCGTTCCAGCGCGTCGCCCCGCACGGGAACCATGAGGTACCGAAGTCCTGTGGAGAGCACCTCGGGAGGCAGGTCGGGGTCGAGGTCGTGGGCCTCCAAGGAGAACCAGGAGGCCAGCTCGGGGATGGCGGGACGGCCCAGGAAGGTGGCGGGGCCCTGGTCGAGTACGGCGGTGTAGCGGCCCGCCGCGCGGCGTCGGGTGGTGACGTCGACCGTCCGGGCCGGCAGCTTCAGGCACCAGGTCTCGGTGTCGTCGGCGCCGTGCAGGGCGTGCAGGACGCAGGCCGCCCCGATGAGGGGATGGCCGGCGAAGTCGAGCTCCTCGGCGAGGTCGAAGACGCGCGCACGCCAGCTCCGCCCACCGGTGTGGTCCCGGGCCAGGAAGACCGACTCGAAGTGGCGCATCTCCTGGGTGATGCGGGCCATCTGCGCCCCACTGAGCTGTGCGGAGTCCGGGAACACGGCCAGGCTGTTGCCGCTGTAGGGCCGGCTGCTGAAGACGTCGACGTGGAGGTAGCGCATGTCTCGGACAGTACGGTCTCTCTCCCTCGTGGGGGCCGCCGGTCGTGGGCGCGACAGGAGCCGAGCGCGAAGTCTCTGTCGAGCGGTCACGACGTCAGACCACCGGCGTCGGCGCCTGCGCCTGCGCCTGCCGGACCTCACGGACGTGCCGGCAAACACGCTCGCCCGGACCCTGGTGCGGCACTTCCTCGAACGCTGGGAGGGGGACCCGGCCGACGACGCGCTGCTGGTCCTGATGCCCTCGGCGGTCACCAACGAACAGGCCGCGGCACGGATGCACGAGATCTTCGCGGCGCAGGTCGCCCCGACACTGGCCGCGGTCCTCGGCCCGGAGCGCGCCGCGCAGCGCGCGGGCCTGGTCTCCGCGCAGCTCCTCGGCCTCGGACTCACCCGCTATCTGCTGCGCCTCCCGGCGGTGACCGCCCTGACGCCGGACGAGATCGAGGACGGCCTCGCCCCGGCCGTCCAGGCCGTCCTGGACCCCGAGTAGGGCCGCTCCCCCACCGCCGGATGGCGCGGCTGGCGGTCATGTCCTGCGTGGGGCCGCCCTCGGCGAGGACCAGGTCGGCCCGCAGGCCGGGGGCGATCCCGCCGCGATCGTGCGGCCCGAAGTGCAGGGCGGGATCCGCTGTGGCGGCGGTGAGCGCCTCGGTCGGGGTGACGCCGGCCGCCACCAGCAGTTCGGCAGGCACTCCCCCAGGGCGTTGTTGGCGTCGGTGCCCGCCGGCAACCGCGCCCCGGCCCGGTGCAGCCAGGCGGCGATGCGGTCGTCGTCGGCGAGGGCGCGTCCCACGTCGGCGCCGCTGGACACCTCCATCATCGCCAGGGTGGGGGTGACCACCCGGCCCTCCGCCGCGGCCCGCTCGACCAGCTCCCGCGACAGCGGCGCGTCCAACGGGACGTGGGTGAACGCGTCGGCCCCCGCGTCCAGGGCATCGCGCACCGTCGCCGCGTCGGCCACGCGGGCCACGGTCGGCTCCAACTGATACGGGGCCACCGACGGTGACGGCATGCCGGCCGCTCCAGGAGGCGCCGATCAGGCGGCGACCCGGAGCCGGATGTGCAGGTCGGTGGCGCCTACGGGCGCGGGGTCGCCGTCGTGGTCGGTGACCGCGGTCACGGTCAGTCCGGCGGCCGTGGCGAGTTCCTCGAAGGTGTCGCGGGGATACCAGTGCAGGACCCACGGACGCTCCACCACGCTGCTGTCAGAGCCATGGTGGCGTTCGTAGCGCAGGAGCGTCGTCTGCGTCCGGGCCTGTTCGTCGCGTTGCTCGGCGACGGCGGACACCCGGAGTTCGGCGCCGTCGGGCGCGGTGGCCGTGCGCACGCGTCCGATCTGTGCGGCCGGGGTCGGTACGGGCGTGAACAGGGGCACCAGCGCGGTGCCGTCGTCGGTGAGGTGGGCGCGGATGCCGCGCAGGGCGGCCAGGGCGGTGGCGTCGTCGGGGAGCAGGGTGAAGGTCGGTCCGGCCAGGAAGATCGCCCGGTAGCGGCGAGGCAGGCCGAGGGCCTCCATGCGCTGGTGGAACACGGTGGCGGCGATGCCTTGCTCGTCCGCCCGCCGCCGGAGGCGCTCCAGCATGTCGGCGGAGGAGTCGACGCCCTCGACCGCCAGGCCGCGCCGCCGCAGCTCGAGCAGCGGATCACCGTCCCCGCACCCCAGCTCCAGCGCCGGGACCCCGGCTTCCTCGACGAAGGCCGCGTAAGGTGCGGGGTCCGGTGAGAAGGCCTTCAGGGGCCCATAGATCTCTGCGACGATACCGGTGTAGAAGTCAGCTGGGTCCACGCCCGTCACCCTAAGCACGCCCCTCCGTGCGTGCACTCCAATATCGAGGCCGAGTCGCCCCTCAAGTCCCCTGGTATTGCTGGGACTCGCGTTCGTCATGGTGCGGGCGGCTGGCAGGGTGGATGGGTTTGCCGGCGCCCGCGCGGACGGTCGGTGGGTCGCGGTACCCGGGGGGCTCGACCCACGCGCGCGACCGCATTCATCAGCGGTGGCCCGTGGCCGGACAGCCCGTTCGTGTCCCTGACCGAACATCTGCGCAACGATCCGAACTGCCGGGTCCACGACCTCCCCGTCGGCCACCACATCGCCCGCCGCGACCCGCACGGCCTCGCGGCCGTTTTTCGACTCACTGCCGTCCGCCTCGTGATGTCTCGACACACCTGGCCCGGAGCCACTCGTCCCGCTGAGGCGCTGGCCTGATCCCTGCTCCGCGTGTGCCCGCATCCTGGCGATATCCGGTCAACACCACAGGTGTCTTCCGTACTATCGCTACGACACACATGCGCTCCGGCAACTGCCGCTTCCCGTGCGGCAGCAGGCGGGACAGCATGAACCTTCGACTTCGCGTACGCCATGGGCTCGCCGCTCATCGGCTGCGGCACACAGGAAGGCTGTGAGCGCCATGTCCGAAAACACCCTCCCCAACACCGAGTTGACCTCTCAGTACAGCGCGCAGGTGGCCGGCGACCTGGAACGCAATCTCAAGGAGCAGGAGCGGCTCAGCGGCGAGATCGAAGCACTCCAGGAGAAGCTGGCCGCCGTGCGGCACGATCACACCGTCCTGGTGAACCTCCAGCAGGCCCTCGGTGTCCCGGCGGCACCCGCCGCGCCGGCCACCGAGCCCGTCGCGGCGGTGCCCGCTCCCCGTAAGAAGGCAGCGCCGGCATCCGGTGCGGCCAAGCGGACCAGCCGGCCCAGCCAGCCCAAGCAGACCAAGCAGACCAAGCAGACCAAGGCCAAGAAGGCCGCGCCCGCGAAGAAGGGCACCGCCGAGAAGACCGCCGCCGAGGCGCCGGGCTCCGCGTCGACTGCGCCCAAGCTGGTGGATCTCGTGAGGGAACACCTCGCCGGTCAGGCGGAGCCCCGCTCGGCTGCCGAGATCACCGTCGAGCTGGGACGGCTGCATCCCGAGCGCGCGGTGAAGACCACCGTGGTGCGTTCGACGCTGGAAGGGCTCGTGGCCAGGAACCAGGCCCAGCGTTCCAAGCAGGGCACCTCGGTCTTCTACACGGCCCCGGAGCCGGCCGCGCCCACGAACGGCGACCCGACGGAGGAGCCTGCCTCCCAGGCCTGATCGCGACGAGGCGTCCGCCGGCGCGCCGGGTCCGGGCCGCGCGGACCGCTTCACTCGTCCAGCAACCCGGCGCAGCCGGCGCACGGAAGGTCTCCGCTGAGCCGGTCCGTTGCGGTCCCGGGCCGGCCGGCAGCGCCCCCGCCGTGGCGCGCCCGCCTCCCGCGCTGCCGCCCGCGGTGGGCGCTCGGCCGGCGACCCGGCCCCAAGTCGGCTTCCTCCCAGCGGACTTCGACCGACCCCGTTCGGCCGATGCTCGACAGTGACCGGACGCCGGACTGCACCGCTCACCCCTTCGACGTGCAGCCCCCGGCCCCGGAACGCAACGAGCCGATCGGCCGTCGGCACGTCTCCCGACAGTGCGAGCTGCGCGACGACACGACGAGCACGGAGTCACCGGCCGTCGGCGACGGCTTCGACCGCCTCACCTCCTGACAGTGGAAAACTTTTTCCGTTGACAGAGCGGTAACGAAGGGGACATTCGGTGACAACATCCGAGCCGTTCCCTGACCTGCGACATCAACGACGCGGCAGGGAGCCGGAACGGTGATGTCGGCCTGCAAGGAGGAACAGGACATGACGACCACCGAGAACGCGGACGTGGACAGAACCACCGTCCCACCGAGCTACTCCCCGCGCCTCTACAACGAGGACCTCGCTCCCGCCACCGAGCGCAAGTGGGGCGCCTTCAGCATCTTCAACGTCTGGACCTCGGACGTGCACAGTCTGTACGGCTACTTCCTGGCCGCCAGCCTGTTCCTCGTCGCCGGGAACACCCTCAAATTCCTCGTGGGCATCGGTGTGGGTTCCCTGGTCATCTACTGGCTGATGACGCTCGTCGGCAGGGCGGGCGTCAAGACCGGCGTCCCCTACCCGGTTCTGGTCCGCGCCTCGTTCGGCACCTTCGGCGCCAACGTCCCCGCTCTCGTACGGGCCGTGGTCGCCACCTTCTGGTACGGCGCCCAGACCAGCGCTGCGGCCGGTGCCCTCGTCGCCTTCCTGATCCGCTACGACGGCCCCAAGCACCTGCACGAGACCACTCACCTCTTCGACCACAGCGGCCTCGAAGTGCTGTGCTACGTCGGCGTCTGGGCCGCCCAGCTGCTCATCATCAGCAAGGGCATGGAAACGGTCCGCCGCTTCCAGGACTTCGCCGGCCCCGCGGTGTGGCTGATGATGCTGATCCTCGCGGTCGCGCTGTCCGTGAAGGCCGGGGCGCTGTCCTTCAGCGTCGACATGCCGGCCAAGGACCTGGCCGCGCTCGCGAAGAACGCCACCGGACTCGACGTCAGCCCCGGCTCGTTCGCCGCGATCGCCGCGATAGCCGCCACCTGGGTGACCTACTTCGCGGCCCTGTTCCTCAACTTCGGCGACTTCGCCCGCTTCACTCCTGACCAGAAGACCCTGAAGAAGGGCAATATCTGGGGCCTGCCCGTCAACCTGATCCTGTTCTCCCTCGTCGCGGCCGTCACCACGGCCGCCGGCAGCAAGGTATACGGCGAGGTCATCCTCGAACCGGCCAACATCTCCGCCAAGTTCGACAGTGCGTTCCTCGTCCTGCTCGCCGCCCTGACCTTCGCCGTGGCAACCCTGGGCATCAACGTCGTCGCCAACTTCGTCAGTCCCGCCTTCGACTTCGCCAATGTGGCCCCGAAGTACGTGACCTTCCGGCGGGGCGGCCTCATCGCCGCCGTCATCGCGCTGCTGCTCTACCCGCTGCACCCGTGGGACAACGCCCCCAGCTTCGTCAACGCCATCGGCTCGACGATGGGCCCGCTGTTCGGCGTACTCATGGTCGACTACTACCTCATCAGGAAGACCGTGTTGAACGTGCCCGCCCTGTACCAGGAGGACGGGGAGTTCCGCTTCCAGGGCGGCTGGAACATCCGGGCGTTCGTGGCAGCCGCGGTGGGCTCCGTCTTCTCCAGCGTCCTTCCCGTCTACGGCCCGTCCGCATACGGGGAGAAGCTGGGACCGTACTCCTGGTTCATCGGCGTCGCCGTGGCCGGGGTGCTCTACCTCGCCCTCAGCAGGGGAACGAGCCCGCTCACCACGGAGACGGCGACGGCAGAAGCGCCCGAGGTGCAGGCGTAGGACGAAGTAGGCCTTGTCGCCCGCGCATCCGGTCCCGCCGGCTGCGCGGGCGACCCGTGCCGCGGCGCCGGATGCATAAGCCGTCCTGCGCCGGAGCGCACATCGGACTGTCACCCCGCTGACCGGGCGAGGTCGGCCACGGACGAGTCCGCCGTCGCACGGCGACGCTCGGCGAAGCAGCCCGGTCAGCGGGTCGACGCCCGCCCACAGTCCGCCGGCCCGCACTCCCGACCCGTCGGCCGCGTCCGCGCCTTCACAGGCTCGCGAAGAGGCCGTCGAGCGGGGGCGGTGTCCGGTCCGGGGCGAGAGCCTCGACCAGGAGGCGGCCGTAACGGATCTTGCGGCCCCGCTTGGTGCCGAGGAAGCGCCGCATCTGCCGATGCCGGGGCCGACCGTGCTGTGCGGGCTGGCGCTGGAAGGACTGCCAGGCTCGGAAGTCGCCCTCGGCGCGGAAGATCTCCTCGACTTCCGCCGTGCCGAGCGCGCGGATGAGTTCGTCCTCCAGATCGTCGGTGCACACGTAGATGTCCTGGAGCGGCGCCTGTGCCCGCGCCAGGCCGCGCTCGTAGAAGCCTCTCTCGCGGTCGTCGCACAGTCCGGTCAGACGCAGACCGAGGCCGGTCGGCCCGAGGAGCCCGGCGTAGCGGCCGACGCTCATCGCCCCGCCCATGGGGACGACGCACACCCCCTCGGCGGCCAGGTCCCGGCCACGCCGGTCGGCCAGCGCTTCGACGGCAGCGAGATCGCTCAGCCCTTCCAGGAGCACGGCGGTGCGAGCGCCGAGGCTTACCGCCATGTCGCGCGCCGGCCCGTCGGGGCCGCCCGCCGCCCACTTGGTGACCGCATCCTGCAACGCCCTCATGTCCGCCATGGGGTGAGTCTGCACGTCCTGCGGTGGCCTGGCACGGAATTATGCGACCGCCTCGGAGCCATAGCCCCGCATCGCGCGCCCCGGGGTCGACGCCGGTGGCCTCGACCGAGCAACCCTCCGACGGCACGTACGTGCAGCGGCGGCCGGGACGTGACCCGACGTCGGTCCTCGTCCTTTGTTCCGAGGTGCATTGCGTCGAGAGACCGATCCGCTCCGGTCCGGCCGTGCCTAGCGTGATCCACATGAGCCACGCACCCGACAAGACACCCCACGACCGGGCCCTGGACGTCATCCGGGGCTATGTGGACCACGACGCCGTCGCGGTCCACGAGGCGCTGGACGGTCCGGACGCGGGGGGCGCCTCGGAGGTGTACGCGATTCTGAACGGCCTGCTGCGTTCGACCCTGAGCATCATGCGGCTGACCGGCAGGTCGTGGCGGCTGGACGACCTGGTGCGGCGGGCCGACGAGATCGCCGTCTCGGCCCCGCCGCACTACGAGTTCGCCGTGGCCGAGGCGACGCGGGCCTGGGCCCGTGGAGACGAGTCGGCGATGCGTGCGGCCTCGTGCCGGGACCTCGCCGCGGCCGTGCACGTCACCGCCGTGGGCGTCACCGTCATGGGACTGGCCGTGTGGGGCCGGACCGGGTTCCTCGACGTGCTCGCGGAGTCCCGCGAGACCGCTGCCGCACTCGCCCGGCAGTGGGGCTACGGCCCGTCCGGACGTTAGCGGTCCCTCGCCCTCGGGCTGTCCGTCGCGTCAGGACGCCTCATCGCTCCGAGGTGAATGCCGTCGTCGAAGGAACGGCCAGACATGTCGCGGACCTCGAGGAGACGCAGACGACGGGCCAGGGGCGCGGAGGTTCACCGTTCCTCGGCGCTGGTGACCCGCCGTACCAGATCCGCCCACGCGGTCTGGAGGCGCCCGGTGGTGACCTGTGCGTCGGAGCGCAGGTGGTCGAGGGTCTCCAGGTCGACGAAGGCGAGCAGGGCGTGGGCGATCATGGTGTGGTCGCCCACGACGCCCGCCTCCCGCAGGAGTGCGGTGACGTGGTGGCGGAAGGCCCGGCCGTGGGGGGGAGGACCGGCGGCGATCGGTCGGCACCTGGCGGCCCAGGGCCGGTCCGAGGTCCGTGGTGTCGGAAGGCCGTTGCGGTCGCCGAACCGGTGGAACAACGTGCCCTTGCCGACCCCGGCCGCCCGCGCGACCTCGTGCATCGTCACATGCTCGGCGCCCCGCTCGGCCACCGGCCAGGCGGCCGCCTCCAACAGTCGGGCACGGTTGCGGACGGCGTCGGCACGCTGCCCCGGGAGACGTCCGAAAGCCCGGTCATCCCTCGCTCCGTCCTAGGACACCGGTCAATTCCTTTGCCCGGCCACGCAGGTCGCCCCTAGCGTGCAGGCACACAGGGCCGGGCGCGAGGGCAGCGCCCCGCACGGATCAGGAGGAACCGCCATGGGTGTCATGGTCTCGGTCAGGGGCTGGCTGGAGTGTGATGACGGACAGCTGGCCCGGATCAAGGAGATCGTGGCAGCAGACCATCCCGAGCGCACCTACAGCGGGGGCTGGGCTTTCCCCCCTCGGCAGTACAACGCCGTCAGGTGGGCCTTCTACGGGGGTCACATCCGCGCGGTGTCCCTCGACTGGTTCGAGGAGAGGTTGCGTCAGATCGCCCTGATCCCTGCCTCCCGCCCGGATGACGCGTACGACGAGCGGCCCCGGGGGCTGTTCCTGGTCAGCCACGACGTCGACGGCATGAGCGAGTGGAGGGTCCGCGGCGGCGTCCTGGAGATCGGCCTCCCGGGCGGGGACTACCGTTACCTCGACGCCTAGCCGGGGGTGAGGCGCCAGTACCCGTAGGGGTTGTGGAAGAAGTCGTCTTCCTCGAAGCGTTCACACTCGACCCGGTTCATGACCCATCTGCGTCCGTCCGGGGAGGCCCGGAATCCTTCGCCGTTCTCGACTCCGTGTGCGGGCTGCTCGGTCAGCAGGTAGTACGCCGCGACGCTCATGGTGGTCACGCCCTCGTGCAACAGCTCCTGATCCTCCTCGGGTCCAGGTGCCAGCTCCACGTCGGCTTCGCCGAGGAGATGCATGCCACAGCTGTAATACACGTCCTCGTCGGCGACACTGGACACTACCCATGCCTGGACAAGGGCGGCTGCGAGGTCGTACGCATCCTCGGCGGCCTCCGCCCTGTCCGCGAGGGCCAGCCACCGCTCGCGCCCGCAGGCCACCCCGCTGGAATCGTTCTTCACCGCGGTGGCCCCGTTGGCCAGCAACGCGGCAGTGACGGCCAGCGCTCGCCGGGAGACGTCGAAGGCGGTGGACTGGGATATCGGCGGTGACAGTACATAGGCAACCGAGTCATGCGCGTCCACCGCGGCCCAGTCCTCATCGCCGAACCGGTCGTCATGGGTGAACTGGCGGGCCCCCAGCGCGGCGTCGAACGCACTGCGCATCCGAGGGTCCGGACCCCGCTGCAGCTCCTCGACGATGAACTCCCCTCCGCCTGCCTCACCAACCGCCCGCTCGAGTACGTCGAGATCCAGGCCGACTCCGATCGCGCACAGCACGTGCCTCGGCATCACACCCGACCTGGGGACCACGAAGCGCGAGCCGTTGACGACTTCCCCTTGCCACATCTTGCTCATGCGCCCCAGCATGTCAGGTCGACAGCCGGTAGTGATCAGTAAGGGGCCGCGGTTCACCCGGCTTCGAGTTGGTGGTCGGCCCACACATAGGTCTCGGGCAGCAGGTCGCTGATGTGCACGCTGCGGATGCCGTCACCTTCGCCGACGATGACGTCGAGGGCGGGGAAGTAGTCGAGGAGCACCTGACGGCAGCGGCCGCACGGGGGTACGACCCCACGGTCGCGGTCGCCCACGGCGACGATCGTGTCCAGCTCGTAGGCGCCCTGGGCGGCGGCCGTGCCGATGAGCACCAGCTCGGCGCAGGGGCCTCCGGTGAAGTGGTAGGCGTTCACCGCGGTGATGATCCGGCCGTCCCGGGCGCGTGCCGCGGCGGCCATGGTGTGGTTGTCGCCGCGGCAGCGGGTGCGGGCGACGTGCGCTGCGGCCTCGATGAGTTCGTGGTCGACGGGGCGGGTCTGCTGGGGCATCTTCTCTGCTTCTCTGCCTTCGTGAGGTGTCAGGCGACGTTGGCGCATGGGCTGACGGTGCGCAAGCGGATATCGGTGCTCCGCTCGTCCGCAGGCAGTGCCGCCACCTGAAGGTTCGCCCCGCGGGGGATTGCAGCGTACCGGGCCAGGCAATAAGTTTGGGTCCAAACAATATGCCCGCCACGGCACACCCCAGGACACCGAGAAAAGAGCGAGGACGCCGATGACGACCACCCCGCCCCGCATGCTGCTCGTCCTCAGCGAGAACTGGACCCTGACCGGCGGACGGGCCGACCTGCCCGCCGCCGTGCGGTGGGCACGGGAAGCGGAGGACGCCGGGTTCGACTCCGTCATGGTGAGCGAACACATCGTGCTCGGCCCCGACGCCGCGGCCGACGGCATCATGGGCAACCCCCGCGACTACGCCCTGCCGGGCAACCAGGACCCCTTCACCCCCTGGCCCAGCTCCCTGCTCCTGCTCGCCTCGATCGCCTCCGTCACCGAACGCCTTCGACTGGCCGCCGCCGCCGTCCTCGCACCGCTGCGCCACCCCCTGCTGCTGGCGCGGGAACTCGGCACCCTCGACCTCCTCAGCGAAGGCCGGCTCCTCGTCCAGCCGACGGTCAGCTGGAGCAAGGACGAGTACGACGCCCTGGGCGTGCCCTTCCACCGGCGGGGACGGCTGCTCGACGAACACCTGCAGGTCTGGGCGAAGGCGTGGGGCCCGTCCCCGATCTCGCACGACGGCGAGCACTACCCGTTCCAGGACGTCTACTTCGAGCCGGGCGCGTACCGGCCCGACGGGCCGCGGCTGTGGTTCGGCGGCCAGCGCCTGCACGGGCCGCTCCTGCGCCGGCTGGTGGAACACGGCCACGGCTTCCACCCGCTCGGCCGTCCCACACCGCAGGACATGCAGGCGCTGAAGACGGCCATGGCCGCCGCGGGCCGGGACATCGCCGAACTGGAGCTGATCGGCGGCACCCAGGCCGTCTTCCCCGACCACCACTCACCGGCGGACCTCGGCGCGGCTCTGGCGTCCGTACCCGAGCAGATGGAGCAGGGTTTCACGACCTTCTGTGTCAAGCCGAACCAGTTCATCGACGACCCCAGCGGCATCGGTGCCTTCTGCCGCGACGTCATACGACGGGTCGAGGCACGGACCGCATAGCTGAGCGGCGGCCCTCGCCCGGAATGGCCTACGGGATCGAAGCCGGGTCCGCCTCCGGCTCCGACTTCGCCTGCGACTCCGACTTCGCGTCCGACCGCGAGCGCGGCAGGGGCTGTTCCGTCCAGATGATCTTTCCGGTGGAGGTGTACCGGGTTCCCCAGCGCTCGGTGAGCCGGGCGACCAGGAACAGGCCGCGGCCGCCCTCGTCCTCGGTTCGGGCGCGCCGCAGTCGGGGTGAGGTGCCGCTGCCGTCGGAGACCTCGCAGATCAGGGTGCGGTCGCGGAGCAGGCGCAACTGCACCGGGCCGGTCGCGTGCCGGATGGCGTTGGTGACCAGCTCGCTGGCGACGAGTTCCGTCGTGAAGGCCAGTTCGTCCAGGTCCCACGCGGCCAGTTGGGCGGTGACCGCCGCGCGGGCGCGGGCGACGACCGCCGGGTCGCTGGGCAGGTCCCACTGGGCGACGTGCTCCGGCCCCAGCGCGTGGGTGCGGGCGACGAGCAGGGCGACGTCGTCGGTCGGCCGGGCCGGGAGCAGGGCGTCGAGGACGGCCTCGCAGGTGTCCTCCGGCGCCCGGTCGGCACGGGCCAGGACGGTACGGAGGCGGTCCAGGCCGACGTCGATGTCCTGGAGCCGGTCCTCGATCAGCCCGTCGGTGTAGAGCACCAGCTGGCTGCCCTCGGCGAGTTCCAGCTCGGCCGTCTCGAAGGGCATCCCGCCGAGCCCGAGCGGCGGCCCGGCCGGCAGATCCACGAAGTCCACGCGGCCGTCGGGGCGGACGACCGCCGGGAGGGGGTGCCCGGCACGGGCGAGGGTGCAGCGCCGGAGCACGGGGTCGTAGACGGCGTACAGGCAGGTGGCGCCGATGATTCCGGTGTCCGCGTGGGTGTTCTCCACCGCCCAGCCCTCACCGCGGTCGAGGCGGCCGACCAGGTCGTCGAGGTGGGTGAGGAGTTCGTCGGGTGCCAGGTCCAGTGCGCAGAAGTTGTGCACGGCGGTGCGCAGCCGGCCCATCGTGGCGGCGGCGTGCAGACCGTGGCCGACCACGTCGCCGACGACCAGCGCGACCCGGGCGCCGGACAGCGGGATGACGTCGAACCAGTCGCCGCCCACCCCGGCCCGCGCCGGCAGATAGCGGTAGGCGACCTCAACGGCGTTCTGCTCGGGCCTGCCGCGCGGCAGAAGGCTGCGCTGGAGGGCGAGGGCGGTGTGGTGCTCGCGGGTGTAGCGGCGGGCGTTGTCGAAGGAGATCGCCGCCCGGCCGACCAGTTCCTGGGCCAGCGACAAATCGTCCTCCTCGAAGGGGTCGGGCTGCTGGGAGCGGTAGAAGCTGACCACCCCGAGGGTCACGCCGCGGGCCCGCAGCGGCACCGTGATCAGGGAGTGGACGCCCGCGTCGATCACCCGTCCGCCCCGTGCCGGATCGTTGGCGATCCAGCCTCGGGCCTCGGCCAGCACGGGTTCGAGCACCGACTGGCCGCTCTCCAGGCTGCGGGCCTGCGGCGTGGACGGGACATAGCCGACCCGGTCACCGACGCCGTACAGGGCCGGCTCCTGGTGTACGGCGCCCAGCGCGACCCGGCGCAGCAGGGTGTCCGCGCCCGTGGGCCCAGGTTCCTCTCCGTGCAGCACCGGGTCGGCCAGGTCCACGGCGGCGAAGTCGGCGAACCGGGGAACGGCGACGTCGGCCAGTTCCTCCGCGGTGCGGGTGACGTCCAGCGTGGTGCCGATGCGGACTCCGGCGTCGTACAGCAGTTCCAGACGCCGGCGGGCGAGGACGGCCAGTCGTCCGACGCCGGGTTCGCCGACCAGCAGCAACCAGCCGTCGTCCTCGGACCCGGCGCTCTCCCCGGCGGACCCGGCCCCGTCCCCCGCGCTTCGGTCCCGGTCACGGGCGGGGCCGTGCGGAGCGTGGGCCACGCCGGTGCGCCGGGCGGCGGAGACGACGGCGAAGGCACGACGGTGTACGTGTCGGCGGCCGGCGTCGCCGGGGGACCCGGTGCCGGGGCGGTCCGGGCGGGGGACACGGTCATGGGTGTCGCCGCGGTGCCGGTCGGCACCCCCGGCAGGGTGAGTCCGACGTGACGCAGGCGGGGGCCGCCGAGGACGCGGGCCTCGATGACCACGCCCGTCTCGCCCGCCGCGCCGATGACCGGGCGGCGCAGCAGGGTCGCGATCCGGCCGTCGGACAGGGTCACCTCGTCGAAGGTCCGGTGCGGTGAGGCGATGAGTTCCTCGGCCTTCTCGCGCAGCACCGCCAGGTCGATCCGCCCGAGGGCGCCGTCGTCGTGCGTGGTGCGGTGTCCGGGGAGGGCCGTTTCGGGCCGGAGCGGCCGGGCTCGCGTGCCGTGGGTGTCCCGCCCGGCCTGCCGGTAGGCGGCGAGCAGCGCCCGCTCGCGCTGCGTGGCCTGTTCCAGCAGCCGCTCCTCTATGCCGTGGACGGCCTCCCGGACCAGCCGCAGCATGGCGGGGTCGCCGTCGGCGCGCAGGCAGGTGAGGTCGAGGACCGCCTCGACGTGTCCGCTCAGCGGATTGCGGATCGGCGCGCCCGCGCAGGTGAAGGGCTGCAGGCAGTCGGCGAAGTGCTCGCGCCCGACGACGTAGAAGGGGGAGCGCTCGGCCAGGGCGGTGCCGACGCCGTTGGTGCCCACGACCTGCTCGGAGGCGTCGAAGCCGGGGGCGAACCGTATCTCGTCCAGGCGTCGGCGCAGCGTCCGGTCGCCGCCGTAGCGCTGGACCATGCGGGCGTGTCCGTCACAGAGCACGATCGTCATGCTCACGTCGGCGAGCGACGCGGCCAGGTCCTTGAGCACCGGGTCGGCCGCGCGCCGGAACCGGTCGTCCAGCTCCAGGTCGGAGCGGTAGGGAACCAGCAGCTGGTGCGGCTCCAGCCCGGCGGACCGGCACCGTTTCCAGGAGTCGAGCACCGAGCCGCGTACGTCCGAGTCGACCCGGGCGCCGGTCAGGAAACGCTCGTGGGCCTCGGCCAGACCCCCGATCCGGTCCCAGGCGACGGTCATCGGCACCACTTCCTTCACCCGGAGACGGTTCGACGCGCACCGCTGCTCGGCTCGCCCCCGGGGAAGGGGAGCCCTCCAAGTGGTCTCACGGTAGACCGTCCGTGAGGGGAATCTCAATGCGGTGGCACGGGCGGGCTGTGCCGGGCGGCAGGGCGGCCGGCCCGCGCGCACGTGCCACCGCGCTCACGCCCGCCCCCGTCCGGCACCGGACGAAGATGCGGCCAATCCGTCGCCCGCGCTGCTCCGGATTACTCGGAGACCTGATCGCGGAGAGCGGGAGGAGAGGCGATGGAGCGGACGTCACGGGACGTTCCGGAGCGGACGGTGCGGTACGGACGGCGGACGGCGGTGGTGGGATCCGGGGTGGCGGGACTGACCGCCGCGTACGTTCTGGCCCGCGACGGTCACGTCACCCTGTACGAGGCCGACGAACGGCTCGGCGGACACGCGCACACGCATGAGCTGACGTCGGCCCACGACGGGCGGGTGCACCGTGTGGACTCCGGGTTCATCGTGCACAACCGCCGCACCTATCCGACCCTGCTGCGGCTGTTCGACGAACTCGGCGTGGCGACGCAGGAGTCGGAGATGAGCATGTCGGTGCGGTGCGAGGGATGCGGCCTGGAGTACGCCGGAGCCCGCGGCCCCGCGGGCCTCTTCGCGCTGCCCCGCAACCTGTTGCGCGTGCCCTATCTGCGCCTGCTGGCCGAGGTGCCCGCCTTTCACCGGGCGGCGAGGCGGCTGCTCGCCCAAGGGGGCCCGCCGAACCTCACCCTGGGGGCGTTCCTGGACCGCGAGGGCTTTTCGGCCTACTTCCGCTCCCACTTCATGACACCGGTGGTGTCCGCGGTCTGGTCCTGCGACGCCGCCACCGCCCAGCACTACCCGGCCGCCTACCTGTTCCGCTTCCTGGAGCACCACGGCATGCTCTCGGTGGGCGGCTCACCCGTGTGGCGCACGGTCACCGGCGGGTCCGGCGCGTACGTCGACCGGGTCGCCAAGCACATCGGCGAGGTCCGCACCTCCACCCCGGTGCGGGCGGTGCGCCGCCGTGCCGACGGCGCCGACGTGACGGCCGAGGACGGTTCCACCGAGTCGTACGACGCGGTGGTGATAGCCGTCCACCCGGACCAGGCGCTGCGGCTGCTCGCCGATCCCACCGAGCGGGAACGGCAGGTGCTCGGCGCGTTCCGGTACTCGCGCAACAGCACCCTCCTGCACACCGACACCCGGCTGCTCCCCCGCTCCCGCGCGGCCCGTTCCTCGTGGAACTATCTGATGCCGTCCTGCGCGGCCGGCGCCGACCGGGTGCGGGTCAGCTACGACATGAACCGGCTGCAACGCCTGGACTCCGCGGAGAACTTCGTGGTCACCCTGGGCGCGGACGACCGGGTCGACCCGGACCGGGTGCTGGCCCGCATGGTGTACGAACACCCGGTGTACACGCCCGAGTCGGTGGCCGCGCAACAGCGTCTGCCCGAACTCGACAGCGCCGTCTGCGCGTTCGCGGGGGCGTACCACGGCTGGGGGTTCCACGAGGACGGCTGCCGTTCCGGCGTCGCGGCCGCGGCCGCGCTGGGAGTGCGCTGGTGAACGCCGTACCCGCCCTCTACCCGTGCACGATCACGCATGTGCGGACCGCTCCCCGCCGGTACGTCCTGCGCCACCGCACCTACCTGTGGCTCATCGACCCCGACCGCCCGCCACGCCTGCCGCGCGCCCTGCGGCCCCTCGCCCGGTTCGACCCGCGTGACCACTTCACCGGCGACCAGCCCTCGGTCCGGGCCGGTCTGGACGCCTTCCTGGCCGCGCACGGCGTACAGCTGGACGGCGGGCGCGTGGAGATGCTCACGCACGCCCGGGTGCTCGGGTACGTCTTCAACCCGCTGACCCTGTACTGGTGCCACGGCCCCGACGGCGACCTGCGCTGTGTGGTCGCCGAGGTGCACAACACCTACGGCGGGCGCCACTGCTACCTGCTGCGTCCGGACGCCGACGGGACCGCGTCCACCGGCAAGGAGTTCTACGTCTCGCCCTTCTTCCCGGTCGACGGCCGCTACCGCATGCGGCTGCCCGTGCCGGGACAGCGCCTCGACCTCGCCGTGCACCTGGACCGCGCGGGCGGCCGGGCCCTGACCGCGACGGTGCGGGGTACCCGGCGGGAGGCGGGCGGCGCCGCCCTGCTGCGGCTGGCGCTGCGCCACCCCTGGTCCACCCTCGTCGTGTCGGCCGCGATCCGGACCCACGGCATACGCCTGTACCTGCGGGGGCTGCCCGTCCAGCCCCGCACCGACGCCCACCCCACCCCGGAGAACGTGACATGAGGACAGCAGAGCCCCTCACCGGCCCCCAGAACCGAGCCGCGGGCGTCGATCCGGTCCGCTGGCCGGACGTCGCCGTCGTACCGCCCGCCTCGCGTGCCCGTGCCGCCGTGACCGGGGCCGTGGTGCGCCGGGCCCTGCGCGGGCTGCCCCTGCGGGCCCGGTTCGCGGGTTCCGGCACCCTCGGCGCGGGCGGGCCGCTGCTGGAGGTCCACGACCCGCGTGCCTTCCACGCCCGGGTCGGCACCGGCGGACTGGTCGGCTTCGGCGAGTCCTACATGGCCGGGGAGTGGGACGCCCCCGACCTGGTCGCCCTGCTGACGGTGCTGGCGGGACACGTCGCCGATCTCGTCCCGGCGCCGTTGCAGCGGCTGCGCGGGCTGTGGGCGCCGCGGCACCCGCACGACGAGCGCAACACGCCGGACGGCTCACGCTCCAACATCAGCCGGCACTACGACCTGTCCAACGACCTGTTCGCCCTCTTCCTCGACGACAGCCTCACCTACTCCTCGGCCGTCTACCGGGGCTTCCCCGCGAGCCGGGACCTGCTCACGGCGGCCCAGCACCGCAAGATCGACCGGCTGCTGGACCTGGCCGAGGTGGGCGAGGGCACCCGGATGCTGGAGATCGGCACCGGCTGGGGGGAGCTCGCCCTGCGGGCCGCCGCCCGCGGCGCACGGGTCACCTCGCTCACCCTCTCGCGCGAGCAGCAGGCGCTGGCCCGGGAGCGGGTGCGCGCGGCGGGCCTCGCGGACCGGGTCTCGATCGAGCTGTGCGACTACCGCGAGGCGGGCGGGGAGTACGACGCCGTCGTGAGCGTGGAGATGATCGAGGCGGTCGGCGCGGAGTTCTGGCCGGTGTACTTCCGCACCCTCGACGCGCGGCTGGCCCCCGGCGGCCGGGCGGCGCTCCAGGCGATCACCATGCCGCACGAGCGGATGCTCGCCGCCCGCGACACCTTCACCTGGATCCACAAGTACGTCTTCCCCGGCGGCCTCATTCCCTCCACGCGGGCGATCGAGGAGACCGTCCGCGACCACACCCGGCTGCGGCCGGCGCGCCGGGACGCCTTCGGCGCCCACTACGCCGAGACCCTGCGTCTGTGGCGGGAGGGCTTCACCGCGCGCGCCGAGGACGTCGAAAGGCTCGGCTTCGACGAGACCTTCCGCCGTCTGTGGACCTTCTACCTCGCCTATTCCGAGGCCGGTTTCCGGGCCGGCTACCTCGACGTCCAGCAGTACCTGTTCACCAAGGAGGGCACCGCCCGATGACCAGCCTCCAGCCCGTCACCCGGACCGGCGCCGCCCACCGCCTGGCCGCCCTCGCCGAGGAGGCGCTCGGCGGCCCGCCGCCCCTACGGCTGCGGGCCTGGGACGGCAGCGAGACGGGCCCCGCCGGGGCGCCCGTGGTCGTGCTGCGGTCCCGCCGCGCTCTGCGCCGGCTGCTGTGGCAGCCCGGCGAACTCGGTCTGGCACAGGCGTACGTCACCGGTGAACTCGACGTCGAGGGCGATCTCGGCGAGGGACTCAGGGCCGTCTGGGCAGCCGCCCGGGAGCGCCGGCTGCGCCCGCCCCGGCTCACCCCCGCCGAGCGGGCCAGGGCGCTCACCACCGCCGTACGGCTCGGCGTCGTGGGCCCTCCGCCGCCCGCCCCCGTCTCCCAGGCCCGGCTGCGCGGCGGGCTGCACAGCCGGGCCCGCGACCGGGCCGCCATCAGCCACCACTACGACCTGTCCAACGCGTTCTACGGCCTGCTCCTCGACGAGACCATGGCCTACTCCTGCGGCTACTGGGCGGGCGAGGGCCCCGGATTCACGTCCGCGGACGCGCAGCGGGCCAAGCTGGAGCTGATCTGCCGCAAGGTCGCCCTGGCGCCGGGCGCCCGGCTGCTGGACATCGGCTGCGGCTGGGGTGCCCTCACCCTGCACGCCGCCGAGCGGCACGGAGCCCGGGTGACCGCCGTCACGCTGGCCCGGGAGCAGGCGGCGTACGTCCGGGAACAGGTGGCCGCACGCGGCCTGGCCGACCGGGTGGAGGTGGTGTGCCAGGACTACCGGGACATCCGGGGCGGCGGTTTCGACGCCGTCACCACGATCGAGATGGGCGAGCACGTCGGCGACGCCGAGTACCCGGCGTTCGCGGCCGCCCTGCACCGGCTGCTGCGCCCCGGCGGCAGGGTGCTGGTGCAGCAGATGTCGCGTGGGCGCGGTGCCCCCGGCGGCGGGCCCTTCATCGAGGCGTACATCGCGCCCGACATGCACATGCGGCCGCTCGGCGAGACGGTGGGCCTGCTGGAGGCGGCCGGCCTGGAGGTGCGGCACTGCGAGTCCCTGCGCGAGCACTACGTCCGCACCGTCACCGCCTGGCACCGCACCCTGGAGGAGCGCTGGGGGTCGTTCACCGCTCTGGTGGGCGAGGAGACCGCGCGGGTGTGGCGGCTCTACCTGGTGGGCGGGGCGCTGGCCTTCGAGGAGGGGCGCATGGGCGTCGACCAGATCCTGGGCGTACGGCCCGTCGCGGGCGGCGGCAGCGGCATGCCGGCGGTCGCGCGTCACTGGTACGAGGGGCTGGAGAGGCCGTGAGCGGTTTCCCGTGGGGCGCGTTCGCGCTCAACCTCGCCTGGGCGGCCGCCGCGGCCCTGGCCGTCATGCTGGTCACCTTCGCCGTGGCGGTGCGCGCGGGAGTACACCGGATCGTGGACGTCGCCTGGGGTATCGGCTTCACTGCGGTCGCGGCCGTCACGTTCGCGGCCTCCGCCGGGCACGGGGACCTCGGCCGGCGGGTCCTCGTCACCGTCCTGACCGCGGTGTGGGGGCTGCGGCTCGCCGCGCACATCGCCCGCCGTGGCCGCGGCCACGGCGAGGACCCGCGCTACGAGGCGATGCTGGCCAAGGCCCCCGGCAACCGGAACGCGTACGCGCTGCGGATGGTGTACCTGCTCCAGGCAGCGCTGGTGTGGCTGGTGTCGCTGCCCGTGCAGGCGGCGCAGTACGTGCCGGACACGCCGTCTCCCGTGGTCTGGGCCGGTGGCGCGCTGTGGGCGGTGGGCCTCGGCTTCGAGGCGGTCGGGGACGCCCAGCTGGCCCGGTTCAAGGCCGATCCCGCCAACCGGGGCCGGATCATGGACCGGGGCCTGTGGTCGTGGACCCGGCATCCCAACTACTTCGGGGACTTCTGTGTGTGGTGGGGACTGTTCCTGCTCACCTGCGACTCCCCGGCGGCGGCCGCCGTGTCCGTCGTGTCGCCGGTGGTGATGAGTCTGCTGCTGATCCGGGGCAGCGGGAAGCGGCTCCTGGAGCGGCACATGGCCGACCGGCCGGGTTTCGCCGCCTACGCGGCCCGCACCAGCGGCTTCTTCCCGCGCCCGCCGAGGCGGGAGCCGTCCTGCGCGCGGAGCGAACCATGACGCGGAGGCCGGACGGACAGGGGCCGCACGGGCCGGGGCCGGCCGCCCCGTCGGTCTCGGCGCTGGTCCTGCGCGGGTCCCCGCCGCGCCCGCGGGCAGCCGTGCTGGTGCTGCACGGCGGGCAGGCGGACAGTGAGCGGCCCAGCCGGCGTGGGCAGCTCGCCGCCCTGCGCATGGAACCGATCGTGCGGGCGGTGACCGCCGCGCTGCCCCACCGGGACGTCCTGGTGGGGCAGGTCCGCTACCGCGTCCGCGGCTGGAACGGCACCCGGGCGGATCCGGTGCGGGACGCGCGGCGCGCGCTGGAGGATCTCGCCCGTCTCGCAGGCCCCGTCCCGACGGTTCTGCTGGGCCACTCCATGGGCGCCCGGGCCGCCCTGCGCGCCGCGGATCACCCGCAGGTCCGCGCTGTGCTCGCCCTCGCTCCGTGGTGGCCCGCGGGCGAGCCGGTCGAGCAGGTCGCGGGGCGGCGGATCGTCGCCCTGCACGGGGCGCGGGACCGCATCACCTCCCCCGCCGCGACGGCCGACTGCGTGCACCGCGCGCAGCGCACGGCGGCACGCGCCGGGATGGCCCTCGTGGCCGGCGGCGACCACGCGTTGCTGCGCCGCCACCGCTTCTGGCACCTCACCACCACGGCCGTCGTGGCCCATCTGCTCGACCCCGACGGGGTGCCGGACCCCCTGCCCGAGGAGTGCTACGGCACGGGTGCCTTCCCGGAGCTCTGACCGCGCCGCCCCCGCGGGGGCGGCGCCGCTCAGGCGGGCAGTGTCATCAGGGCGACCGGGCCGGTGGTCGGGGCACGCGAGCCGCCCTCGGGTTCGACCGTGATGCCCATCCCCGAGGCACCGTCCACGGCGCCGCGCAGCAGGACGACCTGGTCGTTGCGGCCGGGGTCCATCAGCCCTGCCGGCCGCATGCGTCCAAAGTCGTCGAACCAGAGCTGGTAGACCCGGCCGCCGGGCGGGCGGGTCATCCCCGACACGACGAACACGGCCCGGTCCAGTTCGCGGGAGACGACGACGGCACCGGTGGCGCCGCCGCCGAGTCGCGCGGCCCGGGTCCGGGCGTCCGGTGCGGCGAGTACGGCGGCGATCTCGTCCGCCGTGCCGGCCGCGCGGCGGGCCCGTTCGCCGGCGTCCTCGGCCCGCTGGTGCTCCCACACCGCGGTCCCGCCGAGCGCGGCGGTGGCGGCGAGGCAGGCGGCGAGCACCCAGCGGGACAGCAGCCGGGCCCGGCGGCCGGCGTGGACGGGGAGGGCCCCGTCCGTCGTCCCGGGCACCTCCTGGCGGACGGTGGTGATCCGGCGCAGGACGTGCTCGCGCAGGGCCGGGGAGGGCGTGGTGGCCGCGGCGAGGCCGAGGCGCGCCGCGGTCGCGCGCAGTTCGGCGGCCTCCTCCCGGCACGGTTCGCACCGGGAGAGGTGGCGTTCGAAGGTGACGTTCTCGTCGTCGGGCAGCGCGTGCAGGGCGTGGGCGCCCGTCAGCCGGTGCAGGTCGAGGGTGCTCACGCGGTCACTCCCAGGCAGTCGCGCAGCCGGATGAGCCCGTCGCGCAGGCGGGTCTTGACGGTCCCCAACGGCAGGTGCAGCGCCTCCGCCACCTCGCGGTAGGTCAACCCGCGGTAGTACGCCAGTGTGAGGGCCTGGCGCTGGACCTCGGTCAGGGTGCGCAGGCAGCGCCGCACCTGTTCGCGCTCCAGCCGCGCCTCGACGTGCTCGGCCACCTCGTCGTACTCGGGCACCCGGTCCAGCAGCGCGGCCCGGTGGTCGCGGGCGGCCGCCGCGTCCACCGACCGCACCCGGTCGACCGCGCGGCGGTGGGCGAGGGTGAGGATCCAGTTGATCGCCGTACCGCGGTCGGGGCGGTAGCGGGGAGCGGTCCGCCACACCTCGACCAGGACCTCCTGGGCCACCTCCTCGGACTGGGCGTGATCGCGCAGCACGGCGCGGACGACTCCCAGCACCGACCCCGCCACGGCGTCGTAGACGCCGGCGAACGCCTCTTCGTCCCCCAGCGCCACCTGCCCGAGCAGGCCTTGCAGGTCGGGTTCCGTCGAGGGGTTTCTTCCGATGTGTACTGCTTCCTTCACCGAGGGCCTCCACCGTCGGGACATGTCCGGGCGTAATCCGTTCCGGTCGGGACCCCGGTTCGGTTGCGGCGGATGCGTCACTGCCGCTGTGCGGTGCGGGAGCGCGTCGGTGTCCACGGCGGCCATGCCGCTCCCCTGGGCGGAGGCGGGCGGCCGGTGGCGCGCGACGGTCTTACGGTCGCCGCGTGGCCGGCATACCGGGCGGCGTTGGCCGGCAGGGGGCTGACGATCCGTTCGAGGAGGGTGGCGGTGACGGCCGCCGGCAGTTCGGCGTGCCCGGCGTCGAGCCTCGCCGGCACCGGGTGGGGTGCGTCGAGGCCGTCGGTCGGGCGGTGCGGCACGGGCACGACGTGCGTGATGCCGGGGACCGTCGGCGGGTGGTGCGCGTGGTCACGGGCGTCGAGAGGGCTACGGTGGCAGTCATCGGACGGGGCCCTTCGCCGAGGCCGGCCGGACGGTGCCCGCGGCCCGCCGGGCTCCGGCGCGACAACCCGACCGACTACAATTATGTAGACGGTCTACGACACTGTGGACGATCGAGGCGCGAGGAGGGTTCCCATGCCCGAGGCGAAGGACGAACGCCGGCCGGCGGGTGAGCTGGAGGCCGCCGTGCTGGCCGCCCTGTGGGCCGCGGGCACACCGCTCACCCCCGCCCAGGTACAGACCCACCTCGCCTCCGACCTCGCCCGCACGACCGTGACCACGATCCTGTCCCGGCTGCACGAGAAGGGGACACTGGAGCGGGAGCGGCAGGGCCGTGGCTTCGCCTACCGCCCCATAGAGGACCCGCACGGCCTGACCGCCCTGCGCATGCACGGTGAACTCGACCGCGACAGCGACCGGGCGACCGTGCTGGCCCGCTTCGTCGACCGGCTCAGCCCGGACGACGAGCAGGTGCTGCGCCACCTGCTGGAGGAGGGGCCGTGATGATCGCGCTGCTCCTGATCCCGCTGCTCGTGCCGTGGGCGGCCCCCGCGCTGGCCCGCCGGGTCCTCGACCGCTGCCCTCCGGTCGCCGCCCTGTGGACCCTCACCTTCTCGGCGCTCCTCCTCGCGGGCGGCAGCGTCGCCGCGCTGGGCACGCTCGCGCTGACCGGCCTGCTGAGGATCCCGGCCCTCGCCGCGCTGGGTGAGCTGGTCCACCCGCTGCGCACCCCCTCCGAGCGGCTGGTCCTGCCGATCGCCGCGCTCGCGGCCGGCCTCCTCGTCCTGGCCGCCCTCACACTCGGGCTGTCCCTCGTACGGCAGGCGGCGGGGCTGCGCACCGCCCGCGCCCAGGCCGCCCGCCGCCCGGCCGCGGGCGACCTGTGCGTCGTCGACTCCCCCCGCCCGGACGCCTACGCCCTGCCCGGCCGCCCGCACCGCATCGTCGTCACCACCGCCATGCTGCGCAGCCTCGACCCGCCCGAGCGCGAGGCGCTCTTCGCGCATGAGCGCGCCCACAACAGCGGCGGCCACCACTACTTCCTGGCCACGGCCGAACTCGCCGCGCACTGCCACCCGGCCCTGCGTCCGGTCCGGGAGGCCATCCGGCTCGCCGCCGAGCGGGCGGCCGACGAAGCCGCGGCCACCGCCGTCGGCGACAGGCACCTGACCGCGCGCGCCATCGCCCGGGCGGCGCTGGCGACGACCGGGCGGGACACCGTACGCCCGACGGTCACCCCCGCGGCGACGACGGGCCCGGTCCCCCGGCGCGTGGCCGCACTCCTGGCGCCCGCCCGGCACGCGCGCGCCGTGCCGCTCATCGCCGCGCTCCTCGCGACGTGCGCCGTGCTGTCCTGCGCCACGGCGGCGACCGGCGCGTTCCGCGTCCACGAGGACATCGAGATCGCCCAGGGCGAGACGACGGGGTGAGCCACCGGCGCGTCGGTGGTGCGGGCGGGACGCGACAGGGTGCCCAGCACGGCAGGGCGCACCCTCAACCGATCACCCGGAAGACCGGGAGGCGCTCTGCCGGCGGATCGCCGAGATCAGTCCG
Source organism: Streptomyces sp. DSM 15324 (assembly GCF_001514285.1). GTDB lineage: Bacteria > Actinomycetota > Actinomycetes > Streptomycetales > Streptomycetaceae > Streptomyces. The sequence continues at coordinate 216,214 of NZ_KQ949029.1, forward strand.
CCGGGCCGTTCCTCGGGCCGCGGTGGCGTGCTGACGGGGCGGTCGTAGGCGGCAGCGCGCTCGCGCACGGTGTGGCTCTCGGCCTCCCAGCCGTGCCCGGCCAGCCAGCCCACCGGGTCGTCGGGCATCTCCGAGACCCACAGGGACGCCGCCGATCCCGGTACGGCGTCCGCACCGAAGCGCTCGATCACGCCGCGCGAGCCCCAGGTCAGCCCCATCCGACTGCCCTGCGCGGACTGCGCGCCGATCCGGGCCAGCAGCAGGTCCACCGCGTCCTCGGGCAGATAGATCAGCAGTCCTTCGGCGATCCACACGGTCGGCACCGCCGGATCGTGCCCGGCGGCGGCCAGCGCGCCCGGCCAGTCCTCCCGCAGGTCCACCGCGACGGTGATCCGCTCACAGCGGGCGACGGCCCCCTCCTGGCGCAGCACCGAAGCCTTGAAGTCCAGCGGCGCGGCGGTGTCGACCTCGAACAGCCGGGTGCCCTCGGGCCAGTCCATCCGGAAGGCCCGGCTGTCCATGCCGGCACCGAGCAGCACGACCTGCCGGACCCCGGACGCGGAAGCCTGCCGCAACAGGTCGTCGAGGAATCTCGTCCTGATGACGATGGAGAACGCCACGCCCTGCCGGCGGCGTCGCGCGGCCTCGTCACCGGGCAGCGGCCCCGGGGAGGGCCCGAGACCGCCGGCAGCGGCGAAGGCCCGGGCCAGCGGGTCGCGGAACAGGGGGTTCTCCCGCGCGGTCTCCACCGCCCGCACCCTGGCCACCCCCACCGCGGTGGCCCACACTCCCGACGGCTGCACCCGCTCCGGCTCCTCAGTCACCGCGCCAGCCTAATGAGCCAGGGTGACGTGGCGAGCGCATCGCGGTGCGGATCGCGCGCAGAGGCATCGAGTCCGGCGAGCGCTGGGGCCGCCGCAGGTGGGTGCCCGAGCGCACGATGTCGTGGCTGTCGGGCTACCGCAGACTGAGCCCTCGCTGCTGTTCGGTCGCGCGCAGGGACAGAGCCTGGTGGTAGCGGCGCAGGAGGAGCAGGGCGGTGGCGGCGAGGCCGGTGAGCAGGCCGAGCCAGACGCCTTCCGTCTCCAGGCCGGTGAGGCTTCCGAGGAGCCAGGCGACGGGCAGGCCGATCAGCCAGTAGCCGACCAGGGTGATGCGGAAGCCGCTCTTGGTGTCGTCCAGGCCGCGCAGCAGGCCGACGCCGATGTTCTGGGCGCAGTCGAAGAATTGCAGGACGGCGGCGATCAGCAGCAGGTGGGTGGCGATGTCGGTCGCGCTGTGGCCGTCGGCGGACGACGGGTCGAGGAACGGGCGCAGCACCAGGCCGGGGGCGGTGAGGTAGACGACGCCGACCACGGCCATCACGGCCGCCGCGCACGCCAGCGCCGTGTTCTTGATGCGCCGGGCGGCATCGGTCCGGTCCAGGGCGAGTTCGCGGCTGACGTTGAGGGACGCGGCGTGGGACAGGCCGACGGCGATCTGGAAGACGATGTAGATCAGCTGATTGACGGCGGTGTGCGCGGCCAGCGCGGCGCTGCCGAAGGTGCCGATCAGCAGGGCGACGACGGAGAAGAAGCCCGCTTCGGAGCCGTAGGTGGCGGCGATGGGCACGCCCAGGCCGGTCAGCCGGCGCAGGGTGGCCGGGCGGGCCTTCCAGATCCGGACGTCCAGCAGCGGGGCGAGCCGGGGGTCGCGGCGGGCGGAGGCGTACAGGGCGATGCAGGTGAGCAGGTAGACCAGCGAGGTGGAGATGCCGATGCCGGGCAGGCCCCACTGGGGGAACACCCAGGTTCCGTGTATGAGAGCCCAGTTGAGGCCCGCGTTGACGGCGACGGAGGCGATGGTGATCCGCAGCAGGGCCTGCGGGCGGCGCATGCCGACGGTGAACTGGCGGATCGCCTGGAACCACAGGCAGGGGATCAGGCCGGGGGCCAGGGCCAGCAGCACCGGCCAGGCGGTGTCCACGACCTCGGGGTCCTGGCCCAGGTAGGCCACCGCACGGCCGATCAGCAGGATGACGAGGGCACCGACGATGCCGGCCAGGGTCGCCAGCGCCAGCGCGGCACGGACCACGTCCCGGACCCCCTCCTGCGCCTCCTCGGTGAGACCCTCGTCCTCGTCGGCGCGAGCGGAGGCGGCTGACACCTGGTTGCCGACCGCGGTGACCAGGCCGACGCCCATGGTGCGCAGCTGGTTGAAGATGACCAGCGCCAGGCCGCCGCCGGCCAGTGCCTCGGCGCCCATCAGGCCCATCATCACCGTGTCGGTGGTGGTGAGGGCCACCTGGGCGAGCTGGGTCAGGGCGAGGGGGACGGCCAGGGTCGCCAGGGCGCGGCTGTCACGGAGCAGGGTGCTGAGCGGTGTCGGCATCGGTGTCAGTTCTCACGGAGTTCGGTCAGCAGCTCGTCGATGTCGCGCTCGACGGCCGGGTCGATGAGATTGCGGGCGTTCATCCAGTCGTCGTTGAAGACGGTGTCCATGTACTTCTCGCCTCCGTCGTTGACCAGCGCGACCATAGTCGTGCCCGGCTCGAGGGAGGACATCCGGGTCAGCGCCTCGTACACGACACCGCCCGCGGAGCCGCCGATGAGAAGGCCGATCCGGCGGGCCAGCACGCGTGCGGTGGCGAACGCCTCGACGTCGCCGACCTTGACGCCCTCGTCCAGCAGGCCGTAGTCGACCATGGCACCGATGGTGGCGCCCTCGGGGGTGCCCGTGCCGGACTGGTAGTAGTCGTGGGCGGGCGGCCCGAAGGCGATCGACCCCTTCGGCTCGACCCCGACGATCCGCACCCCGGGCACGGTCCTGCGCAGCTCGCCGCCGGTTCCGAAGAGTCCTCCGCCGGTGCCGACGGCGCCCATGAGGATGTCGATACGGCCGTCCAGCGCGGCGTCGAGTTCATGGGCCACCGGCCGGTAACCATCCCCGTTGGCCATGTTGTTGTGCTGCTCGGTGAAGTAGGCGTTGTCGCTCTCGGCCGCGAGTTTCGCGGCGAACTCCTCGCGGGCGGCCGTGGCCAGCTCCTCGTCGCCCTCGTCGGCGACATAGACGAGTTCGGCACCGAGGGCCTTCATGCCGCGCAGCTTGTCGGCGGCGGCGTGATGGTCGACGACCGCGGTGAAGGTGTAGCCGCGCTCGGCCGCGATCACGGCGAGGCCGAGGCCGGTGTTGCCGGAGGTGGACTCGACGATCCGGCCGCCGGGGCGCAGCAGTCCGCGGTCCTCGGCGTCGAGGACCATCTGCCGGGCCATACGGATCTTCGCGGTGCCGGTCGGGTTGAACTGTTCGAGTTTGAGCAGGAGTCGGCTGCCGGTGTCGGTGCGGCACACCTCGAAGAGCGGGGTGTGGCCTATGAGATCGGAGACACGGCTGACCACGGCGGGACGCGAGAGCGCCTTGTCCATCGGATGGCTCCAGTTTTCGGGGAGAGAGTCAGGCGAGTGGATGGCGGTCGAACCGCCAGCGGGTCGTGCCGCCGGCGGTGTCGAGGACGACCTTCGGGGGGAGCGGAAGCTCGTGGAAGGGGGACTCGTTGGAATCCATCTGGTAGCCGGCGGTGTTGGGGTAGACGAGCAGGTCCCCTGCGGCCGGGCGGGTGGGGAACCGCACCTTGCGCCAGGTGACCATGTCGGACTCCAGGCAGGTGGCACCGCCGACGCAGGCGGCGTACGGCTCACCTTGCGGCTCGTGGGCGGGCAGCAGGACCGGATCCGGCAGGTACTCGCTGTTGAACCACTGCTCGGACAGGCTCAGACTGCTGCCGTTCACGGTGACGACGCCGTACCCGGGCCGGTCCTTGACGCCCTGCACGCGGAACACCGTGCAGCCGGCCCGGTCGAGGAGCGCCCGGCCGGGTTCGAGGAGCAGCATCACGCCCGCCTCGCGCAGTCGCCCGGCCAGGGCGTTGGTGGTGAGGATCGCGCGCAGGGCGTCGGGGCCTGCCACCGGTGAGTGGTACGGGTAGAAGTCGGACGCGGTGAAGGACTTGCCGGCATGGTAGTGGTCGGGCCGCTGCTCTTCGAGGAAGTGTTCCCAGTGTTCCGCGGCGGTGTAGTCGACGGCGAAGCCGCCGCCGATGCTGATCCGGTCCGCGCGCAGCCCGAGGGCCCGTGCCTTGAGGCAGAGGTCGACCAGCTCGCCCGCCAGCTCGGCGCGCGCCTGTGTGTCGTAGCCGGACAGGTGGAAGGAGAAGCCCTCCATCACGACGGCTTCGCCGGCCTCGGCGCACCGGGAGAGGGCGCAGGCCAGCTCCTTCTCGTCGAGCCCGAAGCGGCTGTGCGGCTGGGCCGGTGGCAGTCGCCGCAACAGCACGCGCGCCGCACGTGCGGCGGTCTGCGCCTGTGCGATGACGCGCTCCAGTTCGTCGAGCGCGTCGACGGCGATGAGGCAGTCCTGCAGGACGGCGACCCGCAGGAGACTCTCGGCTTTGGCGGGCCCGGTGATGACGACGTTCTCGCCGCGCACGCCGTGTCCGAGCGCGTCACGCAGCTCACCGGCGCTGGCCACGTCCACGCCCGTACCGGAGAGGGCGCACTGTTCGATCCATACGGCGGCCTTGTTCGCCTTCTTCGCGTAGTACACGCGCCCCTCGACACCGAACTCGTCGAGCACCGCTGGGAAAGCGGCGGCGTTGGCGTCGAACCGGTCGGGCAGCAGCAGGTGGAACGGGCCTCCGATCGCGTACGACAGCTCGTGCGGAAGCGGGCCGGTCAGGATCGCGTCGAGCTGCGGGTCCGGGTGGGCCGGCAGGGGCGGGGCCGCCGTCGTCTCGCTCACCGCCACAGCGACACCCGTGTTCCCAGGTCCTGCTCGATGGCCAGCTGCGCGAAGCGGTGCCCGAGTGCGATGTCGGTGACGACCAGGCCGCTGTTGTAGGCGAAGATCCGCTCGTCCGGCCGCTGCCGGCCACGCGCGCGTCCCGCCACGACCTCGGGGAACTCGGCGTCCACGGCGGGGAAGGCGCCGTCCGCGTCGGCCATGTCCGTGCCGGTGACCTTCATCTGCGCCTCGCTGGTCGCTATGACCCGGTCCGCCCGCTGGAGCGTGGAGGGCGCGATGCCGTGGCCCACCAGGATGGACAGGGAGCCCGGCTTCAGGTCGTCGCACTCCACTGCGGCGGGGGTGTGCTGGCCCGCGGTGGCGACCACGACGTCGGCGTCCGCGGCGGCGACCCGTACGTCGTCGACGACCTCCACCTCCCGGTCCGGGAAGTAGTGGTGCAGCCGTTCGCGGACGGCGGCGAGTCCGTCGGGGTGGGTGCCGTAGACCATGAGCCGGTCCAGGTCCGGCAGCGTGGTGAGCAGGAACGGCAGCGCGAGGCGGCCTTGGGTGCCGGTGCCGATGACGAGGGCGCTGCGGCTGCCGGGCGGCGCGCACTCGCGGGCGAGCAGCGCGGAGACGGCGGGGGTGCGCAGGGAGCCTATGCGGCCGCAGTCCATCATCGCGACGGGCAGGCCGGTGATGTCGTCGTAGACGGTGAGGGTCGTGTAGTAGTGCTGCTGGTCACGGGACGTGTCGAGACCGTGCTTGTACGACGTCTTGATCGCGACGACCTCACGGACACCGTCACGGCCGAGCATGGCGTACGAGACGGAGTGGCCGTCCTCGGGCTTGACGGTGAGCTTGCGCGGGTTGGCGGACTTGCCGTCGGCGAGCGCGCGGTACGCCTGCTCGACCACGTCGACGACGTCGGTCAGGGAGATGTCGATGCCGGCGAGGTCGCTGGTGCTCAGGATGCGCAGGCTCTTGTCGTCCGCGGAGGTGTCGGCCGGGGTGGTGTCCGTGCGTGCGGAGGTGCCGGTCACGGCTGTTCCCTTCATGCCAGGGGATTCGGACCAGAGAGTTCGGAGCTGGGGGCGTTGGCGGGAGATCAGACGAGGGCCACGGTCGCGGACTGCCCGTAGCCGTGCTCGTCCGCCTCGGCGAACGGGCGGCTGCGGCGGCCGGGGACACGTACCGAGGCGCGCTTGAGCCAGCGGTCGGTGCCGTCGTAGCGGGCCTTGAACGGCACCCGGCCGTGCACGACTTGGTCGTTGTCGACGACGAGGACGTCGCCGGGCTCCAGGGCGACGGCGACCGAGACGCGTTCCAGTTCGGCGGTCAGCCGGTCGTAGGCGGCGCGGTAGTCGGCGGGCGCCTCGTCGAGCGGGGTGTAAGCGGGGTCGTAGCGCAGGGTCGGGCCGGCCTCGGTCTGCCACAGGACGGGGACCTTCGGCGGCTCGCCCGCGAAGCCCTGTGCCTCGGCGTAGGCGTCGTCGGGAAGGATCGGCAGCACCGGGCGGGACAGCCGCGCCACATCCTCGTCGGAGAGGCGGACCTTGCGGATGCTGGCGGCGGTGGTGGCGACGGCGTCGTGGTTGCGCATGCAGGCGAGCAGCAGCAGGTGGGCGCGGCCGGGGTGGAAGGCGTCCTCGGTGTGCGGGCTGAGCAGCACTGCGCTGCTCGCGCCGGTCTGCTCCTGTTCGTGGCCCGGCGCGGGCACGATGTTGTGCACGAAGCGGCCCTCCTGCTGTCCGTCCCAGGCGATCGGGTGGCCCATGGCGGCGGCGAGCAGCAGCAGGATCACGTCCCAGGCGGCGGCGCGGTCACCGGCGGTGGCCCAACTGCTGGGCGTGGGCCCGATTCCGCCGTCGTCGACGGCCAGGCCGCGCAGGACGTACAGGCCGTCGTCGGTGTCGACCGGGCGACACGCCTGGCGCATCGTTTCCCCAAGGCGGGTGGCGGAGGTCGCGACCCGACGGAGCAGTTCCGGCCGGGCGGCCGAACTGCCTAAGTCGGCGAGGATCTTGTGGGCGGTTTCGGTCAGCTCGTCTATGTCGTGCGGGGCGAGCTGTCGTACGGGTGCGGCTCCCGTGGGCATGGCGCAGACATCCCTTTCGGGCGTGGGTGCGGGGTGGGGGGCGGTGGGGCTTGGAGGGGTCCGACCTGTGGATGTGCTGTGGGTCGGCTCGGTGATCGCTGCGAAACGTATCAGCCGCCCTTAGGTTAGGCAAGCCTTACCGATCACCCTGCCCTGGCGGTGAACTACCCGCCTCACGTGCGCCGTTGCGTGCTTCCATGCGCCGACTTGACGCCCCGCCAGAGATCGGTAAAGGCATCAGTGAGGCTTGCAGCCCAGGGTCTTCTTAGGGTAGGCACACCTAAGCAATGTGCCCTGTGTGAGTGGAACGAGGTCGTACGACGTGAATCTGAACAGACGCCAGGTGCTGTGGGCCGGCAGCGGAATAGGCGCGGCCGCGCTCCTGGCCGCCTGTGGCGGCGGTGACGAGACCTCGTCGAAGTCACCGGCCGAGGCGAGCGGGAAGCCCCGGCCGGGCGGCACCCTCCGGGTGGGTGCGCTGGGCCGCGCGTCGGCCATCACCCGTGACCCGCACGGCACCCAGGCCAACGAGAGCGACTACCTGATCATCTCGCTCGTCTACGACACCCTCACCGTTCCCGGCACCAAGCCGAACACGGTTCCCCGCCTCGCCGCGACCTGGCAGGCCTCGGACGACCTGAAGACCTGGCGCTTCACTCTCGCCAAGGGTGCGAAGTTCCACGACGGCACGCCCGTCACCGCCGAGGACGTCGTGTGGTCGCTGAAGCGGCTGCGCAACACCCCCTCGGGCGCCTCCCGTCTGCCCGGCATCAAGCCGGAGAACATCAGGGCCGAGGGCGAGAACACCGTCGTCCTGGTGTCCGACTACGCCAACGCGGAACTGCCGCAGCTCACGCGCCTGACGACCTTCGTGCTGAAGAAGGACACCGCCGACAAGGACCTCGCCAAGGCGCCCGGCACCGGCCCCTTCAAGCTGGACTGGTTCCGCTCCGGCAACGCCCGCCTGGTCCGCAACGACGACTGGTACGGCGGCGACGTGTACCTCGACGCCGTAGAGGTCAAGATCTTCGAAAGCCCGCAGGCGATGGCCAACGCGCTGCTCGCCGGGCAGATCGACGTGGCCTCCAACGTCGGCGCGGTCGCGGCCCGTACGGCCGAGAAGCGCGACGACATCCAGATCGTGCGCCGCCCCAACGACATGGCGATGCCGATCGTCATGCGCACCGCCGGCGGACCCTTCGCGGACGCGAAGGTGCGCGAGGCGCTGCGCCTGGCCGTGGACCGCGAGGCCATGGTCAAGCAGGTGCTGTCCGGGTACGGCACCGTCGCCAACGACGTCCTCGGCACGGGCGACCCCGCCTACGCCAAGGACATCCCGCAGCGGGGGCGCGACCTGGCCAAGGCCAGGCAACTGCTGAAGGAAGCCGGCTTCGACACGTCGAAGACCTACGAACTGGTCACCACCGAGGACATCGCGGGCCTCGCCGAGTCCGCCACCCTGTTCGCCTCCCAGGTCCGCGAGGCCGGGGTCAGGGTCGAGGTGGTCAAGCAGGAGTCGGCCACGTTCTGGGACAAGACCTGGCTCAAGGGCGACCTGTACACCACGTACTGGGGCACCAACGACTCGGTGGTGTTCTTCGCCAGCAAGACCATGGTGTCCGACTCCGGCCAGAACGAGGCGGGCTGGAAGAACACGGAGTTCGACGCCGCGTACAAGAAGGCGATGGCGACCAAGGACGCGACGGACCGCGCCAAGGTCCTGCACGATCTCCAGCAGATCGAGTACGACGAGTCCGGTTATCTGCTGTGGGGCATGGCCGACGGCATCGACCTCGCCGGCTCGGCCGTGCGCAACCTGCCGAACCTGCCCGGCTATGGGCGCGTCCAGCTTGAGACGGCATGGCTGGCTCGCTGATCCAGGCGGTGCGACGCCGGCCGGTCAGGGGCGCTGAGCCCCGGCCGGCCCCGGCCGTCACACGGCTTGTGCTGCGCGTGGCCGGGGTGTTCGCGCGCCGGGCCGTACTGCTGACTGTCCTGCTCGCGTTCGTCTTCACGGCCGTGGAACTGCTGCCGGGTGACGCGGCCACCGCCACATCAGAGCGCGGGGAAAGCGCGGCAGACCTCGCCGAACGGCGTCATCTGCTGGGCCTGGACCGGCCGGTCCTGGAACGCTTCCGGGAGTGGATGACCGGCCTGCCCACCGGTGACCTCGGAACCTCCGCACGCGGGGAATCGGTCGCGGACCTGCTCGCCCACCCGTTCCCCAACACCCTGCTGCTCGGCGGGCTCGCGCTGCTGGTCACCCTCCTCGCCTCCGTCGCGCTCGGCTGCTGGGCTGCGGTCCGGCCCGGCGGAGAGGCCGACCGGGCCGTGTCCGCGAGCGCCACCGGTGTGCTCGCGCTGCCCGAGTTCGTCATCGCGGTCGCCCTCGTCCTCGTCTTCGCCCTGTGGACCGACTGGCTGCCCGCCGTCACCCTCACCGACGCCGACGGCTCCCCCGCCTCCTGGCGGATGCTCGTCCTGCCCGTCCTCGCCCTGGCCATCCCGCAGCTCGGCTGGAACACCCGCATCGTGCGGGCCGCACTCGCCGACGAGGCCAAGGCCCCTCACATCGACACCGCCGTCCTCGACGGACTCCCCCGCCACCGGATCCTCACCCACCACCTGCTGCCCGGCGCACTGCCCACCATCACGGCCGGCATCGCCACCTCCACCGGCATGCTGCTGGGCGGCGCGGTCGTCGTGGAGACCATCTTCAACTACCCCGGCATCGGCTCCGTCCTCGCCGGAGCCGTCGCCGACCGCGACAGCCCGCTCATCGCCGGGGTCGTCGCCGTCACCGGAGCCGTCATCACCGGCGTACTGCTGCTCGCCGACCTCGTCCGCGCCTGGGCCTCGGGAGACCGCACATGACCGCGACCACCACCGCCGCGAAGACGACCCGGCCCGTGCGCCGTGCCCGGCTCCGGGTCGTCCTCCGGGTGCTCCCGGCCCTGCTGCTCGCCGCCCTCGCCCTGACCGGGCCCTGGCTCGCGCCGCACGCCGTCGACACCCCGGTCACCGCGCCGTACGCGCAACCCGGCGGCGACGCCCCGCTCGGCGGCGACCAGCTGGGCCGCGACATCCTCAGCCGCGTACTCGCCGGAGGCCGCGAACTCGTCATCACGTCCCTCCTCGTCGCCGTCCTGGTCACCGCGGTGGCCGCCGCGCTCGGGGCGGTCAGCGCACTGCGCCCGGCCGTCGGACGGATCGTCGAACGCGCCGCCGACGTGCTGATGCTGCTTCCCGCTGTGCTCGGCATCCTGCTGGTCACCCTGTCGTGGCCGGACGGCGGACGCCTCGCCGTCGTCACCGCGTCCGTCGTCCTCGGCGTCCCCTACGCGGTGCGCCTGGTGGCCGGGGCCGCCGCGCCCGTGGCGGCCTCCGGATACGTGGAGGCGGCGGCCGTCGGCGGGGAGCGGCTGGGGTACCTCGTGGTCCGGGAGGTGCTGCCCAACCTGCGGGCCACCCTGCTGGCCCTGTTCGGGCTGCGCTTCGTCGCCGCCGTCTACCTCGTCGCCACCGCCGGGTTCCTTCAGGTCGGGCCGCAACCACCGGCCGCCGACTGGGCGTTGATGATTCGCGAGAACTCCGCCGGCATCGTCCTCAACCCCTGGGCCGTTCTCGTCCCCAGCCTCGCCATCGGCCTGCTCGCCATGAGCGTGAACCTCGCGGCCGCCGCCCTCGTCCCCGCAACCGGCCGGAAGGCGGTCACCGCACTGTGAACCACATGCCCCACTGGTACTCCGACAGTCAAGCGGCCGACGGGGAGAGCACCGTAAGGGTCCGCGACCTGACCGTCACCGCCCCGGACGACCGCCTCCTGCTCGACCGGGCCGACCTCGAACTGGCCCCCGGCCGCATCACCGCCGTCGTCGGCCCCTCCGGCTGCGGCAAGACCACCCTGCTGCGAGCCGTGACGGGCACCCTTCCCCCGGGCGCCGAACGCACCACGGGCACCGTCACCGTCCTCGGCCAGGACCCCCTGGCCCTCCCGGCACGCGCCTTGCGCACCCTGCGCCGGCACCGCCTCGCCTACGTCGGCCAGGATCCCGGCTCCGCCCTCAACCCGCGCATGAAGGTGCGCCGGCTCCTCGCCGAAGTCGCCGTCGACAAGAGCCCCGAGGCGATCCGCGCCCAGCTCGCCGAGGTCCGGCTGCCCACCGACGACGGCCTGCCCGACCGCCGCATCGGCAGCCTGTCGGGCGGCCAGCAGCGCCGGGTCGCCCTCGCCCGCGCCCTGGCCCGCCGCCCCGCCGTCCTCCTCCTCGACGAACCCACGGCCGGACTCGACCCGGCCCTGCGCGACGAGATCGCCGACCTCCTGCGCCACCTCGCGGAAAGCCACCGCATAGCGATCGGCCTGTCCTGCCACGACCCCGACCTGGTCACCCGGCTCGCCGACGACGTCATGGACCTGACCGGCCCACGCCTGCCGGAACCCGCACGCACCGCACCCGCCCCGCGCGAGCAGGCGCCGCACGAGGGCCCGCACACGCTCACCGCGTCCGGCCTGCACGCCGCCCACCTCCACCGCGGCCGCCGCGTCCCCGTGCTGCACGGCATCGACCTCACCCTCCCCGCCGGAAGCAGCCTCGGCATCGTGGGCGCCTCCGGCTCCGGCAAGACCACCCTGCTGCGCACCCTGGTCGGCCTGCACCGTGCCACCGCCGGCTCCGTCAGCCTCGACGGCACCCACCTCGCCCCCACCGCACACCGCCGCTCCCGCGACCAGCGCCGCCGCCTCCAACTCGTACCGCAGAACCCCCTCGGCACTCTCAACCCCAGCCGCACCGTCGAGGCCACCCTGCGCCGCCCGCTCCTGCTGCACCGCCGGGCCGGGCGTGCCCAGGTCCCCGACCGCGTCCTGGAACTCCTGAGCCAGGTCGGCCTGCCCGCCGCCTTCGCCGACCGCTACCCGCACGAACTCTCCGGCGGACAGCGCCAACGCGTCGCGATAGCCCGTGCCCTGGCGGCCGACCCCGACGTACTGATCTGCGACGAGGTCACCTCGGCCCTCGACGCCGGCACCACCGACGCCATCATGGACCTGCTGACGGACCTCCGCGCCCGGCGCGGCCTGTCCCTCGTCCTGGTCAGCCACGACCTGCGCCTCGTCGCCGACCACACCGACACCCTGCTCGTGGTGTCCGAGGGACATGCCATCGAATCGGGACCCACCGCACAGCTGCTCACCTCACCGTCCCACCCCGTGACCGCAGCACTGGCCACGGGAACCCCGCTCGGCGGCTGACCATGCGTGTGAATCGCGGTGGATGTCGGGCGTGGGTCATGAGGCAACGACTGCTCCTCTATCGTCCCGAGACTCCGGACCAGGCTTCGACGTCGCACTGTCTGTCGGCGTTGTTCCCGGCCGACAGGACCGTGCCATCGGTACGCAGGTCGAGGGTGTGCGTCGCACCGGCCGCCACGGCGACGATGTCGCGCCAATCGCCGACGTGGCACTGTCCGTGGCTGTTGTCTCCCACTGCGAGGACCCGGCCGGACGCCGTGACCCCGACGGTGTGGTAGCTGCCCGCGTCGAGTGCCACGACGTCTTCCCACGCGTCGACCGCGCACGCCCCGGTCGCCCGCTCTCCGGTGGCCACTGCCCGCCCGTCGGCTCTGAGGCCGACGGTATGGAGGTACCCGGCCGAAATGGCGGCCAGGTCACTCCACGCCTCTACGGCACACTGGCCCCGTCGGTTGTTCCCCGCGGCCAGGGCGGAACCGTCCGACCGGACGCCGACCGAGTGCCAGTCGCCGCAGGCGAGGACGACCATCTCGCGCCAGGACCGCACCGCGCACTGTCCTTCCGCACTTCGGCCGACTGCCAGCACGCGGCCATGGGCGAGTAGTCCGAGCGTGCGGCGCCAGCCCGCGGCCACGGCCGTGACGCCGCGCCACCCGGCGACATCGCATTGCCCGTCGCCGTTCCACCCCGTGGCCAGCACGGTGCCGTCCGACCGGAGTCCCACCGTATGAGACCTGCCGGTGTTCGTCGCGACATGGACGTTGCCGGCTGCCACCGCGACGACGTCTTCCCATGGCTCGACACGGCATTCAGCGGCTGCGGAATTGCCCACGGCGACAACGGTTCCGTCGTGACGCCGTCCGACCGAATGCCGCCTTCCGGCCGCCAGGGCCGACGAGTTGGCGAGCATGGCGCCTCCTTGTGCTCGGCGCGGGTCCGCGACAACTGGATGCCACCTTACGTTGGCCCGGAACCGGTGAGTGGCGTGGCGGATCTCCCAGCGGATGTGTTGGTCATCCGTCCGGGCGAGACGATCCGGGCGAGACGACCTCTTCCCGCACCCGGGGCACATGCAGGCGCACAGCACTGCGGACCTCTCCCCTCCGAAGCCCTCACCCGCTGACGTCAGCGTGGCAGCACCCAGCCTGGTGTCCAGGACCCGGCGGCACGGTCCGTAGCCGTGGTGGCGAGGTGGGTGCGGAGGGTGGTCAGCGCCGGGTGGGGGTTGTCGCGGTGCCAGAGGAGCGAGTGCGGGTAGACGGGGTTCGGGTCGGTCACCGGGATGCGGCGCAGGCCGTGGCCGGCGGGCCAGATGAGGCGGGTGTGCTCGCCCATGAAGGTGGCCAGGGCCGGGGTGTCGGCGATGGTGTCGAGGAGCGCGTCCGAGCCGAAGTTGGGGCCGGTCGCCTCGATGGTGAGGCCGAACTCGGCGACGAGGTCGTCGTAGTAGGCACCCCACTCGGTGCCGGGGACGATACCGGGCATCCAGATCCTGTGGCCGACGAGCTGGGCGAGCGTCACCGACGGCGCGCCCGCCAGCGCGTGGGCGGGGCCGGTGAGGAGCTGGAGCGGCTCGTCGAGCACCCGGACGGAGACGATGTCCTCGGGGAGGGGGCGGCCGGGTACGGCGACGGCGCGGAAGGACGCGTCGATGGCCCCGGAGCGGATGGCCGCGACGGCCGCGTCCATGTCGAAGAGCATCACCACGTCGAGGTCGATCTCGGGGTGCACGCGGTGGAAGTCGCGCATCAGGCCCGCCGCCGCGCCGCGCGAGGCGATCACGTCGACGCGCAACGGCCGCCGGCCGGGGCGTACGGACGCGACCGCACGCTCGGTGACCCGCAGCAGCTCGCGCGCGTGCGGCAGGAACGCCTGCCCGTCGATGGTGAGCTCGGTGCCGCGGGCGGCGCGGGTGAACAACCGTACGCCGAGGCTGCGCTCGAGCGCGGCGATGCGCTTGGAGACGGCCTGCTGGGTGATCGACAGGTCGGCGGCGGCCTTCTGGAACCGGCCCGCTTCCGCGACGGCGACGAAGGTACGCACGGCTTCGAGATCCACAGCGATCCACCTTAATGAACAACGCATGGTTGTGGGTCGTCGGCAGGATGGTTGTTTGACCTGCTGCTGTGCCGCTCGATTAGCTCTTTCCGGTCAACGTCGGATTGTTCGGGTGGGAGTGCTGAGCATGGTGGGCAGGAGACGCCTGGGCCGGCGGTTCGGGTGGCTGTGGGCGGCGTACGCGGTGAGCGCGTACGGGTCCGGCCTGGGGTTCGGCGCGCTGCCGCTGATCGCCGTGCTGGCCCTGCACGCCAGTCCCGCCGAGGTGGCCGCGCTGTCCGCGGTGGGTCCCGCGGTGGGCGCGCTGATCGCGGTGCCGCTGGCGCCGTGGGTGGAGTTCCGGCGCAAGCGCCCGGTCATGATCATGATGGACCTGACCCGGTGCGCGGCCATGGCCACGATCCCTGTCGCCTACGCCCTCGGCCGGCTCGGTTTCGTCCAGCTGCTCGTGATCTCGGCCGTGGTCGCCGCAGCGAAGATCGCCTTCAACGCCGCCAGTGGCGCCTACCTCAAGTCCCTCGTCCGGCCGGACGATCTCCTGGTCGCCAACGCCCGGTTCGAGTCCACGAACTGGAGTTCCATCGCGATCGGGCCTCCGCTGGGCGGTGCGGCGATCGGCCTGTTCGGACCGGTCACCACGGTGGTGGCCGACGCGGTGAGCTACCTGCTCTCGGCGCTGGCCATCACCGCCGTCCGCGGCCGGGAGGAGGCTCCGCCGGCGACCGGGAGGAACCGGGTCCGGGCGGGCGCGTTGCTCGACGGCTGGCGGCACATCCTGGGCCACCCCGGCTTGCGGGCGCTCTACCTCAACAACCTGCTCGTCGCCGGGCTCATCATGGCCACCGAGCCGCTGCTGGCCGTGCTCCTGCTACGGCAACTCGGCTTCACGCCCTGGCAGTACGGCCTCGCCTTCGCCGCCCCCTGCCTCGGCGGGCTCGTCGGCTCCCGGCTGGCGCCCCGTGTCGTGGCGCGTCACGGCCGGCACGCGGTCTTCCGGACCGTCGGCACCCTGCGCGCCGTCTGGCTCATCGGCCTGGCCTTCGTCGGGCCCGGCACCGTCGGCCTCGTCACCGTGATGGCCGTCGAACTGGCGATCATCGTCAACATGAGCCTGTACACCCCGGTGCTCGCCACCTACCGGCTCGCACACACCCCGAAGCACCTCGTCGCCCGCACGCTGTCGGCCTGGTCGATCGGCCAGCAGGCGTCCATCGCCGTCCTCACCGCGCTCGGCGGCCTGCTCGCGGACCTCACCAGCCCGCGCACCGCCCTCACGGCCGCGGGCCTGCTCATCCTCACCACCCCGCTCCTGCTTCCACGGCACGACCCCGCTCCCCGGCACGAGCCGGAACCGGCCCGCGGCGGGTCTTGACGGGGCTCGGCGGGGGACGGCGGGCCGGTCGGCGTAGGCTGCGCACATCACGGTCACGGCCCGGGGGGAGCGGATGACGACGTCGGAGACGGCACAGGGGTGGGAGTCGCGCCTCGACTCGGTCGTGGTGTACGCGCAGGGCGCCGTGTGCCGTCGGCTGGCCCGGGGTGCCGTACCGCGGGACGGCCGGGTGCGGGTGACGGGGCTGCCACGCTCGCTGGACGCGGGCTCCCTGCGGGCTCGTGTCCTGGGCGGTTCCCCGGTGCGCGTCGTCGAGGCCCGGGTGGAGGTCGGCGCCGAACCGCTCGGCCCCGAGGCGCCGGAAGGCCTGCGGCGCGAGGTGGAGCGCCTGCGGGAGGAGTGCGCGGCGGCCCGGGGGCGCCGCGACCGTCAGCTCGGGCTGATCGCCGAGATCGGGGCGTTGCGCCCGGTTCCGCCGGCTCGCAGGAAGGACGATCCGCACCGCCGTACCCCGGTCGACGCCTGGCTCCGGCTGGCGGACTTCGTCGACGCGCGGCTGACCGCGTCCCAGGCCCGGTTGGCCGAACGGGAAGAGTCGCTGCGCCACGTCGAGCACGAGCTCTCCCTCGCCGAGGACCGGCTCGCGCGCGCCTCCACCGACGCACCGGCGGCACACGTGGAGACCACCGTCGCCGCGGTCCTGACGCTCGACGGCGGCGGGACGGCGGCGGCCGAGGTCGAGGCGGAGGTGGAGGTGGAAGTGGAGTACGGGGTGCCGGGCGCCGTATGGGTGCCTGCCTACCGGCTCACCCACCGTCAGGACGAGAACGGCGGCCGTATGGTGCTGCGCGCCTCGGTCGCCCAGCGCACCGGCGAGGACTGGACCGGCGTACGGATCGCGCTGGCCACGGCCGATCTGCGCCGCCGCACCGATCTGCCCCGGCTCCGCTCGCTCCGGATCGGGCGTCGGCAGCCCGGCCCCGCACCCTCCGGCTGGCGCGAGCCCCCGGCGGGGCTGGCCGACCTGTTCGCCGGGTACGACGCGGCGGGGCGCCGCCCCGAGCCGACCGGCGCGCCCCTGAGTGTCGCGGCCGCCGGTCCCCTCTCGCCACCGCCACCGCTGTCTCCGCCTCCGCCTCCGCAGAGCTACGGCGCGCCCGTTCCCACGCCACCGCCCGGGTACGGGGTGCCCGTCCCCGGTTCCGTTCCGGGCGCTGTCCCTGCTCCCGGCGCCCCGGTCGGCGGCGCCTACCCGGAGGTCGTGGCCGGTGCCGTGCACGACGTCGGTGCGCCGGTCGTGCCGGCGGCTCCGCGAAGCCGGCCGCGCGCCGGTGGCAGGCCGGGTGCGGCCCCCGCCGCCCTGGCTCCGCCCTCCCCCGCCTTCGCCGCCCCGGTCTCCCGTGCCCTGGCCGCCCCGGCGCCGGGCGGTGCGGCGCCTTCCGCGCCCGCGGGGCCCGCCGCGCCCCTGGGCAGGGCCGCAGCGCCGCCGTCCGCGGCCGCGGGTCCGCCGCGGCCCACCGGGGCCGAGCTCGACTACACCGCGCTCGTCCTGTGCGGGCCGGACGAGCAGGACGGCCGCCGGGGACTCCTGTTCCCCGACGCGCCCTTCGACCCGGTGGCCGCCGAGTACCGCCGCCGCGCCGACGCGGTGGCCGCGCTGCCGCTGCCGGGCCACGGGGTGCGGCCCCGAGAGTCGGCCGGTTCCTTCGACCACCGCTTCGACGCGGTGGCCCGCGCCGACATCCCCTCGGACGGCGCCTGGCACACCGTCACCGTCGGTGAGATACCGGTCGGCCTGCGCGTCGAACACCTCTGCGTGCCGTCCGTGGAGCAGACCGTCTACGCGACGCTCCTCGTGTCGAACGCCACCGACCAGGCCCTGCTGGCCGGTCCGGTCGAGGTCACCGTCGGGGACGACTTCCTGGTGACCGCCGCGCTGCCCACGCTCGCCCCCGGCGGGGTCTGCCGGGTGGGGCTCGGTCCGGCCGAGGGCGTCCGGGTCACCCGTCGTACGCACCTGAGTGAGTCGACCGCGGGACTGCGCAACCAGACCACGGTGCTCGACCACCGCGTCCACGTCGAACTCGCCAACCGGCTCGCCGGGCCGGTCACCGTCGAGGTCCGTGAGCGGGTCCCGGTCACCTCGGACACGGATGTCCGGGTCGAGGAGCGGGCCGACTGGACGGCCCCCGACGACGGCACCGGACCCGATCACCACGCGCCCGGCACCCGGCTGTGGCGGGTGGAACTGCCCGCCGGCGGCACCACCGCCCTCGAAGGCGGCTACGAGATCCGCATCCCCTCCGGCAAGTCCCTGGCCGGCGGCAACCGCAGGAGCTGACCCACCCCATGCCCACGGCACCGCAGCCGATCCCCCTCCCCGTCACCGCCGTCACCTGCCTGGAGGACCGCGCCCACATCGAGCGCACGGCCGTCCTGGACCTGGCCGCCGGCGTCCAGCGGCTGCGTCTCGGGCCCGTCGGCGCGCTGGCCGTCGACCGCACCCTCCAGGCGGAGCTGACCGCCGACCACCCGGCGACCGTGCTCGACGTGCGGATCGTCCGCGCCTGGCAGCCACGCGGGCCCCGCCCCACCGACGACGACTCCGCCCTGCGCCGGCACACGGCCCGGCTCGAGGACGAGCGCCTGGCCCTGGAGCAGCGGCGCGACCGGCTGCGGACCCGGCTCGACACCCTCGGCCGGCTCGCGGCCGACCTGCTGCGGGAGATCGGCGAGGGCGCCGGCGCAGGAGAGGACGAAGGACCCCGCTGGAGCGGCGAACTGGACCGCGTGGACGACGCACGCGACTCCTGCGGCGAGCTGTTGCGGGCGACGGAAGCCCGGCTGGCCGCCCTCACCGCGGAACTCGACGCCGCGCTACGGGCGTTGGACCTCGCCGAGGAGGAACCGGCCGAGCTGACCGGGCACATCGAGCTCACGGTCGAGGCCACGGCCGCCGGACCGGCCGGACTGCGGCTGACCCACCTCACGCCCTGTGCGCTGTGGCGGCCCGCCTACCGCGCCGTGCTGGACGAGGACACCGTCACGCTGGAGACCGAGGCGATCGTCTGGCAGCGCACCGGCGAGGACTGGGCCGGCGTACGTCTGACGCTGTCGACGGCGCGCTCGGCGCTCGCCACCGATCCGCCGCGGCTCGGCGAGGACCGGCTGGTCCTCCAGGACCGGCCGGCCGCCGAGCGGCGCACCATCGACGTGGAGCTGCGGGAGGAGGAGATCGCGGACCTCGGTCCGGCTCCGGTGGCCGGTCTGCCGGGAGTGGACGACGGTGGCGAGGTACGGGTGCTGCGCTCCCCCGCGCCGGTCTCGGTACCCGCGGACGGGCGCGCCCACCGCATACCGCTCTCCGCGTTCACCACCCGCGCGAGCAGCGAGTACGCGTGCGCACCCGAGCTGTCCCCGCTGGTCACCCAGGTGGTGCGGTTCGACAACGCGGCCGGCCACGCCCTGCTCGCCGGCCCCGTCGACCTGCTGCGGGGCGGCGGGTTCACCGGCCGCGGCACACTGGACTTCACGGCGCCCGGCGCGCCGGTCGAACTCTCCTACGGCAGCCGTGACGACCTGCGGGTCGTCCGGGAGGCCGAGGAGTCCCGTGACACGGCCTCGCTCACCCAGCGGACGGTGGTGACCCGAACCGTGCGGCTCCATGTGTCCCGGTTCTCCGCGCCGGGCGAGGGGGACGGCAGGGTGCTCGTGCTGCGGGAGCGGATCCCGGTCTCGGAGGTCTCGGCGGTGCAGGTGCGCCTGCGTGAGGAGGCCTGCTCCCCCGCGCCCGGCCTGCTGGACGCCGACGGTGTCGCCCACTGGAAGCTGACGCTGGCACCGGGCGGCCGGCGCACGGTCACGCTGGTCTACGAGGTGTCGGCGAGCGGCCGGGTGGCAGGGATCTGACGGCGGGCCGGGGCACGTCGGCACCGGGCGCTGCGCCACCGAGCGGGCCCTGCGCGGCGGCGCGAAGCCGCCGGGCGGGCGTCAGCGGCCCTTGCGCACCCGTGCCGCCGCCCGGGCCTCCGCGGTCTTGCGGGCCTCGGCGGCCCTGCGGGACTCCTTGGCGCGGCCCGGCCGGGTGCCGAGGCCGCGGAAGGGGGCGTTGCCGCCGCCGGACCCGGTCGCGGCCGGCGGACGCTTCGCCCCGGTGATGGCGGTCAGCCGCTCCTCACCGGAGCGCACCTGGGTGACCGTGGGCCGGATCCCGGCCTCGGACATCATCCGGTTCACGTCGCGCCGCTGCTGGGGCGTGACCAGGGTGACCACCCTGCCGGACTCCCCGGCGCGCGCGGTGCGCCCGCCACGGTGCAGGTAGTCCTTGGCGTCGGTCGGCGGGTCGACGTTGACGACCAGGTCGAGCGCGTCGATGTGGATGCCCCGCGCGGCGACGTTGGTGGCCACCAGGACGGTGATCCGGCCCTCCTTGAACTGGGCGAGCGTGTGGGTGCGCTGGGGCTGGGACTTTCCGCTGTGCAGCGCGGCGGCGGCTACGCCACTGGCCCGCAGGTGACGGGTGAACTGGTCCACACCGGCCTTGGTGTCCAGGAACATCAGCACCCGGCCGTCCCGCGCCGCTATCTCGGTGGCGGTGGCGTACTTGTCGGCGCCGTGGATGTTCAGCACGTGGTGCTCCATCGTGGCGACCGAGCCCGTCGCCCGGTCGACGGACACGGTGACCGGCTCATGCAGGTAGTCCCGCACGAGCTGGTCGACGTTGCGGTCGAGGGTGGCCGAGAACAGGAGCCGCTGCCCGTCGGCGGGGACCTGGTCCAGGAGGTCCGTGACCTGGGGCAGGAACCCGAGGTCGCACATCTGGTCGGCCTCGTCCAGCACGGTGATGCGTACGTGGTCCAGTCGGCAGTCGCGGCGGGACACCAGGTCGGTCAGTCGTCCGGGGGTGGCGACGACGACGTCCGCCCCGGTGCGCAGCGCCGCCTGCTGCCGGTTGATGGACAGTCCGCCCACCGCGGTCGTGAGACGCACGTTCAGCGCCTGGGCGTACGGCGCCAGCGCGTCGCTCACCTGCTGGGCCAGCTCCCGGGTGGGCACCAGCACCAGGGCGAGCGGCCGCTTCGACTCCGCGCGCAGTCCCGATGTCCGTACGAGCAGTGCCAGGCCGAAGGCCAGCGTCTTGCCGGAGCCGGTCCGCGCCCGCCCGAGGACGTCGTCGCCCGCCAGCGCGTGGGGCAGCGTCGCCGCCTGGACGGGGAAGGGCTCGGTCACGCCGAGGCCCTTCATCGTCTCCACCAGTGCCGGGGGCAGCCCGAAGGTGTCGAAGGACGGGGTAGGGGGCACGTCCGGGGACATCTTCGTGTCCGGCTGCTTCGCGTCCATGGGGAGCCTTTCTGGGTCGGGTCTCCGGAACGCGCCGGGGCCCGTACCCCTCGGTACGGGCCCCGGCGGTGTCGAAGCGTGCGCCCATTTTACCAGGGGGCACCGGGCCGGCCGTGCGCTCATGGACGCTGGGCTGCGTCGGCTGCTGCCGGCGATGAGCCGCGCGGTGCCGGCTCGGTGCGGCCGTCTCACGGGAAGGTAAAGAGTCGGGCAACCTTCTCCCCGTCCCATGAGTCACACACGCGTCACCTGTCTCCCCTGCTCCGGAAGGGTCCGCACGTTCTGTGATGACTCGTCATCGGCTGACCGCACTCGCCGCGACGGCCGCCCTCGCCGCCACCGGCGGCCTGCTCACCGCCACCCCGGCCGCCGCCGTCACCTGCGCCTCGCCCCTCTGGAAGGCGCAGTACTTCGGCAACTCCACCTTCAGCGGCACCCCGAAGCTGACCGCGTGCGACTCCGCCATCGCCGAGGACTACGGGTACGGCGACCCGGCCGGCGTCACCCTGCCCAAGGACAACTTCTCCGTGCGCTGGTCCCTCACGCGGGACTTCGGCTCCGGCGGTCCCTTCCGGCTCTCGGCCGCCACGCAGGACGGCATGCGTGTGTACCTCGACGGGGTGCGGAAGATCGACCTGTGGAAGAACGTCTCCACGACCGCCCGCAAGACCGTCGACCTGACCGTCCCGGCCGGCCGGCACACGCTCCGCGTGGACTACGTCGCCTGGACCGGCGCCGCGCGGGCCGCCTTCACGTACGCCCCGCGCACCGAGGCCGCCGTCGACACGGTCAAGCCGCTGGCCCCGACCGGGGTGACCGCCACGTACGACCCGGGCACCACGAAGACCACCGTGCGCTGGACCGCGAACCAGGAGATGGACCTCGCCGGTTACCGCGTGTACCGGCGGCTGGGCAGCACCTCGTGGGCGAGGGTCGGCGGCGCGTCGCCGCTCACGTCCCGCTCGTTCGTGGACGCGACACCGGCCACGGGCCAGACCTTCCTGTACGAGGTCCGTGCCGTCGACAAGGCGGGCCGCGAGTCCGCCGGCAGCCTCGACGCCACGGCGGTGACCGTGGACCGCACGGGCCCAGCGGCACCGACGGGTCTCACGGTCGTCGGCGACGCCTGGTGGGCCACCGTGGCGTGGCAGCGGGTCGCCGACGCCACGACGTACGAGGTGTACGCCTCCGCCGCGCCCGCCGGGCCGTTCGCGCTGCTGGGTACGACGAGCACGACGTCGTACCGCACCGACGCCCCCGAGAACACCACCCGTTACTACCGGGTCCGCGCCCTCGACGCGCTCGGCAACCCCTCGGCGTACGCCACCGTCACCGGCGACGGCGTCGACCGGACACCACCGAAGTCCCCGACCTCGCTCGGCTCCATCGCCGACGTCGGCGCCACCCGGGTGTACTGGAAGCAGCCCGACGGCTTCTACGAGGACTTCGACAACGGCGGGACGTACCACGTCTACCGCTCGTCCGGCACGGTCCTCGATGCGGCCGCACTCACCCGCGTCAGCTGCGCCGAGCAGAGCGACGAGACCAGCACGGGCGGCATCTGCCACGACCTGGACATGCCCGAGGGCGCGTACGTGACGTACGCGGTCGCGGCGGTGGACCCGGCCGGCAACGAGTCGGCGCTGTCCGCCCCGCTCGTCGTCCGCACCGGTGACCGCGTCGCGCCCGGCCCCGTCACCGGCGTGAAGGCCACCCCGCGCGCCGACGGCGTGCTGGTGAGCTGGGCGGCCTCGCCCGAGGACGACGTCGAGCGCTACACGGCGTGGACCGGTGTCCGCCAGGCCGACGGCACGGTCAAGTGGCTCGGCTCCGCCTTCTGCCGCGAGGGCACGAGCGATCCGCTCGCCGTGCTGTGCGGCGACCTGCCGGACGGCGAGACGTACGTGTACGCGGTCGTCGCCAGGGACCGCTGGGGCAACGCGCTGCTCCCCGGCGACCCGAAGGTCACGCTCGTCGAGGCCACCGAGCTGGACGTCCGGCCCGAGGTGACGGTCACCCGGGACTGGGATCTCGGCGGTACGGGATACGGCACGGTGATCGGCGGCCCCGAAGAGGACGGGCCGTCGATCACCTGGCGATGTGACAAGGCCGCCGTGTGCGAGAGTGTCGCGGGCTACCGGGTCAGCCGGTGGAACGCGGCCACGAAGGCGTACGAGCCGCTGCACTCGGGGCTTTTGCCGGCCGCGACCCGTACCTACACGGACACCACCGCCGCGCGGGGGGCCACGTATTTCTACACGCTCCAGGCGGTGCGTGCCGATGGCGGCGTCGCGGGCACCCACGCGTGGAGCTGCGTCTTCCAGGACCGCGTCTAGCCACGCGGTCCTGGCCGGTGACGTGCGGTCCCGGGGCGCGAAGTGCCGCTCCGGGACCGGCCGGTGAGAACGGGCGCCCGCGATCGGCCGGTGCGCGGGACGCGGTCGTCGCGGACGGGGGAGGGGGGCCCGGTCCACCCCCACCACCTTCGCGCGGCCGTTAACCTGTTCGCCGCCCTCTCCCGCGATTCCTCCCCCACCGCCCCGTGCACCCGGCTGACCTGGGCGGATGACCGTACGACGGCCGTGCTTTTCGCCTGTACGGGCGATGCCCGGGCGGATGCGTCCGGTTGCGGATCTGACGGACCGTCGGTTGCCTCGTCAGTGGCGTCCACACAGACGCCGCACAGACAGACCGGAGCAGTTGGAGGCTTCTCGTGGGCATCACACGCGTTGGTATCGGTATCGGCCTGACGGCCGGTGCCCTGGCTCTACAGATTCCGGGCGCCGCCGCTGCCGGTGACTCCGGGCTCGACATCCGGCAGAGCGCCCACGGCTCCACCGTCACCGTCAGCACCACCGCCTGTGGCGCGGAGACCTACGGCAAGGGCGAGTCGGAGCTGGCCGGGGCGTTCCATCTCTTCGCGGGCCCGCGCAAGGGCGTGCTCACCGGCGAGTTCACCCTGCCGGAGGGAACGTCGGCCGGCACCGACACCGTCACCGTCAAGTGCCCGCCGCGGATCAAGCTCACGGACTCGTACGAACTCGCCGTACGCGACCCCGACGGTGCCGTCGAGGCCGGTTTCGGTCCGGCGGGGAACACGGCCCCGCAGCTCGCCCTCGGCGCCGCGCTGGTCGCCGCGGCGGCGGCCGGGGGGCTGGTGAGGATGCGTCACCGCTCCGGCGCCCGTCGCACCTGACCGCGGCCTTCCCGACGGCTCCCGGATCGCGCCTTCCCCTTTCCGGGACCCGTCGGGGAATCCGATCCCCCTCTCCCCCACTTCAGGCAGAGACCCGACCTCGATGGCCTCAAGGCACCCGCACACCTCCCGTTCCCCCTCGCCCTCGTTCGTCCCGTCAGCCGGACTTCTCGTCTGGACCCTGGTGGCAGGTGCCGTGCTGGTGACGGGCGCACTGCACTACGAGCAGCCGCCGCAGCCTTCGGCGAGCCAGGGCTTCGCACCGCTGCCCGGCCCCGCCGCCCACCGCAGCGTCCCCCCGGCCGCACCCTCGATCACCGAAGCCCCCTCGCTGCCACCCGCGGAACCCCTCCGGCTCAGGATTCCCGCCCTCAACGTGAACGCCCCCCTCACCAGGCTCCACCTCGACCCGGCGGGGGCGCTCGAGCCGCCGCCCGCCGACGATCCCCACCTCGCCGGCTGGTACAGCGAGGGCACGGCTCCGGGATCGGTCGGGACAGCCGTCACGGCGGGGCACGTGGACGTGCGCACCGGGAAGCCGGGTGTCTTCTTCGGACTCGGCGCCCTGCCCAGGGGCAGCGTGATCGAGGTCGACCGGGCGGACCGGCGCACCGCCGTCTTCACCGTCGAGGCCATCGAGGTCTACGACAAGCAGCACTTCCCGAGCCGCATGGTGTACGGCAGCTCCGGGCGGGCCGACCTGCGGGTGATCACCTGCGGCGGCGCCTACAGCAAGCGGACGGGCTACCGGGGCAACGTCGTCGTGTACGCGACACTGACGAACAGCCGAGCGTGACAACGGCACGGCAGAGCCGTCTTCCCGCCGGCGGCGACCGGTGCCTGCGCACCCTGCGTACCGACGCCACTCTCATGCCTGGGCGATCACCGGGTCGTACGGGGTCGAGCGCAGTCGGCCGGACATGAAGGAGAGGAAGTCCTTGACGAACGCGCTCCGGGTGTACGCGCCGTCGGTGCGGTGGGTGTCGCGGTGGAAGCCGGTCCGGAACAGGGCCCGGTACTCGCCCGCGTCGATGCGCTGATCGCCGTCCTTGTCGGCGACGTCGAACAGTACTTCGGCGACCCTGATGAGCGCCGGGCCCGCCAGCGTGGGAACGGCGTCGGCGTACTCCTGGGCGCTGACCCGGCCGTCGCCGTCCGTGTCGAGTGCCTGCTGGAGTTCGCGCCACCACTCGGCGTGGGCCTGGTAGAGCCTGGTCTCCTCGGGCTCGTCCAGGTCGAGACGGGTGGCCAGTTCGCGTGCCATGGCGGCGAGGTCGGGCCAGTCGAGGTAGCCGTCACCGGTCTGGTCCAGGACCTCGCGGAAGAACTCCTCGGCACCGCGGGGGGTGGTCTGCGGCGAGGTCGGCTCGGGCACGGTGGGCAGCGGGGTGAGGAGCCGGATCAGGGCGCCGGCCCGTTGCATCCGTCGGTGCAGGGCGGCGAGGGTGCGCGCCCGCGGGTCGTCGCTGTCCGGCGTCAGGTCCAGCAGGTCGGCGACGGCGTCCGCGCGGATCCAGCCGTCGGGCAGGAAGCGGGCCAGGCCGACGGCCAGGTAGGCGCCCTGCATGACGGTCTGGGCCCCGGGCATCTCCGGCAGGCCGGCCCGCCTGCGGAAGGGCTCCGGGAGCGACGCCACGGTGATGGCGCCGACGACCGGTCCGGTGAGGGCGCGGCCGGCGGCCCACAGGGTGGGCAGGCCGCCCAGGACGGGAGGCGCGGGCAGATGGTCGAAGAGCCTGTACAGGATGATCCGCATCGCCTCCGTGTTCTCCAGCTCCTCCGCCACGACCCGGTCGTAGTAGACCCAGAACTCGGGCACAGTGGCCGGGAGTTGGCCACCGTCGGACTGCATCAGGGCAAGATACCCCCGGAATTCGGTGTAGAGCCGCTCCATCACCTCCTGTTCCAGGGGCTGTCCGCCCAGCCGGCACATCGTGACGGTGCTCTCGAACAGGGTCGCCACCACCCAGGCGCGCACGGCCGGGTCCATCGCGTCGTACGGCCGTCCCTGCGGGTCGGTGCCGCTCAGCCGGGCGTGCAGACGGTTCAGGCGCGCGGCCTCCCGGTGCCGTGCCTCGTCGTCGTCGCCGAACATGCGCCGGAGGCTGCGGAGGGTGTTGCGCAGGCGCCGCCAGGGGTGGGCCACGAAGGTGGAGTTCTCGATCAGGGCGGCACCCACCTGGGGGTGCGCGGCCTCCAGGACGGTCGCCCGGATCATGGCCAGCGCCCATCGGGGGTCGTCGAGGAACTCCCGGAACTGTGATCCCGTGCCGAACAGGGGCGGCGTGTCTTCGTTGACGGTCATGGTCGAGGGGCTCCGTTCTGCTGCGGCACGACGCCGCCGAAGCGGCGGTCGCGGTGCTGGTAGGCGCGCAGGCACGCGAGGAAGTGCGGGGCGCGGAAGTCGGGCCAGAGCACCGGCGGGAAGGTCCACTCGGCGTAGGCGACCTGCCAGAGCATGAAGTTGGAGATGCGCTGCTCACCGGAGGTCCGGATGACCAGGTCCACTTCGGGCGTGTCGGGAAAGGGCAGATGCGCGGCGAAGCTCTCCTCGGTGACGGCCTCGGCGGGGACGCCCGCGCGGATCAGTGACCGTGCGGCCTCGACGATGTCCCTGCGTCCGCCGTGGTCGAACGCGACCGTCAGCGTCATGCCTTCGTTGTCGCCGGTCAGCGTCATCAGGTCGGCGACGTCGCGCGCCAGCGCCGGAGGGATCCGGGAGTCGCTCGCGCCCAGGAAGCGGCAGCGGATGCCGCGTGCGTGGAGCAGCGCCGCGTGTTTGCGGACGACCCGGCGGACCAGGTGCATCAGGTAGTCGACCTCGGTGCGGGGCCGCCCCCAGTTCTCCGTGGAGAAGGCGTACAGGCTCAGCCATTCGACGCCCGCGCCCCGGGCCGCCTCGATGACGTCGATGACGGTCGTCTCGGCGGCACGGTGGCCCGATGTGCGCGGCAGCGACCGCTGGGCCGCCCATCGGCCGTTGCCGTCCATCACGCAGGCGACGTGCCGGGGCACCGTGCGCGGCGGGGCTCCACCGGTGGGCCGTACGACGGGATGCGGCTCCTCCGCGAGATCGTCCACGCTGTGCCCGGTCGTCACGCCCCACCCCTTCGCCCCGCCCCGCGGCGCCCCCCGCCGAGCAGCCGCGCCGTGGTGAAGCGTGCCAGGTCACCACCCCGGTGCGGGGGCCCGAGCCGCGTATTCACCCAGGGAACTGGTGCCCGAGGTCTGCTGCCGTTCGGGGCACCGGTCCGCGCGCCCCCTACAGTGACGCCATGAGCGATCACCCCGAAGCACCTGTCACGCCCGTCGAGGCCTTCGAACCCCCGTACTACATGGCCGTCTTCACGACGGTGCGCACCCAGGAGCAGAGCGGCTACGCCGAGACCAACGCCCGCATGGAGGACCTGGTGAAGGACGTCCCCGGGTTCCTCGCGATGGAGCACGCCCAGACGCCCGGCGGGCTCGGCATCACCGTCGGGTACTTCCGCGACGCCGACGCCCTCGAGAAGTGGCGGAGCAACGCCGAGCACCGCGCGGCACAGCAGCGCGGACGGGCCGAGTGGTACGAGAGCTACACCCTGCATGTGGCGAAGGTGGAGCGCAGTCACGGCTTCACCCGCGCCACGGCGCCGCGGAACCCGTGACCCACGTCGACGAGCGCTCCCCCGCGAGTGACCCTGCGCACAGCCGTGCCGGCCCCCGCGCTGCGGCGTGTTAGCGTCCGGGCCGTGCATGCGACGGCTCCCGACAGCAGCGCGGCGGGCGGCGCGATCGCCGGGGCCGCCGCGCAGTGCCGCCGCGGGACGCCCGGCCCCGGTGGACCCCCGGCGCCCGGCGACCCGCTCGGCCGGCTCGGTCTGCTCGATCTGTTCGGCGCCGGCTTCGTCCGGGACCCGTACCCCTGGCTGGACGCCCTGCGCGCCGACTCCCCCGTGCACCACGACCCGGCCACCGGGCTGTGGCTGGTCAGCCGGTACGACGACATCCGCCGGGTGCTGCTCGATCCGGCCGGGTTCCACCCGGACAACGCCCTGCACGCGGTCACCCCGCTGCCGGTCGGGGCGCTGCGCGCACTCGCCCGGGCCGGCTTCGCGCTCCCGCCCGCGCTCGCCAACAACGGCGGTCCGAGCCATGCGGGACTACGACGCCTGGTGACCCGGTTCTTCCACGCGGAACGCGTCGCCGCGGCCGTCCCTGCCATCGAGCGCATCGCCGACGAACTGCTGGACTCCGCGCGGTCCGAGCTCGACGCCACCGGTGGCTGCGACCTGTTCGCCACCTTCGCCCAGGTGCTGCCCTGCCGGGTGCTCATGGAGCTCCTCGGCATCCAGGGGATCGACCCGGCGACGCTGATCCGCTGGAGCGACGCCTCGCTGGAACTCTTCTGGGGCCGCCCCACCCCCGAGCGGCAGAGCGAACTGGCCGAGCTCGCGGGTGAGTTCCACCGCTGGCTGACGGCCACGGTGCGCGACGGCGGCCACCCGGCGGACTCGCTCGTCGGGGCGCTGGCCCGCCACCGCCTGCCCGACGGGGGTCCGCTGGACGCCCGTACCGCCGTCGCCGCGTGCTTCTTCGTGTTCATCGCGGGCCAGTCCACGACCGGCCAGCTCATCGCCACTGTACTGCGGCGCGGGCTCAGCGAGCCGGGCCTGTGGCGGCAGCTGCCGCACGAGAGGGGGCTGGCCGAGGCGTGGACGGAGGAGGTGCTGCGCCGTGAACCGCCCGTCACCACCTGGCGCCGGGTCACCGCGCGACCGGTCGACCTGGGCGGAGTGAGCCTCCCCGCGGGAGCACAGCTTCTGCTGATGCTGCTGGGCAGCGGATCCGACCCGGAGGTCTTCGCCGACCCCGCCCGGATGTGCCCGCACCGGCCGAACATCCGTCACCATCTCGCGTTCGGGGCCGGCCGCCATCGCTGCCCGGGAGCATCCCTGGCCCGTACGGAGGCCGCGATCGCCCTGCGCGCGGCGGCCGGCCGACTGCCCGAGGCGGGGCGGAACGAGGGGCGCGGAGAGCACGGAGGGCGCGGGGAGGCGGGCGGGGACGAGCCACCGATGCTCGGCCTGCTCTCCTTCCGGGCCCCCCTGCGCGTCACCGTCCGTCGATGAACCGAGGGGATGCCGGGCGGGACAGCGCTCAGCGCCCGCTCCCCGGCGGCCGTGCGGTGCCTCCCACCCGCCCCCGTCTCGGCTTCTGCCACTGACCGAACCACTGCTCGGCGCCGTACTCCTCGAACCGCTCGACCTCCCTGAAGCCCAGCCGCCCCGCGAGGCGCAGCGCGCGGTCGTTGGCGGACTGGGTGCACAGCACCACCGGCTCGCCGGGGAGGACGCCGGCGAACCAGTCGAGGACCCGTGCGCACGCCTCACCGGCGTACCCGCGTCCCCATGCCTCCGGCAGGAACAGGTAACCGAGTTCGGCCTCCCCGCCCTGTGGACGGACGTGGCCCGGACGCTCCGCGTCGCGTCGGTCGAGCGTGACCAGGCCGGCCATCGCCCCGTCGAGTTCGACCACGAAGCAGCCAGGGCGCCGCCCGGGCACCTCGGGCATCGCCCGGTCGAGCTCCTCGCGGGGCCGGGGGCCACCGATGTAGGTGCCCACCTCCGGCGAGGCGAACAACTCGACGAAGGCCGCGCGGTCCCGGGCCTCGGACGCGCGGAGCAGGAGCCGTTCGGTCCGCAGGGGGGCAGGTGGCCAGGGGACGGCTCCGAGTCCGATCATGGTGACCAACCTACTGATGTGGGGCGCGTGGGTGGCCGACACCCCTCAGCGCGCGGTGGAGGTGAGCTGTTCGCGTACCCATGCGGGATCGGGGTTGGTGTGGGGGCGGCCCGCGACGACCACGGTCGGCACGGTCTCGTTCCCGTCGTTCGCCGCCCTCACTTCCGCCGCTCCGGCCGGATCGCGCCAGATGTCGACCCAGTGCAACCGGCGCGCCTTGCGGCCCAGTCGAAGGCGCAGGCGCAGGCAGTACGGGCAGCCCGGCCGCCAGTAGACGACGGGGCGGTGGTCGACCGCGCTGCGCCGTCGCGCCTCCGCCGCCGTGAGCGACCGGGGGAAGACCAACGGCGAGTTCAGGCCTGCGAAGAGCGCGCACACCAACAGGAAGACCGCCGCGGGGACGGGACTTCCGCCGCGGAGCAGCCCGGCCGCACCGGCTGAGCCGCAGACCACCATCAGGACCGGCAGGATCCAGGCGCGCATCATGACCACGCAGACTACCGGTGGGGCGGCCGGGCCGGTCCGGGCAGGCCGCCCGGAGCGCCGGTTCGGCGGGCGGGCGGTGGCTTCCAGGACTTCGCCGCGACGGCCAGGGACGGGAAGTGCCGGGGCTTCCGGATGTACGGCGCCGCGAGGGGGCGGGGAGTCGCGGCCGGCCGAGGGGTGTCCGGAGCGGGCCGCGGGCGACGGGTGGGCCGGACCACCGCGACCGCCGGGGCGGGTGCCGTGCCGCTTGGGGGCCATCGCCGACGCCTACCAGGGCTCGGGCGACGACTTCGGGGCCGTCCCCCGCACCGCCGAGGACGACGCGCCCAGGCCGGACGAGGAGCGGTGGCGGATCCTCGACGTCTGACGTCGGTTGGGGGAGGGAACAGGGGTGCCCCACGGCCGGTTGAGCGGCACCGGTCGTGGGGCGGGAGGGGGGACGGGGACAGGGAACAGGGGGCGCCGACGGGTGGGTGTGCGGCTCAGTGGGGACAGGGGGCGGGCCCGGGTGGTGCGGTGCCCCGGGTCGACGGGTGGGCGTGCGCGGCCCGCAGGATCTTGGCGGCGCCGCGGAGGGCGGCGGTGTGGGGTGCGGCGACGGCCCGCAGGGGTGCGTGCAGTCCGGCGCCGAGGCGGGCGACGAGGTCGGGGCGCAGGGCGCCACCGCCCGCCAGGAGCGGGCCCCGGCCGAGGGCGTCGGCCGTGCGGGCGGTGTGGTCCTGCCGGAGCATCGAGGTGATCATGGCGGTGACGGCCTCGCAGAGGTCCGCCCGTGCGTCGGCGCAGGTCAGGTCGGTGGTGCCCCACGCGGTGCGGCGCGCGTCGAAGACCGCGCCGTCGACGAGGAGGACCACTTCGGTGAGGTGCGCGCCGATGTCCACCACGAGCAGCGGTCGGGTGAGGTCGGCGTCCGCCCCCAGGGCGACGGCGCGGGCCGTGGGCACGGTCAGCACGGCGCGCGGCCGCAGCACCTGGACGGCCGCACGGGCCCGGTCCCGGTAGGTGGGCCCGCCCAGGACCGGCGTGGTGACCACCACCAGCGGGCGC
This sequence comes from Streptomyces sp. DSM 15324, assembly GCF_001514285.1. GTDB lineage: Bacteria > Actinomycetota > Actinomycetes > Streptomycetales > Streptomycetaceae > Streptomyces. The sequence goes on from NZ_KQ949029.1 coordinate 247,511, forward strand.
GGTTGCCGGGGCAGGCGGTGGCCGAGGAGCCGGTCGAGCATCCGGGCCGTGCCGGGGACGTCGACGATCGCGCCGCGCCGGATCGGGTGCAGCGCCCCCGTACCCGGGAAGGTGACCGAGGGGACGTCGAGGATCGTGGGGCGGCCGGCGATCCAGGCGCGGGTCCGGTCGCTGCCCATGTCGAGCGCGAGGCCACTGCACCGCCGGCACAGCGGCCAGGGCCGGTGCCGGCCGCGGGAGCCGGTGCGCGGGCGGCGTACGGCGGTCATCCTCCGGCCTCCCGCACCTGCTGGCAGCGCGCGCAGTAGCGGGCCTGCGGCACGATCAGCAGGCGTTCGCGGTCGACGGGCCGCCGACACAGATGGCAGGTGCCGTAACAGCCCTCCTCGATGCGCCGCAGCGCCGCTTCGACGTCGTGGAGGACCATGCGCGCGGACGCGGCGAGTTTGACCTGTACCTCGGTCTGCGCGGCCGAGCGGTGCCCGGGCGAGGTCCCGGCGCGGGGCGCCGCCGCGATCTGCCGCAGCTGCTCCCGGCGGAACAGGCGCTGTTCGTGCAGGTTCTCCTGCAACGCGGCGAGGTCCTCGGGCGACAGGTGTGCGGCGCGGTCGCCGACGGTCTGGTGGTTCACCACTCACTTCACCCCTTTGTGTGCAGGACGGAGACGTGGAGACGTCGGGACGGGAGACGTGGGGACGGTGCTGGGGGTGTGGGGCCTGGGGGTGTGGGGCCGGCGGTTCAGGCGGCTGCGCGGCGCTGGCAGGCGACGCAGTACCGGGCGTACGGCAGGATCTCCAGGCGTTCGGCGGGGACGGGCTTGGAACATCCCTGGCAGGTGCCGTAGGAACCGTCGTCGATACGGGCGAACGCCGCGTCGATCTCCCTGAGCACCTGCTGGATCGCTTCGGCCTGGGCGGACATCACGTGGTCCTTCGCGATCCGGCCGGCCTCGTCGAGGGCCCGCAGCTGGGCCATCCGGCTGCTGTGGGCGTGTTCGAGACGCCGACGGGCGTCGAGCGCGGCGGGCGGCAGCGGGCGGGCATCGGCCTGGGAGGTGACCTGGGAGGTGTCGAGCGACACGACGGCTCCTTTCTCGGGCGCCACGGGTGCGCCGCACGGGCGGGCGGCCGGCGCGGTGGGCGCGGTGGGCGCGGATGTGGCCGACCGGTGTGCCGGGCCCGCGGTCCGTACGACGTGGGGCACCGGCCGTACCGGACGGCTCGGACGGGTTCGACTCTGCCGGGCCGCTCGGCGGAAACCCATCGGGCGCGGACCCCATTCCTCCGGTGCGGCGGTACCCATGCGCCGGCCGCACCGGGCGGCGCATGGGTGGTCCGCGACCGCGGAAATGGGTGGGGGACCCCATCGACCGACGCCACCGGTACGGGGGAGGCTGGAGCAGGATCGGTCCCGTCCGTGCCCCGCGGCCCGCGCCCGGGTCAGGGGTTGCGGAAACGGCCGGTCGGGGCCGGGTCCCTGAAGGAGGAGTTCTCCCGTGTCGCTGTTCTGGCGGATCTTCGCGCTCAACGCCCTGGTGCTGGGCGCCGCCACGGCTCTCCTGCTGTGGGCACCGGTCACCGTGTCGGTGCCGGTGCTGCTGACCGAGGCGGTCATCCTGGTCGGCGGTCTCGCCGTCATGCTGGTCGCCACCGCCACCCTGCTGCGCTGGGGCCTGGCCCCGCTGGGCCGGCTCACCCGGCTGATGACCACCGTCGACCTGCTGCGGCCCGGGCAGCGCCTGCCCGTTCCCGGCGCCGGGGGCGGCAACGAGGTCTCCGAGCTGATCCGGACCTTCAACGCGATGCTCGACCGCCTGGAGCACGAGCGCGCCACCTCCAGCGCCCGGGCGTTGCTGGCCCAGGAGGCGGAACGGCGTCGTATCGCCCAGGAACTGCACGACGAGGTCGGGCAGAGCATGACGGCGATCCTGCTGGTGCTGAAGCGGGCCGCGGACGACGCTTCCGGGCCGCTGCGCGAGGACCTGCGGCAGGCCCAGGAGATCACCCGGGAGAGCCTGGACGAGGTCCGGCGTCTGGTGCGCCGTCTGCGCCCGGGCGTCCTGGAGGACCTGGGCCTGGTCAGCGCCCTGACCTCGCTCACCCAGGACTTCGCGACCCACGCCGGACTGCACGTCGTGCGCCGCTTCGACGCCGATCTGCCCGCGCTCGGCGAGGAGAGCGAGCTGGTGCTGTACCGGGTGGCTCAGGAGAGCCTGACCAACACGGCCCGTCACGCGGACGCGCGCCGGGTGGAGGTGAGCCTGCGCAGGGCCGACGGGGCGGTGGTGCTGGAGGTCGCCGACGACGGCCGCGGCATCGAGGCCGCGTGCGAGGGCGCCGGGATCCGCGGCATGCGGGAGCGTGCCCTGCTCGCCGGGGCCACCCTGGAGATCTCCTCTACGCCCGCCACAGCCACCGCCGTCACCGCCATCGCTGCCGTCGACGCCGTCCCGGCCGCCGTCTCCTGCACCACGGGCACCTCCGGTACCGGCACGGGAACCTGCACCGGAACCCGTATCCGTCTGATCACCCCCGTCCCCAGGAAGCAGCTCTGACCATGACCGACGACATCCCTCCCGAACGCACCGCGGCTTCGGCGGCGTCGGGGCCTTCGGCGGCGTCGAAGCCGATCCGGATCCTGCTGGCCGACGACCACGCCCTCGTACGCCGCGGTGTCCGCCTGATCCTCGACCGCGAGCCGGACCTGCGGGTCGTCGCGGAGGCCGGGGACGGGGCCGAGGCCATCGAGCAGGCCCGGACGGCGGAGCCGGACCTGGCGGTCCTGGACATCGCGATGCCGCGGCTGACCGGTCTTCAGGCCACCCGTGAACTGGCGGCGCTCAAGCCGGGCCTGCGGATCCTGATGCTGACCATGCACGACAACGAGCAGTACCTGTTCCAGGCGCTCAAGGCCGGGGCCTGCGGCTATGTGCTGAAGTCGGTGGCCGACCGCGATCTGGTCGCCGCCTGCCGGTCCGCGATGCGCAACGAGCCGTTCCTCTACCCCGGCGCGGTCACCGCACTGATCCGCACCTATCTGGACCGGGTCCGCAACGGCGAGGAGAACGCCGATCACCTGCTCACGCCGCGCGAGGAGGAGGTCCTCAAGCTCGTCGCGGAGGGGCACTCCTCCCGGGAGATCGCCGAGATCCTGTTCATCAGTGTCAAGACCGTGCACCGCCACCGGGCCAACCTCCTGCACAAGCTCGGCCTGCACGACCGGCTGGAGCTGACCCGCTACGCCATCCGCGCCGGTCTCATCGAGGCCTGACGCACGCCATCGGGAGCGGCAGCGCTCCGCACAGCAGGAATCGCTCTCCGGCACATCGAGAAAGGGACGGTGCATGCGCCCGGCATACCGCGCCGTCCCGACCGCCGCCCGTCACCGGCTCACCGAGGGCACGGCGGGCACCGCGTTCGTGGCGCGCACCGCGTTCACTGCACTCCTCGCCCTCACCCCCCTCACCGCCCTCACCGGCCTCCTCGCCCTCCTCGCCCTCTTCCTGGCGCCGGCCCCGGCCTCCACCGTCACCGCCCCCACGCCGGCCACCGCTGGCCGTTCGGCCTCCGTGGCCTCGGCCTCGGACGTCGCGTGGCAGCCCGACAGCGGTCCGCGCGCCGACGACCCGTGCGCCGGGCCGTACGCGGCGCAGGTCAGGTCCCCGTACGACCATCTCGGCGAGCGCCCGCACCCACCGGACCACCGCGCCGCCCCACCCCGCCGGGTCACCACCGCCCCGGCCGTCGGCGTGGCCGCGTCTGCGCCGCCCCTGCCCACCCCTGCCTTGCACGACCGGTCGGCGTACGACCGCGGCCGGGCCCCTCCCCGGCCTCCCGGCATCTGAGAACAGCCCGTCCCCTTCTCTCTCCCGCCGCGGCCGCCCCTGCGCCGCCGCCGCGGCATGCCTGCCGGAGGCTCGCGTTGAAACGCCGGAACAACCGGAAGAACCGCAACAACTCCTCGCGCACCCGTGCGCTGCTCGCTCTCGCCGTGATCGTCGGATCGCTGGCGATCGCCCTCACCACGCCGGTCCGCCTCGGGCTCGATCTGCGCGGTGGCACCCAGATCCTGCTGGAGACCCGCTCCACCGACACCGTCGAGGCCGGGCCGGACGCCACCGAACGCACCGTCGAGGTGCTGCGGGGCCGGATCGACGCGCTGGGTGTCGCCGAACCGACCCTCGTCCGTTCCGGCGACCACCGCATCCTCGTCGAACTGCCCGGTCTCCAGGATCCGGAGAAGGCCGCAGCCGTCCTGGGCCGCACCGCCCAGCTCACCGTCCACCCCGTCCTCGGTACCGCCGACACCCCGACACCGCCGACCGATCCGACCGATCCGACCGATCCGACCGATCAAGTCGATCCGGTCGATCCGGTCGATCCGGTCGATCCGGTCGATCCCGGCAAGGAAGAGCAGGTCCTGCCCGACGCAGCCGGACAACCCCTGCGGCTCCAGGCGGCCGCCCTGACCGGGCAGCACGTGGAAGGCGCCACCGCCCGCTTCGACCAGCAGAGCGGCGCCGGATGGCATGTCACCGTCGACTTCACCGACTCCGGCCGCGCACGGTGGACACAGGTCACGGCGGACGCCGCCTGCCACCCGCCCGGCGATCCGCAGCGCCGCGTGGCCATCGTCCTCGACGGCAAGATCGTCTCCTCTCCACAGGTCGACCGGTCCGTGGCCTGCGGTGCGGGCATCCCGGGCGGCGCCACGCAGATCACCGGCTCCTTCGACGACGCCGGGGCCCGCGAGCTGGCCCTGCTCATCTCGGGCGGCGCCCTGCCCGTGCCGGTCGAGACGGTCGAGCAGCGTACCGTCGGCGCCACCCTCGGCGCCGCGGCCGTCGCGGCGGCGGCCCGGGCAGCGGTGATCGGCACAGCGCTGACCGCGCTGTTCGTCATCGCCGTCTACCGCCTCATGGGCGTGCTCGCGACGGTGGCCCTCGCCTGCTACGGCCTCATCTCGTACGCCGCTCTGGCCGCCGTCGGCGCCACCCTGACGCTCCCCGGCCTCGCCGGATTCGTGCTGGCCGTCGGTATGGCCGTGGACGCCAACGTCCTCGTCTTCGAGCGGGCCCGCGAGGAGCACGCCGCCCGGAGCCGGACCAGCCCCCGCTCGGCGCTGACGGCGGGGTTCCGGGGCGCGCTGGGCGCCATCGCCGACTCCACCATCACCACGCTGATCGCCGCCGGACTGCTGTTCGTCCTCGCCTCCGGCCCGGTCCGCGGCTTCGGCGTCACGCTCGGCATCGGCGTCCTCGCCTCCATGATCAGCGCGCTGGTCGTCACCCGGGTGCTCGCCGAGTACGCGCTCGACCGTCGCGCGGCCTTCCGCCGGCCGCGTCTGACCGGCATCACGCACGCCGGGCGCGTCCGGGATCGGCTGCTGCGCCGCGACCCGTTCCTGATGCGCCGTCCGCGCCGCTGGCTGGCAGCCTCCGGCGTGCTCCTCGTCCTGGCCGGGTCGGGCATCCTGGTGCGCGGACTCGACTTCGGCATCGATTTCACCGGGGGCCGGCTCGTCGCCTACTCCACGACCGCTCCCGTCGACCCCGACCGGGCACGTGAGGCCCTCGGCCGGGCGGGCTTCCCGCACGCGATCGTGCAGTCCTCCGGCGACGGCTCCCTCACGGTGCGCGCGGAGAAGCTGACCGATGCCCAGGAGGCGACGGTGACCGGCACGGTGAGCGGTCTGGGCGGCGGGGCGGAGAAGGTGCGCGACGAGTTGATCGGCCCGAGCCTGGGCGAGGAACTGCGCCGCAACGCCCTCGTCGCGCTCGGCCTCGCCCTCGGCGCCCAGTTGCTGTATCTGGCGGTGCGCTTCCGGTGGAGGTTCGCCACCGCGGCGGTCGGTGCGCTCGTCCACGACGTGGTGATCCTCGTCGGGGTCTTCGCCTGGCTGGGCAAGCCGATCGACGGCCTCTTCCTGGCCGCGCTGCTGACCGTGATCGGCTACTCGGTCAACGACTCCGTCGTCCTGTTCGACCGCATCCGCGAACTCCTGGGCCGGAACCGCGCGATGCCGCTGCCGCGGCTGACGAACCAGGCGATCCTGCACACGCTCCCCCGCACCGTCAGCACGGGCACGGGGGCGGCCCTCATCCTCACCGCCCTGGCCGTCCTGGCGGACGGCGCCCTCACCGACTTCGCCCTCGCCCTGCTCATCGGCCTGGCGGTCGGCACCTACTCGTCGGTGTTCACCGCGGCTCCCCTCACCCTCGCCCGGCCCGGGAGGCTGCGATGAACGTCATCCAACGCGGGGCGCGGCCCCGTCGACGGCGGGTGTGCTGCGCGTGACGCCCGACGGGGTCGCGCTCACCAGCCCGGGGGCCGCACGGTCCCCATCACCCGGGTCACGGTGATCTCGATGACCACGCGCTCGGGGTTGGGGCGGGGCTGCCGGTAGCGCTCGGCGTAGCGTCGTTCGGCCTCGGCGACGGAGTCCGGGTCGTCCTTGACCACCGCGGGGCCTTCGAGGGTGCACCAGCGGCGTCCGTCGACCTGGCCGACCGCGGCGGTCGCGCCGGGACCGGCCGCTCGGACGTTGCGGACCTTTCTGCTGCCGGCACTGCTGATGACGCGTGCGATCCCGGCCTCCGGATCGAAGGTGACGCCGACGGGGACGAGATGGGGACTGCCGTCGGGCCGGTGCGTTGTCAGGAAACAGATGTGTCGTTCCTGCCAGAAGCGGTCATCGTCCGTCTGGGGCGGGGTGGTGTGGCTCGTCATGCTGGTCCTTCGTAGAGCTGATGGCGCGCCCATTTTCCCCCGGGCGCCGGTGGGTCTGCCGGAAGGCGCCCGGGGTGACACCGGTGTGACGAGTGAAGAACTTGCCGAAGTTGGTGGGTTCGGGGAAGCCGAGGCGGCGGGCGATCGCCGCCACCGGTTCGTCGGTGTGGGCGAGCAGCCGCTGCGCCTCCAGGGCGACCCGGGCGTCGATGACGTGTTTCACGGGCTGTCCGGTGGCGGCGGCGCAGGCGCGGGTGAGGGTCTTGACGGAGTATCCGAGACGGTGGGCGTAATCGGCGGCGCGGCGCGTGGTGGCGTAGGAGCGTTCCAGCTCGGCGCGGAAACGGGCGTACACCTCGCCGCCGGCCCGTGGGTCGCCGCCCTCCGGGTGGGGCAGCCGTTCGACCTGCAACAGGACGGTCGCCAGGAGGAGTTGGAGGATCTCCACCGACACCGTCGGCGCCGGCCGGTCGTACTCGGCCCGCAACTGTCCCAGCAGCGTGGACAGTACGGCGTACGGCGGGCTGGCCCCCAGGTGCCGGCACACCGGCCCGTACCACTCCTTGACCAGTCGGTCGGCGCTGCTGGTGTGGGGCGGGAACGCCGCGGTGAACAGCAGGTGCGTGCCGTTCGCGGTGCCCGGCCGCACAAAGCTCTGTACCTGTCCGGGGCGGACCCACAGCAGGGTGCCGGGGCGGCAGGGGTAGGTCACGAAGTCGACGGCGTGTTCGCCCTCGCCCTCGGTGACGAGGGTGAGGGTGTGGAAGTCGACCCGGTGCACCAGATCGCTCCGTCTGCGGCGCGCGCGTCGCCGCTCGTGCAGGGTCGCGAGATCGATGATCTCGAAGCCGGGCACGTGTGCGTCGGGCGGGTTGAAGTCGAGCCGGAGGATGGCGCTCCCGTCGGACGGGTCCCCTCCGGTAGGCGCCTCGGGAAACATCGTGATCTCCGGTTGTCCTCGATTTACCATGCCCAGTCTCCAGCGTACCTCGCCCGACCTGCGGCTCAGCGGAGAAAGTGGAGGACATCGAGACGGCGAAAGGCCGCTCTCCACCGCAAGGAGCAAGCGCATGAACGGCACGGTCACGGTCCTCGACAAGGGCGCGGTCCGCATCCACAGCTACATGTCCCCCGCCGACACCTTCCACACGACCACCCAGCTGATCGAGACCCCGGCGCGGATCATCGCGATCGACGCGCAGCTGATCCCGGCCTACGCCGACGAGGCCGTCGCCTATGCCAAGGGCCTCGGCAAGCCGCTCGACCGCCTGATCGTCACCCATGCCCACCCCGACCACTACAACGGCGCCGCCCGCTTCGGCGTACCGGTGCACGCTCTGCCCCAGGTGCGCGAGCAGATCGTCGCGCGCGGCGACAGCCGGCTGCCCACCGGTGTGGTCATCCCCCTCACCGAGTTCACCCCCACCGTGGACCTGACGCCGGGCACCGAGGTCGTCGACGGCGTCCCGTTCGTCTTCGAGGCCGTCTCCGGCGGCGAGGCCGCCGACGAACTCCTCGTCAAGCTGCCCGAGCAGGGAGTCCTGGTCGCCCAGGACCTCGTCTACCACGACGTCCACCTCTACCTGGGCAACAACGACATCGCCGGGTGGGAGCGGGCACTGGACCTGCTGGCCGCGCAGACCGGCTACGACACGATCCTGGCCGGCCACGGCCTGCCCACCGGCCCGGAGGTCTACGCGGACGTCCGGCGGTACCTCGCCGACGCCCGCGAACTGCTCGGCGACGACGGGGAGGCGTACAAGAAGGCGATCGTCGAGCGCTATCCCTCGCTGGTCGGCCCCTTCATCATCGACATCGCCAACCGGTCCCTGTTCGGCACCGTCCACTGAGCGCACAAATTATCCGCAAAAGGCGTGAAGCGGCGCAAAGCAGTCACTCGCCTATATGACTCTCAAAACCTCCATGGTGGGCGAGGAGTGTGACCGATGAGTGAGGCAGCGCAGGACGACGGGACGAGGGTGCGGCAGACCGGTGAGGCGGCCAGGACGGAGGTCTCCGCCACGGCCGGTCAGGCCAAGCAGGCCGCGGAGCGCGTCGGGGGAACCGCGGTGGACCAGGCCAGGAACGTGGCGGGCGAGGCGCGCCGGCAGGTCGGCGCGGTGGCGGGCGACGTGCGCAGCCGCGCGATGAACGAGGTCGAGCAACAGAGCAGGCGGGCGGCCGGTTCACTGCATCAGTGGGCCGACGATCTCGCGGGGCTCGCGGAGAACGCCACGAGCGACTCGCCCGCCCGCAGCCTCGCGGCCCAGGCAGCCGACGGCGGGCACCGGGCCGCCGACTATCTGGAGGAGCAGGGGGTCGAGGGAGTCCTCACCGACATGCAGGACTTCGCCCGCCGACGCCCCGGCATGTTCCTGGGCGGCGCGTTGCTGGCGGGACTGGTCGTCGGCCGCCTGGTGAAGGCGGCGGCCCAGACCGACGGCGCCTCCGGCGCGTCCGGGGACGGGGCCGGCACGGGGCGACAAGAGCCGAGGGCAACGGGCTCGGCGGCCCCGACGGCGCTCCCGTCCGGTCCTCCGCCCGAGGCGCAGCCGTCCGTCGGCAGGCCGCCGGGTGGGGCACCCAACCGTCCGATTCCGGGGGTGTGAGGGATGTCGTACGTCCCGTCCCGCCCGATGGAGGCCAACGGTGGGGAGAGGTCGGTGGGCGAACTGCTGTCCGCGGTGACCTCGGACGTCCAGACCCTGTTCCGGCAGGAGGTGGAACTCGCCAGAACCGAGGTCAAGCAGGAGGCGACCAAGGCGGGCAAGGCCGCCGGCATGTACGGCGGCGCCGGGTTCGCCGGCTACATGGTGCTGCTGTTCCTCTCGCTGGCGGCCGTGCTGGGCCTGTCCAACGTGATGGACGGCGGCTGGGCCGCACTGATCGTCACCGCCGTGTGGGCCGTGATCGCAGGGGTCCTGTACCAACGGGCCCGCACCCGTATGCGCACCGTGTCGCCGAAGCCGGAGCAGACCGTCGACACCCTGAAGGAGAATGCACAATGGGCACGTCACCCGACCAGATGAGGGCCGAGATCAGCTCCACCAGGGACCGTTTGGCCGCGGATGTGGACCGGCTCGCGGACCGGACCAGCCCGCGGCGCATGGCACGACGTCGCACCCGCAGGATGCGCGGCGCCGTCTCGGGCATGCGGGACCGGGTCATGGGAACCACCACCGAGACCGCACAGAGGGTCGGCAGCGGCGCCCAGTCGATGGCCGGGTCGCTGCAGGAGGGCACCCAGCAGGCGGTGGGCACCGCGCGCGAGGCCGCGGGCCAGGCCGGCGAGGCGGTGCGGCAGGCCCCGGAACAGGCGATGCGGCAGACCCAGGGCAATCCGCTGGCCGCCGGGCTGATCGCTTTCGGCGCCGGCCTGCTCGCATCGTCGATGCTGCCCACGTCCCAGCTGGAGCGGGACAAGTCCGGCGAACTCATGCAGGGCGAGGCGCTGGAGCCGGTGAAGCAGGCCGCACTGGACTCCGCGCAGAACCTGAAGGAGGGCAGCAAGCAGGCTGCGCAGAACGCGGTGCAGGAGGTGGCGGACACCGCCAAGGAGGGTGCCCGCGCCACCCAGGACGAGGCCGGCGCGCAGGCCGGTCACGTGGCCGACCAGGCACGTGACTCGGCCGGACACCTCGCCTCCGAAGCCCGCCAGGAGCGCGGACCCGGCTGAGGAGGCGGGAACGATGCGGGGCGGGGAGGCAGCCGCGGCTGCCTCCCCGCCTCCTGCGCCTGCGAGGCGCGGCGGCGGGCGGGTCAGCGGTCGCGACCCGCCGGGACGCGCGACGCCCGTCGATGGGTCAGTCGGGGGTGTCGGGTCGCAGGGGGGCGGAGCTCGTCAGGGTGTCGAGTCTGGCGGCCAGGTCGGGGTGGGTGGGCGTCAGGTAGGGGCGGGCGGCGGTCAGGGGGTGGAGGAGGATCGAGGGGTCGTCGTGGGCGAGGGCGGCGTCGAGTCGGCCGAGCGGCAGCCGCGCAGCGACCGGCAGGTCGGTGAGAGCGGTGATCTGGCCGGCGATGCGGCGCAGGTCGGCCGCGTTGCGGCGGGCCCAGGCAGCGACGGTGCGGTCGGCGGCCCGGCGTTCCCGCGTGGCCTGCACGCGCTGTTCGCCGGTGCTTCCCTCGGGACCGGGCCGGTTGCGCAGGTAGCGGCGCTCGGCCGCCTGACGGCTGGCGACTCCCAGGGGGTGGGCGAGGTCGGCCCAGCTGGCTCCCGCGTCGCGGGCCGTTTCGATCAGGCCGGTCTCCCATCCGGCGAGCTGCTCGCGCACCTGCCGCAGGAGCAGGAGGGAGGCGAGGGCCGCCTCCGGACCGGGGCCGGCGTCGACGGCGCCGGGGGTCCCCTGCCGGGCGGCGCGCAGGCTTTCGGCTATGGCCCGGAGTGCCGCCTCGGCGGCCAGGAACGAAGCCGGGCCGGGGATGTCGACGCTGGACGAGGGCGGCTGATCGGCTGTCGTCACGGGCACCTCCGCGATGTGTCATCGTTTGGACGACGGAGCGTTTGTCATCCATCGGATGACATGCTACAACGGTTTCCGTGAGGCGCATTGGCAGTAACTGCCGCAACCCACTGGAGGTGTTCGACCATGTTGATGCGCACCGACCCCTTCCGGGAGCTCGACCGCCTGGCCCAGCAGCTGACGGGCCCGGGCACGTGGTCTCGTCCCACCCTCATGCCGATGGACGCCTACCGTGAGGGCGACGAGTACGTGGTGGCGTTCGACGTCCCCGGCGTCGCCCCCGAGGCAATCGACATCGACGTCGAGCGGAACATGCTGACCGTCAAGGCCGAGCGCCGGCCCGTGGCGAAGGCCGACGATGTGCAGATGGAACTGTCGGAGCGGCCGCTGGGTGTCTTCTCCCGCCAGATCGTCCTGGCCGACACGCTGGACACCGAACGCATCAAGGCCGACTACGACGCCGGCGTGCTCACCCTGCGCATCCCGATCGCCGAACGGGCCAAGCCCCGCAAGATCGCGATCGGCGGCGCAAGCGACCGCCGGGAGATCTCCGGCTGAGCCGGACCGGCACGGGCCGCACAGCGGCGGAGGACGGGCACCGGATCTCCCCCTCCCCGTCCTCCGCGCCGACGGAGGAGTAGAGGCCGACGGAGGAGTAGAGGCCGACGGAGGAGTAGAAGGGCGGCGGCGGACGTGACGCTGCGACGCGAGGCGTTCCTCGACCAGGTGAGGGAACGCGGCGAGTACGAGACCCTGCTGGAGGCGGACCGGGCGGCCCGTGTGGTCCTCGCCCTGCTCGGCGCGCACCTCGTCGGCGAGGTGCGCGCCCAGCTGGCAGCGCGGCTGCCGGAAGAGTTCGCCCTGATCCTTCTCAATCCGCTGCGGAGCGCGGAACCGCTGCCACCGGAGCGGTTCGTGCGGGCCACGGCGGCCTGGATCGAGGGAGCCACCTCCCAGACCGCGGCCTGGGACGTCGGCGCCGTCCTCAGCACGGTCGCCGACGCGGTCGGGGAGGACCTGCTGCGCGAGATCCTGCTCCAGCTCCCGTACGGCTACGACCTGCTCTTCGGCCGCCCCCAGCCCACCTGACCACGACGGTGTCCGCGCACGCGGGCGCCGGCACGACGACCTGATCGCGAGAAAGGCAACCACCCAGTGATGTCCGACCGGCGTGCGCCGCTGCAGCACCTGCCCGCGATGACGTACGAGCACCTGTTGGAAAAGGTCCGCCAGGAAGGCGCCTACCCCACGCGGGAAAAGGCCGAAGCAGCCGTCCACCTGGTTCTTTCGGGACTAGGGCGCCAGCTGACGGGCGACGAACGCGTCGAACTGGCGGCCCGCCTGCCCCTCGAAGCGGCCCGTGTCCTCACCCAACAGATCCCCGACACACAGCCCCTCACCGGCTGGGGCTTCGTCAAGGACCTGGCGGCCCGCACCGGCGCCCCTCTGGGAACCACCCGCTGGGACACCGGCTCCGTCCTCGGCGCCGTCGCCGCCCTGTCCGGCCCCGACCTGCTGAGCCGCATCCTGGACCGGCTCCCCTCCGGCTACGCCCTCCTGTTCGGCCGGGCCGAACTCACCCGGGCTGCCTGAGATTCACCCGTGCGAGACCGGCGAGCGCCCTCGCCATGAGCGGGGGCGCCCGACCGGATCACTGGCTGATGGGAGCCGTCAGGGCCCGGGCCTCATGGGAGTCGTCAGGGCCCCGGCACGGTCGAAGCGCCCGTACGCACTCCGGATGTCAGCGCGTAGGCACTCCGGATGTCAGCGCGGCTCGTCCTTCCCGGTGTTCTCGCGCGGCAGGAGGGTCTGGCGGGCCCAGAGACTCAGGAGGGCCATTCCGCCGACCAGCACCGGCACCGGGTCACCGGCGGGAGGGGCCAGCACGTACCCCAGCACCGTGACCGTGCAGACCGTCAAGGGAATGAACGCCGCCGCGCTCTCCATCCCCCATCGCAACGTCGGCTGAGCCGTGTCCAGAACCTTCGCGCCACCGGGCACCCAGGGGCCGGCGGCGACCACGAGCAGGCCGACGGTGTTGCAGACACACGCCAGCAGGGAGGGCATCGCCTCGGGGCCGTGCGGACCGACCGTCCACAGACGGAGGGTGTCGCCGGTCAGCATGAGAGACAGCCCGACGATCCCCACCCACAAGGTGGCTCTCCGGTCGCTCCGCACGAGACGGCGCAGGGCGAACAGAAAGCTGAGGAACAGGACCTCCGCCGCCCACAGCACACCCACCATCCCGGTGCCCAGTCGCCAGCCGCCCGTGGCGCCCCGCAGCAGGACCCAGACCGTCATGAACACGGCCCCCGCCGTGACGACCCCGTCCAGCACCCGCCGCAGCCACGCCCTCCGGCCTGTGCCGGCATCGGCCGCGACCACCAGTCCCGCCATCCCCAGGCCGGACGCCAGCGTCAGCCCGACGACCACCACCGGGCCGAGCAGCGACGGCTCGTCAGGCCCGGCCCCCGGAGGCTGGGTCGACAGCACGTTGACCGCCTCGCGGTACACACCCCCGGCGACCGCCGAACCCCCCAGCAGCAGCAGTCGCGTCCGCACCCGTCCGGCCACGCCCCACGAGCGGAGCAGCAGGGAGAGCGCCAAGCCGCAGCACGCGGTCGTCGGCCCGAAGGCCACCGTCCAGGCCGCCACGCTCCCGGCCGCCCCCGGCCCGCTGAACGTCAGCGCCACTGCCAGAAGACCGGCCACGCCCACCGCGCCCCAGCCCCACGCTCCGGCGCGCCGGAGGCGGCCCGCCCGGCCCCCGAGCACGTCCGGCGACTTGCCCAACCCCGCCATCAGGTGCGCCTTTCGCCCCGTCCCCCGTCCACCGGGCGTGCAGCACCCGGATCCCTGGAGAGACGGTAGAAGACGCACCACCTGTCGCGACCTGAACGCTCGGGTCATTCACCCGTACTGCGTAAGGACGGGAAGAGCGCCGGCCTCGGCTTGCACGGGCGGCTTCGGACGCGTGAGGGTGGAGGCCGACGTGCGCCGACCGTGCCGGTGCGGGCCGGCCCCCACCCGGTCAGGGCGCCACCGCGCGGCCCGTCTGCGGGGAGATCGCGCCGGAGCACAGGCCGCGAGCGGCCAGTCCCTGGGCGATGCGCGGGACCGCGGCGAGCGTGTTGGCGGCCCAGTCGTGCATGAGGATGACCTGCCCGTTGGTGAGCCGCCCGGCGGCCTGCACGATCGCGTCCGTACTGGCGCCGTTCCAGTCCTGGGAGTCCACGTTCCAGATGATCTCGGTCAGGCCGTACCGGGCCTCCACCGCCTTGACCGTCGCGTTGGTCTCGCCGTACGGCGGCCGCATCAGTTTCGGCGTGCCGCCGCCCGCCGCCGCGACGGCCTGCTGGGTGCGGAGGATCTCGGAGTCGATCTGCGCCTGGCCGAGCTGGGTGAGATGGGGGTGCGTGTAACTGTGGTTGCCCACCCACATGCCTGCCGCAACCTGGGCCCTGACCTGGGCCGGGTAGGCGGCGGCGTACTGGCCCTCGTTGAACATGGTGGCGCGCAGCCCGTTCCGCTGGAGTGCGCTCAGCAGGGCGGGGGTGTTCCCGGACGGGCCGTCGTCGAAGGTGAGTCCGACGTATCCCGCGCAGGGTGCGGCCCCCGCCGGCGCGGCCTGGACGGTGAGGGTGCCGGCGGCGGCGAGCGCCAGCGCGGCCAGGGCGGTCGTCAGGGGGCGAGCGCCCGGACGCCTCCCGGCCGGGCTCATGGCGCCACCGTGATGGTGGAGCTCCCGCTGCTCTGATAGCCCTCGGTCGCGAGGATCATGTAGTACCTGAGGGTGCCGAGGGGCATCCCGGCGCGGGCCCAGGCGTCGAAGTGGTTGCCGGTGGTGATGGAGCCGCCCGTCCGCCTCGACTGCCGGACGCTCCAGTACTGGTTGAAGGTCCTGTTGCCTTCGACGGACGGCGCGTTGTACCGCGTCGTCTGATAGATGTCGTAGGTGCCGCCGTCGCTGGTCACGGCGCCCTTGTAGGTGCCGGTCGGCCGGTAGGTGCCCCAGTTGTCGACGATGTAGTACTCGACGAGGGGGTTGGACGACCAGCCGTACAGGGACAGGTAGCCGTTGCCGGAGGGACTGAAGGATCCGGAGTAGTTCACGGTCCTGCGTGAACCGGTGCTCCAGCCCTTGCCGGCGACGAAGTTGCCGGTGTTGCGCCAGTTGGTGCGGTAGGAGCCGCCGGAGTCGAGGGTCATGGAGACCGTGCCCTGCGAGTCGGTCCAGAACGAGTAGTAGAAGCCGTTGTTGGTGCCGGTCTGGTTCGAGGTGATGACCGTCGCCGCCCGGGCGGTGCCGGGCAGGACCAGCGTCGACGCGGCGCCCAGCAGTAAGGCGCATGCGGTCCTGCGGGTCGGGGTGTGTGCGGGTTGGGCGTGCATTCGAGGGTTCCTCCTCTTCTGAGGCCTGAGTGGTCCGCAGTGTTGACCCGCCCCCTTCGACTGTCAATAGTTTCGGTATTCGCCCCGAAATCTTTCGACCGCTGCTGACTACTATTGAGACAGCCAATTGCGTCCGGGGAATGCAAGATCTGGTACGCATTCCGTCGGCTGCGGGACCGAATGTTTCGAAGCCCTTCCGGCAATTCTGGAGACCCAGCCCGCCTCGTCGGCGGCGCCGCATGCGCCCCGGTGATCCAAGCGCAACGGCGAGGCGGTGAACCACCCCACATGACCCACATCACCTACTACCCCCTCTAGTGGTGCATATCGGATGCCATACCCATGCCATCACCCCCTCTGACCTGCACTTTGCGAGCCACGTCACACAACCGACCATCACCCCCACTACGGCCACAACTAGCAAAAGGGGTCTTTGCGGACGACTCCCGACCCTGCTTCTCTGGACGACGTCGCACGGCGCCGACCCGCCCACGGGCCTCGGCGCCGACGCACGCAGGCAGCCAGACAGGCCACCGGCCGGTCACCCCGCAAGCGCCCCGCGACCGCCAC
>NZ_KQ949029.1:264376-354133 GCF_001514285.1 Streptomyces sp. DSM 15324
ACGGCGCTCGCACCGGAAGCACCGGAACAAGAATTTCTTACCGAAATCGCAATCTCGCGGCAGAGGCCGGTCGTATGTCCTAGTGAACCGGTGTCCAAGTGAACCGGTGAGACGAAGGGAAAGATCATGTCCCTCTTCAGTCACCTGGCACCCGCCAAGAGGCACTCCAAGGACAGGAAGTCCACGACCAGCATGAACGGGAGGACGTCCCACCACCGCAAGCACCTCCGCCGTACCTCCAGCACCGGCACCCACAAGTGACACCCGGACGACGTCCGGGAAAGTCGCGATTCTCGTGAGACTCCGCCGTCGCCCCGCCCGCAGCGCCGCCCTCTTCGCGGCGCTGCGACGGTCGTTCACCGTCGCGGAGCAGGAGGGCGAACAGCTCGTCGCCGCCGCGCCGGCACTGCCGGTGCGGCAGGTGTTCCGGCGGTTCTGGCCCTACACGCGCGGCGGGCGGAGGTGGCTGCTGCCGCTCGTCGCCTTCTGCGTCGTCGGCCCCGCCGTCGACGCGGCCGAGATATGGCTGTTCAAGGTGGTGGTGGACGAGGTCCTCGTCCAGCGCGACCTCAGTGCGTTCCCGTCGATCGCCCTGGCGTACGTCGGGCTCGGTCTGACCTCGGGCCTCGTGTCGTTCGCCGACGACGTGACCTCCGTCTGGGTCGGTGAGCGTTTCCTGCTCGCCCTGCGGGCGGACGTCTTCCGGCATGTGCAGGGTCTCTCGCTCGGCTTCTTCGAGCGACGCAGGCTCGGCGACGTCCTGGCCCGGGTGACCGGTGACGTCGACGCCGTCGAGACGTTCCTGCTCTCGGGCGTGGCCCAGGCACTCTGGTACGTGATGCGGCTGGGGATCTTCCTGGGCATGCTCTTCTATCTGAGCTGGGACCTCACGCTGTTCGCCCTCGTCGTCGTGCCCCTGTTCTGGTGCGCGGCCCGGTACTTCTCCCGGCTGGTGAAGGCCGCCTCCCGGGAACGCCGGCGACGCAGCGGTTCCGTGAGCGCGATCGCCGAGGAGGTGCTGGGCAACATCGCCCTGGTCCAGGCGTACAACCGCCAGGAGTGGGAGCAGGGCAGGTTCCAGCGCGAGATCCTCGGACGCTACCGCGCCACCATGGCCTCGACGAGGATCCGTGCCGTGTTCGGGCCGTTGGTCGACCTGGTCGAGCTGAGCGGGGCTCTCCTGGTGATGGGCCTGGGCACCTGGCAACTGGCCCGAGGCCGTCTCACCCTGGGCGAGCTCCTGGTCTTCCTGACCCTGCTCGGCAAGCTCTACAGCCCGATCCGGGGCATGTCCCACCTGTCCGGCACCTTCTACGCGGCCTCCGCCGCCGCGGAGCGGATCGCCGAACTGCTCGACCAGCGGCCGGTGGTGGCCGAGGTCTCCCGTCCGGCCAGGACCGGGCGCGCTCGCGGGTACGTGGAGTTCGACGGCGTCGGCTTCACCTATCCGGGCACCGACCGGCCCGCGTTGTGCGACGTGTCGTTGCGCGTGGCACCCGGGCAGACCCTGGCGCTGGTCGGGGCCAGTGGCGCGGGGAAGTCCACCGTGGCCAAGCTGCTGCTGCGCTTCTACGACCCCGAGCGGGGCACCGTCCGGCTGGACGGCACCGACCTGAGGAGCCTGCGGCTCGCCGACGCCCGGGACAACGTGGCCGTGGTGCTGCAGGAGACGCTGGTCCTGCACGGCACCGTGCGCGAGAACATCCTCTACGGCCGCCCGGACGCCAGTGAGCGGGAGGTCGTCGCGGCGGCCCGCGCCGCGGACGCGCACGATTTCATCACCGCTCTGCCCGAGGGGTACGACACCATCGTGGGCCAGCGGGGCAGGCTGCTGTCCGGAGGCCAGCGGCAGCGCCTGGCGATCGCCCGGGCGATGATCCGCGACGCGCCCGTCCTCGTCCTGGACGAGCCGACCACCGGCCTGGACGCGGTGTCGGGCCGACGCGTGATGGAGCCGCTGCGCCGGCTGATGGCCGGCCGCACCACGCTCCTCATCTCCCACAACCTGCTCACCGTCCGGGACGCCACCTCGATCGTGGTCCTGGACCACGGCCGGGTCGTCGAACAGGGAACCCACGACGACCTGCTGCTGAGCGGCGAGGCCTACGCCCGGCTGCACCGGCTGCACGCGCCCCCGGAGGCCC
Organism: Streptomyces sp. DSM 15324; assembly: GCF_001514285.1. Classification (GTDB taxonomy): domain Bacteria; phylum Actinomycetota; class Actinomycetes; order Streptomycetales; family Streptomycetaceae; genus Streptomyces. Next base: position 266,521 of record NZ_KQ949029.1, read on the forward strand.
CGGCCACGGTCTTCGCCCCCTCCCCGCCGTCCACTCCCCCCACTCCCCCCACTCCCTCCTCCACGACCAAGGCCTTCCCATGAGCCCCGCGAACCTCGCTCCGCCGCGAGCGGCCCCCCGGCACCGGACCCCCGTCCCGCCGTCCCCACCTCTGCCGCCGGGGGCGGGACCGGTGGCCGGTTACGAGATCCTCGCCCATCTGACCAGGACCGGCTGGCTCGACGTGTACGACGCCTGGAGCGACGAGCGGGACTGCCGCTGCCTGCTGAAGACGCTGCGTCCGGACCGCCGGCACGAGACACGGCTGCGTGAACGGCTCCTGCGCGAAGGCCGCTGGCTGCAGGAGTTCAGCCACCCGCATCTGGTCCGCGCCTACGAGACCGGCGAGGCGCCCGAGCCCTACGTCGTCCTGGAGACGCTGAGCGGTGAGACCGTGGCCCACCTCATCGGCCGCCTGCACCGCCGGCTCGCCGCCCCTGACGTGGCCTTCCTCGGCCTGCACCTGTGCTCCGCGCTGCACTACCTGCACGGCCGGGACCTGCTGCACCTCGACGTCAAGCCGTCGAACGTGATCGTCGACTGCCGGCGGGCCGTGCTCCTCGACCTCAGCGTCGCCCGCCCGCCGGGGCCCGCGCCCCCGGGCATAGGCACCCCCTGCTACCTCGCCCCCGAGCAGGCACGGGGTGGAGGCCTGTCCGCCGCCGCGGACGTCTGGGGCGTGGGCATCACCCTGTACGAGGTCGCCACGGGCGGCCTCCCCTTCCCCGAGGTCCCCACGACCACGACGGGCAGGGAGCCGTCCGGGGACACCGGCGCCGGCACGTCCGCTTCGGTCAGCGGCGGCGCGGGCAACACCTACGACCGGCGGTCCCGCTATCCGCAGCTGGAGGGCCGGGCCGCGCCGGTGGGCACCCTGCGCCGTCTGCCGCGTGCGCTCGCCGCCGCCGTCGACGCCTGTCTGGAACCGGACCCCGCCGCCCGGCCGGACATCGGTTCCCTCGCCGCGGAGCTCGACGCGCTGCTGCCCTCCCACCGCAAGGACGTGGAACCGACGTCCAGCGCGCCGGCCGGTCCGGTCAGCCGCGCGGACGCTCGAAGGTCAGCAGCAGGCCCTCGACGGCGCCCGGTCCGATACGGCCCTTGACGTCGGCGGAGGTGATGGCCTTCAGGCCCCAGCCGTCCTCGGCGTGCTTGTTGAGGACCTTCTCCAGCTTGTCGCTGTCGAGGGCGTCGCCGATCAGCGATTCCCGGAACGTGACGACCTTGTATTCGTAGACGTGGGGGCTGCTCATGACGGTGTCCTCCTGCCGGCCGGGCCGGATCGGGTGCGATGGCCGGAACCAGCCAATCACACGCTTCATCAGTTCACTTCCGCAGCCTGCGTCTTGTCGTCGAGTCGACATGCCGTACGCGTCAGGCCCGGGGACGGAAGTCCACCTCCTTCGCGGGCACGATCCGTGCGCCCATGTTGCGCTCCATCATCTCCAGCGCGGCGTTGCCGAGCCCGGGGTGGATGGAGGCGACGGCGTCCCTCGGCACCGTGACGTCGAGATGACGGATGTGCGCGTCCAGCGCGGAGTACAGGACGCACTGCTCGGTGACCTGGCCCGTGAGCACGATCGTGCCGACGCCCAGTTGCCACAGCAGATAGGACAGGGGCGTGTCGTAGAAGATCGAGTGTCTGGCCTTGACCACGAAGAGGGAGTCGTCGTCCGGTCGGATCGGCTCGACCAGGTCGGCGTGGGGCCGGGCGAGGGCGGCGGCCACGAGTTCGCCGTGGTGGGAGCGCCAGAGCCCGAAGTTGTCGTTCACGTAGACGACCGGCACGCCCGTGTCGCGGGCCCTGCCGATCAGCTCCGCGAGCACCGGTACGACACGTGCGGCGGAGGGCGTCAGCAGCTCGGCGTCCTCGTGGTCGTAGGTGTTGATCATGTCGATCACGACGAGCGCGTTGCCGTCCGTCGCTCCGGGCCCGGGCACGGCGTCCACCTCCTGGTGCGGTCAGCCGCGCAGCCGCGGCAGGACCTTGGTGCGGTAGAAGTCGAAGAAGCCCTGCTGGTCCTTGCCGATCTGGCCGACGTACACGCCGTCGAACCCGGCGTCGATGAACTCCGCCACCGCCTCGATGTGGACCTCGGGGTCGTCGCCGCAGGGCACCGACCCGGCCACCTGGTCCTCGGTGACCAGCTGTGTCGCCTGCTCGAAGTGGCGGGGGGTGGGCAGGATCTGCGCGAGTTCACCGGGCAGCTGCTCGGTGGCCCACAGCCGGTGTGCGGTGCGGACCGCCTCCCGCTCGTCGGTGCCCCAGCAGACCTTGAGACCGCCGTAGACCGGCTTGGTGCCACCGCCGCCGCTGCGGAACCGGTCCACCAGGGACTCGTCGGGCATCATCGTGATCAGGCCGTCGCCGATGCGCGCGGCCACCTCGGCGGCCTGCGGGCCGAAGGCGGAGACGTCGATCGGCACGGGTTCGTCGGGGAGCGTGTACAGGCGGGCGTTCTCCACGGTGTAGTGCGTGCCGCGGTGGCTGATCTGCTCACCCGTGAAGAGCCGCCGGATGATATGCAGGGCCTCCTCCAGCATCTCCAGCCGTACCGGCGCCTCGGGCCACCCGCTGCCGAGGATGTGCTCGTTCAGCGCCTCGCCGGTGCCCACGCCCAGCCGGAAGCGCCCGCCCAGCTGTACGGCGCTGGTGGCGGCCGCCTGGGCGATCACCGCGGGGTGGGTGCGCACGAGGGGGCAGGTCACCGCCGTCTCGATCGGGAGCGACACCGCCTGGGAGAGCGCGCCGACGACCGACCACACGAAGGGGCTCTGGCCCTGGCCGTCGTGCCACGGGTGGTAGTGGTCCGAGATCCACAGGGAGTCGAAGCCGGCGTGCTCGGCCATGCGCGCCTGCTCGACCAGTTCTGCCGGGGTGTGCTCCTCGCACGCGAGGAAGTATCCGAGGTCTGTCATCGTCCCTCCCGGGGGACCGGTTCTCCGATGGGCCCTCGCCGGGTACCCCGTCCCCGGGATGTCTGTCGGACGCGCCGTGCGGGTACCCGGGCTCCCCGCACTCGCATGCCGACGGGAGGACTTGGTGATGGCGACCCGCGGACTGGTGACCGTGTCGCACCCGGCGGAACGCTCCCGCAACGGCCGCGGCTGGTTCGAACGCCTTGCCGAAGCCGCGTCCAACTTCACCAGCTCGGCGGTGTTCTACGGGCTCTGTCTGGCCCTGGTGGCCCTCTTCGCGGCGGTCCACGCCGCGGGGCTGGCGGCGCACTGGCAGTTGCTGGCGTTCGAGCTCGCCCGGTCCTCCCGCGGCAGCGGTGCGGCGGCCGGTGTGGCGGAGATCGCGGCCCGTTCGGGGCTGAGCGAGCGCGAGGTGCGTATCGGGATCGAGGCCATTGACTGCTTCAGCACGCTGTCCACGGACGCCGGGGTGAGCGCCGCCGACGACGGCGGCAGTCTCGGCGACGTGCTCGGGACCTGCGACGAAGGCTACGACGCCGTCGTCGACCGCGTCACCCTCGCGCCGTATCTGCGCAGGCTGCCCGAGCGCGACCGGACCATCCTCTACCTGCACTTCTTCCGGGGCATGACCCAGACCCGGATCGGCGAGCTGCTCGGGATCTCCCAGGTGCACGTGTCGCGGCTGCTGGGGCGCTGCTGCGCCGAACTGCGGGAGGAGATCATGTCCGCCGCGGGCTGACGCGGGCCGCCGCGCGGGGGAGGGCCGCCCCCGCGGGCGGCCCTCCGTGTGCCTTCGGACGGGTCGGTTCAGAGCGGCGCGCCGGGGTCCCCGGGGCGGATCCGCCCGCGCCAGGCACCGGTCGCGCCCTCGCCGCGCTCGACGTAGTCCTTGAAGCGCCGCAGATCGCCCTTGACCCGGCGGTCGATCATGCCGAGCATGTCCGCGCCCTTCTCGACGGCACCGCTGGGCTCGACGTCCATGCGCAGCTCCACCCGGGTCCGGTCCTCGCCCAGCCGCTGGAAGCGCACCGAACCGCGCTGCTCGCTGTCGCCCCCGACGGAACGCCAGGTGATCCGGTCGTCGGGCATCTGGTCGACGATCTCGGTGTCGAACTCACGGCGCACCCCGCCGATCTTCGTGACCCAGTGGTTGTGCCGGTCGTCGAGCTGCCTGACCTCCTCGACGCCCTCCATGAAGTTCGGGAAGCGCTCGAACTGGGTCCACTGGTTGTAGGCGGTGTGGACGGGGACCTCCACGTCCACCGACTCCTTGACCGTGCTCATGTGGTCCTCCTCGGTTCGGATGGGTGACGTCCGCCGAGTACCCGGAAGGGGCGGTGAACACGTCATCGCTTCCCGGGTACTCGGCGGCCATGGACACGCACGGAGGAATCAGGGGCTCGTACTGGATGGAGACGGCGCCGCCCGGCGCTCCCTCCCCCGCGCCCGCCGGTGACCTCGCCGTCGACGTGGCGGTGATCGGGGCCGGCATGGCGGGGCTGAGCACGGCCTGGGAACTGGTCCGGCGCGGACGCTCGGTGGCCGTGCTGGAGGCCGGCCGGGTCGCCGCGGGGGTCACCGGCCACACGACGGCCAAGCTGACCGCGCTGCACACGCTCGTCTACGACCGGCTGCGCCGCACCCGGGGGGCGGAGGGCGCCCGGCTGTACGCGCGCTCACAGTCCGAAGCGATCCGGCACGCCGCCGGGATCGTCGGGGACCTCGGTATCGACTGCGACTGGGAGGAGGCCGCCGCCTGCACCTACGCCGAGGACCCGCAGCGCGCCGGCGAGCTGCGGGCGGAGGCGGACGCCGCCCGCGAGGCCGGGCTGCCCGCGACGTTCGTCACCGGCACCGAGCTGCCCTTCCCGGTCGCGGGGGCGGTACGGGTCACCGGGCAGGCGCAGTTCCATCCGCGGAAGTACCTGCTGGCGCTCGCGGAGGACCTGCGCCGGAGCGGCGGCACGGTGTACGAGGGGACGCGCGTCGTCGGCCTGGAGGAGGGCGAGCCGTGCGTGCTGGCGACCGACGCGGGCGTGTCCGTGCGCGCCGGGGAGGTCGTGATCGCCACCCACTACCCCGTCTTCGACCGGGCCCTGCTCTTCACCCGGCTCTCCCCGCGGCGGGAGCTGGTGGTCGCCGGGACCGTCGAGGAGGAGCGGGCGCCCCGGGACATGTACATCACCCCGGAGCAGTCCACGCGGTCCGTGCGCAGTGCGCCGTACGGCGACGGCACGCGGCTGCTGATCGTCACGGGCGAGCACTTCACCCCCGGCACCGCCGACGCCGAGGAGCGGTACGCCCGGCTGTGGGCGTGGACGGCCGACCGGTTCTCCGGCTTCGCGCCCACGCACCGCTGGGCCGCCCAGGACAACGACTCCACCGACTCGGTGCCGCTGGTCGGGCGCTTCCACCCGGGCAGCCGGCACACCTGGGTCGCCACCGGTTTCGGCGGCTGGGGGCTCAGCGGCGGTGTGATGGCCGGGACCCTGCTCGCCGGTCTTCTCGACGGCCGCCCGGCGGACTGGGCGGGGCTGTACGACCCGCGCCGGCTGGCGTCCGTCGTCCGGGAGGGCACGACGTTCCTGAAGCACCAGGCCCAGGTGGCCCGGCACTTCGTCGGCGACCGGCTGCCACCGGTCACGGGACCGGCGCCCGAGGACCTCGCGCCGGGCCAGGGGGCCGTCGTGCGGCTCGGCGGGCGGCAGTGCGCCGTGCACCGCGACGACAGCGGTCAGCTGCACGCGGTCTCCGCCCGGTGCACCCATCTCGGCTGTGTGGTGGCGTTCAACCAGGCCGAACGGGCCTGGGAGTGCCCGTGCCACGGCTCCCGGTTCGCCCCCGACGGCGGTGTCCTCCAGGGCCCCGCGGTCCAGCCCCTGGAGAAGCGCGACATCCGGACGGCCCCGCCCGGCGAGGAGTGAGGACATGGCAGGCAGTGAGCGAGCGGCCGTCTTCGACGTGGACGGCATCCTCGTCGACACCAACCATCTGCACGTGGTCACCTGGTGGGAGGCGCTGCGCCAGGCCGGCCACCCGGTCACCATGCACGCCGTGCACCGTGCCGTCGGTCTCGCCTCCGGCGACCTCGTCGCCCACCTGCTGGGCGAGCGGACGGCGCGGGAGGAGGGCGAGGACCTCAGCGCCGCCCACAAGGCGCTGTACGCCCCGTATTTCGAGCGGTTGCGCGCGCTGCCGGAGGCGGGCCGCCTGCTGCGGCGGCTGGCCTCCGACGGCTGGACGGTCGTCCTGGCGACCTCGGCCGGCGAGGACGAACTGTCCGCCCTGCGGCGCGCGATCGACGCGGACGACGCCATCGAGGCGACGGCGAGCGCCGACGACGTCTCCCGGGGCAAACCCGCTCCCGACCCCGTGCGGCGGGCCCTGGACCTCGCCGGTACGCCGCCGGAGCAGGCGATGTTCGTCGGCGACACGGTGTGGGACATGCGGGCCGGCAGCCGTGCGGGGGTGCGGTGCGTGGGGCTGCTGTGCGGGGGCATCCCGCGCGCGGACCTGGAGGAGGCCGGGGCCGCCGCCGTCTTCGACGATCCGGCGGACCTGCTCGCGTCACTGCCGCGGGGGCCGCGGGACTGACCACCGGCTCGGCCGTTACGCCTGTTACGCCGGCCGCCGGGGGGTACCCGGGGGGACGACCGCGTCCGGCCCGCCGGACGATCCGCCCGCTGCACCCTCGATCGCACCCGGAGTCACGGTGAAGGCACTGACCGCCGACCGCACCACGACCGCCGCGCCGCCCGGCCTGCGCTGCTGGGTCCCCCGAGGTGTCTACCGGCCGCAGACCGACTCGCAGCTCCTTCGGCGCGCGTTGCGCCGTGAGGGGATCGTGCGCGGGAGCGACGTCCTGGACCTGGGCACCGGGAGCGGGCTGCTGGCGGTGGAGGCGGCCCGGCTCGGCGGGCGGGTCACGGCGGTGGACATCTCCTGGCGCGCGGTGCTGACCGCCCGGTGCAACGCCGTGCTCAACGGGCAGAGCGTGCGGGTGCGCCACGGCGACCTGACGTCGGCCGTGCGGGGCCATCGCTTCGATCTCGTGATCGCCAACCCGCCGTACGTGCCCGCGCCGGACGACCGTCCGCCGCGCGGCATCGCGCGGGCCTGGGACGCGGGCAGGGACGGCCGTCTGCTCGTCGACCGGGTGTGTGACGCCGTACCGCAGGTCCTGCGGTCCGCGGGCACCCTGCTGCTGGTCCATTCACATTTGTGCGGGATCGAGCGGACCCTGGACCGCCTGGCGGGGGCGGGGCTGCGCACGGATGTCGTCGAGCGCGCCCGGCTGCCCTTCGGGCCGGTGCTGAGATCCCGGCTCGGCCGGCTGCGCGAGCGCGGGATGGCGACGACCGGGGACGTCATGGAGGAGCTGGTGGTGATCCGTGCCGAACAGCCCTGAGCGGCCCCGCCGTGTCCGTGTCCAACGGGACGGGCCCCTGCTGGTGGAGGGGCCCGTCGAAGTGGTGGGCGAGGACGGCGAGGTCACGGTGTCGCGGCGGTTCGCGGTGGCGGTGTGCACCTGTCGTCGCAGCCGGATCTTCCCCTGGTGCGACACCAGCCACCGGCGGCGCGAGAAGCCCTCGCGGGACAGCCGGGGGCGCGAGGACGGTGACGGCGTATGACGCACGCACCGGCCCGGCTGCGTCCGCCTCCCCTGCCCGAGCCGCGCGGCCCGCTCTCGGCGGCGCTGGTGGCGTCCCTGCGCGGCGGGCGCGGCCGGCCCCTGCCGTCGGTCCCCGCGTCCTGCCCGGCGTACGGCGACGACCTTCAGCTCGCGCTCTACACGCTGTACGAGCTGCACTACCAGGGCTTCGAGGGCGTGCCCGACGACACCGAGTGGGACGGCGGACTGCTGTCCCACCGCGCCGCGCTGGAGGACGTCTTCCTGCGCGCCCTGACCGCGGACGTCCCGGTCGACGGCACCGCCGCGCACGCCCTCGACGCACTGCAGCGCGAACCCGTCGCGGGCGACGACCTCAGCGTCTCGCACCACCTCAGGGACCGGGGCACCCTCGCCCAGCTGCGCGAGTACGCGGCGATCCGCTCGCTGTACCACCTCAAGGAGGCGGACCCGCACGCCTGGGTGATCCCCCGGCTGTACGGTCGCGCCAAGGCCGCCATGGTCGCGGTGGAGTACGACGAGTTCGGCGCGGGCCGCCCGGACGAGATCCACGCGGAGCTGTACGCCGACCTGATGCGGGACCTGGAGCTCGACACCGCCTACGGTCGCTATGTCGACGCCGCGCCCGCCGAGGCGCTCGCCACCGTCAACCTGATGTCCCTGTTCGGCCTGCACCGGGCCCTGCGGGCGGCGCTGGTCGGGCATTTCGCCGCCGTCGAGGTGACCTCGTCCCCCGCTTCGCGCCGGCTCGCCGAGGCTCTGCGGCGGGTGGGGGCGGGCGCGGCGGCCGTACGGTTCTACACCGAGCACGTCGAGGCGGACGCCGTGCACGAGCAGGTCGTCCGGCACGAGGTCGTCGGCGGCCTGCTGGAGCGCGAACCGGCGCTGGACGCCGACGTGGTGTTCGGGATCCGTGCGACCGCGCATCTGGAGGACCTGCTGGCGGCCCGGCTGCTGGACGCCTGGCGGAACGGGACGACCGCCCTGCGCTCCGACTGAGGCGGGCCCCGGGCGGCCCGGCAGGGACCGGGGCGCCCTCAGCGCTCGGTCGGGGCTTCCTCGGCCGTGCCCTGGCGTTCGGCCTCGTCCCTGACGAGCATCGCCAGCAGGGACGCCACGGTCAGGCCGGCCTCGGCCGGATGGCGCAGCACCCCTTCGGGGGCGATGCGGTACCGGTTGCCGCGGCCGTTGCGGGTGTGCGACAAGTAGCCGCTCTGCTCCAGATCCGCGATGATCTTCTGGACGGCGCGTTCCGTGAGCCGGCAGCGCGCCGCGATGTCGCGGATCCGCGCGTGGCGGTTGTCGGCGATGCTGGCGAGGACGCGTGCGTGGTTGGTGACGAACGTCCAGCCGGTGTGCGGTTCGGGTACTCCCTCGGCTGCCGACATGCCCACAGCGTACGCCGGGACATTCACGACCACAAAGACACGAAGCGGAATTCGCGTATGCCTTGACGTGAGACGTGGGGCGTATGAGCCTGGGACTGGTGACACGAAGGAGGCGAGCATGCCGAAAGCGCCTCGCGGAGACCCGTTTTCGCACGAGGACAGTCGGCCGGGAGGCCCTGCCGCCCGGAGTCTGGTGGTCCTGACCGGGCCGGACGGTGACCGGGTGGCCGTCACCGTGAGCGGGGAGTACCGCCTGGACCACAGTCAGTACCTCCGGCGCTGTGCGCGCGACGCCCTCGCGAGGTCGACCGAGGGGATCGACCTGGACCTGGGCGGTCTGACGTTCGCGGACTCGTCCGCGCTCAACGTCCTGCTGGCGGTGCGCGGCCTGGCACTCGCCGACGAGAAGACGGTCGCCGTCACCGCCGTCAGTCCGGCGGCGGAACGGCTCCTGAACTTCACGGACACCTACACCCTGTTCTCGGCGGCGCACGGCACGGCGGACCGGGGCGGGGGCACCGAGGGCCCGGACACCGAGGAGGCGCTGCTGCGGACGGAGCTCGTCCAGCTTCGGCGCGCGCTGCGGACCCGGCCGGACATCGACCTGGCGCGGGGCATCCTCATGGCCTCCTTCGGCCTGGATGCCGACGAGGCGTGGGAGGTGCTGGTCACGGCATCCCAGCACACGAACACCAAGCTGCACCGCCTGGCCAGGGACGTGGTGGCCACCGTGCGGGGCGCCGCGCTGCCGGAGCCGGTCCGGCGGGAGATCACCGCGACGATCGCCAGGGCCCGCCGCGAGGGCGGCCGCCCGCCGGGAGGCACCGATGCTCCTCGGTGACCACCGGCGACCTCGCTCGACGGCGACCGGATAGAACCGCTGCCGGGGGGAACCCGGCGGCAGACCGGACCGCTGCGAGAGCGAGGAGGAGCGCCATGCCTGCCGGATCGAGTCCCAAGCGGGAACGGCAGTACGAGCACATCAGGAAGAGCGCCCAGGAGCGGGGCGAGTCCGCCGAGCGGGCCAAGGAGATCGCCGCGCGGACCGTCAACAAGGAGCGGGCGCGGTCGGGCGAGTCGAAGACCAGCAGCAGGACCTCCACCCGTGACCCGAAATCCGCGTCGCAGCGCGGCGGCGAGCGCTCGCACAGCGGCGCGCAGGGGCCGACGAGGGACCAGCTGTACGAGGAGGCGAAGAAGCGCAACATCGAGGGCCGCTCCTCGATGAGCAAGCAGGAACTGCGCAACGCCCTCGACCGTGGACGGTGACGGTGGTGCGGCCCGAGGTCGACCGGATCGCGGAGCCCCGGGGTGATCGCACGCCGTACGGGCACGGCGAGCCCTGGCCGGTGCGGGGCGACTCCTGCCTACGGCCCGGCGTCGGTGCCGACGCGGTCGAGAGCCGGTGAGCGGCGCCCCGATCGTTCTGTCGGCCGTGCACGACGGCGAACGCGGGCTGGAGCGACAGCTCCTCGCCGCGGCCGAACGGCACGGCGGCGAGCCCGAGTTCCAGCACGTCGCGACGGACGTCGCCCGGTGGTCGCGGGAACACGCCGACCGCCTGGCCCGTGCCGCCGCGTCGTACGGCCTGCGTCTGCCGGGGCCCGCGGACCACCCGGAGCCCGGTCCGCTGGAGAGCCTGCGCGCGACCCTCGGCCGGGCCCTCGGCCGACAGCCCGCACCGGGTCTGCTCCTGGACCAACACCATGATCAAGACCCTGTCGCCCCAGCGGCTCTCCAGCCTGTGGCCCGGGGCGGCCCACGTTCCGGCGGTCGGTGTTTGGGCCGGTGGGGCGGGGCAACTCGGTCGCCAGGCGACGCCCACGAGCGACGAAAGGGACATCCCATGGGACACGGCGGAAACGTACTCAACGAACTCATGACCGATCACCGCGAGGTCGAGGAGCTCTTCGGCCGGATCGAGGCGATGCCCGGGGCGGGGCAGGAGCTGCGTGATCTCGTGGACGAGGTCACCATCGAGCTGGTACGGCACTCGGTGGCCGAGGAGCAGTACCTGTACCCGGCGGTGCGCAAGTACGTCGAGGGCGGTGACCGGCTCGCCGACAAGGAGATCGCCGACCACGCCGAGGTGGAGAAGCTCCTCAAGGAGCTGGAGAAGACGGAGACCGACGCGCCGCGGATGCGCCCGCTGCTGCGGCAGCTCATGGACGACGTCTCCGCGCACATCCGGGACGAGGAGGACAACCTCTTCCCGAAGCTGAGCCGCAGCTGCTCCCCCGAGGCGCTGGACGAGCTGGGCGACCAGGTGCGCCGGGCCAAGTCCATGGCTCCCACCCGCCCGCACCCCTCCGCTCCGGACACCCCGCCCGCGAACAAGCTGCTCGCCCCGGGAGCGGGTCTGGTGGACCGGGCCCGCGACTTCGTCACGGGCCGCGGCAAGTCCTGACGCGCGCGCCGAGCAGGTTTCCGGGCCGCGCCCGGTTCCGGGCCGCACCGCACGGGAGCGGTGCGGCCCGGAACCGGGTGCGGCCGGCTGTGACGTCGGCCATTTCCCCTTCCGGGCGGCCTGCCTACGCTGGTGCGGCACAGGCGGAGCAGCGCGGCTCCGCGCATCGAGCTCGCGGGACGGATCAGCCGGACACAGGCGAGCACGTTCCCGGGAGACCTGCCGCCGTGTCCCCTGATCCGACGGATCTCACGCCCGTCGCAGCCGCCTCAGCCCGCTGGCTCTCGAGCGCCTATCCCCCGCCCGGGGGTGCGCTCAGCCGTGCGCTGGCCGACGTCCAGGCCCGCCAGGCCGGGCTCCTCGCCGCGGCCCTGCGCTTCCCCACCGGCCTCGACGTACAGCTGCTCCATCTGCTGGGCCCCAGCGGGTCCCACCGTCTGGACGGGCTCACCGGACACCCACCGCCTCCGCAGGACGGCGGCTGGCGGAGCTGGGTCGACGAACACGTCGTCAGCTGGGCGGCCTGCCTTCTGGCGGAGCCCGCCCTGACCGTGCACGCCGTACGGGCCCTGGAGGGAACCGAGCACCGCGGCGCAGCCGGTCATCTGCGGCGGCTCACCGACCCCGGCACCCGGGATCTGGAAGCCACCGTCCTGCTCCGCCATCCGGACCTGCTCGAAACCGTCGCGGCCCTGCACCGGCCCCGGTTCCTGGAGACGCTGAGCCTCACCCCTCCACTCCCGTAGCGGTGTGGGCCGCGCCGACGGGCTTGGACTCCGGGGAGCCGCGCTGACGCAGGTAGACCGAGAGAATGGCCATCGAGGCGACGGCCAGGAGCTCGGACTGCCAGTTCTGGAGGGTACGGTTCCAGAAATCCGCCGAGCCCAGGTACTGCGCCCAGGAGACGGGTGCCTGCACTGACGCAGGTGCTGCTCGTTGTAGGCCGCCGCGCCGCTGATGGACTGGGCCAGCCAGGACCACAGGAAGATCGTGCCCATGACGATGCCCAGGGAGCGGGAGTACAGCTTCTGCCGCCACCCCTTGTCGGCCGCCCAGGGCGGCGCGTCGGGGCCCGCGTGGTCGCCGACCTTCTGCTCCCGGTCGCTCTCGACACCCGCCTCGCCGAGGCTCTTGGACTCGGGTGAACCGCGTTGCAGCAGCCAGACGGTGCCGAAGATGTAGTGATCCAGACGTCGATGGGCCCGAAGGCCTGCTCGGCGGCGTCGGCGGCCCGCTCGACCTGCCGGGCGTCGGCGGTGTCGGCGATCTGGACGAGCGCACGGCCTCCGAGGGATTCCACCTCTTTCGCGGCGGCCTCCAGGCCCGCCCGGCCGCGCGCGAGCAGGACCACGTCGGCGCCGCGCTCGCCGTAGAGGCGCGCGACGGCGCGGCCGATGCCGGCGCTCGCTCCGGTGACGACGACGGTCTCGGACATGGTCGACTCCCTCTGGTCGTGGCGGGGATGCGCGGTGGGTGGGTGGGGCGGGTGCCTCCCGCTGTCAGGCCACGCGGTAGGGCTCTGCCCGCTCCTGGTCGAGGACCAGGCCGAGGCCGGGTGCGCCGTCGGCGCCGGGCGTGACGCTGCCGCCGTGGGCGGAGAGGACTCCGTGGAAGAAGGTGCGTTCGATGCGGACGTGGTCGTGGAACCATTCGAGGTGGCGGCAGTTGGGCACGGTGGCGGCGGCGTGCGCGTGGGCGTGCGGGGCGCAGTGGCCGGAGATGTCGATGCCGTGGGCCTCGGCGAGGGCGGCGGCGCGCAGCCAGACGGTGATGCCGCCGCAGCGGGTGACGTCGGCCTGGAGGCAGTCCACCGCTCCGGCGGCGAGCAGGTGGGCCAAGTACGGCAGGCTGTAGCCGTACTCGCCGGCCGTCACGTCCTGGGGCACCTGCTCGCGGATCGCGGCGAGGGCGGCCGGGTGGTCGGAGGAGACCGGTTCCTCGAGCCAGGTCACGCCCTCGTCGGCGAGTGCCCGGCCCACCCGCGCGGCCTGTTTGGCGCCGTAGCCGCCGTTGGCGTCGACGTACAGCTCGGTGGTCCCGCCGATGACGGCTCGGGCTCGGGCCACGCGCCGCCGGTCGCGCTCCTCGCGGCGTCCCCACGACTCCGCGATCTTGATCTTGACGCGGGGGATGCCGTCGCCCTCGGTCCAGCCGCGCAGTTGCCGTTCCAGCTGTTCGTCGTCGTACGTGGTGAAGCCGCCGCTGCCGTAGACCGGCACCTCGTCCCGGGCCGCGCCCAGCAGCCGCACGAGCGGCAGGCCGAGCAGGCGGGCCTTGCAGTCCCACAGCGCGATGTCGACGGCCGAGACCGCCTGGGCGGCCACGCCGGGCAGCCCGGCGTTGCGCACCGCCCGGCGCATGGCCTCGTTGATCCGTGGCACGTCGAGGGCGTCGGAGCCGGTGACCACGCCGGCCAGCAGGTCGTCGACGACACGTGCCGTCGCGGCGGGCGCGTAGGTGTAGCCGAGGCCCGTGACGCTCCCGCAGTCGACGCTCGCCAGGACCAGGGTCGTGCTGTCCCAGGCGAGGGTGCCGTCGGCCTCGGGGGCGTCGGTGGGCACGGTGTAGACGGCCGTGCCCACCCGCTCCACGACCGGGCTGTCGCTCATGTGCCGTCCTTCTCGTCCCGGTGGGCCTCCTTCGCCCCGGGGCGGTCCGCGCGGTGGCGGTGGCCGGGCAGGAGGTCCTGGACCTTGGCCTTGAAGCCCTGGCGGACCATGGCCGCGCGGTCGCTGTCGCCCTTGAGGACCGAGGACGCCGCCGCCTCGATCTGGTCGAGGCTCGCATGCGGCGGGATCGGCGGGACGGCGGGGTCGGTCACGAAGTCCAGGACGCAGGGCCGGTCGGCGGCCAGCGCGGCCGTCCAGGCGTCCACGACGTCGCCCGGCTTCTCGACCCGTATGCCCTTCAGCCCCACCATGCGGGCGAAGTCGGCGTAGGGGATGTCGGGGATCGACTGCGAGGGCAGGAACTGCGGGGCGCCTTCCATCGCCCGCATCTCCCAGGTGACCTGGTTGAGGTCCTGGTTGTTCAGCACCGCCACGATCAGCCGGGGGTCCTCCCATTCGTGGTGGTACTTGGCGACGGTGATCAGCTCGGCCATGCCGTTCATCTGCATGGCCCCGTCGCCGACGAGCGCGATCGCCGGCCGGTCGCCGTGTGCGAACTTGGCGCCGATCGCGTACGGCACCCCGGGGCCCATCGTGGCGAGCGTGCCCGACAGCGAACCGCGCATGGCGCCGCGCAGCCGCAGATGGCGGGCGTACCAGTTGGCGGCCGAACCGGAGTCGGAGGACAGGATGACGTTCTCCGGCAGCAGGGCGTCCAGCGCGTGGACGACGTACTCGGGGTTGACCGGGTCGGCGTCGACCGCGGCGCGCCGCTGCATGACCTCCCACCAGCGGGCGGTGTTCTTCTCGATCTGCTCGCGCCAGCTGCGGTGCCTGTTCGTCTCGAGCAGCGGCAGCAGCCGGGTGAGCGTCTCGCGGGCGTCGCCGACGAGGTTGACCTCGAACGGGTAGCGCAGCCCGACCATGTGCGGGTCGATGTCGATCTGCACCGCCCGCGCCTGCCCGAACTCGGGCAGGAACTGGGTGTACGGGAAGGAGGAGCCGATGACGAGGAGGGTGTCGCAACGCATCATCAGCTCGTACGAGGGCCGGGTGCCCAGCAGTCCGATGGAGCCGGTGACGTACGGCAGGTCGTCGTCGAGGGCGTCCTTGCCCAGCAGCGCCTTCGCCACGCCGGCGCCGAGCCGGTCGGCGACCGCCATGACCTCCTGCCGGGCCCCGCGGGCTCCCTGCCCGACCAGGAGCGCGACCTTCTCGCCCGCGTTGAGCACCTCGGCGGCCCGCGTGAGGTCCTCGTCGCGCGGCACCGGGGCGTACTGCGGCGCACCGAGGCTGGACGGCACCATCTTGAAGGCGTGGCCGGGCGGCGCGTAGTCCAGTTCCTGGACGTCGGCGGGGATGATCAGGGCGGTGACGGAGCGGCGGGCCACGGCGGTGCGGATCGCGCGGTCCAGGACGTTGGGGAGCTGTTCGGGGACGGTGACCATCTCGCAGAAGTCGGAGGCGACGTCCTTGTAGAGGCTGATCAGGTCGACCTCCTGCTGGTAGGAGCCGCCCATGGCGCTGCGGTTGGTCTGTCCGACGATCGCGACGACGGGCACGTGGTCGAGTTTGGCGTCGTACAGCCCGTTGAGGAGGTGGATGGCGCCGGGGCCGGACGTGGCGGCGCACACGCCGACCCGGCCGGAGAACTTGGCGTAGCCGACGGCTTCGAAGGCCGCCATCTCCTCGTGCCGGGCCTGGATGAAGCGGGGGTTGTCGTCGGCACGGCCCCAGGCCGCGAGCAGACCGTTGATGCCGTCGCCGGGGTAGGCGAAGACATGGTCCACTCCCCAGGCGCGCAGGCGCTCGAGGAGATGGTCGGAAACCTTCTGCGACATGGTCGACTGCCTTTCCGGTGGTGGCTTTCGTGACGAGGGGTCAGGGGTGGCGCAGCGAGCGGACGGCGGCGCGGCCGGCGGCCGTGGCGGCGGTCGCCGTCACGGTGGCCGCGGCCGCGGTGGCCGTCCAGCGGGACGTCCGGGAGGGCGGGGCGGGGCGTACGGCGAGGCGTTCGGGGTGCTCGCCCGGGAGCGTGCCGTCGAGGCCGAGGGCCAGGACCTCGGCGAGGTGCAGGGCCCGCCGTCCGGTGCCGCCCTGTTCGATCTGGGTACGGCAGCTGAAGCCGTCCGCGAGGACGAGACGGTCCGGGGCGGCGGCGCGGACCGCGGGCAGGACGCCCAGTTCGGCGACGTCCGTGGAGATCTCGTGGTGGCCGCGTTCGAAGCCGAAGTTGCCGGCCAGGCCGCAGCAGCCCTCGTCGAGGACGTCGGCGTCCAGGTGGGCGCGGCGCATCAGCTCGCGGTCCGCGTCGAACTTCATGACGGCGTGCTGGTGGCAGTGGGTCTGGACGGTCGCCCGCCGGCCGAGCGGCGGGGGCCGCCAGTCGTCGGGCGCGTGGTGGACGAGGTGTTCGGCGAAGGTGCGGACCTGCCCTGCCAGCCGGAGCACGTCCTGGTCGGCGGGCATCAGGTCGGGGGCGTCGGAGCGGAACACCGCGGTACAGGACGGTTCGAGCCCGATGACCGGGGTGCCGGCCTCCAGGTAGGGGCGCAGCACGCCGAGGGTGTGGCGGAGCACCTTCCGGGCGCGTGGCAGCTGCCCGGTGGAGATCCAGGTGAGTCCGCAGCACACCGGGCGGGTGGGGACGGTGACGCGGAAGCCGGCGTCCTCCAGGACGCGTACGGCCGACACGGCGATCGCGGGATGGAAGGAGTTGCTGAAGGTGTCCGGCCACAGGACGACGGTGCGCGGGTCGGCCGGGTCGGGTTCGTCGGCGTGGTGGCCCTGCCACCACTGCTGGAAGGACCGCGTGGCGAAGACGGGTGCCGCCCGTGCCTCGTCGACGCCGGCCAGTCGCTTGCCCGCCCCGGCGAGACCGGGCGCGTGCAGGGCGCTGTTGACCAGCCGGGGCGCGGTGCGGGCCAGCCGGGCCCACACGGGGAGCCAGCCCATGGAGTAGTGGGCGGCGGGGCGCGGCCGTCCCTCGTAGTGGTGGGCGAGGAACTCCGCCTTGAGGGTGGCCATGTCGACGCCCGTCGGGCAGTCCGACTTGCAGCCCTTGCAGGCCAGGCAGAGGTCCAGTGCGTCGCGTACCTCGGTGGAGCGCCAGCCGTCGGGGACGGCCGAGTCGGGGTGGCCGTCGAGCATCTCGAACAGCAGCCTGGCGCGGCCGCGGGTGGAGTGTTCCTCCTCCATGGTGGCCCGGTAGGAGGGGCACATGACACCGCCGGTGTGGCCGCGGCAGTTGCCGATGCCGACACAGCGCATGACCGCCCGGTTGAAGGAGTGGTCGTCCTCGGGGAAGCCGAAGTGCGTCGGCGGGGTCCTCGGGTGCCAGGTGGGCCCGAGGCGCAGCTGGCCGTCGAGGGGGTGGGGGTGGACGATCTTGCCGGGGTTCATACGGTTGCCGGGGTCGAACAGCGCCTTCAGCTCGCCGAACGCGGTCACGAGCCGCTCGCCGAACATCCGGGTGAGCAGCTCTCCCCGGGACTGGCCGTCGCCGTGCTCGCCGGAGAGGGAACCGCCGTAGGAGACGACGAGGTCGGCGGCCCGCTCCAGGAAGCGGCGGAAGTCGGCCACGCCTTCGGCGGTCCGGAGCCCGAACGGGATGCGGGTGTGGACGCAGCCCTGTCCGAAGTGCCCGTACAGGGACGGATGGTCGTACCCGAACTCCCCGAACAGCTCCTTCAGGTCCCGCAGATAGTCCCCGAGCCGCTCGGGCGGCACGGCCGAGTCCTCCCAGCCCTCCCAGGTCTCGCGGTCGTCGGGCGGACGGGCGGTGACGCCCAGCCCGGCCTCGCGCGCCCTGAGCATGCGCTGCTCGCGTTCGGGATCGTCGGAGAAGGCGACGTCGGCGTCCTTCTCGGTGCGGTCGACGGCGCGCAGCAGGGCGTGTGCCTGCTCGTCCACCTCCTCCTGGCTGTCGCCGGCGAACTGCAGCATCAGCCAGCTGTCGCCCTGCGGCAGGGCGTCGAGGGACGCCAGGTAGGCGCCTTCCTCACGCATCAGCTGGGCCATCCGGCCGTCCAGCGCCTCCAGCTGTCCGGGCGAACAGTGCTCCAGCAGCCGGGGTACGTCGTCGGCGGCGGCGCAGATGTCGTCGTAGCCGAGGACCAGCAGCGACTGGTACGCGGGCACCGGCACCAGGTCGAGCTCGGCGTGCAGCACGGTCGCCAGGGTTTCCTCGCTGCCGACCAGCGTCCGCGCCACGTCGAAGCCGTTCTCGGGGAGCAGGGAGTCGAGGTTGTAGCCGGAGACCCGGCGCGGGATCTTCGGATAGCCGCGGCGGATTTCGGCGAGGTACTCGGTGACGACCCGGTCCAGGCCGGCGTACAGCTCGGCGCGGGGGCCGCCCTCGGCGGCGATCCGGGCCCGCTCGGCCTTCGACGTCGGCCCGGCCCACATCCGCAGGCCGTCGTAGGTGAGCACCTCCAGACGGCGGACGTTGTCGACGGTCTTGCCGTACGCCTGCGCGGACGCGCCGCACGAGTTGTTGCCGATCATGCCGCCCAGGGCGCAGTGGCTGTGCGTGGAGGGTTTGGGGCCGAACTGGAGCCGGTGGGCCGCCAGCCGCCGGTTGAGCGCGTCCAGCACGATGCCCGGTTCGACCACGCAGGTCCGGGCGTCGGGATCGACGGCGACGAGCCGGTGGCAGTACTTGCTCCAGTCGATCACCACGGCGGGGTTGGTCGACTGTCCGGCGAGGCTGGTCCCGCCGCCGCGGGAGAGGACCGGGGCACCGAACCGGGCGCACACGCGCACCGCCTCGGCCGCGCCCTCCACCGTCCGGGGCACCACGACCCCGATCGGGAGCTGCCGGTAGTTGGAGCCGTCCGTGGCGTAGGCGCCCCTGCTGCCCGCGTCGAACCTGACCTCGGCGTCCGTTTCCTCGGCGAGCGCCGCCGTCAGTGCCGCCACGTCCACGTCTGCCGACGTACCGGGGGGAGGGGGACGAGTCATCAGGAGAACCGCCTTCCTGAGCCGGGGCTGCCGCTCCCCGGGTACCCGGCTCGGAAGGAGGCAAGGGTGCGCTTTCGGGGGTGCCTCACAGCGATCCCGGACCTCGCCGCGGCGCCGGCCGCTGTCGATCAGCCCGGGCGGGCCGCGCGCCGTCGGGGTGCAGGACCGCCTTGGTCCAGCCCTGGTCGCGGCGGTCGATGTGTGCGTGGGCCGACGGCGCCTCGCGGCGGCCCTGCCGTTCTCAGGGGGCGAGCGCGTCCTCGACCGTCGGCCGGATGTCGAGGACGGTGTCCGCTCCGGTCAGCTCCAGGACCCTGCGCAGCGGCGGCGCCGGTCTGGCCACGTACAGCCGCGCGGCGGCCGTGCGGTTGAAGGTCAGCAGGACGTTCAGGACGGTGGAGTCCGCGATGGTGAGTCCGGCCGCGTCCACGACCACCTTGGAGAAGGACGCGGCCCCCGCCTCCAGGGCCGCGCTCAGCGAGGGGGTCGAGTTGGAGTCGAAGGCGCCGTGCACGGCGACCACCCATGCGCCTTCCTGCTCATGCTGGCTCAGGTACGGCAGCCCGGCGGCGTGCGACCGCGTCGGATCCGACGGCCTGTCATCGCTGCCGCTCACGGAACTCATGGCGCGAGTATGGCGCGGAGATCGCTCTTCCGCGAGGAGGCGGGGCCTCCGGCTCACACGCCGGGCACCGGCTCCGCGGCGCCCGGTGCGTCCGGGCCGGCCTCCTGGAGGACGAGCAGGGCGATGTCGTCGAGGCGCTGCCCGGTGGTGCCGGACTCGCCGAGTACGGCGTCGATGAGCAGGTGCAGGTCCCGGTCGTCGGCCTCGGCGAGGTGCCGGGCGAGACGGGTGATGGACTCCTCCAGGTCGGCGCCCGGTGCTTCGACGAGTCCGTCGGTGTAGAGGGCCAGCAGCATCCCCTCGTCGAGCGGGATCTCGGTCACGGGGAACCCGGCGTCCGGGTCGATGCCGAGGAGCGGTCCGGGCACCACGTCCAGGGGCCGGCTCCCGCCGTCGGGAAGGCGCAGGATCGGTGGGGGGTGGCCGGCGCTGGCGAGGGTGACTCGTCGGCGGGCGAGGTCGAGGTGGGCGTAGAGACAGCTGGTGAACAGGTCGGGGTCGAGGTCGGTGAGGAGCCGGTTGGTGCGGTGCAGGACCTCGTCGGGGGGTGTGCCGAGGGTCGCGTGGGCGTGGACGGCGGTGCGTACCTGCCCCATCAGGGCGGCCGCGGCGACGTTGTGGCCCTGGACGTCGCCGATGACGGCGGCCGCCGTGGTGTCGCCGAGGCGGATCAGGTCGTAGAAGTCCCCTCCGATGTCCATGCCGCGGGTGGCGGGCAGGTAGCGCGCGGCGACGCTCAGGCCGTCGATCGCGGGGAGGGTGCGCGGGAGCAGCGCCTGCTGGAGGCCGTGGGCGAGTTCGAGTTTGGTGTCGTAGAGGCGGGCGCGGTCGAAGGCCTGGGCGATGAGCCCGGCGAGGGAGGTCAGGACCGCGCGTTCCTCGGCGGTGAACGGGTGGGGGCGGTCGTACGACAGGACGCAGAGGCCGACCGGGCGGCCGGAGATGATCAGGGGCAGGAAGGCCCAGGCCTGCTTTCCGCTGGCCGGCGGGGCCTCCGGGTGGGTGCGCCGCATGTCGTCCGGGTCGGCGTAGAACGCGGGGGTGCCGTCGGCCAGTACCTGTCCCGCCGGGGTGAAGGCGGTGTCCAGCGGGAGGCCGTCCAGGCGGGCGATGGAGTCGGAGGCGTAGCCGCGGTGGCCGGTGATCCGCAGCCGGCCCGCTTCGGCGGTGGACAGGACGAGCCCCTGGGCGCCGAAGGCGGGCATGATCTGGTCGGCCACCAGGTCGACGACGTCCTGCACGCCGACGACCTCGGTCAGTGCCGCGGCGAGATGCGTGAGCTGGTAGAGCTGGCCGGCGCGGGCCGACGTGTCGGCGGCGCCGGTCCGGGCGGCCGCCGGTGCGGAGGGCTCGTCGGCACTGCTGGGGAGGATGCGGACGCTGATGCCGCTGTCGTCCGGGTAGAGGTGGAGGTCGAGCCACTGGTCCGGCGGGCGGCACGCGCTGAAGGTGACGGGCTCGCGGCTGATCACGGCGGCACGGTAGCGGTCCTCGTAGAGGGGGGAGTCGAGCCAGCGCAGGGACTGCCAGGGCAACGTGCCCAGCAGGTGCGCCGCCTCACGGCCGAGGAGCTCCGCGGCGCCGGAGCTGACATAGGTGAAGCGCCCCTCCAGGTCCAGCGCGCAGCTGCCGCCGGGCAGGCGCTCGACGAGGTCGGCGACGGCGAGCTCCGGGGGCGCGGACCGGTGGCCGGTTCCGAGGGGAACCGCGCGCGGCCGCTCGCGGGGGGCCGACCAGGGCCGTACGGCGGCCTCCTCCAGCAGCCGGGCCAGACGGCCGCAACTGGACATGATGTTGCCGCGCTCGCGCGGGGTCATGGGGGAGGGGCGCGGGGCGGGCCACATCAGCAGCAGGGTCCCCCACCGCCGGACGCCGGTGACCGGCGCGGCCGCCAGCGCCAGCGGGTAGGGGAGGACCATCGCGGTGCGCGGATAGGAGAGGACCATCTCCTCCTGGCTGCCGACCCACACCATCCGTGCCTCACGCACGGCGTCGGCCACGGGTGCCGGAGAGGCGAGCGGGACCCTCGTCCAGGGTGCGGCGAACTCGACCGGTGCGCCGCACACCGCGTCCAGGTGCAGCACCGTCTCGTCCGGTGCGAGCAGGTACAGGGCACCGATGGACGCTCCCGTCCGGCGCACCGTCTCCGCGAAGGCGGCGTCCAACGCCTCGGTGTGCGCCCGCGGATCGGCCCTACCGGTCATGCCCTGTGCTCCTCTCGGGGCGCGGGTCGTCGTGGACGGCCGGAGGTGTCCAGCGTAGTCGCGCCGCGGTCGTCACGGGATCGGCGCGCCCCCGGGTGCTCACCCACGTGCAGGACGATCCGCCGTACGGCGGGCGGAGAGGCCGCGGCTCCCGTAGGGTCGCAGTGCCAGCGCGTGCGGTTGCGGCGGCACGGTGTGGTCCGGCGCCGGTGTGTGCGGCGTCGGTGTGGTCCAGCGTTCCTTCGCACGTGTCCGAGCGACGAGGAGTGCCCATGTCAGGACGGTTCGAGGCGACGGTCGAGGTGGAGCGGCCCATCGCCGAGGTGTTCGCCTACCTTGCCGACGGGCGCAACGACCCGCAGTTCAGCCCGCGGGTGCTCAGGATCGAACGGATCCCGGACGGGCCGACCGCGGTGGGCACCGTCTTCCGGAGCACCGTCAAGGACGCCGGGATGAAGACCGCGCGCGAGTTCCGCATCACCGCTCTCGAAGCCCCGGTGCTGCTCCGGTGGGCCGAGGTCTCGAAGAACAGCGTGACGGCGAGCGAAGGCGGCTACGACCTGACGCCGTTGCCGGACGGCGGCACGCGGGTGCGGATCCACAACCTGCTGGAGGGCCACGGGCTGGGCAAGCTCCTCGTCGGCCTGGCGCTGGGCGCGGCCCGCAAGGACGCCGACGCGTTCGGCCGGCGGATCAAGACCGCGGCGGAGGCGGCGATCGCGCCCTCCGCCTGACGACGTCCGCCCGCCGGACCGGCGGAGCGGAACGCCACCGTCAGTTCCCGGTGCCGGCGTCAGCTCCCGGTGCCGGCTGCACCGGGGCGAATGGACTCCCCACAGAGGAAGAAGGCCGAGAAGCGCTGACCGCGCGCCTCGCCCGCCGCGTGGACGCCGGGTACCGCTGCCGCGGTCAGCGTCCCTGGGTCGGGCGCCGGCGCGGTCCCTGCCCGGGGCGGCGGGATCGCCGTACGGGTGCGGGCCGGTCCTCGGGCCCGGCGGTGGGTGAGGAGAAGCCCCCCGGGACGACGGGCCGCGCCGGGGCCGGCACCTGCCCCGCGGTCTGCTCGGGCTTGCGGTGGGGGGCAGCGGCGCGGGCGACGACCGTGGCGTGCGGGATCAGCGGGGCGCACATCGTGCAGACCTCCTCCACGCTCCACACCTGGCCCACCGTGGCGTCGTGACGCAGGATCATCACCACGGAGCCCGCGCAGCGCACCCTGCTCTCATGGGGTGCGCACTCCGTCGAACCGCAGTGGCAGCGGGCGTTGGGGCGAACCGTGGCCGCCTTCGCGTGCGCGGCGGCGTGCTGGGCGGCGAAGGAGCGCAACGCCGCGAGGTCCTTGGACCGCTGCGGCATCCGGCATGCCGTGGTGCTGCAGGTGAGGGTGGCGGAGCGGTCGCCGTGCCCGGTGAGGCGGACGGTCCAGGCGCGTCCGGGCACACGGTCGGCTGAGGAATCGGTGGAGGCTGTCGTCACGGCACGGCTACCCGTTCTGATCGATAGATGGTGTCGGTCCACTATGCGCTACGCGGCCGCCCGACGGACAGCAGGTTGCCGCCTCCTTGCGACACCGCCTTCTCGTCAGGCGCGCGACAGCGTCGCCGAGCCTGGTGACGAGAGCCCGACCCCACCACCCACACCCGCGTCCTCGGCCTGCTCGTCGACATCCGGCGACGCACCGGTGTCGCCTGCCTGTTCGTCTCGCACGACCTCGCGGTCATCCGGCACGTCAGCCGTCGCACGTCAGCCATCGTGCGGGCGTCGTCCACCGGGCGACATCGTCGAGACCGGCCCGGCGGGCGGGCCCGGCCGCACAGCGCCCGCGGCGCGCCGCACGGCAACGCCGTGACGTCCGCGGGGCCGCTCCGTCCGTCGCGGGCCGCCTGTCCGCCCGGACGCCGGGCGAGGTCCCGGGAGGTACGGCACCTGCCCGGGCGTCGTCCGCCGGCCGCCCCCACGTCCGGCGCCTGGGTCAGGCCGGGTGCGGCGGCGTGATGCCGAGCCGCTGCGCGAGTTCCCCGGCGTCGACGCCGTACGTCTCCCGGATCCGTATGCCCTCGGAGCCGACGTCGAAGACGCCGTGGTCGGTGTAGACGCGGCTGACGCAACCGAGGCCGGTGAGGGGGTAGGCGCACCGCGGGACGAGCTTGGGCTCGCCGGAGCGGGTGAAGAGCGTCATCATCACGTAGACGTCCTTGGCTCCGATGGCGAGGTCCATGGCGCCGCCGACGGCGGGGATGTCGTCGGGCCTGCCGGTGGTCCAGTTGGCGAGGTCGCCGTTGAAGGCGACCTCGTAGGCGCCGAGGACACAGACGTCGAGGTGGCCGCCGCGCATCATGGCGAAGGAGTCGGCGTGGTGGAAGTAGGCCGCGCCCGGCAGTTCGGTCACCGGGACCTTGCCCGCGTTGGTCAGGTCGGGGTCGATGGCGTCACCCTCGGCCTTCGGCCCCATGTTGAGCATGCCGTTCTCGGTGTGCAGCACCACTCCGGAGCCGGCCGGCAGATGGTCGGCGATCTTGGTGGGCTGCCCGATGCCGAGGTTGACGAAGGAGCCGGCCGGGATGTCGCGGGCGACCACGGCGGCCAGTTCGTCCATCGAGAGACGGTGGTCGGCGCTCCTCGGCGGCCCGGGGTACGCCCGGTCGGCGGTCGTGGTGGTCATCGGGCCCCCTGGACGGTGTAGTGACGGGCGGTCACCTGGACGATCCGGTCGACGTAGATGGACGGGGTGACGACGGCCTCGGGGTCGATCGTCCCCGGCTCGACGACCTGGTCGACCTGGACGATGGTCGTCGTCGCGGCCGTGGCCATGACCGGTCCGAAGTTACGGGCCGTCCTGCGGTAGACGAGGTTGCCCATCGTGTCCGCGACATGGGCACCGATCAGCGCGTAGTCACCCTTGATCGGGTACTCCAACAGGTACGTGCGGCCGTCGATCTCGCGCACCTCCTTGCCCTCCGCCAGCGGTGTGCCGACCGCGGTCGGGCAGTAGAAGGCGCCGATGCCGGCGCCGGCCGCGCGCATCCGCTCGGCGAGGTTGCCCTGCGGCACCACCTCGAGTTCGATCTTCCCGGCGCGGTAGAGGTCGTCGAAGACCCAGGAGTCGGACTGGCGCGGGAAGGAGCACAGCACCTTGCGCACCCGGCCTGCGGCCAGCAGCGCCGCCAGGCCGACATCGCCGTTGCCCGCGTTGTTGGACACGATGGTGAGGTCCTTCGCGCCCTGCCGGATGAGCGCGTCGATCAGGTCGAACGGCATTCCCGCCAGGCCGAAGCCGCCGACCAGGACGGTCGCGCCGTCCTCGATGCCGGCGACCGCCGCATCCGCGCTGTCGAGGATCTCCGCCCGGCTCACCGGTCCGCCCCCGTCACGGCGCAGTTCTCCAGGACGACGGCCAGGCCCTGGCCCACCCCGATGCAGATGGTGGCGACGCCGTAACGCTGTCGCGTCTCGCGCAGCACCTTGGCCAGGGTGGCGAGGATGCGGCCGCCGGAGGCGCCCAGCGGGTGGCCGATCGCGAGGGCGCCGCCCTTCTGGTTGACGATCGCGGGGTCGATCTTCCAGGCGTCGAGGCAGGCGAGCGACTGCACGGCGAACGCCTCGTTGATCTCGACGGCGCCCACCTGGTCCCAGCCGATCCCGGCCCGCGCCAGCGCCCGGTTCGCGGCCTCGACCGGGGCGTAGCCGAAGGACTGCGGCTCCAGCGCCATCACCCCGCGGCCGGCGATGCGGGCGAGAGGGTCGGTTCCGATCGTGGCCGCGGCCTTCTCGCCGCCGAGCAGCACCGCGGAGGCGCCGTCGTTGAGCGGACTGGCGTTGCCCGCGGTGATGGTGCCGCCCTGCTCCGGGGTGCGGAAGACCGGCTTGAGCCCGGCCAGCGCCTCGGGTGTGGATCCGGGGCGGATGCCCTCGTCGCGGGTGAGGTCGACGCCGTCGACCGGCGTCACCAGGTCGTCGTAGAAGCCCGACTCCCAGGCGGCGTGGGCGAGTCGGTGGGAGCGGGCGGCGAACTCGTCCTGCCGCTCGCGGGAGATCCCGAAGCGCTCCCGCAGTTGTTCGTTGGCCTCGCCGAGGCTGACCGTCCACTCCTTCGGCATCCGCGGGTTGACCAGCCGCCAGCCGAGCGTGGTCGAGACCGCGGTGACGTCGCCGGCCGGGAACGGCTTCGCCGACTTGGGCAGGACCCAGGGCGCACGCGTCATCGACTCGACGCCGCCGGTCAGCACCACGTCCGCGTCGCCGGACTCGATGGTCCGGCTGGCCGTCATCGCCGCGTCGAGGCTGGAGCCGCACAGCCGGTTGACCGTGGTGCCGGGCACGCTCACCGGGAGGCCGGCGAGCAGCGCCGCCATGCGGCCGACGTTGCGGTTGTCCTCGCCGGCGCCGTTGGCGTTGCCCCAGACCACGTCGTCGATGGCGGCGGGGTCGAGGCCCGGCACCCGGGCGAGCGTCGAGGTGATCGCGGCGGCGGCGAGGTCGTCGGGGCGCACCCCGGCCAGTGCGCCGTTGAAGCGGCCGAACGGGGTTCGGGTCGCGGCGTAGAGGAAAGCACTCATGCCAGCGACGCTAGTGCCCGTAAGCGATATTCTGAAGTACGCATATCCCGGCCGATTGATATGGGTGACATATGGATCTGCGGCACCTGCGGTACTTCGTGACGGTGGCCGAGGAGCGGCACTTCGGGCGGGCGGCCGAGCGGCTCCACATGGCGCAGCCGCCGCTGTCCCAGCAGATCCGGCAGTTGGAGGCGGAGCTCGGCGTCCAGCTGTTGCAGCGGACCACGCGCCGCGTCGACCTGACCGAGGCGGGCCGGACCTATCTGGCACGGGCGCGCGCGATCCTCGCCGATGTCGACGAGGCCGCCCACCAGGCACGGCTCGTCGCGGCCGGCTCCGTCGGGCACCTGGCGATCGGGTGTGTCGGCTCGGCGACGTACAGCCTCCTGCCCGCGCTCTCGCGCCGTCTCACGGCGGAACTGCCCGGCGTCGACTTCTCCTTCCGCGGCGAGATGCTCGCGCCCGACCAGGTCGACGCGCTGCGCGCCGGCGCGATCGACGTGGCGCTGCTGCGCCCGGTGGCGGCCGACCTCTCCCTCACCGTGCACACCCTGCGCCGGGACCGGCTGGTCGTCGCCGTACCGGTCGACCACCCGCTCGCCCGCCGGAAACGGCTGCGCGTCGCGGACCTGGCGGGGACCGACCTCATCGTGCACTCCGCCGACCGCCGGTCGGTGATGTACGACGTCGTCCTGGGCCTGTTGCGCGACGCCGGCGTCGAACCGCGCATCCGGCACGAGGTCGGTGAGACCTCGACGCTGGTGACCCTCGTGGCCGGCGGCCTCGGCGTCGCGGTGGTACCGCAACCGGTGACGGCGCTGGCGCTCGACGGCGTCGCCTACCTGCCGCTGTCCGGGGCCGACGCCCGCGTGGAGCTGGCCGTGGCCCACCGGGCCGACCGCGCCGAACCGCACCTGGCCCGCACCGTGGGGATCATCCGGGCGGTGATCTGAGGTGCGGCCCACCGAGGACGCCGCAGCGGCCCTCGACGTGGCGCGGCGGATCAGGTCCGGCATCTGTCACATCAACGGCGCCACCGTGCACGACGCGCTCTGGATCACGATCCAGTCCGGATCCCGCCACTACCCCGTCTGACGACCTGTACCGGAAATCCCCGCCTCTCCAAGGAGTCGCCCATGTCGCAGGCGGACGGAGACCGCCACGAGATCCGGCAGCTCGTCGAGAACTGGGCGCTGTGGCGCGACGCCGGGAACTGGGACCGCTTCGCCTCGCTCTGGCATCCGCGCGACGGCTGGATGACCGCCACCTGGTTCCGGGCAGCGCCGGCGACTTCATCAGGGCCAGTCGTGAGAGCTTCGAGAACGGAGTCAGGATCCGTCACTTCCTGGGCGGTCACACCGCGGACATCACCGGCGACCGCGCCGTGGCCCAGACCAAGATGACCATCACCCGGCGTGCGACCATCGAAGGCGTAGAGGTCGACGTCGTCTGCACGGGCCGCTTCCTCCACTTCCTCGCCCGCCACGAGGGACGCTGGACTCTCGTACGCAGGCAGCCGATCTATGAGCGGGACCGGCTCGACACCGTCGACCCCGCCGCCTCGCCGACCCTGGATCCCGGCCTCCCGAACCGGTTTCCCGGCCGGGTACGGGCACCTGGCCCACCTGCAGACGAAGGCGGGTTTCACGGTGCGGCAGGGACTCCCCGGCCTCACCGGCACAGCGGTCGAGCAGTTCTACTCGGAAGGCAAGCAGTGGCTGACGGAAGCCTGATGCGGTTCACCCACGAGACCCTGCCCCAGCGGGTGGTGTTCGCGGCGGGCGGATCGCCCTCCGCCGTGGCGGCGGAGGCGCGGATCGCCCAGGCCCTCGGCACCGGCCACGGCACGACCCGCACGGCGAGCGCCGGGCTCGCCGCCCTGCGCGAGGTGCTGGGCGCACCGCGGGCCCTGCGTGACTACGGCATGCCCGAGGAGGGCATCGCCAAGGCACTGGAACCGATCATCAAGGCGATCCCGGCCGGCAATCCCACACCTGTCACCCACGCGAACCTGACCCGGCTGCTGCAGGCGGCGTGGGCCGGCGAACCGATCAGCTGAGAGAGGCCGCATGGCAACCTACGTCAACCCGGACCCGGCCCGCCGCGACGGCACCGGCCCGGTCCACCGCGAGGTGTCGCCGGAGCAGCGGGCGATCGAGCAGCGGCTCGTGGACAGCGTCGTCGCCTCCTTCGACGCCTGCGCGGACGCTCGGCTGAAGGAACTCATGGTCGGCCTGGTCAGACACCTGCACTCCTTCATCCGTGAGGTGCGGCTGACCGAGGAGGAGTGGGGCGCGGCGATCAATTTCCTCACCCGGGCCGGGCACATCACCGACGACGTCCGGCAGGAGTTCATCCTGTTGTCCGACACCCTCGGTGCGAGCATGCAGACGATCAACGTCAACAACCAGTCGTACGAGGGCGCCACGGAGGCGACCGTCTTCGGTCCGTTCTTCGGTCCGTTCTTCGAGTCATGGCCGGAAGACTGACCGGCAGGACGGCCGTCGTGACGGGGGGCAGCACCGGCATCGGCCAGGAGATCGCCCGCAGGCTCGCGGCGGAGGGGGCGGACATCGCGGTCGCGGACGTCGAGCCGGCCGACGGGACGCGGGCCCTCGTCGAGCGGACCGGCCGTCGCTTCTTCAGCGCCGAGGTCGACGTCTGCGACGAGGACGCCGTCCACGCTTTCGCCGCACGCGTCCGCGGCGCGCTCGGCACCACCGACATCCTGGTGCGTGGACGGCGCCTTCCTCACCGCCAGGGCGTTCCTGCCGGACCTGAAGGCCTCAGAGGCGGGACGGATCGTCAACATCACCTCCTCCAGCTACTGGACTCTCCTACGTCTCCGCCAAGGGGGCCCTGAACGGCGCGTCCCGTGGCCGTCGTCAGCTCTCGGCCCGCTCCACGGGGAGCCACAGCTCGGCGTCCGCCTCCGTCCCGTCCGGGGACAGCCGGGTGCGCAGGATCTCCGGACCGGGCCTGCTGCGGTACGGATTGGACGGGAACCACTGGGTGAACACGTCCCGCCACAGCTCCTGGATGGCTTGCGGCGCGGGCCCCGAGGCGGTGAAGACCGCCCAGGTGCCGGCCGGGACGGCGAGCACCGAGGCGCCCTCGGGGGCGGCGGCGGACGTGATCACCCCTTGGTAGTAGTCCAGCTCGGTGCCCTCGGCCCGGCTCGGGTCCAGGTCGTCGCAGACCGCGACGATGCCCCGCGGCTCCTGGTCGGACAGCTTCTCCAACTGCTCCAGCCGTCGCCGGCCGATGCCGCGGACGAAGTCGATGATGGCCTGGTTCGGCCCCCTGTGCACCAGAGGCACCCGGGCCCTGGGCCCCACGACCGTGAAGTCCGGCCGGTCCACCACGCGATAGCGCATGCTGCTGTTCCCTTCTACGGTGAGGCGGAAGGACAACCGCGGCTGGGAGACGAGCGCGGCGCCGGTGCGCCGGGCCTCCCCCGGGCCCACGCCGTGCATGGCCCGGAACGCCCGGGCGAACGCCTCGCCCGAGCCGTAGCCGTACCGCACCGCGATCTCCAGCAGCGACTCCCGGCCCGCGAGCACCTCGGCGCCGGCGACGGTGAGCCGGCGCCGCCGGACGTACTCCGACAGCGGCATGCCCGCGAGCGCGGAGAACATCCGGCGCAGGTGGTACTCCGAGGTGGCGGCGACGCGGGCCAGTTCGGTCACGTCGACCTGCCCGTCGAGACGGCCCTCGATGTCCTCCATGGCCTGGTTGAGACGCTCCAGCACGTCCGGTCCCCTTCCCTTTCCCGGTCACCAGACTAGGAAGCGGCTCCCTCCCCGACCCGACATCCTGTGCCCGATCGGATCAGGTACGGTCGCTCTCCGCGGGCGCGGGGGACGCCGGAACCGTCAGCAGGGACAGATGGGCGAGGTCTCCGGGCGGGGGTGTCGTCACCGACCACAGCGGTGCGGGGGAACCGTCGGCGATCGCGGCCGGGGCGTCGGTCAGTTTCATCCGCTCGCGCAGGCGGCCGTAGAAGTCCATCGGGCCCAGCCGGACGGCGCGCAGACGGCGCGGCGCGGCGTACACGCCGATCCAGTCCCCCGGGTCGAGCACGCCCCGCAGCTGGCCGTCGATGCTGACCGCGGCCGGCCCCGACCGGTCGAGGAGACGCAGCCCGACCGGCTCGTCGGGCGCGGTGACGACCGAACGGTCGAAGGTCATGTGCGGGGCGACCGGGGTGAAGACGAGAGCCTCCGCACGGGGCGAGACGACGGGCCCGCCCGCGGCGAAACTGTAGGCCGTCGAGCCGGTCGGGGTGGCGACGAGCAGCGCGTCGGCCGAGTAGGAGGCCAGGAGCCTGCCGGAGACATAGACCCCGACGGACACCTGCCGGTCCCGGACCAGCTTCTCCAGGACGACGTCGTTGAGCGCGGTGACGTCCAGCGGGATGCCCCAGTCCTTGTCGACCTCGCAGTCCTGGCGCACCTGCGGAGGCGGCAGGAGCGGTCCGCGGCCGTACCCGATGAGCGATTCCATGCCCGCCGGCACCTCCAGCCTGCGCGAGGCCCGCAGGGCGAGCAGCATGCGGCTGTCGACCTCGAACCGGTCCTCGCGGACCGCGTCCAGCGCCGAGCGCACCGCGGCGGCCGACACCTCCGTCAGGAAGCCCACCCGGCCCAGGTCGACCCCCAGGACCAGGGAGCCGTTCTCGGCGGCCAGCCGTGCGCCGCGCAGGAAGGTGCCGTCGCCGCCCAGGGTCACCACGAGGTCGGGGTCGCCTCCCGCCTCGACCTCCTCGCGGGCGTCGCGCCGCCCGCCGTCGTGCCACACGTCGATGTCCGTGCACCGCACGGCGTGCTTCCCGCACCAGGCGCGGACCAGTCCGGCCGCCGCGACGGCCTCCGGGCGTCCGCCGTGCACGACCAGGCCGAGCCGGTTCACTGTCACATGCGCCTCCGGGCGATCTGGGTCACCGAACGGCGGCCCCGGTACGCAGCACTCCGTTCCCCTCTCCTCGATGGTGGCGCGGACGGACCCGCCTTGTCTCCTCCGCGCCGCCCATTCGGCCCGCCGGCACCCCGGCCGCGGCCGGCTGCCGGGCGTCCGGTCGGGGCGCACGGCGTCCGTGTCGAACCGGGTCGGCCCGTCACCGCTGCGGTGCGGGCTCCAGGCGGACGATCACGCTCTTCGACGTGGGGGTGTTGCTGATGTCGGCGACGCTGTCGAGGGGGACCAGGACGTTGGTCTCGGGGTAGTAGGCGGCGGCCGAGCCGCGGGGGGTCGGGTAGGCGATGGCACGGAAGCCGTCGGCGCGGCGTTCGGAGCCGTCGGTCCAGACGCTGACGAGATCGACGAGGCTGCCGTCGTCGAGGCCGAGGTCGGTGAGGTCGGCGCGGTTGACCAGGACGACGCGCCGGCCGCCCTTGATGCCCCGGTAGCGGTCGTCCATCGCGTAGGGGATCGTGTTCCACTGGTCGTGCGAGCGCAGGGTCTGCAAAACCAGGTGGCCCTCGGGCGCCCGGAGCATGGTGAAGTCGTTGGCGGTGAAGACGGCCTTGCCGGTCGGGGTGCGGAACACCTTGTCGTTGACCGGGTTGGGCAGACGGAAGCCTCCCGGGCGCCGTACCCGCTCGTTGAAGTCGTGGAAGCCGTCGACGACCCGGGCGATGCGGTCGCGGACGAGGTCGTAGTCGGCTTCGAAGTCCGCCCAGGGGATGTCCGCTCCGCTCTCCCGGCCCTTCAGCGTCCTGCGGGCCAGGCGACTGATGATGGACACCTCGCTCAGCAGGTGCGGGGAGGCGGGGGCGAGGCGGCCGCGGGTCGTGTGCACCTCGCTCATCGAGTCCTCGACCGTCATGAACTGCTCTCCGCCGCCCTGGACGTCCCGGTCGCTGCGGCCGAGCGTGGGCAGGATCAGGGCGGTGCGTCCGCACACCGTGTGCGAGCGGTTGAGCTTCGTCGAGATGTGCGCGGTCAGACGGCAGGTGCGCAGGGCGCGCTCGGTGGCGTCGCTGTCGGGCGAGGCTCGTACGAAGTTGCCGGCGACGCCGACGAAGAGCTTGGCCCGTCCGTCGAGCATGGCCCGGATGGAGTCGACGGAGTCCAGTCCGTGCCGGGTCGGAGCGGTGAAGCGGAACTCCTCCCCCAGCCGGTCCAGGAACACCTGCGGCATCCGCTCCCAGATCCCCATGGTGCGGTCGCCCTGAACGTTGCTGTGCCCGCGCACCGGGCAGACGCCCGCCGCGGGCCGGCCGATGTTGCCGCGCAGGAGCAGGAAGTTCACGACCTCGCGGATGGTCGGCACGCCGTGCTTGTGCTGGGTCAGCCCCATCGCCCAGCAGACGATGACGCTGCGGCTGGCCAGCACCCTCTCGTGGACCTGCTCGATCTCGTCCGTGGTCAGACCGGTGGCCTCCAGGACCGCGTCCCAGGACGTCTGGCGGATGTGCTCGGCGAAGGCGTCGTACCCGGTGGTGTGCGCCTCGATGAAGTCACGGTCCAGGACGGTGCCGGGCTCCTTGTCCTCCGCCTCCAGCAGCAGCAGGTTGAGGGCCTGGAACAGCGCCAGGTCGCCCCCGGGCCGTATCTGCAGGTACTGGTCGGCGATGTCCGTGCCGCGGCCGATGATCCCGCGTGCCTTCTGCGGGTGCTTGAAGCGCAGCAGTCCCGCCTCGGGCAGCGGGTTGACGGCGACGACACGGCCGCCGCGGCGCTTGGTCTCCTCCAGTGCGGACAGCATGCGCGGGTGGTTCGTGCCGGGGTTCTGTCCCACGACGAAGACCAGGTCGCAGTCGTAGAGGTCGTCGAGGCCGACGCTGCCCTTGCCGATGCCCAGGGTCTCGCCGAGGGCCGAGCCGCTGGACTCGTGGCACATGTTGGAGCAGTCGGGGAGGTTGTTGGTGCCGAAGGCCCGGGCGAAGAGCTGGAGCAGGAAGGCCGGCTCGTTCGCGAGCCTCCCCGAGGTGTAGAAGAGGGCCTCGTCCGGGTGGTCCAGGGCGCGCAGCTCCTCGGCGAGCAGGTCCAGCGCCTCGTCCCAGCCGATCGGCTCGTAGTGGGTCGCCCCCTCGCGCAGGACCATCGGTTCGGTGAGCCGGCCCTGCTGGTTGAGCCAGTAGTCGGACCTGCGGCTCAGCTCGTCGACGGAGTGCTGCCGGAAGAAGTCGGCGTTCACCCGCCGGGAGGTGGCCTCGTCGGCGATGTGCTTGGCGCCGTTCTCGCAGTACTCGTTGCGGTGTCGCTTGTCCGGCGCGGGCTCCGGCCAGGCGCAGCCCGGGCAGTCGAAGCCCTTGGCCTGGTTGATGGCGAGCAGGGTCAGCGCGGTGCGCTTCGGCGAGGTCTGGCCGAGGGCGTACCGGAGCGCGTGCGCGACCGCGGGAGCACCGGTCGCCCAGGTCTTGGGAGCCGACACCGACACCTCGGTCCCGTCCGGTTCGTCCGTGTCCCGCATCGCTCACCACGCCCTTTCCGTCCAGGGCGGCGAGGTTGCTCACCGGCGTCCGGCGTGTCCGGCCCGCGGCGGGGTGACCCGCGCGTCCTCGGACCCGCACGGGCGCGGTCGACCCCGCCCACCGTTCGGGCACACTCTCCGCCCCGGCGCCGGGGCCGGTCAAAGCGGAAGTTCCTATCGGCTGACAGGCCGCACCGATCAGCGCAGCGTGCTCCGCGCCGTACGGCCGGAAGGGGGATCATGTGAGGCGTGCTGCTGCGCCAACTCGAGTACCTCGTCGCCCTCGCCCGGGCCCGCCACTTCGCGAAGGCTGCTCAGGCCTGCCACGTCTCCCAGCCGACCCTGTCCGAGGGCATCCGGAAGCTGGAGGACGAGTTGGGCATCCCGCTGGTGCGGCGCGGGCGCAGGTTCGACGGCCTCACGCCCGAGGGTGAGCGGGTCGTCCTGTGGGCGCAGCGCATCCTCGCCGACCGCGACGCCATGCACAGCGAGATCCAGGCGCTGCGGGCGGGGGTGAGCGGGCGGCTGCGCATCGGCACCGTCCCGACCGCCTCCACCGCGGTCGCGCTGCTGACCCAGCCGTTCTGCGCCGCCAACCCGCTGGCCACGGTCCAGGTCTTCGCCGACCTCCGGGCCGAGGACATCGTGAACCGGCTCCGGGCGTACGAACTCGACGCCGCCGTGACCTACCACCGCTCCGTCGCCTCGCACGACTTCACCTTCGTTCCGCTCTACCAGGAACGCCATGTGCTGCTGACGCAGCGGGCGACGCCCGACTCGCAGCCCGCCCGGATCTCCTGGGCCGAGGCCGCCCAGTACCCGTTGTGCCTGCTGCACCCGATGATGCAGGGCCGGCAGGTCCTCGACGCGGTGTTCGAGGCCGTGGGCGTCTCCGTGACGCCCCGGATCGAGACCGATTCGATCGCCTCGCTCTTCGCGCAGGTCCGAACCGGTCAGTGGGCCAGCATCGTGCCGCACGCCTGGCTCCATGTCTTCGGCGTCCCCGCGGGCATGCACGCCGTCCCGCTGGTCCGCCCCGAGCGTACCGAGCGCGTCGGCCTGGTCCTGCCGGCCCGCGAACCGGTCTCCGTCATCGGGCGGGCCCTGATCGACGCGGTGGGACAGACCGACATCGCGGCCACCCTCGAAGGCCCGCCCCATGAGGCCACCGCCCCCACCGGACCGCCGACGCGACCCTGAGCGCTTCGGCGGCCTCGGCAGGGGTCTGTTGTCCTACGCTAGGCCTCGATGTCGAGCGCCGTGCCGTACAGGCGGTCCACCTTCAGCCGGACGACCACCCTGCGTTCGGCGACCAGTTGCTCCAGGAACCCGGCTTCGTCCTCGGGCCTCGCGGCCTGCGGGATCATCGCGAGCAGTTCCTGCCCGACCGCGTCGCCGGGAGTTGTCGTGGGCTCGGAGACCTCCGCCTCGCCCTCCGCGACGGCGAACGACCACACGTCACCGCCCGGCACGTGCAGAGCCGCGCGCGGATCGCGTCGCAGGTGCCCGGTTTTGGCCCGGTCGGCCGTCGTCGAGAAGCGCACGACGCGGGCTTCGGGGTCCCAGCTGTACGCCATGGTGGTCAGATGGGGATGGCCGCTGCGCCGGAGGGAGGCGAGCGTGCCGAACTGCTGCCGGCCGAGCAGGGCGGAGAGGGCTTCGTCGGACAGTGCGCGGGGCGCTGGGCGCTGAGTCATGCACTGATCAACACCCTTGGCCGTCGCGGTATTTCATCCCTGCCGGTTCGGTTCGGTTCGTCGACGCCGACGCCCCGGTGGCCCCGCCCCTGGAGCGGTCGGGGCAGGGCCACGGTCAGCGGTCCGCGACGGTGCGGGCCGCGACGGTCCGGTTCAGAGCCTGACGGCGGCGGAGCAGTTCCCGATCCCCGTCCGGCAGATCCGGACGGACCACAGCGAGCGGGCTCCCGTCACATACTGGTCGGCGGAGCTGCAGACCATGTCGCCGTACCACCGCCAACTGGTGTCGTCCGTGTCCTTCACCTGGAAGCGCGCGCAGTGCCCGTCGGTGAGCGGGTCGTGCGCGTGGAGCGACCAGTCGCCGTTGCCGACGTAGGTGACCGTGCCGGCGGCGCCGGTCGTACTCAGGCTGTACGTCTGGGCCTGGGCGGGTACGGCCCAGAGGCCGACGACCGCGGTGGCGGCCGATACGGCGACCACCGCAAGCCTTTTCGGCAGCACCGAAGCCCGCGTTCTGCGGTTCACCGTGCATTCCCCCTTCTGGGACTGTCCGTTGGGCGAGTGGCGGATCTGGTGGGCCCTGCCACGCACAGCGCGCGGTCGACGGCCGTCAGGGGCAGGAGGCGGTTCCCTGGTCCTGGACGTGCGCGTCCGCGTTGTCCCCGACCTTCACCCAGAGCGCCGTCTTGCCCCGCCGGTCGTAGGTGCGCGTGAAGTCGCGCTGCCCGGTGCGGACGAACTTGACCTTGTAACACCAGCCGGCGTCCACGCGGAACGCGTCCCAGTCCTGGTTGTACGGCGTGTGGCCGCCGCGTGCCGTGAGGTTCATGGTCTTCTGGCTCACCCCGTCGGACGAGCATCTGGGCTCGGTGGCCGTCGAGTCACCCGTGCTGTCGTCCGCCCGGCACCAGTTGAAGACGGCCGTGACCCCGTAGGCGCTGTCGTTCACCGTCGTCGAGCACAGGCCGAGCGTGCAGCCCGTGCCCGCCTGTGCGGTCGGTGCCGCCCCCAGGACAGCGGCGGCGCCGAGCGCGCCGACGACGACGAGCGAGCGGACCCGCCCGGTGCCGAACCGCTGGGCCATCATGTCTTTCACGTGCATGTTCTTGCCTTCCCTGACCGGTGGCGACCACCCGGGACGCGACCGTCCGTGCTTGGTGACGCCACACTGGACCATCGACCTTGCGCAAACCTTGCCGCGCAGGCCGGGCGATGCCCCGGTCAGGGAATCAGCACCAGCCTCCCGCGCACCCCGCCCTCCGCCAGACGGGCGTGCGCCTTGGCCGTCTCCTCCAGGGGAAAGGTCTCCGCGACCCGCAGCGTCAGCGCGCCCCCATCCACCAGCGCCACCAGCTCGCTCAGTCGCGCTCCGTCGGGCGGTGACCGCGACGGCCGAGGTCCGCACCCCGCGCACCGGCGCCGGGTGCGCCCCGGGCCGGACGCCCACGTACCCGCCCCCGTCGCGGAGCCACTCCAGGGCCGGCTCACCGAGCACCGCAGCGTCCAGCACGGCGTCGACGCCGGCCGCGCCGCCCGTGCCGGACGTGAAGGGCGCGGCCCCCAGGGACCGTACGAATTCCTCGTCGCCCGGCCTGGCCAGCGCGGTCACCGCGATCACCCGCCGGGCGGCGAGTTGGAGGCGAAGCCGCCGACCGCGCCCGCCGCGCCGGTGACCAGGAGCGAGTGCCCCTCGCTCAACTCCCCGTACGGTCACCCCGTCCGTCCCGGTCCGCGTCGACTACGAACTGACGCCGCTGGGCCGCAGCCTGGCCGTCCTGCCGACCGCGGTGAAGGACTGGGCGGAGACCCACATCGAGGAGGTCCACGAGGCACGGGAGCGCTACGACACCGGCCGCCAGGACGGGTAGCGACCGGCCGAGGGCGCGGCCAGGGGCCGAGGGCGGGGCGGGCCATGGGAGGCACGGGCGTGCGCGGGGCGGGCGGGGGGCGGGCGGGGGGGCGGGGGGGCGGGCACGAGCCCAGCACTGCGCGGGCGCGGAGCGAGCACGGGTCGGGCACGGGGCGAGCACGAGCCGGGCGCGGGCTGGGCGCGGGGCAGGCAAGAGCCGGGCGCGGGGCAGGCACGGCCGCAGCACGGGCCGGGCGCGGGGCGAGGACAGGCCGGGCGCGGGCCGAGCGCAGGCCAGGCGCGGGACAGGCCCAGGGCGGGCGGGGGGGCGGGCACGAGCCGGGGCACCGGGCAAGCACGAGGAAGCACGAGCCGGGCCCGGTGTCGTGGTGTCAGCGCGGATGGCTCCGAACCTCAGATGCCCCCCTGCCTGCCCGGCCGTGGCGGGGAGTGGCTTCTCGGGCGCGGCCGGCGCGATGAGCTGAATGCCGCGCCCGCGGCTCATCGACAGACCGCAGTCGACCCACCGCGCCGACGCCGACCCGGCCGAGGCGCCGGACCGCGGTCAGGACCGCAAGCCGGTCCGCGACGGTCCGACCGGCCCGAGCCGCCGGACATCCGTGCAGGCCGGCGGCCGGCGGCGCGAGGCCGCCCCCGTCACGGCGTTGACGCTGCTCGCCGTGAGGTCAGCGGGCGTTCTCGTGGTGCGTCGCGGCCGCCGCCGGTCGGGGCGCCGCAGCCGTGTTCCCGGCGGCCGCGCGGGCGCGGGCGTCCGGGAGGGTGAAGGCGAAGGCAGCGGTCGCCGCCGCGACGGCGGCCAGGGCGAGGTAGGCGTACTGGTAGGCGGCGACCGGCGGATCGGCCACGGCCCCCGCGGGGCTGCCGAGGACGAGGGCGGTGGTCACCGCGACCGGCGCCAGGGCTCCTCCGGTCTGCCGGACGACGGTGTTCAGCGTGGACGCCTGGGCCAGGTCCTGCCGGTCGACGTTCGCGAGCGAGGCCACCGTCGTGGGCATGAAGACCCCGCCCATGGCGATGCCCAGCAGGAACATGTAGGCCCGGAAGGTCCACAGACTGGTGTCCTCGTCGCAGGTGGCGAAGAGCAGGAGGACCACACTGACGCCGGCCAGCCCGCAGCCGACGATGATCCGCGGGCCCACTCGCGCGTAGAGGACCCCGGCGACCTGGACGGTCAGCAGGACCCCGAAGGCCTCGGGGAAGGTGCTGGTGCCGGACTCCAGCGCGGAGCGGCCCTGGGCCTGTTGGAGGAAGAGCGGGCCGAGGTACATCGCGCCGAGGATCGGGATCAGGCCGATCAGGTTGATCAGGTTGGTGTCGCGGAAGAGCCGGTCCGCGAAGAGCCGGAGCCTCAGGAGCGGTTCGGTCACGCGCAGTTGGTGGACGACCGTGGCGGCGAGCAGGAGCGCGCCGAGAACCAGGGAGACGACCACCGGCACGGAGGCCCAGCCACGGCTGGGCCCCTCGGAGATCCCGAACATCGCGGCACCCAGTCCGGCGGCGCTCAGCAGCAGGCCGGGCAGGTCGAACCGGCCGGGCAGCCGGCCGCGGTGCTCGGCCAGGAAGAGCATGCCGAACACGACGACGGGCAGCCCCACCGGCACGTTGACGTAGAACACCCACCGCCAGGACAGATGGTCGACGAGGAGGCCGCCCAGGATGGGGGCGGCGGCCGGGGCCATCTGCTGCGGGATGATCATGTAGCGGGAGATCCGCACCTGGTCGGAGGCGTTGAAGGTCGCGAAGAGCAGGGCGGCGGAGGCCGGGAACAGGACGCCGGCGGACAACCCCTGCACGGCGCGGAAGGCCACCAGCCGGGCGAGGTCGGCGGCCATGCCGCACAGCAGGGACGAGCCGAGGAAGACGGTGAGCGCGGTGAGCAGGACGCGCTTTCCGCCGAAGCGTTCGACGAGCCAGGCGGAGGCCGGGATCGTCATGGCCAGACACACCGGGTAGACCACGACCACCCCGTCGAGGGCGGCCGTGGTCAGCCCGAACTGCCGCGCGATGGAGGGCAGGGCGACCGTCGTGATCGCGCCGTCGACGATGGCGATGAAGGTCACGCTGACACACATCACGGGGACGACGAGGCGCTGGCTGAACCGGGAGGACCGGGCCGAGCCGAGCGAAGGGGAGGAACGGAAGGAACGGGAGGAACGGGAGGAACGGAGGGGCGTGCGGGAGCGACGCGGGGACAGCTGCACATACTGAGCATACTCACTATGTCAGTGCTCATAGAATCGGGTTTCCGGTGGAACGCGCGACGGGGAGCGACACATGGCAGTGCAGGGCAGCAGCGACGTCCTGGTCGACGAGCTGTACGAGACGACGCAGCAGCTGCGCCGGTTCGTGGAGCACCGCCTGCGGGCCGGCGGCGCCTCGGTCGCCCGGCTGCGGGCCATGCGGATGCTCGCGCGCGCCGAGCGGCCCCTGCGGATGCGGGACCTGAGCGAGATGACGGGCGTCGCGGCGCGCACCGCGACGAGCATCGTCGACAGCCTGGAGCGGGACGGCCTGGTCGAGCGGGTCCGCCACCCCGACGACCGCCGCGCCTTCCTCCTCCGGCTGACCGACGACGGGCTGCGGTGCCATCGCGAGGCCGAGGAGGTGGACCGTCTGGCGCTCGCGGAGGCGACGGCCGGTCTCACCCCGGAGGACCGCGAGCGGTTCCGGACTCTCCTGGCGGTCGTCCGCGAGGCCACGACCGACCGGGACCGGCCCGACCGGGACAAGGCCGGCCAGGACAAGGCCGGCCCGCCTGCCCAAAGCATGCGACCGTGACGCACGAGGAGTCCGGCCCTGCTGTTCCCAGCCTCTGGCGGGACCGTGACTTCCGCAGGCTCTGGGTGGGCCAGACGGCCTCCCAGCTCGGCGAACACACCGGTCTGGTGGTCGTGCCGCCCTTCGCCGTCCTGACGCTGGACGCCGGTGCCGGCCAGTTGGGCGCGCTGCGGGCCGTGGGACAGGCTCCGATCCTGCTGCTGTCGCTCTTCGCGGGCGCGTGGGTGGACAGGCGGCGCACCCGTGCCGTGATGGTGCTGACGGACGCGGGCCGGGCCCTGGCGCTGGGCGCCGCCGCCGTGGCGGGCCTCCTCGGCAGCCTGGTCATGCCGGTGCTGTTCGTCGTCGCCTTCGCCCTCGGGGCCCTGTCGGTGTTCTTCGACGTGGCCTACCAGGCGTCCCTGGTACGGCTGGTGAAGCGCGATCAGCTCGTACCGGGCAACAGCGCGCTCGAAGGCAGCCGGTCCGCGGCGCAGATCGGCGGTCCCGCGCTCGGCGGCGCGCTGGTGTCCGTGCTGTCGGCGCCGATCGCCGCCGTTTCCAGCGCGTCGTTCTTCGCGCTGTCGTTCCTCACGATACGGCGGATCGGTCGCCGCGAATCCGTCCCGGCGCACGCGGAACGCCGCGAGCACAAAGGCTCCCCCCGGGTCCGGCGGCGGATCCACGCCGGGCTCCGTTTCGTCGCCGGTGACACCTCGCTCCGGGCGGTGTGTCTCGCGTCCGCCGCCTTCCAGCTCTTCTTCGCCGCCGCGATGACCGTCTATCTGCTGTTCCTGCCGCGGGACCTGCACCTCTCGGGCACCGCCGTGGGGCTGGCCCTCGCGGCGACGGGGCCGGGGGCGCTCCTGGGTGCCCTGCTGGCCGCCCGCCTGCCGAGCCGCTTCGGGCACGGCCGAGTGCTCGTCGGGGCGGCGGTGGTCGGCGACGGCGCGTTCCTGTGCGTGCCCGCGCTGCACGGCTCCTCCGCGGCGACGATCACCGCGCTCTGTGCGGTCAACCTCGTCTTCGGAACCTTCGGCCAGCTGGTGAACGTCACGGTGATGGCCGTCCGACAGGCCATGACGCCCGACGGGATGCAGGGCCGCGTGGCCGCGACGATCACTTTCGCCGGCATGGGGCTGACTCCACTCGGCTCGCTCCTCGGCGGCTTCCTGGCGCAGGC
Source organism: Streptomyces sp. DSM 15324 (assembly GCF_001514285.1). Classification (GTDB taxonomy): domain Bacteria; phylum Actinomycetota; class Actinomycetes; order Streptomycetales; family Streptomycetaceae; genus Streptomyces. Next base: position 307,784 of record NZ_KQ949029.1, read on the forward strand.
GTGGGGGACGCGCACGAGCCTCCTGGTGACGGCCGCCGGCATGCTGCTGTCGCCGGCCCTGATGGCCCTCTCTCCCCTCGCCCGCCTGGGACGGACGCTCCCCGCCCCCGCGTAGCCCGCGGTCACCGCCGAAGCGAGGCCCCGGCACCGCCCGCTCGCCCGCGCGCGGGCATCCGACCCGCCGGAGAAAAATCGCTTTATGCTAATTTTTACCTATCCGGCGGACACGCTGTCTGTCCTATCTCATGAGAGGTGCGATGCAGGACCTCGGGGCTGGGCCGCACGGTCCCGGGAACCATCGTCCGGCGTGTGCCGGAGTCAGCGAGCTGCGTGAGACGCATGAACGCCACTTCGTCCTCTTCCTCGGCTTCGCCGTTCGACATGGTCAGCGGAGCCCTGGCGGATTACATCCCGAGGGCCGGAGCGACGGCGGCCGCGGGTCACGCCGGTTCCCCGGGCGAGGCTGACGTGCGTCCGCCCCGGGGCAGCGGCGCGGAGCCCGACGACCGGGAACAGATCCTCGGGGCGGTCAACCTCGACCGGGATCTGAGGATCACCAGCTGCAATGTGGACGCCGCCCCTTTCGCCGGGGTGAGGGTCGTGCCGGGGGAACCCTTCGCGAATCTGCTGCCTCCCGGGGACGTACCGACGGTGACCCGGCGCCTGCAGCGGGTCCTCGACACCGGCGAGGCGCACGTCGCCCGCGTCCAGCGCCTGCGGCGCAGCGACGGGTCGGAGCTGGTGGTGTCGATGAGCATCCTGCCGGCCGCGACACCGCGGGAGGGTCTGACCGTCTCACTGATCGCCATGGCCAAGCGGCTGCACCTGTATGCCTCCGCCGCCGCGATCGGGACGTCCCTCGACATCGGGGAGACCGCGCAGTCCCTGGCCCAGTCCCTGCTGGCCTGGGGGGACGTCGCGGCCGTCGACCTGGACTACGCCGTGTGGACGGGTGAGGCGGTCACCGAGCAGGCACAGGACCGCATCCGGCTGCGCCGGGCCGCCCTGGTGCCGGACCGGGCCTGGCCCGAGGGGTACCTGACCCCCGGGGACAATCTTCCCCAGGAGGCGAGCCGGCTGCTGGCCGGCGCGGTCATGCGGGACGACGTACCGCAGGCCATCGTCGTCCGTGACCGCGAGGCGATCGAGCGGGCACTCGGCGACCGACGGCTGGTGCGCGCCCTGGTGCCCGGCGACCAGCCGGTGAGCGTCGCGTGCATTCCGCTCATCGTCGAGGGGCAGCAGGGCGCCCCGGGCCCGATCGTGCTGGGCGTGACGGAGGTCTGGCGCCGGCCGGAACGCCCCTTCCGCGAGGGTGAGCTGCTCGACCTCCAGGAACTCGTGGCCAAGACCGCCCGCCATGTGGACCTGGCCCGCCAGCACCAGCGGGAGCACGCCCAGGTCCTGGCACTGCAACGCCGGCTGCTGCCGCGGGTCGGCAGCGAGACCATCGAGGTCGCCAGTGTGTACGAGCCCACCACTCCCGACAGTGCGGGCGTCGGCGGTGACTGGGTGAACAGTTTCCCGCTGCCGGGCGACCGGACCGCACTGGTGGTCGGTGACGTCGTGGGCCACGGCCTCGGGGCCGCGGCGGCCATGGGCCAGCTGAGCATGGAGGCCCGTGCGCTGCTGTCGGCGGGGCTGGGCCCCGGCGAGGTGCTGGAGCGGCTGGACGAGACGGTCACGCTGCTGGACGACACCGACGCGGGCCTGGCGGCCGGGTACAGCGCGCTGGGCTCGACGTGCTGCATCGCGGTCTACGACCCCGTCGACCACCGGGTGGTGATGTCCAACGCCGGTCACCTCCCCCCTGTCCTCGTCCATCCCGACGGGTCCGCCAAGGCCGTGGCGGCCCAGCCGCACCCGGCGCTGGGCGCCGAGTTCGCCGTACGGGAACCCTTCGACGTGCACGAGTTCGCCGCGCCGCCCGGCTCGCTCCTCGTCCTCTACACCGACGGCCTGGTCGAGGATCCGTCCACCTCGATCGACGACGGCATCGGCCGGCTGACGGACGTGGTCCGTGAGGTGCATCCCTGGGACGATCTCCAGCGGGCCGCCCGTCGTGTGGTCGCCCGGCTGGCCCCGCCGGAACCCCTGCGCGACGACGTGACCCTGCTGCTGGCCCGGATGACCGGCCGCCGCGGCCGGGACAGCGCCACCTGGCGCCTGTCCGCCCGCGACACCACCGCGGCCCGCGCCCGCGCCCTGGCCTCCCCCGTGCTGCGGGGATGGCACACCGGCGGCCAGGCCCGGGACAACGCGCTGCTGGTGATCAGCGAACTGGTCACCAACGCCGTCCTGTTCGGCACCGGGCCCGTCACCCTGCGCCTGGTGCGGGCCGGGCACCGGCTCACCTGCGAGGTCGGCGACAGCGGCAACGGCCGCCCACGCCTGCACCGCGGTGGGCTGCTCGACGACCGGGGGCGGGGGCTCCACGTCGTCCACAAGCTGACCACCCGCTGGGGCGTGCGGTGGACCGAGACCGGCAAGGCGGTCTGGGCCGAACTGGAGGTCTAGCCCGTGCCGGAGTGAGGGTGGGTGCCCCGGCTACAGCCACTCCCCCTCCACGGCCGTGGCCGTCAGTCCGGGTGCGGCCGCGTACAGCACCGTGCGGCTGCCGGACTTCTGGCCGGCCTCGTGGGCGCGGCACAGGATGTCGAGCACGGCCGCGCCGCCGCGGTTGCCCGTGAGGTAGCTGTCCCGGCTGTAGGCGAGAAGGCCCGCCGGCCATCCTTCGGGCATCGTCTGCTCCATGTACTCCAGCACCCTCGTCCCACCGGGATGTGCGAGCAGCAGGTCGGGATGCCACCCCTGTCGGTCGTCCTGATGGCGTACGCGCAACCACCTCCACATCGCGGCGACCGTCTCCTGAACGGCACGCGGTCCACGGCGGTCCATCACGAAGTGCGTGCCGTCGGTCCGGGTCTCCAGCCGGTGCAGGTCCATGGTGCCGGGCAGGGTGTGGTGCCACACCGCGTCCAGTCTCAGGACCGACTCCGGTGCGGGGCGCCCGGTGACCACCACGGCGACGGCGGTGTCGGCGAACAGCAGCCGCACGATCAGCGATTCCAGGGTCTCGTCGGCAGGTTGGTACGTGGTGCTCAGCGCCTCCGCGATCACCACCAGCACCACGCGGTCGGGGTCCGTCGCGACCAGATCGGCCGCGAGTGCGAGCGATCGGGTACCGGCGATGCAGGCCCACTGGGTGGCCGGGAGCAGCAGGACGTCGCGGCGCAGCGGAAGGCGGTTGAGCAGGGAGAGGTCGAGCCCCGGGAGGGCCGGGGTGGTGGAGTGACTGGTGATCAGACAGTCGACGTCGGCGGCGTCCAGTCCGGCGACGTCGAGAGCTGCGCGCGCCGCGCGTTCGCCGTACTCCTGCACGGCCGCCCAGGCCGGCGCGGTGCGCTCCTGGACCGTCTGCGGTGCGGGTATCGCCTCCAGTGCGGCGATGGCGCGGTTCACCTCCTCGTCGCCGAAGCCGCCGCGGGCCAGTGCCTCACGAGCCGCGCCCGCTCCGGGGGTTCGCAGGCCGCTTCCACCGCTGGGCGCGGAGGCCGACTCCAGCGGCAGCATCCAGGCCCGTGAGGTGATCCCGGTGCTCGCGGCGATGCCGTCCATCCTCGGCAGCCACGGCGCCTGCGGGTGCCGGGCCCGGACCTCCGCCAGGATCTGGCCGGTCTTCACGACATGCTCGCCTTGCACCACGGCAGGAGGACACAGGTAGGCGCCCATAGCACGCATCTTTCTCGGGGAACCCCTGGACGACGTCCAGTGTCTGAAACCTGCCTGATGCGGCATACCGGGGTCAAGATGCTTTCATCGCAATCCACTTCGCATTCCGCCTGTCTTTGTCCATATCGCTAGAGAACGGGACCGTGCGGAGGCGGTGCGGCGGCACAGGTCGGGTCCAGTGCGGGGAGTCGGCCGGTGCGCAGGTAGGCGTTGACCTGGTCGTCGACGCAGGCGTTGCCGTACTCGCCGTAGAGGCCGTGCTGGCGGGCGTGTTCGACGGTCAGGAGCCGCGAGCTCGGCCACCGCTCGCGCATGGCCCGGGCGCCGGAGTAGACGGTGCGGGGGTCGCCGGTCGCGGCGAGGAGCAGGGCCGGGACGTCGTTGTCGAGCACGGTCGGTGCCTCGGCGGGCGGCGCCCAGAACTCGCAGGGGGTGATGTCGTTCGCCAGCGGGCCGGCGAGCGGGAACCGCCGGCGCGACTGTTCGACCGCGCGCCAGTAGCTGCCGACACCGCGCCGCTCGGCCACGTCGCCGCAGAGTATCGCCGTCATCTGGCTGGAGGAGGCCGAGCCCGCCGAGGTCAGCAGGAACTCCAGTTGCCGGGCCAGTCCTTGGTCCGGCTCGACCGGCTGCCGGTCGGCGGCACGGGCCAGGAGGCGTACGGTCCGGGCCAGGTCGGCGCGCCGCTCGTCGAGATCGCTGCCGAGGCCGCCGATGAAGAGGGCGGGGAGCACGTGCTCGTCCAGCCGGTAGGTCTCCCCCACCCGCAACGGCTCCCGGGCTGCGGCGTCGAGGATGTGGTCCACGGTCGCGAGCACCTCTGCGCGCGTGGCGCCCAGCCCGTAGGTGGTGTGGCGTGCGGCGGTCCAGGAGGCCCAGGCGCGCAGGGCCGCCTCGTTGACCGCCTCGGCGCCGCGCAGCAGGGTCTGGTTGTAGCGCTCGGGGGGACTGACGCCGTCGAGCACCACGCGGTCGGTGCGGCCGGGGAAGAGCTGGGTGTAGACCTCGCCGAGGTAACTGCCGTAGGAGTAGCCGAGGTAGGAGAGGGTGTCCGCGCCGAGGGCGGCGCGGATGACGTCCATGTCGCGGGCGGTGTTGCGGGTGGTGACGTACGGCAGCACGTCACCCTGGGTGCGGGTGCAGCGCTCGGCCAGGTCGCGGGCGAGGCTGACCTCCCCCTGGTACGCCGCCCGGTGGGAACCGGCCGAGCGGAGGAAGGCGGAGCCGAGGTTCCAGCCGCAGTCGAGCGGGGTGCTGCGGCCGACGAAGCGCGGGTCCATGCCGATCAGGTCGTAGCGGGCGGCGACCTCGCCCATCGCGTCGGCGGTGGTGAGCGGCATGGGGAGGCTGGGGCCGGCCGGTCCGCCGTCGTTGAGGAACAGCGGGCCCGAGCGGTGGGCCGTGTCGGTCGCCTTCCGGCGGGAGACGGCGACGCTGATCGTACGGCCGCCGGGGTCGGTGTAGTCGAGGGGCACGGTGACGTCGGCGCAGTCGGCGCCCGCGGCGTCCAGCTCGCGGCCGGTCTCGTCGTCGGGGCCGAGTGCGCAGGCGTGCCAGTCGAGGTGCTGGGTGTGGAAGCGGGCGAGCGGGTCCGGGCCGGCGGCGGTGGCTGTCGTGGCCGCCGCCGCGGCGGTGGGCGCGACGGCCGAGGCGGCGAGCAGCATCGCGCACACCGCGAGCGTCCTGGGTCGTCGTCGAAACGGTGAAGTCGGCATGTGATCAACGCTAGGGCGGCTCGTGGCCCGGCAGGGTCCGGCAACCCCCCTGAAAGACACCGGGGTTCTCCCCGGGATATCCCTGGGCCGGCGTTGTCGTGGATGGCCGCTGGTGCAGATCACGCACGGGAGTCCGCCGGGCCGGGGCTCGGCGACTCCCGTGCGGCAGGGTCACCCTCGGCGTGCGCCTCCGGCGTCCGTGCGGTGTCGATGGTGCGGGGCAGGGGCCTGTGCGCGACGGTGAGGGCGGCTGTGGGCGACCACCGTCAGGACGGCCAGGACGGCCACGCCCGCCGCCTCGACGTACACGGTCGGACGGACCAGTTCCGCGTCCATCGACTCGACGAAGCCGAAGAGCCCCGTGGTGAGGCTGAGCACCAGGGCGCCCAGGGTCCCCGCGGTGAAGAGGGCGGTCACGGCGGCTACCGGCGCCAGCCGGCGTACGGGGGTGCCCAGCAGCGCCAGGGCGAGCAGGAGGCCGACGACGCCGTTGAGCAGGAAGAGCGGCCCGATGGTGTCGAGGCCCCGGTAGCCCTCGGCCCACAGGCGCAGATGGATCGCTGCCATGGCCGCCGTCAGCCCCGCGCCGGCCAGGCGCAGGACGAGCGTCGCGGCGGTCCGTTCAGTAGCCATTGTTCGTAGGGGTGTTGTCGTTGGTGCTGGTCGACGCCGGGGTTCCGCCGACCGTGATGTGCGTCTTCATGCCGAGGTCCTTGTGTCCGTCGACGGGGCAGAACACCTGGTACGTGCCGGACCTCAGCGTCACCGTGAGGGTCGTGGACTGTCCGGGCTCCAGGGTCGTGCCGCGGTTGTCGCCGCCAGGGCCGTCCAGCTCCAGGGCGTGCTCGTGGTGCCCCATGTTCTGCGCGGTGAAGGTGTACCGGCCGGGGTGGTACTTCTGCGTCGAGAGCTGGATGTGGAAGTCGGTCAGCTTCGCCGTGACCGGGGTCCCGGAGGCCCCGGCCATCGACGGGGCGGGTGCGGTGGTCGTACCGGAACCGCTGCTGCCGCCGCTGCTGCCGCCGCCTCCGCAGGCGGCGAGCAGGGCGGTCAGCCCGCCGGCGGCCACACCGAGGAGCACGCGGTTACGGGTGTGCGGGATGGTCATGAATCGGTCCTCCGGATCGTCCCCCTGCTCCCCCTGCAAGGGGTACGGCCGCGGCGGGCGGAGGGATTGCGGAGCGCCCGGGGGGAGAATGGAGGGGAGCGCAATCCCTTCCGGGCGTCGGAACGTATTCCTGATATGTGGCGCATGGCCCTCTCCTTCGGACGGGTGCCCGACGAGGCACTGCTCACCGGCCTGACCACGGGCGATCCGGAGCTGGCCGTGGCGTTCGTGCGCCGTTTCCAGAGCACCGTCTACGGCGTGGCCCTCGCCGTCCTGGCCGACACCCAGCTCGCCGAGGACGTCGCCCAGCAGACCTTCGAGCGGGCCTGGCGGCACGCGCAGGTGTACGACCCCCGGCGGGGCTCCGTACGGTCCTGGCTGACGACGATCGCGCACAACCTGGCGATCGACGCGGTACGGGCCCGGCGGGCGAAGCCGGTCGCGCCGGAGGACCTGGACACGCTGCTCGACGTCGTGACCGAGACGCCCGAGCGGCGGGCGGTGGCGGACGACAACGCGGAGCGGGTCCGGCGCGCGGTGGCCGAGCTGCCCCGGGAGCAGGCGCGGGCCCTGGTGATGGCAGGCATCTACGGGATGACGGCCGGGGAGGTGGCGGACACCGAGCACATTCCACTGGGCACGGCGAAGACACGGATCCGGACCGGCACACGCAAGGTGCGCGCCCTTCTCGAGACGGAGGAGAAGCGGTGAGCGGCATGGAGTGCGAGCGGCTGCGGGAGCAGGGCGCCGAGCTGGCGCTCGGGGTCCTGCCGGCCCGTGAGCGGGCCGAGGCGGTCGCCCACCTGGACCGTTGCCCGGACTGCCGGGAGCACGTCGAACGGCTGACGGTGGTCGGCGACGGTCTGCTCGCCCTGCTGCCGGAGGCCGAGCCGCCGGTCGGCTTCGAGAGCCGGGTCGTAAGGGCCCTGGGCGCGGCCCCGGCACCGAAGCGGAGGCCCCGCAGACAGCGGCTGCGGCTGGCGGCGGCCGCGGTCGCCGCGACCGTGGCCTGCGGTTTCGGCGGCTGGGCGGTCGGCACGGTGATCGAGGGCGCGCCGGCACCGGTCGCCCGGCGGGCGGACGGCGGTCTGCGCGAGGCCGCCCTGGTGTCCGGCGGCCATGAGGTGGGCCGCTTCTTCGCTCATGGCGGTGACCGGAGCTGGGTGTACATGTCCGTCGAGTTCCCGGGGACCGACCGGGGCCCGGTGCGGTGTCTGCTGGTGCGCGCCGACGGGTCGACGGTCCCGGTGGGTTCGTTCCCGCTCAAGGACGGTTACGGGTACTGGGGGGCGCCGGCCCCGGTCGACCCGACGAGCACGACCGGCGCCCGCCTGGTGGGCCCGGACGGAACGGTCCTGGCCACGGCACGCTTCTCGGCGTGAGGCTCGCCGCGTCCATCCCGGAACGATCGCCGTCGGTCGAGGGCATCGTGGAAGTCCGCGTCCAGGGCAGCCCCGCACTCCGGTCGGTGGCGGGACGTACTCGGGGTGTCGACAGGGGGCGCTGCGGCCGGGCCGCGTCTCGGGCCGGCCGTGCCGCAGTCTGGGTGGGGTCGTGGGGGACGACAACGGCTGTGTTCGTTGGACGGCCGGTGCCTTGAGCGGGCCGCCCGCACACACCGCTGGAGTTGCCCGAGAGCACCACATGGGTCACCGGGCACGAGGCGGGTCACCCCGGCACCGACCGCCTCCACGACGCCCGCGCCCTCCTGTCCGAGCACGATCGGGGGCGCTCCCGCTCCGGCGTGTGACACCGCCGCGGTGATCTTCATGAGACGGCGGCCTCCGGGTCGTACTCGTAGATCCAGCCGTTCTCCCTGAGCGGGTCGGCCTGTGCGTACTGCAGGTCGCGTGCCCGCTGCTCGGGGCCGTCCGGCAGGTGGTTGACGTGCGACCTGCCGTGCGACACCTGTTGCAGGCGGGCCGTGCGGCTGCGGCGCCGTTCCTCGTAGCGGCTCAGCGCGGCGGTCGGGTGGTCCGGGTCGGCCGCGAGGCACAGGGCCAGGACGGCGGCGTCCTCGATCGCCTGGGCGGCGCCCTGCGCGAAGAACGGGAACATGGGGTGGGCCGCGTCGCCGAGCAGGGTCGCGTTGCCGCGGTTCCAGCGGTCGAGGGGCTCGCGGTCGAGCAGGGCCCAGCGCCCCGGCGTCTCGGCCGCCCTGATCAGCTCCACCAGCCGGGGGTCCCAGCCGGCGAACTCGGCGAGCCCTCTGAAAGCACGTCACGACGGCTCGCCCTCCGCGCTCCCGGCACGTCGTAGGCGAGGAAGCGCTCGCGGTCGTGGACGTCGCCGACCGGCCCGTGCACGATCACGCAGTCGGGGAGCATGAGCGCACGCTGCGCGTCGTCCCCTTGGGTGATCGCGACGAGCCACGCCGCCTCGGCCCGGGCGAGGGTGTCCGGCCCCCGCACGTCGTCCGTACCGCTCGACGCCGGCTGGGTGGTGGCGGTCATGGTGTGTCTCCTGTCCGGGTGGGTCGTGTGATCGTGGTGCGGGGCCGGCGTCGCCCGAGCGGTCAGTCGCCGAGGGTGTGCGGGTCGTCGTCGAGCCGGTTCTCCCCCGGCCCACCGCGCCCGCCGGCGAGGGTGAGTGCCGCGGCCACGAGAGCGGCCACGCCGCCGAGCACGTACGCGTGGGAGTAACTGGTGCTGAGGGCCTGGAACGCGACGTCCTTGAGCGGGTTGAAGGGAATGACCCGGCCGTCCGGCGAAGTGACGTTCGCTGCAACCGAGTTGGCGCCGAGCGGGCCCGAGGCAACGGCGTGCACCGCGGCCTCCAGTTGCGGTCTCTGCTCCGCGGGGGCATGGGCCGGAAGCCGCGTACGCCTTGCTCAGGCCGGGACTGTCGGCCACCTCGCGGCCCATCTGCTTGGCGGCCTGGCCGAGCGCGACGGCGCCCGCGATCGCGGGGCCGAAGGCGAAACCCGAGGTCCCGGAAGGTGCTCATGGCGCCGCTCGCCATGCCGGCGAGGTGGTGGGGCAGCGAGTTGACCGCGACGGCGCTCATGGCGGCGAAGGCGAGTCCCGAGCCGGTACCCGCGAGGATCAGCGGGCCGACGATGGAGCCCAACGCGCGCTTACTCGCGGGGACTTGGGCGAACCACAGCCCTGCGACGCCGATCAGGCCGAGGCCGACGAAGAAAGCACGAAACCGATGTCTCCGAAGAACAGGTAGGCGACGGAGCTCTTCAGAGGGCTGAACCCCTGGATGGTGGTGAGGCGAATGCTGGTGGAGTACATGATGGCGAGGAAGCCGAACATGCCGATCAGGGTGACCGCCGAGTTGACGGCGAACGCCCGGTTCCTGAACGCGCTCAGGAGGAGGAGCGGTTGGGCGGCGCGGCCCTCCGCGAGGACGAACAGCACGAGGAAGACGCCCGCGGCGAGGAACGCGATGACGATCTGCGGGCTCCCCCAGCCGCTCTCGGGGCCCTGGATCACCGCGTAGAGCAGAGCGAACAGTCCTAGCGCGGCGGTGATCTGCCCCGGCCAGTCCAGGGAACGGCCCTCGGGCGCGGCGAGTTCTGGGCGAGGGCCGGCGACATGGGATGAACAAGCCGTCCCGCTCTCACGGCGTTGCCGCACGCTCGGCGGACACTCCGACTCGCCCCCTCGCAGCCCCGGGAGGAGGACGGCACAGGCCGGCCGCCCCGGCCGGGAACCCGTCCCGCGCCGGCCGCCTCCAGGCGCGGCAGGGCCTGACCGAACACGGGCGTCCATCCGCGAGCGTCAGCCGCGCCTCCTACCGGTTCACGGACACGGCACGCGGCCGTGGCCGGATCCGCGTCGCCTCGGCCGCCTGCGTCCTCCACGGCGAGGAGCCCGCGGACGGGGACGCCAGGTGGCGAGGCCGCAGCCGTCACGCCGAGGGGCCGTGGTGCCGCGTCGAGCCGCCGAGTGGGACCCCGTGCGCGAGTGCCGTCAGTGACTCAGCAGGTCGCGGAATCCGGTGAGCAGGGCGCGCAGCCCGAGGTCGAAGGCCAAGGTGGCGCGGCTGCGGTCGGCGGGGGTCTGGTCGAGTACGGCGCTGAGGTGTGGAGCCGTGTCGCGGGCGACGTCGGAGACCATCACGGGCGGCGCCACCAGGTCGAGGGCGGAGCCGAGGACGAAGCTCTCCAGTGCGGTGATCAGTGGCATGACCTCCTTCGCGGCGAAACCCGCGTCCAGGAGCAGCTCGGCGACCTTCTCGTACATCGCGTGCATGAAGGGTTCGGCCAGTGGGGCGGTGGCGAGCAGGGGAACCGCCCCCGGGTGGGCGGCGAAGGCAGCGAGGTAGGAGCGGGCCCAGCCCTCCAGGGCCTTCTCCCAGGGCTGTGACCAGTCCTGGTCGCTTCCGGTCGTCAGGGCCAGTTCCTCGCGCATCAGCGAGATGATGTCGTCGCGGCCGGCGACGTGGTGGTAGAGCGCGGACGGGGCGACACCCAGGGCCTTGGCCAGGGCCGGGATGGAGAGGGCGCCCTGCGCGTCGGCCAGGCGCAGTGCCGCGGCACCGATGCGCCGACGGTCCAGCAGAGGTGTGCGCGGCCGTCCCACGGTGGCTCCTCGTCCTTCAGTGCCGTAACCCAGAAGTTACCGAATGGCATTCAGTAAAACTCTTCCCAGTCGCCTGGGCGAGGCCTACATTACCCGAAACCGAATGCCTTTCAGTTAGGCAGCCGGCCGGAGGAAAGGCACGCCTCACGCCATGCACGCCGACATCGTCTTCACCGGAGGGACCGTCCGGACCGGGCTCGCGGACGCTCCCGTCCACGACGCCCTTGCCGTCACCGACGGCCGGATCACCGCCCTCGGCTCAGCGGCGCAGGCTGCCCGGGGACCGCGCACCACCGTCGTCGACCTGGCCGGCGGGGCCCTGCTGCCGGCGTTCGGCGACGGACATGTACACCCCGTGATGGGCGGACTGGGGCTGGCCGGGGTTCCCGTCCGGGACCGCACGAGCGTCGAGGAGATCGTCGAGGTCGTACGAGACTGGGCCGCCGAACACCCGCAGACGCAGTGGATCACCGGTGACGGCTTCGACCCGTGGCTCGCCCCCGACGGCCGTTTCGACGCCCGGTGGCTGGACACCGTCGTACCCGACCGTCCCGTCGTCCTGCGCACCATGGACCACCACACCGCCTGGGTGAACAGCGAGGCCCTGCGCCGGGTCGGTTACACCGCCCGAACGCCGGACCCGGTGGGCGGGGAGATCCTGCGCCGGGACGGATCGACCGAGCCGCTGGGCACCCTGCGCGAGTTCGGCGCCCTCGGCCCGGTGCTCGCCCTCATCCCCACCGCCTCCCACGAGGTGCAGGTGGCAGCGCTGCGTGAGGCCGCCGCCCGGTTCGCCGCGGCCGGCGTGACCTGGGTGCAGGACGCCTGGGTCGAACCGCACCAGGCCGACGTCTGGGTCACCGCGGCGACCACCGGGCCGGGGCTTCCGGTACGAGCCGACCTCGCCTTCGTCCTGAAACCCGAGGGCTGGCGCGAGCGCATCCTCCGGTTCACTGCGGACCGGGACAAGGTGGAGCGCTCCGCTCCCGGGCTGCTGACCGCGCGGAGTGTGAAGTTCTTCGCCGACGGCGTCATCGAGGCCGGCACCGCCGCCCTCCTCGAGCCCTACAGCGACTGCCCGCACTCGCACGGCATCGCCACCTGGTCCCCCGAGGAGCTCGCCGAGGCCGTCACCGCCGTCGACGCGCTCGGCTTCCGCGCGCACGTCCACGCCATCGGCGACGGCGGGGTCCGGATGGCGCTGGACGCGATCGAGGCCGCAGCCCGCACCAACGGCGCCCGCGACCGCCGTCCGGTCATCGCCCACGCCCAGCTGATCGACCCCGCCGACCTGGCCCGGTTCGCCGCCCTCGGCGTGGTCGCCAACCTCCAGCCGCTGTGGGCCCAGCCCGACCCCCTGATGACCGAGCTGACCCTGCCGAGGATCGGCCCGGAACGCGGCGGGCGGCAGTACCAGGTCGCCGCCCTGCTCGCCTCCGGTGCCCGGCTCTCGTTCGGCAGCGACTGGCCCGTCACCGCCCATGAACCACTGCGGGGCATCGCCGTCGCGGTGACCCGTCAGACGCCGGAGGGTGTTCCCGAGGGCGGCTGGCTCCCCGAGGAGCGGATCGACGTCGACACCGCTCTCGCCGCCTACTCCGCAGGATGCGCCCACCAGGCGTTCGAGGAGAAGGAATGGGGCGCGCTGCGCCCCGGAATGCGCGCCGATCTGGTGCATCTCGCCGCCGACCCGGCCGAGACAGCCCCCGGCGACCTCGCGCACCTCCCCGTCCTGGGCACCTGGCTCGCCGGCCGGCGTACCCACCCCGCCCCGACTCCCCGCGGCACGCGGGTCGGGAGACGATAGCCCCACGTCGTCCTCACGGCCGGGTCCGCGTCTCCCCGACATCTCGCTCATCCCACCCCGCTCCTCGACGACACACACTTTGCGGAGACCTCATGACCGAGCCCCTCGTCCCCACCGCTCCCCAGCAGCCCCCGTCGGCCGCCGGGGCCGATCAGAGCCCGCACCTCCAGCGCGGCAGTCTCGGTGTCGCCGACATCGTCTTCTTCGTCGTCGCCGCGGCCGCCCCGCTCACGGTCATGGCCGGCGTCGCTCCCCTCGCCATCCTCTTCGGCGGCATCGGCGCCCCGGTCGCCTATCTCGCCGTCGGAGTGCTGCTGGTTCTCTTCGCGGTCGGCTTCACCGCGATGACGCCGTACATCCGCAACGCCGGCGCCTTCTACGCGTACATCTCGCGGGGCCTCGGACGTCCGGCGGGGCTGGGGACGGCGTTCCTCGCCGTGTTCTCCTACAACTCCCTGCAGATCGGCCTCTTCGGCGCCTTCGGATTCTTCGCCTCCACCACCGCGAACGACCTCCTCGGCGTCGACCTGCCCTGGCCGGTGTACGCCTTCGCCGGGATCGCCGTCGTCTGGTTCCTGGGCTTCCGCTCCATCAACCTCGGCGCCAAGGTCCTGGCCGCCCTGCTGATCGCGGAGACCGCCATCCTGATGCTGCTCGCCGGGGCAGTCCTGGTCAAGGGCGGCGCGAGCGGTCTGGGCTTCGACTCCTTCGCCCCCTCGAACATCTTCGTCTCGGGGATGAGCGGCCCGCTCGGTCTCGCCGTCGCCGCGTTCATCGGCTTCGAGGCCACCGCCATCTACCGCGAGGAGGCTCGCGAGCCCGACCGCACCGTGCCCCGTGCCACCTACCTCGCGATCGGCTTCCTCGGCCTCTTCTACGCCTTCATCGCCTGGATCATCGTGCAGGCGTTCGGCAGCGACCAGGCCGTCGCCGTCGCCGCGAAGAACCCGGCGGAGATGTTCTTCACCGCCATGACCCAGTACGTCGGCGGCTGGGCGACCGACGTCCAGCGCGTCCTCATCGTCACCAGCGTGCTCGCCGCCCTGCTCGCCTTCCACAACGCCATCACCCGCTACGTCTACGCCCTGTCCGTCGAGAGCGTCGCCCCCGCGGCGCTGGGCCGGGTGCACCCCAGGCATGGCTCACCGTGGGTGGCCGGCATCGCCCAGAGCGTCCTGGCGGTCGTGGTCGTCGCCGTCTTCGCCTCGATCGGCGTCGACCCCTACACCAAGTTCTTCCTGTGGGTGAACACTCCCGGTGTGGTCGGCATCCTCGTCCTGCAGGCACTGGCGGCCTTCGCCGTGGTCTCCTTCTTCCGCCGCAACCGCGCCGAGCACGGCGAGGGACCCCTGCGCACTCTCCTCGCGCCCGCCACGGCCGGCGTCCTTCTCACCGCCGTCACCGTGCTGGTCTGCAAGCGCCTGGACCTGTTCACCGGCGCCGGCGCGACCGTCAACTGGACACTGATCGCCCTCGTCCCGGCGGTGTTCCTGGCCGGCATGGCCCGCGCCGCACTCATCCGCCGCACCCGGCCCGAGGTCTACGCCAAGCTCGCCACCACCGACGTCGACGCCACCTGACCGAGATGCGCACAGCGGCGGTCCCGTCGCCGGCCCCAGGCCGGAACCGGGGCCGCCCCGCAAGAGGGGCACCTGGTCCGAGCCCCAGCCCGATTCCCGGTTCGTCGTCGCTTCAGCACTTCGACGGGGCGGCGGGCCTGTTGTCGGAGTCGTTCGATGTCATCCGCCCCGCCCTGCCGGGGTCCGGCCTGACCGGCCCTCGGCCGGACCGCGACTACCGCGTCCCGACGTACGCCGCGACGAGGGGCGGGCTTCCTGGAGGCACTGGGGGTGTCCCGCTCCGCGGTGGCCCTGATTCCCTGGGCGGCACCATCGCGTGGAACCTCGCGCCGGGCCACCCGGAGCGGCTCACCGGCCTGATCCTGATCACTGCCACGGGGTATCCGGAGAAGGCGGTACCGGCCGGTATGCGCCTGGCCCGCAACCCGCTGCTGCGCCCCGTGTCGCGGCGCGTGATGCCTCGCGCCGCCATCGAGCGCACCCTGCGCTCCGCCGTCGGCCCCGCTCGACGATCCTCGACCATCAGTCCGGCCGCGTTCCGGTGCCGGGCGAGGACATCGAACATGCTGTGCGCAACGGTCCGCAGCGCCTGCTGCCAGCCAGCCCATCGCGTGGAATTTCTCGCCGTTCAGCTCCACGGCGCCGAACCTGCGGTCCACGACATGGGCGACCAGCGCCGCACGGTTGTCGAAGTGCCGGTACAGCGTCGCCGTGCGGAGCCCAGGCGCTGGGCCAGCGTGCGCATGGAGAGAGCGTCGGAGCCTTCCTCGTCCACGATCTGAGCAGCGGTGGCGACGATGCGCTCCAGCGGCACGGGCGGGCGCCCCGGAGAACGCCGCGCCGAACAGGAACACCGTAACCGGTATGACCATCACCGGCCGGGCGGTGGGCCGCCCCCCTTCAGCTCGGCCCGGGACGGGCGGGTTCAGAGGAAGGCGTGGCCTTCGCCGCGGTAGGTCGGGACCTCGTCGACGATGTCGGCGCCCGACACCAGATGGAGCGTGTTGACGCGTTCGCACAGTTCGCCCGCCTTGGCGTGGCGGAACCACACGTGCTCCCCCAGCCGCAGTCCGCGCGCCGAGCTGCCGAGGACCGGGGTCTGGACTTCGCCCGCCCCTTCCCGCGGGTTCATCCGCAGCCCGCGGGGCCAGCTCAGGGTGGGCTGCCGGTCGAGGCCCGGCGGGCCGGAGGCGATCCAGCCGCCGCCCAGCACCGTGGCGATCCCGGCACTCGGACGGCGTACGACGGGCATGACGAAGTAGGCGGCGGGCCGAGGGCGGAAGCGTCGGTAGAAGTCGAACAGCCCGGGCCCGTACAGGCCCGAGCCGGCGCCGATCTCGGTGATGACGTGTTCGGCGGCGGTCTGTTCGATGGAGCCCGTGCCCCCGCCGTTGACGAACTCCAGCGGAGTGACGGCCTGGACGGCGGCGACGGCGGCGGCACGCCGGTCGGCCAGCTCGTGGGCGGACAGACGCTGCATGGCGCGGATCGCGGCCCGCCTCAGGGGGGTTCCGGGCTGGTTGTCGCCGAGTCCGGCGATCTGGCCCTCGTAGGACATGACCCCGGCCAGGCGGAACCCGGCGCGGTCCTGGATGGCGCGGGCCAGTGCCGCGGCTTGCTGCGGGGTGTGCACCGGGGAGCGGTAGGGGCCCAGGTGGAGGCGGCCGCCGGCCAGTTCCAGCGAGGCGTCCAGGTCGAAGCAGACGCGGAGGGCGGGCCGGGAGGGGCCCACCGTCTCGTCGATGAGGTCCAGCTGACCGGTGGAGTCGATCATGAGGGTGATACGGGATGCCGCGCGCTCGTCGGCTGCGAGTCGTCTCAGCGCGGTGCGGTCCGTCGTCGGGTATCCGATGACCACGTCGGGGTGTTCCTCGGCCAGCCACAGGGCTTCGGGGAGGGTGAAGGCGAGGATGCCCCGGTATCCCGGCCGCTGGACGGCCCGGTGGATCAGCGCGCGGCTGCGGACCGACTTGCTGGCCAGGCGGATGGTGGCGCGGCCCGCGGCCCGGCGGGCCAGTTCCGTGGCGTTGGCCTCGAAGGCGTCGAGGTCCACCACGGCGAAGGGGGGATCGAGATGCTCGGTCGCCCTGGTCAGCTGGGCCATGCGGGCCTCACTCGGGCCCGCATCGGTGGTTTCCACATCCGGCCGTGGCGTCACGCGCGTCCTCATATCGGCACCCTTTCTGGGTGGTTCACATCGCCGGCCCGGGCAGCGACAACCCGGGGGTGTGCTGGTCTTCGGAGGTCAGGCAGGTGGGCCAAGGGCGCCGACGCAGGTCATCGGTCGGTCGCGGGGTGCGGCAGGAGGCGCTCCCGCCGCCGAAGGCCCCTGGCTTCGGCGAGGGGCAGGACCCGGCGCATCAACCGGGGGAAGACGCCGGCGATCCGCTGGACTCGGCCCGCGAGCGGCGGGAAGACGACTTCGACAGGTTTGGTGGCGATGGCGTCGACGACGGCCTGGGCGATCCGCTGCGGTGCGTAGGACTTCTCCGCGAAGGCGATGGCGCAGGACGGATCGGCCATCTCCTGCTCGAGCATGCCCGTGCGGGTGGACGGCGGATGGATGATCGTGAAGTCCAGCGGTCCGTCGCGCTCCTCGATGGCGACGCTGTGGTGGAAGGCCCGCAGACCGTACTTCGAGGCGCAGTACGTGGCGTATCCGGGCAGGGGCAGGAACGAGGTCATGCTGCAGATGTTGATGATGTGACCGTGGCCCTGGGCCGTCATCCGCTCCAGTGCCGCGCAGACCCCCGTGATGGTGCCCAGCAGGTTCACCTCGACGATGTCGCGGTGGTGCCGGCTCCGCAGGTCGCGGGTCACTCCCGTGTGGGTGATGCCCGCGTTGTTCACGAGTACGTCGACGCGGCCGAAGTCGGCTTCCGCCGCCTCGAAGGCCCTGGTCCATCCTTCGGGGCTGCGAATGTCCAGCACGCAGGCGGCGGCCCGGGAACCCAGGCTGCCGGCGCGGCTGACGACAGCCACTTCGTCGACATCGGTCAGCATCACCCGGTGGCCGCGCGCGACGGCGAGTTCCGCGATGGCGGCCCCGATGCCGTTGGCCGCGCCGGTCACGAGGACGACCTGCTCCCGCTCACTTCGCACGGCCATGGCCACGGGCTCCTTCGTTCACGTCGGGCTCCTTCGTCCGCGCCGGGTCGGCGTCGTCCGTCACACGGTGCGTCACAGCCGCACCCTCTCGATGCGGCCGCCGCCCAGGGCGGCGGCGCGGACCGGGTCGTCCGTCGGGACCGTGCCGGCGAAGAGGGTGCGTCCGTCGTGCCCGGCCACCAGGCAGCTGAGGGTGTGCTGGCTCGTCGCCACCCGGTCGAGGACGCGGCCGCCCTCCCCCACGCGCACGCATTCGCCACGCAGGGCGTTCGCCACCCAGATCGACCTGCCGTCGGTGTCCCAGGCGATGCCGTCCGGTGCGACGGGCGACGCGGAGCGCTTGGCTACGGCGGGACGATCGAGGAGTGCGGAGATCCCGCGGGTGATGCGTCCGGGCAGTCCCGGATGGTTCAGGAGGCGCCAGAGGGCTGGTGAGATCAGCGGGGCCCAGGGCTCTGGGCCGGCGAGCGTACCGTCGGCGTCGACGGGAAGGCGGGTGAGTCGCATGGCCAGCGTTTCGGCCACCACCACAGCCGTGCCGTCGGCCGTGAGGAGCATGCCGTTGGGAAACAGCAGCGGTTCGCTCAGACCGAGCAGGCTCCCGTCCGGTGCCAGGCACGCGATCGGGGTTTTCGGGGGCCCGGGCGGTACGTAGAGCAGCGAGTTCGGGTGCTCGCGGGTGAAGGCGTGGTAGTCGAAGCCGAAGTTGCCGACGTAGGCCCGCCCCAGGGGGTCGACCAGCATGTCGTTGACCGGGCCGCCGACGATGTGGCGCAGGTCGGCGTGTTCGACCAGTTCGCCGTCCCCTTCCAGCCGGTACACGCGGCCGCCGTCCATGGACACGACGAGCAGGCGGCCGTCGGGAAGCCAGCCGAGACCACCGGCTCGGCCGGGAACCTTCACCACCGTCTCCGGCTCCCCGCTGCCGTCCCAGCGATGCACCGTTCCGTGCGCCAGATCGGAGAACCACAGCGCTCCCCGGTGCCACCGCAGGGATTCCGGAACACCGAGGCCGCTCAGGGCGACCTCTGCCGTTGTCTTCATTCAGCCACTCCTCGGCGACCGTCCGACGGGGCGCTTCTCCACCGCGTTCCACCGCGACCAGTACTTGGACGCTTGTACAGGACGCTTGACCTGTACGGGTGACCGTCTCATTCCGCAGGAACCGAAGTCAACGTCCCGGCGGGAGATTTCGCGGCTGAGACCCGAACCCCGGGGCAGGCGGCGCCCCCCGGCGGGCGCGTGCATCGCGGTGGCCGATCCGGCCACCGGGGCGGTGGCCGGCCACGCCTTCGCCCCCGGGGCGAAGCAGGCGCGGCGGCTCCTCGCCGGTCGTCCTCACACCGCGGACCACACGCCGCTGACCGGCACCGCTCATGACGTCTTCCGGGTCGTCACCGGTGATTGCCTGGGCGCTCACCCACCGGCACTCACCGGGACCCCGCAGCTATCGCCTCTTGTCGGCGAAGGTCAGAAGATGCTCGCCGGTCAGACGGAGCACCCCGCGGCTGTCCTCGCTGTTGCGGTCGACCAGCCAGCACAGGATGAGGCCGTCCAGTACGACGTTCAGATAACGAGCGAGGACCGGAACCGGCTCGGTCCAACGGATCCCCTCGCTCTCGGCGGCCTCCGTAAGAAGCTTCTGGTGGACCTGAAGGTAACGCCCGTACTGCCGGCGGGCCAGTTCCTCGAAGCCGGCCTGCCGCAAGGCGTAATGCGTGAGTTCATAGGTCACTTGGTGCTCTCCCGGACTGAGCTCCACGCCGTCCCAGAAAGCACCCAGGCTCCGGCAGACACGTTCACTCAGGTCACCGCCCCCGTGAAGGGCTTTCCACGCCGCTTCGGCGCTCCTCGCCGTGAAGCGGGTGAGGACCTCCTGGAGGAGTTCCTCCCGAGAGCTGAAACAGTAGTGAAAGACACCCAAAGGCATGTTCGCTTCACTGACGATCGCGCGCGTTGTCGCTTTCGTGACTCCGTCGCGGACCATGACGCGGAACGCCGCTGAGATCAGCTCTTCCCGTCGGTCTTTCGCCGCCATGCGAGCCATGCAGTCCGTTTTCCCCTGGGAGGCCGAGATTCCCGTGCATCGTATCGCAGCGTCTTGGACGGGCGACCAACATGAGGCGGGAAGGGTCGAGCCGCCGGCCCTCACGGTGAACGGAGGCCGGCGTCCAGCATGCGCGTCAATGCGCCGACCCGGCCACCGCCATCCGGTGCGGCCGGGAAGCGTTTGAGCACCTCCACGACGCCCGGCGTCGCGCGGCGCACCGCGCGATCGACGTGTTCGGCACCGACGGCCGGGTCGTGACCGGCGGCCAGTTCGGCGGCTCGGGCCGCGTGGGCGCCGGCTCCGAGTATGTGCTTGACCTGGGTGGCCTTGGCCAGCGGATGCACATAGGCGGCGCCTGCCGCGGCCATCGCAGCCCGAGCCGCCTCGCTCGCAGCAGCGGTGTCCGCGCCCTTGGCCGCCTTGAGGGCCGCCCATGCCGTGTCGCGCAACGACTTCCCTCGCTCGCCGCCCCGAGCGAACTCCCACGCGGCGCGGACGGCGTCTCGCGGCCGCGCGTCGTCCGGCTGATCGGCCTCGAACAGGTCCAGTACCGGTTCGGCGCACGCCGCGGCGAACGCGGTGACCTCACGCAGGTCCTGCTTGCTCAGAGCGATCCCGCTCTCGTCCTCCGCCATGCAGCCATCCTCGACCATGGCGCCGGGCCGGCCGGAAGCCTGGGCGGAGGATCAGGTCCGGGGCATCGGTCGACCGGATCGCCGGGCGCCTGGGCCGAGATCGCGTCCGTCCATGACCTCGATGTCGGTGATGGTGGCCAGGGAGGGATCCAGGCTCAGCCAGAAGACGTCCGTGCCGTCGCGTTCGAGTTGGATCATCGAGGAACCCGACGAACCGGGCGGCGCGGTCAGCAGGTTGACGCACGTCGGACTACAGGTGCACGGGCCGTGGTAGGGCAGGTTGGCCACCACCTCGGCGAGCGGTTCGCCCTCGGCACGCAGCAGCTCGGCGATCTCGGCGGCAAGCGCGGGGAACACATCCGCGAGGCGTGGGTAGGGTCCGTCTGTCACCGGGGCACCGTACCCGGCGCAGGCCCGGCCGAAGCCCTGTTTCGGCTACGGCGTCAGGTGCGGGAAGGCTCCGTCACCGGCAGGAGCGCGGGGCGTTTGGCCAGGCGGCCGTCGCCGGAGGAGCGGCCGCGCAGACGGCGGGCGATCCAGGGGCCGAGGAAGGTACCGACCCAGCGCAGCTCGGTGGTGACGGTCCGCCAGGCGGTGGCACGGGTCTGCTCGGGCGGCAGCGGCCGGGTCCACTCGGCGTCGCTGCCGGGGAGGGCCAGCGCATGGGCGACGGCGGCCGCGATACGGGCATGGCCGAGGGGGCTGGAGTGCAGCCGGTCGGCGCTCCACAGACGCGGGTCGGTCACGACGGGGTGTGCGGCCGTATCCGCCACCACCACGCCATGGCGCCCGGCGGCCTCCCTGATGCGCTCGTTGAGCGCCTGGACCCGCGGCCCGAGCGGGCGGGCGAGCGGTGTCATGCGCCCGATGTCGGGCACCGTCAGCGTCGCCACGGTGGCGCCCTGCGCGGTGAGTGCCGCGAACATCGCCTCCACGTGTCCGGCCACCTCGTCGGCGTCGAAGCTCGGGCGCAGGAGGTCGTTGACCCCGGCGACGACGGTGGCCAGATCCGGTCGCATCGCGAGCGCCGGGGCGAGCTGTCCGGCACGCACCTCGTGGGCCTTGCGGCCGCGCACGGCGAGGTTGGCGTAGTGCACACCGGGGCTGTGGCGGGCCACGTGCTCGGCGAGCCGGTCGGCCCAGCCGCGCAGGCCGTGGGTGTCGTCGCCGTCGCCGACCCCCTCGGTGTGGCTGTCCCCCAGGGCGACGTACCGCAGATACGCGCCGTTCGTCATGGACCCACTCCCCTGCCCGCATAGACAACTGAGCACCTAGGTGCATTGTTGACTATGAGGATAGCGTCGAGCCGCCACCCAAGGCGTCGGGGTGCGTCTTGCGGCCCGGGGGCGGCCACAAGGCGGACTGCCGTCGTGCAGGACTGCCGTCGTGCAGGACTTCGGAGTCGTCGGGTGCTGGGGAGCGGGCGGGCCGCGGCCCGGACCTCCCCCAAGGCGACGCCGCGCGCGCTCAGCCGCGCGGTGCCACGTACAGGCTCTGGGTGCTGCGGCCGAGGGGGCCCTTCTCGTCGTGGAGGGCGGATTCGGCGAGGCCGATGCCGGCGGCGTCGACCATCGTCCGGGCGTCCAGGCAGACCCACTCGCCCTCGGGGTGGCGATGTACGCCGACGGTGAGGTCGGCGTTGAGGAAGACGTAGCGGTGGAAGTCCAGTTCGGCGCTGACGCCGTTGCCCGAGTCGGCGGCGATCAGCACCCTGCTGAGCGGTGCGATCTCCTCCCCGGCGACCAGGGGCACCCGCATGCGCATCCACGCCTGCGCCGGGCCGGGCTCCAGGAAGGAACCGGCCGCGAAGCGCACTTCCATGGCGGTGTGGTAGCCGCGGTCCCAGGGAACGGGGAAGAACGGCTTCGCGGGCGCGCTCGCCGGGCCCGGCACCCGGGGGCCCGGCGTCACCTCGGGAACCGAGTGCGGCGCCGTCTTCAGGAGCAGCGCCGTCACCCGCATCACGTCCGCGCCGCCGTCGGGCGTGAGGACGGCCTCGACCAGTTCGGTGCTGCGCCCCGAGCGCAGGACCCGGACGGCCACGGTCAGCGGCCGGATCGGGACCGGACGCATGATCTCGTACGTGAGCCGGGCGACCCGCAGGTCCGGCCTGGCCCCCGGCCGCTGCTCGACGGCCAGCCCGAGCAGCGCGGCGGGCGGGCCGGCGTGCTGGAAGTCGGCGTCCCACGGCCCTCGGGTGGACGGGGTGGGGACGAACCTGTCCTGGCTCTCCCGCTGGTAGAAGGCCTCTGCTTCCGACACGGCCGTGCCCTTCCTTCCGTGGTCCGCCGGGCTGTCCCGCTCCATGCTACTAAGCGCTTGCTCATTCCGTCGGGCCTCTGGGCGAACCGGTGGCACGGCCGGCGGGCCCGTCGGCCCCAGGGGTGGTACGGGGCCCCGCCCGCCCCACCCGACTGTGGCCGGATTAGCCACACGCTGTGCCACGGCGACCTCGGTCTCTGGGAACTCCTCACCGCCCTCGAACCCGGCCGCACCGCCCCGCTCGACGGCGAGATCCTCACGAGTCTCGAACAACGCGGGCCCACCGGCGGTCTGGCTCGCGAGGCCTTCTCCCCCAGCCTGATGGCGGGCCTCGCCGGAGTCGTCCACACCCTCCTGCGCATGCACCCCGCCGCCGACCTGCCCGATCCTCTCCTTCTGGACCCCCGCCTCGCGGGCCGCGGCATGCCCGGCTGAGGCCCGGGCCCGGAACCGAACGCCGCCGCACGAGGGGCCGCGGGCCCGGCAGAATGGCGGCCATGAACGAGAACCAGAACACCAGTACGACAGCCGCCGAGTCCAGGCCACCGCTGACGGCGGACCTCAGCGGCGCCGAGCTGCTGCGCTGGTACTGGACCCTGGAGGAACTCACCGGGCTCGCCCGGGCGTTGGGCGTCGCGCGCCACGGCGGCAAGACGGCCCTCACCGCCCGGCTCGCCGCGGCGCTGGACGGCCTGCCCCTGCCCGCCGACCCGGCCCGCCGCCGCCCGGCGAGCGCACAGCTGACCGAGCCCGTCGACGGCGCCACCGTGATCCCGGAGGGTCAGCGGTGCAGCCAGGTCCTGCGGCGGTACTTCCTCGAAGCGATCGGCCCCGGTTTCCACTTCGACGCCTTCATGCGCGACTTCATCGCCCACAGCCCCGGCCGGACCCTGTCGGAGGCGGTCGCCCACTGGCACGCCACCCGCCCGGAGGCCGCCCAACCCCGCGAGATCGGGGAACAGTTCGCGTACAACCGCTTCACCAGCGCCTGGCACCGCCGGAACCCGGCCGGAACCCCCGCCCAGGCCCGCGCGGCCTGGCACGCCCACCGCGCGCTCCCCCGGCACCCCGGCGAGGCCTCGGACTCCTCGGGGCCCGCCTGACACGGGACCCCGACTCAGGGCACCGGTGGCGAAGTCCTCGTCCGGAAAGGCAGTTCCCCGGCGTCAGCCTCGCGCCGGTCCAGCTCGGCGCCGCGCTCGGCGGCAAGCCGACGCTCGGCGGCAAGCCGGCGTCCGGCCTCCGGCAGTTCCGGGGTCAGGTCCACGGCCACGACGCCGGCCCCTTCGAGGGCGGCGGGGACGGCGGACCGGCAGCACGGGCGGCGGCCAATGGCCACCACCCAGATCTGCCCGAGCCGGCCGCGACGTCCAGCGCTGTCTCACGGTTCGCCCCCGCGCCGGGCCCGGCGCGGGCGGGGCGGAGGGCCGGCGGTCGCCGACTGCGATCTGCCCTGCTCGCGCCCGCGTAGCGCCCGCGTCCCGGCCGGGCGACCATGGCAGGACCGGCCGAGCCGGCATCCCCTGCCCGCCGATCCCGGAGGTGGCCGCACTGCGCACCGCGCTCCCCGTCGTCCTCGCACTCTGCGCGGCCCTGAGCAACGCCCTCGCGACGGTGCTCCAGCGCAAGGCGGCGCTGACCGTGCCGCGCTCCCCGGGGTTGCGGGCGGGCCTCATGCTCGATCTGCTGCGCCGGCCGGTCTGGCTGGCGGGGATGCTCGCGGTGATCGCCGCCGCGGTCTGCCAGGCGGCGGCGCTGGCGACGGGGCCGCTGACGGTCGTGCAGCCCCTGTTCGTCCTGGAGTTGCCGCTCACCCTCGTCGCCGCCGCGGTCCTGCTGCACCGGCGGCTGCCGGGCAGGGGCTGGCTCGCCGTGGGCACGGTGGTCGCCGGACTCGCCGTCGCCCTCGCCGCCGCGTCCCCCACCGGCAACCGCACCGATGTGCCGCCGGACCGCTGGATCCCCGCGCTCGCCGTCTGCTCGGGGACGGTCGTCGTCCTGGCGCTCGCGGCCCTGCGCCGCCCGGAGGGCCGGGCCCGGGCGGCCTGTCTGGGGGCGGCGACGGCGATCGGGTACGCCATGACCGCGGCGCTGATGAAGTCCTCCACCCACGCGCTCGACGAGCGGGGGCTCCTGGGCTTCCTGTCCGCCTGGCAGACGTACGCGTTCGCCGCCACCGGCGTCTGCGCGCTGTTCCTGCTGGAGAACGCGATGCAGGCCGGCCCCCTGGTCGCTTCGCAACCCGCGCTCACGCTCGGCGACGCGGCGGTGAGTCTCGTCCTCGGCATCACCCTGTACGAGGAGGCCGTCCGTGCCGGGTGGTGGCTGGTGCCGCAGCTGTGCGGGGTGGCGCTGATCGTCGCCGGGGTCGTCACCCTGGCGCGGACTCCCCTCGCGCGGACGCTGGTGGCGCAGGACCGGCAAGAACAACGGGGGGTGGTTCCCGCCGGCCGACAGGAACCACCCCCCGTGTCAGGTGGGGATCAGACGTAGGCGCAGATCGCGTACACGCTGATGCCGACGGTGGAGTAGCCGTCCTGCCGGCCGAGGGCGATCCAGCCGGTGCCGTCGGGGGTCGGGAAGCTGCCCACCAGGATCGCGCCGTTGCCCTGGGCCTCGCCACCACCCCCGATGACCCGCTTGCCGGCCGGGCAGTACACCGTCCTGCGCTGGAAGTTGGGCACGTTGGCGTTGGGGAGCTGGACGATCTGCTGCCCGCCACCCGCTAGCACGCCCTCACCGGGCTATCCCTCCAGGCCGGGCTTCCAGTCCTGGGCGAGGAGTCCGAGCAGGACCTCGTCCACGAACTCGCCCATCACCCAGGCCGAGGAGCGCAGCACGCCCTCCCGGACGAAGCCGTTGCGTTCGGCGGAGCGCAGCATCGGGGCGTTGTCCGCGAGCGTCTCGATCTGGAGGCGGTGCAGACCGCGCACGACGAAGCCGTAGTGGCACAGCACCGCGACGACGTCGGTGCCGTAGCCCTGGCCGCGGGAGGCGGGCAGCAGGGCCAGTCCGATGTGGGCGACCCGGTTGTGGGTGTCGATGCCCCACAGCGTCGCCGTGCCGACCAGCGTGCCGCCCTCCAGTTCCACCACGGAGAACGGGACGCTTCCCTGCGCGGTGTCGTCCACCACGAGCCGCGGGTCCTTCGCTCCGGGCGACACCGGACGCCATGGCCGGCTCTCGGCCCGCGAGGCGTTGACCACGTCGTCGTAGAGTTCGGCCCGCAGGATCGGGATGTCCTCCTCGTGCCGGGCCCTGAGCCCGACCTTGCCGCCTTTGAGCATGCGAGCTTCCTATCCGGCCGGACCGGGCGACGGCAAACCAATATGCGGGCACGAGAGTTTCGGGCGCTCTCCCCGGTGACGGTCCGCCTCCCCGCCCGGACGGCCGCTCACCTCGGGCGGCGGTGCGGGGGAGCGTCGCCTGGCACCGTAGCGACGGTCGCCCAGGGCGGGAGGAGACGCCCGCCGGAAGGAGGCGCCCATGTCACCGGTCCTGACCGGCAGCGGCAGGACGTGTCACCTCGGTCCGGCGCAGCGTGACCCCGGCGTCGACGGTGACCGTTCGCCGCCGCGTCCGGGCGTCGTTTTTCGCGCCCCTCGAAGGGGCCCGCGATCACGTGCGGAGGCAGTCGTACGTCAGGTGCGTCGCCGTCGATGTCGGGGTCACGCTCCGCCGCACCAGCGTGCGGGGGGTGCCACCGGTGAACAGGGGGGTGCCCGCGCCCAGCACGACGGGGGCGACGTGGAGGCTCAGGGTGTCGACGAGACCGGCCTCGAACGCCGAGCCGATCGTGGCGCCGCCGCCCATCAGGACGACGTCGAGATCCTTCCCGGCGCGCGCCGACGCCGCCTCGGCGTGCTCGCGGGCGACCGCGACGGCGTCGTGCAGTCCCGTGGTGACGAACGTCCAGTCGAGGTCGGTGAGCCGCACCGACTCCGGAGGTGAGCCGGTCACGACGACGAAGGCGGGCCTGCCGACCTCACCGGCGCCGTAGCCGGTCGTGTCGTCCCAGCCGTCCGGGCCGTCGACCTGGTCGAAGAGCCGGCGGCCGAGGACGACGGCCCCGGAGCGGATGGTGCCCTCACGCAGGATGCGTCGGTCGTCGGTGTCGTCCGAGAACGCCCAGGTGTGGAGGGCCTCGCCCCCGGTGCCCAGGCCGTTGTCGGGGCCGGGGTCGGGGCCGGTGACGAAGCCGTCGAGAGAGACCGAGATGTCGGCGATGATGCGCGTCATACCGGGGCAGACCCCGTGCGCCACCCGAACTCATCGGCCCGGGGACCACCGCTTTCCGCGCCGCCGCACGGGATCGGTCCCGCTAGGGGGCCGTGACCCGGCCGGTCTCCGCCGGGGCCGGTGCGCCCGACGACCTGATCACTTCGGAGGTCCCGCCGCTGCCCCGGTCCATGCGGCCACCGGTGAAGGCGAGACCCAGGCCCGCCGCGGCGAGGGCCGCTCCGACCAGGGCCGGCGAGGCCCAGCCCCAGCCGGCCGAGATGGCGAGGCCGCCGAGCCAGGCGCCGCCCGCGTTGGCCAGGTTGAAGGCGGAGTGGTTGGAGGCCGCCGCCATCGTCGGGGCGTCCTTCGCCTTCGCCATGAGCAGCATCTGCACGGGCGTGGTGACGAGGGCGCCCATCGCGCCCATGACGACGAGCGTCAGCAGGGCGGGGACGGCGCTGTGGACCGTGAAGTAGAACGCCACGAGCGTCGCGCCGAGCAGGGCGAGCCCGCCGTACAGCGTCGGGCGCAGGGCGCGGTCGGTCAGCGGGCCCGCGATCAGGGTGCCCAGGGTCATGCCGCCGCCGTAGAGCGCGAGGACCAGCGTGGTCGAGGAGTCCGAGAAGCCGGTCAGGTGGGTCAGGATCGGCACCAGGTAGCTGTAGACGGCGAAGAAGCCGCCGAAGCCGACGACGGCGGTGGCGAGCCCGATGGCGACCTGCCTGTTCCCCATCGCCCGCAGTTCGTGCCGGATGCCCGCCTGGGCGCCGCGCGGCTGGTCGGGGACGAAGGCGGCGAGCGCGGCGAGGGCGACCAGGCCGATCACGGCGACCGCGCAGTAGGCGTACCGCCAGCCGAACTGCTGGCCGAGCGCGGTGCCGGCCGGGACGCCGACGATGTTGGCGACGGTGAGGCCCAGGAACATCCGCGAGACGGCGCGTCCGGCCCGCTCGGGGGCGACCAGCCGGGACGCCACGACGGCGCCCACGCCGAACAGGGCGCCGTGCGGCAGGCCGGCCAGGAAGCGCGCGGCGAACAGCCAGCCGAAGGTGGGCGCGAGGGCGGACGCGACGTTGCCGATCACGAACAGCCCGGACAGCAGGAGCAGCAGCCGCTTGTGGGGGATGCGGGCGCCGATGCCGGTGAGGACCGGCGCGCCGACGACGACGCCGAGCGCGTAGGCGGAGACGACGTTGCCGGCTTGCGGAACGGACACACCGATGCCGTCGGCGATCTGGGGAAGCAGTCCCATCGTGGCGAATTCGGTCGTGCCGATGCCGAACGCGACGACGGCGAGGGACAGCAGTGCCAGGGGCATGGAGCGGAGGTACCTTTCGGGGGCGGCGATCCGGATGCGGCGGAGCGGGCGGGGGACCGTCGTCGCCCTGCTCCGGTGGCCAGTCGCGCCGGCCGCCATTGCCCGGTGCGCCCCCCGGGGCAGGGGAGGCCCACCAAGGTGCAGCAGTGGCGGGGGCCTGCGCATTCCAAGATCGACCCCTGCCTGGTATGGCCTTCGTCACACACTGCGCGGGCGCTGCGGATCGACGCGCAGTGGATCGGGAGCTACCAGATCAGGCACCAGTAGCCGCCGGAGGTGCCCACGCCGATGCGGTCGGCCGACGGCACGAGCCGGGGGTCGGGGTCACCCCGCGCCGAGAGCGAGCACGCCGGGTCGCCGACCGCCTGCGCGGCGGCCATGCGCTGCGCGGCGGCCACGGCCACCGGCGACGTGAACCAGACGGTCGTCGGCGCCGCGCTGCCCGGGGCCGTGGCGGTCGGCGCCGTGGCGGTCGGGGCCGAAGCGGGGGTGGAGGGCGGCGCGGAGACGGTCGGCGTCGGGCGGGGCGGCGCGGTCGTGGTCCGCGGTGGGTGCGGTGACCGCGCGGGTGCGTGAGACGGTGTCGGCTCCGGTGGCGTCCGCGGGGGCGTCGACGACGCCACCGCATGGCCGCCGGGGCGGGTCTGGGCCACCGGGGGCCGGGAGGCCGACGGATGCGTGGGGAGGGGCCGCGACGTGCTCGACGTACGGGGGGAGGCCGTGCGGGAGGGAACGGGCGACGCGGTGAGCGAGGGCGGGGTGAGCGTGGGCAGGGACAGGTCGGAGGAGGCCGTGGGCGACGGCCGGGACGTGCCGTCCTCCGAGGCCGTCATGGCCCACACGCCCAGGCCACCGGCGGCGAGGACCACCGCCGCACCCGCGATCCACGGCGCTCTGCGCGGTGGGCGGCGGTGGCTGCGGCTCATGCCTCTCACTGTCTGCCCGGGCGCCGGTCTTCTCAAGCGGTGGGGCACCTTTCGTACGCTTGCGGCATGCGGATACGCCCCACCTTGAGCTGGACGCCCACCGAGGGCCTGCCGCCGGGCACCACGGATCTGGAGCCGGTCGTCGACGCCCTGAGCGGCGGCGGGGTGCTGGTGCTGAGCGGGGCGGGCATCTCCACGGAGTCGGGCATCCCCGACTACCGGGGCGAGGGCGGCAGCCTCAGCCGGCACACGCCGATGACCTACCAGGACTTCACCGCCGAGGCGCAGGCGCGGCGCCGGTACTGGGCGCGCAGCCACCTCGGCTGGCGCACCTTCGGCCGGGCGCGGCCCAACGCCGGGCACCGGGCCGTGGCCGCGTTCGGGCGGGCCGGGCTGCTCACGGGGGTGATCACCCAGAACGTCGACGGTCTGCACCAGGGCGCCGGCAGCGAGGACGTCGTGGAACTCCACGGGAGCCTGGCCCGCGTCGTCTGTCTGTCCTGCGGAGCGCTGAGCACGCGCCGGGAACTCGCCCTGAGACTGGAGGAGGCCAACGCGGGCTTCGCGCCGGTGGCGGCGGGCATCAATCCGGACGGCGACGCCGATCTCACCGACGAGCAGGTCGGGGACTTCCGCGTGGTGCCGTGCGCGGCGTGCGGCGGCGTCCTCAAGCCCGACGTGGTGTTCTTCGGTGAGACCGTGCCGCCGGCGCGGGTCGGGCACTGCCGCGCCCTGGTGCGGGAGTCGACCTCGCTGCTGGTCCTCGGGTCCTCGCTGACGGTGATGTCGGGTCTCCGGTTCGTCCGCGAGGCGGCCCGAGCCGGCAAACCGGTGCTGATCGTCAACCGCGACGCGACCCGGGGCGACCGCCATGCCCTCACCCGCGTCGCACTCCCCCTGGGCGCGGCCCTCAGCACGGTCACCGAACGGCTGGGCCTGCCCGGCGTCCCCTAGGCACCCGAAACGTCGTCGAAAAGTCGGGGGTTCAGGGTTCCTCCGTACCCTTTCCACATAAGAGAGCGGGAATTGCAGGGCCCTATCGAATTCACCGATATACGGTCACCCCGCCCCGGTTCCGTGGCCGCCCTTCCCCGGTTCGCCGGAAATATTCCCACGAAGCGAAATAACTCACAGCGCGATGCGCCGCGATGCGCTCGCGAAGGGTGCGTCCCGCCTGCCTGGACGCGGTTTGGATGCGGTGGGCAAGGAGTCGCGTACGTTCCGTGAACGGCGCGGTTGCGCCTATGGTCGCTGTCCGGTCTGCCGCCGACGCCATTGCCGTCGCCGTCGAGCAGGCCCGTCCCTGTCCCCGACGAAAGCAGGCGAGCGAAGTTTTGCCGACCGCGACAGACATCTCAGCGACCGCGGCTCCCCCGACCGCTCCGAAGACGGCCACCGTCACCGACCCCGCACTCGTGAAACGCGCGGTGAAAGCCGCCGCGCTGGGGAACGCGATGGAATGGTTCGACTTCGGCGTCTACAGCTATATCGCGGTCACTCTGGGAAAGGTCTTCTTCCCCTCCGGAAATCCGACCGCCCAGCTTCTCTCCACTTTCGGCGCGTTCGCCGCGGCTTTCCTGGTCCGCCCGCTCGGCGGGATGGTCTTCGGGCCGCTCGGCGACCGGGTCGGCCGGCAGAAGGTGCTGGCCCTCACCATGATCATGATGGCGGTGGGCACCTTCGCCATCGGACTCATCCCGTCGTACGCCTCGATCGGCGTCGGGGCCCCGCTGCTTCTGCTGGCCGCGCGGCTCGTGCAGGGCTTCTCCACCGGCGGTGAGTACGCGGGCGCGTCCACCTTCATCGCCGAGTACGCGCCGGACAAGCGGCGCGGTTTCCTCGGCAGCTGGCTGGAGTTCGGCACGCTCGCCGGATACATCGGCGGCGCCGGTCTGGTCACCGCGATGACCGCCCTGCTGTCCACCGAGGACCTGCTGAACTGGGGCTGGCGGATCCCGTTCCTGATCGCGGGCCCGATGGGCATCGTCGGCCTGTACCTGCGGATGCGCCTGGAGGAGACCCCGGCGTTCGCCGCGGAGATCGAGCAGGCCGAGGCGGGCCGTCCGAAGGTGCCGCTGCGCCGGATGGTCGCGGGACAGTGGCGGGCGCTGCTGTTGTGCGTGGGCCTCGTCCTGGTCTTCAACGTCACGGACTACATGCTGCTGTCGTACATGCCGAGCTATCTGACCAGCGAACTCGCCTACGACGAGACGCACGGACTGCTCGTGGTGCTCGGTGTGATGACCCTGATGATGATCGTCCAGCCCTTCGCGGGCGCCCTCACCGACCGGGTGGGCCGCCGGCCGGTGATCGCCGCGGGCTGTGCGGGCTTCCTGGTCCTCTCCGTCCCCGCCCTGCTGCTGATCCGCCAGGGCAGCCTGCTCGCGATCGCGCTGGGCATGGGCGCGCTGGGCCTGCTGCTGGTCTGCTTCACGGCGGCGATGCCGGCCACCCTGCCGGCCCTCTTCCCGACGAACGTCCGCTACGGATCGCTGTCGCTGGGCTTCAACGTCTCCGTCTCGCTCTTCGGCGGCACCACCCCGCTGGTGGTGACGGCCCTGATCTCGGCGACCGGGAACATGATGATGCCCGCGTACTACATGATGGCCGCGGCCGTCATCGGCGGCGTGGCGGTCTGGTTCACCGCGGAGTCGGCCGGCCGTCCCCTGCCCGGCTCGGCCCCGTCCGTGGAGAGCTGAGCCGGCCCGTCGTCAGAACCGCACGGGCAGGGCGCGCAGGCCGCGGGTCCGCATCGAGGGGCGCCACCGCAGTTCGTCCGGCCGTACGGCGAGGGTCAGTCCGGGGAATCGGTCGAGGAGCGCGGCCAGCGCGATCTCGGTCTCCAGCCGGGCGAGGGGCGCCCCGAGGCAGTAGTGGATGCCGTGGCCGAGGGCGAGGTGGCCGGTCGCGTCGCGTCCGACGTCGAGGCGGTCGGGATCGGTGAAGCGGCGCGGGTCGCGGTGCGCGGCGGCCAGGGACAGCAGGACGGTCTCGCCGGCCGGGACGGTGACCCCGCCGATGGTGATGTCCTCGGTGGCGAAACGCCGGATGGCCAGGGGCGCCGGACCGTCGTACCGGGCCAGTTCCTCGACCGCCCCGCCCAGCCGGCCGGGGTCGGCGCGCAGGGCCGCCAGTTGGGCGGGGTGGCTGAGCAGGGCCAGCGTGGCGTTGCCGATGAGGTGGACGGTGTTCTCGTGTCCGGCGACCAGGATCAGGAAGGCCAAGGACGTCAGCTCGTCCTCCGTCAGCCGGTCCTCGTCGTCGCGTACGGCGATCAGGGCGGACAGCAGGTCGTCGGCGGGGGCGGCCCGCTTGGCGGCCAGGAGCCGGGTGAAGAACGCCGGTACGGACCGGACCGCGTCCCTCGCCAGGTCCGGACGGGCGGGGTCGGGGGCGACGAGGGCATCGGTCCAGGACCCGAAGTCCTCCCGGTCCTGCGGCGCCACCCCGAGCAACTCGCAGATCACGGTGATCGGCAGGGGCGCGGCGTACGAGGCGATCAGATCCGCGTGCCCGTGCGGTGCGATCGCGTCGAGGAGCGACTCCGCCGTCCTCCTGACCGGCTCGCGCAGGGCGGCGACACGGCGCGGGGTGAAGGCGTGCGTCACCAGGCGCCGGATGCGGGTGTGGTCCGGCGGGTCCATGTTGAGCAGGTTCGCGTCCAGCGCCGGCGGCAGGGTGAGCCCCCGGTAACCGCCGGGTGTCGCGTTGCGCTTGTCGAGGGAGAGGCGGGGGTCGGACATCGCTCGCCGTACGTCGTCGTAGCGGGTGACGAGCCAGGCGGGGAGCCCGTCCGTCCCGGTGACGCGGTGCACGGGCCCGGCCTCGCGGAGTCGCCCGTACACCGCGTAAGGGTCCGTGACCAGTGCGGCGGGGTCAACGGCAGGCGGCTGCGCGGGAGTTGTGGTCGGCATGGTCCCCACCCTAGCCCTGTGACCGGAAGGCCCGCGGCGGCCGCGGCCCCGCCGGTAATGCGGTTGACCTGGTCGTGGGGTGGGGCTGCATGGTGGCGGGGTGCCGCACGGGCTGGTGCGGGTGGTGCCAGAGGGGAAGTCGACGGCGGCGATGGAGATCCGTTCCAGGAGCGAGCCCGACCTCTCCCTGGACATGCAGGACCTCGGCTCGGTCTACCTCGGCGGCACCGCCCCGAGCACGCTCGTCCGCGCCGGCCACATCCGGGCCCAGCGGCCGGACGCGGTCCCCCTCGCCGACGCCCCCTTCCGGGCCGAGCGTCCCCCGCACTGCCTGCACTGGTTCTGAGCACCCGCGGCAGCAGGGTGAAGCTTCAGGTGGTCATGGCCAGGAGGTCGGGGAGCGCGCCGACGCCGTCGAGGGTGAGTGAGGTGCGGGCGCAGTACGGGGTCGCGGACCGGACTTCCGAAGTAGTCCCGGAGCGCGCCCCAGAACCCCTCCGACCGGCGGCGCGGGCCTCGACCTCCTGCCCGGACCGGCGCGGGCACCTGACGGTTCTCAGGCGGCGGGCGTGAGGCTCCGCAGGGCCGTGCCGAGAACGGCGACGCCCTCCTCTATCTCGTGGGCGGGGCCCGCCGCGTAGCCGAGGACCAGGCCGGGCGGGCCGGGAGCGATGCGGTGCCAGGACAGCGGGTGTGTCTTGACGCCCCGTTCGAGAGCAGCCACGGCCAGGTCGACGTCGTCCGGTCCGTCGTCGTCGAAGGTGACCGTCAGGTGCAGCCCGGCGGCGGCGCCGTGCACCCGGGCGCCGGGCAGGTGTTCCCCGACGGCCCTGAGCATCACGTCCCGGCGGCGGCGGTGGAGGCGCCGGACGTGACGCAGATGCCGTTCCAGGTCGCCCGAGTCCATCAGCCGGGCGAGGACCAGCTGGGTGAGGATGCCGTTGCCGAGGTCGGCGTACCGTTTGGCGGTCACCGCCGCGTCCAGCCGGTCCGGGGGGACGAGGAGCCAGCCGACGCGGAGCGCGGGCGCGAGCAGTTTGGAGACGCTGCCCGCGTAGCAGACCCCCTCGGGCAGCAGGGAGCGCAGCGCCGGGACCGGTGGGCGGTCGTAGCGGTGCTCGGCGTCGTAGTCGTCCTCGATCACCACGCCGCCGTCGGCCGCCCAGCCCAGCAGGTCGCGGCGGCGTTCGCCGTCGAGGACGACACCGGTGGGGAACTGGTGCGCCGGGGTCAGCAGCACCGCCCGGGCGCCGCAGGCGCGCAGTGCGTCCACGTCCAGGCCGCCCTCGTCCACGGGGACGGGCACCAGGCAGTGGCCGCCGTACTCGAGCTGCTGGCGGGCGCCGAGGGAGCCGGGGTCCTCGACGGCGATCCGCCGGATCCCCTCGTCCCGCAGGAGCCGCCCGAGCAGGCCGAGCGCCTGCGCCACCCCGGCGACCACCACGACCTCGTCGGGGTCGGCGCGGATACCGCGGTTGCGGGCCAGCCAGCCGGCGACGGCCCGGCGCAGGGCAGGGGCGCCGCGGGGATCGCCGTAGCCGAAGTCGGCCGGGCCGACCTCCGCGAGGACGGCGCGCTCAGCGCGCAGCCAGGCGGTGCGGGGGAAGGCGGCGAGGTCGGGGACGCCCGGGGAGAGGTCGATACGGCAGGGCGTGGCGCGCAGGGCGTCGACGACGCCCTCCCGGTCGGCGGAGCGGAAGACCGCGGGGCCGGGCACGGGTGCTTCGAGGACGGGTGACGCGGGGAAGGGTGACGCGGGGAAGGGCGACCCTGGCGCGGGGGCGGGCCGTACGGGTGCGGGGCCGGGTCCCGGGCGGGCGCGGGCGGGGCCGCGGGGCGGGGCGGGCGCGGCCACGACCACCGTGCCGAGCCGACCGCGGCCGGCGATCTGCCCGGACTCGGCGAGCCGGCGGTACGCCTCGGTGACCACACCCCGCGTCACGCGCAGCTCCTCCGCGAGGACCCGGCTGGCGGGCAGCCGCGCCCCGACGGGCAGCCGCCCGTCGGCGACGGCGCACCGCAGCTGCTCGGCGAGCCAGGCGATCCGACCGCCGGGCGGCGCCTGACCGATGTCCAGCTGGAGGAAGTCCGAGCCGACCGCCGGGCCGGCGGCCGGCGCGCCGACCGTTTTGGACCCCTGTGACGGTGCCTTCTTGGACCTGCCCATGACGTCCATTGTGCGGGCACCGTGGACGTCATGAACACACCTTCCGCCTCCGCGTCCGCCTCATGGGCCCGGCTCGTCCCCGGCATGGTCGGGATGACGCTGGTCGGCAGCAGTGTGAGCGTCTCGCGCACGCTCGTCGACGCCCCGCTGTTCACCACCCAGGCGGTCCGGTACACGGCCGCGACCGCGATCCTCCTGGTCATGGCCCGGGTGGCCGGTGCCCGGGTGCTCCGGCCGCGGGGCCGGGAGTGGCTGTGGCTGGTGGGGATCGCGGTGAGCGGTCTGGTGCTGTTCAACGTGGCCGTGGTGCGGGGCGTCGCCCATGCCGAGCCGGCGGTGATCGCCGTCGCGGTCGCGTCCGTGCCGTTGGTCCTCGGGGTGCTCGGCCCGGTGCTGGAGCGGCGCGCGCCCAGCCGGCAGGTGCTGCTGGCGGCGCCCGTCGTGATGGCGGGCGCGGTCCTGGTGGAGGGAACGGGCCGCACCGATGCCGCCGGGGTGGCCTGGGCCGCGCTGGCGCTGGGCTGTGAGGCCGCGTTCACCCTGCTCGCCGTACCGGTGCTGCGGCGGCATTCCCCGTGGGGGGTGTCCGTGCACGCGATGTGGCTGGCGGCCGTACTGCTCGCGGTGCTCGCCGCGGTGACGGAACGGCCGTCGGCGGTCGGGGAGTTGTCGGGCGTCCAGTGGGCGGCCGTCGGCTATCTCGCGCTGATGGTGACGGCGGTCGCCTTCGTCCTGTGGTACTCGACGGTCCGCGCCGTGGGTTCCGGCCGGGCCGGACTGCTCACGGGCATCGCGCCGCTCGCCGCGGCGGTCGTCGGCACGGCCTTCGGCGGCGGTACACCCCGCCCCTCGGTGTGGCTGGGCATCGTCGTCCTCACCCTCGGTCTGGTCGGCGGCATCAGCCCCCGGCGTGTGCCC
This sequence comes from Streptomyces sp. DSM 15324, assembly GCF_001514285.1. GTDB lineage: Bacteria > Actinomycetota > Actinomycetes > Streptomycetales > Streptomycetaceae > Streptomyces. Next base: position 343,777 of record NZ_KQ949029.1, read on the forward strand.
GCCGTGCAGATCCCGGCGGCCGGTCACCCGGCCGGGGCGGGCCGGGCGGGGCGCGGCGCGGATGCGAAGCTGTGAGGGTTCGCATCCGACCGAGGGAAGGGGTCCGCCCCGTGGCCGTCATCCACCGCACCGTCCTGACGCCGACCAAGCTGGAACTGCTCACCGACTGGCTGCCCTCACGCCCCTGGTACCGAGGGGGCGCGGGCGCACCGCGGTTGGCGAAGGCCGGCGGCTTCCGGCTGGACGATCCGCAGGGCGAGGTCGGGATCGAGTTCATGGTGGTCACGGACACCTCGGCCGCTCCCCCGCTCACCTACCTGCTGCCGCTCACCTATCGCGGCGCCCCGCTCGACGGCGCGGACCACGCCCTCGTCGGCACCATGGAACACGGCGTGCTGGGACGGCGATGGGCCTACGACGGCTGCCACGACCCCGTGCTGCTCGCGCAGTCGGCGGCCCTGATCGAGGGCCGTGCGCAGGCCCAGCAGCAGAGCGTGAGCGACACCGTCGACCGGGAGGTCGTGGCCACCCGCACCGGTGGGGCCGCCCTGCCGACGGTCTTCACCGCCACGGACGACCGGGAGGGCACCGAGGCGGTCTCGCCGCACGGCGTGAACCTCCGCTTCCACCGGGTCCTCGGGCCCGGCCCGAGCGCGCCGTCGGACCTTCCGCGAGACGCGGTCGGCCAGGTGACCGCGTGCTGGCAGGCCCCCGGCACGCCGGACGGCACCCGTACCCGGGGCGTGTTCGTCTCCGCCGTGCACGCGCCGGTCCGGCCGCTCGCAGACCCGGCGACCGGGGCGGACGCCACCGGGCGGTAGCCGAGGACCGGCGTCGGGGCCCGCTCCGTTTGGGAAGGACCGCGGCAGGAAACGCGGTGGGGTGCCGGGGGCCTCGGGGGTGCGGGACGGAGGTCCGTGATGACTGCCGCTACGGGACTGGACACCGGGGCGAGGCCGATACGCAGTACGGTCCCCCAACGGATGGACCGGCTGCCCTGGAGTGCCTTCCACTGGAAAGTGGTCATCGCCCTGGGCATCACCTGGGTCCTCGACGGCATCGAGATCACCGTCGCCGGCTCCATCGCGGACCGGCTCCGTGATACGAACTCCCTCGGCTTCAGCGCCTCGCAGGTCGGTCTCACCGCCAGCATCTACCTGCTGGGCAGGTGTTCGGGGCGCTCTTCTTCGGGCGCCTCGCGGACCGGCTGGGCCGCCGGAAGCTGTTCATCGTCACGCTCGGCGTCTATCTCGTCGGCAACGGCCTCACGGCCCTGTCGATGAACTTCGGCTTCTTCGCGGTGACGCGGTTCATCGCCGGCATGGGCATCGGCGGCGAGTACGCGGCCCTGAACTCGGCCATCGACGAACTGATCCCGAGCCGGCACCGGGGCCACGCCGACCTCGCGATCAACGGGACCTACTGGCTCGGCGCGATGATCGGTGCGGCCGCCAACCTCGCCTTCCTCAATCCCGCCCTCTTCGGCATCGACGTCGGCTGGCGGCTCGGCCTGCTGGTCGGACCCGCGATCGGCGTGGCGATCTGGGGACTGCGGCGCAACATCCCGGAGAGCCCGCGCTGGCTGCTCACCCACGGGCACCCCGAGGAAGCCGAACAGGTCGTGTCGCGGATCGAGCAGGACGTGGAGAGGCACGGGGCGCGTCTGGAGCCCGTGCCCGAGGACGCGGCCCTGGAGTTGCAGCGGCGTGACCCGGTGTCGTACCGCGAGCTGGCCCGCGTCCTGTTCCGTGACTACCGCAAGCGGTCCTTCCTGGGCTTCATGCTGATGGTGACGCAGTCGTTCCTCTACAACGCGATCTTCTTCACCTACGCCCTGATCCTCGCCGAGTTCTACGGCATCAAGGGCGGCGCGGTCGCCTACTTCATCTTCCCGTTCGCCGTCGGCAACCTGCTGGGTCCGCTGATCCTGGGGCGGTTCTTCGACACGGTCGGGCGCCGGCGCATGATCGGCGGTACGTACTGCGTCTCGGGCACGCTGCTGTTCCTCACCGGGTGGCTGTTCGCCGAGGGCCTGCTGAACGCCGTCACCCAGACCGTGCTGTGGTGCGTCATCTTCTTCATCGCGTCGGCGGCCGCGTCGTCGGCGTACCTGACGGTGAGCGAGATCTTCCCGATCGAGATGCGGGCCCAGGCGATCTCGTTCTTCTTCGCCGTGTCCATGCTCTTCGGCGGGGTGGTGGCCCCGTGGCTGTTCGCCACCCTCATCGGCAACGGCGACAGCCCCTGGCGGGTCTTCGCCGGGTACACGGTCGGAGCGGTGCTGATGATCCTCGGCGGCGTCACGGCCCTCGCCTGGGGCGTCGACGCCGAGCGCAAGTCCCTGGAGAACATCGCCGTTCCGCTGTCCGCCGTCGGCGTCACGGCCGGGGAAACGTCGGCCGGCGGGCTCACCGGCGGCCTGACGAGCCATGTGCGCAGGTCGCCCACGGCCCTGACGAGGGACGAGTACCTGCGCTCCTAGCGGAACGGTCGGCACGTGACCGGTCGGCGCGTGACCGGTCAGCGGCGGTGGCGGCGCACCATCAGCGCCGCCACGGCGACCACCGCGAAGGCCACGCCCACCACGTTCCCCACGGCCACATCACGGGCCTGCTCGCCGCCGAGGGCCAGGCCGGCGACGAGCAGGCCGACGACGTACGCGGTGAAGGCCACGACGAGGTCCACCCACAGCAGCCGGACCCGGCGAGGCTCCGTGCCGGGCCCGTGCTGGCGATCTCGGTCGGGTCGCACGGTCTCGCGGCCGTTCACGCCTTCGCGGGGAAGCGTTCCCGGACGCGGTGCGCCGCCGACAGCTCGGTGGCCCGCTCCCGGGTCGTCGTCCCGCCCTCGTTCATCGGTGCCCTGTCCTTTCGCGTGTCCCACGGCCACGGCGCGATCGCCCCGCCGCACTCGCGTACCCAGACCTCGGCGGTCGATACGGCGGTCCGGCCCCGCCCGAGTGAGGACATCCGGCCACGGGTACCCGGTCGGCCCCACGCGGAGCCGAAGGGAGACCGGCATGAGTGACACGACCCCGTCCCAGGCAGAGGGCGAGCGGCCGGAGGAGGAGCCCCGGCACCGCGACGTGCCCCGCACCACCCCTTCACAGGCGGAGGGCGAGACGGTCCCGGACGAGGAGACGGAGACCGAGAGCGAGCAGGCCACGGTGAACGAGCAGGCGGCGGACGGCACGGAGTAGAGGCGCGGCGCGGGAGGGACCAGTCCCTCCCCCGCGCCCTCACCGCCCCCTCAGCGCCGCACCACGCGCAGCGTCCGTACCGAGGGGTCGGCCGCGTCCGGGATCAGGACGCCGTGGTCCACGCCGCTGCGCAGGTAGTCGAGGATCTCCTCGGTGATGACCTCTCCGGGCGCGATCGCGGGGACTCCCGGCGGGTACGGGCTGATCATCTCCGCGGCGATACGGCCCGCCGCACGTTCCGCGGGCACATGGTCGACCTCGGCGAAGAACGCCTCGCGCGGCAGCATGGCCTGTTCCAGCTCCAGGGCGGCGGGCTCGGGGAGGTGGACCGCCGGTCGCCGTTCGATGGAATCGGCGCCCTCGACCAGGGCGGTGAGCGCGTCGTGCAGGGTCTTCTCGGTCTCGTCGTCGTCGGCGTAGGTGATCGACGCGCTGAGGTGGCAGCTGTCGGAGCCGCCCACGTCCACGTGCCGGTGGGTCCGCAGCCATTCGGCCGCCTGCATGCCGCTGATGCCGAGCCCGCGTACGTCGATCACGATCTTGAGGGGGTCGTAGGAGGCGGCGAGCCCCTCTTCCACGACCTCCCCGCCCATCGGCCGCAGGCCGGACAGCTCGCCGGCCGCCCCGCGGATCCGTTCCGCGCGGTGCAGGGCGGTGTCCAGGAGGTCGTGCCCGCGCTCGACCATCTGGCGGCGCCAGCCGTCGAGCGTCGCGTACACCAGGGACGAGGCGCTGGTGGTGCCGAGCAGGTCCTCCCGCTGCTTGAGCGCTTCGGGCGAGACCCGGTCGTACTGGAGGTGGAAGACCGAACTCTGCTCGACGGCGCCGCCCGTCTTGTGGACGCTGGTGACCACCAGATCGGCCTCGGCGTCCATGCCCCACGGCGGCAGGTCGGGGTGGAACGGCAGTACGGCGCCCCACGCCTCGTCGACGATCAGAGGCACGTCGAACTCGTGGCAGACCCGGGCCACGCCCCGGATGTCGGCGCAGGTGCCCCAGTCCGTGGGTGTGATCAGCAGCATGCCCTTGGCGTCCGGGTGCTCGCGCAGCCGGCGGCGGACGTCGTCGGGCTCGGGCGGATGGGCCAGGTGGCGTTCGGTGTCGTACTTCGGCTGGACCCAGATCGGCTCGACCCCGTTGACCACGACGGCCGAGATCACCGATTTGTGCGCGTTGCGGGAGAGCAGCAGTTTCTCACCGGGTCCGGCCACCGCCAGCATGGCGGTCTTGACCGACAGGGAGCTGCCGCAGGTCGAGAAGAACGCCTGCTCGGCGCCGACCGCGTCGGCCATCAGCTCCTGCGCCTGGCTGAGCACGCCCTGCGACTGGCGGCGGTCGTCCAGCCCGTTGAGGGTCAGCACGTCCGAGCGGAACACGTCGAGTCCCACCACGTCGACGACCCAGGGGTCGGCCCCGCGGCCCTGCTTGTGCCCCGGCGGACCGAAGACGGTGTCCCCGCGGCGCCGGAAGTCCTGCAACGCCTCCAGCACGGGCACTCGCGAGTGATCCATCGTCGCCTCCCAGCTAGCCCCCCCTTGCGACGGCGTACGGCCGCCGTCCGGGTACAGGGACCGGGTGCACCGCACGCGGCCGTCGAAACGCGGCGCGGCACGCTGATGAGGAGCCCGTGCCCCGGGTCCCGGGGCACGGGCTCCTCATCAGGGGCACAGGCTCCTCGTCAGCGTGGAAGCGGCTCCTCGTCAGCGGGTCAGTGACAGCGCGGCCAGGAAGACCAGGGCGAGGCAGACGGCGAGCGTGCCCGCCACACAGCGGCGGCGCAGCAGGCGGTACCGCTCCTCGTACTCGCGCCGCAGGGAGGCGCAGCGGGCGGCGATCCGTTCCAGGTCGTGGCGGGCGCGCAGGAGGCCGTCGTGGACGTGGTGGCGTTCCACCTCCTCGCGCTGGGACGTGGTCAGCCAGTCCATGCGCCCGGTGAACTCGCGGGCCCGCTGTTCGGCCTCCGCGACCCTGGCCCGCCAGAGCAGGTAGCCCTCGGCCTCGTTGCCCAGGACCTCGTCGGTGGCCGGCTTCGGCAGGCCGTCGGCACGGCGTCCCGGGTCGTTCATACGCCGACGCCGTGCGCCTCGGCCTCGGCCATCGCGATCTCGGGGTGATGGAGGTCGAAGGCCGGGGATTCGCTGCGGATCCGCGGCAGCGTGGTGAAGTTGTGGCGCGGCGGCGGGCAGGACGTGGCCCACTCCAGGGAGCGGCCGTAGCCCCAGGGGTCGTCGGTGCCGACGAGCTTGCCGTACCGTCCGGTCTTCCAGACGTTGTAGAGGAACGGCAGCATCGACAGTCCGAGGACGAAGGAGCTGATGGAGGAGACCGTGTTGAGGGCGGTGAAGCCGTCCTGCGCCAGGTAGTCGGCGTACCGGCGGGGCATGCCCTCGGCACCCAGCCAGTGCTGGACCAGGAAAGTGCCGTGGAAACCGACGAACAGCGTCCAGAAGGTCATCTTGCCGAGGCGTTCGTCGAGCATCCTGCCGGTGAACTTGGGCCACCAGAAGTGGAAGCCGGCGAACATCGCGAAGACGACGGTGCCGAAGACGACGTAGTGGAAGTGCGCCACCACGAAGTAGGAGTCGGACACGTGGAAGTCCATCGGCGGTGAGGCGAGGATGATGCCGGTCAGGCCGCCGAAGAGGAACGTGACGAGGAAGCCCGCCGCCCACAGCATCGGTGTCTCGAAGGAGAGGCTGCCCTTCCACATGGTGCCGATCCAGTTGAAGAACTTCACCCCGGTGGGGACGGCGATGAGGAACGTCATGAAGGAGAAGAACGGCAGCAGCACGGCGCCGGTGACGAACATGTGGTGCGCCCACACCGTCACGGACAGACCGGCGATCGCGATGGTGGCGGCGACCAGGCCCATGTAGCCGAAGATCGGCTTGCGGGAGAAGACCGGGATGATCTCGGTGACGATGCCGAAGAACGGCAGCGCGATGATGTACACCTCCGGGTGGCCGAAGAACCAGAAGAGGTGCTGCCACAGGATGGGGCCGCCGTTGGCGGGGTCGTAGACGTGCGCGCCGAACTTGCGGTCGGCCTCCAGGGCGAACAGCGCGGCCGCGAGGACCGGGAAGGCCAGCAGGACCAGGACGCCGGTCAGCAGGACGTTCCAGGTGAAGATCGGCATGCGGAACATGGTCATGCCGGGGGCGCGCATGCAGATGATCGTGGTGATGAAGTTGACGGCGCCGAGGATGGTGCCGAAGCCGGAGAAGGCCAGCCCCATGATCCACATGTCGGAGCCGATGCCCGGCGACCGGATGATGTCCGACAGCGGGGTGTAGGCGAACCAGCCGAAGTCGGCCGCACCCTGCGGGGTGAGGAAGCCGCCGACGGCGATCGACGAGCCGAACAGGTACAGCCAGTAGGCGAACATGTTCAGGCGGGGGAACGCCACGTCGGGCGCGCCGATCTGGAGCGGCATGATCCAGTTGGTGAAGCCGGCGAACAGCGGTGTGGCGAACATCAGCAGCATGACCGTGCCGTGCATCGTGAACGCCTGGTTGTACTGCTCGTTCGACATGATCTGCAGGCCGGGCCGGGCGAGTTCGGCGCGGATGAACAGCGCCATGATCCCGCCGATCAGGAAGAACGCGAACGACGTGACCAGGTACAGGGTGCCGATGGTCTTGTGGTCGGTGGTCGTCAGCCACTTGACCACGACGTTGCCGGGCTGCCTGCCCCGTACCGGGACCTCGGCGTCGTAGGGGACGACGGCCGGCTCCTCCGGGCCGTTGAGAATAGTCACAGGCGTCTTTCTCCAATGGTTCGCGGGCCGGCCGCGCGGGGGTAGTCAGCCGTCATCCTTGCGCCTCGGGGCCTGGAGCGGAGCCCTGAGCTGCCGACATACCGCCGAACGGGCGGTCGTGACCCACGAGTGGAGCAATCGTCCAACGGGCGGCGGGGCGCCCGGCGGTGCCGCGGCCGTGCGGCAGGGCTGCCGCCACCACGGCCGCGCGCCGGGCGGTCAGCGGCCGCTTCGGTGCGCGTGCGCCTCCGCGAGGAGGAGGTAGCTGCTGGCGGTCCAGGTGTAGGCGCGGTCGCGCAGGCCCGTTCCGGTGAGGGCGTCGAAGTTCTCGGCGAAGCCGTGGGTTTCGCACAGGGCGCGGAAGCGGGCGCTGATGTCGTCGGCCAGCCGGGTGTGGCCGGACCGGCGCAGGCCGTCCTCGACGAGGACGGTGGCGGGCGCCCAGATGGGGCCGCGCCAGTAGCCGTCGGCGAGGTAGTGCGGCGAGGTGGTCAGCTCGGTGGCGAGGCCGTACGGCGTCAGATGGGCCTCGATGCGGTCGGCCAGGGTGCCGCCGATCTCCGCGGGCAGGTGCTCGCCGAGCGCGATGGGCATCAGGTCGAGGAGGCTGGCGCTGCTCCAGGTGTCCCCGGTGCCGGCCCCGCGGGCGAGGAACCGGTCGCCGGTCCAGAGCTGGTCGAGCAGGGCCGTCTGTAGCTCCGCGGCCGCGGCGGTCCACCGGCGCGACGCGTCGTCCTTGCCCAACTCCGCTGCCATCGCGGCGAGTTCGTGCAGCTGGAGGACGAGGAAGGCGGACAGGTCGGCGGTGACGACCACGCGTTCGGGGTCGAAGGTGGTGGCGTTGTCCCAGCCGCTGTCGTTGCCGTGCTGGTAGTGGGGCAGTTGCGCGCCGGGAGCGCGTCGCACGGTGAGCCAGAAGTCGGTCCAGCGCTCCAACCGACTGTAGACGTATGCCAGTTCGTCCTGGGTGGGCGGCTTCGGCAGCCGACGGCGCAGTCGCCCGAAGGCCCAGCCGTGGATGGGCGGCTTGACGAAGTTGTGCAGAACCTCGGAGTGGGTGACCGAGTCGGGCAGGGCGCCGGCCGCGTCCTGGTGGTCGAAGGGGAGGTGGAACTGGTCGAGTGCGAGCTCCGGCGAACCCGGCGCCAGGGCCAGGGCGTTGAAGCAGTGGTCCCAGCTCCAGACCTTGTCCATCCAGTGCTTCGACATCAGCACGCCGGGCCGGGTGACCAGGCCCGTCGGGCGGACGGTCGCCGACCAGAGGACGTAGGCGGCGAGTTCGGCGGCCGGGGTGGCGGAGGACCGCCAGGGGGCCACCGCGTCGACGAACGCCGCGAACGCCGCGGCGGCGGTGGCCCGCACCTCCTCGAAGGAGGCCGAGGGGGTGTAGGGCGGGCGGGCGGTGTCGAGTTCCTCGATCGCGATCTCCCAGGCCCCGTCCGGGTCCGCGGTGACGGCGACACCGCGGTCGGCACGGCCCAGGGCCTGGTCCCCGGCCACCTCGGCGAGGGTGCCGGACAGCACGGTGACGCGGTAACGGCGGCCGGTCTCGTACGACGTGAAGACGTGTCCGCCCGCCGCGGGGTCGTGGAAGAAGTACGTGCCGCTGAAAGGGGTGAGGTCGGGGGCGGCGGCGTGGACACCGAGGCCGAGGCCGCTGCCCCGCAGCCGTACGGTGTCCGGCGACTCGTAGGCGAGGTCGACGCGGCCCGCCTCGCCGATCCAGCCGAGCAGGTCCGGGGTCGCCTCGATGCGGGTCTCGGCGCGCTCGCCCGCCGTCGGGTGCAGGGGTACCAGGCGCAGGACGCCGTGCATGCCGTTCTGGTGCGAGACGAGGTGGAGGTCTTCGGCGTACGTCTTCTCCGCGATCACCGGTGAGATGTCGAACCAGGATCCGAACGTGCTGAACGGGATGTCGTGGACGGAGAAGGCCGGGCCGGATCGGGCGGGGGCGGTCATGTGGCGGACTCGTTTCTGGAGCAGGGGCGACGGTCGGCCGACCGCGTCGTCGGGCCGGCCGTCGTGCCGTTCGCGAGGGGGGAACCGAGGGGGGAACTCAGTCCTTGACGGCACCGGCGGTCACACCGGCGGCGACATAGCGCTGGGCGAGGACGAGGATGACCGCGGCCGGCAGGGAGGCGACCACGGCCGTGGCCATGATGGCGTTCCACTGCTGGTTGTTGTTGCCGATGTAGTGGTAGATGCCGAGGGTGATCGGCTCGTGGGCGCCGCCGTTGACGAGGGTGCCGGCGAAGACGAAGTCGGACCAGGACCACAGGAAGGCGAACAGGGACACCGTGATCACGGCGTTGCGGCTGAGGGGCAGGACGACGGACCAGAAGGTGCGCAGCGGCCCGGCGCCGTCGGTCGTGGCCGCCTGGAGCAGTTCGCCGGGGATGCCGGACATGAACGCCGTGAAGATCAGGACGCCGAACGGGACGGCCAGGGTGGTGTCGGCGACGATCAGGCCGGGCACGGACTGGAGCAGCCCGAGCTGGAGATAGATGGCATAGAAGCCCATCGCCATGATGATGCCGGGGATCATCTGGGCGGCCAGCAGCACGAAGTGGAGGAGGCCGCCGCCGCGCGGGCGCAGCTTGGCCAGGGCGTAGCCGGCCGGCGCGGACAGGGCGACGGTCAGGGCGACGGTGCCGAGTCCGATCAGGAGGCTGGTGCCGAGGTAGGGCAGTTGCTCGGCGAGGACGGTGCGGTAGCCGGCCAGGGTGCCGTGCAGGGGCAGCAGGTCCGGCGGGCTCTTGCGCATGTCCTGGTCGCGGGTGAGGGAGACGTTGACCATCCAGTAGACCGGGAAGAGCATGATCCCGGTGAGCAGGACGCCGATCACCGTCTTCGCGCGGGAACGCTTGCGGTGTGCGCTCATGCCGTCACCTGCTTTCTCTGGGCCCGGACGTAGACCAGGCCGAAGACCAGGGCGGCGACGACGAGCAGGTTGCCGACGGCCGCACCGGGGCCGAAGGCCGGGAGGAGGTTGCCGAAGCCGAGCTGGTAGGACCAGGTCGCGAAGGTGGTGGAGGAGTCGGCCGGGCCGCCCTTGGTCATGATCCAGATGATGTCGAAGACCTTGAGGGTGTAGATCAGCCCGAGCAGCAGGGTGATCGCGGACACCGGGCGCAGCAGCGGGAAGGTGATGCGCCAGAAGCGCTGCCAGGCGTTCGCCCCGTCGAGGGCGGCGGCCTCGTACAGGCTGGCGGGGATGGACTGGAGTCCGCTGTAGAGCACGACGAGGTTGAAGGGGACGCCGATCCAGATGTTGGCGATGATCACCGAGGTCAGGGACCAGGACGGCGAGGTCAGCCAGTTCACCGGGCCGATGCCGACGGCGTGCAGGGCGGCGTTGACGATGCCGGAGTCGCTGTTGAGCATCCACGACCAGGTGGACG
>NZ_KQ949029.1:354799-493989 GCF_001514285.1 Streptomyces sp. DSM 15324
GAGGTCGAGGTTGCGGTAGAGCGGATAGGCGTAGAAGAGGGCGAGGTAGAGGGTCACCGGGGCGAGGAAGCCCCAGGCGGCCCACTGGGTGGAGGGGAGCCGGCGGCGTTTCCCGACGCGGGCCCGGGGCGGGCCGGCGGCGGGCGCCGGCCCGTTCCGGACGCCCTCGGACCGGTGGTCCGCGAGCTTGGTGGTGTGGTTCATCGACGCACGGCCCTTGTGGTCGGGTTACTTGACGGCGGACTGCGCCTCGGACAGCGCGTCCTCGGGCGACTTGGAGCCGCTGAGGGCGGCCTGCACGGCCTTCCACATCTGCTCGGAGATCTTGGGGTACTTGGTGCCCAGGTCGTCACTGGTGCGGCCCTTGGCCGCCTTGACCGCGTCGACCCAGGGCTTCAGGTCGGCGTTCGCGGCCACCTGCTTGTCCTGGATCGCGCCGGTGGGAGCGACGTAGGACAGCGTGTTGTCGGTGTTGAGCAGGTTGTCGCCGCTGGTCAGGCAGGTCACCAGCTTCTGGGAGACGGCGTAGCGCCCGGTGTCCTTCTGGACCGGGACGGTCACGAACTCGCCGCCGGTCGGGGCCGCGGCGTTGCCGCCGGTGGCGGCGGGGATGGGCAGGACGCCGTAGGCGAAGCCCGCCTTCTTGGCGTTCGCGAGCTGCCAGGTGCCGTTCTCGCCGAACGCGTAGTCGCCGCCGGCGAACTCCTGCCAGCTGGTGGTCTGGGTGTTGTTGATGACCGAGTTGGGGGCGTAACCGGCCTTCAGCCAGTCCTTCCAGAGGGCGAGGGCGGACACCGCCTGGGGAGAGTCGAGTTCGGTCAGCTGGGCGCCCGAGCCCCAGAACCAGGGCAGGAACTGGAAGCTGCCCTCCTCCGTGCCGATCGCCGAGAAGGTGATGCCCTTCTTGCCGGCCGCCTTGACCTTGGCCAGCGCCGCCGTCAGCGTCTTCCAGTCCTTGACCGAGGCGATGTCCACGCCGGCCTTCTTCAGTACGTCCTTGTTGTAGTACAGGGCCAGGGTGTTCGCGCCGATCGGGACGCCGTAGGTCTTGCCGCCGGACTGGCCGGCCGCGAGCAGGTTGGGGTCGACCCCGGCGGTGTCCAGCTTGGTGTCGTCGGTCGTGGTGAGCACGCCCGCCTCGGCCAGTGTCGAGACCACCGGGTTGTCGACGATGAGGACGTCGGGGGAGTTGCCCTGCTGCGCGGCCAGCAGCGTCTTGTTGCCCAGGTCACTGGTGTCGAAGGCGGTCCGCTTGACCTTCACGCCGGCCTCGGTGCCGCACCGGTCCAGCAGCTTCGCCCAGTCCGAGGTCTTGTCGAACTGCGGGTACGGGTCCCAGATCGTGTACGTGCCGCCGCCGGCGCTCTTGGTGTCGCTGCTGCCCGACCCGGAGGAGCAGGCGGTGGCGGTGACCGTGAGGGCGACGACGGTGACGGCCGCGGCGGTCAGCCGGCGCTGTCTGGAGGAGCTGGTCATGGAGGTTCCTTTGATGTCGGGCGTGCGGTGCCGAGGGCACGGGTGAGGTCGGGCGTGCGGTGCCGGGGCACGGGGTGGCGGGGTGGCCGGGTGAAGGAGGGCACGGCGAACGGCGCCGTGGAGCTGTCGGCGTGTCCTGCGGGGTGCTACGGGGACGTACGGCGGTGGCGTCAGGGGGTGGTGACGGCTGCGGCGGGTCCGGTGCTGGCCCGCAGGGAGATGGGCGGCGTCAGCAGGAGGTGCCGGGGCTGGGCGCCGGGGTGGCCGATCCGCTCCACCAGCAGTTCGACGGCGCGGCGCCCCATCTCCTCGGCGGGTACGTCGGCCGCGGTGAGCCGCGGGGTGACCGTCTCCGCCCAGCGGGCGGCGACGACGCCGGTGACGGAGAAGTCGCGCGGCACATGGCGGCCCGCTTGCGCGAGACCTCGGTAGAGGCCGCCGAGGGCGGCTTCGTTCAGGGTGACGAGGGCGGTGGTCGCCGGGTCGTCGTGGAGGATCCGCTCCAGGCAGGCCTGTCCCGAGGCGGCGTCGTCCCCGCAGCAGTACGTCCGGACCGTGAGCCCGCGTTCGGCCGCGGCCTTGGTGAAGCCGTCGAGCCCGCGGTGGGCGGACTCGTACCCGGCCCGCAGCAGGTTCTCGGGACGGTTGACGAAGGCGACCCGGCTGTGGCCGAGGTCCGCCAGGTGATGGACGCACGCCGCGGCGAGCGCGGTGTGGTCCAGGCTCACCCACCAGCCGCCCTCCGGACGGCCGGTACGGCCGATGGCGACGGAGGGGAAGTCCAGCTCGGCCAGGTGGTCGACCCGGTCGTCCGCCAGTCTGATCTCCATCAGGATCGCCCCGTCGACGCGCCGCTCCCCCAGGAGCCGCTGGAACGAGCGGTCGCTGTCCACGCCGCTCGGTGAGAGCAGCACGTCGTAGTCGTAGGCCGCCGCCGCCTCCACGACACTGCCGATGAAGTCGAGCTGCATCCCGGTGTAGTGGTTGCCGGCCGGCGGGAAGACCAGTCCGATGGTGCTGGTCCGGCCGTTGGCCAGGGCTCGTGCGCTCGCGTTGGGCCGGTAGCCCAGTTCGTCGATGACCTGCTGGATCTTCAGACGGGTGTCGTCCGAGACCGGGCGCTTGCCGCTCAGCGCGTACGACACGGTGCTCCGCGAGACACCGGCCCTGCGGGCGATCTCACCGATGTTCACGGGTCTCCTTCGTCGAACCGGGTCACCTGGCGGACCGACTGTCGAACCGGTTCGCGTGAAGTGAAGGTAGGAATCGCCCACCCTCGTGTCAACACCCTGGACGATTTCCGTCCGGAGGATTGCTGGGCGCACCGCCCGGTGCTAGCTTCGCGAACCGGTTCGATGGGCACGATCGGCCGTAACCCCTCCCCCACCGGATGCGTTCTCCGCCCCCGACCCCGATCATTCGAACCGGTTCGACGTTGATCGCCCCCGACGATTGAGGACGTGGATCGATGCCATCCGCTGACAGACCGGCCCGGCACCGGGCCCCGGCCGCCGTGGCGCTGGCCCTCGGCGCGGGCCTGCTGGCCGCACCGGCCGTCCCCGCCCGGGCCGCCGAGGCGCCTTCGCCGGCCGCGCACTACACCTTCGACCAGGACGACCTCGCCTCCGGGAGGATCAGCGACAGCTCCGGCAACGGACTCACGGCGACGCTGGTCAACCCCTCCACCGCCCGGTCCGTCACGGGCACGGGCGGCGGCAGGGCGCTCTCCCTGCCCGGCGGCGCGCCGGCCTCCGACGGCGCGTACGTCCGGCTGCCCCGCGAGGTGCTCGGCGACGCGAGCGATCTGACGGTCTCGGCCCGGGTGAGATGGAGCGGCGACGCGTCGCCCTGGCAGCGCATCTTCGACCTGGGCACCGACACCGGCCGGTACCTCTTCACCACGCCCTCCAACGGCAGTGTGCTGCGCACCGCCGTGACCACCGGCGGGGGCGGCGCGGAGGCCCAGGTCTCGGGCTACGCGCCCCTGCCCGCCGACGGCTGGCGGACCGTCACCGTGACCCTCGACACCGCCGCCCGCAGGGTCACCACCTATCTCGACGGCGTCGCGGTCTCCTCCGCGGCGACGGGCGTCAGGGCCAGGGACCTGCTGGACGGCGCGGCCACGGCGGCCGGCTACATCGGCAGGTCCTTCTACCAGGACCCGCTACTCAAGGGCGCCATCGACGACTTCACGGTCTGGCACTCGGCGCTCACGGCCGAGCAGGTGGCCGGCACGGTCGGCGCGCCGCCGACCCTCCAGCAGCTCTCGCGGACGGCGTTCGAGGTCCGTACGACGACCGGGACCGCCCCCGCCCTGCCGGCCGCGGTCCGCGCCTCCTTCTCCGACGGCTACGACCGCGACACGCCGGTCGACTGGGACGTCGTGGCGGCCGGGAAGTACGACCGGCCCGGCACCTTCACGGTGGCCGGGTCGGCCGCCGGGCAGCCGGTGCGGGCGACCGTCACGGTGGTCCGGGAGGGAGCGCTCACCGTCGACCTCGGCTCGGACACCGGCGCCTTCCACGGCGGCGCCTCCGGGACCCTCTACGGCGTGTACGGTCCGGACGTCCCGACCGGCAACCTCATCGAGGGCATGGGCTTGCGCACGGTCTCCACCAAGGCCCAGGACGGCCCACAGCATCCGGGCGCCGATGCGCTGGAGGTGGTGAAGCCGCTGGCCGACGCCACCGACGGTGACGTGTACATCTACATGACCGACATCCACCGCGGTTTCCCGTACGAGTGGCCCGGCGCCACGCCCGCGGAGAAGCTCGCCCGCTACGAGGAGAAGATCGCCCAGCAGGTCGACCAGGTGCTGCGCCTGCCGGAGCGCTACCGGGACAACGTCGTCTTCGTGCCGTTCAACGAGCCCGAGGGCAATATGTTCGGCACCGGCGAGTGGAGCTACGACAAGGTCAGCTGGCTCACCGACCCCGGGGACTTCTTCGCCGCCTGGGACGAGGTCCAGCGGCTCATCAAGGGCAGGATGCCGCACGCCCGCGTCGCCGGTCCCAACACCAGTGTCCTGTACGACCAGGTGAAGGGCTTCCTCGCCCACACCCTGGCCGCCGGCACGCTCCCCGACGTGATCACCTGGCACGAACTGAGCCACCCGGAGGCGGTGCGCCGCAGCGTCGCCACGTACCGGGCGTGGGAGCAGGAGTTGTTCCGGGGCACCGCCCGGGAGGGGACCCGGCTCCCCGTCAACATCAACGAGTACGCGTTCAACTACCACACCTCCGTCCCGGGTCAGATGATCCAGTGGGTGTCGGCGATCGAGGAGTCCAAGGTCGACGCCGACATCGCGTACTGGAACATCGACGGCAACCTGTCGGACTCCGCGGTGCAGTCGGGCCGCGGCAACGGCCAGTGGTGGCTGCTGAACGCGTACGCCTCGATGAGCGGCCACACGGTGACGGTGACCCCGCCGTTCCCTGGCGAGAACTACACCATGCAGGGCGTGGCCACGCTGGACGAGAGGAAGAAGCAGGCCCGGCTGCTGTTCGGCGGTTCCGCCGGCGAGGGACACCTCACCTTCACCGGCGTGCCGAGGGACGTCTTCGGTGACCGGGTGCACGCCTGGGTGCGCGAGATCGAGTGGAGCGGCCAGCTCGGCGACTCCGCCGGCCCCAGGCTGCTGACGGAGACCGATGTGACGGTGCATCAGGACGGCACCGTCACACTGGACTTCGGCGACGGCTCGCTGCCCCGGCTGAAGGAGTCCTCGGCCTACGAGGTCGTCCTCAGCCCGGCCGGGAAGGCCCGGGGCACCCGGTCCGCGCCCGTCCGCTGGCAGGGGTCGTACGAGGCGGAGGACGCCGCGCACACCGGGTCCGGCTACTCCAGGAACGGTCCGGAGGGCTCGACGAGCGACGTGTCGAAGTTCTACACGTCCCGCGGCTACGACGTGGGCGGCCTGCGCACCGGCTCGGACGTCACCCTCGACTTCACCGTGGACGTGCCCGAGGACGGCGACTACGACCTGAGCGTCTTCGCCAACTCCCTCAACACCTTCGACAGGGTGAAGGACCAGGGGCCCACCAACGTGTTCCTCCGGGTCGACGGCGACGCGGCCGACGAGCAGGAGCTGCACCTGCCGCTCGGCTACAAGTGGGTGGTGTGGGACCACGCCGACACCGCGGTCCACCTGACCCGCGGCAGGCACACCCTCACGCTGGCCGCGAGGAGCCTCGACGGCCGACGCGCCACGAAGGGCGACGCGATCGTCGACCGCCTCACCCTGTCCCTGCCGGACGCCTCGGCCGGCACACAGGTGTACGAGGGCGAGCTGGCCTGGCTGGGCGGCGGGGCACGCCCCGTCTACACCCTGCCGAAGCACACCCCGGCGCCTGCCACCGGCTCGGGCGCGGCCCGGCTCACGCGGGGCCGGACGGCCACGTTCTGGGTCTACTCCCCCGCCGACCGCGAGGCCACGCTGAGGGTCGCCACCCTGGGCGGCTCGGGTGCGCGGCTCTCCGTCAACGGGCACGACGTCCTGCGCCTGGCCAAGGGGCGCGAGGCGGTGGCGGTCTCCCTCTCGGGCGGCGTCAACAAGGTGACGGTGACCGGTGGTTCCTCCACCACCCTCGTGGACCGTCTCACGGTCACCCCCTCCGAGGGCGCCCTCCCGGTGCGGACGTACGAGGCGCAGGACGCCACGCTCGCGGGCACGGCGGCGCTCACCCCGCTCTCCCTGGCCACCGACGGCACGGCGATCACCGGCATCGGCGGCGAGCCGGGCAACGGCAACACCGCGACGTTCACCGTCACGGCCGGCCGGGCCGGTCTGTACGCCGTGCGGATCCGCTACTCCAACCCCGAGCAGTCCCCGGCCACCCACTACAACCCGGACCCGCTCGCCCGGTACGCCGACCTCTCCGTCAACGGCGGCGCACCCCGCCGGGTCGGCTTCCCGCACACCTTCCACCGGAACAACTTCTGGGAGCTGACCGTCCCGGTCCGCCTCGACGAGGGACGGAACACGATCACCTTCCGGTCCGAGGAACGGCCGAACTTCGACGGCACCACCTACGCCTCGGACACGTTCCCCGGTGTGCTCCTGCGCTCCCGGTACGCACCGCTGATCGACCGGATCGCGGTCGCGCCGTACGCCGAGGAGGTGCGCTGAGGTGATCTGACCGGGGGCCGCGTCCCGACGGCCCCCGGTCAGTCCCCGGCTCGTACCAGCCCGCTCTCGTAGGCGAAGATCACCGCGTGGACACGGTCGCGGAGACCGAGTTTGGTCAGGATGCGGCCGAGGTGGGTCTTGACGGTCGTCTCTCCCACGAAGAGGCGGCCGGCGATCTCGCCGTTGGTCAGTCCCTCCGCGACCAGCGCGAGGACTTCCCGTTCACGGTCGGTGAGCGCGGCCAGGCGGCTGCGCTGGGCGGGCACGGACGCCGGGGCCTGCCGGACGAAGCGGTCGACCAGGCGCCGGGTGAGGGAGGGCGCCACCATGACCTCGCCCCGCAGCACCGCCCGGACGGTCACCAGGATCTCCTCGGCGGGGGCGTCCTTGACGAGGAAGCCGTTCGCACCGGCGCGCAGAGCCGCGTAGGCGTACTCGTCGAGGTCGAAGGTCGTGACGACAAGGATCCGGGGTCCGTTCGGCCGCGCGCACAGGTGCTCGGTCGCGGCGAGTCCGTCCAGGCCGGGCATGCGTACGTCCATCAGGACGAGGTCCGGATGCAGTGCGGCCACGCCCGTGATCGCCGCGTCCCCGTCGGCGGCCTCGCCCACCACGGTGAGGTCGGGCTGGCTGTCGACGACCATGCGCAGTCCCATCCGGATGAGCTCCTGGTCGTCGCAGATCAGCACCCGCGCCGCCGACGGGGTGGCGGTCGGGCCGGTCATGGCGTCGCCGCGGTGGGCTCAGCACCGGTGGGGCGCAGGGTCGCGGTGACCCGGTAGCCCCCCTCGGGTGTGGGCCCGGCGTCGACGCTCCCGCCGTACAGGGCGGTGCGTTCGCGCATGCCGGTGAGTCCGTGACCACCGGGAAGCAGGGGGCCGGGGTACTCCGGGGCGGCTCCCGCTCCGGCCGAGTTCTCCACCCGGACGCGGACCAGCCGCCCCGGCCCCTCGGTGCCCGTGTCCAGCCGTACCCGGATCGTGGCGTCCGGTGGCGCGTGCTTGACGACGTTGGTGAGCGCCTCCTGCACGATGCGGTACGTCTGCGCGGTGAGGTCCGCCGGGAGACCGCCCCTGTCGCCCCGAAGGTCCAGCCGGGCGCGCGTGCCGCCCGTGTCGAGGCGCGCGACCAGCCGCCGCAGATCGGCCGCGAGGGACTCACCGGCCGCCGCGTGATCCGGGCCGGGGCCCGGGCCGCCTGCCGGGGCGGCCGGCTCGGGGGTCCGCAGCACGTCAAGCAGCCGGCGCAGTTCGTCCAGGGCCTCGCGCCCGGTCGTGCTGATGACTCCGAGCGTGCGGTCGACGACCGTGGGGTCGGCGTGGCGCATCAGCCTGCCGCCCTCGGCGTTGAGCACCATCACGCTGACGCTGTGCGCGAGGACGTCGTGGATCTCCCGCGCGATGCGGGCCCGCTCCTCGGCCACGGCGACCCGGGCGAGGGCGAGGCGCTCCGACTCGGCGAGGGCGGCGCGGCGCTCGAACTCGGCGACATAGGCGCGGCGGGCACGGACGTACTCGCCGAACACCCAGGCTCCGGCCAGCAGGAGCACCACGGCGAGCGGGGTGAGCCAGGCGCCGCGGGCGCCGGGACCCCCGAAGTCCCGCTGCCAGGCGGGAACCCACAGCAGGACGCAGCCCGCGGCACAGAGCGCCGTCGCCGCGGCGGCCCTGCGCAGGCCACGCACGGTGAGGGTGGCCAGGACCGCGGCCAGGGCGACGGCACCGCGTCCCGGTTCCTGTCCCCACACCTGTCCGAGGTACTGCGCCCAGAAGGCGGCCGTCACCAGGGCCGCGACGAGGAGCGGCCGGCGCCTGCGCCACAGCAGGGGCAGCACCAGGGCGGCGTAGACGCCCGCCTGGACCGGGACGGGCCGCCAGTCCGGCTCCGGGCGGATCACCGGGGGGACGGCCACCAGCACGAGCAGCAGGACGTCCGTCAGCCACGGATGGGCGCGCCGCAGGCGGGGCAGGGTCTCGAGCAGCCGTTGCACCGCCTCACGTTACGGCCGGGACCCGCTCGCCGGCATCGTCCCGGCGGGCGTCACCGCGTCCTCCCGCAGTCGTACGCACGGCGGCCGGGGATACGACGTGCGGCCACCCGGGGCGCTTCCACCATGGCCGCCATGTCGATCACCACCGAGTTCCTCAGACGGCCCCTCATGACCGGTGCCGTGGCGGCCAGTTCACGGCGACTGGCGTACGCGATGACCGAGGGGGTCGGCCTGGAGGGGGCCCGGCTCGTCGCCGAACTCGGCCCGGGGACCGGCGTGTTCACCGACGCGATCCTCGCCCGGCTCGCACCCGGCGCACGGCTCGTCGCGGTGGAGCTCAACCCGGTGCTCGCGGCCCGGCTGTCGGCCACCCGGCGCGACGGCCGGCTGACCGTGGTCCAGGGTTCGGCCGCCGATCTGGCCGCCGCGGTGGGCGGACCGGTCGACGCCGTGGTCTCCGGACTGCCGTGGACGGTCATGCCGCAGGACCGGCGCGGGCACATCCTGGACGCCGTGACCGAAGTCCTCGCGCCCGGCGGCCGGTTCACCACCTTCGCCTATCTGCACGCGGCCTGGACCCCGCCGGCCCGTCACTTCACCGCCGAACTCGCCCGCCGCTTCGACCGGCTGGAGCGCTCGAAGGCCGTGTGGGCGAACCTCCCGCCCGCCTTCGTCCACCGGGCCACCCGGCGCGGGTGACGGCGGCGCCCGACGGCCCGGCGCACCCAGGCAGGAGGTCTGCGGTCACCGGTCCACCGGTCCACCGGTACCGGGCATCGCCGCGTCCATCGGACCGCCCGACCTCAGGTCGGCGTCACCCGCCGGCCCGCCGGCAGCGGCCGCCGTGCTGCCCGGCGGTCCGTTCGGCCGGGCCCGGCCGGGTCAGCCGTCAGCCGTCCCTGTGGTCCGCGGCCCGCGGTCCGCTCCCGGGACCGGCCAGGCCCCGCGGTCCAGGAGGTCCAGGACGAGGGCCGCGATGTTCCAGGCGTCGTCCTCGCCCCGGTGATGGCGCCCTTCGAGGGGCAGACCGGCGATCTTCAGGGCCTGGCTCATGCCGGGTTTCCTGCCCAGGCCGTGGGCGGTGGTGAAGACCGCCTTGGCGTTGGTGTGGCCGCGCTCGACGGGATATCCGAACGGGTAGGGCACCCCGTCGGCCAGGCTCTGCCGGGCGAACTGGCGGCGGTCGTAGTCGCCCCAGCTCGCCCAGGGCCGCTCCGCCGCCGCGTACTCCTCGACCAGGAGCCGGCACGCCTCGGCGAAGGTCGTGCCGCGTGCCGCGTCCGCCTGCGTCAGGCCGGTCAGTTCGGTGCAGAAGGGGCTGACGGTCGACCGGGTGGGACGGACCATGATGCCGTGCCGGGACAGGCGGCGCCGGGCCCTGAGGTCGACGACCGTGAGGCCGATCTCGATGATCTCGTTCACCGCGCCCGGCGGGGGTTGCCCGTCCCAGCAGGTGGCTTCGACGTCGATGACGTTCAGGAGGCTCGGGCGGTCGTCGCGCATGGGACGAGGCTACGAGGGGGCCGGTCCGCCCGGCATCCGTATTTCCGGCGGGAGGACGACGAGGCCGAAGCAGTCCGGTGAGGCTGAGGATGCCCGCCGAGATGCCGGCAGCGACGGCGGCGACCGCCCCGGCGCGCGGCGGCAGGGGGCGGCGACGCCGGCGGCCGCGCCGATGACCAGGTGGGCGGTCAGCGGCACGGCCGGTCCTCAGGCGGTCGCGGCGATGGGGCGGCGGCCGGCGTGGTGAGGTGAGCGGGCACCGGGCGGTGGGGGGCGAGGCGGTTGGCAAGCGGGACCCGGAGGGAGAAACCAGTCATGCAGCCGGCGCGCGTGGCGATCGGGACGAGGCCGATCACGGAGGCGGGGACGTGGCGGTCGGCGGCGACCGTGGAGAGGGCGCCCCCAGGGGACCACCTGGCTGGCGGCCCGTCTGGAGCGCGGCTCGGCGTTCGCGGCCGAGGTGGGCGGCGAGGTCGCCGGTTACGCGGTCCACGGGCCGTGGCGGGAGCTCGACGCTACCGGGACACCGTCGAGGACTCGGTCTCCGTCCGCGAGGGCCGACAGGGGATCGGGATCGGGTCGGCGCTGCTGGGCGCGCTGGTCACCGACGCGCGCGAGGCCGGTCACCACGTCAGCTGCCTGCCCGTCTGACGCTCATGCGACGGGCGTTGAGCCGAACCGGCCAGACCGCGCGGCGGGTCAGCGGTGTTCGGGGTTGTCCGCGCCCGGACGGCAGCCCGCGTCCCACGCCGAGCGCTGGTTGCCGTGGGCGGGAACGCCCCCGGAGCGTTTCAGCAGGGCGGCGAGGTGCATGAGGTTCCAGGTCATGAAGGAGGTGTTGCGGTTGGTGAAGTCGTTCTCGGGGCCGCCCGAGCCCGGGTCGAGGTACGACGGGCCGGGGCCGGCCGCGCCGATCCAGCCGGCGTCCGCCTGCGGCGGGATCGTGTAGCCGAGGTGCTGCAAGCTGTAGAGGACGTTCATCGCGCAGTGCTTCACACCGTCCTCGTTGCCCGTGATCAGGCATCCGCCGACCCGGCCGTAGTAGGCGTACTGCCCCTGGGAGTTGAGCAGGGAGGAGCAGGCGTAGAGGCGCTCGATGACCCGCTTGGTGACCGAGCTGTTGTCGCCCAGCCAGATCGGGCCGCAGAGGACGAGGATGTCGGCGGCCATCACCTTCTCGTACAGCGCCGGCCAGACGTCGGTGGAGGCGCCGTGTTCGGTCATGTCCGGGTAGACGCCCGTGGCGATGTCGTGGTCCACGGCGCGTACCAGGTCCGTGGTCACGCCGGCGGCGTCCATGACCGCCCGGCTCCTGTCGATCAGGCCCTGGGTGTGGCTGCGCTGCGGGGACGGTTTGAGGGTGCAGTTGACGTAGAGGGCGGTCAGGTCGTCGTACCGGTACGAGGGCGTGGAAGGGGATGCGTCCATAGCGGGCAGGGTCTCGCGCCGTGCCCGTTGTGTCCCGGTTCGACGCGCCGCCGCACGTCTTACGGAGTGGTGACGTGCCCGGCGGGTCACGCCCCGCCGCGGGCGGGCGGTCCTAGCGTGGCCGTATGCGAGTACTGGTCACCGGCGGTGCCGGGTTCATCGGGTCCCATGTCGTCGACGCGCTGCGGGAGCGGGGACACGAACCGGTCGTGTTCGACGTCCGGGAGGATCCGGCCGCCGACGTCCGCGCCCCCGCCGCCGTGGCCCGGGCCCTGGCCGGGGTCGACGCGGTGTGCCACCAGGCGGCGATGGTCGGGCTCGGGGACGGGGTCGCCGACGCCGCGGAGTACGTCTCGCGCAACGACCTGGGCACGGCCGTACTGCTCGCCGCCATGGCCGGGGCCGGCGTGGGCCACCTCGTCCTGGCGGGGTCGATGGTGGTGTACGGCGAGGGACGGTACGAGTGCCGCAGGCACGGGCTCGTCCGCCCCGGACCGCGGGCCGTCGCCGACCTCGACGCCGCCCGGTTCGAGCCGACCTGCCCGCTGTGCGGGGACGACCTCTTTCCCGGCCTGGTCGGCGAGGCCGCCCCGGCCGATCCGCGCAACGTGTACGCCGCGACCAAGCTCGCCCAGGAGCACCTGGCCGCCGCCTGGGCCCGGTCGACGGGCGGGTCGGCGGTGTCGCTGCGCTACCACAACGTGTACGGGCCCCGGATGCCCCGCGACACCCCGTACGCCGGTGTGGCCTCCTTCTTCCGCTCCGCTCTCGCGCGGGGCGAGGCTCCCCGGGTCTTCGAGGACGGGCGGCAGCGGCGCGACTTCGTCCATGTGCGGGACGTCGCGGCGGCCAACGCCGTCGCGCTGGAGGCGGGGTCCGCGCCGGGGGCGCTGACCGCGTACAACACCGGCAGCGGCGAGCCGCACACCGTCGGGGAGATGGCCCGGGCACTGGCCGCCGCGTGCGGCGGGCCCGACCCGGTCGTCACCGGTGAGTACCGGCTCGGGGACGTACGGCACATCACCGCGGACTCCTCACGGCTGCGGGCCGAGCTGGGATGGAAGCCGGAGGTCGGGTTCGAGGACGGCATGGCGGAGTTCGCGCGGGCCGGGATGCGGGGGGCGTAGGGCCGGTGGTGCTGCCCGCGTTCATGGAGCTGCGGCGGGCAGCACCACCTCGAAGCGGCAGCCGCCGGGGATGTTGCGGACCGTGGCCCGGCCCTGGTGCGCCTCCACGATCCCCCGGACGATGGCGAGGCCGAGGCCCGCCCCGGCCGGGGGCGTCCGCGCGTGCGTGCCGCGCCAGCCGGTGTCGAAGACGCGGGCCAGGTCCGCCTCGGGGATGCCGCCGCAGCCGTCCGTCACGGACAGCACCACGCCGCCCGGGGAACGCTCCGCGGCGACCGCGACCGTGCCGTCGGCCGGGGTCCGGCGGATCGCGTTGACCAGCAGGTTGCCCAGCACCCGGCTCATCTCCTTGCCGTCCACCTCCACCGGCACCGGCTCGATGCGGCCCCCGACCAGCCGTACGCCGTGCTCCCGGGCGAGGGGGTCCGCTCCCGCGAGCGCGTCGCCGACGAGGTCGTACGACGACATACGGGTGGGTGTGAGCGGCAGGGTGCCGGCGTGGATCCGGGAGAGCTCGAAGAGGTCGCCGACCATGCCGTCGAGGCGTTCGACCTCGGTGCGCATCTGCTTGAGGTAGCGGTCGGGATCGACGGCGACACCGTCCTCCAGGGCCTCCGACATGGCGCGCAGACCGGCCAGCGGGGTGCGCAGGTCGTGCGAGATCCAGGCGACGAGTTCACGCCGGGAGGTCTCCAGGGCGCGTTCCCGCTCCCGGGATTCGGCGAGCCGCGCGCTGGTGGCCGCCAACTCGCGGCTGAGACCGTCCAGTTCGGCGGTCGTCGGGCCGGCAGGCGCGGAGAAGTCCCCGCCGTCGCCGAACGAGCGGGCCGCCACGGCGAGTTCGCGGCTGCGGGCGACGACCCAGCGTCCGAGCAGCAGCGCGGTGGCCAGGGAGACCACGGCGGCCATGGCGACGACCGTGGTCACCACGGTCAGGTCGTGCGGGGAGAGGAACATCGCCCAGGCGACGGCGAGCGTGCCCGCCAGCATCGCGACGACCCCGACCGCCGCGACCACGGCGAGCGAGGCGGTCAGCGAGCGGCGGCGGATCGGCCGCAGTACGGCGGCTCCGGCGAGGCCGGTGGCGGCGGCCCCCGCGAAGGCGTAGAGAGCGATCACGACGGTGTCCCGCACGGTCACTCACCGCCCGCCGCGAAGCGGTAGCCCACGCCCCACACGGTCTGGATCAGGCGGGGCCGGGCCGGGTCGTCCTCGATCTTGCCCCGCAGCCGGCGGACGTGGACCGTGACGGTGGACAGGTCGCCGAAGTCCCAGCCCCACACCTCCCGCATCAGGTCCTCCCGGCTGAAGGCCCGACCGGGGTGGCGCAGGAAGAACGAGAGCAGATCGAACTCGCGGAGCGTGAGCGCGAGCGCGGTGCCGTCCCGGGTGGCGCGGCGGCCCGCGGGATCGACGGCGAGGCCGGCCGCGCGGAGGGGACGGGTGCCCGCGTCGGGACGGGAGCGGCGCAGGACGGACTCGACCCGCAGGACCAGTTCCCGGGGGCTGAACGGCTTGGTGACGTAGTCGTCGGCGCCGACCTCCAGGCCGAGGATGCGGTCCTCCTCGTCGCCTCGCGCCGTGAGCATGATGACCGCGACGGGCCCGTGGCCGCGCATCCTGCGGCACACCTCCAGGCCGTCCATGCCGGGCAGCATCAGGTCGAGGACCACGAGGTCGGGCCGGTGCGCGGCGGCCGCGGTGAGGGCGGTCGGGCCGTCGTCGGCCCGGTCGACGACGTATCCGGCCCGGTCCAGGTAGCCGGCGACGATCTCCGCGACCGTCGGGTCGTCGTCGACGACCAGGACCCGGGCGGAGCGTGCGGTGGTGTCTGGCTGCTGCATGCCTCCAGCCTCCCACCGGCCCCGCGCCGGGCGGGGGCGGGAGGTCCCGTGCGGGCCGCGCCGTCCGCGTTTCGTAAGGTGCCGAAGACCGTTGTGCGGCATTCGTGTTCGTAGGGTGAAAGCCGTGACCCTTTCCCCACCTCCTCACGTCGACGTCGTGCTGCCCTGCCTCGACGAGGCCCGGGCACTGCCCTGGGTGCTCGCCCGGATCCCGGCCGGCTGGCGGGCCGTCGTGGTCGACAACGGCTCCACCGACGGCTCCGCGGAGATCGCCCGGGCGCTCGGCGCAACCGTCGTGCACGAGCCGCGACGCGGCTTCGGCGCCGCCTGCCACGCCGGACTCGGCGCCGCCCGGGCCGACATCGTGTGCTTCTGCGACTGCGACGCCTCCCTCGATCCCGGGCTGCTCGTGCCCTTCGTCCGGGCGATCCACGCGGGCGACGCCGACCTGGTGCTCGGGCGGCGCCGGCCGCGCGGCCGTGGCGCCTGGCCCGCGCACGCCCGTGCGGGCAATCTGGCGCTGGCTCATCTGCTGCGCCGCCGCACCGGTCTGCGGCTGCACGACCTCGGTCCGCTGCGGGCGGCCCGTCGGGAGCCGCTGCTCGCGCTCGGCCTGACCGACCGGCGCAGCGGCTACCCGCTCCAGATGGTGGTGCGCGCCTCCGACGCGGGCTGGCGGATCAGCGAGCGCGATGTGCCGTATCTGCCCCGCACCGGTGCCTCGAAGGTGACGGGCACCTGGCGGGGCACCTGGCAGGCCGTACGGGACATGAGCCGCGTGCTTCAGGAGGCACCCGTCGGTGAGGGGGCCGCACGGTGACCACCCTGCTCGTCATCGCCAAGGAACCCCGGCCCGGGCGGGTGAAGACACGGCTGACCCCGCCGTTCACACCCGAGGAAGCGGCACAGCTGGCCGAGGCTGCGCTGGCCGACACCCTGTGCGCCGTGGCCGCGGCGCCCGCGTCGCGACGGGTCCTGGTGCTCGACGGCGCCCCCGGTCCCTGGCTGCCGTCCGGCTTCGACGTCGTCCCGCAGGGCACGGGCGGTCTCGACGAGCGGCTCGCGGAGGCGTTCGCGCGGTGCGCGGGCCCGGCGCTGCTCATCGGCATGGACACCCCGCAGGTGACCGAGGAACTGCTCACGGTGGACTTCGCGGACTGTGACGCCCGCTTCGGGCCGGCCGAGGACGGCGGCTTCTGGGCGCTGGGGCTCGCGGAGCCCGATCCCGCCCTGCTGCGCGGTGTGCCCATGTCGACGCCGGTGACCGGGGCCGTGCAGCGGCAGCGGCTCGTCGCGGCCGGACTGCGGGTGCGCGATCTGCCGCGCCTGCGGGACGTCGACACCGCCGCCGACGCCCACGCGGTCGCCGCCCTGGCACCGCACGGGCGGTTCGCGCGGCGGCTGGCCCGCCTGGCGCCGGCCGCCGCGGGCCGCCGATGAGCACCACCGTCCCCCCGTGGTCCGCCGCCGACGCCTACGACGCCGCTCTGCACGCCGGGCGCGGCCCGCTGTTCCTGCGCCGCGCCGACGGCCGGCTGCTGCCGCTGGACGTCGAACGCTGGTGCGGGCGGGCCGACGCGGTCGACCTGGACGTACTGGACCGGTGCGAGGGTGCCGTGCTGGACGTCGGCTGCGGACCGGGACGGCTGGTCGCCGAGCTCGCCGCGCGGGGGCGGACCGTCCTCGGCGTCGACGTCAGCCGGGCCGCCGTCGAGCGCACCGTCCGTCTGGGCGGCCCGGCGCTGCGCCGCTCCGTCTTCGATCCCCTGCCGGGAGAGGGCCGGTGGGACACGGTCCTGCTGATGGACGGCAACGTGGGCATCGGCGGCGATCCGCCCGCGCTCCTCGCGCGGGTGGCCGCCCTGCTCGGGCCGGGCGGGCTGCTGATCGCCGAGACCGCGCCGGCGGACGTCGACGAACGGGTGAGCGTCCGTCTCGCCGACGCCCGCGCCGCCGTGGGTGCGCCCTTCCTCTGGGCGCGCCTGGGCACCCCGGCCCTGCTGCGGTGCGCGCGGGGCTGGGTGCCGGCGGGTCAGTGGTCGGCCGGGGGGCGCCGCTTCCTCGCCCTGCGCAGCCGCAGCGCCAGCAGCACCGCCGAACCGGCGAAGAGGGCGGCGGTGATCAGCAGCCAGCGGGCGAGGAAGCCGTCCGGCGACAGCCCGGTGGCCGACCGGTAGCGCCGGTCCACCCGGCCGGCGATCAGCGGGAACCACACGAGGAGCAGCAGTCCGGAGAGGGCGGCCGGGACCCGGACGTACATCGTCCGCGCCCCGAGCCGTCCGGCTACCACCCGGTCCGCGGCCGCGTAGAGGGGGAGCAGGACGAGATCGTGCAGCAGCGCGGCGCCCACGACCCACAGGGCCACCCCGAACCAGTCGCCCGCGAGGAGTCGTACGCCGGCATAGGCGGCCAACGCGAACGAGCAGACCAGCAGCAGGAGGTGCAGGGGACTTCCGACGGGGATCCGCGGCGCGCGCATCACAGGTCTCCGAACGTCAGCCGGGCCACCCATTTGGTGTTCAGCACACCGGGCGCGGCGGGCACGATGATCCGCGCCGGATGACCGTGGTCGGGGGACAGGTCCTCGCCGTTGACGGACAGGGCAAGCAGGGAGCGCGGGTCGGCGACCTGTTCGGCGCTCAGCGCGGCGCGACGGAAGGCGCCGTGCCGCTGGAGGGACTCGACGAACAGGTCCGGTGGGTCGCCCTCGTGACCGACGAGCGCGGCGAGGTCGCGCAGCCGCACGCCGCGCCACCACTGATCGGACGTCGACCAGCCCTCGACACAGGCGATGGGCAGCGCCGAGCTGTGCAACGGGAGTCCGGCGAGCTCGGCCCGGCTCAGGCGGACCGTGCCGGCGCGTCCGACGACGACGAGCCGCCAGACGTCCTCGGCCGTCTCCGCCGGGTCGATGCCGGCGTACACCGCGGTCTTGTTGATCTGGAAGCCGTTCGGGCCGGAGCCGGGATCGGCTCCGCCGTGCGGCGCGAGGAGAGCGGTGCGGCGCAGCCCGTCGAAGCTCTGCCCGACCGTCGTCAGGAACAGCAGCAGCGAGCCGCCCCCGACGAACCACAGGGCGCCCCGCCGGGAGACCGTGGGGTCGGCGGGCTCCGGGGAGACCAGGTCGTTCTCCTCCTCCTGCGGGTGCCGCAGACTGCGCAGCACCGTGGGCGTCTTCAGCAGCGCGTGGGCCACGAAGGCGGCGAAGAACACCCAGGCGCCGTAGAAGTGCAGCGGATAGAAGGAGCCCGGGAAGACGTAGTCGAGCTGGACGTTGAGGACTCCCGTTACGAACTCGAAGAGACCCCCGCCGACCAGCAGCAGCAGCGAGATCCGCTCCAGGGCGTGGGTGAGCGAGCGGGCCGGCGGCAGCGCGAACAGCCTCGGCACGACGGACCACAGCTTGGCCAGCAGGACCGGGATCAGGGTGATGCCGAGGGTGACGTGGACGCCCTGGGTGAGCCGGTACAGCCAGGGCGGCCCCGTGGGCCAGTCGAAGAGGTAGAAGCCGAGGATCCCCTTGCCGGGGGTCTTGTCGTTCACCGGCGACAGGTCCGGGTTGTAGGCGGCGTAGGAGACCAGGCCCGTCACGAAGAGCACGGTGACACCGACGAGCAGGACGAGGCCCAGCACGGAGGTGAACCAGGGGCCACGCAGGGGACTGCGCCAGAAACGGGGGGAGAAAGGGAGCGGGGGATCGTCTCGCATGAGCCGACCGTAGGCCCGGCAACCCCGGGGAACGGCTCCGCGACCTGTGACGAAACGCTGACGTCCGGCCCGGACAGCGGCCCGTCTCCCGTCGGTCGGCCTAGCGTGCCGGTGTGAACCGCACCCCGCGTCCCACCGGCACCCGCACCCCGCGTGCCGCCGGCACCCGCAATCCGTCTCCCGCCGGACCCCGCAATCCGTCTCCCGCCGGACCCCGCGATCCGTCTCCCGCCGGACCCCGCGCCCCGCGTCCCGGCCGGTCCGCAGGCCCGCGCCGCGACCTGTACGCCGCCTCGGCCGCGGCCCTGCTGGTGACGGCGGCGGTGCTGGTCGGCCGCCAGGTCCAGGGCACCCGCCACACGCTTTTCGTCAACTGGCCTCCGCTGCTGGCCTCCTGGGGACCGCACGTCGGCCCGGGCACCCCGGCGGCGGCGATCGTCGCGGCCGCCGTGGTGGCGTACGGGCCGGCCGTCGCGGCCCGTCTGCCCTGGCGGGCCCTGCTCCCGGCGGCCTGGGGCACGGCCCTGGCGTGGACGTTCTCCCTGGCGCTGATCGACGGCTGGCGGCGCGGCATCGCCCTACGCCTCACCACCCGCCACGAGTACCTCCGGGTCGTCGACCGCTTCGACGACATCCCGGCGGCCCTGCGCGACTTCACCCACCACATCCTGCTCCACTCCCCCGACAACTGGCCCGCCCATGTCGCCGGCCACCCCCCGGCGGCCACGCTCACCTTCGTCCTGCTCGACCGGATCGGACTGCGCGGCGGCGGCTGGGCCGGGGTCTGGTGCATCACCGTGGGTGCGACGGCGTGCGTGGCGGTCCTGGTCGCCGTGCGCGCCCTGGCCGGTGAACGCCTGGCCCGACGCGCGGCCCCCTTCCTGGTGCTGGCACCGGCGGCGGTGTGGATGGGCACGTCGGCGGACGCATACTTCGCGGCGGTGGCGGCGTGGACGGTGGCGCTTCTCGCGCTGGCCGTCACCAGGGGGTCCCTCGTCGCGGCCGGGACGTCGGGACTCCTGTTCGGACTCACCTGCTACCTCTCGTACGGCCTGACACTCCTCGCGCCGATCGCCGCGGCGGTGCTGTGGCTCGGGCGGCGCGGTGTGCGGGAGCGGCCGGTGCTGCTCGTGGCGCTGTTCGCCGGAGCGGCCGTCGTCCCGGCGGTGTTCACGCTCGCCGGGTTCGACTGGTGGGAGGCGTACCGGCTGCTGGTCACCCGGTACCGGCAGGGCGCGGGCGGCGTACGGCCGTACGCGTACTGGGTGTGGGCCGATCCGGCCTGCACGGTGCTGATCACGGGTCTGGCGACGGCGGCGGGACTGCTGCGCTCGGGGACCGTCCTGCTGCGGCGGCACCCGGCCGACCGCGACGGGGTCCGCCTGGCGCTCCTCGTGGCCGCCGCCCTGCTCTCCCTGCTGGTCGCCGATCTCTCCGGCATGAGCAAGGCGGAGACGGAACGCATCTGGCTTCCCTTCGCGATGTGGCTCCTGCCCTCCTGTGCGTTCCTCCCCCGTCCCCGTGCCTGGCTCACCACCCAGGCCGTGCTGGCGCTCCTGCTCAACCATCTGCTGTGGACCGGCTGGTGACACCGTCCCGGAAGGCAGCCGGATGCGTCACGCCGTGCTGGTGCGGCACTCAACGGCTTTGTACAGGCCCGGTGTTCGGGCTCAGCCGAAGTACGCCTGCTCGTTGACGTGGAACATGTAGTTGCGCCAGTTCGCCCGGATGTAGGTGAACCGCGCGGGGTCGTAGCTCCACAGCCGGTCCAGCGCACCGGCGACAAGGGCGTCGTCGGCCCGGACGAAGTCCAGGACGGCCTCCGCGACGGGGGCGTACGACCAGTGCCAGCGTTCCTGGCTGATCGCCGGGGTGTCCTGGGCCGACGCGGCCGTGTACGTCTGGAGGAAGCCGTGGCGGGAGGCGTTGGCGCGCAGCCAGGCGTAGCGGGCGGCCTGCGGGCCGCCGTCCGTCCAGTTCTGGGGTGTGGTGTCGAAGAAGTCGGCGTCGGAGCCGAGGTGGTGGCGTGAGACACCCGGCGCGGTCGAGGTGCGGAGTATCTCGATCTGGCGCTCGTCCGGGGTCAGGGACGCCCAGACCGTGCGGTGGGACTCCTTGTCGGGGTCCCACTGCGGGTCCGTGCCCAGCTCGGTGGGGTACGCGGCCCGGGTCCCGTCGGTGATGACGCCGAAGGTGCCGGCGCCGCCCGAACCGGTGCGCAGGAAGTCGTACTTGCGGTCCCAGATGGTCCGCTGGGTGGCCGCGGTCCGCACCCGGGAGACGACGACCGCCGCCCGGTCGGTGCCCGTGCCGGCTGCGGCGGCGTCCGCCAGGGCGTTGACCTGGGCGTCCAGCTCCGCGGGGAGGGCACCCGGGGCGGTGCCGGTGCCGGTGATCCAGGCCGCGACGGAGGCCGGATCCGCGGCGCCCAGCACGGCGGCGACGGCGCTTCGGCGGTCGTCGATGTCCTGCTGGGAGGAGTACACCCGGGGCGGCGGGGTCTCGTCACCGAAGGCCGACCAGCCGAGCCCGGCCGTGCCGGCGGCACCGGCGCCGGCAGTGGCCAGCAGCAGGAACCTCCGGCGGCTGGGCCTCCTGTGGCGCCCCGGGACCTGATTGTCGTGCGTGTCCTGCATGGTTGCCCTCTCTCGACTTCAGGCGGACGCGCCCTTGGCCTGCCCGCCCCGAACTGTGGGCACTCTAACGGGCTGTCCGCTATCGGTTCGCGGGGGCGGTTCGATTCGAACGAGGAGCTGGACAGGGCGAGTTGTCCGATCCGGAGGCATGACGGAAGGGCCTCTTGGCAGCTCGCGGTTGTCGAGGCCGGGTCCAGCATGACCGAGCTCGATCGGCTGGTATTACTGGGGCATGCAGGAAGAGATTGCACGCTCGGCGATCGACACGTTCATCTCCGCGTTCAACGCCTCGGACGACAGCTATGTGACTGCTCTGCTCTCCCAGGCTCTGACCTCGGACGTAGTCTTCTGGGGGCCGTTGGGTCGCAGCGAAGGAATCGCGGCGGTCGAGCGGTTCGTGCTGGACATCCGGCGCCACCCGGCGGGGACCGGCACGATGGTGCGCTGCTCGGCGGTGGACATGCCCGACGAGTGGGCCCGGTACCGGTGGGTCTTCACCACGCCGGATGGAGGTCCCCGCCTGGCGGGTACGGACGTCGTCCATCTGCGGCGGAGCCTCATCGACCAGGTCATCGTCTTTGCGGGAGAGATCGAACCGTCCGGCTCCTGAGTCATCCTTCTGTCGCTGTCTGCCTCCTGCCGCCGCTCTCTGCTACGGCTCCGAGGG
Organism: Streptomyces sp. DSM 15324; assembly: GCF_001514285.1. Lineage (GTDB taxonomy): Bacteria > Actinomycetota > Actinomycetes > Streptomycetales > Streptomycetaceae > Streptomyces. The sequence goes on from NZ_KQ949029.1 coordinate 376,307, forward strand.
CGCGGCACCGCCCCGCTTCCTCTCGTACGAAAGCTCGCTGCGAGAGCGGTCGGCCGAGACCGGCGGCTTCTACGACCCCTCCGCGCAGCGCTCGTTCGCCCCTACGGTCGCGAGGTGACCGTCTTCTGAACCGCCCCGTGCTCACGACCGGTCACGGGGGCGGAGGCGAGCTGCCGGAGTGGGCGGCATCGTGGGGTTCACCCAGCAGTGCGGCCGCCGCGACGCGCGCCTGCTCCACGGCGTTGGCCCAGTGCGGGCGGCGGCAAGCCCCGCGGACGACCGCCGCATCCCCCGCCGCGACGATGCCGTCCGCGACGCGGCCGCGGGCGTCGGTGACCACACCGCCGTCGAGGGTCAGGCCGGAGTCGGTGAGCCAGTCGACCGCGGGTACATCCCCGACCGCCGACACGATCACGTCGGCTGTGAGAAGGTCACCGTCGGCGTCGACGCGCTCCAGCGTGCGGGATCCGATCGACCGGACGCCGCCGGGCACCGTCCTGAGCACCACTCCGTGCTCACGCGCGGCATCCGTGATCACCCGGGCGAGCACCGGCCCGAGCACCCGGCGCAGCGGCAGGTCCCGGTCCACCACCGTGACCTGCGGGCCGAGGCTGCGGCACGTCGAGGCGATCTCCATGCCCAGCAGCCCCGCTCCGACGACCAGAAGGCTGCGAGCGCGCGTCAGCTCCTCGCGCAGCGCCGCGCAGTCGGCGAGCGTGCAACAGCACCCGTTCCCCCGACAGGGCACCGGTTCGGCGTCAGTGAGGTGTGAGCACCATCCGGAAGCGGGCGGCTCCGGAGAGCATCTTCTGGTAAGCCTCATCGGCGTGGTCCAGCGGTACGGTCTCGGTCATTGGCCGGATGCCGTGCAGAACGCTGAACGCCATGGTGTCTTCCACGTCCTGCGAAGTGCCGGATGGATGGCCGCGGACGACACGGCCGCTGAGAAGCAGTTGGGCGGGCGCAATGCCCATGGGCGAGGGATCCGCTCCGATGATCACCAACTCACCTCGCGGTGTGAGGCCTTCCACGGTCGCACTGATGGCCTGGGAGTTTCCGGCAGTGGCCAGAACGGTCCTCGCACCACCGAGGGCCTTCAGCGCCTCCGCGACCGGGACGCCCGAAGTGCTGTCGATGTAGTGGTGGGCGCCGAGCCGCTTGGCGAACTCCGCCTTCTCTGCGCCGCGGGCGATCCCCACGGTCTCGAAACCCATGGCGACCGCGTACTGGACGCCGAGGTGACCGAGGCCGCCCAGGCCGAGGACCGCGACGAGGTCTCCGGGCTCAGCGGGGCTGCGGCGCAATCCGTTGAACGTGGTCACACCGGCACACGCCATGGGCCCCGCGTCGGTTGCCGCGAGATCGTCAGGGATTTCGGCGAGCGCGTCGGCGGGCGCGATCATCTTCTCGCCAAAGCCTCCGTCGTAGGCCCAGCCGGGGACTTTCAGGTTCTCGCAGACGACGAAGTCGCCTTGACGGCAGCGAATGCAGGAGCCGCAGCTACCGCCGAACCAGCCGACCGCCACTCGGTCGCCTATCTGCCACCCCCGCTCGCCCACCCCGTCGCCCAGTTCCTCGATCCGCCCGGCGATCTCGTGCCCGGGCACCTCCGGGAACGAGACACCAGGTAGCCGACCCTCGACGAAATGGGCGTCGCTATGGCAGATACCGCACGCCTCCACGGCGATCCTGACGTGTCCGGGACCGGGCGGCGATATCTCGCGCTCGGCGATCTCGAAGGAGCTTCCTGGAGCGGTTACCTGCGCGACTCGGTAGCTGTTCATTGGTCCCTCCAGTGGGCGTATGCAGGGTCTGATACCAGGGCAACAGGTCTGGGGCTCTCACGCGCGTCGAGTCCTGCGCGCACGTGGCAGGCGGCCGGCGTCATGAAGAGCCCGGGCCGACTGCTGAGGGTGCCGCTGGAACGGATCCAGACCGTCGTCGCGCAAGAGGGTGATCTGAGCGAGCTCGTCCTTACGGCATTCCTCGCACGAAGAGCGAAACCTACGCTCGGGCCAGGAATCCGCTGGTGCGCGGTGCTGGGCCCAGGTGCATTCTGAAAGGTGAGCGGCCCCGACAGTGGGCCTGTCCAGCAGGCCCTTACGAAGCCTCGGCAGGGCCGGGTCCGCGAACCGGCGTCGGCGAAGCGAGCCAGGCGCCCGCGAGGTGCGTACCGGTGGCCGCCGACGGACAAGGGTCGTCTCGAACCAGGGAGTAGCTCATGCCGTCCCTCCACTTCCATGTGAATTCCTCGATGAGCCCGGAGGAGGTGATGGACGTGCTGACGAACTTCAGCCCCTCACGTGTCGACGAGTGGCCCTCCATCGATGCCGAGCACTTCCAGGTCCACGAGCGGGGCGACACCTGGGCGGAGGTGACCGAGGGGAACGACAAGTCGTGGGAGCGTGCACGCTACGAATGGGATCCCTCGGCGAACAGGGTCACGGTCACCACTCGGGATTCGGTGCCCTTCGGCTCCGGGGGCTGGCAGTTCCAGATGACCCCCACGGATTCCGGCACTCGGGTCGACGTCAGACTCGAACGTCACCCCGACTCGTTCACAGCAAAGATGAAGTCCTCGATCATTCCCTTCGCCGGTCCGGTGTTCCGCAAGTCCTTCAAAGAGCCCCTGCACACCGTGTAGCCGCGAGGCGGTCATCGCCGACCGGGCGCCGTCGGCGATGACGCACCGTTGTCGATGTCTCCGAGGGGAGCCGTTCACGACCACGGCGGACGAGCTGTTCATCCTCGCCCTGGACCTGAAGCATCCCGTGGGGCCGGGCGACCTGTACCTCGCGCTCGCGGGAGCCGAGCTACGAAGATCAACACGGTCACACCGACCGTCAAGGGCGACATCCGGGTCGGCATCGCCCGCGCCGGCGACCAGGTCACCCTGACCCTCACCTCCCCGGATGCACCCACCGCGCGGGTGGGTGTGCCGACGTACCGCGGCTCCTCAAACCGATCAGTCGGCCGTGGCCGGGCCGAACCACGTGGTGAGGGCGGTCCGGAGGGCGGCGGGGTCGGGGGTGGTGCCGGCGGGGGCGGTCCAGGCGACGTGGCCGTCGGGGCGGATGAGGAGCGCGGCGGGGGCGGGAGTCTCGTCGACCGGCCAGACAGGCCAGTGGTCGGCCGCGGACCGGGCCTCGACCAGGTCGACGCGATCGGCCCAGCTCCCCGCCGTGGCCGCGAGTTCGAGGTCACCGCGGAGGTCGAGCAGCACGGGGCGCGCCGTGCGCAGCAGGTCGAAGACGCGACGGCGGCCGTCACCGGTACGCAGATCGACGTCGGGGACCCGGCGGCCGGTCAGCGGGTGGTCGTCACCCATGGGGTAGCGGAGGTCCAGGGCGGTGATCATGCCGCCCAGGTGCCGGTTGACGTCGTCGTATGCGATGAGCGAACGGAGTACGTCGCGCAGCGCGTCGGTCTGTGGGCCCGGACGCGTCAGCGCCGTCTGCGCCCGGGTGTTGTGCAGCACCCGTTCCGCTACGGGATACCGCTCGGCGTGGTAGCTGTGCAGCAGGGTTTCCGGCGCCCGGCCGCGTACCACCGAGGCGAGTTTCCAGCCGAGGTTGACCGCGTCCTGGACCCCCAGATTCAATCCCTGGCCGCCTGCCGGGAAGTGGATGTGCGCCGCGTCGCCCGCCAGCAGCACCCGGCCTTCCCGGTACCGCTCGGCCTGCCGGGCCGCGTCACCGAAGCGAGAGACCCAACGGGGGCTGTGCATACCGAAGTCGGTGCCCGCGATCCCCAGCAGTGAACTCCGCAGCTCCTCGAACGTCACCGGTTTGCTCTGGTCGGCTACCCGGCCGTACTCCGTGGTGATCACCCGGTACCAGCCGGGCTCGAAGGCGAACACCGAGAAGTCGCCGCCCGGTTGCCGCTGCATGAAGAGCGACTCGGCGGGCGGATCGGTGAGTTCGACGTCGCCGAGCAGTGCGGTCACTGTCGCCGGGGTGCCGGGGAAGCCGATGCCCGCGAGCTTGCGCACCGCGCTGCGCCCGCCGTCGCAGCCCACAAGGTAGTGGGCGCGCAGTGTCGAACGTGATCCGTCCGGTCCGGCGACCTCGACCTCGACATCGGTGTCGTGCCGGCGGATCCCGGTCACCTCTGACGACCAGCGCACCCGCACACCGAGTTCGGTGGCCCACTCCTCCAGGAGCCGCTCGATATGGGACTGCAGGAGCACCAGCGACCGGGGATGCCTGGTCTCGAACCGGTCGAAGTCCAGCCGGAGCCCCGAGAAGTGGCCTATCGGGCGCGGTACGCCGGCCGCCAGGAAGCGGTCCAGGACGCCCCGCTGGTCCAGCACCTCCATGGTCCGGGCGTGCATCCCGCCTGCCCGCGACTCACCGGTCCGCGCGGCGAGCCGGTCGGCCACCACCACGTCGACCCCGGCCAGCCGCAGTTCGCAGGCGAGCATCAGGCCCGTCGGTCCGGCGCCCGCGATCACCACATCCGTGTCCGTCTCGGTGTCGGTCATCTGGATTCCCCCTGTTCCGGTGCGGCTTCCAGCCGCCGCCTCTAACGGCGTTAGAGAATGCCTCTAACAGTGTTAGAGTGTCAAGGGTCCAGGAAGGCGGGAACGGAATGAAGATCAACTCCGAGGTGATCGCCCGGGCGGCATTGGGACTGCTCGACGACGTCGGCCTCGACGGGCTCACCATGCGCCTTGTCGCCCAGGACCTCGGCGTACGAGCCCCCACCCTCTACTGGCACATCAAGAACAAGCAGGAACTGCTCGACGCCATGGCCACCCTGGTCTACGTCGAGGCGGCCGAGAGACTGGAGTCACCCCCCGACGGCTCCTCCTGGGAGGACTGGCTCGCCGACTGGGCCCGCCACCTGCGCCAGGCGATGCTGAGCCACCGGGACGGAGCACGCCTCCTCGCCGGCACCTACGTGAACCACCCGGCCGTGCACCGGGCGGTGGAGCTGCACCTGCGGACCCTGCGGGATGCCGGCTTCACCCTCAGCGAGGCGGCACGCGGCGTCCCGGCAGTCCTGCACTACACCATCGGCTGCACCATCGAGGAACAGGCCCACACCAGCGCGGCGTACGGCGACGACAACCCCTACGCACCCGAGCGGCTCGCCGGGATGATCGATGCCGAACGCTTCCCCCTCACCGCCCAGGCGTCGAGCGACCTGCTCGGCGTGGACGGCGACGCCGGCTTCGAAAACGGGCTGCGCCTCCTCGTGCTCGGTCTGCGCGCCGCAAGGGAGGAACGGGAGCGCGGCTGACCCCGGGGCGGGCGGCCTCTCGAGCCCGCCGCATCGGAGTCGTTCGCGCGCGTGGAGACGACGCAGGCCGACGCAGACCGGGGCCACCCATCCGCTTCCCCGCGCGGCCTCCGACGCCGACGGCAGGCAACGCGGGTGACCGCCCGGCATCATGGACTTCATGGACACGTCGAGCGCTGACTGGATCACCGTCGCGGCCTACGAGAACCTGCCTGGCTGTCTCCGGCCGATGGCGGCCGCGCGCGCTTGACTGCGCGACCGCGGCATCGACTGGATGCCCTTCGAACAGGACGACCTCCGCTGGGGACTTGCCTGCGGCATCGGTCCTGACGGCCGCCGGCACGGCTGGTTCGACATCCGCGTTCACGCCGACGCACTACGGCGGCTCGGGCTGCACCCCGACCAACCCACCGCCGAAGTCATCGGCCCGTCCCCGCCCCGCTGGTGGCATGCCGCCGCCGAACGCAACACGCATGAGGACCTCAGAGGATCGCTTCGACGTACGCGGTGAGCGCGGCCGGGGCGGTGAGCAGGTGGCCGCGGGCGCGGCGGCCCTCGATGAACGGCGCGACCGACGAGGGATAACCGCCTTCCACGCCCCTCCCGCGCTCCGCGCATCCACCTCCCACGATCAGGGCGTTTGCCCCTCAACAGCCCGATCGGCACGCTCCGTATACGGCATGGTTACGTCTCGTAGCGGAATGCCGACACGAGCACCCGCGACCAGGAGGAGACACATGCGAGCAAAGACGGCCCTCACCGCCGGAGCACTGGCGCTCACCATCGCCGCCGGAGCCGGATGGGCCGCCCAAGCAGCCCCCGAACACGCCCCCACCACCAAGTCCGCGCAGACCCGCGTCGTCGACGGCTACCAGATCGTCGCGCTCCCCAACGCCACCGTGCCGAACTTCCAGCGCCGCACCGTCTACTGCCCGCCCGGCAAGCACGTCATCGGCGGCGGAGCCGAAGCCCAGGGCAACGACGCGATCCTCGTGGGCAGTTTCCCCACCCCCGACGGATCGGGCTGGATCGCCCTCGGCAGGCAGAGGGCCTACAGCGACGTCGGCATCAGCGTCTACGCGATCTGCGCCAACTGACGCCCCAGCCCCCTCCAGCGCCCCGCCCCGGACCTCCGGCGGCGGGGCGCCGTGCATCGCGGGCCCGGCGCTCCCCCTCACGGAGAACACCGGGCTCCGTCGCCCCATTCGGATTGCGGGGAGCTTCTTGACACTCCGCCGTCGCCGAGGATGTCGTAGGCACGGCCGGCTCGCCCGGTGTCAGCTCGCCGGCCCGGCGTCGCCCGGCTCCTGGCCGCACTGCCGGAGCCGACGCCGAGCGCATCGTTCGCCCCGCCCTGCCCACCACGACCGCGACGACCGCTACGACCCGCGACGACTGCGACGACTGCGACGACTCCGAGAGGAACACATGACGGACACACACGACTGGGCGAGCGAGGCGGTCGCGGTACGGCGGTTCCAGGAGCGGCTGGGGCTGCCCGGACTCGTCGACGTCCATGTCCACTTCATGCCCGAGAACGTGCTGCGCAAGGTGTGGGACTACTTCGACGCGCTCGGCCCGCGGACCGGGGGTGTCGAGTGGCCCATCACCTACCGCGCCGGGGAGGCCGAACGCCTCGCCGTGCTCCGGGACTTCGGCGTCCGCGCCTTCACGTCGATGGTCTATCCGCACAAGGGAGAGATGGCCCGGTGGCTGAACGACTGGGCCGCCGACTTCGCCCGCCGCACCCCCGGCTGCCTGCACACCTCGACCCTCTTCCCCGAGCCGGGCGTCGAGTCGTACGTCAGGGAGGCGGTCGAGTCGGGCGCGCGCGTCTTCAAGGCTCATGTCCAGGTGGGGGCGTACGACCCGGCCGACGACCTCCTCGACCCCGCCTGGGGACTGCTCGCCGAGGCCGGCGTCCCCCTCGTGATCCACTGCGGTTCGGGTCCCGCGCCGGGCAAGTACACCGGGCCCGAGCGGGTGGAGCGGGTCCTCGCCCGCCATCCCCGACTGCGGCTGATCGTCGCGCACATGGGGATGCCCGAGTACGAGGACTTCCTGAGTCTCGCCGAGCGGTACCCGGAGGTCAGGCTGGACACCACGATGGCCTTCACCGACTTCGGGGACCGCTTCGCCCCGTTCCCCCAGGACGCCCTGTCCCGGCTCGCCGATCTCGCCGACCGCGTCCTGCTCGGCAGCGACTTCCCCAACATCCCCTATCCGTACGTCCATCAGCTGCGGGCGCTGGAGCGCCTGGGGCTCGGCGACGCGTGGCTGCGGGGCGTCTGCCACGACAACGGGGCGCGCCTGTTCGGGCTGGAGTGAGTCCGGCCCTCCCCCCACGATGGACCGGCGGGCCCACGGCGTTCGGTTGCTCCGACCGGGGATTCCGTGCTACTTCTCCGCCATGACCGCGCTTTCCCCGTTCACCCCCGACGCCGTCGACTGGCGCATCCTCGACGTCCTCCAGCGCGACGGCCGGGCCAGCTTCGCCGATCTGGCGCGGGCCGTCTCCATGTCGCCCAGTGCCGTCACCGAGCGGGTGCGCCGGCTGGAGGAGGCGGGGATCATCAGCGGGTACACGGCGGTCGTGGACCCGGAGAAGGTCGGCCTGACGATCCTGGCGTTCGTGCGGCTGCGCTACCCGAACGGGAACTACAAGCCCTTCCACGACCTGGTCGAGGCGATGCCGGAGATCCTGGAGGCCCACCATGTGACCGGCGACGACTGTTTCGTCCTCAAGGTCGCGGCACGCTCCATGCGCCACCTGGAAGAGGCCACCGGCCGCATCGGCGCCCTGGGCTCCGTCACGACCAGTGTCGTGTACTCCTCCCCGCTGCCCCGGCGCCAGGTGGGCCACTGAGGGACGCGAAAGCGCCCCGGCCCCGCGGCCGGCGAGGAACTGACGGCGTGGGCCACCGTGTCGCCCGTACCAGCTCGTAAACCGTTGGAGGCCCGGATTCCCGCGCTCCTATAGTGGCCGCCATGCGCACCGCCTATCCCCGAACACCACATCTTCCCTGGTCACCCGGTGTCTCCACCGACGATGTGCGGGCCGGAGGCCTCGGGGGGTTCGTCGGGCGGGAGGTCGTCGTCACCGAGAAGCTCGACGGGGAGAACACCACGCTGTACGCGGACGGGCTGCACGCGCGGTCCGTGGATTCGGCGCACCATCCGTCGCGGGCGTGGGTCAAGGCGCTCCAGGGGCGGGTGGGGGCGCGGATACCGGCGGGCTGGCGGGTGTGCGGCGAGAACATGTACGCCCGCCACTCCCTGCCGTACGACAGCCTGGACGGGTACTTCTACGGCTTCTCCGTGTGGGACGCCCGCGACCGGTGTCTGGGCTGGGACGAGACCGTGCGGTTCCTGCGCGGGCTGGGGGTGCCGGTGCCGCCGGTGCTGTGGCGCGGGGTGTTCGACGAACGGGCGCTGCGGCGGCTGCGGGTGGAGACGGGACGGCAGGAGGGGTTCGTCGTACGGACCGTGGAGGGCTTCGCACGGGCGGAGTTCGCCGGGCGGGTGGCCAAGTGGGTGCGGTCCGGGCATGTCACGACGGACACGCACTGGATGCACTCGGCGGTGGTGGCGAACGGGCTGGGCTCCACGGCACCGCTGTGGGCCGTACGGTCGGGGGCGGCACCCGATGCGGAGGCGCTGGCCGCGTATCTCGGCGAGGCCTGCCCCGGCGCGACGGCGAGCGGCGATGCACACGCCGACCCGGGTGCGGCCGACCGCTCCGGTGCGGCCTTCGACGCGGTCGCCGCCGCCGAGGTGGCCGCCCGGCTGGACGGTCTCGGCCGGGGCGGCGACGCGCGGCTCGCGGGCGTGCTGGCCGCGCTGCTGCACCGCATCCCGCGGGCGAGGCTGCTGAGCGGGGCCGCCGGGACGCTGGGGGTGCCGCTGGCTCGGCGGGTCGCCGACCTGGTGGGGCTGCACGGCGGTCTGCAGCGGCCCTACCCGGACGGGGAGCGGCGGGCGGGGCTCGTGCGGATGTCGTTCGCGGCCGATCTCGGGGTGCTGCACGCGGTCGCGGGGACGGTCGCCGGGGACGACGAGGCACGTGAGCAGGTCGAGTGGTCGGCGCTGCACGCGCAGGAGGCCGGGCTGCTGGGCGAGGCGCCGCTCGGGGCGCTGCGGTCGGGGCTGCGCGAGGCGCTGGAGTCCGACGGGATCGGCGGTGCGGCGGCGGACCGCTGCTGGGCGGAGACACGGGAGGCGTACGCGCGGGGGCGCGTCGGCACGGTGGCGGAGGCCGTCGCGGCGACCTGGCGCTGGCGGGGCGGGGAGTCGCCCCGGCTGGTGCAGTTCGTGGGGCCGTCCGGAAGCGGCAAGAGCGCCTTCGCGGCACGGCTGGAGGGTGTCTCGGCGTACGTCTCGCTGGACGGGCTGCGGGAGGCGCGCGGTGACCGGGCCGACCAGAAGGCCAACGGGGAGGTGCTGCGGGAGGGCCTGGACCGGCTGGACCGGGCGCTCGCGGACGGTGCCGGGCGGGTGGTGGTGTGGGACGCCACCTCGCTCAACCCGCACCAGCGCTCCCTGGTGCACGCGGTGGCCCGCCGCCGCGACGCGCTGGTCACCCACGCCGTGCTGGTCACGGCCGAGGACGAGCTGGTACGACGCAACGCCGGGCGGGCGCATCCGGTACCGGCCGGCGTGCTGGCGGGGCAGCTGCGCCGGTTCGTGCCGCCGTACCCCGGCCAGGCGCACCGGACCTGGTACGTCGGCGCGGACGGGACCGTGCAGGACCGTGACGGCACACTGGAGGGGGAGGACGCCTGATGCGTACCAGCGAGGAGATCTACCACCGGGTGCGCTGGGATCCGCGGTTCGACCCGGCGCGGTTCGTGCTCGGCATCAACCAGCGCCAGGCCGCGCCGAAGCGGGTGCCGCTGCCGGCGTTCGTGCCGGGCGGCGAGATCCCCTGGCACCGGGTGCTGTTCGTGGAGGCGGACGGCGAGCTGGTGTGGGACCGCGCCACCGGGGTGGACCGTATCGACACCTCCGGCGCCGGCCGGGTGCGGGAGGCGCGACGGCTGCGGGCGCCCTTCTTCACGGCGCGCACCCCGCACGCCTGGGACGCGACGGCCGGGCGCTGGCGGCCCGCGCCGCCGCCCCGGCCGCCCCGGCCGTCCCCGCCGTCCCCGCCGTCCCCGCCGTCCCCGCCGTCCCCGCCCTCGGCGCCGGACACGGGGCACGACCGGGTGCGGATCCTCACCTGGAACACGCTCTGGGACCGCTACGACAGCCACCGCATCGACACCGCCCGGCGCCGCCCGCTGCTGCTCGAGGCGCTGGAGCGCGCCGACGCGGACGTCATCGCCCTCCAGGAGGTCGAGGCGGGGCTGCTGACCATGCTGCTGGTCGCCGACTGGACACGGGCGGGCTACACGCTGGCCACCGACCCCTACGGCAAGGACGTCGACGACTGCGGTCTGCTGCTGCTCAGCCGGCTGCCCGTGCGGGAGGGGGCCGTGCACGTCCTCGGGCACCACAAGGCCGTCACCGCCCTCGTCGTGGACACCGCGTCGGGTCCGCTGACCGTGGCCGCCACCCATCTGACGAGCGACCACTCCGAGGACGGACCGGCCCGGCGCGCCGCCGAGCTGACCCGGCTGGCCGAGGGACTCTCGGGTGTCACGGGCGGCCTGGTCCTGGTCGGCGACTTCAACGACGGCGGGCCCGGCCCGGCGCGCACCCTCGGCATGCTCGACGCCTGGACCGAGACCCACGGGCCGGGCGACGACTCCCCCACCTTCGACCCGGGCGTGAACCCGCTGGCCGCCGTCTCCTCGCTCAGCGGCCGGGCCTCCCGCCTCGACCGGGTCTTCGTCCGCGCCGCCGACGGCCCGCGCGTGACCGGCGCCGCCCTGCTCGGCGACACCCCCACCCCGCAGGGGCTGTACGCCTCCGACCACTACGGGGTCGCCGCCGACCTGTACTGCGGCACCGGTGCGCCCGTCGACGTGCTCGACCTCGCGCCGACGCCGCGCACGGCGCTCGCCTGGGTGCCGCCGCGTGACCTGTGGCCCGCGATCCAGGACGTGCGCCGCGACCACGACGTGCAGATCCGGCGCTGGCCGCCGCACGTCAACGTGCTCTTCGGGTTCGTCCCCGAGGCGGAGTTCGAGCGGGCGGCGCCGCTGCTGGCCACGGCCGCCGCTCAGGTCCAGCCGTTCACGGCCCGGCTCGACGGGCTGCACACCTTCGGGCACCGGCACGGCGCCACGGTGTGGCTGGACCCGGCCGCGGCCGACGAGACGCCGTGGGCGGAGCTGTGGCAGGCCCTCGTACGGCGCTTCCCGCGCTGCCGGGGACGCCATGAGGGCTTCACCCCGCATCTGAGTCTCGGCCGGACCGGCGACCCGCACGCGGTCGAGGCCGACTGCGCGGCCCGGCTCTCGCCCATGACGGCGCGGGTCGGCGAACTGGTCCTGCTGTCCCGGCGCGGCACCGAACCGATGCGGCCGCGGGCCACGGTCGCGCTCGGCACCGGTGAGGTGCGCTGGCTGCCCGAGCCCGCCGTCGGCCGCCCCGACCGGGACTGGGCGGCCTGGGCCGGCCCCGCCCCCGGGCGGGAGGTCCGGCCCGACGCGGACGGGGCGGCGGCCGAGCGGGTCGTACGGCGCCTGACGGACGCGTTCGCCGAAGGCACCGTCGAGGTGGCCGGGTCCCGGCGCATGGGCTGCGCGCTCGCGGGCGCCGACCTCGACGTGGTGGCCGCGCTGCCGGGGGCGGTCGACCTCGCGGCCGTACGGGAGCGGGTCACGGCGGCGCTGCCGGAGGCGGCGCGGGTGCGGGAGGTCGTCGGCGCGCGGGTGCCGGGGCTGCGGCTGCGGGCCGAGGGGCTCGACGTGGACCTGGTGGTCGTGGGCACGGGGTCGGTGCCGCCCCGGGAGGCGGTGGCGCGACGGGCCGAACTGGGCGAGGCCGCGGCCATCGCCCTGAGCGCGGTGTCCGACGCCGACGCGGTCCTGGCGGCGGTGGGCGCGACGGGGGCGCCGGGGTTCGCGTCGCTGGCGCGTGTCGTGAAGGCGTGGGCGCGGGCGCGCGGGCTGGACTCCGCCCCGTTCGGCGGGCTGCCCGGGGTGGCGTGGGCGGTGCTCGCGGCCCGTACGGTCCGGGAGGCACCGGACGGCGCGGACGACGCCGAGCTGCTGCGGCGGTTCTTCGGCACCTGGGCCGCGTGGGACTGGCGGGCGCCGATCGCCCTCACCGGGGAGGACCCGGCGTCCGAGGACGGCGCCGCCCTGACGGTGCTGACCCCCGGCGCGCCGGTGCGCTCCTGCACCGGACAGGTCGGCGCCGCTACGGCGGATCTGCTGAGCCAGGAGTTGTACCGGGCCTGGGACATCGCGGAGACGGCGGCCGGGACCGGGACGGATCCCCGGCCCGCGCTCCTGTCCCCGCCGCCCCTGCACCGGCGCCACGCGTCCTGGGCGGTGGTGACGGTCCGGGCCCGCCGCCCGGAGGACCTCGACGAGCTGAACGGGCGGGTACGGGGGCGGATGCGGGCGCTGCTCACGGCGCTGGCGGAGTCGGGCGTGACGGAGGCCCACGCCTGGCCGCGGACGCTGCTCGACGAGCCGGCGGCCGCGCGGTACGCGATCGGGCTCGGGCGCACCTCGCCCCGTGCCGCGGAGCGGCTCGCGAGCGTCGCCGACCGCTGGCTCACGGGGCTGCCCGGGGTCGAGTGGGAGTGCGTCGAGGGCGGGGCGGTGCCCACGCCGAAGTGATCAGAATACGCACATGTGTGCGGTAAGTCCCGAGATGTCCCCAGGGCGGATTTTCGCCAGTAGGGTGGCGGGCGAATCCACGGCAGCCGGTACGACGTCGGGCTGCCGCATGCCGTCAGGGGGGCAGAGTCATACGGGTGCTCGCGGAGAGATACGAACTGGTCGAGGCCGTGGGGCGCGGGGGCATGGGGGAGGTCTGGCGTGCCACGGACCGCGAGCTCGGCCGGACGGTGGCGGTCAAGGTCCTGCCGCCGGAGCTCACCCGCCACGAGGAGTTCCGGGTCCGGTTCCGCCGGGAGGCGCGCACGGTCGCCTCGCTCAACCACCGCAACGTCGCGGTGCTGCACGACGTCGGGGAGGACACCACGGACGGCGGGACGACGCCGTTCCTGGTCATGGAGTTCATCGAGGGGCGCACCCTGACGGACGCGCTCACCGAGGGGCCGTTCACGGTCGAACGGGCGCTGTCCGTCGGCAGGGACATCGCCGACGCCCTCGCCCACAGCCACGGCCAGGGCCTCATCCACCGGGACATCAAGCCGTCCAACGTCATGCTGACGTCCGGGGGCGACATCAAGGTCCTGGACTTCGGGATCGCCAAGGTCGTCGCGGAGACCACGACCCGGCTCACGGCCACGGGCATGACGGTCGGCACCCCCGCCTACCTCTCCCCCGAACAGCTCACGGGGCGGTCGGTCGACGGCCGCTCCGACCAGTACTCCACCGGCTGCCTGCTGTACGAACTGCTGACCGGCCGCCCGCCGTTCGTCGGCGACTCGCCGTTCGCGGTGATGCACCAGCACATCAGCCAGGAACCGCTCGTGCCGTCCCGGCTGCGACCGCAGATCCCGGCCGGCGTCGACGCGCTCGTGCTGCGCACCCTGGCCAAGGACCGCGAGGAGCGGCTCGGCAGCGCGGCGGAGCTGCGGGAGGCGCTGGCGGAGACCCTCGCCGCGCTGGGCGCGCCGGTGACGGCTCCCACCCGGCAGCCCGCCGCCTCGGCCCCGGTCACGCCGACCGCGCCGCCCGCGCCCACCGTCCCGCCCGCCCGCACGGCCGCCGATCCCCCGGCGGGACCGGGGCACACGGCCCTGGCCCAGCAGGAGACCCGCACCGCGCCCGCACCGCCGCGGCCGTCCGGCCCGCCACCGGGCGAGCGGCCCGGCCCGGCCGCCTCCGACGGCACCCCGTCCCCCGCCCGGCGCTTCTCCGTCGGCGCCGGACGGCTCGTCGCCCTGCTGGGCCTCGTCGCCTCCGGTGTGGTCACCCTCGGCTACCAGGACCTGTACGACGACTCCCTCGAACCGCTGATCGGCGTGTGGGCGGCCACCGCCGTGCTGGGGCTCGCGGTGTTCCGCTGGTTCCCCCTCACCTCGACCTGCCTGTGGTGGGGCGCCGGGGCCCTGGCCGTCGCGAGCGTCACGGCGGGCGGAATGGACCGGGGCGCCGACTACTCCTCGGGGTACGGCTCGCTCTACTACTACGACTCCTACAGCAGTGAGTACTACAGCGCGTCCTACGACGGGATCGACCGCGTCGAGATCTTCGCCGCGCCGCTGCTCGCCCTCGCCGTGCTCTGTCTGGTCCGCGCCCTGCGCCCCCGCGACCCCTCCCCGCTCGCGGCGGCCTGCGCGCTGACCCTGGGCGGTACGGGGGTGGGCTGGCTGGCCTTCGACGACGAGGGCCAGACCGGGGTGTTCTCGGTCGCCTGGGGCCTGACCGCGATCGCCGCCGCCCTCCTCGAAGTCCGGGCCCGCCGCACGGCCACGCCCCGCCCCCGCCGCCGACTGCGGTTCGTGACGGCCGACCAGCGAACGACCTAGGGGCGCCGGGTGCCCCAGAGGCCGGACGGCCCTCGACCGGGCCGCCAGGGCGGACGTGGGGACCTGCCGGGGATCGTCGTCCGGCGGACCGACCGCCGCTTCGCCTCCGAGGCGCTTACGCGAAGGCGCCCGGCGGAGACGGCCGAACGCGCAGGCCTCTACCGCGCCTTCACCGGCTGGGGCGCCCCTGACCTGCGCCGCGACCGTCGAAGCGGGCGGGACACGGCCGAGCCGTGACCGCGAGGCCCGGTACGAAGGCGGCCGGGCCCCGGGTGCCCGCCACGCGACCGCGACCGGGGCCGGTGCACCCGTCCGCCCCGGCCCCGGCCTCGCGCCGCGCTCGCCCCTGCGCTCCTACGGCGCCCTGCGGCGGGCCCGGCCCGCGCAGATGGCCGCGAGGACGACCGACACGGCGACGATCCCGGCCGGTGCCAGGGCGAGCGAGGGCCAGTGCGGGCCGCCCTCCCCGGCCGGGGCGGACCGGAGTACCGCGGTGGCCGCCGCCGCGCACAACCCGCCGCCGAGGAGCCCGGCGACGATGCGCGGTCCCCGCCGGGGGCCGGCGGGAGCCGGGGCCGCGCACAGTTCCGTCCAGTCCCGCGCGGTCTGCCGTGCCTCGCGCCGCCGCTGGACGAGCGCACGGCCCCGCAGGACCGCCGTGACGGCCGTGCCGGTGACCGCCGCGGCTGCGGGCGCCCACCAGGCCTCCGCCAGGAACAGCAGCAGGGCGATCACTGCGGTCGTGCTCCAGCCGCTGAGACAGGCGGCCGCAGCGGTGCGGCGGGAGTCCGGGCGGTCGGCGCCGGCCCGCAGGTCGACGAGGGCCGGCAGATACCAGACACAGCCGGACACGGTCACCATCGCGACGCCGAGAGCGGCGACGGGCTGGGCCACGGCCTAGACCTCCGCCTCGAGCGCGGCGATCTCAGGGTGGTGCAGGTCGAAGGCGGGCGACTCGCTGCGGATGCGGGGCAGGGCGGTGAAGTTGTGGCGCGGCGGCGGGCAGGAGGTGGCCCACTCCAGGGAGCGGCCGTACCCCCAGGGGTCGTCCCCGGTGACCGGCGTGGCGTACTTGGCGGTCTTCCAGACGTTGTAGAGGAACGGCAGGATCGACAGGCCGAGCAGGAACGCCCCGAGGGTGGACAGGGTGTTGAGGGCGGTGAAGCCGTCGGCGGCCAGGTAGTCGGCGTACCGGCGGGGCATGCCCTCCGCGCCGAGCCAGTGCTGGACCAGGAAGGTGAGGTGGAAGCCGGCCGTGAGTGTCCAGAAGGTGATCTTGCCGAGGCGTTCGTCGAGCATCCTGCCGGTGAACTTGGGCCACCAGAAGTGGAAGCCGGCGAACATCGCGTACACGACCGTACCGAAGACGGTGTAGTGGAAGTGGGCGACGACGAAGTACGAGTCGGAGAGGTGGAAGTCCATCGGGGGTGACGCGAGGATCACCCCGGTGAGGCCGCCGAAGACGAACGTGACGAGGAAGCCCGTGGTCCACAGCATCGGCGTCTCGAAGGACAGCGAGCCCTTCCACATGGTGCCGATCCAGTTGAAGAACTTCACGCCGGTCGGGACGGCGATGAGGAACGTCATGAAGGAGAAGAAGGGCAGCAGTACCCCGCCGGTGACGTACATGTGGTGGGCCCACACGGTCACGGACAGGCCGGCGATCGCGATGGTCGCGGCGACGAGCCCCATGTAGCCGAACATCGGCTTGCGGCTGAAGACGGGGATCACCTCGGAGACGATCCCGAAGAACGGCAGCGCCAGGATGTAGACCTCGGGATGGCCGAAGAACCAGAACAGGTGCTGCCAGAGCAGGGCGCCGCCGTTCGCCGCGTCGAAGACGTGGCTGCCGAACTTGCGGTCGCACTCCAGCGCGAACAGGGCCGCCGCGAGCACGGGGAACACGATCAGCACCAGGACGCCGGTCAGCAGCACGTTCCAGGTGAAGATCGGCATGCGGAACATGGTCATGCCGGGGGCGCGCATACAGATGATCGTGGTGATGAAGTTGACGGCTCCGGCGATCGAGCCGAAACCGGACAGCGCAACGCCCATGATCCACAGGTCGGCGCCGAGGCCCGGGGAGTGCACGGAGTCCGACAGCGGCGCGTAGAGGAACCAGCCGAAGGACGCCGCCCCGCCCGGTGTGAGGAAGCCGAAGGCGGCGATGGAGGAACCGAACAGGAAGAGCCAGAAGGCCAGCATGTTCAGCCGGGGGAAGGCGACGTCCGGGGCGCCGATCTGGAGCGGCATGATCCAGTTGGCGAACCCGGTGAACAGCGGCATCGCGAACATCAGGAGCATGATCGAGCCGTGCATCGTGAACGCCTGGTTGAACTGTTCGTTCGACATCAACTGGAGCCCGGGCCGGGCCAGTTCGGCCCGCATCAGCAGCGCAAGGACACCGCCGACGAGGAAGAACACGAACGCGCTGACCAGATACAGCGTGCCGATCCTCTTGTGGTCGGTGGTCGTCAGCCACTCCACCCAGGAGGGCCGCGCCGGGGCCCCCGCGGCGCTTCCCGGTGCTCTCTCCACCAGTTCCGTACGTGCCTCGTCCACCGGTGTGTGTCCTCCCCTTGGTCTCTGTCGGCTCGGCTTCTCGCCGAGCCAAGATCACCGCAGGCGAGGAAGGCGCCGGTAGGGTCGAACGGCCCCGGCTGGTCCCGGGCCCCGGGGCCCGAAGGTCCCGTGACGCCCGGGCCGGGACCCGGCCGTCACCGCCGGGGCGGCGTCACGCGCAGCGTGGTGCGGCTCGCGCCCGCCGGCCAGAGCACCTCGACCTCGACGCCGCGGGCACGGGCGTAGGCCACCAGGTGCGCGGTGGCGTCCCGGCCGTCGGAGGGCGAGCCGTCCCATACGGCCACCAGGCGTCGGCAGCCCGCGACGATCTCCTCGTCGGCGCCGACGCACGCGTCGCGGTCGCCGGGGTCGTACGTCAGCAGCCGCACCTCCCGGGCGAGCAGCAGCAGTTCCCCGGTCGGCACCCGGTCCCGTTCAGGCAGCAGGGCGGGCACCATGCCACTGGCGGGGATCACCACGACCAGGTCCCGCCCCGCCACCCGCAGCGCCCGCGCGAAAGCCAGCGGGGCGCCTCCTCCGGCCCGCACCACTCCCGGTCCGCCGTCGGACTCCCCCCGCAGCCGAGCCACCAGCCCGGCCTCGATCAGCCCGAGGCTCTCCGAGGTGACGTCGGCGTGGCCCACCACCGCGATCATCCACCGCTCCTTCCGTCCGGTCCACGCGATCAGTGAAGTCACGGCCCCGCGGGCCCGGCTAGGGTCGAACGGCCCTGAACGGGAGCGTTCGGCGCGGCGAGCCGGGGGCGGGCACGGGGGCCGCCGGACACGGCGGTCGCCACGGTTCCAGATATGGTGATTTCGTATGAAATGTTGTCCAGGGTGAGGTCATGCGGTGGATGCTCCCCAGAGGACGGGCCAGGTGCCGGGAGGGCCCTTGGAGGCGGTCGGGTACGCGGGTGTGCTGCGCGAGCTGCTGCCGATCGCGCTGTGGCGGGAGGACGCGGACGGCCGGATCGTGGAGTGGTCGCTCGCCGCCCAGGATCTGCTGGGGTACCGGGCCGAGGACGTCCTCGACCGGCCCGCGTCGGCGCTGCTGGTGCCCGAGGGCAACCGTGAGCTGGCCGATGAGCTGACGTACCGGGTGCACAGCGGGGAGACGGTCGTCGGGACCCTGTCCGTGCGCCATCGCGACGGCCATCAGGTCACGATGGAGATGTGGATCGTCCCGGCCGTCGGTCCGGACGGGCGGGCCGGGGCGATGCTGATCGCCGTCGAGACCTCCCAGGTCCTCAGGATGCGGGACTCGCTGGCGGCCCTGGAGAGCCTGTTCAGCCAGTCGCCGATCGGGCTGGCCACACTCGGCACCGATCTGCGCTTCCTGCGCGTCAACGAGGCGCTCGCCCGTATGAACGGGGTCTCCCCCGCCGAGCACGTGGGCAAGCGGCTCACGGAGGTCGTGCCCGGGGTCAACGCGCTGGCCCTGGAGTCGACGATGCAGGAGGTACTCGACCGGGGCACGGCCGTCGTCGACGTCCGCCGCAGCGGCCGCACCCCGGCCGACCCGCACCGGGAGCGGACCTGGTCGTGCTCCTACGCCCCGCTGCTCGACGGCGCGGGCCGCACCCTGGGGCTGATCGCGTCCCTCATCGACATCACCGAGAGCCAGCAGGCCGAGCGCGACGCGGAACGCGCCCGGCGCCGCTTCGCGCTGCTGGCGGAGGCCGGCACCAGGATCGGCACCACCCTGGACCTGCACCAGACGTCGGAGGAGATCGTCCGGATGCTGGTGCCCCAGCTCGCCGACTCCGCCGACGTACAGCTGCTGGAGGAGGTGTTGGCGCCCGACGAGCCCACCGACGCCGTGCACGGCGTGGTCCGGCGCATGGCCGCCCTGTTCACCGACCCCGCCGCGCCCCGGGCGAAGCTGCGCCCCGGCCTGACGTCCCGGCTGGCCCAGGGCTCCCTGTACGAGCGGGTCATCACCGAGGGCCGCCCCGCCAACCTGTACCGGTCGGACGTCCGGGCCCTGGTCACCGACCCCCGCGCCGACGAACTGCGCGCCTATCTGATGAGTCTGGGCTCGGCGCGACTGGTCCCGCTGGTGGCCCGGGGCAAGGCGCTGGGCGCGATCGTGGTGACCCGGCTGCGCAGCCGGGAGCCCTTCGACGAGCAGGACGGCGTGCTCATCGACGAACTGGCCGCGCGTGCCGCCCTGAACATCGACAACGCGCTGATGTACACCCGGCAGCGGGCGGCGGCCCTCACCCTCCAGCGCAGCCTGACGAACAGCGCGCTGCCGGACGTGCCCGGGCTCGATCTCACCGGCCGGTACCTGCCCGCCAGTGAGCACGACGTCGGCGGTGACTGGTACGACGTGATCGCGCTGCCGGACGACCGGACCGCGCTGGTCATCGGTGATGTGATGGGCCACGGCATCCATGCGGCGGCCGTGATGGGCCAGCTCCGTGCGGCGGTGCGGTCGCTGGCCCGGCACGGCATCCGTCCGGCCCGGATGCTGCGCTCGCTGGACGCCGTGGTGGCCGACATGGGCGAGGACCAGATGGCGACCTGCGTGTACGCCGTGCACGACCCGGCGACCGGCGGCTGTCTGATCGCCCGGGCCGGCCATCCGCCGCCGGCCGTGGTGACCCCGGGCGGCGCGATCAGCTTCCTGGACGGCTCCCCGGGCACCCCGCTGGGCACCGGGGGGCGGCGGTTCGCGACCGAGGAGGTCCCGCTGCCGCCCGGCAGCCTGCTGGTGCTCTACACCGACGGGCTGATCGAGGCCCGCGGCAGCGACCTCGACCAGGGCCTGGACCGCCTCGCCGGAGCCCTGCGGCGCCCCGCGCCGTCGCTCGCCGCGCTCTGCGACGGCGTCCTCGAACAGATGCTGCCGCACCCCGCCCAGGACGACGTGGCGGTGCTGATGGCCCGCCCCCAGTGACCGGGGGGCCTCCGCGAAATGCCGGGGCGGCGTGTGATGCTGGCGGCATGACCGATCAGCACGAGATCGCCGTCGTCCGCTGGACGGGGCAGGACCTTTCTCCCGACGGCGGGCTCTCCGGGCTGCTGGCCGCCTACCACCTGCGGACCCAGGAGGAGAAGGGCGAGGGTGTCGAGCGGGTGGAGGAGCTGCCGGAGCGCTACCGGGCGGAGGTCCGCGATCCGCTCGGCGCGTTCGGGCGGGACGTGGTGCTGGTGGCGGTGAGCGGGGGCGCCGCCGTGGGCTGTGTGGTGGTGACCGGGGCCGTGGGCGGGCGGTGCGAGGTGAAACGGCTGTGGACACGGCCCGCGCAGCGGGGCCGAGGGGTCGCCTCCGCGCTGGTCGGGGCCGCGCTGGCGCAGGCCGGGCGGAGCGGCGTGCGCACGGTGGGGCTGTCGGTGTGGCAGTGGCGGACGGGGGCGATCGCGCTGTACGAGCGGCTCGGCTTCACCGTCGTCCCGACGTGGGACGGCCGCGAGCGGCTGGTGTGCATGGAGCGCGCCCTCTGACGGGTCGCGGCCCCGCGCGGTGACCTGTACGGCCCACCGCTGTCTCCCTCCCGAGTGGTCCCGGTGGCGGAACGCGCCGCGGCACGGGTGTCTGGACCCAAGAGCTGTGCGGAGAGAGCGGGAGACCATGGAGCACAAGCGCGAGCGCCTCGGGACACCGCGGGCCGCCGGGATCGCCGGTGTCGTGTTCGCGATCCTGCTGGGCGTGGCGATCGTCCTGCTGCGGACCGCCCTGCCCGGCGGGGCCGGCGGGCACCACATCACGGTCGACGCGGCGCAGCGCAGGACCGTACAGACGGCGCTGGGCCTGCTGCCGTACGCCGGGATCGCGTTCCTGTGGTTCATGGGGGCCCTGCGCGAGCAGGCCGGGGACGCGGAGGACCGGTTCGTGTCCACTGTGTTCCTCGGCAGCGGCCTGATCTTCGTCGCCACCCTGTTCGGGTGCGCCGCGGCGGCGGTGACCGTGCTGGACGAGAACCAGCAGAACTCCCCCTTCGGCCGCCACTACGCCTACACCCTGCTGACCACGTACGCGATGCGGATGGCCGCGGTGTTCATCCTGACGACCTCGACCATCGGCCACCGGCTCGGCGTCCTGCCGCGTCCCCTGGTGCTCCTCGGGTTCGCCGCGGGTCTGACGCTCCTGCTGGTGGGGGCGCAGCTGCCCTGGTCGGAGCTGGTCTTCCCGGTCTGGGCGCTGATCGTCAGCCTGGACATCCTGCGGGGCGGGCGCGCCTCGGCGGCGGGGCGGCGGGCCGCCTCGGCGTAAGCGGGCCGGGCGCCGGTCTCACCCGAACGGGCCGCTCCTCGTCGCCGCCCGTGCCACGGCCCCCGAGGCTGGCAGCAGGGGCTCGACAGGGCCGTAGGAGAGGACCGAACCCGTGCCGAGGATTGCCGTCGATCTGAACCGCTGTCAGGGCTACGCGCAGTGCGCGTTCCTCGCTCCCGGGGTCTTCGCCATGCACGGCGACGAGGCGCTGCTCTACGACCCGGAGCCGGACGAGGGGCAGCGGGAGAAGCTGGCGCAGGCCGCCGCGGCGTGCCCGGTGCAGGCCGTGCTCGTCGACGCGGTGGAGCCGGCGGACGCCGTGGACCCGGCGGACGCCGCGGCCGGGGCGGTGTCCGACCGGTGAGCGCGGACGGGTTCCTGGAACGGTTCCGGCGCGAGGGCCGGGTCGTCGTGGTCGGCGCGTCGCTGGCGGGTCTGCGGGCGGCGGAGACCCTGCGCGAGAAGGGGTTCGCGGGCTCCCTGACGCTGATCGGGGACGAACCCCACGAGCCGTACGACCGGCCTCCGCTGTCCAAGACGGTGCTGCTCGGGCGGGCGGCCGCCGAGCGGACCGCGCTGCCCCGGCTGGCGGAGGTCGACGCGACCTGGCGGCTCGGCGTCGCCGCGACCGGGCTGGACATGGCGGGCCGGCGGGTGCGGCTGGCCGACGGCGACGAGGTGCCGTACGACCGGCTGCTGATCGCCACCGGAGTGCGGGCCCGGCCGTGGCCGCGCGAGGCGGAGGCGGAGCTGGACGGTGTGTTCGTGCTGCGGACCCGCGACGACGGCGCGGCGCTCGCACGGCGGCTGGCGGCGGGGCCCAAGCGGGTGCTGGTCATCGGGGCCGGGTTCACCGGGTCGGAGATCGCCGCCGCGTGCCGGGAACGCGGTCTGGCCGTCACGGTCGCCGAGCGCGGCGCCTCGCCCCTGGTCGGTGCGCTCGGCGGGGTGGTCGGCTCGGTCGCCGCCGAGTTGCAGCGACGGCACGGCGTGGATCTGCGCTGCGGGATGATGGTGACGGCGCTGGAGGGCGACGCCTCGGGGCGGGTACGGGCCGCCCGGCTCTCCGACGGCTCGACGGTGGAGACGGACGTGGTGGTCGTCTCGCTCGGCGCCACCCGCAACACCGAGTGGCTGGCCGGGTCGGGGCTCGGGGCGGGACCGCGCGGGATCGCCTGTGACGCGGGCTGCCGTGCCTTCGACATCCGCGGGATCGTCACCGACGACGTGTTCGCGGCGGGTGACGTCGCCCGCTGCCCGCACCCGCTGTTCGGCTACCAGTTCCTGTCGCTGGAGCACTGGGGCAACGCCGTCTCCCAGGCGCGGGTGGCGGCCCACAACATGCTCAGTGAGAGCACCGACCGGATCCCGCACATGGAGGTGCCGGCCTTCTGGTCCTCGCAGTTCGGGGTGAACATCAAGTCGGTCGGGGTGCCCTCGCTGGGGACGGAGATCCTGATCGTCCAGGGGTCGCTGGAGGAACGCCGGTTCGTCGGCGTGTACGGCTACCAGGGGCGGATCATCGGCGCGGTCTCCTTCGACCAGGCCCGCTGGCTGCCGTTCTACCAGCGGCTGATCGAGACGACCGCGCCGTTCCCGCCGGAGTTCGCCACGGTCGACCGGCGCTCGGAGGGACGGCGGCCGCTCGACGCGGACTTCCCCGACCCGTCGGTGCCGACCCACGGACCCACCGTGACCCTCAGCGGCTACTCGCCGGCCGACCGCCGGCTGACGTTCACCCCCGCTCACTGACCCGCCCCGGCCACGAGCCCGTGAGGACCCGCCATGACGCCATCGCCGCTGCACCAGATCCTGGACTACGCCAACCGCGCCGACCCGTACCCGATCTACGAGGAGCTGCGCAGGACGCCGGTGTACCACGAGGGCGACGGGCCGTACGTCGTCAGCACCTACCACGAGATCCTCGGTCTGCTGCACGATCCCCGGGTCAGCTCCGACTCCCGGACCGTGGCGCAGACCGCGCACGATCCGCTGGCCGAGCCGGACCAGCAGGAGAGCGCGCTGCCGCCGAGCTTCCTGCGGCTCGACCCGCCCGAGCACGACCGGCTGCGCCGGATGACGAACCGCCCGTTCGGACCGCCGCACTCCCCGCACCGGATCGACGGGATGCGCGGCGAACTGCGCGACATCGTCACCGGTCTCATCGACGGCATCGGCGATCCCGACCGCTTCGACCTGGTGGACCGGTTCTCGTACCCGTTCCCGGTGACGGTGATCTGCCGGCTGCTGGGGATCCCCCGTGAGGACGAGGCGCGCTTCCACGCCTGGGCGGACGCCATCGCGGCGAGCCTGGACCCCGACCCGGACGCGGATCCCGCCGAGCGCGGCAAGGGCGCGCACGACGCCCGGATGCAGCTGGGGATGTATCTGGCGGGGCTGATCGAGGAGCGCCGCAGGAACCCCGGGGACGACATGCTCTCCGCGCTGGCCACGGCCCAGGGCGAGGACGGCTCGATGACCACGATGGAGTTGCTCAGCACGGCCGCGCTGCTGCTGATCGCGGGCCACGAGACCACCGTCAACCTGGTCACCAACGGCATGCTGACCCTGCTGCGCAACCCCGATGTGCTGCACCGGCTGCGGGCCGATCCCCGGCTGGCCGTGCCCGTCGTCGAGGAGCTGCTGCGCTTCGAGCCGCCGGTGCAGCTGGTGCCGCAGCGGGTCACCCTCGCCGATGTCGAGGTCCGCGGCGTCACCATCCCCAAGGGCTCCGCCCTGTGGCTGGTGCTGGCGTCCGGCAACCGTGACCCGCGGCGCTTCGAGAACCCCGACCGCTTCGACCCCGACCGCCGGGACATCCAGCACCTCGGGCTGGGCAGCGGCATCCACAGCTGTTTCGGCGCGCCCCTGGCCCGGCTGGAGACGCAGTTCGCCCTGGCGGAGCTGGCCCGCCGGCTGGAGAACCCACGACTGCTGGAGGACCCGCCACCGTACCGCCGCAACGCCGTACTGCGCGGACCCCGGCATCTGCGGATCGCGTGCGACGGGATCCGGGCCTAGGGCCGGACAGGTTGGTCGAGTTGGTGCCTCGACACCGTCTGAATCGGGTGACGGCTGACGGCCTCCGGTTGGGGAGTGGAGCTGTCGAGGAACCGCTGCACCGTTTCCCCGGTGGGCGGGCCCGATCGGCGGTG
Organism: Streptomyces sp. DSM 15324; assembly: GCF_001514285.1. GTDB lineage: Bacteria > Actinomycetota > Actinomycetes > Streptomycetales > Streptomycetaceae > Streptomyces. The sequence continues at coordinate 401,048 of NZ_KQ949029.1, forward strand.
TTGTGGAGGTAGCCCGACCGCGGTGAACAGGGTCGCGCCCCCGTCGAATCGGCCGACCTGCGGGGCCGCGTACTGAAGGGGGGAAGGCGTCGTCGGGCAGGCACACGACGCACTCGCCGCCGCGGCGCATCGGCAGCCCAGCCGTCCCCTGCACCCCGGCTGCTCAGCCCCTGGCCCTGAATGCACGTGTCACCCCGTCAGTTCAGGTGCGGGGGTAGCTGAATGCGCCAACTCCGGTACGCATGGCCGAAATTCAGGGGTATCCCTGGAACCCGCGCGAATCCGTCTTGTCCGGGCCCCGGATATGTACGTTGTGCTTGCTGCTGCCGACCCCCCACCCCTCCTCACTCCCAGGATCGACCATGCACAGTTCAACGAGGGCGTTCAACGGCACGTCATCGGGGCGCAGGACGCGTCTTCTCCGCCTTTGCCGGCGCAATCCGCAGCGCATGCTCGTGGTGCCGCTCGACCATCCCCTCTCGGACGGTCCGTTCGCCGCCGGTGGCGCCAACCTCAACCGTCTGGTCGGTCAGTTGGCGACCAACGGCGCGGACGCGGTGGTGCTACACAAGGGCAGTGTCCGGTTCATCGATCCCGCCTGGTTCACCCAGACCTCGCTCATCGTCCATCTCAGTGCCAGCACCGCACACGCTCCCGACCCCGACGCCAAAACCGTGGTGGGACGTGTCGAGGAGGCTCTGCGGTGGGGTGCCGACGCCGTGAGCGTGCACGTCAACATCGGTTCCCGGGAGGAGGCACGTCAGATCGCCGACATGGCGAAGGTCGCGGAGGACTGTGACCGCTGGAACGTGCCGCTGCTGGCGATGATGTACCCGCGCGGGCCGCACATCGCCGACCCCCGGGACGCGGCCGTGGTCGCCCACGCCGTGGCCGTCGCCGTCGAGCTCGGGGCCGACATCGTCAAGACCTACTGCGTCGACTCGGAAGCCGAGATGCTCCGCCTCACGGCGAGCTGCCCGGTGCCCCTTCTGGTGGCCGGCGGGCCGAGGCTCACGGACGAAGAGGCGTTGCTGCGTTTCGTGGACACGGCATTGAGGCGGGGCGCGGCGGGCGTCGCGATGGGGCGCAACGTCTTCGAGTCGGCGAACCCCGCGGACACCACCAGGAAGCTCGCTCGTCTCGTGCACGGGGACGTGTTCCCCCCTGCTCCGGCCGAGCTGCTCAGACGTGGCACGAGCGCCGTATGACGGCCGTACGTCAGCGTGTCATCAGTGAAGATCAAGGCAAGGAACGGATAGGTATGAGGCTCACGTGGCTGGACATCCGCACCATCACCGCCAAGGAGGCCGCGCTCGAAGAGGCGGTGCACCAGCGGCTGGACGGCGTCGTGTCGGACAAGCTGGAGGACCTCCAGCAGCTGCCCCCCACCGTGAAGAAGATCCTTTTCCCGCAGGGCAAGAAGCTCCCCAAGGATCTCGGCGGCGCCGACCTGGTGATCGTCGATCCGCGGGAGCACGGCAGCCCCGCGGAACTCGCGGCCGCGCACCCGGGGGTGGACTTCGGCCGGTTCGTGGAGATCATCGACGCGGACTCCCTGGAGGAGGCCTGTGAGTCGGCGCGCACCGAACGGTGGAGCCTGCTGCTGTTCCGCGATCCGACCAAGATCCCGCTGGAGATCGTCATCGCCGCCGCCGCACAGGCCACGGGCAGCCTGATCACCATCGCTCAGGACGCCGAAGAGGCGGAGATCATCTTCGGCGTGCTCGAGCACGGGTCCGACGGCGTGATGATGGCGCCGGCCGCCGTGGGCGACGCCACCGCCCTCAAGCAGGCGGCCGTCGTGCACACCCCGGCCCTCGACCTCGTCGAGCTCACCGTCAGGGCGACGGAGCACGTGGGCATGGGTGAGCGGGCCTGCGTCGACACGTGCAGCTACTTCCGGGAGGACGAGGGGATCCTCGTGGGCTCGCACTCCAAGGGAATGATCCTCTGCGTGAGTGAGACGCACCCTCTTCCCTACATGCCGACCCGCCCGTTCCGGGTCAACGCGGGCGCGATCCACTCGTACACCCTCTCCCGTGACGGACGTACCCACTACCTGAGCGAGCTGAAGTCCGGCAGCAAGGTGATGGCGGTCGACGTCAAGGGGCAGACCCGGCTCGTCACGGTCGGCCGGGTCAAGATCGAGAGCCGTCCGCTCATCTCCATCGACGCGGTGTCGGAGGACGGCCGCAGCGTCAACCTGATCCTTCAGGACGACTGGCACGTGCGGGTGCTCGGCCCCGGTGGTGCGGTGCTGAACAGCACCGAACTCAGGCCCGGCGACCGGGTGCTGGGCTACCTGCCCAGCGAGGACCGGCACGTCGGCTACCCGATCAACGAATTCTGCGTGGAGAGGTGACCCCGCGTGGCTGAGCACCACCACGGACCACGCGTGGCGATCGTGGGAGCCGGCATCACGGGCCTGACCCTGGCCGCCGCGCTGGACCGGTCCGGCGTCGCCTGCGAGGTCTTCGAGCGGGCAGCCGGGCTCGGGGAGACCGGTGCCGGCATTCAGCTGGGGCCGAACGCCGTGCGCCTGCTGCACCGGCTGGGGCTGGCCGACGACCTCGCCAAGACGGCGGTGTCGTCGGCCGGGATCGAACTGCGCTCCTGGGAGCGCGGCGAGGTGATCGGCCGCATCCCGCTCGGCGACCGGTGCGAGGAGCGGTTCGGTGCCCCTTACTACCTCCTGCGCAGGTCGGATCTGCACGCCGCGCTCCTGCGGCTCCTGCCTGCGGGCACGGTGCGCCCGGGGAAGGCGTGCGTCGCGGTGGACGAGCACCCGGACGGCGCCGAACTGCGCTTCCTGGACGGCACGGCGGTCGAGGCCGACGTCGTCGTGGGAGCCGACGGCATCCGCTCGGTGGTACGCGGGGGCCTGACACGGGACGAACCCGTCTACTCGGGACAGACCGTGTACAGGGGCCTCGCTCCGGCCGACCGCACGCCCTTCCCGGCCGGTGAGCGGGGATCGCTGATCTGGGCGGGGCCGGGACAACACTTCGTGTGCTATCCCGTCGCGGGCGGCGGGCTCATCAACTTCGTCGCGACCGTCCCCTCGGGACACCGGCCGACGGAATCCTGGTCGGAACCCGGCGAGATCCGGGACCTCCTGGAGGCCTACGCCGGCTGGGACCCCACGGTCCTGGGCATCGTCGAGGCGACGGACACGGTGACCCGCTGGGCTCTGCACGTCAGGGAATCCGATTTCGCCTGGAGCCGCCGGCGCATCACGCTGGCGGGCGACGCCGCCCACCCCATGCTGCCCTTCATGGCTCAGGGAGCCAGCCAGGGCATCGAGGACGCCGTCACGCTCGCGGCCTGTCTGCGGGACACGGAGCGCTCCGGCATCCCGGCCGCGTTGCAGCGGTACGAAGCGGCACGCCGGCCGAGAACCGTCCTCGTCCAGCAGCGGTCCAACGACATGGTCCGCGTCCTCCATGATCCGGGCGCACCCCGGCCGGCGTCGGAGGACGGCGACCTGCTGGACACCGTCTCGTGGCTCTTCGGCCACGACGCCGAGCAGGTGCCCACGACCTGACCGGACGCCCCAGGGCCCGACCACGCCGCACGCCCCCGGTTCGCCTGCTGTGGCCACCGGGGGCCGAGCGCGGCCGCGACGGGCCCTGGGACGTGCTCTCCCCCTCCGACCGTTGACAGGACCCTCACCCCTCATGGAACCCGAACTCGTCGACGCCTATCTGCGGCGCATCGGCGCCCGCAGGCCCGAGAAGGCCGACGCGGCAGCACTGAGACACCTTCAGGAGCGTCACGTACTGTCCATTCCGTTCGAAAACCTCTCGTTCCATCTGAACGAGTCCGTGCCCATCTGCGTCGAGGCGGTCCACAGGATCGTCAGCGAACAGCGGGGAGGATGCTGCGAGCTGAATTCGGCTTTCGCCCTCCTGCTCCAGGAGTTCGGCTTCCGGGTCGCCTTTCTGGGTGGACGCATTTACCGAGGGAACCAACCGAGCAGCCAGACCGGCCACTTCGTCCTCAGGGTGGAGACCGATGAACCGTCAGGAGCCGGCCCCTGGCTGGTCGACGTCGCGCAGGGCAGCCACAGCCGGTGGCCCCTGCGCCTGGACCTGCGCACACCGCAGGAAGATCCGCACGGAACCTACCTGTTCTCCGACGCACCCGAAGGTGACATCGATCTCGCGCTCGACGGCGTGCCGCTCTACCGGCTGGAGACCAGACCCCGCGACATCGCGTTCTTCTTTCCCGTGCTCTGGTGGTACCGAACCGCTCCCGATTCCCCCTTCGCGAACAAAATACTGTGCGTCCGTCCCCTGGAGGACGGAAAGGTCGCGCTGACCACGACGGGACGCGTATTCATCCGGGAAAGGAAAGGCCAGGAGACCATCAGGCAGAGGATCACCAGCGAGGAAGAACTGCGAGAAGTGCTGCGGACCTGGTTCGGCATCCGAGTGGACCGGCTGCCGGAACTTGCCGGACTGCGCTCCCCGCAATTCCTCTGAAAACAGCGCCCACGTCATCCCTCACCGGCGGCGGTACGCCCTCAGGGTTTCCGGGTGGCCACGGCGTCGCGGAGGAGGCCGGCGAAGGTCAGTGCGGCCGGGGTGAGCGAGTGGCCCGCCATGCGCACCAGGAGGATGCGGCGGACGGGGGCCGGCGACTGGAGGGGCAAGACGCTGACGCCGGGGCGGATGCCCTCCAGGGCCAGGGTGGGGGCGAGGGCGACGCCGATACCGGCCGCGACCATGGCCTGGGCCTCCTGGTAGTCGTGGGCCTCGTAGGCGATGTGGGGCTCGAAGCCGACCGCACGGCAGCCGCGCACGAGCGCCTCGGCCACCGGGTGGTGGTCCGCCCGGGTGATCCAGGGGTCACGTGCGAAGTCGGCGAGTGAGGCGGTGTCACGGCCGGCGAGCGGGTGGTGGTCGCCGACGAGGAGAGCCGGCGGGTCGTCGAGGAGGGGGGTGACGACGATGTCCTCCCGGTCGATCCGGCTCCAGTCGTAGTCCCACATCAGCGACATCTCGATCTCCCGGTTCTCCAGCATCGTCCAGAGTCCGGAGATGCGGGCGCTGCGCACGGTCAGCCGTACGCCGGGGTGGGCGTCGCGGAAGGCGATCACCGCGTGCGGGAGGAGCGAGGCACCGACGGTGGGGAAGGTGCCGATGCGCAGGGTGCCCGCGCGCAGCCCGGCGTGGTCGGCGAGTTCGTTCTCCGCGGCCCGTAGTTCACGTTCGATCCGTTGGCCTCGTTCGGCCAGGGCCGCTCCGGCGTCGGTGAGGGTGACACCCCGGGCGTGACGTTCCAGCAGGGGTTGTCCGGCCTCCGCTTCCAGGCGGCTGATCTGCTGCGATACCGCTGACGGTGTGTAGTTGAGGGCGCGGGCGGTCGCTGTCACCGAGCCGCGCCGCGCGACCTCCGTGAACAGCAGGATGCGCCGGACGTCGAGCATGCCGCTGCCTCCAGCGTTCACTTGCACTTAATGGCCATACACATTTCCGAGATTGTACTTCACGCTGCCGTAACCCACCGTGGAGGGCACCACGCACGGCGAGACCGCGGGTGGATTCCCCTTCCCCGTCTGTGAGGAGTCGGTTGTGCTGCGTCTGCAGGGCGAGATGATCCGCGGAGGAACCAGCAAGTGCTGGATCTTCGACCACCGCGACGTGGCCGCCACGGGCGTGGACGTCGACGCCCTCCTGCTCGCCGCCTTCAACGCCGCCGACCCCCGTCAGATCGACGGTGTCGGCGGCGCTTCCTCCACCACCTCCAAGGCCGCCGTCGTACAGGCGTCGACCCAGGCCGGTGTGGATGTCGAGTACGCCTTCGCGCAGGTGGGGATCGGCGACGAGCGAGTGGAGTGGGCGAGCAACTGCGGCAACTGCGCCACCGCCGTGGCCCTGTACGCCGTCCACCACGATCTCGTGCCGATCGGGTCGGACACCACCACCGTCCGGATGCTCAACGTCAACACCGGGGCCCGTCTCACCGGCACGATCCCCACCCCCGCGGGTGTGGCCCCGGAGGAGGGCACGGCCCTGGTCCCGGGTACCTCGGCACGGGGCGTTCCCGTCCTGCTCGGGTTCCAGGACCCGGCGGGCTCGACGACCGGCCGCGCCCTGCCGACCGGCCGGACACTGGACGAGCTGACCGGCCCGGACGGTGTCGTGGAGGCGTCCCTGGTGGACGCCGGCGCTCCGGCCGCCCTGTTCGAGGCCAAGGCCTTCGGCCTCGACGGCACGGAGTCCCTCACCGCGTTCGCCGCCGCGGTGCCCGCGCTGACGCTGCTGCGCCGCCAGGCAGCGCTGGCCATGGGCCTGGCCCGCGAGGGCGACCGGGTCAGCCACGCGGTGCCGAAGGTGGGCATCGTCGCCCGGCCGGCCTCCTACCGCACCACACAGGGCACACTCGTCAACCAGGACGAGTACGACCTGGCCGTGCGCATGGTCTCCATGCACGCCCCGCACCCGGCGATCGGCCTGACCTCCGCCGTGGCCCTGACCGCAGCCGCCGCCACCCCTGGCACCCTCGCCCACCGCGTCGCCCGGCAGACCGCCGACGGCACGCTGCGCCTGGGCACTCCCGCCGGCGTGATCACCACGCAAGGCGTCCCCGCACCGGACGGCGCGTCCCCCACGGTGCTCCTGCACCGCGCCGCCCGGCGTATCGCCCGAGCCGAACTCCTCGTTCCCGTCCTGGAAGGACGCCCCGCATGAGCCGCAACGACGCCGCCCCGGGTACCGTCACCGCACCACCGGGCCGCAGCCGCCGGATGCTGTCCCACCTCTACGTACAGTGCCTGATCGCCGTCCTCCTCGGCGCCGTCGTGGGCACGCTGTGGCCGCACGTCGGCGCCGAACTCAAGCCGCTCGGCGACGGCTTCATCGCGCTGGTGAAGATGCTCATCGCGCCGATCATCTTCTGCACGGTCGTCCACGGCATCGCCTCCATGGGCGACGCCCGCGCGGTCGGCCGGGTCAGCCTGAAAGCCCTGGTCTACTTCGAGGTGCTGACCACCTTGGCCATGGTGATCGGCCTGGTCGTCGTCAACGTCGTCAAGCCGGGCAGCGGTTTGCACGTCGATGTCGCGAGCCTGTCCACCAAGGGCCTGCCGCCGGCGGCTACCACGGCCCACGAGGGCTTCGCCGAGTTCGTCCTCGCCATGATTCCGGCCACCCTGATAAGCGCCCTGACCGGCAACGAGATCCTGCCGGTGCTGCTGGTGTCGGTGCTGTTCGGCTTCGGCCTGCACGCCACCGGAGAGGCCGGCCTGGGCATCGCCCGGGGCATCGAGAAGTTCTCGGCGGTCCTGTTCACACTCATCCGCTGGATCATGCGACTGGCGCCGATCGGCGCGTTCGGCTCGATGGCCTTCACCATCGGCAACTACGGGCTGGGCACCCTGCGCCACCTGTTCCTGCTGGTCGGTTCGTTCTGGCTGACCGCCCTCTTCTTCGTCCTGGTCGTCCTCGGCACCGTGATGCGCCTGAACGGACTGCGGCTGCTGCCCTTCCTGCGCTACATCAAGGAAGAACTGCTGATCGTCCTGGGCACCTCCTCCACCGAGCCCGTCCTGCCACGCATGATGGCCAAGCTGCAGCACGCCGGCGCCTCCAAGCCCGTCGTCGGCATCACGCTCCCCGCCGGGTACTCCTTCAACCTCGACGGCACCGCCATCTACCTGACCATGGGCTCGGTCTTCCTCGCCCAGGCCCTCGGCATCGACCTCACTCTCACCCAGCAGTTGTCCATGCTCGCCGTCATGCTGCTCACCTCCAAGGGCGCGGCCGGTGTCACCGGCTCCGGGTTCATCGCCCTGGCGGCCACCCTCAGCGCGATCCCGCACGTCCCCGTCGCGGCCCTCGCGCTGATCTTCGGCATCGACCGGTTCATGTCCGAGGCCCGTGCCCTGACGAGCCTGGTCGGCAACGGCGTCGCCACCCTGGCCGTCGCCCGGTGGGAGGGCGAGCTCGACGAGGACCGCGCCAAGGCGGTCCTGCGCGGAGAAATCCCCTACACCCCCGCCCCCGCTGCCTCCGCGGTGACGCCCGGGCCCGGTCCGCAGCACACGCCGGTGCCCGGGGCCGTGCCCGAACCACCCCGCGCATCGGTCCCCGCCGCAGGCTGACACCGCGTGGGCGGGCCGGCCCGGAGCAGACGCTCCCGGGCCGGCCCGCCCACGTCCCGGTCTTCGGTGAAGGAAGGTGGGTCGGTGCTGTGGGCGAAACCGATCGTGTTCCCCGTCCAGTTGGTCGTGTAGGTGAGGTAGTAGAAGCCGTCGGTGTGCTGGAAGACGCTGGGGTCCCGGATCAGCCCGGACGGCGGGGTGTAGGCGGGACCTTTCCGCAGAGTGAAGGCGGTGGCGTCCGGCGAGTCGTACACGTACAGATTCGACTCACTGCTGTTGGTGAACGCGGTCATCGTGTACCGGGCGACCTGCCCGGGTGGTGGGGCGGCGGCGGAGGCGGTGCCCTGAAGGGACGGGACGCCCAGCAGGACCAGCGAAAGCGGGCCCAGCAGGGCGAGCAGGGCTCTTCGGGTCTTGGTCACGTCTTCCTCCAGGTGCCTGGCCGACCCGGGACGCTATTGTTCGAAATAGCGAACCGCGTACGGCACTTCGAGCAGAAGATAAGTTTGAGCCGTGATCGCGTCCATGTTTCCGACGAGTTTCGGTTCCGGCGCATTCCGCTTCGCCCCGGGCCAGGGAAAAGACCGCAGGTGTCACTATTGACTTCCGTACGGAGTGCCCTTTACGTTCGGCGCCGACCCTGTTCCCGGCAATCCAACCGGCGTTCGGAATACCGGCATTCGCGGTGCGAGAGCAGTCCCGTCCACGGAAAGAAAGGAACCGCTGGGCCGGCGGCAAACAAAAGGGCCGAGCGGCGCCCGGCGAGATGACGGAAAAGACCCCGCAGCCGGGCCACGTCCCGCCGCCCGTGCGCTCGTTGACGGCCCGCCGCGGTGTCAGCAAGCCCCCGGACCCCACCTGGGCGTGATAACCCGCATGCCCGAAGGGGGAGGAACCTGCGATCATGCCGGGATGTTCCGGTCGCTCGAACACCTGGTCATCCGTCACACGTACCGGCTGCCCGTCCCCGTCGGCCCCGCCGGTGAAGGGAGCGGTGCCGCACGGCAGTTGGACGCCGCCCTGATGTCGGTGGGCTTCAAGCTCTCGGCGCAGCTGCTCGGGCACCTGTCGGGGCTGGCCGAGCAGACGGTCACCGAGACCGCCGGTCGGGTCCTGCGGACCATGCGGGAACTCGTCGGCGACCACGTCCGGCACAACGTCTACTTCATCGACTTCCCGGCCAACGTGCCGGACACGTACGACTTCTGGACCCGCTGCATCAACGAGGCGCTCGCCGACGACGCGTCCCGCGCGGGCACGCTCGCCCAGTTGAGCGCGGGCGTGGTCGATCTGCTCACCCTGCCGTCCTACGGCATGTATCAGCACTCCTACGAGGAGATGCTCGCCGCGCACGACGAACTGGTCGCCGCCGCGGGAGACCGTCTGACGGTCCTGCACCTGGGCGGCTCTCCGGAGGACGAGGTCAGCGCGCTGTATCTGGCCCTCGCCGGCAGCGTGACCCCGCTGGGCGAGGACGGCCTGCGCGATCTGGGGGTGCTGGCGCGCCACTGCGTCGACGGCCCCCAGCCCGAGACGATCCCCGTGCGGGAGAACCGCGCCGTCGTCAACCTGGCCCGGCTGCGCGCCGGAGCCGACCTGCTGCTGGACACGGTCACCGATGTGCTGCGGCTGGCCTGTGCGTTGTCGGGGGGCGACGCCACCCTGGTGGAGCCGACCCGGTTCCGGTCGCCGAGCCGGCGGGTGCGGCGGGTCCTGCTCGCCGGTCTCGACGCGGTCGTGGCCGCGGCCCCCGCCAAGCTGGCCGACGTCACCGCGCACCGCGAGGCGTTCAAGCGACTCGGTGAGCGGCTGCATCCGCACGAGTACCCGCACTGGCCGCACGCCGCCGAGGTGTTCGCGGTGGCGCGGGGCGAGCGGGCGGCCCCTTCGTTCGACCGCCGCGTGGAGGAACTGCTGGACGCGGACGACGTCGGCGCGGCGGCCCGGTTGCTGACGGCCGCCCCGGGCCGTCTGTTCCGCTCGCTGGACCGTCTGCTGCGCCTGTGCCGGACCGAGGACGAGCGCGACGCCGTGATGGCCGCCGCCGGGCAGGTCGCCCCGAAGGTCTCCGGGCGGGTGCTGCTGTCGGTCCGTGAGCACTTCCTCAACCGGGCCGAGGAGCCCGCCGCGTGCCGGGTGTTCGTCAACCGCTCGGGCCGCGGCCGGGTCACCGCCGACACCCGCCCGCCGGTGGGGGCGGCGCAGCGCGAGCGGCTGATCGAGGTGCTGGACGCGGAGACGCGGCGCCGTCTTCCCGAGCCGGGGCACCTGCTGGTCGACCCCGACGTTCTCGACGTGGCGCTGCCGCTCAGCGGCAGGGCGACGGCGGCGGGGCTGGGCGTGCTGCCGCGCGGCTCGCTGTCCCGGGTCGACGGGGAGCTGCTGCGGTTCTTCGTGTACTGGAAGCAGTCGCGGCGCACCACCGACTTCGACCTGTCCGCGCTGCTCCTGGACGCCTCGTACGAGACCCTCGGCTGGCTGTCGTACACCGAGCTCAAGCAGGTCGAGGGCGAGCACTCGGGAGACATCACCGAAGCGCCGGACGGCGCCTCGGAGTTCATCGATCTGCGGCTGGGGGCGGCGCGCGGGGACTTCGTCGTGCCGCAGGTCAACATCTTCTCGGGCGAGGGCTTCGAGGAGGTCGAGGAGTCCTTCTTCGGCTTCATGCTGCGCGAGGCCGAGCAGCGGGGGCGTCCCTTCGAGGCGCGGACCGTGCGGATGAAGTCGGAGCTGCGGGGTCCCGGCCGGGTCGCGCTGCCGCTGGTGTTCCTGCGCGGCCCCGACGGCGGCTGGCGGGCGAAGTGGCTGCACCTGTATCTGCGGGGCAGGGTGGCCCACAACCGGGTCGAGGGGAACCGGCTCTCGGTCGCGACGCTGGTGCGGGCGGTCGTCGAGCGGGACCAGCTCACGGTCCGGCATCTCGTCGGCCTCATGGGTGCCGGGACCACGACGGTGTGGGACGGCGGTACGGTCCCGGACGGACCGGTCCTGTACATCGGGCTGGAGCGGCCCGAGGGGCTGCACCCGGACTCGGTGGTCGTCACCCGGGAAAACCTGCGCGACCTGATCCCGGGCTGACTGCTACCGTTGCCTTCGGGCGAGGCCATGAACGGGCTTCCTTCTCCTCACTCTCCCTGATTCAGTCCGTTCGCTTTCCTCCCCGTCGACCTCACGCCGGGGTGCCGCAGCGCACCCCGGCGTCGTCATGCCGTCATGCAGTGGGTCGTCAGGGGTGCGCGTGGTGCGCGGCGGCGAGCGCCTCGAAGGTGTGGCTGAAGTACCAGGTGTCCTGGGCGATGCCGGAGCAGGAGTCGGAGCCGCCGGTGCCGACGCAGCCGCCGTTGTCGCGCTGGAGCGCCCAGAAGGAGAGGGTGTTGATGCCCCGTGCCTCGGCCCACTTCTCCACCGTGACGGCGTTCTCGGTGGTGAAGGTCTCCTCGGGGCCGTAGTCGTCGATGCCGGGCATCTCGATGACGCCGATCATGTTCCAGAGCTTGGTGGAGCTCTTCTTCGGGTAGAGCGCGGCCAGTTGGCCGTGGAGTCCGGTGGCGGCCGTCGCGGTGTCGGCGGCCATGTCGTGGGTGGCGCCGTCGTAGTAGTCGAAGGTCATGAGGTTCACGACGTCCACGCGTGCGCCGTTGTCGACGGCGTTGCGCAGGACGGCCAGGCCGTTGGCCGCCAGTCCGGTCGTGGAGGTCGGCAGGGTGTAGGAGAACCGGACGCTGCGGCCGGTGTGTTCCGCCCAGCGTTCGACCTTGGCGATCGCCTTGTTGCGGCGGTCGATCCCGGCGGCGTTGTCGATGGAGTCGCCTTCGACGTCGAGGTCGATGCGGGTGATGCCGTAGGTGGTGACGAGGCTCTTGAAGACGGCGGCGATGGCGTCGACGTCGGTGCAGCTGTCGGCCAGTTCGGTGCCGGTGGTGTCCGCGGACCAGCCGCCGAAGGACGGGATGGCGTTGCCGCCGCGCGCCTGTAGCCGCGCGATGTCACGGCCGAAGGCGTCCTTCGCGATCGGCCGGCCGGTGTCGCCGTCCCAGTACGCGGTGCAGGAGCCCGGTGTGGACGTCTGGAGGAAGGCCAGGGTGAGGTACGTGTTGCCGGAGGCGGCGGCGAGTTCGGCCGGGCTCTGCCCGGTCCAGGTCTCGAAGTACGGCGCGACCACCGGGGCCGGCCGGGGCTTCGCGGCGGCCGGCGTCGCGGCCGACGGCGCGTCGGGCGCGGCGAGGGCGGCCCCTCCCCCGAGGGCCATGAGTCCGACGGACAGTGAGGTCGCGCTCAGACAGGACAGCAACGTACGCACAGAACCAGGTCGTCTCACTGACGCTCCCATGGTGAAGGGACGTGCCGCGGGGCACGTGGAGGCACACGGCCCGCGGGTGAACAGCGACCATCGTTGGACTAGACCATTTAACTGTCAAGGTTCTTTACAATTAACTGACCTCACCCGGTGCGCGGGGCGAGGGTGACGACGGCGGGGCCCTCGGGGCGGACCGTGATGCCGTACGACGTCCCGGTGGGCGTGCGGTGGAAGGTCACCGTGTGGGCGGGCAGCAGGTGTTCGAGCAGGACCGTGGACTCGCGGAGCGCGAACTGCGTGCCGAGGCAGGCGCGGGGGCCGATGCCGAAGGGAAGGTAGGCACCCGGGTGGGCGGGGCGGCCTTCCGGGGTCGTGAAGCGGCGCGGGTCGAAGCGCTCCGGGTCCGGCCAGAGTCCGGGGTCGCGGTGGATGAGGTACGGGCAGACGAGGAGGTCGGTGCCCGCCTCGACCGTGCGGCCCGCGAGGACGTCCGCCTCGGCGGCGTGCCGCGGCAGGATCCAGGCGGGCGGGTACAGCCGCAGCGTCTCGTGGACCAGGGCCTGGATCGCCCGGAGGCGCGGCGCGGAACCCTCGGGGCCGGCGGCGAGCGTCTCCTCACGGGCGGTGGGGTTCCGGTCGAGCAGGAGGTGGAGCCAGGTGAGGGTGGTGGCGGTGGTCTCGTGCCCGGCGACGAGGAGCGTGACCAGTTCGTCACGGATCAGCCGATCGGTGTACTCGGGGCGCTCGGCGGCGGCGTCCAGAAGGACCTGGAGCAGGCCGGGGCCGTCGGGTCCCGCCGCCCCCGCGCGGGCGGTCTCGACGGCCCGCCGGGCGACGGCGTCGATCCGTGCGAGGTCGGCGGCGACGGCGTCGCGCGCGTCTGCGGCGTCGGCGGGCAGGGTCGGCAGGGCGGCCGCCACCGACGCGACCGCGGTCAGCTCACGCTCGGTCTCCTCGCCGACTGCGTACCCGGTGAGCGACCGCCAGATGGCGTCCAGGGCGAACCGGCGCATCTCCTGCCCGACGTCGAAGGCCTCCCCCGTCCGGGCGTACCCCCTCCAGCGGGCCGCCGCGGTCCGGGCGGCCCCGGCGATCCGCCCGTCGTAGCGGCGCATCCCGGTGCCGGTGAACTGCGACTGGAGCAATCGGCGTTGTCGCTTCCAGGCCTCGCCGGTGGCGGAGAGGACACCGTCACCGACCAGCAGCCGGGCGCGGTGCGCACGCTTGACGTACCGGTCCGGCCGCCGGGCGAGCACCTGCTGCACCGCGTCCGGGTCGGTGACGAGCACGGTGAGGCCGGGCCCGAGCCGCACCCCGGCGACCCCGCCGACTTCTTCCCGCACCTGTGCCAGCAGGTCGACCAGTTCGCCTCCCGCGGCATGCCAGCGGGCGACGAGACCCGGATCGGCCTCCGGGACCGGGTGCCCCGTCGCGGGGGCGTGCGGGTGGGGGCGGAGGCCTGCTTCGCTGTCCACGTTCCTTCTCCCGGTCGGCCGGTGCCGTCGCGGTCGGATCCGTGCGCCGGCACTACGGACTGTACGGGAGACGGCACGCGTGGTGACAGCCCGTCAGAGGGCGGTCGGAGTGAGGGCGTGCGGGCCGGCGGTCGCTCGTCCGGCGGGAGCCCTGCGTACGCCGCCCTGGCGGCCCTCGGCGTCGGCTTCCGCCACCCCGCGATCCGCGGCGCGCCGGCCCTGCTGAGCAGGCCGCGACGACCCTGCCCAGCCGGGGCATCGGCCTCGGCGTGCCTCCAGCGCGTGGCCGGGGCGCGGGGCCGAGGGCTCAGGACGACTTCTTGGCCGCCGTGTCGAGGGCGGTCCTCAGCGCCGGCAGCCCCTGCCCGAGCAGGGTCTTCTCCAGGCTGTGGTCGCCCTTGCGGCCCGTCCGCTCGCCCTGGGCGAAGCCGTCGGTGTCCACGACCTGCCCGCACCACTCGCCGTTGCCGACGGACTGTCCGTCGAACGGGACCACCGCGCCCTCCCCCAGGGACACCCAGCGCCCGTCCTCCCAGCGCAGGGCGAGGACGTAGGTGTGGTCCGGCACGACCCGCGGGGCGTCGCCGGTGAGTTCGGGAACGAGGGTCTTGCCGTCGGAGCGCAGCAGGTTCCAGCCCAGGCCGATGTAGTCCAGCGAGGACCCCACGGCGGGATGGGAGCGGGTGGTGGAGGTGAACGGCTTGTCCTGGACCTCCAGTTTCACCGTCCGCTGCACCTTGTGGCTGTAGGTCCCCGCCGACAGCTCCTCCCGCCCGCTCTCCCGCTCCTCGACCGCCCGGCCGACGACCACCACGTCGGCGTACCGGACCCAGTCCTTGGCCGTCTCCGACGGGTAGCGATTGACCGCGAGGCCGCAGCCGTTGACGGTGTCGAGGCCCGGCCAGCCGATCAGCACACCCGCGACCACACCGATGGCGGCCGCGCCCGCGACGACCGGACGGCCCGTCAGACGGGCCGGTAACAAGTTTCTTCGCACTCGATGATCTTGATGTGAACACGATCCACCGGCCGTGACGCAGGTCACTTTTCCAGTCACAGCCCTGTCACAGCCCGGCCGGACACGACCACTTGTCCGCATCGTGGCTCCGAACGGCCGGGCGAAAGGAGTCGTGGCCCGGTCAACACGCCTGGTAGGAAGGGCAGATGACCTCTCATGACCTCGGCCCGTCGGAGCGGCTCCTCGCCGAACGCGCCTGTGAGCGGGTGATCCTGGAGTTCGTCCGCCGACTCGACCTCGGTGACCCGAGCACCGTCTGCGACCTCTTCACCCCCGACGGCAGCTGGGAATGGCCGTACGACTCGCGGCGCGTCGAGGGCCGCGAGGCGCTCCGCGCCTACTTCGGCTCCCGCCCCGCCGACCGCCTCTCCCGCCGTATCTGCACCAACATCCTGGTCACCGTCGAGTCCCCCGACACCGCCACCGCCCTGACCTACTTCGCGACGTACCGCGTCGACGGGCACACCGAGGGCGCCCTCGTCGCCCCACGGCCGCCCGCCAACATCGGCCACTACGAGGACACCTTCCGCCGGGTCGACGGCACCTGGCTCCTCTCCATCCGCACCCTGCACCTCGCCTTCGGCGGCCCGACGGAACGCCTGGCCCCCGTCGGCCGGGACTGATGGGTGGGTCCGTCCGCGACGCCCTGGCCTGAGGGCGCTCCCGCCGGGACCAGGGGTGGGGCATGCGGGCCCGCCGCTCCGCCGTCACGCGTCCATGCGGGTGGCAAACGCGCTCGCGGCAAGCCGACTCCGGCATGACCGGCGTTGTACAGGACACCTCGTCCACCCGCTAGGGAAAGGCTGTTCCATGCGCCGTACCACTCTGCTCGCCGTCTGCGCCCTCATCACCGCCGCCGCGACCGGCTTCCTCGCCACGACAGCGATCCGCAGCCGCTGACGGACCGATGGCCGGCGGCGGCGAGCATGATCTCCCGGTGTGGTTCGATCTTCCCTGTGGACTCGGCCCGCACCGGGTGGCAGCGTGTGCCCATGACCAACGATGCGAGCGGGGCGAGCCCCGTGGCCGGCCCCGGGACGGCTGTCGAGACCCTGCGCTACTCCGCCTTCACCCGCGACCCGGCGGGCGGCAACCCCGCCGGGATCGTGCTCGACGCCTCCGGGCTCGACGCGGCGCAGATGCTGGCCGTCGCCGCGGAGGTCGGCTATTCGGAGACGGCGTTCGTGACGGAGCGCGACGACGCGGCGCGGCGGTTCCGGGTGCGCTACTTCAGCCCGCTGGCCGAAGTGGCCTTCTGCGGGCACGCGACCGTCGCCCTGTCCGTCGCCCTCGCGGAGCGGCTCGGTCCTGGCGGGATCGTCCTGGACACCCCCGCCGGTGAGATCCCGGTGGCGATCGGGACCGGTGAGGACGGCGCGGTGCTGGCCACGCTCACCAGTGTCCCGACACGTTCCCGTCCCGCCTCCGGCGCCGAACTGGACGCGACCCTCGCGGCCCTGGGCTGGGCGGCCGGCGATCTCGACCCGGCGCTGCCGCCGCATGTGGCGTTCGCCGGCAACGACCACCTGATCCTGGCCGCCGCCTCCCGGGCCCGACTGGCGGACCTCGCCTACGACTTCGACGGTCTCGCCGCGGTGATGCGGCAGTACGGCTGGACCACCGTCCACCTGGTGTGGCGGGAGTCGCCGCGGTACTTCCACGCCCGGGATCCGTTCCCCGTCGGCGGTGTCGTGGAGGACCCGGCGACCGGCGCGGCGGCCGCGGCCTTCGGCGGTTACCTCGGCGCGCTCGGGCTCGTCACGGCCCCGGCCAGGATCGCGATCCGTCAGGGTGAGGACATGGGCCGCCCCAGCGATCTGTTGATCGACGTGGACCCGGAACTCGGCCGGACCCGGGTGACGGGCGGGGCGGTGCTGATCGTCTAGGGCGTGTTTCCCTGATCAGGCCGGTGCGGCGAAGAAGCCGCCCCCGTCCCCCATGGAGAGCCGCCATGGCCCTGAGCCACGACGCCCCGCTCGGTGAGTCGCCCGCTCCGACCGCCGCGCCCACCGTCACCCCCGCCACTCCCGCCGCTCCCGACATCCCTGTCGACGTCTCCCCCGTGGACGCCTCCCCCAAGGCATCCCCCCGGCTGGTCCTCGCCCTCGCCCTCGCCCAGTTCGGCGCCTACCTGGCCGTGCTCACCCCGGTGATGGTGACCCTCGCCCTGCGGGTCGGCCAGATCGTGCCGGAGGCCGACCGGGGCGCCGCCCTGGGACAGGTGCTGAGCGTCGGCGCGCTGCTCGCGATGCTCGGCAACCCCGTCTTCGGCGCCCTGTCCGACCGCACCACCAGCCGCTTCGGCCGCCGCCGGCCGTGGCTGGTCGGCGGCATGACCGCCGGGCTCGTCGGACTGCTCGTCGTCGCCCTCGGCGGGAGCGTGCCGGTGCTGATGGCCGGGTGGGCCGTCGCCCAGCTCGGCATCAACGCCACTCTGGCCGCCCTGACCTCCTGCGTTCCCGATCTGATCCCGCCGGGGCAGCAGGCCCGGGTCTCCGGCTTCCTCGGCATCACGACCTCCCTCGCGATGATCGGCGGCTCGGTCATCGCCCAGGTGTTCAGCGGCTCGACGGCGCCGGCCTTCCTGGTGCCGGGGGTGATCGGCCTGGCCGCCGTCGGCTGCCTCGCAGCCGTCATCGAGGACCGCCCGGCCCGCGCCGGAGCCTTCGAGCCGTACGGCGTCCGGGAGTTCCTGCGGAGCTTCTGGGTGAACCCGCGCCGCCACCCCGACTTCGCCTGGAACTTCGCCGGCCGGTTCCTGGTCTTCACGGGCGCCTCCTGTGTGACCGGCTACCAGGTGTACTTCCTGATGGACCGTCTCGGGTACGACGACACGGCGGTCACCGGGAAGGTGCTGCTCGGCACGCTCGCCATGGTCGCCTCGATCGTGGCCGGTTCGCTCCTCGGCGGTCGGCTCTCCGACCGCTCCGGGCGCCGGAAGCCCTATGTGCTGGGGGCCTCGCTGGTCATGGCGGTCGGCCTGGCGCTGATCGCCTCCGCACAGAGCTTCGGGATGTACGTCGTCGCCCTGGTCGTCTTCGGCTTCGGCGAGGGGCTCTACCTCTCCGTCGACCTGGCGCTGGCCGCCGCGGTGCTGCCCGACCCCGAGGAGTCCGCCAAGGACATGGGCGTGCTGAACATCGGCAACGCGCTCCCCCAGTCCCTCGTGCCCATCGTCGCCCCCGCCCTCCTGGCGATCGGCGGCGGCGGGAACTACGGCGCGCTGTTCCTCTTCGGCGCGGTCGCCGCCGTCCTGGGCGCGCTCGCCGTCCGGTTCGTCCGCTCGGTCGGGTAGCCGACCGGTTCCCCCGCCCCGCACGCCCGAACGACACCCAGGACCCGGCCTTCCCCCACGGTCACGGCATTTACGTGCCGTGGGGGACGCCGGGCCGGGGGGTCAGCGGGCGGCGAGCAGCCCCAGGGTGTCGACGACCCGGTGGGAGAAGCCCCACTCGTTGTCGTACCAGGCGACCACCTTGACGTGGCGGCCGTCGACCCGGGTGAGCTCCGAGTCGAAGATCGACGAGGCCGGGTTGCCCGTGATGTCGGAGGAGACCAGGGGGTCCTCCGAGTATTCGAGGATGCCGGCCAGGGGGCCCTCGGCGGCCGTGCGGTAGGCGGCGAGGACCTCGTCGCGGGTCACGTCACGGGCGACGGTGGTGTTCAGCTCCACGATCGAGCCGACCGGGACGGGCACCCGGATCGAGTCGCCGGACAGCTTGCCGTCGAGGTTCGGCAGCACCAGACCGATCGCCTTGGCGGCGCCCGTCGTGGTCGGCACGATGTTGACGCCGGCAGCGCGGGCGCGGCGCGGGTCGCGGTGCGGGCCGTCCTGGAGGTTCTGCTCCTGGGTGTAGGCGTGCACGGTCGTCATGAAGCCGTGCTCGATGCCGGCCAGTTCGTCGAGCACCGCGGCCAGCGGGGCGAGCGCGTTGGTGGTGCAGGAGGCGTTCGAGACGATCGTGTGCAGTTCGGCGTCGTAGGCGTCGGTGTTGACGCCGTAGGCGAGGGTCACGTCGGCGCCGTCGGAGGGCGCGCTGACGAGGACCTTGCGGGCACCGGCGTCGAGGTGGGCGCGGGCGGCCTTGGCGGAGGTGAAGCGGCCGGTCGACTCCAGCACGATGTCGACGTTCAGCGCGGCCCACGGCAGCTGTGCCGGGTCGCGCTCGGCGAGCACCTGGATGCGGTGTCCGTCGACGACGAGCGCGCCGTCCTCGACGGTGACCGGCCGGCCGAGACGGCCGGACGTGGAGTCGAAGGCGAGGAGGCGCGCGAGGGCGGTCGGCTCGGTGAGGTCGTTGACGGCGACGACCTCGAGGTCGGTCTCGCGCTCCAGCAGCGCGCGCAGCACGTTGCGTCCGATGCGGCCGAATCCGTTGATGGCGATGCGAGTCATGAATCGTGTCCCTTCGAGTCGCCCCCAGCCTCGCGTGCCGCGGTCGCCGGTGGCCACGGCGTGAGCGACATGGTTCGCAAGGATCTCGCCAAGCGGGTTCGGGGGCGCTATTCGCCCCGGGTGAAGGTGCGCCGGTACTCGCTGGGGGTGGTCCCGAGGATCTGCTGGAAGTGCAGCCGCAGGTTCGAGCCGGTGCCCAGGCCGACGTCGCCGGCGATCTGCTCGACGCCGCGCTCGGAGCGTTCCAGCAGTTCACGGGCGCGGTCGATCCGGGCGCGCATCACCCACTGCATGGGGGTGTAGCCGGTGTCCTCGACGAAGCGGCGGGAGAGGGTGCGCGGCGAGACGGCCGCGTGCCGGGCGAGGGTGTCGAGGGTGAGGGGTTCGTCGAGGTGGTGCAGGGCCCATTCGCGGGTGGCCGCGAACCGTTCGCCCAGCGGCTCGGGCACGCTGCGCGGGACGTACTGGGCCTGGCCGCCGCTGCGGTAGGGCGCGGCGACCAGCCGCCGGGCGGCGTGGTTGGAGGCGGAGACGCCGAGGTCGCCGCGGAGGATGTGCAGGCACAGGTCGATGCCCGAGGCGGCACCGGCGGAGGTCAGGACGCTGCCCTCGTCCACGAACAGGACGTTCTCGTCGACCCGTACGAGCGGGTGCTTCGCGGCGAGGGCCCGGGTGTAGTGCCAGTGGGTGGTGGCGCGTCGGCCGTCGAGCAGGCCGGTCGCGGCGAGCGCGAAGGCCCCGGTCGAGATGGCGGCCAGCCGGGCGCCGCGGGCATGGGCGGCGCGCAGGGCCTCGACGACCCGCGGCGGCGGGTCCTCGCGGTCCGGGGAGCGGTAGCCGGGGAGGAAGACGATCTCGGCCCACTCCAGGGCCTCCAGCCCGTGGGCCACGTGGTACGACAGCCCGTCACCACCGGTGACCAGACCGGGTTCGGCCCCGCACACCCGGACCTCGTACGGCATGCTGGCGCGGGTCGTGAACACCTGGGCGGGGATGCCGACGTCGAGCGGCTTGGCACCTTCGAGCACGAGGACGGCGACGCGTCGGAGGCGGGAGGACGGCACGCGGTACAGCTTAAGTGTCAGGCTTCGAAGCGCTGGGCGCGGACCTCGGACTCGGCCGGTCGCCCCGGCCCTCTACCCGACGCCCCGGCTGCTGCGGGTCGGGGTCGTGGGCGAGGATCTGACCGGCCGGGACGGCACCACCACCGGCATCGGCCGGACGCACGCCACGGTCACCGCGCCGGCCCCCGGCTGGAGCACCGGCAAGCCCCGGCTCCGCACCCGCGGCGGCGCTTCGGTGTCGGCCCGGCGGGCGGGTGCGGCGTCCTCGCCCGGGCGGCCGCGGGGAGCCCCTTCGGCCCGCTCGCATGGTCAGGTGCGGGGGGTGGTGGGACGCTGGAGGTGAGGGGCGTCCTCGGAGCAGCGGGAGGATCGATGGGACGTGACGTCCCGGCGCTGGTCTTCACCCGCGAGGACCGTCGCCGCTACCGGATCAAGATGCAGGAGTGCCTGGAGGTCCTCGCGCAGATGCTGCGCGAGGAGCGGTTCGCCTCGGAGCGGCCCCGGGTGGGGCTGGAGATCGAGCTGAACCTGGTCGACGACGAGGCCGAACCGGCGATGCGCAACAGCGAGGTGCTGGAGGCGATCGCGGACCCGGCGTGGTCGACCGAGCTGGGCCGGTTCAACCTGGAGATCAATGTGCCGCCCCGGCGGCTGACGGAGGGCGGGCCCGACGACTGGGAGTCCGAGATCCGGAAGGCGCTCAACCACGCCGACCAGCGGGCCAGGACCGCCGACGCCCGCCTCATCATGATCGGCATCCTGCCCACGCTGCGCCAGGAGGACGTCGGCGAGGACACCTTGTCGGAGAACGCGCGCTACCGGTTGCTCAACGACCAGGTGTTCGCGGCGCGCGGCGAGGACCTGCGGATCGAGATGGACGGGGTCGACCGGCTGCGCACCTACGCCGACACGATCACGCCGGAGGCCGCCTGCACGAGTACCCAGTTCCACCTCCAGGTCTCGCCGCAGGAGTTCGCCGCCTACTGGAACGCCGCCCAGGCCGTCGCCGGGGTCCAGGTCGCGCTGGCGGCCAACTCGCCGTTCCTGTTCGGCAAAGAGCTGTGGCACGAGACCCGGATCCCGCTGTTCGAACAGGCCACCGACACCCGCCCACAGGAGATCAAGGCGCAGGGCGTACGGCCCCGGGTGTGGTTCGGGGAGCGCTGGATCACCAGTGTGTTCGATCTGTTCGAGGAGAACCTGCGCTATTTCCCCGCGTTGCTGCCGCTGTGCGACGAGCAGGACCCGGCCAGGACCCTGGACGAGGGCGCCATCCCGGAGCTGGGCGAGCTGACCCTGCACAACGGGACCATCTACCGCTGGAACCGCCCGGTCTACGCCGTCGCCGACGGCGAGCCGCACGTCCGCGTGGAGAACCGCTGTCTGCCGGCCGGGCCGACCGTCGCCGACACCCTCGCCAACGGGGCGTTCTACTACGGGCTCACCCGTGCCCTGGTGGAGGAGGACCGGCCGGTGTGGTCGCGGATGTCGTTCCAGGCCGCAGAGGACAATCTGCACACCGCCGCCCGCCACGGCATCGAGGCCCCGCTGTACTGGCCGGGCATGGGCGAGGTGCCGGTGCCGGAACTCGTGCTGCGCCGGCTGCTGCCGCTGGCGCACCGCGGACTGGAGCTGTCGGGCATGGACGCGGCCTGGCGGGAGCCGCTGCTCGGTGTCATCGAGCAGCGCTGTGTCACCGCCCGCAACGGGGCGGTCTGGCAGAAGGAGATGTTCCACCGCATCAGCAAGGCGGCGCACGTGGACCGGCATGAGGCGCTGCGGCTGATGACCCAGCAGTACATCGACTACATGCATCTCAACGCCCCCGTGCACACCTGGCCCGTGGACTGACCGACGGTCACCGGGCCCGCAGGCCGGGGGCCCTCCGGATCCCCGCGCCGACCTGCCGCCGCCCTCACGGCTCCAGGGCCGGCAGGCCGTCCAGCCCGGTCTCGCGCATGATCCTCTCGACGGTCTCGGCGAGACCGCTGTCGGCGCCGATGACGGTCTCGGCACCGCCGGGCAGCAGGTCCATCTCCCGGTACCACTGGCGCAGCACGTCCTCGCCGACCTCGTGGGCGATCGGCTTGGTGGCGTGTCGGGCGAGGGTCTCCTCCCACGGCACATGGAGGTAGTAGGCGTGGGTGGGGCCGCGGTGGTCGGTGCGCAGCCGGGTCAGCATGTCGCCGTACCGGTCGGCCCGGAGGATGCCTTCGAGGACGACGTGGTAGCCGGCGTCGAGGGCATAGCGGGCGACGGCGTCGATGAGGCCGATGTTCGCCGCGCCCGGCCGGTCCCTCTCCCGCAGGACGGTCCGGCGGAGGTTGTCCTGGCCGACGAGGGCCAGCCCCCGCCCGAAGCGCTCGCGCAGACCGGCCGCGACCGAGGACTTCCCGGAGGCGGAGTTCCCGCGCAGGAGGACGAGCCGGGTCAGTGCGGTGCCCACCATCATCCGCGCCACCCTGTCGGCGGGCCGGAGCGCGGGTCCCGGGCGCTCACTCCCCCAGGTCCAGGAAGTCCGCGACCAGGACGGCGAACTCGTCCGGGGTGGCGAGGCGGACACCGAGGGTCTCGGCCTTGGTCCGCTTGGACCCGGCGCCCTCTCCCGCGACGACCAGCGCGGTCTTCCTGGAGACGCTGGAGGAGGCGCGGCCACCGGCCCGTTCGACCAGTTCGTTCATCTCGTTGCGGCTGAGTTTCTCCAGCGGGCCGGTCATCCCGCCCGTGACCACCACCGCCATGCCGGCGAGCGGACCGGCGGCGGGGGCGTCGGCGGCACCCTCCACGGCGGCGGCCGCGGTGTCCGCGGCCGCGGGAGGTGTGGCGCCGGGCTCGGTCATGTTGACGCCGGCCGCGGCGAGCTTGTCGATGAGCGGAGCGAGTTCGGCGAGTTCCGCGACGATGGACGGGGCCTTCTCGGTGCCGATGCCCTCGACCCGCTGGATCGCCTCGGCGTCGGCGGCGCGCAGGGCGTCCATGGTGGCGAAGTGGCGGGCGATACGGCGGGACATGGAGCGGCCGGTGCCGCGTACGCCCAGGGCGCACAGAACCCGGGACAGCGGGCGCTGTTTGGCCCTGCCGAGCGCGGTGAGGAGGTTGTCGCTGCTGGTCTCCCCCATCCGCTCCAGGCCGAGGAGCTGGTCCCGGGTGAGGGTGAACAGGTCCGCGAGGTCGGCGACCAGGCCCGCCTCGACGAGCTGCACCACCCTGGTGTGGCCGAGTCCCTCGATGTCGAGCTGGTCCCGCCCGGCGGCATAGGAGAGGGAGGCCACGAGATGGCAGTCGCGGCCGTTCTCGCAGCGCCAGCGCTGTTCACCGGTGTCGATGCCGGCGCCGCACCGGGGGCAGGACTCGGGGAAGGCGATGGGCTGTTCGTCGCCGGTGCGCAGATGCGCGACGGGGGCCTCGACGCGGGGGATGACGTCACCGGCGCGGTGGACCATGATGTGGTCGCCGAGGCGCAGGTCGCGGCGGGTGATGTCGGCCGGGTTGTGGAGGGTGGCGTAGGTGATGGTGGAGCCGTCGATCTCGACGGGTTCGAGGACGCCGCGCGGGGCGATGATGCCGGTGCGGCCGACGTTCCACTCGACCGCGAGCAGGCGGGTGATCTTCTCGACGGCGGGGAGCTTGTAGGCGATGGCCCAGCGCGGGGCGCGCGAGCCGGAGCCCGCGGTGCGCTGGTCGGCGGCCAGGTCGGCCTTGACGACGATCCCGTCGATCCCGAAGGGCAGTTCGGCCCGCAGCGCGGCGATCTCCTGGACTCGGGCCAGCACCGCGTCGGCGTCGGCGGCCGTGGTGCCGGGGACGGCTGTGGTGGCGGTGGTGTTCACGCCGTAGGAACCGGTCAGGGTCATGAGGTCGCTGTGCGCGGTGTCGGCGAGGGACTCGGCGAGGGCCGGTTCGGTGGCGGGCAGGGGCAGCAGGCCGTAGCCGAAGAAGGTCATGGGCACGGTGTAGGCGCGGTCCTTGGCGCGCAGGGTGCCCGCTGCGGCGTTGCGGGGATTGGCGAAGGGCTGTCCGCCGTGTGCCGTGCGCACCTCGTTGGCGTGCTCGAACTGGGCTGTGGTCATGAGGACTTCGCCGCGCACCTCGACGGTGACGGGTGCGGTGAGCCGGTCCGGGAGGCCCTCCATGGTGCCGATCGCGTGCGAGACGTCCTCCCCGGCCGTCCCGTCGCCGCGGGTGATCAGGCGGGTCAGGCGGCCGTCGGTGTAGCGGGCGGCGATCGCGAGGCCGTCGAGCTTGGGCTCCACGCTGAACCGGGTGATGTCGTGGCCGACGCGGCGGGCCAGTGAGGCGGTCCACGCGGTGAACTCCTGGGGTGAGAACACGTTGTCCAGGCTGAGCATCGCGACGGTGTGCGGCACGTCCCCCTCGGCGGCGCCTCCGGCGACCTTTCCGGTCGGCGAGTCGGGCAGTGTGTCGTCGGGGTGCCCGGCCTCCCACTCGGCGACGGCGCGCACCAGACGGTCGTAGGCGTCGTCGTCCAGGGCCGAGGTACCGCCCGCGTAGTAGGCGGCGGCCGCCCGCACCGCGTCCCGCACGGCACGCGCGTAGGCCTCGGCGTCCGCGATCACTGCAACTGCACCAGGTGTCGTCATGTCCTTCATCCTGCCTGCCACCACTGACAATGCCCCGGCGGGCGGAGGGGGGCGGGGTGCGGCGGCCCGGGGGCGGGGCGGGCAGACTGGGCGTGTGGACAGGACGGGACCGGTGGAACGGGAAGCCGCTTACAAGCGGTACGGAAGCCTGCGGGTGTGCACCGGCGAGCCGGGTCCGGCCGACTGGCTGACCCGGCGAGCGCCGGGGCCGGGCGGTGGCGGCTTCGGCACGGTGGCCGGGGTGGCCGCGCCGGGCTTCGCCGCCTACGCACGGGTCCTGCACCCGGCGGCCCTCGACGGGCGGCCGGTGCGGTGGTCGCGGGCGGCCGCCGCCTACGGCCGGACGGTCGGGCCGGGGGCGCAGTGGCACCGGCTCGTCGGTGTGCCCCGCGCCTACCACAACGGGTCGGAGCACGGTCTGGCCGGTGTGTGGGACGAGCATCCGGCGCAGGGGCCGACCCCGCCGGTGGTGGCGGAGGCCCTCGTCCCGGTCCTCGTCCGGCACACCCGGACGCCGCGGCACTGCTGGTTCGGCCTGTGGGAGGGCTACGGCCGCCGGGACTTCGCCGGGGTGCCCACGTTCCCCACCCCGGGCCGGGACGAGGTGCTGCTGCGCGGGGCACTGTCCGAGGTGCTCTCGCCGGTCTCGGTGGACGAGTTCGCCGAGCTGCCGGACCTGTGGTGGCCCGAGGACCGTGCCTGGTGCGTGGGCGGGGACGTGGACCTGGTGAGCACCTATGTGGGCGGGTCGCCGGAGCTGATCGCCGGCCTGCTGGCCGACCCCCGGCTGGAGACCCTCCCCGCCTCCCCCGACGACCCGCCCTACTGACGCGGGTCAGGCCGCGCGGGCCCGGCGCCGCGCCGCGAGCACCGGCACGGTGGCCGGCACCGGCGGGGACACGGGCGGGGCCGGGAGACGCAGGGGCGCCGCCTGGGGTCGTACGGCACGCACCCGGTAGGTCGTGCGGCTCCGGTCGGCGACGGGGTCGCCCAGGGTTATCCGGCCGGTGGCGCGCAGCTGGTCGCACTCGGCGGTCGGCAGGGCGACGTAGCAGCCGCCCTTGCCGGTGACGGAGTCCAGCGGCCGCCAATAGCTGTACCGGTGCCGCCCGTTCGTATGCACGGTCACGAAGACGGGATGGCTCGCATCACTGACGATCCGCAGAACATCCGCCTCGGCCCGGGTGAGCGGGGCGTTGCGGCGCGGGGAGTCGGACAGGCGCGGAGCGTCGGCGGGCGGCATGGGCGGCGACCTCTTTCAGGGACAACGGCTGTACACCGTCTACCCCGTTGGAGCGAAGTTGATCTCTGATGCGCGCATTCTTCAACACGGCAGTGACATTA
The DNA here is from genome assembly GCF_001514285.1 of Streptomyces sp. DSM 15324. Lineage (GTDB taxonomy): Bacteria > Actinomycetota > Actinomycetes > Streptomycetales > Streptomycetaceae > Streptomyces. The sequence continues at coordinate 427,350 of NZ_KQ949029.1, forward strand.
CTGTTGCGCCGTCACGGGAAGGCCTTCCCGGATGGGCCGCTTTGTCCATACTGAGGGGTGTGACGCGGGGCGCCGCATGGTCGTCGGACGAGGCGTGGGACTCGGCACGGCAGGAAGCGCGGGCGCTCGACTCCATGGTGCGGCGCACCGACTCCTGGCTTCCCCCGGCGGCCGAGGAACTGCCGGATTCCTCTGCTGCGCCTCGGAGACGCGCTCGTCGCGCTGTCGGCGGTGGGACCCGATCAGCAGCGTTGAGAGAAGGGGTCAAGGCCGGTGGCCGGGCAGGTCGACGGGTCCGCCCGGCCCGTGTCGTCGGGCGATCGTGACGTCACACGGGTGCGATGTCGTTCCGCCCCCTCGCGATCGGCGGCGGGGAGTGCAACCGTGGTGGCCGAAATCGTGTCTCAGCAGCCGTGGCCCGACGGTTGCCGGGGCCGGAAGGGCGCGGGCGCGCCGAGGAAAGGGGGGGCGATGAGCTCTTGGGCCGTACCGGGGTACTCCGAGTCCCTGGAACTGGGTTCCGGAGCCGGCGGACGGGTGGTGCTCGCCCTGCACGAGCCGACCGGTGTGCCGGTGGCCGTCAAGTACCTCAGCGAGTCGCTGCGGACGCGCCCCGGTTTCCTGCGCGGCTTCCGCGCCGAGGCGGAACTGCTCGGCGGTCTGCACAGCCCGTACGTGGCCGGTTTCTACGAGTACGTCGAGGGCACCGAGGGCGCCGCCATCGTGATGGAGCTGGTGGACGGCGTGTCCCTGCGGACCCTGCTCGCCCGCCAGGGCCCCCTGACGCCGGAGTCGGCGCTGGCCGTCCTGAAGGGCTCGCTGCTCGGTCTGGCCGACGCCCACCGGGCCGGTGTGGTCCACCGCGACTACAAACCGGCGAACGTCCTGGTCACCCCGGAGGGCGCGTCCAAGCTCGTCGACTTCGGGATCGCGGTGGACGCCGGCCTGAGGGCGGGTGTGGCCGGCACGCCGGCCTACATGGCGCCGGAGCAGTGGACCGGCGCGCCGGCCTCCCCCGCCGGGGACGTGTACGCGGCCACCGCCACGTTCTTCGAGTGCCTGACCGGCCACAAGCCCTATCCCGGCGACAACATGGCCCAGCTAGCGGTGCAGCACGCCGAGGACCCCGTCCCGGTGGAGGAGGTGCCCGAGGCGGTGCGCGCCCTGGTCCGCCGGGGCATGGCCAAGACGGCTGCGGAGCGCCCCTCGGACGCGGCGGCCTTCGTGGCGGACCTGGAGCGGGCCGCCGTGGGGCAGTACGGCGAGGACTGGGAGGAACGCGGCCGGGGACGGCTGGCCGCCCTCGTGGCGTCGCTGCTCTTCCTGCTGCCCTCGGGCCGCACGGAATCCGGTACGAGCACCACCGTCGACGAGGCGCGCACCGTGCTCGGCCCGGACGCCTCCGGCGGGCGGCTGCGCCCGTGGCGGCCCACCGTGCCGGGCGCGGCCGTGGCGGCGGCCGCCGTGCTCGTCGCGCTCCTCCTGGGCCAGGGGGTCGGCCAGGGAGCGGGAGCGGCCTCCCGGCAGGAAACGCAGGCACGGGCCACCACCAGCCCGAGTCAGGTGTCCGACAGCGGCTCACCGCCCCCGGCATCGGCATCGGCGTCGGCGTCGGTGTCCGCGTCGGCCTCGCCGTCGGCCTCCGAGTCCTCCGCCCCGCCCAGCGCCTCGCCGTCGGAGTCGACCTCTGACGGGTCCTCGCCGTCCGCCGCCGCCCCCGACCCGTCGGCCTCCCCGGACGCCTCGTGGACCGCGCCCGCCCCGAGCGACTCGGCGAGCCCGACGAGCAGCCCGTCCCCGTCGCCTTCCCCGTCCGTCGCCACCGCCGTCAAGGACGTCACGGTGTCCGCCTTCCGGCAGACGGGCCCCGCCACCGCGAGCACCACCGTCACGGTCACCGCGGACGGCACGGGTCCCGTCACCCTCACCCTCGCCTGGTTCACGGGCAACGCGGCCGGACAGGCGGGGACGGCGGACGGCAGCGAGTCGTACCGGCGCAGCGGTGCCCGGCAGTACACGCTGACCGTCGACCACACCTTCCAGGGAACCGGCTGCTACTGGACCGTGCAGGCCACCACCAGCCCCGCCGCCGCGGACGGCGGCGCCTCCCAGCAACTTCTGACCCGGGGGTGCCAGCTCCGATGACCAGGCCTGACGAGCACGACGACCGGGACGACTACAGCGCCACCGCCCTGGACAGCTTCTGGGTCGAACGCGGCGAGGACGGCACGACCGTGGTGCACGCCCGGTCCGACGACGCCACGGCGGTGCTGCCGTCCGCGGCCGACGAGCGCACGGCGGTGCTGCCGTCCGGGCCCGACGACCGCACCGCGGTGATCACACCCGCGGCGGCCGACGGTACGGCGGTGCGGGACCCCCGGTCCGCGCACGGGACGGCGGTGGTGGAGCCGGGCCCGGCGGAGCGGACGGCGCCGGTGGGGGTCCGGTCCGGCGGCGGCGAGGTCGTTCCGCGTGGGCGGGTCGACGGGACCGTGCTGCGTTTCGGGCCGGGCGTCACCGCGCGGCCGGGGGCGACCGCGGGATCGGCGTACGGGGTGCCCGCCGTGACGGTGCCCGCCGCGCCGCCGGTCCGGCGGCACCGTCGGCTCCGCAGGCACGCGCTGCCCGCGCTGGTGCTGGTCGCCGCCGTGCTGTTCCTGCTGTGGCGGCAGTACGACGCGCCCGGCCTGTCGGTACGGGGCGTCTCGGCGGCGGCCGCGCAGGACAGCACCGGGTGCGACGCGACGGCGGACGTCGTCGGCGTCGTCCGCACCGACGGTCACGCGGGCCGGCTCACCTACCGCTGGGTCCGCAACGACGGCACCGAGTCCGACGTCCTGCACGCCACGGTCGCCGAGGGGCACCGGCGGGTGCGGGTGCATCTGCTGTGGACCTTCCAGGGACAGGGCCACTACGCGGCGACGGCGGAGCTGCGGGTGTTGTCCCCGGGCGCCAGGACGGCGCGGGCCGCCTTCACGTACGACTGTCCGTAGCGGGTCGGCGGTGGCCGCGGGCGGCGGCCGCGTAGTGACGGGCCAGGGCGTGGAAGGCCTGTTTGGGTTCCCAGTGCCAGTCGGACCGGGGGTCGCCGGGGCGGTCCTGGACGGTCCGGGTGAGGGCGTAGCTCGCCAGGTCGAGGTCGTGACGGGGATCGTCGGCCCGGTGCGGGGCGTCCGGGGTGACGAACTCGTAGGCCATCGCCGCGTACAGGCCCATCGACTCGAAGACCCGCAGCAGGGAGACGAGGTGGTCGGCCTGGGTGCGCTCGCTGCGCACGAGGTGGCCCTTGATCTCGGGCGGCCGCTTGTCGAGGTCGACGACGTCCCAGGCCATGCCGCCGGCCTCGGGGGCGCCCCGGTAGGCGCAGGTGCCGAACTCGGTGACGGCCAGCGGTTTGCCCCGGCGCAGATGGCGGCGGAGTGCGCGCACATGGTCGGCGGGACGCCGGTGGACGGAGTAGTAGTCGATGCCCACCACGTCGAACAGGGACCAGTCGACACGGTCGTCCTCGGCGGCGGCGTAACCGAGGCGGCCGTCGAAGACCGAGCGGGCGGTGCGGGCGGCGCGGGCCGTGAAGGCCTCCAGCCTGCGCTGGGTGACGACGGGGTCGTAGGCGCCGGTCAGGAGGGCGCGGACGCGGTCGAGCACGGTGTCGCCGGGGACGATGCCGGGCACGAACAGCTGGAACTCGCAGCCGACGCTCAGGTCGACGCTCGCCCCCTGACGGCGCAGCCGCTGGGCGAAGCGGCCGGTCTCGGCGAGGTGGTCGAGGATGTCGCGTTGCGGAAGGTCCGCCGGGGTGGGCTGGAGCCATATGTGCAGTCCCTGTTCGGCCGCCTCGCGCGCGGTGGCCTGGAGGCGTTCCACTCCGTCGCCGGTGACGTCGACCGTGTCGGCGTGCAGGTCGCGGCGGACGGCCCGGATGTCGGTGCGCATCCGGTGGGCGTTCCAGGCGGTCGCCGGGGTCTCGCCCTCCCCCACCGTGTAGACGACACCCCGGTGCCGCAGTCCCCGGCGCCCTCGGGCGGCGCGGGCGTCCCCCGCCGGTCCGAGTGCGGCCGCCGCACCGGCCGCCACGGCCCCGCCCAGGAAGCGGGCCCGGCTGATCCCTTCGGTCTTCTCCATGCCCCCACGGTGTCGGGGCGCGGAGCCGCGCGCAGTCGGCCGATGGTCGGTGCCGGTGCGACGAAGGTGGCTGCCTCGGCCGCCGCGCGGGGCCGAAGGGGCGGCCGCGGGGCCGGAAGTCGGCTCGGCGCTAGCCGGACGTCCGGCGGGCCCAGCGCCGCACGACCGGTGCGCAGGTCTCGGCGAAGTGCTCGTAGTCCTCGGGGGTGTTGTAGACGTGGGCGGACAGGCGGAGGTAGCCGAGGCCGTCGAAGCTGGTGAACGCGGCCTCGACGCCCAGTTCGGCGGGTGCCCGGTCGCGGAGGGCGTCGGCCGCGATCCGGCTCGCGCCGAGACCGCCCGGCAGGCGGACGAGGCGCATACCGGGGACGGGCATGCCCACGTCGACCGGTTCGGACGGGGTTCCGGCGGGGGCGAAGGCGTCCGCGACGACCCGGGCGCCGTACTCCGCCAGGTCGTTCATGTAGCGGCGGGCCGTGTCCCAGCCCCAGGTGTCGTCGATGAACCGCAGTGCCGTGGGCGCGGCGAGGGCGCCGGTGGCGTCGAGGGTGCCCTGGTGGTCGAAGCGGTCGGGGAAGGGCTCGGCCGCACCCCAGGAGTCGATCAGCGGGTGGAGGTCGTCCCGCAGGGGGCCGCGGGCGACGAGCGCGGCCGAACCGCGCGGTGCGCAGCCCCATTTGTGCAGGTTGCCGACCCAGGCGTCGCAGTCCAGGCCGGTGAGGGGCGCGGCGAGAAGGCCGGGGGCGTGCGCGCCGTCGACGAGCAGGGTGATGCCGCGCCGTGCCGCTTCGGCGGCCACGCGCTCGACGGGCATCAGCCGGGCCGTGGCGGAGGTGATCTGGTCGAGGACGATGAGCGCGACCTCGTCGTCCACCTCGGCCAGCACGGCCCGGTACGCCTGGTCGGGGTCGGCGGCGAGCGGCACCCGCGCGGTGCGCACCCGGCGGCCCCAGCGGCGGGCGAGCCGTTCGGCACCCATCGTGACGGCGCCGTAGCCGTGGTCGGTGACCACGATGTCCCCGCCGGGCCGATCGGCGAGCGCGGCGAGGACGGCACTGGCGCCGGCGCTGGCGTTGGGGACGAGCGCCAGGTCCTCGGGGTCGGCGCGCAGCAGGCCGGCGATCTCCGTGCGGGCCGCCGCGAGCCGTGCGGGCAGCGTCGCGAACCAGACGACGGGGGCCCGCTCCATCTCGGCGCGCAGGGCGTTCTGCCGTTCCTGGACGACGGCCGGGACCGCGCCGAACGAGCCGTGGTTGAGGTGGCGCAGGCCGGGGTCGAGGGTCCAGGCCGCCGTCGCGGGCCGGCCGTCGGGCAGCGGCAGCGGACGGGGCGCGGTGAGGGCGTGGCCCTCGCTCATGGTGGTCCCTCTTCGCGCTTCGACATCGGTCGGCGGGCCGGGCGTCAGGAGAAGAAGCCCCTGGGTGCGGGCAGTCCGGGGCTGATCGAGGGGCCGCCGGCCATGACGCGGTCCAGGTCGCGCTTGATGCGTTCGGCCTCGCCGCGCACCTGGGCGGGGATGTCGCCGCGCTCACTGACGAGGCGGTGGTAGATCGGCGTGTCGTCGAAGACGGAGAACACGGGTGGCTCTGCTTTCGTGGGCGGTCGGGCGGGCCGACACGGTGGAACGGCTTCGGACACGGCACCGGTCCGGCGGGTGGACCGGCGCTGCCGTGACGTCGCCTGACGGTCCCGCAGCGATACCGGTGTCGGCGACATCATCGCATTGTCCCCGGTTCGGCCCTCGCCGATGACCGTGGATGGCCGTCCGTGACACATCGGAGACTTTGACTCCGGTTTCATGGTGCAGCGATGCCGCAACCATGCGCTAGGCTAAGGCCAAAGCTGAAGGGCGGAACTCCCGTTCCTCGGCGGCGCGTTGGTGGTCCAAGGAAAGACGTCCCGCTTCCTGCGGGGAAATGCAGGTGCAAGGCCTGCCCGGCGCTCGGATACGTACCCCGTACCACTTCCGTGGTACGGGGTACGTGTGTTACTGGCTCAGACCTCGAGGTCGGATTCCAGCGCCCTGAGCCGGTGGCGGGCGAGGGCGAGGTTGCTGCGGCCGCGGTCCAGCGCGAGATACAGGAAGAGCCCGCCGCGCGACCGGGTCAGGGGCCTGATCAAGTGGTACTGCGTACCGAGGGTGATGAGGATGTCCTCGATCTCCTCCTGCAGACCGAGCGACTTCAGCGTCCGCTGCTTGGCCCGGACGACCTCGGTGTTTCCGGCTGCGGCCAGCTCCAGGTCCAACTGGGGCCCGCCGCCCAGGGCACCGAGCGACATCCCGCTCTCGTAGTCGACGAGGGCGACCCCCAGGGCACCCTCGATGCTCATCGCTTCCTTAAGCGTGCTCTCAATGTTCACGCTGGTGCCTCTTTCCCGTACAGACCGACCGGTCTTGATCGCTTACAACGACAGCCAGTGTTATTTCTGGGAGCGTTGATTTCGAACGAGCTCATCTTTGGCCAGTCTTGCGATAGTTGGCAAATAAAGTACTGTGCTCGGCAGGGCAAGCGAAGGGGCAACCAATGGCTCTACTCGAGACGGCCCTCGCCCGAGTTCTGCAGACGCCCGGCATCGCCGGCGCCGCTGTGGTGGACTCGGTGACGGGCCTCTCCTTCGCCTCGCTGGGGGACACGGGCGCGAGCCAGGACGTCCACGACCTCGTCGGCCTCGCCGACGGCGGTCTCCGGCAGGCGGGATGCGCCGACGAACTGGAGAGCATCGTCGTCACCACCGCGAGCACCCACCATGTGACGCTGAACGTCGGCCGGGACCGCGATCCGGTACTGCTGTGCGCGACCGTGGACCGGGACCGGACCAACCTGGCCTGGGTGCTCCAGGACCTCACCCGGCACGCGGACGCCCTGCTGGCATGAGCCGGAACGACGCCGCCGCCGAGAAGTCCCCCGCCCCCCGCAACCTTCCCTCCCTCCTCTCCGGCCTGCACGCGCAGCGCCGCTCCTGCACCGTCTCCGTCACCGGACGTCCCGGTGGCACCCTGCACGTCCGCGACGGCCTGGTGGTCGCCATGGAGACCCCGGGCGCGCCCGGGGCCGAGGCGATCCTGCTCAGGTCCGGCCGCCTCACCGAGGAGGCGTGGACGGCCGTGCGGGCCACGGACAGCACCCACGAGCATCTGGCGCGGGAGCTGGTCGCCGCCGGGCTGATCGGCGCCGGGGAGCTGGAGGTTCTCTGCCTGGGCGCAGTGTTCGACGCGGCCTTCGCCCTCTCCCTCAACCGTCCGGTGGACTGGGAGGTCGGTGATCCCGTCCCCGTGCTGCACGCCGGGGCCGGGGTGCCGCCCGAGCGGCTGGTCGCCGAGACGACGCGCCGCTTCGGCATGCTGGAGAAGGAGCCCGGCGCGATCGCGCGGTCCACCCGTGCCCGTGTCCACCCGACCCCCTCCGCCGGCCTGCCGGAATCCACCGCCCGCCTCTCCCCCCGCCACCTGGACCTCCTGAGCGCCGTCGACGGACGCCGGACACCCCGGGACCTCGCGTTCTCGCTGGGCCGCGGACTGTTCGCCGTCCTGCTCGACCTCCGGCATCTGACCGGGCTGGGACTCGTCGAGTACGCGCCCCCGCCGGGCGCCGCCGGACGCCCGAGCACCGCCCCCCGTACGCCCGCCGCCGCCCCGGCCGCCCCCGCGACGACCGGGCTCCCCCGGCGCCTGCCGCGCCGCACCGGCTCCCAGCCGGACTCGCCGGACTCCCCCGGGCACCTCGCCTGACCCGGCCGGCTGCCCCGTCGCGCCCGTCCACTGTCTCCCCGCCCGCACCGCTCACCAGGAAGAAGACACCATGAGCGACCCCGTGAACGACATCCTCATCTCCCTGCGGGACAAGGTGATGGGTGTCAACGAAACCACCCTCGCGACCGTCGACGGGCTGGTGGTCGCCAGTGACGTCAGCAAGACGCACGCGGAGTCCATGGCCGCCGTCGCCGCGGCCACCCTGTCCCTCGGGCGCCGCCTCGCCGACCAGGCCTCCACCGGCGCCCTGCGCGAGATGAGCGCCCAGTGCAGCGCCGGGCACGTGATCGTCACCGCGGTCGGGGAGCGCGCGCTGCTCGCCGTCATGGCGGACGAGGGCCTGGACCTGGCCGCGTTCCGCCGGGAGATGCCCGCGCTGGTGGCCGAGCTCGGCGGCATCCTGGACGGCGACACCCCGGACTGACGGCCCCCGGTTCACACCGGATCACCTTCGGTCTCCACCTCCCCCGCCCCCTCGGTCCCCGCCACGTCCTCGGGCTCGTCGTCGTCCTCCTCCAGCAGGTAGGGCGGGCGCATCACCACGAGGCGCGACACCTCGTACGACATCTCGGTGACACCGGGATCGGGCGGCGGGTGGTACCGGCCCGCGCACACCGACAGGTTGACGATCAGGTACGCGTTCCACCCGCGGCCCACGCCCCGCCGGTCGACGAACACCTGCCGGCCGTTGACCCACCAGACGACGGACCGTCTGCCGAACTCGACCCTCAGGTCGATCCAGGCACCGGGGCGGATCGCCGGGTCCTGGTAGTAGAGGTTGCTGCCGCGGACGTGGTTGCTCAGCTCCAGGAGATCGGGGTTGTCCGGGTGGTACTCGAAGACGTCGATCTCCTGGTCGCCGTCCCGCCAGGTCCAGATCGCGGGCCAGGCCCCCATCTCGTACGGCAGTCTCACCCGCGCCTCGAGCACGTCACCGGTGCGGACCGTGAAGGCCTCCTCGCTCCCCTCCGTGGTGAGCAGGCCCGCGTTCCACCGTCCGTCGCGGCGACGGGTGGCCCGGAACGTCCCCGTCCGGGAGTAGGCGGGATCCGAGACCAGGTAGTCCAGTTTGTTGTCGTCGGGATTGATCGGTCCGCCGTTCGGATACGCCCACGAACGCCCCGCCACCCACTGGCTGGTGGAGGTGAAGTCCGCGGTGAAGACGGCCGCGGGTCCGCGCCGGGCCGCGGTGGCCTCGGGCGAACGGTCGGATGCGGGATTCTCCATGGCCGGATGCTGCTCCGCATATGTCCAGGGCATGCGGGCGGACGGCGGATCCGCCGGGAGGACTACCCGTGTGAGTGACGGGCCCCGGCGCGTCGCGCCCGCAGTATGAAAATCGACACGGGGAAGGTCGCGCGCTGTGCGCCCGCGTCTCCGACCGGTGCGCGGTCAGGGCCGGCTCGGCCGCAGGCCGCGGCGCTCCCCGGCCGTCATCGCACCCCACACCCCGTGCCGCTCGCCGTGCCGGACCGCCCAGGTCCCGCAGGCGCGCATCACCGGGCAGCTGCGGCAGACCGCCCGCGCCTGCTCGATCTGCCGCCGGGACGGGCCGTCCTCACCGATCGGGAAGAACAGCTCGGGGTCCTCGGAACGGCAGGCCGCCGCCTCACGCCAGTTCAAGGAGGGGAAGGAGTTCATCGGCACCTCCGGCGACCGCTTCGCCGACTCCGCAGGGCGGCCCGGCCGCACGAAGACGCCCTTCGACGCCCTTCGCATCCGGGGACCCGGCGGAGGTAGAAAGAAATATAGGCACTTCGAACCGTTTGGGCCATGGCCCCGGAGTGCGCGATTCCGGACGGTGGGCGGCGACGGGCGCCCCCCGCGGCGACGAGGAGGTCACGGCACCCATGGGACCGGCCGATGCCGGGGGCCGCAGCCCCCGCGAGCGTCTCGGTGAGGGCCTGTTCACCCGGGTCGCCGGGCCGGACGGCGCACGCCACCGGGCCCGGATCCACGGCACGCCCGGCCCGCGCTGGTTCGGACCCGAGCGACCGGTCCGCCGGGTGCACGGGGACGCCTCCATGTTCATCGGCGGTCTGTCCGCGCTGCTCCTGCAGTCGCTGCACCCGCTCGCCATGGCCGCCGTGGCCGCCCACTCGGGGTACCGGGGCGACCCCTGGGGCCGGCTCCAGCGCACGAGCACCTTCCTGGCCACGACGACGTACGGCACCGCCGAACACGCCGAGCGGGCGTGCGCCCGGGTACGGGCGGTGCACGAGCGGGTGCGGGGGGCCACCGCGAGCGGAGTGCCGTACCACGCCTCCGATCCCCATCTGCTCACCTGGGTGCACCTCGCCGAGACGGACAGCTTCCTGCGCGCCCACCAGCGCTACGGCGCGCGTCCCCTCTCCGACGACGAGTGCGACGGCTACGTCGAGGACATGGCCCGGGTCGCCGTGGAGCTGGGCATCCCGGGTCCGCCCCGCAGCAGGGCGGAGCTCACGGAGCGGCTGACCGCGTACCGCCCGGAGCTGGCGGTCACAGCACAGGCCCGGGAGGCCGCGCGTTTCCTTCTGCTGCACCCTCCCGTACCGCTCGTCGCCCGTCTCCCCTACGGGGTGCTCGCCGCCAACGCCGTGGCGCTGCTGCCGCGCTGGGCCTCCGAACAACTGGGACTGCCCCGGATTACCTTGGTCGAGGACGTCTGTCTGCTGCCGCTCGGCCGCGCCACGACCGCGACCATCCGCTGGGCGATGGCACCGGCCCGGCAGCGTGTGACCACGGCCACCGGCTGACCGCGTGACGGAGGGCTCTCCTCCCTCCGCGGGCCGCGCTGCCCCGGCACCCGCACAGACGCGCGAAGACGGTCCCTCCCGCCTCTGGCCCTGGGGGGCTACCCGGCGGTATACAAACTGCGGCGCACAGCACGGCGGCCGTCCGGGCCGTCGGCGCCGGCCCGGGCGGGCTCGGGGGGAGGAGCTGCGATGCAGCACGAGGTACGCGGCGGCGCTTCGGTCGGACGGCGACGCAGAGGGATGACCTTACGTGCCGCACTGGGCGGTTGCGCCCTGGTGGCCGCGTCGGCGGTACCGGCGGCGGCACACGGCGGCGGGGCCGGTGGCGGCGGCGGTGACGGGAAGACACGGGCGTACGTGGCCCTCGGGGACTCGTACACCGCCGGCCCTCTCATCCCCCGGCAGACGGACGCCAACTGCGCCCGCTCCGACCAGAACTACCCGTCGCTCGTGGCCGCGCGGCTCGGCACGACGCCCTTCAAGGACGTCAGCTGCTCCGGGGCGACGACCCAGGAGATGTGGAAGGCGCAGGGCACCAACGGCCCCCAGCTCGACGCGCTCGGGCGCACCACCGACCTGGTGACCGTGCAGGTCGGCGGTAACGACATCGGTTTCGGCACCATCATCGGGACGTGCGCCGGGCTGGCCGCGCAGGACCCGGCCGGCAGCCCCTGCCAGAAGTACTACGGTGCTTCCGGGGTCGACCAGTTGAGCGTCACGATCGCGCGGACGGCGCCCAAGGTGGCGCAGGTGCTGCGGGACGTGCACCGCCGGTCGCCGCACGCGCGGGTGCTCCTCGTCGGCTATCCGGACCTCCTGCCCGACGACGGCGTCGGCTGCGCCCCCTCGGTGCCCTTCGCGGCAGGGGACTTCGCCTACCTCCGGGACACCGAGAAGCGCGTCAACCTGATGCTGCGTCTGGTGGCGTACGCGAGCCGGACGGAGTACGTCGACACCTACGGGCCGACCGTCGGGCACGACATGTGCAAGCCCGCGGCGGACCGCTGGATCGAACCGCTCCGGCCCACCTCCCCGGCGGCACCCGCCCACCCCAACGCCAAGGGCGAGGCCGCCATGGCCGGGGCCGTCCTGCACCGCATCGACCGGGGGTGGCACGACCGCTGACGCGCGCCTTCGGCCGGGCCGGCCCCCGGCGGGCTGCCCACCCGCAGCCGGTTGCCGCCCCCTGGGCGTGTCACACAAGGACAAGAGACGTGCATCCAGGGCCCGTTGGCGGGCCCGGTAGGTCATGATGCCCCGATGGAGCAACGTTTCATCGGGACAGCGGAGTGGGACGGCGGGCGCGTCGGCGTCCTGGACGGCGCCGGCCCCGCCGCGTCGGCCGGGCCGCCCGGGTCGCGCGAGCCGTCCGAGGTCGGCGAGGCGGTCGTCGTGATCGACGTGCTGCGGGCCTTCACGACGGCCGCCTGGGCGTTCGCCGGGGGTGCGGAGCGGATCGTCCTGGCCGAGTCGCCGGCGCAGGCCCGCGCCCTGAAGTCCTGCCACCCGGACTGGCTCACGCTCAAGGACGGACCGCCCGCTCCGGGCTTCGACGCCGTCAACTCCCCCGCCCTCATGCGCTCCCTCGACCTGAGGGGACGCACGCTCGTCCAGAAGACGACCCATGGCACCGTCGGCACCCTCGCCGCCCGCGAGGCACCGCTGCTGCTCTGCGCCGGCTTCACCGTGGCCGCGGCGACGGCCGGCGCGCTGCGTGCGGCCCGGCCCCGGCGGGTGACGTACATGATCACCGGCGAGGGCGGACGCGCCGAGGAGGACCTCGCCTGCGCCCGGTACATCGCCGAACTGACCGCCGGGCGTACGGCGGACCCGGCGCCGTATCTGCACCGCGCGGCCGCCTCCGCCGCCGCGGCAGCCCTCGCCGACGGGGTCCGGAACGGATACCGCGGGATCCATCCGGGGGACACGGCACTGTGCCTGGAGGCGGACGTGCACGACTTCGCGATGGCCGCGGCGGTCGAGGAGGAGTGGGTGATCCTGCGTCGCCGGGAGCGGTGAGCTGCGGGTGACGCAGGCGGGTTCACACCCCTGGGGGTCCTGTGCCGCCCTGGAGGCGTTCCAGGTCCGAAGGGCGTACCTGGATCACCACGATGGCGATCAGGGCGGCGAGGGCGGTGAAGATGGCGGCCATGATGAAGGCGGCCGAGACGCCGGCGGTGAGGACGTGGTCGGACCAGGGGGCGGGGAGTTGGCCGGTGCGCTGGAAGCGCAGACGTTCGGCGGGGGTGGCCTGGGCGAGGAAGGCGGGGATCTGGTCGTTCGCCTCGTTGCGGCTCGCCGTGCCGTACATGGTGACCAGGATGGACAGACCCAGTGAACCCCCCACCTGCTGCGTCGCGTTGAGGAGGCCGGAGGCCGCGCCCGTCTCGGGCGTGGGCACGTCGGACAGGGCCATCAGCGTCAGCGACACGAACTCCATGCCCATGCCCAGGCTGAAGACGAGCATGGGACCGAGAATGCTGCCCGCGTAGGTGGAGTCGACGTCCGTGAGCGTCAGCCAGCTCAGGCCGGCCGCGGCCAGGATCGCGCCGCCGACCATGAAGGGCTTGGGGCCGTACGTCGGCAGGAACCGTGAGGCGAGTCCGGCCCCGACCGCGATGACCGCGCTGACCGGCAGGAACGCGAAACCGGCGGCGAGCGGGCTGAAACCGAGCACGTTCTGGACGAAGAGGGTCAGGAAGAAGAACATGCCGAAGATCGCGGCGGCCAGACAGAGCATGATGCCGTACGTGCCCGCCCGGTTGCGGTCGGCGAACATGTGCAGCGGGGTGATCGGCTGCCGGGAGCGCCGCTCGATCAGGATGAACACCGCGAGGACGACGACGGCCGCGGCGAACGAAGCGAGCGTGAGCGTGTCGCGCCAGCCGTCCTGTCCGGCCCTGATGAAGCCGTAGACCAGCAGCACCATTCCGACGGTGGAGGTGAAGGCGCCCGCCAGGTCGAAGCGGCCCGGGTGGCGCTCGGACTCCTTGATGTAGCGCGGCGTGGCGAGCGCGATGAGCAGGCCGATGGGGACGTTGACGAACAGCACCCACCGCCAGTTCAGGTACTCGACGAGGATGCCGCCGGCGAGCAGACCGATCGCGCCGCCGCCCGCCGAGACCGCCGCGAACACACCGAAGGCGCGGTTGCGTTCGGGTCCCTCGCGGAAGGTGGTGCTGATCAGGGCGAGGGAGGTCGGGGAGGCGATGGCTCCGCCGACGCCCTGGAGGGCGCGCGCGGAGAGGAGTTGACCCTCGTTCTGGGCGAGGCCGCCGAGCAGCGACGCGAGGACGAACAGCAGCACGCCGACGATGAACACCCGCCGTCTGCCGAGGATGTCCCCGGCCCGGCCGCCGAGCAGCAGCAGCCCGCCGAACGTCAGCGTGTAGGCGTTGACGACCCACGACAGGCTGGTGGTGGAGAAGTCCAGGGCGCGCTGGATGTCGGGGAGCGCGATGTTCACGATGGTGATGTCGAGGACCACCATCAACTGACAGGAGGCGATGACCAGCAGCGCCATCGCGTGCCCGCCACCGCCGTTCTGCGGGGCGGTGGTCTCGGTCGCGGGGGTCGGCTGCGGAGCACTGGTCATGACGTCGTGTCGCCCGCCCGAAGCGGGCCCGAGGGAGGTGACCTTGGACGGTGGTGCCCAGGGTCGGATCCACCGTTCGACCGTACGCCCCCGCCCAGACCGTCACCACTCGATCATCCGGGGAGGGGACGGGACGGCACGGGCGGGACGGGACAGGACGGGACCGGATGTGGCCCGGGCCAGGACTCCCCCGCAGTCCTGGCCCGGCCACCGGCCCCCGCGGGTCTGCGCTCCGCGGTTGATCACCAGCATGCGACAGGTACGGGAGGTATGTCGTTGGCACACGGTCCACAACTCGTTGGCACCGCGTCCACAGGGGGCCCGCCCCCCGCTGCCCGCGGTCGGCTTCCCGCGTCCCGCGTCCCGCTTCCGGCCCGGCCTGTGCGGTGCGCGGTCAGGGTTCCGGTGTCCCGTCCACCGGCGCGCGATGCCCCGCCCCCGCCCCGGCCTTCGCGTCCCGTCCGTCCTCGCCCGTGTTCAGGGCCTGCTCGCGCAGTTCGCTGGGCGCGAGACCGTAGGCGGTGCGGAAGGCACGGGTGAACTCGGCGGCACGCAGGAAGCCCCAGCGCGCGGCGACGGCGTTGATCGGCAGGGCGCGCAGGGCGGGGTCGGCGAGGTCGCGGTGGGCGCCGGCGAGCCGCTGGTCGCGGATGTAGGCGGCGATGCCGACGCCTTCGCTCTGGAAGAGGCGGTACAGATAGCTGCGGGAGATGTGGTGGGCCTCGGCGATCCGGGCGGGGGTGAGGTCCGGGTCGGCCAGGTGGCGGCGCACGTGGTCCTTGATGTGCAGGACGAGCGAACGACCGCGGGTCTCCGGCGGCACGCTCGGGTCGGCGTCCACGGCGTGCGCGAACGCGACGGTCACCAGGTCGGCGACGACCGTGCCGAGCCGCGGTGCGTCGGAGGGCCGGTACGACCCGGTGTCGCCGATCAGCTGGCGCAGGAACTGGGCCAGGAGTGCGCCGCTGCCCTCCCGGCCCGAGATGAGGCCGCCCAGGATCCGGTCGACGCGGTGCCCCGGTATGGGCACCAGGGCGCGCGGGATCTCCACCCCGACGATCGTGACGGGATCGGCGCCCGTGGTCACGTCCCAGGACCGCGAGGAGGAGTTGGTGTGGAAGTCGTTGATCCGGTAGACCGCCTGGCGCCGGTCCCATACGGCCGCGCCCTCGCCCTTCAGCAGCAGCGAGAGATGGTACGTCTCGGGGTCGGACTGCCGGACCAGTTTGGCCGTGCGGTGGAACGTGAGGGGGTCCATGGTGGCCGGCCACACGACGACCTCGCCCAGCTCGATCACGCGTTGGTGGCCGCGGTAGCCCTCGGTGTGGTCGGTGCTCAGGCGCATGGGTGCGTGGGTGCTCCGCATGCGCTGAGCCCAGGCGTCGAAACGATCGCGCGGCGGCAGGTCCATCGTCCGGAAGACCGACTCTCGCAGCATCCGAGCAGTCAATCACACAGGTCGCGGCCCCTGTTGAGGGTGGCCCCCGAGCATCCGTCGTCATATTACCGAACCGTAACCTACCGACCAGTACCCACGGTAACCCCCTGGTCGGTACGGTCCTGCCAGTTCGTCCAATAGCGGTCGGGGCTGCGGTCGGGACGACCGGCGCTCCGCGCCGTCCCCCACCCGAGCCGCAGAGGAAGGCTCGGGCCTCCCCTCTCCCCCGGAGGTCCGCCATGCCCGCCCCCACCCGACTGCTCGCCGCGGCCGTGACCGTGGCCGCCTGCCTCGGTGCGACGGCCGTCCCGGCCGACGCAGCCGGTGACACCGCCACGGACGCCGTGGTCTCGCGCGGTGTCACCATCCCCACCTTCTACAACCCGCCCGCCAACCTCCCGTCGGCCGACGGCGCCCTGGTCCGCACCGAACCGCTCCCCCTCGCCCTGAGCCTGCCCGGTGTCGACGGCCCGCTCCCCGGCACGGCGACCCGACTGATGTACAAGTCCACCGACTCCGCCGGCGGTCCCGTCGCGGTCACCGGCGCCTACATCGAACCGACGGCCGCCTGGCGGGGCGGCGGGGCGCGTCCGCTGGTCGTGGTGGCCCCCGGCACGATGGGCCAGGGCGACCAGTGCGCCGCCTCCCTCGGACTGGAGCGTCCGCTCATCGTCAACCTCCAGACCCTGTCGGTCGGTTACGAGAACCTGGCGATGTACCGGCTGCTGGCGCGCGGCGTCGCCGTCGTCGTCACCGACTATCCCGGGCTGGGCTCCACGGACCGGCTGCACACCTACGTCAACCGGGTCGACGAGGCGCACGCCGTCCTGGACGCCGTCCGCGCCGCCCGCTCCCTCGGCGGTACGTCGCTCACGGCCGCCTCCCGGGTCGCGCTGTACGGCTACAGCCAGGGCGGCGGAGCCACGGCGGCCGCCGCCGAACTCCAGCCCTCCTACGCCCCCGACGTCACCCTCGCCGGGACCTACAGCGGCGCCCCGCCCGCCGACCTGGCCGCGGTCACCCGGGCCATCGACGGCAGCGACCTGGCGGGGGCGCTCGGCTGGTCGGTGAACGGGTTCGTGCAGTCCGACCCCAAGCTGAAGCCGATCGCGGAGGCCCATCTCAACGCGGCCGGCAAGGCGGCCCTCAAGGACCTGTCGACCATGTGCGTGGGCGAGGCCCTGCTCGCCTACAACTCGGCCCGCAGCACCTCCTGGACCACCGACGGCAGGTCCATCGGGGACATCATCGAGGAGGAGCCGGCGCTCCAGGCGTTCCTGGCCGACCAGCGCATCGGCCGGCTGAAGCCGGCGTCCCCGGTGCGGCTGGCGACGGGCACCGCCGACAATCTCGTCCCCCACGCCCAGGCACGGGCGCTCGCCGCGGCCTGGTGCGCGAAGGGCGGGAACGTCACGTACAAGCCGGTGGTGCTGCCGGGTCTGGGCCGGGCCCTGCTCAACCACTTCGCCCCTCTGCTCGCCGACCAGGGCGCCGCGATCGCGTGGCTGACCGACCGGCTCGAAGGACAGCCGACGTCGTCGAACTGCGCGACGCTGCCGCTGAAGCCGTGACGCTCCGGGCCGGGAAGCCCGGAGGCCCTGGGCCCGGAGGCCCGGACGCCGGGACGCCCGCAGACCCGGAGACCCGGACGCCCAGACACGGAGGCCAGGACGCCGGGAAGCCGCGAAGCCGGGAGGCTCGGACGCCGGGAAGCCCGGAGACCCAGAAACCCGGAGGCCCGGACGCCCGCAGCCCCGGAGACCCGGACGCCCGGACGCCCGCAGACCCGGAGACCCGGAGACCCGGAGACCCGGACGCCCGGAGATCCGGAGACCCGGAGGCCATGAACGTCACCCGCCGCCGCGGCCTAGGCTGAGGCCATGGTCGAGATCGAGGTGGTGGAGTTGCTGGTGTCGGCCGCCCACCGGTTCGCCGGGCGCCCCTCGGACGGACCGGCGGACGGGCCCGAGGACGAGTCGGTGTCCCGGGTGGAGGTCCGACGGGGTCTGGGGCTGGTCGGCGACCGGTACTTCGGCCGTCCGGCACACCGGGACGCGGCGGTGACCCTCATGGCCGTCGAGAGTCTGCCGGTGGGCCCGGACGGCTCCCCGGGGCTGCGGCAGACCCGGCGGAACGTCCTGCTCAGGGGCGTCGACATCGACTCCTGCGTCGGCTCGACGATCGCGCTCGACAGCGGGGCCGGACCCGTGGTGTTCGCCGTCAACCGGCCGGCCCGGCCGTGCGCCTGGATGGACGTCACGGTCGGGCCGGGGGCACGGCGTGCCCTGCGCGACAAGGGCGGCGTACGGTGCACGCCGTTGTCGGACGGCGTACTGACCGTCGGCCGGGCGACGTTCGAGGTGGTCGACGCACCGCCGGGGGCGGACCCGGGCGGTGCCCGTCAGCCGAGGTGATAGCTGTCGCCGTAGACCTTCCAGTCCAGCGGCGGGTCCAGGTCGAGGTTTCCCTTGCGCAGGAAGACCCGCTGGGCGGTGTCGACGCGGCTGGTGTCGCTGTGCGCCTCCTCCTGCTTCATGGCCCAGACACGCGCGTCGAGGAAGGCGTTGAGGTACGTCGTCTCGTTGCCGCCCTGGGCCGGCGGCTTGGCGCTGCGCAGAGCCCGCTTGCGGATGTTGCGGAAGCTGGTGGAATCGTCGCCGTCGCCGTGCATCACGATCGCGTCGTAGTAGGCGAACTGGCCGAGGGCCCGCAGGCCGTCCGCCTTGCCCTGCTTGACGGCAGGGTTGAAGTAGACCCGGTCGCGCTCGTCGTCCTGCGCCTTCTGGAACGCGGTGTCCTGGGCGGCCTTGCGCCAGTCCTTGGGGTAGTTCGGATCGAGCCCCGCGTGGGAGTCGCTCCCGTCGACCGAGCGGAGGGCCGGGAGGTACTTGGCGAGGACGTTGCCGGGCTTGCGGTCGGTGTAGAGCTGCACGAGGTCGAGCATGTCGCCGGTGCCGGAGCAGAAGCCGATGATCCCGGCGGTGTAGCCGCGGCCGTCGCCGATGTCCTCGATGTACCTGTACTGGGCCTTCCAGTCGAGCGAGGAGTTCTCCGCGCTCGACACCAGTTTCATCGCGATCTCCTTCTTCGCCGGGTCGTCGAGCCCGGCCGCGGTCACGGCGCCCGCCCGGGCCGGGGCGAGCAGCGGGGCTGCCGCCACGGTCCCGGCCAGGGCACCGGTGAGGGCGAGGAAGGTACGGCGGGAGGCGGGAATGGGCACCACAGTGGCTCCAGGGGGTGGGGGGCGAGCGAACTGACAGGAAAGTTTCCTATCAAGTCGCCCGCACAGAAGTAACCCCACCGCAAGCATGTTCGTACGATCGAACGAGCACACTTCCGGCCACTTCCGCTTCCGGGTACGGCAGGCTCAGCCCAGCGTGCCGAGGCGGGCGTCCCGCCACAGGTCGACGCCGGCGTCGGTGGCGTACCGGTCGATCTCGGCGAGCTCCTCCGCGCTGAAGTGAAGGTTCTTCAGCGCCGCCACGTTCTGCTCGAGTTGCTCGGTCCGCGAGGCGCCGATCACCAGGGAGGTGACCCGTGGGTCCCGGAGCGCCCAGGCCAGGGCCATCTGGGCGAGCGTCTGCCCGCGCCGGCCCGCGACCGCGTCGAGGGCACGCAGCCGGCCGACCATGTCGTCGGAGAGCCATGCCGCGTCCAGCGAGGTGCCCCGGGCCGCGCGGGAGTCCTCGGGGACGCCCTGGAGATAGCGCCCGGTCAGCATCCCCTGGGCCAGCGCCGTGAACCCGATGATGCCGACCCCCTCCTCCTGGGCGACGTCCAGCAGGCCGTCGGTCTCGATCCAGCGGTTGAGCATGCTGTACGACGGCTGGTGGATGAGCAGCGGCGTCCCCAGTTCCCGCAGCAGGCCCGCGGCGACACGGGTGCGTTCCGCGTCGTAGGACGAGATGCCGACGTAGAGGGCCTTGCCCTGGCGCACCGCGGTGGCCAGCGCCGACATCGTCTCCTCGAGGGGCGTGGTGGTGTCCAGGCGGTGGGAGTAGAAGATGTCGACGTAGTCGAGGCCCATCCGGCGGAGTGACTGGTCCAGCGAGGCCAGAAGGTACTTGCGCGAGCCGCCGCCCTGTCCGTAGGGGCCGGGCCACATGTCCCAGCCGGCCTTGGTGGAGATCACCAGCTCGTCGCGGTAGGGCCCGAGGTCCCGCTTCATCAGGCGGCCGAAATTGAGCTCTGCCGCGCCGTAGGGCGGACCGTAGTTGTTCGCCAGATCGTGGTGGGTGATCCCCAGGTCGAAGGCGCGCAGCGCGATCTCACGCTGCTTCTCGAACGGCCGGTCGTCACCGAAGTTGTGCCAGTACCCGAGGGACAGGGCGGGGAGGTCGAGTCCGGAGCGGCCGGTTCGGCGGTAGAGCATGCCGTTGTCGTAACGCTCCGGGTGCGCGACGTGGGTCATGGAGGGGTCTCCCAAGAGGTCCGGGGTCACTGGGGCACAGAAAACCACGGATCGAGCCGACCGGGCCTGATCCCGGATGCCCACGGTCTTCGGGCGGCACCGGCCTTCAGGGGGTACCCGGAGCGTCGCCGCGCCAGTCGAAGCGGGTGGTGTCGGTGGGGCGCCGTGCGTACAGGGTGCGGCCGCCGGGGCCGTAGCGGCCTATCTCCGTGGTGAGTTCCACCTCGCCCGGCTCCTGGTCGGCGCGGTCCGTGACGTCGAGCAGCAGGCCGTCCAGCGGGCCGCCCACCAGCTCGGCGTACGCACGGTCCGGGCGGGGGCCCGCGTCGTCGTGATCGGCGCCGTACACCCGGCCCCGCAAGAACTCAGCCTCGTCCATGACCAGCAGCTTGGCACGCCCCACTGACAACGCCCGGCCGGACGGGGCCCCGGAAAGGCTCGCGGGCCGGGCCGGAACGCGGGGCGCACGGGGGCGCACGGGAGCGTTCGCCGCATCGGTGGCGCGTCGACGGGTAGCCCCCTCTCACTCGCACATCGGGGCGTACGGGCTGGGGGACGACCGTGACGGCAGGCGGGCGGGCGCGATTACCGGAGGGCGGGTCGGGGCGGGACCGGCGGCGCCGCGCGGTGCGGGAGCTGCGGGCGGCGGGCCGGGACGGGCCCCGGTTACGGGAGGTGCTGCCCGCGCTGGCCCTGCTGATCGTGGCCGTGTGCGCGCTGGTCGTGGGACTGGTGCTGGTCTCCCGCCGGTTCGGCGCCTGGGCCTGCGTCCCGGTCCTGGCGGTGTGCACGGTCGCCGGTGCGGCGCTGCGGCGCCGCTCGCGGCCCTACGCCCGGCGGCGCGGCGGTCGCTACACCGCGCTGGAGCTGGCGGAGCTGGACATGCCGGCGCTGGTGGTGGCCGTGGCCCGGATGCTGCGGCGGGACGGCTGGCGGGTGCTGCCGCCGCCGCGCCACGACGTGCTGCATCTCGCCGCCCGGGACGGCCGGGGGCGGGTGCTCGACGTGGCGTTCCGTCCGGTGGCGGAACCGCTGCCCGACGAGGACGGGGCCTGTTCCTGCCGGACGCGGCCGGCGGCGCGCGGCTGGGCGGCTCCGGCGCTGCGGCTCGTGGTGCACCGGGGCACGTTCACCCACCGCGACGAGGTGTGGGCCGCGCGCCAGGGCCACACCTATCTGATCGACGGCCCCCGGCTGCTGCTGTGGGCGGGCGGCACCCCGCTGGCCCAGCTCGCGGCGGACGCCTCTCCCCAGCGGTGAGCGGGGCGGCACGACCACCGCCGCCCGGACCCTCGGGGGCCCGGGGCGGCGGTGGTCGGGGAGCCGTCCCCCGGCCCCGGGGCGGCCGGGCCGCCCGGGGTCAGGGGACGATCCGGGTCAGGGCGTCAGCTGCCAGTTCTGGATGTAGCCCACGTCGATCGACGCGCGGTCCTGGACGCGCAGCTTCCAGGTGCCGTTGAGCGGCTGGGCGGAGGCGTTGACGCTGAAGGTCTGGTCGACGTTGTCGGCGGAGCCGCCGCTGCGGTTGAGCAGCGAGTAGACCGTGCCGTTCGGGCCGACGAGGTCGACCGTCAGGTCACCGCGGTAGGTGTGGACGATGTTGACGTAGACCGAGGTGGTGGCGGAGGCGTTGCCGTCGCGGCCGGTGATGGTGACCGGGGACTCGACGGCGGGGCCGTTGTCCGGGATGTCGACCCGGGTGGCGTTGGCGTAGATGTACGCGATCCGCCAGCTGAAGGTGTCCGTGACGGACGCCCCCGTGCTGTCGGTGACCTTGAGGGTCACGTCACCGGTGCCCAGGGTGGTCGGCGTGCCCGAGATCAGACCGCTCGGGCTGATGCTCAGCCCGTCCGGCAGTCCGGTGGCCTCGTAGGTCAGGCCGGCGCCCGAGTTGGTGGTGTAGGCGTCCACCTGGAGGCTGACCGCCTGGCCGATGCCGCTGGTCTGGTCGGCGATCGGGGCGACGTTGACGCCGAGGGCGATCCGGTTGCCGACGTTGATGCCGGCCCAGGCGTCGGCGACGGCGAGGTAGGTCGGGCTGTAGGCGCCGAAGAGGTCGGCGGCGGCCGACAGGGTGGCGGTGCGGGCACCGGCGTAGTTCGTCGACGAGGTCATGTACGTCGTCAGCGCCCGGTACCAGATCGCGGCGGCGTTGGTGATGCCGATGCCGGTCACGGGCCGGCCGTCGGAGGTCGGGCTGTTGTAGGAGACGCCGTTGATCGTCTTGGCGCCGCTGCCCTCGGAGAGCAGGTAGAAGAAGTGGTTCGCGGGGCCCGAGGAGTAGTGGACGTCGAGGCTGCCCAGGGTGGAGCTCCAGCTGTCGCTGGAGGAGCCGTCCTTGGAGGGCTTGTCCATGTAGCGCAGCGGGGTGCCGTTGCCGTTGATGTCGATCTTCTCGCCGACGAGGTAGTCACCGGGGTCGGCCGGGAGGTTCTCGTAGAACTCGACGGCCGCGGCGAAGATGTCCGAGGTCGCCTCGTTCAGGCCGCCGGACTCGCCGGAGTAGGTGAGGTTGGCGGTGGCGGCGGTGACGCCGTGGCTCATCTCGTGGGCGGCCACGTCGAGGGCGGTCAGCGGGTGGGTGTTGCCCGAGCCGTCGCCGTACGTCATGCAGAAGCAGCTGTCCTGCCAGAACGCGTTGACGTAGGAGCTGCCGTAGTGGGCCCGGCTGTAGGCGGCGACCCCGTCGTTGCGGATGCCGTTGCGACCGTAAACCTCTTTGTAGTAGTCCCAGGTGGCGGCGGCGCCGAAGGCCACGTCGACACCGGCGGTCTGGCGGTTGGACGGCAGACCGTTGCCCCAGACATCGTTGTCGTCCGTGAACAGCGTCCCAGTGCCCGAGGTGCCCTGGTTGAGGTCGTACGTCTTGTGCCCGGCGCGGCCCGGGTCGGTGAGCTGGTACGTCGAGCCCGACTGGGTGGTGCCGAGCGGGACCGTGCCGACGTACTGGCCGGTGCCGGTGCCGGTGTGCACCTTCTCCGCGGCCATGATCTGCTTGCCCGTGGTGGCGTCGGTGACGACCTGGAGTTCGCTCGGGGTGCCGTCCTCCTGGACGCCCTCGACGACCGTCTCCCAGGCCAGGACGGGCCTGCCGGTGCCGGCCCAGACGACCAGCCGGGGCGCCTTCTCGGTCTCGGAGCCCTTGACGTCGGCCTTCTTCGAGGCGGCGAGCGCCTTGCCGGTGGCGTTCGAGGCCGAGAGCTTCGGGGTCAGCGAGGGCACCTTCAGGGTGGCTCCGCTCGCCTTCGTCACGGTGGTGCGGCCGCCCTTGTCGTGCACGACCAGGTCACCGCCGAGGACGGGCAGCCCGGCGTAGGTGCGCTCGTAGCGGGTGTGGGTGGTGCCGTCGGCGTCCTTGATGACGTCCTTGACGACCAGCTTCTCCTGTCCGCCGAGGCCGAGCCGCTGGGCGGTCGTGCCGGCGGCGGTCTGCGCGCTCTTGATGAGCGAGGCGCGGCGGGCCGGGGACAGGGCGGTCGGTTCGGCGCCGGCCCGGGGCGTGGCGGTGATCCTGCCGGGGCGGGGGTCGGTGGGTGCCGCGGAGGCGGCGCCGGTCTGCATCCCGAGGGTGAGCAGGGTGCCGGCGGTGGTGAGGGCGATGAGCGAGGCGCGTCTGCGCCGGGGGGTGGCATGGTGTCGCCGGGGCAACGGGTTCTCCTTCGGTGCGACGGTCGGCCTCTGGTGGGGGCCGATGGGGGGTGGGACCGACGGGATGGGCCGGTCCGGAGCGCTGCACGACTGGCGGGTGGAAGGAGGTGGGGGGTGAGGGAGTGGGGGGTGGTCGGGCATCCACCTCATGAGGGGGGTGTGAAGGAACGGTGAATGACCGCAGCAGAGTGGCACTGAGTGCACAGCTTTGTCATGGGAATGTCAAAACTTCGGCCGGAAATGACCATGCCGGGCTGGGCATTCGGCCCGCGGACCGAAGATTTTCAGCCGCACGCCGCGCGGCGCGCTGCGCCGAACGGGTCGCCACTGCTCCGTTCGAGTGGTCGTACAGCGCGCATCGTCGTACGGTCGGTACCGAACTACCCGGGACGCACCCGGTCCCGGGACGGGTGGGCGGGAGCCGACATGCGACACGTCACGAGGACAGCGGTGATGCTCTGTGCGGCGCTGGGACTGACCGCGGCGATCGGCACCGCCTCGGCCACACCGGGCGCGCCGTCGGCCGGGTCGCGGCAGGTGGCCGTGCCGGTCCTGGTGGACTGCTTCTGGCACCCGCAGGTCCGGCCCGGCGCCTTCGTGCTGGCCTGCGGCGACGGCAACAGCCGGCTGACCTCGCTGCACTGGAGCCACTGGGGCACGCGGACGGCACGGGCGAGCGGGGTCAACGTGGTCAACGACTGCGTCCCGTACTGCGCGGCCGGGCACTTCCACCCGTACGCCGTGAAGGTGAAGCTCGACCATCCCAAGCCGTGGAAGAAGCACCCGCGGGTGCAGCACTACAGCCGGATGACCCTCACCTACACCGGGGCCAGGCCGGACCACTTCCCGCGGGTCGTGACCTACCCGCTCTGGAACTGAGCCCCGCTCACTCCATCAGGCCGGCGGCCACCGTCGCGCCCAGTTCCCAGCAGGCCCGCAGGTCCGCCTTGCCGGGTTCCCCGGTGACGGTGACCGGGTCGGCAGCGCTGCGCCAGCCCAGTCCGGTGGTGACGGTCCCGACGGCGCGCACGGCGCCGGTGACGTCGTTGCCGCCGTGGACGTAGTAGCCGAAGGGGCGCCCCCGGGTGGTGTCGAGGCAGGGGTAGTAGACCTGGTCGAAGAAGTGCTTGAGCGCGCCCGACATGTACCCGAGGTTCGCGGGCGTGCCGAGCAGATAGCCGTCGGCCTGGAGGACGTCCGAGGCGGTGGCGGCGAGGGCGGCCCGCCGCACGACCCGTACCCCCTCGATCTCCGGGTCGGTCGCCCCCGAGAGCACCGCCTCGAACATCGCCTGGCAGTGGGGGGACGGGGTGTGATGAACGATCAGCAAGGTGGCCACGCCACCGAACCCTGCCCGCCGGGCCGGCCCACCGCAAGCGCGGGGCACCCGGTCAACCCTCACCCTTCAGTGGTCAAAAAGTCGCGCGGACCTTCGTGTTTCGAACGTCCTTGGGCCAGTCCCGGAGCACGCGGCCCTCATGGCGCACGCGGTCCGTACGTTCGGATGCACCAGCGGGACCGGAGGAGTCCGGGCCCGTGCAACCGGCAGGAGGAGCGCCATGGCGAATGTGGAGATCTCTCTCAAGGAGATGATGACCGCGGTGGAGGGCGCGATGGGGGCCGCCGTCGTGGACTACACGAGCGGGATGGCTTTGGGCACGATGGGCGGCGGCAAGGACCTCGACCTGGCCGTCGCCGCCGCGGGCAACACCGATGTGATCCGGGCCAAGGTCCGCACCATGGAACACCTGGGCCTGAAGGGCGAGATCGAGGACATCCTGATCACCCTGGGCAGCCAGTACCACCTCATCCGGCTCGTCAAGGGCCGTACCGGCAGCGGGCTGTTCATCTATCTCGTCCTGGACCGGGAGCGCTCCAACCTGGCCATGGCCCGCCACCAGCTCAAGCGCATCGAGAACGAGATCGAGGTGTAGCGACTCCACGGTCCCCGGCTCCGCATGCCCACGAATTGAAGATTTCTTCATCTCGACACATCCAGATCAACGCATCACACGGGTGTGCGGAGCCTCCAACCAGGAGGATCGGAGCGGGATCCCGACGCAGGACCACGCGCGGCGGCGTACGACGCCGGGCCGCCGCGCGGGCGGGCCCATCCGGCGAACGCGGCAGGAGCGAGCGATTGACCATGCAGGTCCCCCTCTATCAGGCCAAGGCCGAGTTCTTCCGCATGCTCGGCCACCCGGTGCGCATCCGGGTCCTCGAACTGCTGCAGGGCGGCCCCGTCCCCGTACGGGACCTGCTCACCGAGATCGAGATCGAGCCGTCCAGCCTGTCCCAGCAGCTGGCCGTGCTGCGCCGCTCCGGGATCGTGGTGTCGATCCGGGAGGGGTCGACGGTGAGCTACGCGCTCGCCGGCGGCGACGTGGCCGAACTGCTGCGGGCGGCCCGCCGGATCCTCACCGAACTCCTCGCGGGCCAGAACGAGCTGCTCGCCGAGCTGCGCCAGGCGGACCCGCCGCTGCCGGTGCCGCAGGGCGGTGGCCGACGGGTGTGAGCCGGGCCTCGCCCTGCTCCCGGCAGCACATCCACACCGTCATCCGCACACCCAACAGCGGCGACCACGGTGTGGACCTGTTCGGGCTGCCCCTGGAGAACGACCACCGGGACCACCGGCTCCCGACCGAACACCAGAGCGCCATTCGAACGAAACAGACCAAAACGCCACGGTCCGCCACCCCTTCCGCCAGGGAGAAATGTCTACCAGCATGCATGTGCCGAGTCGGCACAGTGCGGCCGACGGCCTTGCCCGGTGCCGCGCTGGTCCGTCGCCGGGTCCTGGGGACAGCACACGGAGCCGGACGATGAGCGATGCGATGTGGGAACGCGGCGTGGAGTGGCTCTCCGCCGCGGCGAGGGACCCTCGGGTCTGCAAACGCGAGTGGGACCAGGGCGACGGGATCGCCCTGCTCCAGGCGGGCCGGTACTGGGACGTGCTGAGCGTCCCGGACCGGCTCGGCCTGCTCACGCTGGACCTGCTGTGGCAGCCCGCACTGCCGGTACCGGGGCCGACCCTGGTGGACACCGCGGCCCACCGGGTGGGCTTCTTCCTGCCGCCAGACCCGGGCAGCCGGTGGATCGGGGCCGGGCTGCGGCACGCCCGCCGGGGCTCCTGGGTCGCGGTGCCCCCGCCGTACCGGCCGGCCCGGTTCCTGGAGTGGCTCGTGCCACCGGACGGCACCGGCGCCCTGCACGCGCCCGTCACACTGGAACTGGCCCTGCGCCAGGCCAACGGCACCCTTGCCGTACTGACGCCGGTCGGCGCGGACTAGAAGGGCTGTCGGACTTCGGGACGGTCCAGGAACTGCGGTGCGACCTGCGGTGGAAGGCCGCCTGCGGG
The DNA here is from genome assembly GCF_001514285.1 of Streptomyces sp. DSM 15324. GTDB lineage: Bacteria > Actinomycetota > Actinomycetes > Streptomycetales > Streptomycetaceae > Streptomyces. The sequence continues at coordinate 454,414 of NZ_KQ949029.1, forward strand.
CTGGGCCTTCACGACATGGCGTTCGACCCGTCGCTGCTGGCCTACTTCCGCCGCCGGCTGGCCCGTTCCGCCCGCCCGAACCGGATCTTCGAGGCCGTGCGCGAGGTCGTGAAGGCCACCGGTGTCCTCAAGGGCAAGCACCGCAGGGCGCTGGACTCCACCGTGCTGGACGACGCGGTCGCCACCCAGGACACCGTCACCCAGATCATCGCCGCCGTGCGGGCGGTGATCCGTGAGGTCCCCGGCGCGGACGCGGTCGCCGCTGCGCAGTGCACCGCGCACGACTACAGCGACCCGGGCAAGCCCCGCATCGCCTGGAACGACGAGCAGGCCCGCGCCGCTCTGGTCGACACGCTGGTCACCGATGCCCTGCGGCTGCTGGGCCACCTGCCCGAACAGCAACTCGGCGAGAAGGCAGCCAACGCGGTGGGCATCCTTGCCCTGGTCGCCGGCCAGGACGTCGAGCCGGCCGAGGACTCCGACGGCCGCGACGGACGCCGGCGCATCACCCGGGGCACCGCCCCTGGCCGGGTGGTCTCCACCGTCGATCCCGAAGCCCGCCACGTCCACAAGACCCGCTCCCGCCGGCAGGACGGCTTCAAGGCCCACCTGGCCGTCGAGCCCGAGACGGGCTTATACACCGCCGTCGCCCTGCGGCCCGGCGCCGGAGCCGAGCACCACGAGGCCGCCGTCGGCCTGGACCTCCTCGCCGAGGAGGACGACTCGCTGGACGTCTTCGGCGACACCGCCTACTCCACCGGCGACGCCCGCCAGGCCCTGCAATCGATCTTCTAGGGCGTGTTTCGCGACAGCGACACCCGGCCGCCGCCAGGAACAGGGATCGCTCCCCGTTTTCAACTCACTTATGGGCAACGGCATTTCAGGCACTCGGCGCAGAACCGAACAGAAGCCGGTCGGTTTCGCGCTGAACTCTCGCCCAACCGGGCAAGAGCGGCCGATGACGGTGTGTACTGTGCTGCGAGAACCCCGATGCGACCCCTTTCTGGAACCACTGGAACCCGAATCGATGATCGAATTACCGGACCTGGTGGCCGGCGGTCTGACCGTCGGCACACTGTCCGCGTTCGCCCTCGGCGGCGGCCTGCTGCGGGCCCGGAGGCAACGCGCCCACGCGCAGGCCGAGACAGCCGCCCTGCGCACCCGACTCGACGGAACCGTCAGGGCGTTCACGGCAGAGGTCGAGCATCTGGCGGCGCACCGGGTACCCGCCGCCGCCCGCCAGGTGGCCCATCGGCACCTCGACGTCCCGGGCCCGTTGCAGCCGTTGACCGTCGGCACCCCGCTCGGCATCGCCCTGGAGAACGTGCTCCTCGCGCTCCAGTCCGAGGTGCTCGCGCAGCGCACCCGGGTGGACGCCGCCGCGCAGGCCGGGATGCGCGGCGCCACCCGGGAGATCCAGGCGGCCCTGTACCGCCTCCAGGACGCCCTGCGCGTGCTGCAGCAGCGCTACGACGACCCGGAGCTGGCCCAGACCCTGTTCCGGCTCGACCACGAGAACGAGCAGTCGCTGCGCCGCGCCCAGGTCACCGCGGTGGTCTGCGGGGCCTGGGTGGGGCTCGCCCGCGAGGAGTCCCACGTCGTGGACGCGGTGACCGGCGGCCAGGCCCGGCTCGCGGGGTACCAGCGGGTGCGGGTCCACAACCACCTGGAGCCCGGCACCGCCCTCGTCTCGCACGCCGTGGAGCCGGTCGCGATCATCGTCGCCGAACTGCTCGACAACGCGCTGCGCCACTCCTCCCCCGACACCGACGTCGTGGTCGGCCTGGAGCACGTCCACCACGGGGTGTGCGTCACCGTCGACGACGCGGGCCTCGGCATGACCCGCGACGAACGCGAGCGCGCCCAGCGGCTGGTGGCCGGCGACGAGCCGATCCTGCTGACCGGGCTGGGCGATCCGCCGCGCATGGGACTGGCCGCGATCGGCCGCCTCACCCGCCAGTTCGACCTCGGCGTCGACGTCTCCTCGGCCTCCCCCTACGGCGGGGTGCGCGCGGTGCTGCGCGTCGAGAGCCATCTGCTGAGCAGGATCGACCCCGAGGAGCGGCCCCCGGCGGCCAGCGCCCCGCGCACCACGCGCCGGACGGCCCCTGAACGCACCTCGCCCTCCCACACGTACGGAACGGAGAACCAGGACGCGGAGCCCGCCGGGCACCACGGCTCCCGGGACGCCGACGGCCTGCCCCAGCGGCGTCGCCGTTCCCGCGCGGCCGTGGCCGAGGACTCCGCGGCCGTCCGGCCGGCCCGCCGTCCGGAGGAGGCCGCCGCCGCACTCGGCGCGCTTCAGTCCGGCACCGCGGCGGCCCGCTCCGGCGCGGACGAGCCGGCCACCGGGCAGGTGGCCGGAGACGGCACAGACGCCACAGACGAGACCGACCAGACCGACCACGCAGAAGGAGGAGCGGCCCGATGACCAGCCGCGACACGGGCGACACCGCATGGGTGCTGGAGCCGATCCTGCAGGTGCCGCACGTGGTGGCCGCCGTCATGCTCACCCGGGACGGCCTCGTGACGGGGTACACCGACGCGCTGTCGCAGCCGTCGGCCGAACGGGTGGCCGCCATCACCAGCACCGTACAGGGGGCGTGCCGGACGGCCTCGGCCGCCTTCGCCGACCGGGAACGGGCGGAGGTCCGGCAGATCGTCATCGAGTCCGACCACGGGTACGTCCTCATCGTGCCGACGGACCACGGCACCTGTGTCGCCGCGTACGGCGGTGTCGAGGCGCGCCTCGACCTGCTGGCGCACCGGGTGCACTCCCAGGTGGCGCGACTGGGAGAGAAGGCCATGGCGGCCGCGCCCAGAGGAGCCGACGACAACGCTCCGGCATGACCGGACGCCCGGCCGGCCGCCCCCTGGTCCCCGCGTATCTGTCGACCGGGGGCGTGGCCCGGCCCAGCCGCCCGCACATGGAGCGGCTGACGGTGCTCGCCCTCACCGGCGATCCGCTGCCCCGAGGTACCCCCGACGGACTGCCCGAGGTACTGCCCGCCGCCGGACTCGCCCTGCTGGAAGCCCTGGAGGGCGGCTCGCTGGCCGTGGTGGAGGCGGCGGCGTTGCTGCGGCTCCCGGTGTCCGCGGTGCGGGTGCTGGCGGCCGAGCTCGAAGACCGGCACCTGGTACTCGCCCGGCCGCCCATCCCGCCCGCCGGGCGGTTCGACCCCGACCTGCTGAAGAGAGTGGCCGATGGCCTCCGCGCCCTCAAGCACGACTAGCGCACCCTCAGGCACGACCGGCGCGCCCGGCGAGACGGATCGCGTCCATCTTCCCGACACCGCCCGCGACCTGGTGAAGATCCTCGTCGCGGGGCCGTTCGGAGTGGGCAAGACGACCCTGATCGGCTCCGTGTCGGAGATCCGGCCGCTGCACACCGAGGAGCATCTGAGCGAGGCGTCCGCGCAGGTGGACGATCTGGCGGGGGTGCGGGACAAGACGACGACGACCGTCGCGATCGACTTCGGCCGGGTCAGCCTGCCCGGCGGGGTGGTGCTCTATCTGTTCGGCACGCCCGGACAGGAGCGGTTCCGGGCCCTGTGGGACGACATCGCCTACGGGGCGCTGGGCGCGCTGGTCCTGGTGGACAGCCGCCGTATCGACGCCTCCTTCGACGTGCTGGGGCTGGTCGAGGAGAGCGGACTGCCGTACGCGGTGGCGTTCAACGAGTTCCCGGACGCGCCCCGGCACCACGGGGTGGAGCGGCTGCGCCGGGCCCTGGACCTGGAGGCGGACACCCCGATGGTGACCTGCGACGCCCGGGACGCGAACTCCTCGATCGACGCGTTACTGGCGCTGGTCGACCATCTGCTCACCCGAGACCCGGTGGAGACCCCGTGACCACCTATCCCGCGGACCGGCGGGACTTCTCGCGTTCGGCGCCGGTGCGCCTGTGGGAGGAGGGCTTCGCCTCGGACCCGCGCCACTACTACGGCGCGCTGCGCGCCCAGGGCCCGGTGGGCTGGGCGGAGCTGGCGCCCGGGGTGCCGGCGTACGTGGTCACGGACCGGCGGGCCGCGTTGGACGTGCTGCACGACGAGGAGACGTTCTCGCACGACCCGAGGGCCTGGGAGACGACCGTCCCGGCCGACTCACCGGTGCTCGGCATGATGCGCTGGCGGCCCAACGCGCTGTTCTCCGACGGCGCCGCCCATGTCCGCTACCGCACCACCCTGATCGATGTGTTCGACCTGGTGGAGCCGCACGATCTGCGCGGCCGGGTGCACCGCGCGGTACGGCTGCTCGCGGACCGGATCGGTCCGCTGGGCGAGGCGGACCTGGTGGGGGACTTCGCGCGGCCGCTGCTGGCGCTGGTGCTCAACGACCTGTTCGGGCTGCCCGACCACGAGGGCGACCGGCTCAACGACAGCCTGGGGAAGATGATGGAGGGCGGCGCGCAGGCCGCCGAGGGCGAGGCCCAGTACGCGCAGTACGTCCTGGAGCTGATCGCCGCCAAGGCAGGGACGCCGGGGGACGACCTGCCGAGCCGGCTGCTGGCGCATCCGGCCCGGCTCACCCGCGAGGAGGTCACCTGGCAGGTGTTCCTCACCCTCGGGGCCGGCTACGAGCCGACCGCGAACCTGCTGTCCAACACCCTGTCCCGGATCCTCGGCAACCCGGCCTACTACTCCACCCTCACCAGCGGCGCGCGTCCGGTGCTGGACGCGGTGGTGGAGGTGCTCCACCACGAGACGCCGCTGGCCAACTACGGCGTCTACTACGCGCGCAGACCCGTCTCCTTCCACGGGGTGTGGCTGCGCGACGCGGTACCCGTCGTGGTGTCGTACGGGGCGCTCGGGCACTTCTCGGAGCAGGGGGTCACCGACGGCCGGCATCCGAACGACGCCTCGCACCTGTCCTGGGGCGCGGGCGCACACGCCTGTCCGGTCAAGCAGCACACGCTGCTGCTCGTCACGGAGGCCATCGAACAGCTCACCCAGTGGCTGCCGGACCTGGACCCGGTGCTGCCCCGGGCTCGGCTGTCCTGGCGACCCGGGCCGTTCCATCGCTCGCTGACCGCCCTGCCCGTCCGTTTCAGCCCCCTCTCGCCCTCTTCCGACCAGCCAGGAGTGTCCTCGTGACCGTGACCGACCGCATCGCCCTCGACACGCTCGGCGCCGACATCACCGCCGAGAGCGCCCGGCTGCGTGCCCTCGGGCCCGTCGTGCCCGTCGAGCTGCCCGGCGGCATCCCCGCCTGGGCGCCCACCGGGTACGACACGCTGAAGCAGCTGATCCTCGACCCCGAGGTCAGCAAGGACCCGCGCCGGCACTGGCGGCTGTGGCCGGAGCTCGGCGAGCACCCCTCCTGGGCCTGGATCCTCGGCTGGGTCGGGGTGGTCAACATGCTGTCGACGTACGGCGCCGACCACACCCGGCTGCGCAAGCTGGTGGCGCCGAGCTTCACGCACCGGCGCACCGAGGCGCTGCGGGAGCGGGTGGAGGCCGTCACCGCCGAGCTGCTGGACGACCTGGAACGGGGCGGCGAGGTGGTGGACCTGAAGGCCGGGCTGGCGCATCCGCTGCCGATGCGGATCATCTGCGAGCTGTTCGGGGTGCCGGAGGGGATGCGGGACGCCGTCGGCCGGCTGATAGCGGCGCTCATGGACACTTCGAACACGAGCCCGGAGCACGCCGCGTTCGTGCAGGAGCGGATCGGCACGGTCCTGGGCGGGCTGATCGCCCACAAGACGGAGCAGCCGGGCGACGACATGACGACCGAGCTGATCCGGGTGCGCGACGAGGAGGGGGACCGCCTCAGCGACGAGGAGCTGCTGTACACACTGCTGCTGGTCATCGGGGCCGGGTTCGAGACGACCGTGAACCTGGTCGGGAACGCGGTGGTGGCGCTGCTGGGGCGGCCCGAGCAGCTGGCGGCGGTGCGCGCCGGGGAGATCTCCTGGGACGCGGTCATCGACGAGACGCTGCGGGCGCACCCGTCGATCGCCTCGCTGCCGCTGCGGTTCGCGGTGAGCGATCTGAAGGTCGGCGAGGTGACGATCCCGGCCGGGGACGCGATCATCACGACGTACGCCGCGGCGAACCTGGATCCCGAGCACTACGGACCGGACGCGGACGTGTTCGACGCGACGCGGGCGGCGGAGGACCACCTGTCGTTCGGGATCGGGGTGCACCGGTGCATCGGGGCGCCGCTGGCCCGGATGGAGGCGTCGATCGCGCTGCGCACCCTCTTCGAGCGCTTCCCCGAGCTGAGCGCGGCCGACGGGAAGCTGGAGCAGGTGCCGTCGTTCATCGCGTTCGGCTGGCAGGAGATCCCGGTCCGGCTGCGCGGCTGAGGACGACCGCGGGGGCTGCGACCAGACCCCCGTGCCGGTCGCACCCCCGCGGTACCTCGAACCTACGTGCCGCGGGACGGGGATGTGAATCGTGGCGGTGCCCGTTCGCGGGCGCCGAGGACTCAGTTGTGCACAGATGAGTCCGGATGGCCCGATTCCCCATCCGGGACCCGGACGGGACCCGGCCGGTCCGACGGCCCGTCAGTGGTCCTGGCGCAGGTCGGGCTGGTCGAGTTCGCGGGTCGCGAGGTGCGCGAGGACGACCTCGTAGAGGTCGCTGCCGGAGGCCAGGAGCTGGCGTTCGAGGACGGGTTCGGCGCTGCGGACGTGCTCGCGCACGGTCTGCGCGTGTACGCCCAGCAGCTGTGCGGCGCGTTCGGCGTTGCCGCCGGCGGCGAGCCAGGCGCGCAGGGTGCGGCGCAGATCGCGGGCGTCGGTGTCCAGGCGGGCCAGCAGTTCGCGCGCCCAGGTACCGAGGGCGGGTCCGGTGAGCAGGTCGCCGAGCCGGGCGGGGGCGTCCGGCCGGACCGTGGTGCCCTCGGTGAGGGCGACTTCCGTGTTGAGCGCCAGGTGGACGGTGGCCCGGACGGTGAGGTCGGAGAAGTCGGTGCCGAGCAGGTTCTCGACCCGTTCCATTCGGGCACGGACGGTGTTGCGGCTGACGCCGAGCACCTTCGCGGCGCTGACCGCGGTGAACTCCAGTCCGAGGCGGGTGGTGGCGAGCAGTTCGGCCCGGGTGTGGTGCGGGAGGGTGTCGAGGGGGCGCAGCAGCCGGGTGCTCCAGGAGCGCAGGACGTCCGGGTCCATCAGGCGCTCGGGGTGCGTGCGCTCGGCGTAGACGGCGGTGTGGTCGGGGCGGAAGCGGGCGACGGCCAGGGCGCTGACGGCCTGTCCGTAGGCGGTGGCGGTGCCGGCGAGGCGCTGCCGGGCGCTGCCGCCGAGCAGGGCGTCGGGGGTGCGCTCGCACACGGTGCGCAGGGCGGCGGCCGTGGTGTCGTCGGGGACGACGACGATGACATGGCCGTCCACGGCCGGGCAGCGGACGACGAGGGCCTCGTCGCGGGTGGCCTCGACGCAGGCGTCGGCGAGGCGGTCGCGGTCGGCGGGGCTGGTCTCCACGACGTAGACGCATGTGGTCTCGGTGTCGAGCAGGCCGGGCCAGAGCCCGGCGGCGACCCGGCGGGCGGCGACGATGTCCTCGACCATGAGCAGCTGCAGGATCGCCAGGCGCAGGTCGGCGGTGGCGCGGGCGAGGCGGTCGCCGGTGGCCACGGTCTGCTGGGCCCGCAGCAGCAGTTCCAGGACGCTCGCGGCGCGCCGGAGGATCTCGGCGGCGCGCCGGTCGAAGGGGGCGGTCCGGCTGACGACGAGGACGGCGGCCGTGCCGGGGCCGGGCCGTTCGACCCGGACGAGCCGCAGACGGCGGCCGTCGCCCTCCCAGGCGGCGGAGGCGAGGCGGCCGCAGACGAGGTCGCCGAACAGGTCGTCGTCCAGCGGCATCCGCTCCCCGGCGAGCGGCTCGCCGCAGCGGTCCAGCAGGGACACCGTCGCGTCGAGGGTGGTGGCCAGCCAGGCGACGATCCGCCGGACACCGGACCCGGCGGGGCGCAGCTGGTCGAGCAGTTCCTGCGCCCATGAGGAGTCCGCGCCGCCCGTCGCGTCGGTGTGGCGGTTCCCGTCGTCCCGGCCGGTCATGCGCGCGCTCTCCTCGTCCCATCCGGCCTGCTCGGGGCCGTGACCAGTGATTTCGGTCGGGGACGTTACCTCACGCCGGGCTCGGGCCCGAGCCCGGCGGGATACCGGGACAGGTCAAACATAGGACGCAATGCGGACGTGAGACTCGGTCGCCCGCGCCGTACGATGGGGCCGTGGCCCAGCTGCGTGCCGCTCAGAAGCAGATGACCCGTCGGCTGCTGCTGTCGACGGCCCTGGAGCTGTTCGGGAAGCACGGCTACGCGGGGACGACGGTCGACGACATCGCGCGGGCCGCGGGCACCACCCGGGTGACCTTCTACGCGCACTTCCCCTCCCGCACCGCCCTGATGACCGCCCTCTGCGCCGAGCTTGCGGAGCTGACCGCCGAGGACACCGAGCACCTCGTCGACGTGGTGCGCGAGGGCGGGCGGGACGGCATCGCGGCCTGGCTGGCGACCTCGGCGGAGCGCTGGTCCGCGATCCGGCCGTACGTCCTGGCCGCGGAGGAGGCGGCGGCCGTGGACGCGGAGGTGCGCGAGCTGGTCGAGGGCCGGTTCGACGAGCTGGTCACCGATGTCCGGGCCGCACTCGACGGGGCCGGCCGGTTCGATCCGGGCTCCCGGCGCATGCGCGGCTTCCTGGCGCTCGCCCAGCTCGACCGGCTGGCCCGGCAGTGGATGCGGCACGGCTGGCAGAGCGAGCCGGAGACCGCGCTGGACCTCCTCACGGACAGCTGGGTGCGGTTGCTCGGCCGGCCCGCACCCTGAGGCCCACGGATAAGCTCGGCCAATGGCCAAGTACTACGACGTGCACCCCGACAACCCCCAGCCGCGCACCATCGCACAGATCGCGCAGGCCATCCGGGAGGACGCGCTGATCGCGTACCCGACGGACTCCTGCTACGCGCTGGGCTGCCGACTGGGCAGCAAGGACGGCATCGACCGGATCCGGTCCATCCGCAAACTGGACGACCGGCACCACTTCACGCTCGTGTGCCGGGACTTCGCCCAGCTCGGGCAGTTCGTGCGGCTGGACAACGACGTGTTCCGCGCGATCAAGGCGTCGACGCCGGGCAGTTACACCTTCATCCTCCCCGCCACGCGGGAGGTGCCGCGCATGCTCCAGCACGCGAAGAAGAAGACCGTGGGCGTCCGCATCCCCGACCACGTCGTCACCCAGGCCCTGCTCGCCGAGCTCGGCGAGCCGCTGCTGTCGAGCACCCTGCTGCTGCCCGGCGAGGACGAGCCGATGACCCAGGGCTGGGAGATCAAGGACCAGCTCGACCACGTGGTGGACGGGGTGGTCGACTCCGGGGACTGCGGCACCGAGCCGACCACGGTGATCGACTTCTCCGAGGGCGAGACGGTGATCGTGCGGCACGGCGCCGGGGACACCTCACGGTTCGAGTGAGCCCGCGGCCGGGGACGCGGAAGACGGGCCCCGGTCGCGGACGGTTCCGGACACGCCGGGCGGTCCTGCGCCCTACCGGACGGTGAGGCAGGCCCGGTCCACCGTCTGGACCAGGGTGTTGCCGTCACGGTCGGTCAGCCTGGCGCGCAGCGAGACGGTGCCCGGCTCGGCGGGGTGTCTCGGCGCCGGTCGGTCGCCGTGCACGGTCCGCGCCGGCGCCCAGGTCCCGCCCTCGCCGTACGACACCTCGAACGTCAGCTTCTGCACGGTCCGCCGGTCGGCCGCGCCCCCCCAACCGGGAAGGGCGCCCCGGTGCCCCGGAACGCGGGAGCCGCTCGCGGAGGGTGTGCCGCCCCCGGTGCAGGTGACGATGAGCGGCAGGTCGCCGGGTACGACAAGGGTGTGCCCGTCGGTGCCGGCGACGGAGCCGTCCGGGGCGACCGACACCCGGTCGTCGGCGGCCGCCGCGAAGGTCTGGGTCATGACCGGTGTGCCGGTCGCGGCCAGCACGACGGCCATGGCGATCACCGCCGCCACGCGTAGGCCTCTACTGGGGGACCCGGACATGCTGATCACCTGTCCGCACTCGGAAAGGGCTGCGGGGAGGCTGTACATGATCACGGTCCACGAGGGTGCAGTCGCCTTGTGACCGGGCCTGGACCGCTCGACAACGGAACGGCAACGGCCCTGGGACGGGGTGCCTCGCCGGGGGGTGGGTGGTGCGTGCAACGATGAGTCCCGCAGCCCCCGTTCGACCGCGCAGAGAGGCACCCCCCCCCATGACCTCCGTACAGGGCACAGCCGTGGACATCACCACCGAGGACGGCGTCGCGGACGCCTATGTCGCCCACCCGGGCGACGGGGCGCCCCGGCCGGGCGTGCTGCTCTACCAGGACGCGTTCGGCCTGCGCCCGCACCTCAAGGCGATGGCCGACCGGCTCGCCGCGGCGGGCTACGCGGTGCTCGTGCCCAACGTGTTCTACCGGCACGGACGCGCCCCGGTGGTGGAGATGCCGGAGTTCATCGACCCCGTCGCGCGGCCGGAGATCTTCGGCAGCCTGATGCCGCTCATGCAGTCCCTGACGAACGACCTCGCGGCGCGGGACGCCGACGCCTATCTGCGCTGGCTGGAGGAGAGCCCGCTGGTCGCGGACGGCCCGGTCGCACTCACCGGCTACTGCATGGGCGCGCGGCTCTCCCTGCTGACCGCCGGCACCCACCCCGAGCGGGTCGCCGCGGCGGCGGGCTTCCACGGCGGGGGCCTCGCCACCGACACCCCGGAGAGCCCCCACCTGGTGGCCGGCCGGATCACCGCCGAGGTGTACTTCGGGCACGCCGACAACGACCACTCCCTGCCGCCCGAGCAGATACAGCGGCTGGAGGACGCCCTGACGGCGGCCGGCGTGCGGCACACCCACGAGGTCTACGAGGGCGCGCAGCACGGCTACACGCAGGCCGACACCTCGGCGTACGACGAGAAGGCGGCGGAACGGCACTGGGTGGCGCTGCTGGACCTGCTGAAGCGGACCTTCTGAACCGCGGAGGGCGCCCGGACCGTTCCCGGGCGCCCTCTTTTCCGCACCTCCGTTGACATGGGCACACCCATGGTGCCCCTGTGAGAGCGCTCTCAGAACAGGTCTGGACCAACCCCACCGGTCTCCCGGAGGTGGAGAGTGCTCACCCGCATCAGCACGGCACTGCTCGGGACGGTCGCGTTACTCGGCGCGCTGCTCACCCTCGGGCCACCGGCCGCAGCCGCCGTCCCCGACACGATCCCGCTCACGATCACCAACGACTCGGGCCGCGGCGAGGCCCTCTACCTCTACAACCTGGGGACCTCGCTGACGACCGGTCAGCAGGGCTGGGCGGACGCGAACGGCGGCTTCCACGCCTGGCCCGCCGGCGGCGACCCGCCCACCCCTGCGCCGGACGCCTCGATCCCGGGTCCGGCGGCCGGCCGGTCGACGACCGTGCGGATCCCCAGGTTCTCCGGCCGGATCTACTTCTCGTACGGCCGCAAGCTCGTGTTCCGGCTGACCACCGGCGGGCTGGTGCAGCCGGCCGTGCAGAACCCGACCGACCCCAACCAGGACATCCTCTTCAACTGGTCGGAGTACACGCTCGACAGCTCGGGGCTCTGGCTGAACAGCACCCAGGTCGACATGTTCTCCGCGCCGTACGCGGTGGGCGTGCGGCGCGCCGACGGCAGCACGGTCACTACCGGCCACCTCAGGACGGGCGGCTACAACGGGGTCTTCACGGCGCTGCGCGGTCAGCCGGGCGGCTGGGCGAACCTGATCCGGACGCGCTCCGACGGCACGGTCCTGCGCGCGCTCTCGCCGCTGTACGGGGTGGAGACCGGGGTCCTTCCGGCGACCGTGATGGACGACTACGTCAACCGCGTCTGGCAGAAGTACACGACCACGACGCTCACCGTGACGCCGTTCGCGGATCAGCCCGGCACGAGGTACTACGGCCGGGTCTCCGGCGGGGTCATGAACTTCACCGACACCTCGGGTGCGGTCGTCACCAGCTTCCAGAAGCCGGACGCGGCCGGCGTCTTCGGTTGCCACGGACGGCTGGACGCGCCGAACGACGCCGTGCGCGGGCCGATCTCCCGCACCCTGTGCGCGGGCTTCAACCGGTCGACGCTCCTGGTCGAGCCCGCACAGCCGGACACGACCCCGGCGGACTTCTACCAGGACGCGGTGACCAACCACTACGCCCGCGCGATCCACGCGCGGACGGCCGACGGGAAGGCGTACGCCTTCGCCTTCGACGACGTGGGGCAGCAGGAGTCCCTCGTCCACGACGGCTCACCGCGCGAGGCGTATCTGACGCTCGATCCGCTCTCCTGACCACGACGACGTCCCGCACGCGGGCTCCCCCCGCGTGCGGGACGTCGGTGTCGGGTGGCGCGGATCAGCCGGTCGTCACGGCGGTGTCGTCGATGACGAAGCTGGTCTGGAGCGAGGAGTCCTCGACGCCGCTGAACTTCAGCGCCACGGTCGAGCCCGCGTAGGAGCCGAGGCTGAAGGACTTCTGGACGTACCCGGAGGCCGCGTTGAGGTTCGAGTACGTGGCCAGGGTGGTCGAACCGGCGGTGACCGTCAGCTTGTCGTACTGGGTGCTGGTGGTGGTCTCGGCCGTGTCGACGTGGAGGTAGAAGGTGAAGGTGGTGTTGGTGCACCCGCTCGGGATCGTCACCGACTGGGACAGCGTGTCGGTGTGGGTCGAGCCGTAGCCGTCGAGCCACGCCTTGTAGGAGCCGGTACGGGCCGCCTGGCTGCTGGAGTTGGTGATGACACCGCTCGTCGCCGTCCAGGTGGTGTTGCCGGACTCGAAGCCGTTGTTGCCCAGCAACTGGGTGGAGGTGCAGGATCCGCCGCCGGAGGAGCTGACCGTCCAGGTGAAGGACGCGGTGCCGGTGGCGCCGGTGGAGTCGGTCACCGTGACGGTGGTGCTGTAGGTGCCGGCCGTGGTCAGCGTGCCCGAGATCAGACCGGTGGAGCTGATCGACAGCCCGGTGGGCAGACCGGACGCGGCGTAGCTCAGCGTGCCGCTGTTGGTGCTGGAGGCCGAGATCTGCAGGCTGACCGCGCTGCCGACGGTGGTGGACTGGCTGCCCGGGTTGGTGACCGTGACGCCGGTCGACGGGACCGTGATGTGGCTGCCGACGTTGATGCCCGCGAAGGCGTTGCCGACCCCGGCGTACTGGGTGGAGCTGGAGCCGTAGAGCGCCGCGGCGGCGTTCAGGGCGGCGGTGCGGGCGCCGGCGTAGTTGGTGGTGGACGTCATGTACGTCGTCAGCGCCTTGTACCAGATCTGGAGCGCCGCGGCCCGGCCGATGCCGGCGACGGCGACGCCGTCGGAGGTCGGGCTGTTGTAGGTGACGCCGTTGATGGTCTTGGTGCCGCTGCCCTCGGAGAGCAGGTAGAACATGTGGTTCGCCGGGCCCGAGGAGTAGTGGACGTCGAGGTTGCCGACGCCGGAGTACCAGCTGTCGGCGGAGCTGCCGTCCTTGCTGGGCTTGTCCATGTAGCGCAGCGGGGTGCCGTTGCCGTTGATGTCGATCTTCTCGCCGATGAGGTAGTCGCCGACGTCGGAGGAGTTGTTCGCGTAGAACTCCACGCCCGTGCCGAAGATGTCCGAGGTGGCCTCGTTCAGACCGCCCGGCTCGCCCGAGTAGTTCAGGCCCGCGGTGTTGGCGGTGACACCGTGGCTCATCTCGTGGCCGGCCACGTCCAGCGAGGTCAGCGCGTGCGTGCCGCCGGAGCCGTCGCCGTACGTCATGCAGAAGCAGTCGTCGTCCCAGAAGGCGTTGACGTACGACGAGCTGTAGTGCACCCGGGAGTAGGCGGCGACGCCGTCGTTCTTGATGCCGCTGCGCCCGAAGGTGTTCTTGTAGAAGTCCCAGGTGACCTGGGCGCCGAAGTGGGCGTCGACACCAGCGGTCTGGGTGTTGGAGCCGGAACCCGTGCCCCAGGTGTCGTCGGTGTCGGTCATCAGGGTGCCGGTGCCCGACGTGCCGTTGTTGAGGGTGTACGTCTTGTGGCCGCCGCGCGTGGTGTCGTTCAGCTGGTACGTCGACCCGGACAGCGTGGTGCCGATGGTGACCGTGCCGCTGTACTGGCTGTTGCCGGTACCGGTCTTGATGTCCTGGAACTCGGAGAGCTTCGCTCCGGTCAGGGCGTCGGTGATGACGTGCAGCCGGCTCGGTGTGCCGTCGTCCTGGAGGCCGGTGACCACGGTCTCCCAGGCGAGCTTCGGCGTGCCCTCGCCGGCCCAGATCACCTTGCGGGCGCTCTGGGTGGCGGGGGCCGTCGCGTCGAGCGCCGCGGCCCGCTTCAGGGCCTTGGTCTCGGCGGAGGCCTTGCTGTACGTCGCCGCGGTCGACTTGACCGAGATGGCGCGGCGGTTGTTGTTGAAGGTCGTGCTCACCGTGCCGGCGGCCAGGGAGGCCGGGGGCGTGTGCACCACGAAGTCACCGCCGAGGACGGGCAGTCCCGCGTACGTGCGCTCGTAACGCGTGTGCACAGTGCCGTCGTTGTCCTTGACGACGTCCTTGACGACGAGCTTCGTCCCGGCGGGCAGGCCCAGGGACTCCGTCGTCTGCTCCGTCTTCGCCTGGGCGCCCTTGATGAGCGCGGTGCGCTGCGCGGGCGTGACGTCGGCGGCGAGGCCGCCGCTGCGCAGGGGGGTGGGGTGGGGCGCTGCGGGCTTCGCGGCTGCCGGGACCGACTGGACGCCGAGGGCCAGAAGGGCGGTGGTGGAGAGCAGGGCCGCTCCGACCGCGGTCCGCTTGCGGGGGTTGGGTCTCACTCGTTCTCCTACTGCGGCGGCCGCGGGGTACGGCCGGTGACAGACCGGGCAGACGGCTGTGCTGTCCGGGACGAGCTGAGTCGTGCGGGACCGTGCGACTGCGTGGGGGGTGTCCTGCCGCTGGTGTGCGGCAGTTGGGAGGGAGAATGACAGGCTTGACCGTTACATGTCAGCCCGAGCGAGCGCTTCGAGGGTTATCCCTCGGTGCCGGGCCCGACGGGGACCGTCCCCCCCTGCCCGACGGTGAGCGGGCTGTGCGCGCCCTGTCCGTCCGGTGCGACACGCCGGGTCCGCTTGCCCTCACCCCACTCTTACACGTAGACAATCCTCCACGAACAACCGTGACTCTGGGGGGAGTTGCCGATGGAAGGCACGATTGACGGCTTCCGGTACGGGCTCGTGACACCGGTGGCGGCCTATCTGATGGCGTGCCTGGGAGGGGCCCTCGGGCTGCGCTGCATCGTGCGGTCGCTGATGGACAAGGACTCCTTCCGGACGGGCTGGCTGGTGCTGGGGGCCACCTCGATCGGCTGCGGCATCTGGACGATGCACTTCATCGCGATGATCGGCTTTCGGGTGCGGGAGACCCGGATCGGCTACGACGTGTGGCCGACCGTCCTCAGCCTCGCCGTCGCGGTCGGTGTGGTCGGCGTCGGCGTGTTCCTCGTCGGCCGCCCGGACGCGGGCCGCGGCGCGCTGCCCCTCGCGGGCACCCTCACCGGTCTGGGCGTCGCCGCGATGCACTACCTGGGCATGGCGGCGACGCGGCTCGACGGCACCCTCGTGTACGACCCGCTCCTGGTCGCCCTCTTGGTGCTGATCGCGGTCGGCGCGGCCACCGCCGCGCTGTGGGCGGCCGTCACGGTCCGCGGCTTCCTGACGAGCCTCGGCGCCAGCCTGGTGATGGGCCTCGCCGTCTCCGGGATGCACTACACGGCGATGGCCGCGGTCGGCGTCCACGTGCACGGCACGACGTCGTCACGGGCCGGCGACTCGCCCACCTCGCTGCTGCTGCCGATGCTGATCGGACCGGTGATCTTCCTGGTCCTCGCGGGTGTGGTGGTGATGTTCGACCCACTGCTGGTGCTCGGCGACGGCGAGTGGAACCGGCCCACTCCGGACGAGCGGGCCGATCCCCCGAAGCGGCAGGTCAGCCGGTCGTGGAGCGGGGGGTGAGCGGCCCGGGCGACGACGAACTGCGGCCCTCGGTGCCGTACGTGGCGCACGGCGCCGGGTGACGGATTGCTACGGTGCACCGCGTGTCTGACTCCTCACGTGATACCGCCGCGGGCGCCGGCTGGGGCGAGGCGGAACCCGGCGCCTACCGTGCGCTGATGCCCGGCCGGGTCGAGAAGATCTCCTGGTTCGATCCACGGATGCTGTGGGCCGCCCGCAACGGCGTGCTGGCCTCCTGGTTCGGGGACCCCACGGGCCGTACCCGCGACCGGTGGGTCGCCCAACGGCAGGCGGCCGGGGCACCCGCAGACAAGGTGATCCGGCGCTCCGACCCCGACCACTTCTCCTTCATGGTCATCGGCGACACGGGCGAGGGCGACGCTTCCCAGTACGCCGTCGTGCCGGGCTTTCTGAAGGTCGGTCAGGGTACCGCCTTCACCGTCCTCGCCAGCGACGTCATCTACCCGGTCGGCAGCGCGGACGACTACGCCACGAAGTTCTTCCGCCCGTACCGGGACTACCGCGCGCCCGTCTACGCGATACCGGGGAACCACGACTGGTACGAGGACCTCGGCGGGTTCATGCGGGTCTTCTGCGACGACGCCCCGCCGCTGCCCGCCGAGCCCGCGCCGCGCCCACTGACCCGCGCCTGGCTGCGCTCCCGGCTGTGGCACCGGCCGCGCCCGCACGACGGACAACACCTCGACGAGGCACGGACGTCACGGTCGGCGGCGGACCAACTCGCCGTGCAGCCGGGGCCGTACTGGGCGATCGACGCCGGCCCGGTGCGGATCGTCGGTATCGACACCGGTCTGCTGGGCACCCTCGACGCCGTGCAGGGCGCCTGGCTGCGCGAGGTGTCCCGGGGGCCCCGGCCGAAGATACTCGTCACCGGCTCGCCGCTCTACGTCGACGGGGAGCACCACCCCTGCCCCATCGAGGGCGGCGGGACGGTGGACGACATCGTCCGCGCCCCGGAGCACCGCTATGTGGCCGCGATCGGCGGCGACATCCACAACTACCAGCGCTACCCCGTACCGTTGGCGGACGGCCGCACCCTCCAGTACGTCGTCTCGGGCGGCGGCGGGGCCTTCATGCACGCCACACACACCATCCCCCGGGTCTCGATCGCAGGCGTCTGCGAGCGGGACTTCCGCTGCTACCCGCTGCGCGGCGACTCCCTCGCCTTCTACAGCCGGCTCTACGGACGCCGGCTGGGGCTGCGCCGCCTCTTCTCCCTCAGCGAGGCCGAGGCCCAGGCGGTGATCGCCGAACGGCTCGGCATCCCGGCCACCCGCGCCCCGGGGCCCGAGGTCCGGGTCACCCGCCGGATCCGGCTGATCGCGGGCCTGCTGGGCACCGGGCGCCGCCCGGAACGGCGGCGGCGCCTGCGGCTCCCCGTGCGCAAGATCTACACCCAGCTGTTCTCGCCGGGCTCCGCGACGTACAGCCCGCCGTTCTTCAAGAGCTTCCTGCGCCTGGACGTCACCCCGGAGTCGATCCGCCTGCGCTGCCACGCGGCCACCGGCAACCACGCCCAGGAACTGAACCCCCCGGTCGAGGACGAGGTGGTCATCCCGCTCGTCTGATCACACGCCCGCAATGTTCGGCTGCCACAATCGGGGGAGTACGTTCGTACGACCGCTGGAGGATCCCGTGCCGCCCACCTCACGCCCGCTGCGCAAGCTGGGGTTTCTCACCATCGGGCTGTTCGACGGGGACGACCCGCGGCCGGGGCACGAGACCACGCTGGAGATCATCGAGCTGGGCGAGCGGCTCGGCTTCGACAGCGCCTGGGTGCGCCACCGCCACCTCCAGTACGGCATCTCCTCCCCCGTCGCCGTCCTGGCCGCCGCCTCGCAGCGCACCCGCCGTATCGAGCTCGGCACCGCGGTGATCCCGCTGGGCTGGGAGAACCCGCTGCGGCTGGCCGAGGACCTGGCGACGGTCGACGTCCTGTCCGGCGGCCGGCTCAACCCCGGGGTGAGCGTCGGCCCGCCGATGCACTACGACCAGGTCAAGGACGCCCTCTACCCGAACACCGCCGACGCCGAGGACTTCGGCTACGAGCGGGTGCGGCGGCTGCTGGACCTGGTGCGGGGCAAGTCGGCGAGCGACTTCAGCGGGGTCGAGGGCTTCGAGGTGTTCTCCGACCGGGTGCAGCCGCACTCCCCCGGCCTCGGGCGGCGCCTGTGGTACGGCGGCGGCAGCGTCAGCTCGGCGCGGTGGGCCGGGGAGCACGGCATGAACTTCCTCACCAGCAGTGTCGTCAAGGCCGAAGGACCGGACGACACGCGGGACTTCGCCGAGATCCAGCTCTCGCACGTGCGGGCC
The DNA here is from genome assembly GCF_001514285.1 of Streptomyces sp. DSM 15324. Taxonomy (GTDB): domain Bacteria; phylum Actinomycetota; class Actinomycetes; order Streptomycetales; family Streptomycetaceae; genus Streptomyces. The sequence continues at coordinate 472,658 of NZ_KQ949029.1, forward strand.
TTCCGTGCCGCGCACCCCGACGGCGAGGCCGCCCGCGTCTCGCAGGGGCTCGTGGTCATCCCCACCGACTCGGCCTCGCCCGCGCAGCGCGCCAAGTACGAGGAGTTCGCCGCGAAGCGGCTGCCGCGCACCCGGTCCCCGCAGGGTCCGGCGCGGCTGCTGTTCGCGCCGGACCTGGTCGGCACCTCCGAGGAGATCGCCGAGCAGCTGCACGCGCACGCCGCGTTCCGCGAGATCGACGAGGTGGCCTTCGCGCTGCCGTTCACCTTCGAGCACGAGGACTACGTGCAGATCCTCACCGACACCGCGACGAAGCTGGGCCCGGCGCTCGGGTGGCGGCCGACGGTGGCCGGCTGAGCGCCATAGGGGATCCGGAACGGGACGGGTGGCGTCCCGGCCCCGGGCGACGGCCGTTCTTCGCGCTCTGCGAGGAGACCGACGTACCGGGCACCGGCCACGGGCTGTCGAAGGGCGCGTCCCTGTGCGGGATTCCCGATGACCGGCTCACGGTGTACCGCGGCCCGTTCGACCCGGCCCGGGACACGGCCTGCCCGGACTGCCGGGTGCGGGTGCGGGTGCTCGGAGATCCCGGACCCACGCTCGAGGACCGCCTGGGTCACCGGGTCAGGGGCGCGGTGCCGGGGCCCCTGCGCGGGGAACTGCTGGCGGCCCTGAAGCAGGGGGCGCAGGTCGGGCTCTGGGTCAGCGGGCCGGCGGCGGAGCTGGTACGGCGGCACGCGCGGCCCGAGCGGATCGCGGAGGGCGGCGCGCTCGTCGAGGCCGTGGTGCGCGCGGGCCGGCGGCTGGGCCTGGCCCGCGTGGTCCACGGCACCCGCGAGTTCCTCGTGTTCCTCCCGCAGGACGGGCGTCCGTTCGTGGCCCGCGCGGAGCCCGGGCCGTGAGCCTCACCAGCGGCCGGGCTCGGTGCCCGTGATCGGCTCCGAGGGCTTGCCGTCCACCCCGACCGGGACGTCACCGGCGAGCATCACGCGGTGCATGGTGCGGGGGAAGCCGAGGTGGGCGTTGTCGCCGGGGGCGAGGTGGATGGTGGCCCGGTTGTCCCAGAAGGCGACGCTGCCGGGCTCCCAGCGGAAGCGGACGGTGTACTCGGGCCGCACCGCCTGTTCCAGCAGCAGGTCGAGGAGGGCGCGGCTCTCGGCCCGGGAGACGTCGGCGATCTGCTCGACGTAGTAGCCGTTGACGTACAGGATCCGCTCCCCGGTCTCCGGGTGGACCCGGACCAGCGGGTGCAGTGCGGCGACCTGGTGGTCGAGCAGATGACGGACGTAGGCGTCCTCGCCGGGCCGCGGCTGGTAGCCGACGCCGAGGCGGTGCTCGGCCCTCAGCCGGTCCACGAAATCCCGGACGGGCGCGGACAGTCCGGCGTACGCGGCGGCCAGGTTGGACCAGGTGGTGTCCCCGCCGTAGGGCGGGACCGTCTCGGCGCGCAGGATCGTCGCGGCCGGCGGGTCGATCCGGGCGCCGTGGTCGCAGTGCCAGCCGCGCAGCAGGGTGTGCCTGCGGCGCTGGAGCCATTCGTCGTGCTCCATGCCGAATCTGCCGCCGAGCTCCAGCCGGTCGGCGGTGGTCTCGATCTCCGGGAAGTCCGCCGGTGAGGCGCTGCCCCGTCCGCGCGGCACGACGGGCTCGCCGAACCGCCGGGCGAAGGCCACGTGCCCGGCGTGGTCGAGGCGCTGGCCGCGGAAGAACACCACCTTCCAGCGCAGCACGGCCGCCCGGATCGCGGCGACCTGGGCGTCGTCGAGGCCTGCGGCCAGGTCCACACCCTCGATCTCGGCGCCGATGTGCCCGGCGACCGGTTTCACCTCGACCCCGGCCGCGCCCGCCGCCTCGCTGTCGAAGTCCGTCGTCATGCCCGCTCCGATCGTCGTGAACACCCCTCGCCGAAGATCGTGACAGTCGATCGCCGCCCTGGCGACAGTGCCCGCGGTCCGGCCCGGTTGAGCGGGCCCCCTTCATCCGTGAGGCTGGAGTGACGCAACCCGCTCCGAGGGAAGGGCAGACGGTGATCGACATCCCGGTGCACACGCTCAACGACGCTACGCGGCTTCCGGCCCTCGGTCTGGGTACCTGGCCGCTGGACGACGCACAGGCCGAGGAGGCGGTGGCCGGTGCGCTCGGGCTGGGCTACCGGCTGGTCGACACGGCGACGAACTACCGCAACGAGAGCGGGGTGGGGCGCGGGGTGGCGCGAGGCGGGGTCCCGCGCGAGGACATCGTGGTCACCACCAAGCTCCCGGGCCGCCACCACGGTTACGAGGAGACCCTCGCCTCCTTCGAGGAGTCCCGCCAGCGTCTCGGCCTCGACCGCGTCGACCTGTATCTGATCCACTGGCCGCTCCCCCGGGTCGGCAGGTACGTCGACTCGTGGCGGGCCATGATCAAGCTGCGGGAGGAGGGTCTGGTCCGTTCGATCGGCGTCTCGAACTTCACACCCGAGCACATCGAGCGCCTGGAGAAGGAGACGGGTGTGCTCCCGTCGGTGAACCAGATCGAGCTGCACCCTCTCTTCCCGCAGGACGAGCTGCGGGCCTTCCACGCGGCGAAGGGCATCGTCACGGAGAGCTGGAGCCCGCTCGGGCGGGGCTCGGCCCTGCTCCAGGACCCCGCGGTGGTCCAGGTCGCGGAGGCGCTCGGCGTCACCCCCGCCCAGGTCGTGCTGCGCTGGCACGTCCAGCTCGGCGCGGTCCCCATCCCGAAGTCGGCCGACCCCGGACGGCAGGGCGCCAACCTGGACGTCTTCGGCTTCGCGCTGGGTCCGGCGCAGATGGGCGTGATCGCGGACCGGGCCCACGAGCGGCTGGGCGGCGATCCGGAGACCCACGAGGAGTTCTGAGCCGGGACCGCGCGGCACCCGGCTCCGCCTCGCCCCTCCCGGCCGCCTCGCCGCCGATGCGGCCATGGCCCTCGGGCCCGGCCCGCTTCCGGCGTGATCGGCTCACGACGCGCAGGAAGCCGAGGAGCCGCGCGCCGGGTCCGGCGCCCCGGCGGCCGAGGAGCGGGACGGCACCGGCGGCGGCCGAAGAGCCGGACAGCACCGGCGGCGGCCGAAGAGCCGGACAGCACCGGCGGCGGCCGAGGAGCCGGACAGCACCGGCGGCGGCCGGGGAGAGGCCACCACGGCAGCCGTACGACGGTGACGCGCTCACCCCGATCGGCGGCGCCCCGCATGGTCACTGCGGTTCGAGGCTCTGTTCCGCCCAGATCGTCTTGCCCCGGTCGGTCTGCCGGCTGCCCCAGCGCTGGGTGAGCTGCGCGACGAGCAGCAGGCCGCGCCCGCCCTCGTCGAAGGCGTGGGCGCGGCGCAGGTGCGGCGAGGTGGAACTGCCGTCGCTCACCTCGCAGATGAGGTTGCGGTCGCGGATCAGCCGGAGCCGGATGGGGGGTTCGCCGTAGCGGATGGCGTTGGTGACCAGTTCGCTGACGACGAGTTCGGTGACGAAGGCGGTCTCCTCCAGTCCCCAGGCGGCGAGTTGCGCGGTGGCTGCCTGCCGGGTGGCGGCGACCCGTGCGGGGTCGGGATCGACGTCCCAGGTGGCGACCCGGTCGGCGCCGAGGGCGCGGGTGCGGGCCAGCAGCAGGGCCACGTCGTCGCCCGGTTCCTCGGGCAGGACCGCCTTGAGCACGGTGTCGCACAGGGCGTCGAGGGTGTCGGCCGGCGCGGTGAGGGCGCTGCACAGTTCGCCGGTGGCGCGGTCGACGTCCCGGTCCCGGTCCTCGATCAGGCCGTCGGTGTAGAGGGCGACGACCGCGCCCTCGGGCAGCTCCAGCTCGACCGCCTCGAAGGGCAGCCCGCCGACGCCGAGCGGAGGGCCGGGGGTCACCCGGACCAGCTCCGCCCGGCCGTCGGGCAGCAGCAGGGCCGGGGCGGGATGGCCGGCGGCGGCGAGGGCGAGACGTCGGCTGACCGGGTCGTAGACGGCGTACAGGCAGGTGGCTCCCAGCTCCGCGATCTCCTGGCCGCCCTCCTGGCCGCCCTCCTGGTAGCCCGCCAGGTGGGTGACGAGGTCGTCGAGGTGGGTGAGCAGTTCGTCGGGCGGCAGGTCGACGTCGGCGAGGGTGCGCACGGCCATGCAGAGCCGCCCCATGGTGGCCGAGGAGGGGATGCCGTGCCCGACGACGTCGCCGACGACCAGCGCGACCCGGCTGCCGGAGAGCGGGATGACGTCGAACCAGTCGCCGCCGAGGCCGGCGGTGGAGCCACTGGGCAGATAGCGGTGGGCGACCTCGACGGCGGCCTGGCCGGGCAGTCCGCGCGGCAGCAGGCTGTGCTGGAGGGCGAGCGCGGTGGTGCGTTCACGGGCGAAGCGGCGGGCGTTGTCGATGCAGACGGCGGCCCGGCTGGCGAGCTCCTCGGCGAAGACGGCGTCGTCGGCCTCGTAGTCGTCGGGGTGGGCGATCCGGACGCCGACCAGCACACCCAGGGTGGTGCCGCGCGCACGCAGTGGCACCGAGATCATGGAGTGGGCCCCGCGCCGGTAGGGGCTGCCCCCGGGCGCGCGGGTGTCGCGCTCGGCGAGCCAGCACATGAAGTCGGGCTCACCGGCCTTGCTGCGGATCGCGTGCCCCTCCCGCAGGGCGCGGGCGGGCGGGCTGAACGGCGGATGGGTGTCGGTGCCGCCGAGGCGGACCGCGGCCTCGGGGGTGCCGTCCCGGCCGGAGCCGTGGGCGACCCGGCGCAGCACGATCTCCCCCTCGGGCACGGGCGGCGGCTCGTCGGCGCCCAGGACCCAGTCGAGGAGGTCGACGCTGACGAAGTCGGCGAAGCGGGGGACGAGGAGTTCGACGACCTCCTCGGCGGTGCGGACGACGTCGAGGGTGGTGCCGATGGAGGCGGCGGCCTCGTTGAGCATGGCGAGACGGCGGCGGGCCCAGTACTGGTCGCTGTTGTCGAAGGCCGCCAGGGCGACCCCGGCGACCTCGCCCGAGGCGTCCCGCACCGGCCACATCTCGGTGGTCCAGGCGTGCTCCCGGTTGAGGGAGGGGGCGCCGGTGCAGCTCTCGTAGCGCAGGGGGCGGCCGGTCTCGACGACCTGGCGCAGGTGCCAGTTGAACCCCTTGCTGTGCTCGGCCTCCTCCACGGTGTCCGGGAAGCGGCGGCCGAGCAGGACGTCCTCGGAGACGCCCATGACCTTGCAGGCGACCTCGTTCAGCCGCAGATAGCGCTGACCGGGGTCGAAGACGGACATCGACATGGACGCCTGCTGGAAGGCGCGCCCGGCGAGGGTGGGCTCGGGCGAGGCGGCGCGTTCCGCGGTGAGGGTCCAGCCCAGGGCCTCTCCCCCGGTGCCGAGGAGGGGACAGGCGGTGACGGCGAGGGTGACGGGGTGCCCGTCGCGGTGGCGTACGACGACCGGTCGGCTCCAGGCCTGTCCGCCGGCGGCCGGGAGGTCCTCGGCGAGCAGGTCGGCCGCCGCCCGCCCCACGGCTTCCTCGGCCGGATGCCCCGTCAGCAGTCGGGCACCCTCGCTCCAGCCCGTCACGATGCCCCGGGCATCGATGACCGCCGCAGCGACGACATGCTCCATGCCGTCCAGAATGGTCCCTTTGCCCGGGTGCATCAACCGCGCGGATCCGGTCGCGGACTGGAGGCACGGGCCCCGGCCCGGGGGGTCGGGGCCCGCGCGCCGCTCAGCCGCGGTGGGCGCGCAGGGCGTCCAGGGCTCGGTCGGCGTGGGTGTTCATGCGCAGTTCGCTGCGGACGACCTCCAGGACGGTGCGGTCCTGGGCGATGACGAAGGTGGCCCGCTTGGTCGGCATGAGGGAGACGCCGCGCTTCACCCCGAACCGTTCCCGCACCTCGCCGTCGCCGTCGGACAGCAGGGTCATCCCGAGGGTGTGGCGGCCGGCGAACTCCTGCTGGCGGTCGACGGAGTCCCCGCTGATGCCGACCGGCCGGGCGCCCACGGCGGCGAACTCGGCGGCGAGATCACGGAAGTGGCAGGCCTCGGCGGTGCAGCCGGGAGTGAGCGCGGCGGGGTAGAAGAAGAGGACGACAGGGCCCTCGGCGAGCAGTTCGGTGAGGCTGCGCACCGTGCCGGTCTCGTCGGGGAGCGAGAAGTCCTCGACCTTGTCGCCGGTCTCCAGTGTCTTCGTCATGACCGTCCTTCCGTGCCGTTCGCGACGCTGCGGGCCCACAGCACGAGGGGCACCTGCAGGGGCAGCCGACCGAACGCGGCGGCCTTGACGGGGGTGGGACGGTCGCGCCAGTCCAGCGCCATCTTGACGTTGGCGGGGAAGACGCCGACGAAGAACGCGGCGCTGGCCAGGGCGGCCGCCTTGCGGGTCCGCGGCAGCGCCAGTCCGGCTGCCAGTGCCAGCTCGGCGACGCCGCTGCCGTACGTCCAGGCCCTGGGCGAACCCGGCAGGGCGCGCGGGATCGTCGCGTCGAAGGAGCGGGGGGCGGCGAAATGGGCTACGCCCGCAGTGGCCAGCAGGCCGGCCAGCAGCAGGGGTGAGCGTCCGGACCGGGACAAGGTTCCTCCTCTGAAGTCCTGACGCCCGAGATTACTGGACGGTAGTGAGGGCTCCGTCAGCGGGGTACGGCACTGCGGACGCCCTTCAACTCCCTTGCGCCGGCAGCGGGTCAGGCGCTGACGGCGGACTGGTCGGTGTCGTCGTCGACGGCGCAGGAGAGGACGTCGTCGACCATGCGGTGGAAGAGCGTGGCGAGCCGGCCGAGCTCCTCGGGGGACCAGCCGGACAGGGCGAGCTGCATCCCCCGGGCGCCCGCGTCCCGGATCCGGTCGACGGCCTCGCGGCCGGCGCCGGTGAGCTCAATCCGCTGGGCCCGCCCGTCGTCGGGGTCGGGCACCCGGGTGACATAGCCGGACTTCTGGAGCTGCTGTACGGTGCGGGTCACGTGGGAGGCCTCCACGCCCAGGCGCTGGGCCAGCTCCCCCGGCCGCAGCGGCTCGGAGTCGGCGACCTGGCGCAGCAGCGCCACGGCGGCCCGGTCCAGGGGGACACCGGCCATCGCCATCAGCCGGTCGTGCCGGCGGGCACGGGTGCTCAGGTAGGTGATCCGGGTGAGCGCGCGCTCGATCTCGATCACTTCCGGGGTGGCCACGGCAGGCAGGGGGAGCGGTTCGGTGGGCATGCGACCACGCTAGCATCTCGTTGCGTAACTCAAGTAAGTTGCCGCGTCCGCCGTGGGAGATCCGGGAGGCGCACCCACCGCTCACCGGTCCGGTGCGGCACCGGGTGCGCGCGGCCGTGCGCGACCCAGGCACACCGTGGCCGCTCGGGCCGGTCGTCGACGGGGTGGGGAGCGGGCTGCTGGGACGCCGGGCGCTCGTCCTGCGGCTGATCGTCCGGCCGACCGACGTCGGGGCGGCCTGGTAGACGGCGCTGCCGGCGGCCCTCGCCCCGGGCACGGCCGCCCGTCGTGCGGGTCCCGCTCGCTGCGCCACAGCTCGGCGCCGTGCGCGGCCACCACGCCCAGGCCCCTCTGGTCGCCCTGTCGATGTGGAGCGGCCGGCCCGGCGGGCGTACGGCACCGATCCTCACCGAGTGGGGCTGGTGGGGGCCGTACAAGCCCTCGCGGCGGCCGACGGGATGCGGGGGATGCGCCGCCGGGCGGCAGCGCTCGACGGGACGGTAGGTCCTTGGACGCCGCTTTTCGTGGTGCGGTGTCAGGCACGGGTGGGTGTGACAGTTCCCGTGGGTCCGTGAACGGTCCCACGGGGGGCTGCGTCTGGTGGGACGGCGGACCGCCCCACCAGACGGCGGGGCCGCTATCCCCGGTGCTCGAAGTGGACGGGTATGTACTGGTCGTACGACCGGTCGGCGGTGGCGGTGAAGTCGGCGCGGGTGACGATGGCGCATCGCACGGTGACATCGCAGACGAGGCCGTCGGCGATCTCGGGACGCAGATTGAGGGTGGTGAGGAAGGAACCGCCCGGCTCGTAGGGGATGGTGGCGCCGGGTGTGCTGGTGGCGGTGTCGGTGATGCGCCGGGCCGAGCCGTCGGTGGACTCCCGGCCGCCGAGGCACGGTGTGGGCAGGCTGGTGTAAGTCGTCGGGTCGCCGACCCGGACCGTGTCGGGGATGACACAGAAGGCGAGGAAGACACCCTGGGCCCTGTTGTAGCCGTTGCCGGCGACAGCCACCGTGCCACCGGACTCCGGCAGGACGGTAGGCGTGGCGGCCAGCTTCAGATGGAAGGTCTCGCCCGCAGCGACAGTCACCGTGCGGTGCGCGGCGCCGGCCAGAGGGTCAGCGGCGGCAGGGGTGGCCTGAGCAAGCGCCAGAGCGACTACGGCCGAGGCAACGGCCAGGCCGCCGCGGAGGAATTTTTTCGTGGGGGGAAGCATGGAAGTTCTGTTTATCCTCTCGATCCCGTACAGGGGGCTGAACCATCAACAGCGGCGTAACTGGCCCCGATTGCATGCTACTTGACCTCTCAAACGCCTCGGGTCGGGGTACGGGCGCCATCTGGGGCTGAGCGCGTGCCCCGCGACTTAAGGACCCCTCCACATTCACCAGGTCCGCGGCATACGCCTTCACCGGCGCCGCCACCAGCAGCCCCAAGACCCGGCCCGGGCGGTCATGCGTACGTTCACGCGCCCACGTCGTCTCCTCCGCCGACGGCGTGAAGTACTCCCGCAACTCCCGTTCCGAGATCAGCCTCTTGAACCTCGGATACGCCGTCCGCTCCCGCGACGCCACACCAACCGCCCCACGCCCGACCGCGGCCACCAGAAACAGCGACGATCCCGGTAGCGGACGGCCCCCCGGCCTGGCGACGACCTCGGTGGCCGAGGGTGCGGGCCACTTGGACGAGGGGTGTCAGTGGCCTGCCCTACCGTGGCGGGCACGGGACGGTTCACCGATCGCAAGGGGGGCGCGATGGGCGCGAGTTGCTGGGACTACGTCACGCCGTACACGGGCGGCGTCGAGGAGTCCCTGAGGGCACTGCACGCCGAGGAGTTCGCGCGGGAGTACGGCGCCGACGGCGTCTACGCGAGCCTGGAGGAGCTCTGGGAGGACGCGGAGTTCATGAGCCAGGAGGGCACCCACTCGATCCTCGACATCCTGCACGTCGTCGGCACCTGCGCACCGCCGGACGAGTACGCGGTCGAGGACACCAGCACGCTGCGGCCACTGCCCGCGGACCGGGTCAGACACCACTTCGGCAGCCACAGACCTACACCGGAGCGGTTCCGGGAGGTGTACGACTCCGGGCCCGCGCTGAGCGCCGAGTGCGCGGTGCGCTGGACCGGCCGGTACGTCCTGCTCTACACCGGCGACCGGCCGAGCCACCTGGGCGTCTTCGGCCGGTCGGGCGACTGAGCCGCCGTTCGGGGGACCGAGCAGCCGTTCGGGGGAAACCGCCGCGCCGGGTGCGTGCCGCGGGGCCCGGGGGTCGACACCTCACCCGTGACGCTCCCTCTCATCCCTCCCATGCTCGCCACGCCCGGCAAGCTGCCCCCGGTCGCCCAGGACACGCGCTGGGCCTACGAGACCAAGCAGGACGGGCAGCGGGCCGTGGTGTACCTCCCCGGGGACGGGACGCTCCGGCTGCGGGCCCGCTCCGGCGAGGACATCACCGGGGCCTATCCGGAGCTGGGGCCGCTGGGCGCGGCGCTGGGGGCCACGGCCGCCGTACTGGACGGGGAGGTGCTGGCGCCGGACGCGCGGGGCCGGGCCGACTTCCAGCTGCTCCAGTCCCGGATGGGGCTGGCGCAGGCGCCGGACAGGGCGGCGCGGATGGCGGCGGTGGTGCCGGTGCACCTCGTGCTCTTCGACGTCATGCACCTCGGCGGGGACCCACTGCTGCGGCTGCCCTACGCGCGGCGCCGGGCTCGGCTCGAAGAGCTGGGCCTCGAGGGGCCGTTCTGGTCGACGCCGCGCGCACTCGTCGGACACGGACGCGAGGCCCTGGAGGCCACCCGCCTCCACGGTCTGGAGGGGCTCGTCTGCAAGCGGCTGGACTCGGTGTACGAGCCCGGGGTGCGCTCCCGGGCCTGGATCAAGATCCGCAACCTGCGCACCGCCGATGTGCTGATCGGCGGCTGGTCGCCGGGCAAGGGACGGCTGACCGGGCTGCCCGGGGCGGTCCTCGTCGGGCAGCGGACGGCCGCGGGCGCCCTGCGGTACGTGGGCAGTGTGGGCACCGGCTGGAGCGAGGCCGAGCGCACCGAACTCGGCGCGCTGCTGCGGGCCGGGGCCACCGCGGTGTGCCCCTTCGACCCCGTCCCCGCGGCTGCCGGTGCCCGGTGGGTGGCGCCCCGGCTGGTCGGCGAGGTCCGCTACAGCACCCGGACCCGGGCCGGACTGCTGCGCCAGCCCTCCTGGCTGCGGCTGCGCACCGACCTCACCCCCGAGGAGTCGGCGGCCGACCTTCCGGACAACTCCGCCTGACACGGCACCGAACGGCCAACTGTTGGGCTGCGCTTCACCACTGATACGCCTGCGAGCACTTGGCTTGGGAGCGAAAACCGTGGAAGCTGATCCTCCTTCAACTCCCTTTTCCCCCACAGCCGTTCGGCTGCGCCCGGATCCCCTAGGAGGACGCAGTGTCGTCATCTACGTTCAAGGTTCACGGCAGGAGGTGGCTCACCGGACTCGCCGGTGCCGCAGCCCTCGTGCTCGCCGTCCCCTCGGTCGCCTTCGCGGCTCCCCCGGCGGCGCTGCCGCAGAACGCCGAGGCGGCCGAACTGACGTACCAGCCCGCGTTCGACTACGACACGGACGGCTGCTACTCCACCCCGGCCATCGGCCGGGACGGCACCATCAACGGCGGGCTGAAGCCGACCGGTTCGCTGAGCGGCGACTGCCACGACGCGTCCGACCTCGACAACACCAACAGCTACTCGCGCTACAAGTGCAACAACGGCTGGTGCGCGTACCTGTACGGCCTGTACTTCGAGAAGGACCAGGCCCTCGCGGGCAGCAGCATCGGCGGGCACCGGCACGACTGGGAGCACGTCGTGGTGTGGGTGCAGAACGGCAGCGTCCAGTACGTGTCGACGTCCAACCACGGCGGGTTCACCGTGCACCCGGTCTCCGAGGTCCGTTTCGAGGGCACGCACGCGAAGGTCGTCTACCACAAGGACGGCATCCGCACCCACTGCTTCCGGCTCGGCAACCCGGGCGACGAGCCGCCGGAGAACGCCAAGCACACCTGGCAGTACCCGCCGCTGGTCGGCTGGAACGGCTATCCGTCGGGCCTGCGCGACAAGCTGAGCGCGTACGACTTCGGCAGCGCCAACTTCGGCCTCAAGGACGGCAACTTCACGGCCCACCTGGCGTCGGCGAAGCCGTCGGGGATCGCCTTCGACCCCAACGCGTGACCGCTGCGCAACCCTTCGTCCTCCCCCTTCCGGCCACGGTTCACACGGTGACCCGTGGCCGGAAACCGGGAAGCGGTGCGGAGTGCGGGGCGCGAGGGTCTATCGTGTCCCGCATGTCCGTTCCGGAACTGATCCGCATCGTGTCCCGAGACTCCCCCATGGCGCTGGCCCAGGTGGAGCGTGTCCGCGCCGAGTTGGCCGCGCTGCACCCGGGGGTGCGCACCGAGGTCGTCCCCGTGAAGACGACCGGCGACAAGTGGATGGGCGATCTGTCCCAGGTCGAGGGCAAGGGCGCGTTCACCAAGGAGGTGGACGCGGCGCTGCTGGCCGGTGAGGCCGATCTGGCGGTGCACTGCGTCAAGGACGTGCCGGCGGACCGGCCGTTGCCCGCGGGCACGGTGTTCGCGGCCTTCCTCAGGCGCGACGACATCCGCGACGCCCTGGTCCACCCGGGCGGGCTCACCCTCGACGAACTGCCGGACGGCACCCGGATCGGCACCTCCTCGGTGCGCCGGATCGCCCAGTTGGCCGCGACCCACCCGCACCTGGAGTGCGTGCCGTTCCGCGGCAACGCCAACCGGCGGCTGGAGAAGCTGGCGGCGGGCGAGGCGGACGCGCTGCTGCTGGCGGTGTCCGGCCTGGAGCGCATCGGGCGTACGGACGTGATCAGCGAGGTGCTGTCGCCGGAGACGATGATGCCGCCGATCGGCGCGGGCATCCTCGCGCTCCAGTGCCGCGAGGGCGACACCGAGCTGATCGACGCCGTCAGCGGGCTCGGCGATCCTGCCACCCACCGGGAGGCCACGGCGGAGCGTATGTTCCTGCATGTCCTCCAGGGACACTGCAACAGCCCGATCGCCGGGTTCGCCCGGGTGGACCGCAGCGGGGAACTGTCCCTGCGGGCTTGTGTGTTCACGCCCGACGGCAAGGTGCGGCTCAACGCCCACGAGTGGGCGGGCCCGCTCGACCCGGCCACCCTCGGCACCTCGGTGGCGGTGTCGCTGCTGCGTCAGGGGGCCCGCGAGATCATCGACGGCATCCCGCACTGATCCGGGGGCACCCTCAGGCGGTGCCCTCCTCGGCGGCCTGGTCCCGCAGGAAGTTGCTCACCTGGCGGGCCAGGCTGTCCCGGCCCGGCCCCGTCGGCAGCGCCCCGTCCCGCAGACCGATACCGCCGGTCCACAGCCGGCGGTCGGCCCACTCGTCGTCGACCCGCAACTGGATCTGCACGTCCACCTGGCCGAGCGCCGCCTCGGGCCCCGCGGCGTACAGGACGGCGGTCGCGCGGCGCAGCGGGTAGACGTCGAAGCCCTCGATGAACTGCGAGTTGCGCCAGTCGATGAACGCGCTCTCGCCGTCGGGCCCGATCCGTACGTCGATCTGACCGTCCTCGAGATGGATCGTGGAGTGCCCCGTGCCCCGGTTCTCCACCGTCACCCGCAGCCGGAAGTAGGTCAGCCCCTCGGCCGCGTCGTCGCGGCCCCGCGGCGGCTCGGACACCTCCAACTGGTGGACGCGGACCCGCAGACCGGCCTGCTCGTCGTACTCCTGCCAGTCCCCGACCACGTTCGGCTCGTCCACAGTCCACCTCTCGACTTCTCCGGCTGCTTCCTATCCGTGTGCTCAGCGCACTGTCAAATGAGCGGAATGCGCTGTGGCCAGGGCGTTCACCCCTTTTGATCGTCGATCAAGCCGTGCGCAGGAAGAATCCGCCGACGGCCGCCGCGGGACGGTCCGCGGGCGTGCCGCACATCACGTCGCCGACAAGATCAGCGAGCCAGCCGGCCGAGCAGTGCGGAGGCCGCGGTGATGCCGAGCGCGGCGGCCAGGACGAGCACCCCGAAGTCGAGCGCGAGGTGCGCGGGGGTGCCGAGGAGAAGACCACGCAGGGCGTCCACTTCGTAACTGAGCGGGTTGACCTTGCTGATCACCTGGAGCCAGCCCGGCATGATCGCGACCGGGTAGAGGGCGCTGGAGCCGAAGAACAGCGGCATGGTGATGGCCTGGCCGATGCCCATCAGCCGGTCACGGCTGAGGACGATGCCCGCGATGGACATCGACAGGCAGGAGAAGAACGCCGAGCCGAGCACGACGATCCCGGCGACCCCGAGCAGCTTCAGCGGGTTCCAGGTCAGGGCGACCCCGAGCAGGGCGGCGATGAGGATCACCACGACGGCCTGGATCAGCGACTTCACTCCGGCCGCGAAGGCCTTGCCGGTGATCAGCGCCGAGCGCGGGGTGGGGGTGACGAGGAGTTTGTTGAGGACCCCGGCGTCCCGCTCCCAGATGATCATGATGCCGTAGAAGATGGCGATGAACATCGCGGACTGGGCGATGATGCCGGGCGCGAGGTAGTCGATGTAGGGGATGCCGCCGGTGGGGATCGCCCGGATGCGGCTGAAGGTCTGACCGAAGATCAGCAGCCAGAGGGCGGGCTGCACGGCCCGGGTGTAGAGCTCGGTGCGGTCGTGGCTCAGCTTCTGGAGTTCGACGGCGCACAGGGCCGCGACCCGGGCGGGGAGCACCCGCCAGCCGGCCCGCGGCACAGGGGGCCGCAGCAGCAGGTCGATGCCCCGCTCGTGTGCCACGTCAGCCGACGCGCTGCGCGGTGCGGCGGGTGCTTCGGACATCGCGGAAGTCTCCTGACGTGTCGTCGAGGCCGCTGCCGGCGACGTCCCGAAAGACGTCCTCCAGGCTCGGCGGCGGGTCCGTGGGCGCGAGGCCGCGGCGCTCACCGAGGTCGCGGCGGAGTTCGGCGGGGGTGCCGAGGGCCCGGATACGGCCGCGGTGCATCAGACCGACCCGGTCGCAGTACTGGTCGGCCTCGTCCATGTAGTGCGTGGTCACCAGGACGGTCATGCCGGTGGCCTCGCGCACGGCGGTGATGTGCTCCCACACGCCGGTGCGGGCGATCGGGTCGAGCCCGATGGTGGGCTCGTCCAGGATCAGCAGCCGGGGTGCGCTCACCAGGGCCTGGGCCAGTTCGAGGCGGCGGACCATACCGCCGGAGTAGGTGCCGGCCAGCCGGTCGGCGGCGTCCGTGAGGTCGACGGCGGCCAGCGACTGGGCGACGCGTGCGGCGCGTTCCCGGCGGGGCACGTCGAAGACCCGCGCGAACAGGACGACGTTCTCCCGGCCGGTGAGGTTCTGGTCGGCCGACAGCTGCTGGGGGACGTACCCGAGCAGCCGCCGTACGGCCATGCGGTCGCGGGCGGCGTCCCGGCCGAAGACGGCGACCATGCCGGACGGGACGGGCAGGAGGGTGGTGATGCAGCGGATGGCGGTGGTCTTGCCCGCCCCGTTGGGGCCGAGCAGACCGAAGACCTCCCCCTCGCGGACGGTCAGGTCGAGCCCGTCGACGGCCCTGGTGTCCCCGAAGGCGTGGGCGAGCGCGGTGCAGGTGACGGCGGCGGTCATGCGTCCTCGGCCTCCTCGTGCAGACTGACGGCGAGCGAGCGCAGCGCCGGCAGCGCCGCGCGCAGGGCCTCCCGGTCGGCGGCGTCGAGCCCGGTGACATGCCGATGGACGAGCGCGGCACGGCGCGCCTTCCAGGCCCGCAGGCGGGTCTCGGCGGCCTCGGTGAGCAGCAGCCGGGCGGCACGCCGGTCGGCGGGGTCGGTCTCCCGGACCAGGTACCCGTCCCTGACCAGCTGGTTGACCAGGGTGGAGACGGAGTTGCCCGCGAGGTACAGCTCCTTGGCGGCGTCGGAGACCCCGATGCCGGGCCGGGACTCGACGAGCCGCAGCAGTTCGACCTCCGCGCCGCGCAGCCGGGGCACGGTCAGCCCGGCGCGCAGACGGCGCCGCAGCAGCCGTTGGATGCCGACGAGCGCGTCGGCGAGCTCTTCCGGGAAGGTCTCCTCGTCCACACCGCCGAGATTACCTCTGTGTCAGAGGTATGTCAGAGGTGAATCTCCCCAGGAACAGTCAAAGAAATTCCGACATAACCGGACTAAAGGTTTCGGAAGTGCGTGCACGGGAAGGTGGACAGATGTGCTTCGGACAGGAGGCACGTCCGTGGGACCCCCGCCTGGCGGGCGCCCCGGGCGATCGCCGAATTGTCCGCGCGGGCGCGTCCCACGGTGCCCTTCCATCCTCGGCACCCCCTCGGGAAGGCACGCACGATGCGTCCCACCGTCAGCACGCGGCAGCACCCCCACGACGACGCCCCGGACACCGGTCAGTCCTTCGCACGGCTGGCCGCCCTGCCCGAGGGGCCGGAGCGCCGGGCCCTGCGCGACGAACTGGTCCGGCTCTGGCTGCCGATGGCCGAGCGGATCGCCGTCCGCTTCCGCGGTCGCGGCGAGACGCTGGAGGACCTGTACCAGGTCGCCGCCCTCGGACTGGTCAAGGCCGTCGACCACTACGATCCCGGGCGCGGCCGGGCCTTCGAGGCCTACGCGGTGCCCACGATCACCGGCGAGATCAAGCGCCACTTCCGTGACCACATGTGGACGCTGCACGTGCCCCGGCGGGTCCAGGACCTGCGCAACCGGGTGCGGCACGCCACGAAGGAACTCGCCCAGACGACGCCCGGCCGGGTGCCGACCGTCGCCGAGATCGCCGCGTACGCGCAGCTCACCGAAGAAGAGGTGCACACCGGCATGGAGGCGCTGGAGTGCTTCTCCGCGCTGTCGCTGGACGCCGAGCTGCCCGGCACCGACGGCTACGCCCTCACCGACGCCCTCGGCGAACCCGACCCCGGCTACGACACCGTCGTCGACCGCGTCGCCGTGGCGCCCTGTCTGCGGGCGCTCCCGGAGCGCGAGCGCACCATCCTCTATCTGCGGTTCTTCCAGGGCATGACCCAGAACACCATCGCCGAGCGGCTCGGCATCTCGCAGATGCACGTCTCCCGGCTGCTCAGCAGCTGCTTCGCCCGACTGCGCGAGGAGGTCGTGCCGCAGGCGCGGTGACCCGGGCCGCCCTCACTCCAATGGCGGAGCGCCGGGGATCTGGGTGGGGCCGTACTGGTCCAGCAGGGCTTCCAGTTCCGCCCGGATCTCCTCCGGCATCTCCCCATTGCGGCCCCAGATGAGGATCAGCTCCGAGACGTTGCGCAGCTTGATGTTGGTGTGCTGGGAGACCTCGCGGAGGATCGCCCAGCCCTGGTCGGGCGTCACTCTCCCGAGCGTGACGATCACACCGATCGCCTGGTCCACCACGGCGTGGGAGGCGACCGCCTTCTTGAGCTGGTCGACCTCCTGCTGGAGCCGGCGGATCCAGGCCGTTTCGTCGTCGGGGTCGTGCGGTACTCGTGCCACCACTCCATCGTGCCACCGGCGTCCTCGGCAGGCGCCGTCGGCGCGTCCGGCCGGACACTGGAGGAGAGCCGCGGCCGTCGGCCCGGAGACAGGAACGCGAGCCCCCATGAACGATCACCCGTCCCCATCCCGCCCAGCGCGGGACGTCCTCTCCACCGACGCCGTGTTCGGTGCGCCCTGCTGGGTGAGCCTGACCAGCCGCGATCTGGAGGCCACCCAGGAGTTCTACGGGGCCGTCCTCGGCTGGCGGTGGCGGCGCGGCACTCTGGGCGGCCATTTCCGTACGGCGCTGGTGGACGACGTCCCGGTGGCCGGGATCGCCGCCGTCGCCGCGATGTGGCAGATGGCGGTGGCGTGGACGCCGTACTTCGCCGTCCCCAGCGCCGACGAGGCCGCCTCCCGCACCCGGGAACGCGGGGGGACCGTGGCGGTGGGGCCGATCTCGCTGCCGCCGGGCCGGGCAGCACTGCTGGCCGACCGGGAGGGGGCGACCTTCGGGGTCTGGGAGGGCAAGCTGATCGGCAACTGGGAGGCGTGGCGGCAGGCGGCCCCCTCCTTCATCCGGCTGCACACCCGCGACGCCTTCGACTCCGCGATCTTCTACGGCGAGATCCTCGACTGGGCCACGGACCGGCCCGGGTGCTGCGAGGTGCGGTACGAGGGCGGCGAGGTGGTGCTGCGCAGCGGGGGCGATGTCGTGGCGCGGATCGAGTCGGGGGCGTTGGAGGCGGCGCCCGATCCCACCATTAGGCCGCACTGGCAGGTGCATTTCGCCGTCGGTGAGGTGCCGGGGGCTGTGCGGGCCGCGGAGAAGCACGGGGGGAGTGTGTTGCGGGAGGGGGAGGAGGAGGCGATTCTCCGGGATCCGGACGGGGCGCAGTTCACGGTGACGTCGCGGCGTCAGAGGTGACCCTCCGCGGGGGCGCGCACCGCGCCCCCCTTCACTCCGAGCGGCGTGGTGGTCTCGTCAGGACGATCAGGCTGCGGGATTCCAGGGTCAGTTCCGCGCCCGCCTTGTACTCCGTCTCGTCCCGGGGCCCGTCCGGTTCCGCCGTGTCGGCGGCGATCGTCCAGCGTTCGCCGTAGGAGGTGCCCGGGAGGCGGAAGGGGACCGGTTCCCAGTAGCTGTTGAAGAGCAGGAGGAAGGAGTCGTCCACCACGGGGCGGCCCCGGGGGTCGGGTTCGGCGATGGCGTCGCCGTTGAGGAAGACGCCGACACTGTGGACGTCGGAGCGCAGCCAGTCGCGGTCGCGCATCTCGCGGGCGTCCGGCTGGAACCAGACCAGGTCGGGCAGGGGCTGTCCGGCGTGGGTGACGGTCTCGCCGAGGAAGAAGCGGCGCCGGCGCAGCACGGGATGGGCGGCGCGCAGCGCCAGAAGGCGGCGGCAGAAGTCCGTGAGCCGGCGCTGTTCCTCGGTGAGCCGCCAGTCGATCCAGGACACGGGGTTGTCCTGGCAGTAGGCGTTGTTGTTGCCACGCTGGGTGCGGCCGAGTTCGTCGCCGTGGCCGATCATGGGGATGCCCTGGGAGAGCAGCAGGGTGGCGAGGAGGTTGCGCTGCTGGCGGGCGCGCAGTGCCAGGACGGCCGGGTCGTCGGTCTCGCCCTCCACCCCGCAGTTCCAGGACCGGTTGTGGCTCTCGCCGTCGCGGTCGCCCTCGCCGTTGGCCTGGTTGTGCTTGTGGTT
Source organism: Streptomyces sp. DSM 15324 (assembly GCF_001514285.1). GTDB lineage: Bacteria > Actinomycetota > Actinomycetes > Streptomycetales > Streptomycetaceae > Streptomyces. The sequence continues at coordinate 490,925 of NZ_KQ949029.1, forward strand.
GTACGAGACGAGGTCGCGCAGGGTGAAACCGTCGTGCGCCGTCACGAAGTTGACGCTGGCGCGCGGCCGGCGCCTGGTGTGGGCGTACAGGTCGGAGGAGCCGGTCAGCCGGGAGGCGAACTCGCCGAGGGAGTGCGGCTCGGCCCGCCAGAAATCGCGTACGGCGTCACGGTACCTTCCGTTCCACTCCGACCACAGGGGCGGGAAGTTGCCCACCTGGTAGCCGCCCTCGCCCACGTCCCAGGGCTCGGCGATCAGCTTGACCCGGCTGATCACCGGGTCCTGCTGGATGAGGTCGAAGAACGCCGACAGCCGGTCCACCTCGTGGAACTGCCGGGCCAGGGTGGCCGCGAGGTCGAACCGGAAGCCGTCGACGTGCATCTCGGTCACCCAGTAGCGCAGCGAGTCCATGATGAGCTGGAGCACGTACGGGTGGCGCATGAGGAGGCTGTTGCCGGTGCCGGTGGTGTCGTAGTAGTGCGACCAGTCGCCGTCCACCAGCCGGTAGTACGAGGCGTTGTCGATGCCCCGGAAGGAGAGGGTGGGGCCCTTTTCGTTGCCCTCGGCGGTGTGGTTGTAGACGACGTCGAGGATCACCTCGAGGCCGGCCGCGTGCAGCGCCTTCACCATCTCCTTGAACTCGGTGACCTGCTGTCCCCGGGCGCCGCGGGCGGCGTAGGCGTGGTGCGGCGCGAAGAAGCCGATGGTGTTGTAGCCCCAGTAGTTGGCGAGGCAGCGGTCGATGAGCACACCGTCCTGCACGTACTGGTGGACCGGCATCAGCTCGATCGCCGTCACGCCCAGCGAGGTGAGGTGCTCGGTCACCGCCGGGTGGGCGAGGCCGGCGTAGGTGCCGCGCAGGGCGCGCGGGACGTCGGGGTGGGTGCGGGTGAGTCCGCGGACATGGGCCTCGTAGATCACCGTGTCGGCGTACGAGCGCCGGGGCGGGGTGTCGTCGCCCCAGTCGAAGGCGGGGTCGGTGACCACGCCCAGCGGGGTGTGCCCCGCGCTGTCGGCGGGGTCGGGACGGTCCCCGGCGCGTTCGAAGAGCGAGGGGTGGTTGTCGGTCCGGCCCTCGACGGCGCGGGCGTAGGGGTCCAGGAGCAGCTTCGCCGGGTTGCAGCGGTGTCCGCCGGCCGGGTCCCAGGGGCCGTGCACCCGGTAGCCGTAGCGCTGTCCGGGGCCGACGCCGGGCAGACGGCCGTGCCAGACGAAACCGTCGACCTCGGTCAGCGGCACGGTCCGGTGACTGTCGTCGTCCTCCACGAGCACCAGGTCGACCCGCTCGGCAACCTCGCTGAAGAGCGCGAAGTTGGTGCCGTCGCCGTCGAAGTCGGCGCCCAGGGGGTAGGGGTGCCCGCTCCACGCGGGCACCCCTGCCGTCCGGTGGGGCGGTGAGGTCACCGAACCGCCTCCAGGGCCCCGGGTTCCGCGGCCGCCGGGGCGGCCAGCGCCGCCACCGGGAGGGCGCGGGGCACCGGGCGTCCTTCGCGCAGGCTGGGCGACGGCGGGGCCGGCACCAGCGGGACGCGTTCGCCGGAACGGGCGCGCTGCGAGAACCAGATGACCTTGCTGCCGGTGGCGGTGGCGCAGCAGCCCCAGCCGTCGCTCATGGCGGCGATCTGCTCCAGGCAGCCCCGCAGGTCCTGGTCGGGGCGCAGCTCACGGTCGTTGCCGCCGACGGCCGTGATCAGATGCTGGCCGTTCCACCACATCTCGATCGAGAGGGACTTGTCCGTCGCGTTCTCGTCGATGGCCGTCAGCAGCATCCCGGCGCCACCGCAGACGGGGGCGACGAGGGTTTCGAGGTCCCAGTACCTCAGGTGGGCGGCCAGGATCCGGCCGACCTGTGCGACGCGCTCCGGACTGACGTCCACGTCGAGGTGGTAGTAGCAGGGAACTGCGGTCTTCATCGTCGTTGGCTCCTCACCGGCGAGGCTCCCGCTCCGTGGACCCCCGCGGGCCGAATATACGGAGGGTGAGCGCTGATCGCTTCTGAGTCACCTCCCACAGTGCGGGCGTTAGTCCATTCGTGCAACACGAGCGCACTCCGGGGTGATTGAAGATCCAACAAGACGCTTGGTGTCGGCGCATGCACCATGAGTGAAACATTCATCGAGCCCGAAAGGTGACTGCGTCATGCTGCTACCGGCCAAGACCGAGGTCGCCAGGCAGTTGCGGCGGTACCGGGCGTGGGAGCGCGTGATGCTCGCCTCCCCGGCCGACCGCGCGGTGCGGGCCACCTTCGAGGACTCGGGTTACACCCTGTGTGTGCTCATGGGAAAGCGCTGCGCGCGCGAGGCCGCGGACGCGGCGGAGCGGTATCTGCGCACCACGCTCGCCGTCTACCTACAGGAGCAGGACGGCCGTCCGCAGGCGGCCGGCGCCGCGCGGCGCGGTGGCCGGGCGGTGGCCCGGCTCGCTCCGGCGACGCCGTGACGGCGGCCCCGTTCCGGTGGCGGAGCGGGAGTCGGGCCGCGGGCCCGGCGGACCACATGACGACAGATCCGGCTGCGGGCCGGACGGATGACCCGGCGCAGAACCGCCCGGGCGATCCGGCCGTTAGCCCGGCCATGAGCACAACGAAGGTGAGACGAATGAGCCCGACCCCTGTCATCGGCCGGATCCCGGTCCGCGACGTGCGGCCCGCGGTGGAGGGCGGCAGACGCCCGGCCAAGGCGGTCCCGGGGGAGAGCTTCCAGGTGACGGCGACCGTGTTCCGGGAGGGCCATGACGCGGTGGCCGCCAATGTCGTCCTGCGCGGGCCCAAGGGCCGGCGCGGTCCGTGGACGCCGATGCGTGAACTCGCCCCGGGCAGCGACCGCTGGGGCGCCGAGGTCACCCCGGACGCGCCGGGCCGCTGGACGTACGCGGTCGAGGCCTGGAGCGACCCGGTCACCACCTGGCGCCGGACGGCGCGGATCAAGGTCCCGGCCGGCCTCGACGTGGGGCTGGTGCTGGAGGAGGGCGCGGAGCTGTACGCGCGCGCGGCGGCCGGGGTGCCGAGGGGCCGGGCCCGTACGACGGTCCTCAGGGCGGCGCGGGCTCTGGGCGACGACTCGCTG
>NZ_KQ949030.1:0-109695 GCF_001514285.1 Streptomyces sp. DSM 15324
CGTGCGGACCATGCGCAACCGGCCCATGACCTTCTTTCCCAGTCCCATTTCACCCAGCGGGAGTCAGCATGAAGCAGACCGTCACCCAGCACGGCCAGGCGCCCGACCTCGCCGCCGTCCGTGCCCTGCGCCTCGCCGGCGACGGAACCGACGGCTGGGCGGTCTCCGAAGCCGGCCAGGCCGTGCTGCAGGAGATCCTGCGACGGACCGAGCAGCCACCTGCCACGGCCGGTTCCGGGAGGCGCCGGCATCTGTTCATGGTGGGTGCGGTCGCAGCCGCCCTCCTCGGGGGCGCCACCACGGCTGCCGTGGCCACGCTCGGGCCATGGGGCGACAACGGACGCAATGTCATGTGTGCTCGCACACTGTCGCCCGAAGCGGACCTGAGTCAACTGCCGCTCAAAGCCATGAAGGACTTCGATCCGCAGGACGCGGCGCGTTCGTGCGCGGCGGCCTGGGACGGGATGTGGAACCGGCCCGCACAGGGCACAGTGCCGCAGACTCCCAAGCCGGCCCGGTTCGCGGCCTGCTATTTCCCCAACGCGCAGCCCGACAGCGGCGAGTCCTCCGCCGCCGACAGCCATGGGGAACTCGGCGGACCGGTGATCTACCCGGCGGACGGCTACCCCACGAAGAAGGCGGCCTGCGCAGCCATCGGCTCCAGGCCCGTGGCAGGCGGCTGAGGCCGAGGGTACGAAAGCGGCGGCCTGGACACCCCCATCTCGCCCTGGCCCGACAGGCGGCCGCCCCTGGCGGGGCCGGCTCAACGCGCTCTCCCTCCCGCCTAGTGCTCTGGCCGGGAAGGTTTGCGGGGTTGCTCGCACAAGCCGGTTGCCGTGCTGATCCCTGAGCTGGCTGGGTCTGGAGCGCCTGGGATGATCGGCGACATGACGTGCGATGTGTGGGGTGGCGAATTGCCCGGTCCCCCCGATTCGATTCGGCCGAGTTCGGATGCCGGAATGTGGGTTACCTGTGGGCACTGCGTGTTGGACACAGCCTCGCGGTTGCGGAGTCAGCCTGCCTCATCCCGGGCCTCGTCTGCGGGAACGGCCGGTCGGGTACGGCGAGCCGTCATCGCGCCGGCGGCCGCCGCGGTGGCGGCCAGGAGCACAGCGGCCACTCCGAGGGCGTGTTCGGCCGCGGCGCGGGGACCAGTCGTGTCGAGGTAGACCCCACCGATGAGGGCGATGCCGAGGGTTCCGCCGAGTTGCTGGACGGCGTTGAGCAATCCCGCCGCGGAGCCGGTCTCGTGCGGTCCGACGGCCCCCAGCGCGGTGGTGAAGAACGGCGGCGTGAACAGTCCGCTGCCCAGCCCCGCCAGCGCGAGGGCAAACGGGAGGGCCGTCGGGTAGGCGTCGGAGGCGGCGGCGCTGTAGGCGAATGCGGCGGCGGCCAGTCCGCCGGCGAGGGTGACGATGCCGGCGTGCATGACGCGGCCGCCGTACCGGGGGACGAGGTGGCTTCCGGCCGCCCAGGAGGCGACGGCCAGTCCTGCGGACCAGGGCAGGAGGGTGAGGCCGGCGGTGAGCGGCCCGTCGTGGAGGCCGAGTTCGAGGTGCAGGACGATGGTGATCATGACGCCGTTCATCACGGCGAAGAACAGCGTGGATGTGGCCAGTGCTGCGGGGAAGGAGCGGCCGCGCAGCAGGGCGGGTTCGATCAGCGGGGCTTTGCCGTGGCGGGCGGTGCGGCGCTGGTGGGCGACGAACACCGTCAGGACGGCGGCGCCGACCGCGGCGGTCGCCCACGCGGGGGGCCCGGGGTGGCCGGTGGCGAGCGGGCACACCAGCAGGGCGGTGCCGAGCATGGCCAGGGCGGTGCCGACCGGGTCGAGGCGGGGGCGGACCGGGGCGCGGTCCTCGCACAGAAAAGGGGTGGCGGCCAGGACGGCCACGGCGAGGGGAAGGTTGACGAGGAAGACGGCGCGCCAGGAGACGCCGAGTAGGTCGGCATGGGTGAGGACCCCTCCGAGCGCGGGGCCGACGACGGCGGACAGTCCCATGACGGGGCCGATCATGCCGAGGGCCTTGGACAGTTCGGGGCCTGTGAACATGGCGCGGATGAGCCCGAACGTCTGCGGGATGATCGCGGCCGCGGCGGCTCCTTGCAGAGCGCGCAGTGTGATGAGGACGAGGGCGGTGGGAGCGAGCGCGCACGCCAGGGAGGTCAAGGCGAATGCGATGACCCCGGCGCAGAAGACGCGCCTGCGGCCGTGGATGTCACCGAGGCGGCCGCCGGTGAGCAGGCCGAGGGCAAAGGCAAGGGTGTAGGAGGCGCTGAACCACGGGATGGTGGCGTCCGCTCCGCCCAGGTCGGTGTGGATGACAGGGGCGGCGACCTGGACGATCGTGGCGTCGAGGAAGTTCATCGCCTCGGCGGCAAGGAGCGCGGCGAGCGCGATCCAGCGCCATCGGTACGGCGCGCCGCCGAAGGCGGTGAGCCGTGCGGCGGGCGGGGTGGCGGGTTCACCGGTAGTGCGGGACATGCGTTCTCCCTCAGAGATGACGATGGCGGCAGACCGGTGACCACCGTGCCCAACCACCCGCGCAAGGTTCCATTTCTTGGCAAGTGATAGGCGTTTACTTCCATTCAGATCAGCTAATTTGATCGATATGCTCGTGCTGGATGATGTGGACCGCGGCTTGATCCATGCCTTGCAGGTGAACGCGCGGGCGCCGTTCACGCTCATCGCCGAGGTGCTCGGCTGCTCGACGCAAACCGTCGTCCGCCGCTACCGACGCCTGTACGCGCAGGCCGGGCTGCGAGTGGTAACGCTGCCGACGCCGCGCAGCGCGGGCGTACACCAGTGGTTCGTGCGGCTGACGGCCGCGTCACGAAGCGCGCACGACATCGCCGTGGCGCTCGCGCGCCGGCCGGACACCTCGTGGGTACGGCTGACGTCCGGCGGCACGGAGATCGTGGTGATCATCCACACACCCCCGTCCGGTCCTGACGCGCACACGCTGCTGCTGCGCGACATCCCGCGCACCGCCGGGATCAGCTCCGTCTCCGCGCACTACCTGCTGCACACCTACCTCGGCGGGCCGACCGCGTGGCGGGGCCGAGTGAACGTCCTGGACAAGGACCAGCAGGCCCGGCTGCGCGCCGAATGGGACACAGCCGGCGCGGGCGGGCGCGCTGCGGCCCTCGAAGAAGAGCCCTACCTGCTGACCGACGGGGACCGGGTGTTGCTGGGCGCGATGCGCGAAGACGCGCGGGTAAGCTACGCGGATTTGGCGGCGGCGACCGGCACGACAGCGTCGACGGTAGCCCGCAGGCTTACCGAACTACGGGCGCGGGGCGCGTTGTTCTTCGACGTGGACGTGGACCCTGCGCTGGTGGGCGTCACCGTGTCGGCGCTGTTGTGGATGCAAATGTCGCCGGCGCACCTGGACGAGGTGGCCACCGCGCTGGCGGGCCACGAGGAACTGGCTGTAGTGGCGGCGACGACCGGGCCGACCAACTTGGTCGCCCAAGCACTGTGCCGGGACGCGGAGGCGCTCCACACCTACCTGACGCGGCGCCTGGCGCGAGAGGCGGTCACGCACATCGAAACGGCCCCCGTGCTGCGCACGTACAAGGCCGCGGCGACACTGCGGACGCCCTGACCCCCGCCCCGGCTCCGGTCGTCGGCCGCGCGCTCGACTACCACGACGAACCACCGCCAGGTGACCACGAGCCCTCAGGATCTGAGGAATACGCTCTCGATTACGCAAGATCGCCTGCTCCGAGAGGAGCTGATCCTGCGGGAGACCCCGATGACGGCCCAAATCTGTCTCATGAGACATAGCGAAGTCTGGAGAACATGGAGCAGCCGACCGGGCTGCCCAGGATCGGGAAGACGGTACGGACGTGAGCGGCGGTGTCCGGCGCGCCGACGGTGAGAAAGGGGCGCAGCGTGGACCGATGCGGTCAGGATCGAGGTGTCCCAGCCCGCGCCCCAGCAAGTGCCGTCGCCCACACGGCACTCGGCGTAAGCGACTGCTGGACTGCCTGGGACTGTGGCGGTGGAGTGCTCGATGGAGCTGAGGATGTCGACGGTGATGCCGACGGTACCGAGGGCATCGGCCAGGGCGGACAGCGGTCCGTTGCCGGTGCCCTGGCAGGAGTGTTCCTGCCCGTCGGCGTGCAACGTACAGGTGAACCGGTGCTCGCCCGGTACGGGCTCGGTGGTGTTCCAGGCGGCCAGAGTGACCGGGCTGTCCAGGGCAGGGCTGATATAGGTGGTTCGGAAGTCGGGTATTGGAACCGTCCGAATGCCTCTGACGGGATGGTCAGGATCTGCATGCCTGGATCAGGAAGGCAAGGGCTCCTGCCGGATCGTGCAGAGGGCGGGCGCCATCGGTGACGACGCGACGTGTGCCCGGGTCGACGGGGTCTGTCTGCGCCCACTCCGGAGAGCCGATGCCGATCTCAACTTCCAGACCTGAGGGCGTGGCATAGCGTCGTTCGGTGATGGGCCCCCACGATTGCGTTCGGACAAGCTCGCCGAGAGCGAGCTCGTTGGCCCAGGTGTTGTTGAAGTACTGAGGCTGGTCTGTCGTGAGCAGGACGATGTCGATATCGGAGTCAGGCCGCGCGGCATCGCGGGCGTACGAGCCGACAAGTAGCAGGCCGATGATGTCCTGGCGGTTGGCGGCCCAGCGTGTGATGCGGTCGATGACCTCCTGCACTTCGGCGACTCGCTCCTGGGAGATCGCGGGTTGGTTCGCTGATTGTTCGGCGTGGTGTGTCATGTGGGCTCCTGGGTTTTGGGCCTGCGACTGATCTCGACTGCGTATGCTCCCCAGTCTCCGGCGGCAGCCCGCTGCCACTTGACGGCAACGCTGATGTGGATGCCGAGGGTCCGGGCAAGGATGGCGGCGGGCAGCTCGGTGGCGAGCTGGAACAAGGCGGTCGACCGGGCGTCCGCGAGCCGGATGCCGAGCTTGCGGAGCCTCTCGCCTATCGCCCAGGCGCTGATCGGGCGGCCGGGCTGGCCGCCGGGAAAGAGCCAAGGAGCGTCGATCTGGGCGAGGACCGCGTGGCTGCGACGAGCGGAGACCTGCTTCAGGGCCAGCTCGGCGACGGGGCCGGGCAACGTGACCGCGATGTCGCCGAGGCGGATGCGGACCGTTCCTTCCGTCTCTTCGAAGTGAGCGGCGGTCAATCGGGATATTGCCGCGGGCCACTGGGCATAGAGCAGCAACAGCAGGCCGCCAGGCGGTCTTCGGTCCGGATGGTGTCGTCGTGCAGAAGGCGGCGGGCGGCGACCCGACGGGTGTCGTCGTCCATCGCCTGAGAGGGGCCATTCCACTTCACGGCCGGGAAACTGAGGTCGCGGGTGATCTTCTGGGCGAGGGACCAGCGCAAAGTGGCACTTCAGGTTGGATTCACCCGCGGTGCGGCATTCCGTGGCCATGCGGATACTGGTGGTGGAGGACGACCGGCGATTAGCCGAACTACTGCGCCGTGGCCTGGCCGGTGAGGGCTTCGCAGTGGACCTGGCAGGCCGCGCGGGTGGGAGCTAGCGGTCGAGAACGACTACGACGTGGTCGTGCTGGACGTGATGCTGCCCGGGCTGAACGGCTTCCGGGTCTGCGCCCGGCTGCGCGAGGCCGGGGTGTGGACCCCAGTGCTGATGCTTACCGCCAAGGACGGCGAGTACGACGAGGCCGAGGGACTGGACACCGGCGCCGACGACTACGTCACAAAACCCTTCTCCTACATCGCTCTGGCCGCCCGCCTGCGTGCCCTGGTCCGCCGTGGACGTCGCGAACGCCCCGCCGTCATCCAGATCGGCGACTTACAGGTTGATCCCGCCGCCCGCCGCTGCCAGCGCGGGGACACGGTACTGGCCCTGACCGCCCGGGAGTTCGCCGTCCTGGAGTAGCTCGCCAGCCGCCACGGAGAGGTCGTCGCCAAGAGCGAGGTACTGGAGCATGTGTGGGACGACGCCTTCGACGGCGACATAAACATCGTCGAGGTCTACGTCTCCGTCCTGCGCCGCAAGATCGACGCTCCCTTCGGCCGACGCACCATCCACACCGTCCGCGGAGTCGGCTACCGCCTCGACCACGACCAGGCATCCGCGTGACAGCCCACAGGTTCCTGCACTGGCTCCGGCCCACGACCATGCGGGCCCGGCTGACCCTACGCGCCGCATCGGTGACCGCAGCAGCCCTGGCCATCGGGGCGTGCGTAGCAGCGGTGCGGTTGTTCGTAAGCCCGGACGACGACTACGCAATACCACAGTCCGCGGACAAGTGCCGGGAGCTGGCCCTGCGCCTTGCGAGCGGCCCGGACGCGCCGCCGAGCGTGGAAATCACCGCGTGGTCACTGGTTACCGCGGTAGCCGTACTGACCGTGGTGGTAGCGGGCACAACATGGTTCACCGCAGGGCGGGTACTGCGCCCGGTGGAAGCCATCCGTGGCCGCTTCGACGAACTCGCCACCCAGCGCTCACCCCGCCGGGTACCCCTCCCCCGGTCCGGAGACGAGATCGCCCGTCTGGTCCACACCATGAACACCACCCTGGGCCGACTCCAGACCGCGGTCGACGAGCAACGCCGGTTCGTCGCCGACGCCTCCCACGAACTGCGCAGCCCGCTCACCGCACTCCGGGCGGAGTTGGAGATCGCCCTGTCCCGCCCGGAACAGGCGGACTGGCCGCAAGTGGTCCACGGCGCCCTGGGCGACACCCAGCGACTGCAGCGCCTGGCCACCGACCTGCTGCTGCTGGCCCGCTTTGACAGCGGAGGCGAGGACCGCGGCGCGCAAACAGTAGACCTCGCCGATCTGGTACGCGAGGAGGTCGCCCGCCGCCACCCGCCCACCCACCTGACCCTGCAACTCGACTCCGCCCTGGACCCGGTCCTCGTCCACGGCCACCCCGCCCTCCTCACCCGGGTACTGGGCAACCTCCTCGACAACGCCGAACGCCACGCCGACACCGCCATCACCATCCGGCTCAGTCACGACCCCCAGCAGCGTCAGGCCGTGATCGAGGTCCTCGACGACGGCCCCGGCATCCCCCCGGCCGACCGCCAACGCGTCTTCGAACGCTTCACCCGCCTCGACGACGCCCGAACCCGCGACACCGGGGGCACTGGCCTCGGCCTCGCCATCGCCTACCACATCACCGCCCTCCACCGCGGCACCCTCAAGATCACTCCGAGCCTTCGTGGCGCGCATTTCGCTCTCCACCTCCCCACCTGCCTTTCCTGACGGCGCTGTTCTCGCATAGCTACGGCCAGGTGGCTTTTAGCACTGCGTGGCGCTCAGTTCTGTGGTCGGAGCCTGGGCCGGCGATACGGCCCTCTTCTCGTATAGCTACGGCGAACGGACATGTAGCGCAGGGTGATGCTCGGGGCTGGACCGGGCGCGAGGGCCAGCGGCACTGCGTTAGGGTGATGCCGCTTAAATGCCGGATTTACTGCGACAGAGCCCCTACGGTGATCTTCGCGACCTGCGGCGGACTCTCCGGCCGCCGCAGGCGAGGTGTACGCATTTACTGCGGCAGCGCCGGAAGGGCGGGACGGCCATGGCGATCGAACCAGTGACCGAACTCGGCAGCGGGGGCGCGACCCGCCTGCCGCCCGCCCGGGTGGTGCCCCTGTCCGCCCCGCCCTCGTCGTACACCGCGGCCATCGAGCGGTACCTCACCGGGGCGGGCATCGCGAAGTCCTCCGCGCGGATCTACCGGATCTCGCTGACGACATGGGGGGGATGCTCGCCGGCGAGGCGGCGCCGACCGGACCCGCCCGCCGGGGCGCGAAGCCGCCCGTCTTCCCCGTCGCCGCGATCGACGACCCGGCGCTGCCGGAGGTCCTGGCCGAGCTGGCGGCAGCGCGGGCGGACGAGCTGGACGCCGACACCGTCAACCGGGAACTGTCCATCACACGCAAGGCGATCGGCTGGTGGCAGCGCCAGGGCTGGATCGACGGGGACCCGACGATCGGCATCGAGCGGCGGCCAGCGCCGCCGGACCGCACCAAGGCCCTGGCCGAGAACCAGATCGCCGCCCTGTGGCGCCTCGACGTCGCCCTGCGGGAGAAGGCGCAGTGGAAGATGCTCTACGAGTCCGCCGCACGTGCCGACGAGGTGCTGTGCCTGAACGTGGAAGACCTCTACCCGCAGGACAAGCGCGGGAAGATCACCGCCAAGGGCGGCGCGACCGAGTGGATTCACTGGCAGTCCGGCACCGCCCAGTTGCTGCCTCGCCTCATCGCCCGCCGCACCCGCGGCCCGCTGTTCCTCACCGAGCGGAAGGCCCCGGCCGGAACACCGACACTCGACGTGTGCCCGGAGACCGGCCGGGCCCGGCTCTCCTACCGCCGGGCCGAGGAGATCTTCGAGGAGAACACCCGGCTGCTGGCCAACCCCCTCGCCTCACCCGACGACATCGAGGACCTGGATGGCTGGACTCTCCACCGGCTCCGCCACAGCGCCCTCACGCACGACGCCGAGGACGGCACCTCCACCCCGATGCGGCTGGCCCCTCCCGCCACGCCTCCCTCCGCTCCCTGGAGCGGTACGCCCGCCCCGGTGTCGACGCCGTTGCACGGCACGTCGCCGAACGCGACCCCGCCGCCCGGCGGAGGGGCTGACGCCCCCAAGATCAACTACTGGCGGCTTCTGGGGTCACCTCGGCGTCACCCCGTGTTGTCGCGGGCGTCGCCGCAGTGTCGGCGACGTGGGCGGTGGGCTGGTGTACGCGGGCATGAAGCTCAAGAGCCACCTGGACGACCGCAAGGCCGAACACGACGAGGCGCCCGCGGGCGCCGCCGAGCAGACGGCCGCGAGCGCCGATGTGGTCGAGGTCGAGGAGACGGCCGTAACCGAGACTCCGCGACTGCGCGCTGTGTGAGCGTCAGGCGAAGCGCCGGCGCGGGTGCAGATCCGCATGACGCTCAGGGCGTCGCCCTTTCTGCGCGTACGTAGGACGCCACGGCGACGGCCCGCGCGCAGCACGCTCTCCACGACGCTGCGGGGCCCGGACCGACGTGCGGCCGCGCCGCACACGGGGGGGCGGTACGGATACGGGGCAACATGGCGGAACGGTTTCGCCCGGTACGCCCGTCCGGGGAACATGGCTGCGGAACACCAAGCGCCGGGGCCGCGGCTGTTCGGGGGGCGCGGCCGGCCACGCCATCTGGGGGGATGTCATGGACGCAGCCGTACACGTGCGCACGAAGAACGGGGGACGAGGGGTGCTGGAGGGGGCCTTCGCACTGCTGGAGGCCCTGCGGCAGCACGGTGACGAAGCGGGGGTGACCGAGCTGGCGGTCGCGTGCGGCGTGCCCAAGAGCACCGCGCACCGGCTGCTGGAGCAACTGGTGGCCATGGAGGCCGTCGAGCGCCGCGGTCCGCGCTACCGGCTGGGCGCCCAGCTCTACCGGCTCGGCCAGGCGTGGCAGCCGCACCCGGGGCTGCGCGCGGCGGCCCGCCTGCCGCTGCACCGGCTGCGGGCGGCGACCGGGGGCAGTGTCGTCCTGGCCGTGCTGCGTGATGAGCGGCCCCTGACGGTGTGTTCGGTGCCGGGCCGCGTGGAGCCGCTCGTCCCGGTGCGGGACGGCGACGCGTTCGCGCTGGACACCGCGTTGGGCAGGGCGCTGCGCGGCCCGGTGCGCGGAGGCGCGGTGCTGGACCGGGAGGAGGTGGTGGCGGGGGTGTGCTGCGCCGCCCTGCCGGTGCGGTCCCCGGCGGGGGCCGTGGTGGGGGCGGTGGCCGCGATGGTGGAGGCGGGCCAGCGGCTGGACGTGGTGGCGGGCCGGGTCGCCGAGGCGGCCGCGGGCATCACCCGCGCGCTCTCCGGCACCGGCACCGGCATCGGCCCCGGGGGCGGGAACGGGGCGCGGGCGGTCCGGTGACGGGCCCGCACGGCAACGGGCAGGTGGCCGCGCCGGAGGACCGCCAGGGCGTGTCCCGCTCAGTGGAACACGCGTAGATGCGGGGCCGGGCGGGCGGGCATGGTGGTTCGCGTGCCGGGGGACGGCACGGCCCCGCAGCACGACGCGGGGCGACACCCATCCAAGGGGGAACCGACATCATGCGTGGAATCGCTCGAGTGGCCACGGCCGCCCTGCTCTCGCTCACCGGCGTCGCCGGCTTCGCCGGCACTGCCCGGGCCGAGCCGATCGACTACGTCCGCATCGAGCTGCTGGAGCTGACCTGCCACCAGCAGAGCGAGAGCGATCACGACGAGGCCTATCTGAAGGTTACCGACGCCAACGGCAACGCAGTGAAGGTGTGGCCCGGCAGCCTCAAGTACCAGACGATGGGCCCGGGTTACGTGCGGTCGATGACGGACGGCAACGGCAACGCGGCCCTCGTCCTCGGCAAGCAGCAGGCCCGCACCATGACGCTGTGGGACTACGACACCACGAGCTCCGACGACAAGCTGGGCTCGACGCTCGCCACCGGCAGCGAGGCGGGCGCAGAGGTCCAGTACCGCTCGCTCGAAGGGTCCGGCGGCGTCTACACCATCGCGTACCGGGTCATCGACATCTGACCGCCCCGGTCCGGGCGGCGGTGCCGCGGGGACCGGGTGCGGCGGCGCCGCCGGGCGGGTGCCGCCCACCCGCCCACCCGCCAGGCGGCCCGCCGCACACCGTGCCGCTCTGCTCACCCGATGTGGCGGTGGACTTTCTGCCACCGAGGCGGAGAAGGCCAGGTCAAAGGGGGCAGCCTCGAAGCACAAGACGTCCAGGACGCCGAAGTGGATCCCGGTCGGGAAGAGCGACGACGCATCCGGCGGCGGCGAAAACTGAGGTTGAAGGCCGCCCTCCTGGGGCGCTCCAGGGGCGGGCAGACCAGCAAGGTCCACCTCGCCGCCGACCGCAAGTGCCGCCCGCTGGCGTTCGTGCTGACCGCGGGCCAGGCCGCCGACAGCCCGCAATTCATCCCGGTGCTGGGGAAGTTACGGGTCCGCGGTCCCGTCCGGCCGCCCTCGCACCCGGCCGGACGCGGTCGCCGCCGACAAAGCCTATTCCTCCCGCGGCAACCGGGCGCACCTGCGCAGACGCGGCATCACGGCAGTGATCCCGGAGAAGAAGGACCAGGCCGCCAACCAGAAGAAGAAGGGCACCAGGGGCCGCCGACCCGTCAGCCACGACACCGGCCTCTACAAAGAGAGGAACACCGTCGAGCGCCTGATCAACAAGCTCAAAGCCTGGCGAGGCATCGCAACCCGCTACGACAAGACCCCAGACAGCTACCTCGCCGGCCTCCACCTGCGCGCCTCGATGATCTGGATCAAAGACCTCACCCAGACCACCAAATGATCACGACTCGATACGCGCCGCTGCTCGGCTGTGACGCCAAGATCGGCAGCGATTCGAACAGCTTTCCGCGCGTTTCGACGATATCGATGTTCGGTCCCAGTCCCGCGTCGACCAGGATCGTCCGGTCTCCCGAACGCACCAGGAAACCCCCCATTGGCATGATCCAGCCCGCACCGTCGAACCACGGCGGCGCGGTCTGCCAACCGTGGCCCGCGCTGGACGGCGGGTCGAAGAACTCGCCCGGGGTACGGGATGCTGCGCATCGAGTACGGGATCGATGCTGGTAACGACCACAAGGTTCTCCTCGGCGTTGTGTGGCGAGCACCGTGGGCGCTGGCAGTTGTCAGCGGTCATGTAATTCCCCACGATCTGCATGATCAACGTCAGTCAATTCCCCACCCTCGCGGTCACGGTTCCCCACCGAGACGCTGACCGTTGATGGTGCCGCCGACCACGCTCGAACTGGGCGAATATTCCCTGTTTCGGGTGGTTTGAGTAGCTAGTAGATCTTTCTTGCGGATCCACCGGGTTCCCCATGGGCATGCCGGTGCTCGGGTTGAGGGTCCTGGCCCTCTCGGAGACGTCGCGGTCCCTCGACCTGCGAACCGAGAGGTCGACGGACACGCCGGATGGCAAGGAGAACATTCACCGTGATCGACATCGTCGAGATCTACGTGCACTGGTACGCAGGCCGCTCCAAGAGCCAGGTGTCCGCCTCGCTGGGGGTGGACCGCAAGACGGTCAGGAAGTACCTGGCCCCGGCCGAGGAGGCCGGCATCACCCCGGGCGGCCCGCCGATGAGTGAGACAGACTGGGCCAAGCTGCTCAAAAGCTGGTTCCCAGAGCTGGCCAGCCGGAAGCTGAACCAGGTCAGGTGGGGTGAGATCGAACCGCACCGCGACTACGTCAAGTCGCTGCTGGAGACCACGACGGTCACCACGATCCACCAACGGCTCCGGGACGAGGGGAAGTTGAAGGTGTCCTTGTCGACGTTCCGCCGCTGGGTGCATGAGAACCTGCCCGACGAGGCGGCCCGCTCGAAGATCACGGTGCTGCGGGATGTTGTCGAGCCGGGCTCGGAAGCCCAGATCGACTACGGCTTCCTCGGGCAGTGGATCAACCCGGCCACCGGGAAACGTCACCGGATCTGGGCGTTCGTGATGGTGCTCCCCAGCTCGCGGCACATGTTCGTCCGCCCGGTGGTGCACATGGACCAGCACGCCTGGACCCTCGCGCATGCGGAAGCCTTCCGCTTCTTCGGTGGCGTCCCACGGCGTCTGGTCCCGGACAACCTGAAGACCGGGGTGGACAAGCCGGACCTCTACGACCCGCAGATCAACAAGTCGTACGCCGAACTTGCCGCCTACTACGGCACGTTGGTCGATCCGGCCCGCGCCTCGAAGCCGAAGGACAAACCCAGGGTCGAGCGGCCCATGCCTTATGTCCGTGACTCGTTCTGGAGCGGGCGCCGGTTCACCTCGCTGGAGCACATGCAGGCCGAGGCCCTGCTTTGGGCGACGAATGTCGCAGGCCAACGGCAGTGCCGACCGTTGGGCGGCGCGAAGCCGTTGTCGGTGTTCGAGGCGGTGGAGGCCAAGGCCCTTGTGCCGCTGCCCGAGACGCCGTTCGTTCTGGCGAGATGGTCAACTGCTGTGGTGGGGCCGGATATTCACGTCAAGGTCGGCCGCACCCTCTACTCGGTGCCCTGGAAACTCATCGGCCGCCGGGTCGATGTCCGCTCCACCGCCACCATGGTCCAGATCTTCCACGAGGGTGAGCTGGTCAAGACCCACGCCGCCCTGGAGCAGGGCAAACGGACCGACAAGAACGACTACCCGCCCGAGAAGATCGCCTTCCAGATGCGGACGCCGATCTGGTGCCGCGGCCAGGCATCACAGGTCGGCGATGCCTGCCGTGAGGTCATCGACCAGCTGCTGGAAGTCAACGCTCTCTACCGGCTCCGCGCGGCCCAGGGGGTCCTCGGACTGCGGAAGAAGTACGGCGATGCCCGTCTGGAAGCCGCTTGCATCAAGGCCATCACGGTCGGTGACCCCTCCTACCGCACCGTCAAAGGGATCCTGGTTGCCGGCACCGAGACCGATCCGGAGCCCGAGACCGGCGACGGCGGAGCCGCGGCCTTCCTGCACGGCCCCGAGGGCCTGTTCGCCACCACCGTCCCCACCCAGACTCTGGGCGACTTTCACGACGACCAGGACCGCGGTGACGCTGAGGAGGCCGTGCGATGAGCGTGATGACCACCGCCCTGCGCGACTCGCTGAAGACCCTGCGGCTGTCCGGGATGCTGGAAACACTCGACGCCCGCCTCACCCAGGCCCAGAAAGGCGAGCTCGGACACCTCGACTTCCTCCAGGTCCTCTGCCACGACGAGATCACCCGCCGCGAGTCCGTCGCCCTCGAACGGCGCCTGCGCAGAGCGAAGTTCGAACAGCAGGCCACCTTGGAGGGCTTCGACTTCAACGCCTCCCCGAAGCTGCCCGCCGCACAGATCCGCGACCTTGCCGCCCTGCGCTGGCTCCACTCCGGCGAGTCCGTCATCCTGTTCGGCCCCGTCGTTATCAGCGGGGCGTGAGCCCCTCGATTCTCTGTCTGCGACGAGCGTCACCGTGAGCGTTCTGCGTCGTTGATGCATTGCTATCAACGGGAGTTCTTCAACGAGACGGAACGGCATCAGTGGCGCACAGCTTGGCGGTCCGGCCCGCGAACGGGCGGCGGACGTGGACCGTGATCGATGAGAAGTACCGGACCGTCGCGCCGGTCGAGGACTGGCTGGAGGCCCACCGGCAGCTGTGGTCACCGAACACGGTCCGCGGCTATGCGACCTCGCTGGCCCAGTGGTGGACATTCCTCGAACAGCGCGATGAGGCCGAAATGTGGGGCGATCTCGGGGTCCCGGCAGTCGCCGGGTTCCTGTCCTGGCTGCGCAACGGCCGCACCGTCGAGCACGCCCTCGTCACGCCTGAACAGGCCCCGGAGGCCGGGACGCTGGAAGCGAGACTGGCCGCGCTGATCTCCTTCTATCGCTGGCAGGAGGCAGTCTTCTCGGTGCCGGTCGCGGGCCGGCTCATGCGCGGGACGCCGCGCCGGGCCCCGGCCCGGGGACTGCTTGCGCACCTGGACGCCCGCACCGCACCGGCGCCGTCCTCGCTGGTCAGGGTCCGGCGCCAGAGGCATCGCGGGCGCCCTCCACTGCTGCTGCCGACCGAGATCCAGGCGATCCTGGACGGCTGCGCGATGCCAGATGCCACGGTCGGCGACTGGAACGGGAACCTGCGCGACCGGCTGTTGTTCGCCCTGCTCGCGGAAACCGGCATACGGCTGGGTGAGGTCCTCGGCCTGCGGATCTGCGACTTCGTGATGGGCCGCGGCTCCACTCCCTATGTCGAGGTCGTGCCGCGCGAGGACAATCCGAACGGGGCGAGGGTGAAGATGATGCGCCCGCGACGGGTCTATGTCGGCTGCGACCTGGAGCGGCTGTTCGCCGAGTATCTCACCCAACTCGCCTGCCGGGCGGCCGAGTTGGGTATTGAGGTCGATGCCGGATCGCCGTTGCTGGTGAACCTGGAGCGGCCGCCGCTGCTGGCCGCTCTGCGTGAGGGCACGGTGCGGGACAAGGTGTCCGCCCTGCGCAAGAAGCGCATCGGGCCGGCCTCATGGACGCCGCACTGGTTCCGTCACAGCCACGCGACCGCGCTGCTGCTGGCCGGGACGCCGGAGTGGGTGGTCTCCCGCCGGCTCGGTCACGCACACGTGCAGACGACGCTCGACCTATATGGCTGGGTTCGCGAGGACGAGGCCCTGCGGGCCGCGGCGAACTGGAAGTCGTACATCTCCGCCTGGCAGGTCGACGATGGCCGGTGAACAGCGTCATCTGCACGCAGCCGACGACGAGGATCCGTTCTGGCGACTCTGGCGGGAGCTGCCCGAGCCCTGGAAGGGGCCGGTGATCAGGGACGGCATCGACGACTGGGAGAAGATCACCGAGAACGGCGACCGGAGTATCGACCTGACTGGTCTGCCCGATGTGATCGCCGCCGAACTGGCCTGGATGGCGCACTGGCAGGCGATGGACGGGACCCGCTCCTCGGTGCTGGGCACCAACCAGTTCGCGAACATCGTGCGTCGCGCGATCCGCGACAACCATCCCTTCCCGATGTCGATCCGGGCCATGGAATGGGAGACGGCGGCCGCCTTGCAGCGGTGGTTCTATGCCACCCGCTGGGGTCGGCTTATTCCTCGCGGCAGCGTCGCCCGGCTGCGGGTGATCTTCCGCTTCAGTCGCCTCGCCCTGCTCGCCCGCTGTTCGGACGGGCCCTGGTGGACTCTGGACGAGTGGCACCCGCGCTGCGACCCGCGCATCCCGCTGGCCGAGCACGAACCCCAGGCCCACTACGGCTGTTCCCCCTCAAGGATCACTCAGCCGTGGCTGCGGGAGGCCGTGAAGTGGTGCCTGGGCACGCAGTTGGAGGCCGGCACTTTGCGCTGGTCGACGGTGAGCCAGGAGCGGATGCGGTGCTTCGCCCGCTTCGACCGGTGGTTGGAGACCTTCACCGACCCCCTCGACGTCCTGGGCGACCCGGCCCACGCGGTCCAGTTGGCCGCTGCCTTCCGCCGCTGGGACACCGACCCCGCCAACCGGCTTCTGCGACGCTCCGAGCAGCGGTTCGCTCAGCAGCCCGTCCATCCCCGCCTGGTCAACGACGACCTGCGGGCCGTCGCCGAACTCTTGGCGTTCGTCGCCGCCAACCCCGTCGAGGCCCGCCAAATCCTCGGTCCCAACCCCTGGTCGCGGGTCACCGATGCGCACGCGGCCGGCTGGTTCCGCCAGGTCTCCCGCATCCCGCACCAGCGCGAACTCAATGACGAGCACTACGTCGACGACCACGCACTCGCGCAGATCCCCGCCGCCCTGCCCCTGCTCGGGCTCGCTCGTGATGAGCAGATGCTTCTCACCCGCGGTGACGGGCAGCAGGTCACCGCCCGAGGCTTCGACGACCCGCAGGCCATGCGGATGATCCTGTTGCAGATTCTCACCGGACGGCGGGCCAGCGAGATCCGCACCAGCCGCTTCGAGTGCCTCTCCCCGGTCCCCGACCGGGCCGTCGACGCAGCCGAGGGCGAACAGATCGCCCGCTTCCACTACGCACAGAGCAAGATCGATATCGCGCCGGACAACATCCTCGTCGACGCCGAGGTCGTCGCGGTCATCGAGGAACAACGGCAGTGGCTCCGCGACCACTTCCCCGGCATCATCCCGCGCCACCTGTTCCTGCAGCGGACCGGGAACCGGCAGGGCGACAAGCCCTACCCGTCGGGCACCTACAGCTGGATGCTCCGCGAGTTCAGCAAGATCGTGAAGATCACCGACAGCCAAGGCAAGCCCATCGGGCTCAGCCACACCCACCGCTTCCGTCACACCAAGCTGACCCGGCTCGCCGAACTCGGCCTGCCCGTCCACGTGTTGATGCGCTATGCCGGGCATGCAACCCCGTCGATGACGATGCACTACGTCGCCGCCCGCCAGGAACACGCCGAGCAGGCGTTCCTGGCCACCACGAAACTCCGCGCGGACGGCACCCACGTCAGCTTCTCCAGAGACGACCACGACAGCCTCCACCTGTTCAACCGGGCCGACCGGTTCCTGCCCCACGGCTGGTGCCTGCTGCCACCCCTGCAGACCTGCGACAAAGGAAACGCCTGCCTGACCTGCTCGGTCTTCGTCACCGACGCCTCTCACCAAAGCGCCCTGGAACGGCAGTTGACCGAGACCGAGTCCCTGATCAACCGCAGCACCACCGCGTTCCAGGAGCGGCACGGACGCCCGATGCCCGAGGACAACGTCTGGCTGCTGCAACGGCGGGCCGAACACGCGGCCCTCACCAAGCTGCTGGACACCCTCCACTCCAAGCCCGGATGCGCCGTCCAGGGCGCCGGCTGCGGCGCCGTCCCCACCGGCTCCGTCCCACTCACCCTCGACCTCGTCCGTCACCGAAGGACCCGGCCATGACCGACGATGCCCGCGCAAAACGCACCCAGACCCTCGCCACCGCCGCGAAGGCCAAATCCCAGGCCAAGACCGCTGCGGCGGAGAAGGCGATCCGCACCCTGGTCAAACGCGGTGAGCCAATCACCTTCCAGGCCGTCCAGCGCGAGGCCCACGTCTCCCACGCGTTCCTCTATAACCACCCCGACCTGCGCGGACGCATCGAACGACTCCGGGCCCAGGCCCGGCCGGTTCCCGCCCCCACGCCGCCAGACGACGAGCAGAGCACCCTCATCCTCGCCCTGACCGGCCAGATCACCCGCCTGAAGAAGCAACACCGAGAAGAAGTACAGGCGCTGCGGGACGCGCTTGAACAAGCCCACGGCGAGAACCTCGACCTCCGACGCGAACTCACCCACCGCGGCGGAGACGTCCCCGTCCCACGGGCTCGAACCATCGGCCCTTGCTGACCACGTCACATCGATCGAAGAACCGTGCTGAGCTGCAAAAGCGTGCTCAGATCGCGAACGAACCAGCGATAACGAGCGGGGTCGGCAAGACACACGTCGCGCAGGCCCTCGGCCACCAGGCTATCCGCCAGGGCGCCAACGTCCGCTTCGCCAAGACCAGCCGCGTCCTGGCCGAGCTCGCCGGCGGTCACGCGGACCGCACCTGGGACAAACGCATCCGCGAACTGATCCGGCCCGACGTGCTCATCCTCGACGACTTCGCCATGCTCTGTCCGCCGCCCAGGCCGACGACCTCTACGAACTCGTCTCCGAACGGCAGGGCCGGTCCCTGATCATCACCAGCAACAGGGCACCCAGCGACTG
The DNA here is from genome assembly GCF_001514285.1 of Streptomyces sp. DSM 15324. Taxonomy (GTDB): domain Bacteria; phylum Actinomycetota; class Actinomycetes; order Streptomycetales; family Streptomycetaceae; genus Streptomyces. The sequence continues at coordinate 18,099 of NZ_KQ949030.1, forward strand.
GTATCCCCTCTTCCCCAACCCGGTCGTCGCGGAGTCCCTCCTCGACCGGCTGATCAACGCCAGCCACCAAGTCATCATGAACGGCCCCAGCTACCGGCCCAACAAACGACCGAAGGGCCCTACCGACCCGACCAAGCCCCCGGTCAAATAGGCGAAACCACCTCAGGGGCTGGGCAGTTGCGTGGCCACAGCCCCTGAGGGATCACCGTCGACACACTCCGGCTCACAGCCACCGCTGAGCGGCTTCGACGCTGTCACCGCCGCTCGTGTTGAACGCGATCGCCGCCTTCGGCGCATGCCGCCGAACCAGATTCACGACCTGCTCAAACAGCGGCATGAGCGGCTCCGGCTTGCGGATCCCACCCCCGATGACGACGACGTCCCAGCTGTGCTCGGACAGCGCTGCAACGATCGTCGACTCGGCCGACTCGTCCAGCTCGATCAGCGTCATGGACGCATCGATGGCGTGATCGCCGAATCTGGCCAGTTCCTGCTCAAGGGCCGCTCGGATGGCGTCTCCGTCCATCCCGGGCACTGCACGCGGGTCGATTCCAAGAATTAGAACGCGGGGCATGCTCAAGAAGACGATCAGCCGATCGTCCAGGTTCCCGACGCACGAAGCCGGTGCCCCCAGCGGAGGGACGACGTCCTGGGGAATTACGTGAAGTTAGCCGCGGGGAATTACGTGACCGTCGACAGCAGTCTCGGTGCAGCGGCGACGGCACGGTTTTGGACGGCCTCATCGGTTCGCAGGTCGTCCCGGCGGTGACGTCGTCACGGTTTTGTCGAGTGCAGTGCTGCGGGACCTCCGTGCCCGCGTCGAGGGGGTGGAGCCGGATGAGAGGGCTCAGAACGTCAAGACGGTTCGCAGGCCGGTGGGCGACTTCAGGTCGGCGGTGGCCTCGTTGATCTAGCCCAGAGGACGACGCCGGGTGATGAGCTCGTTGAGCTTGAGGGTCCCTCCAGGCAATCGCGCACCAGAACGGCGAAGTCGCGAGCCGAATAGCCGCTGCCCATCGGCGAGCCGGTGATCACCTTCTCCTGGAGGATGATGTCGGCGATGTTGTCGAGGGCACGTGCGCAGGGACCGGGCGCCATGCCCAGAAGAACCGCGATTCCGCCCGGGCGGGCCGCGGAGACGGCCTGCGCCATGCAGTCCGTCAGACCTGTGCTCTCGAACGTGAAGTGGGCGCCGAAGGGGCCGGTGACGGCGCGGACGGCGTCGAGCACCTGGACGCGTCTTCGGCCGTGCGCATCAATTCGTCAGGCGGCGGCGGTGCCGGCGCTCGTAGAGCGCAGGGCCTGCTCGATGTAGGCCAGCTCCATCACGTGCTCGGCCGTCTTCCAGTACAGGTCGAGCATTCCGGGGCGCGGCGTCGTGAATGACGACGGTGCCCAGGCCCCGTCGTGGCGCTGACGCCGTACGAACCACTCGCCCATCCGGACCGTCCAGGGGAGGTGGCCGCCGTCCGGGTCGGCCGTGAGCATGGCGGCGGCGCCCCAGCCGAACTTGCAGATCTGCACGGACGTCAGGTCGTCGTACTGCTCCTCGGTGCCGCCTGTGGTGAGGGCGAGGTACTCGCGGCCCAGCCGGAGCGCGGAGGCGTCGCTCGTCTGTTGTGCGTATCCGGCGAGGAAGGCGGCGGCAATGCCGGGGTGGAAGTACGCCTGCCGGGGCGCCTGGAAGTCGACCACGCGCAGGAAGGCTGCCTCGTCCGGGAAGTCGGTGACCAGGGTGTCGCCGCGGCGGCTGGGGAACAGCCGGTGGGGCAGGTCGGGCTGGTCGGCGAGGTTGCGATGCAGCCACCGGTGGACGCCGTCGGCGGTGTGACGGTCACCAGTGACCAGCGCGGAGAAGCCCAGTTGGGCAGTCTTGAGGTTGTCCTCCAGGGGGTCCTGCGCGAAGTCGCGAAGGTCGTAGGCTCCGCCCGTGTCGGGGTTCTGGAAGCGCGCGAGCGTGGTGTTGATCGCGGTCGCCGTGTCGTAGCGGCCGAGCAACCAGGAGGCGATCGCAAGGGGGGAGAGGTGGTAGACGGGGCTGGTGCCGCCGGGGGCGTCGGTAGGGCCGGGGCGGAGGTCGCCTTCGTCGGTGAGGGCCTCGCGTTCGGCCCAGCCCATCATCGCGGCGGCAGCGTCCGGGGCTCCGCCGACGCACAGGGCCCAGGGGGCGCGCCACCACGAGTTGGCGGTCTCAGCGCCTTCGGGGCGGCCGTCGTCGGCAATGCGGTCGCGCAGCCAGGCCACCCCTTTGGCCCGTGTCTCGCTGATCCGGGTCAGCAGGTCAGGGGTGGGTTCGGTCGGCCAGGGGGTCGTTTCCGTATGCGGGGCGAGGGTCGTCATGGTGTCTTCTCCAGGACGGTTGTGGAGGAGGGAGTGAGGAGGAGGGTCAGGTCGTCGAATGGTTCGTCCGCGGGGTAGACCCCGTTGAAGAGTGCGGATCCCTGAGCCGTCAGCCGGACGTGCGTGCCGAGGCAAGAGCCGGTGTCCGTCGGATCGACGGTCCGCAGGTGGAGGGTGGTCAGCGGAATGCGTTCGGGTGACTGGCCGGGCGGTGCCGCGATGGTCAGGGTTCCTGCGCCGCCGGTGACGGACAGCCAGGGGTCCGCGATGCTGAGGAAGAGCAGCCCGTAGTGGGCGGCGAAGCGTACATCTCCCCGGAACTTCAGCAGGCCGGTGACCGTGTCGGCGTCGAATGCCGACGCGTCGTCCGGGCTGAAGAGGAACGTGTGCTCGTCGACGACCGAGGCGCTGTCGACGGTGACCGAGCACCGGCCCTCTGGAGAGCGGGCGATGTAGCGCAGGAACGGGACTTTGACGCTCCACCGAAGTCCGGGCAGGGCGGCCGGCCCGGCGGTCATGCCACTGCCTGCCGGGGATCGTTGTCGGCGATGAGCTTCTTCAAAGGCACCGTGATGTCAGCGGCCGCTTCGGGCGGGATGGTCCGGCCCCCGGCCAAGGCGGAGCGTACGGCGAGGAAGTCGGTCGGCCGGTTGACGAAGTCACCGGCCACCAGGTGTCCGCCGCGGTAGTAGAGGACGGCGAACTTCTCCGTGACCGGGTCACCGCGTACGACGTACCGGTCATGGCCGGTCGAAAGGCCCGCCACCTGAAGTTTGAGGTCGTACTGGTCGGACCAGAACCAGGGCACGGCCCAGTAGGGAACCGGTCTGTGGGCGAGCAGGGCGGCGGTCCTCGCCTGCCGATGGCGGTGTTCACCGACTCGAAGCGGATCCGGGCCGGGCCGTCGGGGAACTCCACCGGCGGGGGGCAGGCGACGCAGTCGCCTGCGGCGACCGTGGTGCCGTCGGAGGTGAGGCCGTACTCGTTGACGACGATGCCGTTGTCGACGGTCAGTCCGAGCTGCTCGGCGAGTTCGGTGCGGGGCACGGCACCGATCCCGACGATCACCAGATCGGCCGTCAGCACGCTGCCGGCGGGGAGTTCGGCGCCACGGACGCGCCCGTGACCGTCGTCCAAGAGGCGTACCGGCGGCGCTCCGAGGTGCACTCGCACCCCGCGCCGGGTGTGGGCGTCGAGGAAGAACTTGCTGGTCGGGACCCCTACGGCTCGTTCGAGCAGTCGGTTGTCGGCGAGGGTAACGGTGACCTCGCAGCCGAGCGACCGAGCACTGGCCGCGACTTCGAGTCCGATGAAGCCGCCGCCGATGACCAGGACGTCGACCGCCTTTGCCAGGGCCGCACGCAGGGCGAGCGCGTCGTCCGTGTCCCGGAGGTAGTGGACGCCGGCCAGATCCGCGCCGGGGAAGGGCAGTCGGCGCGGGCGGGCGCCCACAGTGAGCGCGAGCCGGTCGAACGCGAAGCTACGGCCGGAGTGCGCGTACGCGACCCCCGCACCGCCGTCGCCCCGGTCGACCCGGATGATGCGTTCCCCGAGCACCAGCTGGATGCCCTGGTCGGCGTAGAACGCCTCCGAACGCAGTGCGATCGCGTCGGGCGGTGTCTCCGCTTGCAGGAGGGTTTTGGAGAGCGGTGGACGCTGGTAGGGCGCGTGCCGTTCGGCGCCGACCACCGTGATCGGGGCCGTGTAGCCGTACTCGCGGAGCGAGCAGGCCAGCTGGATGCCGGCCTGACACGCCCCCACCACGAGCACGCCGGTGTCGCGCGGGGCGACGGCGGTGCTGTTAATGGCGTGCTACTCCTGGGCTTCCGGGGTGGTGACTCGCAGATCGCCGAGCTCTTCGGAGAGCTTGATCTGGCAGGACAGCCGGGAGTTGGGGCAGCGGTCGACGACCGTGCCGTCGAGCATCTCGTCCTCCAGGCCGCTGACCGGTTCCAGCCGGTCCAGGTCGGTTTCGTCCACGAAGACGTGACAGGTGGCGCAGGACAGGACGCCGCCGCATTCGCCGGTGATGCCGGGGACGCCGTTGCGGACTGCGGTCTGCATCACCGAGTCGCCGGCCAGGCCGTCGACGACGCGGACCTCACCGGCGTCGGACACATAAGTGACCTTGGGCATGTTCGTCACACCTCCGTCGGGGTCGAAGTGGGAGTGAAGGTCGCGGGGACCGAGATGTAGCCGTGTGCGCCCCCGATGCTCGGGTAGCCGACCACGGCGTCCGGGTCGATGCGCAGGTCCGGCAGCCGGGTGAGGATCGTCTCCAGCATGATGTCGATTTCGGCCTTGGCCAGGGGCGAGCCGAGGCAGCGGTGGTGTCCGGTGCTGAAGGAGACGTGGTCGCGCGCGTTGTCCCGCTCCTCGAGCCGGTCCGGGTCGGGGAACTTCAGCGGGTCGCGGTTGGCGCCGGCCATCCACATGAGGACGCGCTCCCCACGGGCGATCGGCTGCCCGAGGATCTCGGTGTCCCGTACGGCGGTACGGGCCATGCCGGTCCCCGGTGGCCAGAACCGCAGGAATTCCTCGATGGCGTTCTTCCGGTAAGCGGCGTCTGTGCGCACCCCTTCCGCCTGGTCCGGGTGCTGGGTGAGATGGATCAGCGCACTTGCGGTAGCCGGGGTCCAGGAAGATCAGGCGCGCCCAGTTGCGCTCGCGCGCGGGCAGCTGTGATCAGTCATCGAAAAGGTGCCGCCGCCATCCCATTCCACGCCAGTATTTCGGCGCGGCTCCCGATGACATACGCGGGGACGCCTGCGATGGAGTCGAGCAAGTGGCACAGGCAACTGCGCACTCTTTGCGCCTTGGTCGCAGGCCTCTCCACGTCACTGGGTTTGAGTCGGGCGCGGCGGCCGCGCAGCACATCGCTCAGCTCAGCACTGCGCTCCAGGGCCACGCCGGCGTCCACAGCGGGAACGGGCTCCGGGTCACGGGGTTCATTGCGAGCACGCCTGGTCGGCGCTTCCTGTCCCCGTCAGCGTCAGGAGGCGCTTACTCGTACCATCGGGAGGCGGACCCGGCAGCTGTTACTCCCATGCAAGCTCACGTGCGGCCAGTGCCTGTTCGGCCCAGATGATCTTGCCCGTCGGCGTGTACCGCGTGCCCCATCGCTCGGTCAGCCGGGCGACCAGGAACAGTCCACGGCCGCCCTCGTCGTGCAGCCGGGCGCGGCGCAGGTGCGGGGCCGTGGTGCTGCCGTCCGAGACCTCGCAGATCAGCGAACGGTCCTTGATCAAGCGCAGTCGGATCGGGCCGGAGCCGTACCGGATCGCGTTCGTGACCAGCTCGCTCACGACCAGCTCCGTCGTGAACGTGGCCTCCTCCAGCCCCCACGCACTGAGCTGGTTATCAACCTGGCGCCGTGTGCCTGCCACGACAGCGGGGTCGCTGTTGAGCTCCCATTCGGAAACCTGGCCGTGGTCCAAGCCTTTGGTGCGCGCCATGAGGAGAGCGACGTCATCGCTGGTGGGGCGGGAGTGAAGCGTGTCCAGCACGGCGTCGCACATGCTCTCGAGCGAAGCGCTGGGGCGCCCCAGCACTGCTTTGAGCTCATCGAGACGCGGATCCACGTCCTGGTCGCGGGATTCGATCAGCCCGTCGGTGAAGAGCGCGAGGACGCTCCCCTCGGGGACGGCGACTTCGGTCGCCTCGAACGGCAGGCTTCCCAGGCCGAGGGGTGGGCCAACAGGGAGATCGACCACTTCGGCCTTGCCGCCGGGGCGCACGAGGACCGGAGGCGGGTGTCCGGCGGCGGCCATCGAGCACACCCGGGCGGCCGGGTCGTACACGACATAAAGGCACGTGGCTCCGACGCCGCCCGGCAGCTCATCGGTGCAGGTCTCATTCGTCCCGGGGGTCACCACGTCGTCGAGGTGGGTGAGCAGTTCATCCGGCGGGAGCTCGATGTCGGCGAGCGTGCGTACGGCCGTACGCAACTGCCCCATGGCAGCGGAGGCGGTGATGCCGTGGCCCACCACGTCGCCGACGACCAGTCCGACACGGGCACCGGGAAGGGGGATCACGTCGAACCAGTCCCCTCCTACATCCGCTCCGGCCCCGGCGGGCAGATAACGCGCCGTGGTCTCCACGGCCGAATGCGAGGTCGAGCCATGCGGCAGAAGGGTGCGCTGCAGCGCCTCTGCTATGCCGTGCTCACGGGTGAACTGGCGGGCGTTGTCCAGACAGATCGCCGCACGGGCGATCAGGTCCTCGGTGACCGTGAGATCGTCGGTGGAAAAGGGCTCGTGCGCCGGCGTGTAGCGGAGGAACAGGGCCAGGCCCAGAGTGAGACCGCGCGCACGGATCGGTACAGCGATCAGCGAGTGGGGCTCGTCCCGGGACAGGCCGGCCGCTGGTCCAGAGGCGTCACCGAACCAGTGATCTATCTCCGAGGCTCCGACACGCAGGAGTTCGGCGCGGTCAGCGGCCAGACACCGGGCGATGCGTGAGGACTCGGGATGCACCGTCTCGACGGAGGCGGCAGGTTTCCCGCCGGCCGGCTGCGGAGGAGGGTCCGCACGGCGCAGCGCCACGGGGCCGGACAGGACGGGAGCGGGCAGTTCTCCGTGGAATATGACCTCGCACAGATGGATGCTGACGGCGTCCGCGAAGCGTGGTACAGCGACCTTGACCACTTCCTGGGCGGTTCCCGTGACATCCAGGCTCGCACCGATCCGGGTTCGTGCCTCGCTCGTCAGCGCCAGGCGCTCCCTCGAACCATATTGCTCCGAGTAGTCGTATGCCGCACAGCCCACCGCGCGCACTCGGCCGACGGAGTCCCGCAGCGGGAACAAGTCCGCGGCCCACGCATGGGCCTTCGGCTCACCCGGGACTTTCACGAACCTCTCTGTCGTCTCTGGTTCGCCCGTCGCGGCTACCCGGCGCACACGCCGGACATCTTCGGCGATAACAGCCCCCGGCACCGCCTCGGTGATGAGCCGTGCACGGACGTCGTCCTCGCTCAGCCCCGTGAGCCGGCACATCGCTTCGTTGTTCCTCAGAACACGGGCCTCGCCGTCAATGATCGAAATCGCGAGCGGGAACTGATCGAACAGCCAGGACATCAGCGCGTTGTCGGGCGCCTGCTGCTCCGCCCCGTCATCGACCGTCACCAGGAACCCAACGCGCTGATCCTCTACCGTCAGCGCAGTGATCTGCGTCGGCGCGTCGAAGGTGTGGCCGTCTTTGTGCCGAGGTACTCCGTCGGCCGTGTACAGATCCGCCAGTTCCAGACCAACGGCTTCCTGCCGGGACCATCCCCACAGCGCCTGAGCACCGGCGCTCCATAGAGTCACCGCACCTCTGCCGTCCGTGGCGAGGACAGCATCCGTTGAACGTGCTGCCGCCAGCACTTTCGGAGAGAGCCGACCGGATGCCGTGGTGCCTTCCGTCATAGCGCCTTGCCTGCGTCGGGGCCGCCGGGGGCGGCCACCCCCATCGTCATCCAGGGGGCTGACCCTGGCAAGGCAAGCTGCCCGGAACAGCCGCCGGCTCGCGACCAGGCCCACGGCTGTGGAAGAGAGCCCTCCTGTCCGTTCAGCCCGCGGCTGTCACCGCCTTGGGCAGGCAATCGCGTTCGACTGGGCCGACCAGCATGCGGCCCAGTCGAACGCCGGACACCGCGAGAAAGTGCTCACCACGCTGGCCGGCGACCTGGACCTGGAGATCCCCAAGGTCCGCACCGACAGCTCGGTTCGCCGTCCCATGGCGCGCTCGACCAGGGGCCGTTGATGGAGGGAGTTGCAGGTGAAGCCGGCCCTCAGTCCCTCCGACGGGCCCCGCCGAGTCACCGGCTCACGGACGAACCTCGATCCACTTGGCCAGCACCTCGAGTGCCTCTTGGCCGTCCGGGGACTCGGGCCTGTCCAGGGAGCCGTGTGACGCACCGGTGAGCAGGTGGCGCTCACACGGCAGGCCTGCGTCGGTCAGCTGGCGGGCGAAGAGGTCCGCCGAGGGTCGTACCGTGTCGTTCTCGCAGTCCAGGAAGAGGGTGGGGGGATGGCCGGGGAGCGGGTCGCCCAGCCCGGCGAAGGCTGCCGGGTCGTTCATATGGTCTGGGCCGGCGTAGTGGAGGTTCTTCTCCGTCAGCCAGTGCGGTTCGAAGCTGGTGCCGTCGGTGGCCTCCCGTATGGCGGCCAGCTCTGCAGGGTCCCAGTCGGGGATTCCGCTGTGGAGGGAGGCGTAGGCCAGGATCAGTGTGCGCGGGGTCGGCTGCTTCTGGTCGAGGAGATGCCGGGTGGCGGTGGCGACCAGGTTGCCGCCGGCGCTCGCGCCGCCGAGGTGGAGCGTGTCGGCCGTGGTGCCGAGGGCGTCGGTGCTGTTCTCGACGGCCCAGTGCCAGCCGGCCAGCACGTCGTCGCGGGGCACGGGATAGCGCACGCCGTGCAGGGCCTTGCGGTAGTCGAGGGCGAGCACCGGAATGCCCCGGGCGGCGAGGGCGAGGCCCACCCAGTGGGACTCGTGCATGTCGAGGCTGCCGCTGACGTAGGCGCCGCCGTGGACCCAGACCAGTGCCGAAACGACCGGCTTGTCCGGATGGCGATACACCCGGGCCGGTACCCCCGCCGGCCCGAGGCGCAGGTGGCGAACCGTCACCGTTGCCAGCTCCGGAAAGCGTGCGACCAGATCGATCGGATTGTGCTGGTCCATGACGCGTTCTGCGGCTGGTCCCAGCCCTTCCAGGAGGGCCACGAACTCGCCGAAGGGCGGTAGCACGGCCTTTCCGCCCTGCGCCCCGCGTCGCAGGACCGACCCCAGCACCGGCGCGGGGAGTCGGCGCAGGACCTGTCCGGCGAGCTTCATGCGCAGCCGCCGTGAACGGCTGCTCGTACCAACGGGTGGGGACACGGGTCCTCCTCGGGATGATGCGGGTGAGCGTTGGTGCGGTGGCACTCAGGAACCGGCGGCCTCCAGAGCAGCGAACTTCTCCTCCAGGTCCACCAGGAACTGTTCGCCGTTGGGCAGCATGCTCGCGACGGAGCGCACCGTGGTGCCGGCGGGGGCGGAGGAGGCGCCGTCCTCGATGTAGGCCGCGGCTTCCGGGATGTGCGCGATGAGCAGGTCCTTGAAGGCGCGCATCGCGTCCTCGCGGTCCAGCAGCACGTCGATGGGCATGTCCAGGGACAGCGGCGCACGCGCAATGTCATCCGTCGCGAAGGGCACCGTCCAGGTGTGCCGTCCCGAGCCCACCTGGAGTTCCTCCTGGCCGGGCAGGAGCACGTCGGCGGTGGTGTTCGGCGGTACGAGGGCTTCGACGGTCAGCTCGTCTCCGGACAGGGACCAGGAAACGGCCGCCTCGCCGTACGGCGTGCGCAGCGCTGCCTCTGCGTGGGTGAGCCCGCCTCCCGGCACGGGTGCGATGCGCAGGCGCCGGTAGCCGGGTGCGGCGGGGGCCAGGCCCGCCACCGTGCGGTGCAGCCAGTCGGCGACGGCGCCCAGCGCGTAGTGGTTGAAGGAGGTCATACCGCTCGGGTTGACCGTGCCGTCGGGCAGCAGGCTGTCCCAGCGCTCCCAGATCGTGGTGGAGCCCATGGTGACCGGATAGAGCCAGGAAGGGCATTCGCGCTGGAGCAGCAGCCGGTACGCGGTGTCGGCATGGCCGGTGCCGGTCAGAGCGTCGCAGATCAGTGGGGTGCCGACGAAGCCGGTGGCGATCTTGTAACCGTTGCCCCGCACCAGCTGGGCGAGCCGGTTTCCGGCGTGGACGCGCTGGTCGGCTGTGGCGAGCAGGTCGAAGCAGAGGGCGAGGGCGTAGGCGGTGGGGGCGTCGGCCATCATCCGGCCGGCGCCGGTGACGTACTCCTCCTGGAACGCGGACCTGACCTCGGACGCCAGCGCCTGGTAGCGCTCGGTGTCGGCGGTCTTGCCGAGGACCTCGGCGGAGCGGGCGAGAAGCTCGGTGGAGCGGGCGAAATAGGCCGTGGCCACGAGCTCGCCCGGGGTGGCCGCGGCGTCCGGGCGTCCGGCCGGGGCGGTCGGGTCGAGCCAGTCGCCGAACTGGAAGCCGGTGTCCCACAGTCGGGACTCGCCCGCGAGGCCGGCCACATGGTCGACCCAGGCGCGCATCGAGTCGTACTGCGCCGCCAGGACCCCGGTGTCGCCGTAGCGTTCGTAGAGCACCCACGGCACCATGACCGCCGCGTCGCCCCAGGCCGCGGTTGCCGAGTCGGCTCCCGGAACGACGTTGGGCACGACGAACGGGACGACGCCTTTCTCGCCTTGCTCGGCGGCGAGGTCCGCCAGCCAGGAGGTGAGGAAGCCGGCGCTGTCGTGGAGGTAGGAGGCGGTCGGCGAGAAGACCTGGATGTCGCCCGTCCAGCCAAGGCGTTCGTCGCGCTGGGGACAGTCGGTGGGCAGGTCGAGGAAGTTGCCGCGCATGCCCCACACGACGTTCTCGTGCAGGCGGTCCACGAGGTCGTCGGAGCAGCTGAACGTGCCGGTGCGGGCGAGATCGGAGTGCAGGACGACGGCCTTCACCGCGGTGGCGGCGTCGAAGTCGTCGGGGGCGCCGGTGATCTCGGCGTAGCGGAAGCCGTGGAAGGTGAAGCGGGGTTCGAAGACTTCGGTGCCCTCGCCGCGCAGGGTGTAGGTGTCCGTTGCTGCGGCGGTGCGCAGCGGGCGGGTGCACAGTTCGCCGTCTTCGAGGACCTCGGCGTGGCGCAGCACCAGGTGCCGGCCCGGCTCGCCGGTCACCGTCACGCGGAGGCGTCCGACCAGGTTCTGGCCGAAATCGAGGAGTGTCCTGCCGGACGGTGTCGTGGTGACGGAGACCGGAGCGATCTCCTCGATACGGCGTACCGGGGGTCCATCGGGGGCGACCAGGGTGGCGAGGTCACGTTCGACGGTGCGGACCGCGCGCCAGCCGGCGTCGTCGTACCCGGGTTCCGACCAGCCGTACCGTTCCAGCCGTGCGTCGTACGCCTCGCCGTCGTACAGACTGGAGGCGACGACGGGGCCGGTTGCCGCCCGCCATGCGCCGTCGGTCACGACACGCTCGGTGGTGCCGTCCTCGTAGGTCACCTCCAGCTGTGCGAGGAAGGCGAGGCGGTCGCCGTAGACGGCCCGGGTCTTGCCGTCGAAGCCGATACGGCCGCGGAACCAGCCGTCTGCGAGCACCGCGCCGAGGGAGTTGCGGCCCTGCCGCAGCAGGCCGGTGATGTCGAAGGTCTGGTAGCGCAGACGCTTGTCGTACGCCGTCCACCCGGGTGCGAGGACGTGGTCGCCGACCCGGTTGCCGTTGAGTTCGGCCTCGTAGACGCCGAGCGCGGTGGCGTAGAGGCGGGCCGACCGTACGGGGCCGCGCAGGTCGAACTCGCGGCGCAGGAGCGGGGAGGGCTGGTCGAGCTGCGCGTCCTCCTCCCAGTCGGGAGTGATGAAGGACGCCGACCAGTCGTCGGGAGCGAGCAGGCCCGCCTCGACGGTCGCCGACTCGCTCCAGGAGGACTTCGCACCGTCGGCCCCGGTGACGCGGACACGGACAGTGGCTCGGTCGCGGGCCGTCAGCGGTGCGAAGGGCCAGGGGACAAGGACGGAATCGTCGGATTCGATCCGCAGCACGGTCGGCTCCGATCCCCCCTGCCCGGTGAACTCCACCTCGTAAGCCGTCTGCTGCCAGTTCGCGGTGTCGGTGAGCGTGGTCCAGGACAGACGGGGCGTGGCAGTGCCCAGGCCGACGGGTTCACGCACATGCTCGAACCGGACCTCGGCGACGGTGACGGTAGGGGTGCGGGCTGCCTGGATCACGAGGGTTCCCCATTCTGTGAATCGATTCAATCAGTGAGCCGCACCTTGGCCAGCAGTCCGAAGGGGCTCGAAAAAGTGTGTGGCTGAAACCCTAGCCATGAAACCCGAATGCTACTAGGTTTCCGCCGTGTGAACTTCCGACGAACCCCGATCACCCCCGTTCACATGCAGGAGGAAGCAGTCTTTCCCGTCGCTCCACCCTCCAACAGTGACCAGCAGGTCACCACTGGGAAGGGTTGACGGTTCAGGCCATGGTTCCCGTCATGGCCATTACGGATCTGAAAGGTTCCAACCCCTCGCGTCGGCATCAGACCTCGCCGCCGCCAGCCGCACTTCCGGTTCCGTCCGAGTCCCCCACCGACGCGCCTGCTGCGCCCCGCGCCTGCACGTCGCGCTCGACTGCCGCTCACCATCGCTCGACGCGCTCCGACCGCTGCCCACCGGCGGGCGGTGCCGTCGCCCTCCCGTAGTCCGCCGCACCGCGCGGGCCGCCTTCTGACGAGAGGCCACACTGCCGTGTCTTCATCCACCACCCCCTCCGCGCCCCCGCCCACCACACCGGCGTCCCCGACCACCGCCGAGCCCGCAGGTCTCGGTGCCCGTCTGGCACTGATCGCGGTGGCCCTGATGTGGCCGACCCAGCTGCTGTCACTGAGCGGCCTTCTCGGAGGCAACGCCCAGGCATCCGTCGCCCTGCACTTCCACACGGCGGAGATCGGATGGTTCATCCTCGTCAACGCGCTGGTCGGCACGGTCATCCTGCCCTTCGTCGTGAAGGCGGCCGACCTGTACGGCAAGCGCAACACGATGATCGCCATCACCGTGCTCGGCCTGGTCGGCGACATCGTCGCCGCCCTCGCCACCGACTACGAGACCCTGCTGATCGGCCGCGCCATCGCCGGCTTCTACGCGCCGATCGCCGCCCTGGCCTACGCCAGCGTCCGCGAGCTCTTCCCGCCCAAGCAGGTCGGCACCGCCAGCGGGTTCATCGGCAGCGGCATCGCCTTCGTGGCCCTGGGCGGCCCCTTCCTCACCGGGTGGCTGCTGGACTCCTTCGGCTTCCGCGGCGTGCTGTGGGCACTGGCCATCGCCACGGCCGTCGGGCTGGTTCTCCTGCTCACCGTCGTGCCCGAGACACCCCACCGGGTGCGCGGCACCGGCTTCAACTGGCTGTCCGGGCTGCTCCTGGGCCTCGGCGCGGCGTCGGTCATCTACGGCGTGGGCAAGGGCGGCGAGTGGGGCTGGACGGACGCCGGCACGCTGGGATTCATCCTCGGTGGCGTGCTGGCGGTGATCCTCTTCGTCGTCATCGAGAAGAAGTCCGCCAACCCGCTGTTCGACCTCACGATGATGTCCCGCCGCCCGGTGTGGAGCGTCATGGTCGCGACCTCCCTCATCGCCGGAACCATCTTCGGCACCGGCGTCATCACGCAGCTGCTGGTCCTCTTCCCCAAGATCCCCACGGTCTCGGACGGCCTGGGCATGACCGCCACCCACTTCGCGGTCATCGGCATCCCCTCCAGCATCCTCATCCTCGTCGTCGGCTTCGGCACCGGCGCCCTGCTGCGCAGCCTCGACGCCCGCATCCCGTTGGCCCTGGGCGCCGCGCTCGCCTGCCTCGGTTTCGTGCTCTCGCACACCTGGCACTACACGACCTTCCAGCTGATCATTCTGGGGCCCGTCTCCGCGTTCGCCATCGGCATGATCGTCGCGTCGATGCCCGTCCTCATCATCCAGGCGGTCAGCCCCGACGAGCAGGCCACCGCCAACGGTCTGCAGAACCTCATACAGGGCGTCACCACCACGGTGATCACCCAACTCGTCTACGTGGTCCTCGCCCAGGACAGCCGTGTCGTCCAGGGCACCCGCTTCTACCTGGACGACGGCTACAAGAACGCCATGCTCCTCGGCGCCGCTCTCGCGGCGGTCGGGCTCCTGACCGTGGCGCTGATCCCCAAGCTGAAGCGCACCGAGGACGTGACCGCGGGCGAGGCCCTGAGCCACTCCTGACCGTGCTCCCCGGCTGGTCCGCCCCCGGCGGACCAGACCCCCCCACCGAAAGGCAACCCCATGACCCGTCGGCAGTCGGTTGACGAAGCGGATCTCACCCGGCGCCTGGACGCCATGTCCCTCAAAGAGAAGGTGACCTTGCTCACCGGCGGCGACGCCTGGACCCTGACACCGGTCGTCGCCGCCGGCCTCGCTTCCCTCGCCCTGTCCGACGGGCCCGTCGGCCCCCGCGGCACCACGTTCGGCGGCGACGCTCCCGCCGCACTGCTCTTCCCCAGCCCCACCTCGCTGGCAGCGGCCTGGGACGAGGACCTGGCCCGCGAGGCCGGACGGCTGATGGGACTGAAGGCCCGCGAAATGGGCATCCACGTCCTGCTCGCCCCCACCGTCAACCTCCACCGCTCACCCCTCGGCGGCCGGCACTTCGAGTGCTACTCCGAGGACCCCCACCTCACCGCACGCATCGCCACCGGCTTCGTCAAGGGGGTGCAGTCGACCGGTGTCGCCGCCACCGTCAAGCACTTCGTCGGCAACGACTCCGAAACCGAACGCATGACGTACGACGCCCGGATCGACCCGACGACGCTGCGCGAGACGTATCTGCCGCCCTTCGAGGCGACGGTGCGGGAGGCGGATGCCTGGGTGGTGATGGCGGCCTACAACTCGGTGGGCGGCACGACGATGACCGAGAACACCGAGCTGCTCACCGGCCTGCTGAAGCAGGAATGGGGCTTCGACGGCGTCGTCGTCTCCGACTGGCAGGCTGCCCGGTCCCTGGAGGCCTCCGCCCTGGCCGGCCTCGACCTGGTGATGCCGGGACCGGACGGACCCTGGGGCGACGCGCTGGTCGCCGCCGTGGAACAGGGCGGCGTGCCCGAGTCCGTGGTCGACGACAAGGTACGGCGGATCCTGCGGCTCGCGGCCCGCACCGGCGCCCTTGACGGGGTCGACGCGCCGCCGGCGCAGGCCGTGCCCGGGGACGTGCACGCACGCATGCGCGACCTCGCCGTCCGCGGGTCGGTCCTGCTGCGCAACGACGGCCTGCTGCCCCTGGCCCCTGCCGCGCTCCGCAAGGTCGCACTCATCGGACCCAACGCGGTCCGTTTCGCACCGCAAGGCGGCGGAAGCGCCCATGTCACGCCCGAGCATGTCGTGACACCCGCGGAAGGACTGCGCCGCGCGCTCGGTGAACACGTCGAGGTCACCGTCCACCCGGGCGTCTTCCCGCACGCCAAACTGCCCCCGATCCACGCAGGGTTGGTCACCGACCCCGTGGACGGCGCGCCAGGTGTGCGCCTGGAGTACCGCTCGGCGGACGGCAGACTCATGTCCGACGAGCACAAAGACCCCTCGGCCTGGTGGTTCCCCATCCTCCTCGGAGAGGACGTCGACGAACTGTGCCTGCGGACCCGGCTCACCCTGACGGAGTCCGGCGAGCACCGCCTGTCCGTCCTGGGAACCGGCCACTTCACGCTGCACGTGCCGGGCCAGCAGCCCCAGACCCACGAGGAACTGCAGGAAGGCGACGACATCGCCGCACTCCTGCTCAACCCGCCGTCGCACACCTTCGTCTTCCCCGCAGCGCGAGGCGAGACCGAGATCCTCGTGCGGGTACGCCCCCAACGCAACCTCCCCTACCCCATCACTCTGCTGGGCCTCGGCTACGACGTCCCGCGCGGCACTGACGAGGAGGAACTGCGGGCGGCCGCAGACGCCGCGGCGGACGCGGACGTCGTCGTTCTCATGATCGGCAGCGACGCCGACACCGAGACCGAGAACGCCGACCGCGCTTCCCTCAGGTTGCGTGGCCTGCAGGACCGGCTCGTCGAACGGGTCTGCGCCGCGAACCCCCGCACCGCCGTGGTCGTCAACGCCGGCTCGCCCTTCCTGATGCCCTGGGCCGAACAACCGGCCGCGCTGCTGTGGTCGTGGTTCCCGGGCCAGGAGGGCGGCGACGCGATCGCGGACATCCTGACCGGCACCGAGCCGGGCGGGCGACTGCCCACGACCTTCCCGGCGGTCGAGGAGGACGTTCCGGTGCTGTCGACCCAGCCCGTCGACGGCGTCCTCGACTACGCGGAAGGGTCACTGATCGGGCACCGCGCCTACGCGGCGTCCGGAACGGCACCGCTCTTCCCGTTCGGCCACGGGCTGTCGTACACGACCTGGCAGTACCAGGATTTCGTGGTCACCGGAGACCTGGCGCGCGGGCTCGGCGTCCGCGTCAACGTCCGCAACACCGGCTCAAGGGCCGGTCGCGAGGTCGTCCAGGCCTATCTGGAACCCGCCGACGGCTCCGAACCGGCCCGCCTGGTCGGGTTCACCGCCATCGAGGCGGAGGCCGGTGCGGCTGCGGTCGCCACCATCCAGGTGCCCGCACAGGCTCTTGCCCGCTGGACCGGGAGCGGCTGGGGCCCCCGTTCCGGGCCGCACCTGCTCCGGGTCGGACGCTCGGTCCTGGACACCCGGCTCCGTACCCACGTGGCACGCCCAGGCTGAACGCCTGCGAGTCCCGGGTGTGCCGAGCTGACGGACGGTGAAGTACGGTCGGAGCGTGAGCACACCACGCAAGCCCCGCGGCCCCTACCGCAAGGGCCTGGAACGCCGGAAGCAGATCCTGCGGGCCGCCCTGGAGGTCTTCAACGAGCACGGCGAACGCGGTTCGTCGCTCAAGGAGATCGCCGACCGCGTGGGCATGTCGCAGGCGGGTGTGCTGCACTACTTCGACTCCCGCGAGGAACTGCTCCTGGCCGTACTGGCCGAACGGGACGCCCTGGACACCGAGTCGGTCGCCGACGTGACGTCCCCGGGTGAAGCCGTGGCCCGGACCGTGGCACACAATGCCCAGCAGCCGGGCCTGGTGGACCTGTTCGTCACCCTGTCCGCCGCCGCGTCCGACCCGGAGCATCCGGCTCACGCGTTCTTCAAGCAGCGGTACGCGGACCTGAGTGCCCAGATCGAGGACGGCTTGGACAAGGGCCAGCTGCAAGGGCAGATCCGCCCGGACATCGCGCCGCGGCACATGGCGCGGATGCTGGTGGCCCTCTCGGACGGGCTTCAGTTGCAGTGGCTGCTGGATCCGAGCGTCGACATGGCGGAGACGATCGACGCGTTCAACCGGATGTGCCTGGCCTGGTCGGAGGAGACCAGCCGGCCGGCGCCTCAGGCGTCTTCCCGCGACCACGCCTGAGCTTCGACGCCACGACCCACCGCGGTACCGCCTCAAAACCACCGCGCACTGCCACAGGGCCTCGCGGTCACTCCCGCACGCCCTCGACGGCCTCTCCGCGGTCCTGGCATCTCCGCAGCATCCAATACCTAGCGCCATTCGCTTTTTGCTCCTAGAGTCGGTCGTCGACGCCCTTCCGTTTCGTCGCGCCTGAACAGCCACGTGTTCGGCGCAGGTGCCCCCGCCGCAGGCCGCAGCGCGGGATACGGCGCCTCTTCCCTCTCCTCGAAAACGACCGCGATGCGTGCGCGCACCGCACTCAGCGGTCCGCCGTAAGACAAAGAGGTAGCCCTATGGAACGTCTGAACACCCGCCGCATCCTCGTCACCGGATCCGCTTCCGGCATCGGCCGTGCGACCACCCTTCGGCTCCTTTCCGAGGGGGCGCGCGTCGTCGCTACGGACATCGACAAGGACGGCCTGGCGGAGACGGCCGGGCTTGCCGCCGAGGCAGGAACCGGTGAGCGGCTCCGGACGGCCCTCCTCGACGTCTCCGACGAGAGCGCGGTGAACAGCGTCGTGGCGGACGCCGTGGCCGGACTCGGCGGCCTGGACGCCCTGGTCAACGTGGCCGGCATGCTGCGCGGGGCCCACACCCACGCATGCTCCCTGGAACTGTGGAACCGCGTCATCGCCGTGAACCTCACCGGCACCTTCCTGGTGACCCGGGCGGCGCTGCCCGCACTGCTGGAGACGGGCCGGGGCGTGGTGGTGAACTTCAGCTCCACCTCGGCCCAGTTCGCCCACCCGTTCATGGCCGCGTACTCCGCGAGCAAGGGCGGGATCCTGTCCTTCACCCACAGCATCGCCCAGGAGTACGCCAAGCAGGGCCTGCGCGCGGTGAACATCACCCCGGGCAGCATCTCCAGCGGCATCACCGAGAACATCTTCTCGCTCGTCCCCGAGGACACCGACTGGAACCTCTTCACCAAGCTCACTCCCGCCCTCGGCGAGGGCTTGGGTGCGCCCGACACCGTCGCCGGCGTCGTGGCGATGCTGGTCTCCGACGACGGCGCCTTCATCACCGGCACCGAGATCCGCATCGACGGCGGCACCCACCAGTAGCACCTGCGGGGGAGCATCCCGCGCCCCGCGCCGACGCTCCCCCACCGCACTCGCGCATGAATATGCCCGACCGGCCGGAGGCCGCCATGTCCCACCCCCCAGCCGAGCTCCCCGCCCGAGCAGTCGTGCCCGAAGGCGGCTCCGACGCTCCCGCCCCGGTCAGCCGCCGGTTCATCACCCTCTACGTCATCGCCTACCTCGGCTTGTACCTGGCGGTGCTGACCCCGCTGCTGGTGTCGCTCGCGATCCGACTCGAGGACATCGACCCCGACGGCAAGACCAGAAGCCTCGGCCTGGTGGTCGGCGCGGGAACACTGGTGAGCATCGTGGCGGGCGTCGTCATCGGAGTCCTGAGCGACCACACCACCGCGCGCCTGGGCAGGCGCAGACCCTGGATCATCGCCGGGATCCCGGTGCTGCTCGCGGGATCCGTGGTCACGGGTCTCGCCTCGTCGGTCGGCATGGTGCTCGTCGGCTTCGTCATCGGTCAGCTGGGGCTCAGCTCGATCATGACGGGGATGCAGGCGTTGCTTCCCGACCAGGTGCCCGAGCAGCAACGCGGCAAGGTGTCGGGCCTGCTCGGCTTCACCGCACAGATCGCGGGGGTGGCCGGTTTCCAGCTCGCGGAACCTCTGAAGAGCTCCGGGCTCCTGCTGTTCCTCGTCCCGGCCGCTCTTGCCTCCCTCGCGCTCCTGCCGGTCGTCTTCCTCCTCCCCGACCCTGCGGTACGCGTCGCGGGGAAGGACCGTCAGAGCTTCGCCGCCGTGTTCCGCGGCCTCACCTTCAACCCGCGGCGCCACCCGGACCTGGGGTGGACCTGGGCGGGCCGGTTCCTGATCCAGCTCAGCCTGATGTTCCTGTCCACCTACCAGCTCTACTTCCTCACCGACCACCTCGGCTACAAGCTGAGCGAGGTGACGGGTCTGCTCGCGCTCTCCGGCGGGATCGGCCTGCTGATGACGTCCGCCGGCGCCGTGATCAGCGGCATCCTCTCCGACCGCCTGCTCCGCAGGAAGCCGTTCATCTACGCCGCCGCGGCCGCATTCGCCGTCGGCTTCGCCATCGTGGCGACCGCCCCCTCGTTCCCGCAGGTCATGATCGGCTCCCAGATCATCCTGCTCGGGGCGGGCGTCTTCGGAGCGGTGGACATCGCACTGGTCACCGACGTCATCCCGAACCGGGAGACCGAAGGCGCCAAGTACATGAGCGTTTTCGGGATCGCCAGTGCCCTGCCGCAGTCACTCGCGCCGCTCATGGCCCCCTTCATCCTCGCGATCGGCGGCGGCGACAACTACACACTGCTCTTTCTCACAGCGGCGGGCGTCGCCGTGGCCGGCGGATTGACGGTCCGCCCCGTCCGCGGCGTCCGCTGACGCGTATGTGTTGTTTCCGAGCTCTAAAACCTAGCATTATTCGTTTTTGGCGGTAGGATTTCTCCGCCGCCGCCTCTCCCGCAACGCCGAACCCGCCGTCGCTCCACCCGTCGGCGCACTGGTCCGCGCCTCTTGCACCCGGCAGCCGCCCAGATCTCCCGAGGGATACGCCAAATGACTCACGCCCACCCGGCCGTCGAGCCGAGTCTCGACGACAAGACAGCGCTCCTCTCCGGACGGGACCTCTGGAGCACCGAGGCCGCCGAGGCCTCCGGGATCCCCTCGCTGGTGCTCAGCGACGGCCCGCACGGAGTGCGGCGCCAGCGCGCGGACTCCGATCACATCGGAGTACACCAGAGCGAGCCCGCCACCTGCTTCCCGCCCGCTGTGGCGCTGGCCTCCAGCTGGGACCCCGGCCTCCTGCGCCGCCTCGGCGAAGCCCTCGGCCGCGAGGCCCGCCACCTCGATGTGGACGTTCTGCTCGGCCCGGGCGTGAACATCAAGCGCTCACCGCTGTGCGGCCGCAACTTCGAGTACTTCTCCGAGGACCCGCTGCTCAGCGGAGTCCTGGGGGCCGCCTACGTGCGGGGCGTGCAGAGCCAGGGCGTGGGCACGTCGGTCAAGCATTTCGCGGCCAACAACCAGGAGACCGACCGCATGCGGGTCAGCTCCGACGTCGACGAACGCACCCTGCGCGAGATCTACTTCCCGGCGTTCGAACGCATCGTCACCCAGGCGCGGCCGGCCACCGTCATGTGCTCCTACAACAGGGTCAACGGCGTCCACGCCGCCGAGAACCGCCGGCTGCTGACCCAGGTGCTGCGCGAGGAATGGGGCTTCGACGGCCTGGTCGTCTCCGACTGGGGCGCCGTCAGCGACCGCGTCGCCGCACTGCTCGCCGGCACGGACCTGGAGATGCCCGGCAACGGCGGCGTCACCGACGCGGAGGTCGCCGCGGCGGTGCGCGCGGGCGAACTGGACGAGGGCGTCGTCGACACGGCCGTAGCCCGGTTGCGCACGCTCGCCGAACGTGTCCGGTCCGAGGGCGCCCCGGCCGAGGTGGACCATGACGCGCAGCACCGGCTCGCCCGAGAGATCGCCGCCGACTGCCTTGTCCTGCTCAAGAACGAGGAGCGGACGCTGCCGCTCGGCCCCACCGGCCGCATCGCCCTCATCGGCGAGTTCGCGCAGACCCTGCGCTACCAGGGCGGCGGCAGCTCCCACGTCAACGCCACCCGCGTCGACAGCCCGCTGGAACAGCTGCGCGCCGCACTGCCCGACGCCCCCATCGACTTCGCCCAGGGGTACGACCCCACCGGCCAGGCCGACGCGGCTCACCTGCGTGAGGAAGCCGTCGCGCGCGCGGCGCAGGCCGACACCGCCGTACTCGTCGTCGGCCTGCCCGAGGCCGACGAGTCCGAGGGCTTCGACCGCGAGCACATCGACCTGCCGCGGGATCAGGTCGAGCTGATCCAGAAGGTGGCCCGCGCGGCCCGCCGCACAGTCGTCGTACTCCTCAACGGCGGTGTGGTGAGCCTGGAGGGCTGGCACGACGAGGTGGACGCCGTGGTGGAGGCGTGGCTGCCCGGACAGGCGGGCGGGGGCGCGATCACCGACGTGCTCGCGGGCCGGGTCAACCCCTCCGGCCGTCTCGCCGAGACCATCCCGTTCCGGCTCCAGGACACACCGTCCTTCCTCAACTTCCCCGGCGAGCAGGGACACGTCCGCTACGGCGAGGGCGTGATGGTCGGCTACCGCTACTACGAGAGCGCGGACGTCCCGGTCCGTTACCCGTTCGGCCACGGCCTGAGCTACACCACCTTCGAGCAGAGCGACTTCCGCGTCACCGCCACCGGTCCGGACACGGCGACGGCCACCGTCACGGTCACCAACACCGGCGACCGCTCAGGCAAGCACGTGGTCCAGGTCTACGTCGCCGCCCCCGAGCGACCGGTCAGCAGCCCGGCCCGGGAACTGCGCGGCTTCGCCAAAGTGGACCTCGCGCCCGGCGAGAGCACGGTCGTCGAGATCGACCTGGACCGCCGCGCGTTCGCCTACTGGGACATCACCCGCGCCGACTGGACCGTGGCCGCAGGCCGGTACGAGGTGCAACTCGCCGAGAACGCCCACACCGTCGCCGCCTCCGCGCCCCTGGACCTCGCAGGCGACCTGCTGGCGAAGCCGCTCACGCTGGACTCCACGGTCGGCGAGTGGTTCGGCCACGCGTCCGTCGGCCCCGCCCTCACCGAGGCCGTCGAGTCGGGATTGACCGAGGAGCAGGCCGCCTTCTCAGCGGAGAATGCGTTCGCGATGCGCATGGTCGAGTCCATGCCCATGCGTCAGTTCCTCGCGTTCTTGCCGAATCCACTGCCCGAGGAGCTCCTGGAACAGCTGATGCAGTCGAGCCGCACCCTTGCATGACGGAGTGAGCGGACGGGCCAGCCGGCGGCCAGGGCCGGGAAAGCCATGACCGTCGTGGCCGTGCAGCAGCGGACCTGAACGCACGGACCGTGCCCGGCGCGACGGCTCCGCAGGGTCGCAACCGAAAGCCCAAGGCCGGCCCTTCCCCTGCCTTGGGCGGCGGCCGGAGACCGGCTCACGTTCGGGAGGGAGGACGACCGGGGCCCGAGCTGAGCGGCAGGACCCTGTCGGCCCATTCGGGCAGCTCGCGCGACGTGGCTCGCAAGGAGCCTTGGCGAAGCGAGACGTGCCGTCGTGGTCGTCAATACCCAGGCCACCAAGGTAAGGCCAACTCCCCAGAGCCCGCGGACTGTCACCCGTGTCGATGCCTCTATCTGTGGGACAGCGGATTCCACTGGGGCGAGTGGCTCGAACCCCGGCAGGCCGACGACACACCGTTCTACCTGCAGGACCACGGCCCGGTCGCGACGGCGTACCTGTACTGGTCCACCCACCTGCTGAGCCGCGTCGCGACCGTGCTCGGCAAGACCGACGGGGCCGCCGAGTACGGCGAACTCGCCGCCCGCGTACGGGAGGCGTGGCGCGCCGAGTTCATCCGGCCCGACGGCTCACTGACCGTCGATACACAAGCCAATCACGTGCGCGCCCTCGCGTTCGGGCTGGTGCCGGAGGAACTCCGCGCCCGGACCGCACAGCGCCTCGTGGAGCTCATCCGAGCTGCGGACACACACCTCGGCACCGGCTTCCTCGCGACGCCGTACCTGCTGCCGATGCTCGCCGACACCGGCCACCTGGACGTCGCCTACGAACTGCTGCTCCAGGACACATGCCCGTCGTGGCTCGCAATGGTCGACCAGGGCGCAACCACCATCTGGGAGGACTGGAACGGCGTCGATGACGACGGCACCCCGCACGCGTCGCTCAACCACTACAGCAAGGGCGCCGTCGTCTCCTTCCTTCACCGCCATGTCGCCGGCATCCGGCCGCGTCAGGACTCACCGGCCTACCGGCACTTCGACGTCCGGCCCGAACCGGGGGGCGGCCTCGCATCAGCGGAGGCCGAGTTCGACTCCCCGTACGGTCGCATCGCCTCCCGGTGGCGCATCTCGGACGGCCGTTTCCACCTGACCGTCCAGGTTCCACCGGGCACCACGGCGACGGTGACGATGCCGGACGGGCGGGTGTTCGATGTCGGCCCCGGCGAGCACCACGAGACCTGCCCGACATCCTGAGATCACCGACACGGAGGACCAGAGCGATGCCCAGTAATGCCTTCAGCCTCATGACAGACATCATCAAGTCGGGGCAGACGGACACGGCCGCGAAGCCGGCGGACCTGGCCGCCGACCGGCGACAGCAGGCCGACATCGCAGCGATGTACCGGCCCGTCCCCGGAGTCCGCGACGAACCCCTGGCGGACCTGCGGGACGGGTCTTACCTGATGACCCCCGACCAGCCCCGCGGGGATCTGGTGATCCTCTACATCCACGGCGGAGGATTCCGGACCGGGCTGGCGGCGATGGCACGGCCGCTCGCCGCCCATCTGGCCCTGGGCACACGGGCGCGTGTGGTGCTCCCCGAGTACCGGCTCGCACCTGAAGACCCCTACCCCGCAGGTCCGGACGACTGTGTCGCCGCGTTCGAGTACGCCGCGACCCTCGCCCCGCGCGTGGTGGTCGCCGGGGAGTCCGCAGGCGCGAATCTCGCTGCCGCGGTGCTGCTGCACGCGAAGGCGCAGCAGGACACGCGGGCCCTGGCCGGCGTGCTCTACTCCGGCGTCTTCGACCTGCGTATCGAGCGCTACAGCTCCGGAAGCTGGGTCGAACGCCGCGACACCGACCTCATCCTCGCAGGCGCGGACAGCGCGATGACCACCGACTACATCGGTGACCACCACGCGGACGCGCCCCTCATCTCGCCCCTCCTTGCCGACCTGCGGGGACTGCCGCCGCTGTTCGTCCAGGTGTCGAGCACCGAGATGCTGCTGGACGACTCACTCGAGCTGGTGACGAGAGCGGCACGGGCGGGAGTGCACGTGGAGTTGGAGGTGTGGCCGGAGATGACCCATGCCTGGCAGATCGCCGCAGGCTTCGTCCCCGAGGCGACCGAAGCCGCCGCCCGCACGGCTGCTTTCATCAACCGCGTGGCCGAAGGCCGGGTCGTCGACGGGGCCGCCCTGCTCGGCGGTCCCGCGACTCTCGACGAGGCCTGACAGCCTGGCTACTGTCGGAGGGCCCGCTGGCCCGACATCCGATGAGCAGCTCGTGGCCTCCAGCTCACCGGGCGGTCCTCGGTCTCCGGAGAGAGCCGTGGCTCGCGTCGTCAGGGGAGGTGGCCATGCGGACGGCTCAGGTCACGATTATCGCGCCCCGAGAGGGGCACGGCGACGGGGCCCTCTGCCTGTGGGGAGGAGCCCGGCTCCAGGTCTGGCTAGGGGTCACCGCGCCGCCGTGCACCCCTATTGGGCATTGACGAATACTCGGGCCGCGTTCGGAGTGCGCTCGCAACATCGTCCGAGGTGGTTGATTCATCCCCCTAATCCCGAAAGTCAGTAGATTTTCGACTGGCTACGCATCGCCTCCCCCGGTGCCCACCGCGACCCGGGCGGCATCCGTCTGCCGTGGCGGCGCGCCGGGCGCCGAGGCCGGGTGAGTCGTCCGGCGGGCCAGCCTCTCCCCCTCGATGTCCACGTCCGGCAGGGCCCGCTGCAGGAAGCGCGGCAGCCACCAGGCACTGCCGCCGAGGATCGCCATCACCGCCGGCACAAGCGTCATACGGACGACGAACGCGTCCAGGAGCACACCGATCCCGAGGGCGAATCCCATGCCCTTGATGACCTGCATATCGGCGAAGACGAAGGACCCGAAGACGGCGATCATGATCAGGGCGGCCGCGGTGACGACCTTGGAACCGTGGGCGAACCCCCGGATCATGGCCTCGGCGGGCGGCCGACCGTGGGCGTGCTCCTCGCGCATCCGGGAGACGAGGAAGACCTCGTAGTCCATCGCCAGGCCGAAGAGGATGCCGACGAGCAGCATCGGCAGGAAACTCAGCACCGGGCCGGTGTCCTTGATACCGAGGAGCCCGGAGAGCCATCCCCACTGGAAGACGGCGACCAGTGCGCCGAGCGAAGCCCCCAGCGAGAGCAGGAAGCCGACGGCAGCCTTCACCGGTACGGCGATCGCGCGGAAGACGATAACCAGGAGCAGTAGCGCCAGGCTCATGACCAGCAGGCAGTAGACGGGCAGGGCCGCCGAGAGCTTGTCCGCCACGTCGATGTTGACGGCGGTCGTGCCGGTGACCGCGATGTCCGTGTCCGTGTGCTCCTCGACAGCGTCGCGCGCGTGCCGGATTTCGGCGAGAACCCCCTTGGTGGCCTCCGTCTCGCGCCCGCTCGACGGCGTGACGCTGATCAGGGCGGCGTCGCCGGATGCCGCGGTCACCACCGGGGACACGGCGCGGACGCCGGGCAGGTCCCGGACCGTCGAGGAGAATTCCTCGGCAGTGGCGACCACGGTCCTGGTGGCGCCCTGGACCAGAACGACCAGGGTGCCGCTGTAGCCGGGACCGAAGCCGTCGTCGACGAGTCGCTGCGCGCGCGCCGCGGAGGTGTCGGGGTCCTGGGTGCCGCCGAGGCCGAGCTGCAGGTCGGCCGCCGGGACGGCAAGGATTCCCAGGCCCAGAAGGGACACGACGAGCACGGTCCAGCGGCGCCGTGACACGAGGGTCGCCCAACGCCACCCCGCGCCCTTTCGCTCCGTACGGCGTGCAGCACGCTCCGTGGAGCGGCGCAGCACCGGGACGGTGCTGGTGGCGATACGGGCACCCATCAGACCGAGCACTGCTGGGAGAAGGGTGACAGCGACCAGCACGGAGACCACCACCGTCGCGGCGGCTCCCAGCCCCATCACGGTGAGGAACGGAATGTTCACCACGGACAGCGCGGCCAGCGCGATCACGACCGTGGCGCCGGCGAACACCACCGCGCCGCCGGCCGTGCCGTTCGCAAGGCCGGCCGACTCCTCGGGGTCCATGCCCTCCCTGACCTGGATCTGGTGGCGGGAGACGGCTGGTCCAGGTACCGCCGTCCTGGACGGTGGTGGTCAGCGGCGGACCGGGGCGATGTGGACGCGGAAGCGCACGAGAGGAGAAGGACCTGCCGACTGCCCGCAGCAGTCTGCGCAAAATGATCCGCGCCGAGAACGCCTGACCCAGACATCCGTCTCCGCGACGACCCCTGACCAGCAGCTTCCTTGCTGGGACACACATCGGCCTCGGCAATGATCCGTGATCAGGTAGGGTCCTTGTCATGTCCTACATGTTCGTCCGCCGCCGGACCGCCTAAGACGTCTGCCGCCGCAGTCGCTCTGCGACCGGCGCCAGTCGAGGAACCCGCAGGAGACCACCGCGGTCTCACGGCACTGCCCTGCGGGTATCGCTCGACCTGACCGTCGACGCGCACCGTTTGCCGGTGAGCGCATCCACCTCGCGTGCTGCCCTTGGCGGCACGCGGTGGTTGACCGCTGCCACCGGCCTGCATGCGCCCGGCCAGTGAACCGCGATGCGCCTGGCGACAGGCACGTCCGTCTCTCCTTCAGCTTCGGCGGCTCACCGCGCCGGCATCGGCCCATCAGCCATGCCTGCCTGCCGGGCCGCCCACCGGACATTGGACTGACCCGTATGACATCTCTCTCCCACAACGCCACCCGTCCGCGGCAGGCCCGCGATGCGAATACGACGTTCGTGCTCGTGCACGGCTCGTGCTCCAGTTCGTTGATGTGGGCTCCTGTCCAGCGCGAGCTCGCGCTGCTCGGCCATCGCAGCTTCGCCGTCGATCTGCCGGGGCACGGCTTCGACGCGCAGTACCCGGCGGCCTACCAGGCCCCCCAGGACCTCGACGCGTGGGCAGCCGAGCCGTCGACACTGGCCGGAGTCACCCTGCAGGACAACATCGACATGGTCGTCGACATCGTCCGACGGGTGGCCGAGCACGGACCGGTGGTCCTGGTGGGCGCCAGCCTCGGCGGAACCACCATCACGGGGGTGGGCAACACGATCCCTGCCCTGGTGAGCCGGCTCGTCTACATCTCCGCATGGGCGTGCGTGCAACGATCGAACCCCATCGAGTACATGCAGGAGCCCGAGTTCGGCGACAACCTGCTCGCCCCACTGGCCGCGCTGAACGTCGGCAACCCCGCCGAACTCGGCGTCGGACGGGCCAACTACCGCACCGCCGACTCAAACCTGTTCGCCGCCGCCAAGGCAGCGATCATGGCAGACGGCACTGACCAGCAGTTCCGGGCCTTCCTCAACATCCTGCAGCCGGACGAGTCCGTGGCGGTGATGATGTCCGACGCACGCGGCCACGCCGACACCTGGGGCACAATCCCCCGCAGCTACATCCGCCTCGCCGACGACCGGACGCTTCCCGCAGCCATGCAGGACCGCCTGATCGCCGAAGCCGACGCCCTGACGCCCGACAATCCGTACGACGTGCACACCCTCACCACCAGCCACGTCGGTTTTCTGCTCAAACCTGCGGAGCTGGCCAACATCCTTGATCACCTAACCGTGTGACCCGGAAAGCACACACCACCGGCTAGCGCGTTGAAGGGGGAAGCCAACCGGCTGCCCCCTTCAACGAAATGGCCCACCCGCTTCCGCTGGGACTACATCAGCAAGACGTGCCTTGCGTGCCTGCCACTCATACAGCGCTCTCACCTGCTAGGTTCCCCGGCAGCTCTAGATAACCACCGCCTGGCACCGCTTCGACCCGGGCCGCCACACCCACGCCAGCCAGAACTGGGTCGCCGGCCTGCACAACGCCCACGCCGCCGGGGACCACGACATGGGCGCCGGTCTCCTGGGCGACCTCGCCTACCAGGTCGCCTGGCGGCACGACCACGCCACCGCCGCCAGCATCCTCCAGCACGCCCTGACCCGCGCCCAGAACCCCGCCGCCCGCTGCCTGCTCCAGCTCCGCCTCGCCCGCACCCTCGCCGCACACGGCGGCCGCAGCGAACGCCGGACGGTCCTGCGCGCCCTGTCCGCGGCCGAGCAACACCTCAACGACGCCGGCACCGACCGGCCCGCCTGGTGCGCCTGGGTGTCCGAAGCCGACCTCGCCGTCGACTCGGGCCAGGCCCTCCTCGACCTCGGCGACATCGGCCGCGCCCACCAGCTCATCGCCGAAGGCGAAAGCCTCCTGCCGCCCTCCCGGGACAAGACGAGGGGCGTCTTCCTCGCCTACCGCGCCGCGAGCCACCTCGACCGGAAAGAACCCGAACCCGCCGCAGCGGCCGCCACCAAGTCCCTGCTCCGCGCCCGCCGCATCGGAGCCCCCCGCTGCGTCCGCCTCGTCGACGACCTGCTCCCCCCTTCCAGCCCTACGCCCATGCACAGGGCGTCCCCGAACTCCTGCGACTCGCCGCCGCACAAGGCGAGATCCAGCTGGGCTACGGCCGCAGCGCCCGATCCCGATGAGCGCTGCGACAACGGTCGATCGGCAGCCACCGTAGCCGCGGGCATCGCCAGTGATCGATCAGCCTCCGCGATCGCCCCTCGGGTCTACGGCTCCTCCGGCCAGCTCATCAGCCGGGTGCCCGTCGCTTCGTCGTCCAGGGTGATGCGGGTTCGGTCTCCGCCCCCGTACGCGCCGATCCACCTCGTGGTCTTGTCCTCCGCGGTGGCCACCTCGTCCCACCAGCCTTCCAGCATCGGCCGCTCCCCCGCGCACACGGTGACCCGGTGCCGGCCCGCCACCGGCCTGCCGGCCGCCCAGTTCAGCCGGATCCCCGCGATCATGCAATCCCGGCACTGGTCGTGCCAGCGCAGACCGAGGCCGACGACGTCCACGACGCGCGTGGCTACCGCGAGCGCCCCGCAGGAGCAGCGGCGCCGGTCGGGCGAGTGGATGTCGATGCGGGCGAGCCAGTCGGCGTGCGCCGGGTGGGGTGGGGCGGGGTCCAGGGTGGCCGGGTCGATGCCGAGGAATGTAAGCCAGGATCGCCGGACTGATCGGCGGCAGGGCCACCAACCGGGAAGTCCGCGGAGCTGTTCATCAGCGTCAAGACGGTGGAAGGTGCCCTGTCGCGGGTCTACCGCAAGTTCGGGGTTCGCTCACGCACCGCGCTCGCGCATGCAATGGCAGTCGCCGTCATCGCAGCCGGAGCGGCCGTGGGTTCCTCTGACGAGAGCCAACTGGGCTCCGCTGCAAGACGGTGACAATGGGCCAGCCCACCCGCCCCCGCATTCCGCGTGCGCTCGACACACGCCGTTGACGTGACATCCGCGGTTAACACGTGAAGCAAGGGTTCCCCCGCTCATGCGGGTGGGGCTGATGTTCCTACGTTGAAGCCGTTCCATTTGCCAGCGCGGGCGCGTCGTTGACCCCGTCCCCGACGACCAGCACCCTGCGGCCCGCGCCCTCCAGCTCCTGCACCGCGCTCGCCCTGTGTTGTGGCAGGAGTCCGGCTCGTACGTCAGTGATTCCGATCCGCGAGCGCCAGCGGTTCCATCATCCCCGTGCTCGCCTCCCTGCTGCACAACACCAGCAGCATCGCCGTGGTCGCCAGCTCCGCACGCCTCGTGGGCCACACCCCGCACCTGTCGAGCGACACCGCCGGACACCCGCGCGCCGCACCACTGGAGGAGCGGCGGGTGCACTGACCAGGACCACCACTCCACATCGCCCACCTCGGGCGCCGTGGAGCAGACCGCGAGGCACAGCCGACCCTCACAAGTAGTAATGGCATTCGTTTTCATATAGCGTGCTTCCTGCTCACCCACTCAGGAGGAGGACCCATGGCCGTTCCCAAGCGGAAGATGTCCCGCAGCAACACCCGCCACCGCCGCGCCCAGTGGAAGGCGACCACGCCGGCGCTCGTCCCGATCAGTGTCGACGGCGTTCCCTACTTGGTGCCTCAGCGGCTGGTGAAGGCGTACGAGCGTGGGCTGCTGCGCCCCGGAGGCTGACCGCACATGCCCTTCGACCGACTGCCCGTCACCGTTCTGTCCGGATTCCTGGGTGCGGGCAAGACCACCCTCCTCAACCACGTCCTCGGCAACCGTGAGGGACTGCGCGTCGCCGTCATCGTCAACGATATGAGCGAGGTCAACATCGACGCCGCCCTGGTGCGCGGCGGCGAGGCAGCCCTGTCGCGCACCGAGGAACGTCTGGTCGAGATGACCAACGGCTGCATCTGCTGCACTCTGCGCGACGACCTGCTCGAGGAGGTCGACCGGCTGGCCCGCGAGGGCCGCTTCGACTACCTGCTCATCGAGTCGTCGGGCATCTCCGAACCGATGCCGGTGGCAGCCACCTTCGCCTTCGCCCGCGACGACGGCGCCACCCTCGACGACATCGCCCGCCTGGACACCATGGTGACGGTCGTCGACGCCGCCGGCTTCCTGCCCGGGCTGGCGAGCGGCGACGAGGTGACCGAGCGCGGCCTGGACCAGTACGAGGACGACGAACGAACCGTCAGCGACCTGCTGATGGACCAGATCGAGTTCGCCGACGTCATCGTCCTCAACAAACTCGACCTCGTCGACGAGGAGTCGGCCGACCGGCTGCGGGCGACGCTCACCCGCCTCAACCCGGCCGCGCGCATCGTCCCCGCCGTCCAGGGCCGTGTGAAAGCAGCCGACGTACTGGGCACCAGGCTGTTCGATCTGGAACGGGCCCAACAGGCCCCCGGCTGGGTGAGGGAGCTCAACGGCGACCACGTCCCCGAGACGGAGGAGTACGGGATCTCCTCGACCGACGTTCGTCACCGAGGACCTCGACAGCGGCGCGTACGGGCAGATCCTGCGCTCCAAGGGGTTCTTCACGCTGGCCAGCCGCCCGAACGTGACGGGCCTGTGGTCACAGGCCGGCTCCGTCGCACGCTTCGAGCCCTCCGCCGCCCGCGACACCGACAGCGCCGACAGCCAGGAACTGGTCTTCATCGGCACGCACCTGCACAGAGACGCCCTGCACGCGGCACTGACCGACTGCCTCATGGCCTACGACGAGAGCCCGCCACCCACGGACCCGTTCCCCGCCTGGGACACCTACGGCATCGACGACACCTGCGAGCATGAGCATCCCGGACTCTTGGCAGGCGCCTGAAGACCCCGGGCCGGGCGGCGCACGCGGCCACTGCACCGCCCGGCCCGGTACCCACTCCGATACGGCAGACCGTCATGGGAGAGAACGGATGCGCTTGTCGCGCCGAGAACCGGCGCGCCCGCTATACCACGCCCGAGCGAAAGGGCTCCAGTCACCTGAGGTTCCGCCACCGCCGGCGCTGAAAGGTCCCTGGTCTGGGAACCACGCAGCCGTCACTCTGCCTGATTCCTGCCGGGGGTGTGCGGGTGCACGGCCTCCATCGCGCGTGCGGTGCGTCCGTGGTGTCGTACGGCGAAGCGAGTGGTGTGCGCGATCAGGATTGCGCGGGGGGCCGTGGCGGGCTCGCCGATGCAGTACGCCTCGTCACGCGGACGCTCGTGGACGTCGTCCTCGGCGGTGTCGCGGTCGCCAGGGTGGCCTGGGTCCTCGGGCCTGCGCACGCGCTCGACCTCTTTACCCCGCCCTTCGCGGCTTGGTGGACGGTCTTCACGGCCGTCGCCGTCCGGGGCGTCCCGTTCCTGTTGCTGTTACTTCTTCGCTCTGGGGAAGGTCGTGGAATCGGGCGACTCGTTCGAGTGGATCCTTTCCGGCACCCACGACCGCGCCAACACCCAACTGGGGATACCTGCCACCGGCAAGCGGTTCGAGTGCCCCGGCGTCACCATCGGCGTGCGGAGCGACGGACTCATCACCGAGAACCGCGACTACTGGAACTTCGCGGGCTTCCTCGTGCAGACCGGCCTCCTGCCGCCCTTGGGCTGAACAGCTGACCGGCCCCCTTCGGCACCGTAAGCAGAAGGGGCGTACACCGTCCCCGAGGGCCCCGTCTCATCGATGGAACCCGCTGTTGACTGACCGGGGCCGGGCGGGCAGCGGTCATTGTCCGATCATGCTCGGCGAGCGGGCCCGGGCATCAATCCGGGCCCGGGCCGAGCATGCGGCGGGAGAGCTCGGCGAACTGGAGCAGCTCGGGCATGGTCCGGTGCTTGGAGTAGGCCAGGGCGACCATGCGCGGTGCGACGCCTTCCAGCGTCAGGTAGACGACGTCGTCACGGCGGTAGAAGCCGGCCATGCCGGCCGGCATGACATAGCAACTGGACCCGAAGGCGACGTTCTGCAGGCATTCCTCGATCGTCGACGGGAACCGTCCGCTGTCCCCCGGCGGCGCGACCGGATCGAGCGGGATGCGGCCGCGCCATTCGGGTACGTCCCTCGGATCCTGCAACAAGGTCATGTCGCGCAGGTCCTCTACATGTACCGCCTTGAGTTCCGCGAACGGATGCTCACTGGACAACGCCACCACGCGTGGCTCCGGGAAGAGGGGGACCACCTCGAACATGCCCTCAGGCAGCGGCAGTCGGACGTAGCAGACGTCCACCCGCCCGTCGAGCAGGAAGTCAACCTGGTCGGTGACCGAGGTGTGGACGACATCGATGTCCAGTTGCGGCGCCATCCGGGCGAACTCCCGCACGATGGGAGTGACGATGACACCCGGCATGAAGCCGATGGTGAACTGGTTCACCTCCCGGCTCGCCGTCCGCACCCGCTGCTGCACCGCCTGCGCCATCGCCAGCAACGGCCGGGCGTCCTCCAGCAACTGGTGCCCCGCCCGCGTCAGTGCGGTGCCTTGCCGGTCGCGCTGGAAGAGGACCACGCCCAGATCCTCCTCCAGCGCTCGGATCTGACGGCTGAGCGCCGGCTGCGTCATGTAGAGGCGGCTCGCTGCCCGCACGAAGCTGCACTCCTCCGCCACGGCAACGAAGTAGCGAACCCGGCGTAATTCGAGGTCCATGAGGGTCATCATAATCGAACAGATGGGTGATGGTGGGGCCGGGCCAGAGCACCGACGTCAAGACCGGTTGCGCCAGCTGAGCGAATAGGCTGCCTGGCGGGCACGCATCAGTTCTCCGAGAGGTCGATGCTCCGTTGCCGCGATCCAAGCGTTGAAGCTGCTCTTCTCGACGGTTTCCGCCAATGCCTCGTCCGGCGCTTGCCGAGGCAAGCGCAGCCGCGCCACGGTGAGCCACGGCGCGTCCCATGAGACAGAGGAGTCTTCGATCGGCGTACGACTCTCGTCCTCGAAGAACTGGGCCTGGAAGAGGAACTCCAGGTCGCCGTCGGCGAGTCGCGCACAGATGTCGGCGGCCAGATCCTTGCGCGCTTCTTTGCTGATCTCCGACGAGGCGGCGCACAGCTTCAACCGTGCCGCGTAGCCGCCGAACGTGATGGGCATGACGCTGAAGAAGTCATGCGTGGCGAATCCGCTGAACGGCTTCACCATGTCCCGGAAGTTCGCGACAGCACTGCGGGTCAGCTGCGGCTTCATCGCGGCCTTACGGAGCGCGGCGCCGGGCGCACTCGTGGAGAGGTCGACGATTCCGACGACGTCCGCGCTGCCACGGACGTTCAGGGTCTCCTGACTGACCAGCGTGAAGTTCTGTTCGACATCGGCGGACGACGGCGTCGAAGCCCCGAACACCTTGATCGCGAACCCGCGGATGTCGGGAGTCCGGTCGGCGGAGAAGTTTCCGTTGGACAGCCGAACATGCGCCTCAAGGGCAGTAGGAGTGGCAAAAATTCCTTGCCTCGCATAATCAGGAAGATCTTCTTCCACCACGAAGGCGGCTCTCAGAGCAGCCACTTGATTACGGTGCAGCGCTCTGCCGTGGCCTTGCTTTTTCATGCGCTTGCGTTGCAGTTCAGTGAAAACGTGCGCCTGTTCCTCATGCTGGGTACTCTCATCAGGCAGAAACACTTCGCGCCATCGAGTGCTCGGCATAGGTAAACCTTCTTATTGTTCGGGCCCTCTGCTGGACAGAAGGCGGCCACGGCCTGACGCCGGCGTCGGCGCCCAGGGACTTCAGCCCTGTTGTGCAGGCGTTCGTGGTTGTTGTGTGTCCACACACGCGACGCCCATTCGAGGCAAGCCGCGGAGCAGCCTGCACGTAAGTGCGTAGATCACTGCTCCGACGAGCTTTTCATCCACCATCCGCCACAAGAACTTCATCACTACCGCACCTTCTCATTCATTCGCATTCAGGGCCACCGTGCGGCCTTTCTCCCAACGGGTACTCAGGGATGTGGCATATCGTGCCGGAGATTATCGGCATCCCGTTCGGCGACGAGCAGCACAGTCGCGTTGACTCCGGTGTTGCACATGGACGGCAACCCCGAGGGTCCACGACACACGGACCGTCGACGCCGTGCACTTTCAGCTCCGAGTCGGCGACAGCGAGGGCGTCCATCCCGATCTGAGGTGCCGACGATGTTGTGGAACGTTGTCATGTTCCTGCCCCCGCCTGCCGGTGCCCGGAAGCCCGACCCGGCAGCGAGGTCACCGAGTTGGTGGGCCTCTGCGGGAACATGCGGTACCAGGGGGTTCACCTACCGCCCAACGAGCGGCCAGCCCGAGAGAGCCCCCAGCTCCGTCACGTT
Source organism: Streptomyces sp. DSM 15324 (assembly GCF_001514285.1). GTDB lineage: Bacteria > Actinomycetota > Actinomycetes > Streptomycetales > Streptomycetaceae > Streptomyces. Next base: position 52,836 of record NZ_KQ949030.1, read on the forward strand.
GCGGCACAGGACAGAGGTGCATGGACATCTGTCCTTCATGCACCAGCGAGCCGCGACGACGCATTGTCAAAACCTTTTCCTCAAGCCGAGTTCCGTCTTCCACCGAGCATTGCGTCACCCGACTTTTCATGCCAATGCCGATCACCTGCACTGTCATGTCGAACCGGCATGACAGCAGTACAGAGGCCCTCCTCACCGTCGCCAGTCGCCGTAGCGATGACGGCGACCAGACGATCCGAACCACGCGAACGACTCACCGTCCAGGCGACGACCTTCCCGCACCCTCGATTCGCGAACACCGATGCCAGCCACGCCCCGTTGCAGCCTCAGGCCGCAGATCCTGACCGGAGCACTCTCACGAGAGGGCCGGCCCGCGCCCGGATCCCCTCTTTGTCCGAACGCCACCCTGCTCGACCTGGCCACACCCACAGCACCGACATCTGGGCCCGACCTCGCCCCCTGGGACATCAGACGGAAGCCTCGCGATGCGCTGCTGCGACGAGCCGTCGGCAGTTCCCGATCACTACGTCAGCACCACCACGGCAGCCTCCGCGAGAGGGCGGCAATGCCACCGGGCCGACAGTACAAATCGGCGAGTCAGGCCGGGAGCACGACGAACTCGGTACGGCAAAGGTCAGAAATTCAGCTCCGGAAATTCTGACATCTCGGGCCTGCCCGCTGAGAACAAGGAACGTTAGAGCCGACTCATGCCGAATCGGCATGGACGGAAGCAGGATCGGCATTGGCGGACTGCGGTTGCGGCCGCCATAGTCGTTTTCACCAAGCAATGCGGGTGGGCACCCCGATGGAGTTCCGATTCACACGGACCACGACCGCCTCCCCAGCAAATTTCGCTAAGCAACTGACCAAAGGAATAACGCCACATGAAGTCCACCGTTCGAATCAAAGCGCTGGCGGCTGCCGGGCTTGCGAGTGGCGCGCTCGTAGCCTCGCTGGCCGTGACGAACGCGAGCGCTGTCGCGACCGGCGCGAATCATCACACCGTCGCCAAGCAGACGGAGCACCGAGCGAAGCCGACGGTGGTCCTGGTCCACGGGGCATTCGCCGATTCCTCCGGCTGGAACAACGAAATCGGCTACCTCCGACGCCACGGCTACCCGGTCCTCGCGATCGACACCCCGCTGCGCGGCCTGGCCTTCGACAGCGCCTACGTCGAGGCACAGCTCAAGACCATCAAGGGCCCCGTCGTGCTGGTCGGCCACTCCTACGCAGGAGAGGTCGTCAGCCAGGTCGCCGCAAAGACGTCGAAGGTCAAGGCCCTCGTGTACGTGGCGGCTCTCATTCCGAAGGCGGGAGAAACCGCCGGCTCCCTGATCGGACAGTTCCCCGGATCGCAGCTCATTCCGGAGAACTTCCGCACTATTCCCCTGCCCGGCGGTGACACCGACGTGTACCTCAAGGCCGACAAGTTCGGCACCGTCTACGGCAATGGGCTGTCGAAGTCGGACATCCAGGTCGCCTCGGTCACTCAGGAGCCGGTCGCCCTTTCGGCGTTCACCGACAAAGCCACGGTGAATCCACCGGCGCAGACGCCGAAGTGGGCGGTCGTCTCGACCGAGGACCACGCCGTGCCGACGGTCGCCCAGAAGTTCGCGGCCCGCCGAGTGGGCGCCCACATCAGCTACACCCGCTCGGGCCACGATGTTCCTTCGATCAGCCCGGGAGCGGTCGACCGTGCCATCGTCGCCGCCGCCAACACCGTGCACTGAGCGTTTCAGCGTTGCCTCTCCAAGGTGAGGACGGTTCTGGCGATGACGGTCATGCGGTCGGGGCTGATCCGGGACCTGCGGATGTGCCAGGACTTCAGCCGTGCCATGCCGCGTTCGACTGGTGCTCTCGCCGCGGCCAGGGCCAGGTTGACAGTGCGCTGGGTGAGGGAGAGCTCACCACCCGGTGACCGTTTGAGTCCCGTGGTGACCCAGGGGCCGGCGCCCAGGTAGGCGCGGTCGGCGAGGATCGGGACGCCCTGGCGTTCGCAGATCTGGATAATGCGGTGGGTGCGGGCTGCGGTCAGGTCGTGGGTGCGGCCCGGCAGCGCGGGCGAGATCCACAGGACCTCTCCGGCGGGGTCGGTGACGGCCTGGACGTTCACGCCGTGCCGGCGGTGCTTGGCCGAGTAGTCGGCTCGGCTGTCGCCGACGCGGTCGCACTCGGCGAGTGTCCCGTCCAGCAGGACGAACTCCGGATCATGCTCGCGCAGTGTCTTGAGCAGGCCCGGGGCCCCTTCGGCGAGCAGGACGGTCACGGCGGTGACATACCCGTGGGCGGTGCCGCCGGATATCCCGAAGCCGGATGCGAGCCGGGTAAGGGTGTCGCGGCGGCGTAGGTACACCAGAGCGACGAGCGCCCGCTGGTGCGGCGGGAGTTTGCACCGTCGGTCACCCTCACGCGTGACGATGAGCATCGTGACCCACTCGACGAGGGCATGCGGGAGGTCGAGTGCGGCAGGATAGGGAGCCAACAGGGCTCCTGTGCCGATGGGTTGAGACTTCGAACACCTCCCCAACGGCGCGGGGGCTTGGTGCGTTGCGGCCCTCACCTCGACCCCACAGGCGTCACCCGATCAGTGGTCACGCTGAAAACGCTCAGTGAGCTTCTTCGAGTTGGCCACCGATCAGGTGACGGCCGCGAAGCGCAACGAGCGAGGCCCCCGGGCTGTTGATCGAGGTGTCTGACGTCTCAATCACGTTGCTCGGGGGCCTCGTTGGTCATCTATCCTGCCGCACTCGACCTGCCACATGCGCTCGTGGAGTGGGTGACGATGCTCGTCGTCATCCGTGAGGGCGACCGCCGCTGCAAGCTCCGCCCCTCTCAGCGTGCGATGGTGGCACTGATGTACCTGCGCGAGCACACCACCCTGGCGAAGATCGCTGCCGGGTTCGGGATCAGCGAGTCCACCGCACGCCTACAGCAGCGCCATCATCAACCTGCTGGCTTTACCGCGCCCCGGGGCTGCTGAAAGTCCTGCGCGAGGCCGATGCGGACTTCGTCCTGCTGGACGGCACGCTCGCCGAGTGCGACCGGGTCGGCGACGGACGGGCCGACTACTCCCACAAGCACCGTCGGCACGGCGTGAACGTGCGGGTGGTCACCGATCCGGACGGCCGGCTGTTGTGGCTCCCACCCGCGTTGCCGGGCCGAGCTCACGACCTGACCGCGGCCCGCACCCACCGGATCATCCGCATCTGCGAGCGCCGTGGCGTCCCGATCCTGGCCGATCTCGCCTACCAGGGCGGTGGCCCCTGGCTGACCATGGGCATCAAACGCAGACCCCTGCAGGAACTCAGCCTCACCGAGAAGACCCGGAATCGGGCCCTGGCCGCGGCACGGGCGCCGGTCGAACGCGGTGTCGCGCGTCTGAAGTCCTGGCGGATCTTCCGCAGGTCCCGATGCAGCCCCAACCGCATGACGTCAATCACCAAAGCCGTCCTCACCCTGGAGCGGCAACACTGAAGGAGCTCAATAAGGGATTCGGGAAATGGAGCGAGGTCTTCGGCGACGAGGTCGTGCTTGGCGCGATGATCGGCCGGCTGGTCCACCGCACCGAGGTGGTCGCCACGAAGGGCACCAGCTACCGTTTGAAAGAAAAAGATCTGGGTCGCGTACCCGCGGCCGCCGAGCCCGCTGAATAAAGATCAGACGCAATACTGGCGAGTCGGCAATGTCAACGGCCCTGTTTTGCCCGTCAGGCTGACAGGATTTGAACGTGCGGCCCCTTGGCCCGTCACGAACTATCCGTGATCGCTCATTGATGTAATGAATCGACGTCCTGCCCGCCACCACCCCAAAACAGTCAGCACAATGCTCCACACCACACAGCCCAATAGATCGACCGTCCACTGGCCTTCAGATCGAAAACTCTTGTCAATGCCGTCGGCGGCAAGCGATGTTGGCAACCAGCGAACTATCGGTTCCATCACCATCGGCACCGCGTTGAGTTTGTAGAACAGTGGGGTCAACGCGAGGCTGACGACGATGCCCATGTTGATCACCAGGTGGAGGACTCTGGCGAAGAAACCACTGAACTGAACAAAAAGCCCACGCCAGTCAGTGTCGCCACACAGAGAACCGCGAAGATCAGCCAGACCCCAACTGGGGCGATCTCAACACCAAGCACAGCTGAAGCAACCCACCCGACCATGATCGGGAAGATCACACGGATCAGCGCATCACCAGCCAGACCAGCGAGATAACCGTGTGCCGTCGCACCGTTGACGTGTAGGAGGGCACGTCGGCCCTGTACACGATCGTCGACGGGGCTCGTTCCGGTCTGCGCGAGCGTCAATATCAGTGCGGAGAGCACGACAGCACCAGCAACCACGCGAGTTCGTTCGGCCGCGACCAACGGCCAAGCGAATGTAGCCGCGCATCCGACCGGGACCACGAGCCCGGAGAGGATCATGGGAAGCCACAGGGATCGGCTCACCGACAACTGCAGACGAATATGCGCCATTCCTTCGGCAATAACACTTGCCATCATGACCACCGCACGCAGCGACTCGCCACCCATGGGAAGACGACGAGCGCGGATCCTCCTCCTACCGTAGCGGCGAACGGAAACGGCTGAGCCGCGCCAGTAGTACCACGCACCAGCTCCACCACAGCGGTAGCGGGAGAGATCAAACTGAGCAGATGGGCCCACTGATCCGTGGGAACGGGGTAAAGCAAAGGGCGACAGCGTCGACGATCAGGGTGAAGGTCTTTTCCTTGGTCATGTGCGCGCTTTCGCTGGATGAGGTGGGACAGGCGGGGCGGGCTGCGGTGGGTTCGGTGCTCATCCGGCACCGCCGTCCGCCGCCGCCTCGCGCAGCCGCGCGAGGCTCGCGCCGGACTGCGTGACGATCTTGAGGAGCAGCCTCTCGTAGGTGGCCGCGAGCTCCCGGGCCGTGCTCCTGGCGTACAGGTCGGTGCTGTACTCCAGGTGGCCGCGCAGGCCGTCGGGGGTTTCGCGGACGACGAGGTTGAGGTCGAACTTGGCCGTGCCGTTGTCGGTGGGCAGGGGCACGAAGCCGAGGCCTCCGAGGTCGCGCGGCGCGGCGTCGGCGGCGGGCACCAGGTTGAACATGACCTGGAACAGCGGCGAGTGCGCCGGGTCGGGCTCGGGCACCAGGGCCGTCACGAGGTCGGCGAACGGGATGTCCTTGTGCTCGTGGGCGGCAGCGGTGACGCCCTTGGCCTGCGTGAGGAGTTCGTCGAAGGCCTGGTCGGGCCGCACGTCCAGGCGCATGACCAGGACGTTGATGAAGTAGCCTACGAGGCGCTCCAGCTCCGGCCGGGGCCGGTTGGTCACCGGCGAGCCGATGGCGAGCTCCCGGTCGTCGGTGCGGGCGCCGAGCAGCGTCGCGAACGCCGACAGGAGCGTCAGATAGAGAGTGCCGCCGCGCTCCTTACTGAACCGCTTGAGCTGGTCGAGCACCCCGGCGGGGACGTTCACCTCGACCGAGGAGCCTTGGTACGACTTCGTCTCGGGCCGCCGGTAGTCGGTGCGCAGCGCGGTGCGGGCCGGCAGGCCTGCGAGCTGGGCGCGCCAGTAGGCCTCCTGCCGCGCGCGGGCCTCGGAGTCGAAGGTCCGGGCCTGCCAGTGCGCGAAGTCCGCGTACTGGACGGGCAGTTCGGGAAGCGACAACTCCTCTCTGCGGCTCAGCGCCTGGTACAGGGCATTGAGCTCGGCGACGAAGATGGTCGTCGACCAGCCGTCGAAGATGCCCCAGGGCCGGGTCACGACGACAACGTGTTCGTACGGCGTGAGTGTCAGGATGTGGACGCGCAGCGTATGCCGGTCCTCGGGCCGGAACGGCCTGGGCCGCTCGGCGCGGAGGAACTCGGTGACCGCGCTGTCGCCCGTGATGTCCTCGAAGGCGACGGCGAAGCCGATGGTGTCGTTCACCCGCTGGACGTAGGTGTCGCCGCGCCGCAGGTAGCTGGTGCGCAGCACGGCGTGCCGTGCCACGAGCCCTTCGAAGGCGCGCGCGTAGGCCTGCCGGTCGAGCGGGCCGATAACGCGGTAGGCCATCTGCACGTTGTCGTACGCCGAGCCGAGGTGCTCGCGCGGATGGAGGAACCACAGTTCGCTCTGCTGGCAGGAGAGCGGGCTCTGGTCGCCGGGCCCGGTGACGGGCACCAGCGGGACGGTCTCGCCGGCCGGGCCGTCTTCCGAGGCGTCGAGTGCGGCGGCCAGCTGACCGAGGGTCGCGCCGGCGAGGATCGACTGGAGCGGCAGCTCCTTGCCGGTCTCCTGCTTGACGCGGATGGTGAGCCGGGTGGCGAGCAGGGAGTGCCCGCCGAGGTCGAAGAAGCCGTCCTGGAGTCCGACGCGGTCGAGGCCGAGGACGTCCTGGACGAGGCGGCACAGCGTCCGCTCGGTGGCGGTGCGCGGCGCGACGTAGACCTCCTTGTGCACGTCGGCCTCGTCGGGCGCGGGCAGGGCCCGCTTGTCGACCTTGCCGTTGGGGGTGAGCGGCAGCTCTTCGAGGGCGACGAAGACGCTGGGGACCATGTACTCGGGGATCCTGCCCGCCAGGTGGTCCTTCAGGGTGCGGGTCAGGGCCTGGCCGGTGGTGGCGATCTGCGGCACGTTGGCCAGGTGGGTCGCGGCGTACTCGCTCCGGGCCCGGGCCGTCGGCCGCTCCCCCTCAGCGAGGATCAGGTCCAGGCCGTCGAGGCGGTCCTGTGACCACGTGACGGCGACCCCGTAGCCGAGTTCCTCGGCGTACGCGAGGACGTCCTCCAGGTCGTGCACCCGCTGGACGGCGGCGTCCGTGAGGCGGCTCGCGCCCAGGGGCTCGACCTGCTGCTGCTCGGTGGTGCCGCGCAGGCTCTCGCCGACCCGGACGTCGTCGGCGACGCGTGGGTTGTCCAGGCCCATGACGCCGAACCGGGGGCGGCGGCCGTCGGCGAGCAGGGCGCGCAGTTCGTCGGGCGTGGTGGCGGTCAGCCACGGCAGGTCGTCGTCGGGGGCGGCTTCCTGGCCCTTGGTGAGCACCACGTCGTAGCGGTAGCTGAGCATTTCGTTGCCGCCGGTGCCGCGCTTGACGGCGATGTCGACGGAGCCGATGTCCGCGAACCGCCGGGGCAGCCCGGCGAAGTAGCTGGGGCTGACGAGGAGTTCGGTCTCCTGTTGACGGCGGCGCTGCACCTGGCGGGCCAGGGCGGTCATGGAGGTGCGCGCGGACAGGCGGCTGCGCTCCATGGCCGTGACGTGCGCGGAGAACAGGTCGAGGTTCCTGACGTCACCGACGAAGATCCGGCCGCCGTCGGCGACGAGCGGCAGCAGCCGCTCGATCACCTCTTCCAGGTAGAGCCGGTTCGGGAAGTACTGGGCCACGGAGTTGATGACGACGGTGTCGAACTTCTCCGTGCCGTCGGCGCCTTCGGGCAGCGTCACGGACCGGGCGTCGCCCTGCGCCAGGGTGATGTGCGACCAGCCGCGGCGGTCGGCGCCGCGCCGCACTCCGGCCAGGGCGGACGCGGAGATGTCGACGGCGTGCACGGCTTCGCATGCTCCGGCGTAGCGAAACAGGAGCAGTCCCGTTCCGCAGCCGACCTCCAGGAGCCTGCGGGGCCGCAGTTCCTCGATGCGACGGACGGTGCCGTCGATCCACTCACGCATCTCGTGCTCGGGGATGGCGTCCCCGGTGTAGCTGCAGTTCCAGCCGACCAGGTTGAGGTCGTCCCCGGCGGTGCCGGTCGCGGCGGTGCTCATCCGCTCGTCCGCGTCGGTGCCGTACTGGTCCTCGAAGAGGTCCTGCCACTGCTCCAGACGGTCGGCGTTCTGCTCGCGGGCGGTGGCGTCCAGCCAGTCGGTCGTGGGCCGTACGTAGGCGACGAGCTTCTTCGTCTCGCCGCCGGCCTGCGTCGTGACGACGGCACCGCGCACGGCGGCATGGGAGTGGAGCACGTTCTCGATCTCGCCGAGTTCGACGCGAAAGCCGCGGACCTTCACCTGGTCGTCGACGCGGCCGACGAACTCCAGGGCGCCGTCGGGCAGTCGGCGCACCAGGTCGCCGGTGCGGTACAGGCGGGCGCCGGGCTTCGTGGCGAAGGGGTCGGCGACGAACCGCTCCTTCGTCAGCTCGGGGTTGCCGAGGTAGCCGCGGCCGACTCCCGCGCCGCCCACGCACAGCTCGCCGACGACGCCGAGCGGCACGGGCCGCAGGTGCGCGTCGAGCACGTGGGCAGTGGACTGGGCGATGGGCCTGCCGATAGGGATGACCGCGTCCTCGGCGATGTCCCGGGGAATCACGTGGCAGGTGGAGGCGATGCTGTTCTCGGTCGGACCGTAGGCGTTGACGACGGTCAGGCCGGGGTGGGCCGCGTGGAGGCTGCGCACGTCCTTGGCGGAGAACGCCTCACCGCCGACGCCCAGATAGGTGAGCGGCAACTGCCGCCCCTGGGCGGCCTCAGCGAACGCGGGCAGAAAGGCCGCGGACAGAGCCATCATCGTGACGCCGGACCGTTCGGCGCGGTCCAGGAGCGCGCCCACGTCCTTGGAGTCGCCGTCGTGCAGGACGAGCCGCCCGCCGCACAGCAGCGGGCCGAGGACCTCCTGGGAGCCGACGTCGAACGAGATCGAGGAGTGGTGGAGCACGACGGTGTCGTGGTCCGTCGGGAAGTAGTCCGGGTTGCGCACCAGGCGGACGACGCCGCGCTGTTCCACGAGGACGCACTTGGGGACGCCGGTGGAGCCCGAGGTGAAGATGGCGTAGGCCAGGTGCTCAGGGGTGAGGCCGAGGTCGGCGCGCGTCAGGTCGTGCTCGGGGCGGCCGGCGAGCAGCTGGGTGCCGTCCCCGGCGCGTTCGCCGGTGTCGAGGTGGACGATCTGGAGGTGCTCGCCCCCGTCCCCGCCGAGGAGCGGTGCGGACGGCAGGTGGGACTGGCTCAGCACGATGCCGACGCCGGAGTTGGTAACCAGGGTACGGATGCGCTCCTGGGGGTAGTCCGGGTCGATGGGGACGTACGCGCCGCCCGCCTTGAGGATGCCGAGCAGGCCGGTCACGAGCTCCGGGGAGCGGCGGGCGCACAGGCCGACCAGGGCGTCGGGGCCGACGCCCTGCTCGCGCAGCCAGTGCGCGACGCGGTTGGCGCGGGCGTTGGTTTCGGCGTAGGTCAGCCGCTGCTCGCCGTGTTCGACGGCGATGGCGTCGGGGCGCTGCCGGACGTGCTCCTCGAAGAGTTCGAAGAGGCAGTGGTCGTCCGGGTAGGGCTTGTCGGTGTCGTTCCACTCGGTCAGCAGGCGGTGGCGTTCGGCGGCCGGGAGCACGTCGATGTCGAGCGCCTGCGTGCTGGTGCCGTCGTCGGCGGCCAGGGCGTCGACGACGCCGGACACCGCGGCTTCCATGTAGCCGAGGACGGCGTCGGGCGAGAGCGCGGCGTCGACCTGGGCGTTGAGGGAGAGTTCGGTGCCGGTGTCGTCAACGGACACGCCCAGCGGGTAGTTGGTGCGGTCGAGGGAGCCCAGCCAGCGGATGCCGAGGTCCTCCAGGGTGGCCGGGCCCAGGTTGCCCTGGCGCGGCTCGAAGTACCGGAAGTTGATCACCGAGCTGAACAAGGTGGCGTCGCCGTCCAGGCCGCTGGAGCGCTGGGCCAGGGTCAGCGCGCTCTGCTCGTAGGCGATCAGTTCCTTGAGAGAGGCGTCCACGGCGGACACCAGATCCTTGACGCTGCGGTCGGCGAGGCGCACTCGCAGGGGCAGGGTGTTGATGAAGTTGCCGAGCATCCGCTCGACGCCGGGAACGCCCTGGAGGCGGCCGGACAGGACGGTGCCGAACACCACGTCGTCGCGTCCGCCGGTGGCGGCCGTGACCAGGGCCCAGGCGGCGTGGAAGAGCGCGGCGGGGCTGATCCGCAGCCGCTGGGCCTGCTCGCGCAGGCGGCTCGTGAGGCCGGGCGGCAGGGAGCGACGCAGCTCGCGCACGCGGCTGCCGTCGCCGTGCACATCGACGAGCTGAAAGGGTGTGGTGGGCTCGGTGACCTCACCCAGTTCGCGGCGGAAGTACGCCTCGGCGTCGTTGGCGGCGAGCTGGTGCAGGGTGTGGCCAACGAAGTCGCGGTAGGCGGGGGCCGGGGGCAGTTCGTCAGCGCGGCCCGCCATGTGCGCGGCGAGCTCTTCGAGGATGAGGCGCAGCGAGGTCGCGTCCTCGATGAGGTGGTGGACGCACAGCAGCAGGAAGTGCCGTGCGGAGTGCGGGTCGGCGGCGACGGCGAGCCGGAGCAGCGGCGCGCGGTCGAGCGTGAGCGTGCCCGGGTCGGCGAGCCACGCGCGGGCCTGCTCCTCGGCGGCCGCGGAGTCTGCGGCGTCGAGGGTGCGCCGCTCCACGTCGAGGGGGACGGTGCGCAGGACCACCTGCACGGGTTCGCCGAGGCCTTCGGTGACGACGGCCGTGCGCATCGCGTCGTGCCGATCCACCACGGCCTGGAGGGCCGCCACGAAGGTGTCGCACGTCTCCTGGTCGGGGGTGGTGAGCAGGATGGGGATGACGTATGGGTCGTTGGCGGGGTCCATCAGGTGATGGAAGAAGATGCCCTCCTGCGAGGGCACGAGCGGGTAGACGTCCTGCACGTTGGAGGCGCCGCCGGGCACGCGGGCGGTGACGGCGTCGACGGCCGCCTGGTCCATGCGGACCAGCGGCAGCATCTCGGGCGTGATCCGCGTACAGCCTTCGGGGATTGTCGGTGCGGGCGCGGCGTAGCCGATGGCGGCGGGGCCTGCGCGGTCGATGTCGGCGGCGAGGTCGGCGAGCGTGGGGCTTCTGAAGACGCTGCGGACGGCGACGTCAAGGCCGCGTTCCTTGAGGCGGGCGATGAGGACGGTGATGAGCAGGGAGTGGCCGCCGAGCGCGAAGAAGTTGTCGTGCGCGCTGATGCGGTCCTCGTCGAAGCCGAGGAGTTCGGCCCAGGCCGCGGCGAGGGTCCGCTCGGTGGCGGTGCTCGGGCTCGCGTAGGCGCGCTGCGCGAAAGCCTCGATGCCGGGTGCGGGCAGGGCCTTGCGGTCGAGCTTGCCGTTGCCGGTGATGGGGAGGCGCTCCAGGGCCATGAAGGCGCTGGGGACCATGTGGTCGGGCAGGGTCCGGCGCAGGTGGCGGGCGAGTTCGGCGCGCTGGTCCGGCTCGTCCGCGCCGGGGCGCAGGACGGTGTAGGCGACGAGCTGTCGGTCGCCCGGGGTGTCCTCGCGGGCGATGACGCGGGCGTCCTGGACGGCGGGGTGTTCGGTGAGGCGGGCCTCGATCTCGCCCAGTTCGATGCGGAAGCCGCGGATCTTCACCTGGTCGTCATTGCGGCCCAGGTACTCCAGGGAGCCGTCGGACAGCCAGCGCGCCAGGTCGCCCGAGCGGTACATGCGCGCGCCCGCCTCCTCACGGAACGGGTCGTCCAAGAACCGCTCGGCCGTCAGCTCCGGCCGGTTCAAGTAGCCGCGGGCCACGCCTTCACCGCCGACGTACAGCTCCCCCACGACGCCCACCGGTACCGGCTGGCCGTGTCCGTCGAGGACGTAGGTGCGTAGGTCGGGGATGCGCTCGCCGATTGGGCTCACGGTGCGGTCGGCGTCGGCCTCGGTGATCAGCCGGTACGTCACGTGCACGGTGGTCTCGGTGATGCCGTACATGTTGACCAACTGGGTGCTCTTGTTCGCCGGGCGGCGCAGCCACGGCTTGAGCGAGGCGACCTCCAGGGCCTCGCCACCGAAGACCACGACGCGCACCGCGTGCGGCTCCGGGTCCTCGCCCTGGGCCGCGATCAGCTGCCGGAAGGCGCTGGGCGTCTGGTTGAGGACGGTCACACCCGCCTCGCACAGCAGTCCGTAGAAGTCCTCCGGGCTGCGGGTAACCGCCTGCGGTACGACCACGAGACGGCCGCCGTGCAGGAGCGCGCCCCAGATCTCCCACACCGAGAAGTCGAACGCGAAGGAGTGGAACAGCGTCCACACGTCGCGCTCGCCGAAGCGGAACCAGTCGTCGGTCGACGTGAACAGCCGCACCACATTGCGGTGTTCGACCACCACGCCCTTGGGCACACCGGTCGAACCCGACGTGTAGATCACGTAGGCGGCGTGCGCGGGGCCCACGCCCGTGCCGGTAACGTCGTCTGCCGACAGTGCGGCCCACAGGTCGGCGTCGGCGCGCACGTCCACGACGGGGATCGACGGGACAGCAAGGCCCTCGGGCAGCCCGCCGTCGGTCACGAGCACCTGGGGCGCGCTGTCGCCAAGCACGTGCGCGAGGCGGCCAGCGGGCGACGACGGGTCGAGCGGCACGTACGCGCCGCCGGCCTTGAGGACCGCGAGCACAGCCACCACGAGGTGTTCGCTGCGCGGCAGGCACAGGGCGACGAGCACGTCCGGGCCCACGCCCAGACCGCGCAGATACCGCGCCAGACGGTTCGCCCGCGCGTTCAACTCCCCGTACGACAGGCAGCGGTCCTCGAACCGGACCGCCACAGCGTCGGGGGAGCGCTCCGCGACCTCCTCGAACCACGTGTGCAGGCAGCGCTCCACCGCCTCGGCTGCAGGCACGTCGTTCCACTCGGTGAGCACCTGGCGGCGCTCGTCGGCGTCGAGGGTGCTGAGCCGCGAGAGCTGCTCCCCCGGCGCGGCGACGACAGCGTAGAGCAGCGCGGTGTAGTGGCGGACGAAGCGCTTGACCGTGTCGCGGTCGAAGAGGCCGGTGTTGTACTCGACGGCGCCGATCAGCCCGTCGGGGGTCTCGCGCAGGTCGAGCGTCGCGTCGAACTTGGTGATGCCGAAGTCGAACTCGATGAGGGAGACGTCGAGGTCCCCCAGGCGCACCTCGCGGTCGGTGTGCGCCTCCTGGAGGACGAACGCGACCTGGAACAGCGGCGAGTGGCTGAGGCTGCGCTCCAACTGCAGGGCGTCGACGACCGCTTCGAAGGGCACGTCCTGATGGTTGAAGGCCTGCAGCGCCACATCCTTGACGCGGCCGAGCAGGTCGGTGAAGGAGGGGTCACCGGACAGGTCGGCGCGCATCACCAGGGTGTTGGCGAAGAAACCGATGAGCCCTTCGGACTCGATGCGCTGGCGGTTGGCGACGGGCGTGCCGATGGCGATGTCGGTCTGCTCGCTGTAGCGGTGCAGCAGGAGGGCGTAGACGGACAGCAGCGTCATGTAGAGCGTGACGTCGTGCTGCTCGGCGAGGGCCTTCAGCTGCCGCAGCAGTGCCTCGGGCAGGTGGAAACGCTCGTGCGCGCCCTCGTACGTCTTGATCGCCGGGCGGGTGCGGTCGGCCGGCAGGGGCAGGCGCGGGTCGACGCCGTCGAGCTGCCGCGTCCAGTAGCCGAGCTGGCGGTCCTGCACCTCGTCGACGAGCCACTGGCGCTGCCAGTGCGCGTAGTCCGCGTACTGGATGGGCAGCGGGGCCAGCGGCGACGGCTCGCCCGCGTGGAACGCCTCGTACAGGGTGACCATCTCGCGGAAGAACACGCCGAGCGACCAGCCGTCGGAGACGATGTGGTGCATGGTCACCAGCAGGACGTGCTCCCGCTCCGACTCGCGCAGGAGGCGGACGCGGATCAGCGAGTCGCGGGCCAGGTCGAAGGGCGCCACGGCCTCGCGCTCGCAGATCGACGGCAGTTCGGCGGGGTCGCTGAGCTCCTCCTCGCCGACCGTGAAGTCCCGGCCGTCGCCGATCTCCTGGTACGGCACGCCGTCGCGCTCGACGAAGCGGGTGCGCAACGCCTCGTGGCGCTGGACGATCGCATCCAGGGCGCGCAGCAGGGCGGGGCGGTCGAGCAGGCCGCTCAGCCGCATCGCCATGGGGATGTTGTAGTACGCGCTGGTGCCGTCCAGCTGCGCCAGGAACCGCAGGCGCTGCTGGGCGAAGGACAGCTGGACCGGCTCGTCCCCTGCGTGCGGGCGGGGGCCGATCGCCTCCAGGGCCGACAAGTCGACGCCCTGCTTCTTCAGCATCGCGATGAGGGCGCGCTGCTTGTTGGCGGGCAGTGACTTGATCTTCCGGATCAGGTCGAGGGAGGTGCCGTTGTTCGGGGTGCTTATCGTCGGCGTCGTGGTCACTTGCTCCGGCCTTCCCACGCGTCCAGCTCTTCTTCGCTCATGTTCTCGATCAAGTCGATGCTCTCCAGGATCGTGGCGACGTCGAGTTCCCCGCCTTGCGGAGACACGGGCGCGCGCCGCTCCTGTTCGGCGTCGACGTCCAGGGCGTCGGCTTCGGTGCGCAGCAACTCGGCCCAGACGCCAGCGACGGTCCGCTCGACCTCGGTGCGGGGCGCTACCGGCGCGGGTACATCATCAGCAGGCGTCACCTCGACCATCGGGAACGGGAGGTTACCCGGCTGTGCCTGCGCCGCCAGCAGCGCGAAGGACTCGGCATAGCGATCCAGCAGCAGTCGCGCCGTCGACTCGTCCAGCACAGACGTGTCGTAGTCCAATTGCAGATCCACTCCGCCGTCCTGTTCGGTGACGGCCAGTCGAAGATCATAGAGAGCGACGCCCGGGTCGAGCGGAACCTGCTCCACGACCAGACCGGGCATCCTCATCTCGGGCATGGGGGCGTTCTGCGACACGAAGGCGATCTGGGTCAGTGGTGAAAAGGCCAGATTGCGTGGAACGCCGAGCGCCGTGACCACACGGTCGAACGGCACGTGTTCGCTGTGCAGAGCGGTCACCATGCTCTGCGTTACCTGGGCCACCAGCTCCACGAAGCTCATCGTGGTCCGGCAGCTGATCGGTACGGGGAGAGTGTTGACGAACGCGCCGATGAGTCCTTCGACATCCCGATGCGGCCGGTTGCTCGACGGACAAGCCAGCACGAGTTCCGAACCGGCGCCGTGCCGATGCAGGGTCGCCGCGAACCCGGCCATGAGCACCGAGTGCACCGTGCTCTCGCACTCGACCGCGATGTCCCGCACAGTCCGCGTCACCTCGGCCGTGAGCCGGTTACGCACCGTGCCTCCGGCGTACCCGGCCTGTTTCGGCCGGAGACGGTCCAGGGGAATCGACGAGTAGGTGGGGAAATCGCGGAGCCGGCCGACCACGTCGCCGAGTTGATCGTCGATAAGGGCAACCCTGGCCGGGTCCCGCTCCCACTCCGCGAAGTCGCGGTACCTGACAGGCAACGGATCGGTCCGGAATTCCTTGCCCCCTACCGCTGCCGCGTAGCCACCCATCACCTCCGAGACGAGTACGCCCATAGACCAGCCATCCGCCACAATGTGATGAATGCAGACGACCAACAGATGATCATCACTGGCCAGGCGGTAGAGTCTGAGCCGCAGCAGTGGCGGGACGTCCAGCTGGAACGGCATCTCGATGAAGGCGGCCGCACTCTGCTGAGCGGCTGTCATGGGGTCGGCGTGCTCAGAAACGTCCGTCACGGTGATGCCGACCGGGAGATCTCCGACGATCTGCTGTACCGGGACACCTGCCACCTCGGAGAAGCTGCTCCGCAGCGTCTCGTGCCGACCGACAACGGTGCGGAACTGGGCCTCCAGGACAGGGATGTCCAGGCGCCCCTTCATCCGCACGGCCCCGCCGATGTTGTAGTGGCTGCTGGCCTTATTGAGCTGAGCGTCAAACCAGATCCGCTCCTGCACGAAGGTCAGGGGCAGGTCGTGGTCCCGGTCGATCCGCGGAATGCCGGACGTCACCACCCCAGGTAGCAGAAGCGCGGCGAGCCCGCGCACGGTTGGCGCGGCGAAGAGATCGCGCAACGCCAGGCTGAACCCCATCTCCTGTAGGCGATTCACTGCCCGCGCCGCGGTCAGAGAGTGACCACCGAGAGCGAAGAACGACGTGTTCGCCGGAATGTCGACGATACCGAGCAGTTCAGCGAACACACCTGCGACAGCGTGTTCGACCGCGCTGTCAGCGCGCGTCCGATCATCTGACGGCTCCGGCTTGGCAGCAGCCGCGCGGACCAGAGCGGACCGGTCGATCTTGCCACTCGAGGTTGTGGGCAGCTCCGCCAGGAGAGATATGCGCGCGGGCACCATGGTGGCAGGCAGTCGATCAGCGCAGTACTGACCCAGGTCAGCGGGCTCCACCGCGACACCGGAGGCGTCGGGTTGTGCAAAGGCAACCAGTTCGGCCCCGAGGACCGCGTCCTGTCGCAGCACGACCGCGGCGTCGGCGACCCCAGGGGCAGCACGCAACACGGACTCGATCTCACCGGGCTCGATCCGGTGCCCACGGAGTTTGACCTGCTGATCCGACCTGCCGTGGAAGGTGAAGGAACCGTCAGGACGAAGTTCCACCAGATCGCCGGTGCGATACACACGGCCGCAGCGGCTGACGGGGTCGAGAATGAATCGCTCCGCCACCAAGTCTTCTCGGTTGACGTACCCATCCGCGACACCGACGCCACCGATACAGAGTTCGCCGACAACGTAGGGCGGCAGCGGCATCCCGAATTCGTCAGCGACGTAGGCGTATTCACCGGGCAGCACGGTGCCGATGGACAGCGGACCCGCCGTTACCTCGGCGATGGTGCTCCAGATCGTGGTCTCTGTGGGGCCGTAGACATTCCACACCCGGTCGGCACGGTTCACCAGCTTGTCGGCGAGATCGCGGGTGAGCTCCTCACCACCACACAATGCCCGCAGCCCGGGAGTGCCACGCCACCCCTCATCGATCACTGCCCGCCACAGTGTCGGCGTGCCCTGGACGACATCTACGCCGCCTGCTGACAGACGGTCGGCAAGCAGCTTCGGATCGGCACTTGCCGCTTCGGAGGCGATCTCCAGTTCGCCGCCGAACGCCAGGGGCAGGAACAATTCCAGGGCAGCGATATCGAAGGTCGGCCGGGTCACCGATATCCAGCGCTCCCCCGCTTCGAACCCGAGGACTCCTGCGAAGCTCCGCAGCACCGACGCGAGAGCCCGGTGCGGCACCTGCACCCCCTTCGGACGTCCCGTCGAGCCGGATGTGAAGATCACATAGGCCGGTTGGTCAACGGTGGGGGCTTCGAACTCGGCGTCGACATACCGGCCATCGAGATCACCGGTGACGTCAATCGATGCGCAGTCCTCGAACTGCAGGTCCGGCCCGGAACCGAGCACATGGGTGCACCCGGCATCGGTGAGCATCGCTGCTGTGCGCTGCGCGGGTTGGCTGGAGGCGAGCGGCAGATAGGCGGCCCCCAGCCGGAGGACGGCCAGGAGTGACGCGGGCAGGTCAACACCACGATCGACGGCAACGCCGATGACCGAAGCCGAGGACCATCCGGCGGACCGCATCGCGGACATGATCATTCGCACGCGTTGGTCGAATTCGCGGAATGTCCACTCGGTGCCTTCATGCACGCAGGCGATCCGGTCCGGCCACTGTCCGATTGCCGCGTCGATGAGGTCCACCACGGTGCAGGAGATGTCACACTCAGGCCCGACAGCACGCGTGGTGTCATCCGTGGTCCCCAGCGGGAGACGTGCCACGGGTGCGTCCGGATCAGCGAGCCCCGCCCTGAGCAGCGCGGCCAGCATGGCGCACCAGTGCTCCACCCGTTCGGGTTCGAAGAGGTGCTTGTTGTAGTCCATCGTGCAGCTGAGCCGGCCGTCCTGAATCTCAGCGAACAGCGCAAGATCGGAGTCTGATCGCTGTGCGATCGCCAGCACGGCGGAAAGATCGATCGACGATGAACAGGAGTCCCCGTACACCACCATCGCCGGGGACACACCGGTCGCACTCGCCTTGTCGCTGACTCGCCGGTTCGGCTCGTCGCGGTGCTTCAGAAGATTCGCGCTCGTGTCGGCGATCCGGCGCGCGACCCCACGCATCCCCTCGGTGCTTCCGATGCTGGTACGCAGGTGAACGAGGTCGTCCTCACCTGCCAGCTGTGTCGGGCTGGCCGGGAGAATGGTGCCGACAATGGACTCGTCGGCATGGCATAGCCGAGCCAGCAACGTCTGGTAAGTGGCGGTGAGGACCGCGGATTCCGGCAGTCCCTCATCGGCAGCGAATGCCTGGAAAACCTTGGTGACGTCGGCGTCGACTGAGAACGAGTGCTGCGCGGCACTCCGCGGTGACGGTGAGGGGCGCGGCCGGTCGGACGGCACAGCGAGAACCGGCAGATCTGCATCCGGCCGGCGGAGATCTGTCCTGATCGGCGCGGGCAAAGCGGCGACCGGGACCTCCGGCTCAGACAGTGCGGTGTCAAGCAGTGCGTCGAACGACGCGGCGAGGAACTCGATGGTTCCCCGGTCGAAGATGTCTGTCGCGTATTCCCACTCGGCGATCAGGGCGTCTCCCTGGGGGATCAGGGACAGCGTGATGTCGAACTTGCTGGTGACCGATGGGATATCGATCAGGTCGCTCCGCAGCCCAGGCCAGTTCAAGCTCTCCGGACCCTCGGTGTGGAGGATGAACATCACCTGCGCCAGCGGGTTCCGGGAAAGCTCACGGTCCGGGGCGATCATGTCCACGACACGGTCAAAGGGAAGGGCCTGGTGGGCATAGGCACCCAGTGCTGTCGTGCGGACCTGGTCGACGAGGGCCAGAAACGTGGTGTGGCTCGGAGTGCGAAGCCGCATCGCGACCGTGTTGAGCAGGAAGCCCAGCATCGACTGACGATCAGGTCCATCCCGATCAGCGATGGGTGTTCCCACTACCACGTCCTCGGCACCGCTCCAGGCGGAGAGAAGTGCACCGAAGGCAGAGATCATGACCATGAACGGTGTGGCACCCACGCGCTTACCCAGCGTCGCCGCTTTGGACAGCAGCTCGGTGCCCCCGCCAAGCGGCCGGCGCAGCACGGCACCGGCGAACGATTGCACAGCCGGTCGTGGCCGATCGGTGGGCAGGTCGAGTGTGACCGGAACCCCGTCGAGCGCGCTACGCCAGTAGTCCAGTTCAGCGGCCGCGGCGGACGCCGTCAACTGCTCCCGCTGCCATACCGCCATGTCGCCGTACTGAACGGCAAGCGCGGGGACTTCCGCTGCCGGTCCGCCGACGAACTCCGTGTAGAAGGCTGACAGCTCACGAATCATCAGCGTGGAGGAGAAGTCATCAGTGATGATGTGGTGCATGGCCAGGTAGATCGTGTGGTCATCGTGGCCGTGCCGCACCACCCTGGCCCGGAGCAGCGGACCGGCAGCGAGATCGAACGGCGTACGCTGCTCCACCAGCGCCCAGTCCTGATCATCGTCTTCCACCTGCACGATCACGGGTTCGGCGTCCTGGATCACCTGCGTCAGCAGGCCATCGCTGATGTCAAAGACGACGCGAAGCACTTCGTGGCGTGCAATGACCGCCCGGAGCGCTCGTCGGAACGCGCTCATCGACAGACTGCCTCGAAGCCGATAGCCGGCCACGACGTTGTAGGCGCACGCTTCGGGAGCGAGTTGTTCGAGTAGCCAGAGCTGCTGCTGCCCGAATGACGCGGGAGCACGCAACCGATCAGTCCGCGGTGTCACCCCACCCGCGTACGCGTCCTGAGCACCACGGTTGTCCTGGAGCCCGATGATGGCCTGTGCGAGCTCGTCGATCTCAGGGTTCTCGTAGAGAAGGGTCGAGGTGGCCTGCACCCCGAATGATTCGGAGATTCGCATCGCCACCTCGGGAACGAGCACCGAGCTGCCACCGATCTCGAAGAAGTCCTTATCCCGATCAATCTCAGCAATGTTCACACCCAGCACATCCGCCAGGATCTCGGCGAGAAGGTCCCGCATGTGCTCGAACCGGTCCGGTGCCTTCATCATTTCCCCAATATCTTTAGTCATCCCAAACAGACATTGATCACAGAAGCGCCGACCAGACAGCAATAAGCTCTATGCACACCAAGAAGACGCAAAACGCATCTACTGCGTCCATCAGCCTTCTCCTGCGACTTAAAAAGGCCGGATGACGGCGCCTTCGCCGCCTGGAATAACTCAATGAGTCAGGGACAAATGAGTCGAAAACTGGATCCTAACGAAGTCAACGCGTTTTCCCCTGAATCTGGCTTGCGATTCCATCGACTGCCCCGGCGATCACGTCGGCGGCAAGGCAGCCCAGATTGCCGCAGATGAACTCGATACCGGGCGGGTACAGGAGTACCCGCCCGGGAACCGGCGAGGCCACGGTCCTGCAGCCAGGCGGCGATGGCCCGTACCCGGTTTTCCAGGCGGCCGTAGGAGATGTCCTGGATCTCGCCGTCCAGCTCGCCGGTGACTAAGTAGCGGTAGGCGATCCGATCGGGATACTCCGCGGCCTGGACGGATACTGAATCGACCAGGGAATGAACCATCTGTGCGTTCCACCTGCCTGGAGATGTGTCCGAGTCGGGCGCCAAACACCTGGGCGCGCATCGAGTTTCCGCTGACGCCACCAGACTTGCGCCACATCCATGACTCTTCAACAACTCGACGCTTTCGTAGGGAAGTTACTAGAACTGCTTCCGCAGGTGCATGGGTTTGCAGGGCGGAGGGGACGCTGGCCAGCGGCCCGGCACAACGTCGAAGAGGCTGCGGAGATCAAGAGGCTGCGAGCCGAGAACGCCGAGCTGCTACGGGCGAACGAAATGAAGGGAGTGTTGGCAGCGCGGCGAAGGACCGTCCAATGCCGGTAACGATGCCTTGCGTACTGACGCAACCCAATGCACTATGACCCACATCACACTTCAAAGCCATGGGGATGAGGTAGCGTCTCAAACGGCGACTTTCGAGCCAATATAACAATTAGCCCCCAAGCGGAGCAATTGGGCGAATCGGCCAGAAAAATGCACTGGGGTGCAGCGTGCAAACAATGAACAGCTGCTGAACGTACGTAAATATCCTCAGTACTTTGTCTTTGTCGACCCCTGGGGAAAGCCACATCGAGGGCACTCTGTGCGCCTGAATCAATAGCTGGAGGAGTTGTGACCGCTGCGCGGCAGAGTTCGAACCTCGAGAATTTATTTCCGCTTACACCAAGCCAGGAAGGAATATTCTTCCACGCGCTGTACACACCGGATTCCGCGGCGTACCTGAATCAGCTCATCGTCCAGATCGACGGAGACCTGGATTCGTGAAGCACGATCTTCCGTGGCGCATCGTCTGTGAACGTCCAAGCCCGATTGCGCACCAGTTCGCCGGGACGCGAGGTCAACCTCAGGAACCGCTGTATCCGATTCTCAGCCGTAGCGCCGAAAACTCACGGTCTTCGGTGCCGCCCACCGATCTCACCATCACCACCGCGAGCAATGCAGCCGACATGCGCGCTTTCACCGACTGTGCGGGTGCTTCCTTTCAGCACGATCCTTCACTGCTCGAAGCGCTGGTCAATGACCGAGTGGTCGATGACCCGAGGTTCCGGTGTTACCTCGGACTGCACGGTGACCGCTGCGTCGCCATCAGTGTGGGTGTCCGCGAATCGGACACCGTCGGCGTGTACTTCGTCGGGGTCAGACCCGAGTTCCGCAGCCGCGGTCACGGGGCGACTCTCACTGAGAAGGCATTATCCGGCGGCTATCTCGCAGGTGCGACAACTGCGGTGCTGCAGGCAACCCCGGCCGGCTATGCCCTCTACAGGCGGATGGGCTTCGAGCACATCGGGGATTACCACATCTGGGACCTGCCGACGACGGCCGAGTCGGGTTCCCATGTCAGCTGACATCCCGGAGGCCCCCATGGAATTCCAGGGCACCACACTGGCGACCAAAGAGGCGTGTGTCCACGCCCTCCGTCAGCCAGAACTGAGTTCGAATCCCGGTGGCGCGATGGCCGGCTCGGCCAACCTTCTGTTTATGGACAACGAGTCGCATATCCGCCTGCGTGCGGTCGTCCGCGACGTCATCGGGCAACTCGAACCGTTACCCCACCAGGTAACGACCGACATCCGCGCCATCGTGCAGAAGCTACACGGACGGAACGACATCGACCTGGTCGCCGACTTCGGCCGCCCGGTTGCCGCCATCGTCGCGGCGGCGGTGCTGGCGGTGGAACAGGAACTGACCGCTGAACTCCTCGACCAGATCTCAGGCACAGCTGCCAATCTCGGTGTCTGGATCGGTGATTCCGCCCCTGCCGGTTCAGCGATGCACAAGGTCGTCAGGTTCTTCCTCAAGGCGACCGCGATTCACGATGGCGGCCTGGATCGCCTTCGTCGCGCGCGGAAGGCAGGGGAGATCACCGAAGACGAGTTGCTCGTGACGCCCGTCATGCTCGTCCATGCTGCCTACGAGAATTCGACCAATTTCCTCGCGGCCGCAGCACTGCAGTTGTCTCAGTCACCCAGTCTCGCCGAACAGTTCGTCTCTGGATCCCGCCAAGCAGGTGCCGTACGCGAGATGGTGAACCAGATCTGCCCGACACGCCATGTCATGCGCCGGGCGACAAAACCACTCGATGTGGCGGGAACACACATCCAGGAAGGCGAGTGTGTCGCCATCTCCATCGGACCACCGAACGCGCTGGCCTTCGGCACCGGATCGCACAGTTGCCCCGGCATCAAGGTCGCACTCACCGAAGCGGAATTCGCCCTTCGCGAGATCGCACCCCTGCTGGCCGCGTCCTGGCGGACCGTCAGCGTCGAGGAGAAAAACCACTTCGTCTTTCACGGCCTGAGTCATGCCCTGATTCGTCGTGACTCGTCGTCCGGGGACTGACTGTCTCCCACCACCACTCATCCCGGCGCACACCCGGACTTATCTGAGACGCAGGAGCGCACACGTGACGATCGAATCAGCGGGCCGGTCAGTGCAGCCGGCCGACGACGCCTCGACTGTCCCCACCACACTCATAGAATTGCTGACGGCCCGCGCCGCACAGGACGCTGATGTCGTGGGGTTTCAATTCCTGGACGACACCGGCGAACCGGAATCAACGTTGACCTACGGGCAACTCGACGCAGCAGCACGCAGGATCGCGGCACGTCTGTCCCGCACGCTGAGCCCTGGGGACCGGGCACTGCTGCTCTACGCACCAGGCCTGGACTTCCTGGCCGGGTTCTACGGATGCCTCTACGCAGGGGTGATCGCAGTGCCGGTCGCACCCCCGCAACCCAGCAAACTACAGGCCGACCTGGCCCGCTTGGCCTCCATCATGGTGAGCGCTGACACGCATGTCCTGCTCACCAGCACAACCGTCGCCGATCTGCTGGCACCAGCGCTGCGGCTGCACGAGCGCTTGGCTGAGCTACAGGTGACAGCCACGGACGGGATTGACGAGGACCATGACCATGGGTTCACAGCACCGACGATCACCGAAGATTCCATCGCCTACCTGCAGTATTCCTCGGGATCCACCGGGGAACCGAAAGGCGTGGTACTGACCCACAGGAACGTCCTGGCGAACAACAGCCTGGTCTCCGCCGCCGTCGGGTTCACCGAAGACAGCGTGATGGTGACGTGGTTGCCCACCTACCACGACATGGGTCTGCTCGCCCTGGTCACGCAGCCTCTGTACAACAACTTTCTTGCGGTCGGATTGGCGCCGTTCACCTTTGTTAAACGTCCGGCACGCTGGATCGAGGCACTCGCACGATTCCAGGCCACCATCACCGTTGCCCCGAACTTCGCCTACGAACTCGCGACCCGACGGGTGCCCGCGGACCTCGCGGCGACCTGGGACCTGTCGCGTCTACGTACGGTGCTCTGCGGCGCAGAACCGATCCGCGTGGAAACAATGGCAGCCTTCGCCGAACACTTCCAAGTCGCAGGGCTTGACCCGGACAGCCTGTTCCCCTGTTACGGGTTGGCAGAGGCAACCCTGTTCGTCTCGGGCGGCCCGGTCGAGCGTGGATACACCACCATCGATGTCGATCCGGATGCACTCGCAGACGACAGCGTGAAACTCAGCCCCGGGGGGCGCACGCTCGTCGGATGCGGAACGCCCAGCGACGGATTCGATCTGGTCCTCGTCGACCCTGCAACCGGGACGCCCGTACAGGCCGGCCGGGTAGGTGAGATCTGCCTGCGCGGTGCCAGCATCGGCTCGGGTTACTGGTCGGCCGAAGACCTGTCTGCCCAGACGTTCGGAACGGTGGTACCAGGTCATGGCACCGGATTCCTGCGAACCGGCGACCTCGGGTTCGTACACGCCGATCAGCTGTACATCGTCGGCCGGAAGAAGGATCTCATCGTTGTCGACGGGTACAACCACTACCCCACCGATCTCGAAGCCAGTGCGATGCGCAGCCATGCCGCAATACGCACTGACAGGTGCGTGGCATTCCAGACGATGGATACCGGCAAGCCGCAGCTGATCATCGTGGCCGAACTGGACCGCGACTGGCTGTCCGGGTTCGCCGAGGACACCGAGGGACCCGTGGACAAGAAATCACCACCGCCGCACCTGGATCAGGTCGCTCGCGCAATTCGTGGGCGGATCGGCGGAGATCATGGACTGCGGGTCGACGACATCGTGCTGGTAGCGGCCGGATCCGTGCTGCTCACCTCGAGCGGCAAAGTTCGCCGCAAGGCGATGCAGCAGCGGTACCGGGAGGACAGCCTGGACCGCATCGGATAGCTCCGAGTACCGCCGATAATCCCTCAGCCAGGAAATGAGGCTAGGGAATGAACAGCGAGACTTACACGGTCATCGCCCCAGATTCGACTGCACTGGACTACGTCACAGCCCACCCTCAAGAGGTTCACGAACTGGTCAGGTCACACGGCCGGCTGCTGGTTCGTAGACGGAATCCTGATGAGGCGATCGGCGCCACTGGTGAGGTTGAAGGGGGCTGTGACGGCAGTCGTCGTCGCAGGGGCGCCAGTGGCGTTGGCTTCGGAGGCAGCGGCGGCTTCGTGTGCCCGGCACACGACCGGGGTGTGCAAGGCCAACAGCCCGCATCCGCGGGCTGCGACGGCGAAGTTGCAAGGACGGCACCTACTCCTACAGCGCCCACTTCCGCGGCACGTGCTCCGGCCACCGCGGCGTGAAGTACTGGTACCGGTAGGCCCTGTACTTCGCGTCCCGCCCCGGCCAGGGAGCCGAGGCGGGACGCAGCGCATCCGGCCCCCAGGAGGCGACGTCGGGGTTCACGGGGGCCGCGGTCGTGACGAAGTTCAGGATGAAGGCGTCGCGCAGGAGCAGGTAGGGCTCCAGGAGGCGGGAGAAGTCGGTGGGCAGGGGGCGTACCTGGGTGTAGCCGTCCAGGTGGGTGTGGGCGAATTCCTCGTAGCCGCCGGGCTCGGTGTGCGCGATGCGGTGGACCGAGGACAGGATGGTGGCGATGTCGAGCAGGTAATGGCCGGTGCCGCAGTCGTCGAAGTCGATGAGACCGACGCCGCCGTCGGGCAGTGCGATCATGTTTTCGCGGTGCAGGTCGACGTGGATGCGGCCCCGGTCGTTCGGGCCGCTTTCCTCAAGGGCCGGGGTGATCAGCTCGGCGTGTGGGCGGGGCGTCCTCGCGGACGGACAACCGCGTTGTCCTCGCACTGCTGGACCTCCAACGGCGAGCCGATGACCCAGCGCGAGGAACGCGGCTTCGGGCAGGCCAGCCTGTGCGGCACTGCGTCACGACCCGCCAAAGGAGAAGCGCAGCCCCGCCGCCTCCAACAGTTCGCTCATGGAGCCCACCTCGGTGTTGAGCGTTGTCCCTCTCGGACGCGGCCTGGGCCTGGGTAGCGTGGGGACATGACCAGCGGCGACAGGCAGCGGCGGGACGGCTCCTCCAAGCGCGTGCGGTTGACGAGCGGGGATCACGGCGGGCCGAAGGAAAAGAAGGCTAAAGGCCGGCGCAAGACCATCACTCCTGGTGGCAAGGGCACGCGCGCTGCGGGTTTGCGTGAAGTGGAACGGTTCCGTGAATCCATCCGGGCTGCAGAACAACGGCGTGCCGCACGCCAGGTCGCGCCTGCAGCAGCGGCCCCGGCCGAACCTGACCGGATCGCGCCGGTCCAGGAAAGCCACGCAAAGGCGGACACCGCCCTGCAGACGCATCTGGCGGCCTGCCTACGAGCAGCCGAGGATCAGGACTGGAACCTGCTCAAGGACAGCGCCTACCGACTCGCGGCAGCTGCCCGCAGGTTGGAGACGGAGGTCCGATCCGGCTGAGGCGCTGGCCGCTCCCTCACTCTCGGTGCGGCCCGCAGTTGTGGCCGCCCGTGTAGCTGATTTCTGATCATGTGTGGGCAATTCTTGGAAGGTTTCGTTCTTGTGCCGCGCTACGGTCACAACTCCTTCTACGGTCGAGGCAACTCGGCCGCGCCGTAGCGCCCGGACGGATATGTCGAGACGCCACCTTGGGGTGTCTGGGCGGGGCAGGTAGTCGTCAGCGGCAGTTTCGGCATGTGCCGGCCTGGCACAGGCCAGGTGCGAAGGGGGCGCGGGTGGGCACGGTCGAAATCTCAACGGAGGATCCGGACGATTTCGGCGTCCTTTATAGCGAGTTGCAGGGCCGTAGCGGGATCGTAGTGGATGCCGTTCCCGCGCCGATGGAGCCCGGGGACATGGGCTCGGTCGTGGACCTGCTGACAGCGGCCTGCGCATCGGGCGGTGCTGTCGCGGTCTTCATGGGGGTCGTCAAGTCGCTGCTGGATTCGAGGCGGCCGGGATTCGTTGTGAAGGTCCGGTGCGGCACTGTCCGGTTGAAGATCACCGCCGATAGCTTTGAAGAAGCCCGGCCGGTTCTGGAGGAGTGGCTGGGTGGAGCGTGACCTGAGCCGGTCCCGCGCCATCCTGATCGGCAACGGCGGGTACGCGGACCCCCGTATCCCGAATCTGCCTGCTGCGCAGTGTGTGAGCGCGATGGCCGACCTGCTGGCCAGTGACTTGTGCGGATGGCCGGCCGAGCGCGTCACGTGCCTGGTGGACGTGGCCTCGCCGGACGCCCTGGCCCGCAAGGTGATCGCGGCGGTCCGCGACGCCCAGGACGTACTGCTGGTGTATTACGTCGGCCACGGGGTGCGCACCAGCGAAGGGCAACTCGCCCTGACCGTAGGCGAGACGGATCCGGGCTGGGAGGCGCTGCCGTACACGGCGATGCTCTACGAGAATCTCGCCAAGATCCTCCGCGGTTGCCGGGCGCAGACGAAGCTCGTTCTCTTGGACTGCTGCCACGCCGAACTCGCCAACCGGTCCAATCACGTCTTCCAGTCGGCCGACTTCGAGGAGGCCCATCCCGTCGACGGCTTGTACGTGATCGGAGCCAGCGGCAGCACCAAGAAGGCCAAGACCCCCGTGAACGGGACACTCACCTGTTTCACCGGGGCCTTCTTGGAGATCGTGCACAATGGCATCCGCGAGGTCTCGGCGCCCGCGCTGCGCCTGGACCGGATTTTCCTCGAACTGCACGCCCGGCTGCGGGAAGCGGGCCTGCCCGAGCCGGTGCAAAGTGGAGCCCGGGGAGCTCACGGGTTCCTGTTCGCCCAGAACGCCGCCCACCCCAGCCATCCCAAGAAATCCCTGGAGGCTGTCCCGGCACCCGTTGAGGAACGGTGGCCCCTGCTGGACCGGCGCACATTGCTGACCGCCGCCGGTGCCATCGGACTGACCCTCGCCAACACCGTTTCGGTCTTTCCCCGCGGCCCTGCCGACCCGGCGACAGCTTCGGATTCCGAATCTACGGACAAGGCTGCGAACGCTGCAGCGAAGGCGGCGGCAGCCTCGCTGGGACAGCCGCTCCCTGGTCACACCGACCGCGTCTACTCGGTGGCCTTCCGGTCGGGCGGGCGTGTCCTGGCGAGTGGCAGCGCCGATCAGACGGTCAGGTTCTGGGACCTGACCGATCCGCTGCGTCCCAAGCCCATTGGCTCTCCCCTCCCCGGCCACACCGACACGGTCTATTCGGTGGTCTTCAGTCCCGACGGGAACCTTCTGGCTGACGCCAGCGCCGACCAGAAGGCCCGGCTGCTGGACGTGACCGATCCCGCGAAACCAGCGCTCCTCAGCCGGCCGGTCACGGGTCATACCGACGCCGTCTTCTCGGTGGCCTTCAGCCTCAGCGGGGAACTGCTCGCCGCCGGCAGTGGGGACCGCACGATCCGCCTGTGGAAGGTGACGGACCCCGCGCACCCCGTACTCGTCGGCCAGCCCGTCTTCGGGCATACCGATGCCGTCCTGTCGGTCGCATTCAGTCACAATGAGAGCGTCATGGGCAGCGGCGGCTCCGACCACGCGGTCCGACTGTGGAACGTGGCAGACCCGCCGGCGCCCATCGGCCCGGCCCTACCCGGCCACACCGACCGCGTCTACACCGTGGCGTTCAGCCCGAACGGCCACCTGCTGGCCAGCGGCAGCGGTGACCGCACCATCCGCCTGTGGAAGGTGACCAACCCCGCGAACCCGGTGCTCCTCGGCAGCGCCACCGGACACAAGAGCACTGTCAACACCGTCGCCTTCAGCCCCGACGGACGGATCCTGGCCAGCGGCAGCAGCGACCACACGATCCGCCTGTGGCGCGTGACCGAATCCGCTGGCCTGGCCCTCGTCGAGTACCCCCTCACCGGTCACCGCGGCGCCGTCTACTCCGTGGCCTTCAGCCCGAACGGCAACTTGCTGGCCAGCGGCAGCGCCGACCAGACGATCCGCCTGTGGAAACTCTCCCGCTGAACGAGCAGCAGTCTCCTTCTGCCCGGGTACCGCCGAATTGGGTGTCGGCGGCTGCCCGGGCTGCCGTACAGAGGCCCACGGCCGTCGCCTGAAACCCCCACCGCGAGAAGGAAGTTGATGAGACCGCGTCCATTGTCCAGGCCGCCGCTTCGCCATCCCCTTGTCCCTGGAGACCGAGGCCGAGCCAGGCGGCTTCGTCGCTTGGCCGTCCGCGCGGCCCGGCGTGCAGGTGCGCAAGCCCGGAGCACGACAGGCGGTGCGCGGCCACGCCGCGGGATTGACTTGACCGGCTACGACCGTAGCGCACCGACAGCGCTACCTGCACAAACAGCCTCCCGACCTCCGCCGAGCTGGCTGAGGAACTCGCCCCCTATTGACCCGAAACGCTACATTCCCGGCATCTCGGTGATGTAGTGGACGTGCGGGCCCTGGAAGTAGCCGCGGACGATGTGAGGCTGTTTCTGTCGGCGGCGGAAGAAGCGGCGGACCTCGTCGGCGAGCTGGTCGGCATTGCGGGCTCGGGAGGCCGGCAGCAGGGTCCGTTTCAGGTCGGAGTTGACCAGCTCGTCCGGGTTGGTCTCGGGCGCGTACGCGGGCAGCAGGTGCAGGGTGACGCGGCCGGGGTGATCGGCGAGCCAGGTGCGGACCTTCTTGCTGCGGTGAACGGAGTGCCGGTCGACGACGAGGTGGACCGGGCGGTCGAACTGCCTGTTCAGGCGGTCGAGGAAGTCGCAGAACACCTCGGCGGTGAAGGAACCCCGGTAGACCGTGAACCCCATTCGGCCCCGCGGGCTGATCGCTGGTCGTATCGCGGTACTGGGTCGGCGTCGCGCACCTGTCGGTGCGCCAGTTCGAACGCCGGTTCGCCGACACGACCGGTCTGCCGCCAGGACGCTGGATCACGCTCCAGCGGATCCGGGCGGGCGCGGCGCTGCTGGAGTCCGCAGCCCACCCGGTCGAGACGGTGGCCGGCCGGGTGGGCCTGACCGTCGCGGCTTCCGCCACCACTTCCGGAAGGCGATGGGTGTCAGCCCCTCGACCTACCGCCGCCAGTTCCAGTCCTGACGGCCGCCCGGTGCCAACGCGCCCCGCGATGTCGGCGACCTCGTCGGCGTCGGGAACGGCGGCTTGACGACCAGGTCAGATGAGGCCGTTGTCCCTGGCGTAGAGCGCCGCCTGGGTGCGGTCGCGCAGACTCAGACGGCTCAGCACACGGGAGATGTGGTTCTTGACGGTTCCCTCGCTGAGGTAGAGGCGGGAGGCGATCTCCTTGTTCGTGGCACCCGCCGAGATGAGACGCAGGACCTCCCTCTCGCGGGGCGTGAGCAACTCGGGGGCCGGGAGCCCTGCGGCCAGGTTGGCGATCACCGTCTGGTCGAACTGGGCCACCCCTGCGTAGGCGAGACGTACGGCCCGCGCCAGCTCGGCGGCGGGCAGGTTCTTGAGCAGGTAGCCCACCGCTCCGGCCCGCAGCGCCTGGGTGACGTACTCGTCGTCGTCGAACGTCGTCAGCATCACGATCTTGCATGCGGGCAGGCTGCGGCGGAGCATCCTGGTGGCAGCCACGCCGTCGACCCCGGGCATCCGGATGTCCATCAGCACCACGTCGGGGCGGCGGGCCGGGGCCGTCTCGGCCGCCTCGGCACCGTTGCGCGCACTGCCCACCACCTCGATGCCCGGCTGGATGCCGAGGAGGGCGGTGATGCCCTCTCGTACGAGGTCCTGGTCGTCGACGACGAAGACCCGTACGGGCGCGTCCGCGTTCCCGTCCACCTGCACGTTTCCGACCCCGTTCGAGTTAGCGTCCTTGTTCCCGTTCTCGATCACCACGGGACCCCGACCGTGAGGACCGTGCCGCCGGGCGCGCTGTCGACGGCCACTGTTCCCCCGGCGAGGCGGACCCGCTCGCGCAGGCCGGTCAGTCCGAACCCCTCCTCGGCGGCGTCGAATCCGCTGCCGTTGTCGACCACCCGGAGGCGGGCTGCGCGCTCGTCGTAGGCGACGTGAACCCCGATCTCGGTGGCGCCGGAATGACGGCAGGCGTTGGTCAGCCCCTCCTGCGCGGCCCGGTACAGCACCAGGAGAGGCCGGCGTTCGACGCCCGACATCTCGAGGGTGATGCGGCGGCTCCCGCCGTCCAGGTGGTGGACGAGGTCGGCGAGCGCCCGGGAGAGGCCGACCGGTTCGGACTCCGACTCGGGGCCCAGGGTGCGCACGGAAGCCCGGACCTCGTCCAGGGCTCGGTTCGCCGACCAGCGGGCATGCGACACCGCCTGCGCCGAACCCTGCGGATCGATCGAGGCGAACGCCTCGGCCTTCTCCAACTGGATACCGATCGCGGTCAGATGGTGGCCGAGGCTGTCGTGGATCTCGCGTGCCAGCCGGTTGCGTTCCCGGGCCGCGGACAGCTCGGCGACCTGGGCGAGGGTGCCCTCCAGTCGGGCACGCGCCTGCTGCTCGCGGACGGCCACCGCGGCCATCGCGAGGGCCAGGACGACGCCCAGGGCGAACATCAGCAGGTCCGAGATGTACTCGGCCCGCACCTGCCAGTGCGGAACCCACAGGGTGAACGCCCCCGCCAGCGCCACCACGCAGCCGACACCGAGTCCGACGGCGATGGCGGATCCGTACGCGAAGAACGCCAGGAACGGCACGAGCACGAACAACACGCGCGAAAGCCCCGACGCGTCGACGGCCGTGACCGCGCAGAGCAGCAGAGCCCTGACCGCGAACACCGCGCCCGCCGGGACCCGTCGACCCCGCCACCGCCGCCGATCCAGCCCCCAGTCACGCCCGTCCAGCGCGATCAGGGCACCGAGCAGGGCCGCGAATCCGGCAGTCCCGGCCCCCGGGCCCGGACCGATCACGGCGTAGTAGACACCCCCGGACAGCACGGCGCCGTACAGGACGCCGGGTATCCAGGGAACGGGCCGTGACATCGGGTCTCCTCAAGGACGCGTGAAGCCTCGAAGGCTCTCCTGCCCGCAGCGTACGCGGCCGCCGCCGCAATCCCGCAGCCGCTCGGAGAACCGGTGCGGGATCTGGCCGGAGGTCATGTGACCTCCGGCCACAGCCGATCCGGCCATCCAGCACTTACCCACGATGACCTGCGATTCCTAGATTTCGAGGCATCACATTCCCGATCGAGAAGAGGGCGTCTTGCTCCGCCACCTCGCCATCACACCGCTGCTGTTCGCCACCGCCCTGAGCGTTCCGGTGGGCGGCGTCGACCAGCGGGACCGCTGCTCCGGCGTCCGGGTCCCGGGAGCCGAGTACTCGGTCTCCAGCTGCCTGACCGACCTGACGACGGCAGGAACCACCCTCACCGGGCACACCGACGAGAAGGACTGGAAGGGACTGCTCGCACAGAACGCGGTCCTGCCGTCCGGGATCCCCGGGGTCCAGGTCGACGGCTACTTCCCCGACACCTCCACCACCAACACCAACCACGGCTGGAACCACGACAGCCAGTTCGTCATCCGGCTGCCCCAGAACTGGAACGGCGGGCTCGTCGTGGCCGGCCCGCCCGGGACCCGCGAGCAGTACGCCAACGACCCCATCATCAGCGACCAGGTCCTCGCCAAGGGCTACGCCTATGCCGCGACCGACAAGGGCAACACCGGCGACGAGCTCTACAGGGACGGCGACCGCCCCGGCGACGCCATCATGGAATGGCACAGCCGGGTGGCCGAGCTCACCGTGGCGGCGAAGAAGGTCACCCGGCGGCACTACGGGCGCTCGCCCCGCGTCACGTACGCCGCCGGCCTCTCCGCAGGCGGGTACCTGGTCCGCTGGCAGCTGGAACACTACCCCGAGCTCTACACGGGCGGCATCGACTGGAACGCCCTCGTCTTCACCAAGGCCGGCGGCCTGCTGGCCACGCTCCCGCCGGCGCTGCGCGCCTACCCCCGCCTGGCCAAGGGCGAGCAGTCGGCGCACGAGGAGATCATCGCAGCGGGCTACCCGAAGGGGTCCGAGAAGCAGTGGGGCTACCACTACGACAACCAGTGGGACCTGCTGCAGCGCACCATCCGCGAGGAGGTCGACCCCGACTACGACGGTGCCCAGCAGGGCGGCACCCCGTTCTGCCCGCCGGGCACCGCGCCCGGCTGCGACACCGACTACGACTTCGCCTCGCGCCCGGAGTCGGTGCACCGGGCGGTCGAGCGGATCTCGTTGACCGGGAACATCAAGCGCCCGCTGATCAGCATCCAGGGCACGCTCGACGCGCTGACCCCGCCGGCGACCTTCGGTGACGTGTACGACCGGATGGTCACCGCTGCGGGGAAGGCACCCCTGCACCGCTACGTCCACGTCCCCGGCGGTACCCACACCGATGGGCTGGTGAGGATCGACAAGGAGTACAAGCCGATGCTCCCGTCCTTCGTCGCGGCGTTCAACGAGCTGGAGGCGTGGGCCCGGCCGACCACCCGCTCCCATTGACTCGAAGCGGTAAGGTTCCGGGCTCGTTGATCCAGGCGTGACGGATCTGGTGGGGGACGCGCGGCGCCTGTCGCCGAAGGCTCAGGAAGCTCTGCGGATGCGGGCGGTTGCGGCGCTTCGGGCGGGCCGGGACCGGCGCGAGGTGGCCGAACTGCGTGGCGTCAGCGTCGAGTCGGTGGCCGACTGGTGGGTCGCCTGGCCGGCCGGCGGCCGTGAGGCGCTGGTGTCCAGGACCCGTGGCCGGCGGGTGGGCGGCCATCAGGTGCTCGATCCGGACCGGCAGCAGTGCATCCGGCAGGCTCTGATCGACCACCGACCCGAAGTCCTCCGTCTGGGCGGGCAGTTGTGGACCCGCGCGATCGTCGGCGACCTCATCGCCCTGCTGTATCGGGTGCGGCTGACCGAGCAGGGCGTGGGCAAGTACCTCAAGCGCTGGGGGCTGTCGTTCCAGCGGCCGGACAAACGTGCGATCGAGCAGGATCCGGAGGCGGTCCGCGCCTGGCGGGAGGAGACCTGGCCCGCCATCCGCTCGAAGGCACTGGAGGAACGCGCCGAGGTGCTGTTCGCCGACCAGACCGGCGTTCGCTCCGACCAGGTGTCCGGCCGGACCTGGGCGCCGTGTGGCCAGACACCGCGTCACCCTGCACCTGCTGCCCGCGTACGCGCCCGAGACCAAACCGGACGAGCTGGTCAACTCCGACCTGAAACGGACCCTGCTGCCGGCCTCCCGAGCCCGCAACGCCGACCAGCTCGCCGACGAGGTCCGCCGCTTCTTCCGCCGCCGACAGAAACAGCCTCACATCGTCCGCGGCTACTTCCAGGGCCCGCACGTCCGCTACATCACCGAGATGCCGGGAATGTAGCGTTTCGGGTCAATACAAAGACCTCGCCGTCAGTGCCTGCACGCTCCGACGAGGCCTCGACGGCCGCGCCGCCCAAACACGTGGACCACTGGACGCGCCTCCGGGCCGTGACTTGCTCGCCACCAGGGTGGAAAGCTGTGTCAGAACCCGTCCCTGTTTCAACACGCGGCGTTCGCGATCATTGGTGCAGGTGAGCATGTTTCATGGGTTGTTTCAAAGCTCCACCTGAACCAGCGCGAACCCTCACCTTTCGTCATCCGCCTTGCCTCAACCTTACTCGTCAACACCTGGCTCATCGACGGTGCGCAGGCTACAGCGGGAGTTGATGCCGAGTTCCTTCATCGCCCGGGAGGGCGGGCCGCCTTCGGAGCGCTCGGTCTTGTAGCCCTTGACCCGCGGTTCGAGAGTGCGTGGGTCGACGGCTTTTCGGCGGGGGCGCTCCTGGCGTACAGGCCGTCGGGTTCGCTGTTGCGGTCGTGGGGCAGGAGCCAGTAGACGCGGCGGCGGAAGGTGCCCGACGCGCGCGAGGACTTGGCGTCGGGGCCGAGATTGGCGCAGCCGATCATGCGGCCGTCGCGGCGGTAGGGGGGCTTGCCCTTGCGGGTGGGCAGGCGGTCGATGGCGATGCGGTCCCAGCGGCGCACGTTCATCGTCCGGTACTCCACCACGCGCTGCAGCTGCTGCGGCACCCGGGGCTGTGTCCGTTTCACGCTTTCGGGAGGAGCGTGCGGACCGGCCGTGACGTTGCCTGGCGGTTACGGCTGCGGAGCACGGCGTCAGCCGGCAGCGCATCGCCCTGGCCTGGCTGCCGACCCGCTCCCCGATGATGGTCCTTGTGCCCGGAGCCAGCCGCCCGGCCTCCGTCCAGGACTCGGCCCTGGCCGTGCGGGTCCGGCTCGGCACGGCGGAGCTGACGCAGCTTCAGGCGGCGCTGCCCCGCGTATGACGGGCTGCGCACCGGCCGGGCGCCGTCGCGGACACGGTCGACGAGCAGCCGACCGCCATGAATGGGTCAGCCGGGCATTGCGGTGGGGCACGAAGACCTCCGTGCGGTGAAGACCCGGCACCTCCACCACACCGGAGGTCCTCGCCTTGATCAGGCCCGCCGGCCGTCGACGAGGCTCGTGATCAGTGCACCTGGCGCGACGCCGTCGCCGCGGCGGGGCTGAAACGCCACCAGTTCATGTTGAGCAGGTAGCCGCTGCCGCCGGTGAACCGCAGATGGAGATCCTGGGTTCCGGTCGCCCCGCTGACCGGGCAGGTCACCGTCGTCCAGCTCTGCCAGCCGCCGGTGTTCGGCACCACGCACCGGCCCACGACGGTCCCGTTCGGGGAGCCGAGGCGCAGTTCGACGGTGCCGCCGCCGCTGCCCGAGGCCACGCGCGCGGTGAACGAGGACGCGCCCGCTCCGAAGGCCACGCCCTTGACCTTGATGTAGTCGCCGTTGTCGATCCAGCCGACGTTCATGCCTCCTTCGCCGGCCGGTTCGGTCTCGATTCCCGAACCCCAGGCGATCGTCTCGGCCTCCTGGCGTACGTACGGGTCGAGCGTGTCGGCCTGGGGTGCGCCGCCGCTCGTCATGTTGATCGTCGGGATCGTGCCGTCGGGCCGGTAGGAGAACCTCTCCACCGCGACCGAGCGTGTGAAGCCACCGCCGCCCGGGAGCCCGCCGTTGTGGTAGAAGAAGTAGGAACTGCCCTTGAAGTCCACGATGCCGGGGTGGTTGGTGAAGCTGCCGCCCTGTGTGGGCATCACCGTCCCGCGGTAGGTCCAGGGCCCGGTCGGTCCCGGCGCGGTGGAGTAGGCGATGAACTCCGAGCAGCACCGGGCCGCGAACACCAGGTAGTACAGACCGTTCCGCTTGTAGACCCAGGGTCCCTCCTCGTACAGGGTGGGACGGTTGGTGTCACCGGTGCGGGTGCCGAACCCGGCGGTGGTGAGCGGAATCCTGGTGACGCCGCCGGAGTACGAGGTCATGTCGGTGTTCAGGCGGACGTACGACAGATTCGGGTTGCCCCAGTACAGGTAGGCCTGGCCGTCGTCGTCGATGAACACGGTCGGGTCGATCTCGCCGTTCTCCACCAGCGGACGGCCGAGGGCGTCCCGGAACGGGCCGGTGGGACTGTCCGACACCGCCACGCCGATGGCCATGCGGCCGGTCGCCCGGTTCTTCACGGGCACGTACCAGTAGAACCGGCCGTTGCGCTGCACCGCCTGGCCCGCCCACGCGTCGGCGGACGCCCAGCTGAACGTGGTCAGGCTGAGGGGTGAACCGTGGTCGGTCCAGTTGACCATGTCCGCAGAGGACCACACCCTCCAGTCCTTCATGGTGAAATAGGTGGAGCCGTCCTCGTCGTGGCCGGTGTAGAGGTAGACCCGTCCGTTGTGGACCAGCGGGGCCGGGTCGGCGGTGTAGATGTGCTGGACGATGGGGTTGTCGGCCCGGGCCGCGGTGGGGTGCACCGCGGCGGGCACGACGGCGAACGCCAGCAGGAGGCCGAGGGTCCAGGCGACTGCCCGGGTGAGCCTGCTGCTGGGGGTGGAGTTCCGAGCCGTGATCATCGTGGCCTCCGAGGAACGCTGACTGGCGGGCGAGCTGGTGACCGGACGCTGGGCTCCTCAGGTGCGGGTCCACTTCTGGGTGCCCTGGCCGGTGCAGCTCCACAGGACCAGCGGGGTCCCGTTGGCGGTGCCGGACCCGTTGGCGTCGAGGCACAGTCCCGCGTGGACGTTGCGGATCGTTCCGTCGGAGCCGACGGTCCACTTCTGGTTGTTCTGGCCGTTGCAGTTCCAGGTAATGACCCGAGTGCCGTTGGTGGTGCCCTGGTTGTAGGCGTCCAGGCACTTGTCGCCGAAGACGCGGATCTCACCG
This sequence comes from Streptomyces sp. DSM 15324, assembly GCF_001514285.1. GTDB lineage: Bacteria > Actinomycetota > Actinomycetes > Streptomycetales > Streptomycetaceae > Streptomyces. The sequence continues at coordinate 89,445 of NZ_KQ949030.1, forward strand.
TCGGCCCAGGTGGTCCACAGCTGGTTGGCGGCCGAGTGACAGTCCCAGAGCAGTACGGCGGCACCGGCGGCGGTGGAACCCCTGTCCACGTCCACGCAGCGGCCGGACGCGTTGCCGCGAAGGCGCGCGGTGGTGGCGGCCAGCGGACTGCCGCCGGTCACCCGGAACGCGGCCACGCCGTGCGCGGGGACGCTCGCGGAGATCTGTCCGGACGTGCTGGACGTGCCGCCGGTCCACAGGTCGGTGAGGGTGAACGGCCCGCCGGTCAGGCCGACCTGAGCGGCCGTGGTGGTGACCGTCGCCGTGGTCCCTCCCCGGTTGAACAGGCCCACCGCGACCGAGCCGTCGGACAGGGGCTTGGCGAAGACCTCGGTGTCGCCGTCGTCGCGGACCCTGCGCCCGCCCGCGCCCAGCGTGTCCTGGTTGACCGCCAGCAGGCGGGGGTTGCGCAGGATCGCGCTCACGTCGGCGGACATCGAGCGGATGTCGTTGCCGGCCATGAGCGGGGCGCCCATCAGCGCCCACAGGGTGAAGTGGGAGCGGGACTCGGTCAGTGACAGGCCGGGGCGGCCGACGACCAGCATGTCGGGGTCGTTCCAGTGTCCCGGACCCGACTGCGCGGCCAGCGGCGCGTTGACGTCGAGGACGTTGCCGACGCCCATGGGGTAGCTGTTGATGTTGCCGTTCTGCCAGATGTCGAGCAGGTCCTCGGTCGTCCGCCACAGGTCGGCGACCTCGCCCCAGTTGTAGGTGGAGCCGGTGATGGCGTGGAAGCTGTTGGGGTTGATGCTGTAGACGATCGGCCGCCCGGTGGCCCGCAGTGCGTCACGCATCAGGGTGAACCGCGCGACCTGCTCGTCGCGTGTGCCGCTGGAGGAGCACCAGTCGTACTTCAGGTAGTCCACGCCCCAGGAGGCGAACGCGGCGGCGTCCTGGGACTCGTGCCCCCTGCTGCCCGTGGCCCCCGGGTAGGCGCCCGAGGTCTGCGCGCAGGTGCGCTCGCCCGGCACCTGGTAGATGCCGAACTTCAGTCCCTTGCCGTGGATGTAGTCCCCGAGCGCCTTCATCCCGCTCGGGAACTTGGTGGGGTTGGCCCGCAGGTTGCCCGCCGCGTCGCGCTGCGGGTCGAACCAGCAGTCGTCGACCACCACGTACCGGTAACCGGCGTCCCGCATTCCGGAGGACACCATCGCGTCGGCGGCCTGGCGGACCTGCGCCTCGGTGATCCCGCACCCGAAACTGTTCCAGCTGTTCCAGCCGAGCGGCGGGGTGAGCGCCGGGCTGCCCGGCGCGGCGGAGGCGGTGGAGTGCGCGGAGGCCGTCACCGACGCGGTGACCGACAGCGCGGCGGCCGCGAGAAGGCGAAGCAGTCGTCCGCCAGGTCGTCTGGGCACCGGGAGCTCCTTTGACGGGAGGGCGCCATGGCCGGACGACCCCTGGGGTGTCACGTCCATGACATGCGACGGGCGGGAAGGTTCGAAATTTCGGTAATCTTTCGGAAACTCTGCGTGCCACGGATACTAGAGAGGCGCCGGTGCATGTCAACACCCTCCGCCAGAACCGGCTCCTCCTGCCGTCCAGTAAGACCTGCACGGTGTCGCATCCGCGCCATCCGGTGCTGAACTGCGAGGACGCTACGTCCCGGCGGAGGCGAATGTTTCGAGACGTCCCACGCATCCTGCGAGCGTCCGACGCTCCCCACTGCTCGCCCGTGCGGGACGCCTCGCCACGTCGGCCTCCGTCAGGCGCTGCAGCGGATGACCAGGCGGGCGGGCAGGATCCGCGGGGTGGGGTCCTCTTTGCTGACGACCGCGACGAGCATGCGCGCCATCTCCCGTCCCAGAGCCGCTGCGGCGGGCACTCCGCCGGCGGAGCCTCCTCGCCCTCCGCCTACGCGACCTGGATCTCCCAGTTCGGCGGCGGGATCGCCGATCGGCCGGCCGTCGTGCTCCTCGAACCGGACTCCCTCGGGGACTACGGCTGCATGAACCAGGCCCAGATCGCCGAACGCCAGGGCATGCTCACCGGTGCCCTCGCCCAGTTCAGCCGTCAGGCCCCCAACACCTGGGTGTACCTCGACGCCGGCAACCCGGGGTGGACCAGTGCGGCGACCATGGCCCAGCGCCTCCACGCGGCAGGCCTCCGCCAGGCGCACGGCTTCTCGCTCAACATCTCCAACTACTTCACCACGGCCGAAAACAGCGCGTACGGAAAGGCCGTCAACAGCGAGCTGCGGGCCCGTTACGGTTCCACCAAGCCGTTCGTGGTGGACACCAGCCGCAACGGCAACGGCTCCAACGGCCAGTGGTGCAACCCATCGGGCCGCCGCATCGGCACCCCACCCGGCTGGGCGGAGGCGCCGAGATGCTTCTGTGGATCAAGGCCCCGGGCGAGTCCGACGGCAACTGCGGCGTCGGAGCCGGCTCCTCGGCCGGACAGTTCCTCCCCGAGGTCGCGTACAAGATGATCCACGGCTACTGAATCCGGGACTCTGCCGCGATCGGCGGGGGCGTGCGCCGGGGGTGGCACGCGACCGGTGACCGGTGTGCCGGGCGCTCCCCGGCACACCGGTCACCACGGTGCACTCCGTACACGGCATCAGGTTGAGGCGCTCGCCGCCGCGGTCCCAGACGAGAAGCCTGCTGCACTGGGCGCAGTGTCCGGCGTCCTTCCCTGGCGTCCCCTGCGTCGGGACCTCCGGCGCCGGGGTGGTGGTCTCGCGCTCGTGCATCTCGAAGAGGACCGCGAGCGCGGCCGTGAGGTCGTTCGCGCCGACCGGGCTGATGTCGATGTTCTCGCTGACCTTGTCGAAGTCGTCGCGGGCCACGATGAACTTCCGGCGCCCGGCTTCCTAAGCGATGCGGACCGAATCGACGACGTCCAGCACGCTGCCGACCGAGCCGTCCAGACCGAGTTCGTCGATCATGACCACGCCGTTCAGCGCGGCCGGGTCGATGACGCCGGCCGCAAGGCGGTGCAGGCAAGCGCCAGGTCCGAGCCTGAGCCGGATCGGACAACCCTCCAGTGGGCGACGATCTGTATGAGGCCCGGCTCCCACCCGAAGCCGACGTTGATGGTGCCCGCGCGGAGGCGGTCGCGGATCTCGTGGGCGAACTTGGCGTTAGGGCCGAAGACGTGGAATTCCGGGGTGGGTGTCGGGTGGTACTCGGCCCGGATTACGGCCATGCCCTCCGCCGTGGGGAACGAACTGGCCGCGTTGCTGCGCCGGGCGATGCCGACGGCGGCGACGGCGATCGGCCGGTACGGCTCGCCCTCGGCCGCAGTCTGCCATCCGTCCTCGTCCGGGCCGCCGAAGAGGACGGTCTGATTGAGCAGGCCGGTGACGTCGTCGGCCTTGCTGTCGGCGAGTGGGCTGGCCGGGGTGAAGGGGGCCCGGCAGAGGGACCTGCCGTCCGCGTCGCGGACTTCGTGCAGCTCACCGTCGCTGGTTTCGGCGGTGATCGGCCGAGGGGGATGCGCCCGCGGTGGCCGTCGTGTCGCAGAGGAAGCCGGTGGGGCCGCGCCGGGCGGTGCCTCACCGGGACGACTCGGCCGGGACTGAGGTGCTGTCGGTGGATTACCAGGCGTTGGTGGCCGCCGCCCTGGAGGCGGGAGCCGATGGGCTGGGTGCCCGGCGCGCAGCGGTGCTGCTGAGGTCGGACAGCGCCTCCGCCTCCAGTCAGGCGAAGGATTGTAGAAGGATGCGGGCGGCGTCCCGGTCGGTCGTGGAGGCCGGCGTGACCAGCACGGCCGGCACGTCCGAGGGTGTCGGTGAGCAGGTGCTCTTGCGCCCGTTGATCTTCTTCCCGGCGTCGTATCCCCGTGAAGTGAAGGTGACCGTGGCGTCCGCCTTCACCGACTGGGAGTCCGCGACCCCCGCGCTCGGCTCCGGGCTGCGGCCCTCAGCCCGGCGGACGGCCTCACGCAGCAGCTCATGCATCTCGGCCACCAGCCCCGCATCCCACCACCAGCCGAGATAGCATACGCCCGCGGCCAGGGCGGGAAGTCGCAGGGCATCGCCAGCCACTTGATGCCGTTCTCAACGAGATCAGTCACACCCGACAACAGGGCCTCTTGCTCTCCCTGTCGCAGACGCTGGTCACCGGGATGGACACGACCACCTCCTGGCCGGGGCCATCCCGGTGACCAGCGCGAATCGGTCGTGGGCCAGGCCCACGGATGCTTCGGCGGTGACCTGCGCTCACGGGGCATGGTGACGCCCGCTGGACGTCGACGCGTTCGTCAGCGTCCGGCCACTTGCGGGCGCCCACCGCACGGAGCGCTCAGAAAGTGCTGGGGGCTGGGGTGGTGAGGCCGCTTCTGTCGAGGCCGAGGAAGGTGACGGCGTAGGCGAGCATTCCGCCCTGCGGCAGGGTGTGGCCCGTGCCTGCGATGCTGATGCCTTCGACGGGGGACTGCGCGCCGGTGCCGCCGTAGCGGGTCCGGGTCCAGGCCGACTGCGGCCGGTCGGTGGCGGTCGGTGTCTGGCTCAGGGCGTGGAGGTTGGTCCACTGCTTGATCTCTTCGCCGAAGTTGGGATAGGCGAGGGTCGTGTCGGTGGTGCCGTGCCACACCTGCATGCGCGGGTAGTGACCGGTGTAGCCCGGATACATGGAACGAGCCAGGTCCCCCCACTGCTGCGCCGATTTGCGCACATTGCCACCGGAACACTGGCTGTTCCACTGGGAACCGTCCCTGGTGGCGAAGCAGCCCGCCGGCACCCCGGAGAACGCGGAGGCGGCACTGAAGACATCTGGGTACTCGGCGGCCAGCACGTTCGTCATCATGGCCCCTGACGAGAAACCGCTGACGACGATGCGAGCCGGGTCGACGTTGTAGCGCTGCCGGGTGTAACCGACCATCGACATGATGCCGGTGGAGTCGCTGCCGCCGTTGCGCTTGAGCGCCGCCGGTGACGAGACGTCGAAGCAGTGCCCGTCGCGGGTGGCCTCGGGCAGGACGATGATGTAACCGTACCGGTCGGCGGCGGAGACGTAGTCGTGTCCGTTGCCGCCGAAGATTCCCCCGGCCGAGCCCCCGCAGTAGTGGACCAGGACCAACAGGGCCGGCCTGGAAGCCAGGTGATCGGGCACGTAGAGGTACATGTTGAGGTTGGTGGGGTTGTTCCCGAAGCCGGTGATGCGGGTCAGACCCGCCGCTGCCGCGGGCTGGGGCGCCAGGAGCGTCAGGACTGCGGCCAGCGGCAGCAACACCATCGCCAGGGCCGCACGCAGAGTGCGTCTCACAAGTGAACCTCGTTTCCGTTGATCGTTACGGGCCGGGAAGCGGCTCGCCCGCCGGCGGTTCGCATCGGGCGGTCGGGCGTCCGGTGCCGGTGCCGGTGCCGGTGGAGGGCGACTCCGGGGCGGGTCGTCGCCCGGCGTGGTAAGCGGGTCCCGGCCCACGACGTGTACGCGGAGGCCGGCGCCCCCGGTTGTCTGTCGGGCCGGGCCCGTACGGTGTCGTGCGAGCCCGGCCCGTGTGTCAGTTCTCCAGGCGCCAGCGCTGGTTCGCTCCGCCCGAGCAACTCCACAGCTGGATTTTGGTGCCGTTGCCGGTCGCCTGGCCGCTCGCGTCCAGGCAGAGCCCCGACTGCGCTGCTGTGATCGTGCCGTCGGGATTGATGTTCCATTGCTGGTCCGCCTGCCCGCTGCAGTCCCAGATCGCCGCGGGGGTGCCGTTGCCCGCTGCCTGGCCGACACCCAGGCACTTATTGCCGTAGACAACCAGCTGCTTTGCGGCGGTATGCGTCCACCGTTGGTTGGAGCCACCGTTGCAGTCCCACAGTTGTGCCTGCGTACCGTTGGCCGTGGTGGAGTTGTTGATGTCGAGGCAGCGCCCCGACTGCTGGCCGACGATCTTCTGGCTGTCGGACGGCTGTGGCGGTGTCGTGTTCGAGCCGAACTGTGTGAAGAACTGCCACACCGCCGCCGACGTCCAGGTGCGCCAGCCGCTGCCGGGGGAACCATCCAGGGGACCGGGGTCGTGGCCGCCGTCGAACGCGGCCCACACGACCGGGTATCCGGACCTGCATCCGGAGTACGAGGTGAGGATGTGGCTCAGGCTTCCCTGGCCGGGCTCGGGCGGGTTCTGCCGGGTGCAGCCGTTGTTCCGGACGAAGGTGTCGCGCAGTTCCCGTCCCAGCGAGATGGGCAGCACGTTGTCCCTGATGCCGTGCAGCCCCATGTAGGCGATGGGCTGCGTGCCGCCGTTGCACCCGCTGAGGTTGGCGCCGGAGTAGACCGCGACCGCGCGGAAGACCGTCGCCCGGGAACAGGCGAGGGCGTACGACATCCCGCCGCCGTAGCTGAAGCCGCCGGCGAACAACTGGGTGGTGTCGACGCACAGGCCCGCTTCGATCTGGTTGACCATGGCGTCGACGAAGGCCAGGTCCTGGCCTCCGGGGTTGGCCCAGCCGTTGCCGTTGCCCTGGGGGGCGACGAAGATCGTGCCGTTGTTCGCGTTGTCCGCCAGGCGCCTGAGGCCGTAGTAGGACCAGTTGTACCCGTCCGTTCCGCCCGAGTCGACGTCGTTCGCGGTGCCGCCCCGCCAGTGGAAGCCGAAGATCAGCCGGTAGGGGCGGTTGCTGTCGTAGCCGGCGGGGACCCGCAGGATGTAACTGCGGTTCTGGCCGCCACTCTGAATCGTGTGGTTGCCACTGGTCAGCGCCGGGGGCTTGCCACAACCGGCGCTCGCCGCGGCGGCCGCCTTGGTGGCCGGCGCGGGCGCGCCCAGGGTACTGCTGATCGAGGTACCCGCAGTTGTCAGGACCAGAAGTAACGCGGCCGCGATGGACAGGAAGAGCGGTGTGCGTTTCATACGGCTCCTTCTTCCGTGGTAGGGGGATGAACACAGAGCTGGTGCTCAGACGGCTGCGATAGTCCATGCGTTGTTGGTGCTGGAGTTCGGCGTCCACATCACCGTGGTCGAGCCGGCGGTGGTGCTGCCGCTGCCGTCGAGAGCCGTTCCGGTGCCCCGATTGACGATCTGGTAGCGATTGCCACCGAGACTGGTGAGCGACCACTGCTGGTTGTTGCCGCCGTTCCAGGCCTGCTGGCGGGCGGGGGCGCCGTTGGCGGAGTTGCCGTAGCTGTCGGCGACCATGCCGTTGGTGCGGTTCACGATGCGGTGGTAGCCGTTGCCGAGGTCGATCAGCTGCCACTGCAGGTTCGTGCTGCCGTCGTAGTTCCACTGTTTGAGGTTGGCGCCGGATGCGACGTTGCCCCCGCTGTCGAGGACCAGTCCGCTGGTCGCATTGGCGATCTTCACCCAGGTCGTGGAGCCGCCCGGCGCGCCCAGGACGGGGATCTCACCGGAGAAGGTGAGCTTGACCGTGTACGCCAGGGCGCTGAACGGCGGGTTGGACGAGGGCATGGTGAGGTGCAGGCCCGCGGCGTCCTGGGTCGGCGCGGGCAGGTCGATGTATGTGCCGGCGGTGTTGTTCAGCAGTTCGGCACCGGTCAGGCTGCTGAGGTTGATCTGCTGGGAGTTCAGGGTCGTGATGGTCATGGTCCCGCCCTGCCAGCCCAGCGCGGTGGCGTAGAGGACCTTGTTGTCCCGGCTGCGGGTGAACCGTATGTCCTGCGGTTTGCCGGCCACCGGTCCGCTGAACGAACCTCCGCCCATCTTGGTGGGGCCCTCGCCGTAACTGGCCCAGGAGCGGGTGCCGTAGACCGCCTCTCCGAAACGGCTGAGCCAGTCGCCCATGGCGAGCAGGATGGACTGCTGTCCGGAAGGGATGGTGCCGTCGGCCATCGGAGCGATGTTCAGGAGCATGTTGCCGCCCTTGCTGACCCGGTCGATCAGCGAGTGGAGCAGTGCCTGGGTCGAGTAGTAGCCGATGCCCACCGTGTAGCACCAGCTGGAGGAGGAGATGCTGTCGTCGGTCAGCCAGTAGGGGGTGAGCAGCCCCGCCGGGCCGCCGCGCTCGAAGTCGAAGACCTCTCCCTTGTTGTTGAGGCCGTCCTTGTAGGTCGCGACCACGTCCTTGTTCCACGCGACGGCCTGGTTGTAGTAGTGCGCGAGGAACTGGAGCCGGTAGGACTCCTGCACCAGGTGCAGGTCGAAGTCCTGCCAGACCAGGTCCGGCTGGTAGCCGTCGATGACCTCGACCAGCTTGTCGTACCAGAGCTTGTTCTCCGCCGCCGAGCCCTGCTGGCCGTAGAGGATGCGGAGCGTGGGGTCCGACTGGGACGGCACGTGGTCGTAGTAGCCGTTGAAGTTGTAGGCGTGGTGCAGCGAGGCCATGAACTTCAGCCCCTGCCCGCGGATGGCCTGGGCGTGCAGTCCCACGAGGTCGAGTTTCGGGCCATGCTGGACCGAGTTCCACGGGTTGGAGCGGCTGTTCCACATGGAGAAGCCGTCGTGGTGTTCGGCGACCGGTCCGGCGAATCTGGCGCCCGCGGCCTTGAACAGCCGCGCCCAGGCCTCCGGATCGAACCTGCCGCCCTGGGAGACGAGTCTGGGGGCGAACTGCACGTAGTTGCCGGCCTTGTCGCGGGCACCGTCGATGAAGTTGTGGTATGGCCATGCCGAGGGGTCGCCGTAGGTGGCGATGTGGTGGCGGTTCTCCGCCGAGCCGCCGATGTACATGGTGCGCGGATACCACTCGTTCCCGAAGGCTGGGACGCTGAAGACGCCCCAGTGGTAGTAGATGCCGAACTTGGCGTCCTGGAACCAGGCCGGGGCCGGGGGATGCTGATCCACTGAGGACCAGCTCGCGGTGTAGCTTCCGGGGCCGTCGGTCGCGGCGGCCCGGGGGGCGAACCGCAGCAGGCCGAAGGCTGTCGCCGCGCCGGCCGCCGCCAGCAGTCGGCGTCGGCTGAGCGGCAGGGAAGAGGAAGACATGGAAGGGGGCCTCTCGGGGGAACGACACGGGAGATCGGGGAGTTGGCGACGGTCAACCGGTCGCCGGGTCAGTCGCGCCTCCACTTCTGGCCGCTGCTGCCGTTGCAGGTCCACAGCTGCAGCAGGGTGCCGTTGGCCGTTCCCGCGCCGGTGGCGTCGAGGCACAGGCCGGACTGGACACCGGTGATCGTGCCGTCGGCGTGGTACGTCCACTTCTGGTTGCCACCGCCGGTGCAGTCCCAGATGTCCACCTTCGTACCCGGGGTGGTTCCCTGGCCCGCGGCGTCCAGGCAGTCGCTGCCGTAGACGCGCAGCTCGTCGGCCTGGGTGTTCGTCCACTGCTGGTTGCTGCCGCCGTTGCAGTCCCACAGCGCCACCTGGGTGCCGGCCGTGTGCGACTGGTTCGGTACGTCCACGCACCGGCCCGAGGCGACTCCGACGATCGCGCCGGTCGTACCGCCGTCGTTTCCGCCGCTGCCGGGGGTGATGGACAGGTTGTCGAACTGGGCCGTCTCTCCCTGGCTGGTCCCGTAGCCGATCTGCCCGGTCGCCCAGGTGCGGTCGTTCGCGGAACCGACCGTGGCACCGTCGACGACCGCGGTGATCGTGGTACCGGAGAAGGTGAGGCCCAGGGTGTGCCACCGGTTGGTGCCCAGCGCGGCGGTCGTGCCGCGGGCCAGGGTGGAGACGGTGCCGTTGGTGTTCGAGTTCAGGATCGACCAGGCCCCGGTGTCGCTCACCCGCAGGCGGTAGGCGTTCTGCCCTCCGCCACGGTCGTAGTCGTGGCCGCCCGCACGGCCGATCAGTTCGACGTATCCGGGCTGTTCGAGCAGCGCGTCCGACGAGAACGTGTAGTTGCCCCAGCCCACGTCACCGAGCAGGGCGTGCGGATCGGTCAGGGAGTCCCAGGTGATCGGCTTCTGCGGGCTCATCTGGCGCACGCACTTTCCGCTGCGGCCGCCGCCGCAGCCCACCGCCTCGAAGGCGCCCTGCCAGTCCATGAGGTATTTCGCCTCGGTGCCGATGGCGTAGCCGTCGAAGGAGTCGCTGTACGGCAGCTTCATCGCGCCCTTGGCAGGACCGGTTGCGGTGCCCTTACCCTGGCCGGTGGTGGTGGTCAGGGTGTACATGTGGCCGGGCTGGACGGTCAGGCTGAAACTGCTGCCGGACGGGGTGATGTCCGTGGCGTGCACGAAGTGGTCGGCCGGGTTGCCGGACCTGACGTCGGTGGACCAGACGTGGACGGTCCTGGTCGACAGCCCCCCGGTGACGTTGAAGTTCAGTGTCCGAGCGCTGCCGGCGTCCATCGTCTCGATGATCGTGGAGTAGTCGGAGTTGTTGGTGGACTTGAGTGAGACGTAGCTTCCGTTGTTGCGGTCGCCGTCGATGTAGCCGCTGGAGGAGTCGAGGTAACGCCACCCGGGCGCGGTGAACTGGCTGGTGTGTGCCATCACCCAGGTGTTCTTGCCGATCGCGTAGGAGCCGGACCACGGCTGCGAGGCCAGGGCGAGGCCCATGGTGGGGTACGGCAGGTTGGGTGTGAGCGCGGCGACCACCGGCCAGTTGAGATAGGCGGTCATCCGTCCGTCGATGTAACCGCGGTTGATGCCGCGGGCCACGGCCTGTGCTCCCCCGTTGTAGTCGTCCGAGCCGTTCTCACTCGCCCACAGGGGCTTGCCGGACGTGATGGCGGCCTGCGGCACCGAGCAGTTGGACTGCGACGACCGGTAGCCACAGGGATAGTGCGTGCCGATGGCGCTCACCGCGGACGCGAACCCCGGGTTGGCGTTGATGTCGTTCGCCACGGCCCAGTCCGAGTCGGCCGCGACGATCTTGACGCTGCCGTAGCCGTTGCTGTTGAGCGCGCCGCGCAGCTGCTGGTACCAGGAAACGTTGTAGCCCCGCTCGTTCCACCCGCCGAGGTAGTCGATGCTCAGCCCGTGCTGCTTGGCGCACCCCAGCCACGAGAGCGCGTAGTTGACCATGTCGGTGGACCAGAAGTTCCCGCCACCGATCCAGCCGGGCGCACCCCAGGCGAGCCCGTACAGCTTGATGTCGGGGTTGCGCGCTTTGGCCTGCTCCATCAGCCACCATTCGTAGCCCCGGTCGCAGTTCAGGTCGGACCGGGTGTGCTGGTGACTGGGCTCGGCTCCCGAGGTGGAGTTGGTGTCGCCGCCGATCTCCGCCTTGAGCATCTGCAGGGAGGCGCCGTAACCGGGCTTGAAAAGGTAGTCGAGGATCTGGCCGCGCTGGGGCTCGGGATAGTCGATCAGGAGTCTGCTGTTGCCGCCCCCGCCGCTGATCGCGCCGACGCCGTCGAAGGTCCGGCCGCCGGACGCGCCGTTGATCGTGACGGAGGTGGCGGCCTGGGCCGGCCCGGCGGCCGTGCCCACGATGCCGCCGGCGGTCAGGAGGAGGCCCGCGAGCACGGCCGTCGAGGCGCGCAGGCGCCGGAACAACCGCCTGAATGCTGACACGGTGGGTTCCTTTCGCAGGTCGGGGGTGTCCCGCGGCCGGTTGTGGCGGTCCGGCCGCGGGACCCGGTGGCAGAGAGGTCAGCGGACGAGGAAGTCCTGGTTGGTGCCCGGCGCGTTCTTGCACGGCCGCTGGTCCGGTTGCCGGCCCGCGTTGCCGTCGGCGTCGTGGACGTCCGGGCACGGACCGCTGGGGACCGCGGCCTCGGGTGTGAAAGGAGCTCAGCGGTAGCCGGCGGCGGTGATGTTGGCCTGCACCGCGTTGTCGGTCGCGTCGGAGGGGTAGCCCGCGACGATGGCTCCTTCGTAGAAGGTGCCGGCGCTCAGGTTGGCGCCGCCGCCGGGCTTGCAGCAGTCACCGCCGCTCCCCAGGACGATGGCTCCTTGTTTCTTCATGGGGCTGTATCCGCCGGGAAGTCCGCCGTCCCACAGGGTGGTCAGGCCGCCGGACTGCGCGTTGCCGCCCTTGAGAGCGAACCTCGACGTCCCGTTGTTCTTCAGCATCGCGGTCACGAACTTGCTGGGAAAAGCCCGCTGCCTTGGGTTCCAGGACTGGCTGCCGCCGGAGTACAGGCCCCACTCGAGATCGGCCTGCACCCAGGGACCGCTGTCGGCGCAGCCGCCGAACCAGCACTCGGTACCGAAGTTGATCGCGTCCATCGCCCCGGCGGCGTCGGCCTTCCGGGTCGTCTCACTGTTGCCGTAGTCGAAGCAGCAGCCGCCGTTCACGTGGGTGCCGCTGGTGACCATGTACGCCCCTTCGGGCGCGGCACCGGTCGGCACACCCGTCAGGTGACCGTCCCGCCAGTAGCTGTTCCCGGGATTGATGTACAGCGAGTACGCCTTGGTGCCCCCGGCGGTCAGCGACTCGGAGGTCGCCTTCGCGGGGCTGCTCTGACTCGATCCGGGAACCTGGGCCGATCCCTGGTACCACAGGTCGTTGCCGTGCCCTGACTGGTCGCGGACAACCGTGATCACGCATGAGGTACCCGCACAGAACGAGTCCTGCGCCGCCGCGTCGGCGAAGCCGCCGGGCGCCAGTACGCCGATGTCCCGGGTCGTGTTGTCCGAGGAGCGCCTGACCTGGTATAGGGCGCCGCTGTACGAACCGTAGAGCGCCCGCACCGTGCTGTGCGCGGCCACGCACGGTGTTCCGCCCACGGAGTAGATGTCGCACGGGCCCGACCCGCCGGGCGGAGGCGGAGGTGCCGGGGTGCTCCACCTCTGGTTGCTCTGGCCGTTGCAGGTCCACAGGATGACCGCGGTGCCATTGGCCGTGCCGGCCCCGTTGACGTCCAGACAGAACCCGGACGCCGCACCGGTGACGGATCCGTCCGGGTTCTGTCGCCACACCTGGGTCGGCCGCCCGTCGCACGACCGGATGACCACCGGGGCTCCGGGTGTCGTCCGGTTGTCGTAGGCGTCCACGCACCGGGTGCCGCTCATCGTCCTCAAAGCACCCCCCGACGTGAACTCGAACGCCTGATTGACCCGGTCGTTGCAGTCCCAGATGTCCAACGCCGTTCCCGGCGTATCGAGGTTGCCCTTGACGTCCAGGCATCGCCCCGACGCCGAGCTCACCAAGGTCGCCGCCGACGCCGGTGCCGGCCAGGACGGAGCGGTCGCCAGCAGCATGGCCAGCAGTGTCATCACGCATACGGTGGCGGCCGCCGGTAAGCGTCGTCCGGGAGCTGCAGGGCTCCGGGGCGGCACGGATGAAGGCTGCATTCTGTTCCTTGGATGTGTGGGGGAAGGGACAGAGAGTGCCGTACCTGTCAGAAGGTGCCGGGACACCCAGAGCATCCACAGGAAACCCTCAGACATCCCATGCCGATAGTGATTCCACACGCCTCTGACCCTGTCAATAGGCGTTTTCCGCCCACCTGAGCCATATCCATCCCATGTCTATGGATGGTTGGGCCGCTGTGACGGCATGGCGAAACCGCGTCCCGGCGACGGCGGCCGTGCCGGGCGCGGGTGTTCGTTCCGTACGCCGAAGGCGATTCAGTGGGTGGCGCGCACGCTTGGCGCCGATCACCTCACCTGAGGTCCGGGTGCCGGTCGGCGCCGTGGATGGAGTCCCGGATCCGGACGGGGGCCCCGTGGGTACTCTGCCCGGCGGGAGCCTCCAAGCGCCCGGCCGGAGGCGACGTTGGTCAAGGTGCGCGGACCGTCGCCGTTCCGGCTCGCCCGTCGGCGCTGGTGCGCACGCCGCCATCGGCATCCCGAATCTCCGTCCGCGTGCCATGGCCGGGCCTCCCCGCGTCCGCTGCCGTGCCGAAGTACCGGCCGTGCCCAGCGTGCCGGAAGCCGCGTGAGCGGACGGGGCCGATGCGTCGGCGAGCCCCGGGTGAGGTGCCGGCCGGCACACCGGTGGCCGAGGTCTGAGACTTGCGGCGACGGGGCTCTCCGGGCCAGGGCATGAAGGATCAGTCTCCTTGCGGTCGGGCGAGAGGGAACCTTCGGGCGATCGGGCCGGGCGTCGGGAAGATCCCGGCAGGTACCCGCCGGGTGCCCGCGGACGCCCGCATCCGGTGACGAATGGCCGTGACCGACGCTGAGCCGACACGGGCTGGACCCTTTCAGGTCAAGGCCCGCACCGACCGCCGAAGCCACCGCTGCAGTCCCGGCCACCCGTCGGACGCCCCCCACCGTGGTGGGCGCGGCCGCCGGACGTGGCGCCGTCGGCGTGCCGGCGACGAACACGGCTGCGGCCCCCACCCGGGCGGAGGCTTTCACCCGGGAGCCGGGCGAGCGCGCCCGCGAAGAGACGGGTGCCCCCTCCGGTGAGCGGGCCGGACCGTCCCGGCACCGCACCCTCACGAACAACCGTTTCACACCGTCGCGCGCGGACAGCAGGCGCTGTCTTGTACGCGTGTTTCCCATCTGATCTCCTACCGTGTCGGCGCAACCCGATCGGATCGTGGCGTGGCGCCCATGCGGAAGCGCTTGTGGTGCCGTGGGCGTGAGATGACAGAGAGGTTTCGGGGGGAGACGGTGCTCCCGGCTCCGCGGGCTGTCAAGGGGTGCGGACCCCCCTGCGGCGAACCTTGTCGCGGAATCGATTCGACGGCTGATTCCAGCGCTTCGGGACGGAACAGGGCACCCGAACCGCTCCGGGGTGGAGGCGGGCGGACGGCGGTGTGACCGCCCGCCCTGCGAACGTGACCGGCCTCATGGCTGCTTCCGACGGGCGGGCAGCTCGCGCGGTAGATCGCTGGTCATACCGGTGAGCAGGGAAGGAAGCCGCCGAACCCGCGGGGCTGTGGGCCGGTTCCGAGGGCACTGCCCGGAAGCGGCGCAGACCCCGGTGCGCGCTTCCGGCACCGCTTTCGCCGCGCGGTCGCCATTGCCCCCAACCCACCGGTCGTGCCATTTCGTCGAAGCGCTTGCGCGGAATCGGTTGCCTCCACACCGTCCGGTGTACGTGAGACGGAAACGCGTGCGGGTGCCCGCCGCCCCGACGCCGTCCCCCCGGCTCATGACATGCGGGCGCGCTTCGTCCGCCGGGGGCCCGCCACGCGCCGGCCCGCCGCATGCGCCGCCGGGCACCTGCGTGCTCGTACCGCCCCATCCGCAGGACGCTCCGAGCGCGCCCACACCAACCATGCCAGCTCCAAGATCACCGGCAGCTTTTCCATCGGCAGGCCCCTCCCCCGCTGCTTGCCTGCCCTGACCTGCGCAGTCCCAGATAGGTACTGGCACAGCCACCGGCCCGCAGCCGACGTTCTCACTGATCGACGGCTGATCCCCATGCAACGGGCCACTCCACCCCATCAAACAGGCCGCCCTCACCCAGCCCATCGCCAGATCCCGACCAGCCCATCACCGTCACCCTCGCCCGCTGAACACGGGACTGGCCCGTCACCACGGGGAGAGCGACGGGCCAGAACCTTCGTCCACAGTGACATACGCCGGTATCGAGCCCAGGCAACGTCGCCGAAGGAGCGGGGTGGCAAGGCTCGCTCTCATTCACCAGTTCCTTGCCCGGTTCGACCAGCGCGCCACCACCACCCTCCTCGCCCTGGTCGCCCTCGTGTGCGACGTCGGCACCGACCGCGACATCACCGGTCCCGGCCCGACGGGCCCGCCATCCGCTGGCTCGATGGTGAACACACCGTCCGCACCTGCTGGCGGACCGTGGTCCCCCATCGCCAGCACCGCGTACACGGCGGAACGCGACCCCTTGTCAGGGTCATGGCCCTCTTCTACAGTCCCGGATACAGAGACTATGGGAGCGCTCCCACAAGGGGTGCTCCAGCGCTCGCTCCCCTCACTCCCCTCACTCCGAGAGGAGTCCCACACGAACGTCACGGCGCCCCGTCACGAAGAAGGCGGATCCCCCCATGCAGCTTCTTTCGATCCACCGCTCGCCCGCCCGAAAGCGCCTTGCTGTGTTGCTGGCAGCGCTTTGCTGTGCCGCGTTACCCGTCGTGGCCGCGGCCGCCCAGCCGCCCGTCGCGAGCGCCGCCGCCGCTGAGGTCTTGGGCAACGCGACCCACTTCAACGGGCTCGGGAGCCCTTACGGCGGCTGTGGTCTGCCGCAGCGCGAACTGGACAGCCAGGACTTCGTGGCGCTCAACGTGTTCGACACACCCGGCGACTACTCGGGCTCCTACCCGCGCCCAGTGCCGGACTCAAAGGCACCGATCAAGGGTGCCTTCGACAACGGCCGCAACTGCGGCCGCTGGGTCAAGGTCACTATCGGGGACTACTGCTCCGGCACCAACGACGGCGCCCCTGGCCAGCCCTTCTGCCGCAACGGCTCCTGGGTGGCCGACAAGTACAACGGGGCCACCCTGACCATGCTCGTCGCGGACAGCTGTGCCGATTCCAACGCCTGGTGCCGGGACGACCCGAACCACCTCGACCTGGCGACCGATTCCCTCAACCGCTTCCGGATCAACGGCACCCCCGTGGGGGCGATGTACCCGGACCACTGGAACAACCGTCATGTCTCCTGGAGCTTCGTCCCGGCCCCGGACTACAGCGGCGACATCCGTATCGGCTTCCTCAGGGGAGCCCAGCGGTACTGGCCCGCCATCGCCGTCTCCCATTTGCCCAACGGCGTCCACGGCATCCAGTACCTGGCGAACGGCACCTGGACCGACGCCACCATGAACAGCGACATGGGGCAGTCCTATGTAATCGGCGCGACGGCCTCCGGCGGAAGCGACTTCACCATACGGATCCGCGACGCCGCCGACGCCTGGCTGGGCGGCGGCCGTACGTACTCCTTCTCGCTGCCGTCAGGCTGCGCGGGAGGCTGCTCGCAGGACTACACCGCCGTCCCTTACACCACTGACACCTCCGGAGGGACACCGCCTCCCACTCCCGCGCCGAGCCCCTCCGGCAACACCGCCTGCACGGCACAGTGGAAGCTGACCGGCTCATGGCAGGGCGGGTACCAGGCCGACGTCACGGTCACCAACACCGGGTCCCGGCCGGTCACCGGCTGGTCGGTGCACCACACCCTGCCGGGCGGTGTGACCGTGGCGAACCGCTGGAACGCGGTGGTGGATCCGTCCCGCCCCGCCACCACCGTGCACAACGCCTCGTACAACGGCTCCCTGGCGCCGGGCGCGTCGACGACCTGGGGCATGACGCTCAACGGCGACGACCGAGACCTCGGCACACTCCTCTGCACCGCGTCCTGACTCCCGCGAGAGAGTGATCACGGCATGACTTCATTACGCGTGCGCCGCCACCGGCTGCCTCTGTGGGCATTGGTGATGACCGTGGTGGCGGTTGCCCTTCCCGCCATCGCGACGTCGCGCGCACAGGGCGCGCCGACGGGCTGCACGGTCACGTACACCACCAACGAGTGGTCCGGCGGTTTCACCGCCCAGATCCGCGTCACGAATCTCAGCGCCGCCCTGAACGGCTGGCGGCTGGAGTGGGCCTACGGCGGCGACCAGCAGGTCACGTCCGCCTGGAACGCGCAGGTCACCCAGTCGGGCAGCGTGGTGACCGCCGTGAACGCCGCGCACAATGCCGTGCTCACCGCCGGCGGGTCCGTGGACTTCGGTCTCCAGGGCACCTGGCGCACCGCCGACCCCGCCCCCACCGCCTTTACCCTCAACGGCGCTCCGTGCGGCGGAACCGCGACTCCCACGCCGACGCCGACGCCGACATCCACGGCGCCGGCTGAATGCGCCGGGGCCGGGGCGACGATCTGCTCCGACTTCGAGGACCAGAGGGGCACCGTGCCCTCGGGCGACTGGCAGACCACGGCACCCGACTGCCAGGGAACGGGGAGGGTCAGCGTCGACACGTCCGTCTCCTACAGCGGCACCAGGTCGCTGCGCGTCGACGGCGGCGCCGGCTACTGCAACCACGTCTTCGCAGCCTCCACCCGCGATCTGTCCTCCGTCGGGCCCGTGGTGTACGTGCGGATGCGGGTCCGGCACACCACCGCCCTGCCCATCAACCATGTCACTTTCGTGTCCATGCCGGACGCCTCGCAGGGCGGTAAGGCGCTGCGCGTCGGCGGGCAGAACGGCGCGCTGCAGTGGAACCGCGAACGCGACGACGCGACGCTGCCGGAACAGAGCCCGGCGGGTGTCGCGCTCAGCACCCCGCTGGCGACCGGCCGGTGGCTGTGCCTGCGGTACCAGCTCGACACCACCGCCCAGTCCATGCGCACCTGGGTCGACGACCAGGAGATCGCCGGACTCCACGTGGACGGGGTGCCGACCCAGAACGTCGACGGGCAGTGGCTCGCCCGCAGGACCCCTCCCCGCCCCACCGGCCTGCGCCTGGGCTGGGAGGGCTACGGCACCGGGGACGACACTCTCTGGTTCGACGACGTGGCCCTGGGCTCCTCACCGATCGGCTGCTGACGCCCGCATGGACGTGCCGGGACGACAGGATCTGAACGCGCGGCAGTTGTTGATTCCTTGAGCCGTACGGCGCTCAGCACCCGCCTGGTGGACCGGTCAGCTGCAGGCCCTCGGCGTGGGCCCTGGCTCACCCGTCCGTCGATCAGATGGGTATCGACCTCATCGATCCCTTACGCAACAAGGAGACCAGGTGAAACGTCGTCACACCTTAATGGCCACTGGAGCCGCCGGTGCACTGATCCTGGGTGGCCTTGCCCTCGCCACCCTGCCCGCATCGGCAGCCGCCACCGGCTGCTCGGTCGCTTACAAGGTGCACAGCGAATGGCCGGGAGGGTTCACCGCGGACCTGGACATCACCAATCTCGGCTCCCCCGTGCGAGGGTGGACCGCGACGTTCGACTTCCCGAACTCCGACCAGAAGGTCACCAACGGCTGGAGTGCCACCTGGGCACAGTCCGGAACCCACGTGTCCGCCACCAACCTCGACTGGAACGGGACGCTGGACACGGGCGGGTCGGCGTCCATCGGGTTCAACGGTGCGTGGCAGGGCGCCAATCCGCAACCCGCATCGGTTGCGCTCAACGGCGTGACCTGTACCGGCTCGGTGACATCCCCGACCCCCAGCCCCACCACCACTCCGACCGGCGGTCCCAGCGGTCCGGCCCCGGAGCTGAAGGTTTCCGGCAACAAGATCGTCACCGCGAGCGGCAAGCCGTACCGGCTGCTGGGCGTGGACCGCTCCAGCGGTGAATACGCTTGTGTTCAGGGCAAGGGACTGTGGGACGGCGGCCCGGTCGACCAGGCTTCCGTCGACGCGATGAAGACCTGGAACATCCACGCGGTACGTGTGCCCTTGAACGAGGAATGCTGGCTCGGCCTCAACGGCTCGCCCAAGGGGACCGCTTACCAGCAGGGCGTCAATGATTACGTCAACCTGCTGGTTGCCAATGGCATCACCCCGATCCTCGACCTGCACTGGACGCGGGGCGCCTATACCAACGGGCCGGACTGGCACTGCAAGGACGCCACCGCGACCTGCCAGAAACCCATGCCGGACGCGCAGTACGCCCCCCAGTTCTGGACCGGTGTCGCAGGCGCCTTCAAGGGCAATGACGCCGTCGTCCTCGATCTGTTCAACGAGCCGTACCCGGAGATCGCCGCCGGCTGGGACAAGACCGTCGGCTGGCAGTGCTGGCGCGACGGCGGCACCTGCACGGGCCTCCCGTACGAGACGGCCGGCATGCAGGACCTGGTCGACGCGGTCCGGGCCACCGGCGCGACCAACGTCCTCATGCTGGGTGGCCTGGAATGGGCCAACGACATGCGCGAGTGGCTGACGCACATGCCGACCGACCCGCTGAACAACATCGCCGCGTCATGGCATTCGTACAGCTTCAACGCCTGTGTGACAGTGTCCTGCTGGGACAGCCAAGTCGCGCCGCTCGCCCAGCACGTGCCCGTCGTCATCGGTGAGTTCGGCCAGGACAATTGCGGCTTCGACTACATGCAGCAGTTGGTGGACTGGGCCGACGCGCACAACATGAGTTATCTCGCGTGGACCTGGAACCCCTGGGGATGCAGCAGTGGTGGCGTGCTCATCAAGGACTGGGCGGGCACCCCGGAACCCGGCGTAGGAGAGGGGCTGAGGGCCCACCTGATCAGCCAAGCCCCCTACCCGACCCCATAACCGAGTGCCCAGATTCTCGCCCGGGTCGTCGACGGCGCACCGGCCTGTGCGGAGATCGTGCTCGGTGGCCCACCGCCGCTGGGTTACAGCTGCTCGTCTAGGTTCTGTCTCCTCGGCCAGCGTCGTGCCCAGCTGAGGATGGCGGCGAGGTGGAGTGCGGCCTGGTAGGCGATGACGAGTTTGTCGCATCCTAGGGTCCGTCTTCAAAGATCATCCGGGTGGGAGATCATGGTGTTGTGGTACGTCGTCATGAACTCACCGACCAGGAGTGGGAGTTACTCGCTCCGCTGATACCCCGGGCCGCGACAGGGCGGCCCCGCGTGGAGGACCGGCAGGTCATCAACGGGATGGTCTACAAGATCCGCACCGGGATCTCCTGGCGTGACCTGCCGGAACGCTAC
>NZ_KQ949030.1:110596-121927 GCF_001514285.1 Streptomyces sp. DSM 15324
CACCGGCACTGGCCGGCCGCGCTGCAGGCCCGACCGGGTCATCGCAGACAAGGCTTACAGCTCCCGAGGCTTCCGTGCCTACCTGCGACAACGCGGCATTGCGCACACCATCCCCGAGAAGACCGACCAGCGGCGGCACCGGCTGAGACGCGGTGGCCACGGCGGCCGACCGCCAGGGTTTGACCGGGAGACCTACCGACGGCGCAACACGATCGAGCGCTGCTTCAACCGGCTCAAGGGCTTCCGCGGCATCGCTACCAGATACGAGAAGACCGCCACTTCCTATGAAGCAGCGGTCAGTCTCGCGTCGTTCCTGCTCTGGGCAAGATCCGTTTGAAGACGGACCCTAGGTGCGGTCGAGGCGGAACCAGTCGGGCATCTCCGCGAGGAACGCGTCCGCGCCCGTCCAGGCCGGAGGGACGTGGACCTCCCGGACGGTGTCGATCAGGTCGGGGAACCGGCGCTCCCGGCGGGCCTTGGCCAGCTGCGCGGACAGACGGCGGTACATCGGCGCCGTGTGCGGCAGCGTTGCCTCGGAGGCCAGGCGGTACATGGCCTGGCGCAGCGTGACCTTCATCGGCGCGTACCCGTTCACGATCTCCCGCGCCCGGTCCACCACGGACGGCCACCGCACCCGCTCACGCGTCATACCGGTACTTGTACCGCTCGCCGCTGTCCGGCGCCTGGACCTCCCCCGATCCGGGTTATCCACAGGCCGGAACGCGATCGGCGGTTCCTCCGTACGCTGCTCCCCGAGTCGATCGCACGGGGGTGTGCGGGATGCGGTACGGCGTGGTGGTGGAGGAACTCGCGGTGGAGGTCATGGCGCAGCTGCCGGACGACCGGGCGCGGCGGGAGGTGATGGCACTGTGGAAGTCGCGCGGATGGATCCGCGGGCCCGGCCCGATGTCCGCGACCCGGGCTCCGTGGAGGAGATCCGGGAGGCGTTCTGACTGCGGTGCTGGATCCAGTTCATGCCGCACGCCAGGGCGATCGAGGTCCGTGACACCGGGTGGGCGGGCTGATCTCAGGGCTGTCGGCGGCGAAGGTCCTCGGACCAGTCACGGAGCCGGTCCTCGAGGACGAGGTTGTCGCCGCGGCTGACGAGCCGGCAGCCCTCCCGCGAGCTACGCAGCCGATACCGGCACAGACGCCAGCCCTGCACTACAGGTCAACGTCGAGCTGCGCGACGTCCGTGAACGCAACAGCAGCAGGGGCATCGGCGCGCCAGCCGCCACGACGGAAGACACCCTCCCGCCTGCCGGACGCCGCTGCTGTTGCCAGTGCAGGCGCGGCCACCGCCGCCCACACCTCCACCGCCGGGCAGCACCCACTGCCCGGCCCGCACGCGGCTCCGCCGACACGCGAAGGAGCAGGAGCGCGCCCGGTCCCCCGGAGGCGCGCCCCACATCCCGCCCGCTCCCTCCCACCCATCCACCCATCCATTTCGCGGCGGGGCGGGCCGGGGGGGTGCTCTGAGGGGGATGTCAGAACCCCGACCACGCCCCTACAGGCCTCGTGGCCTGCTCAGACACCTGATACACGCGGAGGGTCGCGCAAGAGATGCCGCAGGAGATCGTGCAACAGATCCCGCAAGGGTTGGCGCAGGAGATGCTGCCGCCGGGCAGGGCCGGCGGTGTCTCGTCGGCATCCTTGTCCTCGTGTCGGCGTACGCGTTCTGCTCCCCAGGCGCGTACGGATGAACGTCCCCGGGTGTCAGACCACGCCGTACCGGTTGGTGGTGACCGCCAGCGATTGCTCAAGCGCCGTGCCGGTCCGGTGCACGGGCCGGCGAGTGGTGCTGGTTCAGCGCCGCAGTGCGCCTTCGAGCCGCACCAGCTCCGCCTCGCTCAGCTTGAGTTCGGCCGCTTTGGCCGAGTCCTGGATCGAGGCCGGGCGGCTGGCTCCGGGCACCGGGATCACCGCCGGGGAGCGGGCGAGCAGCCAGGCCAGGGCGACTATGTGCGCGCTGACGCCGCGCTCGGCCGCGATGAGGTGGAAGGCGGTGCCGGCGGAGGTCGGGCGCGATGGTCCGTCGAGGGAGCTGCGTCGGATGCCGCCCAGCGGGCTCCAGGGCAGGAAGGCCAGCCCCAAATCCGCGCTCAGCCGCAGTTCGGGCTCGTTGTCGCGGACGGCGGGGGAGTACTGGTTCTGCACGGAGACGAGCCCGTCACCGAGGATGGCGTGGGCCTCGCGGATCTGGCCGGTGGAGGCGTTGGAGATCCCGGCGGCGCGGATGGTGCCGGCGTCGAGCAGGTCGCGCAGCGCGCCGACGGACTCCGCCCAGGGCACGGTCGGGTCTGGCCTGTGCAGTTGGTACAGGCCGATGGCCTCGACGCCCAGGCGCTTGGCGGATGCTTCGGCGGCCTGCTTGAGGTGGGCTGGGGTGCCGTTGACGCTCCAGCTGCCGTCGCCGGGGCGGCCGCGGCCGCCCTTGGTGGCGACGAGGACGTCGGAGGTGCCGCCGCCGTAACGGGCGAGGGCGCGGGCGATGAGGAGTTCGTTGTGGCCGGACTCGCCGGCGTGCCAGTGGTAGCTGTCGGCGGTGTCGATGATGGTGATCCCGGCGTCCAGGGCGGCGTGGATGGTTGCGATCGCCTGCTCTTCGTCCGGGCGGTGCTCGATGGACAGCGGCATGGCGCCCAGGCCTACGGCGCTGACGGGGATGTTTCCGATGGTGCGGTAGCGCATGGTGGGTGAGGTTCCTCAGCCGGTGGTGGTGGATGCGTGGAGGGCGTGGAGGGCTTCGGCGACGGCGCAGGGGAGCCAGTCGGTGGTGTGGGAAAAGGAGAAGCCGAGGTCCTTCGCGCGGGCGTTGCTCATGGCGTAGTAGCGGTCATAGGAGAACGGAGAGGCCGGCTCGCCCGCTCCGACGCGGCGGTACACCGGCTCCCGGCCCACCTGGGCGGCGATGACAGCACTCAGGTCGTAGGCGGTGAGCGGTCCGTCGGAGCTGGCGTTGACCGGACCCGTGAGGTCGCTGGCGCCGGCCGCCCACAGCAGCAGGTCGGCCAGTTCCTCGTGGTGGATGAAGACCGTGGGAAGCGCCCCGGCGTGCACGGTGATCTCCGTTCCCCTGGTGACGTGCTCGACGTAGTGGGCCAGCCGACCGGTGAACTCCTGGGCGCCGCCGCCGAGTACGTGGGCGCTGCGCACCGCGGCGAAATCGCACCCGAGGCGCTGCGCGAAGACGGCCTCCGCCTGGCGCTTGCCCTCGGCGTAGTGCGCCTCCAGGTACGCCGCGTCGTGCCAGGGCAGATCCGTCCGCACCAGCCACGTGGCCGGGTCGACGACCTCCTCCGCCACGAGGGCGCTGGGCGGGACCGCGGTCAGCGCGGCGGTCGCCGGGTCGTAGACCTCGATCGTGGACGTCATGACGTATCGCCGGGTGCGGTCGCCGAAGGCGCGGGCGGCGAGCGCGGCCTGCACAGGGGTGTAGCACACCTGGTCGACGACCACGTCGAAGGCGCGGGAGCCGAGCGCGGCGATGAGGGCGGACTCGTCGTCGCGGTCGACGACGAGGTGCTCCACACCCCCCGGCGGTGGTACGGAGCCGCGGTTGACCACGGTGACCTGGTGGCCGGCCGCCCGCAGGCGCTGGACCAGGAGTTTGCCGACGTACCGGCTTCCGCCGATCACACAGATCCTTTGCATGCCCTCATCCTGGGCACCTACAGTCATCAGCAGAAGTGCCCAAATGCTGGAAACGTATTAAGGAAAACTGTTGATCGATGTGCAGCGGCTCCGTGTCCTGCGGACCGTGGCGGAGCACGGCAGCTTCAACCGGGCGGCGGCGGCCCTCCACCTCACGCCCTCGGCCGTGTCCCAGCACGTCGCCGCGCTGGAGCGCAGTCTCGGTGCCCAGGTCGTGACGCGCAGCACCCGCGGGATCAGGCTCACTCCGGCCGGCCGGATCATGGTCGGGGCCGCCGAGTCGGTCGCCGCGGAACTCGAACACGCCAAGCGGCAGGTCGACCGGCTCGGCAGCGGGCTCACCCGGCTCACCCTGGCCACGTTCACCAGCGGCGGCCGGGTCCTGCTGCCCGGCGCACTCGCCCGGCTCGGCACGGCCCACCCCGACCTCGTGGTCCATGTCCGGGAGGGCGAGCCCGAAGACAGCCTGGCGCTGGTCCGCCAGGGCGCCGTGGACCTCGCACTCGCCTACCACTTCGACGGCCCGCTGCCCGGTCAGCCGGGCCCGGGCGCCGGCCTGGAATGGACCGCGCTCCTGAACGACCCCCTGCACGTCGCCCTGCCCGAGGCACACCCCCTGGCCGGCCGCGAGGCGCTCGGCATCGCCGAACTGGCGGCCGAGCCCTGGGTACTGGGCTGCCTGAAGACCGAAGCCTACCTGCGCCGCTACGCCGAACGTGCGGGCTTCGACCCGCAGGTGCGCGGGACGACGACCGACTACTTCTTCGCCCGCTCGCTCGTCGCCGCAGGCATGGGGATCTCACTGATCCCTTCTGTCGCGCTGACCCCGGAAATAAAAGGCCTGTGCACCGTCCCGATCGAGCCGCCGACACCGACCCGGTACATCGGCGTTGCCACGATCTCCCGCCGCAACCACCCTCACGTCACGACGTTGATACAAGCCCTCAAGGAGCAGGTAGCAGTGCTGCACGACACCTGACCCCCACACGCCACGAACCGGCCTCATTCGCCCGTACGCCGTGGGGGACGTTCATGCGTACGCCGACACCTCGCCGAGCGCACGGTCTAGCCACCCGAGCCTCTGCTACCTGAAGATCGCCTTCCCCGCGGCGGAGGAGGAGTTCCCTGGCGAGACCGGCACCTGCGGTTTTCCAAGTCCCGCTGACGCCCACCCGCCGCCACCCACCACCCACTCACACCATCACGTACAGCCGACTCCAGTCATCCGCGCAGCCGACTTCGGAAGCTGACACCGAAACAGGAGACCGGGGCCGAGCCGTCCTGCATCTGCTTGCGGACCAGCCGGGTCCCCTCGGACACTCCTGATCGCTGCTGAGTTCAGGAGCCTTCGATCGGCCCGGCCCGATCCCATCCAGGTGCCCGCACGTCGATCGTGAGAGCTCCCGAGCTGACCTCCTCACCGCAGGTCCGGCACGTCGACGTCAGATCGAGGTCGTGCTCGGAGCCGGGCCCGCCGCGGTGCCGGAAGGCAACCGGCGGAGTGTCCACCGCCCAGCGGTCGCCCCAGGCCAGCAGCGCGCGCATCACGGGTGCGAGATCGCGGCCAGCCTCTGTGAGGTGGTAGTCGAAGCGCAAAGGGCGCTCGCTGTAGGCGCGGCGCTCGACCACGCCCGCCTCTTCCAGTGCGCGCAGTCTGGCGGCGAGGCGGTCGCGGGGGGCGCCGGTGTTGCGGACGATCTGGTCGAAACGCTGGTTGCCGTAAAAGATCTCGCGGATCGCCAGGAGGGCCCAGCGTTCGCCGACGAGTTGCAGTGCGGCGGCCACGGAGCACGGCCGACCGGGCACTTCGGGGTGCGGAACCGGGTTGTCACTCTGCTTCGTTTCCGAGGTCACGTCCCCATCCTCTCCCGAGTCCGTTGTGTTTTCAAACTCATGCGACTAGCCTCCGATCCATGAAGGTTGGAATTTCCAACTCACAAAGGGCGTACCGAGCCGTGTTCGCGACGGCCGCGGCAGCGGTCTTCATGGCGAACCTCGACCTCTTCATCGTCAACGTCGCCCTCCCGGCGATCGGCCGCTCGTTCGGCGGCAGCGGCCTCGGCTCCCTCTCCTGGGTCCTCAACGGCTACGCAATCGTCTTCGCAGCGCTCCTCGTAGTCGCCGGCCGCGTCGCCGACCGCTCCGGCCACAAGCCGGTCTTCCTGACCGGCTTGGCGGTGTTCACCCTCGCCTCGGTCGGCTGCGCACTCGCCCCCAATGTCGGAACGCTGGTCGCGGCACGGCTCGTGCAGGCCGCCGGCGCTGCGCTGCTGATGCCGACGTCGCTCGCGCTGCTGCTCGATACGACGGCGCCCGAGAAGCGCGCCGGGGCGGTGCGGGCCTGGGCCTCGATCGGCGGGATCGCCGCCGGACTCGGGCCGGTGGCCGGCGGGCTGCTGGTCGAGGCCGGATGGCACTGGGTGTTCATCGTCAACGTGCCAGTGGGGGCCGTGGCGTTCGCGCTCGGTGTCAAGGTGCTGCCGTCGCCCGGACGTGCTGGGGCGGAGAAGAGTCGGCTGCCCGACCTGTTCGGCGCCGCCCTTCTCACCGGATCGATCGCAACGCTCGCGCTCGGCCTGGTCAAGGCTCCTGACTGGGGTTGGACGAGCGCCGGCACCCTTGGCGGCCTGGCTGCCGCGGTGCTGCTCGGCGTCTGGTTCGTCCTGCGCTCGGCCCGCCACCCCGTGCCGATCGTCGAGCTGCCGCTGCTCCAGGTTCCGGCGTTCGCATCCGCCGCAGCCGCCCTGACGGTGTTCTCCGTCGCGTTCGCCGGAATGCTGCTCGGCGCGGTGCTGTGGTGCCAGGGCGTGTGGGGCTACTCGGCTCTGCGCACCGGCTTCGCCATCGCGCCGGGACCATTGCTGGTGACGCCGGTCGCGTTGCGGATCGGGGCCGCCGTCGCCAGATTCGGTGCAGGTCGCATCGCGCTGGCAGGAACTGTCTTGTTCGCGGCCGGCATCCTGTGGTGGGCCGCGACGCTTGAAACCGGCTCGGCCTACGCGGCCTCGCTCCTGCCCGGCATGATACTGACCGGCCTCGGCGTCGGCATGACGCTCCCGGTCCTGACCGGGGCATCGGCGGCCGCCCTGCCGCCGGCACGCTTCGCCACCGGCTCGGCCATCACCTCGATGGGCCGCCAGATCGGCGCGGTCCTCGGCGTCGCGATCCTGGTCGGCGTCCTCGGCACCCCCGCCCCCGGACACGCTGTCGCCGCGTTCCAGCACGCCTGGTACGCGGTCGCCGTGGCGTCCCTGCTCGCCGCGTGCGTGACGGCCCCGCTCGTCCGCAAGCCCCGACCCACCGCCAAGACGGCCGACGCCACAGAGGCCGCGAAAGCCGCGAAGGCCGGCGCCGCCTGAGCTTGTTCCTTACGGTCGGACCCAGTCGTGTGGTCACTCTTCGGCGTGATTGCAGGGTATGGAGGTGGCCTTCCTCGTGATCCTGAACTCTGCGACGAGATGAGGGAGTTCACGAGAAGGGCCGTGGGATGAGGGTGCTGGCGGGTGCCGGCGAACGGGAGGTGTTCGCGGAACCGTCCCGCTTTCGGACGGCCTTCTGCGGGTCTCTGACCGCGCGAGCGGATGTGTTCTTCGACCTGACGGACGCGCTGCTGTGCGCGGACGGCCCGACACGGTCGCCGGTGGAGCTGTCACTGCTCGCCGAGCACCAGCGCGGCTACGGCTCGCTGTACGGGGCCTTGAATCACGGCCGCCTCGATACCGATGGCTTGCGTGACCTGCTGACATCGCTGTGTCTGCCACGTACTGAGGTTGAACTCGTGATGTCGCCGGGTGGCTTAGGTGGGTCCGATTGTCGGGCCGGTCTCGGCGAGACGGCCGTCTATGACCAGACCGCCGGCCGCCGCTGATTACCTGGTGCGCTCAGTGCGGTCGTCGTACTCTTCGCGGGCGGTGATGACTTCTTCGATGTGCAGCACGGACCACTCCGTGAGCGCCTTCAGCGGTTCCCGTAGCGTCTGGCCGAGCGCGGTCAGCTCATACTCCACGTGCGGCGGCACCTCTGGGTAGACGGTCCGGCTGACCAGCCCGTCGCGTTCGAGGGTGCGCAGCGTCTGGGTGAGCATCTTCTCGCTCACACCCGCCAGCGCCTGCCGGAGATGACCGAACCGCGAGGTCCCGTTCCGGCCGAGTTCGCCCAGCACGAGGACCGCCCACTTGCTGCCGATCTGGTCGAGCAGGTCCCGCGACGGGCAGCCGCGCTCGTACGGATCGAATGACGGCATGGGCCCGGTCACATTCTCGACAGCAGCCATACGGCTCACCTCAATGCTTTCGCTGCGGTAAGTACCCTACCAAGAAGTGGCTACTCCCCAACAGAGAGTATCCAGGTCATTCTGTGTTCCATCCCGCGGCGGACGGACCGCGGCAGGCGTGCGAGGCACGCGCGGAAGGAAGGAATGACCATCATGCCGATCGTCGTCACCGGAGCCACCGGCCAGCTGGGCAGGCTCACCGTCGAGGCACTGCTGCGGCGCGGGATCCCTGCCGCGGACATCATCGCGACCGGCCGGGACATCGCCGGGATCAAGGATTTGGCCGACCGAGGCATCACGGTACGCCGCGCCGACTTCGCGGACACCGACGGCCTGGCCGAGGCATTCGCGGGGGCGGAAAGGCTGCTGCTGATCTCGGCCTCGGTCCCCGTGGGCGAGCGGGTCGCCAACCACCGTCGCGTGATTGACGCCGCGGCATCCGCAGGCGTGTCGCTAGTCGCGTACACGAGCACGACGCACGCGGACACGGCCACCACCGTCATCGGTGCCACGCACAGCGAGACCGAGGCGTATCTGCGGGACCGCGGAATCCCCAGCGTGCTGCTGCGCAACGGCTGGTACCTGGAGAACTACACCAGCCAACTGCCGCAGATCCTGCAGAACGGCGCGGTCGTCGGCGCCGCAGGCGAGGGGCGGATCAGCGCCGCGTCCCGCGCCGACTACGCCGAGGCCGCAGCGGTCGTCCTCACCGCTGAAGGCCACACCGGCGCCGTGTACGAGCTCGGCGGCGACGCATCCTTCACCCTGACCGAGCTCGCCGCCGCGATCTCCGCTGCGGCCGGAAAGCAGGTTGCCTACGCTGACCTCCCGGTGGCCGGCTTCGCCCAGGTACTGGCCTCCGCGGGCCTACCCGCCGAGCTGGCGGAGGTCCTCGCTGACGCTGACCGCGGTATGAACCGCGGCGAGATGTACACCGACTCTGGCGACTTGCGCCGCCTGATCGGCCGCCCGCCCGTGACCCTGGCCGAGGCACTCGCGGCCGCCCTGCATTACTGAGGTTGAACTCGTGATGTGGCCGGGTTGCTCAGGTGGGTCTGATTGCCAGGCCGGTCTCGGCGAGGCAGCCGTCTATGAGTTCGCTGCGGTACTGGGGGGTGCCGTAGGCCGCGCCGGATGCGCTGGACGAGGTGTTCAGGGGTACTGAAGGCGACGTTGGAGAGCCAGCCGCGTCGCAGGAGGGACCAGATCCCCTCGACTGGGCTGAGGTCGGGTGCGTAGGGCGGCAGATAGTGGATGGTCAGCCAGTCCCGGGCCTCGGCGAACATTTGCAGGTCGGCGGCCTTGCGGACGTTGCGGTTGTCCCAGACGAGCACGATCGGGCCACCGCGCTGCTGGTGTGCTGCGATCAGCCGGTCCCGGTAGTCGCGCCAGGAGAGGCTCTTGCGCCCATCGCGACGGCCGTCGTCATGGCGGGGCCGGTAGATGAGCCTGGAGCGGCGACCGGGTTCGTAGCAGGTCAGCGCGGCGATGGAGATCCGTCTGCGGGAGCGGCCGCGGACCCGCACCACCGGGGTCCGGCCGCGCTGTGACCAGGTCTTCGCGTGCGGCGGCGTCATGGAGAATCCGGCTTCGTCCTCGAAGACGAGCCAGGCTCCACGGGCCGCCGCGAGTCTTCCGCGCAGGGCCACACCTCCTTGACCCACCCGGCCACCACCCCGTCGTCCCGCTCCATGGCCCGTCGGGCCGGTACCTGCCTGGACCAGCCGTTACGCGCCAGCAGTTTCCGCACGCCCTGGATCGTGTAGGCCATGTGAAAGCGCCGACCGATCACCGTCTTGATCCGCGCCAGTGTCCAGCGCTGGTCCTCCCAGCCGTGCGCGGTCGGCCCCTTGGCCAGCTCCGCCTCCAGCTGCGCGAACTGCTCCTGGCTCAGCCTCGGCAGCGATGCCGGCCCCTGCGACCGCAGGGCCCGCGGACCGCCCTGCTCCCACTTCTGCCGCCACCGTTGTACCGAGCGGACGTTGACGCGCAGGGCCTTGGCGATGACCGAGCTCGCCTCGCCCTGGGCGAACCGCTCGGCCGCCTTGAGCCGTAACTCCTCGCGGAACTGGTGCCGTTCGGCAGTCAGCCCGCCTCCTTGTGGATATCGCATGCTCCGGTGATACCGCACGGACGACGAGCCATCAGCCCTACGACACCACGAGTGCAACCTCAGTAGCCTCGATCGTTCGTGACGGTCCGTCGGTTTCTCTGGTGGGCCTTTTCGGTCGTCCAAACAGCATCCACGGGCTGGTCTTCGCGTTTCACAGGTCGCCTGCTCTGGCGTATTCAGGAGTGCCGTCTTCCTGCGTGCCGCACATCCGGTGCGTCAGAACGGTGTGCCGCCTTCGCGCAGCGTCAAGCAAGAAAGCCGCTGCAAAAGCGCCCACCAGCGGCGCTGTCAAGTAGACCCACAGGAACGAGTACTGCCCAGAGAGTAGAGCGGGCCCGAACTGGCGCACTGGGTTCATCGAAGCCCCGGTGGCATTTCCCGAGCGCGGTCTTCCATCGCATGGTCCAGCGGGCCTGGCCTTTGCCGGTGGGGTCGAGGGACATGATCGCCATATAGACGCACTTCAACGCGGCTTGCTCGTTGGGGAAGTGCCCGCGGGCTTTCACCGCCCGACGGATCCGCGCGTTCACCGACTCGATCGCATTCGTCGTGCAGACGATGCGGCGGATCTCGGTGTCGAACCGCAGGAACGGAGTGAACTCCTCCCACGCGTTCTCCCAGAGTTTCACGATGGCCGGATACTTCCGGCCCCAGGCATCGGCGAACTCGGCGAACCGGTCCAGTGCGGCCTCTTCGGTCGGGGCGGTGTAGACGGGCTTGAGGAGCTTGGCGATCTTGTCCCAGTCCTGGCGGGCGGCATAGCGGAAGGAGTTCCGCAGTAGATGCACCACGCAGGTCTGCACGATCGTCTTCGGCCAGACGGTCTCCACCGCCTCGGGCAGGCCCTTGAGCCCGTTGCAGACCAGCATGAGCAGGTCGTTCACGCCGCGGTTCTTGATCTCGGTGAGGATGTGCAGCCAGTGCTTGGCGCCCTCGCCGCCGTCGCCGGCCCACAGCCCCAGGATCTCCCGTCGGCCCTCGGTGGTGACGGCCAGAGCCACATAGATGGGCCGGTTGGCCACCGCGCCGTCACGGATCTTCACGTGGATGGCGTCGATGAAGACGACCGGATAGACGGGTCGAGGGGTCGGCTCTGCCATTCGGCCATGCCCTCGAGGACCTTGTCGGTGATGGTGGATATGGTCTGGCGGGAGACGTCGGCGCCATAGACCTCGGCCAGGTGAGCCTGGACCTCGCCGGTGGTCAGGCCCTTCGCGGCCAGCGAGATGACCATCTCGTCGACGCCGGTGAGGCGCTTCTGCCGCTTCTTGACGATCTTCGGTTCGAAGAA
>NZ_KQ949030.1:122633-462524 GCF_001514285.1 Streptomyces sp. DSM 15324
CCCTCGCCGACGCAGCCTTCGTAGGCTCGACGGTCTCGGACTCGGACACGTTCTCACTGGTCATCGATGCATCTTCCATGATCGGGAGTTACACCGAACGTCTTACAGTCCCGGGGTCGGGACTCAGCGTCAGGGTCGCCGTGACCTGGGCGATGAGGAGGACGAGTGAGAAGAGGCTCAGGGCCGCTGAGCGCGTGAAGCGGTCGCGGCGCAGCAGGCCGAGGGGTGGGTCGTCGCGGGTAAGCAGTTGAGCGATCTTGAGTCGGGTTCGGGTCTGGTGACAGGCCATCCAGTCGTCTGCGTCGCATCCGCAGGAGTGGTGAAGGCGTGGAGGAGTTGGGTGCTCGGGAGTTCTCGGCTTTGAGCAGGTCGTGCTGGCAGTAGGCGGTTCAAGAGGCCGGCACCCTGGCCGGCCGGGGGTCGCGGGCCCGTCGCCCCGGTGTTTCCGGGTGCCGGATCCGTCCGGTGCCGGTCCCCAGGAGACCTCGTGCGGGCGGGCCGGGCCGGTCTACCGTGGCGGGGTGAGCGACGAGACGAACGGGTGCACCGGGCGGGTCCTGGTCCTGGTGCTGCCCGAGGTGAACCTGCTGGACCTCGGTGGTCCTGTGCAGGTATTCGACGCCGCGGCGCATTTCGGCGGCGGCTACCGGCTGGAGTACGTCGGCGAGGCGGACGGTATGCGGTCCGCCCAGGGCCTGCGGCTGGCCGGTCTGGCACCGCTGCCGACGACCCGGCCGACGGCCGGTGATCTGGTGCTCGTGCCGGGGCCCCGGCTGACCGGATCGGACCGGCTGGTCGTGCCTGCCGTGGTGCGCTGGGTCCGCGAGGCCTACGACGCGGGTGCCCGGGTGGCATCGGTGTGCAGCGGTGCCGCCGTCCTGGGGGAAGCGGGACTGCTGGACGGCAGGGCGTGCACGACCCACTGGTCGCTCACCTCGGCGATGCGCGAGCGGTACCCGCAGGCCCGGGTGCGCGAGGCCGCGCTCTACGTGCACGACGGACGGATCAGCACCAGTGCGGGGATCTCGTCCGGGATCGATCTCGCGCTGTCCCTGGTCGAGCGGGACCGCGGCCCGGAACTGGCCGCGCGGGTCGCCCGCGAACTGGTGCTGTACCTGCGGCGGGACGGGGACGCGGCGCAGATCAGTCCGTTCCTGCGGCACCGCGACCACGTCCAGCCCGCGGTGCACCGGGTGCAGGACCACCTGGCCCAGCACCTGGACGCCGCCTTTACCCTGCGGGAACTCGCCGGCGTCGCAGGGCTGTCACCGCGCGGTCTGACGCGGGCCTTCACCGCGGTCACCGGCATCACCCCGTTCGCCTACCAGCGGCAACTGCGGCTGGAGCGGGCCCGCACCCTGCTGTCCGGTACCGACCTGACGGTGGAGGCGGTCGCGGCCCGCTGCGGCTTCCGCGACGCGCGGCAGCTGCGCCGGGTGGTCGCCGACGCCTTCGGAGTCCCTCCCTCGCGGCTGCGCGTACCGCTGCGGCCGACCGCCTGACGGACCCGGCCCCTGCGGGAGGGCCGTCTCCCCGCCCCTCCCCCGGCCTCTTCCGCTTGCGTGTTTCCACGGGTTTCCCCGTTCCACGAAGTTGTTTTTACGAGGGCCGGCGGCGCCACGCTGCCGATCTGTGCCCCGATTGTCGAGGTATGTCTTGTCCGAAGTAGGTGTCGAAGTGAGTTCCGAGACGGGTTCCGAGGCGTGGAAGGGGCACCGGGTCCTGCGCCGTATCGGCTGGGTGCTGCTGGCCACGGCGCTGTCCGCGGCGTCCTTCGCTGGGATCGCCTTCGCGGGGGTGAGCGCGTCGATGGCCGACAGCTTCGCCGCCGCCCCCAGCGGATCCGGTGCCAGGGCGTGGCCGGCCGCCCGGCCGGTGCCGCCCGGCCGGACCACGGTGGCGGTCGCGGTCAGCAACACGGGCTCGGTGGCCACCGACGTACTCGCGCCCTACCAGGTGTTCGCCGAGTCGCGGGAGACGTTTGTCTACACGGTGGCCGCCGAACGCCGTGTCAGCCCGCTGTCCGGCGGCGCCCATCTGCTGCCCGACCACACGCTGGCCGAGGTGGCGGACGGCACCCTGCCAGAACCCGACGTGGTGGTCGTGCCCGCAGTGACCGACCCCACCGGCGCGGGCGAGGAGGGCCTGCGCCGGTGGATCGTCGAACGCCACCGCAAGGGCGCCCGGATCCTCGGGGTGTGCGCGGGCTCCGAACTACTGGCCGCCTCCGGTCTGCTCGACGGCCGCGACGCCACGTCGTTCTGGTCCAACATCGGCTCCCTGGAACGCGGTTATCCGAAGGTCAACTGGAAGCGCGGGCAGCGCTACGTCGAGGACGGGCGGGTGACCACCACCGCCGGCGTGACCTCCGGCACCCTGGGCGCCCTGCGGGTGGTCGAGGAACTGGCCGGCCAGGCGGAAGCGACCCGTATCGGCACCGGGCTGTCCTACCCCGGCTGGGCTCCTGACGGACCGACCGCGATACCGGCCAACCACCTGGCTCTCGGCGACCTGCCGTACGCCCTCAACGCCGCGTTCCCGTGGCTGCGACCCACCACGGCCATCGGCCTGGTCGACGGGGTCGAGGAGATCGACGCGGCCGCGGCCGTCGAAGGGTACGGCGGGGTCTCCTTCGCCACCCGGACCGTGGTGGTCGGCGCCGGCCACACCGTCACCACCCGCCACGGCCTGGTCCTCGTCACCCGGGCGGCGACGGGGGACGCCCACGGCGCGGAGCGCTTGGTGGTGCCCGGTGTCAGGGATGCCTCCGGCCTCAGTGCCACGCTGCGCGGCTGGGCCCGACGCAACGGGCTCACCCCCGAACTGCCCGACGGGGGAAAGCGGTCCGGGGAGTTCGGCTTCGATCCCGTCCTGCGGGACCTCGCCGAGCACAACGACCGCCGTACGGCGCTGGCCACCGCGAAGTTCTCCGAGTACCCCTCGGCTCATCTGGAGCTGACGGGCGCGCCCTGGCCCTGGCGCTCCACCCTGCTGGCCGCGGCAACGGTCGTCCTGAGCGTGGGCGTGGGGCTGGCACCGGCGGTGACGCGCCGGGCGATGCGACGGCGGCACCTCCCACGGCGTACGGCGATGTAGCCCCCGAAC
Source organism: Streptomyces sp. DSM 15324 (assembly GCF_001514285.1). Taxonomy (GTDB): domain Bacteria; phylum Actinomycetota; class Actinomycetes; order Streptomycetales; family Streptomycetaceae; genus Streptomyces. The sequence continues at coordinate 125,739 of NZ_KQ949030.1, forward strand.
GCCGTGGGCGCGCCGGCGCGCAGTGATGCGGCGTGGTTCTCCCGCTCGTTTCCGCACCCTCACGGAAATGACTGACAGGCCGGAGAAAGCGCTTCTGCCGCTACTGCTGTGACCGGGAAGGTTGGCCCGGTCGAGGGGGCCGGCCGTGCGACGAAGTCGAGGCCCTGGACAGCTACACCTGCCGCCGCAGGTGGCCGCGATGGCCCGCCGGGTCGCCGAATGTCTTGAAGTGCCGGAGCCGGCTACTGCGTAACGGCGAAGTCGGCGGTAGGGAGTACCTCGTGAAGCTCGCCGCGCTGGCTGCCCTCGGGCTCGACTGGGCGGCGTAAAGGCACCGTTGCAGCGGGTCGTCGGCGTTTCGGCCGGCGACCCGCTTTTACCACCACTTCGCAGCGGCTTTCTCCATAGGCCTCGGGCCTCGGCCACCGCCTTGGCGAGGGACTGCGGGCGAACTCTGCCGATACCGGGCTGCCCAGAGCACCCTCTCGCCGCCTGGTGGCAGCTCGGGCTTCTATCCGCCAAGTTGGTCTTGCAGATCGCCGAGGAGGCCGCCGAGGACGTTGTGGACTTCGAAGACGTAGTCGCTGTCGGGCGAGGGGATGACAAATGGGTCGGGGAAGACCCCGTCCAGCTTGACCTGGCCATTGCCCTGCGCAGCGGCTGCACTGATCGCTTGCGTCTCGGCCTCGATGGCGCCGTAGAGCGCCATGAAGATGGCGGCGAGCTCCCAGAACTCCTCGGCGGCATCCTCCAGCAGGTCCTTGGCCGCGGACGCACCCCCAACGACCATCGCGACGGCCATCTGGTTGAGATGGAACGTGTAGTAGAAGCCGTCCATCTCGGCTTGGATCTCCGGGCCGTCCTCCTCCAGAATCTGTCGGGCGAACGCATGCAGCTCCTTGCCGGTCAGCCCCTTCTGTGCCGCCTCCGTTTCCCACGTCGGCCGGATGGCCTGGAGCACGGCACGCGGGTCGGTCTGTCGCCTGCCCTGCGCTTCCAGCGCCCGGCGCGCCGCCGCCTCCACATTCAGGTGCGCCCACGCCTCGGGGCCCTCGTTCGTGCGACGCTCCAGAAGCGCCCGGAACTGTGCGGCTTTCTCCTGGACCTGCTCTTCTGTGATCTTGCCACTGCCGTCTGTCATGGCCCTCGGCCTCCCCTTACCGCCAGGCTGTATTGGTCCACCCACAATTGAGCATGAACTACCCACATGCTCCCAATAGCCGATTTAGTCAACTTTTCTCAGCCACCGAGTGCAACGCGCCCGGCGGCTGGAGAAGCTGGGCATGGTCTGGTCGCTGGCGGATGAGCGGTTTCAGGAGAACCTGGAGGCCGCGGAGGCGCGAGAGAGGCCCTGCGAACAGCGATGGACCGCCGCTCCTTCTTGACGATCTCCGGCGCCACCCTGTCCGCGCTGGACGCGGACTGGGCCGCCGGCCCCCCGAGCGCGCTCACCCAGGCCCGCGACGGCAAACCCATCGGCGAGGACTTCGCAGCCTTCCTGGAGAGCACCACCCAGCAGCTTGCCGGTCACGCGACCGAGCAGCGCCAGCACACCGCCACGAAGCTGGATGCCCACCTGTCCACGGTGACCGAACTGCTCGGTCATACGGGTGATTCCTGGGTTCTGGCACAGATCTTGGGGAGTCGTCACGGAGGGTGACGGTGTCGTTCGATTGAGGGCGCGGGTCCGGGGCCCGTCAGCGTTCTCGCATTCTGGTCCACCACCAGCCGAACACCGCCAACTCAATATTGTTGGGGTCGGGCAGGGTGCGGCGCTCGAATTCCTCATCAATGCGTGTGATCAGTCGGCCCAAGTCCCGTTGTGCTCCAGGAGGAAGGTGCCGCATCGCCCACTCGAGGTCATCACGGGCATCTCCCACCCCGGGCGATTCGAACTCGTAGGCGTCTAAATAGCGTTCCGGCTGGTTAAAAGCTCGCTCGAAACACGAGAGCGCATTGGCGACCGCGTTGGGCCACATCTCCTGGTCTTCGACCCGGCGGATCGCTGTACGAGTCCGCGCGGAGACACCGCGGACCCTCAGGACCGAACACTGCCATCGCGGCCGCCACCGCTCTGCGCGGACGGCCTTGGGACGCCTACGCGGCATCGCCCTTTCGGATCAACATGAGGCCATCCTGCCATGGGTGGGCGGCTGCTCGCGCAGTGTTACTGGAGCAGGATCATCTTGCGGAAGAGGGTGGAGCTGGGTGACGCTGGTGCATCCTGCGGCGAAGCGTTGCTCCAGGTAGAGCTCGTAGGGGTCCAGTCTGCTGGGGCGGGGCCGGTTCTCGCGGATGGTGTCCTGCCAGTTCGCGGCGTTCGCGTATCTGAGCAGGTGTTGAGACCCCAGCCCAGGTGCCGTGCAATCGCCCGGCGTGAGTGACCCTGAGCAAGAAGCTCGTGGACCAAGGCATGTGCTGCCTTCTTCCGCTCGGCCCACCGACCGACGGGCACCGAGTCGTCCTGCGGCAGACCGGAAGCCAGCCGGGTGGCCTCCGGCAGGGTGCCACTGGGCGAAGGATTGCTCAGGTAGTCGCCGTGGGCGGCGACGCAGGTCTCTACGGCGCGGCCGAGGCCCTGCCATGGATGAAACCGGTCAGCGACCTGCAGAGCATCAGGGGCACCGCGGCGGCTGCCTGGGCCTGATCATGCGTCATCCCGAACTCGAGCGGGCCGACCCTTGCGAACGGCACGAACGACCACGAGGGGCACTGCGTCCCATCCAGCACGCCCCAGACGTCCGTCGGCACGACCAACCCCCGGTCACAGCAGAGCATGAGCACCGTTGGCCTAGTTGGCCAGCGGCCCGAGGACGATACCCAGCCCGTGGAACAGCAGATGGGACGAGGCCGTTGTCAGGAGGCCAACCGGAGAGGCCACCTCTTCAGATGCCAAGGCCAAGAGGATGAGGCATTCCCGATTCGCGAACGGTGGCGGTCGACCCGAGATGGGCCAGCGCGGCACTTTTTGGCTCAGCCTACTGGCAGCGGCCCTTGCCCTGGTCGGTATCGCCACCGGGTCCGCAGCTCGATCACCGCGCCCGCGTCGCACAGAGGGCCGACCCACGTCGCTGTCACGTCATCACCGACTCCCTCTGCGAGGCGCACTGGCGGCATCTGCGTCACGATCTGCTTGGCCCGCCAGAGACCGACGCCCACGAGTGCCCGGAGTGCCTTCGCCACTTCCAGGGGCCGCGGGCCCACATCGAGGAGCACGATGTCCTGGGGGATCTCGTCGCAGATCAGCAAGAACTGCTCAGGCATGGTGCTCCTCAATGCCGATGGGCGGCTGACTGCAGCGGGATGGCTCGCCTCACTTGTCCGGCGGTGTCCACATCACCCTGACCCGGTCGGCAGCGACGTCAAACCCGAGCAGCGGCTGTGTGCCGCCGCCTTCGGGGAACAGCGGCACTGACTTGCCCAGGCGGCGCCCGATCGCGGTCAGGAACCCGCACAGGACGTCCAGTTGCTCCTGGCCCTGGAGTTCCCGCAGGTCGACGTCGAAGTCGATCTGCTCGTCCCCGAGGAACCGGAAGATCGCGCAGACCTCGGGATCGGGCCACACGCGCAGGCTCGGGCACTCGCCGTCGGCCGGGCGGGACAGCACGGCTTCGGCCCGCGGCAGTGGCAACACTGCCTCGCCCTCGGCGTACTCGGAGGCCCAGCCCTGTTCCTCGACCAGGTCGAGCACGGCCTGCCAGTCCGCCGCCGTCGTGTTCTCGACGAACGCATCGGGCAGGCAGCCGCCATCGGTTGGGTCGAGCAGCCACGCGACCTGGTCGTCCCACAGCAGATGAGCCATCCCGTCATCCTGCCCGCTGGGTCCTGCATGCCGACTGAATTTCCTCAAAGCCCCTCAAGACCGGCGGTGATCTCAGCTGCTGCATGTCGGGCTTCCCCGCGCACCTCCGGGTTGGAGTGGTGAAGGAAGGGCTCCATCAGCTGCTGGGCTTGTGGGGCGTGTGTGGCGCCGAGGAGGTAGAGGGCATGTGCGAGAAGCTCGCGCCCCGTTGTCGGGCATGGCGACGATCAGCGGTTCGACGAGGACCAGGGGCAGGTTGTGGTGAAGCGTACAAGCGCGGGCCCGAGGAAACGAGCTGAGGCGGGTCGACCGGTCGGTGGGCACGTCGGAATGATGCATTCCCGACTCAGGAATCCCCGGACAGTTCCACATCCCGCCGACCCCGGCCACCGCACGGGCACCAAGGTCAACAACAAGAAGGACCCGGTGGAGACGAAGCTGCACACCGCAGTCTGCAAGGGCCAGGTCACCCTCGCTGCCGCGCAGCAGGCCATCGTCACCGACTGGACCACGGCCCTGGCCACCCTCCACCTCCCCTGAAGCGGGTGGCTATGGGACTTCGCGTCGAACAGCCTGGGCGTCCCCGGCGGCCCCGCGCCAGCCGTCGGCACGCGAAAGCCCCGGCTGGACGGGGGAGACCAGCCGGGGCCGTAAGACGGTGACGGGCGGAGGGCGGTCGCCTCTCGGCGGAAGGCTCCATGGGGCTTCAGCCGGACGATCGTCCCCATGGGCTACAGGTGAGGCCCGGGGACACTGTCCCCTCCGCTAGCCACGTATAGGTGAACGGTCTACTTTCTCGGGTTGTTCCCGCCCAGTCCCGACGGCCGGTGTGAGCTGAGGAACAGCCCCTGCTGGAGGCCTCAGTTGAGGTCGTCAGCTGGTGTCCTGGTCAGGCCGATGCGAGCGTGGGCGGGCTGTCAGCCGTGGTAGTTGATGTAGCCGTTGCCGTACGCGACCAGCCCGCAGCCCGTTCTTCTCCGACGGATCCCGCCGAGCATGCAAGGAGCCGGGCTGAGCGGGCCGGGCCGGCACCAGGTGGTGTGCGCGCTCACCGACCTGCACGGGCAGCCCAGGCATCTGGTGAACGAGACCAACCTGTTCTTCGCTGCCGACATGTGCTCGGACTGCTGCCTCGCTCTCTGGCCATCGTCCTGACGCGGGCTCCCATCGGTATCGTGTCGTCGTTCGCGCGTGGCCGGCTGTGGGAGCGGTGGCGGGACGGCGAGCGGTTACGCGCAGGTCGTCGCCTCAACTTGTGCGCCGCGGCGGCGGGCAGCGTTCGCCAGGCTCCTGCCGAGCGGCAGCCCGGACGAGGCGGCCGCCCCAGGCCGGCTGATCGCCGTCAACGTGCTGCTGTTGCGCGGGCGCTGCACGCTCCCGTCACCGGTGTCCGCCGGCTCCTGGTCATCCCGTACGAGCAGCACGTGGCCGACCGTGCCGGGACGCTGTCGGCACTGGCTCTCGAGGCGCCCTCCCTACCTCCTCACCTGATCTCCTCCTGCCGTGACGACAGGACCATCGACAGCAGATCGGCCACCCCCTCCTCCTCGTTGCTGGGGAGGATCAGGTCGGCGCACCGGCGTACGGACGGGTGGGCGTTGGCGACCGCAGCGGCGAGGCCGGCCGCTCGCAGCATCGGCAAGTCGTTGGGCATGTCGCCGACTGCGGCAACGGCGGCGACCCGTATCGCGTGGTAGTCGGCCAGCCAGCGCAGAGCCGCCCCCTTGTCCACGCCGGTCGGTGCAACCTCCAGAAAGTATGGCGTGGAGCAGGTCGCGAGGACGCCGTCGCCGGGGTGGATCAGAGGACCCGCGAGCGACGGTCCCGGCAGGTCGGGGTGCACGGCCAGAATCTTGAGCACGCCGTCGCCCGGGATCGGCACCTCGGCGGCGTCCGGAACGCACGCGTGCTGCCAGCAGTCCGGTACGAGCTTCTCGAATCCCCGTTCCAGGAAGAGTCCGTGCAAGGTGTCTACGCCGAGCACTAGCCCGGGCAGCCGGGCGCGCAAACGGGCGAGGGCCGTGCCGGCCCGGCGACGGGAGAAGCCCCGGCACCGCAGCGGCTCCCCGGTCGCGACCTCCGCCACGACTGCTCCGTTGCTGCACACCACCAAGCCGTCTGTGCCGACGTCACGGCAGACGGACAGCGCGTCGCGCAGGGGACGGCCGGTCACGCACACCACTGGGAGGCCGCATCGCGCCGCTTCAGTGAGCGCGGCGTGGGTCAGCGGTCCGACGGCACCGCGCTCGTTCAGCAGTGTGCCGTCGAGATCGGTGCAGACCAGACGGATGCGGTCCGGCGCGCTCACGGTGAGGACCGCCTAACCGATACGGGAGTTCCGCCGACCGGCGCCCGCACCTTGAGACGCACGGGCCGGTCCTGGTGGAGCCACACCTCGACCCAGCCCTCGCGGACAAGGCGCTGCCGCGCGGGCGCCGCGATCAGCGCGATCCAGACCCAGTTACTGTCGGTGTCCAGGAGCCAGGGGATCGTGCCCGGCGGTGCGACGGGCACACTCAGGCCTTCCTCACCGCGCCGGGCCGGCGGGACCATGCCCACCAGGAGTGGAGGGACGTCGAAGACGTCCAGGGCCACCGGGCGACCGCTGATGTCCAGGGAAATCCACAGGCGGGAGGCGAAGCCGATCTGCACTCCGCCGCCCACCGAGAACGGCGCGTCGGATATGTCGCCAACGGCGGAGATCAGCCCAACCGCGAGGTCCCAACTCATGTCAACGGTGCGCGCTGTGGTGACCTCGTCCAACTGTTTCTTCTGCTCAGTCATGCCTCTCCTTCGCCACATCGGTGTGTGGACGTCCCAAGGCGGACGGACGACAAGGCCCTGCGTTTGTACGCGTTGTGGTGCGGTGCGGCTTAGTAAGGTGCCGTGCCAGGCGGTGGGGCTCGGTGCGTTGTCAGACGGCCTGAAGCCGGTCCAGCCCCGACACTGCCGGGCGGGCGGGGAGGCGGGCAGGCCGGAGTTCGAGCTCACCGACGACAGTGTCATCCGGCGCCTCCAGCGCCCAGCGCACGGCCTGTGCGACTGACGAGGTGGCCATCTTCGTCGGTGAGTCGTCACCGGGTAGATTGGCGATGGCCCCGGGGCTGAGCAGGGTGGTGCAGACGCCGTGTACTCGTTCCTCCAGCAGCAGCACTTCGGCGAGTGCCTTAAGCGATGCCTTCGTCATGCAGTAGGCGGCCCCACCTTCGAAGAAGCGGCTGCCCGCATGGCTACCCATCAGGACGATTCGGCCCCCGCCGCGGCGCAGGTGCGGCAAAGCCGACTGCACCAGTGCCAACACCGACGTGAGATTGACGTCGACCGCCTCCCGCCAGTCGTCGAGGGCGAGCGAGGCGACGTCGCCGAGGGCGCGTACGACTCCGCCAGTTACCACCGCGTCCAAGCCGCCGGCGGCCGTGGCGATCCGGTCGACGGCGTGACTGACCTGTTCGGGATGTCGCAGGTCACAAGCGACCTCGTGCAGCCAGGGCAGTCGTGTGGGTGTCCGGGAAAGGGCGTGAACACGCCACCCAGAAGCATGCAACTCCTCGGCCACCGCCCGGCCGGTGCCGCGGCTGGCCCCGGTCACCAACACGACGGGATCATCCGTGTGGGGGGCGCGGAGATCCTTCCTCGTCGCGCCGATGTCGCCTCCCCCCGCGCTCATCCCCGCATCCTGCGCACGAGGTCCGTCCAGGCACGCACCACTGTGGTCTCGTCGGCGCCCTGCCGGAACAGGTCCTTGTCCAGCGGATTACCGGCCTCGTCACGCAGCCGCATGCAGTCGGGCGACACTTCGGAATTGACGACGGGCTCACCGTCCGCACCGACACCCACCACCAGGCAAAAGTCCCACAGGTCGAGCGGCGCCAGCCAGGACCGCAGCGCGTCGTTGCACCGCAGCGCGCAATCGCGGAAGGACGTGACGTCCACGCCCGCCGCGCGGAGGTAGTCCTCGCCGATCGGCTGATCCTCCGGATCGATCCGGTAGTCGAACTTCACCACCGGGGGCTGGAACCGGTGCCCCTCAGGGAAGAGCCCGGGGTACTTACGCACAGTGGAGCCAGTGGCGACGTTCTTCACGATGACCTCGAACGGTGGCGCTGGCACGTAGTCCGCCCGGTAGGAGATGGAGTCGAGCCGTTCCCTGAACACAGTGTTCACGCCCTTGCCGGCGAGACGTTCGGCCGCTGCCTCGTAGAAGTCGAGGCGGAGCGCCGCGGTCTGTGGCATCAGGGCGTCCCGGTCGTACGTGAAGCTGCGTAGGCTCGGTATCAATTCGACATCGCAGGTGCCGTCGCCGTTCAACCAGAGTTTCTTGCTCCTACCCTCGACATCGGGCCGACGTGTGCGCTTCGTCATCTCCGCATCTCCTTTTCCGGGCCTGTCGATTGATCGGTTGAATTTACCTCATCAGACAGGCCGCTTCCCATAGTGTCTGCGTAAATGTACACAGCCTGTACGGGGTTTGTACGAGGGCGAGGCAACATGGCGGAGGCACATCGCGGAACGTTGTCTTCCCTTAGGAGGGAACGTCGGAATGGCGCAGGTCCAGAGTGCGCAGCACAGCAACACGGAAATACCTGACGAGCTGCGAGGAAAGACCCCCGGCCGGCATTACGGGACGGCCGGGACGAAGCTTCTGTTCGAGGATGAGAGTACTCGGGTATGGCTGCTTGAGCTCCAGCCGGGCGACGCCAGTGAATGGCACGAGCATCCCTGGGACTACGTATTCGTTGTCGACCATCCCGGTCAGGTGCGACTGGAGTACGAGGACGGCGAAATAGAGGACCAGGATGACTTCATCGGCGAGGTGGTGCACCGTCGGCGTGGAAAGCCGCACCGGCTGGTGAACCGAGGTGACCGTTTCTACCGGAACGTGGTCGTCGAATTCCTCGGGCAGGCTCCGCCCGCGAAGTGGCCACCCGCCGACACGAAGTGAGCGCACCGTCGGCTGGAGCGTGTCCCCCTGGACCGCCGAACCGGCCGGAGAAGACGACAACGAAGTCGATCCCCCAGCAGGAGGCCTAGCATGACCAGCATCGCCCAGTGGCTCGAAGAGAACGTGACGACCGACAAGCGAGCCCTCGACTGGTATCAGGAGGAGGAGTGTGAGCCCCGCATCGTCCGCGCCTACCGCGAGCTGCTCAGCGGTTACGACATCGACACGTCGAAGATCCTCAAGACCACCGTCGAGATCGACGGTGAGCATGCAGGCGTGGTCCGGGTGCACGACATCAACTACTTCTCCATCTGCGCCCACCACTTCCTGCCGTTCTTCGGAAAAGTCGCCATCTCGTACGTCCCCGGCGACCGCATCCTCGGCCTCGGCAAGTTCCCGAGGCTCGTGCAGGCATACAGCAGGCGGTTCCAGATCCAGGAGCACCTGGTGAAGGAGATCGCCGAGGAGATCATGAGCTCCGGGGGTGCTCGCGCCGCGAGGGTCGTCTCCAACGGACGGCACATGTGCATGTGCAGCCGCGGCCCGTCCGACCAGACCGTGATCACGGACACCTCCTACGTCACCGGTGACAAGGATCTGTTCACCCGCTACGGCCTGGACGTCTGACGATCCGTCCCCGCCACGGGCACCGCGCGGCAGACATGCCAGAGGGCTGTCTGCCGCGCGGCCAATTACGGCGTCCGTCCCGGCCAGCGACCGTGTGAGGAGAGGCGATGCGGCTCGACTTCCTGCCCCAAAGAGCACTGACCGACGGGGCCGTGCACCACTATTGTCTCCGGTGCCACGAGGACGCAGTGGAGTGGCGCACCAAGGACGGCCGGCGGCAGTGTGTGTGCAGTGCCTGCGGAGCGGTGCGGGACCGAGCGCTGGTGCTCGACCCGGCGGTCACCTGGTGGACGGATGAGGACGGCGAGTACTGGCACACGACGGCGGGCGTCTTTGTGCGAGACCTGCGCGGACGTTTCCTTTTCTTCGACCGGACGGCGTTTCCTTTCGGCCTGACGATCCCGGCCGGACACATTGAGCGGGGCGAGGCGCCGCACGTGGCTGCAGCGCGCGAGCTGGAAGAGGAGACCGGACTGGCCGCGCACGCCTTGACGTTCGTCGGCCGGACACCCATCTTGGGCGATGGATGCCGCCGGGGTGCCGACGCTCATGTGTGGCAGGTCTACCGCTGCGAGGCAGGCGACGGCGGCGAGGCCGCAGTGCGCCTCAGTCCGGAGGGCGCCACCGCCGTCTGGCTCACGCCGGCAGAAGCGTTGAAGCGCCCCCTCACGCTCGCTGTGCGTAAGGTTCTTGGCACGTACATGCATGAACTCGCCACTTTCTGACAGGGGCCGACGAGCGTCGGTTCTGTGACCAGCATTTTCACGGCCGGAGGGGTGGCGACCGGTGGCCGGTCTCTCACGGTCCCACTCCACCGACGGGGCAACGCACCTACGATTGCCCGAAGTTCGATCAAGCCCGGAGGCGGCCTGAGCCGTCTGGGGGAGTGGGGGAAGGTTTCTTCGGTGGCTATCGACGAACCAACGCGAGCAGGTCGGCGAGAGTGGATGGGGCTTGCCGTCCTTGCGCTGCCGACGATCCTCATCGGTCTCGACATGTCGGTGCTGCACTTGGCCGCCCCCAAGCTCAGCGAGAGTCTGAGACCGAGCAGCGCGCAGTTGCTCTGGATCGTCGACATCTACGGGTTTTTAGTCGCGTCGTTCCTCGCCACCATGGGGACACTTGGGGATCGGATCGGCCGGCGGAAACTACTGCTCATCGGCGCCGCAGCGTTCGCCGCCGCGTCGCTGCTCGCCGCCTATGCGACCGGAGCGGCGATGCTGATCGCGGCGCGTGCCCTCCTGGGTATCGCCGGAGCGACCCTCATGCCGTCCACCTTGTCGCTGATCAGCAATATATTCCGCGACCCGAACCAGCGACGGTTCGCCATCGCGGTATGGATGACCAACTTCAGCGTGGGCGGGATGATCGGCCCCCTGGTCGGCGGCGTGCTTCTGGAGCACTTCTGGTGGGGGTCGGTGTTCCTGGTCGGTGTGCCGGTGGGAGTGATCCTTCTGATCGTCGGGCCGGTTCTGCTGCCCGAGTACCGTGACCCCCAGCCGGGCCGGTTGGACCCGCTCAGCGTCCTCCTGTCCATCGTGACAGTGCTGCCGGTGGTCTACGGCTTCAAGCAGGTGGCGCAGGACGGTGTCCGCGCGACGTCGCTGCTGGCCGTCGCCCTCGGAGTAGTTTTCGCAGGCGTCTTCGTACGCCGCCAGTTGCGCATCACCAACCCTATGCTCGACCTGCGACTCTTCAGCCGGCCCGGATTCTCGGGGGCGCTGGGGGGCCAGACGATGGGTCTCTTCGTCGTGACCGGGACGCAGTTCCTGGTCCTCCAGTACTTTCAGCTCGTTTTGGGGCTCTCCCCGCTCGCCGCCGGTCTGTGGGCGCTGCCCGCGATGGTGGCGGGGGTTGTGGGTACCCTCCTCGCACCGGCCGCTGCCGCCAAGCTGCATCCGGGCGGGGTCATGGCGGGCGGCTTCGCGCTCGCGGTGCCCGGGCTCTTGCTGATCAGCCTGGCGGGCCCGGTCTCCGGCTTCGCTCTCACCGTCATCGGCTTCGCTGTCCTCTCCTTCGGGGTCCAGGCGGCACTCGCCCTCACCAACGACGTGATCATCAGTAGCGCGCCTCCGGAGCGCGCGGGCAACGCCTCGGGCGTTGGGGAGACGGGCGCCGAACTCGGCAACGCACTGGGCGTGGCAGCGTTCGGCTCGGTGGCCACCGCGTTCTACGGGGCACGGATGATCGGCGACGCCCTGCCTGACGGCGTCCGGCCAGATCTGGCCGATCTCGCCCGGTCCTCGCTGGCGGGCGCCACCGAGGCCGCCAGCCGCCTGCCGGATGCGGTCGGCGACGAGCTGCTCGCGACCGCCCGGGCCGCCTTCACTCGCGGCATGCACGCATCGGCGCTGTGCGGTATCGGCATCCTGGTGCTGCTAACGCTGGCCAGCCTGAACCTGGCGCGCCGGTCCCCCGACGGCGCTGCCGCAACAGCGAAGGACTTCACGGTGACGGAGCCGGACAAGACGGCGAGGCAGGACAAAGTGAACGGGGACCCGTCGGTGGAGGCAGGGAGCGGCAGACAGGTTCGGTCCGGCCGCCATTCCGACTGACCGCCGGACAGCAGAAGAACCGCAGTCGCCCCGACCGCCGGCCGCGCCGCTGTCGAATTGCACGCCGCACATTCGCATACGAATTACGCATTGCCGCAATATGGCGCGATGGATTCGGACCGGCCCGGGAGGGCTCTCTTCGGTATGCCCTTCAGCACCCGAAAGGAAGTAGATAAGTGCATCTACGATCCTTCGGCATGAGATCGTGACTGTTTAATTCGGGAGGGTATGGAGATGTATTCTCGGGTGCCGCTGCGTAGCGGGACACCCATACAAGAAGAGTAATGGAGGCTGCGATGAGGTTCAGTATCCTCGGCCCGCTGGAAGTGTCTTCCGACGACGGAATTCCTCTGAGACTCGGTGGTCCGCGACAGCGAGTCGTACTGGCCACGCTCCTGATCAATGCGAATCACTTGGTGGCAGTGCCCCATCTACTGGAATCCGTGTGGTGCGAGGAGCCTCCGCCCTCGGCGGCCGTGAACATCCGAGGCTATATCAGCGCGTTACGCCGGTTACTCCGGGATGGTAGTAACGACGAGGGTCATGTATCACCGCGGCTTACCACGCTCACGGGCGGATATCTGCTGCGCGCGGGCACGTCCGAGCTGGATTTCTCCTTGTTCATGGACCGATTACGGCAGGGCGAGCGGGAGATTGCAACGGGAGAGGTCGAAAAGGCTGCGAAGAGCCTCCAGTCCGCCCTGGACCTCTGGCGCGGGAGCCCGCTCGACGGGCTCCCCCTGCCGCTGACCGTCCATACCGAGCTGGAACGCATGATGGAACTTCGGCTGCTTACCGTCGAACGCGCCGCTCAGGCGCGACTCGATCTGGGACAGGCGGACGCTCTCGTGCCGGAGCTGTCTGCTCTCACCAGACAGCACCCGTTCCGAGAACGGCTGTGGGAGCTGCTGATCGTAGCCCTGCACCAGACAGGACGCCAGGCGGACGCCCTTGCCTCGTACGCACGGGTGAGGCGAATGCTCGTCGAGGAGCTGGGCATCGACCCGAGCGACCGGCTGAAACGGCTGGAGCAGCAGATACTATGCGGCAACCCCAGTCTGGACACCCTTGCGACAGCGGCCAACCCACCAGTCGTATCAGGATCACCCCAGTGCCACGCCTCCCACCGCGTGGTCCGCCGTGTCAAGGTGGCGTCCGGGGTCCCGAGCTGCCCGGAATTGGTGTGCGGCCTGGCGGATCGCGGCCGGCCATGAGCCTAGTCGGGTAGCCAGGGAGTTGCGCCGCGGGCGCGGTAACCGTTGATCCGGACCGCGGTCCGCGACAGCAGCGGTGTACACAGGCTCCCCGTTAGCCGGAAGCCGAGAACGGCAACACCATGGTCAGCACGCTGGTGTGACGGGGCGCAAGGTAGCGGGTGCTGCTGCGCTCCCGCCAGGGCACAGACAAGACCGGCGCGTCCCCCGAAATCCTGGCCGCCGCTCTCGCGCAGCTACTCGCGGACACCGGCCTGGACGGCGTATGTGACCTGCACGGGTGTCCCAACGAGTCGGTGTCTCACCGTGATGGACGGCGGCCCTTCGGTGTCCGCCGTCCAGTCGATCAGTGGATGTCCCGCAACGCGGTGAGTGCGCCCAGGACATGGCTCGGTGGCCTCAGCGGTGACCGTGGCCCCCGGCCGCGGCCTCTTGGTGGTGTCGCTGGGAAGCAGCAACGTCTGACGGTGGGTTTGGGGAACGCTTGAGCGTGCCCGGCGGCAGAAATGTCGGCGCTTTTCAGCAACACCGTGGCTCAGCTGAGGGCTACGAGGGGCCGGATGATGCTCCTCTTGCTGTCAGGCGGTCTGGATCCAGTACCGGTAGGCATGGGCGAGGTCGTCGTCCCGGCTGAGGCCTCGTTCAAGTCTGGAGATGGTGGTGGGCCAGACGCCGAAGTGCTGGGCGACGGCCGTGAGAGTGATGTTCCTGAGTTGCCGTAGGGGCCGCAGGTCGGCGATGCCGGGGACGGTGACGGTGGTGGTGAGACAGCGGCGGAACATCTCCCGGGCGATGGCTCGTCTCAGAAGCCGGATGATCTCCCTCTTCGTCCGGCCGGCGGCGGTCTGCCGTGCCACGTATGCGCGCGTTCTGGGGTCGCTGGACAGGCGGACGAGGGCGATGCGGCAGAGAGCGGCGTTGGCATCCCGGTCTCCACCCCGGGACATGCGGTGCCGGTTCGTCCTGTCGCTGGAGGCGGGGACCGGGGCGACGCCGCACAGAGCGGCGAAGGATGCCTCGGTCCGCATGCGTTCGGGATTGCCTCCGGCGGTGACCAGCAGCTGCGCCGCCGTGTCGGGGCCGAGGCCGTAGGCTGCTCGCAGACCGGGGTTGTGCCCGCTGACCTCGCTGTCCAGGGCCCGGGTCAGGGCCTCATCCTCGGCGGTCAGCTCCTTGACGGGTCGGGCGAGGCTGCTCAGCTTGTCGTTTAACTTCATCAGGGACTGATGTAGTCGCCCCACCAGAAGGTGGCGACGTAGGCCCGCCCAAGTGCCTCTCCGCCTCGTCCGCCCCTGATATGGATGACGATCAACGCCAGGACGAACCAGGCGGTGAAGCATCCCGCGACGATCAAAGCCCATTGAGGGCCCGAGGCAATAGCGATGACGATCAAGACAATGATCGTCACGGCCAGTCCGATGTGGCCGTCACGGATATCCGTGACGGACTTGTTGCCGCCTGTCCCCGCTCTGTCAGCCTGGGGTGGGACGTTCCGCTTCGGCGGGTTGGCCTGAGAGGGCACGACAGGAGAGCCTCCCCGCCTCGACCAGCACCTTCCGCTGACCGGTCTGTCCGCTGCCGTCGGCGTCAGCGAACGCACCCTCTCCCGGCTCTTCGGCCGCGCCACCGGTCTCACGCCGCTGAGCTACCAGCAGGCCCTCCGCCTGGAACGCGCCGAGCACCTCATCAGCCGAGCACCTCATCAGCCACGGTGCGACGGTTGACGCGGCCGCCCGCTCGGTCGGCTTCGAGGACGGCCGCATGCTGCGCCGCCTGCGGGCCCGGGCGGCCGGACGAAGGCGGTTCCTCCGCCGGGCCGCTCGGCCGACACAGTTCGCCGGGCCGCCGCGGCTAGTTGATCCGCTTCGCGACGATCGAGTTGTCGGCGAAGGCCGCGCTCAAGGCGGCGTTCCACCTCACGTTGAGCGTCCACGAGCTGTTCGAGGTGGGGGTGGAGAACACGGCCGGTGTGGAGGCGGACGGGGCCAGCCGGCCCGTCGGGTGACGCCAGCCGTCGAAGGTGAGGCCACCGTCGGACGACGTGCTCACCCACACGTAGCCGTCATTTCCGATGCAGGAGATGAGCACGCGTTGCTGGCTCGCGTACCCCGGCTGTCCGGGACCGACCACGGTGCTCTGGTTGCCCAGCCGTGACGCCCCCACTCCGGTGGTGCATTCGGCTCCGCCGTTGACCTGCGCCAGGCTCAGGGTCCGGCCGGTCGCGGGATCCACCGTCTGCCGCCAGACATGATGGTCGCTTCCCGTGAAGAAGCTGCGGTACACCGATCGGTAGTACTCCGTCCCGTACACGGCGATCTGGCTGTCGCCCTCGATGTCCACGTGGTTGGTGCCGAGGACGGCATGGCTGTCCACCGTCCAGCCCGAGGACGACAGGTTGCCGTTGTAGTTCCGCAGGAACGTGTAGCTGATGAGCCGGTTGGCGTTCGGTGCCTCGATCATGAGGTCGCCGGTGGCCGAACTGACGGTGAGCAGGGGGCTGCCGATCGCCCTGGCTCCGGTCGGCAGCCGGGTCCAGGCCGTCCAGAAGTTCGCGGATCCGCTGTTGACCTGGCTGTACCAGATCTCCCCGTCCAGGCCTCTGACGACGGCCATGGCGCGCCCCGGGGGAAACTCGACGATACGCGGCGGCGAGGTCGTCCGCGACGAGGAGTAACCGCCGAGAGGACCCCAACTGCCGCCGTTGTAACGGAACCAGATGTTGTTGTCCGTGCCCCTGGCGACTTCGTAGGTCGCGCCACCGATGAACACCGAGTAGACCGCCGACAACACCCTGGCCTGCCCGCCGTCGAAGCTCACCCACTCCGACTCGGCGGCCTGCGCGGGACTCTGCGTGCCGGCCAGCGCCAGAAGTACGGCGGCGAGCGCGGCCATGACCGTACGCCCTCCCCGAGCCAGACACCTATGCACGTATAACATGAAAATCTCTACCTCACGCTCGCTTGTTCGCTACGGGTAAGAAGTCTCGTCAGCCCGGGCTTCGGCGTTTGCATCTCCGCGCACGAGGAAGCGACCGACGGCGCACAGGCGCCTCTCGGCGTGTCAGCCGAGGTCGAGGTCGGTGTGCAGCAGGTGGTGGTCCGAGGTCTCGGTGAGCCCGACCTCGTGTGGGAGCGGAGAGGGGTCCCCGCGCAATAGCGGTGATGAGAAAAGGCCCGTCCGTCGAAGCCGAGGCCGTACCGGGGGGGTTGGCGAAGTGCACAGGCGGAAGGGCTCGTTCGGGGTAGTGCGGATGATCTTCACTGAGTAGTGTGAATCATCGGATAGGGGGCAGCCGTTCGCCCGCCGCCCTCGTGACTTCGCCGCTTGACCGCTGACGCTTGCCCTGCACGAAGACGTCTCTGCGGCTGGACGGTGCGCCGCAGGACGACGTCTCGTTCCTCGGCCGCGAGGTGGTTCGCGGCGTCGGGAAGAGCGACTCGCATGCCGCCGACGTCGCAGAAGACCAGAAAGTAAGTGTAGACAGATGCAACCGACGTTCGTACTGGTTCACGGAGCCTTCGCGAACTCCTTCTCCTTCGCGCCGCTCCAAGCCCAACTCGGCCTCCGCGGACATCGCTCCATCGCCGTCGACCTTCCGGGGCACGGGTTCGCCGCGACGTACCCGCGCGCCTACCAGGCGCCGCAGGACCTCGAAGGGCTCGCCACCGCGCCTGGGGCCATCAAGGGCGTCACGCTCGCCGACAACGCCGCGCACCTGATCGGAATACTGGAGCGGGCCAAACGGAACGGGCCCGTCATCCTCGTCTCACACAGCCGCGGCGGCATGACGGCCACCGTCGCAGCCAACCAGCGGCCCGACCTGATCGACCGTATCGTCTATGTCTCCGCCTGGTGCCCCGTCGACCTCGACGTCAGCGCCTACTATGCCGAGCCCGAGATGGCCACGGTCGACGCCAAGGGGCTGGCATCGGCGATGGTCGGGAACCCTGCCGAACTCGGGCTGCTGCGCTCCAACTTCCGCACCGCCGACCTCGGCATCCTCGCGGCCTTAAAGGCGGCTTTCCTCGCCGACGGAACGGACGAGGAGTTCATGGTCTTCCTCAACACCTTCCAGCCCGACGAGAACCTCGACGCCGGCACACCCGATGACCGGGCGCAGCCCGACAGCTGGGGGCGGATCCCCAGGACGTACATCCGGTTGACCGAGGACGCCAGTGTGCCGCTCGCCATGCAGGACCGGATGATCCGCGAGGGCGACGCGCTGACGCCGGAGAACCCCTACGACGTCCGTACGCTCACCAGCAGCCACCTGAAGTGGCTGGTCGACCCGGCACCGGCAGCCCGAGTGCTGGGTGAAATCGCCGCGCTCTTGCCTGCCGAATCATGATCGGAGTCAGATGAGGAGAGCAGCGGCGGTGACAGTGCCGAGGTAGACGTACCCTCGCTTGTCGTCTTGGCTGGCGACGGCTCTGAGAACGGGACGGGACTGCTGCATGATCGGGTGACAGCGGGGTTTATGCAGCCAGAGCTGCGGGTGGGGTCATGATGGTCTCGTATTCGACGGGGGTCATTCGGCCCAGGCGTCTCTGGCGTCGACGCCGGTGGTAGGTCCGCTCGATCCAGGTGACGATCGCGATCCTCAGCTCCTGGCGGGTGGTCCAGGTGCGGCGGTCAAGGACGTTCTTCTGCGGCAGCGCGAGGAAGCTCTCCATGGCGGCGTTGTCGCCGCGGCCCGACCCGGCCCATCGAGCCGACCAGGCCGTGCAGGGAGAGTATGGCGGCAACCTTGCAGATCCGTGTCGCTGTCATCCACCTCCCGCGTGCGCTGACCGCACCCCGTCCACACGTCAAGCCGGGCTCACGATGATGCCCCGGGCCGTCCGGGCGCCGCTCAGGACGGGGGTACCCGGCTCAGGAAGATGTGGCCGGCCGCGCCGTAGCGCAGGATGTCGTTGGGCCCGGTCGCGGAGGTCGGCTCGCACACGGTGGAGATGCCCAGCCAGCAGCAGCCCGCCCAGCTCGGCACGTGTCGGCGGGTTGCCCGGCCCAGGCTGGGACCTGCACGAATACCGCCATTCTGGTCTCACCCACCTCGGCGAGGCCGGGGCCGGCCTGCCCATGCTGATGGCGAAGTCACGGCACGAGAACCCGGAGAACGTGCGGCGCTGCTTCCCCCCTCGGCGGAGGCGATCGCAGAGGTCACCAGCCTGCTCGCGCCCGGCGACGGTGGACGCTGACGTCTTGGCCAAGGCTGAAGCGTACGACCGAAGCTCGTCGGCCTCACCTATGCGGCGGGGTTCGTGGGCAGGAGCCGGGCGAGCCAGTCGGTGCGGGTTCGGCGGGCTGTGGCCGAGATGTGTGCCTGCGGGTACAGGGCGTCGAATCCGTGGAAGCCGCCTGCCCAGACGTGGAGTTCGGCCTGGCCGCCCGCCGCCCAGATGCGGGTGGCGTAGTCGGTGTCCTCGTCGCGAAAGACTTCGGCGGAGCCGGTGTCGATGTAGGTGGTCGGCAGGCCCGTGAGGTCGTCGGCCAGGGCGGGTGAGACGTATGCGGGTACCTCGTCGTCGGTGAGGTCGCCGAGGAGACAGCGCCATCCGAATCCGTTCATCTCGCGGGTCCAGACGCCGGGCCCGTTCGAGTACTGGAGGCTGGAGGTGGTGGTGTTGCGGTGGTCGAGCATGGGGCCGATCAGGACTTGGGCGGCGATCGTCGGGGTGCCGAGGTCGCGGGCCAGCAGGGTGACGCCGGCGGCGAGGCCGCCGCCCGCGCTGGCGCCTGCGACGATGATCCGGGTGGGGTCGATGCCCAGTTCGGCGGCGTGGTCGGCGATCCAGAGCAGTCCCTGGTAACAGTCGTCGACCGGGACGGTGCCGGTGGACTCGGGCGCGAGCCGGTAGTCGACGGAGACTACGACGGCGCCGAACTCGTCGAGCCACTCCAGCGGGATGTCGATCTGTGAGAAGCGGTCGCCCATGACCATCCCGCCGCCGTGCATCCAGTAGACGCAGGGTGCGGCAGCGGTGCGATCGCTGTTCGCGGGGCTGAAGACGGACAAGGGGATCGGGGTGCCGTCCGGACTCGCAACGGTGACCTCGCGCCGGTCGATGGCGCGACCTTCGAGGAGAGGTTCGACGGGCATCGAGGAGAAGGGGCGTACCTGCGCCAGCACTTCCGGGCTGAGCTGGGACATCAGCGGCATGTCGGCCAGGAGTTCATGCAGTTCGGGGTCGAGGGAGGGGCGTGCTGTGGTCATGTTCGTTGCCTCTCGTGGGTGGTGGCGGGACGGTCGGGCGAGGACGGGGGTCACCTCGGCGGAGCACCGAGGTGGCAGAGGCTGGGGTGTGGGGTGTTCTGCGGGTCAGAGGGCGGATTTGCCGCGGACCGGAACGTAGTCGGTGTACTCGGGGTCCTTGGCGAGCAGCGGGCCGATCTGCGCCGCGATGGCCTGGGCGGTCTTGCCGGCGAAGACGCGGTGGTGGTCCTCCTCGCTGGTCCAGCCTTCGGCGACGTGGACGACGTCGGGGTCGGACGCGGAGCGGGAGACGAGGTAGACGAGGCAGTATTCGCTCGCGCCGGGGCTGCCCTCGTTCAGTCCGGTCAGCAGCAGGTCGATGAGCTGGTCGCCCATACCGGGCCTGGCGGTCAGGGTGGCACTGAAGCCGTAGTCGGCAATCATCGATTCCTTCTCTTCCTCTTCGGTGATGGAGTGCGGTGATTCCATTCAAGCGGGTTGACCTGCGGAAACGTTAGACAGATCCTCGTTCGCACTTGCACGATCCTCGCGACTTTGGGAACCGCGGCGCGGAATGGTGCTGCAATGGACGCATGTACCTCGAGGAACTCCGCACCCTGCTGGCCCGCCATGCGCGGCCCGACTGGACCACCGCCGTCGACGGCGTCCTCATCTCGAAGGTCGACCGCCCTGATCCGCCGGCGCCTTCGATGTCCGGCACGCTCCTGGCGGTCATCGCGCAGGGCGCCAAACGCCTCGCCCTGGGTGAGAGGGTGTTCGAGTACGGGCCCGGGCAGTACCTGGTCGCGTCCGTCGATCTGCCTGTCACGGGGCAGTTCACCCAGGCCGACCCCCAGCAGCCGGCGCTGGGGTTCGGTCTCGTCCTGGAACCGTCCGCCGTTGCCGAGCTGTTGCTCGAGGCCGGGCCCGGAGACGCCCCGCGGGGCAGCGGGGGCGCGCCGTCGGGGATCGCCGTCGGTGACGCTCCGGCCGCGCTGCTGGACGCGGTGGTCCGGCTGTTGCGCCTTCTCGACGAGCCCCGCGACCGGGCCGTACTGGCCCCGCTGGTCAAGCGCGAGATCCTGTGGCGTCTGATCACCGGCGAGCAGGGTGCGACGGTTCGCCAACTCGGCCTGGCCGACAGCAGCCTCAGCCACATCTCGCGGGCCGTGCGCTGGATCCGCGAGCACTACGCGCAGCCCTTCCGGGTCGAGGACGTGGCGCGGCAGTGCGGCATGGGCGTCTCCGCCTTCTACCGCAACTTCCAGGCGGTGACCGCGATGAGCCCCATCCAGTTCCAGAAGCAGATCCGGCTCCAGGAGGCCCGGCTGCTGCTCGCCACCCACCCCAAAGACGTCACCGGAGTCGGCCACCGCGTCGGCTACGACAACCCGTCCCAGTTCAGCCGGGAGTACCGCCGCCAGTTCGGCGCGCCCCCCAGCCAGGACGCCGCCCGCCTGCGTCAGGCCGTGCGTGCCCCGGCAGGTCTCCTGCCCTGAGCTGGGTGGAATTTTGCTGGAGGATCATGCAAGGACTAGCGAGGATAGTTCTACTATCTCTGCAGGTCAGAGCGATTCAATGGGATCACCGGTTCTCCCGTGGAGCAGGAAAATGCCTGCCCACCCGTATGGATCCCACCACATCGCAAAAGGGGCGCAGCATGAAGACGGTTCTGATCACAGGTACCTCATCCGGGTACGGGCGGGAGACCGCCCTCTACTTCCACTCGCAGGGGTGGAACGTCATCGCCACGATGCGGACGCCGCGTCCAGGCGTCCTTCCAGAGTCGGACCGGCTCCGCGTCATCGAGCTCGACGTGACCAGGCCCGAGAGCATCACCGCCGCGTTCGAGGCCGAGGGCCCCATCGATGTCCTGGTCAACAATGCGGGGGTGCCCTTGATCAGCGTGTTCGAGGGCACCCCCATGGCCCGAGCACGGGAGGTCTTCGAGACCAACACGTTCGGCGTGATGGCGATGACGCAGGCGGTGCTGCCCCAGTTCCGCGAGCGTGGCTCCGGCGTGGTGGTCAACGTGACCTCGAGCGTGGTGCTGGGTCACATGCCGCTCTCGGCCGTCTACAAGGCGAGCAAGATGGCCGTCGAGGGGTTCACCGCATCCCTCGCGCTCGAGCTCGCGCCGTTCGGTGTGCGGGCGAAGACGGTCGAGCCCGGCGCCTGCCTCACGACGAACTTCGCGTCCAACGCGACGAAGGGCGCCTCGCTGGACGAGCTGGTCCCGGCGCCCTACGCACCATGGGCGAAGAAGGCCATGGGCGACTTCACGGGCCAGGACCTGTTCACCAAGGAGAGCGACGTCGCCGAGACAGTGTGGCGAGCCGTGCACGACACGACCGGCCAGCTACGATTCCCCGCCGGCCCCGACGCGGTTTCGCTCTCCCAGGCGAAGTGATCAGCCAGCAGGCATCGACGGTCACGCCGCACTGACACCAGGAGCCGGCCCCGCGCCCACGCACCGGGTCGGCTCGCCGTCGGGCGCTCACCCCGATGAACGGGAACCGGACCAACGACGAGAAGCCCGACCCGATATGCCCCCGGGGACCACGCAGGGTCACCAGCGGGCTGGGTTCCTCGGGGTATGACAGCAGACAGTTGAAGACGAGAGCCCACCAGTATCAACCCCCTTCTCCACCAGTGGATGCCGGATGCCGGATGCCGGTCGGAACTGGCCCGAGGCGGGTTACGTTCCGGCCGCCGCCCGATCCGGCGTACCGGAACGCAAGGAGCGTGGCAACCCGGATGCCCAGCGGCATCGACGGCCTCCCCCCTGAGCCGGCTTCACCCGGTGATGATCGATGACCCGAGCGCAGCGACCGAGAAGCCAGGATGTCCTGCCGACGGCCGAAATGATCGGCTCGCAGTCGGAAGCGGTATGTCGGGATGCGACGCGCGCGCCTGCTGTCGCGCATGCGGGGCCGCTCTCGAGCCCATGTGTAGGGATCACCCAACCCGGCGACGGCCACGCTGGTGGTGTGGGCGCGAGCCGGGCGAGGGCCTCCTGAGGGGCGTTCCTGGCCCACGGGCCGATCGCCGCGAACGGACGCGCTCCGCTCAGTACGGCCGAGCACGCGATCAGCAGCACGCTCACGAACGGCGGACGAGACGGGTCGACCGGCAGTCGTCACACCACCGCGACCTGCTACTTCGCAGCATCACTCGGAATGTGAAACCGCTCTGCGTCACGACCCCACAGGCTCTACCAGGTCAACCCGAGTATTCGTTATATCGACATAATGGTTCAATCGTAAAATTCTCCACTCGGTGGTGGATGTCACACTCCATATGAGGTCCGTGCCGAGAAGTCAGTTGTCGTGACTCGTCGCGTGAAATGAACGGTCAGTATCCCTCCGGAAAACGCGCATGATCCGGGGCTCCACGCCGGTTGCCTTTCATTGCTCGTCGCCGTTCCCGTGCGAGCCGGGCGAGCAGTTTCCGCAGGTCATCCGAGCGGATCGATGCCGCGCGGCCCCCCTGCTATTCCACCATCTATCTCCCCCTGCACCGAAAAACACCTAAGGTTTTCTGCCCGGATCCGCATGTGGATGGGCACGTTGAGCAAGGCGATCGGCAGCCTCGGCGGCTACATCGCGGGCCAGGGGCCGCTTGTCCAGTACCTCAAGTTCACCGCCCCCCTGCACATCTTCAGCACGGGCATCTCGCCGGCCAACGCCGCGGCGGCCCTGGAGGCGATCCGGGTCCAGGACGAGCCCCACCGCGTGGCCCGGGTACGGGCTCTGTCCGAGTACTTCCGCGACTCCGCCCGGGCCCGCGGCCTGGACGTCGGCGTCTCCCGGGCCTCTGCGGTGGTGCCGATCATCGTCGGCGAATGGGAGAAGGCCATCGCGGTCTCCAATTGGCTGCTGCGCGAGGGTGTGAACGTGATGCCCATCGGCTATCCCGCGGTGGCACGCGAAGAGTGCCGGCTCCGATTCTTCATCAACGCCGACCACACAGAAGACGACTTGGATCGCTCCCTCGACCTAGTGGAAAAGGCCATGGCAGAGAACGCGGAAAGCATGGAACACACGCCCGCGGGGGCCTCCCCGGCCGGTGCGAACCGGGTGTCGCACGCCGGATCGCAGAGCGACCCGCAGCCCGATCCGGTAGGTGGACCGCAGTTCTGCGCGGGCGCTGGTGCCGACGTCCTGGTGGCGGGCGCGAGCGGGTTCATCGGCAGCCATCTCGTCCGCCGGTTGGCCGAAGGCGGACACCGCGTCAGGGCACTCGTCCGCGAGGGCAGCGACCGCACCGTCTTCGAAGGCGTCGACGTCGAGATCGTGACCGGCGAGCTCGGTGATCCGGAGAGTCTGGACCGGGCTGTCGCCGGTGTGCGACACGTGTACAACTGCGCGGGCATGTCGGCCGACTGGGGCCCCTGGGAGGACTTCCAGCGGATCAACATCGACGGCAGCCGGAACCTGGTCGAGGCCGCGCACCGGGCCGGCACCGTTGAACGGTTCCTGCACGTCAGCACGACTGATGTCTACGGTTACCCGGTCACACCGTGCGATGAATCCGCCGGCTTCAACGACATCGGCCTGCCGTACAACCGCAGCAAGGGACTCGGCGAACAGGCCGTGCGCGAAACCGCCCGCCGGCTCGGCCTGCCGTGCACCGTCGTACGCCCGGTGAGCGTCTACGGGCCGCGCAGCAAGGACTTCGTCATCGAGATAGCGACCCAGCTGCTCAAGGGGCAGATGGTCTACATCGGCGGCGGCAACGTCCCGGCCGGGCTGATCTACGTGGACGACCTCGTGGACGGAATGATCGCCGCGTGCAGGTCCGAGGCCGCGGTGGGCAAGGTGTACAACCTGCGGGACCCTGACCTGACGACCTGGCGCGAGTACATCGACGCCCTGGCCGAGGGGCTGGGGGTGAAGAAGCCCGCGGTCAACCTGCCGTCTCCGGTGGCACGTGGTGTGGCCACGGTCTCCGAGCGGCTGTACGGCGTGCTCGGTGTAAAGGGCCGTCCGCTGCTCACCCGGCACGCGGTGAGCCTGTTCGACCGCGACCAGTCCTACCCGGTCAACCGCGCCAGCGACGACTTCGCCTTCAAGAGCGAAGTCGGCTTCCGCGAAGGGGTCGCGCGCACCCTTGCCTGGCTTGATTCGCCGGAAGGCCGCCGGTATGTCATCCGCTGAGCGCCGGCCGCCGGGGGCGCCCACCGGCGCGACGAAGCCCCGCGTGCACCCTGCACAGCAGACGTCGGGGCCCGCACCGGGCCCGCGGCTTCCCGCCGGCCACTGGTTCCCGGGCCTGGTGCCGGGGAACCCGGCCGAAGCGAACACCTCACCTCTGCACCTGATCTGCTTCTCGTACGCGGGCGGCACCCACTCCGTCTACCGTGACTGGGCGGAGCACCTCGATCCCGGGACGCAGGTCGTGCCCGTCCTGCTCCCGGGTCGGGCACTGCGCCGGCGGGAGAAGCCCTACACCGTGCTGCGACAGTTGGTCTCCGACCTGACGGAGGCCCTGCTCGACCACCGACTGACCCGGAACTACGCCCTGTTCGGTCACAGCATGGGCGCCCTGCTGGCCTACGAGGTGGCCTGTGCGCTGCGCGAGGGCGGCGAGCCCGAGCCTCGGCACCTCTTCGTTTCGGGCAGCCGGGCACCGCAGCTGTACGGCGATCGCTCCCGGCACGTCCTCGACGACGCGGGCCTGCGGCGGCTGGTCCAGGGACTCGGTGGACTGGGCGAGGACCCGGAGATCGGGAGCGTGTTCCTGCAGGGGCGCCTGCCCGTGCTCCGCGCCGACCTGGCCGTCTGCGACACCTACCGCTGGACTCCCCGGCTTCCGTTGAGCTGCCCCATGACCGCGTTCTCCGGCACCGACGACCCCATCGCACCGGCGTACGAGGTGGAGGCGTGGCGCGCCTACACGACCGGTTCGCTGCTGCACCGGCGTCTGGAGGGCGACCACTTCTTCCTCCATGGCCCGGCGATACCCCTGCTGCTGCGGGCCGTCCGCAGCGAACTCGGTTCCCTCCGCGAGCCCGCCGGGGCAGGGCGGATGTAGCACCCGGGGGCCCGTCGAGGCCCCGCACCACCCGGAAACCCAGTGCGACGGATCGGCCCGACCACCTTTCTCATTCACAGGAGTTGACTGTGTTGACATACGATCGCGCGCTCATCACCGGCGCCTCCGCGGGCATCGGTGAAGCCTTCGCCGAACACCTCGCAGCCCAGGGATGTGCACTGGTTCTCGTGGCACGCAGGACCGATCTGCTCAAGTCGCTGGCGGAGCGGCTCACCGAACGGCACGGCGTCGACGTCGAGGTGATACCCGCGGACCTGGCGGACTCGGAGCAGCTCCGCCTGGTGGAGCAGCGCCTGCTGGACGAGGAGCGGCCCGTCGACCTCCTCGTCAACAACGCCGGTATCGGCGAGACCCGGCCCTTCATCGACTGCCCGGTGGACAGCGAGGAAAAGACCCTCCTGGTGAACGCGCTGGCACCGACCAGGCTGTGCCACGCGGCGCTGCGGACAATGGTGCGGCGCGACCGGGGCGGCATCATCAACATCTCCTCCGTCGCCGGCCAACTCATCGCGTATCAGAACAGCACCACCTACGGGGCGTCGAAGGCGTACCTGTGCTCGCTGAGCGAGAGCATCCGGCTGGAAACGAGGAAAAAGGGCTCGAAGGTCGCCGTAACGCTGGTGTGCCCGGGCTATGTGAAGACCGATATGACGACCAAGGACAAGGTCCCGGCGTATGCCTGGGTACCCAAGGAGAAGGTGGTCGAGGAATCCCTTCAGGGCCTGGCGCAGAACAAGCCGCTGGTCGTGCCCGGCACGCTCTACAAACTCGCCGTGTTCGCAGCGAAGTATCTGCCCAGGCCGGTGGTCAGGATGTTCGCCGCGGACGCCCCCAAGGAGGACTGACGGCGGTTCGGGACTCAGCCAGGTTGCGCTCCCACCGACGTGGGCCGCCACGTTCAGAGGACGCCCCCAAGCTCAGGAAGTCGGAGTTCGATCGCGTGAAGGTGATGGACTGTACCGGCCTCGCCGCCGCGCTCTTCGACGAAGGCGAGGTGGAGCGGGGCACCACCGCGGCCGACCAGGCGCTCGACAACGCTGCCCGCATCGACGCCACGCTGGTCGCCTCCTGACTCAACACGCTGCTGGACGCGGCCCGCGCGAGCACGGTCGCGGCCTGAGACCAGCAACTCCATGGACATCTATTGCCGTCACCGCCCGCTGCACGGTGGCGGCGGCCACCTCCGCCCCGACGCACCGCGGGGCCTGGAGGAGTGGGACGGCTTCGCCTACGCCCCCGCCGGAACCGCCGACCACCTCGCCGCCTCCACCGGCTCGCGGGCCTGCCGGGTGCGGCCGTCCGGCAGCGGTACGACCCTCGTTCTTGGGGATCGCCGGCACGTAGCGCACCCGGTGCTCCTCCAGCCAGGCGCGCCGTGCGCGGTACTGCCCGTACGCCTCGTCGGCCAGGAAGTAGGTGAGGGGCACGCCCGTCTGCGGGTGGCTCGCGCTCGGCGAAGAGACCGAGGGGCGCTGTCTCCCGGCCTCGTTCGGCCTGTGTCATCGCCCCTCGGGACTACGCTGTTCCTGAGGCTGACATGACATGTCGGTGGTCGTAACTGGTTGGCGAACGGCTCGAGCGGTGTGGACCAGCCCGTGGAACGTGCGGGCCCAGCGCGGCAAGCTGTGGGAGACCATGGTCACTGGGAGAGTTCAGACAGAGGACGGCGATGTCCTGGCACTGGGAGCGCTCGCTGACGGGCTCGCCACCCGGAGGCATGACGCGGCCTCCGGTTCAGCCGCAAGTTCCGGTTGGGTCGGTATCCTGCGGCCAAGGTGGCCGAAAGCCGCCCATCTGGAAGTAAGCACCATGACCACTCCCCCGCCGCCGGTCTCGGAGCCCGACCCGTCCCCGCTCACCTGCCCGGCGACCGGGTCGGCGTGTGCGCCGGGTGCCAGCGCAAGACCCACAAGTACGGCAGCAGCGGCGCGCCCGTCCCAGCGCTACCTCGGCATCCGTCCCTGACCAACCAGGCGGCGTAGCCGGTCGGGTGACAACACCCGGACAGGGGAACCTCCGCCGGTGCCGGCCCGTCCTGCCGTGCATGAGGCAGATCAACGACGCGCACGTCACCGTGCCGGGCCTGGCTGTGGTGGAGGTCGCGGCCGCCGACGAGGCGACCGCGTTCGCCATCCAGGAACTCCTCGGCGCGCGACGTGCAGCATGATCGGCGCGCGGCGGAGTGTTTCACGAGCGACCACCACTTATGGACGTGTCCTGTCTCCACGATGCGTAGGCAGGGCCAATCGGGCCGTTGGTTGACCTTCCCCTTGGGGGAGCCCACACCATCGGTGGGGCCGGGCGACGTGCCCGGCACGAGGAGGAACGAGCATGGGGTTGCTGACCATCGGGGTGTTCGCGAAGGCGTCCCGGCTGTCGCAGAAGGCGCTGCGTCTTTACGACGAGCTCGGCCTGCTGTCCCCCGCCCGCGTCGACCCGGTGACCGGCTACCGCCTCTACGCACCGGAACAACTGGACGAGGCCCGACTGGTCGCCTGGCTCCGTCGCCTGGGAATGCCCCTGGCCCGCATCCAGTACGTCCGCAGGCTGAATGCAGGTGCGGCAGTCCAGGAAGTCCGCGCCTTCTGGGCCCAGGTCGAAGCCGACACCGCCGCACGGCGGGACCTTGCCACCTTCCTCATCGACCACCTGTCACGGAAGGACCCCGCCATGTGCCCGACCGCCAAGCCCCTGGGAATCCGTTGCGCGGCGCTTTCCGACATGGGTCTTGTCCGCGAGAGCAACCAGGACACCGCCTATGCCGGACCCCGCCTGTTAGCCGTCGCCGACGGCTGCGGCAGCCAAGGAGCCCCCGCCAGCGCAGCCGCCATCGACGCGCTCAAGCACCTCGAAACCGACAACATCCCAGCCGGCAATCTTCTCGACGTCCTCGAAGACGTCATCGAACAGGCCCAGCAGGCCGTGCACGACATCGCCGAGAACGGCTCATCACCCAAAGGCACCGGCACGACGCTCACCGCGATGCTCTGGACCGGGTCACAGCTGGCACTGGTCCACATCGGCGACTCCCGCGTCTACCTCCTGCGCGAGGGAGAACTGTTCCAGATCACCCACGACCACACCGTGGTCCAGTCAATGGTCGATGAAGGACGCCTCAGCCCGGAAGAAGCCGCCTCCCACCCCCAGCGGTCACTGTTGATACGCGCCCTGGGCCAAGGAGCCAACACCACCCCCGACCTACGCCTGCACGACGCCCAGCGGGAAGACCGCTACCTGCTCTGCTCCGACGGCCTGTCGACGGTCGTGCCGACCCCGGACATCCGCCGAGCGCTCTCCGAGATCAGCGAACCCGAACTGGCCGTCCGTGAACTCATCACGCTCGCCAACGGCTCCGGCGGCCCCGACAACGTCAGCTGCGTAGTCGCCGACGTCCTGGAGCTCCAGGGGGTTGCGACGCCTGCCTGACTGAGTGTTCCGTTGCTCTGCTTTGCTCCGAGCGGAAGGAAAGCAGACGGACATCCCCTCCTTGCACAGTCGGTTCCTTAGCGACGCGCTTCCGGATCCGGCAGGATGCGCGCGTGGCCAGCGTGGCGCTCACCGGGTCCATCGTGAGAGGCCGCCCCGGTCATACGGGAGCGGCTCGTGCTGAGCGGCTCCTAGGCCTCCCTGGTGGCCGGCTTCACGGGCGAGCACGTCGGCGAGCCGCGCGTGATCATCACGCTCGTCGGGCCGCCTCTCCTGCACGTCGACTTCAAGTTCGTCCGGGCTTCCGACTTCGCCGAGCGGACCGAGGACCCGGAGATCCTGCGGGACCGGGACGGCCTCCTGGCGCAGACCTGGCTCACCGGCCCACAGTCACTCAACGTGGCCGGACCACAGAACATGAGCCAGAACCGAGAAAAATGACAGCGGCCGTGCGATGGCCGGCCCTGTCGTCGCATCCACCGGTCGAGGACTGGGCTCGATCACAGCCGGGTGGCCAGCCAGATGGTCACGGCCGCGGTAACGGTGAGCCCGGCGTTCAGTGCGATTCGGCGGTCTTCGCCAGTCAGGTGGACGGCGATCGCGCCGGTCTGCAGCAGTACGAAGCCGATGGCCGCGGCCGTCGCCAACGAGGGAGCGATACCGGTCAGCGGGGGCAGGATCAGGCCGGTCGCGCCGAGCAGTTCGACCGACCCCAGCGCCCTGAGGGCAAGCAGGGGTATACGGTCGACCCAGGCCATCATCGGTCGGAGTTGATCGCGGCTGCGGATCACCTTCAGCGTGCCGGCGTAGACGTAGAAGACGGCGAGCGGTCCCGCGACGATCCAATAGGCGATATCCATGATTCCCGTTCATGGGCCACCGGCTCACGGCGACCCGTCGATTGCGTCGATTGCGTCGATTACCAGAAGAGCCACCGGTCAGGCCCAGTTCGTCATCCGAGGGGTTCGGACACCGAAGGGCGGCAACGCCACCGTCCTGCCGGTCGAAAGAAGGGTGGCCGTGCCGTGCTGTGCCGTCGGCTTCAGGCGAGGTCTGTGGCGGGCTCGGTCGCGTAGCGGCTCATCGCGTCGATGTTGGCCTGTGGCGTCAGCGGCCGGCCGCCGGCAAGTGCTTCCTGGAGGTCCCGGAAATACTGCACGTACAGGTCGGGGGTGAATGTGCTGAGCATGACGGCGGGTTGGTCGGTCAGGTTGGCGAAGGTGTGCGGGGTACCGGGCGGAACCATCACCAGCGTGCCCGTGGCGGCGTCATAAGCCTCGCTCCCCACGGTGAACCGCACGGTGCCGGACAGGACGTAGAAGCCCTCGTCGTGTCGGGCGTGGCGGTGCTGCGGCGGTCCCTGGGTGTGCGGGGCGAGGACGGACTCGGCGATCGCGAGGCGGTGCCCGGTGTGGCTGCCAT
This sequence comes from Streptomyces sp. DSM 15324, assembly GCF_001514285.1. Taxonomy (GTDB): domain Bacteria; phylum Actinomycetota; class Actinomycetes; order Streptomycetales; family Streptomycetaceae; genus Streptomyces. The sequence continues at coordinate 155,977 of NZ_KQ949030.1, forward strand.
CCTCCAGAACCCGCATGCGAGTGGTACCCAGAACGAGCATCTCGCCATCGCCGGGACCCGTCACCGCTACAGCGGGGTGGGTCTGCGGCTCGCTGGTCTTCGCTTCTTCGGTCATGCTCACGAGTTCACCGCCGAGCCCCCAGGGCTGTCCAAGACCTGTCCCGCAGCGCCGATACCTCATGGGTATCGTTGCAGCGTGGAGCTACGTACCCTGCGCTACTTCGTAGCGGTCGCCGAGGAACTCCACTTCGGCCGGGCCGCCACCCGGCTGCACATGAGCCAGCCTCCGCTGAGCCGGGCGATCAAGCAGTTGGAGGCCGATGTCGGGGCCCAGCTCTTCACCCGCTCGCCTGCCGGCGTCACGCTCACTCGGGTGGGCACAGTGCTGCTCGACGAGGCGCGGGCCCTACTCGACCATGCCGACCGCGTCCAGGTACGCCTGAATGCGGCGGCCGGCGCCGCGACCATCACCATCGGCATCCTGGGCGACGGCACCGACCCGGGAGTGGCCAGGCTCGCCGCCGCCTACCGCCGACACCACCCCGGCATCGACATCCGCATCCGCGACACCGATCTGACCGACCCAACCTGCGGGCTGCACGCCGGACTGGTTGACGTCGCACTGACTCGAGCGCCGTTCGACGTCACTGCCCTGACGGTGCGTGCACTGCGGACCGACCCGGTCGGCGTGGTCCTGCGCGCCGACGATCCGCTGGCCCGCCGCGACGGGCTGCGGCTGGCCGACCTGAGCGACCGCCGCTGGTTCCAGTTCCCGCAGGGCACCGACCCCATCTGGCAGGCGTACTGGAACGGCGGCAGACCGCGCCAGGGACCAGTGGTGCGCGCCGTCCAGGAATGCCTGCAGGCGGTCCTGTGGAACGGCACGGTGGGCCTGGCCCCGCTCGGACACGACCTGCCCACGGAGCTGGCCGTGGTACCGCTGATCGACATGCCGCCGAGCCGAGTGGTGGCGGTGTGGAACGAGGGCGACACCAACCCGTTGATCCGCTCCTTCGTCGAGATCGCGACGACCGCGTACCGTCACTGAGCACCGGAAACCGGTGCCGCCCCAACTCGTGAACCATGCGAACGCCACAGCCCCAGGGACCACCTCCCCAAGTGGTGGACACCTGCTGTTCCTTCTCGCGTACGGAGCCACACGGCGAACACGGCCCCGAGAGTTACCCGGCGCTACAAGTCCGTTCGCCGTAGCTACACGAGAACAGGACCTCGACTCCTGCGGGTTCACCCAAACTGAAGGATTCTTGGTGGGAACCCAAGGGTCGATCTCCAGCACGAGCGTCTCGCCGCGGTGCAGGAGCATCCCGGTGGGCCACAGGGCGAGGTCGAGCTTGACGACCTGCCCCACGCTGACGCGTTCCTCCCGCGCGTGGGTCGGGTGCGGCTCGAGTTCCGTGGACCGCTCGGGATCGAGGGCCCGGTGCGAGGCCCGGATGCGTCCGACGGGTCCGGCATAGGCCACCGCGGAGGGCAGCTTTCCCTCCTGCGCGAGCAGGTCCGCGAAGGCGCCTGCTCCCACACCGGGGAACGGGAAGTGATACAGCACGTTGCCGTCAGCATCGGTCTGGCCCTACCACGCCCATACGGTGCGGGTGACCTGCACAGACGCAGCGGCGTCGCGGCGAGGCTCGCGCCTAAGGTGCCGCAGGAGAAGGCGCGAGGGTTGACGCAAGAGATGTTGCCGCTCGGCCGGGCAGTGGCCTGGCCCGTCAGCCGGGCGCCACTTCCGAGAGCAGCGCCTGGACCCGGGTCTCGATCGCGTCGCGGATGGGGCGTACAGCCTCGACGCCCTGGCCGGCCGGGTCGTCGAGCTGCCAGTCGAGGTACCGCTTGCCGGGGAAGACGGGGCAGGTGTCGCCGCACCCCATGGTGATGACCACGTCGGATGACTGGACGGCCTCCACCGTGAGGATCTTCGGGGTCTCAGCGGAGATGTCGATGCCGACTTCGCTCATTGCTTCGACCACGGCCGGGTTGACAGTCTCCGCGGGAGCAGAGCCGGCCGAGCGGACCTCGACGCGGTCGCCCGCGAGGTGTGTGAGGAAAGCGGCGGCCATCTGGGAGCGGCCGGCGTTGTGGACGCAGACGAACAGCACCGACGGACGCGGCGCGACGGAAGTGCTCATGAGCAGGGCCTTCTCGGGAGAACGGATCGGTCAGGAGACGGCGGGTTCCGGCTCGCCGGGCGAGACGACGACCCCATCCGCACCGGAGCAGGGCGGCCGTAGACCACGGCGACGGCCCCCAGCCCGAGCACGGTTCCCAGCAACTGGGCCGCGATGAACGGGGCGACGGAGGCAGGGGCGATACCGGCGAAGGTGTCGGTGAACGTCCGGCCGATGGTCACCGCCGGGTTCGCGAAGGACGTGGAGGAGGTGAACCAGTACGCGGCCCCGATGTAGGAGGCCACTGCGGCCGGGGCGAGTGCGGCGCGGCCGATCTGGTCGAGTCCGAAGACCAGCAGGATCAACCCGCCCGTGGCGACGACCTCCCCCAGCAGCAGGTAGCCGGACCGTTCATGGGCGGAGAACTTGACCAGCGGCTTGGCGAACATCGCATCGGCCAGGACCGCGCCGCCGATCGCGCCGGCGATCTGGGCGGGTACGTACGCGACGACGTCCCGCAGGGCCAGAGCGTCGGGATCACGACGACGGGTGAACCAGGCGGCAAGCGTGACGACCGGGTTGAAGTGCGCGCCGGACACGGGCCCGAGCAGCAGGATGAGCACACCCAGGCCGAAGACCGTCGCGAGGGAGTTGGCGAGCAGCTGCACACCGACGTCGCGGGACAGCTCGGTGGCCTGGATGCCGGAGCCGACGACCACCGCCACCAGCGATGCGGTGCCGATCGCTTCGGCAGCGGCGCGGCGGCCGAGGGAGGCTTTCACGCGGTGGCTCCGGTGGGCTGCGTGGTGGTCAGGAACGCGGCGAGCTTGTCGAGGACGCCGGGCAGCACCCAGTAGTAGACCCAGGTGCCGCGGCGCTCGCAGTCGATCAGCCCGGCCTGGCGCAGGAGCTTGAGGTGGTGGGAGATCGTCGGCTGGGACAGGTCGAAGGCCGGGGTCAGCTCGCACACGCACACCTCCCCGTCCTGGCCGCGGGAGGCGATCATCGACATCAGGCGCAGCCGGACCGGGTCGCCCAGGGCCTTGAAGACTTTCGCCAGGTCGGCGGCCTGATTCTCGTCCAGGGGCGCGGCGGCGAGGCCAGGGCAGCAGGCTGCGTCCCCGCTGATCACCTTGAGTTCTTGTTTCGACATGCCTCTATGTTGACGTTTTTCGATCCAAGGCGCAAGGTTGCATCAATGAACGTCAATACAAGCCGTTCCGGGTCGTGCTGCGACCCGTCATCTGGGAGTAGTCATGAGCGAACAGGCCACCACCGACCTGCGTGAAACCGTCCGCCAGCGGTACGCCGCGGCGGCAGTGAAGGTCACCGAGGGGGGCACCGCCTGTTGCGGGCCCGAGCCGGTCGAGGTCGACGACAACTTCGGCTCCACCCTGTACGCCGCCGAGGAGCGCGACACTCTGCCGGCCGAGGCGGTCGCCGCATCGCTCGGCTGCGGCAACCCCACGGCCGTCGCCGAACTCCGCGAGGGTGAGCGCGTCCTGGACCTCGGCTCCGGCGGCGGCATCGACGTCCTGCTCTCCGCACGCCGCGTCGGGCCGACCGGCAAGGCGTACGGGCTGGACATGACCGACGAGATGCTCGCGCTGGCCCTCGCCAACGCGGCGAAGGCCGGCGCAACGAACGTCGAGTTCCTCAAGGGCACCATCGAAGCCGTCCCGCTCCCGGCGAACACCATCGACGTCGTCATCTCCAACTGCGTCATCAATCTGTCCACCGACAAGCCCGCCGTGTTCGCCGAGACCTTCCGCGTCCTCAAGCCCGGCGGCCGCATCGGCGTCTCCGACGTCGTCGCCGACGACACCCTCACCACCGACCAGCGCGCCGAGCGCGGCGACCACGTCGGATGCATCGCCGGCGCACTGTCCTTCGCCGAATACCGCGCGGGCCTGGCAGCGGCCGGCTTCACGGACATCGAGATCACCCCGACCCACCCCGTCGCCGACGGCATGCACTCCGCCGTCGTCCGTGCCACCAAGCCCACCACCGCCACCGGAGCGGACGCCTGCGCGACGGATGACTCCTGCTGTGGCATTTCCGCCTGCTGCACTCCAGCCGAGCAGGCGACCGACCCGTCCGTCACCCTCAGCGAGGCCAAGAGCACCGCTGGGTGCGCCTGCCAAGGCTGAAGTGGGGGCCGGGGCGTGCGCTATGTCAGCACGCATGCCGAAGAGGGCGTTTTCTCCTGCTGTTTCATCCGGGATGGCCGGGTGAGGGGGCAGTTCAGGTGCCGCGCCAGCTCGGGGTGGATTCCGCGGCCGGACGGCGTGTCATGAGGTTGATCATCGCCAGGTGGACCATGGCTTCGGAGCGGTGCGGTTTGGCCTCGTAGTCGCGGGAGGCGGCGGTGGAGCATGAGCCGGCCCAGGGTGCGCTCGACGGTCCACCGTCTCGGCAGGACGGTGAATCCCCTGGTGGTGGGGTCGCGGCGGACGATGTGCATGTCTATGCCGAGGGTCGCGGCGTGCTCGACGAGGTGCTGGCGGCAGCCGCCGTCGACCCAGGTCTTGCGGACCGTGGGGTGCTCGGCGGCGACCTTCTGGATGAGGACCTGGCCGGCGACGGAGTCCTGCACGCTCGCGGCGGTGACCAGCACCGCCGCGAGCAGGCCGACGGTGTCGACGACGATGCTCCGCTTGCGGTCCACGATCTTTTGCCCGCGTCGACGCCCAGGCCGGCCGCCGGGACGTTGGCGGAGGTCTTGATGCTCTGTGAGTCGATGACGCAGGCGCCCGGCTCGACCTCTCGGCCTTCCTGCCTGCGGACTTGGCGGCGCAGGAGGCTGTTGAGCTGGTCGAAGACGCCTTCGGCCTGCCAGCGGGCGAAGTGGGCGTAGACGGTGTTCCAGTGCGTAGTCGTGCGGGAGGTAGCGCCAGGGGATCCCGGTGCGGTTCACCTAGAGGATCGCGTCGAGCAGGCTGCACAGGTCATGGTCCGGTGGGCGGCCGATGTCCAGTCCGCGGCCGCGGCGTTCTGGCCGCCAGGCGGCCAGGACCGGCTCGACCAACTCCCAGCGGGCATCGGACGGACCGCTCGGACAGCGGCGGTGCTCAGGCACGATCCGGGCCTACCCTCCAGACCCGGGCGCGCGTGCCGGCGCTCGAAGCACACGGCGCGTAATCCGGCGCTCTGCGATGAAACAGGAGCAGCCAGACCAAGACACCCGCTTAATCAACCCTCCCGCAACGCAGACCGCAACTACGCATCAATAGTGGGCAAAACATCCTCACTCACTGTCGATATGTGCCGGTGTGTGCAGGACCCGGTCGTGGTCTGCCCTCCGCGCCGGGCCGGTGAGGCGGAGGGTGCCGGTGAGGTGGATTTCGGTGCTGGAGGCGCCGAGCATGACGGTGATGTCGCCGGGTTCGACGATGCGCCGCAGGTCGGGGCCGGTGTAGGCGAGACGGTCGGTGTGGAGGCGGAAGGTGATCCTGCGCTGCTCGCCGGGGTCGAGCCGGACCCGGGTGAATCCGGTCAACTGGGTGACTGGGCGTGGCAGTCGGGCGATCGGGTCGGCTGTGTAGAGCTGGACGACCTCCGTGCCGGGGCGGTCGCCGGTGTTGCGGACGACGCAGCTGATGTCCACCTCTCCGTCAGTGGGGACGGTGTCGGCGCTCAGGGCGAGAGCGTCGTACGCGAAGGTGGTGTAGGAGAGTCCGTGGCCGAAGGGGTAGGCGGGCGTGGGGTCGAGGTTGCTGACCCCCTGGGTGTTGCCGCCCAGCGGGGCGTGCAGGTAGGTGCCGGGCTGGCCGCCGGGGGTGCGCGGGACCTGCACGGGCAGCTTGCCCGACGGCACGACGCGTCCGGAGAGGATGCCGGCCAGGGCGGGTCCGCCCTCCTCGCCGGGGAAGAACGCCTGGACGATCGCGGCCGCCCGGTCGGTGTACGCGCCGAGGGCGTAAGGGCGTCCGGAGACGACGAGCAGGACGACGGGGGTGTCGGTGGCGAGCAGCGCCTCGACCAGTTCGTCCTGCACTCCGGGCAGGGAGAGGTCCTCGGCGTCGCAGCCCTCGCCGGAGGTGCCGAGACCGAAGAGGCCCGCCCGGTCCCCGACGACGGCGATGCAGACGTCCGCGTTCCGGGCCGCCGCCACCGCCGCGTCGATGCCGTCGCGGTCGGCGTCCTTGACGGGGCAGCCCCGCTCGTAGGCGATGAGGGTCCCGGGAAGCTCCATGGCCAGGGCGTCCAGCAGGGAGTGGGCCTCGATGCCGTTCTCGTGGCCGGGGTGGTGGGGCAGGACGTGGTTGGGGAAGGAGTAGCAGCCGAAGAAGGCGTTCGGGTCGTCGGCGCAGGGGCCGACGAGGGCGATGGACGCGGTGTCGGCGGCCAGCGGGAGGACGCCCGCGCGGTTGTCGAGCAGGACGACGCTCTGCTCGGCGAGGGCGCGGGCCAGTGCGCGGTGCTCGGGCGGGTCGAGGTCGACCGGTTCGGTGGATGTGGTGGCTTCCGGGTTGAAGTCGGCGTCCAGGAGGCCCAGTTCGACCTTCTGGCGCAGTACGCGGCGTACGGCGCGGTCTACCAGGTCCTCCGGGACGGTGCCGGCGCGGACGAGTTCGGCGAGGGGTTCGCCGTAGCAGAGTGTGTCGGGGAGTTCGACATCGATGCCTGCTTCGAGGGCGCGGGCGCCGGCCTCGCCGTACGTCTCGCCGATGCGGTGCATGGTGCGGAGGAAGGCGACCGACCAGTAGTCGGAGACGACCGTCCCCTCGAAGCCCCACTCCTCGCGCAGGAGCCGGGTGAGCAGCCCGGCGTCCGCGCCCGCCGGTACGCCGTCCACGTCGGCGTAGGAGTTCATGACCGAGCGGGCGCCGCCGTCCCGGATGGCCGCCTCGAACGGGGGCAGGATCACGTCGGCGAGCTCCCGCGGGCCCATGGAGACGGGTGCGTGGTTGCGGGCGCCCTTGGAGGCGGAGTACCCGGCGAAGTGCTTGAGGGTGGCGATGATCCCGGCGCTCTCCAGGCCGCGTACATAGGCGGTGCCACTGGTCGCGACAAGGTACGGGTCCTCGCCGAGGGTCTCCTCGACCCGGCCCCAGCGGTAGTCGCGGACGACGTCCAGGACCGGCGAGAGCCCCTGGTGGACGCCGACCCGGCGCATGCTCGTGCCGATGGCGTTGGCCATGCGTTCGACGAGTTCGGGGTGGAAGGCGGCGGCCCAGGCGAGGGCGGTGGGGAAGACCGTCGCGCGGTGCGCGGTGAACCCGGTCAGGCACTCCTCGTGGGCGATGGCGGGGATGCCCAGCCGGGTACCGTCCATCAAATCGCGCTGTACAGCTGCCAGTTGGGTTGCCCCCGTCGACGGGTCGACCGGTTTGGTGCCGAACGGGCGGGTGAGATGACCCAGTCCGTCCTTGCTGGCCTGCTCGAACTCGGTGTGACGGACGAAGACATCCTGCATGGGGGCCACGTTGCCGCTGACGTGTTCCACACCGGGCCAGGCGCTGCCGAGCTGGGCGAGTTTCTCTTCCAGGGTCATCTGGGCGAGCAGGGCCTCGACCCTGTCGTCACGGGGGCAGGCCGGATCGGCCCAAGGCGTGGTCATGGCATGTCCTCGGGTGGTGTGGGTGTCAGCCGCGTGGGCGGCGGTCCAGGAAGAGGTGGGGTGGCTCAGGAAGAGGCGGGCGGCGGGGCGGTGGAGGAGCGGACGACGAGCTGGGTGGCCAGCTCCACCCGGTGGCTGTCCAGGGGCTCTCCCGCGGTGAGCCGGAGCAGGGTGCGCAGCGCGGCGCGGCCGATCTCGACGAAGGGCTGGCGGACGGTGGTCAGGGGCGGGGCGGAGGTGCTGGCCGCGCCGGTGTCGTCGAAGCCGACGACGCTCAGGTCCTCGGGCACCCGCAGGCCGTGTCGGCGGGCGGCCTCGATGACGCCGAACGCCGACTGGTCGTTGCCTGCGAAGACCGCGGTCGGCGGGTCTTCGAGGGCGAAGAGTTCCAGGGCGGCCCGGTGCGCGGGTTCGAAGCGGAAGTCGCCCTGCTTGATGAGCCGGGGGTCGGGGGTGATGCCGGCGCCGGTGAGCGCGGCCTGGTAGCCGTGCAGACGGGCGGTGTTGCAGACCGCGTCATGCCGGCCCTCGATCATCGCGATCCGCCGGTGGCCGAGTTGCAGCAGGTGCTCGGTCGCGGTCATGCCGCCGGTGAAGTTGGTCGCGCCGATGCTCGGCACGCTCTCGTCCGGCACGTTCGTCGGGTCGATCAGCACCAACGGGATGTCGGCCTGCGCGAACTGGGCGCGCTGCCGTGGGGTCAGCTCGGACGTCACCAGGATGACGCCCTCCCGTCCGGCGTTGGTGATCTTCCGGGCCCAGGCCGCACCCAGCGGGTCGTCGGGAGCCGTTCCGAGGACGACGTCGACGCCCGCCTCGGCCGCCGCCTGGATCACCCCCTGCGCGATGACCAGGTTGTTGGGGTTGACCAGCGCGTCGAAGGTCAGGTCGATCGTGCGCACCGGCGACTGCGCGCCGCCCGGCCCGCGGGCCACGTAGTCGTGCTCGACGAGCAGTTGCTCGACGCGCGCCCGGGTCTCGGGAGAGACGTCGCTGCGACCGTTGACCACCTTCGACACGGTGGCCACGGAGACCCCGGCCGCTTCGGCAACACCGGTCAGGGTGGTCCGGCTCCGCGTAACGGCTCTCTTCGCCATGCTGATCCTTTCGAACGTTTACGGGGACGGTAGCGCAAATCTTTCGCACCGGTCCAGACCGGAATTGTCCCGAAGAATAGCCCGCACAGCATCTTGACCCCCTCGAACAGCGCCCCTACTTTATCGGCCAGAAATCGCAGAGGTTTCGAAAATTTTCGACCTGGACTCTCTGCAGAGCGAAGGAGCTCCCGATGGCCCTGAGAACCCCGATCCGCGTCATGGTCACCGCCTCGGCGGCGGCACTCGCCCTCACCCTGACCGCCTGCGGAAGCGGCGGACGCAGCACCGGAGCCGGCTCCGGTGACGGTGCGCTGGTCTGGGCACTGACCCAGGGGTCCGAAGCGACCTTCCGAGCCTCCGCCACCGAGTGGAACAAGCAGCACCCGGACAGCAAGATCACCTACCAGTACTTCCAGAACGACCCCTACAAGCAGAAGCTGCGCACCGCCGTCGGCGCCGGCAACGGTCCGGTCCTCTTCGAGAACTGGGGTGGCGGCGGGCTGAAGAGCTACGTGGACGCGGGCAAGGTCGCCGACCTCACCTCCGACCTCGACGCCAGCCCGGCGTGGAAGGACCGCATCTTCCCCTCGGTCCTGAAGTCGGCCACCTTCGACGGCAAGACCTACGGCGTCCCCGTCAACGGCGTGCAGCCCGTGGTCCTGTACTTCAACCAGGAACTCTTCAAGAAGGCCGGCGCCCAGCCGCCGAAGACCTGGGACGACCTGCTCGCCCTGGTGAAGAAGTTCAAGGCCGAGGGCATCGCGCCGATCTCCATGGGCGGCGCCTCCAAGTGGCCGGACCTGATGTGGCTGGAGTACCTCGTCGACCGCGTCGGCGGGCCCGACACCTTCGCCGCCATCGCCGACGGCACGAAGGGCGCCTGGTCCGACCCGGCCGTCCTCAAGGCCACCCAGCTGATCAAGCAGCTCGTCGACGCGGGCGGCTTCGCCAAGGGCTTCACCTCCGTCTCCGCCGACACCGGACAGGCCGAGGCCCAGCTCTACACCGGCAAGGCCGCCATGATCCTCCAGGGCAGCTGGGGATACGGGTCCATCGCCACCGGCGCTCCCGAGTTCGTCGCCGCAGGGAAACTCGGCTGGACCAGCTTCCCGGCGGTCACCGGCGGCACGGGCGACGCGAGCAACATCGTCGGCAACACCGCCAACTTCTTCTCCCTGTCCGCGCAGGCGAGCGCCAAGGAGAAGAAGACCGCCGTGGCGTACCTCAAGGACGGCGTGTACAACGACACGTACATCGACAACCTGCTCAAGAACGGCGACGTCCCGCCGGTGAAGGACCTGGACGCCAAGATCAAGGCGTCGGCCAACGCGGACTGGTCGTCGTACGTCTACCACCTCACCCGCGACGCCAAGAACTTCCAGCTCTCCTGGGACCAGGCCCTCAGTCCCGAACTCGGCAACGACCTGCTCACCCACCTCGACCAGCTCTTCCTCGGCCAGATCAGCCCGGAGCAGTTCTGCGCGCAGATGGACGAGGCGGCCGCGAAGTGAGCACCGCCAAGGTCGCCGCGTCGCCCCGGCAGCAGGGCGGGCCCCCCTTCCTCATGGCCCTGCCCGCGCTGCTGCTCTTCGCCGTCTTCGCGCTGGTCCCGATGGGAATCGTCGTCTACCTCAGCTTCACCCACTGGGACGGACTGGGAAGTCCGGCGTGGGCCGGCGCCGACAACTGGCACGAGGTGCTGACCAGCGACGTCACCCGGCACGCCCTCTGGCTCACACTCAAGTTCATGCTGGTCTCCTGGCTGGTCCAGACCCCGGTCAGCCTCCTGCTGGGTGTCTTCGTCGCCGGACAACAGCGTTACCGGGCCCTCCTCGCGGTCTTCTACTTCGTCCCGCTGCTGATCTCCACGGCGGCCATCGCCATCATCTTCAAGAACCTGCTCGACCCCAACTTCGGCCTGGGCGCCGGCCTCGACCTGCCCCTGCTGAACCAGAACTGGCTGGGCGATCCCGAACTCGCCTTCTACGCGGTCGTGTTCGTCATCGCCTGGCAGTTCGTACCCTTCCACACCCTGCTCTACCAGGCGGGCACCCGGCAGATCCCGGGCTCGCTCTACGAGGCCGCCGCGATCGACGGGGCGGGCCGGCTCACCCAGTTCTGGCACATCACCCTGCCCCAGCTCCGCTACACCGTCGTCACCTCCTCGATGCTGATGCTGGTCGGCTCGCTCACCTACTTCGACCTCGTCTTCGTCCTCACCGGCGGCGGGCCCGGCTACGCCACCCGCCTCCTCCCGCTCGACATGTACATCACCGGCTTCCAGAGCAACGAGATGGGCCTCGCCAGCGCGATCTCCGTCATCCTGGTCGCCGCCGGGCTCCTTCTCTCCCTGATCGTCGTCCGCTTCTCCGGCTTCTCCCGGATGCGCAGCCAGCAGGCAGGTGTGTGATGTCCGCGCTCTCCCACGCCCCGAAGACCGACTCCGGGGGCCGTACGACCCGGTCGTCCGCGGCACCGTCCACCCCGCCGGGTGTCTTCGCCCGGATACGCCGCGTCAACTCGCCGGGCGCCCTCGGCGGCCTGCTCTGGCTGCTGATCGTCCTCGTACCGGTGTACTGGGTCGTCATCACCAGCCTGCGCACCCGTGAGGGCTTCTTCGACGCCAACCCCCTCGCGGTCCCGACCCACCCGACGACGGAGAACTACCGCCTCGTCCTGGACAACGGATTCGCCCACTTCCTGTGGAACAGCGTCGTGGTGACCACCGGCGCCGCGCTGCTCACCCTCGTGGTGTCGTTCCTGGCCGCCTACGCCATCGTGCGCGGCACCGGCCGGGCCCTGCGGTGGACGTTCAGCGTCTTCCTGCTGGGGCTCGCCATCCCGCTGCAGGCCACGATCATCCCGGTGTACTACCTGATCGCCAAGGCGCAGATGTACGACACCCTGGGGGCGATCGTGCTCCCCTCGGCGGCGTTCGCCGTCCCGCTCACGGTGATCATCCTCGTCAACTTCCTGAGGGACATCCCGGACGAGCTGTACGAGTCGATGCGCGCGGACGGCGCAGGCCACTGGCGCATGCTGTGGAATCTGGCACTGCCGCTCTCCCGGCCCGCGCTGATCACCGTGACCATCTACGACGCGCTCAACGTCTGGAACGGCTTCCTCTTCCCGCTGATCCTCACCCAGAGCCCCGACAAACGCGTCCTGCCCCTGTTCGTGTGGAGCTTCCAGGGCGAGTTCACCATCAACATCCCCGCCATCCTCGCCGCCGTCGTCCTGTCCACCCTCCCGATCCTCGCCCTCTACGTCCTCGGCCGCCGCCAGTTGATCGGCGGCCTCACCGCCGGCTTCGGCAAGTAGCAGCCGCGGCCGGCGATCCGCTTCGGGATACGCCGCCGACCGCCCCCTCACCGACCGGCAGCGCACACGGCAGCCGGGCCACTCGCGCTCATCGGCTCCTGATGCGGCAGAGGCCGCCGAGCTGGGCCCCGCCACCAGGGGGACGGCTCTCGGGGGCGCCGACCCCCCAGGTCAGGGGCCGTTCCGGAGGGGCGGAGACGGCTCAGCGGGGGATCGCTGCCCGCTACGCCCTACGTTCTGGCCGTGCGGCGCGGCTGTAGGCCGCGGCGGGGGCGTGGGGTGAGGGTTTCCAGGGCGAGCAGTCGATGAGCCTCTGCACGGTCTGCTCGAAGTGCACGGCCCGGATGCTGACCAGGGGTCCCTGTCCCCCGGGGGCGATGGCGCACAGGGCGAGCAAGTGGCGGGTGGCGGCATCGAGGTCGACGACGATGTCGGGGCCGGCGTGGTGCAGCAGATCACCAGGGAGAAGGGGGGACACAAAGCACGCACGGCGTACGGCGTCGAGATGGAGATCGTCACTCTGGCTGAACCGATCACCCGAACTGGAGACAGACGGCTTGCGGTGGGTGGCCGAGCTCGAGCAGAGCGGCATTGGCCGACAGGAATCCGGCGGGGCAGGTCTTGGTGGTGGAGGGTGCGGGGGGGTCGTAAAGACCAGTCATCCGCTGGGTGCCCGCGGACGGCATCGGCCGCAGCGCGCGGAGCATCACCCCGCCGAGGGCCACCACGTCGGTCACGTCGAGCTCCCGCGCACGGCCTCGGCGGTCAGTCGGCGGATCTGCGCGTACTCGCCCCGCTCCAGATGAGCGGCGGTGGCCATCCAGCTGCCGCCGACGGCGAGGGCCGCCGGGTCGGCGAGGTAGGCGGGCAGGCGACGGGCACGGTGATGCCGCCCTGGAAGCTGAGCAGCGACGCGGTGAAGATGACCTTGCCCTGGCCGCGGGCGACCATCGCCGCGCCGACCGCACGGGTCAGCGCGAACTGCGCGTTGAGGTTGACCTGGAGCACCAGATCCCAGTCGGTGTCGGCGTGTTCGGCGGCCGGAGCGCGGCGGATGGTGCCCGCGTTGTTGACCAGGATGTCCACCGGACGCTCGCGCCCGGCGAGGTCCGCGCCCAGGTTCCGGACGGCGTCGGGGTCGGCGAAGTCGGCGCGGATCGCCCCGAAGGTACGGCCGGCGGCGAGGATGTCCTTCTCGACGTCGCTTCCGGACTCCTCAGCGAGGCGCTGACGCCGATGACGTCCGCGCCGGCCTGGGCGAGTGCGCGGGCCATGGCCCGGCCGATCCCGCGCCGGGCGCCGGTGACGACGGCGAATTTCCCGGTGAGGTCGAAGGCGGTCATACGGCGGCTCCCTGGGCGTCGTCGGTGTCGTCGGTGCAGTCCACGAGGATCTTCATCACGTCGCCGCCGCCCTCCAGGGCCTCGAACGCTGCGGGTGCCTGTGCGAGGGGGACGACCTTGCTGATCAGCCGCTCGGCCGGGATGGTCCCGTCGGCCACCAGAGTCACCGCCTTCTCGAAGTCGGAGCGGTCGTACAACCGGGCCCCGACGAGCGTGAGTTCGCGCCAGGAGAAGCGGTGCAGGTTCACCTCGCGGGGCCGGGGGTGGATGGCCACCAGGCACAACCGGCCGCGTACGCCGAGAACATCGACGGCCGTGTCCACGCCGCCTTGCGCGCCGGAGACCTCGAAGGCGACGTCCGCACCGGCGTCACCGGTCCACTGCCGGACGAGCTCGAGCAGGTCCTCGGCCCCCGGATCCCACGTGGCCAGCCCCAACTGCTCGGCGAGATACCGCCGGTGAGGGCTCAGCTCCACCACCCGGACCTCGGCGCCCGCGGAGCGCGCGACCAGCGCGATGAGGATGCCGACCGGGCCGCCGCCGACCACGACGACCTTCTCACCGTCGCGCACCGCGGCCCGGCCCACGTCGTGCACGGCGACCGCCGTCGGCTCGACGAGGGCGGCCCGGTCCAGGGGGATCGAATCGGGCAGCCGGATGAGTGCCGAGGCGGGCACGGTCCAGCGCTGCTGCATCGCGCCGGGGGAGTCGATGCCGATGAAGTCCAGGTGCCGGCAGACGTGTTGGTGGCCCGCGCGGCAGGCCGGGCAGGCGCCGTCCCAGCGCAGCGGCATCACGGTGACCGCGTCACCGGGCCGCCAGCCCTCGACGCCCTGGCCGACGCGTACGACGCGGCCGGACATCTCGTGTCCCAGCACGGCCGGCGCGGCGACCCTGGCGTCCATGTCGCCGTGAAGATGTGCAGATCGGTGCCGCAGATACCGACGTGGGCGGGGGCCAGCTCCACCTCGCCGGGACCGGGCGGCCCGGTGAGTGCGGGAGCCGTGTCCAGGGTGCGGGCGGACGTGTAACGGACGGCGAGTGTCATCGTGACGGCAGGTCCCTTCAGCGCGGACGCCGATGGTCAGCAGCCGGTTGGCGTAGGCACGGGTGTCGAGCGGTACTCGGCGATGGCCGGCTGATCGGCCGCTGCAGGCCCTGAGCAGCTCCACTGCGGACACGGCGGAGACAGCGGAACAGAGGACGGACTTGAATCTCATGGGTACTTCCTCGCGCCAGTCCCGCAGTGGGTGCCTGTTCCGGAGATGCGGCCGCTGTGCATCACCCCCGAAGAGATGGGATGTTTATAGACGCTTGCTGGTGGCGCCGTCTAGGGGTGACTGGAAATCTTCGCTGAGCAGACGGGGTAACGCGAGGGAGAGATGCCGCTGGGCAGTCACTAGTTGACCAATCAATCCCATCAATGACGTCATTGCCATCGGTGCCCGTCGGCCGGCCCGCGCGTCGGCGTAAAGGGTGACGGGGGGTCCACCGGGCGCCCGGCGCGCCGGTGGACGGCCGTCAGTCACGAGCTCAGGCCGCTGGCGAAACGGTCGCCGTGCAGTTCGGCCGCTCGGCGAGGCGGTCGGCCGTGAGTTCCGGTTGCCCTGCTGAGTCCGGGCTCTGCACACCGGGGCGAGCGAGGGGTGATCGGAGGAGGGCGGGGGCGCGAATGGCGCCGCGGCAGCCGGATGCGCCCCTCCTGGAATCGCTGCGGCGCTCTATGGATCACTCTCCGCCTGCCGCGGAACATGGCATGTCTATCGCAGATTGAAAAGGTATTTAAGATAACTAAAGCGCCCATTCCGCTCTGCACTTGAGTGCTTTCATCCCTTCACCTGTTGACACGGGGCAGTTACGTCACCGACCTTCATGCGTAACATCCGACGCTTCCGAGCCCGCCTGGAGAGCCGCGCCCCAAAAATCTGGAGCCCGCCCGCCCTCGCGCTGCCCCTCCAGTCCTCACCCCCGTGCCTCAGAGCCACCCTCAACCGGGAGGACATCCGTGTCGTCAGGAAGACTGTCCCGCCGTACGTTCCTGGGGGCCGCCGCCGGCGCTGCCGCCGCCACGGCACTGCCCGTCGCCCCCGCCTTCTCGAGCCTGATCTCCCAGGCGGCAGCCGCCGACCTGCAGACCAACCTGGAGAAGCTGGTCAACATGCGGTTCGGCATGTTCAACCACTTCAACCTGGGCACGTTCACCAACCAGGAGTGGGCCGAACCGAACCAGAACCCCGCTCTGTTCGCCCCCACGGCCGTGGACTGTGCCCAGTGGGCTGACGCCGCCGCGGCGGCGAAAATGAGCTACGGCATCCTGACGACCAAGCACCATGACGGCTTCGCCCTGTGGCCGAGCGCCTACGGCACCCAGAACGTCGCCAACAGCTCCTACAAGCAGGACGTGGTGAAGGCGTACTGCGACGCCTTCCGGGCCAAGGGACTGAGGGTCGGACTCTACTACTCGATATGGGACCGCACCTTCGGCGTCGAGGCGTGGGAGAGCCGGCACAAGGTGTCCGGGCTCGACACCACGGATGCCATCCAGCCCGGCGACATGACGTTCATCCTCGGCCAGATCACCGAACTGCTCACCAACTACGGCACCATCGACATCTTCATCACCGACGGCTACGCGTGGCAGATGGGCCAGCAGGCCGTCTCCTACCAGCGGATCCGCGAGCACGTGAAGTCGCTCCAGCCGGACATCGTCATGATCGACCACGGTGCGCTGTCGGTGCCGTTCCTCGGTGACGCGATCTATTTCGAGGAGCCGCTGGGCGTCAGCGCGCCCGCCGGAAACACCTACGCCGCCACGCAGGGGCAGACGATCAGCAACGGCTGGTTCTGGCATCCGGCCACACCGACCGAGAGCCTGATGAGCAAGGACGCCATCCTGTCCCATCTGGCGGACCTGGAACCGAAGTACACCTCCTTCATCCTCAACTGCCCGCCCAACCGCAACGGCAGGCTCGACACCAACATCGTCAACCGACTCGCCGAAGTCGGCGCGGCCTGGAGCCCCGACACCTCCCGCCCGCCACTGCCGACGCAGTTGCTGCGCGCCGAGCACCCCGTCACACCGGTCAACGCCTACGCGACCGCATTCCGCACCGGCGAGGGGCCGCTCAACGCCATCGACGGACTGAGCGACAGGAACTACGAGACCTGCTGGTCGACCTGGGGCCTGTCCCCGGCCCTGCCCCACTCGATCACGATCGACCTGGGCGGGGTGTGGAGCAACGTCTCCACCCTGGAGTACCTGCCCAAGCAGTGGAACCGCAGCAACACCACCGACGGCGACATCACCTCGTACACCATCTCCACCAGCACCGACGGCACGAACTTCACCCAGGTCGCCACCGGTACCTGGATCGGAGACCGCGCCACCAAGGTGGCCGAATGGCCTGCCCGGAACGTGGGATTCGTACGGATCCAGGCCAACGCGGCCACCGGCGGCTACGCCAACATCGGCGGCCTCCACATCGGCGGCCGGACCGCCAAGCCGGCCCTCGTGTCGAGGGTCCTCCCGGGCGACGGCACGGTCTACCGCATCGTCAACCGCAAGAGCGGCAAGGTCGTCGACGTGTTCAACTTCGGCACCGCCAACGGCACCAACATCCAGCAGTGGCCGTGGCTGAACAACACCGCCCAGAAGTGGACCTTCGCCTCCACCGGCGACGGCTACTACGAGATCAAGAACGTCAACAGCGGCAAGCTGATGGAGGTGGCCGGACTCTCACGGGTGGACGGCGGAAACGTCTCCATCTACGCGGACAGCAACGTTCCCCAGCAGCACTGGGCTGTCACGCCCACTGGCGACGGCTACTACTACCTCACCAACCGGTTCAGCGGGCTGTCGCTCAACGTCGACGCGGGCTCGACCGCTGACGGGGCCAACATCGACCAGCTCACCTACACCCGCGCCCCCGAGCAGCAGTGGCAGATCATCGCCCTCTGACACCCCGAGGACAGACGGCGCCTTCACTGACAACCACCGTCGGTGAAGGCGCCGCCCGTCCTCGGCCCGCTGCACCCCACCGCGCCGCACCATGGAAAGCGGGTGCGGACACTCCTGCTGCAGCAGACCCCCAACCAGCCGCCCGACAACAGCCAAGGGCCCCAAGCCGCGCAACAACCCCTCCCCCGCCGTTTGTCGGGGCCGACCCAGGAGCGGCCGGTCGTCGACTGGGCGGGACTGCCCTGGATACCGGACCCGCACCGCTGTCAGCCCGCGCCCGTAGGGACAGAAGGGCGGGCTCGTAGCAACCGTCGGCGGTGGGCCAGGGCTCGAAGGTGCCACCGCCACCGTCGGTGAGCAGCTTGCGCGGCGGAGCGGAAGGGCCCTCCGGTCCGGCGGTCGGCTCCAGCGCCCACTCACCGCGGTGGTGGGGCGCTTTCCCGTGCCGCCTTCGTCGGCCAGCATCGCGGCGATCAGATCGCTGATGCCGGGCGGAGTGTGGTGCTCGCCGTGGCTGCGCCGGGAGTGATGGTGGTGTAGGGCTGTGATGACCCGTGTGCTGTAGGACTCCGTGGCGGAGTGCGGCAAGGGCCACAGCACGCTCGCGAGGTGGGTCTCGTCCAGGTCATCCCTGGTCCAGTCAAACGGCGGGCGGGCGGTGGCCAAAAGGTCGGGGCGGAGGGCGTAGTAGTAGTTCGCGCTATCGGCCAGGCCGCGGACCAGGACGCGCGGGGGCTGCGCGGCGATGGACGCGGCGATCGTGTCGGCGGCCGCTGCCGGCCCGTCCGGACTCGGTCATCGCGCTGGGCGCGGACGACCAGCACCCCGTCTCCGCCTGCGCGGACGACGTCGAGCCGTGGGTGCACGCCTTCGCCGACGGCGCCGTGCGGACCGTGGTGATCCCCAGCGCCGTCGGCCCCGGTGAGACGGCCCGCCTCCAGCTGCGGCGCCAGGCGACCGGCTGCCGGTACCCACCGACAGCCCGCACGGGTGGCGGCTGCGGATCGGCGGTCCGGACGCGACCGTGCACAGCCAGACCAAGCGGCACGTGTCCCCCGGCCAACTGGACGCCCTGCTGCGCGACGGTGTCGGCGTCGGATGCCGGATGCCGGATGCCGGATGCCGGATGGAGGGTGAACTGTCCGACGGCTGGCTGAGCGCCGTCTACTGGGTCCGGCTCGACGACGACCGCCCCGCCGTCGTCACACTCGCCCCGCCGGACGGAGCCGCGGTACTGCGGGTACGAACAGGGCATCCTCGGGACGGAGGCCATGCGCGGGTCACCGCGGATCACCGGGCTCACAGACCACGAGCGGGCCTTCTGGGGCGACCCGGCGGCGGAACCGGTCTCGCTCTCCTTCGGCGGGGACACCGGCCCGGACAGCGACTTCGTCGCCGGCTGCACCGGGGCGGGCGGCAGCCTCGACTGCGGCCCGGCCTTCCCGTACCGGCTGGCCCTCTACCAGCTCTACCTGGGCCTGCTGCTGGTCGTGGGGTGCGGGCCCCGCGGCTTCGGCCCCACCGATATAGCAGCCCTCACGGTGCCGTTTCCCGGCCCGCATCCGCGGAGATTCCGAAAGAGCCGGTCCCGGTGTCCCGGGACCGGCTCTCCTGTGCGCCTGTGGGGCCGCTCAGGGACCTACTGGGCGGTGAAGGTCCACAGCAGGTTGGTGCTGCTGCCGAACGTCCACTGCTTGGTGACCGAGCCGGAGGCCACGTTGCCGCCGCTGTCGAGGGCGAGGCCTGTGGTGCGGTTGGTGATCGAGTAGCGTCCGGCACCCCGGTGGGTGATCGCCCACTGCTGGTTGGTGCCGCCGTTCCAGGCGGCCTGCCGGGCGGCGGAGCCGTCGGTGGTGGCGCCCCAACCGTCGGCGACCATGCTGTTGGTGCGGTTGACCAGCCGGTAGTAGCCGTTGCCGACGTCCACCGCCTGCCACTGGAGGTTGTTGCTGCCGTTCCAGGTCCACTGCTTGAGGTTGGAGCCGGAGGCGACGTTGCCGCCGCTGTCCAGGGCGAGTCCGTTGGTGACGTTGGAGATCCGGAAGTACGTCGCCGGGTTGAACTGGACCCTCAGCGAGGCGATCGCGTCGTTGTTGCCGGTGACTCTGAGGTCGGGGTTGTCGGCCGTGAAGGTCCACGAGGTACCGGTGAAGTTGTCGCCGGAGTAGCCGATCACCCGGTAGCCGGAGACCAGCCGGAGCGAGGACAGGCTGAGCGGGCCCAGGCCGGCCTGCTGCAACTGGCTGGAGGTGTAGTCGCCGACGTCGAACGAGGCGGCGGCTCCGGAGTAGTTGACGTCCGTGAAGCCGACGGCTCCGGTAGACGGCCGCAGGCTGGGGATCCCGCCGGAGAAGGTGAGCTTCAGGACGTAGGCGTTGGCGCTGAACGGCGCCGACGACGGCAGGGTGACCGTCAGTCCGGAGCCGCTCTGGACGGGCGTCGGCAGGTTGATGTAGTTGCCCACGGTGGAGTCGAGCAGTTTCACCGAGGTCAGAGACGAGAGGTCGATCTGGCCCGAGGCGAGGGTCTTGATCGTCACCGAGCTGCCGGGCCAGCCGAGGACGGTGGCGTACAGGACGTTGCCCGCCTTGTCGCGGGTGAAGCGGATGTCCTGCGCTGTGCCGGCCGTCGGATTGGTGAAGGAGCCGCCGCCCATCTTCGTCGGGCCTTCGCCGTACACCGTCCAGGCGCGGGTCGCGTAGATCGACTCGCCGAAGCGCTTCAGGTAGTCGCCGATGCCGAGCAGGATGTTCTTCTGCGCCTGGGGGATGGTGCCGTCGGCCATGGGCGCGATGTTCAGCAGCACGTTGCCGTTCTTGCTGACCCTGTCGATGAACGAATGCAGCATCTGCTGGGTGCTGTAGTAGCCGATGCCCTGGGTGTAGCACCAGCTGGAGTTGGAGATGCTGTCGTCGGTCAGCCAGTACGGGGTGGTGAGGTCGGCCGGGCCGCCCCGCTCGCAGTCGAAGACCTCACCCTTGCCGTTGAACCCGTCCTTGTACGTGGCGACGACCTCGCGCCCCCAGCTGTTGGCCTGGTTGTAGTAGTACGACAGGAACTTCAGCCTCTGCGTCTCGTCGACGGCGTCCAGCTTGAAGTCCTGCCACAGGATGTCGGGCTGGGCGCGGTCGATGACCTCCTTGAGCTTGTCGTACCAGAGCTGGTTCTCGGCCGCCGCGCCGAGCTGTCCGTAGAGCTTCTTCAGGCTGGGGTCCGTCTGTGCGGGCGCGTACTCGTAGAAGCCGTTGTAGTTGTATGCGTGGTGCATGGCGACCAGCAGCTTCAGGCCCCGGTTGCGGATGGCCGTCGTGAACAGGCCCAGCAGGTCCAGCTTCGGACCCTTGGCGACCGAGTTCCACTCGTTGACCTGGCTGTCCCACATGGAGAAGCCGTCATGGTGCTCGGCGACCGGGCCGGCGAACTTCGCGCCCGCGTCGACGAACAGCTGCACCCACTCGTCGGGGTCGAAGTTGCCGCCCGCCGACTTCAGCTTCGGAGCGAACTGGACGGTGTTGCCCGCCAGGTCCTGGGCGCCGTTGATGAAGTTGTGGTAGGGCCAGGCCGACGGCTGGCCGTAGGTCGCGATGTGGTGCTGGTTGGCGTTGCTGCCGCTCGCGTACATGTTCCGCGGGTACCACTCGCTGTCGTACGCGGGAACGCTGAAGACACCCCAGTGGAAGTAGATCCCGAACTTCGCGTCCTGGAACCACTCGGGAGTGGGGGGGTGCTGGTCGACCGAGCTCCAGTCGGGTGTGTATGTGCTGGGCGCCGCCTGCGCGCCACCTGCGCCGAACACGCCGCCCGCGACCGTTGCCGCGGCCACGAACGTGGCACTGGCGAGGAAGTGGCGCCTGCTGATCGAACTCGACATGGGACATCCCTGTTGCGGAAGGAGGCGGGGGAGAAGACAGAGCCGGGCACGTCCGGAGCGGTCCTCAGCGTCCTTCGTGCCGGTTGTTACGAACGAAGGTCGGCCATGCGTCCACCACATGTCAACGACTGTGCAGGGATGAAAAGCGCCGTCCGACCTGGGATTTTGCCGCTTATGTCATGGTTTTCCCACTTTGGCGACCTCAGGACACCCCATGTCTGGCAGGTTTCCCGCGGCGCGATCGCATCACAGACCGGCCACGATTGATGGGATGGCTTTGACCTTTGGCCCCTAGTTCAGGACTCTGATCGCAGCCGTAAACCGGGATTTCTAGGCAAAACGCGCCAGGGGCTAGACAAGCCACCAGGCGCCGCCTATACATACATCCCATCTCTACAAAGCGCCGACATCCGATTGTCGCCCGCGTGAAACGTCTCCCGCTACGGGACCAGCGTGAGGAAGTATCGATGAGAGTCAGAACCGCCCTCTGTTCCGCCGCCTCCGTCGTCTCGGCACTGGCTCTGCTCACCGCCTGCGGCGGCTCCGGCAGCACCGGCAAGTCGGCCGACGGCAAGCCGCTCGTCGGCGTCGACTACCCGCGATCCGACACCGACTTCTGGAACTCGTACATCAAGTACACGCCGGAGTTCGGCAAGGAGCTCGGCCTCTCGCTCAAGACGACCAACTCGCAGAACGACGTCGCCAAGCTGACCGCCAACGCGCAGACGTTCATCAGCCAGGGCGTCAAGGGCGTGGCGATGGCCCCGCAGGACACCGCCGCCATCGCGCCGACGCTGGCGCAGCTGGAGGCCAAGAAGATCCCCGTCGTCACCGTCGACACCCGCCCCGACACCGGCAACGTGTTCATGGTGGTGCGCGCCGACAACCGGGCGTACGGCGAGAAGGCGTGCCAGTTCCTGGGCACGAAGCTCGGCGGCAAGGGCAAGGTCGTCATGCTCGAGGGCGGCCTGGACTCCATCAACGGCCGTGACCGCACCGAGGCCTTCAACGACTGCATGAAGAAGAACTACCCGAACATCAAGGTGTTCGGCGAGGCCACCAACTGGGACGGCGCCGTCGCGGCCCAGAAGCTGCAGACGGACCTGACCGCCAACCCGGACATCAAGGGTGTCTACATGGAGGCCAGCTTCGCCCTGTCCGGCACCCTCCAGGTGCTCAAGCAGAAGGGCCTGCTGGTCCCGCCCTCGGACAAGAAGCACGTGTTCGTCGTCTCCAACGACGGCATCCCCGAGGAGCTCAAGTCGATAGCCGAGGGCAAGATCGACGCCACCGTCTCGCAGCCGGCCGACCTCTACGCCAAGTACGCCCTGTACTACCTGAAGGCCGCGATCGACGGGAAGACCTTCAAGCCGGGCAAGACGGACCACGACAGCAACATCATCCAGGTCCGTGACGGCGTCCTCGAGGACCAGCTCTCCGCTCCGCTCGTCACCTCCGACGGCGGCTCCTACGGCGGTGTGCCCAGCCTCAAGAGCGACGACAAGTCCCTGTGGGGCAACAACCTCGGCTGACGGATCGCCAGGACTTCAAGGCCAACGAACACAAGGCGGTTGAGATGAGCGACGGGGAGCGAGCAGTCACCCCCGCGCCCGCCCCGGCGGACGACGGACGGGCCCAGGCGGGCCCGCCCGTCGTCGAGGCGACGGGCATTGTCAAACGATTCGGTCAGACGGTCGCGCTGAACGGCGCCCGGATCACCATCAGGCCCGGCGAGACACACGCGCTCGTGGGCCGCAACGGAGCCGGCAAATCGACGCTGGTCTCCGTCCTCACCGGACTCCAGTCCCCGGACGAGGGCACGGTCACCTTCGGCGGCGCCGCCGCTCCCCGGCTCGCGGACCGCGACGCCTGGCGCAGCCAGGTGGCCTGTGTCTACCAGAAGTCGACGATCATCCCTACGCTGACCGTCGCCGAGAACCTCTTCCTCAACCGGCACGAACACGGCCGCGGCCGGCTCATCACCTGGCCGGGGGTCCGGCGCCGGGCGCAGGAACTGCTGACGACCTACTCGGTCGACGTGGATCCGCAGACCCTGGCCGGGGAACTGAACGTGGAGCAGCGTCAGTTCGTCGAGATCGCCCGAGCGCTGTCCTTCGGCGCCCGGTTCATCATTCTCGACGAGCCGACCGCCCAACTCGACGGCGCGGCGATCAACCGTCTCTTCGACCGCATCCGCGATCTGCAGCAGCAGGGCGTGACCTTCCTGTTCATCAGTCACCACCTCCAGGAGATCTACGAGATCTGCGACATGGTGACGGTGTTCCGGGACGCCCGGCACATCCTGACCGCGCCGGTCGCCGAACTCCCCCACGCGGACCTCGTCGCCGCCATGACGGGCGAGGCGGCGGCCGACAGCACGGAGGTGCGGGCGAGTTCGCTGGACTCCGCCGCCACCGCGGCCCTGGACATCAGCGGCCTGCACGGCGAGACCTACCAGGACGTCAGCTTCACGGTGGGCGCCGGGGAGATCGTCGGGCTCGCGGGGGCGGCCAGCAGCGGCCGTACGGAGGTCGCCGAGACCGTCGTAGGACTGCGGGCGGCGGCAGCGGGCGAGGTGCGGATCGCCGGCACGCGTCCCCGGTCGGGCAGCGTCCCGGCGGCGCTCAAGGCGGGCGCCGGGTTCGTGCCCCAGGACCGCCACCACCAGGGCTTCGTCCCCGACATGTCGATCGCGGACAACGCCACCCTGTCGGTGCCCCACCGGCTCGGCAGGAACGGCTTCGTCAGCAATCGCACCCGGGACCGGCTCGCCGCGGACATGATCGAGAACCTGGCGATCAAGACGCCAGGTCCCGAGCTGCCCGTGTCGGCGCTGTCCGGCGGCAATCAGCAGAAGGTCGTCATGGCCCGTGCGCTGGCCGACGACCCCAAGCTGCTGGTGCTGATCAACCCGACCGCGGGTGTGGACGTGCGCTCCAAGGAGTTCCTCCTCGGCAAGGTCGAGGAGACCGCGGAGACCGGCACCGGGGTGCTCATCGCCTCCGACGAACTCGACGACCTGCGTATGTGCGACCGGATCCTGGTGATGTTCCAGGGCCGTGTGACCTCAGAGATAAGCCGCGGCTGGCACGACCACGACCTCGTGGCCGCGATGGAAGGAGTGGACCTCGATGCCTGAAACCGTCGTCGCGCACACGCCCGCGCCGAAGGCCGCCGAGGCAGGGGCCAAGCGAACCGCGCTGTTCGGCGGCAAGATCCCGCTGGCGAAGCTGCGTGACCTCGCGCTCGTCCCCGCGATCGTGGTGATCGCGATCATCGGGCAGATCGTCAGCCCGATCTTCCTGCAGCCCGACAACCTCATCAACGTGCTGCAGCAGATGGCCGAGATCGCGGTGCTGGTCCTCGCCCAGACGATGATCCTCATCGTCAAGAAGATGGACCTCTCGCTGGAGTCGACCATGGGCCTCGCGCCCGGTGTGGCCGCCTGGCTGGTGGTCCCGACCGGCGCGACGCACGGCCTCGGTCTCCTCCCGGGCGCCTGGGCGGTCCCGGTCACCCTCGCCGTGGGCGCGCTGATCGGTGTGATCAACTCTCTGCTGATCATCCGCTTCGGTCTCAACGGCTTCATCGTCACCCTCGGCATGCTGATCGTCGTGCGCGGTACCCTCACGGGCATCTCGGGCGGCCAGACCTTCTTCCAGCTGCCCGAGTCGATGCTCTACCTGGGCACGGCGGAGTGGTTCGGGATGCCCGCCTCCATCTGGCTCTGCCTGCTGCTGTTCGCCGTCGCCATCGTGGTCCTCGGCTGGACCAGCTTCGGCCGCTCCCTGTACGCGATCGGCGGCAACGTCGACGCGGCGAAGGCGGCCGGTATCCGTACCGACCGGGTGCTGTGGATCGTCCTGGTCACCGGCAGCGTGCTGGCCGCCCTCGCCGGGCTGATGCTGTCGGGCCGCCTGGCCTCGGTGGCCTCCGCTCAGGGCAACGGCTACATCTTCACCGTCTTCGCCGCCGCCGTCATCGGCGGAATCAGCCTCAACGGCGGCAAGGGCACCATGTTCGGGGCCTTCTGCGGCATCCTGCTGCTCTTCATGATCCAGAACGTGCTGACGCTGGGCGGTGTCCCCGCGCAGTGGATCGGCGCCCTCAACGGCCTGATCATCCTGGTCGCCCTGATGATCTCCCGCATCACGGGCGGCAAGGTCCAGGAATGAACAGGCGGCAGTCACCAGGTCGACGATGACCGCGCGGCTGCCGGACCCCACCGCTGTTCCCCGTCTCGTCGCAGGGCCGACGTCCTTGGTCCCCTGCCCCCTAGGAGTAGTTATGTCCTCCACTGAGTCCGCTCCGTCGGCATCCGCCCGTATCACCGCCCTGGACGTCCTCGACGTACGATTCCCGACGTCGGAGCACCTGGACGGCTCGGACGCGATGAACCCCGAACCCGACTATTCGGCCGCCTACGTCGTCCTGCGCACCGACGCCGGGGACGGACTCGAGGGCCACGCCCTGGCGTTCACCACCGGTCGCGGCAACGATGTCCAGGCGGCGGCGATCGCGGCCCTGGCCCCGCACGTGGTGGGCCTGTCGGTCGAGGAGGTCTGCGGCAACCTCGGCGCCTTCTCCAACTCCCTCGTCCACGACCCCCAGCTGCGCTGGCTCGGCCCGGAGAAGGGCGCCATCCACATGGCGACGGGCGCCGTCGTCAACGCCGCCTGGGACCTCGCCGCGAAGCGCGCCGGCAAGCCCGTCTGGCGCTTCCTCGGCGAGATGTCGCCCGAGGAGCTGGTCGCCCAGGTCGACTTCCGCTGGCTGTCCGACGCCCTCACCCCCGAGGAGGCCCTGGAGATCCTCCGGCGCGCCGAACCGGGCCGCCAGGAGCGCATCGCCCACCTGCTGGAGCGCGGCTACCCCGCCTACACCACCACGCCGGGCTGGCTCGGCTACTCCGACGAGAAGCTCTCCCGTCTCGCCCGCGAGGCGGTCGCGGACGGCTTCACCCAGATCAAGCTGAAGGTCGGCGCGGACCTGGCGGACGACGTGCGGCGCATGCGCACGGCCCGTGAGACGGTCGGGGACGACATCCGTATCGCCGTGGACGCCAACCAGCGCTGGGACGTCCAGCCCGCGATCGACTGGATGCGCGAGCTGGCCCCCTACAACCCGTACTGGATCGAGGAGCCCACCTCCCCGGACGACATCCTCGGCCACGCGGCGGTCCGCAAGGCGGTCAGCCCCATCAAGGTCGCCACCGGGGAGCACATCGCCAACCGGGTCGTCTTCAAGCAGCTCCTCCAGGCCGGCGCGGTGGACATCGTCCAGATCGACTCCGCCCGGGTCGGCGGTGTCAACGAGAACATCGCGATCCTGCTGCTCGCCGCGAAGTTCGGCGTCCCGGTCTGCCCGCACGCCGGTGGTGTCGGCCTGTGCGAGATGGTCCAGCACCTGTCGATGTTCGACTACGTCGCCGTCTCCGGCACGACCGAGGACCGCGTCATCGAGTTCGTCGACCACCTGCACGAGCACTTCGTCGACCCGGTGCGCATCGCCGACGGCCACTACCTGGCGCCCGCCCTTCCCGGGCTGAGCGCGCAGATGCACCAGGAGTCCCTCAAGGAGTACACGTACCCCGACGGCCCGGTCTGGGCGGCCCGTGTCCGGCACTGAGCGGCTGGTGGACGCCCACCACCATCTGTGGGACCTGGACCACCGGCCGCAGCCCTGGCTGGACGAGCCCGGCCTCGAGACCATCCGCCGCACCTTCGGTGTGGACGACCTGCGATCGGCCGCGACCCGGCCGATCGCGGGGCGGGGGCTGGCGAGCACGGTGGTCGTCCAGTGTGTGACCTCCGTGCCCGAGACACGGGAGCTGCTCGCCCTCGCCGACACCGAACCGCTGATCGGCGCGGTCGTCGGCTGGGTGGACCTCACCTCCCCGTCGGTCGCGGACGTGCTCGACGAACTGCTCGCCGGTCCCGGTGGCCGGTACCTGCGTTCCCTGCGTCATCTCGTCCAGGGCGAAACGGACCCGGGGTGGCTGCAACAGCCCGCCGTGGAACGGGGGTTGCGGGCGGCCGGGGAGCGCGGACTGGCGTACGACGCACTGATCCGCAGCCACCAGTTCGACCAGGCCGTCGAACTGGCCGATCGCTTTCCCGAGCTTCCGCTCGTCCTCGACCACGCGGGCAAGCCGCCCATCGCCGAGGGCGACCTGGGCGACTGGGAGAGGCAGGTACGGAGCCTGGCCGCGCGTCCTCAGGTGCGCTGCAAGGTCTCGGGCCTGGTCACCGAGGCCGACCCGCACAGGTGGACGATCGACGACATCCGCCCGGTGTGGGACGTCCTGCTGTCCGCCTTCGGCCCGGACCGGCTGATGTTCGGCTCCGACTGGCCGGTCTGTGTGCTCGCGGGCGGCTGGAACCGCTGGGCGGCCGCCGTCGAGGAGTTGCTGGACGGCTGCTCCGCCACCGAGACGTCGGCGGTGCTCTCCGACACCGCGACCGCCTTCTACCGGCTGAACCCCCTGCCCTGAAAACCCCTTCGACGACCCCCTGACGAGGAAGGAGGGCACTTCGTGCTCCTGACCGACCTGCTGCACCCCGGGATCCTGGCAGCCCTGGCCGGCGCCGGCCACGGCGCCCGCGTGCTGCTCGCCGACGGCCACTACCCGGCGAGCACCGCGACCGGCGCACGCGCCCGGACCGTGCACCTCAATCTGGCCCCCGGTCTGCTGGACGTCACCACCGTCCTGGACGTCCTGCTGAAGGCGATCCCCATCGAGTCCGCGCACGTGATGGTGCCGCCCGAGGGTGAGCCGGAGCCGCCCGCCATCGCCGAGTACCGCGCCCGCCTGGGGCCCGTCGAGGTGGAGACGCTCGGCCGCTTCGAGTTCTACGACGCCGCCGGCTCCCCCGACCTCGCGCTGGCGATCGTCACCGCCGACACCCGCACCTACGCCAACCTGCTGCTGACCATCGGCGTCCGCGCTGAAGGGACCCTGATTTCACGATGACGCTCGCTGTCCGTTATCTGTCCGCCCGTACGCTGGACACCGCTCCCGCCGAGACTCCTGCCCCCGGCCCCGGTGAGGTGGAGGTGGCACCCGCCTACGTCGGGATCTGCGGCACCGACCTGCACATCTTCCACGGCGACATGGACGCCCGCGTCCAGACACCCGCCGTCCTGGGCCACGAGATGTCCGGCCGCATCACCCGCGTCGGCGACGGCGTCGAGGGCTGGGCCCCCGGCGACAGCGTGACCGTGATGCCGCTGCGCTGGGACGACTCCTGCCCCGCCTGCCAGGCCGGCAACCAGCACATCTGCCAGCACCTCGACTTCATCGGCATCGACTCCCCCGGCGCCATGCAACAGCGCTGGACCGTCCCCGCCGGCACCCTCGTGCGCCTGCCCGACACCCTCCCCCTCGACCGCGCCGCCCTCGTCGAGCCCACCGCCGTCGCCGTCCACGACGTCGGCCGCGCGGGCCTCACCCCCGGAGAAAAGGCCGTGGTGGTCGGCGGCGGACCCGTCGGCATCCTCATCGCCCTCGTCGCCCGCGCCGCCGGAGCCGACGTCCGCGTCATCGAACTCAGCCCCCACCGCCGGCTCCTCGCCGAAGAACTCGGCCTCACCACCTGGGACCCCTCCACCGGTGACATCACGCAACGCGTCGCCGACTGGACCGAGGACGCCGGCGCCGATGTCGCCTTCGAGGTCTCCGGCGCCGCCGGCGGGGTCGACACCGCCGTCGACGTGCTGGGCGTGCGCGGCAGACTCTGCCTGGTCGCCATCCACCCCCGCCCTCGCGAGATCAACCTCCACCGCTTCTTCTGGCGCGAACTCACCCTCGTCGGCGCCCGCCTCTACACCCGCACCGACTTCGAACGCGCCGTGGACCTCGTCGCCGACGAAACCATCCCCGCCGACAAACTCATCAGCAAAGTCGTCCCCCTGACCGAGGCACCCGCCGCGTTCGAAGCCCTCGAAGGCGGCGGCAACGTCATGAAGATCCTCGTCGACTGCACCACCACCGGCGCCGAAGCCGAAGCTGTTCAGGGGGCCACCGCATGAGCCTGTTCGACCTCACCGGGAAACTCGCCGTCGTCACCGGCGCCCGACGCGGCATCGGCCGCGCCATGGCCCGCGCCCTCGCCGAAGCCGGGGCCGACATCATCGGCGTCAGCGCCGCCCTCGAGGAAACCGGCAGCGACATCGAAAAAGACGTCCACGCCGCCGGACGCACCTTCGAAGCCATCCGCACCGACTTCGCCGACCCGCAGGCAGTCCGCGCCCTCGGCGCCGACCTCGCCGCACGCGAACGCCCCGTCGACATCCTCATCAACAACGCCGGCACCATCCGCCGCGCCCCCGCAGCCCAGCACGCCGACACCGACTGGGACCACGTCCTCCAGGTCAACCTCACCGCCCAGTTCACCCTCACCCGCGCCGTCGGCGCCGCCATGATCACCCGCGGCCAGGGCAAGATCGTCTTCACCGCCTCCCTCCTCAGCTACCAGGGCGGCATCACCGTCCCCGGCTACACCGCCGCCAAACACGGCATCACCGGCCTGACCAAAGCCCTCGCCAACGAATGGGCCCCCCACGGCGTCAACGTCAACGCCATCGCCCCTGGCTACATCGCCACCGACAACACCCAAGCCCTCCAGGACGACCACAACCGCAGCAAAGCCATCCTCGAACGCATCCCCGCCGGACGCTGGGGCAACCCCGACGACCTCGCAGGCGCCACCGTCTTCCTCGCCTCCGACGCCTCCCACTACATCCACGGCACCACCCTCCCCGTCGACGGCGGATGGCTCGGCCGATGACAGCCACCTGACCCGACCGAACCGCTTCCCAGGAGATCCGCCTTGCGACACCGACAGATCACGAACACGACGGTCGAGCTCACCGAACTCGGCTTCGGCGCCTCCGTCATCGGCAACCTCTACCGGGTCACCCCCGACGAGGACGCCACCGCAGCGATGGACGCCGCCTGGGAAGCGGGCATCCGCTACTACGACACCGCACCCCACTACGGACTCGGCCTCTCCGAACGCCGCCTCGGCAAAGCCCTGCGCGAACACCCACGCGACGAGTACGTCGTCTCCTCCAAGGTCGGTCGGCTCCTCGTCCCCAACGAGGACCCGCAAGGCGTAGACAGCGAGGGCTTCGCCGTCCCCGACGACCTGCGCAGACAATGGGACTTCAGCCGCGACGGCGTCCTGCGCTCCATCGAGGACACCCTGCGGCGCACCGGCCTCGACCGCCTCGACATCGTCTACCTCCACGACCCCGACGACCACTGGCAACAGGCCGCCGACGAAGCCATGCCCGCCCTCGCCGAACTCCGCGACCAGGGCGTCATCGGCGCCATCGGCGCCGGCATGAACCAGTCCGTCATGCTCGCCCGCTTCCTGCGCGAGACCCCCGCCGACGTCGTCATGCTCGCCGGCCGCTACACCCTCCTCGACCAGACCGCCCTCGACGACGTCCTGCCCGCCGCCCACGAACTGCACAAGAGTGTCGTCGCCGTCGGCGTCTTCAACTCCGGCCTCCTCTCCCGCGACCGCCCCGCCGAAGGCATGAAGTACGACTACCAGGACGCCTCAGCGGAATTGGTGACCCGCGCACGGGCCATCGCCGACGTCTGCGAACAGCACGGCACCACACTCCCCGCCGCAGCGATCGCCTTCCCGTTCAGCCATCCCAGTATCATCAATGTCACCCTTGGCATGCGGAGCCCCGAGCAGGTGGTACGCAACGCCGAACTCCATCGTCGGCACATCCCCGAAGGTCTTTGGGACGATCTTCGTACCCAGGAACTGATCAGGTCGGACGTGCCCGCGGAGAGCGGTCACGAAAGGAGTTCACGTTGTCACTGACAGACAAGGCCATTGAACAGATCCGTGAACTGATCCGCACCGGAGCCCTGCCCCCGGGATCGAAGCTCCCGCCGGAACCCGATCTGGCGGCCCAGCTGGGGCTGTCCCGCAACCTCGCCCGCGAGGCGGTCAAGGCACTCGCCGTCGCCCGGATCCTGGAGGTCCGCCGAGGCGACGGCACCTATGTGACCAGCCTGGAGCCCCGGTTGCTCTTCGAGGGTCTCGGCGGGGCGGTGGAGCTGCTCCAGGGGGACTCCGCGGCCCTGCAGGACCTCATGGAGGTACGCCGGCTCCTCGAGCCGATGGCGACCGCGCTGGCCGCCACCCGGATCTCCGACGAGCAGCTCGCCGAGGTCAAGGAACACCTGGACGCCATGCGCGAGGCGCGCGACGACATCAAGCGGCTCAGCGTCCACGACGCGGCCTTCCACCGTGCCGTGGTGGCGGCGACGGGCAACGACACGCTGCTGACTCTGCTGGAGGCCATCTCCGGTCGTACGCTGCGCGCCCGTATCTGGCGTGGCCTGGTCGACGCCCAGGCAGGGGGGCGCACCCTCGCCGAACACGAGGCGATCTACCGGGCGTTGTCCATACGGGACGTCTCTCTCAGTCAGGCCGCCGCTCTGCTGCATGTGAGCAGCACCGAAGAGGGGCTGCGTGACTACCTGGCCTCCGCCGAATTCCTGCCCGGCCAGGACTCGACGACGGGCACCGCCAACACCTGACGGCCACCCCCACCATCACCATCACCACGACCACCGAGGAGCGGACGACTGGAGCGTGCCTCCCCCGGTCTGCCATGTCCGTGACACGGCTAGTGCTGTGACCGCAAAGGTTCACCGGCCTGGGGCGCGTGTGTCTTCCTTTGGCTGAGCAGACGTTCAGGAGCACTCACGCAGGGGAACCGTCGCAGGAACGCAGCGCGTCACACGTCGGTGGATGAGCTTTGTCGTCGGGAGAGGGATAGTCTGCGTCGCTCTCGGTCGATCTCGGTGACGACCACCGTGATCTCGTCGCCGACCTGGACGACATCTGATGCAGTCTCCACCGGTGTCCAGGCGAGCTCGCGCAGGTGAACCAGGCCCTCGATACCGTCGGCAACCTGGACGAAGACGCCGAACGGGATCAGCTTGGTGACCTGGCCAGGCAGTTGCTGCCCCACCGCGATGGTGTCGGCGAATACCTGAAAGGGGTCCGGCTGTGTGGCTTTCAAGGACAGTCTGGCCTCCAGGTTCCAGGTGTCGAACTGGAGGAACTCGCATGAGACGCGCTGTCCGACCTGCACGACGTCGGTGGCTGCCTCGAAGTGTCGCCAGGACAGTTCAGCAAAGGAAATGAACCCGACGCCGGGGAAGACCGGATGGTCGGGTCCGTCGTCCAGCGCCACGAACACACCGAACCGCTCGATCGCTGTGACGGTGCCGGAAAGGAACTCGCCGCGGTGCAGTGACTCCAGGAATGCCCAGAGTTCTGGGCTCTCGGACGGTCCACCCATCATGCTCGCAGCCTTTCACGAGGAGTTGCGCACTGGGTATGAAGTGTGCTCACGCTGCGGTCTTGAGGGGACGTACGCCCCAGCGGATGCCTTTCTCGCTGCGGATGCGGGCGCGTTCCGGGCGTTGGCGTTGCGCCAGCGCAGGTAGGCGTGCAGGGCCCGTGTCTGGACGGCGTGGTTGGAGTGGTGGGAGTTGGCGATGGTGAACCGCCGTAGCGGTCCGAAGTGGGCCTCGATCGGATTCGCCCAGGATGCGTAGGTCGGGGTGAAGCACAGCTCGACCTTGTTCTTCCCCGCCCAGCGGCGGATGTCGGCGCCCTTGTGGGAGGACAGGTTGTCCAGGATCACGTAGATCGGGGCGCCGTCGGGCCGGGCGGCACGGATCGACTTCGGCGCGGCCAGCGTGTCGGTGGCACCCTTTTTGCGGCGGTTGACGCCCCACAGGCTGTCGTCGCCGACCGAGTAGCAGCCGTGGAAGTACCGCACGCCGTGGGTGCGGTGGTAGGTGGCGGGCAGCCGGTCGGGGTGCTTCTGGGCGGCCCAGCCCCAGCCCGCGGTGGAACGGATCCCGAGCGGGCCGAACTCGTCGAAGGCGAAGACCCGGTCGGGGAAACGGTCGAGGACCTCCTCGATCCTGTCCAGCTTCGCCTCACGGTCGGGGTCCGGGGATTCCTTCCACGTCTTGGTGCGCTGGAAGGTCACGCCGCGGCGGGCGAGCAGGCCGCGTAACGCCTCGCGGCCGATGCGGATCATGTGGCCGTGGACTTTGCGCAGGTAGGCGACGAGCTTGCGCAGGGACCAGCGGGTGAAGGGCTGGCCGAGTTTGGTCGGGCGAGTGGTGGCCGTCTGGATGACGAAGTCTTCGTCGTCAGTGCTGAGCTGGCGGGGACGGCCTCCCGCCCACCGAGGGTCCAGGCAGGCCAGGCCGATCTCGTTGAAGCGGTGGCTCACGTCCCGGACGGTGTCCTCGTCGGCCTGCACCAGCTGGGCGATCACGGGCACCCGGTTCCCGCCGGCCGAGGCCAGCAGCATCATCGCGCGCCGGTAGCGCACCGAGCTGGTGCTGCCCCGGCGCACGATCTGCTGCAGTTTCTGCCCTTCCTGGTCGGTCAGTCTGCGCACACGGACAGGCTCGGCCACCGCACCTCCAGCGGTTGGAACGGACGTCACCATCCATCCAACCGCCGCGATCACCAAACCGGCCAACCTAATTCGTTGTCAGCGGCCCATACAGAGCGGTTGTCGCTCCAGCGGGCTGGGCGTACGCCATCGGCTGAGACCGCCGTCCACGACCGCCGTCCCGTCGGCTCCATCGGGCGGCGTCGCACCCCTTCAGACGGCCACGACGGAAAGAGCCGGTGACGGAACCTGCGTGGATTCATCCGGTCGGCGCCGCTGCAAGGTTCCGTTCGCTCCGCGGTTGACGTGGCTGTCGGCTCCTGCAGGTAGGGCGTGGGCACGGCCCCGCCGGCCCCGCCCGTCCTGCATGGCTCCGTGCACGACATCAAGGCCGGCCGCGGGCGCGGAATATCGAGGCGCTGACCGCCGCCGACGTCCCCGGCTGGGCCGACAAGGGCTACCGCGGCGCCGGCGGTACGGTGCGCGTGGCGTGCCGGCGCCGGTGGGCGAATCGCTCCGCAGGCCAGCAGCCTGTCCACCGCTCCCACGCCCGGTTCCCGGCCGGCGGCGGGCAGGCCCACGCAGGGGCCCCCGCACGCACCGGCCAGTCTGCCCCTGCACGCCCTCGCCGAGGACGACCTTGCTTCCGTCGCGTCGCCTTCGACGGCTGCCTCTCTGCAGCCCGCCAGTGGCCTCGACCACCCCGGTGGCCCTGCTCGTCCGACGGTGCCCGTACCCGAGGTGGCCGGGCGATCCCCGCGGGGGCCCGGCCACAGCCCCTGCCGCGTCGGACGTCCCCGGCCGACACGACGGGTCGGACGAGGCCGCCCAGGTGCAGACAGTTGAGCGCCTCTCCGTCGAACGCCACCAACTCGGCCGCGCCCAGGTGACGGTGGGTGGGGACGAAGCCCGGGACGGCGCCCCTCAGCTCCCCGCTCACGGGGTCCCACAGTGATACGGCGCTCGTCGATCCAGGAGCGTGGGATCCACACCTTGGGAATGCCGTACGGCTGCAAGAACCAGCCGTCATCGGCGATCCGAGTGCCTCGGGGCGGGACACGGCGAGCGCACCGTGGAAGTAGTCCAGGCGGTGTCGATACCGGGGTCGCGGAGGGTCAGCAGCTCCCCGGTCAGCGCGTCGGACACATCCAGCCTGTTCCAGGCCGTGCGGTGCACGACCAGAGTCCGGCCTTCGTGTTCCGTGAAGGCGAACGAGAAGGGATCGGTGTACGGATGGTAGTCGCCGCCGTCCAGGGCCAGGGTGACCCGCCGGGCCTCCAGGTCGATCACCTCGCCGCAGCGGCCGTAGTCGTTGACGACTCCGGCGAACCGGCCGTCGCGTGAGGCGTGCAGGCGCCGGCACACCACATTTTCTCGCCACACGCCGGGCTGTGGCTCCGCCGGGACCGTGGTGGCGCCGACCGTCCGTTTCGTACCGCTGTCGGCGTCGAACCACACCAGGTCGCCTGGCGTCGTCAGCAGCAGCCACTGCGAGCGCCTTGCGCCGGACACGGGCACGAGGTCGGCGACCGGGCCGACATCCGCCGGGAGCCTCGAGACGGTCGCCTTCGCCGCGGGCAGAATAGGTTTCCTGGACATACCCGGCGTGAGCGTCCCACAGCGCGAAAAGGTCGCCCTGTCTCACGGGTCTGTTTCTTGCCGTTCTGCTGACGGCGGCGGTGCACGCGCAGGGCGAGCTTGGCGTGGGGGAAGGCGATGCCGCCGAGGCTGTCGGCAACCACGGAACTTGAAGCCGCCGTGATGAAGGGCACGCCGGAACGGCTGGCGCACGGCTGGCCTGCGTGAACGTGCCCTTCAAATAGGTGGGGAAAAGGGCTGTAATTCCCCGGGGTCAGCGGATGGTAATTCCGGTGATGGTCCTGTTGTTGTAGTTGTAGGTGGACCACCTCTGGTGGATCTGACTGGTGCCGTCACTCCACCAGATCTGGACCACGTTGTTACCAGTTCGGACCTGGTTGACCTGCTGTATGGTGATGCCGCTCAGGCTGCCGGCATTTGCGAGGCAGCTAATGTTACTCGGGGAGCCGCCGCCGTGGTGCGTGATCATGAGGAGGTCGTCGCGGCTGAGGCACTGACTCGGGTCGACATAGTTGATCGCGGATGCCTGGGTTGCGGTGGCGAGAGCAATTCCGACGGCTGCGGCCGCGACCACGTTCATTCTCTTGAGTGCGCGATTCATGAAGAATACCTTCTTTCGCTTTCTCTTCCCTTGCGGACTGTATGAGAAGGGAAAAGGGAAGGAAGTTCCCTTCAAGGCGTGTGATGCATGTCACGGTGGACCTGGTGCCCGAAAACGGTATTTACGGTGAGTGCAATTATGGCCGTGTTGGCTGATTTTGCATTGCTGTGGGAGCGGTCATACGCCAGGGCGGTTGCAAGTTCCGGGGCGTGCAGCTGGCGGGGAGTCCTCGGGCGCGGCCACCAGTTCCGGGGAGTCAGGGCTGCTTCCCTCGAAGCGGTGTCCCCGGAAGGTGAGGGAGAACAGCTGTCCTTCGTTGGTCAGCACGCCCGAGAACTCGCCCCATCGGTCGCCCTCGACGCTCTGGCGTTGCACTTCAGACGCTCGGCGGATCCGGCGCAGGCCGACCGGGCGGTGGTCTATGCCGTCCGGGCGGCGGAACGCGCAGTACGCCGATACGCGTACGGGCGTCGCCGTGGACCTCCTCTCGGGTGCGGTCACCGTCGTCGACCTCGTCCCGGCCACCTCTGAGCAGCGTGCCGAGCGGGCGCTGGGGGCACCTCCCGCCGCCCAGCCCGAACGGAGATCCCCATGCCCTACAGCGCGCGAAGGAGGAGGCCGGGAGTTCGTGCTTACCAGGGGACGACGCCGTCGTCCTCGAAGAACGAGCCGCTCGGGCCGCCGTCGGGCAGTGTGGCGAGCCGGACCGCTGTGACCGCGCCCTGTTCGGGGGTGCGGGGTCCGTAGAAGCCGTTGAAGTCGGTGGCGACCAGCCCCGGGCAGGCCGCGTTGATCAAGATGTTCGTTCCGGTGAATTGCCGGGCGTACTGCACCGTCAGGGCGTTGAGGAACGACTTCGACGGCGCGTAGGCCGCCATGATCGGGCCGATCTCGGTGTCGGGGTCCGCCTGCCGGGTCAGGGAGCCGACGCTGCTGGAGACGTTGACGATGCGTGGCGAGGCCGAGCGCCGCAGCAGCGGCAGCATCGCGTTGGTCACCCGGACGACACCTATGACGTTGGTGTCCACGACCGTGCGGAGCACCTCCAGGTCGAGCGCGGTCGGGTCCTGCTCCCATCCCGGGCCCATCTCGCCGGAGATGCCGGCATTGTTCACCAGGGCGTCCAGGCGCCCGGCCAGCCGTTCGACCAGTGCCGCGGCATCGGTGACGCTCCGGTCGTCGGTCACGTCCAGCGGTACCCCGAACGCGTCCACGCCGAGGGCGCGCAGTTTTCCGACGGCGGTTTCGCGTCGGGTCTCGTCGCGGGCTCCCACGCCCACGCGGTACCCGAGGCTGCCCAGCCCGGCCGCGATCTCGTACCCGATGCCCTTGTTCGCGCCGGTCACCAGCGCGATCATCGTTTCGCTCATGCAGATGATGTTGGCTCACGGACGGGTGGCGCGGCCAACACCGATACGGTGCCCTCTGATACCCGCCAGGTATCACCACGTAGGCTGTCGCCGTGGACACCCTGGAAACGCGCGAGTTGAGGTACTTCGTGGCCGTCGCCGAGGAACTGCACTTCGGGCGCGCCGCCGAGCGCCTCGGCATGGCCCAGCCGCCGCTGTCGCGGGCGATCCAGCAGCTCGAACGGCGGCTCGGGGTCTGCCTGCTGCAGCGCAACCGCCGTGGTGTCCGCCTGACCGGCGCGGGAGAGGTGCTGCTGCACGAGGGCCGGGCGGCCCTCGACGCGACCGTGGCCGCCGCTCGCCGAACCCGGCGCGCCGGCGGTGCCGACGGCCCTGGCGGCCGCCGCGGTCGGCTGGTCCTCGCGGTGAAGGCCGCCGCGTCCCACGAACTGCTGCGGAAGCTTCTCGACGCCTACGCGGCCGAGCCCGACAGTGCCGAGATCGAGGTGCTGCCGTGTGGCATCTGCGAGCAGGAAGAGCTGCTGCGCGACGGACGCGCCGATGTCGCGCTCATGCACACGCCGTGGAACTCCCTCGCCGGCTTCGACAGCGAGGCACTGACGACCGAGGGACAGGTCGCCGTCCTGCCGGCCGGGCACCCCCTCGCCGCCCGCGCGACCTTGTCCCTGGCCGATGTCAGGGACGTCCCCGATCTGCCGCTCGCCCGCTGGCCCACTCACGGCACCTACGCACCCGGCCCTGGCCCCGAGATCCACAACCAGACGCAACTGGCCCAGCTGATCGCCCTCGGACGCACCGTGGCAGTCGTCCCCGACTCCGCCCGCTCCTGGCTGTGGGCCGAGCACGCGGCCGTCCCCTTGACCGACGCACCTTCCGTCGTGACCCACATCGCCTGGCCTGCGCACAACCGCTCCCTCACCCTGGCCGCCCTGGTCCGTACAGCCGCACGGCTGTAACCAGCTACTGCCTCTGCGGGACCGGAGAACTCGGCGCAGAATCGACGAAGCTCGGGAATCGAACCACCTCGTGCGCCAGAAGGTCACCGCGTTGGTGCCCTGCGTACGCCAGCCCGCCCGGAAGCAGGCGGCCGCCACCGGTGGGATCACGGTGGAACTGCGCGGCCGGTTCGGCCGCACCGCCGCCGAAGGGTCCACCGACGACGGCCGCTTCCGCCGCCTCACCGTCCACCTCCCCGCCGCATACGCGCAGCGGGTCTTCGACGCCCAGGGCCAGGGCGCGGGCGCCGGAACCACACAGGCCCCGGTGGCGCTCCACGCTCCACCGGCGGGGCAGCACCGACTGCCCGGCCCCCGCGCGGTCCAGCCCCCGAGGCCGCCCCCTGTCGTGACGCTTGTCGCGCTTGTTCTTGTGGACGGCATCAGCATGGGTCATGCGGGCCGAGGGCTGACCGTCGGCGGTGCTCGGCCCGCTTGCAGCGTCCCGGGCAGAAGCGAGCGTCAGAACGGCGCTCCAGCCCCATCGCGGAGTGCGCGGTCGTTCCGCTGGCCTCGCCATGCGCGCGATCGGCATGCGGTTGAGCAGAACCGCGTATTCACCTTGGGGGTCTTCAGCTTGGGCACAGTCCGGGCCGACGTGGGGCGAGCGAGTTGCCCGCCACTTGGGGACCTATCACTTCCCCCAGAGCTTGCGATATGCCTCGCGGTATCCCTTCGGGTCCCAGGAGGACTTGCCGCCGCTGTTGTCCGCCGTGGTGATGTGGACGGGAGCGACGTAGCCGCTCGCGGGCTTGCCGGCGAAGGCACGGTTGAACTCGTCGACCATCTGCCAGCCCTGTTCGGACAGCGGCTCGGGAGCCGTCGCCGCCTGAAACTGCTTGCTGTTGATGCGCTGGAAGGCGGACGGGTCACCGTCGCCGGCGCCGATGTTGAACGGTGCTCCGTTGCCGTGCTTGCCCGCCCCCCGCAGCGACGGGGCGGCGTCGGCGAAGTAGAGGTCGTTGATGGCGATGGAGTGCGTCCACTTGGTGCCGAAGCGGGACAGCAGGGCGGACACTTCCTGCGGGGTGCGGTTGCTGGCGTCGGCTATGGGGATGTTGGACGTCGTCAGGACCTTGGCGTCGGAGCAGGTGGCCAGCTCCTTCTCGATCAGGTCCGACTTGCCCTTGGCGAACGGGATGGAGGCGTCGGTGAAGACCACCACGCCGGCCCGGCCGTTGGACTGGCTGATGATCCAGTCGGCGCTGATCTTCGCCACGTCCTCGACCTTCGTCGTGATGTTGGTGAAGAGCTTGGGGTCCGTACTCGGGCCGGGAGTGCCCACGGCGTGCCAGCCGATCAGGGGGATGCCGGCGGCGTTGGCCTGGGCGACCTGCTGCGCGGTCGACTTGGGGTCGAAACCGGACAGGACGATGCCGTCGGGCTTGACGGCAACGGCCTGGCTGAGGGCCGCCTGGATGCCGGCCGGGGTGCCTTGGCCGTCGATGATCCGCATGGTCCAGCCGATGGCCTTGGCGGCTTCCTTGACGCCTTCGGCGGCGCCGGAGACTCCGGGGTTGGTCATGCTCTGGGCGACGTAGACGATGGTCTTGCCAGGGACCGCCTTGGGGCCGGTGGTCGGTCCGTCCCAGGGGGCGTTGACGTCTTCGGCGGCCTTGACGGCCGTCTTGGCACTGGCGAGGGCGGCGGGGCAGCCGGCCTTGCCGGAACCGGCGGTGGCGGCGGCGTCGCTCTGCGAGCCGCGGGTACAGCCGACGGCGGAGGCGGTGACCAGGGCGAGGAGGGTCATGGCTCTCAGGGACGCCTTGCGGGTGCGGTGCTGGAACACGTGCGGGCTCCTTGCTGATGTAAGGGAGGAGAGGGGAGGCGGGACCGGGCTGCTACCGGGACTCACCGGGCTGCTACCGGGACTCGGAGTCCCCTTCGGAAGTGGAGGCGGCTGCCGGCCGGGGGGACGCCGGCGGCTCGGACATCGACTTGCGGGTGGCGGTGGCCCCGGCGCGCAGCCTGCGGCGGGCGGAGTAGCCGGCCAGGCCCACCGCGAGCAGGAGGGTGCCGCCGTTGAACAGGGACGTGGCCCAGAACTCAGCCCCGAGCTGTTGGATGCCGGCGAGGCCGATGGCGAGGACAGCGACGGCGACGACAGTGCCGGCGGCGTTGGCGCGACCGGGTTTGATGGCGGTGGAGCCGAGCAGCGCGCCGACGAAGGCGGGGAGCAGATAGTCCATGCCGACGCTGGGGTTGCCGATCTGCTGCTGGGCAGCGAGCAGGACTCCGGCGAAGCCGACGACGATCCCGGAGCCGGCGAAGGCGTAGATGCCGTAGCGCCGGGTGGGGATGCCGACGAGGTCGGCGGCCCGGGCGTTGGAGCCGATGACGTACAGGTAGCGGCCCAGCGGCAGCCGTTCCAGCAGCAGCCAGAGCACCACGGCGAGGCCGAGGACGTAGAAGGCGGGCACGGGCAGGCCGAGGAACTTCGAGTCGTAGAGGTCGGTGAAGGCCGGTGGCAGTCCCTGGGGACCGGGGACGATGCGGGCGCCGTCGGTGATCCAGCCGGTGAAGGCGTACAGCAGGCTGCCGGTGCCGAGGGTGGCGATGAAGGAGTCGATCTTGGCGAACTCGACCAGCAGGCCGTTGAGTACGCCGACGACGCCGCCGCCGACGACGACCACGAGGCAGGCCAGTGGCCAGGGCCAGCCGCCGTGGACGATGAGCTGCATGGCCAGCACATGGGCGAAGCCGAGTCCGTACCCGACGGACAGGTCGAACTTGCCGGTGACGATGGGGATCATCGCGCCCAGGGCGAGCATCGCCGGGATCGACTGGTTGGACAGGATGGAGGAGGCGTTGTCCAGGGTGGGGAAGGTGTCCGGCAGGGCGAGGGAGAAGACCAGGAACAGCAGGACGGTAAGGGTGAGCAGGCCGTATGTGCCGATCAGGTGGCCGCGCGGTCGGCCGCCGGTGCCCTTGCGGGAGGTGCCGGTGGCCGGGTTCCCGGCCGGGCGGGGGGTCGCGCCCGGGTCGCTGCCGGGCGTGGACCGCTGGGCAGAGTGGGTGGAGTCGGTCTCGGTGGCCATCAGTGGTTGCCCGTTCCGCTCAGCGCCGGCATGGCCGACGCGGCATTGGTGAGTTCGGTGACGGTGAGGGCTTCGCCGGACAGTTCCGCCGTGACGCCGCCCCGGAAGAAGACCAGGGCGCGGTGGCACACGTCGGCGACCTCCTCGAAGTCGGTGGAGATGAGCAGGACGGCGAGCCCTTCGGCGAGGGCGTCGTCGAGGAGCCGGTAGATTTCCGCCTTGGCACCGACGTCGACTCCCCCGGTGGGCTCCTCGAGGATCACCACCCGGCGGCTCAGCCGCAGCCAGCGACCGATCATGATCTTCTGCTGGTTGCCGCCGGACAGGGTGGCGATCGGCGCCTCGGGGTCGGCCGGGCGCACGTGGAACCGCTCGACGAGAGACCTGGCTGCGGCGCGTTCGCGTCCCGGGCTGATCCAGCGCCAGGGGGAACGGGCGTCGGCACGTGGGTTGGCCATGAAGTTCTCCCGCACCGAGAGTTCGAGGGCACAGCCCTCCTCCTGGCGGTTGCTGGTGACGAAGCCGACTCCCGCGTCGACGGCGGCGGCGACCGACCGGGGGCGGTACGGCCTGCCGTCGAGAAGCGCTTCGCCGCCGGTGAGGGGCCGGGCTCCGGCAAGGGCGCGGCCGAGGTCCATGTGTCCGGCGCCCGTGAGGCCGACCATGCCGAGGACCTCTCCGGCGCGCAGCTCCAGGTCGACAGGGCCGACGCCCTCGGCTGTGACGTCGCTCAGGCGCAGCACGGTGGGGGCGGGAGCGCCGGTGGTGCGAGCGGCCGGCGGCCGGTGATCCTCCGGTTCGTGGCCGACGATGTCGCGCACGATGCGGTCGGGACCGTGGTCGGCGAGGAGGCCCTCGCTGATGAGGTGGCCGTCGCGCAGGACGGCGAAGCGGTCGGCGACCTGGTAGACCTCGTCGAGGCGGTGGCTGACGTAGACGATGGCGTGGCCGCGGTCGCGCAGGGTGTGGAGCACGTCCAGGAGACGGGCGCAGTCCGCGGCGGGCAGGCTGGCGGTGGGCTCGTCCAGGACGATGACACGGGCCTGGGTGGACAGGGCGCGGGCGATCGCGACGAGCGAGCGTTCCGCGCGGGTGAGGTCGGCGATGGGCGCCTCGGGGTCGATGTGGCCGGCGACGAGCTCCAGGGCCTCGGT
The DNA here is from genome assembly GCF_001514285.1 of Streptomyces sp. DSM 15324. Classification (GTDB taxonomy): domain Bacteria; phylum Actinomycetota; class Actinomycetes; order Streptomycetales; family Streptomycetaceae; genus Streptomyces. The sequence goes on from NZ_KQ949030.1 coordinate 198,472, forward strand.
GCAGCGCCTGCGTACCTGCCGCCAGGAGACGAGGCCGCCGCGGCGCGGGTAGCCGGTGCCCAGGGCGACGTTCTCGGCCACCGACATCCACTCGACCAGACCCAGGTCCTGGTGGATGAAGGACATCTCGGCGGAGGCGGCATCGGTGCCGAGGGGGTGTCCTGCCACGGTGATACGGCCTTCGTCGGCGCGGTAGACGCCGGCCAGGACCTTGATGATCGTGGATTTTCCGGCACCATTGTGTCCCAATAGGGCGAGGACGCTGCCTGCGTGGATGTCGAGGTCGACGTCGGCGAGGGCCAGGGTTCCGCCGAACCGCTTACGCAGCCCGCGGATCGCCACCAGGGGCTCGGAGGCGGCGTGAGCACCGGCAGGCGGACGGAGGGGAGCTGTGTCATCGGGAGCGTCGTTCACGGACTTCTCCGGGGTATCTCGCTACAGGCCGAGGACCACTTCATCGGCTCGCCCAGAATCCTGAACTCATCCCAGCATATTGGTCAATACTCCGGCTGGCATTTGTTGCCCCGACATGACGAACGGCCGTACGGAAGCTTCCGTACGGCCGTCGTCGACCACCGGTCGGCCTGCGGGGGCCCTCCCCCGGGAGGCCGGCTCACCTCATCCGCCGCCCGGGGCCACTCCCTGGGGGATCATCGGGTTCTCCAGCCCGACCGCGATGGCCCGCAGGTCCTTGAGGAGCGCCGTGCGGAACTCGTCGTCGAGCCGCGCCTTGAGCACGGTGACGCTGATCGCAAAGGGTGACGAGTCGGTGCGGAAGCCCGTGACCGGCACGGCCAGGCAGACGATGCCCGCCGTGGCCTCCTCGTCGTCGATCGCGTACCCCCGCTCCCGGGTCGCCGCCAGGTCCCGCAGCAGCGCGGGCGCGGAGGTGACGGACCGCTCACTGAGGGCGGGCAGGGTGCGACCGCGCAGCCTGTCCTCGACCACCGCCGGGTCCAGCGTCGACAGGATCGCCTTTCCGGTCGCCGTGCAGTTGGCCGGGAAGCGGTCGCCGATGTTGGCGGTGAGCCGCAGCGGCTGGGTCCCGTCGTACCTGGCCAGGTAGAGAACGTCGAGGCCGTCGAGGACGGCGACCCGGGCGGTCTCCCGGGAAATGTGCACGCTGCGCCGGCACAACTCGTAGAAGTCGCGCAACTGGTCCACGGTGGACAGGTAGCGGCCACCCAGTTCCACCAGCTTGCGCCCCAGGGTGAAGCCCGTGCCATTGCGTGTGATCATGCCCGCCGCCTCCAGGGAGGCGCAGAGGTTCCCCGTGGAGGACTTCGGCAGGTCCAGGGCGCGCGCGATCTCACTGACCGACAGCGGGCGGCCATCCGCCTCACCGAGCGTGTCCAGAATCGCCACGGCTCGGGTCACCGCCGGGACGAGACTTCCCGGGTCGCTTGCGCTCACCGTCAACTCCACCCATCATTCTGTTCGTCGTTCAGCATGTTGTTATTGTCCCTCGTATCGTCCCGAACGACAATGCCGTCGGCGCATGCTTTGCCGTCCGAGTCTCCCGAGATTTCCGACCATAGCGCGCCGTCTGGGCCGGCCGACGACACCCTGCGAGCCATGGAGCGCTGAGCACCTCATGACCGACTCCCCGCCTCTCCCCTCCGTGCCCGACAACGGACCTCCCGTCTCGCGCGAGGAGTTCGACTCCCTCTTCGGCACCCTCAGGACGTGGGGGCGCTGGACTCCCGCGGACCGGGGCGCCTGGAACCGGGTGACCCCCGAGCACGTCCGGCGGGCCACCGCGCTGGTGCGCACCGGGACCGTCGTTCCGATGGCCCTGCCGTGGAACACCGTGCCGGGCCCGGACAACGGGAAGCCGGCCCTGCACTACATGTCCGAGCTGGGCGACATCGAGGCCCCGGAGCCCACCTGCCACAAGGACTTCATCGCCGTGGACTACCACGGCAAGGGCGTCAGCCACCTCGACGCGCTGTCTCACATCGCCTATCGGGGGCAGCTCTACGACGGGCGCACCGCCGCCGAGGTGGTCGATGCCGGGGGCGCGCGCTTCGGCGCCGTCTCCTCGCTCGGCCCTCTGGTGACCAGGGGCGTGCTCATCGACATGCCCGCCGTCCTCGGCACCGACTGGCTGGAGCCCGGCAGGGCTGTGCACGCCGGCGACCTCCTCGCCGCCGAGAAGGCGCTCGGCGTGACGATCGACGAGGGTGACGCGGTGCTGCTGCGCTCCGGCCACTTCCGGCGCCGCAGGGAGCTCGGTGCCTGGAACCCGGACAACGCCAGTGCCGGCCTCCACGTGGACGTCATGCCGCTGCTGGCCGAGCGGGGAATCGCCCTGCTCGGCGGCGACGGTGACAGCGATGTACGGCCCTCCCCGGTCGAGGGGGTGTCCTCCCCCGTGCACGCGCTCGCCATCACCGCGATGGGTGTGCCGCTGCTGGACAACCTCGACCTCGAGGCGCTCTCCGTGGCCTGCGCGGAGGCCGGCCGCTACGAGTTCATGCTCACCGTGGCGCCTCTGAACGTTCCCGGCGGCACCGGCTCGCCCGTCAGCCCGGTGGCGGTGCTGTGATGGGGCACGGCGCCATCCGCGTCGGCGTCAGCAGGGACTTCCTCGACTCCGACGGACGCAATGTCTGGGGCGACATCCGTCTCGGCGAACTCGACGCCGCCGGCGTGGACTGGCAGTACCTGCCGCGCGCCACCGGCGAACTCCTCGCCGACGACGTCGACGGACTCGACGCCGTCCTGTTCGCCGCGCCCGCCGTCACCGAGCGCACCTTCGCGGGAGCCACCCGGCCGCCGCTGCTCTTCGCCCGGTTCGGCGTCGGTTACGACACCGTCGACCTGGACGCCTGCACCCGAAACGGAGCCCTGGTCACCATCACCCCCGACGGCGCCCGCCGTCCCGTCGCCACCGCCGCACTCACCCTGCTGCTGTCCGTCCTGCACAACCTGGTCGCCAAGGACCGGCTGGTGCGCGAGGGACGCTGGTCCGAGAAGGAGCGGTGGATGGGCCAGGGCCTGACCGGCCGCCGCATCGGCCTCCTCGGCCTCGGCAACACCGCCGGCGACCTGGTAGAACTCCTTCGCCCGTTCGAGGTCGAGATCATCGCCTACGACCCGTACTGCCCACCGGCCACCGCCGAGCGGCTCGGCGCCCGGCTGACCGACGCCGACACAGTGATGGCCGAAGCGGACGCGGTCATCGTGATGGCCGCGCTCACGGAGGAGACCCGGCATCTGGTCGACGCCCGCCGGCTTGCCCTGATGAAGCCCTCGGCCGTCCTGCTCAACGTCGCCCGCGGCCCCATCGTCGACGAGACGGCGCTGGTCGAGGCCCTGCGCTCCGGCCGGATCCGTGCCGCGGGGCTGGACGTGTTCGAAAACGAGCCGCCCGCCGCGGACAACCCACTGCTGGCCATGGAGAACGTCGTTCTGAGCCCGCACTCGCTGGCCTGGACGGACGAGATGTCGGCCGGCAACGGCGGGAGCGCCGTGCGGGCGATCCTCGACATAGCCGAGGGACGCGCCCCGCGTTTCGTCGTCAACCGCGACGCCCTCGACCTGGCCGCCGTGAAGGAGCGGCTGCAGGCACTGGCGGCCCACCGCCCGGCCTCGCAAGCCTCGTCATGACGTCGGCGCCGAAGACCGTCGGCTTCCTGGGGCTCGGCGCGATGGGCCTGCCGATGGCGACGAACCTCGCCCGGGCCGGTTTCGACGTCGTCGCGTGGAACCGCAGCAGCCGGGCGCTGGAAACGGCCGTCGCCGCCGGCTGCCGTGGCGCCACCGACCCGGCGGCGGTGGGCGCCGCAGCGTCCGTGGTCGTCACCATGCTCCCCGACCTCCCCCAGGTCGAGGCACTGCTCCGGGCCCACGACGGTCTCCTCGCCGCGCGCGAGCGGACCATGAGCACCCTCGTCGTGATGGGCACCGTCTCCCCCGTCCGGGTCCGGGCCCTCGCCGACGACATCGCCGCTCACGGCGTCACGGTCGTCGACGCCCCTGTCAGCGGCGGCGTGACCGGCGCCGTGCAGGGCACGCTGTCGATCATGGCGGGCGCCGACCCGGCCGCCTACGAGAGGGTTCTGCCGTATCTGAGGGCCATGGGCGGGACGGTGCGCCGGATGGGCGATGTCGGCGCCGGTTCGCTCACCAAGGCGTGCAACCAGCTCGTCGTCGCGGGGACGCTCGTCTCCCTCGCCGAGGCGGTGCTGCTCGCCGAACGCGGCGGGCTGGACGCCGAGTCGGTTCTGGAGGTGCTGGCCGGCGGCCTCGCCCGCTCCGAGGTGCTCGCCCAGAAGCACCACCACCTCGCCCGGAGCGACTTCACCCCCTCCGGTCCCGCACGCTACCTGCTGAAGGACCTCGGATTCGTGCAGCACAGCGCCACCGACGAGCGGGTCTCGCTCCCACTGGCCGACACCGTCACCCGGTTGTACGCGGCCGTCGAGGCGCAGGGGCTGGGCGACTACGACAACAGCGTCGTCCTGGAACTGCTGCGCACCGCGCCCGCACGCTGACGCTCCCTGGCGGGCGACCCGACCGGTGACGCCTGCGCTACGGACGGCGCGACCGTAACAGCATGTGGAAACGATGCCAATATGCTGTACGGAACAGGCGATCAGGTTGCTCGTTTCGTCACGAAGGTTGCCTCCCCGCACTTTACTAGTCCAATATGCTGTTCTTGTGACAGCATTTAGTCCAGGAGGTCAGGTGGCGGGACACGCGGACGTGGGCGTCGCCGGGCTCGGGGTCATGGGCTCCGCGATCGCCCGCCGACTGCTCGCACGCGAACACGCCGTGTGCGTCTACGACATCCGTCCGGAGGCGGTCGCCGAACTCGCCCGGCAGGGCGCTGCCGCGGCCGGGTCGCCCGCCCTGCTCGCCACGACAGGCGTGGTGGTGCTCTCCCTCAACAGCGCGGACATCGTGGAGCGCGTGGTCTTCGGACCGGGCGGAGTGTTGAGCACAGCCCCGGACGGCGTGCTGGTGATCGACATGTCGAGCATCGACCCCGGACGCACCCGGGCGTTCGCCGCACGCGCGGCCGCACTGGGCGCCGGCTGGGTCGACGCCCCCCTCTCGGGCGGCGCACCGGGCGCCGAGCGCGGCGAGCTGACCCTGATGCTCGGGGGTCAGGAGGGGGACGTCGCCCGTGCGCTGCCCCTGCTCGGCACCCTGGCCTCCAGGCTGACGCACCTCGGCCCGGCCGGCTCCGGACAGCTGGTGAAGTCCGTCAACCAGGTGCTGGTCGGCTGCGGCTTCGCCGCGCTCGCCGAGGCCGCCGCTCTGGTGCGGGCGGCAGGTCTGCCGCCCGGCCAAGTGCTCACCGCGCTCAGCGGAGGCAGAGCCGACTCCGCTCTTCTGCAGGAGTTCTTCGTCAAGTTCGCCGAGGCCGACCTCTCCCCCACCGGGCGGGTCAGCAACATGGTCAAGGACCTTGAGGCCGCCCGCGACTACGCGCGCTCCGCCGGCATACCGCTCCCTGTCACCACCGCCGTCGCCGAACTGCACCGCTGGCTCTCGGCGGCCGGGCACGGCGACGCCGACAACGCCGCGCTGATGCACTACTACGCTCCCCTGGAGATACAGCCGTGAAGACGCACGCCCTGTTCGACCTCTCGGGCCGACGCGCCCTGGTGACCGGCTCCAGCAAGGGCATCGGAGCCGCCCTGGCCGTCGGTCTGGCCGAGGCGGGCGCCGAACTCGTCCTCAACGGCCGCGACGCCGCGGCGCTGGAGCGCGCCCGTGAGGAGCTGGCCGAACGCACCGGGGCCAAGGTCCACACGGCGGCCTTCGACGTCACCGACGAGGTGGCCGTACTGCGAGCGGTCCGCAAGATCGAGGACGGGGTCGGCCCGGTGGACATCCTGGTCAACAACACCGGCGTGCAGCACCGCGAGCCGCTGCTGAAGGTCTCGGCGGCGAATTTCGAGCGGGTGCTGCACACCAACCTCACCAGCGCCTTCCTCGTCGGCCGCGCCGTCGCGGCCGGGATGGTCGAGCGCGGCCACGGAAAGATCGTCAACATCTGTTCGGTCCAGACCTGGCTGGCGCGGCCCGGTATCGCCGCCTACGCGGCCTCCAAGGGAGGGCTGGCGATGCTGACCCGCGGCATGTGCGCGGAGTGGGCGGGATCGGGGATCACGGTCAACGCGCTGGCCCCCGGCTATGTGGTCACCGAGCTGACCCGCCCACTCGTCGAGGACCCCGCCTTCGACTCGTGGATCCGGGGCCGTACCCCCGCCGGCCGCTGGGCCGGGGTCGAGGACCTGGTCGGCACCCTCGTGTGGCTCGCGGCACCGGCGTCGGACTTCGTCAACGGCCAGGTGATCGCCGTCGACGGAGGGCTGACCGCGGTGGTCTGACCTGCGGCCTCCTCCACCGCGCGCAACCAGCCCAAGCAGCCGAGCCGTTCGGCAGAGAGCGGGACAATGACATGAACGACAGGACATCGGCGACCATGCGGGCCGTGGTGGCGCACGGCGCGGGCGACCTGCGCCTGGAGACGCGGCCGGTACCCGTGCCGGGGCCCGGGGAAGTGGCCGTCGACGTGCGGTACGGCGGCATCTGCGGCTCCGATCTGCACTACTGGCGGCACGGGGCGGTCGGCGAGTTCCGGCTGCGCGAACCGCTGGTGCTGGGCCACGAGATCGTGGGCCGGGTCCGCGAGGCCGGCCCCGGCACGCAGGCACCACCGCCGGGCACGCCCGTGGCCGTGCACCCGCTGGCGTCCTGCGGGAGGTGCCGGCAGTGCCTCGCCGGCCGGCGCAACACCTGCCTCGACACCGGTTACCTCGGCAGTGCCGCCCGCAACCCCCACGTCCAGGGCGGCTTCGCCGACGTCCTCGTCGTCCCCGCCGAGCGGGTGCTCGCCCTGCCCGGGGGCCTGGATCTGCGGCTGGCCGCGGTGGCCGAACCGGCCGCGGTCGCGTGGCACGCCGTAGGGCAGGCCGGCGACGTACGCGGCAAGCGGGTCCTGGTCACCGGCGCGGGCCCCATCGGGTGCCTGGTGGTCGCAGCGCTGCGGGCCGCCGGTGCGGGCGAGATCACCGTGACCGATGTGCACGAGGCTCCCCTGGCCGTCGCCCAGCGGGTGGGTGCCACATCGACCGTACGGGTCGTCGCCGGCACCGACGAAGCACTGGGTGACCTGGCGGCGGACCTGGCGATCGAGTCGTCGGGCAACCCGGCCGGACTGCACACCTGCCTGTACGGCGTCGACCGGGGCGGACTGGTGGTGGGTCTGGGCCTGCTGCCGCCCGGGGACACGCCGGTGGCCGCCAACGCACTCATCACGCGCGAACTGCGGCTCATCGGCTCCTTCCGCTTCGACGACGAACTCACCGAGGTACTCACGGCCCTGGCTGACGGCCGCCTCCCGGCTGCTCCGGTGGTCACCTCGGCGGTGCCGGTGGACCGTGCACTGGAGGCGTTCGAACTCGCGGCCGACCCCGCCCGGTCCTGCAAGGTGCTGCTCGACTTCGGCGGGCCGGGAGAGGCCTGACCCAGCACCCCGGCCCCTCACCTGCGCGCCGTCCCCTCGCCTTGCAGCAAGGAGTTCACGATTGTCCGGCACTTCCGTCCGCCGCCCCCGCGTGGCCGTCAGCCGCACCGCCCTCCCGGGAGACAGCGTCAGTCACCTCGCCACCCGCTTCGACGTCACCGCATGGACGGCCCCGCAGCCCCCGACGCCGGCCGAACTGGCCGGACTCGTGCACGGCTGCCAGGGCCTGCTCGTCCTCGGCAGCGACCGCGTCGACGCCGCGCTGCTCGACGCGGCGGGGCCGGATCTGCGGGTCGTGGCCCTGGCGTCGATGGGCTACGACGGCGTGGACGTCGCGGCCGCCGTCGAGCGCGGCATCGTCGTCACGCACACCCCCAACGTGCTGGCAGACACCACGGCCGACGTTGCGATGGCCCTGATCCTCATGGCCAGGCGCCGCCTTCCCGCGAGCATGGACGCGCTGCGCCGCGGCGAATGGGGCGCCTTCCGCATGGACGCCTTCCTCGGTCTCGACGTGCACGGCGCCACCCTGGGGCTCATCGGCTACGGCCAGATCGCCCGCGCCGTGGCCCGCAGGGCCGCCGGATTCCAGATGCGCGTACAGCACCACCATCCGGTGCGCAGGGAGGACGACGCGCTGTCCCGCTGGGTGCCGTTCGACGAACTGCTGCAAACCAGCGACGTGGTGTCCGTGCACACGCCGCTGACGCAGGAGACCAAGGGCCTGATCGGCAAGGCTGAAATCGCCCTGATGAAACCGACCGCGACCCTGGTCAACACCGGCCGCGGAGGGGTCGTCGACGAGGAGGCCCTCCTGGCGGCGCTGCGCTGCGGCGCTCTTCACTCGGCAGGACTGGACGTCATGACCAACGAGCCGCGCACCGACCCGAGCGACCCCCTGCTCAACGAACCGCACCTGGTGGTGCTGCCCCACGTGGGCTCGGCGACCGAGGCGACCCGCGCGGGCATGGCGGCACTCGCCGCCCGCAACATCGAAGCGGTCCTGGACGGCCACCCGGCACTCACCGCGCTGCCCGGCACCCCGAGCCTGCCCGGGCGATGAGCCCTGCCCGGGCGAGTCCCGTCGAGCCCGCCACCGCAGAACGGGCCGACGGGTTCGTCAACCAGTCCACGGCGGACAAGGTCGTGCACTTCCCCCGGGAGGGAGAGATCTCCCGGACGTGGTGTGTTCTCCCGGTGCCGGGCGACGGCGGCCACCAGGCCACTCAGGTGGCACCCGGGTAGGAGCGGTTGCGGATGTCGAGCAGCGGCTTGCTGGGCAGCGTCGCTTGCGTACCTTCCGGGTGCAGCGACGAGTACACGCCGACGTCGAACAGGTAAGTGCCCGGCACGGTGGCCGCACCCGTCGTGGCCGCCGCCGAGGTGACCGCCGCCGCCAGCCGGGAGACGAAGCTGGTGGGCGAGGCCGGGTTGGCGTCGGTGGCCGTGTCGAAGGCGTACAGCGGTACGAGCACGAGCGGCACGGCCGGTGTGATCGTGCCGCCGGGCTGCGCCGCCGTTGTCAGTGAGTAGGCGTAGCGGGCTGTCACCTTCACCTGGAACGTCGCCGATGGTGGCGCCGATCCCAGGTCGAACAGCACACCGAAGAAGTCACCGAGCGCCGTCGCCAGGTCGACGCCGCCGCGAGTCGTCAGGGGCGCGGGCGTGTCGGCCAGCAGTGACGGGGTCACCTTGCTGCTGAACAGGCTGAGCGGCGTGCGGTAGACGAACAGCGGGTTCGTCGCGTCGGCCGGTCCGGTGCTGCCGAGCAGGTTCTCGTTGCGGACGACGGACACACCCGACCAGCCGTTCTGGTAGGCGACCGCGTCAAGCTCGCGCAGCGCCACCTTGAGGTCGAGCGGCGCGCTGATCGGCTGCCGGTGGGTGTACAACGCCTGCGCTCCGACACGCAGTCCGGGGGCCGCGCCGTCGATGGTCGGCCACAGCGGGTCGGCGTCGGCGGCGGTGAGGGCGAGGTACGAGAACTCGTCCGGCTGTTGCTCGTCGACCAGCGGGTCGACGCGGTACCAGTGCGCCTCGCCCTCGTCGCCGAGGGCGGCCGCGGCGAAGGCGGACCGGCCGGACCAGGCGTGGCTGACGCGCTGTACGAGGTCGCGGAAGGCCTGGAGCGCCGGCAGCACGCGGGGATCGGCCGGGTCGGTGAGCAGCAGCCGCAGGTCGTCCTCGACCGCTGCGGCGACCTCGTTGAACTGGGCCAGGGCCACGTGGACCGCCGACAGGCCGGCCTCACCGGTGCCGACGCCGGTCGGCGGCGCGGGCGGGGCGTCCGTCAGCCGGTTGAAGAACATGCCCAGCTCGATGCTGTCCTGGGCGGCGGCCTGGTAGTCGAGCGTGAACGCGTAGTCCCACTCCTTGGCCTTGGCGAGATCGGGGTCGCCCGGGTGGCTCGGGGTGGCCGACTGCGTCGACAGCACGGGGACGCCCGGGTGGGCGCGCAGCGGGATCGGGATCTGCACCTGCCCCAGCGGGACGGCGTCGACCGGGCGGAGGAAACTCAGCCACGACGACTCCCGGTAGTCGCCGACGACCGACGTCGCGCCGAACGGTTCCGGCAGCTGTACGTCGTACTCGAGCTGGGTCATCGAGAAGGCGAGGTCGAGGTAGGCCATCCGCCGTCGCAGCGGATCGCGGACGTCGACCAGCACCGTCACCGAGGACGAGCCGCCGACGAGGGGCACCTTCCCGGTGCTGAAGCTCGTCACCGGCAGGAGTTCGACGTACGAGAGCACCGCCGGCCGCGCGGGCGCGGGTGGATCGGTGTGGAGCCGGTAGTGGGCGCCGCCGGAGCCACCGGTGACATCGCAGCTCCACAGTGCTGCCGCGAATTCGGCGAGCTGGGCGGGCGTGGGGTCCTGGGTGTGGAAGATCTTGCCCGCCACCGTGCGCGGCGTGTCGCCCGCGACGACCGGCACCGAGGTCAGCGTGGAACCGATGACGACGGCGACCGTGGTGGGGGCGAAGACGTCGGCGACGTTGTCGTTGGCCGCCACCAGGTCGACGACCGTGACGCCGAGCCGGGCCGCGACGGAAGTGAGCGTGTCACCGGCGGAGAGCGTGTGGGTCGCCCTGGTCGCGCTGCCCGACGTGGGTGCTGCGGCGCTGCCGGACGGCGTCACCACCGGCTTCACGATCGGTTTCCCGGACAGGGAAGGCGCGGTGTCGGCGTCGGTGTACGGCGATGTCACCGTCACCGGGAACTGTACGAGCAGCGTGGTGTCGTACAGCGACGACAGTGTGGTGAGCAGCTGCTGGCGGAGGGTCTGTGCCGCCTGGGCCCGGTCTCCCGACGGCGTGCCGAGCAGGTGCTCGACGAGGCCGGCGAGCCCGTCGGCGATGACGCCCTTGCTGGTGATCACGTCGGCCAGCAGCGCCTGGGCGGCCGCGCCGAGCCCGCTCGCGGGCAGCGCGAACTGTGGTGAGAGGAGCCGGTCGACAGAGGCGAGCAACGCCGCGAGCCAGGCGTCGAGGTCGGCACCGGTGAAGCTTTTGTGCGCGGTCCACTCCAGCGGCTGACCCGGCGTGTAGGCGGGTACGGGGACGTTCACTCGCGTCCATGGCTCGGTCGACAGCGGTCGTACGGCGAAGAACCCGCCCGGGGCGGGGGCGTCGACGCGGTACTCGATGCCGCCCCTGGCCGCGTCGAAGTTCACGACCCACAGGCGCGACTTCGCCGTGGTGGTCGGCGCGGAGTCCGCGTCCTCGCCGGTGCCGAGCTTCAGCCCGGCGAACGTCTTCTCGAACCGCTCCGCGAAGCCGTCGAGCGACGCCGTCGAACCGTCGGCGAGCGGGCTCGGCGGCACCGGCGTGACGTCGACGAAGGTCGCGCTGTCGGAGAGGAGGTCGGGAGCGACCCGGTTCGGGTCGCGCAGCATCCGCAGCTCGACCGTCAGCGGGAAGACCGGGTCCGGGTAGTCGGCGAGCAGCGTCGTGGCGAGCGGCGGCAACGCGGCCGGCGCGGGTGGCACCAGCAGCGGTTGCCCGGCGGCCAGCGCGGCGTGCGGGTTCTGTGCGACGACATCGGCGACGGTGAGCGTCGAGAGGCCGAACAGGGCGTTGAACGCGGCGGTGACCGTGAGGAAGGTGTCGTTGACGTCCGTGTCGTAGGTGCGGGTGACCGGGTTGCCGTTGTCCGGCTGGTAGGCATAGGTGAGCCGCTGCCGGGCGGCCAGAACCCCCCGCAGCGCGGCGTTGGCCTCGGCCAGGGCGGCCGGTGTGACGCCCGGGTACGGCTGTGCGGCGGTCGTGATCGTCGTGCCCTGGCCGGTGCGGGCCGCGGGCACGAGTACGGCCGCGCCGGCCCGCAGCACGCCTGGCTGGGCCTGGAAGGTGGTGATGAAGGCCGACGGGGTGACGCCGAGCCTGGCCGCCAGGCTGGTCACCGTGTCGGTGAGGGTGGGAAGGACCGATGTGCCGGGCAGTCGGGCGGGGGCGAACAGGCCCGGCAGCTCGGCGTCGAGGGCGAGGAATCCGGCGGCGTCCCACCCGGGGAAACGCGCGATGACGTCGGCGATCGTCTCGGACCCGCCGCGCGCGAGGTGGACCGCATGGCGCGGCTGCTGTGCCACCGGGAACTCGACGAGGTCAGGGATCGCGAAGGGGGCGTCGTCGCTGCCCTGGTTGACCGCGAGGAGGCGCAGGCCGGTGTTGCGGCCGGCCAGCGCGTCGAGCGACATGCCGTAGGTGGCGGCCACCGTCGCGAAGGTGTCGCCCGACCGCAGCGGGTACGAGGCGTCCTGGCCGCTGAGGTAGACGGCCGTACCTGCGGGGAGCAGGTCGACGACGCCGCCGGCCGCCCCCAGCAGGCTGTCCAGCCGGCCGCCGGTGAAGCGGGCCGCGACGCCGCCGAGCGTGTCGCCGGGTTGGACGACGTAGTGGTCCCAGGTGATCGGCAGGCCCGCGAAGACCCCGTTCACCGTGTCATTGGCGAGGGCCACCGAGACCGGTGTGGCCGCGAGCGACGGATCCAGGGCGTTGAACGCGGACGCCATCGTGGTCAGCGTGTCGGACGGGCCGACGGGCAGGCGCGCCGGGCCGAGCGCGAACGTCATCGCCCTACCGCCCGGGTTGAGCGCGACGGCCCCGTTGCTCGACGCGAGGTCGGCGACCGTGGTGCGGAGCAGTCGGGCGATCTGGTGGAGCGCGTCGTCACGCAGGGCGTCGACGGTGGCGTGCTGGACGGGGACGGTGAGTTCGGTGCCGGCTTCGAGCGGGAGCGCGAGGTTGGCCCGGTCGCCGAGCTGCGCCAGGGTGACGTGCGTCAGCAGGTCACTGACGGTCGTGCCGGTGGTGAACACGTGGTACGTCGGGATCGCGAGGGTCGTCCCCGCGGCGACCAGCTGGTCGGCGAGCTCGGCATCCTTGTTGGCCACGACGATATCGCCGACCGTCACGGCGTAGGTGCTCGCGACGGTGGCGAGCGGGGTACCGGCCGCGATCGGCGGGCAGACGGGGGCGAGGTTCTCGGCGGCGCCGAGGAAGAGGAGGATCTGCTCGACCAGCCCGAGCAGGCACAGCTGGACCTCCTGCCGCGTGGTGACCGACGAGTCGACCCGGCCGATCGAGCTGGTGACCGCGAACTGCAGCAGCCCCGGCTCCTGGAGCTGGTAGTAGACCGTGGTGTAGCGGGCGAGGTGGCTGCGGGCGCTGTCATGGCTGCTGCGGTAGGACTGTCCGAAGCCGGGTACGTACCTGGCCGCCCTGAACTCGGCGGTGACGCGGAGCTCCGCCGCGTCGGAGGGCACGTCGAACCGGGTGGTGACGCTCGGCCACTGGGAGAGGCCGACGAGGCGGTCGGTGTGGCCGACCCGGATCGGGTCCAGGTGGAGGGTGGCGCCGCCGGTCAGGTTGCCCGACAGGTCGTGCAGGCCGAGACCGAGCCGCACCTGCGAGTAGGTGCCCGACGCGGGGTCGGCGTGGATGCCGGCGTAGGGGTTGCCGCTCGGTGCGGGCAGCGCCGGCGTGGCCGGTACCGGGTTGTAGGCGGGCTCGGCCGCCTGGTACAGCGACACCACCTGCCGGTAGTAGCGGGCCCCGTCGTCGGCGGACGGGGATGCCGGTGCGTCGGCGCCAGGGGCGGGCAGCGCGCCGGGGTGCCGCGTCGGCCCGGTCGGCAGTCCCTGGTTGCCGGCCCCGAAGTACGTGCCGCCCTCGATGCCGAAGCCGATGAGGCCGAACAACTCGTCGAGCCGCTGCTGATCGGGGTCGCCGGCGCCGGGGGCGCCGCGCCACAGCTGGAAGCCGGTGTTGCCGGGCGGCACGGCGGCCTGTGCCTGGAGCTGGTCGGTGCCGTAGTGGACGAACGCGTCCGACGCGAGCACCGCAAGGGCGGCGCTGGCCTCCGCGATGCTGCCGGGGGTCGCCGGCGAGAACTGCCCGGCGATGCCCGCGAGCGTGTCGCCCGCCTGGATCCGGTAGGTGACACCGGCATTGATCCGGAGCGTGCGCCCGGGCTGGAGCAGCGCGAGGTTGTGCTGGTTGGCGGTGCCGAGGGCGGCGGCGCCGACGCCGGGTACGCCGATGACGTCGGCGGCGTGGGCGAGGGTGTCGTCGTCACCGGTCACGTACACCTGCCGACCGGCGAGCTGCATCGGGGCGCCGGGGGTCAGGACGGGCCGGTCCGCGCTCGCCGTCGCGATACCGGTGACCGAGGTACCGGGGTGGGCGCGCGCGATGCTCGCGAAGGTGTCGCCGTGGCCGATGCGGTAGTCGGCCGAGCCGTCGAGGGACAGTGTCCGGCCGGGCTGGAGGAGGCCGGGCAGGGTCTGGTTGGCGAGCGCGAGCGCGGCCGGGCTCATGGTGTACGGCGCCAGCGCCCGCGCGATGCCGGTGAGGGTGTCGCCGGCCCGGGTGAGGTGGCCCCCGGTGCCGAAGAAGCGGACGGTGACACCCGGGACGAAGAGGTCGAGCCTCGCGCTGGCCGTCGCGATGCCGATGACCGAGGTGCCCGGGTGGGCGCGCGCGATGCCCGCGAAGGTGTCGCCGGCCTGGATCTCGTACGGCCTGCCGTGGGCGAGCAGGAGCGTGCGGCCGGGGAAGAGCAGGCCGGGCACCGACTGGTTGGCGAGGGCGAGCGCGGCCGGGCTCGCCGTGCCGGCCGTGGTGAGCGTGTCGCCGGGAACGACGGTGTGCACGGACGGCTGGACGAAGAGGTCCGTGTGGGAGGCGTCGATGTTGTCGCCGACGACGACCACGTTGTTGAACGGCAGCAGGCCGGTCATCGTCGACTCGAGCTGCGATCCGAGCAGGACGAGCAGGGTCACCTCGGCGGTCGGGCCCTGCCCGAACAGGTGGCCGGGCAGGCCGATCCTGCCGGTGTCGGCGTACTCCAGGTAGAACCCACCGGTGCGCACCACGCTCGCCTCCCAGATGAGCGTGAGGAAGTCGGCGGCCCGGTCGATGGTGGCGAGGCAGGCGGGCGACCCGGCCGAGGGCGCGGCGGTGGCGGCGAGCGCGGCGGTGCGCGGTGCGGCCGGCCCGCTGTGGCTGAGGGTCGAGAGGTTCGTCTTGAGCACCCGGGTGCCGGCGGTGTCGAGCTGGTCGGACGCGAGTCCCTTGCCGCCCCGGCCCGAGGTGGGGTCGGGCGGGTAGAGGACGAGTACGGTGGCGGTGTCGGCCCTGCCGTCGCCGCCGAGGTGGGCGAGCAGGTCGAAGAGCCTCTGCTTGCCGACGTCGTCGGTGCCGGCCACCAGGTAACTGCCCGTCAGCGGTGAGCCGTCCGGCCCGGTCAGCTGCTGGAGCGTCAGGGGCACGGTGGTCGCCCAGGTGTGGCAGGCGACCGGCGCGATCCTGAGTCCCGACGCCGCGTCGAGGTGGGTCGCGGTGGCCAGGTCGTAGCGGAGGGCGGGCCCGGTGGCGGACGCCGTGTGCTCGAGCAGCGCGTGCGGCAGCGACCACAGCGTGGGCTCGGCGACCGACTGGCCGGGGTGGAAACAGCCGGCGGGCAGTGCCGCCGCCTGCCAGTGCGTCGGGTTCTGCACCGGGAACCGGGCCGGCTGGTACGAGGAGAGCGGCAGCGGGCCGAGCCACGAGACCGCGGGGTCGGGCCTGCGGGTGGCGAACGCCGAGATCAGCCGCTGTTCTTCGGCGGTGAAGGTGAACGGCAGGGAGGTGCTGCCGCCCGCGAAGGTGATCCACGTCGCGCCCTCGTGCCCGGCGGCGAACCCGAGCGTCGCCGACGGCGCGGGGCCGCTGCCGAGGGCCACCTGCTGCCCGGTCAGGCTGTACAACGGGTAGGCGGGTGATGTGGTCGGGGTCGGGTACGGCACGCGCAGGCCGTGCAGCAGGAAGTGCGAGGTGCTCGCGGCGCCGGTGTTGACCGCCGGACTCGCCTGTACGGCCGCGACGAGGGCGTCGACCGTCATCGCCGGCACGTCGGGTACCGTCACCGTCGCCCCGTCGGTCAGGATGCCGGTCTGCGAGGCGATCTGGCCGGTCAGCTCGTCGAGCGTCAGGTTGAAGCGCTGCGCGACGCCGGCGAACGTGTCGGCCGGCTGCGGCGGGTAGACGACGTCGGCCAGGGTCAGCGTCGCCAGCGGTGCGAGCACGGGCGCCGGTGACACGGCAGGCTGAAGAGCGGCGAGCCGATGGTCGGCCGCCGTGCCGGGGAAGTAGTAGCGGGCGAGGCTCGCGAGGGACTCGGTGAGGGGGATCCGGAGCACCGCGCCGGGTGTGAGTGCGGTGAGGTCGGCTGTGGCGTTCCAGGTCCGCATCATCGCCTCGTACCCGGGCAGGTCGTCGGCGGACGGCGCGAAGAAGGCATCGATGACACCGTCGAGGGTGTCGCCCTGCTTCCAGGTGTAGCTGATGACGAAGCCGCCGCGCACGGTGTGCGTCACGCCCGTGACCGTGAACGTCATGGCCGACTGGGTGACGGCCGATGCCGGTACCTGGAAGTACTGCGCCACGCTGTCGGCGGTGTCGCCGCCGCGTCCCTGGTAGGTGAGGGTGGGCAGCGCGAACGTGGCTCCGGTGAGCAGGATGTCCGCGCGGTCGGCGTTGGCCGCCATCACCGCCAGTGCCGTCGTCGCGGGCGTGCCGGGGAAGGAGAACGCCCGTGCCACGTCGTCGATGCTCTGGCCCGGTCGCCCGTCGCCGGCCGCCACCTGGTAGGTGACCTCGGAGAGCAGCAGCGGCCGGCCGCCGCCGAGGAGGCCCTGCACCGACTGGTTCGCGGTGACGACGGCCACCGGCGAGACCGCGATCTCGGCGGCCAGCCGGGTGCCGGGCACCGGCGTGGCGTCCGCGTCGGCCGGCCCACCGGCGAGGCCGGCGCCGAACCGGTTGAGCAGGGCCTGGACGGAGGCCGGTGTGTCCGCGGCCCGCACGACGTACTCCGCCGACACGGTCGGGAACGACGCGGCGATGGAGGCGAGGCTCGTGGTG
Organism: Streptomyces sp. DSM 15324; assembly: GCF_001514285.1. GTDB lineage: Bacteria > Actinomycetota > Actinomycetes > Streptomycetales > Streptomycetaceae > Streptomyces. The sequence goes on from NZ_KQ949030.1 coordinate 215,360, forward strand.
GCGCTGCCGGTGACCTGGTAGGGGGCCGCCCTGAGGTGATCGATCGCGTTCTGCACGACCGACTTGGTCAGCATCCCGAAGTACGCGCCGAACAGCCACCCCGCCATCGATTCCGGGGCGTCGCCGTCGGTCAGGAGCGTTCGCGGTGAGCGCGCGCCGGTGCCGGTGCCCGCCGGGTCGCTCTGGACCGAGTTCTCGTAGTCGACCATCAGCTGCTGGAAGTACGCGGTGAGGGCGTGGACGTAGTCGGCGTCGACGGGGTGGGTGTCCCAGAAGGAGACGGCCGGACCGGTGCCGAGCGCGAGAGAGAGGTCGGGGAACATCGGGAAGAAGCTGCCGCTTCTGTCGCCGCCGCTGGAGTCGGCGGGGCGGGGCTGGATCTCGAAGACCACCTGCTGATCGGCGAAGAACGCGGTGACACTCGGGTACGAGAACCACTGCGCGAACACGTCGGGGTCGTCCAACTGCGCGTGGAGGTGGGCGAGTTCGTCGGCGGTGACCGTGCCGAAGTCGCCGCCGAGCGCCCCGAGCGCCCAGCGCAGGAGCTTGCCCGCCAGCCGGTTGTACGGCTTGCCGGCCGCGTCACCGACCGGTGCGGCGACCGCCGCGGCGTCGGTGGCGCCCGGGTCGATCGCGTTCTCGATGAACAGCAGGAAGTTCACGGCCACGACCGGCGTCCGGCCCGGGGCGGCGGGGAGGAAGTCGGTGGGCTCCGCCTGCGATACGACGGGTGTGAGCCACAAGGTGATCGGCGGCTCCGCCGGGACCGCGGCCGCCCGTGCGGCGGGGACCCGCAACAGGGCGGCGTCGAAGCGCGGCGCCGGCCGCAGCAGTGGCAGGGCGGCGTGCCGTACGCCGCGTTGGGCGAGTGACGGCGTCGGCCGGTGCAGGCCGAGCTGGGCCCGCATCCGGGCGTCACGGGAGCCTGCGAGGGCGATGTGCCACGGCGGTGTGCTCGCCGATCCCAGCGTGAACGTCAGGCTGATGGTGGCCGAGAAGCTGAAGTGCAGCGTGATGAAGAGGATTTTGACGTTGAGGCGCACCTCGACGCCGGCCTGCATGTGGATGACGATCGGCTGGTAGGCCTCGACCGTCAGCGTGATGCTGGCGTAGACGGTCAGGTCGAGCGACGCCTTGACGATCGCGAAGTCGACCGTCCCGTAGACGTGGCCGACGACCGCGACCGTGCCCTGGAGCCAGTAGTAGAGCGCCTGGGGCGTCGACGCGTCGTCGGGGTGGAACCAGGCGAGCGCGCCCTGCACCATGCCGGCGACGGTCACGCTCACCCCGGCGGAGAGCGGGCCGATGCTCAGCGTCTTGCCGACGCCGACCGACAACGCGAACCCGAACTCGATGTCGGGGGCGAAGCGGCCGTTGTCGATGGCCGGCAGCCGCGTCGAGGTCGAGCCGTCGAGGAGGGCGAAGTAGAACCCGCCGTAACCGACGAAGGGGAACACCTCGACCGCCGACGACCGCGACCAGTCCAGGAGATTGGGCGGGAAGCCGAAGTCGATGCGGAAGTTCCCGTTGGTGTAGATGTCGAGGACGACGACCGGCAGGGTGACCGAGACCTCGCCGAACTCGAGGTGGCGCATGGCGTCGGGCAGTTGCAGCTCGATGTGGTAGACACCGACGCTGTCGGTGACCTTCCGGTAGAGGATCTCGAACGAGAGGCCCTGGAAGATCTCGGCCTGCGGCCCGGCGACGTCGATACGCAGCCCGTACACGACCGGGTCGAGGAACACCGCGTTGACCGTGAAGGTTTCCAGCAGGGTGAAGCTCGCGCCGAACAACCAGTTGGCACCGCTGTCGAAGCGCAGCCCGCCGACCTGTTCGAGCGGGTTCTTCGAGCTGTCGCCCAGCGGCACCACCGTCTTGCGCATCGCGTCGATGACGGCCTTCACCATGCTGAGACCGGTGGCGTCGAGCGTGACGTGCTGGCCGATCCCGAGGTAGCGCAGGTCGAGCACCTTGCTGCCGGCTCCGGGTACGGCCGGCGGTTGACCGCCGACGGCGTTCCAGGCCAGTGGCTGGCCCTGGCCGTACTTCTGGCCGAGGAACTCACCCTGGAGGAGCACATCGACGCGGCCCTGCCCGAAGTCGCGGTAGTAGCGCAGGCCGATGTTGTCCAGGGAGATGAAGCCGAGGTCGACCTTCGCCGCGTAGTCGACCTCGATGACGTTGTCGGTGAAGTTGACCTGTACCGACAGGTTCGACAGGTTGATGGAGCCGAGAGCGCTCCACGGTCCGTCGAGCGACGGGCTCGCCGCGGGGTCGGCCAGCCGGACCAGGTACGACAGGATGTCGCCGAGTGTCACGTTACCGAAGTCGATGTGCAGGACACGCTTGCCCCGCGCGTCCGGGTTGGCGTAACTGACCCCCAGATCCCCGAACTTCAGCTCGTACGTATTGGTCTTGCGCAGCTGGTCGAAGGTGTAGACGAGTTCCAGCTCCATGCCGAGGAACGCGAAACCGCCGGTGAGCGAGCCGTGGTAGCGGGCCTGCGACGGCGTGCCCTCGGCGGCCGTCGAGGCAAGCGAGAAGCCCAGGTCGATCTCCACGTCGGCGTCGGCGAACAGCCAGCGCAGGCCGGTTTCGAGGCTGAACTCCTTGCTGCCCGTGTGGTACGCCACCTCGAACTCGGTGACGTGCATGTCGTTGAGGAAGCCGGGCACCGAGGTCCAGCCGGTCACCTTGCCGATCAGCTCGCCGACCGAGAACGGGTGGGTGATCGCCCCTCCGAACGTCCAGCCGGACGCGCTGTCGGCCTCCTTGCGGGCCAGCAGGGAGAAGTCGACCACGCCGGCGAAATCGGCGTCGCCGATGAACTGGCAGGTGAAGCCCGTCTGGCTGAGGGAGAGTTCGGCGCTGATACCGGTGAGGGTGAGCGAGATCGCGCCCTCGTTGAGACTGATCAGCTTGACGTCGCCGTCGATCGTGGTGCTGAGGTCGAACGTCCGGTAGCCGGGGTTCGCGCTCATCAAGAGGTCGGTGATCTCGAGGTCGAAGCCGGGCGGCAGGTCGAAGCCGTAGTGCTCCAGCAGCTCCGGCACCGGGACCGTGTACCCGGGCAGCAGGTACCCGTTGACCGTGACCTCGGGCAGCAGCACCTCCAGCGAGATCGGGTACAGATCGGCGATCCAGAACGTCCCGCCGAGCCGGGCGGCGATCGTGCTCGCGCTCGGGTGCGCGGGGTCGTTGATCTGGAACCGGACCTGGACGTCGCTGATCGCCAGCAGGTCCGGCGGGATGATCAGCCATGTCACCGGGGGTGGCGGGTCGTCGTCCGCGGTCAGCGCGTGCGGCGCGGGGACGGCGGACGGTTCGTGGACCAGCCGGGTCGGGAAGGGTGTGAGCGGCGCCGGCTCGTCGACCGAGTCGATGTGCTCCGCGGCACGGCCGACGACCTCGCCCTCGATCATCTTCGTGGCCGGTCCGGCCGTCGGCGCCGGTTGCGAGGGCAGCAGGCTGACGCCGATGGACAGGCTCACGAGCCGCCGGGTGCGCGGCGCCACGACGAGCTCGAAGCCGTCGAGGCGCAGCAGCCGGGTCAGAGGGAACCGGTCCGGCACCAGGTTGCCGAGCGCCGTCCCGCCCGCCACGCCCGCGAGGGCGGCGAGCGAGTCGAGGGCTTGGTGGCCGTCCAGGGAGAAGGTGAGCAGCGCCGGGTCGGGCGTCACCGGCATCGTCAGCGACAGCGTGACGGAGTCGGCGCCACTGCCGATGCCCACCTGGCCGAGCAGCGCGACCTCGGTGACGAGGACCGGCCCGTCGTCGCCGCCGTCGTCGCCCGGCTCCGCCGTGTCCTCGGCGGTCACCTCGGGCGGTTCCGGGGGGAAGGTCAGGTACCCGACCGTGGCGCGAAGCCGGGTGGCCAGCGTGACCGAGCCGAGCGTGGTCTCGGTGTCGCCGAACGCGGTCCGCAGTGTCGTCGTCGGCGCGGTGGCCTGCGGATCGGACCAGTTGGTGAGGGCGCCGTACACGTGCAGGTCGGCGCTGAGCAGCCAGGCGACCTCGGAGAGCGCAGGCGAGTCACCGGCGACCAGTGTGCCGCTGAAGTTCAGCCCCTGCGTCATGCCGGCGTACCCGCCCGACCCGTCCGAGTCCGCCGACTCCAGTACCCAGGTGGGGGAGGTGAAGGCGAGCGTTCCGACATCGGTGCCGGCGAGCGGCGGGTACGTCGCCGCGAACGTCCAGCCGGCGGGCAGGGCGAGGGCGAGCGTGAGCTCCGGCGTTCCCGAGGCGGGGCCGGGGGCCAGCCAGAACGTCGCGGTGGCGGGCAGGGTCCGCCCCAGGAACTCCACCGAGCCGGTGTAGACGACGGACGTCGGGCGTACGTCCTGGGGTGCGATGCCGGTGACGAGCAGGTTGCCGGCGAGGTACGTCGAGATCAGGCTCGCGATGCCGCCCGACAGGCTGCTCTCTGCCTGCGCGGCCGAGACGGGCAGCGTCGTGCCGCGCTCAAGGGCCTTCAGCGCGGTTACGAGGCCGGTGATCTCCATGTGCTGTCCTACTCGATGTCGCGGGCGGGTGACGGGATACGCGTCGTCAGACGGTGAAGCGGTAGACCAGGGGCAGGTGGTCGCTGATCGAGTTGACGTAGAACTCCGCGGCCCGGCGCGGAGTTCTGAAATAGCCGCGCTGGAGGTCGGCCATGTAGTAGGTGAAATTCCTCAGGTTGCTGATGACCGGCGAGTAGTAGCTAAAGCCTCCGCCCCTTTTGCGTCTGCGCGTTCTGCACGGTGTGTTGTTCGCCGGGTCGATGAACGGGTAGTTGGTGTAACCGCCGCCCACGAGCGGGGGGCCGAGCGCTGTGAGGATCGCCGTGCGGAACGCCCGGATGGCGGCTCGCTTCGCGAGCGGATTGACCAGGAAGCCATGGTGCAGGAGGCCGCTCAGGATGTTGTAGACGGGGCCGTGGTAATTGGCCGGTGGGTTCACGGTCGCCAGATTGCGGATGAACAGGTTGTCGATGGCGAGCCAGCGGTAGGCGTCGACGTTGGCATCGGTGATCGGCACGGGCGGCTGATGCGGTCCACGCCAACGGCTCAGCCGTATGGCGGTGTGGTTGTCCGGCGCGTTGGCGGAGTCGGCCCATGTGGTCGGCAAGTTGGCGCCGCCGTTGTTTGCCCCTCCGGCGGTGAAACCTCTCGTGAAGTAGCCGTACGCTTCTGCATCGACATTGCGGTCGATGTTGAAGTCGCCGGCGGCGAGCGCCTGCGCGACATCGACCATGGTGGGGGCCGCTTGAGTGGTGTCGTCGACCTGGTAGAGCTGCGCCGAGTAGGCCGCCGACTGCACGCTCCACGGGGTGCTGCGACGCGGATTGTTGGTGGCGTGATGGACCACGATCGGCAGCAGCTCTTGCTCCCGCGGGACGCCCGCGCCCGGCCGGTTGAGGTCGAGCACCACGCAGCACGGTCGGCGGCAAAGGTTCCAGCGGGTGTCGCCCGCGTGGATGGGATTGGGCTCGGGGAACTCGAGACGTCGCCAAGGCGGCGGTGGCGGGACGAAGTTCGGCGCGGCGAACCAGTAGGGGTTGGGGACGTTGGGCTGCGCCGAACGCCCCTCGAGCACCAGACCGATCTTGGACTGCCCGTTGACGATGTTGTGGGAGAGGGCGTCCGGGGTGTCGAGCACGGTGAACTCGGGATGGTTGTCCCGCCACAGCACCGCGTAGCCTTCGCTGTGCCCCGTCTGCGTGAAGTCGAGGTCGTCCGGGTCGTTCGGGTAGCCGCGGGTCGTCACTGAGCCGGGTATGTAGTCGTAGTCCCAGACATCGGCTGCCGCGCCCGACTGCGCCATCAGTGCGGCCTGGAGAGTGGGCAGGTACTGCGCCCCACCCCTACGCAACTCCATCATGATCAAGACGTCCGCCGACACCTCGTAGAGCGCCTGCGCCATGAAGCGGCAGATCGGCGCGTAGTTGGCGCCCCGGGCGGCGGGCCTCGCGTCGCCGAACGTCTGGACGTTCCACACCACGACGGTCACTGCCATGTCCGATCCCCCCTGACGTGCGTTACGGTCACCGCAGATCTCCCCGCCGTCTGCGCGGCTCCGGGTCGACGAGCGTCGGCGGCGACGCCGCGACCGGTTGGCCGCCGCCCGTGCCGCCGGTGCCGGAACCGCCCGGGGCGGCGTAGGCCGCGTACCAGCCGAGCGTCGAGTTGTCCTGGCCGCTCGGGTCGCCGAACAGCAGCAGGTCGGTCTGCCCCGGCGGGAAGCTGATGCTCAGCAGGTTCAGCGCGATGCCGCGCAGCTGGAGGACGTAGGCGCCCGGGCCGGTGACCACGAACCGCAGGTCACCGAAGGTCAGTTTCAGCACGCCCTGGAGGCTGATCTCGCGCTTGCCGCCGGTGGCGCCCGGGATCCGCAGGCCGACGTGGACCCGGTACCGCGCGGGGTCGGGCTGCCAGCCGAGCAGCAGCGACGCCACGAAGCCGCCCGGTGGTGCGAGGGCGCCCAGGGTGCCGAGGTCGAGGTCGAAGACTAGGCCGTACCAGGCGCCGCTGAGTGGGCTGCCCGTGAGCGGGGAGCCGACCGGCATGTAGCCGAGGCTGCCCGGTGTCTGGGTGCCGGTCGCCTGCACCAGGCCCGCGAGCCGCAGCGGGAAGTGGGGGTGAAGGCTGTCGGGCCGGGTCGCGCTCGACGACGGGTCGAAGCCGACCTGCCGGGCGTCGAACGCGAACGTCTTCTGCGTGGGGGTGTCGGGCGCGAAGCTCATGTCGACCGACAGGCCGCGGTAGGCCAGGCCGCCGGCACCGCCCGGCGCTCCGTACGAGAACGCGTCGAACCCCGGCAGCGCCTTGAATCCGATGCTTCCGGCGAGAGTGAAGCGGGTCTGGACGGTCCCGCTCCGTGCCGCTCCGCTCGGCGGCACGATCGTGACGAACTCCGCGCTCTCGACGATGATGTGGTCGAGCACCCGGCTCGCGCACCGGAAGTGGTTCGTGTCCTGGTTGGTGAAGACGTAGGATCCGCGGCCTCCGTGCTTCTGGTAGACCCCGCGCAGCTTGAGGTTGTTGCCGGCCGGCGAGGGCACGAGCCCACCGGGGCCGCCGGGGCCACCGTTTTCCGGCTCCACCACCAGCTGTACGGGTTCGCCGAAGAACTGGTTGGCCATCAGCTCGATCGTGCTCGCGAAGCTGGTCACCTCGGAGTTGGCGAACAGTACGTTGAGCTGCTGCACCTTGAACTGGTAGTCGGCGGTGGTGTCGTCGAGGTCGCCGGGGTCCGAGTAGCGGATCAGGCCGAACAGGGTCGAGTTGTGCGGCGAGAGCGTTGTCCCGGCCTCGACGGGCGTCACGCTCACGCCGACGTGGTGCGCCATGAACCGGTCGGGATCGACGCCCGCGGCGATGCCCTCGATCTGCGGGGGCAGCGAGCTCAGCGGCACCCGGGCGTTGAGGAACAGGATGCCGTTCCACGACGGGTCCTTCAGTACCGTCTCGCGGAAGTAGGCGAGGTGGGGGTCTTTGTCGTCGGCTGCCGCGCGGCAGTACGCCCGTAACGCCTGCTGGGTCGCGAGCGCGTCGTCGTTGAGCTCCTCGGCCATCGCCCAGGACGCCGTGTCGTCGATGAGTGAGGCCAACGGGACGTCGGTGAACTTGAACAGCATCATCGTGCCGTGCCCCGCCCAGAAGTACGGGGACAGGTCGAAGTGCCAGGAGTCGATGCTCACGTCGGCGCTGGCGCCGACCTGTACCAGGAGGTCGGCGTACGTCGGGTAGTCGGGGCCGAGTGCTTGCTGCAGCGCCGCGCGGTACTCGGGCAGCGAGCCGTAGCGCTGCTGCTGGAGCGGCCTGAGCCTGCCGAGGACTTCGGCGGGCACCACCGGGGCGTTCGACTGCTCCAGATCGGTGAACGACTGCACCGTGAGCATGTACGTCGGGATGCCGGCGCAGCCGAGCAGCCGCCGGCAGCTCGACGCCACCATGAACAGGTGCCCGCTCTGCAGGGCGCCGCGCAGCGGTCCTGTCACGTCGGAGAACTGCAACAGCATCGGCTCGTCTCCGGCGTCCGGGCCGGCGGGCGTCTGGGCCAGTGTCAGCCGTCGCCAGTCGCCGGCCTCGACGTCGAGGAGGAGGCCCTGCGGTGTCGTGCCGTGGGCCGCGCCGCCGGCCGTGCCGCCGGCCGCGAGGCCGGGCGCGGCCGTCCCGGCGCCGCGCGTCGTGGTCGCCGCGCTGGTCAGCCGGTAGACAGCGGCCCGGCGCGCCGGGCTCAACACCTGCGCCTCCACCCCCGCGTAGTCGGCGGCGTCCGCGACGACCCCCGCGTAGGGCGCCACCGGGAAGGCCTGGGCCGGGTCGGCCGTGAGGGCAGGCAGCGTGCCGGCTTCCAGGGGTAGGTAGGTGAGGAACCCCGGGTGTGCCGGATCGGGATTGGGCTGGTGCACCACCGCGCTGTCGGGCTGCGCGTAGTAGGTCTCCTGCCCGGTGAGGTAGACCCAGGACGTCGACGCCTGAGCGGTCAGCGGTCCGTACAACGCGGCGCTCGGTCCGGGCGGCGCCGGCCGGGCGGGCGCGAAGGCGGGGTTGCCGGGCTTGAACGTCATGCCGGTGGTGCCGCCGGGTACGGCGAAGTACTCCTGAGTCGATGTGCCGGCCATCAGATGGTCGGCGAAGTCGCCGCTTCGGCCTGCGCTGTCGTCGATCGCGAGCGAGAAGTCGCCGGCCGGTGTGAGGTAGTAGGGGTCGGTCGGGTCGGGGCGGCCGTCGGTGGTCTCGGCACGTACGTCGACCGCGAAGACGAGCCGGGCCCCTGCCCGGGGGAGCAGCGTGATCGGCGCGTTCAGCGAGCTGCGGAAGTACGTGGCGATCGGCGCGCCGACCGGCGCGGAGGCCGTACCGAAGGAGAAGGAGCTGCGCGCCTGGTCGAGCGGTGCGAGCGGGTCGACCACGGCGGTCAGCGGCAGTCGGGTGCCCTTCAGTGCGAAGACGGGGTAGCGCAGGGCGTCGACGAACGCCGGTGCGCCGTCCGGCGGCGGGCCGAAGGAGAGGTCGGTGACGAAGTAGCGCAGGCCGACGCCGAGCGCGTCGAGGGCCGGTTCGTCGGGCGCTGCCGCCAGGCTCAGGCACCCGGCGGTCGCCGCCGGCCCGAGCAGCGACAGCGCGACGTCCGAGGTGAGGGCGACCTCGGTCGCGGGTGACTGCCCGCGTGGGGTGACGAGCAGCGCGTTGGGCCCCGGTGAGCCGGTCAGGACGAGCCCCGTACCGTCGGGTGAGACCGTGATGACGGTGCCGCCGGCCACCCGCAGGACGACATTGGGCGCGAGCGACACGTAGCCGGCCCACGGCACGGTCACCAGCGAGCCGCGGCTCGTCGCCGCGAGCGTCATGGTGGCCAGGCCCGCGGGCCCGTGCGCGGCACCCGCGGGATCGGCGATCCAGACGAAGCGGGTGAGCCCCTGCGCGGGCGCGGCGAGGAAGGCGAGCACGGCCTCGACGAAACGGCCGGTCACCTGTGGGTCGAGCGCGTCGTACGGCAGGGCGGGCACGAACAGGAACACGCCCGGCTGGGACGTGAGAGCGTCGGCCGCGGTCAGGGTCGGCGGCAGGGCGGACGGTGCCGACGTGGCGAGGAAGGCGCACCTGGCGGCGGCCGGGTTGCCCGGGTCGGCGAGGTAGAGCGGGCTCCCGGCCAGCCGTCTCAGCACCGGCGGGGCACCGGGCGGCGGGACGGCCGGGCCCGCCGACGCGACCGCCACGTCAGACCCCCACCCACGGCGAGGTGAACGTGTCGCCCTGGAGCAAGGGGAGGTCCCACTGCGAGAGTTGCCCGCCATTGGGCTGTGCGATGTACTGCGTCGTCTGCGAGAAGACCACGGCCATGGGCCCGAACGGGGTCTCGTTGCCCTGGAGCCCGGCGATGGTCACCCGGTTGAGCCTGGTTTTCTGCGAGAAGTCGGCAGAGGCCATCTGCCAGCGCCACAACGGGCTGTAGAAATCCAGCAGTTGCTGGATCGTCGAGCCGACCGGCAGATACCGCCACTCCCCGAGGACCTTGACGGGGATCTCGGGGACGATACTGGTACGGCCGGCGAACGCGGCGGACACGACCGGCCGGCCCGACGTCGCGGTGACGCACGTGCCGTCCTTGAAGTAGGCGGTGGTCGCGGCGGCCAGGTCGGTGAGCGTGTCGGCGCCGAGCAACGCGGGAGTCCGGCCGAACGCCGGGGCCGCCGACGTCTGCCTCGGCCCGGTCGCCGTACGCGGGTAGACGAGCCGGAAGTGGCGGCGCGGTCCGAGGGCGGCGAGGTCGGCGAGTCCACCGATCCAGGCCGGTGTACCGAGCGTCACGCTCGTCGCCATGGTATTGAGGAACGCGTCGAAGCAGACGTCCTGGGCACTGGAGCGCGCAACGGTGCACGTCGAACCGCCTGCGGCGCCGAACCCGTTCCACGCCGACGACGGTGCGACGAAGTCGTAGCCGCCGGTGTCGATGCGCAGCCGCATCCCGGGGGTGAGGTCGACGACGTTGCCGCCGCGCGCGAGACCGTAGTGGTAGGCGAGGACCTCGTCCAAGCGCAGCGGAATCGAGGCGGCGACGGCCCGCACGACGGTGTCGGCGCCGCCGGGGGCCAGACACTGCTGCGAGCCCAGCTCCATCTGCTCCAGCGCGACCCGGAACGCGTTGAACGAGGCGAACAGCGCCGCGCGGTCCTCGGACTTGTCGGAGTAGAGGCGCGCGGGCTGCACGGTCACCTTGGCGACCGACGGGGCGTTGGACGGCGCCCACGCGAGCGAGAAGTCCGTGTTGTCACCGCCGCGCGCGACGGCGCACGCCACCGGGGCCGGCGCGCTGCCCCGCACGTAGGGCACGTCTATGACGAGGGGTCTGTCGGGCCTGTCCTGCGGGAACGACGGCGGGATGAGGTACGGCCCGACGGGGGCGCCGCTGTTGCCGACGATCCGGCTCGACACCTGGTAGGTGGTCGTCATGTCTGTTGGCCTCCTGCTCATCGGGGACTCACAGGCCCTCGATGAAGCGGGACCGGAGCACGATGCTACTGCCGCACCGGTACAAACATTCGAGCTTTGTAAAGGTCGCGAGCCGCGTTTCCACAGCCGCCGGGCCGGTAGGGGCAAACGCCCCTGTCGGGGCTCAACGTACCGCGCGGCAAGAGCAGTTCATCCTCCACGTGACCATCCCGTCCTCCACGGCCCGGGTTGGGCAGCGCGCCGAGGGATGGCGGGACGCGCTCACCGCCGCCGGTCGTCCCGTCCCCGAGCCGCTGGACGGCGGCTGGAGCCCGCGATCCGGGTATCTGGCCGCCCGCGCCGTGGTCGCCGACCCGCAGGTCACCGCCGTGCTCTGCGGCAACGACGACCTCGCGCTCGGTGTGCTGCGGGCGGCCCGGGAGGCGGGCCGGGACGTGCCGGGCGACCTGAGCGTCATGGGCTTCGACGACGCGCCGTACGCGGCGTACACCCACCCCACCCTGACCACCGTCCGGCTGGACCTCGAAGGGCTGGGCCGCGGCGCCTTCGGAATGCTGCACCGGCTGCTCAAGCCGGAGAACGCCCCCGCGGCCCCGCTGGGGGCCGAACCGGAACTGATCGTCCGTGAGAGCACCGGCCCGGCGCCCCACCGGACCGCCTGACCGTCCCACCAGGGCCTTCGTGTCCCTCGTGTCTCCGGTGTCCGTAAAAATCTCCGGTGTCCGTAAAAAGCGCGGACGACTACGCGTCGACTCTCGTCCACCTGATCCCCGACCCCACCCCCTGAGCGCGTCGGCCGGCCGTCCGCGGCCCAGCCCGCCCCGCTGCATCGCGGCTCCGGCGATCGGCCGGGTCACGGTCGTGCACGACCCGTCGTGTGGATCGCCGAACCCGGTTCGCCGTCGCGCGACGCGCTGCGGCGGCGGGTCGCGCGACGGGCGAGACCTCACGGGTGGTCGTGCGGATACGCACCCCGCGTGAGCCCGAGCCGGGCGCAGGCCATGAGGGCCACCTCGATGTCCAGGCGGCGCTCGGTGAGGGGATGACCGAGGATCTCCTCCGCCTTGCGCACGCGGTAGTGGACCGTGTTCTTGTGCACGTGCATGAGCGCGGCGGCGTCGGTGAAGCTGCCTCGTGCCTCGAGGAAGACCTGCACGGTGTCGCGCAGCCGGGCCGTGGCCTCGTCGTCGCGCATGAGGTCACCGAGCACGCCGCCGGCCCAGGCTCTGACATCGGTGAGTCGGTCGACGAGGAGGCCGGCGAGTCCGACCTGGGCATGCAAAAAGAGGGCGCGTTCGGGGTCGGCCCCGGTGGCGGCGACGTCCCGGGCGCGCTGCGCGTCCCGGAAGGTCTGCCGGAATCCTTCGAGGCCGACCGACGGGTCACCGACGGCGACCCGGAGCCCCGGGTGCCTGCCCAGTTCCTCCTCGAGTCGACGGGCGTCCAGGGCCGGTTTCCCGGCGGAGGAGATCCACGCCCAGCAGGTCTGTTCGTCCGCGGAGATCGTCTGCGGAGTCTTGCCGGTGGCAACGCCCAGCACCGCGGCGCTCGAGAGGAGTTGTGCCGTATCCGGAGCGGCGGTCCCGGGCTCGGTCCAGATGACGGCGGCCAGGTGCCATCCGCGCAGCGATGTCGAGAGCATCTTCTCGGCGGAGGCGAGGTCGAGCCCTTCGGTGTCGAGCACGGCGCGGACCTGGGCGGCGCGGGCCGCGTCGGAGCGCGTGTCCCACCGGCTGCGTTCGTTCTCGTAGATGTCGACGAGCCCCTCGATCACCTGGTCGATGTAGCTGTTGACCAGGAGCGCGATCCGGCTGGTCGTCGCCAGCGCGTCGTCCGCGGGGAGTTCGCGGCCGCGCAGGGACGTCATGGCCCACTGCACGAACATGTGCTCACCGAGGCGGTAGGCGCGCAGCAGCGCCTCCAGTGACAGGTCGCGCTGGGCGAAACGACGTGCGTACTCGGCGGCGGCGGGCGGGACGGTGATGTCGTCGAGCGAGATGCTCAGCCTCAGCATGTCGACGATCGCCGCCAGGTTGGACGAGGTGCTGGCGACCATCAGCCGTCGTACGGCGTCGTCGTGCCGGAACTCGGGGATGACGTGGACGAACATCGAGGTCATCTCGGTGGTGAGGTTCTCCAGATCGGCCTGGATGTGCATGGCGACATCCCGCACGGTCCCGTCCACGTCGGTGCTCATGGCTGGACAGTAATCGGACGCCCGCGGCCGGCGACAGGACCCGTCGCCGGTTTCCCCACGCCGTCCGTCCGCCGTACCCGGCGTCGCGGCCGCTTTGTGCCGGCGGCACAAACCCGGGGTTCCGCGCTGGGACGCAGGCCCATGGCCCGCCGGGTGGGCCCTGCCTACCTTTTTCTCACCCCGTCACAGCGCTACTCGATGGTGAGGAAACGTGCTGCACATCGCCGAACTACCGGACGCCAGGGCCGCCCGGAATCCCACAGGACCCTGCATCGCGGACGACGACGAGCAACTGGACAACCGGGAATTCCTGAACCGGGTGCGGAGTGCGGCGGCCGCACTGCGCGCAGGCGGAATCGGTGCGGGCGACGTGGTGGCCCTGATTCTGCCCAACCGTCTGGACCTCGTCGCCGTCATGTTCGCGGCCTGGCGGCTCGGCGCCGCGGTCACCCCCGTGAACCCCGGACTCACCGACGCCGAGGCACGCCATCAGATCGAGGATTCCGGTGCGAAGGCGGTGATCACCGAGGCCTCGCACCCCGCCGGGACGCTGGAGGTCTCCGAGGTGGTGCGCCCTGCCGCCCCGGGCGACGCCGACTCGACGGAGGCGGGCCCCTTCACCTCGGACTCCCTCGCCCTGATCATCTACACGAGCGGAACCACCGGACGGCCGAAGGGCGTGATGCTGGACCACGCCAACCTCGCCGCGATGTGCGCGATGATCATCGGTGGTCTGGGCCTGGACGGTACCGATCACAGCTTGCTGGTCCTGCCGCTGTTCCACGTCAACGGGATCGTGGTGAGTGTGCTGTCGCCCCTGCTGGCGGGCGGGCGCACCACGATCACCGGCCGGTTCAGCGCCTCGGCCTTCTTCGACTCGGTCGAGCGCGTCCGGCCCACCTATTTCTCGGCGGTGCCGGCGATCTACGCGATGCTGGCCGCGCTGCCGGACGACGTGCGGCCGGACACCTCCTCGCTGCGCCGTGTCGTCTGCGGGGCGGCACCGATGCCCGCAGAGCTGATCGCCCGGTTCGAGCGGCGGTACGCGGTGCCGATCATCGAGGGGTACGGGCTCTCCGAGGGCACCTGCGCCTCGACGCTGAACCCGCCGGCCGGGCCGCGCAAGCCCGGCACGGTCGGGCTGCCGCTGCCCGGGCAGACCGTCGCGGTGATGGACGGGGAGGGCAGCCTCCTGCCGGCCGGGGCCGTGGGCGAGGTCGTGGTCCGGGGCCCGAACGTCATGCGCGGCTACCTCGGACTGCCGGAGGAGACCGCGCGAACGGTCATCGACGGCTGGCTGCACACCGGTGACGTGGGGCGATTCGACGCCGACGGCTATCTCGTGCTGGTGGACCGGATCAAGGACATGATCATCCGAGGTGGGGAGAACATCTACCCCAAGGAGATCGAGAACGCCCTGCACACCCACCCGGCGGTGCTGGAGGCAGCGGTGGTCGGGGCGCCCGATCCGACCCTCGGCGAGGTCCCGGTCGCGTACGTCGTCCTCCTGCCGGGGACGACGGTCACCGCCGACGAGCTGCTCGCGCACTGCCGCGGCTCGCTGGCCCGGATCAAGGTGCCGGTGGTGCTCACCGTCACCGAGGCGCTGCCGAGAAATCCGGTGGGCAAGATCGACAAACGCCGCCTCCGCACAGCGCCCCTTCACCACTAGGGCCTGTCTGACAATTCCCGTCTGCCCGGCGACGCCATGCACGCCCTCTCGCCGCACCGGCCCCAGACCCGAGTACACCAGTACGCAGGCCTGGGGCCGGCACACCGAGAGCACGCACCTGACGCCGCCGGGCCGCCCTTCGGGCGACGACGCGAATTGTCAGACAGGCCCTAGGAAAGCCGTACCGGATCCCCGAGCGCTTTCGGGGTGTGGTTCAGCGCGCCCGAATGCATCACCACACAACGTCACCGTGAAAGATCAGGAAAGGCGGAACAATGGGATTCAAAACAGGCGACTTCCCGCCCGTCGACCAAGAAACCTTCCTGGAAAAACCCCTTAGGGAGCGCCTTCGGGCCCTTTCCCTGCACTGGGTGGAATACGGCTTCGGCACCCCGAAGATGATTCCGGCGACCTACGTCGTCAAGGTCCTCGTGCTCTACGTCCTCGGCGGGACGGCCCTGGCGACATGGACCTCGGACGTCGGCCCGTTCTGGAGCGTCACGCACTGGTGGGACGAGCCGGTCGTCTACCAGAAGCTGGTGCTGTGGACGGTGTTCCTGGAGAGCGTCGGGGTCGCGGGCTCCTGGGGCCCGATCGCCGGCAAGTTCAAGCCGATGACCGGCGGGATCCTCTTCTGGGCCAGACCGGGCACCATCCGGCTGCGGCCCTGGAAGCGGGTGCCGTTCACCCGCGGGGACCGCCGCACGGTGGGCGACGTCCTGCTCTACCTGGCCTTCCTGGCGGCTGTGCTGGCAGCCGTCCTGCTGCCCGGCACCTCGAGCGCCTCCCTCACCGAGGCACTGCCGCACAACACCTCCGGGCTGGTGAGCCCGGCCCTGCTGGCGGCGCCGATCGTCCTGTACGTGCTGAACGGCCTGCGGGACAAGACGATCTTCCTCGCCGCCCGGGGCGAGCAGTATCTGCCCGCTCTGCTCTTCTTCGCCGTCCTGCCGTTCACCGACATGATCATCGCGGCCAAGCTGCTGATCTGCGTGGTCTGGGTCGGTGCCGGGGTGTCGAAGTTCGGGCGGCACTTCACCAACGTCGTGTCACCGATGGTCTCCAACAGCCCGTGCGTCCCGGCGAAGTGGGTCAAGCGGCTGCACTACCGCGACTTCCCCCATGACATCCGGCCGTCGAAGGTCGCGACCTTCATGGCGCACGTGGGCGGTTCGACGGTCGAGATCGTCACACCGCTGGTGCTGCTGTTCTCCACGGACCACCGGCTCACGCTCGCGGCGGTGCTGCTGATGGTCGTCTTCCACTTCTTCATCGTCTCCACGTTCCCGCTGGCCGTGCCGCTGGAGTGGAACCTGCTGTTCGCGTACCTCGCGGTCTTCCTGTTCCTCGGTTTCCCGGCTGCGGACGGCTACGGCGTCGGCGACATGTCCTCTCCCTGGCTGACCGCCGCCCTCGCAGCCGGTCTGCTGTTCTTCCCGGTCCTCGGCAACCTGCGCCCGGACCTGGTGTCGTTCCTGCCCTCGATGCGGCAGTACGCGGGTAACTGGGCCTCGGCGCTGTGGGCCTTCGCGCCGGGAGCGGAGGAGAAGCTGAACGCGCTGCCGCACCGCCCGACGAGGAACCAGGTCGACCAGCTCCAGGCGATGGGCTACCCGCCGGCCGTCGCGGAGATCACCATGCAGCAGACGATCGCCTGGCGGTCGATGCACAGCCAGGGCCGCGGCCTGTTCTCGGTGCTGCTGAAGAACCTTCCCGACCTCGACCGACGGACCGTGCGGGAGGCCGAGTTCGGCTGCAACTCGCTGATCGGGTTCAACTTCGGCGACGGCCATCTGCACAACATCGACCTGATCAACGCCGTGCAGGCCAGGATCGGGTTCGCTCCCGGAGAGTGGATCACCGTCTGGGTGGAGTCACAGGCCATCCACCGCGGCATCCAGCACTACCAGGTGATCGACGCCGCGCTCGGAGTGATCGAGCGGGGTACCTGGAAGGTCGCGGACGCGGTGAAGGAGCAGCCGTGGCTGCCGGACGGCCCGATTCCGCTGCACGTCACCTGGACCCGCGACCGGGCGGCCGCGGCACCGGTACGCCCGCAGGTCGCGGAGGAACTGGCACCGTAGGACAAGGACCGACAACGGGCGGACAGAAGACACTCTCCGGAAGGGCAGGGCCTCATGAGCACAGCGACCGTGGTGGGCGCCGGACCCAATGGTCTGGCGGCGGCTGTCGCCCTGGCCCGGGCCGGCGTCCAGGTCACGCTGCTGGAGGCTGCCGACGAGATCGGCGGCGGCACCCGATCCGGTGAGGCGATCGTGCCGGGACTGCTGCACGACCACTGCTCCGCCATCCACCCCATGGCCGTCGGCTCGTCGTTCCTGAGCGAGCTCCGTCTCGACCGCTACGGACTGCGGTGGGCGTGGCCGGAGATCGACTGCGTGCATCCGCTGGACGGGGGGTCGGCCGGGGTGCTGCACCGCTCGGTGACCGAGACCGGTGCCGGTCTCGGCGCCGACGGAAAAGTCTGGCGCCGGCTGTTCGAGGGGCCCTCCGCGGCATACGGCATCTACGGCGACGACATCATGGGCCCGCTCCTGCGCCTCCCCCGGCATCCCGTCCGCCTCGCCCGCTTCGGCATCCCGGCACTCGCCTCCGCGTCACTGCTGGCGAAGGTGTTCCGGACCGAGGAGGCGAGGGGGCTGTGGGGCGGAGTCGCGGCCCATGCCTTTCACCCCCTGGAGCGGCCGCTCAGCGCGAGCATCGGTCTGGGCATCCTCACCGCCGGGCACCGCTACGGCTGGGCGGTGGCGGAAGGAGGCTCACGCCGCATCTCCGACGCCCTGGCGGCCCTGCTGCTGGACCTCGGCGGGAAGATCGAGACGGGGATACGCGTGCGCTCGGTCACCGAGCTTCCCCCCACGGACGTGACCGTGTGGGACGTGGCGCCCACGGACCTGGCGGACATCCTCGGCGAGTTGCTGCCGACGCGGATCGCCCGTGCCTACCGGCGCTTCCGGTACGGTCCGGGCGCGTTCAAGGTCGACTTCGCCGTCGACGGCGGAGTGCCGTGGCTGGCCGAGCCGGCGCGACGGGCCGGTACCGTGCACCTCGGCGGGACCTACGCCGAGATCGCCGCCACGGAGCGGGACATCCACGCCGGGCGGATGCCCGAGCGCCCCTTCGTCCTCGTCGGACAGCAGTATCTGGCCGACCCCTCGCGATCGGTCGGCGACATTCACCCCGTGTGGTCCTACGCCCACGTCCCCCACGGTTACACCGGTGACGCCACCGAGGCGATCATCGCGCAGATCGAACGGTTCGCCCCCGGTTTCCGCGATCGGATCGTCGGCACCCTGGTCCGCACGACACCGGAATTCGCCGCGTACAACCCCAACTACGTCGGCGGCAACATCATGACCGGAGCCAAGGACATCCCCCAACTCCTCCTCGGCGCCCGCCCGGCCCTCCGGCCCTACGACACCGGAGTCCCCGGCCATTACCTGTGCTCGGCAGCCACCCCGCCCGGCCCCGGAGCGCACGGAATGTGCGGTGCCCATGCCGCCGCGCGAGCCTTGCGCCACCTGGCGGTCGCCGACTCGAAGGGACACCGAGGGGGAACGTGACTCCGACCCGCGGGCCTGGCCCTGGCGGTGCCACCGGTGTATTCCGTCGGGTCAACCAGGACCCCGATCGTCATCGGTGCCACGGGGAATGTGGTTGCTCATCAGGACTTCCGGCCGGCAGTGGCGCAGGAAGGCGGTGATGAGGTCGGCCCGCGCCTGGTGCAGGGTCTCGGTGTCCATGGCCAGGCGCGGGCGCAGGTTCCATCCGTCGGGTCGTCGGAGTTCGCGCCGCGGGACTTGCGGGCCGCGGTCTTCTTCCACCTCGTCTTCTTGGCCGGCTGCTTCTTCGCGGCCGTCTTCCTCGCGGGAGACTTCTCCCTCACCCTGGCCATCTCGTGCACGGCCGCGTCCTCGCGAGGGGCCGCCTTCGCCTGGGCCACGGACTCGTTGTCAGCAGCGCGGGGCGCCACTGTCGTAGTCCTGGGCGGCTATGAAGCCGCGACCTTGGACCACCGGGACGACTTGCACGGTCGTCTGCGAGGCGATCATGAATGACCCTCTGCTCGCGCCGCCGCTGCTCATCATCACGAAAGCCGTTGTTGAGGTCAGTCAGGGGCACGTCCGGACACCAGCAACCGAAGTGGACTCACGGCTGAGCCTTGACCGATGAGGCCGACCTGGCGGCCTGCTCGATCTTCGCGCAGTGCGCCGCACGGGCTTCCTCGTCGATCCGCTCCTCGTGTTCGGCGCGCAGGCCGGTCCGGCCGTCGAGGCCCTCACGCAGGATGTCGGCGTGACCGGCATGCCGGACGGACTCGCTGAGGACATGGACCATGACGGCGAACAGGTTTGTGTTGGGATAAGGCTCCGCCCACCACGGCACGTGGCCGGGGGCGTCGAGGGGAAGCTCGTTGATCGTCGCGTCCGAGTGTTCCCACGTGCGCCGGTAGAACCCGATGATGTGATCGCGGGTCTCGTCCTCGGTGGCCCACAGATCGCTGCCGTCGTGGTCCTGCCACCGGGGCAGCGGTTCCGGGGAAGGGCGGTCGAAGACCTCGCCGAAGTACCTGGCCTCGACGCTGGCCACGTGTTTGACCAGGCCGAGAAGGTTGGTCCCACTCGCTGTCAAAGGCCGGCGGGCGTCGTATTCGGACAAACCATCGAGCTTCCACAGCAGCGTCTCACGGTCCCGCCGCAGTCTCCTGTGCAGGTTGTCCTTAGCGAACTCATCGATCATGCTGCATGAGCCTGCCATGGGCTGCCCGTGGCCTCAAGGTCCCGCATGTAGTCCGCAACGACTGGCCGTACTGCTCGCAGGCCATGGGCGCCGGCGGACCATCACATGCTGTCGGTCAAGGACCCGGCCGGGCCCAGCACCCCGCCCCGCGTCCGTATTCATTGAAGATTTATCGAAGGTCCGAGCCTGGTAGCAGATTCAGTCGCCTCCGTCATCATTCACGGGATTGTCAGCCGGCGACCGGAATGTTTCCCGAGAGGCCGCTGTCTCTCCGCACGATTCCCTGATCACCAATGAACAGTCGAGCAAATGGGATTCCACCGATCCAGCACTGATCGCCTCGATCAGCATGTCCACCGCCAGCGCCCCCATTCTGGCCACCGGCTGCGACACCGTGGTCAGCGGCGGATCCAGCAGCTGAAACCAGGGCGGATCATCGAACCCGGCCACCGCTATGTCGCTGCCGATCCGCAGGCCGCGCCGACGCGTTTCCTGAAAAACTCCCAAGGTCATCAGGTTGTCGATGGCGAACACCGCCGTGATCGGATCGTCCAGATCAAGCAACTCGGCAGCGGCCCGCCGGCCGCTGTCCGCCTGGAAGTTTCCGAAACGGACGAGTTCATCCGGAAGGTCCAGCGAACGTGCCCGCATCGCGGTGCGGAAGGCGGCCAGCCGTTCGCGGCCGGTGACCGTCGCTTGAGGGCCGGTGATCACCGCGATCCGTTCATGCCCCAGATCCACCAGGTGATCGACCAGTTGCGAGATCGCCAGGCTCCCGTCCGCACGCACCACCGGGGCGTCCATGCTGGCCAGCGCCCGGTCGACGAACACCATCGGCACGCCCTGGCGTGCCACGGCACGCAGGGCCTCCGACTCCTCCAGCACCGGCGTCAGCAGCAGACCGTCGACCCGCCGGGCCAGCAGCAGCTCTACGTACCCGTCCTGGCGGTCGGTCTCCTCGTTGGCGTTGCACAGGATCACGCTGTAGCCGTGCTCGTGTGCCGCCTCCTCGATGGCCCAGGCGAGTTCGCTGAAGAAAGGGTTCACCATGTCGGGGATGATCAGTCCGATCGTCTGCGTCCGCGTGGTCCGCAGCGAACGAGCGACGGTGTTCGGCCGGTACCCCAGCGCCTGGGCTGCCGCGATGACGCGTTCCCGTACTGCCGCGCTCACGCCGTCCGCACCCGACAGGGCTCGTGACACCGAGGCCGTCGAGACCCCGGCGCGCCGAGCGACGTCTGCGACGGTCACCCCCATCGCCACCTCCCAGACCTAGACCTAGCACCCCCTTGTAATCGATTACGCCCCGCGCCGTCAAGGGTCAGACATCAACTCAATGCGATGACATTCCACCCTTGACACCCCTTACGGCCCATGGCTTAAATAACTCGCCATCAGCAACGTAATCGATTACGTAACGCTTTACAGCCTCTGGGCTGACTATTCCTGGAAGGGATGTGCGTGATGCAGCCTTGCAAAATAATCGGCTTGTCGCGCGCTGCCAGCCAGGGGCCGTGGGCGTTGCCGCGTCGAGATGCCGGTCGGGGACGGCCCGGACCCGGAACTTCGCTCACTCCGGGACAATTGACGTCCCAACGGCGCGGCTTACCCTCCTTCCGCCTTTGATCCACTAGGCGGCCGAGGCCAGGCCACGTGATTCCCACAGACCGTCAGTCTGCCAACGCCACTCGGCGCTGAGCGTTCAGCCTGCGTTGCCGTGGCGCCGCATAGGGATGGCGGCACGGCGGCCGAAAAAGCGTCGCCTTGTAGGCCGAATACGCCATGCCGCACGTCGGTTCCCTCTGCCGATAGAAGATCGACGGCAGTCGGAATCGCCGATTTCTGAATTCTTGGCATGGCAGCCCGCGTGCCCGGTCCTCCGGGACATCAGCACCGGTCGGCTGCCACCCCGCCCTGCACCACCGCACCCGCCCCGCCCGTCGGCGACGCCGAGCCCGGACCCGTCGGCGGGTCGCATCCGCACCTTCGGCACGTAACGGCCGGAGGCCGTTTCCGCTCTCGACCGCACGCTCCTACGGAGCCTGCCCTCGGCCCACTGCCCGTCACCTTCTACCGGTCGACACAGATCTGACCGGACGCAATGACGCGAAGAAAGGCACACCGCCATGTCCAACCACGCAAGACGCAGGCTGCCCACCGTGACCGTCGCCATCACCCTGCTCGCCGCAGTGGCGGCCTGCGGCCGGGGCGGCAGCGACGGCAGCGGGAGCGGTCAGAGCAAGGACGCCCCCCGCATCGCCATCGTCACCCGTGACTTCACCAACCCCTACTGGGCGGCCCTGCGCGACGGTGCGATAGCCGAGGGCAAGAAGCTTGGCGTCACGGTGAACGTCCAGGCCGGTCAGTCGGAGACCGACTCCACCGGGGAGAACGCCAAGTTGTCGGCCCTGGCCGGGCAGAACTACAACTGCTTCGGCGTGGTGCCGGTGAACGCCACCAACGTGATCACCCCGCTGGTCCCGGTGGCGCAGAAGAAGATCCCGATCCTCAACCTGGACACCCAGATCGACCCGAGCGCCTCGAAGCAGGCCGGCGTGTCCTACGCGTCGTTCATCGGCTCCGACAACCTGACCGCGGGCAAGCAGGCCGGGGAGGCGCTGCTGAAGCGCATGGGCGGACAGGGCGATGTGGCCATACTTCAGGGCATCGCCGGAGAGCAGAACGGCATCAACCGCCAGAAGGGCTTCTCCGAGGCGGTGACCGGCAAGCTGAAGATCGTGGCCACCCAGCCGGCCGACTACGACCAGGCCAAGGCGCAGACGGTCACCGAGGCCATTCTCAAGGCGCACCCGGGGATCACCGGGATCTTCGCCGCCAACGACTCCATGGGTCTGGGCGCCGCACAGGCGGTGAAGAACGCGGGGCTGACGGGGAAGGTGTCCATCATCTCCGTGGACGGCATCACCGCCGCGCTGCAAGCCGTGAAGGCCGGCACGCTGAGCGGCACCATCTCGCAGTACCCCTACGCCGAGGGCCAGATGGCCGTGCAGGCGTGCATCAACCTGGTCAAGCACAAGACCGTGCCCACCCGGATCGTCTCGCCGACGGCGCTGATCGACTCCAGCAACGTGGACAAGGCGATCAGCTCCTTCCCGCAGCCGATCGAGCCGTTCACCAACCCGCTTACCACGGACGGGAAGTGAGTCGACGATGACAGACGTTCAGGCGCCCGGACACCTCACGGGGCGCCTCTCAGTCGGGGCGGCGGCGCGTCTCGCCGCCCCGATCGGGGTCGTCGCGGTGTTCGTGGCGTTCTTCATCGCCACGCCCGACTTCCTCACTGTGAGCAACATCAGCGACCTGCTGGTGTCCACCTCGATCCTGCTGGTGCTCGCCATGGGCCAACAGCTGGTGGTCACCGTGGCCGGCATCGACCTCTCGGTGGGGTCCAACCTGCCGTGGTCGGCGGCGGTACTGGGATACGCCTACACCCACGGCTGGGGCCTGCCCGTCTCGGTGCTCCTGGCGCTGCTGGCGGGCCTGGCGGTCGGCGTGGTGAACGGGCTGATGGTGGCCCGGCTGAACATGACGGACTTCATCGTCACACTCGGTTCACTGTCCGTGGTCAGCGGCCTCACCCTGCTGCTGAGCAGCGGCAACACCGTGGCGGTGAACTCCGGTTTCCTGCGCGATCTGGCGTTGGACGGGATCGGCCCGGTGCGCTGGTTCTGGTTGGTGGCCGTCGTGGGGGCCGCGCTGATCGGCTTCCTGCTCTTCCGTACGCGCACGGGTACGTATCTGCTGTCCACCGGCGGCAACAGGGAAGCCGCCAGGGAGGCCGGCATCCACGTCGACCGCATGCGGCTCATCGCCTACGCCAGCTCCGGGCTCGCGTGCGGAATCGCCGCCGTGCTGTTCGTGGCCCGCACCGGCGGCGCCGACCCGAGCCTGCAGACCGACCTGCTGCTCGGTTCCATCGCCGCCGTCGTCCTCGGCGGGTCCAGCCTGTTCGGCGGGAAGGCCTCCGTGCTGGGCTCGGTGGCCGGCGCGGTGCTGCTGCAGTCCCTGGTCAACGGCTTCACCCTGCTCGGCATCTCGCAGTACTACCAGCCCGTCGCGGTCGGTGCCGTGGTGCTGGGCGCCGCGTTCATCTCCCGGTTCCAGAAGTAGGGACAGCCATGACAGATACCGCAGCCCGCACGGCGGGCGATGCCTCCGCCGTCGAGCCGCCGCTCGTGACGATCAGCGGACTGTGCAAGTCCTTCGACGCGGTGCGCGCACTCCAGGGTGTGGACCTGACACTGGCCGAAGGCGAGGTCACGGCACTGCTGGGAGACAACGGGGCGGGCAAGTCCACCCTGGTGCGCTGCCTGACCGGGGTGCATCCCCCGGACTCGGGTGAGATCCGGTTCCGGGGCGAGCCGATTCGGCTCAACTCCCCTGACGACGCGCGTCGGCTGGGCATCGAAACGGTCTACCAGACCCTCGGACTGATCGAGGACCTCCCGGTGTGGCAGAACCTGTATCTCAACCGGGAGCTGACCCAAGGGTTCGGACCGTTCCAGGTGCTGGACAGGAAGTCCATGATCGGAAACAGCCGGGACATCCTGGACCGGCTGGACGTCAACGTGCCCAACGTACGGGCCACGGTTCGCCGTATGTCCGGAGGCCAACGGCAGAGCATCGCCATCGCCCGGGCGGCCAACTGGGGCAAGACCCTGGTCATCATGGATGAGCCGACCGCCGCACTGGGCGTGCGGGAGACGGCGGCTGTGGAAGCCCTGATCCACCGGCTGCGCGAGGCGGCGGTGACCGTGCTGCTGATCAGCCACGACATGGCACAGGTGCTGCGGGTGGCGGACACCGCGTACGTGCTGCGCCGTGGGCAGACCGCCGCGCGGCGGACGGTCGCCGACACCACCGGAGACGAGTTGGTCGGCCTGATCACGGGAGCACTCGAAGGGGACGCTCGTGTCTGAGCCCCGGCCGCCGCTGGTGGTCGTGATCGGCTCGGTGAACATCGACCACGTCGTGGTGTCCGATGCCTTCCCGTCCCCCGGGGAGACCGTCCTCGGCCGGTCCACGCAGGTCACGCTCGGCGGCAAGGGAGCCAACCAGGCCGTGGCGTCGTCCGCCGCCGGCGTGCGTACCGCGATGATCGCCAGGGTGGGCACCGATCCCCAAGCCGCTCTCGCACGTGCAGGGCTCCTCAACAGAAATGTGGACGTACACGGGGTCGTCCCGGTGTCTGACGCCGAGACCGGAACCGCGTGGATCACCGTGGCGGCCGGAGACAACACCATCATCGTGATCCCCGGGGCCAATCACCGGTGGCCGTCCCAGGGCGACCCACTGGAGGGTGCCGGCGCGGACGCGGACGTCGTGCTGGCCCAACTGGAGGTACCGCTGGACGTGGTGGAGCGTGCGGCGGCCGCCTGCACGGGCCGGTTCCTGCTCAACGCCGCGCCGGCCGTCAGACTGCCGGATCGCCTGATCTCGCGGTGTGACGTGCTGATCGTGAACGAGCACGAACAGGCGGTGGTCTCCGGACAACCCGCCCCGGACAGGGCCACGGACCCGTCCGCCGTGCGGAAAGCGCACGCCGCGCTGCGCGCTCGGGGCGCCAAGGCGGTCATCACCACGTTGGGA
This sequence comes from Streptomyces sp. DSM 15324, assembly GCF_001514285.1. Classification (GTDB taxonomy): domain Bacteria; phylum Actinomycetota; class Actinomycetes; order Streptomycetales; family Streptomycetaceae; genus Streptomyces. The sequence goes on from NZ_KQ949030.1 coordinate 240,540, forward strand.
GGGGCGGGCGCGATCATCACCGATACGGACGGCACCACCACCGCGATCCCGGCCATCCCCGCCCCGGTCCGGGACACCACCGGTGCGGGGGACGCGTTCGTCGGGGTGCTCGCCGCCCGGCTGGCCGCCGGTGACTCACTTCTGGAGGCCGCCCGGCTGGGGACAGCCGCCGGTTCCCTCGCAGTCCGGGTCGCCGGTGCCCAGCAGTACTGCGCCGACCTGGACGCCCTGCGCGCCACCCTTGCCACCGTCACCCCTGCAGAGAAGGGCTGAACCTTGATACGAAACGGCATCATCCACCAGGAGCTGGCCGGCCTCATCGCCGGACTCCGGCACACCGACACCTTCGTGATCAGCGACGCGGGACTGCCTCTGGCACCGGGTACCCCGGTCGTGGATCTCGGCTACCGCTACGGCCAGCCCCCGTTCCTCGACGTCGTGGAGGCCGTGCTGGCACAGGTCGTGGTCGAGGACAGCTGGGTGACCGACCAGATCCGCGAGGTCAACCCCGGTGTCCACACCGGGCTGCGCTCTCTGGGGCTCGACCCGGAGCCACTCGATCACGACGAGTTCAAAGCGAGAGTCAGGGCTGCCCGCTTTGCCGTGCGCACGGGTGAGGACAGCTTCTTCGCCAACGTACTCTGCCGTGCCGGAGTCCCGTTCTCCGGAGGGCGCTGAACGTCCGGCTGGGACAGGGGGGGGTGGGAGAGCGCGTGGGCGCATGTCCGACTCGCCGTACTTGCACTCGGGGCAGGGCACGGTCGTGCACTCATCCCGTGCGCCATGCGTTCAGCAGCCCTGCTGCAGGGTGATGCGGGCTCGGTCTCCGCACACCGTACGCGCTGAGCCATCTCGTGGTCTTGTCCTGCGCGGTGGCCAGTTCGTCCCGCCGGAGTCAGGTTCCGGAGCGGGTAGTTGCGACGTCGCGGTCGCAGCGCGCCGAAGCCCGAAGCCGGGCGGCCCCCGCGGCCTGGTTCCCGGTGGAGGCCATGGCAGCCGGTGCAGGAGCCGCAGGCTAGGGCCTCCGGCGCCCGCACGCCGGAGGCCACCTCACGCTCGGACTTCCCGGGGTGCGCGCCCGAGGCTCAGCGAACGTGATGCGCCAGTCCGGTGGCGCCGTTGAGCAGGTACTCCAGGGGGCCTCGGCGGAAGAAGCGGGACCAGAGAGCCGCGAAAACGGTGGCCCCGAGGACGAAGCAGAGCAGCAGTGCGGCGGAGGCGGACTGCGGCGGGGTGGCCGCTTCGCCGGGCAGGGCGAGGATCACCAGGATGTGGCCCACGTAGAGGGTCAAGGACATGGTGCCGACGGCGATGATCGGCGTTGCGAGCCGACGCAGCCACGGCAGCCGGTCCAGGGCCACCGTCAGGCACAGGAGCACGGTGATCGCGATCCCCAGGCTGCCGATGAGGTCGAACGTGGAACCGCTGTGCGGCTCGGCTGCCAGCAGCCCCCATGCGTCGGTGCCCCCCAGCCCTCCACCGACCGGCGCGTCGAAGGATTGCGATGCCGTGCTGGGGTCCTTCATGGCATCCGGGACCTTCATGGCAGGCATCCCCGCCATGATCTTCTGAGCGCCGCCGGTCAGCCGGAGCACCAGCCACGAGAATCCGTATCCGAACGTGATCATCGCGGGACCGACGACGGCCAGCCGCCGCTGGACCGTGCCGGAGGCCAGATCCAGCCGGCCCAACGCCATACCGGTGACCACGAACGTCATCCAGGTGATCGCCGGGTAGAGGCCCAGCAGCAGGAGATCGAGCACGCCTACGCCGCACAGTCGGGCGATCGGGTCCCAGGAGTCGACGACGTTCACGATCGACTCCGTGAGCAGCGCCCGGATCACGTACGCCACCTGCGGCGTGACGACCGCGAGCGTGACCGCGACGATCGCGAGTGTCCTGGCCCTCAGCCGCAGCAGAGGCAGGGCGAGCAGGAAGTACACCGCGTAGAAGTTGAGGATCCCGGCGCCGCCGAAGTTGGTCATCGCCAACGCGCTGCCCAGCACCAGCAGGATCACGGCCCGGACCACGATCCTGGCCTTCGCCTGCCGACCAGCAAGTCCGGTCTTCGGTTCGAAGCGGCCGGCGATCAGCATCAGCGAGAACCCGGCGAGGGTGGCGAACAGCGCCGACGCCCGGCCGCTCGCCAGCTCCAGAAGCCAGTCGCCGACGCCGCCGCCCGGCGTGGGAGCCGGACCGACGTGCACGGCGAACATCCCGAACACGGCCAGTGCCCGGGCGAGGTCGACCCCGACCAGCCGCGCCATAGGTGTGGGGAGTTCGGTCACCGGGTTGGACCCGGGTGGGGGCAAGGGCCGTGGATGCGTCTTCTTGGCGCTTTCGATCTCGGTCACCAGGTCAACCTGGCCGAGGCGGGGGTGATCGACCATCCGCCGGGCTTCGGGAGGTGCCCCGCCGGTCGGCCGGCCGCCCCCCTCCGCCTGGCGGGGACCGGTCGTCGACCCGCTTCCGGCCACCCTCGTGCCCTCCGCCACGGGGCCACGCATGACGTGCTCGCCTGCTGGTTCGACAGGGACCGCTCCACCGTCACCCGCGCCGTCGGCGAGGTGCCGCCTCAATCAAAACGCATTCCTCACCACGTATCCGCGTCGAACACGGCATCGTGAGGCTGGAGGCCGGGCCGCTCACGGACCAACCGGCAGCAGGGTGTGGTGTCCCTGCCGATCGGAGGGCACCACCCCGCCGTGTGGCTGGGGCTGCCGTCCGTCCGGCCGCCGGAGCTCTGGAAGGCTTTAGGGTCGAGGCGGCACGGGCCGGACGGCATGTACGAGCAAAGGTGGGGCGGAGCGCGCGTGATACGGGTAGTGGTGGTGGACGACGAGGCACTGATCCGGTCGGGCTTCGAACTCATTCTGGGCGCCTCGGAGGACATCGAGGTCGTCGCGACCGCGTGCGGCGGCGACGCGGTGGATACCGTCCGCCGGGCGCGACCCGACGTGGTGCTGCTGGACATACGGATGCCGGACGTCGACGGGCTCACCGTCCTGCGCGAGGTGCGCGCGATGCCGGATCCGCCGGTCGTGGCGATGCTGACGACGTTCGACGCCGACGAATACATCCTGACCGCCCTGCACTGCGGCGCGGCCGGCTTCCTGCTCAAGGACACCGAACCGGACCAACTCGCCCACCTGGTGCGCACCCTGGTCGCGGGCGGTGTGGTGCTCTCGCCCAAGGCGTCGCGGACCCTGCTGCGCGCCCGACCCGGCACCGGCGCGGCCGTCGACGAGGGGGCGGCACGGGTCCGGCAGCTCACCGCCCGCGAGCGCGATGTTCTCGTCCTGGTGGCGGAGGGGTTGTCGAACGCCGACGTCGGGGCGCGCATCCACCTGAGTGCCGGCACGGTCAAGGACCACGTCAGCGCGATCCTCACCAAGCTGCGCGTCACGAGCCGGGTGCAAGCGGCGCTGCTGGCGCAGCGGGCCGGACTGCTCGACCAGCAGGCACAGTCGGAGGCCGCGCGATGAAGCGCGTGCGCGCGCTGTGGGAGCGGGTGCCCGCGCCGCTCGTCGACCTCGTCCTGGTGGTGGCAGCGGCCGTGGACGTGCGGCTGAACCTGTTGGACGACACGCGTCTCGGCGTCGCGCTGGCCACGCTCGGGTGCGCCGCGCTGACTTTCCGGCACCGGTTTCCGCTCGGCGTGTTCTTGCTCACCCTGCCCATCTCGCTGACGCAGCCCGTCGCCGTGGCTCCGCTCGCGGCGCTGTTCACCCTGGCCGAGCGTTCCCGTAACCGCCCTCTCCTCGCGGTGTGCGTCGTCCTCACCGCCATCGCGAACAGCACTCCGTGGCCCCTGGTCGGCCTCACCGAGGTCGGCCGGACCATGACGCTGGTCACCTTCGTCTACAGCTTGGCGACCGCAGCAGCTCCGGTCCTCATCGCGCAGCTTCTCCAAGCGCGTCGGGACTTGGCGCGGCGGCTTGTCGAGATCGAGGAGGCCAGGGAGCACGAGCGGGTGCTGCACGCTCAGGCCGTGCTCGCCCGCGAGCGCGCCCAACTGGCCCGCGAGATGCATGACGTGGTCTCGCACCAGGTCAGCCTGATCGCGGTACGGGCCGGGGCGTTGCAGGTCGCCGCCAAGGACGCGGACGCCAAGGAGGCGGCCCGCACGATCCGTTCGCTGAGCGTCACCACGCTCGACGAACTGCGCACCATGGTCACGCTGCTGCGCGCCTCCGGCGGCCACGCCACCGAGCTGTCGCCGCAGCCCACCCTGGCCGACCTGCGCAAACTGGTGGAGTCAAGTGGCACCCACACCGAGCTGACGGGTGATCTCCCGCCCACCGTGGGCACACCCGCCCAACGCGCCCTCTACCGCACGGTCCAGGAGGCGCTGACCAACGTACGCAAGCACGCGCCCGGCGCCACGGCCCGCGTGGAGCTGTGGCAGGACGGCGACGGTGTCGGTGTGACCGTCACCAACACCCCTTCCACGCGTCCCTCTCTGCCCCTGCCCGGTTCGCAGCAGGGCTTGGTCGGTCTGCGCGAACGGGCCGAGATCCTGCACGGCACCCTGGATGCGGGCCCGACCTCGGAGGGCGGCTACCGGGTGCGGCTGCGGGTTCCGCTCAGCGCGGACTGACTGACCAGGGTCTGCTGTTGTCCTGTTGATGCTGTAGCCAGGCCACTTCGTCCACTCCGCATACGCGGCGCCCACAGCGACGGCGACCTCGAGCGTCCGGCGGGTCTGATCCACCGTGGCGCCCACCGTCCCGCACCGCAAAAGGGCCGGACGCCCCCTTCCTCCGCTACTGCCGTCAGAAGGGCGACGGCCTTCACCACACTGTCCACGCGGTCCAGGCCGTCGCCACCCGGCACAACTTTGCCCTCGCCGGGGAAAATCCCAGGTCAAGCACCAGTTCGAGCTGCCCGAGAAAGACCTTCTGCAACACCCTTCAGTTCAGGGTCCAGACCTGGTTGGGCTGGGTTCCGTTGCCGTAGCAGTCCCAGATCTGCAGGCGGCTCCCGTTGGCCGAGCCGGCGGCGTCGAGGCACTTGCCCGACTGCGGGTTGGTGACGGTTCCGTTGCCGTTGAACTGCCAGTTCTGGGCACCGCTGCCGTTGCACGTCCACAGCTGGACAGCCGCGCCGTTGGCGGTGGAGCCGCCGGAGACGTCGAGGCACTTGCTGCTCCGCGGGTTCTTGAGGGTGCTGCCGGAGCGGGTCCACTGCTGGTTCCAGCCGGCTCCGCAGTCCCAGAGCTGGACGGGGGTGCCGTCGTAGCTGCCCAGTTCCGTGAGGTCGAGGCAGCGGCCGCTGCCCTGTCCCTTGACGGTGCCCGTCCCGCTACCACCTCCTCCTCCCCCGCTTCCGTCGCCGGGGATGACGTCGGCGGAGAAGCTGTTGACGGCGAGGCCTTCGCCGCCCTGCCAGGGTTCGAATCCGGCCTGGACGCTGGTGAGGTACCAGGAGCGGTCGACCCGGGTCCGGTTGTCGACGTCGTTGACGAAGTCCATGACGTCGAACGACCAGCTGCCGATCGCGGAGGGCGCGACGTAGGACACGACGTCGTTCCCGCCGTTGTTGCCCTGCCAGAGCTCCCAGTTCCGGCCTCCGACGGAGGCTTCCCCGACCCGGTTGCCGACCGGTGAGATGGAGCCCTGCCGGTTGAACCAGATCATGATCTCCATCTCGTTGACGCCGGTCGTCTTCGGCGACGGGTCCAACCAGATGTCGTAGGAGGCGTCGTAGGTACCGCCCGCGTAGCTGTAGGAGATGGCGGACGGGGCGCTGCCGATCCGGCCGACCTGGCGGGGCAGATTGGTACCGGGCGAGCAGCCGTCGTAGTGGCAGCCGATGTAGGCCGCCGGGTAGGACAGCGGGGCGCCGCCGGAGGTCCAGCCCTTCTGGGAGACGAGCTGGAAACCGGTGCCGGTGACGTTGATGCACTGCTCGGCGCTGCTGCCCCAGCGGTTGTTCATCACCGTGTACTTGCCCTGGATGGTGGTCGCGCCGAACTGGTCGCAGATACGGGTGTCGGCCAGGGCGGAGGCCCGGGGGACGACGGCGCTCAGGGACGACACCACGAGCACCGCCGCGAGAAGAGCGGCTCTGAGCAGCCGAGAGGGGGAACGGGGTCGCGCGTACATGTGGCGGACTCCTTGGTTCGGAAGCGGATACGGGTGGGAGCGCTCCCAAGCGCCGCCACCGTAGAGCCGCCGCCGCTCCCCCGTAAAGGAGTTCGACCGCTTTCGTCGAGGCTTTTCTCAATACTCGAGATTAGAGCTCACAGCGACCGCGGTCGACGACGTCCTCCCGCCACAGGGGCGCTCAAGCGACCACGGAGCCGCGCGGTTCTCCTCACGTGCGTGAGGGCGGCGGACCGAGGCCGTTGTTCAGGCGCGGACCAGTGGTGTGTCGACCAGATGCTCGGCCAGGAACCACGCCTGCAGCTCGCCGGTCCTGATCACCTGGGACACCAGCAGGTCGTTGGTGCCGTCGTCGCCCAGCTCGGCGGCTCGTGAGGCGGCGTCATGGGCGTCGACGAGGATGGTCTCGTGGGCCTCCAGCAGCCGTGACAGCATCGCCGGCACCTCCTCCACGCCGTCCGGAGGCCGCGGAATCGACGTGATCTCGGCGACGTGCCGGGGGTCGCCCACGGCGACACCGCCCAGGGACTGGACTCGTTCGGCGACGGTGTCGACGATGTCGAGCTGTTCCCCCGCATGCTTGTCCAGGACCAGGTGCAGCTGGTAGAAGGTCGCGCCGCGCATCAGCCAGTGGTGCTTCTTGTAGAGGCCGTAGAGGATCTGGGTGTCCGCCAGGACCTTGTTCAAGCGCTGGCAGGAGTACATCCGCGCCTCATAGGACAGGCCGACCGGGAACTGTTTGACGGTCCCGAACTCCTGGATGACCTCGCCCTTCTGGTGCAACCACGGCTGGCTGCTGCTCACGGGCTGGGAACTGGTGGTCATGATCCGCCTCCTGCGGTGCCGTGCTGTGTGTACCCGGGTGACGCTAGGTGCTGTGGCCGGGCACGGCTTGCCCGGCAGTGAATGCGGTCGTGCCCGCCAGCGCACAGTGCGCTCTCGTGCGCGTTCCCGTGCGCCGGGGGCAGGCGGTGAGCACGTCGCGGGCGCGCCCGCGAGGCCGGTCGCGTGGTGGTGGGTGTCGCAGCGGAACTCTCCGGTGGCGAGCGTCCGTACTGGCCTGCGTGCCCAGCACGATCGTGAGCCGGTCCGGACGGCATGGCGGCCAGGGAACTGCCCGGGTCCGGGATCGTTCGGCCGCACCGAAGACACATCCGCCCTGTGCGCGGGCGTGACGCCGGCGATGCTCCTCGCCGTGGTCACGGAAAGGAAGGCTGTGCACTGTCGGAACGCCTCCGGTGCGCTGCCGGGACACATGCCCGGTTCAGCTCGGCATAGCGTCGCGGCGAAGCAGCCGCCGGCCGCCGGTCCTGGCCCGTGCACCGCAGGGAGAGCCGCCCAGGATTCGGTTCGGTCGAGCACGGGAGCCCGGTGACCGAAGCAGGCTCCGCTTCGAAAATCGATGTTCTGCAGGCCGAAGGAGGTTGTCGAAAGGTGTCCACGATGCCGGTCGGTGGGCTTGTCCCCCGCGCCCCGGGCAACGCGGCGGATCTCGTGGTCCGCAACGCGAAGATTCACACCGGGGACCCGGTCCGCCCGCAGGCGGGGGCGATTGCCATCCGCGAGGGCCGCATCACCGTCGTCGGTGACGACCACGACGTGGCCGCCCAGGTCGGACCGGCCACGACGGTGGTCGACGCCCTCGGCCGCCGGATGGTCCCCGGCCTCAACGACTCCCACCTGCACGTCATCCGGGGCGGGCTCAACTACGTCCTGGAGCTGCGCTGGGACGGCGTGCCCACACTGCGCCAGGGCCTGGCGATGCTGCGTGAGCAGGCCGCGCGTACCCCCAGGGGCCAGTGGGTACGGGTGGTCGGCGGATGGTCGGCCGAGCAGTTCGCCGAGCGGCGACTGCCGACCGTCGCCGAGCTGAACGCCGCCGCGCCGGACACTCCCGTATTCGTCCTGCACCTGTACCAGTCGGCGGTTCTCAACCGGGCGGCCCTCAGGGCCGCCGGATACACCCGGGACACCCCTGACCCCAAGGGGGGCCAGATCGTACGAGGCCGGGGCGGTGAGCCCACGGGCATGCTGCTGGCCGCCCCCAGCGCGCTGATCCTCTACTCGACCCTGGCCAAGGCGCCGGTACTGGACGGCGAGGACAAGAAGACCTCCACCCGTCACTTCCTGCGGGAGCTGAACAGGTTCGGCCTCACGTCGGCGATCGACGCGGCGGGCGGGTTCCAGAACTTCCCCGACAACTACAGCACGGTGGCAGAACTGGCCAAGGCGGGTCAGCTGTCACTGCGTATCGCCTATCACCTCTTCCCACAGACCGCCGGCCAGGAAATCGACGACCTCGCCCGCTGGATCGGGATGGCCCGCCCGGAGGACGGCGACGAGTGGCTGCGCCTCAACGGTGCCGGCGAGAACCTCACCTGGGCAGCGGCCGATTTCGAGAACTTCACCCAGCCGCGCCCCGAACTCACCGACTACGAGGCGGAGTTCGAGAAGGCCGTACGTCTCCTCATGGAGAACGGCTGGGGATTCCGGCTGCACGCCACCTATGACGAGACCATCCGCCGCGACCTCGCCGTATTCGAGAAGCTCGCGGCGGAAGGGCTCTTCCCGGCCGGGAACCGATGGCTGTTCGACCACGCGGAAACGGTGTCCGCGGACAGCCTGGACCGCATCGCCGCGCTCGGCGGCGCCCTGTCCGTGCAGAACCGGCTGTCGTTCCAGGGCGAGGCGTTCCTGCGCCGCTACGGCCCCGGTGCCGCCGCGGACGCCCCTCCGGTCCGGGCCATGCTGGAGCGCGGCCTGACCGTCGGGGCCGGCACCGACGCCACCCGGGTCTCCACCTACAACCCGTGGGTCGCCCTGCACTGGCTGGTCACCGGCCGCACCGTCGGCGACCTGGTCCTCCGCCCGCCGCACAACCGGGTCGACCGGCGTACGGCGCTGGCGATGTTCACCGAGGCGGGTGCCGCGCTGACCGGCGAGGAGGGGATCAAGGGAGTCCTGCGCCCGGGCTTCCTCGGCGACCTGGCGGTCCTGTCCGAGGACTACTTCACCGTGCCCGAGCAGGACATCGCGCACATCGAGTCCCTGCTGACAGTCGTCGGCGGCCGGATCGTCCACGCCGCCGCCGAGTACGAGGGCCTCGACGAGGAACTGCCGCCGGTCAGCCCCGCGTGGAGTCCGGTGGCGCACTTCGGCGGCTACCGGGCCACGCCCGTCACCGGTCTGTCGGGCGCCCGCCAGGCCGAGTTGCTCGGCCAGGCCGTCGCCGAGTCGGAGCAGCACCGCCAGTGGCGCGTGCGCCGCGGCCTGGCCGCCGAAACCGAGAGCACGGTCTTCGACCCCTGCTTCTCGCTCTGAAGCGGACGTCCGTCCGCGCTCACCCACTCATGAAAGGCACTCCCATGGTCAACATCGCCGAGGTCACCGCGTCTCCCGGCCCCGACCTGCTCACCCCCGACAACTGCGCGGTGCTGTTCGTGGACCACCAGCCGCAGATGTTCTTCGGCACCGGAAGCAGCGACCGTACCGCGATCATCAACTCCACCGTGGGCCTGGCGAAGGCCGCCAAGCTGTTCGACGTGCCGGTCGTGCTGAGCACGGTCGCGGCCGAGTCCTTCTCGGGACCGCTGATGCCGCAGCTGGCCGGTGTCTTCCCCGACCAGAAGATCGTCGACCGCACCACGATGAATGCCTGGGAGGACCTCGCCTTCGTCGAGGCCGTCAAGGCGACGGGACGCAAGAAGCTCGTCATCGCCGGGCTGTGGACCGAGGTCTGCGTCGTGCTGCCCGCGCTGTCCGCCCTCGCCCAGGGCTACGAGGTCTACGTCGTCACGGACGCCTGCGGCGGCGTCACCCCGCAGGCGCACGAGCACGCCGTCCAGCGGATGGTCCAGGGCGGCACGGTTCCGGTGACCTGGGTGCAGGTGCTCCTCGAGCTCCAGCGCGACTGGGCACGTGGCGAGACGTACGGGCCCGTCACCGAGCTGGTGAAGGAGCACGCCGGCGCCTACGGCCTCGGCATCGTCTACGCGCAGGCGGTCATCGGCGCCCACGCCGCCGGCTGACCTCTTCGAAGGGTCTACGGCACAACGTCAGGAACAGGCAGGGACACGATGGATACCGGACTGTTGATCCTCCGGCTCATGGCGGGCCTTCTCATCGCCGGGCACGGAGTGCAGAAGGTCAGTTTCCGGCTGGGAGGCAACGGCGTCGCGGGCGGAACGGAGGAGTTCCGGCACGACGGCTTCCGCGGCGGCAGGATCACCGCGCTCGCCGCCGGCGGCAGCCAGCTCGGCGCCGGCCTGTTCCTGGCGGCCGGTCTCTTCACGCCCGCCGCGGCGATGGCCGCCATGGGGGTGATGACGGTCGCGAGTACCGTCAAGTGGCACAACGGGCTCTGGGTGCAGAACGACGGTTACGAGTACCCGATGGTCCTCGTCGTCGTCTCCGCCGTGCTGTCGCTGACCGGCCCCGGCCGCTGGTCGGTCGACCACCTCCTCGGGGTGACGCCCTGGCCGCTGTGGGTCTGCGTCGCCGCCGTCGTGATCGGCCCGGTCAGCGGACTGCTCACACGCGCGGTGCTGCACCGCCCGGCCCCTTCGGGCAGGAGGACCCCGCATGCGCAAGCTGCTGACTGACGCGGCCCGTACGCTGGCTCCCCCCAGGGAGGACCTGCACGGCCCGTTGCCCCCGCTGATGCTGACGCTGACCGTGGTCACCGGCCTGGTCGACGCCGTGAGCTATCTGTCCCTCGGGCACGTCTTCGTCGCCAACATGACCGGCAACGTGGTCTTCCTCGGGTTCGCCCTGGCCGGCGCCGCCGGGCTGTCGGCGCAGGCCTCCGTGGTCTCCATGGCCGCGTTCCTCGCCGGTGCGCTGGCGGGAGGCCGGTTCGGCACCCGGTTCGCGGCACACCGCGGTCGGCTGCTGACCGTCGCCACGGCGCTTCAGGCGGTGCTCGTGGCCACGGCCGTCGTCACGGCCGCGGCCACGCACGGCGACGTGACCGCCACCGTGCAGTACACGATGATCGTGCTCCTCGGTCTGGCCATGGGGCTGCAGAACGCCGTGGCCCGCCGCCTCGGCGTCCCCGACCTGACCACGACCGTCCTGACCCTCACCCTGACAGGGCTGGCCGCGGACTCGGTCCCGGCCGGCGGGGCGGCGCCCCGGCCCGGCCGGCGGCTGCTGTCCGTCCTCGCCATGTTCCTGGGAGCCCTCGTCGGCGCAGGGCTCCTGCTGCGCACCGGACTCGCCCTCACCCTGGGCCTGGCGCTGGTGCTGGTGCTGGTGACCTCCCTGGCCACCCGTCGCCTCTCGTCGACCGATGCGGCCTGGATCAGGCCGCAGTCCTGAACGCGGCGCCGGGCGCGTACCCGGTGCGCACGGCGGCCACAGGGCGTGCGCTCACGGTCAACCCGCCCCCGCGACCGGCCCCTGGCGTGGCCACCGCTGTGCCCGCACGGCGCCTGAGACATTGCCGGATGCAAGGGCGTCCACGTCCTCGTTCCGGCATGGACCACCATGAGCAGCGCACTCTCACCGAAAGACCATCCGAGTCCGGATTCGGCCTGGGCCCCGCTCGCGGCGCGTGTCTTCCGCGCGCTGTGGACAGCCCAACTCGTCTCCAACATCGGCAGCTGGATGCAGACCGTGGGCGCCCAGTGGCTGCTGATCGGGCACGACGCGGCCCTGGTGACGCTCATTCAGACGGCCTCCAGTCTCCCCGTCGTGCTGCTGGCCCTGCCCTCGGGCGTGCTGGCCGACCGTTACGACCGCCGTAAGGTGCTGCTGGCCGCGCAGTTCGCCATGCTCGGCGTCTCCACCGTGCTGACGGTGCTGGCCTTCGCGGACGCGCTCACTCCCCGGCTGTTGCTCGGCCTCACCTTCCTGCTGGGGTGCGGCACCGCTGTGATGGGCCCCGCCTGGCAGGCGATCCAGCCGGAGCTCGTGGAGCGCCGCCACTTGGGGCAAGCGGCCGCACTCGGCGCCGTGAACATGAACCTGGCGCGCGCCCTCGGCCCGGCACTGGGCGGAGCGGTGGTCGCGGCAGCGGGCGCGGGCTGGGTCTTCGCCTTCAATGCCGCGTCCTACCTCGGCATCGCGGCCGTTCTCCTGCTCTGGAGGCCGCCTGCGACCCGGGCGCCCACGGCGCAGGGCGAAAAGCTCCTGACGGCTCTGCACGCCGGCCGCCGCTACGTGTGGTACGCGCCCGGCGTACGTCGAGTCCTGCTGCGTACGGTGCTGTTCATCCCCGGGGGCGCCGCGCTGTGGTCGCTGCTTCCCCTGGTCGCGGGCCGTTCCCTGCACCTGGGCTCGGCAGGGTACGGGCTGCTGCTCGCGGCGGTCGGCATCGGCGCCGTGTGCGGAGCCTTCGTGCTGCCCGCCGTCCGCAGCGCTCTCGGCGCCAACGGCGTTCTCGCCGCAGGGGCCCTCGTCTTCGCCGCGGTGCTGGCGGTGCTGGCCACGGCCCGGATGCCCTGGCTCGCGGTGCTCGTACTGCTGCCCGCCGGGCTGGCCTGGATCGGCGTGCTGTCCACCCTCAACGCGGCCCTCCAGACGCAGCTGCCCGGCTGGGTCAGGGCCCGAGGACTAGCCGTCTATCTTCTGGTCTTCCAGGGCGGGCAGGCGCTGACAGCGCCCGTCTGGGGGGTGATGGCCGACGGGCTGGGGCTCACCGTCGCCCTCCTGGCGGGCAGCGGGCTGCTCCTGGCCGGCGCGGTGAGTGTGCGCCGCTGGCCGCTGCACGACCCGGACGGCATCGACCCGGCCCCGTCCGACCACTGGCCCGTTCCGCCCCTGGTGTTCGAGCCCGGACCGGCCGACGGCCCCGTGCTGGTCCAGGTCGCATACCGGGTCTCCCCCGGGAACCGGGCCGCCTTCGCCGACTGCATGGACCGTGTGGCCCGTTCACGCCGGCGTACGGGAGCCCTCACGTGGGGCCTCTACCAGGACGGCAGGGATCCGGAGCGGTTCGTGGAGAGCTACCTGGTCGCCTCGTGGTCGGAGCATCTCGCGCAACACCACGGCCGGCTCACGGCCGCCGACCGCCGTGACGAGGAGCGGGCCCGTCGGCTGCTCGTGGCGGGCACCGCGCCGGAGGTGACCCATGCCTTCGACGCCGTCGCGGGTCCCGTGGTGCCCCCGGAGCGACGACCGGTGCGATGAGCAGCAGCACACCGGCGACGACGCCCTCTCAGCGTTGCGGCAGCGCCTGCTCCGCCCAGATCACCTTGCCCTGGGGGGTGTACCGGGTGCCCCAGCGCTCGGTCAGCTGCGACACCAGGAACAGGCCTCGGCCGCCTTCGTCGGTCGTGGCGGCGTAGCGCAAGTGGGGCGAGGTGCTGCTGCCGTCGGCCACCTCGCAGATCAGCGTGCGGTCGTGGATCAGTCTCAGGTGGATCGGCTCGCATCCGTAGCGGACGGCGTTGGTGACGAGCTCGCTCAGGACCAGCTCCATGGTGAAGCCCAGTTCGGTCAGACCCCATGCGTCGAGCTTCTCGGTCGCCGCGGCACGCACCCGAGCGACGGCTGCCGGGTCGGGGGGCACGTCCCACTCGGCGATCCGGTCCGGCTGCACCGCATGGGTGCGGGCGATGAGCAGAGCGACGTCGTCCGCGGGGCGTTCGGGCAGCAGCGCCGCGAGCACCGCCTGGCAGCTCTCCTCCGGCGCGCGCTCGGGGTGACCCGCCAGGGCCTTGCGCAGGAGCTCCATTCCCTCGTCGAGGTCGCGGGTCCGGTCCTCGATGAGACCGTCGGTGTACAGCACGAGCTGGGAGCCTTCGGCGATGTCCAGCTCCGCGGCCTGGAAGGGCATGCCGCCCAGGCCCAGTGGTGGCCCCGGAGGCAGCTCGGGAAAGGTGACCTCTCCGTCGGGATCGACCAGCGCGGGAGCCGGGTGTCCCGCGCGTGCCATGGTGCAGCGGCGCGTCGTGGGGTCGTAGATCGCGTACAGGCAGCTGGCGCCCACGACGGCGGCGGGGCTTTCCGTGCACGCCTCGTCCTGGTCGATGCGCCCGACCAGGTCGTCCAGATGACTCAGCAGTTCATCGGGGGGCAGATCGAGCGTGGAGAAGTTGTGCACGGCGGTCCGCAGCCGCCCCATGGTCGCGGCGGCGTGCAGGCCGTGGCCGACCACGTCCCCGACGACGAGGGCCACACGGCTGCCCGGCAGGGGGATCACATCGAACCAGTCCCCGCTCACACCCGACTGGGCCGGGAGGTAGCGGTAGCCGACGTCGAGGGCACTCTGCTCGGGCAGGCCTCGCGGCAGCAGGCTGCGCTGGAGAGTGACCGCCAGGGCGTGCTCCCGTGTGTACCGGCGGGCGTTGTCGATACTGACCGCCGCACGAGCCACCAGTTCCTCCGCCAGCGAGAGCTCCTCCTGGTCGAAGGGGTCGTGCTCCTCGGAGCGCCAGAAGTTGACCATGCCCAGGACGACACCGCGGGCCTGGATCGGAGCCGCGATGAGGGAGTGGATGCCGTAGTCCACGACGAGACCGGTGCGCTCCGGGTCCTGCAGATGCCACCCCGTCTCGGTGGACAGGTCGGTCACCAGTTCCGAGCGGCCGGTGCCGTAGCCGCGCGCCTGGGGCGTGGAGGGCACGAAGTCGATCAGCCGGCCCTTCTCGTAGAGGGGCTGGTCGTCGCGGATACCGCATACGGCGACGCGTCTCATGTCCTTCGCCGTGCCCGCCGGTTCCTCACCGCGCAACACGGCGTCGGCCAGGTCCACGGTGACGAAGTCGGCGAAACGGGGGACGGCGATGCGGGCGAGTTCATCGGCCGTCCGGATCACGTCCAGGGTGGTGCCGATTCCCAGTCCGGCGTCGTAGAGCAGCTTCAGCCGCTCCCCCGTGATCGCGGCCCTGCCGGCCGCGGCCCGCAGCTCCGTGGAGTCGCGCAGTGTCGCGACGGTGCCCTTGGGGCCTCCGCCGTAGTCCGTGGGCCTCTGGTTGACCACCAGCAGGCGCGGTCCGGCCGCATGCACCTCGTCACTGGCCTCGCGGCCGGACCTGAGCAGCGACATCATCTCCGGTTCGAGGGCCGGCATCCGGGACACCTGCTGTCCCTCCGCGTCCGCGGGCAGCTCCAGGAGCCGCCTGGCCTCGTCGTTCGCCAGCAGCAGTCGCCCCTCGTCATCGACGATGAGCACCCCCTCGCGCACGGAGTGCAGCACGGCGTCGTGGTGCTCGTACATGCGGGTCATCTCGTTGGGGGCGAGGCTGTGGGTCTGCCGTCGCAGCCGCCTGCTCACCAGCACCGTGGCGGCGGTGGCCGCGGCGAGGGCGAACGCACCGGCAGTCAGGATGATCGGTATCTGCCGCTCCACCAGACCGGTCACGTTCTTGACCTTCAGCCCGGCGGAGACGAGGGCCACCACCTGGTTCCGGTCGTTGCGGATCGGAACCGTCGCCTGGACCTCCTCACCGAGAGGGCCGTGCACGCTTTCGGTGTAGACCTTTCCCGCCAGCGACGGCTCGATCTTCCCCACGAAGCGCTTGCCGATCCGGTCCGGAAGGGGGTGGGTGTAGCGGATCCCGTTCGTGTCCATCACGACGACGAAGTCGACGCCCGCGGCCTTGCGTCCGGCCTCCGTCAGCGGCTGCAGCACCTTGGAGGGATCAGGCGCTCGCAGTGCCGCCAGCACACCCGGGGAGTGCGCGAACGTCTGCGCCACGGCTACGGATCTCCGCTTGGCCTCGGCGTTGGTGTCCCGCTGCGACTGCATGACCAGCGCGAAGACGGCGAATGCCACGAGCAGCACCACCAGCGTCACCTGCATGAGGAACATCTGCCCCGCGACACTTCGCGTGTTCTTCCGCATCAGTGACCATGATCGCGATATATGTCGGAATCGGGCAAAGCGGTCATCCATCCGGTCTTTCTAGCACTGGTCACCCCACCCCGTCACGGGCCCGACGCCGAACTGTCCTGTCCGCGACGACAATCCACCACCTCTGGCACCCCGCCGGCCCCATGAGACCACAGACACCCCGGGAGTACCAGGAGCCCCATAAGTCTCCCTAGTCAAGGCGGCGTCGGGAGCTTTCCGTGCCCTGTGATCCGCTCACCGATTCCCGGGGTCGTCGAGGGCGAGCGCGAGTCCGGCTGCGGCCCCGGCGGCGCGGTCGGCCCGCTCCTCGTCCCCCGCATCCGCGAGCGCCCGTGCCGGCGCCCCCGCGGCGTCAGCGTCCGGCCTGGTCTCGGATCGCGTCGTGGGCAGGTGAGGGCCCGCGCGCTGTGCGTGGCCGCCCGGCCGAATTTCCGCCGCCCTGCCGGCCGCCACAGGAATGCCAGACAGAAGTGTCCGGCGATCATCGGCCTCGCGACGACATTTGTACAAGACTGATGGTCGGTGGCCCAGGCATCGTCCCGCGCATGGGGAACTACGACGTCAAGCAGGTGGACGGGATGCACGTGGTCCACGACGGTCCGCGACAGGCACCGCCGTTGGTGCTCATCCACGGATCGGGGGCTTCAAGCGGTTCCTGGAGCCCCGTGGTGCCGGCCCTCGCCGACCGGTATCACGTCATCCGGATCGACCTCCCGGGTCACGGCCAGTCCCCGCCCGCCTCCTCGTATGACGTGCCTGAGCAGGCGGGCAGCCTGGCTGCGGCGCTCGATGAACTCGACCTCGGTCCGATCACCCTGGTCGCGCACTCCAGCGGTGGATACAAGCACGCTGCCCAGCTGGTGCGCTTCGACCACGCCGCCCACCTTCTCGCAGCGGGCAACGCCGCAGCTTGGGTGGCGGCTGCAAGCGGCTACGTCGACCAGTCCCACCTCCACCGCGAGGTCAAGGCGTTCACCGGCGCGACGCCCACGGCCGTAGCCGCTGCGCCGTGGCTCGCGATCGACGACGTCGCGTGGCCGACTTCGTTCGCAGACGTGTCCTATCCTCTTCCAGGGGGTTGAAGACGCCGAACGGGGTGACCGGCGCCTCCTCGGACAGGTCCACGGGACTTCGATCCACCGGCGGCTGTCAGGGGCGAGGGGGAGCCTGTTTGGACGTGTTCGTGTGTGCCGGGTGCGGTACGGAACTGACGGCGCCGGTGTCCCGGGTCGCCCTCCCCGTCCACACCCACCACGGGAGGTGGGAGGAACTCCACCCTCCGCTGATGGATCCCGCGACGTACGCCGTCGACCCCCGGCCCACCGGACCGCCCTGGAGGCTGTGGGAGGAGGTCGGAGCGGACGAGGCCGCTCGGCGGGGCGTGTTCGCGCCGGTGTACTGGCTGTCCTTCGGCGCGCGGAACCGGATCGTCGTCGCCCCCGGGGACTCCCGGTCCATGACCCTGATCCCCGACAGGTGCGAAGGCTACTGCCAGGGTGTCGACGGCCGGGCCGGTCCCAACCTGGCGTGCGAGGGGTGCGGGCGGGCCGTGGCGACCCGCATGGACGACTGCGGAATGTGGCAGACGGTGTGGCTCGAGCCCGACGCGGTCGTACGCCGGCCCTCGGGGCTCCCGGCCGCTCCGCCGCCCGACTGGGACGATCTGGCACGCGCCGAACACCGCGTCCCGCCCGTCGAGGCCGACGGGTCGTGGAGCCGTCGCTGGGAGGCGGCGGTGGGCGTCGCCCTGGCCCATCTCGTGGCGGTCACCGAGGACCGCCCGGTGAGCCTCCCCGCCGGCCCCGTCGCCGAGCTGCTCGGCCCCGCCGTCGGCCGGTATCTCCCCGCCGGACCCGGGACCCGGTCCGTGGGGCTGGCCGGCCCGGGGATCCACCTGCCCCGGCCCCGTCCCGACGTCCTCCTCGTCCCCCGCCATCCCCTCACCGGGGCGTCCTGGCGGCCACCGGGCGACGAGGGGGCCCTCGTGCCGCTGGACAGCGGGGTCTGGGCGTACCTCGCGCACCCGGGCGAGACCTCGCCGATACCCGCGACCGGGGCCCTCCCCGAGGGCGTCCTGCGCGACGACTACCCCCAGCCGCCGCGCCCCTGGCACCCGCTGACGCCCAACGGTCACGCCTTCCAGGACACTCTCGTCCGGCTACCCGCCGTACGCTCCCCGCGGCTGCGCAGGTTCTACGACGCCTACCGCGGAGGAACGGGCCCGGTGTGCAGCTGACGGACGGCTCTGACAGGGCGTCCTGAGTGAGCGCCACGGGCGCGTGCGGACGCGGGTCCACCGGCGCGGGCCGAGCGTGGGTCACTGCAATCCGCTGTAGGCGGCCATGATGATCTCCATGCCGCGGTCGTCCTCCTGCTGCTCTCGGTCGATCATCTGGTTCATGACATAGGCCACCGTCATATGTGCGTCAGGGTCGCTCGCGACCAGCGAGCCGCCCCACCCGCCCCACCCGAAGGTGTTGCCGAACTTGCCGAAGCCGTGGGTCCAGGACATCGGCGTCCGCAGAACACGGTCCTCGCCGCGGAACACCTCCTGCCACGCGGGCTCGCAGCCCTGGGGGGACAGCAGCCGCACGCCGCCGGCCGTTCCCCGGTTCGCCAGTACCGACTGGACGAGGGCGACGGAGTGAGCGTTGCCGAAGCCGTTCACCGCAGGGATCTCCGCACGGCGCCAGGCCACGGAGTTGGCGTGCTTGACCCGGATGGCGGGTCCGGTGTGCTCCCTGCGTGTGCCGTCCGGTCCGGGCGGTGCGCTGGAGGCGTACTCGTCGGTCAGTGACGGCGGCGCGATGAGCGGTGCGACGCGGTGGTCGTGCTCCGCGGAGAGCCCGATGTGGAAGTCCGCGCCCAGCGGTTTGGCGACTTCCTCGGCGAAGAACTCACCGAGGCTGCGGCCGGTGACGCGGCGGACGATCTCACCGATGAGGAACCCGAAGGTGAGCGCGTGATAGCCGGCGGCCGTTCCGGGTTCCCATTCGGGGGCCTGCGCGGCCAGTCGTGCGCCGACGCCCTGCCAGTCGTAGAGGTCCTCGACCGCGTTCAGCCCGGACAGGACCGGCAGCCCCGCGGTGTGGGACAGCACGTGCCGTACCAGCACGCTCTCCTTGCCGGCCGCGGCGAACTCGGGCCAGTAGGCGGCGACCGGCGCGGACAGATCGAGCTGTCCCCGGTCGGCCAGCATGAGCGCACACAGGGCGGTCATGTTCTTGGTCGTCGAGTTCACGGCCGTGAGGGTGTCGCGCTCCCACCGGACAGAGCGGCCCGTATCGGCGTAACCGCCCCACATGTCGACCACGGGCTCGCCGTCGAGGTAGACGGCGACCGATGCGCCCACGTCGTCCTTGCCGAGCGAAGCTGCAAGGGCCGCACGGACCGCGGCGAACCGGGGCTCGCACAGCCCCTCGATATCAGTCATGGGCGCAAGCCTCCGGTACCGCCGGGGGCTCCCGCCCGACCGTTCCCGTACGGATTCTGTCGGGCGGGCCGCGACAGCATCGTCTCCGCGCCTGAAGGCGGCCGGACAGCCCTGCGGCCGACGGCCCGGCCGGCCCCGCGATCGGAACGCTGAGGACGGCCCGGCCGCCGCTCGCGGCAGACTACTCCGGCGTGGGCGTGGGCCCTGGCCGCTGCGGATGCCGAGGCCGGGCGGACGTTCCCACGGGGGAAGAGACCGGCAGGAAGGACGGATACGCGTGCTGGAGCGGCTGAATCAGGGCCTGGACCATCTGGAGGCCTGCCTCGACGGGGAAGTCGACGTGGCCGAGGTGGCCCGGATCGCCGCTGTGTCGGAGTACCACTTCCGGCGGCTGTTCTCCGCGCTCGCCGGGCTGCCGCTCCCGGTCTACGTGCGGCGCCGGCGGATGACACTCGCCGCGGCCGACGTGCTGGCGGGGGAGCTGACGCTGCTCGATGTCGCCGTGCGGTACGGGTACGGCTCGGGTGAGGCGTTCGCCCGGGCATTCCGGTCGGTGCACGGCATCGGGCCGGGCGAGGCCCGGCGCGCGGGTGCGGTGCTCACCGCACAGCCGCGGATGTCCTTCCGTGTCGTCGTCGAGGGCAGTACGGCCATGCGGTACCGGATCGTGGAGAAGGAGTCGTTCCGGGTCGTCGGCAGGAAGGCCCGGGTCCCCCTCGTGCACGAGGGCGTCAACGCGGCTGCCGCGGCGCACCTGCGCAGCCTTGACGAGCGGGCGATCGCACGGATGAAGGAGCTCGCCGGCCGGGAGCCGGCCGGGATCCTGTCGGCGGCGGTGTACCTGACCGACAGCCGGGAGGAGGGCGCCGAGGCCGACTACTGGATCGGCGTGGCCACCGGTCCCGAGACGGCCGCCGGGGAGCTCGACGCCCTCGACGTGCCGGCCGGGACCTGGGCGGTCTTCGACAGCCGGGGCCCCTATCCGCACGCGCTCCAGGAGCTGTGGCGGGACGTGTTCACGCAGTGGTTCCCCTCGAACCCCTACGCAAGTCGGCCGGGTCCCGAGCTCCTGCGGACGCAGCCGGTGGAGACGGGCGAAGAGACCGACGCCCAGCTGTGGATCCCGGTCGAGCGCGGCAGCGGGAGAACCGGCGCGTGAACATCTTCCCGGACGGCTCGCGGACCCGGTCGTGGACGGTCGACGTACGCGTCAGCCGACCCGGAGACCGACCGCCAGCGTCAGTTCAAGGACCCGTTGTGGTGACGCGAGATCCGGAAACAGCTCCCGCAGCTGCGCCATCCGGTACCGGACGGTCTGCGGGTGGACGAACAACGCCGCCGCCACCTCGTCGCGTCTGCCCTGGTGCAGCAGCCACGCCTGCAACGTCTCCTCCAGCCGCCGTGCGGTCGCGACCGGCACGGTCCGCAACGGTGCGAGGGCTCGGGCACGCAGGTCCGCGAACGCGTCCGCGTCGGCGCTCAGCACCAGCTCGGGCAGGTGCTCCTCGGTGTCGCGGATAGCAGAGGACAGCGAGCGGGCGCGCAGGGCTCGTGCGTACGAGGCGGACGCACGCGTCCAGGGCCGGGCCGGGCCGACCACGGCGGTGCGGTCGGTCAGCTGCCGCAACAGATGTGATCGGTCGGCATCGGGGACGAGCAGCACGCCGGTGGCGTCCGGCAGATCGTCGAGGACGAGGGTGCTCGGGTCGAGCGCCCGGTAGGCGGGCCGGGCCTGGGCGGCGGGCAGCAGGACCGCGGTCAGCGCGTCCGGAGGCTGCCACCCGGCCCGTTGCGCGGACGCCAGCAGCACGTCGGGGCCCGCGCCGGCGAGGAGGTCGCGGGCCAGGTGTTCCAGGTGGCGCTCATGGGCCCGGCCCCGGGCGGCCAGTTCGTCGGCGTGGCCCGCGGCGCTCGCTGCGGAGAGCTCGTCGATGTAGGCGAAGGTCAGCTCGGCGAACTTGGCGACCTCGGCGGCGGGCAGACCTGCGGGAACGGCACCCGCTGCCAGGCATCGCCAGGCCACGCGGGCGCCCACGCGGTAGGCGCTGAGGAGGGCGTCCATCGAACGGCCGTCGCGCACCTCGCCGCGGCCCAGCTCGTAGGCCGCGTCACCGGCGTCGCCGCCTGTGGCGTTCCCGCTCGCGAGGTCCAGGTAGTGCCCGAGGGCGGTGCGGACGGCTCGGCGGATGGTGGCGCCCATGTGACCCGACAGGGCGTTGGCGTAGGGCGGCACCTCGTCGATGATCGCCTGGACGACCTCGTCGGCGGTGGTCTTCAGCGCGGCCCGAAGCGCGGTGACCGTCGTCTCGTCCAGGGCCGGTTCACTGACCCTGCGCATGGCATGGCTCACGTCTTTTGTTCCTTGCGAATAATTCAGTCGACCAGATTCACGTCCTGCGGTCAGGACTTTACGCCGTGGGACACAGCAAGCTGGAGCCATGACGAGTACAGCCCTCCGCAGCAGGGCGTGGAAACTGCTCGAGATGGTCACAACGCCGCTGCTGCCGTCGGACTACCTCGACCTGATCAGCCCCTTGCGTGCCGGTGCCGACCTCCGTGGGCGCATCGAGGCCGTGCACCCCGAGACGGGTGACGCCGCGACCGTCGTGATCAGGCCGGGACGGGGCTGGCGCGGCCACAGTGCCGGTCAGTACGTGCGGATCGGGGTCGACGTCGACGGGGTGCGCCTGTGGCGCGCCTACTCCCTCACCTCACCGACGAACCGACAGGACGGCCGCGTCACGATCACGGTGAAGGCGATCCCGGACGGCAAGGTCAGCAACCACCTGGTCCGCAGGGCGAGACCGGGCACGCTGATCCAGCTCGACCAGCCGACCGGCGACTTCGTGCTGCCTGAGGCCAAGCCCGCCAAGGTGCTCTACCTGACGGCCGGCAGCGGCATCACGCCCGTGATGGGCATGCTGCGCGACACCGAGCTCGACGACGTCGTGATGGTCCACAGCGCGCCCCGGCCGCAGGACGTGATCTTCCGCGACGAACTGCACGGCCTGGTCGCGGACAGGAAGCTGCGGCTCACGGAGGTGCACACCGACACGGACGGCATGCTCGACATCGCCCGTCTCGGCGAACTCGTGCCCGACTGGGCCGAGCGCGAGACCTGGGCTTGCGGGCCGGCGGGCCTGCTCGACGCCGCCGAAGAGCACTGGGCCGAGCACGGCGTCCTGGAGCGCCTGCACACCGAACGCTTCCGCCCGAGCGCCCTCGTCGCCGGCGACGGCGGAGGCGGCGGCCAGGTCACGTTCAGCGTCACCGGCAAGAGTGTCGACGCGGACGGCGCCACACCGCTGCTGGACATCGGTGAGGAGGCCGGCGTGCTCATGCCCTCCGGATGCCGGATGGGCATCTGCTTCGGCTGCGTCACGCCCCTGAAGGCGGGCGCCGTCCGCGACCTGCGCACCGGCGAGATCACCGAGGCCGAGCCGGGCGTCCTCATCCAGACCTGTGTGTCCGCCGCTGCGGGCGCCTGCGACATCGAACGGTAGGAGCACCTTGACCGCCATCGACCCCACCGCCCACCTGAGCGCGGAGCAGATCGAGGAGCTCGGCCGCGAGCTGGACGCGATCCGCGACGAGGTGATCGCCGGCCGCGGCGAGAAGGACGCCGCCTACATCCGCAAGGTCATCTCGGCGCAGCGCAAGCTCGAGCTGGTCAGCCGGGGCGTGCTGCTGTTCTCGTTCTTCCCGCCCGCGTGGCTGCTCGGCACCGCCGGCCTGTCCGTGGCGAAGATCATGGACAACATGGAGATCGGTCACAACGTCCTGCACGGCCAGTGGGACTGGATGCGGGACCCGAAGATCCACTCCACCACCTGGGAGTGGGACCACGCCTCGCCGTCCGAGCAGTGGAAGCACTCGCACAACGAGCTGCACCACACGTACACCAACGTGATCGGCAAGGACAACGACCTCGGCTACGGCATCATGCGCGTCGACGAGGACCAGAAGTGGCACCCGTTCCACCTCGGCCAGCCGCTGTGGAACTTCATCAACGCCTGCTTCTTCGAGTACGGCATCGCGGCGTACGACCTGGAGCTGGGCAAGAACCTGAGCAAGCGCCGCCGCAGGAACCCGGAGTTCCGTGCGCGGGCCAGGGCCGTGGGCCGCAAGATCCGCAAGCAGGTGCTCAAGGACTACGTGGTCCACCCGCTGCTGTCGGGCCCGTCGTTCCTCACCACGCTCGCCGCCACGTTCACCGCGAACGTGGTCCGCAACATCTGGTCCCACTCGGTGATCATGTGTGGTCACTTCCCCGAAGGCGTGCAGGTCTTCGAGCGCCGGTCGATCAAGGGCGAGACGCGCGGCCAGTGGTACCTGCGCCAGATGATGGGCTCGGCGAACATCAGCGGCAGCAAGGCCATGCACTTCATGACCGGGAACCTGTCGCACCAGATCGAGCACCACCTCTTCCCGGACCTGCCGAGCAACCGCTACGCCGAGGTCGCGGTGAAGGTGCGCGCGCTGTTCGAGAAGTACGAGCTGGAGTACGTCACGGGGCCGCTGCCCCAGCAGGTGTTCTCCGCGTGGCGCAAGGTCTTCCGGCTCTCACTGCCGAACAGGAAGCCCAAGGTCACGACACCGGACCGCGACCGGGAGCTCGTCGCGGCCTGATTCCCGGTACGGGTTCAGATCTCTCCGCCCCGCACTGGCGGCACGTCCGGGTCCGGTGAGATTCGTTGCGGACGGAGCGCGGCCGCGACATCGGATCGTACGACACCGCATCCGGGCAGCCCGGCGTACGGCTGCGCTGCCCGGACGTGCGTGAGGAGCGCGGGATGACCCGGACGCACCTTGAACCGGCCACCGATCACACGCTCCACCGCCCCCGGCCTCGGTCTGATCCGTGCCGGTGGCGGTGAGGAACCAGCCCAGAACGATCGATGCCTGCCCGTTCACGGTTGTACGTCAGCGCCGGCCACTCTCCGTCGGCGAACTCATGGTGTCCGCGATGGACTTGACACCTCCGTGGGCGGTGAGGCCGCCGTCGACCGGGATCTCGGCGCCCGTGATGAACGAGGACTCGTCGGACAGGAGGAAGACGACGAGCGGGGCGACCTCGTCGACCGTGCCGGTGCGGCCGAGCGGGGTCTCGCGGATGTTCGCCTCGCGGAAGGCGGGCGCCGCGGAGGCGGTCATCTCGGTCTCGATGAAACCGGGGTGGACCGTGTTGACGCGGATGCCGCGCGGGCCGAGCTCCATGGCGGCCGTCTGCGACAGTCCGCGCAGCGCCCATTTGCTGGTCGTGTAGGCGACCGGGTAGTGACCGGTGAGCGCGGCGGTCGAGCCCACGTTGATGATGGATGCCCCGGGCGGCATCAGCGGCGCGAGATGCTGGATGCCCAGCAGCGGGCCGGTGACGTTGACGGCGTGGACGCGGGCGAGGTCGTCGGGGGTGACGTCGCCGAGGCGGGCCCGCCAGGTGATGCCCGCGTTGTTGACCAGGCCGTCCACCCGCCCGTACGACGCGCGCAGTTCGGCGGCGAGCTCCGCCCACTGCTTGCCGTCGGTGACGTCGAGGAGGCGGCAGCCGGGGGCCTCGGTCACGTCGGTGGCGATGACGTGGGCACCCTCGCGCGTCAGGGCCTCGGCCTCGGCGGCGCCCTGGCCGCGCGCGGCGCCGGTGACGACCACGACCTTGCCGAGCAGTCTGGGGTGCGGGCCGGTCACGGCCGCTCCCGGGTGCGGCGGCGGGCCGTCGGCAGCGGCACCGGGTCGCGGCCGGCGACCACGGTGTTGGAGACGCTGCCGATGCCGTCCACCGTGAGGGTGACCGTGTCGCCGGGCTTCAGTGGAGGCGGTGACTGCTCGCCCCGCAGGCCCCACAGCTCGGCCAGGCAGCCGCCGTTGCCGCAGGTGCCCGAGCCGAGTACGTCGCCCGGACGGACGACGGTGCCGCGGGAGGCGTAGGCCACCATCTCCTCGAAGGTCCAGCTCATGTTGGACAGCAGGTCCTTGCCGACGACCTCGCCGTTGACGGCGGCGGTGAGCCCGAGGCGCAGGAACCCTTCGGTGTCCCGGTACGACTCCAACTCGTCGGCGGTGACCAGGTAGGGGCCGAGGGTGGTGGCGGTGTCCTTGCCCTTGCACGGGCCGAGGCGGACCTGCATCTCACGGGACTGCAGGTCGCGCGCGGACCAGTCGTTGAAGATCGTGTAACCGATGATGTGGTCGCGTGCCTGCCGGGCGTCGAGATCCCGGCCTTCTCGGCCGACGACGGCGGCGACCTCCAGTTCGAAGTCGAGCACGCTGCTGCCGGGCGGCACCGGGACGTCGTCGTGGGCGCCGATCAGCGCATAGGGATTGGTGAAGTAGAAGGTCGGCGCGTCGTACCAGGCCTCGGGCACACCGCCGACGCCGTCCACGGACCGCCGTACGCCCTCGACGTGCTCCTCGAAGGCGACGAAGTCCCGCACGGTGGGCGGTTCGAGCGGCGGCAGCAACCGTACCTCGGAGACATGGGGGCCCGGCGGGACGTCGAGCGCGTCGGCGCCGACGCTCAGCAGCGCGTCGAGTCCGTCCCCGGAGCGGATGAGTTCCGTGAGCGATCGGGCCCCGGGGACGGGGTGGAGGGTGCCGTCCTCCTCGACGACGGCGACCCGGCGCTGGTCTCGGTGTTCATAGGTGGCGAAACGCATGGACGGCTCCGGGCTCGGGCAGTCGGCGGGGGGAATGGACCGCGGACGCGGCAGGGGGGAGGGCAGGTGACAGGGCCGCGCGTCCCCGGGGTCGGAGGGGCGGAGCGGCCGCGGGGGTCAGACCGGCGGGGCGACGAACACGCCGCGGTCGACGTCGTTGAAGGATTCCTTGGCGACCAGCTCGTTCATCGGGTTGGCGGTGCCCCACTGGTCGGAGACCTCCGGCTGCGAGAAGTCGTAGACGTGCGGGTGCCAGGTGTCCTCGTCGAGCAGTTCCAGCTCGGTGGTGTACTCGACGGTGTTGCCGTGCGGGTCGAGGAAGTAGCTGAAGGTGTTGTCGCCCGCCAGGTGCCGGCCCGGGCCCCAGACCTTCTTGAAGCCCGCCCGGAGCACCCGGCCGGAGCCGCGCATGTACTCGTCGATGCCGCGCATCTCGAAGGAGACGTGGTGCAGGGCGGTGTGCGGGCCCTGTGCGATGGCCATCGAGTGGTGCTGGTTGCTGATCCGCATGAAGTGCATCGCCTCGCCCATGCGCGGGTGCATGAGGGTGTCGGAGAGGCGGAAACCGAGGTGGCGCTCGTACCACTCCCGGGTGCGGTTGAGGTCGGGTGAGTTGAGGACGACGTGGGACAGCTTGACCGGGATCGACTCCTTCTCCTCGATCTTGCGGTGCTGCCGTACCTCCACGTCGGCCGACACCTCCAGGGTGCGGCCGTCGACGTCGAAGAAGCGGAAGCCGTAGCCGCCGCCGGGGGTGTCGAGCTTGCCCGGCTGGGAGATCAACTGCACTCCTCCCGCGAGGAGTTGCTCGGCGAGGGTGTCCACGTCGGCGGCGCTCGCGGCGCCGTAGGAGACGAGGTCGAGGCGCTTCTCCGGGGCCTTGCGCAGCCGCACGACGTACTGTTCCGGGGAGCCCTCGGCGGCGAGGAAGGAGATGCCGGAGTCCTCGGCGACCTTCGTCAGACCCCAGACACCGGAGTAGAAGTCGAGCTGCTTGTCGTGGTCGGGCACGGCGAGGTCGACGTGCCGGAGGTGGGTGAGCAGGCGTGCGGTCATGGTGGGGGTTCCTTCTCTCGTCGAGATTCAGGTCAGACGCAGCAGGGCGGCCGCGTTACGGCCGCGGACGGCGTGGAAGTCGGCGTCGGGCAGGCGTGCGGCGCGCAATGCCCCGACGGGGTCCTCGGTGCCCATGTCGAAGGGGAAGTCGGAGCCGAGCAGAACCCGGTCGGCGCCGACGGCACGGATCAACTCCCGCAGGACGTGCGGGTCGTGGACCAGGGAGTCGAACCAGATCCGCCTGAGGTAGCTGCTCGGCAGGTGGGCGCAGCCCGCCGACGCGTCGGAGCGCGCGGACCAGGCGTGGTCGGAGCGGCCGATGTGTGTGGGCAGGTAGCCGCCGCCGTGTGCCGCCACCAGCTTCAGCCGGGGGTGCCGGTCGAGCACGCCGGAGAAGATGAGATGGGACAGGGCGACCGCGTTCTCCGTGGGCTGCCCGACGGTGTTGGAGAGGTACCACTGGTCGAGGCGCTCGTCGAGCGTGCAGCCGAAGGGGTGCAGGAAGAGGATCGCGCCCGTCTCCTCGGCGCGCGCCCAGAAGGGTTCGTACGCCGGGTCCGACAGCTCGCGGCCCGGAGCGTGCGAGGAGATCTCGACGCCCAGCAGGCCGATTCCCCTGGCGTGGTCGAGCGCGCGCACCGCCAGCTCGGCGTGCTGCAGCGGGACGAGACCGAGGCCGTGCAGCCGGCCGGGGGCCTGCGCGCAGTGCGCGGCCGTCGCCTCGTTGGCGAGCAGGCACAGCTTCTCGGCCGTGTCCTCGTCCGCCCAGTAGTGGTAGTGCGAGGGCGAAGGGCTGACCAGCTGGACGTCCACGCCCTGCGCGTCCATCGCGGCGATGCGCACGGTGACGTCGGTCAGCTTCGGGAGGCGCTCGCGCACCATGGGGCCGCTGACGGCGAGGGCGGCCGGACCGTTGCGGCGGGCGTCGAGTGCCCGGGCCTCGGCGAGGCCGGGCTTGTCGGCCACCAGTGCCTCGACCTCGGGAAGCAGGACGTGCGCGTGGACGTCGACCGTCGGGGCCGGGCGGGTGCCGGTGTCGGGGGTGTGGAGGGTCACGGCAGCTCCTTGAGCGCGGCCATGATGGGACCGGTCAGCCCGGGCACGTCACCGCGCACGCCGTCGAGCTGCCACTGCCCGATCTGCACGGACGCGTCGACGACCATCCGTACCCGGTCGATGCGCCGCTCGTAGTAGCGCGTGAGCGTCTGGGTGTCCCACGGGGACCCCTCGGTCAGCAGCTGGGCCAGCACCCAGGCGTCCTCCAGGGCCATGGCCGCGCCCAGCGCCATGGTGGGCGGACAGCAGTGCGCGGCGTCGCCCACGAGGACGACCCGGCCGCGGTGCCAGGAACCGGTCACCAGCAGCCGGTCGAACCAGGTGTAGTTGACCTGGGCCGGGTCGGTGATCGACTCGCGGATCTCCTCCCAGACACCGCCGTAGCCCTCGGCGAGCCGGCGCATCTCCCGCGCGTAGGTCTCGGGCGGGATCGTGGCGCGGTCCCGGGAGCGCTCCACCAGGATGGCGTAGATCGTGTTCTCGCTGGTGGGGGTGTAGCCGGCGATGAAGCAGGGGCCTCCGAAGGTGAGGTCGCTGCGGTCCACCCCCGCCGGGCGGGGCGCCGGGGTGCGCCAGATGGCCATGCCGGTCGGCTCGGGCTTGTCGTCGATGCCGATGGCGGCACGCGTCGTGGAGTTGAGGCCGTCGGCGGCGACGACGAGGTCGTAGCGGCCCTCGGTACCGTCGCTGAAGCGGACGGTCACCGAGGTGTCGTCCTGGGTGACGATCTCGGTGCCGGTGCCGAGGCGGACGTGCGCGCCGGAGGCCCGGACGGCGTCGATGAGGATGCGCTGGAGCACCGGGCGCTGCATGCCCAGGGTGGCGGGCAGGTCGTCCCCGCCGGTGCGGACGACCTCGCCGACGTGGAGCACGGTGCCGTCGGGTGCCGTCATGCCCAGGGTGTCGTAACCGAAGCCGTGTTCGCGGACCTCGTCCCAGACACCGGCCTCACGCAGCACGCGCAGGGCGTTGCCCTGGAGGGTGATGCCGGAGCCGCGCACGTTCCAGTCCGGCTTGATCTCGACGAGGTCGACGTCGATGCCGGCCCGGCGCAGCAGCACGGTCAGGACGTTGCCCGACGTGCCCCCGCCGATGACCAGGACCTTCTTCGCTTTCTTGCTTTCCACGGCCAACTCCTTCGTTGGGCTGGTCATTTGACGGCGACCGGATTGACCGGGGAACCGACGGCCCCGGTGATGGGCAGGGGTGCGGCGGTGAGCCAGAACTCGTACACGCCGTCCTGTACGCAGTCGGCGGCGAGGGCGTCCGGGTCCCACATCTCGCCGATGAGCAGGCCGATGTGGGGGATGGCGACCTGGTGCAGCGGCTGGAAGGCATGGTCGAACTCGTTCGGGCGGACCTCGAAGCCCCAGGTGTCGGTGGCGAGGGCGGCGATCTCACTCGTGTGCAGCCAGTCGACCGTGGTGAAGGACAGGCCGGGTGAGTCGCCGCCCGCGTAGTCGCCCCAGCCCTCGCGGCGGGCGCGCGCCAGCCGTCCGGTGCGGACGACGACGATGTCCCCGCGGCCGACGGTCACGCCGTGCGCCTCGGCGGCGGCGGTCAGGTGCTCCTCGGTGATCGCGAACCCGTCGGGCAGCTCACCGAGTTCGTCGCCGGCGATCCGACCGACGTCGAGAAGGACGGCGCGTCCGGCGACGTACGGCGCCATGTGCTCGATGCCGGTGACGAGATCGCCGTCGGAGGTGACGACCTTCTCGGCCGCCCGCCCGTTCCACGCCCTGCCGTGGTCGAAGATGTGCCCGAGGCCGTCCCACTGGGTGGAACACTGCAGCGGCATCGCGATCACGTCGTCGGCGCCGCCGATGCCGTGCGGGAAGCCCTGGTTGCCGAGGGCCGCGTCGGTGCCGGTGTCCAGCATGGTGTGGACCGGGTTGGTGCGCCGGCGCCAGCCCTTCTGCGGGCCGTTCATGTCGAAGGACTGCGACAGCGAGAAGCTGACGCCCCGGCGGACCAGTGCGGCGCCCTCGCGGCGTTTGGCCCCGTCGAGGAAGTTCAGGGTGCCGAGGACGTCGTCCTCGCCCCAACGCCCCCAGTTGGAGCAGCGCTTGGCCGCCTCGGCGATCGCGCCCTCGGGATCGCGCCGGTCGACACTCATGCCGGTCCCTCCGCCACACATCGGGTGCGCTGCACGCCGAGGCCGGTGATGGAGCCCTCCATGACGTCGCCGTCGCGCAACAGCCGTCCCCAGTGCATGCCGTTGCCGGCGGGGCTGCCGGTCAGCACCAGGTCGCCCGGCAGGAGCCGGGAGGTCTGGGAGATGTACGACACCAGGCGCGCGACGCCGAAGAGCATGTCCTTCGTCGACTCGTCCTGCATGGTGGTGCCGTTGAGCTTCAGCGTGACCTGAAGGTCACCGGGGTCGGCGATCGACTCGGCGGGGACGATCCACGGCCCGAGCGGTGTGAATCCCGGCGCGTTCTTGCAGCGCAGCCAGTCCGTGCCGATGGCCTTCATGTCCCGGCGGAAGACGGTGGCACGGTCGGTGAGGTCGTTGGCGATGGTGTATCCGGCGACGGCCTCCAGCGCCTCCTCGACGGACAGCCGGTGGGCGGGCCTGCCGATGACGGCCGCCAGTTCCAGCTCCCAGTCGGGCTGTTCGGCCCACGCGGGGAGGACGACATCGTCGTAGGGGCCTGCGATCGTGCTCGGCAGTCCGATGAACGCGTACGGCAGGTCCTCGGCCGCCCGCCGGTCCATGACCGCGGCGATCTCCGCCCGTGCCTCCTCGACCGTGCGCGGGTCGTCCGGGGCGCGGTGGGCGACCTCCAGGTCGATCACGTGCCGGCGGTAGTTGGCGCCGGACTGGAAGATCTGCCGCGGCTCGACCGGGGCGTGCACCCGCAGGCCCTCCAGGGGCTGCCAGTCGGCCGACGCGTCGGCCGCGAGGTCGCGCAGGCGAGGGAGCACCTCGTCCCAGCGCTCGAAGACCTCCCGGCTGGTCAGGGCGGGTTCTTCGAGGGCGGTGCGCAGATCCAGCACACGGCCTCCGGGCACGACCAGAGCGGGAAACGAGGGCCGGTCAGGGGCGGAGAGGGTGCCGAGAGCGAAGGGTCCGGAGAAGGACGGGGAAGCTGCTGCGGGTTTCACGGGGATGTCCTCCAGATTGCGGTCCCCACAATGTGGCGCCGATCTCGTAATCTGGGAAATAGATTCTTTAGATGTTGATCATCCACCCTGTTGATGCTGCCGCGATCAGCAGCCGCGTTCTGGAGGCGTCGTGTCCCTCTCCGGCCTCGACCTCAATCTCGTCCTGTCCCTGCGAGCCCTCCTGGAGGAGCGCAACGTCACCCGCGCCGGGCGGCGTGTCGGGCTCAGCCAGCCGGCGATGAGCGCGGCCCTGGCCCGCCTGCGTCGTCACTTCGACGACGATCTGCTCTCCCGCGTCGGCAGGCAGTACGAACTGACCGCCCTCGGCCGCGCTCTCCTGGACCGCACCTCGACCGCCTGCGATCTGCTGGAACGCGTCTTCAGCAGCAGGGCCGACTTCGCTCCGGGCAGCGAGGAGTACGAGTTCACCGTACTCACGTCCGACTACGCGCTGACCGTGTTCGGCGCCGAGCTCGCCCGGACCGTGCACGCCGAGGCCCCGGGGGTACGGTTGCGTTTCCAGCGCACGCCCGCCGACGTCACGGAGGACACGGCCAACCTGCTCAGCACGGCCGACGGGCTCCTGATGCCGCGCGGCATCATCAGCGGCTTCCCCGCCGTCGACCTGTTCACCGACCGCTGGGCCTTCCTGGTGGCCGAGACGAACGACGAGGTCGGCGACCGGCTGACCATGGACGACCTGGCGCGGCTGCCCTGGGTCGTCTACCAGCGCGCCTACGACGCCCCGGCCGCCCGGCAGCTCAGCATGCTCGGCGTCGATCCCCGTGTGGAGATCTTCGTGGACAGCTTCCAGGCGCTGCCCTTCCTGGTCGCCGGCACCCGGCGGATCGCGTTGGTACAGCAGCGCCTGGCCGAGCTGCTGAGCGGTGTGGCGCCCGTACGCCTCCTGGAACCGCCCTACGCGGCGATTCCGCTCCAGGAGGCACTGTGGTGGCATCCGGTGCACACCCATGACGCGGCCCACATCTGGCTGCGCGAGATCACGGCGCGCGTCGGCGCGGAGCTCGCCGTGTCGGAGCCCGGCCGGATTGCCGCAGTGGCATCGATCTGAGGGACGGGTACCGCCGCCCAGTATCCAGGCCTCGGATGATCCACATCTTTGATCTCGATCGGACAAGGGCTAGGCAGAGCCCGCCCGTGGGCCCATAGTCGTCTCAACCCGGCGCCGCCGCCGCACGATCCCCCCGCTGCCGGGAGCGCGCAGGCGCCCGGCAGTCATCGGCGTCCCCTGAACGTCCTGCACGGGTGCCGGACGGCCCGACCGCGACGGCCGCACCACCCGTACCCTCCCGACACGCCACGTGGAGTTCCCGCATGCCTGCACCCCTGCCTCCGCCTCCCCTGTCGTCCGATGCCGTGGCGGACGCCCCGTCCGAGCAGATCGTGTCCGGGCCGGGCCACCGGCTTCGCCTCACGCTGCTGATGGCCGGTGCCTGCCTGCCCATCCTGGGCGCCGTGCTCATCGCCCCGGTCCTCCCGAAGATGCACGACCACTTCGCCCAGGTGGCGGGGGTCGACGCACTCGTCCCCATGGCCCTGACGATCCCCGCTCTCTCGCTGGCGCTGCTGGCCCCGTTCGCCGGCGTCGTCGTCGACCGGCTCGGCCGGAAACGGCTGCTCATCGTCTCGACGGTGGTGTACGCGATGTTCGGCACCGCGCCCCTCTGGCTGAACTCCCTCGGCGCCATCGTGGCCAGCCGCGCCCTGGTCGGCGTCGCCGAAGCCGCCATCATGACCTGCTCCACCACGCTGATCGGCGACTACTACACCGGTCGGCAGCGGGACCGCTACCTGGCGATGCAGACGATGTGCGCCTCGATCTCGGCGACGGCCTTCTTCATCCTGGGCGGCGCGATCGGTTCGGCCGGCTGGCGCGCGCCGTTCTGGGCCTACGCCGTGAGCCTGCTGCTCGCCCCCGCCGTGGCCGCCTTCCTGCCCCAGCCCCGTCAGGAGGACGGCGCGGACGAGGTCCCGGCGACCGCATCGGACACCGCGGACCGGCCCTTCCCCTGGCGGCCGCTGTTCGGCACGTGCGCACTGACCGTGTTCGGCGCCCTCCTCTTCTACACCGTCCAGGTCGAGATGTCGTTCCTCCTCGACGACATGGGCGTGACCGACACCGGCGTCATCGGACTGGCCTCCGCCGGTTCCAGTGCCGCGATCGTGGCCGGCGCCCTCCTCTTCGCCAAGACCGGCCGCACTCCCCAGTCGTGGCTGCCCAGCGCGTTCGGCCTGTGCGCCGTCGGCTTCGCCGTGGTCTGGCTCGCCGCCAACCCCCTCGTGCTCACCCTGGGCGCCGTGATCAACTGCCTCGGCGGCGGCATCATGCTGCCGAGCCTGCTCACCCTCGCCATGTCCCGGCTGCACTTCGCCGACCGCGGCCGGGGGACCGGCCTGTGGACGGGGTCCTTCTTCCTCGGCCAGTTCCTCTGTCCGCTGGTGGTGCTCGCGCTGACCTCCGCCGTCGGCTCCACCGCGAACTCCATGGGTGTGCTGGCCCTCTCCGGGGCCGTCGCGAGCGTCGCACTCGGCCTCGCCGCCCGTCGCCGTCGCGCGGGGGCAGTCCCGGCACCGGTCCAGCAGATCGCGGGCTGATCCGCCGCGGCCCCGGGGCACGGCAGACGCCCCGGCCGCCAGGAACCTCGCACCCACCCGTCGAGACCGGCATCGCGGACATCCCCGCGATGCCGGTCGCACCTCGCCCCCCACGGAGACCACAGGATGCTGACCCTGATCGCCGCCGTCCGCCGCAAGCCGGGCATGACCCGGCAGGCGTTCCTGCACTACCTGCACCATGTGCACGGA
The DNA here is from genome assembly GCF_001514285.1 of Streptomyces sp. DSM 15324. Taxonomy (GTDB): domain Bacteria; phylum Actinomycetota; class Actinomycetes; order Streptomycetales; family Streptomycetaceae; genus Streptomyces. The sequence continues at coordinate 274,578 of NZ_KQ949030.1, forward strand.
CCCCTGTCCGCCGCGAAGCCCCTCGGGGTTCGGCGGTACGTGCAGAACCACGTCTTCGACGCGTCCTTCGGCGCCGAGGGCGACCCGGCCCACCTGACCGTGTTCGGCCGGGACGCCGTCACCGAGCTGCACTTCGACGACGAGGACGCACTGGCCGCCACGATGTCCGACCCGTACACGCGCGAGGTCATCGGCCCCGACGGCGCCCACTTCAACGACATGCCCTCCGCCCTGGCCCTGCTGGCCCGGCCCGCGGCGGCCACACCGCCACCGCCCTCCGAGGACGACGGACGGGTCAAGGTGCTGCACTTCCCGAGCAGGGCGCAGGGCGTGAGCCCGGACGACTTCACCGCACGGACGCTTGCCGCCCACCAGGTCGCCCTCTCCCGGGACGAGCCGCACACCAAGGCGGTACGCGCGCACGTCCACCACGTACGGGTCCCGGGAGCCGAGCAGGCCCTGCGCCACTTCGGCGGTCCGGACCAGCAGGTGTACGAGGTGGTCACCGTCCTGTACTACGACTCCGCGGACGAGGCGCTGACCCACTTCCCGGCGTACGAGCGGTCGCTGCGCGAGCCGTCCGCCGAAACCGGCCGCTTCTACGACCCGTCCCGCTCGTTCGCCCTGTACTGCCGCGAGGTGACGATCTTCGAGCAGCCGTGATCACGGTCTTACGCCCCAGGTCTGATTCCTCCCACTTCCCCCCGCGTCAGCCCTCCGTCGGCCGGGCGTGGGTGGTCAGGCCTGGCGTGACGAGGGCGAGCCAGCGGGCGCGGGCCGCCGGTGGCTGCTCGGTGGGGGCCGTGGAGAACAGCAGGTAGATGTCGTCGACGGTGACGTCGCGGTGGATGTCGCCGTCGGCCTGGCCGATTCGGATGAGGGCGGCGACAGCACCACCGGCGCGGTCCTCATCGGTGCGCTGCCCGGGTTCCGCGCCCAGGGTCTGGGCAGCGGCCTTGACGGCGCGATCGGTCACAGACGCCTCGACGACCCGGCCGAGGAAGGCGGTCAGCTCGCCCACGGCACGGGCACCGGCCTCGACGCGTCCGAGCGCGGCCTCGGCGTCGTCGGCGACGCGGGCCACGGAGGCGGCGACGACAGCCGCGACCAGATCGGTCTTGGTGGGGAAGTGCCGGTACAGGGTGCCCACGGCCACGCCCGCCGCGGCGGCGATCTCGTCCATGCCCGCATCGGGGCCGTGCGCGGTGATCTGCTGGGCGGCGGCGGCAAGGATCTTCCTGCGGTTGCGGACCGCGTCGGCGCGCGGTGCCCTGGCTGGGGTCACGGGAGGTGGCTGCCCTTCCACTTGCATCAACATGAACCTGGGTTCAGCATAGAGGGTGAATCACGGTTCATCTTATGAGTGAGGACTCCGCCATGCCCACCAAGACCGCCCTCGTCACCGGTGCCTCCTCCGGCATCGGTGAGGAAACCGCCCTCAAACTCCACGAGCTCGGCTACACCGTCTACGGCGCGGCCCGCCGCACCGATCGGCTGCGGAAGCTGGCCGACCACGGCGTCCGGCCGCTGGTGATGGACGTCACCGACGACGAGTCGATGCGCGCCGGCATCGAGACGATCGTCACCGAGACCGGTCGCGTCGACGTCCTGGTCAACAACGCCGGATACGGCTCCTACGGCGCCCTGGAAGACGTCCCGTTGGACGAGGCCCGCCACCAGTTCGTAGGTCAACGTCTTCGGCGCGATCCGCCTGACCCAGCTCGTCCTGCCCCGCATGCGCGCCCAGCGATCCGGCACCGTCGTGAACATCACCTCGATGGGCGGCAAGATCTACACTCCCCTCGGCGGCTGGTACCACGGCACCAAGTTCGCCCTGGAAGCCCTCAGCGACTGCCTGCGGGTGGAGGCCAAGCCCTTCGGTGTCGACGTCGTGGTGATCGAACCCGGCGGCATCGCCACCGAGTGGGGCGGCATCGCCGCCGACAAGCTGGAGAAGTCCTCCGCCGACGGCGCCTACGCCGCGCAGGCCAAGGCCGTGGCCTCATCCCTGCGCTCCGAGGCCAACGCCGATCGCAACTCCCCGCCCTCCGTCATCGCCGACGCCATCGGCAAGGCCGTCAGCGCCCGCCGCCCGAAGACCCGCTACGCCACCGGCTTCGGCGCCCGCCCTCTCATCGCCCTGCGCCGCATCCTGCCCGACCGTGCCTTCGACTCCGTCATCTCCCGCGCCGTCGGCATGCCCCGCTGAACCGTCGAGCAACGGGATCAGCGGGGCAGGAAGGGAGCCGGCGAGAGGTCCCATTGGTCGGCGGCGTCAAGCAGCGCCGCGGCGTCCGTCCCGGCCTCCACGAGCGGCGGGCCGGTTTCGGCGACCGGACGTCGGTCCACGGTGGCGCTCCGACCCGTGCACCGCCCTGGACCGCGCAGTCCGTCCGGTGACCGGTCCCGGACGCGTCCCCCTTTCCCCGGGCGCACCTTCCTCAGGCCGCCGCCAGCGCCTCCGTCGGGGGCAGTGCGGAGGCGCGTACGGCGGGGTACAGGCCGGCGGCCATGCCGACGACGATCGCGCCCAGGACGCCCGCGACGAGCGCGAGGTGGGGGAACACCACGGGCCAGGACTGCGACAGGGCGTACCCCGCCGCCACCGCCGCGCCGAGGATCGTCCCCGCGCAGCCGCCCAGCGCGGACAAGGCGATCGATTCCGCCATGAACTGCCCTCTGATCTGGGCGCGACTGGCGCCCAGTGCCCGGCGCAGACCGATCTCGCGGCGCCGCTCCAGCACGGAGACGACCATGGTGTTGGCCACGCCCACGCCGCCGACGAGGAGCGCCACGCCCGCGAGTCCGAGGAGCAGGACCGACAGGGTCTGCTGGGTGGCGCGCTTGGCGGCCAGGGCGTCCGACGGGCGGCTGACCTGGACCAGACCCGGCAGCTGTGGAGAGACCGTGGCGGGCAGTACGGCACGGACGGCCTCGATCCGCGCTTCGCGGGCCGTGACGTAGACGACGGTGGGACGGCCGTCGAACCGGAGCTGTGCGCGGGCCGCGTCCCAGCCGACCAGGACGGAGGCGTCGAGGTCGGGGGCGAGCGGCAGGGGGTCGAGGATGCCGATGACGGTGAACCAGTGACCGTCGATGTAGACCTGTCCGGTCTCCTGGCCCGGCCGGACCCGGTCGAACCCGAGCCGGGCAGCGGCCCGGGAACCCAGGACCGCGGTCGGGAACCGTTGGGTCGTGGGGGTGAGGAACGAACCGGAGCGGACTGTCCCGTGGACCGAGGCGAGGAGGTCGGTCCGCGCGGCGAGGACACTGATGCCCGAGGCGTCGGACGGGTCGGCGCGGTCCGAACGCAGCACGCTCCTGTGGGTGTTGGCCACGGCGCTCGCGCTGGTCACCGGGCCGATGCGGGCGGCCATGGCGTCCGCGGTCGCGGGCAGGAGGACCGGGGGATCGCTGGTGGCCGGCGGGGCCACGCGCAGCATGTCGGTGCCGAGGGCGGACAGCCGGTCCATCAGGGCCCGCTGGCTGGAGGCGGGCACGGCGGTCACGACGACGAGGGTCGCGATGCCGAGGGAGATGCCGAGCGCGGACAGCGCGGCGCGTGGACCGCGGGTGCGGATGCCGAGCAGCCCCAGCCGGAGGATGTCCGTGAACGACAGTCGTACGGCGCGGGGCCCGGGGTCCTTCAGGCGGCGCGTCACGCGGCACCCCCCACCGCGCTGACATCGGCCGTGATGCGGCCGTCGCGCAGTTCCACCCGGCGCGGGAGGCGCGCCGCGATGTCGCGGTCGTGGGTGATGAGGGCGATGGTCGTGCCCTGTGTGTTGAGTTCGACGAGCAGCCGCAGGACGGCCTCCCCGGTGGCGGCGTCGAGCGCGCCCGTGGGCTCGTCGGCCAGCACGAGCGCGGGCTCGTTGACCAGGGCGCGTGCGATGGCCACCCGTTGGCGTTCCCCACCGGACAGCTGCTGGGGGAGGTGGGAGCGGCGGTGTTCGAGGCCCACCCTGGCGAGCGCCTCCCGTGCCAGGGGGCCTCGCCTGCGCCGGGGCACGCCCGCGTAGAGCAGGCCGGTGGCGACGTTCTCGGTGGCGTCGAGCCCGTCGGTGAGGTGGAAGTGCTGGAAGACGAAGCCCAGCAGACGCGCCCGCAGCGCGGAGAGGTGACGGTCGCCCAGCGCATGGACGTCGTGTCCCGCGATACGGACGCCGCCCTTCGTCGGCCGGTCCAGCGTGCCCATGATGTGCAGCAGCGTCGACTTGCCCGATCCGGACGGGCCCACGATGGCGACGAGTTCGCCCTCGTCGACGCGGAGCGAGACACGGTCCAGCGCCGTGACACCGCCGGGATGGGTCTTGGTGACCTCGTCGACGAGGAGGACGGGGGCCGCGGTGCCGGTGGCCGAGGTCGAGGTCGAGATCGAGGTCGAGGTCGAGGTCGAGGTCGATCGTGTGGAGGGGGTGCTCATGATGCCGTCACGACCTTGACGCCGGCGGACACTCCCGTGCCACTCACCTCGACCAGGCCGCCCGCGAACATGCCCGTCGTCACCGCGATCAGCGTGCCGTCCGGGCGCTGCAGGGCGTACCCGCCCTCCCGCAGGGCGACCAGAGCGCCCACGGGCACGGCGAGCACGCCCTTGCGCGTGGTGGTGTCGAACCGCACCTGCACCGCCGCAGCGTCCAGGCTCCGCACGTCCGTGGCCCGGTCCGGGACCACGGTGACGTCGATGGTGGCCGGTCCGGTCTGCTGGGCGGACTCCTCGGCGGAGCCGCCCTGTATGGTGCGGCCGAGTGACTTGACGGTGCCGCGGATCGTCCTGCCGTCCGGCAGGGTGACGGCCGCGCTGCCGCCGGCCTTGACGGTCCCCGCCTCGGTCGCCTCCAGCGCGACGGTGACGGTCTTGGCGGCCAAGGTGTAGGTGAGCAGCGTGCCGTCGGCCGGGTCGCCCGGTTGCGCCTGGACCGTGTCGACGCGCACCGGGCCGGGCAGGACCACGGCCTGACCGGGGGCGAGGGTGCCGGTGGCGGTCTGCCCGGTGTCGCTCTGCCACCGCTTGAGGGCGGCGGCGAGCGCGGGCGTGAACTCCTCGCCGTCACCCCCGTCGCCGGTGTTCCTGGAGCCGACCGCGGGACCGGTCTCGTAGCCGAGCGCTCGCAGGTTGTCCGCGAGGACGCTCACGTCGTGGCCGCGCACCCCCGTCTTGGCGAGGGTGCGGAAGACCGGCGTGTCACCGAAGAGGACGGGGACGGGCCGGTCGTCGATCCGGTACAGCGCCTTGCCCCTGACCGCTCGGGCGCCGGGCTCGGGCAGCAGCGTCACGACGCCCTGGCCGGTGCCCTTGAGGGCGTGCGGCGTGCCGAAGCCGAGGGTGCCGGGCAGGGTGCGGCTGTCGGAGAGGTCGGTTCTCGTGACGGTGGCGGTCCGCACCCGGGCGGGGGCGGAGGTCCTGGTCCCCTGTCCGGAAGGGACGTCGCGCCACACATGGGCGCCTGCGCCCGCGACCCCGGCGACCAGCACGACACTCACCGCGACGAGCGCCTTACCGTGTCGTGGCACTGAACGCCTCCAGGGTGCAGCTCTTGTCCACCTTCGTCTGCTGGGCGGCGCTCATCGTGGTGTTGCCGTCGTAGGTCCAGCCGGAGTTGTCCGGCAGCGCGGTGACCTTGAGCCCTTCGCGGTTCAGGCACTTCACGTAGGCGCGGTAGTCGTCGTCGTAGTGCGGGTTCTTCGCCTCGTCCAACTCCGGCGGCTGGAGGGGGAGTCTGTTCGCACAGGCCTTGGTGGCGGCCTTGGCCGTGGCGCTGTGGTCGGAGTCGTCGACGGAGTCCGGGCCGCGTGCCGTGAGCATCTTGTGCCCGTGGTCCTTGAGGCACATGGCGTAGATGTGCCAGTAGCGGTTCTTCTCCTCCTCCGAGCTGTCGAGCCGCAGTTGGGGGCGGCCGTCGTCGGGGGACGGTGTGGCCTCGGCGGTGGTGCTGCCGTCGGGGGCGTCGCTGTGCAGGGACGCCACGTCCTGCCGCGTCGCACTGTCGTCGTCGGAGTCGCCCGAACCTGCGCAGCCGGTGAGCAGGAGGGCGCCGGCGACGAGGGCGACGGCGCCGGGTACGCGGCGGCGGCCCGCGATGTCGAAGTGGTCCATGCGCCTCATGGTCCGGGCCGTGTGTCGGGAAGCGGTCGGCAACCGGTGCGGGAGCGTTGCGCGTTCGGTGCTCGTGCGGCCACCGGACGCCCACGGGGCGCCGACGACCCGGCGACGGGAACGGGACATCTGCTGCCTACCGTCGTCCCCCGTCCGTTCCCCGAGTGACAGGAGAGCCAGCTCATGGCATCCCGCACGTTCCCGCGCTGCGCCGCCGTCGGCGCCCTGTGCGCCGGCCTGCTCGGCGCCGCACCCGTCGGCGCGACCCCCCGGATCCCGGGTCCACCGGTGGTCACGGCCCAGCGCGTCATGCCGTATCTGAAGGACCTCCAGTCGATCGCCGACCGCAACGGCGGCAACCGGGCACACGGCACCCCCGGCTACCGGGAGTCGGTGAGGTATGTGAAACGGGTGCTGGAGGAGGCCGGTTACCGCACGGTCCTGCAGCCGTTCACGCACGACGGCGCCACGGGCTACAACGTCATCGCCGACTGGCCGGGCGGGGACACACGCGACACGGTGCTGGTCGGAGCGCACCTCGACAGCGTCCTGGCCGGTCCCGGCATCAACGACAACGGTTCCGGCTCGGCCGCCGTCCTCGCGACCGCGGTCGCCGTCGCCCAGGCCCACCTGAAGACCGGCCGGCACCTGCGGTTCGCCTGGTGGGGCGCGGAGGAGGGCGGTCTGTTCGGCTCGGCGCACTACGTCGACGCCCTGTCCCCCGCCGAGCGTTCCTCCCTCCACACGTACCTCAACTTCGACCAGGCCGGCTCCCGGAACACCACGACCTGGCTGGTCACCCACGATCCTTCCGGCTCCGACGGCGCCGTGGAGTCGACCGAGGCGTTCGAGAGGCACTTCGCCGCCCGCTCCATACCGACCTTCGACATCGGCGACACGGGCTCGGACGACCGTTCCTTCGCGGCCGCGGGCATTCCCATTGCCGGTTTCACCACCGGCATCTCCGACTGCGTGCACAGCGCCTGCGACGACATCGACAACGTGGACCCCGCCGTGCAGACCGCCAGCACCGACGCCGTGCTCGACGTCACCTGGCAGCTCGCCGTGGCGAAGGACCGCCGGTGAGGCGGCTCGTGGCCTCTCCGCTCGCGGCGCTCGTCCTGTGCGTGCTCACCGGTCCGGCGCCCGCGTCGGCGGCCGACGGCGGCGCCGGCCTGTCGGATCCGTACTTCCCCACGGACGGGAACTCGGGGTACGACGTCGCCCGGTACGACGTCCGCATCGCCTACGACCCGGCGCGCCCCGGCCATCTGACCGGGGACACCACCATCACCGCGCGGGCCCTGACGGATCTGGGCCGGTTCCACCTGGACCTCACCGGGTTCGACGTGTCGTCCGTGACGGTCGACGGCCGCGAGGCCCGCACGGTGGAACGCGAGGGGGAGCATGAACTCGTGATCACTCCGGAGCGCGAGCTGCGGGAAGGCGCCGACTTCTCCGTCCGGGTGCGGTACTCGGGCAGGCCGGTCGGCGAGGGCTGGCACCCCCTCGCCGACGGCGGCGTCGCCGTCAGCGGCGAGCCGCACTCCGCCACCTCCTGGTACCCGGCCAACGACCACCCGTCCGACAAGGCCACCTTCCGCCTCACGGCCACCGTCCCCGACGGGTGGACCGCCGTCGGCAACGGTCGTCCCGGCCCGGTGACCGGGGACGGCGCGGGCCACCGCACCTTCCGCTGGTACGAGGACCGTCCCCTCACCACGTACACGAGCATGGTGGCCGTCGACCGGTTCACCGTACGCACCTCCGCGCTGCCCGACGGCACCCCGGTCGTCAACGCCTACAGTCCCGACGCGCTGATCGACCCCGACGCCGAGAGGCTTCAGGAGGACATCCTCGGCTTCCTGGCCTCCCGCCTCGGCCCGTACCCGTTCTCCTCGGCCGGGGCCGTCGTGCTGACCGGACCGTCCGGTGCCGGCCCGGTCGACCTGGAGACCCAGAGCCGTCCGACGTACGACACGGGACTCTTCGACGTCGCGATGGTGCACGAGATCGCCCACCAGTGGTACGGCGACAGCGTGTCCTTCACCGACTGGCGTGACGGCTGCGTCGCCGAGTGCGTCGCCACGTACGCCCAGTGGCTGTGGTACGAGCACCAGGGGGACGACCTCGACCGCGACTACTACCTGGCCACGGTCCAGGAGCACCGCGCCGACCCGGCGTTCTGGCGCGTCCCGCTGTACGACCCGGGGCCCGGCAGGCAGCTCGACGGCGCGCTCTACGCACGAGGGCCGCTGATGCTGCACGCGCTGCGACGCACGGTCGGCGACAAGGCGTTCTTCGACCTCCTGCGCGCCTGGCCCGCCCGGCACCGCCACGGCAACGCCTCGTGGCCCGAGTTCGAGGCCCTGGCCGCCGAACTCTCCCGTCACGATCTGGGGGGCTTCTTCACCGCCTGGGCGCACGGCACAGAGGTTCCTCCTGACCGGTACCTGTACCCGGCGGGCCTTCCCCGGCCCAAGGCGACGGGCTGACCCACCCCGAACCGTGCGGGGGGGGCGGCCGGACGTCCTACGACTCGGGCTGCCCGGTCGACGGACCGGGCAGCCCGAGCGTGAACACCGATCCCTTGCCGGGCACACTCGACGCGTGCACGGTACCGCCGTGCGCCTCGGCGAGTTTGCGGACGATGGACAGGCCCAGCCCGCTTCCCCCGCCCTGTCTGCTGCGCGACTTCTCCGCCCGCCAGAAACGGTCGAACACCTTGGGCAGGTCCTCCTCGGCGATACCGGAGCCGGTGTCCTCGACGCCGAACACCACCTGGTCGCCCAGGGGACGTACGGAGAGGGTGACCGTGCCGCCGGCGGGCGTGTGCCGAATGGCGTTCGAGACGAGGTTCCCGATCGCCTGACGCAGTCGTACGGAATCCGCCCTCAGGTACGGCCGCACCTCCTCGGACCGCACCCGCAGCTCCACTCCCGCGGCGCCGGCGTTGCCCTGATGGGCGCGCGCGACCTGGGCCAGCAGGGCGGCGGCGTCCACGTCCTCCGGGTGCACTCTGAGCGCACCGGCGTCCGCCGCCGCGAGGTCTCGCAGATCGTCGATGATGTGCTGAAGCAGCAGCGCCTCCTCCAGCAGGGAGGAGATGAGACTCCCGTCCGCCGGGACGACACCGTCCTCGACGGCCTCCAGCCAGCCCCGGACGTTGCTGAGCGGCGTGCGCAGCTCATGGGCCACATCGCTGACCAGCGCCCGGCGCAGTTGCTCCAGTTCCCGCCGTCGGCTCGACATGAGGTTGAACGCCGCGGCGAGCCTGCCGAACTCGTCGTCGCCGGTCACCTCGACGTGGGCGTCCTCGTCCCCTTCAGCCATCCGCTGGGCCGCACCGGTCAGTGCGCGCAGCGGCCTGACCATGCGGGTGCCGGCGATGAAGGTGACCGTCACCGTCGTGAGCAGCACCGCGACGGTGACCCCCGCGATCCTCATGCGGTTGGCGCCGGACAGATCGAAGAAGGTGGCGATCTTCCGCTCGGGTGCGGTGGCGAACAGCAGGGCCGCCGGAGCCACGTAGGGGTCGAGCTGGTCGCGCAGTGCCCCGGAGAGACAGGCCGTCACCGCACGGCTGTTCGGAGCACCGCCGGCGGTGGACGGGGTCCAGGTCAGGTCGTCGGCGAGCTGGACCGGGGAGGCGTGACGGGCGACGAGGCAGCTGTTGACGAGCCTGCCCAGCTGAGCGAGGGCCCGGTTCTCCGTGGGCGTGCGCTCGAGCAGGTCGTCGACCTCGCACCGGTCACCCACGTTCAGGACCCGGCCGTCGAGCCGGATCTCGGGCCGGCCGCTCGGACTCTCCACGACAACGGCGTCGGCGGGGACGGGTCCGTCACGGAAACAGCTCGCGATCCGGGACGCGAGGACCTGAAGGGCCGCCTTCTCCCGGTCGGGCAACCGGAAGGGGCCGACGGCGCGGGGATCGATGCCCGCGTACGGCCCGCTGCCCTGGCGGGGGACGAGCGTGGTGTCCACGGCGAGCGCGTCGACGGTCGCGGACGGCGTGTCAGGCAGCGACCGGGCCGGCGTCCGGCCTCCCCCGCCCGAGTCCGCCAGCAGGCGACGGTTCTCGTCGGTCAGGGTGATGCGGCGGCCGGTCTCGCGCGCCAGCGCCCGGATCGTCGGCTCGACCCCCCGCCAGTCCGGGTGGGTGGCGGCGTAGCCGACGAGTGTGTCGTACACCCGGGCGTCATCGGTGATGGCCTGGCCGCGCTCACGCCCGATGGCGACCGCGGTGACACTGACGACGAGCCAGGCGGTGGCGACGATCGAGCAGAGGGACACCAGGACGGACACCGCCAGCAGCCGGGAACGCAGGCTTCTGCGCGGGGATATGTCACCTCGCACGGAGACCGGCCGTGTCGTCCGGCTCCGCCGCGGGACGGGGTTCGGCGGCCTTGTAGCCGACGCCGTAGACCGTGAGCAGCCGTTCCGGGCGCGAAGGGTCCCGTTCGATCTTGCGGCGCAGGTTCATGACGTGTCCGTCGACCGTGCGCGTGGTGACGTAGCGGTCGATGCCGTGCAGGTGTTCCAGAATCTGTTTCCTCGTGAACACCCTGCCCGGAGCCGAGGCCAGCACTTCGATCACGCGGAACTCACCGGGTGTGCAGTCGACCAGCCGTCCCTCCACCCGTACCTCGAACCGGCCGGGGTCGACCGCCAGCGAGCCGACGACGTGCACCGGATCGGCCGTCCGCGCCCCGAACCCGGAACCGGCAACGGCCCCGGCCCCTGCGCCGGGCGCCGTCGCCTGGCCGGCGCGTCGCAGCAGGGTGCGCACCCGGGCGACGAGTTCCCGCGGACTACAGGGTTTGGTCATGTAGTCGTCGGCCCCCAGATCCAGGGCGAGCAACAGGTCGTCCTCCTCCGCGCGGGCCGTGAGCATCAGGACGGGGACTTCGGACTCCCTGCGCAGCACCCGGCACACGTCGAGGCCGTCCACGCGGGGCATCATCCAGTCCAGCACCACGAGATCCGGCATACGCCGCCGGATCTCGTCCAGCGCCGCGCGCCCGTCGTGGACGACGCCGACCGAATGGCCTTCCCTCTCCAGGTACAGGCGGATGAGGTCGGCCTGTTTCGGGTCGTCGTCGGCGAGCACCACGTAAGCACACATGCGGGCCATCGTAGGGACGACGGACGGCTGATTCCCGCCCAGGCGGCGGCAGTCGGCGAGGGCCATCGGACCCCGACAGGAAGGGAACAGGTTCCCGACATTCGACGAGGATTCTGATCATCGGCATCCCCGGCCGGCGCCGCGCCGCGCCGCCTCGCAGGCCCGGGGATGCCGACGCGGCGCGGGCTGTGTCGGCACGTCCCCGGCGTTCTCCGACGGCAGTGCCACCCGCGCACAGATCGACGAAAGGCGGCATGCAGGACAGCGACGTCGAGCGACTTGCCCGTGCGCACACCCAGACCTGCCCGACAGGGCACAGTTTTTTCAGTGCACTGTCAGGCATTGAGCGGTGCGCTGGCGGAACAGCCGAACGCCGAACGGTGAGCTTTTCTGGAGCACGCACCACACCGAGCCCGGCGTCCCAGGACCCGGGCATCGCCGCGCCGACGGCGTGAAGTGCGGCGGATTCCGTCGCGCCCTCCGGCCTCGCGCCGGGGGGACCCGGCGGACCGGCGCGCCGCCATCGCCGCCTGCCGGGCCCACGCCCCCGGCCGGCGGCGGCCACCGCAACCGCGGCGGCCGCGGCTTCGCGGTGGCGCGGCAGCGACCTCGGCCGGTCCCGGGACCCCACCGGCACCGATCCCTCCCAGGAGTGAAAGCGACATGCAGTACTACACCGTGGGCGACCGCGAGACGCGTCCGGCGGCGAGCGCCGCGGGCCGGCGGGTCGCGGCGCGGACCGTGGCCGTCTCGGTGATCGCCAACGACCCGATCACCGGGGAGGGCACGATCGCGTGTCTGCGGACCTACAGCGGGCTGAAGCTGCTGTCGGCCGACGAACGGCCGGGCGCCGACGTGATCCTGATGCTGACCGACGAGGTCACCGAGAACACGATGCAGGTGATGGAGACGGTCGCGGACCGCTCGTCCAATGCCGGCATGGGTATCGTGCTGGTCACCGAGCGGCTGCGCGACCACCATGTGCTGCGGGCCCTCCAGTGCGGTGTGCGCGGTGTGCTGTCCCGCCAGGTCTGCGGGTTCGACGCGGTGGTGGACTCGGTGCGCGAGGTCGGGGCCGGCGGCGCGCACCTGCCGCCGCAACTCCAGGCGTGGCTGGTGGACCGGCTCCAGACGATCCAGCGCGATGTGCTGGCACCGCTGGGAATGACCGCGTCGGGCCTGGACACCCGTGAGGTGGCCGTCCTGCGACTGCTGGCCGAGGGCATGGACACCACCGAGATAGCCGAGCACCTCAGCTACTCGGAACGCACGATCAAGAACATCATCAGCGGCATGATGACCCGGCTCGGTCTGCGCAACCGCACCCAGGCCGTGGCCCACGCGCTGCGCAGCGGCGCCCTGTGAACCGCCGGACGAGCCCGCCGCACGGCCCGCTCACCGCCGGACGGCGTCCCGCTTCCCCCCAGGGGAACGGCCGGTGGTCCTCGAGGGCAACGTCGAAGTGCCCCGCCCGGCCCCGTGAGCTGCGGCTCCTACCGTTGTCGCGGCGCACGGGCGCCGTAACCGTGGAGAACACCCTTACATGAGCACTGTCATCGTGAAGCGCGCACCGCGCGTCCACGGGGCCGAGGAACCGTCCGAGCAGATCGAACTGGCAGAGCCCCCGGTCCTGCCCGAACCGGCGACCGCCGACTTCTCCTCCGTCCTCGTCTATCTGCCGATGGCTCTGGGCACCATGGCCATGGTCATGATGTTCTCGCTGCGCGACGGCTCGCCGACGACCTATCTGATGTCCGGCATGATGGGCCTGTCGATGGTCGGGATGAGCCTCGGGCAGCTGGGCCGCTCGGGTGCGGACCGCAAGCGGCAGATGCAGGCCGAGCGACGCGACTACCTGCGCTATCTGGCCCAGTTGCGGCGCAGGGCACGGACCGCCGCCGAGGCGCAGCGGACCGCCGCGCTGTGGGACAACCCGTCCCCCGAACGGCTGTGGTCGCTGGCGGGCGGACCACGCGTGTGGGAACGCCGCCCGGGCCACGACGACTTCGCCCGGGTCCGGATCGGTCTGGGTGCGCGGGCCGCCGGCCTGGAGTTCCTGCCGCCGAAGACGAAACCGATCGAGGATCTGGAGCCGCTGTCGGCCATCTCGCTGCGGCGCTTCTCCCGGGCCGTGCAGAACGTGCCGGGCATGCCGCTGCCGGTCGGGCTGCGGCGGTTCTCCAGTGTGGAGCTGACCGGCGATCCGGAGCGGGCGCTGCGGCTGGCGCGGGCGGTGCTCGGGCAGCTGGCGGTGCTGCACTCCCCCGACGACCTGCGGATCGCGCTGCTCACCGACGAGGCCGGGCTCGCGGAGTGGGACTGGCTCAAGTGGCTGCCGCATACCGCGCACCCGCAGCGGGAGGACGCCTCGGGTCCGCTGCGGCTGGCCGCGTGCGACCACGACGAGCTGATGGAGCTGCTCGGCGCCGGGCTCACCGACCGGCCCGACCACGACCCGGGGTCCGTGCCGGGCCCGGCCGAGCCGTTCACCGTGGTGGTCGCCCACCGGGTACGGCTGCCGGAGTCCAGCCGGCTGCTCGGTGCGGGGCTGCGCGGGACCGTACTGCTCGACCTGACCGACGCCCTGCCCGGGGGGCCCAGGACTCTGCGGCTGACGCTCGGCGACGGCGACGTCACCTTCCCCTCGGGTGAGACCACCGGTACCGCCCGCGCCGACGGGCTGGGCCGGACCGCCGCCGAGGACCTGGCGCGCCGGCTGGCGCCGTTGCGCACCAGCGGGACCGTCGACCTCGTCGACAAGCCGCTGGAGTCGGACTTCGACCTGACCGCGCTGATCGGTCTGCGGAACGCGCGGACCTTCGACGTGGCCGCCAAGTGGCGGCCCCGGACGGCTCTGGAGGCGCGGCTGAGGGTGCCGGTCGGCGTCACCGAGGACGGCGAGATCGTCGAACTCGACCTCAAGGAGTCGGCCCAGGGCGGCATGGGCCCGCACGGGCTGCTGATCGGCGCCACCGGATCCGGCAAGAGCGAGCTGCTGCGGACCCTGGTGGCCGCGCTCGCCGCCACCCATTCGTCGGAGGTGCTCAACCTGGTCCTCGTGGACTTCAAGGGAGGCGCGACCTTCATCGGCATGGACAGGCTGCCGCACACCTCCGCGGTGATCACCAACCTGGCCGACGAACTCCCCCTGGTCGACCGCATGCGGGACTCCCTCAACGGCGAGATGATCCGCCGTCAGGAACTGCTCCGTGAGGCCGGATACGCCTCCCTGCTGGACTACGAGAAGGCCAGGACCGCCGGCGTCCGGCTGGCCCCGCTGCCCTCACTCCTCCTCGTCGTGGACGAGTTCTCCGAACTCCTCGCCAACAAGCCGGAGTTCGTCGACCTGTTCGTGTCGATCGGGCGGCTCGGCCGGAGCCTCGGCGTCCATCTGCTGCTGGCCTCCCAGCGGCTCGACGAGAGTCGCATCCATCGGGTCGAGGGCCATCTGTCCTACCGGATCGCCCTGCGCACCTTCTCCTCCATGGAGTCGCGCAGTGTGATCGGGGCGTCCCACGCCTACGAGCTGCCCTCCAGCCCCGGCCACGGCTACCTCAAGGTCGACACCACCACGCTCGTGCGGTTCAAGTCGGCCTACGTCTCGGGTGCCTGCCCGTCCGGAGCGGCCCCGCCCGACGAGCACGCCGAGCGGATCAGGGTGGCCGGCGAGGTCGCCCCGTTCACCCTCGGACACGCTCCCGGGTCGGCTGCGCCGGCCACCGCCGAACCCGAGACGGACGGCACGCCGCCCGGCGGTGCCGACGACCGGGCGGAGCCCGACGGTGCGGAGAGCCTGCTGGAGGTCCTGATCGACCGGCTGGCCGGAGCCGGGCCGCCGGCCAGGCAGGTGTGGCTGCCGCCGCTGGACGTCGCTCCGAGCCTCGACCAACTGCTGCCCGGCATCGTGCCGGACCCGGTACGCGGCCTTAGCGCCGCCGACCACCCGGGCCTGGGACGGCTGCGGATCCCGCTGGGGATGGTGGACCGCCCCTTCGAGCAGCTCCGCGAGATGCTGGTGGCCGACCTGTCCGGGGCCGACGGACACCTCGGGGTGGTCGGCGCCCCGCAGAGCGGCAAGTCGACGCTCCTGCGCACCCTGGTCCTCTCGCTGTCGCTCACCCACACTCCGCGCGAAGTGCAGTTCTACTGCCTGGACTTCGGCGGCGGCGGCCTCGCGTCGGTCTCCGGGCTGCCGCACGTCGGCTCGGTGGCCGGGCGTCTGGACCGCGACCGGGTGATCCGGACCGTGGCCCAGCTGACCCAGCTGCTCGAACAGCGGGAGCAGCGGTTCACCGACCTCGGCGTGGAGTCGATGGCGGCGTACCGGACGCTGCGGGCCCGCGGCGAGGTCGAGGACCCGTTCGGCGACGTGTTCCTCGTCGTCGACAACTGGGGGACCCTGCGGCAGGACTTCGAGGAGCTGGAGACCCGGGTCAACGACCTGGCGGCCCGCGGACTGTCGTTCGGCATCCACCTGGTGGCGTCCGCGGTGCGCTGGTCGGAGATCCGTCCGCGCCAGCGCGACCTGCTGGGCACCAAACTGGAGCTGCGGCTGGGCGACTCGATGGAGTCCGAGGTCAAGTCGCGGATCGCCGCCGGTGTTCCGTCCCAGCCGGGGCGCGGCATCACCTCGTCCGGCCACCACTTCCTGGCCGCGCTCCCCCGCCTGGACAGTTCGTCCGACGTGACCGGCCTGGCCGAGGCGACCCGGGCGGCGGCCGCCGAGTCGGCCGCCTTCTGGACCGGTCCGCCCGCGCCCGTCGTACGGCTGCTGCCGACCCGGCTGCCCGCCGAGCGGCTGCCCGCGCCCGACGGCGACCTGCGGATGTGCCTGGGCCTGGACGAGGAGCGGCTCAACACGGTCTGGCACGACTTCCGCGTCACCCCCCACCTGCTGGTCTTCGGCGACGGAGAGACCGGGAAGACCAACGCGCTGCGGCTCGTGGCCCGTGCCGTCACCTCCCGGTACCGTCCCGACCAGGCGCGGATCATCCTCGGCGACCCCGGCCGGGGCCTGGCCTCGTCGGTGCCGCCGGAGTACCGCGTCGGCTACGCGGTCGGCGGGGACGCGCTGAACGAACTCGCCACCAGCACCGCCGTGTCGATGGGCAAGCGGCTCCCCGGCGCCGAGGTCACCCCGGAGCAACTCGCCGGGCGCGACTGGTGGCAGGGGCCGCGGCTGTTCATCCTCGTCGACGACTACGACCTGCTGGCGGCCTCTCCCGGGATGGCCGGCCCGCTCGCGCCGCTGGTGCCGCTGCTGGCGCAGGGCGCCCATGTCGCGATGCACGTCGTCGTCGCGCGGAGCACCTCCGGCGCGATGCGCTCCATGATGGACCCGCTGCTGCGCCGTGTGTGGGAGCTGGGCAACCCGGCGCTGCTGCTCTCCTATCCCAAGGAGGAGGGCCGGTTCATCGGCGAGGCCAAACCCAGGACGCTCCAGGCCGGGCGCGCCCAACTCGCCACCCGACGGGGTATCAGGCTCGTCCAGACCGGGCTGGTGGAGGGGCGGTGACGCCGCGTTCGCGCAGTCCGCGGCCGCCGCCGGGCACCAGCGCCGCCCCTCGCCCCCTTACGTCCCCGAACGCCGTGCACCGCGGCCCAGCCGAGGAATCCCGTGACCACCGCACCTCCCCTGCCCCCCGCCCGTACCGAACCGGACCGGCGCGGCCGGACCGCCGTCCCGGGCCCCGAGGGCGCCGCCCTGTGCCGGATCACCGTCGTCGGCCGTGACCGCCGAGCGGACCTGGCCGTGCCGGTCACCGCCACGATGACCGCGCTGCTGCCGGTCCTGTTGCGCCATCTCGCCGCCTCCCCGGACCAGGAGGGCGCCCACTGGGTCCTGCAACGCCTGGGCGAGGCCCCGCTCGACCCGGAGGGGACACCGGAGACGCTGCGCCTGCGCCACGGCGACGTACTGCACCTGCGTCCGGCCGAGGACCCGGTTCCGGAACCCGATTTCGACGACGTGCCCGACGGCGTGGCCCAGACCCTGGCCTCCCGGCCCGGCCGCTGGCTCCCCGAGCACACCCGGCGTCTCCTGCTGGGCCTGGCCTGTCTGGCGCTCACGGCGTACGCCGGGGCCGTGACCTCCGCCGGGCCGGGGGCCGCCGGTGCGCTGGGCTGCGCGGCGACCGCACTGCTGCTGGCCGTCGGAGCGACGGTGGCGGGACGCGGCGCGGCCGCGGACCGCGACGTCGCCGTCGCCGCCGGGCTCGGCAGCCTGGTGTTCGCCGTCCTCACCGGCCCCGCCGTGTCCGCCGCCCCGCACACCACCGGCGCCCTGGGGCTGCTCTCGCCCGACCGCGACGGGGTCATGGCCGGGGCCGCCGCCGCCGCGGTCGTGACGGGACTGCTGCTCGTCGCGGCCCGGCTGCCCGTCGCGCTCTTCGGCACCCTCCTCGCTCTGGCCCTCGGCGCCGAGGCCGGTGCGGTGCTCTGTGCCGTCCTGGGCTGGAACGCGGCCGAGGCCGCGACGACCCTCGCGGTCGCCGCCTTCGCCCTCGGCCCGGTCGCCCAGCGGGTGGCACTACGGCTCGCCCGGCTGCGCGTCCCGCACCTGCCGCACAACGCCGCCGAACTCGGCCAGGACATCGATCCCGAGCCCGGCGGACGCCTCGCCCACCGGGTACGGTCCGCCGACGACATCCTGACGGTGTTCACCACCGC
Organism: Streptomyces sp. DSM 15324; assembly: GCF_001514285.1. Taxonomy (GTDB): domain Bacteria; phylum Actinomycetota; class Actinomycetes; order Streptomycetales; family Streptomycetaceae; genus Streptomyces. The sequence continues at coordinate 292,472 of NZ_KQ949030.1, forward strand.
CACCGCGGTGCTGGGCGCTGTCGCCTGCGTCCTGCTCGTGCGGCAGAGCGGATGGCTGTCCTGGACTCTGCCCTGTGTCCTCGGGGCAGGGCTCCTGCTGCGGGCGCGCGGCATGAACGGCGTCCGGCAGCGGACCGCGCTGGCGGTCTGCGGGGCGCTCGGACCCTGCCTGGCGCTGCTCACGGCCGCGTCGGCCGGCGATCCGCCGGCCCGGGCCGCCTGCGCGGTCGTCCTGCTGGCCGCCTTCGGACTGCTGGCCGTCGCCGCCCGGCGGATGCCGGAGCAGCGGCTGCTGCCCGTCTGGGGCCACGGCGCCGACGTCCTGGAGACGCTGACGGCCCTGGCACTGGTCCCGCTGCTGCTCCAGCTCCTGGGCGCGTACGCCTCCTTCCGCTCGCTGGCCGGCTGAGGGGCGTCGTGCAGACCACACGTGACCACCTGCACGCGTACCGGTTCGCCGCCGGCCGGCTGTCCGCGGCCCTCGTGGGCGGGGACCCCGGTACCGGCGAGGCGCCGATGCGACGGGCCTCGCTGGGCATGGTCATCGGCGTCGTCGTCGGCGGCCTGCTGTGCGGCGGAGCCGCCGTGTTCGGGCTGATCTCGCCCGGTGGCAACTCCGCCTGGCGCAAGGCCGACGCGATCGTCGTCGAGAAGGAGACCGGCACCCGGTATCTCTTCCTGGGCGGCGCACTGCGTCCCCCCGCGAACTACGCCTCCGCCCTGCTCGCCCTCAAGGGCCGCGCGACGGTGGTGAGCGTCTCGCGCAACTCGCTCACCGGGGTGCCGCACGGAGCCCCGGTGGGTATCACCGGGGCCCCCGACTCCCTGCCCCAGGCCGACGACCTGCTGCCCGGCCGCTGGACCTGGTGCGCCACGCACACCACGGCCGGCGCGCTGACCCTCGGTCCCGACGCCCCGGGCACCCCGCTGCCCGCGAACACCCGGGTGCTGCTGGCCGCGCCCGGCGGCAAGCAGTACGTGCTGTGGAACAACACCCGCTACCCGGTGTCCGACCGGTCCGTCGTCGTCGCCCTCGGGCTGGACGTGCGGCCCGCCGTCACCGTGGGCGACCGGTGGCTCGCCCAGCTCCCCACCGGCAGCGCCCTGTCCGCCGCCCACGTCCCGGGCGCGGGCGGCGCCGCCCCCTCGGTGGGGGGCCGGGACGGCCGGATAGGCGACCTGTTCCGCTCCGCCGCGGGCGGGGTGGAACAGACCTACCTGCTGCGCGCCGACGGCCTGGCACCGATCAGCGTCACCGAGGCCGCGCTGCTGGCCGCCAGACCCGGCGGCGAGGCGCCCCGCGAGCTGGACGCCGCCGAGGTGTCCGCCACCCCGGCGTCCACGGACCGCTCACTGCTGGACCGGCTGCCCGATCTGATGGCCTCCGGCACCGCGTACGACCCCGGCAGCCGGCCGCTGTGCCTGCGCCAGCGGGCCTCCGGCAGCGCGGTCAGCTCCACCGTGGTCACCGGCACGGCGCCGTACGGCACGCCGAAGGCCGTCACGGTGCCGGGCGGCCGCGGCATGCTGGCGGTGCCGCTCCCCCAGGCGTCCGGCCACGGCGGCGGCGACCTGTACCTGATCACCGATCAGGGGGTGCGCTACCGGGTCGCCGACGACAAGGCGCTCTCCGCTCTCGGCTACGCCGACGCCACGGTGCGGCACATCCCGCGGGACGTGCTCGCCCTGCTGCCGGACGGCCCGGTCCTGGACACCCTCACCGCCACGCGTACGGCAGGCGGTGGGGGGCGGTGACGATGCGGTTCGCGCCGAGGAGGCGCCGGACCGGCACGGTGTCCATGGACGCCGTGCGGGCAGGCGGCGCGCTGCTCGTCCATCCCACCGGACGGCTCGACCCGCGGTCGCGGCAGTTCGCCGCCGGCCTGGCCGCCGACCGCGAACACACCCTGGTGGTGGTCGACGTGCACGCGGCCGCCCCGCGCGCGGAGTGGGAGGCGGTGGCCGGCCTGCTCGCCGGAGACAGCGGCGGCGGGCTCCGGATCGTCGTCGGACGCGGCTCGCCCGAGGAGACCATGCGGGTCTCCCAGTGGCTCGCCGACCGGCTGGGCCGCACCGTGGTCGCGCCCGACGCGGCGGTCCTGCCCGCCGCCGGCGGCGGCCTCTTCGTGCCCCCCGACCGGGGCACCGGCTGGTACGTGCTGCGCCCGGGGCGCGAACCCCGCGTGGACTCCCGCCGCTTTCCCCGCCCCACCTGGGAGGCCCCGGCCGCCGACCGGGCCTGGGCCACCAGCGACACCGGTACGGCGGAGCCCGTGCCGGGCGGGGTGTGGCTGCGGCACACCGGCGTGGAACCGGGCACGCTGGCGGCGCAGCGCCACCAGCTCGCCGCCGGGGTGCACGCCGCACGGCCGGACCTCCTCACGGTGATCCTCGGCAACCCGGGCATGCCGGGGTTGCCGCTGGACGACATCGCCCGGTTCTGGGACGCGCTGTCCGCCCCCAGCCGGGCCATGGTCCGCTTCGCGCCCTTCGGGCAGCCGGCCGTTCCCGCCGGTGAGACCGTCGGGCAGGCGCTCGCCGACCGGTTGGGCTATCCGGTGGCGATGTTCACCGGTCTGCCCGGCGCGGGCGCACCCGGTACCCCGGGGCACGACGTCCGGGTGCCCGTCGACGGGACCTCTCCCGGCTGGCGTCCCTTCGCCCAGGAGATGGGCCACCGCCCCCGGCTGAACGCCGGCGATCCGGTCGACCCCCCTGTCCTGCTCGCCCACCGGGTGCCGCTGGACGGACTGGAGCCCATCGGCCCGGGCCTGTTCCGCTACGGGCAGGACGCGGTGCTGGAGGTGGTGCAGAGCGGGCTGTGGGTCCGGCGCGCCGACGACCCCCTGGACGCGGAGGCCGTACGGGGCATCCCGCCCCAGCCGGAGGGCGGGCTGATCCTTCACGACGCCGGGCCCGACGCGGCACGGATGCGGCGGATCGCCACGGAGGTCCTGCGGCGGCTGGACGCGGAGACCAGCCGGATGTGCCGGGCGGTCTCCGTGCCCGACGCCTGTGCCGCGGCGGAACGCGACCGGCTGACCGGCGCCGGGACACCCTCCCTCACCGCGGGCCCGCCCGACGCGGAACCGGCCCGTGCCACTGCTCCGGAGCCCGCACAACGACACGTACCGGCGGTGCCGCCCGCACCGGCTCCCGCGGTCGTGCGGGCGGAAGCGTCGCCGTGGGGGCTCCGGGACGCCCACCGCACCGGACCGGGCACACCCGTGCCCACCATGGCGGACACGCCCGGCGAGGCGCTGTCCCTCCCTGGCATGGCCACGCCCGGCCCGACCGACCCCACCGCACAGCGCGCCGGGGCGGCGGACTCCGACACCCCCACCTCGACGAGCGGAGCACCGGCCGCGGGGGCGAGCGTCCGACGCCCGCCCCTGCCGACCGTCGGAGGCCCCGCTCCGCGAACCGGCCGGACGGCCCCGGGCCCCACCGCCGTACCGAACCCGCGGGTCACGGGTGACGTCCCGGTCACGCCGGACGTCCTGCTCGCCCCGCCGACCGCGCCCGCCACCCTGGCCGGCCCCTCAAGCCCGCCCGCCAGCCCGGCCGTCCCCTCGACCCCGCCCAACTCCCCGGCCGTCCCATCGACCCCGCCCCACACCCCGTCCTCTCCGGGCGCCCAGCCGACCGCGTCCGGCGTCCGGGACATCCCGCCCGCCGCCCCCAGAGCGGTGTCCGGCATCCGGTCGGAGGCAGCGGTCCGTTTCGACCACGCGGAGCCGGCGGCCGGGACGGCCGACGAGTCCGCCCCGCACACGCCGGGGGCGCCCCCTCCTCCGCCGAAGCAGGACCCGGAACCGGCGGCCGCCGCCTCCCCCTCGGCACCGACCGCTCCCCCGTCCCCGTCCGCGCCCGTGGCGCAGACGCCGACGCCGGCGCCACGGATCCGGTTGGAGTCCTCCCCGGCACCTGCCACCGTGCACCTCCCGCCACCCCCGCCGGACCCGGTGCACACCCAGGAGAACCCGGCACCCGTACCCCCGGCCCCGGCCGCACTCGCGCCGGAGGCGCTGTCGGCCGCCGACCCGCCCCGGGTGTCCGAGGCCGGCGCGGACGACGGGCCGGAGTCCGGGGTACGTGTCCAGCCGGTCCCGGCGGCAGCCGCCTGCGCGGTGCCCCCGGAGCGCGGCATCGACCAGGAACGCGCCTGGCTGCAACGCACCCTCGGGGCACCCTTCGACGCCATCGCGGGGTCCGTCTCACGAGCGATGTCGGAGTTGCCCGGTCTGCGGCCGGAATCCGGCCGGGGTGGCCGCGAGGCACTGAGCGACCTGGTCGCCGTCAAGCTCTACCTCTCCGGTGGGGCACCCTCGCTCGACGCGGGGGTGAGCGCGGGCCTCCCCGGTCCGCACGTGCCGCTGGCCCGCTGTGTGGCCGCCGGTCTCCGCAGGTTGCCGTCCTACCGTGGGCCGGTACGGCTCCGCGCACCCCTGACGCCCGCCGAGTGGGAGTGGTACCGGAGCCGGCGCCTGATCGTGGAGTGGGGATTCTGTTCCGGTGACGCCGATCCCCCGCCGGCCGGGGCCACCGGGACCGGGAGCACGGATGCCGCCGCACCGGCCCTGGCGGACGAACCGCCGCAGGGGCCCGGCCCAGTGGACTTCCTCGTCTGGTCGATGACGGCGCGCCGCACCGCGCTGATCGTCCAGGACGAGGCGGACCGGGTGGTCTTCCTGCCCGGCACCGGTTTCAAGGTGCTGCGGGTCACCGGTGGCGACCGGCCGAGCGTCCTGCTGCGCGAGTTGTCCGCCTCGGAGATCTCGGAGGACGGCCGGGTCAGTACCCGTCCGGTGCCTCTCGACACGATCGCCCTGGCGAGTCTGGAGACGGCCGGACGGACCCGGCCCCCGGCGGAGGCCGCCGAGCGGAAACCGCTCGGTCATGCCCCCGGTCTGGTCATCAGCGGTACAGACGGCCCCGACGGGCCCGGAGAGGACACGGCACAGTGACCAGGCAGACGCTGGTGGTGTCCCCGAACCGTCCAGGGGCACACCGTTCGATCACCGAGGCGCTACGGCACGCGGTCGACGGGGCGGTGGTCTCGGTGACCGCCGGCCGGTACGAGGAGTCGCTGCTGCTGAGCCGGACCGTCACGCTGTGCGCCGAGGGCGACCCGGGAAGCGTGACCGTGGTCGCGGCGAGCGGCAGCACCGTCGTGGTCGACGCGGAGGCGGTGCAGTTGTCCGGGCTCGTGATCGTCGGAACGGACACCGATGCCCCGGTCGTCGAGGTCCGGCGCGGCGAGGCGGTGCTGGACGGCTGCACGGTGTCGGGTGCGGGGTGGACGGCGGTGCTGGCGTGGCAGGCCGGGGTGCTGGTGGCCCGCGGCTGCCGGGTCGGGAACCCGGGGGGCGCGGGGGTGGTGGTGACGTCCGCGGCGGGCAACACGCTGGAGGCGTCACGGGTCTCCCGGGTCGGGTCGTCCGCGGTGGTCGTCGCGGAGAACGGCCGGCTGACGGTCCGTGGCTGCACCCTGGAGGAGTCGGGCGGCAACGGCGTCTGTGTCAACGGCCGCGGCGAGTCGGTGGTCGAGGACACCGCCGTCAGCGGGAGCGCGAAGCCCGCCGTGGTGGTCGAGCAGGACGGCCGGGCGGCCTTCCGCAGGGTCACCGTCACCGGCAGCGCCTCGCTGGACGCGTATCTCACCAGTACCGCGGCGACGGAGTTCACCGACTGCTCGTTCGCGGGGTCGGCGGCCCAGTCGGTCCAGATCGCGGGCGGCTCGCGGCCGGTTCTCCGTGGCTGCGCGCTCACCGCGGCGGCGCACAACGGGTTGCAGGTCACCGGTGGGGCCCGGCCGCGGATCGAGGACTGCGAGATCGACGGGGCGCCGCTGGGCCTGGTGGTCGACTCGGGCAGCGCACCGGTGTTCCGCAACCTGACCGTACGGGGTGCCTCGCAGCACGCGGTGCTGGTGTCGGGGAAGTCGTCGGCCTCGTTCGACAGCCTCACCGTCTCCGGTGGCGGTGCCCGTCCGGTCCGCGCCGACGGCGAGTCCTCGGTGGTGCTGGACGGCGGCCGGATCGAGGTGGCCGACGACGGTACGGGCATCACCCTCACCGACGGTGCCGACGGACGGTTCACCGGGCTGCGGGTCTCGGGGGCGGGCGGCGGCAGTACGGCGGTCGCGGTGGACGGCGGGGCGCGGATGGTCATGGAGTCCGCGGTCCTGGAGGGCTCCGGGGTGCTGGTCGGCACCGGCGGAGGCGCCGGGATCCGGGGTACCCGCATCACCGGCGCGGGCACCGACGGGATCCGGGTGCTGGAGGGCGGCACGCTCACGGCGTCCGACTGCCGGGTGTCGGGCAGCGGCGGACACGGGATGGATCTGCGGGCCCCGGCACGTGCCGAGGTGGACGGCTGCACGGTGACCGGCAACACCGGGGAGGGCCTTCGCTTCGACCCGGAGGACCGGGTCACCGTCCGAGGCTGCGACATCCGCGACAACGGGACGACCGCGCCGCGTACCGCGCCCCACCCCCGCGAACGGTTCCCGCAACAGCCGCACCACTCCGTCTCGGAGGAGGCCCGGGACGGCGGGACGGACGCGGGCGGGGCGGCCGCCGCGCCGGAGGGCCGTCCGGTCCTGGAGAGCGGGCCGTTGGCCGACCTGGACGCGCTGGTGGGGCTGGGAAGCGTCAAGCAGGAGGTCACCGGCCTCATCAACCTCAACCAGATGGCCAAGCGCCGCCAGGAGATGGGGCTGCCGATGCCGCCCATGAGCCGGCACCTCGTCTTCGCCGGTCCACCGGGGACCGGCAAGACCACCGTGGCACGGCTGTACGGCGCGGTCCTCGCCGAGCTGGGCATCCTCAGCCAGGGCCACATCGTGGAGGTGTCCCGGGCCGACCTGGTGGCGCAGATCATCGGCGGCACCGCGATCAAGACCACCGAGGTCTTCAACAAGGCCGTCGGCGGGGTGCTGTTCATCGACGAGGCCTACACGCTGACCAACCAGAACAAGGGCACCGGGCCGGACTTCGGCCAGGAGGCCGTCGAGACGCTGATGAAGCTGATGGAGGACCACCGGGACTCCATCGTCGTCATCGTCGCGGGCTACTCCGAGCAGATGGAGCAGTTCCTGTCGTCCAACCCCGGTATGGCGTCGCGGTTCTCGCGTACGGTCGCCTTCCCCAACTACAGCGTGGAGGAACTGGTCACCATTGTGCGGGGGTTGTGCGACAAGCACTACTACGAGATGAGCGACGGGGCGCTGGAGGCACTGACCCGGTACTTCGAACGCGTCCCGAAGGGGCCGACGTTCGGCAACGGCCGGATCGCCCGCAAGGTGTTCGAGTCGATGATCAGCAGGCAGGCGTCCCGGCTGGCGGCGAACCCGCCGAGCCGGGACACCGAGCTGAGCCGGCTCTCCGAGGACGACGTCGACCTCGCGCCGGGTGACGACGAGGACGGCCCGTCCGGGGCAGCCGCCTCGGCGCCCGGCAGGAGCGCCGAGCGCAGGCTCTCCTCACTCGTCGGCCTGGAGGGCGTCCGCGAGTCGCTGCCCGCCCGGGTGGCCGGACTGGCCCGGCTGCGCGCCGACGGACAGCCGGCGTCGGGACTGGCCAATGTGGTGCTGGCGGGCCCCCGGGGCAGCGGTCGCCGGGCGGTCGCCGCGCTCTACGCGCGCATGCTGGCCGAGCGGGGACTGCTGCCGACCGGGTCCCTGCACCCGGTGCCGTTGTCGGCCGTCCCCGACGGCTGGCCCGGCCAGGCCGCCGCCCATGCGTCGTCGCTCTTCGAGGAGGCCGCGGGCGGGGTCCTGCTGCTGGAGTGGGACCGCTCCTTCTCCGGACGGCACCCCGCCGGCCGTACAGCGGTTCTGGAGGCGCTGCCCGGCTGTGTGGCGCGGTCGCCCGAGGTCGTGGTGCTGCTCTCCGGCGAGGACGGCGACCTGCGGACGCTGACGCAGGAGAGCACCGCACTGGCCGGCTGCTTCTCGGAGTACCTGCGGCTGACCCCGTACGGCGCCGAGGAACTCGCCGAACTGGCCACGCGCCGGCTGCTGCGGTTGGGCCATGTCCTCGATGCCGCGGCCAGGCAGGCGGTGGGCAGGCGGGCCGCCGAACTCCCCGTGGCGCTGGGGGCGTTCGGCGCCCATCTGTTCGCGGACCGGGTGTCGTCGGCCGCCGGGCGCCGTGAGGTGCCGGCGGAGGCGGTGGCCGCCGTACCCACCGGAGGGGCTTCCGACCCGGTAAGGGTGTGATCCGTCGGGCGGCCCCGCCCGGTGGCCCTGCGCCGGGATGCCCTGCGGGGGCAGAGAACGACGGCGGCGGGGGCAACAAGGCCGGTGGTGGATCGGGGGTGCCTTCCCCGGCCGCCAGCATGGCCGGGTAACACCACGCGACAGGTGCCCGAACACGCGCCGCACGCGCTGTTCGCGCCGGCACCGAACCAACGAAGGAGTGCCCATGGCGGGCGAGACGTCCGTATCGGTCGACGGCATGATCAAGGCCAGCAACACCTTCGAGGCGGCGCGGGACACGGCCATCCGCTCCTACTCGGCGATGTACGAGCAGGTCTCCACCCTGGCGGCCAACTGGAGCGGTGACGCCTCGTCGACCTACGGGAAGGCGCTGGAGAGCTGGCTCGCCAACTTCCGTACCGTGATCACGGCGCTGGAGAACATGCAGTCCAGCCTCGACAGCAACGCCGCGATGTACGCGCAGACGCACGACATCACCCAGGAGGAGGCCGCCTCCCTCGCGGCGGAACTCGCCGAGCCGCCCGCCCTGACCGGGCTCCCGGGCTTCTGAGCCCCCGCCCGCCGCGTCTCCCCCACCACCGCAAGCAGCAGCACCAGCAAGAGAGGCATCCCATGGCCACCTACTCCGTGAACATGTCCAACGTGAACACCGTGGTGGAGGAGATGTCCTCCATCAGCACGACCATCAAGGCCATGCTCGACGGCCTGGCCCAGGACAGCACCGTCAACCTCGCCGAGTGGACCAGCGAGGCACGCGACGCGTACAACACCTGCAAGCTGAGCTGGGACAACGCCGCCACCGCCATGGTCAACCAGGCGGTCAGGGCGCACACCTCGCTGAGCGGCATCAACGCCAACTACGGCACCAGCGAGGTGCAGGGCCGCCAGATGTGGGAGGTGTGACCCGGTGTCGACCGATCCTGGCGATCCGCCCGCCGACGAGCTGAACACCGGCGAGGGATACCTCCCGTCGGACGAGGACAACTCGACCACCTCGAACACCTCGACCACCAACGGTGTGCACGAGTGGAACCACGAGACGCCCCCGTACGCCGAGGTGACGTACGCCGTCACCGGCCCCGCGGCGCCGCCTGTCACGCTGTCCCACGCGGAGGCCGGCGAGACCCAGGTCAACACGGCGGCCATGCGGCTCTTCGCCAAGAACATCCGCACCCTCCAGACCGCCGCGAGCACGGCGCACGACACGCTGGACCCGGTGACGCTGGCGCCCGGGGGCTTCTACGTAGCCCACCAGATGCGCCTCGACGTCACCGGCGCCGACGGCGCGGGGCTCAAGCCCGCGTTCCTCAAGGTGCTCGTGGACCTTCAGTACGGCCTGAGCGCGCTCGCCACGGGCATCGACACGCTCGCGCAGCTCTACGACAACACCGAGGCCGACAACACGATCGACGCCGCACGCATCAGGGAGGCACTCACCAGCGTGCCCGGCTACTTCGACCGCTCGGTCCAGGACACCGGCAGCGTCGCCACCTGACCCCTACGGTGCCGTCCAGGTGACCCGCGGCGTGCCGGGCGCGGATCACGGGCCCCACCGGCCGCCGCCGGCACAACGACCGCACAGAGCGAGGAAGGCAGAACCGGAGCAGCATGGCGGAGAACGACCCCACCGCGGGCCTGACACAGGACAACGACGGCACCCTCTTCGGCAACCCGGACGGCGGCGGCAACGAGCACGACTACGAGACCTGGAGCTGGAAGCAGATCGCGGCGGCCATCAACGGCGCCACCACGGTCGCTCCCGGCTCCGACCACGCCAACGAGATGGCGCAGATCTCGAGCCCGGCGAGTTTCGGCACCACGGCGCGGGCGTTCCACTTCGTGCAGAAGACCCTGGAGATGATCGCGACCAGCCTCCAGCAGCAGTCGGCCGCGCTCGCCGGTGACGACCGTGGCTGGCAGGGCGCGTCCGCCGAGGCGTTCCTGCTGATGACCAAGCAGTTCTCCCGGCAGGTGAGCGCGAACGCGGCCGTGCTGTCCCGCGGTGCCGGCATGGCCTCGATACCCCAGCAGCTGGTCCACAACGGCAACAGCCTGGCCCGGGCCCGCGCCACCATCCACAACATCGACATCTGGTACGCGGCGGAGGCCGCCAGGCTCGGGGCCGGACGGACGTCCAACGGTCTGATCGTCGTCAGTTCGAAGCCCGAGGTCGTCGCGCTGATGACCCGGGACATGCGGACCGTCATCCGGAACCTCGCGAAGACGTACAAGATGACGATCGAGAACGTCATCGCGCCGACGGCCGAGACGCCGGTCCCCGAGCCCCTGCCGGAGGGCGGGGGCGGAGGGGGCGGCGACGGTGACGGTGGCGGCGGTGACGGTCTGCCGGACATCAGCGGCTCGGGCCTGCCGGACACGGGCGGCTCCGGTCTGCCGGACACCGGCGGCTCCGGGATCGACGGCCTCGGCACGGACGGGCTCGGCGCCGACGGTCCGGTCGGCGGGTCCCCCGACCCCTTCGGGGGTGATCTGGGCACCTCCGGCGGCCTGGACGCCTCCGGTCTCGACTCGGTCCTCAACCCGGGCGCCGGGGGCGTCGCGGAGTTTCCCGGTCTCGACGGCGACTCGCCCGGCATCGGTGGACTCGGTGACCTGGGGACCGGAGGCCTGGGGTCCGGAGGCCTGGGGTCCGGAGGCCTGGGGTCCGGAGGCCTGGGCGACGTGTCGACCGGGGGGATCGGCTCGTACCCCGGCGGTCTCGGCACGTCCCCGCTCGGTTCCGGAGGCGGCCTGAAGGGCTGGGACTCGTCGACGGCCGGACTCGCCGACCCGTCCGTGTGGACCGACCCGGCCTCCGACCTCAGCGGCCTCACCGGCGCCGACGACGAGGGTCTCGGCCTGCCCGTCGACTACACCGGGTCGGAGGCGACCGGCCTGGGCGACGTCCTGGGCGACGGATCCACCGAGAGTTCCGGCAGCGGTCTGGGCGGCATGCCCATGATGCCGATGATGCCGGGTGCCGGCGGGGGCGCAGGCGCCAAGGACGGCGCGGAGAGGCCTGACGCCGCGGGACTCCTGAGCAGCGACGCCGCTCCCTGGCAGGATGCCGAGGAGTCCGGGCCGCCGGTCGACGGCGTCGACATCGGCTCCGGGACCCCGGCCGGTGTGCCGTCCGCCGGCACGACGTCCACCGCCGGTATCGGGGGCGTACCGGCCATGCCCCTGCCGATGTTCCCCGGCGCGGCGGGTGCCGGTTCCGGCGGCGGCTCGGGCGCGCCGGAGCGCCCCGACGCGGCCGGACTGGTCGGTGGTGAGGCCGCCGACTGGGAGTCCGGGCCGGCGTCGGCCGGCACGGACGGGGAGATCGGCTCGCCCGAGGGGGCACCGCCGGGTCTCACGGCCGCCGGGACACCCGCCGTCGTACCCGCCGTCGTACCCGTCGTTGCCCCCGGTGGGGCACCGGGGGCACCGGGGGCGGCACCGGGTTCCGGGGCGCCTGCCCCGCGCCGCGAGCAGACCGCGGAGGCCACGGCGTCGGCGGCGGCCGCCACCTCGGAGGGGACCACGCAACCGGCGGGACCCGCAGCCCCCTCGGGAGCCTCCGCGTCGGCGGGGAACACCGAGGACTCCGGGGCCCGGACGGCCACGGCCGGGGCGGTGACGGGTACGGACGGGTCGACGCAGGGTACGGACGGGCCGGCGCCGGGCTCGGCGCACAGTGAGCGGATCGCGCTGGTTCCCCGGGCGGACGACACGGAGGACACCAGCCTGTGGGAGGTGGCCACGGCCTCGTTCCTGCCGCTGCTCTGGCCGTTCGCGGGCGACAACGGCGCCGACGACCGCGACCGGGACCGTCTCAGCTCGGCGGCGGAGACGGCGTGGACGCCTCCCGGGCCCGGCTCGCCGCCCCCCGGGCAGAGCTTCGGGCCCCTGGGCGCGGATCCCGACCCGGGGTACCCCGTCCGGCAGCCGGCCGCCTCCCGCCGGACGTCTCCTCCCGGCCCGCAGCCGCCCCCGGCGGAGGACGAACCGTTGCGCTGCGGCGGCGACGACACGCCCCCGCCCGAGCCGGAGCCGGAACCCGAGGAGTCCGGGGAACCCGACGATGCCGGGCAGGCGGAGCGGACGTCGGCGGATCTCCTTATCGAGGACGGCGACCTGTGGGGGGCCCGGCGGGACGACGTGTCGTCGCTGGGCTGAGCCACCGGGTGCCCCGCCGGGGCAGAGGCGGGTGTACGCACGGTCATTTCCGGCCGCTCACCGGGCGGTTCCCCGCAAGCGCCGGGATTCAATCGGCCCGTGGCCCGTCCTCCTGCCCCCCAGGAGGACGGGCCGCTGCGACCGCTCGCGGAAGGAATCAGGAAGCACGCCGTGACCACGCCCTACGACGACGAGATCGACGATCTCCTGCGCGACTACCAGGACCAGCGGGCGCGGCTCGGCGACCTCCAGCGGAGCATCAACGAGGTCGCGGTGACGGTGACGGCCTCCCGGCAGGTCGTCCGGGTGACGGTCGGCCCGCAGGGGCAGCTGCTGTCCGTGGAGTTCCCCACGGGCGCGTACCGCAGGTTGACCCCGGCCGAACTGGCCGAGGTGCTGATGACGACCTTCGGCCAGGCCCGTGACGAGGCGATCGCCGAGGTCGCCTCGATGGTCGCCGGCGGTCTGCCGGAAGGGCTGGACGCCGAGGAACTGCTGCGGGGGAAGGCCGATCTGACGGGCATCCTGCCCGAGGATCCCCGCATGCCGGCCACGGTCCGCTCGTACGTCGAGACCGGTCGGCCCGCACGGGCGGAGGACAGCCACGATGAGTAGACGACTCTCCATCGACACCGACGGTGTCGGCGCGGGCGCGACCGGACTGCGGGCCGCCGCGGCGCAGTTGGCGTCGATCATCTCCACGCTCGACAGCGGCGTGGACGCCCAGCACCAGCCGTGGGGCGACGACAAGATCGGCCAGGGGTTCGCCGGCCAGTGGGTGCCTTCGAAGAACGACCTGCTGGACTCGGGCCGCGATCTGGCGCGGGTGCTGGAGAGCGCCGCCGACGGCATCGAGACCATGGCCAAGGGCTTCACCGCCACCGAGGACGAGAACATCGACAGCCTGCGCGGGCTGCACGGTGACCTCTCCGCGGGCACGCCGTCCGCCGGAGGACATCGCACCGCATGAGCCTGATGCTGCCGCCGGGGCTCAACTGGCTCGCCCAGATCACGGTGGGCGAGAACTGGCCCAGGGCCGACGAGGACAAGATGCGCCAGGTGGCCGCCCGGCAGCGGGAGGCCGGTATCCGGCTGGCGCAGCTGTCCAACCAGCTGGGTCCGGTGATCGGCCAGGTGCTGGAGAGCATGTCGGGGTCGGCGGCCTCGGAGTTCACCCGCTTCATGCGGCGGCTGCGGACGACGCTGCCGCAGATGTCCTCCTCCTCGCACCAACTGGGGAAGTCCGCCAAGGACGCGGCGCTCCAGGTCGAGTACGCCAAGCTCATGATCATCATGCAGATGATCCTGATGGCGATCGAGATCGCGCACTGGCTCGTCGTGGCTCCCGCCGCCGTGCCCGGCATCGTGGCCGCCGGTCGGGTGACCGTACGTCAGATCATGCGGCGGCTGTTCCTCAGCATCCTGGGCGAGGTCGCGGCCGAGGTCGGCCTCGACGCGGTCGCCCAGACGATCCAGATCCTCCGCGGCGACCGGACGTCGTGGGACAGGAACATGACGCTCGACGCGGTCAAGGGCGGTGTCATCGGCGGTGCGGTCGGTGGCCTGGTGGCGGGGGCGGCCGGACGTTTCACCCCTCGGGCGACCCAGTCGGCCGTCGGCCAGGGCATGATCGAGGGCGTCACGGGTGTGGTCGAGGGCGGTGTCTCCAACGCCCTCCTCAACGACGACTCCGAAGCGTGGATGAACTTCGTGTCGGGGTTCGTCGGCGGTGCGATCGGCGGCGCCGACGGCGAGGGTCCGCAGAAGGTGGACGTACCCGAACTCGACGGTCTCGCAGGCGGCCTCGCCGGCCTGGAGGACGCCGCCAAGTCGGCGGACGCCCCCGCCCCGGCCGTGGCCGACCGTCCCCCGGCCAAGGATGCGGACACCCCGGACGGTGGTGGGTCGTCGTACGGGCGCGCCGGCGTCTCGGCCGGTGCGAGTCCCGCCGCGCCGTCGCGGGGCTCGACGGGTACGGGGGACGGGGCCGTGACCGGGGCGGTTGCCACCGCCGTCGGCGTCGCGGGCGGCACCGCCTCGGCGGCATCCCCAGCTCGCGGCGGGTCGTCCGTCGACCGGACCGGGACAGCCGGCTCCTCCAGGAGCACGTCCGCGTCCGGCGACGCCGGCTCGGCCGGCAAGCCCCCGGCCGGGGCGACACGGGCGGGCGGCACCACGGCCACGACGGGTTCCGGCACGGCCTCCGGGACGCAGCGCGGCGAGTCCGGCGTCGAGTCCGGCACCGGGTCCGGGCGAGGCGTCGACGGATCCGACGGCCAGGACTCCGCCATGCCGCCGCCGTCGGCCCGTACGGCATCGCCGGTACCGGGGCCGACGTCCGCCGGCCCCGGTACCGGAACCGGCCCGGGCGCGGGCTCCGGCTCCGCCACGGCCTCCGGTACGCGGCAGGCACAGCCCGGCGCGTCGGACGCCTCGTCGTCCTCCGCCGGCCGGTCCGCGACGCCTGCGGGCGGGGCCGACTCCGCCCAGAGCGGCCGTGGTACGTCCCGGGCCGCCGCACCGGTGCGCACGGAGGCCACCACCGGCGGACGCCCTGCCGGCCGCCCGTCCGTGGTGACCGAGAACCCCGGCACACCGGCCGTTCGGACCACCGCGTCCGCCCCCACCGCCGCGGCCACCGGGCGCATCGCGGCGGCAGCCGCCTCCGTCTCCCCGGGCCGCGTCACCCCTGCGGAGCCCGCCGCCTCCGGGCCGGACGTACGACGGCACGGGTGGGAGTCCGGCGCGCCCGCCGCGCCGACGGCACGGACCACTCCCTCCCCCGACGTCCGGCCGACGGAGTCCTCTCCCCCCGGCCGGGAAACCGGCTGGCACGCGGCACCCCACACATCCGGGTCCCGCAGCACCGCGTCCGGTTCGGGTACCGCCTCCGCCTCGGGTACCCATTCCGCTACGGGTACCGCCTCCGCTTCGGCCTCCACGTCGTCGAACCCCACCGCCGCGCCGGGCGCCCCGACGTCCGCCCGCGAGAGGATCAAGGGCTTCCTCGTCGCGTTCGCCGCGCACGTCGAACGCGACGACACCCCGCCGGACTTCACCAGCGCCTACGCCGACTTCCTCGATGCCCAGGAGTTCTTCGACAGCACACAAGCGTGGAAACCGGCCTACGTGGCACTGGCGAGGGATCTGCACGCCGACCTGGCGCAGATCCGCGCCGACCAGGCCGCGCAGCCGACGCCCATCCCGCCGAGGGACGATGCGACGATCCGGCTGTACCGCAAGATGTCGACGGTCGAGGCCGCTCAGATCCTCGACCGGAACCAGCCGAAGGTCGGGCTGGTCAAGGCGATGGCGTACCACGACACGCCGCAGCACCGGAAGTTCTTCACCACGTCGCTCTCACACACCAGCGTCTTCCACAACGCCAACGCGGCCACGGACACCGAGACCGTGCTGGAGTTCCAGCTCCCCGAGAACAGCTACTGGGACTTCGTGAAGGCGCACGGCACACCCAACCAGCAGTCCGGCGCGTACACCGTGGCGGATTCCGCGTTGCTCAACCAGGAACAGCTGGTCGTCGGCCCGGCCGCCAACTTCACGGTCCGTCAGCAGGTCGAAGCGGTCCACACCGACAGGACCCACCACAACATCGGTATCGCGCCCGGCAACGTGGCCGAGTTCGTCAGGCACCTGGGACCCGTACGGGTCGTCGGGCAGGCCGAGATCGACCGGTCCGTGCGGGACGCCCGCGCGACGGCCGCCGCGACCCGGGCTGCCCGGGTCGCGCAGGCCGTCCAGCAGCGGGCCGACCGGGCCGCGGAGCAGATCCGGCAGGAGGCCGAGGCGCGAGCGGCCAAGAAGGCCGCGCAGGCGGCCAAAGGCCCGCACGCCGCTCCGGGCGGCGATGCGGAGACCGGGGCCCGGAATCCGGCGGCGGACGCCGACAGCGACCCGTTCGGGACGGACCCCGCCCTCCCTGCCGGTGCCCCGGTCCAGGTCGCCGGTGCCGTCGAACCGCCGTCGTCGGCCGAGCTGGTCGCGGGTCTGCTCGACATGCCGGCCGGTCACCTGAGCGACGCCCTGACGCTGATGGGCCCGGACCACGTGCGCTGGCTGGCCGCCCACCAGCCGTTCGTGGACGGACTGCGGACGTCGCTGACCCCGGCGGAGTTCGCGGGGGTCGCCGCCCGTCTGCTGGTCGTGGTGCCCGGTGAGGCGTCCCGGCCCGTCTCCGCGCGGCACGAGGCGCACGCGCAGGTGACACGGATGCTGGGGGACCCGGAGGTGACGGCCCGGCTGCTGCTGTCCGGCGCGTCGGTCGTGGTGCTGCCCCAGGACGTCCCGCTGACCGACGTCAGTTCGTTCACGGCCCTGCACGGGGCCACCGACGAGCACCTCGGCCGGTCGGCCGACGACCTGCGCGGCGCGGCGACCCCGCTGACCGCGGCGATACCGGAGGAGAACCTCCTCGGCGAGGACACCCCGGTCGGGCCGGCCGCCCACCAGCCCGACGGCTACTCCTCCGCGACGCACGAGATCGCGCACCTCATCCACATGCAGGGGCTGACCGACGCCGACCGCGAGGTCATCGACCGGGCCTACCGGAACAAGCTCGACCGGGGACCGGCCGCGCAGTGGCCCGACGGCGTCCGCCAGGACCTCGACGGCGACCCGGCGGAGAACTACTCCTCCACCGACGCCTACGAGTACTTCGCCCAGGCCACCAACGCCTATCTCGGCACCAACCACGGCAGGGACGGCATGACCGGCCGTCCCCGCAACAACGGCGCCGCGTGGGTTCGCGAGCACGAACCCGACCTCAGCCCGCTGCTGGAGAAGCTGTACGGCACCGAACCCGACACCGTCCACGGTTCGCCCGCCAACCCCGTCACCGCCACCGCGGCCGACAACGCGAGGTACGAGGCCTTCCGCGACTTCACGGACTTCGTGGACGGGATCGAACCGGACGCCGCGGCCGGCCACAGCTCGCGGCCGTCGGCGTCGACGGCGGACGGCTCGCCCGCCGCCGACCGCCGCACGGGGAAGGCCCCGGCGGCACCGGCGAAGGCCGGCGAGGAGAACCACGCGCCTCCCCTGCACGGCCCCGCGGAGGCGCGACAGCCGGCTACGAGGATCACCGCCGACGCGATGGAGAGGTTCTACACCGAGTACCTCGATCACTTCGACAGCCAGGAGAGGCACGACAACTTCAACAACGCCTACTTCGACTTCCTCGCCGGCCAGCAGACGCTGGACCCCGTCGTGGCGTCCCACGAGAAGGTGACGAAACAGCTCGAGATCCTGCACGGAAAGCTGGCCGAACTCAGTGGCCGGCATTCCTCGGCGGCCACCCCCATCCCCCACACGGGCGACCAGCCGATCAGGCTCTACCGGAAGATGTCCCCCGCCGAAGCCGCACAGATCCTCGGCGCGGACAGCACCGCGGCCGGGATGACCGCCGCGATGAACCACAACCGCAGTGACGAGTACCGCAAGTACTTCACCACCTCCCTCTCCCACACCAGCGTCTTCACCAACGAGAACGCCTCCTCGGACTCCGACGTCGTCCTGGAGTTTGAGATCCCGTGGAAGGACTACTGGCGTTTCGTCCAACGCTTCGGAACACCGAACCAGCTCGCGGGCGCGTACGGGATCGCCACCTCCGCGCTGGTCCACCAGGAGCGGTTGCGCACCGGCCCGGCCGCCAACTTCAGGACGCAGCGGGACGTCGACCTGGTGCGGGAGCAGGCCACCCACCACAACATCGGCATCGGGCACGGCAATCTCCGCGAGTTCAACGCGATGCTGCGCAACACCGTGCGGGTGGTGCCCGCCGCGGAGGTCGAGACGGCCGCGCGGCAGGCCGGAGACGACGCTCGGAGAGCACGGCGCGCGGAGGCGGAGACCTTGATCCGGCAGCAGGTGGCACCGCTGCGTGAACGGGAGGCGCAACGTGCCGCCGAGGCCGCCGGCCTGCACGGCGCACCGACGGGCGAGACCGACGCCGCGGTCACGGCCCCGGGGCGGGACGCGCGGCCGGAGACTCACGACGAGCTCCCCCCGGCCGATGCCGACGACCGCTGGAAGACCGCGCCGTCACGCCTCGAAGAGCCCGAACCGGGTGCGTATGTGCGCGGGTTCGGCTCCACCCGCGACGGTGCGCCCGGGCTCGCGGGCATCGGGCCGATTCCCGCCGGGACGATCGCCGACCTGCGCGCCCGGATCACCGCGGACCTGGGCCTGCGGGGCGACGCCGACAGCGCCCCCGAGGTCACCGCCGTACTGGACCGGCAGTTGGCGCCGGAACAGCTGGAGGAACACCTCCCCGCCCTGCTGAGCGAGCACGGGCACCGGATCACCGTGCCGGTCGACGGCCGTCGGCGCACGGTGGACGTCCGGCTGTCACTGGACTTCGCCGGCCGCTCCGACCGGATCGGCGAGAACGGCGCACCCCCGCCCGAGCACCGTGTGGAGCGGCGTGCGATGGCGTCGCAGAGCATGGCGGACTCCGGCGGGTCCGCCACTTCCCGGGTGCTTCCGGCGGGCTGGAGCGGCACCTTCCCGGTGACGCGGCTGCCGCTGACGGCCGTCCGGGGCGCTGTCCAGCTGTCGCTCACGCACAATCAGCAGTCGGGCACCACCAGCGTCACCGACACCGTGCAGATGATCTCCTCGCAGCGCAGCAACGAGCCGTCACAGCGGTTCGCCTACGACACGTCGTGGCTGCTGCGGGTCGACGACGACGGTGACGACGCCGGGAACACCGGTGACGGTCCGGCGCGGGCCCCCGGCGCCCCGGACCCGACCGGCGAGGACGTCCCCCTGCGGGACCTGGGGTGGAAGAAGGGTGAGCGGGCCGGAACCATCGACGTCTGGTTCCCGCAGCACCTCGCCTCCGACGACCACCTCGCGGGTCCCGAGCGGCGCCCGGCGGACCTGGACGACCTGCCGCTGTGGAGTGTCGACTCCCTCAGCGATCCGGAGCGCCTGGCGCGCGAGGTGCGCGACCACTTCTCCCAGGACCTCTCCACGCTGTCCGCGGAGTCCGCGCAGGCGGTGGACACGATGCTCTCGGAGTCCGAACTCCGGGGCGCCATGACGCTGTTGCGCGACGGGATGTACTCGCCGGTCCTGGTGGACGCGCAGGGCAACGCGGTCGGCATGCTGAAGATCACGGCCGTGGTCGTGCCGGGCACGCCCCTGCGCAGCAGTGTTCCCGGAAAGCTCACCCTGGAGAGCCATCTCTCACACGCCCAGGCGGTGGACGTCTCGACCCAGGTGACCAGTGGTGTCACGGTGGACGGCTCGGTCACCTTCCCCATGACGTCGGAGCATCCGCACCAGGGCACGGCGCCGATCGGCACCGGAGGCCCCACGGGACGGTTGGGCGGGTCGTTCCAGACGTCCCGGTCGCTGGGCTCCGGGGGCGGCGCGACCCTCCAGCACTCCGTCCGGACCACGGCCGCCCACCTGCTGACCACGGCGGACGTGACGTACACCGTGGAGTTCGTCCGGGCCCGCGGCGGTTCACGGTCGCACGACTTCGGTCGCTGGCAGGACGGGCTGCGACTGCGGGTGCCGACGGCCGAGACCGCCGTCGGCCGTGCCCCGGACGAGGTCCGGGGACTGCCCCCGGCGCTGGAGCAGATGCGGAGCATCGGTGTGTCGGCCACCCCGCTGGGGGTGGACGGCGCCGACGGGATGTTCGCCCGGGCCGAGACGTGGCTGCGGGAGCAGGGCTATCTGCCACCGGCCGATCCGGCGTCGAGCCTGCTGCCCGACGCGCTGGGGGAGGCCGACGCCCACGCCCGGCTCGCGAATCTGCGGCGTTTCCAGCAGGCCCGGTCGTCGGTGGGGCGGCGGGCCGCGATCGACTCCATGGTCGACGGCGGCTACGCCCTGTGGCTCGACCGGCCGTCGCTCACCGGGGCCGGCCGGGTCCAGGTACGGCTGACCGCCGTACGCGACACGGACCTTCCGTCGCGGCACGTCCGGACACTGCCCGACATCCAGATGATCAACGCGGTGTCGATGAACGCACCGGGCAACCAGCAGAGGTCGACGGCCTGGAGCCTGTCGGGCGGGGGCGGAGTCACCGGGAGCGGCGGCGTCCCCAAGGCCCCGGCCTGGCTGGGCGGCGGCGCGGACCTGATCGGCGAGCACCGGTGGACCGATGTGTCGTCGGCGGCGTCGGGTCTGAGCCACGACCAGTTGACGCTGAGCAACCACGGCCAGGCCGCCGAGGTCTTCGAGGTCCCGGTCCGTCTCGGCCTCGACGTGTACGGGGCCGATCCCCGTACCCCGCTGGCCCGGTTCACCGACGCCGGACCGGAGGAGGACCCGAGCGGGCACGACGTGGAGAACCCGGCCCCCGCCGAGGGACGTCCCCGGGGCACCTCCGGGACACTGCGGGTCGCGGTGCCGCACCACCGCACCGTCGAAGCGGGCCCCCGGCCGGGCGGCCCGGCCGCCCGGCGGATCCCGGCCGCCGTCCAGCGCCCCGTCGAGCAGACCGACCTGGACCGGCTGGCGGTCGGCGCGGACGACTCGGTCGGCAGCGGGGTGTTCCGCGTGCCGGGCGACGCCGTGGTCGACGTGTTCGCCGGTTCGCGCGACCTGATCGACGCCTTCAGCGACATCGTGGCTCCCACGAAAACGGACCCACCGGCGGCGGACGGCGCGCAGCGCGGCGCGTGGCAGTCGCTCACGGACACCCTCGCCTCGGTCCTGCCCGCATCGATGTCCGCGGCGGGCACCTGGGGCGCGGACCAGCTCGGCGGTCCCGCCGCCGACGACCAGCGGACCCTGGCGGCGGAGGCGCTGCGCGCCGCCCTGAGCCCCGCCCACCTGCTGGGACGGGCCCACCAGATCCTCGGCAGCGGCTATGTCGTCGAGGGGGTGACCCTGCCGGGCATGGCGAGCGACCACGAGTTCTCGGTGGAACTACGGGCGTACGCGAGTACCCCGGGACACCACGGGGACATGGAGCAGTATCTGGAGACCGGCGTGTCGGCGCCGAGTTCGACGTCCCATCAGGTGAAGACCTCCTCGGGTGCCCGGGCCGCGGTCAGCCTGAGCGCACGGCGCGACGTCAAGGACAACAGCGACACCAGCAAGAACTCGATGGTCGCGCCGGCGCTGTCGCTGAGCCACCGGCGGGCGTCGGAGCGGTCCGAGACGCTGGGTGCGAAGACCGCCACCGGCCGCACCGCGACCGAGGACAACCGGGAACACCGGCTGCGCTCGGACGTGACCTTCGTCGTCACGGTGCGGCACGGTCGGCGCAACGCCTTCGGCAACCTGGTCGGGATCGGCGCCGGCGCCACCGCGTCGTTCGCGCTGGACGTGCCGCAGGCTCTGGATGTTCTCGTGACGGAAGCACAGGTCAGACGCAATCCGTCGCGCTTCGAAGGCATCCCGGCGCTGGACGCCGTCCGGCGGTCGCCGCACCCCGGCGCCGACGCCCCGCCGCCCGCCCTGCCCGACCGGTTCGCCCGCACGGGCCGGCTCGGACTCGGCGTCGTCCTGGACTCCGTCCCGCTGGCGGAGCGCCCGGTCGCCGTGGAGCCGTCCGCCGGCAGCGAGGCCGGGACCGCGGTGCCGTCCGCCGACAGCGAGGCCGGGACCGCGGTGCCGAGCCGGAGGCCCGGTGCCGGGCCCGCCGTGGTACCGGCCGCCGGGAACACCCTGTACGAGAAACTGCTGCGGCAGGTGGAGCTCGAGGCGCCCGGCGCCACCGTCCCGGGTCACTCCGCGTATGTGCCGGGGGTCCGGTCCCGGATCGCCGACCACACGTCGCAGTCCGCGATGCGCGCCCTGCCGGGGCGTGGTCCGGCGGACGCCCAGCGGTTCCACTTCGTGCACACCGTCGCGGGCGGCGCACGGCTGGTGGAGGTCGCGCTCACCGCAACGCCGCACGCCGACACGGCCGGTCTGCGCGCCGTCAGGGGGCGGGCCACGGTCGCGGGCACCGGCATCGAGAACGCGCCCGCGCACGCCCCGACCACCACGTCAAGCGGGGAGACCCACACCCGGCAGAACAACGGTTCGCTCGGTCTGGTCACCCGCCACCCCCGGGCCGGGGACGCCCTGGTCGCCGACCGGACCGGACCGTCGCTGGGCATCGGCACCAGCCAGAGCCGGGGCAGCTCCACCTCGACGACCTGGGAGGACCGCTTCTGGCTCCGCAGCGACCACGTGGCGGACTTCGAGGTCGACTACGACTACACCAGCACCGTGCGCTCGGCACCGCTCGGCGAGTGGCCCCCCAACCTGCTCGGCGCGTACCTGCGGGGCGGCATCGTCTCCTGGGGCGACAGCCCCGACATGGCGAGCTGGCTGGCGGCCACGTTCGGCGACGGGGTGCCGACCGAGGAGCGCACCACCGTCCGCAACACCCTGCGCTTCGTGGCGGGCGAGACCCCGGCAGAGCCTGAAAGGCGCGCGGAGCCCGTACCGTTCGCCTTCCACGACCAGGACCCGGCGGCCGACCGGTCCACCGCCACCGGCGCGTACTCCGGTCCCGCGCTCACCCCGCGCGAACCGGTGGTGGTCTACGACTTCGACGGCGGGCAGCAGCTCCGTGAGGCCCTGGCGCTGGCGGACCCGGCCCTGCGCGGACAGGGCATCCTGCCCGACGACGACTCGCAGGAGCACGCGGCCACCCGGCTCGGCGAACTGATCCGGCTCGGACGGGTCGACATCGTGCGCCCCGACTCCCAGGTCATGCCGGGCGCCTGGCCCCAGGAGGGCGGCCGCCAGTCCACCACGACCGTGACCACCAAGGTCTACCACCCGCGCCCGGTCACCGAGAGCCGTGACGTCATCCTGGACCGGCTGCGGCAGAACACCACCGCCGTCACCTCCTCGACGTCGACCGCCACCCTGCCCAACCTGTCCTTGAGCACCACCCTCACGACGGACCGCCGCATCGAGAACCACATGGTGGGCCTCGGCACCTCGCTGACGGCACCGAAGCCCGTCGAGCGGGGGCAGACCCTCGGCTCGACCCACACCCGCCGCGAATGGCTCAAGGCCGGCACGACCACCGCGCCCGACGAGGGCGGCCTGCGGACCTACGAGACCGAGGTCGACGTGGTGATCACGGTGACCGCTCCGTCCGGCATCGAACGCCATGTGGCCGGGAGCACCACCGTGCGGCTCGCCGAACAGGATCTGCTCGGCCACGGCGTCACCGGGCCGAACCCCCAGCCCGGCGTCCACGACCTGCGGTCGATGCTCCGCGACCAGAGGGACGAGGACCAACGGGACTGGTCCCGGCACCAGCTGACCGACCTCCCGGCGACCCTGGCCGCGGGGCTCGAGGGCGGCAACGGACCCGTACAGCTCTGGCTGGCGGCCGACATCGCGGCTCCACCGGCCACCGACGGCGTTCCGCTCCTCGGCCGGGCCCTGTACGCGGCCTCGCGGACCGCGGCCCTGACGGAACGGAGCGTGGAACTCGTCCTGCGCACCGACGAGGGGGCGCAGAACTGGCCGTTCGACGGCAGTGGCCGGCTCCGAAGCGGCGACCCGGCCACCGTCGACGCCTGGAACACCTTCGCCGGTCATGCCGAGCGCCACGCGCTGGCCGCCGCGGAGCAGGCACAGGCGCACCGGGCGTGGGGGGACCGGCGCGGCCAGGCCGCCGTGCGGCAGGTCCGGGCGGACGTCGCAGTACGCCGCGACCGGGCCCTGCGGGAGCTGCGGATCGCCGAACGCGAGCTCGTGACGGCGGAGTTGCTCCTTGAACGGGCCAGGGCGCGACTGGCGTCGCTGCGGGCCGAAGGGTCCGCCGCCGGGGCCCCCGACCCGCTGGACACCGTACGGGAACCACACGTCGACGAGCCCGGGACCGCGGACCGGCCGTCGCTGCGCGACACTCTGGCCGCCACCCTCGAGGTCAACGGGGCCGAACGGGCGCTGCGGGCCGCGCGACAGCGGCTCACCCGCACCGCCGAGGCGACCGACCGGGAGCTCGCGGAGCTCGGCACCGGCCCGGCCGAACGGACCGCGCACCCCTTTGACGGCTCGACGACGGCCGAGGAGCGATCGGCGCAGGCCGACGCATACCTGCGGTCGGCCGAGACGGCGCTGGCGGCGAGCGAGAAGGCCCGGGACGAGGCGGTCGGAGCCCTCCGCGTCATCGATGCGGAAGAGATCGCCGCGCTCGGCGAGCAGCTGCGCCGGGCCGATGAACAGCGCTTGGCGCTCGCGGCGTTGGCCGATGCGACGCCTGCCCTGCGGGAGGCTCGCCGGGCGAGCGGAGAGGGCCGGATCGAGCGGCCGGTGGCGTCCCTGACCTCGCGCACCCCCCGACGGCCGGCCACCGACACCGGATCGCGAAACCGCCGACCCGCCCCCGAACCGGCCCCGCTGCGCGAGATCGTGGTGGAGTCGCCGGACCGTGCGACCGCACCCCCGGAGGCGCCCTCCCGCCCGACGGCCGTCACCGGTTCCCGTCCCGCACCCGACCGCGGCACCGGGCCGACCGGCGGACACCGGGCCACCGGATCTCCTGCCCACCGCTCCGCGATCCCGGCCCCGGGACAGATCCACGTCCTGAACGGGCTGAACCGCACAGCCGTCGACGTACCCCACGACGGCGACTGCCTGTTCAGCGCGCTGCTGCGCACCGCTCCGGGCCGGATCGTCGAGCCGGACGGAAGCATCCCCACCTCCACGGGCATGCGACAGCGGATCTCCACCGAGCTCCTGCGGGAACTGGAACTGCCCGCGGCGGACCGGACCCTGTGGGACGGCATGGCCGGCCAGGTCAGGGAGGGCCTGGCGGCGGACCGGGCCCGCCGCCGCCAGGACGAGGCGGCGGCGCACCGGGCGAAGGGACCGGCCCGGACCGAAGCCGAACGGCGCGCGGAGTTCGACCGGTTCGTCGACGCGGAACGCCTGCTGCTCGCCGCGACCGGACCCACGGACGACGAACTCCGCCGGATCGCGGTCGACTTGGGAACACCAGGGGTCTACGATTCGGCCGCCGGGGATCTGGCGCTGGGACTGGCCACCCGGATCTACGGATTCAACGCCCAGGTGATCGGCCACGGAAGCCCGTACCCGGTCGGCGACGGCCCCGGCGCGCCCGTCGTGCTGGTCCGCCTGGACCGGACCGAGGCGGGCGTCGACCACTGGATGGCCACGGGGCCGAGGCCCGCCGACACCACCGCGTCGGCCCCGTCGGCTGCCTCGACGGTACCGGCGACCTCGGCGGTACCGAACGTGCCGGGCGGGGGGCACCGCACGGCACGGACCGTGGCACGCCCCGTGACGCGGGCCGCATGGACCCACCGCCGGGCGGACGCCCCCGTGGCGCGCCTGAGCATCGAGCGCTTCGACCCGGCCCGCGACCCCGCCGCGGCCTCCCGAAGCGCGGGCACGCTGGCGGGCAGCCGGACCCTGATCCGCTACAGCGCCCGCCGGGTGCAGGCGGAGGACGGCACCTGGGTACGGGACTTCACCCTGAACCTGCCGGTGCGGCGGACCGGCACCATCGGCCCGTCCGACCTCACCGCGCTGCAAGGGCGGCTCCAGGCGCTGCTGGACACCCACGTCAACACCGGCTACGCGCTGCCGAAGTCGGGCGACCAGCTGCATGTGGGCGTCCGGCTGGTCGACGCCCCCGACCACGCCGAACACATCACGCTCACCGACACGCCCGGGGGCTCCCCCCTGCCCCGCGCACGTCAGCGGACCCTGGATCTGCGGCACAGCGACGGGGTGAAGCTGCACGAGATGCTCCACTACCTGGGGCTGCCCGACACCTATGTGGACCCGGACACCCTCTTCCGGCAGTCGCCGGACCAGCCGGCCGTCCGTAAGGAGGGGGTGATGACCGCCACCTGGGACCTCGTTCCGGGGACCCTCCCGCACGAGTACGTGGAGCGGATCGAGAGCATCGCCGACTCCCATCTCGTCCTGCGCGACCACCCGTTGCCCGCACCGTCGCGGACCGCCCCGTCGATGGCCGCGGCGGAGCCGGCCCGTGGACCGGAGCCGTACTCCACCACGGACAGCTTCGACGACGAGTTCGCCGCCCTGACCGACGGCAGCTTCCCCGTTCACGCGGCGACGGACCGCTGGACGGTCTGGGGGGTCGACGGGGACGCCAAGGCCCTGGTGGCCGAGATACCGGCGCTGGGCCTGCGCGGCACCCACGTCGACGGCGTCGACCGTCCCCACGCCGGCCCGTTCTCCGACCCCGGCCGGAGCACTCGGCACGGCCGGGAACCGGCTCCCGCCTGGAACTGGTACCTGCCCGGCGAGGGAGCGGTCGCCTCGTCGCACTGGCGCGCGGCCCCGCTGGACATCCCGCACCGGGTGGGCCCGCGTCCCCCGGTCGACCCCGCCGTCACCGCGGCCCGCCGCACGGACCCCGCTGCCCTCCCCGAGGGCGCCCGGTGGCGGCTGGACGACGACACGCTGCACGTCTTCAGCGATCTGGCGCCGCAGGAGGTCTTCCGTACCGGCCTGCTCCCGGGCGGCGACCGTCCGGTGCACCTGCTCAAGCAGGCAGCCGACGCGCCCACCGACAGCTCCTACCTCACCGCCACCCGGCGGACCGACCACCCGCTGTCCGCCGGCGCACGGTGGCGGTACGACCTCGAGGTGCCGGGCGGGATCGATCTCAACGCCACCCTCGACATCGCCTCGCCCTTCCCGGACCGGCACGAGGTCCTCTTCCCCGGGGGCGTCGACGCCCGTTTCGTCCACAGCGCGCGGCGGCTCACCGACGGTGTGCCGGACGACACCCGGCACGAGAACCCCGGCTTCGCCCCTGCCCAGGCAGCCCCGGACGGGCACGGCGGCCACGACACCCCGACGAGCGAGGCGGAGGGCGACGACCGGTGGGAGACCAGTCATGCACCACTGGAGCAGGTCACGCAGTACCGCATCTGGCGCAGGAGCCCCGAGGCCGTACCGTTCCACCGGATCGCGCCGCTGAGTGTGGTCCATGTCGACACGCGGCAGCCCGGGGCACGGCCGCTGGCCCTGATCGGGCGAGAGAGGGTACGCGAACAGGGCAATCCCACGCTCCGCGTCTCCGGCGACCGCACCCTGGCGATCAACGCGGCGGGACCCGGTGTCCAGGAGGTCTACGCGACGAAGCTCGCCGTCGACCGCGCCAACCGCGAACTCGCCGAGGTCGGCAGCAAGGTCACGCTCGCTGTCGACCCGGACGTGCGGATAGAGCTCCCGCTCCAGGAAAAGCCTCTGCTCCGGGTCGTACCGTCCTTCCCCCCCGGTGCGACCATGCCGGCCGAGTGCAACAATTTCGCGGCCCAGGTCCTCGGCGGCCTTCCCGACGCCATCGTGCTGCGGAACGGGCAGGGCACCACCGTCCCCGTCAGGACCAAGGACATCGCATCACAACGGATCACCAGCACCCATGAACTGGTCCACTCGATGAGCGTCGGGGTCCGGCAGGGGCACTGGTTCGATGCGCGGGCGGTCGCGAACGACATCATCCGGAACGTGAAGCGGGACGAACAGAGGAGCGCCGGACCACTCGCAGTCGGGGCCCTGTACCAGTCCGTCACCTCGGCCCCCATGCCACTCCGGTGGCGTGAGCTGAGCAGCACGATCGGGGTCAACGAGCATGCCTTGGCGCGTGTGGGTGACGGGTACCTGATCCAGTCGACGGGCGATGTGGACCCGAACGGCAGTCTGCACCTCTCCACCACGTCCGCCTTCGGCTACCACTTCGCCACGACAGTGCTGGCCAGTGAGGACGGAACGTCCCACGTGACACTGGAGAACCGCAACCGCAGAGGGGAGACCCAGCGCGTCGCCGACGAGGCCGCGGCCATCAACGCATACAACCGTCAGCCCGAAGGCACCGATCGCACGGGGGTCCAGCGTCTCTCACGCGACCACGGACTCATGCCCCGCGACGCGGACCTGTGGCACTTCCGGATCTACGGGGGGTCTGATGAGGGGATCCACCGGGCGGTGGAGCAGCCGGTGCCCGCTACCGACACCGCGGTGATGGAGCGGCCGTTCACCGCCGTGGTGACCGGCGGTCGCACACCGAACCGGTTCTCGGCGGTGCGGTTCGAGGAGAAGGCCAAGACCCTCGACACGGCTGCCAGGAACCAGATCAAGGACTTGGCCGTGAAAACGGCCCGCAACGCCCTGTGGAGCGCCAAACACGGCCTCGTGATGCCGACCGTGACCATCACCGGCTACGGCAGCAACTCCTGGACTCATTTCGCGAACGCCACGGGCAACGAACGAGCGGCCTACACCGCCGGGCTGTTCCAGCAGTTCCTGGGGGAGGCGCTCGACGATCTGCAGCGGTACCGGCCTCCCGGGCTCAGGATCACGCCCGAGGAGATCGGCGTGCGGACGGCGACCGGCGGCAACAGGTTCCCGACCGACATCGAGGCCAGGGGCGGGACGCGGCGGAGCCTCCCGTTCGACCCGGCGGACTGGCTGCGGACCGCCACGATCGAGATCGACATCCCCCCGTTCACCCTGCCCTGAGCACCGCGCCGTACCAGCCGTACCCGCACCATCCGCACACACGACGAAGTAGGAACACGTGGAACAGACGCCAGCACGACGGCAGACCCCCGAGGGCCCGGCCGGGGCCGGGGCCGGTGAACGTCCCGAACGCGATGCCCACGACGACGAGGCGGCCGTCTGGGAACAGCCTCTGCCGTGGCCGGCCACCTCCTCGGAGGCGGAACAGGGCCCCGCCGACGGGCCGGAGCCCCTTCCCGCGTCCACGACGGCACCGGCGGCGGCAGTGACCGGTGCCGCAGGGCGGGCGTCCGACGACGACACCGCGACCCGTCCCGAGCGGACCGCGGGCGTCCCGCCGTTCTCCGGGGAGGACGACGTCCCCGCCGGGGAGGCCGCGGACCCCGACGAGCCGGCACCGGCTGATCCAGGCGATCAGCGGTCCCGGCTGCTCGACCGGCTCGCCTCGCTGCGCGCGCTGGCCGCGTCCGCACGGGACGCCTCCGAAGAGGACCACGCGCCCTCGTCCCGGGGGTCCGGGTCGGCGCCTACGGGATCATCCGGCACGGAGTCCGCCGCGCGGGTGCCGGGAGCGGTCGTCGCCGGTTGCGTGCTCCTGGTCTGTGCCCTGGCCGCCGTCCCGTTGCTGGTGTCGTCCGGTGACGGCACGTCGGGCGGGAAGCACAGCGACTCCGCGGGCGATGTGCCCCCCGACGTGACGGTCCGCTACCCCTCTCCGGGTGCGACGAACAGTCCCGGTGGCGCCCATGGGGCCGGCAAGGACGGCTCGTCGCACCGGCCCGCCCAGGGCGCCGACGGAGGGTCCCCGGGCAGTGCGACGGACGAGGCCGGGGGCGGCGCGGCGAACACCGCCACCGGCACGGGCACCACGTCGTCGCCCGGTAAAGCCACCACTTCGGGCGGCGAGAACGCCGGACCCGCGTCGACGACAGGCTCCCCCGGCCCGAAGCCGACCGCCAAGGCGGACGCCGCGCCCAGTGCCGCGGCGGCCCCCGCCGGCAGGATGATCGCCGGCTACGCGTCCTCGCGGTGCATCGAGATCTCCTCGCGCGGCGGCACCGACGGCTCCCCGCTGCGGCTGTGGAACTGCGGTGGCGACTCGTGGCAGAAGTGGGTGTTCAAGTCCGACGGCAGTGTCCGGTCGATGGGCCTGTGCATGGACGCCGCGAACGCCGGCACGGCGGACGGCACCCGTGTCCAGCTGGCCACCTGCAACGGCGGATGGGCGCAGCAGTTCAACCTCAACGGCTCCCACGACCTGGTCAACACCCGGACCGGCAAGTGCGTCGACGCCGTCGACTCGGGCACCGCCGACGGCACACGGCTTCAACTGTGGCAGTGCGCGGGGACCTCCAACCAGAAGTGGTACCTGAAATAGCCCGGCCACGGCCCTCGCCGGGCGAACGCTCCCCCGCGGGGAGGGCGGGGAGGGCCGTCCCGGGAAGCCGCGCGCCCCGCCCCCGGCTGCGGGTCGGGCGGGCCGCGGACACCCGCGTCGCGTGCGCACCTCGGCCGGGTCCTCAGGCGTCGTCAGCCGTCGGCGGCACCCGCGCGCGCCTGCCGGTAGGGCCGTACGGCGCGCCGCGCGATGGCGAACCGGTGCGTCTCCGAGGGGCCGTCGTAGATCCGGAAGGGCCGCACCTCCCGGTAGAGGCGGGCCAGTGGGGCGTCGGCGGCCGAGATACCGAGGGCCCCGCAGATCTGCACCGCCCGGTCGACCACCCGGTTCACCGCCTCCGCCACGAAGGTCTTGGACACCGACGTGAGCTGTGCGGCCGCGGCGGAGCCGGTGTCCAACTCCCAGGCGGTACGCAGGATCAGCGCGCGGCTCGCCTCGATGTCGATCTCGGAGTCGGCCAGCATCTGCTGGACCATGCCGAGGTCTCCCAGCGCCGAGCCGAACGCCATCCGGCTCCCGGCCCGCTCCAGCGCGATGTCCTGGGCCCGACGGGCTGCTCCCAGCCAGCGCATGCAGTGGGTCGTCCGGGCGGGGCCCAACCGGACCTGGGCACCCTCGAAACCGCGGTCCACCTCGCCGAGCACCTGCTCCTCCCCCACCACGCACCCGTCGAAGACGATCTCGCTGTGCCCGGCGAAGAGGGACTCGTCGAGGGTCTCGATCGTCCGGACGAGGCGCATGCCGGGGGTGTCGGCGTCGACCAGGAACATGGTGGCGCCGCCGGGGTCGCCGGGGCTGCCGGAGGTGCGGGCCATGACGATGGCGAAGCCGGCCCCCTGCGCACCGGTGATGAACCACTTGCGGCCGTCGATGCGCCAGCCGCCCCGCACCCGGATCGCGGTGGTCCGCAGGGAGCGGGGATCGGCACCCGCTCCGGGGGCCGGTTCGGTCATGGCGAAGCAGGAGCGGATCCGGCCCGCGGCGAGCGGCCCCAGGTACGTCTGCTTCTGCTCTTCGGTGGCCACCGTCTCCAGGAGGTGCATGTTGCCCTCGTCCGGGGCCGCGCAGTTCAGTGCCAGCGGTCCGAGCAGCGAGTAGCCCGCCGCTTCGAACACGGCCGCCTGGCCCCGCAGGTCGAGCCCGTGTCCGCCCCAGCGGGTCGGTACGTGCGGGGCGAACACTCCCGCGTCCCGGGCGGCCTTCTGGAGGGTCTCGCGCACCGCTTCGGGGGCGTCGTGGACGGAGCCCCCGCACGCGCGCTCGGCCGGGACGACCACCTCGCGCACGAATGCGCCGGTGGCTGCGACCAGTTGGGCGACCTTCGGTTCGACGTCGAACTGGATGGACACGGGACCTCCCGCCGAGGGGCCTACGGGCGGACGGGCAATCGCGGCCGCCGCCTCCTAGAAACTGTATAGCGTCTTCAGTATCTTGCCTGGAAGTCCCGCTGGCGGGAAGGCGACAGGAGAAGCGCCCATGAACACGAGCACGAGTACCGGCCCGGTCCGGACCGTCCGCCACCCCGAGGGGGTCGTGGAGCTGAGGCTGGCGGCTCCCGACCGGGGGAACTCGCTGGATCTCGAGACGGCCGAGGCCCTGCGGGACGCGGCCCTGGAGGTGGCCGCCGATCCGGGCGGCGCGGTCCTGCTGCGGGCGCCGGGCGGCAGCTTCTGCGTGGGGGGTGACCTGCGGGCCTTCACCGGCCGCGGCACCGGGACCGGCGCCTATGTGCACGCCGTGGCGAGTGCCGCGCACACCGCGGTACAGGCCCTGTACGACCTGCCGGTGCCCCTGGTGACCGCCGTGCGCGGCGCGGCCGCGGGCGGCGGGATCGGCCTCGCCCTCGTGGGCGACATCGTCCTCGCGGCGCGGTCCGCGCGGTTCCGGCTGGCGTACACGGCGGTCGGACTCACCCCGGACTGCGGGGCGTCCTGGTTCCTGCCCCGTCTGGTGGGGCCCCGCAGGGCGGCGGAGCTGATCCTGACCAACCGGGTCCTGACCGGCGACGACGCCGAGCGGTGGGGCCTCGTCTCCCGGTCGGTGGACGACGGCGAGCTGGACGACACGGCACGGCGCACCGCGGCCGCGCTGGTCGCCGGCGCCGGTGACGCGCTCCGCGCCGCGAAGGGCCTGCTGCGCGTCGGCACGGGCGACGACCTGCGCCGCCACCTCGCCGACGAGGCTCGGTCGATCGCCGCCCTCGCCGACGGCCGGGAGGCCCAGGAGCGCATGGCGTCGTTCCTCTCCGCGAAAAGTGTTTCTTGAGTCCCTCTTCACTAACCTGCCCGCCGAGGCGTAACCTCCGGGCAACACAGAACCAAGCAAAAGGTGTGGCGATGCATGCAGCTGCCGTGGACCTTCCGGACGCCTCGGACGAGGCCCTCACCGAAGCCGTCGTCGACCTCGTTCTGCGTGGCATGTGGCGCGGTCGGCCGGATTCCGAGTACCGGCCGATGGCCGACGCCGGGCTGGCGACGGTGAAGGGTCCGGTGGTCCTGCCCACCGAGCGGGCCAAGGCCGCCGTCGCACAGCTGCTGCGGGTTGCCGCGGGCTCCGAGCAGGAGGAGAAGATCACCGCGGCGTACGAGGCGTTCCTGCCGGTCAACCGGAGGATCCGGGACGTGTGCACGGCATGGCAGTGCCGCCCCGACGGCACCGCCAACGACCATTCCGACGAGGTCTACGACGCCGAGGTACGCGAGTCGCTGGAGGACGTGCACGAGGCCATCCAGCCCGTCCTGCGCAGGCTGGACCGGGTGCTCGCGGGCAGCGGGCGCTATCTGACGGCCCTGGAGAACGCCCTCGACCGCTTCGACGACGGCGCCCCGCAGTGGCTGGCGTCACCCCTGTGCGACTCGTACCACACCGTGTGGATGCGGCTGCACCAGGAGCTGCTGCTCGTGCTGGGCATCAGCCGGGCCGAGGACGAGGCCCGGGAAGAGGAGCTGGTCACCAGGGGCCGGGGATGAGCGTCACCGGCCGCGAGGCGGGCCCGCTCGCACCCTCCGAGGCGCCCGGCGTGCCCCCCGGCGCCACCGCGCCGCCGGGGGCCCCCGGCCGGATCCTGGTGCCGTACGGCCAGGGACGGATCCGGGGCCTCGGCGCCGACGACCTGGGCGCGCACGGCGCGGCGATGGACCGGCTGGTGAGCCTGGGCCTGCCGGTCGTGCCGGGGCTCACCGTGCCCGCGGGCGCCGCCGCGTCCCTGGCGGAGTCCGACACCGCCGAGGCCGCCGTGGCTCTGGTCGAGCAGCTCTCGGGGCGGCGGATCGCCGACCTGGCCCGGCCGCTGCTGCTGCGCCTGTCGGCGAGCGCGCCGACCGGGATCGCGGGACTGCCGCCCGACCTCGCCTGTCTCGGCGTCACCCCCGCCGGCGCCGACGGCCTGTGCGCCGTCATCGGGAGCGAGGACGCGCTGTACGA
Source organism: Streptomyces sp. DSM 15324 (assembly GCF_001514285.1). GTDB lineage: Bacteria > Actinomycetota > Actinomycetes > Streptomycetales > Streptomycetaceae > Streptomyces. The sequence goes on from NZ_KQ949030.1 coordinate 326,137, forward strand.
CGTGTGGGCCGCCACCGTGCGCGTGATCGCCGAGTACGCCCTCGATGTCCCCGGTGCGCTGCTCGACGACGCCCTCCTGGACACCCCGGGGCCGCGGGCCCGGGTGAAGGTGCTGCTGTCCCTGGTGGCGGAGCACGGCTCCCGGCCCTTCCCCGACGACCCGGCACAGCAGGTGGCGCTGGCCGCCCGTGCCCTCCTCGCCCGATGGGACTCGCCGCGTGCGAGAAGGTCCCGCCGGGCCCAGCGCCTCCCCGCCGACCTGGCCGTCGCCCTGCATGTGCAGGCCCTGCGCATCGGCCCGGCGGACCATTCGGGCTACGGCACGGCGGTCAGCCGTGACCCCGAGACCGGGCGCCTGTGCCCGCAGGGCTCCTTCTTCCGCGGGGTCCGCCGCAGCGCCCCGCCGCCGCACACCGGTGAACCGCTGGACCGGCTCGCGGGCGGCACCGCGCTGCTGGAGCACTGCCTGCTCACCCTGGAGCGCCATCTGGGCGCACCGGTCTCGGTCGACTTCGAGCTGCGCGACGACGAGATCTCCCTGCTCTCCGCCTCCGCCCAACTCCGCCCACCGCTGCGGGCGTCGGTGTGTCTGGCCGCGGACCTGGCCCGGGACGGGGCACTCGGCCGGGAGGAGGCCGTCCGGCGGATCACCCCCGCGCAGGTACAGGAACTGCTGCACCCCCGACTGCGGCTGACCGGTGGCGAGGAGCTCCTGGTGAAGGGGCTGCCCGCGGCGCCGGGTGCCGCGTCCGGGGCGGTGGTGCTCTCCAGTGAACGGGCCCTCGAACTGGCCGCGGACGGCACCCCGGTCGTCCTGGTGGCCGCCGAGACGACGCCGGCCGACGTGCCCGGCATGCTGGCCTCCGCGGCCGTGCTGACCGGCAGCGGCGGAATCGCCTCGCACGCCGCCGTGGTGGCGCGCGGCGCCGGCAAGCCCGCCGTGTGCGGCGCCGAGGGACTGCGCGTGGACCTCGCCACCGGGACCGTCCGCTTCGGGGAGCGCGTGGTGCGCGAGGGCGCCCCCGTCTCACTCGACGGCCGCACCGGCGCGGTCTACGCCGGACGGCTCGACGTCGGCGTGGCCGGCCCGCCGCCCGAACTGTCCACCGTGCTCGCCTGGGCGGACGGGGTGCGCCGACTCGGCGTGCGGGCCAACGCCGACACGGCGGCCGAGGTGGAGACGGCCCTCGCCCTGGGCGCCGAGGGTGTCGGGCTGTGCCGGACGGAGCACCAGTTCCTCGGCGAGCGGCTGCCGCTGATCCGCCGGGTGCTGCTCGCCGCCGACCCGGCCGCGCGTGCGGAGGCCCTGGTGGCGCTGGAGCGCGCACAGTACGAGGACTTCCGGGCGCTGCTGGCCGCCGTGGGCGGACGGCCGGTGACCGTGCGCCTGCTGGACGCCCCGCTGCACGAGTTCCTGCCCGCCCCCGGCGAGGCCCTGGACGCGGCCGACGCGCTGCGGGCCGACGCGCTGCGGGAGGCGAACCCGATGCTCGGGCTGCGCGGGGTGCGGCTGGCGCTGCTGCACGAGCGGCTCTACCCGGCACAGGCCGAGGCACTCTTCGCCGCCTGGGCCGATGTCGCCGCCACCGGGGTGCGGCCGGAACTGGAGGTGATGATCCCGCTCGTCAGCCTGCCGGAGGAACTGGCCGCCGCGGCCGAGTACGTACGTGACGCCGCCGCCGCGGTCGCCGCCCGCACCGGGGTGGAGGTCCCCTACCGGCTCGGCACGATGATCGAGACCCCGCGAGCCGCGCTGCTGGCCGGCGAACTCGCCGAGCACGCCGAGTTCTTCTCCTTCGGCACCAACGACCTCACCCAGCTCACCTACGGGTTCTCCCGGGACGACGTCGAACGCCAGGTGCTCGCCCCGTACCAGGAACGCGGGTTCCTGACCGCGAGCCCGTTCGCCCGGCTGGACCCGCACGGGGTGGGCGCCCTGGTCGCCCTGGCGGCCGAGCGGGCCCGGGAGGTACGGCCCGGCATCAAACTGGGCGTGTGCGGTGAGCACGGCGGTGACCCCGAGTCGATCGCGTTCTGCGACCGCCTCGGCCTCGACTACGTCTCCTGTTCGGCGCACCGGGTGCCGGTGGCCCGGATGGCGGCCGCGCACAGCGCCCTGGACGAACGCGACGACACGAGCGGGGGCACCCGATGACGAGCACCGTGGCCGACGCCGACGGCACGGCCCTGTCGGACACCGAGCTGGCGGACCTGCGCGAGACCGTTCGCTCGGTGTGCGCGGACGCCGGCGGCACCACCGCGGTCCGCCGGCTGTCCGAGGAGGCCCCGGGCATCGACGCCGGACTGTGGGACACCCTGGGCCGGCAGGTCGGCCTCGCGGCGCTCGGCCTGCCCGCGTCGGCGGGAGGCGTCGGCGGACTCGCCGGGATCGCCGCCGTCTGCGAGGAGCTGGGCAGGACCCTGGCACCGGTTCCGCTGCTGTCCTCCACCGTGCTGGCCGGGCAGGTGCTGGCCGGCTGCGGCACGGCCCACAAGGCGCTGGCCCGGCTGGCGGAGGGCGTCGTCCACGCCCTGGCGGCGGTCGCGCCCGACGGGACGTGGCGGCCCGACGCCGTGCCGGTGACCGTCACCTGGCAGGGCGGCGCCCCGTTGCTGGAGGGCACCGCGCCGTTCGTCCTCGACGGCGCGGACGCCGAGGCGCTGGTGGTGGCCGCGGCCGGGACCGACGGCGTCGACCTCTTCCTGGCCGATCCGCGCGCGCCGGGGGTCACGGTGCGCCGGGTGCCCACGCTGGACCTCAGCCGGGGCCAGGCGGTGGTCACGTTCCACCGGGCCCGGGCCCGGGCGTCGACCGCCGGCGGCGAGGGGGCGGAGATCGTGTCCCGCGCGCTGGACGTGGCCCTGGTGGCGCTGGCCGCCGAACAACTGGGCGGAGCTCAGGCCGCCTTGGACATGACGGTGGCCCACGTACGCGACCGTATCCAGTTCGGCAGGGCGATCGGCGGCTTCCAGGCGGTCAAGCACGCCTGTGCCGACATGCTGCTCCAGGTCGAGGCCGCCCGGTCGGCCGTGGTGCGCGCGGTCCGGGCGGACGGCTCGCCCCGGGCGCTGGCCGAGGCGGCGGCGGTGGCACAGGCGTGGTGCGCCGAGGCGTTCGTCTCCGTCGCCGCCGAGTGCGTGCAGCTGCACGGCGGGATGGGCTTCACCTGGGAGCACGACGCCCACCTGTACTTCCGGCGCGCCCAGTCCGACGCGGTGCTGCTGGGGGGCGCCGCGCACCATCGGGAGCGGCTGGCCGCACTGCTGGGCTGGTGACGTGGATGAGACGTGGACGAAGGGAGGGAACATGACCGGCAGGCTCATTGACGAGTCGTTGTTCGAGATCCGGGAGTACGCCGACGGGGGACCGCCTCGTCTGGTGGGCGCGCGCTGCTCCGGCTGCGGCACCGTCGTCTTCCCCCGGCAGGACTCGTGCCCCCGGTGTCCGGACGGGACGATGGCGGAGCGGGTGCTGCCGGTGAGCGGGCGGGTGTGGTCGTGGACGCGCCAGGCGTTCGCGCCGAAACCGCCGTACCGGCTGCCCTCCGAGGGTCACCGGCCGTACCACGTGGGCTATGTGGACCTGGACGAGGTGCTGGTGGAAGCGTTGCTGGCGGTGTCCCGCGAGGAGATCCGGATCGGCCTGCCGGTTCGGCTGACCACGGTGCCGGCCTATCGCGAGGAGGGCGGAACCGAGGTGGTGACCTTCGCGTTCCGCGCGGAGCGGGACGGGGAGCGGGACGGGGAGCGGGACGGGGAGCGATGAACCGGCACGACGACGTGTACGTGGTCGGCTGCGGGATGCATCCCTTCGGCCGCGACGAGAGCGTCACCGGCATGGACATGGCCGAGCGGGCGGCGCGCTCGGCGCTGGCCGACGCCGGTGTCGCCTGGCAGGACATCGGCTACGCGGCCGGCGGCTCCGACGTGTCCGGCAAGCCCGACACCCTGGTGGGCCGGCTGGGACTGACCGGGGTGCCGTTCGTCAACGTGCAGAACGGCTGCGCGACCGGCGCCTCCACCGTGCTCGCGGTGGCCAACGCGCTCCGTGCGGGTGAGGCGGAGCTGGGCCTCGCGGTGGGGTTCGACAAGCATGAGCGGGGCGCGTTCCACGTCTCCGCGGCCCGCTACGGCCTGGGCGACTGGTACGCGGAGACCGGCCTGATGCTGACCACCCAGTTCTTCGCGCTGAAGACCCGCCGGTACCTGTACGAGCACGGCCTCTCCGAGCGGGCGCTGGCGATGGTCGCGGCGCGGGCCTTCCGCAACGGCGCCCGGCATCCGCTGGCCTGGCGTCGCACGCCGCTGACGGAACGGGAGATCCTCGACTCCGCCGAGGTCAGTCCGCCGCTCACCCAGTACATGTTCTGCTCGCCGGGTCAGGGCGCGGCGGCCCTGGTGCTGGCGCTCGGTGACCGCGCCTTCGATCTGTGCGAACGACCCGTGAGACTGGCGTCGTTGGCTTTCCGGACCCGGCGGTTCGGTTCGTTCGAGGTGTTCTCTCCCTGGTTGCCGCCGGGACCGCACCACAGCCCCAGCGTCGATGCCGCCGAGGCGGCCTTCCGCACGGCGGGGCTGCGGCCGGCGGACGTACAGGTGGCCCAGCTGCAGGACACGGACAGCGGCTCGGAGCTGGTCCACCTGGCGGAGACCGGGCTGTGCGGCCACGGCGAGCAGGAGGAGTTGCTGGCCTCCGGGGGCACCGAACCCACGGGCCGGATACCGGTCAACACCGATGGCGGGTGTCTGGCCGGCGGCGAGCCCGTCGGCGCCTCCGGGCTGCGCCAGTTCCACGAGGTCGTACGGCAGTTGCAGGGCCGGGCCCCTGGTCCGCAGGTACCGGGCGCCCCCCGGGTGGGCTTCACCCACGTGTACGGGGCGCCCGGGATCAGCGCGTGTGCGGTCCTGACGGTGTGAAGGGGCGCCCCTGGACTCGCCCACCGCCGACCGCTGACCGTCGTCCGGCGACCCCGAGCGACCCTGCCCCGGCCTTTGTCGCTACGACCGCGCCGGTTTCGGCTCGGCCGCGACGATGCGCAGGGCCAGCTCCCTGACCGCCTCCTGCACGGCCCGGGAGGGCAGCTGGGCCAGCGGTCCGCCTTCCGCCCGCAACGCGGTGACGAGCACCGTCGTACTGATCAGTGTGCGGACCGCGAGCGCGTTCGCCGCGTGCCGGGCCTTCGCCGCCCGGGGGCTGCGGGTGGTGCCCACCGGCAGATAGTCGTAGCCGCGCTGGATGTGCCGCTGCTCGAACTCGTCCCGCAGCGCCTTGACGCTGCCGTTGGCGGAGGCGATCTGGACCTGGTAGAGCCGGGCCTCGTCGGGATTGTGCTCCACCCATGCCCACACGGCGTCGATGACGCGGACCAGGCCCTCGGCGTCACCCGGCGCGGAGTCCGGCCGGGCCGCCTCCACGACCGCGTTCAGCTGGTCGAAGACCCGGCGCATGGCCAGTTCGAGCAGCTCTTCCTTGCCGTCGAAGTGGTAGTAGACGGCTGTCGGGACCACCTGGGCCTCGTCCGCGATGTCCTGGATGCTGGTCTCCGCGAACCCGGTGCGGCCGAACACCCGCACGGCCGCGGTGATGATGTGCTGCCGCCGCGAGGGCCTGTGGGCGGGCTGCTTGCCGTTCTCCGTGGTGGCCATCATGCTCCCTGCCCGCTGCCGTCGGCCCCGGCCCCCGTGGGGCCCTGGTACTGACCAGTCTATCCAGTAACTCCGACCGGCCGTGCGCACGATTCCTTCTGCACCTTGGGCTCCGGGGCGCCCGGACGTCGGCATACTTGACAGCATGACGACATCCGGACCCCGCGCAGCCCACCGTCCCTCACGCAAGCAGTGGGTGATCGAGGCAGCCACGGAGTTGTTCGCCACCCAGTCCCCGGACGAGGTGACGGTGGCCGACATCGCCTCGCGTGCGGAGATGACCTCGGCCGCGGTGTACTACCACTTCTCGTCCAAGGACCAGATCCTGGCGGAGGCCATGCGGGCGTTCGCCGCCGCGCTGCGCGAGCGCCTGCAGGCGCTCACCGAGGCCCACGAGCCCGGCTCGGACATCGGGGCGCCGGTCACCGTCCTGCTGGCCTGGATGGGCGAACACCGCTCCGCCGCCACGGTGTTCTTCGTGTCGTCGGCCGGGATGAGCCAGGAGGCGGAGTCGCTGCGCCACCAGAGCCGTACGGAGGTGCTGGACGAACTGGTGCGACTGATCCGCAAGGCCCGCGCGTCGGTCTCCGACGCCGAGGCGGCGGTGATCGGCCTCGGCCTGCTGGCGCTGCTGGAGACCGCGGCGGTCTCGCAGGTCCGCAGCGACGACGTCTACCGGTCGCTCGGGCACCGCTCCTTCGGCCGCGAGGTCGGCGCTCTCGCGGAGCGGATCGCCGGCCCCGTCCGTTAGGGGCTGTCCGGCGGATCATGCCGCAGACGCGGGGTCTGGCACGCCCACCTGCGGCGTTGTCGTCGGTTGCCGACTCCCCCACGCTCGGCTTCGCTCGCGCGGGCGGGACCCCCCTCGCGTCGACGCCCTCCTCCGCCTTGCAGTTGAACGCACCAGACCCCGCTCACCTGGGCCGATGAGTCACCGCTGCTTTCCTGCGACTTGATCCGCCGGCACAGCCCCTGGCGGCCGGGTCACACCAGCAGGCGCAGGGGTCTGCTCAGCAGCCCGCCGACCGTGCGCAGGTACTCCGCGGCGGGCGCCCCGTCGACGGCACGGTGGTCGAAGGTGAGGCTCAGCGTGAGCACGCGCGTCCGCAGCGGCCGGTCGTCCACCCACTCGACACCGTCCCTGAGCCGGCCCACCCCGAGGATCGCGACGTTGCCGGGGTTGATCACCGGGGTGAAGAAGTCGACGCCGTATCCGCCCAGCGAGGTGACGGTGAAGGTGGCGCCCTCCAGGTGCGCGGGCGAGATCCGCCCTTCGCGGGCGGCCTGGGCCAGGGCTTTCGACCGGCGCGTGATCTCGGCCAGCGGCAGCGCCGCCGCGTCCTCGATCACGGGGACCATGAGGCCGCCCGGCACGGCCACCGCGAATCCCAGGTGGATGCCGTCGAGCAGATGGATCCCGTCCTCCCGGACCGTCGCGTTGAGCAGGGGGTGCTCGCGCAGGGCCAGGGCCGCCGCCTTCAGCAGGAAGTCGCCCAGGCTGGGCACCGGCAGTTCGCCGTCGGCCCACTCCTCCTTGAGCCGGTCCCGCAGGGACACCACGGCGTCCATCCGCACCTCGTAGCCGTGCGTCAGCTGGGCCATCTCCTGGAGGCTGGCGTGCATCCGGCGGGCGATGGTGCCGCGCATCCCGGTGAGCGGGAGGACGTCCCCGGGCCGGGGGTCCGTGTTCCGCCGTGCGGGCGCCGCAGCGGTCGCATCGAGGTCGGAGCGGCGTATCCGGCCGCCCGGACCCGTGCCGTTCACCTCCGACAGGTCGATGCCGCGTTCCTTCGCGAGCTTGCGGACCAGCGGCGAGGTGGGCGTGCCGCCGGGCGGGACGGGGGCGTCGGGGTGCGCGACGAGGAACTCCTCCACGTCCTCGGAGACGATCCGGCCGCCCGGACCCGTGCCGTGTACGGCGGTCAGGTCGACGCCGGCGGCCGCGGCGACCCGCCGGGCGTTCGGCGACGACAGAAGGCGGCCCGTGGGGCCTGGGGGCGCGGGCGCCCCGGCGGCTTCCCCGGCACGCTCGGCGCCACCCGGGGCAGGCGGGGCGCCCGTACCCGCGCCGCCGCCCGGTGCGGCCGTGATGGCCGCTTCCGGGGCGGACGCGGCCCCGGGGGGTGCCGGCGTGCCCAGGGTCTCCGGTGGCTGCTCGCCCTGCGCCAGCAGCCAGCCGATCAGGGCCCCCGCCGGCACGGTGGCCCCCGCCGCGACCACGGGGTGGAACAGTCCCCCGGCCTCCGCCTCGACGTCCACGTCGACCTTGTCGGTGGCCAGCCGGAGCAGGGGCTCACCCTCGGCGACCGCCGTGCCGGCCGGCACCAGCCATTCGTCGATCGTGCCTTCCTGCATGGTCAGCCCGATCTTCGGCAGCAGAACCTCGATCGCCACGTCGGTCACGACCTTTCGAGGAGGCGCCGGCAGCCCTGGGCGATACGGGCGCGGTCGGGCACGTACGCCTTCTCCAGGACGGGTGAGAAGGGCACCGGGGAGAAGGGGGCGCCGATGCGCAGGACCGGCGCGTCCAGGTGGTCGAAGACGGTGTCCTGGATCTGGGCGGCGATCTCCGCCCCGAGTCCGCCGAAGGTGACGGCCTCGTGCACCACGAGCGCCCGGTTGGTACGGCGGACGGAGGCGAACATCGTCTCGGTGTCCAGCGGCTGCACGGTGCGCGGGTCGATCACCTCGACGTCCACGCCCTCGGCGGCGAGTTCGTCGGCCGCCGCGAGGGCCTCCCCCACCATGCGGCCGAGGGCGATCACGGTGACGTCGGAGCCGTGCCGTGCGGTGTGCGCCTGTCCCAGCGGGATGCCGTAGATCTCCTCGGGCACCTCGCCGGCGCTGCCCAGCAGGACCTTGTTGAGCATGACGACGACCGGGTTGTCGTCCCGGATGGCGGAGACGGTCAGGCCCTTGGCGGTGTACGCGTCGCACGGCATCACCACCTTGAGGCCGGGCACATGGGCGAGCCAGGCCTCCAGGCTCTGGCTGTGCTGGGCCGCGGCTCCGAGGCCCGCCCCGGAGGCGGTGGTGATGGTGAGCGGCACGGACAGCGCGCCGCCGAACATGTACTTCATCTTCGCCGCCTGGTTGACGATCTGGTCGAGGCAGACGCCGATGAAGTCCATGAACATCAGGTCGACGACGGGGCGCAGCCCCCGGGCGGCGGCCCCCACTCCGAGGCCGACGAGGGCGGCTTCGGAGATCGGGGTGTCGATCATTCGGCGGGGGCCGAACTCCTCCAGCAGGTTGTCGAACATGCGGAACACGCCGCCGTATCCGGCCACGTCCTCCCCGGCGACGAAGACGTTGTCGTCCTCGCGCATGGCTTGCGCGAGACCCTCGTTGAAGGCCTTGACGTAGGTGAGTTTGCGCGTGGCGACGGCCGGTGCTTCGGCGGTGGTGGTCATGGCGGTCATCCCGAGTAGACGTTGAGCAGCAGGTCGGCGGGGTCGGGCGGCGGGCTCGCCTCGGCGTACGCGATGGCGTCGGCGATCTCGTCGCGCGTGCGCTGCCATACGTCGTCCAGTTCCGCGCGGGTCGCGGTGCCGTCGGCGAGCGCGAGCGCCTCGATCAGGTCGATGGGGTCGCGCGCCTTCCACTCGGCGACCTCCTCGTCCGAGCGGTAGGGATGCCGCAGGCCCTTGACGCCCTGGTGGTCGAAGTAGCGGTAGGTCTTGGCCTCGATCATCATCGGCCCCGCGCCGGACCGGGCCCGCGCGACGGCCTCGGTGGCGGCGCGATGGACGGCCACCGCGTCCATGCCGTCGACGATCACGCTCGGCATGCCGTAGGCGGCGGCCCGGTCCGCGACATCGGTGAGCAGCATGTGCCCGGACTGCGGGGTGAACTCGGCGTAGCCGTTGTTCTCGCAGACGAAGACCACGGGCAGGCCGAGGATCGCGGCCATGTTGGCGCCCTCGTGGAAGGCGCCGATGTTGGTGGCGCCGTCCCCGAAGAAGGTCACGGCGACGCTGTCCTCGCCCTTGTACCGGGCGGCGAAGGCGGCGCCCACCGCGATCGGGACACCGGCCCCGACGATGCCGTTCGCCCCCAGCATGCCGCGGGTGAGGTCGTTGATGTGCATGCTTCCGCCCCGGCCGAGGCAGGCTCCGGTGACCCGGCCGTACAGCTCGGCGTACATCTCGCGGAAACCGACGCCCTTGGCCACGGCGTGTCCGTGGCCGCGGTGCGTGGAGGTGATCTGGTCGTCGTCGCGCAGGGCCGCCATCACGCCGGCGGCGACGGCTTCCTGGCCGACATACAGGTGCAGGAAGCCGGGCAGCCTGCCCGCCTCCATCAGTTTTCCCGCCTCCGTCTCGAACAGCCGGATGCGCACCATGCGTTCATGGAGGTCTCTGATGGTCGCGGTGCTGACCTGCGGGGATTTCTTCGATGCCGTCGACGCTCGTTGAGCCATCGTCCGCCCCTTCGCCCGAGGGAGGTTGCCAAGCAATCGGACTTACTAGTGCCGGTCTACAGTAACCAGCAGGGGCACCTTACTGAATGGCGTCTCTAATTACTACGCCCCGGACGCGGGCGGTCGCCGCGCCGGTCCGCCAACTCCACGGCATCGCCTTCCGGATCAGCCCAGAAGCTGATCCGCCGCCCGCGCGCCCGGACGACCCACGGGTCCGACAGGGGCCGCGCGCCCGCGCCGGGCAGCACCGCGACCAAGGGGTCCATGTCGTCGACAGGGAAGGTGAGGTACGACAGCCCCGGCCGCCCGGCGAGCACGGGCTCCGCGCCCGGCGACACCGGCGCCGACCGGGGGAGGATCAGCTTGACGCCCCCCGGAGGGCACCTTCAGCCAGACGACCACCAGCTCGCCGCCGAGCCCCGCCGGTCCGCCGACGGAGGCCGGCACGCGCGAGCGGTGCCCGGCTCGACAGCCGATCACCGCGCTGTAGAAGCGCTCCATCAGCTCCAGGTCCCGGACCACCACACCGACCTCGAACGGCCGCGTCATGACGCTCACCCGCACCCCCACGGGACACCCGGCGGCAACTTCGCCACTTTCTATTGACAGACCACACTAAGTCCTGTTGCAGTTTCGGACACAACCCAGCTGTCGCGTTCCCGAGCCGGTCGCCGGCTCGCGGCTGGGAGGATTGTGAGGACATCGTGGTCCAGACCAGTTCACCGGAGATTCGGGAAGCAGCCGCCGCGCTCAGGTCACCGGCCTCCACCCCCTCCACCCCCGCCTACTCGTCGTGGATCAGCCGGGACCGGTCCACCGACGCCGCGTCCGAGACGATGCGGCGGGAGGCGGCCGAACTCGTCGAGCGGGTGGTGGCGCACTACCGCGCCAACACGACGCACGAGGCGGACGGCCAGTGGACGGAACCCGTCGCCCACTACCTCGACGCCGACCGCTGGCAGCGCGAGACGGACGCCGTCCACCGCAGTGTCCCGCTGCCGCTCGCGATGTCCTGCGAGCTTCCCGGGCCGCACACCTACAAGGCGATCGACGTGCTCGGCGTCCCGGTACTGATCACCCGCGACCGGCACGGCGCCGTGCACGCGATGATCAACGCCTGCCGGCACCGGGGCGCCAAGCTCCTCGAACCCGGGTGCGGCGTGTCCAGGCGGCTCACCTGCCCCTACCACTCCTGGTCCTACGACCTGTCCGGTGAGTTGCGGGGCGTGTACGCGGAGAAGACCTTCGGCGAGGTTCCGCGCGAGGGACGCGGCCTGATCGGGCTCCCGGCCGGGGAGCGCGCGGGGATCGTCTTCGTCTCGCTGGACCCGGCGGCCGAGCCGGACCTGGACGGCTGGCTGGGCGATCTGCAGCCGCTGCTGGCGGGCCTGCGGCTCGGGGAGTGCCACCACTACTCCACCAGCGAGCTGACCAGCCCCAACTGGAAGGTCACCCTCGACGGGTATCTGGAGACGTACCACTTCGCCTCGCTGCACCCGAAGACGGTGTTCGAGACGAACCTCTCGAACATGATGGCCCACGACACCTGGGGCCCCCACCAGCGCATCGCGCCCGCCCTGCGCCCCATCGCTCAGGCGGCCGACCTGCCGCCGGAGCAGCGCGACCCCGGGGACTGCGTCGGGCCCATCTACTGGCTCTTCCCGGGCCTCGCGATCGCCGGCGGCTGGCGCCAGAAGATCGCCGTCTCCCTGGTGCTCCCCCGGACGGCCACCGAGTCGGTGACCCAGCAGATCATCCTGCTGCGGGAACCGGCCGTCACCGAGGAGGAACGCCAGGAGGCCGACCGGTTCGGCCAGTGGTTCCACGAGGTGGTCCGCGACGAGGACTACGCGACCACCTACGGAGTCCAGCAGGGCCTGAAGGCCCTCGACGGGACCGACTTCGTCTTCGGACGCAACGAACCCGGGCTCCAGCACTTCCACCGCACCATTCACCAGCACCTGGACAGAGGCGCCGCAGCGGCCTCCGAAGCCGCCAGGTGACGTACCGACAACACTCGCGGGAGAACACCATGGTGGCTACGGGCAGCCTCGACGGACGTGTCGCGGTGATCACGGGCAGCACGCGCAGCATCGGCCGCGCGATCGCCGAGGCCTTCCTGGCCGACGGCGCCACGGTCGTCGTCAGCGGCCGCAGCGAGATCAAGGGCAAGCAGGCCCTGGAGGAGATGGACGCCGGGGACCGGGCCGTCTTCCACCCCTGCGACGCGGGCAGCCAGGAGGACATCGAGGGCCTCGCCGACTTCGCCGCCGAGCGCTTCGGCCGGCTCGACATCTGGGTCAACAACGCGGGCGGCACCCAGGGCTTCGCCCCCGTGCACGAGCTCAGCGACGAGGCCTGGAACCACGCCCTGGCCTTCAACCTCAACGCCTACTTCTACGGCACCCGCCGGGCGCTGCCGAAGATGCTCGAGGCCGGCTGGGGCCGGATCATCAACATCTCCTCGGTGGAGGGCAAGCAGGCCAACAAGCCGGCGATCAGTCACTACATCACCAACAAGCACGCCATCCACGGACTGACGAAGGCGACCGCCTTCGAGTACGGCACCCAGGGCGTCACCTGCAACGCCATCTGCCCCGGCGCCGTCGACACCGACCTGATGCGGGCCGCGGGGCCGGCCGCCGCCGAGGCCGAGGGCATCAGTTACGAGGAGTGGCTGGGCCGCTTCGCCGAGCATGCCGCCACCAAGAAGATCACCACGGTGGAACAGATCGCGGCCGTGGCCTCGCTGCTCGCGAGCGACGCCGGAGCGGGTATCACCGGCGCGCTGATCAGCGTCGACGGCGGAACGGCCCAGTGGTAGGCGCGGGACGGGCAGCGGCAGGCACCGGTACGGACAGCGGGAGATCTCCGTCATGAAGAGCTGGATCACGGACTGGCGGCGCAGTGAGCGACTGCCGCACTACACCCGGGCCAACGCGGGCGAGACCCTGCCGGACCCCGCCAGCCCGCTGGGCTGGACCCTGGTCTGGGGGCGCGGTCTGCAGGGCTGGCGCCAGGGCTTCGTCGGGTTCGGCATCTACCGCGACGAGGAGGTGGCCGGGCCGCGACCGCCGTTCGTCGGCATGTTCGGCGGCCACTTCTACCTCAACCTGTCGCACATGCGGCTGTTCGGCATCCGCATGGGGCAGACGGCGGACCAGATCGACGCGGCCTTCGTCGGTCAGCGTTCCGACACACCTGTCTACGTGGCGCATCCGGACGACGAGGACGAGGAGCTGACCGGCAAGGCGGGCGCGACGCTTCAGCGGATGCTCGGCCAGACCAGTTTCCCCGAGGCCGACGCCGACCGGGAGCGGCTGCGCGCCCTGCGCGCCGCGCGCCCTGACCTGACGCGGTTGTCCGAGGCCGCGTTGGTGGCCCACGCGCGCTCGTTGCTGGACGAGGTGGAGACGACCTTCCGGCGGCACGTCGAGTCGTCGCTGCCCGCGTCGGTCGGGCCCGCCATCCTCGGCCCGCTGTGCGCGAGCGTGGACCGCCCCGGCGCCATGCTCGACCTGATCGGCGGTCTCGGCGACGTCGATTCCGCCTCCCCCTCGACCGGGCTGTGGACGCTGTCGCGCCAGGTGGCGGCCTCGGCGGAGCTGAGCGCGCTGTTCGACCGGGGGCCGGCCGCCGTGGCACAGGCACTGGACGAGGCGACCGGGGACCTGAAGGCGTTCCGTGACTCCTTCGAGGAGTTCCTGGCGGAGTCCGGCGACCGCGGCCCCAACGAGTGGGACATCCACGCGCTGTCCTGGGAGGCGGCGCCCGTCCAGGCGCTGGCCCTGGTCGACCGGATCCGGCACAGCCCGGACGACGCCTCCCCCGCCGCCCGCAACAAGCGGCTGACGGAGGGGCGCGAGCGGACGGCACAGGAGATCCGGGCCCTGCTGCCCGAGGAGACGCGGCCCATGTTCGACGCCGGCATGCACGCCTCCCGGGTGTGGATCCCGGCCCGCGAGCGCACCAAGGCGAACTGCGTCACCGTCGTCAACGAGATCCGCATGGCCGTACGGGAGCTCGGCCGCCGCGGTGTCGACGCGGGGCTGTTCGGCCGGCCCGAGGACGTGATGATGCTGCTGGACAGCGAACTCGACGACTACGTCGCCGCCCCGCGGTCCTTCGCCCCGGTGATCGCACAGCGGCTCCGGGAGTACGCGGCACTGCACGAACTGGAGCCGCCGTTCTTCGTGGCCGACGACGCGCAGACCGAGATCGACCGCTGGCCGCGACGCGCCGGGGAGCGGAGCCCGGCGGCCGTCGAGGGCGACGTGCTCGCGGGTGTGGCCGGCAGTCACGGCACCTACACCGGCAGGGTGCGCGTGGTCACCGACCCGGCCTCGTGCGAGGCGCTGGAGCCCGGTGACGTGCTGGTCGCGCCGATCACGGACGCGGCCTGGACTCCGCTGTTCCTGGTCGCCGGCGCGGCCGTGGTGGACGTGGGCGCGCTCAACAGCCACGCCGTGGTGGTCTGCCGAGAGCTGGGCATCCCGGCGGTGATCTCCGTCGAGGTCGGCACGCGACGGCTGCGGGACGGCATGGTGATCACGGTGGACGGCGATCGGGGAACGGTCACCGTGGACGGCGTGCCGGCCGCGCCCGGCGTGTGAGAAACGCGTGGGCCCGCCGCCCCGGGGGGAGCGGCGGGCCCACGGTCATGACCGCGAAGGGAACACACACCATGGCAGAGGAAGTCATCGTCGCCGGCTGGATGGACTACGCGCCCGGCGAACGCGACCGCATGCTGGAACACCTGGCCGTCCTCGGACACCGGACCCGCGCGGAGGAGCCGGGCTGTCTGGACTACGCGATGACCGCGGACCCGGGCGACGCACGACGGATCCGGGTGTACGAGCGGTGGGCCTCCCAGCAGGCCCTCGACGCGCACTTCGGCACACCCCACATGAAGGACTTCCGGGCCGCCGTCGAGGGGCTCACCCGGGTCGGGGTCAGTCTGGCGGCCCACACCGTGGCCTCGTCACGAGCGCTGCGCTGATCCCCGCGCGGACCGACCGGCGGAGGGGGCCGGTCCGTCCAGCCGTACCAGCATCTTGCCGACGTTGCCGCCGCCCAGCAGCGACAGCAGCGCACCCGCGGCGTTCTCCAGACCGTCCACGACCGTCTCGCGGGCGGTGATCCGGCCCTCGGCGAGCCAGCCCGCGACCCGCCGTTCGAACTCCGGCCGCAGGTCGTCGTGGTCGCGGACGATGAAGCCGCGCAGCGTGAGCCGTTTGAGGACCGCCTGGATCAGCTGGTTGATGTCCGAGGACCGCCGGTCGCCGCCGAACTGCGACATCATGCCGCACAGGGCGACCCGGCCGCCGGGGCGCAGCGCGTGCAGCGCGGCGGCGAGCTGCGCGCCGCCGACGTTGTCGACGTACACGTCGATGCCGTCGGGCGCCAGCCGGGCCAGCGCGTCGCGCACCGGCTCGGCACGGTAGTCCGCGGCCGCGTCGTAGCCGAACTCCTCCACCAGCAGGGCGCACTTGGCGGGGCCGCCGGCGGTCCCGATGACGCGGTCCGCGCCGAGCAGCCGCGCGAACTGGCCGGCGGCGGTGCCGACGGCGCCGGCGGCCGCCGAGACGAGGACCGTGTCGCCCTTGCGCAGCTCCGCGATCCGGGTCAGGCCGACGTACGCGGTGAAGCCCGTCTGGCCGAGCAGGCCCAGCCAGGTGGGCAGCGGGGCGAGTGCGGGGTCGATGCGGCCGGCGCCGTCGACGGCCGCCTCGTCGAGCACGGCCCGCTCCCGCCAGCCGAGCTGGTGACGGACGTACGTGCCCGGCGGGACCGAGGGAGCGCGGCTCTCCTCCACGACACCGAGGGCACGTCCGTCGAGCGGTGAGCCGGGGGTGAAGTTGTGGGTGTAGTGCTTCTCGGTGTTCTCCAGGCGCCCGCGCATGGACGGGTCGACGCTCAGGTAGAGGTTGCGCACGAGCAGTTGCCCCTCGTCCAGGGGCGGCAGCGGGCGTTCCTCCACGGCGAAGTCGCCGGGGACCGGTTCCCCGTCGGGTCGGCGCACCAGGCAGACCACCGGGGTGGTTCGGGGCGTCACCGGGTTCACTCCCCGGACTGACCGCTGACGCGCCGCCGGGCGAGGCGGCCGACCCAGCCGGCCATCTGCAGGTCGGCGTGGCGCAGTTCGCCGTACTGCCACCGGGCCTGGAAGTCGAAGACGCCCCGGGCCCCCGTGCCGGGGTCGGTCACCTCGACCAGTCCGTCCTCGGTGAGCCGGTACACGTGCCCGGTCAGGGGGTGGATCACTTGCTTGGACATGGGGTCTCACTCCTGCACTCGGCGGCGCACGCCGCGCTTGGTCACGGTCACCGGGCCCTCGACCCGGAGCCGGCAGGCGAGCCGGACGACGCCGTCCGCCGTCCTGCGCAGGGCCTCGATGCCCTCGCGTTCCAGCGGGCCCACCGGGGAGCAGTTCTCGGCGCCCGCCTCCACCTGGACGAAGCAGATGCGGCAGGTGCCCTGGCCCCCGCAGACGGTGGGCCACCGGTAGCCGAGCCGCTGGGCGGCGGTGAACAGGTCCTCGCCGTCGAGGACGTCGAGCTCGGCGCCCGACGGGGTGACCCTCACCCGATGGGTCACTTCTCCATCCACCGGTCGAGCGTCCGGTTGAAGTGGCGGATACGGCTCTCCTGGTAGTTGGCCAGCGTGATGCCCGGCTTGCGCATCGCCTTCAGGCCCTGCTGGACGTAGGGCAGGTTCTCGCAGTCCTGGTCGAAGACCGGTCCGAGGACGCCGAGTTCGGGGATGTCGGCGAAGAGCATGTCCTCCGGCACCCAGCGGATCTTCGCCGGCGGCGGCACCTCGCCGGGCCGCTTCGGGGACGACATGAAGATGATTTCGGCGATGCAGGAGTCGGGGTCGAGGCCGTGGGGCCGGAATCGGTAGACGATGTTCGACTTGGCGCCGCCCCAGGGGTTGAAGTTGGGGAACAGCAAGTAGTTGATGGCGTCGAGTAGTTCGGTGTCCGGGGTGTCGGAGAAGTCCTGGTGCGAGGTGACCGCGAGCTGCGCGCGCATCCGCTCGGCGAGGACCTGGCGGGCGGTGCCGCCGGGCGGGATCGCCGGGAGGTTGTCGCCCTCCTGCCGTACCAGGTCACGGCCCTGCGCGGCGGCGTAGAAGGCGCGTGAGTCGTAGAAGGTCTCCAGGACGTCCTCCTCCGTGACGGAGTCCGCCACGTGCGGGCTGGGCGCGCCCTGGATGTTGATCATCCGGTTCCAGTGCGGCTGGTCCGCCATGACGTCGTACTGCGAGTTGGCGTCGGCGAGCCACGGCAGCATCTGCGGGTGGGTGGCGATCACATGGAAGGACTCGATGAACGCGTCCTGTGCGACCTTCCAGTTGCAGGGCAGCACCTTGGCGATGTGGAGCGACTTGTAGCGGGTCTCCAGCGGCCAGATGTAGTAGTCGTCGAAGGTGCCGCGATAGCGGTCGAAGGACTCGGCGTACGGGTCCATGTTGACGAAGACGAAGCCGCGCCAGGTGGCCACCTGGGCCTCGGGCAGGGCGAACTTCTCCGGGCTGACGTGCGGGAAGTCCCAGGCGCAGGGCGGCGTCCGCATCGAGCCGTCGAGGTTCCAGGCGAAGCCGTGGAACGAGCAGCGGAACTCGCCGACGTTGCCGCCGGTGGTGCGCAGTTTGCGTCCGCGGTGCAGGCAGACGTTGACGAAGGCGCGGATCTCCTCGGGGGCCGTGCGGACGACGATGAGGGAGTCGTCACCGATCTCGTAGACCTCGTGGTCGCCGACCTCGGGAATCTCGCTCTCCAGGCAGGCGAACTGCCAGACGCGGCGCCAGACCTGGCGCATCTCGCGTTCGGCCCACTCGCGGGAGGTGAAGCGGGCGGTGTCGATGTCCTCGCTGCCGAGGTGGTCGTTGCGCTCGAACCTCAGGGCGGGGGGAACGGGGCGGCTGTCCTGGTCGAGGTAGTCCTGGACGCTGGGCCCGGGGCACCGTGCGGTACCCAGCTCCGACGTTTCGTCCATCATCTCTCCTCCGGCAGAAACTTTAGAGTGAGTGTAGTTACGGGTTATGGCCGGGAGCAACACTCACGTCGACGAACACCCCTACCACCCGTGCGCCACCCAGCTCTTACAAGGGAATCCCGGAAATTCTTGTGACGCCCCTCTCCCCAAGGCCCTCGGGGCATGTCACACTCCGAGCCACTTGAGGCTGTAGTTCCTCAAAAGTTTCTCCGCACCGGGACGATCTCGGTCCGTCCCGGCCCGCACCCCGCGGCCGCCCGCCGCGGGGCGACACAGAACCGATCCGCCCGACCGGAGCCCGACCCTCGCGGACACGACACCGACGCGAGCGGCGGCAGCGCGGGCCACACCCCGGGAGTACTCGACGATGAGTTCCAGACGCCGTCGCGCGGTCCGCCGCGCCCTCACCGCGACCGTCCCCGTCACCGCCCTGCTCGCGCTGGCGGCGTGCGGCAGCGGCACGACTCCGGCCGCCGACTCCGCCAAGGCCGCGGCGGCGGACTCCCCCGGTCTGAAGGCCGCCCGGGCGGCCGTGGCGAAGTACTCCCGGCATCCGGCCAGGATCCCGGTCACCCAGCCGGTCGGACAGAAGATCCCGTCGGGCAAGAAGATCGACTTCATCCTGTGCGGCGTGCAGTCCTGCCAGGACCTGGCCAACTTCTTCACCGCCGGCGCCGACGCCGTCGGCTGGCAGGTCAAGCAGATCGCCACCCAGGGGACACCGGAGTCCGTCCAGGCCGCCTACGACCAGGCGCTGCGCGACAAGCCGGACGCCGTCGTCGCCTCCGGCTTCCCGCGCGCGGTGTACGCCAAGCAGCTCGCGCAGCTGAAGGCGGCGGGCATCGCGGTCATCCAGTCCAACGCCGACGACGTGGTGGGCGACGGGGTCTCCCTGCTCAAGAACGGGCCGAAGGACGTCGCGGTCCAGGGCGAGATGCTCGCCGCGTGGGTGGTGGCCGACAGCGGCGCCCGCGCGGACACCGTCTACTTCGACCTGCCCGCCTACACCATCCTCAAGCCCGTCAAGGACACGTTCGCCGCCAAGTACCGGCAGTGGTGCGCGGGTTGCGGGCTGGACACCGTCGACGTGCCGATCACCGCGATCGGCAAGGACATGCCCGACCGGGTGGTGTCGTATCTCCGCTCGCACCCGAAGGTGACCCATGTCGTCTTCTCCCTGGGTCTGCTCAACGTGGGCGTCCCGGCCGCGTTGAAGACCGCCGGCATCACCGGCAGGCACATCGCCGTGAACGTCGGTGACGGGCAGAACTACCAGTACATCCAGAGCGGCCTCAGCGACGCCGCGATGGCACTGAACTCGCACGAGGCCGCCTGGCTCCAGGTCGACGCGCTGGCCCGCCACTTCACCGGCCAGTCCATGGACGTGGACCAGAAGGCGGTGCTGCCGAACATGCTGATCACCAAGGACAACCTGCCGAAGACCCTCGGCGACTTCCCGCTCGTGGAGGACTACCAGACGCAGTTCAAGGCGCTGTGGGGGCTGAGTTGACCGGGCCGGTGCTACGGGTCGCCGCCCTGTCGAAGAGATTCGGCGGCACCCGGGCACTCGACGACGTCGACCTCGAGGTCGCGCCCGGCGAGATCCACGCCCTGATCGGACCCAACGGCTCCGGCAAGTCCACCCTCATCAAGATCCTCGCCGGCTACCACCACGCGGAGCCGGGGGCCGTGGCCGAGCTGGACGGCGAGCCCTTCGACCTCGGCCATGCCGCCACCTCCCGCCACGACCGGCTCCGCTTCGTCCACCAGGAGCTGGGGCTGGTGCACGAGTTGAGCGCCATCGACAACCTCGCCCTGCGGCACGGCTTCGCCCGTACGGCCCTGGGCAACATCCACTGGCCCGAGATGGAACGGCGCACGACCGCCCTCGTCGAACGGTTCGGCCTCGGCATCGACGTGCACCGTCCGCTGACGCAGGCGTCCCCCGTCCAGCGCGCGGTGGTGGCCATCGCCGCCGCGCTGCAGGGCTGGGAGGGCGGCCGCGGCGTCCTGGTGCTCGACGAGCCCACCGCCGTGCTGCCGCCCGGCGAGGTGGCCCGTCTCTTCGACATCGTGCGGGAGGTCCGTGACCTCGGCGCCGGCATCCTGTACGTCTCGCACCGGATGGACGAGATCTTCGCGCTCGCCGACCGGGTCACCGTCATCCGCGGCGGACGCCGGATCGCCACGCGCCCGATCGCCGGACTCACCTCCCGTTCGCTCGCGGAACTGATGACGGGCGAGGAGACGGGCACCAGAACGGAAGCCGACCACCGTCCGGCGCGCTCCGGCGGCCCCACCGCCGCCGTCCTGGAGGTGCGCGACCTGCGGGCCGGCCCCCTGCGCGGCATCGGACTCGATCTGGCCGAGGGCGAGCGCCTAGGCATCACCGGCCTGGTCGGCTCGGGCCACGAGATCGTGCCGTACGCCGTGTGCGGGGCGCACGCCGGACCGGTGAGCGGCCGACTGCGGCTGCCCCGGCGTTCCTCGCGGTGGACCGAGGCGCGGGACGCCGACGCCCTGGGCCTTCCCCTGGTCCCCGGGGACCGGGCGGCCGAGGGGGTGATCGGCGAGTTCTCGGTCGGTGAGAACCTCACCCTCCCGCTCCTGCGCCGGCTGCGCACCCGGGCCGGGCGGCTGCACCGGCGCCGCGAGTCCGTCCTGACGCAGGACTGGATCCGGCGGGTCGGGGTCCGCGCGGCCGGCCCGGGGGCCCGGATCACCACCCTGAGCGGCGGCAACCAGCAGAAGGTCGTCATGGCCCGCTGTCTGGCCCAACGCCCGCCCGTGCTGGCGCTGTGCGAACCCACGGCGGGCGTGGACATCGCCACCCGCCTGCAGCTGTACGACCTGATAACCCGTCAGGCAGACGACGGCATGGGCGTCATCGTGTGCTCCTCCGACACCCAGGACCTGCTCGCGCTGTGCACCCGCGTCCTGGTGGTACGGGACGGCCGCATCGCACGGGAGCTCAGCGGCGGGGACATCACCGAGCGCGCCCTCGTGCACGCCATGGAAGGGACCGAGTGACATGACATCCGTTCAGACCCGGGCGGCGGAGCCACCGCCGTCCGCACCACGCAGGTCCGCGGTGTTCCCCTCCGGCGCGCCGGGCCGGCGGGCGTTTGCCGCACTGTCGTTCCGCAACATCGGCGCCGTGTACGTGTGGCTGGTCATCGTCGCGCTCTTCTCCGTCTGGGCACCGGACACCTTCCCGACCACCACCACGGTCAAGCAGGTCCTCAACGGCAACGCCGTGGCCGGCCTCGTGGCACTCAGCGTCGTGCCGCCCCTGGCCGCACGCGTCTTCGATCTCTCGGTCGCCTACACGATGTCGCTCACCAGCGTGCTGACCGCCCACTTCCTGGTCTCCTCCGGGTTCGGTCCCGGCGCCGCGATCGCCCTCGCGATGACCGCCGCGCTGCTGGTCGGAGTCGTCAACGCCCTCGTGGTCGTGGTCCTGCGCGTCGACTCGTTCATCGCCACCCTGGCCACCGGCGCGCTGATCCAGTCCCTGATCACCATGGTCACCAACGACAGCTCCCTCACCGGTGTGCAGCTGCTCGCCAAGCCGTTCGCCGACATCGCCCAACTCGACGCGGGCGGCCTCACCCTGCCGGTGCTGTACCTGATGGTGGCCGCGCTCACCCTCTGGTTCGTGCTGGAACACACCGCGACCGGACGCCGGTTGTACGCCACCGGGTTCAACGCCGACGCGGCCCGGTTGCAGGGTGTGCGCACGGACCGGCTGCGCTTCGGGACCCTGGTGGCCTCCGCGCTGCTCTCCGGTCTCGCCGGCGTCGTCTTCGCGTCCTCGGTCGGCTCCGGATCACCGACCGCGGGCACCCCCTACCTGCTGTCGGCCTACGCCGCCGCGTTCGTCGGGGCGACCCAGCTGCGCGCGGGCCGCTTCAACGCCTGGGGCACCGTGCTCGCCGTCCTCCTGCTCGGGACGGGCATCACGGGACTCGGACTCGCCACCAGCGCGCAGTGGGCGGCGAGCCTGTTCACCGGCACGGTCCTCATCGTGGCGCTGGTCCTCACGGGGGGCCGGATCTCGCTGCCCGCCGTCCTGCGCCGCCGGACGGGATCCGGGCCGGCTGCCACCACCGACGAGGAGGTCGGAGCATGAAGGCCGTTCAGTACCGTCGGGTGGGGCACGCCCCCGAGGTCGTCGAGGTACCCGTGCCCGAACCCGCACCGGGGCAGGTGCTGTTGAAGGTGAGCGCGGCGGGCCTGTGCCACTCCGACCTGGCGGTGATGGGCTGGCCCGCGGAGCAGTTCCCCTACCCTCTGCCCCTGACGCTCGGCCACGAGGGGGTCGGGACGGTGGCGGCGGTCGGCACGGGTGTCACCGCCGTGGCGGAGGGCGAGGCGGTGGCGCTGTACGGACCGTGGGGCTGCGGGCGCTGCCACCCGTGTGCCGAGGGCAGGGAGAACTGCTGTCCGCACGCCGCCGCACTCGGTGTCATGCCGCCGGGGCTCGGCTCAGCCGGGGCTCTGGCGGAGTACGTGCTGGTGGACTCGCCCCGTCATCTGGTGCCGCTGAACGGACTCGATCCGGTGCTGGCCGCGCCGCTCACCGACGCCGGGCTGACGCCGTACCACGCGATCCGCAGGTCGCTGCCGAAGCTGCTGCCCGGCAGCACGGCGGTGGTGATCGGCGTCGGCGGGCTGGGGCACCTCGCGGTGCAATTGCTGCGTGTGCTGAGCCCGGCCAGGGTGGTCGCCCTCGACACGAGCGAGGAGAAGCTGGAGCTGGCGGGCAAGGTCGGCGCCCATGAGACGCTGCTCTCCGACGGCGGGGCGGCCGCACGGATCCGGCGACTCACCGGCGGTACGGGAGCGGAGGTCGTCCTGGACTTCGTCGGAGCGGAGGCGACCCTGGCCGTCGCGGCCGCGTCGGTGGCGGTGGCGGTGGCGGGCGACGTCACCGTCGTCGGCCTGGGCGGCGGCACGCTGGCCGTCGGCTTCGGCGGCGGGCTGCCGTTCGAGGTGTCGGCCTGCTTCCCCTACTGGGGCAGCCGCACCGAGCTCATGGAGGTCCTCGACCTCGCCCGGCAGGGGCTCGTCTCCTGCCATGTGGAGACCTTCACGCTGGAGCAGGCCCCCGAGGCCTACGAGCGTCTGCACGCCGGTGACATCGGCGGCCGCGCGGTCGTGCTGCCGCACGGCTGAGTCGTCCTGCGTACGGGCCGGCGCCCCCTCGTTCAGGCGCCGGCCCGTTCCCGCGTCCCCGTCGCCCGCTCCACACAGCGCCGCAGCACCGTCAGGAACTCCGGTGTCTCCCAGGGCCCCACGTCGACGCGCCCGGTGTCGGCCACGCCGAGGTCCTGCATGTCGTGGCGGCCCCGGCAGTGGCCGAGGGTGAAGTAGCAGACCTCGCCGTGGCCGTGCCGCTTGAGGTACAGCACCGGCCGGGGCGCGTCGTCGAAGGCCGCGGTGTCGCCCTCGGCGAAGCCCCGGCACGGCCCCGTGTACTCGGCGTGCAGCAACACCTCCGGCTCGCCGTGCAGTTCGCACACGTACAGCTCGTCGGTGACCGTGAACGGGCCGATCCCGGCGACCAGCGGATGGTCGGGCCGGGTCACCTTCACCTCGTACGGAGCGATCGGCGGGTGGGCCAGGAACTGGCTGCCGAGCACCTGCGCGAGGTCACCGAGGAGCCGTGGGGTCGTGAACACCCGAGGTCCCCCACGCGCCGACGGCTCGATCACCTCGATCACGGAGTTGGTGCCGTGCAGCGCGAGCCAGCGCCCGCCCCGCTCGACGAACCGGGCGAGTGCGGCCCGCTGCGCCGGGCGGGGCCGGACATCACAGGTGTAGGTGACCAGCAGGTCGGCCTTGTCGAGGGCGGCCAGGCAGTCGTAGTCCTGGTACACCGTCGTGCGCACCCGCGGGTGTTCGGCGAGCAGGTGCAGCAGCCGCAGCCGCGCGAAGTCGACGTCGTGCCACCGTCCGCCGCAGACGAGTACGGCGTCCAGGCGGCCGGCCGGGCCCGCCACGGCTCAGTACTGGACGCGGGTGAGCAGCCCGCCGTCCACCACGAGGTTGACCCCGACGCAGAAGGAGCCCGTCCGTCCGAGCAGGAAGGCCACCGCCGCGGCCACGTCCTCCGGCGTGCCGTAGCGGCCGATCGGCAGCTTGGCGAGCACCTCCTCGTACACCTCCGGCCGGCCGGCGCGGACGGCCTCCCAGGCCCCTCCGGGGAAGTCGATGGGGCCTGGGGAGACGGTGTTGACCCGGATGCCCTTCGGCGCGAGGGCGTGTGCGAGGGCCGAGGCGTGCTGGACGACGGCCGCCTTGAGCGCGGAGTACGAGTTCGCCCCGGCCGGGCGCGCCGTGTCGGAGGCGTTGGTGGTGCCGATCGCCACGACGGCGGCCCGGTCGGAGGCCTCCAGATGGGGCAGGGCCGCCTCGACGAGTCCGGCGAACGGGATCAGGTCGCCGCGCAGGCTGGCTTCCCAGGACTCGGGGCCCTTCACGTTGCCCGCCGACACGTTCGACACCAGCAGGTCCAGCCCGCCGAGTTCACCCGCCGCCCGCTCGACGAAGCCGGCGAGGGCGGCCGGGTCGGTGACGTCGACCGGCTCCGCGAACACGGTGGCCCCCTCGCCGCGCAGTTCGGCGGCGGCCTTGGCCAGCCCTTCCTCGCCCCGGGCGCACAGCGCGAGCGCACAGCCCTCGGCCGCGAGCGTCGCGGCGATCGCCCGGCCGAGGCCCCGGCTCGCACCGGTCACCAGCGCCTTGGCGCCTGTCAGTCCCAGATCCATGGATGTCACTCCTCGGTGAAGAAGGGCCTCAGTTGCCCGGAAGCTGTGAGAAGGGCGCGCGGTCCGCCCGGGGCTCCGGCGGCAGGTGCAGCACCCGCTCGCCGATCAGGTTGCGCTGGATCTGGTCGGTGCCTCCGGCCAGCCGGTAGCCCGGGGCGCCGAGCAGATGCCGGGTCCAGGCGTAGGTGCCCGGTTCCCCGGTGTCGGCGCTGATCCGCGCCCCCATCAGTTCGGCCGCGGTCTGCCCGGTGCGGGTGAGCAGGTCGGAGGCCATGAGTTTGGTCAACGACGCCTCCGGACCCGGTCGGCCGCCCGCGGCGCTCGTGCGCGCGACCCGCTCGACGGTGGCCGTGCGCAGGGCGGCGCGGACGTACAGGTCGGCGAGGCGCTGGCGGACCAGCGGGTCCTCGGTGCGGCCCAGGGAGCGGGCGAGCGCGAGGACGTCCGCGAAGGTGCCGCCCTTGCGGCGGTTGCCGCTGCCGGAGGCGGTGCGTTCGAAGGCGAGGGTGGTGGTGGCGACCTCCCAGCCCTGGCCCGGTCGCCCGATGCGCAGCCGGTCCGGGACGCGTACGCCGCTGAGGAAGACCTCGTTGAAGGAGGCGCCGCCGCTCATCTGGCGGATGGGGCGCACCTGAACCCCCTCGGCGTCCATCGGTACCAGGAAGGCGGTGATGCCTGCCTGTTTGACGACGTCCGGGTCGGTGCGGGCGAGCAGCAGACCGTAGTCGGCGAACTGGGCGCCCGAGGTCCACACCTTCTGCCCGTCGACCACCCACGTCTCGCCGTCCTGGCGGGCGCGGGTGCGCAGGGCCGCGAGGTCGGATCCGGCGCCGGGTTCGCTGAAGAGCTGGCAGGCCAGCAGATCGGTGCGCAGGAAGGCACGGGCGAGGTCGCGGTGCCGCTCGGACGTCCCGAACAGGGAGACGGCCATCGCGACCAGGCGCACGGTGACGCTGATCAGCTCGGTGGACGGCGGCACCTCGAAGGCCGATTCCTCCTCGGCGAAGACCGCCGCATGGGCGGCGGTCAGGCCCGCGCCGCCCTTGTCCACGGGAAGGGTCAGCGCCTGGTAGCCGGCGTCGAAGCGGGCGCGCTGGTAGGCGCGGCAGCGCTCCAGCAGCCGGCGTTCCTCGTCCTCGGGGAGGTTGTGGAACACGGCGAGGTCGTCGGCCCGGGTGGCGGAGTCCGGTGCCCGTGCCGGTTCGAGCACGGTGGCCAGCCACTGTCCGACCTGCCTGCGCCATGTGTCCGGATCGGGCTGGGACATGGCTCCTCCTCGGGCACTTACGAGACGACGCGTCCAGTAACGGAGGGCGGGTTCGCGACCCTCCCATCCGCTGAAACATGCGGGAATGGCTCCGCTCAGGATCAGAGTGTTCCGCACTTTCTTGATAAACGCTACAGTCTCGTCATCACCTCTCCCCGGGAACGGGAGAGGACCGATGAGCCGCCGGAGGAGCCATGTCGCTGCTGCCACTCGACCGTCGCGCCCAGGACACACCCGACGAACCCGCCCTGGCGGACGACCTGGGCGTGCTGTCCTGGTCCGGTCTCGCCGACCAGGTGACGCGGGCGGCGGCCCGGCTGCTGGAATTCGCGCCCGGCCCCGACGACCGGGTCGCCGTCCTCGGCGACAACGCGATCCCGACGCTCGTGGCCCATCTGGCCGGCCTGCGCGCCGGAGTCGGCACCGTGGCCACGTCCCGGAACCTCACCTCGGGCGAGCTCGTCGAGCAGATCACCGACGCGGGCGTGACCGCGGTCATCGCCGGACCCGTCGGCGCGGGCGTCGCCCTCGACGCGGCCCGGGAACTCGGTCTGCCGGTCGTCACCCATGGAACCCCGGCGACCGGACACGCCTTCGACTGGGACCGCTGGCTGGCCGCGGCCCCCGCCGGGAGCCCCCTGCCGGCGGGCCGGCCCGCCCGGCCCCCGCTCGTCTACACCTCCGGAACCACCGGACGCGCACGCGGCACCGAGGTGCGCTGGGTGAGCGGCCCGGTCGCCGACAGCACCGCCTACCTCGCCGCGGTGTCCGCCCGGCCCGGATTCCCGCCGGGACCGCACCTGGTGTGCGGTCCCCTCCAGCACAACGCGCCGCTGACCTCGTTGCGGCACCTGGCGGGCGGTCAGCCGGTGGTCGTGCTGGGCAGATACGACGCGGAGACGTTCCTGAGCCGGGTGCAGAAGTGGCGGATCTCCTCGACGGTGATGGTGCCCACCCACTTCCAACGGCTGCTCGCCCTGCCGGACGAGGTCCGCGCCCGCTACGACGTCTCCAGCCTGCGGCAGGTCTCCCACACGGGCTCCGCGTGCCCGCCGGACGTGAAGCGCGCCATGATCGACTGGTTCGGACCGGTGCTGACCGAGTCGTACGGCGCCAGCGAGGCGGGCACCGTGGCCCGGATCAGCAGCGCCGAGTGGCTGGCGCACCCGGGCTCGGTCGGGCGGGTCCACCCCCCGTTCGAGGTCCTGGTCACCGACGACGACGGCCGACGGCTGCCGCCCGGGGAACGCGGCCTGCTGGCCTTCCGGGCCCCAGAGGGCCGGGGCGTCCGCTACCACGCGGACCCGGACAAGACGCAGGCCGCCTACCTCTCCCCCGGCGTCTTCACGCTCGGCGACATCGGCTACGTCGACGACGGCGGCTACATCTTCATCACCGACCGGGCCGCGGACGTCGTGGTCTCCGGCGGGGTCAACCTCTACCCGGCCGAGAGCGAGGCCGTACTGCGCCAGCACCCGGCCGTCGCCGAGGTCGCGGTGGTCGGCGTGCCCGACCCTGACTTCGGCGAGTCGCTGCGGGCGCTGGTCGTGGTGGCGGGCGACGAGCCGTCGCCCGACGAGCTGGACCGTTTCTGCCGTGAGCGCCTCGCCGCCTACAAGTGCCCGAAGTCGTACGAGTTCGTCCCCGGACTGCTGCGCAACGCGATGGGCAAGCTCGACAAACGCGCGATGCGCCGCCCCTACTGGGCCTCGGAACGGACCATCGCCGGCTGAGCCCGCTCACCCCTGTGAAGGATCACCATGACCGAACTCCTCCTCATCCGGCACGGGCTCCCGCTGGCGGGCGTGTTCGACCCGGGGCTGTCCCCGGAGGGCACCACCCAGGCCGAACGGCTCGCCGCCTGGCTCGCGCACGAGGACCTCGACGCCCTGTACGTCAGCCCCTACCGGCGGGCCCGGGAGACCGCGGCGCCCCTGGAACGGCTCACCGGTATGACCGCCACCGTCGTCGACGACCTGCGCGAGTGGGACACGGACGTGTCCCAGCCCTACACGCCACCCGAGCAGATCGGCGCCGACGATCCCCGGGCGGCGGCGCTCGCCGAGGGACGCTTCGAGGACTTCGTGCCCGACCTGGACCGGGACGCCTTCCGGGCGCGTGCCGTACGGGCCATGGACACCCTCCTCGACGCCCATCCCGGCGGGCGGATCGCGGCCGTGTGCCACGGCGGCATCACCAACACCTACCTGGCGACCGTGCTGGGCCTGCCCACCCTGTTCTGGTTCCACCCCGACTACACGTCCGTCAGCCGGGTGCGGCGGATGCCCGGCGGCCGCATCGTGCCGCACTCGGTGAACGAGACGGCCCACCTGCTCGCCGGACGTGCCGCGGACGCCGCCGCGGTCGCCTGATGCGAACGTCCCCCTGCGTCGTGCCGACGGGTCCCCCCGCGCGGAGGCACATCGCGACCGTACGGCAGGACACCGCGGTGCACGCCGGCAGGGCGAGGACGTCAGTCCCCCGGATCACTGATGCGTTCGCGTTCCCCATTCCAGGAGGTCCCGGTCATGCCCGGATCCGTCATCGTCGCCGGGGCCAGGACGCCCATCGGCAAACTGATGGGCGCCCTGAGCTCCCTGTCCGCGGTCGATCTCGGTGCCCACGCCGTCCGCGCGGCCCTGGCCGCCGTCGCTCTGGAGCCGGCAGCCGTGGAAGCCGTCGTCATGGGCCACGTCGTCCAGGCCGGAGCCGGTCCCAACCCCGCCCGGCAGGCCGCGATCCGGGCCGGCATCCCGTTCTCCGTCCCCGCGAGCACCGTCAACAAACTCTGTCCTTCCGGTCTGCACGCCATCGCCCTGGCCGACCTCATGGTCGCCTCCGGCCGTCACGAGGTGGTCGTCGCGGGCGGCATGGAGTCCATGTCGGGCGCCCCGTACCTGCTGCGCGGAGCGCGCGCCGGCTGGCGGTACGGTTCGGCGGCGACCGAGGACGCCCTCGACCGCGACGCCCTCCTCTGCGCCTTCGACGGCGTCTCCATGGGCGCGGCGACCGAGCGCTACCAGCGGCCGTTCGCCCTGACCCGTCAGGAGCAGGACGAGTACAGCGCGCTCTCCCACCAAAGGGCCGCCCGCGCACAGGAGTCGGGGGCGTTGTCCGCGGAGATCACGCCGGTCACCGTGGCCGGGCGGCCGGGCGGGACGGTCGTCGACACCGACGAGGGCGTACGGCCGGGGACCACCGGCGAGAGCCTGGGGCGCCTGCGGCCGGTCTTCTCCCCGGAGGGCACGATCACCGCGGGCAACGCCTCGCAGCTCTCCGACGGCGCGGCGGCCGTCGTCGTGATGAGCGCCGAGCGCGCCCGGCGGGAGGGCCTGACGCCGCTCGGCGAGATCGGCGCCTACGGCACGGTCGCGGGCCCCGATCCCTCGCTGCTCGTCCAGCCGGCCGGCGCCGTCCGCGACGCGCTGTCCCGGGACGGCCGGCTGAAAACCGCCGACCTGGACCTTTTCGAGATCAACGAGGCGTTCGCCGGAGTGGCCCTGGCGTCCGTACGGGAGCTGGGCGTCCCGCTGGACAAGGTGAACGTCAACGGCGGAGCGATCGCGCTCGGGCACCCGGTCGGGATGACCGGAGCCCGGTTGGTACTGACCCTCGTGGCGGAACTGCGGCGCCGCGGAGCCGCGAGCGGGGCCGCGGCCCTGTGCGGGGGCGGCGGCCAGGGCGACGCGCTGCTGCTGCACCTGCCCACCCACGCCTGAACCCGGAGCCGAACCCCCATGAACGACCAACTGCCCCCGGCCGGCGCGCTGCTCACCGTGACGGCCCGCATCCGGGCCGCCGACGGCGTCGTCGCCCTCACCCTGCGCCACCCCGACGGCGGCGCGCTCCCCTCCTGGACACCGGGCGCCCACATCGACGTACTCCTGCCCCTCGGGGACGGCGAACTGGTCCGTCAGTACTCCCTGTGCGGGTACCCGGCCGAACGCGACACCTGGCAGATCGCCGTGCTGCGCGAGCCGGCGGGCCGCGGCGGTTCCGCGTACGTCCACGAGCACCTGCGCGAAGGCGCCACCGTGCGGGTCCGCGGGCCGCGGAACACCTTCCCCCTGCGGCCTGCCGCACGCCATCTGTTCATCGCCGGCGGCGTCGGTATCACGCCCATACTCCCCATGGTCGAGGCCGCCGAGGCCGCCGGGGCCGACTGGCGTCTGCTGTACGGCGGCCGCACCCGGACCTCCATGGCGTTCCTGGACCGCCTCACCGCGCACGGGGACCGGGTGCTCGTCCGCCCGCAGGACGAGCACGGCCTGCTGGACCTCACCGCGTACCTCGGGGCACCCGAGGAGGGCACCCTGGTACACGCCTGCGGTCCCGAACCGCTGCTGCGGGCGGTGCAGGAGCGGTGCGCGGGCTGGCCGCCCGGCACGCTGGGCGTCGAACGCTTCGCCCCGGTGCCGACGGCCGAGGCGGGCCCGGCAGAGGCCTTCGAGCTGGAGCTCGCCCGCTCCGGGCTCACCCTCAGCGTGCCGCCGGACCGCTCGGTGCTCGAAACCCTGGAGGAGGCCGGCGTCGCGGTCGACTTCTCCTGCCGGGAAGGAACCTGCGGCACCTGCGAGACCGACGTGCTCGGCGGCACGCCCGACCACCGCGACTCGCTGCTGTCCGAGGACGAACGGGCCGCAGGGGACACCATGCTCATCTGCGTCTCCCGCTCGTGCGGGCCTCGTCTCGTCCTCGATCTCTGAGGGCAGCCGCCTCCGGCCGGACAGCGCATCACCGGACATCACCAGACATCACCAGAGAGGACCTCGGATGGACTCCGGCCCCGTCACCCGTCTCGGCGTCGTCGGCTGCGGCCTCATGGGCTCCGGCATCGCCGAGGTCGCCGCCCGCAGCGGCATCGACGTCCGTGTGGCCGAGGCCACGCCCGACGCGATCGCGGCCGGCCGCAGCCGGCTCCTCGCTTCCCTCGACCGAGGTCTGCGAAGTGACAAGCTCAGCGAGGAGCAGCGGGACCGGGCCCTCGCCAGACTGTCCTTCACCGGGGACCTCGGTGACATGGCCGACCGTCAGTTCGTCATCGAGGCAGTCGCCGAGAACCGTGACATCAAGACCGATGTCCTGCGCGCCCTGGACCGGGCGGTCGAGGACCCGGCGGCGGTCCTGGCCACCAACACCTCCTCGATCCCCATCGTCGATCTCGCCGTCGTCACCGAGCGCCCGGCGCGGGTCATCGGCATGCACTTCTTCAACCCCGTGCCCGTGCAGCGGCTGGTCGAACTCATCCCGTCCCTCACCACGAGCGCGGACACCCTGAGGCGTACCCGCGGCTTGGCCGGGCAGTTGGGCAAGCGGGCCATCGAGGCACCCGACCGTTCCGGCTTCGTCGTCAACGCCCTCCTCGTGCCCTATCTGCTCAGCGCGGTACGGATGGTCGAGTCCGGCTCGGCACGACCGGACGACATCGACCGGGGCATGGAACTCGGGTGCGCCCACCCGATGGGTCCACTGCGCAGGCTCTCGGCAACGGTGTGAGGGAGTCCGTCGCGAGCAGCGGGGTGCTGGTCCTGGCTCTTGGAAGCGGCGACTACGGCATGGCCCGCCCGGTGGCACACGAGCTCCTCCGGCAGGATGTCCTGGGCCTGCACTCCCGGCACCTGCCCTCCATCGTGGAAGTGGGTGTCCGCTGCGGGGACCGCGGTCTGGCGACCACGGCGTTACGCGTGTTGCTCGCCCGTGCGAGCGCCTCGGGTACGCCATGGGCTCTGGGAGTACTGGCCCGCTCCCAGGCGCTGTTGGCCGGGGCGGGTGACGCCGAGCCGCTGTACCGCCGGGCCGTCGCGCTGCTGAGCCGTACGGGTGCCGAGGCCGACCTGGCCATCGCCCATCTGCTGTACGGCGAGTGGCTGCGCAGACGAAGGCGCCGCAAGGACGCGCGGGCGCCGCTGCGGACGTCCCTGGCCATGTTCCACGCGATGCGGGCCGACGCCTTCGCCACGCGTGCGGCGCGGGAACTGGCCGCCACCGGCGAGCACGTTTCCCCTGCTTCCGCGGGTGCCCGCGATCAGCTGACCGCCCAGGAACGGGAGATCGCCCGCCTCGCGGCGGAGGGCGCCACCAACGCCGAGATCGCCTCCCGGATGACGATCAGTGCCAACACGGTCGACTATCACCTGCGCAAGGTGTTCCGGAAGCTCGACGTTCCCTCCCGGCGCCGGCTCGCCCAGGCCCTACGAGGATGACCTCGCCCCCCCAAGTGCCGCACGTGATGCGGCGGCCCACGGGTCGGGGGACCATCGGACGGTCGCAGTCACCCCCTCGGTCGGGAGAAGCACATGCCTTACGTCACCGCATCCGACGGCGCCCACATCCACTACAAGGACTGGGGAACGGGCCGTCCCGTCGTCCTCAGCCACGGCTGGCCGCTGAACTCCGACAGCTGGGAGTCCCAGCAACTGTTCCTGGCCTCCCACGGCTACCGCGTCATCGCCCACGACCGGCGCGGCCACGGCCGCTCCACCCAGACGTGGCACGGCAACGAGATGAACACCTACGCCGACGACCTCGCAGCCCTGCTCGACCACCTCGACCTGCGCGAGGCCACCCTGGTCGGCTTCTCCACCGGCGGAGGCGAGGTCGCCCGCTACGTCGGCCGCCACGGCACCGCCCGCCTCGCCCAGGTCGTACTCGTCTCCGCAGTGCCTCCGTTCATGCTGAGGACCGACGACAACCCCGGCGGCCTCCCGGTCGAGACCTTCGACGCCATCCGTGCCGGATCGCTCGCCGACCGCTCGCAGCTGTACCGCGACCTGGCTGACGGGCCGTTCTTCGGCAGCAACCGGCCCGGGGCCGACGTCTCCCAGGGCATCCGGGATGCGTTCTGGCGGCAGGGTCTGCAGGCCGGGCACCGGAACGCCTACGAGTGCATCGAAGCGTTCTCCGCGACCGACTTCCGCGCCGACCTGGACGCCATCGACGTGCCCACGCTGGTCATCCACGGCGACGACGACCAGGTCGTGCCGTTCGACGTCGGCGGCAAGGCGTCGGCCGCCCGCATCAAGAACGCGGCGCTGAAGGTCTACCCGGGAGCCCCGCACGGCATCACCGACACCCACAAGGAGCAACTCGGCGCCGACCTGCTCGAGTTCCTCAACTCCTGAGCCCACGCCGAGGAGTGCTCCGGCACGCGTTCCCCGCACGCTCGCGTGCCGGCCCGCCCTGCCCTCATCCGAAGGAGTCACACGATGAACCCCGATCAGCATCCGCGCCGGAGCGTCCTCGCCGGGGTGCTCGCGGCCGGCGCCACGGCTCTCGTCGGTGCCCCCGCGGAGGCGGCGTCCGCCCGCCCGGCCGACCTCGACGGGAGAAAACCGACCGTCGTGCTCGTGCACGGCGCGTTCGCCGACGCCTCCGGCTTCAACGGCACCATCACCCTGCTGCACAAGGCCGGCTTCCCGGTGATCGCCCCGGCCAACCCACTGCGGGACGCCGCGGGCGACGCCGCCTACCTCTCCAGCGTGCTGGACACCATCACCGGACCGGTGATCCTGGCCGCCCATTCCTACGGCGGCGTCGTCATCACCAATGCCGCACGCGGACACACGGGCGTCAAGGCGCTGGTGTACCTCGGGGCGTTCGCCCCCGATGAAGGAGAGAGCGCGCTGCAACTGGCGCAGCGCTTCCCCGGCAGCGAACTGGGTTCCGCTCTCCTCGCGCGCCCCTACCCGTTGCCCGGCGGCGCGCAAGGAACCGACGGCTACATCGACCCGGAAAAGTTCCGGGCGGTGTTCGCCGCGGACCTGCCCGCCTCCGAGACGCGTCTGATGGCGGCCACGCAGCGGCCCGGGTCGGTCGAGGGTCTCGGCGGCCCGAGCGGAACACCGGCCTGGAGGACGATTCCGTCCTGGTACCTGATCCCGACCGAGGACAGGGTCATCCCGCCCGCAGCGCAACGGTTCATGGCCGGCCGCGCCGGCAGCACGGTGACCGAGGTCCGCTCCTCGCACGTCGTCATGATCTCCCACCCGCATGCCGCCGCCGACGTCATCAAGGCCGCCTACCTCGCGACCCGCTCAAAGGCCCACCGGTGAAACAAGGGCTTCCGCGTCCTGGCGCCCGCCTACCCCGGTTTCGACGTTGAGGTGGAGGCACTCAACGCCGACCCCGCACCGATCGAGCAGCTCACCGTGCCCGCCATCATCTCCGCGGCGTCGGCGGCATCCACCTCCAGCCAGGCGCAGACCTCTGTGCCCTCGTTGATCACGAATACGGGCGGCAAGGCGTGGAGCAGTCGTTCATGACCGCCGCGCCCGGGAGGCTGTGGAACGGTTCCTGACAGCGGAACGGGCGGCGGCCTCACGCCGGTCGCCCCCGTCGGCCGACGCCGCGATCTGGATGTTCGCGTCAGCACGGTCGAGACATGCCGCTCCGCACCACGACGGCAGACTCGCCACACCGCAAGATCGAAAGCCGATGCACCGCAAAGGCACCCCGCTAACATCCGATCAACAGTGCGGGATCGCGCCCTGAGGCCGGGGCGGTGTGTTTGTGGGGGGCGAGTTGGCGACGTTCGGCGCGATGCTGTTGGATTTGCGCCAGGCATCGAAGCTGACACAGGAGGAGCTGGCCGAGGCTGCCGGGTTGGCGGCCCGGTCCATCCGGGATCTGGAGCGGGGCAGGCGGGCGCGGCCGCAACGCCGCACGGTGCAGATGCTGGTGTCGGCGCTGGGGCTGAATGACGCCGAGGCCGCCGCGTTGCACGCGGCGGGCCGGGGCGGCCAGCAGGTGAGCCCTCCCGTCGACGACGACGCGGCGGAGTCCGGCCTGCTCGATCGTCAGGACCAGCTGATGATGCTGGAGCGTGCGGCCGGTGAGGCCCGGGCGGGCCGGGGCGGCGTGGTGCTGGTCCGGGCGGACGCGGGGATGGGGAAGACCGCGCTGCTGCATGCGTGGGCGGCCCTCCAGGACCCGCGGGAGATCCAGGTGGTGTCCGCGAGCGGGGCGGAGCTGGAGCAGGGCTTCGCCTTCGCGGTGCTGCGGCAGCTGGTCGAGCCGTTGCTGGCCCGAGCCGGTGACGCGGGGCGGGCGCGGCTGTTGTCGGGTCCGGCGCAGTTGGCGTCGCACGCTCTGCGTGTGGAGGGGACCGGTGAGTTGTCGCCCGAGGTGTCGCTGAGCCTGTTGCACAGTCTGTACTGGCTGATGGTGCATGTCACCGACGAGGAACCGGTCGCCTTGGTGGTTGATGACGTGCACTGGGCGGATGTCCCGTCGGTACGGTGGTTGGAGTACCTGGCCCGGCGTGTGCGGGGCCTGCCCTTGCTGCTGGTGCTGGCGGGGCGGCCGGACAGCGGGGCCGGGGTCGAGCCGCTGCTGGAGCGGATCGCCGGACAGCCGTACTGTCGGCTGGTCGGCCTGCCCGGGCTGGACGTCGACAGCGTGACCCGCCTGGTGCGGGTGAGCCTGGGGCCCGGCGAACCGCGGTTCGTCGCCGCATGCACCGCGGCTACCGAGGGTAACCCGTTGCTGCTGCGCGCATTGCTGCGGACCCTGGCCGACAGCCAGGTCAGCGCCTCCGACGAGCAGGCCCATCTGGTGGAGGAGTTCCGCGGCCGGATCCTGGCCGGCACCGTGGCCAAGCGGCTGGTCGAGGAGCCGGAGCCGGTTCTCCGTCTGGCGCGGGCCCTGGTGGTGCTGGGGGACGGGGCTCCCTGGAGGATCACGGCCGAGCTGGCAGGACTGGGCGAGTCGACGGCACGGGAGCTCGGCGGCCGGCTGCGGCGGATCGGTGTGCTGGCGTCCGGTGAGCCGGCACGGTTCGGTCATGCCCTGGTCCGCGCCGCTGTCGCCGAAGCCGTCCTGGGGCCGGTGGAACTGGCCGCCGGTCACGCGCGGGCAGCCGAACTGCTGCGACACGACGGCGCAGCCGATGATCTGGTGGCAGCACACCTGCTGCTGGCCGAGCCGGGCGGTGAGAGCTGGTGGGTGGACGCCCTGAGACAGGCGGCGCGGTCGACTCGTGGCCGCGGGGCCCCGGAGATCACCGTGGCCTATCTGCGCCGGGCTCTGCGCGAGCCGGTGTCTGCCGAAGAGCGTGGTCCGTTGCTGCTGGAGTTGGGCAAGGACGAGATGCAGATCGATGTGGGCGCGGCCAGGCACCATCTGACGCAGGCCTCGGCGACGTTGACCGACCCGTATGCGCTGGCCGAGGCGGCCGCCATGCTCGGCAGCGCGCTGTTCCTCAGCCATGAGCACGAGCGCGCCGTCGACGTCCTCGCCCGTGCGGTGGAGGACCTGCGGCGGAGCGACGACGGTACCGGCCTTGCCCGGGAGGTGTCGTGGTTCCTGCAGGCGCAGATGCTGTTGATCGGCTATGACCAACTGTCCACCCTCACCACGGCCCGGCGGCACGCGCGACGACTGTGGGACCACAAGCTGGCCGGTGACACCCCTGGTGAGTGCATGGTCCTGGCCGCGCTGTCCGCCTCGGCCACCACCGGGGAGGCCAGCGCCCAGGTCACCAACGACCTCCTCGACCGGGCCCTGCGAGGCGGCCTGGTCGCAGCGGACGCATCCCAGATGCTCGTGACCCTCGCCGGGCTGGCCTTCGTGGCCACCGACCGTCTCGACGACGCGGCCGCGCGATTCGACCGCATCGCCGACACGGGCGGCCGATGGGGCTCCTTCCTGCTCGTCTCGTCCGCGATGACCTGGCAGCTGCTCGTGCAGTCCCGCCGCGGCAGGCAGCTCCCGCTCACCGCTGACTTCGGACACCCCGTCACGACGGCCGACCAGGGCCTGGAGCCCCGGATCAGGCTGGCGCTGATGACCCACGTGGGCGAATCACTGATCGAGCGGTGCGACCTGACCTCGGCGACGGCAGCGCTCACCGCGGACGCCGAATTCGACCGGGTGGGCTGGACCTGGCAAGGCCCGGCGTTCCTCGCACGCAGTCGTCTGCACGCGGCGCGGGGCAACCCGGCCGCCGCCCTCGCCGTCCTGCACGAGTACGGCGCGCAGGAGAACCGCGCACAGGTCACGGCCCTGGCCCTGGCGCCCTGGCGGTCGCAGGCGGCCTTGCTGCACTTCACGCTCGGACAGCGGACGGACGCTCTCCAGCTGGCCACCGAGGAACTGGAACTGGCCCACCAGTGGGGCACCGAGCGAGCGATCGGGGTGGCTTCACGCTGCCTGGGCGTGATCCTCGGCGGCCCCAGAGGACAGGTGCTCCTGCGCGAGGCCGTGGCCCTGCTGAAGCGGTCTCCTGCCAGACTGGAACTGGCCCGCGCCTACTACGAGCTGGGTACCGCCCTCATGCGCACCGGCGAGGCCGACCAGGCCCGCCGGGCCCTCACCCGGGCGCTCCACCTCGCGGACGCCTGCGGCAGCCTCCTGCTGGCCTGCCGAGTACGCGGAGCGCTCACCGCGGCGGGAGTGCGCCCGAAACCGGCACCGCCGGCGCCCCCGAGTCTCTCCCTGACCGAACACCGGCTGGTCGAGATGGTCCGCGCAGGTCACAGTGACCGTCAGATCGCCCAGGCCCTGCTCCTGACCCCGCTCGACGTGATCGGACTGATCGAGCAGGCAGGCCGGAAACTGGGGGCGGCCAACAGGTCGGAGCTGGAGCGTGTGTCGTGGGTGGGCTCGTCGGCTGATCGGGCAGGTCTGTCCGATCAGTGATCCCTGATGCGATGGGGGCCCGGATCACGCCGCCGATGCCGGCCGATCCGGTTCGCCGGCGGCCTGGGCCGATCACCGCCGCACGCTCGAAGCCATCGCGTGGGAGAACCGCACCGACTCGCCCCGGCGGGACCTCCCGGACGAGCTCGGCTCGTTCCGGACCGCTCACCATCCGCTCATCCGGTGGGCCGTCGACGGCACGCGGGAGAAGATCTTCGCCGCGTCCTCGCCCAGCCGATGCCGTCGATGACATCGGCTGGACCGGGTCGGTCGACTCCGCCGTCGTCCCGCCCACCAACAGGCCCGTCGGCGCCGAATGCCTCATCCTCGGCGGTGTCGGTGGCGTCGCACTGAGGGTGTGAGGCTCTGTCCCGCGCTCTTGGTTTGTTCCGGTAGATCTTCCGGTAGTCCGTCCCGTTCTTCTTCCTGGTGTCTCTGTCGGCATCGATGTTTTTCTGTACGCGGTCAAGCAGCCACCGGGTCAGGAGATCCGCCAGACGCAGGCGTACGACTGCGGAAGCGGGTGATCCGGTGGGCGCACGATGATGTCGACAATCCCCGGAGGGACGTTCTCCCAGTGAACCTGCTCCACCTTGTTGTCGGTCCGGTCGAAATCCGTGGAGGTCTCATGTTGCCATGGCGCTCCTGACCGCTGACGGCTCGAACGATCCGGTCGAGATCGTTCTGCAGGGCGGCGCCGGGCGGGTCCGTCCCCTGAGACCGGAGTCACCTTGAGGGCCCCCGGGCCGATCACCGAACCGGCGAGGTTGACGAGGCCGAATCCAGAACTGTTCGGGGGGACTCCGGCCCCTGATGAGATGTCATGCCCAGGGCGCGGAAGATGTCCTGGGCCTCCCTCCGATACGGGGCCGGGTCCTCCTCGCCGGTCGTGGCGACGGCGCGGCCGAGGATGTCGAGGGCCTCGGCCAGGGACCTGCGCCAGCCGGTGCCGCGGTGCACAGCGAGGGCCTCGCGGGCGCGGGCGGCGGCGGTGGCCGCCTCGCCGTGCAGCAGTTCGGCACGGGCCAGGGCGGTGAGGACCTCGCCCTGCACCATCAGGTGATCCGTGCCCCGGGCGATGTCCAGCGCCCGGGAGATCTGCTCCCGGTCGGGAGGATCGGTCACGGCGGCCAGGCCGAGCAGGGCACGTGCCCGCAGTTCGTCCGCGCCGCGTTCCTCGGCCAGCTTGAGCGCTTCCCGGTAGACGAAATCCGCCTCGCCGGGGCGGCCGAGGGCGAGCAGGACGCTGCCGAGGGCGATGCGGGCGTCCGCGCGGTAGTACTCCTCGCCGTCCTGGTCGAAGAGACGGGTGGCGGTCGTCGCCATGTCCAGGGCGGTGGTGAGATCACCGGCGTCGCGGTGGACGGAGGACTGGAACCGCAGCACGTACGCCTCGCTGCCTTGTTCGCCGCTCTCCCGGACCATCGTCAGGGCGGTCGTCAGGTGGTGCGCCGCCCGCGCGGAATCCCCGAGGAGGTACAGGGTGCGTCCCAGGTTCGCGTGGGTCAGGATCCGGTTGTGCTGGGAATCGAGGTTGCGCGGAGCACGCTCGGCCCGCCGCAGACGGTCCAGTGAATCGGTCAGGCGGCCCAGGTCGCGCAGCGTGATCCCGAGCGTGAGCAGGACGACCGGGTGACCGTCCGGCATGCCGTTGCGCCGGTCGACCTCCGTGGCCCGTTCCAGGTACTCCGCGCCGCGTGTCAGCCGGCCGACGAGCCAGTTCACACTGGCGAGGTTGGTGAGCGCCACAGCCGTACCCTCCAACCAGCCGCCTGCCTCGGCGAGCTCGAGCGTCTGCTCGAAGTGAGGGATCGCCGCATAGGGGAGGCTCTGGTGAAGGTGCGCGGCGCCGAGCAGGTTGTGCATGGCGGCCTGGGCCACGGGCTCGTCGGCGGCACGGGCGGCGTCCAGGGCGGCCCGGCCGAGGGCCGCCCAGTCCACGGCGTTCTTTCGGGTCCAGGAGTGGCCGACAAGGGTGTACGCGAGCCGCCAGGAGGCAGGGTGGCACTCGGCGGCGGCCTGCTGGACGGCCGCGGCGAGGTTGGGCAGTTCGTCGTCCAGCCAGCGGATCGCCGCGGCGGCGTCGGGGATACGAGGCGGGGGCACGGCGATGGCGCGGCAGGCGCCGCCGTCGCCGTGAGTGCCGGCGTCCGGGCCGCTGGTGCCGGTGGGGGGCAGGGGGGCCTGGCCGGGGTACAGCAGTTGGGCGCAGTGGCCCGTGGCGTTCAGCAGCCAGGTGTACAGGGCGTCGGAGGCCGCGTGGCGGTCCTCGGCGGTCTCCTCCAGGCGCAGTCGCTCGGCCGCGTACAGCGCGACCAGGTCGTGGCGGCGGTACCGGCCGACCCGGTGTTCCCGCAGCAGATGGGCGGCGGTGAGTCGTTCCAGGAGTGCGGCGGCCTCCGCGGGGGCGAGGCCCGCGACGACCGCGGCGGCGCCGAGACCGGTCTCCGGGCCGGGCACCAGGGCCAGCAGACGGAACATCCGCCGGGCCGGAGCGTCGAGGGCGTGGTACGAGAGGTCGAAGGCACCGCGTACGGCGGTGGTCTCGTCGCCGGTGACGGACAGGGCGGTCAGCCGGTCGCCGTCGCGCAGTTCGGCGGCCTGTTCCTCCAGTGTGCGCC
The DNA here is from genome assembly GCF_001514285.1 of Streptomyces sp. DSM 15324. Taxonomy (GTDB): domain Bacteria; phylum Actinomycetota; class Actinomycetes; order Streptomycetales; family Streptomycetaceae; genus Streptomyces. The sequence goes on from NZ_KQ949030.1 coordinate 366,504, forward strand.
AGGGGGTGTGGTCGAGGTTGGCGGCGGCGATCCGCAGCGCCAGGGGAAGGTGCCCGCAGGCGTGGGCCAGTTCGGCCGCCGCCCTCGGGTCGGCGTCGACTCGCGCCGCGCCGAGGGTTCGATGCAGCAGGAGCCGGGATTCGGCGGGGCTGAGCACGTCCACCCCGATCCGCCGGGCGCCGTCGCGGGCGGCGAGTCCGGCCAGCCGGTCGCGGCTGGTGACCAGCACCAGACAGCCGGGCCCTCCGGGCAGCAGCGGCCGGACCTGCTCCGCGTCCGCTGCGTTGTCCAGGACGACCAGCATCCGCCGCTCGGCGGCCAGGGTCCGGTACAGGTCGGCGGCGGTCTCCGGCGTCCCCGGAATGACTTCCGCGGCCACCCCCAACGCCAGCAGGAACCGGGTCAGCGCCTCCACGGGGCGCACCGGGCCCTCCGGTGAGTGGCCGCGCAGGTCCACGAAGAGCTGACCGTCGGGGAAGCGGTCACGCACCCGGTGCGCCCAGTGCACGGCGAGGGCGGTCTTGCCCGCGCCTCCGGGACCCGTCAGGGCACAGACCGCGCTCCCACCGGCGGGTCTCTCCCCGGGGGCGGGCAGCAGGGCGTCCAGCCGGGCCAGGTGATCGTCGCGTCCGGTGAAGAACGCGGCGTCGTAGGGCAGCAGGGCGGGGGCGATCGGCGGGGCGGCGGGGGCCGGTGCCGGTGCCTCCGCCGACGGCCGGGAGGTGGCGGCGCGCGGTACGTCCATGCGCAGGACCCGTCGATGGGCGTCGGTCAGCTCCGGACCCGGGCGGACGCCGAGCTGGTCGTCCAGCCGGTCCCGCAACGCCGTGTACAGGCTCAGGGCGGCGGCCTGCTCGCCCGAGGCGGCGAGTGCCAGCATCAGCCGGGCGTGGACCCCTTCGTGCAGCGGCTCCAGGTCGGCGGTCCGGCGCAGTTCGTGGACGGCGTTCTCCTGTGTGCCCGCGGCGAGTGCGCTGTCCGCGTACGCCTGGACCAGGGACAGGCGCAGCCGGGTCAGGCCCACGGCGGAGGGGTGCTCACGCAACCCCGGCGGCATGCCCTGGAGCACGGGGCCGCGCCACAGCCGCAGCGCCGCCTCGGCCTGCGCGTACGCCTCGGCCCGGTCGGTGGGCTCGCCCCCGTCGTCGGCGAGGGAGGGCAGGGCGCGCGAGGCCAGGGCGGTGAACCGCGCCGCGTCCGAGTCCTGTTCGTCCAGGTCCATGACGTAGCCGGTCCGGGTCCGGCGCAGTAGGCCGCCGGGCGGGTCCTCCGAGTGTGTAGCCGGGGTGAGCAGCCGGCGCAGCCGGGCCACGTAGGTGTGGATCATGTTGGGGGCGCTGGCCGGGGGCCGACCGTCCCACAGAGTGTCGACGATCTCGTCCTGCGACACGGCGGTGCCCGGGTGCAGACCGAGCAGGGCCAGCAGCGCGCTCTGTTTCGCCGCGCCGGGTTCGGCGGGCCGGCCCGCCACCTGGAACAGGAGGGGACCTAGGACGTCGAGCCGGAGCTGCCGTTCGTCGACGGGTTCCGGCGCGCTGTCCGGTCCGAGGACCTCCATGAGCCTGAGCACCGACGGGCTGTGCGGTGACCGCGCCCGGCCTCGCTCGATCTCGCGGATGGTGCGGGTGCTGACCCCGGCGAGTTCGGCGAGCTGCGGCTGACTCAAACCCAGCTGCGCCCGACGGCCACGGAGCCAGGGCCCCAACTGCTCAGCCATGCACCCCTGCTTCTCCCCGCATCCCCGCCGCCCGGCACCGGCGGCGGCCTCACCAGGCGGAACCTCCCGCCACAGGAAGATGACAGTACGTGCGCGAGCGTCGCGTGGAGAGATCCTTCTCCGCCAACCACTGGCTGAAAGGTCTCAGGCAGAATTGAGCCAACATCACGTCAATTTCCTTTATATGCAGGCACCTTGCGCAGGGAATGCAGCGCTGTCCCCGTCCGAAGCCGCCGGGCGGGGGCAGTGCACGAGACGACCGCTGCCCCATTCGGACGGTTGGGCGGACGAAGCCCCCCTCTGCCCGGAACGAGGGCGGCAAGGCGGCTCCGCCGCACACGACGGAGCCGCCCTTTCGAGGACTTACTTGCCGGCCAGCAGCTTGGTCACGATCGCTACGGCCTTTTCGGTCGTCAGACCGCTCTCGCCTTCTTCGGAGTCCGCCCTGAACAGCAGCTTCGTCACGGCCACGGCCAGATTCGCCACAACGGCCACGTTCACGACCGCGACCTTGTTGGTCGTCACGAAACTGATCGTGCCCGCGCCCACGCCGGCGTCGGTGTTCTTGCCGGTCCCGAACACCGCACCGGAACCGGTGCCCGTTTCAGTGACTTCCTTGCGGAGAGTCGCGGCCATGGTGTCCAGCCGCTCCAGCCCGTCACGGACCCGGTACGGGTCACCCGACGTGACATCCGCGCGGAACGTTTCGGCGAACCCCGACTCCTTCAGCGTGGCCAGCGCCAGAAAGACCTCCACCTCCCTGGGGGTCGCACCGACGACCTTCCCGGCCACCAGCGCCAGATCCGGATACTGCTCGGCCACCACCCCCTTGCCCATGAACCCCAGGATGATCTCCGCCGCCGTGTACCGCGCACACTGCTCATCCACGTTCTTCGACTGCACCGACGCCCCCGACACACCCGCCGTACCCGTCGACGCCACCACGCCCACAGCCACCGCGAGCGCCACCGCGCGCGCCCCCACAACCAGACGACCTCGGCTCTTACGCATGATGAGTTCCCATATCTTGTCGAATTCGGTTTCCACACGGCATGGAGCGCCCCCGCCCAGAGACGACCGACCGGGGGCGATGCACGTAAGGGGGCGGTGCCCCACGGCATGTTCGGGCCGCCGAAGCGTCCCTCAGCCAGGAACGAGAGTCGTGTCCCGCAGTGATGTGTCGGCCGCCTCGTCGTCACGGGCCGCGCGCCGCGCTCGTAGCGCCGCGAACCGGGGAAGGGCGATGTTCGTGCTCGGAACCCGGTAGGCGATGACCAGGGCGCCGAACATCATGAACGCGAAGCTGAAGAGGCCCATGAAGAGCGCTATCCCCGCGTGGAGAGCGATCCCCAGCCAGAGCGTCCTGCGGCGCACCTCGGCCTTCCAGAAGAGCGAGAACGCCAGGGAGAGTTCCATGACGAGGACTCCCCAGGTGAGGGCGGCGACCGTGTACGCGTTCTCCAGCAGGGGCTGCATCACGGGCTGCCAGAACGGCAGGAGCCCGAAGGACGGATCGTTGAGCCAGTAGGCGAGAGCGGTACCGTCGGCCCACTCCGCCACGCCGAACTTCGCCACGGAGGACTGGAAATAGATGCCGGCCACCTGGATCCGGATGGCCCAGTGAGTGACGTAGCAGAAGGCGGCGGCGGAACCGCCGAGTTGCTTCGAGCCGCCCTCGGTGCTCCAGTGCCACCTTCTGTCGTCCACCAGCCCGAAGGGAACAATGGCCAGCGTGAGAATCAGACCCACCATGTCTCCGCCCTCGGGAAGACTGAGCGAGGAGGCGATGCTGAACGCGACCCACCAGTGCGGTATCACCCAGAACCTCGGCCGCCAACCGATCATCACGGGGATCAGAACGGCTGCCAGCAGATAGCGGCGCGCGTCCGGACTCAGCGCGTCCCCGCCGACGCAGAATCCCGAGATCGCGGACAGCCCGTCGCAGTACGGGGCGTCCTTCATGCCGATGACAGGATGGAACAGGGCCGCGGCCGGGGTGAGGAACAGTGTGGCGAACATGCCCACGGCCATCAGCGTGCGCATCAGACCGTACACATTGGTGCGCGGGTCGAACCGTTCGGCGGCTTCGGGCACCGCCGGGATCCTGAGTCTCAGCACTGGATGTTCACCTCCGCGGCCTTCGTGACCCGGTGCTGGCCTTCTGTCAGCTTCCGCCAGGCCCATGGAATCGGTTCCTCAAGGGTGAGCACGGTCTTCCCGCACAGCGTCGGGATCGGAGAATCGTTGCGGATCTTCGGAGCCTTACCGAAATCGCCGACGCCGCAGTCGGAGACCGTGTTCCCCTTACATTTCTTCCAGGCCCGCCCCGGTGTGGCATACATCAGGGTTGCCAGCTCCGGGCCCTGCGCCCGCGCTCTTCTGCTGGCCCCGAACGCGTTGGACGGACTGGCGTTGGGTCCGATGAGCAAGCTCCGTGGCTGCCCGTCGGACGAAATCCTGTAAGCACCGTTCGACGGGCTCCGCGGGCTCTTCGTGAAGAACGACCAGCCCTGGGGCCACACCTTGCTGACGTACTGACGCGATTCGACGACTCCCGGCGAAGTGACCGCCGAACTCGGCAGGGCCACCAGCAGCGACGTCACACCGACCGTTCCCCACAGAACGGCTCCGCCGAAGAAAGCTATGCGAGACATGTCTCTTCACCCCCAAGGCGGCTCCGCCGCACGCAGCGGAGCCGCCCTTTCGAAGACCTACTTGCCGGCCAGCAGCTTGGTCACGATCGATACGGCCTTCTCGGTCGTCAGACCGCTCTTGCCAACCTCGAAGTCCGCATTGAAGGAGACCAAGATCACGGTTGAACGGTCGCCCTTGCCCGAGTCCACGGGCACGTCGGTGGCTTTCTTGTCCGCATTGAAGTTGATCAAGACCACGGTTGAATCGTCGCCGTTGCCCGAGTCCACGGGCCCCTCGAGGCCGTCCTTGTGGACGGCCACGCCCATGGCGTCCAGCCGCTCCAGCGCGTCACGGACTCGGAACGGGTCACCCGAGGTGACATCCGCGCGGAACTTCTCGGCGAACCCCGCCTTCCGCAGCGAGGCCAGCGCCAGAAAGACCTCCACATCTCTGGGGGTCGCACCGACAACCTTCCCCTGCACCAGGGCCAGGTCCGGATACTGCTTGGCCACGACCCCCTGACCCATGAACCCCAGGATGATCTCCGCCGCTGAGTATCCCGAGCACTTCTGCTCCGCCTTGGCCACCTGCTCCGCGTGCGTCGGCTGCGCCGCTGACGCCCACGACGTACTCGCGATACCCGTCGCCGCCGCCACACCCACAGCCACCGTGAGCGCCACCGCCCGCGCCCCCACGACCCGACGTCCCTGGCTCTTGCGCATGATTCCTCGTCTCTTCCTGCATCGGCTTCCACATGACACGGAGCCCGCATCCATCGGCTGCGGCGTCTCCGCTCCTCGACTCTAGAAAAGCGGGGGCAACAGAACGCTGGACCGATTCTGGACCACCCACCAGCCCCCTGACCTGCGAAAACACACCCGGCGGCGCGAACACAGGCAGCGGCACCGGCAGTTCCTTGCCGGTAACCGGAAACGCGTGACTCACTGAGGCAGTTGACCAGCCGGCATTCAACCGGCCCCAAGTCTCCGCCGCGGACAGTCCGCGCTCCGGTTCTTCGGCGCGTACGCACGCTCGCTGTATCTGATCCCGCGCCGACAGCGAACCGGGTAACTCGAGCGAAGAACGTCCCGGCCGGCCGAAGACCGACAAGCTGGATGCCATCTGGCTCGCCAAGCTCACGGAACGGTGGCATGCTGCGCGCCCCACCCGTACTGCTCCATGTGCCATGGCATCCCTGCGCAACCTGGCCGTCGGCGCTCTCCGAGACTCACCGTTCGGCCGAACACCGCCGCCGGACTCCGCCACCACACCCGCGACGCCGACCGACCACTGATCACCCTCGGCATCACGGGATGGACCAAGACACCACACCTGAACGACGTGGCCCTGGTGTACGGCCCCAGGCGGCGTTCGTCGGTTGGGCATGGCGAAAGGGGCCGCACCGGGATGCGGCCCCTTCGTGGTCTTGTGCATCAGCAGCTGGAGGCGCCCTTCGGGCGGGGGTCGCGGAGGTACGGCTTGCCGGTGAGACCCTTCAGGACGTTGGACGGACAGGTCGCGATCCACGCGGCCCCTGCGTCATGGTTCTTGACCTTCTTGTCACTGCAGTACTCGACGCGGTCCGCGGTCTTGAAGCACTGGAAGGCCGGGTAACCGCTGCTCTCCGGGGTATCTTCACCAGAGCAGCTGAGGGCGCCCTCCGGGCGAAGGTCGCGGAGGTACGGCTTGTCGGTGAGGCCCTTCTGGACGTCGATGGGACAGGTCCCGATCCACGCGGCCCCTGCGGCATCATTCTCGACATTCGTGTCACTGCAGTACTCGGCGCGGTCCGTCTTGAAACACTGGTAGGCCGGGTAACCGCCGCCCTCCGGGAACTCTTCGTCAGTGCCGGCGGCGAAGGTGGTTCCCGCCCCGGCGAGGAGGCCGGAGACGGCCAGAAGGGCGACGGGCAGGACGGTGCGGATACGCATGGCTCTCCTGTGCATGTGATCGGCGTGTGAGTCGGGCCGATTTCTTCTGGGCTTCTCCCGAAGCCCCGTCGGTCGGCCGCTTTCGGGATCAGAGCCTAGGAAGCGGCCCCACAGAAAAAGCTGGAGCCGTTCTGGATCCGTCGGACCGGTCTGCCTATAGCTGCTGACCTGCCAAAACGCCGCTCATTGAGGGAGGTGGCACATCGTGACCGGCAAGGCGGAGTGAGGAAACCGGCAATCGACCGGCAATCGAGCCGCAGAGGCTCGTTCAGGTGATCCGTGTGGTTCGATCATGTGATGCCCGGGCCGAGTGATCCTCACCCTGCCTCGACCCAGGCAAGGGCCGCCCGGCTCACCCTCGCCCAGCTCCGAGCCGCCCGAACGCAGCGGGCGCACCCGGCCCTTAGACACCGAGGCCGAACACCGCCTTCCCAGCCCTCCAGGCCTCGCCCGGAGCCAACGCCCACTACCGGCGCCGACGCGACCAGGGTGACTGGTATGAACCCGGCCGCGCCCCGACCCCCGCTCGGGGATCGACGTGATGCCCGCGGCCAGGAGCGCGCCGGCCATCTTCTTCTGGGCGGCGAGGACCAGGTCCGGACTCGGCGGAGGGGTCACCTGGCTGACGAGCCCTTGGGCGTCGTCCGTCAGCCGACCGGTCGGCTCCCCGTCGGCGCCGCGGACGATCTTCCCGCCCGGCGGGTCGGGGGTGGTGCGGTCCACTCCCGCGAGGGCGAGCGCCCTGGTGTTGGCGAGGCTGTTGTGGAAGTCGGAACCCTGCAGGTAGATCGGGCGTCTGGTGTTCAACGAGTCGAGCAGCGACTTGTCCGCCACGGTGCCCGCGGGCAGCAGGCCGACGGGGTTCCAGTCGGTCACCTGGAGCCAGCCGTCCGGTTCCTGCGCTGCCGTGGCGTCCAAGCATCTCCTGGATCCTCGCGCGGAACTGCGCAACCGTCGTGCTCGCGTTGCCCAAGGACGGGTTCAGGGACTGCGCGGCCGCCCCCAGCGGGTGCATGTGCCCGTCCTGGATGCCCGGCATGACCGTACCGCCGTCGGCATCGATGACGACGGTACGGGGGCCGATGCGCCGGCGTATGTCCGCGTTGCTGCCGACCGCGAGTACCTTTCCGTCGGTGCCGACGGCCACCGCCTGCGCGCGCGCCGCCGGTGATTCCGGTGAACACCCGCCCGTTCAGGACGACGGTGGCCACCCGCACCGGGGGCCGGCCGGTCGCGGCCCGGGCGGCCGTACCGGCACCGGCCGCCGCGAGAGCGCCCGCCCCGGCCGCGGCCAGGAACGTCCGCCGCAGCAGCGGGCCACCCGCGGACCCCGCGGAGGGGCCGTCGAGAACGTCTGACATCTGATCACTCCTCACCCGGCGGACGCACCGGCCGCCGACGCCCGGTACGGTGTGTGCTCAACGTCGTAACCACAAGCCGCCGCAAAGCCGTTGGGGTGCAGATGACGAGCTCGCCTGTCTGGCGGCGTCCCACACTCGGCGCAGTCGCCGCACGGGCCGGGGTGTCCACGGCCACGGTGTCCAACGCACTCAACGGCACCGGACGGCTGTCCGAGGCGACCAGGCAGCGCGTACTCGCCGCCGCACGCGAACTCGGGCACTCCCAGGCCAGCGGGGCCCGTGCCGTGGCCCACGGCGGCACCGGAGTGCTCGGCCTGACCATGACGACGTACGGCGACCTTCCCGTCCCGTACACCCAGATCCCCTACTACGCGCAGCTGACGCTGAGTGCCATGGCGGTGGCGCACGAGCGCGGCTATCTGCTCACGGTGATGCCGAGTTCCCTGTCACCACTGATGTGGCTCAACACGCCGATGGACGGCGTCATCCACGTCGATCCGCGCGCCGATGACCCGGTGCGTTCCCTCCTGCGCGAGCGGGGCATCCCCATGGTCTACGACGGCCGGCCGCCCCAGCCGCACTGGTGCGACACGTGGGTCGACACCGACTACGAAGCGGGCCTGCGCCTCCTGCTCGACCACCTCGAGGAGTCCGGCGCCCGGCGGATCGGGCTCTGCCTGCCCGTTCACGACGACACGTACCCGCACCTGATCGCACACGCGTACCGGTCATGGTGCGACGAACGCCACCTGCCCGTCCTCGTCGAGGAGTACGCCTCGCTGCCCGACTACTTCGCTACCGAACAGGACGCCGCCGGCCGGCTCCTCGAGGGCGAACCACGGCCGGACGCCGTCATCGGTGTCTACTCCGACTCCGGCCACAACATCCTCGCCGCCGCCCGGCGCCACGGGCTTCGAGTTCCGCGGGATCTGCTGGTCGCGTGCATCAGCGAAGATCCGGAGTACGCGATGACGACCCCGCCCGTCACCACGCTCAGCCTCCGCCCCGACCGGGTGGGCACCGAAGCGGTCGACCTGCTGATCGCTCTGATCAACGCCCGCAGCGGCGTGGACCGGCGACGACTCGTGCAGCCGACGCTGATCCCTCGCCGGTCCACACGGCACCCGACACGGCGGAGAGACGGCACAGCGTGACGGCAGGGCCGCGAACGCATCGGCGGGCATGACCTCGCTCCAGACGCCCTCTACGGGTTCACGTCCGGTGCGCAAGAGGGCAACCACACGATGGCGCGCCGGTCGGGGGCGGCACGTGAGCGAAGCCGCAGCAATCGACCGCTCGGGGACGGGCGGCGAGCACCCGCGCCGTCAGGTCCGGCGAAGGTCCGTGGCGTACGAAGTTGTTCTCACTCCACCGCTCGGGCGTCGGGCGCGAGCCGGTGCAGGCCAACACACCACGGGCTTTCGATATCCCGGTCGAGTCGTTGAGCTCAGGCCCATGCTGAACGACTGCAACGGAATCCACGTTGGCCTCTGCCGCTACGAACGCACAGCAGACCCCTGCGCCCGGCGCCTCCTCCCCCGCCGCCGACGGAGATCACCCACAGGGGTCAGCACTTCGTCAATCCGCTCGCCGAGGCGTCTTTCCGGCGGACGTGCGGACAGATCCCTGCCGTCCTGGGCCGAATCCCCCGGCTGGTGTGGCGGACCGACCGGCGGGCCGTGCATCTGCTGCTCGGCTGCCAGCCCGTCGCGGGCGTCTCGGCCACCGTGCTGCTGACCGCCTCGGAGCGGTGGGAGTGGGTCTCGTAGTCGCGACGGTGTTGCATGAACCAGCCGAAGGTGCGCTCGACAACCCAACGCCGAGGGATCACCTTGAATCCTTTGACTCCCGGGTCGCGCTGGACGACTTCGACGTCGATTCCCAGGCGGGCCCCGTGGTCGATGGCCTTCGTGCAATGGCCGGTGTCGGCCCACGCCCTGGTCACGCGAGGGGTCGCGGCAGAGATCTGGGAGAGCAGATGGATGCCGCCGGCGTTGACGGAGACGCTCGCCGCGGTCACCCAGACGGCCAGAAGCAGGCCGAGGGTGTCGACGCCGATCTGACGCTTGCGACCTGCGATTTTCTTGCCCGCGTCGATTCCTTGGCTGGATGAGGGAACGTTGGCGGAGGTCTTGACGCTCTGGGCGTCCAGTACGCTGCGCTCGGCTCGGCGTCGCGGCCTTCGGCCTCGCGCACAAGGCGTCGCAGCGCGCCGTTGAGCTGGTCGAAGATGCCCTCTTTCTGCCAGGCGGCGAAGTAGCCGTAGACGGTCTCCCACGGCGCGAAGTCGTGGGGCAAGTAGCGCCAGGGGATCCCGGTGCGGTCGACGTAGAGGATGGCGTCCAGATGCGGCGCAGGTCGTGCTCGGGCGGGCGGCCGATCTCCAGGCCTTTGCCTCTGCGCTCAGCCCGCCAGGCGACGAGTGTGGGACCGATCAACTCCCAGCGGGCATGGAGCAGACAGGAGCGACTCCACCCAGGAATTGCCGGTCGATCATGGACGAGGGATTGGCGTACTGCTTGGGTAGAGTGCTGCCGCCCTGGTGCGGTCGAGGACGGCTTTCCAGGCCGACGCGGGTGTGGATCTATCGTGAGGGCCTGGGGAGGGGGTGCCGTGGAACGAGATGTTCAGCTGGTGCGGGACTTGATCGCGGTCGCGCCTGGCTTCCAGGACCTACTTGACGCGCATGTCTTCAACGAGGGCAGTGTCCTGCCCCATGTGTTCTTCTGGGATGTCGTTCAGGAGACCGTCGCGTCGTTCCTTGGAGAAGACGGGACCTGGCGCGTCACGCTGCGGTTCCTGGAAGAGCAGCTTCGACTTGATCTCCCCGAAGTGAGCCAGGTGGTCAGCACTTCGTTCCTCTTCAATCTGCCATGGCCGGACCAGCCCGGATACGGCCTTGTTGATCACCTTGGTCCCGCCATGAGTGCGCGGTTCGCTGCGATCCGACCGTCCGGCTAGGGCTTGCGTGGTCGACCGTGTGACTGCCGCGTGGCGAGACCGTTGCTATGGCCATAAGGCCGGGCTATCCGAGAATGCGGAGTGGGTACGGCTGCGGCCGTTCCTGCCGGTCAGCAGTAGGCGTTGTGGCCGTTGGCGGGATCACCGGCAGGTGATCGACGGGATTCTGCACCGGGTGCGGACCGGCGTGCAGGGGCGTGACCTGCCCGAACGGTTCGGGGCATGGAAGGCGGTCTACGAACGGCACCGCCTGTGGTTGGCCGACGGGACGTGGGAGCGTCTGCTCCAGCAGGTCCAGGCCGCGGCGGATGCCGTAGGCGAGGACTGGGCTGTCTCGGTCGACTCCACCATCGTGCGGGCGCATCAGCATGCGGCGGGTGCCCGCACCGACCCGCCGCCGGCGCCCGCTTCAAAGGGGGCCGAAGGGTCAGAACATCAGGACGAAACTCCGTGGCAGAGCCTGCACGCCCGCCTGGTGGAGGTGGTGCGGGAGGTGAGGGCCTGGGCCGCTCGCGCGGCGGCTTCACGACCAAGCTCCACCTGAGCGCGGACGGTCATTGCCGCCCGCTGTCCCTGATCGTCACACCGGGTCAGCGAGCGGACTGCACCCAGTTCCAACCGGTTCTGGAGAAGATCCGAGTCCCGAAGTCGGGGCCGGGCAGGCCTCGCAAGAAGCCCGACAGCGTCGCGGCGATCCCGGAGAAGACCGGCAGCCAGGCCGCCCGCCTGCGCAAAGGCTTACGCGGCGGGCGGCCACCCGGCTTCGACGAGGAGCAGTACAAGAAACGCAACACCGTCCAGGGTGGGCGAGGCGTTCGGGGCGGTCAAACGCTTGCGGGACATGGAGTCCTCCACAGGAAGGGCGGTGGGCAGGTGGGGCAGCCGGCCGGCTTGCTGTCCACGTCGAGGCCCCCGAAGGACTCGGCTCCGAGTTGCGATGTGCCCTCAACAAATTTGGTCATTTGCGCTGTTCGCGTCCTGTCGGGGGGCGGGAGGGGAGACGATGGTGCGATGAGTGGCGACACGGGGGGCGGCCGACTGGACCCGAGTGGCCCGAAGCGGCCGCGGCCGCTGAAACGGGCGCGGGTGGGATGGCCGCCCGCGCTGCGCAAGCTCAAGGAGCTGCTGTACGAGGTGCATCTGGCAGCGGATGCCCCCAGCCTGGACGAGATCGTCAGGGACATCGCCGACGACGACGGCCTGCCCGGGTCGCCAGGTCCGGATACGGTCCACCGCCTCATCACCGACAACGAACGGCCCGGCCAGCAGGCCGATGTGGTGGCCGTGGCCACGGTGCTGGCCCGCCGGGCCCGCTGGGATGCACCGGATCTGGCGGGGCGGGTGCGCGAACTGTGGGTGCAGGCGGGGACGGCGCAGGGGGCGGGGCGCCCGATCAGCGACCTTCGCGGCGATGTTCGGCTCGTTCTGGACGGAGGTCTAGGGGTCCACCCGGCGCTGGACACCGATGGCGCCCGCGAGCGGTTCGGGGCCCTGCCCGCCTACGTCCCGCGGGACCACGACGCGCACGTGAAGGCGGTGGTCGATGCGGCGAAAGCCGGGCACAGCGGCATCGCGGTCCTGGTCGGGGGTTCGTCCACGGGCAAGACCCGCGCTTTGTGGGAGGCCGTCGGCGAGTTGCCGGACAGCTGGAGGCTGTGGCATCCCCTGAGCCCCACCGCGCCTGATGCGGTTCTGGCTTCACTGCCGGACATCGCCCCGAAGACCGTGGTGTGGCTCAACGAGGCCCAGCATTACCTGACCCCGACCCCGCTCGGTGAGCAGGTCGCGGCGGGCCTGCGGGAGCTGCTGAACGATCCGTCCCGGGGCCCAGTGCTGGTCCTGGGCACCCTGTGGCCCCAGCACTGGGACACCTTGACCACCCGCGACCGGCACGCCGGCGCCCGCGAACTGCTCGGCGGGCACAAGATAGACGTGCCGGATGCCTTCACACCGGCCGACCTGGCCGCACTCGATGCCACCGACCCCCGGCTTGCGCAGGCCGCGCAGGACGCAAAGAGTGCGCAGGTCACCCAGTACCTGGCCGGCGTGCCGTACCTGATGGACCGCTATGGCGCAGCCCGGCGAGCAACCCTGGCCTTCATCCACGCGGCGATGGACGCCCGTCGCCTGGGCGCTGGCCTTCACCTCCCGCTGGCCTGGCTCGCCGATGCCGCCCCCGGCTACCTCGACGACGACGAATACCGCACTCTCGACCGCAATTGGCTGACCCGGGCCCTCGACTACGTCACCACGTCCTGCAACGGCATCCCCGGCATCCTCACTCTGGTCACCAACAGCGGCCCCCGCAACCAGCGCACCCGCCGTGAGCCCACGCCCAGTCCGCAGGGGCCGCACTACCTGCTGGCCGATTACCTCGACCAGCACGGCCGCCAACACCGAGCCGAGACCATTCCGCCCATTGACTTCTGGACTGCAGCCGCCCAACGCGCCCGCCCCGCCGACTTGTGCATCCTTGGTGAGGCCGCCTGGAGTCGCGGCCTATACCGCGACGCTGCCCAGCTCCACAAGAACGCCACTGCCCACGGTGATCCCAACGCCCCGCAAAGCCTCGTCAGTCACTTTCGAGACCTGCATCCCACCGACCCCCGCCCTGCCCATTGGGCTGCCGCGCACGCGGCCATCGACCACCCAGGTGCGGTATCCCTTCTGTTCGACTACCTGACGCACGGGGCCGTGGAGCAGGCCATGGTCCTTGCCAAACGTGCCGCCGCGCATGTGGCCCTCGACGACCCGGGTACGGTGCTTGGGTTGCTGGCCAGGCTGCGACGGGACGGGGCCATCGAGCAGGCCACGACCCTGGCCACACGCGCTGCCACACACATGGCCCTGGACGACCCGGGCGAAGTGACCCGGCTTTTGGACGACCTGCGACGGGCCGGGGCTGTCGAGCAAGCCATGGTCCTGGCCAAACGTGCCGCCGCGCATGTGGCCCTCGACCGCCCGAAGGAGGTGGCCCATGTGCTGCAACAGTTGCGGGTGGTCTATGCAGACGATCAGGTGGCTGCGCTGCTGGCCCGTGACCCCGCGGCACACGTAGCCCTCGACGACCCGGGCGCGGTAGCCCATCTTCTTTACCAGCTACGGGAGGCCGGGGCCGTTGCCCAGGTGGCTGCGCTGCTGTCCCGTGACCCCGCCGCACAGGTGGCCCTCGACGACCCGGGCGCGGTAGCCCATCTTCTTTACCAGCTACGGGAGGCCGGGGCCGTTGCCCAGGTGGCTGCGCTGCTGTCCCGTGACCCCGCCGCACACGTGGCCGTCAGCTCCGCATACTGGGTGGACAATCTGCTGCGGATTCTGCGGATGGCCGGGGGCGGCGAGCAGGCCGACGCCCTGGCAACACGATTTGCAGCGCACGTAGACATCACCGACTCAAATGAGCTGGCCGGGCTGCTATGGCATCTGCGGGAGAACGAATGCGTCGAGCAGGCCGTCGCGTTGCTGGCCCGTGACCCCGCCGCACACGTGACCATCAACGACCCGGCGGCGGTGGCTGCGCTGCTGAGCGGCCTGCGAGTGGTCTGCGCGGACGAGCAAATCGCTGCGCTGCTGGCTCGTGACCCCGCCGCACACGCGACCTTCGACGACCCGTACGGGGTGTCCCGGCTGCTGTACGAGTTGCGGTGGGCTGGCGCCGTCGACCAAGCCAACGCGTTGTTGGCCCGTGACCCTGCCGCACACGTGACTATCAACGACCCGGCGGCGGTGGCTGCGCTGCTGGGCGAGTTACAAGAGGCCGGGGCCGTGGAGCAGGTGGCTGCACTGCTGGCCCGTGACCACGCCGCGCACGTATCCCTCGACGACCCGCGCGGAGTGACCGGATTGCTGAATCGCCTGCAGAAGGCCGGCGCCGTGGAGCAGGTGGCTGCACTGCTGGCCCGTAACCCTGCCATCCACGTACCCTTCGACGACCCAGAGGGGGTAGCCGGGTTGCTGTACAAATTCCGGGAGGCAGGGGCAGTCGACCAGGTGACTGTGTTATTAGCCCGTAACCCTGCCGCACACGTACCCCTCAACGACCCAAACGCCGTCACCAAGTTGGTGGACAGCCTGCGGAAGGTTGGGGCCGACGATCAGGCCAAGGTCTTGGCCGAGCGGCTCCCCGCCACAGGGAGTTTCCATCATTTCATCAGGCTCCAAGGCAATGCACCCCAGTTCAGACTTGGCCGCGAACCTGACGGGCGTGCCGCCCTTTCGTGGGACTGGGGCGATTTGGAGTGAACCAATCTCTCTACGCGGACACTCGGTAGGGTGTTCGCCTGACGTGGACACGGCCTTCGGCTGATCCTGCGTCCGGACCGTCTGTTCTGTCACGTCTACGGCCGCGGTGGCCGGTCCTCGGACCAGTTCGTGCCGGGCTGGCCCTACTCGTTCGTAGCCGCGCTGGAGAAGCACGGCGGGGAGTTCCGCTTCGCCACACCGGAGACCTGGGGCACTGCGGACGCGGCAACCGTGCAGGTAACCGACCGCTACGGCACCGCCCGCACGATGGCCTGGGACCGCATCCACCCGCGCCTGACCACCCGCTCCACCTGGATCGACCACACCACCGAACTCCCCGTCATCGAAGGAACCCAGATCCGCCTCCAGGTCGACCGGCTGCCCGGCGGGAACGATCCCCTCCCGCTCTGGCTGTGGTCCTCGGCCACCGGCCTGACCGGCGACGACACCGACATCCGCTGGCAGGCGTTCCTCCGCCGCTTCGACCTGGAACACACCTTCCGGATAGCCAAACAGACACTGGGCTGGACCCGCCCCAAGCTCCGCACCCCCGAGGCAGCCGACCGCTGGACCTGGCTGATCATCACTGCCCACACCCAACGTCGTCTCCTCCGTGAGACTGCCGCTGATCTCCGCCACCCCTGGGAACGACCCGCTGAGCCCGGTCGGCTGACCCCGGCCCGCGTCCGCCAGGGGTGCAGGAACCTCCGCCCGCATCGCCAAACGGTCCGAGAGCATCAAAGAACGCTCACGGGCCGGGGGATAAAGCACAACCTGAGCAAGGACGGTTCCCAACCCGGCAGCCGGTCCCATCTGCCGCGGGGCTGCCGGTGCCACACCTCTCCGTCGGCGATCACAATGGCGGGAACCGACCACTCCACGTGACAGTCTTCACACGCGTGTGATCCAACCCGTTGCGGTGTCGCCCTCAACACGTGTCGGCGGCTGCTGAGCGCCCGGCGCGCCTGCCGAGCACCGAACCGGCGGTGAGGCCGGAGCCACCGGGGTAGTTGAACCAGAAGAGCCCGCCGACGAGTTCGCCGGCCGCGTACAGCCCAGGGACGGGGCGACCGCTCAGGTCCAGCACGCGCGCGTCGGCGTCGATCCGCAGCCCGCCGAAGGTGAAGGTGATGCCGCAGGTCACCGGGAAGGCGACGTACGGAGGAGTGGTCAGCGGCTGGGCCCAGTTGGACTTGGGAGGAGTGATGCCCTCGGTCCGGCAGCCGTCCTTGACCGTCGGGTCGAAGCGACCGGGGACAACGGCGGCGTTGAACCGCTCAACCGTCTCCGCCAGCCGGCCCTCGTCCATGCCGAGTTGCTTGGCCAGGCCCTCCACGGTGGCGGACTCCACCCTGGTGATGCCCGCCGAGGCGTACTCCTCGGGGCGCAGCAGCGGCGCGGACGTCGCGTCGAAGAGCTGGTAGGCGACGCCTGCCGGTTGCTTGAGGATCTCGGCACCGTACTTGGCGTAGGTGTAGTTGCGGAAGTCCGCTCCCTCGTCGACGAACCGGCGGCCCTCGGTGTTGACTACGATGCCGAACGGGTAGCCGCCGCGAGTGAGTTGGTTGGTCAGCTCCCGGTCGCCGGTCGCTCGTGCCTGGCTGTCCCAGGCCACCGCGTGGCAGCCGCTCCAGTGGCCGTAGGGTTGCGCGCCGGCCGCCAGGGCCATGCGGATGCCGTCGCCGGTGTTGTACGGGGTTCCGCGCACCAGGGCCAGGTCCCAGCCCGCGCCCAGGTAGGCGGCCCGCATCTGCGGGTTGGCCTCGAAGCCGCCGCTGGTGAGTACCACGCCGTCGGCCTGGATGCGCTGCCCGTCGGCGAGCATCACGCCGCGGACGGAGCCGTCGGGTCCGGTGGCCAGGCCGCTGACGGGGCTGTCGAAGCGGATGTCGATGCCGCTGCGATCGGCGGCGGCAAGGTGCTGGTCGATCATTCCTTTGCCCCCGCCGACCACGCCGACGGCCAGTCCGCCCCAGAACCGGTAGCGCCCGTCCACCTGGTAAGCCTGGCGGTGGAACATGAGCTCGAATCGCAGGCCGAGGCTGCGCAGCCAGGTCATCGTCTCGCGGGATTCACCGACCAGGATCCCGGCGAGTTCGGGGTCGGTCCTTCCCTGGGTTACCCGGGACAGGTCGGCGAGGAAGTCGTCGTCGGTGTAGGGGGCGAGGTCGACGCGTCCTGCGCGGTCCGCGGGAAGCGGCTCGACCAGCGAGGTGAGGTCGGTGAGCCCGCCGTGGCTGGTGCGCATCGCCCCGGCTGTGAAGTAGGAGTTGCCTCCGGCCCATGGGCGGGGGGCCTTCTCCAGCAGCAGCACCCGTGCTCCCTGCTGTCGGGCGGACTGAGCCGCGCTGAAGCCGGCGTTCCCGCCGCCGACCACGACGACGTCCCACTGCTCGCTCATGTGTACTCCCATGGGTTCGGGGCTGCGTACGCGACCGCAGCGTGGATGTCTTTCACCAGGGCCTGGTGAGCGGGGCGAAGGCTGCGCGGCCCGCCTGCAGGTCAACACGACGATGCGCCAGCAGTGCCATCAGTACAATCGAAAGAAATTGAGGGTGCTTTCATGAATACTTAAGGCGGTGAGGATGAGCTTCGACGTACGCCGCATGCTGGTGCTGGCCGAGGTGGCTCGCCGGGGCTCCATCACGGCGGCCTCGATCGCCCTGAGCTATACGCCCTCGGCGGTGTCCCAGCAGATCAGCAGGCTGGAAGCGGAGGCCGGGCAGCCGCTGATCGTGCGGCACCCCCGGGGCGTCACGCTCACCGAGGCCGGCCGCACTCTGGTCGAGCATGCTGCACGGATCGATCGCCAGTTGCGGGCCGCACGCCGATCCCTCGATGACATCGCGGGCCTGCACAGCGGGACCTTGCACATCGGTACCTTCCCCACCATCGCCGCATCCCTGCTGCCCCGCGTCGTGCGCGCCTTTCGCACCCGGTACCCGCAGGTTGAGCTGGCCGTGCACAGCGCCCGCAACGCCGGCCTGATGGACATCCTGGAGAGCCGGGAGATCGAGCTGTCCTTGATGTGGGACTACCCGTGGCGGCGCCTGGACGAGACCAACCTCGATGTCATCCATCTGCTGGACGACCACACCTGCCTGGTCGTCGCCACCAGCCACCCGCTCGCCGCCCGGCACTCCGCCGGTTTTGATGAGCTGGCCGAGGAGAACTGGATCGTCCGGGGCGATCACCCGGTCGCCGAGCTGCTCACCCGTAGCTGCCGTGCCGCCGGCTTCGAGCCGAAGATCGCCTACCGGGCACACGACTACCAGGAGGCCCAGGCCATGGCGGCGGTCGGCCTGGGCATCACGCTCGCCCCCAGGTTCGCCCTGGCCGGCCTGCGGGATGACGTCACCACCATCGATCTGGGCCCCGCGGCCCCGGTTCGCCGCATCCTGCTCACCCGGCTGCGCGACAATCCACCGACACCGTCAGCCAAGGCCATCGCGGAACTGTTCATCGAGACGGCCGGGACGCTGTGTTCATAGACAGGCGTCCCCGGTGTGACTGCCGGCGATCGCCGCCGTCCCGCGGGGCGTGCCCAGGCCCCGTGGCCGCCGAGCTGCGCGAGCGGACGCAGGAGCGGCCGCAGGCGTCGCCGTTGAGACCGGAATGCCCTCCAGCGCCGGGCGGGGACCAGCGTCTCGCAGGCCCCGGACACCGGCGCGGGCCACCTCGGCCCCCAGGGGGAAAGGGGAGGCCGGTGTGCGATGGTGACCCGCTCGCACGGGACACCCGTCAGCCGATGGCCGCCGCCGCGTGCGTCACAGCGATGAGGGCCAGTACGGCGGCCGGGACGGCCCGGACCGGCGGGTCGCCGTGGCGCAGGTGGACCACTGCCGCCGCGGCCATCAGCAGGGCGAGGCCTGTCGCGGCGGCCACGCCCAGCGGCATCCAGGTCAGCCCCGTCAGCAGACCGGCAACCCCGGCCACCTCCAGCGCGCCGACGACGCGATAGAGCCGTACCGACATGCCGAGATGGGCCGCCGCCTGGCGCATGAACGGCGCCGCGGCCAGCTTCGCCAGCCCCAGCGGAAGGAAGACCAGGGACAGGGCGACGGCGAGCACGGTGGTCATGAGGCGGACCTGCCCTTACGGCGCTCCTTGCCCAACCGGGCGTAGTGGTCGATGAGTTCGGGGCTGTCCACAGTGGCCGGATTGACGACCTGCTCCACTGCGGCGCCCTGGAGCAGTCGCTTGATCGGGACCTCCAGCTTCTTGCCGGTGCGGGTGTGCGGGATGCCCGGCACTTCGAGGATCTCGTCGGGTACGTGGCGGGGTGAGGCGCCGGTGCGGACGGCGTCGCAGATCTTGTCGCGCAGGGTGTCGTCCAGGGTCACCCCGGCCGCCGGGACCACGAACAGCGGCATCCAGTAGCCGCCGTCCGGCTCCTCCGCGCCGATGACCAGGGCCTCGGCGATCTCGGGGAGACGTTCGACGACGTCATGGATGTCGGCGCTGCCGAGCCGTACACCGTTGCGGTTGAGCGTCGAGTCGGATCGGCCGTGGATGATCACCGAGCCGTGCCCCGTGACCGTGATCCAGTCGCCGTGTCGCCACACTCCGGGGTATGCCGAGAAGTAGGCGTCGCGGTAGCGGGTGCCCTCCGGGTCGTTCCAGAAGTACAGCGGCATCGAGGGCATGGGGCGGGTGACGACCAGTTCGCCGACCTGGTCGATGACGGGGAAGCCCTCGGCGTCGTACGCAGCCAGCGCCACGCCCAGGTGTGGCGCGGACAACTCCCCCGCCCAGACCGGAGTGTTGGGGGCGCTGCCCGCGAAGCCGGAGACTATGTCGGTGCCGCCGCTGATGGAGGCCAGGAGAATGTGGTCGCCGACGTGCTCGCGGACCCAGGGGTAGGCGGAGGCGGGCAGGGCCGAGCCCGTGCAGCCGACGACGCGGATCGAGGAGAGGTCGTAGACGGACGGGTCGATGCCGAACTTGGCCATGCCCAGCAGGTATTGGGGGCTGGTGCCGAAGACGGTGACCCGGTGGCGGGCGGCCAGTTCCCATAGGCGGTCGGGCTTGGCGAAGGGGGCCGGGCTGCCGTCGTAGGTGCAGGTAGTGGCGCCGGTGAGGAGGGTGGAGGCGACCAGGTTCCACATCATCCAGTGGGTGGTGGTGAACCAGAGGAGACGGTCGCCGGGCCCCAAGTCCGAGTGCAGCCCCAGGGTTTTGAGATGCTCCAGGAGCACGCCGCCGTGGCCGTGGACGATGCCCTTGGGCAGGCCGGTGGTGCCGGAGGAGAACACGACCCACAGCGGATGGTCGAACGGGACCGGTACACGGGCGAGTGCCTCGGTACGGGTGGCGGCATCCTCCCAGGGGACCACCAGCGACGGGTACGCCTGCGACGACCAGGGCAGGCCCATGTGGTCCACCAGCAGGGTCGCCTTCAAGGTGGGGAGGGCGTGGGCGAGTTCGAGGACGGCTTCGCGGCGGTCGTGGGTGGTGCCGTTGAACAGGTAGCCGTCGGCGGCGATCAGCACGGTGGGTTCGAGCTGGGCGAAGCGGTCGGCGGCGGCCTTGGGGGCGTAGTCCTGACCGCACACCGACCACACGGCGCCCAGGCTCGCGGCGGCGAGGAACGTGACGATGGCGTGCGGGGTGTTGGGCAGATAGCCGACGACCCGGTCGCCCTTGCCGACGCCGAGCTCGCGCAGGGTGGCGGCCACGGACGCCACCAGGGCACGCAGCCGGGCGCCGGTCACCTCGTATCCGGCACCGGTCTCGTCGAGGGCAGTGATCGCCACGTCGTCGTCGGCCAGGTTACGCAGGGCATGGTGGGCGTAATTGAGGGTGGCGCCGGGGAACCAGCGGGCGCCCGGCATCCGCTCCTCGGCCAGCACCTGCTCGTAGGGGGTGTCGGCGTCGATGTCGAAGTACTCCCACACCGCGCCCCAGAAGCCCTCCAGGTCGGTGACCGACCAGCGGTGCAGGGCGGCGTAGTCGTCGGGAGCGATGCCCTGACGCCGGGCGAAGTCCGCGATGCGACTGGCGGCCGCCGTCTCCGGATCGGGTGTGAAGAAGGGCGTGCTCATCGCGTCGTACTCCTCAACAGGCTTTTCGGGGCCGTCCGTTCGGAAGGGACAGGGCTTCGTGTGGTGTGCAGGAGGGTTGCCCAGGCGGCGGTCGACGTGAAGTCGCGGCCGCCTGCCGGGACGATGTCCATGACGACCCGGTCGGGCCTCAGCAGAACCGCGTCTGCGCGTCCGGCACGCAGCCAGGCGGCGAGGGTGCCGTCGTCGCCGAGGTCGGCCACCGGGACGGCGGAAACGCCGAGACTGTGGGCAAGCGCGGTCAGGGAAGGGCCGGGCTCGGTGGCGGTCAGTACGGCGAAGGAGTCGCCGAGCGCCTCGTCGAGCCGGGTGTGCCGTCCACCGACGCTCACCCATGGCTGGGGGCAGTGTGTGCCCGCCAGGCGTCGGCGGACCCCGCGCCGCACGAGCGGTCCGGCGGTCAGGGGCGGGCTGAGGTCGCGGCCGGCCAGCTCGGTCAGGCCGGGTATGCGGCAGGCCGCGGCAAGCGCTCGGCGGCGGATCGCGGCGGCGCGGTCCTGGCCGCCGGTCATGGCCCAGCCCATGGCGACCGCGAGGCGGACCACATGCCGTGCATGCGGCCTGCGTTCGCCCTCGTAGGTGTCCAACAGCCGTTCGTCGCCGCCCTGCTGGAGGACACGGGCGAGTTTCCAGGTGAGGTTGTAGGCGTCCCGGAGCCCCGAGCACAGGCCCTGTCCGATGAACGGCGGGGTGAGGTGGGCGGCGTCGCCGAGCAGGAAGACCCGTCCGCTGCGCCAGCGGTCGGCGACGCGGGCCCGGAAGGTGTACTGCGTCTCGCGGACCACCTCGAAGTCCCCGTCGTACGAGGGTGTCAGCCACGGGGCGACCAGCTCGCGGACCGTCTCTTGTCCCTCCCCGAGCCGGAACTCCCAGCGGTAGCGGTTCTCGCTCACGCGCATGAAGGTGGCAGGCCGGGCCGGGTCGCAGATCTGGTCGACGCCTTCCCAGCAGCGGACGGCGCCCGTCGTGTCGACGTCGATGACCTTCCAGCTTTCCTCGAAGCGCAGGTCCTCCCAGGCGCCGCCGATGGCTTCGCGGGTGCGGCTGCCCGCGCCGTCGCAGCCGAGGACCGCGTCGGCCCACAGCTCGTGATAGCCGGTGTCGTCGCGGTAGGTGACACGGACAGGGCCGGTGGAGGCCGGACCGACGCCGGTGACCTCCACGCCACCGCGCAGTTCGCACTCGGGGCGCCGGGCCAGGGCGTCTCGCAGTACGCGTTCCAGCTCGGGTTGGTCGAACATGCTGGTCTGCGGATAGCCGTGGTGGCCGTGCTCGGTGCGCCGGAACTCGGCCATCACCCGGTGCCGGGCGTCCAGCAGCCGCAGCCCCTTCGCCGGGCGGGCGATCGCGGTGAACTCCTCACCGACGCCCGCAGCCTGAAGGATGCGGTGGATCTCGTCGTCGGCTGCGACGGCGCGCGGCAACGGGTAGACGTCCCGGTGGCGTTCGAGGACGACACTGCGGACTCCGCGCCGGGCCAGGAGAAGGGCGGCGGTCACACCCACCGGCCCGGCCCCGACGATCACGACGGGCACACGTGCGGCTTCATCGACGGTCATGTGCGGCTCACCTCGGGTATCAGTTCGCGGCCGCGACGGGCGTGCGCTGCTCGCCGAGGTCGATACGGCCGTCGGGGGTCGCGATCGTCGCCGTGATCACGTCGCCCGGGTTCAGGTAGTGCGGGTTCCTCGCCTGGCTCTTGAAGAAGGCCTTCCATTTCACGGCGGGCGGCAGCAGCGCGCCGATCTTCTCGACGGCCTTCGGCGGGGCCTTCAGGGCCGTGCCGCCGGGGGTGCCGGTGAGCAGCAGGTCGCCGGCGTCCAGGGTCTGGAAACGGGCCAGCAGGGTGAGCGCCTGGGCCGGGCGGACGATCATGTCGGCGAGGGTGCGGTCCTGGCGCAGCTCGCCGTTGACACTCAACTTCAGCCGCAGGTCCAGGAGATGGGCGAAGTCCTCCGGCTCCAGCAACGACAGGTACGGACCGGTCGGCGTGAAGGTGGGGTACGACTTGCTCTCGTAGAACTGCGTCTTGGTCAGCTGCACCTCACGGGCGCTGACATCGTTGGTGATCACCAGTCCGGCGACGTACGACGGCAGGTCCCGCTCCTCGACCACGGTGCCGACGGGCAGGGGCGCGCCCATGACGAGCCCGAGTTCGATCTCGTAGTCGAGGAACTTCACGTGGGAGGGGCGGACGACGGCGTCGCCGGGGCCGCTGACCGAGCCGGACGCCTTGCGGAAGAACGCGGGCGGGATGTCGCCCTTGAAACCCGAATCTCGGGCATGGCTGCGGTAGTTGACCATCTGGGCGACCACCCGGCAGGGGGTGGTGACCGGCGAGAGGGCGGCCAGGTCGGCGACGGGTGTGCCCGCCTCACCTGAGAGGGCCGCCTCTCGGACGACGTCGCGGTCGGCGAGCAGTTCGGCGGTGGTGGCGGCCTTGGTGTCGACCGGGACGGCGCGTTCGCCGAGGACGACCCACCAGCCGTCAGCGGTGCGCAGGACATTGGTGCTCATGTCAGTGCCTTTGTGAGGGGGATTCGCTTGCGGGGGTCAGGAGTTGGCGGCCTTGAGCAGGCCGAACAGTCGTGCCGGGTCCATCTCGTTGTCGCCGCGCAGGGCCTCGATGACATCGCGGACCCGCTGCGGGGAGGGGCTCGCGCCGAGGAAGTCGCGGGTGGCCGGCGGGCCCCACTGGGCGAGGCCGCTGGTCGACATCGGCGCCCAGCCGGGTTCCACGTCGCAGGAGAACAGGTCGCCGTCGGCGAAGTGCTCCAGCATGAAGTGGTCGGGGTCGCGCCAGTAGTCGAAGAGCTGGCTGCCCTGGATGTGCCGGCCGATGCCCCAACTGCGCTTGTATCCGCGCTCCTTGAGGTATTCCCCGCCGGCGGCGATGGAGTCGAGGTCGGTGACCTGGTAGGCGGAGTGGACGTACCCCGTCCCCGGCCCCAGGTGCATCGCGAGGGTGTGGTGGTCGGCCGGCACACCGCCCAGGTCGCAGCGGATGAACGCCATCGTCGGCCCGCGCCCGCGCTGCCCGTCCAGGAACAGGAAGTCGGACACGATCATCCCGAGGGTGTCCAGGTACCAGTCCAGGGCCCGGCCGAACACCCGCGTCTCCAGCACCACGTGGCCGAGCCGCTGGATGCGGGACGGCTCGCGCGGCGGCCGCTGGGTGGCGTTGGTGCGACGGTGATCCGTGCCGGAATTGAGGAGCAGCGGTTGCTGTTCCGGCAGTGCGGGGAGCCGTTCGCCGCACTGCACGACTCGGACCGGGAAGCCGGACGGGTCGAGCAGGTCGACCACCTTGCCGCCGCCGGGCACGTCGGAGTCCCGTACGGACGATCCGGTGGCGCGGGCCAGCCGGTCGAGATCGCCCCGCTCGGCGGCGCGAAACGCGGGACCGATGAAGCGGGACGTGCGGCCGCGCCGGATCACCATGCAGGGCGAGCCAGCGAAGGTGCCCCGCAGCCACAGCTCGCTCGCGGTGCGGGCGGCGACGCCGAAGCCGAAGTCGCGGGCGAAGACCTCCGCACGGTCCAGGTCGGGCTTCTCGAACTCCAGCCAGGCCAGGTCCGCCACCTTGATCACGGGATTCCGGGAGCGGCCGGGGTGTTCGCCGCGCAGGGCGCCCTGCTCACTGTGGAGGTCCTGGTGGGCCGTGATGACGTCCCCGTCGACGTGTGTTTCAGACATCGTGCCCTCCGAGCAACATTGCCGTAATGAGGAAATCATCAACTGTGACAGTTCTGTCGTCAAGACGTCCGCCGCAGGAAATGATGAATCCATCAGGACTGCGATCCCTATCGTCCCGACGGGTAGGCTTTGCGCATGTCTACGTCAGCCCTGCCCAGCAACCGGTTCGAGCGACGTCGCGCAGAGACCCGTGGGGCTCTTGTGCGAGCGGCCCGGCAGATACTCGCCGAGAGCGGCGACACCAGCGCGAGCATCCAGGCGATCGCCGAGCGCGCGGACGTGGGCTTCGGCTCCTTCTACAACCACTTCGACTCCAAGGCGGAGTTGTTCGAGACGGCAGTGGTCGACGCCCTCGAGGAGTTCGGGCAGGCTTTCGACGAGCGCCTGAAGGGGATCGACGACCCGGCGGAGCTGCTCGCGGCCGGCTTCCGGCTCAGTGCCCGCATGGCCGACTCCCACCCGGAGCTGATGCAGGTCCTGCGCCGCCGCGGCCTCGGGCACATCCACTCGGACAACGGACTGGCCCGACGCGCCCTGCGTGATCTCCAGGTCGGCATCGCCTCCGGCCGCTTCACGACCCTCGACCCCGTGGTCGCCCTGTCCGCGCTGGGCGGCACCCTGCTGTCCCTGGTGGAGCTGCGGTTCGCCCGCCCCGAGGTGGACGGCGACGAGGCCGCGGTCAACCTCGCCGAGATGGTCCTACGGATGCTGGGCCTGCCCGCGGACGACGCCCACGAGGTCGCCCGACGCCCCTTGCCTGACGCCGCCTGACCTCACGCGGACGACGAGTCCGGGCGGAACGTGACCGAGCGGCCTGTGAAGCGGGCGTCGATTCCGTCCTCGGTGGTGGTGACCGACCTCAGCCGGAGCCCTCCGGGCACGTTCTGCAGTGGTATGGGCTCGTCCAGGGCCTTGTCGAGCAGTGTTGTCAGCGGAGGGAGCACTTCACCCCGCTCCGCGCGTACGTCCGTGAAGGCGATGCGGTTGCCGCCGGCCGCCGAGACGGCCGCGCTCACGGTCACGTCGCCGACGAGCGGCAGACTCGCGGTCGCGTCGACCCGGCCGGGCTCGTCCCCCTGGGACACCTGCACGCCGAGCGCGCTCGACACGTCCGCGGACGACAGGAACGCGGTCGCCGTGACGCCGTCCGCGTGAGCCTCGTCGGCGCTCCCCGAGGTCTTCAGCCCGTCCATCCCGACCGTCAGCCTCGTCACCGGGAGCGGCCGGGTGGTGCCGTCGGCCGGAATGTCGTGGGCGGTCAAGTCGACATGGTCCAGGCTGCCCGCAGCCAGTTGGTTCAGTACAGGAAAACCCCTGACGTGCACCGACGGCCGATCGGCGGTTCCCATGCCGTCCTGGAACGCCTTGGCCGTACGGCTCTCCGCGCGAGCTGCGGCGATCCGGTCGGCCGAGAGTCCGCCGACCAGCAGGGCCAGCAGGGACGCGGCGGCGATGATCAGGCGCCGTCCGGTCCGGGTCGGGGGGCTCACGTACACGGCGCCGTCGCCGTCGCCGGAGCGGGGCTCCTCGTCGCGGTGGGACTGATACATCGTTCTCCTCTTCAAGTGGTGCTTGGAAATACGCCCACGCGGCGTCGCCCTCGGGCCGGACAAGCATGGGGCGCAGGCCGCAGCGCTGTCTCCGGCCACGCCCATCGCGATCAGGGCGGCGGCCGCGGCGCCGGTGCCGTCATCGCTCCGGACCCCGCTGTTCACGCAGTCGAGAAGCCCTAGCAGGTGCCCCTCCAGCGCCCGGGTCAGGACGACCGGGGGGGACGCCGACCTGGAAGGCGCCGTGCCGTTGCCCCCGGCCGGTGATCGCCTCCGCCATGTCCCGCGCGGGGGCCAGGACTTCGGTGAACCGATCGGCCCCGAGGTCCTGGAGAGCGAGGCGGAGCAGGATGCGGTAGCGATCTCCGACGGGCCAGACACCAGCCCCTCCACCAGTGCGGCCCGGCCGTTGAAGTGGCCATGGACCGTGCGGCGCACCACCCCTGCGGCCTCGGCGATGTCACCGAGGCCGCTGTCGGGGTCGCGGCCGAGTTCCTGCCGGGCCGCTTCGAGGATGCGGGCGCGCGCGAGCAGGGTTCGGCTGTGTTCCGAGGCGGCTGTCACGGGTGCGTGGATCATGTCGGACCTCCGATTGACGGGGAGGGCGACTCGATAGTTGCACATCAGCGAGCAACAAACTAGTCTGCACATCAGCGGGCAATTAGCTGCCCCTCACGTCGGGCCCCTCTTGGCCGCGCCCGCACCGCTTCCGTCGATTCCGCACCCCCGAAGCCTCCGCTTCCCCTCCTGCCGAGGAGCCTGATCATGCCGCTCTCTCCGAACACACCCGTCGAGAAGATGACGGAGCCCTACCACCGGCGCTGGTGGGCCCTGCTGGTCCTGTGCCTGAGCCTGCTGATCGTCGTCATGGCGAACACATCACTGATCGTGGCCGCCCCCGACATGACCAAGGACCTGGGGCTGAGCAGCAGTGACCTGCAGTGGGTCATCGACGGCTACACCGTCCCCTACGCCGCCCTGATGCTCGTGCTGGGCGCGATCGGCGACAAGTACAGCCGCCGCGGTGCCCTCGTCCTCGGCCTGCTGATCTTCGCCGGAGGTGCGGTGATGGGCGGCCTGGTCGACGAGACGAACCTGGTCATCACAGCCCGCGCGATCATGGGTGTCGGTGCCGCCGTCGTCATGCCGGCCACACTGTCGCTGCTGGTCGCGATGTTCCCTCGCGCCGAGCGCGCCAAGGCGATCACCGCCTGGTCCGCGACCTCCGGTCTCGCCATCGCCGCCGGTCCGCTGGCCGCCGGCTGGCTGTTGGAGAACCACGCCTGGGGCTCCACGTTCCTGATGAACGTCCCCATCGCCGTCCTCGGCGTCGTCGGCGCGCTGCTGCTCGTGCCGCCGTCGAAGGCGGAGGGCATGGGCCGCATCGACTACGTCGGCGGTCTGCTGTCGATCGTGTCGGTCGGCTCCCTGGTCTACGCGACCATCGAGGGCCCGCACTTCGGCTGGGGCGCCGGCCCGATCACCGCGGCCGTCGTTGCCGGCGTGGGCCTGCTGGCCTTCGTGGCCTGGGAGTTGAAGCACCCCAACCCCATGCTGGACGTGCGCAAGTTCACCGAGCGTCCCTTCAGCGGCTCGATGATGGCTGTGCTGTTCTTCTTCTTCGGCACCTTCGGTTCGATCTACTACTCCACCCAGTTCCTGCAGTTCGTCCTCGGCTACAACGCCCTGGAGACCGGCATCCGCCTGCTGCCGCTGGCCGGATCCGTGTTCGTCGGCGCCGCCGTCACCGGCAAGCTGGCTCCGAAGCTCGGCGTGAAGCTGGTGGTCGGCACCGGCATGGCGATCGGCACCGTGGGCGTCTTCCTACTCAGCCGCATCGACTCCGGCTCCACCTACACCGACTTCGTGACCCCGCTGCTGCTGCTCGGCTTCGCCATCGGCCTGAGCCTGTCCCCGGCCACCGACACCATCATGGGCTCCTTCCCCGAGTCGGAGCTGGGCGTCGGCGGCGGCGCCAACGACACCGCCCTGGAACTCGGCGCCTCGCTGGGCATCGCCATCCTCGGCTCGCTGCTCGCCACGTCGTACAAGGACAAGCTGACCGACCTGGTGGGCGGCCACCTCCCGGCCGAGGCCATGGACACCGCCAAGGACTCCGTCGGCGGCGGCATCGCGGTCGCCGAACAGGTCGCCAAGAACCCCCAGGGCGGCGCCCAGCAGGCCCACACCCTGCTGGGAGCGGTCCACGAGTCCTTCGCTCACGCCATCGCCCACACCAGCGTCATCGGCGGCATCATCATGGCCGCCGGAACCCTGATCGTCATCGCCGTCCTGCCCGGCCGCAAGCACACCGCCGAGCACGGTGAGGAAGATGCGGCGCCGGCTACCGAGGAGCAGACCGCGACCGTGGGCGCCTGAGCCCCGTACACCGGAGGCCGGAACCCCGATTCCGGCCTCCTCCACCCCCAGGACGGGCTGTGCCTGAGCGGCGCACAGCCCCGGGACGGTGCCGGGAGGGGACACCCGGCACCGTCCCCTTTTTTGCTGTCCGTCCCGGGTGGCCGGGGTGGCGTTCAGCGGACCCACGGGCCTGCGGCTCATCCTGAAGATAGTTGCACATTCAGGGGTAACTAAAGAAGCGGAGGCGGACAGGGAAAGTCCCCGGTGCATCGCACCGGGGTCACTCGAACTGTGGGGGCGACCTCACCCCTCGGCGGCGGCCACCTCGTCGACGACGATCCGCGCACGCTTCTCCGGCACACCGGCCGCGATGAGCGTGGTGACGGCCACCCGGGTGCCGTCGTCCTCCAGCGCCCCGGTGTTGACCTCTTCCAGCAGGGCGACCGTCATCGCTTCAAGACCGGCGCTCAGCACCGAGGCCGGTAGGTGGGAGTGGAAGACACCGTCCCGCTGTCCCTGCTCCACGATGGCCGTGGCTCTGACCCGGGCGGGCTCCAGGATCCCGGCGACCCGGTCCGTGCCGAGGTCCCGTCGGGCCAGCGCCAGGAGCATCCGGTAGCGATCGCCCACGGGCCACAGCGACAGCGTGAAGTGTGCGAGCGCCCGATCGGCGGGTACCGTTGTGCCCGCTCCGATCGCAACGGCGGCCTGGAGCGTCTCCGCGGCCTCCTCGGCCAGCGCGTCCAGCAGTGCCGTCCGCCCGGGGAAGTGCCCGAACAGAGTGCGCCGTACAACGCCAGCGGCGCGGGCGAGTTCCTCCTGGGTGATGTCGGGGTTCCGGCCGAGCTCCTGGCGGGCGGTGGCGAGGATGCGGGCCCGGTTGGACCGGGCGTTGCGTCGCTGGGGCACACGGCCGACGGGCTGGGACACGAGGGGAACCTCGAAGTAGCCAGGAGAATGGACTTCTCCATTCTGGCACGCGAGTCCCGACCGACCCCGGCCGCATCCGGGGTCGGTCGGGATCTGGTCAGGCGGGCAGTTCCTGGATGGTGGCCGGCTCCTGCGGCTCGATGCCGTTGAAGCGGTGCCGGAAGTCGCTGGACGCGGGGTATGCGGCGCGGCGGGAGCGCATGATCGAGCCCAGCGGGCGGTGGGCCTCCAGGGCGTGCCAGGGGCTGAAGGAAAGGACGTCGTCGGCGTAGCGGCGGCGGGCGTCGCTGTAGGCGTCCTGGGCGGGCAGATGCAGCACGGCCACGGTCTGGTGCGGTGACAGGTCCTCGGGCCACGGGACCGAGGCGTCCTCCACCGGCATCCGGTCGATGTCAGTGCACAGCTGGGCGCGGATGTCGTACTCGGCGCTGTTGTGTGCGAAGAAGTCGATGACGAGGTCGCGCAGGGCGGACTCGCCGGCCTTTTTGTCGACGTGGCTGCCGGTGAGGGCCTTGACGTTCGCCGAGCGGGGCGCGGCGGACATCTTCGCCACATGGTCGCCGTAGCGCAGCGCGGCCATGGAGTGGAAGGTCTCGCCGAGGATGTGGTCGTTGGCGGCCGCCAGGGTCTCGACGGCGGGCGGAAGCGGACGTCCGACGCGCGTGAGGGCCTTGGCGGCCACTCGGGCGGCCGCGCCGGTGAGCTGGAGCTGCTGGTCGCTCTGGCGGGGCTGTTTCTCCAGGAGGTCCTGGAGTCTGGCGTATTCGGCGATGTTGCCGAAGGGCAGGGTGGGGTGGTTGACGAGGAGGAAGTCCTGGGTGGTGAAGCTGTCGTCGAGGGCGCGGGGCCCGGGGGCGCCGATCACCTTCATCGCGAGGCCGCGCTGGACGGGTACCTGGTCGGAGCGTAGGTCGCCGGGGGCGGAGGAGAAGCGGACGATCACCGGGTAGGTGGCCGCTGCGGCGAAGAGACCCTGGGCGAGGTGGGCGGGCAGGTCGGGCTGGATGCGCAGCTCACCGGCGAGGACGCCGTGGCTCTTGGCGTGGGCGTCGCGCAGGCCGTGACGGTGTTTGTCGGCGACCTGCTGGTTGGCCTTGCCCATGGCCGCGACGACCTGGCGGACGAGTTCGTCCTCGTTCGGAAAGGGTTGTTCGAGGTCGGGGCTGTAGCGGACGTACGAGGTCATGGGCAGTGCCTTCGCGCAGGATGGGGGTCAGTTGCCGCTGAGCCAGCGGATGGCGGACAAGCTCGGCAGGAAGAAGTACTCGCCGCCGAGGAGGGTGTTGAAGGACTGGATGTTCTGCACCCGGCGCGGCGGGGTCCCGGGCACGGTGAAGTAGGCGCCCTTGTCCTGGAGCGAGATCATCGGGTCCTTCTCCTTGCCCAGGCCCATGAAGTTGCCGGAGCCGACCCATTCGCTCTGGAGGAACTCGACGTTGTCGATGGCTCGGGCGCCGAGGGCGATGAAGTCCAGGCCTCGCGGTGTGCCGTCGTCCCTGAGGCGATCCGGGGGGAGCGGGGTGCCGTAGGAGGTGCCGCGCCGGATGATGCGGCGGATGTTGACGTCGGTGAGGACCGTCAGCTTGGTGTCGCGCGGGTTCATCCGGCGGATGTGGGAGCCGAGCGGGGTGCGCAGTCCGCGCGGGTCGGCGGAGTAGTCGAAGTCGTTGATCCGGTTCGGGTCTTCGCCGATGGCGGGGGTGTCGCGGTCGGGCGAGAGGGCGAGAGGGGCGCCGCTGCGCCAGCGGCCGACCAACTTCGCGGCCAGCAGCTCGCGTTCGGCCTCGGTAGAGGCGTTGTCGTGCAGCCATTTGTTGAAGGCCGCGACGTGGGAGTGGTACTTGCGGAAGACGACGTACGTGCCGTTGCGGCCCAGGACGTCCGGAGCCGGCACGGGCAGCGGCACACCGGTCTCGCTCGGGTAGCCGAGGACGAACTCACCGGCCTTGATGGGCCGTCCGTCGCCGCGCAGGGGTTCGGCACCACTGCCCTCGACCACCGGCTGGCTGAAGCCGTCCCGGTAGCCGAAGACGTTGAACCCGTCGGCCGCGAAGTCCTGGTGCGACAGCAGCCGTACGCCCGGTACCTCGCCCAGTTCCTTTTCGTACGCCACGACTTCGGCCCGCCAGTCGTCCTCGCTCGCGGCAAACACCGTGACGGCGACATGTACCCGCGGCGTGCCGAAGGGGAACTCCCAGCGGTCCGGCGCGTTCACGCCGGTGTCCCGCAGCCGCTCGGCGCGGGCGGCCATTCCGGCGCGGAAGTTGGCCGGGAACGAGGCCAGTGACGTCTTCGGGAGCCCCAGTGCGACCAGCCCCTGGTAGCTGAGGGCGAGGGCCAGCCAGGACGGCTGCGGTTCGTCCCAGCGCGCCGCTGAGGTCACCCTCGGCGCCAGGCGGCGCAGCAGTTCCCTGCCCGCGGCCGGTTCGGTGATCTCCAGGATCGCGTGGGTGCCGAAGTAGGGCTCGGGCCGGGCCCGCAGCAGGGTCGCCTGGATGTCGTCGAGGTCCAGGGTGGGCGGGCGGCGCAGCCGCCGGAACAGCGGGGAAGGCATGGTGTCCTTGCCCTCAGTTGAGGTCCGACAGGAAACGCTGCACGGCGGCCTCCTGCCGCTTGAGCCGGTGGCCTTCAGCGACGGTGAGGTTGGGATGGGCGACGAACCACGCCTCCGCCGGGATCTGGTACTTGACGATGAAGTCCTTCACGTCCGGCGAGGTGATGCCGGGCCAGCCCTCGACGTTGGCGAACAGGAAGTCCATCATCTCGGGGATCTTGGTGGCGAAGTCGTCGATGTAGGGGTCCCACTCGCCGTCGAAGGCGGTCGCGAACAGCAGCTTCGTGTCGTTGTCGAGGAAGACGAACCGCATGTTGTGCAGGGTGCCGACCTGACCGGCGCCGGCCAGGTTCCCGCCGAGCAGGCCGAAGAATTTCCGCAGCCGCTCTGCGCCGTTCGGCTTCAGCGGCAGGATCGTCGTCAGCTCGGACACCTCCCCGCTCTTGGCGCCGATCCGGCCGGCGGTGGTGACGGCGTGTTCGGCCAGCTCCTCCTTGTCGGCGAGGATCTCGGCGGCCTTGAGCTTGAGGGCGATCTTGGCGTCCGACAGTGCGGTCTCGACCTTCTCGCGGACCGCATCGGGGAACTGCTGGAACTTCGCGTGCAGGTCGTTCTCGCTCATGGCGCCTCTCCTTGGGCGTGGGCGGCAACGCTTCAATACCGCCACAAATAGGCCATTGCAGGGTGGTGGGCAAGCGGGACGAAACCCGCTTCTGACCATCTCCGCATAACTGATTACATCATCAGTTCACCGCGCCGGCTTGTCAACGCACCACGCGCCAGCAGTCGACATGACGCACAGGACTATGAGACAGATTGACCCACAGCATCTCTGTGAGTCATTGTGTCTCAAAGATTGCGCACCTCGACCCACCCATCACTCGAAGGAGTTCCCGGTGGCGGATCACTTCTCCGGACCGCGCATCCTCTGCGACCCCGCGTCCGCCGTCGCTCACGTCTTCTCCTTTCCCAGCCCCGACCGCCCCGGCTGCCTGGTACTCGTCCTCGATGTGTTTCCGGCCGCAGCTCCCACCGCGCTGTTCTCCGACGCGATCACCTACCGCTTCCGGGTCCGGCCGGTCGCCCCGGCGGCAGCTCGCGCCGCGTTCACTGTCGGCGACACCGAGTACGGCCTCGATTTCACCTTCGCCACGCCCGGTCGGCTCCCTGGCGGCGACGACCCTCTTCAGATCGGCACCTGCACGACGTCCAGCGGTGAGGAGGTCGTGTTCCTGGTCGGCGGCGACAAGCACGCCGAGGCCGAAGGGCTGAGGATCTTCGCCGGACCACGGCTCGACCCGTTCTTCATCGACCTCGCGGGCGTTCCGGCCGCCGACGCCACCCAGAAGCCGGCCTTCCGTCCCGGCGCGGACAACGTCCTCCAAGGGATGAACGTGCTGAGCATCCTCGTCGAGGTGGACCCCGAAGTGGTGTTCGGCCTGGACTGCGGCCCCCTGCTCGGCGTCGTCGGCGAGACCGTGACCTCCGGCGGGCGCCCGGTCCGGCTGGAACGCATGGGCCGCCCCGAGATCAAGTATGTCGTCCTGGCGAGCAAGAGCCACGACCTCGTCAACAGCGATCTGGAGATCCGAGACCTCTACAACGAGGAGAATGCCTTCGCTCTGCGACCGGAATACGTCGAGGCCTACCGTGCACGGTTCAACGCCAACCTGGCCTTCTTCGACCGTCTGGAGAACTCGTCCGGCCGCCGGACGACCAGGGCACCCACCCCCTGACGGAACTCCTCTGGCCGACTTCCTTGTCGTCGACATCTCCAAGCCGTTCGCCGAGGACAGCTGCTTCGAGATCGGGACCGCGCTGCTCGCCGGACGCCCCCACGCGACCTGCGGCGGCCGTGCGCCCAACGACGACATCGTGGACACCCTCTACACACTCCTGGTCAACGGCGTCGACGGCCCGCGCATCAGCGACGGCGTCGACCGGGCCACCCGGCCGGCCACCCACGACTTCCCGTAGCTCATGGCCCCCAACCCGAACCCGCCGGACCCCATGACGGGGAGGTGCTGGTCGCACGTCACCCGGAGGCGTACGCCGATAACACCGCCGACTTCTGGCTCATGGCCTGAGGCGATGTCGACAGAGGGCTCCCACTCGCCCTTCAGAGCCTGGTCGTGCGCCAGACCAGCCACACGTACGCCCTGGTCAAGCGCGCCCGCGAGGCAAGCCGGGGACTCGCCCATGACGCCTTTGGACCGCGACACCCTGCGACTAGCATGTGAGGCAACTTGGCTCACACGAAGGGTGCCGCATGCCGGAGCAGCGAGCCGATCCACGCCAGGTGCGCAGCCGCGCGGCCATGGTGACCGCAGCCACCGCGCTGCTCACCGAGGGCGGCCTGGAGGCCGTCACGCACCAGGCGGTTGCCGCCCACGCCGGAGTCGGCCGGGCCACGGTCTACCGTCACTGGGCCGACCTGCTCGGTCTCCGTCTGGCGGCTCTGGAGGCAGGCATGCCGCCCCTGTCACCGGCGCCCGAGGACGTGCGGGCGGCGTCCGGTGCCGAGCCGCGCGCCGAGCTGGTCCATTACCTGCGCCAGCTCGGCGAGCGGCTCGACGACGCCCACGCCGGGGCTGTTCTCGCCGCCGTACTGGGCGGGGCACAGTACGACGACGGGATGCAGCGCCTCCGTCAGACTGTCCTGACCCAGATCGTCGACTCCCTGCGCCCTGCCGTCACCGCTGCCGTCGCCCGTGGGCGCCTGCGAGACGACCTGACGGCCGAGACGTTCGCCATGACGATCGTCGGGCCGCTCGTCTATCAGCGGTTCCTCGTGGGCGCCCGGCTCGGTCACGACATGGTGGACGCGGTGGTGGATGCGGCGCTGCGGGCGTGGGCGCCGTAGCGATTCGGTTCGACCGGAACCCCACACAAACCGGGTGCGCTACGTGTCCGACGGCATGACCCGGCTGACTCCGGACACCATCGGACTGTGCGGGGTCGGGCACCGGTTCGAGTCCTTCCGCAGCGAGGAGCCGGGCCCCTTCCTCCAGGCGATGTTGCGGACCCTGACACAGGTGATGAACCGCACCCGTCACATACCGCTGGTCACACGGCTGCGACTCGAGGAGCATCGGGCGTACCAGCAGAGCGTCCGGTTCGACATCGACCGGTGGCTGCCCGAGAACAGGGCCCAGCACCACCCGTACGCCTACCGCCCCTTCGGCACAGGTGAACGTGCCTGCATCGGGCGGCAGTTCGCGCTGACCGAGGCCCGGCTCGCCCTCGCGCTCATCCTGCGAAGGTTCGCTGTCTCCGCCCCGAGCGACTACCGGCTGCATGTCGACGAGGCGCTCACGTACAAGCCGTCCGGCTTCACGCTGTGGCTGCGGACCCGGCAGCCCCGCAACCGGCGTCCGGCCGCGGTCCAGTCGCCGGAGCCCGCTGCTGTTCCTCCCGCTGCGGCTGGGGCCCGCCGGGGCCGACGCCCTGCGACTGCTCACGCGGCGGTCGACGCCGGGAGGGCTCGGATGCCGAGGCCGGGGAGGGGGTGCATCCAAGGTGAGAGCCCAAAAGCCGCCACGGGATGATCTCGGCCGGTGAGGGCTTCGGTAGCGTGACGTAGAGCCGTCATACGCACGCATGCGCACGGGGCTCCGGCTGCGGGGAACCTTGGTACAGCCGCTACTGACGCCTGAACGGCAGGCGTTGCGCGAGCGGATCCGGCCGGAGGCCGCGGAGCGATTCGCTGCGGGTGCCTCCCACCCCGAGGTCGCCAAGGACTTACGGGTGGTGTGCGCTCGGTGCAGCGCCGGCGCCGGGCCTGGCACGACACCGGCGCCGAGGGGCTGCGGTCTGCCGGGCCCGTGTCGCGGCCCAAGCTGAGTGAAGCCCTGGCTTTCGCGAACGGCGACCTGCGGAAACAGAGTCGCGTCGGTCACTGTCGCAGAACTCTCATGGGTGGTCCGTCTATGAGAGACCCCCGGCGAGGCTGCCGCGAGCCACCCGGACCTCGCTCCTGGGAGGACACTCACACGTCGCGGCGCCTCACGACGAGAACGGCGAGTGCGACCGTGATCAGCGGCCAGAGCGTGTACACGAGCCAGGAGCCGGAGACTGTGGCGGTGTAGCCCAGGGATCCGGGCTCCGGCCCCCAGGTTTGGATCAGGCGGTTCCAGGCGGCCGACACCAGCGCGTGTTTGATGTCCGCCGACCAGCGGCTGCTGTCCGAGAACATGGGGGGCAGCATCACCAGGGTGAAGATGCTGGTGACCATGGTCCCGGCGGTATGCCGGAGCAGAACACCGAGACCCAGACCGACCAGGGCGCAGACCGGAGCCAGCAGCGCGGAGGCGACCAGCGCCCGGAGCACCCCGGGGTGGGTGATCGGAAGGTCGGCATGGTGCCCGTTCAGGATGGCCTGGGAGATCAGGAAGGAACCGGTGGAGGCGGTCGTGCCGACCGCGGTCCACAGTGCGGCGGTGACGGCTGCCTTGGCCAGCACGATCGAGCCGCGGGCCGGGACGGCCACGGTGGTGGTGCGGATCAGCCCGGTGGTGTACTCGCTCACGACCGTGAGGGCGCCCATGCTGCTGGCGACAAGGATCAGCGTCCAGTAGCCGGCCGGCGGATAGGCGTCGTAGGGCCGGAAGTCAGCGGGGCCGGAGGGCGGGGCCTTGTCCGCCAGCGTGGCCACGGCGGTGGACCCGATGACGAACAGGAGGGTGAGTGCGATCGTCCACGGTGTGGACCGCAGGGACCGTGTCTTGATCCACTCGGCGGCGAGCAGGTCGCGGAAGCGGGCGGGCGGCGCGGTGACGGGGGTGGTCCGGGGGGCGGAGGTGAGCGTGGTCATCGAGGCTGTCCTGCCTGGTATTCGGTGCTGTCGGCGGTGAGTTCCATGAAGGCCGCCTCCAGTGAGGCGGTGCGGGTGGTCAGCTCGTTCAGCTGGATACCGTTGTCGAAGGCGAGCGCCCCGATCCGGTCGGCCGGGAGCCCGGTCACGGCGAGTTTCTCCACGCCGGTCGAGCCCTCCGGCTCGACCGAGGCGCCCGCCGCGGTCAGCACGGCTGCCAGCTCGGCGGCCTGCGGTGTCCCCACCACCACGCTGCTCCGGGTGCTGCGGGCCGCGAAGTCCCGTACCGTATCGGCGGCTATGAGGCGGCCCCGGCCGATGACGACCAAATGGTCGGCGGTGTTCTCCATCTCCGACATCAGGTGGCTGGAGAGGAAGACCGTGCGCCCCTCGGCGGCCAGGCGCCGGAAGAGCCTGCGTACCCAGAGCACACCCTCCGGATCCATGCCGTTGATCGGCTCGTCGAACATGAGCACGGGCGGGTCGCCGAGCAAGGCGGTGGCGATGCCGAGACGCTGCTTCATACCGAGGGAGAATCCGCCGATGTGGCGGTTTGCCACCTCAGCCAGCCCCACCTCGTGAAGCACCTCGCCCACCCGGCGCCGCGGGATGCCGTTGCTGCGGGCCAGAGCGGACAGGTGGGCCGCAGCGCTGCGTCCGCCGTGAACCTGTCCGGCGTCGAGGAGGGCACCGACGTGCCGCAGTCCGCGCGGGTGGCGGTGGAAGGGGACGCCGCTGACGGTGGCGGCGCCGGTGGTGGGCGCGTCCAGACCGAGGATCATCCGCAGGGTGGTGGACTTGCCGGCTCCGTTGGGGCCGAGGAATCCGGTGACCTGGCCCGGCAGCACGGTGAAGGACAGATGGTCGACGGCCGTCTTGCCGCCGTAGCGCTTGGTGAGTTCGCTGACTTCGATCACGGCACCCACACTGCCGAGAGGAGCCCCGTCCGGGCATGGGGCCGTGGGCGGCAATCGTGCGGCCTGATTGAACCGTGGGCGTACGTCCCCGGGCTGACGCCGAGCTGCTGATGTCCGGTTAGGCTCGCGGCGTGAACCCCATGACGACGATTTCGTTGCCTGCGCGCGTCGCGCACCTCGTCCTTGTTCCCGGGAGGGGACACCGCCGATGACGAGAACCAAGGCCGTGGCCTGGGCAGGGGGTGCCTCCTACCTCCTCGTGGTGAGTCTGCTGGTGGGGGCCGCACCGCGGGCGTCGGGCACGGTCCACGGTGTCGGGGCGCTGCTGGCTGTGAGCCTGCTCGCCGGTGTGGTGCGACGGATGCCGCTGCTGGCCCTGGTCATGGCGCTCTTCGGATCCACCGTTGTGGTGCTGGGCCCTCCGAGTTCCGCACAGGAGAGCCGGGCGGCGTCGTCCCAGGGCCAGTTCCTGTCGTATCTGGCGGTGGACCTCGTGCTGGGCTTCATCGTCGCCACTTGTGCACGGCGCGCTTCGGCTGTTGCCGTGGCCGTGTCTTTCACCGTGCAACTCCTGGTGATCGGCCTGTCCACACATGGAGACGGCCTGGCCGTCAACGTGGTGATCGCCCTCCTGGCGTTGGCCGCATCCTGCATGGCCGGTCTGCTGAGCCGCGAGCGCCGCGAGCACGCAGCGGCGCTGCGGGCACAGGAGGTGGGCGAGGCGGTGACCGCCGAACGGCTGCGGATTGCACGGGAGTTGCACGACATGGTCGCGCACAGCATCGGCATCATCGCGATCCAGGCCGGTGTGGGCAGCCGGGTCATCCAGACCCAGCCGGCCGAGGCGCGCGAGGCCCTGCGCGCCATCGAGGCCACCAGCAGAGAGACCCTGTCGGGACTTCGGCGCACGCTGGTGTCGCTCCGTCGGGCCGACCGAGGCGCGACCGCATCGGAACAGTCACCGCTCGCACCCACGCCGGGGCTGGCGGACATCGAACGGTTGGCGGCAGCGACCGCGGGCGCGGGGGTACGCGTCGACGTGCGCTGCACCGGGGAGCGGCGTCCCGTGCCGGCCGACATCGACCTGTCCGCCTACCGCATCGTGCAGGAGGCACTGACCAACGTGGTACGACATGCGGACACCGGGCGGTGCCGGGTGGCCATCGACTACGGAGACGGGGAACTGTCCGTGGAGGTCGTCGACAACGGGCGCGGCTCCATCGGGAACGGCTCGGCCCACGGCTTCGGCATCATCGGGATGCGGGAGCGGGCTGGTCTGCTGGGCGGCCACCTCAGCGCCGGACCGCGCCCCGAGGGCGGCTTCCGGGTGGCGGCCCGGCTGCCGCTGCCCGCACACGTCGGAGTTCCGGTGGAGGCACAGTGACCGTCCGGGTGGTGCTCGCCGACGACCAGCCCCTGGCGCGGTCCGGTCTGCGCGTGCTCATGGCCGATCACAGCGACCTGGAGGTCGTCGGTGAAGCTGCCACCGGTGCCGAGGCCGTCCAACTGGTGAGCGACACCAGTCCCGACGTCGTGGTCATGGACATCCGGATGCCCGGGATGGACGGGATCGAGGCCACCCGCCTGATCACGGCCGGTCCGGCAAGCACACGCGTCCTCGTCCTGACCACCTTCGACGAGGACGACCACGTCTACGGCGCGCTCCGGGCCGGGGCGAGCGGCTTCGTGGTCAAGGACATGGCGCTGGACGACATCCTCGCGGCGATCCGCGTGGTCGCCGCCGGCGACGCACTGATCGCGCCGGGTGTGACGCGCCGTCTGATCGCGGACTTCATCGGGCGCCCCGCGGCTGTCCCGGAGCGCTTCCCCCGGCCGGTCGAGGGCATCACCGAGCGGGAACGGGAAGTGCTGACCCTGGTCGGACGCGGCCGGTCGAACACCGAAATCGCCGAAGACCTCTTCATCACGGTGGCCACCGCCAAGTCGCACGTGTCACGGCTGCTCACCAAACTGGGCGCCCGGGACCGGGTCCAGCTCGTCATCACCGCCTATGAGATGGGGCTCGTCACCTTGTCTCGCTGAGTACGGGGGTCATGCCGCTGGGACCTGTTCGTCCTCCAACACGCTGAAGTCGACGGGGAGGTGGGTGTCGTAGTCGTCCGGGGTGACCCCTCTCTCATGGGTGGAGCGGACGCCGAACCGGTTGACGTGCCCCGTCAGGCGTGGCGCGTTGGGCACGTCGCGCGGCCTGCGCCCCGGCCCGTCAGCACGAGCCGGGCGCCCCCTGGACGACCTGGGCGGACCTAGAAGTTGCCGCGCTTGGCCTGCTCGCGCTCGATCGCCTCGAACAGGGCCTGGAAGTTGCCCTTGCCGAAGCCGAGTGAGCCGTGGCGCTCGATGAACTCGAAGAACACCGTGGGCCGGTCGCCGATCGGCTTGGTGAAGATCTGCAGCAGATAGCCGTCCTCGTCGCGGTCGACGAGGATGCCGCGCGCGGCCAGCTCCTCGATCGGCACGCGGACCTCGCCGATCCGGGCACGCAGGTCGGGGTCGGTGTAGTAGCTCTCCGGCGTGTCGAGGAACTCGACACCCTTGGACCGCAGCACGTCGACGGTCCTGATGATGTCGTTGGTGGCCAGGGCGAGGTGCTGGGCGCCCGGGCCGCGGTAGAAGTCGAGGTACTCGTCGATCTGCGAACGCTTCTTCCCGGCCGCCGGCTCGTTGAGCGGGAACTTCACCCGGTGGTTGCCGCTGGCGACGACCTTGCTCATCAGCGCCGAGTACTCGGTGGCGATGTCGTCGCCGATGAACTCGGCCATGTTGGTGAAGCCCATGACACGGTTGTAGAAGTCGACCCACTCGTCCATGTGCCCGAGTTCCACGTTGCCCACGACGTGGTCGAGGGCCTGGAAGACGCGCTTGGGCTCGCCCGCGGGCTTCACGTAGCCGGAGGTGCGGGCGACATAGCCGGGCAGGTAGGGGCCGGTGTAGCGGGAGCGGTCGACCAGGGTGTGGCGGGTGTCGCCGTACGTGGCGATGGCGCCGATCCGGACGGTGCCATGCTCGTCGGTGACGTCCTGCGGCTCCTGCAGCACGGTCGCGCCCTGCGCACGGGCGTGCTCGACGCACTTGTCGACGTCGGGCACCTCGAGGGCGATGTCGATGACGCCGTCGCCGTGGCGGCGGTGGTGGTCGTGCAGCGGGCTGTGCGGGTCGACGCCGCCCTTGACCACGAAGCGGATGGCGCCGGAGCGGAGCACGTACGCGTGGTGGTCGCGGTTGCCGGTCTCCGGACCGGAGTAGGCGACCAGCTCCATACCGAAGACCACCTGGAAGTACAGCGCGGCCTGCGTCGCGTTGCCCACCGCCCAGACCACCGCGTCCCACCCGGTCACCGGGAAGGGATCCCCGTCGGCGTCGTACTCCACGAGCCCGACCAGCTGCCGGAGCTGCTGCAGATCGAGCTCCGCGAGGCGCTCCTGGCTCGTGAGGGTCTGCTCGATGCTCATACGTCATCCCTTTCGGTGTGCGTGTCTCCAACGCGTGGCGGTAGAACACACCGGGACTCCTCACCTGCACAAGAGTCGCCTTCCAGGCTGTTCAAGCTGCTCAGTTTGCCCCATGCAACCGCCCCCCATATATACAATCTGCCTAGTTGCGAGTGGGCGAGGACCAGCTGATGCCATATTGCTTTCACCGCACAAAAATGTGCGCTGAGCGCACATGTCCTCAAGCGCGGCACCGCGACTCCGATTCCCGAGGAGAGGGACTTGCCGTACTACCACCGGGCGGGCGCGGTTCCGCCGAAACGTCACACCCAGTACCGGGACCCGGACGGGAATCTCTACTACGAGGAACTGATGGGCGAGGAGGGCTTCTCCTCCGACTCCTCGCTGCTCTATCACCGGCACATTCCGTCGGCGGTGCGGGAGTACCGGGTGTGGGACCTCGGGGACCAGTCCCTGGTGCCCAACCACCCCCTGATCCCCCGTCACCTCTCCACGCACAAGCTGTTCACGGAAGGCGAGTCCGGCATCGACGCGGTGACCGGCCGCAGGCTGCTGCTGGGCAACGACGACGTCCGCCTGGCGTATGTCGTGGCCGACACGGTCAGCCCCTACTACCGCAACGCGATCGGTGACGAGTGCCTCTACGTCGAGGACGGGCGGGCGCGCGTGGAGACGGTCTTCGGTGACCTGGAGGTCGGCGACGGGGACTATGTGATCATCCCCCGGGCGACCACATACCGGATCGTGCCGGACGGGGTCGTACGGATGTATGCCGTTGAGGCGAACTCGCACATCGGACCCGCGCGCCGCTACCTGTCCCGGAACGGTCAGCTCCTTGAGCACGCGCCGTACTGCGAGCGCGACCTCCGCCTCCCGGACGGGCCGAAGCCCGCCGAGGGCGAGAAGGTCGAGGTGTACATCAAGCACCGCGGCCCGGGTGGCGTCGCGGGGACCGTCCACACCCTCCCGAACCACCCCTTCGACGTGGTCGGCTGGGACGGCTGCCTCTATCCGTACGTGTTCAACATCCGTGACTTCGAGCCGATCACGGGCCGGGTCCACCAGCCGCCGCCGGCGCACCAGGTCTTCGAGGGCCACAACTTCGTGATCTGCAACTTCGTGCCGCGCAAGGTCGACTACCACCCACTGGCCGTCCCGGTGCCGTACTACCACTCCAACGTCGACTCCGACGAGGTGATG
Organism: Streptomyces sp. DSM 15324; assembly: GCF_001514285.1. Lineage (GTDB taxonomy): Bacteria > Actinomycetota > Actinomycetes > Streptomycetales > Streptomycetaceae > Streptomyces. The sequence goes on from NZ_KQ949030.1 coordinate 408,900, forward strand.
TTCTACTGCGGCGGGGACTACGAGGCGCGCAAGGGCTCGGGGATCGGCCAGGGCTCGATCTCCCTGCACCCCGGCGGCCACCCCCACGGTCCCCAGCCGGGTGCCATGGAGCGGTCGATCGGGGCGGAGTCCTTCGACGAGCTCGCGGTCATGGTCGACACCTTCCGTCCTCTGCAGCTCGGTGAGGCCGCTCGCGCGACGGACGACGGGACGTACGCCTACTCCTGGGAGCAGAACCGATGAGCGCCCCGCTGAGGCCGGGGATCCCCCCGGTGCCCGCCGGCCTGTTCGACGACGCGGCGGTCTTCCCGCCCGGCGGCCTGCCGATCGAGGAGGCCGTGCCGGCCCCTGTGGAGCACACCCGCGGCGCCCACGCCGGGCTGGCCGGTGCGTTCGTCCTCGCCGCCGGGGACGTCGACCGTCTCGCCGAGCTGACCGCGGACCGGCCCGAGGGCTCCTTCGCCCTCTCGGTGACCGTTCCGCCGCCGGGTGTCTCCGACGCGGTCGCCGAACCCGCCGCCGGGTCGGCCGGTCTCGGCCTGCCGCCCGCCGCGACGACCGCCCAGCTCACCGAGGTGTCCGCATGACCAGCACTACTCGACTCGCCGTCCCGGCCGACTCGTTGTTCGGCCTGACCAACCTGCCCTACGGCGTCTACGCGGCGCCCGGCCGGGCACCGCGCGTGGCGACCCGCTACGGCGAGCACGTCATCGATCTGGCCGTGCTGCTGGACGACGACGTCTTCGCCCGACCCAGCCTGAACGCCTTCATGGCCCAGGGGCACGCCCGCTGGGTCGAGGTACGTGGCGCGATCACCGAGCGGCTCCGGGGCCCGGTTCCCGTGGAGGCGGTCCACGACCTCGGCACGGTGACCCTGTGCCTGCCTTTCGAGGTCGCCGACTACGTCGACTTCTACGCCTCCGAGCACCACGCCTCCAACCTGGGCAGGTTGTTCCGGCCCGACAACCCCGACCCGCTCATGCCGAACTGGAAGCACCTCCCGGTCGGCTACCACGGGCGGGCGGCGTCCGTCGTCGTCTCGGGCACCGACATCGTCCGCCCCTCGGGCCAGCGCAAGGGACCAGACGACCCCGTACCGGTCTTCGGGCCCTCGACCCGCCTCGACATCGAGGCCGAGCTCGGCTTCGTCCTCGGGACCGGCAACGCCATGGGCGAGTCCATCGGCGCCGAGGACGCGGAGCGGCACATCTTCGGGGTGGTGCTCTTCAACGACTGGTCCGCGCGCGACATCCAGGCCTGGGAGTACGTCCCCCTCGGCCCCAACCTGGGCAAGTCGTTCGCGTCGACGATCTCGCCGTGGGTGGTGCCGCTGCTCGCCCTGGACGCCGCCCGGGTCCCGACCCCGGTCCAGGAACCCACCGTGCTGCCGTATCTGCGGATGGCACAGCCCTGGGGCCTCGACGTCGACCTCACGGTCGAGTGGAACGGTCAGGTCGTCTCCCGGCCGCCGTACGCCGCGATGTACTGGTCCCCCGCCCAGATGCTGGCCCACCAGACCGTGGGCGGCGCTCCCTCGCGCACCGGGGACCTGTTCGCGTCCGGCACCGTCTCCGGCCCGGAGAAGGAGCAACGCGGCGCCTTCATCGAACTGACCTGGGGCGGCCGGGAGCCCGTCACCGTGGGCGGTCGGCAGCGCACGTTCCTGGAGGACGGGGACGAGGTCGTCCTGACCGCCACGGCCCCGGGCGCCGACGGAACCCGGATCGGCTTCGGCGAGGCGCGCGGCCGGATCACCGGCAGCAAGCAGGAGGACCGATGAGCAAGACGGCGGCCTCGGCCGCGGAGGCGGTCGCCGACACCGCCTCGGGCAGCTCCCTCGCCGGTCGCCCAGGGCGGCCTGCCGTGGAAGCGTGACCGGGCGGGCATCACCGCCCGGGGGGGGTACGCGAGTTCCGCGGCCGTCCGCAGAAGGGAACTGCATCCGGCCTCGGGAACAGGCGGTCCGGTCCGCATGGTTGCATCGAGGAGGGGCCGGCGCGCCGCACGGGCGGGGACGTCGGAGCCGCGCACCCGGACCAAGAACGTATTGCCGCAGGAGGACTGCTTGATGACTGACCCGCCCTTGACGCTCATGGCGGTGCACGCCCACCCCGACGACGAGGCCACCGGAACCGGAGGGGTCCTCGCGCGGTACGCGGCGGAAGGCATCCGCACGGTTCTCGTGACGTGTACCGACGGCGGTTGCGGTGACGGACCCGGGGGTGTCAAGCCGGGCGACCCCGGGCACGATCCGGCGGTGGTCGCCTCGCTGCGCCGTCGGGAACTCGAGGCGAGCTGTGAGGTCCTGAAGATCAGCGATCTTGAGATGCTGGATTACGCCGACTCCGGGATGATGGGCTGGCCGAGCAACGACGCCCCCGGATCCTTCTGGCAGACCCCCGTGGAGGAAGGCGCGGCCCGGCTCGCGGAACTCATGCTGCACTACCGACCCGATGTGGTCGTCACCTACGACGAGAACGGCTTCTACGGCCACCCCGACCACATCCAGGCCCACCGCATCACGATGGCGGCGCTGGAGATGACCGAGCTGACACCGAAGGTGTACTGGACCACGATGCCCCACTCGGGGATGCGGCGGTTCGGCGAGATCATGCGCGAGTTCCAGCCGGGCATGCCGGAGCCGGATCCCGCCGAGGCCGCCGCGATGGCCGAGATCGGCCTCCCCGACGAGGAGATCACCACGTGGGTGGACGCCACCGCGTTCAGCGACCAGAAGTTCGACGCGCTGGCCGCGCACGCCAGTCAGGGCGAGAACATCTTCTTCCTCAGGATGGGCAAGGAACGGTTCGGCGAGATGATGGGCACGGAGACCTTCATGCGTGTCCAGGACACCACCGGAGCGGCCGTACCCGAGAACGATCTCTTCGCCGGCCTGCGCTGATCCGCCCGCCCCACCAGCCGGGAGGGACATCGACCGCACGGCGCCTTCAAGCGACCCACACACGCGGGCGGGTGTCGGCGGCCGGCCCGGCGAGTCGTTCGCCGGGCCGGCCGTCCGGTGCCCCGTTCGGTCAGAACTGAATGTCGTGCTCGATGGCGGCCAGTTCCTCGGCCGTGCCCTGGACCTTCGGGCCGGTGAACCACTTGCGGGCGGAGATCAGCCACCACGCGCCGGCGAAGCCGAGGACGAGGAGGACCGCGAGTGGTGTGTAGTTGAAGGTCGTCGCGGTGACCGGGCTGCTCGTCGGCAGCATGAACAGCACCGAGATGAACAGGGTCCATCCGACCGCGATCACACCGACGAGCCTGCTCCACCGGCCGAGGTGCCACGGTCCGCGTTCGAACCGGCTGCCCTGCACCAGGCGGAGGAAGACGGGCAGGACGTAGGCGATGTACAGGCCGATGACCGCGATCGAGGTGACGGCCGCGTACGCCGTGGCGTTCCACAGGTAGGGCAGCCCCAGCAGGAAGGCACCGCCGGCCGCCAGCCATACCGCGTTGGTCGGTGTCCTGGTCCGCTTGTTGATGCGGTGCCACACCCGGGAGCCGGGAAGCGCGCCGTCTCGCGAGAAGGCGTAGATCATGCGCGAATTGGCGGTGACGGACGACATCCCGCAGAAGAACTGTGCGCCGATGACGACGAGCAGGAGCAGCTTGCCGCCCGTGGCACCGAGCGCGTCGATGAAGATCTGCGCCGGGGGCACGCCGGTCTCGCTGGCCAGGGCGCCGCCGTAGTCCTGGATGGCGAAGGTGATACCGACCAGCAGGATCCACCCGGCGACGAGCGAGACGAGGATGGACATCACGATGCCCCGCGGACCGGCCTTGGCCGCGTCGTGCGTCTCCTCACTCATGTGCGCCGAGGCGTCGTACCCGGTGAAGGTGTACTGCGCGAGGAGCAGGCTCAGCAGGCCGACGTAGAAGCCGGAGTGCCAGCCGGTGTTGTTGACGAAGTGCGTGAAGACGAAGGAGGCGGACTGGTGCCTGGACGGCAGGACGGCGAGCGCGCCCACGATGACCAGGACGCCGAGGACGTGCCACCACACGCTGACGTTGCTGAGGAAGGAGACCAGCTTCACGCCGAAGGTGTTGAGCAGGCCGTGGGCCAGGAGCACCAGCCCGAACAGCATGATGGTGTGTGCCGGGGTGGCGGCGAAGCCGAACTGCAGGTCCAGCAGCGCGTTCATGAAGAACGCGGCCCCGAAGTCGACGCCCGCCGTCACCGCGATCTGGCCGAGGAAGTTGAACCAGCCGGTGAACCAGGCCCACGCCGGGCCGTGTGAGGGCGCCAGCTTCGCCGCCCAGTAGTACAGGCCGCCCGCGGTGGGGTAGCTGGAGCAGACCTCCGCCATGGCCAGGCCCACGAACAGTGTCATGGCGCCTACCAGGGGCCACCCCCACGTGATGAGTGCCGGGCCTCCCGTGTTCATTCCGAAGCCGTACAACGTCAGGCAGCCGGAGAGGACGGAGATGATGGTGAAGGAGACGGCGAAGTTGGAGAACGCCGACATCGAACGGGCCAGTTCCTGAGCGTAACCGAGTTGATGCAGCCGTTGCTCGTCGCTGAGCGGCGGGGACGTTCTCTCGTGCAGGTCCGCACTCGGGACATGCTTGTCCATGGGCACAATGCCTCCGAGGGCCTCGAGTAGCCACAGTGGGTGCAGGGGTCGCGGCGAGTCGCAGCCCGCCTTGAACAAAGGTGTGAAGCGATACCATTAACCCTTGGGTGACTCAGCGCAAGACCCTGACGATAAAATTCAGGAGCGGAATGCCCTGGCCGCAGTACGGGTGGCGGGCGTTCTCAAAAGGTTCTTGCTCATGCCTTCTGTGCTGCGGTCACCAGCGCCCGCATCACCCGGAGGTCGTCGCCGGCTTCCGGGTGCCATTGAACGGCCAGGGTGAAGGGGTTCGCCGTCGGCAGTTCGATCGCTTCGACCGTGCCGTCCTCGGCGTGTGCGCAGGGCAGCAGTCCGCCGCCGAGCCGGTCCACCGCCTGGTGGTGGTAGGTGGCCACGCTCACCTCCTCGGGCACCGCCGCGGCCAGCTGTGTCCCGGGTACGGGTTTCACGCGGTGCGCGGCGAAGACTCCGGGCGGACCGGAGTGGTCGCCGTGCCCCACCCGGTCGGGCAGGTGCTGGACCAGGGTGCCGCCCAGGGCGACGTTGAGCAGTTGCATGCCCCGGCAGATGCCCAGCAGCGGCTTGCCCGCCGCCCGGGCCGCTTCGATCAGGGCCAGTTCCCAGGCGTCCCGCTCCGCGTAGGCCGGTCCGGTCCTCGGGTGACGTTCGGCTCGGTAGCGCACGGGGTCCACATCCGGGCCGCCCGCGATCACGAGGCCGTCGAGCCGGGCCACCACCGCCTCGGCGGCGGCCGGGGTGTCCGGCGGCAGGAGTGCCGGCAGGGCGCCCGCCTTCTGGGCGAGGCGGTGGTAACCCGCCGGCAGTACGGCGGCGGGCAGCTCCCACACGCCCCACCGCACCGACGTCTCGAGGTAGGTGCTGATGCCGATCAGCGGTTGGAACACGGGCTCTCCTGTCATGGCCGGGGTGGTGTCGCGTCGCGTTCGAGTTCGGCCTCGGCCGCGGCCAGCGCGGCGAACTCCTCCTCCGGTGCGGAGGCGACGAGGCGGTGACGGCTGTAGAAGGCGAAGTAGGCGATCGCCACGCCGTAGACGCCGAGCGCGATGAAGGCGGCTTCCCGGTCCACCAGGAAGGTGGCCGCGAGCGCCGCGCACGCGAGAACGAGCGCGATCGAGGAGGTCACCACGCCTCCCGGGGTGCGGTAGACGCGCGGCAGGTCGGGCTCGCGGCGGCGCAGTGCGATGTGGGACAGCGCCATCAGCGCGTAGGAGATGGTCGCGCCGAAGACGGCGACGTTGAGCATGCGCGCACCGTCGCCGGTCCCGGCGGCGAGAGCGAAGCCGACCGCGCCGGGCACCAGCAGGCCGAGGTAGGGCGCCTTGCGGCGGCTGGTGAGGGACAGGAAGCGCGGCAGGTAGCCGGCGCGCGAGAGGGCGAAGAGCTGGCGGGAGCCGGCGTAGATGAGGGAGAAGAAGGAGGCGACCAGACCGGCCAGGCCGGCGTAGTTCACGAACCGGCTCAGCAGGGTCGGCTCGCCGCCGCCCTCAAGGGCCGCCACCAGGGGATTGCCCTCCGCCTGTACCGCGGCGGCGCCCCGCGCACCGGTGGTGGCGATGAAGGTGAGTACCGCGAGGACGAGCAGGATGCCCATGGACAGGGCCATCGCCCTCGGCAGGGAGCGCGCCGGATCCTTGGTCTCCTCGGCGGCCAGAGGCACTCCTTCGACGCCCAGGAAGAACCACATGCCGAAGGGGAAGGCCGCCCAGATGCCGAGGACACCGAACGGCAGCCACGAGTTCGCGCCGAAGGCCGATGCGTGCACCGGGATGTCGTTGAGCCGATCCGCGTCGAAGTGGCGGAGGGCGCCGAGAACGAAGATGATCAGCGCGGCGACCGCGATACCGGTGACGATGAAGCTGAAGCGCAGGGCCTCGCCGACGCCCCAGAGGTGGATGCCGATGAAGATCGCGAAGCAGGCCAGGTAGACGGGCCATCCCGCGCGCAGTCCGAACAGGTGCAGCGACTGGACGTAATCCCCGATGAAGACGGCGATGGCCGCCGGGGCGAGCATGTACTCGATGAGGATGGCGGTGCCGGTGAGGAAGCCTCCCCACCTGCCGAGAGCACGGCGGGCGAAGCCGTAGCCCCCGCCGGCCGTCGGCAGCACCGCCGCCATCTCCGCCTGGGAGAAGACCAGACAGGTGTACATCAGGCCCATCAGGGCGGCGGCGACGGCGAGGCCGCCGAAGCCGGCCTCGGCCAGGCCGAAATTCCAGCCTGCGTAGTCGCCGGAGACGACGTAGGCCACGCCGAGACCGGTCAACAACAGCCAGCCGGCGCTGCCGCGGCGCAGGGTGCGCCGCTCCAGGTAGGCGTCCTCGCCCGACGGCCCCGTGGAGGGCGCGCCACCCGGTGGCGCGGAGGGTGTTGCGATACGCGAGTCGGTGCCGTCGGCCATGGCCGCTCCCTGCCTCGATCCAAAGGTTCGGGATGAAACCTTTACCCGACGGAAGGTGAAGCGCAAGACCCGGGAAGGAAGACGATCGATCACACCGCTCTCACGGGAGGAAGTCGCGCAGAAGGGCGGCGGCGCCCGCGCCGCGTTCGCGCAGCACCTCCCGCACACCGTCCGCGCATCGCCCGCGCCCCCTTCAGCACCGCCTCGACCAGCGCTTCGTGCCACGGCCGGGAGTGTTCCAGGTTGGACACCAGGGGCGGGTCGCGGTTCAGCGGGCCGTTCACGTCGCCGGGACGGCTGCATACCGGGCGGCGAGCCCTCCCCGCACCGGCCGGAGCGCCGGCCGGAGGACCGGCGCCGGACCGCGCGTCGGCGGCACCTCTCCCAGCTCGTCCAGCGAACCCCCTTCCCAATCAAAGGTCTCCATGCATACCTTTGCCCCATCCGGTGCGGCACCCCTGGGAGATGGCCTTCCCGCTCCCAGATCACCGACTGACGCCAGGAGGCATCCCCAATGGCTGACCGTACGCCCCCGCTTTCCGTCGACGAACTGAGAGAACTCGTCGACTCCGGTGCCATCGACACCGTGGTCCTCGCCTTCACCGACATGCAGGGACGGCTGCAGGGCAAGCGGTTCGCCGCCCGCTTCTTCCTCGACGACGTACTCGCCCACGGCACCGAGGGCTGCAACTACCTGCTCGCCGTGGACGCCGACATGAACACCGTCGGCGGCTACACCATGTCCTCCTGGGAGCGGGGCTACGGCGACTTCGCCCTCCACGCCGACCCGGCCACCCTGTGTCGCACCTCCTGGGACGCGGGCACCGCGCTGCTGCTCGCGGATCTGGCGTGGCACGACGGCTCCCCGGTGGTGGCCTCCCCGCGGCAGATCCTGCGCCGCCAGCTGGACCGGCTCGCCCAGCACGGCTGGACCGCCTACGCCGGCACCGAACTGGAGTTCATGGTCTTCAAGGACACCTACGAAGAGGCCTGGGGGCGCGGCTACCGCGACATGAACCCCGCCAACCAATACAACATCGACTACTCGATCCTCGGCACCGGCCGCGTCGAGCCCTTGCTGCGCCGCATCCGCAACGAGATGGGCGCGGCGGGTATGACCGTGGAGTCCGCCAAGGGGGAGTGCAACCTCGGGCAGCACGAGATCGCCTTCCGCTACGACGAGGCCCTGACCACCTGCGACCAGCACAGCGTCTACAAGACCGGTGCCAAGCAGATCGCCGGGCAGGAGGGCATGTCGCTCACCTTCATGGCCAAGTGGGACGAGCGCGAGGGCAACTCCTGCCACATCCACCTCTCGCTGCGCGACGAGGCCGGACACCCCGTCCTCGCCGACGACGAGAACGAGTACGGCATGTCCAAGCTCATGCGGCACTTCCTCGCCGGGCAGCTCGCCGCCATGCGCGAGCTCACCCTGCTGTACGCGCCGAACATCAACTCCTACAAGCGGTTCCGTCCCGGGTCCTTCGCCCCCACAGCGGTCGCCTGGGGCCCCGACAACCGCACCTGCGCCCTGCGCGTCATCGGGCACGGCCCCTCCCACCGGTTCGAGAACCGGCTGCCCGGCGGAGATGTGAACCCGTATCTCGCGGTCGCCGGCATGGTGGCCGCAGGTCTGTACGGCGTCGAGCACGAGCTGGAGCTGCCCGAGCCGTGCACCGGCAACGCCTACACCGGCGACGCCCGGCACGTCCCCACCACCCTGCGGGAGGCCGCCGAGCTCTGGGCGAACAGCCGGATCGCCCGCGCCGCCTTCGGCGACGAGGTCGTCGAGCACTACCTGAACATGGCGCGCGTCGAGCTGGACGCGTTCGACTCGGCCGTGACGGACTGGGAGCGGTTCCGGTCCTTCGAGCGGATGTGACCCCTCCCCCGGGCGGCACCTGCGCCCCGCCCCCTGTCCCGTAACCGCCTCGCCCCATCCCTGGAGAACCTGCCTTGAGTGAGCACCACGTACTCAATCCGGCGACCGAGGAGATCGTCGCCACCGTCCTCGCGTCCACCGCGTCCGACGTGGACACCGCGGTCACGCGGGCGGTGAAGGCCCAGGCGAGCTGGGCGAGCGCCGCCCCCGGCGACCGGGCCCGGCTGCTGCGCCGCTTCGCCGCCGTCATCGACGACCACCTCGAGGAGCTGGCCGGGCTGGAGGTCGCCGAAGCGGGACACCCGATCGGCAACGCCCGCTGGGAGGCCGGCAACGCCCGCGACCTGTTCGAATACGCGGCCGGCGGCATCGAGCGCCTGGCCGGGCGTCAGATACCCGTCGCGGGCGGGATGAACATCACGATCCACGAGCCCCTCGGCGTCGTCGCGGTGATCGCACCGTGGAACTTCCCCATGCCGATCGCGTCCTGGGGAGTCGCCCCCGCGCTCGCGGCGGGCAACGCCGTCCTCCTCAAGCCCGCCGAGACGACCCCGCTGACCGCGATCCGCCTCGCCGAGCTGGGACTGGAAGCGGGTCTGCCGGAGGGTCTGTTCCAGGTTCTGCCGGGCGCCGGGCGGGTCGCGGGCAACGCTCTCGTCGAGCACCCGGCCGTGGCCAAGATCGTCTTCACCGGCTCCACCTCCGTCGGCAAGCAGATCATGGCCAAATGCGCCGCAGGCGTGAAGCGGGTGACCCTGGAGCTCGGCGGCAAGAGCCCGAACATCGTCTTCGCCGACGCCGACCTCGACAAGGCCGCCGCGGCCGCCCCCGCCTCCTTCCTGGACAACACCGGGCAGGACTGCTGCGCCCGTAGCCGCATCCTCGTCCAGCGCAGCGTCTACGACCGCTTCCTGGAGCTGCTCGAACCGGCCGTGCATGCCTGGCGGGTCGGTGACCCCGCGGACCCGGACACCCGGATGGGGCCGCTGATCTCCGCCGCCCAACGGGAGACCGTGCGCTCCTACGTCCCCGACGGGGCCCCCGTGGTCATCCGCGGCGAAGCTCCCGAGGGCAAGGGATTCTGGTACCCGGCGACCGTGCTCGCCCCCACCTCGCCCGACGACCGGACGGTCACCGAGGAGATCTTCGGCCCGGTCGCCGTCGTCCTGCCCTTCGAGGACGAGGCCGACGCCGTACGCCTGGCCAACGCCACCGACTACGGCCTGTCGGGTTCCATCTGGACCCGCGACGTCGGGCGCGCGCTGCGGGTCTCGGGCGCTGTCGCGGCCGGAAACCTGTCGGTCAACTCGCACAGCAGCGTGCGGTACTGGACGCCCTTCGGGGGCTACAAGCATTCCGGTCTCGGCCGGGAGCTGGGCCCCGACGCGCTGACCGCCTTCACCGAGACCAAGAACGTCTTCATCAGCACCGAGGAGAACTGACCATGACCGAGACCGTCCTCTGCCGCCGCCTGGTCGGCCGCACCGCCGTCGTCACCGGAGCCGGCAGCGGCATCGGCCTGGCCACCGTCCGCCGCCTCGCCTCCGAGGGCGCCAACGTCGTCTGCGCCGACATCGACGAGAGGGCGGGCAAGGCGGCGGCCGCCGAGGTCGGCGGACTGTTCGTCCCGGTGGACGTCACCGACCCCGAGCAGGTCGACGCCCTGTTCAAGACCGCCTTCGACACCTACGGCTCCGTCGACATCGCCTTCAACAACGCCGGCATCTCCCCGCCCGACGACGACTCGATCCTCACCACCGGCCTGGAGGCGTGGAAGCGGGTCCAGGAGGTCAACCTCACCTCCGTCTACCTGTGCTGCAAGGCCGCCATCCCCTACATGCAGCGCCAGGGCAGGGGCTCCATCATCAACACCGCCTCCTTCGTGGCCGTCATGGGCGCCGCCACCTCGCAGATCAGCTACACCGCGTCCAAGGGCGGTGTGCTGGCCATGTCCCGTGAGCTCGGTGTGCAGTTCGCCCGGGAGGGCATCCGCGTGAACGCGCTGTGCCCGGGACCGGTGAACACCCCCCTGTTGAAGGAACTGTTCGCCAAGGACCCCGAGCGGGCCGCCCGCCGCCTGGTCCACGTCCCCGTGGGCCGCTTCGCGGAACCGGAGGAGATGGCCGCCGCGGTCGCCTTCCTCGCGAGCGACGACTCCTCCTTCGTCAACGCCGCCGAATTCCTCGTCGACGGCGGTATCGCCGGCGCCTACGTCACCCCGCTGTAGGCCTCCTCCTCCACGTTCTCGCCGAGCGCGGCCGCGCGGTGGCTCCACGCCGCTACCTCGAACGCTGCGGACATCACGACGCCGGCCGTCTGCGGCAGCCGCTCCAGGAGTGCCAGGTTGTTCGGACGGGGGGCGCGGACGGACGGCGCGCCGGTGCAGCCGGGTACGGGTTCGGCGCGGTAGCCGCGAGCACGTGGAGACGGCCGGACTTGGCGGCGGTCAACCGCCGCGCGCCCGCGTTCCCGGCGAGCACCCCGGCCGACGGGACGCGGTGCCCGGCCGTGTTCCTGCCGGACGCGGGTACGGGGCAGCGTCGCGCCACCTGGCCCGTACACGGTGGACGACCCGGCGGACGACGTGCCGGGGCTGTCCGCCTCGGGCCGTGGCCGGACGGGGCTCGCCCCCAGGTGCCGGCCCGCTGCCGGGGCCGGTGCCGGGGCCGGGGCCAGGGCCAGGGCCAGGGCCGGGGCCGGGGCCGGGGCCAGGGCCAGGGCCGGGGCCAGGGCCAGGGCCGGTGCGGGTGCCGGGGCCAGGGCCGGGGCCAGGGCCGGACAGGGCCGGACAGGGCCGGACAGGGCATGGTCCCGGACCCACGGCCCGTAGGCTCCCGGCGTCACACCGCGGGGTCGCACCGCGGGTGCGTCGAGGCCCAGGTCAGCCCCGGCACCGGGTCCGTCCACGGGGTGGGCGCGAGCCGGCCGACGCCCCGCGATCCTCACCCTGGCAGCGGCTGCTCCGCCCAGATCGTCTTTCCCGTCGGGGTCTGGCGGCTGCCCCAGCGCTGCGCGAGCTGGGCGACGAGCAGCAGCCCGCGTCCGCCTTCGTCGAAGATGCGGGCCCTCCGCAGGTGCGGGGCGGTGCTGGTGCCGTCGGACACCTCGCAGATGAGTGCGTCACCCCGGATCAGGCGCAGCTGGATGGGCGCGCTGCCGTAGCGAATGGCGTTGGTGACGAGTTCGCTGACGATCAGCTCGGTGGCGAAGGCCATCTCGGCCAGCCCCCAGGCGGCCAGCTGGTCGTCCGCCATTCGGCGGGCTCCGGCGACGGCCGCGGGATCGGAAGGCAGCTGCCAGGTGCGCACCTGCTCGGCACCGAGCACGCGGGTGCGGGCCAGGAGCAGGACGATGTCGTCGGCGGGAGGGTCGGGCATCACCTTGCGCACCACCCGGTCGCAGGTCTCCTCCAGATCGGGGGCGGGCTCGGCCAGAGCGTCCCGCAGAAGCCCGAGGCCGATGTCGATGTCCCGGTCGGCGGCCTCGACCAGACCGTCGGTGTAGAGGGCGAGCGTGCAGCCCTCGTCGAGGTCGACCGTGGTGGCCTCGAAGGGCAGCCCTCCCAGGCCGAGCGGCGGCCCGGCGGGCAGGTCCAGGAACCGTACCGTGCCGTCGGGGAGCGCCAGGGCCGGCGGCGGATGCCCTGCCCTGGCCAGTTGGCAGCGGCGGGAGACCGGGTCGTAGACGGCGTACAGGCAGGTGGCCCCGACCTCTCCCGCCGCTTCCTCCCTGGGCTCCCGCGCGTCCGGCCCCTCCTCACGGTCGAGGCGCAGAACCAGATCGTCCAGCTGGGTGAGCAGTTCGTCGGGGGCGAGATCGACGTCGGCGAGGGTGTGGACGGCGGCTCGCAGGCGGCCCATGGTGGCCGACGCGTGGATCCCGTGCCCCACGACGTCGCCCACCACCAGGGCGACCCGCCCTCCGGACAGCGGGATGGCGTCGAACCAGTCCCCGCCGACGCCGCTCTCGGAACCGGTCGGCAGATAGCGGTACGCGAGGTCCACGGCCGCCGGCGTCGGCAGCCGTTCCGGCAGCAGACTGCGCTGGAGGGCAAGTGCGGTCCGGCGCTGGTGGGTGTACCGGCGGGCGTTGTCGATGCTCACGGCCGCCCTGGCGGCGATCTCCTCGGCGAGCAGGAGGTCGTCGTCGCCGAACGCCTCCGGCGTACGGTGCCGCACCAAGTGGACCAGGCCCAGAGTGACGCCGCGGGCACGCAGCGGCACCAGCAGCACGGAATGCATCCCGTAGCGCCGCACGGTCTCGGCGCGCGGCGGGTGGGCCTGGAGCCACTCCCGAAACGGCGGGTCACCGACGCGGTGCCGAGTGCCCCGTGCCGTGAGAACCGCCCGGGCCGGTGGGGAATCCGGGGGACAGACATTCGTCCCGCCCACGGGGAGCACGGCCTCGGGGCAGCCGGGAAGCACCGAATCGTATGCCGCGCGGTGGAAGACGATCGGTGCGGTCGGCGATATCGGCTCCGGCTCCTCACCTTGTACGACGCTCGTCAGCAGGTCGACGGCCACGAAGTCCGCGAACCCGGCCACCGCCGCCTCGGCCAGTTCCTCGGCGGTCCGGTTCACGTCCAGGGTGGTGCCGATGCGCAGTCCGGCGTCGTTGAGGACCTCCAGACGGCGCTGGGCCCAGTACTGCTGCGTGGTGTCGATGACCAGCGCCGACAGCCCCTGCACCGCGCCGGTCCCGTCCTTCAGCGGGGTGAGGAAGACCGACCAGGCGTGATCGTGGATCTCGCCGAGGGCTCGCGCGGGCCGCTCCTGGCGGTGGATCATCTCGCCGGTGCGCAGCACCTGCCGTTGAAGACGGTCCATCTCCTCGTGCGTGGGCTGGATCTCCGTGAGAGTCAGACCTGCCATCTCCTGCGGGGTCATGCCCATGGCACGGCTCATCGTCAGGTTGCAGGTCACGAACCGCGCCTCGCGATCGTAGACGGCCACGGGCAGCGGCAGCTGCGCGAGTGTCCGGTCCCACAGCTCCGCCGCCTGCGGGGCGGTCGGCCCGGAGGGGTACGTCAGGGCCGGACCCGTGATGAGCCAGACGGGCCGCGCGTCCGCGTCCACCAGCGGCGTTCCCCTGAGCTGAACGGTGAGACGGCCCTCGTCCCGGTGCCGCAGGGCCACATCGCTCGTCCACGGTTCCCGGGCGGACAGATGACGTCGGGCGGAGAAGGGAAGGCCCGCGGCGAGCAGGCGCGCGGCCGGGCGGCCCATGACCTCCTCGGCCGCGTACCCCAGCAGTTCCCGGGCTCCGGCGCCCCACAGCGTGATCCTTCCCCTGCTGTCGACGACGACCGCGAAGTCCTCGGGCACCCCGCCGTCCTGCGACGCTCCGGGGACGACAGACTCGTTGTCCATGGGGCCACCTCTCGCCTCTACGGTGACCGCGCAGCGCACCTCAGCGAGACAGGTACGTGCGCCCCCTCCAGCATCCCGCCGCGGCACACCCCTCTCAAGCGCCGGACCGCTGATCCGTTTCCGTACCTGCTCGGGACGCGGAGCCTCCGTCGGGTGGCGGCGTCCGGGCGCTCCCCTGGTGGGGAGAGGGCGACCTCTTCGAAGGAGCCGGCGTTGATCTCGTCGGACCGCGAGAGACAGGCGCGCGCACGGCCCGGCCGGCCGAACGGACCGCCAGGTCGCCGTCCGTGGTCGAACAGGACCAGAGCGTTGAGCGTCCGCACGCGTGCCAAGCCCAGGAACAGCGGGTGACCGACGGCATCGGCACCGAGTTCGAGGTGGGCGGCGACCGCCTGGTCCGACTCCAGCACCGCCGACACACCGTTGTCCAAACCGCTCAGTGCCTGCGCGGCACGGGCGTGGACATCGACAGCCCGGGCCCCCATGCCCGGCTCGCCGACACTGCGCAGGGCCGAGCCGAGCCCGTACAGAGCGCGTGACTTCTGGAAGAGCTCGCCCACCCGGTCCTTGTCACGCGATCGGGTCAGCTCCGGCACGTCATATCACCGGGCGGCAGGGTGCCGTCCTTCAGGTATGTGTTGACTGCCTTGTCGACGCACATGTTCTTCGGGGCGAAGAGGCCCGCGTAGACCGTGTGGTGGAAGGCGCCGCGCAAGGTGACCAGGCGCGAACCGCGCAGATCCCGGTGCGCCGCCAGCTGGCCCTGGTAGACGGCCGCCGGGTCACCGGTGGCACCCACCATCAGGACGGGCACGTCGTTGCGGACCTTGGTGGCGGGCTCCGCGGGTGCCGCCGGCCAGAAGGAGCAGGGAGTCACGGTGCGGGCGAGCGGTCCGAAGACGGGCTCGGTGGTGCGGTGGGCCTGGATGTCGCGGTAGTAGGCCTCCGGGTCGTGGGAGGCTGCCCGGTCGGCGCACTGGATCGCGGTCTGGACGCTGAACGTGCCGTCCGTGTCCGGGGCGGCCAGGCCGGTCAGGGTCTGCTCGAGTACCTGGGTGGGATTGGCCTCGCTGCCGCGAGCAGCCGTCACCAGCACGCGGACATCAGCGGAGTAGCTCGCATACGCCTCGTCGTCGTCCCCCGCGGTGACGTTCCACAGGAGCTGGGGCAGGACCTGGCTGTCAACGGTGTGGCGGCCGACCCGGATCGGGCCACGGCTGACGGTCCGGTTGAGCTCGTTGACGGCGTTGAGGACCTCTGCGGTGGTGGAGCCGAGATGGTAGCGGCTGTCGCGGCGGGCCACCCAGGCCGCCCAGTGCTCCAGAGCCCGGCCGACGGCCGGCCCCATGGTACGGGTCAGGTCAGGTCCGTAGAGGTCGGGATCCAGGGTGCTGTCGAGCACCACGCGGTCGGCTCGGTGCGGGAAGAGCTGAAGGTATACCTCTCCCAGATAGGTGCCGTAGGAGGAACCGAGGTAGTTGATCTTCTTCTCGCCCAGGGCGGCGCGGATCACGTCCATGTCGCGGGCCGTGTTGCGCGTGGAGACGAAGGGCAGCACGGACCGGTGCCGGGCGCAGCGGGATGCCAGGTCCCTGGACAGCCGCACGGTTTTCTCGAACGTGCTCCTGTCGGGTCCTGCGGAGCCGATGCTGACGGTCGGCCAGTGGCAGTCGAGGGGCGTGCTGCGGCCGACGAATCGGGGGTCCATGCCGATCACGTCGTACCGGGCGGCCAGCAAGGGTTCGGCTTGTCGCAGCTGAAGAGCGAGGTACAGGGCGGGCACGCCGGGGCCGCCGGGGTTGTAGAGGAGCGTGCCGTGACGGTGGGCGCGGTCGGTGGCCCGCAGTCGCGACAGCGCCACCTTGATGACCCGGCCGTCGGGGTGCCGGTAGTCCAACGGCACCGTGACCTCGCCGCACCGGGCGCCGGCCTTGTCCAACTCGTCGCCCATGGTGTCCCTCGGACTGTTCTTGCAGCCGTGCCAGACGACCTTCTGGCGCTGGGAACGGGCCAGCCCGCCGTCGTAGGTTGCGGCTTCTCCGTGAAACGCACACCCGGTGATCAGGGAAGCACTTGTCATGGCCGCCGCGGCAGCGGCTGCGGCGGCTCTGCGTAGGCGCAGCATGAGTTCTCCTTCAGCTCTCCAGGGCACGACCGACAGCGGTCCGTCGGCCGCGCCGCTTGCCGTCTGCAGAACCTAGATCGCGTGGCCGAACCCGCGCATCGGCTCTCGGTCGGCCTGTCACCGGCCGGACGCACTACGGCGAACACCTCCTACCGAATGCCTCATCCAGGCCTTTGACCTGCGGCTTTTGGTGACTGAGCCATATCTCGTCGGCAGGTTCGCGTACGACTGGGGGATGAATCCCGGGCCGCTGAGACGTCCTGCGCGCCGACGAGCACCGGCCCCCGGCGGCGTCCCGCGAGGGGTGCGGGGGATCAAGGCGCCGGATCCGCGAGTGGGAGCCGCTGGCTCCACGGGCTCGGGCGTTCGCCCCGCTTCAGCAGGACGCTTCGCGGACTGGCACCTCGCCGGAGATCGCCACGGGCCCGGAACCGGAATGCGGCGCTCGATCGCCTCCCCCCGTAGCGGGGCACAGCCCGGCGCCCGGGCCACAGGTGCAGCCGGTACTGGACGGCTCGGCCGCGATCCTCTGCCGTTGCCGACTGCCAGAGTGGTCTCCTGATGTGTGACACGACGCAGCCCAGGTCAGCGGCCGTCTTTGCCACTGGGGTAGGAACGGGACGTCCTCCTCAGGGCGCAGTCTCGGCGCGGCGCTCTCAGACGAGGAGCTCATGTGGTCAGCGGGTCGGCGACCTAGGGTGATGAACCGTCGAACCGATCGGCTCCTAGGAGGCACCCCGCGATGGTCACGGCCAGGGCTCTCACGAAACGCTACGGGGAGAAGACCGGTATTCCGGGCGGCCGGGTCGAGGAGGCCATCACATGGTGGGCCTGCGGCGGGTCGCGAAGAAGCGGGCCGGCGGTTTCTCGCTCGGCATGGGCCAGCGGCTCGGAACCGCGAGGGCCTGCTCGGCGACCCGGCCACGATCATTCTCGACGAACCGGTCAACGGCCTGCACCCCGAGGGCACGCGGTGGATCCGCGACCTGCTGAAGCCACCGGCCGCCGAGGGGCCGAAGTCCTGGCCGCCGTCGTACGGAAACCGCGAGACGGGTGAGGGAAGCGATGGTGGTCGAGGTGACGGCCTGCCCCGGGACCGAAAACCCCCGGGGCCGGCCTGGCGGGCGCCGACAGGCGATGCGACGCGCCCGGTTCGCTGCCGCGTTCCGGTCCGTGCGGCTGGTGAACGCCGTGCTGCGCGCCGGTTCCCGGCTCGCACCCTGGGCGTGGGACTCTCTACTGGCGTCCCTGCTGTTCATGGCGCCGCTGTCGGCGCTGGCCGGAAAGCCGGGGCCGGTGGCGGTCAGCGGCATGCTCCTGCTGCCTCTGGTCTGGCGACGCCACGCTCCCTGGGCGGTGTTCTGTGCCGTGGCTGCCGCGGCGTTCGCCCAGTGGCTGCTGGGCTTTCAGCTGCCGGCGGACAGTGCTCTGCTGGTGGCCCTGTACACGGTGGCAGCGCACTCGGCCCGTCGCCACCTGCTCTTGGCCTGCGCCGTCCTGGAGTGCGGCATCGTGCTGGCCTGCCTGCGCTGGGCGGCCGATGGCCGCTTCGCGATCACCGTCCTCACGTTGAACGCGTTGGCTGCCGCTGCCGCCGCCCTCGGAGCGAACATGCGCGCCCTCCGGGAGCGGGCGGCTCACCTGGAAGTCGAACAGGACCAGCGGGCGCGGCTGGCAGTGGCTGAGGAAAGGGCTCGCATCACCCGCGAGCTGCACGACATCGTCACCCACAACCTTTCCGTCATGGTCGCGCTGGCGGACTCCGCCGCCTACGCCCGGTCGGCCGACAAGTCGTCCGCCGTGCTGCCGCAGATATCCGAGACGGGCCGGCAGGCTCTGACCGACATGCGGCGCGCGCTGGGTATTCTGCGGGCGGGTGAACCGGACGCGGAGCGTCATCCACCGCCCGGCATCGCCCAGTTGGAGGCTCTGGCCGACCAGATGCGCGCGGCGGGGCTGCCGACCCGCCTGGAGGTGGAGGGCGATCACACGTCCGTGCCCTCCACGGCACAACTGACCGTTTATCGCCTGGTGCAGGAAGCCTTGACCAACACCCTCAAACACACACCCTCCGGCACCCACGCGGAGGTCCGGATACAGTGCCTGGCCGAGACCGTCACGGTGGACGTCACCGACGACGGACCCCCGCGACCTGTCGGCGCCCCGTCCGGGCACGGCATCGCCGGCATGCGCGAGCGAGCGAGCGCCTATGGCGGGACACTGCACGCCGGAGCGCTCCCGGGTGGCGGCTGGCGAGTGCGCACCCGCCTGGAACTCGGCGGCGGCGCGGACGCGTCCGTATGACGATCCGCGTCCTGCTCGCCGACGACGAGGCACTCCTGCGCATGGCCTTCACCACGGTGCTGGACGCCCAGCCGGACATGCAACCGGTCGGCGAGGCTGCGGACGGCGACGAAGCCGTCCGTCTCTCCCGGCGACTGCGCCCCGATGTCGTACTCATGGACGTCCGTATGCCCGGAGTGGACGGTATCGAGGCGACCCGACGGATCATCCGCGTCTCGCCGCAGAGCAGAGTGCTCATCCTCACCACGTTCGACCTGGACGAATACGCGTTCGCCGGACTCAGGGCCGGCGCGTCGGGCTTCCTGCTGAAGAACACACGGCCCGAGGACCTTCTCACCGCCGTTCGTAATGTCGCCGCAGGAGACGCGGTGGTCTCCCCCCGGGTCACCCGCCGCCTGCTGGAGCACTTCGCCGCCCACATTCCCGGCGGCGGCAGCGGTCAGCGGGAGGAACGTCTGCAACGGCTGACCGCCCGCGAGCGCCAGGTACTCGTCCAGGTGGCCCGCGGCCTGTCCAACACGGAGATCGCGGCCACGCTGTACCTTGCGGAGGCCACCGTGAAGTCCCACCTGGGACGGATCCTTCAAAAGCTCGAACTGCGCGACCGCGCACAGGCTGTGGTCTTCGCCTACGAAAGCCGCCTCATTCACCCCGACTGACGTGCGGGACCGTCGAGGCCGGGATGCCGGTGCCTTCGGCGAAGCTACGACCTACCTGGGCGGGGATCCTGGGTCGGCTGAGGCGCCCGTACCGCCTTGACACCCTTGCCGACACCGAGCCGTCGCGCGAGCCGGGTGGCGGCCTGTGTGCCCTGGCCTCTGTCGGTCCTGGCGAGGAGCATGAGAGGACCGTCGCATCCGGGGCCGAGCGTGTCGCTGCCAGAGCCGGACGGCAGGACGGTGTCGGGACGGACGCTGACCTCACCCGTCCGGACGCGAGCCGACCACGCCTTGCTGAGGGCATACCACCATGCGAACATGCCGTCAGCGCAGGCTTGTTGCATCGCGAAAAAGTCGCGGAGGGGGAACAAGGCATGGCGTTCTGGCGACGGGGAGACCGGCACGACTCCCGCACATCGGGGACGACTTCAGCAAAGCCCCCTTCCACCTACGATCCGCTCGACAAGCAGCCTGGCACTGAACCGCTTGCCACTCTGCGGAGGGGGGCCGTGCTCAGCGCCGTGGACCAGGCCAATGACGCCGTGGACGCCTCGTACGACGACTGGTACGCCCTGGCCCGGAGCGCCGCCGTCCTCGGCCGGGCACAGTACAGGAGCGGCGATGCCGAACTCGCCGTAGCCGCCTACGACCAGGCGGTCCGCCTGTACAACGACAACGCGCGTGCCATGGGCCGCGGCGCCGATGCCGTCACGGGGCTCGCCACCCTGGTGGACTGCGCGGGCCGGGCCATGCTCCTCCATCACCGCCAGGGACGCCGCAAGCTGGCGGACGCGGCCTTCGACGTGGGCCGCCTCTTTGCCGAGTTCCTCGCCGGTAACGGCCTGACCGATCCCGCTTCCCAGCTCCTCGGCCGCCGGGCCGCGGTCCTGCAGCGTACGGGGCAGCCCACCGGCGGCCTGCTGGATGCCGCGGTGCTCTCCCGGCTGGCTCCGCAGGACACTCTGCGCGAGGCCTCCTGGGCCGTGGCCGAGTACCTGGAGCACCCTGGTCCCCACACCCTGGCGGAGGCCCTGCATGCCACTGGTGCTGCGGATCAGCGTTGGGCGACCGATCTCGCCGCGGCACTGACCGTGGACGGCGGCCGCAAGGAGGACCGCTGGTCGCCCACCTTGCGCGGTAGTCACCTCGGCTTCCTGCCCGACGCCGCGCGAGCCGTGTCCCACGCCCTCGGCGATGCCACAGGCACAGCCAGGGACGGCTGGCGCCTGACCGGCCGAGAGATCCACATGTGCTATTCGGTGGCCTCCGGCCACGGCGAACTGCGCTACGGCCTCGGCGACCACGCCGAACATTGGGGAGGGCTCCTGCTGGCCCTGGGCATGGATGCCCTACGCGCCGGCGACATTCCTCTTGCCGCCGACTGCGGCGGCTGGCTGCGTGGCCTGCTCACCCAGGCTCTTCCTCACGCCCTGGTGACCTCCTGGGGACAGGAGCTGCGGGCCGGCGCAGAGCAACTGCCGTCCTGAGGCCGCCGTTCAGCCGGTCACCCCGGACACGCGCTCCCTACGGCGCTGACCTCTACTCGGGCTGTACCTTTGGCCGGCGCTCAGGGGTCTGGCGCCAGGCCGAAGGCTTCGTCAACCTCGTCAGTTGATGATCTCGGCGCGCTCGTCCAGACGGATCGCGGCCAGCCGGTCCCGCCACATCCGGAGAGCTTCGGGTGTTTGTCGCGTCCAGTCGGTGACCTCGCCGACGATCCGGAGCGGATCCCTGCTGCGATAGGAGCGGGTGGGATTGCCGGGGAACTTCTTGTCCGTGACGTTGGGATCGTTCTCGAACTCCCCGGTCGGTTCGACGACATACACGCGCGGGGCCCCATCGCCGGCGGCGAGCTCGGCGGCGAGTCCCGCGCCGTCGCGCAATGCGGTGAAGTAGATGTGGTTCATCACGATTTCCGGCCGGTAGTTGGAACGGAAACCGGCAGTGAGGTGATCTCCGACGCGCAGGTCAGCCTTTGTGCCGTGAAAGAACGGCCCTTCGTCCAACACCTTGTCCATCAGGGCAGATTACCAAGCACGCCGGTTTGACGGCGATCTACCACTACGGCTCGGACACCCACATTCACTAGGGCCTGTCTGACAATTCCCGTCGGATCAGGCCGGGCGGCCGGACCCGACGGGAAGGGACAGGCAGGTGCCAGGTCGGACCTTATGGCCGGGCTGTCCCGTCCGGCACCGGCGTGGCCTGGTGGTAGTAGAGCCGGAATTCCCCGGCGGCGTCGCGGCGCCAGATCGACGAACGGCGGGCGTGCCGGTCCTCGATGCGGGTCTCGTAGGTGAGGTGGATGATCCCGGGGGCGAGGACTGTGCCCTCGAAGTGCTCTGCGGTGATGGGGGTGCTGTTTTCGGCGCCGCCGTGGAGTGTGGGCAGGGCGGCGACCATCTCCGCGTGCGTCCACCGCCGCCCGGAGGCACCCACCTCGATGAAATCGGGGCCGAAGAGGGCTTCGGCGAGGAAGCCGGAGAGGCGGACGGAGGGGTCGTGAAGGCGTTGCTCCCGGATAATCGCCTCGGTGACGTCCGGATGCTGCTGGAGCGCCTCGGACGCGTGCTGGTCGTTTTGGATCATGGCGACATGATGCCCGGTTGCAACTGGCGGACCCTCGGCAGCCGGGGCGGCCTTCAGCAGCGACGGGCCCTGGCACTGCCTGATAATTGATCTTGTGGTGGGTCGTGGAGAGCTGACGGATGCGGCGTGGGAACGGATAGCGCCGCTGTTGCCGGGTGTTGACGGGCGGGGTCGTCCATGGCGGGATCACCGGCAGGTGATCAACGGGGTGTTGTGGCGGTTGCGGACAGGTGCTCCGTGGCGTGACCTGCCGGAACGCTTCGGACCGTGGCAGACGGTCTATGAACGGTTCGCCCGCTGGGAGGCGGACGGCACGTGGGCCTGCCTGCTCGAGGAGGTCCAGGTCCGTGACGACTCCGTCGGGGCGGTGGAGTGGACGGTCTCGGTCGACTCCACGATCAATCGGGCCCACCAGCACGCAGCCGGCGCACGCAAAAAGGGGCGGCAGCGGGGGACGAACTGGAAGATCCGGAACGCGCACAGGCTGGTCAGGCGCTCGGCCGGTCCCGCGGCGGGCTGACCACCAAGGTCCACCTCGCCTGCGACGGCCGGGGTCTGCCCCTGGCCCTCCTCGTCACGCCGGGCAACGTCAACGACTCCACTGCCTTCGGCGCGGTCCTGGACGCGGTGCGAGTGCCCCGGACCGGCGTCGGTCGGCCGCGCCGCAGGCCCGACGCGGTCATCGCGGACAAGGCGTATTCGTCACGGGCGATCCGCCAGACGCTGCGGCGCCGGGGCATCCGGGCGGTGATCCCGGAGCGGGCCGACCAGAAGGCCAACCGGATACGGCGTGGCCGGGCTGGCGGTAGACCGCCTGCCTTCGACCGTGAGCTCTACAAGGCCCGCAATGTCGTCGAACGCTGCTTCAACCGGCTCAAACAGTTCCGCGCCATCGCCACACGCTTCGACAAACTCGCCGCCCGTTACCGGGCCGGACTCCGTCTCGCGGCACTCATCCTCTGGCTCCGCGAACCCGGACAAGATCATTTGTCAGACAGGCCCTAGCCGCGGCAAGGCCATGTGCCATTTCCGCGGCCTCCGCCGTACCCCTTACGCATTTCACGGCCGAAACGTACATTTGAAACATGGCCACACGAAACCCGGACCCGTCCTTAGCGGGCAGTGTCTCGACAACGGCAGCGGGTGGGCGACTGATATTCGTGCCAAGTCGGTTCCGGGAGATCGGTGTCGCGCTCGGCGCGAGCGTCGTGGTCCCGCTGTGGATCGCGGCCCCCCTCCTGGTGGTGACCCTGCTGGTCGCCGTACTCACCGCGTCCGCGCTGGTCTGGGCCATCGTCTGGGTGGTTCTCGGGCTGACAGTCCTGTCCGTGGCCGTGCTCGTCCTGGCGTTGACGGTCACGACGTCGACCACGATGGTGCGGTGGATCGAGTTCCGCCCTGCGGGCCGTGCGACGCAGATCGTGGTCGCCCGCTTTCTTCGTTCGTCCACCGTGGCCGTAGCTGATCTACAGCGCGTCGTCGTGGTCGAGCGGCTCAGACTGGGTCGGCGAAAGTCGATCAGGGTGGTGTTGCAGACGCCGCATGGAGCGACGGTGGACTGCGAACCGGCACTCCACGCGCCCTTGTCCCAGGTCGGCACGGAAGCCCTGCTCGACTGGTTGGCGGGCCAACTCGGCTCGACCCAGGCAGTGATGGAACACCGGACGGAGGTCGACCGGGACTTCCAGTGCCCGGACGAGTGGTGGACTCCTTCGGACCTGTCTGCCCTGTGGCACGTACCCGTGAGCGCCGTCGACCAGCTGGCTGTCCGCCACGGGATCCGCAGTTACCAGTACACGCCCCGGGGCGCCGCGACGCACAGGGACGGAACGAAGACGGTCTACGACCCGGCTCGGGCACACGAAGTCGCCGAGGAACTCCGCGAGGCACACGCCGTGGACTTGGGGGGCAACGGCACGAAAGAGGTTCCGCAGGGCTGAGGGAGAGCAGAAGCCCACCAGCAAGTGTCTTCACCTGGGGATTCACCGGACGTGAGGGCGGCCTTCGTCTGATTCTGTGCTCGGGCCGAGGTGCACGTGACCAAGACGACCGCGCTCACCGCCGCCCCTGGGGGTGTCGTCGAGCGGCTCGGCGATCCCCCCGTTCGTTCAGCAGATCGGTACCCCAGGCAGCCTGGTTCTCCGGCACGCTGAGATAGATGTTGGTCATGTAGTCGCCGTACTGCAGCAGTTGAGCCCACCAGTCGTTGACGTAGGGTGGTTGACTGACCTGCTGGCCGCGCTTCTGGCAGCCGACGAGTACCTCGACTCCGGCAGGCAGCATGGTGAGCGTCCCGGAGTCGGTCGTCGTCTGGGTCCGGACGCGGACCCCGCTGCCCCAGGTACCGATCCACGTACCGGCGGGGCGGGAGGCGCCGGGGACGTTCAGTGAACGGGTCAGCCGGCCGATGTCCGTGTACGCCGTGCCGTACGACGTTCCGCTGGGGTGCAGGGTGAAGACCGCCACGATGGAACGGTCACCCGGGCCCACCACACCCGTCGTGTGCAGGGTGGGACGGGAGAGATCCACGGCGTCGACGCCCGCCGACGTCCGGGCGGCGGGCCTTCCCCCGCGGCCCCCGCGGCCCCCGCGGCCCCTGCGGCCTCAGCGGTCTTCGCGGCCTCAGCAGTCTTCGCGGCTGTCGTGGTCGGCGCCGTGCAACCGCCCGAACTGAAGCCCGACCAGCCCTGCTTGACCGCCCAGGGGCGGTTGAAGGAGGGCGCAGCGGCCCCTTCGCGGTCGCCCTCATCCATGGCACCACGACCGCAACGTGAACGTCGGCGCCGACCCGGGTCCCGGCATCCCCGGCTGCTGACCGACTCACCTCCGATGCTCCGGTGTGACGGGCGAGCCCCTTCCCGGGAACGGGCCGTGGGAGGGGCTGGACTCGCGGCGGAACGCGTTCACTGTCTGGTGAGCGGGAGGCTGAGGACTCCGCGGTCGTGTCCGACGATCAGGTCCGCACCCGCGGTGGCCAGACAGGTGAGCGCCACGTCCAGCGCGATGTGCCCCACCTCGCCGCTCTCCGGTTCCCAGACGCGCAGTCGGTGGCCGTGGCGGGTTCCGGCCACCAGAATCGTGCGACCGCCGTGCAGGGTGGTGCCGGTGATGACCGGCGGGCCTGCGGTGCCGGTGGAGGCGGGCAGACCACTACCGATCGGGGCACCGGTGGTGAGGTCCCACAGCATGACCACGCCCTGGTGGTCTGCTGTGGCCAGCACGGTTCGGTCGGGGGTGGGAACGGCCGCCACGGCTGCCGCACGGTGGTCGGCGTCGGCGAGCGCGCGGGCGTTCAACTGTACGGCCGCGCCCGATTCCCAGGGGTCGTCGACGGCGGGATCCCACACGTGAACGCGGCCCGCGGTGTCCGACGCCGCGATCAACGTGCGGGCGGCGGAGAGCGGGACGGCGGCGATCGACTGGATCGGACTGCCGTAGGGGTTGAGGCGCCCGACGCACTCGCCGGTGTCCGGGTCCCAGAGCCGGACCGCGCCTCGGGGCGTGGCGGTGACGAGCAACGTACGGCCGTCGGGGACGGTCGCGGCACACATCCCGGTCACCCCGCCGGGCCATTCGCCGGCCGGTTCGCGAACCGGCTGCCCGGTGGCGGGGTCCCACAGGGCGATCGTCCCTTTGTCGCCGCCACTCGCCAGGAGGACGCGCCCGTCGGGCAAGGGCAGGGACGTCATCGAGCGGATACGGTCCGGATGCTCCGGCAGCAGGTCATGGACGAGGCGGCCGTCGACCACGTCCCACAGCCGCACCACGCCCTGGTCCCCGGCGCCGGCCACGAGCGCGGGCCGACCGGGGAGGGACACCACCGCCAGGGCGTTGACACCCCCGGACGAACCGCGTGCGCCATCGGAGAACACCGCGGTACGGCCCCAGGGTGTGCCGTCGGCCGCGAGCACCCTGTCTCCGTCCTGCCGGAACCGGGTCGCCGCCCTGCCTGTTCCTCCGGGCGCCGTCGGCGCCGCCGGCTCCGCCGTGGCAGCCGCCCCGTCGGAGTCCGTCCACGCCTGCGTCGCGGAGCGCTCAGGGCCCGCACCGTCGGGATCAGCCGCCAGGCCGTCGGCGATCGTCCACGTCCGCTCGCAGTCCCAGCAGCGGAAGTGTCCGCTGAGGCACATCAGTTGGCGGGCCGACTCCCGCGCGTCCCGTTGCGGGACGCCCCTCACCGCGACCAGGCCGCCGACCAGGCACAGGACGGCCTGTCCCGTGATGTCCGGGGACACCCCTGCCAGCGCGACCTCGCGTGCCACCCGCAGGAAAGGCTCCCACCCCTCCCCCAATATCTCCTCCGGCAGGGCCTCCTCCTGCAAGGCCGCGGCGACCTCGGCCCAGGGATGGCCGCCCTGCCGGACCAGGGCGGGATCAGGCGGTGCCGGAGCCTCGAAGGGCGGACTCGCCGGGTCTACGACGAAGAACTCGGGGATCTCGGTGTCGCTCTCGCACCAGGGACACACCAGCAGAAGGCCGTTTTCGCGGGGATCCAGCAGCTGCCCCAGCGCTTCGCCTGCGTAGTGACCGGCGAAGGCCACGCAGGAAAGCGCGAGGTGGGCGCAGACCTGCGCGGGAGTGTCGGCGGCAAGAAGACTTCGGACGGCCGCCCGCTCGGCCAGCCGCAGTGCGGCGCCGAACCCCGCCTCGAGATCGGCCGGGACAGGCGGCCGGTGATCGGCGGTCACGATGAATCCCAGGTCCACCCAGAAGTCCACGGTCTGACCCGGAGGCAGGGTCGCCGCCGCCTCGACGAGGTGCGGCAGGGCCGCGTATGCGCCGTCGGAGACGATCCCCTCATCCATGAGGCCTCCGCACAGGCGCGTCCACCCCTGCCTCCATGCGTCGCCGCTCCCGGTGGCGGCCGCGGAGGCAAACTGCTCCAGGAGGGCCTGCACCTCCTGCGCCGTCACTCCGGCGAGGTCACGCCACCGAGGGCTGTGCAATGACAGCTTAGGAATCATGGAACGAGTCTCGCAGCCGGCACTGACAATCAGACGGCGCCCCGGTGTCCGAGCCCGATGCTCAACTCGTCAACTCGTCAACGCGTCAGTGGGCAGCTCGTCAACTCGTCAGTGGGCAGCTCGTCGACTCGTCAGTCGTCAGCTCGTCAGCTCGTCGACGACCAACGCCACCGAACGCGGCGCGATCCGCTCCAAGGCCTCCAGAACGGGGGCCCAACCGTCCAGCGCCACGGCCTGCGCGGCAAGCCTGCGGGCGCGCGACGGCTCGGACAGCTCCACGAGTGAAACCAACGCGCGGGCTCGGCTCGCGCGGTAGGCGATCGAGCGGGTGAGTGTCTCGGCCCGGGCCGGATCGCCGTGTCGGGCCGTCTCACGGGCGACCGCCACCAACGCCTCGCCCTGGGCCCAGCGGTCGTCGATCGAGTGGACGAGCGCCTCGGCGCGGCCCGTGTCGCCGCGCCGCGCCAGCTCCCGTACCACTTCGACCAGCGCCCTGTCCTGTGCCCGGCGGTCGCCGATCGCGTACGCGAGAGCCTCCGCCCCGGCCGTGTCACCGGAACGGGCCAGGTGAGCGACGACATCCGCCTGCCGCCCCCCGCGCAGCTCGGGATCCAGCCCGTCAGCGAGAGCCATCGCCCGCTCGGCACACCCCTGCCGGGCCAGCAAGAGCGTCACGGACCTCAGCAGAATGTCGTGATCACGGCCATCACCGGTCTCCAGCAGGGTCTCGGCCCGCTCGGCCAGGGCCAGGCCCACGGCCTGGTCGGCGCTCTCGGCGACCGCATCCAGCACACACGCCAGGCCCGAGGCCCCGAGCAGGGCCCCTGCGGAGAGCAAGCTGACGACGGACTCGTCCAGATTCCCCCCGTCCAGGTCCATCCCCTGGCCGCCGGACTCGTCCCGCCCCGGACGCAGCCCCGGACGCAGACCCGGCCCCGCCTGTCCGGCTTCCCCGACCGTGTCCTGGGCGGCCTCCTCGCCGAGCACCCACCCGCACAGAGCGCCGCCTTCCCCCACGGCAGGCCCGGAGGGCGGACGCAGGAGAGCGTCGAGCCGGTCGAGGTCTCCGTCGAGCACCTCGCGGGCCAGCACCCTCGCGAGCGACCGTGGCTTGGACCATGCCGTCGGGCCGCGGAGCAGGGTCATCTCCTCGACACGGTCGGCGAGTACGGCGGCCCGCTCGTGGTCGCCGGTGGCGAAGGCCACCTCCACCAAGAGGGCGAGCACCTGTTCCGTCCCGTCGACGGCGTAGGAACTCACCTCGTCCTCGGCGCGGGCGGCGAAGCCGAGCGCTTCGTCGATGTCGCCTGTGTCCACCACCGCCTTGGCCAACAGAGCCCAGGCCCTCCCCCAGTTGTGCGGGTAACGGATCTCCTGCGCCACGGCGACGGCCCTGTCGCGCTCACCGGCACGGGCCCACTCCGGCACGAGGGCGACGAGTGCCTGGTCCCGCAGCTGCCGTAGGGGAATCGACTCGGCCAGTGCCTGAGCCCCGCACAGGTCTCCGGCGGCCGCCGCTGCCTTCACCAGCCCGAGAAGCTCCTCACCCTGGTCGAGTTCGTCGGTGATCGTGCACACCAGCTCGGCCGCGCGGGCCAGGTGGCCGGTGCGGGCGAGCGCCCTCGGCAACCGGCCACGGGTGACCTCGGCGCCGGAACCCGTCCCCACCGACAACCGCAGCAGGGCCAGCAGGCAGGGCTCGAACCCCCCTCGCGCGACGTCCCCGGCCGCGCCGTCCTCGGGCATCAGGCCGCGACGCCGCTCCCACGCCCGCGTCATGAAAAGCTCCGGCCCCCACTGGGCCAACCCCTCTGACATACCTGGTGCCCCCTCGGTTACCTACGCCAGTATCTTCGTCATCACCGTCGGTGCCGTCCGCGCCGGCTGATCCCGACCGCCGAGAGCGCCACGCACCGGTCGCCGACCGAGCAGCCGCAGGCCGCGCCGATCAGCACGGCCAAGGCCACGGCCACCGCGTGGTAGAGGTCGGCGTCGGGTGATCAGAAGTGGCCACGGCCGTCCAGTGGTCGGTCCCCCGGCGAGGCGGCGTGCGCGTGCGCCAGATCGCGCTGATACCAGGTGCCTGACTTACCGCCGAGGTGGGCCGGGTCGGCGGGGCCTACGGGGACGAACCCGGCTTTGGTCAGAACCCTTTGTGATACGGCATTCTGACGGTCAGTGGCCGCTCGCAGCCTGCGCAACCGGTACTCTACCGCCGCCAGTTGGCACAGCTCCCGCACGGTTGCGGTCGCCACGCCTCGGCCGGCGGCGTGCTGCGCGACTCGGTAGCCGAGCTCGGCGGCGCTGTCTTCGATGTCGACCAGGTTGAACCTCCCGAGCACCGAGCCGTCCTCGGCCACGAGCACATGGAAGGCGCAGATGCCGTCCTCCTGCTCAGCCAGCAGAGCGTTGTACCGGTCGGTGAACCGGTCGAAGAAGTCGTCGCCGCGGTCGGGGACCGAGGCAGCGAAGTAGGCGCGGTTCGCCAGCTCGAAGGCCAGGACCGCCGGGGCATGGCCGGCATGCAGCCGCTGCAACTCGGGCATTGCCCGACACTACCCAAAGGGTGCGCCGGGACCCACCTGGATTGTGCCGGTGGTGGCGCCTGGGTCGTCGACACGGCGGGAGCGGGAGACTCCTCGCGGAAACCTGCCGGTTCGCCGCCGCGGGTAGCGGCTCTGACCTGCTCGGTCCCCGGCCCCAGCCGTCGTGGATCGAGCAACTGGTGTCGTTCGCCGCAGCCGATGACGTCCGACTCGCGGGCGAGCCTGGCCGGACGATTCCCGTCCGAACCGTTGACGCGTCGGCCGGATGGCGCACATCATCGGGCCACTCGATGTCAGCGTTGACACAAGTCATCGATGACATTTCTGGCCGGCGGGCACGGAGGACATCGCGGGCCAGGACGTCACATTTCGGGCCGTCCGCCGTGGGCTGTGCCGCGCGGACGGTCACAGGACAGGAGACACCTTGAGCTCTGGACGTGAAGCCCGGCATGTCCGTGTGCGAACGACCGCCGTGGCGGCGGTCTTCTGCGCCCTGTCCGCCGCCCTGACAGCCCCTCAGGCAGCCGCGTCCGAGGCCCCGCCGTATTCCGAGACCTATCGTCCCCAGTTCCACTTCACTCCGGAGAAGAACTGGATGAACGACCCCAACGGCCTCGTGTACTACAAGGGCGAGTACCACCTCTTCTACCAGTACAACCCCGACGGCAGCTCATGGGGCGACATGTCCTGGGGCCACGCGGTGAGTCCGGACCTCGTCCACTGGCAGCAGCTGCCGCTCGCCCTGTCGCACGACGACAAGGAGATGGTCTTCTCCGGCAGCGCCGTGGTCGACGAGAAGAACACCACCGGTTTCGGGACCAAGAAGAACCCGCCCATGGTGGCGATCTACACCGGCCACGACAAAACCACCGGGATCCAGTCCCAGGCACTCGCCTACAGCACCGACCGAGGCCGCACCTGGACCAAGTACCGCGGCAATCCGGTCGTCGACATCGGTTCGAGGGACTTCCGCGACCCCAAGGTCCAGTGGTACGCGCCGACGAAGAGCTGGCTCATGACGGTCTCCCTGTCCGCCGAGCACAAGGTGCGGTTCTACTCCTCCAAGAACCTCAAGGACTGGACACTGCTCAGCGAGTTCGGCCCGGCCGGCGCGACGGGCGGTGTGTGGGAGTGCCCCGACCTGTTCCCCCTCGCCGTCGACGGAGACACCGACAACGTCAAGTGGGTCCTGGTCGTCAACATCAACCCTGGTGGAATCGCTGGCGGTTCGGCAGCCCAGTACTTCATCGGCGACTTCGACGGCACGAAGTTCACCGCCGAGGACAACGGCACCTCCACTCCGCCCGCCGGAACGGTCCTGCAGGACTTCGAGGGCCCCGACTTCGGTTCGTGGACAGCCACCGGCACCGCGTTCGGCCCCGGCCCGGCGGCCGGGACGCTCGACGGGCAGCAGACGGTCACCGGCTTCGAGGGCAAGGGCCTCGCCAACGGCTTCCACTCCGGGGACGCCACCACCGGCAGCCTCACCTCGCCCTCGTTCACCGTGAACAGCCCCTACCTGAACTTCAAGATCGGTGGCGGCCGGCACCCGCACCAGCCCGGGAAGCTCCTCGCCGACTTCGACGGCGGCACCTACGGCGACTGGACGGCGACCGGCGACGCCTTCGGTCCGGCACCGGCCGCCGGCACCCTTCCCGGCCAGCAGCAGGTCCACGGCTTCCAGGGCAGCGGCCTGGTCAACACCTTCCTCGACGGCGACGCCGCCACCGGCACCCTCACCTCGCCCGAGTTCACCGTCGACAGGCGCTACCTCACCTTCCTCATCGGCGGGGGCAACCACCCCGCCGACTCTCCGAACCCCACCGCCCTCGAACTCCTCGTCGACGGCCAGGTCGTGCGCAGCGCCACCGGAAAGGACGCCGAGGCACTCGAGACGGCCTCCTGGGACCTCCATGACCTCGCCGGAAGGAAGGCGCGGATCAGGGTGGTCGACGACAACACCGGCGGCTGGGGCCACATCAACGCCGACCAGATCCTGCTGTCCGACATCCAGGCCCGGCCCGGGGCTGAGGAGACGGCCGTCAATCTGGTCGTCGACGGCCAGGTCGTTCGCACCGCGACCGGCTCCGACAGCGAGACGCTGGACTGGGCCTCGTTCGACACGCGCCCCTACCTCGGCAAGACGGCGCAGATCCAGCTCGTCGACATGAACACCGGCGGCTGGGGCCACATCCTCGCCGACCAGTTCACCGCCGCCGGCTCCCCCGCTCTCTCCGCCCTGCGACGCGCCGGCTGGGCCGACTACGGCAAGGACTACTACGCGGCCGTCTCCTGGGAGAACGCCCCCGGCGGCAAGCGGTACATGATCGGCTGGATGAACAACTGGGACTACGCCGGCACCATCCCCACCTCCTCCTGGCGCGGAGCGCAGAGCATCCCCCGCCAGATGGCGCTGCGCACCGTCGACGGCCGCATCCGGCTGACCAGCGAGCCGGTGCGCAGCGTGAAGTCGCTGCGGCGTGCCGCCCCGG
Source organism: Streptomyces sp. DSM 15324 (assembly GCF_001514285.1). GTDB lineage: Bacteria > Actinomycetota > Actinomycetes > Streptomycetales > Streptomycetaceae > Streptomyces. The sequence goes on from NZ_KQ949030.1 coordinate 440,829, forward strand.
CGACCGCGCCCGCGGGCACCGTCACGAACACGTCGAAGGCCCTGGCCGGTCCCGACGCCGAGGGCGAGGCGCTCGACATCGAGGCCACGTTCGCCCCCGGAAACGCCGAACGCTTCGGGCTGAAGGTACGCACCGGCGCCTCGGGCCAGGAGACCGTCATCGGCTACGACACCACGACCCAGGAGCTGTACGTCGACCGCACCCACTCCGGCGCCGTGGACTTCGCCAGCACCTTCCCCGGCATCCAGACCGCGCCTCTGAAGGCGGCGAACGGCAAGATCAAGCTGCGGATCCTGGTGGACCGGTCGTCGGTCGAGGTCTTCGGCGGCAGCGGCGAAGCCGTGATCACCGACCAGATCTTCCCCGACCCCGCCGGCCAGGGGGTCCAGGTCTTCGCCGAGAACGGCTCGGTGAAGCTGCACAAGGCCACGGTCTGGCACCTCGACTCCGCCCACGACTGACGCGCCGGCTGAGCGGAGGGCGCTCAGGGGCCCGGGCGCCCGGCCGGGCACGGGCGTGGTGAGCATCCCCTACGGCATCGCCCACGCCGGAAGCGCGTTGCTGGACCGGCATCTGCGGTGGGCGGGGCGGTAGGGGCGGCGGCGTCGAGCACGCTCCTGGCGGGACTGTCCTCGGACGAGTGCGGGGTATCAGCTGCTGAGGTCGAACACCCCCCATGTGGTGAACGGCTCGGTCTGGACGTAGATCCGGCTTCCTCGCCCGACGACACGCCGGCGGCCGGGGGCAGAGCCATCGGGCAGGGTCAGCAGGCCGACATCCGTTGGCTCGACCGATGTAGCGGTGATCTTCCCGTGGGCGAGACGGTCTTGCTCCTCGCCGTAGCCGCCGTAGAAGGCGACCCGCTCGCCGTGGACAGCCACGGCATGGGAGCCCCGTACGCGGTTCGCCCACACCCTCACCGGCCGATCAGGGTGGTCGGGGCGTATCTCGACGAGCGGGAAGTCCGGGTACGGGCAGGCCCAGGCCACGGTGCCGGACACGTTCAGGGCGTAGCAGTCGAAGAGTCCCGGGATGGCGGCGCCGTCCGAGGTCCAGGCGAGCCGGCCCGTGGCGCTCCAGCGGCGGATGCCGGCCGGGTTCTCGTCGAAGTGTCCGACCCAGATATGGCCGGACTCGTCTACGAGCAGGTGCTCGACGGCGTCCCCGACGGAGAAGGACGAGGTCTCGCGGCCGAGCACGTCGAAGATCTGGACCTGGTTCGCGTCCTCGTGCCCTCGGGCTCGGGACGCGGCGACGACGAATCCGCCGTCGGGCAGGCGGTCAAGGTGCGGTCGGCGGGCTGGCACGCAGCTCAGTTCGGTGAGTTCGACGTTGCCGTACGGATCGACGGAAACGACCAGCGCGTCGAAGGGCAGGAGGTCGACGCGGGGCTGCGGAGCGCGTTCGGCAAGCAGCCAGTGGGCGGTGCCGAAGACGTCGACCGTGCTGGTCAGGACGTGGCGGTGGTGGTGTGCTCGGGGGTGATCAGCCGCGAGTCAGTGGAACCAGACGACGAGGCGTACGTTCGCGGCTCCGTAAACCTGGCTGAGAATGCGCATCACGCTTCATACGCGGCCCCAGTCGGTGTCGTCCCCCGCGGCCGAGGCGCGCGTTCGCGTGCCTGAGGCGTCGGTCTCCTGCCAGTCCGTCGTGCTCAGCTCGGCCCAAGTCAGCCAGGTGGTCCCGTGCACATGCATGAGCTCCGGGTGGGAATCGGCCATGCGAGCGCTGAGCCGGAAGGATGGCAGGGGTCGTGTTCGGCCAGGGCGGCGGGCCGGGCAGCCCACAGCCGCTCTCCATCCGCCCGGCGAGCTGTCCGGCGAAAGCGTGGCCCGGACCGGCGGGACATGGATGAACGGACAGTCACCGGGTAGCCGAGGACACGAGGTGCCTTACAACAGCGGAGCACCCAGGCGGAGGGAGCGGCGTGGCCGGAGTTGTCGCACGCATCAAACAGTTCGTGAGAAGTCCGCAGGGCCGGCGCACGATCGAGCAGGTACGCCGGTCGGCGGCGGATCCACGCCGCCGCGCTCAGGCTCAGGAGCTGGTACGGAAGTTGCGCGGCCGCCGTTGATCCGGTGGGCCGGTGCACCACAGGGGCCGTCCCCGCAGGCGCGGGGGTGGCCCTCGTGAATCGGCGGGCAAGAACGGGGTAGCCCTCGGTGAACTGAGTTGGGTCCCGCCGTTTCCGCCCCGATGCGTCGTCGCGCGGGTCGTCCGGCTCACCGCGGACGGCCGGACGCACGTCGTGGCCACCCTGCCGGCCCCCGCGCGGGCGGCCACACCCAACCTGGGTGAGGCGTTCGTCGGCGACATCGCCCGCGCCCACGACGGCACCTTCTACGTCACCTACGCCACCGGCACTCCTGAACTCACCGGCGTCTGGGCGGTGCGTCCCGGCGGGCGCCCGCACCGCATCGCCGCGCTCCCCGCCGACGGCCTGCCCAACGGGCTCGCTCTCGACGAACGCACCCGCAGGATCTACGTCACCGACTCCGTGCACGGCGTCATCTACCGCCTCCCGGCGCTGGGCGGCACTCCGCAGGTGTGGGCCGGCGGCGAGGCGCTCAGGCCCGAGACCTTCGCCGGTGCGAAAGGTTTCTCCGCGGACGGGGCCGTCGCACCGGAGGAGGTCGCCGCCCGCACCGGTGAAGTGCCGCACCCGGGACCGCGCTACTCCCCTCCCCCCGTCAGTGCCTGGTGGCGGTACTCCGTGGGAGAGAGCCCGTACGCGGCGCGGAAGGCGCGGGTGAAGTCGGAGGCGCGGGAGATGCCCCAGCGGGCGGCGACGGCGTGGATCGGCAGGGAGCACGCCGAGGGGTTAGCCAGGTCGCGGGCGGCACCCTCCAGCCTGCGGCCGCGGATCCAGGCGGCGACGGTGTCGCCCTGCGTCTGCTGCGGGAAGATCCGGTGCAGATAGCTGAGGGAGATGTGGTGCGCGGCGGCGATCACCGGAGGGGTGAGGTCCGGATCGTGCAGGTTCTGCCGGATGAAGGCCTGGATGCGTCGCACGAGGACCTGCCGGCGGGACTCCGGCTCCAAGTCGGCCTCGGCGTCGAGGACCTGGGCGCACCAGGCCGACACCAGGTCCAGTACGACCCCGCCCAGGCGCGGTGCGTCCGACGGCGGGAGGGTGTCGGCCTGCCGCTCCAGGCTGATCAGGAAGTCCGCGAGGAGGGCGCCGAACCCCTCCCGTGCCGGCAGGCCTCGGCCCAGCAACTCCCGTACCCGGTGCGGCGGCAGCGGGAGGAGCGCCTTGGGCAGGTCGACGCCCACGCCCGTCACGACCCGTGGCCCGGTGCCGTCCGCCGACCCGGTGCCGTCCGCTGATCGGGTGCCGTAGGGGCACAGGTCGTACGGCAGGGAGCTGTCGGTCAGGTGCAGATCACGGGGGCCGAACGCGTCGTTGCGCCCCGCGTGGTCGAGGGCCAGGCCGCCGTCGATCAGCAGCGTGAGGTGGTACAGCTCGGGGTCGGACTGGCGCACCAGTTTCGGGCTGCGCCGGTAACGCGTCGGCAGGAACGACGTCGGCCACACGGTCACGGAGCCCAGTTCCATCACGCGGCTCTCGGCCCAGAAGTCGGCCGCGTGCGCACTGGTGATGTCACTGGGCGACCGCATCCGGCCGACCATCTCCCGCCAATGGTCGAACCTTTCGGAGGAAGGTACGTCCTCCGTCCGGAACACCGTGCCGATCATCCCGCCCAACTCCGCTTTCCCTGAGCGTTTCCCCGTCCTGTGCTCCCCTTCGACATCCTTGCACGCGCAGCTCGCCTGCTGCGCGGGGCACCCGGCCGCTCAGCCGTCGGACTCCGGGGACGGGAGGTAGGCGACCGGTACGTCGTCCGGCGCGTAGACCTCGGTGTCGCCGGGGTACGGCTTGGTCCAGCCGTGGGTCTGGTACCAGGTGTAGCGGTTCATCTGGGCCGGGTTCGCGTAGTCGGGCACCGCCTTCGGGCCGGTCAGCCTCTGGTGCGAGGCCCAGGTCTTCCACCGCGCCGCGAGCTTGCGCTGAGCCGCCGGGGACGGTGACGGAGGTCGGCGCGGGCGCCGCCGCGGGGTTCTGGGCCGCCGGGGTGTCCGCGCCGCAGGAGGGCTGGGGGCTCACGCCGAGGGTCAGCGAGGTCCGGTTGGGAACCGCCGTGAACGGCGTGATGACGAGGCAGGCGTCGCCGTCGGCGAGGGAGGCCGCGAGACGGGTGCCGTCCGGGCTGACCGTCGACGACATGATCTTGCCGTCGTCGATGACGGAGCGGGTGCCGTAGGGCTTGATGTACTGGTCGGCGGAGACCACCTGGCCGCGGGAGGTGACCTGACCGACCTGCTGGGTGCCGAACCGGTAGGTCGAGGCGACCGCGGTGCCGGTGACCCCGAGCGCGACGGCGATGCCTGCCGTGACCAGCGTGGTCCGGCGGCCGAGGCGTCTGCCGAAGAGGGTGACCCGCTGCGTCTCGTCAACCCGGCGCTGCCGTGTTACCTGCATGGAACTGTCCCTTCGAGGTGGTGTCCAGCAGCTCGACGTTGCCGTCGAACTGCCACAGGGGGTTCGGGGCGTCTCCGGTCGAAGTACGCACCAGGAAGTAGCCGTTCACTTCCTTCGGTCCGTCGCCGTCCGCCACGAACCGCCCGTCGGAGCCGATGTCGAGCTGGTAGACGGCGGTCCCCGCGACGGGCACGCCGGGCAGATGCCAGGTGACGACGCACCGCCAGTCGTTGCCCGCGCCCTCCTGGGCGCCCTGCCCGTCGCTCTTGGCGCACGCCGCCGTGGCCCGCAACCGGTCCTCGGTGACGGCCGGACGGTGGAGCTGGGCCGTCTGCAAGCGGTAGAGGTGGGCGAAGGCCGTGGCGAGGGAGCGCTGGACCTTGTCCTGCTCGATGCCGGAGCCGGCCGACGGGGTCACCAGGGTGACCACCGCGACGGTGAGGGCGGTCAGTCCGGCGAGCGGCAGCAGCCCGAGGGTGAGCGCGCGGCGCCCCGAGCCGTCGTAGGCCGGGTTGGTGAAGTCGCGCCGCAGGAAAAGCAGTCGGGCGAGCGCGGTCGCGACCAGCGCCCACACCAGGCTGACCGCGACGGCGATCAGGAGCGGGCGGAGCTGCGGCGGACCGGTGAACAGGCCGTTCCGCGAGACGAAGGCGTAGCCGGGCAGGGCGAGCCGCACCGCGACGGGCAGCGGCAGCGGCAGCGGCAGCGGCAGCGGCAGCGGCAGCGGCAGCATCTGGGCGACCGACGTGCCGAGAGCGAGGAGCGGGGGCAGCAGCAGCCCCGTCGGGGAGCGCCCGAGCGCGACCGACCCGAGCAGTCCGATCGAGGCCAGGGCGAGGGTCGGGGCGACGGCGCAGGCACATGCGGGGGCGACAGCTTGACCGGTCGCCGTCGTCCCGGGTCCACGCGCAGTCGGCGCACTACCGGCCGCGCATGGACCCGGAACCGGGCGGAGGCGGCGTCGACGGCCGGTGTCCCCTACGCACCGGGCGAAGGACGCGGTGACCGAGGCACTGCGGGTCAGGCCTCCTCTGCGGACTCCTCGTTCTTCGCGGTCTCCTCCTGGGCCATGCGCAGGAAGCGCCGGATCGCCTCGGGCGCCATGTCGAGCCCCTCGGACGCGGACTTCTCGTCGCCGAACACCTGTACCGCCTCGGCGACCGCCACGGCCAGCTCGGACTCCGCCTTGCGGACCTTGGCCTCGGCCTTGTCCACCATGTCGACCACCGAGAGCTGGCGGCGCTGCTTCTCCTGGAGCCTCTGCTTGCGGGAGAGCGTCTTGTCAGAATTCTGCACAGTCACGACCAAGATCATAAACGGGCGGGGCACGCCGGGGAAATCAGCAACTCACCTGTTCTACAGGGGCGTTGTCGGCCCGAGCCCGTCGGGTGGGCGACACGGCCAGCGCGAGCGCCTGGGCGACCGCTCCCACCAGTGCGGTCACCAGGGCGAAGCGATGGCCCATCCGGTCGGCGAGGATGCCGCCGAGGGGGGCGCCGACCGCGACCATGCCCCAGTTCATCGAGCGGATCGTCGCGTTCATCCGTCCGCGCAGCCGGTCGGGCGTCACCGACTGCCGGTAGCTCATCTCCACCGGGCTCTCGATGCCGATCGCCAGCGAGACGGTGAAGTAGGCGAACGCCACTGAGGCGAGGGCCCACGGTCCGCTCTGGGCCAGGACCAGCGGCAGCCAGCCGACCGCGGCGACCACCCGGAAGACGATCAGGGTGGCGCCGACCTCCAGGCTGCGCAGGATCCGGCCGGAGAGCGCGCCGCCCAGTACGGCGCCGACGCCGGCGCAGGCGTAGGTGACCCCCAGGCCGAAGCTCCCGATCCTCAGCTGGTGCAGGGCGAAGACCACGAAGACCGTGCTCACCATGCTGTTGAACAGGAGCATCGCGTGCGAGGTCAGGGCGATGGACGCCAGGGTTCGATGCCGGTAGACCCAGGCCACCCCCTCGCGCAGCTCGCTGCCCACACTGCGCCGCGCACCCCGGTCGGGAACCGGGTCGGGCGCCTTCACCGAGGCGAGGAACAGCCCCGACAGCAGATAGGTGAGGGCGTCCACCAGCACGGCCAGCGGCGCCCCCATGACCTTGATCAGCGCTCCGGCGACGAGCGGGCCGGTCGAGCCCGCCACCGCGCCGGCCTGTTCCATCCGGGCGTAGGCCGGGTTGAGCAGGTCTTCGGGGACCAGTCGCGGCACGTACGACTGATGCGCCGCCTCGAACAGCAGGGACAGCACCCCGACGGCGAAGACGCACGCGCACACCCCCGGGATGCTGAGCCGGTCCAGCGCGTACAGCACGGGGATCGCACCGAGCACGACCGCCCGTCCGAGATCCGTGCCGACCATCAGCGGTTTGCGCCGGCAGCGGTCCACCAGCACGCCGGCCACGAGTCCGAAGAGAAGGTACGGCAGCCAGCGGGCGGCGCTGACGACACCCACCTCCGTGGCGGACGCGCCCAGGGCCACGGCTGTGAGGACCTGGAGGGCCAGGCCTGTGACCTGGGAGCCGAAGGCGGACACCGCGGAGGCGGTCCAGAAGCGGACGTACCCGGGGACTTCCAGGAGGCGCGGCATGATCGGACCGTATCAGTCAGGACGTTCGGCCCCTACAGACGGCAACTCCGGTACTTGCTGGGCAGGTTGAGGCAGCTCAGCAGCCTCACTGTCGTGACGGCGACAGCGATCAGGATCACCCTGGCCGCCTCGCCCGCGAGCTCGCGCGTCCGCGGCGCGGCTCGGCTGCCGTGCCGTCGGGGAAACGTACCGTAATGTGGCGATCCTGTCGGTTCTGCGCGGGCGGGATGGAGCTGAGGCCGTGACGGGCGGGGAGTCGGCCGGACGGCGGGCATGGGCACCGCTGCTGGCGGTGTGCGCCGGGTACTTCATGGTCATCCTGGACGTCACCGTCATCAACGTGGCGGTCCCGGTGATCGGCCGCGAGCTGTCGGCCTCGCTGACCGGCATCCAGTGGACCACCGACGGATACACCCTGGTCTTCGCCGGGTTCCTGCTGACGGGCGGCGCGCTGGGCGACCGGCTGGGGAACCGGCTGGTCTTCTGCCTGGGCGTGGGGGTGTTCACCGCCGCCTCGGCCGCCTGCGCCCTCGCCCCGAACGCCCTTTTCCTCGTCGTCGCCCGGCTGGTCGAGGGGCTCGGCGCGGCGTTGATCGTGCCCGGTTCGCTGGCCCTGCTCCAGCAGGCCTACCCGGCGCCCGCCGCCCGTGCGCGGGCGTTCGGGCTGTGGGGGTCGATGGCGGGCATCGCGGCGTCGGCCGGGCCGCTGCTCGGCGGGCTGCTCGTGTCCACGGTGGGCTGGCGGTGGGTGTTCCTCGTCAACCTGCCGGTCGGCGCGGCCTGCCTGGCGCTGACGCTGCGGCACGTGGCGCGCTCGCCCCGGCACCCCGCCCGGGTGATGGACTGGCCGGCACAGTGCGCCGTCGTGGCGGCCGTGGCCCTGCTGACCGCCGCGCTCAACGAGGCCGGACGGCGCGGCTGGTCCGATCCGGCGGTGCTCGCCGGGATCGGCCTGGCGGTGCTCGCGGCCGCGGCCTTCGGGGTGCGCGAGCGGCTCGCCCGCACGCCCGTCCTGCCCCTCGCCCTGCTGCGCACCCGGGCGATCGTCGGCGGCGCCGCCATCGGCCTGCTGTTCAACTTCGCCTTCTACGGGATGGTGTTCACCGCCAGCCTCGGCTTCCAGCAGCAGCGCGGCTACAGCGCCGTGGCCACCGGGCTGGCGCTGTTCCCGGCGGTGGCGATGACCACGTTCGCCTCCGTCCTGTCCGGACGGCTCACCCGCCGTACCGGCGACCGTCCGCTGGTGGTCGCCGGCATGCTGACCGCCGCCGTCGGACTGGCGGGCTGGGCGGCCGCAGGACCGGACCCCGCCTACGCGCTCCTCGTCGCCCCCATGATGGCCGCCGGCTTCGGCACGTCCTTCGCCCTCACCGGGACGACGACCACCGTCATGTCCGCCGCTCCCCCCGGCTACTCGGGAACCGCCTCCGCGTTGTTCAACACCACGCGTCAGCTCGGCAGCGCCACCGCGGTGGCGCTCGGCGGCAGCCTCCTCGCCACGGCGACGGACCCCGCCACCGGGCTGCGCGTCAGCATGGCCGTCGGCGCCCTCGCATACCTGGTGGCCGCGGGCCTCGCACGGCTGTGCGTCCCCCCGCCTCGGCAGGGGTGACAGCGGGCCGCTACGGTGCGGCCATGTCTGATCACAGGGAGCTTCCGCTGCTCTTTCTCGATGTCGACGGAACCGTCCTGCCGTACGGCGGCGCACAGCTGCCCACGACCCCGCAGGGGTGGGACGCGTGGGAGGACGTGACGAACCCCCAGCTGGCGAGGATCGACCTGGGGCACGGTCCCCGGCTGCTGGCGCTCCCCTGCGTCCTGATGTGGGCCACCGCCTGGATGACCAGGGCCAATGAGGTGATAGCGCCGCTGCTCGGACTGCCCGCGCTGCCGGTGGCGGGACTGCCGCAGGCGCCCCTGGAGGACGAGGCGGGCGTGCTGCACTGGAAGACGCGCACTCTGGTCCGGCTGGCGATGGGGCGGCCGTTCATCTGGGTCGACGACGAGATCTCCGATCTCGACCACGCCTGGGTCTCGGCCCACCACCCGGGGCGCGCACTGTTGCACCGCGTCGACCCCGGGAGCGGCCTCACGGCGTCCGACTTCGCCGCACTGGAGGCCTGGTTGCGCGGGGAGGCGTCTTTCGCCGACGGCCAGTGACCGTACGTCAGATGTCCAACCCCTACTGTGAGTTCAAGTGAGAAGCCTGGCGCGGGAGGGCGGCGGCGGTATGTCATGCCTCTGCCATCGGCCGGCCAGTGCCGGAATGAAAGGAAACCCTGTGCGTCTGCGCCCCCTGCGCCTCCTCTGCGGCTCCGCCGCGCTCGCCCTGACCCTGCCGGTCCTGTCCCCCGGGCAGGCCACGGCGGCCGTCCCCGTCTCCTCGGCCTATCTGCAGAACTACGCCACCGGCCTGAACGCCGCCGACAGCGGCGGCACGGTCGCCGCGCACAACCCCAAGGGCAACGAGGACCACCAGCAGTGGACCCCGGTCGCGGTCGACGGCGGCTACCAGTTGCGGAACTCCGACGAGTCGGGCACCTGCCTCGGTCGCAGCGGCACCTCCGCGGTGACCGCCTCGTGCGGAACGGCGGGCACCGTGTGGACGATCGCCGCCGCCGCGGACAGCACGTACACCGTGAGCGCCCCCGGCACCTCGCAGTACCTCACCGCGTCGTCCTCCGACTCCGGTGCCGTGGCGCTCGGCCAGGCCGGTGATCTCGCCCGCTGGTACCTCACCCCGGTGTCGTACGCGACCGCCCCGATGCCCTCCGCCGACACCCGCACCCTGGACCAGGTCACCTTCCTGACCGCGCACAACGCCTTCGCCAACGGCGCCGACGGCAACTTCGCCTCCTTCCCGGTGAATCTCTTCCCCAACCAGAACTACGGCATCAGCCGCCAACTCAGCGACGGCGTACGCGGGTTCATGCTGGACGACTACACCGTCTCCGGGAAGGCCGTGCTCTGCCACAACAGCTGTGACGGTGTCGGCAGCCCCGTCCCGCTCGCCACCGACCTCCAGCGCATGGTCGACTTCCTCAAGGCCAACCCGGGCCAGTTCGTCACGGTGTTCCTGGAGGACTACGCCTCCTCCGACGTGCTCAAGGCCTCGCTGGCCTCCGTGAGCGGACTGTCCGACGTGCTGTACCGGCCCGACCAGGAGGGTGTGGCGGCCAGGGGCTGGCCGACCATGGCGGACCTCGCGGCGCGCGGCAAGCGGCTGCTGATCTTCAGCGACCGCACGCGGGCGAGCGACATCGCGAACGGCTGGGCCGCCCGTGACACCTTCGGTGTGATGTACCAGCGGGAGTGGACCGTCGAGAACTACTGGTCCATGGGCGGCGGAATCGGCTCCTCGGACTGGTCCTGCTACAGCCGCTGGGGCACCGGCCGGCCGCTGACCGTGGACTCTGCCGCCTTCCACCCGCTGTTCGTGATGAACCACTTCCGGGACTACACGATCAGCGGCACCACCACGACGGACAACGGCAAGCTCCTCAACCGCGCGCAGAACTTCTGCACGCCCGCCGCGCGCAAGAAGCCCACCTACCTCGCCGTGGACCGCTACGACCTGGGCTCCCCCACCCCGCTCAGCCAGGTCGGCACCCTCAACACGTACGTCCTCGCCCCGGGGCAGTGAGCCACGGGCCGCCGCGAGCGCGAGACTCGGATCCCCCGCGCCAAGATCTGCCGCGGGGGGCGGCGTGGCGGCCGCGGCGGCCGTGACAGGTGTGACGGGTGTGGCGCAGGTCACGGGAAGGCGATACGGGGTGCCGGACAGCTCATGGAGGTGAGCACTCATCTGCGTACCCGGGTTCGGGCCGGGGAATCGAGCGCGTTCGCGGAGCTGTTCGACGCGTACGCCGGCGCGGTCTACAACCATGCCTTCCGACTGACCGCGGACTGGTCGGTGGCCGAGGACGTCATGGCGGCCACCTTCCTGGAGGCCTGGCGGCTGCGCGACCGCGTGGACCCCGAAGGCGGCTCGCTGCGTCCCTGGCTGCTGGGCATCGCCACCAACACCGCACGCAACCAGTACCGCAGCAACCGGCGTTACCGGGCCGCCGCCAACGCCGCCGCGGCGGCCGAGCTGTCGGTGCCCGACCACGCCGACGAGGTGGCCGCCCGGGTCGACGACCGGCGCCGCCTCGCCACCGCCCTCACCGCCCTCGCCCGGCTGCGCCGGCCGGAGCGCGAGGTCGTCACGCTCTGCCTGGGCGAGGGCCTGGACTACGAGGCTGCGGCGCAGGCCCTCGGGATCCCCGTGGGAACGGTGGCCTCCCGGCTCTCCCGGGCCCGCAGGAAACTCCGTTCGCTCGCCGAGCCCGAACCGGTCGGTCCCGCGAGCGGGACACCGTACGAAAAAGTGCGCGGAATACGGGAAGGCGGCCGTCCCGCCCGACAGACAAGAGGTGATCGCACGAACGTGATCCGGCCCGCACAGGAGGGAAACCGATGAACGCGAACACGTCCGGGCACCAGCCCGCCGAACGGACCGGGAGCGCCCCGCTCTTCTCCGGAACCACGCGTGAACTGCCGCCGGGCCGCCACCAGTTCCACAAGGAGCGCCTGATGGCCCAGATCCACGACCTGCAGCAGGACGAGCGCACGGCGACGGCCGCGCCCGCGCGGCCCCGGCGGCTGCGGCTGCCCCGCCCGGCGGTCACCCTGCCCGTCATGGCGGCCGCAGTGGTGGCGGCGGTCGTCGCCGGGCTGTCGCCGTCCGTCGGGGGCGGGGCGCGGGACGGCGGTGTCGCCACCGGACCGGCCCTCGCCACCGGACCGGCCCTGACCACCGAGGTCGGCGCGGCCAGCACCCGGGGCGTGCCCCAGTTGCTCGACCAGATCTCGCTGGCCGCGGCCGACGTGTCCCACCCCTCCGTCGAGCCGGGGCAGTTCGTCTACATCGAGTCCCAGACGGCCGACACGTTCATCCAGTACGAAGGCGATGAGTCGAGCCTGGCCAGCCACAGCCTGCACCGCCGTCAGGTGTGGAAGTCGGCGGACGGCACCAAGGGCTGGCTCATCGACCCGGCCGTGAACGAGAGCCCCGAGGGGGAGACGCTCAGCCTGCCCGACGAGCAGGGCGACACCCCGGTGGCGACGCTCAACGATCCCTCGTACGACTATCTGGCGAAGCTCCCCACGGACCCCGACGTCCTGCTGGCCAAGATCTACAAGGAGACGAAGGGGCAGGGCAGGACGCCCGACCAGGAGGCGTTCGCCACCATCGGGGACCTGCTCGGCGAGAGCTACCCCCCGGCGGCGCTCTACTCGGCGCTGTTCAAGGCCGCCGCGAAGATCCCCGGTGTCGTCGTGGTCGACGACGCGGTGGACGCCGTAGGCCGGCGCGGGGTGGCCGTGGCCCGGCTCGACGAGACCAGCGGACAGCGCGAGGAATGGATCTTCGACCGGAAGACCCATGTCTTCCTCGGCGAGCGTACCGTCCAGGTGAAGCAGGGCGAGGGGGACGACCGACTGCTCAGGCCCGGCACCGTGATGGACACCAGCGCGATCCTGAAGCGGGCGGTCGTCGACGCCATGAAGCAGCCGCCGTCGCAGGCGGGCTGACGACCGGCGCTCTCCGGCCGGAGCGGCGCCGCCCGCCGCTCCGAGCGGCGACGGCACCGGACGGTGCCGTCGCCCCGCCGCGGGCCTATGGTCCGTGCATGGGGGCCGTTCCACGGGCCCGGTCGGCGGCTCGTGAGTGCTGGGGCCGGTGGCCGGCGTGTGCGCCGGCGGACCGGCCGGAGCGCGGTGCGGACGAGGGTCCGGGAGGTCGGCGACGCGCCGGGGGCTGACGCCGTCGACGTCGGGGCCGGTCCGGAGCTTCTGCGGGCCGCCGTGGCGGAGGCGGTGCGGGAGAACGGCGGCACCATGAACGCCCTCGCCGACACCCTCGTCCGCCGCGCCCGTCGCTCCGCTCCGCGCGCGACGACATCGCCCTGCTGCTCATCCGGTCCCGCTGCGACTGAGCGGTGGCGCCGGGACGGGGCGCTCGGGCGCGCGCCTCCCGTTACCCGTCCGACCTGCGTTACCGTCCGACCTCTTGACGCGCTGCCTATGACTGCGTAGACATGACAGCGCAGACATGACTACGCAGTCAGACCCGCTTCACCGCGGGGCGTCTGACATCATCGATGCACGAGGACGACCGTTCGGCGCACCGGGAGACACCATGACGCGAGCGACAGGGCGGGGCACCAGTTCCGCGGCGGCGCGCAGTGTGGACGTCGCCCGGCTCGCCGGGGTCTCGCAGAAGACGGTGTCGCGGGTCTTCAACGACGAGCCGTATGTCTCGGCCGACGTCCGCCGACGGGTGCTGGAAGCGGCCGAGCAGCTTGGCTACCGGCGCAACAACGCCGCCCGCGCGCTGGCCTCCGGCCGCAGCCGCTCCATCGGCGTCGTCACCCTCGGCACCGCCCTGTACGGCCCCGCCTCGCTCCTGATGGGGGTCGAGCGGGTCGTCCGGGACACGGGCTACGCGCTCCGGGTCGTCAACACCGTGGAGGGCGACCCCGCCGGGGTGGCCGGTGCCGTGAACTCGCTGCTCGACCAGGGCGTGGACGGCATCGTCATCTCCGAGCCGATCGACGAGAGCGGGCCCGGGGGAGAGACGACCCTGCGGGTCGACGTGCCGGTCCTGGTCCTCGGCGCGCCCCCGGCACTGACCGCGCCCACGGTGCTCACGGCCGGCGACGGCGCCGATGTCATGGCCCGTACGGCGACCGAGCACCTGCTGAACCTGGGGCACCCGACGGTCCATCACCTCGCAGGGCCGCAGCGGTGGTACGCCGCCCGGGACCGGCTGGAGGGGTGGCGGGCCACACTGACCGCGGACGGCAGGCGAGTTCCCCCGGTCGTCGAGGGCGACTGGTCGGCCGCATCCGGATACCGGGCGGGTCGCGAACTCGCCGCGGACGACACGCTCACCGCCGTGTTCGTCGCCAACGACGACATGGCGATCGGGCTGATCCACGCGCTGACGGAGGCCGGACTGCGGGTGCCGCAGGACGTGAGCGTCGTCGGCTTCGACGACGTCCCGGTCGCCGCCTACATCGCTCCCCCGCTGACCACGGTGCGCCAGCCCTTCGACACCGTGGCCCAGGAGGGACTCAAGCGTCTCGTGCACGCCATCGAGAACCCCGACGCCGATCTCCTGCCGCCGAGCGACCCACCGGTCGACCTCGTCGTCCGCGCCTCGACCGCGCCCCCCGCCGACCGGACGAACCCGGCCCGCGCACGGCGCACCGTCTCCCCTGCCGACGGAGGCGCCCCGGCGCCCACGCCCACGACAGGAGGTCTCGCCAGCCGTCCCTGACCGGCCCACCAGCCCTCCGGCCCACCGGCCCACCGGCCCCTGAGCCCACGGCACCGAGCGTGACCGACGGTCGAGCCGCCGTACCCGTCCCGCCCGTGCCCTCCCCCTTCACCTCGTCGCCCGCGCGCCCCCTGGGCCGCCGCTGACCCGCGACCCACCCTCCCCTCATCGGCGTACCCGCCCGGTGGCCACGTCGCGCCCACCCTGCTGCACCGCTCCGCTTCCTGGCTCTTCCTTCACCCCCGCACGCCCTCGCCCCGCGTGCCTCCTTCTTCGCCCCGGCGGGAATCCACCTTGCCCAGAAACACCTCCATGCCGGTCAGCCGGGCCGACATCGACAAGGCGATGAGGACACCCACCGAGCTGACGTTCTGGACGTGGGTCCCGAACATCGCCAAGGAGGTCGCCTTCACCCTCACCGACAGCCTGCTGGACCTGCGGCCGTACGGCGCCTCCGCCTGGACCTCGGCCCGTGGGACGTCCGCGTGCTGGTCGCGGACGACCGTTCCTGACCCGTCCCCGCGCGGGGTCAGTTCGCCACGGCGAACTGGCTTCCCGTCTTCTGTCCGTTCTCCGTGCGGGCCGCGGCCACGCAGCGGAAGACGCGCAGTCCCTTGTCCCACTCCGAGGCCGTGGGCGGGATGACGTCGGTCTGCCACTCCTTGGCGAGCGTGCGCCCCTCGGGGAGCATGGTCGCGGCCATCACCCGCTGCGAACAGAGGGCCTTGACGTCCGGGTGCTTGATCAGGTCCCGGGCGTTGTTCGTCATGCCGTCCTCGGGCAGCGGGGCGATCGCGAAGGTCTCCCACACGTGCTCGGCCGCGCAGTCCGCACGGCTGACCGTGATGATGCCGGAGATGTCGACGATGCCGCTCCAGCACTCCGGGCTCGCGACACACCGTCCGCCCACGCCGTCGACGCTCGTCGCGGGGCAGTTCTCGGTCGTGGTGGGCACACCGAACCCGGTGGCGCCCTGGTGCTGGGCGGTGGCCTCGGCGGAGGGCGCGTCCGTCCCCGAGGTGCCGCCGCCGTCCGAGCCGAAGTACTGCTGGGTGACCACGGTGACCGACACGGTCACGGAGACGACGACGGCCGCCAGCAGGGCGACGAGCCGGGTGGGGCGGCCGCCCCGGCGACCGCCACCGCCGTCGCCGCCGCCCGGCGCGGTGGCGACGGTCGTAGCGCCCCCTCCGCCGGGCCGGCCCGGGGCCGCCGTGGAGTCGGGGATCGCGTCCTGGACGGGCGGCGCGTCGCGGTGGTACGGGACGGTGGTCATGGTCGGGGCCGGTCCGAAGCCGCCGGGTCCGCCGTTGCCACCGAGGTGCACGGTGTCGAGGTCGACGGCGGCGAGGGCGTCACGGAAGGCGCCCGCGTCGGACAGCCGCTCGGCCGGGTCCGGGGCCAGGGCGTGCCGGAGCACGTCGTTGAGGGCCGTCGGCATGCCTTGCAGCGGGACGTACGGCCAGGTGTGCCGCACGATGAGTTCGGCCAGGCTGAGCTGGGTCCCGTCGTCCGGGTGGTGCGGCGGGAAACCGCGCAGCAGGGCGTAGAGCGTGGCGGCCAGGGAGTAGACGTCGCCGGCCGGGCTGGGCTCGGCGCTGCGGAAGGCCTCGGGCGGGGCGTAGGCGGGGGTCAACGCCTCGCGAGTCACGGACAGTTCGCGCCCCGGGCGGGGCATGGCCGCGAGCCCGAAATCGGTGAGGGCCACCCCTCCGTAGCGGTTGACCATCACGTTGCCGGGCTTGATGTCGCGGTGCAGCACCCCCGCGGCGTGCGCGGCGGCCACGGCGTCCGCAAGCCCCACGCCGATGTCCCGCGCCTCCTTCGGCGGGAGGGCGCCCTGCCGGTGCAGCCGCTCGCCCAGCGAACCGCCCGGGCACAACTCCAGGACCATGTAGGGGCGGTCGTCGGCCAGCACCCCGGCGTCGTACACCGGGACCACGTGCGGATGTCCGGAGAGCTGCCCGGCCGCCGTGACCTCGCGCAGGAAGCGCTGCCGGTCGCGCGGGGTGGACAGCACCCTGCTGTCCACCTTGAGCGCGACCTCCCGGCCGACGGCCAGCTGCCTGGCCCGGTAGACCGTGGCGAACCCGCCCTGGCCCAGGACCTCCTGGATCTCGTAGCCGGACAGTGCGATTCTTCCGGGCCCCATGTGCCGTACCCCCAGCGCGCCACCCCGGCCGGGACGTCCGGCCGAGGTCGAGGCGAGACTCTAGCCGAGCGGGGTGACCGGGGTGTTCACAGGTACTCGGCGGCGGCGTCCAGCAGCCAGTCGGTGAGGTACCCGGCGAACGAGGAACGGACGAGGACCCAGAATCCGGCATCGGGACGGTCCCGGGCGACGAGGACGACCTGGGTGCGGCCGAGGGTGGTCTGCGCGCAACGGCCCGGCGCGAAGCCGCGGGGGTGCAGGTCGAGGGAGCAGCCGTGGGCGAGGAGGTCACGGGCGTGGGGGCCCGAGACCAGGAGGGTGGTCCGCTGGGCGGAGACGTCGGTGACCGAGACCGGTTCGCCCCCGGCGGCCTCCCGGATACGGTCCTCCAGCGCGCGCCCGGCTCCGGGCTCGCCCACGACGAGCCATTCGTCGGGACCGAGCCAGAGCACGGTCAGTTCGCGGGCGCGGGTGACGGTGTTGGGTTCGAGGGGCAGGGGGACGCCGAGGGCGACACCGACCGCGTCGGCGGCCGGGCCCTTGGGGTCCAGCCGCAGACCGATCTGCGTGAGGAAGGGGAGTTCGGCGAGGCGGACCCGGCCGTGGGAGGCGCGGGTGGCGTGGGCCAGCCGGTCCTTGGCGCCCAGCAGGGGGCTGCGGGGCGTGCGTGTCGGGTCAGCCATCGCGGCGGGCTCCCTCGGGGTCGAAGAGGACGGGGCCGGTGACGGTGACCGGGACGAGCCGGTCGCCGACGGGGGCGTAGAGGCGTTCGCCGATGCGGTCGCGGCCGCCCTTGACCAGGGCGAGGGCGAAGGTGCGGCCGAGGGCGGCGCTGCGGTAGCTGGAGGTGACGTGGCCGAGCATCGGCACCGGCGGGGGCGGCAGGACGCTGTCCGCGACCAGGTGGGTGCCCTCGGGGAGGAAGTCGGCGGGGTCCTCGGGGAGCAGCCCGACCAGGTGCTTGCGGTCGGCGCGCTGGGTGTCGGCGCGGGCGAAGGAGCGCTTGCCGAGGAAGTCGGGCTTCTTCTTCGACACCGCCCAGCCCATGCCGAGGTCCTGGGGGGTGATGGTGCCGTCGGTGTCCTGGCCGATGATGGGGTAGCCCTTCTCGGCGCGCAGGACGTGCATGGTCTCGGTGCCGTACGGGGTGATGCCGTACGGGGTGCCCGCCTCGTGGACGGCCTCCCAGAGGGTAAGGGCGTGCCAGGGCGAGACGTTGATCTCGTAGGCGAGTTCTCCGGAGAAGCTGATCCGGCAGACGCGGGCCTCGATGCCGGCGACGGTGGTGTCGCGCCAGGCCATGAAGGGGAAGTCGTCGTTGCCGACGGCCAGTTCCGGCGCCAGCGAGCCGAGGACCTCGCGGGACTTCGGGCCGACGAGGGCGACGGTGGCCCACTGTTCGGTGACGGAGGTGCAGTGCACCCGCAGGTGGGGCCATTCGGTCTGCAGCCATTCCTCCATCCAGTCCAGGACGGTGGCGGCGTTGCCGGTGGTGGTGGTGACGAGGAAGCGGTCCGCGGTGAGGCGGATGACGGTGCCGTCGTCGAAGACCATGCCGTCGGGGCGGCACATGACGCCGTAGCGGATCATGCCGGGCTTCAGGGTGCTCATCATGTTCGTGTAGAGCAGGTCGAGGAAGACGCCCGCGTCCGGGCCCTGGACGTCGATCTTGCCGAGGGTGGAGGCGTCCATGAAAGCGACGCCCTCGCGGGCGGCGGCGCACTCGCGCAGCACCGCGGTCTCCATGTCCTCGCCGGTCAGGGGGTAGTACCAGGGGCGCTTCCACTGGCCCACGTTCTCGAACAGCGCCCCCTGCATGACGTGCCAGTCGTGCAGCGCGGTGGTGCGGACGGGGTCGCTGAGCGCACCCCGGTCGCGGCCGGCGAGCGCCGCGAAGGAGACCGGGACGTAGGGCGGGCGGAAGGTGGTGGTGCCGAGCGCGGAGACGTCGACGCCGAGGAGTTCGGCGACCACTCCACTGGCCAGGACACCGGAGGTCTTGCCCTGGTCGTTGGCGGTACCGGCCGTGGTGTAGCGCTTGGTGTGCTCCACCGACCGCAGGCCCGCGCCCGTGGCCCGGTGGAGGTCCTCGATCGTGACGTCGCGCTGCAGGTCCACGAAACGCGGGGCGCCCTCCCGGCCCGGGACCGTGAACACGTGCATCGGCGCGGTGTGCGGGGCGGCGGCCACGTCCGGGAGGGCGGGCCGCTCGAAGGGGTGGCCCTCGGCCTCCAGGGCGCGGGCGGCCGCCGCGGCGCCCTGGGCGAGTACGGTGGGCAGGTCGAGGACGCCGCTCGCGGAGCCCGCGACCTCGACGGCCTGGCGGCCGGTGTCGGGGACGAAGGAGCCGAGGGTGTCGTCGTAGCGGAGCCTGCCGCCGGACTGGCTGAACAGGTGCGCGACGGGGTTCCAGCCGCCCGAGACCAGCAGCAGATCGGCGGCGACCTCCCGGCCGCCCTCGGTCTCGCCGAACGGGGCGACGGTGACGGCGCTCAGACGGGCCTCGCCCTCGGTGCCGATCACGGCGTGTCCGGTCAGCACCTCGATGCCCGCGGCTGCGGCCCGTCGGCCCCACTCCCCCGCGTCCGTACGGGTGTCGACGACCGCCGCGACGTCCACACCGGCGGCACGCAGGTCCAGGGCCGCGGTGTACGCGCTGTCGTTGGTGGTGAACACGACCGCACGGCGGCCGGGCAGAACGCCGTGCCGGTGCAGATAGGTGCGGGCCGAGGCGGCCAGCATCACACCGGGCCGGTCGTTGTCCGCGAAGGCGAGGGACCGTTCGTGGGCGCCGGTGGCCAGGACCACCCGGCGCGCCCGGATCCGCCACACCCGCTCGCGGGAGGTGTTCGCCGGGGCCGCCGCCCCCAGATGGTTGGTACGGCGCTCCACGGCGAGGAGGTGGTTGTCGTCGTAGTGGCCGAACACCGTGGTGCGCGGCAGCACGCGGACCTCCGGGGCCGCTTCGAGAAGTGCGCCGACCTCCCGCACCCAGTCGAGGTGCTCGCCGCTGCCGAGGAGACTGCCGCCCGGCTCCGGCTGGTCGTCGGCCAGGATGACCCGGGCGCCCGAGCGGGCGGCCGCGGCCGCGGCGGCCAGGCCCGCCGGACCGGCGCCCACGATCAGCAGGTCGCAGTGGGCGTGCACGGCGTCGTAGCGGGCCGGGTCCGGCTCGCTCGCCAGTCGGCCCTGACCGGGCAGGCTGCTCGCCACCAGACCGTCGTAGAGCTCCACTGCGGTCGCCGGCAGCATCGGCTCCGGGAAGGGGGCCTCGATCTGGATCACGGCGTTGGGTTCTTCGACACCGGCGGAGAAGATGCCCCTCGGCCGGCCGAGCTTGATGCTCGTCGCCGCCTGGATCACGCCGTTCGCGAGCAGGGCGGAGGCGAGGGTGTCACCCCGGTAGCCCTGGTACTCGGTGCCGTCGAAGGTGAAGGTGAGGGGTGTGCCGCGGTCGATGCGGCCGAGCGTCGGGTGCCGCAATTCCGCCGCAGGCTCCGCCGCCGGGTCTCCGTTCCGCCCCGAGAGGGCCTCGGCTCCGTTCTCGGACACCGGAGAGGCCGGCTGGGGCGGCCTCGGCTGCGTGGTGACCGGGCGGGGCTCCAGCCGCTGCGGGCGTTCCTCGCCGGAGCGGTACACGGCCAGGATCTCGTTGGTGGAGGTGTCGCGGACCGCGTTGAACCAGCGGCGGCAGCCCGCCGAGTGGCTCCAGCGTTCGGCGAACGGCCCCTTGGGGTTGTCGCGGAAGAACAGGTAACGGGCCCATTCCTGGTCGGACAGCTCCGCCGGGTTCTCCGGGTAGGGCACGTGAGCCTGGCCGCCGTAGTGGAACTCGGCCTCGTCACGGGGCCCGCACCAGGGGCAGGGGATGAGCAGCATGGATCGGCTCCCAAAGAGTGCGGTGGTGTCCTAGTGGGCCACGGCGGCGGCGCCGTGCTCGTCGACGAGCGCGCCGGTGGTGAAACGGTCGAGCGAGAACGGCGCGTTCAGGGCGTGCGGGCTGTCGTGGGCGATGGTGTGGGCGTAGACCCAGCCCACGCCCGGCGTGGCCTTGAAACCGCCCGTGCCCCAGCCGCAGTTGAGGTAGAGACCGTCCACCGGGCTCAGGCCCACGATCGGCGAGGCGTCCGGACTCACGTCCACGATGCCGCCCCAGGTCCGCAGCACATGGGCCCGCGCGAAGACCGGGAACAGCTCCAGGGCCGCGGACATCTGCTCCTCGATGATGTGGAACGCCCCGCGCTGGGTGTAGGAGTTGTAGGCGTCGATGCCCGCCCCCATCACCAGCTCGCCCTTGTGCGCCTGGCTGACGTACACATGCACCGCGTTGGACATGACCACCGTCGGGTGCACCGGCTCCAGCAGCTCGGAGACCAGCGCCTGGAGCGGGTGGCTCTGCACGGGAAGCTCGATCCCCGCCATCGCGGCCAGGACCGAGGTGTGGCCGGCCGAGCACAGGGCCACCTTGCCCGCCGCGATCGGCCCCAGGGTGGTCTGGACGCCGACCACCCGGCCACCGACCACGTCCAGGCCGGTGACCTCGCAGTTCTGGATGATGTCCACACCCGCCGCGTCCGCCGACCGCGCGAAGCCCCACGCCACGTAGTCGTGCTTGGCGATACCCGCCCGCGGCTGATAGGTGGCGCCCAGGACCGGATAGCGCACATCCGGCGAGATGTTCACGATCGGGCAGACTTCCTTGACCTGTTCGGCGTCGAGCCACTCCGCGTCGACCCCGTTGAGCCGGTTGGCCTCCACCCGGCGCACGCTGTCCCGCACGTCCTGGAGACTGTGCGCCAGGTTCAGCACGCCCCGCTGGGAGAACAGGATCGGATAGTCCAGCTCCTCCTCCAGGCCCTCCCAGAGTTTCAGGGCGTGCTCGTAGATACCCGCGCTCTCGTCCCACAGGTAGTTCGAGCGGATGATCGTGGTGTTGCGGGCCATGTTCCCGCCCGCCAGCCACCCTTTCTCCAGCACCGCCACATTGGTGATGCCGTGGTTCTTCACCAGATAGTGCGCGGTGGCCAGGCCGTGACCACCACCGCCCACGATCACGACGTCGTACGACCGCTTCGGCTCGGGCGTCCGCCACAGCCAGTCGGGGTGGTCCGGAAGCTCTGCGCCGGGGGTACGAGGGCTCATCGGGCGTCTCC
>NZ_KQ949031.1 GCF_001514285.1 Streptomyces sp. DSM 15324
CGCACCACGCTGGACGGCCTGCCCGAAGAAGTCACCCTGCCCTCCGACCGCCCCCGCCCACCGGCCGCCACCCACACCGGCGACTACCTCGAAGTCCGGATCGACCCCGCCCTGCACCGCGCCCTCACCGGGCTGGCCCGCCGCAACGGCACCACCCTCTTCATGGTCCTCCAGGCCGGACTGGCCGCCCTGATGACACGCATGGGCTGCGGCACCGACATCCCCATCGGCAGCCCCATCGCCGGACGCACCGACCAGGCCATGGACGACCTCATCGGCTTCTTCGTCAACACCCTCGTCCTGCGCACCGACACCTCCGGAAATCCCACCTTCGAGGAACTGGTCCGCCGCGTCCGGGACACCGCCCTGAACGCCTACGCCCACCAGGACCTGCCGTTCGAGTACCTCGTCGAGGTGCTCAACCCGGCCCGGTCGCTGACACACCACCCGCTGTTCCAGGTGATGCTGGCCCTGCAGAACGCGCCCAAGGCCCGCTTCGAACTGCCCGGCCTGGAAGCCACCGTCTTCCAGGCCCGCACCGGCACCGCGAAGTTCGACCTGTTCTTCAGCCTCGCAGAGCGCAAGACGGACGACGGGGCGCCGGACGGCATCGAGGGCGCGGTCGAGTTCGCGTCGGATCTGTACGACGCCGACACCGTGCGCGGCCTGTTCCTCAGGTGGACGCGCCTGCTCACCGAGGCCGCCGCCGACCCGTCCCAGCGGCTGGGCGAGATCGATGTGCTGGGGGCCGCCGAACGGCGCACGCTCCTCCACGACCGGAACGCGACACAGGCGGAGGGCGCTCGCACGCCGTTCGTCGAGTTGTTCGCCCGGCAGGCCGAGCGGACTCCGCACGCCCCGGCGGTCGTGGCCGACGAGGAGGAGCTGACCTACGGCGTGCTGCACGAGCGGTCGAACCGGCTGGCCCATGTGCTCGCCCGGCGCGGAGCGAGTCCGGGGCGGCTGGTCGCGGTGGCGCTGCCGCGCTCGGCGGACCTGGTCACCGTACTGCTGGCGATCGCGAAGACCGGTGCCGCCTACGTCCCCCTGGACCTCGCCCACCCGGCCGCGCGGATCGGGCTGATTCTGCGGGAGGCGAGGCCCACGCTGATCGTGGGCACAGGGCCGACCCTGGCGGACCTGCCCGACCACGGCACGACGTCGGTGGCCCTCGACGACCCGCACCTGCGGGCCGCCGTCGCGGACGCGCCGCAGGAGGCTCCGCGGGCCCGGACCGGGCTGAGGGAGGCGGCGTACGTGATCTTCACGTCCGGGTCGACCGGCCGGCCGAAGGGCGTCGTCGTCGAACACGGGGCGCTTGCCAACCTCCTGCTGGGGATGCGGGACCTCGTCCCGATGGGGGCCGAGGACGCGCTGCTCGCGGTGACGACGATCGCCTTCGACATCGCCGCGCTGGAGATCTACCTGCCGCTGATCAGCGGAGCGCGGGTGGTGCTCGCGGCCGAGGAGACGGTCGCCCGGCCCGCCGCCCTGGTCGAGCTGATCCGGCGGACCGGTGTGACCGTGGTCCAGGCGACGCCGTCCTGGTGGCAGATGGTCGCCTCGCACGACCTCGGCGGGCTCGGCGGCCTGCGCATGCTGGTCGGCGGCGAGGCACTGCCGGCGCCGCTGGCCGACCGGATGCGGGACACCGGCCGCGAGGTGCTCAACGTCTACGGCCCGACCGAGACGACGATCTGGTCGACCGCCGCCGCGCTGGCCGGCCGGACCGACACCGCGATCGGCCGCCCGATTCGCAACACCCGGCTCTACGTGCTGGACGAGTGGCTCCAGCCGGTGCCTTCCGGGTCGCTCGGCGAGCTGTACATCGCCGGTGAAGGGCTGGCCCGCGGTTACCTCGGCCGGCCGTCGCTGACCGCCGGGCGCTTCACCGCGGACCCGTACGGCCCGGCCGGAACGCGTATGTACCGCACGGGCGACCTCGTCCGCTGGACCGCCGACGGCGAGCTGGAGTTCGCCGGGCGGGTGGACCACCAGGTCAAGCTCCGCGGTTTCCGGATCGAACTGGGCGAGGTCGAGTCCGTGCTCGCGGCCCACCCGAGGGTCGCCCAGGCGGCGGCGGTGGTCCGTGAGGACCGGCCGGGGGACCGGCGCCTGGTGGCGTATGTGGTGCCCGGCGCCGACGGGGAGGCGCCGGATGCGGGCCGGCCGCAGGAGCACGACCAGGTCGACGCCTGGCGGGACCTTTACGACACGCTGTACGCCTCCTCCGCCCAGGCGCCCTTCGGGGAGGACTTCGCCAGCTGGAACAGCAGCTACGACGGCCGACCCGTGCCGCTCGACGAGATGCGCGAGTGGCGCGACCGCACCGTGGAGCGGATCGGTGAACTCCGGCCGCGGCACGTCCTGGAGATCGGCGTGGGCACCGGCCTGCTGCTGTCGCGACTGGCTGCCGACTGCGAGAGTTACTGGGGCACGGACATCTCGCCGTCGGTGATCGACACGCTGCGCGGGCACGTGGCCGCCGACCGCGAGCTCGCCGAGCGGGTACGCCTGTTCGTGCGGCCCGCGCACGACGTAGAGGGGCTTCCCGAGGGGCACTTCGATGTCGTCGTCCTGAACTCGGTGATCCAGTACTTCCCCCATGCCGACTACCTCGAACGCGTGATCAGCGGCGCACTGCGGCTGCTCGCCCCCGGCGGCGCGGTCTTCCTCGGTGACGTCCGCAACCTGCGCCTGCACCGCACGTTCGTCACCGGAGTCCAGGCCGCCCGCGCGGGCACCGGGGACAACCCCGACGCATTGCGGCGGGCCGTCGAGCACGGAGTGATCCTCGAGAAGGAACTCCTGGTCGACCCGGAGTACTTCACCCTGCTCCAGGGCCGTGTGCCCGAGCTGACGGGTCACGCCATCCAGGTCAGGCGCGGCCGGGCGCACAACGAGATGACCCGCTACCGGTACGACGTCGTCCTGGCCAAGCAGGGTCGCCCGCTGCACCGGATCACCGAGGCCGGGCAGCTGCCCTGGTCCGACGGCGGCTTCGCCGCGGTGGCCGCACTGCTCGGCGGCGAACGGCCCGCGGCCGTGCGCGTGACCGGGATCCCGAACGGCCGGATCACGCACGAGGCGGCCCTCGCGAAGGCGGTGCGGGACGGCACCCGCCTGCCCGACGCACCGGTCGGCGCCGGTGTCGAGACCGAGGACCTGTACGACCTCGCGGCCGTGCACGGCTACCGGGTGTGGGTCACGTGGTCGGCGTCCGACCCGAACGCCCTGGAGGCACTCTTCGCCGACCCCGGCGCCGTCCCGGCCGCCGGGACGGCGGTGGGACCGCCGGCGGACCTGTACCGGCCGGCCGTCTCCCCGTCCTCCCGGGCCGAGCTGTCGTCGTTCACCAACAGTCCGCTGACCGGACGGGACAGCGGAGCCCTCATCGGCCGCCTGCGGGACCACGTGCGCGAGCAGCTCCCCGACTACATGACGCCGGCGGCGTTCGTGCTGCTGAACGCCCTTCCGCTCACGCCCCACCGCAAGCTCGACCGGGACGCGCTGCCCGCGCCGGACTTCGCCGTGAGCGGCTCTTCCCGCGAGGCACGTACACCGCAGGAGCACATCGTCTGCGACCTCTTCGCGCAGGTGCTCGGTCTGGCGCGGGTCGGCGTCCACGACGGCTTCTTCGACCTCGGCGGCCACTCGCTGCTGGCCACGCAGTTCATCGCCCGGCTGCGGGCGATGTTCGGCGTCGAACTGCCGCTGCGCGTGTTGTTCGAGGCCTCCACCCCGGCCGGTGTGGCCGCCCGGCTCGACGAGGGGGGCGCGGCCCGCCCGGCACTGGTGCGCCGGCCGCGTCCCGAGGTGCTGCCGCTGTCGTTCGCCCAGCGCCGGCTGTGGTTCATCCACCAGATGGAGGGGCTGGGCGGGATGTACAACATCCCGCTCGGCCTGAGACTGACGGGCACGCTGGACCGGCAGGCCCTCCAGGTCGCCCTGACCGACGTCGTCGGCCGGCACGAGAGCCTGCGCACGGTGTTCCCCGACGACGGGGGAGTACCGCGCCAGGTGGTCCTCGCGCCCGAGTCGGCGAAGCTGGTCCTGAACGACCGAGCGCTCACCGCAGAGGAGCTTCCGGCAGCGCTGGAGAGGGCGGCGCGCTACCCGTTCGACCTGGCGACGGAGCCGCCGATCCGCGCGGACCTGTTCCAGGCGGCCCCGGACGAGCACGTCCTGCTGCTGGTGGTGCACCACATCGCCGGGGACGGCTGGTCGCTCGGCCCGCTCGCCGGAGATCTGGCCCGGGCCTACGCCGTCCGCGCGGCCGGGGCCGAGCCGGACTGGGCCGAACTGCCGGTCCAGTACGCCGACTACACCCTGTGGCAGAACGAGCTGCTCGGCGACCAGGACGACGCCGACAGTCTCCTCGCCCGCCAGCTCTCCTACTGGACACAGCAGCTCGCCGACGCCCCGGCGGCGCTGGAGCTGCCCACGGACCGGCCGCGGCCGACGGTGGCGTCCTACCGCGGCGACTACGTCACCGTGCGGATCCCGGCCCCGCTGCACGAGCGGCTGGCCGACCTGGCACGCCGGTCGGGCGCGACCCTGTTCATGGTGCTCCAGGCGGGCCTGTCCGCCCTGCTGAACCGGCTCGGCGCCGGCACCGACATCGTCACCGGCAGCCCGATCGCCGGGCGCACCGACCAGACGCTGGACGAACTGGTCGGCTTCTTCGTCAACACGCTGGTCCTGCGCACCGATCTCTCCGACGACCCCACGTTCGAACAACTGGTGGAACGAGTCCGGGAGACCGCGCTGGCCGCGTACGCGCACCAGGACGTGCCGTTCGAGTACCTGGTGGAGAAGCTGAACCCGCCGCGCTCGCTGGGCAGGCATCCGTTCTTCGGTGTCATGTTCGCCCTCCAGAACGCGGCGGAAGGCACCTTCCAGCTCCCCGGCCTGCGCGTCGAGGTCGTCCCCGGGCGCACCGGCACCGCCAAGTTCGACCTGTTCTTCAGCCTCGCCGAGCAGCGCGGCCCGGACGGAGCGGCGGACGGCATCTCCGGTGTCGTCGAATACGCCGGCGACCTCTACGAAGCCGCGACCGTGCGCGACCTGTTCGCCCGCTGGGTGCAGCTGCTGGAGTCGGCGGTGACCGACGCGGCCCGGCCGTGCAGCAGGCTGGAGCTGCTGGCTCCGCACGAGCGGCACGAGATGCTCGCCGCCGCCGTCGGGCCCACCGTGCCGCCCTGCGCGGCCGGACTGCCCGAACTGTTCACCGCCCGCGCCGCCGCGACCCCCGACGCCGTCGCGGTGGCCGACGACGACAGCACCTACACCTACGCAGAGATCGACGGCTGGTCCGCCCGGCTGGCCGCCGTGCTCGCCGAGCACGGCGTCACCCGCGGCAGCACGGTGGCACTGCTGATGCAGCGCTCGCCCGTCCTGGTCGCGGCCATCCTCGCGGTGCTGCGGACCGGGGCGGCCTATGTCCCGCTCGACTCCCGGTATCCCGCCTCCCGTCAGCGCCTGGTGCTGGAGGAGACGACCGCCGCGCTGCTGCTGACGGACCCCGCCTCGCAGACCGGCCTCGGCGACTTCGGAACACCCCTCCTCGTGCTCGACCCGAAGCCGGACTCCCTCGCGGCGTCCGCACCGCCCGCAGTGCGGATCGACGGCGACGATGCGGCGTACATCATGTACACCTCCGGCTCGACGGGGCGCCCGAAGGGCGTGGTCGTCACCCACCGCAACATCGCCGACTTCGTCGCCGACCCGTGCTGGCACGGCGGCGCCCAACGCCGGGTGCTGCTGCACTCACCTCTCGCGTTCGATCTGTCGACGTACGAACTGTGGGTGCCGCTCCTCACCGGCGGGCGCATCGAGCTGGCCCCGCCCGGGGAACTCGACGCGCGCACCCTCGCCGACGTCATCGTGCGGCGGCGGATCACCTCGCTGTGGCTGACCAGCTCGCTGTTCAACCTGATGGCCGACCTGGAGCCGGGTTGCTTCGCCGCGGTCGAGCAGGCGTGGGCGGGCGGCGAGCCGGTGTCCGTCGCCTCCGTCCGGCGGCTGCTCGAGCTGCACCCCCACCTGCTGGTGGTCGACGGTTACGGCCCCACCGAGGCGACGACCTTCGCCAGCTACCACCCCGTGCCCGCCGCCGAGGCCGCCGCGCTCGGCACGTCGGTGCCGATCGGGCGACCGATGGCGAACATGGGCACCTACGTGCTCGACGCCGCGCTGCGGCCGGTCCCGCCGGGCGTGGTCGGCGAGCTGTACCTGGCCGGGACCGGAGTCGGCCGCGGATACCTGAGCCGCCCCGGACTCACCGCCGAACGGTTCGTCGCCTGCCCCTACGGCCCGCCCGGCCTGCGCATGTACCGCACCGGCGACCTCGCCCGGTGGACACCGGACCACGTGCTGGAGTACGCCGGCCGCGTCGACCAGCAGGTGAAGCTGCGCGGCTTCCGCATCGAGCCCGGCGAGATCGAGGCGATCCTGCTGGAACACCCGGGCGTGACACAGGCCGCGGCGGTGATGCGGCGCGACCTCGCCGAGGAAGCACAACTGGTCGCCTACGTCGTGCCCGGGAACGCCGAGCGGGACCGGCAGGCCGAGGCCGATCAGGTCGGCGAGTGGCTCGAGGTGCACGACTCCCTGTACGGATCCGAGCGCGACGAGGTCCTCGGCGAGGACTTCACGGGCTGGGTCAGCAGCTACGACGGACAGCCCGTCGCCGGCCACGCCATGCGCGAGTGGCGCGAGCGCACCGTCGAGCGAATCCAGGAGCTGAACCCCACCCGGATCCTGGAGATCGGCGTGGGCACCGGCCTATTGCTCGCCCGCCTGGCACCGGACGCGGAGGAATACGTCGCGACCGACTTCTCCCCGACGGTCGTGGACGCGCTGCGGCGGCGGGTGGCTGCCGACCCCGCGCTGGCCGGCCGGGTCCGCCTGCTGACCCGGGCCGCGCACGAGCTCGCCGGCCTGCCGGAGGGGCACTTCGACACGGTCGTCATCAACTCGGTGGTCCAGTACTTCCCGAACGCCGACTACCTCGCCGAGGTCCTCGACACCGCCCTCAGGCTGCTCGCCCCCGGCGGCTCGGTATTCGTCGGTGACGTCCGCAACCTCCGCCTGCTGGACGCGTTCGCCGCCGGGGTGCAGGCCGGCCGTACGGGCACGCACGACCTGTCCGCCCTGCGTGACGCCGTCGCCCAGATGACCCGGCTGGAGAACGAACTCCTCATCGACCCGTACTACTTCACCGCGCTGCGGGCCCAACTGCCGGAACTGGGGGAGGTGTCCGTACGGCTCAAGCGCGGCCGCCACGACACCGAGCTGTCCCGCTTCCGCTACGACGTGGTGCTGCGCAAGAGGGACGGGAACCCCAAGCCGGCCCTCGCCGCGGAAACCCTGGACTGGACCACCGCGGCCGGCCCGGCCGGGGTGGTGGAGCGGCTGGAGTCGACCCGGCCCGCGGCCCTGGTCGTCACGGATGTGCCCAACCCCCGGGTCACCGCCGACGTGGCCCTCGCCGACGCGCTGCGCTCCGGCGAGATGGCGCCCGCCGCCGAGGCCCGCACCACCGTCGACGACTGGTACGAGCTGGGGGAGCGGCTGTCGTACCGGGTCGCGGTCACCTGGTCGGCCACAGCCCGCGACCGCGTGGACGTCGTGTTCGCCGACGCCGTCGCGCTGGAGGGGGCGCCCGACCCCCTGCCGGCCACTCTCGGCTCGGCGCTGCCCGCCCCCGGCGCCACCGGAACCGACGCCCCGGAACCGACGGCGCGCTTCACCAACGACCCGACCGCGGCCCGCGGGGACGCCGCCCTGGTGACGTCCTTGCGCGAGTTCGCCCAGGAGCGGCTGCCCGCCTTCATGGTGCCGTCGGTGTTCGTCCCGCTGGACGCGCTGCCGCTGACTCCGAACGGAAAGCTCGACCGGGCCGCTCTGCCACGCCACGATCCCCGCCCGGGTGCGGCCGCGCGGGCGCCGCGCACACCGCACGAGCAGGTCGTGTGCGAGCTGTTCGCCGAACTGCTCGGCGTCCCCTCCGCCGGGCTCGACGACAACTTCTTCG
The DNA here is from genome assembly GCF_001514285.1 of Streptomyces sp. DSM 15324. GTDB lineage: Bacteria > Actinomycetota > Actinomycetes > Streptomycetales > Streptomycetaceae > Streptomyces. Next base: position 8,039 of record NZ_KQ949031.1, read on the forward strand.
ACCTGGGCGGACACTCGCTGCTCGCCACGCGGCTCATCGCGCGGATCAAGTCGGCCTTCGGCGTGGACGTCGGCCTGCGGTCCCTCTTCGAGTCGCCGACACCCGCCGGGGTGGCGAGCCGGCTGGACATGGACGACTCCGACAGCGGCTACGACGTCATCCTGCCGCTGCGGGCCACCGGCAACGAGCCGCCCCTGTTCTGTGTGCATCCCGGCGGCGGCATCGGCTGGTCCTTCATGGGCCTGATCCGCCACCTCGACCCGGACATCCCCGTCTTCGCGGTCCAGGCGCGGAGTCTCGCACGGCCCGAGGAGAAGCGCCCGGCCGGTATGGAGCAGATGGCGGCCGACTACGCGGACCACCTCGAGGCGACCTACCCCTCCGGGCCGTACCGCGTCCTGGGCTGGTCGTTCGGCGGACTGGCGGCGCACGCCCTCGCCACGGAACTGCAACGGCGCGGCAGGACGGTGGACCTGCTCACGGTGCTCGACGTCCACCCCGGCTGGCAGGGCCTGACCCATGACGACGTGCCTCCCCTGGACGACCAGAACATGCGACCCCACCTGGAGTTCCTGATGCGACTGGTCGGCTTCGACCCCGACCTCTTCGACGACGACGTCTTCGTCTTCGACGAGGTCATGAAGCTGCTGCGGAGCCGCGGCAGCGCCCTGGGAGCCCTGGACGAGGACCGGCTGCGCTCGATCGTGGCGATCTCCGCCAACAACAACCACCTGATGATCGACTACCGGCCCGCGGTGTTCGACGGGGACATCCTGCTGCTCGCCGCCACCGACCAGCAGGCCCCCGAGATCACCGCCGCCGCCTGGCGCCCCTACCTCACCGGGGAGGTACACACCCACGTCGTCGCCGGTGACCACGGAACCCTGCTCTCCCGCCCGGCCTCGCTGGCCCAGGTCGGTGCCGCCGTCTCCGCGGCGCTGCGCGGAACGGGCCTCTCATGACCGCCCGGACGCCCCTGACCAGGGCCGAACTGGACCGCCAGTACGCGCCGAGCCATCTGGTGCCGAGCCTGCCGCACTACCTCGACGAGTACGCCGCCCTCAGCGCCGAGGCGCGCCGCGCACCCGGTGTGCGGACCGGCCTGCGCTACGGCTCCGGGGCCGCGGAGAAGCTCGACTTCTGGCCGGCGCAGCGCGGACCCGCCCCGGTCCAGATCTTCGTGCACGGCGGCAACTGGCAGGAACTCACCGAACGCAGCTCGGCGTTCGCGGCGCTCCCGTTCCGCCGCGCCGGCGCCGCGTTCGCCGCCGTCGGATACGGACTCGCCCCCGCCACGCCGTTGGACGAGATCGTGGCCAGTGTGCGCCGGTGCGTCCGATGGATCCACGAGCAAGCCGACGGCCTGGGGATCGACCCGCGGCGGATGCACCTCAGCGGCACCTCGGCGGGCGCCCACCTCGCCGCGATGGCCCTGGTCCCGGCGGGCCCGCGCGATACCGGAGCGGCCGGCCTCCTCGCCGGTGCCGCCCTGCTCAGCGGCATCTACGACCTCGCCCCGGTCAGCCGTTCCTACGTCAACGAGGCGCTGCGGCTGGACGCCGACGGGGTCCGCCGCAACAGCCCGCCCGGTCTGCTGCCCGCCGTACTGCCGCCGGTCGTACTGGCGCGGGGTGGCATCGAGACCGAGGAGTACGTCCGCCAGCACGCCCTCATGGGCGACGCCCTGCGCCGCCGGGGCGCCCTGGCGGCGGACGTCGTGGAACCCGACCGCAACCACTTCGACCTGCCCTACGACCTCGCGGACCCGTCGACGCCGCTCGGCCGCGCGGTGCTGGCACAGATGCGGCTCCTCGACGACGAGCGGGACGACCGGACCGCGGAGGTGACAGCATGACGACAGACGCGTTCACATCGGTGGTGGGCCGCTTCGACGGCACGCGCGACGAGGCCGAACGGTACGACAGGGCCGACCCGCTCGGGTTTCTGCGCGACCGCTTCGTGCACGCCGAGCCGGACCTGATCTACCTGGACGGCAACTCGCTCGGGCGACTGCCCGCCGCCACCGCGGACTTCGTGGCCGACGTCGTGCGCGACGGCTGGGGCCGCGGCCTGATCCGCTCCTGGAACGACTGGATCGACTGGAGCGGGCGGATCGGCGACCGGCTGGCGGCCCATGTCCTCGGCGCCGGCCCGGGCGAGGTGGCGCTGTCCGACTCGACCACCGTCAACCTCTACAAGCTCGCCTGGGCGGCCCTCGACCTCGCCCCGCACCGGCACGCCCTCGTGGTGGACGCGGACGACTTCCCCACCAACAGGTACGTCGCCCAGGGCCTCGCACGGCAACGCGGCCTCAGCCTGCGCCTGGTCCACTCCGACCTGGACCGGGGCATGGACCTGGAGCGGCTGCGGGCCGTGCTCGACGACGAGGTCGCCCTCGTCATCCTGTCGCACGTGGCGTACCGCAGCGGGGCGCTGGCCGACATGGCCGCCGTCAACGCCATGGCCCGCGAGGCCGGGGCGCTGGTGCTGTGGGACCTGTCCCACGCCGCCGGGGCGGTTCCGGTCCGGCTCACCGAGGACGGCGCGGACCTCGCCGTCGGCTGCACCTACAAGTACCTCAACGGCGGCCCCGGCTCGCCTGCCTTTCTCTATGTCCGCCGCCCGCTGCAGCGGCGGCTCCGGCAGCCGGTCCAGGGCTGGTTCGGGCAGCGCGACCAGTTCGCGATGGCAGCGGACTTCGATCCCGTCGAGGGGATCGACCGGTTCCTGACGGGCACGCCGCCGATGCTCTCCACGGCCGCACTGGTGCCCGCGCTCGGGCTGGTCGAGGAGGCGGGCGTCGACCGGCTGCGGGCGAAAGGCCGCCTGCTCGGCGAACTCGCCGTGGACCTCGCGGCCCGCTGGCTCGCATCGCTCGGGTTCCGGCTGGCCTCCCCGGAGGATCCGGACGGGCGCGGCTCGCACATCACCCTGTGGCACCCGGAGGCCTGGCGGATCTGCCGGGCACTGGCCGACGAAGCGGGCGTCGTCTGCGACTACCGGGAGCCCGACCGGCTGCGCATCGGGCCGTCCCCGGCGTACACCCGCTTCACGGACGTCTGGGACGCGCTCGACCGGACCAGGCGCCTGGTGGATAGCGGCCGGCACACCCGACTGCCGCGCGAGAAGGCCCGCATCACCTGACATCAGGCCCGCCTGTCGCGAACGGACGTCTCGACCACCGATCTCTGGACACCACCGATCTCCGGACCGCATCCCCCGGGAGCGCACGGCTATGACCACCCATCAGGTGACCATGCTCTTCCTCGCTCTGGCGGCGATCTCGCTCCTGGCGGCAGCCGCCGGGGCCCTGGCCCGGCGGCTGCGCCAGCCACCGGTCATCGGCGAGGTCCTCCTCGGCGTGCTGCTGGGCCCGACGCTGCTCGACGGCGCCGTCTCGGACACGCTGTTCCCCGCGGAGATCCGCCCCTTCCTCACCGCCCTGGCGAACATCGGCGTGGCCCTGTTCATGTTCGGTGTGGGCGCGGAGCTGGACGCGGGGATGATGCGCGGACGCCGGGTCGTGGCCGGCACCGTCGCGGCCGGCTCCATCGCCCTGCCCTTCGCGCTCGGCGCGCTGCTCGCCCTGTATCTGTTCCACGCTCACCCGACCGACGACCGGACGGGATTCGTGCTGTTCATGGGCGCCGCGATGTCGGTCACCGCGTTCCCGGTGCTGGCCCGTATCCTCACCGATCGCGGGATGCAGCGCACCTGGCTGGGAACCGTCGCGCTGGCCTGTGCCGCGATCGACGACGTGCTGGCCTGGACGCTGTTGGCCGTCTTGGTGGCGGTCAGCGGGGCGGGCACCGGTGCCCCGTGGCTCCTCCTGCTCTTTGTGCCGTACGTGCTGCTGATGGTCACGGTCGTCCGGCCCCTCCTGCGCCGCCTCCTGGAGAACCGGAGCATGGACGGACCGGGCCGTTCGGCCGCGCTGGTCGTGGTCCTCGTCGGCCTGCTGACCTCTGCCGCCTTCACCGAGTGGATCGGCCTGCACTTCATCTTCGGCGCCTTCGCCTTCGGCGCGGTCATGCCGCGACGTACCTCCGCGGGCGAGCCGTCGGACGTCACCGGCCAGGTCCGGACGCACATGTCCACCCTGAACGATCTGCTGCTGTTGCCCATCTTCTTCATCGTGGCGGGTCTGAAGGTGGACCTGTCCGGTATGAGCGGCACCGACGTCGTGGAGCTCGCACTCATCCTGGCCGCGGCGGTGGGCGGCAAGTTCGCCGGAGCCTTCCTCGCGGCCCGCGCCACCGGCATGAAGAACCGGCCGGCGAGCGCGCTCGCCGTCCTCATCAACACGCGCGGTTTGACGGAACTCATCATCCTCACCGTCGGTCTGCAACTAGGCTTGCTGGACGAGGAGTTGTACTCGATCATGGTGGTGATGGCACTCGTCACCACGGCGATGGCCGGCCCGCTGCTGCAACTGATCTACCCCGCGCGCCCGGCCGCGCCCACGCCGGAGCAGAGCGAATCCCTCCCGCACGAGGTGACTCGTTGACCCCGCGCCGCACCGCAAAGAACGCACCGGTCCGTCCCGCCGGCGGGACACACGACAGGCGCGCGGCCGCCGGATAAGGTGATTCCGGAAATCGCGCCGGCGGCGGCCGGCAGACGCCCGCTCAGCCTCCTTCCCTTGCTGCTTTTCTGGTGAGAAGAAAAACCTCGCGTCCACCGTCCTACTGAGGGAGCATAGAATGTCCAACCCGTTCGACGACTCCGATGGCACGTTTCTCGTGCTCGTCAACGAGGAAGGCCAGCATTCGCTCTGGCCGGCTTTCGCCGAGGTGCCGGCGGGCTGGACCGTGGCCCTCCAGGAAACCGATCGACAATCGTGCCTGGACTACGTCGAGGAACACTGGACCGATATGCGACCGCTCAGCCTCGTGCGGCAGATGGGAGAAGCGTGATGGGCGCCGACATGCAGCAGTTCCTGCTGACCGAGGACGATCTGGACGAGTCGTTCTTCGGCGAGGAGCCCAGTGTCGCGTACGATCCCGTCTTCGTCTCCGGCGACGAGTCGGGCAGGGTGCTCATCGACCTGATCAATATGCTCACCCACGGCTCGCACCCGGAGGCCTCGGACCACGCCTCCGCGCTCTACACCAGCGTCGTCGGATCGGTGGTCTTCCACAACGTCTCGCGGTTCGCCGGCACCGGCGCCCAGCGGGTCTTCCAGGAGTTCGTGGAAGCCCTCCACAAGTGCGACGCCTACCGGATGCAGTTGAACGACGGCATGCAGTTCGACGTCTCCAAGGCCGCCGTGGAACCGCTCGACGGGAGCACCGGCGACGCGGTGGTCACACGGTGGGTGACGACGTCGGAGGAGTACCGGATCGAGGGCTCCTGGGCGGTCGCCGTCGAGGGCGACGTCCTGTCGTTCGTCAACGTGCGCGTCCCCGACGCGTCCGCGATCCACCGACTGGCCCGCATGGCCCTCGACCGGCTCGCGGGGCGGGCGGCGTCCTCCTGACGACCGCGCCCCCGTCGCGGTCACGGCACACGAGGCGGCGGGCCGGATTCACTTCCGGTCCGCCGCCCCGTGCGTGCCTTCTCGCGCCGACCGTACGCTACGTCGGGTAGCCGTAGGCCCGCGCCGCCCCCAGGTAGTGCTCCACACGGAACTGATCGTCCGACTCCATCGACTCGGGCGTGTAGAACTTCCCGAACTTCTCCCGGTACTTCTCGAACCAGTGCCGGTGCTCGGACAGGAAGAAGATGTCGTGCAGGGCGATCGTACGGATGGCGAGGACGGGCACCGGCGCCCTGCTCACCGCGAAGTCCGGATTCCTGGCCGCCGTGACCTCGCAGTTCTCATGGAACTGGCCCACCATCAGACCCTGCTCGACGAACTCGTCCTTCACGCGTATCTGCGCCTCGTCGAGCAGCTTGGTGTCCTCGGAGCGCAGGTCGGGAAGGACGACGATCATCGACCGCAGCATGGGGTTCCGGCCCTGCCAGGAGATCAGCCCGTACTCGCGCAGGCTGCTCCGCGCGATCTCCTCGATGAGCTCGAGCGTGGGCGAGTGCCCTACGAACCGCACCCGTGTCTCCAGGGTCCTGTTCTTGCGTGAAGGTGCGACGAACGGGCAGATCGGGCCGATGCGGCCGATCTCCGGATGGCGGGCCGAAATGTACTCGGTCAGCCAGGAGTCGACGACGGCCAGCGTAGAGTCAATGCTGACGACGCTTTCACCGGAACTCATTCAGATACAGCCTCTCGAATCGCGCCGACGGACATGGTTGGAAACGGCTTTGTCCCGCTGGCGGGACAAAGCCGGACTGGCCCGGGGGAAGCACGGACAAGCTTGCCTGATCGAATCTTGCTGCACTAGCGTCGGCCAAACGGTGCCGGTATCGATGAAACGTGGAATTCCCTGGGCGGAATGACGCGTACAACGAAATCGTGCAGCTTCCGAACCATGCCGACCAGAGGAGTCGCACAGGTGCGCATCAGCATCGACCGGGACGGCTGTATCGGCAGCGGACAATGCGCGCTGACCGCTCCCGACGTATTCGCCCAGGACGACGTGGGAATCGTCTACGTACTGCCGGGCGGTGCGGAGGAAGCGGAGAACCGGTTGATTCGACAGGCGGAACTCGCCTGTCCGGTGCAGGCCATCGCAGTCGTCGAGGACTGACGTCACGAGGAGGAACCGAAGCGCATGTCCACGCCTCCACCCGTTTCACAGGCGGACCTTGACGCGGAACCGCACGCCATGTCCCAGGACCTGATGACCGATCCGTTCGGCGGCTACGGACGGCTGCGGGAACAGGCCCCCGTCGTGCACGGACGGTATCTCGACGGCACACCGGCCTGGTTCGTCACGCGTTACGACGACGTCCGCGCGCTGCTGCACGACCGCCGGCTCGTCAACACACCGGCCTCGGTGCCCGGTACCACCGGCGAGGACCCGCGGCTGAAGATGATGGACATGCTCGCCATTCCCGAGGAGCTGCGTCCCTACCTGCTCGGTTCCATGCTCGACACCGATCCGCCGGAACACACCCGGCTGCGCCGGCGGGTGCTCCGTGAGTTCACCGCGCGGCGCGTGCTGAACCTGCGGCCCCAGATCGAGCACATCACCAAGCGGCTGCTGGACGGACTGCCGGAGCACGCAGTCGACGGCGTCACCGACCTGCTCACGCACTACGCCTACCCGCTGTCGATCCAGGTGATCTGCGACCTGGTGGGCGTTCCCGAGCCGGAGCGCGACAGGTGGCAGCAGTGGGGCGACGATTTGATCACCATGAGGCCGGAGCGCCTCGCGACGTCGTTCCCCGCCATGATCGAGCACACCCACGAGCTGATCCGGAAACGCCGTGCCGACCTCGGAGACGATCTGCTGAGCGGACTCATCCGGGGCCAGGACGAGACGGACGGCAGCATCAGCGACATGGAGATCGTGACGTTCGTCGTGACGCTCGTCCTCGCCGGCCACGAGACGACCGCCCACCTCATCAGCAACGGCACGGCCGCCCTGCTCTCCCACCCCGACGAGTTGGACTACCTCAGGTCCCACCCCGAGGCCGTGCCCGGCGCGGTGCACGAGCTGATGCGGTGGTGCGGCCCGGTGCACACGAGCCGACTGCGCTACGCCGCCGAGGACCTGGAGGTCGCCGGCACCCGGATCCCCCGCGGCGACGCCGTCCTTCTGGTCTTCGTCTCGGCCAACTACGATCCACGCCGCTACACCGATCCGGAACGCCTCCACCTGCGGCGCCACCCCTCGGGCCAGGCCGAGAACCACCTCGGCTTCGGCCACGGGATCCACTACTGCCTCGGTGCCTCCCTCGCCCGGCAGGAAGCCGAGGTCGCCTTCGCCGCCCTGTTCGAACGCTATCCGGACATACGGCTCGCTCGGGACCCGGAGGAACTGGAGCGCCGGGAGCGCCTGAAGCTGCCCGGACACTGGCGCCTCGCCCGGTTGCCAGTGATCGTTTGACGCACCTGCGCAGCCCCGCTCGGGTCAGCGAACGGTCAGCATCAGGCCGGACGGTTCCCGGCTTGCTGACCTGCACCGCGGCAGGGGTCCTGCTGCCCCGCCCCGCGACTATTCCCGGTGCGGGGACGGATCCGGCGGGAAGGCCAGGCCGGTGACGGTGCCGGCCTGGACGATCGGGCCGTACTGGGTACCGCCGGAGACGGTGTTGTGCACCGTCGCTGGGCGGCCCGCTGCGGCGGCCGCCAGTCGGCGCAGCGACGCCCCGAGAGCACTCAGTTCCTCGCCGGTGAGCGCCCCGGCTTCCACCAGCCCGCAGAGATGAGTCTGCCACTCGGCCGCGATGCCGGCCGCGGCGCGCTCGTCCGCCGCGGTGTCCGTGAGGAGCAGCCGCGCACGCGCGTCGTCCAGGCCGGTGATCGCGACGGCGTCCGCGCCCGCACGTGCCAGGAACCGGCCCATCAGTGCGCGGGCGTGCGTCCAGGAATCGGTGACCATGAGGGAGACCAGGGTGGTGGCCCCCGATGCCGCGATCGCGGCCAGTTCTGCGTCCATCGCGTCCTCCTGGATGCGCAGGGATGAAATGTCCGGGTCGACGGTCAGCCCGTGCCGGCCGGCGGCCCCAGGTCGGGCGCCGGTTCCGCTCCGGTCTCGGGAGCGGGAGGTCTCGGCGGATCGAATCGGCGTAGGAGGTCCTCCGCTGTCTCATGGCGGTTGTGCTGCTCGACGAGCTGCGAGAACTGTCGGGCCAGCATCGCCCGCCGGTCGTCGTCCTCCGTGAAGCCCATGGCTTCGAAGAACCCCGACAGGTGGTCTGCAGCCGAGGGCTCACGGGCCGGGAGATCGGCAGACTCCGTGCCGATGTCCGGCGTCCAGGGTCCTCCTGGCCGGTTCGGCAGCATCTCGAGCAGGCGCTCGGGGATGTCGGTGTCGTTGGCAGCGGAGGTCAGCTGCGCCAGCAGGGGGAGGTCGGCCACGGTCTTCGCCACGTGCTCGTCGTTCCTGGTGAGCCACCACACGACGGCGCTGCGGGTGTCCTTGAGGGCGTCCTCGCCCAGATACCGGCGCTTGCTCTGCTCGTACTTGCGCTGGTGCTCCCAGACCGCCTCGTCCTTGCGTACGCCGGCGAGCCGATCCAGACGCTCCTGATCCTCTTCGGGCAACGTGAGGTTGACGTCCTCCGCCATCGCCCGGAGGTGGCCCGTGGAATCGGGGCACATGCGGCTGAGGGCGCCACCGAGTTCGTGCTGAAGGAGCGAGGCGTGGCCGGGTTCCCGTTTCTCGGCAATCGCGCGGGCCCGGCTGAGGACCGCGTCGACGGCGAGGCCGGCCGGGTTGACGACCGTGCCGCGCCCCGGACCGTCGGCGAAGCACCACCGTACGGTCGCCGAGAAGACGAAGTGGTAGTCGTCCCAGAGGCTCGGGAGCGCGACTCGGTTGACGCGGTACTCGGTTCGCTCCACCGGGGCAGCCGTGAGCTGCTCCTCGAAGCTGACCGGCACCGGGCCGCGGCGCTGCGAGGCCACCCGGAAGGTCACCGCGGGCAGCACGAGAAGAAGCGCGGCCAGCGCCGGCCACGTCCAGCCGGGCCATCGCTGCACCAGGCCGACGATGGTCAGCAGCAGGCCGCACATAACAGTGAGGAACACGGTCGTCGTCTTGCGTGCGGTCGTCATGATCGCTCCCTTCCGGCCGATGCCGACGGGGCGGCAGGACCGAGGTTCTGTGCCACGCCGATCTTGTGGAGCAACAGGTCGGTCGTCTCGGTGGAGTGGGCGCCGGCGCCCTGAGAAGCGAACTCCGCCTGGCGCGCGGACGCGTACAACGCGGCGAACGCCGCGCCCCGGTCCTCCCCGCATCGGTCGGCGGCAGCGACCAGCAGGTCGAGGAGGACCTCCCCCCGGTCACCGGCGCCCTCGGCCGCCCAGTGCAGCCAGCTCCGTAACTCTGCCCGTGGTGCCACGCGTCGGCCTTCCGGCCGCGATACCGCGTGGGTGAGCACGGCACGCCAGCACGTGATCAGCGAGCGTCGTACCCCGTCCTCGTCGACCAGGGCGCGAGTGGCGACGGAGCCTTCCGTGAGCGGCTCCGGATCGCTGACGCGCAGAAAGATGGCCAGGTCGGTCGGTGCGAGGTCGCCGCGTGCCAGCCGGTCGAGCAGCCTTCGGCGTAGCCGTCGGCTGCCGGCCACCAGGTCGCACAGGGCCTGCAGCGCATGGGCCGTGCCACGCTCACCCCGGGCGAGATGGTGCAGCCGGATCAGGGCGTGGTCCGGATGGTCCAGCGCGAGGACGTCGGCGCAGACCTGGACCAGCACCTTTGCGAACTCACCGGTCAGCCGGCGGTACGCGCACCACTGGTAGATCCGCTCGCGGAAGTCCCTGCCGTGGGCGGGGTCCGCGAGACCGCAGGTGAGCGCCTGAACCGCGGCCTCCGACCGGGCTCTGCCCGCTCCCTGCGCGCTCCACCGTTCGGCGAGCGCGGCGAGCGCGTCGGGCCGCCCGGTTCGCAGATACTCACCCGCCAGCCGGGCCACCAGTCCGTCGCGGACGTCCGGCACGAGATGCGGGTCGCTCGACTCGACGACCTGCGCGGCCCACGCGCCGAGGTGCGGCCGCAGGTCGGGCATGTGGTCCCAGAAGTGGGCGCGGACGGCGGAGTCGTAGTCCAGCTCGGTGAACCGCACGCGACCGTCGGGCCCGGAGCGGGCCGAGATCTCCGAAAGCCGCTGGGCGAGGTCCTTGCGCTGGAGGAGCGGAGTGTCCTCCTCGGGGGCCCCGACCGTGCTCAGCAGGAGTGCGGCCGCCCGGTGGACGACGTCGGCGTGCGCGTCGTGGAGCATGGACACGGCGACCATCAGGGCGCGTGGGGAGGCGTCGGGCAGACCGGCGACGCGGTCGGCGACTTCGGCGCGGCGCCCGGCGTGCGCACGTTTCGCGGCCGCGCACCACTCGGGGAATCCCACGCCGGGCCCGGCCGTTTCCCGGGCACGGCGTATGCGGTCGGCGAAGTCGGCGATCTCCCGCATGGGTTTGCGTTCGCTCAGGAACTCGTCGACAGTGACGTCGTTCCGGAGGAACTGCTCGCACGGCACGCCGTGAGCGCGCAGGTGTCGTCTGAGAACCTCCATGGGGAAAGCCGGCGGTCCGATCTCGACACGGAAGTGCTGCAGGTCGGGATCGAGGGCCCCTTCGTGCGGCATGACGACGACGAGATGGGCCCGCCGCTCGCGCACCCTCTGGCGCAGGGCGGGAAGGCCGCCCCGGGCCGCATGCCACAGACCGGCCTCCGCGGTGGACAGGTCGAGCAGCAGGCGGTCGCCCGGGTCGACGAAGGCCGGGTCGTACAGCGGCAGCTCGTCCCGCTCGGCGGGCAGGAGTTCGCGGAAGGCACCGCCGGGACGGTGGTGTTCGCGCAACAGTACGCGAGCCGTGGCCGAGCGGCCGCTGCCGGGAGCCCCGTCGAGGATGACGGTGCCCGTCTCCTCGAGCGTGTTGCGTGCCCTTCCCATGTTGACCGGAGCGACTAACGCCCTTCGGATCCAACGCAGTTGGTCATCGGGAAGCTGCCGGAAGACCGGCTTTCGGGGTTCGTCGGCAGCGGCGCCGAGGTTGACGTAGATGTGGCCGTCGCCCGTGTGCGTGACGCCCCGCGTGCTCTCGACCCGGGTGGTGTGTTCTGTGCTCACCGTCGGTCGTCCTGGGGCCGCTCCGGCTCCCCGAACCGCTGGTGGACGTCCCCGTGGTGGTCGCCCTCGGTGTACGTCGTCCCGGTGCCCGAGATGTAGCGGTCGCCCGACACATGGCGTGAGTTGTTGTAGATGCTGCCGCTGCCCGTGTGGATCGTGCCGTGGGAGTTCTTCACGATCGTGCCGCCGACGTCACCGCTGAAGTCGCCCGCTTGGACGGACGTTCCACTCACGTCCCCGATCGAGTTGTGCACGCTGTTCGACGTCGGCGACGGCTCGCCGGGCTCGATCAGGTCCCGCAGCTCGGGCACCAGCTCGGCGATCAGATCGCCGATACGCCGGACGCCGGCCTCGGTGTCGTGGGTGTCGAACGGTACGGACTGCAGATCGGCGAGCCGCGCCAGCTCGGGGGGCATGGCCGCTTTGTTCAGCCGGTCGGTCTTGCGGCCGTCCAGCACGGGAACGACGATGAGCCCGCACTCGAACGCGGCCTCGATCTCCTTGCGCACCCAGTCGTCGGGATCTTGCAACCGACTGCGGAAGTTCGTCCAGTCCGGTCCTACGACGGCCAGCAGCACGCAGCTGTGGCGTAACGCGGTCAGGAGAACCTCGGGGTAGGCCTCCCCTGGGGTGATGGACCTGGACGCGCGGAAGACGCGGTCCTGGCCGAAGCGACGTGACAGCTCCTGGTCGAGAAGGGCTGCGGTCCGCTCGCCGTCGCCGGTGCGGTAGTTGATGAACACGTGGGGCATGCCAGTGACTCCTTCAGATGGTGGAGGGGCGCGACAACGTGCCGAGTCGCGGTCCCAGCCGGCGTACGGAGGAATGGTTCGCGTGGCGCGCCAGGGCGCGGGCGAGCCGTCTCAGGTCGGTCGTGACCGTGGCGGAACCCACGGCCTCCACTCCGTCCAGCAGGGGCGCCGCCAGGTCGCAGGCGTGGTCGACCTCGCCGGCCGACGCGTAGGCGAGTGCGCGGCGGACGCCGTACCTGACCTGGGTGCGAATCGCGTCCCCGCCGACCAGGGCGAGTTGTCGGTCCAGTTCCTCGCTCGCCTCCCGTGGCTGCCCGAGATCGACCAGGCACCAGCCGGTGACCATGCCGACCGGATCGGGAAGGTGCATGGTGCCGATCACCGGCTCGTCGGTCCCTTCGTCCTGAAGAGAAAGAAGCGCACGCGCGCGGTCCAGCGCGTCCAGACAGGCCCGGCGGTCACCCGCCAGGGCGTGGCCCTGGGCTTCGCGCTGTGCAGCGAGCCCGCGTATCCGCGGGGGCAGGGCCCTGCTCTGCGCGCGACGGGCCAGAGCGACTGTCTGCTCGGCGTCGTCCCGGTACAGCGTGATCAGCGCCCTGCGGACCAGCGCGTAACCCGCCAGTGCCCGGTCGCCGCCGGCGGCCGCCAGATCGACCGCGCGCTGCGTCCACCACAGAGCCGCCCGCTCGTCCCCGGTCTCCTGCACCAGCCAGCCGACGTATTCGGCGTACCGGGAGCCAAGGGCCAGCAGGTGGCGACGGGTGCCGCTGTCACAGTGGGCGGACAGTTCCCGCAGGGTGTGGGTCTGTGCGATCAGAACGGGCAGGAGCAGACCGGGCGCCACCGTCTGGCCGAGTCTGCGGTAGTGGGTGAACAGCGAGCGGGAGGCTTCCACCATTTCCGCGCCCGCGGCCAGCGAGGCCGGGCCCGCGCTGTCGGACCGCCACGCCATCAGCGAAGCGGCTCCGGCGCCTATGGCGTCCCGCCGACTCAAGGGCTGGAAGGTGTTCGGGCCGTCCGGCGACAACTGCATGATCCAGTCCTCCTCGTGGACAAAGCCCGGCGCCGGATCGACGGGCGGGTCGGTGGTCTCTGGTGCGAGCAGGGACAGCAGGGCCCCGCCGGCCCCGAGGGCGGCGTCACACAGGCGGGCGAGGTCACGGCTGGGGGCCTTCAGGCCCCGCTCCACCTTGCTCAACTGCGCCTTGCTGTAGTGCACGGAGCCGGACAGGGCGGTGAGGCTGAGCCCTGCCTCCAGACGCCGCTTCCTCAACTCCTCGCCGAACCCGGTGGACGGCTGTGGCACGGAAACCTCCAACCCCTTCCGCCATCGGCCGAGTCGGCGCTGCACGTAGCGTGCGGCAGTCTGGCCGGGGCGGACAAGACGATCGATGCTGTTTCCCGTTTCCTTCTCCGACATGGGAACGCGACATGCGCGGCAGGGAGGACCGGAGGAACGGACTGGACGCCGTGCCGAATAGGGAAGCTCCGCCGCACAGCGACTGCATGCGAGCCAGGAGAGGGCGCGACCCCTCGACGATCACCCTTTCGCCCGCTTACTACACCAAAGGCCCAGGTAACCGAGCCTCATCCTGATACCACCCATCCTTGGATGCGATGCCCACCGGCGATACGAAGTCCTTGCCCGAGCGAGTCAGCTCTTCCTGCGCTGCAAGCCACTTCACTCGGGGGCGACGCTTCGGCACTGGCTTCCCCGTCGAGGCATCGGCGCGAGAGCCAGTCGCAACACCCTCTGCCGCATCTTCGCGCCGGGCCACAGCCACCGTGACGGCCGGCGCCGACATCCATCAGCCAACCGTTCCCGCGAGCGCGCCGATCCTGTAGCGCCCCCTGGGCAGCAAGCCCACGAACCTTTCGGGACCCGCTCGTCGGCGCGGGCTGGCCCATGCTCCGGCGCCGCCTCCGACGGACAATCGCCGGCCGGCCAGGCTGCTGCTTGGGGCCCACCCTTCTCTGCCGCACGGTGTTCTGCCTCCGTGAGGGCCGACGATCCGCCCCCTGGTACTGACCTGACCTGCCAGAACGACTCGGTGCGCGGCTCGGGCGTGGCCCGGCAGCCCACAGGTCAAGAGGAGATCGCCCTGCTTGATGAACGACTGGTTCGTTTCGGCGAACCGACGCTTCCGCCTCCCGCGCCCGGCAATACTCGCGACTTTGTCACTCGATTGACTTTGTCGTTCGACATAGTCCAGAGTAGTGCCGTCACCGAGCCCCGGACAGGACAAAAAGCTTCCCGATGCGCACCACCGCATCGCGTTTGTCGGCGATCCCGGTGTGCAGGCACGTCCCGACACGACAGGAGCCATCCCATGACCGACATGATCGCCGTGGCCTACAACGACGAGGCCACCGCCAAGCAGGTGCTGGCCGAATTGCACGCCCTCAAGACCGAACACTCCCTGCACCTCGCCGATGTGGTTCTCGTCACCCGCAACGAGGAGGGCAGGGTCAAGATTCACTCCTCGGACAACCCGGTGGTCGACGGTGCGGTCTCCGGCGCGATCTGGGGTGGCCTCATCGGGCTGCTCCTGCTCCAGCCGCTGCTGGGCGCCGCGATAGGCGCCGCCACCGGCAGCGTCACGGCAGCCGTGTCCGAGGGCGAGGACGACAACACCGCCTTCATCAACCAGCTCGGCCACCGCCTTCAGCCCGGCGGCGCCGCCGTGATCGCCCTGATCATCGATGTCACCGAGGAAAAGGTGCTGCCCCGGATCGCCCCGTACGGCGGTGACCTCCTGCACACCTCACTGACCCTGGCCGAGGAGCAGAGGCTCCGCGAGGCGATCAACCCCCAGCCCGCCAGGACCGGCGAACCGACTGCCTGATCCCGCCCCGGGTGGCGTCACACCACTGCTGACGCCACCCGAACCACTCCATTGCTACACAGCGATTCGGGCCGTCCGCGCCGCCTCGGCCGGAGCGGCGGCTGATCTCCACGACACCCGCTGCCGCGGCTGGCACAGAACCCCGTTGACAAGCACCGAGCCGATCCGTGCCCCGTACTCCCTGCGCACCGTGGCCATCGCCACGCGCCTGCCCTTGTGGCCCCCGTACAACGCCGCGGCGCGCTCCCCGCTTCTTCCGGAGCCCCAGCCTCGGCAAGGGCCGTGGTGCGAAAGCTGGGGCGGAGGACACGACCAAGGCCGGAGAGGCGATCAAGACCTCGGTAGCCCGGGAGAAGGAGCCCGAGATCGCACGTACGAGTTCGTGATCCGCGGCATGTTCTTCGCGTCCCCGCAAGAGGGCCGCTGACCTCCGGGCCCGGCTCTGGCCACCCTGCGCGACACCACTGACTTCGCTTGACCCACCAGCGCTTCACCGGTCGCACACCCCGCGCCTCGGGCTGACGCCGGGGCGGTAGAAACGCCCGCCGCCCACCACAGGAGGATAGGGGGCCGATGACCGCCGCTTCGCCAAGATCCGCGGCGCCGAGGAACACGTCGCCGCCGCCGACTACACCTGATCGGACGCACCGTGCTCGGCGGACAGGTTCTCCAGCCGAACCCACCGTTGCGGCGCTGAGTGATGCCCCTGGCCGGCCCGGAGGTCATCCGATGCCCGGGCGATGGGCTGCGGCCGGGGTCCGTTCGCGCACGGCCAGGTACACCGCGTGCACCGTGAGCACGTGCTCGACCTCGTCGATGATCGGCGCGAAGAACCGCTGTCGATGGTCCGCGTCCGTCATCGAGGTGACCGCGAAGTACATGCTGCCGAACGCAGCCAAGAGCGTGGCGTTCCGCAACATCGCGACGGGGATCACGGGGAAAAGGGCAGACATCTGTGGTTTCCCGCCGATCCACTGTTCCGCTGTCTCGGGCGTGACCACCAGCACGCCCAAGGCGAGGAAGAAGGTGAACAGCGTCAGGCCGACCACCGCTGCCTGCATGAGCTGGCGGCTGGCCAGCATCAACAGCAGGTTGCGTTCCTGCCGTGGGGTCAGCGGCATCGCAGGCAGTTGACCCTCGGGCGCCAGCTGCTCGAACCGCACACCGGCCAAGGGGGTGCCCCGGCACGCCGCCGCGAGCGTGGGCCGGCTGAGGTCCTGCTCGACCCGGCCGATCTCGTCACGCAGGCGGGCAGCGGCGGCAAGCACGGTGATCGCGGCGAACAGCACGATGACGAGTACGACCCGCCACCACGCCAGCCGGTTCATGGCCTGCCACAACTCGCCGGTGAAGAACAGGAACAGCGTGACGAAGAGCAACGCGGGCAGCGCCCGGCCAAGCAGGTGCACGCTGTTGCGCAGGTCGAAGACCGAGTGGCGGACCGCCCGACGCAGCAGCGTGCCGAGACCGTAGGTAGTGGCCAGAAGCGTGGAGACGAAGACGGCGGCGAAGAAGATCACGAAACCCAGCAGCCCGACCACTCTGCCGCCCGGCGGAGTGACGGCTCCGTCGACGGCGAGCTGCAACAGAGGTACTGCGACGGGCATCGTGGCGTACACGGCGAGGAATGCGGTGGCGGCCCTGCGCGAGAAACGGGGAAGCCGCCGGACGAGAACGGTACTTGTGCCCCACGCGGCCAGCGTCATCACGGCGACGCCACCGAGGAGGATCCACCCGTGCGAGCCCGCGGATCTGAGCGGGACGAGCCAGGCCAGGCTGGCCAGCGCCACGAAGGCCAGCGACGGCAGCATTCGGGGGAGCACGTGATCGACGAAGCGGTACCCCTCGATCATCGTGGGTGCACCTCGCCGGACAAGCCAACCTTCGGTTCGGCGTATCACCGCCTGCGGCACCGTGAACGGCATGACTGACCGGCCCTTTGCTCACTATGGATGAACGATTCGAACGTCAACTCGACCGCACCTTATGCCAAGAATCGTGACCAACTGGGAGAGGCACCGTTTCGAATCGGCGACGACTGGTATCTCGCGCTACCCGAAGCCGGCTTGGCTCATGTGGCGGCGCAGGCTTGGCCGGATGCCAAGCGTCCAGGCGAGCGGACGCTTGGCGGAGCCGCTCCTCGGCCGCGCGGAAGTAGCCGTCCCCCGGTCGGTCTCCAGGCCGACGAGCCGACGCAGCCTCACGGTGCCGTACCGGCCTGCCATCGCGTCCTCGCGCCGCAGACCGCGGTGTCGAGGGTCCTCCAGGAGAGGCATGCACAGAGAACGTGCGCCCCGGGGCGTACGTTCGCGTCAGGTCCAGCAGTCGTTATGCCCGGCAGCCGTTCACGGTCGCGGCGAGGCCGCCCATCGCGTCCTTGATGGCGGCTTTTGGCCGTGGAGCCGTTCTCTATGTGTCCGGGACGGGATGCGGTTGGCACGGGAGAGGCCGCTCCCGTCGTACATCTCGAAGTTATCCAGCGACACTCCGTACCGCCGGCTCAGCACCTCGCGTACGACCGCTACGCCGCCCTCGAACGTGGCGGGCTGCCCGGCGCGCGGCGCGGTCATCCGCAGCAGGGTCTCGGCGATGTTGTTGCACCGAGAACCTCCTCTCCCTGCCCACCTCATCGCGGGCACCGACCGGGTGGGTGTGCTCTCTGAGCGTGCCGCCCGTCTGGCTCCTTCCGGCAGCGGTACGACCGTCGTCGACCTGCCTTTCGGGATGGGACCGGGATGGGACCGCTGGTGGAATCACCGTTGTGGCACCCCCTGCAAGAAGGAGTGCCGGAAAACGTGACCTGATCGACCGATTCATTCACTGGACTAAGTCGCTATGATGTCTGCATGGCTCATGTTTCTGCGGCTGAGCGCCGCCCTCAGCTGATCAAGGCCGCCATCGACCTCATGACCAGGGAGGGTGTGGCTGCCGGAAGCACCCGTGCGATCGCGGCCGAGCTGGGCGTGGCCCAGGCTACGGTGCACTACACCTTCGGCACCAAGGAAGATCTGTACGGAGCCGTGATGAAGCAGCTCACCCACAATCTGATCGCACAGGTCGAACGGGCGGCGCCCGCGGACGCGGGCTTCGAGGAGACGGTCGCGACACTCGCCGCCGCCCTGTGGCAGACCGTGCGCGAGCAGCCGACCACCCACCAGCTGCTCACCGAACTGTCCATGTTCGCGCTCCGGACACCACGGCTGCAGGAGGCCCTTGAGGGCCACTACGGCGAGGTGACGGCCGTGACAACGAGGCTGGTGACCGAGGCGGCCGAGCGCACCGGTCACCAGCTGGCCCAGCCGGCGGAGACCATCGCCCGGTTCTTCCTGGCCGGCTTCGACGGCCTCTCGGCGCAGCATCTCTCACTGCCCGACGAGAAGGCCGAGCTCACCTGTCTGCAGGCCCTGGTCTCCGCTGTCGTCGCTCTTGCCGGAGGCCGAATGGAGCTCGTGACCCTGCCGACGAGCTGACGGCAGGATGGCACAGGCCGGCCTCGCCCTTGTCGCCGTCGCAGAGCGATGTGCTGCGGACGTCGGCCGGCCGGAAGGTGCCCGGTTCCACGGTGAGGGGCCGGTCGTAGACCTCCGGGTTCCGGCGCTGTCATCTCCGCACTGGAGCAGCGTCCGCGCCCCGTTGCCGAGGCAACCGGTCCTCAACGCCCAGCGGCCGCTGCCCCTGACATCCATCAGGGGCAGCGGCCGTTCCGCGAGGTCGGACGACGTCTTCAGACCGCCGGTACGCGTCCGCGCCGCGGTTCGTTGGTGGCTTCCCCACTGGCCACCGTCATCCTCAGCAAGGGCAGCGAGGCGACGCAGGTGCCGATCGCCAGGACGAGACCGAGCACGTCGGCCCCGGCGCCGTCGAGGACGGCGCCGACGGCCAGGGGCCCGATACCGGTGCCCAGGGCGCCCGCGCCGCTGAGGGAGGCGACCAGGCGTCCGGTCGGGTCGATGAGCGCCGCGGCGGCGAGCATCTGCACCAGGACGGCCAGTTGGCAGGCCTGCCAGAGGACCGCCGCGACGGTGAAGAACACGGGGTCGTGAGTGAGGACCAGGACCGGCATCGCGAGGGCCTGCCCGGTGACGAAGACGGCCATGGACCGCATGCGCCCGAAGCGGCGCGCCGCCGTGGGCCCCACCGCCGCGCCGACGAGCGCGACGACGCTGGAGATGGCGAGGACGGCGGACACGGCGGAGTGGGACATGCCCGTGTGCTGGCGACCGAGGACCGAGGCGTACGACCATGCGCCCTGGGTGACGGTCCACAGGAGCCCGGTGCCGACGAGTAGCACGACCGCCGGCTTGGCCGAGACCGTCTCTGCCGTGCTGGCGGTTGCGGAGGCCGGAACCGCCGGGCCATCGGGGAGCCGGCGTGTCAGTGGCCAGGCGAACAGGCAGCACAGCGCCATGAGCAGGAAGCCGGTGCCCTCGCCCAGATCGTGGTTGGCTGCGGGGACGCCCATGATCAGCAGTGCGGTCACGCCGACCACGCCGCAGATGGTGACGGCCGAGGCCTTGTCGGCGTCGTCAGTGGCGGCGAGCGCGGCCGTGGCCGCGGCGTAGACCGCGCCCAGCCCGGCGCCCAGGACCAGGTTGGCCATGACCAGGGTCACCGGGCCGGTGGCCGCCGCTGCTCCCAGGAATCCGGCTCCCGAGACGGCCAGGCCGAAGCGGGTCATCAGCACTCGCCCCGGGCGTGCGGCCCGTTTGGCCAGCAGCAGGGTGACGATGGCGGTCGCCATCAGCTGGGTGGCGGCGACGAGTCCGGCGGCGGAGTCCGACAGCGCGAAGCGTGAGGCGAAGTCGTCGACGAAGACGGGCATCACGTTCGCTCCGCCGTTGCCCAGGGTCACTCCGGCGATGAGTGCGACAGCCACGCCGAAGGTCAGGGCGGAGCCGCTGCGCGCGTTCACCGACCGCTCCTCTGCGAGGAGTTGGGGACTACCACCGTTCCTCGGCGGGGTGCCGAGTGCGCGACGAGCATGAGAGCCTCACGAGTTCAGGAGGGGGCGGGACACGTTTCGAAGAAGACAGGGCCACGGACGTTGGGGGAGTGGGTGTCCGTGGCCCTGTCGGTCTGTGGGGTCGGCGGGGCGGCGGTGGGTGCCGGCCGCGCACGGTGGACGGGTCAGCCGGCCCAGACGTCCTCGACGTAGATGCCGGACTCGATCAGGGCGTTCAGCCAGGCGCTGGCCTCGGCGTCGTCGCTGCCCGTGCGGTCGCGGTAGATCTTCATGAACGCCTCCCGCACGGCGGGGGCCATGCGGCGGCCGTCACCGCAGATGTAGACACGTCCGCCGGCCTCCAGCACCGCCCAGACCTCGTCGCTCTCCTTGGCGATGCGGTCCTGGACGTAGCGCGCCCCGTCCTCGGGGGCGCAGGAGAAGGTGGGCCGCATGCTGACGGCTCCGGCGGCCTCGGCCGCCTCGAACTCCGTACGGTGGAGGTAGTCGACGTCGGGGTGGTCGCAGCCGAAGTAGCACAGCAGTGTGCCGGTGGACCGGGCGTGCTGGCGGTCCAGGACCGCGCCGCGGAAGGGCGCCAGACCGGTGCCCGCGCTGACCAGGATCACCGGAACGGAGTCGTCCTCGGGCAGGCGGAAGGCCTCGCTGCAGGGCAGCACCCGGGCCTGGACGGTGTCGCCGGCGTTCACGGTCTGCAGGTAGTGCGAGCCGATGCCGCGGAAGGTGCCCTCGCCGGAGCGGTGGGGCGCGGCGAGCAGCGACACCATCAGGTCGACCTCGCCGGGAGAGGCCGCGGCGGACGAGGAGATCGAGTAGTGGCGCGGGCGCAGAACGGGCAGCAGTTCCAGGAAGACCTCGAAGGGCAGCTCGCAGGCGCGGTAGCGCTCCAGCAGGTCGAGGAGGCTGTGTCCGGTGGCGGTCACCTGCTCGCGGAAGGTCTCCGCGTCCGCCGTCGCGAGTGCGGCCAGGGGGCGCTTCTCGGGCGGGCAGGCGGTGTGCTCGGCGAGTACGGCGATCTGCTCCTGGGTGGCGGCATCCTGCAGTTCGACGAAGTCGGTGAGCAGACGGCGCAGGGTGAGCGGGCGGTCCACGGGCAGGGCGCCCCGGCTGCGGCGGCGGGCACGGAGCCGGACGGTGCGGTCCAGGTCGAGGGAGAAGCGGTCGGCCACCCGCTGGACGAGGGCGTCCGGGTTGCTCGGGAGCACGGCCAGGTGGTCGCCGGTGCGGTAGGTGACGCCTTCGGGCAGCCGCAGCTTGAGGAAGCGCTTGGAGCGGCCCAGTTCGTGATTCAGGTCGACCAGTTCGTAGGCGTCGAGGACCTCCGTCGGCTGGACGCCGTGCCGTGCCGCGAGCCCGCCGATGACCGAGTCGGTCGTGTCCTCCAGCTCGTACAGTCCTGTCTCCTGGTCGGCGGCCGGCTCCGCCTTCCCCGCCTCGGCGGCGGCTCCGTACCGTTCCAGCAGGGCGGTCCACAGGTCGCCGGTGAACCGGTCCACCGTGCCGGCGAAGTCGCCGGCGGCGTCCGCGGCGCCGCGCGCCAGCAGGGGGGTGGCGCCCGCGGCGGTGAGCCGCTCGTCGATGAGGGTGGGGACGCGCTGGTAGGTGGCGGCCCAGTTGCGGTCGCCGACCCCGAGCACGGCGTACTGAAGGCCGTCGAGCGCGCCGGGTGCCTGGCCCTCCAGCCATGCGAGGAAAGCGGTGGCGTCGTCGGTGGGCCTGCCGTTGTAGGAGGCGGCGACGATCACGACCGGTCCGCCACCGGGGGAGAGCTTGCCGACGGCGTCGTTGAGGGGGGCGACGGACGGGGCGAAGCCGCGCTCGTCGCCGTCCGCCGCGAGGTCGCGGGCGATGCCGGCGCAGGTGCCGAGGTTGGAGCCGTGCAGGAGGGTCAGCGCGGTGCCGGCGGCGCGCCGGACGGCGGTCCGGTCCTGGTCGGCGGGGGCGTTGCCCGCGGCGAGGGCCGCGGCGGTGGGCAGGCGGCGCTCGCCGCTGGTGCGCCGGGCGAGGTTCAGGGTGAACGCGTCGGGCTTGATGGTGAGGGACTGCTTGATCTTCAGCTGGTAGTTGGTGTGGTCGATCAGGCGGTAGCGGTGGATCACCAGCGCGAGGACCAGCGTCGCCTCGTGCAGCGCGAACTGGCGGCCGATGCAGGCGCGTTCGCCGCTGCCGAACGGCTTGAACAGGTGGACCGGCCGCTCCTCCTCCCGCTCGGGCAGGAACCGGTCGGGGTCGAACAGCTCGACGTTCTCGCCCCAGGCGGGATCCCGGTGCAGCTGCGGGATGAGCACCTGGATCGACTCGCCCTTGCGGACGGCGTACTTCCCGCCGATGACGGTGTCCTCCAGCGGCTCCACGGCATACGCGGGGGCCGTCGGCCACAGTCGCAGGCTCTCGTTGAGCACCTGGCGGATGTACGTCAGCCTGCCGATGTCCCCGTAGTCCGGCTCGGGGGCGTCGGAGTCGCCCCAGAGCGTGTCGACCTCGGCCTGGGCGCGGGCGAGGACCTCGGGGTGCTTGGTCAGGTAGTAGAGGGCGAAGGACAGGGCGCCACTGGTGGTCTCGTGGCCGGCGATGAGGAACGTGATCGCCTGGTAACGGATGTTGACGTCGTCCAGGGGCTCGCCCGTCACCGCGTCCCGGGTGTGCAGCATGCGCCCCAGCAGGTCGTTCGTGCTCTGGTCTCCCGACGCCCGGCGCTGCCGGATCACATCGTCGACCAGGCCCTCCATCAAGGCCACGTCCTCGCGGAACTGCTCCGCCTGCTTCCACTTGAACAACTCCGCGCCGGGGATGGACTCCCCCTTGGCCTGGGCGAAGCCGAGCGCTCGCGACAGGGCGGTGACGAAGGGGTGCGGCTCGTCGCGGTTGAAGGACTCGAAGTCGTAGCCGAAGCCGCACAGGCCGATCGTGTCGAGGGTCAGCCGCGTCATGTCATCGGCGACGTTCACAGCCTCGGCACCGGCGGCCTGGTCCCACTTCCCGATCAGCTCCCGGGCGACCTGGAGCATCGTCGCGTGGTAGCCGCGCATCGCACCCAGGGAGAACGCCGGCATCAGCACGTCGTGCGCCTTGCGCCAGTTGGGCTCGTCGTTGAACGCGGTGAAGAGTCCGTCGCCACCGATATCTCGCAGGATCACGAGGTCGGGGTGCACGTTCTTGCGGAACCGGCTCTCGTCCGCCAGCTCGGCGACCAGGTCGAGACCCGAGGCGAAGTTGATCTCGTTGCCGAAGATGCGGAGCTTGAACAGCGGCCCCAGCTCCTTGGCCTCTTTCATCACGTAGTGCAGACCGTCGGCGCCGCTGGGGATGTCGAACGCGTGGCCGACCAGGGGCAGGGCGGGACGCTGCGGGATCGGCTCGGTTCCGCGCACGGTCTCGTGAGTCATGAGCTTGCCTTTCGTTCGGCGCAGGCTGTCGCTGGCCAGAACCATACATGCGACATTGTCGCTCGACAATGTCGTTCGATTGTGGCACCCGACACGGTCGGATGAGGGAACGTTCGGAGGCCTTGAAACGTCAGGCCGGACCAAGGCCTGGGCAAACACCTCTCCACCCACCGGCCGCCGCAAGGCGCGAAGCCCCTCCCGCGACTCACCGTCGCAGCGGCCCCGTCCGTCGCTGCCCACACCCCGCCGCCGGGGCCGCGGGTGCTGGTCGAAGTCAGGGCCGCCGGAGTCTGTTTGTCCGACGTCCACTTGATCGACGGCAGCCTCAGCTCGTCCTTCCCTGTTGACGAGGTGGTCCGCTCGCGTGCGGTCACCCTCGGGCACGAGGTCGCGGGCGTTGTCCACACCCTCGGCCCGGACCTGATGGGGGATTGGGCCACCGGCATGCGTGTCGCTCTGCAGGCCGGGCAGGCGTGCGGCCAGTGCGACGACTGCATGCGGCGCTCATCGTGTCGGACGCCGCTGACCCGTGGAGTCGACTACGACGGCGGCTGGGCCGGGTACGCGATCGCCCGCGAGGACACGCTCGCCCCGATCCCCGACCCCTTGCCGTTCGACCAGGCCGCGATCATCCCCGAAGCGGTCTCCACCCCCTACGCCGCGATTGCCGAGACGGGTGCCGTCCGCCCGGCGCAGGCCGTCGGCATCTGGGGTGCGGGCGGCCTGGGCGCGCACGGCATCCGGCTCGCCCGCCTGGCCGGGGCGACCCCCCGTCATCGCCATCGACCCGCTGCCGAAGGCCCGCGAGCGCGCCCTCGCCTTCGGCGCCGACTTCGCGCTCGACCCTGCCGCGGCGGACTTCGCCGCTGCTGTGGACCACGCCACTGGTGGCCGTGGCCTGGACGCCGCCTTCGACTTCGCCGGCGTCCCCGTGGTTCGGGATCAGGCCGCAGCCGTCCTGGGCCCCGGCGGGGTGCTGGTACTGGCTGGACTCACCCCCAAGCCCCTCACCGTCACCGACAGCACAGAGTTCTGCTTCCGCGGCAACCAGATCCGTGGCCACTACGGCTCCGGACCTGAACATGTGACCCAGCTCATCGGCCTGGCTTCCACCGGCCTGCTCGACCTGGCCCCCTCCATCACCGCCCACATCCCGCCGGCCGAAGCCGCCGACGCCGTCAGCCGGCTGGAGAAGGAGATCGGCGACCCGATCCGGTTCGTGCTCACCCCTTGAGCGTCTGTCCTAGGTGCTGAGCGGGGGCCCGGACGATCGGAGCACAGGGTCGGTGGTGCCCGGAGCTCCACGTACCCAGTGCTCACGTTGCGATCCTCGGCCGTCGTCTGATGCAGGCGACTGCATCGAGGGGGCCACCGCCAGGCTGGTGGGCGACTCCCGTGCGCCGGGCCCACGGCAGGTAAGTCAGCATCTGGTCAGCATGAGTCCTCGCATAATCCGAGGCGGGTGCGTGAGCGGGTCCTGGGACGGCGATGGCACGACAGCCGGATTCTCAGCGGAAGCGCAGGTGGGGAACCTTCTTGCCCAAGAAAGATCGATGTTCCCCAGCATCTTCGAGGGTGGGGAGTGCCGGTGTACAGTGAACAACGCCCCTGACCTGCAGAAAGCCGGCGGGGAGCCGTCTTCCAGGAGTCCAAAGTGCTGCGTACTCTGTTCAAGTCCAAGATCCACCGCGCCACCGTCACCCAGGCCGACCTGCACTACGTGGGATCCGTGACCATCGACGCCGACCTGCTGGACGCCGCCGATCTGCTGCCCGGGGAGCTGGTCCACATCGTCGACGTCACCAACGGCGCGCGGCTGGAGACGTACGTCATCGAGGGCGAGCGAGGCTCGGGCGTGGTCGGGATCAACGGCGCCGCCGCCCATCTCGTCCACCCCGGAGATCTGGTGATCATCATCAGTTACGCTCAGGTCACCGACGCCGAGGCGAGGGCGCTGCAACCGCGGGTCGTGCACGTGGACGGCGACAACCGGATCGTGGCCCTCGGGGCCGACGCCTCGGAGCCGGTCCCGGGCTCCGACCAGCGGCGCAGCCCGCAGGCGGTGTCCGTCTGAGCGACGCGTCGGCCGTACGTACCGACCGCCAGCCATCGCACCGGGAGTGCCCATGAGCGACATCGAGATCCGTGACGACCGGACGGCGGGCCGTCTCGAGGCCCTCGGCGAGGGGGCCGAGGTCGTGGGCCGGATCGAGTACTTCGTGCTGGAGTCGCCCGCCCGCGCCCTCGTCCCGGTGCACACCATCGTGGAGCCGGCCCACGAGGGCCGGGGCATCGCGGGCTCCCTCGCGCGCGAGCTGTACGGCATCGCCGCGCGCGAGGGCGTCCCGGTCGCGCCTCTCTGCCCGTACGTCGTGAAGTGGGCCGCCCGTCACCCGGAGGAGGCCCCGCCGGCCGACCCCGCGCTGCTGACCGCGGCCAAGGACTGGCTGCGCGCCCATCCCGGCCGTTTCTGACGGCCGGGCGGACCCACCCGGGTGAGTGTCCGGGGCGGTGCCGGGTACGCGGAGGAGTAGTCCAGAGCCGCGACACGACTGGCCGGAGGACACGATGACCACCCCACCCCCCGACCCCGCCCCACCTCCGGGCCCACCGGACCCGTATCCCAGCCCGGTTCCCTCCCCGGAACCCCCTCCGGCCCCCCAGCCCCCACCCGTCCCGGGCCCACCCCCCGGACCGTCCCCGTCCCCCATCCCGCCCGGCCCGGAACCACCCCCCACCCCGGAACCGGGCCCACCGTTGACCTGACATCCGCTCGGAGGGCAGGGCGCGCGGGGTGAAGAGCGGAGCCGAGGTCAGGGGGCGGCGCGGGAAGAGACGCGGCCCTCCTGCGATCCCGCCGTCGGCGCCACAAGAAAGCGCCCGAAGCGCCCCCCGGGGCCTCCCGCCGCCGGTGCCGGAAAACACGCCGCCCCCGCCGGCGCCGGAAAGTACGCCGTGCGCGCCCTCCCGCCGCCGGCGCCCGAAAACGCGCCGCCCCCGCAATCCCGCAGCCGACGCCGACGCGCCAACGCGCCAACGCGCCGACGCGCCAACGCGCCGACGCGCCAACGCGCCGACGCGCCGACGCGACCCGACGAAACCGCTACGCCCCCACCTCCGACCGATCCCCACCCCACAGCGTGTGGAACGCACCCTCCCGGTCCACCCTCCGGTACGTGTGCGCCCCGAAGAAGTCCCGCTGCCCCTGCGTGAGCGCCGCGGGCAACCGCTCCGCGCGCAGCGCGTCGTAGTACGCCAGCGCCGCCGCGAAGCCGGGCGTGGGCACGCCTTGGCGCACCGCCGCCACCAGCACCTCGCGCCAGTCGTCCTGCGCGGCCCCGATCTCCGCCGCGAACGTCTCGTCCGACAGCAGACTCGGCAGGTCCGCCCGCGCGTCGTACGCCTCCCGGATCCGGTCCAGGAACGCCGCCCGGATGATGCACCCGCCCCGCCAGATCGCGGAGACCGCGCCGAGGTCGATGTCCCAGCCGTACTCCTCGCTGCCCGCCGCGATCTCGTGGAACCCCTGCGTGTACGACACGATCTTCGACGCGTACAGCGCCTGCTCCACCCGGTCCGCGAACGCCGCCGCCTCCGCCTCGCCCAGCGGGGCCGCCTTCGGCCCGGCCAGCCCCCGGGACGCCTCCCGCAGCGCCGCGTGCCCGGACAGCGAGCGGGCGAAGACCGCCTCCGCGATCCCGGACACCGGCACCCCCAGGTCGAGGGCGATCTGGACCGTCCAGCGGCCCGTGCCCTTCTGTTCGGCCTGGTCGACGACCACGTCCACGAACGGCTCGCCGGTCGCGGCGTCCACGTGCGACAGCACCTCGGCCGTGATCTCGATCAGGTAGGAGTCGAGCCGGCCCGTGTTCCACGTGCGGAAGATCTCCGCGATCTGCGCCGGCGTGTACCCGGCGACGTCCCGCAGCAGCTGGTACGCCTCACCGATCAGCTGCATGTCGGCGTACTCGATGCCGTTGTGGACCATCTTCACGAAGTGGCCGGCGCCGTCCGGCCCCACGTGGGTCACACAGGGCGCGCCGTCCGCCGCCTTCGCGGAGATCTTCTCCAGCATCGGTCCGAGCGAGCCGTACGACTCCGTCGAGCCGCCCGGCATGATGCTCGGCCCGTGCAGTGCTCCCTCCTCGCCGCCGGAGATCCCCGTGCCGACGAAGTGCAGTCCCTGCTCGCGCAGTTCTCGCTCTCGGCGCCGGGTGTCCGCGAAGTGCGCGTTGCCGCCGTCGATGATCATGTCACCTGGTTCCAGGAGCGGGGCGAACTCCCGGATGACCGCGTCGGTCGGCTCCCCGGCCTTCACCATGATCACCAGTCGGCGGGGCCGCTCCAGCGCCGCCACGAAGTCCTTGGCGCTCTCCGCCGCCACGAATGTTCCCTCGTGCCCGAACTCCTCCACCAGCGCGTGGGTGCGCGCCGCCGTCCGGTTGTGCAGCGCCACCGTGTAACCGTTGCGCGCGAAGTTGCGGGCGAGATTGCGGCCCATGACGGCGAGTCCCGTCACACCGATCTGCGCTGTAGTGCTCATAGGGCTGGCTCCTAGGGGGTGGTGCCGGTCGTTTTCGTCCTGGAGGCCATCCTTGCGGGTTTCCGCCCTCCATGGGTGAACCCGGAGCGGCTGGTTGCGGTCTTGTCACGGGCTGTGAACGGCCCGTACTTTTGCCCCTCCTGACGCTTGTCGAGGGGGAACTCCATGGCCGTACGCGGCCGGCACCGCCGGTACCAGCCGAACAGGATCAACCGGGCCTCACTCACGGTCACCGCAGGCGGCGCCGGTATGGCGATCCCGCTCATCGGCGCCGGCGCGGCCCAGGCGGCCGACGTGGACACCTGGAACAAGGTCGCCGCCTGCGAGTCCAGCGGCAACTGGCACATCAACACCGGGAATGGCTACTACGGCGGCCTGCAGTTCACCCGGTCGACGTGGGACGCGTACGGCGGCAAGCGGTACGCCCAGCGCGCCGACCTGGCCACCAGGGACCAGCAGATCGCCGTCGCGGAGAAGGTCCTGGACGGCCAGGGCCCCGGTGCCTGGCCGGTGTGCTCGGTACGGGCCGGACTGTCCCGGGGCGGCGACACCCCGGACATCCACCCGAACGGCACCTCGGGCCACACCTCCGCGGGCACGTCCGCCACGTCCGCCAAGGCCGGCAAGAAGGCCAGGACGTCCCTGAAGGACGTACAGCCGCAGGCCACGCCCCAGTCCCGGGCCGGAACCGCCGAGATGTACACCGTCGTCCGCGGCGACACCCTCTCCGGCATCGCCGACACCGAGGACGTCAAGGGCGGCTGGCACCGGCTCTACGCCGCGAACCGGTCCACGATCGGCGCCGATCCCGACCTGATCCTGCCGGGCCAGCGCCTGAGACTGAGCGCACCGGCCGGCCCGAAGGCCCCCACGAAGAGTCACAGCCCGTCCAGACACCACACCGAGAAGGAATCCGACGCCGACGACAAGGCGCATACCGGCCATTCCCTGGTCGCCCCCGTCGCCGCGGCCACCGGAACCCCGTACCACGCGACCGGCTCCCACTGGTCGAAGGGCTACCACACCGGCGTCGACTTCCCCGTCCCCACCGGGACCTCCGTGAAGGCGGTCGCCGCGGGCACGGTCGTCAGCGCGGGCTGGGGCGGGTCCTTCGGCTACCAGGTGGTCATACGGCACGCCGACGGCCGCTACACCCAGTACGCCCACCTGTCCGCGATCTCGGTGCGGGACGGGCAGTCGGTGGGCGGCGGGCAGCGCATCGGGCGCTCCGGCTCCACCGGCAACAGCACGGGCCCGCATCTGCACTTCGAGGTGCGGACGGGGCCCGGCTTCGGTTCGGATGTCGACCCGCTGGCCTATCTGCGGGCCGGCGGCGTCAGGATTTGACCCGCACCCGATGCCGGTCGACGGCCGGCATCGGGATGTACGTCGCGCTCCACAACGGGCTCTGCAGGAAGACCATCGCCCGGTCGCCCGGGTCCGGCTCCCCGGACGCCGGGGCGTCGAGGGCGTCCAGCGCGGCGAGGGGATCCCCGGCCTGGACCGGCACGAGCGGCTGCTCCGCCCGGTCCCGCCCCTCCTGCCACATGGCGTCCCGCAGTTCCACGGCCGCCGGCAGATCCTCCGGCAGGTCCGCCACGAGCGGTGCCGGGGCGGGGTCCGCCGCCGTCACAGCCGGCTTCGGCGGTTCCACCGCCACCGCCGCCACCATCTCGTCCACCTCGTCCGTCTCCACCGGCGCGGCCACAGCCCCGGCCACAGCGGATCCGCCTTGAAGACGCTCGGTGGTCAGCAGGATGAGCCCACCCGCCGCCACCACTCCACAGCCCAGGGCGAGCACGGTGCCCGTCGTGCCGTACCGGAAGGTCTCGCCGAACATCGTGATACCGACCGCGGCCGCCACCACCGGGTTGACCACGGTCAGCGTGGCCAGCGGCGCCGCGAGGCCCGCGCCCCGGTAGGAGGCCTGCGACAGCAGCATGCCCGCCGTGGCCAGCACGCCGATCACCGCCAGCGAGGGCAGGTCGGCCGTCGAGACACCGTCGGTCCAGTCGACCGCGACGGTCTTGGTGAAGACGGACGACATGCCGAAGGCTATGCCGGACGCGGTCGCCAGCAGCATGCTGCGCACCGCCGGATGCCGGTGCGCGGCCCGCCCCGCGACCATCAGCGCCGCCACCGCACCGGCGGTCACCACGGCCAGGCTCACCCGCTGCGCGGTGCTCAGGGACTGCGCGTCGGAGGCGCCGACCAGGGAGAGCAGACCGGCCAGACCCACGGTCGCCATGATCGCTCCCCGCCAGGCCGTCGCCCCGGCCCTGCGGCCGACGAACAGCGCGGCCATCGGCAGCGCGAACACGATGGTCAGGGCACCCAGCGGCTGCACCAGGCTCAGCGGACCGTAGGCCAGCGCCACCACGTGCAGCAGCCCGCCGAGGCCGTTCAGCAGGACCGCCGCCCACCAGCCGGGGCGGCGCAGCGGCGCGTACTCCTCGTCCGGCGAGGAGACCGCGACCTGCTCCTGCACGATCGCGCCGGAGGCGTACGCCACGGCGGAGACCAGCGACAGGACCACGGACAACGCGAGGGCGCTCATGAGCTGCTCCTCTGCGTGAGGCCCGGGCCCGGGACCCGGCGCGGCGAACGGTCGGCTTTCATGACCAACACGATGCCCTGTCGATCTGTTCCCGTCGTCGTCCCTGAGCACTCAATGCGTCCTACTGCCGATGGAGTACGACGGGACGGCCGTCCTCCCTCGGACGGGTGACGTCTGAGGGATCCCCCTGATCCCGGCTACGGCCGCGCTTGGTACTACTGCACCTCGTGGACCTCGACCCCCGTCTCGCCGCGCTGCGCCCGCTCGGCGGCTTCTTCCTCCTACGCGTGGCCGCACAGCCGCCGCGCCCGCTGCCGACCCTCGCAGGGGTCTACGCGAACCAGTCGTCGGATGTTTACGGAAATGCGCTGACTTTTCGTGTCCGGAAGGTGAGCGGGGCGCTCCGGGCCCCCGAGGAGCGGATCGGGGCCTCCGTGGCCCAGCAGGGGCTCGCGGCCCGGCTGTGGTCGGCGGCCCTCGGCTGTGCCGTCCTGTACGGCGTGGTCCCCGACCTGGATCCGCGGCTGCTGCACTGGGACCCGGACGGCGGCGCCCCCGACGACCTCTGGCTGACCGAGGTCAGGGCGCTGCCCGGGGACCCCGACGCCGCGACGCTCGCCACCGCCGTACTGGACGGGCATCTCGTGCCGCTGTCGGCGGCCCTGCGCGCCCACCACCGCCTCGCGCCCGGTCTGCTGCGGGGCAACGCCGCCTCCGCGCTGGCCGGGGCCGCCCGGCAGCTGGAACAGTGGGCGCGGGCGCACGGGCGCCCCGCGACCGCCGCACGCGCGCGTGCCCTCACCGCCGACCTGCTCGCCCATCCCCTCCTCGCGGACACCGGCAGCCGCACCGACACCCCGGCCGGCACCGCCTTCCGCCGCCGCAGCTGCTGTCTCTACTACCGGGTGCCCGGCGGCGGGGTCTGCGGTGACTGTTGCTTCACACGACCCCCGCGCTCTTCCCCGCGCGCCCCGTCTGGGTGACCATGAAGGGAACCAGCCGCTGAGAATGGGGGGTTCCGGGTGCGAGTGGGACTGCTGACCCGGGAGTATCCCCCGGACGTGTACGGCGGTGCGGGCGTCCATGTCGAGTTCCTCGCCCGGGAGTTGCACCGCCTCGTCGATCTCGACGTGCACTGCTGGGGCGAGAGCTCGCTGCGGGAGCGCGCGGCGGGCGTCCGGCGCCACCGCCCCTGGTCCGCCCTGGACGACGCCAACGACGCGCTGCGCACCTTCTCCGTGGACCTCGCCATGGCCGCCGCCCTCGAAGGCCGCGAACTCGTCCACTCCCACACCTGGTACGCCAACCTCGCCGGCCGTCTCGCCCAGCAGCTGTACGGCGTGCCGCACGTGGTGACCGCGCACTCCCTGGAACCCCTGCGCCCGTGGAAGGCCGAGCAACTCGGCGGCGGTTACGCGCTGTCGAGCTGGGCCGAGCGGACCGCGCTGGAGGCCGCCGACGCGGTGATCGCCGTATCGGCGGCGATGCGCGAGGACATCCTCACCTGCTACCCCGCGCTCGCCCCGGAGCGGGTGCACGTGGTGCACAACGGCATCGACACCGGTCTCTACCGCCCGGACCACGGCACCGACGCCCTGGCCCGGATCGGACTGGACCCGGACCGCCCCTTCGTGCTGTTCGTCGGCCGCATCACCCGCCAGAAGGGCGTGCCCCATCTCCTGCGCGCCGTGCGGGACATCGATCCGGCCGCCCAGGTGGTGCTCTGCGCGGGCGCCCCCGACACGCCGGAGATCGACCGGGAGTTCCGCGACCTGTTCGCCGCGTTGAGCCGCGCCCGCGACGGCGTGCACTGGATCCCGCGCATGCTGCCGCGCCCGGAGGTGATCCAACTCCTCACCCACGCGGCCGTGTTCGTCTGCCCCTCGGTGTACGAGCCGCTGGGCATCGTCAACCTGGAGGCGATGGCCTGCGGTACCCCCGTGGTCGCCTCCCGGGTCGGCGGGATACCGGAGGTCGTCGAGGACGGGGTGACCGGCCTCCTCGTCCCGCTCGACGAGGAGGCCGCCGTGTTCGAGGCGGGGCTCGCCCGGGCGCTGGACGCGGTCCTCGGCGATCCGGAGGCCGGACGCCGGATGGGTGAAGCCGGGCGGGTGCGCGCGGTGGGCGAGTTCGGGTGGGACGCCGTGGCCCGGCGGACGGTCCGGCTGTACCAGGAGATCGTCAAACAGGCGTAGCGGGCCCCGCGGCGGGGCATCCATGGGTTCCAACCAGGGTGAGGAGAGCGGCCAATGCGTCGTGGTGGACCTTCTGTGCTCGGCATCGTGCTGGCGGGCGGCGAGGGCAAGCGCCTGATGCCCCTGACCGCGGACCGCGCCAAACCGGCCGTCACGTTCGGCGGCACCTACCGGCTCGTCGACTTCGTGCTGTCCAACCTCGTCAACGCCGACATCCTGCGGATCTGTGTGCTCACGCAGTACAAGTCGCACTCGCTCGACCGGCACATCACCACCACCTGGCGGATGTCCAGCCTGCTCGGCAACTACGTCACCCCGGTGCCCGCCCAGCAGCGGCTCGGCAAGCGCTGGTACCTGGGCAGCGCCGACGCCATCCTGCAATCGCTGAACCTGGTCTACGACGAGCGGCCCGAGTACGTCGCCGTCTTCGGCGCCGACCACGTGTACCGCATGGACCCGCGCCAGATGCTCACCCAGCACATCGACAGCGGCGCCGGGGTCACGGTGGCCGGGATCCGGGTGCCGCGCGGCGAGTCGTCCTCCTTCGGGGTGATCACCCCCGGCTCGGACGGCCAGACGATCGAGAACTTCCTGGAGAAGCCCGCCGACCCGCCCGGCCTGCGCGACGACCCCGACTCCGTGTTCGCGTCGATGGGCAACTACCTCTTCACCACCAAGGCCCTCATCGAGGCCCTCCAGCGGGACGCCGAGGACGAGGACTCCGTGCACGACATGGGCGGCTCGATCCTGCCCCAGCTCACCCGGCGGGGCGAGGCCCACCTGTACGACTTCAGCGCCAACCACGTCCCCGGCGAGACCAGCCGCGACCAGGGCTACTGGCGGGACGTGGGCACGCTCGACGCCTATTACGACGCCCACATGGACCTGATCGCCGAGCGCCCCGCGTTCAACCTGTACAACCGCAGCTGGCCCATCTACACGCACTCCTACCAGCTCTCCCCGGCCCGGTTCAACGCGGGCGGCATGGCCAGCGAGTCGATCATCAGTGCGGGCTGCCTGATCCGCGGCCAGGTCACCCGCTCCGTGCTCTCGCCCGGTGTCCGGGTCGACCCCGGGGCGGTCGTCCAGGGTTCGATCCTGCACGACAACGTCCACATCGGCCGGGGCGCGGTGGTGCGCGGCGCGGTCCTCGACAAGAACGTGGAGGTCCCGCCGGGCGCGACCATCGGGGTCAACCCCGAGCGCGACGCAGAGCTGTACACCGTGTCCGAGAACGGCGTCATCGGCCTCGGCAAGGGGCAGCAGGTGTCGTGAACTTAATCGGCTGTTAACTGAGCGTAGCTTGAAGATGCTTGACCGTAATCGCCTCCAGGGGGTTGACTGCTGCCTCACCCGTCGTCGACGCGAGGCAAGCCCTTGTCTGCTGATGATCTCCTGGCACCCCTCGATCTGGCGTTCTGGAACATCGAGTCCCCCGAGCACCCGATGCACCTCGGCGCCCTCGGCGTCTTCGGCGCGCAGTCGCCCACCGCGGGCGCCCACGCGGCCGATCTGCTCGCTGCGCGCGCGGCGGCCGTCCCCGGGCTGCGCATGCGCATCCGCGACGTGTGGCGGCCCTTCGACCCCGTCCTCCCCCTCGACCTGCGCCGTCCGCTCGCCCTGGGCGGTGCGGTGCGCGAGAGCGACCCCGACTTCGACCCCCACCGGCACGTCCTGCTGCACGCGCCCACGGCCGACTTCCAGACCGCGGCCGGCCGGCTCATGGAGCGCCCCCTGGAGCGCGACCGCCCGCCCTGGGAGGCGCACGTCCTGCCCGGCGAGGACGGTCTGTCCTTCGCCGTGCTGTTCAAGTTCCACCACGCCCTCGCCGACGGACTGCGCGCCCTGACGCTCGCCGCCGCCGTCCTGGACCCGATGGACCTGCCCGCGCCCCGGCCACGCCCCGCCGAGCCCGCCCGGGGGCTGATCCCCGATGTGCGCAGACTCCCCGGGCTGCTGCGCGGCGCCGTCTCCGACGTGGGGCGCGCCCTCGACATCGGCGCCTCCGTCGCCGTGTCGCGGCTGGGCGTACGGTCCACCCCCGCGCTCGCCGCCGCGCCCACCGGCACCCGCCGCACCGCCGGGGTGGTCCTCGACCTCGACGACGTGCACCGCGTCCGCAAGGTCGTCGGCGGCACCGTCAACGACGTCCTGATCGCCGTGGTGGCCGGCGCCCTGCGCAGCTGGCTGGACGAGCGCGGCGACGGCAGCGAGGGCGTACGTCCCCGTGCGCTGATCCCCGTCTCCAAGCGCCGCCCGCGCACCGCGCACCCGCAGGGCAACCGGCTCTCCGGGTACCTGATACGGCTTCCGGTCGACGACCCCGACCCGCTCGGCCGGCTCGCCCAGGTGCGCACCGCCATGGACGCCAACAAGGACGCCGGGCCCGGCCGGGGCGCGGGCGCCGTCGCCCTGCTCGCCGACCACGTCCCGGCGCTCGGCCACCGGCTCGGCGGACCGCTGGTCAGCCAGGCCGCCCGGCTCTGGTTCGACATCCTGGTCACCAGCGTCCCGCTGCCCAGCCTCGGGCTGCGGCTCGGCGGGAACCCGGTCACCGAGGTGTTCCCGTACGCCCCGCTGGCCCGCGGCCAGTCCCTGGCGGTCGCCGTCTCGACGTACCGCGGCCGGGTCCACTACGGGCTGGTCGCCGACGGCGAGGCCGTCCCCGATCTCGACCGGTTCGCGCAGGCGCTGATCACCGAGGTGGAGACGCTCATCACGGCCTGCGGTTCCTGACCGCCGGCGGTTTGGAGGAGAGGCCCGGCGCTCCGTAGACTTCCCCGTTCGAAAGCGGGCGCGGTCGGAGCGCCGCACTTCTCAGCAGGGAACAGCAGCGCGATGACGGTGACAGAGGACGGCTCGGCCGCCACCGAGGAGATGGTCTACGGCCCCGGCATCGACCCCGAGCGGCTGGCCGTCTGCCTCGGCGTGCTCGAGGAACTCGACAAGCTGGAGGTCGACCACCCGGACGCGATCGCCGTGCGCCGGGCCACCGCCGGCCTCTACCGCACGGTGAAGCAGCGCCGCCGTCAGGAGCGCCGGGCCGCCAAGACCGCCCACGACAAGGCGGTCACCGAGGCCACCGCGACCGGCTCCGCGCAGCGCATCGACGACGAGACCGAGGGCATCCTGCCGTCGTCGGTCACCGAGGCGGGCCGGATCGCCGGGATACTCCAGCGCCCGCGCTCCTGCTACACCTGCAAGACGCGGTACGTCGAGGTCGACTACTTCTACCACCAGCTCTGTCCGGACTGCGCCCGGCTGAACCGCGCCAAGCGCGACGCCCGCGCCGACCTCACCGGCAAGCGGGCCCTGCTCACCGGCGGCCGGGCCAAGATCGGCATGTACATCGCGCTGCGGCTGCTGCGCGACGGCGCGCACACCACGATCACCACGCGCTTCCCCAAGGACGCCATCCGCCGTTTCAAGGCCATGGACGACTCCGCCGACTGGATCAACCGGCTGGAGGTCGTCGGCATCGACCTGCGCGACCCGGCGCAGGCCGTGGCCCTCGCCGAGCAGGTGTCCGCGGCGGGTCCGCTGGACGTCCTGATCAACAACGCCACACAGACGGTACGGCGCCTGCCGACCGCCTACGCCGCGCTGGTCGACGGGGAGAGCGCCCCGCTGCCCGCCGGTGAGCTGCCCGCCCACCACGTCATCGGCGCCTTCAACTCCGGCGCGGTCGACGGGCTGGCCGCGCTGCCCGTCGGCACCAGCGGACTGGACGCGCAGAAGGTCGCGGACCTCGCCCTGGTCGCGGGCAACGCCAGCGTCGCCCGGCACCTGGACGGCACCGCCATCGACGCGGGCGGGCTCGTCCCCGACGTCGTCGAGAGCAACACCTGGGTGCAGACCATCGAGCAGATCTCCCCGGTGGAGCTGCTGGAGACCCAGCTGTGCAACTACACCGCGCCGTTCATCCTGATCAGCGCGTTGCGGCCGGCGATGGCCGCGGCGGCCCGGCGGGCGGCCAGCGGGCGGTCCTACGTCGTGAACGTCTCCGCCATGGAGGGCGTCTTCGGCCGGGGCTACAAGGGCGCGGGGCACCCGAACACCAACGCCGCCAAGGCCGCGATGAACATGGTCACGCGGACCAGCGCGCAGGAGATGTTCCAGACCGACCAGATCCTCATGACGTCCGTCGACACCGGGTGGATCACCGACGAGCGGCCGCACTTCGACAAGCTGCGGCTCGCGGAGGAGGGCTTCCACGCGCCGCTGGACCTGGTCGACGGGGCGGCCCGGGTGTACGACCCGGTGGTGCGGGGCGAGGCCGGCGAGGATGTCTACGGGGTCTTCCTGAAGGATTACGCGCCGGGCAAGTGGTGAGTTCGTCGGGCGCGGGTGCGCCGGGGCCGCTCGCGCGGCGGCCCGCGCCCCTCACGGTGCGTTGCGAGCCGCTCTCACGCGGGTGCCGCCGTCCACCAGGAGGTCCGCGCCCGTGATCCATCCGGCGTCGTCCGAGCACAGCCACAGGACCGCCCGGGCCACGTCCTCCGGCTCGCCGATCCGGCCGAGGGGGAGGTCCGCCGCGATGGCGCCCTCCTTCGGCTCCCACACGAACCGCGCCATCTCGGTGCGCACGAGGCCGGGGGAGACCGAGTTGACCCGGACCGCCGGGCCGAGTTCGCCCGCGAGCTGCTGGGTGAGGTGGAGGAGGGCCGCCTTGCCGGTGCCGTAGGCGCCGACGCCGGGGCCCACGTGGCCCGCGCCCTCCGTGCAGATGTTGATCACGGTCCCGCCGTGCTCGCGCATCCAGCCGTGCCAGGCGCACTGCGCGAGGCGCAGCGGAGCCTCCACGTTGACGGTGAAGGCCTCGCGCCACAGGGCCGGGTCGGCCTCCATGAGGGGCCCGTACGGCTGGTTCGTCGCCGCGTTGTTGACCAGCACGTCCAGGCGGCCGAAGGCCCGCAGGCACAGGTCGGTGAGCGCCTCGGGGTGCCCGGGGTCCGCGACGCTCCCGGGCAGGCCCACCCCGCCCAGCTCACGGGCGGTCCGCCGCACCTCGTCGGGGTCACGGGCGCTCACGCACACCCGTGCGCCCGCCTCCGCCAGCCCCTGTGCCACCGCCCGGCCGATGCCCCGGGTGGCGCCCGTGACGACGGCGGCCCTGCCGTGCAAGCCGTACGACGAGGTCATCCGGGTACGGTCTCACGGCCTGCGCTCAATCGACAGCCCCGAGACGGGAGTTGCGGGCGGCGATCAGCTCCAGGACCGTGCGCCAGTCCTCCAGGACCCCCGCGTCGACGTCGGGGGAGCGGCCGTCCTCGTCGGCCTGGTGGAGACGGGCCAGGTCGTCGTCGCCGCCGCGCCAGGGGTGCAGCCGGAGCAGACGGGCGACGCGGGGGCCGAGCAGCGGGCGTACCGCCTCCGCTGTGCGCTCGGCGCGGCCGGTGGGGTCGGCGGGGCGCAGGAGGTGGCCGATGGGGTGGACCAGGCCGGTCAGCTGGAGCTCCTTGTCCGCGGGGCGACTTCGGCGCAGCAGCGCCGCCGTCTGCAGCGCGTGGTCGTGCAGGTCGACCCCGTGGGCCGGACCGCCCGGGGACTCGGGCACGCCCCGGCACGCGTACAGCAGGTCCATCAGCTCCTCGACGCTGCGCAGCTCCATGCGTCAGTCCTCCCGCGAGACAGCCGTTCGGTACCTCAGCAGATCATGGCGTGCTTGCCACGGGGCGAACGGCACCTGAACGACGCGGCCGGCCGTCGCCCGAACGGGCCTCTATCCGCCGGACGAGTGAACTCGACCGGCGCGAAACCACCGAAAAGTGTTCAATTCACCTCAGTGGAGACGCAGGTGACACGCCATGGTTACCTCAAATTTTCGGCGCTATCGAGCGGTACCCCGCTCATTTGGTTAGTCTGTATCGACGGACAGCAGGACGGAGTGCCACCCCCACCCACCGTCCGTCCGGGACAAGCCGGTTCACCACGGCCAGCTCTCCTGGGAGTCACCGGCACCACCGCGTCGCCACCGACTCCAGCCCGACCCGAGGGAGCGTCAAGCGCCGGACCGCAGACCGGCCGGCCCGCCCCGAGGGTGACCCGACACATAAGGAGTGCGCGGTGACACCGGAGAAGACGAATCGCGACCAACGCCCCAAGGAACGCACGGAGCGCGCCGGCCGCAGGCCCGGCGAGATCGGCAGCCTCGACGTGTGGGCGCGCTCCGCCCCGATCCGCCTGGCCGGCTACGAGGACGACCTCGCCGAGGACCACATCCTGCCCAGCGTCGACTGAGCCGCCCGGCCCCCGACGGCGCGCGCTCAGTCGAGCGGCGCCGTCCGCGTCCAGGGACGCAGCCCCTCCAACTGCTCCGCGACCCGGAGCAGTTCCCCCTCGGACCCCGGCCGCCCCACCAGCTGGACGGCGGCCGGCACCCCCGAGGGCAGCGCGCCGAACGGCACCGCCATCGCGGGCCACCCGGTCAGGTTCCACGGCGGTGTGAGCGGCGAGTAGTTCGTGTTCACCAGCACATTGCGCAGCCAGCCCCGCTCGTGCCACGCCTGCGCCCTCGGCGAACGCCGCGCCAGCGCCGGCGTGAGCAGGATGTCGTACTCCTCGAAGAACGGCTCCAGGCGCCGCCGCAGCTCCTCCCGCGCCGAGCCGCCCCGCACCCCGTTCAGGAAGTGCCGGCCGAGGGCCGCGTGCACCCGGGTGCGCCGGGTCAGCAGCCGGGGGTCCAGCGGGGCCGCGTCCACGGCCGTGCCCGCCGTCCAGTGGGCCAGCGACGTCACGCCCAGCGACAGCGGGAAGCTCGGGTCGGCCCGCCGTACCTGATGGCCCGCCTTCATCAGCACCCCGGCGGCGTCCCGCGCCGCGTTCGCGTACGGGGCGCTCACCGTGACCCCCGCCAGCGGGCTGCGCACCGACACCGCGATCCGCAGCGCACCGGGCTCGCCGTCCGGCCGTACGGCTCCCGTGTCGTCCGCCAGGACCGACAGCATCAGCCGGGCGTCCTCCACCGTCGTGGCGAGCGGGCCGTTCTCCGACATCCCGAACCAGTCGCCGTCGCCTATGCCCGCCGGCACCACCCCGTGCCCCGGCTTGATGGTCACCAGACCGCAGTTCGCGGCGGGTATGCGCAGGGAGCCCATGCCGTCGTTGCCGAGCGCGATCGGCACCATCCCGGCGGCCACCGCCGCCGCGCTGCCGCCGGAGGAGCCGCCCGCCGTGCGCGAGGTGTCCCAGGGGTTGCGGGCCGTGCCGTGCACGCCCTCGGTGGTGCCGAAGACACACAGCTCCGGCACGTTCGTCAGCCCCACGACCACCGCACCGGCCTCCCGCAGCCGGGCCACGGTCACATGGTCGGCGCCGGCCGGCGTGTCCCGGGTCGCCGCCGAGCCGACCCGGGTCGACTCGCCCCGCACCGCCAGATTGTCCTTGACCGCCACCGGCACCCCGGCCAGCGGCAGCTCGGCCAGGTCGGAGCGGGCCGCCACCTCGTCCGCCTCGGCGAGCGCGGCCTCGGACCGCACCACCCGGAACGCCCCGACGCGGTCGTCCAGGCGGACGATCCGGGCGAGGTGCTCCGCCACCACCTCCCGCGGGGTGACCCGCTTCTCCCGCACGGCGGCGGCGATCTCGACGGCGGTCCGGCCGACCCAGGTGCTCACGGCGACTCCTTGGTGCTACTGGTGAGTACGTAGGGAGAAACCATGCCCGGCCGGACGGCCCGCGTCGAGAGGCCGCCGGGTAATCCGGTCAGGACCCCACCTGCGTGCGGAGCCACTCCTCCACCTCGCCGACATGCGCGGCCGCCGCCGCGCGGGCCGCCTCCGGATCGTGCGCGGCGAGCGCGCGGTGGATCGCCGCGTGCTCGCGCCGGGTGCGGTCGAACGCGCCCTCCTCGCCGTAGCCGCGCCACACCCGGGCCCGGAACGTGCGCGAGGACAGGCCCTCCAGGATCGCCGCCATCGTCTCGTTCCCCGCGGCCTCGGCGATCGCCCGGTGGAAGGCGAGATCGTGGGCGAGGATCTCCTCCGGGTCCTCGGTGGCGTTCATCGCCGCCAGGTGCCCCTCCACCACGGCCAGTTGCCCGGGCGTGATCCGGGCCGCGGCCAGCGCGGTCGCCGTCGACTCCAGGACCCGCCGCACCTCCAGCAGCTCCACCAGACGCGGCCCGCGCGAGAGATCGGCGACCACCCCGAACGTCTCCAGCAGATCACCGGCCTGGAGCTGGGTGACGTAGATCCCG
This sequence comes from Streptomyces sp. DSM 15324, assembly GCF_001514285.1. Classification (GTDB taxonomy): domain Bacteria; phylum Actinomycetota; class Actinomycetes; order Streptomycetales; family Streptomycetaceae; genus Streptomyces. Next base: position 49,115 of record NZ_KQ949031.1, read on the forward strand.
GAACCGTGCCGCGCCTCCAGCACGCCGAGGACCGTCAGCGCCCGGATCGCCTCCCGCATCGAACTGCGGGAGATGCCCAGCTGGGCCGCGAGATCGCGCTCGGTCGGCAGACGCTGGCCGGGCTCCAGCAGTCCCTCGCCGATCATCGCCTTGATCCGCTCGATGGCGCGCTGCGTCACCGTGCCCCTGGGGGCGGCGCTCCCACCCTGCCGCGGCTCGTCCACGTGTCCACTCCTCCTCGCCGGTGCCGCGCAGTCTAGTCGCGATGTGGTCGGACCACTTGGGGGCAAAACTGCCACTCGAAGCCTTCAGACCCTGTTGCGGGGCGAAGTGGTCTGATAAATATGCGGCTGGCGTACCAAGTACGAGCGCCACACCTGTTCCGGCGGCACCTCCTGGTCCGCCGACCTCGCCGCACGGAAGGAAACGAGGCGTGAGCGACTTCGCGGGACTGAGGGCCCTGGTGACCGGCGGCGCGTCCGGCATCGGCCGGGCCACCGCCGCACTGCTGGCCGAGCGCGGCGCCCGGGTCGCCGTCCTCGACCGGGACCCCGCCGACGTCGACGGGCCGATCCGCGGCTACCGCGCCGACGTCGGCGACGACACCGCCGTCCGGGAGGCGGTCGCGGCGGCCGTCGCCGACCTCGGCGGCCTGGACGTCCTGGTCAACAACGCGGGCGTCGGCGCCCAGGGCACCGTCGAGGACAACGACGACGCCGAATGGCACCGCGTCCTCGACGTCAACGTGATCGGCTTGGTCCGGGTGACCCGCGCCGCCCTGCCCCACCTGCGGCGGTCGCCGCACGCCGCGATCGTCAACACCTGCTCCATCGCCGCCACCGCAGGCCTGCCCCAACGGGCGCTGTACAGCGCGGCCAAGGGGGCCGTCCTCTCGCTCACCCTCGCCATGGCCGCCGACCACGTCCGCGAGGGCATCCGCGTCAACTGCGTCAACCCCGGCACCGCCGACACCCCGTGGGTCAGCCGGCTGCTGGACGCGGCCGACGACCCGGCCGCCGAACGCGCCGCCCTGGAAGCCCGCCAGCCCACCGGCCGCCTCGTCAGCCCCGCTGAGGTCGCCGGGGCCATCGCCTACCTCGCGAGCCCCCTCTCCGGCGCCACCACCGGCACCGCGCTCGCCGTGGACGGCGGGGTGCAGGGCCTGCGCCTGCGCCCGGAGGCGGCCCGGTGACCGCCCTCGGCCGCAGTCCCGTCCAGGTCACCGGCCTGGCCCTCGGCACCGCACCCCTCGCCAACCTCTACACCGAGGTCACCGAGGAACAGGCCCACGACACCGTCGCCGCCGCCTGGCGCCACGGCGTGCGCTACTTCGACACCGCACCGCACTACGGACTCGGCCTCGCCGAACGCCGCCTCGGCGCCGCCCTGCGCGCGCACCCGCGTTCGGCGTACACGGTCTCCACCAAGGTGGGGCGCCTCCTGGAGCCCTCCGCGGCCGGGGGCGACGACCTCGCCGACGGCTTCGCCGTGCCCGCCACCCACCGCCGCGTCTGGGACTTCAGCGCCGACGGCGTACGGCGCTCCCTGGACGCCTCCCTCGAACGCCTCGGCCTCGACCGCGTCGACGTCGTCTATCTGCACGACCCCGACGACCACGCCGAACAGGCCTTCCGTGAGGGCTACCCCGCCCTGGAGAGGCTGCGCTCCGAGGGCGTGGTCGGGGCCATCGGCGCGGGCATGAACCAGACCGAGATGCTCACCCGCTTCGTCCGCGAGACCGACGTCGACGTGGTGCTCTGCGCGGGCCGCCACACCCTGCTCGACCAGCGCGCCGCCGCCGCACTGCTGCCGGCGGCCCTGGAGCGGGGCGTGTCCGTCGTCATCGGCGGCGCCTTCAACTCCGGGCTGCTCGCCGATCCCCGCCCCTCGGCCACGTACGACTACGCACCCGCCCCGCCCGACGTCCTCGACAGGGCGCTGCGGATGAAGGCGGTGGCCGACCGGCACGGCATCACGCTGCGCGCCGCCGCCCTGGCCTTCTGCGCCGCCCATCCGGCGGTCGCGAGCGTCCTGGTCGGCGCCCGCTCGGCGGCGGAGGCCGAGGACTGCGCCGAGCAGTTCGCCATCCCCGTCCCCGAAGCCTTCTGGCAGGAGCTGCGGGACACCGGACTGCTGCACCCCGAAGAGCCGTCATGAGGGTCGCCCAGCACACCAAGGTCCGCGCCGAGCGGGAGAGACTGCCGGTCGACGTGGGTCGGGCCCGGAGGGCCGACCTCGTCGACGGGGTCCCCAGCTAGGTTTCGAAGCACGCCCTAGTCCGGCCGGGGCGCCGACGGCCTGCCCGTCGTGCGGGAGCGGCCGTGACCGTGGATGCCCACCACCACGTCTGGGACCTGTCCGTACGGGACCAGGACTGGATCGAGGCCGGCAGCTCGCTCCGGCGCGACTTCCCCCTCGCCGCCCTGGAACCCGGCGCCCGCGCGGCCGGCGTGGACCGCACGGTTCTCGTCCAGACCCTCACCGTCGCAGAGGAGACCCACGCGCTCCTCGCGCTCGCCGCCACGCACCCGCCGAACGCGGGCGTCGTCGGCTGCCCCGATCTCACCCGCCCGGACACCGCCGACGCACTCGCCCGGCTGCGCACCCTGCCCGGCGGCCGGTATCGCAAGGGGATCCGCCACCAGGTCCAGGGCGAACCCGGCCCCGCGGCTGCTGCGCCCGGACGTCCGGCGGGGGCCGGCCGCCGTGGCGGCGGCGGGCCTGGTCTACGCCTTCGTCGTCCGCCCGCACCAGCTCCCCGCCCGCACCACCTCCCCGCCTACACCAGCCCCCCGCCTGCGCCGAGGCCGCCGCCGCCCTGCCGCAGCTCACCTTCGTCCTCGACACCCGGGGAAACCCTCCGTCGCCTCCGGCCCTGAACCCTGGGCCCGCGACGTGCGCGCCCTCGCCGCCTCCCCGACACCGTCCGCAAGCTCTCCGGACTGCTCACCGGGGCCGCCCCCGCCCACCGGAGCGCGGACGACCTGCGCCCGTACGCCGAGAGGGTCCTCGACGCCTTCGGCAGAGCACACCGCCGTCCGCGTCTACGGCCTCTGCGCCGCCGACGTCAGCCGGGTCGGTGGCAGGTACTCCCGCACGTAGGCGCGGTCCCAGCACGCGCCCGTCTCGCGCAGTTCCCGCCAGGTGGTGTACCGGTAGCGGAAGAGACGGGCGCGCACGTACCGGGGCGGCTCGCCGGGCGGGAACGGCGAGCGGCGCAGCAGTCTCAGCGTGTCGCGGTCCTCCGCCAGCAGCCGTTCCACCAGCGCGCCGAACCAGGGTCCGGCGTAGGCGGGGGAGAGCGCCGCGAACCACATCAGCCAGTCCAGGCGCAGATGGCCGGGCGCGAACTGGCGCGGCCAGTGCCGGGGATCGCCCGGCTTGCCCCGGAACTCGTACTCCCGCCAGTCGGAGTCCTCCCGCGGTACGTCGTCCCGGGTGCCCTCGACCACCACCTCGTAGCGGATCCGGCTCACGCTGCCGAACGCGCCGTAGGTGTTCACCAGGTGCAGCGGGTCGAAGGAGCGGTTCATCACCTGGCGGCGGGAGAGCATGTTGACCACCGGGCGGTAGCTCAGCAGGACGATCAGCGCCGCCGCGAGGAGCACCACGACCTCGTACCAGAGCGGCGGGGCGGCGAGCCGCCGGTGGTCCGTGGGCAGGTCCAGCGCGGGCACCGCCAGCACCACCGTGATCCAGTTCAGCCAGGCGAAGTTCCCCGACAGGATCAGCCACAGCTGGGTCAGGATCATCAGCGCCGCGGCCGCCGTGGCCACCGGCTGCGGCGCGAACAGCAGGAACGGCACCACGAGTTGGGTGACATGGTTGGCGGCGGCCTCCACCCGGTGCAGCGGCCTCGGCAGATGGTGGAAGAACCAGCTCAGCGGGCCGGGCATCGGCTGGGTCTCGTGGTGGTGGTAGAGACAGGTGAGCCTGCGCCAGCAGGCGTCGCCCCGGATCTTGATCAGCCCCGCCCCGAACTCCACCCGGAACAGCAGCCAGCGCACCAGGAAGAGCACCACGACCGGCGGGTCCACCCGGTCGTTGCCGAGGAACACCGCGAGGAAACCGGTCTCCAGCAGCAGTGACTCCCAGCCGAAGGAGTACCAGGTCTGGCCGACGTTCACGATCGACAGGTACAGCGCCCACGGCACCAGCCACAGCAGCATCCCCGCCCACAGCGGCACCAGAGAGTCCAGCCCCACCAGCAGCGCGGCCGCCACCGCGCACCCCGTCCAGGCGCAGCCCGCGAACATCCGGTCGGAGTAGCGCCACTGGAACACACTGGGCGCCGCCCGGAACGGCACCCGCTCGACGTAACGGGGAACCGGCAGCATTCCGCGCTCGCCCAGCAGCGCCCGGAACTGCAGGGCCGCCGTCAGGAACGCCACCAGATACACCCCGGCCAGCGCCCGCTGGAACACCAGGCGGCTCAGCCAGTACTCGGGTGCGGTGAACCACTCCACGGCCCTGCGCTCCTTCACCTCGTTGCGATCATCGTGACGGTGTGTGCCCGCTCGCTCCGTTTGCGTGACCCGGGCGGGGGAAGCAGACAATAGTGGGCGAAATATCCGCACTCTGTGGGAGGCCCGAGGTGCGAGTACCCGTTGTGACCGCCACCGCCTGTGCGCTCTCGGCCGTGCTCCTCGTCGCCGGCCGCGCCGGTGCGGGGGAGGCGGAGGAGAACGGCACGCCGCCGGACGCGGCCGTCGCCCAGCCCGCCACGGAGGAACAGGGACTCCCCGACGCCGAGGGCGTCGGGCCCGAGGCGGTCCCCGAGATCCCCGACCTGCCCGACGGCGGCGGGCTGGTCCCGGACGGGCCCGACGAGTCCGACACCACCGAGCTGGTCGACGGCGTCGCCCTGAACTGAGCCGACCGGGCCGCGCCGCCGGTCGCCCGGGCCGGTCGCGGAAGTCGGCAGAAGTCCGCAGAAGTCGAAGAATCGGACAAATCCTGGCAAGGTGGCCCCATGGTTGATCGGGGAGCGAGCGCCCTGTCACTCACGGACGACTGGCCCGCCCACCCGGATCCGATCCTGGCGCTCAACGGCATGGGCAGCTTCGACTGGGACCTGGACTCGGGGCTGTTCCACATGGACGCGCGCGCCCACGAGATCTTCGACCTGCGGCCCGACGAATACGACGACGACCCCGCCACCCTCGCGGTCCGGGTGCCGCCGAACGAGGCCATCCGGCTGGACGAGGTCGTCGCCCAGGCCATCAAGGACGGCAGCGAGAACTACGGCGCCTACTTCCGCCTGCGGCTGCGCGACGGCACCCTGCGCTGGGCCCACACCCAGGGCTACATCCGCCGTGACTCCACCGGCCGGCCCCGCCGGATCGTCGGCATCTTCCGCGACGCCACCGACGAGCTGAGCGACCTCGCCGCCCGCGACGAGGCGGCCGCCCTCGACGACGCCCGCCGCGAGCAGACCAACGTCGTCCAGCTCACCACCGCGGCCCTCGCCCACGCCCGGACCGTGCAGGACGTCATCGACGTCCTCAAGGACACCCAGGGCCTCACCCACCTCGGCGCCACCAGCCTCGTCATGGGCCTGGTCGAGGCCGGGCGGATCCGGCTGGTCGCCGAGGGCCCCGAGGGCAGCTTCGTCCCCGGCACCCTGGTCACCCGGATCGACGAGCCGTACCCGATGAGCGAGGTCGTGCGCACCCTCACCCCCCGCTTCATCGAGTCGGCGGAGGAGTTCGCAGCCGGCTACCCCGTGCTGTGGCCGCACCTCACCGACCTCAGGATCACCTCGGCCGCCTATCTCCCGCTGATCGTCCAGGCCCGCCCGATCGGCGCCATGGGCCTGCTCTACAGCAACCGCCAGGGCTTCACCCAGGAGGAGCGCAACATCCTCGTCGCCCTCGGCAGCAGCATCGCCCAGAGCCTCCAGCGCGCGATGTTCTACGAGCAGGAGAAGGACATCGCCCAGGGCCTCCAGCAGGCCATGCTGCCGCGCACCATCCCGAGCGTGCACGGCGCCGACGTCGCCGTCCGCTACCGCGCCGCCACCATCGGCGGCACCCTCGGCCGCGACATCGGCGGCGACTGGTACGACCTGATCCCGCTGCCCGGCGGCCGGGTCGGCGCCGTCATCGGCGACGTCCAGGGCCACGACACGCACGCCGCCGCCGTCATGGGCCAGCTCCGCATCGTCCTGAGGGCCTACGCCGCCGAGGGCCACCCGCCGGCCACCGTCATGGCCCGCGCCTCCGTCTTCCTGCACGAACTCGACACCGACCGCTTCGCCACCTGCCTGTACGCCGAGGCCGACCTGTCCACCGGGGTCGTCCAACTGGTGCGGGCCGGCCACATCGACCCCCTGCTGCGCGCCGCCGACGGCACCTGCCGGCGCGTCCACGTCCCCGGCGGGCTGCCGCTCGGGCTGTCCGCCGAGTTCGGCGGCCTGGAGTACCCGGTCGGCACCATCGAGCTCGACCCCGGCCACATCCTGCTGCTCGCCACCGACGGACTGGTCGAAGAGCCCGGGGCCGACCTCGACGACGGCATGCGCGCACTCGCCGCCCTCGTCGCCGCCGGCCCGGACGACGTACGCGGCCTCGCCGACCGGTTGATCGACGTCGCCGAAGAGCGCGACGGCGACGACGACGTGGCCCTGCTCCTGCTGCGCCGGCGCGGACTCGACACCCCGCAGACCGGCGCACGGCTCCAGCAGCACGTCGCCCCCGGCGACCCCGAGGCACTCACCGCGGCCCGGCACATGATCCGGGCCGCCGTGCGCGCCTGGGGCGCCGAGGACCGCGCCGACGAGGTCGAACTCGTCGCCGACGAAGTGATCACCAACGCCCTCATGCACACCGAGGGCGCCGGGATCGTCACCCTGCGGGTCCTCACCGGCGGTGGCGAGCGGCGGCTGCGCGTCGAGGTCGAGGACTCCTCCAGCGCCCTGCCGCGCCGCCGCGAGGCCGGCGAGAACGGGGTCTCCGGACGCGGGCTGCTCCTGGTGGACCTGCTCGCCGACGTGTGGGGCGTGGAGGCGCGCGGCGGCGGAAAGTGCGTGTGGTGCGAGTTCGCGGTGCGCGAGCGCGCCTGACCTCCCGTGGCACCCTGGACCCATGCCGGAACTTCCCGAGGTCGAAGCGCTGAAGGACTTCCTGACGGAGCACCTCGTCGGCCATGAGATCGTGCGCGTCCTGCCCGCCGCCGTCAGCGTCCTGAAGACGTACGACCCTCCCGTCACCGCCGTCGAGGGGCACGAGGTCACCGCCGTGCACCGGTACGGCAAGTTCCTCGGCCTGGAGACGGACGGCGGCCTCCATCTCGTCACCCATCTCGCCCGGGCCGGCTGGCTGCACTGGAGGGACCGCCTCCCCGACGGCCCGCCCAAGCCCGGCAAGGGCCCCCTCGCCCTGCGGGTCGCCCTGGAGACGGGCGAGGGTTTCGACCTCACCGAGGCCGGCACGCAGAAGCGGCTCGCGGTGTACGTCGTGCATGACCCGCAGCAGGTCCCCGGGGTCGCCCGGCTGGGCCCCGACCCGCTCGCCGCCGACTTCGACGAACCCCGCCTCGCCGCGCTCCTCTCGGGGGAACGCCGGCAGCTCAAGGGCGCGTTGCGCGACCAGAGCCTGCTCGCGGGCGTGGGCAACGCCTACAGCGACGAGATCCTGCACGCGGCGCGGATGTCCCCGTTCAAGCTCGCCGCCTCCCTGACCGAGCCGGAGATCCACACCCTGTACGAGGCGCTGCGCACCACCCTCACCGAGGCGGTCGAGCGGTCACGGGGGCTGGCCGCCGGGCGGCTGAAGGCCGAGAAGAAGAGCGGGCTGCGGGTCCACGGCCGTACGGGGGAGGCCTGTTCGGTGTGCGGCGACACCATCCGCGAGGTCTCCTTCAGCGACTCCTCGCTCCAGTACTGCCCCACCTGCCAGACGGGCGGCAAGCCGCTCGCCGACCGGCGGATGTCACGGCTGCTGAAGTGACCCCGGGCGGCGGCGCCGCCCGGCTCACCAGATGCTGTTGGTGATGGGGTACGCGATCGCCATGATCACGCCGACGACGAGCGCCGGGACGGCCAGCAGCCGCGCCGTCCAGACCACGGAGGTCGTGGTGCTCGCCGTGGACGCGGGGTAGAGGCGGGGTCGGGTCGTCAGGTCGCGCCGGGCGAGCGCGCACAGCAGCAGGGCCACGGCCGCCGTGACCAGGGAGACGACGAGCGCGGGCAGCATCCCCGAGTCGCTGATGTGCTGTCCGAGGTCGCCCTTGAGGTCGTGCAGCGCCTGTACGGCCGTCTTCGCCTTGTACACGGCCCGCGCCGCGGTGCCCACCGACGCGACGGCCAGCACCAGGGCGACCCCGGCGAGCACCGGCGCCCGCTGCGCGGGCTGCACCCGCTCCTGCCCCCCGGTCGCCGCCGGGGCCCGGGGCGCCTCCTCGGCCACGGGCGCCCGCTGCGGCGGGGGCGTGCGCCGGGTGGCGGACGGCGCGGGACCGGGCGCGGGCTCCGGCACGGGCGCGGGTTCGCGTACCGGAGGGGGTTCGCGCAGGGGCGGGATGCCGTGGACCGGCGTGGCGGCCGCGCCCCGGCGGTCCGGGGTGCCTGCGGCCCCGCCGGTGCCCGGCCCCGCTCCGTCGTCCTCCGGGTGACGTGTCGCCGCACCGCGCTCCGGCGGGGCCGGGGGCCCGGCGCCTCCGGGTCCCGCAGCCGCCGGGACGCCGGCCGCACCGGGACGGTCCGCGCGGGAACCGTCTGCTCCGGGACGGTCTGGCCCGGGACGGTCTGGCCCGGGACGGTCCGCATCGACACGGTCCGCGTCGGCCGGGGTCGTGCCCTCCCCGGTGGCCTCCGGTACGGCCCGGCCGGTAGCGGAGCGCTCCGGTACCCCGGTGGTCTCGGGCGCTGCGGGCACCGCGGGCACCGAGGGGGTCCCGTCCCGTCCGGCGCCGCGGTCCTCCTGCCGGGGCGGCGGTGGTGGCGGCGGCTGCTCCGGTTCGGGTGCGGGCAGCGGGGCCGGCGCCGGTACGATCTCCGCCTCCACCTGGAGGGTCACCTCACCGGTGACGACGCCCTTCAGCAGCAGCTCCCCGCTGAGCCGGCCCGGCCGCACGGTGTCGACGGCGATGTCCAGGCCCTCGGGCGACTCCTCGGCCCGCAGCCAGCCGCCCGCCTCGGCGACGGGATGGAAGGTGCAGGCACGGGCGAGGGGCGGGCCGAGCAGATGGACCGGCCGGTGCGGGGTCGTGGAGCCCTGCGGCACCCTGCCGAAGTCCATCCGCACCGGATCGGGCCGCAGCGCGGCGTCGGCCAATGCCTTGCGCGCCTCGTCCGAGACCACCCGGATGTCGTTCTGGACGATCTCCTCCAGGGCCTCGCACGCGCCCAGCGCCTTGGCGAGGTCGGTGCTCTCCATCCAGGCGCGCAGCTCGGCCACCGCACCCAGCCGGGTGTAGAAGTTGGCGGCTTCCATGGCTTTGCGCAGGGCGGGCGGCACCGGCTTGGCCACGATGCGCCGGCGCCGGCTGTGGGCGAGGTACATGTCGCCCTGCATGTCGACGGTGCGGCCCGGCGTCTGGTGCGGGCTCTCCCGCCGGACATGGTCGAAGACGTACTCGTACAGCTCGTCCAGGGACACCTCGCCGTCCGCGTCGAGGTCGGCGTCCCCGGTGGTCAGGCCCTCCACGACGGCGTGGGTGAACACCGAGGGCCGCGGTGCGGCGGTGCGGGTGAGCTGGGCGCCCTCGAAGGCGTACTCCATGGAGTTGGAGGCGGTGATCACGGCCCAGCCCCGGCCGCCGCCGAGCTTCTCCCCGGCGAACGACTCCAGCACATGGACGTCCCCGGCGGCCCGGACCGAGGACGAGCCCCGGGAGAAGGCGCCGCCGTAGCAGCAGTCCAGGAACAGCACGGTCCGCTTGGCCCGGGTGCGGAACATGCAGTGGCGGACGAACTGCGCCGACACCGCCGTCGCCTCCAGCAGCCGGGGTTCGGTGTCCCGGGCCGCGAAATACAGGGACCCGGATTCGCTTTTCAGGCCGTGGCACGAGAAGTGCAGCATCAGTGTGTCCTCGCGCCCGCCCTCGGAAAAGAAACGCTCGATGCCGCGCCGGATGGCGTCCACCCGCTCGTTTCTCAGCACTTCCACATCGAAATCGCCGACCTCGGGGTTGCCCAGGACTTCCGCGAGGGAAACGGCGTCCTGCGCCGGTGCCCGCAATTGTCCGAGGCCCTGGTCGTCGTAGCGGTCGTTGGCGATGATCAGCGCATGCCGGGTGGTGGTCATGGCTCACGCCTCGAGGGGGGAGTGACGTCTGACGAACAGGTCGAACGCCTCCGAGACCTGCTCGGTCGTCGCCTCGGAGATCTCCAGCTGGTCGTTGTCCAGGGTCAGGCGCAGGGTGGGGCGGGTGCCCCGGCAGCGGTCGCGCCACTCCCGGACGGCGTTCATGACCTGGGACAGTCCGGTGGCGGAGCCGCCCAGGCTGACCAGCAGGGCTCCGATCGTGGTGATGTCCACGGCGCGGGCGCCCGGGGGGAGCGCCTCCTCGCCGGTCACGGCCCTGACGTCGTCGACGTCGAGCTGAAGCAGTTCCTCGCGCAGAAAGCCGGTCAGTTCGGCGATGTCCTCGGCTTCCGCGCCCTCCTCGGACAGGAGGATTCGCAAAGTCTTTTCCATCGGTGGCTCCACGTCTCGACAACATTTTCCGTCGAGACGCACGCCGCTGCAAATCGCGATATCGCGCGACAAGAGTGCCGGGAAAGGTGGGGAATCACTGTCCGGGAATGAGGTTGAATGCGACACCGAAGTGACCTGAACTCACTTCGGGCCGGATTCAGCTGGTGGAGGGCAGGGTGACCAGATGCTCGCCCTCGGCGGTGCGCAGCTCGAAGCGGGCGACCTCCTCGGGGTGGTAGGCGGTGCCGCCCTGCATGGTGTTGGGCCGGGCGTCGTGCAGCGGAACGTTCCAGCTCGTGACGGTCTGCTCGGAGCCGTCGTGGCCGACGGCGATCAGCCGGCAGTCGCGGGGGCCCGCGCCGTCCTTCACCTTCAGCTCGATGTCGCTGCCCCAGACCTCGTCCTCGATGGTCACCTGCGCCCAGACGCCCGACTTCTCGTCGGTGGCCGTGACCCGTACCGCGTCCTCGGCGTCGTCACCGCCCGCCATCATCGCGACCGCGGGGCCGACCAGCGCGATCACCACGGAGGCCGCCAGGGCGAACATCATCCGGCGGCGGGCGGCCCGGTGCCGGACCGCCACCTCGGCGAGCAGCTTGTCCAGCATCCGCGGACCGGGGCCGGCGAACGGGTGCACGCTGCGCGGGGTGGCCCGCCGGTAGAGCATCATCTGCCGAGCGGTGGGGCCGAACTCGGTGACCTGCGCCGCGCATTGAGGACACTCCATGAGGTGGTCCTCGAAGCGGAAGGCCTCCGCCTCGTCCAGCACGCCGAGCGCGTACGCGCCGACGTCGCGATGCCTCTCCAGGGACCTCATGCCGAAACCTCGTGCCGTTGAGTGCCAGTGGGGTTACTCCTTGCTCCCACCGGTACGGACCAGGCACACGAATCACTCAGGCGCGTACCGAATCGTGACCCAGATGTTCGGAGCGGCCGGGCTCTCGGATTGGTCGGATTCTAAAAAAGATGGATCGCGAGGTGACCGAGGGGCAGTCCGAGCTGCCACGCGGGCGTCCAGACCTTGGGTCCCTCGTCCTCGCCGCCCCCCGGGGCGCCGCCCGGGACCGCGTTGAGGTCGGGGGCGAGCAGCTCGGTCTCCTCCAGCCAGCGCCAGGCGGCCTCGGCCAGTTCGAGATCGGGCGAGGGGCCGTCCGACCGCTTCGCCACGGCCCTCAGTTGGGACATACGTTCCTCGACCCAGTCCTGCCACGGCTGGTCGTACGCCGTGAGCGAAAGCCAGGTCTCGAGTTGGGTGACGACCCGGATGCCGGGGAGTTCGCCGTCGGTGTCGGACAGGAAGATGGTGAGCGCCAGGGCGTCGCGCCCGGCGCGGAACTCGAAGGACGTCGGCGGCATGAGATCGCCGGTCCGCAGCAGTTCGTCGGCGATGTACTCGGCGTACAACCAGGCCATGGGGACGGTGAGTTCGCCCCCACCGGTGCCGTCCGTGCTCTGGTGACCTCTGTGCTGCATCCCTTCCTGCCTTCCTCCGGTGCGTGCGCGCGGCCCGTCGCCGGGCCCCTGGAGTCCGGTGGCCGGCCTTGAGGACCGGAACACGGATAAGGACACCCGATTACCCAACGGGGGTCCTCGGCAAGGCGCTTTACGAAGGCTTGACTTGGCTGTGTGTTTCAGCCCAGGTCGGGCGCGTATCCCGGAAGCACCCGGCGCAGGGCGCGCAGCGCGTAGTACGCGCGGGACTTCACGGTACCGGCAGGGATGCCGAGGGCTTCGGCGGCCTCCGCCACACTCGCCCCCCGGAAGTACACGAGCACCAGGACTTCACGGTGTTCGGGAGTGAGTGTCTTCACAGCCTCGCGCACATCGAGGGCCGCGGCGGCCCGTTCGGCGTGGTCGGCGCAGACCGGTGCGTTCTCCAGCACGGCGTCCCCGACCTCCGGGGGCCGCGCCTGCCGGGCCCGCCGCGCGTCGATCGCGAGCCGCCGGCCGACGGTGAGCAGCCAGGGGCGTACGGAGTCGAACGCGTCGGTGCGCAGGGCCTCGGGGTGCTGCCAGGCGCGGACGAGGGTCTCCTGGACGAGGTCCTCGGCACGCTGGCGGTCGCCGTCGCAGAGCCGCAGCAGCAGCGCGAAGAGCGGCCGCCCGTGTTCCCGCTGGAGCGCGGCGAGTTCGTGTTCGGCGGTCGTCTTCGTGACGGCGAGGGCGGTTCCGGCGGTCATGGGCGTATGGCACCGCAAGGCACCGGTTCGGGACAGGGTGCCGGCACGGCTCTGCGACGGACGGTCGATCGCGTCGACGAACGGTTCGACGAACGGTCGGGGGCTACGCCGATCGGGCGGCCCGTAGGGAGCGGCGGAGCGGTCCGTCCGGGGGCATGCGCTAGGAGTGAGGCGTGCGTAAATATGACAATCCATCAGAAATGGGGTGACCCATGATCGTCGCACGCAGGCACGCGGTGGCGCTGGCCGTGACCGCCCTCCTCGCCGCCGGCGCCGCATGCCAGGCCCATGAGCGGGAACGTCAGCAGCCCCAGCGCCCCGGGCCGCCGGCCGCCTCCGCCGCCCGCGGCTTCACCCTCGTGGCCTCCGGCGACATCCTGCCGCACAGCTCGGTCGTCGAACGCGCCCAGTTCGACGGGGGCGGCACCGGTGACGACTTCCGCCCCATGCTCACGGACATCGCACCCGTCGTCTCCCGGGCCGACCTGGCCCTGTGCCAGCTGGACACCGTCTTCGGCGCGAACGGCCTCTACAGCGGCGCCCCCGTCTTCCGGTCCCCGCCCGAGATCGCGCAGGCCCTCGCCGCCACCGGCTACGACGGCTGCTCCACCGCATCCGACCACAGCCTCGACGACGGTGCCGCCGGGGTGCAGCGCACCCTGGACGCCCTCGACGGCGCCGGCGTACGGCACGCGGGCACCGCCCGCTCCCAGGCCGAGGCCGACGCGGTCACCCTGCTGCACGCCGGCTCCGCCGAGGTCGCCCACCTCGCCTACACCTACGGCACCGCCTCCCCGCTGCCCGCGGACCAGCCCTGGAGCGTCCACCTCGCCGACGAGCACCGCATCCTCGCCGACGCCCGGGCCGCCCGGAAAGCGGGCGCCGACGTGGTCGTCGTCTCCGTGCACGCGGGCACCCCGTGGCAGGACGCCCCCGACGAGCGGCAACTCGCCCTGGCCCGCGCCCTCACCGCCTCCCGTACGGCCGGCCGCCCCGACGTCGACCTCGTCCTCGGCACCCACGCCCACGTCCCGCAGGCGTACGAGAAGGTCAACGGCACCTGGGTCGTCTACGGCCTGGGCGACCAGATCGCCGGAGAGATGAGCGGCAACCAGGGCACCGAGGACCCCCGGGGCAACGAGTCCACCGTCGCCCGCTTCACCTTCGCCCCGCCCGCGCAGCCCGGCGGCCGCTGGAAGGTGGCCAAGGCGGAGTTCCTGCCGCAGATGTTCGACGTCGACGCGGGCCGGGTGGTGAACCTCAACCAGGCGCTCGCCCGGGGCGCGGGGGTCCAGGGTGTACGCGACCGGATCAGGGACGTCGTCCTCAGCCGGGGCGCGGCCAAGGACGGCCTGGTGATGGCGGAGTAGCCGTGCACCCGCCCGCCCGAAGTCCCGCCGGGCCGGACCGCTACGGCACCACCGTCACCGGCCACCGCCCCGCCTTCACCAGCCGCACCGCGACCGACCCCACGATCCGGTGCCCGGCCTGCTCGGAGGCGCCCACCACCACCGCGTCGGCCTTGAGCTCGTCCGCGGCTCGCACCAGTCCCGTGTACGGGTCGCCGTGGAAGGTGTGGAACTCCCAGCGCACGTCGAATATCCCGCGCAGCCGCTCGGCGGACTCCCGGATCTGCGCGATCAGGTCCTCGGCGATCTGCCCGGTCGTCTCCGTGACCGGCACCCCGAAGGCCGCCCCCGCCGCCATCACCGGCTGCACGTACACCACGGCGAGCAGCGCGTGCTGGCGGCGGGCCAGACCGCTCGCGTAGGCCGCGGCCCGCAGGGAGGAGTCCGAGCCGTCGACCCCCACCAGGACGACCTTGGGGCCGTCCGTGCCCCGCTCGAACGGCTCCGAGGGCTCCCGCGCAGGCTGGTGCGCATGCTGTTCCGTCACGGCCCGAGGCTATCGGAACCCCCGGCTCCGCCCACCGCCCGGCCCGGGCAGCCGCCGTTCGACGGCGGCCCCCCCGGGTGTTCCCACAGCCGGTACCCGAGTGCCCTGCCGCAGGCTGACCTCCCACTCCCTGCTCGCGGCGGGCGGCGGGCGGCGGCCTCGGCGAGGGAACTCGACGAGGACGTCCTCGGCGCCGTGCGCCGCCGCAACGCCCGGGACCGACCGGCGCTGCGCCGGAGGGTGGAATCGTGTGACCGGTGCGGTGCGGGCGGGGCCGGACGGGCGACTGATGAGTGCATGAAGAAGGATCAGTTGTTCACACGGCGCCGGATCCTGCTCCTTGGCGTCACCGCCGCGGCCGGGGCGGCCGGAGCCGCCGGACTGCTCGCCGCGGGAGACGACGAACCGGCCGACGGCGCCGCGGGGCCGGCCGCCGGCACCCCGGGCCGCCCCGCGATGAAAGCCTCCGCCTACCGCCTCCAGCCCCTCACCGGCTACGGCCCCCCGAGCGCCGCCCCCGACCGGGTCCCGGTCCGCAGCGAACCGCTGATGAGCCTGTCCGGGCGCGGCCGCAGCATGGTGCTGACCTTCGACGACGGCCCCGACCCCCGCTACACGCCGCAGATCCTCGACACCCTCGCCCGCTACGGCGTCCGCGCGATGTTCTTCGTGTGCGGGGAGATGGCCGTCGACCACCAGGACCTGCTGGCCCGGATGGCCGACGAGGGCCATGTCGTGGGCAACCACACCTGGTCCCACCCGCTGCTCACCACCCTCTCCCGCCGCCGGATCCGCTCCGAGATGACCCGCACCAGCGACGTCATCGAGACCGGCTACGGAGAGCGCCCCCGCTGGTTCCGCGCCCCCTACGGCGCCTGGAACCGCGCCGCCTTCCAGCTGGGCTCCGAACTCGGCATGGAACCCCTCGCCTGGACCGTCGACACCCTCGACTGGACCACCCCCGGCACCCGCAGCATCGTCGACCGGGTCGAGGAGGGCGCCGGCCCCGGGGTCGTGATCCTCTCGCACGACGCCGGCGGCGACCGCTCCCAGAGCGTCAGGGCCCTGCGCCGCTACCTGCCCCGGCTGCTGGACTCCGGCTACGAGATCACCGTGCCCCGGTGGCAGCACACCTGAACCGGGCCGCCCGCCCGGCCGGGGCCGCTCAGCGGACCTCGACCAGGCGGGCGAAGACGACGACGTTCCCGTCGTACCCGTTCGCCTTCGAGAAACCGCCCCCGCAGGTGATGACCCGCAGTTCGGGGGCGCCCTTGGAGGCGTACACACGGTCGCCGGGGAAGTTGTTCTTCGCGAAGACCTCGATGCCGTAGATCTCGAAGACCGCCGTCTTCCCGTCCTGGCGTGCCACCTCGACGCGATTCCCCTTCTTCAGGGCGCCGAGTCCGTAGAACACGGCGGGGCCCAGCTTGTTGTCGACGTGGCCGACCACGACCGCCGTCCCCTTCTCGCCGGGCGACACGCCCCCGGTGAACCAGCCCGCCAGGTTGGGGTCCTCCGGCGGCGGTGCACCCACCCAGCCGTCCGCGTCCAGTCCCACCGGCATCACCGGCGCGTTCACCGAGATGGCGGGGATCATCACCCGGTCCGGCTGGGCGAACGGCAGCGCGGCCGGCGCCCGGCCCAAGGTGCCGGTGGCGGTGCGGCTGTCCGGCGCCGCCGCCGCGGCGGGCTGCGGCGGGCCGATGTCGAACTCCCCCGAACCGTTGCGGATGAGCGCGAGACCGGTCAGCAGAACAAGCGCTATCACTCCCCAGGGAGCACGCTTGCGCTGCCGCTCCTCCTCTTCCGCCCGCTCGGACAGGTGGTAACCGGACATGCGGCAATCCCCTTTCGACACGGCCGTCGCCGTGTCCCTTTCGCGCATATCAGAACGCTAAGTCCGCCACCGGGAACCGGCGACGGCTCACGGGCGAACGGGTGGCGGGCCCGCCGTTCGGTGCGCCATCCGAGTCGCCGCCCGGAGGATTTTTCTGACGGTCCGTGACCTGCGGCGATGGGTGATCGCGCGCTCGTCCCCCGGCGTGTCCGCTCACCAGGACGGACCATCGCCGAAATGCGGGCGCGTGCACGGCATCTGAGGGTCGTTGCGGGAGGCGTTCTCTCGCCGACAGACCGGGGACGGGACCCGGGGCGCCTTCCGCGGAGGATCACATGCGCACCACCAGTCTTCGGAGAGTCTCGACGGCCTCGGCGGTCTCGGCCGCCGCGGTCGCCGCCCTGGGCCTCGGCGCCCCCGTGGCCGTCGCGCGCGACGGCATGAACGTCAGCCCGAGCAACATCGTCGTGCAGCCCAGCGTGATCGCCCGGGGCGGCCAGATCACGGTGACCGTCGACGGCTGCCCGCAGGGCGGCACCATGACCTCGGACGCCTTCGGCACGGCCACCCTCACCGCGATCGACGGCGTCAACCAGAGCGCCCGGGGCACCGCGACCATCAGCAACAACGCCCGCCCCGGCAGCTACGACCTCACCGTGACCTGCTCCGGCCGCACCCTGGTCAGCCCCCGCGCCTTCACCGTGCTCGGCGGTGTCCGCGGCGGTCTCGGCGGCAGCAGCTCCACCGGCGCCACCCCCACCGACATCGCCATCGGCGGCGGGCTCGTCGCCGCCGCGGTGGCCGGCGGCGGGCTGTTCTGGATGCGCCGCCGGGCCGAACGCCGCGTCTGAGACCGGGGCGCAGTATCTGAGACGGGGCGCGGTGTCCGGGACCGGGCGCCGCGTCCGGGACGGGGCGTGTTGTCCGTGACGGGGGCGCCGCGTCCGAGAGCCGAGTCCGAGGCGCCGAGTCCGAGGCGCGTTCACCCGCCGCGTCGCGCACGGTCCCTGACGGCACCGCCCACCCGGGCGGTGCCGTCAGGCCGTGTCCGCGCCCCCGCGCCGGCGCGCGAGGTGGTACGCCGTGCCGACCGAGCCCACGATCAGCGCGGCCCCCAGCCCGATCTGCCGCAGGTCGAACCCGGCGACGGTGCCGCCCTCGCCGGCCCGGACCCCGTGGGGGAGCGGGAAGGGCGTCGGGACAGGCTCGTGACCGGCGGCGACGGTCAGCTCCTTGACGGCGCTGAGACCGCCGCAGGTGAACGTCACCCGGTACACCGCCCCGGGCCTCGCGTCCCGGTCGACCAGCGTCACCGCCGACGTGGAACCCCGGGGGACGGTGACCGCGTCGAACACCGCCGAGGTGACCGTCACCGAGCCCTTGCAGCCGCTGACCTCGCGGTCCACCAGCAGCGTCACCTGGCCGCCCGCCGCGACGGTGGAGGGCAGGACCCGGTATCCCTCGGACATGACGTAGTGGCCGTCGTCGCTCGCGACGGCGGCCGGGGCGGTGAGGGCCAGGGCGGCCGCGCCCAGCAGGGCGGCCGAGGCGACGCGTATCGCGCGCATGGGGGTTCCTCCGGTCTTCGAGGAGCCTGGGCGGACCTGTTCCGCTCGTGCCGTGAATGCACCTCGATGACCGAAACGCTAGGAACGGCTGTACGCCCGCGCGATCGCAGTAGCGCGAACGGGGCACGGATGTGGGCCGCCCGGGGGACGGCGTTCCCGCGAGCGGGGGACGGCCCCGGCGTGGCGGCCCGGTCCGTCCCCCCGGCGGTGCGTCAGCCCCCGGCGTTCGGGAACAGATGCAGGAAGGGTTCGGCGGATGCCGCGATGCCCCGGCTGTAGGGCGCGTCGAAGTCCCAGATGAGGAAGAGCAGGAAGGCGATCAGGGCGGAGAACAGCCCGGCGAGGACCAGCTCCCGGGGCGTGCGCCTGATCTGGAGCGCGAAGACCATGCCGATGGTGATGACCCCGCCCGCCAGCAGCCCGAACCACACCACTCCGGGCATGGTCGCCCCGGTCGAGCCGGCGCGGGCGTTGCGTGCCTGGTCCGCGGCGGCCATCTGGTCCAGGAGCGGCTGGTAGGCCTGCGCCTGGAAGTCGTTGGCGGGCTGGTAGTCGGTGACGTCGACCCGGACCTTCTGCAGGAGCTCGTCCCCGCGCTCGGTCACCTCGCCCCGGTCGGCCATCGCCTTCCACTCCGTGGTGACGACGTGTCCGACATAGGCGTTGACGTCCGCCCGAATCCGGTCGCGGACCTCGGGCGGATACACCCGCACCCGCTCCGAGATCTCGTGCAGCGCCTGGGCCTCGGCCTGGACGTGGTCCTCGGCGCCGCCCCGCGCGTCCCAGACCCCGGCGATGGCCAGGCCCAGGACGATGGCGTACACCACGCCGATCCACATCGTCATGTACTCGATGACGTCCGGGGTCTCGGACGGGTCCTCGTCCTCGGCGGCCGAGCGGTGCCGCAGAAAGGTCACGGCGATGACGACCACGCAGGCGGCGAGCATCGCGAGGGTGAGAACAAGCCATTCCGGCAAGACATGCCTCCTGGATCGGCGCTAGCGGGGCCGCAGCGCGGCGACGGCGGCCAGCGCGGGCACGGTGATGAGCAGGACGTAGGTGACCGGGGGAGTGCGCTCACCGGCCGGTCGGGGGCGTGGCTGGGAGTGGTACTCCGGGTAGCTCACGGGGGTCACCGAGGGCCGCGGGGTGGGCCGGGGCGGTGTCGGTTTCGGCGTCGGTCTCGGCGGGGCGGCCGGCCGGGCCGCGGGCGCCGCCGGTGCGGGCGGCGGGGGCGTCGGCGCGGGCCTCGGTCTGAGGGGCGGCTTCGGAGGCGGGGTGGGCCTGGGGGCCGGTTTCGGCCGGGGGCTCGGTTTCGGCGGCGGGGTGGGCTCGGGCTTCGGCGGGGGCGGCGGGGGCGTCGGGACCGGGCACGCCGTGGGCATCACGGGCTTCGGGAACGCCGGCGCCTGCGGGAAGTCCGGCCCGTCCGGGAAGGCCGGTGACGTCGGCGGCGTCGGCCAGGAGTGGCTCCGGCCTCCCGCCACCGCCACCGCCGAGGTGCCGCCCTCGCCCGTGGAGGCGTACGCGCACGCGTCGGCCGCGGCCACCCCGGCCGGCGCGGCCGCGAGGAGCCAGGCCGCCGCCATCAGGGACAATACCCGGGCGACGAGGGCGGATCGGGTCGGTTCGGGTCCATGCACGACCGAGATCATGCGGTGCGCCGCGCCCCCCTACGCACCCGATGGCCCCGATTGCCCCGAACGGGGGAAGTGCGCGCCCGAAGACGGGGCGGGCACCTGTGCGCGCGTCCCCCTCGGGTACAGGTGTACGACCCCGCGGCCGGCCCCCGTGTCCGGCGCGCACGTCCCCGGAACGCCCCCGATCACAGGCCTCGGAAAGATTTTTGTGCCGCGTTTGAACACAACGACCGCCCCCATGCGTACCCAGTGCCGTGCGGCGGCGCAGCAGGGCGCTGCGAACACCCTTAGGACTATCGGGGAGTTGTTGACGATGAAGACCTCCTGGCGGAGCGCCTCACTCGTGTTGAGCGCTGTGGGCATGCTGGCGCTGACGACGGCGTGCGGTCAGGAAAGCGGCACGTCCGCGTCCAGCCAGAACGTCGGTGCGACGGCCCAGGCCGGCGGCATCGCGGGTGTCGGCAGCGGTATCGGCGGCGTCGGGACCGGTGTCGGCGCGTCGGCCGGTGCGACCGACCCGGCCGGCACGGCCGGTGCCGACGCCGGCGCCGGCGCCCAGGGCGCCACCGCGGGCGAGTTGGCGATCTCCACGAACGCCCAACTCGGCAATATCCTGACCGACTCGAAGGGCATGACCCTCTACCGCTTCGACGCGGACACCGCCGAGCCGCCGAAGTCGAACTGTGACGGTGACTGCGCCACCACCTGGCCGCCGGTCTCCGCCGATGACGTCTCCGCGGGCGACGGCATCGACAAGTCGCTGCTCGGCGAGGTCACCCGCTCCGACGGCACCAAGCAGCTCACGGTCGACGGCTGGCCCGCGTACTACTACGCCAAGGACGCCAACGCCGGTGACACCAGCGGCCAGGGCGTGGGCAACAAGTGGTTCGCGCTGGCCCCCGACGGCAAGAAGGCCAAGGCCGACTCGGCGTCGGGTTCGGGGTCGGCCTCCGAGGGTCTCTCCGTCCGCAACGACCCCAACCTCGGCAAGATCGTCGTCGACAAGAACGGCATGACGGTCTACCGCTTCCTCAAGGACAAGGCGTGGCCCAAGCCGGTGTCGAACTGCAACGACGCCTGCCGTGACAAGTGGCCCATCGTCGACCCGGTGGACTTCTCCCAGACCAAGGGGATCCAGGAGAAGGGCTACATGAACTTCACCCGGTCCGACGGCGACAAGCAGCAGACCATCAACTGCTTCCCGATCTACACCTTCTCCGGTGACAAGTCCCCCGGCGACATCAACGGTCAGGGCGTCGGCGGCACCTGGTACGCCGTGGCCCCGAACGGAGATCTGGTCGGCGCGCCCAAGCAGTAGAGATCACCTCCCCAGGGCTGATCCCCGCACCTGCTGAACGAGCGCGCCCGACCACTGGTCCGCCCCCTCCACGCCGCACGGAGGGGGCGGATCGCCGTTTCCCGGTTCATGCCGCGTATGCGTAGACTTTCGCCGCCCTTCAGGCGGCTGTGGAACCTTCCGGGATGCGTCGGGTGCGTCTCGTGGGCCCTTCGGGGATGCCGATCCGGCACGTGCCGCAGGCAGTGACCGGGAACGGACGGTCAATTTCCGTTTCCACTCGCCCCTTTGGCGGGCGATCAGTAGCCTCAGCTCGAACACCGGATCGCCTACGCCTTGGAGACAGAGATGGAGCGTCCCGCCTGGGCCCCTCGGAGCATCGACATCTCGGTGCCGAGCGTCTCGCGGATCTACGACTACTTCCTGGGCGGTTCGCACAACTTCGAGGTCGACCGGGAAGCGGCGCGCAGGGCGCTGGAGTTCACCCCCGGGCTGCCGAAGATCATGCAGGCCAACCGGGCGTTCATGCGGCGGGCGGTGCGCTGGGCGGCGGGCGAGGGCATCACCCAGTTCCTCGACGTCGGTTCGGGCATACCCACCTTCGGCAACGTCCACGAGGTCGCCCAGGCCGCGAGCCCCGGCGCCCGGGTCGTCTACGTCGACCACGACCCGGTGGCCGTGTCGCACAGCCAGGCGGTGCTGGAGGGCAACCAGGACGCGGGCGTGGTCGCCGCCGACCTGCGCAAGCCGCAGGACATCCTCACCAGTCCCGAGGTGAGGAGCCTGATCGACCTCGAGCGGCCGGTGGCGCTGCTGATGGTTGCGATACTGCACTTCGTGGAGGACGCGGACGACCCGTACGCGGCGGTGGCCGAGCTGACGGAGGCGCTGGCACCCGGCAGCGTGCTCGTCCTCACGCATGCCTCGTACGAGGGAATGCCGGTGGCCCGGGAGCGGACGGAGGCGATGGTGGACGTGTACCGGGACATCCGCCTCCCGTTGATCATGCGCACGCGCGACGAGGTCGCGCGGTTCTTCGAGGGGTACGACATGGTGGAACCGGGACTGGTGCCGATGCCACGCTGGCGGCCGGAGACCGACCCCCAGGACGAGGATCCGTACGCGTTCTGCGGGTTCGCCGGCGTGGGGCGTACCGCGTGACCGCCGCGCCGGACGGGCCGGAGGACAGACTGCGCCGGTTCGCGACGATCTGGAGCCGGGCCGTGTTCCCGGTGACGTCGACGTCGCTGACCCGGCCGGAGTTCGAGGAACAACTCCTGCCGTCGGCCCGCCGGTTGCGCGAGGCGCTGCTGGCGAGGGCCTTCGACGCGGACACCGGACGAGCGGTCGGCGCGGCCCTCGTCGAGGCGCACTGCACCGACCCCGAGGCGCTCAGCCGCGCCCTCGACTGCGTCGACGCCTATCTGGTGCTCTACTGCGGCGAGGACGGCCCCCAGGAGGAGCTGCGCACCCGCGCCTCCCGGCTGCAGCACGCCATGGCCGCCGGGTACGCGCAGGCCCTGCGCGAGCGCACGCTCGCCGAGCAGGAGGCCATCGCCCGGGCCGCGCTCCAGGCCCAGGGCGTCGTGGCGCAGGCGCTGCACGCGAGCGAGGCCCGCTTCCGCGCGGTCTTCGAGGGCGCCGCGATAGGGATCGGCATGGCCGACCTCGACGGCAACATCCTCCAGGTCAACGGCGCGCTGCTGCGCATGTTCGGCGTCTCCGAGCAGACCATGCACGGCCGCAACGTCCGGGAGTGGACGCACCCCGAGGACGCGCCGCAGACCTGGCGGCTCTACGACGAACTCGTGCGCGGCGAACGCGAGCACTACCACCTGGAAAAGGCGTTCTACCGCCCCGACGGGACGGTCCTGTGGACCAATCTCACGGTGTCCCTGCTGCGGGACGCGGACGGCGCACCGCAGTACCAGCTGGCCCTGATGGAGGACACCACCGAGCGCCGGCTGCTCAACCTGCGGCTGCGCTACGAGGCCACCCACGACGCCCTCACCGGTCTGCCCAACCGCACGCTGTTCTTCGAACGCCTGGAGAAGGTGCTGGGCGCGGGCGGCAAACAGGGCTTCGGGCTGTGCTACCTCGACCTGGACGGCTTCAAGACCATCAACGACAGCCTCGGTCACGCGGCCGGCGACCGGCTGCTCGTCGAGGTCGCCGACCGGCTGCAGTCCTGCGCGACCGCGCCCGGTGAGATGGTGGCCCGCCTCGGCGGCGACGAGTTCGTGGCGCTGACCACCGGCACCGAGACCCGCGGCGAGGTCGACGAACTCGCCACGCGCATCCAGAACGCCCTGGTCGCGCCGGTGCGCATCGACGGCCGCGAGCTGACCGTGCGCGGCAGCATCGGGATCGTGGAGGGGCGGGCGGGGGAGCACAACGCGGCGGAGGTGCTGCGCAGCGCCGACATCACCATGTACCGGGCCAAGTCGGCGGGCGGCAACCGCTTCGAGCTCGCCGACCCCGAGGCCGACGCGCGCGCGATCACCCGCCACGGGCTCACCACCGCGCTGCCGGCCGCCCTGGAACGCGGTGAGTTCTTCATCGAGTACCAGCCGCTGGTCCACCTCGGCGACGGCAGCGTCCGCGGCGCGGAGGCCCTCGTCCGCTGGCTGCACCCGCAGCACGGGGTGCTCGGCCCCGACCGGTTCATCCCGCTCGCCGAGCGCACCGGACTGATCGTGCCACTCGGCCGCTGGGTCCTGGAACAGTCCGTACGGCAGGCCCGCGCCTGGCGGGAACGCGACGGCGACTCGGCGGCGCCGCTGCGCGTCAACGTCAACCTCTCGCCGTGCCAGCTCACTCATCCGGGGCTGGTGCAGGACACGGTCGACATCCTGGAACGCACGGGTGTCGAACCGCAGGCCCTGTGCCTGGAGGTCACCGAGTCCGCCCTGATCGGGGCCGACGACGACCTGCTCAAACCGCTGCGCCGGCTGGCCGAGATGGGCATCGACATCGCCCTGGACGACTTCGGCACCGGCTACTCCAACCTCGCCAATCTGCGCCGGCTGCCGGTGAGCGTGCTCAAGCTGGACCGCTCTTTCACCCAGGGCATGCAGCAGTTCCCGGCCGACCCCGTCGACCTCAAGATCGTCGAGGGGATCGTCTCACTCGCCCACGGCCTCGACCTCGCGGTCACCGTCGAGGGCGTGGAGACCGGCGCCCAGGCCGAACAACTGCGCATACTCGGCTGCGACACCGCCCAGGGCTGGTACTACGCCCGCCCCGGCCCACCGGAACGCCTCCACGAACTGGCACTGGCGGACGCGACGGGCTGACCGCAGGGGCGCCCCCTGGGGGACGCCGCTCAGCCCGCCGCCCGCGCCCCGCGCTCGTCCGCCACCGCGACCGCCGCCCGTACCAGGGCCGCCGTCGCCGTGGAGCGGGACTGCTGGGGCCAGGCGACGGCCAGCACGGCCGGGGGCGCGTCCCGGACCGGGCGGTAGACGACGCCGGGGCGCGGGTAGCGGCCGGCGACGGACGCGGGCAGCAGGGGGACGGCCTCGCCGAGGGCGACGAGCGTGAGGAGCTGCGCGAGGTCGGCGCCCCTGCCGCGGACCGCGTCGAGGTACGCGTACACCGTGTCGGCGCGCAGCCCCAGGTCTGCCAGGCACAGTCCGGCCCGCCCGGCCAGCGGATGACTCGTGGCGAGGGCGGCGATACGCGGCTCGACGGCCAGTTCCTCCGCGTCGAGACCGACGCGGTCGTACGGCTCGTACACCAGGGCGACATCGGCCTCGCCCCGCCGCAGCAGCCGGGACTGCTCGTGCCAGGCGCACAGCCGGACGGAGACCGGCACCGCGGCCGGGTCGGCGGCGTACCGCGCGAGGATCGGCTCCAGCAGCCCGCCGTCGCCGTCGGCCTTCACGGCCAGTTCCAGCTTCGGTCCGGCGGCGGCCGCCCGCCGGGCCCGCCGCCCGGCGGCCTCCAGCGCCTCCAGCGCGAACCGGGCCTCCGGCAGCAGGATCTCTCCCGCCGGCGTCAACGTGACGCTGTGCGTGGTGCGTTCGAGGAGTACGGCGCCCAGCTCCTCCTCCAGCGCGCGGATCGCCCGCGACAGCGGCGGCGGAGAGATGCCCAACCGCTGGGCGGCACGGGCGAAGTTGAGCTCCTCGGCGACGGCGACGAAGTAGCGCAGCGGACGGGACTCCACGGGCGTGACCTCCCCTTGGCATTGCCCTGAGGGTAACAAGCGCGAGCGAACCGGACCTTCAGTTCCGGACGCCGGGGCAGCAGGCTCGTGAGCGTCCCGACACGTCCTGTTCCAGGAGCTAGTTCATGATTCTCGTCACCACTCCGACCGGGCAGATCGGCCGTGAGGTCGTCGCCCGTCTTCTCGACGCCCCCGAGGGCCCCGCACCGGTCCGGGTGATCGTCCGGGACCCGGCCGCCCTCGCCCCCGAGGTGCGCGAGCGGGTGGAGGCCGTCCAGGGGTCGCACGCGGACCCGGCCGTGCTGAAGGAGGCCTGCCAGGGCGCCGACCGGGTGTTCTGGCTGGTCCCGCCGAACCCCGCCGCCGCCAGTGTCGACGGACACTTCCGGGCCTTCACCGAGCCGCTGTGCGAGGTGATCGGGGCCCAGGGCCCGCAGCGGGTCGTGGCCGTCTCCACCCTGGGCCGCGGAATCGCCGCGAACGCCGGGCTGATCTCCGCGGGGCTGGCCATGGACGAGGCGATCACCGCCACGGGCGTCCACTACCGGGCCCTGTGCCCGCCCTCCCTGATGGAGAACGAGCTGCGCCAGCTGGCCTCGATCCGCGACGCCGGGGTCTTCGTCACACCGCTCGTTCCGGACCGTGTGCTGCGCCTGTGCGCCACGCGCGACATCGGGGCCGCGGCCGCCCGCCTGCTGCTCGACGACTCCTGGCGCGGGCAGGAGGACGTGCCGCTGGTCAGCCCCGACGACCTGACCCCCGAAGGCATGGCCGGCGTCCTCTCCGAGGTGCTCGGCCGGCCCGTCCGCGTCGAGTTCACCACCACGGCGCAGCTCGCGGAGCGCTGGAACCGTCTCGGCGCCACCGAGTCGTGGGTGCGGGCCTTCTCCGACATGGTCGACGCCCAGAACACCCAGGGCCTCTACGGCGCAGCACAGCCCAGCACGCCCGACACCGCGCCCACGACCTTCCGGCGGTGGTGCGAGGAGGTGTTCCGGCCGGCCGCCCTCCAGGGCTGAGCCGGGGCTCAGTGCTCCAGCAGCATCCGCTGGAGCTCGCGCGCCGCCCGCGGCGGTGCCACGTCGCTGCGGTGCGCGAGGGCGATCGTCCGGTGCAGACCGGGCCGGGTGAGCGGGGTGACGCGCAGGCCCCGGCCGGACCGGGCGGCCACCATCCGGGGCACGACGGCCACCCCCAGACCGGCCCGGACGAAGCCGAGGACCGCGTCCATCTCCCCGCCCTCGACGGCGAAGTCCGGCTCGAAGCCCTCGGCCCGGCACGCGGCCACGGTCAGTTCCCGCAGGTCGTAGCCGTGCCGGAACATCACCAGACGTTCGCCCTCCAGATCGGCGATCCCGACCGTGCGCCGCCCGTCGCCCGGTTTCGGCGCCTCGGGGGAGGACACCACCACCAGGTCCTCGCGCAGCAGCTCGACCGTGGTCAGCGCGGGCGAGGGCGTCGGCAGCGGCAGGACGACCAGGGCGAGGTCCAGGGCGCCGCGGGCGAGCTGCCGTACGAGATCGTGCGAACCGCCCTCCTCGATCAGCAGCCGGATGCCCGGGTAGCGGTCGTGGAAGGCGCGCAGCACGTCCGGCAGCAGACCGGTGCACAGACTCGGGGTGGCCCCGAGCCGCACCCGCCCGCTGCGCAGCTGCACCAGCTCCTGCACCTCGTAGCGCGCGGTCTCGGTGTCCGCGAGGATCCGCCGGGCCAGCGGCAGCAGCGCCTCGCCCGCGTCGGTGAGCGTGATGTTGCCGCGCGCCCGCAGGAACAGATCCGCCCCCAGCTCCCGCTCCAACGCCCTGATCTGCTGCGACAGCGAGGGCTGGGCGACATGGACCCGCTCGGCGGCCCGGGTGAAGTGCCGGGTCTCGGCCACCGCCACGAAGTACTGGAGCTGCTGGAACTGCACCCTTCCAGGATAGGCGGCTCGATAGCGGACGCCTATCGAAACGAGCCGTTTCATGTCTTGGACCGATGGGGCCGAACGGCCCTAGCGTCTGGAGACATGGCTCTGGCAACGCGGACGGACCGACGGCCGTCGATGGCGCGTACCGTGTGGGACTCCTCCGTCGGCAAGAAGACCGTGATGGCCGTCAGCGGACTGATCATGCTGCTGTACCTGGTCGTCCACATGATCGGAAACCTGAAGATCTTCTTCGGGCCCGGCGAGTTCAACCACTACGCCCACTGGCTGCGCACCGTCGGCGAACCGTTCATGCACGAGGAGTGGACGCTCTGGCTGGTCCGCGTGGTGCTGGTCGTCGCCGTGATCGCGCACGCCACCTCCGCCTACCAGCTCAGCCGGCGTGACATCAGGGCACGCCCCGGCAGGTACGTGCACCGCAAGGCCCGCGCGAGCTACGCCACGCGCACCATGCGCTGGGGCGGGGTCATCCTCGGCCTGTTCCTCGTCTGGCACCTCCTGGACCTGACCACCGGCACCGTGCACAGCGGCGGCTTCCAGCAGGGCCACCCCTACCAGAACGTCGTGGACACCTTCTCCACCTGGTACGGCAACGTCATCTACATCGTCGCCATGCTCGCCCTCGGCCTGCACGTGCGGCACGGCTTCTGGAGCGCCGCCCAGACCCTGGGCGTCGGCAGCCGCACCCGCGACCGCGCCCTGAAAGCCACGGCGAACGTCCTCGCGCTGCTGCTCACGGCCGGCTTCGTCGCCGTACCCGTGGGCGTCATGACCGGAGTGGTGAGCTGAACATGACCTACACCGACTACACGACCGGCGAACCGCTCGTCGACCGCAAGGCCCCCTCGGGCCCCGTCGCCGAGCGCTGGGACAAGCGCCGCTTCGAGGCCCGGCTGGTCAACCCCGCCAACCGGCGCAAGCACACGGTGATCGTGGTCGGCACCGGGCTCGCCGGCGGCTCGGCCGGCGCCACGCTCGCCGAACAGGGCTACCACGTCGTCCAGTTCTGCTACCAGGACTCCCCGCGCCGCGCCCACTCGATCGCCGCCCAGGGCGGCATCAACGCGGCGAAGAACTACCGCAACGACGGGGACTCGGTCCACCGGCTGTTCTACGACACCGTCAAGGGCGGCGACTTCCGGGCGCGCGAGTCCAACGTCCACCGCCTCGCCCAGATCTCCGTCGAGATCATCGACCAGTGCGTGGCCCAGGGCGTGCCCTTCGCCCGTGAGTACGGCGGACTGCTCGACACCCGCTCCTTCGGCGGCGTCCAGGTCTCCCGGACCTTCTACGCCCGCGGCCAGACGGGCCAGCAGCTGCTCCTCGGCGCCTACCAGGCGCTGTCGCGGCAGATCGCCGCCGGGAACGTGGAGATGCATCCGCGGACCGAGATGCTCGATCTGATCGTCGTCGACGGCCGGGCCCGGGGGATCGTCGCCCGGGACCTCATCACCGGCAGGATCGACACATACGTCGCGGACGCCGTCGTCCTCGCCAGCGGCGGCTACGGCAACGTCTTCTACCTGTCGACGAACGCCATGAACTCCAACGCCACCGCGATCTGGCGGGCCCACCGGCGCGGCGCGTACTTCGCCAACCCCTGCTTCACCCAGATCCACCCCACCTGCATCCCGCGCACCGGCGACCACCAGTCCAAGCTGACGCTGATGAGCGAGTCGCTGCGCAACGACGGCCGGATCTGGGTGCCCAGGGCCAAGGGCGACACCCGGCCCGCGCACGAGATCCCCGAGGCCGAGCGCGACTACTACCTGGAGCGCATCTACCCGTCCTTCGGCAACCTGGTCCCGCGCGACATCGCCTCCCGGGCCGCGAAGAACGTCTGCGACGAGGGGCGCGGGGTCGGACCCGGCGGACAGGGCGTCTACCTCGACTTCGCGGATGCCGTCCAGCGCATGGGCCGCGAGGCCGTCGAGGCCAAGTACGGCAACCTCTTCGACATGTACCAGCGGATCACCGACGAGGATCCGTACCGGGTGCCGATGCGGATCTACCCGGCCGTGCACTACACGATGGGCGGCCTCTGGGTCGACTACGACCTCCAGACCACCGTCCCCGGCCTGTTCGCCATCGGCGAGGCCAACTTCTCCGACCACGGGGCCAACCGGCTGGGGGCGAGCGCCCTGATGCAGGGCCTGGCCGACGGCTACTTCGTGCTCCCGGCCACCGTGAACGACTACCTCGCCCGCCACCCGGCCCAGGACGAGGTGACCGACGACCACCCGGTCGTCCAGGAGGTGCTCGCCGAGACCCAGGACCGGCTGAACCTGCTGCTGTCAGTGGACGGCGACCGCACCCCCGACTCCTTCCACCGCGAGGTCGGCGAGCTGATGTGGGAGTTCTGCGGCATGGCCCGCACGGACGCGGGGCTGCGCAAGGCACTGGAGCGGATCCCGCAGATCCGCGCGGAGTTCTGGCGCCGCATCAAGGTCCCGGGCACCGGCGAGGAGTTCAACCAGTCCCTGGAGAAGGCCAACCGGGTCGTCGACTACCTGGAGCTCGCCGAGCTGATGTGCCTCGACGCCCTGCACCGCGCCGAGTCCTGCGGCGGCCACTTCCGCGAGGAGTCCCAGACCCCCGACGGCGAGGCCGCCCGCCGCGACGAGGAGTTCGCGTACGCGGCCGCCTGGGAGTTCACCGCCACCGGCGAGGCTCCCACCCTGCACAAGGAAGACCTGGTCTTCGAGTACGTCCATCCCACCCAGCGGAGCTACGCATGAAGCTCACCCTGCGCGTCTGGCGGCAGCGCACCGCCGAGGCCGACGGCGCCATGTCCACGTACGAGGTGGACGGCGTCTCGCCGGACATGTCCTTCCTGGAGATGCTCGACACCCTCAACGAGGACCTCATCCTGCGCGGCGAGGACCCCGTCGCCTTCGACCACGACTGCCGCGAGGGCATCTGCGGCGCCTGCTCCCTCGTCATCAACGGCGAGGCGCACGGCCCGGAGCGCACCACCACCTGCCAGCTGCACATGCGGTCCTTCGCGGACGGCGACACGATCGACGTCGAGCCGTGGCGGGCCTCCGCCTTCCCGGTGATCAAGGACCTGGTGGTCGACCGCAGCGCCTTCGACCGGATCATCCAGGCCGGCGGCTACATCACCGCGCCCACCGGGTCCGCGCCCGAGGCGCACGCGACGCCGGTGCCGAAGCCCGACGCCGACTTCGCGTTCGAGCACGCGGAGTGCATCGGCTGCGGAGCGTGCGTGGCCGCGTGCCCCAACGGCGCGGCGATGCTGTTCACCTCCGCCAAGATCAACCACTTGAACGTGCTGCCGCAGGGCGCGCCCGAGCGCGAGACCCGCGTCCTGGACATGGTGGCGCAGATGGACGAGGAGGGGTTCGGCGGCTGCACGCTCGCCGGGGAGTGCGCCACCGCCTGCCCCAAGGGAATTCCGCTGGTGTCCATCACCGGGATGAACAAGGAGTGGCTGCGGGCGGCCCGCAAGGCGAGGCGGTAGCGGCCCGGGGCAACCGTCGGCACGGTCGAAAGCCTGGCATTCAACATTCCCACATCCCGGCTCCCGGCACCGGACACGTCCACGCCAACCGGGGTCGGGAGAAACAGGGGGAGCGCCACCGTCCCCGATGTGGCCCGTGCCCAGGAGTGAGCCATGACCGGCGTTTCCACCCTCGACCGTCCCCAGCAGTCCACGGCACCCGTCCGCTACACCGTCACCCTGGCCCGCGACGAGGCCGACGTACGGGCCGCGCAGCGCCTGCGGCACGAGGTCTTCGCCGGTGAGATGGGCGCCCTGCTGTCCTCCCCGCAGCCGGGCCTCGACGTCGACCCGTTCGACGCCTACTGCGACCACCTGCTGGTGCGCGACGCGGAGACCGGCCAGGTCGTCGGCACCTACCGGCTGCTGCCCCCGGAGCGCGCCTCGGTCGCCGGACGACTCTACTCCGACGGCGAGTTCGACCTGGGCCGGCTCGACGCGATCCGGCCCGGCCTCGTCGAGGTCGGCCGCTCCTGTGTCCACCCCGACCACCGCGACGGCACGGTCATCGGCCTGATCTGGGCCGGCATCGCGCGCTACATGGTGGACCGCGGCCACGAGTGGCTGGCCGGCTGCTGCTCGGTCCCGCTCGCCGACGGCGGCGTCCTCGCGGCCGCCACCTGGGACCGGGCCCGCGCCAAGCACCTGGCTCCCGAGGAGTTCCGGGTGCGCCCGCTGCTCCCGTGGATCCCGAAGGAGGCCGCCGCCGCGGCGGCCCCGGCCGCCCGCACCGAACTGCCCGCCCTGCTGCGCGGTTACGTCCGCCTCGGCGCCTGGGTGTGCGGCGAGCCCGCGCACGACCCGGACTTCGGTGTCGCCGACCTGTTCGTGCTGCTGTCGATGCGCCGGGTCAACTCCCGCTACCTGCGGCACTTCCTCTCCCTCGTGCCGAGCGCCTGATGAGTGTCTGGCTGCCCGGCGCGCCCTGCACCCCGCGGGCGTGCGTGGAGGGTACGGCGTCCTGGACGGCCGTACCGCGGGCCGTGCTGCGGCTCGTCGCGGTGGTCGTCCTGGTACTGGCCGGGGTCGCCCTGTCCCCGTTCGGCGCGCGGATCCCGGCGGGGGCGGTACGGCGGTGGAGCCGGGCCGTCGTCCGGGCCGCCGGGGTGCGGATCCGGCTGACCGGCGGGCGCGCGCCCGCCACCGGCGGACTGCTCCTGGTCGCCAACCACATCTCCTGGCTGGACATCCCCCTGCTGGCCGGGGTCCGCCCGGCTCGGATGCTGGCCAAGAAGGAGATCCGCGCGTGGCCGGTCGTGGGGGCGATGGCCGCGAACGGCTCCCTGTTCATCGACCGGGACCGGCTGCGCGCCCTGCCCGGCACGGTCGCCACCATCGCCGGGGTGCTGCGGGCCGGGCAGGCCGTCGCGGTGTTCCCGGAGGGCAGCACCTGGTGCGGCCGCGCCCAGGGGCACTTCCGGCGCGCGGTGTTCCAGGCCGCGCTCGACGCCGGGGTCCCCGTCCAGCCGGTCCGGATCCGCTACCGGAACAGCGCCGGGGCGGCCAGCACCGCGCCCGCCTACGTCGGCGACGACTCACTGCTCGCCTCGCTGTGGCGGGTGACCTCGGCGCGCGGCCTGGTCGCGGAGGTCGAGGTGCTCCCGCTGCTCGCGCCGGACGGTGCCACCGACCGCAAGACGCTCGCGGCGGCGGCCGGGGAACGGGTCCTGGCCGGTCCGCACGAGCACCGGCGCGGATCCGGGGAATTCCCCGCAAGCGGGGGGCCGTCGGGCGCCCGGGATGGGATCATGGCGCGCGTCCCGACCTCCTGAGGGGAGCGCGCGTGAGCACCAGCCCGGCCGGCGGAACGGTCCTGGTCACCGGAGGCAGCGGCTTCGTCGCGGCGCACTTGGTGCGGCAGCTCCTCGAGCGCGGCTACCGGGTGCGTACGACGGTCCGCGATACGGCGAACACGGCCAAGCTCGCTCCGTTGCGCGCCCTCCAGGACGCCCACCCCGGCCGGCTCGACCTCTTCGAGGCGGACCTGCTGCGGGAGGGCTCCTTCGACGAGCCGGCGAAGGGCTGCACGATCGTCTTCCACGTGGCCTCGCCCTTCCTGATGCCGGAGAGGATCAAGGACGGACAGCGGGACGTCGTCGACCCGGCGCTGCACGGCACCCGCAACGTCGTCGGGGCCGTGGACCGCGCCCCGACGGTGGAACGCCTGGTGTTCACCTCCACGGTGGGTGCGATCTTCGGCGCCTACGCGGACGTCGACCGCATGGACGGCCGGGTCCTGACGGAGAAGTACGTCAACACCACCAGCACGGTGGAGAACAACCCGTACCACTACGCCAAGACCGTGGCGGAGCGGGCCGCCTGGGACGCCGAGGCCGCGCAGAGCCGCTGGCGGATGGTCTGCCTCAACCCCGGGCTGATCCTCGGCCCCTCCCTCACGCCCGCCTCCGACTCGGGCAGCCTGTTCCTCCTCGACGAGCTGTTCAAGGGCTACTTCTTCTACGGCGCCCCCGACTTCAGCTTCACCACGGTCGACGTCCGGGACGTGGCCGCCGCCCATGTGGCCGCCGCAGAAAGGCCGGACGCCCACGGCCGGTACATCCTCGCGGCGGAGGAGATGACGTCCTTCCACCAGATGGCGCGGCTGCTCCGCAGGCACCACCCGCGCGATCCGCGCCTGCCCCGCACCGCCCTGCCGCACTGGCCGGTCCGCATCCTGGGCCCCGCCTTCGGTCTCTCCCAGGACTACATCCGGGGGCACCTCGGTATCCGGTTCCGCGTCGACAACCGCCGGAGCACCGAGGAACTGGGCCTCACCTACCGCCCGATCGAGGAGACCCTCGTGGACCACCACCGGTCCTGGAGCGAACAGCGCCGCCGCCGGCCGGCCGTCCCCTAGGCACCGACGCTCACCCGGTGTTCCTCGCCCGGTGCACGATCCCGGCCAGCCGCCGGTGGGAGTCCAGCAGCGCCGTACGGTCGTACGTGCTGGTGGTGACGAGGATCTCCTGTGCGCCGGTCTCCTGGAGCAGGGTGTCCAGCTCGTGCGTCACCTGTTCCTCGGTGCCGGCGATATGGCCGGTCAGGCCCCGCTCGTAGAAGCCACGTTCCTTCGCGGTCATCGTGCGGGTCTCCACCGACTCGGCGGGCGGGAGCGGCGGGAAGGTCCCGTGGGTGCGGGAGTACGCCATCGACCAGGCCTCCGGGACCAGCAGCCGCCGGGCCTCCTCGGGGCTCGCGGCCACAGCGACCGTGCCGGAGACGACGACGTACGGCTCGGACGCCCAGGGGGAGGGGCAGAAGCGCGCACGGTAGGTGTCGATGCCGCGCCGCATCCTCTCGCGGTCCCTGAGGTCGCCGATCACCAGGGGCAGGCCCGCGCGGGCCGCGATCGTCGCGCCCTCGCCCAGGGCCAGCACGAACGGCGGCACCGTCAGCCCCTCGGCGGGGTAGGCGTGCACCCGGGTCGGCGAGGTGCCCCCGAACCAGCCCAGGAGCTCCGCGAGCTGGGTGGCGAAGTCGTCGGCGTCGTCCTTGTCGCGGCCGAGCGTCTTGCGTACCCCGTCGGTGAAGCCCACCGAGCGGCCCAGGCCCATGTCGATCCGCCCCGGGAAGAGCGACTCCAGGACCCCGAACTGCTCGGCGACGACCAGGGGCCGGTGGTTGGGCAGCATCACCCCGCCGGTGCCGACCCGGATGGTGCGGGTCGCTCCCGCGACGGCGGCCGCGAGGACGGTGGGCGCGGAGCCCGCGACACCGGGGACACCGTGGTGCTCCGAGACCCAGAAGCGGTGGAAGCCGAGCCGCTCGGCCTCCCGAGCCAGCGCCACGGTGTCCCGCAGCGCCTGTGCCGCGGTGTGCCCCTCCCGGATCCGGGACCGATCGAGGACGGAGAAGCGGGCCGGAGCGATCGCGGAACTCATACCCCGTTCAACACCTGACGTCCCACGGGATTCCCACATCTCCCCACCGCCCGCTCCCCCAGAGCGAAGGCACCCCAACCGCACCACCCCAGCAGAGAAGCCCCGCCGGACAAGCCGCGCCGGTGCCGCCGGGCAAGCCGTGCCGGTGCCCGCCGGACAGGTCCCGCTGGGGAGGCCTCGCCGGGCAAGCCCCGTCGGGAAGCGTCTCCAGGAAACCCCCTCGGGAAGCCCAGGGAAGCCCCGTCGGAAGCCCCGTCGGATGCCCCGGTGGCCACGTTCCGGTGGGGAAGTTCCGGTGGAGAATGGGGGCGTGACCGACAGCAGTCGACGGCCGATCGCCGTGTTCGATCTGGACAACACCCTCGCCGACACGGCCCACCGGCAGCGGTTCCTGGAGTGCAGGCCGCGCGACTGGGACGCGTTCTTCGCCGCCGCGCCCGCGGACCCGCCGATCCCCGAAGGTGTCGCCCTGGCGCGGGAGCAGGCCGAGGGGTGCGAGGTCGTCTACCTCACCGGCCGGCCGGAGCGCTGCCGGCGGGACACGCTCGCGTGGCTGGCCGCGCAGGGGCTGCCCGAGGGACGGGTGTACATGCGGCGCAACGACGACCGCAGGCCGGCCCGCCGCACCAAGCTGGAGATCCTGCGCCGGCTCGCCCGGTCGCGGGAGGTGCGGCTGCTGGTGGACGACGACGCGCTGGTGTGCCAGGACGCCGAACGGGCGGGATTCCGGGTCGTTCTCGCCCGCTGGAGCGCGCCGTCGCCGGAACTGCGCGAGGCGCAGGAGCGACAGGGCCGTACCTGATCCCGGACCGGTTCCGTCAGTCCGACTCGTCCAGGCGGAAGCCGACCTTCAGGCCCACCTGCCAGTGCGCGATCTCGCCGTTCTCGAGCTGGCCGCGCACCTGGGTGACCTCGAACCAGTCCAGGTTGTGCAGTGTCTGCGAGGCGCGGCCGATGCCGTTGCGGATGGCCTGGTCGACGCCGTCCGGCGAGGTGCCGACGATCTCCGTGACCCGGTAGGTGTGGTTCGACATCGGGTGCTCCTCTCGGCCGTGTCACTCCACCGTGCCCCAACCGGCGACGCACCGCCATGCCACGCCGCTCCACACAGGGCGATAAAAGCCTATTTTCTTACCCACACGGTGATATAAGGATCATGTGAGGAATGTGATCTGCGAGTGGGGGTTCGAAGGAAACCATGCGCCGGTTCAGAATCGCGATGTCCCGGCAGGCGCCGATTCCCGTGGCGCGCCACCCCGTCCCGCGTGTGCGGACCCGGGCCCGCTGGTACGGCCCGTTCGCCGTCGCCGTCGACCTGGCCGCCGCGGCCCTGCCGGTCGCCGCGACCATCGTGGAGGTCCATGAGCCCCATCCCCTGCGGCTGGCGGCCGCCGCGGCCCTGCTGTGGCCGCTCATCGGGGTGGCGAGCAAGCGGTACACCCCCGCCGCCTGGGGCGACGGAGGCGGCCTGCGGGCCGTGGCCCGGGACTGGCTGGTCCTGGTCGGCGCCCTGGCCACGCTGCGGGTGGTCTGCGGACTGCAGAGCGTGCCCGCCGAGGCGTTCACCGCGCTCCTCCCCGCCCTGGTGGCCACGGGCGTCTGTCAGAAACTGATCCACCGTCATCTGCTCGCCGCCCGCCGCAACGCCCGCGCCCTGCGCCATGTGCTGGTCGTCGGCGAGGCCTCGGCCCTCGACGCCGTGGTCGGACAGCTCGCCCAGCGCACCGACCACGAATACGTCATCGTCGGCGCCTGCCCGGTCGGCGAGGACGAGGTGACCTCGGGCGTCCCCGTGTGCGCGCAACTGACCCGCGAGGCACCCGAGACACCCGACGCGGACGCCTCCGTCGTCCTCGGCGCGGCCGACGAACTCGGCGCCGACCTGGTCTTCGTGGCGCCCGGCCCGCACCTGGACGGCGAGCGGATGCGCCGGCTGTCCTGGGCGCTGCACGACCGGGGCCGCTCGCTCACGGTGCTGCCCGGCATCACCGACGTGGCCCGCCGCCGGGTGCGGCTGACCTCGGCGGCCGGGCTCACCCTGCTGCACATCGCCCCGCCGCTCCAGCGCGGTGCGCACGCCGCCGCCAAGACGGCGGTGGACCGGGCGGGCGCCCTGCTGCTGATCCTGCTGCTCTCGCCGCTGCTGCTCCTGCTGGCGCTGGCCGTCCGGCTCGGCTCGCCGGGCCCGGTCCTCTACCGCCAGACCAGGGTCGGCCGGCACGGCATGCGGTTCGCCATGTGGAAGTTCCGCACCATGGTGGTCGACGCGGACCGGCTCAAGGGCGGGCTGGAGCAGCAGAACGAGAACGACGGACACATGTTCAAGATGCGCCGCGACCCCCGGGTCACCCCGGTCGGACGCGTCCTGCGCCGCTACTCCCTGGACGAGCTGCCCCAGCTCTTCAACATCCTCTTCGGTCACATGTCCCTCGTGGGCCCGCGCCCGCCGCTGCCCGAGGAGGTCGTCAAGTACAACGGCGTCGAGATGCGCCGGCTCAACGTCCGGCCGGGCCTGACCGGACTGTGGCAGGTCAGCGGACGCTCGGACCTGTCCTGGCGGGAGACGGTCGCGCTCGACCTGCGCTACGTCGACAACTGGTCCCTGTCCGGCGACGTCAACGTGATGGCCCGCACCGTCCGCGCGGTCCTCAACGGCCAGGGCGCCTACTAGGCCGGGCCCTCCTCCTCGGTGAGGACGCGAGGACCGAAGCGGCCCCCGGGTTCCGGCCCGGGGGCCGCTTCCGCCATCCGGGCAGGTCTGCCGCCAACACGCGGCCGGCACGGGACCTTCGCCCCCGCCGCCGGGAAGGATCGCGTCATGGTACAGACCACTTCCGTCGCGGACCCGGCGCACCGGCCCGTCGTGGACCGCCGGCTGCGCGGCTTCACCGGAGCCGGATACGACAAGGGCCGCCCCCCGCTGGTGCAGGCCGCCTGGTACGCCGCCCAGCATCTGCTGTTCACCCAGTGGTGGTTCCCCGCCCGCTGGCGGCCGCCGCTGCTGCGCGCCTTCGGCGCCCGGGTCGGCCGGCGGGTGCTGATCCGGCGCGGCGTGCGTGTCCACTGGCCGTGGAAACTGGACGTCGGCGACGACGTCTGGATCGGCGAGGACGCCTGGATCCTCAACCTCGAACCGGTCACCATCGGCCACGACTGCTGTGTCTCGCAGAGCGCCCTGCTGTGCACCGGCAGCCACCGCCGCCGCAGCGCCACCTTCGAGTTCGACAACGGCCCCATCCGGCTGGAGCCGGGCAGCTGGGTCGCGGCCCGAGCGGTCGTGCTGCGCGGGGTCACCGTGGGCCGGGGCGCCGTGGTGGGCGCGGGCGCCGTCGCCCACCAGGACGTGCCGCGGGACGCGGTCCTGACCGCGGGAGGCCGGGCATGAGAATCGTCCACGTGGTCACCCTCGTCAGCGACGACGGGGCCTTCGGCGGTCCGACGAGCGTCGCGGCAGCGCAGCTCGAGGAGCTGGCCGCCCGCGGCCACGACGTCCGGCTGGTGTCGCTGTGGCGGGGCGCGGCGCCCGCCCCGGGGCGGGTCGGAGCCGTCCCGTTCGTCTCCCGCCCGGCCTGGCGGTTCGTGCCGGGCCGTGGCTGCCTCGGGCTCATGCACCCGCTGCTCCTGGCGGACCTGTGGCGCGCGACGGGCCGCGCCGACGTCGTGCACCTGCACGCCGGCCGCGACCTCGTCTCCCTCGCCGCGCTCGCCGTGGCCCGGCTGCGCGGCACGGACTACGTCACCCAGACCCACGGCATGGTCGAGCCCCGCACCGCCGCCGTGGCGCGGGTCTTCGACCGGCTGTTCGTGCCCTTGCTGCGCGGCGCCCGCGCCTGTCTCGTGCTCACCGAGCGGGAGCGCCGCGAACTGACCGCCGTCCTGGGTCCGGACGGCCCGCCGCTGCTCGACCTGCCCAACGGGCTGCGCGTGTCCGACGCGGGCCGCCACACCGCCGGGGTGCGCAGCGGCCACGAGGTGGTCTTCCTGGCCAGACTGCACCCGCGCAAACGCCCCGAGGCGTTCGTGGAGATGGCCGCCCTGGTCCACAAGGAGTCGGGCGACGCCCGCTTCACGCTCTACGGCGCCGACGAGGGCTCGCTGCCCGCGGTGCGCCGGCTGATCGAGGACCGGGGGATCGGCGACGTCGTCTCCTACGGTGGTGCGCTCGACCATGCGGCGGCCCTGGCGGCCTACCGCAAGGCCGCGGTGTACGTCCTGCCGAGCGTGCGGGAGCCGTTCCCGATGACGGTCCTGGAGGCGCTCGCCGAGGGGACCCCGGTCGTGTGCACGGACAGCAGCGGCATCGCGGCCGAACTGGCCCGCAGGGAAGCGGCGTTGGTCACCGACGGGAGTCCGTCGGCGCTGGCCGACGCGGTGGGCCGGCTGCTCGCCGACCCGGAGCTGCGCGACCGGCTCGCCGCGGCCGGCCGGCGGGCGATCGACGAGGTCTTCTCCATCCGCGCGGTGGTGGACCGGCTGGAGAAGCTGTACCGGAAGGGGTGACGCGAGCGGTTCGGCCGCCGGGTGCGGCCGAACCGCCGCCCGTTCAGCGCCGCCGCGCGCGGCTCGCCGTACGGAGGATGTCCTCGAAGCGCGAGGCGCAGTCCTCCAGGGCGAACTCCCGCTCGGCCAGGGCCCGGCTCTCCTTGCCCAGCGACTCCGCGCGCGCCGGGTCGGAGAGGACCTCCCGCGCCCAGGAGACGGCCTCGTCGAGCGCGCCCTCCTCCGGCGGGAACACCGCCGACCCCGCCCGGTGCAGCAGCCGCGCCGCCAGGTTGGTGGCCGGCATCAGCCCGAGCACGGGACGTCCGGCGCACAGGTACGACAGGGTCTTCGACGGTACCGAGAACTCCCCGGCGTCCGCGCCCAGCAGCACCACGAGGAGATCGCCCGAGCCCAGCACCTCGGGCAGCCGCCCGTAGGGCTGGAAGGGCAGCAGGGTCAGATCGACGCCCCGCTCGGCCGCCGCCCGGCGCAGCACCGGCACCGCGGGGCCGTCGTTGACGACGACCAGCCGTACCGGGGTGCCCCGCGCGCCCAGCCGCTCGGCGAGCAGCACCAGCAGCTCGGGATTGTGCTTCAGGCCGAGCGTGCCGGAGTACAGCACCGTCCGCACCCCGTCCAGGCCGTGCTCGGCCGACCAGGCGTTGGCCCGGTCGACCGGCACGATCTCGTCCAGCGGCGCCCAGTTGGGGATGACGGTGACCTTGCCGGCCGTGCCCCACTCGCGGTGCACGCGCAGGAACGACTCGGCGATCACCACGACGGCCGCGGCCTGCCGCGCCGACCACTTCTCGCCGGCGCCGAAGACCTTCGCGGCGATGCCCATGGACCGGGCGACCTTCTCGGCGGCGAAGCTCTTCATCGCCACGGCCGTCACGTCCTGGTGCCACAGCACCCAGGGGACGCCCATCCGCCGCAGGACGCCCGCCGCGACCACGAGCACCGGGATCGGCATGTTCGACAGCAGCGCCACGTCGGGCTTCTCCCGCCGTACCTGCCGGGCCAGTTCGAGGCCCAGCAGGGTCTCCTGGCGCAGCCGGCGGACGTAGGCGTCCTTGCGCAGCGCGGTGCCGTCGCCGATGGTGACGAAGCGCAGCCCGGGGGTGTCCCCGGCGAGGTTGCCCTTGCCGGAGACGTAGGCCGTGCACGTCGAGTGGACGACGTCGTGACCGCGGCGCGCCAGTTCACGGCTGAGCTGGGCCTGGAAGGGGTGGCCGCTGTAGTCGTGGACGAGGATCCTCATGGGTTCACCGCCTCCTCTGCTCGCCCGCGGCTCACTGCTGGGAGCGCTTGACCTGGTCGTAGACCCAGGCGTAGGTCGTCTCCAGGCCGTCGAGCAGGGGCACCGACGGCTCCCAGCCGTGGATCTCCTGGATCAGGGTGTTGTCGGAGTTGCGGCCGCGCACACCCTGCGGGGCGTCCAGGCGGTACGCGCGCTCGCAGCGGACACCGGCGATCTCCTCGACGAGGTCGACGAGCTGGTTGATGGTGACGAGCTCCGAGGAGCCGAGGTTGACGGGGATCCCGCTGTCGCCGTTCAGGATCATCTGGCTGCCGTGCACGCAGTCGTCGATGTACATGAACGAACGGCTCTGGAGTCCGTCGCCCCAGATCTCGATCCGGTGGTCGCCGCTGAGGACCGCCTCGGCCACCTTGCGGCAGACCGCGGCCGGCGCCTTCTCCCGGCCGCCGGTCCAGGTGCCGTGCGGGCCGTACACGTTGTGGTAGCGGGCCACGCGGGTGACGAAGCCGTAGTCCTCGGCGTAGTGCCGGCACATGCGCTCGGAGAACAGCTTCTCCCAGCCGTAGCCGTCCTCGGGCTGCGCCGGGTAGGCGTCCTCCTCCTTGAGGGCGGTGAGGGCCGGGTCGGTCTGCTTGCCGGCGGCGTACACGCAGGCGGAGGAGGAGTAGAAGTAGCGCTCCACACCGGCCTCGTGGGCCGCCTGGAGCATGTGGGTGCTGGTGAGCACCGACATCATGCAGGCGGCCTTGTTGTTCTCGATGAAGCCCATGCCGCCCATGTCGGCGGCCAGCATGTACACCTGGCGCGCGCCCCGGACGCCCGCCCTGGCGCTGTCCAGGAGCGAGAGGTCGGCGACCACGTTCTCGGCGTCGGGGTGGACCTGGTACCAGTCCTGGCGCGGCTTGATGTCGACGGAGCGGACGGTCAGTCCCTGGGCGAGAAGGTCGCCCACCAGATGACCGCCGATGAAGCCCCCGCCCCCGGCGACGACGACGTCTACCTGCTGGCTCATACACAACTCCTCTGCGAATGGGGAGGTCTGATGGCCGATAAGCTATGCAGACTTGTCATGATTTGGGGTAATTGGCACGCCGAGAATTTCACGATTTCTGCGCGCCTGGGGTGATTAGCGCGATCTAAGCGCTATATATCCTTCAGTGATGTTTCAGCCTAAATATTCGCTCGACGGAGAGGCCGGGATGCAGGACGCTCGCGTCCGCAGTGTGGCTGCGGTCTCCCTCTGGGCCGTGGCACTGACGGTCCTGCTGCCGGGGCTGATCCTCCAGTCGCACGGTGCGCACCCGTCGGCCGCGCTCGTCCTGCAAGGCGTCGTCGTGGTGCACAGCGGCGGCGCGCTCGCCCGGGTGCTCACCGCCTCCCGGGTCCGCTTCGTCGCCCTCGGCTTCTGGGTCTTCGCGTACATCTGGCTGGGGCTGGCGGGCCTCGCGATGCTCGCCGCCGACGCGTACCCCTGGCCCTACCGGACCGACGAGACCACCGCGCTCGTGGCCGTGGCCCTCGTCGAACTCGGCCTCCTCGCCCACAGCGCGGGAGCGGCCCTCGCCGCCCGCCGGGAACGCGTCCGCGGGCACACCGCCCCGCCCGGGCGCCTGGAACGCGTCCTCGCCCGCAGGGTCGCGCCCTGGCGCCTGCTCGCCCTGTGCACGCTCGCCCTCGGCCTGGCCGTCGTGCTCATCGCCGGCCAACCCGGCCGACTGGGCGCGTACTTCACCAGCCGGCAGGCCATCACCGAGGCCGGCGGGGAGGACGCCTCACTGCGCTCCCTGCTCAGCTGGTCGCTGTCGGTGCCCGCGTTCTGGGCGCTGCTCGGACTGCTGAGGGTGCCGTGCCGCCCCGGCGGCGACCGCTGGCTGCGCGCGGTGCGCTGGCTGCTACTGCCGGTGCTGCTCGCCCTCAACGTGGTCGTCAACAACCCCATCAGCAAGCCGCGGTTCTGGGCCGGCATGGTCCTGCTGACCCTGCTGTTCTCGGTGCCCCGGCTGTGCCGGCCGCGGGCCTTCCGCGTCACCTCGGCCGCGATCCTCGCCGCCCTGCTGTTCGTCTTCCCCTACAGCGACTACTTCCGCTACAGCGACCGCGAGACCCTGACCGTCGCCTCCCTCGCCGACCAGTTCACCTCCAACGGCGACTACGACGCCTTCCAGCAGATGCAGACCGGTGTCGACTACGCCCACGACCACGGGTTCTCCCCGCAGAACGTCCTCGGCCCGCCGCTGTTCATGGTGCCGCGCGCGCTGTGGCCGGAGAAGCCCGAGGACACCGGCATCTCCCTGGCCGAGTACGCCGGGTACGAGTTCCACAACCTCTCCGCGCCCCTGTGGATCGAGAGCTACCTGTGGGCCGGCCCCCCGGCGGTGTTCCTGGTCTTCCTGCTGCTCGGCGCGTTCGGCCGGCGTGTGGACGACATCCGCCAC
This sequence comes from Streptomyces sp. DSM 15324, assembly GCF_001514285.1. Taxonomy (GTDB): domain Bacteria; phylum Actinomycetota; class Actinomycetes; order Streptomycetales; family Streptomycetaceae; genus Streptomyces. Next base: position 91,850 of record NZ_KQ949031.1, read on the forward strand.
CGGCTGCGCGAGAGCACCGGCGCCCTCGCCGCGCTGCTCGTCCCCGCGTTCGCCTTCTACCAGATGGTCTTCCTGCGCGGCAGCCTGCTCGCCATCGCGGGTCCGCTGACCCTGCTGGTGGCCGTGCCGCTGCTCATCACCACCCCCGTCGCCCGGGCATCCCGGTTCCGCTCTTCGGCGATGCCGGCCGCAACCCCCCGTCACGCATCGATCCCCGGAACAGGAGGGCACCCGTGACCGGCCCCATCCATCTCGACGACCGGTACGACGAGCCGGACCAACTACGCGACCAACTGCGCCGCATCCTTCGCCACCGCGCCCTCATCGCGCTGGGCCTGGTCCTGGGACTGCTCGGCGGGCTGGCGCTGGCCGAGTACCGCGCGCACACCTACACCGCCACCGGTGAGGTCCTGGTGCGCTCCACCGCCGACCCGTTCGGCGCGGTCGGGGTCTCCGCCGACAACCAGGTCAGCATGACCACCGAGCAGCAGGTCGCCACCAGCGCCGAGGTCGCCCGCCGGGTCGCCCGCGCCCTGCGCCTGCCCGAGAGCGAGGCAGGCGGCCTCGCCTCCCGGCTGCGCGTCACCAACCCGATGAAGTCCCGGGTGCTGCGCTTCGAGTTCACCGCCGGCAGCCCCCGGCGCGCGGCCGAGGGCGCCAACGCCTTCGCCGAGGCCTACCTCACCGACCGCAAGAGCCGCAACGACGCCGCCGTCCGGCGCGCGACCGACGCCCTCGGCCAGCAGATCCGGGTGCTCAACCAGGATCTGGCCGAGGAGAAGCTGGAGCAGAAGGACGCCAAGACGGCCGCGCAGAGCCAGCTCTACACCCTCCAGAAGCGCGTCCTCGACATCAAGTCCCGGGACACCGACGCCGGTGACGTCGTCCGCCGGGCCACCGCCCCGCACCTGCCGGTCGGCCCCGGTCTGCGCGTCCTGCTCGCCCTCGGCCTGGTGTGCGGCCTGCTGCTCGGCCTGGTGCTGGCCTGGCTGCGCTCCGCCCTGGACTCCCGCATCCGCTCGGTCGGCGAACTGCGCGGCGCGCTGCACGCCCCGGTGCTCGGCATCCTGCCCGACGACGAGGACGGGCACGGCGAACTGCTGAAGGTCGGCCGCACCGGCGGCGCCCGCACCGAGGCGTTCCGTGCCCTGGCCTTCCGGCTGCGCAAGACGGACGGCCCCTCGGGCCCCGGCCAGGTGCTCGTCGTCGCCCCGCGTGACGCCGACGCCGCCGAGGAGGTCGCCGCCAACCTGGCCGCCGCGCTCGCCGAGTACGGCGGCGAGGTCCTGCTGGTGGACGCCGACTCCGACGCCTCCGGGCTCTCGGACCGGCTGCCGCTGATGCCGTACGAGGCGCCCACCCTGGAGGAGGCGTTCCTGCCCAGCGGGAGCGTCCTCGTCGAAGCCGAGGTCTCCGGGCGGCTGGCCTTCCGCTCCGGCGGCGGCATCGGCGCGCACACCCGCTCGAGCCTGTCGACCGAGGCCCACCGGCTGCGGCCGGGCGTCGAGTCCACCACCGTCGTCGTGACGGGACCGTTCCTCACGCACGCCGACGCGCTCGCCGTGGCCCAGCGCGTCGACGGCGTCGTGCTGGTCGTCGGCCTCGGTACCACCCGCCAGGACGACCTGCGCCAGGTGCAGGAACTGGTCGACTGCTCCGGCGGACGCCTCCTCGGCACGGTCCTCGACGCCGCCCGGCCCCGCCGGCGCCTGCGGCTGCCGGGCCGCCGCCCGAAGTACCGTCCGGCGACGCACCCCGCCGCGCCGATGGAACTTCCCGCCCAGGACGGCACCTTCTCCGTCTCGCGGCGGTGACCGCCGCCGACACGACCGCTCCCACCCGCGCCGGGGCCGAGGCCCCGCGCGCGGTGGCGGCGGTCGCCCGGGGTGGCTGGTGGGGGATGGCGGGCTCCGTCGCCAACGCCGTCTTCTCCTTCCTGCTGGTCGGCCTGTTCACCCGCGCCGTCGGCGCGGACGGCTCGGGCGTGGTCTTCACCGGCGTCGCCCTGTTCACCATCCTCAGCAACACCTGCAAGCTCGGCGCCGACGCCGGGCTGATCCGTTTCGTACCCCGGGACCTCGCCCTCGACGACGGCCGCTCGGTCCCCGACCTGCTGCGTATGGCCGTACTGCCCGCAGCCCTGGTGTCCACCGCGGCCGCCGCGCCCCTGTTGCTGTCGTCCACGGTGGCGCGGCTGCTGCTGCCCCAACTGCCCCCGGCGGACGCCGTCTCACTGGTCCGGCTCTTCGGCGTCTTCCTGCCGGTCACCACCGTGGGCATGGTCCTGCTCGGCGCCACCCGGGCCTACGGCACGGTCGTCCCGTTCGTCGCCGTGGAGCAGATCGGCAAGCCGGTGCTGCGGCTGCTGATCGCCCTCCCCGTCGCCTTCCTGCTGCCCAGCCTGACCGCGCTGGCCTCGGCCTGGCTGCTGCCGGCGCTGGCCGGTGCGGTGGCCGCCTGGTTCACCCTGCGCCGCTGCCGGGCCGCTCGGGGCCCGACGGCCCCGGCCGCCGGCGGGACCGTGTCCTGGCGGACGTTCTGGGGCTTCGCCGCGCCGCGCGCGGTCTCCTCCGTCTTCGACATCAGCGCCGTGTGGGTCGGCGTCATCCTGCTGTCGGCCATGGCCACCGCGGGGGAGGCCGGCGTCTACACCGCGATCGGCCGCGTCGTCACCGCGGGCACGCTCCTCCAACTCGCCGTACGGCTCGCCGTGGCGCCGGAGGTCAGCCGGCTGCTCGCCCTCGGCGAGGAGCCCGAGGCGCACTCCCTGCACCGCGTGTCGACCTGCTGGATCGTGCTGTTCTCCTGGCCGCTGTTCGCCCTCCTCGCGGCCTTCCCCGGGACCTTCCTGTCCGCCTTCGGGCCGGAGTTCGTCCGCGGCGCCCCCGCCCTGGTCGTGCTCTGCGCGGCCTCCATGGTCAACGTCGCCGTCGGCAACGCCCAGACCGTGCTGCTGATGGCCGGCCGCAGTTCCTGGCATCTGGCCGTCACCGCGGTCGCGTTCACGGTCCAGTTGACCGTCGGGGTGCTCGCCGTCCCGGCCTGGGGCGTGCTCGGGGCCGCCGCGTCATGGGGCGCGGCCATCGTGGTGGAGAACCTCGCGGCGGCCCTGCTGATCCGATGGCGCCTGGGGTTCCCCACCGTCGACCGCGGCTATGTCACCGCCCTCGGTGTCGCCCTGACCGTGTGCGTGGTGCTGGGAGCCGCCCGTACGAGGGAAGGTGACACCCCATCAGGACTCGCCGTGGGGATGGCCTTGGGAATGTGTGTATTTGCTATTAGTTTGTGGCGATATCGGACGTCGCTGAGAGTGAACGAGCTCGCCGGAGTGTTGCGCCGCCGCGCCGCATGAGGCCGGCCCCGGCCGCACCCCTGCGGCCCACTCGGTGGGCGTCTTCCGACTCCGTACCACTCCCACCACTGCCACCCGGGGTTCCCTTGCACCTGAGAAAGCTCCGCTCGAAGCCGGTCACCAGGGTCGCCGTCACCGCCCTCGTGTGTTCCGCAGCCCTGCTCGACGCCTCCCTCGCCGCGGCCGCCGACAGCGGTCCCAAGACGTTCTCCGCCGATGCGCTGCCCACCTGGCAGACCGAAGGCATCGTGTGGTCGATGGCCGCCGCGAACGGCGTCGTCTACGTCGGAGGATCCTTCGAGGCGGTCCGCCCGCCGGGTGCGGCGCCGGGCCGGAAGCTGGTGGCCCGCCGCAACTTCGCCGCGTTCGACGCCGTGACCGGCAAACTCCTGCCCTGTGCCCCGTCCTTCACCGGGTACCACCACACCGTACGGGCCATGAAGGCCTCCGCGGACGGCCGGGTGCTGTACATCGGCGGGTCCTTCGACACCGCCGGCTCCGAGAAGGCGGCCAACGTGGTCGCGCTCAACACCGCCGACTGCTCGGTGCGCAAGGACTTCAAGCCGACCGTGTCCTCGACCGTGCGGGCCGTCGAGCCCACGGACCGCGCGATCTACCTCGGCGGTGACTTCGGCCGGGTCTCCGGCGAGACCAGGAGCCGTATCGCCGCCGTCACGCCCAAGGGGGCGCTGCTGCCCTTCAAGGCCGAACTCGACCAGCCGGTGCGCGCCCTGTCGGCCGCGCTCTCGCAGGGGCGCCTCTTCGTGGGCGGCGACTTCGAGAAGGTCAACGGACAGTCGGCCCGCTCCCTGGTCACCCTGAACCCGGTCACCGGCGCCACCGTGCTCGCCTACCCCGGCTGGTTCCCGAGCCAGTCGTCGGTGAAGACGATCGCCCAGGACAACTCCCGCTTCTTCGTGGGCGCGGAGGGGCATGGCCCGGGCATCTACGACGGCCGGATCGCGGGCCGGACCGCCACCGGCATCATGGTGTGGAACGACACCTGCCGCGGCGCCACCCAGTCCGTCCTGCCCTACAACGGCGTGCTCTACAGCGCCTCGCACGCCCACGACTGCAACGAGACGCCCGGCGGCTTCCCCGACCGGGGCGACCGCCAGCACTTCCTGGCCCAGCGGGTCGACGACCGCAGGATCCTGCACTGGTTCCCCGACACCAACGGCGGCCTCGGCGAGGAGGTCGGCCCCCGCGTCCTGGTGGCGTCGCGCGGCTTCCTGTGGGCGGGCGGTGAGTTCACCGAGGTCAACGAGGCGCCCCAGCAGGGTCTCACCCGCTTCGGCGACAAGGACACCGGCGCTCCGGAGGAGCCCCCCACGCTGTCCCTGTCGGCGGCCGAGCCCGGCAGGGTCACCCTCGCCTGGCGGGCCGCCTGGGACCGCGACGACGCCGTCCTGACGTACCGGATCTACCGCGACGGCAAGCTGGTCACCCGCCAGGCCAAGTCCTCCGCGTTCTGGGACCGCCCCCGGATGACCTGGACGGACACGGTGCCGGCGGGCTCCCGCCACCAGTACGCCATCGAGGTCACGGACGGCACCAACACCGCGGCCAGGTCCCGTTCCCTGACCGTGAACGTGCCGAAGAAGCCGGCGCAGCAGACCACCGCTGCGCCGAAGCAGACGGCCCAGGGCGGCGCCCAGACCGCGCAGTCCGGCCAGACGGGCAGGACGGCCGAGTCCGGCCGGACGGCCCACCGGGGCACGGGTGAGGCGCGATGACCCGCATCGGATTCGCCCCGGGCGTCTACGACCTGTTCCACATCGGCCACCTCAACATCCTGCGCGAGGCCCGGCGCCACTGCGACCGGCTCGTCGCGGGAGTGAGCTCCGACGAGATGACGCTACGGCTGAAGGGCAAGGTCCCGGTCGTCCCGCTCGCCGAGCGGCTCGACATCGTCCGCAGTGTGAAGTACGTCGACGACGCCATCGTGGAGACGGAGGTCGACAAGCTCAACACCTGGAAGCGCGTCGGCTTCCACGTCATCTTCAAGGGCGACGACTGGCGCGGCACCCCCAAGTGGCTGGAGTACGAGCGGCGGTTCGGGGAGGTCGGGGTGGAGGTCGTCTACTTCCCGTACACCATGCACACCTCCAGCACCCTGCTGCGCAGCGCCCTGAGGATGCTGGCCGCCCACGAACCGCCGTCGATCCCCTCAGCGCAGCTCCCGGAACCACTTCACCAGGAAGGCGGCCATGAACAGGACGTGTGCCAGCAGCAGCGTGGAGTACACCGCAAGGAAGACGTCCTGACTGCCCAGGAATAGGAAGGCCAGACAGGTCAGGCCGTAGTCGACGGGCAGTAGCAGGACGGCCCTGAAGGCCGGGGGCGCACCGGGCGGAACCTCGCCCGGTGCCCGCCGCTTCAGCTTCTCCGTCAGGATGCCGGCGAAGAAGATCACCACGGCCGCGAGCTGGAAGACCATCGGCGCCAGCAGCCAGAGCGGGCTCGGCAGGGCGAAGAACCGGTAGAACGACACCAGCACCACCAGGTGCAGGGCGAGGATCTTGACGCAGTCCAGGACATGGTCGAGCCACTCGCCCGACGGACTCCCCGACCGCTGCCCCCGCGCCAGCTGACCGTCCGCAGAGTCCAGGAAGAACCCCATGGCCAGGGCCGCGCCCACACCCGCCGCCATCGGCGGCGTGGGCGGCAGCAGCGCCACCGCGGCCAGCGCGGGGAAGGTGAACAGGGCGCCCAGGACGGTCAGTTGATTGGGCGTCGCCCCCGCCTGATAGGCCAGCGCGGCCAGGACCCGCCCGGCCGGGCGATTGACGAACCGGGTGTAGAGCGAGACCCCCTTCGCGGGCTTCTGGGCCGCCGAAAGATGCCGCAGAACCTCGACGAACTCAGCCATATCCCTCCTTATAAGAGCGAATCTCATGTCAATTGAACAAATCGCTAGAAAGAAGGCAATTATGGCAGAGCGGGGAGGCGGGATGTCCCGTGTGAGCCGTCGGCAGCTCCTGCGTGGCGGGGTGACCCTGCTGGGCGCGACCGTCCTCACCGGCCACAGCGCGTCCGCCGCGTCGGGACCGGGAAGCGGCCCCGGCGCCCCGGTCGGCCCCGCCGGTGCGGTGCGGGCGCCGGCCTCCGCCGGTCTGCTGTCCCGGGTGATCAACGTCCGCGACCTCGGCGCGGTGGGCGACGGAACCGCCGACGACACCGCCGCGTTCGAGTACGCCTACGCCCTCGCCGCCGCCCGCGTCTCCCGGGGCATCGGCCGCACCGTGATCGAGATCCCGCCCGGCGAGTTCCTCATCACCCGTCCGAACGCCCTGCTGAACGGGGTCGCGCCGCTGCGCCCCGCCAACGGGCTGCGCTTCTCCGGCGCCGGCAAGCGCATGACCACCCTGGTCTTCCGCCCGCCGGTCGGCCCCGGCTCCTCCCTGTGCCGCAACGAGGACATCTGGGCCAACCTGTCCTTCGAACGCATCCAGTTCCGCTCGGCGACGCCGGGCGCCTCCTTCTTCACCTCCTACTCCACCGGCCAGGCGCAGGACTACCGGTTCTCGGAGTGCGAGTGGATGGGGGAGTGGGAGTACGGCATCTGCCTGGACGGCACCGACACCAACTCCGAGATGCGCTGGGAGGCGTGCCGGGTCGGCGGCGCCTACCGCAGGGCCTTCCTCTACTCGGGCCTCACCGGCCGGGGCCAGCAGCCCAACGACCAGGACCAGTTCCTCAACTACTGGTTCACCGACATGAAGGTCGAGTACGACTGGGGCAACTTCCTGGAGTTCCCCTACGGGGGCTCCATCACCTGCCGGGGCGGCTCGTACATCATCACGGGCACCCGGCCGCCGAGCCAGGAGTACGGCACCACGAGCACCTTCTTCCGGTTCCCCGTCGCCCAGCACCACGACTCGGTGCAGCGTTTCCACGCCCAGGACATCCGGTTCGAGGTGCGCAACCCCGACGCGCGGGTCATCGACTGTGTGTGGAAGAGCGGCACGGTCCACTTCAGCGACTGCGACGACACCGGCCTGGCCTTCAAGGACTTCGCGCCCGAAGTACGGCCGCACCGCTATGTCGTGGGGCCGCGCGGACCGTTGATCCGGTACGACTCCTGCCAGTTGGTCGGCCGCCACGAGTACCGCACCGACGGCGCGCGCGACTCCCTGCCGACGGTGGCCCGCTACGACATGTGTCTGCTGCGCAGCCATGCGCAGGAGGAGTTCGCGGTCACCGACGGCACCGCGAAGCCGGATTTCGTCAGCTTCGTCGACTGCCTGGCCGACGCCGAGGCCGACACCACCGCACCGCCGTCGGCTTCGGCGGCTTCGCCGGCCCCGGCGGCACCCGGGACGGCCTCCGCCGGTCCGGGCGGGACCACGAGCCCGGCGACGGCCCCGGCACAGACGCCTCCGCCCGCGTAAGGGAACGGCCCCGGGTCGGGGTTACCGGGTTTCTTGCAGAAGGCCCCGGCGTTCACGCCGGGGATGAATGCATCTCAAGGCTGCTGTGACGTGCACGTCAGAGCGGACGTTTTTGCTGCTCGATGTACTGGCGGACGATCGCCAACGGTGCTCCGCCGCACGATGCGGAGAAGTACGAGGGCGACCACAGATGTCCGTGCATGATGGCGCGGTCGATCCGGCCGGTGAACTCCTGCCGTATCCGGCGGGCGGAGACGCCCTTGAGGCTGTTGACCAGCTTGGAGACGGCGACCTTGGGCGGGTAGTGCACCAGCAGGTGGACGTGATCGTGTTCGCCGTTGAACTCCTTCAGCTCCGCTTCGAAGTCCTCGCAGACCTTGCGCATGATCTCCTCGCAGCGTGTCAGCATCTCGTCGGTGAACACCCCGCGCCGGTACTTCGTCACGAAGACCAAGTGCACATGCATCGCCGAAACCACGTGTCTGCCACGCCTGTAGTCATTCGGTCCATCCATGAGACCAATCGTAGTAGGATCTTGAGTGTGCAGCTGCGCTACAACTACCGGGCCTACCCGGATGCCACCCAGCGCCGTGCGCTGGCGAGCGCGTTCGGGTGCGCCCGTGTGGTGTGGAACGACTGCCTGCGCGTCCGCAAGGAAGCGCACGCGGCAGGGCTGCCCTACGTGACGTCGGCCGAGCTGTCCCGGCTTCGCATCACCCAGGCCAAGCGCACCCAGGAACGCGCCTGGCTCGCCGACGTCTCAGCCGTCGTCCTGCAACAGTCCCTGCGGGACCTCGACACCGCCTACAAGAACTTCTTCGACTCGGTCAAGGGCAAGCGGCAGGGCCGCAAGGTCGGCCCTCCCCGCTACAAGTCGAAGAAGGACACCCAGCAGTCGATCCGTCTCAACACCAACGCCTTCTCCCTCCAGGACGATGGCACCCTGTACGTGGCCAAGGTCGGCAATCTCAAGGTCAAGTGGTCCCGCCGGCTTCCGGCCGCGCCCACGTCCCTGACCGTCACCAAGGACAGCTGCGGCCGGTACTTCCTCAGCTTCGTCGTGGACACCGAGCCGGACAGCCTCCCGGGAGTGGAGACCGACGCCGGTATCGACCTCGGTCTGTCGGCCTTCGCGGTCCTCTCTGATGGGCGGAAGATCGACAGCCCGCGCTTCCTGCGCCGGGCGGAGAAGAAACTCAAGCGCCTTCAGCGGGAGCTGTCCCGCAAGGTGAGGGGATCGAAGAACCGGGCCAAGGCCCGCATCAAGGTCGCACGCCAGCACGCCAAGGTGGCGGACCGGCGCCGGGACTGGCACCACAAGGCATCCACACAGATCGTCCGCGACAACCAAGCGGTGTATGTGGAAGACCTCGCGGTGTCCGGCCTCGGCCGCACCCGGCTCGCCAAGTCCGTGCACGACGCGGGATGGTCCGCGTTCGTCGGCATGCTGGAATACAAGGCGGCTCTGTACGGCCGCACCTTCACCAAGGTGGACCGTGCTTTCCCGTCCTCTCAGGTCTGCTCGGCCTGCGGATTCCGGGACGGCCCCAAGCCTCTGCACGTCCGCCAGTGGACGTGCGGGGCCTGTGGCACCATGCACGACCGCGACCACAACGCAGCACGCAACGTCCTCTTCGAAGGACGCCGCATCGTCGCCGCCGGACGGGCGGAGACGCTAAACGCCTCGTGGAGCGCCGGTAAGACCAGGACGAAAGTCCCGGCACAGCGCGGTGAAGCAGGAAGCCCCCGGAAGGGTCAGCCGACCCAGGCCGGAATCCCTGGACTTTAGGCCAGGGAGCACGTCAACAGCGACTGCGTGACGAGGGAGGACTGATCGAGCTGCGCCGAGGCCGTGGCGCGGTGATCACCGCGGCACCCGGCATCGCGGACCAGGCCCGCCTCACCGAGGCCGTGCACGGCCTCGTCGCCCGGGCACGCGCGTTCGGCCTGACGGACCAGGAGCTCCTGTCCTTGGTGCACAACTGCCTGTGACGCGGGTTCGGGATGCGGGCGCGGGCGTCAGTCCGGCATGCCGGTGACGTAGTTGTCGTCAAGGGAAACGGGGGTGCGGCGGGTCGGTGAGCCGGGGCAGCACGGCGGGGTGGCTGATCTGCTGTCCCGTCCGGCGGATGCCGAGTGCCCGGAGCTACGGGTCTGGCCGGCTGCGGCTGTTGCTGACGAGGATGGCCACCAGGCACAGCCGGCCCCCACACCCAGGACATCGACCGCGGTGGTGACGCAGGCCGCCGCGCCGGCCACCTCAAGGGCGACGGCGTCACCGGCGTCACCGGTCCCCTTCCGCACCAGCTCGGGTGCCGGGTTCCACCACGTCCACCTCGGCGCCGACGGCCCTGGCGACCAACCTGATGAGGATGCAGACCGGACCGCCGCCGATCACCGTCCAGCGCTGCTGCATCGTGCCGGGCGAGTCGATGCCGTGGCCGAGCCCGCGGTCCCGGACCGCCCGCAACACCCGCCGCCCGGCAGGCGGCCTGGGACGGCGGCGACAACCCGCAGTGGGCGATCACCCACCGGGTGCCGGACGCTACTCGATCACCAACCGCACACAGCGGCAACGTGGCCTCCGGCTCGGTCACCAAGCAGTGGACGTTTACCGCCCGGCGACCGACCGGCGGCGGCCCCCAGAAGGCCGGGGCCGCCGCCGGTGACGATCGGGCCGTGCCGGAGCGGCTACGCGGGAGCCGCGAGCAGCAGCGCGAATCCGGCGTCGGAGTCCGCCCAGAGTTCCTGAGTGCGCAGGCGGGCCTCGGTCATCTCCTCCCGCAGTCCGTCCGTGGTGAACTTGGCGCTGCGCTCGGTGATCCACTCCTCTCCGCGCTCGAAGTGCACCGCCAGGTCGAGTTCGCGGATCTTCACCAGTTGCTCGGTTCGGCTGCGCAGCCGCATCTCGATGTGGCTTTCCGCGCCGTTCCACACGGCTGTGTGGTCGAAGGCGTCGGGATCGAAGTCGGCGTCCAGTTCGCGGTTCAGGACGTGGAGCAGATGCTTGTCGAACTCGGCCGTGACGCCCTGCGCGTCGTCGTAGGCCGCGATCATCTCCTGCTCGTCCTTCACCAGGTCGGCGCCGATCAGCAGGAAGTCCTGGGGGCGCATGACGTCCCGGAGCCCGCGGAGGAAGGGGACGCGGGCTCCCCGGCGGAAATTGCCGAGCGTGCTGCCCAGGAAGGCGATGAGCCGGGGGCCGTCCTCGGGCAGGTCCGGCAGGACGAGCGGAGCCGTGAAGTCGCTGCGGAGGGCGTGGAGGCGGATCTCCGGGTACTCCTGGACGAGGTGGGCGCCGGCCTGGTGGAGCGCGTCGGCGCTGACGTCGACGGGGACGTAGTTCAGGCCGGCCGGGCCCAGCGCCTCGAGGATCAGCTTGGATTTCGTCGAACTACCGGATCCGAGCTCGATCATGCTGCGGGCCCGGGTCCGCGCGGCCACGTCCTGGGCGTGGAGCCGCAACAGCCCCAGCTCGGCCCGCCACAAGGGGTATTCGGGGAGCTGCGTGATCTCCTCGAAGAGTTCGCTGCCCCGGGCGTCGTAGAACCACGTGGGCGCCGTGGACTTGGGGGTGCCGGTCAGTCCGCCGTGGATGTCGGCGCGCAGGGCCCTCGCGTAGTGCTCGGCGTCGAGGGTGTCGGTGTAGCCGTAGGCGCGGGAGCCGGTCATCATGGCCTCGTTTCGGTCGAACCGTCGGCCGCCCATGAGGCGGCGCGACCTGTGCGGGAGAGCGGGAACGGACTCACGTAAGGGGCTCCTCGGGGGGTGCGGATGCCGGGTCCTTGAGGGGGGTGAGGAGGACCTCGGTGCGGTTCGCGGTGAGGAGGGTGCGGTCGGGGACCTCCTGCCAGCGCGGGTCGTCGTCGTACGGTTCGGAGGCCACGACCGTGCGCCGGCCGGGGTCGGCGCGGTACCAGAGGGAGTCGCCCCAGGCGGTCGCCGTGATGGTCGCGCCGTCGGTGAGCAGCAGGTTGAGCCGGGAGCCGGGGGCCGCGGCGGCGACCTCCAGGACGGTGTCGGCCAGGGCCTGCCCGCCGGGGTCGCCGCCCCGCAGCCGGGCCAGGACCAGCGCCCAGACGAACGCGGAGTCGGTCCGGGCCTCCAGCGCCAGGAGGTCCGCCGCGGGCAGGGTGTGCGCGAGGACCGCGAGGGAGGACGGCCAGCCCGCCACCGCCCCGTTGTGGCTGAACAGCCAGGGGCCCTGCGCGAACGGTGCCGCGGCGGCCTCCGCGTCGGCCCCGGCCAGCGTCGCGTCCCGTACGGCGGCCAGCAACGCGCCGGAGCGCACCACGCGCGCCAGGTCGGCGAAGGACAGGTCGGCCCAGATCGGCCCGGCGCGGCGGTAGCGGGCCGGCACCGGATCGTCCTCGGCGTACCAGCCCACACCGAAGCCGTCGGCGTTGACCGTCCCGTACCGCTGCCGCCGGGGCGCCCACGACTGCCGGTACAGACCGTGCGGCGGGTCCACCAGGATCCGGCCGAGCGGCTCCGAAGGGCCCAGGCAGGCGAGATGACGGCACATCAGAGCGCCCCGGAGCGGGCGGTGCGGAAGCCGGAGAAGATCTGCCGCCGGATCGGCAGGTCCCAGTTGCGGAACGTGCCCCGGCAGGCCACCGGGTCCACCGCGAACGAACCGCCGCGCAGCACCTTGTACTCGGGGCCGAAGAACACCTCCGAGTACTCCTTGTAGGGGAAGGCGGTGAAGCCGGGGTAGGGGAGGAAGTCGCTCGCCGTCCACTCCCAGACGTCGCCGATCAACTGGCGTACGCCGAGCGGGGACTCGCCCTGCGGGTAGCTTCCGGCGGGGGCGGGGCGCAGATGACGCTGGCCCAGGTTGGCGTGCTCGGGCGCCGGGTCGGCGTCGCCCCACGGGTAGCGCATCGAGCCGCCGGTCGCCGGGTCGAAGCGGGCCGCCTTCTCCCACTCGGCCTCGGTGGGCAGCCGGCGCCCGGCCCAGCGGGCGTAGGCGTCGGCCTCGTACCAGCACACGTGCAGGACCGGCTCCTCGGGCGGTACGACCTCGGTGACCCCGAACCGGCGGCGCAGCCACTGCCCGGCGTCGCGGTGCCAGAACAGCGGGGCGTGGAGGCCGTGCCGGCGGATGTGCGCCCACCCCTGCGTCGTCCACCAGCGCCGGTCGTCGTAGCCGCCGTCGTCGATGAACGCCTGGTAGGCGGCGTTGGTGACGGGAGTGGTGTCGATGTGGAAGGGCGCCACCTCCCGTTGGTGCGCGGGGCGTTCGTTGTCGAGCGCCCAGGGCTCGGTGGAGGTGCCCATGGTGAACGGCCCGCCGGGGACGAGGACTTCGGCCGGACCGGTGAACAGCGGCGCGGGCTCCGGGTCGGCAGCGGTGAGGACCTGGGGGCCCAGCCGCAGCTGATGGGTGATCAGCATGGTCTCGTCGTGCTGCTGTTCGTGCTGGGCGATCATCCCGAAGGCGAACCCGGCCTCGGTGAGCCGGGTGCCGTGGAAGTCGGCCGACTCCAGGACGTCCGTGACCCGTCCGCGTACCTCCGCCGCGTAGGCGCGGGCCTCGGCGGGCGGCAGCAGCGGCAGCGAGGGGCGTTCGGCACGCGGGTGCTCGAAGGCGTCGTACAGGCCGTCGATCTCGGGGCGCATCGGCTCCCGGCCGCCCACCGTGCGCAGCAGCCAGAGCTCCTCCTGGTTGCCGATGTGCGCGAGGTCCCACACCAGCGGGGACATCAGCGGGGAGTGCTGTGCGGTGAGGTCCGGGTCCTCGACGCAGGAGGTCAGCAGGGTGGTGCGGTCCCGGGCGGTGGTCAGGGTGGTCAGCGCGCGCTCGCGGAGCGTGCCGGCGTCCGGGAGGTGCTCGGTGGTCATGGGCGTGGGTCCTTCCCGTACGCGCGGGTGTCCGTGCCGCGCAGGCTGTCCAGCTGGTCGTCGGCGGGAGTGCGGCCCTTGAGCACATAGCGGTCCCGGTACTCCGAGACGGCGTCCACGATCGTGGCGGGGGCGCCGAGCCGGGGCAGCGCGCGCAGGGCCGCGGCGAAGCACTCGACGGCGGCCGTGTGCAGGCCGGGGTCGGACAGGCCGTAGCGGGCCGCCTCGATCCACAGCGGATTGTGCGGGGCGGGCTGCGGCAGACCGCGCGGGGCCAGGGGCTCCACGGCGCGGCAGGCGTCCTCGGCGGCCTCCGGGTCGTCGAACAGGGCCGTCGTCACGGCGACGGGCACGATCCAGCCGTGGTCGCCGGGCTGGGCGTCGATCATGCGCAGCTCCAGATGGCCGCGCGGCCTGACGGGCGGGAACAGCGTGGTCAGGTGGTAGTCGAGGTCCGCCCGGGTCGGCTGCCCGGTCCGGGTCCACTCCCGGAACGTCATCCGTTCGGGCACGTCCCACGGGCCGCTGTCGCGCCGTATGCACATCACCGGCGAGTCCAGCACATGGCGGGCCCAGGCGTCGCGGGGGTCGCCGTCCAGGGCGGGGGCGCCCGCGCGGCCCGCGCCGATCTCCATCCACAGCAGCTGCCGGGTGGAGCGCCAGCCGGTCGGGGCCCCGCGCAGCAGCGGGGAATTGGCGAAGGCGGCCACCAGCACCGCGCCCAGGGTGTGCGCGAGCCACCAGCGGCGGCCGTGCCCCAGCGGGCCGGACCCCTCGTAGCCGGCGTCCAGGCAGACCTGTACGGAGGCCGAGGTGCACATCATGGCGCGGCCGGCCGGGCCGGTGCGGTCGAGGCAGGCCTCCATGGCGTCGTAGCGCGGCTCGTGGAGGAACCGGCGAGGGGTGTGCCAGGGGTCGGTGCCGAGGCCGGCCAGGACGAGTCCGTGCTCGCGCAGGACCGCGCGGACGGCGTCCAGGTCGGCGGAGAGGGTGCCCACGCACTCGGGGAGGGAGGCGGCGGGCGGAGAGCTGAGCTCCAGCTGGCCGCCGGGCTCGACGGTGAGCGCCGACCGCAGGGGCGCGCTCTCCAGTGCGGCGTAGGCCGCCGCGAGCCGTTCGGGTGTCACGGGGAGCTGCGGTGACCGCTGCTCGTGGACGAGCCATTCGAGTTCGACGCCGACCGTCCGGGGCGGGCCGGTCTTGAAGCAGATGCCCCTGACCAGGGCCTCCACCTCGGCTTCGGAGAGGGAGGTGCGAGGCGCCGTACAGTCGGTGTTGTCGGACTTTTCGGTACAGTCGCTGACCGAATCTGACATGTCTGGATCCTCCTGAGGTACCACCATGCCACCTGTCCGGCGATCAGGCCGCCGGACCGGCAATCACCCGATCCACCCAAGCCCCTGGAACCCCGTCGCACAAGAGTGCATATCGGGGCCCATGTCGTGGAGAACCTTCGATTCCGTGCTGGTCGCCCGGCGTTTCCGGGGAGTTCCCGGGGTGTTCCCGCCGTCGGAAATCTCCTTGCACGGCCGGTCGGCCGTCGCCGACGATGCGTGCATGAGCACAACCACGGGGGAAGCACGCACGGTCATGGCGTCCACGGGGGTGGCGCCATGAGCGCGCGCCTGCGCGGCATCGCCCGGGAGACCGAGGAGATCGTCGCGGCCGGGGGGTACCGCTCGCCCGGCGGCCGGGCGGTGGAGCTGACGGCGCTGATCGGGGCCGCCCGGGCCGGGACCCGCATGCGGGGACCCGGACCCGTTCCGGTCCCTCCGGTGCCTCCCGTGGTCACCTCGGTCGAGGTCACCGGCGAGAGCAGTACGCAGGCCGCCCGCCGTCTCGCGGACGCGCCGGTCGCCGTCCTCAACTTCGCCTCCGCCCGCAACCCCGGAGGCGGCTATCTGAACGGCGCCCAGGCGCAGGAGGAGGCCCTGTGCCGGGCCTCAGCGCTGTACACCTGCCTGCTGGAGGCCCCTGCGTTCTACGCGCACCACCGCGCCCACCGCGATCCGTTCTACACGGACCGGGTCGTCCACTCGCCGGCCGTGCCCGTCTTCCGGGACGACCGGGGCCGGCTGCTGGACGAGCCGTTCACCGCCGGGTTCCTGACCTCCGCCGCGCCGAACGCCGGCGTCGTGCTGCGGACGGCGCCCGAGCGGGCGCCGGAGCTGCCGGGCGCCCTCGCGGCCCGTGCCGAGCGGGTCCTGCAGACGGCCGCCGCGCACGGCTACCGGCGGCTGGTGCTGGGGGCCTGGGGCTGCGGGGTGTTCCGCAACGACCCCGCGCAGGTGGCGGGGGCGTTCCGGGCGCTGCTCGGCCCCGGCGGGGCCTTCGAGCATGCGTTCGAGCGAGTGGTGTTCGGGGTCCTGGACCGGACGCCCGGGGCGGTGGTGCGGTCCGTGTTCGAGCGTGTGTTCGAGAGTGAGGGGCGTACGGCTCAGGTCCAGCCGTAACGCTCGTGCAGCCGCTGCCGGACGAGGTTGAACCGGCCCCGGTCCAGCGCGCAGGCCTCGCGGCGCATGCCGTCCTCGTGCAGCCGCAGGACACGGTCGACGTCCACCCAGGAGTCCCGTCCGGTGCGGTCCCAGGGGCCGCTGCCGATCCCGACCCACTCGCGGTCGTTGTCGTGCCGCTTGCTGGAGAGCTGGACCGCGAGGAACGTGCCGGCCGCCTCACGGGCGACGACGAGCACCGGTCGGTCCTTGCCCCGGCCGTCGTTCTCCTCGAAGGGCACCCACGTCCAGACGATCTCACCGGGGTCCGGGTCGCCGTCGTGGGCGGGGGAGTACTCGGTGCGGACCCGGCCCACCTCGCGCGGGTCGGCCTCGGTGGTGGCGGAGGGGCCGAAGCGCCCCGGGACGTTCTCATCCGTGAAAGCGGTCACGGGGGCACCCTAACCGCGGGCCCCGGGACACCCGCAGGGCCCCCACCCCCGCACCCGGACGCGCCCGTGGGGGCGACCCGCAGGCCGCCCCCACGGGCATCTCACGCGCGGGTCACGCTCCTTCGACGGGCACCTTCTGGGACGGCGGCGCACCGGCTCCGTTGAGGGCCGACGTCCCGTTCGCCGGCTGCCCGTTCTGGTTCATGGACGACAGCAGCTGCCGGGCGAGCCCGAGGCCGGTACCGCCCATGGTGAGCGCCTTCGCGAACACCTCGGCCATGCCGTCGGCGCCGTTGAGCAGCACCATGTTGTCGACGTTGCCGAACGCGGACGCGCCCGCCTGGACGATCTCCGGCCACTTCTCGGCGAGTTGCTGGGCGACGACGGCCTCCTGGTTCTCGGCGAGGGCCGCGGCGCGCGCCTTGATGGCCTCCGCCTCCGCGAGACCCTGCGCCTTGGTCGCCTCGGCCGCCGCCAGACCGCGGGCCTGCGCGGCGGCCGCCTCGGCCTCACCGGTGGCCCGGGTCGCCGCCGCGGTGGCGGCACCCCGGGTCTTGGTGGCCTCGGCCTCGGCGCCGGCGGCGGTCTTCACCCGGGTCGCCTCGGCGGCGGCCGCCAGCTCCGTCTCCTTCGCCTTGGCCTCGGCCGCCGAGATCCGCGCGTCGCGCTCGGCCTCGGCCAGCGTGCGCTTCTCGTACGCCTTCGCGTCCGCCGGCTTGCGGACGTCGGCCTGGAGCTGCTGTTCGCGCCGGTGCGCCTCCAGTTCGGCGACCCGGGTCTCCTGGACGACGACCTCCTGCCGGGCGGCCGCCTCGGCGTGCGGGCCCGCCTGACGGGCCTTGGCCGCCGCCTTGTCCCGCTCGGCCTGGTAGCCGGCCTGGAGGATCTCGCTGTCCCGGGTGGCCTCGGCCATCCGGGCGAACGAGGCCTGCTCGGCCTCCGTGGCGAGCCGGTTCGCCTCCGCCTGGGCGATCCGGGCGTCCCGCTGCACGGCCGCCGCGTGCGGCATCGCCAGGTTCTGGATGTACCCGGTCGGGTCCTCGATCTCGTGGATCTGGAGGGAGTCCACGATCAGACCGAGCTTCTCCATCTCCGTGCCGCAGGCGGCACGGGTCTGCCCCGTGAGCTTCTCCCGGTCCCGGATCATGTCCTCGACCGTCAACCCGCCCACGATGGACCGGAGATGACCGGCGAACACGTTGTGCACCCGCTCCGACATCATCCTCTGCTGGTCGAGGAAGCGCCGGGCGGCGTTGGCGATCGACACGAAGTCGTCGCCCACCTTGAAGATGACCACGCCCCGTACCTTCAGCGGAATGCCCTGGTGCGTGACGCAGTCCACCTGCAGTTCGGTCTCGTTCAGGTCGAGCGACAGCTTGCGCACCACCTGCACGCCGGGCATCACCAGCGTGCCGCGCCCCGTGACGATGCGGAAGCCCATGCCCTCCTCCAGCCCCTCCACACGGTGCTTGGAGCCGGAGATGACGAGTGCCTCGTTGGGTTCCGCGACCCGCCACATCAACTTGAACAGACCGATCAGAACGAGAACGGCGGCGACCGCCGTCCCCGCAACGACGCCGACAACCATCGGCATACGCCCCCTTTGCATGGTGCCCTTTCGGCACCGAACGAAGGGAGTCTGCGCCTGCGGGGGCCCCGGGTGAAGACCCCCGAGGATCCTTGTTGCAATCTTGACGCAGACCTGGCCGACACCGCTCTCACCTGCGCCGCAGCCGGCTCAACTGTCGTACGCCTCCGTGACGTAGACCGTTCTCGGGGCCAGGTACTCCACCACCATGACCACCCTGCCGCGCTCGATCCGGCCGGTGCCGTCCGCGGCGTAGGCGAGGAAGTGCTCCGCCCCGCCGCGCACCCGGACGATCACCTCGCCGACGAGCCCCGGCCCGATCGTCCCGGTGACCCGCCCCATCAGCCCGACCATCGACGCATCGCCCATGGTCACAGCGTACGGGCGGCAGGACCGCGGGTCAGCGGGAAGGGCGCGGTCAGACGGCCGGGGACGGTGCCGCGAGCGGCTCGGGCCAGTGCTCGTGCCACCGCAGTTCCGCCTCCAGCTGGGCCGCGAGCGAGAGCAGCAGCGGCTCGCTGTGCGCCGGGCCGAGCAGTTGGGCGCCGACCGGCAGCCCGCCGGGCGCGAAACCGGCGGGGACGTTGACGCCGGGCCAGCCCAGCACGTTCCACGGCCAGGCGTAGGGGCAGGCGGCGATCATCGCGCGGTCGGTGGCGAATCCGCCGAGGTGCAGCATGGCGCCGATGCGCGGCGGGGGAGCGGCCGTGGTCGGCGCGAGGACGACGTCGTACGCGCGGAAGAAGGAGCCGATACGGCGGTGCAGGACCGCCTCCGCGCGCCGGGCCGCCTTCAGCGGGGCGCCGCCGAGCAGCCGGCCGAGCCGTGCGGCGTCGCGGGTGCGGGGGTCGAGGAGCGCCGGGAAGGGGGCGTCGGCGACCCACTCCGCGATGCCCGCGGTCGCCCGGGGCACGAAGGTGAGCCCGATGTGCCCGTACGGCGGGTCCGCCTCCTCGACCTCGTGGCCCAGGTCGGCGAGGTGCCCGGCCAGCTCCACGACCCGCGTCCGCACCTCCGGCGTCAGCCGTGCGGGCACCGCGGTGAACGGCGGCTTCAGCGAGAGCGCGATCCGCAGCCGGCCGGGGTCGCGGCGCACGGCCGCCAAGGCGTCGATCGCGGCGGGCCGGTGCGGATCGAGATCGTGGTTGCCGCTCGCCGCGTCGAGGAGCAGGGCCGCGTCCTCCACGGTCCGGGCGAGGGTGCCGTTGACGGTGATGCCCTGGAAGGACTCGCCGCGCGGCCAGGTGGAGACCCGGCCCCGCTGCGGCTTCACGCCGACGAGATGGGTCCAGGAGGCGGGGATGCGGACCGAACCCGCGCCGTCCGACCCCAGCGCGGCCGGCACCAGGCCCGCCGCCACCGCGGCCGCCGAGCCGCCCGAGGAGCCGCCCGGGGTGTGATCGGTGCTCCACGGGTTGCGGGTGGCGCCGAACGCCGGGCCCTCGGTGAAGGGCCACTGCCCCAGCTCGCAGGTGTTGGTCTTGCCGACGACGACGGCCCCGGCCGCGCGCAGCCGCCGTACCGCCTCCCCGTCCCGGGCGACCGGCGGGTGATCGCCGGCGCAGCCGAACGCGGTCGGCGAACCCGCCACGTCCATGTCGTCCTTGACGGCGACCGGCACGCCCAGCAGCGGCCCGCGCCCCCCGTCCGCCAGCTCCCGGTCGGCCGCGTCGGCCTCGGCGAGCGCGGCCTCGGCGCGGACGATCCGGAAGGCGTTCAGGGTGCCCTGGGTGGCCTCGATCCGGGCCAGGGTCTGTTCGACCAGCGTGCGCGAGGAGACCTCGCCCGCGGCCAGCGCCCGGGCGGTCTCGGCGAGGCCGGCGGCACGGTCGGGCGTCATACGGGGCACCTCCGGGACGACATCGTCTGACACTACCGAACGGTAACGTCTCGGGGCCGCAGGACGGAACGGCGCGCTGCGGCCTGTCGGCTGACAGGGCGTCACAGCCGCACCACAGGTACCACCTGTTCCTGCGCAAACCATTGACGTGTCCCTGACTCGCGCTTACCTTCTGACCGACTTTCCGAACCTTGTTCGGAATGTCGGACTACTGAGCCGTAGTGAAGAGAGCCGACCATGACCTCACCCCGCCCCGCCGCGTCTCCGTCCCGCCGAGCCCTGCTGCGCGCGATGGCCGTCCTGCCCGCCTCGGCGTTCGTGCTGGGCGAGCTGCCCGGCCTGCTCGGCACCGCCCTCGCCGCAGCGCCGGCCGCCGGCTCCGCCACCCGCTACACCATCGTGCCGTTCCTCAACAGCAACGACGGCACGGTCAACGTCTACCAGTCCGACGACGCCACCGACTTCCGGCTGGTGCAGTCCTCCGCGTACACCCCGCCCGCGAACCGCATCCGCGACGCGAGCGTGTTCAGGCACACCGACGGCTACTACTACCTCACCTACACCACCCACACCTGGCAGGACGTCAGCACCACGATCGGCTTCGCCCGCAGCGCCGACCGGGCCACCTGGACGTTCCTGTACGACTACACGGTCCCGATCAGCGGCCTCTCGCGCGCCTGGGCACCGGAGTGGTTCGTGGACAGCGACGGCAGCGTCAACGTCATCGTGTCCTGCTCGCCCACCAGCGACGAGTGGATCTTCACCCCGTATCTATTGAAGGCCACCAACACCGCGCTGACGGCCTGGAGTTCACCGGTCGCCCTGTCCGGCATCGGCTCCAACCACATCGACACCTACATCGTGAAGGTCGGCTCGACCTACCACGCCTTCACCAAGAACGAGACGACGAAGTACATCGAGTACGCCACCGCGAGCAGCCTCGCCGGGCCCTACACGATCTCCCGGACCGGCGACTGGGCCGGCTGGGGCAGCTACCGTGAGGGCCCCTCGGTGATCCAGCTCGACAACGGCACCTGGCGGATCTTCTTCGACGGCTACGGCGACGGCACCTACTACTACAGCGACAGCACCGACTCCTTCGCCACTTGGAGCGCCCCCAAGGCCCTGCCGGCCATCTCGGGCACAGCCCGCCACTTCACCGTCATCAAGGAGACGGTGTCCGGCGGCCCGAGCATCACCAGGAACGCCACCCGCTCCTTCCGGTCCGCCAACTACGCGACACGGTACTGGCAGACGCAGTCCTCGCTGCTCAACCTCCCGGTGGTGACCGGCTCCAGCACCAGCGGCGAGAAGACGGCGTCCACCTTCACGGTCGTCGCGGGCCTCGCCGACTCCAACGGCTACTCGTTCCGCGACTCCTCGGGCAACTACCTGCGGCACTACAACTTCCGTGCCCGCTTCGACGCCAACGACGGCACCGCGACCTTCGCCAAGGATGCCACGTTCGTCGCCCGCACCGGCACGGCGAGCGGCTCGGTGCGCTTCGAGTCGTACAACTACCCGGGCTACTACCTGCGGCACTACAACTACCAGCTGAGCGTGGTCGCGTCGGACGGCACGGACCTGTTCCGGCAGGACAGTTCCTTCATCCCGGTGACGGCCTGGGCCTGAGCACCCCCCGGGCCGCGCGCAGCCGCCCGGCCCGGCCGCCCGGGCCGGTTCACCGCGGCGCGCGCAGTCCCGCCACGAGGAGGCCGACCAGACGGCGGGCGTCGTAACGGGGGTCGTGCTCCGCGCCGATGCAGAGATTGCCGGTGCCGCGCATGAGTTCGTAGGCGGTGATCCCGGGGCGGATCTCGCCGGCGGCGACGGCGGCCTCGATCAGCTCGGTGCACACGGGCACCAGCCGGTCGAGGAAGAAGTGGTGCAGGCCCTCGAAGCCGGCGTCGTCGGACTGGAGCACCGCCGCGAGCCCGTGCTTGGTGACCAGGAAGTCGGTGAAGAGGTCGATCCACCGGCCGAGCGCCGCGTACGGGGTCGGGCCGGCCGCCAGCAGCGCCGGGCCCGCCTCGGCGCAGGCCTCGACCTGGTGCCGGTAGACCGCGATGATCAGATCGGCCCGGGTCGGGAAGTGACGGTAGATCGTGGCCGTGCCGACGCCCGCCCGCGCCGCGATGTCGCGGACCGGCGCCTCCACGCCCGACTCCACGAAGATCGCGGCCGCCGCGTCGAGGAGGCTCTCCTTGTTGCGCCGCGCGTCCGCCCGCTGCGGGCGCCCCGCCTGCCCCACGCCCACCTGGCCGTCCTGCACCGCGCCCTGCCTCCCCCTCCGGGGTCCTGTCCGGGGCCGTCGAGCGAGACCCCGTTCCGTCTGCCCATGATGGCAGGTGGCGCCGGGAGGTGCCCCAGGGCCGTGGTCAGGGGCGGCCGCCGGTGGCCTCGATGCCGTGGCCGAAGCGGCGCGGACGGCCCGCGAACGCGGCGAAGTCGTCCCGCGACCTGTCGTGCGGCACCTCGATCGGCTCCGCCGTCATCGGGGTGGTCCTCTCCCAGGTCCTCTCCCGGATGACCACCACCATGGGCGGCTGCACCTTCGCCTCCGAGGACGGCCCCCGCAGCGCGCTCCTCGCCGGCGGCGGCCTCGCCCCGGTCTCGGCCGCCCTCGCCGCCGTCGCCACGGCCGCCGACCAGGTGACCGCGGACCCGGCATGACCGCGGACCCGGCATGACCGCAGAGCCGGCCACCGAACCCGAGCGGCCCGCCAAGGTCTGACCCACCGCGGGGGCGCCCGGCCACCGGGCGCCCTGTCGTCACCCCAGGTCCAGCAACCCCCGCCGCACCGCCTCCGACACCGCCGCCGCCCGGTTGTCCGCGCCCAGCTTGCGGTAGAGGCGCACCAGATGCGTCTTCACGGTGGCCTCGCTCAGGAACAGCGCCTCGGCGATGCCCCGGTTGCTCAGCCCTTCGGCCAGCAACCGCACCACCTCCACCTCCCGGCCGCTCAACTCCTGGGTGGGCGAAACCACTTGGCCCACCAGCTCGTCCATGACCTCCGGCGCGAGCCCCAGCGCCCCGGCGGCCGCGCCGCGCACCGCCCGGAACAGCTCCTGCGGCGGCCCCGCCTTCAGCACGTACCCCCGCGCCCCGGCCTCCAGCGCGCGCACCACGTCCGCCCGGCCCGAGTAGCTCGTCAGCATCACCGCCGGCACCCCCGGCGCCTCGGCCGCGAGCCGGCGCACCGCCTCGATCCCGTCGGCACCGCCCCCGCCGCCGAACCGCAGGTCCATCAGCACCACATCGGGCCGCAGCCGCGCCGCGAGCCCGACGGCCTCCTCGGCGCTGCCCGCCTCCGCCACCACCTCGACGTCCGGCTCCCCCTCCAGCAGCGCCCGCAACCCGGCCCGTACGACGGCATGGTCGTCCGCGAGCAGCACCCGCAACGGCCCACCGCTCATCGCGCGGCCACCGGCGCCGGCCGGGCCCAGGGGGCCATGGGGACCGTGGCGCGCACACAGGTGCCGTGGCCCGGGGCGCTGCCGACGGCGAGCTCGCCGCCGCACTCGCGCAACCGGGCACGGGCGGCCGGCAGCCCCAGCCCCCGGCCCGCCGGGGAAGCGCCGGTGACCCGGCCGGGCTCGAACCCGGCGCCGTCGTCCCGCACTTCGAGCTCCACCCGGTCCGTCCCGGCCCGCAGGGTGACCTGGACGTTCACCGCGTGGGCGTGCTCCCGCACATTGGCCAGCGTGCTCTGCGCGACCCGGAACAGCGTCGCGGCGGCCTGCGCGTCGAGGCCGGCGGTCCCCTCGCCGGGACCCGCGGCCCGCCCGTCGAGGGCGGTCCCGCCGCTGCCCGCCGTGCGGAACCGGACCCGCGCCGCCGCACCCTCCGCCTCGGCCCGTGCGCACAGCAGCCGCAGCGCGCCCTCCAGTCCCGACTCGTCCACGGCCGAGGGCGTGAGGTCGCGGATGATCCGGCGGGTCTCGGCGAGCGTGGTGTGCAGCCCGTCCGCGACGGCCCGCACCCGGGTACGGGCCACGTCCGCCCGCCCGTCCCAGTCCCGCTCGGCGGCCTGGAGCAGCATGACCCCGCCGGAAAGCTCCTGGGCCAGCGTGTCGTGCAGGTCCCGGGCGATTCTCGCCCGCTCGGCCAGCACCCCCGCCTGCCGCTGCTGCCGCGCCAGGACGTCCCGGGTGCCCCGCAACTCCTCGACCAGCCGCAGCCGTTCGGCGGCGTCGAGCTGCTGGGTCCGGTAGAGCGCGAGCGTGCCCCACACGGCCGCCACCGGGATCAGCGCCACCTCCGGGTCGAACGTCCCCGTACCGTAGGCCGGTTGACCGACGAGGACGACGGTGAGCGCACCCACCGCCACCCCGGCCGCCCGACGGTCCAGGACCCGCAGCGCCGCGCAGGCCAGCGGGACGGCGCACCAGGTGTAGGTCGAGACCAGCGAGGGCGCGAGCCCCAGCAGCAGGGCCCACAGCCCGAGCAGCGCCGCGAACCACGTGTGCCGGCCGAAGCTGCCCCAGCGCCCGGAGCGCCCGAACCGGTCCCCGGCGGCGAGCCCGCCCGCGTAGCCGACGGCCAGCAGGGTGCTGACCGTCAGCACGTCCCAGCACAGCCCGAACCCCAGCCGCGCGAATCTCACCAGACCCGCCCCGACGACCAGGAAGAACGTCAGATGGGAAAGGTGCGACAGACCCGGTCGGCTCCCGAGGACGGCTCTCACGGCGGTACGGACGGGAGCGCGGTCGGACACGAAACCCCCTTGGACGATGATCCGTTCGAACAGGGGAGCCGAGTCTATCGGGCGGCTGTAGGGGTGGTGTGAGGACGCGGGGCGACCGCTGTCAGGCGCCCGGGCGCAGCCCGAGGAAGCCCGGCGTCGGATCGCCCTTCACCTCGCCGAAGTACAGGGCGAAGGTCTGCTTCAGCCGCTCCACCTCGGCCCGGTCGGACATGAAGCGGGGGAAGCCGTCGAGGTGGGCGTTGGGGTACTCCCAGACCGGCTTCAGACCGGCCGGGGGAGTGATGTCGGTGCGCACCGACCAGCCGTTGAACGCGCTCTGCTGAGTGGCGGTCGACAACTGCCAGTTGAGGTACAGCTTCGCCGCCGTGGTGTTCGCGGCCGCCTTCAGGATCGCCGCCCGCTGGCCCCAGGCCATGAACGGGGCGCTCTCAGGCATCACCCACTTCACCGGGCCGGTGCCCAGCGGCGCGCCGGAGCCGCCGACGCCGATCGCGTACTGCCCGGAGCGCACCGCGTCACCGGGGGAGTTGCTGCCGCGGGCGAACCGGACGTCCTGCGCGGCCAGACGGGCCACGAAGTCCCAACCGTAGTACTTCACGTACAGCGAGTAGAGGTAGAGGACCGCGTCGTCGTCGTGCGGGAAGGAGGAGGCGATCCGCCCCTTCCAGCGTGCGTCGAGCAGGTCCAGCGGGGTACGCGGCGCCCCGGCCCCGGCCGCGTCCGGGCCGTACATGAAGCTGAACCCGATCGCGCCGATCGCGACCCAGGCGCCCTGCGGGTCCTTGAACTTCTCGTACACCTGGGAGAACCCGGCGGGCCGGTAGTGCAGCAGCCGGCCCTGGGACTTCCAGCGGACGAAGTCCTGGAGCGTCTGCAACTGGACGACGTCGGGCACGAGGGTGCCGGTGGCGAGCTGGTTGTCGACCCGGACGTCGTGGTACTTGCTGTAGTCCACGATCAGCTTCAGGTCGATGTCCGGGAAGCGCCTGAGGAAGGCGGCCTTGGTGCCGTCCTGCTGCGTCGGGGTGTCCCCGCCCGCGTATACGACGAGCTTGCCTCCCTCTGCGAGGGCGTCCCGGTACAGCTCGTCGAGCGACCGGGTCTCCTCGGCCCCGGCGCCGGTCCGCGCGGCGGTGGGGGTGGCGGAGGCGGGGGTGGCGGAGGCGGGGGAGGTGCCGAGGGCGCCGAGGCCGAGGGCGGCACCCGCGCCGGTCGCGAGGAGACGCCTTCTGCTGGGGGAGCTGGGCATGGTGCTCAGACCTCTCTGATCTCTGAAGGGGGGTGGGGACCGGGCGCCGCGGTCGGTCCCGATTCTGCGCCGCGCGGACGCAGCCGCGCGTCGTCCGGACGGCTGCGTTGCCGGGCGTCCGGTGGAACCCCCGTTCAACCGATCGGTTGAACGACGAGAGGTGGGGCGGGGGGCTCTACGCCCGGGTCAGACGCCGAGTCGTCAGCGCGAGGTGCAGGCGAAGCCGGCCCTGCGGGGTGCGCACCGGCCAGCCCAGCAGGTGCTCGGCTTGGGTGAGGCGGTCCTGGAGCGTGGAGTGGTGCACGTTCGCCTCGGTGGCGGCCGCCCGCAGACTCGCCGTCGCCACGACGGCGTACAGCGTGGTGAGCAGCCAGGGCGCGTCCGCGGCGGCCGCCTCCAGCGCCTGGACGTCGGGCGGCGGTTCGGCCCCCGGCACGACGACCTCGGCCAGCAGGGCGATGCCGCCCAGCTCGTCGGCGTACACGACCCGGGGGCCGGGGTCCTGGGCGGTTCCCTCGGCGGTGAACCTCAGCGCGGTGCGGGCGGCGGCCCAGGAGCGTGGCAGGTCCAGGACGGGGACGGCGGGGCCGACGCCGGTCCGCGGGCCCGCGGACTCCGTGACCGGGCCCCCGGCGGCGACGACCCGGGGCCGTCCGGACGGTACGGCGACGGCACGGGCGGCGGCCTGCGGGTCGAGGCCGAGCCGCCGGGCCGCGTGCAGCCGGGCCGGCTCGCCGGCCGTGGCGTCCAGCACGGTCTCGACCAGGGCGGGGTCGTCGAGCGGGGCCCGCCCCCGGGTACGGTCGAGGACGAGCCGTGCCGCTCCGGCGGCCCGCTCCAGGATCACCGCGTCGACCACGCTGGGCACCGCTCCGGCGCGCTCCAGCCACAGCGCGGGCGCGCCCCCGGGCGTCAGGGCCGCGCACGGCCACTCGGGGTCCGGCGTCAGGTCCGAGTCCCGTCGGGTGCCGTCCGCCTCGACCCGTACCCGTACCCGCCGGTCGGCGTCGACCAGCCGCGCGGGCACCCCGGCCAGTACGGCGGCTCCGCGCACCAGCGCCTCGACGCCGACGCGGGCCTCGGCCAGTCGGTCGAAGTAGGCGATCACCCGCACGGCGGCACCCGCGTCGGGGTCCAGCGCGGTCAGACGCCCGGCCAGCTCTTTCATGGGGCCATCATGCGCCACGCGCACGCCGGTGAGGAGTCCCGGAGGCAGCCGCGGGCGGGGGGCCGTCGTGCTGGTGCCGCGGCGGGCTCGGCGGCTCCGGGGGCGAGTGCTTCGGCGTCGGCTCGGGCTCTGGGGGGTGCGGCGGCTCCGCGGATGAGCGCCTCGGCGTCGGCGCGGGCTCCGGGCCGTACGGCGCTCCGCGGGACCAGTGCCTGCACGCCGGGCCGGGAGCCGAGGGCGGCGGCCCGCTGCTCGTGCTCGGGAAGGTGCATGGCGCTCCTGATCGGGAACGTGCGTGGCCGGTCCGGTCCGTCCGCGTCGGGAGGGAGGGGCCCGGGTGGCCGCGTGCCGAAGGCCCCGGTGGACCCGGCGGACACCGCCCCGCCGGCCCCGTCGGCCACCCGAGTCGTCCTACTCCGCGAGCAGTCGTCGCAGCCAGTCCACGTGGGCCGCCCGGGCCGAGCGGGACAGGGCCGCCTGGGGGGCGAAGCCGTCGAAGCCGTGGAAGCCGCCCGGCCAGACGTGCAGCTCGGCCACGCCTCCCGCCTGCCAGATCCGGGACGCGTAGGCGACGACCTCGTCCCGGAAGGTCTCCGCGGAGCCGACGTCGAGGAAGGCCGGGGGCAGTCCGGACAGGTCCTCGGCGCGGGCCGGCGCCGCGTAGGGGGAGACGTCGGGGCCGCCGCGCAGTTCGCCGAGCAGGGCGCCCCATCCGGTCTCGTTCGCCGTGCGGTCCCACACGCCGAGGCCGGCCATCTGGTGCGAGGAGGGGGTGTCGTTGCGGTCGTCCAGCATCGGGCACATCAGCAGCTGGCCGATCGGCCGCGGGCCGCCCCGGTCGCGCAGCAGCAGGGCGAGCGCCGCGCTGAGTCCACCGCCCGCGCTGGCCCCGGCGATCACGATCCGCTCCGGGTCCGCGCCCAGCTCCTTCGCGTGCTCCGCCGTCCACAACAGCCCGGCGTACACGTCCTCGACCGGCGCCGGGTGCGGGTGCTCGGGCGCCAGACGGTACTCCACGGACACCACGACCAGGTCCAGTTCCCGGGCCCAGTCCAGCGCCGCGTCGACACCGACCCGGTTGGTGCCGAGGACCATCCCGCCGCCGTGCACGTGGTAGACGACCGGGCGCGGCCGGGCCGGTGCCGGTGTGGTGGGCCGACAGATCAGCAGCGAGATCTCGGGGGCGCCCTCGGGCCCCGGCACGGTCCTGTCCTCGACCTCGAAGGCCCCGCCCGCCGTCAGATCCAGCTCGGCCAGCATCGAGATGCCCGGCCCCTGCCGGATGGCGTCGATGTCCTCGGGGGACATCCCGGGCTGGACCACCTCCTTGATCAGCTCCAGCGCGGCGGCGAGCTCGGGGTCGAACGGGGGCGGAACGGATGTCATGGGTTCTCCTCACGCGGGAACGCGGCGGCTCGTGCGGACATGATTCAGCCGTCCGCCACCGCCCGGAGCACCGCCGTCCGGCGGAACCTCCCCGCCATCCGGCGGGTGACACCCTCCACGGCAGGGGCGCCTTGCGAGGTCATGACCTGCTGTGCGCCGGATTCCGGCGTACGTGCCCGAGACCGGCGTCCCGTGAGGCCCAGACCGCCTAGGAGGCCTGGGAGGCCTGGGAGGCGGTGGACGCCTGCGAGGTCGGGGTGGGGGACGCCTGGGCCGGGGCCGCGGTCGCGCGCATCATCACGCAGTCGAACTCGATCACGCGGCCGGTGGTCGCCTCGCGCGTCACCGGGTACATGCCGGTGATGCCGAAGCCCTCCGCCTCGTACGCGGCGACGGCCTCGCCCATCGTGGGGCTGCCCTCGTACAGCCGCAGACAGGCGACCTCGGACTGCATGCCCACGAACTCCGCGACGCGCTTGCCGGCCCCCGCGAACACCTCCAGGTCGTAACCCTGGGTGTCCATCTTCAGATACGGCACCGGACCGGCCAGTCCCGCCAGGGCCTCGTCCATCACCTCGTCGAGGCGGCGGATGCGGATCTCCTCGGTGTCGGAGTTCTTGAACCGGCCGTAACGGCCCTTGCCGTACTCGCTCGCCGGCAGCAGGGAGTTCATGGTCAGCCAGCTCTTGTGGATCTCGGCGGTCGTCTCCTCGCGGCCCAGCCCGCACTGGTGGACCTGCCAGTCGGGGTCGTTCTCGGCGGCCTTCGCCAGCCGGGCGAACGTCTCCGAGGTCGGCTCGAAGGACACGATCCGGCCCGTGTAACCGGACTTGCGCAGCCGCTTGGCGTACTGGCCGGTGTTGGCGCCGACGTCGAAGACGCAGTTCACGCCGTACAGCTCCAGCATGGCGACGACATGCTGGACGCACAGGTACTCGGCAGCGGAGAGCTGGATCCTGCGCTCGTCCTGGTGCTCCGGATCCTCGATCAGGAGCACGGCACCGCTGTCGCCGAGCGGTACGACCCCCGTCTCGGCGACGCCCGTCCGCGCGCCGTCGCGGGTGCGCCGCAGGACCCAGGTGTCCTTGTCGACGCCGGTCACCCGGTACGGGCCGCCGCGCCGGGAGACGACCTTCGTGGCCGCGTTCACGTCGGTCACCTCGTAGGGACCGCCCCGCCGCGACACGACCGCCGCACCCGGGCCGAGGTCGGTCACCTGGACGCCCACGCGCGGCATCAGCTGGAGCAATCGTCGAAAAAGGGTCTGCATGACCCAGCCTTATCAGACCGCACGGTCGGCGGTCTGCGGGTTGCATCACTTTCGACGAGGTGACGACGTACCGGTTACTCGGCGGGCACGACGAGGGGGCCGCGGCAACCCGTGCCGCGGCCCCCTCGTGGCGTGCCGTACGCCGTGACGCTCCCCGTGATCAGGCGGCGAGGTCGCCCGCGGCGCCGTGCAGCCGGGCCACGACCTCGGTCAGCTGGGCGGCGACCTCGGCGTCGTCGGACGGGTGGGTCTCGGCGAAGCGGGTCAGCGAGCCGGGGATGGAGAGCTTGACGTCCTCGAGGACCTTGCCGCCGGCGAAGCCCACGGCCTTGCGGGCCTCGTCCTGCGCCCATACGCCGCCGTACTGGCCGAACGCGGTGCCGACCACGGCGACGGGCTTGCCGCCGAAGGCGCCGGCGCCGTACGGGCGGGACAGCCAGTCGATGGCGTTCTTCAGGACGGCCGGGATCGTGCCGTTGTACTCGGGGGAGAAGAGCAGGAACGCGTCGGCGGCCTGGGCGGCCTCACGCAGCTTCGTGGCGGCGGCCGGGGCGCTGCCCTCGACGTCGAGGTCCTCGTTGTAGAAGGGGATCTCGGCGAGGCCCTCGAAGAGCTCGACCTCGACGCCCTCCGGAGCGACCTTGACGGCCGCCTCGGCGAGCTGGCGGTTGGTCGAACCGGCGCGGAGGCTGCCGACGAGCGCGAGGATGCGGACAGACATGGGAACTCCCAAGGGCTGAAACACGGTGTATACGATCCGGACCAGGGTCCGCTTAATATGTAGCAGCATAACCGGACCGTGGTCCAGTTCATTCCCGGTGCTTTACGCTGAGTTCATGTCCAGCGTTCTGCCCCCCTGTCCGGAGCCCGAGGAGAAGATCGGCGAGTCTCAGCAACTGATCCAGCTGGGGACCGCCGGTGACGAGCCGTGTCTGCGTGCGGACGCGGCCCGCAACCGTGCGCGGCTGCTGGACGCCGCTGCCCGGCTGATCGCCGAGCACGGCGCGGCCGGGGTGACGATGGAGGCGGTGGCCGCGGCCGCCAAGGTGGGCAAGGGCACGGTCTTCCGCCGCTTCGGCGACCGCACGGGACTGCTGATGGCGCTGCTCGACCACTCGGAGCAGAAGATGCAGGCCGCGTTCCTCGGCGGGCCCCCGCCGCTCGGACCGGGGGCGCCGCCCGTGGAGCGGCTGCGGGCCTTCGGGATCGCCCTGCTGCGGCGCCTCGCCGGCGAAATGGACCTGCAACTGGCGGCCGAGGCGGCCGCGGACCGCCGCTACGCGGTGCCCGCCCATCGCGTCCAGCACAGCCATGTCGTCCTGCTGCTGCGCCAGACGCTGCCCCGTGCCGACCACGAGCTCCTGGCCCACACCCTGATGGGCTACCTCAACCCGGCCCTGGTCCACCATCTGACCCGCCGGTGCGGGGTGCCGATGGCCCGGCTGGAGGACGGGTGGACCGACCTGGTGGACCGGATCGCGGTCGGCGGCTGAGCGCGCGCCGCACGGAACGCCGCGGCGCGACACGCCGAGCGGCGCCGCACCGCACCGGAGAGCGTGTCTGGTAATTCGTACTGATGAGCGCAGGTGTGGTTGACGCTTCATCGAATGTGTGCGTGCCCCACCTGAAATTCTGCGCACAGCTTCTGCCAAGATGCCGTACGTCATGGTGCAGATACCCAATACGCCCGCGCCGACGAAGCCGCCGGCGCCGCGCCCCGTGCCCACGAGTGCCGACGTGGCACGCCTGGCCGGAGTCTCGCGCGCGACCGTCTCCTATGTGCTGAACAACACCAGCGCCGTACGCATCAGCGAGCCCACCCGTCGCCGGGTCCACCAGGCGGCGAGGGAGTTGGGGTACGTGCCGCACGCTGCCGCCCGCAGCCTGCGCGCCGGACACAGCCGGGTCGTCCTGATGCCCACCCTGCCGGTGCCGGCCGGCCCCCTCTACAGCCAGTTCGTGCACGACTTCCAGGGCGCCCTGAGCCGCCTGGACTACACGGTCGTCCAGTACGGCACGTCCGGGCTGTACGGCGACGACGCCGCCCGGGCCTGGGCCGAACTACGGCCGGTCGCCGTGCTCGTGCCCACTCCGGGCATCGGTCCCGAGGGCGTGGCCGTCCTCAAACGGTCCGGCGCGCGGGCCGTGGTCACCCTCAGTCCCGTGCCCGTCGAGGGCGCCCACGCGCTGCTCCTGGACCATGCCCGCGTCGGCCACAGCGCCGCCCTGCACCTGCACGCGCGGGGCAGACGGCGGATCGGTGTCGTGGTGCCCGAGGAGCCGGGCATGGAGATCTTCTCCGGGCCCCGGCTGACGGGCGCCCGCGAGGCCCTGCGCGGCACCGAGGCCACCGTCGTCGAACTGCCCCTCGCGTACACCCGCAGCTCCGCCGCCGCCCTCGCCGCCCGCTGGGCCGACCTGGGCCTGGACGCCGTGTTCGCCTACAACGACGAGTACGCCATGCTCCTGATGTGGGCCCTGGCGGAGGCGGGGGTGCGCATCCCCGAGGACACGGCCGTCATCGGCGCCGACGACCTGATGCTGGGCGCTCTGCTGCGGCCTACGCTGAGCACCGTGCGCATCGAGCTGCCCTCCGGCCGCGAACTCGCGGCACTGGTGGACCGGGCGGTGCGCAACCCCGGCGCGGAGCCCGAGTCGCACCCGCTGTCCGGCGCGACCGTGGTGCACCGCGAGTCCAGTTGATCCGGGAGGGTGCGCCCGAGCGGAACAAGCTGTTAAATGCTCAACCAGATGGGACGTGTGTGCCCCCGAACCGTGCGTCCCGCGGGTCACCGATCGGAGAGCCATTCATGCCCCTGCTCGACCCCCAGACCTGGCAGACCTCGCAGTCCCGCGCCCTGACCGGCCCGCGGCACACCGTCACCGAGCCCGCGACCGGCGCACCGCTCGGCACCGTCGTGCTGGCCTCCGCCGCCGATGTGGCCACCGCCGCCGAGACCGCCCGCGCCGCCCAGGGCGAATGGGCCCGCCTGCCGCACTTCGTCCGCGCCGGGGTGCTGCGCAGGGCCGGCGACCTGTTCGCCGCGCACGCCGACGAACTGCGCGACTGGCTCGTCCGCGAGTCCGGCTCCATTCCGGGCAAGGCCGACTTCGAACTCCACGTCGCCGCCCAGGAGTGCTACGAGGCCGCCGCCCTCGCCTCCCGTCCCGCCGGCCAGGTCCTGCCCAGCGAGGCGCCCAGGCTGTCGTACACCCGGCGGATCCCGGTCGGCGTGGTCGGCGTGATCTCCCCGTTCAACGCCCCGCTGATCCTCTCCATCCGCTCCGTCGCGCCCGCCCTCGCGCTCGGCAACGGGGTCGTCCTCAAGCCCGACCCGCGCACGGCCGTCTGCGGCGGCCTCTCGCTGGCCGCCGTCTTCGCCGAGGCGGGCCTTCCCGCCGGCCTCCTCCAGGTGCTGCCCGGCGGTGCCGAGACGGGCGCCGCCCTGGTCGCCGACCCCCGCGTGCCGGTCATCTCCTTCACCGGCTCCACCGCCGCGGGCCGTGCGGTCGGCGAGGCCGCCGGACGCCACCTCAAGCGCGCCCACCTGGAACTCGGCGGGAACTCCGCCCTGATCGTCCTGGAGGACGCCGACCTCGACGCGGTGATCTCCACCGCCGCCTGGGGCTCGTTCTTCCACCAGGGCCAGATCTGCATGACCACCGGCCGCCACCTGGTCCACGCCTCGCTCTACGACGAGTACGTCGAACGGCTCGCCGCCAAGGCCGAGTCCCTGGCCGTCGGCGACCCGCACCGCGCGCAGGTCCACCTCGGCCCGCTCATCGACCGGGGCCAGCTCACCAAGGTGCACGGCCTGGTCGAGGCCAGCACGGCCGCCGGCGCGAAGCTCGCCGCGGGCGGCACCCACGAGGACCTCTTCTACCGGCCGACCGTCCTCACCGACGTCGACGAGACGACGCCCGCCTACGCCGAGGAGGTCTTCGGCCCGGTGGCCCCCGTCCGCGCCTTCAGCACCCCCGACGAGGCCGCCGCGCTCGCCGCGCAGAGCGCCTACGGTCTCTCCCTGGGCATCGTCACCCGGGACGCCGCCCGCGGCCTGGACCTCGCCGAACGCATCCCCACCGGCATCGTCCACATCAACGACCAGACGGTGAACGACGAGGCCGTGGCCCCCTTCGGCGGTGTCGCCGCCTCCGGCACCGGCGCCCGCTTCGGCGGCGAGGCCAATGTGGAGGCGTTCACCGACCTGCGCTGGACGACGGTGCGCGGCGACGTGGCCCCCTACCCCTTCTGAGGCCTGGCGAGGCCTACTGGTCGGCCTGGGCCGCCTGCTGCTCCGCCACCGACTTGCGGACCTCGTCCATGTCCAGCCTGCGCGCCTGCCCGATCACGTCCGTGAGGGCGGCCTCGGGCAGCGCGCCCGGCTGGGCGAACACGGCCACCCGGTCACGGACGATCATCAGCGTGGGAATCGACTGGATGCCGAAGGCCTGGGCCAGTTCCGGCTGCGCCTCGGTGTCCACCTTGCCGAACACCAGGTCCGGGTTGTCCTGCGCGGCCTTCTCGTACACCGGCGCGAACTGACGGCACGGGCCGCACCAGGCCGCCCAGAAATCGATCAGGACGAAGTCGTTGTCCGTGACCGTCTGGTCGAAGTTCTCCTTGGTGAGCTCCACGGTGCTGCTCATGACCTGCGACCTTCTTCCTGGTGGGGGTTCCTGGTCGGCACCAACACGGCCGTGCGGGCGCGTATTCCGCGCCCCTGTCCGTGTGGCCACCCCGCACACCACCCACCAGACTGACCCCATGACGGAATCGGAAACCATCGCCTACGACGTCGTGGTGCTCGGAGCCGGGCCCGTGGGGGAGAACGTCGCCGACCGCACCCGTGCGGCCGGCCTCACCACCGCGGTCGTGGAGAACGAGCTGATCGGCGGCGAGTGTTCGTACTGGGCCTGCATGCCCAGCAAGGCCCTGCTGCGACCGGTCATCGCCCGGGCCGACGCCCGCAGGCTGCCCGGACTGCGCCAGGCCGTCCAGGGACCCCTGGACGCGGACGCCGTCCTCGCCCGCCGCAACTGGTTCACCGGCGACTGGACGGACGACGGTCAGGCCGACTGGCTCGGCGGCATCGGCGCCGACCTGTACCGGGGTCACGGCAGACTGGCCGGCCCGCGCACGGTGACCGTCAGGGAGCGCACGCTCACCGCCCGGCACGCCGTGGTCGTCTCCACCGGCACCCGGGCCGTCCTGCCGCCGCTGCCCGGCCTCGCCGAGGTACGGCCCTGGACCAGCCGCGAGGCCACCAGCTCCCAGACCGTGCCCGGCCGGCTCGTCGTGGTCGGCGGCGGAGTCGTCGCCACCGAGATGGCCACCGCCTACCGGGCCCTCGGCTCCGAGGTCACCGTCCTCGTCCGCGGCAAGGGCCTGCTGAACCGCATGGAGCCCTTCGCCGGCGAACTCGTCGCCGAGGCGCTCACCGAGGCCGGCGCGGACGTACGGACCGGGACCTCGGTGGAGTCGGTGACCCGCGCCGACGGCACCGTCACGGTCGTCACCGGCACCGGGGACCGGATCGAGGCCGACGAGATCCTCTTCGCCACCGGCCGTGCCCCGCGCACCGACGACATCGGCCTCGACACCGTCGGCCTGGAACCCGGCTCCTGGCTCACGGTCGACGACAGCCTGCGCGTCACCGGCACCGACTGGCTGTACGCCACCGGTGACGTCAACCACCGCGCCCTCCTCACCCACCAGGGCAAGTACCAGGCCCGGATCGCGGGCGCCGCGATCGCCGCGCGTGCCGCCGGCACCCTCCTGGACGGCCCCGAGCCGTGGAGCGCCCACGCCGCTACGGCCGACCACGAGACCGTCCCCCAGGTGGTCTTCACCGACCCGGAGGCCGCCGCGGTCGGTCTCTCGCTGGCCGAGGCCGAACAGGCCGGGTACCGGGTGCGCGCCGTCGACGTCGACATGTCCGCGGTGGCCGGCGCGGGCCTGTACGGCGAGGGCTACAAGGGACGCGCCCGGATGGTCGTCGACCTGGAGGAGGAGGTCCTGCGCGGGGTCACCTTCGTCGGCCCGGGCGTCGGCGAACTGATCCACTCCGCGACCGTCGCCGTCGCCGGCCGCGTCCCCGTCTCCCGCCTCTGGCACGCGGTCCCGTCCTACCCGACCCTCAGCGAGATCTGGCTGCGCCTGTTGGAGGCGTTCCGCGACAACTGACCTGTGGGGAAGGGGGCTCGGGTTACGCCGGTCTGCGGCGCCCCGGTCTACGGCACTACGGCGCCCCGGCCTACGGCAACTCGAAGCCGAGGGCGCCGGCCGCCTCCGACGGGGTCGGCTGGGCCCAGCGCTCCAGCGCCGTCTGGTTGGCGGACAGCGAGCGCAGCTCGGCCCGGTCGAGGTACAGGGTGCCGTCGAGGTGGTCCGTCTCGTGCTGCACGATCCGGGCGGGCCACCCGGCGAACACCTCGTCCAGCGGCCGCCCGTGCTCATCCTGGCCGGTCAGCCGTACCTCGGCGGCCCGGGCCACCACCGCCTGGTAGCCGGGCACGCTCAGACACCCCTCGAAGAAGGCGGCGCGGACCGGACCGACCGGCTCGTACGAGGGGTTGACGAGGACCCGGAAGGGCAGCGGCACCCGTCCCCGGGTCACCCGCACCTCCTCCGGCACCGGCGCCGGGTCCTCGATCACCGCGATCCGCAGCCCCACACCGACCTGCGGCGCGGCCAGCCCGACACCGGGCGCCGCGTGCATCGTGACGCGCAACGCCTCGACGAACCGGGCCAGCAGGGACGCGTCGAGCTGACCGTCGTAGCGTTCGGTGCCGGCGCGCAGGACCGGGTCGCCGGCCGCGACGATCGGCAACGGGCCGCCGGGGGCGAGGAGTTCCTCGATGCGGTCGGCAAGGGGCGTACGGGGACTGGGAGCTGCCATCGGGCCAGCATGACATGAGCGACGCACGTGTGACGCAGGTCACGAGAACTCGCGGGAACTCGGCCCGGGCGCGATCCGACTACTGGACCGTCCCGGCTCAACCCGTCCCCGATCCCGGAGTAGCTCCCCGATGACCACCGCTCCCTCGACCCCCACGGGCGAGGCCCCCGAGGCGGGCCCGGCCCCGGACCCGCTGCCCAAGTCCCCCGGCCCGTGGGCCTCGTTGCGCCCCCTGGTGCTGCGTCTGCACTTCTACGCGGGCGTCGTCGTCGCGCCGTTCCTGCTGATCGCCGCCGTCACCGGCCTGCTGTACGCGGGTTCCTTCCGGGTCGAGAAGCTCCTCTACGCGCACGAGATGACCGTGCCCGCCGGCGACACCAAGCTGCCGATATCCGAGCAGGTGGCCGCCGCCCGCAAGGCCCACCCCGAGGGCACGGTCTCGGCCGTGCGCCCCTCTCCGCAGGACGACGCCACCACCCGGGTGATGCTCTCCGGCGTCGAGGGCGTCGACCCCGAGCACACCCTCGCCGTGTTCGTCGACCCGTACACCGCCGAGGTGCGCGGCGCGCTGGAGCAGTACGGCTCCTCGGGCGCCCTGCCGGTGCGCACCTGGATCTCCGGCCTGCACCGCAACCTCCACCTCGGCGAAACCGGCCGTCTCTACAGCGAGTTGGCCGCGAGCTGGCTCTGGGTGATCGCGGCCGGCGGTATCGTGCTGTGGTTCTCCCGCCGCCGCGCGCTGCGCAAGGTGCGCGGCACCAGCGGCCGCCGCCGCACCCTCGGACTGCACGGCACGGTCGGCGTCTGGGCCGCCGCGGGGTTCTTCTTCCTGTCCGCGACCGGCTTGACCTGGTCCACCTATGCCGGCGCCAACATCGACGAGCTGCGCACCTCGCTCAAGCAGGCCACCCCGTCCGTCTCGGCCGCGGTGAGCGGCGGCGGCGAGCACGCCGGTCATGACGCGGCCTCCGGTTCGGGCGGCGACGGCGAGCACGGCGTCGGCCTGGACAAGGTGCTCGCCGCCGCGCGCGCCGAGGGGCTGGGCGACCCGGTCGAGATCGTCCCGCCCGCCGACGCCTCCTCGGCGTACGTCGTCAAGCAGATCCAGCGCAGCTGGCCCGAGAAGCAGGACACCGTCGCGATCGACCCCGCGACCGGCGAGGTCACCGACACCGTGCGCTTCGCCGACTATCCGGTGCTCGCCAAGCTGACCCGCTGGGGCATCGACCTGCACACCGGCACCCTGTTCGGGCTGGTCAACCAGATCGCGCTGATGCTGCTCGCGCTCTCCCTGATCCTGCTGATCGTGTGGGGCTACCGCATGTGGTGGCAGCGTGGCCGCGGCTCCGCCTTCGGGCGCCCGATCCCGCGCGGCGCCTGGGCGCAGGTTCCGCCGTACGTCCTGGTGCCGCTGATGGCGGCGGTCGCCGTGCTCGGCTACTTCGTCCCGCTCCTCGGCATCCCGCTCGCCGGCTTCCTGGTGGTGGACGTGATCCTCGGCGAACTGGCCCACCGGCGCCGGACGAGGGCGAAGGCCGAGGCGCAGGCAGAGGCATAGGCGGAGGCGTAGGCCCGAGCCCGAGAGCACGGGAGCGACCATGCACACGGGAGCGGCCCGGCGGTGAGGTCCACCGCCGGGCCGCTCCCGTGTCGTGGGGCGGATCACGCCCGGGACCCGATCATGTCGTGGGCCCGCTCATGTCCTGGGCCGGATCAGTCCTCCGGGAAGTCCCCGGCCAGCGCCGAGGCGATCCGCAGATGCGGTGCCGCCTCCGTGTGCCGTCCCTGCCGCTCCAGGGTGCGGCCGAGCATCAGGCGCGCGTAGTGCTCCACCGGGTCGCGCTCCACGATCAGCCGCAACTCGGTCTCGGCGCGGCGCAGTTGGGCCGAGTGGTAGTAGGCGCGGGCCAGCAGCAGCCGCGGTCCGGTCTGCTCCGGCACCTCGTCGACCAGCGGCGCCAGCACCCGGGCCGCCGCGGTGTAGTCCCGCGCGTCGAAGAACAGCCGTGCGCGCTCCCAGCGCTCGGCCGGGGTCCCGTGGGCGTAGTACGCCGACTCGCTCGTCGCGTCGTACCCCGTGCCGTATGTCATGTTCACTCGTGACCTCCTTCGCCGCCGTCAACCGGAGGTGGTCGTTGAATATTCCACTACCGGGCGGGGTCGCCCGCGGCGCCGGTCACTCGGCGTCGGCGGCTCCCGGATGCTCCATGCGGCCCAGCCACCCGGTGAGCAGTGCTTCGAGGGTCGCGGCCTCGGCGGGCGTCAGCAGGTCCAGCAGGCGGCGTTCGTTGTGCATGTGCTCGGTGAAGGCCCGGTCGATCAGTTCGCGGCCGGGCCCGGTG
Organism: Streptomyces sp. DSM 15324; assembly: GCF_001514285.1. Lineage (GTDB taxonomy): Bacteria > Actinomycetota > Actinomycetes > Streptomycetales > Streptomycetaceae > Streptomyces. The sequence continues at coordinate 130,778 of NZ_KQ949031.1, forward strand.
AGGGCGACGATTCGGCCGCGCTGGTCGTCGGCGGAACGGCGGCGCGTGACGAGCCCGGCCCGCTCCAGCCGGTCGATCCGCTTCGTCATCGCGCCGGTGGTGACCATGGTGTGCGCCGCGAGTTCGCCGGGGGCCCGCTCGTAGGGCTCCCCGGCGCGGCGCAGGGCGCACAGTACGTCGAACTCGCCCTCGCCGAGGCCGTAGCGGCCGTAGACCAGGCACAGTTCGCCGGTGAGCCGGTCGGCCAGCCGGTGCAGCCGGCCGAACACGCCCTGGGGGCTCACGTCCACATCGGGGCGCTCCCGGCGCCAGTCGGCCTGGATGCGGGCCACGTGGTCCAGCGGTTCACCGTTCTGTTCCATGACAGCCATATTAGCTTCCCCGGAAGTTACCTTCGCTTCCCGGGAAGTTACATTCGCTTCCATGGAAGCTATATTGGCTTCCATGGAAGCGAATGTACGCCGGGTGGCCCTGACGGCCCTGACCGCGCTAGCCCCGGTGGCCTGGGGTGCCAACTACTTCGTCACGCACGAGTTCCTGCCCGCCGACCGACCGCTGTGGGGAGCCGCCCTGCGGGCGCTGCCCGCCGGGCTGGTCCTGCTGGCCCTGTCCCGGCGGCGGCCGCACGGCGCGTGGTGGTGGCGTTCCGCGGTGCTCGGGCTGCTCAACATGAGCGTCTTCTTCGTCCTCGTCTACGCCGCCTCCCAGCTCCTGCCGACGAGCGTCGCCTCGACGGTGATGGCGCTGTCGCCGCTCACGATGATGCTCATCGCCTGGCCCCTGGTGTCCGAGCGTCCGCGGGCCGGTCACCTGGCCGGTGCCGCGGTCGGACTGGCCGGGGTCTGCCTCATGCTGCTCACGGGGGCGGAGGCGGTGAGTGTGCCGGGGGTGCTCGCCTCGGCCGCCGCGCTGCTGGTGTCGTCCTTCGGTCACATCCTCGCCAAACGCTGGAGCACCGGCGCGGACGTGCTCGCGTCGACGGCCTGGCAGCTCACGGCCGGCGGTCTCCTCCTGCTGCCGGTCGCCGCGGCGGTGGAGGGTGCTCCACCCAGCGCCTCCACCCCGACCCTCCTCGCCTTCGCCTACGTCTCCCTCGTCGCCACGGCCCTGGCGTTCGTCGCCTGGTTCACCGGTCTGCGACACCTGCCCGCGGGGACGGTCGGGCTGATCGGCCTGCTCAACCCGGTGACCGGTGTCGTCCTCGGTACGGCGATGGCGGGTGAGGGCCTGACCGGCCGGCAACTGGCGGGCCTGGCCCTGGTCCTGTCGGGCGTCGCCCTGAGCCGCCCCCGGCGCACGCCCCGGCCTTCCGGTCCGGTGCGCTCGGGGCCGGGCCCGAAGCGGCGGGTGGTGAGAACGCCGTCCGCTCTCCCCGGTGTCGAGGGCGATCGGCGTTGACCGGTGCGGGAACGAGGGCGTCCTGATGCCGGCTGCGGCGGTCGCGGTGGTCCGGGCGGTGTGGGTGGTGTGCGCGGGTGTGGGCGTGGCGGCGGTCGTGTGGGGGTCGTGGCGAGCCCGGTGCGTGCGCGACGGCAGGGCCGGTCATGTGCGGCCGGGGTCGCGGGCGCACCTCCGTTCGTGATCATCGGCGCGTGGTCCGTGCGGCGAAGGCGTCGAGCAGGGCGAAGGTGCGCTCCGGCTGTTCGAGATGGGGCAAGTGGCCCGCTTCGGCGACCACTTCCATACGGGCGTTCGCGAACGACGCCGCATATTCCCTGCCGTAGGCCGGAGTCGCGATGCGGTCGCTCTCGCCCCATACGACGAGGGTGGGGACGGTGACGGCCGCGAGGCGCGGGCGCAGGGCGGGGTCGTTCATGGCGGGGCCGCCCGAGTACACGCGCAGGGTGGCCGAGTTGGCCCGCATGGCGGCCAGTCGCTCGGCCGGCAGGGTCGCCGGGTCGACGTGGAAGCGCTCGGGGTCGTGGTACGCGTACTCGGCGATGCCGCGTGCGTCGAGGGCGAAGAAGTCCCGGATCGGTTCGTCGTCGACCTCGATGCCGACCGCGTTCAGCAGCGCGACCGCGCTGATCAGTCCCTCCGTGTCGGCCGCGGCCAGTTCGGCGGCGATCCAGCCGCCCAGCGACGAGCCGATCACCAGGACGTCGGACAGGTGGCGTTCGCGCAGGAGGCGGAGATAGGCGGCGGCGAGGTCGGCCACCCGGGTGAGGCCGGCGGGGCGAGGGGTGCCGTCCCAGCCGGGGTGGGTGGGCAACAGCGTGGGGGCGGTGCCGGCGAAGTGCTCGGCGATCGGGGCGACGGTGGCGGGACCGCCGCCGCCGTGCAGCACGAGGACGGGGCGGCCGGTGGCGGGGCCGGATTCGGTGAGAGTGAGGGGGAGGGCGCGGGCCGGTGTCGGAGTCATGCGGCCGACAGTAACTAAGGATGCTTATATAAGCAAGCTTAGTCGCTGTGCTAGCCTGGCCGACATGGCCGTTGAACTGCAGATCCTCGGACGGGCCGTGAAGGCCGCCCAGTACCGCCAGCACCGGGCGCTCGACACGCGTCTCGCGTCCGTCGGCAGCACGCTCGCGCAGTGGGACGCCCTGCGGGCGATCGGCCGCGTGCCGGGCGCCAGCGCCCGGGAGCTGGCGGCGGCGACCTTCCAGAGCGAGCAGGCCTTCGGCACGCTCGCCGGGCGCCTGGCGGCGCAGGGGCTGGTGGACCGGCGCCCCGGACACGGCCGCCGCATCGAGCACCACCTCACTCCGGAGGGGAGCCGGATGCTGAAGGCCGGTCACGCGGTGGCGGACGAGGTGCTCGCGGAGTGCTTCGAGGGCCTGACCGAGCCGGAGCGCGAGGCGTTGCTGGGCCTGCTGCGGAAGGTCGAGGGGCAGTCCGAGGGGTGAGGCGGGCCTCCCCGCGCAACCTCGGCCGCCCCTGGGTGGCGTCTATCCGTTGGCGGCCGCGCCGTTCATCGCCGGGCCCAGGTCCGCGGGGGTGGACGTGGCGTTCGGCGGCGGCGGAAGGACGACCAGCGGCTGACCGGCGGGCGGGACCGGCGGGGTCATGTCCGACTTGGGCAGGGTCGGCGGCTTGGTCTGGTTGAAGAGCGTGGTGTCGAAGTCGACCAGACCGGTCTGCTCCATCACCGTGATGTGGTCCAGGACGGTGTCGTTCGCCTGGTCCGCCAACGCGCGCACCAGGGAGTTCTTCGTCGTCGCCCGGACCTTCGCCACCGTGTTGAAGATGGAACCGTGCGTCATGCGCAGGATGTTGGCGAAGTCGATGTCGAACTGCTTGCCCTGGGACGTCTTCAGGGTGGTGACGAAGCCCTCCTGCTGGGGGCTGGCCACGTTGGGCAGGACGACGTTCAGCATCGGTGCGATCTTGCGGCAGGTCTCGTCCAGGGCCGCGTGCCCGTCGACGAGATGCTCGCTGGCCGTCTTGACGGCCTTGCTCTGGCCCTTCTCCAGCCCGATCAGTCCGACAGGGTGCTCCCAGAGACCGGCCGCCCGCACCGCCACCACGAAAGCCCGGTCGCTCTCGGTGAACGGCCCCCACTGGGTGTTCGCGATGAGCCGGTCGGGCGAGGTCGACACGGTGGTCAGACCGAGCATCGACGGGTACGCGAGGGCGCTCACTGTCAGGGTCAGGGCGCCGCCCACGACGAGAGTGCCCACGAAATTGCGTGAGAGCTGCACTGTTCCTCCTGTGCGGTCGAGGGGGTCTGTCGGAATCGCTCGTCGCCCGGCGGGGCGGTCGCAGACGAATACGTGCCTGACGCCCTTCCAACTCACCCCGTCCCAAGAAATGTTCAAGAGGGGGCAAAGGAGATCTCGCCCGCGTCCGTCACGGCGCGTAGTAGGCGGCGTACCGGGTGGAATACCCCGCGACGGAGAAGTCCTCGAAGTCGCCGGCCTGCTCGCAGACGAGCAACCGCCGAAGCGCGGCCGCGGCGTCGGGCCGACGCCGGGACCGCAGGTACGCCTTGGTCCCGGCCAGTCCGGTCCCGCACAGCAACTGGATGTCGATCGAGCAGTCGGCGTCCATACTGGCGGTCTTGGCGTCCCAGATGAGCAGTACGTCGTCGAGACCGCCGGCGTTGAACAGCTGGACGCAGCACAGTCTCATCAGCTCCGTGTCGCCGGCGCCCTGTGCCTGGCGCTCGCGTGCGATCTGCGCCCCGAGCAGCCGACGAATGTCGTCGAGGTCGGCTTCGGCCGGGTGCACACCGTAGCGGTCGAGGCACGCCTCTTCGTCCATGGGGCACGCCCTTTCTCGGTGGTCGCCGGCCATCCCGCCGTCTGCTGGGTCCTGGGCGCCGGGCACATCCAGGGCGGCTCTATCGTGTCACGACACGGCAGTTGGCCCGTCGGCGTCAGCGGCGGCCACGAGTGAGGTTCTCATCGGTCCTCTCCTTCGTGGATGTCCCGGCCTTCAGGCCAGGGAGGAATCGAAGCTCCTGCGGAGCGGGGCAGGGGGCGCCGGTTCGCCGCCAGGGCGGACCGGCGTTCACGGCGAGCAGATCGTGGCCGCCCTCGGCGGGGCCCCCGAGCTTCCGGCCGGGGTTGCCTGGCCCGAGTGGCCCGGACACGGGCCCCTGTCCTTCGTCGCTTCGGTGCGGTCTGCCGCACTTCCCCGGGGCGGACGTGCCGAGGACTTCCCGCGGGACGGGACCCTGCTCTTCTTCTCCCTCGACGGTCAGGTGGACGACGACGCCTTCGTGTCCGTCGAGGACCTCGAGACCCGGGCCGGTGCGCGGGTGCTGTACCTCCCGGAGAACACCCCCGTCCTCCCGGCGGACACACCCCCCGCACTGGAGGCGTTCCCGCGCGTGGAACTCGGCGCGGACACCGGGCAAAGCGCCCCGGACCGGTGGCTGCCCCGGGCCCGGCAAGCCCTGCTCGGCGACACCCGGCACTGCGGACTCGGCGCTGGGGCGGCTGCTGTCACCAGTGCTGTCGAATCTGCTGGCCCCCGGCTGCGAGGTGTCCTCCGCCGGTGCGATCCGGCTCGCCGACGAGATCGCGGAGCTGGCGATCACGGCCGCCCTCGAGGAGGTCGAACCGGACGACCCCAACGCCGAGGCGCGTCGGCTCTACACGGCCGTACTGCACCACATCGACGCTCACATCGACGACCCGGACCTGTCACCCCAGCAGATCGCGAGCACCTTCTACGTCTCCACGCGCACCCTGCACCGGATCTTTTCCCGTTTCGACACGACGGTGGCCACCGCGATCAGGACCCGCCGCCTGGAATCCTGCCGCCAGGCGCTGCTCTCCCCCCGCAACGCCCACCACTCGCTCACCGACATCGCGGCCCGGTACGGGTTCGCCAACCTGGCCGTCTTCAGCCGCACCTTCACTTCGACCTACGGCACCACCCCGAGCCGCTACCGAGAACTCCGCCGCTGACCACGACGCGTCGGACTCCGGCGCACGACCCGGGGCCCGCGACCCGGCGTCGGCACGGGCTCCCGGGACGGCCGCGCCCACCGGCTCACCGCCGAGGCGAGGGATCAGCTGGTGGGTGGGACGAACTCGGGCTGGTCCAGCAGACGCAGCCAGCTTCCGTCGGGCTGGCGCCGGACGACCTGCGCCCGGGCACCGGCCCCGTCCCGTGGGGGAGTCGAGGTGAGGGCGATGTCTCCACTGATCAGCGTCGGCAGCGGTTGTTCCTGTTCGAAACGGGGACGGTGGGCCAGCACCTTCTCCCACAGCGCACGAATCGCCTCCCGGCCCACCGTCCGGTCACCGGGCGGGTAGGCCATCACCGCGCCCTCTTCGTACAGGGCGGCGACCCCGGCCGCGTCACCGGCGTTGGATCGCTCGACGAACAAGCGGGTGATGTCCTCGGGCCGCATGGCCTTCTCGTACTCCGGCATGAATTCCTCCTCGTGGGGCTTCGACGCTTCCCAGCCTGGCGGCAGAGCGGCCAGAATTCCAACAGATGGATCTTCTGGGAACTAGAATCCTCAGTCATGGAACTGAGGCAGCTGGAATACTTCGTCGCGGTCGCCGAGGAACAGAACTTCACCCGGGCAGCCGAGCGGGTGCACATCAGCCAGTCCGGCGTGAGCGCCCAGATCCGCCGGCTGGAGCGGGAACTCGGAGCCGAGCTGTTCGACCGGTCGGCCCGCACCGTCACCCTCACCGTCGCGGGAAAGGCCGCCCTCGGCCACGCCCGCGCCGCACTCGCCGCCGCTGGGGCGGTCGGCCAGGCGGTGGGCGAGGTCACCGACCTGATCCGGGGACGCCTCACCGTCGGGATGGTCGTCGGCTGCACCCTGACCCCGCTGTTCGACGCCCTCGCCGCGTTCCACCAGGCACATCCCGGTGTGGAGATCTCACTGCTGGAGGACAGCTCCGACCGGCTCGTCGAGGGGGTGCGCAGCGGCACCGTCGACCTGGCACTCATCGGGACGGCAACCGCCACGCCCCAAGGGCTGGACGCGCTGACCCTCATCAGCGAGCGGCTCGTCGCGGCGGTCCCGGCCGGGCACCCCTTGGCGAAGCAGCGGCGGGTCACCCTGCGCGACCTGATCGCCTACCCGATCGTGTGCATGCCGCCCGGCACCGGCCTGCGCACGGTACTCGACCAGGCCTGCGCCGCACAGAGCCTCCAGCCCGCGATCACCCTGCAGGCCGGCGCGGCGGAGGCCATTGCCGCCCTCGCCGCCCGGGGGCTCGCCGTCGCCGTCCTCAGCGACTCCATGGCCGCGAGCTACCGCGACCGGCTCACCGCCCGCACCATCGAGGACGTGGACACACCCGCCCTGCTCGCCCTGATCTGGAAGAACACGCACAGCCCGGGGATGCGTGAACTGCTCGTGCACAGCCGGCGGGCATTCGCCGACTTCCCGGCTCAGCGCGCCCTTCCCCGCGGCTTGAGCGGCGTCGGAGGCAGCTCCGGTGCGGGCAGCGGTGCCCCGGCGTAGCCCCGTACCTCTCCGAACCGTGTCCCCTTCATCCAGTCCTCGCGGGCCTGGACGATCTCGTCCTGGGACCCGTCCGACGAAGTTCCACCACATGATCAGCTCCTCCTCGAAGGGCTCGCCGCCGAGGAGCATCAGGCCCGCGTCGGTGTCGGCGCGCAGGGGGAGGTCGGTGCGGCCGCAGCCGAGGTAGAGGAGGGAGCCCGGGAGGACCGGGACGCCGTCGACGTGGACCTCGCCGGACATCGACAGGACGCCGTACTCGAAGTCGGGGACGAGTGGCAGGCGTACGTCCGTGCCCTGGGCCAGGGCGAGGTCCGCGCCCACGATCGGGGTGTACGTCGTCCCGGGGGAGCGGGCGCCGTCGAGTTCACCGAGGACGACGGTGGCGGTGAGGCCGGGCGCGGTGACCGTGGGCAGCGCGGCGTGGTGCTCGAAGTGGGGCTCGGTGTGGCGGTGGGCGTCGGGGAGGGCCACCCAGAGCTGGGCGCCGTGGAGGTAGCGGGCGTGGGTCCGCGGGCTTTCCTCGGAGTGGCTGATCGCGCGGCCCGAGGTCATGAGGCCGAGTTCCCGGGGGCGGACGGTCTGGAGGCTGCCCGTGGAGTCGCGGTGCAGCACCTCGCCCTCGTGCAGCCAGCTGACGGTCTGGAGTCCCATGTGCGGATGCGGCGGCACCTGCATACCGGGTTCGTCGGCGATGTCGTCGGGGCCGTAGTGGTCGACGAAGGCCCAGGCGCCGATCATGCGCCGGCCCAGGTTCGGCAGCAGCCGGCGCACCTCGGTCGACTCGCCGAGCTGCACCTTGCGGGGGCTCAGCAGCTCGCGGACGGGTTCGGCGACCACGAATCCACGCCCGCCGCACACGCTCGGCACGGGCGCACGGTCAAGGTTGCTCATACGGTCAACCTAGCGGTCGGTTCCCCCGGACGGACCGGCTCGCCGCCCGGTCTTCAGTCGTTCAGCGTCGCCGCGAGTTCCCGGCCGGCCTCGACGATCTCGCTGTCGCGGTCCGTGAGGAGATCCTCCAGGAGGCCCCGCTGGGCCCGGACGGCGTGGCGTGCCTGGCGCTCCCAGGCCACGTGGTTGTCCGGGTGGCGCAGCAGCTTGGGGTAGGCGGCGGCGGTGGTCTCCCACTGGCGGGCGTCGGCGATGCTCCTCAGCAGACGCAGTATGGCCACCCGGCAGGTGACCTGCGGAAGCCGTGCGAGCTCCCAGAGGAACGGCACCGTGGCCGCGGTCGCCTGGTCCACCACGAAGCCGTACCGGCAGATACGGCGGCGCAGTTGCCCGAGCGCGCTCTCGGCGGTCTCGGCGTCGCCGCGGGCGACGGTGGTGAGCAGGGCGGGGATGCCGGCGGCGGATCCGGTGGTGTCCCGGATCTCGGGCCAGGGCACATGTCCCAGGTCCTCAAGGGGTGGGGTTCTCCTCATGGCGGTCATGTCGTGCAGGTGCGGGTCGGCAGCATGGCCCAGACGGTCTTGCCCACGGGGGAGCGGCGGGTCCAGCCCCAGTGCTCCGAGAGGGTCTCGACGATGTACAGCCCGCGGCCGTGCTCCAGCAGGTCGTCGCCGGGGTGCGGGTACAGGGGCGGGCTGTCGCTGGGGTCGGTGACGGCGCACATCAGGTGCGAGCGGCGCAGGGTGAGCCGGAGCCGTACGTCGAAGTGATCCGTCACGTGATCCGTGGGCAGGGGCGGCAGGCCGTGCAGGACGGCGTTGGAGGCGAGTTCGGTGACGACGGTGAGCGCGTCGTCCGCGCAGTGGTCCAGGGACCAGCCGCAGAGCGTGCGCCGGGTGAAGTTCCGGGCCTCGGCGCATCCCTCCCGGCCGCCCCCGAGGTGCAGGCTTGCGGTCCTGGACGAGTCGAGGACGGACTCGTGGTTCCGGAACTGCGCAGGTGATGACACGGGGCATCTCCCTGAGGCGAGGTCAGGACGGGCTGCCGGAACTGCGGTTGACGGCACGGTTATTATCCACGCTGACGATGTCCTCGTGCAATTTCACGGGAAATTGCGCGTACGAAGCGAGGAGAGTTGCCGTGTCGTCAGGAACCGGATCGGTGTCGAACGGAGTGCGGGCGAGCGAGCTCGGCGTCCGCTGGATCAAGAGCAGTCACAGCAACGCGGAGGGCAACTGCGTCGAGGTCGCGGCGCTGGACGGGGGCGGTGTGGCGATGCGCAACTCCCGGGACCCCGACGGTCCGGCCCTGGTCTACACGCCGGCCGAGGTGGCGGCGTTCCTGGCGGGGGCGAAGGACGGGGAGTTCGACCACCTGCTGTGAGCGCCTCCGGCGGGAGGGTGCCGCCGACGGGGCGCCGGTTCAATTCCCTTGCTCCCTACGGCCGTCGGGCCTCGGATGCGATACTGGGGTCTGTCGTCTGCCGGTCCGTGGGGAGTCACAGCATGTCTGCCGAGTCACCTCGAGTCTCCCGCCTCGAACCGTATCTGAACCGCGCGGAGCCCGCCCCGACCTTGCTCAAAATGCTGGTCGGGGTCCAGCTCACGGGCATGCGCGAGGACGCCGGGCTCGCCCAGGACCAGGCCGCGCGTGCGGTCCGGTTCAGCCCGGCGAAGCTGTCGCGCATCGAGGCCGGCAAGGGGCGCCGCCCGCCGACGGAGGGTGACGTCCGCGCGCTGCTGGCCCTGTACCGCGCCGAGGAGCACGAGGCCTCGGTGCTGCTGGAGCTGCTGCGGCAGGCGGGGGAGCCGGGCTGGTGGCAGCGGTACGACAAACGGCTGATGCCCGAGTGGTTCGATCGCCTGGTCGGACTTCAGGAGGCGGCCACCGCGATCCGTACCTTCGAGATCCAGTACGTGCCGGGTCTGCTCCAGACCCCCGCGTACACTCGGGCGGTTGTGGAGCGCGGACTGCCCTCGGCCTCGCCGCGGGAGGTGGAGCGCCGGGTGGAGCTGCGCACCCGGCGGAGCGAGCTGCTGCACCGCGCCGACGCCCCGCGGGTGTGGGCGATCCTCGACGAGTCGGTGCTGCTGCGGGTGCTGGGCAGCCGCGAGGTGATGCGCGAGCAGCTCGCCCATCTGGTGGAGCTGGCCCGGCTGCCCCAGGTCACCGTGCAGGTCGTCCCGCTGGACGTCACGCACGCCTCCGCCCCGGCCATCCCCGTCACCTATCTGCGGTTCGGCGGTGCCGATCTGCCCGACATCGTGTATCTGGAGCAGATCAGGAGCGCGACCTTCCTGGAGGACCGGGACGAGACGGAGGAGTACCGGGTCGCCCTGGACCGGCTCGCCGACCAGGCGCTCCAGCCGCGCGAGTCGCTCAGGATGATCGAGGAGACCATCCGGCAGCGCTACGCGTGACGGCCTGGCCGGGTCCGGGTCCCGGTCAGCCCAGACGTCCCACGCCGCCGAACTCGATCCACTCCTGGGTGAGTTGGCGGGGGGCGACCTCGGTGTCGGGCCGCCAGGTGGAGACCTCGACCAGTCCCGGTGCGAGGATCTCGAGCCCCTCGAACCAGGCGGCGACGTCCTTCTGCTCCCGCACCCGGCCCCAGTGCCCCTGTGTGGCCTTGTCCATGAAGTCGGTCACGAACTCCCGTACCGCCGCATCCTCGCTGACCAGCTGACACATCACCAGATAGCTTCCGGGGGCCAGGCGTTCGCACACCCGGCGGACCACGGCGGACGGGCCGTCGGTGTCGCTGTCGGGGATGCAGTGGAAGACCGAGTTGAACAGCACGGCCACCGGCTGGGAGAAGTCGATCAGCCGCTCCGTGTCGGGGTGGGTGAAGATGGCCTCGGTCTCGCGCATGTCGGCGTGGATCACGGTGGTGCGCTCGTCCTGCTCCAGCAGGGCGCGGCCGTGCACGAGGACCATCGGGTCGTTGTCGACGTAGACGACACGGGCGCTCGGGTCGATCCGCTGGGCGACCTGGTGGACGTTGTCCTGGGTGGGCAGGCCGGAGCCGTGGTCCAGGAACTGCCGGACGCCGTACTCCTGGGCCAGGGTCCGCACGACCCGCTGGAGGAAGCGGCGGTTGTTCAGGGCGAGGGCACGGGTGCTCGGTACGACCTTGTCCAGCTCGGCGCAGGCGGCCCGGTCGGCCGCGTAGTTGTCCTTGCCGCCGAGGTAGTGGTCGTACATGCGCGCCGCCGTCGGGATCGTGGCGTCGATCTCCGTGGACAGAGGCTTCCCGGACTGCATGTCTTCTCCCCCAGCTCCGGCCGTGGCCGCGTCGTCGCGGTCGGTAACACATCCTAGGGAAACGGGGATTGGGGACGCCACCCCTTGATCGATCGATCGATCGCCGGGCGGGTGGGGAGCGTCCGGTGTGTTGGACCTGTGGTCCAGAACCTGGACCTGTGGTCTAATCGCTCGTATGGAGACCACTGCCGGTGACTGCGGAGGCGAACGGGCGAGGGACGCGGAGCGGGACGCGATCCTGCGGGCGCTCGTCCCGGTCGTGGACGGGATCGCGGCCACCTTCGGGCCGGTGTGCGAGGCCGTCCTGCACGACTACCGGCGGCCGGAGAGGTCGGTGGTCGCCGTCGCCGGGTCGGTGACCGGGCGGACGGCCGGCGGGGCGATGAGTGAAATCGGCCTGCGCGTCCTGGCCCGCGGCGACGAGGCCCGCGACGAGCTGAACTACGTCACCCGCACCGGCGACGGCAGACGGGTGAAGTCGTCCACGATGGTGCTGCGCGACTCCGCCGGCGGCGTCTTCGGCGCCCTCTGCGTCAATGTGGACGTCACCGAGGTCGACCGGGTGCAAGGGCTGCTCGCCGCGCTCGCGGGCGCCGCCGCACAGCCGTCGCAGGCGCCGGTGACCACCTTCGGCGACGACATCGACTCCGTCGTGGACGCCCTGCTCGACGACCATCTGCGACGCCAGGACCAGACCTGGCCCGGCCTCGACCGGGCCCGCCGCCTCGCCCTCTTCCGGGGCCTCGACGAACGGGGCGTCTTCGCCGTGCGCCGGGCCGTCGAACAGGTCGCCGCCCGCCTGGGCATCTCCCGTGCCTCCGCCTACCACTACCTGGCGCAGGCGCGGGACACGTCCACCGACCCCGCCCACTCCTCCGACTCCGCCGAGGGAGCCCGCCCGTGACCACCGCACCCCCGCCGATCACCCTCGACGACGTCCTGGACGCGGCCGTCAGACTGAAGGGGGTCGCCCGGCGCACCCCCGTGCTGCGCTCCCGCACCCTGGACGCGGCCGTCGGCGCCGAGGTGTTCCTGAAGTGCGAGAACTTCCAGCGCGTCGGTGCCTTCAAGTTCCGCGGCGCCTACAACGCGGCCTCCCGGCTGACCCCCGACCAGCTCGCCCGGGGCGTCGCCGCCTACTCCTCGGGCAACCATGCGCAGGCCGTCGCCCTGGCCGCCCGGGAGCTGGGCACCACCGCGGTGATCGTGATGCCCGAGGACGCGCCGCGCTCCAAACGGGCGGCCACGGAGGGCTACGGCGCCGAGATCGTGACGTACGACCGCTACACCGGCGACCGGGAGGCCGTCACCCGGGCCCTGGCCGCCGAACGAGGGCTCGCCCTGATCCCGCCCTACGACCATCCGCACGTCATGGCGGGCCAGGGCACCGCGGCACTCGAACTGCTCGACGAGGTGGACGACCTGGACGCCCTCCTCGCCCCGGTCGGCGGGGGCGGCCTGATCGCCGGCAGCGCCACCGCGGCGAAGGGGCTGCGGCCCGGCATCCGGATCGTCGGCGTGGAGCCGGAGGCCGGGGACGACACCCGACGGTCCCTCCAGGCCGGCCAGCGGATCGAGATCCCGGTGCCGCGCACCATCGCCGACGGCCAGGCCCTGTCCACGCCCGGTGAGCTGACCTTCCCGGTGAACCGGCGCCTCGTCGACGAGATCGCCCTCGTCTCCGACGAGGAGATCCGCGCCGCGATGCGTTTCGCCTTCGAGCGTCTGAAGATCGTCGTGGAGCCCAGCGGGGCCACCCCGCTGGCCGCCCTGCTCGCGGGCCGGACCGGCGTCCCGGGCCGCCGGGTGGGGGTGATCGTCTCCGGCGGCAACATCGACACCGGCCGTTTCGCCGAGCTGTGCGCGGGTGGCGCCTGAAGGCCCGATCCGCCGAATGGCGCCCCCCGGTGGCGGGGCGGACGATGGACGTGTGAGGCGCGGCCCCCACCGGTGACGTCCCGGGCCGCCGGGGAGACCGGCCGCGGCCGTGGCGCGGCACGGCCGGCAGAAGGAGGACGCCATGCTGGAAGTGAAGACGATGGACAAGCCGGACGAGCGGCGCGACTTCCCCCGGGGCCACCTGGAGGCCGTCCACATGAGCGGGCTGGACTTCGCCATGGCGACGTTCGAGCCCGGCTGGCGCTGGACGGAGTCGGTGGCACCCATCGCGGGCACCGACACCTGCCAGATCCACCACAACGGCTATGTGGTCAGCGGTCGGATGCACATCACCATGGACGAGGGCGGCGAGACCGAGGTGGGCCCCGGCGACGTCTTCGTGATCTCACCCGGACACGACGCCTGGGTCGTCGGTGACGAGCAGTGCGTGGTCTACGACTTCGCGGGGGCGATGGCCACGGACTACGCGAAGGCCGAGTAGCGACCCGAGCCCCGCCGCCCGCCGGTGGGACGACGACGCTCAGATCGGGAGCAACCGCGCGACCAGTACGCCGAGTTGGTGGGCGTTGCGGCACTCGTGCATCGCGACCAGCTCGGCGTACTCGGGAGCGGCCGAGTCGCCCGTGCCCCACAGCGAGCGGGGCTCGGGGTTCAACCAGTACAGACGGCGGGCCCGAGCGGAGATCTCGCGCAGGGCCGCCAGGTTCGGATCGCTCATGTTCGTCCGCGCGTCCCCCAGGACGAACACCGTCGTGCGCGGGCCCACGGCGGCGCCGTACCGGTGCGCGAACTCCCCGAGCGCGACCCCGTAGTCGCTGCTGCCGTGATGGCCCGTCAGCCGGGCCCCGGCCCGGATGCGGGCGCCGAGGCCCTCGGGATCGGCCCGGCCGTGTTCGAGCAGCCCCGTGACCTCGTCGATCCGGTTGACGAAGGCGAACACCCGCACCTTGCCGAACTGGTCGTGCAACGCCTGCACCAGCAGCATCGTGAAGTCGGAGAAGCCGGACACCGAGCCCGACACGTCGCACAGCAGGACCAGTTCGGGACGGGCCGGCCGCCGACGGCGCAGCACCGGCCGCATCGGCACCCCGCCCGTGGACAGCGAGCCGCGCAGTGTGCGGCGCAGATCGATCGTGCCGCGCGCGGCACGGCGGCGGCGCGCGGCCAGCCGGGTGGCCAACTTGCGCGCCAACGGCTGGACGGTCCGCCGCAGTTCGGCCAGCCGGTCCCGGCCCGCGTACAGGAAGTCCACCCGGTCCGCGGTCGGCGCCACCGCCCGCCGCGCGATCTCGTCCCGCCCCCGCCGCTCCGCCACCCGGCGCCGGGCCTCCGCCGCCACCAGCCCCCGGAACTCCTCGATGCGCCGCCGGATCTCGTCCTCCAGCAGCCGCCCCGCGAAACCGGAACCGCCGCCGCGCCGCCGCATCTCGTCCCGGACCCGGGCCAGCAGCGTCTGCGGGCGCAGCCGGTCCAGGGTCTGGTGCGACGACCAGCCGTCCGCCCCCGGTGAACTCCCGTATCCGCCGAGCCCGTCGACCGCCTCGATCGCCAACTGGCCCAGCAGCGCACGGTCGTCGGCGGCCAGCGCGTCCGCGAGCCGCTCGCGCAGGGAGTCCCGGTCACCGGGCTCGCCCGCGGGCGCCCCGACGCCGTAGGGGAAGTACAGGTCGAAGACGGTGTCGAACAGCCGCCGCTGGTCCGGCGCATGCAGCAGGGTGGCGGCCAGCCCTTCGCGCAGCAGCCCCCGGTCGGCGAACCCCAGCGCGGCCACCGCCTCGGCCGCGTCCAGGGTCTCGCCGGTGCCGATCCGCACGCCGTGCGCGCGCAGCGCGGCCACGAACCCGGTCAGCCGGTCGGCGGCGGCGCCGCTCACACGGCGTCCAGGTCGAGCTTGGCGCCGGCCTTCAGGATGTCGTCCTGGTGCTTGAGGATCACGCCCAGACTGTCGCGTACGACGCTCTCGTCCAGGGTGGTGGCGCCCAGCGCGAGCAGGGTGCGCGCCCAGTCGATGGTCTCGGCGACCGACGGCACCTTGCGCAGGTCCATCGCGCGCAGCGCGGCCACCACCCGGACCACCGACTCGGTCAGCACCGAGTCCAGACCGGGCACCCTCAGCCGCACGATCCGCCGCTCCAGCTCCTCGTCGGGGAAGCCGAGGTGCAGGAAGAGACAGCGGCGGCGCAGCGCCTCCGACAGCTCGCGGGTGGCGTTCGACGTCAGGACGACGAACGGCCGGCGGCTCGCGGTGATCGTGCCCAGCTCCGGGACGGTCACCTGGAAGTCGCTGAGCACCTCCAGCAGCAGCCCCTCCACCTCGACGTCGGCCTTGTCGGTCTCGTCGATCAGCAGCACCGTCGGCTCGTCGCCGCGGATCGCGGTCAGCAGCGGGCGCGGGAGCAGGAACTCCTCGCTGAAGATGTCCGTGCGGGCCTCGTCCCAGGTCTCGTCACGGCCGGCGCTGATGCGCAGCAGCTGCTTGGCGTGGTTCCACTCGTACAGCGCGCGGGACTCGTCCACCCCCTCGTAGCACTGGAGCCGCACCAGCCGCGCCCCGGCCACCCGGGCGACGGCCTTGGCGAGTTCCGTCTTGCCGACGCCGGCCGGGCCCTCCACGAGCAGTGGCTTACCGAGCCGGTCGGCGAGGAACACGGTCGTGGCGACCGCGGGAGAGGCCAGATAGCCGGTCTCGGCGAGACGGGCGACGACGTCGTCGACGGACGTGAACAACGGGCCCTCCGGGGGTCGGGCGGACGGTCGAGGACGAGCAGGTGCTCACGTATCTAAGCGCTTGTTCACCCGCCTTGTCGATGGTGTCAGTGGCGGCGGATACCGTGCGGCCATGGGTATCTACCTCGTGAGCGTGGACCCGGAGGACTGGTCGGTCCCCGGTGAGGACGGCTACGGCGATGTCGCCGCCGCCCTGGACGAGCGGCTGACTCAGCGCGGCCTGCCGCCCTACCGGCCGGGCCGGCCGCCGGAGCCGGGCCGGTTCGCGGAGAAGACGAGCCCGCCGATGGACGGCTTCGACACGCTCTGCCGGGCCCACCTCACCCCCGGCGAGCGGCACGCCCTCCTCAGCTGGTCGTTCCTGGTCCCCTTCGCGCTGGAGGAGCCCCTCCTCCTGCCGGTCGAGAACGCCTACGACACCGAGACCCTGGTCGTCGGGGCGCCCGGCGTCCTCGCCCTCGCCGAGCGGCTCGCCGCCGCCCTCCAGCTGCCGCTCGACCTGATACCGGAGCCCTCCGGCCCCTACGGCCTCGGCGCCTGGTTCCAGGACGGCGACGCGCGGAAGCGGGCCGCGACCCGTCCCGGCCCCTGGGCCGACGACCCGGACACCGCGTTCTTCGCGGCGCTGTATCTGCGTGCCGCCCAGTACGCGCTGCGCCACCACTGCCCCATGACCTACTCCTGAGCGACCTGCTCCTGAGCGACCTGCTCCCGAGTGACCTGCGGAGCGGCCTACTCCTGAGCCGGCTCCACCAGGAACACCGTCAGCCACTCCGCGTCCGCCGCGTGATAGCCGAGCCCGACCAGCGCCTGCGAGGCCGCCCGCATGTGCTCGGCGCCGTAGACCACGGCGACGGTGAACGGCCCGGTGCGGCTCGTGTACGCCTGGTCGAACTCGGTGAGCGCCCGCACGAGCAGCCGGTCGCGGCGGCGCATCACCAGGTCGTCCAGGCCGGGCATGCCGTCCGCCACGGCCTGCTCGGTGTCGCCCACCAGATCCTCGGTGGCCAGATGCCGGGCCAGATAGCGGCGGGTGCCGAACAACCGCATGCCCGCGGCCATCGCCGGCGTCAGCGTGGCGATCAGCAGGCGCTCGCGCAGCGGCAGCCCCCGGAAGCCGGCCTCGAACTCCCGGCCCGACATGTCCGGGCACACCACGGGCACCCCGAGCGTCCGGTAGTCGATGTCCTGGACGACCAGCCCGAGCCGCTCGGCGTACTCCAGCTGCTCGTACGACGCCACCAGGGCCTCCGCGCCCGGGGAGCGCGGCTGACGGCCGATGCCCTCGGTGAGCACCAGGTCGCAGCGGCGCAGCCGGTCCGCCACCTCCCGGTAGAACGCCGGCTCCCCGAGGTGGATCATCGGGAACAGCAGGAAGGACAGGCCCGTTGCGGGTCTGGTGAACCGGATCACGGCGGACCGCACGCCGGCCAGACCGGTGACCTCGATGAACTGCATGGGAGCCCCCTGGCTGCGCGCACGGCACCAGGCCCCCTACCCGCGAGGGGCACCCCCTAGCCGACCAGGATCACCTCGAGTGTGCGCGGACCGTGCACGCCCTCCACCCGGTCCAGTTCGATGTCGCTGGTCGCCGAGGGACCGGAGATCCACGTCAACGGCCGCGCGGGGTCCAGCCGTTCGAGGGCCTGCGGCACCGACGAGACGACCTGGCCCGGTACCCGCACCACACAGATGTGATGGTCGGGGACCAGCGTGATCCGGCGGCGGCCCTGGTCGGGGGAGCCGTCCAGCACGATCGTCCCGGTCTCGGCGATCGCCACCGCGCACGCCGTGACCACGCTGTCGACCCGGTCCAGCTCGTCCGCGCTGCTCGCGGCCGTGTCCTCCACCCGGTCGGCCCCGGTCTGCGCCAGCCATCCCGCGTCCAGCCCCGGCGGCACCACCACCGACCCCGCCCCGCGCTCGGCCAGCAACCGGCCGATCACGGACGGCAGTTCGTCCCGCGAGCAGCGGTGCACCAGCGCCCGGTAGTCGGCCAGGTTCTCCGCCAGCAGCGCCACCGTCTCCTCGGCGCCGCCGTCCGCGTGCACGTGCAGATAGGCGCGCTCGATCGGCGAGTCGTCCCCGGGCGCGTCGGCCAGTGCGCGCCGCACCCGCCCCAGAATGCGTTCCCTGCTGTTCACCGCGCCCCGTCCTTCCCGCCGTTCGTCCGCTGCCACCAGTCGCGGAAGGGTTCCGCCGGTACGGCCGGCAGGTCCCTGCTGCCGCTCCACGCCCGCCCCGGTCCGGGGAGCGTACGAGGGTGCAGGCGGCGCGTCCGGGAGGCGAGCCGCTGCCCGGTGCGCAGGGCGCCGGGGCGGGCGAACGCCCACCGCGCCGCCCGCATCGCCGCCCGCTCGGCGGCGTGCCCCTTGGCCGGCTTGAGCACCACCCGGTTGCCCTCCCGGACCACCGGCCCGCCCTCGACGACCCGCTCCCGCAGATGCACCAGCACCTCGGGGATGTCGATGGCGACCGGGCAGACCTCGTAGCAGGCACCGCACAGCGAGGAGGCGTACGGCAGCGAGGCGTCGATCTCGCTCTGCGTACCCCGCAGTTGGGGGCTGAGGATGGCGCCGATCGGACCCGGGTAGACCGAGCCGTAGGCGTGCCCGCCGGCCCGCTCGTAGACCGGGCAGACGTTCAGACAGGCCGAGCAGCGGATGCAGCGCAGGGCCTGGCGGCCGACCTCGTCGGCGAGGGTGTCGGTGCGGCCGTTGTCCAGCAGCACCAGATGGAAGGTCCTCGGCCCGTCGCCGTCCGTCGTGCCGGTCCAGGTCGAGGTGTACGGGTTCATGCGCTCGGCGGTCGAGGAGCGGGGCAGAGTCTGGAGGAAGACCTCCAGGTCCCGCCAGGTCGGCACGACCTTCTCGATGCCCACGACGGAGATCAGGGTCTCGGGCAGGGTCAGACACATCCGCCCGTTGCCCTCGGACTCCACGACCACCAGGGTGCCGGTCTCGGCCACCATGAAGTTGGCGCCGGAGACGCCGACCTTGGCCCGCAGGAACTTCTCCCGCAGATGCAGCCGGGCCGCCTCCGCCAGTTCGGCCGGTGTGTCGGTGAGCCCCTCGGGCGCCGCGCGCCCCCACTCGCCCATCTCCCGGCGGAAGATGTCCCGGATCTCCCCCCGGTTGCGGTGGATGGCCGGGACGAGGATGTGCGAGGGCCGGTCCCCGCCCAACTGCACGATCAGCTCGGCGAGATCGGTCTCGTAGGCGTGGATTCCCTCGGCTTCGAGGGCTTCGTTGAGCCCGATCTCCTGAGTGGCCATGGACTTGACCTTGACGACCTCCGACTCGCCCGTCTCCTTGACGAGCCGGGCGACGATCCGGTTGGCCTCCTCGGCGTCGGCCGCCCAGTGCACGGTCCCGCCCGCCGCCGTGACCGACTCCTCCAACTGCACGAGGTAGCGGTCGAGGTGACGCAGCGTATGGTCCTTGATCCGCTTGCCGGCCTCCCGCAGCTCGGCCCAGTCGGACACCTCGGCGACCGCCTTGGCCCGCTTGGCGCGGATGGTGTGCGTGGCGTGCCGCAGGTTGCCCCGCAGGGTCCGGTCCCCGACCGCCGCCCGAGCCGCCTCGGGAAAGGCCGGCATGCCCAGATACGTGCCGCTCATACGGCCGGTTCCTCCTCCGTGCTCGCCAGAATCTCCGCCAGGTG
This sequence comes from Streptomyces sp. DSM 15324, assembly GCF_001514285.1. Taxonomy (GTDB): domain Bacteria; phylum Actinomycetota; class Actinomycetes; order Streptomycetales; family Streptomycetaceae; genus Streptomyces. Next base: position 150,105 of record NZ_KQ949031.1, read on the forward strand.
CACCGGCCGCAGCCCCGCCTTCAGCCGGGTCATGGTGCCGCCGAGGTGCATCAGACACGAGTTGTCGGCCGCGCACAGCACCTCGGCGCCGGTCGACTCGGCGTTGCGCACCTTGTCCGCGCCCATCGCCGCCGACACGTCGGAGTTCTTCAGCGCGAAGGTGCCGCCGAACCCGCAGCACTCCTCCGCGCCCGGCAGCTCCACCAGCTCCAGCCCCTTCACGGCCCGGAGCAGCCGGCGGGGCCGCTCGCCGAGCCCCAGGCCCCGCAGCCCGTGACAGGTCGGGTGGTAGGTCACCGTGTGCGGGTAGTAGGCCCCGACGTCCGTCACCCCGAGCACGTCCACCAGGAACTCGGTCAGCTCGTACGTCTTCGGTACCACCGGCGCCAGCGCCGTCGCCAGCGAGCCCCCGCGCCCTTCCGCCCTGGCCCGCTCACCCATCCGCGGATACAGCTCCCGCACCATCGCCCCGCAGGACCCGGAGGGCGTCACGATCGCCTCGTACTCCCCGAATACATCGGAGAAGTGCCGGGCGAGCGGCTCGGCCTCATGGCGGTAGCCCGTGTTGTAGTGGGCCTGGCCGCAGCACGTCTGGGCCATCGGGAAGTCGACGTCGACACCCAGTCTGGTCAGCAGTTTCACCACGGCGCGGCCGGTATCCGGATAGAGCGTGTCGTTGACACAGGTCAGGAACAGTGCGACACGCATCGCGGCTCCTCGGGGTTAAGTCATCGGATCAGTGCAGAGTAGTCCAGCGGGAGCGCCAGGGGGAGACCCCCGCTCACCGCGCGGCGAGCCGGGCCTGTGCCTCGCGCCACCGCCCGGTGCCGCCCTGCGGCTCGTAGCGCGTCAGCGGCTGGGTGCGGGCGAGCAGCCCGCGCAGGTCGGCACGGTCGCCGACCATCCCGTGGGCCCGCGCCTGCACCAGCACGTTGCCGAGCGCGGCGGCCTCCGTCGGCCCGGCCACCACGGGCAGCCCGCAGGCGTCGGCGGTGAGCTGGCACAGCAGCGCGTTGCGGGTGCCGCCCCCCACGACGTGCACCACGTCCACGGGATGTCCGGCGAGCCGCTGGGCGTCCTCGACCGCCCGGCGGTGGGCGAGGGCGAGCGAGTCGAGGATGCAGCGGGTGATCTCGCCGGGGGTCCCGGGCACCGGCTGCCCGGTGGCCCGGCACGCCTCGGCGATCCGCTCCGGCATCCGCCCGGGCGCGAGGAACGCCGCGTCGCCCGCGTCCACGACCGACCGCAGCGCGGGCACGGCCGCCGCCTCCCGCAGCAGCACCCCCAGATCGGGGTCCCCCCAGGCCCGTACGCATTCCTGGAGCAGCCAGAGCCCCATGATGTTGCGCAGGTAGCGGACCGTGCCGTCCAGCCCCAGTTCGTTGGTGAAGTTGGCGGCCCGGCTCTCCTCGGTGAGCACGGGCGCCGCCAGCTCCAGACCCGCCAGGGACCAGGTGCCGGTGCAGATGTAGGCGAACCGTTCCCCGGTCGCCGGCACGGCCGCCACCGCGGACGCGGTGTCGTGCGACCCGACGGCGGTCACCGGCACCGGCCCCGTCAGCCCGGTCTCCTCCAGCACCTCGGGGCGCAGGACCCCGGCCGGATCGCCCGGCTGCCGCAGCGGCGCGAACAGCTCCAGGTCGATGCCGAGGCGCGCGGCGAGCCCGGACGACCACGTCCGTGTGCGGGGATCGATCAGCTGGGTCGTGGAGGCGTTGGTCAGCTCGGTGCCCTGCTCCCCGGTCAGCCAATAGGCCAGCAGATCGGGGATGAGCAGCAGCCGCTCGGCATGGGCGAACTGGCGTGTCCCCCGGGCGGCGACGAGCTGGTACAGGGTGTTGAAGGGCGCGTACTGCAAACCGGTCGCCGCGTACAGCTCGGCGGCCGGCACGGTCGCCCACACCTTCTCGGCGACCCCTTCGGTGCGCGTGTCCCGGTAGTGCACCGGGTTGCCGAGCAGCGCCCCGTCCCCGTCGAGCAGCCCGTAGTCCACGGCCCAGCTGTCGATGCCGACCGAGTCCACCGGGCCGGCCGCCCGCAGTCCGTCCAGGACCCCGGCGTACAGGGACAGCACGTCCCAGCGCAGCCCCTCCGGAACCCGGAGCGGACGGTTGGCGAACCGGTGCGCCTCCGCCAGCTCCAGGGAGTCGGGGCCGACCCGGCCGACCATGACGCGCCCGCTGGACGCGCCGAGGTCGACCGCGGCGTACGACCGCACGCCGGTCACCGGAGGAAAGCGGCCGCCACGCCCGCGTCGACGGGCACGTGCAGCCCGGTGGTGTGGGTCAGCTCCCCGCCGGTCAGCGCGAACACCGCGTTCGCCACGTGCTCGGGCAGCACCTCCCGCTTGAGGATGGTCCGCTGGGCGTAGAACTCGCCGAGCTTCTCCTCGTCGACCCCGTACACGGCGGCCCGCTGGGCACCCCACCCGCCGGCGAAGATGCCCGAGCCCCGGACCACGCCGTCGGGGTTGACCCCGTTGACGCGGATCCCGTGCTCGCCCAGCTCGGCGGCGAGCAGCCGGACCTGGTGGGCCTGGTCGGCCTTGGTGGCGGAGTAGGCGATGTTGTTCGGCCCGGCGAACACGGCGTTCTTCGAAGCGATGTACACGATGTCCCCGCCGAGCCCCTGAGCGATCATCACCCGCGCGGCCTCCCGCGACACCAGGAACGATCCCCTGGCCATGATGTCGTGCTGGAGGTCCCAGTCCCTGGCCGAGGTCTCCAGCAGCGGCTTGGAAATGGAGATGCCCGCGTTGTTGACGACGAGGTCGACCCCGCCGAAGGCGAGCGCGGCGGCCCGGAACGCCTCGGCGATCTGCTCCTCGTCCGTCACGTCGACGGTCACGGCGACCGCCCTGTCGGCCCCGCCGAGCTCCTCGGCGACGGCGGCCGCGTTCTCCGCGTTCAGGTCGGCGACGACGACACACGCCCCCTCGGCGACCAGCCGGTGCGCGATGGCCCTGCCGATCCCGCTGCCCGCGCCCGTCACCAGCGCCACCCGGGTGGCCAGCGCCTTCGGCTTCGGCATCCGCTGGAGCTTGGCCTCCTCCAGCGCCCAGTACTCGATGCGGAACTTCTCCCGCTCCTCGATCGGCGCGTACGAGGACACCGCCTCGGCGCCCCGCATCACATGGATCGCGTTGACGTAGAACTCACCGGCGACCCGGGCCGTCTGCTTGTCCTTGCCGAAGGAGAACATGCCCACGCCGGGCACCAGCACGACGGCCGGGTCGGCGCCCCGCATCGCGGGGGAGCCGGCCTCGGTGTGCCGCTCGTAGTAGGCGGCGTACTCCTCCCGGTACGCGGTGTGCAGTTCCTTCAGCCGCGCCACGGCCTCCTCCAGCGGAGCGGTGGGCGGCAGGTCGAGGACCAGCGGCCGCACCTTGGTCCGCAGGAAGTGGTCCGGGCAGGACGTCCCCAGCGCGGCGAGCCGCGGGTGCTCCGCGCGCGCCAGGAAGTCGAGGACGACGTCGGAGTCGGCGAAGTGCCCGACCTGGGGCCGGTCCTGCGAGGCGATCGCCCGCACGTACGGCGCGAGCGCGGCGGCCCGCTCCCTGCGCGCGCCGTCGGCCAGTGCCTCGTACCCCTCGACGACGGGCCCGAAGGGCTCGGCCTTCCCCCGCTCGGCGAGGAACCTCTCGGCGGTGCGGATGATGTGCAGCGAGTTGCGCTCGCACTCCTCGGCGCTGTCGCCCCAGGCGGTGATCCCGTGCCCGCCGAGGATCACCCCGACGGCCTGCGGGTGGGCGGCCTTGATCGCGGCGATGTCCAGCCCGAGCTGGAACCCGGGCCGCCGCCACGGCACCCACGCCACGCTGTCCCCGAAGCATTCGGCGGTCAGCTTCTCCCCGTCCGCCGCGCAGGCGAGCGCGATCCCGGAGTCAGGGTGCAGATGGTCGACGTGCGCGGCGTCGACCAGGCCGTGCATCGCGGTGTCGATGGAGGGTGCCGCCCCGCCCTTGCCGTGCAGGCAGTAGTCGAACGCGGCGACCATCTCGTCCTCGCGCTCCACCCCCGGGTAGACGTCGACGAGCCCGCGCAGCCGGTCCAGCCGCAGCACGGCCAGCCCGTCCTCGGTGAGCGTCCCGAGGTCGCCGCCCGACCCCTTCACCCACATCAGCTCGACGTCCCCACCGGTGACGGGGTCGGTGTCGACGCCCTTGGCGGAGGCGTTGCCGCCGGCGTAGTTCGTGTTACGGGGGTCAGCCCCGAGTCGGTGCGACCGCGCGAGGAGGGCGGCGGCTTCGGGATGGGTGGACATGGAGATTCCTTACTTTTGCAGAAGAGGGGAGTGCGCTTCTTTCAGGGGCGCGGGGCCGCGTCGGTATGCGGCTCCGCCGCGTGGGCGCGACCAGCCACAACCGGCCCGCACCCCGCGACCGAACAGATCAAGGCGGACGCTCACGCGCCCCAGCCGGCCTGCTCCCCTCCCACCCGCTCGGCGACGATCCTCTCGGCCCACCCGGACGCCCGGTAGGCGACGAGAGGCTCGGGGTCCAGCCCCATCTCCTCCCGCACCTCCCGCAGCAACGGCCGCACATCCGTGTTGTAGGCGTCCATCAGCACGGCGTTCGCCTCCAGGACATCCCCGGAGGCCTGAGCGGCGGTCAACGCCGACCGATCCACCAGCAGCGCCTTCGCCGTGGCCTCCTGCACGTTCATCACGGAACGGATGATCGCCGGGATCTTCGCCTCGATGTTGTGGCACTGGTCCAGCATGAAGGCCACCTCGGAGGTGAACCCGCCGCCCCGCACCACCTCGTACATGATCCGGAACAGCTGGAACGGGTCCGCGGCTCCCACCATCAGGTCGTCGTCCGCGTAGAAGCGCGAGTTGAAGTCGAACCCGCCGAGCTTGCCCTCCCGCAGCAGCGTCGCCACGATGAACTCGATGTTGGTCCCGGGCGCGTGGTGACCGGTGTCGACCACGACCTGGGCCCTGGGCCCCAGCTTCAGACAGTGCGCGTACGCCGTGCCCCAGTCCGGGACGTCCGTCGCATAGAAGGCCGGCTCGAAGAACTTGTACTCCAGCAGCATCCGCTGTCCGTCCCCGAGCCGCTCGTACACCTCGGCCAGCCCCTCCGCCAGCCGGTCCTGCCGGGCGCGGATGTCGTCCTGGCCGGGGTAGTTCGTCCCGTCCGCGAACCACAGCTTCAGATCCGGGGAGCCCGTCGCGTCCATGATGTCGACGCACTCCAGCAGATGATCCAGGGCCTTGCGCCGCACCGCCGCCTCGGGATGGCAGATGCTGCCCAGCTTGTAGTCGTCGTCCTGGAAGGTGTTGGAGTTGATCGTCCCCAGCCTCACCCCCCGGTCCTCGGCGTGCTTGGCCAGCGCCGCGTAGTCCTCCACCTTGTCCCACGGGATGTGCAGCGCCACGGTCGGCGCGACGCCGGTGACCGCGTGCACCTGGGCCGCGTCGTCCAGCTTCTCCTGCGGGGTGCGGGGAACGCCCGCTTGTGCGAACACCTTGAAGCGGGTCCCCGAGTTCCCGTACGCCCACGACGGCGTCTCGACGGCCTGGGTCTTCAGCGCGGCCTTCACGGCGGCGAGGTCGGTCACTTCGGGCTCCTGTGACATCGGTCCGGGTCCGGGCCCGGATGAAACGATTCAGAACGGGAAGCTATGAGGCCACGCAGGCGGTGTCAACCCTTTCGACCGCGCACCCTTACCGTGACCGCCGCGTGACCTTCGGCTAGCGAAAACTTTTCGAGACGGACCCATTGACGCGACATGCCCGCCGTGCCTAACGTCCCGGCAATCCAGTTGAAACCTTTCACGACGCCGTGACGGGCCCCAGGGGCACCGCCGCGGACGTTCGTCGAGGAGCCACCCATGACCCACCCCTCCGACACGGGACCGGCCCCGGTGCTGGCGCTCAGGGACGTCGCCAAGTCCTTCGGCGCCGTACGCGCCCTGCGAGGCGTCTCCCTGGAGCTGTTCCCCGGCGAGGTGCACGCCCTCGCCGGGGAGAACGGCGCGGGCAAGTCGACTTTGATCAAGACCCTCGCGGGGGTGCACCGACCGGACACCGGCCGGGTGCTGCTCGACGGCGAGCCCGTCGTCTTCCACGGACCCGGCGACGCCCGCGACGCCGGCATCGCCGTGATCTACCAGGAACCGACGCTCTTCCCCGACCTTTCGATCGCCGAGAACATCTTCATGGGCCGCCAGCCCCGGCGCGCCCTCGGCCGCATCGACCACAAGGCCACCCACGCCGCGACCGCCGCCCTGATGGCCCGGCTCGGCGTCGACCTCGACCCGGACCGCCCGGCCCGCGGCCTGTCCATCGCCGACCAGCAGATCGTGGAGATCGCCAAGGCGCTCTCCTTCGACGCCCGCGTCCTGATCATGGACGAGCCGACCGCCGCCCTCACCGGCAGTGAGGTCGCCCGCCTCTTCGGAGTCGTGCGCACCCTGCGCGAGCAGGGCGCGGCCGTCCTCTTCGTCTCGCACCGGCTGGAGGAGATCTTCGAGATCTGCCAGCGGGTCACCACCCTGCGCGACGGCGCCTGGATCGCCGGCGAGCCCCTCGCCGGCATGACCGAGGACGACCTGGTCCGCCGCATGGTCGGCCGCGACCTCGACGAGCTCTACCCCAAGCAGGACGTCACCCCGGGCGAGATCGCCCTGAGCGTGCGCCGGCTGACCCGCGAGGGCGTCTTCACCGACGTCTCCTTCGACGTACGGCGCGGTGAGATCGTCGGCCTGGCCGGACTGGTCGGCGCCGGACGCACCGAAGTGGCCCGCGCGGTGTTCGGGATCGACCGCTGGGACGCCGGTGACGTCACCGTCGACGGCAAGGCACTGGTCAACGGCGCCCCCTCCACCGCGATGGCCGCGGGCCTCGCCCTGGTCCCGGAGGACCGGCGCGCCCAGGGCCTCGTGATGGACATGTCCATCGAGCGCAACATCGGCCTCACCGGTCTGCGCACGACGGTGAAGGCCGGCCTGATGGACCGCGGCGCCGAGCGCAGCCGGTCCCTGGACTGGGCGGTCAAGCTCCAGGTGAAGTACGCCCGGATCGCCGACAGCGTCCACACGCTCTCCGGCGGCAACCAGCAGAAGGTCGTCCTCGCCAAGTGGCTGGCCACCGCCCCCAAGGTGCTGATCGTCGACGAGCCCACGCGCGGCATCGACGTCGGCACCAAGGCCGAGGTGCACCGGCTGCTCAGCGAACTGGCCGCCGACGGCGTCGCCGTCCTGATGATCTCCTCCGACCTGCCCGAGATCCTCGGCATGGCCGACCGCGTGCTGGTGATGCACGAGGGCCGGCTCACCGCCGAGATCCCCCGATCCGACGCCACCGAGGAAACCGTGATGGCCGCAGCCACCGGGAGGGCCGCCGCATGACGGTCGCCACTCCTGAACAGGCCCCCGTCGCCGAGACGCCCCAGTCCGGCGGAACCCGGCTCGTCGACCGCGTCTTCAGGATGCGCGAACTCGCCATCCTCGTCGTCTTCCTGGCGATGATCGCCGTCACCCAGGCCGGCAACAGCGAGTTCCTCTCCGAGCAGGGGGTCAAGGACCTGCTGCTGAACGCGACCATCCTGGTGCTGGTCGCCACCGGCCAGTCCCTGGTGGTGATCACGAGGAACGTCGACCTCTCGGTCGGCTCCACCCTCGGCATCACCGCCTTCGCCGCCGGCACCTATCTGCACGGCGGCGGCGACCCGGTCGTCGCGATCGCCCTGGCCGTCCTGCTCGGCGTCGGCTTCGGGCTGCTGAACGGGCTGCTGGTCAGCCTCGGCCAGGTGCCCGCCCTCGTCGTCACCCTCGGCACGCTGTACATCGTCCGCGGCATCGACTCCATCTGGGTCGGCTCCCGGCAGATCACCGCGGCCGACCTGCCCGGCGGCTTCGTCGACTTCGGCTCCGGCGGTCTGTCCGCCGTGCCGTACCTCGCGCTCATCGCCCTGGCGGTGCTGATCGCCACGGCCTACTACCTCAAGCACTTCGGCAGCGGCCGGGAGCTGTACGCCCTCGGCTCCAACCCGGAGGCCGCCCGCCTCGCCGGCATCCCCGTGCGCAAGCGGATCCTCGCCGCGTACACCTTCTGCGGCGGACTCGCCGGACTCGCCGGCGCGATGTACCTGGCCCGGTTCGGCAACGTCGACTCCAGCACGGGCAACGGCTACGAGATGACCGTCGTCAGCGCGGTCGTGGTCGGCGGCGTCGTCTTCACCGGCGGCTCCGGCAGCGTCTACGGCGCCGCTCTCGGCGCGCTGCTGCTGACCTCCATCAACAGCGCCCTGCCCGCCCTCGGCGTCAGCTCGGTGTGGGTCCTCGCCATCAACGGCGTCCTGCTCCTCCTCGCGATCGCCGTGGACCGGATCGTGGGCCTGCGGGTGGCGACCGCCCTGAAGAAGAAGTCGGCGTCCGCCAAGCCGGCCGTGGAGAAGAAGGGGGATACTCGTGACTGAGTCCCTGAACCGGGTGATCCGCTGGGACACCGTCGTCGGCGCCCTCCTGATCGTCCTGCTGCTGTTCTCCTTCACCTCCGTCGACGGCTTCGGCAACGCGCTGAACCTGTCGTTCCTGATCGGCAACACCCTCCCCGTCGCGCTGGTCGCCCTGCCGATGACCCTGCTGGTGGTCTCCGGGGAGATCGACCTGTCGGTCGCCTCCACGGCGGGCCTGTCCGGCGCGGTGATGGGCGCCCTGTGGAACCAGGGCCTGACGATCGAGGCGATCATCCCCCTCTGCCTGCTGCTCGGTATCGTCTGCGGGCTCGTCAACGGCCTGCTCGTCACCCGGCTCGGGCTGCCGTCCCTGGCCGTCACCATCGGCACCCTGGCCGCCTACCGGGGCATCGCGCAGATCGTGCTCGGCTCCGACGCGGTCACCGACTTCCCCACCCAGTACCTGGACTTCGCGGCCGGCCGGATCGGGGACAGCTTCCTCCCGCAGGCCTTCCTGCCCTTCGTCGTCCTCCTCGCCATCGCCTTCGTGGTCCTGCACGCCACGCCGTTCGGGCGCTCGCTGTTCGCGATCGGCGCCAGCGAGGAGGCCGCCCGGTTCGCCGGCATCCGCGTCAAGCGGCAGAAGCTGATCCTGTTCACCATGACCGGCCTGATGGCCTCTCTCACCGGCGTCTTCTGGGCCCTGCACTACGCCAGCGCCCGCTACGACAACGCCACCGGCCTCGAACTCGCCGTCATCGCGTCCGTCCTCCTCGGCGGCATCGACTTCGACGGCGGCAAGGGCACACTCGGCGGCGCGATCGCGGGAGTCTTCCTGCTCGGCACGGCGCAGAACGTGATGAGCCTGCAGGACGTGTCCGCCCAGTCGCAGATCGTCGTCACCGGCGTCCTGCTCGTCGTCTCCGTGCTCGGCCCCCGGGTCGCACGCCAGATCTCCGTCGCGAGGGCAGGCCGTACATCCGCCGCCTCGACCTCGCCGGCCTGAGAACCAGCCCTCCTCGTAGAAGGACCCACACCACCATGCGCAAGTCATCCCTCCGTCGTGCCTGCGCGGCCCTCGCCGCCGTCTCCTCCCTCGCCCTCGCCGCCACCGCCTGCGGCGGCACCACCAAGGAGGACGTGAAGAAGGAGAGCACCGGCTCGGCCGCCGCCGCGGGCAAGGCCGACCCGAACGCCGCCACCAAGAAGGGGCTGACCGTCGGCTTCCTGCCCAAGCAGGTCAACAACCCGTACTTCACCTCCGCGGACAAGGGCGGCGAGGCCGCGCTGAAGGAGCTGGGCTCGAACTACAAGGAGGTCGGTCCCTCCAGCGCGACCGACACCTCGGGACAGGTGTCGTACGTCAACACGCTGACCCAGCAGCAGGTCGACGCGATCGCCGTCTCCGCCCAGGACCCGGGTGCCCTGTGCACCGCGCTCAAGCAGGCCATGAGCAACAAGATCAAGGTCGTCACCTACGACTCCGACACCAACCCCGAGTGCCGCAACGCCTTCGTCTCGCAGGCCTCCGCCGAGGACCTCGGCCGCACCGAGGTGCAGCTGCTCGCCGAGCAGATCGGTTACAAGGGCGAGATCGCGATCCTGTCCGCCGCGCAGACCGCGACCAACCAGAACACCTGGATCGAGTTCATGAAGGACGAACTCAAGGACGCCAAGTACAAGGACATCAAGCTCGTCAAGGTCGCGTACGGCAACGACGACGCGCAGCAGTCCTTCCAGCAGACCCAGGGCCTCCTCCAGGAGTACCCGAACCTGAAGGGGATCATCTCCCCGACCACCGTCGGCATCAAGGCCGCGGCCCAGTACCTCTCGGGCTCCAAGTACAAGGGCAAGGTCAAGCTGACCGGCCTCGGCACCCCCAACGACATGCGCAAGTACGTCAAGAACGGCACCGTCGACGGCTTCGAGCTGTGGGACCCGGCCAAGCTCGGCGCCCTCGCCGCGCAGACCGCCGTGGCGCTGGCCTCCGGCCAGATCACCGGCAAGGAGGGCGAGACCTTCACGGCCGGCGGGACGTCGTACACCATCGGCAAGGACGGTGTGATCAGCCTCGGCAAGCCGACCGTGTTCGACGCCAAGAACATCGACCAGTTCACCTTCTGATCCCCACGCCCCAGTCCCCCCACCCACCGGGAGCGGTACTTCCATGCAGCGCGTCTGTTTCCTGCTCAAGGTCCGTCAGGACCGTCTCGCCGAGTACCGCGAACGGCATGCCGCCGTGTGGCCGGAGATGCTCCAGGCTCTCTCGGCCACCGGGTGGCACAACTACAGCCTCTTCCTCAGAGACGACGGCCTGCTCGTCGGCTATCTGGAGACCGAGGACTTCGCCGCCGCCCAGGCCGAGATGGCGGCCGCCGAGGTCAACGCCCGCTGGCAGGCCGAGATGGCACCGTTCTTCGAGTCCCTGGACGGCGCCCGGCCCGACGAGGCCATGAAACCCCTCACCGAAGTGTTCCACCTCGCCTGACACCATCCCGTACCACCCGCTCTCGTACGACAATGGAGTCCCCCGAGATGAGACGACGCACCCTGCTGGCCGGCGCCCTCGTGAGCGCCTCGGCGACCCCCCTGCTCGCCTCCGGCACCGCCCGCGCCGCCGACCCCGGCCCGTCCGTGACCGGCAAGGGCACCACCCGGCTCGACGCGAGCGCGATCTTCTTCGTGTCCTACGACGGCCTGGTCAACAACAACTCCTTCCAGAAGAACGGCCTGTTGACCTACAAGGGCTACCAGTACGCGGCCTGGTACACCTCCACCGGCAACGCGGTCGTCGGCCGCCGCGTCCTCGGCGGCGCCTCGTGGTCGACCGTCACCCTCTCCCACGTCCTCAAGGCGAGCGACTCCCACAACGTCATCTCCATGGGCGTCTCCAAGGCCGACGGGCGGCTCCACCTCACCATGGACTCCCACAGCGACGGCTTCTTCTACGTGAAGTCGGTCGCCCAACTCCTGGACGACCCGGCCGCCACGTCCTGGACCTCGTCCGTCTTCGGCGCCGTGCAGACCAGCCTCGACGGGCTCGCGCTCACCTCGCAGTTCACCTACCCGCAGTTCGTCTCCACGCCGGAGGGCAGGCTCCAGCTCAGCTACCGGGTCGGGATCTCCGGCAACGGGCGCAACGCCCTCGCCGAGTACGACGGGTCGTCCTGGACCGCGCTCGGGGAGTGGTCCGGCTCCACGGGCACGTACACCAGCTCGCACGGTTCCTCCACCGCCCGCAACATGTACCTGCACGGCATCGACTACGACGTCAACGGACGGCTGCACTCCTTCTTCACCTGGCGCGAGCAGTCCGCCGCCGTCATGTGCAGCAGCGGCGGCATCACCAACCACGACACCGGCTACGTCTACTCCGACGACCGCGGGCGGACCTGGCGCAACGACGCGGGCACGCTCGTGGGCACCACCGGCACCTCGGACACGGTGGCCGTCACGGACCCGGGGCTGGTCGTCGACCCGCTCAACCCCGACCACTCCCTGATGAACCAGGAGAGCCAGGCCACCGACTCCGCCGGCCTGCCGCACGCGATCATCAGCTACGTCCCCGGCCGCTTCGGCCAGTGCACCACCGACTACGTCAGCGACCGCACCGCCAACGGCCGCGCCTTCCACGTCCGCAAGAACTCCTCGGGCACCTGGCAGAAGACGGAGATCCCCGTCGCCCTCGGCTCCAGCCAGCGCACCAAGCTGATCCTGGACACGTACGACAACGCCTACGCCGTCTTCCCGTTCGGGCGGATCGCCGGCGCCTCGAAGTCCTCCAGCTACACCGACTGGACCGTGCTCTTCGACGGCAGCGGACTCAACGCCTTCGGTGAGGTCGTCATCGACGAGCTGCGCGTCAGGGCCGACAACACGCTGTCGTTCATGTACCAGGAGAAGTCGAGCGGGACCACCCCCTCGGCGCTCCACGTCGTCGACTTCGCCCTGCCCGCATGACAGGAACGGCCAGGGGCCGGCGTGACGGTAATGTGAGGCCCGTCCCGCCGTACCCCGTTCACCTGGAGGTCTCCGCCTGATGGCCCAGCCGGTGGGTATCAAGGACGTCGCCCGCGCCGCCGGAGTCTCCGTCGGCACGGTCTCCAACGTCATCAACCGCCCCGACACCGTCGCCACGGAGACCCGGGCCCGGGTGCTGTCCGCGATCGACCGGCTCGGGTACGTCCGCAGCGAGTCCGCGCGCCAGCTGAGGGCCGGCCGGTCCCGGATCATGGGGCTGCTCGTCCTCGACATGGGCAACCCCTTCTTCGTGGACGTCGCGCGCGGCGCCGAGCGGGCCGCCCGCGACGCCGGGCTCGGCGTGATGGTCTGCAACAGCGCCGAGAGCGTCGGCGAGGAGGCCGAGTACCTCTCCCTCTTCGCCGAGCAGCGGGTGCGGGGCGTGCTGCTCACCCCCGCCGACGCGACGGGCCGCAACATCGAGTCCTTCCGCCGCCACGGCATCCCGTTCGTGCTGGTCGACCGGGTCTCCGAGGGCACCACCGAGTGCTCGGTGTCCGTGGACGACGTGGCGGGCGGCGCGCTCGCCGTACGGCACCTCATAGACGCCGGGCACCGCTCCCTCGCGTACGTCAGCGGCCCGCCCGGCTTCAACCAGGTCCGGGACCGCCGCACCGGCGCCCTGAACGCGCTCGCCGAGGCCGGCCTCGGCCCCGACCGCCTGCGCGAGCTGCCCACCGAGCGGCTCGACGTGGCCGCCGGACGGGACGCCGGCGCCCGGTTGCTCGGACTCGCCGACCGCCCCACGGCCGTGTTCTGCGCCAACGACCTGCTCGCCCTCGGCGTGCTCCAGGCCATGTACGCGGCCGGCGTCGGGGTCCCCGACGACCTCGCCATCGTCGGCTACGACGACATCGAGTTCGCCGCCGCCGCGGCCGTCCCGCTCACCTCGGTCCGCCAGCCCGCCGTCACCATGGGCGCCCTGGCCGCCGAGATGCTGCTGGAGGAGACCGAGGAGGACACCGGCAGACGGCACGAGCACCGCAGGGTCGTGCTCCAGCCCGAGCTGGTGGTACGCCGCTCCAGCCTCTCGGCGCGCTGACACAGCCCGGCACGGAACCGGCCCGCTGAGCCGCCGTTCAGCAGCCGCTCGTGATCCCCGGCCGCCACGCCCGCCCGGACCTGTGCTGGACTGGGCCGCGGCCCGTACACCGAGCGTCCAGGAGACCCCTGTTGTCCCTCAGCTACCGCCAGCCCGGCGTCGTACTCACCGACCGCCGTTTCACCGTCCCGCTCGACCACGCCGACCCGGCGGGGGAGACGATCGAGCTGTACGCCCGTGAGGTCGTCGCCAGCGAGAAGGCCGGCCAGGATCTGCCCTGGCTGCTCTACCTCCAGGGCGGCCCCGGATTCGGCGCCAACCGTTTCGTCGGCAGACCGGCCTGGCTCGGCCGCGCCCTCAAGGAGTACCGCGTCCTCCTGCTGGACCAGCGCGGCACCGGCGCCTCCACGCCCGCCAACCGCCAGACCCTCCCGCTGCGCGGCGGCCCGGCCGCCCAGGCCGACTACCTCACGCACTTCCGCGCCGACTCGATCGTCCGCGACTGTGAGGCCGTCCGCCGCGAGGTCACCGGCGGCGCCCCCTGGACCGTCCTCGGCCAGAGCTTCGGCGGATTCTGCACGGTCAGCTATCTCTCCCTCGCCCCCGAGGGCCTGGCCGCCGCCCTGATCACCGGTGGTCTGCCCGCCCTCGACGCCCACGCCGACGACGTCTACCGCGCCGCCTACCCGCGCATGGAACGCAAGAACGCCGCGCACTACGCCCGCTACCCGCAGGACGTCGAGCGGGTCCGCCGGATCGCCGAGCACCTCCTCCAGCACGAGGTCACCCTCCCCGGCGGCCACCTTCTGACGGTGGAGGCGTTCCAGACCCTCGGCATCCTGCTCGGCACCGGTGACGGCAGCCACCGGCTGCACCACCTCCTCGAGGACGCCTTCGTCCCCACCCCGCGGGGCCCCGCGCTCTCCGACGCCTTCCAGGAGCAGCTCCGCGGCCGGCTCTCCTTCGCCGAGCACCCCCTTTACGCCCTCGTCCACGAGGCGATCTACGGCCAGGACGCCCGCCCCACCGCCTGGTCGGCGGAGCGGGTGCGCGCCGAGTTCCCGCAGTTCGACGCCGCTAAGACGCTCACCGGCGACGGACCGCTGCTGCTCACCGGCGAGACGATCCACCCCTGGATGTTCGACACCGACCCCGCGCTGCGTCCCCTGCGGGAGACCGCCGACCTCCTCGCCGCCCGCACCGACTGGACGCCCCTCTACGACCCCGCCCGCCTCGCCGTCAACGAGGTCCCGGTGGCGGCCGCGGTCTACCACGACGACCTGTACGTCGACACCGCCCACTCCCTGCGCACCGCCCGCGCGATCCGCGGGCTGCGCACCTGGGTCACCGACGAGTTCGAGCACGACGGCGTCCGGGCCGGCGGTCCCCGCGTCCTGGACCGGCTGCTCGCCCTCGTCCGTGACGAAGCGTGATGTCGGTGTCACCGATTAGTCTTCGGGCATGACCGTGCCGACGATGCCCCAGCTCCAGCCCATGCCCGAGGACTGGCGACGGGCCCTGGCCGTCGTGGCGCACCCGGACGACCTGGAGTACGGCTGCTCGGCGGCCGTCGCCGCCTGGACCGACGCCGGCCGCGAGATCGCCTACGTCCTGGCGACCCGCGGTGAGGCGGGCATCGACACCATCGCGCCCGCCGAGTGCGGTCCGCTGCGGGAGCGGGAGCAGCGGGTGAGCGCGGCCGTCGTGGGCGTCAGCGAGGTGGAGTTCCTCGACCACCGCGACGGAGTGATCGAGTACGGCCCGGCCCTGCGCCGCGACATCGCCGCCGCGATCCGAAGGCACCGCCCCGAGCTGGTCATCACCCTCAACCACCGGGACACCTGGGGCGGCGTCGCCTGGAACACGCCCGACCATGTCGCGGTGGGCCGGGCCACGCTGGACGCCGCCGCGGACGCCGGCAACCGCTGGATCTTCCCCGAGCTGGCCGAACAGGGACTCGACCCCTGGAACGGCGTGCGCTGGGTCGCGGTCGCCGGCTCCGCCACGCCCACCCACGCCGTCGACGCCTCGGCGGGCCTGGAGCGGGCGGTGAGCTCGCTGCTCGAACACCGCGCCTACATCGAGGCCCTCACCGACGAGGACCCGGAGACGTATGTACGGGGCTTCCTGACCGGGGTGACGCACTCCGTCGGGGAGCGCTTCGGCGGCCGCCCGGCGGTCGCCTTCGAACTGTTCAGCCGGTAGACACCGACGCCCGAGGGGGAGTGGCGCCATGACCGACACCGCCGTGCTCGCACAACGCTTCGAGGAGCACCGCGCCCATCTCAAGGCCGTCGCCTACCGCATGCTCGGCTCGCTCGCCGAGGCCGAGGACGCGGTGCAGGAGGCCTGGCTCAGACTCGCCCGCAGCGAGGCCGACGAGGTGCGCAACCTGGGCGGCTGGCTGACCACCGTGACCGGCCGGGTCTGTCTGGACCTGCTGCGCTCGCGCGCCGCCCGCCGTGAACTGCCGATGGACGACGGCTACGAGGCCTCTGCGGGGTCCGCGTACGCCGCCTTCGTCCCCGATCCGGTGATCGGGCCCCTGTCCCGGACCGACCCCGAGCAGGAGGTGCTCCAGGCCGACGAGGTCGGTCTCGCCCTGCTGATCGTGCTGGAGACCCTGGACCCCGACGAGCGGCTCGCGTTCGTGCTGCACGACATGTTCGCCGTGCCGTTCGACGACATCGCGCCGATCGTCGAGCGCACCCCGGCCGCGACCCGGCAGCTCGCCAGCCGGGCCCGCCGCCGGGTCCAGGGGGCCGCACCGACGGCGGAGCCGGACCTCGGCCGGCAGCGCGAGGTGGTCTCCGCGTTCCTGGCCGCCGCCCGCGCCGGGGACTTCGAGGCGCTGGTCTCCATCCTCCATCCCGATGTGGTGCTGCGGGCCGACTCCGGGGCGCTGGTGCGCGGCGCGGCGGCCTCCAAGATCGTGCAGGGTGCGAAGGCGGTGGCCGAACAGGCGATCTTCTTCCGGCAGTTCGCGCCGGCCGGGCGGCTGGCGCTGGTGGGCGGCGCGGTCGGCATCGTCAACGGGCCCGAGGGCGAGGTGCGTTCGGTCATGGGCATCACCGTCGCCGACGGCCGGATCGTCGCCCTGCACATCCTGGCCGACCCGGAGCGGGTGGCCGCCCTGGAGGTGCCGGACGGAGTGTGAGCGCGGATCAGTAGGGTGGAGGGCATGCGAGAGAAGACGGGGGCCAGGACAGGAGACGAGACGGTGGACCGGGACGGACTGCGCGGCGACTGCGCGAGCTGCTTCGGCCTGTGCTGTGTGGCGCTGCCCTTCGCCCGCTCGGCCGACTTCGCGCTGGACAAGCCCGCGGGGCGGCCCTGCCTCCACCTGGCGGCGGACCACCGCTGCGGCATCCACGACCGGCTGCGGCAGAAGGGCTTCACCGGCTGCACGGTCTACGACTGCTTCGGCGCCGGCCAGAAGGTCTCGCAGGTGACCTTCGGCGGGCGGGACTGGCGGGGCGCCCCGGCCGAGCACGCCCATGCGGTGTTCGAGGTGTTCCCGGTGGTCCGCCAGCTCCACGAGCTGCTCTGGTACCTCACCGAGGCGCTCGGCCTGCCCGCCGCCCGCCCGGTCCACCCGGAGCTGCGCCGGGCCCTGGAGCGGACCGAGGCGCTCACCCGGGGAACCCCCGGGGAACTGGCCGCCCTGGACGTCCCCGCCCACCGCGCGGAGGTCAACGTCCTGCTGCTGAGGACCAGCGAGCTGGCCCGGGCCGGCGTCCGCGGCCGCGGGAAGGACCGCCGGGGCGCCGACCTGATGGGCGCCCGCCTCAAGGGCGCCGATCTGCGCGGGGCGAACCTGCGCGGTGCCTGTCTGATCGCCGCCGACCTCACCGGCGCCGATCTGCGCGGCGCGGACCTGATCGGGGCCGACCTGCGGGACACCGATCTCACCGATGCCGACCTGACCGGGGCCTTCTTCCTCACCCAGCCCCAGGTGACCGCGGCCCGGGGCGGCGCCGGCACCCGGCTGCCGGGCTCAGTCACCCGCCCGGTGCACTGGACAGCGGGGAGCTGAAGCCTCCTCCGGAGCCGGAGCCGGAGCCGACGCCGCGTACGGCTCCCGCGGTGCCACGGGAGCCGTACGCCGCTCCAGGCCCATCCGCAGCCCGTCCGGCATCAGTGTCAGCCGCTCCGTGACCCGCAGCCGGTACGCCGGGTCGGGGCGCAGGTCGTAGCGGCGCAAGAGGAGGCCGAGGACCAGGGTGGCCTCGTGCAGGGCGAACTGCCGGCCGATGCAGGCGCGGGCTCCCGTGCCGAACGGCTTGAAGGCGTGCGGGGCGCGCCCCCGGACGGCAGCGGCGTCGAAGCGGTCCGGGTCGAACCGCTCGGCGTCCTCGCCCCACACCTCGGGGTCCCGGTGCAGCATCGCCGTCAGGATCAGCGCCCAGGCGCCCCGCCGCATCGGGTGCTCCCCGCCCAGCACGGTGTCCTCGCGGGCCTCCCGGGCGAATGCGGGCGCCGTCGGCCACAGCCGCAGCGCCTCGTCGAGGACGCGGCGCACGTACCGCAGCTTCGCCACCTGGTCGTACCCCGGCATCGGCGTGCCGCCCCACACCCGGTCCACCTCGGCCCGGGCCCGGGCGGCGATCCGCGGGTTCAGGGAGAGGTAGTGCAGGGCGAAGGAGAGCGCGCCGGAGGTGGTCTCGTGGCCCGCGACGAGGAAGGTGACGACCTGCCGCCGTATGTTCTCGTCGGACAGCCGCTCACCGGTCGCGGGGTGCGCGGTGTCGAGCATCCGGTCGAGCAGGTCCCCCTGCCCGCCGCCTCCGGCGCGCCGCTGCCGCACCAGCGCGTCGACGGTGCGGTCCAGGTAGGCGATGTCGGCCTCGTTCTGCCGGGCGGCGCCCTTCCACAGCCCCGGGAACGGCAGGATGTTGAGACGCTGGGCATAGGTGAGGGTGCCGACCATCGCGGTCACGAAGGGATGCGGGCGGTCCCGCTCGAACGAGCCGAAGTCGTGCCCGAACCCGGTGCGCGCGATCGTCTCCAGGGTCAGCTTGGTCATGTCCCCGGGCACGTCGACCGGCCGTCCGGCGGCGGCCTCCCGGTCCCAGTGGGCGGTGAGCCGCTCGGCCACGTCCAGCATCATCGGGTGGTAGGCCGCCATGGCCTCCCGGCTGAACCCGGGCGCCAGGACGTCGTGCGCGAGCTGCCAGTTCGGCTCGTGGTTGTACGCCGTGAACAGCGCGTCGCCGACCACCGGCCGCAGGTTGGCGATGCCCAGCCCCACGTGCTTGGCGAACCGCGCCTCGTCCGCCATGTCGGCGGTCAGCTCCGCCCCCCACACGAACACGAACTCCCGGCCGAACGCCTTGCGCCGGAAGATCGGACCGAGCTGCCGGGCGTAGCGCAGGGAGTCCTGCAGGGGAGTGCGCCGGCTGGCGCCGAGGAGGTCGCCGAGCAGCGGGATCCGGTACGGGGGATGCGGAATGCGCCGCAGCGCGGGCCAGCCCAGCTCCGCGCTGCGGAACCCCTTGGGCAGGACGTCCCCGGTCGTCGTCGACACGGTCTCCGCCATGACGCGTTCTCCCTCGATCTCCCTTGAAGCAGCGGCAGGTTGGAGCTGTTGTACGTGGGTTCAATAGCGCGTTCAGTCTCGTCCCGTCGTTGAACCGGCGTCAAGTACAGTGCGGGGATGGCCGCGAACCCGAAGGAGCGCACCCGGCGTCGACTCAGCACCGGGGAGCGCAGGGAACAGCTCCTGTCGGTGGGCGCGCGCCTGTTCTCGGAGAGTCCGTACGACGAGGTCCGCATCGAGCGGGTCGCGGAGATCGCCGGGGTCTCGCGCGGGCTGCTCTACCACTACTTCCCGACCAAGCGGGACTTCTTCGCGGCGGTCGTCGAGTGCGAGAGCGAGCGGATGCTGCGGATGACGGCGGCGGTGCCGGGCATGCCGGTCCGTGAGCAGCTCACCGCGGGCCTCGACACCTATCTGGAGTACGTCGAGACCCACGCGCACGGCTACCGCGCCTTCCACCGTGCGGACGCGGCGGGTGATCTGACCGTGCGCCGGGTCTACCGGCGGGCCCTCGCGGCGCAGGAGGAACAGATCCTCGCCGCCCTCGGCGCCGACCCGGAGTTCGGACCGCTCTTCGAGGAGCGCGCCGAGGTGCGGCTGGCGGTGCGCGGCTGGCTGGCGTTCACCACGGCCGTCTGCCTGGAGTGGCTGCGCGGGCCGGATCTGACGCGGGAACAGGTGCGGGACCTGTGTGCGCGGGCGCTGCTCGGGGTCCTCGCGCACTGACGCGGCACAAAGGTCCTCGGTGCAGGTTGGCGCGTGGCTCGGAGTCCGATAGGTTAGGCAAGGCTTACCTAAGGAGGTCTGGGATGGGTGACAGCCACAGCTGGACGGCGGTGCCCGGGGCGGCCGAGCGGGCCCGGTCGGTGCCGGCCGCCGCGTGGTCCTGCTCGGTGACCGCCGACGGCGGACGCGAGGAGTTCCTCGGCGCGCACACCGTCGACGACGCCGGCCGGGTGCACCTCCATGTGCCCGACGACAGCTCCCTGCTCACGGCCGCCCTCTGCGCGCCCCGCGGCGAGCCGTCCGCCGTCCTGGAGTTCGCCGACGTGGCACCCGTGCCCGTGCGCAACCGTGTCCGGGGCCGGCTCTGGCTGGCCGGCTGGTTCGCCCCCGAGGACGACCACCTCGTCCTGCGCGCCACCCGGGTCGTCCTGAAACAGGCCGGGGGCGCGGTCGTCGTCGACCGCGACGAGTTCGCCGGGGCCCGCCCCGATCCCCTCGCCACCGCCGAGGCCCAGCTGCTCACCCACCTGGCCGACGCCCACCCCGACGCCGTCGAGCGGCTCACCCGCCTGGTGCGGCACGAGAGCCTGCACGGTGCCGTACGGGTCCAGCCGCTCGCCGTCGACCGGCACGGACTGACGCTCCGCATCGAACGGGCCCGCGCCCACGGTGACGTACGCCTGCCCTTCCACGCACCCGCCGACGACGTCGGCCAGCTCGCCGAGCGGATGCACGTCCTGCTCACCCGGGCGAGCGCCGCGTCCTGCCCGCGCCCCCTACAGCGGCAGCGCACAGACGGCGACGGGTGACGGGAACGGCTCGCCCGCGAGCCGCAGTCGGCCGCTGCCGGCGTCCACCTCGAAGACACTGACCGTGCCGGAGCGCTGGTTCGCCGCGAACAGCAGTCCGCCGTCCGGCGAGAGGGCGATCTGCCGCGGGAAGTCCCCGTGCACCGGGACCGTGCCGAGCAGCCGCAGCCGGGCCCCGTCCGCCTCCACCGCGTACCGGGCGAGGGTGTTGTCGCCCCGGTTGGCCAGGAACGCGTACGCCCCGTCCGGCGTGACCGCGAACTGCGCCGGATAGTTGGGGCCGGCCTTCGCGCCCGTCGACTGCGGCGCACCGATCGTCAGCCGCCCGCTGCCGGCGTCGTAGGCGCAGACCGCGACCGTGTCGTCGCCCTCGTCGGCGAGATAGGCGTACCGCCCGCCGGGATGGAAGGTGAGGTGGCGCGGTCCCGCGCCCGGCCGGGTGTGCGCCTGGGCGACCTCGGTGAGCGTGCCCTCGTGCCCGTCGAGACGGTAGCTGTACACCGTGTCCGTGCCGAGGTCCACGGCCAGCACGTGCCCGCCGTCCGGCGCCGTCAGGAACTGGTGGGCGTGCGGCCCCCGCTGCCCGGGCCCGGGCGCCGGACGCGCGTGGGTGACCCGGGCGGTGCGCTCGCCCAGCGCCCCCGAGGAGCCGATCGGGTGCACGGCCACACTGCCCGAGCCGTAGTCGGCGCTCAGCAGCCAGCGCCCGCTCGGATGCACCGAGAGATGGCAGGGGTGCGCCCCGCCTGTCGCCCGGCTCCCCAGCACCGCGCGGTCGGACAGCCGTACGGCGGTCACCGTGCCCCTCGCCCGCTCGTTCACCGCGTACAGCGTGCCGCCGTCCGGGTGGATCGCCAGGTACGACGGGTCGGGGACACCGGTGACGGTGCCCCGGGCGGTGATCCGGCCCGAGGACGGGTCGTACGAGGCGACACCGATGCCCCTGCCGCCGCCCTCGGCGGAGGTGTAGGTGCCCAGATAGAGGGGACGCGGGCCGGACGGGCTCGGCGCGGGCTCGGCCGAGGCGGAGGACGGCGACGCCTGCGACGACCGCGGGGCCGTCGCGGCCTCCCGGGGCTCCCGCCCCTCCCGCGCCGCCCCGGACGAGCCGTCACCGCCGCAGCCCGCCACGGCCGGCGCCACCGCCGCGCCGCCGAGCACCGCGACGAACCGCCGCCTGCTCCAGCCGCCGCGCGTCCCTGCCGTCCCGCTGTCCATCGCGCGCACCTCAGGTCGTCCCGCGCTCCCGTCCACAGCACCTTGACGCGGAACGCCCCTCGCACGCAAAAGCGGGGCCAGGCCGGCTACCAGTCGCCGTCCTGCACCGGCGTCCCGGGTGCGTCCTTGAGCGGGTGCACCTGGCCGGGCGCCGGCTGCTGCCAGGGGGCCAGGTCGTCGCCGAGCCACCCGCCGACCGGCTCGACCCCGGACAGGGCCTCGCCCGGCGGGAGGTCCTGCGCGCCCTCGTCGTAGTAGTCGAACCACGGCAGGCCCGCCTTGGTGTACGCGGCGCGATCCACCGGGGAGGGCGGGGGCTCCTCGCCGGTGATGCGCCGCCACTCCGGCGGGGTGACCAGGTGCACGAAGACCCGCGCGCCGGGTTCGCGGGTGTAGTCCTCGACCGGGCGGGTGTCCCGGTAGACCTCCTGCCGCATCGAACCGCCCACGCCCAGCCCCATCGCGGCGGCGGCGCGCGGCCGGGGCGCCCCGCCCGGGGCGGGCGCGGCGGCCGTCATGGGCATCGGCGCCTGCGGGGGCGTCGCCCCGGGCGCCGCGCCGTATCCGCCCCCGACGGACTTCACGCTCCGCGTCTCCATCGAGAGGACCCGCTGCGCCTCCTCCCACTCCGCGCGCTTCTCCTCGGTCAGCGGGAAGCACTGGAGCTGGACCCCGCCCCACACCTCCTCGCCGGTGACCTGGCCCTCCACGGTCGCGCCCAGGCCGAGCGGCACCGCCACGAACTGGCGGACCGTGCCCTTGCCGGAGTTGATGCCGTCCAGCCAGGGCTGACGCGGCAGCGCCAGGTAGTTCTGCGGGTCGCGGGAGAGCCGGTCGCTCCACGGCTTGCCGGAGACCGCGCACACCTTGCCCGCCCCGACCTGGAGCGCCGCCGGCCGGGTGGAGCCCGCGAAGCCCAGCCACATCGCCTCGCGGAGATACACCGGCAGCATCACGCCACCGCGCGCCAGCCACTCGGCGGGCACGGTGTCGGGGTGGTCGGCGACCCGGCGGAGCGGGAACGTCCCCAGCCCGGGCGGCAGGTCGTGCTCACCGCTCTCCGGCAGCCGCAGGGTCCGCATGAACCGCACGGCCACCCCGCCCGGCAGCCTCAGTGTGTCCCCGTCGATCCGTACGGTGGTGCCGGCCACAGGCGTGCTCCCTCCTTCGGCGCCGGCCCCGTCCCGGCGCTCCCTCAGAAAGAACGCCCGCCGATCCCCGTGCGGTTCCGCCACAGTTCGTCCTGGATGCCGAGGCGCTCGCGCAGCCGGGTCAGCCGTGGCATCCGCGCCCGCTGCTCGGCGGAGACCCGGTCCAGTTCCTCCAGGAGCCGGCGCGAGCGGTGCTCGGTGTCGAGCTCGTCGAGCATCCGGTTCACCTCCGTGAGCAGGGCGCCGTGCAGCTGCCACTGCCGGGCGTCGTGCTGGAGCCGCTCCAGCAGCAGCTGGGCGAGCTTGTCACGGGTGGCCGCGGCCTGCCGCAGCTCCGCGGTGAGCCGGGCCTCGGCGGCGTCCGCGTTGAGGCTGACATGCGTGGTGACCAGTACCGCGAAGCTGACGACCGCGTCGGCGATCTCCGACAGCAGCCGCTCGACGACCTCGCCGGTCTCCTGCGGGAACAGCGGATCGGGCTCGCGCTCCTTGGCGAGGTCGGTCAGGGTGCGCGCCAGGACCCGCAGGACGACCGTGCAGATCTCCAGGGTGTCCAGACCGGTGCGCAGCACCACCCGGTGCAGCAGGCCCTCCCGGACCCGGGGATTGAGCCGCAGACTGTCCTCGGCCTGCCGCAGTGCCGCGTCCACCTCCACGATGTCGTGGTCGAGCCGGCGCGCCTCGTGCAGCCGGGCGGCCGCCTCCTCGACCGCCGGGCGGCCGGCCGCCTCCTCGCCGACCCGCAGCATGAGCCGCCGCAGCCGGCGAGCCAGTCCTTCGATCGAATCGCCCGCCTCCTCGATCCACACCGGGGGCGGCAGCAGCAGGTTGATGGCGAGGCCGACGACCGCGCCGATCAGGGTCTCCACGATCCGCGCCCAGGCGGTGTCGCCGACGGTGGTCACGCCCAGCACCAGCATGGCGCTGATCGCCACCTCCGGCACGTACTCGTGGACCCGGACCAGGTTCCCGACCGCCAGCGAGGCCACGATCAGCAGCGCGAGGCTCCACCAGGTCAGCCCGACCAGCTGGCTGAAGGCGATGGCGACCAGGACGCCCGCCACCACCGAGTTGACCCGCCGGATGCTGTTGGTGAGCGTGGCGAACAAGGTGACCTGGACGACCAGCAGCGCGGTCAGGGGTGCGGTGAGGGGGGCCGCCTCGGGGCTGAGCCGCAGGGCGACGACGTACGCGATCGTCGCCGCCGCGGCGGAGCGGAACGCCTGGACCACCGCGGGTTCCCGATGACGTCGCAGAAACCGTACGAACGGCGTCGCTCGCTGACTTACCTCTCGCATTCCCGGACCAGTTCCCCTTCCCCACGGTGCTCGAACGTTCCTTCTGTATCCAGGGTGCCGTGGAACGCGGTGCGGGGAATCCCCGTCTCACTCCTCGAATCATCCGCACCCCTGGACGGCGGTCGGCAGATGGTTTCCACGGGTGAGGCGGGGCGACGCGGGTCTTCGTCCTCAGGGACCGGGTGTTCCGCCATCCGGTCGAGGGGAGGGTTGGCGCGCCCTCATGTGTACAGCTGGTCGAGGAAGGCCGACAGGCGGCCCGTCGCGCGGGCGATCTGCTCGTCCAGGGTGAGGCTCTCCTCCAGCCTGCCCCCCGACGCCGGGACCTTCCTGCCGCGCAGGTACAGGGAACAGGCCAGGTCGGTGCAGAGGTACAGGCCGACCGAGTTGCCCTCGCGGCCGGCCGCGCCCGCTTTGCGGGCCGTCATCAGCGAGACCCCGCCACCGGGGTGCGTGGTCAGACACAGCGAGCACATGCTGCGCTGTGGCAGCCCCCGCCGCGAGGACGGCAGACGCAGGGTCACACCGACGAGTTCGCCCTGCCGCTCGGCGACGAGACAACTCCGATCGGGCGCCCCCGGATCCCGCCACCCCAGGAAGTCGAGCGCGGACCAGGGGAGTTGCTCGAGCTCACGGGGCACGTACAGCCGTCCGGCCTCTCCCTTGGAGCAGTTGACGAACGAGCTGCGGATGTCGCTTTCGGTGAGTGGCCTCATGGGGAGCCTCCTGGGGTGCCTGTGCCTGTGCCTGTGCCTGAACCTAGGACCTCTAGGTCACAACCTAGGGTAAGTAGCCTCACCGGGGAGAGCCAGTGGATTTCCCGCACGTCCCTCCGTCCTCGCGCGCCCGGACGGCCCTGCGGCATGTCGCCGCCCGCTCCATCGGTCCCGCCCTCGTTCCGGGCCTGCGGATCACGCTGAACTTCCCTCCCGACCGGGAGGCGGGCGGTCTGCCGATCCTTGCCGCACTCGCCCGCGACGGCGCCTACCGCTCGCAGTTCGTCACCGGCACGAGCAACGGCGGCCTCACCGCCCACCCGGGCGGGGACCGGTGGCGCTGGGAGAGCCGGATCTTCGGCGGGGTGTACGACGACGCGGACCCGCGCGAGCGACCGGTGTACGGCGCACTCGACTTCCGGCGCCAAGTCGTCGGCGCCGCACCGAGGTTCGGCTCCTCACACCTGCGGCTGCGCCCGGCGGCGCTCACCCGTGCCACCTTCTGCTACCCCGACAGCGCGGCCGAGCCCGTCGCCTTCGGTGTCGTCGCGGCCATGCCCCTGATCGCCCTCGCGGAGTCCGACGAGCGGGACGCCCTCAACGACTACGTCGAGGCCCATGTGCACGGGGGTGTCGATCTCGCCCGGGACGTCGAGGCCCTGGTCCTGGACCCGAGCTACCGCGGCACCCCGGTCGAGGAGGCGGCCGGTGCCCTGCCCTGCCCGGTGGAGTGGCACCCCGGCTACCGCATCACCGTCGCCGAGCTGTACCGCAACGCCGCATACCGGGGCCGTGCGTACGCCGAGCTGGGCGCGCGGATCGCCGAGGGGGCGGTGGTCGACCCGCGCGTGATCGGTGACGCCGTCCGCGAGGGGCGGGCCGACCCGCAGGACCTCAAGATGCTCTGGCACACCCTCGCCCGCTTCGGCGCACCCCCGGGCGCGGGCACCGCCGAGAGGACCGAGGGCGCGGTCGCCCGTCATCGGGCCGATCTCGACCGTGCCCCCAGCTTGTCTCGCATCGTGAACTAAGGGTTGGAGGAAGTCGCGCCCGGCCCGTCCCCGAGGGTATGTTGCAGAACGGGCAGGGTGCGAAAGGAGCGTCATGACGGGGCGGAACGGGCGTACGGTACGCGATCTCAGGCGGGCCAACCGCACGGCCGTCCTGCAGCGGCTCTACTTCGACGGCCCCCTCAGCCGCTTCGAGCTGGGCCCGGCCACCGGCCTCAGCTCCGGCTCCGTGAGCAACGTCGTCGCCGACCTGGCCGCCGACGGGCTGGTCGAGGAGGCCGGCAGCGTCGACTCCGACGGCGGCCGCCCCCGCATCCTGCTGCGCGTGGCCCCCGGCAGCGGCCACATGATCGGCGTGGACGTCGGCGAGACCCGGGTGCGGATCGAGCTGTTCGACCTCACCCTCACCGAACTCGCCCGCGCGGAACGCCCGTTGCAGCAGGGGCGGTACGAGGTCGAGGGCATCGTCGGTCACATCCGGGACGGTGTCGCCGAGGTGCTGGCCACGGCCGGACTCGCCCCCGAACGGCTCCTGGGCGTCGGCATCGGCGTCCCCGGCATCGTCGAGCACACCCCCGAGGGCGGCGCCGTCGTGCACGGGCAGACGATCGGCTGGGACGCCGTACCGCTGGAGGCGCTGCTGCGCGAGGGCTCGCCGCTGCCCGACAGCGTCCCGTACTTCATCGACAACGGCGCCCGGACCCTCGGCCAGGCCGAGATGTGGTTCGGCGCCGGACGCGGTGCCCGCAACGCCGTGGTGGTCCTCTTCGGCTCCGGCGTCGGCGCCAGCCTGGTCACCCCCGAGGCGGACCAGGGCCGGGCCCTCGAATGGGGGCATCTGACGGTCCGGGTCCGGGGCCGTCGCTGCCGCTGCGGCGCCCTCGGCTGTCTGGAGGCGTACGCGGGCGCCGAGGCACTCCTCGACCGCTGGAGAGAGGAGGGAGGCCGGCCGCCCACGGACGGTGACGAGGAGGGCGCCCTCGCCGCGATGCTCGCCGCCGCCCACCCGGAGGACGGCACCGAGGGCGACCCCGCCGCCCGCGCCGTCCTGGAGGAGACCGCCGAGTACGTGGGCGCCGGCCTCTCCGACCTGATCAATCTCTTCCGGCCCGAGCGCATCCTCATCGGAGGCTGGGCGGGTCTCCAGCTCGGCGCCCGTCTGCTGCCCGCCGTACGCCGTCACGCCACCGCCTACTCCCTCGGCCATCCCGCCCGCAGGGTCACCGTCGACCTCGGCAGGCTCGGCCCCGACGCGGTCACCGTGGGCGCGGCGATCCTCCCGCTCGCGGACTTCTTCGCGCACGGCGGCCGACGCCCCGAACCCGGGCCCGTCCTTCCCCGGCCGGCCTGGCACGCGGCCCTGGAGGAGCGCATCCCGCACTGACGTTTGACCGCCCGCCGGCGAGGTACCCGCCATCGCCCCGCGAAGGGCGCACGAAGGGAGCACACCGTGGCCGCGCACCGAGAAGAGGGTCTTGGCGAGACGGGCCCTCCGGTCCCCCGAGACCTGCCCGACCAGCAGAGCCGCCCGGGCGAGGACCCCTGGGACGTCACCACCCCCGATCTGCCCGACGCCGAACTCCCCGACACCGACGAGGCCGGCACCGGCCGCCGGGGAGCCCCCGGCCCGGCCCGCGCACGCCCCGGGCAGCCGGTCCCCGACGAGCCGTCCGATTGAGCCGGAACCCGGGGAAGGCGCGCCCCCGCGGTGGACGGGCCGCCTCAGCCCACCGTCCGCCCCCGCATCGGCACCGTCGGCCCGCCGTCCCCGGACCGCAGGCCCTGCAGGAACTCCCGGAGCACCTCCGTGGCCTTGCGCTCCGGGCGCCAGCCGAGTTCGGTGCGGGCACGGGTGCAGTCCATCAGGGGCAGGCGCAGCACCGCGTCGAAGAGATGCGGGGAAGCCGGAAGGAGACGCAGGTTCCACGCCGCGGCGACGGCCGAGCGCACGGCCGTGCGCGGGAGGCGTACCGGGCGGGCGTCGAACATCTCGCCCAGCAGACCGGCGTCCACGGCCGGCTCGGCCGCGAGGTTGAACGGGCCCCGGACCTCGGTGCGCAGGGCGAGCCGGTACGCCTCGGCCGCGTCGTCCGTGTGCAGCGCCTGCACCCGCAGCCCCGGGATGTCGGGCAGGAAGGGCAGCAGGTCGGGCCGGGCCGCCTGGCCCGGCAGGAACCGGCCGCCGAAGATCCGCCGCTGCTCGCTCGCCGACTCCCGCTTGAACAGGAAAGCCGGCCTCATCCGCACCACCCGCACCTGCGGATGATCGCGTTCGAAGATGTCCAGGGCCCGCTCCAGATAGGCCTTCTCCCGGCAGTACGCGGCGTCCGGCCAGCCGTGCGTCGGCCAGGACTCGTCCACCGCGTGCTCCTTCGGGACCGGGCGAGTACGCCCCCACCGACGAGGCGTGGACCAGCACCGGCACCCGCGCGGCGGCCACCGCCTCGAACACCCGGATGCTGCCCAGCACATTGGTCCGCCAGGTCACCGCCGGGTCGTGCGTGGGCTGGAACGCCCACGCCAGGTGCACCACCGCCGCCGCGCCCTCGAACAGGGGGACCAGGCTGACGTCCTCCGACGCCAGATCGACCCCGGTCCACTCCGTCTTCGGCGGCGCCCACTCCGGCACCCGCCGGGCCAGGCCCCGCACCGAGGCGACGCCCGGATCCTCCGACAGCAGACGCACCACACTCGTGCCGACGTTCCCGGTGGCCCCGGTGACGACGACATCGCCGCCCGTTGAGCTGCTCACCTTCGGCTCCTTTCGACGGTCCTGCACGAGACGACCGCCGAGTACCCCCGCACGGCGACCCGGCACGCGCCCGGCGCCCGGGAGACCAGCCCAGGAGGCGAGGTCAGGAGGCGGGGTCTAGGAGGCGAGGTCAAGGGAGCGAGGTCTAGGAGGCGAACGCGTTCACCCCGGTCAGCTCGGCCGAGAGGTCCCACAGCCGGGACGCCTGCTCACGGTCGGTCGCCCAGGCCTTCACCCCGGTGCGCTCGCCGCTCTCCGGAGCGGGCTCGGCGATGTCGCAGTCCTCCAGGTAGACGCCGCCCATGCCGTCCAGCTGCGGGGAGGTCGCCGCCCACACCTGGGTCGCCGCGCCCTGCTCCGGCGTCTTGAAGCCCGGCTGCGGGATCGGGTTGCCGTCCTCGTCGATCCAGCCGTTCGCCATCATCTCCTCCCTCGGAAGATGCCGCTGGAGGGGCGTGAGGATGCCACCGGGGTGGAGCGCGAAGGCCCGTACACCGCGGTCCCGGGCGAGCGCGTCGAGGTGCACGGCGAACAGCACGTTCGCCGTCTTGGCCTGCCCGTACGCCTGCCACTTGTCGTAGTCCCGCCGCCAGTGGACGTCGTCCCAGCGGATGCCGGAGAAGTGGTGGCCGCGCGAGGACACCGACACCACCCGCGCCCCGCCCGGCTCGATCGCCGGCCAGAGCCGGTTCACGAGGGCGAAGTGACCGAGGTGGTTCGTGGCGAACTGCGCCTCCCAGCCCGGCCCGACCCGGGTCTGTGGGCAGGCCATGATCCCGGCGTTGTCGATCACCAGGTCGAGCGTGCGGCCCGAGGCGAGGAAGCGGTCGGCGAAGGCGTGCACGCTGTCCAGGTCGGCGAGGTCGAGCTCGTCCACCTCGACGTCGCCGATGCCGTCGAGGTTCTCCCGTGCCGTCCGCGGGCGCCGCGCCGGTACGACGACCCGGGCGCCGGCCGCCACGAGCCCCCGCGTGGTCTCCAGGCCGAGTCCGGAGTAGCCGCCCGTCACGAGCGCCAGCCGTCCGCTCAGATCGACGCCCCGCAGGACGTCGTCGGCGGTGCTCGTGGCATCGAAGCCCGAGCCGATCTTGTGCTGCGCGGTGCGGCCCTCACTCGTGGTGCTGTGGCTCATGTCGCTGTTGCTCATGGTCGGAACGCTACGAATTGGAGTGCGCTCGAAGTCAAGCGGAGACGTCCGTCCGGGACCACTCCAGCAGCCGGTCCACCGGCCAGGTCGTCACGATCCGGTCGGCGGGCACCCCGCACTCCTCGGCCCGCGCGCAGCCGAGGATCTGCCAGTCCAGCTGGCCGGGGGCGTGCGCGTCGGTGTCGACCGAGAACAGCACCCCCGCCTCGACCGCCCGCGTCAGCAGCCGCCGGGGCGGGTCCAGCCGCTCGGGCCTGCTGTTGATCTCCACGGCCGTGCCGGACGCGGCGCACGCCGCGAACACCTCGTCCGCGTCGAACTCCGACTCCGGCCGCCCCCGCCCCTGCACCAGCCGCCCCGTGCAGTGCCCGAGGATGTCGGCGTGCGGATCCCGTACGGCCTTCAGCATGCGCCGGGTCATCGCCCGCTTCTCCATCCGCAACTTCGAGTGCACGGACACCACGACCACGTCCAGCCGGTCGAGCAGCTCGGGCTCCTGGTCCAGGGAGCCGTCCTCCAGGATGTCGCACTCGATACCGGTCAGCAGCCGGAACGGCGCCCAGGACGCGTTCAGCTCCTCGACCACCTCCAGTTGGGCGCGCAGCCGCTCCGGCGAGAGCCCCCGGGCGACCGTCAGCCGGGGCGAGTGGTCGGTCAGCACGGCCCACTCGCGGCCGAGGGCCGCCGCCGTCCGGCCCATCTCGTCGATCGGACTGCCGCCGTCGGACCAGTCGGAGTGCAGATGGCAGTCGCCGCGCAGCAGGGCCCGCAGCGGCCCGCCGGCACCGTCGGTGAGCGGCCGACCCGCCTCCTCCTGGAGTTTCCGCAGGTAGGACGGCACCTCGCCGGCCAGTGCCTCCCGCACCACCTGGGCCGTTCTCGGCCCCACGCCCTTCAGCGACTCCAGCGTGCCGGAGCGGGCCCGCTCGGCCACCTCGCCCTCGGGCAGCTCCGCCAGCACCCGGGCGGCCGTACGGAAGGCCTTCACACGGTACGTCGGCGCCAGGGACCGCTCCAGCAGGAAGGCGATCCGGTCCAGGGCATCCAGCGGATCCATGGCCACCTCCTCGCTCCAGCGTTGCCCAGCGCGGCGCCCGGCGCACGACGGGCGGTGGCCCCGCTGGGTGATTCCTGATGATTCATGACGGATGGTTGCGCTTTAGGCTCTAGTCATGACCGAAGTCGCGAGCCCCTTTCTGAACCAGCCACGGATCATGGTGCTCGGGGTGCAGCCGGGTACGCCCCCGTTCCGGATCGTGGAAATCGACGGCGAAGTGGTCGGTTCCGCGCGCACCGTCACCGACGTCCTGGAGACGGCCGCCGCGTTCGGCATCACCGTCCACGACCTCGACGACCCCAATGTCGTGCGCTGGGTGGGCGGCGACAGGTACACCTGGAAACCGCGTCACTAGGAAGCCCGCCGCCGGGGCCGGGGAGCGTGCACCGCGCGGCTCATCCGGCGTCCGAGCAGCAGGTAACCGACGAGCGCGCCGGTCGTGTTGAGGATGACGTCGTCGATGTCGAAGGCGCGCCCGGTGATGAGCGCGCCCTGCGCGAACTCCACCAGCAGCATCACGGACGCCGTCAGCACCAGGACCCGCAGCATGCCGCGGGCCTTGGGCGCGAGCACCGGCACGAGGATGCCGAACGGCACTCCGAGCAGCACGTTCCCGCCGATCTGCTTGACCGCGTCCCGCAGCGCGGGCTGGTCCAGATAGGCCCGCAGCGACCGGCCCGGGTGCAGATTCGAGTGCACGAGCGCCTCGGAGGCGGGGGAGGGCTCCAGCGTCAGCCGCGCCAGCACGACGGCGAACCCCACCATGAAGGCGAAGGCGAACAGCATCGCGAGGAGCCGCAACGGGAAGGGCATCGGGCGGGGACCGGAACGCGCCGGCGCCTTCTCCTTGCGCGCCGCCTTCCTGCCGGGCGCCGCCTTCTTCCCGGACGCGCTGGTCCTCCCGGGCGCTGCCTTCGTCCGGGACACGACCCTCCGCCAGAGCGCCGCCTTCTTGCGAGGTGCCGCCGGTGCGGCGGGCGCGGACGCGTCCGGTGGCTGTTCGCCCTTGGGCGGGCGCAGGCGGAACACGGGGCGTGGGCGTGAGGCTGCACGGGCCATGCTGTCCTCCAGTCTTCAACTTACCTGCGTCGTAGGGCGGTTACCCGCTGACGCCCCGAGGATGCGCACGGCCCGTGGGAACACCGCTCGGCCGGTCAGGGCCCGTAGGTGACCTTGACCTCCGTGAAGCCGAGGGAGTGCAGCAGACCCTCCAGCATGTCGGTGGTGTTGGTCTCGGCGCGGGAGGTCAGCTCGCTGTCCTTCGCCGCCTGTGCGATGTGCTTCACGGCGAGCTTCTGCACGGCCTGCTCGCTGTTCGGGTTGTCCGAGAAGAGATCGCCGAGGCGGTCGAGAAGACCGCGCTGCTTGGAGACCGCGTAGGAGCGGTCCGGGTCGAGTGCCGGTTTGCCGAGCTGCGCGTGCGGCAGCCGGAGCGTGGCGGACGTACGGTCGCCGTCGACCGTCACGTCGTCGTCGCCCAGCCTGCCGAGGTCGACGTAGGCCTCCACGGTGCCCGCCCCCACGTACAGCGTGCGGGTGCCGTGCAGGGCGTCCGGGAGGTACTTGGCGTCCTTCTCCAGGTCCACGACGACCTGGAAGTTGCCGGAGGCTGCGTCGTAACGGCTCATGTCCTGGATGGACTTGAGCAGGGCGGGGCCCGAGCGGTCCTTGGTCTCGGTGCCGAAGAACTCGCGCAGCCCGGGCAGCAGGCTGAGCCGGATCCCGGCGAACATCACGGTGAGTACGACCACGACCGCGATGAGTACCTTGGCCCAGCCGGGTATGCGCCCCTGGAGGCGTTTGACGGGAGTCGTCATGGCGACGGCCCTCCTTCCTGTCGAGACGGATTCCCGGCAAAGCCCTTGCCGCACCGCCTTGTTGACGATCTGTGACACTAAGCGAGGCCGTGGGCCATGATGGCCGCGGCCCGTCGGGGGCGCGACGAGCGGGCAGGTCGTGCTCACCCGGTCGGCCCATCCGCCCGGCCGCACGGTTCGGCGGGGTCCGTAGCATGAGAGATCCCGTGAGAGATCCCCTCCAGACGGACCTGGTCGAGGAGTCCTTCGTGCGAGACATCTCCGTGTTCAGCGGCAGCGCCCACCCCGAGCTGGCCGCCGAGGTCTGTTCCCATCTGGGCGTGCCGCTGAGCCCGACCCGGCTCAGCAGGTTCGCCAACGACTGCCTGGAGGTCCAGCTCCAGGCCAATTGCCGGGAGAGGGACGTCTTCCTGGTCCAGCCCCTGGTCAAGCCCGTGCAGGAGCACCTGGTGGAGCTGCTGCTGATGTGCGACGCGGCCCGCGGCGCCTCCGCCGGCCGGATCACCGTGGTCATGCCGCACTACTCCTACGCCCGCTCCGACAAGAAGGACGCGCCCCGGATCTCCCTGGGCGGCCGTCTGGTCGCCGATCTGATGGCGGCGGCCGGGGTCCACCGGGTTCTCACCATGACCCTGCACTCACCGCAGGTGCACGGCTTCTTCTCGATGCCCGTGGACCACCTGCACGCCCGTCGCGAGCTGGCGGCCCACTTCCGCCGCTACGACCTGACCTCCACCACCGTCGTCTCGCCCGACCTAGGAAACGCCAAGGAGGCCGCCGCCTTCGCCCGGATGATCGGCGCCCAGGTGGCGGCCGGCGCGAAGCAGCGCTATGCCGACGACCGGGTCAGCATCAACTCCTTGATCGGCGAGGTCACCGGCCGGGACGTCATCGTCCTCGACGACGAGATAGCCAAGGGCAGTACCGTCCTCGAACTCCTCGACCGGCTGCGGGAGCTCCAGCCGCGCTCGATCCGGGTGGCCTGCACCCACGGTCTGTTCGCGGCCGGCGCCCTCAAACGGCTCAGCGATCAGCCCGACGTCCTGGAGATCGTCTGCACCAACACCGTGCCGGTGCCCGCCGAGGAGCACACCGACAAGCTGCGGATCCTGTCCATCGCCCCCGCCCTGGCCGAGGCCGTGCGCCGTATTCACAACGGTGAGTCCGTGAGCGCCCTGTTCGACGCGGCCCGCAGCGAATAGACAGGAAGGAGTGGATACGCGCATGTCGTCACCCATGTGACCAGGGAGGGCTCGCAGTGGCGAAGGCGAAGTTCGAGCGGACCAAACCGCACGTCAACATCGGCACCATCGGGCACATCGATCACGGCAAGACGACCCTCACGGCAGCCATCACCAAGGTGTTGCACGACAAGTTCCCCCAGCTGAACCCGTTCACCCCGTTCGACCAGATCGACAAGGCGCCCGAGGAGCGGCAGCGCGGCATCACCATCTCGATCGCCCATGTGGAGTACCAGACCGAGCGCCGGCACTACGCCCACGTGGACTGCCCCGGGCACGCCGACTACATCAAGAACATGATCACCGGCGCGGCGCAGATGGACGGCGCGATCCTGGTGGTCGCCGGCACGGACGGGCCGATGCCGCAGACGAAGGAGCATGTGCTGCTGGCCCGGCAGGTGGGTGTGCCGTACATCGTCGTCGCCCTCAACAAGACGGACATGGTCGACGACGAGGAGATCCTGGAGCTGGTCGAGCTGGAGGTGCGCGAACTGCTCACCGAGTACGAGTTCCCGGGCGACGAGGTGCCCGTCGTACGGGTCTCCGCGCTGCGCGCCCTGGAGGGCGACCCGCGGTGGACGCAGTCGGTGCTGGACCTGCTGGACGCGGTCGACGAGGCGGTGCCGGAACCGGAGCGGGACGTGGACCGGCCGTTCCTGATGCCGATCGAGGACGTCTTCACCATCACCGGGCGCGGGACGGTCGTCACCGGCCGCATCGAGCGCGGCACGCTGCGGGTCAACAGCGAGGTGGAGATCATCGGCATCCACCCGCGGAAGACGAGGAGCACGGTCACCGGTGTGGAGATGTTCCGCAAGCTCCTCGACGAGGGCCGGGCAGGGGAGAACGTCGGTCTGCTGCTGCGCGGGGTCAAACGGGACGAGGTGGAGCGGGGCCAGGTGGTGATCAAGCCGGGCTCGGTCGCCCCGCACACCCGGTTCGAGGCGCGGGCGTACATCCTGTCCAAGGACGAGGGCGGCCGGCACACGCCGTTCTTCCAGAACTACCGCCCGCAGTTCTACTTCCGTACGACGGACGTGACGGGCGTGGTGACCCTGCCGGAGGGCACCGAGATGGTCATGCCGGGCGACAACACCACCATGCTGGTGGAACTGATCCAGCCGATCGCGATGGAGGAGGGGCTGAAGTTCGCCATCCGCGAGGGCGGGCGGACCGTGGGGGCCGGACAGGTCACGAGGATCGTGCGGTAGGGCCGGGGAGTGCGGTCATAAGGTGCCGGACGTGGCCTCGGGCTGCCCGAGGGCCGCGTCCAGTGTCGTCGCGGGCGGCAGTAAGCGGTGCAGGCCGGTGGCCCTGAGGACGCGCAGGGCCAGCGGGTGGGTGCAGACCAGCCGCAGTTCGCCGTCCTGGTCGAGCACCCGGCGACGGGCCCGGTACAGCAGGCGCAGTCCGGAGCAGTCGAAGAAGTCGATCCGGGAGAGGTCGATGACCACCCGCGGGGCGGGCCCGGCGGTTGCCTCGTCGAGCCGTGGACCGATCTCCGTCGCCGCGACGATGTCGATCTCGCCGCGGAACTCCAGCACCGTGTACCCCCGCTCCTGCCGGACGCCCAGGTGCGGGGTGTCCGCGGCGGGTTCCTGCTGCACGACGACATCGCCTCCAACCCGCTCCACCGGTCGGGAGCCTCCAACGCGGGGGCAGCGCACAGCAGTTCCCCGCCCCAGCAAGGTACCCCCGATGGAGTGAATTTCAGCATGTTCGATTGACATATGTCTTCGAAATTCGGGCGTGTCTCGACCGAGTTTTTTCGCGCCGTGAGCGAAGGGGTGCGAGAAGCTTACGAGAGGGCCTGCCATGCCGTGGACAGGGCTGTCCTGAACTGCTCCGTCTGGTGCGCCGTGAGCTCTCGCACCATCCGCTCCTCCAGCTCCCGGACGGGCTGCGCGTACTGTTCCAGCAGTGCGCGCGCGTCGTCGGTGAGCAGGATCATCAGCTCGCGCCGGTTGCGCGGATTGCGCTCGCGGCGGATCAGGCCGCGGCTCTCCAGGGAGCGCACCAGATCGGCGATGGACTGGGCGGTCACGAAGGAGTCCCGGGCCAGCTGGGCGGCGGACAGTCCGTCGTGCCGCTCCAGGACGGTCAGCGCCGTGTACTGCAGGGCGGTGATCCCGGACGGCTTGACGAGTTCGTCCAGCCGGGATCGCACGACGAGCTCCACCTGCTTCACCATGTAGAGCAGGGACGGGGGAGCCTTGTGGGGCGGGCGCGCGGAGGTCGCCGCCTGGGTCGTCTGGGTGCCGGCCATGAGTCCGAGCGTAGACCATTGACAGGAAACCTGTCCGTAATGAGACTCGGACCAACAGGAATCCTGTTATTTGAAAACTTGGCAACGATGCTGAGGAGTGGCGATGACCACCTTCGAGATCGACCCCGGTCGACTGTTCATCGGGGGACAGTGGCGCGAGGCCGCGGACGGAGCGCGGACCGAGGTGGTCGACCCGTCCCGGGGCGCGGTCGTCACCACCGTCGCCGAGGCGGGCGCCGCCGACGTGGACGCCGCGGTGCGGGCCGCCCGCGAGGCCTTCGACTCCGGCCGGTGGTCCGGGCTCAGCGGCCGCGAGCGCGGCCGGATCCTGCTGCGGGTGGCCCAGCTGATCCGCGAGGAGGCCGACGAGATCGCCCGGCTGGAGAGCCTGGACGTCGGCAAGCCGATCACCCTGGCCCACGCGGTCGACGTCACCAACGCGGCCAACGACTACGAGTACTACGCCACGCTCGCCTTCTCCCTGGAAGGCGGCAACCGCGACATCCCGATGAACGCCCTCGCCTACACCCAGCGGGGCCCGATCGGCGTCGTCGCCGCCATCACCCCGTTCAACTTCCCGCTGATCCTGGCCGGTTCGAAGCTCGCCCCGGCCCTCGCCGCGGGCAACACGGTCGTCCACAAGCCCGCCGACGAGACCCCGCTGAGCGCGCTGTACATGGCGGGACTGCTCCAGCGGGCCGGGGTGCCCGACGGCGTCGTCAACGTCGTCACCGGCACCGGCCCGGTCGCGGGCGAGGCGCTGCTGCGCCACCCCGGCGTCGACAAGGTCGCCTTCACCGGCTCCACCGCGATCGGCCGGCACGTGGCGGGCATCGCCGGTGAGAACCTCAAGCAGGTCACCATGGAACTCGGCGGCAACGCCGCGCACCTCGTCTTCGAGGACGCCGACCTGGAGAAGGCCGTCGGCGCGGTCATCAAGGGCTTCGTCTTCAACAGCGGCCAGTTCTGCATGGGCGGCCCGCGCCTGCTGGTGGCCCGCCCGGTCTACAGCACCCTGCTGAACATCCTCGCCGAGGCCGTCCCCGGGGTGCCCGTGGGCGACCCGCGCGCCGCGGAGACCGTCGTCGGACCCATGGCGGGGGAGAAGCACCTGCGCAAGGTCGAGGAGTACGTCGACCTCGCCCGCAAGGAGGGCGCCCGGATCGTCTGCGGCGGTGAGCGCCTCGACCTGGACGGCGGCTACTACTACAAGCCCACCGTCATCGCCGACCTCCCGAACGACTCACGGGTCGTCCAGGAGGAGATCTTCGGCCCCGTCCTCACCGTCCAGCCCTTCGACGACGAGGACGAGGCGGTCGCCCTCGCCAACTCCACCCCGTACGGCCTGGCTTCGGGGGTGCAGACCGGCAACCTCGCCCGCGCCCACCGGATCGCCGACCGCCTCCAGGCCGGCATCGTCTGGGTCAACGACT
Source organism: Streptomyces sp. DSM 15324 (assembly GCF_001514285.1). Taxonomy (GTDB): domain Bacteria; phylum Actinomycetota; class Actinomycetes; order Streptomycetales; family Streptomycetaceae; genus Streptomyces. The sequence goes on from NZ_KQ949031.1 coordinate 187,751, forward strand.
GGGCCATGCTCGACCCGGCCGTCCCCTTCGGCGGCGTCAAGGACTCCGGCTTCGGCCGCGAGTACGGCCCCGAGGCGCTCGCCTCCTACACCAAGGTCAAGTCCGTCGTCGTCTCACTCGACTGAACCAGCCGCCCGGCCAAGGGAGTTCCATCGATGTCCATCACCACGCGCGCGGCCGTCGTCGAGTCAGCCGGAGCGCCGTTCACCCTCTCCGAGGTCGTCCTCGCCGAGCCCGGCCCGCACGAGGCGGTGGTCCGGCTGGTGGCGGCCGGCCTGTGCCACACCGACCTCGGGGTGCAGAGCGGCGGACTGCCCTTCCCGCTGCCGGGCGTCCTCGGCCACGAGGGCGCGGGGGTCGTGGAGGCGGTCGGGGCGGCCGTCACCGGGGTGGCCCCCGGCGACCACGTCGTCCTCTCCTTCACCTCCTGCGGCGAGTGCCGCAACTGCCACGGCGGCCACCCCGCCTACTGCGCGAGCTGGCTGCCGCTGAACCTCATCGGCGGCCGCCGCGCCGACGGCACCAGCACCATCAGCCGCGACGGCGAGCCGCTCGGCGGCCACTTCTTCGGCCAGTCCTCCTTCGCGGAGCGGGCCCTGGTCGACGAGCGCAGCCTGGTCAAGGTCGACCCCGAGGTCCCCCTGACCTCGATCGCCCCGCTCGGCTGCGGTGTGCAGACCGGGGTCGGCGCCGTCTGGAACGTCCTGCGCCCCACCGCCGGCGACACGGTCGTCGTCCTCGGCGCCGGAGCCGTCGGCCTCTCCGCCGTCATGGCCGCCGCCCTCGGCCCCGCCACCACCATCATCGCCGTCGACCGCGTCGCCGAACGCCTCGAGCTCGCGAAGGAGGTGGGCGCCACCCACACCGTGGACGCGGGACAGGTCACGCTCGGCGAGGCCGTCGCCGAGATCACCGGCGGCCGGGGCGCCGACGGGATCGTGGAGACCACGGGCAGTACGGCCGTACTGCGCCAGGGGGTGGACGCGCTCGCCGCCCGCGGCACCCTGGTCGTCGTCGGCGCACCGCCGTTCGGCAGCGAGGTCGCCCTGGACGTCAACGGGCTGCTCGGCGGCAAGCGGGTCGTCGGCCTCACCCTCGGCGACAGCGAGACCCAGACCTTCATCCCCGCCCTGGTGGAACTGGTCAAGGCGGGACGGCTCCCGCTGGACCGGCTGATCGGCACCTACGCCTTCGAGGACATCGGACAGGCGGTCCAGGACATGACCTCGGGCAAGACCGTCAAGCCGGTGCTGACCTTCTGACGTCCGCCGCCGGCGGACCGTCAGTCCACCGTCAGGACCAGCTTCCCCGTGGTCCGGCCGGTGTCGCCGAGCCTGTGCGCCTCGGCGGCATCGGCCAGCGGGAACGCCCCCGCGATCGTCGGGCGGAGCCTGCCCGCCTCCACCAGCTCGGCGATCTCCCGCATCCCGGCCCGGTCGGCGTCCACGAGCATCCGCACCGCGCGCACCCCGAGCCGCGCGGCCTCCTCCTCCAGCTCCCGGGAGCCCGTCGGCAGGATCGACACCACGATCCCGCCGGGCCGCAGCACCCGCAGGGAGCGCGTGGCGTTCTCCCCGCCCACGGTGTCGAGGACGACGTCGATGTCCTTCACGGCCTCGGTGAAGTCGGTCTCCCGGTAGTCGATCACCTCGTCGACACCCAGATCCCGCAGGAAGGCGTGCTTGCCCGCGCTCGCCGTGCCGATCACGTACGCGCCGCGCGCCTTGGCGATCTGCACCGCCACATGCCCCACGCCACCGGCCGCCGCATGGACCAACACCCGCTGTCCGGCCGCGAGTCCGGCGTTCTCCACCAGCGCCTGCCAGGCGGTCAGCGAGACCAGCGGCAGCGCTCCCGCCTGGACGTGGTCGACACCGGCGGGCTTGTGCCACAGGGCACGGACCGGGGCGACGACGTACTCGGCGTGCGAACCGTGGCCGTAGGGGTACGGCAGCATCCCGAAGACCTCGTCGCCCGGGACGAACGTCGCGACGCCGATGCCGACCGCCTCGACCGTCCCGGAGACGTCCCAGCCCAGGACGAACGGCGGCTCGCCCAGGAACCCGCCCGTGGCGCGGTGCTTCCAGTCGGTCGGGTTGACCCCGGCGGCGCGCACCCGCACCAGGACCTCGTTCGCCCGCGGCGCGGGACGCGCCGTCTCCTTCTCCTGCAATACCTCGGGACCGCCGAGGACGTCCTGGCCGATGACTCGCATCGTGTTCTCAGTGCTCATGGTCGACCAGCCTGCCCGGCCCCGCACCGCCGGGAAATGGCATGATTGCCAACCTCCGATAGAATCATGCCATGTCCGCAGCAGCCCCCCACCGTGTCGTCGTCCTCGCCCTCGACGGCGTCTACCCCTTCGAGCTCGGCATCCCGAGCCGGATCCTCGGCGCCGCCGACGGGCGCTACGAGGTGCTGACCTGCACGGTCGACGGCCGCGCGGTGCACACGAACGCCGACTTCACGGTGGGGGTCGAGCACGGCCCCGAGGTGCTGGAGACGGCCGACACGGTCGTCGTCGCGTCCGTGTCGCCCGAGCGGCTCACGGAGGAACTGCCGCCGGCGGTCGCCGGGGCCCTGGCCCGGATCCGCCCCGACACCCGGATCGTCTCGATCTGCACGGCGGCCTTCGTCCTCGCCGCCGCGGGTCTCCTCGACGGCCGCCGGGCCACCACCCACTGGAACTGCGCCGACCGCTTCCGCCGTATGTACCCGCAGGTGGACCTGGACCCCGATGTCCTCTTCGTGGACGACGGCCGGGTGCTGACCTCGGCCGGCGCCGCCGCCGGCATCGACATCTGTCTGCACCTCATCCGCAAGGACCACGGCAGCGAACTCGCCAACAGGGTGGCCCGCCGCTGTGTGGTGCCGCCGTTCCGTGACGGCGGGCAGGCGCAGTACATCGAACAGCCGGTGCCCGAGGCCGGTCCGGCGAGCACGGCGGCCACCCGGGCCTGGGCCCTGGCGCACCTGGATGAGCCCCTCGCCCTCGCCGACCTCGCCGCGCACGCCCGGATGAGCCTGCGCACCTTCGCCCGCCGCTTCCAGGACGAGGTGGGCGTCAGCCCCGGCCGCTGGCTGATCCAGCAGCGGGTGGTGCACGCCCGGCACCTGCTGGAGGCCAGCGACCTGACCGTGGACCAGATCGCCGGCCGGGTCGGCTTCGCCACCGGCGCCTCGCTGCGCCAGCACCTGCACGCGGCGATCGGGGTCTCGCCGCAGGCCTACCGCAGAACGTTCCAGACCGCGCGCTGAACGTACCGGCCCGCTCCGGCGTCGTAGGGACACGGGATCGACCGGAGGAACGGGGGGCGCGCATGCGCAGAGGACTGGCGGTGGCGACAGCGGCACTGGTGACGGCCGTGGGCTGTGGGCCGGAGGAGCGGGCGGACCCCGTCGTCGGGGGATCGCCGCCGGCGACGCCGTACACCGGACCGCTGGACGTCGCGACGACGACCCTCGACACGGACACCCCGCGGTCCCTGCTCGCCGAGTCCGGCGCCGCGGGCCGGGCGCTGGAGTGCGACGGCGAGATCTACACCGGCGGCGGCCCCGACGGCTGGAGCGCCGGTGACGGCGGTGACACCCCCGAGGACGGGCTGCGGCTCTTCTTCGACATGTTCCAGCCGCAGGTCCCGGGCTCCGGCTACCGGGTGGAGCGTGAGGCGGACGGCCGGGTCCTGTACTCGTACGACGTCGGCGGCCGGACGAAGGTCGCGGTCGTGGTCGCCCAGGACCAGAAGGGCCGACCGGGCTGGGGCCCGGAGACGAACGCCTCCTGCGACCCGGCCGAACTCCCCGCCGCCGTCACCGACTCCCTCGGCCTGGAGATCTGGACCGACCGCGACGGACACCGCGTCGCGACCACCACCGTCACCAGCCACGCCGGTGCGGAGCACTGCGGCTGGCAGAAGGCGCACTTCCTGGGGACGGGCCGGGGCGAGGGCTACCGGCAGTACGTCCGCGACCCCGGCGGCGTGCTCGAATCCGGCCTGCTCACCGCCCCGTACGACGCGGACGTCCGGATGCCGGCCGACGCCCGCGGCACCGGCTACCGCTACGGTCACTGGCGCTTGTGGCTGACGAAGGACCGTAAGACGGCCTACGTCCGCACCCCCGACGGCGTCGAGGCCTGGCCGTCGGCGAAGAGGGCGGTGGCCTGCAAGTGAGGACCGTTCAGCGGCTCGCGTGCAGGGCGACCAGCAACTGCCAGACCTGGTCGGCGATCTCGGCGGGGGTGCCGCCGAGGTCGCCGTGCAGCCAGTCGGCCAGCACTCCGGCGAAGGTCGCGGCGACGGCCGAGGCCACCAGCGGGGCGTCCGCCGCGCCGGCCCGCTCGCGCTCCCGCAGGCTGTAGGCCCGCAGGTCCCGGTGGAGCACCCGGCCGAGCGGACCGCCGCCGCCCGGCGCGAGGAGGGTGCGGTAGAGCGGGGCGTGCGGGGTGAGCGAGGCGAAGAACTCCGCCAGGGCGCCCGGCGCCCGCACCGGGTCCGGCCGCCCCTGCCAGGCGTGCAACGCCTCCACGGCCTCGCGGACGACATCCGCGCAGGCGTCGACGGCGAGGGCCTCCAGATCGGGGTAGTGCACGTAGAAGGTGGCCCGCCCGACGCCGGCCCGCCGCACCAGCGCCGCCACGCCCACCTCCTCCAGCGGCCGCTCCGCGCACTCCGCCAGCAGCGCGGCCCGCAGGCGGGACCGGGTCCGGGCCGCCCTCGGGTCCTCGGCCTCCGCCCGGATCACTGCGCGATCAGCACCGCGGCCAGGGCGAGCGCGCCGGGCAGCGCCTGGGCGAACAGGATCCGGCGGTTGGCGGTGACCGCGCCGTACACGCCCGCGACGATCACGCAGGACAGGAAGAACACCTGTGCCGCGAAACCGGTCGGGTCCCCGGCGATCAGCCCCCACACCAGTCCCGCCGCCAGGAACCCGTTGTACAGCCCCTGGTTGGCGGCCATCGGGGCGGTGCGCCGCGCCATCTCCGCGTCGAACCCGTGGAAGCCCATCCCCGGCTTCTTCTGCCACAGGAACATCTCCATCACCAGGATGTAGAGATGCAGCAGCGCCACCAGCGCGACCAGTACACCCGCAAGAATTTCCATGATCTCCCTCAACTTCCTGGACAGGTGTCCACTATAGCGGGACACCTGTCCAGGAAGTCCAGCGGGGTGGCGCCGGTCCGTGGTGCGGGGGCGCGGCCCGCGGCCACACTGGAGACATGACCCCCGCACCGGCACGCACCGCGCAGCAGCGCAAGTACGACACGCTCCACCGGCTGGAACACGACGTCGACGTCTGGGTCGCCACCGCCGCCGAGGACGGCGACACCCCCCAGCTGGCCCCGCTCTCCTACGTCTGGGACGGCACCGTCCTGCTGGTCGCCGCCCCGCTCGCCACGCCCACCGGCCGTGCCCTGCACGACACCGGCGTGGCACGTCTCGCCGTCGGACCGGCCGACGACGTGGTCATGATCGAGGGACGGGCCGTCGCCGTCCCGCCCGCCGACCTCCCGGAGGAGGACGCCGAGATCTTCGCCGGCAAGACCGGCTTCGACCCGCGCGCCCTCGCCGTGCCCCACCTGTACTTCCTCATCCGTCCGCAACGGATCGAGTCCTGGCGGACCCGGGAGGAGACCGGGGGGTGCGAGGTGATGCGGGACGGCCAGTGGCTGGTGGCCGGCTGAAACCGGGGTATCCGCAAGGACCGGGACGGGAGCCGCCCGTCCCCGACCTCGTGGAGGAGACGACATGGCCGTGGTGAAAGCGGGCGTCGTGGTGCCCGACTGCGCCGAACCGGAGCAGCTCGCCGAGTTCTACAAGGGGTTCCTGGACGCGGAGGAGACCGACGTCTGCGCCCACCGCGTCGAGATCCGGGGCGCCGACGGGACCCGGCTGGCCTTCCGCCGCGACGCCAACGCGACCCCGCCGAGCTGGCCCCGCCCCGAGAACTCCTTCCAGGTCCACCTCGACTTCCTGGTCGACGACCTCGACGAGGCCGAGCGCAGAATCGTCGGTCTGGGCGGCCGCCCCCTGGACACGAACGGAGCGCCCGGCCCCCACGAGGAACGCGGCTACGCCGACCCGTCGGGCCACTCCTTCACCCTGCGCCGCACCACCCCCAGGGCCCCCACACTGGGCTGACGGTCCGGGACCGCCCGTGAGGTCCCGCCCCTTTCAGTCCCGGCCCCCCTTCTCCTTCGTCGGCCAGGTGCCCGTCGACCGTTCGATGGCCTTCGCGCCCGTGCGGTCGGCGGCGCTGCGGACCGCTGCGAAGATCGCGCCCTGGAGCGCCGCGGCCAGCAGGATCTCGGCCCAGCCACGATCGCGGTCCAGGGCGTCGGGGGCGTCGTCCTCGTGCCGGATCGCCTTCCACGCCTTGCGGAAGGCGACCCCGGCCAGCGCGCCGCTCGCCCAGCCGAAGACGAAACCGACAGGCTGGTAGACGAGCGGGAGCTTCCTCTTCCTGGTCTTCCTGGCCACCGGGTCCTCCTTGTCGCAAACCTCGAAATTCTTGAAATACCCGACCCGGGCGGCTTGCGCGAACCACTGCGAACCGCGTGGACCGGTACCGGTTCAGGGGCGCCCCCGCGCCGGGACCTCCTCCTGCGCGCGGACCGGTCCCGGCGCGGTGCCGTTCCCGAAGGGGCGCCCGCCGAGCCGCTCCCGGCCGTGCGGGGTCGTCCAGCCCGCCAGGTCCGGCCCGACGGGAACGATCCTCGTCGGATTGATCCCGGTGTGCACCTGGTAGTAGTGCCGCTTGATGTGGTCGAAATCGACGGTGTCACCGAAACCCGGCGTCTGGTAGAGGTCCCGGGCGTACGCCCACAGCACCGGGTCCTCCGTCAGCTTCCAGCGGTTGCACTTGAAGTGTCCGTGGTAGACCGCGTCGAAGCGGACCAGCGTGGTGAACAGCCGTACATCGGCCTCGGTGATCGTGTCACCGACCAGGTAACGCTGCCGCGCGAGTCGTGAACCCAGCAGCTCCAGCCGCCGGAAGACGGCCGCACAGGCCTCCTCGTACTCCTCCTGCCCCCGCGCGAACCCCGCCCGGTACACCCCGTTGTTGACGTCCTCGTACACCTCGGCCATCACCGTGTCGATCTCCGCCCGCAACTCCTCGGGGTAGAGGTCCGGCGCCCCGGGGCGGTGCAGGGCCCGCCACTCGGTGGCCAGGTCGAGGGTGATCCGCTGGTAGTCGTTCGTCACCAGCCGGCCGCTGGGCACGTCCACGATCGCCGGCACACTGACGCCGCCCGGATACCCGGTCTCCCGCCGGTCGTAGGCCTCGCCGAGGAAGCGGATGCCGAGGACCGGGTCGCGCTCGCCCGGATCGAGGGTGAACCGCCAGCTCCGGTCGTCCTGGAGGGGATCGGCGATCGCCATGGACAGCGCGTCCTCCAGACCGAGCAGCCGCCGGGAGATCACCGCCCGGCTCGCCCACGGGCAGGCACGGCTGACGACGAGGCGGTAGCGCCCGGCCGTCACCGGCCAGCCGTCCCGGCCGTCCGCGGTGATCCGGTCCCTGAAGTGGCTCCTGGACCGCCGGAACCGCCGGTGCCCGTACCCGCTGTTGCCGTCGCCCCCGTCGTTCATGGCACCTCCCGCTGCTCCCGCCGGCCGCCCGGCTCGGCGACCTGCTGACCGCGTTCCCCGATTTCCGCGCACCGCACGGTGTGATCCCGAACTGCCGGGGCAGTCGGCACGGGTGAGCGGGACAACACCGAAGCCGAAGCGCGACCCTGCCCGAAAGGCGCGGGCCGACCGCCGGACGCGCCTGACCGTGCTGGTGGCCCTCGCCGCCAACCTCGTGATCGCCGCCGCCAAGACGGCCGGGGGGCTGCTGGCCGGCTCGCCCGCGCTGCTCTCGGAGGCCGCGCACTCCGTCGCCGACAGTTTCAACGAGGTGTTCCTGCTCGCCGCGCTGCGCCGCAGCCGCCGCCCGGCCGACCGGCGCCACCCCTTCGGCTACGGCAAGGAACGCTTCTTCTGGTCGCTCCTCGCCGCTGTGGGAATCTTCGTCATGGGCGGCTGCTTCTCCTTCTTCCAGGGCGTGGAGGCCCTCCGAAGCGGTGCGGAGGAGAAGACCAGCGGCTATGTGGCCGGTCTGATCGTCCTCGGCGTCGCCCTCCTCGCCGAGGGCCTCTCCCTGCTGCGCGCCCTTCACCAGGTGCGCCGGCAGGGCGGCACGTCCCGGCTGCGCGACCCGGCCCTGCGCACCGTCGTCGCCGAGGACGGCACCGCCGTCCTGGGTGTCACCCTGGCCGCCGTCGGTATGGCGCTGCACATGGTCACCGGCAACGTCGTATGGGAGGCGTCCGCCTCGCTGGCGATCGGCGCGCTCCTCGTGTTCGTCGCCTTCCAGCTCGGCCGGGAGGCCCGCGACCAGCTCATCGGCGTGGCCGCCGACCCCGAGACCGGCGACCGTATCGCGGAACTGCTGGCCGCCCAGCCGGAGATCGACAGCGTGGAGGCGCTGTTCACCATGAAGACGGGCCTCGACACGGCCCTCGTCGCCGCGCGCGTCGATCTCATGCCGGGCCTGGACAGCGAGCGGGTGGAGGAGGTCGCCGACCGGATCAAGCGCGCCATCGGCGACGCGGTCCCCGAGGCCGACGCGATCTTCCTCGACGTCACCGACCGTCCGCCGCACGGGGCACGCAAGAGCCCCGCCGCGACGGGGGAGCGCGGCGGGGCCTGACTCTCGCGTGCCCGGTGCGGGCCGGTTCATGCGCGCCGGGCACGGATTCTGCTACGAGGGCACCGCCGCCGTGCGGTCAGCGGCCCTGCGGCTCGGCGACGAACACGGGAATCTCCCGGTCGGTCTTCTTCTGGTAGTCGGCGTACGGCGGGAACGCGGCGACGGCACGCTCCCACCACTCGGCCTTCTCCGCGCCGCTGATCTCACGGACCGTCATGTCCTGCTTCGCGGGACCGTCCTGCAGTTCCACCTGCGGGTCGGCCACGAGGTTGTGGTACCAGACCGGGTGGGTGGGTGCCCCGCCCTGGGAGGCGACGAGCGCGTACCGCCCGTCGTGCTCGACCCGCATCAGCGGGGTCTTGCGGAGCTTGCCGCTGCGCGCGCCCCGGGTGGTCAGCAGGATGACGGGGAGCCCCGTGTCCAGCAGTGTCGTGCCCTCGGTGCCGCCGGAGCCCTCGTACAACTCCACCTGCTCGCGTACCCACTGGGTCGGGCTGGGCTCGTACTCGCCTTCGAGAGGCATGGTATCCGTCCCTTTCGTCACATGGTCGCTCACGACCGGCTGATCCCCTCAACACCGGTGCCCCCTCGTTTCATCCGCACCCCCGTTACCTGCCGGGTAATCGCGCCGCCCGCACCCCGTCGGCACACTCGGAGCCATGACGAAGACGACCGGCACCCGCGCCGTGACCGAGGAACTGCTCCGCCGTATCGGCGAGGGCGACCCGGAGCGGATCGCCGCCCTGTACGCCGACGGCGTCGACTGGCGGCTCTCCTGGCCCGAGGACGCGCACGACCGCGCCGAGACGCCCTGGATCCGGCACCGGTTCACCGGTGCCGAGGCGGCCGACCACTTCCGGTCCCTGGCCGCCCACCACCGGCCCGGGGCGGCGGACACGCGGGTCGAACACGTCCTCGTCGACGGCGCCGACGCGGTGGCGCTGGGCGAGATACGGCAGACCGCCGCCCCCACCGGACGCCCCTACCGGGCCGCGTTCGCCCTGCACCTGACCGTCCGCGACGGCCTGATCGTCCGCCACCACGTCTACGAGGACAGCCTGACCGTCGCCCGAGCCTTCACTCCGTGACCCGCGCGGGGCTTTCACTGCCTGACCGTCGGCCGAGCCTTCAGCCCTGCCCCGCAATGGCCGTCCTTCCCCTGCCCCGCCCGGGTCGTCCTCCCCCTGACCCCTGGGTCCTCCGCCCCCCGGCCCACCCGCGTCTACATCACCATCCCGACAGCCAGCACCGTCATCACCCCGCTCGACACGAGTGCCGTCGCGAGGCGTCCGCGGTGGCCGGTCAGGGTGCGACCGAGCAGGGCGCCGCCCCCGGCCACGAGCAGTTGCCAGCTCGCGGACGCGACGAACGCGGCCAGCACGAACGCACCCTGTTCCAGCGGGCGTACGGCGTCCGTGGTGCCGGTGCCGAGGACCAGCGCGGCGAAGTAGACGACGGTGGTCGGATTGAGCAATGTGATGCCGAGCAGGCCCAGGTAGGCGCGGGCGGCGGTCGGTGGCGGGGGCAGGGAGCGGGTGGCGAGCCGACGGGCCCGGTACTGGCGTACGGCGGTCAGGGCGCCGCGCAGCGCCAGGACCAGCAGCACCAGGGCCGAGGCCCAGCGCAGCGGCACCAGCACCGGCCGCAGCGCGGCGGCGAGCGCGGACCCGCCGACGGTGGCCAGCAGGGCGTAGAGCCCGTCGGCGGTAGCGATGCCCAGCGCGGCGCACGCGCCGGTGCGCAGGGAGGTGCGGGCGGTGAGGGAGACGAGGTAGGTCGCGACGGCCCCGACGGGTACGGCGATGCCGTAGCCCGCGATCAGGCCCGCGACGAGCGCGGCCGTCACGGACGCGCGGGACCGGGCCTCCGGGGACGGACGGGCTGCTGCTGGAGCCCGGCCGGAAGGACGGCGTCGGACATCAGCGGCAGAAGAACGTCGATTCGAGGCATGGCCGGATCGTGCGGCCAGAGCGCACCCGCCGGCAAGTGATTTTCGGTCCCGGGTCCGGCCCTCGGCACCGAAAGAACCTGAGCCGGGTCCTCGCGGAGTGGATGGTTCCGGCCATCTTGTCCCTTTCGCCGATCTGGCCGAACTCCCTGTCGTCCTATAGATGCCCCGGGCATCTAATGAAGATCGGCACGCCGCACCCTTCGTCTGCGAGGTCTCTCATGACGGAACTGGAACTGTCGGAACTCCCCCCACTGTCGAAGCCCGTGTCCTTCCCCCAGGACCGTACCTGCCCCTACCATCCGCCCACGGCCTACGACCCCCTGCGCACCGCCCGCCCGCTGTCCCGCGTGACGCTCTACGACGGCCGCACGGCCTGGGTCGTCACCGGCCACGACACCGCCCGCGCCCTGCTCGCGGACCCCCGGCTGTCCAGCGACCGCACCCGGCCCGGCTACCCGGCGACCTCCCCGCGCTTCAAGGCGCTGCTCGACCGCCGGGCCGCCCTCCTCAACGTCGACGACCCCGAGCACCACGCGCAGCGCCGGATGCTGGTCGCGGACTTCACCCTCAAGCGGGCCACGGCGCTGCGCCCGGCCATCCAGCGGATCGTCGACGAGCGGATCGACGCGATGCTCGCCCAGGGCCCGCCCGCCGACCTGGTCTCCGCCTTCGCGCTGCCGGTGCCGTCCACGGTGATCAGCGAGCTGCTCGGGGTGCCGTACGCCGACCACGATTTCTTCGAGGAGCAGTCCCGGCGGATGCTGCGCAGCCGGGTGCCCGAGGAGGTGCGCGACGCCCGCGGGCGGCTCGACGCGTACCTCGGCGCGCTGATCGACCGCAAGGCGGCCGGGCCGCCCGGGGACGGCGTCCTGGACGCCCTGGTCCACGAGCGGCTGCGCGACGGCACCGTGGACCGCGACGGGGCGATCGCCCTGGCCGTCATCCTGCTGGTCGCCGGCCACGAGACGACCGCCAACATGATCTCCCTCGGTACCTACACCCTGCTCCGGCACCCCGAGCGGCTGGCAGAACTGCGGGCCGACCCCGCGCTGCTGCCGGCCGCCGTCGAGGAGCTGATGCGGATGCTGTCCATCGCGGACGGGCTGCTGCGGCTGGCCACCGAGGACATCGAGGTGGGCGGCACCACCATCCGGGCCGGGGACGGCGTGGTCTTCTCGACCTCGGTGATCAACCGTGACGAGCGCGCCTACCCCGACCCGGACACCCTCGACTGGCACCGTTCCGCCCGTCACCACGTGGCGTTCGGCTTCGGCATCCACCAGTGCCTCGGCCAGAACCTGGCCCGCGCCGAGCTGGAGATCGCCCTCGGCACCCTCCTCGCCCGCCTGCCGGGCCTGCGGCTCGCGATCCCCGCCGAGGACGTCCGCTGGAAGCCCGGCGACACCATCCAGGGGATGCTCGAACTCCCCGTGACCTGGTGAGGGGCACCGCCATGCACCGCGAGAACCCCACCCGCGGCCCCATCCGCGTCGACACGGACGTCTGCATCGGGGCCGGCCAGTGCGTGCTGGCCGCACCGGGCGTCTTCACCCAGGACGACGACGGCTACAGCACGCTGCTGCCCGGCCGGGAGGACGGCGCCGGGGACCCGATGGTCCGGGAGGCCGCGCGGGCCTGCCCGGTCGGCGCCATCGAGGTGCCCGCCTCGGACGGATGAGCCGACGGGGCGGGGGTACGGGCCGGGGAACCGCACGGGCCCCCGGTTCAGCCCCTGCCCCGCATCAGGCCGCAGACGAAGTCCTCCTGGAGGGCACGCATCCGCGCCGGCAGGGCGGGCGTCAGGTCCGCGTTGATCTGACGCGTCACCGAGAACGTCAGCGAGCGGCGGCCGTCCGGGGTGGCGGCCATCAGCTGGGTGTACCCGGCCGTGCCGATGTCGGCGACTCCCGCCCGTACGACCTGGGTGCGTCCGTCCCGTCGCAGCACGGCGATCGCCCCCGGCGGGCCGCCGGGACCGTCGACGAAGGCCTCCAGGCGGCGTTGCGGCGTACGGTCGTCCGGGGCCCCGAGGCGGCGCCGGCCGGGTCGGCCACGGCCGCGGGGGCCGGCGCGCCCAGGCGGACGACGAGGGCGGACAGGGCCCGCGGCCGCCGTCGGAGCGGGGCGCGGCGGTCGGGTGCCGAGGGCGGCTGCGTGGGACTCCCGCCGTGCCTCCTCGCCGCCCTCGGAGAGACCTGCCACGATCAGGAGACCGGGTCATGACCACGGGCCTCCACATACCCGTCCACACCATTAGTCACCAGCAGAAACGACCGAAAGGCGGCTCGCGCAGCCGGCCTCCGGCGTGATCCGCTACAACTGTGGAGGGGATCATTGCCGGCGCCTTGGCCGTGATAGGCACCTTGCTGGGCTCCGTCATCGCGCACCACTACCAGGAGAGGTCCGCCTGCCGAGCCGAGGCCCGCGCACATACGCACCTTCGACAACAGCGCCTGCTCGACAACTGCGCGGATTTCATTGCCCTTGCCGAGGACTACCGTCGCGCGCAGTACGACCGATGGTCACGCTGGGACACCGACTCCACGAGTGAAGATGCCGCGACCGCACGAGCCGAGTCCTACCGGCTCTACGTGGAGACACGCAGCAGCGCCTACCGCCTCAAGCTCATGAGCAGCCAGGCCGACGTGCAACAACTCGGCGATCAGGCCAACACGGTGCTGGAGCTCACCAGCGCGATCATCCGGACTGAAGACAGAGCGGACATGCTCCAGCGTGGCCGCACGGCTCAAGAAGCCTGCGACGCCTTCGTCGCCACAGCCAATGCCGTACTGCACGGATAGCTTCCCTACCGAAGTGTGCTCTCGGCGTGCTCCGTGGCAGGGCCCGTCAGGGCGCCGTCCTTTCCGTGCCATGGAACAAGCCTCTCCCGTGTCCGAGGCTCACCCCAGCAGCAGCCCCGCCGCCTCGCGTGCCTCGGTGGCCGGCGTCGGTGTCCCGGTGATCCCGGCCGTCACCATCGCCCCCTCGGCCAGCAGGAACAGCGGTCCCGTCAGAGCGCCGGGCAGGCCGGCCTCGGCGATCAGTGCGCCGAGATACTCCCGGAACGCCCGCTTGTGTGCCCGTACCCGCTCCGCCACCCGCTCCGAGGTCGCCCCCAGCTCGCCGTACGCGTTGATCCAGGCGCAGCCCCGGAAGTCCGGCTCGGCGAACCACTCCTCCAGCCAGTCGAACACCGCGAGGATCCGCTCCCGGGGCTCCTCCCGCCGCGCCACGAACTCCGCGAGCCGCCCCCGCCAGCGCACGTCCCGGCGCTCCAGGTAGGCCTCCACCAGCAGGTCCTTCGCGGGAAAGAGCTGGTACAGCCGCTTCAGCGAGACCCCCGAGGCGGCCCTGACCTCGTCCATCCCCACGGACTGCACACCCCGCCCGTAGAACAGCGTCTCCGCGGCGTCGAGCGCCTGCTCGCGCGCTGTCGCGCCGTCCATGGCCACCGCCATCACCGTGCTCCCGATCGTCCCGCGGGGTCCCCCTCGCCGGGCCGGACCCGTTTGACGAGGAGAACGCTCGTTCTCTACGGTGGCAGCATAGCGGAGAACGCTCGTTCTCCCGTTGTCGTCACGGCCCACTCATCGCGGCCCCACCTGCCAGGAGGCGCTTCCATGTCCGACCCCCGACCGCCGTTCCCGCCCTTCACCCGGGAGAGCGCCGCGCGGAAGGTCCAGGCCGCCGAGGACGCCTGGAACACCCGCGATCCGCACCGCGTCGCGCTCGCCTACTCCGAGGACTCCCTCTGGCGCAACCGTGACACCTTCCTCACCGGCCGCGCCGCGATCGTCGACTTCCTGACCGCCAAGTGGGCCCGCGAGCGCGAGTACGCCCTGCGCAAGGACCTGTGGGCGTTCGACGGCAACCGCATCGCCGTCCGCTTCCAGTACGAGTCGCGGGACGCCGACGGCCGGTGGTGGCGCTCGTACGGCAACGAACTCTGGGAGTTCGACGAGCAGGGCCTGATGACCCGCAGGGAGGCCAGCATCAACGACGTACGGATCGACGAGGGGGACCGCCGCCTGCACGGCCCGCGCCCCGACTCCGAGCGAGGGCTGTCCTTCCCGCTCGCGTAGGGTTCCCGGGTGACCGCACCGGACGAGAAGCCGCCCTTCCTGTACGTCGTCGTCTGCGCCGCCGGCATCGCCTCGGGCGTCGGCAGACTAATCACCGCCGCTCAGGAGCGGCAGTGGCAGGTCGGGGTCATCGCCACCCCGCACGCCATGAACGGCTTCTTCGACGCGGCCGCCGTCGAGGCGCAGACCGGCCGCCCGATCCGCTCCGCCTGGCGGAGCCCGGGGGACCCGCGTCCCTTCCCCGACCCGGACGCCGTCGTCGTCGCCCCGGCCACCTTCAACACGATCAACAAATGGGCGGCGGGCGTCGCCGACACCCTCGCCCTCGGCACCCTGTGCGAGGTCACGGGCCAGGGCGTCCCGGTCGGTGTGCTGACCTGCGTCTCCGACGGCCTCGCCGCCCACCCCGCCTACCAGGACAGTCTCATACGGCTGCGCGGCATGGGCGTCCGCTTCGGACCTCCCCACCGGGGCGGGGAGTTCGGCTGGGAGCGGGCGCTGGACCTGGTGGAGTGAGATTCCCCGAGGAGCGGCCGGCGTCGACGTAGGCTCCCCCGTGTGTACTCCCCTCCGAGTCAGGAGCAGCATCGATGCAGTACGTGAAGCTCGGTTCGACGGGCCTGGACGTGTCGCGGATCTGTCTGGGCTGCATGACCTACGGCCTCCCCGACCGGGGCACGCACGAGTGGACCCTCGACGAGGAGGCCTCGCGTCCGCTGATCCGTCAGGCGCTGGACGCCGGCATCACTTTCTTCGACACCGCGAACGTGTATTCCGACGGCACCAGCGAGGAGATCGTCGGCCGGGCGCTGCGCGACTTCGCCCGCCGCGACGAGATCGTCCTCGCCACGAAGGTGCACGGCCGGATGCGCCCGGGGCCCAACGGCGGCGGACTGTCCCGCAAGGCCGTCCTGTCCGAACTCGACCACAGCCTGACCCGCCTCGGCACCGACTACGTCGACCTCTACCAGATCCACCGCTACGACCCGTACACCCCGGTCGAGGAGACGATGGAGGCGCTGCACGACGTGGTCAAGGCGGGCAAGGTCCGCTACATCGGGGCGAGTTCGATGTACGCCTGGCAGTTCTCCAAGATGCAGTACACCGCCGAACGGCACGGCTGGACCCGGTTCGTGTCCATGCAGAACCACTACAACCTCCTCTACCGCGAGGAGGAGCGCGAGATGCTGCCGCTCTGCGCCGACCAGGGCGTGGGAGTCCTGCCCTGGAGCCCCCTGGCCCGGGGCCGCCTCACCCGCGACTGGGGCACCGCCACCGAGCGCAGCGCCACGGACACCTTCGGCGGCACGCTCTACCAGGAGGGCGACCGCACCGTCGTCGACGCGGTCTCGCGCATCGCGGCCGGCCGCGGCGTCCCCCGCGCCCAGGTGGCGTTGTCCTGGCTGCTCCACCAGTCCCAGGTGACGGCCCCGGTCATCGGTGCCTCGAAGCCCCGGCACATCGAGGACGCGGTGGCGGCGGTGGAGTGGGAACTGACCGAGGAGGAACGGGAAGAACTGGAGCGCCCCTACACCCCCCACCCCATCGCCGGCCACTGAGGCGCCCCGCCAGGGATGCGGGGAACCGTGCGACCAGCCACGACGGACCCGCACCCGCCCCAGCCCTAATGCGGCCCCTCCGGCGACGCGAACTCCGTCCCGCAAGGCCCTGCCCCCGCGCTCTCCTCCAGCGGCACCCTCGCCCCACTCATGGACACGGTCCGGTAGTACCGCCCGATCCGCTCCGCCGAACGCCCCACGTAATGCCCGATGAACGACCGCCGGAACCGGTCCCCGCTCCGGTTCGGCGGAGATCCGTGCACCAGGCTCCCGTTGAAGAACAGGACGTCCCCCGGCGCCATGTCCACCGGCACGGGCGCCAGCCCGGCCGGCGGCGGCACGTACTCCCGCGCGAACGACACCTCCTCGTCCGCCTCCTCGGGACAGAACACCTCCATCCGATGCGTACCGGGGACGACCTCCAGCCCCCCGTTCCCGCGGTCGATCTCGTCGCACGCCAGCCAGGCCGCCACACAGGTGCCCGGCTCCACCCGCAGATAGAAGTTGTCCTGGTGCAGCGCCTGCCCCCGCGCCCCCGGCGGCTTGAAATAGAACATGCTCTGCGCGGCCAGCACCTCCTCGCCCAGCAGGGTCTCCAGCACGTCCCGCAACCGCGGGTCCAGCAGTACCTGCCGGGCGAGCGCGCTGATCTCGTGCGGATGCATCACCCGGGGGTACCGGTCCAGCGGATCGTTTCCGGCGCGCGGCTCGAAGTGCCCCGGCACGGCCCGCCCCGCCGCCTGGAGTCCCGCGAGCTCCGCACGCAGGCGTTCCACCTCGTCGCGTCCGAACAGCCCCCGGACGACCGTGAAGCCGTCCTCCTCGTACTGCCGCAGCATGTGCGCCCTCCTTGATCGGTCCCGGGTGATCGGTCCCTGCTGATCGGTCCCCTTATCGTGAGGCGGACCCGGCCCACCGGAGGATGCCCGTGCCTGCTGACGACCTGCCCGCCGCTGCCGGACCCGGTGCCCCCTCGCCGCCGCCCGGACTGGTGGTCGCGGCCCACTTCGACGAGGCCCCGGGGTACGAGATCGACCGGCCCCGGGGATCGGACAGCTGGCTGTTCACCTGGACGACTGCCGGAGGAGGGCTGCTGCGGCAGGGCGCGAGCGAGGTCCGGGCCGGCACCGGTGATCTGGTCGTCCTCGCGCCGGGTGTCCCGCACGGCTACGCGGTCGCCCCCGGCGCCCCCCGCTGGCGGTTCTGGTGGGCGCACTGCCAGGCCCGCCCCTCGTGGACGCCGTGGCTGCGCCCGTACGGCACCGACGACGGCCTGTACGCCGTGAGCCGCGTGCCCGAGGCCCTGCACCCGCGCGTCGAGACCGCCTTTTGGCGCCTGTACGCCGATGCCCGCCGGCCCGGGGAAGCCGAGGAGGCGCCGGACGGCTCCGGCATCGCCGTGGCGCACGGCACCACCGCCCGCGAACTCGCCCTGTGCGCCCTGGAGGAGGCCGTCCTGCTCACCACGGCCGCCGCCCGCGCGCCGCTCCCGCCGCCCGGCCTCGACGAGCGGGTCCGGCGCGTCCAGGCGCTCCTCGCCGCCGACCCCGGCGCCCCGCACACCGTCGACTCACTCGCCGCCCTGGTGGCACTGTCCCCCTCCCGGCTCTCGCATCTCTTCACCGAGCAGACCGGCCAGTCCCCGATGCGGGCCCTGCGCGAGGCCCGGCTGCGGCACGCCGCCCGGCTGCTGGAGGGCACCGGCCTCCCCGTGGAACGCGTCGCGGCGGCTTCCGGATTCGTGAGCCCGTTCCACTTCACGCGTGTGTTCCGCGCCCGCTACGGCAGCCCGCCCGGCGCGTACCGGGACGGCATGCGCGCCACAAAGGACGTCCCGGGAAAGGGCCCCTGAAAACGGCGGTAAAAAGGGACACCCATACCGGGACCCGCCCTAACTCAGACAATGCATTGACGTTTCGTCAATTCCTGGGCCCCGCACACCGTGCCGGAAACGGCGAGATCTCTTGTTCCTCCAGGTCCGGCTGTGCGAAGGTGTGGCGTGTCGGCGCACGGACAACGTTTTCTCCCCTGTGCGCGCGAGACCCCTGTGTTCCGTCACACCCCCCACGCTTCACAAGAGCCGACTCCCTTGCTGACCTCACAGGTGTCGAACCCTGCCTATTGCCGCATGTCCCGCTTCCCTCGGACATGCCTCCAGGAGGAATGCAGCCGTGAATGACGCAGGCCTGTCGAATTCCCCTTCGGCTCGCCGCCTCGACGCGACGGACGAACAGCTGAGTGCGGAACTGACCCAATCGGCGGGGGAGTCGCCCGCGCTCCACCCCGTCGGGGAGCTGCTGGACCGGCACTGGGAGGCGGCCTTCGCCTACGCGCGGCTGTGCACCGACGGCGAGCGCGCCGCCGGCATGCTCACCACCGCCGCCTTCACCCGGCTGTTCGGCGCGACCCAGCACCAGGACGGCCCGACCGCCGCCTGGCGCCCCCACCTGCTGGCCACCGTCCGCCGACTGGCCGGCGAGTGGGACGCCGACGGCCGCCGCGATCTGCTCCACCCCGCCCTGCGCCACCAGGATGCCGAGGGCACCCCGGCCGCCGCCCTGCTGCTCCCGCCGGCCAACCGGCGCATGATCGCCCGCGCCTTCCACCGGCTGCCCCAGTCGGCCCGCTGTCTCCTCTGGCACTGCGAGGCCGAGGCCGAACCCCTCGCGATCCCCGCCCAACTGCTCGGACTCGACGAGGAGGGCGCCCACGTCGAACTGCGCCGCTCCCGCGAGCGGCTGCGCGAGGAGGTCCTCCAGGTCCACCGCGAACAGGCCACCGACGACGAGTGCCACCGCTACCACCGCCTGCTGGACGTGACCTGCCGCCGCGGCGGCCTGGACGTCGACCCCGATCTGCGCGGCCACACCGAGCAGTGCCGGCACTGCGCGCACACCGCCGACCAGCTCCTGCAGTTCGAAGGCCTCCTCGGCGTCGCCCTGGCCGAAGGCATCCTGGGCTGGGCGGCCGGCGCCTACCTGGAGGGCCGAACCGCGGACGGACGCGAGCGGACGGCGGCGCCCGCCCGCGAGCGCCATCCGGGGGCCGTCGGCGAGGCCTTCGACGGCGAACCGGCCGCACCCCGGAGGCCCGACGCCGCGTCCGGAGCCCGGGGCGGGGCCGAGGCGTCCCGTCCGGCGGCCGGACCCGGCTCCGGGACCGAGGTCGCCCTGCGTCCCGCGTCCCGCCGCTCGGACCGCAAGGCGGCCCGCCGGATCCGCCGCCGCAACCTCACCGCCGCCGTCCTGACGGTCAGCGGCATGGTCGTCCTGCCGCTCGTGGCGTGGGCCGCCCTGGGCTCCGACGGCGGCAGCGGCGCGACCGCAGGCGCGGGCACCAAGACGCCCTCCGCGGGCACCGACACCGCGACCGACAGCCCGTCCTGGATCGCCGACCAGGAGACCCAGGGCACCCTGCGCGGCCGGCTGCACAACGTCGCCTCCGGGCTGTGCATCGGCATCGCCGGGGGCAAGGCGGCCAAGGGCGCCGACACCGAACTGGCCGCCTGCTCCTCTGACGCCGGCCAGCAGTGGACGTACGAGACCGACGGACTGCTGCGCAGCGCCGCCGACCCGAACCTGTGCCTCGACTCCCACCTCGGCTACTCCGTGCGGCTCGGCGAGTGCGCCGACTCCTCCGCGGGGACCGCGAAGAGCGTCCGGTACGACTTCACCCTCCAGGGCACGCTCGTCCCGCGCTCCGACCAGAACCTGGCCCTCGCGCCCGCCGCCACCGACGGGTCGGGAGCCCTGGTCCTGAAGAACCGCGCGAACGGCACCGCCCAGCGCTGGGTGATCGACACCTCGCAGCCCGACCCGCAGATGGAGTTCGTCAACTGGGGCGCCGACGAAACCGGCACCGCCGGTTCGACGCCGAAGCCGACACCGACCCCCAAGGCGGCCACGCCCAAGTCGGCCGACCCGGCCCCCTCGGCCACCCCGACGACGAAGAGCTCCCCGGGCACCACCACCTCCGGCGGCTCCACCCCGGGCACCTCCTGCTCGTACTCCTCCTGGTACTACTGCAACTGGAGCGGCAAGGAGGGCGGCCCGGGCTACGGAGGCTGGGGCAACGGCGGTTCGGGCTACGGCGGCGGCGGGTACGGCGGCGGCGGTTACGGCGGTGGGTACGGGTCCGGCTATGGCCACGGCGGCGACGGACGCCACTGACACCGGTGGGCGTTGGCGGCGGGGTACCGCCTGCCGCAGTGGGGACGGACGCCGTGGCCGAGCGCGGTCGCACCCCGGCAGTGCCCGCTCAGCCCGGACGCACGCCAGGCATGGCATGGGCGTCCGTGCCACCGGGGCGGGCTCGATCGCGACCAGGGGCCCAGCCGCTGGATGACACGCTCCCGCTCGGCCGGCGGCTCCTCGGTCGAACGGCCGGCGTCGTCCCCGACGACCCGATAGCCCGCCAGGAACGGGAAAGTGCTGGGGACCGGCCCCCAGGCTTCGACCAGGCTTCGACGCCGCCACGCTCTACGCCTGCCCCCTGTTCCGGCCGGACATCGCCGCCCGTGGCGCACCGCCTTCCCGAGCCGCCTGGGCAGCCCGGGAGGCCTCGCCGCCGACGGGGCCGTGTGCGCCATGCTCGCGCAGACCAGCCAGCAGACGCGGAGCCGGCGGTGGCAGCGAAGATCGTGCGGGGGCCCGCACGCGCCACCCCGTCTGGCTCACCACGCCGTGCCCCCTACTCCTCCTCGAAGAGCCCCAGCTCCGCCCAGATCGTCTTGCCCTCCGTGGTGTGCCGGCTTCCCCACCGCTGTGTGAGCTGCGCGACCAGCAGCAGTCCCCGCCCACCCTCGTCCCAGGTCTTCGCCCGCCGCAGGTGCGGCGCGGTGTGGCTGGTGTCGGAGACCTCGCAGATCAACGTCGTCGCGTCGTGGATCAGCCGCAGCCGTATCGGATGCGCCCCGTACCGGATCGCGTTGGTGACCAGCTCGCTCACCACCAGCTCGGCCGTGAACGACGCCTCACTCATCTGCCAGCGCGCGAGCTGGTCCACGACCTGCTTGCGGATCGGTGCGACCAGCGCCGGATCGGCGGGGATGTCCCAGGTCGCGACCTGCGCCGCCGGCACTCCCCGGGTGCGCGCCAGCAGCAGCGCCACGTCGTCGGCGACGCCCCCGGCCGGCAGCAGGGCGTGCAGCACCCGGTCGCAGGTCTCGTCCAGGGAGTCCGAGTACGCGGCGAGGGCCTCGCTGAGCAGCAGGTGACCGGCCTGCGTGTCCCGCTCGCCGGACGCGAGCAGCCCGTCCGTGTAGAACGCCAGCACACTGCCCTCGGTCAGTTCCAGCTCGGCCGACTCGAACGGCAGCCCCCCGACGCCCAGCGCGGGACCGGCGGGCAGATCGATCCGGTGGGGCGCGCCGCCCGGCCGCAGCAGCAGCGGCGCGGGGTGTCCGGCCCGGGCCAGCGTGCACCGCCGGGACACCGGGTCGTACACCGCGTACAGACAGCTCGCGCCGACCTCGCCGGGGCTGCCCTCGCCGCCTGCCTCCTCGGACAGCCGTACGACGAGATCGTCGAGGTGGGTGAGCAGCTCGTCGGGGGAGAGGTCGATGTCGGCGAGGGTGCGTACGGCGGTCCGCAGCCGGCCCATCGTCGCCGAGGCCTGGATGCCCTGGCCGACGACGTCCCCGACGACCATCGCGACCCGCATCCCCGACAGCGGGATCACGTCGAACCAGTCGCCGCCCACCCCGGCGCGGGCGGCGGGCAGATAGCGGGAGGCGGCGTCGACGGCGACCGTCTGGGGCAGGGAGCGCGGGAGCAGGCTGCGCTGGAGGGCGAGAGCCGTGTCGCGCTCGCGGGAGAACCGGCGGGCGTTGTCGATGCAGACGGCCGCCCGGGCGGTGATCTCCTCGGCGAGCAGCACGTCGTCCGCGGTGAAGGGGTCCGGCCGCCGGTAGCGGGTGAGGACCGCGACGCCCAGGGTCGTGCCCCGGGCCCGGATCGGCACCGACATCGTGGAGTGGATGCCGAACTCCCGCACCCGTTCGCCCCGCAGGGTGTCCCAGGCCAGCCAGGCGTTCAGCTCGTCCACGGAGGCGACGATGGTGCGGCCCGCGATCAGGGAGTCGGCCTGGGGCGAGCCGGCCGGATAGCGCAGGACGTCCCCGGGCTTGGCCACGGCCATCGGGTTGCCGGCGTTGACGGAGTCGTGCGCGGCCCGCCGCAGCTCCAGCGGGGCGACGAGCCGGGTGGGCGGATCCCCGCCGTCCACGGGGTCCAGCAGATCGACGCTGACGAAATCGGCGAGCGCGGGCACGCACACCTCGGCCAGCTCCTGAGCCGTCCGGGTGACGTCGAGGGTGCTGCCGATCCGCACACTGGCCTCGTTGACCAGCCGGAGCCGCTCGCGGGCGAGGTAGTTCTCCGTGAAGTCGTGCGCGGCGAGGCACACGCCGCGCACCCGGCCCCAGGCGTCGGTGACCGGCTTGAACCGGGCCAGCCAGGCGTGCGCCCGTTCCTCGCCGCCGGTGCGGGTGTAGATCTGGACGTCCTCGGCCCGTCCGTTGGCGAGCACCCGGATCATGTGCGTCTCCAGTTCGGCGCTCTGCGGCCGGCCGCCGATCTCGGAGAGCCGCAGCCCCCGGATGCGTTCCTCGGGCAGACCGATCGCGGCGGCCATCGCGTCGTTGACCCGGGCCAGCCGGAGCCGCTCGTCGTAGACGGCGACGGCGCACGGCGCCTGGGTCAGGGCGGCCGCGTCCAGGGGGTCGTCCGAGGTGCCGGGGTCGTCCGAGGTGCCGTCCGAGGTGAGCGGGGTCACGACGAGCCAGGTGCCCGGGGTGTCGTGGAGGGCGGGGCGGTGGTGGGCGAGCAGCCACACCCGCAGGGTCCGGCCGTCGCGGTGGCGCAGCGCGAGGGTGCCGTCCCAGCGGGGGCCGGTGGGGGCGGGGGGCTTTCCCGTGGCGAGCAGCTCGCCGGCGGGTCGGCCCACGACCTCGGCGGGCGCCCAGCCGAGCAGGGCGCGGGCACCCTCGTTCCAGCAGACGACCGTGCCGGTGTCGTCGACGACCACCCTGGCCGTCGCGGCCTCGTCGAACGGATACTCCGGGCTCATCGTCGCCACTCCATCACGGACACTCACAGTGAACAGGCGCGCCACATCCGTTCCAGCCTAGTCCGTCCCGTCCGCGCGTGGACCGGAACCCCCCAGGGGGCCGGGCGGTCGCCCTCCGGGCGAGGTCAGGGAACGCTTGGTCGACGGGGTCCGCCGGATGCAGTGGTCACCCGCGAGGCTCCAGGCGTCTTCCACGGACTCCGACGCCCCGGCCGTGGTCACCTTTCGGCGCGGTGCGCGGTGCGCGGTGCGCGGCTCCCGGCTGCGGCTGACGCTCGCCGGCGCCGCACCCGGCACCGTCCGAGGGGCGGTGGGGCGGTGCGGACCGGCAAGCTGGAGGCCTGACCGGGCCGCGGTCCGGGCGGGGACGGACAACCGTTCTCGTCCGGACCGTTGACGCGGTGTCATGACTGGGACAAGCATGTCCCTGCCCCTGTTTGGGAGCGCTCCCATGACGCTGACCGAGGAGCCGGACGTGACACGACGCAGAACCGCCCTGCTCTCCCTCGCGGCCCTGCTGGGCGCCGCCCTCACCGCGCTGCCCGTGCAGCAGGCCGGTGCCGACGAGGTCGAGCAGGTCAGGAACGGTGGCTTCGACACCACCGCCGACCCCTGGTGGACCAGCAACGTCACCGCCGGCCTGTCCGGCGGACGCCTGTGCGCGGACGTACCCGGCGGCACCGCCAACCGCTGGGACTCCGCGATCGGACAGAACGCGATCACCCTGGTCAAGGGGTCCTCGTACCGCTTCTCCTTCGCCGCCTCCGGGGTGCCCGAGGGGCATGTGGTGCGGGCGATCGTCGGGCTCGGCGTCGCCCCGTACGACACCTGGTACGAGGCGACACCGGTGCTGAACGAGGCGGGTGACTCCTACACGTACACCTTCACCTCGCCGGTGGACTCCACTGACGGGCAGGTCGCGTTCCAGGTCGGGGGCAGCGCCGATCCGTGGCGGTTCTGCGTGGACGACGTCTCCCTGCTCGGCGGGGTGCCCCCGGAGGTCTACGAGCCGGACACCGGGCCGCGCGTGCGCGTCAACCAGGTCGCCTATCTGCCCGCCGGGCCGAAGAACGCCACCCTCGTCACCGACGCGGCCGAGAAGCTGCCCTGGCGGCTGAAGAACGCCGCCGGGGCGACGCTCGCCCACGGCTGGACCGTGCCGCGCGGCCTCGACGTCTCCTCCGGACAGCGCGTCCACTCCATCGACTTCGGCGCCTACCGGGGGCGCGGCACGGGCCTCACCCTGGTCGCCGACGGCGAGACCAGCCGCCCGTTCGACATCGGGACGGCCCGCTACGAGCAGCTGCGGCTGGACGCGGTCAAGTACTACTACACCCAGCGCAGCGGCATCGCGATCCGTGACGACCTGCGCCCCGGCTACGGCAGGGCGGCCGGCCACGTCGGCGTCGCGCCCAACCAGGGCGACACCAGCGTCCCCTGCCAGCCGGGAGTCTGCGACTACCGCCTCGACGTCAGCGGCGGCTGGTACGACGCCGGTGACCACGGCAAGTACGTCGTCAACGGCGGCATCGCCACCTGGGAGCTGCTCAGCACCTACGAGCGCTCCCTGCACGCCCGCACCGGCCGGCCCGCGGCGCTGGGCGACGGCACCCTCGCCCTCCCCGAGAGCGGCAACCACGTTCCGGACATCCTCGACGAGGCCCGGTGGGAACTGGAGTTCCTGCTGAAGATGCAGGTACCGGACGGACAGCCGCTCGCCGGGATGGCCCACCACAAGGTCCACGACGAGCAGTGGACCGGCCTGCCCCTGCTGCCGGGCGCCGACCCGCAGAAGCGCGAACTGCACCCGCCGACCACGACGGCCACCCTCAACCTCGCCGCCACGGCCGCCCAGGCGGCCCGCCTCTACCGGCCCTACGACAAGCAGTTCGCGGCGAAGGCCCTCAAGGCGGCCCGCAAGGCCTGGGCGGCGGCCCTCGCGCACCCCGACGTCTACGCCGGCGCCGCCGACAGCAACGGCGGCGGCGCCTACGACGACAGCGACGCGACCGACGAGTTCTACTGGGCGGCCGCCGAGCTGTACCTCACCACCGGCGAGCAGCAGTTCGCCGCCCGCGTCCTCGGCTCCCCGGCGCACACCGCCGACATCTTCGGCCCGAACGGCTTCGACTGGTCCCGCACGGCCGCGGCCGGCCGCCTCGACCTCGCACTCGTGCCCAACCGGCTGCCCGGCCGCGACAAGGTCCGCAGGTCGGTGGTGCGCGGCGCCGACACCTACCTGGCCACGCTCGCCGCACAGCCGTACGGCATGCCCTACGCCCCCGACGGCAACCGCTACGACTGGGGCTCCAGCCACCAGGTGCTGAACAACGCGGTCGTCATCGCCACCGCCTACGACCTCACCGGCGCCTCGAAGTACCGCGACGGGGCCGTCCAGAGCATGGACTACGTCCTCGGCCGCAACGCGCTCAACATCTCCTACGTGACCGGCTACGGCGAGGTCTTCTCCCACCACCAGCACAGCCGCTGGTACGCCCACCAGCTCGACCCGAACCTCCCCGAACCGCCGAGGGGCACCCTCGCGGGCGGCGCGAACTCGGGCATCCAGGACCCGTACGCACAGAGCAAACTCCAGGGGTGCGTCGGTCAGTTCTGCTACATCGACGACATCCAGTCCTGGTCCACGAACGAGACCGCGATCAACTGGAACGCCGCCCTCGCCCGGCTGGCCTCCTTCGTGGCGGACCAGGGCCGCGCAAAGGTCGGCTAGGCACGGCCAGGCACGGCTAGGCACTCTTTTGGTACCGCCCGGACGCTCGCTTGACCTGGGGATATTTACGACTAAGTACCCGGGCGGTACCGTGAGGGGATGCCAGCCCTCAATGTGGAGTTCAGCGATCGCGAGCTGGAGGACCTGCGGCAGATCGCGAAGGAACGCGGCACGTCGATGAAGGCGCTCGTGCGCGAGGCGGCCGCCGCCGACATCGCGCGGCACCGGGCACTGCAGGAGGGGGCGGAGGCGTTCCGCCGCTTCTTCTCCGCCCACGCCGACGAGTTCGCGGCCGCGTTCCCGGACGACGAACCCGCCCTCAGGGGCGAGGGGCGGGTCGCCTGACCGATGACACCCGTCATCCACATCGACGTGCCCTGGCTGCTCCAGCGCCACGAAGAGGTCCTGCCGGACCAGCCCACCGTCAACGACTTCTCCGCGCTGGTCGCGGCCGTCGCCCGGCACCGGGTGGACCCGCCCCGGCTCGGCGTCGACTCCGACCCGGCCTGGCGGGCCGCCGCCCTGCTGCACACCCTCGCCCTGCTCAAGCCCCTGCCGTCGGCCAACGCTCGGTTCGCCTGCGCGACCGCGGTGGCCTACATGTACGTCAGCGGCGTCGGCATCGACCCGCCCTACGGCGCGCTCGTCGACCTCGCCCGTGACCTGATCGACGGCAAGACCGATGTGTACGGGGCCGCGGACCGGCTGCGGTCCTGGCAGATATAGCCGTCCCCGGACGTTGTGGGCCGCCGGCCCCGGGCGGGAGGAACAGGGCCGGCGGCCGTGGCGCGCAGGAGAGCCGCCGTCCTGCGCGGGGCCTCCGAGGAAGTGGCCGGATCCAGTCCACTACGCGGCGCACTCCGCGGGAAGGTGCGCGGCACCCCTGCGCGTGCGTCCGTTTCACACGGGGCGCAAGAACGGACGAAAGGCGCGCCACGGGGCATTCGTCCGCCCGCCTTGTCGACATCCATTCAACAAGGGGCCGGATGTCCTCACGCCTTGTTGCGCACGACTTAGTTGTGCAAAGGTGAACCTTCCGAGCGGGGGGTGACGGCCGGGTCCCTGTGTGACGCCTGCGGGGCGGACACACACTCCCCGTCGCGCCATCAGGTACGTACCAAAGGAACCGCTCAGTGCCGACCGCTCAGCCGCCTCGCCCTCTCTACCCGCCGCCCGGCGGTGGCCCCGGAGAATCCGACGAGTCCCTCGCCGCAGGGATCCGCGGCGGCACGGACAGCGAGGTCGCCCAGTCCACCGCGGTGCTGATCGCCCGGCACTGGCGGCCGGTCCACGAGTACGCGGTGATCTGCATCGCGTCCTCCGGCAACGTCTCGAACATGCTCACCGCGGCCGCCGTCCACCAGGTCTTCGACCGGCTGAAACTGGGCGAGCCGGGCACCGCGCTGCGGCCCCGACTGCTCGTGACGGTACGGGACATGGCCCGGCTCTGGGCCGCCGACGACCAGATCTCCGGTGTGCTGCCCGTGCTGACGAAGCCCGCCGGGGCCCGGGGCATGCGCGCCGCCAAGTCCATGACCCCCGACAACCGGGTGCTCGCCGAGCGCTCCTTCCAGAGCCTGCCCGCGATCGCCCGCTGCGTCCTGTGGCACGTGGAGGTCGAGGCCGAGTCGATCCCGGCAGCCGCCGGACTGCTCGGCATGGACACCGAGATGACCGCCGCCGCCTACGAACAGGCCCGCGACAAGCTCCGCGAGGGCCTGGTCCGCGCCCACCGGGAACTCGCGCCGAGCAAGGAGTGCCGCTTCTACAACCGCCTCCTCGACGTGCCCATCCGGCGCGGCGGCGAACTGCTGCCGGATGTCCGCAAGCACCTCGACGAGTGCCGCTACTGCCGGGCCGCCGCCGAGCAGCTCGGGCACTTCGAGAACGCGCTCGGCGTGCTCCTCGCCGAGGCCGTCCTCGGCTGGGGCGCCCGCCGCTACCACGACTCCCGCCCCGGCCGGTCCCAGCAGCCCGTACGCCTGCGGGGCTCCGCCCGGCACCGCGGTGGCCGGCCGCGCGGCGGCACCCTGCTCTCCCGCATGCCCTCGCCGCGCCGTCGCACGGCCGGCGAACCGCGCTCCCCGCGCGCCCTGTTCACCGGTGTGGGGCTCGCCTCCGCCGGGCTGCTGACCAGCCTGCTGGCCGCCGGGATGTGGATCAACGACGGCAGCGCCGACCCGGCCGCCTCCACCAGCGGCGTGGTCCCGGGCACCGACACCCCGGGCGCCAGTGCCTCCCCGACCACCCCCGGCACCGTCCAGCTCCCCACCGCATCCCAGCGGACCCGACTGCGCGAGGCCGGCGCCGATCTCTGCCTGGACATCCGGGGCGACGCCCGGGCCGGCGCGGCCCTCGAACTCGCCGCGTGCGGCACCGGGAACACCCAGCAGTGGTCGTACGCCGAGGACGGCCAGCTGCGCAGCGCGGCCGAGCCCGACCTGTGCGTGGACTCCCACGCCGACGCCGGTGTGGTCATCCTCGGCGACTGTGTGGACGCGGGGCACCGCCGGACGGACGACGTCCGCTACGACTTCACCGTGCAGGGCGAGTTGCTGCCCCGCTGGGACGACTCCCTCGCCCTGGCCGGCGCCGGCGCCGAGGCGGGCGCCGATGTGGTGGTGAAGGTCCGTGACCACTCCGACGCCCAGCGCTGGCTCCCCGACACGGCCGCCGCCACACCCCGCTCCCTCGCCGTCACCGGCACGGACGCCCCGCCGTCGGCCCAGCCGGTGGGCCTGGAGGAGGGGACGGCCTGAGAACGGCCGGGGACGACGGCCCGCGGGCGCTCCCCGGGCGCTCCCCGGGCGCTCCCCGGGCGCTACCCCTCGTCCTCGGCCAGATCGCCCGGACCCACGGTCGCCGGTGCGGCGTGGCCCGACAGGGCCAGGGTGAGGTCGAACTCGGCGAGCAGACAGCGGATCACGTGCTCGACGCCGGGCTGTCCGTCCAGGCCGAGTCCGTAGACGTACGGGCGGCCGAGCAGCACCGCCTCGGCGCCCAGGGCGAGGGCCTTGAAGACGTCGTCGCCGGTGCGGATACCGCTGTCGAACAGGACCGTCAGCCGGTCGCCGACCGCCCGGGCGACCCGGGGCAGCGCGTCGGCGGCACCGATCGAGCCGGCGACCTGGCGGCCGCCGTGGTTGGAGACCACCACCCCGTCCATCCCGGCGTCGGCGGCCAGCCGGGCGTCGTCCGGGTGCAGGACGCCCTTGAGGACGATCGGGCCGTCCCAGTGCTCCCGCAGGAAGGCGAGGTCCGGCCAGGTCTTGCCGGGGTCCGCGAACAGACCGATGAAGTGCAGCACGGCCGCGTTCGGATCCTCCTCGGGCGGGGTGGCCAGGCCGGCCCGGAAGGCCGGGTCGGTGAAGTAGTTGGCGGTGCCCACGCCGTGCAGGAAGGGCAGGTACGCCTGGTCCAGGTCGCGTGGCCGCCAGGCCAGCAGCGGCGTGTCGAGAGTGACCACGAGAACGGTGAAGCCGCTCGCCTTCGCCCGGTCCAGGAAACTCCGGGTCACCTCGCGGTCCTTGGACCAGTAGAGCTGGAACCAGCGCTCGGCGTTCCCCATCACCTCGGCGACCCGTTCCATCGGGGTGCTGGAGGCGGACGACAGGATGTACGGCACCCCCTGCGCGGCCGCCGCCCGGGCCGCCGCCGGCTCCGCCTCCGGGTGCATGATCGACAGCACGCCGACCGGTGCGAGGGCCAGCGGGGCGGGGAGGGCGCGGCCCAGCACCTCGACGGACAGATCCCGTTCGTGGACGTCCCGCAGCATGCGCGGCACGATCCGGCGGCGCTCCAGCGCGGCCCGATTGGCCCGCGCCGTGCCGCCGTCCCCCGCGCTGCCCGCCACGTACCCGACCGGACCCGGCCCGAGCCGCCGCTCGGTCAGCTCCTCCAGCCGGGTCAGATCGGTGGGCAGCCGGGGAACCCGGCCCGTCATGCCGTGGAGATAGATCTCGTACTGGAAGTCCGCCCAGTGCTTCGCCATCCGTCCCTACCGCCTCTCGCCGGGGAGCCCGCGTGCACGGCGACGATACCGGCGGGTAGTGAGGCGAGGACCAGGACCGGCCCTACCGCCCGGCCGCCGACGCGTGCAGGATCCGGGCCAGTTCGACCGGGCGGGAGAACATCGGCCAGTGACCGGTGTTCATCTCCACCAGGTCCCAGTTCTCGCCCTTGAGCAGGTCCGCCACGGCCGGCGGCGGGGCGTCGCCGTCGAGCAGGCACTTGATGTACGTCGAGGGGAGATCGCCCGCGGAACCCTTGAGCTCCGCCCCTTCGGTGAGGGTGGCGCCGGGGTGGGCGGTGGCCCGGGAGCGTATCCCGGAGATCTGTTCGTCGGTCAGTTCCTGGCCGGCGAAGTCGTCGGCGCCGAGCGGGGGCCAGCTGCCGCCGTGCGCCTCGATCGACGCGCGGACGTGGTCGCTGTCCCAACCGGCCAGGAAGGACTGCCCGTCGAAGGGCACGCTCGCGTCCACGTACACCACCCGCCGGAGCCGGTCGCCGATCCGCTCGGCCGCCTGCCCCACCGGGATCCCCGAGTAGCTGTGCCCGACCAGCACCACGTCCCGCAGTCCGAGGCGCTCCACCTCGGCCACCACGTCCCGCACATGCGTGCGCTGCCCAGCGGGCTCCGCGGCCCGCTCGGCGAGCCCGGAGAGCGTCACGGGATGGGGCTCGTCCCCGGCGGCGCGCAACTCCGCCGCCACCTCGTCCCAGGCCCACCCACCCAGGAAAGCCCCTGCCACCAGCACGAAATGAGTCATGCCCCCACGGTAGGGGCAGGGTCTGACAACGGGCCCCGGCGGCGGGCGGTCCGGGTCATCCCTCCTCCCGGTCCTGAGCGGACGAGTCGTCCCGGGCGTCGGTCGCCTCCCCCGTGTCCGGGCCCTGCGCCCTCACCCGCTGTACGTGCTCCAGGGACTCGCGCAGTTCGGTGAGCCAGTCGTCGGTGTGCCGCTGGACCAGCCGGACACACCAGGCGAGCGCGTCGCTGCGGCTGCGGGCGACGCCCCCGGCGATCAGCGTGTCCAGGACCTGCCGCTCGGGCTGCCGCAGCCGGGTCATCACCGGCGCCGCGACATGCGTGAACAGGGCCCGCTGCCCGTCGCACACCACGCCCCACGCCACCTTGCGGCGGAACCGGTGCTCGGCGTCCCGTGCCACGGCCATCCGGGCCTCGCGCGTGCGCTCCCGGAACTCCTGGATCCGGGCCGCGACGGCGGCCTCCCGCTCGGCGTCCGGGGCGTCCGCGGTGAGCCGGGGCGCGGGCACCCGGCCGATCACGGTGATCTCCTCGCGGTCCACGACGACCTCGACGAGTTCCTCGAACAGGTCGTCGGGCAGCCGCCCGGAGAACCAGCCCCTCACCTTGTCCCTCTGCTCTGAAGTAATCATGTAATGACGATTACTCCGTCGGCCCATGAACACAAGGCGTCAGGAAGAGGTCAGCCGAGAGCGGAAAGGGAGCAGGAGCGGAATGTTTCAGGCCGATTAACGAACCCATGGAAACCGGCCATCCGGCCGACGCGCGCGATCATGAAGTGCTTGCTTTCGGGGTTGGAACGTTCGAAGTCCGTGACTTCACGCCACTGCTTCAATACGCAAGGTTACTGAAACGCATGGGGTCGATGTGAGTTTCGGCGGCGGACTCGGCAGACTCGCGGTCGCCGGGTTCGGCTCCGATCGGGCCGGCCGGCACACCCTCGAAATCGAGCGGAAGGATGCACACAATGCGGAACACCGCGCGCTGGGCCGCGACCCTCGGCCTCACGGCCGCCACCGTCTGCGCACCCCTGACCGGGGTCGCGCTCGCCGCCCCGGCCGCCGCCCCCGCCTCGCTCTACGCCCCGTCCGCCCTGGTGCTGACCATGGGGCACGGCGAGAGCGCCGCCACGGTGGGTGCCGCCCGTGCGGTCACCCTGAGCTGTGCGCCGGGACCCTCCGGCACCCACCCGGCGGCCGCGCGCGCCTGTGCGGAGCTACGGGCCGCCGGCGGCGATGTGGACGCCCTCGCGGGCCCGGGCGACGCCCTGTGCACCAAGCAGTACGCCCCGATCGTCGTCACGGTCGACGGCGTCTGGCAGGGCAAGCGTGTCGCCTATGAGCGCACGTTCGCCAACGAATGTGTGAAGAACGCTGCCGGGAGCAGCCTCTTCGCCTTCTGAGACCGGGATCGCGCGGGTCCCGTGGACGCCGTGACCGGCCCGTGACGTGGGGAGTGCGGGCCAATGGACACGGGACGACCGTGATCTCGTAACCCAGGGGCCGGACGGGCGGAGTGGGGCCGCCCGCCGGTCCCTGGGGTCATTCGGTACGGCTGTCCGTCAGGCCGTCGGGAAGTGAGGTGAGCGGTGGGAAGCGCCCCAGCAGGCCCGTCGCGCGGAACAGCCGGTGCAGATACGGCTGGTCGCAGACGACCCGCAGGCGACCGCCGCCGCGTACCGCCCGGTCCTGGGCCCGGCACAGCACCCGCAGCCCCGAACAGTCGAAGAACTCCACCCCGCGCAGATCGACCAGGACGTCGACGGCCGCCGCGGCCGTCACCGCGTCGAGCTGCTCCGCGACGAAGCCGGCCGTCGCCAGGTCTATCTCGCCCGTCAGCTCCACCACGGTGCAGGGGCCGGCGACACGAGTACGGGCAGGGGGATCGGCCGGTGGCGTCATGTCCGCTCCACCTCGGCAGGGGCTTTCGGGCGGCTTTCGGGAGCCGCTTCGGAGCCGGTAGCTACCCCGTTGGGGCGCTCGGCATCCCTGCTCGGCCGGGCGCAAGATCTAGTTCACTCGTCCCAGTGAATTTCCGGCATATCACTTGTTGTCGGGTCTTCGAGATGGTCCAGCTCGTCGGTGCGGGCCTCGGCGTCCTCTATCTCCCGCAGGACCGCCTCGAGCGCGGTCTCGGGCGGTTCGCGGTCGTCGGACATGGCCTGCTCCTCGCGTCGGGCGTCTTCGGGGCCCTTCAGTGTCGCGCGACGCGCAGCGGCACCGGCTCCGGGGGGCCGGGGGCCCCGTCGGTCTCGCCGCTGACCCGCGCCCACCAGGACGGGCCGTCCTCGATGTGCCGCAGCAGGACGCCCTCGCGGATCGCCCAGGGGCAGACCGTGACCGTGCGCAGCCCCGTCAGCTTCATCGCCGTGTGCCCCACCACCGCCCCGGCCAGGCTCTGCGCCGCGCGCGGTGCGGAGATACCGGGCAGCCGGGCGCGTTCCGCCGCCGGGAGTTCGGCCAGCCGTTCGATCGCCGTCCGCAGGTCACGGCGGTGCAGGCTGCGGTCCACGAACGGACCGTGCCGGCCCGGCAGGGCCCCGCACAGCCGGCCGAGCTGCTGGAAGGTGCGGGGGTCAGGCGGTTCGCCCCGAGCGGCAGCGAGGCCACGAAGTCCGGCAGCCGGCCCCGGCCGAACGCCACCTCGAACGAGCCGCCGCCGATGTCCAGCAGCGCGAGCGGCCCGGACCGCCAGCCCATCCAGCGGCGGGCGCCGAGGAAGGTCAGCTCCGCCTCCAGCTCGCCCGGCAGGGTGCACAGCGCGACCCCGGTCCGGGTGCGGACCGCCCGGAGCACCTCCGTCCGGTTGGGGGCGGCGCGCACCACGGCGGTCGCGAAGGCCAGGGGACCGGCCGCACCCCACCGGTCCGCGGTCCGGGCCGCCGCGGCGACCGCGGTCACCAGCCGTTCCACGGCCTCCTCCGGGACGGGCGCGCCCGGACGGACCCGTTCCGACAGGCGCAGCCGCCACTTCTCCGTGTGCACCGGGAGCGGGACCCCGCCCTCGGCGTCCGCCACCACCAGCCGTACCGCGTTCGACCCCACGTCCAGCACGCTGATTCTCATGGCCCGGCGCGTACCCAGAGGGGCGATTCCCTACGCCGGACGCGGTACGAAAGGAGCCACCGTCCCGCAGCGGACGGTGGCCCCTCGTACTGCGGCGCTCGCCGTTCCCCGGTGGGCCGGGGTGCGGACCGGCGGGGCTACATGTGGACGACCGGTGCGGCTTCCGGGTCCTGCTCCGGCACCCCGCGGCGGAAGAGCGCGAACGCGATCACCGCGCCCGCCACGAACATGCCCGCCGACCACCAGAAGGCGGTGGTGTAGGCCTCGATCGTGGCCTGCGCCTGGACCAGCTTGCTGGTGGCGTCCCGCCCGGCCAGGTAGTCGGTCGCGGCGCTCGCGGCGAGGGTGTTGAGCAGTGCCGTACCGATGGAACCGCCGACCTGCTGCATGGCGTTGACCGTCGCGGACGCCACCCCGGCGTCCTCGGCCGCGACCCCGCCGGTGGCCATCTGCATGGCGGGCGGCATGACCAGGCCGAGTCCGATGCCGGTGACGACCAGCTGCGGCAGCACCGCGCTCACGTAGTCCGAGCCGACGCCGATCCCGGTCAGCCAGGCCATGCCGGCGGCGGCGATCGCGAAGCCCAGCGGAATGACCGCCTTCGGTCCCATCCGGGGCACCAGGACGGTGGTGCCCAGCTGGGCCGTCACCATCAGCGCGCCGACCATCGGCAGGAACGCCACACCGGTCTTCGTCGGGCTGAAGCCCAGGTTGAGCTGGAGGTAGTAGGTGAGGAAGAGGAACACGCCGAACATGCCGGCGCCGGAGATCAGCACGGCGAAGAAGGAGGCGGCACGGTTGCGGTCGAGCAGGATGCGCAGCGGCAGCAGCGGATGCGCGGCGCGGGTCTGCCACCAGGCGAAGGCCACCAGCAGCACCCCGCCCGCGATCAGGAAGCCCCAGGTCAGGGGGGAGCCCCAGTCGTGCGTCTCGGCGTTGGAGAAGCCGTAGACCAGGGAGAACAGTCCGGCGGCGACCAGGAAGGTGCCGGGGACGTCGAGCTTGGAGTTGCCCGCGTCGCGGTGGTTGGTCAGCAGGATCCAGCCGCCCGCGAAGGCGAGGACCGCGATGGCCACGTTGACGTAGAGGGTCCAGCGCCAGTCCAGCGCGTCGGTCAGGATGCCACCGAGCAGCAGGCCCACCGCGCCGCCCGCGCCGGCGATGGCGCCGTAGACGCTGAACGCCTTGGCGCGCTCCTTGGCGTCGGTGAACGTCGTGTTGAGCAGGGAGAGCGCGGCCGGGGCGAGCAGCGCGCCGAACGCGCCCTGCAGCGCGCGGGCGGTGACCAGCATCTCGAAGTTCGTGGCCGCGCCGCCGAGCGCGGAGACCGCGGCGAAGCCGACGACGCCGATGAGGAAGGCGGTCTTGCGGCCGAAGAGGTCGGCTATGCGGCCGCCGAGCAGCAGCAGTGAGGCGAAGGCCAGGGCGTAGGCGGTGACGATCCACTGCCGGTTGCCGTCGGAGAAGCCGAGGTCGGCCTGGGCCGAGGGCAGGGCGATGTTCACGATGGTGGCGTCCAGCACCACCATCAGCTGGGCCAGGGCGACGACCGCGAGGATCCACCATTTCCTGGCGGAGGCGGACGGCGCCGGCTCGGTGCCCGTGCGGGCGCCGTCCGTCAAGGTCTTCGAGGGCATGGGGAACCACTCCAGGGAGGTCGGTGCGATGGAGCAGGCGGATGGGCAAAGAGAACGTAAACGAAACGGTTTCGTACACATCGAGGCTAGACCACTTTGAGCGAAACGGCAAAGTTTCGTTACCGGGGCGGGAGTGGCCCGCCCCGCCCTACGTCCGCTGACGGCGCACCAGTTCGTGCAGGCGTCCGCTCGGGTCCGCGGGTGCTCTCGACGGCCGTGCGCTGGGTGTCGTTGTCCAGGGCCCTGGTCGTCGCCTCGTCGAGATGGCCCTCGATGGCCCGCATCCCGCCCATCCGCAGGATCAGCGCGCTGTTGAGGGTGGCGAGCGTCGGCGCGACCGCGCCCGGCCAGGCGCTCGGCGCACCGAGCCGCTGCTGCTCCTCCAGGGTGGTGGCGTGCTGCCCGGCCCACGTGCGGAAGTAGCCGTCCGCACCGCCGGTCGCCTTCATCGTCTCGATCAACTGGAGCCCGGTGTAGGCGGTGTTGGTGAGCCGGGCGGGTCCGCCCGCAGTTTCGCCGTACGCGTCCCGCGCAGCCTGACGACGTCGGATTCTCCGACGTCCGCAGCCGGGTGGGTCGGAACTGCCGTGATCGAGACATCCGATCCGGCGGGGGTTGTGGGACGGCTGTGCGCCTGGCGGGTTTTCGGCGCCCGTGTCCTGGAAGGATCCCGTCCGCTTCGACGGCGGACGTCGCGGTATGGGTGGGTGCCTCCCCGTGGCCCGGTCAGGGCGCGGTCATGGCCGATTCCGCATTGCGCAAAGGAAGTTGGCAAACGCGATTGAACGCATCCCGCGTCCCGCGCGTACTCAGGGCCAACCAGGCGCCGCTGTACGGAGCTGCCGGCGACCGGCAGCCAGACCCCGCCCCCCCAGGAGGTCGAGTTTTTTGAGTCACAAGCGAGTTACGAAGCGTAAGGCCATCATCGCGGTCGGTGGTGTCGCGGCGCTCGGAGCGGCGGCCATCCTGCTTCCCCAGGCCAACGCCTCCCAGGACGGCTCCCCCGACGCCGCCTCCGTGAAGACCCTGAAGACGGGCGACGCCTCGAACCTCGCCGCGCAGCTCCAGCAGCTGCTCGGGGACGCCTTCGCCGGCTCCTACTACGACTCCGGCCGGCAGCAGCTGGTCGTCAACGTCGCCGACGGCTCCGGCGACAAGAGCAACGCCGTCGCCCAGGCCGAGAAGGCCGGCGCCAAGGTCCGCGAGGTCCAGAACAGCGCGGCCGAGCTCGAGGCGGCCGCGAAGACCCTGAAGACCAAGGCGACCATCACGGGCACCGCGTGGGGCGTCGACCCGCGGACGAACCAGATCGTGGTCACCGCCGACTCCACCGTCACCGGCGCCAAGTGGGACCGGCTGGAGTCCACCGTCCAGAGCCTCGGCTCGGGCATGGCGACGGTCAAGAAGTCCGCCGGCACCTTGTCCACCAAGGTCTCCGGCGGCGACGCCATCTTCGGCGGCGGGGCCCGCTGCTCCCTCGGCTTCAACGTCACCGCCAAGGACGGCTCGCCCGCCTTCCTGACGGCCGGTCACTGCGGCGTCGCCGCGGAGCAGTGGTCCGACTCCGAGAACGGCCAGCCGATCGCCACCGTCGACCAGGCGACCTTCCCCGGCGACGGTGACTTCGCACTCGTGAAGTACGACGACCCGAACACCCAGGCGCCGAGCGAGGTCAATGTCGGCCAGCAGACCGTCGCCATCTCGCAGGCCGCCGACGCGGTCGTGGGCACCCAGGTCTTCCGGATGGGCAGCACCACCGGCCTCAAGGACGGCAACGTCCTCGCCCTCGACGCCACGGTCAACTACCCCGAGGGCACCGTCACCGGTCTCATCCAGACCGACGTCTGCGCCGAGCCCGGCGACAGCGGCGGCTCCCTGTTCACCCAGGACGGCCTCGCGGTCGGCCTGACCTCCGGCGGCAGCGGCGACTGCACCGTCGGCGGCGAGACCTTCTTCCAGCCGGTGACCACCGCCCTCCAGGCGACCGGAGCGAGCCTCGGCGGTGGCGTGGGCGCCGGCGACGGCGTCGGCGACAACGGCCAGGGCGCCGGCGCGGTCGACCAGAACGGCGACGGCATCGACGACCAGACCGGCGAGGCCGTCAACGGCAACGGTCAGGACGCCGGCAACGGCCAGGGCGCCGGCGCGGTCGACCAGAACGGCGACGGCATCGACGACCAGACCGGCGAGGCCGTCAACGGCAACGGTCAGGACGCCGGCAACGGCAAGGGCCAGGACGCCGGCAACGGGGCGCAGGACCAGAACGGCGCCCAGCAGCAGAACGACAACGGTCTCGAGGGCGGCGCGGGCGTGACCGCGTCCCACTGACACCGCATCGGCACCAGCCGATCACCGGCACCGCGTGAACGGTCCGGCCCTCCGGCGGGGGCCGGGCCGTTCACGCGCTCAGGTCGCCCGCAGCAACAACAGCGCCACGTCGTCGAGCCGTTCCTCGGCCGCCGCGTACGGCCCCACCAGATCGTCGGCCAGTTCCTCCAGCGGACGGCCACCCCTCTCGCCCAGCCGCCGCCCCAGCCCGGCGACCGCGTCCTCGATGTCCACCCCCGGCGACTCGATCAGCCCGTCCGTGTACAGGGCGAGCACACAACCGGGGGCCAGCTCCACCTCCGTCGTCGGATACGCCGCCGACCCGTCGATGCCCAGCAGCGGACCACCCGCGAGGTCCAGCACCCGCACCTGTCCGTCCGCCCGGCGCAACAGCGGCGGCGGATGCCCGGCCCGCGCCATCACCGCCCGCCCGCGGGCCGGGTCCAGCCGCAGGTACAGACAGCTGGCGAAGAGATCGGACCCCAGGTCGATCAGCAGCCGGTTGGTGCTGCGCATCACCTCCGCGGGCTCCTGCCCCACGGTCGTGTACGCCCGTACGGCCGTGCGGAGCTGCCCCATCAGCCCCGCCGCCGTCACGTTGTGGCCCTGCACGTCCCCGATCACCGCCGCCGCCAGCGGCCGGGACGGCACCAGGTCGTAGAAGTCGCCGCCGATCTCCATGCCCCGGGTGGCCGGCAGATAGCGGGCGGCCGCCCGCACCCCGGGCAGCCGCGGCAGCGTGTGGGGGAGCAGGGCCGCCTGGAGTCCGTGCGCGAGCTGGTGCTTGACGTCGTACAGCAGCGCCCGGTCCAGGGCCTGCGCGATCAGCCCCGCCACACTGCTCAGCACCGCCCGCTCGTGCGTGGAGAACTCACGCGGCCGCCCGTACGCCAGCACACACGCGCCCACCGGACGGCCCGAGGCGATCAGCGGCAGGTACGCCCAGGCCGCGAGACCGTCCGGGGAGGACCGCTCGGCCGGGTAGAGCTGCTCCAGCTGCCGCCGGGACGAGAAGAACGACGGGACGCCGTGCGCGACCGCGTGCGCGCCCGGCGACGCCGTCGACAGCGGCATCCCCTCGTACCGCTCCACCGTGTGCGGGTCGGGATAGCCGTGATGGCCCAGCACCCGCAGCCGTCCCGCCCGCGCCCCGAGCAGTGCCAGCGCCTGGCTGCCCACGGTCGGCGCGATCTCGTCCGCGACCAGCCCCACCACGTCCTGCACGGTCACCGTCTCGGTGAGCGCCCCCGCCAGACTCAGCGCCTGCGACATCGACACCAGCCGGCTCGGCGCGTCCCCCGGCCGGGCCGGCGAGGGCTTCGGCTCCGACACGTTCCGCGCCCGGGTGATCCGGACGCTGATCCCCGTGGTGCTCGGGTACAGGCGGAACGACAGCCACTCCTTGGGCGGCCGCAGCGCCACGAACGACACGGGGGCCTGCCCGATCAGCGCCGCCCGGTAACGCTCCTCGTACGAGGGGTCGTTGAGCCAGGGCACCGCGGCCCACAGCTGCGCCCCCAGCAGGGCGCGCACCGGCACCCCGAGCAGATCCGCGGCCGCCGTGTTGGCGAAGCCCACCCGGCCGCTCAGATCCAGCGAACACAGCCCGTACGGCAGCCGGGCCACCATCCGCGCCGCCTCCACCGTGCCGAGGGTGTCCGCGGTCCCGCCGATCGACCAGGCGTCCATCAGATCGGACTCGACCCCCAGCGGCCGGTTCTCCGCCGCCGTCCGCTCCAGCCGCACCGCCAGCCGGTCGCACCCCGCCGTCAGCTCCTCGCGCTCCCGCTCGGACAGCTCCGCCGGATGCGAACCGGGCCAGGTCACGTACACCGCCCCGTACACCCGCGACTCGGTGGCCACCGGCAGCGCCGCCAGCGCGAAGGGATACGGCAGGACGACCGCGATCCGCGGATACCGGCGGGCCATGTCCTCCTCCCCGCCGACCCACACCAGTCGCCGCTCCCGGACCGCCTCCGCCACCGGGATCGGCGCGTTCAGGCCGACCCGCTCCCAGGGCGCCGAGAAGGAACGGGGCAGCCCCGCCGTCACCGCCATCTGGAGCACCGGCTCCTCGCCCGGCCGCAGGTACACCGCACCCGAGTGCGCGCCGACCGCGTCCATCATCGAGGTCAGCGCCAGCGACAGCAGCGGTCGGCCGACCGGCGTCCGCACGGCGGCCGCCGTCTGCCCGGTCTGGTTCCCGTCGGACACGGCGCCCACCTCCTCGGCCCACCGACCATCCCGGGTTCCGGCTCCAAATCTGCCCCCTACCGGGCCGGGGCGCACGGCGAACGCGCGCACGGCGGGGCGGACGGCCCCGCCGTGAGGAGGGGCTGCGCCCGGGTCGCATACGCGCTGTAATGGCGGACGTGGTCACTGAGGGTGCTGCGGGGCGCGGAGCGGGACCCGTGCGTGCCGCCCTCGCCCTGAAGACGATCACGGCCGACCCCGCCGGCCCGGACCGGGTGCGGCGCCTCCTGGAACAGGCGCTCGTCTTCACGGGAGCGTCCCTCGCGGCGCTGTACACGCCCGGCGAGGACACCGCAGCGCTCGTGCTGGCCGAGTCCGCGGGCGTGCCCGGCGCCCTGTACGGACTGCGCGAGAGCTACCCCGCCGACGGACGCTCCCCGGTGGCCGAAGCGCACCGCACCGGCCGGCCCGTGTGGCTCGGCCCGGAACACCTCGCCGAGGGCACCCCCGACGTCCGGCTGGCCGCCCTCCCGGTGCCCGGCGCCGGCGGACGGCTGCTGCTCGCCGTCAGTGAACGCCCCGCCGGCTTCGACGGCGACGACCGCGCCTGCCTGGCCCTCGTCGCGGAGGCGCTCGCCGCGCCCGCGCCCGTCGCCCCCGGCACGGAGGACGAACCGGGCGCGGGCTCCTTCGGCCTCGCCATGGACACCGGCCGCGTCGAGGTCGGCGCCGTGCTCCTGGACCTGTTCGGCATGGACCGGGAGGACTTCGACGGCCGGGTGGAGACCCTCCTCGCCCGGACCGTCCCCGAGGACCTGCCCTCGCTGATGTCCGTCGTCGAGGCCGACCACATGTCGATCGGCGAACGCGAACTGGAGTTCCGGGTGCTCCAGCCCGACGGCCCGCCCCGCTGGCTGCGGCTGCGCGGCCGGCTGCTGCCCGGCGGCGAGGACCGGCCGCCCCGGCTCGTCGGCACCGTCACCGACGCCTCCAGCCTGCGCGCCGAGGTCACCGACGTGGCCCGGGTGCAGCGCCTGGCCGCCGCCCTCGCCACCGCCGGCACCGTCCGGGACGTCAGCCAGGCCGTCGTCACCGCCCTGCGCGAGCCGCTGCGCGCCGACCGGATCGCCCTCGCCGAGCTGGAGAACGACCGGCTCGTCGTCATCGTCCTCGACCCGGCCGACCCCGAGGCCTGGCCCGAGCTGTGGCGCTCGGAATGGCGCGGCGAATGGCCCGACGCCCCCGTAAGCGCCATGCCCACCCTCGCCGCCGCGCTGCGCGAGGGCCGCGCCCGGATCTGGCCCGCCGGCAGCGACGTCCTGGAACCCGCCCTCGCCGAGGTCGGCCCCGGCGGCCTGGCCGTCCTGCCGCTGCCCGCCGCCGGCCGGATGGCGGGCGCCTGTCTCATCGGCTGGGACACCCCGCACGACTTCGGCCCCGACGAACGCGCCCTGCTCACCGCCTCCGCCGGGCTCGCCGGACAGGCCCTGCTGCGCGCCCACGCCTTCGACGCCGAGCACGAACTCGTCGGCATGCTCCAGCGCCAGCTCCTCCCGCGCCGGCTGCCCGCGCTCCCCGGCGGGGTCGCCGTCGCCCGCTACCTGCCCGCCACCGCCGGGCTGGAGGTCGGCGGCGACTGGTACGACGTGATCCCGCTGCCCGACCACCACGTGGCCCTCGTCATCGGCGACGTCCAGGGCCACAGCGCCGCCGCCGCCACCCTCATGGGCCAGATGCGCACCGCGCTGCGCGCCTACGCCACCGAGGGCCACCCGCCGGACGTGGTCGTCGCCCACGCCAACCGGCTGCTGACCGAGCTCGAGACCGACCTGTTCGCCACCTGCGCCTACGTCGACGTCGACATGGAGGCCGGCACCGGATGGTGCGTACGGGCCGGACACCCGCCACCGGTGCTGCGGCACCCGGACGGCGCAACCGAACGCGTCGAGGGCGAGGGCGGCCCGCCGCTCGGCGTGCTCGACCGGACCGAGTTCCCCATGACCCCGCTCAGACTGCTGCCGGGCACGGTCATCGCCCTGACCACCGACGGCCTCGTGGAGTCCGCCCAGCTCGACATCGACACCGGCCTGGACCGGCTCGCCCGGGGCCTCGCCGGTTCCGACCCCGCCGACCTGGGCCTGGTCGCCGACGCGTTGCTGGCCGGCGCCCACCGCGCCGACGACGTGGCCCTGCTGCTGATGCGCTACGACGGCATGGCCGTCAAACCGCTGCGCGACGGCTGGACCGTGTGGCGGCTGCCCGAGGCGGCCCGCCAGGCCCGCCGCTTCAGCCGGCGCACGCTGCGCTCCTGGGACGTGTCCGGCGACGCCGTGGACACGGCCCTCCTCGTGGTCTCCGAACTCGTCACCAACGCCCTGGTGCACACCGACGGCCGGGTCCGCCTCGACCTCACCCTGGTCGGCAACCGGCTGCGGGTGGCCATCACCGACGCCTCGCCCCGCACCCCCGTCCAGCCCAATGTCGGCTGGGAGGCCACCGGTGGCCGCGGCATCCTCCTCGTGGAGGCCGTCTCCGAGGCCTGGGGCACCCTCCCGGTCAGCGGCGGCAAACAGGTGTGGGCCGAGGTCACCGTCGGCGGCTGACGTGTCCGCGGGGCCGCCCCGGGTACTCGCCCTTGCGTGGCGCCGCGGGAACGCTCCGTGGGCCGCCCGAAAGGTGATGAGATCCCGTGACCTCGCACATCGAGGAGAAGCCCGCCGCACGCCGTGCCGAGACCGGCTGGGCCAGAGCCCGCCGACTGCGCCGCGACCTGTGGGCCCTG
Source organism: Streptomyces sp. DSM 15324 (assembly GCF_001514285.1). Classification (GTDB taxonomy): domain Bacteria; phylum Actinomycetota; class Actinomycetes; order Streptomycetales; family Streptomycetaceae; genus Streptomyces. The sequence continues at coordinate 230,612 of NZ_KQ949031.1, forward strand.
CGCACCTGCCTGCCCGCCCGGGTGGGCCCCGGCACCCCGCCCGGGATGCGCTCCGGCCCGGAATGGAACATCGTCAGGGGTGAGGACTGAAGACAGACAACCACCACGATCCAGGCATTCCCGGCCTCCGGGAGCCGAGGTGAGGCGATGAAGGCTCTCGTGCTGTCCGGCGGTGCCGGTACCCGACTCCGGCCGATCACCCACACCTCGGCCAAACAGCTCGTCCCCGTGGCCAACAAGGCGGTGCTCTTCTACGGCCTGGAGGCCATCGCCGCGGCGGGCGTCACCGAGGTCGGGGTGATCGTCGGCGACACGGCCGACGAGATCCGCGCGGCCGTCGGCGACGGCTCCCGGTTCGGCCTCGCCGTCACCTACATCCCGCAGGAGCGGCCCCTCGGGCTCGCGCACGCGGTCATGGTGGCCCGTGACTACCTCGGCGACGACGACTTCGTGATGTACCTGGGCGACAACTTCATCGTCGGCGGCATCACCGAACTCGTCGACGAGTTCCGCAGGACCCGCCCCGCCGCCCAGATCCTCCTCACCCGGGTCCCCGACCCGCGCGCCTTCGGCGTCGCCGAACTCGACGCGGCCGGACAGGTCGTCGGACTGGAGGAGAAACCCGACCGGCCCAAGAGCGACCTCGCCCTGGTCGGCGTCTACCTCTTCACCCCCGCGATCCACGCCGCCGTGCGCACGATCCGGCCCTCCCGGCGCGGCGAGCTGGAGATCACCCACGCCGTCCAGCGGCTCATCGACGACGGCGCCGACGTCCGCTCCACGATCATCAAGGGCTACTGGAAGGACACCGGGAACGTCGTCGACATGCTGGAGGTCAACCGGACCGTCCTGGAGGGACTCGAGACCCGGATCGACGGCGAGGTCGATGAGGCCTCCGAGACCGTCGGCCGGGTGGTCGTCGAGGCGGGCGCCCGGATCGTCGGCTCACGCCTGGTCGGCCCCGTCGTCATCGGCGCGGGCACCGAGGTCCGCGACTCCTACGTCGGCCCCTTCACCTCCGTCGCGGAGAACTGCCGTATCACCGACAGCGAGCTGGAGTTCTCCATCGTGCTGCGCGACTCCTCCATCGACGGCGTGGGCCGCATCGAGAACTCCCTGATCGGCCGACATGTGGAAGTCACCCCGGCCCCCGGCGTGCCGAGTGCCCACCGTCTCGTCCTCGGCGACCACAGCAAGGTACAGATCCACACATGAACCTCCTCGTCACCGGAGCCGCCGGCTTCATCGGCTCCACGTACGTCCGCGGCCTCCTCGCCCGCGACACCGCGCTCGACGTCACCGTCCTGGACAAGCTGACCTACGCGGGCACCCTCACCAACCTGCCGGTCGGCCACCCCCGCCTGGAGTTCGTGCAGGGCGACGTCTGCGACGCCGACCTCGTCGACAAGCTGGCCGCCGGCGCCGACCAGATCGTGCACTTCGCCGCCGAGTCCCACGTCGACCGCTCCATCGACGGCGCCGGGACCTTCGTCCGCACCAACGTGCTCGGCACGCAGACCCTGCTCGACGCGGCCCTGCGGCACGCGGTCGGGCCGTTCGTGCACGTCTCCACCGACGAGGTGTACGGCTCCATCGAGACCGGCTCCTGGCCCGAGAGCCACCCACTCGGCCCCACCTCCCCGTACTCCGCGTCCAAGGCGTCCTCCGACCTGATCGCGCTCGCCTACCACCGCACCCACGGCCTGGACGTACGGGTCACCCGCTGCTCCAACAACTACGGTCCCCACCAGTTCCCCGAGAAGGTCATCCCGCTGTTCGTCACCCGCCTCCTCGACGGCGAGCGAGTCCCCCTGTACGGCGACGGACGCAACGTCCGCGACTGGCTGCACGTCGAGGACCACTGCCGGGGCGTCGACCTCGTGCGCACCAAGGGCCGCCCCGGCGAGGTCTACAACCTCGGCGGCGGCACCGAACTCAGCAACCGGGAGCTGACCGGGCTGCTGCTGGAGGCGTGCCACGCCGACTGGGACCGCGTCGACCACGTGCCCGACCGCAAGGGCCACGACCTGCGCTACAGCGTCGACTGGACCAAGGCCCGCACCGAACTCGGCTACCGGCCCCGGCACGACTTCACGGCCGGTCTCGCCGACACCGTCGCCTGGTACCGGGACCACCGCGACTGGTGGGAGCCGCTGAAACGGGGAGCGCGGACCGTATGAGATGGCTCGTCACCGGCGCCGCCGGCCTGCTCGGCCGCGACACCGTCACGGAACTGGCGCGGCGCGGCGAGGACGTGACCGGCCTCGACCACACGGCCCTGGACATCACCCGACCGGACCAGGTGGACCGGGCCGTCGCCGCGCACCGGCCCGACCTCGTCGTCAACTGCGCCGCGTACACCGCCGTCGACGACGCAGAGACCGACGAGGCCCGCGCGCTGCGGATCAACGGCGACGGCCCCCGGCTGCTGGCCCGGTCCTGCGCCGCGCACGGCGCCCGGCTGATCCACGTCTCCACCGACTACGTCTTCGCGGGCGACGCCACCGTCCCCTACCCGGAGGACCACCCCCCGGCCCCGCGCACCGCCTACGGGCGCACCAAACTCGCCGGGGAGCGCGCCGTCCTCGGCGAACTCCCGGACGCCTGCGTCGTCCTGCGCACCGCCTGGCTCTACGGCGTCCACGGCCCCAGCTTCGTCCGGACGATGCTCGGTCTCCAGGCCCGCCGCGACACCCTCGAGGTCGTCGACGACCAGCGGGGCCAGCCCACCTGGAGCGCCGACGTCGCCGCCCGCATCGCCGACCTGGGACCGCGCACCGGCCGCACGGCCACCGGGATCCTGCACGCCACCGCCACCGGCGAGGCCAGCTGGTACGAGCTGACCCGCGAGATCCTCCGGCTCATCGGCGCCGACCCCGACCGGGTCCGCCCCACCACCAGCGACGCCTTCCCCCGGCCCGCCCCGCGCCCCGCCTACAGCGTGCTCGGCCACGCCCGCTGGAGGGAGACCGGCCTGCGCCCCCTGCGGGACTGGCGCACCGCCCTGCACACGGCACTGCCGCTCATCCGCAAGGAGACCCAAGGAGTCCGTTCGTGAAACGCCATGAGTTCCTCCGGGAACTGCACAAGGTCACCGCCGCCCGCACCTACCTGGAGATCGGCGTCAACGACGGCCGCAGCCTCAGGCTGTCCCGGGTGCCGAGCATCGCCGTCGACCCCGCGTTCAAGGTGACCTCCGAGATCCGCTGCGACGTCCATCTGGTGAAGGCCACCAGCGACGACTTCTTCGCCCGCGACAACCCGCTCCAGCACCTCAGGGGCGGCCGGCACCCCTGGCGCAACCTGCGCCGCGGCCGTCCGGCCCTCGGCCACTGGCGGCGCCCCGTCCTCGACCTCTCCTTCATCGACGGCATGCACCTGTTCGAGTACGCGCTGCGCGATTTCATCAACGTCGAGCGGCACTCGGACTGGGCCAGCGTGATCGTCTTCGACGACATGCTGCCGCGCAGCGCCGACGAGGCGGCCCGCGACCGCCACACCACCGCCTGGACCGGCGACGTCTACAAGCTCACCGAGATCCTCGCCCGGCACCGCCCCGACCTCGTCACCGTCCTCGTCGACACCGAGCCCACCGGCCAGCTCCTCGTCTTCGGCGCCGACCCGCGCAGCCGGGTGCTGAGTCAGCGCTACGACGAGATCCTCGCCGAGTTCGACGTGCCCGACCCGCAGAAGGTCCCCGAGACCGTCCTCGACCGCGTCCGCGCGGTCCCGCCCCGGACCCTGCTGGAAGCAGGCTTCTGGCGCCCCCTGACCCGCGCCCGCAACCGGGGCCTGTCCCGCGCCCGGGGCTGGGACGCCCTGCGCACCGCCCTGAACCGGGTATCGGTCGCCGACTGACCACCGCGCGGGCCGCCGCCCCTTCCTTCAGGGGGCGGCGGCCCGCGCGGTGTTTTGTGGGGCCGCGGGGAACTGCGCGACCAGCCACAACGAACCCGCACCCGCCATAGACCTCAACGCCCGCCCCCGCCCCCACGCCCACCCCGCACGACCGCACCGAGCACCCGCCGCCACAGACGCCGCACCCGCCGCCCCCACCTCCGCACCCCACCGGGACGCGGCGCCGGAACGGCCCGCACCCCGTCCGCCCCCACCCGCAGCGCCACCGCCAGCGGATGGAACCGCACCTCGGGCCCGTCCGGCGTCTCCGGCGTGAGGCAGAGCGCCGTGCGCCAGGTACGGCCCGCGAGGTCGGCGACGGGCAGCGAGGCCTCCAGCCGCCCGCCGGGCAGCAGCACCGCGGGCACGTCGTGGGACCCCGGCCCGCTCAGCCGCAGCAGCACCCCGGTGCGCACGGGCACGTGCAACCCCAGGTCCACTCCGATCCGCTCCCCGGCGACCGTGACGTCCGTGGGCCCCGGCCGGCCGAGGCCCAGCCGCCGGCCCGCGCGGCCGACGTCCAGCGCGAGACTGGTGTGCCGGTCGGTCCAGTACGGCAGCACCACCCGGCCCGCGACGACGGCGGCCGGCGGCTCCGCACGGTCGTGGCGGGGCGCCGGCCCCAGCCGCAGCTCCTTGGTCCAGCCGCCGAGCCCGACCCGTACGTAGGCGTCCCACAGTCCGTCGCCCGGCAGCGCGGTCCGGTCCGCGGGGTCGACGGTCGCCGTCCCGCGCAGCACCAGCCGCACCCGGCTGCCGTCCCCGGCGGGAACCGTCTCCCGGACCACCTCGACCGGATGGAAGTACTGCGCGGCGCTGGCCCGGTCGCGCAGCAGCAGGTCCGGCCTGGCCCTGCCGAAGCGGCCGACCGTGTCCTCACCCAGCCACCGCACCGCCTCGGCGACGTCTCTCGGCGGCCACTGCGGCGAGCCCCCGGCGGCCGGGAACGTCATCGGCCCGCCGTCGTGCGTCAGCTCCGCCGCGAACCCGATCCGCAGCACCCCGTCCTGCCAGCGGACGTCCTCCGGGTCCACGGTGAGCGCGACCCCGGACTCCCACTCGGCGAACGCGACGACGTCGTCGTAACGCCCGTCCGTCACGAGTGCGGCGACCACGCGCTGGGTGGGCTGAAGCGGCGCCGCCACCCCCGGTCCGAACCGCTCGACGACCACCGCGTGGATCTCCTCGAACAGCTCCTTGCGGTAGTCCTCGGGCAGGTTCAGGAACCGGCGGCCGCGCAGCCGTTCCACCATCTCCACCCGCAGCCAGCGCCGGAAGAGCCGGTCGCGCAGCGGGCCGGGCTCGGTGTACTTCTCGACCACGTCCAGGGCCTCGCGGAGGTTCTTGAAGTACCCGGCCGGGTCGAAGCGCTGGAAGCCCGCGTTCGCGTCGTCGTCGCGCCGTACGTGGTAGTAGCAGACGTAGTCGGCGAGCACCGCGACGTTGTCCGCGCGCAGATAGGCCTCGGTGACGAAGACGTGGTCCTCCAGGCGGCGCCGCCCCTCCGGGAAACGCAGCCCGGTGCGCTCCAGGAACGCGCGGCGGACCATCTTGTGCGGGGTGAGACTGTCGATCAGCGGCGCGTTCTCGACGTTCGCCTTCGGCCGGTTCACCCGGAACAGCTCCACCGGCACCCCGCGGCCCCGGCCGACCATCTTCCCCACGACGACGTCGGCGTCGTGGGCGACCCCGTACGCGTACATCCGCTCCAGGGCCTCGTCGCCGAGGTGGTCGTCGTTGTCGACGAACATGACGTACTCGCCGCGGGCGGCGTCGATGCCGACGTTGCGGGGCTTGCCGGACCAGCCGGAGTTCTCCTGGTGGATGACCCGCACCCGGGGATCCTCGGCGGCTAGCGCGTCGAGACGGGCGGGGGTGGCGTCGGTGGAGCCGTCGTCCACGAAGATCACTTCGTAGGCGTCGGGCGGCAGCGACTGCCTGAGCAGCGACGCGACACAGTCCTCGATGTAGGGACCGGGGTTGTAGACGGGGACGATGACGCTGACCTTGACCGGCATCGGGCTCCTGGCCCCCTTTGGATCTGTTCGGATCTGTGCCGTAGGGCGGGTGCGCGTTGGCCCGATGCTAACGCCGCGGTGCCTCGCTCACCTGTCCTGTTCCCCAGCGTTCACGAGCCGTTGCCCGGCGTCGCCCGCAGACGGCGGGGTCCGGGGGCCGCGCAGCCGGATTCCGGCCTTGCTCCGGTCGGGGGAGGCGTCGCCCGGCCGCGTGCGCCCCGGCGTTCAGGTCAAAGCGGTGGTGCAAACACGTCATGGCGGTGCGGAGCGGCTTCTTCCGCTCGCTGGTGGTGTCAGAGTGCAGGGGCGGTGCCCGGCCCGGGCACTGCCGGATGAACGATCTGACTCAAGGAGTTCGCTCGTGAGAAAGAGAGTCGTCACACTTCTCGCCACCGCCGTCGTCGCCACCCTGACGCTCGGCAGCCAGGCCATCGCGGCGCCCTCGGACGACGCTGCAGCGGCTGCCGGCGGTACGGCAGCGGTGCAGTCCCTGCGGGCGAACCAGACTCGGTATGCGCCGTTCACCCTGAGCCGGGGCCAGTCGGTCAGCTCCAACACGGCGCGGTTGATCATGCAGACCGACGGCAACCTCGTCATCTACGACGAGTTCAACCGGGCCCGCTGGGCCTCGAACACCGTCAACCGGGGCTGGTCGGCGACCCTCCAGGGCGACGGCAACTTCGTCGTCTACACGGCCTCCGGCAGGCCGGTATGGGCCTCCAACACGGCGGGTCATCCGGGCTCCCGCCTGGTCGTGCAGGACGACGGCAACGTGGTGGTCTACGACGGCAGTCAGGCCGTCTGGGCTTCGGGCACGAACCACTGAACCAGGTCGTCCGCGTCCGGTTGAAAACGGCCTGCCGGACTGCTTCGGCAGGCCGTTTTCGGCTTCGGGCGCACAGATGAAAGTGAGACGGCAGCATGCACGTTCACATCGACGCGGTAGACCCGGAGAAAATGATCAGGTTCTGGGGCGGCATCCCGGGTGGGGGTGGGTACAGCGTCGGCGAGGCGACATCTCCGGCGGTGCTACCGGTCGTCACCGTCCTTGTCGGAACGATCGCCGAACAGGTGCAGACGCTGATCGCCAAGGGCGCCTCTCTCGTGGAACCTCACGATGGCCTGCACGCCCTGATGGCGGATCCGGAAGGCAACAGGTTCGTGGTGGTGCTCGACCCCGACCACGAAGCATGACGCTCTCCAGGTTGCGCCGGCGGGGGAGCTAGCCTGGGCACATGGGGATTTCTCTCCTGCTGATGTCCGACACCCACCTGCCCAAGCGCGCCAGGGAACTCCCCGCCCCGCTGCTCGCCGCGCTCCCCGAGGCCGAGGTCGTCGTGCACGCCGGGGACTGGGTCGACGTGGCCACTCTCGATCTGCTGGAGAGCCGCAGCCGTCGGCTGATCGCGGTGTACGGCAACAACGACGGCCCCGACCTGCGCGCCCGGCTGCCCGAGGTGGCCCGTGCCGAGCTGGGCGGGCTGCGCCTCGGCGTGATCCACGAGACGGGACCGGCCCAGGGCCGCGAGGCCCGCTGCGCCGCCCGTTTCCCCGAGCTCGACGTCCTGGTCTTCGGCCACAGCCACATCCCCTGGGACAGCACCGCCCCCGGCGGACTGCGCCTGCTCAACCCGGGTTCCCCCACCGACCGCCGCCGTCAGCCGCACTGCACCTATCTCACCGCCACGGTGGCCGACGGCAGCCTCACGGACGTCGTCCTGCACCGGCTGCCACCTCGCTGAACCGGGCCGCGCCCGGCCGAAACGGTCGGGGGCGGCCCGGCTGCTGCGAGTCTGCTGTGCTTCACGGACCTCCTTCCCTCGCGGGGATGGTTGACAGTGCCACTACCCAGCATCCCTCTGTCTCATACGCCCCGTTTTGAAGGAATTATGGGACTTTCCGCTTCCGGAGGGCGGCCGTGGATCGCCCCCGCCGTTTTCGACAGCGGAGCGCCCGTGCCGCCCCAGCGCACGGCGACGATCTCGGCGGCCACCGACACCGCGACCTCCTCGGGCGTACGCGCACCGAGGTCGAGCCCGACCGGGGAGCGCAACCGGGTCAGCTCGGGCTCGCCCAGCCCCGCCTCGACCAGCCGCCGCCGACGGTCCTCGTGGGTGCGCCGGCTGCCCATCGCGCCGATGTACGCGGCCGGCCGGCGCAGCGCCTCCTCGAGGAGCGGCACGTCGAACTTCGGGTCGTGGGTGAGGACGCAGATCACGGTGCGCTCGTCCGTCCGGGTACCGCGCAGATACCGGTGCGGCCAGTCCACGACCACCTCGACACCCTCGGGGAAGCGGCTCGGTCTGGCGAACACCGGGCGCGCGTCGCACACCGTGACCCGGTAGCCGAGAAAATCGCCGATGCGGGCCACGGCCGCCGCGTAGTCGATCGCCCCGAACACCAGCATGCGCGGCGGCGGGGCGAAGGAGTGCAGGAACACCGTGACCGCGTCCTCGCGCCGCTGCCCGCGCGGTCCGTAGTGCCGCACTCCGGTGGCTCCGAGGGCGAGCTCCCCGCGCGCGTCCGCGGTGACCGCCGCGTCCAGGCCCTCGGTGCCGAGCGAGCCCGCGGCACGGTCCGGCCGGACCGCGAGGGCGGCGCCGAGTGCGGCCGGGCCGTCGGTGACGGTGGCCAGGGTCACCGGTTCGCCGGCGGCGACGGAGGCGGCGAGCAGGCCGAAGGCGGGATCCCGCCCGGGGATGACCGGCCGGACCAGCACGGTGAGCTCCCCGCCGCAGGTCAGCCCCACCGCGAACGCGTCGGCGTCGCTGTACCCGAACGTCTCCCGGCGGGCCCGCCCGCTCGCCAGCACCTCCTGGGCGAGCTCGAACACCGCGCCCTCCACACAGCCCCCGGACACACTGCCCACGACCTCGTCGTCCGGCCCCACCGCCATCGCCGCCCCCGGCGACCGCGGCGCGCTGCGGCTGACCGCGACCACGGTCGCGAGCCCGAACGGCGCACCGGCGCCGTACCACCCGCTCAGCACCGGGAGAATCTCGCGCACGTCTGCACGGTAATCCGTTGCCGCCCCGCCCGCCGCTCGACTTCCGGGGCCTGCGGTGCGCGTGGGGCGCCGCCAAAGGTGAACAATGTTCAACCTTACTCGTGAGTCAGATGTATTGACGGTGTCCGGAAAGCGCCCGACTGTAGTGGACATGCCGAATGCCCGGGCACGTCTGCTCGCTGTTCTGGTCGTCCTCTGCGGACTCTGCGGTTTCCTGACGGCCGCGGGCACGCCCGCCGCCGCGGCCACCGTCCCCGACTCCCTCCCGTTCGACGGCACGGCGCTCACCGTGTCGAACGGCCGCTTCGTCGACGCGAACGGCCGTGAGGTGGTACTGCGTGGCTACAACGTCTCCGGCGAGACGAAACTCGCCGAGAACAAGGGTCTGCCCTTCGCCTCGGTCGCCGACGCCAGGAAGTCGGCGACGGCCCTGCGCGCCCTCGGCGGCGGCAACGCCGTGCGCTTCCTGCTCTCCTGGGCCTACGCCGAACCGGTGAAGGGCCAGGTCGACACCGCCTATCTCGCCTCCGCCACCGCCCAGATGCAGGCCTTCCTCGACGCGGGCATCCGGGTCTACCCCGACTTCCACCAGGACCTGTACTCCCGCTACCTGTTCAACTCGGGCAGCTGGTACACCGGCGACGGCGCCCCCGCCTGGGCGGTCGCGCTCGGCGGCTACCCCGCCGAGTCCTGCGGCATCTGCTTCGTGTGGGGCCAGAACATCACCCAGAACAGTGCGGTGAAGAAGGCCCAGTACGACTTCTGGCACAACGCCTACGGCCTCCAGGACTACTTCCTGGCCGCCGCCCAGAAGACCATGGCCTACATCAAGGCGAACCTCACGGCCGAGGAGTTCGCCGGCGTCCTCGGCTTCGACCCCTACAACGAGCCGTACGCCGGCCCCTACGACTCCGGCCAGGCCAGCCGCACCTGGGAACGCGACCTGCTGTGGCCCTTCTACGTGAGGTTCCGGGCCCGGATGGACGCGGCCGGCTGGACCGACAAGCCCGCCCTCGTCGAGCCGAACCTCTTCTGGAACGGCAACGTCAGCAAGGAGGAGGGCGGCCTCCTCGACGCCGGCGCGATCGGCTCCCGGTACGTCTTCAACACCCACTTCTACGACCAGAAGGCGATCTCCGGGATCCTGATGTGGGGCAACGCCGCGGACGGCCAGTACGTCGGCGACTTCGGCACGGTCCGAGACCGCGCCTCGGCCCTCGGGACGACGGCGATCGTCAGCGAGTTCGGCCACCCCCTCAACGGCAGCACCGCCGGCAAGGCGCCCACCGTGCTGAAGGCGATGTACCAGGCCCTCGACTCGCGGGTGAAGGGCGCCAACTGGTGGACGACACCGGCCGCTTCGGGACGGGTGCTGTCCGGTTCGCAGTGGCAGTGGGACATCTACAACGGGCGGCACCGCGAGCTGATGAACGGCAACGCCGACAAGGTGATGACCTCCGGTGACGCCTGGAACGACGAGGACCTCTCGGCCGTACGCCTGGACGACAGCGGTGTCGCGACGCTCCGTCAGGACGCCCGCCTCCTCGACCGGGTGTACCCGAGCGCCACCTCGGGCTCCACCGTCGCCTTCACCTACGAGGACCGCTCCCGTGACGGCTCCACCACGCTCACCTGGAACCCGGTTCCCAGCAGCCTGCCGAACGTGGCCTCGCTGGTCGGTTCCGGCCAGTACGGCGTGCTGGTGTGGCGGTCCACCGGCGGCACCGCGCCCACCGAGCTGCATCTGCCCGCCTCCTTCCCGACCGCGTCCACCACGGTCGTCTCCGACCTGGGCACGGTGTACGGACCGCCGGCGTACTCCTCCGCGACGAGGATCGGTGCCGCCGTGGAACCCGGTGGGACGGGCAGCCGCCGACTGCTGCTCAGCGCCGCCGACTCCGGTGTCCTGCACTACGCACTGGTGACGAACGGCGCGACCGCGCCGTCCGCGACCCTGCTGGCCGCGGCCCGCAGCGAGCTGGCCGCGTGGGTGGCCTCGAAGATCGGATAGGCGCGAGGGCGCGAGGGCACGACACCGCGCCACCGCGCGCGAAGGAGGGGGCGGGCGCCGGGCGCCCGCCCCCTCCGGTGCCGGGCCGATCAGCTGCCGGTGCCCGTCCAGTCGGCCGCGACATGGCCGAGCCGCACCCGCTGCGGGTGGTCGCCCACCGGGACCGACAGGACCTTCTTGCCGGTGGCGAAGTCGATCGCCGTGACCTGGTCGGCGCCGCTCTCGGAGATCACACAGTCCTTGCCGTCGCCGCTGACCGTGGCCCAGTACGGCTTGGACGCGGTGACCAGGGGACCCTCCTGGAGGGTGCTGCGGTTGACGACCGTCGCGTAGTCGTCCATGGTCCCGGCGACGCACAGCTTGCTGCCGTCCGGGCTCATCGACAGACCGTGGTGGCGGGAGTCGTTGACGAACGTGGTGCGGTCGTCGTTCGTCGCCGGGTTCTTCGGCAGGGTCTTGGTGCGGGTGATGCGGTCGCCGGCGAGGTCGTACTCGAAGAAGCCGTTGAAGAACGACACCTGGAAGTAGAGCTTGGACTCGTCGGGCGAGAACACCGCCGGGCGCACCGCGTCCGAGTAGTCGGTGAGGCCGATCGCGTCCAGTCTCTGCCGCATGTCGATGATCTTGACCTGCTTGTAGGTGGTCGCGTCGACGACCGTGATGCGCCGGTCGCCCTTCGTCCAGTCCAGCCACGGGGCGTCGAGACTGGTGTTCACATCACCGATCGCCATGTTGTAGATGTACTTGCCGTCCTTGGTGAAGATGTTCTCGTGCGGCTTGTCGCCGGTGGCGAACGACCCCACCTGCTTGCCCGTGTTGATGTCCAGCACGTGCACGGTGTTGGCGGTCGACGCGGAGACCGCGACCCGGGTGCCGTCGGGGGAGACGGCCATGTGGTCGGAGCGGTAACCGGACACGGGGAAGCGCCAGTTGATGGCACCGGTGGCGAGGTTGATGGAGACCACGTCGGCGAAGCTGGGACGCGAGACGACGACGGACCTGCCGTCCGGCGTGGAGTACATGTCGTCCACGAACTGGTCGTGGCCCTCGCCGACGCCGTTGCGGATGGCCGTGAAGTAGATCCACTTGATCGGGTCGGCGTTGATCTCCGCCATCCGCGCGTCCTTGTCGGGGATCACGTTGATCCGGCCGACCTTCGCGAAGTCACCGGTGGACTTGATGACGTCCGCGGTGCCCTCCCAGTTGTTGCCGACGAACATCACCTCGCGCAGGTCGGCGCCGGACGCGGCCTGGGCCGTGGTCGCGGGGGCGGTGACGGACAGGACGAGGGCGGCGGCTACGGCACAGAGGTGCCCGGGTTTGAAGGCGGCCATGAGTGCTCACTCCTCCGGAGTGGGGAAACGGGTGGGGCAGGGCTGAGCGGCTCGAAGAAGCCCGAATCTGAACACGCCTGCGTTCAGAACGTACTTACTGGAAAGTAAGGAAGGGGTGCCCTTCGCCACAAGACTCCGTGCACGACAAAATTGGCGACGGGGGGGCATGGAGCGACACGGGAGGGTGCAGTGACGGGCAGACTCAGGGCGCCGACCGGCCGGTACGGCGGCAAGACCGCGGCCGAGCGGCAGGCGGAGCGGCGCGGCAGGTTCCTCGACGCGGCGCTGAAGCTCTTCGGGGGCACCCCCGGCTACCGCGGGACGACGGTCGCTGCGCTCAGCGAGGCCGCGGGGCTGTCGACGCGGCAGTTCTACGAGGAGTTCCGCACCCTCGAGGACGTCCTCGCGGTGCTCCACCTCCAGGTCAACGACTGGGCGGAGGCGGCCGTCGTGGCCGCCTTCGCGGCGGCGGAGGGCCTGCCGCTGGCCGAGCGGGTCACGGCGATCTTCCACGCCTACGCCGCCGACGTCACCTCGGATCCGAGCCGGATCCGGATCACCTTCGTCGAGATCGTGGGCGTCAGCCCCCGTCTGGAGGAGCAGCGCCTGGCCCGCCGTGCCCGCTGGATCGAGCTGATCTGTGCCGAGGCCACGGCCGCCGTCGAACGCGGCGAGGCGGCCCCCCGCGACTACCGCCTCTCGGCCGCGGCCTTCATCGGCAGCGTCAACGGCCTTCTCCACGACTGGAGCGCCGGCTGGGTCGACGCCACCCTGGACGAGGTGGTCGACGAACTGGTCCGCCAACTGCTGGGGATACTGCGGCCTCCGGGGTGGGTGCCCGAGTCCAGAACCCGTCCGTAGGACCGCGTCGCCACCGATGAACACCGGCCTCCCGCACGCCGGTCGGTCGTCGGACCCTTCCTCGCCGCGCGGCCTCCGGGCCTCACCTGCTCCGGCCGCCCTGCGCCCTGCGCGCTCGTGCCGGTCCGCGGGCTTTGCCCACTCCTGTCGGCCCAGGGATCTTCCCCGTTTCGGCCGCGGCCGCTGGGCCTTCGTCGCCCATGCCGGTCCTGCGCCTCACTCGGCCTGGCTCGCTCCGGTCGGCCCGCGGGTCTTCCTCGCTGGTGCCGGTCCTCGGGCGCTGTCTGGCCGGCGGGTCTTCGGGTTCTCGCCGGCTCCTGTCGGGCCGTGGGGCTTGCTTGTTTCGGCCGCGGGTCCGTGTCCTCGTCGCTGGTGCCGGTCCTGGGGCCTCGCCTGCCCGGGTCGGTCCTGGGCGTCACTCGGCCTGCCCGGTGGTCGGGCCTGGCTCGCTCCGGTCGGCCCTCGGGTCTTCCTCGCTGGTGCCGGTTCTCGGGCGCTGTCTGGCCGGCGGGTCTTCGGGTTCTCGCCGGCTCCTGTCGGGCCGTGGGGCTTGCTTGTTTCGGCCGCGGGTCCGTGTCCTCGTCGCTCGTGCCGGTCCTGGGGCCTCGCCTGCCCGGGTCGGTCCTGGGCCTCACTCGGCCTGCCCGGTCTTCGGGCCTTGCTCGCTCCGGTCGGCCCCGGATGTTCTCCGCTCCGGTAGGCCCCCGGGTCTTCCCTGCTCCGGTCGGCCTGGGCTGTCTCTCCGCCGGGCGATTTCCAGGCCGCTCGGCAAGGCCGGGTGCCGGACCTTGCTTCTCAGCTCAGGCGGGACACCGCCGCCACCACCCGCCCCACGCCGTCCTCCGCCCGTACCCGTGTGCCCAGTTCCCTTGCCCGCTCGGTGTACCGGGGGTCGCGGGTGGCGTCGGTGAGGGTCGCGGCCAGGGTTTCGGCGGTGAGCCGGCGCAGGGGGACCGACCGGGGGGCCACCCCCGCCGTCACGAGGCGGTCGGCCCAGAAGGCCTCGTCGAACTGGATCGGGACCGGTACGGCCGGGACGCCCGCGCGGACCCCGGCCGCCGTGGTGCCCGCGTCGCAGTGGTGGACCACCGCGGCCGTCTCCGGGAAGAGCAGGGAGTGCGGGACCTCGTCGACGGTCAGCAGGTCGTCGCCGTCGGCCGCGAGGCCCGCCCAACCGCGCTGGATCACCCCGCGCAGCCCCGCCAGCCGCAGCCCCCGTACGATCTCGGCGCTCAGCCGCCGAGGATCGGGCACCGTCGCGCTGCCCAGGCCGACGAAGACCGGCGGCGGCCCGGCGTCCAGGAACTCCCTTAGGAAAGCCGGGAGTTGACGGTCGCGGTCGTACGGCCACCAGTAGCCGGTGATGTCGAGTTCCGGGCGCCAGTCGTGGGGCCGGGGCACCAGGAGGGGGCTGAAACCGTGCAGCACCGGGGTGAACCGGTGCCGGCGCGAGCGCGTGCCCCCGGCCGGCAGGCCCAGCCGGGCGCGGACGGCGGGCAGGACCGGGGCGAAGACCCGTTCGACGGCCCGTTCCACGCCGTGCCCGGCGAGACGGTTGCCGAGGGCGCCCCAGGAGCCGCCGCCGAGCATGGGCGGGGCGAACTCACGGGTGGGCGCGATGGGCTGGAGGTGGAGACCGAGGATCGGCAGGGAGAGCCCCTCGGCGATGGTCCGCGCCAGGGGCGCGAGCGGGGCCGCCGCCAGCAGGGCGTCGGCCGAGTGGGCGGCGGTCAGGAGATCGTCGGTCATGTCGCCGACCACCGCCCGCGCCAGCCGGATCGCCCGCAGCAGCTTGCCCGGCCCGCTGGAGCTGTCGTGCAGGCCCCGGCCGCGCTCCGACTCCAGTTCCGCCCGCGGGTCGACCGGCAGCGGATGGAAGCCCACCCCGGAGCCGGTCACGAGCGGTGCGAACCGCCCGTGGGTGACCAGGGTGACCTCGTGGCCCGCGCGCACCAGGGCGTGCCCCAGACCGGTGAAGGGGGCGACATCGCCCCGGGAGCCCGCCGTCATGATCGCCACTCGCACGTCGGACAGTATGGCGGCGTCAGGCGCGCGGCGGGGCCAACGACCCGAAGGCGGACGTCACTTCATCGCGGAGGCCGGTCACCTCACTCTCGTTGAGACCGGTCACACCGCTCACCTTGAGACCGGTCACATGACTTCTGTCGCAGCCGTTGACTTGCCCCTCCGGCGGCTCTACGTTCGGGCGCGCAGCCGTTCGGTTCGCCGATCCTCGTTCGAGATGTCGAATACCCCCGGAGTCGCCGCATGTATCCCCCACCGCGCCCAGGCCTCCTCAGGCGCTGCAGAACCGCAGCCGTGCGCCTCCTCGCCCTGGCGCTGACCGCGACCGCCGCCCTGGTGTTCGCCGGTCCCGCCCCGGCACAGGCGGCGACTACCCGTCAGATCGCGGTGCCCACGGCCCCGATGGGCTGGGCGTCCTGGAACAGCTTCGCCGCGAAGATCGACTACGGCGTCATCAAGGGGCAGGTCGACGCGTTCGTCGCGGCGGGCCTGCCGGCGGCCGGATACCAGTACGTCAACATCGACGAGGGCTGGTGGCAGGGCACCCGCGACAGCGGCGGCAACATCACCGTCGACGAGTCCGAGTGGCCCGGCGGGATGAGCGCCATCGCCGACTACATCCACAGCAAGGGCCTCAAGGCCGGCATCTACACGGACGCCGGCAAGGACGGCTGCGGCTACTACTACCCCACCGGCCGCCCCGCCGCCCCGGGCAGCGGCAGCGAGGGCCACTACGCCCAGGACATGCTCCAGTTCTCGAAGTGGGGCTTCGATTTCGTGAAGGTCGACTGGTGCGGCGGTGACGCCGAGGGCCTCGACCCGCGGACGACGTACACCGCGATCAGCGACGCGGTCGACCGGGCGAGCGCCACCACGGGCCGCCCGCTCACCCTCTCCGTCTGCAACTGGGGCAACAGCAACCCCTGGAACTGGGCCCCGGGCCTGGCCCCGATGTACCGGACCAGCACCGACATCATCTTCTACGGCAACCCGCCGTCCATGACGAACCTGCTGTCCAACTTCGACCAGGGCCTGCACCCGCTCGCCCAGCACACCGGCTACTACAACGACCCGGACATGCTGATGGTCGGCATGAGCGGCTTCACCGCCGCGCAGAACCGCACCCACATGAACCTCTGGGCCGTCTCCGGCGCCCCGCTGCTGGCCGGCAACGACCTCACCACCATGACCGCCGAGACCGCGAACATCCTGAAGAACCCCGAGGTCATCGCCGTCGACCAGGACGCGCGCGGACTCCAGGGCGTCAAGGTCGCCGAGGACACCACCGGACTCCAGGTGTACGGCAAGGTCCTCGCCGGCACCGGCAAGCGGGCCGTGGTCCTGCTCAACCGGACCTCCGCCGCCGCGAACATCACCGTCCGCTGGTCCGACCTCGGTCTGACCGGTGCCCCGGCGACCGTGCGCGACCTGTGGTCCCGGTCGGACATCGGCTCGTACAGCACGAGCTACACCCAGAGCGTCCCGGCGGGCGGCTCGGTGATGCTCACCGTCACCGGCGGCACCGAGGCCTCCGGCAGCACCTACACCGGTACGTCGAGCTTCTCCGGTGTCACCGCGGGCGCCACCGGCACCAAGATCGTGGACGTCGCCTACACCAACACCGCCTCGACGGCGCAGACCGCGACCCTCAAGGTCAACGGCCAGGGCGCCACCACGGTCTCCTTCCCGCCGACCGGCTCCGGCCAGGGCACGATCAGCCTCCTGGTGGGCCTGTCCAAGGGCTCGGCCAACACCCTGGCCTTCGGCAACGCCCCGGCCCTCGCCGACATCACCGTCAGACCCCTGGCGGGCGTGAACGGCACCCAGGTCGTGGGCAGGGCGTCCAGCCGCTGCCTGGACGTCTACGACAACACCGTCACCAACGGCACCCAGGCGGAGATCTGGGACTGCAACGGCGGCCAGAACCAGTCCTGGACGTACACCTCGCGCAAGGAACTCGTGGTGTACGGCACCGAGTGCCTGGACGCCTACAACCAGGGCACCACCAACGGCACCAAGGTCGTCATCTGGGACTGCAACGGCCAGAACAACCAGAAGTGGAACGTCAACGCCGACGGCACGATCACCAACGTCCACGCGGGCCTGTGCCTCGACGTCAACGGCGCCGCCACCGCCAACCGCTCCGTGCTGGTGCTGTGGTCGTGCAGCGGCGCCACCAACCAGAGCTGGTCGTTGAACTGACGGACCGTCGTCCCGCCGGGCGTCAGCGCGTCCGGCGGCGGCGTACCGGCAGCGCGGGCCGGAGCCGGTACGAGGGTGCGGGAGGGAGCGGGCGCGGTCGGCGGGCCGTACCCAGGAGTGTCCGCAGCACGGCGACGGAGAGCTTCCTGCCCGCCGCCGACGCCGGCCCCGGCAGCGCGGAGCGGTGGCCGCGCGAGCGCCCCAGCCGGGCCGAGAAGGTCCAGGTCAGCCGGGAGGTGACCTGGACCCCGGCGAATTTCCTCCCTACTCGTCCCATGCCTGGATCATCATCTGGTCGACGATCTTGCCGTCCCGCAGAGTGATCATCGACTCGGAGAGGACCCGCACGCCGTCCGCGTACTCGCAGGACTCGGTGAAGGCGGCGCGGTCGCCCTCCACGATGCACTCATCCACCTTGTGCGCCTTGATGTCGCGGCTGTACACGTCCTGGAGCAGCTCGCCGATCTCCGCCCTGCCGTGCAGCACCCGGGGGCTGCTGGGCTGGGTGTTGCGATCGACGATGCGCAGCTGGGCGTCGTCCGCGTAGAGGGACAACAGATCCGACGGGGTCGATCCCTCGACGCCCCTGCGCAGCGTGTCGGTGGAGAAGCCGGAACTTGCCGCGGTGCCCATGGTGACCTCCTAGGAGGGCCGCGGACCGTGGGGAGCCGGGCCGCCGGTCCCTCACCTTCGAGCGTCCTCCGCCCCGCGGGCCTCGGCAAGCGCAGCGGCCACGGCTCCGCCTCTTGAGTGAGCCCGGTCCGCCACCCGTGTCCGCGCCGGCCCCCGCGGCGTTTGTGCAGGCATGATCTCCACTCGACGCATCGCCGCAGTCGCCGCCCTCGCCGCCGGTATCACGGGCCTCGCCGCACCTCTGGCGAACGCGGCCGACGCCCCCTCCGACGGCCGGATCCACCCGATGGCCCTGATCGACTCGCTGGTCGCCGACGGCATGCCGGCGGAGCACCGGGCCGACCTGCCGCCGGTCTCCCGCCAGCTCGCCGAACTGAACAACCTGCACCAGCTCAGCAAGCTCGGCGAACTGCACCAGGTCACCGACCTCGTGGCCCCCGTCACCGGGCTGCTCCCCGCGATCCAGTAGCCGCAGGTCCCCATGGGGCCGCCGCCCGGGTCCTCCCGCCGGGCGACGGCCCCTTCGGCTGCGGCCCCCCGGCGGGAACCTTCCCTCACTCGGACGCCGCCAGGAACTGGGTCGCCGCCAGCTCGGCGTAGAGCGGATCACCCGTCACCAGCTCGGCGTGCGTCCCCACCGCCCGCACCCGGCCCGCGTCCATCACGACGATCCGGTCGGCCGTCGTCACCGTCGACAGCCGGTGCGCCACGACCAGCACCGTCGTCGTCCGGGCGACATCGGCCACCGTGTCCCGCAGCGCCGCCTCGTTCACCGCGTCCAGCTGCGAGGTCGCCTCGTCGAGCAGCAGCAGCCGGGGCCGGCGCAGCAGCGCGCGGGCGATGGCCACCCGCTGCCGCTCCCCGCCCGACAGCTTCGTCCCCCGGTGTCCGACCAGTGTCTGAAGGCCCTGCGGCAGCCGGTCGGCCAGCCCGTCCAGCCGGGTCGTCTTCAGCACGCGCCGTACCGTGTCCTCGTCCGCCTCCGGGTTGCCCAGCAGCAGGTTGGCGTGCAGCGAGCCCGACAGCACCGGCGCGTCCTGCTCGACGTACCCGATGGACGACCGCAGCAGCGGCAGCTCCCAGTCCCCGAGGGCGCGCCCGTCGAGGCGGATCGTGCCGGACTCGGGGTCGTAGAACCGCTCGATCAGGGAGAACACCGTGGTCTTACCCGCGCCCGACGGGCCGACGAACGCCGTCATGCCCCGCGCCGGGACGTCGAACGTCACCCCGTGGTGGACGTAGGGCAGGTCGTCGGCGTACCGGAAGCGGACGTCGGTGAAGGAGAGCGAGGCCGGTTCGGCGGCGGGGGAGGGCAGCGGGGCGGGCCGGCCCACCGGCTCGGCGGGCAGCGCCAGCGCCTCCTGGATCCGGGCGAGGGCGGCCGAGCCCGTCTGGTACTGGGTGATCGCGCCCACGACCTGCTGGATCGGTGCCATCAGATAGAAGACGTACAGCAGGAAAGCCACCAGGGTGCCGACGCCGATCGCGCCCGTGGCGACCCGCGCCCCGCCCACCGCCAGCACCGTGATGAACGCGCTCTGCATGGCGAGCCCGGCCGTGTTCCCGGCCGCCGCCGACCACTTGGCCGCCCGCACGCTCTGCCGCCAGGACTCCTCGGCCGCCGCGTGCAGGGTCTGCTCCTCCCGGGGCTCGGCGCCGGACGCCTTCACGGTGCGCAGCGCGCCCAGCACCCGCTCCAGCGAGGCCCCCATCACCCCGACCGCGTCCTGCGCCTGCCGACTGGCCCGGTTGATCCGCGGCACGATCACCCCGAGGACCGCTCCCGCGCACAGGATCACGGCCAGGGTCACCCCCAGCAGCACCGGATCGACCAGCGCCATCATCACGACCGTCGCGGCCAGGGTGAGTCCGCCGGTGCCGAGGCCCACCAGCGAGTCGGTGGTGACCTCGCGCAGCAGGGTGGTGTCGGAGGTGATCCGGGCCATCAGGTCCCCGGGCTCGCTGCGGTCCACCGCCGGGATGCGCAGCCGCAGCAGATACGAGGACAGCGCCCGTCGCGCGCCCAGCACCACGGACTCGGCGGTGCGCCGCAGGACGTACGAACCCAGCGCCCCCACCGCCGCGTTGGCGACGACCAGGCCCGTCAGGACGAGCAACGCCCCCGTGATCGGCCGGTCGTGGGACAGGTCCTCGATCAACCCCCGCGCCACGAGCGGCAGCAGCAGCCCGGTCGCCCCGGTGACCAGCGACAGCACCGCCCCCGCCAGCAGGGTCCCGCGGTGGGGCCGGACATGGTCGAGCAGCAGCCGCCACGGGGGTCGTATGCCGGCTGTCTCTGCGTTGCTCACGGGGCTCCTCGGCGCTCGGGCGGAGCCCTCAGGCTACGGCGGCCGTCGCCGGGCACGGCCCGCAGGAGGGGGTTCCGGAGCTGTCGGCCGTGCCCTGACCGCTCCGCCCCGCGTAGGGTCCTACCTGGGACGGATGACCGCCGAAGAAAGGGGCAACCCCATGCCGCAGGAAGTACGCGGAGTGATCGCGCCGGGGAAGAACGAGCCGGTGCGGGTGGAGACGATCGTGATCCCGGACCCCGGCCCGGGTGAGGCCGTCGTACGGATCCAGGCCTGCGGGGTGTGCCACACCGACCTGCACTACAAGCAGGGCGGCATCAACGACGAATTCCCCTTCCTGCTCGGCCACGAGGCGGCGGGCGTGGTCGAGTCCGTCGGTGACGGCGTCACGGACGTCGCGCCGGGCGACTTCGTGATCCTCAACTGGCGAGCCGTGTGCGGCCAGTGCCGGGCCTGTCTGCGCGGGCGCCCCTGGTACTGCTTCGACACGCACAACGCCAAGCAGAAGATGACCCTCCTCGACGGCACCGAGCTGTCCCCGGCCCTCGGCATCGGCGCCTTCGCCGAGAAGACGCTCGTGGCGGCCGGCCAGTGCACCAAGGTCGACCCGTCGGTGTCGCCCGCCGTGGCCGGGCTGCTCGGCTGCGGCGTGATGGCGGGCATCGGGGCCGCGATCAACACCGGCAACGTGAGCCGTGGGGACACGGTCGCCGTCATCGGCTGCGGCGGCGTCGGTGACGCGGCGATCGCCGGCGCGAACCTCGCCGGCGCGGCGAGGATCATCGCCGTCGACATCGACGACCGCAAGCTGGAGACGGCGAAGAAGATGGGCGCGACCCACACGGTCAACTCCAAGGAGACCGACGCCGTGGCGGCGATCCGCGAGCTGACCGGCGGCTTCGGCGCGGACGTCGTCATCGAGGCGGTCGGCCGCCCGGAGACGTACCAGCAGGCCTTCTACGGCCGCGACCTGGCCGGCACGGTCGTCCTGGTCGGCGTGCCGACCCCGGAGATGAAGCTCGAACTGCCGCTCCTGGACGTCTTCGGCCGCGGCGGTGCCCTGAAGTCGTCCTGGTACGGCGACTGCCTGCCCTCCCGCGACTTCCCGATGCTGATCGACCTGCACCAGCAGGGCCGCCTGGACCTCGGCGCCTTCGTCACCGAGACCATCGCCCTCGACGAGGTGGAGCAGGCGTTCGCGCGCATGCACCACGGCGACGTGCTGCGTTCGGTGGTGGTGCTGTGATGGCCGCCCGTATCGAACGACTCGTCACCTCGGGCCAGTTCAGCCTCGACGGCGGCACCTGGGACGTGGACAACAACGTGTGGATCGTCGGCGACGACCACGAGGCGATCGTCATCGACGCCGCCCATGACGCCGCGGCCATCGCCGCGGCCGTCGGCGACCGCCGGCTCACCGCCATCGTGTGCACGCACGCCCACAACGACCACGTCGGCGCGGCCCCCGCCCTCGCCGAGCTGACCGGCGCGACCATCTGGCTGCACCCGGACGACCTGCCCCTGTGGAAGCTCACCCACCCGGACCGCGAGCCCGACGCACATCTGGCCGACGGCCAGGTCATCGAGGCCGCCGGCACCGACCTCACCGTCCTGCACACCCCCGGGCACGCCCCCGGCGCGGTCTGCCTGTACGACCCCGGCCTCGGCGTCCTGTTCACCGGCGACACCCTGTTCCAGGGTGGCCCCGGCGCCACCGGCCGCTCCTACTCCCACTTCCCGACGATCATCACCTCGATCCGCGAGAAGCTGCTCTCCCTCCCGCCGGGCACCAAGGTGCTCACCGGCCACGGCGACGCCACGACCATCGGCGCGGAGGCACCCCACCTGGAGGAGTGGATCGCTCGCGGGCACTGACGCACGGGGCGGGAAACGGCGCGCGCCAGGCCGTAGGAAACTCCTACGATCATCCGCATGACCGACACCGCACCCACGCTCACGACCCTGCACACCACCCGCGTCCTGCGCTGCGCCCCCGAGGGGCCGGCGCTGGACGGGGAGCGCGCCGCGCTCGACCTGATCGGTGACGCGATGGGACACGACGCGGAACTGGTGGTGGTCCCCGCCGAGCGCTGCGGGGAGGAGTTCTTCCGGCTGCGGTCGGGGATCGCGGGCGCGGTCGTGCAGAAGTTCGCGAACTACCGGCTGCGGCTGGCCGTCGTCGGTGACATCTCCCGGCACCTCGCCGACAGCTCCGCCCTGCGTGACTTCGTGTACGAGGCGAACCGGGGCCGCCAGCTCTGGTTCGTCGCCGACGAGGACGAACTCGCGGAGCGGCTGAGCCCCACCGGGTGACCGTCGGCGAACCCGCCGGAAAAGGCGACAGAAGATGTCCGGCTTCCACGCGACCCTCGAACCCGAAACGAGCAACAGTCGAGGAACACGAGGAACACGAGGAGGCCGGACATGGGGCCGGACAGGTCAGGTCCGCTGGCGGGCAGGGTCGCACTGGTGGCGGGGGCGACGAGGGGCGCCGGACGGGGCGTCGCGGTCGAACTGGGCGCGGTCGGGGCCACCGTCTACGTGACGGGACGCACCACGCGCGACCGCCGCTCCGAGTACGACCGCCCCGAGACCCTCGAGGACACCGCCGACCTGGTCACCGCGGCCGGCGGGCGGGGCATCGCCGTCCCCACGGACCATCTCGAACCCGACCGGGTCAGGGCGCTCGTCGAACGCATCGACACCGAGCAGGGCCGGCTGGACGTCCTCGTCAACGACATCTGGGGCGCCGAGCACCTCTTCGCGTGGGACACCCCCGTCTGGGAGCACGACCTCGACAACGGACTCAGACTGCTCCGCCTCGCCGTCGAGACCCACGCGATCACCAGCCACCACGCCCTCCCGCTGCTGCTGCGGCACCCCGGGGGCCTGGTCGTGGAGATGACCGACGGCACCGCCGAGTACAACCGCGTCACCTACCGCAACAGCTTCTTCTACGACCTCGCCAAGACGTCCGTGCTGCGCATGGCGTTCTCCCTCGGCCATGAACTCGGCCCGCGCGGCGCCACTGCCGTCGCCCTCACCCCCGGCTGGATGCGCTCGGAGATCATGCTCGACGCGTTCGGCGTCACCGAGGACACCTGGCGCGACGCCCTGGCCGCCGAACCCCACTTCGCGATCTCCGAGACACCCCGCTACGTCGGCCGGGCCGTCGCCGCCCTCGCCGCCGACCCGGACGTGGCCCGCTTCAACGGCCGGTCCCTCTCCAGCGGCGGCCTAGCCCCCCTCTACGGCTACACCGACCTCGACGGCAGCCGTCCCGACGCCTGGCGGTACCTGGTCGAGGTCCAGGACGCGGGGAAACCGGCGGACGTGACGGGCTACCGCTGACCCCTCACCCGCCCGAGACCGGCATCGAGGGCCAGCGCGCCGGATGCCCCGGCGGCAGCGCCAGGTCCTCGCGGACGGCCGTGTAGTAGCCCTCACGGCCGGCGCGCTGCCGCTCCAGCAGCCCCTGCCAGGCCTTGGGGTCCACGGTCCCCGCCCGCAGGAACGCCTCCATGTCCATCACCACCCGCACCCACACCCGGGCCCGGTCCACCACCTGGCGGCTGCCCAGCATGATCAGCGCCTCCCCGGCCGGGTCGCGCCCGTCGGTGGCCTCCGCCAGCAGCGGCTCCGCCTCCGCCAGGGCCATCGGGTGCGGGTGCGGGTCGTTGCCCAGGTGGGCGGCGACGCGGTACGTCAGGACCACCGACCTCTTCAAGGCCTGCGCGTAGTCGGAGTACACCGACAGCCGCCGCTCCTCCCACCGCGCCGCCTGCTCGCGCCCGAACCGGGCCCGGTCGCTGCGCACGACCGCCAGATACGAACCGAGGGCACCGAGCACGACCCCTATGAGCGCGGGAAGTTGCTGGACAAAACCGGACATGTGTGAAGGAACTCCATTTCATCGGCCGGGCTTGCTTAACTGATTCGTCACAGCTTGCCCCGGACCACAACCACGCACCCCACCCACCGGTCTAGGTTGTCGAGATCGAAACCGCGCCGGAAAGAGGGCACCCATGGGGGACATACGCACAAGAGGAGCCGTCGCGCTCGGGGTCACGGGGCTGCTCGCCCCGCTGACGCTCGTGCTGGGCGCCGCGCCGGCCCAGGCCGCCACCTGCACCACGCAGGCCGGGCCGTATCAGAAGCAGGTCGAGAAGTTCCTCGGCCGACCCGTCGACGGCAGGCAGTCGGCCGCCGACTGCCGGGCCATCCAGGCGTTCCAGAACAAGCACGGCATCACCCCGAACGTCGGCTTCGCGGGTTCCGTCACCTGGGGCGTGATGGACCTCATGAACAAGCAGAAGGCCGTGGGCAACCACCCCAACGCGGCCGGCCGGTGCCCCACCAACAGGGGCCGGATCGCCTGCGTCAACCTCACCCTCCAGCTCAGCTGGATCCAGGACGGCAGCCGGCTCGTCTACGGTCCCGTCCCGGTCCGCACGGGCCGCGACGGGTACGAGACCCGCACCGGGCTGAAGAAGATCTACTGGCGTGACATCGACCACGTGTCCGACATCTACAACGTGCCGATGCCCTACAGCCAGTTCTTCGACGGCGGTCAGGCCTTCCACTCGGTCAACCTCAGCATGTGGAACCCGCCGGGCTCCCACGGCTGCGTCAACATGACCACGGCCACCGCCAAGAAGTACTGGTCGCTGCTGAGGAACGGCGACGACGTCTTCGTCTACGGCCGCAAGCCGGGCACCTGACGGCACCCGGCCCCGGCCGGCGGGCCCACAGGGGTTGACATGGGGCGGTGTACAGGGGGACGTGATCAGTAACACGGTACGGAATGACCGAATTATCAGTACTTACTCACGTGGCCTTCACCCTGAGAGCCGTATGCTTCACACCATGTCCACCACTGTTGAAACCGTTTCCGATCGTTCGGCTGACGAGGTCAACGAGGAGATCCGGGCCCTGTGGCTGCGGTCGGGCGGGACACTGAGTGTCGAGCAGCGCGCGGAGTACCAGCGCCTCGTCCTGGAGTGGGCCGCCGCGGCCCCGCAGCCGCTGAACGCGGTCTGATCCTCGTAGACCGAAGCGGGCACCCTGACCGGGTGCCCTTTTCGTTTGCCGGGCTCAGCCCCAGGTCGCCGAGTAGTAGTCGCGGTAGGCCCGGCGGTCCTGTTCGGCGCGGAAGTAGCGGGTGGCGACCAGGGCGATCAGACTGCCGCCGATGACCAGCAGGCCGGGGCCGATGGTGTTCGGGTCGGTGAGCCGGGCCGCGAGGGACGTCCCGCCGCCGATGCCCGTCACCGGGGTCGTCGAGCCCGGCGAGGTCGAACCCGGCGCGATCGCCGCCTGGGTGGGGGAGAGGGACGGCTGCGGGCCACCGGAGGGCGCGGTGCCGCCCGCCTGCCCGTTGCCCGGGGCGGACACGATGAGCGTCACGCCCAGCTGGGCCAGCGCCCGGGTCACCGGCTGGAAGAACGTCGTACCGCCCGTCGTGCAGTCGCCGCTGCCGCCCGAGGTGATGCCGAGCGCGATGCCCTCCGAGAACATCGGCCCGCCGCTGTCGCCGGGTTCGGCGCACACGTTCGTCTCGATCAGCCCGCTGACCGTGCCCTCCGGGTAGTTCACCGTCGCGTCGAGCCCGGTCACCTGCCCGTCCTTGAGGCCCGTGGTGCTGCCGCTGCGGAACACCCGCTGGCCCACAGCCGCGTCGCCCGTGCCCGTGATGCGCACCCCGTTGCCGTTGCCGATCGCCACGACATCGGCACCGTTGCCGGCCTTGCCACTGGCGTACTGCACGAGCGAGAAGTCGTTGACCGGGAAGCTCTGCTGGACGGTCTGGCCCACCTGCTGCTGCGCGGTGTTGTCGGCGAACCAGGTCGACCCGTTCGGCCCGCAGTGCCCCGCGGTCAGGATGAAGTCGTTCGTCCCGTTGGTCACGTTGAACCCGGCGGAGCAGCGGCCGCCCGTCGACAGGATCGGCTGGGCGCCGTTGAGCCGCGTGGTGAACGTGCCCGCCGTCCGCTCCATCCGGACGTAACTGCCGATGCCTGTCGCGGTCTTCGTCAGGCTCGCCCAGTCGGAGGCCGACACCGTGCTGTCGGCCTGCACGATGACCTCGTTGGTCCTGTAGTCCGTCACCCACGCGGTCCCGGGCACCCTGGGTGCCGAACGCAGCGTCGCCGCCGCCGACTTCAGTTCGTTCATGCTGTGGTCCACGAGCTTGGGCCGGGCGCCCGCCTTGCGCACGGTGGCGGCCGACTCGTCGTCCGTGACCGCCACGACCGGGCGTCCCTCGTCGTCGAGCCAGGTGCCCGCGGTGCGCGCCGTGCCGAGCTTCTTGACCAGCGCCGCACCGGGGTTGGTGACCACGGACTCCGGTGCGGTGCGCGGCGTCGCCGAGGTGGCGGGTGTCTCGGTGGCCATGGCCGCCTGGGTGACCATGGTCCCGCCCAGGAGGAGTCCGCCGACTGCCGCCAGCCGTGTCACTCGCCGGACGATCCGTCGTCGTGCGTGCCTCATGCCCAGCTCCCGAAAAACCCCGGTTGTGCGGCTCCAACACCGCGGGGCGCTCCGGTCGTTGAGTGCCCTCACCCCCATACGTGCGAGCGCCCGGTCGTGTTCAGCCCGGAAGTGATCACCTCGCGAAGCCGCCGCGGCACCGGCCGCCGCGAGCCGCACGGCCGCGCCGCACGTCAGTGTTTGCGCCCCACTCCGCCGAACATCGCCACCTCCGCCGGCTCCGGCTCCGCCCCCTGCCGCTCGGGCCGCCAGCGCGAGCACGACACCACGCCCGGCTCCAGCAGTTCCAGACCGTCGAAGAAGCGCGCCACCCGCTCGGGGGTGCGCTGGGTCAGTTTCGGGGTGCCGTGCTCGTTCCAGAACCGCACGGCCTCGTCCACGTCCGGCATCGCGGGAGTGGTGACGGTGTGCGACAGGACCAGATGGCTGCCCGCCGGCAGCCGGTCGAGCAGCCGACGCACCAGGGCGTACGGGTCCTCGTCGTCGCCGACGAAGATGACCACGCCTAGCAGCATCAGCGCCACCGGCTCCGCGAGGTCGAGGGTCTTCTCCGCATGCTCCAGGATCGCCTCGGTGTGGCGCAGATCCTCGTCGAGGTAGTCCGTGCGGCCCTCGGGCGTGCTGCTGAGCAGGGCCCGGGCGTGCGCGAGGACCAGCGGGTCGTTGTCGACGTAGACGACCCGGGAGTCCGGAGCCAGCCGCTGGGCCACTTCGTGGGTGTTGTCGGCGGTGGGCAGCCCGGTGCCGATGTCGAGGAACTGGCGGATCCCGGCCCTCGTCACCAGATGGGTCACGGCACGGCCCAGGAAGAGCCGGTCGGCGCGGGCGTACTCCCCGATGTCCGGGTGTAACTCCCGGATCCGGTCGCCGGCGGCCCGGTCGACCTCGTAGTGGTCCTTGCCGCCCAGCCAGTAGTTCCAGATGCGGGCGGTGTGCGGCTGGGTGATGTCGATACGGGAGTTCTCCGGGGTGGGGGTGACGGACGTCATGGGTTCGGCTCCGGCGGCAGGAGGGGGATGGGGGAGGCGCGCGATCGACAGGCAAACTGTGCATGCGACCGACAAGCAATCTATGCAAGGGAGCCCACACCCGGGGGCGACCGGCGGAAATCCGTGCGGATGCCGGGATGCCGGGATGCCGGGATGCCCGGATGCCTGGTACCCGGATACCGCCGTCGCCGGGCCGGGGCCCCACCGGCGGCCCCGGGGAGCCCCGACCGGCCGCACCGACCATGGACCGGAGGCTGCCGAGGCGGTGATCCGCCTGCCTAGACTGCCTGCATGGACGACAATGCGCTCGACCGGCTCGGAGCGGGCAAGTACCTGCTGATCACCAGTTACCGCAAGAACGGCACCGGGGTCGCGACCCCGGTCTGGGTGGTGCGCGACGGGGACACGCTCGGGGCCTGGTCGGCCGCCGACGCCTGGAAGGTGAAGCGGATCCGGGCCCGCGCCGACGTCCTCGTGGGCCCCTGCGACGTCCGCGGCAACCCCACCGGCGCACCGGTCCCGGCCACCGCCGAGATCTGCGACGCCCACACCACGGCCCACTACCGCACCCTGCTCGCCCGCAAGTACGGCATCCTCGGGCGGCTGACCCTCCTGGGCAGTCGGCTGCGGCGCGGGCTGGACGGGACGGTCGGGATCCGCATCACGCTCTGAACACGGAAAAGGGGGCACGGACCGCCCGGTCCATGCCCCCTGCGTGACGACTGCCTACGGCGCGTCCTCGACCGTTCCCGTCAGGACCGGCTGGTCCGGCAGCGGGTCGGCGTTCTCGTCCGTCAGCGCCAGACGCATCGACTCGACCGGCTCGGCCACCTGGTCCCGCACCGTCTTCACGACGAAGTCGGTGCTGGTGGACCCGGCCGGGACGCCCAGCCACGCCCACAGGTTCGCGCTGGACAGCGGGCGCTCCGGGTCGGGCACGTCACCGGACCAGTCCAGCAGCCACTGCGGGTCCACGTCCTTGGTGGACAGCTCGGTGCCCTCGGTGACCGGCAGGACCCGGACGGGCTGCCAGAAGACCACGTCGGCCGCTTCGGAGAGGGTGATCCGCCAGGTCAGCGTCCCGCCCTCGGTCACCTTGTCCGTGACCGGCGTCAGCGTCACCTTCGGCGCGGGGTCGTCGTTCACCACGGTGACCCCGCCCTGGTACGAGCCGATGACGGCACCGCGCACGGCCTTGACGACGACGTCGTGCCGCTGGTCGTAGTTGAAGCGGGTGTCACCCTTCACCACGACCGACACATGGAGCGGGTTCGCCCCCGACCGTACGGTGACCAGCTTGTCCACGGCCCGGCCGGTGTCCGGGTCGATGACGGAGAAGCGGACCCTGCCCGTGCCGGGTCCCGTGACCTTGACCGGGACGCGGTAGGTGCGGGTGCCGGAGTCGCCCTCCTTGACCGTGACCCTGCCGATGTCCACCCGCGGCAGGGTGGCCGCCGCGATGGCCGGGGTGCCGGGGGCCCAGCCCCAGGCGTCCATCAGCCAGGCCCGCCCGGAGTGCGAACGCGGCGTCAGTTCCAGCGACTTGACGTGCTTGAGGTCGAACCTGGCGCGGGTGGCCGCGGTCAGCGGGACCCGCACCTCGCGCGCCCAGTACGAGGAGGTCCGCTCGGTGCCCGGCAGCCCGTCGACCTTCACCTGGCCGAGCCTCGCGCGGTGACCGGCGGAGTCGGTGAGCGACACGTCCAGCTTGGTGCCGGTGGTGTTCGGCGGCACGAAGACGCGCAGCGTCAGGTTCTTCGCGCCGGACAGGGAGAGCGGTTTGGCGGGGGTGACCTTCGTGGCCCTGCCGGGCGCCGACCACTTCAGCGCGACCGCGTGGCGGCCGGCCTCCTTCTCCAACGCCCAGGTGGCGAAGTGCGGGGAGGAGCCGTGGGCGTCCGGGCCCAGACAGGCCTTGGCAGGGGCCGGGTCGACCGCCGCGCACAGCCTGCCGCCGGTCACCTTCACCCCGGCGTCCGGCAGGAACGCGCCGGTACGGCGGGCGCCGACGGCATGGGTCAGCACCCGGGCCGGGTCGGCCGAGGGGGCGCGCAGGCCGGTGCCGTCGAGCAGCGGGCGCACCCGGTCGTCGCCGGCCACGAACAGCCGGGCGGCCGCGGCGATGTAGGTGGCGCCGGCCCGGTGCTGCTGGTCGGCGGTCAGCCGGGTGCGGGTGCCCGTGGAGCAGACCGGGTCGCGGTCCGTGCTCTCCGGGTCGTCCCAGAAGTCGTCGTTCGCGGGCGCCTGGGCCTTGCCCGGCGTCCACTCCGTGTTGAAGAAGTTGTGGTTGGCGCCGACCACGTAGACGGAGCTGTGCAGGGCGGCGCCCTTGCTGACGCCGCGCGTGCCGTCGGCGTACACCTCGCCCTGGAGGTCGGAGACGTCACCGTCGCAGCCGGGCAGGATCGTCGTGGAGGGGACGTCGGCGACCGGGTTCTGGCCGAAAACGGTCGGGCCGATGAGCACGGTCCCGCGGATCTTCCAGCGGACCGGGCCCCGGTAGCCGTCCTGGGCGGCGGGCGCCCGGTAGAGGCTGTCCATCGCGGCCCGGTTGACGCCCTCGCCGCCGCGCGAGTGACCGACGAGCAGGACGCGGTCCAGGTCCACCTTCGCGGTGCGTACGGCCGCCGGCGCGGCGCCGGGGTGGGCGGCCCAGCCGGCCCACTTCGCCAGGTGCTGGCGCACCAGGGAGGAACGGGCCTGCGCGCCGCCGTCGTCGGCCGCCCAGTCCTGGCCGTTGATGCCGTTCGCCGAGATCGACACCGTGACATAGCCCTGCGACGCCAGCAGCTGCTGGTCCTGGAGGTAGCCCTGGTAGCTGGGGATCGCCTTCAGCCCGGTGGGGCAGGGCCAGTCGCCGGTGACGCCGTCCTCGCCGCCGCCCGGCTTGTAGCAGGTGGCGTGCCGGCCGTGCAGGAACAGCGCGAGCGGCCGCTTGCCGGTGGCGCCCTTCGGCGCGACCACCACGGCCTGCATCTCGACCGGCCGGGGAAAGTCGGGCAGCTTCACCGGGGCGAGGTCGTACTCACCGGTGACCGTGCGGTACGCGCCCGGCTTGCCGGGGTCCACCGGGTTCGCCGGGAGCGCGGCCGGGGGACGCGCGGCCGCCAGGGAATCCCTGGACGGTGCGGCGGTGTCCGCGGCGGCCTCGTCCAGCCTGCGGCCGGCCGCGAGGACCTGGAGGTCCGTCAGCGACGCGGCCCGGTCGAGGGTCAGCCGGAAGGTACGGCCGTCCCGGGCAGGCTTCGGCACCCCGAGCAGCCGGCCGCCCGCGTGGAACTCCACCCGCGCGTCCCCCATGGGCACGGTCGACTCCGCGCGCCACACGAGCTGACGTGCCGCACCCTCACCGGTGACGCGCCATCCCGGGGGCAGTCCGCCGTCGGAAGCGGCCGACGCCGTCGTACCGGACGGCTGCTGGGCCTGGGCCAGCCCGGGTGTTCCCGCCAGGGCCGCGAGCACGGCCACGGCGGTGACACCTATGCGCCGGGCATGCAACAAGGGTCCCTCCTCACACTTCGTGCGTGGGCGTCCCGTCCGTTCCGGGAGCACCTCACGCCTCCAAGGAGGCGATCAGGGACCTGTGGGTTGCCTGTGACGAGTGAACCGGCCCGTGAATGACCGGAATTGAGCCGTCGTGCGGAGTCTCCGTGCTGTCCGGTGGGCGCTGTCTAGCGGTGCCAGCCCCGGTACGGCTCGTCGACCAACTGGAACACCGGCTCACCGCGGACCGGGTCCTTCACGGTGGAGAGCCGGACGCGATCGCCGCTGTGGATGCCGATGAGGGGGCCCATGACCCGGCCCCGTACGACGAATCCCTCGGCCATCTCGACCAGCGACACATTGCGCGCGGAGGGCGTGTTGCGGTGGACGACGGTGGCGTGGCGGACCGTCCCGACGCCCTCGCTGCGCTCCGTGCGCAGGTCGCTGCCCTGGCACACCGGACACAGCAGCCGGTGGTACATGGCGGTGCCGCACCAGGTGCAGCGCTGGAAGAGGATCGCCTCGCCGTCGGCCTTCGCGCGGTCGAGCAGCCCCGCGGAGGAGCCGGCTGCCCGCTGAACGGCGCTTCCTGAGTAGTGGTACACGCTGGTCAACTCCCTGCCCTGGGCCGGAATCCCCCCGTGCGCGGCCCGGCCGTGCACGGATGTGCCCGGTCGCCGTGCCACCGTGCACCGGCACAGCGTATGGCACTGAGTGCCACAGGTAAAGGTACCGCGTACCCTGAAGGCGGAGCGGATTCAGCTCCGTCCGAGCGTCGTCTCGATCTCCTGCACCACCCGCCACAGCGGCGCCCCGCGCCGCGAGACCACCACGACCACGTCCTCGGGCTGCTCGCCGGCCGGGGGCGGTGCGGGCGCCGCGCCGAACGCCGCCTGCACATAGCCCAGCGCGTGGTCCACGGCGGCGGTCGCGTCGCCCTCGCCGTCCGAACGCAGCCACGACCGCAGGGCGTTGTTGTGCGCGGCCACCACGGCCGAGGCGATCACATCGGCCCGCAGGCTGCCGTCGGCCCCGCCGGCGAAGCGGCCCCGCAGATACGCGGCGAGGGCGCGCTCGTAACGCCACACCACGGACAGCTCGTACGCGCGCAGCCCGGGCACCTGCTTGGTGAGCCGGTAGCGCTGCACCG
The DNA here is from genome assembly GCF_001514285.1 of Streptomyces sp. DSM 15324. Classification (GTDB taxonomy): domain Bacteria; phylum Actinomycetota; class Actinomycetes; order Streptomycetales; family Streptomycetaceae; genus Streptomyces. The sequence continues at coordinate 263,020 of NZ_KQ949031.1, forward strand.
AGAAGGAAGGGTTCTCTGCGTACATCCGCAGGACGAGCCGGGCGCCGTCGCACACGCGCCGCACCGGCTCCGCGTCCGGCTCGCTCGCGGCGAGGAAGGCGGTCATGTCGGCCAGGCACCGCTCGTGGTCGGGGAAGACCACATCCTCCTTGGAGGGGAAGTAGCGGAAGAACGACCGCCGGCCGACGCCCGCGAGGGCCACGATGTCGTCGACGGTGGTCTGCTCGTAGCCCCGCTCCAGGAACAGCCGGAAGGCCGCCGCCACCAGGGCGTCCCGCATCGGCGGCTTGGCCTCCGCCTTCTCAGTGGCGCTCATGGACGGGAACGTAACACCCGGAGCCCTGTGATGGCACTCAGTTCCCTCCGATACCCACCGAAAAGGGAACCGAGTGCCTGGCACGGCGTGCCGGTCCGGGACGCCGGGGGCTCAGAGCCGCTCGGCCGCCTCGACGACGTTCGTCAGGAGCATCGCCCGGGTCATCGGGCCGACGCCGCCGATCGGCGGGGCGAAGGAGCCGGCGACATGGCCGACATCGGGGTGGACGTCACCGAGGACGCCCTCGACCGTGCGGGTGAGGCCCACCGACAGCACGGTCGCGCCCGGCTTGATCCAGTCCGGCCGCACCAGATGCGCCACCCCCGCGGCGGCCACGACCACATCCGCCTCCCGGGCGTGCGCGGCGGTGTCCTGCGTCGCCTCGTGGCACAGGGTCACCGTGGCGTGCTCGGTGGCGCGCGTCAGCATCAGGCCCAGCGGACGGCCGACGGTCACGCCGCAGCCGATGACGCAGAACTGCTGCCCGGTGATCTCCACACGGTTGCGGCGCAGCAGATCGATGATGCCGCGCGGGGTGCACGGAAGCGGCCCGGGGATGCCCAGCACCAGCCGGCCCAGGTTCGTCGGGTGGAGCCCGTCGGCGTCCTTGACCGGATCGATCAGCTCCAGCACGGCGTGGGTGTCGATGTGCGCGGGCAGCGGGAGCTGCACGATGAAGCCGGTGCACGCCGGGTCGGCGTTCAGCCGCAGCACCGCCGCCTCGACATCGGCCTGGGAGGCGTCGGCGGGCAGCTCCACCCGGATCGAGGCGATGCCGACCTGCGCGCAGTCGCGGTGCTTGCCGCCCACGTAGGAACGGCTGCCGGCGTCGTCGCCGACGAGGATCGTGCCCAGCCCCGGGGTGATGCCGCGCTCCTTGAGCGCCTCGACACGCAGGGCGAGTTCGTTCTTGATGTCGGCCGCGGCGGCCTTGCCGTCGAGAAGAGTTGCGGTGGTCACGGAGTGGACGAGCCCTTCGGGAGAGAAACGACGGTCCTGTCATCGTACGACCCCCGCGTCCCCCTCCCCGCAGGAGCACCCACCGCCCCGGCGTAACCTTTCGGCACCGCCGCCCAGCCCGAGGAGCCCCCGTGCCGTCCGCCCGTCCCCGTCTCCTCTACGTCACCGACCTGGCCTACCCGGCCCGCGGCCGGCGCTACGGCGACGAGGACGTCCGGCTCACCTCCCGGCTGCGCGCCGACTTCGACCTGGCCCTGTGCCACCCCCTGGACGCGGCGTCCTTGATGGCCGGCTTCGACGCCGTGGTGGTCCGCAACAGCGGCCCCGTCCTCGGCTACCAGGACGCCTACGACGCCTTCCGCGAGCGTGCCCTGCGGGACGGCGCCCGCGTCTACAACCCGCTCACCGGGCGCGCCGACATGGCGGGCAAGCAGTACCTCCTGGACCTCTGGACCCAGGGGTATCCCGTGATCCCCACCGTCGACCGCGCCGAGGACCTGCACCGCCTGCCCGCGGCCGGCCGGTACGTCGTCAAGCCCAAGCTGGGCGCGGACTCCCTGGGCCTCAGGACCGTCGCCGCGGACGACCTGCCCGCCCTGGCCGACGGCACCGTCCTCGTCCAGCCGTGCGTCGACTTCGCCTACGAGGTCTCCTTCTACTTCGTCGACCACGACTTCCAGTACGCCCTGTACGCCCCGGACCCCGGCCGCCGCTGGGAGCTGCGGCCGTACGAGCCGACCCCCGCCGACCTGGAGTTCGCCCACCGCTTCATCGAGTGGAACACCCTGGCGCACGGCATCCAGCGCGTCGACGCCTGCCGCGCCCCCGGCGGCGGGCTGCTCCTCGTCGAACTGGAGGACCTCAACCCCTATCTCTCCCTGGACGTCCTCGACGACGGAGCCCGGGACGCCTTCGTCGCGGCGACCACACGTTCGCTGCGCCGCTTCCTGACCGGCTGAACCCGTCCGCCCGTCCGCCCGTATCTCTCCCCGGGGACACGGAACGGAGGGAGACCAGGGTGCCGACACCGGCCGAACCCGGACAACCGCAGGAGCGCAAGGTCGTGGAGCCCATCCGGGTTCTCAGGCCCCGCAACACCGACGCCCTGGCGGACCTGTTCCGCGAGATGACCGAACTGACCAAGGAACCGGTCTCCTACGAGTCGATCCCGATGCAGGGGCTGCCGGACGGCACCGACGAGCCGGCGACGGAGCGTCTCCCCCCGGTGGGGCACTGGACCGACGCCGCGCCCGCGCCCGAGGCCCAAGGCCACGACGCCGCGGGACCGGCGACGGAACCGGTCGCCGGTCAGGACTGGGCGGACGAGCGGTCCCCGTACGAGCCCGCCGCGGACCGGGGCGCCGCGGCTGCGGCGGGGTGGGGCGAGCACCCCTCCGCCGCGGCCTCGGCGGGTCCGGCTGAGCGGCCCTCGTACGGCTCCCGCCCCACTCGCTCCGCCGGCCGCCCCTACGGGCACCCTCGGGGGCGCACCGGCGCGCATCCCGCGGCGTCGGCGGCGCACGGCGCACGCGGGCGGCGCGAAGCCGAGGGGCCGGGCAACGGGCTGCGCCGGGCCGCCATCACGGTCGGCGTGTGCGCCGCGGCGCTCGTCGGCTTCGCCGGTGCCCTGCTGGTGCCGGGCCGCGGCGGCGAGGCGGCGGCGGAGACCGTCCAGCCGCAGCCGAGCGCCACCCAGCCGGACACCTCCTCGCCGTCGGCCGACCCCGACCCCGACGGCGCCGGCACGCTGCGGGAGGGCGACAGCGGCCCCGAGGTGACCGACCTCCAGCAGCGGCTGCTGAAGATCCCCGACGTGTACCGCGACGGCCCCACCGACGGCCGGTACGACACCACCCTCAGGGAGGCGGTGGCCCGCTTCCAGCTCTGGTACGGCATCCGGGGCGACGAGGACGGCGTGTACGGCGACGACACCCGTCAGGCGCTGGAGTCACGAACCGGCGGCTGACACCGGCGACCGGGCGGACGGGGGACCGGACTGGTCAGTCGTCGGCGTCGGGCGGCACCTGGATGTCCAGGACGCACACGTCGTCCCGGCCCTCCGGCTCCGGGAGCGCGCCGAGCAGGCGCTCCAGCGGCACCGGGCCGCCCGGGTGGGGGGCCGCCGCGGCGCGGGCGAGCCGCTCCAGGCCCCGGTCGATGCTCTCCCCGGGCCGTTCCACCAGACCGTCGGTGTACAGCACCAGCCGGTCGCCCGGGGCGAGCAGGCACTCCGCCTCCGCGTAGCGCGGGGCGTCGCGGGCGCCGAGCAGCATGCCGTGCGGCCGTTCGAGATAGCGGGCCTCGCCGGAGCGCAGCAGCAGCGGCGGGGGATGCCCGGCCTGGGCCCACACGAGCCGCCGCCCGGCCGGGCTGTAGCGGGCCAGGACCATGGTCGCCGTGCCGTGCGGATCACGGGAGTGCAGCAGCAGCGCGTTGAGGCGGGAGAGCGCCCCGGTCAGCGAGGAGCCGGTGATGACCATGCCCTTGGCGGTGAACCGCAGCAGGGCCATCGAGGCGACGGCGTCCAGGCCGTGCCCGGTGACGTCACCCACCACGAACAGGGCGTCGCCGTCCGGCAGTCGGATGGCGCTGAACCAGTCGCCGCCCACGTTGAGTCCCGACTGCGCGGGCAGGTAGGCGATGTCGACGCGCAGTCCGGCCAGCCGCACGGGCTCCTTCGGCAGCGGCAGCAGCGCGTCCTGGAGCCGGGCCGCGACCGTGCGCTCGGCCGTCAGCGCGCCCTGCTGGGTGAGCATCGCGCGTTCGCTGGCGAGCAGGGCGAGTTCGGCGCTGCGCTGGGCGCTGACGTCCTGGAGGAAGCCGTGCGCCTCGACGGGAGTGCCCTCGGTGTCCGTCACCGCCTCGGCGACCGCCCGCAGATGGCGGACGCCGTCCCGGGCGGCGACCCGGAACGGCACGTCGCACGGCCGCCCCTCGTGCACCAGCTCGCCGACGGCGCGGGCCAGCGCGGGCACGTCCTCGGGCAGGGCGAAGCCCGGCAGCCGGGTGAGCGGGACGGGTCCGTGCGCGGGGTCGCGCTCGAGGAGAGCGTAGACCTGGGCGGACCAGTTGCCCTCGCCGGTGGTCAGGTTCCAGGTGGCCCAGCCGAGCCGGCCGAGCCGCTGCACGTCCGCCAGCCGCTGCTCCTGGCGGTCCGAGGGGTCGTGGCGCACCCAGCTGACGACCAGTCCGTCGCCCAGCCGGGCCACCCGTGCCGCGTAAGTGGCCAGCTCGCTGACCCCGGCGACACGGTGCTGCCGGGCGAACGGCTCGCTCTCGTAGGGCTTTTCGCCCTCCAGCGCCTTCAGGCACCCCTGCCACAGCGGCTCGTCCACGGCCGTGGGCCAGCATTCCAGGAAGCGCAGACCGAGCAGGTCGCGGCCGGCGCGGCCGACGGCGTCGGAGGTCCCGGCGGCGACGGCCTCGATCCGGAAGTCCTCGACGGCACCCGAGGGCCCGCGCACCGGGGTGAGCAGCACCGCGGCGACCGGCAGCCGGTCGAACACCGTCTGCACGGCGTCCGCGGCGGCACCGACGGCAGGCTCCCGCCGGACCCCGAACGTGTGCAGCGGGCCCGCGCACAGCCGGGCGACGGCCTGTAGATGCGCGCGTACGGCGGCCGGGAAGGGGCCCGTGCGGCGGCGCAGCACGCCGAGCGCCACCTCCGGCTCCTCGGTGCCCACCGGCAGCCAGGCGCGCGAGCCCCACTGCTCGGACGGGTCCCCGATCAGCAGGTACCGCTCCTGGTCCGCCGCCGGGTCCTCCAGCCAGCGGGCCTCGTTGGCGCTCAGCGTCTCCAGCGCGGCGACCCCGGCGAGCGGCGGCACCCGGCTCCACTGGAGGGCGAGCGTCTCGTCGATCCCGGCGTGCCCGACCAGTTCCAGCCCGCCGGAGGGCAGCCGTGCGTAGAGCATGACCGCGTCGGCGTCCGCGTCGGCGGCGAGCCGGTCGAGCACACAGCGGGCGAGGTCCTGGGGCGTGCCGACCCGCACGAGGGCCCGGGCGAGCCGGGCCAGGGCCGAGGAGTCGACCTCGTCGGGGGCCGGGTGCGTTTCGTCCGGCCCCTCGTGCGGGTCGGCCGCGGCGGCGTGCGGTGCGGCGGCGGTGGGCGCGGCCAGCGAGCCGAGGGTGAGCCAGCACTCCTCCAGGAGGGTCCGCCGGGCGGCCTCCGCCCGGCGCTGGAGTTCCTCCTGTGCCGCGTCGGGGGAGCAGCCGAGCCGCGCCATGACCGCGCCCTTGGCCCGTTCCCGGACGGCCGCGGTGGCGGCCAGTTCCTGGAGCCGGTCCATCTCCGCGCGCTGGCGTGCCACGACCCGGGTGAGGGCGGCCATGTCGGGTGCCTCGCCGGACTCCGGGGGCAGCGCGGATTCGCTCGTCACGCATCGAGCATGGCACAGGTGTGCGGCTGCGATCAGGCCCTTGTGCCGACATCGCGGAACGGGCCCGTCCGCGTCGCTCAGCGGCCCGTGTGGGACTCGATCAGGGCCTGGGTGACGCAGCGGACACTGCGGGCGATGTGCTGGAGCTGCATGAGCTCGGCGGCGTACAGCTTGATGGTGTGCTCGATGACCGACTCGGCCATGCCCAGCCGGGGCAGGTCGGCGCGCGCGGTCTGCAGGGCGGTGCGGGCCACCCGGATCTCCTGCTGGACCTGGATCTGGGCGTGACGGCCGAGCAGCACCGGCTGACGCAGCATGAGCGGGTAGCTCGCGTACCGGGCGGGCACCAGTTCCCGCAGCCACTTCGCGGCCGAACGCTCCCAGTCGTAGCTGCCGGGGGTCTTGACCTGGCACGGCCAGTCCGGGCTGATGCGCTGCGTCGTCGTCAGAGTCATGGTCATCGCTTCCGGGTGTGCGGCGTCGGGACGGGTGGTCCGACGGGTGTGGGGCGGCCCCGGTCCAGGGGATGACCGAGGCCGCCACGGGCGCTCGCGTGAGCGGCGCCCCGAGCACCCTGCGACGCCGACGTGGGTAGGGACGACGGCTTCGGGTGCCCGTACAGGAGCCCTGAGGGGCGGGTGCGGCCGTGAGCAGTATTTATATATACCGACGGGTTTGCAAGACGTATGAAAACATTCATGTGTGAAGTGCCCGCAATGATCCCTGTGCCCTTTTACGGAGGGGGAGGGGTGAGCGTGGAGGGTCGGCGGTTCGGCGGTGGCCGTTTACTCGCGTAGGAAGAACTGGTGCTGCTCGGCGATCTGCTCGTACTCCTCCAGCCGCGCCTGGGTGCGCTCCGGGCCCGCGTCGGTCATGGCCTGGAGCAGCGCGGCGGCCATCACCCCGGGGGCGGCGTAGGAGTCGAACACCAGCCGGGAGCCGGTGCCGCTGGCGAAGGTGACGTCGGCCTCGTCGGCCACCGGGCCGAGGGCCAGGTCGGTGATCAGCGCGACCTTCAGTCCGGCGCTGCGCGCGACCCGTACCGCCGTCAGCGTCTCCTGGGCGTGCCGGGGCATCGAGAAGGCCAGCACCCAGGTCCCGCCCGCTTCCCGGGACTGCAGCAGCGCGTCGTAGGCGACGCTGCCGCCCCGGGTCACCAGCCGGACGTCGGGATGGACCCGGCGTGCGGCGTAGGCGAAGTACTCGGCGAGCGAGGCCGAGATCCGCAGGCCCAGGATGGTCAGCGGCGTCGACTGCGACAGCGCCCGCCCGACCTCGATCACCCGGTCCGGGTCGGACAGGTCCCGCCGCAGGTTCTCCAGGTTCTCGATCTCCGCGTCGACCGCGGCCTGGAGCTCGTTGCTGCGGTTCGCCTCGTCCGCTGCGGGGCCGCCCGCCAGGGTGCCGAGCGCGATCGACTGGAGCTTCTCGCGCAACGCGGGGTAGCCGCTGAAGCCGACCGCGGCGGCGAACCGGGTCACCGAGGGCTGGCTGACCCCCACCCGGTCGGCCAGGTCGGTGATCGACAGGAACGCCGCCTCGGTGATGTGCTCGATCAGGTACTGGGCGATGCGTCGTTGTCCCGGGGACAGCTGGGGGCCGTCGAAGAGGGCCCGGAGCCGGGAGGTCGGGGACACCTCCGCTTCGGGATCCGTCTTGCCCGAGGTGATCGCTGATGCCTGTGCGCGTGCCTGTTGGGGCGATGGCACCGGTGCGCCTCCTTTGTCTCCCACGCAGCTCAACATAGCTCACGGAGCGTGCCGGACAGCGTGCCCGAGCCCCCGCCGCTCGCACACCCCACGGCCGTCACCGCTGGTAAATCGTGATCGAGTGGCCGACGTCGTCCACCTCGTGGCTGGACCGGATCAGCCGGGCGAGCCGCCTGCCGGCCCGGGCCGCCGCCGAGTCCGACACGGCCAGCACCCCGTGCACCGAGCGCAGCGGGGCGCGCCGGGGATCGGAGGCGCGGATGCCGTACCACGAGGGCACTCCGCTGCCCTTGTAGACGAGCCAGACCCGTTCGCCCGCGTACCGTCCGCGCAGCCGGCCCGCGAGCCGGCCGAGGTCCTGGCCCCAGTCCACGTTGGAGTCGTGCAGCCGCAGATGCGTCCGCGCCGGGCCGCCGAACGCCTCGTTGGAGTACGGCAGGTAGTAGGGGAACGCGCGCAGCGAGCTGACGGCGACGAACGCCACCAGCGCCCAGGTCGCCACCCGCCGCCACCGCCACCGCACCGCCAGGACGCAGCCGCCGGCCACCGCCAGGAACATCGGCAGGAACACCGCGTACCGGGTGCCGAGGTTCCGCGATCCGGTCATCGCCGAGGCCAGCAGGACCGCCGCGGGGACCAGGACGTACGGCGCCGCGGGCCGCAGCCGTCGTACCGCCACCAGGGCGGCGGCGCCCGCCGCCCACAGCGCGAGCATGCCGAGCGGGGTCTTCACCACCAGGGCGACCGGCAGGTAGTACCAGCGCGACCCGGAGTACACGTGCCCGAACAGGAACCCCGACCAGGACTGGTCCTCCAGCCCGAACTGCATCCGCATGCCGTCCCGGTACGCCTCCGGCAGGGGCAGCAGCCGCACCAGCAGCCCGCGCAGCCCGTGCACCACGGGGACGTGTGCCTGCCGGGGGTCCCAGCGCAGCCGGGGGTCCACCGCGAGATACGCCAGCCAGACGAGGGCCACGGCCGTCGACGCCACCGCGCCAGCCGCGGCCGCGGCCCGGCGCACCCGGAACGGCCCCACCGACCGGGCCGCCAGCGCCACGCACACCGGTACGGCGGGCAGGGCACTCATCCTCGTGGCGAGGGCGGCGCCGAGCGCGGCGCCGGCCAGCGGCAGGTACAGCAGGGCCCGCCCGGTGCTGCGGGCCCGCCACAGCAGCCAGGCCGAGGTCAGCAGGAAACCGGCCGCGGGCACGTCCAGCGTCGCCAGCGAGCCGTGCGCGATCACGTCGGGGGAGAAGGCGTACAGGGCGAGCGCGGCCAGGGCGGGGACGGGACCGGCGAGGTCACGGGCGAAGGCGAACACCACCAGCCCGAACAGGAGCGTCAGGGCGATCACGGGCAGCCGCGCCCACAGCATCAGCCGCCAGGGGTCGTTGCCCGACTCGTAGAGCAGATGCCGGCCCGCCGCGGTCTGGTCGCCGCTGAAGCGGGGGTCCACGTGCGGGTCGGCGAGGGCCACACCGGCCGCGACGACCAGCTTGCCGAGGGGCGGGTGCTCGGGGTTGTACCGGATCCGGTGCTCGTGCAGATAGTCGGCGGCCGCGGCCACGTAGACCGGCTCGTCGATGGTCGGCGTCTGCTGCACGGCCGTGGTCACCATCGCCGCGGCCGTCTGGGCGAGGAGGAGGCCCACGAACAGCGGCACCGGCCAGGGTCTGCGGCGGACCGGGGCAGTGCGGCGCGGGCGTACCGCCGTCGTGCCGGTGCCCGGTCGCCGGACCGGGTCCCCTCGCTGAGTGTGCTTCATCGTGTGCCCCGCGGTGTCGCCCGCGGGGCGACGGCGGGAGCGGTCCGCGGTGGCCACGGGGCCACTGTGCACCAGCTCCCGCCTCCGGGGGCGTTACCGCTTCAGGAGTCGTACCGACAGACCGTCCGCCGTGTACACGGGTACGGCGCGCAGCGTCGCGGAGTTCAGCTCCACGGTGTCGAACTGGCCGCGCAGCGCGCGGCCGTGGATGACCGGGACGACGTCCCCGGCGCGGGCGGGCTGCTTGTCGTCCAGGCGCAGCGACAGCACCGAGCCCTGGCCGAGGGTCACCCGCCCCGACACGGTGAGCGCGGCGCTGTGGTCGCGGCGCAGCGGCAGGTCCAGGGTCGCGCCCCTCGACTGCGTCCAGGTGCTGCGGACCCGCACCGGCTGCCCGGCGCGCAGCGTGCCGCCGGTGAGCCGGACGTCGCCCCGACCGAGCGCGTGCGCGTGGCCCACGACCAGCGTGCCCTCCTGGACGACCGTGCCGCCGCGGTAGCGGTTGTGGCCGGTCAGGGTGAGGGTGCCCGAGCCGCGCTTGGTCAGGGAGCCGTCGCCGCCGATGTCGTTGCGCCAGGCGTCGGCCGCGTGGAAGCCGCCCTTCGCCGCGTCCAGGGTGACCGTCACGTCGGTCTCGAAGGCGCCGTAGCCGTCGGCGGCGGCGAACAGGTTGAGGCGGCCCCACTGCTCGAAGCCGTCCAGCAGCACGTACCCCGAGGGCAGCGCGGTGGAGCGCAGCACGTTCCGGCGCTGCTCGGCGCTCAGGTACGGCTGGCGCGTCTCCAGCAGCACCTCGGCGCCCTTGGGTACGGTCAGCGGCTCCTCGCGGCCCTGGCGCTCCAGGATGTACGTCAGCCGCGGCTCGACGGCGCGCCGGTTGGCCTGCCGGTCGGCGTACGGGTCCGAGGCGTCCGCGTGCGCGTAGGCGAACAGCGTGTCGGCCGTCGTCCCGGTCTTCCCGGTGAAGTAGGCGAGGGCCTGGGCGCGGGCGGCGGCCTTCAGGTCGGCGTTGGCCGGGTCGGCGAGGGTGGCCGCGGCGAGCGCGGTGGCCATGATGCGGCCGCCCATGACGTCGACCGTGGAGTGCATGCCGGACATGATGCGGGTGTGGCTGAGCTCCAGTGCGCGGGTCACCAGCTCCTGGAACCGCTCGGGCACGGCGTACGCGTACGCCAGCGCCGCCAGGTGGAAGGCGTTGGTGTGGCCGCTCGGGAAACCGCCGTCGTCGACCGGCGAGGTGTTGCGCTGGCGCAGCAGCTGCGGCACGACGACGACCTGGGAGTCGTAGACCGGGTAGCCGAGCGCGTCGGTCCTCCCGGTGTCGACGACCTCGCTGTTCTCGTTCATGCGCCACGGCCGCGGGTACTGGAAGGCGTACTTGCCCTGGTTGCCGGAGGCGTACGGGCCGCGCACGGTGTCGACCAGCCTGGCGACCTGGCCGAGGTCGGAGGCGTACGAACCGGCGCCGAGCGCCGAGCCGGCGGGAGCGTCGGCGGGCACCGCGTCGCTGACCGTGGTCGCGGGCGTGGTGTCCGGGGCGCTGGTGATCGAGGTGACCGCCTTGGCGCCGGCCTTGTACAGGCCGGACAGGGGGCCGAGGCCCGCGATCATCGCGTAGCTCTGGTGCTGGCGGTCGTAGACGAACGCCTCCCGGCCCTGGGCGTCGGTGCGCGCGCGGGTGAGCGCGGCGCAGTAGCGCATGTTGGCGCGCAGGATCTCCGGCCGCAGCGGGGTGCCGGTGTTCCAGGCCGAACCGGTCTTCCACACCCGGGCGAAGCCGCCGAGGACCCGCACCACGGCGTTGGTCTCGGGCGTGAGGTTGGCCGGGACGTTCGTCTTGTAGTCGTCGACGAACGGCAGCGGGCTCGTGGCGGCCTTGGCGTCGGCCGCGCCCAGCCAGGAGACCAGCGTCGGCGCGGCGACCAGGGCCGCGGAGCCGCCGAAGGAGACCTTCAGGAAACGCCTTCTGTTCACGGCCGAGGTGGAGTTGAGCCCGGCGGGTGACGGCATGGGTGTGCCTCTCTTGAGTTCTTCGGCCCATGGGGCCAGAGGGAGAGATGTGATCACGTGCGGCTCGTGGGCCTGGTGACGACTCCTGAGCCGGACGACGCGTACGAGCGAAGATCTACGGCCGGGCTGTGTCGCTCCCGTGAGGGCCCGGCGACGGGTACATGTCACGCGGGTGAACGTGCAAGCGGTTTCTCACAGGAGCGCCCTCGCCAGTGCCACCGCGCCCAGGACCGGCGGCCCGGTCAGCGGTCGTGCGCGCGCTCCCGGTACGGCGGCCCGCAGCGCGGTGGTGAAGGCCTCGTAGAGAGCGGGCTGGTGCAGGATCGTGCCGCCCGCCACCACCACGTCGTCGACCGCGGCCCCGCGGGCGGCGAGCCGGGCGACGAGCGCGGCGAGCGCCCCGCCGCCCTCGGCGATCACGGCACGGGCGAGCGCGGAGCCGGCGTCGGCGGCCGCGAAGACCACGGGGGAGTGCCGGCCCCACTCGGCGGAGGCGCTCTGCGCGCCCTCCAGCGCCGCGCCGAGCGCGGGCACCTCGGGCACGCCGAACGCGGCGACGAGACCGGCCGCCAGGGCGTCCGGCTCCTCACCGCGGTCGTGGGCGGCCCATACGGCCCGGGCCGCCTCCCGGACGAGGCCGGCGGCGCCGCCCTCGTCGCCGAGGACCGCGCCCCAGCCACCCACCTGCACGGGGGTGCCGTCGGGCAGCAGGCCCACCGCGACCGAACCGGTGCCGGCCACCAGGCCGGCCCCCTTGGCCAGTCCCGCGGCGGGCACGAGCAGCTCGGCGTCGCCCACGACGTGCGCGGGAACGCCGAGCAGTTCCTGAACGGCGGCGCGGATCTGCGCGCACTGCCGGGGTGTCTCGCAGGCGTGCGCGCCCACGGCGAGCGCGGCGGGGCGCACGCCCTCAGGCAGCGACTCCTGGACGAGCCGGGCCAGCCAGCGGGCGGCGGCCGCGGTGTCGTGCGGCCGCCAGCCGCTGCTGGGGCCGACCCGGTCGGCCAAGACGTCGTCACCCGCCATCGCGCGGAGATGCGTCTTGGTACCGCCCACGTCGACACCGACCGCGACGGGACACGAAGGGGGAGAGTCCTGCACGGATCCTCTTTCGTCGTTGCATCGAGCTGCGACGGTGGGCGAACCGTGACCTGCGAAATTGCTGTTTCTGATGAACTAGGGAAGCCCCGGGACAGGCTTCTGGTGAGCACGGCAGGCGAGTACCGTGAAGTTCGTTAGGAAGTTAACTAACGAAGTACAGTGCGTCAAGAGAAGTCGCGGACTCGACTCCGGCGGACCCTTTCCGGGCCTTCGCGGGGCGGGTACGCGCGCCGTCGTCGCATCCTTTCGCCGCCGTCCGCCGAGCCGAGTTCGGGCGGGTGCGCGGCCCGGTACCCGTGGGGGAAACTGTGGAACACGACGTGGCGGAAGCCCCCCGCCTGACCGAGAGCGCCAGCGCGGTCTTCGCCGTGCTGGCCCAGGCGAGCAGGGCCACCCGCCCGCAGCTCGCCAGCCTGGCGGGGCTCTCCAAGCCGACCGTCTCCTCCGCCGTGGCGGAACTGGAGGGCGCCCGGCTCGCCGCGCACTCCGGCACCGCATCCAGCGGCACGGGCCGCTCCGCCGCCGTCTACCGGCTCGGCCCCGTCGCCGGCGCCGTCCTGGCCGTCGACCTCGGCCCCGCGCTCACCCGGGTCAGGGGCTGCGCCCTGGACGGCACCCTGCTCGCCGAGGCCACCGCCCCCCGCCAGGACGCCGCGGACGCCGTCCGGGAGGCACTCGCCGCCCTGCCCGCCGGGGCGCCGTTGCGCTCGATCGTGGTCGCCGTCGGTGACGTCACCGCACGGGACCTCCAGGGCAGCGGGATGCGCCCCGCCACCGCCAAGGCCGGCCCGGTCTTCGACGCGATGGCCGTGGCCCTTCCCCCGGGCGTCCCCGTGCACCTGGAGAACAACGTCAACTGCGCCGCGCTCGCCGAGCTGCACGAGGGCGCCGCCCGTGGCCGGCACACCTTCGGCTATCTGCGGATCGGCGTCGGTATCGGTCTCGGCATCGTCGTCGGCGGCCAGGTGCTGCGCGGCTCGAACGGCGCCGCCGGTGAGCTGGCCCGGCTCCCCTACCCCTGGGACGACGGCCGTGAGCCGCGCCGGGAGGCCCTGGAGGAGTACATCGGGGCCCGGTCGCTGCTGCGCCGCGCCAAGGAGGCCTGGGGGGAGCGGGACGGGCCGTGCCCGCGGACCACGGACCGGCTCTTCGCCCTCGCGGCCGGGGGCCGGGCCACGGCCCGTGCCGTCGTCGACCGCCATGCCGCCGACGTGGGCAGGCTCGCGGCCGCCGTGACCGCGGTGCTGGACCCCGGTCTGATCGTGCTGGGCGGCAGCACCGGCGCCGACCCCCAGGTGCTGCCCGGGGTGCGGGCCGAGCTGGCCCGGCTGAGCTGGCCCACCGAAGTCGTCAGCAGCACGGTCGGGGATCTCGGCACGGTCGTGGGCGCCGCCCGGCTCGCGGTCAGCCGAGGAGTCCAAACCGTGACCGAGGCCGCGGGGGGGAAGGATTGACGGCCTCCGACTCGATCTGCCAATGTCCGGACAAGCGCTTTCTAAGTCGGCCGGGACGCCGACTCGGGTTGAGCATCCTGCCCGTACGTGAAGTACGGCAGCCGCACGAGGGCGTGCTTGTGCGACGACGGCCCCCGGGGCCGGGGATCCCACCCCCCATGGCGACGCGGCCGGGCGAGGCCGCGCCCCCGGAAAGCGAAATTTCCTGCAAAATGCACCCGTGCCGCCTCGATCGGCGCCGTGCTCCGTCCCCTACGACGAAAAAGGGATCGAAGATGACCACTGTGGGTGTGCGGCGCTCCCGCCGACTCGGCCGCGGCGGCATACGCCGCCTGGTTCCCCTCGCTGCCGTGGCCTCGGCAGGTGCCCTCCTGCTGACCGCCTGCGGAGGCGGCTCCGAATCGGGCGGGAACGCCAAGTCGCTGACGTTCTGGATCTCCACGGTTCCGGGGCAGGACGCGGGCTGGAAGAAGCTGATCGCGCAGTACAAGAAGGACGAGGGTGTCGACGTCAAGCTCGTCAACATCCCCTACGACGGGTACACGACGAAGCTGAAGAACGCCGCGCAGGCGAACTCCCTGCCCGACGTGGCGGCCGTGCCGTCGCTGGACCCGATCTGGTCGAGCAAGCTGATCGACCTCAGCTCCATCGTCAAGACCAAGAGCAACAACATCAACCCGAACTTCCTCGCGAAGGACGCCTCCGGGAAGGTGCTGTCCATACCCTCGGACGTCACCGCGTCCGGCCTGTACATCAACGAGTCGCTGTTCAAGAAGGCCGGCGTCGCCTTCCCGGCCTCGCCCGACAAGACGTGGACCTGGACCGACTTCATCAAGGCGGCGAACACGGTCCGCGAGAAGACCGGCGTGAAGTACTCGCTGACGTTCGACAACTCGCCGTCCCGGCTCCGCGCCATGGTGTACGAGATGGGCGGGCAGTACGTCCACGCCGACTCCTCGGGCAAGTTCTCGGTGGACGCGGCGACCAAGAAGGCCGTGAACACCTTCGTCGGCTGGAACGACGACAAGACCATGCCGAAGTCGGTGTGGACCAGCGGCGCCGACCCGTCCGCGATGTTCCAGAGCGGTGACGTGGTCGCCTACTGGTCCGGCGTGTGGCAGGTCGCCGCCTTCGCCGACAGCATCAAGAAGTTCGACTGGGCGAGCGTCCCGACGCCGGCCCAGCCGGTGCAGGCCAGCGACGTCAACGCCGGCGGCATGATGGTGGGCTTCAACAACAACGGCGCCGCGGCCACCGCCGCGCAGAAGTTCCTGTCCTGGGTCTACGAGCCGGACCACTACCGCGAGCTGTGCGAGGCGTCCGGGTTCCTGCCCGTCGAGAGCGGTCTGAACCCGAAGTACCCCTTCACCTCGGAGGCGGCGCAGGCGGCGTTCAAGCTGTACAACGAGGAGATCCCGCTGTACGCCCCGATCTCGGGCTACTTCAACAACGCGCAGACGGACTGGGTGCTGAAGGGCAAGAGCCTCACCGAGGACCCGACCAAGACGGAGCTCGCCAAGGCGATCAACGGTCAGCAGTCGGCCGACAAGGCCCTGGAGAACATCGTGGCCGGCTACAACCAGCAGGTCGGCGGCTGATCGTGGGCCGCGGGGCCGGGCGGCGGGGTCGAGACACCGCCGCCCGGCCCCGGCCGTCCACCCGATGCCCGGCTCAGACCGAGAGCCCACCGCACGTCCATTCCACCAGCACGGAGTCAGGAAGATGACAAAACGCGCCTCGGACGCGTCCGCGAGCCCGCCCAGGAGACGCAGTAAGTACACGCTTGCGCCGCTCGTCCTCATCGCGGCCAATGTCGTGCTCTTCGCCCTGTTCTTCGTCTGGCCGGCGGTGATCGGGCTCGTCTACTCCTTCACGAACTACTCGGGTGTGGGGGCGTTCCAGTTCATCGGACTGGACAACTACCACAAGCTGTTCGGGGACTCCACGTTCTACGACGCGCTGTCGCGGACGGTGCTCTACGCGGTGCTCTTCGTCCCGCTGAACTTCGTGGTCTCGCTGCTCGCCGCCAACCTCGTGGTGAGCAAGCACGCCAAGGGCGGGTCGGTCGCCCGCGTCATCTTCTTCATCCCCTGGCTGCTGTCGCCCATCGTCGTGGGTGTCCTGTGGCGGTGGCTGTTCGGTGAGAACTTCGGACTGGTCAACTACGTCATCGAGAAGCTCGGCGGAAGCGCCGTCCCGTGGCAGTCGAACGCGGATCTCTCGCTGCTCGTGGTGGTGATGGCGGCGTCCTGGACCTGGACGGGTTTCACGATGCTGCTGTTCATCGCGGCGATCAAGAACGTACCGGTGTCGTACTACGAGGCGGCCTCGCTCGACGGCGCCGGACCCTGGCGCCAGTTCTTCAGCATCACGCTGCCGAGCATCGCGCCCACCTCGTTCATCGTCATCCTGCTCAACACGATCAACGCGATGAAGGAATACCCGGTGTTCGTCGCCCTCAACAACGGCGGACCCGGCACCTCGAACAACCTGCTCGTGCAGTACATCTACGAGACCGGCTTCAAACGGGGCCAGATCGGCTACGCGAGCGCCGCGTCGTTCGTGCTCATGATCATCCTGATGGCCGTCGCGATCATCCAGCTGATCGTCAACCGACGGGTGGAGAACCGATGACAACCACAGACATCCCCCGCCCGGTCGACAAGGGCCGACCCGTCTCCCAGAAGCGCCCCCGCGGGGCGACCACCGGTGGGCTCCGACAGGCGGTGTCGGCGACGACACTGCTGTGGATCATGGCGTGCCTGTACGGGTTTCCGTTGCTGTGGTTCGTCCTCAGCTCCTTCAAGCCGGCCAGCGACCTCTTCTCCTACCCGCTGACCCTGATTCCGCACAACCCCACCCTGTCGGGTTTCGAGGCGGCGTGGGACAGCGCCAACTTCTCGCAGTACTTCATCAACACGGCCCTCGTGTGCGTGATCACCACGATCCTCACGGTGGGCGTCAGCTGCTGCACAGGGTACGCGCTGGCCAAGTACGACAACCGGTGGCTCAAGGCGTTCTTCCTCTGCATCCTGGCCACCACGATGCTGCCGGGCGAGGTCATGCTCGCCCCCGAGTTCCTGGTGGTCCGCAACCTCGGCCTCTACAACTCCTTCGCCGGCATCATCCTCCCGGCCGTGCTCACCGCGACCGGCTGCTTCATGTTCCGCCAGTTCTTCCTGACGGTTCCCGACGAACTCGTCGAAGCCGCGCGCATCGACGGCGCCCGGGAACTGTCGATCTTCCTGCGGATCATGGTGCCGCTCTCCCGGCCCATCATGCTGACCCTGGCCATCCTGTCCTTCCAGTGGCGGTGGAACGACTACATCTGGCCGCTGCTGATGCTCAACGACCCCGACAAGTTCACGGTGCAGATCGGCATCCAGAGCATCGTCGGCGCGCAGAACATCAACTGGTCGGTCCTGCTCGGCGCCTCGGTGATCTCCATGATCCCGCTGATCGCCATCTTCCTGGTCTTCCAGCGCTACGTCATGGGCGCCGACATCAACGCAGGACTGAAGGACTGACCTTGCCCATCCCGCTCGACCACGAGTTCGTCCGCGCGGTCGCCCGCGCCGCCGACCGGTCGGCCGCACCCCTGGCGGCCGACCCGGCCGGGGAGCCCGCCGGCACGACCCACCGCGAACTGGCCCGGCGGGTGAAGACGCTGGTCGCGGCGTACCGTTCCCCCGAGTCGGTCCTGCACGGCAGCGAGCGGGCCGTCGACGCCGCCACGGTCCACCTGCGCGAACTGCGGGCCGCGCAGACCACCACCGGCCTCTTCGCCGGCGGCGACAACGTGCAGTCACCGCCGGACTCCGCGTTCACCGTCAACGACGTGTGCGACGCGCATGTCCTCGCCGCGGGCGCCGGGCCGCAGCTGCGGGACGTCACGGCGGCGCTCGCCGAGATCGCCGACGCCGCCACCGGCGCGCTCCTCACCGGTGGGGTGCACACCCCCAACCACCGCTGGGAGCTGTGCGCGGCGCTGGCCCGGCTGCACCGGTCGTTCCCCGACGACCGGCTGGCGGACCGGGTCGAGCAGTGGCTCGCCGAGGGCGTCGACATCGACGCGGACGGCCTGTACTCGGAACGCAGCGCCGTCTACGCGGCCCATGTGTCCAACCCCTCGCTGCTCCTGCTGGCCGGCGTGCTCGGCCGCGCCGACCTGCTGGACGCCGTCGAACGCAATCTCGCCGCCACGCTGGACCTCATCCGACCGGACGGCACGGTGGAGACCGTCCACTCGCGGCGCCAGGACCAGCACCACCCGTACCCGCTGGCGCCCTACCTGGCGCACTACCGGCTGCTCGCGATCCGCACCGGCCGGGGCGACTTCAGCCGGGCGGCGCGGCTCGCCGCCGCCGGGGGCATCGACGACCCCGGCCTGCTCGCCGAGACCCTCCTGACCCCGGACCTGTGCCGGGTCCTGCCGGCACCGACCGCCGAGACCCTCCCCCGCACCCGGTACCTGGCCACCGCGCGCCTCGCCGCACACGCCTCGGCCGCCGCGCACACGGTGGTGTACGGCGGCTCCGACGTGCCCGCGCACCGGCGCATCCGCTCCGGCCTCGCCTGCAACCCCACCTTCCTGCGTCTGTTCGCGGGCGACGCGGTCCTCGACGCGGTCCGTCTCTCCCGGGGCTTCTTCGACCTGGGCCCGTTCCGCGCCGCCGACATGCAGGCGTCCGCCGACGACCGGTACCTGCTCACCGAGACCCTCACGGCCGCCTACTACCAGCCGCTGCCGCCGGAGCGGCGACGGGACGACGGCGCCTACCGGATGGCGGACGAGGGACGCTTCTCGGCCGCGATGGCCTTCCCCGACCGGCCCCGCGACGACGTCTCGCACACGACCCGCGTCGATGTGGAGCTCCGGGAGGACGGTGCCGACCTGCGGATCGACCTCAGCGGACCACCGGTGCCCTGGGCCCTCGAACTGACCTTCCGGCCCGGTGGCGTGCCCGAGGGCGCGGTACCGCTCGGCGACGGGCGCTGGTGCCTGACCACCGGGCCGGTCACCTACCGGGCCGGTGACGACGAGATCCGGATCGAGGCCCACGTCGAGGCGGGCGACCCCCTCGCCGGGCCCGACCGGGGCGACGTCCTGCGCTACGACCCGGGTCAGGACCACACCGTCGTGGGCGGCACCGACGCCACGACCGGCGACCGCCTCTACCTCGGCGGACTCGGCCCGCACACGGTGACCGTCGCACTGCGCGCCCGCCGGCCGGCGCCGGCCGTGTGACCCGACGACTTCGACGACCCACGCCATGGCCGTCCCCGGCATGAAGGGCTGACCCCCGTGCACCTCCTCCACCAGCGTGCCCCGCTGCACGACCTCCCGGACACCCCGGAGGCGTACGACGCCGTCCTCGCCGACGTCGTCGAGCAGGCCCTGGCCCGGCTCACGCCGGAGGGCAACCTCGAACACCCCGACTGCGACGACGACATCGGCGACACCTCCCTCGGCATCACCGCGCTGCTGGCCCTCGCCTGGCAGCGGGGCAAGGACCCGCGGCTGCCGGAGGCGGTGCACCGCAGCCTCGCCTTCCATCTGCGCGAGCGGGTGTACCGGGAGGACAACCCCGGCTACCCCAACCGCACGGTCCGCGACTCGGGACTGCCCTACGCCCGCTACGTCCTCGCGCCGGGCGCCCACCCCATCGGCGACTGGCCCAGCACGGTGTGGGCCCTGCTCCAGGCCGTCACCCTCCTCGACACGGCGGACGGCCTCGTGCCCGACGACCAGCGCGCCGAGCTGCTGGAGGTGGCGCGGGGCTACTGGAGCTGGCTGACCGAGGCCACCTTCTTCAACCCGCAGGAGGCCGGGAACCAGGCCATCGGCTGTGTGGTGGGCGGTCTGATGCTGGCCCGGCATCTCGCACCCGAGGAGGGCGAGCGGGTCCGCGCGCGGGCCCTCGCGCTGTACGACGGGAAGATCCGCGCCCACCGGGTCGCCGACCGGGGCGCCCTGCTGCCCCCCGAGCACGGCGGCGCCTACGACAACAACTACGGCCCGATCTCCCTCTCCTTCCTCGCCCAGGCCCACCGGATCAGCGGCGAGGACGTCTTCGCCGAGGACGGCGAGGCCCTCGCCCGCTACCTCGACGCCCGGCTGACCAACGGCGGCTTCGACAACGGCGGCCCCCGCTACAGCGAGCAGCACTCCGCCTTCGAGTCCGTGCTCGGCCTGCGCTACTTCGGCGCCCGCATCGGCTCCGACCTGGGCCGCTACCGGGGCGACAGCCGCTGGGCCCGGCACGCCGTCAAGCCGGACGGCGGGGTCGACGGACACTTCGCGTGGATGCTGGTCTGGCAGATCCAGGACACCACCCCCTGGCACCGGGAGCCGTCCACCGGGACCGCACGGCACCAGCTGCGGGCCGGCACCGTCTCCGTCGCCTTCGACGACCGGATGACCCCGGCCGTGATCGAGGCGGCGGGCACCTACCTCCTGCCGGCCGCGGTCGACCGCCAGCACGGCTTCGGCCCCGTCACCGACGGCTTCCTGCTGTGCCGGCCCATGGGCGAGGTCCGCGTCCGCGACGTCCGCGCCGACGGACTGACCGCCAAGCTGGTCACCAAGCCGGTCGTCGGCCGCGACCACGTCCTGCGCCATGTGCGGTCCCTGTACGTCACCGACGGCAGCACCCTGTGGACGACGGTCGCCGTGGAACGCCTCGACGGCAGCCCCTATCTGCTGGCCGGCCTGCCGTACGCCGAGGACGACGGCGACCGGGTCCGCCGTACGGCCCACGCGCCCGTCTCCTCGGCGGGCACCCTGCGCCTGACCCACCCCGAGGCGACGGGCGCCGACCACTTCGACACCCGTGCCGCGCTGACGCAGGAGCAGGCCGCCTTCGCCCTGGCGGAGGACCCGCGCGGCTACGGCAACCCGGACCAGGGCTGGGCCCATCTGGTGCGCTCCAGCGCCCTGGAGGCCGGTCCGATCGCCGACGCCCCCGACGACCTGCACGTCTTCGCGGTGCGCTACGGCACCGAGGAGCCGTCGGGCGTCCGCGCGGCCTGGACGCCGGACGGACTGACCGTGACCACGGACGCCTTCACCGCCGTACTCGGACCCGACGACGCGCACGCCGAGCCGCAGCTGACCCTGCGCGCCGCCGTCGGCAGCTGACCGCGTCCCGCCCCGCAGGGGGTACGCCGAAGCTAACCCGGGCCACCGACATCGGCCCCGACCAGCAGATCGGCGCGGTCCCGGGTGGCCGCCACCAGTGCGGCGTTGAGCTGGTCGCTGCGCGTCACCCACGCCACCGCCTCTTGATGGCCCTTGCCGAACTCCTCGTGCCGCGCGATCAGCCGGCGCACGCGCTCCTCCTCGTCCGCCTCGACGAACCACACCTCGTCCAGCTCGCCCCTCACCCGCGCCCACGGGCCCGTGCCGAGGAGGAGGTAGTTCCCCTCGGTGACGACCAGACGGGCCGCCGGCTCCACCGGGATCGCTCCCGCGATCGGCTGCTCCAGCACCCGCTCGAACCCCGGCGCGTACACCAGGTCGCCGGAGTCCTCCCGCAGCCGCCGCAGCAGCGCCGCGTACCCGGCGGCGTCGAAGGTGTCCGGCGCGCCCTTGCGGTCCCGGCGGCCCAGCCGCTCCAGCTCCGCGTCGGCGAGGTGGAAGCCGTCCATCGGGACGTGCGCCGCCCATCGGCCGCCGTCGGCGTTCAGGTCCCGCACCAGGCGCTCGGCGAGGGTCGTCTTGCCGGCGCCGGGGCTGCCGGTGATCCCGAGGAGCGCGCGCGGCCGGCCGGGCCCGGCGAGGGAACGGGCCCGCCGCAGCAGATCGTCGAAAGTGAGCACACAGCAGAGTGTCGCAGTCTCCTGGGAGGAGACCCATGGAGACCGACAGGGAGGGAAGGAGGGCGACCGTGTCCGACGACGAGACGCAGATCCGCACCCTGATCACCCGCTGGGCCGACGCCGTCCACCGCGGGGACCTCGACACGGTCCTCGCGGGCCACGCCGAGGACCTCGTCATGTACGACGTGCCGGCACCGCACGAGGGCATCCGCGGCCTGGCCGCCTACCGGGCCTGCTGGCCCCCGTTCTTCGCCTGGCAGGCCCAGGGCGCCCGCTTCGACATCGACACCCTCGACGTCACCGCCGGGCGCGACGTCGCCTACGCCCACGCCCTGCTGCGCTGCGGGACACCGCGGGAACTCGCCGAGAGCCCCACCCTGCGGCTGCGCCTCACCTTCGGCCTGCGCAAGGAGCACGGTCGCTGGCTGATCGCGCACGAGCACCACTCCTTCCCCCACGACTGACGTCATACCGGCGCCGATCCCGGGGAACCGGACCCTGTATGACGACGACGCTCGGCCTCCCCGAAACCATCCAGGCCTGCCTCTTCGACCTCGACGGGGTCGTCACCCGGACGGCGGTGGTGCACGCGGCCGCCTGGAAGGAGACCTTCGACGCCTTCCTGCACGCGCGCGTGGGCGACGGATTCCGCCCGTTCGACGCGGACGACTACGACGAGTACGTGGACGGCCGCCCCCGCGCGGACGGGGTGCGCACCTTCCTCGCCTCCCGGGACATCCACCTCCCGGAGGGCCGGCCCGACGACCCGCCCGACGCGGCCACCGTCCACGGCCTCGGCAACCGCAAGAACGAGATCCTCCTGGCGAGGATCCGCACCGACGGCGTCCAGCCCTACGACGGCACCCTCCACTTCATCGAGGCCGTCCGCGCGCGGGGACTGCGCACGGCGATCGTCTCCTCCAGCGCCAACACCCGGGACGTGCTGCGCTCGATCGGCGCCGAGCACCTCTTCGACGTACGGATCGACGGGGTCGTGGCGGCCGAACGGGGACTGCCCGGCAAGCCGCGCCCCGACACCTTCCTCGCCGCCGCCCGCGACCTCGGCGTCCCGCCGGCCCGGGCGGCCGTCTTCGAGGACGCGCTGGCCGGGATGGACGCCGGACGGGCCGGGAACTTCGGGTACGTCGTGGGCGTTGACCGCGTCGGACAGACCGACGCGCTGTACGCGCACGGCGCCGACGTCGTCGTCAAGGACCTCGCCGAGCTGGGAGGGCAGGCGTGATCACCCACCGTTCGTACACCGTGGAACCGTGGTGCGTACGCGAGACGGCGCTCGGACTCGACGTCCTCGCCCAGAGCGAGTCGGTCTTCGCCCTGTCCAACGGCCACGTCGGCTGGCGCGGCAACCTCGACGAGGGCGAACCGCACGGCCTGCCCGGCTCCTACCTCAACGGCGTCCACGAACTGCACCCCCTGCCCTACGCCGAGGCGGGCTACGGCTACCCGGAGTCCGGGCAGACCGTCATCAACGTCACCAACGGCAAGGTCCTGCGGCTCCTCGTCGACGACGAGCCCTTCGACCTGCGCTACGGCCGCCTCGTCGCCCACGAGCGCGTGCTGGACCTGCGGCGCGGCGTCCTGGAGCGCAGCTGCGAGTGGACCTCCCCGGCCGGCACCACGGTCCGGGTGCGCTCGACCCGGCTGGTCTCCCTCGCCCAGCGGGCCGTCGCCGCCGTCGCCTACGAGGTGGAGGCCGTCGGCGGCCGCTCCCGGGTGGTGATCCAGTCCGAACTGGTCGCCAACGAGAGCCTGCCCGACCCCGACGGCGACCCGCGCGCCGCCCGCGCCCTGAAGTCCCCGCTGGAACCCGAGGAGGACGTCGCCGTCGGCAACCGGCTGCGCCTGGTGCACCGGACGAAACGCAGCGGACTGCGGGTGGCCGTCGCCGCCGACCACACCGTCACCGGCCCCGGCCGGACCACGACGAGCAGCGAGAGCAATACGGACGTGGCCCGGCTGACCGTCACCTCCGTGCTGGAACCGGGCCAGACGCTGCGGGTGGAGAAGATCGTCGCGCACGGCTGGTCCGGAGCCCGCTCCCGGCCCGCGATGAGCGACCAGGTCGAGGCCGCGCTCGCCGCCGCCGGGCACAGCGGCTGGCAGGGCCTCCTCGACGAACAGCGCGCCTGCCTCGACGACTTCTGGGCCCGCGCCGACGTCGAGGTCGACGGCGACGAGGAGATCCAGCAGGCGGTCCGCTTCGCCCTCTTCCACGTGTTCCAGGCGGGCGCCCGCGCCGAGCAGCGCGCCATCCCCGCCAAGGGACTGACCGGCTCCGGCTACGACGGACACGCCTTCTGGGACACCGAGACCTTCGTGCTGCCCCTGCTCACCTACACCGCCCCCGACGCGGTCGCCGAGGCACTGCGCTGGCGGCAGAACACCCTGCCCGCCGCCCGCGAACGCGCCGCCCAACTGGGCCTGGGCGGCGCCGCCTTCCCCTGGCGGACCATCGAGGGCTCCGAGGGCTCCGCCTACTGGCCGGCCGGCACCGCCGCCTTCCATGTCAACGCCGACATCGCCGACGCCGTCGTCCGGTACGTGGAAGCCACCGGCGACCTGGACTTCGAAGCGGCAACGGGCGTCGAACTGCTGGTGGAGACCGCCCGCCTGTGGCGCTCCCTCGGCCACCACGACACCCACGGCACCTTCCACATAGACGGTGTCACCGGCCCCGACGAGTACAGCGCGGTCGCCGACGACAACACGTACACCAACCTGATGGCCCGCGCGAACCTCCTCGCGGCCGCCGACGCCGTGGAACGCCATCCGGAGGCCGCGGCCCGGCTCGGCGTGGACGACGAGGAGAGCGCCGCCTGGCGGGACGCGGCCGAGGCGGTGCACCTCCCGTACAACCACGAACTCGGCGTGCACGAACAGCACGCCGGCTTCACCCGCTACCAGCGCTGGGACTTCGCCGGCACCCGACCCGACCAGTACCCGCTGCTGCTGCACTTCCCGTACTTCGACCTCTACCGCAAGCAGGTCGTCAAACAGGCCGACCTGGTCCTCGCGATGTACACCTGCGACGGCTGCTTCGACGACGAACAGCTCGCCCGCAACTTCGCCTACTACGAGCCCCTCACCGTCCGTGACTCCTCGCTGTCCGCCTGCTGCCAGGCCGTGATCGCCGCCCAGGCCGGCCATCTGCGCCTCGCCTACGCCTACACCGCCGAGGCCGCGCTCATGGACCTGGCCGACCTGGAGGAGAACACCCGCGACGGGCTGCACATGGCCTCCCTCGCCGGCACCTGGACCGCCCTGGTGGCCGGCTTCGGCGGACTGCGCCGCGACGGCACCGGCCTGCGCTTCGCGCCCCGGCTGCCCGAGCGGTTCAGCCGGCTCTCGTTCAGCGTCCAGCTCCGCGGCAGCCGGCTGCGGGTGGAGATCGGGCCCGACAAGGCGACGTACACCCTGCTCTCCGGCGGCCCCCTGACGATCCGCCACCACGGCGAGCCCCTCACGGTGAACGGCGACGGCCCCGTGGTGCGCCCGCTGCCGCCCGCGCCGGTCCGCACGGCGCCCGCCCAGCCGCCGCACCGGTCACCGAAGAGCCGTTGAGCCGTACACGGGTTTCCCGGCCGCCTCGGGCAGGTAGGTAGTCGGGTGTCGGCGACCGGGCGGGCGAGGGGGAGTGGCATGACGGCGGACCGTGGGCACGAGGGCCGGCCGGCCCCGGAGTTCTTCACACCGGGCAATTCGTCCTTCACGCAGTTCCTGGCGGCACACCGCCCCGGACTGCTTCCCACCCGTCCGCCGTTCCCCGACGGCGTCCGCGCCGCCCCCGACGCCTTCCCGCACGGCACCACGGTCCTCGCCCTCGCCTACCGCGACGGCGTCCTGATCGCGGGCGACCGCCGCGCCACGATGGGCCACCTCATCGCCCAGCGCGACCTGGAGAAGGTGCACCCGGCGGACGACCACACCGCCGTCGCCTTCGCCGGCACCGTCGGCCTCGCCCTGGACATGGTGAAGCTCTACCAGGTCGAGCTGACCCACTTCGAGAAGGTCGAGGGCATCCCGATGACCCTCGGCGCCAAGGCGCGCCGGCTCGCCACGATGATCCGGCAGAACCTCGGCCAGGCCATGCAGGGCCTCGCCGTCGTCCCCCTCCTCGCGGGCTACGACTTCGCCGCGCCCGAGGGCGCCAGGGGCCGTATCTTCAGCTTCGACGTGGCCGGCGGCCTCTACGAGAAGGCCCCCTTCCACGCCGAGGGCTCCGGCTCCCCCTACGCCCGGGGCGCCCTGAAGAAGCTGTTCCGCCCGGACATGTCCCGCCGTCAGGCGGCCCTCACCGCGCTCCAGGCCCTCTACGACGCGGCCGACGACGACTCCGCCACCGGCGGCCCCGACATCGGCCGCCGGATCTTCCCGATCGTCTCCGTCATCACGGAGGAAGGCTTCGCCCGCTTGCCTCAGGCGGAGACGGAGGAGCTGACCCGGGAGATGGTGGAACACCGCGGCAGGAGGCCGGACGGCCCCCACGCCATCCCGTGAGCACCCCTCAGGCCCGCACCACCCACTCCTTGCGCCAGCGCACGAGCTGCTGTTCGGGATCCCCGGTGTAACACCACGGCGTACGCGTCGCCCGCCGCCCCAGCATCCGGAGCAACGGGGCCGCCACATCCGCCACGTCCGCCCAGCAGGCCGCGTGCGCCAGGTAGTGGAAATCCCGCAGCTCACCGGGTGCCACGACCGAGTCGGGCCGGCCGGTGATCCACCGCTCCCAGGTACGCCGTACGTCGCTCACCGCCCCGTCGTTGTCCCAGTGCTGGGCGAGTCCCACCCGGGCGGGCCGCCCCTGGGTGGTGTCGGCGGCGTACCGGTACTCCTCGACCCGGGCGTACTGCACCAGGACCGGCAGCGGGCATCCCGGCGGGGCCACCCCCGCCGCGTCACGCGCGAAGTCGTACATCAGGCCGTGCGAGCCGTGCCAGCGGGCGGAGTAGTAGTGCAGCACCTGGAGGTGGCCCTCCATGCTGTACGGGTCGCGCCGGTGCAACTCGTCCCACCAGCGGGCGAGTTCCTGCCGGCGCACCCCGGCCGGATAGAGCCGGGCCACCGAGATCAGCGAGACCCAGGGCGTGGGGTCCGCCGGGTACGCCTCGGCCGCCGACAGGCACGCCAGCACCGCCGCGTCGATCCGCTGCTGGTCGATCGCCACGCCCCGGCCCGCGGAGATGGCCAGGTTGAACGCCCTGGCGGTCTCGGTGGCCGCCCGCAGCACGAGCGCGTCCGCGCTCTGCGGTTCGGCGGCCAGCCAGGTCTCCACGGTCGAACTGCCCGCGCAGCCCTGCGCCAGCAGCCGTACCCGGTGGCCCCGGGCGAGCCAGTCCGGGCCGGTCGCGCCCAGCAGTTCGCGCAGGCCCTGCCAGCGGCCGATCACGATGTCATGGCGTGCGGAGGAGAGAGACACGTCCCCGCAGTCGGGGTCGAACTCGGGAGTGAAGCGGTCACGCGCCATCGCTCGGGTTCCCCTCAGAAGTCGGTGGGGAGACCCTCGTAGGCGGTGGAGGGCGCGGCCGCGTGGCCGTCGGGCGCGTAGTCGGCCTCGACGGTCCGCGAGGCGTCCAGCCGGGCCGGACGGTAGTAGTCGCTGCCCTTGCGCCAGTACCAGAACATCGGCACCAGCCCGACGGCGAGCCCGCCGATGCCGATGGCGATCGCCGCGGGCTCCAGTTCGCCGAGCGACTCCACGAAGACCCAGAACATGAACACCGCGCCGAACAGCGGCCACAGCCCGCCGAGCAGGAAGTCCGAGGGGGACCGCAGCAGGGTCTTGCGGTAGGCCACGACCGCGGCGAGCCCGGCGAGGCCGTAGTAGATGGCGATCTGCAGACCGATCGCCGAGATCGCGTCGGCGAGGATGTCGCCCACCGAACCCAGCGCGTTGGAGGCCACGAACATCGCCAGCGCCACCCCGCCGACCACCGCGATCGCGATCCACGGTGTGTTCCAGGTGCGGTGCACCCGGCCCAGCGCCGAGGGCATCGTACGGTCGCGGCCCATCGCGAACAGCGAGCGCGTGACCTGGATGAGCGTCGTCTCCAGGGTGGCGATCGTGGACAGCATCACCGCGACGATCAGCAGCTTGCCGCCCCAGCCGGGGATCAGTTCCTCACCGAGCGCGGCGAGCACGTTGGCGCCGTTGTCGTCGATCTGCCGGGCGCTGAGGACGACGTTCACCGCGATGGTGAACACCTCGAAGAGCAGGAACACGATGCCGACGCCGATCAGGCCCGCGAGTCCGGTCGTGCGGCGGCTGTTGCGGGTCTCCTCGCTGAGGTTGCTGGTGACGTCCCAGCCCCAGTAGTAGAACGCCGCGACCAGCGCGCCCGAGGCGAAGCCGGACACCCCGTCGAAGTGGCTGAAGCCGAGCCAGGACCAGTCGAAGGCCAGCGCGTTGCCCTGGGTGTGGAAGCAGGCGAGCAGCGCGAACAGCGCGAGGATCGCCAGCTCCACACCCGACATGATCAGCTGGGCGCGCACGGTGAGCCGGGCCCCGCCCAGCACCACCGCCAGCATCACCACGAACCAGGCCGCGCCCACCACCGTCGACAGCGCGGTGTCGTCGGCGAGGCCCTCGTCGAAGAGGGCGAGGGTCATCGAGCCGGCCGGCAGCGAGCCCGCCACCATGAAGATCGTCGCCGAGACGACCAGCGCCCAGCCGCTGAGGAAGCCCAGGAAAGGGTGGAGGCTCCGGCCCACCCAGGAGTAGCTGGCTCCCGCGTTCACGTCGATACGGCTGAGCCGGCTGAACGCGAGCGCGATGCCCAGCATCGGTATCGCGCAGTACAGCAGCGCCGCCGGGCCGGCCAGGCCCACCGCGCCGACGAGGACCGCCGTCGTGGCGGCGATGGAGTACGCCGGGGCACTGCCCGCGACCGCCATCACCACCGTGTCGAAGGTGCCGAGGACGTTCGCCTGCAGCCCTCTTCCGGTGCTGTTGCTCATGCTCGCGCTGCTTTCCGTCGTGCACATGGGGATGTGGGTCGAGCGCCGCCGGGCACCGAAGGGTCGGCCTCGGAAAACGTCGGCGGGGGAAAGCCACGGCGGTTACCGTTCCGCCAGGAGTCGCGGGACGGTCACACCGAGTGTGCGTGTGATGATAACCCCACCTCTTGAGCTTTCAAGATTGACGGGTGGGTAACGTGATTCACTCCCCGATGCGGTCCAGCTGACGCAGCCGGTTGGTGGCGTCCAGGGCGGCGACCTTGTACGACTCCGCCAGCGTCGGATAGTTGAACACCGCATCGACGAGATAGTCGACGGTGCCGCCGCAGCCCATCACCGACTGCCCGATGTGGATCAGTTCCGTGGCGCCGGTCCCGAAGCAGTGCACTCCGAGGAGTCTGCGGTCCTCGGGCGAGACCAGCAGCTTCAGCATCCCGTGCGCGTCGCCGATGATCTGCCCGCGGGCCAGCTCCCGGTACCGGGCCACCCCGACCTCGAACGGCACGCTGTCCTCGGTGAGCTGGTCCTCCGTCCGCCCCACGAAGCTGATCTCCGGGATGGTGTAGATCCCGATCGGCTGGAGGTGGTGCATCCGCGCCACCGGCTCCCCGCAGGCGTGGTACGCGGCCGCCCGGCCCTGCTCCATCGAGGTCGCCGCCAGCGCCGGGAAGCCGATCACGTCCCCCACGGCGTAGATGTGCGGCACGCGCGTACGGTAGTGCTCGTCGACCTCGATCCGGCCCCGCGGATCCGCCGCCAACCCGGCCCGGCCCAGATCGAGCTCGTCGGTCAGGCCCTGCCGGCCCGCCGAGTACATCACCGCGTCCGCCGGTATCTTCTTGCCGCTGGCCAGGACCGTCAGGGTGCCCCGCGGATGCCGCTCCACGGCGGCGACGGTCTCCCCGAACCGGAAGGTGACGGCGAGATCGCGCAGATGGTACTTGAGCGACTCGATGACCTCCACGTCGCACATGTCGAGCATCCCGGCGCGCTTCTCCACCACGGTGACCTTGCTGCCGAGCGCGGCGAACATGGAGGCGTACTCCATGCCGATCACCCCCGCACCCACGATCACCATGGACCGCGGCACCCGCTCGACCGTGAGGACGTTGTCCGAGTCGAGGATGGTCCGCCCGTCGAACTCCACGCTCTCCGGCCGCGCCGGCCGGGTCCCGGTGGCGATGACGATGTGCTCGGCGCTGATCGTCCGCTCCCGGCCGCCGCCCGCCTCGCGCAGGGCGACGGTGTGGTCGTCGACGAACCGCCCGGTGCCGGAGAACAGGGAGACGTGGTTGCGGGACAACTGGCTGCGGACGATATCGGTCTCACGGCTCACCACATGCTGGGTGCGCGCGGTGAGATCGGCGACGGTGATGTCCTCCTTCAGCCGGTAGCTCTGGCCGTACAGATCGCGCTGGGTGAGACCGGTGAGGTACAGCACCGCCTCGCGCAGGGTCTTGGAGGGGATGGTGCCGGTGTGGAGGGAGACCCCGCCGACCATGTCGGGGCGGTCTACGACGGCGACGCGGCGGCCCAGTTTGGCCGCGGCGATGGCGGCCTTCTGGCCGCCGGGACCTGAACCGAGGACGAGCATGTCGAAGTCGGGCACCCTCCGCAGTGTGACAGCGAGGGGTGCCGCGGCGAAAGAGCGGAGAAGGATCTACGGCAGCAGCTTCTCGATCGCGCTCGGGCCCTCCTCGGCGAGCTTGCGCCGGGCCCATTCGAGGGTGCGCGGGGTGAGGTCCCGGCCCGTGGCCAGGACCATGTCCTCCGGGGACACCTCGCTGCCCGTGCGCGTGTGGAGCAGGTCGTCCGGGGTGACGCGGTCCGCGGCGGGCCGGGCGCCGCCCGGCTGTGAGGTCGGCATGGTGTCTGCTCCTCGCGTCCGAAGGAATGTACTAACACCATTCATCCTCCCGGCGCACCCTGCAATCCCGATCATTTCATGCGCATGACGTCCGAGATGCCGGGAAGATCAGGCGGGCGTGTAATGGGCCCATGGCACCCACCACCGCCGGGACCCCACGACGCGGGGGACTGCGCAGACTCGGCGCCTGGTGCGCCCGCCACTTCCTGGTCGTGATCCTCGCCTGGCTGGTGGCCCTGGTCACCCTCCAGTTGGTCGACCGCGCCGTCGGCGGCAGCTACGAGGACAACTTCCAGCTCTCGGACACCCAGTCCGCGAAGGGCCTCGACGTCCTCCAGGAGCACGACCCGCAGGCCGGCGGATACAGCGCCCAGATCGTCCTGCACGACGACCAGCCCCTGAGCGCGCTGAGCTCGCAGATGTCCACCACGGTCGGCGACCTGCAGAAACTGCCCCACGTCCTGTCGGCGCAGAACCCCCTCTCGCAGACCCCGACCAAGGTCGGCCCGGTCTCGAGCGACGGCAAGACCGGCTACATCACCGTCCGCTTCGACAAACAGCCCAACACCCTCGGCGACGACTACCTCCACGGCGTCGACCAGGCCGTGCAGCCGCTGCGGGCCGCCGGCGCCGATGTCGAGTACGGCGGCTCGCTCGGCGAACTGGCCCGGCCCAAGGCCAACGACTACCTCAGCGAGGCGATCGGCTTCGCGGTCGCCGTCGTCGTCCTGCTGATCGGCTTCGGCAGTGTCATCGCGGCCGGACTGCCCCTCGTCACCGCCCTCATCGGTGTCGTCGGCGGACTCGCCGTCCTCGGCCTGTTCGCCGCCGCGTTCACCTTCGCGACCGTCTCGCCGACCCTCGCCACCATGATCGGTCTCGGCGTCGGCATCGACTACGCCCTGTTCCTGATCACCCGGCACCGGCAGAACCTGATGGACGGCGCCGATCCCGCCGAGGCCGCCGGACACGCCACCGCCACCAGCGGACGCGCCGTCCTGGTCTCCGGTACCACCGTGATCATCGCGCTGATGGGCCTGTACGCGTCCGGGGTGTCCTTCATCGGCAAACTCGGCCTCGCCGCCGCCATCACCGTGATCTCCGCCGTCGCGGGCGCCCTCACCCTCGTACCCGCCCTGCTCGGACTCATCGGCCGCCACATCGACCGCTGGCACGTGCGCAGGCCCGTCGCCGAGACCGACGCCGAACCCGGCGCCACCCCGCACGGCACCTGGCACCGCTACGCCAAACGCGTCGAACGCCGGCCCTGGCGCTACCTCGCCTCCGGTCTCGCCGTCATCGCCATCCTGGCCATCCCCGTGTTCTCCATCCAGCTCGGCCACATCGGCGACGGGGCCGACCCGACCTCCTTCACCGACCGGCGGGCCTACGACCTGATGACCGACGCCTTCGGCCCCGGCTCCAACGGGCCGCTCACCGTCGTCGTCGACCAGACGTCCGTCCCCTCCGACAAACGCGCCGACCTCCAGTCCCAGGCACAGAAGACCCTGAACGCGGTGCCCGACGCGGCGACCGTCACCCCGCTGACGGCCACCCAGGACGGCGACGTCCTGATCGGCACCGTCTACTCCACCCAGGCCCCGCAGGACGCCGTCACCACCGACCTGGTCAACCGGCTCAAGCACACCACCCTGCCCGACGCGGTCTCCGGCTACGACGCCAAGGGCTACGTCACCGGCACCACCGCCGCCCAGGTCGACTTCCGTGACATCGTGGCCAGCCGGCTGCCGCTGATCATCTGCGTGGTCGTCGGCCTCGCCTTCCTGATCATCCTCGCCGTCTTCCGCGGCCTGCTCGTCGCGGTCAAGGCCGCCGTCCTCAACGTGCTGTCCATCACCGCCTCCTACGGCGTGGTCGTCGCCGTCTTCCAGTGGGGCTGGGGCGGGCCCGCGCTGGGCGTCCACGGCGACGTGCCCATCGAGAGCTATGTGCCGATGATGATGTTCGCGATCATCTTCGGCCTCAGCATGGACTACGAGATCTTCCTGCTCTCCCGCGTCCACGAGGCCTGGCTGCGCACCGGCGACGCCAAGGACTCCGTCGCCCACGCCCTGGAGATCACCGCCCGGGTCATCACCTGCGCCGCCCTGATCATGGTGAGCGTGTTCGCGGCGTTCATCATCAGCGACAACATCGTCGTCAAGATGCTGGGCCTCGGCCTCGCCGTCAGCGTGCTGATCGACGCCACCGTCGTCCGGCTGCTCATGGTGCCGGCCGTGATGACCCTGCTCGGCGAGAAGGCCTGGTGGACCCCCCGGTGGCTCGACCGGATCCTGCCGCACATCGACGCCGAGGGCGACGCGGAGACCCTCAGCGGCCCCGACGCCGGGGCGCGAGGACGAGCATCGTGACGTCGTCCCGGACCTCGGGGGAGTGCCGTACGACATCGGCCCAGACCCGGACGGCCGTGGTCGCCGGATCGGCCCCCGCCGTGAGGCCGGGGAGCCGTTCCGTCAGCGGATAGAAGGCATCGGCCCCGTCCCTCGCCTCCCACACCCCGTCCGAGGCGAGGAAGAGCCGGTCACCCGCGCACAGCGGCAGCACCCGCCCGCCCGGCCGCGGCGCGTCCGGCAGGTCCAGGCCCAGCGGTGCCCCCGGGGTGACCGCCACCTCCGTCGCCGTGCCGTCGCGCAGCAGCACCGGCGGCGGATGCCCGCACACCACCACCCGCACGGCGTCCGCGCCCGGCGTGAACTCCAGCAGCACCGCCGTCGCGAACAGCTCCGCGTGCGGCACCCGGGCCGAGTCCACCGCCAGCCGCCGGTCCAGCCGGGCCGCCACCGCCTCCAGCGACGGCTGGTCCAGCACCGCCTCCCGGAACGCCCCCATCAGCGACGCCACCGTCGCGATCGCCGCCAGCCCGTGCCCCTGCACATCCCCCAGCACCGCCCGCACCCCGTGCGCGCTGTCCCGTACGTCGAAGAAGTCGCCGCCCACCAGCGTGCCGCGTTCCGCCGCCCGGTACAGGCCTGCGCAGGCCACCTCGCCCACCCGCTCCGGCACCGGCGGCACCACCGCCTCCTGGGCCGCCTCGGCGATCGTGCGCTCGACGTCCAGCTGCACGTCCCGGCGGCTGCGCACGAACGCCACGAACACGCTCAGCAGGGCGACGAAACAGACCGTCAGCAGGTCCGTCTGCCCCGGATCGTCCAGCCGGAAGGCCGGCACGTTCAGCATCACGACCACCACCGCGCCCAGCACCCCGGTCGCCACCGGGCCGTACGACAGGACCGCCAGCGGCGGGATCGCGCCCAGCAGGAAGCCGATGTCCAGCGGGTCCGGGCTCGCCAGCGTGGCCACGCACACCCCCGCGATCAGCGCGATCGGCAGCGCCCGCACCCAGCGCGGCGGCGGCGCGCCCCGCAGCCAGCCCCGCCGCTCCCCGTCCACTCGTGCCACACCACCACGCTCCACCCCGGCACCACCGCCCGCACGCCGGGAAAAACGGGTGGACGCCCCGTCAGACGATCTTCTACGGTGTTCCCGCACGCCCGAAGACCACGGAAGGAGGCGAGCGCCGATGAACCTCTCACACATCCCGCGCTCCCGTTCCGTGACCCCGGCGTGCCGCGTCTGACCCTCGTCCGACGCCCGGGAGCGCCTCACCTCATTCGTATCCCGGAGGAAACACCCGTGACCGATCTGGTCATCCGCGCGCTCGACGAGCGCGACATCCCTCTCTTCGACACCCTGCCCGACCCGCTGGGCAACGCCGAGGCGTACCACGCCGCCACCTACCGCCCGCACTGGAAGCGGGTGGCCCTGCGCGACGGCCGGGTCGTCGCCCGTGCCGCGTGGTGGGGCGGGCCCGACGACAGCGAACCGGTCACCGTCGAGTGGTTCGACTTCGCCGACGGCGAGGAGGAGGCGGGCGCCGAACTCCTGCGCACCGCGCCCTGGCAGGTCGGCCTGGAACTGGTGCTGCCCGGCGGCTGGCGCGAGGACCCGGCCCTGCGGGCGGCCGCCGAGGCCCGGTACGCCGCCGCCCGCGCGGCCGGCCAGAGCCTGCTCGTGGAGCGCTTCGTCTACCGCTGGACGCCGCCGTGCGGACTGCCCGAGCGCCCCGGCCGGCTCGCTTTCGCTCCCGAACCCGACGACGCGGTGTTCTTCGACGCCCTGCGCCGCATCCACTCCGTCACCCTCGACGCCCACGCCCGCAAGGCCGTCGCGGAGGGCGGGCCGGACCAGGCCGCCCAGGAGGAGATGGACTTCTTCCGCTGGTGCCCGTCCCCGCGCGAGTGGTGGCAGGTCGCCCGCACCCCCGAGGGTGACCTCGCCGGGATCCACATCCCGGCCCACAACCCCTCCGGGCCCTGCGTCGGCTTCATCGGCGTCCTGCCCGAGCACCGCGGCCACGGCTACGCCTACGACCTGCTCGCCGAGTGCACCCACTACCTCGTCGAGCGGGGCGCGCAGTTCATCGCCGCGGCCACCGACCAGGGCAACTTCCCCATGGCGGCCCACTTCGCCACGGCGGGCTACCCCGTGGTGAGGGAGCGGGCCAACTTCGCACCGAGCTGATCAGCGCGGCTCGCCGGTGCCCGGGCCCAGCAGCGCCTCGGCATCGGCGAGGATCTCGGTGACCCGCAGCCCGAAGGCGGCGTCGCACGGGTGCGCACGCCCGTCCCGGGCCGCGGCGAGGAGCTCCCCCGCGGCGCGGGTCAGCGCGTCGGCGGCGCTGCCGGCCGGCTCGGGCAGCCGGACGACACCGCTGTCGCCGTACAGTTCGACGGCCGCCCCGGCCGCCGCGGGCGGGGCGGTCAGACTGAGCGTCACGGTGCTGGAGGCGCCGCTGGCGTGCTCCAGGACCAGGTGGACGGTGTCCCGGGGGCCGCGTGCGGCGGCCCTCACCCGGCGGACGTCACCGAGGACCGGCAGCAGCACCGACAGGGCGTGCGGGCCCACGTCCCACAGGGCGCCCTTCGCGCGCCGCCAGGGTGTGGCGAACGGGCTGTCGCCGTCCTCGGCGAACACCGAGCCCAGCCAGCGGGCGTGCCCGGTGAACCAGCCTCCCGCCCGCTGCTGCGCCGCTGTCCAGTCGGCGGTCTCGGTCAGGTACCGGGAGGTGAAGAAGACCACCGAGGCGACCTGGGCCTCCTCCACCGCCGTGACCACGGCCCGGGCCCCGGCCGCGGTGGTGGCGACGGGCTTGTCCAGCAGGAGGTGCCGGCCCGCCCGTGCGGCCCGGACCGCCAGCTCCGCCTGGACGTCCGGCGGAAGCGCCACGGCGACCGCGTCCACGTCCTCCAGGAGCGCGTCGACGTCGTCGTAGGTGCGGGTGCCGTGACGGTCCGCCAGTTCCTTCGCGGCCTCGGGGCGGCGGCCCCACACCCCGGTGAAGTCCAGGTCGTCGTGGGCGGCGAGGACGGGGCCGTACACCATCCGGGCCCACGGGCCGGTACCGAGCAGACCGATGCGCATACGCGGAATCTCCCCTGCTTGTGCGAAGCCGTGCCGAACACGGGCGAGCTTCGCACAACGATCCGGCCCGGGGACACCCCCGGTTCAGCCGCGAGGGCGTGCGGCGAAGCCCGCCAGCAGGGCGTCGGCCCGGTCCGCGCCGTTCTCCAGGGAGATCTCCCGGGCCGACTGGGCGGCGCGGACGGTGGCGAACAGGACGCCGGCGCCCCGGCGGCCGTCCCGTGCGCTCTCCTCGCCCTCCTCCTCGCCCACCTCGCGGCCGTCCTCGCCGTCCTCCTCGAAAAGGCAGCCGTACACGGCCGGGCGGGGCAGGCTGTTGTACGCCCAGGGTGCCGAGAAGTAGTACGCCCCGGTGTCGTGCAGCACGACCAGGTCGCCTTCGGCCAGTTCGGGCAGCGGGTGCGCGTGTGCGACGACGTCCCCGGCGAAGCAGAGCGGTCCGGCGATGTC
Source organism: Streptomyces sp. DSM 15324 (assembly GCF_001514285.1). GTDB lineage: Bacteria > Actinomycetota > Actinomycetes > Streptomycetales > Streptomycetaceae > Streptomyces. Next base: position 299,269 of record NZ_KQ949031.1, read on the forward strand.
GTAGGGCGTCAGCGGGCCCTGCTTGGGTGTGCCGTCGGGGCCGTACGCGCTGACCCGCAGCGGCCAGGACGCCGGCATGAACACCGTCCGGGTCGCCACCTGGGCGCCCGCGTGGGTGAGGGCGATCCGGCGGCCGCCCGCCTCCTTGACGTACTCGACGCGCGCGACCGTGACCCCGTTCTTGGCGAGCAGGGAGCGGCCGAACTCGGTCACCACCCCGTAGCGGCCGTCCAGCAGGGCGGGCTCCACGGCGGTGAGCGCCGCCACGTACGCGGCGTAGGTCGGTGTCACGGAGTCGTCGGCGAAGTTCACCGGCAGCCCGCCGCCCAGGTCGAGGCTGGTGACCTGACGGCGGCCGGCGCGCGCGTCGATCTCCTCGGCGAGTCCGTGCAGCGCCGCGAGCCCCTCGGCGATCAGCGGCAGCGGGCAGCCCTGGGAGCCGACGTGCGCGTGCAGCCGCGTCAGCCACGGACGGCGTACGAACGCCTCGACGACCCGCTCACGGGCCCCGGGGTCGCGCAGGGCCACACCGAACTTGGACTGGGCGGTCGCGGTGCTCATCGCCCCGATCGAACCGCCGCCGACCTGCGGATTGACCCGCAGCCCCAGCACGGAGGAGCAGTGTTCGGGGCGCAGGGCGTCGATCCGGTCCAGCTCGCCGAGGTTGTCCGCGTTCAGCGCGACACCGAGAGCGAGCGCCTCGCGGATCTCGCCGCGGGTCTTGGCGGGGGAGTCCAGCACGATCCGCTCCGGCGCGAACCCCGCGTCCAGCGCCAGCCGCAGTTCCCCGGGGCTCGCCACCTCGCAGCCCAGACCGGCGTCGGCGAGCAGCCGCAGCACCGGCACCAGCGGACAGGCCTTGGCGGCGAAGGCGTGCAGCACCTCCGGCACCCCCGCGAACGCCCCCCGCAGCGCGCTGACGCTCTCGCGCACGCCCCCGACGTCGAGCAGACCGGCCACGGGCCGGTCCTCGGCGAGCAGACCGTCGGTGACCGCCTGTCGTACGGCGCGCGCGACCTTGTCGGTGGAGAACGACACGTCCGGGGCTCCTTCGCGGCGGGGGTGCGACACCTCCAGGGTCGCCCCGAAGGGCCGTACGGGTGTCCTCTTCGTCGTTTTCCGTGCGGGCTCGCGGGACGCGCGTGACTCAGCGTGCACCCCGGCGTTACGTACGGCACGAACCGCGTGGCGCGATCGTGCCCCCGGAGGGTGACGTGTGTGCCTCGTGTGCATGGATCGCCCGGGTCCGGGCACACGCAGCGCAACAACCGTAGAGAGGGGCGCTCGTGATCGTTCCGGACCCCAAGGTCGCCAGGACGTTGCTGACCCGGTACGCGACGCTGAGGATCGCTCAGGCGGAGCAGGAGCGGCCGGAGACGGCCCGTGAACTGCATGACGTGACCTACACGCTCTGTGTGCTGATGGGCACGTCCGACGTCCGGGAGGCGGTGGCCGCGGCGGACTCCCTGCTGGACTCCCGGGCCACGACCGACAGGGGGTTGCCGCTCGCCGTCTGAGCGGTGACCGCGGGGCCGGGACCCGGTGGGGTCCCGGCCCCGCGGGTGCGTTCCGGGGTCTTCTCAGGAGGCCGCCGAACCGCAGCGGTCGGCGGACCGGGGGCCCGGGCGCGGCGCCGGACCGGCCAGCCACTCCGCGATGGTGCGCGCGATCGGCTGACCGGTGTCCACCTCCACGAAGCCGAACTGCCCCGACTGGTTGCACTCCAGGAACCACCAGGTGCCGTCCGCGTCCTCCGCGAAGTCGAAGGCGCCGTAGGCCAGTTCAGCCTCGCGCAGATACGTCCGTACGGCGTCCGCCAGCCGGGGCGGTACGTCCGCGGGGCGCCACGGTGTGGTCGAGGGTGCGTAGCGCACGTCCACCACGTCCGGATCGGCGTCCGGGGCCGTGTCCTTGCGGGCGGCGAGGATCCGCTCGCCCACCGCGGTCAGCCGGATGTCCGCCCTTTTGGCGACGCGGCGTTGCAGCAGGGTCGGACCGTAGGCCACGGCCGCGAAGTCGGCGCCGGGCGGTACCCGGGTGGTGGGCACCGCGCGCGGCGGGTCCTGCGGATGCGCCCCGGACACCGGCTTGACCACCAGGTCCGGGTAGCGCTCAGCGAAATCCCGCGCGGCCTGCGGGAAGGTCGTGATGAGGGTCGCGGGCACGGGCAGCCCGCTGCGCTGCGCCAGCCGCAGCTGCCACGGCTTGTGCCGGGCGCGCACGGAGGCGTCCGGGTGGTTCATCCAGCGCACTCCGGTGCCCCGGAGCATGCCGTAGAGGGCCTGCGAGGCCTCTTCCGTGAGCCACGCGGACGGCTGGGCCGCCCGCGCCGCCGCGGCGCCCGGCCGGCGGACCCACACGGACCGCAGTCCCTCCAGGCTCACCAGCCGGCCGGCCGAGGACAGATGGCCCCGGAACGCACCGTGGACGAACTCGCCCGACAGGGCGACGGTGCTGGTCAGATCGGCCGGGTCGAGCCGGACGACCGGGACGCCCGCGGCGTTCAGGTGCACGACCACCATGTCCGCCGTGACGTCCTCTTCGCAGGTCAGGATGAGCACGGTCATGTTGCGCGGCCCGTGCTCAGTCGTCGAAGTGGGTCTTGGAACCCGCGGTGGAGGTGGTGGTCCCCAGTTCTCTGAGCAGGGCGTGGTCACGAGCGGCGACTCTGCCGTCGAGGAGTACGTTCAACTGCAGTCCGGGGTCATAGGCGTACGGAGTTGCGAACTCCAACTCCGCCGCAGGGCGTGCATAGTTGAGCGCGAACGGTTGCATGTTCTCTCCCTCGTCGGTACTGCCTCGATCAAGCGGTGCCGCTGTGCGACGTCACTTGGGCCCGCTGCGTTAGGTGCGACCTTCAGTCACTTATACGAATCGAACGGGTGGTTGGTTTCCTTACTCTCCGTGATCATCGGCGAGTCGGGGTCCCAACAGGGCGCGGAGCAGGGGAGATGTGTCGAACCGGGGGTGAAAACGTCTTCACATACGGTCAGTTGGGGTCCCCGCGGGGTCGGGGAGACGGCGCAGGGAGCGCAGGGCGAGCAGCAGGACACCGATGTCATCGAGGTAGACCGGGTCGGGCAGGAGGTCGGTCGGTAGCACGAAGTACAGGACCGCGCCCCAGAAGATCCAGCGCGGCCCGGTGGGCAGGCCGGCGCGTCTGAGGTCCCGGCGGGTGCGGACCAGCCGCACCAGCACCGCGGCGGCGCAGGCGAGCAGGGTCGCCGCGAGTACCGCGGCGACGACGAGGAGCGTGGTGGTCGTGTCCACGGGCCCTCCCTCCGGGTCCGTCGCGCGGTGTGCCGCCCTTGTTTCGATTTCCCCGATCCCGGTTTCCGAATTCCCGTTTTCCGGCGGGATTACCTCACACGTCGGAGGCTTCCCCGGCCGGGTGGGCGCAGTCGTCGCCCTTGCCGTCCTCGTCGTCCCGGGACGACGCCGGGGCCGGCAGCGCGGCCGACGCCGGAAGCAGGCCCATGGTGCTCTCCTTGAGCCGCTCCAGGGTGCGGCCCCACTGCTGGAACGGCGAGCCGCCCTTCTTCGCCGGCGCCGGACGCTGTGGCTCGACGCCCGCCTCGGCCGCCGCCTCACGGTAGGCGGCCAGCGCCTCGTGGGCCTGCTCGGCGGCCTCCCGGTACAGGTCCCGGGACTCGGTCATCGCCTCCAGGGCCTCCTTGTACATGGCCACCAGCTCGCGCTCCCGGGCGAGTTCCTCCTCCAGGGTGAGCAGCTGCCACGTCTCCCGGAGCAGGGTGAGCGCGGCGTCACCGCCCTCCGGCAGGGGCGTGGGCAGCGCGACGTAGCGGCGTACGGCGTCCAGCACCTCCGTGGGGTGCGAGCCGTCCAGGAAGACGCTGCGCACCGCGAAGGATTCGGCGTCGTAGCCCTCCGGGGCGGGACTGCCGGGCAGGACCAGCGCCCCGCCGCGCGGCACCTCGACGCCGAAGTCCTTCAGCGCCCAGTTCACGGTCCGCAGCTGGTGCGGCGCCGCCCGGTGCTCCACCACCCGGTGGTGCAGGCCCGGGGGCAGCAGGGAGACCAGTGGGCGCCGGCCCCGGTCGTCCGGCGTCATCGCCTCGTGGACGACGACGTCGACGGTCCAGGTGTCGCGCAGGGCGGCTCGCAGGACGCGGCGCAGGTCCTTGTCGTCGGCGGGCAGCGGGTTGGCGTCGAGGAACCGCTGGCCGGCCACGGTCTCCTGGCCCCAGGCGGTGTCCGTCTCCCACGGCCAGAACACCTCGGCGGGCGACGGCCAGCGCAGGTCCCAGGGCCGCTCGGCCTCGGCGACCAGCGTCCACTCCTGGCCCCGGCCCGACCACTCCGACAGTTTCAGCCGGGCCCGCACGGTAATGTTGTCGGGTACCTGCCAGCGGGCCTCGAAGGCCGACTCGCCCTCGGCGGTCTCGCTGTCGGGCAGCTCCCGGAAGTCCTGGAGCCTCTCGCCGTCCTTGAGCGCCCCGAGACGGGTGCGCAGGACCTCCGGTGCCGTGGGACCGGTGTGGCGGCCACGGCCGAGCCAGACCGTGGAGGGGGTGGTGGGCGGGGCGGTCGCGGAGATGTGCATGATCCGTTCGTGAGCGGTCGACGAGGGCGATGAGCCGAGCCCCAGTATCGCGCGCCGCGGGGTGTGCTTGATCACGCGGGGCCGGGGCCCGGCCTGCTGGCATCACGCCTTCCCCGCGCGGCGCGCCGTCACTCCTCGCCCCGCACCCGCGTCCGGGGTGTGCGCCGGGCGCACGGGGTGGCCGCCGTTCACCAGGGCCGCCCCCCGCACACCGGTGGGCACACCGGGCCGCGCCCCCGAGAATCGCTCTCGGCGGCCAGGACTCGCCCGTCATCCGCGTCGGGGCGGGCCCTGGCCGCCCCTGATTTTTAGCCGCCCAGGTAGGCCAGTTCCGGGAAGTGCCGCTGGTAGGCGTCCAGGAGACGCCGGGCGACGGCGTACGAGTCGATCAGCGGGTGGATGGTCAGGGCGCGCACCGCGTGCTCGCGCTCACCGGCCGTCGCGGCGTGGATCACCGCCCGTTCGACGGCCTTGACCGAGCACACCAGCCCCGTGCCGTGGTCGGGCAGCGCGGCCCCGGCGATGGGGTGGGCGCCGTTGGCGTCGACATGGCAGGGCACCTCCACGACGGCGTCGTCGTCCAGGACGGGGATCCGTCCGCGATTGCGCACGTTGAGGATGAGCGTCGCCCGCTCGTCGAGCGCGATGGCCCGCATCAGGGCCAGGGCGACCTGCTCGTACCCGCCGGACTCCAGGTCGCAGGAGTCCCGCTCGCCCATGCCGACGGCCTCGCGGTTCTCGGCCATGTAGGTCGTCTCGCGCTCCAGCCGGGTCGCGTCCCAGGCGTCCCAGGCGGTGCGCGCCACCGGCCGGCCCGCTGACGGGGGCAGGGCCAGGGCGTCGTAGAAGCGCTGCTGCTGGGAGTGGAGGAAGGCGCCCCGGGTCTGCTCGGCGGCCCGGGCCGAACTGACCGACTCGCGGCTGAAGTAGTAGTAGTGCAGGTACTCGTTGGGCAGTGCGCCCAGGGTGCGCAGCAGGTCGGCGCCGAAGAGCCGGCCCTCCTCGAACGAGGTCAGGGCGCCGTCGTCGGCGAGCAGGGACGGCAGCAGGTCGCGGCCCTCGGCGTACAGCCCGCGCAGCCAGCCCAGATGGTTGAGCCCGACGTAGTCGAGGCGGACCCGGGCCGGTTCGACGCCGAGCGCCCCGGCGACCCGGCGGCCGAGGCCCACGGGCGAGTCGCAGATCCCGATCACCCGGTCGCCGAGGTGCGCGGTCATCGCCTCGGTGACCAGCCCGGCGGGGTTGGTGAAGTTGATGACCCAGGCGTCGGGGGCCAGCGCGGCGACCCGGCGGGCGATCGCCACGGCCACGGGGACCGTGCGCAGCCCGAAGGAGATGCCGCCCGCGCCGACGGTCTCCTGGCCGAGGACGCCCTCCGCCAGGGCGATGCGCTCGTCCGCCGCCCGGCCGGCGAGTCCGCCGACGCGGATGGCGGAGAAGACGAAGTCGGTTCCGGTGACCGCCTCGTCGAGGTCGGTGGTGACGGTCACGGTGGGCGGGTCGGGATGCCCGGCCGCCTGGTCGGCGAGGACCTTGCGGATGGTGGCCAGCCGGGAGGCGTCCAGGTCGTAGAGGGTCACGTCGGTGACGCGGCCCGCGCCGCGGTCGCCCAGCAGCGCCCGGTAGACCAGCGGGACGCGGAAGCCCCCGCCGCCCAGGATCGTGAGTCTCATACGCCGACCACCTCGTTCATCCGTGGATCACCTTGCTCATACCTCGACCACCTCGACCCCCGCCTCGCGCAGTCGTGCGCAGGTCTTCTCCTCGCCCGGCGCGTTGGTCACCACGACGTCGAGGTCCTCGGGCCCGCACACCCGGGCCATCCCGGTGCCGGGGAACTTGCCGGCGTCCGCCACCAGCACCACCTGGGCGCTCGCGGCGATCATCGCCCGCTTGACCGGCACCTCGACGGCGGTGGTGTCCAGCACCTGGCCGTCGGGGCGGACCCCGCTGGTCCCGAGGAACAGCCGGTCGGCGTGGACCTGGCGCAGGTTGTCCTCGGTGAGGAAGCCGACCAGCGAGCGGTAGTCGCGCCGGACCACCCCGCCGAGCAGGATCAGCTGGACGTCCTTGTCGTCCTGGAGCTCCTCGTACACCGCCAGGTTGCTGGTGATCACGGTGAGGGACCGGCCGTGCAGATGCCGGGCCACCCGGTGGGCCGTGGTGCCGATGTCGAGCAGCACGGTCTCCCCGTCCTTGACGAGGTTTGCGCACCAGGCCGCCAGGGCGTCCTTGGCCTCGACCCGGATCCCGGCGACGTCGGCGAACGGATCGTCCTCGCCCACGACGGGCGCGGCACCGCCGTAGACCCGTTTGAGCAGGCCCTCGTCCTCCAGTTGTGCGAGGTCACGGCGGATCGTGGCCTGGCTCGCCCCGACCGTCTCGGCCAGGACGGACACCGAGGTCGGCCCGTCCGCACGCAGGGAGCGAAGGATCAGCTGATGTCTTCGGTCAGGGAGCATGCGGCAGACCATACTCGCGAACTCGCCAAACTCAAGCAAAGTCGCGCATGAATGTCTCGATATTCGCTTGACCCTTGTCAAACCCGCTCACCGGGTGCACTCTCTTGCGTAATTCAGAGCAGGCCCGGACCCCACTCCGGTCGGCCGAAGCGGATGAACGGCGTATTCCGCCGTCCCGGACGCGTCGGCACCGTCTGAGAGGGCCAGGTCGTACACCCCGGGTGGCTGAAGGGTTCCCACTCACGCCGATGCCCTTCAGCCACCCGGCCTCCCCGCCGCGCCCCCACCGCGGACCCCGACCCACAGGTCCTGCCGGACATGCCGGACACGCCGAAACCGCCGAGATCTAGGAGAAGATCGTGGACCTTTCCCGCAGACGATTCCTGCAGGCCGCCGTACTGACGGCTGCCGCGGCCGGCGCCACCGCGGCGTGCGGCGGCGGCTCGGCGTCGAGCGGCAGCAAGGACAGCAAGAACCTGACGTTCTGGTACTGGGCCGGCGGACTGAGCGACAAGGTCGTGGCGGACGCCAAGACCCACTTCTCCGACATCACCCTGAAGACCTCCGTGGTCGGCGGCGACTTCAAGACCAAGCTGCTCACCGGACTGCGCGCCGCGCAGACCGCCCCCGACATCACCGGCATCAAGGGCGAGGACATCGCCTCCTTCCTGCCCAACGCCAACCGGTTCGTCGACCTCAACACGGTCGGCGCGAAGAAGCTGACCCCGGACTACCTGGCGTGGAAGCTGAAGCAGGCCACCACCCGGGACGGCAGGCTCATCGGCTTCCCCATCGACATCGGCCCCTGCGCCACGTTCTACCGCGAGGACCTCTTCGCCAAGGCGGGCCTGCCCACCGACCCCACCCAGGTCTCCGCCCAACTGGCCACCTGGGACGACTACTTCAAGGCCGGCGTCGAACTGCACAAGGCCGTGCCCAAGACCTACCTGATCAACAACATCGGCTCCGTGTTCTCGATGATCGTCGGCCAGGGCACCCGGCGCTTCATCGACGAGGACAACACGTTCATCGGCGACCAGGACCACATCCGCACCGCCTGGACCACCGCCGTGAAGCCCTACACCCTCGGCATCGACGCCAAGATCAACGACAACACCTGGAACGCCGCCATCGGCAACGGCACCCTCGGCACCGAGATCGGCGCCGCCTGGCACGCCCTCGACATCAGCAACGCCGCCCCCGGCACCAAGGGCGCGTGGCGGGTGGCCGGCCTGCCCGGCGGACCGTCCAACCTCGGCGGCTCCTTCCTCGCCATCCCCGCGACCAGCGGCAACCCCGAGGAAGCCTTCAAGATCATCAGCTGGATCCTCAGCCCCGAGAACCAGGCCCGCGGTTTCACCGACGCCGCCCTCTTCCCGACCGCGCCGGCCGCCTACAAGCTGCCCGCGCTGACCGGCGGGGACGCCTTCTTCGGCGGCCAGAAGACCATCGAGATCTTCGGCCCGGCGGCCCAGAAGATCCCCGCCGCCTACGAGGCCCCGGCCGACGCGGCGGTCTCCGCGCCCTACTACAGCGAGCTGACCAGCATCGAGGCCAAGGGCAAGGACCCGGACGAGGCCTGGAAGGACGCGGTCAGCCAGGCCAAGCAGATCGCTCAGCGGCAGGGAGTGAAGTGACATGTCGTCAAGCCCGGTAGCCGGTCCGGCAGCCACCGGACCGACCTCCGGACCCGACACCGGACCCCTCGGGCAGCCCGCTCCGGACCCCTCGCGCGGTCCGGGGCGACGCGCCCCCCGGATCCGGCCGGTGTCGGCCGGGGCCCGGCCGGGGCCCCGCCGGCGGGTCCTCAGGCACTGGCCGCAGTACCTCGCGATCTCGCCGTACTACCTGATCTTCTCGGTCTTCATGCTCTTCCCGGTGCTCTACACCGTCTACCTGGCGTTCCAGAAGTGGGACGGCATCGGGGAGATGCAGTTCGTCGGCTTCCAGCAGTTCCGCTTCCTGTGGGACGACCCGGTGTTCTGGATGTCCATCCGCAACACCCTGATCATCTGGGTGCTGTCGACCGTGCCCATGCTCTTCATGGCCCTGGTCCTCGCGGTCCTGGTCAACTCCACCAAGCGGTTCACCGCGTTCTACCGGGTGTGCCTGTTCATCCCCAGCATCACCTCGCTGGTGGCCATCGCGATCTTCTTCGGCGCGGTCTTCAGCAACAACTTCGGCCTGATCAACGCCATCCTCAGGGGCCTGCACCTGTCGGCCGTACCCTGGATGAGCAACGAGTGGACGATCAAGCTGGTGATCGCGGCGCTGATGACCTGGCAGTGGACCGGCTACAACGCGATCATCTATCTGGCCGGCCTCCAGGCGATCCCCTCGGAGCTCTACGAGGCGGCCCGGATGGACGGGGCGGGCCCGGTGCGGATCTTCTTCTCCCTCACGATCCCGTTGCTGCGGCCGATCATCCTGTTCACCGTCGTGATCTCCACCGTCACCGGTCTGCAGAGCTTCACCGAACCCCAGGTGCTGTTCGGCAGCGACGCGGCCACCAACCCCAACTCCGGCGGACCGGGCCAGGCGGGCCTGACCACGCTGCTGTACTTCTACCACCAGGCCTTCGACAACAACGACTTCGGCTACGGCGCCGCGATCGTCTGGGCCTTCTTCCTGCTGATCCTGCTCATCGTGCTCGTCAACTGGCGCCTGGTGCAGCGTAAGGAGCGACGGCCATGAACGGCTTGAACCGCAAGCGCCTCAGGGGCCTCGGTGTCCACACGATCCTGATGACCGGCGTGGTCGTCTCGGTGTTCCCGTTCTACTGGATCGTCGTCATGGCGACCAACACCTCGCAGGACATCTACCGTTACCCGCCGAAGCTCTGGTTCGGCGACAACCTGCTCACCAATCTGCGGCACCTGTTCGCCAGGATGGACTTCTTCGGGTCACTGGCCAACACCATGATCGTCGCGGTCTCCACGACCGTGCTGGTGCTGTTCTTCGACTCGCTGGCCGCCTTCGCCTTCGCCAAGTACGAGTTCCCCGCGAAGAAGTTCCTCTTCGGCGTACTGCTGTCGATGTACATCCTGCCGACCCAGCTGGCGATCATCCCGCAGTACGAGATCATGGTGCAGCTGGGCTGGCTGGGCACCCTGAAGGCGCTGATCGTGCCCGCCGCGGCCAACGCCTTCGGCATCTTCTGGATGCGGCAGTACACCTCCACCAGCGTCCCGGACGAACTCCTCGACGCCGCCCGGATTGAGGGCGCCGGGTTCTTCCGCCAGTACTGGCACGTGGTGCTGCCCTGCGTCCGTCCGGCGCTGGCGTTCCTCGGCATCTACACCTTCATCGGCGCCTGGAACGACTACATCCTGCCGTTGGTGATGCTGGTCAACCCGGACAGGCTCACCCTCCAGGTGGCGCTCGCCCAGCTGTACGCCGGGCACTCCACCGACTACAGCATGGTGATGTCCGGGGTGCTGCTGTCGGTCATCCCCCTGGTGATGGTGTTCACCTTCTTCGCCCGCGGTTTCATCGCCGACGCGACCAAGGGGGCCCTGCGCTGAGGTGCGCGGAGGTCACCAGGGCGGTCCCGTACGCGTCGACGGCTCGGGGCCGGGCTCGGGGGCGGGGTCGGGACCGCCCATGTCGAGACGGAACGGGGGATACACGTCCGTCATCAGGGTGACGTACGCCGCGACCCGCAGGACCCAGCGGTTCAGCCCGGTGATCAGGTCGAACAGGTCCCGGGGGTACTTCTCGGTGAAGAGCAGGATCACGGCGGCGATGATCGCCAGCACGGTCACCAGACCGCCGTTCCACCAGCCGTACCCCCAGCTGCCGACGAAGAAGCCCACGACGATGTAGTGCGGAATGGCCAGCAGCCACCACTTCACCAGGACCAGGCCGCGGGAGAGCCGCTCGGGGTGGACGATGTCCAGCCGGGCCGGGTAGTCGGGCTCCTCGCCCAGGCTGAACGGCGGGTAGCGGTCGGTGGCCAGGGCCCCGTACGCGTAGTAGGTGACCCGCCAGCTCCAGCGCAGCACGCCGAGGTTGAAGTCGAACAGGGCCCGCGGGTAGCGCTCGGTGAACAGGATCGCGAAGAAGGCGATCACCCAGACCACCGAGAAGGCGATCCAGAGGAAGAACAGCACCACGACGTGCGGGATGACCAGGATCCACTTCACCAGCCACAGCCAGCGCGACAGGGGTGCGTCGAGCCGTGCGGTCACCCGGACCGGCGCGGGCAGGGGATGCGTCATTGCTCCCGCCTCCTGACGTCACCTGTGCTTCTTCTTCCACTCTGCCCCCTGTGGCTCCATGGCGCAGGGGGCGCGGGGCCATCCGGGGCAGCGCGGGGATCAGAGGCGGATGACGATCAGGGCGGTGTCGTCGGTGTTGCCGGTCGCCGGGAGGAGATCCGCGAGGAGGGCGTCGGCGAGCTGCTCGGGGTCGTCCTCGCGGTGCCGGACCAGGGAGTCGGCCAGCCGGTCGAGACCGGTGTCGATGTCCTCCGTACGCCGTTCGACCAGCCCGTCGGTGTACAGCACGAGCGTGGAGCCCTCCGTGAAGGACGTGCGGGCCTGCGGGCGCGCGAGGTGCCGGGGACGGGCCGCGAGCGGCGGGTCCGTGGCCTCGTCGAGGAAGCGGACCGTGCCGTCGGGGTCCAGCAGCGCCGGGGGCGGATGGCCCGCGCTGCTGTAGGTCACGGTCCGCTCGGCCCAGTCGATGAACGTCGACACGACCGTGGTGGACTCGGCGCCGTCCACCGAGCGGGCGTACAGACCGAGCGCCTCCAGGGCCTGGCCCGGACCGTCGGCCACCCGGCAGGCCGCGCTCAGCGCGCTGCGCAGCTGCCCCATGACACAGGCCGCGGCCAGACCGTGTCCGACGACGTCACCGACCGCGACCGCGAGGTTCCCGTCCGGCAGATCGGCGAGGTCGTACCAGTCGCCGCACACGTTCAGCGACCCGATCGCGGGCCGGTAGCGCACCGCCGCCGCGTGCTCCCCGGTCGGGCCCGGCGCGGGCAGCATCGCCGCCTGGAGGGCCAGGGCGACCTCGCGCTCATGGGCGTGCGCCCGGCGCAGCCGCTCGTTGACCTCCTGGAGCTCCCGCGCACGGGTGTACAGCTCGGCCTCCAGCACCCGGGCCCGGCTGTCGTCGCCCGGCCCGCCGAAGGCCCGGATCAGCTCGGTGACCTCCTCCACCCGGTGCACGATCAGTTCCACCTGCCCGTCGGGGCCGCGGACGGGTGCGTTGACCGGGCTCCAGAAGTGCTCCTGCCACTGACCGGGCCGGTCGGGGTCCTCGAGGTCGTAGCGCAGCAGCGCCATCGTGTCCCGCTCGCCGGTGGCCACCGTGCGCAGCATCGACGTCTCGGTCTCCTGCCGGCCGGCCGCCGCCGGATCGTTGGGGTTCTCGGGGAAGACGTCGAAGATGTAGCGGCCCACCAGCTGCTCACGGGTGCGCCCGGACAGCCGTACGAAGTCGTCGTTGGCGTCGGCGTAGACCAGGTCCGGGGTGAGCAGGGCCACCATGCCGGGCAGGGCCCGGAACACCGCCGTGTAGTCGATCCGCGGTTTCCTCATGTCCTGCCTGTCTGGTTCGCGCCGGGCGTCGATGTGCCGTTCCACGATAGGAGTGCGGACCCGGCCCGGTCAGCCCGACGACGAGTCCCGGCGGGCGGAGCCGTCCGCCGGCGACGCCGTGCCGGGGACGAGGGCCGCTCCGGTCACGGCGCCCTCGGCGGTGTCACCCAGCCGAGTGACCGTTCGACGGCGCGCTTCCAGTTCTCGTACTCCGCCTCGCGCCGCGCCGGGTCCATGTCCGGGATCCACTGGGCCGCCCGGTGCCAGTTGCGGCGCAGTCCCTCCAGATCGGGCCAGTAGCCGGCGGCGAGCCCGGCGGCGTAGGCCGCGCCGAGGGAGACCGTCTCGGCGACCATGGGCCGCACCACGGGCACGTCGAGGACGTCGGCCACGAACTGCATCAGCAGGTTGTCGGCCGTCATCCCGCCGTCCACCTTGAGCTGCTTCAGGGGCACCGAGGAGTCGGCGTTCATGGCGTCCACCACCTCCCGGGTCTGCCAGCCGGTGGCCTCCAGCACCGCCCGGGCCAGATGGCCCTTGGTGATGTACGAGGTCAGACCGACCATGACTCCCCGCGCGTCGCTGCGCCAGTGCGGCGCGAACAGCCCGGAGAAGGCGGGGACGATGTAGCAGCCGCCGTTGTCCTCGACGGTGCGGGCGAGCGTCTCGATCTCCGGCGCGCTGCTGATCAGCCCCAGCCGGTCGCGGAACCACTGCACCAGCGAGCCGGTGACGGCGATGGAGCCCTCCAGGGCGTACACCGGCGGTTGCTCCCCGATCTTGTAGGCGACCGTGGAGAGCAGCCCGTGCCGGGACCGCACCAGGTCGCCGCCGGTGTTGAGCAGCAGGAAGCTGCCCGTCCCGTACGTGCATTTCGCCTCGCCCGGGGCGAAACAGGTCTGGCCGAACAGGGCGGCCTGCTGGTCGCCGAGGGCCGCCGTGATCCGCACGCCGGGCAGCAGCGACCGGGCGGTGCCGTAGTGCTCGGCTGAGGACCGGATCTCGGGCAGCATGGCGCGCGGCACCCCGAAGAAGGCGAGCAGCTCCTCGTCCCAGGTCAGGGTGCGGATGTTCATCAGCATGGTGCGGCCGGCGTTGGTGGCGTCGGTGATGTGCAGCCCGCCGTCCGGGCCGCCGGTCATGTTCCAGATCAGCCAGCTCTCGATCGTTCCGCACAGCACCTCGCCGTTCTCGGCGCGTCGCCGCAGCCCGTCGACATGGTCGAACAGCCAGCTCAGCCGGAGCGCGGAGAAATAGGTCGACGGGGGCAGGCCGCACCGCTCCAGGAAGAACTCGTCCCCGGGATCGGTCCGCAGGGCCGTGACCAGGGGTTCGGTGCGGGTGTCCTGCCAGACGATCGCGCGGCCCAGCGGGGCGCCCGTGCCGCGGTCCCAGACCACCATGGTCTCGCGCTGGTTGGCGAGGCCGATCGCGGCGACGTCCTCGGCCCCGACGCCGGCGCCGGAGAGCGTCTCGGGGACGATCCGCTGGAGGTTGCGCCAGATCTCGACGGCGTCGTGCTCGACCCAGCCGGGCCGGGGGAAGTGCTGCTGGTGCTCGCGCTGGGCGACCGAGGAGAGCCGTCCGTGGTGGTCGAAGAGGATGCATCGGGTGGAGTTGGTGCCCTGGTCGATGGACATCACATAGCGCTCGACCATGATCGGGTCTCCCTTCCGACTCTTCGACGGGCTGTCCGGCCGCTTGCGGATCCGGGCTCTTGGACGCGGGACGCGGTCACCAGCGGCTCGCGCCCAGGTCCCGGGAGATCGCCCGTGCGGCCTCCCGCAGCAGGTTGATCAGGTTCGACCGGGGGCGCCCCTGGCTGTCGCAGATCCGTTCGAGCTGGCCGGACAGGCCGATCGCGCCGACCACCAGCCCGCCGTGCCCGCGGATCGGCGCGGCGACCCCGGCCTCTCCCATGCTCATCTCCTGCACCTCGGCGGCCCAGCCCCGCTCCCGGATCTCGGCCAGCGCCCGGGTCAGCCGGCCCCGCTCGACCAGGGTGTGCCGGGTGTAGGCCTCCAGCCCCGAATCCAGGGCCGAGTCCAGCGGCGCGGTACCGAAGGCGAGCAGGACCTTGCCGAGGGAGGAGGCGTGCAGCGGCAGCAGTGAGCCCACGTCCAGGGTCTGGAAGGTGTCGTCCGGCCGGAACACATGGTGGACGACCAGGACCCTGCCCTCCAGGGGGGTGCCCAGCCGGACCGACTCCCCGCTGCGGGCCGCGAGCGCGTCGGCCCAGTTGATGGACCGCGAGCGCAGTTCGTTGACGTCGAGGTAGCTGGTGCCGAGGTGCAGCAGGGCTGCCCCGAGCTGGTACTTTCCGGTGGCGGGGTCCTGCTCCACGAAGTCCACGTGTTGCAGGGTGCGCAGGATGCCGTGGGCGGTGCCCTTCGCCAGCCCGAGCGAGGCCGCCACCTCGCCGAGCCCGAGACGACGGGGTCCGCCGGCGAGGAGACGCAGGATCGCCGCCGCCCGTTCGATCGACTGGACCGGGCCGGTCATGAGCCGAGCCTATTACCGCGGCGAGCCGCTCGCCCCCGCTGCGCCCGGCCCCCGATCACCTCCCGGTCGGTGGCGTTCGGCAATGCCGACCGCGATTCGTTGACCCTCCTCCGCCGTCGTCCCTAACGTGCACTGGGGTCCGGCAGTGGTGCCGGTGCCCGGTATCGGCAGACGGCATTCACCGGAGGAGAGAAGATGGCGGTACAGCTCGGCATACTGCCCCGGGAGACAGTGGAACACGTGTGTCCGCTGCCGCCCGTCCCCGGGGCCGTCGCAGCCGTCCGCCGGCGCGTGGGGGAGGTCCTGGCGGCCTGGAAGGTGTCCGAGGACATCGTCGACGACTCGCTCCTCGTGGTGTCGGAGCTGCTCACCAACGCGATCGTGCACGCCCTGCCCCCGGCGGAGCTGCGACTCTCCTGGATGCGGGGCGAGGGGCCCGGCACGCTGCGCGTGGAGGTCACCGACGCGGGTCCCGCCCTGGTGCCCGGCCAGGTCCGCGCGGACATCGACCCCGACGAGCACGGCCGCGGCGAGCAGATCGTGCACGCCCTGGCCACGGCACACGGCAAGCGGGTGCACTCCGGCGGGGTCACGCGGTGGGCGGATCTCGTCGCCGCGTGAACGGGCGTTCTTCCTGATCGCGCGTCGGCGCGCGTGATCGACGGCAGCATGTTCCAGCGGAAAATGCCAAAGGGGTCCCCCGTGGCCGGTACTTTCCGTAACCTCGGTCTCACCCGCACGCTCAGGGTCGCTTCAACGACCCTTCCCCGCCCCGCACTTGAACCGCTCCTGCCGCCCACGCGCCGAAAGGACACGGTCATGGCCGTCGAGGCCGAGGTTCTGCACGAACTGCACCGGCTGCGCACATGCGTGCCGCAGTTGAGGGGGGCGCTGGCGGCCAGCGCCGACGGGCTCGTCCTCGCCAGGGACATGCCCGACGTCGAGGCGGAGGCGCTGGCGGCGCTGACCGCCGCGGCGCTGGGCGTCGGCCGCCGGATGGCCGACCTCGCGGCGCGCGGGGAGTTCCGCGAGTTGCTCGTCCGGGGTGCCGGGGGATACGTCGCGACCTACGCGGCCGGCCCGTCCGCCGTGCTCACGCTGCTCGCGGACGACCGGGTCAACGTCGGCCGGCTCCATCTCGAAGGGCGGCGCAGCGGGACCCGTATCGCCGAACTGATGACGACCTCCGCGCCCCCCGACCGCCCCCGCCTCCCGGACGAGCCGCCGCCCCCCGCTCTCCCGCCCCGCAGCCTGGGCTCCCTGCCCCTGCGCATCCCCCCGCAGTCCCGCTACGGCTCCTGAGCGCGCGGGGCGGGAAACCGCACCGGGCGTACGGGGTACCGGGCGTGCGGGGGTGCCGGGTGGCGCGGAGGCACCGGCCGCCGAGGCGGTTCAGCCGGTGGGGCCCTCCGCGCGGCCGCGGCGCCGGGCCGTGGCACGTCGGCGGGTTCCCACCCGTTCCGGGCCGGGGCCGAGGTTCGCGGGAGCGCTGAAGCCGCTGGGGACCGTCCGGGGCGGCGCCACCGTCGGGGACGCGGGCACGGGCACGGGCGAAGGGGGACGGGCGTGGCCCTCTCGCTCCCCGTCCCGGGGCGGGGGCGGCGGCGGAACGGCACGGCTGATCACCCGCGCGTGCGGCATCAAGGGGGCGCAGGCGGAGCACACTTCGGTGAGCGTCCACACCTGGGCGACCGCCGGATCGTGCCGCAGCACGAGGACGACCGTGCCCGCGCAGGTGACCCGGGTGCCCTCGTGCAGCGCGCACCGCTGGCGCCGGCACCAGCAGGCGGCGTCGTGATGCACCGCCGCCGCTCTGGCGTGCGCGGCCGCGTGGGCCTCCGCGAAGCGGCGCAGCGCCGCGAGGTCCCGGGACCGCGGCGGCATCGCACACGCCGACGAGCAGGTGACCGAGGCGGTGCGGTCCCGGTGCCCGACCACGCGGATCGTCCAGCAGCGGCCGGGGCGGCGGGCCGAGGGGGCGTCAGGGTACGTAAGAGCCAAAGCACATGTCCTTCGTGGCGATCGTGGGGGGAGGGCGACGAGTCCGGAGTGGTTCCGGCACGGCGGCCCGCCGGAAGAAAGTGACCTCGTTCACAGCATGCCCGTGCCGGGGCGGACCATTCGCGCTGTGCCCCCCTTGGCGGACACACCACTGTCCGCGTCTACCCCTAAGCTCCCCCCATGAACACCGGGGAACCCGACAGACGCGTCATCGACGGCCGATTCGAGCTGCTGCACCGGCTCGGAGGCGGAGGCATGGGGTGGGTGTGGCGCGCCCGCGACCTCGCTCTGCACCGCGACGTGGCCGTGAAAGAGGTACGGCCACCGGATCCGGCACTGGCCGAATACGACCCCGAGGGCGCCCGCACCCTCCGGGAGCGCGTCCTGCGGGAGGCCCGTGCCCTGGCCCGCGTCCACCACCCCAATGTCGTCACCATCCACCACATCGTCGACGGCGGCGAGAACACGTATCCCTGGATCGTGATGGAGCTGGTCACGGGCGGCTCGCTCCAGGACCGGCTCCAGCAGGGCGCGTTGACGCCGGTGGAGGCCGCACGGCTGGGGCGCGAGGTGCTGTCCGCGCTGCGCGCCGCGCACGCCGTCGGCATCGAGCACCGCGATGTGAAACCGGCCAACGTGCTGCTGCGCCCCGACGGACGGCCCGTCCTCACCGACTTCGGCATCGCCGCCCTGCGCGAGGCCACCAGCCTCACCGCGACCGGCTCCGTCATAGGCTCGCCCGACTTCATGGCACCGGAGCGCGTCAGCGGCAAGGACGGCGGCCCGTCCGCCGACCTCTGGTCCCTGGGCATGCTGCTCTACGTCGCCGTGGAGGGCCACCATCCGCTGCGCCGCTCCAGCACCCTCGCCACCCTGGCCGCCGTACTCGCCGAGGACGTTCCGCCCCCGCGGCAGGCGGGGCCGCTGGCCGGTCTCCTCACCGCGCTCCTCGTGCGCGACCCGCAGGCCCGCCCCGAGGCAGAGGAGGTCGACCGGCTGCTCGCCGCGGTGACGGGGGAGGCACCGGGGGACGTGACGCCGGGCGCCTTCGGCGCGCCGGCCGGCGACGCCGCCGTGCCGGGCCCGCCCACCGGGTTCGGCCCGGCGCCCACCGGTTACGGCCCCTCGCCCTACGGCGGGCAGCCCCCCGCCTTCACCGGCGCGCCGACCTCCTACCCGATCTCCCCGCCCGCCGGCGGCCCCACCCCGGCCCCGTTCCCCGCGCCCGCGCCCGGCGCGGTCACGGTCCCGGGCTCCGGCCTTCCCCGCCGGCCGCGCCGCAGCGGCGCCCTCGTGGTCGCCTCGGCCGTCACCGGAACCGTCCTGGCCGGTGTGCTGGCGTGGTACGTGAGCCCCTTGCTGCGGGGCGGCGCCGGTGACGGCGGGTCCCCCAGGACCTCCGGGTCCTCCTCGTCGTCCGCCTCCGCTTCCGCCGTGGCGAGCCCCCGCCCGGGCTCCTCCGCCACGGATTCCTCGTCCGGCGGGCAGTCCGGGCAGAAGCTCGACCTGCTCTCGGCGGACGGCGTGCACACGGTCGTGACGAAGCTGAAGGCCGCCATGGGCGGCTCCAAGGTCACCGACCTCACCGTTTACCCGGAGTACGCCATCGCCGCGGCCCCGGTCGCCGGCAACCCCAAGCTCTACGACCGCTACGAGTACCGGGGCGGGGACGTGGCCGTGAAGAACGGTCCCGGCGGCACCGTGTTCAGCGGCGAGACCCCGGTCGACCTGGACAGCTTCGACTGGGACAAGGTGCCCGCACTGCTCACCAAGGCCAAGAAGGTGCTCAACATCCCCCACCCGACCATGCGCTACCTGGTGATCAATCCGGCGTCCACGATCTTCAACGACCCGCCGACGATGAACATCTACCTCGTCGACGACTACGGCGGTGCCTATCTGGAGGCCGACCAGAAGGGCAACGTGATCGAGGCCCACCCGCGCGACGGCGGCTGACCCGGGCGCCCGGGCCGCCGCCTCAGTGCGGGAACGCCCGGGGCTGCCGCAGGACGGGGAGTTCCTCGCGGAACTCCTCGATGCGGGTGCTGATCTGCCGCACGAGGACGGTGTCCGCGAGGCGGTCGAGATAGAGGTTGCGGCGGGCCAGACCGACCGCGTCCACGCAGAAGTACACCGCCATCAGCGGATTGACGAAGAGTTCGCTGCCCCGGGTGCGCTCGGTGAAGCGCACATCGCCGAACTCGCCGCGCACGGCGGCGGCGACGGAGCCGTGGACGATGCTCGGATGCCCCGGCGTGCAGGCCTGGGCGTGTGCCACCGCGTCCAGGTACAGGCTCCCCTCACGGCTCTCCCGGGGAAGGGAGAACGCGCCGAGGTAGGCCCCCTCGCGGTCGAGGGCGGCCAGGTTCTCCAGGACGAGCGCGTGGTTGACGCCGTGGTAGGCGTCCACGCCGAAGCCCAGGCTGGCCACCAGCCGGTGCTCCACCCCGTCCAGGGCGTGCACGGCCGCCAGGCTGGCCATGTCCTCCTCGGGCGTGCCCAGCCCGTGCTCGTCGCCGCGCATCAGGATGTCCGTGCCACCGTCCACGAGGACGACCGCGTCGACCCCGCCCAGACGGTCCACCAGCCTCCGGTAGGCGTCGCGCAGCGGGGCGACGCCGGTGCGGGGAAAGGCGTACACGGTGGCGGGCAGTCCCTGGCCGTCGAGCCAGCGCGCCAGGGCGTGCTCGGGGAAGTAGTCGCCGCGGGCCGGGGTGTCCGGGCGCACCGCCGCCACGTCCGGCTCCAGCCACACCTCGTCGGGCTGGGCGTACAGCTCGGTGAAGGACAGATTCGCCAGGTGGACGTCCTTGCCGGCCGACCGCAGCGCGAGCGCCAGCGGAAGGCCCGCGTACACGTCGAAACCGCCGCCGGCACCGGCGACGAGTACCCGCCGCGCCTCACGCAGACGGGTGAACAGGGGAGGCTCGTGGAGGGAGAACACCCCGGGAAGCTAGCAGGCGGCGATCATGCCGCCCACCCGGAACCCGGGGTTCCCGTCACGAGGGCGCCTATGCGCCGCTCTCCCGCAGCATGTCCTCGCGCTCGACGAGCTTCACGCGCTCACGGCCCTGCGGCACCCCCAGCGCCTTCTCCGCGGCGTCCAGCTTGTACCAGCCCTCCCAGGTGGTGAAGCGGACCGCGCGCTCGGCGAGGAACGCGTCCACCGCCTCCGGCTCCGGCGAGGACGGGGTGTGCAGCCGGCCGCCCGCGTGGTCGGCCAGCAGGTTCGCCACGGTCTCGTTGGCGTCGCCCTTGGTGTGGCCGATCAGACCGATCGGGCCGCGCCGGATCCAGCCGGTGACGTACACCGACTGGAGGTGCGCCCCGCTCTCCTCGATGACCCGGCCGCCCTCGTCCGGGACCGTGCCCGAGTCGATGTCCCAGGGCAGCTTGGGCAGCTTCTCGGAGAGGTAGCCGACCGCCCGGTAGACCGCGGTGACGTCCCAGTCCTTGAACGCGCCGGTGCCCTTGACGTTCCCGGTGCCGTCGAGGGCGGTGCGCTCGGTGCGCAGGCCGACGACCTTGCCGTCCTCGCCGAGGATCTCCGAGGGCGACTCGAAGAAGTGCAGGAAGAGCTTGTGCGGGCGGTCGCCGGTGTCGCGGATCGCCCAGTTCTCCAGCGTCTTGGCGACCATGTCGGCCTGCTTGTTGCCGCGCCGGGTGGCGATCGAGCCCTCGTCGTAGTCGATGTCCTCGGGGTCGACGACGACCTCGATGTTCGGGGAGTGGTCCAGTTCCCGCAGCTCCATCGGGGAGAACTTCGCCTGCGCCGGGCCGCGGCGGCCGAAGACGTGGATCTCCAGCGCCTTGTTGGCCTTCAGACCGTCGTAGACGTTCGGCGGGATCTCCGTCGGCAGCAGTTCGTCGGCCGTCTTCGCGAGGATGCGGGCGACGTCCAGGGCGACGTTGCCGACACCCAGCACGGCGACCTTCTCCGCCTGGAGCGGCCAGGTGCGCGGCACGTCGGGGTGGCCGTCGTACCACGAGACGAAGTCGGCGGCGCCGTAGGAGCCGTCGAGCTCGATCCCCGGTATGGACATCTCGCGGTCGGCCATCGCGCCGGTCGAGAAGATCACGGCGTCGTAGAAGGCGCGCAGGTCGTCGAGCGAGATGTCGGCCGGGTAGTCGACGTTGCCGAACAGGCGGATCTGCGGCTTGTCGAGGACCTGGTGCAGGGCGGTGATGATGCCCTTGATCCGGGGGTGGTCCGGCGCCACGCCGTAGCGGATCAGTCCGAACGGGGCCGGCATCCGCTCGAAGAGGTCGATGGAGACACCGGGGTCGGCGGCCACATCGGACTTGAGCAGCGCGTCGGCGGCGTAGATCCCGGCGGGGCCGGCTCCGACGATGGCTACCCGCAGGGGGCGGGTCATGATCAGGTTCCCTTCGAGCGGTGACGGATCAACTCGGGGGAAGCCTAAACTGAGGCATACCTAAGTCGGTACGCGGGTCCGGTCTATGGACTCATCAACGTCGTTTATGAGCCAGTGGGCGCGCACCACTGCGCACAAACCCCTTCACGGAAGCGGCTGTTCCGCCCAGATGACCTTGCCCGTGGGGGTGTACCGGGTGCCCCAGCGGTCGGTGAGCTGCGCCACCAGGAACAGCCCGCGGCCTCCCTCGTCCGTCATCGCCGCGTACCGCAGATGCGGCGAGGTGCTGCTCGCGTCGGACACCTCGCAGATCAGCGTGCGGTCGCGCAGCAACCGCACCCGGACCGGCGCGATGCCGTAGCGGATCGCGTTGGTGACCAGCTCGCTCAGGATCAGCTCCGTCGTGAACGACAGCTCCTCCAGGTCCCATTCGGCCAGCTGCCGCGCGACCGCCGAGCGCACCTCGCCCACCGCGGCCGGATCCACCGGTACGTCCCACTCGGCCACCCGGTCGGCGCCGAGCGCCCGGGTGCCCGCCACGATCAGCGCGATGTCGTCGTTCGGGCGCGCCGGCAGCAGCTCCTCCAGGACACTGCGGCAGGCCTCGTCCGGCGTGCCGTCGGCGCTGCGCTCCAGCGCCGTCCGCAGCAGCTCCAGACCGGTGTCGATGTCCCGCTGCCGGTCCTCCACCAGCCCGTCCGTGTACAGCACCAGCCGGCTGCCCTCGGCCAGCTCCAGCTCGGCCGTCTCGAACGGCAGCCCGCCCAGCCCCAGCGGCAGCCCGGTCGGCACCTCGGGGTACTCCACCCGGCCGTCGGGATGGACCAGGGCCGGCGGCGGATGCCCGGCCCGGGCCACCGTGCACCGCCGCGACACCGGGTCGTAGATCGCGTACAGACAGGTCGCCCCGGACACCGGACCGTGCGCCCCGTCCGCCGTCCCGTCCGCCGCCTCGTCCTGGTCGATACGGGTCACCAGCTCGTCCAGCAGCCCGAGCAGCTCCTCCGGCGGCAGGTCCAGCGCGGAGAAGTTGTGCACAGCGGTGCGCAGCCGCCCCATCGTGGCCGCCGCGTGCAGCCCGTGCCCCACCACGTCCCCGACGACCAGCGCCACCCGCGCCCCGGACAGCGGCAGTACGTCGAACCAGTCGCCGCCCACACCGGCCTGCGCGGGCAGATAGCGGTAGGCGATGTCCAGCGCGTTCTGCTCGGGCAACGTGCGGGGCAGCAGACTGCGCTGGAGGGTGACCGCCATGCCGTGCTCACGGGTGAAGCGGCGCGCGTTGTCGATGGAGACCGCCGCCCGTGCCACCAGCTCCTCCGCCAGCGCCACCTCCTCCGGGTCGAACGGCTCGGGCCGCTCCGACCGCAGGAAGCTCACCACGCCCAGCACCAGGGCCCCCGCCCGCACCGGCACGGTGATCAGCGAATGGATGCCGAACTCCACGATCTGCTCGGTCCGCTCCAGATCCTGCGCCCGCCAGCCCGGCGACTGGGCGAGGCGCGCCTCCAGCACGGCCCGTTCCGTCTCCAGCGCGCGGGCCTGCGGCGCCGAGTCCACGAAGCGGATCCGCTCGCCCACCGCGTACAGCGGCGAACCCTTGCGGACGCCGCTCACCGCCGTGCGCCGCAGCGCGCCCCGCGCCTCGGGCTCCTCGCCCGCCAGCACCGCGTCGAACAGGTCGACGGTGACGAAGTCCGCGAACCGCGGCACCGCCAGCTCGGTCAGCTCCTCCGCCGTCCTGGTGACGTCCAGGCTCGTGCCGATGCCCACCCCGGCCGCGTACAGCAGGTCCAGGCGCTCCCGGGCCGCCTCCGCCCGTCCGGACAGGGCCCGCAGCTCGGTGGAGTCACGCAGCGTGGCCACGCTCCCCTCCGGGCCGCCCGCCAGATCGGTGGGCCGCTGGTTGATCGCCAGCAGCCGGTCGCCGACCAGGTGCACCTCGTCCGTGACCATCCGCCCCGACGCCAGCAGTTCCGCGGTACCGGGGTCCAGGCCCAGGTCCAGGACCTGACGGCGCTCGGCGTCCGGCGGCAGGTCGAGCAGCCGGTGCGCCTCGTCGTTGGCGAGCAGCAGCTCGCCGTCCCCGCCGACGATGATCACCCCTTCGCGCACGGCGTGCAGCACGGCGTCGTGGTGCTCGTACATCCGGGTCATCTCGCGCGGCCCGAGACCGTGGGTCTGCCGCAGCAGCCGGCGACTGACCAGCGCGGTGCTCGCGGTGGCCAGGGCGAGGGCCACGGCGGCGCTGCCGAGGAGGAGCGGCAGCTGACGGTCCGCGTTGCCGCCGACGTGCCGGGTGGTGATGCCCGACGACACCAGCCCCACGACCGTCCCGTCGGGGGCCTTCACCGGGACGACGGCCTGCACCAGCCGGCCGATGGTCCCGTTGACCTCCTCGACGACGGTGCCGCCCTCCAGCGCGGGCTTGATGTTCCCGACGAACTTCTTGCCGATGCGGTCCGGTTTGGGATGGGTGTAGCGGATGCCGTCGGTGTTCATCACGACGATGAAGTCCATGTCGGCGGCCTTGCGGGCCGCCTCGGCCGACGGCTGGAGCATGGCCGTGGGGTCCGGGCTGCGCAACGCCTCGACGATCCCGGGGGAGTTGGCGTAGGTCTGCGCGACGGCGACGGAGCGGTTGCGGGCCTCCTGCGTGGTGTCGTGGCGCACCTGGAGCAGCAGCGCCACGACCGCCGCCACGACCAGCAGCAGCACGATCGCCACCTGCAACACGAACACCTGCGCCGCGAGACTGCGCCCGCCCAGCGCGGACTCCGGCGCACGCCGGACTCCCGGGCCCCGGGGACGACGGGCGGGCCGGGCACTCGGGCGCCCCAGGACACGTGCCATGTGCCATTCCTACACTGCCCGGCCCCGTGAGGCGAGAGGCGTCGCACAGGGTCACAGGAGACGCCCCGCCTTAACGTCACAAAGGGTCACCGGATCGGCTGCTCATGCTCCCTCTGCGTGATCTTCAGGGCGGGGCGGGAGGGTGGCGAGCAGCAGCGCGATGTCGTCCGCCCGGTCCACCGCCCGCCGGGCCGACGCGGTCAGCCGGTCGGCGACCTCCCCCAGGGAACCCCCCGCCCCGTCGCCCGCCCCGTCGAGCGCCGCGCGCAGGGCCGCGATGCCCTCGTCGATGTCGTGCCCGGGCCGCTCCACCAGCCCGTCCGTGTACAGCGCCAGGATCGCGCCCGGCTCCAGCCGCAGCTCCGTCACCGGGTACCGGGCGCGCGGGTCGACCCCCAGCACCACCCCGCCCGGCAGCTCCACCGCCGTCGTACGGCCGTCGGGCCCGCGCAGCAGCGGTGGCAGATGACCGGCCCGGGCCGCCCGCGCCCGGCCCGTCGCCGGGTCGAGCCGGACGTAGCAGCAACTGGCGAACTGGCCGGGGTCGAGGTCGATGAGGAGACGGTTCGTGCCCGACAGGACCTCCTGCGGCGGACGGTCGCTGAGCGCGAACGCCCGCACCGCGCTGCGCAGCTGTCCCATGGTGGCCGCGGCCTGCACCCCGTGCCCCTGGACGTCCCCGATGACCAGCGCGAGCCCGTCGCCCGCCTCCACCACGTCGTACCAGTCGCCGCCCACGTCCATTCCCTCGGTGCCCGGCAGGTAGCGCCCCGCGGTCTCCACGCGTGCGTGCTGCGACAGCCGCCGGGGGAGCAGGGCCTGCTGGAGACCGCGCGCGAGGGCCGCCTCCGTGTCGTAGCGCTGGGCCTTCTCCATGGCGTGGGCGATCAGCCCGGCGAGCGCCGTCAGCACGGTGCGCTCCTTCTGGCTGAAAGTGCGCGGGCCGTCGAAACCGAGGATGCAGGAGCCGACCGGGCGGCCCGAGGCGATCAGCGGGAGGAAGGCGCGGGCACCCTCCCTCGCGTCGAGCTCGATGCCCGGGTAGGCGGCCGCCAGCTGCGGCATCGAGTCGAAGAACAGCGGACGGCCCGTCGTCAGCGTCTCCACGCCGGGCAGCCGGGCGTCCAGGCCCACCCCCTCGAACGCCGAGAGGAACCCGTCCGGGAACCCGCTCTCCCACGCCAGGTACAGATGCCGCTCCTGGAGCAGGTAGATCGCGAGCCGACGGCCGCCGAAGGCGGGGAGCAGCTCATGCATCACCACCTCCGACACCTGGCGGGCGGTCACCGCCTCGGTGAGCGCGATCGCCAGCACGATCGGCCGGTACAGCGGCGCGGTCTGCGCGGCCGGGTCCGGCGCCGGTGTCTCGGTGTCCACCGGTTCGGGGGCCGCTTCGGGCGGGACCCGGCTCGCCGGGACGGCGGTGCAGGTCAGCAGGTCGGGGCCGGGGTAGACGGACATCCTCAGCCAGTCGCCCTCGAACACCCGCGGGCCGTCGGCGGGCCGCCGCACATGGAAGTGCACCGGTTCCGGCGACAGCAGGGCGCCCCGCAGATGCTCCTCGCCGGCCGGCTGGTTCAGCCACGGTACGGCCTCCCACAGCGGCCGGCCGACCAGCTCCTCGCGGTCCACGCCCAGGAAGTGCGCGGCGCGCGCGTTGGCGTACACGACCAGGCCCAGCCGGTCGAGGCAGAACACGCCCTCCGGCAGCAGGTCCGCCGCGCCGTCGGCGAGGGCGCCGGCCCCCGGGTCGAGCAGGACGCCGGTGACGGACCCGGCCGGCGCCTCGGCCGCCGCCCACAGCTCCAGCAGCCGCAGCCCGCCCTCGGTGGTGCGCACCTCCAGGGGCAGCGGCGGCGGGCTGCCCCGCGCCGTCTCCCGCAGCAGGTCGGGAAGGCGGTGGGCGTCCGTCGGGTCGACGGCCCGCGCCAGCTCCCCCAGCGTGCCGGGGACGCCCCCCGGCGGCAGACCGAACAGCGCCCGCGCCCGGTCGTCGGCGTGGACGGTGTCGGACACCGGGTCCCACGAGAACCGGCCGACCCGGCCCGGCGCGGGCCCGGCCGCCGGCGGCCGCACGCACACGGGGGCGTCGTCCCAGGTGACAGGCGTGCCCTCGGCCTCCAGCCGCACCAGTTCCGCCGCGAGACGGTCCGCCACCCGCGCCAGCCGCTCCTGCTCGGACAGCACCGCCGCCGCGTCGGCGACAGCCGCCCGCAGCACGATCAGCACCCCGAAGGACCGGCCCTGCGCCGCGACCGGGAGGTACAGCGAGCCGAACGGGAACGGCAGCCCCGCCGCGAGCTGCGGATAGCGGCGCATCGCCTCCGTGGCGTTCGCCAGCACCACCGGTACGCCCGTCCGCTGGACGTCCACCACCGGGAACGGCCGCTCCGCGTGCACCCGCCACCAGGGCCGGAACAGCCGGCCGGGCAGCCCGGCGATCACCGCGAGCCGCATGATCCCGGGGGCTCGCGAGCGCAGGTACACGCCGGAGGCCCGCCCGTCCGCCGCCCGCAGCGCGTCGACCGAGGCCGCGACCAGCGGCGCGGGCGGCGGCCCGGACTGCCTCCGCTCGTCCCCGGCGCTCCCAGTCATCGGCCCTACCTCGTCCGTGCGCCGCCGCGTGGTCGACACAGCAAGAATGCGCCACACCTGCGGTGCTGTGCATCCGGGCGGGGGCGATTGGGGTGGTGCGAACGGGCGGAGTCCGGCGCTCGGCGGGCCGGGACGGGCCGGGCGGGGGCGGGCGGCGTGACGACGTGGTGCGGGGCGTGGGGCCGGTGGTGGGGCGGGCTCGTCGGCAGGGGCGGGTACCGCGTGTGGTGGTGGGAGCGGGCGGAGGCGGGCTGACCGGCGCTCGGGCGGTTCGTGGCGTGGGTCGGCGGGAGATGCCGGGCTGTCGTGGGGCAGGGGCGGCCCCCGTCCGGCGGCGTCGGGCCGGGGCGGGTCGGTGACGTGGGGTGCCTGCCCCGGGGTGCCGGCGTGCCGGAGGGGTGGTGCGCGGGCCCGGGGGTGCCTGTGGTGGTGCGGGGCCTGCGCGCCGGAGGGGTGTCGGGCCCTCGGCCCGGCGCCGAGGGCCTGCCGGCAGGGTCAGGTCGTGGTGTGCAGGGTCGCCTTCGCCAGTTCGTACGCCGGGAGCATCGCCTCGTGTTCCTCGTCGTCCAGGCCGCCGAGGTGCAGGACGACCGGGCCGTCGGGGGTGACCACGGCGAAGGCGTGGGCCGTCCGGGACTCCCCGCCGCCGGGCGTGGTGTACTCGACCTCGGTGGCGGGCAGGCCGCCCGCCTCGAAGGCGCGGTACTCCTCCCGCGCCGCACCCTTCTCGGCGGTGACGAAGTCCTCCAGCACGGCCCGGGCATCGGCGTCCCCCGGCTCGCCGGTCCACACCCGGAGGAAGCCGATGTAACCCGCGGGCTTGGCGTCGATCTCGCAGGCCAAGGTGACCGGCCCCTGGCGCAGGAACGCGTCGGCCAGATCCGCAAGGTCCTCGCTCACGCCCGCCGGCAACGCCTCGGCGTCGACCGCCTTCGGCTTCCAGGGCTCGGCGACGTCGAAGGTGACCGGCAGCTCGCAGGCCGACCCCGCCGGACCCACACGCGCCCCGCGCCGCGCGACCTCTACGCCGGCCCGGGACGACGGCCCGTCCCCGGCCGGAGCGGATTCCCCGTCCCCCGTCGAACAGCCGCCGACCAGCGCCGTCAGCATGACCGCCAGGACCAGCCCCCGCCGTCCGTTCCCCACCCCGTGGCGCACTCCGCGATCTCCTCTCGATGCAGGCGGTGCACTGTAACGCGCGAGGTCGACGGTCCCGCAGCGGAAAAGACGTAACACTCTGTCGCCGTTTGGGTGCGAGCAGTCGCGACCGGCGTCGGAGTGATCCTGGCAGGCCTTCATTGCGTCTTCACAAGGGCGACACCGGCCGACCCGCCGGTGGCGTCCCCCGTCGGTGACGTGCGCCGATCCCGCCGCGCACCGCTGGGGGAGTTGTTCCGACCGGCCCGGACACGGACGTCCGTGCGACGAGTTTCTTGGGGGACCCCTTGGTGATCCTGCGTCCAGAGGTGGAGGGACGCCGCACCGGCCGTGCCGGGGACGGCGAGCGGAAGCCGCGCCGCAGCCTCCCCCTGCGGGCGGCCGTGTTCGTCTGGCGCACCCTGCGCGACGAGCTGTACGGCATCGTCGTCGACCCCCTCCGCCAGCTCCGGCGACGCGGCCCCAAGGCGCTGCTCCTCGCGTGCGTGGCCTGCGGCGGGGTGATCTTCTTCCACGCCATCGCCCAGAACCCGACCGGTGCCACCGCCGTGCGGATCCTCGGCGGCGTCCAGGGCGACCTCCCGCTGTGGCTGGCCCTCCTGCGCACCCCCGTCTCCCTCTACGTCCCCGCCCTCGACCTGCCGGTATGGGCCGGCATCACCCAGCTCTTCCTGGCCTTCGCCCTGGCCGAACTCGCCCTCGGCCGGCTCAGGACCCTCGCCGTCGCCTACGCCGCCACCCTGGCCGGCACCCTCAGCGTGCGGGTGATGATCGCGATGGGGCCCGGCTGGTGGGGCCTCGGACTGCCGCCCGAGGCGGGCCAGGTGCTCGACACCGGCCCCTCCGCCGCCGTCGTGGGCCTGTTCACCTACCTGTCGGTGGTGCGCCGCGCCCCCGTCGTGTTCTTCCTCACCGGCGGTTCGATGGTCGTCGAGTCGATCGCCAAGCCCAACCTGGCCGGCCGTGAGCATCTGATAGCCGTCGCCGCCGCCGTGGTGCTCGGCCTGTACCACGAACGAGCCCACCTCCGGCGGTTGTTCAGGGCGCCCGCGCTGCTGTCCGCCACGGCTCCCGAGGGGCCGCCGACGCGCTCCGCCTGAGATCTTGCTATGAATTCGTGCGTCGGTTGAACACTTGTGCCTCCGGCTGCGTATGGGCCGGGGGATTTCCATGTCCAGGTGGCCGACGACGAATTCGCGTAGGAGCACTCCTTGGTACAGAACAGACGCAGACGCCCGACGGGCGGACGGCGGGCCACCTTCGCCGCCGTCGCCCTGATCCTCGGCGGCGGTGGGCTGATGGCGGTGAACGTCTACGCCTCGGCCACCTCCAACGGCGACACGGTGGAACTGACCGGGGGAGGCTCGGTCACCATCGACTGTCCCGACGTCGGCAACAGCCTCACCTCCGTCCCCGACGGCGCCCGCTCCGAGGTCGACCGCGAACTCGCCGCCCTGGACCAGCAGATAGCCGCCGCCTACCAGCAACTCCAGGACCAGGCGCAGGCGGTACGGCAGGACCGGGGCTTCGCCGACAACGCGGTGATGAACCCGCTGAAGGAGAAGCGGGCCGCGACGATCGGCCGGATCGCGGAGGCCGTCGCCCGCGACGGCGACCGCCCGGACGGCCTGGACGCGCTCGCCGCCTGCTCCCTGCGCGTCACCGACGAACAGAACCAGCAGGGCCAGCAGCAGGGACAGGGACAGGGGCAGGGGCAGAACGCAGGCCAGGGACAGGGCTCGGCTCAGGAGCCCGGTCAGAACGGCCAACAGGGCAACGGCGGGCAGGCCGGCAACGGTCCCGTCGCCGGGGACTACGTCGACATCAGGACCGTCCCGGCCTCACTCCCGCTCGACCCCCGCTCCGGCCCCTCCCGCGGCACCTTCGTCACCAGCTGCGGAGTGAACGAGAACGGCCTGTTCAACTCGGACAACGTCATCGTGGCCCCCGGCGTCAGCAACGGCGCCCACCACTTCCACGACTACGTCGGCAACCAGTCCAACACCGCCTTCGCCTCCGACGACGACCTGGCGAACGCCGAGACGAGCTGTGTGGACCCGGGCGACAAGTCCACGTACTACTGGCCGGTCCTGCGGCTCCAGAACGGCACCGAGGAAAAGGACGCCAAGAGCCCCGGCGGCGGCATCGAGGGCAACGCGGGTGAGATCGTCACCCCGAAGGAGGTGACACTGACCTTCGTCGGCAACCCGGTCTCCCAGGTCACCGAGATGCCCCGGTTGCTGCGCATCATCACCGGTGACGCCAAGGCCTTCGTCAACGGCCCGGGCAACGCCAACGCCTCCTGGAGCTGCACCGGCTTCGAGGACCGGCAGCTGAAGGACAAGTACCCGCTGTGCCCGTCCGGCAGCGACGTGGTGCGCACCTTCCGCTTCCAGAGCTGCTGGGACGGCAGCAACATCGACAGCGCCAACCACCGCACCCACGTGGCCTTCGCCGCCCCCGACGGCACCTGCCCGACCGGCTTCAAGGCCATCCCGCAGCTGGTGCAGCGCATCGTCTACGACGTGGACGCGCCGAGCCTCGACGACGGCGGCCGTACGACGCCGCTGTTCGCCGTGGACTCCTTCCCCGAGCAGTTGCACAAGCCGGTGACGGACCACGGCGACTTCATCAACGTCTTCGACGAGGGCCTGATGAAGCAGATGGTCGACTGCATTAACGAGGGCCGCGACTGCGGCGCGGGACCGGGCGACGACGGGGCCGGCGGCAACGGCTCGGACGGCGGTTCCGGCACCGGCGGGGACAACGGCTCCGGCAACGGTTCCGACGGCGGCTCCGGCAACGGTTCCGACGGCGGTGCGAACGGCGGCTCCGTCGGCGGATCCACCGGCGGCTCGGACGGCGCCTCGGGTGGCGAAGGACAGCAGCCCCCCGCCGAGTCCCAGCCCCCCGCCGAGTCCCAGGCCCCCGAGTCCCCGGCGACCGAGCCGGCCGGCACGGAGCCCCAGAAGGGGAACTCCGGCAACGCAGGCGCCCCGGCCGGCACGGACACCCGTGCCGACACCAGGCCCGGCGCCGACGCTCCCAAGGCGGCCACCTCCGCCCCCGCCGCCGAGCCGGTCGGCGAGGTCGGCACCGCCGCCACGACGCCGGACCGGCCCCGGGCCCCGGTGGACACGGGCGACGACGACACCGGCACGGCGGCCCCGGCCGGCAGCGCTCCCCAGACCCCGGCCGACAGCGCCACCCAGGCGCCCGCCGGCAGCGGCGCCCAGCCCCCCGGCGGCACCGGCAACGTGACCGAGCCCCAGGCCGTCTCGGGCAGCCTCGCCGAGACCGGCGGCTCCCTGTGGCCCGCGGCCGCCGGTGGCCTCCTGGTGATCGCCGGGTTCGTCGTGCTCTACCGGAACGTCCGCCGCACCGCCTGAGACACCGCGTCACGGCAGAGGGGTCCGTCGTTGCGCCGACGGGCCCCTCACCCCGTACGGGTGCTCCCGCCCCCGCCCCACCGCCGCGGCACCGGTCCGCGCGGTATACGTCGATCGAGCCGCCGCGCGACGAGGGGAGCACCATGGAATCCGTGGACCACTACTACGACCTCGGCAGCCACGGCCGGCCCGTGACGACCTCCTCGCCCAAGGCGCAGCTGTGGTTCGACCGCGGACTGGTGTGGTCGTACGCCTTCCACCACGAGGAGGCCGTGGTCTGCTTCGAGGCGGCGGCCCGGGCCGACCCCGACTGCGCGATGGCGTACTGGGGCATCGCCTACGCCCTCGGCCCCAACTACAACAAGCCGTGGGAGTTCTTCGACGACCGGGACCTGGAGCGGACCGTGGCCCGTACCCACGCCGCCGTGGAGCTCGCCCACGACAAGGCGGCCGGGGCGACTCCCGTGGAGCGGGCACTGATCGGTGCCCTGCGCGCCCGCTATCCGCAGACCCGGCCCGCCCCGGACTGCGCGGTGTGGAACGAGCCGTACGCCGACGCCATGCGCGCCGTCCACGAGCTGGCCCCCGGCGATCTCGACGTGGCCGCCCTCTACGCCGACGCCCTGATGAACCTGACCCCCTGGCAGCTGTGGGACGTGCGCACCGGCCGCCCCGCCGAAGGCGCCCGCACCCGGCAGGCCCAGGAGGTGCTCGACCGGGCGCTCGCCGATCCGGCGTCGGCCGCGCACCCCGGACTGCTGCACTTCTACGTCCACCTCATGGAGATGTCGCCCACCCCCGAGGCCGCCCTGCGGGTCGCCGACCGGCTGCGCGGACTGGTGCCGGACGCCGGGCACCTCCAGCACATGCCCTCGCACCTGGACGTGCTCTGCGGCGACTACCGGCGGGTCGTCACCGACAACAGCGCCGCGATCGCCGCCGACGCGAAGGTGCTCGCCCGGTCCGGCCCGATGAACTTCTACACGCTGTACCGGTGCCACAACCTCCACTTCAAGATCTACGGCGCGATGTTCCTCGGCCAGTGCGGGACGGCCCTGGAGACCGTGGACCGTCTGGAGGCCACCGTCCCGGAGGAACTGCTGCGGGTGGAGAGCCCGCCCATGGCCGACTGGCTGGAGGCCTTCCTCGGCATGCGGTTCCACGTCCTGATCCGCTTCGGCCGCTGGGACGACATCCTCGCCCTGCCGTTCCCCGCCGACGCCGGCCTCTACAGCTTCACCACGGCCCTGCTGCACTACGCCCGCGGGGTCGCCCTCTCGGCCACCGGCCGGGTGCCGCAGGCCGAGACGGAACGCGGGCTGTTCCGGGCGGCGGCCGGACGGGTCCAGGAGACCCGCATGCTGTTCAACAACACCTGCGCGGACATCCTCGCGATCGCCGACGCGATGCTGGACGGCGAGTTGGAGTACCGCAAGGGCCGACACGACCTCGCCTTCGCCGCCCTCGAACGGTCGATCGCCCTCGACGACGGGCTGCCGTACGACGAGCCGTGGGGCTGGATGCAGCCCACCCGGCACGCCTACGGCGCGCTGCTCCTGGAACAGGGCCGGGTCGCCGAGGCGGAGGCCGTCTACCGTGCCGATCTCGGGCTCGACGACACCCTGCCGCGGCCCTCCCAGCACCCGGGCAACGTCTGGTCCCTGCACGGCTTCCACGAATGTCTGGTCCGCCGGGGCAAGGACGCCGAGGCCCGGATCGTCGCCCAGCAGCTGAAGCTCGCGGCCGCGCTGGCCGACGTACCCGTCCGGGCGTCCTGCTTCTGCCGTCTGGAGCCTTCCAACGACCCGGCGGCGACTCCGGATTGCTGTGCCATGGACAATTGACCGACTGCTGTCCAGATACTCGAGGGGACCCGGAGCATGGCGGGCGCACGGTGAACGAGACGCTTTCGAAGTGGACCGTGGGGATGACGGCCAAGGACGCCGTCGCCCGCGCACGCAGATGGGCCCGCCTCGCCCTGGTCCTCGTCCTCGGCTGCGCGGCGGTGGTGGCGGGCGGCGCCGGGTCCGGGGGCTGGGTCGTCCTGCTCACCGGCCTCGCCGGTCTCGCCCTCGCCGGGGCCGGCGTGTGGTGGATGCTCGCCCACCGCGGCGGTGCCCGGTTCCTGGGCGGGGTGATCGCCCTCCTCGCGCCCGTGGGCGTCCTGGTCCTGTACGCCACCTCCGGACTCTGGGTGGTCGCGATCGGCGCCGTCGCCCTGTGGGGAGCCGCCCTGGCCTCGGCCCGTCAGTCGCTGCGCAGTCTGCGCCGTCCCAAGGGCACCCACGGCCACCGCGTCCCACCGCCCCGCCACCCCGTCCTGATCATGAACGTGCGGTCGGGCGGCGGGAAGGTCGAGAAGTTCGGCCTGGTCGCGCGCGCCGAGGCGCTGGGCGCCAAGGTCGTGCTGCTCGGCACCGGCGAGGGCTGGACCGACCCGGCCGAGGAGGCCCGCAAGGCCGTCGCCGAGGGCGCTGACCTGCTCGGCGTCGCGGGCGGCGACGGCACCCAGGCGCTCGTCGCCGCCGTGGCCGCCGAGCACGACGTGCCCTTCGTGGTCATCGCGGCCGGCACCCGCAACCACTTCGCGATGGATCTCGGCCTGGACCGCGCCGACCCCGCGCTCAGCCTCGGCGCCCTCACCCAGGGTGTCGAACTCCGCGTGGACCTCGGGGACGTCGACGGGCGGCCCTTCGTCAACACCGTCTCCTTCGGGGCGTACGCCGAGATCGTGCAGAACCCCGAGTACCGCGACGCCAAGGCCGCCACCGCCCTGGAGCACCTGCCCGACCTGCTCCAGGGCGGCGCCGGGCCGACCCTCGACGTCCGCGCCGACGACACCCTGCTGCACGCCCCGCAGGCCCTCCTGGTCAGCAACAACGCCTACGCCCGCGCCGACCCGTTCGGCGGCGGCCGCCGCCCCCGGCTGGACGCCGGCCTGCTCGGCGTGATCGGCGTCCGCGTGGAGGGCGCCGCCCATGCCGCCGAACTCGCCGTGCTCGGCGAACGGGCCAGCGGCATCACCACGCTCACAGCCCACCGCGTGGTCGTCGAGGCCGACCGGGACCGCATATCGGTGGCCGTCGACGGCGAGGCGCTCGAACTGCCCACCCCGGTGGTGTGCACCGTACGGCCCAGTGTGCTCCGGGTGCGGGTGCCCCGGCACCGCCCCGGCGCCGCCTACGCGCCACCGACGGTCGACTGGCGGCGCATCGTGCGTCTCGCCCTCGGCCATCACGACCCCAAGACGATCAAGGATGCCTACGATGTCTGACCGCCTGCCGAAGCTCACCACCCCGGACCTGGTCCACGACCTCGCCACCCTCGACCAGGCGCTCTACGAGACGGTCACCATCACCCGGACCCCCACCCTGGACACCGCGCTGCGCCGGCTGTCCGCGGCCGCCGACCACTCCAAGCTGTCCTTCGCGGTCGCCGCCGGCCTGGCCCTGTGCGGCGGCCGCTCGCGCCGCGCCGCCGTCCTGGGCGTGGCCGCCATCGGGGTGGCCTCGGCGACCGCGAACCTGGTCGGCAAGCGGCTGGTGCGGCGCCGGCGGCCGCACCGGGCCGAGGACTCGCCGTTCCCGGGCCGTCATGTGCCCATGCCGGCGTCGGCGTCCTTCCCGTCCGGGCACACCGCCTCGGCCGTCGCGTTCGCCGCCGCGGTCGGCCCGGCGCTCCCGGCCGCCGCCGTCCCGCTGGGCGCGCTCGCCTGCGCCGTCGGCTACTCCCGGGTCCACACCGGCGTGCACTACCCCGGGGACGTCATCGCCGGCGCGCTCCTCGGCACGGGCTCGGCGGCCCTGGTGCTCTCCCTCGCCGCCCGCGCGGAACGCTGATCACCGGCTGCCGCAGCAGCCGCAGTACAGGAAGGGGTGGGGTCGGGCCCGGCGTCCCGATGGTCGGGCGGTGAACGGCGTGGCCACCCCGGCCGGCACGGTCAGTCCCGCGGCCGGACCACCTCGCCCAGGTCCGCCCGCCCCTCCTCCAGCGGCAGGTCCCGTACGTCGGCGCACCGGAACCCGGCGCCGGGCACCTGCCGCTCGGCGAGCGCGACCATGACCGGGGACCATGACCGGGGACACGTCGACACCGCGGACCTCGTGGCCCGCCCGCACGAGGGTCGCGTCCGTCGGGCGCCCCGTGCCGAGTCGGCCCCTTCGCCTCGTGTGTCCCGTGGTGAGCGAATCCGGGGCATCGTCGCACTTCGGGCGGGGTCGGACCGGCGAATGCGCCGTACGGGGGCGGCCGGTTCACGCCAGGTGAGCACGGACCGGTCCCGAAACGGCCGGAATCCCATTTTCCGCTACCGTGAGTAACATGATCCACTTTCCTTCGACGTAGGACCTACTCGCCAGTAGGTCCGCCCCCGACCACCCGTCATCCCGTTCGGAGGACCCCCATGCCCTCTCCCGAGGACGCCCTGCACCAGGCCCGAGCCGCCTACGAGGCGCACACCCGCACCTGCCGGCAGTGCCATGTCGACCGGTCGCCGTGCGCGGTCTCCAAGCTCCTCCTGCGCGCCTACAACAACGCCCGCAGGGCACAGGGGCGCACCGGCTCCGCGCTGCGCTGACCCGAAGTGGAGATGTGAGAAACCCGCCGCTTCAAGCTGATCAGCGGACGCGGCCCACAGGATGGACCTCCCGAACGGGAGGAGTCTCCGGCGGATGTCCTGACCCTCCAGCGCCCCGAACGCCGGCACGGCGGAGGCACGCTCTCCGGTACGTCTGCCACCGGACCCCCTTCGCGCACACGGCCACGCCAGTGTGACGGGGCGGCCGCGGGCACGAGGGCCTTCTTCCGGCCAAGCCGCGCGCCGGGGTCCGTCACCTCATGTCACGCGGGCCGTACGGCGCCCCGGACCGTGCCCTCGCCGACGGCCGTGATCGGCTCCTCGCGGATGGTCGCGCCGGGACCCGGGGCGTGGATCATCATGCCGCCGTCCGTGCACAGGCCGACATGGCTGAGGTCGTCGTGGAAGAACACGAGGTCACCGGGGCGGAGCGCGTCGAGGCCGACCCGGGTGAAGTCCTTCGCCTGGTCGATCGCGGCCCGCGGCAGGGTCACCCCGGCGGCCCGCCAGGCGGCCTGGGTGAGGCTGGAGCAGTCGTACGACTCCGGCCCCGTCGCGCCCGGCAGGCAGGGCCGCCCGATCTGGGCGCGCGCGAAGGCGAGCGCCTTGTCGGCCTTCCCGAGGTAGGCCGTACCTGTGCCGGCGAAGGTGGGGCCGGCGGGGGCGGCGGGCATGGGCGCCGGCGTGGGCATGGGGGCGGCCGGGGGCACGGAGGGCGCGGCGGGGAAGGGCGCGGTGGCCGCGAAGGCGGGGGCGGCGGGCGGGGCCATCTGCGGGGCCATGGGCGGTGCCATGGGCGGTCCCATGGGTGCGGGTGCGGGTGCGGGTGCGGGAACAGGAGCGGGCATCGGAGGTGCCATGGGTGCGGTCGTCATGGCCGGGGCCGGGGTCGTCGCACCGGGCATTCCGGCGGCCAGGGCAGACGCCGGCTCCGCCAGGCCCGGCATCGCGCCGGTCATCCCCGGCATCGGTCCCGCCATGGGGGCCGCCGCGGGGGCCGGGAAACCGGTCATGGCGGCGGCACCGACGAGTTCGGGAGCGGGGAACCCCGGCGCGGGCGCGGCGGGGACGCCTTCGGGCAGGAGCGTGCCGTTCGGTGGCGTTCCGGGACCGGCCTGCGGCATCGGGGTACCGGCCGGGGGAGTGCCCATCCCCGCGTCGGGCATGGGGAAGGCGAAGGGGCCGGTCAGGGGGTCGGCCGGGGCCGTTCCGGCGGAGGCCATTGCCTCGGGGTAAGGGAAGCTGAACGGCGGCTGCGCGACACCGAATTCGGAGGGCGGGAAGACCGCACCGGGAGCTCCGGGGCCCGGGGTCGGCAGGGCGCCGGTGGGCATCGGGGCGCCGGTGGGCATCGGGGTACCCGGGGCAGGTGTGGCGGTGGCGGCGCCGGGCATGGGGAAACTGAACGAACCGCTCGCGGGGCCGTTCTGCGCGGGTGCGGGCGCCGGGGCGGCGGCATCCGGCATGGGGAAGGCGAACGAGCCCGTCCCGGGCCCCGCTTGGGGCATCGGGGTCCCCGGGGCAGGGGTGGCGTTGCCCGCGTCCGGCATCGGGAAGGCGAACGAACCGCTACCCGGGCCGGCCTGCGGCGCGGGAGCGCTCGGCGCCGGGGCCGGAGCGGGGGCGGGGGCCGCTGGGGGAGCGGAGGCCGGATCGCCGAAGTCGGGGAGGATGAACGTGCCGGTCGTGGGGTCGACTTCGGGCATCGGGAAGCTGAACGCGGGCTTCGAGGCGCCGAATCCGGACTTCTGGGAGGCGGGCGCGGGCCGGGAGCCGCGGGCCGACGCCTTGGCCGCCCCCGGGGTCATGATCTTCGCCTCGGGCATCTGGTCCGCGCCGCCCACCACCGGCTGAGGGCCCGTGTCGGAGCTCAGGACGGCCTGCGAGGACGTGTTCTGTCCGGCCCACGCCGCCGTGGCCTCGGCCCGGTACGCCTGCTGGGCCGCGGTGTCCCCGGGCCGCGCCACGGGTGCGGCCGGGGGTCTCATCTGCTGCGTAGCCATGGGCTGGGCGGTCATGGGCTGGGCGGTCATGGGCTGAGGAGGCGAGGCCTGGGCCGCCATGGGCTGCTGAGCCATCGGCTGCGGGGACATGGACTGCTGCCCCATGGACTGCTGGCCCATGGGTTGCGGCGTCATGGACTGCTGACCCATGGACTGCGGCGTCATGGGTTGCGGCGCCATCGCCTGAGGTGCCATCTGCTGCGGCACGACCGGCATCGCCATCGTCGCCGCGGGGGACGGCTGGGCCGGCCGGGAAGGCTGCACCGCTGTGGGCTCCAGGGCCGCGGGGGCGTCCGGCCGGGGCCCGGCGGGCATCGGCCGGGGCGCGGGCGGCAGTGCGGCGACCGGCCGTGCGGGGAGCTCCGGCGCCTGCCGTGCGGGTGCCTCGAGTTCGAGCCGT
This sequence comes from Streptomyces sp. DSM 15324, assembly GCF_001514285.1. Lineage (GTDB taxonomy): Bacteria > Actinomycetota > Actinomycetes > Streptomycetales > Streptomycetaceae > Streptomyces. The sequence goes on from NZ_KQ949031.1 coordinate 337,697, forward strand.
GAACCCGGCTCCAGGGCACGCGGCGACCGCTTCTCGAACGCCTCCTCCAGCTCCTTGGGCACGCGGGGACCGACGGGGCCGCCGATGGGGCGGGCGGGCATGCGGTCCGCCGGCAGAGCGGCGGCCACGGTGGGACCGATGCTGCCGCGCGCCACGTCGAACCACTTCCGCGTCATGGCGTCGGTCGACGGGTCGGAACCGCGCCCGCCGCGCGCGAGGGAGACACCCGACCGGCGCCCGCCGGCCTGGGCGCGCGTCACGTTGTACTTCCCGGTGTCGCTCTCGGCCCGGTCGTACAGCGCGTTGACCGCCTGCTGGACCTCCGCCCGGCTCGGCTCGCCGACGTCCCTCGCCATGGAAGACGTACTCCTTCCGTGCTCCGCCGGGCCGTAGCGGCCCGCGGATCCGGGCGACCCCGCGGAGGGGGTGCCCCAAGCTCAATGCCCTGCCGGGCTGTTGGGCCGCCTGACCCGGCGTTCGTTCGCCGGAGTCGCTCGTGCGGTCTGGGCGCAAACCTAACCAACATGTGTGACTGGTGTGAAGATTGAAGAGTTAAATGTCCGATACGTATTCGTGACCTTCGTCTCTCGCCTCTTCGTTCCGATCCGCGATGACCGGTTCACCACGGTTCATGATCGCTCACGATCGCCGGGAAGGCCAGCCCCGGGAGCCGGGAGTCCACGCTCGATTCGAGTGTCGTCACGATCGATTCGAGCGTCGCCCCTTGCCGTGGCCGCGTCGACGGCCGTAGATTCAGCACATCCAGTCGTCCGATTCGACCAGGGATGTGCCATGGAACGTGCCCGAATCCGTCAACTCCTCGCCCGCGAGAGCGCGGACGCCGAGCGGCGCAACCCCCGGTCCCGGGACGCCTACGCCCGTGCCGACCATCTCTTCGGCCGGGTGCCGATGACCTGGATGAACAAGACGGCAGGTGCCTTCCCCCGCTACCTGGACTCGGCGCGGGGCGCCCGGATCCGGGACGTCGACGGGCATGAGTACATCGACTTCTGTCTCGGCGACACCGGCGCCATGGCGGGTCACTCGCCGGCCGCCGTCGCCGAGGCCGTGCAGCACCGCTTCGCCGAACTGGGCGGGGCGACCGCGATGCTGCCCACCGAGGACGCCGAATGGGTCGGCGCCGAGCTGACCCGCCGCTTCGGTCCGACCCGCTGGAGCTTCGCGCTCACCGCCACCGACGCCAACCGCTGGGCGATCCGCCTCGCCCGGGCCGTCACCGGCCGGCCGAAGATCCTGGTCAACAGCTACTGCTACCACGGCAGCGTCGACGAGTCCCTGATCGTGACCGGCCCCGACGGTCACGGCGCGCCCCGCCCCGGGAACGTCGGCGCCCCCTGCGACGTCACCCTCACCAGCCGGGTCGCCGAGTTCAACGACCTGGACCACCTGGAGCGCGAACTCGCCCACGGCGACGTGGCCGCCGTCCTCATGGAACCCGCGCTCACCAACATCGGCATCGTGCTGCCCGAGCCCGGCTACCTGGAGGGCGTGCGCGAACTGACCCGCCGGCACGGCACGCTGCTGATCAACGACGAGACGCACACCTTCTCGGCGGGCCCGGGCGGCTGCACCGCCGCCTGGGGTCTGGAGCCCGACGTGCTGACCATCGGCAAGGCCATCGCGGGCGGTATCCCGGCCGGCGCCTACGGCCTCTCGGCGGACCTCGCCGACCGCCTGCTGGGCCGCGCCGATCTGGACCTCGTCGACATGGGCGGGGTCGGCGGCACCCTCGCGGGCAACGCGCTCTCCGTCGCCGCGACCCGCGCCACCCTCGAACACGTCCTGACCGACGACGCGTTCGCCCATATGCACAAGCTGTCCGAACGCTTCGAGGACGGCGTCCGCGCCGGCATCGAGGCCCACGGACTGCCCTGGTCGGTCAGCCGCCTCGGCGCCCGTACCGAGTACCGTTTCACCGACCCCGCGCCCCGTAACGGCACCGAGGCCGCCGCGGCCGGCGACACCGAGCTGGAGGACTTCCTCCACCTCTACCTCGCCAACCGGGGCATCCTCCTCACACCGTTCCACAGCATGGCCCTGATGTGCCCGGACACCACCGAGCAGGACGTCGACACCCACACCGCCCTGTTCGCCGCCGCCCTGGCAGAACTGGCCGACTAGGAGAGGACACATGGACGAGATCGACCGGGCCATCCTGCGCGAGCTCCAGACCGACGGACGCATCGCCTACGCCGATCTCGGCCCCCGGGTCGGACTGTCCGCCTCCGCCGCCCGCCAGCGGCTGCAACGGCTGCTCGACTCCCGTGCCGTGCAGGTCGTCGGCGTCACCGACCCGATGGCCATGGGCGGCCAGGCCATGGCGCTCCTCGGCATCACCGTCGACGGCGATCCGCGCCCGGTCGCCGACGCGCTGTCCGCCCACCCCGAGGTGGTGTACGCGGTGCTCACCTCGGGCGGCTTCGACCTGTTCGCCGAGGTGGTGAGCCCCACCGCGAAGGAGCTGCTCGACTTCGTCAACGACACCGTGCGGCTCATCGAGGGCGTCGGCGGTGTCCAGTCCTTCCCCTACTTCGCCATCCACACCCACCGCTTCCTGTGGGAGGTGGGGTGAGCTGGGGAACCCGGGCCCGGGGGCCGGGCCCGGGGGCCAGGGGCGCCGCGGGACCCGGGAGAACCTCCGACGGGTCTCGAGGGGCCTCGGCCCACCTCGGCGGATCCGCGGGCGAGGACCGCGCCGTAGGGTGGCCGGTATGCGCGTTGACCTCGATCCCGAGTCCCTGGGCGCGGGAGCCTTCTACCGGCTGCTCACGGCCGTCGTCGTCCCCCGTCCGATCGCCTGGGTCTCCACCCTGGCCGCCGACGGCACCACGGCCAACCTGGCCCCGCACTCCTTCTTCACCGTGGCCTGCACCGACCCGCCGATCGTCCAGTTCACCTCCGTCGGCCGCAAGGACACCCTGCGCAACGTTCAGGCCACCGGCGAGTTCGTCGTCAACTTCGCGCCCGAGCCGCTCTTCGAGCAGATCAACGCCACCGCCACGGACTTCCCGGCCGACGAGGGCGAGTTCGAGGCGGTGGGCATCGAGCGGGAGGCCTCGCTGCGGGTGAAGCCACCCCGCGTGGCCGCCTCGCCGGTGGCGCTGGAGTGCCGGCTGCACTCCACCCTCGGCATCGGCGCCTCCACCCTGGTCCTCGGGCAGGTCGTGCACGCAGCCGTACGCGAGGACGTGATCGTGGACGGCCACCCCGACATCCGGCGGCTGAGGCCCCTGTCCCGGCTGGGCCGCAATGAATGGGGCACCCTCGGCGAGATCCGCGACCTCGCCCGCGTCGCCTACCGCGACCGGCCGCCCTCCTGACACCCGCCGCCCTATGATCGGACCATGACGAGAGCGGTGACGGAGCGGGCGGGTGCGGACGGCTCCTGGCGATCGCTGTGGTCGAGGAACTCGGCGCTGTCGGTCGGCTCGGTCGACTCCTTCCTCTCCATCGGCTCCGTGGGCAGCTCCCTGTCCGTCGGCTCGGTCGGCGGCTTCCTGTCCGTGGGTTCCGTCGGCTCCGCCGCGTCCGTCGCCTCCGTGGGCTCCTGGCTCAGCGTCGGCTCGGTGCTCTCCGCCCAGTCGACCGGTGCGGTGCTCGCCTGGCGCACCCGCGCGGGCGGCGGCCGCGCGATCGGCGCCGCCGCGGTCGCCCTCACCGCAGTGGCGGTGCTCTGCGCCTGGCGGGCGGCCCGTCCGGCGAAGTGAGCGCCCGGCGCGCTCCCCGGTGCGCCCCACCGGGCCGGCCTGGCCCCGGCCTCGCGGCCTCAGCCGACCGCGCCGTGGCGCACCCAGTCGCGCGGTGACCGTCCGTAGGCCGCCCGGAACACCCGGCTGAAATGGGCCGGGTTGGCGAAGCCCCAGCGCTGGGCCACCGCCGACACCGTGGGCGCCGCCGCGTCCCGCCGCGCCAGATCCTGGGCGCACCGCTCCAGCCGCAGCCGCCGGACCAGCCGCGCCACGGTGACGCCCTCCTCCTCGAACAGCCGGTGCAGGTAGCGCACGGAGATGTGGTGTGCCGCCGCGATGCTCGCCGGGGACAGTCCGGGGTCCGCGAGATGCCGGTCGATGTGGTCCCGGATCCGGGCGACGAGCGGGTGGTGCGGATCGGCGGGCGTCTGCGCGTCCGTGGCCGTCCGCTCGTCCACCAGCGTGCCGAACAGGTCCACCACACTGGCTGCCAGCCGGGTCGCGACCGCCGGGGAACAGGTCGGGAGGGACGCGGCGAGACCGGTCAGGAAGGACGCCAGCAGCGCCCCGGCGCCCTCCGTGGCCGCGAGCGCGGTCCCGGTGACCTGCCGCAGATCCTCCTCCGGCAGACCGAGCGCCCGCCGGGGCATGTGCAGCACCCGCGTCGAGAACCGCCCCGGATAGTCCAGGGCGTACGGGCGTGACGTGTCGTACACGACGAGGTCCCCCTCGCCCACGCGCGCGTGCCGGCCGTCCTGGACGAGGGTGGCGGTGCCCGCCGTCTGGACGCCGACGGCCACGCAGTCCGCGTCGGCGCGGGCGATCTGGGCGGGCGTACGGCTGGCGCGCTGGGCGTCCGCCTCCACGGTGGAGATCCGCAGCGAGCCGAGCCGCCCGCTGGAGATCCGGCCCGAGAACGGTCCGTCCCCACGGGGGGTGACGTGCATCGGCACCAGCGCCCGGCCCAGCGCGTCGCGCCAGTACGTGAGCCGCTCCCCCTCGGCCACCGCGTCCGTCGTCCACACCAGGCTCACCCGGTTCTCCCCTTCTGCCGTACGAGGCACGGGAGAGCGCGCACCGGCGGCGGCCCGCTCTCCCGCCGTCCTCAGCCAAGCAGCCGGCCGGGACCGCCTCCAGGCAGGAAGCAGGCAGAAACGGCGTGCAGCGGCTGTGCGCGCACGGAACAGACCGGTGCACCGAGGGACAAGACACGGGGGAGCGGCGGCGGCGAGGATGGTCCCACGGCGCGGGGACCTCGCCCGCCGGTGCCGCCCTAGGGTGTGCCGAGGCGGGCGAGGGCGTCGCGGGCCGCCGTCACGCGCTGCGGGTCGGCGTCCGGGCCGAGGGACACACAGCGGGCGAACGCCTCCCGCGCCTCGTCCCGCCGCCCCGCGGACGCCAGGGCGTGACCCAGGTGGACGAGCTGACGGCTCGCCATGGCCGTGTTGCCGCTGCTCCGCCAGATCGCCATGGCGGCACGATGGTGGCCCACCGCCTCCGTCCAGCGCTCCAGCAGGGCGAGGCTGGTGCCCATCCCCGAGTGCATGCCGCCCCGGCCGTACTCGGCGATGTGCGGCGCCAGCCGGTCCCGGACCCGCTCCAGGAACGCCAGCGTCTCCTCGTACACCACCAGGGCCTCCTCGGGCCGCCCCGAGTCCATCAGGATCAGCGCCCGCCCGTGCCGCGCCTGGAGGCTGCCGTGCAGATCGCCCGCGGCCTCGAACAGCGCGACCGCGCGGTGCATGTGCGCGGCGGCCGGGACATGGTCCTCCAGCCGGCGCAACGCCAGCCCCTGATAGGTGTGCCCCCACGCCTCCTGCCGTACGTCACCCGCCCGCCGCGCCGCCTCGAGGGCCTGCGCGGAGCGCTCCAGGCTGTCGTGCGGGCGCGCCTCGCAGGTGAGCAGCGCCCACGCGTGGTAGTTGAGATGCGTCGCCTCCACTACCGGGTCGCCCAGCTCGCGCGCGCTGCGGGCGGCCGCGCCGAAGACCTCCGGCCAGTGTCCCCAGAAGATCCACTGGTCGGAGAACCAGTGCAGCGCCTCCGCCACCTCCACCACGGTCCGGTGCGCCCCGCCGGCCGCCGCCGCGCGCAGGGCCGCCAGCCAGTTCGCGCCCTCGGTCTGCAACCAGGCCCGGGCCCGTGCCGCGCTCGACAGGTCGACCGTCCCGTCGAAGTCGGCGGGCGGCGCACCGTGGTCCGGCTCGAACCACCGCCCGGCCACGACCGTGGTCCCGAGCAGCCAGTCGTACAGCGCCGCACGCGCGCGTACGGCGTCCGCGGCGCTCTCCTCGGCCGCCAGCCGGGCATGCGCGTACAGCCGCAGCAGGTCGTGCAGCCGGTACCGCTCGCCGTGCGCCCCGAGCAGCCCGGTCTCGACCAGCTCCTCCAGGGTGTCCTCGGCGTCGAACAGCGCCTGCCCCGTCAGCCGGGCGGCCCCGGCGGCCCCCGTGTCCGGCCCCGGCACCAGCGCGAGCCGCCGGAACAACCGGGCGGCCGCGGGGGTGAGCTGACGGTACGACAGGTCGAAGGCGGCGGCGACCCGCACGTCCCCCGCGGACAGCGCGTCCAGGCGCCGGTCCTCGGCGGCCAGCCGGTCGGCGAGCCGGCGCACCGTCCAGCCGGTGCGGGTGGCCAGCCAGTTGCCCGCCACCCGCAGCGCCAGCGGCAGACGCCCGCACCGGCCGGCCACGTCGGCGACGGCGTCCGGATCGGCCGCCGCCCGCTCCGCGCCGACCAGCGCCGTGAGGAACGCGGCGGCCTCCGCGGGGCTCAGCTCCCCGAGCGGCAGCCGGTGCACACTGTCCAGCCCGGTCAGCATGCGCCGGCTCGTCACGACCACCATGGCCGCGCCCGCGGCCGGCAGCAGCGGCCGCACCTGGGCCTCGTCGCGCGCGTCGTCCAGGACCAGCAGACAGCGCCGGTCGGCCAGCACCTGCCGGTACAGCGCCGGATGGCCCTGCGGACCGGCCTGGGCCAGCTCCCGGTCGGCCACCCGGAGCGCCTTGAGTACCCGCAGCACCAGCTCCGCGGGGCCGGGCGGCTCGTCGTCGGTGCCGCCCAGATCGACCACCAACTGTCCGTCGGGGAACCGGTCGGCGAGCGCGCGGGCGGCGTGCAGCGCGAGCGTCGTCTTGCCCGCGCCCGGCGGCCCGGACACCGCCACCACCACCGGCTGCACCGCGTCCTGCCGCCCGGCCGCCAGCTCCGCGAGCCGCGCCAACTGCGCCTCGCGGCCCACGAAGTCGTCGACACCGCGGGGGAACGCCTGGACGCCCACCGGGCTGTAACCCGGCGCGCGCCCCGTCCGGGCGGCCGCGAGCAGCCGCTCGCGCAGCGCCTCGTCCAGCCCCAGACCGTCCGCGAGCGCCGCGACCGTACGCCGCTGCGGAGCCGCCCGGCGCCCCCGCTCCAGGTCGCCGATGCCCCGCACACTGACGCCCGACGCCTCCGCCAGACCCTCGATCGTCTGCGAGGCTGCCAGCCTCAACTCCCGCAGCAGTGGCCCGAACGACGCCTGCTCCCCGCTCAATCCCGTCCCTCCCGCCCTCGCCGGGCTGCCCGCACCACCGGCCGTGACCGATCGGATTCTAGGAGAGCGCGGCGTTCGCTGTGCGATCCCGACCGGGATCCGGACAGCGCCGGGCAGGCGCTGGGAGGTGTTGCCGCCCGCACCCCTCACCTGGCGCTGTTTCCACAGGTCGGACGCGTTGTCAGTGGTCGCCGATACGTTCATTGGTGTCGCGCCGCTCGGATGCGGCGAACCCCCTGTGCTGCGCCGCCCCGGCGTGTGCAGCCGTGTGCCGCAAAGGAGATGGTGCGTTGTCGGACCGGGAGAACTGGGAAAGGGCGAGTACGGCCCGGGTGGTGCCGCCCGCCCGTCCGCGCAAGCTCGCCAAGGTCCCCTTCGTCGAACTGGCCGAAGGGCGCCTGCAAGGGGTCGTCTCCAGCGGCTCGGACATCGAGCGCGTCTACGTCTCGTCGATCGCGGCCGGGACCTACGCCTTCGCGTGCAGCACCAACAACAACCGGCCCTGCGGCGGCGCACGCGGCTCGTTCTGCAACCACATCCGTGCCCTGGTCACCGAGGCGGTCCTCCAGTACGGCGGCCCGCGCATCGCCCGCTATCTGCGGGTCGAGCCGACGGGCGGTGAGCCCGACGCCGCCGCCCTCACCGCCGCGATGACCGGCACCCAGCCGCAGCAGGCGGACGGCAAGGCGGCCGCCGCCCCCGTCTTCAGCCGGTTCCTGCGCTACCTCGCCTATCTCGAACAGGCGCCGGTCACCGACCCGTTGCCGGAGATGCACTGGTTCGCCCCGACGCGGGCGGAGGGCACGCGGACGTCCCTCCCCGAGGGTGCCGCGGATCCGGGCGGCGCGGGGGAGCGCCCGGGCGCGGGGGAGTCCACCGGTGCACTCGGTGCCCCGGTGGACGGACTCGAGGAGGCCCTGGCCGCGGTCGACGCCCTCGACCGGTGTCTCGTCGCCGGGCTGCTGCGGCCCGGCTCCGACCAGGCCGCCGGCCTGGCGGAACTCGCCCGCGCGGTCTCCGGCAGCCCGCTGGCCGCCCGGGTCGCCGAGGCCGTCGAGAAGGCCGCCGCGGGAACCGCGGACGAGGACCACCTCCTCGCCCTGGCCGCCGCCCGCTCCGCCCTCCTCGGCGCCGTCCACGACGCGCTCACCGCCCGCGCCGACACCGCCACCGGCCGCACCCGCGCCGACGACGCCCCTGCCGCGGCCGGCGACCCGCAGCAGGCCAACCTGCTCGCCGCCGCCCGGACCTGGCTCGCGGACCTCGCCCGCGCCGGCTGGCAGGGCATCGACCACGAACTCGTCGGCGGTGCCGCCCCGATCGTCTCCGCGATGCTGCCGCGGCCCGAACTGCGCCGGCTCGCCGCCCTGGTCGACGGCTTCGCCGCCGAACTCGCCGCCTCCTGCCCCGGATCAGCCCTGGAGCGCGTCCCGGCCCGCCGCTGGGGCGACCTCTGGGCCCGCGGCCTGCTGCTCACCCGGCCCGGCGCCACCGACCGGCCCACCGCCGGCACCGCCACCGGGCGGCTGCTGCCGCTCGGCATCGACCTGCACGAACACGCGACCGCCGCGCAGGCCCAGGTCCACGCCGTGTTCGAACCCGACGACGGCACCCCGTCCCGGCTGGTCCGCGCGAGCGTCTCGGTGCCCAAGCCGGACAGCGTGGTCGCGGCCGGCGTCTGGCAGCTGCTGCGGCCGCACCTGTCGCTGTTCGCCGCCCTCGGCGAAGACCGGGCGATGCGGCTGGACGCCATGCCCCTCACCGAGGAGGGCGACCTCCTCTGGGACGACGTCCGAGCCCGCCCGGGCGAACCGGCGGACCCCTTCGCCACCGCCCGCGTCGCCCTGCCCATGGCCACCGCGACGGCCACCGCGCCGCTCGACCGGCACCCCGCGCGCCTCGCGGAACCGGTGTTCCTGGAGGGCTACGCCACCCGGTGGGACGGCGACACCCTCGTCCTCACCCACGCGGGCGACGACCTCGTCGTCGACACCGACCGCATCCCGGTCGCGGGCCCGCTGACCCCCGAGGCCGTCGCGGCCTCCGGCGCCTGCATCGGCCTGCTCCGCTGGGACGGCGGCGCCTTCCGGATCCAGCCGCTGGCCGTCGAGACGACGGTGCGCCGCAAGACCGTCGCCCTCCAGGCGGGCGCCTGGGCCGGCGGCACCACCGACCGGACGGGCGTCAAGGCCGAGAAGGCCGCCACCGACGCCGTGACCGTCCTGCGGGAGCGAGCGGGAAGGCTGCTGCGCACATGACCGAACCGACAACCGATCCGACAGCCGATCCGACGCCCGTGCCGCACGACAACCGTCGGCAGGTGCTGTACTGGCGGCTCCTCGCCCGTCTCTTCGACCCGGAGGAGCAGCCCGCCCTGGAGTCGGCGAGCCTGGCCGTCGTCGAGGACATCGGCCTTCCGCCCGCCCTGCTGGACCCGCAGGCCTCGGTCGACTCGATCGTGCAGCGTCATCCGCACCTGGCCGACGCGTTCGACGGCCTGATGGTGCCCGACGACACCGACACCGACACCGACCCGCGGGACGGCGCCGCTGAGGTGCGCCGCGCGGCCCTGGTGTCCAAGGTGCTGCTCAATGTGTTCACCACCGGCAGCGGAGCCGTCAGCGCCGGACAGCTCGCCCGGTGGCAGTCCGACGCCGGCTGGCTCGAGCGCGCCCTGGGCTGCTCACCCGGCGACCTGCGCGGCGGACGCGGCGCGGGCCGGGGCGCGAGCCCCGCCGGGACCGGCGGCCCCGGCACCACCCCCGACCTCGGCAACCTCATCCCGGCGATCGGACCCGAACTGGGCGCCCTGGAGGGAGACCTCGTCCGCCGCATGAAGCTGCGCGAGGTGCTCGCCGACCCCGCGCTCGCCGCCCGCCTCACCCCGAGCATGTCGCTCATCGAGCAACTCCTGCGCGACAAGGACAACCTCTCGGGCGTGGCCCTCGCCAACGCCAAGTCGCTGATCCGCCGCTTCGTCGACGAGGTCGCGGAGGTCCTGCGCACCCAGGTCGAGAAGGCCACCGTCGGCGCGATCGACCGCTCGATCCCGCCGAAGCGCGTCTTCCGCAACCTCGACCTCGACCGCACCATCTGGAAGAACCTCACCAACTACAGCCCCGAGGAGGAGCGGCTCTACGTCGACCGCCTCTACTACCGGCACACCGCCCGCCGGACGACCCCCCAGCGGCTCATCGTGGTCGTCGACCAGTCGGGCTCGATGGTCGACTCGATGGTCAACTGCACGATCCTGGCCTCGATCTTCGCCGGACTGCCGCGAGTGGACGTCCACCTCGTCGCGTACGACACCCGGGCGGTCGACCTCACCCCCTGGGTGCACGACCCCTTCGAGACCCTGCTGCGCACCCAGCTCGGCGGCGGTACCGACGGCACGGTCGCCATGGCCCTGGCCCAGCCGAAGATCGCCGAGCCGCGCAACACCGTCGTCGTGTGGATCTCCGACTTCTACGAATGGCACCACCAGCCGCTGTTCGACAGCATGGCCGCCCTGCACCGCTCCGGGGTCAAGTTCATCCCCGTCGGCTCGGTGACCAGCTCCGGGCGAGGCAGCGTCAACCCCTGGTTCCGGGAGCGCTTCAAGGACCAGGGCACCCCGGTGATCTCGGGCCACATCCGCAAGCTCGTCGACGAACTCAAGACGTTCCTCGCCTGACAGCCCGCCCCCACACTTCCCGTTTCCGAAAGGCACTGTGATGACCGACCTGTTGCGCGCCCCCGCCGAGATCAAGTTCGCCGAGGAACTGGACTGGCTGGAGTCGATCGACGACAACCCCAAGCCGTTCTCCTGGCGGCTGTCGCCGAAGATGATCCGGGTGTTCATCCTGGGCTCCGAGTGCGCCGACGGCCTCGACCGTGAGATCGACCAGAAGTGGTTCGGCGACCGCAGCTTCGTCGAGCGTTCCATCGTGACCCTCGCCTCCGACCGCGGGCTGCTGCTCATCGGCGACCCCGGCACCGGCAAGAGCTGGCTGGCCGAACTGCTGTCGGCGGCCGTCTGCCGCAACTCCACCCAGGTCGTGCAGGGCACGGCGGGCACCACCGAGGACCACATCAAGTACTCGTGGAACGTCTCCATGGTGATCGCCAAGGGCCAGTCGCGCGCCTCGATGATCCCCTCGCCGATCATGACCGCGATGGAGACCGGCACCATCGGCCGCTTCGAGGAACTGACCCGCTCCACCAGCGACGTCCAGGACGCGCTGATCTCGATCCTCTCCGAGAAGTACATCTCCGTCCCCGAACTGGACGGCGCCGACGGCGAGAACATCGTCTTCGCCAAGCCCGGCTTCTCGATCATCGCCACCGCCAACAGCCGCGACCGGGGCGTGAACGACCTGTCCTCCGCGCTCAAGCGCCGCTTCAACTTCGTCCGCATCCCGGTCGTGACGAACAAGAAGAGCGAGGCGGAGATCGTCCGCTTCCGCACCGAGGAACTCCTGCGCCGCCACCGCATCGAACTCGACGTCCCGCCCACCCTGCTGGACGTGCTCCTCCAGAGCTTCGCCGACCTGCGCGCGTCCGCGGCCGCCGCCGGCAGCGACGACGAGAAGCTGGAGTCCGCGCTGTCCACCGCCGAGCAGATCGGTGTCCTGGAGGACGCCATCCTGCACAGCAACTTCTTCGGCGACCGCGCCCTGACCGCCCGTACCCTCGCCTCCTCGCTCGTCGGCTCCCTCGCCCGGCGCGAGCCGGAGGACCTCGCCATCCTCAACAAGTACCTGCACGGTGTCGTCGAGCCGCGCAGCAAGGAAGAGGGCGGCTCCTGGCCGGAGTTCCTCGAGGGCGGCCGCGACGCGATCGCGACCCTGTCATGACCGGCGCGAACGGGAGCGGCACCCCCTTCGAGGCCCTCCGCGGCCGGCTCCACGAGGCCGCCACCGCCTTCGCCGACGGCCCCGGCGCCCTGGAGGGCATCCTGCGGGGCATCGTCGACGACGTCGAGCGCGCGGTGCGCGAACCGCTGGAGATCTTCCCGGTCTGCCACCACTCACCGGCCTCGGCGATCGCCATGGCCCGCCGGCTGCGCGAGAAGCAGCCGAAGGTGGTCTACCTGGAGCTGTGCGAGGACATGGCCCCCCTCCTCACCGAGCTGCGCAACTGCCGCCTCCCGGTGGCCGTCCAGGCGTTCGCGTCCGAGGTGGAGGGCTTCCCCGCCGACTGGTCCCCGCTGTCGGTCGTCGCCCCGATCACCGAGGCCTCCGCCGAGTACCAGGCCATCGCCTACGCCCTGGACACCCCCGGCGTCGAACTGGTCCTGGTCGACCGCTCCTCGGACCATGTGTTCCAGTGGGAGCGGGACGCCGGCACGCACGAGCCGACCCCGGCGGACCCGGCGGCCGCCCCCGACCCCGACGCCCCGGCGGCGGGCGAGGAGAGCGCCCTGCACGGCGACGCCGTCGGCGTGGAGATCGGCGACCTGCGCCCGCGCTTCGCCGAACTGGAGGAACACCTCCTGCGCCACGGCCGGGTCCGGCACTGGTCCGAGTGGTGGCACCAGTACGTCGAACTGCCCCTCGGCGACAGCGACCACGACACCTACCGCCAGGTGATGCTGCTCATCGGCAGCCTCTTCCGCCGTCTCGCACCCGGGGAGGAGCACAAGGCCCGCGTCGACGAGGACCGCGAGCGGTACATGTGGACGCGGATGCGGCAACACCTCGCCGCCACCGGCACCGACCCCGCCGACTGCCTGTACGTCTGCGGAGCCTTCCACGCGGTCAGCCGGGTCGAGGAGTTCGGTGTGCACGGCGGCGACACCTTCAGCATCAGTCCGCCCAGCGGCACCACCTGGCGCCACGGGCTGATCCCGTCCAGCCACGCCGCGATCGAGGCCCAGTTCGGGCTGGCCGCCGGCTCGGTCTCCATCGCCGCCACGGAATGGGCCAAGAACCTCAAGCGCACCCGGGTGAAGCCCTACCGGCTCGCGGGCCAGGCGGGCAGCAAGCCGAAGAAGAGCCTCCCCGCGCCCGCTGCCCCGCCGGCCGCCGCCCCGGCCGTACCCGCCGACAGGCTCACCGGGTTCCTGCGCCGGCCGCCCGTCCTCGACACCCTCGACGAGGCCGAACTGCTCGGCTGGTCGGTGGAGATCGTGCGCGCCGCCCGCCGGGGCGGCTACCTCGCCTCCACCGCCGACGCCATCGCCGTCTTCGAGACGTCGATCCTGCTGGCCGGCATGCGCGACCGCGCCAAGCCGACGCCGTATGACTTCCAGGACGCGGCCGTCACCTGCATCGAGAAGGACCGGGTACCGGGCCGGCGGGACGTCGGCCGGCTCGTCGAGATCATGATGGGCGGCGACCGGGTCGGTCAGGTCGGCTACGACGCGCTGCCGCCGCTGGCCCGGGACGTCCACGACCGGCTCGCCCCGCTGAACCTGCGGCTCCAGCAGCGCGGCGTGCAGCGCGCCCTGCTGGACATCGCCGCCCGGCCCGAACTGGGGCACTGCTCCGACGTGCTGTGGATGCTGCGCCGGCTGCTGCCCGAGGGCGCCGCCCGCCCCGTCATGGGCGACCGCAGTCTCGGCCAGCGCCCCATCCAGGAGTCCTGGGACCTCGCCCTGGGCACCCACCAGCGGTCGCTCATCGAACTCGGCTACGAGGGCGTCAGCATCGAGCAGGTCCTGGAGCAGCGGCTGCGCCGCACCGCGTACGCCCCGCAGGCCACGGCGGCGACCGTCCTCGCGGCGGTCGAGGACGCGATCGTGTACCTGCGCAGCCGACGGCTCGCCGACGAGCTGGGCACCCGCGCGCTGGAGGTCCTCGCGGCCGAACGCAGCGTCGACGGCGCCCCGGAGGTGCTGGGCCGCGTCCGCCGGCTGCTGGGGTACTACCGCACCGCCGAACCGGTCCTGCCGTCCTGGCTCGAGTCCTTCGTCACGACCGGGTACGCGCACTACTGCACACTGCTGCCGACCGCGTTCGCCGACGAGGACGCGACCGTCCGGCAGGTCGCCGCGATGCTGGGCTTCCTGTTCAGCATGGAGAGCCTCGCCCTCTCGCTGGGCTGCGACCGCACCCAGCTCGAACTGGCCCTGGCCCAGTCCCACCCGGCCGAGCCCGCGCGCACCGCCCTGCTGTGGGCGGCCCAGACCCACCTGGGCACCCTGCCCAGGGCGGCGCTGCGGGAGCGCTGCGACGAGCTGCTCGCCAACCCGCTGGTCGTCCCGGCCTACCCCCGCTACCTGAGCGGATTCGTGCACGCCCTCGAACCCGTTCCGGCCCTGGCCGCCTTCGTCGTCGAGGCCGTGTCCAACGCCTTCGCCCGGCTCCCCGACCGGGTCCTGCTGCCCTGGCTGCCGACCCTGATCACCACCTTGCGCGCGGGCGGCACCGAACTGGCCCCGCTGATCGTCCGCGAGGCCGGCCGCGTGTTCCCGGCGCGCCTCGCGGAGCTGGACAGCTGGGTCCCGCCGTGGCGGCTCCCGGAGGCTCCGCCGCTCGCCCTGCCCTCCGCGCCCGCCGGCGGCGGCGCGGCACTCCTCGCCGCCCACCCCGGGACCTGCGACGCGCTGGCCGCCCTGCTGGGCTGCGAGGGCGCCTGGGAGACGGCGGAACCGGGTGGCGCGCTCCTGCTCACGAAGCACCCGGGAACCGCGCGGGCCCTTGAGGCCCTGCTGGGCGTCATCTGACCGGCAGCGCCGCGACCGGCGCGCGCATGGCGTCCACGCCCGGCGCCGGGTCGGCGGCGGCGTGCTGCACCAGCTCCTCGTCGTCGAGCAACTCGGCGAGCCGGGCCGCGGGAAGGTTCGGGTGCCGGACGCGCGCGGCCCGCACACCGGGATCCGGGTCCCGGGTGAGCCGGTCCACGACCTCCGCCGGCGTCCCGGGATCACGGGCGGCCGGGGCGCCTACCGCCGCGTCCGCCGGCAGCCCGAGCAGGACGTCCTCATGCGGTGACTTCCGCCTCGTAACAGCGCATGGGCCCCCCGCGTGAGCAGGGGGCCCATGACCTCGATCCGGTGCTAGCGGCGGTGCCTGCCGATCGTCACGGAGCCGGGCTTCACCCGCGCCCCCGTGTCGACGATCACCTTGCCGTCCGACTTCTTCCAGATTCTGATCGCGAAGGTGTCGGGGTGGTCGGTGGCCGTGACCCGGAAGCCGTAGCCCTTCTTGCCGGCCAGCGTGCCGGAGCCCTCGACGACGGCCTTGGAGCCGCTGACGACCAGCCAGTCCAGCCCCGTGGACCGGAACTTCACCCGGGCGGGTCCGGAGACGTAGCTGACCTGGCCGAGCGGGGTGGTGGCCTGCGGGAGGTAGCGGGCGGCGACGATGAAGAAGCTCCGGGTGCCGACGGCGCCCGCGCCCACCACCGGACCGGCCGAGCGGTCGTACACGACGATCTCGGGGAGCGTACGCCCGGCCGACGCGCCGTCGTCGTCGGTGACCGTGACCACCGGCCGGCGGATGCCCGCCGAGGTGTAGGTGTGCTCCGCGATGCAGCCGGACGAGCTGACCTTGCCCGCGGCCGGCCTGGTGCCGTCCTTCCAGTCGACCGTGCAGGTGTGGGTGTCGGCGGTGCCCGGGTCGGTGAAGGAGACCGCGACGGTCGTCCGGCGGCCGACCGGGGCCGGGGCCCTCGGACCGGTGGCGGAGGTGAGGACCGGTGCCGCGTTCCCGACCGTCACCACGGCCGTGTCGGTGCTGCGCCCACTGGTCAGGGTGAGGGTGAAGGTGCCGTTGTCGGTGCAGGTGACCGTGGTCCGGGCCGCACCCGGGTCGGCGATCGTGCAGGGCGCGCCCTGGGCGAGGGTCCACTTCGGGGTGCCCGCGCCGGAGTGCGTGCCGTTCAGGGCGATCGCCGAGCCCTCCGTGCCGGTGGCGTCGGGACCGGCGTGCACGACGGCGACCGGGTCGATGCTCGTGAGCGTGGGCACGACCTTCTCGATCAGACCGTCCGCGTCGAACTCCATCTTGTCGATGGTGGTCTCACGGTGGGTGCCGTCACCACCCGGGATCGCGAACCGGTGGTAGGCGATGTACCAGTCGTCCGTGCCCGGGACCTGGACGACCGAGTGGTGGCCGGTGCCCAGGATGCCCTGCGAGGCGTCCTTCTCCAGGATCACGCCCCGCTTGGTCCAGGGGCCGGTGGGAGAGGAGCCGGTGGCGTAGGCGACGCGGTAGTTCTCGTCGCGGGTGTCGTTCTCCGACCACATGAAGTAGTAGGTGCCCTTGCGCTTCACCACGAACGAGCCCTCGTTGTAGCCGCTCGGGGTGATGTCCTTGATCTGCGCGGTGTCGATCGAGGTCATGTCGGCGTTCAGCGGCGCCACGTAGGCGTGGCCGTTGCCCCAGTAGAGGTACGACCGGCCGTCGTCGTCGGTGAACACGGCAGGGTCGATCATCTGACCGCTCAGCTGGCCCGCCTTGAGCAGCGGTGCGCCGAGGGCGTCCTTGAAGGGACCGGTGGGCGAGTCGGAGACGGCCACGCCGATGTTCGCGTCGGCGCAGAAGTAGAAGTAGTACTTCCCGTCCTTCTCGGCGATCGTCGGCGCCCAGGCCCTGCTGTCCGCCCAGCTCACGTCCGGGCCCAGGTCGAGGATGACGCCGTGGTCCGTCCAGTGCACCAGGTCGGTCGAGGAGTACGCCTTGAACTGCGTACCGCTCCAGCCGTCGAAGCCGTCGGTCGTCGGGTACAGGTAGAAGGTGTCGCCGAAGCGGACGATGTTCGGGTCGGCGTTGAGCCCCGGCAGCACCGGGCTCTTCATCTCGAGCGCCGAGACCGTCCAGGTGCGCTTCCTGCCGTCGGAGCCCGTGACCTCGTACGTCACCGGCTTGGTGAAGTCCTGCACACTGCCCGAGGCGGGGCTGACGGCCGCGCCGTGGGCGAGGGTGAACTCCGGTGCCAGCGCGGTGAGGTCGGTGCCCTCCTTGACCGGCAGGGTGATGCGGCTCCTGCCGTTGTCGATCAGGGCGTCGACCCTGAGCGCCGGGTGGGTGGCGCGCGCGATGCCCGTGGTGTTGCCGCTGAGCTCCATCACCTCGGCCGCCGACAGCGCGCGGTCGTAGATGCGGAAGTCGTCGACCTCACCGCCGAAGTACGGGTCGGCCGCGTACAGGGAGCGTCCGATGTAGCCGCTGTAGTCCTTGCCGGCGTCGTACAGCTCGGAGGGCTTGATGGTGACGCCGGTCGCCCGGGCCGCCTCGATGCCGTCCACGTAGAGGACCAGCGTGCCGGTCGAGCCTTCGAGGGTGACGGTGACGTGCCGCCACTCGCCGGCGGTGAGCTGCGAGCCCGCCGTCAGCTTGGACTCAGCCGACCAACTCGCCTTGGTGATGGCCGAGTACAGCTTCGAGGAGCCGTTGGAGGGGCTCGCGAAGAGGTACTTGTTGCTGTCCGGACCGAGCCCGAACAGCCACTGCCAGCTGCTGCCGCCCTTCCACTTCGCGTACGTCGAGACGGTCACGCTGCCGGCGTTCTTCAGCACGCCGCCGGGGATCTTCACATACGGTGAGTCGCTCGCGCCGGACATGCTGAACGAGCCGCCGCTCACGCCGGTGCCGAAGGCGGGCGTACGGACGTAGGTGCCGTGGTAGCCGTGGCCGCTGGAGTCGACGGCGATGTTGCCGGACGTCTCGTCGAAGCGGTAGTGCAACAGCAGGTCGGCGGGCACGTCGGCGCCGGCCGCGGAGACCGTCACCTTCGCCTGTACGGGGATCGCGGTGCCGTCGGGCAGGCTGCCCGTCACCGTGAACTCACCGGGCTGCGCGTACGCCGACGCCGGGACGTCGTCCCAGTGCACGGCCACCGGCCGCTCGACCCCGTCGGAGTAGGTGGCGATCACCGTCGCGGGCAGCACCGGCGCCTCGCCGGTGCGCGTCTTGACCGTGACGTCCTCGACGCCGGTGACGAGCTGGTCCGGCTGGTAGGCGGTGAGCAGCCGGTCGTACTCGGCCTGGGTGACCGGCAGGACCGTGCCGTGGCGGGGCCGCGAGGGCAGGTCGTAGTCGGCGACCGGCGTCCACGTGCCGGAGGCGAGGTCGGTGGTCTCGAAGGGGATGTAGCCGCGCCCGCCGAACTCGTCGAGGAAGGCGTACCACTTGTCCTCGGTGTTCGACTTGAACACCAGCGGGCCCTCGGCCGCGTTCATCGCGCCCTTGCCGATGCCCTCGGCGACCGCGTCCCAGGACAGGTTCAGCAGCGAGTCGCTCTTCTCCTCGAAGATGAACTTGCTGTTGGGCGTGGAGGAGGTGTTGTTGCGCTCGTCCTTCGACAGCCGGAAGTAGGTGCCGTCGTGCTGGATGACCGTGGAGTCGATGACGGAGTAGCCGCGGTCGATCCAGACCTTGGGCTGGCTGAAGGTGTAGAAGTCGCGGGTGGTGGCGTACATCATCCGGTTGTAGGTGTCGCCGGAGTGCGCGGCGTTGTCGTACAGCTTCGACGCCCAGAAGACGACGTACTCGCCGAGGGTGCTGTCGTAGTACGCCTCGGGCGCCCAGGTGTTGCCCGCGCTGTCCGGGGAGACCTTCACCAGGCGCTGGTTCGTCCAGTGCACGAGGTCGGTGGACTCCCAGACCATGATGGACTTGCTGCCGGTGCGCTGGGCGGCGTCCCAGTCGCCGTTGCCGTAGATCCTGAGGTCGGTGGCGATCTGGTAGAACTTGTCGCCCTCGGGGGAGCGGATGATGAACGGGTCGCGCAGGCCCTGCTCGCCGAGTGTGGAGGTCAGCACGGGCTGGCCGTCGTTGAGCTCACGCCAGTGCAGCGGGTCGTCGCCCTTGCTGAGCGCGGCGTAGAGCTGCTCGCCGTTCGCGGTGCCCTCGCCCGTGAAGTAGCTGAACATGTAGCCCTTGAGGGCTTCCTTCGCGGGGAGTTCGGGGACCTTCGCGGTGAACACCCGGGTCGCCTTCGCGTCGCCCTTGGTGACCGTCGCGGTGAGCTCGACCGTGGTGGCGCCCGCGCCGTGCGCGGGGCGGTGGACCACACCGGCGGCCGAGACGACGTCCGGGTCGGCGGAGGACCAGGAGACGTCCGTGCCGTAGGTGCCGGAGGTCGGCAGGGTGAGGTTGCCGCGTACGTCGTCGAGGTTGTGGACGGTCAGCGCCTCGGCGGCCTGCTCGGTCGCGGTCCGGTCGTCGAATGCCGAGAGGACCGTGATGTCGAACGTCCTGGTCGCGGTGACGGTGCCCTTCCGCAGGGTCGCGGTGAGGGTGGCGTGTCCGTCGGGCCGGCCCGCGGCGGGCCGGGTCACCTTGCCGGCGTCCGTCACCACGTCCGCGTTGTCGCTGGCCCAGGTGATGGTGGAGCCGCCGGCGGTACCGGTCTTCGGCAGCGTCAGGTCGGCGGTGACCGCGCTGGTGTCGCCCAGGTCGAGGGCGGCCTTGTCGTCCTCGACGCCCTGGGTGGCGAGGGGCAGCGCGAGCTGCTCGACCTCGGACGCGGCCAGGGCGCGGTCGTAGATGCGGAAGTCGCGCATGCTGCCCTTGAACAGTCTGTCGCCCGAGTAGACAGACTTGCCCACGTAGTTGGCGGTGGTCGTGCCGGAGCCGATCGCGCCCGGGGTGATGGTCACCGAGGTGTTGCGGGCGATCTCGACGCCGTCCTCGTACAGGACCGCGGTGGTGCCCGTCTGGGTGTAGGTGAGGTTCTTCCACACCGAGCGGGTGAGATTGCGGGAGTCGGAGGGCTTGGTGTTCTGTTCCGTCGACCAGTTGCCGGTGGCGATCGAGGTGCGCAGGGAGTTGCCGGTGGCGAAGAGGTAGCCGTTGCCGGTGCCGCCGCTGGTGTTGCCGAACCCGTAGAGGAAGTAGGGCGTGGCCTGGGTGGCGTCGAGCTTCACGTCGAAGGCGACGCTGATCGACGTCATCCCCTTCATCACGTCGTTGGGCACCTTGACGTAGGTGTCCGAGCCGTTGAAGCCGAGCCCCTGGCCGGACCAGTCGGCGGTGCCGTTGAGCGTGCCGTCCAGGCCGTGGCCGGAGGCGTCGGGCACGGTCGTGCCGGAGGCGCCGTCGAGCTTGTACCAGAGGGCGAGGCCATCGGTGAGGTCGCCTGCGGCCTGGGCCGGTGCGGCCGCCGCGGTGAGGCCCATGAGCAGCGAAACGGCGGTCACGGCGGCCAGTTGGCCCGCCCCGCGTCTCGCACGGAAGCGGAAGCGTTTTCTCTGCGTCATAGGAGACCGCCGTTTCAGCCGTGTGACGTGATGTTGCGAGAGTGTCAAACGGTGTACATGGCCGCGTCAAGACTTCTCGAACAATGTCCGACAGGTCGAACGAAAACGTCATGCGTCTCAAGCCCCGCTGTTCAGTGCGGTGTTGACGACTCCGGACATACCGCGAGCATCCACCCCGGGCTCGCCGACCTCGGGCGGCGGATCGAGGCCCCCGCCCGCGTGAGCGAGACCCGCCGGGTCCGGCGGAGGCGGCCACCGTGACCTGATTCGCCCTGCGGAACACGTCTCATCGGGCGAGACATGCCGCTGAGTGGCCCGGCTCACATGGTCAAAGAAGTCACCCACCGCCACCATGGGTCCCGTCACCGTCAGGCTGAAGGGGTCCAGGATGTTCCGCAAGGTGCTGGTCGCCAACCGTGGTGAGATCGCGATCCGTGCGTTCCGCGCCGGCTATGAGCTGGGCGCGCGCACGGTCGCCGTCTTCCCGCACGAGGACCGCAACTCACTGCACCGGCTGAAGGCCGACGAAGCCTACGAGATCGGCGAACCCGGGCATCCGGTGCGCGCCTACCTCTCCGTGGAGGAGATCGTCGCCGCCGCCCGCCGGGCGGGCGCCGACGCCGTCTACCCGGGCTACGGGTTCCTCTCCGAGAACCCCGAGCTCGCGCGCGCGTGCGAGGAGGCCGGCATCACGTTCGTGGGCCCCGACGCGCGCACCCTCGAACTGACCGGCAACAAGGCGAGCGCGGTCGCGGCGGCCCGGGAGGCGGGCGTCCCCGTCCTCGGCTCCTCCGCCCCCTCCAACGACATCGACGAACTCGTCCGGGCCGCCGAGGAGATCGGGTTCCCCGTCTTCGTGAAGGCCGTCGCCGGCGGTGGCGGCCGCGGTATGCGCCGGGTCGAGGACCCCGCCGTGCTGCGCGAGTCCATCGAGGCCGCCTCCCGCGAGGCCGCCTCCGCCTTCGGCGACCCGACCGTCTTCCTGGAGAAGGCCGTCGTCGACCCCCGCCACATCGAGGTGCAGATCCTCGCCGACGGCGAGGGCAACGTCATGCACCTCTTCGAACGCGACTGCTCCGTCCAGCGCCGCCACCAGAAGGTCATCGAGCTGGCCCCCGCGCCCAACCTGGACCCGGAGCTGCGCGAGCGGATCTGCGCCGACGCCGTCCGCTTCGCCCGCCAGATCGGCTACCGCAACGCGGGCACCGTCGAGTTCCTCCTCGACCGCGACGGCAACCACGTCTTCATCGAGATGAACCCCCGCATCCAGGTCGAGCACACGGTCACCGAGGAGGTCACCGACGTCGACCTCGTCCAGGCACAGCTGCGCATCGCCTCCGGCGAGACCCTCGCCGACCTCGGCCTCTCCCAGGAGACGGTCACCCTGCGCGGCGCGGCCCTGCAGTGCCGTATCACCACCGAGGACCCCGCCAACGGCTTCCGCCCCGACACCGGCCGCATCAGCGCCTACCGCTCCCCGGGCGGCTCCGGCATCCGCCTCGACGGCGGAACCACCCACGCCGGTACGGAGATCAGCGCGCACTTCGACTCCATGCTGGTCAAGCTCACCTGCCGGGGCCGGGACCTGGAGGCCGCCATCCGGCGGGCCCGCCGGGCCGTCGCCGAGTTCCGCATCCGCGGTGTGGCCACCAACATCCCCTTCCTCCAGGCCGTCCTGGACGACGCCGACTTCCAGGCCGGGCGGGTCACCACCTCGTTCATCGAGCAGCGCCCGCACCTGCTGACCGCCCGCTCCTCCGCCGACCGCGGCACCAAGCTGCTCACCTACCTCGCCGACGTCACCGTCAACAAGCCGCACGGCGAGCGCCCCGAGCTGATCGAGCCCACCACCAAGCTGCCCCCGCTGCCCGCCGGGGAGCCGCCGGCCGGTTCCCGGCAGCGGCTGGTCCGGCTCGGCCCCGAGGGCTTCGCCCGCTGGCTGCGCGAGTCCCCGACGATCGGCGTCACCGACACCACCTTCCGCGACGCCCACCAGTCCCTGCTGGCCACCCGGGTGCGCACCAAGGACCTCCTCGCCTCCGCCCCGCTCGTCGCCCGCACCCTGCCGGACCTGCTCTCCCTGGAGTGCTGGGGCGGTGCCACCTACGACGTCGCCCTGCGCTTCCTTGCCGAGGACCCCTGGGAGCGGCTGGCCGCCCTGCGCGAGGCCGTCCCCAACATCTGCCTCCAGATGCTGCTGCGCGGCCGCAACACCGTCGGCTACACGCCGTACCCGACCGAGGTGACCGACGCCTTCGTGCAGGAGGCCGCCGCCACCGGCATCGACATCTTCCGCATCTTCGACGCCCTCAACGACGTCGGCCAGATGCGCCCCGCCATCGACGCCGTGCGCGAGACGGGCACCGCGGTCGCCGAGGTCGCCCTCTGCTACACCTCCGACCTGTCCGACCCGAACGAGCGCCTGTACACCCTCGACTACTACCTGCGGCTCGCCGAGCAGATCGTCGAGGCCGGCGCCCACGTCCTGGCCGTCAAGGACATGGCGGGCCTGCTGCGCGCCCCCGCCGCCACCAAGCTGGTCTCCGCCCTGCGCCGCGAGTTCGACCTGCCGGTCCACCTGCACACCCACGACACCGCCGGCGGCCAGCTCGCCACCTACCTCGCCGCGATCCAGGCCGGCGCGGACGCGGTGGACGGCGCGGTGGCCTCCATGGCCGGCACGACCTCCCAGCCCTCGTTGTCGGCGCTCGTCGCCGCCACCGACCACTCCGAGCGCCCCACCGGCCTCGACCTCCAGGCCGTCGGCGACCTCGAGCCGTACTGGGAGAGCGTCCGCCGGGTCTACGCCCCCTTCGAGGCGGGCCTCGCCTCCCCGACCGGGCGCGTCTACCACCACGAGATCCCCGGCGGCCAGCTGTCCAACCTGCGCACCCAGGCCGTCGCGCTCGGCCTCGGCGACCGCTTCGAGGACATCGAGGCGATGTACGCCGCCGCCGACCGCATCCTCGGCCACCTGGTCAAGGTCACCCCCTCCTCCAAGGTGGTCGGCGACCTCGCCCTGCACCTCGTCGGTGCCGGCGTCTCCCCGCAGGACTTCGAGGCGGCCCCCAACCGCTACGACATCCCCGACTCCGTCATCGGCTTCCTGCGCGGCGAGCTGGGCACCCCGCCCGGCGGCTGGCCCGAGCCCTTCCGCAGCAAGGCCCTGGAGGGCCGCGCCGACGCCAAGCCGGTCAACGACCTCACCGCCGAGGACCGCGACGGCCTCGAGAAGTCCCGCCGTGCCACCCTCAACCGGCTGCTGTTCCCCGCCCCCACCCGGGAGTTCGAGGCCCACCGCCAGGCGTTCGGCGACACCAGCGTGCTGGACAGCAAGGACTTCTTCTACGGGCTGCGCCCGGGCAAGGAGTACTCCGTCGACCTGGAGCCCGGCGTGCGGCTGCTGATCGAACTGCAGGCGGTCGGCGAGGCCGACGAGCGCGGCATGCGCACGGTGATGTCCAGCCTCAACGGCCAGCTCCGCCCCATCCAGGTCCGTGACCGGGCGGCGGCCTCCGACATCCCGGTGACCGAGAAGGCCGACCGCGCCAACACCGGCCATGTCGCCGCCCCGTTCGCGGGCGTGGTGACCCTCGCCGTCGCCGAGGGCGACGAGGTCGCGGCCGGTGCCACGGTCGCCACCATCGAGGCGATGAAGATGGAGGCGACCATCACCGCGCCCCGGGGCGGCCGCGTCACCCGGCTCGCCATCACCCGGATCCAGCAGGTGGAGGGCGGTGACCTGCTGGTCGTGGTGGACTGACCGGCCGGCCGCCGGCGGGGTCACTCACCGGCGGCCACGCACCGCTCCGCGCCCTCCCCCGGCTCCGGCCCGCCGGACGGGTCGATCCGCACCCTGTGCGGGCGGGCTACGGGAAGACGGGCACGGGCAGGAGCCCTCTCTCCCGGATCGACGTCACCGCGGGACGGGCCGTGCAGACCGGCACCACGGTCGGACGGGTCGGCTCCACCGGCCTGTCGACCGGCCCGTATCCGCGCCTCCAGGTGATCTGCGACGGCCACTCCACCGCCTCTCGGCCCTGGCTCTCCGCCGGCGGTCTGACCGGCGGCGCGCCACGGCACGAAAGGCGTTCGGCAGTGCCACGGTGCCGGGCGCCGGCTCGCGGGAGCGCAGGACGTCCGGGGCGGCGGGGTCCTGGAAGACGCCCGTCGGGGCGCTCGGACGTCAGCGCAGGACGGCCTCCCAGGTGTCCACCGCGTAGTGCACGCCCATCCCGTGGCGGGCGTACAGCTGCGGGGCGCCCGTGGCGTTGGAGGTGTCCACGCCGAGCCCCACGGTGTCCCGGCCCCGCGCGGCGAAGGCCGCGAAGGCGTGCCGCAGCAGCAGCCCGGCCAGCCCGCGCCCCCGGGCCTCGCGCAGCACCCCGAGGCTGCGGATCCAGCCCATCGCCTCACGGTCGTCGCGGGCCAGCAGGAACCCGGCGTCCCCGAACCCGTCCGCGGCGGCGATCCACACCAGCGACCAGTCGAGCCCCTCGGCGTCCACGTCGTGCAGCCACTGCTCGTAGCCGCGCCGCTGGAAGTCGAAGTGCTCGGCGAACGCGGCCTGGTACAGCTCGTGCACCCGCCGGCGGTCCGCCTCGGTGGCACACGGGCGCAGCCGCACCCCGGCGGGCGGCACCGGCGCCCGGTCCTCGGCCGCATCCAGCGCCCGGCGCAGCACGTGATAGCGCCGTACGACGGACCAGCCGCGTTGCGTCAGCAGCGAGGTGTCCAGCGTGGGCGCGATGTTGAGGTGCAGATGCACCACGGCGCGCCCGGCGCCGTTCTCCCGGGCCCGCTCCAGCGCCCGTGCCTCCATCGCCTCCAGGACGAGCCGCCCGGCGTCCTGGCGGTCGGGCAGGACGTAGTGGTCGACGTCGACGCGCTCGCCCCCCGACTCGTCCCACAACAGTCCGTACGCCACCAGCCGGTCGCCCGCGAAGGCGAGCCAGGAGTCGCGCTCCAGATCGGTCTCCGGGTGCTTCAGATCGGCCTCGACGGTGTGCAGGTCCGTCTCGGGCCGGCCGATCTCGATCAGGTCGACGGCGTTGAGCAGTTCGGTCACGGCGGGCGCGTCGGCGAGGGTGGCGGGGCGCAGGACATAGGACATGGGCCAAGGGTCGGCAGCGGCGGCCCCGGCCGCAACGCATTTCGTCCCGGCACCGAGTGCCGCCATGAGCCCTGTATGCGCCCCCATCCGCCTGGGCAGAATCCGTTCGGCCATTGATCACACGGGGGAGTGACACGTGTCTCCCCACGAACTACCCGGGAAGGCAGGTCGGTTGTCGTGCAGTTGCGTCTTCCCACCTCCATATCCGACGCTCAGCGCTGTCTGGCCGAGGGGGCGGTACCGATCGGCGGGGCCACACTGGTGTGGGCCGCCTGGCAACGGGACGGCTTCCCGGAACAGGCGCTGTCGCTGCGCCATGTGCCCGAGGCGAACGTCGTCGGCGCCGAGGAACTCGGCGGGGCCGTGCTGCTGCACCGCGTCGACACCACCGTGCCCGAGGTGCTGCACCGGGCGGCCTGCGGCATCGGCACCGGAGCGGTGCGCCGGACCGCCACCGTCGGCGGCAACATCGTCGGCAGCACCCTGCGCTGTCTGCTCCCCGCGGCGCTGGTCCTGGACGCCCGCGCCACGGTCCTGGAAGCCGACAGCGTGTACGACACCGACCTCACCGAGCTGGTGGCCAAGCGTCCGCTGCTGCTCGCCCTGCGCTGGCGCACCCCCCTGGTCAGCGGCTACCGCAAGGTGGAGGGCGACGCGGGCGGCCCGCCCCCGCTCGTCGTGGCCGCCGCGGTCCACACGGACGCCGACGGCGATGCCGGGGCGCCCGGTCTGCTGCGGGTGGCCGTACGCGACGGCTACGAGGTGCTCAGCGAGAGCACCCCCTTCGACCCGGACGCCGACCAGGTGCTGCACGCCCTGGAACGGACCGACCTCGCCGCCCTGCCCGCCCCGGCCCGGGCCCATCTGCGCGAGCAGGTCACGGACGTGCTGGCCCGCACGGGCGTCTGAGGCCTCCTCACGTCTCCAGCAGCGGCCGGTAGGCGTCCGCCGCCAGTCCGAACGTCCAGGCGACCCCCTCCCGCGCCGTCCGCGTCGACGGCGGCACCCGCAGCCAGTACGTGCGCCGGGTGCCGTCCGGCTCCGGCGTTGCGTTGACGACCTCCACCATCACCACGGGCTCGTCGTCCGCGAGGTCGATCCGCCACAGGATGCCCGTCCCGTCCCGGTGGACGGGGCGGGCACCGGAGTCCGCCAGATACCGGTCGTAGCCGTAGTACTCCAGCATCACGCGGCGCAGTTCGGCGTTCTCCTCGGCGCGGATCCGGTCCGGGGTCAGCGACGGCAGCTCCGCCAGGAACGCGGCCGGCACCGGCATGCCCCGACAGGCGTACAGGGCGAACCCATCGGGATAGGCGAGCGCCGGGCCGTCGCCGTGGTCGAGGCGGCCCGCCTCGTCGCGGTGCAGGGCCACCGGCCGCTCCGACACCACCGCCACCCGCGCGAACGGCCACCACCAGCCCGCGTTGCGGGACACCGTGGCCAGTCCGTCGAGCGGGCCGCCGTCGGTGGCGAACGCGGCGAGCCACGGCGCGTCGTGCTGCCCCAGCACCGCGTCCAGCAGGATCAGCCGTATGCGCGCGGCCTCCTCGCCCCTCTCCCCGCCGGCCAGTTCCTCCAGGAGCCCGGTCCGGATCCGGTCCACCAGCGCCTGGGTGGAGTCCCACAGCCGGCCACCGGTGGCCGCCCAGTGGGCCGGCCAGCCCGACGTGCCCAACTCCGCGTGCAGCAGCTGCCGCTCCTGCGCCCAGGGCGCGCTGCGCACGGTCTCGCGCACGCTCGGACCCGTGTCCGTCATCGCCCGGATCAGGGTCACCGCCGCACGCGGCGAACCTGCCCACACCACCCGCTCCGGTGCGGCCAGCCCGGCCTGCCGGTAGGCCCGGCGCACCCCGGCCTCGGCCGCCGCCCGGTCGGCGGGACCGGTCGCCGTGGCGCACGCCCGCCACCCGGCGAGAGCCTCGTCCGAGGCCACCGCCCCCACCTGCACACCCGTCGTCGTCATCGGACTGTCCCCCACTCCCTGCTCCACCTGCTCGACCTGCTTCACCGGTTCAACCCTGTTCAGCCCTGCCCACGCCTGTTCGGCCCTGCTCGACCCGGGCGGCGCCCGGCCCGGGTCAGTCCGCGACGATCCGCACGGACCCCGGCACGTACTCCCGCTGCCGGATCACCCGGTACCAGCCCCTGGGCAGCGGGATCACCGCGTGCTCCTCGTGCACCACCCGGCCGCCCTGCGGCAGATGCAGCAGCCGCGGCCCGAACGGCCCCGGCTCGCGCACCAGATCACCCGGCCCCACCACGGCGTGGGCATGCCCGGTGACCTCGCCCAGCGCCAGCACCAGCCGCCCCCGCCCGTCCCGTGCCTCCCGCGGCGCCAGAGCGACATGCGGCGGCACCGCCTCCGCGTCCACGGGCACGATCAGCACGTCTCCCTGCCGGTACATGGCTCTCCCCTCACCGCCGGGTGCACCGCGCACCGGCCTCATGACCACGACCGTACGGGCCACCACTGACAACGCCCCGGACCCGCCCGTCGACCCCCACCCCGCAACCCCGCCCCCGCCGAGGGCCGTTGTCAGTGCCTGTTGGTACAACTGCGGGCATCAGGGATCGCACACCTTTTCCGCACGGGAGCAGCCGTATGTCCTACGCCACCCATCTCGTCTCGCTGTACGGGCTGCCCGCCTACTCCTTCCCGGGCCCCGAGGCCCGCACCGACGACCTGCCGGACGCCGAGGGCGTCGCCTGGCGGATCACCTCCGACGTCTACGACGCCGGCGAGCCGTGGACGGACGCCTTCGCCCGCTTCTGCGCCGCCGTCGACACCACCCGCGTACGAGCCCTGATCGTCGGCCCCTGGCAGGAGGCGTACGACACCGAGCCCACCGCCGTCATCGACGCCCTGGTCGGCGCCGGGGACCGCTTCCCCGCGCTGCGCGCCCTGTTCGTGGGGGACATGGAGTCCGAGGAGTGCGAGATCTCCTGGATCAACCAGACCGACGTCACCCCGTTGCTCAAGGCCTACCCCGCGCTGGAGGAGCTGGGGGTGCGCGGCGGCTCCGGGCTGGAGTTCCCCGCGGTGAGCCACGGCGCGTTGCGCCGGCTCGTCATCGAGGCGGGCGGCCTGGGCGCCGAGGTGGTGCGCGGGGTCGGCGGCAGCGACCTGCCCGCCCTGGAGCACCTCGATCTGTGGCTCGGCACCCCGGACTACGGCGGCGACAGCGAGGTCGCCGACCTGGAGCCCCTCCTGTCGGGCGCGCGGCTGCCGCACCTGCGTCACCTGGCCCTGCGCAACAGCGAGATGCAGGACGCCGTCGCCGCGGCCGTCGCCTCCGCGCCGGTCGTCGCCCGCCTGGAGGTGCTGGACCTCTCCATGGGCATCCTGACCGACGAGGGCGCCGCCGCGCTGCTCGGCGGGCAGCCGCTCACCCACCTCAAGAAGCTCGACCTGCACCACCACTACCTCACCGAGCCGCTCCAGGACCGCCTGCGCCAGACCCTGGCGGGCGTCGAACTGGACCTCGACCGCGACGACGCCGACGAGGACACCGAGGCCGACGGCACGGTCTGGCGCTACGTCGCCGTGGGCGAGTGAGCACACCCGAGTGAGCGCATCCGCCCCGCCCGCACCGCGTTTCGCGGTCGTCGGCAACCCCGAGAACCGCCGCGTCGCCCTCTTCCGCGACGCGGTCCTCGCGGCCGGACTGCCCGCCCCGCGGATCGTCCCCTGGACGGACGTCCTGCGCGACGGCGGAGCCGACTTCACCGCCGACGAGACCGTCCGCGTCGACTCCCCCGGGGAGAACACCGAGGTCGACCGGACCCTGCGGGGCGCCGGGGACCCCACCCGGGTCGAGGGCTCGGCCCGTTGGTACGCCCGGTTCACCGCAGCGGTGCGCGGGCTGCGCGGTGGCCGCCGCCTCGACGACCCGGACGACCTCGCCGTCCTGTTCGACAAACGCCGCTGCCACGCCGTCCTCGACGCCGCCGGGGTCCCCGTACCCGCCTCGCCGACCTCCGGCCCCGGCGCCGCCGAGGTGCGCGGCTGGGACGACGTACGGGCGCTGATGGACGCGCACCGGATGCACCGGCTGTTCGTGAAACCCGCGCACGGATCGTCCGCGTCGGGCGTCCTCGCCGTGGAGGCGGCCGGCGGCGGCCGGATCAGGGCCACCACCTCGGTGGAGCTGGCCCCGGACGGCAGCCTGCACAACTCCCTCAAGGTGCGCCGCTACGAGAGCGAGCGGGACATCGCGGCCGTCGTCGACGCCCTCGCCCCGGACGGCCTGCACCTCGAACGCTGGCTGCCGAAGGCCTCCCAGGAGGGCCGCGCCGCCGATCTGCGGGTCGTCGTCGTGGCCGGCCGGGCCACCCACGCGGTGGTCCGCACCAGCCGTTCCCCCCTGACCAATCTCCACCTCGGCGGCAGCCGGGGCGACCTCGAGGCCGTCCGCCGCTCCTTCGAGGCGGCCGGCACCCGCTGGGCCGACGTCCTCGGGGTGTGCGAGCGGGCCGCGGCCTGCTTCCCGCGCACCCTCTGCGTCGGCGTCGACCTGCTCCCGGCCGTCGGCTGGCGCAGGGCCGCCGTCGGTGAGGTCAACGCCTTCGGCGACCTGCTGCCCCGGCTGACCGGCCTGCCCGGCAGCGGCGCCGAGCACCTGGACACCTACGGCGCCCAGGTGGCCGCCGTACTGCACGACCGGCACGACCGGCACGACCGGCACGACCGGCGCGACAGAGGAACCCCTCATGCCTGAACCCGATCTCCCCGTTCTCCCCGATCTCCCCGGTCTGCCCGGTCAGCCCGACATGAAGGACGTCGTCGGCAGCCACGACATCCTCCTGGTCACCCTCGACACCCTGCGCCACGACGTGGCCGTGGAACTGGCGGCAGCCGGCCGCATCCCGCATCTCGCCCGGCACCTCCCCGGCGGACGCTGGGAGGAGCGGCACGCCCCGGGCAGCTTCACCTACGCCTCCCACCAGGCGATCTTCGCGGGGTTCCTGCCGACCCCGGCAGCCCCCGGCCCGCACCCGCGGCTGTTCGCGGCGAGCTTCGCGGGCAGCGAGACCACCGCCGACGGCACCTTCGTGTACGACACCCCGGACCTGGTCTCCGGCCTGGCGAAGGCCGGTTACCACACCGTGTGCATCGGCGGAGTGGGCTTCTTCAACAAGCAGGGCCCGCTCGGCTCGGTGCTGCCCGGACTCTTCCACGAGTCCCACTGGGCACCGGAGTTCGGGGTCACCTCACCGCACTCCTTCGAGAACCAGGTCGCCTGCGCGGAACGCGTCGTCGCTCGACTCCCGTCGGAACAGAGGCTGTTCCTCTTCGTCAACGTCTCCGCCCTGCACCAGCCGAACTGGTTCCACCTCCCCGGTGCCACCCGCGAGGCCGGCGACACCCGCGAGACCCATGCCGCCGCCCTGGAGTACGTCGACCGGCACATCGGCCGGCTCCTCACCGCCGCGAGCAGCCGGCGCCCCTGCTTCGTGATCGTCTGCTCGGACCACGGCACCGCCTACGGCGACGACGGCTACAGCGGCCACCGCCTCGGTCACCCGTCGGTGTGGACCGTGCCGTACGCCCACTTCTTCCTGGACCCGGCGGAGGCCGCCCGATGACCACCGCGACCGCGGCAACCCCCTACCAGCACTACGTCTACGCCTACCCCCACAAGACGGCCTACCGCACGCTCACGGACCGGCCCGCGCTGCGGAGCCTGTGGGCGGCGGAGCCCAAGGACGCCCTCTCGCTCTACCTGCACATACCGTTCTGCGAGGTCCGCTGCGGCTTCTGCAACCTCTTCACCCGCATCGGCGCCCCCGACGGCCTCACCGGCGCCTACCTCGACGCCCTGGACCGCCAGGCCACCGCCGTCCGCGAGGCCCTCGGCGACACCGACGTCGTCCGCTTCGCCACGGCCGCGTTCGGCGGCGGCACCCCCACCTTCCTCACCGCCGCCGAGCTGGAGCGGCTCTGCGACATCGCCGAGCACCGGATGGGCGCCGACCTGCGCGCGGTCCCGCTGTCCGTGGAGGCCTCGCCCGCGACCGCCACCGCCGACCGGCTCGCCGTCCTCGCCGAGCGCGGCGCCACCCGGCTCAGCCTGGGCGTCCAGAGCTTCGTCGAGACCGAGGCCCGGGCCGCCGTGCGCCCGCAGCGCCGCGCCGACGTCGAGAGCGCCCTCGCCCGCATCCGCGACGCGGGCATCCCGGTCCTCAACATCGACCTGATCTACGGCATCGACGGCCAGACCGAGCGGAGCTGGCTGCACTCCCTGGACGCCGCCCTCGCCTGGCGCCCCGAGGAGCTGTACCTCTACCCGCTCTACGTCCGCCCCCTCACCGGCCTCGACCGGCGCGCCGCGACCGGCCACGACCCGGCCTGGGACGAGCAGCGGCTCACCCTGTACCGGACCGGCCGGGACCACCTCCTCGCGCACGGCTACACCCAGCAGTCCATGCGGATGTTCCGCCGCGCCGACGCCCCGCCCCAGGGCGCCGACGACTACGCCTGCCAGACCGACGGCATGATCGGACTGGGCTGCGGAGCCCGCTCCTACACCGCAGCACTGCACTACTCCTTCGACTACGCGGTCGGCATGCACGAGATCCGCGGCATCATCGACGACTACGTCACCACCACCGACTTCACGCACGCCGAGGTCGGCCACCCCATGACCCCCGACGAGTCCCGTCGCCGGCACCTGCTGCAGTCCCTCCTCCAGGCCGAGGGACTCGAAGTCGCCGACTACCGTGCCCGCTTCGGCGGCACCCCCACCGAGGACTTCGGCCCGGAACTCGCCGGATTCGCCGCCCGCGGCTGGCTGACGGAGGACTCGCGGCTCGTCCGGCTCACCGCCGAGGGCCTCGCCCACTCCGACGCCATCGGTCCCGCGCTGTTCTCCCCGGCCGTGCGTGCCGCCATGGCCGCCTACGAGCGGAAGTGACCGGCCGCCGTGGACCTGACTCTCCTCTACCGGGGCCCGCTCGCCTCCTGCGACTACGACTGCCCCTACTGCCCGTTCGCCAAGCGCCGTGACTCCAGCGCCCAACTGCGGGCCGACCGCGCAGCGCTGGAGCGGTTCGCGGCCTGGGCCACGGACCGGACGGACGACCGGCTCTCCCTCCTCTTCACTCCCTGGGGCGAGGGCCTGGTCCGCTCCTGGTACCGGCGCACCCTGACCGAGCTGTCCCACCTGCCCCACATCCGCCGCGTCGCCATCCAGACCAACCTGAGCTGCCGCACCGACTGGCTCGCCGACGCCGACCCCGGGACGCTGGCCCTGTGGTGCACGTACCACCCGGGCCAGACCCCCTACGACCGCTTCCTCGCCAAGTGCCGCGACCTCGCCGAGAGGGGCATCCGCTTCAGCGTCGGAGTCGTCGGCCTGCCCGGGCACCTCGCCGCGGCCCGCCGGCTCCGTGCCGACCTGCCCGAGCACGTCTACCTGTGGATCAACGCGGCCGAGGGCCACACCTACACCGACCCCGAGGCCGAGGAGTGGACCGCCCTCGATCCCCTCTTCCCGTACAGCCGCCACCCCCACGCCAGCGCCGGACTGCCCTGCCGCACCGGCGAGTCGGTGATCTCGGTCGACGGCGAGGGCACGGTCCGCCGCTGCCACTTCGTCCCCGCCGAACTCGGCAACCTCTACGACGGCACCTACCGCGCCGCCCTGCGCCCCCGCGCCTGCCCGCTCGCCGTCTGCGACTGCCACATCGGCTACGTGCACCTGGAGACCCTGCCGCTGTACGACGTGTTCGCGGGCGGCGTCCTGGAACGCATCCCGGCGACCGAGCGGCTCGGCGCGGTCGTACTTCCGTCATGACGACCCCTCGGCATCCAGGTGTGCCGCCCGCCCGGCCCCTTCGGGTGCACACCCGGTGGTCGCGCCTGGAGTTCGACGGGCACACCGTCTCCCTGACGCGGCGTACCCGGCCCCTCCCCTGGGGCCGCACTGCGCGGATACCGCTGGAGCAGGTACTGATCCTGGAGATCCCGCACCGGCGCAAGAACCGGGACGCCATGCCGCGCGAGCTCTTCACGCTCGTCATCCACCTGGACGAAGGCGGCCGACCGCGCACGATACCCCTCACCGTGGGGAGGACGAGCCGCGCGCTGCGCCGCTGCCGTTGGTTCGCCAACTGCGTGAACGAGGCGCTCACCGAACAGGCGCGGCTCGTCCTGGCCACCCGCGACCCCTGCGCGCCGGAGCTCCCCGCCACCGGGGACGACCGGTACACCGCATATCTCCGGCGGGCGCTGGACGACTCCCCGACCGCGGCGCACAGCGACTGGGCGGCGACGACCTTTCCCCGCCCGGGGGACGTGCTGCTCCGGGAACTGCTCGCGGCCGGCCTGCTGGCCGAGTGGTGGCGGTCCCTGCGCACGCCGCCCACGCCGCTCGCATGGGCGCCGCGCGCCGATGTCCTGCTGCGCTGGAGCCGCACGGCGTACTACGACCACTTCCGGCCGAGCGCCCGGTGGGACCTGCACTTCGACCGGGCGGACTGGGGCCCGGTCCTGGGCGGAGTGCGGCACCGGCTGCTCAAGGCCGCGGTCCGGCACGCCTACGACCACCCCGACCGGCCGATCGAGGACCGGCCGTGGGTACTGCGCCGGCTGTGGAGAGCGGCGGGCTTCGACGAGTACCTCGTCGCACGGCACGCTCAGGGCCGGCTGGCGTTGAGCGAGTACGGAGGACGCCCGTGAGTGTCCCGACGCGGACCGCCCGCCGACGCGCAGGGGGCGCGTGGGCGGGCGGCTTCCGGGCGAGCTGGTCCGGAGCGTGGTGTTACGGCGTCACGTCCGTGACCCTCCAGCGCTGGTTGGAGCCGGAGTTGGGCTGCCAGGTGGTCACGGCGGCCCCCTCGTTGGTGGCCTGACCGCCGACCTCGAGGACACGGGAGGTGGCCACGTTGATCAGCGTCCACGTCCCGTCACCGGTGGTCGACATGATCCACTCAGTCGCCGGATCGCGCTCACCGGTGTCCGGCTCGACGACCGGCACGTTGTTGCGCACGGCGAGCCGCTTGCCCTCGGCCGGGTTGGCGAAGACGTACCGCTGGCGGTTGCCGGCCTTGCCGTAGCGCGCGTCGAGCTGCCACTTCTGCGCGACCGTGCCGTTGGCCGCGCCGATGACCAGCTTGGTGCCGCCCGCGCCGACGGTGATCGCCTTGCCGCTCTGCACACCGGTCAGCGTGTAGGAGTGGCCCTGGCTGAAGAGCGCCGCGTTCTTCGCGACACCCGAGACGCCCTTGACCGAGAAGGAGGTCACGGACTGGGCGGGCACGGTGTAGGTGGCGTGGCCGCCGACGACCTTCACCGGGGCCTGCCGCACGAGCTTGCCGTCGGCGCTGGTCACGGTCGGGGTGACGGTCGCGTTGCTCCTGACCTTGCGGAACTTCGACAGGTCGATGGTGACCGTGCGGGCCGCGGTGGTGCTGTTGACGTGGACCAGCGAGACGCCCTTGCCGTCCTTCGTCACCGCCGCGGCGCTGGAGGTGTCGTCCACCTTGATCAGCCTGTCGCCGGGCTTGATGAAGTGCGTGAAGTTACGGGCCGTGTCGAACTTGGTGTTCGTGTAGATCGGGCACGACTGGAGCGTGTCCTTGCCGGTGCAGCTGAACGGGAGCTGGATGGAGCCCCAGTTGCCGCCCTTGGCGGACTCGCCGCCCGGCTTCATGTTGTCGTAGTCCTCGACCGGCTGCCAGAACACCCAGGCCTTGGGCTCCAGTTCACGCAGGTCGTTGACGATCTGCTGGGCGAGGCCGAGACCCGGCCGCATGTCGGTGAAGCTCTGCCCGTCGCCCCAGTCGCCCTCGACCTCGCTCATCCACAGCGGCTTGTCGGCGGCCTTGGCGAGATCGCGCACGGCGGTGCGCTGCCCGGTGCCGTAGGTGTGGACGTTCATCTGCCCGACGGCGTCCTTGGACGCCTGCGAGTAGGAGTTCCAGTTCGTCGCGAAGATGCTCGGGTTGGTCTCGTCCATCGCCGAGATGTCGGCCCCGACCCTGGCCTTCTTCAGCGCGGCCGGGAGCGCGGCGAGCACCTTCTGCTGGAGCTCGGGTCCGATGTGGGCGCCCTCCTGCCGGCCGCCGACGGGCTGGCCGTCGGCGCCCAGACGGGTGCTCCAGTAGCCGGTGTTGGGCTCGTTGAACGGGTCGATCGTGTCGACCTTGATGCCCTCGGACCTCTCCAGGAGCTTGGTCGCCCCGGCGAGGTAGGCGGCGAAGTCACCGACCGAGTCGGCCTTGAGCTGGTCGGTGTTGGCGTTGAACCCGCCGGAGACATAGCCGCTGACGGTCATGAACCACGGCGGGGAGTTGCTGAAGGTCTCCCAGTGGTCGATGTCGTTCTTGATGCGGTCCACCCACCAGCGCTGGGTGGCGTCGGCGTCCTTGTTCCAGTCCGCCTTGTCGTCCGCGCTCCACCAGTCGGTGTCCGTCCGGGTGGTGCCCGCGGGCGCCTTCCACCAGCCCTCGACCGCGCCGCCCGCGCGCAGGTAGTCCTTGACGTCCGGCGCGTTGCCGCCGCCGATGTTGTAGCGGGCGATGTTCAGCGCGAGCCCGTCGTCGCCGAAGAGCAGCTTCGCGAGCTTCTCGCGGATCGCGGGCGGGTAGGCGCCGGTCGCGTTGGCGAACCAGACCAGGCTGGTGCCCCAGCCCTCGAACTTGTCCTGCTTGTACGACGGATCCGGCGTCACGGTGACGGCGGCGTCCGCCTGCGCCTGAGCGGGGACGCTCAGCAGGGCGGCCCCGGTGGCCAGGGCGGTCAGCGCTGCGGCCCCGAGGGACCGTCTGGTACGGCGTGCCATCAATGCTCCCAACTGCGGTGCGGTCGCTGTGGTGGGCCCCTCCCGCCGCGCGGGCAGGAGGGGATGGCCCCCGGCACGGGTCAGGCCGTGCCGGGGAGTCGTGGGGTGCTGCCTGGGGTGCTACAGGGCCTGGCGCAGTACGGCGACCGCGCGCGGCCCGAGGACGAGCGCGCCGTCCGTGCGGTCGTCGCCGACCAGCACGTCCCCCTCCAGGCCGGTCACCGGCACCGTGTCGTCGGTGCGGTTGACCAGGAAGAGGAAGCGTTCCGTCGTGCCGCGGCGGACGGTCAGCTCGACCCGGCCCCGCGCGTCCTCGGGGAGTTCGCTGCGCACCCCGGCCGGCTCCAGCAGCCGCGGCAGCAGCGAGCGCAGCCCGTCGACGCCGAGCCGGGTGGAGACGTACGCGGCGGAACCGCTGCCCGTGGCGCGCCGGGTGATCGCGGGCCGCCCGGCGTGCACCCCGGTGCGGTAGCGCGCGAGGACCTCGGTGCCGGCCTCGTCGGTGACGGTGATCCGGTCGGTCCACAGGGTGCCGGGACCGGCGCCGTCCAGCTCGACGTCCTCCCCGGCGAGCAGCGGGCCGAACTCCTCGATGCGGATGCCGAGCAGCTCGCGCAGGGCGCCCGGGTAGCCGCCGAGCCAGACGTGGTCGTTCTCGTCGACGACACCGGAGAAGTAGGTGGTGATCAGATGGCCGCCCTGTTCGGCGTACCGCGTCAGCTCCTTGGCGAGCCCGGCGGGCACGACGTGCAGCACCGGCGCGATGAGCACCTGGTGCCGGGCGAGGTCGGCGCGGGTGGTGACCAGGTCGGCGCGCACACCCAGGGCGAGGAGCGCCGAGTACCAGTCGAGCGCCTCCTGCCGGTAGTCGAGCAGCGAGGTGGGGTGCGAGTCCTGCTCGCTCGCCCACCACGAGTCCCAGTCGTAGAGGATGCCGACGGCCGCGGTCTCCCGCTCCGCGCCGGCCACGGGGGCCAGCGTGCGCAGGGTGGCGCCGAGTGCGGCCACCGCGCGGAAGACGTCGCTGTCGGCGCCGGCGTGCGGGACCATCGCCGAGTGGTACTTCTCGGCGCCGGCCGCGGACTGGCGCCACTGGAAGTAGCACACCGCGTCCGCGCCGTGCGCCACGTGCAGCAGCGCGTCACGGGCCAGCTCGCCGGGCCGCTTCGCCACGTTCACGGCCTGCCAGTTGACCGCGCTGGTGGAGTGCTCCATCAGGAACCAGGGCCGCCCGGCGGCGATACCGCTGGTCAGGTTGGCGGAGAAGGACAGCTCGTCGCGGTCCTGCGGGCCGGGGTGGACGTAGTGGTCGTTCGAGACGAAGTCGATCTCGTCGGCCCACTCCGGGTAGTTCATGCCCTTGGTGTTGCCCATCACCATGAAGTTGGTGGTGACGGGGATGTCCGGCGTGATCTCCTTCAGGATCTCCCGCTCGGCCACGAGGTGGTCCTTCAGGGCGTCGGAGGAGAAGCGCTTGAAGTCGAGCTGCTGGGTCGGGTTCGGGTGCGAGGCGGCCAGCCGGGGCGTCAGGATCTGCTCCCAGTCGGTGTAGCGCTGCGACCAGAAGGCGGTGCCCCAGGCGTGGTTGAGGGCGTCGAGCGTGCCGTAGCGGGCGCGCAGCCAGACGCGGAAGGCGCGGGCCGCGTCGTCGGAGTGGTCGTAGACGTTGTGGCAGCCCAGCTCGTTGGAGACGTGCCAGGCGACCAGCGCCGGGTGGTCCTTGTAGCGGTCGGCGATCGTGCGGACCAGGCGCAGGGCGTGCTCGCGGAAGACGGGCGACGTGGGGCGCCAGTGCTGGCGGGCACCGGGCCAGAGCGTCTCGCCGTTCGCCGTCACCGGGAGGATCTCCGGGTGGGCGGTGGTCAGCCACGGGGGCGGGGAGGCGGTCGCGGTCGCCAGGTCGACGCCGATGCCGCCCGCGTGCAGCAGGTCCATGACCTCGTCGAGCCAGCCGAAGTCCCAGGTGTCCGGGCCCGGCTGGATCCTCGCCCAGGAGAAGATCCCCACGGAGACGACGGTCACGCCGGCCTCCTGCATCAGCCGGACGTCCTCCTCCCACACGTCCCGGGGCCACTGCTCGGGGTTGTAGTCGGCGCCGTAGGCCAGACGCGGGGCGGGTTCACCGTCCGCCCCGCGCAGCATGCGGGACTGGAGGGTGGAGATCATGGCGGTCCTTCCGAAGGGTGGTGCACGGGGGCGGCGCGGCCCGGGAGCCGCGCCGCCCGGCGTTGACGTACTGCTGCCCGAGAACTACTTCTCGATGGTGAAGCCCTGCTCCTGGCCGTACTTGACCGAGGCCTCCTGCCAGGCCTTCAGGCCGTCGGCCAGCGTGGTGGAGGAGACGTAGGCCTTGCCGACCGTGTCGTTGAAGATCGAGTTGGCGTACGGCTGGAAGGGCAGGTACGACCAGTCGTCGGCGACGTTCGCGGCGGACTCGGCGAAGATCTCGTTGGCCTTCTGGCCACCGAAGTACGGGAACTCCTTGTTCTTGAACGCGGTGGACTGCAGCTCCGCGACGGTCGCCGGGAAGGCGCCCTGGCTCACCCGGGTGGCCACACCGGCACCGGCGTTCGCGTACTCGACGAAGGCGTAGGCGAGTTCCTTGTTCTTGCCCAGCGCGGGCAGCGCCAGGGAGGAGCCGCCGTTCTCGGCGCTCGCCTTGTCGCCCTTGGTCCAGGCCGGCATGGCGGCGGCGCGCCAGTCGCCCTTGGCGTTCGGGACACCGGTCTCGAAGTTGGCGGGCATCCAGGCGCCGGTGGCCAGGGTGGCGATGGTGCCGTCGCCGAGGCCCTTGTACCAGTCGTCGGTCCAGCCGGTGACCGGGGCGAGCAGCTTCTCGCTGACCAGCTTCTGCCAGACGGTCTCGAACTTCTTGGCGCCGGCGTCGTCGAAGTTGATGGCGACCTTGGTGCCGTCGACCTTGTAGGGGCGCGAACCGGCCTGCCACAGCATGGAGGTGGTGAAGCCCGCGTCGCCGGTGTCGTTGGCGATGTACGCCTTCGGGTCGGCCTTGTGCAGCTTGCGGGCCGCGTCCAGGTACTCGTCCCAGGTGGTCGGGACGGCGATCTTGTACTTGTCGAAGACCTTCTTGTTGTAGAACAGCGCCATCGGACCGGAGTCCATCGGCAGGCCGTAGACCTTGTCCCCGTCGCTGACGG
Organism: Streptomyces sp. DSM 15324; assembly: GCF_001514285.1. Lineage (GTDB taxonomy): Bacteria > Actinomycetota > Actinomycetes > Streptomycetales > Streptomycetaceae > Streptomyces. The sequence goes on from NZ_KQ949031.1 coordinate 377,123, forward strand.
CGTTCCACGGGCCGGGCGTGTACTTGGCGGCGAGCTTGCCGGCGCCGTAGGGGGCCAGGTCGGTCAGGCCCTTGGTGAGGGAGTACTGGCCGAGCGCGAAGTACTCGACCTGCGCGACGTCCGGGACGCCCTTGCCGGCGGAGATGGCGTTCGACAGCGCGGTGTAGTGCTTGTCGCCGGACCGCTCGCTGACCAGGTTGATCTTGACCTTGGGGTACTTCTTCTCGAAGTCGGCGGCGACCGACTTCAGGGTGGGCTCCCAGGCCCAGACGGTGACCGAGCCACCCTTCTTCAGGGCGGACTGGATGTCACCGGCGGAGACGGCCTTGGTGTCGGAGCTGTCGTCCGAGCTGCCGCAGGCGGTGGCGCCGAGGGCGAGGGTGGAGAGGAGGGCGAGGCCGCGCAGGACGCGGCTCGTTGATCTGCGCATGAGGGTGCTTCCACTTCTTCGTGGGTGGGACAGGTGAGGGTGGGGGTGGTGCCGGTCTCGGCTCACATGTGGGGCTTGGGGGACGCGGCCCGTGTCACTCCTTGACGCTTCCGGCGGCGAGGCCGGACTGCCAGTACTTCTGGAGGAACAGGAAGGCGGCGATCAGGGGAAGGATCGTGAGCAGGGACCCCGTGATCACCAGGTTGAAGATCACGTCACCGCCGATGGTCTGCGCCTGGGAGCTCCAGGCGCTCAGACCCAGCGTCAGCGGGTACCAGTCGGGGTCCTTCAGCATGATCAGCGGGAGGAAGTAGTTGTTCCAGGTGGCGACCGTGGTGAACAGCAGCACCGTCACGATCCCGGGGGCCAGCAGCGGCAGGGCGACCTGGAAGAAGGTCCGCACCTCGCTCGCCCCGTCCATCCGGGCCGCCTCCAGCAGCTCGGTGGGGATCGCCTCGGCGGCGAACACCCACATCAGATAGAGACCGAACGGCGACACCAGCGACGGGATGATCACGGCCCAGGGGGTGTCGGTCAGCCCCATCTTGCTGAACATCAGGAAGGTCGGCACCGCCAGCGCCGTACCCGGCACGGCCACCGCGCCGATCACCACGGCGAAGACCGCGCGCTTGCCGGGGAAGTCGAACTTCGCCAGCGCGTACCCGCCGAGCACCGCCAGCAGGGTCGCGCCGCCCGCGCCGAGCACCACGTACAGCAGGGTGTTGAGCAGCCAGCGGCCGAAGATGCCGTCGTGGTAGGTGAAGGTGTCCCGGACGTTGTCCCACAGGGCGAAGTCGTGGGCGAACCAGAGCCCGTTGGACTCGGCCAGACCGGTCTGTGTCTTCGTGGAGTTGATGACCAGCCAGATCAGCGGCACCACGGTGTAGAGGACCATCAGGCCCATCAGCACCGTCAGCAGCACATTGCGCTTCGGCTTGCCCGGGGTGTGCTTCTTGCGGGGGGTCCGCAGCCTGGGGGCGGCGGTGTTCTTCGCGGGGGAGACGGTGACAGAGGTGCTCATCGGGTCACGCTCCCTTGCGCATGCCGCGCAGCTGGACGGCGTAGGCGACGATCATCGTGATGACGCCCATGATGATGGCCACCGTCGCGGAGTAGTTGTGCTGCTGCCCGTTGAAGGACAGCGAGTACGTGTAGAAGTTCGGCGTGTAGTCCGTGGTGATGGCGTTCAGCGCCAGCGGACGCAGGATGCTCGGCTCGTTGAAGAGCTGGAAGCTGCCGATGATCGAGAAGATCGTCGCGATGACGAGCGCCCCCCGGATCGCGGGCAGTTTGATCGAGCCGATGATCCGCCACTGCCCCGCGCCGTCGATCTCCGCCGCCTCGTACAGCGAGGTCGGGATGACCCGCAGCGCCGAGTAGAAGATCAGCATGTTGTAGCCGACGAACTCCCAGGTCACGATGTTGCCGATGGAGGCGAGCACCCAGCCGGGGGACAGCAGGTCGGGGAGCGTGACACCGAACGCGGAGTTGATGTCGCCCACCAGGCCGTACTTGGTGCCGTACATGAAGCCCCACATCAGGGTGGCGACCACGGCGGGCACGGCGTACGGCAGGAAGATCGTGATCCGGAAGAAGCTCTTGCCGTAAAGCCGGCCGCTGTCCAGGGCCAGCGCCACCAGCAGGGCGATGCCCAGCATGATCGGCACCTGGACGGCGAGGAAGAGCGCCACCCGGCCGACCGACGCCCAGAAGGCGTCGTCCTCGAGGGCCTGGGTGTAGTTGTCCAGCCCGACGAAGTGGTTGCCGCCGATGAGCTGGTCGCGGAAGAGGCTGAGGTAGATCGAGTAGGCGATCGGGGCCAGGAAGACCAGGGCGAACACCGCCACGAAGGGACCTATGAAGCCCCACCCCGCCCAGGAGCGTCGGTCCCGTCTCGCCGGAGGCGGTGCCTGCCGTGGCTCGGCGGCCGCCGGCGGTTGCAGCGTCGTCATGTCGTTCCTCGCTCGTGCGGTGGTGGAACCAGCGGTGGTGCGGAGATTTTCGGCCGCCTCACCGGACCCATGATGTTTACGCAAACATCGGCCCCGCAAGAGCCTTGGCGGACTGTTATGTTTACGTAAACATTGGATGGCGGCATGTCTACACTGCCCTGATTACGATGGTCAATGGTCCTTTGGGGGAGACCGTGACACCTGTGCGGACAGAGAGGCGGGGACGCCATGGAGATGGCTGAAAGAAGCCCGGCGAGAACGCCGAGGCAGGGCCGGGTCACCGTCTCCATGGCCGACGTGGCCCGTCGGGCGGGGGTCTCCTCGCAGACCGTCTCCCGGGTCTCCAACGGTTACGCCGGTGTGAACGAGGAGACACGGCAGCAGGTGCTCGCCGCGATGAAGGAACTGGGCTACCGGCCCAACAGCGCGGCCCGCGCACTCAAGCGCGGCGAGTTCCGCACCCTCGGCGTGATCACCTTCTCGCTGTCCTCGACGGGCAATGTGCGCACCCTGGAGGCGATCGCCAACTCGGCCGCCGCCGAGGGGTACGCCGTGACGCTGCTGCCGGTGGCCCTGCCCACGCAGGACGAGGTGCGCGGCGCGTTCACCCGGCTCGAGGAACTGGCCGTGGACGCGGTGATCGTCATCATGGAGGTGCATCTGCTGGACGCGGCGACGATCATGCTGCCGCCGTACGTCCAGGTGCTGGTCGTCGACTCCGACGCCGGCGAGCACTACACGGTCGTCGACACCGACCAGGCGGGCGGCAGCCGGACCGCCGTCCAGCACCTGCTCGGCCTCGGGCACGAGACGGTGTGGCACCTGGGCGGACCCGAGGACTCCTTCGCCGCGCAGCGGCGGACCGACGCGTGGCGGGCCGCGCTGACCGAGGCGGGGTGTACGGCGCCGCCGCTGATCCGGGGTGACTGGTCGGCGGAGTCGGGCTACCGCGCCGGCATCGAGCTCGCCGCGCGCGAGGACTGCACGGCGGTGTTCGTGGCCAACGACCAGATGGCGCTGGGGCTGCTGCGGGCGCTCCAGGAGCGGGGGCGGCGGGTGCCGCAGGACGTGAGTGTCATCGGGTTCGACGACATTCCCGAGGCCGGGTCCTTCATGCCGCCGCTCACCACCGTGCACCAGGACTTCGCTGAGGTGGGGCGGCTGTGCGTGCGGGCCGTGCTGCGCAAGATGCGCGATCCGGACGACGGGGCGAGGGGGACGACGCTGGTGCCGACGCGGTTGGTGGTGCGGGAGAGCACGGCTCCGCCGCCGGGGGCTCGGTAGTTCCCGGGGTGCGGGGCGTCGCCCCGCCCTCGGTCAGCGCGAGCCCGTGAGGGCCGGCTCGCCCGCCGCCCTGACCGCCGTGCGCCAGGCCGCTGTCACCGCCTGGTGGGCCGCTCTCGTGCCGCGGTCGGTCTCCTCGGGGAGACGGATCGGGGCGCCGAGGTGCACATGGCAGCGGGGGCGGCGGATCGGGGCCGTCAGGGTGCCGGCGAGTTGCTTGGTGGGGGAGCCCGAGGCGATGCGGCGGGCTCCGGCGTGGCCGATCGGGACCACCATCGCACCGGTCGTGCGGGCCAGCCGGGCCGGCCCGGTGCGGAACGGCTCCGGGGGAGTGGGGCCCGCGTCCCTGCGGCGGGGCAGGCCGCCCTCGCCGTACAGGAGCACATGGCGGCCGCCGGCCAGCGCCTCGGCGGCCGCGTCGAGCGCCAGGGCGGCGTGCGCGGTCCCGCGGTGGACCGGGATGTGCCCCTCCCGGCTGAGCGCCCTGCCGAGCAGCGGGATCCGCCACAGGCCCGCCGTGGCCAGCACCACCGGCTTCAGGTCGAAGCTGCGCAGCGCGGCCATCACGACCGCGGGGTCGGCCAGGGAGTCGTGGTTGGCGACGAAGATGCTCCCCGCGGGCAGCCGCATCTTGATCTCACTGGTGACGGTGAGCCGCCCGAAGAACGGGGTCAGGGCGATGACGGTGCGACTGAACACGGGTCGGCCTCTCGACGGGTGATGATCCGGTCACAGTCTCGCGGGTGGCGGTGGCCGGGCGCCTGAGTACGGATACTCAACGACCGGCGACGACCGGCGACGACCGGCGACGACCGGTGACGACCCGTGACGACCGGCGCGCCGGGCGCGGGCACGGCCGTCGTGTCCTGCCCGGTCCGGTGCGGACCGCTAGGGGGGCCGAGGTCAGGGCGCGGCCGCGGCGACGTGCCCCGGACCGGCGTCGCGGGTGATCACCGCGCCGGGGGAAGATGGAACCGCACAGCCAAATGGTCAACCGACATGGAGGAGCGGGCACATGCAGCACGAGCGAGCGGGCCGGCCGGCCGGCCCCGAGGACCTCGTCGACGTCGCCCGGCTGGTCACCGCGTACTACGCGCTGCACCCCGACCCGGCCGACCCCGCCCAGCGCGTCGCGTTCGGCACCTCGGGCCACCGCGGCTCGTCCCTGAACACCGCCTTCAACGAGGACCACATCGCCGCGACCAGCCAGGCGATCGTCGAGTACCGCGCCGCCCAGGGCACCGACGGGCCGCTCTTCCTCGGCGCCGACACCCATGCCCTGTCCGAGCCCGCGCGCGTCACGGCCCTGGAGGTGTTCGCGGCCAACGACGTCACCGTGCTCATCGACAGCACCGACGGCTACACGCCCACCCCGGCCGTCTCGCACGCCGTCCTCGCCCACAACCGCGGCCGGGCCTCCGGTCTCGCGGACGGCGTGGTCGTCACCCCCTCGCACAACCCGCCCGCCGACGGCGGCTTCAAGTACAACCCGCCGAGCGGCGGCCCGGCGGGCTCCGACGCCACCTCCTGGATCCAGGACCGCGCCAACGACATCATCGCCGCCGGTCTGAAGGACGTCCGCCGCATCCCGTACCAGCAGGCCCTCGCCGCGCCCACCACCGGGCGTCACGACTTCCTCGGCACGTACGTCGCCGACCTCCCGGCCGTCCTGGACCTGGACGCGATCCGCGCGGCCGGGATCCGGATCGGCGCCGACCCGCTCGGCGGGGCCTCGGTCGCCTACTGGGGCCGGATCGCCGAGCAGCACCGGCTCGACCTGACCGTCGTCAATCCGCTCACCGACCCCACCTGGCGGTTCATGACGCTGGACTGGGACGGCAAGATCCGCATGGACTGCTCCTCGCCGTACGCGATGGCCTCGCTCATCGGACAGCGGGACCGGTTCCGGATCGCCACCGGCAACGACGCCGACGCCGACCGGCACGGCATCGTCACCCCGGACGCGGGCCTGATGAACCCGAACCACTATCTGGCCGCCGCCATCGCCTACCTCTACGCGCACCGCGAGCAGTGGCCCGCCGACGCGGGGGTGGGCAAGACACTGGTGTCCTCGTCGATGATCGACCGGGTCGCCGCCGACCTCGGGCGTCGGCTCGTGGAGGTGCCGGTCGGCTTCAAGTGGTTCGTGGACGGCCTGGTCGACGGCTCGCTCGGCTTCGGCGGCGAGGAGTCGGCCGGGGCGTCCTTCCTGCGCCGCGACGGCTCCGTGTGGACCACCGACAAGGACGGCATCATCCTGGCGCTGCTGGCCTCCGAGATCACCGCGGTCACCGGGAAGACGCCCTCGGAGCACTACACCGCCCTGACGGAGCGCTTCGGCGAGCCGGCCTACGCCCGTATCGACGCGCCGGCCACCCGCGAGGAGAAGGCGCTGCTCGCGAAGCTCTCACCCGCGCAGGTCACCGCCGACACGCTCGCGGGGGAGCCCGTCACCGGCGTCCTCACCGAGGCCCCCGGCAACGGCGCGGCCCTCGGCGGCATCAAGGTGACCACGGCCAACGCCTGGTTCGCGGCCCGCCCCTCCGGCACCGAGGACGTCTACAAGATCTACGCAGAGTCCTTCCAGGGCGCCGAGCACCTCACCCGGGTCCAGGAGGAGGCCAAGGCGGTGGTGACGGCGGCCCTGGAGGCCTGACGGAAAGGGAGCCGACGGTGGCCAGGGGCGCTCCGCACCGGCGCCCCGCGCCGCCCCACGGCCGGATATGATCCTCTAAGCGTAAAATGTCTGTTTTGCACCGGAGTGATCGATGTCCCGCAGGCGCCCCCCGGACGAAGGCGACGAGCTGTTGGCCAGGCTCGGGTCGCTGACCGCCCAGGCCCGGGAGCGCGCGGAGTTGCAGCGGTCCCGGGTCGAACTGGCGCTCGCCCTACAGCGCGGCATGCTGCCCCGTGACCTGCCCGTGGCCCCCGGGTACCGGCTCGCGGTGCAGTACGCCCCCGCCTGCTCCGGCCTCAACGTCGGCGGCGACTGGTACGACGCCTTCACCCTGCCCGACGGGCGGATAGGCCTGTCCATCGGCGACGTCCAGGGCCACAACATCGAGGCGGCCGCCTTCATGGGGCAGGTCCGGGTCGGCCTGCGGGCGCTCGCCTCCGTCACCGGCGAGCCCGGCGAGCTCCTCGCCCGCACCAACGACCTGCTGCTCTCCCTCGGCGGCGAGCTCTTCGCCACCTGCACCTTCATGCGGCTGGATCCGGCCAGCGGGGTCCTGGAGAGCGCCCGGGCCGGGCACGTCCCCTGCGTCTGGGCCACCGCGGACGGCAAGTCCGGCATAGCCCAGGACGAGGGGGGCCCGCCGCTCGGTGTCGTCGGGGGCGTCGACTACCCGGTCACCCGCTACCGCCTCACGCAGGGCGGCTTGTTCGTCCTGCTCACGGACGGTGTGGTCGAGGGACCCCGGCTCAGCGTCGATGAGGGCCTGGACCAGGTCGTCCGTCTCGCGGGCATCGCCGCGGTGGCCGGCATGGAGGCCGGTTCGCTCGCCGCCGCCGTGCTCCGGGGCGCCGATCGCTCCGGACACGAGGACGACGCTGCGGTCCTGGTGGTCGGCCACGACGGACTCCTCGCGGACGTACGCCGGATGCGGCCGTAGGGCCCCCGACTGCGGTCAAAGGGCTCGGTGCGGCACGGCTCTCACCTCGCCGACCGCGCCGGGACGGTGTCTGATGGCTGCTGTGGTGGGTGTCCGGGACCTCGAGCTGCGCCGGACGGCGGTCTTCGCCGTCCAGACGCTCGCCGTCGCCGTCTGCTACTACGGGGCCGGACGGCTGGGACTCATCCGCCGGCTCGTCGTCGACGGCGCCGTCTTCACCCCCATCTGGCCGCCCACCGGCGTCGCGGTCGCCTCCCTGCTGATCCTCGGGCTGCGCGCCTGGCCGGGCATCGCCCTCGGGGTCCTGCTCGTCGTCCTGTCGATCACCACCCTGCACCCCCTCGTCCTGGTCAACGTGGTGGGCAACACCGCCGCCCCCGTCTGCGCCTACCTCCTGCTGCTCGGGGTCGGCTTCCGCAGCGACCTCGCCCGATTACGCGACGGCCTCGCCCTGGTCTTCCTGGCGGCGCTCACCGCGATGCTGCTGAGCGCGAGCGTGGGCGTGTGCCTGCTGATCCTCACCGACAGGCTCGACGCGCAGTCCTTCTGGCCGGTCTGGCTGGGCTGGTGGGTGGGTGACGCGATGGGCGTCCTGATCGTCACGCCGGTGCTGCTGCTCCTGCGGACGGCGCGCCGCCCCCCGCTCCTGTCCCGCTGGAAGGAGGCCGCGGGCCTCGCGGTGATCTGCCTCGCCCTCGTGCCTGTGGCCACCCGGAGCACGGTCAGCCTGCTCTTCCTCGTCTATCCGCTGCTGATCTGGGCGGCCCTGCGCTTCCTGCTGGCCGGCAGCATGCTGTGCGCGCTGTTCACCTCCGTCATGGCGACGATCTCCGCCACCGACCGGATCGGGCCGTTCGCCCGCCTCAGCCGGGTCGAGGTGATGATCAAGCTCCAGGCCTTCAACGGGACGATGGCCCTCTCCGCCCTGCTGCTCTCCGCAGTGATCATGGAACAGCGCAACACCCGGCGGTCGGTGGAGCAGGCCTGCCAGGAACTGGTGGAGGTCCTGGAGCACCTCACGGCGGGCGAGCCCCCGCCCGGCCGCCCGGCGAGGGACCACGACCGCGAGGGGTGAGCCTGCCGCGAGGGGGGGGGACCGTCCCCGACCCCCGCGACGGGATGTCGTCCGCCGGACTCGTCACTTCCGGATGCTCCGGCTGTGCCGGGTCGACACCGCGCGGCCGATGCGGACCGCACGACGTCCGCGCGCGCCCCCGCACCACGCCGAGCTGCTCGCGTACGGGAAGGACCCGATCCCCGCGCCCGGGCTGCCCGCCCCGCGCGGGGCTCTGGCCGGTGTCGTGTACTCGTAGGGGGCGCCGGGGCCCGCCCCTTCCGCCCGGCGGCCGGGGGGGCGCCGTTTGCCGCCCCGGCTTCCGCCGTCACCGTCGGACCGGTGGGCGGCCGACGCCGTGAGCCGTCCCGGCTTCCGCCGTCACGGTCGGACCGGTGGGGGCCGATGATCCGCGCGTGGGCCCGGTCCGGCTGCGGTGACCGCGTGCGGGAAGGGCTCGATCACCGCATCCGGCTGCCCGCGCCGCGTGGGGCTCCGGCCGGCGTCCTGTCCTCGCCGGGGTGCCGGGGCCCGCCCCGTCCGCCCGGCGGGCGGACGGGCCGTGAGCCGTCCCGGCTCCCGTCGTCACCGTCGGAACCGGCGGGGCCGATGGCCCGCCCCGTCGGACCGGTGGGCGGCCGACGCCGTGAGTCGCCCCGGCGCGCGTCGTCACCGTCGGACCCGGCGGGGGCCGTCGTCGCCCTGGTCGGACCGGGACGAAGCAGGCGAGCTGGCAGCGGGCGGTGGCCGGCGGCCGCGCTCGTGAGCCGTTCGGCCCCCCGCCGGTCAAGCCTGTGTGGCGGCGGCCGGGTGTACGCCGTTCCAGGTCGTACGCCGGTTCAGCTCCTGCGGCGCTGCCTGCCCGCCGCCAGCTCGCGGCGCAGCCGCTCCGGCTCCCAGTCCTCGGCGACCGCCTGCCAGAGGGTGTCCGCCTGGGAGGGCGGGGCCAGACCGTCGACCGGCGGGTCGAGGTCGAGGTCGGTGGGGAAGGGGTAACCCTCGGCGGTGGCCGCGACCACACGGCGCAGCCAGTCCTCCCCGGCGCCCTCCGCCCGGCGCTGCCGCAGGACCGGGAAGAGCGCGTTCGCCATCGCCTCCCGGTCGACCGTCTCCATCGCCCGGCCGAACGCGGAGGAGATCTGGAGCAGATTGGCCATCCGCCGGATGTCGGGGGAGGCGTTGTGGCCGGCCGCGTGGAACAGCGCCGGGTTGAAGAAGGCCGCGTCCCCCTTCCGCAGCGGGAGCTGGACGTGGTGGGCCTCGAAGTAGGCGACGAACTCGGGCAGCCGCCAGGCGAGATAGCCGGGCTCGAACTTCTGCGAGTGCGGCAGATAGAGGGTCGGACCGGACTCCACGGGCATGTCGCAGTGGGCGAGCGCGCCCTGGAGGGTCAGCACGGGCGACAGCCGGTGCACATGCGCCGGGTACGCGGCCGCCCGCGCCCCGGACAGGAAGCCGAGGTGGTAGTCGCGGTGCGAGCTCTGCGCGGCGCCCCCCGGGTTGACCACGTTGACCTGCGAGGTCACCTGGTAGGCCGGACCTAGCCAGGCCTCGGCGATCAGCTCCAGCATGTCGTTGGCGTAGTAGTCCGCGAACACCTCCGGCGCCCGGACGGCCATCTTGTCCAGCGCGCACCACACCCGGTCGTTCGCGCCCGGCCTGGCGAAGTGGTCACCGCGGGCCGTGCCGGAGGCCCGCTCCTCCTCGATCAGCGCCCGGAACACCTCCGACGCCCGGTCCACCACCGCCGGGTCGGTGTACGCACCCAGGAGGACCACGACACCGGGGCCGTCCAGCAGGGCCCGCACCAGCTCGCTCTGCACCTCGCGCCGCCCCTCGGCGGTGGCCGTCAGCTCGCGCAGCCGGCCACTGTCGTAGAGCGGGACGTTCTGCTCGATCCGCAGGGCCGAAGGATGGTCGGCGGGGTCGGTCCGCTGTTCGACGAGCGAGCGGAACACGTCGAGAGCGCAGTCCTCCTCGGCCAGCCAGGTCCGGGAGCGCACGGGGGAGGGGATCATCGCGGGTCCTTTCTCAGCCCTCGCTTTTCTGCCAGTCTTCTGAGCCCGGAGCGATCGTTCAAGGCTCGGAAATACATCAAAAACACCTCAGCAATCGTGGGAAATCAGGCATGCGGCACCCTTATGCGATCAAGGAGATCGCCCGTCAGTCCGGCCTGAGCGCGGCCACGGTCGACCGGGTCCTCAACCGCCGCGGCGGTTGAGGACCCGGTCAACCGCCGCGGCGGTGTCCGCGAGAGCACCGTCCGGGCCGGACCTTCATGATCGACACCGTGATGCAGGCGCCGGAGCGGTTCTCCACCGCCGAAATTCCGCCAGACCGCGCCCGTTCGTGAACTGACCGGCATCCTCGACCGGATCGCCCGGCGGGGCTCGAGGGGGTGATCCTCAAGGCGCCGGACCTGCCCGAGACCAGCGCCGCCGTCGGCCGGCTCGCCGCCGCCGGCATCCCCGTCGTCACCCTGGTCACCGACCTGCCGTCGAGCGCCCGCGTGGCGTACGTCGGGATCGGCAACCGGGCCGCCGGGAGCACCGCCGCCTATCCCCTCGGCCGTACGACGGGCCTGCCAGGCCGTGATGCGCGCCCACGGGGGGCTTCCCGGCGACGGGCCCGCGCTGCCCTCGGCGCTCCAGGTGGTGACGCCGTTCAACCTGCCCCCGGAGGTGTCCGGGCAGGCGTAGCCCGGGCAGGGGCGCCGTAGCTCCGGGAGACCCCTTTCGATACATCAGTGCATCCGATACATTGCTGTATCGAACGGAGGTCCGAACCGAGGTGACGGAACAGAACGAACGGGCGACCGGCCGGGTCACCCGGCGCCGGGTGCGCACCCGGGCCAACCTGCTCGACGCCGCCTTCGCCGTGTTCGCCGCCAAGGGATTCGGGCGGGTCTCCATCGAGGAGGTCTGCGAGGCCGCCGGCTACAGCCGGGGCGCCTTCTACTCCAACTTCGCCACGCTGGACGAGCTGTTCTTCGCGCTCTACCAGGAACGCGCGGACCTGATCGCCCAGCAGGTCGCCGACGCCCTCGCCGGCGACGGCCCCGATCTCGACGTACCGGCCTCGGTGGACCGGGTCACCGAGGTGCTGCTCCTCGACCTCGACTGGCTGCTGGTGAAGACGGACTTCCTGGTGCACGCGGCACGGGACCCGGTCGTCGCGCAGACCCTCCTGGAACAACGGGCCAGGCTGCGCCGCGCCATCGCCGACCGGCTGGCCCGGGCCCGCGGCCCCCTCCCGCTGCCCGCCGTCCTCGGCGACGCCGACTCCGCCGCCCACGCGGTCGTGGCCGCGTACGACGGGGTCACCACCCAACTGCTGCTGGACAAGGACGTCGACGCCGCCCGCGCCTGGCTCAAGCAACTGCTCACCGCGCTGCTGACCGACGGCAGCGCCCCGCAATAGCACCTCATCGCAGCTCCCCGTCACAGAAAGGCAACGGTCGCCATGGACGCGGACGTCATCGTCGTCGGAGCGGGCCTCGCGGGCCTCGTCGCGGCGCACGAACTCACCAGCAGGGGCAGGCGGGTCGCCCTGGTCGACCAGGAGAACGCCGCCAACCTCGGCGGCCAGGCGTTCTGGTCCTTCGGCGGACTGTTCCTCGTCGACTCCCCGGAGCAGCGCCGCCTCGGCATCAAGGACTCCCTCGACCTCGCCTGGAACGACTGGCAGGGCAGCGCGCAGTTCGACCGCACCGAGGACGAGGACTCCTGGGCGGTGCGCTGGGCCCGCGCCTACGTCGAATGGGCCGCGGGGGAGAAGCGGACCTGGCTGACCGGACACGGGATCTCGCTCCTGCCGACCGTCGGCTGGGCCGAGCGCGGCGACCTGCGCGCCGACGGCCACGGCAACTCCGTGCCCCGATTCCATGTGGCCTGGGGCACCGGCACCGGTGTCGTCGAGCCGTTCGTCCGCTACGCCAAGCAGGCCGCCAAGGACGGGCTGCTCACCTTCCACCACCGCCACCGCGTGGACGAGCTGGTCGTGACGGACGGCGCCGCCCGCGGCGTCCGCGGCACGGTCCTGGCGCCCGACGACTCCGCCCGCGGCGTCGTCTCCAGCCGCGAGGCGATCGGCGAGTTCGAGCTGACCGCCCAGGCCGTCGTCGTCACCAGCGGCGGCATCGGCGCCAACCACGAGATCGTGCGCCGCTACTGGCCCGAGCGGCTCGGCACCCCGCCCGCCGAGATGGTCACCGGCGTGCCCGCCTACGTCGACGGCCGCATGCTCGACATCAGCGCCGAGGCCGGCGTCCGGCTGGTCAACCGGGACCGCATGTGGCACTACACCGAGGGCATCCAGAACTGGGACTCCGTCTGGCCCGGCCACGGCATCCGCATCCTGCCCGGCCCGTCCTCGATGTGGTTCGACGCGCTCGGCCGCAGGCTGCCCGACCCGTGCCTGCCGGGCTACGACACCCTCGGCACCCTCAGACACCTGCGCACCACCGAGGACATCGCCGGGTACGACCACTCCTGGTTCGTCCTCAGCCAGAAGATCATCGAGAAGGAGTTCGCGCTCTCCGGTTCCGAGCAGAACCCCGACATCACGGCCAAGGACCGCCGGGCCGTCCTGCGCGACCGGCTGCTCGGCAAGGGCGCCCCGGCCCCCGTGCAGGCGTTCCTCGACCACGGCGCGGACTTCGTCGTCGCCGACACCCTCGACCGGCTCGTCGAGAAGATGAACGCGCTCACCGACAAGCCCCTGCTCGACGCGGACGCACTGCGCCGCCAGATCCGCGCCCGCGACCTCCAGATCGACAACCCGTACAGCAAGGACGCGCAGGTCCAGGGCATCCGCAACGCCCGCCGCTACATTGGCGACCGCCTCGGCCGGGTCGCCACCCCGCACCGCATCCTCGACCCCGAGGCCGGCCCGCTGATCGCCGTCAGACTGCACGTCCTGACCCGCAAGACGCTCGGCGGGATCCAGACCGACCTCGACTCGCGCGCCCTCGGCGCCGACGGACAGCCCATCGAGGGCCTGTACGCGGCGGGTGAGGTCGCCGGCTTCGGCGGCGGCGGCGTCCACGGCTACAACGCCCTCGAAGGCACCTTCCTCGGCGGCTGCCTGTTCTCGGGCCGCGCGGCGGGCCGGGCGGCGGCCCGGCAGACCGGCTGAGCGGCCGTCAGCCCAGCAGCCCCAGCAGGACGGCCGCGTGGCTCTCCTGCGGGGACTTCGCGGCCGTCAGCAGGGTCACCGGCCCCTCCTGGACCAACGTCCGCACGTGGTCCAGGAGTTCGGCCGCCTCGGGGGCGGCCAGCTCCGCCTCGTAACGGCGGGAGAACTCCTCGTACGACGCCTCGCCCGCGTGGTACCAGCGGCGCAGCTCCGTCGAGGGGGTCAGCGCCTTGGGCCACTCGTCGATCCGCGCCGCGTCCTTGGCCAGGCCGCGCGGCCACAGCCGGTCGACGAGGACACGGACGCCGTCCGCGGGCTCGGGCGGTTCGTAGACGCGGCGCACACGGACAGTCATGCCGCCGAGCGTAGGGCCTGCCCGCGGCCGTCCCCCGACGCCGCGCGGTTTGACCTGGAGGAGGGGGACTCCGGGCGGCGCGTTGCCTAGTCTGATGGGCGTTTGATCACTCGCCACCCCCCAAGGAGCGCACGTGACCCTCTCCCGCAGACGCCCCGCCCCGCTACGGCGGGAAGCCGTCGTCGCCACCGTCCCGGTCGCCCTGGCGGCCCTGCTGGCGGCGGCCGGACCCGCCACCGCGGCCGGTTCGGCGGGCGCGCCCGGCGTCGGCGACCCGTACTTCCCGCTCGCCGGGAACGGCGGCTACCACGTCTCCCACTACGGTCTGACGCTCGGTTACGACCCGAGCAGCGGCCATCTCACCGGCAAGGCCGTCCTGACCGCCCGCGCCACCCAGCGCCTCAGCCGCTTCGACCTCGACCTCAAGGGCCTGAAGATCACCGGCCTGACGGTCGATCACCGCGAGGCCGCCCACCGGCGCGACGGCCAGGAACTCGTCGTCACCCCCGCCCGCCCCCTGCGCAAGGGCCAGACCTTCCGGGTCACCGTCACCTACCAGGGCAAGCCCGGACCGGTCACCGACCCCGACGGCTCCCTCGACGGCTGGGTGCCCACCGACGACGGCGCCTTCGTCGCCGGGGAACCGCAGGGCGCCATGACCTGGTTCCCCGCCAACAACCACCCCCTCGACAAGTCCGCCTACGACATCACGATCACCGTCCCCCGGGGCTGCACCGCCGTCTCCAACGGCATCCTGCTCGGCAAGACCACGCGCAACGGCAGGACCACCTTCCACTGGCGCCAGAAGGAACCCATGGCGGCCTACCTCGCCACCGCCACCGTGGGGACGTTCCAGGTCAAGCAGTACACGACCCGGGACGGCATCAAGGTGTACGACGCCGTCGACCCGCGCGAGGCCCGCGCCGCCGCGCCCGTGCTCAAGAAGCTGCCGTCCGTGCTGGAATGGGAGAGCGCCCTCTTCGGGCCCTACCCCTACCGCGCCGCCGGCTCCATCGTCGACCACGCGCCGGGCGTCGGCTATGCCCTGGAGACCCAGACCCGGCCGGTGTACGACAGCGCGCCCAGCCTGAGCACGCTGGTCCACGAGAGCGCCCACCAGTGGTTCGGCGACTCGGTCTCCCTGACGTCCTGGAAGGACATCTGGCTCAACGAGGGCTTCGCCTCCTACGCCGAGTGGCTGTACTCCGAGCAGCACGGCGGCGACAGCGCCCAGAAGAGGTTCGACGCGCTGTACGCCACTCCCGCCACCGACAACGTCTGGGCGTACCCGCCCGGCACCCCCGGCAGCGGCGCCAACCTCTTCGGCTCCCCCGTCTACGCCCGCGGCGCCATGACCCTCCAGGCCCTGCGCGTCGCGATCGGCGACCGGACCTTCTTCCGCGTACTGCGCGCCTGGGCACAGCAGCACCGGGGCGGCCACGGCACCACCGCCCAGCTGGAGCGGCTCGCGGAGCGGGAGTCCGGCCAGAACCTCGGGCCCCTGTTCCAGAAGTGGCTCTACCAGGCGGGCAAGCCCGGCACCCCGTGACGGCCGGGGCGGCGCGCGTCAGGAACCCCGGCGGGCTCCGGTCCGCTGCCTGAGCGCGCGCCGCTCCGCCTCGGTGGTGCCGCCCCACACGCCCACGGCCTGGTCCGTGGCCAACGCCCGGTCCAGACACTGCTCCCGCACGGGGCAGCGGTGGCAGACCGCCTTCGCCTGCTGCGTCTGGAGCAGGGCCGGGCCCGATGTGCCGATCGGGAAGAAGAGGTCGGGGTCCTCGTGGCGGCACGCCGCATGCTGTCGCCAGTCGTCCATCGAAGTCGCTCCGATCGAAAGTCGTCCGTGTTCTTCGCTGTTCCCGCGGTACTTCGCCCTACCGCGGGCGTCGCTCGACAGCGGGTCACCGCAGCGGCGGAAGTGAAACGGACGCGACCGGGAAACCTCGTCACTGCTCCCGCATGCCCCACGGGGAGCCGTACGCCGTCAGCAGGTCGAGGAAGGGGCGGGCCGGGAACGCCTCGGGGCCGAGGACACCCGTGCCGGACCAGGCGCCGCCGGCGAGGAGCTCCAGGGCGACGACGGGGTTGACGGCCGTCTGCCACACCACGGCCTGGCTGCCGTACTCGGCCATGGACCACTGGTTGTCGACCACGTGGTACAGGTACACCTCACGCGGCGCGCCGTCCTTCACGCCCCGCACCCAGGTGCCGGCGCACGTCTTGCCGTGCATGCGCTCGCCCAGCGTCGCCGGGTCGGGCAGACAGGCGGCCACCACGTCCCGCGGCGAGACGGGCACCGGGCCCGCCGCGCTCGGCACGGTCACCGGCGCGGTGCGGTCCAGCTCCAGCTTGTGCAGCGTCTTCAGGGTGTCGACGAACTCGCGGCCCAGACCGTACTTGAAGGTGACCCGGCGGGCGTCCACCCAGCGCGGTACGAGCAGCACCTCCTCGTGCTCCACGTTGACGCACTCCACCGGGCCGATGCCCTCGGGGAAGTCGAACACCTCGGGCTCGCTGAAGGGCGCCGTGGTGAACCAGCCGCGGCCGGCCTCGTAGACCACCGGAGGGTTGAGGCACTCCTCGATGGTGGTCCAGATGTTGAAGGAGGGCGCGAAGTCGGCGCCGTCGACGGTGAGGTTCGCGCCGTCCCGGATGCCGATCTCCTCGATCTCGTCGAACAGCTCGTCGGCGGCGTACCGCGCGAACACGTCCGACAGCCCCGGCTCCACCCCCATGCCGACCAGGGCGAGACCGCCCGCCGCCGCCCACTGCTCGGCCTGCGCGAACTGCGCGTCGCCGAGCTTGACCCCGCACACCTCGTAGGGCCGCTCCGGGTGCGGGCGGGACAGCGACATCGCCATGTCGACATAGGTGGCCCCGGCGGTGCGCGCCGCGCCGAACAGCGGCATCACGAAGCGCGGGTCGGTGGCGTTGAGGAGCACGTCACAGCGGTGCCGGGCGAGCAGCCCGGCGACCGCCACCTCGTCGCCCGCGTCGACCCGCTCGGCGGTGAACCGGTCGTCGCCGTCGAGCGCGGCGACGGCGGCCGCGGCCCGGGCGGGGTCGTAGTCGGCGACCACCATCGCCTCGAAGAACGGGCGCCGGGCGGCGATCCGGGTGACGGCGGTGCCGACGCCGCCGGCACCCACGAGCAGGACACGCATGACGAGAACTCCCTCGGTCGAAGACGCGCACAGCGGAACGCGCAAAGCAGGAGAAAGGCGGGGGAAAGAAGCGGCTGAAAGAAAGGGGGCCCTGTCCGCGATACAACGCCTCCCTCTGCCGTAAGGTCAATGGCGTTGGCATAAGGAGGCGGCGAGGAGGCGGCGGGGATGCCGAAGACGGTCGTACCGGAGGAGAAGCGGCGCCGGCGCAGGCCCACCAGGAGCGGCACCGTGCTGTCCGAGCGGCTGATCGTGGAGGCCGCCCTGCGGCTGCTGCGCGAGCACGGCAGCAGCGGACTGACCGCGCGCCGCCTCGGCCTCGCCCTGGACTGCGACCCGAGCACGCTCTACCGCTACTTCCGCGGCATGGACGAACTGACCCTCGCCATCGGCGACGCGCTGATCGGTGCGGCACTGCGCGGCTGGGAGCCGACCGGACGGTGGCGGGAGGACCTGCACGCGATCGGGCTGCGCATCCACGCCGCCTACGTCGCCCATCCGCAGGCGGCCCAGCTCACCGCGAGCCGGGTCACCGGCCGGGCCAACGAACTGGCCGCCGACGAGACCGTCCTCGATGTCCTGCGCACCGCGGGTTTCCCGCTGCCGGAGACGGTCCGCGTCTACCACGCCTTCATCGACCAGACGCTGGCCTTCGCCGCCCTGGACGCCGCCTCCCTCGCCCTGCCCCGCGCCTCCCAGCGCGCCGACGACGCCAAGTGGGCCTCGACCTACGCCCGGCTCCCCGCCACCACCCACCCCCGCATCGCCGAAGCGGCCGCCCTGCTCTCCGCCCGCATGGTCACCAGCGCCTACCCGACGGCCCTGGCGATGCTCCTGGACAGCGCGGCGAACACCCTGGCCCGACGCGCCGCGGCGCCCGGGGACGGCAGTGTCAGCGCCTGAGCGTCCGCGCCGCCTCCTGCGTCACCGCCTCGGCGACCGCCGCCAGGGCCGGTGAGTCGAGTCGCCACTGCTGCCAGTACAGCGGGACGTCCAGCGGGCGGTCGGGGGCCAGGGGGAGCAGGCGGCCGGTCCGCAGCAGGGTGCCCGCCTGGGCCTCGGGCACCATGCCCCAGCCGAACCCCGCGGCCACCGCGGCCACGAAACCCTCCGAGGTCGGCACGGCGTGTCGTAGCGCACTCGCCCCCGCGGCGCCGCGCCGCAGCCCGCGGACGAACGCGTCCTGGAGGTCGTCGCTGCGGTCGAAGGTCATCACGGGGGCCCGTGCCAGGGTCTCCGCGAGGGGGCCGCCCTCGAGGTGGCCGGCCACGAAGTCCGGGCTGGCGGCGGCGAGATAGCGCATCGTGCCGAGCGGCCGCACCGAACACCCGGTCACGGCCTCGGGCGAGGAGGTGACGGCCGCCATCACGAGCCCCTCCCGCAGCAGCTTCGCCGTGCGGGTCTCGTCCTCGCGGTGCAGTTCGAAGCAGAGCGGCGGGTCCTGCGGCACCCGGGTCAGGGCGGGCAGGAACCAGGTCGCCAGCGAGTCCGCGTTCACCGCGACCGTCACCCGGGTCGGCTCGCCGTCCCCGCTCATACCCAGCTCGGACCGCGTGTCGCGTTCGAGCCGGGCCAACTGGCGGGCGAACCGCACGACGATCTCACCGGACTCGGTCGGCCGTACCGGCTTGGTGCGCAGCAGCAGGACCCGGCCCGTGCGCTGCTCCAGCGCCTTCACCCGCTGACTGACCGCCGACGGCGTCACGTGCAGGGCGGCCGCCGCCGCGTCGAAGGTGCCCTCGTCCACCACGGCCAGCAGCGTTCGCACCTGCTCCAGCGGGAGGTCGGTCATCATGGCGTCATCACGAACGCTAATGGTACGTAAAAATCTTTAGCTGTACGTGCGGTGATCGCGTCCTTAGCGTGGAGGTCATGTCCACCGCACTCGCCGCCGCGGCCGCAGGCTTCGGCACCGGTCTCTCGCTCATCGTCGCCATCGGCGCCCAGAACGCCTTCGTCCTGCGGCAGGGGATCCGCCGCGACGCCGTCCTGGCCGTCGTCGGGATCTGCGCCCTGTCCGACGCCCTCCTCATCGCCCTCGGAGTGGGCGGGGTGGGCGCCCTGGTCGTGGCCTGGCCGGACGCCCTGACCGTGGTCGGCTGGGTCGGCGGCGCGTTCCTGCTCGGATACGGGCTGCTGGCGGCCCGCCGGGTGATCAGGCCCGGCACGGACGCGCTGCGCACCGACGGCGAGGCGGCCGGCTCGCGCCGCCGGGCCGTGCTCACCTGCCTCGCGCTGACCTGGCTCAACCCGCACGTCTACCTCGACACCGTCTTCCTGCTGGGCTCCATCGCCGCCGACCGCGGCTCGCTGCGGTGGACCTTCGGCCTCGGCGCCGCCTTCGCGAGCCTCTGCTGGTTCGCCGCCCTGGGCTTCGGTGCCCGGCTGCTCAGCCGCTGCCTGACCCGGCCGGCCGCCTGGCGGGTGCTGGACGGTCTGGTCGCCGGCACGATGATCACCCTCGGTGTGCTGCTCGTCGCGGGCGCCTGACAACCAGGCCTGCGCATCCCACACTCCGAGACCGCACGTCCAAAACGGCAGCGTCACCCTCGGCGCTGCTGACATAGTGGCCCCCGACCCGAAAGATGTAACGAGCAACCAGGACGCGCGTGGACACCAGCGAGAGCAGCGGCACGGTACCCGGGGCGGGTACCGACGACGGGCCGCGTACCGAGGAGGCGGCCCGGCGCGGCTGGCGCCGCTGGGCGATGGACACCCGTCCCCTGCGCCGCCCCGCCTACCGCAGACTGTGGTCCTCGACCATCGTCACGGCCGTCGGCAGCCAGCTGACGGCCGTCGCCGTGCCCAAGCAGATCTACGACATCACCCAGTCATCCGCCTGGGTCGGCTACGCCAGCCTCGCCGGCCTGGTGCCGATGGTGCTGTTCGCGCTGTGGGGCGGCGCGGTCGCCGACATGATGGACCGGCGCAGGCTGCTGCTGATCACCAACAGCGGGATCGCCGTCACCTCGGTGCTGTTCTGGCTCCAGGCGCTCTCCGGTCTGGACTCGGTGGCCGTCCTGATGGTGCTGCTCGCCGCCCAGCAGGCGTTCTTCGGTCTCAACGCGCCCGCCCGCAACGCCTCCATCGCCCGGCTGGTCCCGGCCGGCGAACTGGCCGCCGCCAACGCCCTCGGCTCCACCGTCATGCAGACCGGACTGGTCGCGGGCCCGCTGCTGGCGGGGGCCCTGATCCCCGTGATCGGCCTGCCCGAGCTGTATCTGCTCGACGCCCTCGCCCTGTCCGTCACGCTGTGGGCCGTCGTCCGGCTGCCCGCGCTGCCGCCGCTCGCGACCGCCGCGGCCAAGCGGGCCGGTGTGCGCGAGATCGCGGAGGGCTTCCGGTACATATCCCGGCACAAGGTCCTGCTGCTGTCCTTCCTCGCCGACGTCGTCGCCATGGTCTTCGGCATGCCCCGCGCGTTGTTCCCGCAGCTCGCCGACCGGACGTACGCCTCCTACGGCGAAGGGCTCGCGCTCGGCCTGCTGTTCGCGGCGATCCCCATCGGCGCGGTGCTGGGCGGACTGTTCTCCGGGACGTTCTCGCGGGCCCGCCGGCACGGCTGGATGGTGATCGGCGCGGTCGTCGCCTGGGGCGCCGCGATCACCGGGTTCGGGCTGAGCACCAGCCTGTGGCTCGCGGTGCTGTTCCTGGCCGCCGCCGGGGTCGCCGACATGGTCTCCATGGTCTTCCGCGGCGCGATCCTGCTCTCCGCGGCCACCGACGAGATGCGCGGCCGGATGCAGGGTGTCTTCACGGTCGTCGTCGCGGGCGGGCCGCGGCTCGCCGACGTCCTGCACGGCACCGCGGGCGCCGCCTTCGGCCCCCGTACGGCGGTGGCGGGCGGCGGCCTCCTGGTCGTCGCCCTGATGCTGACCCTCGCCACGGCGGTACCGGCCCTGCGCCGCTATCGCGTCTGACGCGCTCGTCGTCTCGCGACTGCCCCGCCCGGCGGTCCGGTCGGCCCGGGTGGCTGGGGCGGGCGGTTCTGTTCTGGTGGCCGGTGTGCCCGGTGATCGTGTCCTGGCGGCTGCGGGCCGTCCGGCGATTTCGTTGTCGTGGCGGCGCCGCGTCTGACGGTCCCCTCCTGGTCGGTCGCGGGTATCCGGCGGTCCGGTCGTCCCGGCCGGCTGAGGCGTCGGGCTCCTCTGTCCCGGTGGCTGCGGGGTGTCTGACGCCCCGTCGTATCGACGGCTGCCGTGTCGGGCGGTCCCGCCCTGGTGGCTCCGGCGTCCGGTGCCCTTCCCGGCGGCTGCCGAGTCCGGTGCCCCGTCGTCGTCGACGGCCGACGTGCCGACGACCTCGTGCCGGCGACTGCCGCGCCTGGCGGTTCCGTCCCTCCGGCTGTCGGCGACTCCCGGCGGTTCAGTCCTCCCGGCTGTCGGCGACTCCCGGCGGTTCCGGACCGGCTGCCCGCCGGCTCCCAGCGGTCTCGTCCTGGCTGCCGCCGGCTCCTGCGGTCTCGTCCTGGCGGCCGCAGACTGCTGGCGGTCTGGGCCTGGCTGCTGTCGGTTTCTGTGGTCTTGATGGCTGCCGCCGACTGCTGGCGGTCTCGTCCTGGCTGCGGCAGACTGCTGGCGGTCTGGGCCTGGCTGCTGTCGGTTTCTGTGGTCTTGATGGCTGCCGCCGACTGCTGGCGGTCTCGTCCTGGCTGCCGCAGACTGCCGGCGGTCTCGGCCTGGCTGCCGCCAGCCCCTGCGGTCATGCCCCGGCTGCCCCTGGCTCCCAGGGATGCCGCCCCCCGACTGCTGTGGTCGGCGCCCGGCGGTGCCGCCCCGGCTGCCGTCGACGGCTCCCGGCGGTCTTGCCCCGGCCGCTGCCGTGTCTGTCCGGTTCTCCCCCCGGAGGGCTACAGCGACCGACGCCGGTGTGTTCCGTACTGGTCCAGTAGTCGGCCCCGGGTCATCTCCAGCCGGTGGGCGAGGATCTCGGCCACGATCCGGACGAGCGTGACCCCGAGGGCCGGGTCCTCCTCGCACAGCTTCAGCACCGGCTGCGCCTCGAACTCGTAGGCGCGGACCGGGCTGAACGCCTCGGCGCCGAAGTCCCACCGGTACGGCGGGAACAGCCAGGACCAGCCGAGCAGATCACCGGCGCCGAGGCTCGCGACGGTGACCCGCTGCACCGAGGTCACCTGCTGGACCAGGGAGACCGCGCCGGAGCGGACGACCCAGAAACGGTCGGCCCGGCCGCCCGCCTCGAAGATCCTGGTGTCCTCCGGGAAGTAGACCTCCCGGGCGAGCTCCATCAGACTGCGGCGCTGGGGCGGGGGAAGAGCGGTCAGCAGTTTCGTCGCTTTGGTCATGGCGCGGTGCTCCTCGCCGGGCGATCGGTCGCGGTGCTTGTCTCCACAGCCCATTTCAGCCGCTGCCGGCCCGACGGGCACCTCGGCGGAGGTGACTTTCGGCGCCAGGGCAGGAAAAAGCCCTGGCTGGACGGGGGAAGCCAGCCAGGGCCGTCAAGGATGGTGTGCGAAGGAGACAGAGGCTCGACCTCGCTCACCGCCTATGTATGAACCGTAAACCATCCGGGGAGGTTTAGCGCACCCGAACCCGGCCACGTGACCTGTTTCACTTCGCGAGGTCAGTGCTGCACCCCGGTCCGGCCCGGCGTCACGATCTCGTCCAGGATCCTGAGCACCGCCTCGTACGCCACAGTGCGCACCCGCGCCTCGCGCGCGGCCTCCGGATCGTCCCGCTCCAGCTCACCGCTCCGGGCCCGCCAGCTCCGCAGCTCCTCCCGCGCACAGGCCCTCGCGCGCTGGATACGGCGCAGCAGCTCACCCGCGTCCACGACATCGGTCATGCCTGATATGTACCCTTCGCCGACCGCTCCGACGACTCCCGGTGCCCCGGGATGTTTGGAGTCCGCCGGGGCGGCCAGCCGCAACAGTGAGGGGCCCGCGCCGCCCGGAAGGGGAGAACACCGGGCGCACCCGTGAACCGCGGGCCACCTCGGTCCGACCTATCCACCGCACGGGAACGGCCAGGGGAGCGAAAGGATGCGTGTCAACCCAACGACCGACCGCACGGACGCACCGCGCGACGCACCGCGCGGACCCGACCCGGACTTGGAGGACCGCTTCTGCCGGCCCTGCGACGTCCGCCGGGCCGTACGGCGGGCGGTGACGGGGCGGCGTGGGCGCGGCGGTCGTCCGTACGACGAGGAGGCCCTCGGCGACGCCCTGCTCGTCGCCTCGGAACTCACCACCAACGCCATCCTCCACGGCGGCGGCGTCACCGCGTACGACGTCGACCTCGACGGACCCGCCGTGCGGGTCTCCGTGTGCGACCGCAGCGACCGGCTGCCGGTCGTCAACACGCCGCAGGACGAGCACGGACGGACCCGCGCCAACGGCCGGGGCTGGCCGATCGTGTGCCGGCTGGCCCGCGACGTCCAGGTGTGCGGCCTGCCCTCCGGCGGCAAGCGCATCACCGCAGTGGTCCCCGTGTACTGAAAGGCCGTCCCCGAACGGAGTTTGTTCCTCCGGCCCCCGGGCAGACGGAGGTTCGTGCTTCGGACCGGAGGCGCGCCGACGGGAGCGGTATGCCCGCTCCGGGCCGCTCCTTCGAGCCCCGGACGACGACGGCCCTCCCGTGGTCACATCCCGAGACGACCGTTCAGGAGCCGATCCAGCATGCTCATCGACCTGTCGACCAGCCGTTCCGCAGAATCCGCCCGCCCCGCGGGACGGACCCGGCGGCCCCATGACGACGCCCCGGACACCGCCCGCCAGTTCGCGCGGCTGACCGGCCTCCCCGAGGGACCGGAACGGGACGCCCTGCGCGACGAGATCGTCACCGCCTGGCTGCCCATGGCCCACCGCATCGCCGGCCGGTTCCGCGACCGCGGCGAGGCCGTCGAGGACCTGCGGCAGGTGGCCGCGCTCGGCCTGGTGAAGGCCATCGACCGCTTCGACCCCGAGCGCGGCGCCTTCGAGAGCTACGCCGTGCCCACCATCACCGGCGAGATCAAGCGGCACTTCCGGGACCGGATGTGGGCGCTGCGCGTCCCCCGCCGGGTCCAGGAACTGCGCAACAAGGTCCGCACGGCCCGCCGCGAACTCACCCAGAGCCCGGGCTCCGCCGAGCCCTCGGTCGCCGACCTCGCCGCCCGCACGGGCCTCACCGAGGAAGAGGTCGGCGCCGGTCTGGAGGCCCTGGACAGCTTCAGCACCCTCTCGCTCGACGCCGAACTGCGCACCGACGACGAGGGGTACAGCCTCGCCGACACGCTGGGCGGCCCGGACACCTCGTTCGACGTCGTCGTCGACCGCGAGTCCGCCCGGCAGGGGCTGCGCAGCCTGCCCGAGCGTGAACGCGCCATCCTCTACATGCGCTTCTTCGAGGACATGACCCAGAGCCGGATAGCCGACCGGCTCGGCATCTCGCAGATGCACGTCTCCCGGCTCATCAGCCGCAGCTGCGAGCGGGTCCGCGAGGAGGCGCTCGGCAGCCGGCGCGACGGCCGCGCATGAACCCCACGCCCAGCCCCAGCCCCGCAGGCCCCCACCCCGCATGCCCCAGACCCGTAGGCACCAGCCCGGTCGGATCGACGGAGAGGAACACCCCCATGCTCATACCCCATCCCGCCGTGCTGCGCGTGCTCGTCGAGGAGTACGAGGCGCTCACGGCGTCCGATGGGCCCGGGACGCGGGCGCGCTCGCAGGACCTCGCCTACACCCTGTGCGTCTCCACCGGGACGCGCGACGTGGGAGTGGCCCTGGAGACCGCCCGGGCCTGGCTCGCCGCGGCCGAACTCGCGGCGGGGGGAGCGACGACCTACGACGTGACCGCGACCGTGGACGTGCCCGGGACCGTGGACGTGCCCGCGGCCGTGGACGGGCCCGCGAAGCTGGTCGTGACGGTCGACGGGATCGGGGAGGACCGCCGGCGGGACGAGGGGCGCCACGTGTACACCTGAGCGAGCGGGGCAGGCGCGCCGGTGCGGCCGTGCACGAGCGGCGGCCGCAGCCGACCGGATGGAGACGCCATGACCACTCCCGTACCAGGGACGGCGGACGAGGACCCGCAGCGCGCGGAGGTGCTGCGGTTGCGCGCCGAGGTGCGCGACCTGCGCGCCCGGGTCCACGCCCACCCACTGATCGCGCAGGCCCAGGGCATGCTGCAGGAGCGCTACGCCCTTCCCGACGCGGAAGGGGCCTTCTCGCTCCTGCGGCGTGCCTCGCAGCGGTACAACGTCAAGATGCGTGCGCTCGCCGCGGCCCTGGTGAGCACGCCCCGGCCGGACGAACGGAGCGTGCTGTGGTTCCCGCGGCGCGTGCGCCGGCCCGAGCCGCCGCCGGCCTTCCTGCCGTCGGACCAGCGGGGCAGCAGCAGCCGGGGCGCGGTGCTGGGGGCCGTGCTGTACCGGACGCTCGACGTGGTCGGCGCGGGCATGGGCAATGTGCAGACCGTCGACCCCGTCACCCGCCGGCTGCACATCGAACGGCACACCGGGCTGACCGAGGAGTTCCTCGACTTCTTCGCGTACGTCGGTGAGAAGGGCACGTCCTGCGGGAAGGCCGCGAGCGAGGTCGTCCAGGTCACCGTGCGGGACGTGGAACAGGACCCGGTGTTCTCCGAGCCCGCCCGCGAGGCGATCCTGGCCGCCGGCAGCCGGGCCTGCCACAGCGTGCCCCTGACCACCGGGTCAGGGGCCTGCGTCGGCATGGTCTCGGCCCACGTCGACCGCCCCCTCGACGATCTGCGCACCACCCAGCTCACCGCCCTCGACGCCCTGGGCGCGCAGGCGGGCCGCTGGCTGGCCTGGCACGAACGGACGGTCCTGGGCGACGCCCTGGAGCACCTGCACGCCCTCGGCCGCGCGCAACGGGCGGCAGGGACGCACGGCAGCTGAGCCGGCCGCCCCTGTACTCCCACCTGCTGCGCGCCGCCCCTTTCCGCGCGCCCCTGGTGTCCGCGCCCCCCTTGTGTCCGCGTCCGGGTGTGTCCGGCGCTGCGCGGGGCAGCCGCCTCACGAAGACCAGGGAGGGACCCAGGGAGGGACACATCATGAACACGAGTGCCGTGCTGCGCGAGGGAGAGGCGGGGGCCCGGCGCGCCGCACGCGGATCCGTGGTGAAGGGGGCCGCGAGAGCCGGCTTCACCGCGCGCGGAGTGATCTACCTGCTCGTCGGGGTGCTGGCCCTGCGGATCGCCTTCGGGCGCCCCGGGGGCGAGGCCGACCGGCAGGGCGCCCTCGGCGAGCTGGCGCGACAGCCCTTCGGCGCCGTCCTGCTGTGGGCGCTGGGGGTCGGGCTGGCCGGGATGGCCCTGTGGCGGCTGTCCGAGGCGGTCTTCGGCGCGGCCGGACCCGAGGGGCGCACGGCCGGGAAACGGCTCCTCGCCCTCGCCCGGTGCGGGTTCTACTCCTTCGTCGCCTCCTCGGTCCTGGCGCTCGCCGCCGGCTCGGGCAGCGGCGGCGGCTCCAGCGACCGGCAGTCCAAGGACGTCACCGCCCGGCTGCTCCACGCGCCGGCGGGACAGTGGCTCGTGGGTGCCGCGGGTGCGGGGATCATCGTGGCAGGCGTCTGGATCGGCGGCCGGGCCGTCACCCGGGCGTACCACGAGAAGATGCGGCTGGGCGCCATGTCCCGGGGCGTCCGGCGGCTGGTGGACGTCACCGGCGTGGGCGGCGGGGCGGCCCGCGGCCTGGTGTTCGCCGGCGTCGGCACCTTCGCCGTACGGGCCGCCGTCGACTACGACCCCGACCACGCCAAGGGGCTCGACGACACTCTGCGCTCGTTCGCCGGTACGCCCGCCGGACCGGCCCTGCTGGCCTGCGTCGCGGCCGGTCTCGTGCTGTTCGGACTGTTCTCCTTCGCGATGGCCCGCTGGCGCAGGGTCTGACACCCGGATGCCGGGGAACCCGCAGCACATGAGCGAATCCGAGTACACGCCGGACGCACGGCCCGTCGACATGTACCTCGACCTTCTGCGCCTCCGCATGGAGAGCGAGGACTACCGCCTGCTGATGGAGATCGTCGGGCCGGCGCTGCGCGCCCTGGAAGAACAGCCCCCGGAATCCCTCGACTTCGCACTGGACCCGGACGACAGCGACGAGCTGCCCCAGGCGATCCGCGACGAGGCGGCCCTGGTGATCGCCACCGCCCTCACCGGCCGACTCGACAACCAGCTCGTCGAGATCCACGTGGACGGCACCGGCCCGGTCCGGGTGGTCACCGACGCGGTCACCGCCGAGGACCCCGCCCGGCTGGCCGAGATCGCCGGCTGCATCCGGCAGCGGCAGGACGACATCGAGCAGCTGCGCGGCATCGCCGCCGCGAGCGATCTGCCCGTCGACTTCTGAGCCTCACGCCGGGGGCTCGGGCCCGGTGACCGGCACCCGCAGCGGCCGGTTCAACGGCACGCCCAGCGGACGGGCGAGCCCCAGGACCGCCTCGTCCAGCCGCTGGAGGTGCCGGAGCACCCGGTCGGTGACGCGGCCGTAGCGCGGCGTGCCGATCTCGCCCGGCTTCAGCAGCGAGGCGACGCTCGGCCCGGTGACCACCTCGGCCGTGGCGGGCTCCCCGGCGACCCGGGCGGCGATCGCGCCGATGTTGTGCAGGATCCGCTGTCCCGCCCCGCGCAGCCGGGGGTCCGCGGCGATCGAGGGATGGGTGGGCAGCAGCTCCGCGGTCGCCGCCAGCGACCGGGCGTGATAGGCGCAGGTCTCCAGCAGCGCGACCACGTACTGCGCGGTGTCCCGCCGGGTCCGCAACGGCGTCACCGGATGCGTCAGCGGCTGGGTGGCCGCCCGCAGGTCCGCCAGCGCCTCGTCCAGATCCCGGGCCAGGCCGAGCAGTTCCGTCGGCGGCTCGCCGCTGAGCTGGCCGACCGCGGCCGAGGTGACGTCGGTCAGCCGGTCCAGGACGGTCGTCAGCAGCTCGTTCGTCCGGCGGTCGGTGTGCACCGGCAGCACCAGCGCCGCGGCGGCCACCCCGCAGGCCGCCCCGATCGCGGTCTCCTCGATCCGCAGCACCAGCACCGACAGGCTGTAGGTGTGCAGCAGCGTGTACAGCACCCCGAGCGCCGCCGTGACGAAGAACGACGAGAGCGTGTACGACAGGGGTGCGGTGTAGAACATCGCGAACACGCACAACAGCACCACCGCGAACGCCGGCCCGGTGTGCTGCCCGACGATCCCCGCGAGCACGATGCCCGCGACCACCCCGAGCACGGTCCCCAGCAGCCGACGGGAGCCCTTGACCAGGATCTCCCCGGTGGACGCGGTGTTGAGGAACACGATCCAGCAGGTCAGCACCGCCCAGTACCACCGGTGCGCGGACAGCAGCTCGCCCCCGACCATGGCCAGCGACGAGCCGACGGCGACCTGCACCGCCGCCCGCGTGGTCGGCCGGCGCAGCCCCGTCTCCTGGGGTTCCTCCTCCTCGGCGGCGATGGCCGCGTCCTCCGCGTCCAGCTCCTCCCGGGAGCGGGCGGCCTCGGGACTGTCCTGCGACTCGTCCTGCGGCCCGTCGAGCGCGATCCGCAGCCCGAGCACCGCGCGCGTGGCCTCGCCGAGCCCCCGGAACACGTCCTGCACGTCCGGGGAGGCCGCCGGCAGGTTCTCCTCGTCCCGGTACCCGAGCAGCCGGTTGCGCGTGCGTGCCGTTTCGGTGCCGTCCGCCACGGGCTGCCGTACGAGGAGCTGGAGGGCCGTCAGATCCCGGCGCAGGAGGTCGAGCGCGTCGTCCCGGACCGGGCGACGGCCGCCCTCCGGCAGCGGAGCCCCGGGCAGATGCATGGTCAGGGTGTCGGCCCGCTCCGCGCTGCGCGCCGTCAGCAGCAGCAGGCCCAGCCGCTCGGCGGTGATCTCCGCGTCGGCGATCCGGCGCTGGACGAGCCGGGCCACCGCCTCGTCCGAGGTGCCCTCCTCCAGCCGCCCCTGGATCATCATGGCCGTCTCGTGCAGCCGCGCGGTGCCCTCCCGGGCGCGCTCCAGCGCCTTCTCCGCGTCCTCGGGGCCGGCGTCCAGCAACTCCCGCTGGGCGTCGAGCAGCTGCGCCAGCCGGGCCCGGAACGCCAGCCGCAGCCGCTCCAGGACCGCCGTCGGGGTCTGCGGCACCAGGACGAACCGGGCCGCCGCGCTGCACGCGAACGCGACGGCGATCACCCCGCAGAACCCGGCCAGGTCGTCGGTGGTGACACCGACGAACAGGGCCAGGAAGTAGACCTGGAAGCCGATCAGCCCCAGCGTGGTGCCCCGGTCGCCGAACCGGCGGCCGTACACCGCGCAGAAGATGAGCACCACGAAGAAGACGTCACCGGCCACCTGCCGGGTGCCGAGCAGCGCCGCCACCGACACCGAGGCGAGCGCCGTCGGCAGGCCCAGGACCAGCGTGACCGCCTGCCGTGGCCGCTGCTTCTCCCGGATGGCGAACGTGGCCACCATCGCCGCGATGGCCCCGGCGACCAGGTGCTGGACGTCCGCGCCGAGGAGCGAGAGCACGGCCAGCGTGAGCGAGATCGCGGTCACCGTCCGCAGCCCCGCCGCCAGCCGCAGCAGCCCGGGATCCGACGCGGCGACCCGGTCGCGCCACCGGGCCACCGCGTTCGTCCCCGCAGCGGTCACCCGGACCCGGGACCCGAGCCCTCGACGTGCGCCCGCACCTGCTCGGGCGTCAGATAGCTGTCCGTGTACTCGAAGTCCTTCAACTTGGCGGGCCGGCGCGCCTGGAACCCGGTGCGGACGAAATCGTCGCCCGCGATCGCGTTCAGCGTCCAGTTCGTCAGCACCCGCGCCTTGGCCACGCCCGTGCGCAGCGCCGACCAGTGGTAGCCGCGCGCCACGGCCTGCGCGGGCAGCCCCCGCAGCTCGATGCCGAGCGGCTTGGACACCGCGTCGGTGCCGCCCAGGTCGACGACCAAGCCGAGGTCCTTGTGCACATACGGCCGCGTCGGCTGCCCGCGCAGCTTCGCCACCACGTTGTCGGCGACGACCTTGCCCTGCCGCATGGCGTGCTGGGCGGTCGGCGGGCAGACCGCGTCCGGGTCGTCCTTCGCCTCGTCCGGCACCGCGGCCGCGTCACCGAGGGCGAACACCCCGTCCTGGCCGGGCAGGTCCATGTGGGAGGTGACCGCGAGCCGGCCGCGCACCGTCTCAGCGCCGAGCGTGGCGATCAGCGGGCTGGCCACCACCCCGGCCGTCCAGATGAGCGTACGGGTCGGGATCACCCGTCCGTCGGTGAAGGTGACCTCCTCGGGACCCGCCTTGGCGATGGACACGCCGAGCGAGATGTCGATGCCCCGCCGGCGGAGCACCGTCTGCGCGCTGGCGCCCAGCTTGTCGCCCAGCTCCGGCATCAACTTGGGCGCGATGTCGATGAGATGCCACTTGATCAGAGCGGGGTCGATCCGCGGATAGCGCTTGACCGCGTTGTGCGTGAGCAGCTGCAGACAGGCGGCGGTCTCGGTGCCCGCGTAGCCGCCGCCCACGACCACGAACTGGAGCCGGGAGGCCCGCTCGGCGTGATCGTGACTGGCGTCGGCGAGGTCGAGCTGACTGATGACGTGGTCGCGGACGTACGCGGCCTCGGCGAGCGTCTTCATGCCGAAGGCGTGCTCGGTCAGGCCCGGGATGTCGAAGGTGCGGGTGACACTGCCGGGAGCCAGCACGATGTAGTCGTACGGCTCGCTCACGAGCTCGTCGGTGATGGTGCGGATGACGCAGACCTTCGCCTTCAGGTCCACGCCGATGGCGCCGCCCGGGATGATCCGGGTGCGGTACTTCTTGCTGCGCCGCAGTGACACGGCGATCGACTGGGGCGTCAGCACCCCCGAGGCGACCTGCGGCAGCAGCGGCAGATAGAGCTGGTAGGCGAACGGCGTCACCAGAGTGATCTCGGCTTCCGAAGCGGCGAGCCGGCGTTCCAGACGTCGAACGCATCCCACTCCGGCGAAGCCCGCGCCCACCACCAGGATCCTGGGTCGTGTCACGGTGTCCATCCCTTTCTGCGGCTCCAGGCGTCTGACGTCATGCGTGTGCCCTCCCGCGAGCCGTCGCACCCCATCGATCCCACCGCGCCCGGACTGGTTCCGCCAGCCGTGCGAGGCATGCAGACGAACGTTTCTGCTGAGGCTCCCGTCGTACCCCGCACGGGGGCTGTGTACGCCAGGTACCTCCGGGTAGGCCGAGGTACATGACAATTGCGGTGGCCGGAGGGTACTGACGTGGAGCGCGCGGAGGGCTGCGACGCCCCGGGCGGCCCCCATGCGGCGGCGCGGCACCTCGCCGACGCGGCGGAGTCGCTGGTGGCCTGCTGGCTCGCGGCGGCCGAGGAGGCGGTGCCCCGGCTGCCCGCCCGGCAGCTGCTCGCGCTCAGGACGGTCCGGCGCAGACCCGAGCTCAATCTGACCGCGCTCGCCGAGCACCTCGGCATCGGCGTGCCCACCGCGAGCCGGCTCTGCGACCGGCTGGAGGCCGCGGGCCTGATCGAGCGGACCGTGCAGCCGCGCAACCGGCGCGAGGTCCAGCTCGTGGTCACCGCCTACGGCAGCCGGGTCCTCGCCGACGTCACCGAACGGCGGGTGCACCACCTCGCGGCCGTCCTCGCCGGCCTGACCCCCGCCCAGCGCACGGCCCTCCAGCAGGGCCTGTACGCCTTCAGCCACGCGTACACCAAGGAGGCCTGAGCCGGGGTCAGCGGTCCCCGGACGACGCGGGGGCCGGGCCGGCGTCGAGGTGGCACAGCAGCAGGCACACGTCGTCGTCCCGCTCCGAGTCGCTCAGCATCGGATCCAGGATGCGCTCCGCCGCCCCGTCCAGATCCCCCTCCAGCTCCCCGGTGCGGAAACCGCCGAGGGTCGCCGCGAGCCGTTCGATGCCCGGGTCTATGCCCTGGGCGCGCCGCTCCACCAGCCCGTCCGTGTACAGCGCCAGCGTCGAGCCGGGCGCCAGCGGCACCGTGTGGTCGGCGATCTCCTGGCGCAGCGGGATGCCGAGCATGGCCCCCGGCTTGGCGTCCAGGGTGCGCACCCGCCCGTCCGGACCGCGCAGCACCGGCGGCGGATGCCCGGCGGCGGCCCAGGTCAGCGACGGCTCCCCGGGCCGGAACCGGGCGATCACGGCGGTGGCGTACAGATCGGGCTGGAGCTGGTGGAGGAAGACGTGCAGCCGGGTCAGCAGCTGCCCGGGGCTGGCGCCGTCGACGGCGTAGGCGCGCAGGGCGGTGCGCAGCTGGCTCATCATCACGGCCGCGTGCAGCCCGTGCCCGGTGACGTCCCCGATGACGACGATCAGACTGCCGTCCGGGCGGCGGAACGCGTCGTACCAGTCGCCGCCGATGTTCAGCCCGTAGGTGGCGGGGAGATAGCGGGCCGCAAGACGCAGACCGGGAACTTCCGGCAGATCGGTCAGCAGGGCCCGCTGAAGGGTCTCGGCGATGTCCTGGTTGTGCTCGAAGCGGCGCGCGTTGTCCAGGGCGGTGCTCGCCCGCCGGGTCAGCTCCACCAGCATCACCGCGTCGTCGGGGTCCCAGCGCTCGCCCGGCGGGGTCAGCGTCAGCACACCGAAGGGCGCGCGCCGGGTCGCCAGCGGCACGCACAGCATCGGACGGGTGGGATCCAGCGCCGACGGCGGGTGGTCGTCTATGCCCGGCAGCCCGCCGGGAGCGGCGGCCGCGTACTGGGGCCGTCCGGTGCGCGCGGCGAGCACCGCCGCCGCCGGGTGCGCGGCCCGCTCCCCCCGCTCGTCCTCGGCGTCGAACAGCCAGACGTCGACCGTGCGGGCGTACTCGGGTACCAGCAGCTCCGGCAGCCGGCGCACGATCTGGTCCTGGCTCAGGGACGCCGTCAGCGCGGCGCTGGCATCCGCCAGGAACGTCAGCCGGCGGCGGGCGCTCTCCGCCTCGCGGCGGGCCGCCCGCTCCGCCGAGAACGCCTCGCGCTGCGCCCGCCCGGCGGCGTCGAGCTCCGCGTGCAGCGCCAGCACCCCCTGGTTGGTCTGGTGCAGCTCCTCGCGGTGGACCCCGACGAGCTCCTCCTGCTCGGCGAGCCGGTCCAGGACGAGCGAGGTGTCCTCGTCGGCGCCCAGGAGGGCCTCCGCGAGCAGCACCGGATCGTCCGCGACCACGGTGCAGCACACGGCCTCCGACGGCTCCGGGCAGGGCGCCGCCGTCCGCCACGCGGGCTCCGCGGCGCCGGACTGGGGCAGCACCTCCAGCGCGAGCAGACCGTCCGCCACCCTGGCGGTCAGCCGCCAGTCGCCGCCCTTGGTCAGACAGCGGCGCAGCCGTCCGCTGAGCGCCGCCGCGAGCCGGGTGCGCTCCAGGGGCGGGACGCCGTACGCGGCGGCGAGGCGGGCGGTGCCGATCCGGGCACGGGCCGCGTCGGTGACGGTGGTGATCTGCCAGCTGTGCGTCATGGAAGGTCCGGCGGGTCGGGGGACAGGACGGCCACCGCGGTGTCGTCGCGCACCGGGCGGGCGGAACTGCCCGCGTCGCGCACGGTCACCGCGGCCGTCACGGCGGGGTCGGCGCCCGGCAGGCCCGGGCCGGACGGCGGCACCCAGCGGCTGGGCAGTCCGTCGGTGTGCAGGATCAGCAGCCGGTCCGCCGCCCAGGGCACCTCGGTCTCCGCCACGGTACCGGGCCGGTGCACGCCGACGATGCCCGGCCGCGACAGCAGCGGACGCCAGGTGCCGCCCTCGTACAGCCGGGCGCCCGTGTTGCCGACGCCCGCGAACCGCAGCCGCCCGGCCCGCGGATCGAGCTGCGCCACCGCGACGGCCGCGCCGCGGGTGCCGCGCAGCGCCCCGTCGAGACACCCCAGCAGCTCGGCGGGGGGCAGATGGGCGCGCCGCCGCAGCTCCTCGGCCGCCGCCGTCGAGGCGCGCGCGGCCTCGGGGCCGTGCCCGAGTCCGTCGGCCAGCATCAGGGTGAGCCGGCCGGCCGCGTGGACGCAGGTCCACAGGTCGCCGGAGTACGCCGCGCCCGCGAACGGCACGTTGATCCCGCCGACCCGCGCGCCGACGGCGGGCACCTGCGGCGAGGCGTCCAGCCGGGCCAGGGCGACCGTGCCCCGGCCCGGGGAGCCGTCCACGGCGAAGGCGTCGGCCAGCCGCCGGCAGGTGCCGAGCCCCGCGCCGAGCGAACCCGTCGTGGAGAACCCGTCCACCAGGGCGGCCGGCACGTCCGCGATGCCCGGACCGTGGTCGACCGCGGCGATCTGGAGGGACGGCGCGGATCCCTGCCCGGTGGGCGGCGCCACCGCCTCGACCAGCAACTGCCCCCCGCCCGCGTGCTTGAGCAGGTTGGTGGCCAGCTCCGTCGCGATCAGGGCGGCCGCCGCGGTGCGCGACTCGTCGAGACCGGCGAGCGCCGCGGCGTCCTCGGCGGCCACCCGGGCGTCGCGCACCCGCGTCGAGTCGTGCACCGGTACGTCCCATACGCGCGCCATCAGCACCCCTCGCGCGGCCGGGGCGGACGTGCCGTCCACGAGGTCACCGTGACGGTGGTGCCGACGCCGGGCGTGCTGTCGATGGCGAACTCGTGCACCAGCCGCCGAGCCCCGCCGAGTCCGAGTCCGAGCCCGTCGCCGGAGGTGTAGCCGTCGCTGAGCGCCCGCTCCAGGTCGGGGATGCCCGGCCCGCGGTCGCTGAACGTCAGCCGCAGCCCCTCGCGCCGCCCGTCCCCGACCCGGGTGGCCTCCACCTCGCCGCCACCGCCGTACACCAGGGTGTTGCGGGCCAGTTCGCTGGCCGCGGTGACCAGCTTGGTCTGGTCGACCAGGCCGAAGCCGAGCGCGGCGGACGCCTGGCGCACATGCTGGCGGACCCGCACCAGATCGAGGTCCGAGCGGATCGGCAGCCGGGCCTCGACGCCCGCGGCGGCCGCGCTCACCGGGCGTCCCGGTGCGCGCCGCCGGGCCGGCCCACGTCCACCCGGCCGAGCTGCTCCAGTGCCGCCTCGGTGTTCAGCGCGGTCCGCAGCCCCGGCAGGGTCAGACCGAGTTCCACCAGGGTGAGCGCGACCGCCGGCCGCATCCCGGCCACCACGGTCCGCGCGGCCAGCAGCCGGGCGTGCTCCGCGATCTCGGCCAGCACCCGGCCGAGGAAGGAGTCGACGATCTCCACCCCCGAGATGTCGATGACCACACCGGTCACCCGGCTGTCCACGATCGCCTGCGCGACGTCCTGCTGGAGCCGCGCGGCCATGCCGTCGTACAGATCGCCCTGGAGGGTGACCAGCAGGACGTCGCCGAGTCTGAGCACCGGTACGGAGACCGCGCCGGGCCGGAGGAAGTCGTCGTTCACCTGGCCGTCGCACCGCCGGGCGCCGCGCGCACGATGTCCGCGCCCAGCCGGTGCAGGGCGTACCCGAGGGCGTCGGCGAGGCTCGCGCGGGTGATCACCGTGCCCAGGTCGAGGCCGAGGTGCACGATGGTCTGCGCGATCGCGGGCCGGATGCCCGACACGACGCACTCGGCGCCCATCAGGCGGACCGCCGCCACGGTCTTCATCAGATGCTGGGCGACCAGCGAGTCCACGGTCGGCACGCCGGTGATGTCGAGGATCGCGAACCGGGCCTGCTCGGCGACGACCGACTCCAGCAGTGTCTCCATCACCACCTGGCTGCGGGCGCTGTCCAGGGTCCCGATCAGCGGGACCGCGACGATCCCGTCCCACAGCCGGATGACGGGGGTCGCCACCTCCAGCAGTTGCAGCCGCTGCCGGTCGATCAGCGCCTCGCCCTCGGTGAGCGCGGTCTCCATCACCACCAGGCGCAGGGTGCCCATCAGGACGGTCAGCGCCGTCGTGCACGCCCGTACGTGCTCGGCCGACGCCTGCGGCAGCTCCGCCACGAGCATCTCGGCGGCGGGCACCCGCAGCGCGTCCACCTCGGTCGACACCCGGGACGGGGTGAGCCCGGTGCGGGCGCGCGCCGCCGCCATCCGCCACAGCTGCTCGCGTACGACGGTGAATCCGGGGTCCGCCGGGTCCTCCACGCGGCCGTGCCCGGCCACCTGGGCGAGCGCGTCGAGCACGACCCGCCCCGCCTCCACCGCCTCGTCCCGCGCGACGGTGAACACCGTGCGGAACAGAGGCTCGTCGGCCCACCGCTGGGCGAGCTGCTCCCGCCGCCGGCGCAGGAACGCCCCGACCTCGCTCTCGGGTGTCCTGTGCGGTGCGGCCGTCTCGTGCTCCGGCAACCTGCCTCACTCCTCGTCTGGGTCCTGCTGGCTGGGTCAGGGGGCGCCGGACGGGGACGCGGGGGGTTTGCCGAACCAGTCGAGGCACACCACCAGCGCGTCGTCGTCCGGCTCGGGTCTGCCGCGGTGCCCGGACAGCTCCCGCAGGACCGCGGCCGGTACCTCCGCCGCCGGCAGCAGCGCCGCGGAGTTCACCGCCCGGGCCAGCGCCCGGTCGCCGTAGATCTCCCCGCCCGGCCCGGGCACCGCGTGCACGCCGTCGCTGACGAACAGCAGCCGGTCGCCCGGCTCCAGGGCGAACTCCTGGGCGACGTAGTCCGTCTCCTCGAACATGCCGAGCGGCAGCTGGGCCTCCAGGTCGACCGCGGTCAGCACCCGGTCGCGCAGCAGCAGCATCCGCGGTGATCCCGCGTCGACGACCTGGGCCCGTCCTGTCGACAGCTCGATGTCCACCAGCAGCACGGACAGGTGCGCCTCGCCCCGGTAGTGGGCGTGGATCGCCTGGTCCGCCAGCGCCGCCTGGTCCGCGATGGGGATGCCCGCGCGGCGGGCGTTGCGCAGGGCGTTGATGCCGAGACCGGTCAGCAGGGACGCCTCGATGCCCTCGCCCATGCCGTTGGTGACG
Source organism: Streptomyces sp. DSM 15324 (assembly GCF_001514285.1). Classification (GTDB taxonomy): domain Bacteria; phylum Actinomycetota; class Actinomycetes; order Streptomycetales; family Streptomycetaceae; genus Streptomyces. The sequence goes on from NZ_KQ949031.1 coordinate 413,888, forward strand.
TAGACCATCAGATGGTCCGCGGACGCCGACCAGTCGAAGTTGTCGCCGTGGATCGCGTACGCGGGCTGGAGCTGGGCGCCGAGCGCGTAGGCGTCCTGGGCGCAGGACCGGGCCGGCAGCAGCTGCCACTGCATCTCCGCGGCCAGCGTGAGCCGGTCGGTGCGGCGGGCCTGGAGATAGCGGTCGGTGTCGCGTTCGGCGACCACCAGTTCATGGCCCAGCAGCCGGGCCACCTCGGCGAGTTCGGCGAGCGGGCCGGGCCCGGCCGCCTCGGCGGGCAGGGTCACGGACAGCACGCCGAGCCGGTCGCCGCGCACGGTGACGGGCAGGTGCGCGCGCACCCGGCCGCCGTCGAGCCGCTCGACGTGGGGCTCCTGGGCGCCGTACGCCCGCCCCGGGGCGCCGGCGCCCACGGGCAGGGGCTCGGGCTCGGGGCCGGCGCCGTACGGCACGGGGGAGACGGGCAGCAGGACGGTCGCGCCGTAGTCGGCGAGGCGCAAGTCCGCCGACTCGGCGTCGTACTGCGCGCGGAGCACCTCGCGCAGCGCCTCGGGCACCTCGTGGGCGGCCGCGGAGCGCAGGGCGCGCCCGGCGGTCACGAGCCGGTTCACGATGTCGGTCACGCCTTTCTCCGAGTGGGGCCGGGACGGTCCGAAGGAGCCGCGGTGACGCGGCGGCCGGGCCGTCCGGGGCCGGGGTGGGCTGACAGCGTCACGGAAGCCTGGGAGAGTGGCTCCGTGATGTCCCCCTCCTCGCGCTCCCCGCGTCCGCAGCCCCAGGAGGTCGCGCGTGTGACCGCGGAGGCGGCGGAGCTGCTGGAGGTCCTGTGGGGCCGTGCCTCCACGGCCCCGGTCTCCGCCTCCCAGCTGCGGGTGCTGTTCATCCTGGAGCACAACGAAGGCATCAACCTGCGGACACTGGCCGACCATCTGGGCTCGACCCCGCCGTCCACCAGCCGGCTGTGCGACCGGTTGCAGGCCGTGGGCTTCGTCGAACGCAGGGCGGCCCAGAACAGCCGCCGCGAACTCCAGCTCTTCCTGAGCCGGCACGGGCGTGCGTTCCTCACCGATCTGCGCGCGCGGCGCGAGGGCGCCCTGGAGGCGGTCCTGGAGCAGATGCCGGCCGTGCAGCGCGACGCGCTGCTGCGGGGTCTGGAGGCCTTCTGCGCCGCCGCGGCGCAGCAGATCCACGAGCCGGCCGGCCCGGCCGACGCGGCCACTGCCTGAGCGTCGCGGGCATGTGCCGCGGGTCGCCGTGGCGCGCCGCGGGTGGTCGTATTCGCCCACCGGCACATCCGTGATCCCTCCCGCGTGACTGCCCCGCACACTGTGTTGCCTCATGCTCATAGTTGTCAAATGGCAACTGTTGGCCATGGGTGCTCGCCACACCTGCGCCTTTCCGGCCGGTGCGGCGCGACCCGTCCGCTCAGGCCTCCGGCTCCGTCGGGGCCCCGCCCCGGTCGATGAGGTCCAGCGCGTCACCGACCTCCTCCGAGATCGGCACCGTGAGGCTGACCCCGGTCAGATCGAGCACGCGCCGCACGGCGGGCGCCGGCGCGATGACATGGACACTGCCAGGCAGGGCGCGGGCCTCGTGGTAGACGCGCAGGATGATGTTCATGCCGGACGAGTCCATGAAGGGCACGGCCGACAGATCGAGCAGGAAGTGCCGGCGGCCGTGGTGGAGCTGGTTCGCCAGCTGGGCCTGGAGCTCGGTCGCGGTGTCGAGGTCCAGATGGCCTTCGACCGTGACCAGGGCGACGTCCTCCCGGACCACGTCGACCTCGACGGACAGGGGGTGCTGGGCGGTGGACACGACTACCTCCGAAAGCTGACGGTGGGAACCGGTCGCCCCGGCGGACGGCCCGCGCAGCGGGGTCCGGGGCGACGGACGGATGGATTCCTCCAGGGGCTGCGGCCTTGCTTCTCGCGCCGAGCGGCTACCCCGGAACCCGCCCCTCATGCCCGCTCCGCCGACCACGTCCGGGGCCCGGGCCGGCGCGCCGGACGCCTCGCCCGCCCGGCCCGGTATGCGGACGCGACGGCCGGGTATCCGCAGCGGTGGAACGCGTGAGAAGGGAGCGAAGTGACCACCGACGTCCACCACCTGCCCGCCCCCCGATGTACGGGGACACCGTGACCGGCCGGCGAAGCCGTCCCGCGTGACGGGCGACGACCTCACGGCGACCGCCCAGCGGCCGACCGCGGACGCCCCGCCGCCGACCGCAGCGGCCGCGCGGGCCCGGGCGCGCGCGGCGGTCGACGCCCACTCGTGCGGGCACCCGCCGCACGAACGGGACGTCATCGATCTGGAGCTGGTGGTCTCCGAGCTGGTGACCAACGCGATCCGGCACGGCGGCGGCCTGGCCGGCTTCGAGGTGACGCCCGTACCCGGCGGCGTACGCCTCGCCGTGCACGACCGCAGCGACGCGGTGCCGACCGCCGCCTACGGCACCGGGGAACCGCCGGCGGCCCACCGCGGCAACGGCTACGGCTGGCCCCTGATCATCCGGCTCACCCGCGACCTGAGCATCGAGCGACGCCCCGACGGCGGGAAGACGATCCGCGTGCTGGTGCCGCTGCGCCCCGCCCCGGCCCGCCTCACCAGGGCAGGAACACATGAACCTCCTTGCCCGCCCCGTCCGGGACCACGCTGACCTGCGTGCACAGCGCCTCGATCAGGTACCAGCCGATGCCGCCGCCCCCGGTGTCCGGCCGGAAGGGGCGCGGGGACGGCCGTACGGCACTGGTGTCGTGCAGGGCGACGTGCACCCCGTCGAACGTGGGCCGCAGCGCCAGCTCGAACGGCCCCGGCGCGAACCGCACGGCGTTGGACGCCAGCTCCGTGACGATCAGCACGATGTCGTGCCAGCACTCCGGCGCGGACGGCGGGACGACCTCGGCGAGCGCGTCGAGGAACTCCTCCGCGGCCAGCCGCGCGCCCGTCACGTCGTGCGGCTCGCCCGCGAACCGCACGGTCCGGGCCGGTACGGCCGCACCGGTCCGGGAGTCGTCGCCGCGCGGGTCGATCGCCATGTCGTGGGTGCGGCCCACCGCCGGAGGGCCGACGTCCTTTCTCGTACGGATCTCTCGTCGCCACTCACAGGGTTCCCGGGTCGGCCCGTCCTACGCGCCCCGCACGGCCCCGCCCGTCAGAGCCGGCCGCACACGCTCTCAGCGGAAGACGTCGTCCGCGTCGTCCCAGCTCAGGATCTCCTCCGTCGGCGCCTGCCGGGGCAGCCGGGCCCTCGCCTGGTACATCGCCTCGATCTCCGCCGCGTAGTGCCGCACGATCGAGTCGCGGCGCAGCTTCATGGACGGGGTCAGCAGCCCGTTCGCGTGGTCGAAGGGCTGGGGCAGGATCCGGAAGGCGCGGATCGACTCCGAGCGCGACACCGAGCTGTTCGCCGCGGCGACCGCCCGGCCGATCTCCTCCCGCAGGGCGTTCTCCTCACGGGCCTCCCGGCCCTCCCCGTACAGCGTCAGACTGGCGCGCCAGTGCGCCAGGAAGTCGGGGTCCAGGGTGATCAGCGCGCCCACACAGGGCCGGTTGTCGCCCACGACCACCGCCTGGTGCACGAGCGGATGCATCCGCAGCCGCTGCTCCAGCGCGGCCGGCGCCACGCTCTTGCCGCCGCTGGTGATGATGACGTCCTTCTTCCGTCCCGTGATGGTCAGATAGCCGTCGTCGTCCAGGGAACCGAGATCGCCCGTGGCCAGCCAGCCGCCCCGCAGCGCGGCCCGGGTCGCGTCGTCGTCGTTGACGTAGCCCTGGAACACCGACGGGCCGCGCACCAGGATCTCCCCGTCGTCCGCCACCCGGATGTCCGTGCCCGGCAGGGCCTGCCCGACCGTCCCGGACCGCTCCCGGCCGAGCGGCTGCATGGTGACGCCGCCGCTGGTCTCGGTGAGCCCGTACCCGTCGTGGACGTACACGCCGATGCCCTCGTAGAACAGGGACAGGTCGCGGTGGAGCGGGGAGCCGCCCGAGGTGGCGCGGTGCACCCGGCCGCCCAGCGCCGCGCGCAGCCGGCGGTACACCGTCCGCTCGAACAGCGCGTGCTGGAGCCGCAGATCGAAGCCGGGCCCCGAACCACGGCCCAGCCGATGGCGCTCGACGGCCGCCGCGAAGTCCCGCGCCGTCTCCGCGGCCCGCTCGAACAGCGCCCCGCGGCCCGACTCCTGCGCCACCCGCAGGAAGTTCTTGTAGATCTTCTCGAACACCGACGGCACCGCGTACAGATACGTCGGCCGGAAGGACTTCAGCGCCGCCGAGAGCGACTCCGCGCTCAGGTCGGGCTCGTGCCCCATCAGGATGCCCCCGCGCAGACACAGCCCCTGGATCATCAGCCCGTACACATGGGAGAACGGCAGGAACGCGAGGACGGAGGCCTGCTCCCCGGGCGGCGCGGCGGTCTGTCCCCAGCCCGCCAGCAGGGTGTCGCAGGGGCTGGCCAGACTCCGGTGGCTCAGCGCGCAGCCGAGCGGACGGCCCGAGGTGCCCGAGGTGTACGCGATCACCGCGGTGGAGTCGGGCAGCACGATCCTGCGCAGCGAGTCCACGGTGGTCGCCGGGACGTGCTCACCGCGCCGCGCGAGCTCCTCCAGCGCCCCGGTGTCGAGCTGCCAGACGTGCCGCAGCCGGGGCAGGGTCGCGCACACCGACCCCACCGTCATGACGCTCTGCTCGTCCTCGACGACCACACCCACACAGGCCGAGTCCCGCAGGATCCACGCGACCTGGTCGCGCGAGGAGGTCGGGTACACCGGCACCACCTCGGCGCCCACCGCCCACAGCGCGTAACTGAGGACGGTCCACTCGTACCGGGTGCGTGCCATGATCGCGACCCGGTGGCCGGGGGAGATCCCGGACGCCACGAAGCCCTTCGCCAGGTCCACGACCTGGTCGCGCAGCTCGACGGCCGTCACCTCGTCCCAGGTGGCGGAGCCCGGCGCAGCGCGGCGGGCCAGGACGGCGAGCACGGGGGTGCGTGCCGCTGTCTCGAAAACGCTGTCGGCGAGCCCGCCCGTCAGGGGCGAAACGGCTGGGGGAGCGACAGCGAAGTCGCGCATACGCTGCTCCTGACATGTACGAAGGGTGACCCCGTCGACGAGAACTGTTATCGACGCTGGCGAATGTAGCCCAGGCGGGACCGCTTGTGGCCGGGAACCGACCAAGTGATGAGCGTCGGTGACCTGGCCCGTCGTGGGGCACCGTCGGAAACCGGCCACATGGCCTCAGGACTGGGTCTGCCGCACGCAGGTCGTGACGACCTCCCGCAGACTGCCCGTGCGCGCGAACACCTCCTGCTGCACCTGCGACCCGTTGCCGTTCAGCAGCAGTCCGGCACACGCATCCCGGGCCCGCTCCAGGTCCCCGCTGTCCATGAGCGCGTCCTCGACATACTCCAGCAGCGACCGTACGACGGTCTCGGCGGGCGCGTTCCGCATGGTCAGCGGGTCGACCAGGTCCCCGGTCAGCCCGGAGCGGGCGGCCCGCCAGTCGGCCAGCCGCAACAGGCTGACGCTGTGGTCCGCTGGCTCCTTCCCGGCCTGCCAGTCCCGGGCGGCCGTCTCCACGAGGGCCCGCGCCAGCGTCGCGACGAGGACGGCGGTGTCCGCGCGCAGACAGACATCGGCCACCCGCACCTCCACCGTCGGCCAGCGCGCCGACAGCCGGGCGTCGAAGTAGACCATCTTCTCGTCGAGGATCGTCCCCGTGGCCAGCATGTCCGCCACCCGCCGGTGATAGCGCTCGGCCGACCCGAACAGCTCGGTGGGGCCCGCCGACGGCCAGCGCAGCCACACCCGGCTGCGATAACTGCTGTACCCCGTCTCCCGGCCCTGCCAGAACGGCGAGTTGGCGCTCAGCGCGGTCAGCACCGACAGCCAGGGCCGCAGCCGGTCGATGACCGCGACCCCCTCCTCGTCCGAGGCGACCGAGACATGTACGTGACAGCCGCACACGATCTGCTCGCGGGTCGCGATGCGGTACTGGTCCGCCATCCACCGGTAGCGCGTCCCGATGCTCACGGAGGGGCGCACCGCCAGCGGGGAGGTGGCGAGCGCGGCGACCGCGCAGCCCGCCTCCCGCGCGTGCTTGGCCGCCTCCGCGCGGATCCGGACGATGTCCGCGCCCAGCTCCGCCATCTCCGACTGGGGGTGGGTGGCGAACTCGACCATCTGGTTGTGCAGTTCCTTCTGGAAGACGGGCTCCTCCTCCGGCACCTCGTGCCGTGCGGCGCGGGCGAGGACCGCGGCGGACAGCGCCCTGGGCTCCCCGGTCTCGGGGTCGACCAGGAGGAGCTCCTCCTCCACTCCTACGGTGCGCACGCGATACGGCCTTTCTCTGCGCCCTGCCTGCTGACGGCCGGGACCGGCTGGGACTGCTTCAGGGGTGCACGCACCCGACTGCCCCCTCAGGGGCCGTCTCACACGGACGACGGCCGCAGCCACACCGTGGCCAGCGGCGGCAGGGTGAGCGTCAGCTCCCCGTTCGCCGTCTTGACCGGCTCGGCGTGGACGACGTCACCTCCGCCGTAGCGCGCCGCGTCGGTGTTGAGGACCTCCTCCCACGCGGGTGCCTCACCGGGAACGGGGAGCAGGTAGTCGTGGCGGACCACCGGCGAGAAGTTGCTCACCGCGAGCAGCGGGCCGCCGTCGGCGCCGTACCGCAGGAACGCGAGGACGTTGTCGTCGGCGGCGTCCCCGAGCACCCACCGGAACCCGGCCGGGTCGGTGTCGCGCTCCCACAGCGCCGGCGTCGACCGGTACAGCGCGTTCAGATCACGCACCAGGTCCTGGACGCCCCGGTGATCGCCCGCGGACGCGTACCCGGGGTCGAGCAGCCACCACTCGGGACCGTGCGCCTCGGACCACTCGGCCCCCTGCGCGAACTCCTGCCCCATGAACAACAGCTGCTTGCCGGGATGAGCCCACATGAAGCCCAGGTACGCCCGGTGGTTCGCGCGCCGCTGCCACCAGTCGCCCGGCATCTTCGACACCAGCGCCTGCTTGCCGTGCACCACCTCGTCGTGCGAGATGGGCAGCACGTAGTTCTCGCTGTAGGCGTACATCATCGAGAAGGTCATCTCGTTGTGGTGGTACTTGCGGTGCACCGGTTCCTTCGCCATGTACTGCAACGAGTCGTGCATCCAGCCCATGTTCCACTTCAGCCCGAAGCCCAGCCCGCCGCTGTCGGTCGGCCGGGTCACGCCGCCCCAGGCGGTCGACTCCTCGGCGATCGTGACGACCCCCGGGCACCGCCGGTACACGGTCGCGTTCATCTCCTGGAGGAACGCCATCGCGGCCAGATCCTCCCGGCCGCCGTACACATTGGGCTCCCACTGCCCGGAGTCCCGCGAGTAGTCGAGGTAGAGCATCGAGGCGACCGCGTCCACCCGCAACCCGTCGACGTGGAACTCCTCGCACCAGTACGTGGCGTTGGCGACCAGGAAGTTGCGCACCTCGGTGCGCGCGTAGTCGAACTCGAACGTCCCCCAGTCCGGGTGCTCGGCCCGCCGCGCGTCCCCGGGCTCGTACAGCGGATCCCCGTCGAACCGGGCCAGCGCCCAGTCGTCCTTCGGGAAGTGCGCCGGCACCCAGTCCACGATCACCCCGACACCGGCCCGGTGCAGGGCGTCCACCAGGTACTTGAAGTCGTCCGGGGTGCCGAGCCGGGCCGTCGGCGCGTAGAAGCCGGTGACCTGGTAACCCCAGGAACCGGCGAAGGGGTGCTGGGCGACCGGCATGAACTCCACATGGGTGAAGCCCAGGTCGGTCACGTACGCGGGGAGCACCTCGGCCAGCTCCCGGTACGACAGCCCCGGCCGCCAGGACGGCAGATGGACCTCGTAGACCGAGAACGGCGCCCGGTGCACCGGGACGTCACCCCGGTGCGCCATCCACTCGGCGTCACCCCACGTGTAGTGCGAGGCGTGCACGATCGACGCCGTGTCCGGCGGGACCTCCGCCCGCCGTGCCATCGGGTCGGCCTTCAGGAACCGTCCGCCGTGCCGGGAGGTGATCTCGAACTTGTACCGGGTGCCCTCGCCGATGCCGGGCAGGAACAGCTCCCACACCCCGGCCGCGCCGAGCGACCGCATGGGGAACGCGGTCCCGTCCCAGCAGCAGAAGTCACCCGCGACCCGCACGCCCCGCGCGTTCGGCGCCCACACCGTGAACCGGGTGCCGGCCACCCCCTCGTGAGTCATCGGCTCCGCGCCCAGCGCCCGCCACAGCTCCTCGTGCCGGCCCTCCCGCACCAGATGAAGATCCAGGTCCCCGAGCGCCGGAAGGAACCGGTAGGGGTCCTCCACCTCGCGCGGGTCGCCGTCGTACGCCACCCGCAGCGTGTACGCCGGCACCTCGTCGAGCGGCAGTACGGCGGCGAAGAGACCGTCCTCCTCGGAGGCGAGCGGGGTCGCCGTCCCGCCGACGACCACGCTCACCGAGTCGGCGAACGGACGCAGGGCGCGGAAGAGCACGCCCCCGGCCACCGGGTGCGCGCCCAGCAGGGCGTGCGGGTCGTGATGGGCGCCCGAGAGCAGACGGGCGCGGTCGGCGGGGTCGAGCGCGGGCGCCGCGAGCGGCCGGGGACCGGCGGCCTCGGGGGGAGCGGTGTCGCGCAGGGCCATGGGGTCAGCCTCCTCGGACGGCGAGTCGTTCGATCGCCGCCATGGGTACGGGTAGCCAGTCGGGCCGGTTGCGGGCCTCGTACAGCACTTCGTAAACGGCGCGATCCGTCTCATAGGCACGCAGAAGTGCGTGCTTCTTGCGGGGATCCCAGCCCGCCCGGGCCGCGTAGCCCGCGCAGTAGGCCTCCCGGCAGCGGCGCGCCCACTCCGGCCGCCAGGGCCGCCGTTGCCGGGCGGCGTAGTCGAAGGAGCGCAGCATGCCCGCGATGTCCCGCACCGGCGAGTGCGCGAGCCGCCGCTCGGCCAGCGGCCGGGACGGCTCGCCCTCGAAGTCGATGACGAACCAGTCGCGCCCGGCCCGCAGCACCTGCCCCAGATGCAGATCGCCGTGGATGCGCTGGGCGGGCGGCCCCTGGTCGCAGACCGCGAGCGAGGCGAACGCCGTGGTCAGACCCGGGACGAACGGCCGCAGCGCCGGCACGTGGTGCGCCGCCGCTTCCAGCCGCTCCGTCATCGCCGCCGCCGTCCGTCCGTCCTCGGCGTCCGGACCGGCCGGCAGGGCCGCCGCGAGCGCCAGGTGGACGTCGGCCGTCGCCCGGCCCAGCTCCTCGGCCTCCGAGGTGAAGTCCTCGCCCCGGGCCAGTGCCTGCAACGCGAGCGTCCAGCCGTCCGCCGCGTCGGGCAGGAACGGCTGGAGCACACCGAGCGTGGCCTCCTGGGGGTGGGTGGTCCGGAACCAGGCCACCGGCGCGGGGACCCGCCCGCATCCCTGGCCGGCCAGCGCCACCGGTACCTCCAGGTCGGGGTTCACGCCCGGCTGGATCCGGCGGAAGATCTTGAGGATGTACGCGTCGCCATACACCAGCGAGGTGTTGGACTGCTCGGCCTCCAGCAGCCGCGGCGCGAGCCCGGCGGGCAGCGACACCGCCGGATCCGACTCGAAGCTCAGCGGACCAAGCGTGCCCGGGTGCCGCATCCGCTCCAGGAGCAGCTGCGCGGACCGGGGGTCCTGCAACGCGTCGTGCACCGTCAGCCCGGCCAGCGGGCCGTCCTCGACCCTGCCGATCAGCGCCCGGCGCAGCCGGGGCGACAGGTGTTCCTGCAGACCGAGGAGCAGCTGGTAGCAGTCACCGGCGGGGGGAGTGCCCCCCGGGGTCGGCACCCCGGACTGGCCGGCGTGCACGAGCAGATGGAGACAACCCGGGTACAGCTCCGTCATCGACAGCATGCGCAGTTCGGTGAGCGGCCGGTCCTTCCCGGCGAACCAGCGCTGCCGGGGCAGCCACTCGCGCAGCAGCGCGACGAGTGGACCCCCGGAGCGGAAGGCGCTCGCGGTGCTCGGCCTGAGCGGGGCGGTCTTCGTCACGATGACCCATCCTTTCCTCGGCGCACGCTCACAGGCGTCGGCCGACCCGGGCCGCGGCTCGGGTGAGCCGGAACCAGTAGAAGCCGTGTCCGGCCAGGGTCAGCAGGTAGGGCAGATCGCCGATGGCCGGAAAGCGCACCCCGCCGAACAGCTCGACCGGATGACGGCCGTCGAAGCGGCGCAGGTCGAGCTCGGTGGGCTGGGCGAACCGCGAGAAGTTGTGCACGCACAGCACCAGGTCGTCCTCGTACTCGCGCAGGAACGCGAGCACGGCCGGATTCGAGGACGGCAGCTCGGTGTACGTCCCGAGCCCGAAGGCGGGGTTCTGCTTGCGGATCTCGATCATCCGGCGGGTCCAGTGCAGCAGCGACGAGGGCGACGACATCGACGCCTCGACGTTGGTGACCTGGTAGCCGTAGACGGGGTCCATGATGGTCGGCAGATAGAGCCGCCCCGGGTCGCAGGACGAGAATCCGGCGTTGCGGTCCGGTGTCCACTGCATCGGGGTGCGGACGGCGTCGCGGTCGCCGAGCCAGATGTTGTCGCCCATGCCGATCTCGTCGCCGTAGTAGAGGATCGGCGAGCCGGGCAGCGACAGCAGCAGGGCGGTGAACAGCTCGATCTGGTTGCGGTCGTTGTCGAGGAGCGGGGCGAGGCGGCGGCGGATGCCGATGTTGGCGCGCATCCGCGGGTCCTTGGCGTACTCCGCGTACATGTAGTCGCGCTCTTCGTCGGTGACCATCTCGAGGGTCAGCTCGTCGTGGTTGCGCAGGAAGATGCCCCACTGGCACTTGGCGGGAATGGCCGGCGTCTTGGCGAGGATCTCGGAGACGGGGTGGCGGGATTCGCGCCGGACGGCCATGAAGATCCGGGGCATGACGGGGAAGTGGAACGCCATGTGGCACTCGTCGCCGCCGGAGGCGTAGTCGCCGAAGTAGTCGACGACGTCCTCGGGCCACTGGTTGGCCTCGGCGAGGATCACCGTGTCCGGGTACATGGCGTCGATCTCGCGGCGCACCCGCTTGAGGAACGTGTGCGTGGCGGGCAGGTTCTCGCAGTTGGTGCCCTCGCGTGCGTACAGGTACGGCACCGCGTCCAGCCGGAACCCGTCGATGCCCAGGTCCAGCCAGAACCGCAGAGCGGCGAGGATCTCCTCCTGCACGGCCGGGTTCTCGTAGTTGAGGTCGGGCTGGTGGGAGAAGAAGCGGTGGAAGAAGTACTGCTTGCGGACGGGGTCGAAGGTCCAGTTGGAGACCTCGGTGTCGACGAAGATGATGCGGGCGTCGGCGTACTGCTTGTCGTCGTCGGCCCACATGTAGTAGTCGCCGTAGGGGCCGTCGGGGTCCTTCCTGGACTCCTGGAACCACGGGTGCTGGTCGCTGGTGTGGTTCATGACGAAGTCGATGATCACGCGCATCCCGCGCTGGTGGGCGTGGTCGACGAACTCCACGAAGTCGGCGAGGTCGCCGAACTCGGGCAGTACCGAGGTGTAGTCGGAGACGTCGTATCCGCCGTCGCGCAGGGGGGACTTGAAGAAGGGCGGCAGCCAGAGGCAGTCGACGCCCAGCCACTGGAGGTAGTCGAGCCGGGCGGTGAGGCCCTTCAGATCGCCGACGCCGTCGCCGTCGCTGTCCTGGAAGGAACGGACGAGGACCTCGTAGAAGACGGCTCGTTTGAACCAGTCGGGGTCGCGGTCCTTGGCGGGGGTGTCCTCGAACGTGTCCGGAACGGGTGAGTTGACGGTCATGGCGGTCTGCGGCCTCCGATCTGCGGTGCGGATCACCGGACGTGGAACACGTGCGCCGGGCTCGTACCGGGGTCCAGGCGCACGTAGTTGTGCCGGCCCCAGGAGTAGGACTCACCCGTCAGCTCGTCGTGCACCGACACCGACGCGTGGTCGTCCAGACCCAGCTGGGCGAGGTCCAGCGAGACCGTGGCCTCCTGGGCGCGGTGCGGGTCGAGGTTGACGACGACGATCACCGTGTCCGCTCCCGTGCGCTTGCTGTAGACGAGGACGGAGTCGTTGTCCGCGTGGTGGAAGCGCAGGTTCCTGAGGTGGTGGAGCGCCGGGTGGCCGC
>NZ_KQ949032.1 GCF_001514285.1 Streptomyces sp. DSM 15324
AGTAGGTGAAAGAACCCGACCAAACCCCACCCCTCCCGCCCCGTGGATCAAACTCACCCGGGCGGGTGAAATAGCCCAACACAGCTGGATTTGGTGCCTGTTGCCTGGCTTACGCTCAACGCGACAGCCGCCGACATACGTCGGCCCCCGCAGGGACCGGCAATCCCGTGCGAGGGCCTGACCAACTAGGAAGCGACCCTTCCCGATGGATACCGAAAACCCTAGCGCGCACGCCCCCTCCAAGTCCCGCAAGCCGGGCAAGAACCACCCCCACGCGGGCGTGATTCACGAGCACGTCCGCCACACCACGCAGTTCACGACGATCGGCAACGACCTCGCCCAGCACAGGGAGCTGTCCGGTCTGGCGATCGGCCTCGGAGTCCACATCCAGTCGGTGCCACCCGGTACCTGCGTCGACATCAAGTCCCTCGCCAAGCGCTTCCCCGAGGGCGCCACCCGGCTCGCCGCCGCCCTGCGGGAGCTGGAGGCGCACGGCTATCTGCGCCGCGAGCGCCATCGCACCGCCGACGGCCGGATCGTCACTCGCACGATCTCCTGCAACAAGCCCGGCCACCGGCCGGCCCCGGCCGAGGCCTCCGCCAAGCCCGCCCGCCGCCCCACGCCGACCGAAGCCTCCAGCAAGCCCGCCCGCCGCCCCACCCCGACCGAGGCCTCCGACAAGCCCGCTCCCCGCCCCCGCCACGCGCAGGACAAACCCCCGCCGCGCCGCAAGCTGCTGCCCGCCGTGCCCAAGCCCGCGTACAGCTCCCCGGAGCTCCTCAGGACAGCCGTGGACCTCCTCGCCACCCTCCGCCGCCACGACCCCCGCCTCCTCCTCTCCGCCACCGACGCCGAACACCTCGCCCCCGGCGTCGCCGCCTGGCTGGAGCGTGACCTCACCCCCACCGCCGTACGCCACGCCCTCATCGCCGGCCTCCCCGAAGAACCCCTGTACCGCCCCGCGGCCTTACAGGCTGGTGCGCGATTGCCCGGGGCAACTTGTTCGGGCGGAGTGGCACTATCGGGCGTGCTGGGTAAGGCCGAACAGAGCGCCGGTGGGATCGCGCAAGACCACGTCTCCGTTGGCGTCCTGGCGGACCTCGGTCGCACCGAGCTGTCGGGCCTGCTTGGCGTCGGCATCGGGTCTGCTGCTGGCGAAACTGACCAGCCAGAGTGATCGCTGCGCCGTTGGTTTTCCTGGCGGCGGGCTGGTGGCGGCGATGGAGTTGTCCGAGAGCCGGAGCTCGGTGTGTTCAGGGTTGGAGTTCCAGTGCAGGGCTGGTCGGTAGAAGGCGGCGGCCTGCTCGGGGTGGTCGGTGAGCAGGCTGATGCCGACGAAAGTGCCCGGCTCGTGGTTCAGCTGCATGCCGGTGTGGGTGCCGGGCTGCCAGAGTGACAGTGGTGCGCCGACGGGGTCGATCGCGACGGCGGCGTGGCCGAGTGTCCCGACCTGGGTGGGTGCCACGATGATCTGGGCGCCCAGGTTCGTGAAGCGGGTGGCGGTGGATTGGATGTCCGACACGGTGATGTTGATCGTCCAGTAGGGCGGGCCGGGGTCCTCGGCCGGCCCGAGGGCGGCGACGAGTTGTCCGCGCAGTGTGCAGAGCCTGTAGCCGTTGGGGTCCGGTGGGGCGATGGTCCAACCGAACAGCGCGGTGTAGAACGCCGTCGTCGTCTCCATGTCGGGGGTGCCGAGGTCGATCCAGCTCACGCTGTTCTCGGGGTGCCGCGTGATGTTCATCGAGATGCCTCTCCATTGGGGCCGCCTCGCCCCGGCGGTGGAGCGAGGCGGTGTCCAGTACTGATGTCGGCGACGGCCTGCGGTGTCAGGTGTAGTAGGGCGAGTTCAGGTCGATGCTGGCGTCCTTGACGATGTCGCCGTCGAACAGGCGTGTCGTGGCCGGGGCTCCGGCTCGGCGGGCTTCTTCGGCGAAGGGGCCCTGGGCGAAGGCCAGGGCGTTCTCGGCGCTGTCGAATTCGTAGAAGCCGCCGATGGTGTGGGTGCCGATCCCGGACAGCCACGTCTTGCGGATCAGGCCCGGTGCGGTTTTCAGGGCCGTGTTGACCTGGTGCCAGTCGAACTGGTCGAACGGCACTGCCGCCTGGATCTCGGTGTAGAGAAAGGTCTTGCCCATCAGGAACCTCCGGTTTCGGGGCCTGTCCGGCCCGTCACTAGTACGTGCGTCCTAGTAATGTGAGCATGGAGTAGGATGGCCGTACTAGTCAAGGGGGTCGCGATGGCCGCGGACACGAAGTCCCGCATGATCAGCGCAGCGATCGGGCTGCTGCAACGCCATGGCCTGGCCGCGATGTCCTTCACCGACGTCCTGGCCGAGAGCGGTGCCGCGCGCGGGGCGATCTATCACCACTTCCCCGGCGGCAAACAGCAACTCGCGCTCGAAGCTGCCCGCCGCAACGCGGAGGACGTCCGCGGTCACCTGCACGAACTTCCGGCCCGCACCCCACGCGAAGTCGTGGAGGCGTTCCTTGGCAACGTCCGCCCCGTGGTGCAGGCGTCCGCCGAGGGTGGCGGTTGCGCGGTCGCGGCGGTCACCATCGACGGCGGTGCGGCCATTGCCGACCAGGGCAGCCTGCGCGCTGTCGCGGCCGACGGGTTCGCCGGCTGGGTCGGCGAACTCACCGAAAAACTCACCCGGGCCGGAATGAGCTCATCCCAGGCCGCTGATCTGGCCACCCTCCTGATCGTCACACTCGAAGGCGCCCACATCCTCTGTCGTGCGGCCGGCAGCATCGCGCCTTTCGACAGCGCCGCCACGGCCCTGCTCTCCGCTCTCCCGAGCTCGGATTGACCCGGTGGCAGAACAGGGCAACGGGCGCGCTGTAACGATCACGCTTCTGCCACGGCATGAACAGGGCCGTGCGGGTTGGGTGTTGTCGTGACGCAATGCCTAGGCCGCACGGCCCTGTCCCATCGTCTCTTCACCGGCCTCCAGCGCCGTCGACTCGGTTCGCTGATCGCGGAGTTGGCCGAGGCGTGGACGGCCGCAGAGGAGGGCCGACTGCACGAGCGTCGAGACCGCAGCCGGTTGCGTGCGGCCGGTGCCGGACCCAATCACCAGTTGGTGTTCACCGACCGGGTCATCGCCACGCTGGTCGTCCTGAGGTTCCAGCTCCCGCACGGGGCTCTGGCCCTGCTCTACGGAGTGGACCGCTCCACGATCACCCGGGCTGTCCACGAGGTCCGTCCCCTTCTGGCCGCTCGTGGCTTTGCTGTTCCCGGACAGGGTGACCTGCGGCTTCGCACTCTCGCAGATGTCTTCGCCTATGCGGCGGCCGAGGATGTCGAGCTGCGGCTGGACGGCACGGAGGTCCGGGTTCGACGACCCCGGGCGAACAAGCCGGGCCGTCGCGCCTTCGTCTCGGGCAAGATGCGGCAGAACACCAAGAAGGCCACCGTCGTCACTGACGTGCAGGGCCGCACCCTGTGGGCCGGGGCCTTCCGGCCTGGCAGAATGCACGACCAGACAGCCGTGAAGACCGAGGGAATCTACGACCTGTTCGAGCAGTACCCCCAGGTCAGGGCCAAGGTCGACGCGGGCTATCGGGGACTTGCCAAGCAGTTCCCCGACCAGGTCCAAGCCCCGCCGCTCAAGCCGAAGAAGGGCGCCTCTCCCGAAGACATCGCCGCCTGGGACGCGGCCCGCCGTCAGCAGTCCTCGGAGCGCATCTGCGTCGAGCACGCCAACGCCGAACACAAGCAGTGGCGAACCCTCCAGCGTTATCTCGGGCGCCGCGAGTACTTCGACGAGACCTATGCGGCAGTCGCCGCCCTGGTCTCCGACCGCGCCGCCGAGAGGTGAGCGCCAAGCAGACAACCCGCCAGGCCAACACGCCCCGACCTCATTCGTGCACAAGGCCGTTAGACGTCATCTCAATTGGTCCGGCTGCACACTTGGATGGCGGTGGCACTGGACTGGGCTTTGCCGCATGATCACGTCATGAGAAGTCCTGCTGCCTTCCGGGACCAGACGAACTGGTCCGGTGGCTACTATGAGCTGGCTATGGAGGTGGGATCGAGTGATGATGCCCAGCTTCAGGCCGTCCTGAGCGCTCTGTGGTCCGCCGCAGATGTCCATGGGTGCTTTGGGCGCAGAGACCGTGAGCCTGAGGAGCAGGATGCTGTGCCGTGCACGGTTGGCTCTCTGGCCGAGTTCGGCCACCTTCACGGTCAGGTCCGCCTGCCGACGGACCAACTGGTCGTGTGCGGGTGCGTGGCGATCCGCGGCGGTGATGAATGCGGCGACTGGCTCGACTTTTACGTCCCCCTAGGCGCGCTGGATCACGCGGGCCTTGCGTACTGGGACGGTCAGCCATTCTTCAGGTCCAACGTGATGGACGACTGGCTGGCTGCCATCGGGACCGAGACTTTCAAGAGCGCCTCCTTCAGCCTGGGGGTCATCGGCTTCGAGGTCTCTGGTTGCACCGACGCCTCGACGCTGGCAGGAGAGATGCCGCAGACGCGGGGCATCGGATACCTGCTGCCACAAGGCGAGGTCCTGCACTACGGCGCCGCCAACACGTGACGTTTGTTGCGCCGGTTGGGCACGAGCCTGCGGTAGCAAATCAGGGTGCAGGCGATGCTCGTGAAGGCGAGAAAGTGTTCCGCTTTGCGCTCGTAGCGTCGGTGGAGACGTCGGCAGCCGGCGAGCCACGCCATGGTGCGTTCGATGGTCCAGCGGTGACGACCCAGTCGCGTCGAGGTCTCGATGCCCTTGCGGGCGATGCGGTGGATGATGCCACGCCCCCGTAACCATCGCCGCAGGTAGGAGTAGTCGTAGCCCTTGTCGGCGTGGAGCTTTCCCGGTCGGCGTCGCCGTCGGCCGCGGCGGGAGCGGATGGGTGGTATGCCCTTGACCAGGGGTATCAAGGCCTGGCTGTCGTGCAGATTCGCCCCCGAAATTCCGACGGACAGGGGCAGACCTGTCCGCTCGGTCATCAAGTGGATCTTCGAGCCGTACTTGCCCCTGTCGACAGGATTCGGACCTGTCAGCTCCCCCTTTTCAAGGCCCGCATGTTCACCGAGTCGATCGCGCAACGGGACCAGTCCAGCTCACCGCGGGCACCAAGCTCATCGAGGACCAGGCGGTGGAGCTTCGCCCACACCCTGGCCTTCGTCCACTCGGCGAAACGTCTGTGCGCCGTGGCCCCCGATGGCCCGAACGACGCCGAGGGCAACTGCTGCCACGTGCAGCCCGACGTGGCCACGAACACGATCGCAGCCAGCACCTCTCTGTCACCGTGACGCCGTCGGCCACCGCCCTGAGGCCGCACCGGCGCCTCGGGAACGACCCGCTGGAACAGCTCCCACAACTCGTCCGGCACCAGCCGTTCAACGATCCCCACCACGACCGACAGCCTACCGAGCCAGCCAAATGAGATGACGTCTTACTCGCCCACCGCCTGACCGCCCAGCTACCGCCCCTGCCACCCTTCCGGCCCCCGGCCCCGGCCGTCCCGCAGCCCAGACACCCCTTCCAGAACTGCGACGGATGCGACCGCCCCTTCCGCGCCCCGGCCCCGGGGCGCTGCCGCGACTGCCGATCCGATTCCGCGCCGGGCACCTAGCATGAGAGCGACGATCCTTGCCCCTGGGCACAGACGACGAGGAGCGAGCGCCATGACCACCGCCTCGAAGAACGCACAGCAGGGCGCCTCCCACCGATACCGGGCCATGCGGAATTTCATTCAGTCCACGGACGACACGGTGCCCGGCAAACTCGAAGTCACCAAGGAAGGGATCGTTCACGACATGATGGCGCCCGTCGGCCCACATGAACTGACCACCGCGCATATCCGGAAACGCCTCGAAAGGGTGATCCCGGAAGAACTCCTGGCCCACACGGGCGAGCCCGATGTCGAGGACGAGTCCGAGGGCATCATGCGCCGCCCTGACCTGATGGTGATCGCCTGGGCGGACATGGACGTGCCCGGTTCCTTCGATCCCCGCACCCTCGTCGCCGCCGTCGAGGTCGTCTCCCGGTCCAACCCCGACAACGACTGGGTGACCAAAGTGCGTGACTACGCGCTCATCGGCATCCCCGTCTACGCCGTCTTCGACCCCCGCACCGGCACCGGCGCCGTCCTCACCGACATCCACCCCACCCCCGACGGCCCCCGCTACGCCACCCGCAAGGACTTCGTCTACGGCGAGGACGTCACCATCGCCGACTGGACGATCTCCTCGGAGGGGCTCCCTCTGTACGGCTCCTGATCGGCCCCGGCGAACGGGCGGCGGGCACCCCGCATCCTGCCGCATCCGGCCCCGCTCCCCCCGTCCGGCCCAGCCTGACCTGCGGTGCTGGGTCCGGGCGGCCGATGCTGGGCCTGGAGGTCGTCGTCTCAGGAGGTCACGATGGGTCGTCTCGACGGGCGGGTGGCGATCGTCACCGGTGGGGCGCGGGGGATCGGCGCCGCGGTGGTGCGCCTGCTCGCGGCCGAGGGGGCCGCGGTGATGATCGCCGACATCCTGGAGTCCGAGGGGAGCACCCTGGCGCAGGAGCTCGGCGCCCCGGCCCGCTTCCTGCACCTCGACGTCAGCGACGAGGGAGGCTGGCGGAAGGTGGTCGCCAAGGCCGAGCAGCACGCGGGACCGGTGTCGGTGCTGGTGAACAACGCGGGCATCGCCGGGTGGGGCACCCTGGAGGAGGAGAGCCTGCTCCAGTTCCGCCGGGTCCTCGAGGTCAACCTCCAGGGCACGTGGCTCGGGATGCGCGCGGCGGCGCCGTCGCTGCGCCGGGCCGGCGGCGGGGTGATCGTGAACATGTCCTCCCTGGCGGGCCTGACCGGGTACGCCGGCGTCGGCGCGTACGTGGCGAGCAAATGGGGCGTGCGCGGACTGACGAAGACGGCCGCGCTGGAACTGGCCGGGGACGGCGTGCGCGTCTGCTCCGTCCACCCCGGCGCCATCCGTACGGCGATGACGGCGGGCTTCGACGACCGGTTCGTCGCGGGCCAGCCCATCCCCCGCTTCGGCACGCCCGAGGAGGTCGCCCGCACGGTCCTGTTCATCATCACCGAGGCCACCTTCGCCACGGGCTGCGAGTTCGTCCTCGACGGCGGGGTCCTCGCCGGTGCGCCGGTGCTCGTGGACCCGCCGGCCGACACTCCCGGGTAGTGCCGGCCGTCCGCCTGCCGACGGGCGGGTCCGGCGGCGTCGGACGTCCCGGGCCTGCCCTTCAGTCGCTCCCCGATGAGGGGTCGCTCACGCCCCCGACCACCCTCAACGCCTGCGCCAGCAACCCCAGCAGTTCCTCGACCACCGGATGCCGCACGCCCGGGCGGCTCACGGCCAGGACCTCGCGGTGGAGCGGGGTGGCTTCCGGGGGGAGCGCGACCCGTTCCACCCGGGGGCGGTCGGCGTCTTCGGTGAGGAGGGTCGCCGGGATCAGGCCCACCGCCAGGCCCGCGCCGATCATGGCCAGCATGCTGTGCAGGTCCTCGGTCTCCAGGGTGACCTCGGGGGAGATGCCCAGCTCTCCGGCCCAGCGGTGGAGCAGTCGGCGGTCGGGGCTGCGGGCGTGGCCCGAGGTCCATTCCATCGTCAGGCAGTCCGCCAGTTCCCACGGGCGGGCGTCCGGGCGCGGGCCCGCGACGAGGACCAGGGGCTCGTGGCCCAGCGAGGTGACGTCCCAGTCGTCGGACGGGCTCGGCGGGTCCTCGGGCAGATAGCGGTAGGCGATGAGCAGGTCGAGGTCTCCCGAGGTGACCCTGGGCAGCCCCTGGTGCGTCTCCACGATCACCAGACGGATCCGGGCGCCCCGGCGGCGGGGGCGCAGCGCGGCCAGCACGCCGGGGAACAGATGGCTCATCGCGCTGGGGTAGGCGCCGACGCGGAGTTCGGCGATGTCGCCGTCCGCGATGCGGGCGGCGGCGTCCTGGAAGCGTGCGGTCGCCTCGAACAGGCTCCGCGCCGCCTGTGCCAGGGAGCGTCCGGCCGCTGTGAGGATCAGCCGGCTGCCGGGGCGGCGTACCAGCAGTTCCACGCCGAGGTCCCGCTCCAGGGCGGCGATGTGCTGGGACACCGCGGAGGGCACGTAGCCGAGGGCCGCCGCGGCCTCGGCCATGGAACCGCGGTCCACGACGGCTAGGAAGGTGGACAGAAGTTTCAGATCCGGCCGGCGGTTCATGAACCGTGAACTCTCCCTTCGTGATCCCTCGCTTTACGTGTCCGCGGACCCGGTGCCAGAGTCTAGGAAGCCCCAAGCCCGCTGTCTCCCTGAAAGCCGAGGCCATGGCCATCGACCTGACCGCCCTTCGGGCCCACTTCCCCTCCCTCGACGGGGGTCTCGCGTTCTTCGACGGGCCGGGCGGCACCCAGACGCCCCGCCCCGTCGCCGAGGCCATCGCCGCGACCTTGACCGGCCCCCTCTCGAACCGGGGCACCGTCAGCCCGTCCGAGCTGAACGCCGAACGCGCCGTCACGGAGTTCCGCGCCGCCTACGCCGACCTGCTGGGCGTCCCGGCGGGCGGCGTCGTGCACGGACGCAGCGCCACCCAGCTCACCTACGACTTCTCCCGCCACCTGGCCAAGGACTGGCGGGCCGGTGACGAGATCGTCCTCAGCCGGCTGGACCACGACTGCAACGTCCGCCCCTGGGTCCAGGCCGCCGAGCGCGCGGGGGTGACCGTCCGCTGGATCGGGATCGACGCCGGGACGGCGGAGCTGGACCTCGGCTCGCTGGAGCGGGCGCTGTCGTCCCGGACGCGGCTGGTCGCGGTCACGGCGGCCTCCAACGTGCTCGGCACCAAGCCGCCCGTCCGCCGGATCGCCGACCTGGCGCACGAGGCCGGCGCCCTGGTGTACGTGGACGGCGTGCACTACGCCGCCCACCACCTGGTGGACGTCCCCGCGCTCGGCGCCGACCTGTTCGTCTGCTCGCCGTACAAGTTCCTCGGACCGCACTGCGGGGTGCTCGCGGGAGCGCCCGGACTCCTTCAGACCCTGCGCCCGGACAAGCTCCTGCCCTCCCCCGACACCGTCCCGGAGCGCTTCGAGTTCGGCACGCTGCCCTACGAGATCCTGGCGGGTGCCACCGCCGCCGTGGACTTCCTCGCCGCGCTCGACCCGGGCCCGGGGAGCACGCGCAGGGAACGGCTCACGCACTCGCTGGACGCCCTGCACGAGCACGAGGGGGTGCTGCGCACCCGGCTGGAGGAGGGGCTGCGTGCCCTGGGCGACGCCGTCACCGTGCACTCGGTCGCGGCCGACCGCACCCCGACGCTGCTGATGACCCTCGAAGGCCGCGACGCCCGCGAGGCCCAGGTGCACCTGGCGGAGCGGGGCGTCCTCGCCCCCGCGGGGTCGTTCTACGCCTACGAGCCCTTCGCCGCGCTGAAGCTCCAGGACCCGGCTCTCCGTGTCGGCCTGGCGCCCTACAACACCGTCGAGGAGGCGGACCGTTTCCTCGACGGCCTCTCCTCCTTCGTCGCCGGGGCCTGATCCGGCCGCCCGCACGGGGGGGACAACGAACGAGTCCCACCCCGTGCGACACGGGATGGGACTCGTCATCGGAGCGCCGGGCAGGCCTTGCACCTGCATTTCCCCGCAGGAAGCGGGGCGTCTTTCCTTGGACCACCAACGCAGAGGTCGTTCACCGTTTTTGTTTCCCGGTGACCGGCTCAAGATCAACCTTACAGCATTTCCTGAGCCCTTGCGACCACTCATGATCACCTGTGCTCAGGCGACGTCCTCCACCTTCAGGTCCGGCCCCACGACCACCGTGACCACGCCGGCCGCCGCCGAGGCGTCCTGCACCGCACGGGCGTGGGGGATCCGCGAGGCGAGCGCGGCGGCCTGGCGCTGAAGTCCCGCCGGGTAGGTGACCGTGGTCGTGGTGACCGTCGAGGGCGCGTTGCCGGTACCGGCGAGGCGGTAGCCGGCCTCGGTGAGCCGCTCGGCCACGGCCGCCGCCCGGCCGCCGATGCCGGTGCCGTTGAGGACCTGGAACTTCACCGAGGACGCGTAGACCACGTCCTTCTTGGCGGCCTCCACCTGCGCCTTGGTGACCTCCTTGTCCTGGGCCAGGGAGGTGAACAGATCGGCGGCCTGCGGGTACTGCCAGACGACGTTCGCCTTGTCGGTGGGCTGGTCGGCCTCCCGCCCGTAGTTGGGCACGGTGACGAAGCTCAGCCGGTCGCTGTCGATGCCCTTCAGCTCGTTCGCCAGACCGTACAGCGGCTCGATGCCGGCCAGCGCGGTGTCGGCGGTGAGGGACTTGGTGACGGACTGGAGGAAGCCGTACATCGCGTCGGCGTCCGTGAGCTTGGACTTGGCTTTCTTGGCCATGGCGTCCATGAACTCCTGCTGGCGGCCGATACGGCCGATGTCGGAGCCGTCGCCCACGCTGTAGCGGGTGCGGACGTAACCGAGGGCCTTCTCGCCCTTGATCGTCTGGCAGCCCGCCTCCAGGTCCAGATGGGCCTTCTTGTCGTGGATGGCCGCCTCGGGACAGACCTCGATGCCCTCCAGCGCGTCGACCATGCCCTTGAAGCCGGAGAAGTCGATCGACATGAAGTGGTCGATGCGCAGACCGGTGTTGGCCTCGATGGTCTTGATGCTGCACGCGGCGGCCCCGGCGACCTCGCCGCCGCTGCCGCCGATCGCGAACGCCTCGTTGATCTTGAAGTGGTGAGGGGAGGACGTGCCCCCGTCGCCCTTCTCGCAGGAAGGTATCTCCACCCAGGAGTCGCGCGGGAAGGAGACCACCGACGCCCACTGGCGGTCGGCCGGGATGTGCAGCACCATCAGCGTGTCCGACTGCATGGTGGTCAGGTCCTTGCCGTACTTGGCGTTGGCGCCGTCCCGGCTGTCGGACCCCACGAGCAGGATGTTCTTGGAGCCGGGGCTGAGGTTCTGGGGACGGTCCCCGCCGAGCTTGTCGTCGACGTCGGCCCGCCCGATGTTGTTGTTGAGGTCCTGGTAGATCCAGGCACCGACGCCGCCGACCGCGAGGACGACCACGGCGGTCACCCCGCCGCCCCAGGCGACGATCCGGCCGCGCCGGGTCAGCCGCGTACGGCCGCCGCCGCCTCTGCCCCCGCGGCCGGCCGACTCCATCGGAGCGTATCCACGCCTTCTCGTTCCGCTCATCGGCGCCCCGTCCCTCCGCATCGGCCGCTCCATGCCTCCACCGTGCTCGGGTCGCCGGCGTGGTCACCGCCGAACGCCGGAACACTACACGCAGGTAGGAATACGTCCGACGAGCACAGACGTCTCAGGAGACTCGCACAACGGCCCAACGGTTGCCCTGTTGCGCAGACAAGACGTTCCGTCAGGCCGCCGCGCGGGCCGGGCCCGGCCTCAGCCGAACATGCCCGGCCGGTAGTCGCCCGCCGGCTGCTGGACGACGACGTTGAGACGGTTGTAGGCGTTGATCAGGGCGATCAGGGAGACGAGGGCGGCGAGCTGGTCCTCGTCGTAGTGCTTGGCCGCGTTCTCCCAGGCCGCGTCCGTGACGCCGCCCGCCGCGTCTGCGATACGGGTGCCCTGCTCGGTCAGCTCCAGGGCGGCGCGCTCGGCCTCGGTGAAGACCGTGGCCTCCCGCCAGGCCGCGACCAGGTACAGGCGCTGGGCGGTCTCACCGGCGTGGGCCGCGTCCTTGCTGTGCATGTCGGTGCAGAAGCCGCAGCCGTTGATCTGGCTGGCGCGGAGCTTCACCAGCTCCTGGGTCGCCGCCGGCAGGGTGGAGTCGGCGATCACCTTGCCGGCCGAGTTGATGTACCGGGTGAACTTGCCGGCGACCGGGTTGGCGAAGAGGTTGAGGCGGGGGTCCATGGTGTCTCCTCGTGAGCTTGCTCTCGGCTGGTTACACCTCTCTGACGGAGCGCCCCGGACGAGTGTGACCGGCCAGGATGTGGCCTGCGTCACATCCTGGCCGGTCGTAGGGGTCGGCGGCGGTCGTAACCCGTCCGCCACCGACCCCCGAGGTCACTACGGCGCGTTGACCAGGTCGTACGGCGGGACCTTCACCGTACGGTGGCCGGGCGTGCCGCCCAGGACGACCTTGCGGTACGAGATGTTGTTGTTGACGTTGGTCTCCTTCAGGCGCTTGGCCGGGTTGGCGACCACCTGGATGTAGTACGTCCCGTTGGCCAGGTCGGTGATGTCGAAGGACTGGCCCGGACGGTACTGGGTGTAGGTGTCACCGGAGCCGACGTCGAGGACCTCGCGGACGGAGATCGAGCTCTTCTGGCCGCAGGCCGTCGACAGGTCGGTGTTGTACGGGTGCCAGTTGGCGTTCTTCACCGTGTAGTCGACCGCGTCGGTGTTGGCGAGGCAGAACGCCTCCTTGCCGCTCTTGACGATGTCGGTCTTGTCGGCGGAGAGCAGGTGGTAGCTGGCGAAGTCGGTGAAGTGCCAGTGCTCGTGGCCGATCCGCGGGTCCCACTCCATGGTGCCGGCGGGGGCGTAGCCGATCTGCTTGCCCCTGGCGTCGTAGAAGTACTGGTACGAGTCCATCAGGTCGGCGTTCGGCTTGCGGAAGCCGTCCACGACGAGCGGCGCGGGGCCGGCGTTCCAGACGTTGGCGCTGAAGGCGAGGTAGTCGCGGCCGGCGGCGTCGCCGTCCTCGCCGTCGGTGATCGCGATGTCCCAGGCGGGCAGCGAACGCAGGTCCGGCTTGGGCGCGTTGGCGGGGACCGTCGCGCGACCGCTCGGCCGCTGGCTGTTGGCCTTGAGCGCGGGCGCGATGCGCGAGCCGTCGGTGTGCCCGGCGCCGTCGCCGAGGTGGTGGGCGAGACCGCGGTCCTCGAGGGCGTGGGAGAGCGCGGAGGGCACGGGCGCGTCGGCGCCGCGCGGGCCGTAGTGGTGCCCGGCGCCCCTGTCCATCCCGGCCATCGCGCCGTGGTCCATCCCGGCCATGTCGTGCGACATGGCCGAGGACCCGCGGGTGAGCCCGGCCCCGCCGCCTTCGCCGCCGCCCTCGCTGATCCGGCGGACGGTCACCTTGATGGTGGGCGCGTCGTTGGGGATGCCGAACAGGTCCCGGTACTTCTTCGCGATCGACACCTTGGCGGTGTACTCGCCGGGCGCCAGGTCCACCGGGTGGTCGTAGTCCTGGGTGGTGGTGTTGGCGGCCCAGCCCTTCTCCACGCCCCACACCGAGCCGAGGGTCCACGGGTTGGTGGGGCAGCTCTCCGGGTAGTGCGAGGTGGCGGGCGCGTCGGGGCGCAGCCGTCCGGAGGCGTTGTTCGGGCAGAAGGTGCTCTTGATCTTCTTCACCTCCGTCCCGGCGCTGTTCTTGACGGAGATCTCCAGGAAGTCGGGCAGCCCCTGGAAGTTCTTGACGAGCCCGGCGGGCAGCTTCTTCGTCGTCACCTGCGAGCCGTTGCGCAGGATCTGCTGCACGACGACCGGGTCCTTGTACGACTTGCGCGTCGTCTTGAACTCCAGCGGCGCCTTGTCGACGGTCAGGTAGGTGCCGAGGTCGAAGTCGAGCTGGAAGCCCCCGTCCCACTCGTACCGGTCGAGCGTGACGGCGCTCGACGCGGCGATCAGCTTCAGCTTCGGCTTCCCTGCGGTGCTCTGCGGCGCGGCACCGGCGCCGGGGGCGGCCCCGGCGACGGCGACGACGGTGAGCGCGGCCCCCGCGGCGAACGCGCCGCGCTTGAGGCCCTTGCGGTGTTGCGATCTGGTCATCGGTTCCTCGTCTGCGAGTGCCATGGTCACTGGCATCGGACAGGCCAGCCCACACCCCGGCCATCACCCGCGGGCACACCCCACGCACCCGCCGACCGAGAACTGTGAGCACCCTGTGAGAGCGGCAAAAACCCTGCCACGGTTGCCTGTTGAGGAGGAAAGTATTGAAATTCAACCGGCCGCCGCGGACTCCGCCGGAGCGGTACGGCGCGGAGCCGGCTGCTCCGGATGCACCAGGACCCAGCGGACCTCCCCCTGCGGCGAGAGGAAGCCGACGGGACGCGTTCCAGCATCGCCGCATGGCTGAGTGGAGGACACGGCAGGCGACCGTGGCGGACGTGGAGGCCGTCGCCGAGGTGCGGGCGGTGGCGATGCGTGGGGATCTGGAGCGGCTCGGGCGGTACGACGAGCACCGGGTGCGGCAGCGGCTGCGGGACGCCTGGGTGCCCGGGAACACGCTGGTCGTCGAGGAGGCCGACGGCACGGTGGTGGGGTGTGTGGCGCTGCGGCCGGCCGGGGACGCGGACTGGCTGGAGCACTTCTACCTCGACCCGCGGGTGCAGGGGCGGGGCATCGGGACCGCGCTGCTGGAGCGGTTGCTGGCGGACGCCGACCGCGCCGGGCGGCGGGTGCGGCTGGACGTGCTCCGGGGCAGCGCCGCCCGGCGGCTGTACGAGCGGCACGGTTTCGTGTGCGAGCGGGAGGACGCCGTGGATGTCTTCCTGGTGAGGGAACCGCGTCCCCGGTACGGGTGGTTCGCGGGTGATTCCGGATTGCCGGTGGGGGGCGGGGGGTCATCCTGAACCGGTGCCGCCGTCACCGATCCGCAGAAGTCCTCACCCTCGTCCCGGAAGGCGTCCTCGTGCCCTTCGGCCCTTCCTGACGCTCCTTCTGGTCGCCCTGGTCCTGCTCGCCGGGCCCGCGTGCGTCCGCGACGGGGAGTGGACGGCGGGGGTGCCCGACGGGAAGCCGGCCGACGGGCCCCCGCCCTCGCCCTTCGGGGCGTACGTCGGGTACGGCTCGGAAGGCGTGCGGCGGGTCTCCGAGCTGGACGGCTGGCTGGGGCCGGCCACGCCCCGGGTCGCGCACGCCTATCTGGCGGGGGACCACTGGGGCCATATCGAGGGCGAGCCCGGCGACCTCCACCACTGGGCGCAGTGGCGCCGGGCCCGCGCGGACCGGCTGTTCGTGCTGAACGTGCCGATGCTGGACCGCGCGGAGGCGCATCTGCCCGACCGCACGGTGCGCAGGCTGCTGCGCGACGGGGCGGACGGCGCGTACGACGGACACTTCCGCACACTGGCCCGCCGACTGGTCTCGCTGGGCATCCCGGACACCGTGCTGGTGGTGGGCTGGGAGATGAACGGGATCACGTACACCCACCGCTGCGGGCCCGATCCCGAGGCGTGGAAGGCGTTCTGGGTGCGGATCGTGGAGACCATGCGGTCGGTGCAGGGGCAGCGGTTCCGGTTCGAGTTCGCGCCGAACCGGGGGCGGGACGCCATCCCGTGGCCGGAGTGCTACCCGGGCGACCGGTACGTCGACGTGATCGGCATGGACGCCTACGACCAGCCGCACGGCATGTCCTTCGACGAGCAGGTCCATGAGCCGTACGGCCTCACCGAGCACGTGCGGTTCGCGCGGGCGCACCGCAAGGCGTTCTCGTACCCGGAGTGGGGTCTGTTCCGCAACGGCGACAACCCGGCGTACATCCGGGGCATGCTGACCTGGTTCGCGCGGCAGCGGCCGCTGTACCAGACGATCAGCGACTACTGTCCGCACGGCGTGTGGCTGTGTCCGGCGAATCCGAGGTCGTCGCAGGTGTACCGCAGGCTGATGGCGGAGCCGTTCGACTGAAAACCGGCGGGTGTCCGGCGGCGCGCCCCGGCCCGACCCCCTCATCGGTCCGATGATCACACAATGCGACGAGAACATTCCCTCGCTACGGCGACCGCCGTGCTGTCGGCCCTCCTGGTCCTGCTCACCGCCGTACCGTCGGGCGCCGGAAGCGGCCCCGGCGACGGCCCGGGCGACGGCCGCAGCGGCCGCGGCGACCGCGGCGGCGGCGACCCGGTCGCCGTGGACCCCTCCGGCCGCGACGGCCACTGCCCTGTCGCCCGGCGCGGCCGGGAGCCCCACCACCGCACCGGCGGCCCCTGGACCGCGCCGACCCGCGGCTACTGGCTCTCGGCCGGGTACGCGGCCAAGGGCGACCACTGGGCCCACCGTCACACCGGCCAGGACTTCGCGGTCCCCACCGACACCCCCGTGTACTCCGTCGGACCGGGCACCGTCCAGGCCACCACCTGCGGCGACGGCTTCGGCAACCAGGTCGTCGTCCGCCACCCCGGCGGCGTCTACACCCAGTACGCGCACCTGTCCCGGATCGACGTCCGCCGCGGCGACCGCGTCTTCCCCGGCACCCGGCTCGGCCTCTCCGGCGCCACCGGCAACGTCACCGGCCCCCATCTGCACTTCGAGGTGCGCAGGACGCCGTACCTCGGCTCGTCGGTACCGCCGCTGCCCTGGCTGCGGAAGAAGGACGTGCGGCTCGGCGGATGACCGGCCAGGCGGCACGTCCGGCCCGGCCGCGGGCCCGACGGCCGCCGCCCGGCAGGTGGAACGCCGTGGACAGCGGGCGCGTCCCTGGCCCATGCTCCGCGCATGATCCGAGCCGCCACCGTCGACGACGTCCCCGAGATCCGCGCCCTGATCCGCGAACTCGCCGCCTACGAGAAGGCCGAGCACGAGGCCCGCGCCACCGAGGAACAGCTCCGCGAGGCCCTGTTCGGGGAACGCCCCGCCGCGCACGTCCTGATCGCCGAGGACGACGACACCGGCGCGCCCGTGGGGTTCGCCCTGTGGTTCCCCCGGTTCTCGACCTGGACCGGCACCCGCGCCATGCACCTGGAGGACCTCTACGTCCGTCCGCACGCGCGCGGCGCCGGTCACGGGATCGCCCTGCTCGCCGCCCTCGCGGCGACCTGCGTCCACGAGGGCTGGGAGCGTTTCGAGTGGTGGGTGCTGGCCTGGAACGAGCCGACCGTCGACTTCTACACCTCGCTCGGAGTGGAGTTCCTCGACGAGTGGCGGATCTGCCGGCTCACCGGGGAACCACTGGCGGCTCTCGCGGCCCGCTGATCCGCCGCGCGCCACGCCTGGTGGGGGCTGCCCCGCCGACCAGGGGCAGCCCCGCGTACCGCCGGGGGCGGGTCCGGTGCCGGACGCCTGCCATGACAGCGCCGACCGAGGGTTCGGCCTGCCGGCCCCCGGCCCGTCCCGGCCCCGGGCGGCACCACCAGGCTGCCCCGCCCACCGCGCTCCCCGCACACCGGTGTGCGGAAGATCGGTACACCTACCCCACAGGAGACCGCCGCCCTTCTACCTACGTACGCCTACGGGCCCGTCACCGTCGCCGGGATCTCGGTGCGCGAGGCGATGCCCAGCTTCGCGAGGATGTGCTCGACATGGGCGTCCACCGTGCGCTTGGAGATGACCAGGCGCTCGGCGATCTCCCGGTTGGACAGCCCCCGGGCGACCAGCGCGGCGACCTCCCGCTCGCGGCGGGTGAGGGAGTCGGCGGGGCGCAGGGGACCGCGCGGAGCGGGCGGGCGTACGGGCGCCGGGGACCCCTCCGGAACCTCCGCGTCCGCGCGGACCGCCTCCAGCACCTCCCGCCCCGACATCCGCGCCCCCGTCTCCCGCCACCGCTCGAACGCCTCCGGGCCGAGCGCCGCCCGCACCGCCCGCTGCGCCTCCTCCTGCTCCTCGACCAGCCGGGGCAGCAGCGCCACCGGATCCCCGCTCAGCCGACGCGCGTTCTCCGCGTACCCGAGCAGCCAGCAGGCCCGGACGTGCCGGCCGACCCGGGCCGCGTGCCAGGCCAGGCCCAGCGCGGCCAGCGCCGCCACCAGCACCTCCCCGATCTCGCTCACCGCCTCCAGGCCCCGCCGCAGACACGCCTCCCCCTCGGCGTCCTCGCCGGCCAGCATGTGGATGACGCCCTTCGTCGTCACCGTCGACGCGTACAGCTGCCGCTCACCCCACTCCTCCAGATACGCCAGGCCCGTCGCACACAGCTCCAGCGCGCCCGCCGGGTCCCCGAACACGGCCCGCAGCAGGGCCGCCTCGTAGTGCACGACCCCGATCCCCAGCCGGTCCCCCGAGGCGATGATCCGCAGCCTGGCCGACTCCACCTCGGCCAGCCCCCGCTCCACCGCCCCGCCGAAGGCCGTCATCGCCCCCAGGTACGCCTGCGCCGACAGCTCCACCCGCGACTCCCCCACCCGGCGCGCCACCTCCTGCGCCCGCGGGAAGCGCTCCAGCGCCGTCGGGAGATCCGCCGTCCACAGCCCGAAGATCCCGGTCATCAGCAGCGCCCAGGCCCGCTCCGGACAGTCCTGCGTGACCGGCTCCAGCGCCTTGTCGATCCAGTGCCGGCCCTCCGACAGGGTGCCCGCCGCCCGCCAGTACGGCCCGAGCCGCGTCGCCAGCCACAGCGCCTCCACCGCCCGGCCCGGCCGTGCGCACCCGTACTCCAGGGCGGCCCGCACATCGGCGATCTCCTCCCGCACCGCCCGGTGCAGCGCGACCTGCGCCGGAGTGAGGAACTCGTCCCAGAACCGCGCCACCAGCCGCTCGTAGTAAGCGAAGTGCCGCTCCCGTACGGCATCGGCGGCGCCCTCCGCCCCGGCCGGGCGCCCGGCGCCGTACTCCCGGACGGTGTCCAGCAGCCGGTAGCGCCCGCCGTCCTCCCCGATGCGCTGCACCACGGACTTGTCGACCAGCCCGATCAGCGCGCCCACCACCTCCGCCCGCGGTAACTCCCCGCCCCCGCAGACCGCCTCGGCCGCCGACAGCTCGAAGGAGCCCGCGAACACCGACAGCCGCGCCCACAGCAGCCGCTCCCCGGGGGTGCACAGGTCGTAGGACCAGTCGATGGCCGTCCGCAGGGTCTGGTGCCGGGTCAGCGCGGTACGGCGGCCCCCGGTCAGCACCTCGAACCGCCGGCCCAGCCGCGCCACCAGCTCGGCGAGCGGCACCGCGCGCAGCCGGACGGCGGCCAGTTCCAGGGCGAGCGGCACACCGTCGAGGCGGTCGACGAGGGCGAGCGCGCGATGCCGGTCCTCCTCGCCCAGGGTGGCGACGGCACCGGCCCGCAGCAGAAACAGCTCCAGCGCGTCGTCCCTGCTCAGCGGGGCGATCGGGACGCGGTGCTCGCCGGGCACGTCGAGCGGCTGACGGCTGGTGGCCAGCACCGTCAGCCCGGGCGCCTCCCGCAGCAGGATGTCGCAGAGCATCGCGCAGGCGTCGACCAGATGCTCACAGGTGTCCAGGACCAGCAGCATCCGCCGCTCCCGCAGATGCTCCACCACCGCGTCCAGCGGGGTCATCCCCGGCTGCTCGGGCAGCTCCAGCACCCCGGCCAGGGTGGCCGGCACCAGCTCCGGGTCATGCAGCGCGGACAGCTCCACCAGCCAGACGCCGTCCGCGAACCGCGCCGCCGAGGCCCCGGCCGCCCTGAGCGCCGTACGGCTCTTGCCGACACCGCCCGGCCCGACCAGCGTCACCAGCCGGAAGCGCCCCACCGCGTCCTTGATCAGGGCGAGTTCCTCCGCCCTGCCCACGAAACTGGTGATCTCCACGGGGAGTTGCCCGCCGCGCCGCTGTCCGAAGCCGAATCCCCTGCCACTCCCGCACACGCTCTCCACCGATCCACCCATCAACCATCACAGCGTAAGCACATGATCGCCGAGTGTGAGGGGTGCGTAGGTGTCACCGGGGAGGGCGACGGGCCTCGAAAATCCGCGCGAGGGATGAAGGCCGTGGCGGACACTGAAGACGCCACTCACGGGGGAAGGGGAGAGGGATTGGGCGGACGCCGCTATGTCGCCCGGGGCGTTCCGGGCGGCTACCGCATCTGGGACAACCGGCGCCGGGGCCACTGGGGCGACTTCTACGAGCTGTGCCCGGACGACCTGCTGGCCGCGCTGAACGCGGGCGCCGAGCAGGCGCGGATCGTGGAGCTGATGCGCCGGTACAAGAAGGCACGACGCTGACCCGGGCGCCGTCCCCGTGCTCCGGCGCCATCCGTCCGGGTGACCCGGCATGCGCGCCGGCCCGGCCACCCCTTCACTGGAAGGAGTCCCGGGCAGACACCCCCGGGGGACCCCAGGAGGCAAGATGCCGCGCACCAAGGGCGTGCTGCTGACGGCGGTGGCGGTCTGCTGCGCCGCCGTCCTGACCGGCTGCTCGGACGAGAACACCCCCTCGTCGGTGTCGTCCGCCGCGAGCAAGGCCGCCAGCATCGCCGCCTCCGCGGCGGAGTCGCTGGGCGCCGAGGCGACGGCGGCCGCCTCCTCCCTGGCCTCCGAGGCGGCGTCGGCGTTCGCGTCGGCCACGGCCGAGGCGAACAAGCAACTCGACGAGATCAAGAACGGCGTCGACGTGAAGTCCGACGCGAAGCTCGGCACCCCCGGCACCGACCAGGGCCGCGCCACGGTCGACGTCACCGTCACCAACACCGCCGACTCCACGAAGTCGTTCGCCGTCCAGGTCGACTTCACCGACAGCAGCGGCAACCGCCTCGACACGGTCGTGGTCACCGTCTCCGACGTGGCCGCGGGCAGGACCGGCACGGCGACGGCCCGCAGCAACCGCGATCTGTCCGGCACGGTCAAGGCACAGGTGGCGCGCGCGGTGCGGTACTGAGGAGCCGTCAGGCTCCCGGCGTGCGGGTGGCCGCGCCGGGGCGCAGAATAAGAAGCATGGGACTCGTCGGCCTGCGTGCGTCACGCGGCCCCGGCTCCGGGTCCCCTCGCTGGGGACTCGCGGCCCATCACCCCGTTTGTACCAGCCCTCTTCCGAGGAGGGACCCCCCATGCGCCCCACACGCCACGTCTGCGGCATCCTGCCGCCGTTCGTCCTGGAGAAACTGACCGAGGCCGACGATCCGCACGTCCGGGAGGCCGCGCAGAACACGCTGGCCGTCGACGCCGACTTCCGGCAGAACCGGATCGAGACGCCCAATCTGGTCTCCCCCGCCGCGCCCACCGAGTTCGTCCTGGACCGGACGCTGTACGACACCCACCACACCCTCGCGCTCCCCGGCGACCTGGTCCGCCGGGAGGGCGGCGACCCGTCCCTGGACGGCACGGTCAACCGCGCGTACGAGAGCCTCGGTCTGACCTTCACGCTCTACAAGGAGGCCTTCGGCCGGCACTCGATCGACGACGCCAATCTGCCGCTGGACTCCACGGTCCACTACCGTCGCCGTTTCAACAACGCCTTCTGGGACGGCGAGCGGATGGTCTTCGGCGACGGAGACGCCGTCGTGTTCAACGACTTCACCATCTCGGTCGACATCATCGGCCACGAACTCACCCACGGCGTCACGCAGTACACCGCCGGTCTCGTCTACCAGGACCAGTCCGGCGCGCTCAACGAGTCGGTCTCGGACGTCTTCGGCTCGCTGGTCAAGCAGTACGACCGGCACCAGACCGCCGACCAGGCCGACTGGCTGATCGGCGCGGGTCTGTTCACCCCGCAGGTGCGGGGGCAGGCGCTGCGGTCGATGAAGGAGCCGGGGACCGGGTTCGACGACCCGATGCTGGGCGGCAAGGACCCGCAGCCCAGCCATATGACCCACTACGTCGAGGGCGACGCCGACAACGGCGGGGTGCACATCAACTCCGGCATCCCGAACCACGCCTTCTATCTGACCGCGGTCGCCATCGGCGGCCACGCCTGGGAGCGGGCGGGACGCATCTGGTACGAGACGCTCATCTCCGGGGGGCTGTCCGAGAACTGCGACTTCCAGGAGTTCGCGCAGGCGACCAAGGACACGGCCGAACGGCTCTACGGCACCCGGCTCGAGCTGGACTCGGTGGTCAAGGCCTGGTCCGACGTCGGTCTGAG
This sequence comes from Streptomyces sp. DSM 15324, assembly GCF_001514285.1. Lineage (GTDB taxonomy): Bacteria > Actinomycetota > Actinomycetes > Streptomycetales > Streptomycetaceae > Streptomyces. The sequence goes on from NZ_KQ949032.1 coordinate 21,575, forward strand.
CGTCCACTGAACCGGTGGCGTCATGCACATCCGGCTGCTCAGGAGCGGGGGTCTGCTCGGTGTGTCCCGCCGGGCCGAGGCGGACACCGCCGCCCGGCCCGACGGGGCCGCGCTGGAAGGGCTCGCGTACGAGGTCCTGGCCGCGGCGGACGAGCCGTCCCGGTCCGGGCCCGGCGTGCCCGACGCCAGCCACTACACGCTGACCGTGGACGACCGACCGCCGGTGGAGTTCACCGACCCCGGGCTGACGGACGCCCAACTCCAACTGGTGGAAAGGGTATTGGGGGAGGGGTACTGAGGCGGAGGGAGCAGAACAGGCGCGTCGGGGCACCCGTACGGATCGAGTAGGCCGCCCCTCGGCCGTTGAGTACGCGTACTCAGGAGCGGGCGTCCGGCTTCCCGCAGGCTGGTTCCACAAGCCGACCTGAGGGAGTGCACCGTGAGCCGCCCGTCCACCGCCCGCCGCCGTCTCCGCCGTGGCCTGGGCCTCACCCTGGTGGCCGCCGCCGCTGCGGGGCTGCTGTCCGCGTGCTCGCTGTCGTTCCGGGAGGCGCAGTGCAGCGACGGCGAGTACCCGGTCCTCGCCGTCAACAACAGCGGCGGCCTGTGTCTGAAGAACGGCGAGGAGCCGTCTCAGGGCTTTACCCGCTACCCGGAGGGGAAGGTCCCGGAGTACGTCGGCGACAAGTGGGACGAGTACTGGATGACCCACACCCTCGACGAGAACGGGAAGATCGTCCCGCTTCCCCCGGTTCAGTGAGCCCCTGCTCGCCCCCTCGCCCGCTTCCCCCAGGGGATCTCTTGACCGGAGTTGACGCCCCGTTGACCAGTTCTCTGCACAGTCCGGGGCAGATCACGGGCGAGAACTGACGGAGACCCCGCCTACATTCACTTCATGTCCATGCCACAGCCGAGGCGGGCCGTCACCCTCCCCGTCCTGCCCTACCGCAAGCCCACCAAGGGCCGCGACTACTGGGTCCTGGACGACGTCCTCCCCGAGGAGGGCGTCGCGGCGATCCGTGAGCGGTGCCTGGCCCGGGACGACTGGATCAAGGGACACCCGTACACCTCCGAGAGCTGGCCGGGACTGCGGACCATGCCCGCGCTGGAGCCCGACGAACTCGCCCGGGTGGAGCGGAAGGTGCGGGGGGCCACCGGGGCGCAGCGGCTGTGGGTGCAGCAGGCGCCCGGCGGCGGCACCCTCAACCACAACTGCGTCCAGGTCGTCGGCGAGGGCGAGAGCACCCCCCGGCCGCACTCCGACTCGCGCGCGCTGTGCCGGTACGCCGCCGTGCTGTACCTCAACCCGGGGGTGCCGAAGGACTGCGGGACCAGCTTCTACCGGCAGTCGCTGCCGGGGGGCCGGCTCGGCGGCAATGTCGTCCAGGCCCCGCACAACAACCTCGTCGAGGCGCTCGGCACCCGGTTCGTCGCCCCGGACGCCTTCGAGGAGGACGTACGGGTCCCGCACCGCGCGGGCCGGCTGCTGCTCTACCACGCCAACCTCGTGCACAGCGCGACCGGTTACTGCGGTACGACGCTGGAGGAGAAGCGGATGACGGCGGTCTTCTTCTGGATGGCGTGAGCGGGCCGTTCCCGCAGGGGCCTCAGCGGACCACCGCGAGGGCGGGGTCGGCGCCGGCCAGCCGGCGGACGCCCGCCGCCGTGCACACCACGGCGTCCCCGAGCCGCACCCCGAGCCTGCCGGGCAGCAGCACGCCCGCCGTGACCTGGACGCACATGCCGGGCGAGAGCAGCTGGGTGGCGCCCGGGGCCAGGTACGGCGGCTCGTAGGGGGTGACGCCGAGGCCGTGCCCGGTGGCCGGGAGGGCGTCGCCGTCGTGCCCGGCGTCCGCGAGGACCGCGCGGGCCGCCCGGTCGGGTTCCGCGCACGACGCCCCGGGGAGCATCGCCGCCAGGGCCGCCTCCCGGGCCGTACGGACGATCTCGTGCAGCCGGCGCAGCCGGTCCGGTGGCTCTCCCACGTGGACGGTGCGGGTCAGGGCGGAGGCGTAGCCGTCGCGGCGGCCGCCGAGGTCCAGGACGACCGTGTCGCCGGGTTCGACGCGGTGGTCGCCCGGCCGGTGGTCCGGGTCCGCGCCGTGGCCCGCGGCGGCGACCCGGGCCCGGTCGACCCGGTCGTGGCCGCAGGCGCGCAGGAGGCCCGCGAGGTCGGCGGCCAGTTCCGACTCACGGCGGCCGCTGAACCGTACGCCGAGGACGGCCTCGTACGCGGCGTCCGCGGCGGCGGCCGCCGCGGCGAGGCGGGCCGTCTCCTCCTCGTCCTTGACCGCGCGGAACAGGGGGAGGGCGGTGGACAGCGGCCGGTAGGTGGTGAGGGGCAGCGCCTCCTCCAGGCCGAGCAGGTGGACGGACCAGGTGGCGTCGCTGATGCCGTAGTGGCCGTGCGGGAGGAGCAGTCCCGCCGCTGCGGCGTACGGGTCCTGGCCGTCGGCCCAGGCGGTGAGCCGGACGGCACCGGCGGCTGGGCCCGCCGAGGCGTCGGCGAGGTCCCGGGCGGGGACCAGGAGGCGGGGTTCGGCCTCCGGAGCCAGCACGAGCAGCGTGAGCCGGTCCGGGGCGGCACCCGGCAGGTGCCCGCAGAGCCGCCCCAGATCGGGCCCCGGCGTCACGAGAACCCCGGTGAGCCGAGCGGCGGCGGCCTCCCCGGCGGCCCGCCGCAGCCGCCGGACGTACACCTCGGCCGGGAAGGGAGTGCACGCGTACTCCTGCGACGCACCGCACCCCGGCCCCGGCTCCGACTCCTTCCGGGCTTGCGGGGCGGCGCCGTGGGGCGGGTCGTGGGGGGCGCCGGTCATGGGTCCATTCGAACCGGTGGGGCGTTGCGGAGGGCGGGTGGGGAGGGCCGTACGGGTGCAGGGTGGCCCGGTCAGGTGGCCGGGGTGACCTCGTCGCCCACCGCCACCCGTCCCGGGCGCCGTACCGCGAAGTACGCGCCGAAGACGACCCCGCCGCCGTCCGCCCGGCGGTAGTCGGCGAGGGTGCGCAGCGGCTCGGGGCCCGCGCGGCGGCCGGTGGACTGGTCCACCAGGGTGACGGCGCAGCGGACCGTGAGCTCGGTGAGGGCCAGTTCGGCGCCGGCGACGGTGAGGCGGGGGGTGTCGTCCTCGGTGTGGGGGGTGGTCCAGCCGTCGACGACGAGGTTGGGGCGGAAACGGGTCATGGGCAGCGGCGCGGCGCCGCGGGCGGCGATGCGCCGGTTGAGGGCGTCGAGGCTGGCGCGGGAGACGACGTGCAGCCGGGAGTCGCTGCCCGCACGGGCGCGGACCAGGCGGCTCGGGCGGCCCAGGAACCGGGTCAGCCAGGCGTCCGCGCCGGGGCCGGGGCCGGTCACCGTGAGCGGCTCGGTGTCCGGGGCCAGGAGCGTCAGCCCGTCGTCCCGCACCTGAGGGACGATCACCGCGAGCCGGGGGTCCGCACCCTGCCAGCGCAGGTCGCCCCGGTCGTCCGCGACCGCCCAGGCCCGGTCGCCGAGCAGCCCCTCGGGCGTCACCTCCGCCTCCGTCAGCGCGACTCCCGCGCACCCCTTCACCGGGTAGTACGTGATCCCGACGACGTTCGCTCGCATCGGCTCCCCCTCGCGAAGTCCCCGCTCGGACGCAGTTTCTGTCGGGAACTCACACAGCAGCAAAGATTTTACGAACGCCATAGAGTCGCGGCGGCTCTTCCTGCGTACTCCAGTGCGTCCGACCCCGCCGGAGTCCTACCGTCGGCGGACCCCCGACCGGGCAGGAGGAACGGTGCAACTCTCGCGGAACGCGATGGGAACTCTTTTCGTGGGCGGCGCCCTGGCGCTTACTCTCGGCGCCCTGGCCTACCCCTCGATGCTGGGGCTGGACACGGTGTCGACGTCCACCGACAGAGTCATCGCGAACACCCAGTGGGGCCCCCTGACCGAGGGCGACCGTGACTTCGTGGTGAAGGTGCGGGCCGCCGGTCTGTGGGAGTACCCGGTGGGCCAGATCGGTCTGCAGAAGGGCACGAGCAAGGCCGTCCTCACCGCGAGCGAGCACCTCATCGACGGCCACGCCGCCCTCGACATCACCTGCCGCAAGATCGCGCCGATGCTGAACATCACGCTGCCCAACGTGGCGAGCCCCCAGCAGGAGGGCTTCGTGACGCAGCTCAAGGGCGAGAGCGGCGCGCAGTTCGACACCGACTTCGCCAACATCCTGCGCATGACGCACGGTTCCATCTTCAACACCGTGGCCAAGATCCGGTCGACGACGAAGAACTCCCTGGTGCGGGCCCTGGCCGACCAGGCGAACAACACCGTCCTCGACCACATCACGGTGATGGAGAAGACCGGTCTGGTCGACTTCGACTCGACGCTCTTCCAGCAGACCACCCCGCCCAAGCTGCCCAAGACGGACCTGACCCCGCCCCCTCCGGCCGGCGGCGCCCCCCTGGTCGTCCTCACCCCGCCGCCGAACGCCACGTCCACCCCGGTGGACATCGACGGCATCGCGGGCGGAGCGGCCAACAACAACGGCGGCGCCGGCAACGGCAACGGCGGCGCGGCCAACAACAACGGCGCCGCCGCGAACGCCGGTACCGGAGGCTAGGCCAGCCACACCGTGGTGTCCGGCGGCAGCGGGTTCGGCCCGGTGCCGCCGGGCAGCGGTGTGCTGCTCAACAGGACCTCGCCGGGCGGCAGGGACACCGGTGCCGCCGAGAGGTTGGTGACACAGCGCCAGCCGCCGGTGCGGGCGAAGGCCAGCACGCCGGGCGGGGTGTCCGGCAGCCAGGTCAGCTCCTCGCCGTCGAGCAGCTTGCGGCGCAGCCGCAGGGCCGTCCGGTACAGCTCCAGGGTGGAGCCCGCCACCCCGTCCTGCGTCTCGGCCGCGTACCGCGCGAACCACTCCGGCTGCGGCAGCCAGGCGCCGCCCGCGCCGAAGCCGTACGACGGCCCCCCGGCCGTCCACGGCAGCGGGACCCGGCAGCCGTCGCGGCCCTTGCGGGTACGGCCCGACTGCTCCCACAGCGGGTCCTCGAGGACGTCCACGGACAGTCCGGCGACCTCGGGCAGACCGAGTTCCTCGCCCTGGTAGAGGTACGACGACCCCGGCAGCGCCAGCATCAGCAGCGTGGCCGCCCGGGCCCGGCGCAGTCCGCGCGCCTCGTCCACCGCGGGGGCGGTGCCGCCCGACAGCAGCCAGGCGTTCTCGTCCGTGCCGGGCGGGAGCATCAGCCGGGACGGGTGGCGTACGACGTCGTGGTTGGAGAGCACCCAGGTGGCGGAGGCGCCGACCGCGCGGGCCGTGGCGAGGGAGTCGGTGATCACGTGGCGGATCGCGTCGGCGTCCCACGGTGCCTGGAGGTACTCGAAGTTGAAGGCCTGGTTGAGTTCGTCCGGCCTGGCGTACAGGGCACGCCGGGCGCCCGGCACCCAGGCCTCGGCGACCGCCGTACGGGGCGGGGAGTAGGAGTCGAGGACGCGGCGCCAGTCGCGGTAGATCTCGTGGACCTCGTCGCGGTCGTAGAAGGGGTGGGTGCCCGGGGGCAGGCCGGCCAGGGCCTCCTCGCCGTCCGCTCCGCACGCGCCGAGGTCGCGCAACGGTTCGGTGAGGTCCTTGGTGAGGGCGTGGGCCACGTCGACGCGGAAGCCGTCCACGCCCCGGTCGGACCAGAAGCGCAGGGTGGTGCGGAAGTCCTCGCGGACCTCCTCGTGGCTCCAGTCCAGGTCGGGCTGTTCACGGGCGAAGAGATGCAGGTACCACTGGCCGTCCTGGACCCGCTCCCACGCGCTGCCGCCGAACACCGAGCGCCAGTCGGTGGGCGGGAGCCCGCCGTGCGGACCGCGGCCCTCGCGGAAGACGTAACGGGCGCGGGCCGGGGAGCCGGGCGGCGCGGCCAGGGCCTCCCGGAACCAGGGGTGGCGGTGCGAAGTGTGGTTGGGGACGAGGTCGACGATCACCTTGAGGCCGAGCCGGTGGGCCTCGGCGGCCATCGCGTCGAAGTCGGCCAGCGTACCCAGGCGGGGATCGACGTCCCGGTGGTCCTCGACGTCGTAGCCGCCGTCGGCGAGTTCGGAGGGGTAGAAGGGGCTGAGCCAGAGGGCGTCCACGCCGAGGGCGGCGAGATGGGAGAGCCTTCCGGTGATGCCCTTCAGGTCCCCGAGGCCGTCGCCGTCGGCGTCGGCGAAACTGCGCGGGTACACCTGGTAGACGACTGCCTGGCGCCACCAGTCCGGATTGCGGGCGGAGAAGTCGGTCACGAACGGAAGTCTGTCCAGTGTGCCGGGAAAGCGAACCCTCGGGCGATCCGGAGGGGAACGTTCCGCAGGTGATGAATTCGTGATGGAAACTTGAACTGGCTTGTGTTTATCCCAGGTTGACAGCGATCTGACAGGCGAACGACGATGGGCGGACACTGTGGCGCCTGTGACCTGAGGGCCCCCTGTGTCTTCCGAACTCTGATGTGACCAATCAGCCCTGGCATTGCCCTGGCACGCGCCGGTCCGGCAGCGCCAAGAAATGGATACGCATGTCCATAGTGAGACGTGTCACCGTGCGCCGCCTGCTGGGGACCGGCGCAGCCACCCTCACCCTCTGCGCCGCCTCCGTGGCAGCCGCCTCCGGCGCGTTCGCCGACTCCGGCCCCGGCGGCGACGGCTGGAAGTCGGGCGGGCACTACCAGCCCGGCACCGGCGCGGGCACCGAGACGGGGACCGACCGCTGCCAGTTCTCGCTCGACGGCAAGAACTTCTTCGACTCGGTGCGCGTCGACGACCAGAACCTCAAGCCGACCCAGGACGGCAAGGTCCACATCTCCGTACGCACGGCGGGCGACGCGAGCACCTGCACCGCCTCCCTGGCCTCCTACCTCGCCCACGGTTCCACCTTCGCCACCTCCGGTGAGCAGGTCTTCGTCGACTTCGACACCGTGACGGTCAAGCCCGGCCAGACTGACACCCTCGACATCGCCGTGCCCGACGCGGGCTGCTACGCCCAGATCGACCTCTACCGCGGCGCGGTGAAGTTCGACGGCAAGCTCGGCGCGCAGGACGGCTTCGTCCACGGCGACCTGCCCAAGGGCCCGGACCGCCCGGTCATCAAGGACAAGCTGATCGCGGCCTGGAACGGCGGCACCAAGGACTGCACGTCCACCGAGCAGCCCCCGTCCTCCCCCTCCCCGTCGGCCCCGGCCGGAGGCGGCGGCTCCTCACCGTCGCCGTCGGCGTCCGCGTCGACCCCCGCCGGCGAGTCGTCCGAGAGCGCGTCGCCCTCGCCCTCCGCCTCGGAGTCCACCTCGACCGAGTCGGCCACGCCGACCCCGTCCGCCTCCGAGTCGAGCGGCACCCCGGTCACGGGCGGCAGCACCGGCGGCGGCGGCCTCGCCGAGACCGGCGCCAGCAGCAACACCCCGCTCATCGCGGGCGGAGCCGCCGCGCTCCTGGCCGGCGGCGCCGCGATCGTGGTGGCCACCCGCCGCCGCAAGGCGACCCGCGCCTGACGCCGGCTTCCCCGGCTGTTCCGGCCTGCCCGGCTTCTCCGGTACGTCCGCCCCGCCGCCCCCGAGGCGCGGGGCGCACGTGCGTCTCCGTACGGCTCTCCGTAGATCCACCGATGTGCCGGCGCGGCCGCCCGGGCGAGAATGCACGCACACGCACCACGCGCCTCCCCGGCCGGAGCGAAAGGACGTCCGCGTCGATGTTCCCCTGGATCATGTGGTCGGTCATCATCCTGGCGCCGTTCGTCATCGGCGGGACCCTCGCGTTCCGTACCGCCCGCCGGGCGCTCACGGCGGACCGCGCGATGCGCGTCCTCGCCGAACGCCCCGGCTGGAGCCGGCTCGAACGGGCCGCGGACGGAGCGGAATGGGCGGGGTACGCGGGCCACTTCCCGTGGCTGCTGCGCACCCGGCACGGCACCGGGGCGAGCGGCCCGCTCGGCGGGCACCGGGTCACCGTCGCCCGGCGCTGGGAGCCCTCGGGGCGCCGGGACGTACGGCACTGGCTGATCGTGTACTTCGAGGCACCGGGTGACCGTCCCACCGTGCGCCTCGAACGCGCCTGGAGCGCGGCAAAGCTCGGTCTGCGCGTCCCCGACGGCGTCCCGTACCTCCCGATGAGCGGGGACGTCATGGACACGGCCGAGCGGTTCCACGCCTCCGACCTGCCCGAGCGCCTGATCCGGTTCGCGGGCCCCGCGGTCTCGGTCGCGGCGGACGGTGTGTGCTTCGTCCACCCGATGCCGGACGTACGGGACATGGACCGGCTGCTGACGGAACTGGCCGCCCTCATCCCGGACCTCGTCGCCCTCGCCGGGTCCACCGGCTCTCAGGAGGCGCAGGACCCCTCCAGCTAGAGCAGGGCGGACAGGGACTGCGCGCACCAGATGGTCTTGCCCTGGGAGGTGTGGCGGGTGCCCCAGCCCTGGGTGAGCTGGGCGACGAGCAGCAGCCCACGGCCGCCCTCGTCGAAGGCGCGTGCCCGGCGCAGGTGCGGGGCGGTGTTGCTGGAGTCGGAGACCTCGCAGATCAGAGCGGTGTCGCGAATGAGCCGGAGTCGGATCGGGGGCGCGCCGTAGCGGATGGCGTTCGTGAGCAGCTCGCTGACGACCAGTTCGGTGACGAACACCGCGTTCTCCAGGCCCCAGGCCTCGACCTGTTCGACGGCGACCTTTCTGATGTGCGGCACCTGCGCGAAGTCCGGTTCGACGTCCCAGTCGGCGACGTGCTGGAGGTCCAGCGCACGCGTGCGGGCGAGCAGCAGGGCGGCGTCGTCGGTGCGGTGCTCGGGGAGTGTCGCGTCCATCACCGAGTCGCACAGGGCCTCCAGGGAAGCGGCCCGGGGATCCAGGACCCGCAGCAGCTCGGCGATCCCCTGGTCGACGTCGCGCTCGCGGTTCTCGACCAGACCGTCGGTGTAGAGGGCGAGCAGGCTGCCCTCGGGCAGCTCGATCTCGGTCGCCTCGAACGGCAGCCCGCCGATGCCCAGGGGCGGCCCCGGTTGCGCGGGAACGGGGGTCCTGGTTCCGTCCGGGGAGAGGATCAGGGGGAGCAGGTGTCCCGCGCTGGCCAGTGTCAGCCGGCGGGTGACCGGGTCGTACACGGCGTACAGGCAGGTGGCACCCGTCTCCGCGGTCGTCTGGAAGTGGCTGGTCGGCTGGAGGTCACTGGCGAGGTGGAGGACCAGGTCGTCGAGGTGGGTCAGCAGCTCGTCCGGCGGCAGGTCGACGTCGGCGAGCGTGCGGACCGCCGTGCGCAGCCTGCCCATCCCGGCCGCGGCGTGCAGGCCGTGGCCGACGACGTCACCGACGATCAGCGCGACCCTGGCACCGGACAGGGGGATGACGTCGAACCAGTCGCCGCCGACCTCCGCGCCGGTGCCCGCGGGCAGGTAGCGCGACGCGACGTCGACCGCTTCCTGATTCGGCAACCGCTGCGGCAGCAGGTTGCGTTGCAGGGTCAGCGCGGTGGCGCGCTCGCGGGAGTAGCGGCGGGCATTGTCGATGGCGACGGCTGCCTTGGCCGTCAGTTCCTCGGCCAGGATCAGGTCGTCCGCGGTGAACGCCTCGGGTCTGTCGGTCCGGGAGAACGTCACCACGCCGAGCAGTGCCCCGCGGGTGCGCAGCGGCACCGTGATCCGGCCGGTCAGCCCGTCGGCGGCGATGCGGGCGTCGATCAGCGGATTGCCCGGCGGCCAGTGAGCGGGGTCGGCGGCCAGGCCGGGCCCGAACGCCCATTCGCCCCCCGGGCCGGGCTCGCCGGCGAGCTCGACCCTGGAGGTGCCGCCGGCCATGCAGCGGGCGGCGACGGAGTCGGCGGCCAGGGTGACCGGCGTCGGTGGGCCGGGGTTCCGGTCGTCCTGCCTGGCGCTGTGCCGGGCGGCGCGGCTGAGGGTGATGGTCTTCCCGTCGGTGCTCAGCGACGCGGAGGGCGGTTCCTCCCCGCGCAGCACCTCGTCGAACAGGTCGACGGTGACGAGGTCGGTGAATCCCGGTACCGCACTCCTTGCCAGCTCCTGGGACGTTCCGATCACGTCGAGCGTCCGGCCGATGTCCCGTCCGGCCTCGTTGATGAGGAGCAAGCGCTGCCGGGCCCAGTACTCGGCGCTCATGTCGAATCCCCAGTTGGCGACCGCGCGGACCGTGCCCTCGGCATCGCGGACGGGCCAGATGCTGGTGGCCCAGGCGTTGGCGTAGTTGCTGCCCAGGGGACGGAAGACGGTGATCAGGCGTGCGGGTTCCCCTGTCCGGGCCACCTCGGCGAGCTGGTCGGTGTAGGGCTTGTCGTCTCTTTCGGGGAACAGCGAGCGGTCGAATTCGGGAAGCACCTCGCGGTACTTCTTGCCGAGCACCTGCTCCTCGGTGTGCGCGATCACCCGGCCCGAGGAGGCGTTGATCCACAGGAACCTCAGCTCGGGGTCGTAGACGCCGAGCGCGAAGGGACACTGTTCGAAGGCCCGGTCGACGATGACCGGACGGCGATCCCAGCGCTGGACGGTCATGACCTGTCCCTGCACCTGCCCGTCCGGGCCGAACAGCCGTTGGACGGTCACCGACGCGTCCACCGACGATCCGTCCCGGTGCCGCAGGGTGAGGAGGCCGGAGGGGGCGGCGTCGGTGCCGTCGCCGGCGGGGAAGCCAGCGGGGAAGGACCCGACCAGCAGGTCGGTCACGGGCCGTCCGACGGTGTCCTCAGCCGTCCAGCCCAGCAGCTCACACCCGCCGTCGGTCCAGCCGCACACCTGCCCGTCCGGGTCGACCACGACGACGGCGGTGGGAGCGTCCTTTGGGTCGGCCTTTTCCACGCACCACACCTCCGTCCGGACAGTGGTGCCCGCAGGGCGGGTTTTCCCACGGCCGTTTTCCAGCCTAGAGGCACTCCTGCCGCACGGCGGCTCCAGCGGTCCGTCCGGGTCCGCAGGGCCGGGCCCGGAGCCGGGGCCGCCGCCCGACCCGGTCGTCCCAGGTGAGGGGGGCGGCCAGGGCGGGCAGACGGGACTTTCGAAACACGCCCTAGTCCGCCCGGCCCTGTCCCACGGTCTCCAGATACAGCCGCACGTACCGCTCGACGTCCACGTCCAGCCCCACGTCCACCAGGGCCTGTTCCCGTACCCCGTGGTGGGTCTCGGACTCTCCGTGGCGGGGGCGGCGGTCGACGATCGTCTGGCCTCGGGTCGGGCCCGGGGCCAGGGAGACCTCCACCGGGAGCGGGCGGGTGGTGAGACCGGCCGGATCCACCACCGCGCAGACCGCGCCCGCGTCACCGAGGCCCCCGGCCGACTCGTCGGCGCCCGCCTCCGGCGCGGAGGGGCGGTGGGCGAGCAGTTCACCGGCGAGGCGCGTGCCCGGTTCCGCGCTCGCGCTCAGCCGCCGTACGTCCTCCCCCGGGACCACCACCCGCTGGAACACGTCGAGCCCGTACATCGTGATCGGGACCCCGGCGGTCAGCAGGATCGCGGCCGCCTCCGGGTCGTGCCACACGTTGAACTCCGCGACCGGGGTGGCGTTGCCGACGGCGACCGCGCCGCCCATGAACACGATCCGTTCGAGGTTGCGCGTCACCTCGGGGTGGGTGCGCAGCAGCAGCGCGATGTTCGTCAGGGGCGCGGTGGGGATCAGTGTGACCGGGCGGGGCGAGGCGAGGATCTCGCGGCGCAGCAGCGTCACCGCGTCCACGTCGACCGCCCGGCGGGCCGGGGCGGGCAGGCCGGCGATGTCGCCCATGCCGTCCTTGCCGTGCACGGTCGCCGAGCGGGCGGGCTCGATCAGGGGGCGCTCGGCGCCGCGCGCCACCGGGACGTCCCCGGCGCCCGCCACCTCCAGCACCGTCAGGGTGTTGCGGACCACGCCGTCGACGTCCGTGTTCCCGGCGACACAGGTCACCGCCCGCAGGTCCAGCCCCGGGTGCCGTACGGCGAACAGCAGGGCGAGGGCGTCGTCGACCCCCGTGTCGCAGTCGATGATCACGGGGAGGGGCTGCTGATCGCGACCGGCCATCCGGCGACTCCTTCGGATCTCCTGCGGAACAAGTGCGACCGACTCGGTCCCGCCCGACCCTACGCGGGGCCGACCGGTCCTACGCCGGGTCCGCCCGGTCCGCCTGGTCCTACGCCGGGTCCGCCCGGTCCTACGTCGGGTGCGCCCGGTCCTACGTCGGGTGCGCCCGGTCCAACGCCGGGTCCGCCCGGTCCTACGTCGGGTGCGCCCGGTCCGCCCGGTCCTACGTCGGGTGCGCCCGGTCCTACGCCGGGTCCCGTCCGGTCCAACGCCGGGTCCGCCCGGTCCGCCCGGTCCGCCCGGTCCGCCCGGTCCAACGCCGGGCCCGCCCGACCCCGCGCAGGGCCGCCCGGTCCTACACCGGGCCCGCCCCGTCCTACGCGGGGCCCGGTCCTACAAGGGCCCGCCCGCTACCTCCTCGGCATCCGAGCCCGCCCAGCCCCCACCCGCCCTCCGACACCCGAGCCCGCCCAGCCCCCACCCGCCCTCCGGCATCCGGGTCCGCTCGGTGACGGCGGCCGGATTCCACCGCGCGCAGCAACGCGCGTACTCCGTACGGCCCGCCGCGCTGGTCGGTCCGCAGCGCTGGTGCTGCCGTGGGAGCAGGCACGTATCCCCACGTCAGGAGGCACTCCCGATGAACCGCCGCGCGCTCCTCGCCTCCTCGCTGCTGCTCACGACGCTCACCGGGTGCGCCACCCTCGGCCTGGAGCACCCGCCGACCGCCACCCCCGCCGAGCCGACCGTCCAGGCCTCCACCAGCAAGCCCGCCGCGTCGGCCGCGCCGCGCGTCCTCAGCGACAGCCAGGCCCAGGCGGCCCTCATCACCGCCGAGGACCTCGGTGCGCCCTGGCTCCCCACCGGCGGCGCGGCGACCTGGCGGGACGGACTGCTGAAGGCGAGCACCCCGGTCGCCGAGTGCCAGAAGCTCCTGGACGCCCTCTACACCGACGAGCTGTTCGGCGCCCCCGCCCGCGCGGTCGTCGGGCTGGACGACCCCGACGCCGCCGCCCAGTTGCGCTACCAGCTCACCGGCCGGAGCACGGCGGACATCGACCGGACGCTGGCCTGGCTGAGGGAACTGCCGCAGAAGTGCGCCCGGTTCACGGCCACCGCGGGGAAGGACACGGTGGAGGACGTCCAGGTGAGTGATCTGCCGCTGCCGCAGGTGGGGGACGCGCGGCAGGGGCTGCGGGTGACGCTGACCCTCTGGGGCACCGCCGGCGACAACCCCGACGGGGAGCCGACCGCCCTCGCGCTGGACGTGGCCGCCGTCCGGGCGGGCGAGGACGGGTTCGCCCTGACCAACGGCGGCCTGGGCGGCGTACCGAACGAGGCGACGCAGGCGGCCGTGCAGCTCGGGGTGCGGCGGCTGGCGGACATCCGCGAGCAGGGGCGGGTCCAGGTCTGACGCCCGGCCGCTCAGTCGCGCTCGTCGATACGGGTGCGGCGGCCGACCACCTCGCGGCCCTCGTCGAGGACCGTGCGGCCGTGCGCGAAGGCGTGCGCCCGCAGCCGGGCCAGCGCCTCGTCCGCGCCGACGCCGAGCTGCGCCATGACCATCCCGACGGCCTGGTGGACGACGTCGTGGTCGGTGGCGAGGGAGCTCAGCCAGGGCTCCTCGCCGGGCGGGCGCAGACCGTCGTCCTCCCCGAGCGGCAGGGCCGTCAGGGCCGCCGTCAGCACGTCCGCCACGAGCTGTGCCGTCCGCACCTCGTCGCCGGCCAGTTCACCGGGGACGTCACGGTAGAGGTCGAGGGTGCCCAGGCAGACCGTCCGGTCGCCGAGCGGCAGCGCGTACACGGCGCGTACCCCGGCGGCCGCGGCCTGCTGGGCGAAGACCGGCCAGCGGACGGCGTCCCGGCCGCCGCGCAGGTCGGAGGCGTACACGGGCACGCCGGTCTCGGCGGCCCGCAGACAGGGCCCGTCCCCCAGGGTGGCCTGCATCTCCATCAGCTCCGCGGCCCGGGCGCTGCTCGCGCCCAGCGGTACGGGGATCCCCTCGCCGCGCAGCGTCACGCTCGCCCCGCTCACCGGCAGCAGCCGTACCGCGACGGCGCACAGCCGCTCGGGCACGTCGCCCGGTTCGACGCCGCGCACCGCGTCGGCCAGGACCGCCGCGATCCGCTCCCGCTCCCGGTCGGACACGGCGATCACCTCCGAGGGTGGGGCAGGCCGGCCGGTCGGTCGGCTCCCCATGCGCGCCGGGTACCCACGACGCGTGGGCACGATTCCCGGCTGCGGCTCCCCGTGCGGGTGACGTACCCGGAGCCGTCGTCACCGTGGGTGACGGCACTGGTCGGGGTGGGGCGCCGCCCTAGATCGGCGGCTGGGCCGGGGCCGGGCCCAGGGTGGTGGTGCCGGGGGCCGTGCGGTGGCCGAGGCCGGTGCGGTAGGCGTCCAGGGCGGCCTCCACCCGGCCCGTGCGGCGCAGCAGGTCCCCCAGCAGACGGCACAGGTCGGCGAGGTCACCGGCGGCGCCCGCCCGTTCCAGCAGGCTCAGCGCCCGGACGTAGTGCTCCTCGGCCGCCTCGGTGTCGCGGGCGTCCTCGGCGATGATGCCGAGCAGGCGGTGCGCGGCGGCCGAGTGGACGGCGCCGCGCTCGGAGGAGAGGTCGCCGAGGACGGCGTGGAGCAGGGCCGAGGCCTCCTGCGAGCGGCCCCGGCGGTGCAGCACGTCGGCCAGCTCGACGGCGACCTGGCTGCCGTAGAGGGCGGCGCCCTGGTCGGCGAGCATGTCCTGGGCCTGCTTCAACTCCTGCTCCGCGCGCTCCAGTTCGCCGTTCTGGGCGTAGACGTATCCGCGCATCCAGTGGCAGTTGGCGAGTTCGGTACGGAGCTGGAGCTGCCGGTAGAGCTCGGCGGCCTTGGCGAGGGAGGCGTCGGCCTCGGCGAGCCGGCCCTCGGCGAGGAGGGTGCGGGCGACGGACCGGTGCATCCGGGCGACCAGCGCGGGGTCGGCGACCTGCGGCGCGAGGGCGAGGGCGAACTCGGCGGCCTGGGCGGCGCGGGCCTGGGCGCCCATGTCCATGTAGGGGCCGATGACGGAGGCGTAGAGGAGGAGCAGCGCGTCGGGGTCGTGCAGTCCGCCCCGGTTGAGCTCGTCGAGCGTGGACTCCAGCAGGTAGACGGCGTAGCGGAGTTCACCGGCGAGGTAGTGGGCGACGGCGCGTCCGCGCAGGGCCGGGACCCGGGCCGGCAGCGGGGCGTCGGCGAGGCGTTCCTCGGCGCGCTCGAAGTACCGGCGGCCCTTCTCCAGGTCGCCGGTGGAGAGCTCGCACTCGCCGAGTCCGAGCAGCGCGCCGGCCTGCTCCTCGGCGAGCCCGTGCTCCTCGGCCTCGGCGAGCAGGACGGCGTACTGGGCGGCGGCCTCCTGCGCCGCGCCGGTGGCGAGGGCCCGCTGGGCCTCGGTGAGGCGGAGCCGCAGATCGGTGACGAGGCGGGCGGAGCGCCCGGTGGCCAGTTCCTGCACGTCCACGCCGAGCCGTTCGGCGATGTGCCGCAGCGCCTCGTCGGAGGGCCGCACCCGGCCGGCCTCCAGGGTGGACACATAGGCGGGCGTGTACGTCGGCTCCGCCAACTGCCGCTGGGTCAGTCCGCGTTCGACACGCAACCGCTGTACGCGCCGTCCGATGACCTCCGGTTCGTCCCGTTCGCCCACGCCGTTTTCACCCCCAACTAGCCATGAACCTCTTGCCGTTGGAGTGTCGCAGCCCCTAGGTTAAACGGCGAATTAAGCATGCTTAATACAAGAGTGTCATGAGCTGTAGTCCGCCGATGTTGTGAGGTTGCCGTGCCCGGACCCACATCCCCCCACCACGGACACCGTTACGCCAGGGCCCTCGCCGCCGCCGTCCTGGCCGCCGCCACCCTGATCACCGCGGCCAACGCGATCCCGGCCCGGGCGACGTCCGCCCCGCCGACGGCCCAGGAACAGCCCGCGAACCCCTAGCGCGTGGCCCGGCGGGCCCCACCTCGGGCCCGGGGCGCGCGGTCAGGACTGGAGCTGCAACTGGCGTAGCTGGCGCCTGACATGGTCCAGGGCTCCCTGGCGGCGGCCCGGGACGCGGGCGCGCAGGTCCGCCAGGGCGGGGCCGAGTTCGCGGGCGCGGGCCGTGTCCGCTATCCGTCCCCACTGGTGGTGCGCCCGGTCCACGGCCGCCTCGACGGCGGGCGCGTCGACCGCCTGCCCGGCGGCCAGCCGGGCGGCGGCGACCGCCATCCAGGTACGGCAGCTGCGCTCGGCGTCCCCCGCGAACATCGCGAGATCGGCCCGCACCTCGGCCCAGTGCAGCGCCTCCTGCGACCCCGGCCCGTGCGCGTCGGCGGATGCCTCCTGCCAGCGGGCGGCGAGGGCGTCGGCGTCGGCGTGGTTCCCGGCCCGGACGGCACTGGAGATGGCGGCGTGCGGGTCGCCCACCGGCCCGTCCGGCGCTTGCGGACGAGGCCGTTCAGGCCGATCGGGGGCCCGGGGGGCGGAGCCTTGCGGAGGCACCCAGGCAGCGGCACCCAGCACCAGGTCGCCCACCTCTCCTTCCCCCGCGATCCGCCCCAACGCCGCCTGGTGCAGCTGCTCCACCGCCGGACGGCCCCCGCTGCGCAGGATCGTCGCGACCGCCTTCATGTACGTCGGCGCGGCCACCGTCCGCCGTCCCGGGGGCGGCGCCACCCTCCCGTACACCGCGACCGTCGGCCCGCACTCCAGCGCGTGGCCGCGCAGCCATCCCCAGGCCTCCGCGTCGGCGTGCAGATCGACCAGCACGGTCGTCGTCCCGGCCGGTCGCAGCCGCAGCTCCTCCCGGAACCAGTGCCAGGGGAACCCGGTGTAGCGGACGGTGGACGGCGTCGTACGGGCGAGCGCGAGGTGCGGCAGACGCTGGCGCCGGTCGAGCTGGAGCTGGCCGGTGACGAACACGGTCAGCGGTCCGGCCGCCGCCGCGGCGGCCCGGAGCCGGGTCAGCACGGCCTGCGGCTCCAGCGGATCGGCCAGTTCGACGACATTGGCGGTGTCGGTGCCGGCCAGCACGGCCGGCGGTACCGCCGCGAGCACGGGGAGGACGGACGCCGCGTCCACCAGACACCCCTTGCCCACGGGCGACGCCGCGAGCAGCAGCACGGTTCCGGGCATGGTCCCTCCCCCTGTCGATCAGTACCTCAGCACCGTAACCGCTGCTGCTGCAAAGGTCTGCCTCAGCCCGGCGAACGTCCCCCTACGGGGACGCGGGGGAGCCGTCCCGCTCGCCGGGGGCGGGGACCTTGACGAGCCGGCCGCCGTTGCGGGCGGTCTTGTACGTCAGCATCGTCACGGTCCGGCCCCAGGCCTCCTGGGCGATGGAGCGGTTCGTCCCGGCCTTCGCGGCGCCCCCGTTACGCAGGAACTTCCCGCCTGCGCGGGGCGGGTGTCCCGCTCCATGGGGTCAGCGAAACACCCGGCCCCGCGCCCCGCATCCGGGAACCCGGGGCATCCCACTTGCCACCGCCCGCGGCCGGGTGTGCCCTGGAAGGCGGGGGCGAGGAGAGAGAGGAGCGCTCTCATGGCTCATGCGGCACCCGCGGTGCGGACCCCGGCGAGGCCGGCCCGCACACCGGACATCTTCAGCGCACGCACCCACCGGATCGCGCGGTGGGCGGTCCCGGTCGGCATGGGACTCGTCTACGGCTACTGGGTGGCGGCCAACAACCGTTCCGGTGACCCCGTCACCGGCTGGAACGTCCTGCTCGGCTTCGTGAGCACGATCGTGTTCGCGGCCCTGTGGATGGGTGTGGCGGCCCTGGCGCCGCACATGATGCGCGAACTGCACGCCCTGCTGTGGGCGGTGTTCGCGGGCTGTGCGTTCGGGTTCCTGTACGCCAACACCGGTGCGAGCATCCTGCGTTCGGTGTGGATGGGGCTGGTGCTCGGCGCGGTCACGTTCGCCGTGCTGTTCTACCGCTTCTACACGCACGAGGACGCGGCGGGACACCGCATCCGATAGCCCTCCCCCGGTCGCCGGCCCGAACCGGCGGCACATGGGCCCCGGCGGTTCGCGCCGGGGCCCATGCGTTTCCCTCATCCCTCCACTCACCGGCCGACCGGGATCCACTCCCAGCCACCCGACGAGGTTCCTGACGTCCCGGAGGCGCTGAAGCTCCAGGAGCCCGAGAAGCTGAACGAACCCGAGCCCGAGACACTGAACGAGCTGTTGGTGAAGGGGTCGTTCCAGTTGGTCCAGTCCCCGTTCTTCCACTGCGGGCACGGGTCGGCGCAGTCCGGGACCCGGCCGCCGCGGACATCGACGAAGGCGGCGCTGGCCCAGCCCTGGCTGTCGTAGAGCCAGTACCAGTAGGGGTTGCCGTCGACGCGCTGGCCCCGGACCCGGCACTGGACGAGGTCGTGGGTGCCGGGCGCGAGCGAGGCGACGACGGCGGAGTGGGTGGTGGGCTGCTGTCGCACGTTCAGGTCGGTGCGGGAGACGACGGTGCCCACGAGGGGTCCGTCGCCGCCGCCGGTCGGCGGGGCTGCCGCCGCGGAGGTGCTCGCCGCGGTCGCGGCGAGGGTGCCACCGGTGAGCAGGGCCGCGGCCAGAGTCCGCAGGGCCGGAGTGGTGCGCATGATCGGCCTCCTTCTCCCCAGAACCAGGAAACACCCGTTCGGGTGAACCCTCCACCGGAGGCCCCACCAGCCCCGGGGAACCCGGCCGTCCCAGGGGCACCCGTACGGCTCAGGCCCGCTGGCGACGGCCGCGTACCGCCCGTTGCCTGGGAGGGTGTCCCGAAGCCTGCGGACCGCCCTCTCGGCCGTCCTGATCGCGCTGTCCTGCCTGCTCGTGCCGCTGGGCGCGCTCGCGGCCTGGGCGGCGTACGGCCTCACCGACACCCGCAGCTATGTCACCACGATGGCTCCGCTGGCCTCGGACCCCGCCGTACGGGACGCCGTCGCGGACACGGTGGGCGACGGGGTGGCGCGCGAGTCGGGGATGAGCCCGCTGTTCCTGCGCGACGCGGTGCGCTCCTTCACCGAGACCCACGCCTACCGCACCGCGTGGGACGCGGGCAACGAGGCCGCGCACACGGCCGTGATGCGGGCGCTCACCGACGACCGCCCCGGCCCGGACGACGCCCCCGTCACGGTGGACCTGGCGGCGGTCACCACCCCGCTGAAGCACCAGATGACCCTCGACCACGTGCCGTTCGCGGAGCGCATCCCGATCGAGCACACCCGGGTGGCGCTGCTGCCGCCCGGCCATCTGGCCACCCTCCGGAAGGGCTACCACGTGCTCGATGTCGCCGGTTTCTGGCTGCCGTTCGCGGCGGTCGTCCTCGCGACGGGCGGTATCGCCGTCGCCGCCTGCCGTCGCCGCGCGATCACCGCGACGGCCCTCGGCACCGCTCTCGGCGGCGCGTTCCTCGGCCTGGCCGTCGCGATCGGCCGTCGGCTCACCCTCGCCGACCTGCCCGACGAGGCCCACCGCCCGGCCGCCGCCGCGGTCTACGACGCCCTGACGACCACACTGCGCAGCGCCGCCTGGCTGCTGCTCGCGCTGGGGCTGACGGTGGCCGGGGCGACCTGGCTCACCGGCCATCTGCGGGCGGTCCGGCAGCTGCGACTGCGGCGAGCGTCCGCAGCGCCCGCAGCAGCTCCGCCTCCGGAGCCGACGCGAGCCCGAGCCTGACCGCGTCCGGGGTGCGGCGCGGGTCGACGGCGAAGGCGGTGCCCGGGGTGACGGCGATGCCGTGCGCCGCCGCGGCGGCGGTGAAGGTGTCCGCCCGCCAGGGCGCGGGCAGCTCCCACCAGGCGAAGTAGGCGCGCGGATCGGTCCGCACGCAGAACCCGCCGGGGCCGAGCGCCTCGGCGAGCAGTGCCTGCCGCCGTGCCGCGTCCGCCCGCTTGCCCTCGCCGTCAAGGCCCACGTCCACCGCATGATGACGGCCACCTCCCCCGAGGGCGCGGCGGCCGCGCTGCGCGGCCGGGCCGAACGCCCCGACTACCGTCCCCTGCTGCCGCGGGTCACGGTCCCGGCGCTGGTCGTGGTCGGCGCCGACGACACCTACACCCCGGTCGCGGACGCCCAGGCCCTGCACGCGGCCCTGCCCGACTCCGCCCTGACGGTGATCGAGGGCGCCGCCCACCTGCCGAACCTGGAGCGACCGCGGGAGTTCAACGCCGCCCTCGGGGACTTCCTGACGCGGGTCGACGGGGCTTAATCGCCTGGCCGGGGCCGCTGCCGGCCGGTTAGCGTGCCGCCCATGGACACCGCGCGGAAGACGACCACGACCACCACCCTCTGGCGCCCCACCGGCCCCGAGGAGCTGGCGCTCGTGGAGGCGTCCGGGTGGACCGCGTGGCCGCCCCGCCTGCCCGAGCAGCCGATCTTCTACCCGGTGCTCAACGAGGACTACGCGGTGCGGATCGCCCGGGACTGGAACGTGCCCGCCTCCGGCGTCGGCTACGTCACCCGCTTCGAGGTCGACACGGAGTTCCTGCGGAGGTACCCGGTGCGCCAGGCCGGGGGAGAGACCATCCTGGAGCTGTGGGTGCCGGCGGAGGAGCTCGAGGAGTTCAACGCGCACATCGTCGGGCGCATCGAGGTCGTCCGGGAGTTCCGCTGAGCCGGTCGCCGTCGCCCTGACCTGCCGGGACGGTGGGTGCCCATAATGGGGCCCATGTCCCGCGAGTTCCCCATCGGCCTCACGCCACCCGACTGGCTGGTGCGGAACCTTCGGCCCCAGCAGTCCCCCGTCAACCGGCCCGCCGTCGCCCGCGCCGCCGTCGCGATGACCCTGCCCCTGGTGATCGGCATGGCGGCCGGACAGCCCGCCTACGGGGCGCTCGTGTCCATGGGCGCCCTGTCGGGGGTCATCAGCGACACCGCCGACGCCTACCGCATGCGGATCCTCAACATCGCGATCCCGCAGCTGTTCGGGGCCGTCGGCATCACGCTCGGATCGGCCGTGTACGGCCAGGGCTGGCTCGCGGTCGTCACCGTCACCGCCGTGGCGCTCGTCTCCGGGATGATCTCGACGATCGGGGCGGTGGCGTCCGTCTCCGGGCTGCTGCTGCTCCTCAACTGCGTCGTCGGCGCGGGGCTTCCGATGCCCGGCGCGTGGTGGCTGGCGCCGCTGCTGGTGAGCGGCGGCGGGCTGCTCGTCCTGCTCCTCGCGCTGCTGGCCTGGCCACTGCGCTCGGGGGTGCCGGAACGCACCGCCGTCGCGGCCGGCTACCGCACGGTCGCCGATCTGCTGGCCGCCTGCGGCAGCCGGGTCCCGGGCGCGTACGAGGACGCCCGCCACACCGTCACCCAGTCGCTGAACCAGTCGTACGACCTCGTCCTCGCCCGGCGGGCGCGCCACCACGGCCGCAGCCCCGAACTGGTGCGGCTGCTGGCGCAGTTGAACGCCATCACCCCGGTGGTGGAGGCGGCCCCGGCGGCCCATCTGCACGGCAGGCCGCTGCCGCCGGAGGTCCCGGAGGCCGTGCACCACCTGGCACGGGCGATCGAGACCGGCTTCACCGGCCCCCTGGCCCTCACCCTGCCCACCCCCGCCTCGGAGACCGGACGCGCCGTCGACCACGCCCTGCGGCACGCCGCCGCCGTGGTGACCGCGCCCGACGTCGACCCCCGCGGCCCCGAGGACGACCGGCTCGGCCGCCCGGCCCGGCTCGGCACCCGCGCCGCGCGGGCCGCCCGCGACGTGGCCCTGTCCGCCGCCTCCTGGCGGTACGGGCTGCGGCTCGCCCTGTGCATCGGCCTCGCCCAGGTGCTGGTGTCGACCGTCCCGGTCGCCCGCTCCTACTGGGTGGCCCTGACCATCACCTTCGTCCTCAAGCCCGACTTCGGCTCGGTGTTCTCGCGGGCGCTGCTGCGCGCGCTCGGCACGGTCGTCGGCCTGGTGGTCGCGGCGGCGGTGCTCTCCCAGGTGCCGCGCGGGTGGTGGGACGTACCGGTGATGCTGGTCCTCGCGCCGCTCATCCCCGCGCTCACCCCGCGCGGCTACGGCTACCAGACGGCGGCGATCACCCCGGTGATCCTGCTCCTGTCGGACATCCTCAACCACCAGGGGACGGGGCTGCTGCTGCCCCGGCTGGTGGACTCCCTGATCGGCTGCGGCATCGCGCTCGTGGCCGGCTATCTGCTCTGGCCGGAGAGCTGGCACACCCGGGTCGGGGACAGGCTGGCCGACGCGGTCGCCGACAGCGCCCGCTATGTCGAGGCGGCCTTCGGACCGGAGGTCGACCCGGCGGCCCGCGCCCGGATGCGCCGCCGGCTGTACCGCGATCTGTCCGTGGTCCGTACGGAGTTCCAGCGGGCGCTGACCGAGCCGCCGCCGACCGGCAGCCGGGCCGCCGCCTGGTGGCCGCTGGTCGTCGCGGTGGAACGGATCGTGGACGCGACGACGGCGGCCCGGGTCCGTGTGAAACACGGAGCCGAACCGCCGTCGGGGCCGGAACTCGCGCAGGTCACGCTCCAGCTGCGGGAACTCGCCGAGGGCCTGCGCGACACCGAGGTCCTCTATCCCGTCCGCACGGACCTCACGGGCGCGTCCGGCAGCGTTCTGGAGCCGTTGCGCCAGGAGGTGGCGGCGGCGCGGGCGATCGCCTCCCCGTCGGGCTGATCAGGCGCCGATGTCGCAGCCGTCGGCGCGCCACACCGCCACGACCGCCGGACGGACGATCTTCCCGGGCCCGTCGGGCCAGGTACTGGCCGGCTTCTCGACGGACGCCCCGTCGATCTCCCCCGGATGCTGTACGGCGACCAGGACGCGCCGGTCCTGGATGACGGGACCGCAGGTCTCCGCACCGGTCGGCACCGTCAGGAACTGCTTCAGCTCACCGCGCCGCGCACCGCGCGTGGCCACGCCGAAGAGGCCGTCGTGGGAGCCGAGCTGGTTGCCGTCGGTGGAGATCCACAGGTTGCCGTGCGGGTCGAAGGCCACGTTGTCCGGGCAGGAGATCGGGCTGACGTCGTCCTTGGAGAACCCGGCGAAGTAGGTCGCGGGATCGTCGGGGTCACCCGCGACGAGGAAGAGCGACCAGGCGAAGGCCGTGCTCTCCGGCCGGTTCCGGCGCTCGGTCAGCTCCAGGATGTGCCCGTGCTTGTTGGCGTTGCGCGGGTTGGCCTCGTCGGCCTTGGCGTGCGCGCCGACACCGCGGTTGGAGTTGTTGGTGAGCACGACGTACACCTTGCCGGAGACCGGCGAGGGCTGGATGTCCTCGGGCCGGTCCATCTTCGTCGCGCCGACCTTGTCGCCCGCGAGCCGCGTGAAGACGAAGACCTCCTCGGCGCTCATCCCCTCGACGTGCGAGACGGCGCCCTTCGCGGTGGCGGTGGCCAGCGGGATCCACTCGCCGCTGCCGTCGAACTCGCCGTCGGCCGGCAGCTTGCCGGTGCCGTCGATCTCCAGGGCCGGGGAGTCGCCGGTGAGCCGGGCGACGTACAGCGTGCCCTCGTCGAGCAGCGACAGGTTGTGCTCGCGCACGGCCCGGCTCGACCCCTTCTTCATCCGCTTGCTGCCGACGAACTTGTAGAAGTAGTCGAAGCGCTCGTCGTCACCGGAGTAGACGACCGGCCGCCCGTCCTCGGTGAGCCGCACGGTCGCGGCCTCGTGCTTGAACCGGCCGAGGGCGGTGTGCTTGCGGGGCGTGGAGGCCGGGTCGTACGGATCGAACTCGACCACGTACCCGAACCGGTGCACCTCGTTCGGCTCCTGGGCGACGTCGAACCGCTTGTCGAACCGCTCCCACTTGCGCTCGGTGGCGCCGGTGCCGACGCCGTAGCGCTTGTCGGTCGGGCGGGAGGAGTGGGCGAAGTACTGGTTGAAGTTCTCCTCGCCGTGCAGAGTCGTGCCCCAGGGGGTGGTGCCGCCGGAGCAGTTGTTGAGGGTGCCGAGGACCTTGGTGCCGGTGGGGTCGGCGGACGTCTTCAGCAGGTCGGACCCGGCGGCGGGCCCGGTGAGCCGGAACTCGGTCGTGGCGGTCACCCGCCGGTTGAGGGGATGCCGGGGTACGGCGGTCAGCGCGCCGGTCCTGCGGTCCTCCTCCACGACGACGGCGGCGAGGCCGTGCGCGGCCCAGGCGACCTCCACCTGCTGGCGGGTGGGGTTGGCGGCGTCGTAGCCGCGGAACATGAGCACTTCATCCGTGTACTCGTGGTTGGCGACGAGGAGCTGCCGGCGGTGCTCGCCCGGGAGGGGCAGCAGCGCCAGGAAGTCGTTGTTGTAGCCGAACTGCCCGGCCTGCGCCTCCGCCGTCTGGTTCTCCGGGTCGAAGGCGGGCGCACCGCGCAGGATGGGCTCGCCCCAGCGGACGACGACGTTCTGCCGGTAGCCGTCCGGCACGGTGACGGCGTCCGCGGTGTTCGGCGGCACGGGGGTGAAGCGCAGGCCGCGGGCGCCGGTGGCCGGCTTCCCCTTCCCGGTGGTGTGCGCGGGCGCGGCGGCGGCGGGCAGCGCCCCGGCCGCTCCCGCGGTGGCGGCGACGGTCACGACGGCGGCGGCGCGCATGATGCCGCGGCGGCTCAGGGCCCGGGTGATGACGTCACCGACGTACTCGTTGCCGCTGGTGTTGGGCACCTCGTGGAAACAGGCGTCACCGCAGCGGAAACGGCAGGTCATGGCGGAGCGTCCGCCGGGGTGGGACTGGGACGGCGTTCCGATCAACGGCAGCAGCTTGCGCACCTTTACTCTCCCCTTGCGTTCCCTTGGTGTGAGCGTGACGGTAGGGGGGCGTCTGTGCGCAGGCGCGGCGACGGGGTGAACGGGGAGTGAATCCCCGGTAGCGACAGGGAAGTTGGGGCGGGGAGCGGGAGGGGGGAGGGCACGGGGGAGGGGACGGGGCGCGGGATGGCCGGGAGGCGGTGTTGACACGCCTCGCTTCCCCTCACTCACCCCTGCCCAAGATCTCCCCTACGGGCCGCTAACCTTACGTGTCCGTCCTGGCCAGGGATTGACGGGCTTCAACTCACGCGAAGGGTTGCGCGCATGGGCATTCTCACTCGCCTTCGGAACGCATTCGGCCGCTCACGCAAGGAGCGCACCGCCGAGGCGGAGGGTGCGGAACAGGTTCCCTCGCAGGAACCCGCTTCTTCGCGAGAGGAGCGGCAGAACGGCGAACCGGCGCCCACGCCGGCCCCGACCGCCGTGATCCCCGAGCCCCGCCCGGCAACGGACCCGGAACACGAACTGGTCGCGGCGGCCTTCGACAACGTCACGGTCCCAAAGCCGACCCGCTCCACGGAGACGGAAGGCGAGCAGGGGGAGAAGACGCCGACGGCTGAGACGGCGGCTGAGGCGGAGCCTGCGGCGGCTGAGGCGGAGCCTGCGGCGGCTGGGACTGTGGCTGAGGCGGAGCCGGTGGCTGAGGCTGAGGCTGGGGCTGCCGACGAGGCTGTGGCGGAGCCGGTGGGTGAGGCTGCGGCTGGGGCTGCGGCTGCCGACGAGGCTGTCGCGGAGCCGGTGGCTGAGACCGCGGCGCAGCCGGTGACCGAGGCCGAATCGACCGGTGAGGCTACGGCGGAACCGGTAGCTGAGGCTGCGGCTGAGCCGGAGACCGAAGCCGAGCCGGTGGCTGAGGCCGAGGCTGCCGACGAGGCTGTCTCGGAGCCGGTGGGTGAGGCTGCGGCGAAGACTGAAGCCGAGCCGGTCGCCGAGACCGTGGCGGAGCCGAGCAGTGAAGCTGCGGTGGCGACTCAGGCCCCGGAGGCTTCCACCGACGCGGTGGAGGAACCGGTGGCCGAGCAGGCTCCCGTGGAGGAGGCTGCCACGGAGGAGCCGCACGCCGACAACGAGCCCGAGGCTGCTGAAGCGGCCGAGGTTGCGGACCAGGAGCCGGTGGCCGAAACGGCCGTGGAGTCGGCGTCCGCCGAGACCTCTGCGGTGACCGAGGAGGCCCCGGCGACGGAGGCGACGACCGAGGCCCCCGCGGCAACCACGGAGGAGCCCCCGACCGAAGCCACCGTCGACGCCGAGCCCGAGGCGGAGCCGGAAGCGACCACCGAAGAGCCCCAGACCGAAGCCAAGACCGAAGCCGAGGCCGAAACCCCGGCGGAGGCCCTCCCCGTGGAGCCGGACCCCCAGCCCGAAGCCGCCGCCGACCCCGCACCCCAGGCAGAGCCGGAAGCGACCACCGAAGAGCCCCAGACCGAAGCCAAGACCGCCGCCGAGGCCGAAACCCCGGCGGAGGCCCTCCCCGTGGAGCCGGACCCCCAGCCCGAGGCCACCACCGTCCCCGCGCCCGAGGCGACCCCCGTCGCCGCCGCCACCCCCACCGAGACGGAGCCCGAGGCGACCCCCGCCCTCGACGCCGAGCCCGTCGACGTGCCCCTCGCGCACGACGCCGCCGCTCTCGCCCTCGCGAAGGCCGGGCTCACCACCGCACGCGCGCGGGTCTACCTCGTTCTCGACCGTTCCGCCAGCATGCGCCCGTACTACAAGGACGGCTCGGCCCAGGCGCTCGCCGACCAGACGTTCGCGCTCGCCGCCCACCTCACCCCCGAGGCGCCCTCGGTCCACGTCGTGTTCTTCTCCACCGAGGTCGACGGCACCACCGATCTCACCCCCGCCTCCCCCGAGAACGCGATCGACGAGGCGCACGCCGGCCTCGGCCGCATGGGCCGTACCAGCTACCACGCCGCCGTGGCGGCCGTACTCGCCCACTACGACGAGCAGGCCACCCCCGGCACCCCCGCCCTGGTCGTCTTCCAGACCGACGGCGCCCCGGACGCGAAGACCCCGGCCACCCAGTCCCTCACCGACGCCGCGAAGAGCCACCCCTCCGTGTTCTTCTCCTTCGTCGCCTTCGGTGACCACGACAACAAGGCCTTCGACTACCTCCGCAAGCTGAAGACCGACAACACGGCCTTCTTCCACGCGGGCCCGACCCCCCTGGAGCTGACCGACGCGGAGCTCTACGACGGCGTCCTCATCGACTGGCGCCCGTAACACCGCGCCCGCGCTCCGTACGCCCCGTATGCCGCCCGCTTCTCACCCCGTAAAACGGGAAGCGGGCGGCATACACATGTCGGATACGATTTCAAGGTTCGCAATACAGCCGACAGACCGACCTGGGAGCAGCCCCCGATGGCTCGACACCTCATCACCAGCGCCCTTCCGTACATCAACGGAATCAAGCACCTGGGCAACATGGTGGGGTCCATGCTCCCGGCGGACGTGTACTCCCGGTACCTCCGCCAGCGCGGCCACGACGTCCTGTACATCTGCGCCACGGACGAGCACGGCACCCCCGCCGAGCTGGCCGCGAAGGAGCAGGGCATCCCGGTCGCCGAGTTCTGCGCCACCGCGCACGACGCGCAGAAGGCGGTCTACGACGGCTTCGCACTCGCGTTCGACTACTTCGGCCGCAGCTCCAGCCCGCAGAACGTCGAGATCACCCAGCACTTCGCCCGCCGCCTCAACGAGAACGGCTTCATCGAGGAGCGGGCGATCCGCCAGGTCTACAGCCCGGCCGACGGCCGTTTCCTCCCGGACCGCTATGTCGAGGGCACCTGCCCCCACTGCGGCTACGACAAGGCCCGCGGCGACCAGTGCGAGAACTGCACCCGGGTGCTCGACCCCACCGACCTGATCAACCCGCGCTCCGCGATCTCCGGCTCCACGGACCTGGAGGTCCGCGAGACCAAGCACCTCTTCCTGCTCCAGTCCAAGCTCCAGCACGAGGTCGAGGAGTGGGTCTCCCGCCACGAGGGCGACTGGCCGCAGCTGGCCTCCTCCATCGCCCGCAAGTGGCTGACCGAGGGCCTGCACGACCGCGCCATCACCCGTGACCTGGACTGGGGCGTGCCGGTGCCGGCCGACACCTGGCCGGAGCTGGCTGCCGAGGGCAAGGTCTTCTACGTGTGGTTCGACGCCCCGATCGAGTACATCGGCGCGACGAAGGAGTGGGCGGACCTCGACCCGGAGAACCGGGACTGGAAGTCCTGGTGGTACGAAGCGGACACGAGCGTCCGCTACACCGAGTTCATGGCCAAGGACAACGTCCCCTTCCACACCGTGATGTTCCCGGCGACCGAGCTGGGCGTGCGCGAGCCGTGGAAGAAGGTCGACTACGTCAAGGCCTTCAACTGGCTGACGTACTACGGCGGGAAGTTCTCCACGAGCCAGAAGCGGGGCGTCTTCACCGACCAGGCCCTGGACATCCTCCCGGCCGACTACTGGCGCTACTTCCTGATCGCCAACGCGCCCGAGTCGGACGACTCGTCGTTCACCTGGGAGCACTTCACGGCCACGGTCAACAAGGACCTGGCCGACACCCTCGGCAACTTCGTCAACCGCGTCCTGTCCTTCTCGAAGAAGCGGTTCGGCGAGGAGGTCCCGGCTGGCAGCGCGCCCGGCGAGGCGGAGACCCGGCTGGGCGAGCAGATCGCCGAGCTGCTCGCCGAGTACGAGACCCAGCTGGAGGCCCTCCAGTTCCGCAAGGCGGCCGCCGCGCTGCGCGCCCTGTGGTCCGCGGGCAACTCCTACCTGGAGGAGAAGGCCCCCTGGCTGGAGATCAAGACCGACCAGGAGGGCGCGGCCCTGACCCTGCGCACGGCGATGAACCTGATCCACCTCTACGCGGTGGTCTCGGAACCCTTCATCCCGACGACGGCGAAGACCATGCGCGAGGCGTTCTCCCTCACCGAGGACACGGCCACCTGGGTCACCGCGGACGAGGCGAAGGCCCTCACCTCCGTCCCCGCCGGCACCCCCTTCACGGTCCCCCCGGTCCTCTTCGCCAAGCTCACGGACGACGACCTGGCGGCCTACAAGGAGCGCTTCGGCGGCGAACCGTCCGCCTGACGCACCACACGCACGGAGAAGGGGCCCGGGATCGGGGCATTCCCGGGCCCCTTCGCGTACCAGAAGAGCTGGACGGGCACCTCCTGGGGGCCGTTGGCATGACGGCAATCGTGCCGCCGGTGATCTCGGCCGTGCCGTTGGAGTCCAGGCCTCGCCCCGGAGCCACCGCTGCCAGTGGCGTTGATGCCGTCGCCGCTCGCCACGAGCGCCGCAGAGCCGCCCGCGACGACGATGTCCCTGCCTCCAGGCCCTCCTGCGCGCGGGTGACCTTCACCGTGCCGTCGTCGATGACGAGGTCGCCTTCCGCGGGCGCCCCGTCGTCCCCGCTCGCGGCGGTCACAGCGGCCCCGGCGAAGTGCACCGCGCCGTCTTGGACTCCGTTGAACAAGTCCGAGAAGTGGCGGAAAAGAACGGGGAACCCACCCGCAAAGCACGGGAAAAGCCTTGCTAAAGTCCGTTCACTCAGCGAGGGCAGGGGGCCCTCAGGGGGAGGACCAGCACACGTGGGCACACACGCCCGGAGAACGGGGCGCGTGACCGCCGCCGTCTCCGCACTCGCCGTCGCGGTGGCAACCGTCGTCACCGCCGTCGGCGGCGGCACCGCAGGAGCGACGGGATCCGGCGGCACCACCGGGATCACCCTCACCGACCCGGCGTCCGCCGAACCACGCACCGACCGGCCGCTGGTCGTCGGGGAGTCGGGCTATCTGCACCGGCAGAGCGGGGTCGCCGGACTGCTGTGGACGGACTTCGCCACCGGCGCCACGGTCACCGTGGCGACCGGGGACGGCGTGTACCCACCCGCCTCGCCCTGTGCCGACATCATCAGCGCCTGCCGCACCGCCTGGTACGGCTCCGGCGGCGACCTGGTCGCCCTGCCGACGGCGCTGTCCTCGAAGTCGGTCACCCTGTGGGACCCGGCGACACGGACGACGTCCACCGTGACCTCGTCGTACTCCTACCGGGCGTTGGCGGGCGAGACGGTCGTCACCGGCCGCACCCTCATCGACTTCCCGGACGGGGAGCGGCGCGAGCGCACGCTCACCGGCGACGGCACGACCACCCTCGCGGACAAAACCGTGGCCGCCGCCGACGCGCGCGGCGTCCTGGTGAAGGGGAGCACCTCGCTCTCCTACATCGACGTCGCGACGGCCGTCTCCACGCCGGCTTTCACGGACGTCCCGTACGACGCGTACGCCGTCCTGGGCGAAGACCGGTTCGGCTGGTACTACCCCGACAGCGGAAATCTGCATCTGAAGTCCCGCAGCGATCCGGCAGGCGAGGAACAGGTCTACGACCTGTCCTCCCTCGGCGATCTCATGGACGCCCCCCTCCTCGTCGGCGACCGTCTGCTGCTGCCGCTCGCCGCGGGCGGCACGCTGACGGCAGTGTCCCTCGCCGACGACACCTCACAGACGCTGCTGGAGTCCTCCGGCGCCTACGCGCTGCCCGCACCCGGGGGCGACGCGCTGGTCAGCGGTGGCACCGGCGCCGACGACTGGTGGCTCCAGCGCGTCGCGGCGGGCGAGGACGGCGCACCCACACTGACGAAGGTGGCGCGGGTCCCAGCCGTGGAGAACGTCAAGACGGGCCTCGCCCTCAGCCGGGGCGGCCTGCGCGTGGTGGAGGCCGGCGGCACCAGCTCCGTACGGACCCTCACCACCGACGGCGGTGCCACCCTGGAGTCCTCCTCCGCCGTCGGCAGCGCCGCGGTCAACGCCCTCTGCCCGTACACCGGCGTCTCCTGCGCCCCCCTCTGGGGAAACACGGGGGACACCCCGAACGACGTGTACCTCACCACGTACACCGACGAGACCGATCGGAGACTCGACCGGATCAAGGTCATCGGCAGCGGCCCGATCGAGTTCGGCACCTCCGGCGGCAGGATCGTCGACGTCTCCGACGACTACGTGGTCTACCAGTCGGGCGGCGCCTCGCCCACGCAGTACGTGTGGGAGATCGGTCAGGGGCAGAAGCTGAAGCGCAGCGGTCGTACCGCCGCCCTCGACGGCTCCACCCTCTGGAGCGCCGGTTCCGGCGTCGGCCAGGTCACCTCGTACAGCCTCACCGAGGACAAGACCCTCAGCACGGTCACGATCCCCGGCGCCGGCTGTGTCCCGACCGAGCTCCAAGCGGCGGGCCGCTGGCTGTACTGGGCCTGCGGCACGGCCTCGGCGGGCGTCTACGACACCAGGGCGGGCACGTCCCGCGCGGTCGCCCCGGGCGATGTCCTGCTCGGCGACGGCTTCACCGTCCGCCACGACCACACCGCCGACGAACTGGTCCTCACCGAGGCGGCCACCGGCACCACCCGCACCCTGGCCTCCGGCGTCCCGGACACCGGCCAGGACACCGACCGCCGCTGGCGCTGGACCGTCGACGAGTACACGGGCCTGGTCGCCTGGTTCGACGGCTACGAGCGCACCCGGGTCGCCACGACCGGGATCACCCCCTCCGCGCCGGCCCTGGTCTCGACGCAGATCTACGGGTTCGCGGCCATGGGCTCCGCGGGCTACTGGAGTGCCACCTGGCGGCTGTCCCGCCCGATCACCTCCTGGTCCCTGACGTTCACCTCGGTGCAGAGCGGCCCCACCGGCAGGGCCACCCGCACGATCACGGGCGGCGCGGCCACCACGTACGCCTACGCCGACTGGAACGGGCTGACGTCGGCCGGCGTCCGCTTCCCCAACGGCGTCACCCGGTGGACCCTGCGGACGACCGGCCTGGGCGGATCCTCGCTCACGACGACGGGCAGCGGCAGCGAGTTCATCAACGAGGGCTCCGCGGTCCGCCACGACTACGGCAGCATGGACGGCACCGACGGCCTCGGCGACCTGCTCACCCTGAACACCTCGGGCACCCTCACCGTCCACCAGGGCACCGGCGGCGGAACGTTCTCCGAGAAGCTCGACGGCCCCGGCTGGCCCAGGACCATCACGGCCGTCCCCGTCGGCGACCTCAGCGGCGACCGCTGCAACGACGTCCTCGTGCGGCTGAGCAGCGGCGCCCTGCGTCTCTACAAGCCGGGCTGCAACTCCGCCGTCAAACCCGCCACGAAGTACACCACCCTCGCCACCAGCGGCTGGAACCAGTACGACATCCTCACCTCGCCCGGTGACGTCACCGGCGACGGCCGCCCCGACCTCGTCGCCCGTGCCGCCTCCACCGGGACGGTGTACCTGTTCAAGGGCACGAGCGCCGGCACGCTGTCCTCGCGGGTGAAGCTGTACGACAACCTCAGGACATACCGGCGGATCGCGGGCGCCGGAGACCTCGACGGCGACGGCATCGGGGACCTGATCGCCCAGGACGGGGCGAACACCCTCTACCGGTACTCCGGCACCGGCAGGGGCACCTTCTCCGCCCGCGTGAAGCTGGCCGCGAACTGGGGCGCCGCCTACAACGCCGTCGTCGGTGTCGGCGACCTCAACCGTGACGGGCGTCCCGACCTCGTCGCCCGCGACACCGCCGGGAAGCTGTACCGGCAGTACGGCGACGGCAAGGGCTCGTTCGGGGCGCGGGCGCTGATCGGCTCGGGCTGGGGCGGGTACCGGACGCTGTCCTGACGCTGACGGCACGTCACCCGGCCGGCCCGCCCACGCAGGACAGCCCGGCCGGGCCGTGCTCCGCTGGACGTGTGCAGCTGCTCCCCGTGCCCGTCCGCCGGCTCGCCGCCTGGTGTGCGGTGATCCTGCTCGTCGCGGGCGTGGCGTACGTCGGGATCCGGCTGTGCGCGACGTTCCGTACGGCCGTCACGCCGGTGCTGCTGGCCCTGCTCGGGACCGCGCTGCTGCGGCCGCTGTACAAGCGGCTGGTGAAGGCGCGGGTGCCGCGGTCGATGGCGGCGGCGCTGACCTGCGTGGCCGTCGTCGCGGTCGTCGGCGGTGCCGTGTACGTGGTGGTCGCCGCGCTGATCGACACCGGGGACCAGATCGTCGCCTCCCTGAAGGACGCGGCGCGAAGCGTCGCCGAGCACTTCGGGGCGGCCGGGACCTCGCTGGACGACCTCGCCTCCAAGTCCGGTGACCTGCTGACGAAGTTCGGCGGGACGGCCGCCTCCAATGTGATCAGCGGAGTCAGCGTGGTCGGCGAGACCATCGCCATGGCCGTTCTCGCCCTGCTGCTGGTGTTCTTCTTCCTGCGGGACTCCGACCGCGCCGCCGGCGCCCTGCGCTCGGTGGCGCCGGGCGGCACCGGGGATACCCTGGAGGCGATGAGCCGGCGGGCGTTCGCGGCCGTGGAGGGCTTCATGCGGGGAACCACGCTCATCGCCCTCATCGACGCCCTGTGCATCACCGTCGGTCTGCTCGTCCTCGACGTCCCGGGCGCCCCGGGCCTGGGCGCCCTCGTCTTCGTCGGCGCCTACATCCCTTACCTGGGCGCCTTCATCTCGGGCGCGGTCGCCGTCCTCGTCGCGCTCGCCGACCGGGGGTTCGTCATCGCGCTGTGGGCGCTGGGCGTCGTCCTCGCCGTGCAGGTCCTGGAGGGCCATGTCCTACAGCCCGCCATCCAGAGCCGCACCGTCCAGATGCACCCGGCCGCGGTCATGCTCGCCATCACCGCGGGCGCCTCGGTGGCCGGCATCCTCGGCATGCTCCTCGCGGTGCCGCTGACCGCCGCGGGCTTCGGGGTGCTCAGCGAGCTGCGGACGCGTTACGGCGCACCGGGGCCGTCGGAGCCGCCCGCGCCGTCGGCCTCGTAGAGCTCGAACCAGATCGTCTTGCCCTCGCCGCGCGGGGACACCCCCCAGCTGTCCGCGAGGAGTTCGACGAGGACCAGGCCCCGGCCGGAGGAGGCGAGTTCGCCGGGGCGGCGGCGGTGCGGGAGGTCGTCGCTGGTGTCGGTGACCTCGACCCGGATACGGCGCTCCCGGGGGAGCCCGGTGACCTCGGCGACCACGAGCGCGTCGGCGTCCGTGTGGACGAGGACGTTGGTGAGGCTCTCCGACAGCAGGAGCACGGCGGAGTCGACCTGGTCGTCGCTCGGCCAGTCGTGGAGCAGCTCGCGCAGCTGCTGGCGGCCCACCGCGACCCGCTCGGGTTCGGCCTGGGCCACGGTCAGCATCGTGCGGCGGACCGGGGTGCGGACGGGGACGGCCGCGGCCGGGCCGCAGCCCGCCATGCCGTGGCGGCACAGGAGCAGAACGGCGATGTCGTCGCCGCGGCGGTCGGCGAGCGGGCCGGGCGTGTGGTGGGAGGACGGGCCGTGCACGGCCTGGACGAGCGCGTCGGCCAGCCCCTCCAGGTCGCCCTCGTGGCCCTCCATGATCGCGCGGACGCGGCTCCAGCCGCTGTCGAGGTCGTGACCGCCCGTCTCCAGCAACCCGTCGGTGCACAGCATCAGCGCCTCACCGGGCTCCAGGGTGAGCCGGGTGGTGGGGTAGTCGGCGGTGGGGTCGATACCGAGGGGCAGGCCACCGGCGGTGGAACGGACCATGACCGTCCCGTCGGACATCCGCACGGCCGGGTCCAGGTGTCCGGCCCGGGCCGTCTCCAGCACCCCGGTCACCGGGTCGACCTCGATGTAGAGGCAGGTCGCGAACCGCAGTTCGGTGTCGTCGCCGGCCTGGTTGATGCCGTGCAGGAAGCCGGAGGCCCGGGAGAGCACGGCGTCGGGGCGGTGGCCCTCGGCGGCGTAGGCGCGCAGGGCGATCCGGAGCTGGCCCATGAGCCCGGCGGCGCGCACGTCATGG
The DNA here is from genome assembly GCF_001514285.1 of Streptomyces sp. DSM 15324. Taxonomy (GTDB): domain Bacteria; phylum Actinomycetota; class Actinomycetes; order Streptomycetales; family Streptomycetaceae; genus Streptomyces. The sequence continues at coordinate 56,009 of NZ_KQ949032.1, forward strand.
CCCTGGACGTCTCCGATGACCAGCGCGAACCGGCCTTCCCCGGGCAGCGGGATCATGTCGTACCAGTCGCCGCCGACCTGGAGCCCGCCGCCGGTCGGTATGTAGCGGGCGGCCAGGGTCATGCCGGGTATCTCGGGGCCGAGCGTGGGCAGCATCGAGCGCTGGAGGCCGTCGGTCAGCTCCCGCTGGGTCTCGGCGGCGCCCGCGCGGGTGAGGGCCTGGGCGAGCATGCGGGCGACGGTGGTGAGGACGGACCGTTCGTCCGGGGTGAAGGCCACCGGATGGGTGAAGGCGGCCATCCAGGCGCCCATCGTCCGCCCGGCCACCGTCAGCGGCACGAACGCCCAGGACTCCCGGCCGAAGTGCGCGGCCATCGGCCAGGTGAGGGGGTAGCGCTCCTTGTACTGCCCGGGTGAGGAGAGGTAGACGGCCCGCCCGGTGCGGACGACCTCGGCCGCCGGGTAGTCCGTCTCCACGGGCATATGGGTGAAGGGCTCCTCGTCGCCGGGCTGCTGGCCGTGGTGGCCGATGATCGTCAGCCGGTCCCCGTCGACCCCGAAGACGGCGAGCCCGTCCGGCGAGAACCCGGGCATCGCCAGGCCCGCCGCCACCCGCAGCACCTCCTCCGTGGACCGCGCCTCCGCCAGCGCCCGGCCCGCGTCCAGCAGGAACGCCTCCCGTGAGCGCCGCCAGTCACCGGTGACGGCGGTGCGCCCGGCGGGGGTGCCGGGGCCGGGCTCGGTGACCTCCTGGAGGGTGCCGATCAGCTCGTACGCCCGCTTCTCGGGGTCGAAGGACGGTTTGGAGCGGCTGCGGACCACCCGGGTGATCCGCCCCTGCTCGTCCATGATCCGGATCCGCACCTCGGCGAGGGTGCCCTCGGCGACGGCGAGCTGGATCACTCCGGTGATCTCGTTCCAGTCGACGGGGTGCAGCCGGGCCCGGGTCTGGGCCTCGCTGAGGACCGTGCCCTCGGCGGGCAGCCCGAGCAGCCGGGCGGCCTCGGCGTCGACCGTGACCTGCCCGGTGGCCGTGCTCCAGTGCCACAGGCCGGTCGCGAGGGAGGCGAGGACCTCTCCCACGGCGGGCAGGGACTCGCCAGCGCGCATTGCCCCACTCTAAGAAGACGGCGACGAAAGGTGCCACCGATGGGTTCGTCCCACCCTGGGGCGGTCGGGGAACGATCATCAGCGGCGCAGCGGAGGGGAGTCGATCTCGGGCCGGCCGGTACCCTGGGGTTTGTTTCACGTGAAACGTGCCCCCTATCCACGAAGGCTGGATGAACGACGATGCATCGGTACAGGTCCCACACCTGCGGCGAGCTCCGCTCCTCTGACGTCGGCACCGACGTCCGGCTGAGTGGCTGGCTGCACAATCGGCGCGACCTGGGCGGCATCCTCTTCATCGATCTGCGCGATCACTACGGCATCACGCAGCTCGTGGCGCGGCCGGGCACGCCCGCGTACGAGGCCCTGGACAAGGTCAGCAAGGAGTCGACGGTCCGCGTCGACGGCAAGGTCGTCTCGCGCGGCGCCGAGAACGTGAACCCCGACCTGCCCACGGGCGAGATCGAGGTCGAGGTCGGCGAGGTCGAGCTGCTCGGCGCCGCCCAGCCGCTGCCCTTCACGATCAACACCGAGGACGGGGTCAACGAGGAGCGGCGTCTGGAGTACCGCTTCCTGGACCTGCGCCGCGAGCGCATGCACCGCAACATCATGCTGCGTACGGCGGTCATCTCGGCGATCCGGCACAAGATGACGGCGCTGGGCTTCAACGAGATGGCGACCCCGATCCTGTCGGCGACCTCCCCCGAGGGCGCCCGTGACTTCGTGGTCCCCTCGCGGCTGAACCCGGGCCGGTTCTATGCGCTCCCGCAGGCGCCGCAGCAGTTCAAGCAGCTGCTGATGATCTCCGGCTTCGACCGCTACTTCCAGATCGCGCCCTGCTTCCGTGACGAGGACGCGCGTGCGGACCGTTCGCCGGGCGAGTTCTACCAGCTCGACGTCGAGATGAGCTTCGTCGAGCAGGAGGACGTCTTCCGGCCCATCGAGCAGCTCATGACCGAGCTGTTCGAGGAGTTCGGCGGCGGCCGGCACGTCACCTCCCCCTTCCCGCGCATCCCGTTCCGCGAGGCGATGCTCAAGTACGGCTCCGACAAGCCGGACCTGCGGGCCCAGCTGGAGCTGGTGGACATCACCGATGTCTTCGAGGGCTCGGAGTTCAAGGCCTTCGCGGGCAAGCACGTGCGCGCCCTGCCGGTGCCGGACGTCTCCGCGCAGCCCCGCAAGTTCTTCGACCAGCTCGGCGACTTCGCCGTCACGCTGGGGGCGAAGGGTCTGGCGTGGGTGCGGGTGGCCGAGGACGGCACGCTGTCCGGCCCGATCGCCAAGTTCCTCACCGAGGACAACGTCGCCGAGCTGACCAAGCGGCTGTCCCTGGCCCCCGGGCACGCGATCTTCTTCGGCGCGGGCGAGTTCGACGAGGTCTCGAAGATCATGGGCGCGGTGCGCGTCGAGGCCGCCAAGCGGGCCGGCCACTTCGAGGAGGGCGTCTTCCGCTTCTGCTGGATCGTCGACTTCCCGATGTACGAGAAGGACGAGGAGACCGGCGCGATCGACTTCTCGCACAACCCGTTCTCCATGCCGCAGGGCGGCCTGGAGGCGCTGGAGACCCAGGACCCGCTGGACATCCTGGGCTGGCAGTACGACATCGTCTGCAACGGCGTCGAGCTGTCCTCCGGCGCGATCCGGAACCACGAGCCGGAGATCATGCTGAAGGCGTTCGAGATCGCCGGCTACGACCGGGAGACGGTCGAGGAGAAGTTCGCGGGCATGCTGCGCGCGTTCCGCTTCGGCGCCCCGCCGCACGGCGGCATCGCCCCCGGCGTGGACCGCATCGTGATGCTCCTCGCGGACGAGCCGAACATCCGCGAGACGATCGCCTTCCCGCTCAACGGCAACGCCCAGGACCTGATGATGGGCGCGCCGACGGAGCTGGAGGAGGCCCGGCTGAGGGAGCTGCACCTGACGGTGCGCAAGCCGCAGCCGAAGTAGCTCACGGCGGAGGTCACGCCGTAGGTCGCAGGAAGAGGCGGGAAACCATGGTCGGTTTCCCGCCTCTTTCGCATGCCGGTGGCCGAAGACTTCAGCTTTCTCAGGAACCCACAGTCGGTGCCGAGGGGAGCTACAGCCTTCTTACCTACCGTCCGGGGCATGACGGGAAACACCGAAGACAACCTGCCCCGGAACGAGAACCGGCTCGAAGGGCCCGCGCACAAGCGGAACATGACGCGCCGTAAGGTCGTCGTCGGGGGCGGCGCGGCCGTGATCGGCGTCGGCGCGGCCGGGGCCCTCGCGATGACCGCCTCCGCCGACGAGGCCTCCGACACGGCGGACACCGCGTCCGCGTCCGCGTCGAGCACGACGGAGGCCTGTTACCAGCTCACCTCGGAGACCACCGAGGGGCCCTACTACATCGACGCGGACAAGCTCCGCCAGGACATCACCGAGGACAAGGAGGGCATACCGCTGACCCTCAAGCTCAAGGTGATCGACTCCGAGACCTGCAAGCCGGTCGCGGGCGCGGCCGTGGACGTCTGGCACTGCGACGCGCTCGGCCTCTACTCGGGCTACGAGTCCCTCTCCCAGGGCGGCGGTACGGCCCCCACGGACGCGCCCACCGGCGAGCCCCCGACCGGTCAGCCCACCGGCGAGCCCCCGACCGGCGGCGGTGGCGGCGGCGGCCACGAGGAGCCCACCAGCGACACCCGCTATCTGCGTGGCACCTGGAAGACGGACAAGAAGGGCTGCGTCACCTTCACGACGATCTTCCCCGGCTGGTACCAGGGCCGCTGCGTCCACATCCACACCAAGGTGCACGTGGACGGCGAGTGGACCGACGCCGGCTACGAGGGCGGCCACACCTGCCACACCGGCCAGTTCTTCTTCGAGGAGGAGGCCGTGCTCCTCACGGAGGAGGTCGACCCGTACGCGACGAGCACCACGACCCGCACGCTGCTCACCGAGGACACCATCTACGACCAGAGCGGCACCACGGGCGGCCTGCTCAAGCTGAAGTACAACAAGAACAACATCGCCAAGGGCGTGACCGCGTCCCTCACGATGGGTGTCGCCCCGGACGAGACGAACGACGGCACGAGCTGACCGACCCGCCCGACGGCTCACGCCGACATCCGGCCCCCTTTCGCACGGGATGCGCGAGGGGGCCGCTGCTGTCACGGAGGACCACGAGGACATCCCCGCTCCCTCGGAAACCTCACCGCCGTCGCACAGGAAGCCCCGAGGACGATCACAGCCGGGTGCCTTCTCATGGGGGTGGAGGGAGCCGAGCAAGGATCGGCGGACAGGGGAGGAACGGCCATGGTTTTCGCGACAGTGCTCTCGGTACTGCTGATCACCGGCGCGACGGCGGCAGTCCTGGCCCGACGCCGCTCCCACCGCCACCGTCACCCGTCCGACCTGGACGCGGAGGCGGAGGCCAACCACGCCCTGGTCCGCCTCAGCGGGGGCCTGGTTCCTCCGAACGCCCGGGCATGGTCCACGGCGAAGAAGGAGGCGGGCGAGGCGCTGACGAGGGCGGCGGAATGCCAACGCGAGGCCCGCTCCCGCCTGTCGGAGGCGCATACGCCGGCGGACTACGCGGAGGTGACGCGCCTGGCCAACGAGGGCCTGACCCACCTCCGCACGGCCCGAGCGAGCCTGGACCCGGAGTCCGCCGCCCCTGCCTTCGCGACCACGGCACGCTGAAAGTAGTGCCCTGACTGCCTCACACCTCGGCGAACAGCTCTTCGGCCTTCTCCACCGTTCCGGCCCGTTCGAGCCAGTCGTCGACGCGGGCGAGGTCGGTGCAGGTGGTGATGCGCTCACGGACGTGCTCGGAGATCACGAGGCCCCGCACCTCCAGCACACGCAGCACCCCTGCGGCCGCTCCTCGGGCCTCCCCCCGGACCAAGGCCTCCTGATACACCCCGTCTGTCGCAGGGCCGTCCGACTCGTCGGCGAACAGGTCCTGCACACTGACCGCCGACAGCGCACGGTCGAACCAGACCGTGAGGGTGTCGAGGTCGGCGCACGAGGTGATGCGCTCGCGGACGCTGTCGGATACCTCGATACCGTGCTTGTCCAGGACGCGGAGGATCAGCGAGGCCCGGTCCTTGGCCGCGCCTTCGGCCTTTCCTTTGAGGTACTTCTCCTCGAACATTGTCCGGTGGCCGGGGAAGTGGGTGACGAGGGTGTCCATCATGGTCTTCCATTTCTCCCTGATCGGAGTGTTCTCCAGGCCGACTTCGACGAGTTCGGTCCAGTAGGCCGTGCTGAGGGGGTCGAGGGACAGAAGGCCGCGGGCCAGCGTTTCGAGTATGGCGGGCGCACGCCGGTTCTCGCTATGAACGATGGCCGCGAGTGCCGCGACCGCCGGGTTCCGGGCGACCGTCGCCTCGTCCGTGATCTCCGGCACGGTGGTCGGCCCCAGGACGAACGGGCGCGTGATCTGCGTCGTCCACGAGCCCACCACACACTCGAAGGGACCGGCGGCCCAGTTCGCGGTGGGCCGGTCCTTGCAGACCGCCACCAGCAGCACCGGCATGTCGTACTTCGCCCGCAAGTGGGCCACGTAGTAGGCCCAGCTCTTGCCCTTCTCGGGATGCGGCTTCGTCTGCGCCTCGATGGCGAGCAGGAAACTCTCCCCCATTTCCGGCTCGAACTTGAGCACCGTGTCGACACGGCGTTCCAGTGGCTGGATCTCCGTGGTGTCCGGGCTGAGGGTGCCGAAGTCCGCCTTCGACGGCGGCGGAATTCCCAGCGCCTCGAATACATGCGTGAGAGCCTCCGGGTGCTCCTGAAAGAGCCGGTGGGACGCCTCGTGCGTGGAAGTCACCATGGGCGCAACCTAGGTCGAGCAAAGAGCCGATTGCCCGGCGTATTCGGTGCGTTCACTCTTTCGAGGAGCGAAGAAACGTTCGCGCCGCGGTTCTCCGGCGGTGTTGGTGGCAACGAGTGCCTCGAACTCGCCGCCACCGCCACCGCCCTCCTCACCCGTCTCCGTCCCGACCGCCCCTGACAGCGCCCCACGGCGGAATCTCCTCGCACGCCTGCCGCCAAGCCGCCGGCACGCCCGCCGTCCCGGTGCGGGCCGCGACCACGCCTGCCGCTATCGCGCAGGTCGTGTCCCGGTCCCCCCAGCCGCCGACCGTCTGCCACAGCGCCTCCGTCAGGTCGTCCAGGTGCCCGGCCGCCGACCACAGGGCGAACGGGACCGTGTCCTGGGCCGACAGCTGTGTCCCCGCGCCGAGGACCGACGCCGCGTGGCGCACCGACGTGCGGTCGGGGAAGGCCGCCGCCACCCGCAACCCCGAGCGCACGTCGCTCTGCGGGACGTAGCGGATCACCTCCCGGAGGAAGTCACCCCTCGGCGGAGCCTCCTCCTCGGCGCCGCCCGCCGCCAGTGACGCCGCGACGGCCACCGCGACCGCCCCGGCCACCGCCTCCCGGTGGGCGTGCGTCGTCAGCGCCGACAGCCACGCCTGCGCCGCCGCCGTCCCCGGCCGGTCGTGGAAATACGCCCCCAGCGGAGCCACCCGCATCGCCGCGCCGTTCCCGTGCGAGCCCAGCCCGCCGAACGCGCCCGTCGTCACCGCACGCCAGTGCTCGCCCTCCCCGATACGGCGCAGCACCCCGTGCATGGAGGGGCCGTAGCCGCGGTCCGGGTCGCGGGCGTACGCGGCGGCGAACTCCCGGGCCAGGTCGTCCTCCAGGACCTCCCCGTGCTGCTCCAGGTGCGCGCAGAGCACCAGCGCCATCGCGGAGTCGTCCGTCCACGGCCACGGCGCCGGGCGCGGCTCCCGCGCCGCCCACAGCCCCTCCGCGTCCTCCTCCGCCCGCAGGAACCAGCCGTCCCCGAAGGCGTCCCCGAGGACCAGCCCCTCCAGGCTCCTGGTCATCACGTCCGTACGCATGTCGCGCATGTCGTCCATGGCGGTCCCCCTCGCTTCGCACCAGGTAGAGGGGAGCATCTTCGGGCGGCGGCCTGCCACCGACTTTCCCCCTCACCTCACCTGCCGGGTACGGCTATCGCGCGTCGTGCGGGGGCCGGTGCCCTTCCGTCAGGCGGGTGAGCAGACGGACGAGTTCGTCCTGGTCGGCCGGGGCGAGCGGGGCGAGGAGTTCGCGCTGGGCCTCGGCGATGAGCCGGTCGAGGCGCTCCAGGCGGCGGCGGCCGACGGGGGTGAGGCTGATGACGTTGCGGCGACGGTCGGCGGGGTCGGGCTCACGGCTCACGCACGCGGCGTCGGCGAGCGCGTTGAGCACGGCGACCATGTCGCTGCGGTAGATGCCGGTGCGGCGGCTGAGGTCCGCCTGGCTGGCCGCACCGCCCTCGGCGAGCGCGACCAGCACGGCGAAGTGCCACTTGTGGGCGCCCTCGGCGGCCAGCCGCTCCCCGACGAGCCGGTCGGCGACGGCCGCGGCCCCGGCGAGCAGCCGGCTGGGGATGGCGTGCAGCCGGGCCGGGGTGTGTTCGGGGGTCGGGCTCATCGGGATCCTCCGCCTCTTGTGTTAGTGCCACTAACAGTCTACCTTCGCTAGTGACACTAACGTTTATGTCACTAACATTCAGGCGCCCATCGCAGCGTTGGTGCCCAACACAGCGTTCCGAGAGGAAAGACCATGATCGAGCCGTTCCGCATCGACATCCCCCAGGCCGACCTCGACGACCTGACCGACCGCCTCGCCCGCACCCGTTGGCCCAACGAGGTCGCCGACGCCGGGTGGGACTACGGCTTCCCGCTCGCGCGCCTGAAGGAGCTGGCCGAGCACTGGCGTACGCGCTACGACTGGCGGGCGCACGAGGCCGAACTCAACGAGCTGCCGCACTTCACCACCGAGATCGACGGCCAGAACATCCACTTCGTCCACGTCCGGTCCCCGAAGCCGGACGCGCTCGCGCTGATCCTCACGCACGGCTGGCCCGGGTCGTTCCTGGAGTTCCTCGACGTGATCGAGCCGCTGTCGCGCGACTTCCACCTGGTGATCCCGTCGATTCCGGGATACGGCTTCTCGGGGCCGACCCACGAGCGCGGCTGGGACGTCGTGCGCACCGCGCGGGCCTGGGCCGAGCTGATGCGCCGCCTCGGCCACGAACGCTACGGCGCCCAGGGCGGCGACTTCGGCGCCGGCATCTCCCTGGCGCTCGGCGCGCTGGCACCCGAGCAGGTCGTCGGCGTACACGTCAACTACCTGCCGACCCGCCCCGACCCGGACGCCGGCCTCACGCTCTCGGAGTCGGACGAGGCCCGGCTGGACGAGGTCCGGCGGCTGATGGCCCAGCGTCCGCCGTACCAGGCGCTCCAGGCCAGCACCCCGCAGACGATCGGCTACGCGCTCACCGACTCGCCCGTCGGCCAGCTCGCCTGGATCGCCGAGCGCTTCGCGCAGTGGACCGACCCGGACTCGACGATCGGCGACGAGCGGATGCTCACCGACATCTCGCTGTACTGGCTGACCGCCACCGCCGCCTCCTCGGCGCGGCTGCACCGCGAGACGGCGCGCCAGGTCCTGCCCTGCCCGGTGCCGGTCGGCGTCGCGGTGTTCGCGCACGACATCACCCGGTCGGTGCGGCCGCTGGCCGAGCGGCTGTACGACATCCGGCACTGGTCGGAGTTCGAGCGCGGCGGCCACTTCGCCGCGATGGAGGTGCCGGACCTGCTCGCCGGGGACGTCCGGGACTTCTTCCTCACCGGCGTCGGGAAGGCGTGAGCGGGACCGGACACGGCGGAGCGGCCCCGCTCACGCGAGACCGCTCCGCCGTACCTCCGTGCCTTGGTGCCTCGGTGCCTCGGTGCCTCGGTGCCTCGGTGCCTCGGTGCCTCGGTGCCTCGGTGCCTCGGTGGCACCCTGGCTCAGGCCTCGTCCGGCCCCGCCTGCGTCATCCCGTGCACCGCGGGGATGGTCCCCAGGCGCCCCTTCTGGAAGTCCTCGAACGCCTGCTGAAGCTCGGCCTTGGTGTTCATGACGAACGGACCGTAGTGGGCCATCGGCTCACGGATCGGCTGTCCGCCGAGGAGGACGACCTCCATGTCCGGGGTGTGGGAGTCCTGCTTCTCGTCCGCGCGGACGGTCAGCGAGGAGCCCGCGCCGAAGACGGCGGTCTGGCCGAAGTGGATCGGGCGGCGTTCGGCGCCGACCGCGCCCTTGCCCGCCAGGACGTAGGCCAGTCCGTTGAAGTCCTCCCGCCAGGGGAGGGTCAGCTCCGCGCCGGGCGCGAGCGTCGCGTGGATCATGGTGATGGGGGTGTGGGTGATGCCGGGGCCCGCGTGGCCGTCCAGCTCACCGGCGATGACCCGCAGCAGCGCGCCGCCGTCGGGGGTGGTCAGGAGCTGGACGTTGCCGCCGCGGATGTCCTGGTAGCGCGGGGCCATCATCTTGTCCTTGGCCGGGAGGTTCACCCACAGCTGGAGGCCGTGGAAGAGACCGCCGGACATGACGAGGTGCTCCGGCGGCGCCTCGATGTGAAGGAGGCCCGAGCCGGCCGTCATCCACTGGGTGTCGCCGTTGGTGATGGTGCCGCCACCGCCCTGGCTGTCCTGGTGGTCGAAGATGCCGTCGATGATGTAGGTGACGGTCTCGAAGCCGCGGTGCGGGTGCCAGGGGGTGCCCTTCGGCTCGCCCGGCGCGTACTCCACCTCGCCCATCTGGTCCATCATGATGAACGGGTCGAGGTGGCGGTAGTGGATCCCCGCGAACGCCCGGCGCACCGGGAAGCCCTCGCCCTCGAAGCCGCTCGGCGCGGTGGTGACGCCCAGCACGGGACGCGCCACGGCCTCGGCCGACGCGGCGACACGCGGCAGCGTCAGAGGGTTCTCGACGGTCACTGCAGGCATGGTCCCTACCTCCTTGGGCGATGTGCGGCCCAGTTTAGTTGAGCATTGAACTTTCTGCCAGCCCCAACGACGAAAGCCCGGAGGACATTCCCTCCGGGCCGTGTCGTCCCTCGGACGAGGGATCAGTTGCTGAAGTACAGGTACTTCCAGGTGCCGTACGTCGTGGAGTTCACGTCGTCACCGGACGCGCCGTTGACGTACACCGAGCGCATCCGGGCCCGGATGCCCGCCTCACCGGGCGCCCCGAGGCTGACGGCCGACTTCCCGTTCGAGCCGACGGGGAACCACTCCGAGTCCGCCGAGTACCACGAACCCTGGTAGTAGACCTGGAGGTCGAAGCGCTGCTGACGGCCCGGGTAGTAGGTCATCGTCGTGGTGAGCAGCGGGTCGGTGTTCTTGTGGAACCAGTAGTACGACGTCGAGCCGATCCTCGCCGTCCGGTAGTGCCTGGAGACGGCGGTGGAGACCTTGACCCGCGCGTAGGCCGTGACCTTCACCGTCTTCGGCTGGTAGCGGGCGTCGCCGGCGAAGACCGCGGTGACGGTGGTGTCCCGGGTCATGTCCACCCAGGCGGCGAGGTCGCCGCTGGAGTTGACCTTCCCCTTCTTCACCAGCTTCTTGGGCTTGTCGCCGCCGAAGGGGTCGGCCCAGATCTCGACCGTGCGGTTCTTGTACGTCGAGCCGAGGTGCGCGGTGAACTTCACGTCGGCGCCGTAGTTGTACAGCTTGCCGTTGTTGTTCAGGCCGAGGCTCGTCCCGGCGCGGGACACCGCGACCTTGTCGGAGGCGGAGACCGCGGCGTGCTCGGTGTCGCCCGCGTAGGTGACCTTGTAGGTGACCGTGCCGCCGGCCGGCGGGGTGTCCGTGAAGGAGTACGTGCCGTCCGCCGCGACCGTGACGGCGGCGAGCGCCTTGCCGCTCGGGCTGTCGAGGTCGGTGCGGGTCACCGAGAGCTTGACGCCCGCGGGCAGCGGGACCGTCGCCGAGATCCGGCCGGTGACGGTGAGCTTCCTGGCGCGGGGCGCCGAGCTCGGGGCGTCGACCGTGAGCGTCGGCACGTTCAGCGTCGGCTGGGTGAGGGCCTTGAGCGTGTAGGTGCCGCCGCCCGGGACCAGCGCGAAGACCCGCGAGAAGTCCGGCGCCCAGCGCACGTCCGCGGCGGCGGTGTAGTCGGCGGCCGAGCCGACGGGGTAGGTGCGCAGCGGCTGGGTGGCGTCGGGCCGGTAGACCGCGACCTTGCCGGGGGTGAACTGGGCGACGAGCCCGTTCGACGCGACGTCGGCGCCCCACGCGGCGGGGTAGGCGCCGGCCTTGGTGAGGGTGCCGTCCGCGTAGGCGTGCCGGTCGGAGCCGTTGACGAGCACCTGGTCGGCGCCCGCGACGAGGTCGATGTCCCGGACGCCGTCGTTCAGTTCGTACGAGGTGTCGTGCCAGGCGACCACCCGGGCCGTGCCGCTCGACACGTCGAAGACGGCCTCGGTGCCCGTGGAGTCCCCGGTCTCGCCGACGGCCAGCAGGCCCGGCCGCAGCGGGTCGGCGTCCAGCAGCGCCTGCCCCCACATCCCGGAGCCCGTTCCCTCGGTCGGGATCTGGGCCAGCGCCACCGGGTCGGCGCCGCTCGCCGGGTCCACCGCCGGGTCGACGGAACCGAGGTCGCCGTCCCACTGGTCGCCGTACGAGAACCACAGCTTGCCGCCGGCGAAGGCCAGGTGGCGCGGGCCGGTGCCGGTCGCGATCGGGTACGTCGTCCGGACCTCCAGGGTGGCCGGGTCGAGCGCGAGGATGCGGTGCGTCTCGGGCAGGGCGGCGTACAGGGTGCCGCCGTCGTCCGAGAGGGCCAGGTCGCTGACGCTGCCGAAGCCGACGTTCAGGTCGACGAGGGTGCCGTTGTAGTCGGAGGCGAGGATCCGGCCGTCGGCCGCGTCGCCGACGAACACCCGCTGGTGGGCGCCGTCCACGACCAGACCGCCGACGCTGGTGACGGTGGTGGTGGCGGCCGAGGCGGTCCCCGCCGCCACGACGCTCAGCGCCGCCGAGCTGAAGAGGACCGCGAGTGCCGTCGCGACCGAAGTGCTGCGCATGCGCACAGTGATGAACCCCCAGTGAAAACCCGGGTGGGCCGGGTAGACGAGAGCGCCGCGCGGCACCCGGACGCGACCGCCGAAGAGCGGTGACGCGCGGGGCGCGGCTGCCTGACGGCATGCTATGGCATGGCTGTGACAAACAGGAGCGGGTTTTCCCGCGCGGACCACGTGGGCGGACCACGTCGGCCGGGGTTCCGGGGCCGTACCGCGGGCCCTACGGCGGGGACGGCTCAGCCGCCGTACATCCTGCGCATCGCGAACTCCACCATCTGCTCGACCGCCTTCGCGTCGAACACCATCCGGTGCTCGCCCTCCATGTCGACGACGAAGCCGTAGCCGGTGGGGAGGAGGTCGATGACCTCGGCGCCGGTGATGACGAAGTACTTGGACTCCTTGCCCGCGTACCGGCGCAGCTCCTTCAGCGAGGTGAACATCGGGATCACCGGCTGCTGGGTGTTGTGCAGGGCGAGGAAGCCGGGGTTGTCGCCGCGCGGGCAGTAGACCTTGGAGGTCGCGAAGACCTGCTGGAAGTCCTCCGCCGCCATCTGCCCCGTGGTGAAGGCGCGGACGGCGTCCGCGAGGGAGGGCGGGGACGGCTCGGGGTACAGGGGCGGCTGCTGCCCGTAGCCGCCGGCCATCGGCTGCTGCGGCGGTGCGTACTGCTGCTGGGCGCCCATGTTCTGCTCGTAGCCGTACATGGGCGCAAGCGTACCGAGACCGCCGGGCCGGTGGGGCGGTCGCCGGCGGGATGTGGGACGTCGGTGTGAACCGTCACAGATGGCCGGATCGGGGTTGCGACTTATTACCGGCGGGTAGCATCATCGGAGCTACTAGTTGGTAAGTGAACTGGCGCGAGGATCAAGTGCCTCGCCGATCTCTCTACGGAGCCGTCGCCATGGGGCACTACAAGTCGAATCTCCGCGACATCGAGTTCAACCTCTTCGAAGTACTGGGACGCGACAAGCTGTACGGCACCGGCCCGTTCGAGGAGACGGACACCGAGACCGCGAAGAGCATCCTCGAGGAGCTCACCCGCCTCGCCGAGAACGAGCTGGCCGAGTCCTTCGCCGACGCCGACCGCAACCCCCCGGTCTTCGACCCGGAGACGAACACGGCGCCGGTCACGCCGTCCTTCAAGAAGTCGTACAAGGCCTTCATGGAGTCGGAGTACTGGCGCCTGGGCCTGCCCGAGGCGATCGGCGGGACCACCGCCCCGCCGTCGCTGATCTGGTCGTTCGCGGAGCTGATCCTCGGCTCGAACCCGGCCGTGTGGATGTACTCCTCCGGCCCGGCGTTCGCCGGCATCCTCTACGACGAGGGCAACGAGGAGCAGAAGAAGATTGCCAGGATCGCCGTGGAGCGGACCTGGGGCTCCACCATGGTGCTCACCGAGCCCGACGCGGGGTCGGACGTGGGCGCCGGGCGCACCAAGGCCGTGCAGCAGGAGGACGGCTCCTGGCACATCGAGGGCGTGAAGCGGTTCATCACCTCCGGTGAGCACGACATGGAGGAGAACATCCTCCACTACGTGCTGGCGCGCCCCGAGGGCGCCGGAGCGGGCACCAAGGGACTCTCCCTCTTCCTCGTCCCGAAGTACCTCTTCGACGTCGAGACCGGCGAGCTGGGCGAGCGCAACGGCGTCTACGCCACCAACGTCGAGCACAAGATGGGCCTGAAGGCCTCCAACACCTGCGAGATGACCTTCGGCGACCGGCACCCCGCCAAGGGCTGGCTGATCGGCGACAAGCACGACGGCATCCGCCAGATGTTCCGCATCATCGAGTTCGCCCGGATGATGGTCGGCACGAAGGCCATCTCGACCCTGTCGACCGGCTACCTCAACGCGCTGGAGTACGCCAAGGAGCGCGTCCAGGGTCCCGACCTGGCGAACTTCATGGACAAGAGCGCGCCCAAGGTCACCATCACCTACCACCCCGACGTGCGCCGCTCGCTGATCACGCAGAAGGCGTACGCCGAGGGCATGCGCGCCCTCGTGCTGTACACGGCGTCGGTGCAGGACGCGATCGCCGTCAAGGAGGCCGCCGGCGAGGACGCCAAGGCCGAGCACGCGCTGAACGACCTGCTCCTGCCCATCGTCAAGGGCTACGGCTCCGAGAAGGGCTACGAGCAGCTCGCCCAGTCCCTCCAGACGTTCGGCGGCTCCGGGTTCCTCCAGGAGTACCCGATCGAGCAGTACATCCGCGACGCCAAGATCGACACCCTGTACGAGGGCACCACCGCGATCCAGGGCCAGGACTACTTCTTCCGGAAGATCGTCCGCAACCAGGGCGCCGCGCTGAACTCGCTCGCCGAGGACATCAAGAAGTTCCTGGCGCTCGGCACGGGCGGCGAGGAGCTGGCCGGCGCCCGTGAGCACCTCGCCAAGGCCGCCGTCGAGCTGGAGGCCATCGTCGGTCTGATGCTGACCGACCTCGCGGCCACCGAGCAGGACGTCAAGAACATCTACAAGGTGGGCCTGAACACCACCCGTCTGCTGCTCGCCTCCGGTGACGTGGTCGTCGGCTACCTGCTGCTCAAGGGCGCCGCGGTCGCCGCCGAGAAGCTGGAGACGGCCTCCACCAAGGCGGTGTCGGCCAAGGACGTGGCGTTCTACACCGGCAAGATCGCCGCGGCGAAGTTCTTCGCGGCCAACGTCCTGCCGGGCGTCACCCTGGCCCGCAAGATCGCCGAGGGCGTCGAGCTGGACCTGATGGAGCTGGACGAGGCCGCTTTCTGACGTTCCGGACCATCGCGGCCCGGGGACCGGCGCGGCATGCTAGAAATGCGGCCCCGGTCCCCCACCCGGCCCGGCTCCCCCACGGGAGCCGCCGGGCAGGGCCGCCCTCCACACCGTCCTCACGAGGGCCCGTTCCCATGACCGGGAACGGGCCCTCGTACGTCGTTAAGGTGAACCCCATGAGCGAACCCCCCCACTTCGACCGCGGCCACACCGACGACCTGATGTCCTTCCTCACGGTGAGCCCGTCGCCGTACCACGCCGTCGCGAACGCGGCGGCGCGGCTGGAGAAGGCCGGCTTCCGGCAGGTCGTCGAGACGGACGCCTGGGACGGGACGAGCGGCGGCAAGTACGTGCTGCGCGGTGGCGCGATCGTGGCCTGGTACGTCCCCGAGGGCGCCGCGCCGCACACCCCGTTCCGGATCGTCGGCGCCCACACCGACTCGCCGAACCTGCGCGTCAAGCCGCTGCCCGACACGGGTGCGCACGGCTGGCGGCAGGTCGCCGTGGAGATCTACGGCGGGCCGCTGCTCAACTCCTGGCTCGACCGCGACCTCGGCATCGCGGGCCGGCTCACCCTGCGGGACGGCTCGACCCGCCTGGTGAACGTGGGCCGCCCGCTGCTGCGCGTCCCCCAGCTCGCCATCCACCTCGACCGCGCGATCGGCAGCGACGGGCTCAAGCTCGACAAGCAGCGCCACCTCCAGCCGGTCTGGGGCCTCGGGCACGAGGTCCGCGACGGCGACCTCATCGCCTTCCTGGAGGAGGAGGCCGGGATCCCCGCGGGCGAGGTCACCGGCTGGGACCTGATGACCCACTCCGTGGAGCCGCCCGCCTACCTGGGCCGCGACCAGGAGCTGGTGGCCGGCCCACGCATGGACAACCTGCTGTCCGTGCACGCCGGTACGGCGGCCCTGGCGGCCGTCGCGACGAGCGGCGCCGGTCTGCCGTACGTCCCGGTGCTCGCCGCCTTCGACCACGAGGAGAACGGCTCGCAGTCGGACACCGGCGCCGACGGACCGCTGCTCGGCACCGTGCTGGAACGTTCCGTTCTGGCGCGCGGCGGATCGTTCGACGACCGGGCGAGAGCCTTCGCGGGCACGGTGTGCCTGTCCTCCGACACGGGCCACGCGGTCCACCCCAACTACGCGGAGCGGCACGACCCGACGCACCACCCGCGCGTCAACGGCGGCCCCCTCCTCAAGGTCAACGTCAACAACCGCTACGCCACCGACGGCACCGGCCGCGCCGTGTTCGCCGCCGCCTGCGAGAAGGCGGGCGTGCCGTTCCAGTCGTTCGTCTCCAACAACTCCATGCCCTGCGGCACGACCATCGGCCCCATCACCGCGGCCCGGCACGGGATCCGGACCGTCGACATCGGTGTGGCGATCCTGTCCATGCACAGCGCCCGCGAACTCTGCGGCGACGCCGACCCGTACCTCCTGGCGAACGCGCTGGTGGCGTTCCTGGAGGGCTAGTTCAGCCACGAGGGGGTACCCGCAGGCGGTGGCCGGAAGGGCCGGCCGCGCGCAGGGAGGCGACACTCATGGGTCTCGGCGGGTGCATCATCCTCATCGCCGTGGGAGCGATACTGACCTTCGCGACCGACTGGGACATGCAAGGGGTCAACCTCGACCTGGTCGGCGTCATCCTGATGATCGTGGGGCTGATCGGCGTGACCACGTTCAGCAGCATCGCCCGGCGCCGGCGGGTGGTGGTCCCGCCGCCCACCACCGTTGTCGAGGACGACCGCCGCAGGGAACCTCCTTTCTGACAGCCCGCCTCTTTCTGCTCACCTCTTTCTGGCGGCTCACCTCTTTCTGGCGGCTCGTCACGAAGGGGATGCACAGGAAAAATTCAGACAACCGTGAGCAGTCCGTTACTCAGGACACTTGTCGGCTTGTCATAATTTCGTGAAGATTTCCGGGAAAAGAGGGGCTGGGGGGCCCGCACCGTCACACCTGGGGGTCCCGGCGTGCTCGACCTCGCGCCACCGAGCGGTCCGCGAGCGCAGGACGCGCGTCGCCACGCGGCACGCCGTCATGCTGCACGTCGTGCGCACGCGGCCCCCGAGGAACCGGCCGAACGCCCCCGGCTCGCCGTACTGATCCCGGCGCACAACGAGGCGGACCGCATCGGCGCCGCCATCGACGGACTGCGGGACCAGACCCGGCGGCCCGACCTGGTCGTCGTGGTCTGCGACAACTGCACCGACGACACCGCCGGGACCGCCGCCGCCCACGGCGCCCAGGTCTTCCACACCCAGGGCAACACCCACAAGAAGGCCGGCGCCCTCAACCAGGCCATCGCCTGGATGCTGCCGCACCTCGACGACCGCGACCTCCTCCTCGTCCAGGACGCCGACACCGTCCTCGACCCCTGGTTCGCCGAGACCGCCCTCGGCACCTTCAACCGCAAGGTCGGCGCCGTAGGCGGGGTCTTCTACGGCGAGGAGGGCGGCGGCTTCCTCGGGCTCCTCCAGCGCATGGAGTTCCACCGCTACGCCTGGGAACTGGAGCGCACCGGCGGCAAGGCCCAGGTCCTCACCGGCACCGGCACCATGTTCCGCGCCCGCGTCCTGCGCGAGGTGCGCGCCGCCCGCCGCGCCGGGGTCATCGGGGGCGGCACCGGCTACTACAGCCTCGCCTCGCTCACCGAGGACGACGAGATGACCAAGGCGGTCAAGACCCTCGGCTACCGGGCCATGTCCCCGGCCGGCTGCGCGGTCGTCACCGAGGTCATGCCCTCCCTCGGCAAGCTCTGGCACCAGCGGCTGCGCTGGCAGCGCGGCGCCCTGGAGAACCTGCGCGACTACGGCTGGACCAAGGTCACCGCCCGCTACTTCCTCCAGCAGTTCCTGATGGGCTTCGGCGCGCTGTCCTTCCTCGTCTACCTCACCTACATGGCCACCTTCACCACGCTGTACGGCTGGCCCGGCCTCTCGCCGTTCTGGACGGCGATCGGCCTGATCTTCGTGGTCGAGAAGACCGTCTCCGTCCGCCGCGCGGGCCCGAAGGCCGTCCTGGTCGCCGCGCTGATGGTCCCGGAGATGCTCTACGACCTCTTCCAGCACGCCGTCTACTTCACCTCGCTGTGGGGGCTGTTGCGCCGCAGCGAGGAGAAGTGGGTGGCGACATAGGCCCCGTGGGCCTCACCGAACCCACCCCCCTCCCCCTTGGCACTCGCTAGGAGAAGCACGATGTACGGAAGAGTGATCGGCGCCGGAACCACGGGCGCCGGCGGCGCCACCCTGGCCGCCACCGGTCTGTGGATGAACAGCATGGCGCTGGTGGTCGCCGCCACCACGCTGGTCGCCGCGGGCGTCGCCCTGTTCAAGCTGGCCCCGCGCTCGCGCCGCATGTAGCCCCGCCCGCCCAGCCCGGATCCGCCTCCCTCGTGAGGCGGATCCGTCCGTCACGACGCTCCGGTGAGTGACGGCGCGTTGCGGCGGCTCACGAGAGCCTGTGGCCCGTCGTCGCGTCCACGTGGGACGGGATCTCCTCGTGACGGTCGCCGACGCTGGAGGTGCCGGTGGGTTCGAGGACGAGGATCTCGGTGGGGACGGGGGCGTACGGCTTGTGCCCGATGCCGCGCGGGACCGTGAAGACGGACCCCTTCGGGAGGACGACCGTCCGCTCGCCGGCCGGCTCGCGCAGACCGATGTGGAGTTCGCCCGACAGGACCAGGAAGAACTCGTCGGTGTGGTCGTGGACGTGCCAGAGGTGCTCGCCCTCGACCTTGGCCACGCGGATGTCGTAGTCGTTGACGGTGGTGACGATACGGGGGCTCCAGCGCTCGGAGAACGACGCGAGGGCGGTGGCCAGGGAGACGGGTTCGGTGGTCATGCCGGTCATCGTCGTCCCTGGTGCCGGGCGGGGACGAGTGCTAGGAATCGCACATGCCGCAACATTCCTCGCACCCACGGCACCGATCACACCGACCGCACCGACCGCACCGGGTCGTGGTGATCGTCGACGAGGGGACCAACCCCTTCGAAGTCGGGGTCGCCACCGAGCTGTTCGGGCTGCCGAGGCCCGAACTGGGGCTGCCGGGGCCGCTGTACGAGGTGACGTTGTGCGCGCCCGCGGGTGAGGTGCGGATGAACCACGGCTTCTTCCGGCTGACCGGGGTGCCGGGCCTGGAGGCCGTCGACGGCGCGGACACCCTCGTCGTACCGGGGCGGCCCGACAACGTCGTCCCGCGCGGGGACGACGTCCTCGACGCCGTCCGTCGCGCCCACGCGCGCGGGGCGCGTGTCCTGAGCCTGTGCACCGGCAGCTTCGCGCTCGCCGAGGCCGGACTGCTCGACGGCCGCCGGGCGACCACGCACTGGATGTGGGCGGAGGCCTTCCGCGAGCTGCATCCGCGCGTACGGCTGGAGCCCGACGTCCTCTTCATCGACGAGGGCGACGTCCTGACCGCCGCGGGCAGCGCCGCCGCCCTCGACCTCGGGCTGTACGTCGTCCGGCGCGACCACGGCGCCGAAGTCGCCAATGCGGTGTCCCGACGGCTCGTGTTCGCCGCGCACCGGGACGGCGGACAGCGCCAGTTCGTGGAGCGCCCGCTGCCGGACGTGCCCGACGAGTCCCTGGCGCCGCTGCTGGAGTGGGCCCGGGCGCGGCTGGCCGAGCCGCTGACGGTGGCCGGCCTCGCGGCCCGCGCCGCGGTCTCCCCCGCCACCCTGCACCGCCGCTTCCGCGCCCAGCTCGGCACCACCCCCCTCGCCTGGCTGACCGGCGAACGGGTGGCGCTCGCCTGCCGGCTCATCGAGCGCGGCGAGGAACGGCTCGACGTGGTCGCGTCGAGGAGCGGGCTGGGGACCGCCGCGAACCTACGCGCGCGCGTACGGCGGGAGACCGGCCTCAGTCCGTCGGCGTACCGGCGGCGATTCGGCCCGGCGGGCGGGGCGACGGTGACGTAGCCGCGCCGTAGCCGCGCCGGGGGGAGGCGCCGAAGCCCCACCCCGCACCTGTTTTCGTCCATGCCGCCCGCACGGCCTTCGGCCGGTTCGTCCGTCCGATCATTTCCCGCCCCCTCCGGGAGAGATCGAGCGGCGCCGGGAAGCAGTACCGGCATGAGATTCCTCGTGCGCGACCGGCTCCTGGCCCTCGGTGACGACTACTGGATCGAGGACGACCGGGGCGAGAGGGTGTACCTCGTCGACGGCAAGGCCATGCGGCTGCGGGACACCTTCGAGCTGAAGGACACCCAGGGGCGGGTCCTGATCGACATCCGCCAGAAGATGTTCGCCCTGCGCGACACGATGGTGATCGAGCGGGACGGCGAGCCGCTGGCCACCGTACGGCGCAAACGGCTCTCGCTGCTGCGCAACCACTACCGGGTGTCGCTGGCCGACGGGCGGACCGTGCTGGACGTCAGCGGGAAGATCCTCGACCGGGAGTTCGCGGTCGAGTACGACGGTGAGCTGCTCGCCGTCATCTCCCGGCGGTGGCTGCACGTGCGGGAGACCTACGGCGTGGACGTCGTACGGGAGGACGCGGACCCGGCGCTGCTGATCGCGGTCACGGTGTGTGTGATCCACCTGGCGGAGAAGGAGCGGGACGGGGACTGAGGGGGAGCGAGGCGGCTCCGCCCCCACCCTCCGCCGTGAGGATCAAATGATGATCGGACGCAGGTGCGTCGCGGCTGGTCGAGCTCCCGGTGCCCTTACCGTGCGTGATCAAGGAAGTGCGGTCAGCCCCGGCAGTGGTTCCGCACCTCGTCCTACCAGCGACAGGAGTACGTACCCGTGAACGCTCGCCTCAGGACCCGGCGAAGACTGATGCTCGGGATCACGGCACTGACCGTGATCGCCGCGACGGCCGCCCCGGCATCGGCGTCCGCCGACGCTCCGGCACCGGCGGCACCGGCGTCCGCCGACCCCTACGGGACCGCCCCGGTCCAGGACCACTGGGGTGTCATCGCCCGCAACACCATCGGCTCCCCGGTCGCCGCCCTGCGGAAGGGGCCGTTCGGCTCGTTCGGCGTGACCGGCCCCTCGGCGCGACCGCCCTTCGGACAGGGCAGCCTCGGGATCGAGGTGGCCGACCGCTCCACCAGCCTCACGCCGCCCAGCGAGAAGGCCAGTTTCGGCAACGAGGTCGACTTCTACGGCGATCCGGTCCTGGGTATCACCGATGTCGGCTTCCACGTCTTCCAGACCGGCGAGAACATCACCTACGGCGGCCCCGGGAACATGCCGAACATCACGTTCGAGATCAATCCGAACCTGACCGCGGCCCCCGCCACCACCTACTCCTCGATGGTGTGGCTCCCGGACCCCTCCCCCACGGTCAACAGCTGGAGCCCATACCTGGACGCCACGACGACCGGCAAGTGGTTCCTCACGGGCAACGCCGGAACCGTGACCGGGTGCAACCTGACCACGACCTGCACCTTCCAGCAGCTCAGGACGGCCCTCTCCGACGGCGGTGCGGAGCCGACCGTCTACACCGCCGCCGTGGGCAAGGGCCGCGACTTCATGTGGATCGGTGCCGTCGACGGCCTGCGCATCAACGGGACGGTGTACGACTTCGAACCGGACAAGGTCCGCCCCCGCCCCGTCGGCTGAGCCGAGGGCGGGCACCGGCGCCGAGGACGACGTCGCCCGTCCGGACCACCGGACGGGCGGCGCGCCGAGCGGACGGGATCACGCGGGCGTCCCGGACACCGCCCTTCACCGGCGGCCGAGCACCCGGTCCTTCAGCGCCGGGAACTGTTCGCGGGTCGCGGCGACCTTCGCCGGGTCGAGGTCGACGGTGAGGACCTCCTCGCCGGGACCGGCCTCGCCGAGCACCTCTCCCCAGGGATCCACCACGATCGAGTGACCCGCCTGGAGAACTCCGGCGTGGGTCCCGGCCGTTCCGCACGCGAGCACGAACGCCTGGTTCTCGACCGCCCGCGCCTGGGCCAGCAGCGTCCAGTGCGCCCGGCGGCGCTCCGGCCAGCCCGCCGAAAGGACGAGCGTCTCGGCGCCGGCGTCGACGAGACCGCGGAAGAGCTCGGGGAAGCGGAGGTCGTAGCAGGTGGCCAGCCCGACGGTCGTGTCCGGCAGACGGACCGTCACCAGCTCCCGGCCCGCGCCCATCAGCACGGCCTCGCCCTTGTCGAAGCCGAAGCGGTGGATCTTGCGGTAGACCGCCACCCGCTCACCGGAGGGCGAGAAGACCAGGGACGTGTTGTAGAGGGGGCCGTCGGGGTCCCGCTCCGGGATCGAGCCCGCGTGCAGCCAGACGCCCGCGTCGCTCGCCGCCTTGGCCATCGCCTCGTGGGTCGGCCCCTCCAGCGGCTCGGCCTCCTCGGCGAACGCCTCGTAGGCGAAGGCGCCGGTCGTCCACAGCTCCGGCAGCACCACGAGGTCAGCGGCGCCGGCCTGCTCCCGCACGAGCGAGGCGACCCGCGCCCGCCGTGATTCGACCGATTCGCCCTCGTCTACGGAGATCTGGATCAGAGAGGCGCGCACAGTACCACCGTCCTGGCATTCGAGTAGTCCACACGGGCCTACGATCGTCACACGAAAGCACTGCCGGGGTGCCTCACAGCAGCGTAACTTAGCGTTTCACGACACCCGCCGACAGCCGCCGACCGTCTCCGCCTCCCGCTGGCAACGCCGCCACCCGCCGCCACCATCTGCCCGTGCACCGACCGCCGAGGGGTCCCGTTCCGTGAGTCTGCATCCCACCCTCCAGCCCTACGCCGACGCCTGGACCCACTCCATCGAAGCGATATCCGAGTTGGTGCAGCCGCTCGTCGAGGGCGAGTGGAACTGGCGGACCCCGTGCCCCGGCTGGTCGGTCCGCGATGTCGTCTCGCACGTGATCGGCCTGGACAGTGAGATGTACGGCGATCCCCGCCCGATCCACTCACTGCCCCGGGACCTTTTCCACGTCACCACCGATCTCCAGCGGTACATGGAGATGCAGGTCGACGTCCGCCGGCACCACACCGCGCCCGAGATGACCTCCGAGCTGGAGCTGATGATCATCCGGCGCAACCGCCAGCTGCGCGGCGAGTCGCGTCAGCCGGGCACGATCGTGCGCGGCCCCCTCGGCGCGGAGCTGACGCTGGAGGAGTCCATGCGCAACCACGCGTTCAACGTGTGGGTGCACGAGCAGGACCTGCGCACCGCTCTCGGCCGCCCCGGCAACCTGGACTCGCCCGGCGCCCACATCGCCCGGGACGTGCTGCTCGACGCGTTGCCGGCCGTCGTCGCCGACCGCTCGGACGCCCCGCGCAGTTCGGCGGTCGTCTTCGACGTGCACGGGCCGATCGAGTTCCTGCGCACGATCCGGGTCGACATCCAGGGCCGCGGCACCCTGGAGACCGCCCCGGCGCTGGGCCCCGCCGCCTCCTTCGCCCTCGACTGGGAGACGTACGTCCGGCTGGCCTGCGGCAGGGTGACGGCGGAGGGGGTCGCGGACCGGGTGAAGGCGGAGGGCGAGCCCCGGCTGACGGAGGCGATCCTGCGGAACTTCGCGGTGACTCGGTGACGCCGTGACGAGGTAGCGCCTCCCCGCCGCTGTCAGGGGCGCTGTCAGGGGCGCTGTCAGTGGCGCTCGGTACGGTCGGCGTATGAGAGCCAGCGGAACCTTCAGTGTGCACGCGTTCACCCCGACCGGGCTGAAGCCCGAGCCGGAGGTGGCCACCGCCCTCCCGGTCGGCGTCGCGACCATGGAGAAGCGGTACGAGGGGGAGGTCACCGGGCGTTCGGCGACCCTGTTCACGGCCGCGTACGACCAGGCCACCGGGGTCGGCACCTATGTGGCCATGGAGTCCTTCGAGGGCGCCCTGCACGGCCGGGAGGGCGCGTTCAACTTCGTGCACTCGGCGACCACCACCGGCGGTGACCGCAGCGCCGAGTTCTTCACCGTCGTCCCGTCCAGCGGCACCGGCGCGCTGACCGGGATCACCGGCGGCGGCGGCCTGACGGTGGAGGCCGACGGGACGCACCGGGTGTGGTTCGAGTACGAGCTCGGCTGAACGGCGGACGGGCCCGCCGTGTGGATCACGGCGGGCCCGTTCCGTCGGTGCCGGTGGGTGTCAGCTGATCCGGGCGTAGCCGTAGTTGATCAGCTTCTTCACGTCGGCCGTGCGGCTCGCCGCGTCGGGAGCGGTGAGCACGGTGCCCATGACCGACTTGCCGCCCAGCGTGGCGGCGAAGATCAGGCAGTACTTGGCCTCGGTGCCGGAACCGGTCTTCACACCGAGCGTGCCGTTCCAGCCGAGCAGCGTGTTGGTGTTGGTCCAGGGCGCCATGGTGCGGATGGCGCCGGTCTTGGTGACGGTCTTCGCCGTGTAGGACTTGGCCTTCACGACGGTCTTGAACGCGGAGTTCTTCATCACGCTGCGGGCGAGCAGCGTGAGGTCGCGCGGCGTCGAGGCGTTGGCGCCGTTGCTGAGGCCGTCGAACGAGTCGAACTTGGTGTGCGTCATGCCCAGGCTCCGGGCCATGGTGTTCATCTTGCCGATGAAGTTCTTGGTCCGGGCGGCGACCGTGGTGCCGGTGCCGAACTTGTCGGCGAGGGCCATGGCCGCGTCGCAGCCGGACGGCAGCATCATCCCGTACAGCAGCTGGCGGACCGTGACCTTGTCGCCGACGATCAGCCGGGCCGTCGACGGGTAGCCCTCGGCGACCATGTAGTCGCTGACGGCCTGCTTGATGGTGATCTTGGCGTCCAGGTTCACGTTCGGCTGGGAGAGCACGACCTTCGCGGTCATGACCTTCGTGGTGGACGCGGTGAGCCGCTGGGTGTCAGCGGCCTTGGTGAACAGCGTCTTACCCGTCGCGCTGTTCATCAGGTAGGCGCCCTGGGCCGTGAGGGTGGGTGCCGTGACGGCCTGCGCGGGTGCCGCGGTGAGGACTCCTCCGGCGAGCACTGCACTGGCCGTGGCGACGACGGCGGCGGCTCGAACGCGGATGCCCTTGGTGGCGGTTATCAACTGAAATACCCCGATTATGTTGAATGCCCCTGAAGTGCGGCCGGGTTGGTGTGGGGAAAGTTGGTGGGGCCGCACGTGTGTGACACGTAAGTAGCACAGAAGGTTGTGCGCCCGCTGGGGCGAATTTCTCATTACCCCGAGCGCGAACACCCCTGCGGGCGAACCGGGTTTCGGATGCTGGACGTCCCCACCCCTTGCGCCCATGTTGTATCTATCCTGTGGGCATGCAGTCGTCCGCTCCGCCCCGTCCTGCCGCCGCCCCCGACTCCCCGTCCCTCTCCCTGAAGCAGCCGCCCGCCGCCGACCGGGTCTACGCCCACGTCAAGCAGAGCGTGCTGGACCGCCGTTACGAGGGCGGCACCCTCCTCACCGAGGGCGAGCTGGCCGAAGCCGTCGGGGTCTCCCGGACCCCTGTGCGCGAGGCGCTCCTCCGCCTGGAGGTCGAGGGCCTGATCAGGCTGTACCCGAAGAAGGGCGCCCTGGTGCTGCCGGTCTCCGCACAGGAGATCGCGGACGTCGTGGAGACCCGGCTGCTGGTCGAGGAGCACGCGGCGCGCAAGGCGGTCCCCGCGCCCCCCGGCCTCCTCGAGCGCCTGGAGGAACTGCTCGCGCAGCAGAAGGCGCAGGCCGCGGCGGGCGACCTCGCGGCGGCCGCGGTCACGGACCGCTGCTTCCACGCGGAGATCGTCCGCAGCGGGGGCAACGAGATCCTCTCCCGCCTTTACGACCAGCTGCGCGACCGCCAGCTGCGGATGGGCGTCGCCGTCCTGCACTCCCACCCCGACCGCGTCGCGAAGACGCTGACGGAGCACGAGGAGATCCTCCGGGCACTGCGCGCGGGTGACGCCGAGGCAGCCGTGGACATCGTCCACCGGCACATCGGGTGGTTCTCCCACCTGGCCCGGGGCGAAGTCCGGTGAGCGTCAACCGCGGTGGATCGCACTCCACCCTTCCGGGTGATCCTCCCGGCGGACGGCGCGCGATGGCCGTCTGGGGGATCGGCGTCTCGGTCTACTTCGTCGCCGTCATCTTCCGTACGTCTCTGGGGGTCGCCGGCCTCGACGCGGCCGACCGCTTCCAGGTGAACGCCTCGGCCCTGTCGACCTTCTCGATCCTCCAGCTCCTGGTCTACGCGGGCATGCAGATACCCGTCGGACTGCTGGTGGACCGGCTCGGCACCAAGCGGGTGCTGACGATCGGCACCGTGCTGTTCACCGCGGGCCAGCTCGGCTTCGCCTTCTCCCCCTCGTACGGCATGGCACTCGCCTCGCGCGCGCTGCTCGGCTGCGGGGACGCGATGACCTTCATCAGTGTGCTGCGGCTCGGCACCCGCTGGTTCCCGGCCCGGCGCGGCCCCCTGGTGGCCCAGTTCGCCGGTCTCGCCGGCATGGCGGGCAACCTGGTCTCCACCCTGCTGCTGGCCCGGCTGCTGCACGGGATCGGCTGGACCGCGGCCTTCGCGGGCAGCGCCGTCGCGGGCGTGGTCGTGCTGGTCCTGCTCGTCCTCTTCCTGAAGGACCACCCCGAGGGCCACGAGCCGGAGCCCTTCCCGCACCACGGCGCCGCGTACGTCCGCCGGCAGATCGCCGCGTCCTGGCGGGAGCCCGGGACGCGGCTCGGCCTGTGGGTGCACTTCACGACCCAGTTCCCGGCGATGGTGTTCCTGCTGCTGTGGGGCCTGCCGTTCCTCGTCCAGGCCCAGGGCCTGTCCCGGGCGACGGCGGGCGAACTCCTCACGCTGGTCGTCCTGTCCAACATGGCCGTGGGTCTGGTCTACGGCCAGATCGTCGCCCGGCACCACGGCGCCCGGCTCCCGCTGGCACTGGGCACGGTGGGCGCGACCGCCCTGGTCTGGGCGGTGACCCTCGGCTACCCCGCCGAGCACGCGCCGACGTGGCTCCTCGTCGTCCTCTGCACGGTCCTCGGCGCCTGCGGCCCCGCCTCGATGCTGGGCTTCGACTTCGCCCGCCCCGCGAACCCGCCCGAGCGTCAGGGCACCGCCTCCGGTATCACCAACATGGGTGGTTTCACGGCGTCCATGACGACCCTGTTCGCGGTCGGCGTGCTGCTGGACGCGACCGGCGACGACTACACGATCGCCTTCTCCTCGGTGTTCGTCCTCCAGGCCGTCGGCGTCAGCCAGATCCTGCGGCTGCGCAAGCGGGCGGCCCGCCGGGAACGCGAGCGGCTGGTGGCGAGCCGGGTGGAGACGGTGCACGTCCCGGCGCAGGGCGTCGGATGACGCGGCGGACACGGGTGTCCGCCGAGCGGGCGTCCGCTGAGCAGGCGTCCGCTGAGCGGGTGTCCGGATCACCGGGTGACCGCGTGACCGGGTGACCGAGTGACCGGGTGACCGGGAAAACCAGGTTGTCCGTACGTCCGTTCGCCCCTTAGCGTCGGTGTCATCGACGTGTAGCTCAACAGCAGAGCGCCGGGCTTGAGACCCGGAGGGAGCGGGGGCGGCACCCGCCACGTCGGCTTATGAACAGCGACGCTGACCAGCAGCACCTCGTACACGCCGACCCGGCGTACGCCTCCGGGCAGTTGGCCAGGGCGCTCAGGACCGCGCTCACCCATGCCGACCCCGACACCCGCCGCCGCGCGGGCGAACGGGGCCGCTCCTGGCGGTCCGTCCTCACCGGCATGGCGGAAGGCGTCCTCACGATCGGCTCCCGCACGCCCGTCGCGGGACTCCCCGCCTGGGTGACCCCCGAGGTGCTGCGCGGCGGCTTCGCCACCGGTGAGGCCGCCGCCGCCGGGCCCCTCACGGAGTACGAGAGGGAGGCGGCCCGCGCGGCCAAAGTGCCGTGCGAGCGGCAGGCGCTGTTCATGTACTGGCTCTCCGCCGACGGCCTCGGCCGGCTCTACGACCTCCTGGACAGCGGGCGTTACGAGGTGACCCTGCCGGAGGAGGCCGCCCTGCTCACCGTGGCCTGGCTGGTCCGCACCGGACGGACCGAGGCGGCGGCCGCTCTCGTCGCCGAACTCGCCCCGTTCGCCGGGCGGCTGCGGTTCACCCCGCGACCGGTCGGCCGGCCCATGCCCGGGGCCGACGCCGTGCACCGGCGGACCGTCGCCGACGCCAGGGAGACCCTGGCGCGGCGCCGGCCCAGCAAGGCGGTGGAGACCCAGCGGGAGGCGCTGACCGTGTGGCGGCCGTTCGGCGACGAACTCCTCACCCACTGGCTGGAGACCGCCGACGACGAGGGCGTCGTCCAGGTCCCGGAGCGGGCCGCCCACCCGGACTGGTACGTGCGCGGCGGCGATCTGCTCCGGCGCTACCGCAAGCTGGCCCGCCGCCACACGCTCTGCACCAAGCACCTGGACGGCAAGCAGAACCTCGCGATCCTGCGGAACGTGCTGGCCGAGACCGTCACCGGGCGGGGGCCGGGTCCGCGCCGGCTCGGGCTGCTGCGGCACGCCGTCACCTCGATGGTGCGGCGACGCGGAGTGCCCGGCTCCGCGCCGCACGAGGCGCTGCGCCGGGAGCAGGCCGCGCAGGCGGCGCTGCCCTCCCACCACGCAGTGGCCCAGCTGGTGCTGCGCCGGCTGGCCGGGCTGGATCAGTCGGGGGGCCTGACCGACCCTGGGCCGCTGCTCGTCCCGGTGACCGAGGCCGAGGCGCGGAGGACCAGGCTGCCGGTGGGCGCGGCCATCCCGGCCGCGGTCCGCCGGCCCGTCGAGGGTGCGCTGAGCGCTTCCCTGGAGACGCTGGTGGAACGCGGTCTGGTGCCCTCGGCGGAGGTGCTCGCGGAGATCGTCCCGCAGCTCGTCGCCGTCACCGCCGCGCAGGCCTACCCGGAGGGCGCCCTGCGCACGCTGGCCGTCGCGAACCACCGCGCGTTCGCCGGCCGGCGCTCGCTGCTGCTGCTGAACCTCCAGCAGCAGGTGCGGATCGAGGAGCTGCCGTGGGTGCGGGCCATGGCCGGACAGAAGACCGAGGACGGGGCCGACCGGGTGGCGTCGGTCGCGCTGCGACGGCTGGGCGAACTGGCCGTGCAGGCGTTCCCCGCGACGATCCTGCCGAATCCGCTGGTCCGGGAACTGTCCGTGCTCGCCCGCCAGGCCGACCTCGGCACGCCCTTCGTCGAGGAGCTGGCCTGCGACATCTTCACGGGCGCGTTCAGCCCGAAGTTCCTCGCCTCGGCACGGGTCGCGGCGGAGCTGCTCGGCGGCGGTTCGCTCTACGAGCGCTACTACCGGATCGACTACGCGGCCGTCCGCAACCTGGCGATCGCGGAGGCCGGCGAGGCCCTGATCCGCCCGGCCCGGCCGCGGACCTCGCCGGGGTTCGGGACGCTGTGCCGGGAGCGGGCGGCGCTCTTCTCGCCGGGGAGCCGGTCCCGGTCCTCCGGCTGGTCGGTGGCCGACAACGGCACGGTGATCGAGCAGGCGCAGATCCTCACCACGTACAACCTGGCCACCCTGGTCCACCGGGTGGGGATCGCCCCGGCCCCGGGCTGGGCGGACCTGGCCCGCCGCAGTTTCGTCGCCGTGTGCCGACTG
Source organism: Streptomyces sp. DSM 15324 (assembly GCF_001514285.1). Taxonomy (GTDB): domain Bacteria; phylum Actinomycetota; class Actinomycetes; order Streptomycetales; family Streptomycetaceae; genus Streptomyces. The sequence continues at coordinate 85,170 of NZ_KQ949032.1, forward strand.
ACGGGGCAGATGCACGGCCAGGTGTTCCCGCTGGCCACGATCAAGGACGCGGCCTACGCCTGGCGGCAGATGGTCTTCCAGTTGTCCCTGTGCACCGCGCGGGAACGGGCCGAGACCCTGGCCTGGCTGTCCGAGGAGACCGCCCGCCATCCCTGGCACGTCGGCGCCCGGCTCGCCCCGGCCCTGACCGGACTGCGCCAGGTCACCGAGGGCGGCCACGCCGACGACGGCACCGGCCGCCTGTTCCTCGGCTGGACGACCGGCGACCACTGGCTCCAGCGGCAGCCCGAGCGGCACCGCGCCTAGCGACACCGCTCGGACCCGGTGTCCGGGCCGGACTCGGGCTCCAGGTCCGGACTCGGACACCGGGCCGGGACTCAGACTCCGCGTCGAGGCTCAGACTCCGAGTCGAGGCTCGGACACCGGGCCGGGCTCGGACACCGGACCGGACTCGAAGACCGGGCCGGGGCCGGACACCGGGCCGGGGCGGACACCGGGCCGGACCGAGACACCGGACCGGGGTCGGACTCGGGCACCGGGGCCGGGGCGGACACCGGGCCGGACTCAGACTCCGGGTCGGGACTCAGACTCCGCGTCGAGGCTCGGACTCCGGGTCCGGGCTCGGACACGGGTCCGGACTCGGACACCGGGCCGGGCCGGACACCGGGCCGGACCGAGACACCGGACCGGACCGAGACACCGGACCGGGGCCGGACACCGGACCGGGCCGGACTCGGGCACCGGGGCCGGGCCGGACACCGGACCGGACCGAGACACCGGACCGGGGCCGGACACCGGACCGGGGCCGGACACCGGACCGGGCCGGACACCGGACCGGGCCGGACTCAGGCACCGGGGCCGGGGCGGACACCGGGCCGGACTGAGACACCGGACCGGGGCCGGACACCGGGTCCGGGGCCGGCGGCGGCACCGGTTCCGGCTCAGGCTCCGGTTCCGGATCTGGTTCCGGTTCCGGTTCCGGCTCAGGCCCAGGTAATCAGCCGCTTCGGCTCCTCCAGGATCGCCGCCACGTCGGCCAGCACCTTGGAGCCCAGCTCGCCGTCGACCAGACGGTGGTCGAAGGAGAGGGCCAGGGTGGTCACCTGGCGGGGCTTCACCTTGCCCTTGTGGACCCACGGCTGGAGCCTGATCGCGCCGACCGCGAGGATCGCCGACTCACCGGGGTTGAGGATCGGGGTGCCGGTGTCGACGCCGAAGACGCCGACATTGGTGATCGTCACGGTGCCGCCCTGCATGGCGGCCGGGGACGTCCGGCCCTCACGCGCGGTGGAGACCAGCTCGCTCAGGGACTGGGCGAGCTGCGGCAGCGTCTGGGCGTGCGCGTCCTTGATGTTCGGGACGAGCAGCCCCCGCGGGGTGGCCGCCGCGATGCCCAGGTTGACGTAGTGCTTGACCACGATCTCCTGCGCCGCCTCGTCCCAGGAGGCGTTGATCTCCGGGTGACGCCGGATCGCGACCAGCAGGGCCTTGGCGATCAGCAGCAGCGGGTTGACCCGCAGCCCCTCCATCTCCTTGTCCTGCTTGAGCTCCTCGACGAGCTTCAGCGTGCGCGTGACGTCGACGGTGATGAACTCGGTGACGTGCGGCGCGGTGAACGCCGAGCCGACCATCGCCGCCGCGGTCGCCTTGCGGACACCCTTGACCGGGATACGGGTCTCACGGATCGAGTCGTACGACACGACGGGCGCCGGGACGGGCGGGGTGACCGGCGCCGGGGCCTGAACGGCGGCCGGCGCGGGAACCTGGGCCGGGGCTGCCGGAGCCGTGGTCTGCGGAGCCGCCGCCGCGTGCACGTCCTCCCGCGTGATGATGCCGTCCGGGCCGGTCGGGACCACGGAGGTGAGGTCCACGCCCAGGTCCTTGGCGAGCTTGCGCACCGGCGGCTTGGCCAGCGGGCGCTCCTGTGCCACCGGGGCTCCGCGGTGGCCGTTCAGCTCGGACTGCACGGCCGCCGCGGCGGGCTCCCGGGCCGGGGCCGGGACCGCGGCGGTCTTGCGGGGGCGGCGCCTGGTGGAGGAGGCGGCCACGCCGTACCCGACGAGCACCGGCTGGCGGCCGGAGCCCGCAGGCTTCTTCTCCTCGGGGGCTGGGGCCGCGGGGGCGGCCGGGGCCGCGGGGGCTGCGGCCGTCCGGGCCGCTTCCGCTGCCGGTGCGGGTGCCTCGGCGGGGGCGGCGCCGCCCGCCACGTCCACCGCGATGATCGACATGCCCACGTCGACGGTGGTGCCCTCGGGGAAGTGGAGCGCGCGGACCACACCGTCGTAGGGAATGGGCAGTTCGACGGCGGCCTTGGCCGTCTCGACCTCGCACACCACCTGGCCGTCGGTGACCGTGTCACCGGGCTGGACGTACCACTTGAGGATCTCGGCCTCGGTGAGGCCCTCGCCCACGTCCGGCATCTTGAACTCGCGTACGGACGCTTCCGTCATCGTCGTCACGACCCTCTCCTCAGTACGCCAGGGCACGGTCGACGGCGTCGAGCACCCGGTCCAGGCCCGGCAGGTACTCCTCCTCCAGGCGGGCCGGCGGGTACGGGGCGTGGTAGCCGCCGACCCTGAGCACCGGGGCCTCCAGGTGGTAGAAGCAGCGCTCGGTGATCCGGGCGGCGATCTCCGCGCCGGAGCCGAAGAACACCGGGGCCTCGTGCACCACGACCAGGCGGCGGGTCTTCTCGACGGAGGCCTGGAGGGAGTCGAAGTCGAGCGGGGAGACCGAGCGCAGGTCGAGGACCTCGAGGCTCTTGCCCTCCTCGGCGGCGGCGTTCGCCGCCTCCAGGCAGAGCTTCACCATCGGGCCGTAGGCGGCCAGGGTCAGATCGGTGCCCTCACGGGCCACCTGAGCCTTGTGCAGCGGGCCGGGGATGGCCTCGGTGTTGACCTCGCCCTTGTCCCAGTAGCGCCGCTTGGGCTCGAAGAAGATCACCGGGTCGTCGCTCTGGATGGCCTGCTGCATCATCCAGTAGGCGTCGGAGGCGTTGGAGGGGGAGACCACCTTCAATCCGGCGACGTGCGCGAACAGCGCCTCCGGGGACTCCGAGTGGTGCTCGACCGCGCCGATGCCGCCGCCGTAGGGGATGCGGATCACGACCGGCATCTTGACCTTGCCCAGCGAGCGGGCGTGCATCTTGGCGAGCTGGGTGACGATCTGGTCGTAGGCGGGGAAGACGAAGCCGTCGAACTGGATCTCGACCACGGGGCGGTAGCCGCGCAGGGCGAGGCCGATGGCCGTGCCGACGATGCCGGACTCGGCGAGCGGGGTGTCGATGACCCGGCTCTCGCCGAAGTCCTTCTGCAGGCCGTCCGTCACCCGGAAGACACCGCCGAGCTTGCCGACGTCCTCGCCCATGACGAGGACCTTCGGGTCGGTCTCCAGGGCGCGCCGCAGCGATTCGTTGATCGCCTTGGCCAGGGCCATGTTCTTGGATGTCGCAGTCTCAGCCATCTCAGTTACCCCCCTCGTCCGCGAACGACGCCTGGTAGGCGGCGAACTGGGCCCGCTCCTCGTCGACGAGCGCGTGCCCGTCCGCGTACACGTTCTCGAAGATGGCGAAGTGGTCCGGGTCCGGCATGGCACGGACCGCTTCGCGCACTCGCCTGCCCAACGCCTCGCTCTCGGCCTCGAGTTCCGCGAAGAATCCCTCGTCCGTGTGGTTTGAGGTCTCCAGGTGGCGGCGCAGGCGCAGGATCGGGTCCTTCGCCTCCCAGGCGAGACGCTCCTCGTCCCCGCGGTAGCGGGTCGGGTCGTCGGAGGTGGTGTGGGCGCCCATGCGGTAGGTGTACGCCTCGACGAGGGTGGGGCCCTCGCCGTTGCGGGCCCGTTCCAGGGCCCAGCGGGTGACCGCGAGGCAGGCCAGCACGTCGTTGCCGTCGACGCGGACGCCGGGGAAGCCGAAGCCCTGGGCGCGCTGGTAGAGCGGGACGCGGGTCTGCTTCTCGGTCGGCTCGGAGATCGCCCACTGGTTGTTCTGGCAGAAGAACACCACCGGCGCGTTGTAGACGGCGGAGAAGTTGAAGGACTCGGCCACGTCGCCCTGGCTGGAGGCGCCGTCGCCGAAGTAGGCGAGCACCGCGCTGTCCGCGCCGTCCTTGGCGACGCCCATCGCGTACCCGGTCGCGTGCAGCGTCTGGGAGCCGATGACGATCGTGTAGAGGTGGAAGTTGTTGCCGTTGGGGTCCCAGCCGCCGTTGTTCACCCCGCGGAACATGCCGAGCAGGTTGGTCGGGTCGACCCCGCGGCACCAGGCGACGCCGTGCTCGCGGTAGGTCGGGAAGACGTAGTCGTCGTCGCGGAGCGCCCGGCCGGAGCCGATCTGGGCGGCCTCCTGGCCGAGCAGCGAGGCCCACAGGCCCAGCTCGCCCTGGCGCTGTAGGGAGGTGGCCTCGGCGTCGAAGCGGCGGGTGAGCACCATGTCGCGGTACAGGCCGCGGAGCTCTTCGGGGGTGACGCCGGCGACGTACTTGTCGTACGCGGCGTTCTTGACGCGCTTGCCCTCGGGCGTCAGCAGTTGGACGAGCTCGGGGTCGGTGCCTGGCGCGTTCCTTGCGGTCGTGCGCTTGCCGGCCGTGCTCTTGGTTCCGGCGCTGCGTCGCGGTTTGCGCGCGGCAGTGCTCTCCACGGTCACGTGTGCTCCTCCGTCGGTCCGGCTACCCGGGTTCGCCGGGTGCCAGTGCGGCTCATCCGCGCCTTCGCATCCGCACAGGGTGGGTGCGGCAAAACGGGCACAGATGTGACAGGTGCCCCGGCGAGCGCCCTGCACAAGGCACGTTACCCAGTAGTCCACATTTCTGTGAAACCCCTCCTGACCTGCGTTTTTGCTTGGATTTCCAAGTAAATTCGCAAAATCGGGAACTCTTCCTGGTCACAGCCTTGCAGGGGGCCGGAACAAGGGCACGTTATCCCGGTGACCCAGGTCACGGGAAGAGTCCCCCGAATGCAGCACGCGCGCGTGCCGCCGGGAAAGGGCGTCACGCGCGCGTGGCTGAAAAAAGGCCGGACCGGTCAGTTGCCTCCGAGGCCGGAGCCGAGGGTGGTGCCGCCCTGGTCGGAGCCGCCGTTCCCGGAGCCGTCGGTCGTGCCGTCGGTGCCGCCGTCCGTCCCCGGGTCGCTCGTCGCCGGGTTGCTCGGCTCCTCGGAGGTCCCCGGGTCCGTCTCCGTGTCGGTCGGCTCACTGGTGGCCGACGCGGAGGGCGAGTACGACGGGGTCTTCGAGGGCGTGTACTGCGGAGTGTCGTAGGAACCGGAGCCCGAGCCGCTGCTGTCGTCGTCGGAGTCGTCCGAGGGATCCTCGGTCTGCTCGTCGCTCGGCGACTCGCTGGGCTTGGAGGTCTGCGACTGGGTGGCGCTCGGTGACGGGCTGGTGCCGGCGTCGCCACCGCCCTTGCCGTCGGTGTTCATCGCGAGCGCCACACCGCCCGCGATGGCGATCACCGCGAGGACGGCCAGGATCCACAGCTTGCCGCGGCCGCTGCCCCTGTTCCCGTGCCCCTCGAAGCCGCCGTCGTCGCCGTTGCCGTAGCCGGTGGGCAGGATCGGCTGCGGGATCTGCGAGGTCATGCCGCCGTCGTGCTGCGGCATCATCGTGGTGCTCGCGTAGGGGCCCACCGCGGGGCCCCGGCCGTCGTGCAGGGCGACCGGGCCGGTGTTCCAGGTGCCGGTGTGGCCGCCCTGGTCGTACAGCATCTGGAGCGCGTACTGGACGAGTCCGCGCATCTCCTCGGCCGTCTGGAACCGGTCGTCGGGCTCCTTGGCGAGGGACCGCATGACCAGCCCGTCGAGCTCCGGCGGGCACGCGCCCTCGGAGGTCTGCGACGGCGGCACCGGGATGTCCTGCACGTGCTGGTAGACCACCGACAGCGGGGTCTCGCCGATGAACGGCGGGCGCAGCGCGAGCAGTTCGTAGAGGAGGCAGCCCGTCGCGTACAGGTCGGAGCGGTAGTCGACGGCCTTGCCGAGCGCCTGCTCCGGGGAGAGGTACTGCGGGGTGCCCATGACCATGCCGGTCTGCGTCATCGTCGTGGACGCGCCGTGCAGGGCGCGCGCGATGCCGAAGTCCATCACCTTGACGGCGCCGTTGTGCGTGATGATCACGTTCGCGGGCTTGATGTCGCGGTGCACGATGCCGTGCTGGTGGGAGTAGGCGAGTGCCTCCAGCACACCGGAGACGATGATCAGGGCCTGCTCCGGCCCCGGCGCCTCGGCGTTGAGGAGGAGGTCGCGGATGGTGCGCCCCTCGACGATCTCCATGACGATGTACGGCACGCTCTGGCCGCCCACGAAGTCCTCGCCGGAGTCGTACACGGCGACGATCGCATGGTGGTTGAGGCCGGCCACCGACTGGGCCTCGCGCGTGAAGCGGGCCTTGGAGGTGGGGTCCTCGGCCAGGTCGGCGCGCAGGAGTTTGACCGCGACGGTACGGCCGAGTCGTACGTCCTCGGCCGCGAACACCTCGGCCATACCGCCCCGACCGAGTCTGCGGGTCAGCCGGTACCGGCCGTCGCCGACCAGCCCGCCGTTGCCCCAGTTCTCCGGCGCGTCTGACATTCCGCCGCCAGTCGCCTCGGGGTCGGACGGGCCCTGGGGCTGCTGCTGTGCCATCAGTCCTCGCCGTCGTTTCTGCCCGCGGTGCGCGCGGTGTTGTCACGGTCTCCGTCGGCCACGCTACAGCCTTCGCGCCGGCCTCCGGTCCTGGATGAGCCCCTGCCGGGCTCCGCCGCCGGTCCGAGACGGATCGGTCATCAAACCCGTACCACCGGCCGGCGTGCAAATCCTGTGTACCGGCCGCAAGGCACCTGTAACGCTTCCGCGACGCTTCTTTCTCGTAGGGTCACGGAACGGGCACCGAGCTTGACGTGTCAGTGGCCTGCGGCAGACTTGGCCGGGAATAGCACTTTCGATCAACGGCAGTCAACGGCAGAGAGACGCCCGGCGGCGACGACGGCGCCTCGAGGGCCTACGGGGGACGCGGAACATGAGCCAGGACGGCGCCCAGGGCGCGCACGCGGGGCGGGCGCTGGCCAATGGCCGGTATCAGCTGCGCGATCTGCTCGGCCAGGGCGGCATGGCCTCGGTGCACCTCGCCTACGACTCGGTCCTCGACCGCCAGGTCGCGGTCAAGACGCTGCACACCGAACTCGGCCGTGAACAGGCCTTCCGCGAGCGCTTCCGGCGCGAGGCGCAGGCAGTGGCCAAGCTCACGCACACCAACATCGTCTCGGTGTTCGACACCGGCGAGGACGAGATGGGCGGCCTGACGACGCCGTACATCGTCATGGAGTACGTCGAGGGCCGCCCGCTCGGCTCCGTGCTCGACGAGGACGTACGGCAGCAGGGCGCGATGCCCGCCGACAAGGCGCTGAAGATCACCGCGGACGTGCTGGCGGCGCTGGAGATCAGCCACGAGATGGGGCTGGTCCACCGCGACATCAAGCCGGGCAACGTGATGATGACCAAGCGCGGCGTCGTCAAGGTGATGGACTTCGGCATCGCGCGCGCGATGCAGTCCGGGGTGACGTCGATGACGCAGACCGGCATGGTCGTCGGCACCCCGCAGTACCTCTCGCCCGAACAGGCCCTGGGCCGGGGCGTGGACGCCCGCTCGGACCTGTACTCGGTCGGCATCATGCTGTTCCAACTGGTCACCGGGCGGCTGCCGTTCGACGCGGACTCGCCGCTGGCGATCGCCTACGCGCATGTGCAGGAGGAGCCGGTGGCGCCCTCCTCGATCAACCGGGCGCTGCCGCCGGCCGTGGACGCGCTGGTCGCCCGCGCGCTGAAGAAGAACCCGAACGACCGCTTCCCGAGCGCGGTCGCCATGCGCGACGAGTGCCTGCGGGTCGCCGCCTCCCTCCAGCCGGCAGCGCCGCGCATCGTCCCGGGCACCCCGGCGCAGAGCGGATCGGGCGTGGGCTCCGCGGTGTTCCCGCCGGTCGGCCAGAACACGCCGCAGCCGCCGCCGGGCAGCGTGCAGACGCCGTACCAGCCGGCGCCGACTCCCCATCCGTACGGCGCCCCGACCCCGCCGAACGCCGCCTACGGCTACCCGCAGCAGCCCGGCTACCAGACGCCCGCCCCGGCCTACGGCCACCAGCAGGGGCCGCCCACGCCCCCGGCGTACCACCCCGCGCCGCAGCCTCCGGGCCCGGTGCCGGCGGGCGGCGGCAAGGGCAACAAGCCGGTGGTGATCGGTTCGGTGCTGGTCGCGGTGGTCGTGGTGGGCGCGTTCCTGATGAGCCTCACCGTCAACGGCGAGGACGACCGCGGCAGCGGCGGCTCCAGCGCCTCCCCCTCGGCGACGAAGGCGGCCGGTTACCGCGGCCCCGACACCGCCAAGACGATCGAATCGACCGAGTGCTCCGAGCCGGAGGAGTCGTACAACGACCCCGACAAGGTCAGGGTGCCGAACTTCAAGTTCAAGTACATCCAGTCGGTCAAGGCCTGCTTCCAGGCCGCCGGCTGGAAGATGAAGATCAAGTACGTGGACGAGAACACCTACGGCGACGGCGCGGTGATGGACCAGTTCCCGTCCGCCGGGACGGACGTCGACCCCTCGGACGTGCCGGAGATCGAGCTGAGCGTGTCGACGGGCAATCCGGCGTCCTGACCGGCCCGGCGAAGATGAGAGGGCCCGGCGTCGACGCCGGGCCCTGTGATCGTCTAGGACTGTGAAAAGGGCTGTGCCTAGAGGTACGGCCCGCCCGTGCGGCCGCCCGCGCGGGGGTCGTCGCCCCCCTCGTGACCGCCCACTCCCGGCGGCAGCGCCCGGCGCATCTGCTCCAACTGCGCCCGCGCGGCCATCTGCTGGGCGAACAGCGTGGTCTGGATGCCGTGGAAGAGCCCCTCCAGCCAGCCCACCAGCTGGGCCTGCGCGATCCGCAGTTCCGCGTCGCTGGGGGTGGAGTCCTCGTTGAACGGCAGGGACAGCCGCTCCAGCTCCTCGACGAGCTCCGGCGCCAGACCGTCCTCCAGTTCCTTCACCGAACTGGAGTGGATCTCCTTGAGCCGGGCCCGGCTCGCCTCGTCCAGGGGAGCCGCGCGCACCTCCTCCAGCAACTGCTTGATCATGCTGCCGATCCGCATGACCTTCGCCGGCTGCTCGACCTGCTCCGTCACCGGGATCTCACGGGAGTCCTCGTCGGCGTCGACGCCACCGAGTGCCATTCCGTCCTGGCCCACGACCAGGATCTTCTGGGCGGTCTCCGGCGACCTTTCGTTCCTCGGCATCTCCATGCCGCCATTCTCTCGCACCCCCCCACCTCATCACCGTGGTGCCCCCCATGAAGGAAGATCCACCGTTTTCACGCGACACGCGTTCGGTGGAGTCCGATATGCGGCACTTTGGCGGGAGTGTGAATCTGGGGGGCGTGACTCGATTGCGGCGAGGGTTGTGCGCGGTGGGGGTGCTGGTGCTGCCGTACGGGGCCGTCTCGACGTACGGGGCCGTCTCGACGTACGGGAGCGTCTCGACGTACGGGAGCGTCTCGACGTACGACGGTGACGGCGCGACGCGCGGTCGGCGCGGTGGGGCGGACGGCGAGGGTGCTACGGACGACAGGGGCCCGGCGCATCACCGGGACCCGGCGGCGGCCGCCTCCCCCTCCGCCACCTCCTCCTCCACCTCCTCACCCGAACCCGACCGGGCGGGGAGCCGGGCCGGTGAGGGGCGGGCGCGGCCCGGGCGGCCGGACGAGGACAGGGGCGCGGCACAGGACGAGGACGGCACGGGCCAGGAGGCCGGTGACGGCGAGGACGGGACGGACGGCACCGGGGCCACCAAGCATTCCGGCGACACCGGCTCGGGCGACTCCGAGGGCGCCGGCGACCCGCAGGACCGGAGCGAAGGCGACCCGGACGCCGACGCCGGAGCCGAGTCGCCCCCGGCGGCCGCCGTGGCGCCGGAGGCCTCCGCGCCGCAGGACGGGGCCGGTCCGGCCGCCGCGGCGGGGGAGCGGGCCGACGGCCCCATGCTGCGGATCCTGCCGCTGGGCAGCGGACTGGTCCTCATCGGGCTCGGGCTGGGCCTCGGCCTCGCCGCGTTCCGCCTGCGGCGGTCCTGAGCACGCCCTACGGCACGACCAGCAGCACCTTGCCCACGTGGCCGCTCTCCTCGACGACCCGGTGGGCCGCGGCCGCGTCGCTCATCGGGATCTCCCGGTCGACGACGGGACGGACACGGCCCTCCGCGAGGAGGGGCCACACGTGTTCCCGCACGGCGGCGACGATGGCCGTCTTCTCCGCGAGCGGACGGGCCCGCAGCGAGGTCGCGCTGATCGCGGCGCGCTTGCTCAGCAGCGCCGCGATGTTCAGTTCGGCCTTGATGCCGCCCTGCATGCCGATGATCGCGAGCCGGCCGTTGACGGCGAGGCTCTGGACATTGCGGTCCAGATACTTCGCCCCCATGTTGTCGAGGATCACGTCGGCGCCCGCGCCGCCGGTGGCCGCCTTCAGCTCGGCGACGAAGTCCTGTTCGCGGTAGTCGATGAGGATGTCCGCCCCCAGCTCCGCGCAGCGCTCCAGCTTCTCCTTGGTGCCGGCGGTCACCGCGACCTTGGCGCCGAGGGCCTTGGCCAGCTGGATCGCCATGGTGCCGATGCCGCTGGAGCCGCCGTGCACGAGCAGCGTCTCGCCGGGGCGCAGCTGGGCGACCATGAACACGTTCGACCAGACCGTGCAGGTCACCTCGGGGAGCGCGGCGGCCTGCCGGAGGTCGAGGCCCTCGGGCACGGGCAGCAGCTGCCCGGCCGGGACGGCGACCTTCTCGGCGTATCCGCCGCCCGAGAGCAGCGCGCACACCTCGTCGCCGACGGACCAGCCGGAGACTGAGGGGCCGAGTGCGGCGATCCGGCCGGAGCACTCCAGGCCGGGGTAGCGGGAGGCGCCGGGCGGCGGGTCGTAGAAGCCCTGTCGTTGCAGGATGTCGGCGCGGTTGACGGCGCCGGCCACCACCTCGACCAGGACCTCGCCCTCGGCGGGCACGGGATCGGGGACCTCGTCCCACACCAGCGCCTCGGGACCACCAGGTTCGGGAATCGTGATCGCATGCATGAAGGGGACGCTACCCGGCGCCGCGCGCCCGCTCAGTCGACGCGCACGATCGTGATCAGCCGGTCCGTCAGCTCCAGGACGCCGACGGCGGGATCGTCGTAGGCGAGGACCCGGTGGCCGCGGACGACGCTGACCACGAGGTCGTCCGTCTCCCGCGGACCGCGGCCCGCCTCCGCCTTCGTCACGGTCCGCTCGACGAGGTCCAGCCCGCTGCCCTGCTGTATCAGGTCCTCCATCACCAGACCCGCCGACGGGCTGAGCACGCTGAGCCCCAGCAGCCGTCCGGCCGCCCCCGCGCTGGTGATGACCTCGTCGGCGCCGGACTGCTTCAGCAGCGGAGCGTTCTCCTCCTCGCGCGCCGCGGCCACGATCGTGGCGGCCGGGTTCAACTGGCGGGCCGTCAGCGCCACCAGGACGGCCGTGTCGTCGCGCTGGGTCGCGATGACGATCCGTCCGGCCCGCTGCACCTCCGCCCGCCGCAGGACATCACTGCGGGTGGCGTCCCCGACCACCCCCTCGTAGCCCTCGGCGGTCGCCGCGTCGATCGCCTTCGAGCTGGGGTCGATCACCACGACCTGGTCCTTGCGCAGCCCCGAGGCACAGGCCGTCCGGATCGCGGACCGCCCCTTCGTGCCGAAGCCGACGACGACAATGTGGTCGCGCAAGGGGACCTCCGGTGCGGGACGTACACGGGCCCTGGGACCGTGTTGCTTCGTGACGGGTGGGGACCCGCCGGGAACCATGGTGCCCATCGATCGGATCACGGCCACAGGGGGCACGCGATGAAGGACCAGGAACGACAGCCCACCGGACCGGTGCGGCTCTCTCTCGTCCGGTCCCTCTGGTACCGCTCCCGCCGCGAGGCCCGCGACGACGCCGAGGCGGGGCGCTCCATCACGATGCCGGTGAGCGTCGGCGCGCCCCCGCTCCAGCAGGTGCTGCGCCGCCTCGCCATGGGCCTGCTGGTGCTGGCCCTGACCACCCTGATCGTCTACGCCGACCACGAGGGCTACAACGACAACTCCGACGGGTCCGTGGACTTCCTGGACTCCGCGTACTACGCCACGGTCACCCTCTCCACCACCGGCTACGGCGACATCACCCCGGTGAGCGACACCGCCCGGCTGGTCAACATCCTCGTCATCACCCCGCTGCGCGTGCTGTTCCTGATCATCCTGGTCGGCACCACCCTGGAGGTGCTCACCGAACGCACCCGGCAGCAGGTCCGCATCCACCGCTGGCGGATGCGGACCCGGGACCATGTCGTGGTCGTCGGATACGGCACGAAGGGCCGGCACGCGGTGCAGACGCTCGTCGGGCAGGGCATCGCCAAGGAGCGGATCGTGGTCGTGGACGCCCAGCGCAAGGCCGCCGAGGCGGCCGGCGACGACGGGCTGGTGGCGGTCACCGGGGACGCCACCCGTAGCGAGGTGCTGCGGCGGGCGGAGGTGCCGCACGCCTCCCGGGTGATCGTCGCCCCGCAGCGGGACGACACGGCGGCCCTGGTCACGCTGACGGCCCGCCAGCTCAACCGGCGCGCGACGATCGTGGTGGCGGCCCGGGAGGACGAGAACGTGCCGCTGCTCCGGCAGTCCGGCGCGAACACCGTGGTCACCAGCTCCTCGTCCGCGGGGCGGCTGCTCGGCGTCTCGATGATCAGCCCGACCGTGGCGAAGACCCTGGAGGATCTGATGACCCTCGGCAGCGGGCTGACCCTCGTCGAACGCCCGGTCACCGAAGGCGAGGAAGGGCAGTCGCCGCGCAGCTCCGCGGACCTGGTCGTGGCCGTCGTACGGGGCCGGCAGCTGCTCGACTACGCCGACCCCCGGCTCACCCGGCTCGAGGAGGGGGACCGGGTGATCACGGTCCGGCGGGCGGTTCCGGCGGCCGAACAGGTGTGACGTGGTCCGCCATGCGGGTGTTTCACGTGAAACAGGCGGTTTGTTTCACGTGAAACAGGCGGGGCTGTTCGCGGGGCTGTTTCACGTGAAACAGGCCGCGATCCCGGCTGTCGCCCACGGCAGGTCGAGGAGTTCCGTCCGCTGACCCGCCCGCGCTCCTCCGGGCGGTACGACGGCCAGCGCGTCGGCCGCCGCGACGCCCCGGAGCATCGCCGGGCCGTTGTAGTGCAGCGGGACGACATGATCACCGCGCAGCACCACCGGGACGAGCCGGGTGTCCTGGGGATGCCCCTGCACCTCGTCCCTCACGGGCAGCGCGTACCGCTCCGGGGCGGGCCGGGCGGACAGCGAGCGCAGCAGGGGCTCGGCGAGCGTGAGGAGCCCGGAGACGGCCGCGAGGGGGTTGCCGGGCAGACCGACGAGATGCTGCTCGTCCTTGGTGCGGGCCAGCAGCATCGGGTGCCCGGGGCGCACCTGGACGCCGTCCACGAGGAGTTCGGCGCCGATGCGGCGCAGGACGGGGTGGACATGGTCGACGGGGCCGGAGGCGGTGCCGCCGGTGGTGAGGATCAGATCGGCGGAGGACCTGGTGACGGCTCGGTGCAGGGCCTTCTCGTCGTCGCCGATCCGCCGCACGGCGACGACCTCGGCGCCCAGCGCCCGCAGCCACGGCGGCAGCATCGGGCCGAGCGCGTCCCGGATGAGTCCGTCGTGCGGGCGGCCCTCGGTGAGCAGTTCGTCGCCCAGCACGAGCACCTCGGCCCGGGGTCGGGGTACGACGGACAGGGTGTCGTATCCGGCGGCCGCGGCGAGGCCGAGGACGGCCGGGGTCACCACCGCGCCGGCGGCCAGCAGCTGATCGCCGCTCCGGCACTCCTGCCCGCGGGGGCGGATGTCCTGGCCGTGGCTCATGTCCCGGGTCGGGTGCAGCCGGCCCTGGGCGTCGGTGCGGCCGTGCTCGCTGCGCAGGACCGCCGTGGTGTCCGGGGGGATCCGGGCACCGGTGGCGATCCGGACGGCCTCGCCGTCGGCGAGGGGTTCGGGCGCGGTGCTGCCCGCCAGCACCCCCTCCTTCCGGACCTGCCAGGGGCCGGGGCCCGCCACGGCCCAGCCGTCCATGGCGGAGGTGTCGAAGGAGGGCAGGTCGGTCAGGGCGGTCAACGGGCCGGCCAGGACCAGCCCGAGGGCGTCGCCGAGGGTCACGGAGACGGGGGCGCGGCGCGCGGCGCGGGACCGGGCGGCCCGGGCGGCGATCGCCCGGGCCTCGGGCCAGGCGGTGGCGTGGTGCCGGTCGCCGTGACGGTCGGCCGTAGGGGCCGCGGCCTCGCGAGTGCCGGGACCGTGGGTGGAGGAGGCGCCTTCGGTCCGTGTGCCGCGACGCCCGGGCCCGGAGTCACCGGTCGCCGGGCGGGCGGGGCCCTTGCCGTCGTTCACCAGGGCGAGCACCTCCTCGACGTCGAAGCCCTCGCTGTCGAAACCCTCGGTATCGCGGGTCTCGGTGTCAGAGGCCTGGGCGGGGGAGGCCGGGGCATCGGGGGCCCGGGTGCCCCGGCCCGCGCGCATGCCGTGGCGGGTCATCCGGCGTCCGGTCCCGTGTCGCCGGGCCGGGCGGCGGCGGAGCCCTCGGGGCCCGCGGAGCCCTCGGCGTTCGCCTCCTGCGCCTCCTTCGCCCAGCGCAGCGCCAGGGCGGCGGCCTTACGGGCGGCCTCGGCGACGGCCTCGGGGCCGCCCTGGGCCTGGGCGGCCGCGTAGCCGACCAGGAAGGTGGTCAGCGGCGCGGCGGGCCGGGCGACACCGTGGGCGGCGTCCCGGGCGAGATCGAGGAGCACACCGGTGTCGACCTCCAGGTCGATGCCCAGCTCGTCCTTGACTGCGGAAATCCATTCGTCCAACACGTGGTCATGCTCCCTGATGCGGGCCCGGGCGGTGGCGATGTCGTCCCAGGTGTCGCAGTCGAAGGACGCGACGGGGTCGGGGACGCGGGTGAGGTCGAGTCCGGCGGTCAGCCGGCGCAGGGGCAGCCCCGTGAGGCCGCCGGGGGAGGCGCCGAGCGGTGCCAGTGCGCGGCGCAGGGCGGCGGTCCGGTACACGGCGACGAGCGGCTGGTCGCGGCCGTCGGCGTCGGTGAGCAGCGCGCCCTGCGCGGTGCCGGCGCGCAGGGCGGCCAGCAGTCGCCGTACGGTGCCGGCCGCGAGGAAGGGCAGGTCGGCGGAGAGGACGAGGACCTCGTCGGCCGTGGTCCGGCGCAGTCCGGCGTCGAGCGCGGTCAGGGGACCCCCGCCGGGCGGGTCCTCGCGCGCCCAGCGCACGGGCCGGGCGGTGGGCCGGGGAGCGGCTACCACGACGGTGGTGCGGGCGTCGGCGCAGGCGGCGAGCACCCGGTCCAGCAGCGCCCGGCCGCCCACGCGCACCCCCGGCTTGTCGGCGCCGCCGAGACGCCGGGCGCTGCCGCCCGCGAGCACGACCGCGTCGTACACGCCGCCGTGGGCGTCGTACGCGGCGGCGGCCGGCCCCGGTGGACGGACGGCCGGGGTGCCGGGAGGTTCGAACGAGGTCACCCCCCGAGTATGCGGGCCCCCTCGATCACAGGGAACGCGGTGAGCCGCGTGATCACAGGGTGCGCAGCAGAACCGCCGGCTGTTCCACACAGTCGGCCACGTACCGCAGGAAGCCTCCGGCGGTGCCGCCGTCGCAGACCCGGTGGTCGAAGGTGAGGGAGAGCTGGACCACCTGGCGCACAGCCAGCTCGCCCTCGTGCACCCAGGGCTTGGGCACGATCCGGCCCACTCCCAGCATGGCCGCCTCGGGGTGGTTGATGATCGGCGTGGAGCCGTCGACACCGAACACCCCGTAGTTGTTCAGGGTGAAGGTCCCGCCGGTCAGTTCGGCCGGGGTGAGCCTGCCGTCGCGGGCCACGTCGGTGAGCCGGGCGAACTCCGCGGTGAGCCCCTCGGCGTCCCGGGCGTGGGCGTCACGGACGACGGGGACGACCAGCCCCCGCTCGGTCTGCGCGGCGAAGCCCAGGTGTACGTGGTCGAACCGGACGATCTCCCGCGCCTCGACGTCGACGGTGGAGTTCAGCTCCGGGAACCGGGCCAGGGCGGCGGTGCAGATACGGGCCAGCAGCGCGAGGAGGGAGATCTTCGGGCCGCCGGCGGCGTTCATCGCGGCGCGGGCCCGCATCAGCTCGGTCGCGTCGGCGTCCACCCAGCAGGTCGCGTCGGGGATCTCGCGGCGGCTGCGGGAGAGCTTGTCGGCGACGGCGCCCCGGACGCCCTTGAGGGGGACGCGATGACCGCCGGTGAGGGCGGCGGACGCGGGGGCCGGGCCGGGGGCGGGCGAGGTGTCGGGCGTGGCCGCCGCCGTCCGCAGGGCGTTCTCCACGTCCACGCGCAGGATGAGCCCGTCGGGTCCGGAGCCCGTCAGCTCCCGCAGATCCAGACCTCCCTCGCGGGCCAGGCGCCGCACCAGGGGGGAGATCACGGGGACCGGGCCCCCGGCGACGACCGGACGCCCGGCGACCGGCCCCTCGGGAGCCGTGACCGCGGCGGCGGGGCCCGCGGTGGGCGCGGCCGGGGCGGGGGCAGCGGCGGTCAGCGGCGCGGCGGGCGGGGACTGCGCCGGCCGTACCCGCCTGCGCCGCGCCGGCGCCTGCGAGGTGCCGTACCCCACCAGCACGTTCCCCGAGCCCTCGGCCGGTCCGCCGGAGGCCGGGGCACCGACCGCGACCGTGATCAGCGGGGCGCCGACGGGCAGTTCGGTGCCCTCCTCGCCGTAGCGGGCGGTGACCACCCCGCCGTAGGGGCAGGGCACCTCGACCATCGCCTTGGCCGTCTCGACCTCGACGACGGGCTGGTCCACGGCGACGACGTCGCCGACCTGGACCAGCCAGCGCACGATCTCCGCCTCGGTGAGGCCCTCACCGAGGTCGGGCAGCTTGAACTCCAGTACCTGTGCCATCAGTTCCCGGCCTCCCACTGCAACCGCGCCACGGCGTCGAGGATGCGGTCGACGCCGGGCAGGTGGTGGCGCTCCAGCATCGGCGGCGGATAGGGGATGTCGAAGCCGGCGACCCGGAGCACCGGCGCCTCCAGGTGGTGGAAGCAGCGCTCCGTGACCCGGGCCGCGATCTCGCCGCCCGGGCCGCCGAAGGAGCCCGACTCGTGGACGACGACCGCGCGCCCGGTGCGGCGCACCGCGGCGGCGACGGTCTCGTCGTCGAAGGGCACGAGGGAACGCAGATCGACCACCTCGAGGTCCCAGCCCTCGGCGCGGGCCGCCTCGGCGGCTTCGAGGCAGACGGGGACCGAGGGGCCGTAGGTGATCAGGGTCGCGCTGCTGCCCGCGCGGCGCACCACGGCGCGGCCGATCGGGTCGACCGGCTGCGGGTCCTCGGGGTTCCAGGTGTCCTTGGACCAGTAGAGCCGCTTGGGTTCGAGCACGACGACCGGGTCGTCGGATTCGATGGCGGCGCGCAGCAGTCCGTAGGCGTCGGCGACCGTGGCGGGCGTGACGACGTGGAGCCCCGGGGTCGCCATGTAGTAGGCCTCGGAGGAGTCGCTGTGGTGTTCGACGCCGCCGATGCCGCCGCCGTAGGGGACGCGGATCGTGACCGGCAGCGGCATGCGGCCGCGGGTGCGGTTGCGCATCCGGGCGACATGGCTGATGAGCTGCTCGAACGCCGGGTAGGCGAAGGCGTCGAACTGCATCTCGACGACCGGCCGCAGTCCGTACATGGCCATGCCGACGGCGGTGCCGAGGATGCCGGCCTCGGCGAGCGGGGTGTCGGTGCAGCGGTCCTCGCCGAACTCCTTCGCGAGCCCGTCGGTGACCCGGAAGACACCGCCGAGGGTGCCCACGTCCTCGCCCAGGACGTGCACGGCCGGGTCGGCGGCCATCGCGTCGCGCAGCGCGCGCGTGAGGGCCTGCGCCATGGTGGCGGGCTTGAGGGCGACGGTGGTCATCGGTGGGTGCCTTCCTGCTCCGCCGCGAGTTCGGCCTCCAGCAGGGCGCGCTGTTCGCGCAGCTGGGGGGTGTCCTCGGCGTACACGTGGGCGAAGAGGTCCCGCGGGTCCAGGGCCGGGTCCTGGTTCATCCGGGCGCGCAGGTCGGCGGCCATCGTCTCGGCGGCGTCCCGCGCGCGCTGCCGGGCGTCGTCGTCGAGCAGCCCGCGCGCGGTGAGCTCCTGCTCCAGCAGCCGGATCGGATCGTGCTCGCGCCAGGTCTCGACCTCGGCGTCGCCCCGGTAGCGGGTGGCGTCGTCGGCGTTGGTATGGGCGTCGATGCGGTACGTGACGGCCTCGACGAGAGTGGGGCCGCCGCCCTCGCGCGCCCGGCGCACCGCGTCGGTGAGGACCTCGTGCACGGCGGCGGCGTCGTTGCCGTCGACCAGGCGGCCCGGCATGCCGTAGCCGACGGCCTTGTGGGCGAGGGAGGGGGCGGCGGTCTGCTTGGCGAGCGGTACGGAGATCGCGAAGCCGTTGTTCTGGACGAGGAAGACGACCGGGGCCTGCCAGACGGCGGCGAAGTTCAGCGCCTCGTGGAAGTCTCCCTCGCTGGTGCCGCCGTCGCCGACCATGGCGAGCGCCACCACGTCGTCGCCCTTGAGGCGGGCGGCGTGCGCGAGGCCCACGGCGTGCGGGAGCTGGGTGGCGAGCGGGGTGCTCAGGGGGGCCACGCGGTGCTCGTACGGGTCGTAGCCGGTGTGCCAGTCGCCGCGCAGCAGGGTGAGCGCCTCGACCGGGTCGACGCCGCGGGCGACGACCGCGAGGGTGTCGCGGTAGCTGGGGAACAGCCAGTCGCGGTCGGCCAGGGCGAGCGCGGCGGCCACCTCGCAGGCCTCCTGGCCGGTGGTGGAGGGGTAGACCGCGAGCCGTCCCTGCTTGGTCAGGGCGGTGGCCTGTGTGTTGTAGCGGCGGCCGAACACCAGTTGGGCGTACAGCCGCCGCAGCAGCTCCGGATCGGCCTTCGCGGCCCGCTCGGTGCCGAGGACGCGGTAGGGCTCCGCGTCGGGCAGCAGCGGCGCGGGGTCGGTGCGGGGCTGCCAGGCGGGCGGCGGGGTCGGCCGGTACGCGCCCCGCTGCTCCATGACCGTCATGACGGCACCTCCTCGTGGGAGCGGCTCAGGGAGACGGGTCGGCTTGTGACCCGTCTCCCTACCGATTGTTCGGTCGTCGGCGCATTTTGGCTACAGGCACCCCCAGGCTGTGGACAAACGGTTCTCCACAACCTGTGATGGATGCAGGACGTCCATGGCGGAGAGGCGGGGGGACATGGCACCTGAACAAATGGCCGAGTACCCGGAGAGCGGGGAGAGCGCGCAGGAGCTGCCGCCGGCGCGGCCGCTCGACGCCATCGACCGGGACATCCTGCAGATGCTCCAGGCGGACGGCCGGGCCTCGATACGGTCGGTCGCCGAACGGGTGCACGTCTCGCGGGCCAACGCGTACGCGCGCATCAACCGGCTCGTCGAGGACGGCGTCATCCGGGGGTTCGGCGCCCGGGTCGACCACGAGCGCGCGGGGCAGGGGACAAGCGCGTACATCACCCTGAAGATCGTGCAGAACACCTGGCGCACCGTGCGCGAGCAGCTGCGCCGGCTGCCCGGCGCCTCCCACATCGCCCTCGTCGGGGGCGATTTCGACGTCCTGCTGCTGGTGCACACGCCCGACAACAGGGCCCTGCGCGAGGTGGTGCTGACCCGGCTCCAGGCCATCCCCGAGGTGCTCAGCACCCGCACGCTGCTGGTGTTCGAGGAGGAGGACCTGGAGCCGCAGGGGTAGGGCGTCAGTGCTCGGTGCGCAGACCGGCGAAGACCAGGCGCACCACCGCGTCGGCCACGTCGCCCTCGGCCATCCCCCGGCCGCCGGGCCGGTACCACTCGACGATCGAGTTGATCATCCCGAAGACCAGCCGGGTGGCGAGCCGCACCTCCACGTCCCCGCGCACGTCCCCGTCGGCGGCGGCCGCCTTCAGCAGGTCGGCGACCCGGTGGTCGAAGTCACGCCGCCGCTCCAGGGCCCACCGCTCGGTGTCGGTGTTGCCGCGCACGCGCAGCAGCAGGGTGACGTACGGCAGTTCGCCGATGAGGACCTCGACCATGCGCCGTACGACGTACTCCAGGCGCTCCACCGAGCGCCCCACGCGCGCGTGCTCCTCGTCGAGGATCTGGAACAGGCCGTCCAGGGCACGGCTGACGGCCCGGCGCAGCAGTTCCTCCTTGCCGGACACATGGTGGTAGATCGACGACTTGGAGATGCCCGCCGCCCGGGAGAGGTGCTCCATGGACGTGCCGTCGTAGCCGCGTTCGTTGAAGACCTGGACGGCGACGGAGAGCAGGGTCTCCGGGGTGTACGTGTCGCGCTTGGCGGTGGTCATGAGGCGCCGCCCTCCCGCTTCTCGGTGGCGAAGGAGTGCCGGTACAGGGCGAGGGACGGCGCGTAGCGGCCCGAGGGGTCGCGGTCGTGCAGGTCGTCCAGGAGGGAGAAGGCCCACATGCGGCCGAGGCGCCGGCTCCACTCGAACGGGCCGAGGGGGTAGTTCACCCCGAGCCGCATCGCGGTGTCGATGTCCTCCTCGGTGGCGACGCCCTTGGCGACGGCGTCGTGCGCGAGGTCGACGATCCGGGCGACCGTGCGCGCGACGATCATTCCGGGGACGTCGCCGATGACGCTGACGTCCTTGCCGAGCGCCTGGAACAGGCCGATCGCCTCGGACAGGGTCTGCTGCGAGGTGTCCTGGGAGGCGGACAGGGCGATCCGGGTGGCCTTGCGGTAGTCGAGGGCGAGGTCGAAGTAGACGACGTCGCGGAACTCCACGGAGGTCTGCCCGTCGGCGAGGGCGAGCTGGCCGCCGGAGGGAAGCACCAGCCGGGTGCCGTGGTCCTCCTCGTCCTCACGGACCTGGATGCCCGCCTCGCGGATCAGCGCGAGGACCTCGGAGGCGGGGCCCAGGTCGCCCTCGGCGAGGACGTAGGCGGGCGCCTGGTGCTTCTCCGCGGTGTGCGGCTCGGCGCCCTGCGCCCCGGCGCCGTCGTCGCGGTAGTCGAACCAGCCGTGGCCGGTCTTGCGGCCGAGGCGGCCGGACTCGACGAGGCGGCGCTGGGCGAGCGAGGGCGTGAAGCGCACGTCCTGGAAGAAGGACTGCCACACCGAGTGCGTGACGGACTCGTTGACGTCCTGCCCGATCAGGTCGGTCAGCTCGAAGGCGCCCATCCGGAACCCGCCGGACTCCCGCAGCACCGCGTCGATGGTCGCCGGGTCGGCGCCCTGCGCCTCGTAGACCGCGAACGCCTCGGCGTAGAACGGGCGCGCGATGCGGTTGACGATGAAGCCCGGCGTGTCGGCGCAGGCGACCGGGGTCTTGCCCCAGGAGCGGGCGGTCTCGTACGCGCGCGTGGCCGACGTGACGTCGGTGGCGTACCCGGAGACGACCTCGACCAGCGGCAGCAGCGGCGCCGGGTTGAAGAAGTGCAGGCCCACGAACCGGCCCGGGTTGCGCAGGGCGCCGCCGATGGCCGTCACCGACAGGGACGACGTGTTGGTGGCGAGCAGGCAGTCCTCGCCGACCACGTCCTCCACGCTGCGCAGGAGCTCCTGCTTGACCTCCAGGCGCTCCAGGACGGCCTCGACGACCAGCCCGCAGTCGGCGAGGTCGGCGAGGCTCTCCGCGGCCGTCAGACGGGCGCGGGCGGAGTCCCGGTCGGAGGCGGCCAGTCGGTTCTTCGACACGAGCCGGTCGAGGCGGGCGCCGATCGCGGCGGCCGCCTCGCGGGCCCGGCCGGGGACCGCGTCGAACAGTCGTACGGGGTGGCCCGCCACCAACGCGACCTGGGCGATGCCCTGGCCCATGGTGCCGGTGCCGACGACGGCCACGGGGCTGCTGAGGTCGAGTGCTGTCATGTGCGCGATCCTCCCGCACGGGGTTTTCCACAGATGCGGCAGGCCCCCTTGTCCCGACCGATCGTTCGGTTACTCTAGCCCTGACTGGCTGTTCCCGCCCAGGTTTCCGCCAGCTCACGAGCTCGACGGAGAGTTCTCAAGACGAGGAGTTGGTCCCGCATGGCCGCCGCCGAACCGACCGCGCACGATCTGATCGCCCAGCACCGGCCCACCCTCGACCAGGCCCTGGAAGCGATCCGCACCCGCGCGTACTGGTCCCCCCACCCGGAGCACCCGAAGGCCTACGGCGAGCACGGCAGCCTGGACGCGGCGGCCGGCAAGGCCGCCTTCGACGCCGTCCTGAACACCCGGCTCGACCTCGGCCAGCCCGGCACCGACGACTGGGTGGGCGAGGAGACGTCCCCCTACGGCATCGCCCTGGGCGTGACCTATCCGCACGCCGACCCGGACGTGCTGCTGCCCGCCATGACGGCCGGTCAGCGCGCCTGGCGCGAGGCGGGCGCGGAGGTCCGCGCGGTGGTCTGCCTGGAGATCCTCAAGCGGATCGCCGACCGGACGCACGAGTTCGCCCACGCCGTCATGCACACCTCCGGCCAGGCGTTCATGATGGCCTTCCAGGCGGGCGGCCCGCACGCGCAGGACCGCGGCCTGGAGGCCGTGGCGTACGCGTACGCCGAACAGGTCCGCACGCCCGGCACCGCGGAGTGGAGCAAGCCGCAGGGCAAGCGCGACCCGCTCGCGATGACCAAGACCTTCACCCCCGTCCCGCGCGGCATCGCGCTGCTGATCGGCTGCAACACCTTCCCCACGTGGAACGGCTACCCGGGCCTGTTCGCCTCCCTGGCCACCGGCAACGCGGTCCTGGTCAAGCCCCACCCGCGCGCGGTGCTGCCGCTCGCGCTGACCGTGGCCGTGGCCCGCGAGGTGCTCGCCGCGGCGGGCTTCGACGCGAACCTCGTCGCGCTGGCCGCCGAGCGGCCGGGCGAGGGCATCGCCAAGACCCTCGCGACCCGCCCCGAGATCAAGATCATCGACTACACGGGCTCGACCTCCTTCGGCGACTGGCTGGAGGCCAACGCCCGGCAGGCGCAGGTCTACACCGAGAAGGCCGGCGTCAACACGGTCGTCGTGGAGTCCACCGCCGACTACAAGGGCATGCTCGCGAACCTGGCGTTCTCGCTGTCCCTGTACAGCGGCCAGATGTGCACCACCCCGCAGAACCTGCTGATCCCGCGGGACGGCATCAGCACCGACGAGGGCCAGAAGACCTACGACGAGGTGGTCGCCGACCTCGCCCGTTCCGTCGACGGTCTGCTGGGCGACGACGCGCGCGCGAACGCGCTGCTCGGCGCCATCGTCAACCCGGACGTCAAGGCCCGGCTGGAGGCCGCCGCCGGCCTCGGCGAGGTCGCCCTCGCCTCCCGCGAGGTGGGCAACCCGGAGTTCCCGGACGCGATCGTGCGCACGCCGGTGATCGTGAAGCTGGACGGGGCGCGCAAGTACTGGGACGGCGCGGACGACGAGGCGGCCTACATGGGCGAGTGCTTCGGGCCGGTCTCCTTCGCCGTCGCCGTCGACTCCGCGGCGGACGCATTGGCTCTGCTGCGGCGGACGGTGCGGGAGAAGGGCGCGATGACGGTCGGGGCCTACACGACCGACCCGCAGTTCGAGCGGGACGTCGAGGAGGTCTGCCTGGCGGAGGCCGCGCAGCTGTCGCTCAACCTCACCGGCGGGGTGTACGTCAACCAGACGGCCGCGTTCTCCGACTTCCACGGCTCCGGGGGCAACCCGGCGGCCAACTCCGCCCTGTGCGACGGGGCGTTCGTGGCGAACCGGTTCCGGGTCGTCGAAGTGCGCAGGGACGCCTGAGAGTCCGTGCCGGCGCCCCTCACGGGGCGCCGGTCGAGCCGCTGCTCCAGTGGTACAGCGCCATCGCCACGCTCGTCGCCAGGTTGTAGCTGGAGACCTGGGGGCGCATCGGCAGGGACAGCAGGTGGTCGGCACGGGCGCGCAGCGCGCCGGACAGGCCGGTGCGTTCCGAGCCGAAGGCCAGCAGGGCGTCGTCGGGGAGCTCGACGCCCCGCAGGTCCTCGCCCTCGGGATCGAGCGCGAACAGCGGGCCGGCGGGCAGTTCCGGCACGGGCAGCCGCTCCACCGCGGTCGCGAAGTGCAGTCCCGCCCCGCCGCGCACCACGGTCGGGTGCCAGGGGTCGAGCGTGCCGGTGGTGACCACCCCGGTCGCCCCGAAACCGGCGGCCAGCCGGATCGTCGCCCCCGCGTTGCCCAGGTTGCGCGGGTTGTCGAGGACCACGACGGGCGCGGTGCGCGGCAGCCGCGCGAGCCTCGCCAGCTGCGCCTCACGGGCGGGCCGTACGGCCAGGGCGGCCACGGCCGTGGGATGCGGGCGCGGCACCAGCGCGGCGTACGTCGTCGCCGGGACCTCCGTCAGCAGCGCGTCCAGGGTGTCCCGTACATCCGGGGCGAGCTCGTCGGCCAGGGCGAGCGCCGCCGGCCGGTCCGCGGTGACCGCGACCGGCACCTGCGCCTCGAAGCGCACGGCGTGCTTGAGGGCGTGGAAGCCGTCCAGCAGGACGTGCGAGGGGGCGAGGCGGTGCCAGGTGCTGACGGGGTCGGTCATGTGGGGGAGCCTACGTGGGGGGCCTCGGACGTCTCCGGGGCGCGCTGGTGCGGCACCGGGGCGCGGCCGTGGCGCGAGAACACCAGCTCCCGCGCGCGCAGCGCCCAGGCGCCGAGCCGGTGCAGGAAGGGCGTCGGCAGGAAGACCGCGTCCGCCGCGATCATCGCCAGCGAGAAGAACGGCAGGCCGAGGACCACGGCGATCGCGGCGTGCTCGGTCATCATCACCGCGAGCAGCACGTTCTTCACCCGGCGGTTGAACAGCGTGAACGGGAAGGCGACCTGGGCGGCGACCGTGCCGTACGTCACCAGCATCACCATCGTGCCGCTGCTCGACAGCAGGCCGCCGAGGGCGGGCCAGGGCGAGAAGTAGTCCAGGTGCAGGGGGTAGTAGACGGCGGTGCCGTCCTGCCAGCGCGAGCCCTGGATCTTGTACCAGCCGGCCGTCGCGTAGATCAGACAGGCCTCGGCCATGATCACGACCAGGGCGCCGTTGTGCAGGATGTTGCCGATCACGTCGAGCAGGATCCGGGGCTCCGCCGACCCGGTGCGGCGCCCGACGAGCCACCACAGCGCCTGCCCGGCCCAGGCCGCCCACAGGAGCGCGGGAATCGTCCACTGGCTGTGGAAGCCGCCCGTCGCCGTCACGGTGCTCAGCACGGCTCCGAGCACGAGCCACAGGGCGGGCCCGACCCGGTCGGTGACCCGCTCGCCCCGCGCGCGTGCCGCCTCGGTGCGGCGCGCCCGGCGGGAGTCCAGGGACCACACCCGGCCGCAGCGGGTGAACACCAGGTAGATCGACATCAGATGCAGGACGTTGTCGCCGCCGTCGCCCATGAAGACGCTGCGGTTCTGCAGCGAGAGCACGCCGACCATGAACAGCACCGACATCGTGCGGGTGCGCCAGCCCACCAGGAGCAGGGCGGCCGCGAGGACGGCGCCCGCGTACACGAGCTCGAACCAGACCCGTCCGTCCGACCACATCAGCGCCGTGAAGGCGCCGTTGCTGTCGATCAGCTGCCGGGCCAGGATCCAGCTCCAGGGGCCGTCGGGGCCGTAGAGCTCGGCGCGGTGGGGCAGCTCGCGCAGCAGGAACAGCAGCCAGGTCGCGCTGAAGCCGATCCGGATCACGGCGCTCTGGTAGGGGCCGTGCGCGGACCCGGTCACGCGCGCGATGGCGGAGGACACCGTCAGGGTGAAGCGGTTCACGAGACACCGTCCCGGTCCTCGGCGGCCGGCACCGTCCACCAGGGCAGCACCCGGTACGCCGGTGTCGTCGACACCTTCTCCGTGCTCCACTTCGGCGGGGTCACGTTGACGGTCCGGGAGCGGACCTGGATGCGCTCCAGCGCGCCGTCCGCGCCGAGGGCTCCGCCCCGCTCCAGGCGCAGCTCGACGATCCGGCGCAGATAGGTCTCGGAGAGGTCGCCGCGCAGTCCGACGGGGCGGTTGTCGGAGCCGTGGGTGGCGGTGAAGAAGTCCCAGGCGCGGCGCAGTTCGTTCTGCTGGGTGTGGCTCGGCACGATGTTGCGGTCGATGTCGCGGCCGTCCTGTGCGGACAGGTCGTACCAGCCGGTGGTGCGCGAGCGGCCTTCGGCGGTGCGGATCTCGGCGCGGACCTGGACCGCGATGTTCTGCTGGAGCGGGTTCGGCGCGAACAGTTTCCAGTTCTGCTCGAACTCCGGGTAGACCCAGTTGTCTATCGCCTCGCCGTGCGCCTTCGTCACCGTGTTCGATGGCGCGACGTGCAGGAACACCATGCCCAGGTGCACGCAGACGGCGGCGGCGACGACGGCGAGTGCGAGCGCGGCGCCTATCTGGTAGCGGGGTGAGAGGGCGGCCACACCGGTGCGGGGCTCGGGGGAGGCAGGGTCGTCCTGGGGCGGGTCCGCGGGGGGCGGGGCGCCGAGGGACGGGGCGGCCGCCGACGGAGTCCCGGCCTCCGGTTCCTCCGTCGCGCCCGGGCCCCGTGCGGCGTCGGGCCCTTTGTCGTACGCGTCCATTCCGCCCCGTTCCCCGATCCCGGTCGACTTGCCGTGCCTGCTGCGTCGCGCAATCGCGAACGGTACTCAGCCCCACCCGCTCGGCGCAGCCCCTCCCCGCCCGCAGGTTATCCACAGCGGTTGACACCTTACGACGGCCGCCCCACCATGGAATGGCGCAGACCGAACGATCGGTCGGGAGCGCCCCGGGCGGACGACCCGGCCGGCAGCCGGACGACAGCCGGGAAGACAGACGGGAAGACAGAGGGGGACCCCATGGCGACAGCTACCGCGCCCCGCACGGCCGACGACGAGGCGTACCAGCACACCTTCGACGCCGCCGTCGCCGCCGACGAACGCATCGAGCCCCGCGACTGGATGCCCGACGCCTACCGCGCGACGCTGGTGCGGCAGATCGCCCAGCACGCCCACTCCGAGATCATCGGCATGCAGCCCGAGGCCAACTGGATCACACGCGCGCCCTCCCTGCGCCGCAAGGCCATCCTGATGGCCAAGGTCCAGGACGAGGCCGGTCACGGGCTCTACCTCTACAGCGCCGCCGAAACGCTCGGCGTCGGCCGCGACGAGCTCCTCGACAAGCTGCACTCCGGCCGGCAGAAGTACTCCTCGATCTTCAACTACCCCACGCTGACCTGGGCGGACGTCGGCGCGATCGGCTGGCTCGTGGACGGCGCCGCGATCACCAACCAGGTCCCCCTGTGCCGCTGCTCCTACGGGCCGTACGCCCGCGCGATGGTCCGCATCTGCAAGGAGGAGTCCTTCCACCAGCGCCAGGGGTACGAACTGCTGCTGGCCCTCAGCCGGGGCACCCCCGCGCAGCACGCGATGGCGCAGGACGCGGTGGACCGCTGGTGGTGGCCCTCGCTGATGATGTTCGGCCCGCCCGACGACGAGTCCGCGCACTCCGCGCAGTCCACCGCCTGGAAGATCAAGCGGCACTCCAACGACGAGCTGCGCCAGCGCTTCGTCGACATCTGCGTCCCGCAGGCGGAGTCCCTCGGCCTCACCCTGCCCGACCCGGACCTCCGGTGGAACGAGCAGCGCGGGCACCACGACTTCGGCCCGATCGACTGGACGGAGTTCAAGGAGGTCATCAAGGGCAACGGCCCCTGCAACGAACAGCGGATCACCCAGCGCAGGCAGGCCCATGACGAGGGCGCCTGGGTCAGGGAGGCCGCCGCCGCCCACGCCGCCCGGCACAGCGGCGCGGCGTCCGCGCACACCGGCGGAAGGACAGAGAAGGAAGAGGGACGGGCATGACGCACACCGACTGGCCGCTGTGGGAGGTCTTCGTGCGCTCCCGGCGCGGTCTCTCCCACACCCACGCCGGCAGCCTGCACGCGCCGGACGCGGAGTTCGCCCTGCGCAACGCCCGCGATCTGTACACCCGCCGCGGCGAGGGCGTCTCCATCTGGGTCGTGCCGTCCTCGGCCGTCACCGCCTCCTCGCCGGACGAGAAGGACCCGTTCTTCGAACCGTCCGCCGACAAGCCCTACCGGCACCCCACCTTCTACGAGATCCCGGAAGGGGTGCAGCACCTGTGACCGCGACCGTCCCGGTGACCGCCGCCCTCGCCCTCGGCGACGACGCCCTGGTGCTCTCCCACCGCCTCGGCGAGTGGATGGGCCACGCGCCCGTACTGGAGGAGGAGGTCGCCCTCGCCAACATCGCCCTCGATCTGCTCGGCCAGGCCCGCGTCCTGCTGTCGATGGCCGGTGACGAGGACGAACTCGCCTACCTGCGGGAGGAGCGCGCCTTCCGCAACCTCCAGCTCGTCGAGCAGCCGAACGGCGACTTCGCCCACACCATCGCCCGCCAGCTGTACTTCTCGACGTACCAGCACCTGCTGTACGCCGAACTGGCCTCCGGTGACAGCCCGTTCGCCCCTCTCGCCGCCAAGGCCGTCAAGGAGACCGCCTACCACCGCGACCACGCCGAGCAGTGGACCCTGCGGCTCGGCGACGGCACCGACCTCAGCCATGAGCGGATGCGCACGGCGTGCACCGCGCTGTGGCGGTTCACCGGCGAGATGTTCCAGCCCGTGGAGGGCCTCGGCACGGACCCCGCGGCGCTGCGCGGGAACTGGCTGGAGGCGGTCGGCGCGGTCCTGCGGCGGGCCGGCCTCACCGTCCCCGAGGGAGCGCAGTCCGGCGCCTGGACCGCCGGCGCGGGTCGACAGGGGCTGCACACCGAGCCGTTCGGCCGGATGCTCGCCGAGATGCAGCACCTGCACCGCAGCCACCCGGGGGCGTCATGGTGACAGCCACCGCCCTGGAGACGGAGCTGCTCGCACTGGCCGGTTCGGTACCGGACCCGGAGCTGCCGGTGCTGACGCTGAGCGAGCTGGGCGTGGTGCGCGGGGTGCGGGTCCAGGACGCCGGCGCGGTCGAGGTCGAGCTGACCCCGACGTACACCGGCTGCCCGGCGATCGAGGCGATGGCCGCGGACATCCGCCGTGCGCTGCATGAGCGCGGCGTCCAGGACGTCACCGTGCGCACCGTGCTGGCCCCGGCCTGGTCGACCGACGACATCACCGACGAAGGCCGCCGGAAGCTGCGGGAGTTCGGCATAGCGCCGCCCCGGACCACCCGGGAGAGCGGGCCGGTCGCGCTCGCCCTGGGCCCCACCAGGACACGCGACGAGGACCCGGTGCGCTGCCCGCACTGCGGCTCCGCCGACACCGAGCTGCTCAGCCGGTTCTCCTCCACCGCCTGCAAGGCGCTGCGCCGCTGTCTGGCCTGCCGTGAACCCTTCGACCACTTCAAGGAGCTGTGATGGCCCGAGCCGTGACGGCCCGTTTCCATCCGCTCCAGGTGGCGGCGGTGGACCGGCTCACCGACGACTCCGTCGCCCTCACCCTCGCCGTCCCCGAGGCCCTGCGCGAGGAGTACCGGCACGCGGCCGGCCAGCATCTCGCGCTGCGGCGCACGGCCGACGGCACCGAGATCCGGCGGACCTACTCGATCTGCTCGGCCGCACCCGACCCGGCCGGCGAGGGACCGCGCACCCTGCGGGTGGGCGTGCGCCTCGTGGAGGGCGGCGCCTTCTCGACGTACGCGCTGAAGGAGGTCGGCGTCGGTGACGAGCTGGAGGTGATGACCCCGGCGGGCCGGTTCACGCTCGACCCGGCACCCGGGCTGTACGCGGCGATCGTCGGCGGCAGCGGCATCACCCCCGTGCTGTCGATCGTCTCGACCCTGCTGGCGCGGGAACCGGAGGCCCGGTTCTGTCTGATCCGCGGCGACCGTACGGCCGCGTCGACGATGTTCCTGGAGGAGGTCGCCGACCTCAAGGACCGCTTTCCCGACCGGCTCCAGCTGGTCACCGTGCTCTCGCGGGAGGAACAGCAGGCGGGGCTGCCGTCCGGTCGGCTGGACCGGGAGCGGCTGACCGGCCTGCTGCCGGCGCTGCTGCCGGTGACGGAGGTGGCGGGCTGGTTCCTGTGCGGGCCGTTCGGCCTGGTGCAGGGTGCCGAGCGCACCCTGCGCGATCTGGGGGTGGCCCGCTCCCGGATCCACGAGGAGATCTTCCACGTGGACGAGGCGGCGCCCCCCGCCCGCGCGTCGGCGCCCGCGCACGCCACGGTCACGGCCCGGCTCGACGGCCGGGGCGGCAGCTGGCCCGTGCGGGACGGGGAGTCGGTGCTGGACACCGTGCTGCGCAACCGGCCCGACGCGCCCTATGCCTGCAAGGGCGGGGTGTGCGGGACCTGCCGGGCCTTCCTGGTCTCCGGAGAGGTGCGCATGGACCGCAACTTCGCGCTGGAGCCGGAGGAGACGGAGGCCGGGTACGTGCTGGCCTGCCAGTCGCATCCCGTGACGGAGGCGGTGGAGGTGGACTTCGACCGGTGAGGTGGGGCCCGGCGCCCAGTCGCCACGCCTTCGCCGCAGACGTTCCCTTCTCCTAGAACCTGTTCTATCTTGACGGACCGTCAGATCCGGGCGCAGCCATCGGAGTTCCGCCGGATCAGCCGACCCCTCGGAGAGGACAGGCCGTGGACTTCACCTTCAGCGAGGAGCAGCAGGCGGCGGCCGAGGCGGCCCGCGGGGTCTTCGCCGGGGTAGCGCCCGACGCCGTACCGAGCCCCGCGCTCACCCAGGGCCGCCCGGTGGCCGACGGCTTCGACCGGGCCCTGTGGGACAGGCTCGCCTCGGCGGACCTGCTGAGCCTGCTGCTCGACGAGGAGTACGGCGGGGCAGGACTGGACGCCGTGGCGCTGTGCCTGGTGCTGCGGGAGG
Source organism: Streptomyces sp. DSM 15324 (assembly GCF_001514285.1). Classification (GTDB taxonomy): domain Bacteria; phylum Actinomycetota; class Actinomycetes; order Streptomycetales; family Streptomycetaceae; genus Streptomyces. The sequence goes on from NZ_KQ949032.1 coordinate 115,910, forward strand.
CCGGGAAGGTGCTGGCGCGGGTACCGCTGCTGGAGTGCACCGCGGCAGCCGCGGCCGTACAGGCTTACGGCGGGCCCGAGTTGCGGGACGAACTGCTCGCCTCGGCCGGACGGGGCGGGACCGTCCTGACGGTCGCCTCCCACGGCCGTACCGGCCACGACGCGGCCGAACTCGCGGTGACCGCCCGGCGGGCCGGCGACGGCGGCGGCGACGGCCGGGACGGCGACGCGTGGATCCTCGACGGGGTGCAGACGGCGGTGCCCTGGGCACATGACGCCGACTACGTCCTCGTACCGGCGCGCACCGGAGACGACCACGACGTCCGCGACGTCCGCGACGTCATCGCCGTGGTCGCGCGGGAGCAGGAGGGGGTCGTCCTCGCCGAGCAGATCTCCACCACCGGCGAGCGGCTCGGCGAACTCCGGCTGGAGTCGGCGCGCGTCCCGGCCCGGTACGTCCTCACCGCCGAGGGCGCCGGGGAGTGGCTGCGGCAGCTGCTCGCCACCGGAACCTGTGCGCTGGCTCTCGGTCTGGGCGACCGGGTCCTGCGGATGACCGCTGACTACGCGAGCAAGCGCGAGCAGTTCGGGCACCCGATCGCCACCTTCCAGGCGGTCGCCGTGCAGGCCGCCGACCGCTACACCGATCTGCGCGCCATGGAGGTCACCCTGTGGCAGGCCGCCTGGCGGATCGCCTCCGGGGCGCCGGGCGCGCTGCCCGCCTCCGGCGATGTCGCCGTGGCCAAGATCTGGGCGGCGGAAGGGGTGCGGCGGATCGTCCAGACGGCACAGCATCTGCACGGCGGGTTCGGTGCCGACGTGGACTACCCCCTGCACCGCTACCACGCCTGGGCGAAGCATCTGGAGCTGTCGCTCGGCCCGGCGGCGGCGCACGAGGAGGCCCTGGGCGACCTGCTGGCCGCCCACCCGCTCGTCGGCTGAAGACGTCGGCTGACCGTCGGTGGGTCGCTGACTCAGGTCAGAGAACAGCTCCCGGCTGTCCCTCGTCCGTCACCACGGGACGGCCCAGGGCCTGCCAGAACTGCATGCCGCCGTCGACGTTCACCGCGTCGACGCCCTGCTGGAGGAGGTACATCGTGACCTGGGCCGAACGGCCGCCGGACCGGCAGATCACATGGACGCGTCCGTCCTGCGGGGCCGCCTCGGTCAGCTCGCCGTAGCGGGCGACGAACTCACTGAGGGGAATGTGCAGCGCCCCTTCGGCATGACCCGCCTGCCACTCGTCGTCCTCGCGGACGTCCAGCAGGAAGTCACCGTCCCCGACCTCGCCAACCTCGACCGTGGGCACCCCAGCTCCAAAACTCATGCCCCCGACGCTACCGGACGTGACCGCCCCGGCCACTACCCCACGAGCCCGGCGAGCTCGGCCTCCTTCTTGGCGACGTCCGCGAGCAGCTGCTCGGCGATCTCGTCCAGCAGCCGGTCGGGGTCGTCCGGGGCCATCTTCAGCATCGAGCCGATGGCGCTCTCCTCCAGGTTGCGGGCGACCAGCGCGAGCAGCTCCTTGCGCTCGGCCAGCCACTCCAGCCGGGCGTAGAGCTCCTCGCTGGGGGTCGGGCGGCGCTCGGCGGGCGGCGGGCCCGCGGCCCACTCCTCGGCCAGCACCCGCAGCGCGGCCTCGTCCCCGCGGGCGTAGGCGGCGTTGACGCGGGTGATGAACTCCTCGCGCCGGGCCCGCTCCTCGTCCTGCTGGGCCAGGTCGGGGTGGGCCTTGCGGGCCAGCTCGCGGTAGAGCTTGCGGACCTCCTCGCTGGGCCGCACCCGCTGCGGCGGCTGCACCGGCTGCTCCGTGAGCATCGCCACGGCCTCCGGGAAGAGCCCCTCGCCGTCCATCCAGCCGTGGAACAGCTCCTCGACCCCCGGCATCGGCAGCACCCGGGCCCGCGCCTCCCGGGCCTGGCGCAGGTCCTCGGGGTCGCCGGAGCGGGCCGCCCTCGCCTCGGCGATCAGTGCGTCCAGCTCGTCGAGCCGGGTGTACATGGGGCCGAGTTTCTGGTGGTGGAGCCGCGAGAAGTTCTCGACCTCGACGCGGAAGGTCTCCACCGCGATCTCGAACTCGATCAACGCCTGCTCGGCGGCCCGCACGGCCTGCTCCAGCCGCTCCTCGGGCCGCGACTGCTCAGCTTCGGGGGTCGTCACCCGACCAGCCTAGGCCAAGCCCGCACGCCCCGAGGCGGCTCACCGCCCCCGACCGGCCCCGCCGTCCTCGCCCAGGCCGAGAGCGACCCGCGAAAGCCCCGCACACCGCGAACACGCACCGAACCCCGCCGACACGCACCGAACCCCGCCGGGCACGCACCGAACCCCGCCGGCACGCACCAGACCCCGTCGGCACGCACCAGACCCCGCCCGGCACATCGCGCACCACTCGCAGCACGCGCACCGCGCGCCACGCGCACCGCGGGCACCGTACAGGCCTTCGAAACAGCCCTTTAGACCCCCCTCTCCGCTAGACCCCCGTCTCCGCCGCGATCCGCCCCGCCCGTACCGCCGCCACCAGCTCGGAGTGGTCGGCCTCGGTGCGGTCGGCGTAGGCGACGGCGAAGTCGGCGATCGCCTCGTCGAGTTCCTCGTTCTTGCCGCAGTAGCCGGCGATCAGCCGCGGGTCGGCGCTGTGGGAGTGGGCGCGGGCCAGCAGGGCACCCGTCATCCGGCCGTAGTCGTCGACCTGGTCGGCGGCGAGCGCGGCCGGGTCGACACTGCCCTTGCGATTGCGGAACTGCCGCACCTGGAAGGGCCTGCCCTCGACGGTCGTCCAGCCCAGCAGGATGTCGCTGACGACCTGCATCCGCTTCTGGCCCAGCACCACCCGACGGCCCTCGTGGTCGACGGCGGGCGTCTCGAAGCCGGCGGTCAGCAGATGCGGCACGAGTGCCGAGGGACGGGCCTCCTTCACCTGGAGGATCAGCGGCTCGCCCCGGTGGTCCAGGAGCAGCACGACGTACGACCGCGTGCCCACGCTGCCCGTGCCGACGACCCGGAAGGCGACGTCGTGCACCGCGTGCCGGGCCAGCAGCGGGTGACGGTCCTCGGAGAGGGTGGCCAGGTACGGCTCCAGGGAGAGGGCCACCGCGGCGGCCTCCCCGTCCGGGATCCGGCGCAGCACCGGCGGGGCGTCGACGAAGCGGTGACCGCCGTCCTCGGTGCGGGTGGTGGACTTCGCCGCGAACCGCCCGCTGGTGTTGGCCCGCGCCTTCTCCGAGACCCGCTCCAGCGTGCCGACCAGGTCGTGGGCGTCGGTGTGGGAGACCAGTTCCTCGTCGGCGATCGCGTTCCAGGCGTCCAGCACGGGCAGCCGGGCCAGGAGCCGCATGGTGCGGCGGTAGGAGCCGGCCGCGTCGTGGGCGGCATGGCGGCAGGTGTCCTCGTCGGCGCCGGCCTCCCGGCCCGCGAGCACCAGGGAGGCGGCGAGCCGCTTGAGGTCCCACTCCCAGGGGCCGTGGACCGTCTCGTCGAAGTCGTTGAGGTCGATGACGAGCCCGCCGCGGGCGTCCCCGTACAGACCGAAGTTGGCCGCGTGGGCGTCACCGCAGATCTGGGCGCCGATACGCGTCATCGGGGTGCGGGCGAGGTCATGGGCCATGAGTCCCGCCGAGCCGCGCAGGAACGCGAACGGGGTGGCCGCCATCCGGCCGACCCGTATCGGCGTGAGTTCCGGGATACGCCCCTGGTTGGACTCCTCGACCGCCGTCACCGCGTCCGGGCGGGAGGCGTCCAGATCGAGCACGGCGTGCGAGGACCGCGCGACCACGTCCCGGAGCGCCTTGCCCCGCTCCTTCGGTGTACCGGCGCCGGCTCCCCCGACGGCCGCCCCCGCGGCCTCGTCCGCGGTCCCCGCCGAGAATCGCCCGGCGAATCCCCTGACGTGAGGCAGTCGGCGCGCCCCGCCCGCAACTGCCCCCGCCTCGGCCTCGGTCACGGTGACCGCCTCCCCCGCATCTCCGTAAACGCGTCACATCCGTACGCGCCATTTCCGAACGCGCCATTTCCGTACGCGTCGATCAATATCAGCCGACCGTACCGCCCGTGGCCTGCGTCACGGCAGTCCTGTTTCACGTGAAACCACGAAGATCGACAGCCTGAGACGTTCCTCACACGCCGTGAGCGCGTTTACACACGCGGAAGCCCCCAGGTCTGAGACCTGGGGGCTTCCGTCTGGTGCGCGAGGGGGGAGTTGAACCCCCACGCCCTTGCGGGCACTGGAACCTGAATCCAGCGCGTCTGCCTATTCCGCCACCCGCGCATTGGGTGTGTCCTCGGGCTTCGGGCTTTTCGTCCCGGCGCCTTCCGACATGCAGAACACTAGCACGGTGACCAGGGTGCGTTCACATCCCTTATCCGGGGCACAGGACCGGTGGGAGGCCGACGGCAACCTTGTGCGTCTCGGCGGTGACTGGTTCACGTACCAACCTCGTACCTATGGCGTCCGTCTCCCCGGGAGCCGGACCAGGTCCACAGTCGGGTGCGGGACACTGGTCCTCGGCCGCCTCTACGATCCTGGGCAGAACCGGTACGGAAGCAGGTACGGAGACAGGTGAGGACGAGGGCGTCGACACCTGTCGACGGGGCCGACAGGGGGAACCAGCCGATTCACCGGCGCGTGGATACGATCAGTAAGCAGTACCAGGTAGGCAGCAGGACACGGGACGCAGGTCACGACGGAGGAGGTGCCCCATGGGAGTCCTGAAGAAGTTCGAGCAGCGTCTCGAGGGTCTGGTCAACGGCACCTTCGCCAAGGTCTTCAAGTCCGAGGTCCAGCCCGTGGAGATCGCCGGAGCGCTCCAGCGCGAGTGCGACAACAACGCGACGATCTGGAACCGCGACCGGACCGTCGTCCCCAACGACTTCATCGTGGAGCTGAGCGCGCCGGACCACGAGCGCCTCAGCCCCTACTCCGGCCAGCTCGGCGACGAGCTCGCCGGCATGGTGCGCGACTACGCCAAGCAGCAGCGCTACACCTTCATGGGCCCGATCAAGGTCAACCTGGAGAAGGCGGACGACCTCGACACCGGCCTGTACCGGGTGCGCAGCCGTACACTCGCCTCCTCCAGCAGCCAGGCCGCCGCGGGCGCGCCGGGCGCCGGCCCCGCCCAGCGGCCCGGCGGCTACGGCTACCCGCCCGCCGGCGGCACCGCCGCTCCCCCCATGCCCTCCTCGCCCCCGCCGACCGGCGGCTACGGCTATCCGCCCGCCGCCGGTGCCCAGCGCCCCGGCGCCGCGGGCGGCGGCCTCGCCGGCGCCCCCGCGCCCGGCTCGCGCGCCCGCCACTGGGTGGAGATCAACGGCACCCGCCACCAGATCTCCCGCGGGACCCTCGTACTGGGCCGCTCCACCGAGGCCGACGTACGGATCGACGACCCCGGCGTGTCCCGCCGGCACTGCGAGATCCGGACCGGTTCGCCCTCGACGATCCAGGATCTCGGCTCCACCAACGGCATCGTGGTGGACGGCCAGCACACCACCCGCGCTACGCTCCGCGACGGCTCGCGGATCGTCGTGGGCAGCACCACCGTTATCTATAGGCAAGCCGAAGGGTGAAGCGGGGGCAATGTCAGAGCTGACCCTCACGGTCATGCGGCTGGGTTTCCTGGCCGTACTGTGGCTGTTCGTGATCGTGGCCGTCCAGGTCATCCGCAGCGACCTGTTCGGTACGCGCGTCACCCAGCGCGGCTCGCGACGGGAAGCGGGACGACCGCAGCAGGCCCAGCGCCAGCAGGCGCCCCCGCAGCAGCGCCAGCAGCCCGCCGCGTCCGGCGGCCGCCGGGGCCGCAACGCCCCGACCAAGCTCGTCGTGTCCGAGGGCATCCTCACCGGCACGACCGTCGCGTTGCAGGGACAGACCATCACCCTGGGCCGCGCGCACGACAGCACGATCGTGCTGGACGACGACTACGCCTCCAGCCGCCATGCCAGGATCTACCCGGACCGCGACGGCCAGTGGATCGTCGAGGACCTGGGCTCCACCAATGGCACGTACCTCGACCGAACGCGGTTGACGACCCCCACGCCGATCCCGCTGGGCGCGCCGATCCGTATCGGCAAGACCGTCATCGAGCTGCGGAAGTAGTGCTACATCATGACTGAGCGCGAGCGGAGCGAGCACGCCAGGACAGCCGGCACCCCGGTCCCGGGCGCGCTCCCGACCGGAGGGTGGGCAGTGTGGCTCGACACGACCGGCTGTACCCGGGGCCGACGGGCGAGGTGGGCATGAGTCTGTCACTGCGTTTCGCCGCCGGATCGCACAAGGGCATGATCCGCGAGGGCAACGAGGACTCCGGTTACGCCGGTCCCCGGCTGCTCGCCATCGCCGACGGCATGGGCGGCGCCGCCGCCGGTGAGGTCGCCTCCTCCGAGGCCATCTCCACCATCGTCGCCCTCGACGACGACGTGCCCGGCTCCGACGTCCTCACCTCGCTCGGCACCGCGGTGCAGCGCGCCAACGACCAGCTGCGCTCCCTGGTCGAGGAGGACCCCCAGCTCGAAGGCATGGGGACCACCCTGACCGCCCTGCTGTGGACGGGCCAGCGCCTCGGTCTGGTGCACGTCGGCGACTCGCGCGCCTACCTGCTCCGGGACGGCGTACTGACCCAGATCACGCAGGACCACACCTGGGTGCAGCGGCTGGTCGACGAGGGCCGCATCACCGAGGAAGAGGCCACCACCCACCCCCAGCGCTCCCTGCTGATGCGGGCCCTCGGCAGTGGCGAGCACGTCGAACCCGATCTGTCGATCCGTGAGGTCCGGGCCGGCGACCGCTACCTGATCTGCTCCGACGGACTGTCCGGTGTGGTCTCCCACCAGACCCTCGAGGAAACCCTCGCCAGCTACCAGGGCCCGCAGGAGACCGTGCAGGAGCTGATCCAGCTCGCACTGCGCGGCGGCGGCCCCGACAACATCACCGTCATCGTCGCCGACGTCCTCGACCTGGACACCGGCGACACCCTCGCCGGACAGCTCTCCGACACCCCGGTCGTGGTCGGCGCGGTCGCCGAGACCCAGCACCAGCTGCACGACAACGGCATCATGCAGACCCCGGCCGGCCGGGCCTCGAACCTCGGCCGCAGGCGCCACGCCGGCGGCGGGGGCGGGGGCGGCGCGTTCGGCCCGCCCGGCTCCGGCGGCGACATCACCGGCTTCATCCCCACCGACGGCTTCGGGGAGTACACCGACGACGACTTCGTCAAGCCGCGCAAGGGCCGCAGGTGGCTGAAGAGATCCTTCTACAGCGTCCTCACCCTCGCCGTGATCGGCGGGGGTCTCTACGGCGGCTGGCGCTGGACGCAGACGCAGTACTACGTCGGCACCAACGGCGAACACCTCGCGCTGTACCGGGGCATCAGCCAGGACCTGGCCTGGGTCTCGCTCTCGAAGGTGGAGAAGGACCACCCCGAGATCGAACTCAAGTACCTCCCGGAGTACCAGCAGAAGCAGGTCCAGGCCACGATCCCCGAGGGCAGCCTGAACAGCGCCCAGAAGAAGATCGAGGAACTGTCGGTCCAGGCGTCGGCGTGCCAGAAGCAGAAGCAGGCCGACGCGGCCAAGACCAAGGCCAGTTCCAGGACCGGCACCGGCCAGGCCGGCGGCGGCACGGGAACCACCCCCGTGTCCCTCACGTCCAAGGCTTCACCGAGCCCGACCCCGAACCCGAGCAAGCCGTCGGGTTCGTCGTCCCCGTCCCCGTCCGCGACCGCCCATCCCAGCCCCGGCCCCACTCTCTCGGAGGAAGAGCAGAAGGTCGTCTCGCGGTGCGGTGAGCAGTAGGCAAGCCGTGAGAGGCCCTGTCACATCATGAGCAGTACTACTAATTCGCCGACGCATCACACGTCCACGATCGGCTCGATCGGCACCCCGAGCCGGCGCAACACCGAGCTCGCGCTGCTGGTGTTCGCCGTCGTGATCCCGGTCTTCGCCTACGCCAACGTGGGCCTCGCGATCAACGACCAGGTGCCGTCCGGCCTGCTGAGCTACGGCCTGGGCCTCGGCCTGCTGGCCGGCGTCGCCCATCTCGTCGTACGCAAGTTCGCGCCGTACGCCGACCCGCTGCTGCTGCCGCTGGCCACCCTGCTGAACGGCCTCGGGCTCGTCGCCATCTGGAGACTGGACCAGTCGAAGCTGCTCCAGCAGATCAAGCAGGCGGGCACGGCCGCGCCCCGGCAGCTGATGTACACGGCGATGGGCATCGCGCTCTTCATCGTGGTGCTGATCTTCCTCAAGGACCACCGCGTCCTGCAGCGCTACACCTACATCTCCATGGTCGGCGCGGTGTTGCTGCTGCTCCTCCCGCTCGTCCCCGGTCTCGGCCAGAACATCTACGGCGCGAAGATCTGGATCTCGGTCGCCGGTTTCTCCATCCAGCCCGGTGAGTTCGCCAAGATCGTGCTGGCGATCTTCTTCGCCGGCTATCTGATGGTGAAGCGCGACGCGCTCGCCCTGGCCAGCCGCCGTGTCCTCGGCCTGTACCTGCCGCGCGGCCGCGACCTCGGCCCGATCGTCGTGGTCTGGCTGATCTCGATCCTGATCCTGGTCTTCGAGACGGACCTCGGCACCTCGCTGCTGTTCTTCGGAATGTTCGTCATCATGCTGTACGTCGCCACCGAGCGGACCAGCTGGATCGTCTTCGGTCTGCTGATGTCCGCGGCCGGCGCGGTCGGCGTGGCCCAGTTCGAGAGCCACGTCCAGCAGCGTGTCCAGGCCTGGCTCGACCCGATGAACGAGTACAAGCTCTCCCAGGCGGGCCAGGTCGGCCACTCCGAGCAGGCCATGCAGGCGCTGTGGGCGTTCGGCTCCGGCGGCACCCTCGGCACCGGCTGGGGCCAGGGCCACTCCGAGCTGATCAAGTTCGCGGCCAACTCCGACTTCATCCTCGCCACGTTCGGCGAGGAGCTGGGCCTCGCCGGCATCATGGCGCTGCTCCTGCTGTACGGCCTGATCGTGGAACGCGGCGTACGCACCGCCCTCGCCGCCCGCGACCCGTTCGGCAAGCTGCTCGCCATCGGCCTCTCCGGCGCCTTCGCGCTCCAGGTGTTCGTCGTCGCCGGCGGTGTGATGGGCCTCATCCCGCTCACCGGTATGACGATGCCCTTCCTGGCGTACGGCGGTTCGTCCGTCATCGCCAACTGGGCCCTGATCGGCATCCTGATCCGGATCAGCGACACCGCGCGGCGTCCCGCCCCGGCCCCCGCCTCCAACCCCGACGCCGAGATGACCCAGGTGGTCCGCCCGTCATGAACAAGCCCCTGCGCCGGATCGCGATCTTCTGCGGCCTTCTCGTGCTGACCCTGCTGCTGCGGGACAACTACCTGCAGTACGTCAAGGCGGACAGCCTGGCGAGCGACACCAAGAACCGCCGCGTCAACATCACGCGCTACTCCACCCCTCGCGGAGACATCATCGTCGACGGCAAGGCCATCACCGGCTCCGTCGAGACCACCGGCGACTACAAGTACAAGCGCACCTGGAAGAACGGTGCCATGTGGGCGCCGGTCACCGGCTTCTCCTCGCAGGCCTTCGGCGCCAACCAGCTGGAGAAGCTCGAGGACGGCATCCTCTCCGGCAACGACGACCGGCTCTTCTTCCGCAACACCCTCGACATGATCACGGGCAAGGAGAAGGAGGGCGGCAGCGTCGTCACCACCCTCAACGCCGCCGCCCAGAAGGCCGCCTACGAAGGCCTCGGCGGCAAGAAGGGCGCCGTCGCCGCGATCGAGCCGTCCACCGGCAAGATCCTGGCCCTGGTCTCCACGCCGTCGTACGACCCCTCCAAGTTCGCCGGGTCCTCCAACAAGGACCAGGAGGCGTGGCTGGCGGTCAAGAAGGAGAACAACCCCGACGACCCGATGCTGAACCGCGCGCTGCGCGAGACCTATCCGCCGGGCTCCACGTTCAAGGTGGTCACGGCGGCGGCGGCGCTGGAGAACGGCGAGGTCGAGGGGATCGACGACAAGACGGACACCCCGGACCCGTTCCCGCTGCCGGAGTCCTCGAGCAAGCTCACCAACGAGCACGGCGCGTGCCGGAACGCCTCCCTGCGGTACGCGCTCATGGTGTCCTGCAACACCGTCTTCGCGAAGATGGCCGACAACGTCGGCAACGCGAAGATGATCGAGCAGGCGGAGAAGTTCGGCTTCAACGAGACCGAGCTGGACACCCCGGTGCGCGCCGCCGAGAGCATCTACCCCAAGGACAACCGGCCGCAGAACGCCCAGGACGGCATCGGCCAGGCCTCCAACCGCGCCACCCCGCTCCAGATGGCCATGGTCGCCTCGGCGGTCGCCAACGACGGCAAGCTGATGAAGCCGTACATGGTCGACGAGCTCAAGGCGCCGAACCTGGACACCCTGGAGACGACCGAGCCCCAGCAGCTGTCCCAGGCGGTCTCCGCGGAGACCGCGCAGAAGCTCCAGGACATGATGGTGACGGTCGTCAACGACCCGCAGGGCACCGGTGGCAAGGCCAAGATCTCCGGCGTCGAGGTCGGCGGCAAGACCGGTACCGCCCAGCACGGCCTGAACAACAGCGAGAAGCCGTACGCCTGGTTCATCTCGTACGCGAAACTGTCCGACGGCAGCACGCCGGTGGCCGTCGCGGTCGTCGTCGAGGACGGCGCGGCCAACCGTGAGGACATCACCGGTGGCGGTCTCGCCGGTCCGATCGCAAGGGACGTGATGAAGGCCGTCATCGACAGCAAGAAGTGACCCCCATCACGTTGCCTGCACATCGGTGCACGTTGCGATACCGGTCCTGCATCGGGTGACGGGCTTGGCCAGGTCACGCACCGCCGTCCGGGTACGGTATGCCCGGACGGCAGCCTTCGACCGCACATGTGTGCCGGTCGGGACCGACGGAGAGGGCTGGTAGGTAGCTATGGAAGAGCCGCGTCGCCTCGGCGGCCGGTACGAGCTGGGCCATGTGCTCGGTCGTGGTGGCATGGCGGAGGTCTATTTCGCGCACGACACCCGCCTCGGCCGCGCCGTGGCGGTGAAGACGCTGCGCGTGGACCTCGCGCGCGACCCTTCCTTCCAGGCCCGGTTCCGCCGGGAGGCCCAGTCGGCCGCCTCGCTCAACCACCCCGCGATCGTCGCGGTCTACGACACCGGCGAGGACTACATCGACGGGGTCTCGATCCCGTACATCGTCATGGAGTACGTCGAGGGCTCCACGCTCCGTGAACTGCTCCACTCCGGCCGCAAGCTGCTGCCGGAGCGGACGCTGGAGATGACGATCGGCATCCTCCAGGGCCTGGAGTACGCGCACAGAAGCGGCATCGTGCACCGGGACATCAAGCCGGCCAACGTCATGCTCACGCGCAACGGCCAGGTCAAGGTCATGGACTTCGGCATCGCCCGTGCGATGGGCGACTCCGGCATGACCATGACGCAGACCGCGGCCGTCATCGGCACCGCCCAGTACCTCTCCCCGGAGCAGGCGAAGGGCGAGCAGGTCGACGCCCGCTCGGACCTGTACTCGACGGGTTGCCTGCTGTACGAGCTGTTGACGGTACGGCCGCCCTTCGTGGGCGACTCCCCGGTGGCCGTCGCCTACCAGCACGTCCGTGAGGAGCCGCAGCCCCCGTCGGTCTTCGACCCCGAGATCACCCCCGAGATGGACGCGATCGTCCTGAAGGCGCTGGTCAAGGACCCGAACTACCGCTACCAGTCGGCCGACCAGATGCGCGCGGACATCGAGGCCTGCCTCGACGGCCAGCCCGTCTCGGCCACGGCGGCGATGGGCTCCGTGGGCTACGGCTACGGCGACGACCAGGCCACCACGGCCCTGCGCTCCGCCGACGGCGGCGCCACCTCGATGATGCCGCCGATGAACCCGGACGACGGCGGCTACGGCTTCGGCACCTATGACGACCGCCCGGACCGCCGCCGCCAGAAGAAGTCGAACACGTCGACGATCCTGCTGGTGGTGGCCGCGGTCCTGGTGCTGGTGGGCGCGATCCTGATCGGGAAGTACGCGTTCGACGGCAAGAACGCGAACGACGAGTTGGTGCCCGTACCCAGCCTGATCAGCCAGACCGAGGCCAACGCCAGACAACAGCTGACCAATGTCGACCTCAAGGTCGGCACGGTCACCAAGAAGCCCTGCGAGGACCAGCCCGCCGGCCAGATCTGCTCACAGGACCCGGAAGCCAAGACCAAGGTCAAGAAGAACACCACGGTCAACCTGGTGGTCTCGACCGGCGCGCCGAAGGTGGCGGTGCCGGACGTCCAGGGCCTGACGTTCGACAAGGCCAAGGAGCAACTGGAGGCCAAGGGCTTCGAGGTCGAGCAGAAGACCCAGGAGTCCGACCAGACTCCTGGAGTCGTCATCGACCAGAACCCGAAGGGCGACACCGAGCGGGAGAAGGGCTCCACGATCACCCTGACTGTCGCGGCCGAAAAGGCGAAGGCCACCGTCCCCGACGTCTCCGGCCAGAGCTGTGACGCCGCCAAGAACCAGATGCAGGCCAACAACCTGACCGGCAACTGCGTCGAGGTCGACACCCAGGACCCGAACCAGGTCGGCAAGGTCATCTCGACCAGCCCGTCCATCGGCTCCCAGGTCGACAAGGGCTCCACGGTGACGATCCAGGTCGGCAAGAGCAGCCAGACCCAGGTGCCGCCCGACCTCCAGGGCCTGAGCCTGAAGGACGCCAAGCAGAAGCTCTCGGACGCGGGCCTGAACGTCGGCCAGATCTCCGGCTCCCAGGACGACGACGCCCAGGTCGTCGGCTCCGACCCGAGCCCCGGCAGCACGGTCAACCGCGGCACCACGGTCAACCTGATCGCCATCAAGACCGGGAACAACAACGGCGGCAACAACGGCGGCGGCTTCTTCGGCGGCGGCAACGGTTAGCCCCTGAGCCCGCACGGGCCGACGGCGAGGGGCCCGGTACTCGGATCGGACGAGTACCGGGCCCCTTGTCGTGCCGCCGGGGCGGTCAGCCGTTCAGTTCCTTCGGCGGAGTGCGCTTCGCGTCGACCTTCTGGACCCGCTCCAGTTCGCCCCACACCACATAGCGGTAGCGCGAGGTGTACACCGGGGTGCAGGTCGTCAGGGTGATGTAGTGGCCGGGCTTCTTCTTGCCGGACTCCTCGGGGATCCGGCCGAGGACCTCGACGTTGTACTTCGAGGTCTCGGGGAGGATCGCGTAGACCTTGTAGACGTACCAGTCGTCCCGCGTCTCGAAGACGATCGGGTCGCCCTTCTTCAGCTTGTCGATGTTGTGGAACTTCGCGCCGTGGCCGTCCCGGTGCGCGGCGAGGGTGAAGTTGCCCTTCTTGCCGCTGGTGGGGAGCACGGCCTTGACGGGGTCGGTGTAGTAGCCGGCCACGCCCTCGTTGAGGACGTCCGTCGAGGTGCCCTTCTCGACCAGGACCTCGCCGTTCCTCAGGGCGGGCACGTGCAGGAAGCCGATGCCGTCCTTGGTGTCGAGCGCGCCCGGCCCGGTGTCCTGCTGGGCCCACTCGTCCCGGACCTTGTCGGCCTGTCTGTCGGCGTGCCGGTCGGCGACGACGTTCGTCCACCACAGGGAGTAGACGACGAACAGGCCGAGGACCAGGCCCGCCGTGATGAGGAGTTCACCGAAGACGCTGACGGCGAGGGCGACCCGCCCCCGCCCGGGCGGCCCCGCCGATGAGTCCGATGAGTCCGTCTGCGGATCCCGTACCTGCTCGGTGTCGCCGGTGGTCGCTGCCACGTTCATCTGCCCCTACTCGACTAGCGCATCCGGCTTGCCCTTGCTGCGCGGCCGTTCCTCGACCATCTTGCCCCAGACGATCAACCGGTACTTGCTGGTGAACTCCGGCGTACAGGTGGTGAGGGTGATGTACCGCCCCGGAGCGGTGAAACCGGACTGCGGCGGTACGGCGTCGAGGACGCTGGTGTTCTTGGGCGAGGTGACGGGCAACGACGACGTCATCTTGTAGACGAAGTACTCGTCCTGCGTCTCCACGACGATGTCGTCGCCCTGCTGGAGCCGATTGATGTAGCGGAACGGTTCGCCGTGCGTGTTGCGGTGCCCGGCGAGCCCGAAGTTGCCGCTCTTGTCCTCCGGCATGGCCGTCTTCAGCGCGCCCTCGCCGTAGTGCCCGACCATGCCCTTGTCGAGCACCTTCTTGTTGCTGACGCCCTCGGCGATCGGCACGACCACGTCCAGCTTGGGGATGTGCAGGATCGCGAAGCCCTGCCCGGGGGAGAAGGTGCCCGGGTTGCGCTTGCCGGTCGCCCAGTCGTCCTGGAGGCTGTTCGCCTCCTTGCTGGCCTGGGCGTGCGCCCGCACGTTCGTCCACCAGAGCTGGTAGCTGACGAAGAGCAGCATCAGCACGCCCGTGGTGATGAACACCTCGCCGACCGCCCGGCTGGCGACGACCGCGGCGCTGGGCTTGCGCGCCTTGGCCTGCCGGCGGGCCTCCACCCGCGACAGCGGCCGCTCGTCCTGCGAGGGCGCGATCGCCGGCTCGTCCGCCTCGAGAACTCCCGCGGCGGAGCCGCCGACGCGGCCGCGACGGCCCTTGGCCGCCCTTCTGCGGGCCGCTCGGCCACCCGCGGGGGTTCCGGGGACAGGAGGGGCCGCTGTGGCGCCAGAGGCGCCTGTGGCGTCCCGGAAGGGGTCGGCCCCCGGCGGTGGCTCGGGGATCCGCAGCGCCACCGTCTCCTCGTCGATGGGCGGAAGCTGCTGGGTGAACGCCTCCGCGCCGCTCGCCGCGCCACTCGCCGCCCCGCTCCTCGGTTCGGCACCCGGAGCCGGCTTTCGCCGTCGCCCGGTGCCGGGCCGCGGATCGCCGACGTACGGCTGGGCGCCCGGCGGCCGCTCCCCCGCATACGCATCCACACCGAAGGACTCGTACGGCGCGCTGCCGTACGAGTCCTCGCGCTCGGGGCGCAACGCGGTCACGCCGTGGCCCTGCCCACCACCGGGGCGAGCCCCGCCGACCTCGCCACCGCGCCCTGGTCACCGCACTCCACCAGCCAGTTGGCCAGCATCCGGTGGCCGTGCTCGGTCAGCACCGACTCCGGGTGGAACTGGACGCCCTCGACCGGCAGTTCCCGGTGGCGCAGCCCCATGACGATGCCGTCGTGGGTGCGGGCGGTGACCTCCAGCTCGGCCGGGACGGTGGCCGGCTCGGCGGCGAGCGAGTGGTAGCGGGTCGCGGTGAACGGGGTGGGCAGTCCGCTGAAGACACCCTTGCCCCCGTGTTCCACCAGCGAGGTCTTGCCGTGCAGCAGCTCGGGCGCACGGTCGACGACACCGCCGTACGCCACCTGCATCGACTGCATGCCCAGGCAGACGCCGAAGACGGGGACGCCGGTGGCCGCGCAGTGGCGGACCATCTCGATGCAGACGCCGGCCTCCTCGGGCGTGCCGGGGCCGGGGGACAGCAGAACGCCGTCGAAGCCGTCCTGGGCGTGGGCCGTGGAGACCTCGTCGTTGCGCAGGACCTCGCACTCGGCGCCCAGTTGGTACAGGTACTGGACGAGGTTGAAGACGAAGCTGTCGTAGTTGTCGACGACGAGAATGCGCGCGCTCACTGGTTGTCCACCGTCACATCGTTGAAGGGAAGCAGCGGTTCGGCCCACGGGAAGACGTACTGAAAGAGGGCATAGACGACAGCCAGGACCAGCACGATCGAGATCAGCGCCTTCACCCACGCGTTTCCCGGCAGATGCCGCCAGATCCAGCCGTACATGCCGTCCCTTCCGTCGCACCACGGCACCTGACTCACGCCGTACGCCACCAGACTAACGGCGCAGGGCCTTGGGTTCGCCTGCCTCCACGGGCTGTGTGGAGTCGAGGTGCGCCCAGACGATCAGCCGATGACTGTGCCCCCATTCCGGATCGCACGTGGTCAGCGTCAGATACCGGCCCGGACGCGTATACCCCGACTTACGTGGCACAGCGTCGATCACCTCGACGTCGGAGGGCACGGTTTTGTAGGGGCCTTTGTCGATCCGATACGTGAACCAGGTCGTGCCGTCGGTGAGCACCACCGCGTCCCCGCGCCGCAGCTCGGGGAAGTCCTTGAAGGGATCGCCGTAGGTGCGGCGGTGACCCGCGACGGAGAAGTTCCCGGGCTGTCCGAGCCGTGCCGTGCCGGTGTAGTGGCCCAGCCCCTTCTTCAGGGTGCCGGTCCCGGTGCCTTCGAGGACCGGCTTGTTCCACGTGAAACCGAGGCGCGGGATGTACATGACCGCGAAGGGCTGTCCGCCGCGGTACGGCGCCGGCGGCGCGGGGCTGCTCATCCGGGGGGCCGGCTGCCGGGTGGCCCACCGGTGGTGCAGGTCGTCGATCTGGTCGCCCATGGCCCGGTCGGCCCGCACGCCGGTCCAGAAGAGCACATAGGCGACGAAGAGCACGATGAGGGCGCCGACGGTGATGCACAGTTCGCTGAACGTCCTGACGATCACCCGTAACGACACAGGCGCTCCCGCCGGTTGCTACTCCACAGGCTTCGCGTAGTGCAGATCCACTGTGCCCGAGTAGCCCGGCAGAGTCACCGTCCCGTCCTCGGTGACTTTCCAGCCCAGGCCGTAGACGTTGACGTAGACCATGTAGTTCTGGATCGCGGGCGAGTCCGCGAGCGCCTTCTGGAGCTTCTCCGGGTCGCCGACCGCCTGGATCTTGTACGGCGGTGAGTAGACCCGGCCCTGGAGGATCAGGGTGTTGCCGACGCAGCGCACGGCGCTGGTGGAGATCAGCCGCTGGTCCATGACCTTGATGCCGTGGGCGCCGCCCTTCCACAGGGCGTTGACCACGGCCTGGAGGTCCTGCTGGTGGATGACAAGGTAGTCGGGCTGGGGCGCGGGGTAGCCGGGGAGCTTGGCGGTGGCGTTGGGCGGGGCGTCGTTGAGGGTGACCGTGATCGCCTTGCCCCTGAGCTTCTGGGTGCCGGCGCTCTCCTCCAGGCCCGCGAGCTTCTCGTCCTCGGCGCTGGTGCTGCCGTCGTCCGCCTCGGCCAGGGACTCCACCTGCGAGCGCAGGGCCCCGTTGGACTCGTCCAGCTCGCCGTTCTTGCGGCTGTGCTCCTGGATCAGGTCGGAGAGCTTCAGCAGGGAGGCGTCCGTGCGGATGTTCGTGCCCTTGGCCGTCTGGAAGCTGGTGACGAAGAGGAGTCCGGCGAGGGCGAAGACGCCCGCGGTGAGCATGCGCACAGGACGGTGACGGGGCGTTGAACCCGTGCGGGGGGAGTCGGCAGAATTGCTCAACGTACCCTTATCTCCTTCGGCGCCGTAGAAGCACTACGCTAACGGACGCCCGGGGGAGCCCTTCAGTCCCCTAGTACGCAGCCCCCGAGCCCGACCAGCACCTGCGCGGCCACGCAGCGCATCGACAGGAGAGACCCTCGTGCCGAAGTCACGTATCCGCAAGAAGGCCGATTACACGCCGCCGCCGGCGAAGCAGGCGACCGCGATCAAGCTGACCAACCGTGCCTGGGTCGCCCCGGTGATGCTGGCCATGTTTGTGATCGGCCTGGCCTGGATCGTCGTCTTCTACGTGACGGACGGCACGCTGCCGATCGACAGCCTGGACAACTGGAACATCGTGGTGGGCTTCGGATTCATCGCGGCCGGGTTCGGCGTCTCCACCCAGTGGAAGTAGCGACGGCCGCACTGAGTTATCCACAGGCCTGAGCCTTCTGTCCACAGAGTGGGGAAAAGAAACGACGATCTGTGGATAACTCACCGGAGGTTGACGCCGGTATGACCTAACTACCGCCCGTCACCGCCACTCGAAAACCCGTTCGCCCCCTGCCTGACCTGCATCGATGTAGGTCATCAGCAGGGGGCGTCGCCGTCCCCGCACGTTGTGCACAAGATTCGCCACGCGCTGTGGACAACAGGGCGCTCAGGTGAGCTGGGCGGTCCTCAACAGGGTCAACACGACCACCGCGGCCAGCACCACCGCACAGGTCCCGTACTGCACCAGGGCCCGGTGCTCTCGCGGGGCGTGGACCATGCCGTACCCGATGATCACGCCCGCGACGAGACCGCCGATATGGGCCTCCCAGGCGATGTTGCTCCACCCGAAGGTGAAGATCAGGTTGATCACCAGCAGGGCGATGATCGGCCGCATGTCGTAGCGCATCCGGCGCATCAGCACAGCCGTGGCACCGAAGAGGCCGAAGATCGCACCCGAGGCGCCGAGCGAGGGCTGGTTGGGTTCGGCGATCAGGTACGTCAGCGCGCTGCCCGCCAGACCGGAGACGAAGTAGAGCGCCAGGTAGCGGGCCCGACCGAGCGCCTGTTCGAGCGGGCCGCCGAGCCACCAGAGGCTCATCATGTTGAACAGGATGTGGACGATCCCGCCGTGCAGGAACATCGGCGTCAGCAGCCGGTACCACTGGCCCTCGGCGATGCCCTCGACACCGCCGAGGACCGGCACGTACGCCCGGCCGAGCAGTTCGAAGCTGTTGGTGAAGCGGTCGCCGACGGCCATCTGGACCAGGTAGACGGCCACGCACAGCCCGATCAGGATCTTGGTGACCAGGCGGGGATCGTCCCGGAGCGAGCCCCCGGCGAGGGTGCGCGGCTGCGTGGCCGCAGGCGGATGCCCCGTGCCCGAGCCCTCCCGGACGCAGGTGGGGCACTGGAACCCGACCGAGGCGCTGACCATGCACTCCGGGCAGATCGGCCGCTCGCAGCGGGTGCAGCGCACGCCGGTCTCGCGGCCCGGATGCCGGTAGCAGGAGGGCAGCCCGCTCTGGGTGCCGTCCGGCCGGCTGCCTGGCGCCTGGTCCATGAGCTCCCCCAGTTCGTCGTCGGGCGTGGGCGGGCGTACACGATTCGCCCTGCTCATCCTTACGGACGAGCGGGGCAAATGGTTCCTGTTCCCGCCGCCGACCGCGCTAACGCGTCTCGACGACCACCGACTCGATGACGACGTCCCGCAGCGGGCGGTGGGTGCGCGGGTTGGTCTCCGTGGCCGCGATCTCGTCCACGACCTTCTGGCCGGCCTTGTCGACGACCTCCCCGAAGATGGTGTGCTTGCGGTTCAGCCAGGCCGTCGGGGCGACGGTGATGAAGAACTGCGAGCCGTTGGTACCCGGGCCCGCGTTCGCCATAGCCAGCAGATACGGGCGGTCGAAGCGCAGCTCGGGGTGGAACTCGTCGGGGAACTGGTAGCCGGGGTCGCCGGTGCCGTTGCCCAGCGGGTCACCGCCCTGGATCATGAACCCGCTCATCACCCGGTGGAAGACCGTGCCGTCGTACAGCGGGGCCGTGGAGCGCTCGCCGGTCGCGGGGTGGACCCATTCGCGCGCCCCGGTGGCGAGCTCCACGAAGTTGGCGACCGTCTTCGGGGCGAAGTCCCGGAAGAGCCGGATCTCGATGTCGCCCCTGCTGGTCCTCAGGGTGGCGTAGAGCTGCTCGGCCACGATCCTGCCTTCCGTCGTGCTCGTGTGATCCCCCGATCCTCGCACGGACGGGAGCGGGCGGCGCCGATCCGTGGCATTGTCGACGACAAGGTCCCGTTGCCCTTATTCATCCCCTATGGCACTCGCCCGGCCCCCTGTCGCACCCGCCCGGCACCCGGATGCCCCTCCGCACGTGCCGTGACGGACACCGGCAGGCATGATCCGTAAAAGGGTGGAAAGTCGAATTACCGTACGCCACCGAGGAGGAGGAACCCGTGACCCGCATCGACAGCGTGCGCGCCGCGACCGGCTCGGCGAAGGACAGCGTGCTGCACGCCGCGGAAGTGGTGGCGCCCTACGCCGACACGGCCAAGGAAAGGGCCGCGCAGTACGCGCAGGAGGCCCGGGAACGGCTCGCGCCCAGGGTGTCCCTGGCCGCCGAGCAGGCCCGCACCCAGTACGACACCCATGTCGCGCCCCGGCTGGAACTGGCGAGGACGCATGTACCGCCGAAGGTCGACCAGGCCGCGCACGAGGCGGCCGTCCGGACCCGGATCGCCGCACGGCAGGCCGCCGAGTACTCCCGGCAGGCCGCCGATTACACCCGGCTGGCCGCCGATTACACCCGGCCGCGGATCGAGCAGGTGGTCGCCGCGGCCGCCCCCGTGACGGGCGAGGCCGCAGCCCGCGGCGTCGCCGCGGTGGCCGCGCTGCGCGGCCAGGTGACACCGAAGGAGATCGAGCGGCTCGTGCGCAGGCACCGGCGGCAGGCCCGGGCCGGCCGGGCCGCCCGGATCCTGCTGGTGTGCGGGGCGGTCGCCGGAGGCGCCTTCGCGGCCTGGAAGTGGTGGGACAAGCAGGCCAACCCCGACTGGCTGGTCGAACCGCCCGCCCCCACGGAGGTCCCCGCCGGCGGCGGGCTGTCCTCGGTGGACGGCAGCGGTGCCGCCCTGGACCCGGAGGTGCAGGCCAAGCAGGCCGAGGAGGAGGCGGCGCCCCGCGACGACGACCGCGGCTGACGGCTGGGGGACGCCGTACGAACGGGACGCCGGGCGACCGGAGTTCGTCCGGGGTTCGTCCGGGGTTCGACCGGAGTTCGACCGGAGTTCGTGGCCCGTCGTGTCCTTCCGGACAGGGCGGGCTCGCCCGTCCGACCGGTCGGGCGCCACCGCCCGCCACCCACCGAGGCCCCACACCAGAGAACCCGAGACAACCCGAGAGAACCGAGACAACCCGAGAAAAGCCCCTCTGCTCTGCGTTTGTGCAGATCAGAGGGGCTTTTCGGGTGTGGAGCCTAGGGGAGTCGAACCCCTGACATCTGCCATGCAAAGACAGCGCTCTACCAACTGAGCTAAGGCCCCGGAAGGGACGCCCGGCCGGGAACTCGTCCCGACGGCCGCCGCAGACCAGAGTACCGGGTCACCGGGGGTATCTCGCAAAAAGATTGGGGGTCCCCGTGAATGACCACTCTCCGTAAGATGCTCGACGTGGTTCGCTACAGCGAACCGTGGATGTTCTGGGGAAGCGATGGGGAGACGCAATGGACGCCGCACAACAGGAAGCGACCGCGAGAGCGCGGGAACTTCAGCGGAACTGGTACGGGGAGCCGCTGGGGGCGCTCTTCCGTAAGCTCATCGACGATCTCGGCCTCAACCAGGCTCGTCTCGCGGGGGTGCTGGGGCTGTCGGCCCCGATGCTGTCCCAGCTGATGAGCGGTCAGCGGGCGAAGATCGGCAACCCGGCCGTGGTGCAGCGCGTGCAGCTGCTCCAGGAGCTGGCCGGACAGGTCGCGGACGGCAGCGTCAGCGCCGCCGAGGCGACCGAGCGGATGGACGAGATCAAGCGCTCGCAGGGGGGCTCCGTGCTCAGCAACACCACCACCACGACGAGCAGTTCGGGCGCTCCCACGGTGAAGCGGGTGGTCCGGGAGATCCAGTCGCTGCTGCGCTCGGTGGCCGCCGCCGGCGACATAATCGACGCCGCCGACACTCTCGCCTCGAGCCACCCGGAACTGGCGGAGTTCCTCCGGGTGTACGGGGCCGGCCGCACCTCGGACGCCGTGACGCACTACCAGTCCCACCAGAGCTGAGTCGTCCGCCCGGTCGCTGAAGGGGGTTCGGCACCGGACGCACGCACCCGGCCGTCGGGGGACGGTCATGGGAGTACTCGGGGAGACCACTACGGGTGCAGGGGGCACCGGTACGGGTACACGGGGGACGAGTACGGAGTACGTGGGGGACGAGTACGGGGGAACACGGGGGACCCACGGGGGACGAGTACGGGGTACGTAGGGGAAGAGTACGGGGGACCACGGGGGACGAGTACGGGGGTACACGGGGGACGAGTACGGGGGAACACGGGGGACGCATACGGGGGCACAGGGGACATACCCGAGGGGCCGGGGAGACCTTCCCACAGGACCGCGGGGACACGGGGGTCCATCGCTCGCCACGGGGGTAGCGAGGGGGTAGCGGGGGGACGACCCTCGAGGGGGAGGAGCGACGCACTGCCATGGGTGAGGTCTTCGCCGGACGGTACGAACTGGCCGACCCGATCGGGCGCGGAGGGGTCGGCGCGGTCTGGCGCGCCTGGGACCACCGCCGCCGCCGGTACGTGGCCGCGAAGGTGCTCCAGCAGCGGGACGCGCACTCCTTGCTGCGGTTCGTCCGCGAACAGGGGCTGCGGATCGACCACCCGCATGTGCTCGCGCCGGCCAGCTGGGCCGCCGACGACGACAAGGTGCTGTTCACCATGGACCTGGTGGCCGGCGGTTCGCTGGTCCACCTCGTCAACGACTACGGTCCGCTGCCGCCCGCGTTCGTCTGCGGCCTGCTGGACCAGCTTCTGTCCGGGCTCGCCGCCGTGCACGCGGAGGGCGTGGTCCACCGTGACATCAAACCGGCGAACGTCCTCCTCGAAGCCACCGGCACCGCCCGCCCCCGGCTCAGGCTGTCCGACTTCGGTATCGCGATGCGGCTCGGCGAACCGCGCCTGACGGAGACCAACCTCGTGGTGGGGACGCCCGGTTACCTCGCGCCCGAGCAGATGATGGGCGCCGAGCCGGACTTCCCCGCCGACCTGTTCGCCGTGGGACTCGTCGCGCTGTACCTCCTCGAAGGCGCCAAGCCGGACGCCAAGGCGCTGGTCAAGTACTTCGCCGAGCACGGAACTCCGGGCGCCCCCAAGGGGATTCCGGATCCGCTCTGGCAGGTCGTCGCCATGCTGCTGCAACCCGACCCGCAGGCCCGCTTCCGTACGGCCACGGGGGCGCGCAAGGCGCTGGCGGCGACCGCGGAACTCCTGCCGGAACCCGGCCCCGACGACGAACTCATCGAGATATTCGACCAACTCGGGCCCCTTCCCCAGGGGTTCGGCCCCGAGGGACCCCTGACGGACCGCCTGGGGCATCCGGGGCCCAGGAATCACACTGGCCGCACCAGCCCCATAGGCCTTACCGGCCCCACCGGCCCCAGAAGCCGTACCGGCCACACCGGTCCCACCGGTCCCACCGGATCGACCGGTGAGCGCATCCTGCCCGCCCGGCCGACCACTCCCCCCGACGGCTCCTTTCCCGTACGACCGGACGCTCTCCCCGGGCACGCCCGTCCTGGCACGGATTCCCTGCCCGCGCGGCCCCTCACGCCCCCCGGCCCGTCCGCCCCGGCGGGTCCAGGCGAAACGTCCCCTCACACGGCGTCCACGCCGACGCCCTCGCTCTCCGGCCCCGTGGGCCCAGTCCCCCCACGGCCGCCCGCACACCCCCCGACGGTCACCCCCACCCCGACGCCGACGCCGACACCATCGATGTCGGACACCGGCAGCTTCCACCTCCCGCCCCCGCTCCCGACGGTCACCGCCACGCCCACACCCACGCCCTCAGCCACGCCCACGCCGACGCCGCCCCCCGCCCCCTACGACCCCACCCTCCCCCTCCTGCCGTCCCCCGGCCCGCGTGCCGCCACGGCCACCGCGACCGCCTCCTACACCGCTCAGGACCCGGTGGCGGAGGCGTCCCGGCCGCGGGGGCACCGGGCGGTGCGGCAGCGGCGGCCGGGTCCGCCCGTCAGGGTCACCGTGCCGGTGCTCCTGCTCGCGCTGGCCTGTTACGCCGTCGGGTTCTGGGCGCTGACGCGGATCTGAGCGGAGGCCCGGCGGCGGGCGATCAGGGTCCAGCCGCCGAGGAACAGCAGCAGGGCGCTGCCCGTGCCGAAGCCTGCCGCCGCGACGGCCCGCATCACGGGGTCGTCCCCGCCCGCCGTTGATCCCCCGGACGGCCCCGACCCCGTGTCGGTGCCGAAGACCCCGCGGGGCACGGGCCGGCCCAGGTACCCCGGCCCGGACTCCGGGGTACCCCCGAGACGGACCCGCAGGGTCACCTCGTAGGGGCCGTCGCCGAACTGCTCGGCGACCTGGGTGGAGAGGTGGACGACGAGGTAGTAGGAGCCGGCGAAGCGCAGACTGTTCTGCGGGTCGGTGGGCGCGTACCGGTTGGCGTACCGGACGGGCGGAACGGGATCCAGGGCGGCCGACTTCTGGGTGCCGCCGTATCCGGTGCCCCGCGCCACCACCTTGGCGCGTACGGGGTTGTAGAGGGTCAGCTCCAACGCGTCGACCGTGTATCCGCTGCCGGCTCCGGCACCGGTCCCCGAGGCGCTGCCCGTGGTGCCGCCGGCCAGGTCCGCCTCGGCGTACAGCTGCTGCCCCCAGTCGACGGGCACCCGGTAGAAGACGGTCTCCCCGGGGACCACCTCGTCGCGCCAGACGCCCTGCCCGACGGCGGTCGCCACGCTGAAACCGGCGCCGCCGGGCCGCGCGACCGGCTCACCGGACGGCGGTGCGGGGGTCGCGGAGTCCCAGGCACGGGGCGTGCCCGTGTCGTCGGTCGCGGCGAGCGGGGGCTCGGTGACGGGCGCGAGTTCCAGCTCCCAGGGGTCCTCGGCGGTCTCCCCGGTGCCGGTGTCCGACCGCTCGACGACCACGTAGTACGTGCCCGCCCTCTGGCACAGCCCCTTGCCGGACCGGATCTCGCGCGCGCCCCAGGCCGTCACGGGCTGCGGGCTGCGCGCGGCGCCGATCGTCGCCGACTCGAAGGAACAGCTTCTGCTGTCGGCGTCCTGCACGGAGACCGTGATGCCGTCGCCGACGGCGGGGGTGCTCCCGGGGCGGGGGATCGCGGTGACGGCGACGTACGCGGTGCTCGCGTCGTCGAGTTCGAGGCGGTAGTACGCCTTGCTGCCGCCGTCGAGCGTGCTTCTGTACGTCGCTCCGGGCTCCAGCCGTGCGGCGCCGGCGGCGCCGGTCGCGGCACGGGCCTCGCGGACGTCGTCGGCGAAGGCGTACGACGGGACGTCCGGCGCGGCGACGGCGGCCGGCGCCGGGACCGTCGACCCGAGCAGCAGCCCCAGGACCACGGCGCGCAGCACCATCGCCGCGCGCCCCGTACCCCCCGTACGCCGGGCCATCAGAACCCGCCCCCTCGCCTTGGTCCGAACGTGGCCCATCCTGCCCCGCCGCCCCGGCCGCCGCCCCCGCATTCCCCGCGAGCGTCCGGAACGCCCGCCTCTATCCGCAAACCGGAACCTCCGCAACCGGAAGCCGAGCGGGGGGCGGGAACGCAAAACCCCGACCGCTGCGGCGGCCGGGGTCTGATCTCGATCTCAGTCTCTGGTGTCGGTGCTCACGAACCCGTGGGCACGGAGTCGGTGGCCTCCGTCCACAGGTCCTGCTCGGCGCGATCCGCCTGGATCTGCCGGTACACGAGGAGACCGCCGATGGCGGCCAGTGCGACCAGGAGCAGCTTCTTCACCGCGCGACCTCGTCTTTCCTTGACGTAGGGGACCTCTGGCGCCCGACTATACACACCGACCGATACCGATCGGTGACCTGCGCCGGCCTCCCAACTCCCTTCTTCCGGTGCCCTGCGACTCATTTCGCCCGGTGCGCCCATACGAGTGGTGTTCATCGGAACATCGCCCCGTCGTGTGCGTCGGTCCCCCGGTTCCCGCTCGCCATACACATGATGAGCAAAGTACGCAAATCGCCCAACCTGAAGGTGAGGGGCATGACCGTGAACCAGGTCATGAAGCTGTGGACCGCCATCGTCACCGCGTTCCTCGCGCTGTGCACGGCGCTCGGCTTCGTCGCTTCGACCGCCGCGACCGCGACGGCACAGACGGGACCGACGCACACGGACGCCGAGAAGACCGGCGGCGCCGAGAGCCCGCGCACCGAGAGCGCCGAGAGCGCGGGAGCCCAGAGCGCGGGCGGGTCGAGCCCCGGAGGCCGGCGCCCCGCACCCAGCGAGAGCAGCCGCGCCGGCGGCGTGCGCGCCGCGAGCCCCGAGGCGTCGAGCCCCGATGCGTCGAGCCCCCGCGGTACGAGCGCCGCAGGCGAGATCCCCTCCACGGGGAGGGCCGGCAGCCGGGGCGTCGGCTCGGTGAGTCCCGCCGGTGAACGTCCGCGCGGGCCGGTCACGACCTCTCCGGCCGCCCCCACCTGGGACTGGTTCCAGACCCGCTCCCTGCCCCCCACCATGAAGCAGCGCATCCTCGCCGAGGCCCACGGCAAGTCCCCCAGCTGCCGCCACAGCTCCCTCGACGACGCGGACGCGGCCGAGCAGGACGCGGACTGCGACCGCGACAGCGACCGGGACCCGGATCGCGACC
Organism: Streptomyces sp. DSM 15324; assembly: GCF_001514285.1. GTDB lineage: Bacteria > Actinomycetota > Actinomycetes > Streptomycetales > Streptomycetaceae > Streptomyces. Next base: position 141,935 of record NZ_KQ949032.1, read on the forward strand.
TCGCGGAAGCGGCCGAGCCGTCGATCCCGATCCAGCGCTGAGGGGCACCGACAGCACGAGCGGTATCGAGACGTACCGAGCAGTACCGAGGCGTACCCACCGAGCAGTACCGAGCAGCAACACCGACGTTCGACGTGACGGCGACTTGCGTACAGACCGCACGATGCAGGCCCGGCAGCTCCCCAGCGACCGGGCCTTCGCCGCATGTACACACCAGGCCGGGAGTGGCACTGGGTGATCCACGAGGGCCGTACGACGGACCAGGTCCGCCCGTACGCCCCCCAGGACCCCCGAGTGACCTTCCGGCGCACGAGCACCGGCCCCTCGGCCGGACCTACCCGGCGGACCTACCCGGCGGACCGACCCGCGACGGCCAGCCAGTGGGCCACCCGGCGCAGGGTGGTCTCGTCGACCCGGTCCACCAGGTCCCGTACGGCCGTGGCGTCGTCCGGGGTGAGGTCGTAGAGGCCCGCCTTGCTCAGTCCGGCCATGAGCACCTGGTGCCGACGGTCCCCCAGTCGCTCGGCGAGCTTGGTGGGAGAGGCCGCCACCGGCCTCTCGGCCGTGGGCGCCGCAGCGGGGGCCGGGGCGCCGGCCGGGTCGAAGAGGTGCCATGCGCCGCCCTTCGGACCCCACAGGGCCACCGTCACCGTGTCCCCCCGCGCCCGCTTGGCCTGGGCCATCTCGCCCATCGCGTACAGCACGGGGGCGCGGTCGGGCGATTCGGCGGCGGGTCGCCAGGAGTCCGAGGACGGGTCGTGGAACATCGCGACCCAGCGCGGGTCCCCCGGCGGCTGTGGACTCCGGGGACTGCCCTGTCGGGCCTGTCGGGTCTCCATGGCGCTCACCCCTTCCGTATCGCCGCATCGGCACGGCAGGGCGACCATAACTGACACCTCGTCAGCTATCCAGACCTGCCGGGACCGACCACGGTCCACTTCGTACGATCCTCCGGGCCCGGACCCACCCCATGAGTGATCCCGATCACAACTCACTACTCCGTCCGACCAGTCACCCCCCGTTGATCAACCACACTTGTTAGCCTTGGCCCAAGCCCGGTCGCTGGTGCATCCCCCGTCGCCAGCGACCGGGCGTTTTGCTGCCTCCGTGCCCTGGCACCGGCCACGCCGTTTCACGTGAAACAGCGGCGCACGCCAAGAAGACCCCCGGACCGATGGTCCGGGGGTCTTCTCGCTGGTGGGGCTAACAGGATTTGAACCTGTGGCCTCATCCTTATCAGGGATGCGCTCTAACCAACTGAGCTATAGCCCCGCCGCGCTGTGCGGTGTGTGTCCCGCGCGCTGACTCCTGAAGATTAGCGCACGACGTGGGCAGTCCCAAAATCGGTTGTCGGGGGACCGCCCACGACGGGTTCAGCGGGCGTTCACTCGTCCTCGGCGAGCGTCAGCTCCACTCCGCCGACGAAGCCGGCGGAGATGTTGTAGATGAACGCGCCGAGGGTCGCGAGGGCCGTCGCCAGGACGACGTCGATGACCGCGATGATCGCCGTGAACGTCAGGACGTGGGGAAGCGACAGGAAGGACTGCAGATCGAAGCCGTTGGCCTCGTTGGAGCCGGTGGCCTCGGAGATGGTGCCGCCGACCGTCGAGAAGACGCCCATCGCGTCCATGACCATCCACAGCACAGCCGCCGCGACGATCGTGCAGATACCCAGCGCGATCGACAGCAGGAAGCTGACCTTCATCACCGACCACGGGTCGACCTTGGCCACCCGCAGCCGCGCCTTGCGCACCCGCGGCACGGTCCGCGCGCCGACGCCGGTACGCGGACGCCGTACCGTACCCGGCGGCGTCGCCTCGGCCGGGTAGACCTGCGGCGGGTGATAAGGCCCCGCGGCGGGCTGCTGGGCCTGCCGGTCGCCGGGCAGCGGTGAGGCCGGCTGCTGCGCCTGCGGACCTCGGGTGTCCGTCACGGTTCCCCCCTGGGATCCCCTGGATCCTTGCGTCTCGGACGAGGAGGAGGGGGCGTCGGCAGCCGTCGGCTTGATCGCCTTCAGCTGGGTCGTGTGCGTGTCCTGCTCACGTCCCTCCGCGCCCCGCGCGCCGGTCGTGCGCGCGTCCCCCTCCGGCGCGGCGGAGCCACGGCCGCCGCCGTTCTTGTCCGTGCCGGCAGACGTACCGGCGCCCGTGGCTCCGCTCACGATGACTCACTCCTCGTGCCTACTCGGCCGAGGGCGCCTCACCCTCGTCCGTGCCGCTGCTCGCGGCTCCCTCGGCGGTCTCGTCCACGGCCACGTCGCCGTCGACCTCCTCCGCCTCGCGCCCCGCCTCGGCGTTCCGCGCGATACCGACCACGGCATCGCGCTTGCCCAGGTTGATCAGTTGGACGCCCATGGTGTCACGGCCCGTCTCCCTGACCTCGTTGACTCGCGTACGAATCACACCGCCCGACAGCGTGATGGCGAGGATCTCGTCCGTCTCCTCGACCACCAGCGCGCCGACGAGCGAACCGCGGTCCTCCACGATCTTGGCGGCCTTGATACCGAGGCCGCCGCGGCCCTGGACGCGGTACTCGTCGACGCCGGTCCGCTTCGCGTACCCGCCGTCTGTGGCAGTGAACACGAACGTACCGGGTCGAACAACATTCATCGAGAGCAGCTCGTCGCCCTCGCGGAAGCTCATGCCCTTGACACCCGAGGTGGCACGGCCCATGGGGCGAAGCGTTTCGTCCGTGGCGGTGAAGCGGATCGACTGTGCCTTCTTGCTGATCAGCAGCAGATCGTCGTCCGCCGAGACCAGTTCGGCACCGATCAGTTCGTCGTCGGAACCGTCCTCCGTCTCACGGAGGTTGATCGCGATGACACCGCCGGAACGGGGCGAATCGTAATCCTTCAGCGGCGTCTTCTTGACCAAGCCGCCCTTGGTGGCCAGGACCAGGTACGGCGCCGCCTCGTAGTCGCGGATGGCGAGGATCTCGGCGATCGCCTCGTCCGGCTGGAAGGCCAGCAGGTTCGCGACGTGCTGGCCGCGCGCGTCCCGGCCGGCGTCGGGCAGCTCGTACGCCTTCGCGCGGTACACCCGGCCCTTGTTGGTGAAGAACAGCAGCCAGTGGTGCGTGGTGGAGACGAAGAAGTGGTCGACGATGTCGTCTTCCTTCAGCTTCGTGCCGCGCACGCCCTTGCCGCCGCGCTTCTGCGCCCGGTAGTCAACGGTCTTGGTCCGCTTGACGTAACCGCCGCGCGAGACCGTGACGACGATGTCCTCCTCGGCGATCAGGTCCTCGATGGACATGTCACCGTCGTAGGGCACCAGCATGGTCTTGCGGTCGTCGCCGAACTTCTCGACGAGCGCGGCCAGTTCGGCGCTGACGATGCCGCGCTGGCGGACGGGCGAGGCGAGGATCTCGTTGTACTCGTTGATCTTCGCCTGGAGTTCGTCGTGCTCCTGGACGATCTTCTGACGCTCCAGGGCGGCCAGTCGGCGCAGCTGCATCTCGAGGATGGCGTTCGCCTGGATCTCGTCGATCTCCAGGAGTTCCATCAGGCCCGTGCGCGCGATGTCGACGGTGTCGCTGCGCCGGATCAGCGCGATGACCTCGTCGATGGCGTCCAGGGCCTTCAGCAGGCCGCGCAGGATGTGCGCGCGCTCCTCGGCCTTGCGCAGCCTGAAGCGCGTACGGCGGACGATGACCTCGATCTGGTGCGTCACCCAGTGGCGGATGAACGCGTCGAGGGACAGCGTGCGCGGGACGCCGTCGACCAGGGCCAGCATGTTGGCGCCGAAGTTCGTCTGCAGGTCCGTGTGCTTGTACAGGTTGTTCAGGACGACCTTGGCGACCGCGTCGCGCTTGAGCACGATGACCAGGCGCTGGCCGGTGCGCGAGGACGTCTCGTCACGGACGTCCGCGATGCCGCCGATCTTGCCGTCCTTCACCAGGTCGGCGATCTTCTGCGCGAGGTTGTCGGGGTTGACCTGATAGGGCAGCTCCGTGACCACCAGGCACTGGCGGTTCTGGATCTCCTCGACCTCGACGACCGCCCGCATGGTGATCGAGCCGCGGCCCGTGCGGTAGGCCTCCTCGATGCCCTTGCGGCCGACGACCAGGGCGCCGGTCGGGAAGTCGGGGCCCTTGATGCGCTCGATGAGGGCGTCCAGCAGCTCCTCGTGCGAGGCGTCCGGGTTCTCCAGGTACCACTGGGCGCCGGCCGCGACCTCGCGCAGGTTGTGCGAGGGGATGTTGGTCGCCATGCCGACCGCGATACCCGCCGAGCCGTTGATCAGCAGGTTCGGGAAGCGGGCGGGCAGGACGGTCGGCTCCTGGGAGCGGCCGTCGTAGTTGTCCGTGAAGTCGACGGTCTCCTCGTCGATGTCACGGACCATCTCCATCGACAGCGGCGCCATCTTGCACTCGGTGTACCGCATGGCGGCCGCCGGGTCGTTGCCCGGGGAGCCGAAGTTGCCGTTGGAGTCGACGAGCGGCATGCGCATCGACCACGGCTGGGCGAGACGGACCAGCGCGTCGTAGATCGAGGAGTCGCCGTGGGGGTGGTAGTTGCCCATGACGTCGCCGACGACGCGGGCGCACTTGTAGAAGCCGCGCTCGGGGCGGTAGCCGCCGTCGTACATGGCGTACAGCACCCGGCGGTGGACGGGCTTGAGACCGTCCCGGACGTCGGGCAGCGCACGCGAGACGATGACGGACATCGCGTAGTCGAGGTACGAGCGCTGCATCTCCGTCTCGAGCCCGACGGGCTCGATGCGCATGGCGATGTCGCCGCCCTCTTCAGGGGTGACGGGAGTGTTCTCGTCGGTCATTGCCGGTGAGGATCCTTCCTGGTGCGGTCAGCTGAGACCGACTCAGATGTCGAGGAAGCGGACGTCCTTGGCGTTGCGCTGGATGAAGGCGCGGCGTGCCTCGACGTCCTCGCCCATGAGGACCGAGAACAGGTCGTCGGCCTGGGCGGCGTCGTCGAGGGTGACCTGGCCGAGGACGCGGTGCTCCTGGTCCATGGTGGTCACGCGCAGTTCCTCGGCGTTCATCTCGCCGAGTCCCTTGAAGCGCTGGATCGAGTCCTCGCGCACGCGCTTGCCGCGCTGGCGGCCCATCTCGATCAGCGCGTCACGCTCCCGGTCGGAGTACGCGTACTCGATGTCGTCCCGGCCCCACTTGATCTTGTAGAGCGGCGGGCGGGAGAGGTACACGTGTCCGGCCTCGACCAGCGGCCGCATGAAGCGGAACAGGAAGGTCAGCAGCAGGGTGCTGATGTGCTGGCCGTCGACGTCGGCGTCCGCCATCAGGATGATCTTGTGATAGCGCAGCTTCTCGATGTCGAAGTCCTCGTGCACGCCGGTGCCGAAGGCCGAGATGAGCGCCTGGATCTCCTGGTTCTGCAGGATCTTGTCGATCCTGGCCTTCTCGACGTTGAGGATCTTGCCGCGGATCGGGAGGATCGCCTGGTACTGCGGGTTGCGGCCGGACTTGGCCGAGCCGCCGGCGGAGTCACCCTCGACGATGAAGATCTCGCACTTGGTGGGGTCGTTCGACTGGCAGTCGGAGAGCTTGCCCGGCAGGGAGGCCGACTCCAGCAGGCCCTTGCGGCGCGTCAGGTCGCGGGCCTTGCGGGCCGCCACGCGCGCGGTGGCCGCCTGGATGCCCTTGCGGACGATGTCCGCCGCCTCGACGGGGTTGCGGTCCAGCCAGTCCTGGAGGTGCTCGTAGACCGCCTTCTGGACGAAGGTCTTGGCCTCGGTGTTGCCCAGCTTGGTCTTGGTCTGGCCCTCGAACTGCGGCTCGCTCAGCTTGACCGAGATGATCGCGGTCAGCCCCTCGCGGATGTCGTCGCCCGTGAGGTTGTCGTCCTTCTCGCGGAGCAGCTTCTTGTCGCGCGCGTACTTGTTGACCAGGTTGGTCAGGGCCGCGCGGAAGCCCTCCTCGTGGGTGCCGCCCTCGTGCGTGTGGATGATGTTGGCGAAGGAGTACACGCCCTCGCTGTAACCGCTGTTCCACTGCATCGCGACCTCGAGGGAGAGGGCGCGCTCCTTGTCCTCGGCCTCGAGGTCGATGACCGTCGGGTGCACGAGGTCTCCCTTGCGGGAGTTGAGGTACTTCACGAAGTCGACGATGCCGCCCTCGTAGTGGTACGTGACGCTCTTGACCTCGGACTTCTCGTCCGCGCCCGCCTCGTCCGCACCGGTGACGGCCTTGGCCGACTCGCGCTCGTCCGCGAGTTTGATCGTCAGACCCTTGTTGAGGAACGCCATCTCCTGGAAGCGCCGGGAGAGCGTCTCGAACGAGTACTCGGTGGTCTCGAAGATGTCCGGGTCGGCCCAGAAGGTGACCGAGGTGCCGGTCTCCGTGATGGCCTCGTGCTGGGCGAGGGGCGCCGTGGGGACGCCCATCTTGTAGTCCTGCGTCCAGCGGTGGCCGTCGGTCCTCACCTCGACGGCGACCTTCGACGACAGGGCGTTCACGACGGAGACGCCGACGCCGTGCAGACCGCCGGAGACCGCGTAGCCGCCGCCGCCGAACTTGCCGCCCGCGTGCAGCACGGTCAGCACGACCTCGACGGCCGGCTTGCCCTCGGAGGGCACGATGCCGACCGGGATGCCACGGCCGTTGTCGATGACGCGGATCCCGCCGTCGGCCAGGATCGTCACGTCGATCGTGTCGGCGTGACCGGCCAGCGCCTCGTCGACGGAGTTGTCCACGACCTCGTACACGAGGTGGTGGAGACCGCGCTCGCCCGTGGAGCCGATGTACATACCGGGGCGCTTGCGGACCGCGTCCAGGCCCTCGAGGACGGTGATGGCGCTGGCGTCGTACGAGGCGGTGACCTCGCGGCTCGCGCCGGCGTCGGTGGACGGGTTGTTCTCGTTGGGGTTGCCGGAATCGGCCACGAAGCGCCCTTTCTGGCACAGCACGAGCCAGGCTCCTCGGCAGGTTGCCGGGGCGGCTGCGGCATGTTGCGTTGGTAAGCCTTGATCAGCGTTGCTCAGCTTGTCCCGGGCGGTCCCCACGTTCGGGGCGGGATTGGCTTCCAGTCTACCGGTAGCACTGACAGTGATGGGGGTTTGCCGGTACCTGAGTCCGGATGTGCCGCCCTCAACCGGTCTCCGACGGGTCCCGATATACGGAAGGGGGCTTCAAGGGGCTCACGGAGGCACTCAGCGCTTCCGGGTGTCAACCCTTGGCTACCGACGGGTCAGGTCGGAAATCGGCCCCCTGTGCGGGCGGTTTGCGTGCTTGTCCACAGGCTGTGGGCGGATGACGGCCGCCCGGCGGAGCGCCCCGGCAGCCTCCCGCGGGCACCTTCCGGAGCCACGGCGGGCACGTTCCGGACATACGAAAAGACGGCCGGGGCGGTACGCGCGTGCCACCCGGCCGTCCTCACGTGACGCAGATCACCCGTAGGTGTCGCCCGGGCCGGTGGATCCGGGGGCGCGCAGCGGGCCGTAGCGGCGCACGGGGCCGCCGGGACCCTGCACCTTGATCTGTCTGACCCGGCCGTGTCCGAGGTCCTCGTTGAGCCGGGCGACCAGGGTCGGCGCCAGCAGCCGCAGATTCGTCGCCCAGGCCGTGGAGTCGCAGCGCACGACCAGGACCCGCTCGTCCTCGTCGTACCGCTCCGGCACACAGTGCTTGGCCACGTCCTCGCCGACGATCTCCGGCCAGCGCCCCATCACGCCGCCCACCGCGGCCGGCGCCTCCCAGCCGCGCTCGTTCAGCAGCCGGTTGATCGCCGCGCCCAGCGCCATCGGGTCGCGCCCGTCCGCCCGCGCGCCGGAGCGCAGACCGCCCCCGCGCCGCACCTGCTTCTTCTGCTGCGCGGCATCGCCCCGCGCGCGTGCCTGTTCGCGCGCCGCCCTCAACGCCACGCGCGCGAGGTCGACGCCGGAGGGCTCGGGGGTCCTGCGGGGTTCCTGCTCGGTCACAGGCGTTCCACCGTCCCGTCCGCCACGGCGTACCGCGCCCCGCTCAGGACATGCGGTACGTCGTCGTCGACCGCCGCGGTCACCAGCACCTGTTCCCCCGGCGCCACCAGCTCGGCCAGCCGCTCCCGGCGGCGCGCGTCCAGCTCGGCGAAGACGTCGTCGAGCACCAGCACCGGCTCGTTGCCCTCGGCCCGCAACAGGTCGTAGGAGGCCAGCCGCAGTGCGAGCGCGTACGACCAGGACTCGCCGTGCGAGGCGTACCCCTTGGCCGGCAACTGACCGAGCTTGAGCAGCAGTTCGTCCCGGTGCGGGCCCACGAGGGTGACGCCCCGCTCGATCTCCTGCTTGCGGGCGTCCGCGAGCGCCGCCATGAGCTGGGCGTAGAGGTCCTCGCGCGTGTGCGCCTCACCGGGCGCCGACGGCCGGTACTCCAGGGCCAGCGGACCCCCGCCGGGCGCCAGCTGCTCGTACGCCTTGTCGGCCAGCGGCTGGATCGCCGCGACCAGGTCGAGCCGCTGGGCGAGCAGTTCGGCGCCCGCGCGCGCGAGATGCTGGTCCCACACGTCGAGCGTCGACAGGTCCGCTCCCGGGCCCGCATCCGCTCGCGCGGCCGGTGCCCCCCTGCGCGCGCCGTGCCGCCGTGCGAGCGCCGCGGACTTCAGCAGGGTGTTGCGCTGCTTGAGGACCCGCTCGTAGTCCGCGCGCACACCCGCCATCCGCGGCGACCGCGCGGTGATCAGCTCGTCCAGGAACCGCCGCCGCTCCCCGGGATCCCCCTTGACCAGCGCGAGGTCCTCGGGCGCGAACAGCACGGTCCGTACGATGCCCAGCACGTCCCGGGGCCTGACCTGCGAGGACCGGTTGATGCGGGCGCGGTTGGACCTGCCCGGGTTCAGCTCCAGCTCGACGAGCTGCTGCCGCTCGCCCTGCCGCACCTGTGCCCGGATGATCGCGCGGTCGGCGCCCATGCGGACCAGGGGCGCGTCGGAGGCGACCCGGTGGCTGCCGAGGGTGGCGAGATAGCCGACGGCCTCGACGAGGTTGGTCTTGCCCTGGCCGTTGGGGCCGACGAAGGCGGTGACGCCCGGGTCGAGCGGGACCTCGGCCCGGGCGTAGGAGCGGAAGTCGGCCAGCGACAGATGCGTGACGTGCATGGTCGTTCGCCGACCTCCCCAGGGTTCTCGGGCTGTTACTTCGTCTCGACCGCGTGGCCGCCGAACTGGTTTCGGAGCGCCGCGATCATCTTCATCTGCGGGGAGTCCTCCTGGCGGGAGGAGAACCGCGCGAACAGCGAGGCCGTGATCGCGGGCAGCGGCACGGCGTTGTCGATGGCGGCCTCGACGGTCCAGCGGCCCTCGCCGGAGTCCTGGGCGAAGCCCTTGAGCTTGTCGAGGTGCTCGTCCTCGTCGAGGGCGTTGACCGCGAGGTCGAGCAGCCAGGACCGGATGACGGTGCCCTCCTGCCAGGAGCGGAAGACCTCCCGCACGTCCGTGACGGAGTCGACCTTCTCCAGCAGCTCCCAGCCCTCGGCGTAGGCCTGCATCATGGCGTACTCGATGCCGTTGTGGACCATCTTGGCGAAGTGGCCGGCGCCGACCTTGCCGGCGTGCACCGAGCCGAAGTCGCCCTCGGGCTTGAGCGCGTCGAACACCGGCCGCACCTTGGCGACGTTCTCCGCGTCGCCGCCGTACATCAGCGCGTAGCCGTTCTCCAGGCCCCAGACGCCCCCGGAGACACCGCAGTCGACGAAGCCTATGCCCTTGGCGGCCAGCTCCTGCGCGTGCTTCTCGTCGTCCGTCCAGCGGGAGTTGCCGCCGTCCACGACGACGTCGCCGGGTTCCAGCAGCTCGGCCAGCTCGTCGATCGTCGACTGCGTGGCCGCGCCGGCCGGGACCATCACCCACACCACGCGCGGGCCCTTGAGCCTGCCCACGAGTTCTTCGAGGCTGTGGACGTCGGCGAGGTCCGGGTTGCGGTCGTATCCGACGACGGTGTGGCCCGCGCGGCGGATCCGCTCGCGCATGTTGCCGCCCATCTTGCCGAGGCCGACGAGACCGAGCTCCATCAGTTGTTCCTTAGGTCGCTGTGTGGCGTGTGGGGCACCTTCGTACCCATGTCCGAGCCTAGCCCCGGACGGTCACGCACACCTGTGGGCATACGCGCTCAGACGTAGCCCCACAGACGCGGGCTCACCTGCGGGTTTGCCCACAGGTCGGGAGGAGTTCTCCACGACCTGTGGACAACACCGGGCAGCTCAGCCGCTCAGCCGCACCGGCATGATCAGGTACTTGTAGGCGTCGTCGGCCTCGGCGTCCAGCGCCGGCTTGCCGCTGAGCAGCGCGGGCTTGGTGGACGTCGTGAAGGACAGCTGGGCGACGGGGGAGTCGATCGCGCTCAGGCCGTCCAGCAGGAAGGTCGGGTTGAAGGCGATCGAGATGTCGTCGCCCTCCAGCTGCGCGTCGACCCTTTCCACAGCCTGTGCGTCGTCGCTGGAGCCGGCCTCCAGGATGAGCACGCCCTGCTCGAAGCTGAGCCGCACCGGGGTGTTGCGCTCGGCGACCAGGGCCACACGCTTGACGGCCTCCACGAAGGGGGCGGTCTCGATCACGGCGACGGAGTTGAACTCGGTCGGGAACAGCGTGCGGTACTTGGGCAGGTCGCCCTCGAGGAGCCGGGTGGTCGTGCGGCGGCCCGCGCCCTCGAAGCCGATCAGTCCCTCGCCGGAGCCCGAGCCGGAGAGCGCCAGGATGACGCTGTCGCCGCTCGTGAGGGCCTTGGCGGTGTCCAGGAGCGTCTTGGCGGGCACCAGGGCGACCGCGGAGGCGTCCGGGTTCTCCGGCTTCCACAGGAACTCACGGACCGCGAAGCGGTAGCGGTCGGTGGAGGCGAGGGTGACGGTGTCGCCCTCGATCTCGATGCGCACACCGGTGAGGACGGGAAGCGTGTCGTCACGCCCGGCGGCGATGGCCACCTGGGCGGCGGCCGAGGCGAAGACCTCGCCGGGGACGGTGCCCGTCGCGTTCGGCATCTGGGGCAGCGAGGGGTACTCCTCCACAGGCAGGGTGTGGAGGGTGAACCGCGAGGAGCCGCAGACCACCGTCGCCCGTACACCGTCTGTGGAGATCTCCACCGGCCGGTTGGGGAGCGCGCGGCAGATGTCCGCGAGCAGACGGCCGGAGACGAGGACCGTGCCCTCCTCCTCGACCTCGGCCTCCACGGACACGCGTGCCGAGACCTCGTAGTCGAAGCTGGACAGGCTCAGGGCGCCGTCCTCGGCCTTCAGCAGCAGGCCCGCGAGGACGGGCGCCGGCGGGCGGGCCGGGAGACTGCGCGCCGCCCAGGCCACTGCCTCCGCGAGTACGTCGCGTTCCACCCGGATCTTCACTCTTGCCGCCTCCTGCTGTTGCCGGCGCTTCTCGCCCTGCCTGGCTTCGTCGTCTGGTGTCGGTGTGATCGGCCCCGGCGAAGGGAAGGACCACCCGGGGACCAGTCTGACGCACCGCACTGACAGTAGGTGCCTCTCGGGGTCAAGTCGTGACGAGGGGCAGCCGGACGCCGGAGAGCGAGTTGTGCACAGGACCCACTTCGAAACGGATTCCGAGCTCTCTCTAGTCGTCAGTAGTAGTAGGGCCTGTGGATACCGTGGATAACCCTGTTTTCGCAGCTCAGAGGCGATTTTTTATCCACTGGCCCTGTGGGCGGAGCCGGTGGATAACCAGGCCCGTCTGTGGAGAACGGAAAGTTCTGCACACTCTGTGCACAGGGAGGGCCGAGTTCTCCCCAGCACCGTCCCCAGCTTTACCCACCTTTCCCACAGGCCAACCTGGCAACTTCGTGTGACGCCTTTCACTCGCCCCGGTGAGGAGGCGCGTCAGCTTGCCGAACAGTGGACAGACATGTGGAGAAACCGCTGATCGCTGGGGACAACCGGCCGCAGCCTGTGGGTTGCCGGTGGACAACTTTGTGCACACCCTGTGGATCATTTTCTTGTCCACAGCCTGTGGATGTCCTTCGTCCACGAATCCACAACCTGTTGACCTGGCTGGATGCTCCTCCCACAGGCTCGCCTGTGGATACAGTCTGGACAACTTCCCAGTCCCCAGGGTGTGGACGGCAAAAAGTCACCGAATCTGTGGAGAGAGGCCGTAACCCGGCCGGGAATCGAACAACGGACGGCGGACCGCCGCGACGCAGGGACCGCCCGCAGGCCTCCCCCGGGGCTCCCCCGGACCGCTTCGGGGCCTTCCCCGGCCCTCTTCGGGGCCTTCCCCGGCCCTCTTCGGGCCTCCCGGACCCTTCCCGCGGCCTCCCCCCGGACGCGTCACCGCACCCCGGACACGCGAAAGGCGCCCCGGGACGGCTCCCGGGGCGCCCTGCGCGGCCTCGTACGGCGGTCAGCCGGCCTTGATGCGGTTCGTCAGCTCGGTCACCTGGTTGTAGATGGAGCGCCGCTCGGCCATCAGATTGCGGATCTTGCGGTCGGCGTGCATGACCGTGGTGTGGTCGCGGCCGCCGAACAGCGCGCCGATCTTCGGCAGCGAGAGGTCCGTCAGCTCGCGGCACAGATACATGGCGATCTGCCGGGCCGTCACCAGCGCCCGCCCGCGCGAGGTCCCGCACAGGTCCTCGACGGTGAGCCCGAAGTAGTCCGCGGTGGCGCTCATGATGGCCGTGGAGGTGATCTCGGGCGCCGAGTCCTCGCCACCGGGGATCAGGTCCTTCAGGACGATCTCCGTCAGCCCCAGGTCCACCGGCTGCCGGTTGAGCGAGGCGAACGCGGTCACCCGGATCAGCGCGCCCTCCAGCTCACGGATGTTGCGCGAGATCCGCGAGGCGATGAACTCCAGCACCTCCGGCGGGGCGTTGAGCTGCTCCTGCACCGCCTTCTTGCGCAGGATCGCGATCCGCGTCTCCAGCTCGGGCGGCTGCACGTCGGTGATCAGCCCCCACTCGAAACGGTTCCGCAGCCGGTCCTCCAGCGTCACCAGCTGCTTGGGCGGCCGGTCGCTGGACAGCACGATCTGCTTGTTGGCGTTGTGGAGCGTGTTGAAGGTGTGGAAGAACTCCTCCTGCGTCGACTCCTTGTCCGCGAGGAACTGGATGTCGTCGACGAGCAGGATGTCCATCTCGCGGTACCGCTTGCGGAAGCTGTCGCCCTTGCCGTCGCGGATGGAGTTGATGAACTCGTTGGTGAACTCCTCCGAGCTCACGTACCGCACGCGCGTGCCGGGATACAGGCTCCGCGCGTAGTGTCCGATCGCGTGCAGCAGGTGCGTCTTGCCGAGCCCGGACTCGCCGTAGATGAAGAGCGGGTTGTACGCCTTCGCGGGCGCCTCGGCCACGGCGACCGCGGCCGCGTGCGCGAAGCGGTTGGACGCGCCGATGACGAACGTGTCGAAGAGGTACTTCGGGTTCAGGCGCGCGGTCGGCTCACCGGGCCCACCCCCCGACGCCGACGGCGCGGCCGGCGCCCCGGGCACCCCCGGCCGCTGCGGCGGTCCGGAACCGGCCGGCGGCTCGGGCAGCTCGCGCCGGCCCGCGTCCCGCTGGTCGTACTCGGGCCGCTTCGGCTCGTAGGGCGCGGAGTCGTACGGCGGCCGCTCCATCGACTGCGGCCGGTAGTCCTGCGACGGCTGCCCGTACGAGGCCGGGGACGGCGAGCCGTAGGGGTCCTGGGACGGCGAGGCGTAGGGGTCCCGCTCGGGGAAACCCAGCCGCTGCTGCTGCCAGCCGTAGTCGTCCTGCTGGGGCCGCGGCCAGGCGCCGGGCTCCGGACGCTGGTACTCCGACGGATACGCGGGCCGCGCGGTCGGCAGCTGCTCGCCGCGCGGGCCCTCGCCGGAGGGACCCGGGAGCTGCTCGGCGCGGTGCCGGCCGTAGCTCCCGTCGTACGCGCTGTCGTAGGAGGGGTCGTACGTGCTGTCGTAGCGGCCCTTGGGCTCCTCGTACGGGCTGTCGTACGGGCCGGACGGGAGTTCGGGCTCCTCGTAGCGCGGCTTCGGCTGCTGCTGTACCGGGGGCGCCGGCGGGGCCGGGGACTCGCCGACGGAGTCGTCGACGGTGATCGCGATACGGATCGGGCGGCCGCACTCACGGCTCAGCGTCTCGCTGACGATCGGTGCCAGCCGGCCTTCGAGTACGCCCTTGGCGAACTCGTTCGGCACGGCGAGCAGGGCCGTGTCGGCCACCAGCGCCAACGGCTGGCAGCGCCGGATCCAGTGCTCGTCCTTCGCCTCGACACCCTGGCCGCGGCCCTCACCCCCGAGGAGCTGCTCCAGTACGCGTGGCCACACTGCGGCAAGATCGGCAGGTACGTCAGCCACAGGGCACGCTCTCTCGTGGGGGGTCCCACGCACGTGTGGTTGCGGGACGGGTCGGGAACCAGGGGTCAATGGAACGAATCGGAGTCCAGCCACGGTAGTCAGGGCGGCGGCTGCGGTTCAAGTTGTTGTCCCCAGGCTGTGGATAGTGTCTCCCGGTGACCCCTGGTTTGACCGGATGGCGCAGCCGCGCGTACCGTAACCAGGTCGAGTTGTCGATGGCTGCTGCCGCCTGCCTCCGATGGGCACAGATCGCGTCAGGTGATCGGGAAGCGGTGCACTCGGGCGTAACGAGAGCTACTCGTGGGCGCACGGTGACAGCCAGGACGGCACCCGCCAACACCGATTGATTTCTGGAGCCCCCGAGTGAGCAAGCGCACCTTCCAGCCGAACAACCGTCGTCGCGCCAAGACCCACGGCTTCCGCCTGCGTATGCGCACCCGTGCCGGCCGCGCGATCCTCGCGTCCCGCCGCAGCAAGGGTCGCGCCCGTCTGTCCGCCTGATCCCGGTCAGGTCATGCCGTCGTGCTGCCCACCGAGAACCGGCTGAGGCGGCGCGAGGACTTCGCGACCGCGGTACGACGGGGCCGTCGGGCCGGACGCCCGACGCTCGTCGTCCACCTTCGTAGCGGTGCCACGGACCCGCACGCGCCTGGGGAGAGCGCTCCCCCGACGCGTGCGGGTTTCGTCGTGAGCAAGGCCGTGGGCGGGGCGGTCGTCCGCAACAAGGTCAAGCGCAGACTGCGTCATCTGATGCGTGACCGAGTCGTTCTGTTGCCCCCCGGTAGCCTGGTAGTGGTACGGGCGCTGCCCGGTGCGGGTGACGCCGACCACGCACAGCTGGCCCAAGACCTTGATGCCGCCCTTCAACGGCTTTCGGGAGGGGGCGCGCGATGAAGTACCCGCTGCTGGCCCTGATCAAGCTCTACCAGTGGACGATCAGTCCACTGCTCGGGCCCGTGTGCAAGTACTACCCGTCGTGCTCCCACTACGGGTACACAGCGATCGACCGGCACGGCGCGATCAAGGGAACGGCACTCACCGCCTGGCGCATCCTGCGGTGCAACCCCTGGTCGCTGGGGGGTGTGGACCATGTCCCGCCGCGGAAGCGCCCGCGGTGGCACGAAATGCTGCGGGACGCCTGGCGTGCACGCAGGGGCGGGACCTCCGCCGCCGAAACGGCCACCGGGGAGAGCGTTTCCCCGAGCCCGGCCGCAGAGACCCCGTCCCATGCCCAAGGAGCATGATTAGTGGACACGATTGCCAGCCTCTTCAGCTTCATCACGACACCCGTTTCCTGGGTCATCGTCCAGTTCCACACGGTGTACGGCAAGATCTTCGGCCCTGACACCGGATGGGCCTGGGGCCTGTCGATCGTGTCTCTGGTGATCCTGATCCGCATCTGCCTGATCCCGCTCTTCGTGAAGCAGATCAAGGCGACCCGGGCCATGCAGACGCTCCAGCCCGAGATGAAGAAGATCCAGGAGCGCTACAAGAACGACAAGCAGCGTCAGTCCGAAGAGATGATGAAGCTGTACAAGGAGACGGGCACCAACCCGCTCTCCTCGTGCCTTCCCATCCTGGCGCAGTCCCCGTTCTTCTTCGCCCTCTACCACGTGCTCAACGGCATCGCCAACGGTGACACCATCGGCGTGATCAACCAGAGCCTGCTGGAGAGCGCGCAGAAGGCGCACATCTTCGGTGCCCCCCTGGCCGCGAAGTTCACGGACAGCGCCTCGGAGGCCTCGGCCCTCGGTGCCTCGCTCACGGACGTCCGGGTCGTCACCGCCATCATGATCGTCCTGATGTCGGCCTCCCAGTTCTTCACCCAGCGCCAGCTGATGACGAAGAACGTCGACACCTCGGTGAAGACGCCGTTCATGCAGCAGCAGAAGATGCTGATGTACGTCTTCCCCGTCATGTTCGCCGTCTTCGGCATCAACTTCCCCGTCGGTGTCCTCGTCTACTGGCTGACCACCAACGTGTGGACCATGGGCCAGCAGATGTACGTCATCCGCAACAACCCGACCCCGGGGTCCAAGGCCCAGGCCGCGTACCTGGATCGCCTGTACAAGCACGTGACGCACGCCGGCAAGACCCGCCGCCGCAGCGAGAAGACGATCATCAAGGCCATCGTCGCCAAGGGCCGCGACCGCAACGAGGCCGAGCGCAAGTTCATCAACGGTCTGGCCAAGGCGGGCCTCGCGGCCCAGACCGACGGCACCGTGGTGAAGAGCGACGCCCAGACCGTCGTGGAGACCGCCGAGGACGGCACCACCACGTCCGCGGCCGCCGCCAAGCGCCAGCAGCCGAAGCGCCAGTCCAAGTCCCAGCGCCAGTCCGGCGGCCCGAAGGCGGCCGGTGAGACGACCTCGCTGACCAAGTCCGACGAGCCCGAGGACGACAAGCCCTCCGGGGCCGCCCGGCCGTCCGCCTCCCAGGCCGGAACCGGGAACGGCCGCAGCAAGGCCCAGTCCGGTCAGCGCAAGGGCGGCCCGCAGCGCCCCAAGTCCCCGTCCAAGAAGTAAGAAGGAGCCCATCCCGTGACGGAAGGCACCACCTCCGCTGCCGAGGGTGCAGACACCCTGACCCGCCTGGAGCAGGAGGGCGAGATCGCGGCGGACTACCTTGAGGGTCTGCTGGACATCGCCGATCTCGACGGCGACATCGACATGGACGTCGAGGCCGACCGTGCCGCGGTGTCGATCATCAGTGACTCCGGCACCCGTGATCTGCAGAAGCTGGTCGGCCGGGACGGCGAGGTGCTGGAGGCGCTTCAGGAGCTGACGCGCCTGGCCGTCCACCGGGAGACCGGGGACCGCAGCCGGCTGATGCTGGATATCGCCGGCTACCGGGCCAAGAAGCGTGCCGAGCTCTCCGAGCTGGGTGCCAAGGCCGCGGCTGACGCCAAGAACAGCGGCGAGCCCGTGAAGCTGAAGCCGATGACGCCCTTCGAGCGCAAGGTCGTCCATGACGCGGTCAAGGCCGCGGGCCTGCGCAGCGAGTCCGAGGGCGAGGAGCCGCAGCGCTTCGTCGTCGTGCTCCCCGACTAGATTCGTTACGTACGTCACCCCCGGCCCCGTCTGTAGCGCAGGCGGGGCCGGTCTTTGTCAGCCTGGTTCTCTGGTGGTCGGCGCTGGACGCGCCGAAGCGGTACGGAAGGACGGTCCCCGTGACGGAGGCAGCAGCGCTCCCCCCTGCGCCGGAGGTGGCACGCGAGGTATTCGGTGATCGTTTCCCGGATGCGGTCCGGTACGCCGAGCTCCTGGCCGAGGCCGGTGTGCAGCGCGGTCTCATCGGCCCGCGCGAAGTGCCACGCCTGTGGGAGCGGCACATCCTCAACTGCGCGGTGCTCTCCGAGGTCGTGCCCGAGGGCGTGACCGTGTGCGATGTGGGCTCGGGCGCCGGGCTGCCCGGCATCCCCCTGGCGCTGGTGCGCGAGGACCTGAAGATCACTCTTCTGGAGCCACTGCTGAGGCGTACGAACTTCCTCACCGAGGTGGTCGAGCTCCTCGGTCTGGACCACGTCACCGTGGTCCGCGGCCGTGCCGAGGAGGTCATGGGCACCCTTCCGCCCGTCCATGTGGTGACTGCCCGGGCCGTGGCGCCCCTCGACCGTCTGGCCACCTGGGGCATTCCGCTGCTGCGCCCCTACGGCGAGATGCTCGCCCTCAAGGGCGACACCGCCGAGGAGGAGCTGAAGAGCGCGGCCACCGCCCTGAGCAAGCTCGGCGCGGTCGGGACTTCGGTCCTTCAGGTGGGCGAGGACGTCGTCGATCCGCTCTCCACGGTGGTACGGGTCGAGGTCGGGGAGAGTCCCGGTGGGGTGCGGTTCGCGGCCAAACGGGCGAAGGCCGCCCGGACGGGCCGGGCCCGCCGCCGACGCTGAACGTACTCCACACAAGCTGCCCACCTACGTATGACGGAGTGTCGCGTCCGTTCGGGCGTAGGGGCTGTGCATCGTGTTTCACGTGAAACGTCGCTCCCTGCTGCACGGCATCATCGGCCGCGGTCGCGCCGCGGCCGAACCCCGCAAACGAAAGCCCCTCGGTTCACTCGATGCGGGGGTGGAGTTGTCCACAGAGGTGGATTTCTCCACAGAACAACAGGCCTCACTGGTTCGCGACCCTGAAGACATGGCAGGCTCTGCTCATTGCGAGCTTGAAGTCGAGGAGAGTGAATCCTTGCGGTCCGACGCCAACATCGCGGGACCGATGGCCGATCCGGTCCCCGGTCCCCGTACCGAGTCCTTGGGGGAGGATGTTTCACGTGAAACACCGCCCCCGATGGACGACACTCCGATCGGTCGTGCTGCCCAGCTGGCGGTGGAAGCACTGGGCCGCGCGGGCGAGGGTCTGCCACGTCCGGAGCAGACCCGGATCATCGTGGTCGCCAACCAGAAGGGCGGCGTCGGCAAGACCACCACGACGGTGAACCTTGCCGCGTCCCTGGCCCTGCACGGCGGCCGTGTCCTCGTCGTCGACCTCGACCCGCAGGGCAACGCGTCCACGGCCCTGGGAATCGACCATCACGCCGAGGTCCCGTCCATCTACGACGTGCTGGTCGAGAGCCGCCCGCTCGCGGAAGTCGTCCAGCCGGTTCCCGATGTCGAAGGCCTCTTCTGTGCCCCCGCCACGATCGATCTCGCCGGTGCGGAGATCGAGCTGGTGTCCCTGGTGGCGCGAGAGAGCCGACTGCAGCGTGCCATCCAGGCCTATGAGCAGCCGCTGGACTACGTCCTCATCGACTGCCCGCCCTCGCTCGGCCTGCTGACGGTCAACGCCATGGTGGCGGGCGCTGAGGTCCTGATCCCGATCCAGTGCGAGTACTACGCACTGGAGGGACTGGGCCAGCTGCTGCGCAACGTCGATCTGGTGCGGGGGCACCTCAACCCCGCCCTGCATGTGTCGACCATCCTGCTCACCATGTACGACGGCCGGACGCGCCTGGCGTCCCAGGTCGCCGAAGAGGTGCGCACCCACTTCGGTGACGAGGTGCTGCGGACGAGCATTCCTCGCTCGGTCCGTATCTCCGAGGCGCCGAGCTATGGGCAGACGGTGCTGACCTACGATCCAGGATCAAGCGGCGCCCTCTCCTATCTTGAGGCGGCCCGAGAGATCGCGCTGAGAGGTGTGGGGATCAGCTATGACGCCACCCACGCTCATATCGGCGCTCAGAACAGTCCGAGCATGGTGGAGGGGATCCAGTGAATGAGCGACGGAGGGGGTTGGGCCGTGGTCTCGCCGCACTGATCCCTGCCGCCCCCACGGAGAAGACGCCGGCGCAGTCGGCGGTGACCGGCTCGACGGCACCGGTGGCTGTCCCCGGTCTGAACGAGCGTGGTGTGGCCGCGGCGAAGGTGGCCACACTGCCGGCTGTTTCACGTGAAACAGAGGAGCCGTCGGCCTATGACGTCGTGGAGACGCCCGGGCCGCCCATCGGGGCGTACTTCGCGGAGATCCCTCTCGACGCGATCACCCCGAACCCGCAGCAGCCGCGTGTGGTCTTCGACGAGTACGCGCTGGAAGAACTCGTCATCTCCATCAAGGAGGTCGGTCTCCTCCAGCCGGTCGTCGTACGGCAGCTGGGTCCTGGGCGCTACGAGCTCATCATGGGTGAGCGCCGGTGGCGGGCCTGCCGTGAGGCGGGGCTTGAGGCGATCCCGGCGATCGTGCGGGCCACGGACGACGAGAAGCTTCTGCTGGACGCACTCCTGGAGAACCTGCACCGGGCGCAGCTGAACCCCTTGGAAGAGGCGGCCGCCTACGACCAGCTGCTGAAGGACTTCAACTGCACGCACGATCAGCTGGCGGACCGGATCGGACGGTCCCGTCCGCAGGTCTCCAACACCCTGCGTCTGCTGAAGCTCTCGCCGGCGGTGCAGAACCGGGTGGCGGCGGGTGTGCTGTCCGCCGGTCACGCTCGTGCGTTGCTCTCCGTGGAGGACGCGGAGGAGCAGGAGCGACTGGCGCACCGCATCGTCGCCGAGGGCCTCTCGGTGCGGAACGTGGAAGAGATCGTGACCCTCATGGGCTCCCGGCCGCAGTCGGCGCAGCGCGCCCGGAAGCCGCGTGCCGGTGCCCTGGTCTCCCCGGCGCTGTCCGAGCTGGCCACCCGGCTCTCGGACCGCTTCGAGACCCGGGTGAAGGTCGATCTGGGGCAGAAGAAGGGCAAGATCACTGTCGAGTTCGCCTCAGTGGAGGATCTGGAGCGCATCCTCGGCACGCTGGCCCCGGGCGAGGGCTTCGCCCTGCAGAAGGGGCTCGAAGAGGAGAGCGACGCGGAGGAAACGGACGACTGATGCGGGGGCCCGCCCTGAGACCCCGTCACAGAGCAGCCCCATGAGCGTCTGAGCGAGCCGTGTCCGGTGTGTCCGGAACACGGCTCGCTCTTTGCGTTCAGTCGGTATCGACGGGAATCGCATCGTGGATACGATGCGAGGGGGTATGGCGCATCCACCAGGCAGCACCTCGAAGCGGGAGGCGAGGGCCATGCGAACGATGAGCCGGACCGGACTGGTGAGCGCGGGGCTGGGGCTGGGGGCGGTCGGCGGTTTCGTCGGCAGTCTGCTCAGGGAACGCAACGCTCTGACAGCCGCTCGCGACGCTGCGGGCGAAGGAAGCGAGGAACAGCCTTCATGGGGCGTCGGCTTGTACCGCTCACGCTGGACAACCTTAAGGACCTTCCCAAGCGCTGTCGCTCGTGTGTCTTCTGGGAACTGGATCCCGTCAGGGGTGCGGCCGCGCTGAAGGCGGGGACGGCCGCCCTGGAGAAGGAGTCCTGGATCTCCGCCGTCCTGCTGGACTGGGGATCGTGCGGCCGGGTGGTGTACGTCGACGATCGGCCCGTCGGGTTCGTGCTCTACGCCCCGCCCGCCTATGTGCCCCGCTCGACGGCGTTTCCCACAAGTCCGGTGGCACCGGACGCCGTGCAGCTGATGACCTCGTTCATCATGCCGGGGTATCAGGGACAGGGGCTCGGCCGCGTGATGGTGCAGACGGTCGCCAAGGATCTGTTGCGGCGCGGATTCAAGGCGATCGAGGCCTTCGGGGACGCCCGTTGGAAGGAACCCGGCTGTCTGCTCCCCGCGGAGCATCTGCTGGCCGTGGGCTTCAAGACGGTCCGGCCGCACCCTCGTCATCCTCGGCTGCGGCTGGAGCTGCGGACCACGCTCTCCTGGAAGGAAGACGTGGAGATGGCCCTGGACCGGTTGCTGGGGGCCGTGCAGAAGGAGCCGGCGCTGCGACCGCTGTAGACCATGACGAAGGGGCCGGTCCTTGTGGACCGGCCCCTTTCTGTTTCACGTGAAACAGTGCGTCATGAGAGCGCCACGTGAAACGGGGCGTCACTCGGAGATGAAGGTCTCCAGGTCGCGGACGAGCGCGGCCTTCGGCTTGGCGCCGACGATGGTCTTGGCGACCTCGCCGTCCTGGTAGACGTTGAGCGTCGGGATCGACATGACGCCGTACTTCGCGGCCGTGTTCGGGTTCTCGTCGATGTTGAGCTTGACGATCTCGATCTTGTCGCCGTGCTCGGCGGCAATGGCCTCGAGGGACGGAGCGATCTGGCGGCACGGGCCGCACCACTCGGCCCAGAAGTCCACCAGAACGGGCTTGTCGCTCTTGAGGACGACCTCATCGAAGTCGGCGTCGGTCACATTCTTCAGGGTGCCGGCCACAGGGGGCTCCTTCATTCCTTGTGCGGTGGGGCGGGAGAGGGGGGTGGGGGTCAGACAGTGGTCTTCTCGGGCTCGGCCTGCTCCTCGTCCGCGAGCGCCGCGAGGAAACGCTCGGCGTCGAGAGCGGACGAGCAGCCGGTTCCGGCCGCGGTGATCGCCTGGCGGTAGGTGTGGTCCACCACGTCACCGGCCGCGAAGACACCGGTCAGGTTCGTCCGGGTCGAGGGCGCGGCCACCTTCAGGTAGCCCTCCTCGTCCAGGTCGAGCTGACCCTTGAAGAGCTCGGTGCGCGGGTCGTGGCCGATGGCGATGAACAGACCGGTGACCGCGAGGTCGGAGAGCTCACCGGTCTTGAGGTTGCGCAGCTTCAGCCCGGCCAGCTTCGGGTCGCCCTGGATCTCGGCGACCTCGCTGTCCCAGACGAACTTGATCTTCGGGTCGGCGAAGGCGCGCTCCTGCATCGCCTTGGAGGCGCGCAGAGTGTCCCGGCGGTGGACGATGGTGACGGACTTGGCGAAGCGGGAGAGGAAGGTGGCCTCCTCCATCGCGGTGTCGCCGCCGCCGATCACGGCGATGTCCTGGTCCTTGAAGAAGAACCCGTCACACGTGGCACACCAGGAGACACCGCGGCCGGAGAGGGCGTCCTCGTTCGGCAGGCCGAGCTTGCGGTGCTGGGAGCCGGTGGCGACGATGACGGCCTTGGCACGGTGGACCGTGCCGGCCGTGTCCGTGACGGTCTTGATCTCACCGGTGAGGTCGACGGAGACGATGTCGTCCGCGATGAGCTCCGCACCGAAGCGCTCGGCCTGGGCGCGCATGTTGTCCATGAGCTCGGGGCCCATGATGCCGTCCTGGAAGCCGGGGAAGTTCTCCACCTCGGTGGTGTTCATCAGGGCGCCGCCCGCGGTGACGGCGCCTTCGAAGACCAGCGGCTTCAGCGACGCGCGCGCGGTGTAGAGCGCGGCGGTGTAGCCGGCGGGCCCGGAGCCGATGATGATCACGTTACGGACGTCGCTCACGGCTTTGTTCCTCGTCTCTGGTCTGCGTCGTTCGACCGGTGGGAGCTGCTCTGAACTCTCACCCCACCCAACGGATCCTAAGGGGCGCGCATTCCCGCTGTGTCCGGGCACACGGCAGGCGGACCCCCTGGGGAGAAGCGCCGGGGACGGAGTCGCAGGTGGGCCGTCAGTGACGGGTGTAGGAAGCCTTCAGAAGGATCTTCGCCGGGCCGGACGAGGAATCCGCGACGCAGGTGCTGTCCATGAGATAGGCGTCGACCTTGGTGCTGTCGGAGGTGTCGGGCAGCACGACGAGAAGCGTGTCCGTTCCCTTGTAGACGCCCTGCTCGGTGGCGAGGACCGTGTCAGCGCGACCGATGCCCTTCTGGACGCAGGCGGGGACGGTGGGCTCCGTGAAGACCCGGGGGCGGGGGCTGCCGGTCGTGCCTGCGATGCCCAGACTGTTGGGAGCCTTGGACCCCTGGGCCCGGCCGAGGAGATCCGTGACCTTCTGCTCCAGGGTGCCCTGGGCGAACGTGTCGGCGGCGGTGGACTGCCCGTGCGCAGAGGTACCCGGCCCGCTGCCGCCGGTCAGCGAGGAGACCAGGATGCCGCCGAGCCCCAGGGCGGCGGCACCGAGCACGGCGCTCAGCACGGCGACCCTGCGGCGCCCGCCCCGCTTGCCGCTCTTGCGGCCCGGGCCGGTGGTGGCGGAGCGGGCATGGCCGGAGGGCCGGTCCGCGACGACCGGTGTTTCACGTGAAACATGGGGGGCCTCGGGACCGACGAGAGGTGTGGCGTCCGAGGTGTCCGCTGCGGCCCCGGCCTCCGCCCCGGTCGTGTCCGCCGTGTCGGCTCCCTCGGCCGTCGGGCCGGTGACCGCCTCGGCGGCCAGCGCTGCGTCGATACGCCGGGCGATGTCCTCCGGCATCGGGGGCGGCTCGGGGAGTGCGCCCAGCAGACCGCGGATCTCCTCGAGAGAGGTGTGCACGTCGGCGCAGAGCGCGCAGCCGTCGAGGTGCCGGCGTATGTCGGCGCTCCGCGAAGGGGCGAGCAGGCCCTCGGCGAGGTCGGAGATCTCCGTGACGTCCGGGTGCCCGGTCGTGTCCGTCGTCGATGTCACGTTCGCCCACCTCCGCCCTTCACCGCTGCTGAATCGCCGGACCCGGCGCTGGTCGAACCCTCTCCGGGAGGATCCGCTGCCGGTGGGACGGCTGTCCCCTGCGCCCGGTTCCGCCCCCTGTCGCCTTCTTTGGCCCCGCCGGAGTGTTCCGGCCTCAGATGGGTCAGCAGCGGCAGCAGTCTGGCTCTTCCCCGGGCACAGCGGCTCTTCACCGTCCCGGTGGGCACGTCGAGGATGCGGGCGGCCTCGGCGACCGGGTAGCCCTGCATGTCCACCAGGACGAGGGCCGCCCGCTGGTCGGCGGGAAGGGTGCCGAGCGCCTCGAAGAGCTGACGGTGGACGTCCTTGCGCTCCGCGGGGGCGGCGGCGGACTCATGGGGTTCGAGCAGGTGCTCCAGGCGCTCGGTGTCGTCGACCGGGGAGGTCTTGCGGGAGGCCGCCTTGCGGGCCCGGTCGAGACAGGCGTTCACGGTGATGCGGTGCAGCCAGGTCGTGACGGCGGACTGGCCGCGGAAGGTGTGGGCGGCGCGGTAGGCCGACACCAGGGCGTCCTGGACGGCGTCAGCGGCTTCCTCGCGGTCGCCCAGCGTTCGCAGGGCGACCGCCCAGAGCCGGTCCCGGTGCCGCCGTACGAGCTCACCGAAGGCGTCGGGGTCGCCCTCCACATGCCGGGTGAGGAGGTCCTGATCGCCGGCCGCGTCGTAGCCGCCGCCCTGCGTCATGGGACCCCCTCCCCCTCCGGTGAGTCATCAGCCCGTGAACTTCACGTCGGTGATGGCCTGCTTGTAGCCATCCCCGCTGTACTCGTCCGACCCCGAGTGGGGGGCCGCCGTGATCCATACGAGAACGTACCGCGTCTTCACCGCCGTCTTGGCGGAGATCTGCAACTCCTTGCCGGAGGTCCGACCGTCGGCGATCTTCTTCATGGAACTGAGGGGCGCCGACGACGAGAGGGAGTCCGCCGCGTACAGCGTGGCTGCCGTGTAGTTCCCGCCGTAGTGCAGCCCTATCGAGGCGGCCGACAGACTCCGCTCGGAACCGAGGTCGTAGACGATGCCCACGCCCTGCTTGAACGGGGCGAGCACCGGGCCGGACCTGAAGGAGTAGGACCGCCAGTACGTGGAGCTGTCGTTGTCGTAGGTCAGCTGCACGTCGTCGGCGTGCTGGGCCTTGCCGTCGGGGTAGTACTCGGCGGCGCCCTGGATCTTCAGCGTGGTGACAGGCTTCGGCGAGGAGCTGCTCTTGTCGCCGTCGTCCGTCGTCTGTGTCTTGTTGGTGTCGTCGGACTTGTCCCCGTTCATCAGGGCGTCCGCGAGCTGCCAGCTGCCCAGGCCGAGGGCGGCGATGAGCAGCGCGGAGACCGCCCACTTCAGGGCCCGGCCGGTGCGGCTCTGCAGCGGGGGCGGCGGGGCCGGGACAGGCTGTGTGGCGCCCGGGTGGGGTGCGGGGCGGCCGTAGCTGCCCTGCTGGTACGTCGTGCGCTGGTACTCCGGCGGCGCGGTGAACGCCGGCTCCGGCGGGCGGATCCGGGGCATCTCCCCGATCGCCTTCACCAGTTCCTCCGGCGTGGTGCACGCGGCCTCGTGCCGGGACGCGGTCGCCCCGTCGTTGGCCAGCGCGCGCATGGCCAGCTCGGACAGCCCCCGGTGGACACCGGCGCGCACCTGGTCGGGCGCGATCAGACCGACGTCCTTGGGCAGCCCGGACAGGCCGTGGGCGTCGTTCTCGTACGGCCAGCGCTGGGTGAGCGCCGCGTACAGCAGGGCACCGATCGCCTCGGTGTCGGTGCGCTGCGGGGTCTCCGAGGTGATGCCGCGCAGCGCGGCGTTGACCGCGAGCCCCCGGATGCGCCACTGGCCGGTGGAGGTGCGCAGGACCGCGCTGGGGTTCAGGCGCAGATGCGCGAGCCCCTCACGGTGCGCCGCCGCCATGGCCGAGGCGAGCTGACTGACCATCTGGTACGCGTCGTGCGGCTCCAGCGGCCCGGACGCGAGCAGGGTCGTCAGCTCCGTGGCATCGGGCAGCCACTCGTGGACGACGTAGACCAGGTCGTTCTCCTCGACGGCGTCCAGGACCTGGACGAAGCGAGGATCGCCGAGCAGCGCCGACGAGCGGGCCGCAGCCAGCACCGAGCGGGCGCGCGCGTGGTCCGCGGGCAGGATGTGGACGCCCACGGCACGGCGGAGTTTCTCGTCGACCGCACGCCAACTGCTGAAACCGTCCAGACGGGTGACGCACTCCTCAAGGCGGTACCGCCTGGCGAGTTTGTGGCCGCTGTGCAGTTCAGGCGGTGAGGTCCGGCCGGGATGCTCGATCCCGCCACCCCCCTGTGCCTCGTCGCTGTCCGTGTCCCGCTCCCGGTTCTTGGCCACCCCGTCGGCCGTGGACTGGTCCGCCTGTGCGGTCAGCGGCTCATCGCCGCTGTTGTCTGCCACGTCGACGGCAGCCGTGCTCCATTCCGCCACCGTCGTTCCTGCCTCCCCATCCCATGCGCGCCGCCGACCTCGTGCGCGCCGTCCGACGCCGGATCCAATTGTGCCCACAGTCCGCCGCTATGCACGACACACGGCGGCCAACGATGGTTGTGCGACTCCCCCTCGTTCAGCGCCCCAGGCGCCCTCGGACCATGCCGACGAGGGAGTTGAGCTCCTCGATGCGCATGCGCCGGGCGGCGAGGAAGAAGATGCCGAGCAGCAGGGCTCCGCCGACCAGCAGGGCGGCGAAGGAACCCATGACGCCCTGACCGAGGGTCTGCGCGATGCCGTAGCAGGCCGCGCCGCTGATCAGCGCCGCCGGCACGGAGGCGATGCACAGTCGGGCGTACGTGCGCAGGACGTGCGAGCCGTCGAGGTCGCCGCCGAGCCGCTTGCGCAGCCGGTTCCAGGCGACACCGACGCCGATCGCGTAGGCCAGCCCGTAGGCGGCGGCCATGCCCGCCACGGCCCAGCGGGCCGGGAGGACGAAGTAACAGATCGCCGAGGCGGTCGCGTTGACCGCGGCCACGATGACGGTGTTGTAG
Organism: Streptomyces sp. DSM 15324; assembly: GCF_001514285.1. Classification (GTDB taxonomy): domain Bacteria; phylum Actinomycetota; class Actinomycetes; order Streptomycetales; family Streptomycetaceae; genus Streptomyces. The sequence goes on from NZ_KQ949032.1 coordinate 168,965, forward strand.
AAGGGGGTGCGGGTGTCCTCGTACGCGTAGAAGGCGCGCAGGACGACGTACTGCACCGAGTACGGGATCAGGCCGAGGCCGAAGGCCATCAGCATGAAGCCCATGTTGGTGGCTTCGCTGGTGCCGGAGGAGCCGAAGATCAGGGTGCACATCGGGATGCCGAGCGCGAGGAAGCCGAAGGCGATCGGGACGATCGCGACGGCCGTCGTGCGCAGCCCCTGCGAGATGTCGTCGCGGACCGCGCCGCCGTCGCCCTCGGCCGCCGAGCGGGAGATCCGCGGCAGCAGGGCCGCCATCAGCGACACGGTGATGATGGCCTGGGGCAGGCCCCAGATCAGCTGCGCGTTGGCATAGGCGGCGAAACCGGTGCCGTCGACGGGCGAGGCCTTGCCCGCCGCGGTCGACAGCTGGGAGACCACGATCGCGCCGGCCTGGTTGGCGAGGACGAACAGGAAGGTCCACTTGGCGAGCGTCACGGCCTTGCCGAGGCCGTGGCCCCGCCAGTCGAAGCGCAGCCGCAACCGGAAGCCGGTCTCCCGCAGGTAGGGGATCATCGCGAGCGCCTGCACCACCAGGCCCAGCAGGACGCCGATGCCCAGGAGCCGCTGGCCCTCCGGCGGGATGGAGGTGACCTTCATGCCGGAGTCCGCGGCGGTGCCGTAGACCCAGATGAACATGCCCAGCGTCACGATGATGACGATGTTGTTCAGGACGGGGGTCCACATCATCGCGCCGAACTTGCCGCGCGCGTTGAGGATCTGACCCATCACGACATGGACGCCCATGAAGAAGATCGAGGGCAGGAAGTAGCGGACGAACGTGATGGCGACCGCGTTGGCCGCCGGCTCGCTGGCGACCGGGTCGGACAGTGCCCGGATCAGCAGGGGCGCTCCGGCGATCGCGGCGACCGTCAGCACGCCGAGCGCCACCATGACCAGCGTCAGGAGCCGGTTGGCGTAGGCCTCGCCGCCGTCCTCGTCCTCCTTCATGGCCCGCACGAGCTGCGGCACGAAGACGGAGTTGAGACCGCCGCCGACGGTCAGGATGTAGATCATCGTCGGCAGCTGGTAGGCGACCTGGAAGGTGTCGCCGAGCAGGCCGACGCCGAGCGCGGAGACGATCAGGGCGGAGCGGACGAAGCCGGTGAGGCGGGAGACCATCGTTCCCGCGGCCATCACGGCACTGGACTTCAGCAGGCCGGCCGCCTTGCCGCCCTTCTTCGCCGCCGGAGCCGCCGGAGCCGCCGGAGCCGCCGGGGCGGCGGCCGGCTCGGAAGCGGGCGCCCCGGTCACGGCGGCCGCGCTGCCGAGGTTCATGGTGCGGTCGTCCACGGGCGGCACCGAAGCCGGACCCTGGTGGCGCGGCGCGGGCCCCTGGCCGCCGTGGGCCACCGACGGGCCGGGGACCGCCGGCGCCTCGGCCGACGGACGGGTGCCGCCCTGCCGCTGGTCCTTGAAGAGATGGGCGAAGGCGTCGGGCTGGTGCTGCTCCTCACCGGAGTGCGACACCAGGTCGTCCACGCCCACGAACTCGGTCGTGCGCGGGTCGTCGCCGTAGGGCAGGTACTGGGTGGGGCCCTCCGGCTCGGGAGCCGGAGGCTGGGCCCACACCTGCGGGTCCGGTGCGTACGGCGACGGCGCAGGGCGGCCGTAGAGCGGCTGCTGCGGGGCGTATGTTCCCGGAGGCGGCGGCGGGTGCGCGGCACGGTCGTAGAGCGCCTCGGCGACCGGGTCCTGCGCGGTGAGGTCCTGCGACCCGTAGGGGTCCTGGTCGTAGGCGTCCTGGAGGTACATGTCCGCGGGGTGCTGGGACGGCACCTGGCCGTGCTCGGGCGGCGGGCCCTCGGGAGGACCCGAGCTGCCCGCGGCCTGGCCGCGGTCACCCTCGTACGGCGCGTTCATGGCTACCCCACCTCATCGTCCCGGGCCCACCGGCCACGACATCCTCAACGGTCCACTCTCTCACCCGTCCCCGAGGGGGCCGGGCTTTCCGCTGCGGTGTCCGCTGTCCCGTCACTCGCCTGCTCCGGGTCGTCTGCCCCGGACCGTGCGGCCGATTCTTCCCCGGCGTCGTCCTCGGCGTCCGCGGACGTCCCGGGGGCGCCGTCGGCCTCGGCCGCCGTGCCCTCGTCGGTGTCCTCGGCGGCTTCGGAGTCGGCCACGTCCTCCGCGTCACCCTCGGCCTCCGCCTCCTGCGCCGCGCGGGCCGCGGCCCGCTTGCGCTGGGTGTACATCCGGAAGCCGGCCAGCACGAGCAGCAGCACACCGCCGCCGATGACCAGCATCACCGTGGCGGTGATCTCGGTGACCTTCACGTCGAAGGTCACCGGCGCACCGTAGACCTGGCCGTCGTCGGTGTACAGCTGGGCGATCACCGTGGTCTGGCCGTTCACATTGGCGGTCGTGGTGAACTTCACCGTCGTGCTGTGCCCGCCGGACACCTCGATGTCCTGCTGGGCGTAGTCGTGGCCGGCGATCTCCAGGCGGGTGTTGTTGGACGAGGAGAGGCGCAGGACAAGGTGCCGGACGCCCTGGACCAGGTTGTTCTGCACCGTCACGGGGATCGTGGCGCTGCGCCCGGAGAGCTTGGTCTCCGACTTGTCGATCAGCTTGACCTGGTCGGTAAGGGTGTCGAGATAGCTCTGCACGCCCTGGCGGAAGGTGCTCGCGGCGGTGGAGCGGCCCCGCCACGAGGTGGACATCTCCCGGTTCGTGGCCCTCCCGAACGGGGTCACCACCCGGGACCTGTCGGTGAGGATCACCTTGAAGCTGTCGAGCGTGTCCTGGGTGGCCGCGATCTGCTCGAAGGCCGACTTCGGCAGCTCCTGCCTGCGCAGCGCGGAGGGGTACGAGGACCGCGAGGGCACCCTGGTGGTGGCACTGCCGTCGGGCTTGGCCTCGGCGGCCGCGGTGAGGCTCTGGGGCTGCGACCAGCCCGAGTCCTGGAGGGCCCTGACGGCCGCGGCCATCGCCTGGGCCTGACCGGCGGTCGGCGTGCGCTGGGGGGCGACGACGATGCTGCGCTGCTTGTGCGTCTGGAGGTTCAGCTCCAGGCTCTGGGCGAGGAACTCCTGCACCGCGAGCGTGGACGCGGAGGCGTTCGTCAGGTCGCCCTGGAAGGCCGTGGACAGGCGGGCGTCCGCCACGACCGCCGTGGTGCCGCCGCCGATGGGCCGGGCCGCGGAGGGGCTGTAGGTCAGGCTGCCGGTCTCCGCCAGGCTGTCGCTGCGCGCGATCACCTTGTCGGCGCCCGCGGAGGTGGCGACCTTCACGATCGAGGGGTCGACGGCCCCGTCCACCGGCCAGGCGAAGTCGGTGCTGGGCGTCACGTGGAGGATCGTCTCCACGGTGGTCGCGGCGACATCGCTGGCCGCCTTGAACTGGCTCAGCGAGCCGCTGACCCCCGTGCCGTTGTGGGCCAGGGAGGCGAGGTCGGGATCCGCGAAGGGGAGGGCGACGACCTCCTTGTCCGCCACCGCCTCCTGGAGGCCGGCCAGCCACTTCTTGGCGACGGCCTGGTGAGTGCCGGCCGTGGTGGTGTCACCTTTGGTGCGGACCCGGTAACTGCCGGTCATCGCGTCCACGGAGGCCAGCAGGTCCGGGTCGATCACCCAGGTGACGTCGAGGTCCTTGCCGAGGCTGAGCAGCTGGTCCAGGCGGCCGCCGGGGGTGATCTCCTCGGCGAGGTCGTCGTTGAGGAAGACGGGCGTCTGGCTCGCGTTCGAGCCGGTCTCGGCCGTCATGTGGACGGTGGAGACCAGCGGCCACAGAACCGTCGTTTTCGTCGCCGTGTCCGCGCCGTCCGGCTGCCAGGGCAGGAAGGTCCGCTCGATCCCGAGCACGTGATTCCACTGCTGCGCGGCCGTCTGGCCCGAGAGCGAGACCGCGAGCGGGTAGACGCCCTCGCCGCCGAGGTCCAGCTCGTCGACCGGTACGGAGATGCTGAAGGGCTCGGCGACTCCCGGCGTGAGCTTGTCGAACTTCGCGACGTACTTGCCGCCCACCTCGGAGCCGTAGCCCGCGGAGAGGTCCTCGGCGTCGCCGGCTGCGTCGGCGATCGCCGAACGGGTGGTGAGCGCGGAGCCCACCCGTAGGTCGAGGTGCGCCTCGGTGACGGCCTGCTTGCCCTTGTTGGTCACCGTGCCGGAGACGGTCACCGTGTCGCCGTCGGTCGGGACAGCCGGGCTGAGGGAGTCGACGGCCACGGAGACCGCGCCCTTGTCGGAGGCTTCCTTGACGCCTGTCGCGGCGTCGGCGTGCGCGGGGAGCGCGGGCAGCTGCAGCAGCCCGGCCAGCAGGGGCGCCCCGGCGAGCAGTGCTCCGGTGCGCCGCAGCCACCGGCGGGCAGGTGAGGGACTCGTCCCCGGGAAGTCTGCCGCCTCGGCCACGCGTTCGCCCGTCTCTCGTCGTCGTCAGTGGTCGTCGGAATGTGCGTCCACGCATGGTAACGATGTGCGCGGAGGTGAAGTGCCGCGGACCGGTCCGCAAGATCAGGTGGGGTCCCTGTCCTGTCCTCTATCGTCGCGTATGGGGCGCGGTGTCGGTGAAGCAGATCCAAGGGCCGACTTCCCTGGCTATGGGCGATGTGTCCCTCGGCACCCCGGCGGTAATCGGGGCGCCCCGGGCCCGCCGGGCCCCGTACCCTTTCCTGTTGTGCCGAACGCCAACGAAGACACCTCCAGCGCCCTCAGCCAGGCGCAGCACAGCGCCGTGAGCGAGCTGCTGCGGGTCGCGCCTGTCGCCGACGACCTCGCCCACCGCTTCCAGGAGGCCGGGTTCTCCCTCGCCCTGGTCGGCGGGTCGGTCCGGGACGCGCTGCTCGGCCGGCTCGGCAACGACCTCGACTTCACCACGGACGCCCGCCCCGAGGACGTCCTGAAGATCGTGCGGCCGTGGGCGGACGCGGTGTGGGAGGTCGGGATCGCCTTCGGCACCGTCGGGGCACAGAAGGACGGCTACCAGATCGAGGTGACGACGTACCGCTCCGAGGCGTACGACCGCACCTCGCGCAAGCCCGAGGTGTCCTACGGCGACTCCATCGAGCAGGATCTCGTCCGGCGAGACTTCACCGTGAACGCGATGGCGGTGGCGCTCCCGCAGAAGGAGTTCATCGACCCGCACAACGGCCGTGACGACCTCGCGGCCCGGGTGCTGCGCACCCCGGGGACACCGGAGGAGTCCTTCTCGGACGACCCGCTGCGGATGATGCGTGCCGCCCGGTTCGCCGCGCAGCTCGACTTCGAGGTCGCCTCCGAGGTCGTCACGGCGATGAAGGAGATGTCCGAGCGCCTCGACATCGTCTCCGCGGAGCGGGTGCGGGACGAGCTGAACAAGCTGATCCTCTCCGCGTACCCGCGCAAGGGGCTGAGTCTGCTGGTCGACACCGGACTCGCCGGCCGTGTCCTGCCGGAGCTGCCGGCCCTGCGGCTGGAGCGCGACGAGCACCACCGGCACAAGGACGTCTACGACCACACGCTGATCGTCCTGGAGCAGGCGATCGCCCTGGAGGAGGACGGGCCCGACCTCACCCTGCGGCTCGCCGCGCTGCTGCACGACATCGGCAAGCCGCGCACCCGCCGCTTCGAGAAGGACGGCCGGGTCTCCTTCCACCACCACGAGGTGGTCGGGGCGAAGATGACCAAGAAGCGCATGACCGCGCTCAAGTACTCCAATGACCTGGTGAAGGACGTCTCCCGGCTGGTCGAGCTGCATCTGCGCTTCCACGGGTACGGCACCGGGGAGTGGACCGACTCCGCCGTGCGCCGGTACGTCCGGGACGCGGGACCGCTGCTCGACCGTCTGCACAAGCTGACCCGGTCGGACTGCACGACCCGCAACAAGCGCAGGGCCACGGCTCTCTCCCGGGCCTACGACGGCCTGGAGGAGCGCATCGCACAGCTCCAGGAGCAGGAGGAACTCGACGCCATCCGCCCCGACCTGGACGGCAACCAGATCATGCAGATCCTCGGTGTCGGCCCCGGCCCTGTGATCGGCCAGGCGTACAAGTTCCTGCTGGAGCTGCGTCTGGAGAACGGGCCGATGGAGTACGACGCGGCGGTGTCGGCGCTCAAGGAGTGGTGGACCGAACAGGGCTGAGGCCGGGAAACGGGGCGTTGTTTCACGTGAAACAACGCCCCGAACCACCGCTTCGGTCAGCCCCCGAACGCACTGAGGGCCGGTGTTTCACGTGAAACACCGGCCCTCAGTCGTGGCAGCCGAGCCGTTACTTGACTTCCTTCAGGCAGAGGACCACGTCGTGGCCGCCGCCGTACTGCACGTAGGAGATCGTCGCGTCGGTGACGGCCTCGCACTTGCTGTCGTCGCGGGAGCCGTCGAACTTCTGGACGACCTTGTACTGGGCCTTGCTGTCGGAGCAGTCGACCTCGTTGAGGTCAGCCTTGGAGTCCGTACCGTCGTTGTGCATGCAGGCGCCGACCGAGGTCGTCTCCGCGTCGTCGCGCGTCAGGAACCAGCCCGCGCCGAACTTGAGGATGCCGATGATGACGGCGACGACGATCGCACCGACGATGCGTATCGCCTTCTTGCCCATGCGCTTGCCGGCCGGCACGGGCGGCGGGGGAACCGGGGCGCCGCCCTGGTTCGGGAACGGGGCGTACGGCTGCTGCTGCGCCGTAGGCGCGGTGGGCTGGGCGTACGGGTTCTGGTCCTGCGGAGGCGGCGGAGTGGTCATGCTGGGGTCCCCCTGGAACGTGGGTGCGCAAAACATGTGTGCGCATGGCGCGAAATAAGACTCCCGTAAAGTACCGGCCACCACTGACAGTGCCCGACCACAGGGGAACTCTGTTTCTTTGATGTGACACTTACTGGCGTTCAAAGCGGGCCATAGCCACAGCAATCGCCCCGTAGATAACGGCGACCGTTACCACCAGGGCCGCTGAGCGGCCGTCAGGCGGCAGCATCAGGGCGGCCACCCCGGCGGCACCGACGAAGGCGACGTTGAACAGGACGTCGTAGAGCGAGAAGATCCGGCCACGGAAGCCGTCCGCCACGGACGACTGCACGACCGTGTCGGTGGCGATCTTCGCCCCCTGGGTGACCAGTCCGAGGACGAACGCCGCGACGAACGTGGTGGCTTGGGTGAAGGGAAGCATCAGGGCGAGCTCCAGCACGGCGGCCGCCGCCGAGCAGACGACGATCCAGCGGCCCGGTCCCAGACGCCCGGCCGCCGTCGGGGTCACCACGGCCGCGACGAAGAAGCCGGCGCCGGAGATGGCCACGGCCACACCGAGCAGCGCCAGCCCCTTGTCGGTGTCGGTGGACCAGGCGTACCGGCACAGCATCAGCACCATGACCGTCAGGGCGCCGTAGCAGAACCGCATCAGGGTGATCGAGCCGAGCGCCCAGGCGGCCTCCCTGCGCCGAGGCTCCGTCAGATGGCGCACCCCGGAGACGAGTCCGCGGGCCGTCCCCCTGACCGCGATCGCCCACCCGGCCGGAACGAGGTCGCGTTCGGGTCCGAGCAGATCCGCCGCCATGGTCAGCGACATCAGCGCCGCGCACAGGTACAGCGCGCTGCCGAGCAGGACCACCGCGGCATCGGTGTCCGCGATCGCCAGGCGTACGACGAAGGCGAGACCGCCGCCCGCGACCGCGGCCAGTGTTCCCGCCGTCGGGGAGAGGGAGTTGGCGATGACGAGGCGCTCGGCGTCGACCACGCGCGGCAGAGCGGCCGAGAGACCCGCGAGGACGAACCGGTTCACCGCGGTGACGCACAGCGCGGAGACGTAGAAGAGCCAGTCGGGGACGTGACTGAGCATCAGGACGGCCGTCGCCGAGGCCAGCAGGGCCCGCAGCAGATTGCCGTAGAGCAGGATTTGACGGCGCCGCCAGCGGTCGAGCAGGACGCCGGCGAAGGGGCCGACGAGGGAGTAGGGCAGCAGCAGGACGGCCATCGCGGAGGCGATCGCCCCGGCCGAGGTCTGCTTCTCCGGGGAGAACACGACGTAGGTGGCGAGCGCGACCTGGTAGACGCCGTCGGCGCACTGGGACAGCAGTCGTACGGCGAGCAGGCGCCGGTAGGCGCCGAGGCGCAGCAGGACGCGCAGATCACGGACGACGGCCATGGGCCCAGCCTCACATAGGGGGAAGGTCCCCGGGTCATACGACCCGGGGACCCTCTCAGCCCTGGCAGGAGCGAATTTCAGCGGGTGACGCGCCGAGGACGCGCCATGGCGTCGAGCTAGCGCTCGACCTCGCCGCGGATGAACTTCTCGACGTTCTCGCGGGCCTCGTCGTCGAAGTACTGGACCGGCGGGGACTTCATGAAGTAGCTGGAGGCCGACAGGATCGGGCCGCCGATGCCGCGGTCCTTGGCGATCTTCGCGGCGCGCAGCGCGTCGATGATGACACCCGCGGAGTTCGGGGAGTCCCAGACCTCGAGCTTGTACTCCAGGTTCAGCGGGACGTCGCCGAAGGCGCGGCCCTCGAGACGGACGTAGGCCCACTTGCGGTCGTCGAGCCACGCCACGTAGTCGGACGGGCCGATGTGGACGTTCTTCTCGCCCAGGTCCCGGTCGGGGATCTGCGAGGTGACGGCCTGGGTCTTGGAGATCTTCTTGGACTCCAGGCGGTCGCGCTCGAGCATGTTCTTGAAGTCCATGTTGCCGCCGACGTTCAGCTGCATGGTGCGCTCCAGGACGACACCGCGGTCCTCGAACAGCTTCGCCATGACGCGGTGCGTGATGGTGGCGCCGACCTGGGACTTGATGTCGTCACCGACGATCGGCACGCCCGCCGCGGTGAACTTGTCCGCCCACTCCTTGGTGCCGGCGATGAAGACCGGGAGGGCGTTGACGAAGGCGACCTTGGCGTCGATGGCGCACTGGGCGTAGAACTTCGCCGCGTCCTCGGAGCCGACCGGCAGGTAGCAGACGAGGACGTCGACCTGCTTGTCCTTGAGGACCTGGACGACGTCGACCGGCTCGGCCTCGGACTCCTCGATGGTCAGGCGGTAGTACTTGCCGAGACCGTCGAGGGTGTGGCCGCGCTGCACGGTGACGCCGGTGCTGGGCACGTCGCAGATCTTGATGGTGTTGTTCTCGGACGCCCCGATTGCGTCCGCGAGGTCCAGGCCGACCTTCTTGGCGTCCACGTCGAACGCGGCGACGAACTCGACGTCACCGACGTGGTAGTCGCCGAACTGGACGTGCATCAGGCCCGGGACCTTGGACGCCGGGTCGGCGTCCTTGTAGTACTCGACGCCCTGCACCAGCGATGCGGCGCAGTTGCCCACACCGACGATGGCTACGCGAACCGAACCCATTCCGGTTGCTCCCTGTGTGTACGAGTGAGGCCCTGGCTGGGCGCTCACGGGGTGGTGTCGCCGGGCGTATCCGTCCCGGGGGTGTCCCCGGGACGGGGCAGGACGCCCGGCGCTCCATTGGTGTTCTGCTGAGCGGACTCCCCGGAGGCGGAACCCTTCAGGTCCCGTCCGGCCCGCTCGCTCTCGATGAGCTCGTTCAGCCAGCGCACTTCGCGCTCCACGGACTCCATCCCGTGGCGCTGGAGCTCAAGCGTGTAGTCGTCGAGGCGCTCCCGGGTGCGCGCCAGCGAGGCGCGCATCTTCTCCAGGCGCTCTTCCAGTCGGCTGCGACGGCCCTCCAGGACGCGCATGCGCACATCGCGCGACGTCTGCCCGAAGAAGGCGAAACGGGCGGCGAAGTGCTCGTCCTCGTAGGCGTCGGGGCCCGTCTGCGACAGCAGGTCCTCGAAGTGTTCCTTACCTTCCGCCGTCAACCGGTAGACGATCTTGGCGCGACGCCCTGCGAGTGGTGCGGCGAGGGCGTCCTCCGGGGTGTGCCCCGGTTCCTCGATCAACCAGCCGTTGGCGACCAGCGTCTTGAGGCAGGGGTACAGCGTCCCGTAGCTGAAGGCACGGAACACACCCAGTGACGTATTGAGTCGTTTGCGCAGCTCATAGCCGTGCATCGGGGATTCGCGGAGCAGGCCGAGCACGGCGAACTCGAGGATGCCGGAACGTCGGCTCACCGTCGCCTCCTCTCGTCCGCAGCGCGCTTATCTCGCTCTGATGTATCGACTCGATACATCACGACGATAGAACGGCCTTCCGGATGCGACAAGGGGGACGGTGGTGAACGGGATCACATCACCGTTTCTTCGCAGACGACTTGCCCGATATGGGGCGAACCTTGGGAGTGGGTGGGTTTTGACGGTGCGTAGTCTGTGCGCCATGCAGACCACCGGGACCCCAGGGACGCCGGGGGGCGTCCAGGCCCCCGGTGCCGTACGGGTGAATGCGCAGCCGACCGCATCCGTACTTCGGGGGGACAGGAAACCAGCCGCCCTTCTCAGGCGCGCACGGATGCGCCTGCCCTAGGAGTAATCGTTCGATGAGCGAGCACCGTCGCAAACCGCCGCAGCCGCAGGGAGGCGGACGTGCCGCGGCCCGACGTGGCCAGTCCGGGCCGTCCTCCGGCCGCCGCGCACCGCGAGGCGCCACCGGATCTCCTTCCGACTACGGGTTGGGCCAGGTGTCGGGAAGTCCGGAGGAGCCGTACGGCGGTCGTGCCGAGGCCCGGCGCGCCGCCCAGCGACCGCCTGGCGGCCGGCGCAGAGGGGCCGAGCCCGCGGGAGACCCCTTCGGCGGCCCGCACGGGCCCGGCCGGGGCAGAGGGCGCTCGGCGCCCGGCAGAAAGCGCCTGGTCGACTATCCGCGCGCCGACAGGTACGGCTGGCAGCGCTGGATCCCGTCCTGGAAGCTCGTCGCGGGTCTGTTCGTCGGCTTCGTCGGCGGCATGGTGGCCGTGGCGGGTATCGGCTACGCCATGGTGGGCGTGCCCGACGTCGCCAAGACCGCGACGGCCCAGAACAACGTCTACTACTGGAAAGACGGCACCCAGATGGTGGCCACCGGTGGTGAGACGAACCGTCAGAACATCTCGCTCTCCCAGATCCCGCAGGCAATGCGCAACGCGGTGATCTCGCAGGAGAACAAGACCTTCTACGACGACAGCGGCATCGACCCCAAGGGCATCGCGCGAGCCCTGTTCAACATGGCGCGGGGCGGCCAGACGCAGGGTGGTTCGACGATCACCCAGCAGTACGTCAAGAACGCGATGCTGAACGACCAGTCGCAGACGATCTCCCGCAAGTTCAAGGAGATCTTCGTGTCGATAAAGGTGGGCGCCGAGGTCGACAAGGACACGATCATGGCCGGCTACCTGAACTCCGCGTACTACGGACGCAACGCGTACGGGATCCAGGCAGCCGCCCGCGCCTACTTCAACAAGGACGCGATCAAGCTCGACCCGGGTGAGTGCGCCTTCCTGGCGGCCACGCTGAAGGGCGCCACGTACTACGACCCGGCGGGCGCGCCCTCGATCGACCCCGTCAATGCCACTCCCGAGAAGAACACCCGCCGGGCCCTGCGCCAGATGCAGGACACCCTCGACAAGATGGTCGAGTACCACCACCTCGACGCGCAGACCCGGGCCAAGTACACCAAGCTCCCCGACTGGAAGAACCCGCGGTCGAACACCCAGCTCAGCGGTCAGATCGGCTATCTCGTCGACCTTGCCAACGGCTACCTGGTCACCCACAGCAAGGAGACCGGGATCACCCAGAACCTGCTCCAGCAGGGCGGCTACTCGATCTACACGACCTTCGACAGGAAGAAGGTCCAGCAGCTCACGGACGCGGTGACCAAGGTCCAGAAGGCCAACATCAAGCCGGAGCTACGCCCGGACACCGACACCCACGTCCAGTTCGGCGGGGCGTCCGTGGAGCCGGACACCGGCGCCATCCGGGCCATCTACGGCGGTGAGGACGCCACCAAGCACTTCACCGACAACGCCGACGAGACCGGTGCCCAGGTCGGCTCGACCTTCAAGCCCTTCGTGCTGGCGGCCGCGATGACCTGGGGCGTGCGCGATCCCGATCTGGGTTCGTCGCAGGCGCAGGACGAGCGCACCATCGTCTCCCCGGAGAGCCTGTTCAGCGGCAAGAACAAGCTGAAGATCCAGGACTACAACCGCACCGTCTGGAAGAACGAGAAGGGCGAGGAGTGGCTGCAGACCAATGACGGCGACGAGTCCTACGGTTCTCCGCCCGACTACAAGATCGACCTGCGCGAGGCCATGCGCGAGTCGGTGAACTCCGCCTTCGTGCAGCTCGGCATGGACGTCGGTCTGGACAAGGTCAAGGACTCCGCCATCAGCGCGGGTCTGCGGGAGAGCAGCCTCGCCGGTACCACCTTCCCGTCGTTCTCCATCGGCATCTCCGACCCGAGCGCGATCCGTATGGCGGGCTCGTACGCCACCTTCGCCGCGAGCGGCAAGCAGCGCGACCCGTACTCCGTGGAGAAGGTCACCAGCGAGGAAGGCCAGATCTACACCCACAAGGTCGTGGCCGAGCAGGCCTTCACCTCGAAGGTCGCCGACAACGTCACGGACGTCCTGAAGACCGTGGTCGAGCGGGGCACCGGCACCAACGCCCAGCTGCCCGGTCGTGAGGTGGCGGGCAAGACCGGTACCACCGACGGCAACAAGTCGGCCTGGTTCGTGGGCTACACCCCGCAGCTGTCGACCGCGATCAGCATGTTCCGGCTCGACGACGACGAGAAGAACAAGAACCGCACGTTCCTGAAGATGTTCGGAACAGGTGGCCAGAAGAAGATCCACGGCGCCTCGTTCCCGGCGCAGATCTGGCACGACTACATGGAGGACGCGCTGGAGGGCGTGCCGGCGGAGAACTTCCCGGAGCCCGAGCCCATCGGTGAGGTCGTCAACGCGGAGCCGCCGGCGACGCCGACACCCACGGCCACCGAGACCGAGGTGGAGGAGCCGTCCCCGACCCCGACCGCCTCGGAGACGCAGAGCGAGCCGTTGCCCACCGCGTCGGAGACCTGCAACAACTTCTTCCAGTGCAACAACAACGGCGGCACGGACAACGGCAACGGCAACGGCGGCTCGGACGGTGGCTTCTCACCGTCACCGACCACGTCCGAGTCGGACAGCATCAGAGGCAACCAGAACGGCGGCCTCTTCGGAGGATCGGACGGTTAGCCGCCTTCTGGCCCAGCGCGGGTGTTTCACGTGAAACATGTCGATGTTCCACGTGAAACGAGAGCCGCCCCACCGAACCTGGTGGGGCGGCTCTCCGCTTTTTCCTCACTCGGTGCGGCAGGATGTGCCCCATGCCCAGTGCAGAATCGACGCCCGCGCGCGTGCACGAGCCGGAGCCGGTGCAGCCGACCAGGAACGACAAGGTGGCCACGGCCGGCAGCGAGCTGATCGGCGGCCCCCTAGGCCAAAGAGCCCTGATCGGGACGTCCTGGTGGACGCCCGTACGGGTCGTCGCGCTCGTGGCGATCGGGATGTTCGTCCTGGGCCTGGTCCAGAAGATGCCCTGCTACGACGGGGGCTGGTTCTTCGGTGCCAGCACGCAGTACACCCACGCCTGCTACTCGGACATCCCGCACCTCTACCAGGGGCGCGGCTTCGCCGATGGGCTGGTGCCGTACTTCGACAAGCTCCCCGGCGACATGGACTACCTCGAATACCCGGTGCTGACCGGTGTGTTCATGGAGGTCGCCGCCTGGCTGACCCCGGGCAGCGGCAGCATCCAGCACCAGGAGCAGTGGTACTGGATGGTCAACGCGGGGATGCTGATGGCCTGCGCGGCCGTCATCGCCGTCTGCGTGAGCCGTACGCACGCCCGGCGCCCCTGGGACGGCCTGCTGGTGGCCCTGGCGCCCGCCTTCGCGCTGACCGCCACCATCAACTGGGACCTGCTGGCCGTCGCCCTGACGGCCGCGGCGATGATGATGTGGTCGCGGGGCCGCTCGCTCGCCTTCGGCATCCTCCTGGGGCTCGCCACGGCCGCCAAGCTCTATCCCGTGTTCCTCCTCGGACCGCTGTTCGTGCTCTGCTGGCGCGCGGGGAAGTGGCGGGACTACGGCAAGGCCTTCGGCGGCGCGGCCGTGGCCTGGCTGGTGGTCAACCTGCCGGTGATGCTCTTCGCCTTCGAGGGCTGGTCGAAGTTCTACCGGTTCAGCCAGGAGCGCGGCGTCGACTTCGGCTCCTTCTGGCTGATCCTGGCGCAGAACTCCAGCGACCCCCTCGCCACCGACAGCGTGAACACCCTCGCCACCCTCCTGGTGGTGGTGTGCTTCGCGGGCATCACCTGGCTGACGCTCACCGCGCCGCGCCGCCCCCGGTTCGCCCAGCTCGCCTTCCTGGTGGTGGCGGCCTTCATCCTCACCAACAAGGTCTACTCGCCGCAGTACGTCCTGTGGCTGGTGCCGCTGGCCGTGCTGGCCCGGCCGAAGTGGCGGGACTTCCTGATCTGGCAGGCCTGCGAGGTCGTGTACTTCCTGGGCATCTGGTTCTACCTCGCCTACACGACCAGCGGAGACGCCCACAAGGGGCTGCCGACCGACGGCTACCACTGGGCCATCGGGGTGCATCTGGTGGGGACGCTCTACCTGTGCGGCGTGGTCGTGCGCGACATCCTTATGCCGGAGCGGGACGTGGTGCGCCAGAACGACGACGACGACCCCTCGGGCGGGGTGCTCGACGGGGCGGAGGACGTCTTCGTCCTCGGGGCGGCGGCGCATCCGCCCCGGCACGCCTCCCACGCCGAGGGGCCGCAGGCGGACTGGGGGACGCAGCACGAGGTGGAGTGGGGCACCCAGCACGAGGTGGAGTGGGGCCGCCCGGGCACCGCCGACGATTCGCCCTGAGCGAAACACGGCGCCGTACCGGCGTGAAAGAGGCCGTACACGGGACATCGTGTACGGCCTCTTCCGTGTTCCGGGTGGCGACCCCGTCCGCTCAGCGGTCCACGAGCCGGTCGAACTGGGTCGTTGTGTGGCGCAGATGGGCCACCAGCTCGTCGCCGACGGTGGGCTCCGGGGCGTCGGAGGGGACGAAGAGGATCGACACCTGCATGTGCGGCGGCTCGGCGAACCAGCGCTGCCTGCCGCCCCAGACGAACGGCGAGAGGTTCCTGTTCACCGTGGCGAGGCCGGCCCGGGCGACGCCCTTGGCGCGCGGCATGACGCCGTGCAGGGCCTTGGGGGCCTCCAGACCCACCCCGTGCGAGGTGCCGCCCGCCACGACCACCAGGAAGCCGTCCGAGGCCGCCTTCTGCTGGCGGTAGCCGAAGCGGTCGCCCTTGGCGACCCGCGTGACGTCCAGAACCGCCCCGCGGTACTCGGTGGCGTCGTGGTCCCCGAGCCACAGCCGGGTGCCGATCCGGGCGCGGAACCGGGTCTGCGGGAACTGCTGCTGCAACCGGATCAGCTCGTCGGCCTTGAGGTGGCTGACGAACATGGTGTGCAGCGGCAGCCGGGCCGCGCGCAGCCGGTCCATCCAGCCGATGACCTCCTCCACGGCGTCGGAGCCGTCGGTGCGGTCCAGCGGCAGGTGGATGGCGAAACCCTCCAGCCGGACGTTCTCGATCGCGGCGTGCAGCTGCGGCAGGTCCTGCTCGCTGATGCCGTGGCGCTTCATCGAGGACATCACCTCGATGACCACCCGGGCGCCCACGAGGCCGTACACACCGTCCACCGACGACACCGAGCGCACCACCCGGTCGGGCAGCGGAACGGGCTCCTCGCCGCGCCGGTACGGCGTCAGCACCAGCAGGTCGCCGCTGAAGAAGTCCTTGATGCGCGCGGCCTCGTACGTCGTGCCGACGGCGAGGATGTCCGAACCCAGCCGGGTCGCCTCCTCCGCCAGCCGCTCGTGCCCGAAGCCGTAGCCGTTGCCCTTGCAGACCGGGACGAGCCCCGGGAACTGCTCCTGCACGTGCTTGTGGTGCGCCCGCCAGCGCGCGGTGTCGACGTAGAGCGTGAGCGCCATGGCCGGACCTGGGACCTTTCTGGTGGCCGGGAAGGGGTGGGGTGTGACGTCAGCGGCGCGACATGTAGATGTCGAGCGCCTTGTGGAGCAGCTTGTTCAGCGGGAAGTCCCACTCGCCGAGGTACTCGGCCGCCTGGCCGCCCGTGCCGACCTTGAACTGGATCAGACCGAAGAGGTGGTCGGTCTCGTCCAGCGAGTCGGAGATGCCCCGCAGGTCGTAGACGGTGGCGCCGAGCGCGTAGGCGTCGCGCAGCATCCGCCACTGCATGGCGTTGGACGGGCGGAACTCACGGCCGATGTTGTCGGAGGCGCCGTAGGAGTACCAGACGTGGCCGCCGACGATCAGCATCGTCGCCGCCGAGAGGTTCACCCCGTCGTGACGGGCGAAGTACAGCCGCATGCGGTTGGGGTCCTCGCTGTTGAGGGCCGTCCACATGCGCTGGAAGTACGACAGGGGGCGGGGCCGGAAGTGGTCGCGCACCGCCGTGATCTCGTACAGCCGCTGCCATTCCTCGAGGTCGTGGTAGCCGCCCTGGACGACCTCGACCCCGGCCTTCTCGGCCTTCTTGATGTTGCGGCGCCACAGCTGGTTGAAGTTCTTGTGGACCTCTTCGAGCGAGCGGTTCGCCAGCGGCACCTGGTAGACGTAGCGCGGCTGGACGTCGCCGAAGCCGGCGCCGCCGTCCTCGCCCTGCTGCCAGCCCATCCGGCGCAGCTTGTCGGCCACCTCGAAGGCGCGCGGCTCGATGAAGTCCGCCTCGATGTCGCGCAGCCGCTTCACGTCCGGGCTCTGGATGCCCGCCTTGATGGACGTGGCCTCCCAGCGCCGGATGATCACCGGCGGGCCCATCTTCACCGAGAACGCGCCCTGCTGCTTGAGGTGCGCGAGCATCGGCTCCAGCCACTCGGTGAGGTTCGGCGCGTACCAGTTGATGACCGGGCCCTCGGGCAGATAGGCGAGGTAGCGCTTGATCTTGGGCAGCTGGCGGTAGAGGACCAGACCCACGCCGACCAGTTCACCGGTCCGCTCGTCGAACCAGCCGAGGTTCTCCGACCGCCACTCCGCCTTGACGTCGGCCCAGGCCGGCACCTGCATGTGGCTCGCCGACGGCAGGCTCTGGATGTATGCCAGATGCTGCTCGCGGCTGATCGTCCTCAGGGTCAGGCTCATTCGGGGCGCTCCTCGGGCTGGTGTGTCCCCATGGGTACAGGGGCTCCGGCTCTCGCCGAAGCCTACTGCGCCGTGCGCGGGCCCCGACTGGGCGTACGGCACCTTCGCCCCGGCCAGTTGAGGGGCCGGGGCGTTACGTCAGGGTTCGTAGGCGTCCTACGAGTCCCGCGGCGCGGAGGTGGTGCGGGGTGCGGTGGTGCGCCGGCCGGACCGGGTCAGGTCACCACAGGCTGCCGAACAGGCCGCCGTGCGCCATACCCAGGAAGAAGCCGACGCCGGAGGCGCCGAGACCCAGGATCAGACCGAAGCGCTGGCGGGTGGTCTCTGAGATCCACTGGCCGTACGCGCCGGTCAGGATCCCCACCAGACCGGTCCATGAGCTGAGCAGATGGAGGTTGTCGAACTGCGCGGTGACGAAGGACACGACTCCCAGGACCAGGGTGACCGCCATGAGGGTGTCCTGGACGGGATGGGGCTTTCCATCGGTGGCGAAGAGAGATCCGACTCCGGTGTTGGGTCGCAATGCCTGTGCCATGGGGCACCTCCTGCGGAAGACGGCGCACTGTAGCGCCATACACACCCGATGTGTACAGATTGGCTGCCCTCGCGGCCGGATTTCAACCGGAAGCAGGTGTGCGGGTAGTCTGTACCCTCTGCACCGGTGTCTGCCCAGGCACAGCCAGGGACTCCGCCCAGATCAGAGCGGGGACGTCGGCATCCGACCCCCGATTGTCAGTGGCGGCCGATACCGTTGCGTACGCATCACAACCCTCCTGCCACGGAACGACCGTGGCCGCTGAGTCCAAAGGAGGTGGGTTCCACATGCGTCACTACGAGGTGATGGTCATCCTCGACCCCGATCTGGAGGAGCGCGCTGTCGCCCCCCTGATCGAGAACTTCCTCTCCGTCGTCCGTGAGGGCAACGGCAAGGTCGAGAAGGTCGACACCTGGGGCCGTCGTCGTCTCTCGTACGAGATCAAGAAGAAGCCCGAGGGCATCTACTCGGTCATCGACCTGCAGGCCGAGCCTGCGGTCGTCAAGGAGCTCGACCGCCAGCTGAACCTGAACGAGTCGGTCCTCCGGACCAAGGTCCTCCGTCCCGAGACCCACTGAGCTCTCCCGCTCAGCCGATCTCGGGATTCTGAGTAGCAGCACAAGCAGCCAGCAGCAGCAAACCCGCCGAGAGGTTCCCCCATGGCAGGCGAGACCGTCATCACGGTCGTCGGCAACCTTGTCGATGACCCCGAGCTGCGCTTCACCCCCTCGGGTGCGGCGGTCGCGAAGTTCCGTGTCGCGTCCACCCCCCGCACCTTCGACCGTCAGACCAACGAGTGGAAGGACGGCGAGAGCCTGTTCCTGACCTGCTCGGTCTGGCGCCAGGCGGCGGAGAACGTCGCCGAGTCGCTCCAGCGAGGCATGCGCGTCGTCGTGCAGGGCCGGCTGAAGCAGCGGTCCTACGAGGACCGTGAGGGTGTCAAGCGCACGGTCTTCGAGCTGGACGTCGAGGAAGTCGGCCCCAGCCTGCGCAACGCCACGGCCAAGGTCACCAAGACCAGTGGTGGCGGCGGTGGCGGCGGACGCAGTGGCCAGGGCGGTTACGGCGGCGGTGGCGGCCAGGGTGGCGGCGGCTGGGGCGGCGGCCCCGGCGGCGGTCAGCAGGGCGGCGCGCCGGCCGACGACCCGTGGGCGACCGGCGCTCCCGCCGGTGGCAACCAGGGCGGCGGTGGCTGGGGTGGAAACTCCGGCGGCAGCGGCGGCGGCTACTCGGACGAGCCCCCCTTCTAGGGCTCGCATCCCCACTTCTTGATCACACAGGAGAAACACCATGGCGAAGCCGCCTGTGCGCAAGCCTAAGAAGAAGGTCTGCGCTTTCTGCAAGGACAAGGTCACGTACGTGGACTACAAGGACACGAACATGCTGCGGAAGTTCATTTCCGACCGCGGCAAGATCCGTGCCCGCCGCGTGACCGGCAACTGCACGCAGCACCAGCGTGACGTCGCCACGGCCGTCAAGAACAGCCGTGAGATGGCGCTGCTGCCCTACACGTCCACCGCGCGCTAAGGGAAGGGTGACCGACACATGAAGATCATCCTCACCCACGAGGTCTCCGGCCTCGGTGCCGCCGGCGAGGTCGTCGACGTCAAGGACGGGTACGCCCGTAACTACCTGATCCCGCGGAAGTTCGCGATCCGCTGGACCAAGGGTGGCGAGAAGGACGTCGAGCAGATCCGTCGTGCTCGCAAGATCCACGAGATCCAGACCATCGAGCAGGCCAACCAGGTGAAGGCCCAGCTCGAGGGCGTCAAGGTCCGCCTGGCCGTCCGCTCGGGCGACGCCGGCCGTCTCTTCGGTTCCGTCACCCCGGCCGACATCGCCTCGGCGATCAAGGCTGCCGGTGGCCCCGAGGTCGACAAGCGCCGCATCGAGCTCGGTACGCCGATCAAGACCCTGGGCGCCCACGAGACGTCCGTGCGTCTGCACCCCGAGGTTGCCGCCAAGGTCAACATCGAGGTCGTCGCGGCCTGATCGGCCTGATCGCGCGTCCGGCGTGAACAGCTGAGAAGGGGCCGCACCCAGCAGGGTGCGGCCCCTTCGCCGTTCCTCACGTTCCACGTCTCAGGTCTCACAGCGCACGTTTCACGTGAAACGGTCAGCGGGTGGCACCCGTGACGATCCAACGGCCTGAGCGGGCCCGCAGCCACAGCGTCAGCATCCGGACCGTCATCATCAGCGCCATGGCCCCCCAGAGCGCCGTGAGGCCGCCCCCGAGGACCGGAACGATCAGAGCCACCGGGGTGAACACCACGAGGGTGGCCACCATCGCCCAGGCCAGATACGGCCCGTCCCCCGCGCCCATCAGGACGCCGTCCAGGACGAAGACGACGCCGCTGACCGGCTGGGACAGCGCCACCACGAGGAGTGCGGGCAGCGCGGCGTCCTTCACCCCGGAGTCACCGGTGAACAGCGGCAGCAAGACAGGCCGGGCCAGGATGACCAGCAGCCCGAGCAGCAGCCCGACGGCGATGCCCCACTGCACCATGCGGCGGCAGGCCTCCCGGGCGCCCCGGGCGTCGCCCGCACCGAGACAGCGGCCGATGATGGCCTGACCGGCGATCGCGATGGCGTCCAGGGCGAAGGCGAGCAGGCTCCACAGGGACAGGGCGATCTGGTGCGCCGCGATCTCCGCATCGCCCAGACGGGCCGCCACTGCGGTGGCGATCATCAGGATCGCCCGC
This sequence comes from Streptomyces sp. DSM 15324, assembly GCF_001514285.1. Taxonomy (GTDB): domain Bacteria; phylum Actinomycetota; class Actinomycetes; order Streptomycetales; family Streptomycetaceae; genus Streptomyces. Next base: position 189,217 of record NZ_KQ949032.1, read on the forward strand.
AGGGAGAGCGTACGGACCAGCAGCGGGACGCCGGCCTGGGCGGACGCCCTGATGCCGGCGGCGTCGGGCCGGAGCGAGGCACCGTGGCGGCGGGCTCCTCGGATCACCACCGCCAGATAGGCGGCGGCCATGCCGCACTGGGCGATGACCGTCCCCCAGGCGGAGCCCGCGATCCCGAGCCCGGCACCGTAGACCAGGCCGGCGTTGAGGGCGGCGTTGGCAACGAAGCCCGCGACCGCCACATAGAGAGGTGTCTTCGTGTCCTGGAGCCCGCGCAACACTCCGGTCGCGGCCAGCACGACGAGCATGGCTGGTATGCCGGCCACCGAGATCCGCAGATAGGTGGTCGCGTACGGGGCTGCGGTGTCCGAGGCTCCGAAGAGTTCCACGAGCGCCGGGGCGGTGGGCAGGACCGCGGCGACCACGGCGGCACCGAGCAGCAATGCCAGCCAGATGCCGTCCATGCCCTGCCGGATGGCCGAGGTGAGGTCACCGGCCCCCACGCGGCGGGCGACAGCGGCCGTGGTGGCGTAGGCGAGAAAGACGAAGACGCTGACGGCCGTGGTCAGGAGCGCGGAGGCGACGCCCAGTCCGGCGAGCTGGGCGGTGCCCAGGTGACCGACGATGGCGCTGTCGGCCAGCACGAAGAGGGGTTCGGCGACGAGCGCGCCGAAGGCCGGGACGGCCAGCGCGACGATCTCCCGGTCGTGCTGTCGCCGGACGGCCCTGGGGGGCGCGGGAGCCTGTGTCATGGGCATCAATCTAATCGTCCACAGGTAAGAGATGCAATGGTGTTGTGACCCTTACTTCTTGTTGCGTTGCGTGTCGTTTGGCCCCTGGCTCGAAGCGATCTTGCGCTGACCGGGAAAGTTTTTCTTCTGCACAGCCAGTGGATCGGAAAAGTGCAGGTCACTGGCTATGGGCAGGAAAAGAAGAGGGCTTGTTCACAGGGCTGTCCACCGGGTCGTGCACAGGTTTTGCGGAGTTGTCCACAGCATCCGGGCCGTCGTCCACATGGCCTGTGGATAACCAGATTGGCTGACGGTGCCCGCGGGCCTACCGTGGTCCGGCGCCCGCTCCGTCCACCGGCCGCCGGAACCGTCACAAAACCGACGCGCCTGAACCGGAGTTGGGCCTCTCAATTGTCAGTGCCGTGCCGTAGAACTGAGGTCACGGCGAGGTCCGCTCGGCGGACGGGAGGAGGTGGCTCGGTGAGCATTTCCGAGCCCTTGGACGACCCGTGGGCCGACAGCGGACCCAGCGATCGTCTGCCTCCCGCCCGCCGCCGCGGGAACGGCGGCCGAGGCCGTGACGAACAGCACGAGCGGGGCCGGGACAGCGGTGAGTGGGAGGGCGGCTCCACCTTCGAGCGCGTCCCGCCGCAGGACCTCGACGCCGAGCAGTCCGTCCTCGGCGGCATGCTCCTGTCCAAGGACGCCATCGCCGACGTCGTCGAGGTCCTCAAGGGTCACGACTTCTACAAGCCCGCCCACGAGACGATCTACCAGGCGATCCTCGACGTCTACGCCAAGGGCGAGCCGGCCGACCCCATCACGATCGCCGCCGAGCTCACCAAGCGCGGCGAGATCAACAAGGTCGGCGGCGCATCGTATCTGCACACGCTCGTGCAGACAGTGCCGACGGCGGCCAACGCCGAGTACTACGCCGAGATCGTGCACGAGCGCGCGGTCCTGCGCCGCCTGGTGGAGGCGGGCACCCGCATCACCCAGATGGGATACGCGGGCGACGACGACGTCGACGAGATCGTCAACCGCGCCCAGGCCGAGATCTACGCCGTCACCGAGCAGCGCACCAGCGAGGACTACCTCCCGCTCGGCGACATCATGGAAGGCGCGCTCGACGAGATCGAGGCGATCGGCTCGCGCAGCGGCGAGATGACCGGTGTCCCCACCGGGTTCACCGACCTCGACTCGCTCACCAACGGTCTGCACCCGGGCCAGATGATCGTCATCGCCGCCCGTCCTGCGATGGGCAAGTCGACGCTGGCGCTGGACTTCGCGCGGGCCGCGTCGATCAAGAACAACCTGCCCAGCGTCATCTTCTCCCTCGAAATGGGCCGCAACGAGATCGCGATGCGTCTGTTGTCCGCCGAGGCCCGGGTCGCCCTGCACCACATGCGCTCCGGCACGATGACGGACGACGACTGGACCCGGCTGGCCCGCCGGATGCCCGAGGTGTCGTCCGCGCCGCTGTTCATCGACGACTCGCCGAACCTGTCGATGATGGAGATCCGCGCGAAGTGCCGCCGGCTCAAGCAGCGCAACGACATCCGGCTCGTCATCATCGACTACCTCCAGCTGATGCAGTCGGGCGGCAAGCGCTCCGAGAGCCGTCAGCAGGAGGTCTCCGACATGTCCCGTAACCTCAAGCTCCTGGCGAAGGAGCTCGAGGTCCCAGTGATCGCGCTCTCCCAGCTCAACCGTGGCCCCGAGCAGCGCACGGACAAGAAGCCCATGGTCTCCGACCTGCGTGAGTCCGGATCCATCGAGCAGGACGCCGACATGGTGATCCTGCTGCACCGCGAGGACGCCTACGAGAAGGAGTCCCCGCGAGCCGGCGAGGCGGACATCATCGTGGGCAAGCACCGAAACGGCCCGACGGCCACCATCACCGTGGCCTTCCAGGGCCACTACTCCCGCTTCGTGGACATGGCACAGACCTGATCGCGCGCCCGGTGAAATGAACTCGACGCCGACGGCGCAGGCGGGTGGACTGGCCCCATGACCACACCTCAGGAAGAGCTGCTTCCCGCCACCCGGCGTGCGCTGCTGCACCGGATCGCCGTCGCCCAGGCCGACGGGCGTGCCCCGTCGCTCGTCGCGGCGGTCGTCCGGGACGGGCGGGCCGTCTGGCACGGGGCGCGGACCTCGGTCGACGGGCACGCTCCGGACGAGAACGTGCAGTACCGGATCGGCTCGATCACCAAGACCTTCACCGCCGTTCTCGTGCTGCGGCTGCGCGACGAGGGAGCGCTCGACCTCGGGGACCCGCTGGAGCGGCATCTGCCCGGCACCGGGGCGGGGGAGCTGACCGTCGCCCAACTGCTCGCCCACACAGGCGGGCTGGCGGCCGAGACGCCCGGACCGTGGTGGGAGCGCACACCGGGGTCGCTGCGGCCGCGGCTCGCCGACGTCCTCGGCGAGGGGAAGCCCACCTTGCATCCGGCGGGCCGCCGCCACCACTATTCGAACCCCGGCTACGCCGTGCTGGGCGCCCTGGTGGAGAAGGTGCGCGGAGCGGCCTGGGAGGACGTACTCCGGCGTGAAGTGCTCGAACCCCTGGGTCTCGACCGTACGAGTGTCCGACCGCAGGCTCCTGCGGCAGGCGGCTGGGCGGTGCACCCCTGGGCCGACGCGATGCAGCCCGAACCCGTCGAGGAATACGGCCCGATGGCCCCGGCCGGCCAGCTGTGGTCCACCAGCGGGGACCTCGCGCGGTTCGCCGCTTTTCTGATGCGGGGCGACGACCGGGTGCTGAGCGAGAGGACCCTGCGGGAGATGGGGACGCCCGCGGCACCGGCCGAGGTCGCCGATCTCGCCGACGGAGCCACCTACGGGCTGGGCATGCAGATCCAGCACCGGGACGGACGGGTGCTCGTCGGCCACTCCGGCTCGGTCCCGGGCTTCCTGGCCAATCTCACCGTCGCGGTGGCGGACGACGTCGCGGCCGTGGTTCTCGCCAACTGCACTTCCGGCCCGCTCCTGGGGCAGGTGGGGGCCGATCTCGTCCGGCTCGTGGCGGAGGCCGAACCGCGCATCCCGCAACCGTGGCGGCCGCTGCGGGAGGTCGACCAGTCGGTGCTGGAGCTGGCGGGCCAGTGGTACTGGGGGACCAGTCTCCACGTCCTGCGTGTCACGGCCGACGGGCTGGTCTCGCTGGGCCCGCTGTCCGCCGGCGGGCGCCGCTCACGCTTCCGGGCCAACGGGGACGGCACCTGGACGGGCCTGGAGGGCTACTTCGCCGGAGAGCTTCTGCGGGCTGTACGGCGGCCGGACGGGACCGTGGACCACCTGGACCTCGGGTCGTTCGTGCTCACCCGCCAGCCGTACGAGGAAGGCAGTGACGTGCCCGGTGGGGTGGACCCGGAGGGGTGGCGGGGGATCGGCTGACCGGTCTCGGGGAGACGGGCGGCATGTCTGAGGGGGCTGTGTTTCACGTGAAACACAGCCCCCTTCGGGTTCTTCAGAGCGGCAGCTTGAAGCCCACGTGCGAGGCCACGAAGCCCAGCCGTTCGTAGAAGCGGTGGGCGTCGGTGCGGGTTACGTCCGAGGTGAGCTGCACCAACTGGCAGTTCTCCTGGCGGGATTCCTCGATCGCCCACTCGATGAACCGCGTTCCCAGACCCCCGCCGCGTTCGTCGGCGTGCACGCGCACGCCCTCGATGACCGATCTGGTCGCGCCGCGACGGGACAGGCCGGGGATGATCGTCAGCTGGAGTGTGCCGACGACGCGCCCCTCGCGGACGGCGACGACCAGCCGCTGGTTCGGATCGGCGGTGAGCCGCTCCAGCGCGCTCCGGTACGGCGCGAGGTCGTCCGGTGACTCCCGCTGTGCACCCAGCGGATCGTCCGCGAGCAGGGCGACGATGGCGGGGATGTCCTCGGCGACGGCGGTTCGGATGGCGAGATCTCCCATGGCGGCACCCTACGTATGCGCGTTGGCGCGCTCTACGCGACCGCTGGTGCCTTCAGCGTCTCCGCGACGCGTATCAGCAGCGTCTGCGCCCGTGCCCCCGCACAGCGGTCGACCGTGCACCCCTGAACCCCGCAAGCGTGCCCGTCAGCCAGGCGTCTCAGCCGGCCGCCACGGTCAGCGGTGCGAACCGTCGGCTCCAGTCGCCGGGCAGCTCGGTGATGCCATGGGTCATCACCGCGTTGAAGGCGACGGACTCCAGGCCCCGGGACTTCACCCACGCCAGCAGCTCCTCGTGGCGTACGTCGATGTCCGTGCGCAGCGGTCGGTCGGTGCGGGCCGCGAGGGAGGCCAGCAGGGCCTTGGCGGTCGCCGTGTCCCGGGCGATCAGCGGACCCACCACGTGGGTGGCCATGTTCGGCCAGGCGGCCGCGTAGCCGACGATCCGGCCGCCGTCTTCGGCGACCCGCAGCTGGTCGGCGAAGGCCGGCAGCCGTGTGATGAGGTGCGTGCGATCAGCGCCGAACACCTCCTCGTCGAGCCGGAGGACCGCGGACAGGTCCTCGGCCGTGGCCGCGCGGGTGACGACGTCGGACGACGTGCCGTCCGGGGTGAAGCGCCCGCACACCATCTCCGCCCGGCCCGTGGTCTTGAAGCCCAGTTCCTCGTAGAGCGGACGGCCGTTCGGGGTGGCGTGCAGCGTCAGTGCAACCGGGCTCATCTCCGCGATGACGTGCTGCATCAGCCGACGGCCGACGCCCTGCCGGGCGTGCCGCTCGGCGACCAGCACCATGCCGATGGCGCCGAGTGTGGGACGGCTGGGGGAGCCGTACTCGGTGACGACACAGGCGGCGACGAGGCCTCCGGCTGGGTTGTCGATGCCGTACCCCTTACCGGCGGAGAGAAGGAGGCCCCACTTGTGCTCCTCGCGCGGCCACCCCCGGTCCTCGGACAAGTCGGCGCAGGCCGTGAGGTCGCGATGCGTCAGACGGCGGATGGGCAGAGCGGCGGGGGAAGGAGTCGGCACGCCGGCCAGGCTGTCCGACGGGCGCCCCTGACGTCCACCTGTTTCCCCCGGAGGCACGCGCTTTTGGCCACCGCTGTTTCACGTGAAACAGCGGCCGTCCGGCCCGGTTAGCCTCGGCGCATGGCGAGACTGCATCTCTTCGACCTCGACGGCACCCTGCTGCATGGCACTTCTGCTCCCCGGGAGATCTCGCGCCAACTCGGCCTGGAGGCCGAGGCGGTGGCGCTGGACCGCGCCGCGGCCGAGGGGCGGATCCAGCCGCCGGAGTACGCGCATCAGGCGCACGCACTGTGGACGAATCTCACCGAGGAGCATGTGACGGCGGCGTTCGAGGGCGCTCCCTGGCTGGCGCGCATCCGTGAGGTCTGGGCGGAGATCGGCAGCCGAGGGGAGTACTGCGCCGTCGTGTCGCTCTCGCCCTCCTTCTTTGTGGAAAAACTCACGGCCTGGGGCGCCCACGCGGCCCATGGATCACGCTTTCCCGCTCTTCCTTTCACAGAGCCGGTGGATCCGGCGGGCGTTCTCAGCGCCGCGGCGAAGGTGGTGATCGCGGATCGGCTGTGCGCGGAGTTCGGAGTGAGGCGGCAGGACTGTGTCGCGTATGGCGACTCGGGCTCCGACAAAGACCTGTTCGCAGCCGTGCCGGTCTCCGTGGCGGTCAATGCGGACCACCGTCTGGCAAGCCTCGCGACGCATTCCTACACGGGGAAGGATCTGTGGGATGCCTATGAATTGGTTCGTCCCGCCCGGTAGTTGAGGGAATCGACGGTTCACTCCCCGCCCGTTGTCCAGGGGAGGGAAGGGGGGACTTGTGTGGTCCACCGCGGCCGGTAGGGTCGACTCCGGTTCGCTTTCGGAGTCAGGCGCGCGGGGCCCTGCGCACACGTTCCGAACGGGCCGGGAACAGGGCAATGCAGCCTGATGGGGCCGAGAGAACCGAAGACCGTATGTCCGGTGTGCGCGTCTGCCGAGTGCGTGCGGAACCGAACGGAAAGCAAGCCGTCTGCCGGGGAAGCAGGCCCTTCCGAGCCAGGAAGCGCGCAGACCGACCGAAAGATGTTCGAGGCGAGGCAGACCATGGACGCTCCGACCACCAAGTCGGCCGACAACGGCACGTCCGGCGGCGGGGACGGATGGTTCGCGCCGCGCAGACAGCCGGAGCCGACCGCCGGGGGTGAGCAGGGGGCGCAGGACGGCCGCCGCCTGGCCGCACTGCGCCCGGTGGGCCGTGCCACACCCCCGCCCGGTCACGGCTCCCGTCCGACCGACGGCGACTCGCCCGTGGGCGCTGCTCAGGTGGCCGAAGAACCCGCGCAGGCGGACGCGGTGCTGCGGCAACCCGAAACGGAGCCGCAGAGCCCCTACGGCCCGTCAGGCGCCCCTGCGGCGCCGGTGGCGGCCCCACCGGAGACCGCAGGCGCCGACGCCTTCGCCCGGCCCCCTGCGGCGCAGGAGCAGCAACCGGGCACGTCGGCCGAGGCTCCTCCGCAGCGGGAAGCGGTACGACCCTCGCCTCCCCCCGATCTCATGCTCCCCGCCCAGCCTCCCGCCCCCGCCGGGGAGGGCTCTCCGGACGCCGTCCGCATCCGCCGGACCATGGCCGAGGTCGGCCCGGTGGCTGACAAGGTCACCTCGTACTTCTACGCCTTGCTGTTCGTCCGCTACCCCGAACTGCGCCCGCTCTTCCCGCCCGCGATGGACGCCCAGCGCGACCGGCTGCTCAAGGCGCTGCTGACCGCCGCCGAGCACATCGACAACACCCCGGTCCTCGTCGAGTACCTCCAGAACCTCGGCCGCGGCCACCGTAAGTACGGCACCCGGGCCGAGCACTACCCTGCCGTCGGCGAGTGCCTGATCGGCGCGCTCAGCAAGTACGCCGACGCCGTCTGGGACGCCGACACCGAAGCCGCCTGGGTCCGGGCGTACACGACGATCTCGCAGGTCATGATCGACGCGGCGGCCGTGGACGAGCTGCGCGCTCCGCCGTGGTGGCAGGCGGAGGTCGTCTCCCACGACCTCAGGACGCCGGACATCGCCGTCCTCACCCTCCGCCCCGACCAGCCCTACCCCTTCCGCGCCGGGCAGTACGCGAGTCTGGAGACACCGTGGTGGCCCAGGATCTGGCGGCATTTCTCGTTCGCTTCGGCGCCCCGCTCCGACGGACTGCTGGCCTTCCATGTGAAGGCGGTCCCGGCCGGGTGGGTGTCCAACGCCCTCGTCCACCGTGCCCGGCCCGGTGACGTCGTACGGCTCGGACCGCCGGCCGGCTCGATGACGGTCGACCACACCCGGGACAGCGGTCTGCTCTGCCTGGGCGGCGGTACCGGCATAGCCCCCATCAAGGCGCTGGTCGAGGACGTGGCCGAGCACGGCGCCCGCCGTCCGGTCGAGGTGTTCTACGGCGCCCGAAGCAACCACGACCTGTACGACATCGACACGATGCTCAGGCTCCAGCAGGCGCACTCGTGGCTGGAGGTACACCCGGTGGTCGACCGGGACGGTCTGCTCCAGCTCCCCGACGCCATACGGACCTTCGGGCCCTGGACCGCGTACGACGCCTATGTCTCCGGTCCGCCCGGCATGATCCGTAGCGGGGTGGACGCCCTGCGCGGTGTCGGCTTCCCCGTGGAGCGCATACGGCACGACTCGGTCGAGGAGCTCGTCGCCTCTGGCAGCTGACGTCGGGGCGGCCTACCGGCTCATCCGAGATCGGGCGCGTGCATGGCCCGTACGCCCTCGATGTTGCCGTCGAGGTAGTGGCGCAGCGACAGCGGCACGAGATGGACGGACGCGATGCCCACCCGGGTGAACGGCACCCAGACGATCTCGTACTCCCCGGTGGGCTCGTCGATCTCGGGTCCGTGCCGCAGGGAGGGGTCCATGGACTCCAGACGGCAGACGAAGAAGTGCTGCACCTTGACGCCGGTCGCGCCGCCGTCCTCGCCGATGTGCTCGACGGTGTCGACGAAGCAGGGGACCACATCGGTGATCTTCGCGCCGAGTTCCTCGTGGACCTCGCGGTGCAGGGCGTCGACGACGGTCGCGTCATCCGGTTCGACGCCGCCACCGGGCGTGACCCAGTACGGGTCCACACCGGGTTTGGTGCGCTTGATCAGGATGAGGTCGTCGCCGTCGAGCAGAACGGCGCGGGCAGTGCGCTTGACCACAGGTCGGACGGTCATGGGAGAAATGTGGCCCCGCATGTTCCACGTGAAACATCGCGAATCGTCACCGGGGGAGCGCATCCCGTCACGACTCCGTGGCTTGTGCGGGGCGACGACGTCCCCGCGCCGCAGGGCGGCCGAGCGCAGATACCCGGGCAGCGCCGCGAGCCCGGCACCCGCGACGGCGCAGGCGAGCACGGCGCGCGGATCGGGCACGATCACGGCGCCGGAGGCGGCGGGGCAGGAGACGAAGACACGACTCGTGCACCTCGACGACCGGGAGATTCTCCAGCGCGGAAGCACCCGTGCGGCGCAGCCTCGCCGAGTCGATCCGTTCCGCCCACCGCGGGGCTGCGATCAGGACGTGGTCCTCGTCGCAAGCGGAGTGGGCGTGAGCACGGCGGCGCGTGGCCGGGGCGTGCTGATGGCGAGGCCGGTGCGGCCGACTCTGCCGATCGGCCCCCGTCGCTACCGTGATTGAACGCTGACACAGAGTCAACTAGGCTTGTGGGTGCGGTTCTTCGGGCGTAGAACCGAGGACGGTCCGAGCCACGAGGGGGGAGGCTCGGACCGTCCGTCGCAGGGGGGACACCCAGGGGGCGTCCGCAGCCCGGTCATGGCGCCGACTCCCCCAAGGCACGCAACACGTCGGCCACCAGGTCCTCGGGATCCTCGGCGCCGACCGACAGCCGTACGAAGCCCTCCGGTACCGCGTCGCCGCCCCAGCGCCCCCGCCGCTCGGCGGTGGAGCGCACCCCGCCGAAGCTGGTCGCGTCGTCCACGAGCCGCAGCGCCTCTAGGAAACGCTCGGCACGCGCACGCGTGGGCAGCGTGAACGACACCACGCACCCGAACCGCCGCATCTGCCGGACGGCCACCTCGTGGGCCGGGTCGTCGCGCAGGCCGGGATAGCGCAGCCCGGTCACCTCCGGCCTGCCCCGCAGCGCCTCGGCGACGGCCAGGGCACTCGCGGCCTGCCGGTCGACGCGCAGCTGGAGCGTGGCGATCGAACGGTGCGCCAGCCAGGCCTCCATCGGCCCGGGGATCGCCCCGACGATCTTCCGCCAGCGGCGTACGGCGGTCATCGGCTCGCCGGCCCGCCCGCTGACGTATCCGAGGAGGACGTCGCCGTGCCCCGTGAGCTGCTTGGTGCCGCTGGCCACCGAGAAGTCGGCGCCGAGCTCCAGCGGCCGCTGTCCCAGCGGGGTCGCGAGCGTGTTGTCGACAGCCACGAGGGCGCCACGCGCGTGTGCCGCCTCGACGAGCCGCCGGATGTCGCAGACGTCGAGGCCGGGGTTGGACGGCGACTCGATCCACAGCAGCCGGGCACCGTCGAGGGCGTCGAGCTGGGCGTCGCCACCCGTCGGGGCGGTCCGCACCCCGATGCCGTACGCCTCCAACTGGGCGCTCACCAGGGGCAGCGCCTGGTAGCCGTCGCTGGGCAGGACGACCGTGTCGCCGGCGCGCAGCTGGGAGAAGAGCAGCGCCGAGATCGCGGCCATCCCGGAGGCGAAGGCGAGCGTCTCGACGTCGTCCCGCCCCGGGGCCTCCAGCCCGCCGATCGCCCGCTCCAGCCGGGTCCAGGTGGGGTTCTCGTCGCGGCCGTAGGTGTACGGCCCCGTCGGCTCCCCCGGCAGATGGTAGTGCGCGGCGAACACCGGCCCTGGCAGGGTCGGTTCGTACTTCACCGGCTCGGGCAGCCCGGCCCGTACCGCGCGGGTGCCCTCCCCCGCGTCGCCGGGGAGCCCCCCGGGGGTGGCTGAGTCGCTCATGTCCGCAGTCCTTCCAGATCCTCGCGTACGGCGGCCAGCAGGCCGTCGGCCGCCGCCTCCACCATCCCGAGGCACTCCTCGAAACCGTCCGGGCCGCCGTAGTAAGGGTCGGGCACGTCGAGGTCGCCGTCGGCGGCGGGGTCGTAGGTCCGCAGCAGACGCACCTTCGCGGCGTCCTGTGCGGTGGGCGCCAGGCGGCGCAGGGTCTTGAGGTGTCCGAAGTCCAGGGCGATCACGAGGTCGACGCGGGCGAACCAGGACGGCCGGAACATGCGGGCCGTGTGATCGAGGCCGTAGCCGTGCTCCTCCAGGACGGAGAGGGTGCGCGGGTCGGCGCCCTCGCCCTCGTGCCAGTCGCCCGTGCCGGCGCTGTCGACCTCGACCAGGTCGTCTAGACCGGCTTCCTCCACGCGCGCGCGGAAGACCGATTCGGCCATCGGCGAGCGGCAGATGTTGCCGGTGCAGACGAAACAGACGCGGTAGGTCATCGGGTGTTCAGTCCCCGTCCGGCAGGACGACGTTGAGTGCCCAGGAGACCACGGAGACGATCAGGCCGCCGCCGACCGCGGTCCAGAAGCCGTCCACGTGGAAGCTCAGGTCGAGCACGCCGGCCAGCCAGGAGGTCAGCAGCAGCATCAGGGCGTTGACGATCAGGGTGATCAGACCGAGGGTCAGGATGAAGAGCGGGAAGGTCAGCACCTTCACGATCGGCTTGACCAGGAAGTTCACCAGGCCGAAGAGCAGGGCGACGCCCAGGAGGGTGACGATCTCCTTGCCCTTGTCGTCACCGGACAGGGTTATGCCCGACAGGGCCCAGACGGCGACCGCCAGAGCACCCGCGTTGGCGATCGTCTTGACTACGAAATTCTTCATGTGTCTGATCGTGGCAGAGAGATCGGCAACGGGCACCGGGCGAGGGCGGACGAACAAGATGAAGGCATTCCGGTTGGACGAACTGGAGGCGGAGCGCGCTTCCAACGACGGCGCCTACCTGCAGTTCCTGCGGGAGCGGAACATGTCCGTCGGGCTGTACGCGCTCGACGCGGGGGCACACGACCCACAGAACCCCCACCGCCAGGACGAGGTGTACTTCGTCGTCAGCGGACGGGCCTCGATCACCGTGGGCCTGGAGACCACCGAGGTGGCGCGCGGCAGCGTGGTGTACGTCCCGGCCGGGGTCGCCCACAAGTTCCACCACATCAGCGAGGACCTGCGGGTGCTGGTGGTGTTCTCTCCGCCCGAGGCCTGATCCGGATCTCCGGGTTCCCTAGGGGATCGATCAGGGGAGGACAAGGGGCGCCGGGCCCCCGCCGGCGCCCCCCGCGGACCTAGCATCGACGGCAGGACGCCGGAAGCATCCGGACTCACAGGAGTTCGGGCCGGACCGCGACGAGGACAAAGGACGAGGGCGATGCGAGAGATCTTCGCGGGACTGCCGTGGTGGGTGAAGTGGGTGGCGGTGCCGGTCATCGCCCTGGTCGTCTTCGGCGGCCTGATAGCCAGCGTCGTGGGCTTCCTGGTGTGGCTCCTGTTCAAGGTGCTGATCTTCGTGGCCCTGGTCGGCGGACTGGTCTACGTCGTGCGGAAGTTCATGGCGGGTTCCACCTCGCGCGGCGACTGGTAGGCGGGGCGGGAGACCGCCGAGCGGTAACAGGATTCACCTGTTCCCTCGGCCGGGGGAAGTTTCGGGCAGGGCCGGTTCCCGGGCGGTGGCGGGCGGTTAAAGTCCCAAACTCGACGGGGGACAAGACCCCCGCGAGCGGCGTACACCCCCCCTCCCGTGTCTCCCCGCACGGGCCGCCCCCTCGCGCTTCGGGAGTGACCCCATGGCCCTGGTCGACACCGCCTCCCCTGAAACCCACGCACCCACCGCCCCGCGTGCCCCCACGCCCAGGCTCCAGCGCCCCCCGGGCACGGGACTCCCCGAGCAGCCGCGTCCCACGACAACCGAGCCGAACTCCGCCATGACGCTGATCGGCTCCGTGCAGCGCGCGATGCGCCTGCTGGAGTCCGTCGCCGAGCACCAGTGCGGCGCTCCGGCCAAGCAACTGGCCCGGGAGACCGGACTCGCGCTCCCCACGGCCTACCACCTGCTGCGCACCCTCGTGCACGAAGGCTATCTACGCCGGGACAAGGGGCTGTTCTTCCTCGGCGAGGCGGCGGAGCGGCTGGCCGGCAGCGGAGCCGCGCAGAAACGTCGCAGCACGGTCGCCGACACTCTCGCCCAGTGGCGTGATTCGATCGGTGCCCCCGTGTACTACGCCCGGTACCGCGACGGCGAGATCGAGATCATGTGTGTCTCCGACACCCCGGGCAATCCCGCGGTGCAGGAGTGGGCCGACTTCCGTGAGACCGCGCACGCGCACGCCATCGGCCAGTGCCTGCTGTCCCAGATGGACGAGAGCGCCCGCCGTGATCACCTGGACCGCCACCCCGTGCGGTCGATCACCCCGTACACGGTGCGTGACGACCACACCCTGCTGCGACGCCTGGAGCGGACCCCACGCATGGAACCGGTCGTGGAGAGGCAGGAATACGCGTTGGGCACGGTGTGCGCCGCGGTCCCGATCACCGTGGGCGCCACGGCGGCCACGATGGCCATCTCCCTGCCCTCCCGGCAGGCCGACCGGCTGCTCCCGGCGGCACGGCAGTTGCAGAGCGAGATCGGGAGCAAGTTGGGGTCAATCGCGATCTCTATCAGTATGTGAAAACTCACTCCTTGTGATCTGTTGTGCACGTTCAGCAAGATGCGGTGCAGTGTCAGGGGTTGATTACCGGCCATTCGACGGCAAATGACGGGGTAACGCGATGCGCGAGTCCGTACAGGCAGTTCAGGCAGAAGTCATGATGAGCTTCCTCGTGTCCGAGGAGCTCTCGTTCCGCATCCCGGTGGAGCTGGGCTATGAGTCGCGCGATCCCTATGCCGTACGGCTCACCTTCCACCTTCCCGGTGACGCCCCGGTGACCTGGGCGTTCGGGCGTGAGTTGCTCATCGACGGGGTGGGCAGGCCGTGCGGGGAGGGGGACGTCCGGGTCTCGCCGGTGGACCCCGATGTGCTCGGCGAGGTCCTTATCCGGCTTCAGGTGGGCGGTGACCAGGCGTTGTTCCGGTCCTCGGCGGCGCCTCTGGTGGCTTTCCTGGACCGCACCGACAAGCTGGTCCCGCTGGGCCAGGAGGGGGCGCTCGCCGACTTCGACGCCCACCTCGACGAGGCGCTGGACCGGATCCTCGCGGAGGAGCGGAGCACCGGCTGACCTCCGACAGCCGGCGCAGGCGTAACGCTTCGCCAGGGGGGTGGGGCCACGCAGGAACGCTTCTTCTGGGGGCGGCCGCTTCCGGGCGCCCGCCCCCGACGTCAGTGCTTGCGCCGTCTCCCCCGGCCGCCGCGCGGCTGCCCGGGACCTGCTTCCGGCGCCCCTGCCGGGGCCATCTCCGGCACCGCCGCGGCCGCCGTACCCGCCTCCGGGCGGTCCGCGGCGACCACGAGAGCCGCGAGGGCCGTGGTGACCGGCACCGACGCCACCAGACCGATCGAGCCGACCAGCGTGCGCACGATCTCCTCGGCGACCAGCTCGCTGTTGGCGACCGTGCCCACACTGCTCTGCGCGATCGAGAAGAGCAGCAGCAACGGCAGCGCGGCACCGGCGTAGGCGAGCACGAGCGTGTTCACCACGGACGCGATGTGGTCGCGGCCGATGCGGATGCCGGCCCGGTACAGCCCGCGCCAGCCCATCGCCGGGTTCGCCTCGTGCAGCTCCCAGACCGCGGACGTCTGGGTGACCGTCACGTCGTCGAGCACACCGAGTGAGCCGATGATGATGCCGGCGAGCAGCAGACCGCTCATGTCGATCGACGGGTACAGACCGTGGATCAGGCCGGTGTTGTCGTCCGTGTTGCCGGTGAGCGCGGCCCAGTCGACGAACCAGGAGCCGAGGAAGCCGATCAGCATCAGCGAGATGAGGGTGCCGAGCACGGCGACGGACGTACGGGCCGACAGCCCGTGGCACAGATACAGGGCGATCAACATGATGGCGCTGGACCCCACCACGGCCACCAGCAGCGGGTTCGAGCCCTGGAGGATCGCGGGCAGGATGAAGAAGTTCAGGATCAAGAAGCTCGCGGCGAGCGCCACCAGGGCCATGACACCGCGCAGCCGCCCGACGACCACCACGGCGACCGCGAAGATCACGGCCAGCACCGTCATCGGGATCCGGCGGTTCACATCGGTGACCGAGTACTGCAGGTCCTTGGGTGCCGAGGGCTCGTAGGCGACCACGACCTGCTCGCCCTGCTCCAACTGCCGTGACTGGTCAGGCTGGACGATCTCGGTGAAGGTCCGGCCCTTGTCGTCGCCGGTGTCCACGCGGATCGTGGCCTTCTTGCAGGTGGCGCCCCCCTTCTGCTCGGTGGACGAGCCGTCGGCGGGGGAAGCGCCGCCGATCGGGGTGCCACCGGAGGCGTTCACCGACTGGCAGCTCACCTTGACGACCTTGGTCACCGTGGCGTGCTGCGTCTGCCGGTCGAAGCCGACGCCGGTCCGCTCATGCGCCGGGGCACCGCCCGGCCACAGCACCACCAGCCCGACCAGCACCGCCGCGGCGAAGGGGATCAGGATGGCTCCGATGACCTTGCGTAGATGCTGGGAGACCGGTGCGGCCGGACCGTGGCTGTGGCTGTGCCCATGCCCATGCCCGTGTCCGCCTCCGGAACCGCTGCTCTGTCCTCCGGTGTGACCGTCCTCGGAGCCGTGCCGGTGGCCTCCGCCTGCTCCGGGTCCGGAGGGCTGGGGCCCATGGTGATCGGGCCCATGATGATCGGGCCCATGATGAGCGGGCCCGTGGTGCCCAGGCCCGGGGCGGGGGCCCGGACGATGCCCGTAGCCGGGCCCGACCTCGTGGCCGCGGTCGAACCCACCACCGAAGCTGAAGTCGCGTTCGTCCTGGCGCCCCTGTGCGGCCGGTCCGCCCTGCGGGGCGTTGACCGGTCTGGGGCCTGGGCCGCCATCAGGTCGGGGACCAGGTCCGCCACCGGCGCCGGGCCTGCGGGGCGGCTCTCCGGGCGGGTACGGGGGCTGGTGTGTCGTGGTCACCGCCAGATCATCGCAAGAACGGCAGAGGCCCACTGTTCACCGCGCCACACCTACCGCTAGCGTGGAGCCACTTTTGCACACGCGGGAGCTCGGAGCACCGGGCTGAGAGGGCGCTGACCTCCGTCTTCGCGATGTTTCACGTGGAACGTCACGACAGCGAGTGATGTTTCACATGAAACGTCGGCAGACGGTAGCCGCTGCGTCGACCGCCGAACCTGTTACCGGGTAATGCCGGCGTAGGGAGTAGGTCTCATGACCAACAAGGACGCACGCACGCCTGCCTTCACGCAGAACGCGGCCGACACAAACACGGCCGAGGCGATCAGCGAGAAGAGCGGGACGTCCATCGGCTGGCACAAGGGGTACATCGAGGGCGCTCGCCCCGACCTGCGGGTGCCGGTCCGCCAGGTGCATCTCACCAACGGACAGTCGGTCACGCTGTACGACACCTCCGGGCCGTACACGGATCCGCTCGCCGACACCGACGTACGCAGGGGCCTGGCGCCGCTGCGGGAGAACTGGATCATCGCCCGCGGTGACACGCAGGAGTACGCGGGCCGGCCCGTCCGGCCCGAGGACGACGGCGTCAAGCACACCTCGCCGCGCGGTGGGCTGCGTAATCTCGACGCGGTGTTCCCGGGCCGTCCGCGACTGCCGCGCCGGAGCCGGGACGGCAGGGCGGTCACCCAGCTCGCGTACGCCCGCAGGGGCGAGATCACGCCCGAGATGGAGTTCGTGGCCCTCAGGGAGAACGTTTCTCCCGAGGTGGTGCGCGAGGAGATCGCGGCCGGGCGCGCGGTGCTGCCGGCCAATGTCAACCACCCGGAGATCGAGCCGATGATCATCGGCAAGAGGTTCCTGGTGAAGGTCAACGCCAACATCGGCAACTCGGCGGTGACCTCCTCCATCGAGGAGGAGGTCGAGAAGATGACCTGGGCGACCCGCTGGGGCGCCGACACGGTCATGGACCTCTCCACCGGCCGCAACATCCACACCACCCGGGAGTGGGTGCTGCGCAATTCCCCCGTCCCCATCGGCACGGTGCCGCTGTACCAGGCGCTGGAGAAGGTCGACGGCAGGGCCGAGGAACTGACCTGGGAGATCTACAAGGACACCGTCATCGAGCAGGCCGAGCAGGGCGTGGACTACATGACGGTCCACGCGGGCGTGCGCCTCGCGTACGTCCCGCTCACCGCGAACCGCAAGACCGGCATCGTCTCGCGCGGCGGCTCGATCATGGCGGCCTGGTGCCTGGCGCACCACAAGGAGTCGTTCCTGTACGAGAACTTCGAGGAACTCTGCGAGATCCTCGCCGCCTACGACGTCACGTACTCGCTGGGAGACGGTCTGCGGCCGGGCTCGATCGCGGACGCCAACGACGAGGCGCAGTTCGCGGAGTTGCGCACGCTCGGGGAACTCAACACGATCGCCAAGCGTTTTCACGTACAGACCATGATCGAAGGCCCGGGACACGTCCCGATGCACAAGATCAAGGAGAACATCGACCTTCAGCAGGAGATCTGCGATGAAGCTCCGTTCTATACGCTCGGCCCGCTGACGACGGACGTCGCCCCGGGGTACGACCACATCACCTCCGGCATCGGCGCCGCGATGATCGCCTGGTGGGGCACGGCCATGCTCTGCTATGTCACGCCCAAGGAGCACCTGGGCCTGCCCAACCGTGACGACGTCAAGACCGGTGTCATCACCTACAAGATCGCCGCCCACGCCGCCGACCTCGCCAAGGGCCACCCCGGAGCACAGGAGTGGGACGACGCGCTGTCCGACGCCCGCTTCGAGTTCCGCTGGGAGGACCAGTTCAACCTGGCCCTCGACCCGGACACGGCCCGCGACTTCCACGACGAGACCCTCCCGGCCGAGCCGGCCAAGACGGCTCACTTCTGCTCGATGTGCGGGCCGAAGTTCTGCTCGATGAAGATCAGTCAAAGCATCACAGAGCGGTTCGGTGGTGTGGCGGCTGAAGGGGCGTCTCCGGAGGAGGTCGCGGAGGGGATGCTCCAGAAGTCGAAGGAGTTCGCGGCCTCGGGCAACCGGGTCTACCTCCCCTTGGCGGACTGACGTTCGTCTGCTCACTGTGCTGCTCTGGGGGAGCCGCAGACGGATTTCCCCAGAGCAGCGTCTCGGCACAGGGGTTTCCCACATCCGGCGGACCCGGCACGCTCTCTGTACCGAGGCGGACCGTCATGCCGCGATGGCAGGGCAGGACGACCAGGGCGTGGGTGAGGGGAAAAAGGGTGGATGTGGAGTTTGTGCCGGTCAGAGGCGCGCTGCGCTCACTGGGCTGGGATGGCGACATGCTGTTGGACCTTGCCGGAGGTGGCAGGCGCTGGAGCCTTGACGGCACTGAACATCCGACCTCAGTGGACTTCGGTCGGCCATTCGATCAGGCGGTGAGCTCTCCCTCCGGGCGGTACGCGGTCGTTTACGGAGAACGGGACACCACGGCGCTCGTCCTGGACGGCGCCAGCGGGCTACGCGAGATGGGACGAAGCTCCTATCACGCTGCTGATTTCGATTACCCGGTGGCGCTCGGCAGGCTCCCGGACGGTCGGGAGATCCTGGTCCATTGCCCGGATGAGTACAACGTGCTGCAGATCGACGACCTCGTATCGGGGGCGCGGCTCACCACTGGCGACCGCACGCCGACGGACGTGTTCCACTCGCGTCTGTCGGTAAGTCCGGATGGCCGGCACCTTCTGATGGCAGGCTGGTTCTGGAGCCCGTTCGGCATCGCTCGTGTCTACGATCTCGCGGAGGCGCTCGCCGACTCGGCGACGCTCGATGGCGACGGAGTCCTGCCGATGTCCCCCGGATCCGATGCCGAAGTCGCGTCCGCCTGCTGGTTGGACGGTGATCGTCTCGCCGTTGCGACGACTGATGAGGTCTTCGACGACGAAGAGGCACCCAACCTGGGGCCGAGACAGCTCGGCGTGTGGTCGGTCTCCGGACGGCAATGGCTGGCTCGGAGTTCCGTCAACTACCCCATCGGAACACTTCTCCCTCGCAATGCTCAGGTCATCTCGTTGTACGAGCATCCCCGGTTGATCGACACCGAGACCGGAGCTGTTGTCGCGGAGTGGCCCGGAGTGAAGGTCGCGCCGAAGGACGGAAGCTTCGGCGTCACGCATATCCCCACACCCTGGGCAGCGCTCGACGCAACCGGCACCCGCCTGGCTGTCGCACAGGACGGCGGTATCGCATTGATCGAGCTGCCGCCCCCGAGACCCTGATTCCGGCCGCTAGTCGTCCTTGATGAAGATCTCCCAGGACATCCGCCGTACGCACGGGGGAAGCCCGCAGGAGGCCGAGGAGGGCATGACTCAGAAGTCGCAGGAGTTCGCGGCCGGCGGGAACCGGGTGTATCTGCCGATCGCGGACTGAGTCCCGCGCGGCGGGCGGAGCCGGAGGGGCGTGCCCTCGGCCTTCCGGCTCCCCCGTCCGGCTGCCCGGGGCAGTGGCCCTTCGTCAGGACGGGGCGTCCTGGGGGTACCAGCGGAGTTCCACGGTGTTGCCGTCCGGATCCGCGATGTACACCGAGGTGGCGACGCCGCGTGCGCCGAAGCGTTGTGCGGGGCCTTCGAGGACCGTGAGGGTTCCGGCCGCGATGAACTCCTCCCAGTCCACGGGGTCGACGGCGAGACAGATGTGGTCGACGTTCGACTCCCCGCGCGGGTGTTCCAGCAGGTCGACGATCGTCTCGGGGGTGATACGCACCGACGGGAAGGGGATCTCGCCGGCCCGCCACTCGGCCACGCGGACCGGTTCCAGGCCGAGGAGCCCGGTGTAGAAGTCCAGGGACCGCTCGACATCGGCGACATTGAGGACCAGGTGGTCGAAGCCCCTCACACGCAGGGCGGGAGGCGGAGTCGTGGGAGGCATGAGGCTTCCTTGGGGTCGGGTGACCGGGTGGCGTCGTCCCTTCTCACGATCCGCCGGTGGGGAGCCGCCATCAAGACCGGGGCTGTGGACGGACGTCCTCCGGTGGCGGCCCAGGTGCTTGACTGAGCCCATGAACGCGCGATCCATGAGCAAGGGCGCGAACGTGCCGGTCGACTCCTCCGCCGTCCGGGCGGAACTCAGCTGGTCCGAGGGGGCCGGAGGACCGGACATCGACGCCTCCGCACTGCTGCTGACCAGCGCCGGACGGGTGCGGGACGACGGGGACTTCGTCTTCTACAACCAGCCGCGCCATGCCTCCGGAGCCGTCACCCACCTCGGCAAACAGCGGGCCGACGGGGTTCTGACCGACACGGTCCAGGTGGACCTCGGCGCGTTGGAGAGCGCCGTCACGCGGGTGGTGCTGGGGGCGTCGGCCGACGGCGGCACCTTCGGGCAGGTGGCCGGGCTCACGCTCCGGCTGCTCGGCCCGGACGGGCGGTCCGAGCTGGCGCGCTTCGAGATGCGGGCCGAGACGGAGACCGCGTTCCTCTGCGGCGAGCTGTATCTGCGCGAGGGACGCTGGAAGTTCCGCGCCATCGGCCAGGGATACGCCTCCGGACTCGCCGGCCTGGCCACCGACTTCGGCATCACGGTCGACGAGGAGCCCCCGCCGGCCGGGACCCCCGCACCGGCTCCGGCCCAGCCCGCGCCGCCGACGTCCGCCCAGCCCCCCTCCGCCTCGGCCGTCCCGGCTGTCACGCCGCACCTGACCAAGGGCGAGGAACAGCTCCCCGTCGACATGCGCAAGCGGCTCTCCCTCCGAAAGGAGCAGGTCGCCGTCAGCCTGACCAAGCGGGGCGCCGCCGGTGTCCGGGCGCGGATCCTGCTGGTGCTGGACGCCTCCGGATCCATGGCGTTCCTGTACTCGCGCGGGGTCGTGGCGGACGTCGTGGAGCGCATGGCCGCGGTGGCGGCGCAGCTCGACGACGACGGTGAGATGCAGGCCTGGACGTTCGCCAGCAATCCCGCCCGGCTCCCCGATCTCCGGCTCGCCGAACTCCCCGAGTGGCTGCGGCTGCATGTCCGGGTGGGCGAGATCAGTCTGTTCCGCCGCGGCAGGAAACCCCGCAAGGGGCTGGAGCCCGGTCAGGTGGACATGCGGACGGTCGGCATCCAGAACGAGGAGCAGAAGGCGATCGCCGAGGTCAGGGCGTATGTGCGGGAGAATCCCACGCCCCTGCCCACGCTGGTGTTGTTCTTCTCGGACGGAGGGGTCTACCGCGACGCGGCGATCGAGCAGGAGCTGCGCGCGGCGGTCGAGGAGCCGGTCTTCTGGCAGTTCGTGGGGCTCGGCCGGTCCAACTACGGCGTCCTGGAGCGGTTCGACACCCTCCCCGGCCGGCGCGTCGACAACGTCGGCTTCTTCGCCGTGGACGACATCAGCGCCGTACCGGATCAGGAACTCTACGACCGGCTGCTGTCGGAGTTCCCGTCCTGGATCACGGAGGCCGGACGCGCCGGCATCCTCTGAGCGGCCGTAGGACCGTGAGCGGCCGTATGACCCCCGCCACCACGGCACCCTCCCCGCACCACGCCCCCGGACCACCCCAGCGATGGGCTTGCGCTCCCCGACCCCAGGTATGCGGGGGCGCAAGCCGACTGGCCATGCCGGCTGGCTATTCCGGCTGGTGCTCCGGGCCGCCGAAGTCCGGGCTCGTGTAGTCCGGGCTGGTGAAGCTCGGGCGCGGGCCCGCCGCGGGGCCGTCGTCGGGGCTGGTGAAGCCCGGACGGTCGTACCCGATCTTCGGCAGCCGGCCGGTGGGCGCGGGCGGGGCCGGGTCGGGGGACAGGAGCGTCGTGCTCGGGCCGGCGAGGGCCTCCCGCAGGAACGGCAGGATGCCCCGCTCCAGCAGGGCCTCCCGCCAGGCGTCCTTCGCCCGCTCGACCTCGTCGTTCAGTTCGCCGTACGGTCCCGCCTCCAGGGAGGGACGGTTGCGCAGGGCGGTGAGCAGCAGCCCCACGGTGGCGACCAGGATCGCCAGGGCGGCGATCGCCCCGAACGTCCATCCGACGTTGAGCATGGCGTGGGCGGCCGTCCGGTCGGGGTCCATCGCCCGCAGGAGATAGCCGACCAGCAGGAAGATCAACGCGGCGGTGCCGGCGAGGACCGGGGTGAGCACGGCGGCGACGGCCACGGCGCCCGCTCCGGCGGCCTCGGCGGCCTGCGCCGCGTCGCCCACAGTGGTCGCAAGCCCCACCGCGCCCGCGCCCGGCTCCTCCGAACCGGACTCACGCGGGGACGAAGGGGTGGACGGCGCCGGGTGACGCAGTTCCTCGCGGACCTTTATGTAGTGCTGGTACTCGGTCGCCGCGGCCGCCGTGATGAGCGCGGAGGCGTTGAGCGCCATGGTGCGCAGTTGTTCGGGATTGAGCCGCCGTCCGACAGCGGCCGGTTCCAGGTGATGTGGTGCGGAGCGCAGCGCCTCGTCGAGGACCCGCTCGTACTCCTGGCGGTCCTCACTGTGCAGGTGCTGCGGAACGCTGTTCATGTGCATCCCCCGATGCTCCGTAGGGCTTGGGGCTCGCATGCCAACGAGCCGTCGGGCAGAAACGGAGGGGAGCCTGCTACGGATAAGCCGATGGTAGAGCGGCGACGGGTCGCCGTGACAGGGGGTTTGCCGAAATTGGCCGCCGACCTGCGCCGTTGCCGACCGCGCGCACAGGGGGCGCACTCGCCGAGCGCGCGCTCGGCCGTTCGCCCCCGAACGCTCAGTCGCCCAGCGGCAGTTGCTGGACCAGCAGTTTTCCGGCCATCGTCACGCCGCCGTCCATCGCGATGGCCAGTCCGTCGGCGTAGACGTGCGGTCCCTCGACGTGCGGGCCGTCGCCGTCCTCGTCCTCCTCGGAGCCGACTTCGCCCAGCAGATAAGGGATCGGGCTGTGTCCGTGAACGATCCGGGTACCGCCGTACGTATCGAGCAGGGAACGGACGGCGTCGGCTCCACCTTCGTCCCGGAAGGAGAAGCGCTTGGTGAACTTGCGGAAGAGGTCCCACACCTCGTCCGCGTCGTTGCGGGTGATCGTCTCGCGGACGGTGTCGTTGACGGCCTCGATCGAGTCGCCGTAGTCGAGGTAGGCGGTGGTGTCGGAGTGGACGAGGAGATGGCCGTCGACCTCCTCGACGGCGTCGAGCCGGGCCATCCACTGCAGGTGGTGGTCCTGCAGGCGGTCCATGTCGTTCTTCTGGCCGCCGTTGAGCAGCCAGGCGGCCTGGAAGGTGGCGGTGCCCGCGCCGGAGTTGACGGGGGTGTCGCCGAACCGCTTGGCGCCGAGCAGGAGCAGCTCGTGATTGCCCATGAGGGCCTTGCAGTAGCCGCCGGCGGCCGCGGCCTCGGCGGACAGCCGCATGACGAGGTCGATGACGCCGATGCCGTCCGGGCCGCGGTCGGTGAAGTCGCCGAGGAACCACAGCCGGGCGGTGCCCGCGCACCAGTTGCCGGCCGTGTCGATCAGGCCCTTCTCCCTGAGCGCGGCCAGCAGCTCGTCGAGGTAGCCGTGCACGTCGCCGACGACGAACAGGGGCCCCGGGCCGGCCGGGGGCTGGGGTGCGGGGGCGGGCGCCGGCTCCACGGGCAGCTGGAGGGTGTCTCCGCGCTTGATGACCGGCAGGTCGCGCTGGGTGGGCGTGTAGCCCTCGGGGTGCTCCACGGCGTCCTCCAAGGGCGGCGCGGCGTTGCCGGGATGTGTGTTCTGGTCGTACGGACCGGTCTCGTGCACATATGCGGGCACCCGGAAGTCGCGCAACGTCGCCGTCCGCTCCGCCTCCGGTCCCTGACCGGCCCCCTGAGTCATCAGACCCCTCCACCATCGCGCCGCAGCTGCACCCTGCGGGCTGCTTGGTCGAAGCCGCCCGCGGTGCCGTGCGCCCATCATAGGAATGCGGATCGAGCCGTGTGATGACCCAGGGGTGGTGAATCGGAGCAAGGGTCCAGTTCATCGCCGCTTTCGCCCCGATTGGGCCGGGCTTCTGCAGCCGGTACACACCCGGCGCACACCGCACTCATATGCGCCGGGTCCCGCCGCGGGGGCGCGGGACCGGTTTCCCGGGCGACCCCGGAGGGCCGGACGGCCCGCCCGCACGGACAGAACCGCCTCAGCACCGCCTGCGCGCCGCCTCAGCACCGCCTGCGCGCCGCCTCAGCACCGCCTGCGCGCCGCCTCAGCACCGCCTGCGCGCCGCCTCAGCACCGCCTGCGCGCCGCCTCAGCACCGCCTGCGCGCCGCCTCAGCACCGCCTGCGCGCCGCCTCAGCACCGCCTCGGCGCGCCCGTCGCGGGGCCCACGCTCCCACACGCACGCCTAGGTCCCTGCGCGCCGAGCTCTCTCCGCTCGGAGTTCCCCGCGCGCCGAGTTCCCCGCGCGCCGAGGACCCAGCGCGCCGAGGACCCAGCGCGCCCCCGCTACCCCTTCTCCGGCGTCCGCGGCGGGCTGACCGTCGTCCGGTGCGGACGTCGCTGGGAAGAGGTACGGATGATCAGTTCGGTCGGTATCACCTGTTCGACCGGCGAGTCCCCGTCCACGCCCTCGATCGCGTCGATGAGGAGCTGGACCACCGCCGTGCCGATGCGGCGGGGCTTCAAGGAGAGCGTGGTGATGGGCGGCTCGGTGCTGGCGTACACCGTGGACTCGCTGCAGCACACCAGCAGCAGGTCCTCCGGCACCCGCAGCCCGTAGCGGCGGGCGGCGGCCAGCAGATCGGTGCCGTTGGGGTCGAACAGGCCGTAGACCGCGTCGGGGCGGTCCGGGCGGGCGAGCAGCCGGTCGGCGGCGACGGCGCCCGCGCACGGATCGTGGGCGGGGTAGGCCTCGTACACCGGATCCTGCCCGACCCGCTCGCACCAGCGCAGATAGGCCGTGGTGGACAGGTGCGTGTACGTGTCCGTCGTGGTCCCCGTGAGCAGGCCGATGCGGCGGGCGCCGGCGTCGGCCAGGTGGTCGAGGATGTCGAGTACGGCGGCCTCGTGGTCGTTGTCGACCCAGGCGGTCACCGGCAGCGAGCCGACCGGGCGGCCGTCGGAGACCACGGGTAAGCCCTGGCGCACGAGCTCGCTGACCACCGGATCCTGGTCGGACGGGTCGATGACGACCGTGCCGTCCAGGGCGACGTTCGACCACACGTCGTGGCGCGAGGTCGCGGGGAGGATGACGAGCGCGTAGCCGCGGGCGAGCGCGGCCGAGGTGGCGGCACGCGCCATCTCCGCGAAGTACGCGAACTCGGTGAAGGTGAAAGGTTCATCCCCGTACGTGGTCACGGTCAGACCGATGAGGCCCGACTTGCCGGTACGGAGGGTTCGGGCTGCGGCTGAGGGCCGGTAGCCCAGTCGGTCGGCGACCTCGCGGACATGGCGTCGGGTGGCGTCGGGGAGCCTGCCCTTGCCGTTGAGGGCGTCGGAGACGGTCGTGATGGACACTCCGGCGGCGGCGGCCACGTCCCTGATGCCCGCCCGGCCCGGCCGGTTGCCTCGGCGTGAGGTTTCCGCGCGGCTCACCTGGTGCTTCCCTGCTGCTGTCATGGCGAGCCGATAGTAGGGCTCATCCGGTGGGGTAGGGCGGACGCATATGCACGCATTGACAGGCACGTTTCTGCAAGGCTGTCAGGGGCCAAATGCCTAAGAAAGCAATCCAGTTGAGCGTTCACATCCCAAGATGTGACGTGTTGGCGCGGATGAGCCTGCCAACGCACCGATGTTTCGAAGAGGTCTCAACTCACCTGCACGGGGGATGCGCGCTACGGCGTGAGCCACCGGCGCGTAGATATATGTACGGCGCGCCCCCTGACGTGTACGCCTTCGTGGGGCTTCGTCCGCAGAGGTCACGGAGATCCGTCCGCACCTGTTCGCACGCACACCAATCCTCATAAGGTGAGCAGTATTGAAGCCGGGAGCCGGTGGTGGTCACGAGGAGGACTGCGGTGAGCGAGACGAGCCCGAAGCTGCGTGCCGAGCTGGAGGGGATTCCCACCTACAAGCCGGGCAAGCCCGCCGCGGCCGGCGGTGCCGTGGCCTACAAGCTGTCCTCCAACGAGAACCCCTACCCCCCGCTGCCCGGCGTGATGGAGGCCGTGACCGCGGCGGCCGCCGCCTTCAACCGTTACCCGGACCTGGCCTGCACGGCCCTGGTGGAGGAGATCTCCGGCTGCTTCGGCGTACCCGCCTCGCACATCGCCACCGGCACCGGCTCGGTCGGTGTCGCCCAGCAGCTGGTCCAGTCGACGGCGGGCCCCGGAGACGAGGTGATCTACGCCTGGCGCTCCTTCGAGGCGTACCCGATCATCACCCGGATCAGCGGCGCGACCCCGGTGCAGGTGCCGCTCACCGACGGGGACGTGCACGACCTGGACGCGATGGCCGAGGCGATCACCGAGCGGACCCGGCTGATCTTCGTCTGCAACCCCAACAACCCGACCGGCACGGTGGTCCGCCGGGCCGAGCTGGAACGGTTCCTCGACCGGGTGCCGGGCGACGTGCTGGTCGTCCTCGACGAGGCCTACCGGGAGTTCATCCGCGACCCCGAGGTGCCGGACGGCGTCGAGCTGTACCGGAACCGGCCGAACGTGTGCGTCCTGCGGACGTTCTCGAAGGCGTACGGTCTCGCCGGGCTGCGGGTGGGCTTCGCGATCGCGCACGAGCGGGTGGCGGAGGCGCTGCGCAAGACGGCGGTGCCGTTCGGGGTGAGCCAGCTGGCGCAGGAGGCGGCGATCGCCTCGCTGCGCGCCGAGGACGCGCTGTTCGGCCGGGTCGGCTCGCTGGTGGGTGAGCGCACCCGGGTGGTCGAGGGGCTGCGTGCCCAGGGCTGGACGGTGCCCGAGAGCCAGGCCAACTTCGTGTGGCTGCGGCTGGGGGAGCGCACGGCGGCGTTCGCGGCGGCGTGCGAGCAGCACGGGGTCGTGGTCCGGCCGTTCCCCGGGGAGGGCGTCCGGGTGACGGTCGGTGAGACCGAGGCGAACGACATCTTCCTGAAGGCGGCGGAGGGCTTCCGCAAGGAGATGTAGCCGACACAGGGCGCGTTTGCGCTGTTCAGAGGCGTGTGGAGGGGGGTTCCCTGCGGTAAGGGGACCCCCTTTCCCTTGTCCCGAACGCGTTTGTCATACTAGCTTGTGAATGTGAACGCTTTCACAAGCGCTCGCTGAGCGTATGTTCCACAAGCCTGTGAGGTAAGGAGCGGCGACGTGGACCTGGCTTTGGCGCCGGAGACCCTGGCGCGCTGGCAGTTCGGCATCACGACCGTCTACCACTTCCTGTTCGTGCCCCTGACCATCTCCCTCGCGGCGCTGACCGCGGGGCTCCAGACCGCCTGGGTGCGCACGGAGAAGGAGAAGTACCTCAGGGCGACCAAGTTCTGGGGCAAGCTCTTCCTGATCAACATCGCGATGGGCGTCGTCACCGGCATCGTGCAGGAGTTCCAGTTCGGCATGAACTGGTCCGACTACTCGCGCTTCGTCGGCGACGTCTTCGGCGCCCCGCTGGCCTTCGAGTCCCTCATCGCCTTCTTCTTCGAGTCCACCTTCATCGGGCTGTGGATCTTCGGCTGGGACAGACTGCCGAAGAAGATCCACCTGGCCTGCATCTGGATGGTCTCGATCGGCACGATCCTGTCGGCCTACTTCATCCTCGCGGCCAACTCCTGGATGCAGCACCCGGTCGGCTACCGGATCAACGAGGAGAAGGGCCGCGCCGAGCTGACCGACTTCTGGGCCGTGCTCACCCAGAACACCGCGCTCAGCCAGGCCTTCCACACCCTGTCGGCGGCCTTCCTGACCGGCGGCGCCTTCATGGTCGGCATCGCCGCCTTCCACCTCTTCCGCAAGAAGCACGTCACCGTGATGAAGACCTCGCTCCGGCTGGGGCTGGTCACCGTCGTCATCGCCGGACTGCTCACCGCGGTCAGCGGCGACGTCCTCGGCAAGGTGATGTTCAAGCAGCAGCCGATGAAGATGGCCGCCGCCGAGGCGCTGTGGGACGGTGAGGCGCCCGCGCCGTTCTCGGTCTTCGCCTACGGCGACGTCGACGAGGGGCACAACAAGGTCGCGATAGAGATCCCCGGCCTGCTCTCCTTCCTCGCGAACGACGACTTCACCTCGCACGTCCCCGGCATCAACGACGTCAACAAGGCCGAGCAGGAGAAGTACGGTCCCGGTGACTACCGGCCCAACATCCCCGTCGCCTACTGGGGCTTCCGCTGGATGATCGGCTTCGGCATGGCGTCGTTCGCCATCGGCCTCGCCGGCCTCTGGCTCACCCGCAAGAAGTTCCTGCTCCCCCAGCACCTCAGGGTCGGCGACGACGAGGTGCCGCACCTGGTCCTCTTCCGCGACAAGGCCCTCAGCCCCCGGTTCTCCAGGCTGTACTGGCTGGTCGCGATCTGGACCCTCGGTTTCCCGCTGATCGCCAACTCCTGGGGCTGGATCTTCACCGAGATGGGCCGCCAGCCCTGGGTCGTCTACGGCGTCCTGCAGACCCGCGACGCGGTCTCCCCCGGTGTCTCCCAGGCCGAGGTCCTCACCTCGATGATCGTCTTCACCGCGCTGTACGCCGTCCTCGCCGTCGTCGAGGTCAAGCTGCTGGTGAAGTACGTGAAGTCCGGCCCGCCCGAGCTCACCGAGGCCGACCTGAACCCGCCCACGAAGATCGGCGGCGACTCCCGTGACGCCGACAAGCCGATGGCCTTCTCCTACTAGGCCGAGGGAGCTGCACAGTCATGGAACTGCACGACGTCTGGTTCGTCCTGATCGCCGTCCTGTGGACCGGCTACTTCTTCCTGGAGGGCTTCGACTTCGGAGTCGGCATCCTCACCAGGCTGCTGGCCCGCAACCGGCTCGAGAAGCGGGTGCTGATCAACACCATCGGCCCCGTCTGGGACGGCAACGAGGTGTGGCTGCTCACGGCCGGCGGCGCCACCTTCGCCGCCTTCCCCGAGTGGTACGCCACGCTCTTCTCCGGCTTCTACCTGCCCCTGCTGCTCATCCTGGTCTGCCTGATCGTCCGCGGCGTCGCCTTCGAGTACCGGGCGAAGCGGCCGGAGGAGAACTGGCAGCGCAACTGGGAGACCGCGATCTTCTGGACCTCGCTGCTCCCGGCGTTCCTGTGGGGCGTGGCCTTCGGCAACATCGTGCACGGCGTGAAGATCGACCGGCACTTCGAGTACGTCGGCACCGTCGGGGACCTGCTCAACCCGTACGCCCTGCTCGGCGGTCTGGTGACCCTGACGCTGTTCACCTTCCACGGGACGGTCTTCACCGCCCTCAAGACCGTCGGCGAGATCCGGGAGCGGGCCCGGAAGCTGGCCCTCTACGTCGGCCTCGCCACGGCGGTGGTCGCGCTGGTCTTCCTGTCGTGGACCCAGGCCGACAGCGGTGACGCCAAGAGCCTGGTCGCGCTGGTCGTCGCGGTCGCCGCGCTGGTCGCCGCGCTCGTGGCCAACCAGGCCGGGCGCGAGGGCTGGTCGTTCGCCTTCTCCGGCGTCACCATCGTGGCCGCCGTGGCCATGCTCTTCCTGACGCTCTTCCCGAACGTCATGCCGTCCAGCCTGAACGAGGACTGGAACCTCACGGTCACCAACGCCTCGTCCAGCCCGTACACCTTGAAGATCATGACCTGGTGCGCGGGGATCACCCTCCCGCTCGTCCTGCTGTACCAGAGCTGGACCTACTGGGTCTTCCGCAAGCGGATCGGGACCCAGCACATCGCCGCCGATGTCGCCCACTGAGGTGTGTTTCACGTGAAACCGATCGACCCGCGTCTCCTCCGCCACGCCCGGGCCACCCGGTCCTTCCTGCTGGCCGTGGTCGGCCTGGGCGCGGTCGGGGCGCTCCTGGTCATCGCCCAGGCGATGCTCGTCGCCGAGGTCGTGGTCGGAGCGTTCCAGCACGGGCTGGGCGTCTTCGGACTCCGCACCCCCCTGCTGCTGCTCGCGGGGGTCGCGGGCGGCCGTGCCCTGGTCTCCTGGCTCACCGAACTCGCCGCCCACCGGGCGAGCGCGGCGGTGAAATCGGAGCTGCGGGGGCGGCTCCTGGAGCGGGCCACCGCGCTCGGTCCCGGCTGGCTGGGCGGACAGCGCACCGGCTCCCTGACCGCCCTGGCCACCCGGGGGGTGGACGCCCTCGACGACTACTTCGCGCGCTACCTCCCCCAACTGGGGCTCGCCGTGGTCGTGCCGGTCGCGGTGCTGGCGCGGATCGTCACCGAGGACTGGGTGTCGGCGGCCATCATCGTCTGCACCCTCCCCCTGATCCCTGTCTTCATGGTGCTGATCGGCTGGGCCACCCAGTCGCGGATGGACCGTCAGTGGCGGCTGCTGTCCCGGCTGTCCGGGCATTTCCTGGACGTGGTCGCGGGGCTGCCCACGCTGAAGGTGTTCGGGCGGGCCAAGGCGCAGGCCGAGTCCATCCGGCGGATCACCGGCGAGTACCGCCGGGCGACCATGCGGACGCTGCGGATCGCCTTCATCTCGTCCTTCGCGCTGGAGCTGCTGTCGACCCTCTCGGTGGCCCTGGTCGCCGTGACGATCGGCATGCGGCTCGTGCACGGCGAGATGGACCTGTACATCGGCCTGGTCATCCTGGTTCTGGCACCCGAGGCGTATCTGCCGCTGCGGCAGGTCGGCGCGCAGTACCACGCGGCCGCCGAGGGGCTCGCGGCCGCCGAGGAGATCTTCGCCGTCCTGGAGACGCCGCTCCCGGCCCCCGGCACGGCCGAGGTCCCCGAGGGCCCGCTGGTCTTCGAGGGGGTGACCGTCCGCTACCCGGACCGCGCCGCCGACGCCCTCTCCGAGGTGTCGTTCACCGTCGCACCGGGGGAGACCGTCGCGCTGGTCGGCCCGAGCGGTGCGGGCAAGTCGACCGTGCTGCACACCCTGCTGGGCTTCGTGCGGCCCACCGGGGGCCGGGTGCGGATCGGGGGGGCCGACCTCGCCGACCTCGACCTGGAGCAGTGGCGGTCGCGCATCGCCTGGGTGCCGCAGCGCCCACACCTGTTCGCCGGGACGATCGCGGAGAACGTACGGCTGGCGCGTCCCGACGCCGACGAGGCGGCCGTACGGCGGGCGCTGGCGGACGCGGGAGCACTGGACTTCGTGGCCACGCTGCCCGAGGGCCTCGACACCGTCCTGGGCGAGGACGGCACCGGCCTGTCCGCGGGCCAGCGCCAGCGTCTCGCCCTGGCCCGCGCCTTCCTCGCCGACCGTCCCGTCCTGCTGCTCGACGAGCCGACGGCGGCGCTCGACGGCGCGACCGAGGCGGAGATCGTGACGGCCGTACGCCGGCTGGCGGCCGGCCGGACGGTCCTCCTGGTCGTCCACCGTCCCGCGCTGCTGGGGGTGGCGGACCGGATCGTCCGGCTGGCGGAGCCCGCCGGCACCGGCCCCCGCCGGTCCGCCGCACAGGTCACGGCCGCCCCCGCCCCGCCGGAGGCGCCGGCCCCCGGCACCCCGGCCGCCGCCGGGACCACCCCCGTCGCCGCCCGGCACGGGGTACTCGCCCGCGTCCGGGGCACGGCGGGCGCCCGCCGTGGCCGGCTCGCTCTCGCGCTGCTGCTGGGCGCACTGGCCCTCGGCAGTGCCGTCGGGCTGATGGCCACCTCCGGGTGGCTGATCTCACGGGCCTCGCAGCAGCCGCCGGTGCTGTACCTGATGGTGGCGGTGACGGCGACCCGCGCCTTCGGCATCGGCCGCGCGGTGTTCCGGTACGCCGAGCGGCTGGTGTCGCACGACGCCGTGCTGCGGATGCTGGCCGACACCCGGGTCGCGGTGTTCCGGCGCCTGGAGCGGCTGGCGCCCGCCGGGCTGCGCACGACCCGCCGGGGCGACCTGCTGACGCGGCTGGTCGCCGACGTGGACGCCCTCCAGGACTACTGGCTGCGCTGGCTGCTGCCCGCCGCTGCCGCCGCCGTCGTGTCGGCCGGGTCGGTGGCGTTCACGGCCTGGCTGCTGCCCGAGGCGGGCGCGGTGCTCGCCGCCGGGCTCCTCGCGGCCGGGGTGGGCGTTCCGCTGGTCACCGCGGCGGTGGCCCGCCGGGCCGAACGCCGGCTGGCCCCCGCCCGGGGCGTGCTCGCCACCCGGACGGCCGACCTGCTCACGGGCACCGCCGAACTGACCGTCGCGGGCGCCCTGCCCGCCCGCAGGGCCGGAGTGCGGGCCGCCGATGCCGTGCTCACCCGGATCGCCTCCCGGGCCGCCACGGCCACCGCCCTGGGCGACGGGCTGACCGCCCTCGTCTCGGGACTGACCGTGGCCGCCGCGGCGCTCGTGGGGGCCCAGGCGGTCGCCGCCGGGCGACTGGACGGCGTGACGATGGCGGTGGTCGTCCTGACCCCGCTGGCCGCCTTCGAGGCGGTTCTGGGGCTGCCGCTCGCCGTGCAGTACCGCCAGCGGGTCCGCAGGAGCGCCGAGCGGGTGTACGAGGTGCTGGACTCCCCCGAGCCGGTGCGCGAGCCGGAGCGGCCCCGGCAGGCGCCCGTGGCGCCGTTCCCGCTCGCCGTCAGGGGGCTGACCGCCCGGCACGCCGGGCAGGACCGGGACGCGCTCGCCGGGGTCGACCTCACGCTCGCGCAGGGGCACAGGATCGCCGTGGTGGGGCCCTCCGGCTCCGGCAAGACGACCCTCGCGCAGGTGCTGCTGCGCTTCCTGGACGCCGACGCGGGCTCGTACACCCTCGGCGGGGTGGACACGGCCGCCCTGGCCGGCGACGACGTACGCCGCCTGGTCGGGCTGTGCGCCCAGGACGCGCATCTCTTCGACAGCTCGGTGCGCGAGAACCTGCTGCTGGCGCGGAAGGGCGCGAGCGAGGACGAGCTGCGGGACGCGCTGGCGCGGGCCCGGCTGCTGGAGTGGGCGGAGGGACTGCCCGACGGGCTCGACACGCTCGTCGGCGAGCACGGGGCGCGGCTCTCCGGTGGTCAGCGGCAGCGCCTTGCGCTGGCCCGCGCGCTGCTCGCCGACTTCCCGGTGCTGGTGCTCGACGAGCCCGCCGAGCACCTCGACCTGCCGACCGCCGACGCGCTCACCGCGGACCTGCTGGCCGCGACCGAGGGCCGTACCACTCTGCTCATCACCCACCGGCTGGCCGGTCTCGGGGCGGTGGACGAGGTGGTGGTCCTCGACGCGGGCCGGATCGTGCAGCGCGGCGCGTACGCGGAACTGGCGGCCGTCGAGGGACCGTTGCGCGCGATGGCCGAGCGGGAGGCGGCGGCGGACCTGCTGGTGGGCGCGCAGCCGTCGGGTTGAGCCATCAGGGGTGAGGCGTCCCCCGGGCGTACGCCTCCGACAGGACCCGGGCGGCAGGTCGGGTCACGATCGCTGACATGCGCTCACTTCGCCGCGGTTCGAGGCTCGTCGTGGTCCTGCTGTGCGGGGCCGCCCTGCTCGCGGCACGCCCCGCTGCCGCAGACGGGGAGCCCGGCGACGGGACTGGCGCGGACTCCGGGCTCAGTACGCGGGTGGCGCGGCTGTACGAGGACGCGGCCGTGGCCACCCGGCGCTACGAGACGGGACGGCGTGCGGCGCAGGCGAAGCAGGCCGAGGTCCGGCGGCTGGAGGAACTCCTCGGCCGGGAACGCCGGGAGACCGCGGTGCTGCGCGAGGACCTGGGCCGTATCGCCCGCGCCCAGTACCGCGACGGGGGCGGGCTCCCGGTCGTCGCGCAGATGCTGCTGGCGGCCGATCCGGAGCGGCTGATGCGCGGTCAGCATCTGTTCTCCCAGGCGAACCTGGCCGTCGACAACGCGCTGGAGAAGAGCCGCCGGGCCGAGAGCCGGCTGGCCGCCGACGAGGCGCGGGCCGGCGCGGTCTGGCAGGAGGTCGAGCGCAGACGGGTCGAACTCGCCGGCCTGCGGCAGGTCATCGAGGACAGGCTGGAGCAGGCGCGGTGGGCGTTGCAGGGGCAGGCGGACGCCTCGGTGGCCGCGGGCGCCTGCCGCGGTGCCGTACGGCTCGACCAGCCGCCCGCGCGGGTCACGGGGCCCTGGGTCACCCCGGTGGAGACGTACACCTTGTCGGCGGGCTTCGGCAGCGGCGGTGACCGCTGGGCGAACCGGCACACCGGGCAGGACTTCGCGGTGCCGATCGGGACGCCGGTGCGGGCGGTCGGCGCGGGGCGCGTGGTGCGGGTGGCGTGCGGGGGAGCGTTCGGCATCCAGGTGGTGATCCGGCACGCCGACGGCTACTGCACGCAGTACGCCCATCTCGCCGCCGTGACGGTCGACCAGGGGGACCGGGTGACGGCCGGGCAGTGGATCGGCCAGTCCGGCACCTCCGGCAACTCCACCGGACCGCATCTGCACTTCGAGGCACGGGTCACGCCCGAGCTGGGCTCGTCGGTCGATCCGGTGCCGTGGCTGGCGGAACGCGGTGTGCCGGTCGCCTAGGCGGGCGCGGGCCGCTACCGCCGCTCGGCGATCAGCCGCTCGATGACCACGGCGACCCCGTCCTCGTTGTTGGCGACCGTCTGCCCGGAGGCGGCGGCGATCACGTCCGGGTGTGCGTTGCCCATGGCGAACGAGCGGCCCGCCCAGGTCAGCATCTCGACGTCGTTGGGCATGTCCCCGAACGCGACGACCTCCTCGTGGGAGATCCCGCGCTCGGCACAGCACAGGGCGAGCGTGCTGGCCTTGGAGACGTCCGGGCCGCTGATCTCCAGCAGGGCGCTCGGGCTGGACCGGGTGACGTTGGCGCGGTCGCCGATGGCGACGCGGGCCAGGGTGAGGAAGGCGTCCGGGTCGAGCGTGGGGTGGAACGCGAGGATCTTCAGCACCGGCTCACCGGCGGCGAGGCCGTCCGGCGCCAGCAGCTCCTCGGCGGGAGCGAGGTGGTCGGGGACCTCCATGTGCATCTTCGGGTACTCCGGCTCCTGGTGGAAGCCGTACGTCTGCTCGATCGCGTACATCGTGCCGGGCGCCGCGTCGCGCAGCAGCCGTACGGCGTCCAGTGCGTTGTTCCGTTCCAGCTCGCGCACCTTCACGAACCGGTGGGCGCCGGGGCCGCCGTGCAGATCGACCACGGCGGCGCCGTTGCCGCAGATCGCCAGGCCGTGGCCGTGCACGTGCTCGCTGACGACGTCCATCCAGCGGGCGGGGCGGCCGGTGACGAAGAAGACCTCGATGCCCGCTTCCTCGGCGGCCGCGAGCGCGGCGACCGTGCGGGGTGACACCGACTTGTCGTCGCGCAGCAGAGTGCCGTCGAGGTCGGTGGCGACCAGCCGCGGCGGGAGGGCGGGGGCCGGGGTCTCGGGCTGTCGAGTCGCTGAGGTCACCCGGCCATTCTCGCGCATATGCCCGCACGGCCGTGCGAGAGCTCGCACACATGAGACTCAGGAAGGGCTCGGGCGGCCGGTCTTCGCGCTCGGCGACCGGCCGTCGGTGTCAGCCGAGTTGGGCCGGAGCCTCCATGGCGATCTGCTCGAAGACCTTCTCGTCCGCCGCGAAGTCGGAGTCCGGGATGGGCCAGTGGAGCACCAGCTCGGTGAAGCCGAGCTCCTGGTGCCGTCCCGCGAAGTCGACGAAGGCGTCCAGGGACTCCAGCGGACGGCCGCGGTCCGGGGTGAACCCGGTGAGAAGAATCTTCTCCAGCCCGTTCACGTCCCGGCCCTCGGCGGCGCATGCCTCGGTCAGTTTCCCGATCTGACCGCGAATGGCCTGAACCGACTGCTCGGAGCTGCCGTTCTCGTACAGCTTGGGGTCGCCGGTGGTCACCCAGGCCTGACCGTGCCGGGCTGCCAGCCGCAGCCCGCGCGGCCCGGTCGCCGCGACGGCGAAGGGCAGCCGGGGGCGCTGGACACAGCCGGGGATGTTGCGTGCCTCGTGCGCCGAGTAGAAGGCCCCCTCGTGGGACACGGAGTCCTCGGTGAGGAGCCGGTCGAGCAGCGGCACGAACTCGGCGAACCGGTCGGCCCGCTCGCGTGGGGTCCACGGTTCCTGGCCGAGGGCGGTGGCGTCGAAGCCGGTGCCGCCCGCGCCGATGCCGAGGGTCACCCGGCCGCCGGAGATGTCGTCCAGGGAGATCAGGTCCTTGGCGAGGGTCACCGGGTGCCGGAAGTTCGGCGAGGTCACCAGAGTGCCCAGCCGCAGTCGGTCGGTGACGGCCGCGGCGGCGGTGAGGGTGGGGACCGCCCCGAACCAGGGGCCGTCACGGAAGCTGCGCCAGGACAGATGGTCGTAGGTGTAGGCCGTGTGGAAGCCGAGCTGCTCGGCTCGCGCCCACGCCGAACGGCCCCCTTCGTTCCAGCGGCGGTAGGGGAGGATCACGGTGCTCAGGCGCAGACTCATGTCATCGAGCGTATGCGGACGCCCGTGTTTCACGTGAAACAGTCACCGTAAGCGACCAGGTGGCCACGGAATGAGGGTTGCCCGAAGGTCTCCGGAAGGTCTCCTTCGAGGTCAGTGCGCCTCGGGGAACCGCACGTAGTGCGGCGGGACGGCCTTCGTCAGCCACACCCCGTTGGCGCTGACGTGGAAGACATGGCCGTCGCGGTGCATGGCTCCGGCGTCCACGGACAGGACGACGGGGCGTCCCCGGCGGGCTCCCACCCGGGTCGCGGTCTCCCGGTCGGCCGACAGGTGCACGTCGTGCCGGTTCATCGGCCGCAGCCCCTCGGCCCGGATCGCGTCCAGGAAGCGGGGCACGGTCCCGTGGTAGAGGTACGGCGGTGGGGTCGCCGGGGGCAGCCCCAGCTCCACCTCGATGCTGTGGCCCTGGCTGGCGCGGATCCGGGTGCCGTCGATCGCGAAGCGCTTCTTGTCGTTGGTGGCGACGACGTGGTCCAGCTCGTCCCGGGTGAAGCGGAAGCCGTGCGCTGCACACGCCGCGATCAGCTCGTCGATCTCGACCCAGCCGGCCTCGTCGAGGGTGAGGCCGATGCGCTCGGGCTGGTGGCGCAGATGTTTGGAGAGGTATTTCGACACCTTCACGGTGCGTCCGGGGTCCATGCCCTCAGCATGACGGGGAGACGTGGATCACGCATTTTCTTTTGCGGCTCAGGTTTGATCCACAACCAACGGGGTTTATCCACAAGCAAGTTGGCGTTTCTGTGGACAACGGGCCGCGCCGCAGGGATCTTTCGCCAAGGCCGCCCGGAGAGAGGGTGTGTGCGGCCGGGCGGCCCAAATCCCCTCAGAGCGGTGGCCGCACCCGGGCGAGGGCCCTCAACACCCGGGGAGCGAGGCGTGACAGAGCGTGCGCTCCGCGCGCCTCCGGCGTCACCGGGACCACGGCCTCGTCACGGACCACGGCGCGCAGGATCGCGTCCGCGACCTTCTCCGCCGGGTAGTTGCGCAGCCCGTACGCGCGGGTGGCCCGCTTCCGGCGGCGCCGCTCCTCTGCCGCGTCGACACCCACGAAGGTGGCCGTGCCCGTGATGCCGGTGTTCACCAGTCCGGGACAGATGGCCGTAACGCCTATGCCCTGACCGGCCAGTTCGGCGCGCAGGCAGGCACTCAGCATCAGCACGGCGGCCTTGGACGTGCTGTAGGCGGGCAGCACCCTGGACGGCTGAAAGGCCGCGGCGGACGCGATGTTGACGATGTGCCCGCCCTGACCGCGCTCGGCCATCCGCCCGCCGAAGAGCCGGCACCCGTGGATGACCCCCCACAGGTTGATGTCCAGTATCCGGCGCCAGTCCTCGGAGGTGGTGTCGAAGAACGAACCCGCGAGCCCCACCCCGGCGTTGTTCACCAGCACGTCCAACACCCCGTACTCGGCGTGCACCCTGGCCGCGAGCTTCTCCATCTCCCGTTCGTCGGAGACGTCCGCGGTCTCCGCCCAGGCCTGCGGGGCGCCGATGAGCCGTGCCGTGCCGGCGGTCCGGACCGCGCTCTGCGTGTCCCGGTCGACGGCGACCACCCGTGCCCCGGCCTCGGCGAACGCGAGCGCCGTGGCCCGCCCGATGCCGCTGCCCGCGCCGGTCACCAGCACCAACTGCCCGCCGAAACGCTCGGCATGGCGGCCGGTGGGCTGCGGCTGCGGCCCTCCCGTGGCCTCGACGGACGTGACGAACTCGGTGATCCAGGAGGCGACCCGGTCGGGGCGCGTGCGCGGGACCCAGTGCTTGGCGGGGAGCGTGCGCCGGACCAACCGCGGCACCCACTGCTCCAGTTCGTCGTAGAGCCGCTCCGACAGGAACGCGTCGCCCAGGGGCGTGATCAGCTGCACGGGCACGTGCGCGTGGGCGTCGGGGCGCGGACGCCGCAGCCTGCTCCTCACGTTGTCCCGGTACAGCCAGGCGCCGTTGGCCGCGTCCGAGGGCAGTGACGAGGTCGGGTAGCCGTCGCCCGGCACGTTCTCCACCCGGCGCAGGATCGCGGGCCAGCGCCTGCCGAGCGGTCCGCGCCAGACCAGTTCGGGCAGGGCGGGCGTGTGCAGCAGGTACACGTACCAGGACTTGGCTCCCTGGCCGAGGAGTTGACCCACCCGGCGAGGGGTGGGCCTGGTGAGGCGCTTGTTGATCCAGTGACCGAAGTGGTCGAGGGACGGCCCGGACATCGAGGTGAAGGAGGCGATCCGGCCCTTGGTGCGCTCCACGGTCACGAACTCCCAGGACTGCACCGAACCCCAGTCGTGCCCCACCAGGTGCACCGGCCGGTCCGGGCTGACCGCGTCCACGACCGCCAGGAAGTCGTGCGTCAGCTTCTCCAGCGTGAACCCGCCCCGCAGCGGCCGCGGCGCGCCGGAGCGGCCGTGGCCCCGGACGTCGTACAGCACCACGTGGAACCGGTCGGCCAGCCGGACCGCGACCTCGGACCACACCTCCTTGCTGTCCGGGTAACCGTGCACCAGGACGACCACCGGCCGCCCCGTGTCCCCCAGCTCGGCCACGCACAGCTCTGTCCCGCCGGTGCGCACCCACCGCTCGCGCGCGCCCTGGAGCACCGTCACGTCCCCTCCGCCTCGTCCCACCGGTCCGCGTCGACTGCGGTACGTGTCCGTAACTTGACCACGCTGAATCTGGCACTTGTTAGAGAAGGCGTCAACAGGGCGGTCGGCGGCCCGGGGCACTCCGATCCCCGTAACTCTCAGGGAGGGCGTCCCCCTACGGGCCCGTACATCTGAGGTCTGAGGCGAAGACGGCTCTGAGGTCTGACGATGTCCGTGGCGCGCGTCACTACATTCGATGCTGTGACTGTGATCGCGACCGAAAGCCTGAGCAAGCGGTTCCCCCGGGTGACCGCGCTCGACCGGCTGTCCGTGGACATCGGACCCGGTGTGACCGGACTCGTCGGGGCCAACGGCGCCGGCAAGTCCACGCTCATCAAGATCCTGCTGGGTCTCTCGCCCGCCACCGAGGGCCGCGCCCACGTGCTCGGCCTCGACGTGGCCACCCAGGGCGCCGCCATCCGCGAGCGGGTCGGCTACATGCCGGAGCACGACTGCCTCCCGCCCGACGTCTCGGCCACCGAGTTCGTCGTGCACATGGCCCGAATGTCCGGCCTGCCCCCCACCGCCGCGCGCGAGCGCACCGCGGACACCCTGCGCCACGTGGGGCTGTACGAGGAGCGCTACCGCCCCATAGGGGGCTACTCCACGGGCATGAAACAGCGCGTCAAGCTGGCCCAGGCGCTGGTGCACGACCCGCAGCTGGTCTTCCTCGACGAGCCCACCAACGGTCTCGACCCGGTCGGGCGTGACGAGATGCTCGGCCTGATCCGCCGCATCCACACCGACTTCGGCATCTCGGTCCTGGTCACCTCCCACCTCCTCGGCGAACTGGAGCGCACCTGCGACCACGTCGTGGTCGTCGACGGCGGCAAGCTCCTGCGCTCGAGCTCCACCACCGACTTCACCCAGACCACCGCCACCGTGGCGATCGAGGTCACCGACACCGACGCCCACCCGGACGGCACCCGTGCGGTCCGCGACGCGCTCCTCGCGCGCGGCGTGGAGATCGTGGAATCCGGCGCGGGCCTGCCCGGCGCCGGCCACATCCTGCTGCTGACCGCCCAGGGCGAGGAGACCTACGACGTCGTCCGTGACGTGGTTGCCGACCTCGGACTCGGCCTGGTCCGCATGGAACAGCGCCGGCACCACATCTCCGAGGTGTTCACCGACGCGGACAGCGCCCCGGACAGCCGCGCGACGGACAGCGACACGACCAGGAAGGAGGCCGTCGGCCATGGCGGTTGACCAGCCCGTCACCACCCCCACGGGGGACCAGACCCGCATCCACAACATCGGCTACCGCAGCTACGACGGCCCCCGCCTCGGCCGCGCCTACGCCCGCCGCTCCCTCTACTCGCAGTCCCTGCGCGGCGCCTACGGCCTCGGCCGCTCGGTGAAGTCCAAGGTGCTGCCCATGCTGCTGTTCGTGGTGATGTGCGTGCCCGCGGCCATCATGGTCGCCGTCGCGATCGCCACGAAGGCCACGGAACTCCCCGTCGACTACACGCGCTACGCGATCATCATGCAGGCCGTCATCAGCCTGTACGTCGCCTCGCAGGCACCCCAGTCCGTCTCCCGCGACCTGCGCTTCAAGACCGTCCCGCTGTACTTCTCCCGGCCCATCGAGACCGCGGACTACGTACGCGCCAAGTACGCGGCGCTGGCCTCGGCCCTGTTCGTCCTGACCGCCGCCCCCCTCCTCGTGCTCTACATCGGCGCGCTGCTGGCCAAGCTCGACTTCGCCGATCA
Organism: Streptomyces sp. DSM 15324; assembly: GCF_001514285.1. Classification (GTDB taxonomy): domain Bacteria; phylum Actinomycetota; class Actinomycetes; order Streptomycetales; family Streptomycetaceae; genus Streptomyces. The sequence goes on from NZ_KQ949032.1 coordinate 229,490, forward strand.
GAGCAAGGGATTCGCCCAAGGACTCGTCTCCGTGGCCCTGCTCTCCCTGCTCTTCGCCGGCATCGGCCTGGTCATCGCCTCGGTGACGCCCCGCCGCGGCTTCGGCATCGCGGCCGTCATCGCCGTCCTGACCATCTCCTACGGCGCCGTCTCCACGCTCCAGGCCATCGCCGAGGCCCAGAACAGCACCGGCGCCATCGCCTGGATCGGACTCTTCTCGCCGGTCACCCTGATCGACGGCGTTCAGTCCGCGTTCCTCGGCGCCCAATCGGCCTACCCCGGGGCCATGGGCCCGAGCACCGGAGAGGGCGTGGTCTTCCTCGCCGTCACCCTCGGTCTGATCGCCGGCGGCTACGGCCTCCTGATCCGCCGCTACCGGAAGGTGGGCCTGTGACCACGCTCCACATCGACCACGTCTCCCGCTGGTTCGGCAACGTGGTCGCCGTCAACGACATCACCATGACCATCGGCCCCGGAGTCACCGGCCTGCTCGGCCCCAACGGCGCCGGGAAGTCCACCCTGATCAACATGATGGGCGGCTTCCTCGCCCCCTCCACCGGCGCCGTCACCCTCGACGGCCGGCCGGTCTGGCGCAACGAGGACATCTACCGGCACATCGGCATCGTCCCCGAGCGCGAGGCGATGTACGACTTCCTCACCGGCCGCGAGTTCGTCGTCGCCAACGCCGAACTGCACGGACTCGGCGACAAGGCGGCCCAGCGGGCCCTGGCCACGGTGGAGATGGAGTACGCGCAGGACCGCAAGATCTCGACCTACTCCAAGGGCATGCGCCAGCGCGTGAAGATGGCGAGCGCCCTCGTCCACGACCCCTCGCTGCTCCTGCTCGACGAGCCCTTCAACGGCATGGACCCGCGTCAGCGCATGCAGCTCATGGATCTGCTGCGGCGCATGGGGGACGAGGGCCGCACCGTGCTGTTCTCCTCCCACATCCTCGAAGAGGTCGAACAGCTCGCCCGGCACATCGAGGTCGTCGTCGCCGGACGGCACGCGGCCAGCGGCGACTTCCGCAGGATCCGCCGCCTGATGACCGACCGGCCGCACCGCTATCTGGTGCGCTCCAGCGACGACCGCGCCCTCGCGGCCGCACTGATCGCCGACTCGTCGACCTCCGGCATCGAGGTGGACCTGGCCGAGGGCGCGCTGCGCATCCAGGCCGTCGACTTCGGCCGTTTCACCGCACTGCTGCCGAAGGTCGCCAGGGACCACGGCATCCGGCTGCTGGCGGTCTCGCCGTCCGACGAGTCCCTCGAGTCCGTCTTCTCGTACCTGGTCGCGGCGTAGGAGGCCGAAGATGTACGACCCCACAGTCGCCCGGCTCACCTACCGGGCCCTGCTCGGCCGCCGTCGGGCCCTCATCCTGGGCGCCCTGCCCCTGCTGCTGATCGTGATCTCCGTGGTCGTCCGGGCGCTGACCGGCGCCGACGACCAGACGGCCGCCGACCTGCTGGGCGGGCTCGGTCTGGCCACGATGGTGCCGATCATCGGTGTCATCGCCGGCACCGGCGCGATCGGCCCGGAGATCGACGACGGCTCGGTGGTGTATCTGCTGTCCAAGCCGATCAAGCGGCCGACCATCATTTTCACCAAGCTGATCGTGGCGATCGCGGTGACGATGGTGTTCTCGGCCCTGCCGACGCTGATCGCCGGGTTCATCCTCAACGGCAACGGCCAGCAGATCGCCGTGGCCTACACCGTCGCGGCCCTGGTCTCCTCCATCGCCTACGCGGCCCTCTTCCTGCTGCTGGGCACGGTGTCCCGGCACGCGGTGGTCTTCGGGCTCGTCTACGCCCTGGTCTGGGAGGCCCTGTTCGGCTCGCTCGTGCCGGGCGCGCGCACCCTCAGCGTCCAGCAGTGGTCGCTGGCCGTCGCCCACAAGGTGGCCGGCGGTGACCTGGTCACCTCGGACGTCGGACTGACGACGGCGACCGTGCTGCTCGTCGCGGTGACCGTCCTGGCCACCTGGTACGCGGGACAGAAGCTGCGGTCGCTGACCCTCGCGGGCGAGGAGTAGCAGCGGAGCGGAAGGGGCGGGGGTGGAGCGGCCGTCGCCCTTGACGGTGGCTTCACCCCCTCCCGGGCACACTGGGCCGAAGGATTGCGGCCCATCAGGAGGTCAGGAGGCCGGGATGGCAGACAAGACGTCACAGCGCGGCGGTCGCGAGGAATCCGGTGACGAGATCTGGGACGACCTCGTCCTGGACGAGGACTTCGTCCGGGCCGCCGAGACGTCCGAGCCGTCCGCCCGGGCCCGGATGCTCGCCGCACGCTGGCGGGCCCAGGAGCCGGAACCGCAGCCGTGGCGCTCCGACGAGCCGCCCGCCGGCTGGTTCTTCAGCAAGGCCCGCCGCCGCAGGTGGCGCCGCCGATAGCACACCTGTTTTATTCAGTGGCGCCCGACTCGTGGACGGGGCACAGTGGTTGTCGTCCACCACGAGCTGGGAGAGGAGCGGGGCGATGTCCATGCACGGCAGTACGTCCGGCTCCCGACAGGGCAGCCGGCGGCGGGCTTCGGAGTAGTTACCCCTCCAAGAAGCCCGATCGCACGGGGAGCTGCCCGGGGCGGCCGCTTCGAGCACGCGATGTCGCTCTCGCGTGGGCCGCCCACCCGGAGGATTGGCCGAGTGGCAAGGCACCGGTTTGCTAAACCGCGGTCGGGTGGAAAACGCCCGCGCACGTTCGATCCGTGCATCCTCCGCAAGACGTTGGCACCAAGGCGCGTGGACGTAGGCGCGGCCCACGCCGCACCACCATGGGTTCAGCCCAGCAGACGCTCCACCACGACCGCGACCCCGTCCTCCTCGTTCGAGGACGTCACCTCGTCGGCGACGGCCTTCAGTTCCTCATGGGCGTTGGCCATGGCCACCCCCCGCGCGGCCCACGCGAACATGGGAAGGTCGTTGGGCATGTCGCCGAAGGCGATGGTCTCCGCGGCCTTCACTCCCAGCCGACGGGCCGCCAGCGACAGACCCGTGGCCTTGGACAGGCCCAGCGGCAGCAGCTCCACGATGCCCTCACCGGCCAGGGCGACGGTCACGAAACCCCCCGCGGCCCGGCGCGCGGCCTCGGCCAGCTCGTCGTCCGTGAGGGTCGGATGCTGTACGTAGATCTTGCTCAGCGGGGCGGCCCACAGGTCGGACGCGTCCGTGAACGGCGTCGAGGGCAGCCTTCCGGTGACCGCGTAACCGGGCCCGACCAGCACATCGCCGTCCAGTCCGTCCCGGCTCGCCGCCAGATACAGCGGGCCGACCTCCGCCTCGATCTTCGCGAGGGCCACCCCGGCGAGCTGCCGGTCCAGGGTCACCGAGGTCAGCAGTCGGTGCTCCCCGGCGTGGTACACCTGCGCGCCCTGGCCGCAGACCGCGAGGCCCTCGTAGCCGAGGTCGTCGAGGATGTGCCGGGTCCAGGGGACCCCACGGCCGGTGACCACGATGTGGGCCGCGCCCGCCGCGGTGGCGGCGGCGAGCGCGTCACGGGTGCGCCGCGAGATCGACTCGTCGGAGCGCAGGAGCGTTCCGTCGAGGTCGGTCGCGATCATCCGGTAGGGGAAGACACCGGAGGGAGAACCAGAGGGAGAACCGGAGGGCGACGCGGTGCTCACTTGGCGGTCGGCTCCAGGACCTCTCGGCCGCCGAGGTAGGGGCGCAGCACCTCGGGCACCCGCACCGAACCGTCGGCCTGCTGGTGGTTCTCCAGGATGGCGACGATCGTGCGCGGGACGGCGCACAGGGTGCCGTTGAGCGTGGCCAGGGGGCGGACCTGCTTGCCCTCGCGGACCCGGATCGACAGCCGGCGGGACTGGAACTCGGTGCAGTCCGAGGTCGAGGTCAGCTCGCGGTACTTGCCCTGGGTCGGGATCCACGCCTCGCAGTCGAACTTGCGGGCGGCCGAGGAGCCGAGGTCACCGGTGGCGACGTCGATCACCCGGAACGGCAGCTCCAGGGAGGTCAGCCACTGCTTCTCCCACTCCAGCAGACGCTGGTGCTCGGCCTCCGAGTCGTCGGGGTGGACGTAGGAGAACATCTCGACCTTGTCGAATTGGTGGACGCGGAAGATGCCCTTGGTGTCCTTGCCGTGCGAACCGGCCTCGCGGCGGAAGCAGGGCGAGAAGCCCGCGTAGCGCAGCGGAAGGCGCTCGGCGTCGATGATCTCGTCCATGTGGTACGCGGCGAGCGGGACCTCGGAGGTGCCGACCAGATAGAGGTCGTCCTTGTCGAGGTGGTACACGTCCTGCGCCGCCTGGCCGAGGAAGCCGGTGCCCGCCATCGACTGGGGGCGGACCAGGGCCGGGGTGAGCATCGGCGTGAAGCCGGCCGCCGTGGCCTGCGCGATCGCCGCGTTGACCAGGGCCAGCTCCAGCAGTGCGCCCACGCCGGTCAGGAAGTAGAAGCGGGAGCCGGAGACCTTCGCGCCGCGCTCGACGTCGATCGCGCCGAGCAGCTGGCCGAGCTCCAGGTGGTCCTTGGGCTCGAAGCCCTCGGCGCCGAAGTCACGGATCGTGCCGTGCGTCTCGAGGGTGACGAAGTCTTCCTCGCCGCCGACGGGCACGCCGGGGTGGACGAGGTTGCCGAGCTTGAGCAGCAGCTCCTGGGTCTCGGCGTCGGCCGCGTCGCGCTCGGCGTCGGCCGCCTTGACGTCGGCCTTGAGCTGCTCGGCCCGCTTCAGCAGCTCTGCCTTCTCCTCGGCGGCGGCCCTGGGGATCAGCTTGCCGAGCGACTTCTGTTCGTTGCGCAGTTCGTCGAAGCGGACGCCGGACGACCTGCGCCGCTCGTCGGCGGACAGGAGGGAGTCGACGAGCGCGACGTCCTCTCCACGGGCGCGCTGGGACGCGCGCACACGGTCGGGGTCCTCACGGAGCAGGCGAAGGTCAATCACGCGGTCAAGGCTACCGGTGCCTGGTTGCGGCTCACGACTCACTATTCCGAACCGAGTGCCTGTTGTGATGAATCGTGGGCCTACAGCCTGTTATGAGGGAATTGCCGTACGTGTCAAGGGAAAGCGTCTCACTCCCTGGGACGGGTCATGTGACGGGCGTCGCATTGACTCGATGTCCTTGCGCGGGAGGGGACTTGGGGGCGCGGTTGTCCACAGGGGTCCACACCCCGAGTGAGTTATCCACAGGGTGTGCGAAAGCTCTGTGGACATCGGAATGGATCATTCCGAGACGCTTCGATGACACGAGGAATTCCCGTCCTCGACGCCCACCGCCCCCACTTTCGAGTGGAAATGGGTCGCCCCAAAGGATTGATCGAAGGAAACGGGTGGACGAAGGGTGATGTGCGCGACTCTGGGCTCGCGTGGGTGCTCCAGGGCGATTTGTCGACTGGATGGCGCTTCGTTGTCGACTTGTCCCCAGGTCGAGAAGCCCACCTGTGGATAACTTCTGTGGATAACGAAGAGGACCGGCGCGGGTCCTAGAACCGGCCGTCCTGGCAGCGCGCGACCCAGTCGGCAGCCGCCGTGAACGCGCTGTCCGAGGTTCCGGTCAGCGGAGCGGGTACGTCCGCCGCGGTCGCGTCCGCACGCGGGTACGAGCCGAGGAAGCGCACATCGCGGCAGATCCGCTTCAGTCCCATCAGCGCGTCCGCCACCCGGCGGTCGGTGATGTGCCCCTCGGCGTCGATACAGAAGCAGTAGTTGCCGATGCCCGCGCCCGTCGGCCGGGACTGCAGCACCATCAGGTTGATGCCGCGTGTGGCGAACTCGCCCAGCAGGTCGCGCAGCCCACCGGGGTGGTCGTCGCGCTGCCACAGCACGATCGACGTCTTGTCCGCGCCCGTCGGCGCCGCGGGCCGGGCGGGCCGGCCGACGAGCACGAACCGGGTCTGGGCGTTCTCGGCGTCGTGGATCCCGGTCTCCAGGGCGGCGAGGCCGTACCGGGCGGCCGCGAACTCGCCCGCGAACGCGGCGTCGTAACGGCCCTCCTGGACCAGCCGGGCGGCGTCCGCGTTCGAGGCGGCCGACTCCCAGACCGCTTCGGGAAGGTTCGCCTTCAGCCAGTTGCGCACCTGTGGCTGGGCGGCCGGATGCGCGGAGACCGTCTTGATGTCCGCCAGCGTGGTGCCGGGCCGCACCAGCAGCGCGAAGGTGATCGACAGCAGCACCTCGCGGTAGATCATCAGCGGCTCGCCCGCGACCAGCTCGTCCAGGGTGGTGGTGATCCCGCCCTCGACGGAGTTCTCGATCGGCACGAACGCGGCCTCGGCCTCGCCCCCGCGCACCGCGTCGAGCGCGGACTGCACCGACACATACGGGATCAGCTGCCGGGTGGCGGTCTCCGGAAGCGTGCGCAGGGCGACCTCCGTGAAGGTCCCCTCCGGGCCGAGATACGCATAGCTCGCTGGCATGACCTCACCCTAATGGCCGTAGCGGAACCAGGTGCCGCTGTCTCACGAGCACCCCTCCCACGGATGAATCCGCGTAACCCCGGGCGTGCCCCTTGGACCGGACCGCGGACCCAGCCCGCCCCACGCGCCCCGCCTCACCCCTCCAGCAACGCCTGTCCCACATATCCGCCCGTCGCCGCTCCGCCGGGCACCGCGAAAAGGCCGCTCGACTCGTGCCGGATGTACTTCGACAGGGCGTCCCCGCGGTCCAGCTTGCGCTGGACGGTGACGAAGCCGCGCAGCGGATCCGCCTGCCAGCAGACGAACAGCAGGCCCGCGTCGGGCGTGCCGTCCGGGTCGATGCCGTCGTGGAAGGAGAACGGCCGCCGCAGCATGGCCGCGCCGCCGTTCTGATCGGGCCGGGTGATCCGGGCGTGCGCGTTGAGCGGGACCACCAGATCGCCGTTCGCGTCGGTCTTCTCCAGGTCCATCGCGGTCGTCTCGTCGCCCCCGGTCAGCGGCGCCCCGTCGGACTTGCGTCGCCCGATCACCTGCTCCTGCGCCTTGAGCGACAGCTTCTCCCAGTCGTCGAGGAGCATGCGGATACGGCGTACGACGGCGTAGGAGCCGTTCGCCATCCAGGCGGGATCCTTGGTGCTCTTCGCGGGGACGAAGATGCGCTCGTCGAAGTCGGACTCGGTCGGCTTGGGGTTGCGGGTGCCGTCCAGCTGGCCCATCAGATTGCGGGCCGTCATGGGGTGGGCGGTGGCACCCGGGGTCCGGTTGAAGCCGTTCATCTGCCAGCGGACCTTCGCCGCACTGCCGGCGTCCTTCTGGATCGCGCGCAGGGCGTGGAAGGCGACCAGGGCGTCGTCCGCGCCGATCTGCACCCAGAGGTCACCGTTGCTGCGGGTCTTGTCCAGGTGGTCGGAGGAGAAGTCGGGCAACGGGTCCAGGGCGACCGGGCGCTGCTTCTCCAGACCGGTACGGGCGAAGAAGCTGTTGCCGAAGCCGAAGGTGACCGTCAGCGAGGACGGCCCCGCGTCCCGGGCGATGTCCGTGTCGTCGTTCGGGGCCGCCTCGCCCGCCATCAGCAGCCGGGCTGTCTCCGACCAGCGGCGCAGCAGCGCGGCCGCCTCCTTGCGGCCCGCGCCCGCCGTCAGGTCGAAGGCCACCAGATGCCCGCGCGCCTGGAGGCCCTGGGTGATGCCGGGCTGGTGTTTCACGTGAAACGGTGCCTGCCCCGCGCCGACCGAGGACAGCGGGGTCGCCTGGGCGGGGGCCGCCGCGTAACCGGCGGCCGCGCCGGCGGCCCCGAGCACCAGCCCGGTGGCACCGGCGGTGCCGAGCAGCTTGCGCCGGGTCAGCCGCGCCGCCCCCTCCTCGGAGGAGGGGGGCGCAGGCTCATGGATCTCGGTGGTGGACTGGTCGGGCATGGTGCGGTTCAGCCGATCTGCGCGTTCTTGAAGACGGTCACCTGGTCGATGTCGGAGGTCCGCACGGTCACGGCGATCTTCCATTCGCCGGCCATGGGGATCTGCACCCCGTTCGCCGCCCAGTGGCCGGTGGTGATGTGGTCGGGCACGACGGACAGCGGCCCGATGTTCTTGGCTTCGAGGGTGAAGGCGACCTTGACCTCGGGGACGTCGAAGCCGCGTCCGTTGGGCCGGGTCACATAGACGTGCATCTCGTTGGCGCCGGTCCGGGCGGGGTCGATGTCCACGCTGACGACGCCCTTGCCGTCGGAGCCGCCGGTGTCGAAGGACATGTCCAGCGTCAGCGCACCGGAGGTGGAGTCCGAAGGGTCCGAGGACGAGGAGGACGAGGAGGAGGACGACGAGCCGGCCTTGGCGGCCTCCAGCTCGGTACGGCCCGGCTCGGTCGAGGTCAGTGCGGTGGTGACGGCGAGGAGGACGACGGCGACCCCGGCCTCGGCGAGCACCGAGCGGCGCAGCCCGAGGCGGTGGGGATCGCCGTCCCGCAGCCGCTTCTCCCGGGCGGTGTCCACAGCGGCCCGCTGCCGCGCGAGCTGCACGGCCCGCCGCGCGTCACCGGCATCACCGGCACCCTTCGAGCTCCCGGCTCCCTCGGAGCCCTCGGCTCCCTCCGAGCCCTTGGCACCCTGCGAGCCCTCGGCGCTCTTCGACTTCCCCGCGCTGGGGGACTCCTCGGCGCTCTTGGACTCCCCGGCCCGCGCGGGAGCGGTCACGTGCTCCAGGTCGCGCTGCTCTTCCCCGACTTCCTCGCCTGCTCCCACCTCCCCGGCGACGCCTGCCGCGTCCCCCAGCCGGGTCGTCCAGCGGCGGGAGATCCAGGCGATGCCGACGAGCACGGCCACCAGGCAGATCTTCACCAGGAGCAGCCGGCCGTAACCGGTCTCGGTGAAGGCCGACCAGGAGCCGAGCTGGCGCCAGGACTGGTAGACGCCGGTCGCCACCAGGGCGATGACGCTGCCGAAGGCGACCTGGGAGAAGCGGTGGACGGCCGCGGCCTCGACGGGCCGGTCCGCGGGCGCCCGGTAGAGGGCGACGAGCAGCGCGGCGAGCCCGCCCAGCCAGGAGGCGACCGCCAGCAGGTGCACGATGTCGACCGGCATCGCGATGCCCGGCTGCAGCCCGGTCGAGGCGTGCTCGGCCATGGCCCAGCTCGCCGCGAGCCCCGCGGCCACGACCGTCCCGCCGACCGCGAGCCCGAAGGTGAGGTCCCGCTTCTCCTCTTCCTCACGCTTGTCGTACGCGCCGAACAGGACGGCGATGAACAGCGCCGCCGCGGCGAGCAGCAGCAGCCGGGAGACGAGTGCCGCGCCCGTCTTGGTCTGTAGGACCTGACCGAGCAGCTCCAGGTCGAAGATGGCACCGACCTTGCCGGAGCTGGTGTAGGAGCCGCGCAGGAGCAACAGGAACAGCGTGGCCGCGGTCATCGTGAGCCAGCCGGAGACCACCAGCCGCTGGAGCGCCCGTACCCCGCTGCCGCGCTGCCAGCAGGCCAGGACGAAGGCGGCGCCGCCGGTCATCACGATGAAGCCGGCGTACGACAGGTACCGCCCGAAGCCGTAGAGCCGGCCGACGACCCCGCCGCCGGCCGTCTGGTCGGAGACCGACACGCTGGTCTTCGAGGGGGAGCCGATGGAGAAGGTGTAGGCGCCGGCGACGGGATGGCTGTCGGCGGACACCACCTGGTAGGTCACGGTGTACGTGCCGTCGGGCAGCCCCGAGTGCAGCTGGACGGCGTACGAGGTGCCGCTGGTGTTGGACGGCTTGCCCTCGTCGACCCGGGCGCCCTTGGGGTCGAGGACGCGCAGCGAGTCGTCGTTCAGGGAGACGGTCTCGGAGAAGGTCAGCGTCACCTGGGTGGGTGCCTTGTCGACCACCACTCCCTGCGCGGGGTCGCTGCCGGTCAGCGCGGCATGCGCGGCGGCCGGTCCGGCACCGGCGAGCAGCGCACCGGTGACCGCCAGGAACAGCAGCACGATCATCCGGACGCGGGGGGCGATGGTCTGCCTCACAGGGGTCCTTCCCTCAGTGGCCGGTCTTGGGGCTGTACACGGCCGACTCCACCGGGATCTCGACCTTCAGCGGGCCGGACTCGGCGAAGTGCAGTTCGACGTCGACCGTCTCGCCCTGCACCGGCTTGCGCTTCAGCTTCTCGAACATCAGATGGTTTCCCCCGCTCTTGAACACGAGTTGACCGTGCGCGGGCACCGCCAGCGAGGTGACCTCCTCCATCGAGGACCCGACGGTCTCGTGCAGCGTGACACTGCCGGCGACGGCACTGGTGACGGAGGTCAGCTCGTCCTTGGCGCCGCCCTTGTTGACGACGGTGAGGAAACCGGCGGCCATGGTGTCGGAGACGGGCTGCGGTATGTAGGCGGACTCGACGGACAGGTCGGCCTTGCCGTCGGAGCCGCAGCCCGCGAGCAGGAACGCGCCGGCGATCACCGCCGCGGTGGCCGCGGTGCGACGGCTCACGGGTTCTGCCCCTTCATGATCTTGGGCAGGTCCTTGGTGTAGTCGTCGACCGTGGCGCCCTCGCCGTACAGCAGGTAGCCGCCGTTCGTCTTCGGGGAGAAGGCGATGACCTGGGTGCCGTGGGTGGAGACCATCTTGCCGTTCTTGTCCTTGTGCGGCGGCTCGACGGTGATGCCGACGGAGTACGCGGCGGCCTGGATGGTGGCGAACTTGCCGGTGAGACCGACGACCTGCGGGTCGATGCCCTTGAGCCACTTGCCGAGCGCGGCCGGGGTGTCCCGGTCCGGGTCGGTGGTGACGAACACCACGCGCAGCTCGTCCTGGTCGGCCCGGGACAGCTGCTTCTTGGCGACGGCGATGTTGCTCATCGTCAGCGGGCAGACGTCGGGGCAGTTGGTGTAGCCGAAGTAGATCAGCGTGGGGTGGCCCGCGGTCTCCTTGCGGAGGTCGTAGGGCTTGCCCTGGGTGTCGGTGAGGACCAGGTCGGGCTTGGTGAAGGGCTGGTCGAGCACGGTCGCGGCCTGCTTCTTGCCGTTCTCCCCGGCGACCGCGGCGACGGTGGTGTCGGCGCTGTCGCCGCTGCCGCAGGCGGAGAGGGTGAGGGTGGCGGCGGCGAGCAGCGCGGCCGCGGCGAACGTCTTCTTGCGCATAGAGAAATGTCCCAGACGGAGGAGACTCCGGTACGCACCGGGCCGGTGCGTCCGTGCGGCTGCACGGGCCCGGCGCGTACGGCAGTGAGGCGGTACCAGGTACGCGGGTGGGCGGTACGTGGTGCTCGGCACTGCGGATGGAGGTGGGGCGGAGGGGTGGGCGGTGCCGGTCAGGCGTCGGACGTCGTGCGGCGGCGGCCGGCGAGCACGCCGTAGGCCACCCCGGCGGCGCCGACGACGATACCGACCACGCCGAGGACCCGGGCGGTGGTGTCGCTGCCGCCGGAGGAGTCGGCGGCGGCCTCGGTGCTCGCGGAGGCCGCCTTGGCGTCGTCGGCGGAGTCGGAGGACTCGTCGGAGGTGTCCTCGGCGGTGGCCGCGCCGCCGTGGTGGTCCGCGGTGGCGGCGGACAGGGCGAGCACGGGCGCCGGGTTCTCCGGCTCCTCCGCGCCGTCCTCCTGGACCTCGATCCAGCGGACGACCTCGCCGCCCGAGTAGGTCTGGATCGCCTTGAAGACCAGTTCGTCCGTGTCCTCGGGCAGGGCGCCCATGGAGACCGGGAACCGCTGGATGTAGCCGGGCTCGATGCCCTTGCCGTCGGCGGTCCAGGTGACCTTGGAGACGGCCTCGTCGATCTTGCGCCCGTGTACCTCGAGCGGCTTGGCGAGCTTGGTCTTCGTGACGGTGGCCTTCCAGCCGGCGATCTTCTCCGGCATCACCGAGGCCAGCGGGTGGTCGGTCGGGAAGCTCACCTCGAGCTTGGTGGTCGAGGCGTCGTCGCGCTCGTTCGGAACGCGGAAGTTGACCAGGGCGTAGCCGCCCTTCGCGGCCGTGCCGTCCGGCTGCACGCTGACGTGCGCGAACGCGGGCGAGGACAGCAGGAGGACGGTGGAACCGGCGACGGCAGCGGCGGCGGCGATACGAGAGGCCTGCATGGCGAGGAGCACTCCACTCCGGGATGAGGTCTGCGGTCGGGTCTGACCACAGGTCGGACGGTGGGAGGCGTACGCGGCGGGCCGGAGGAACCGGCGGGCGGCGCGCACGCACGCGTGCCGCACGACAGCGGCCATCCCTCCCGCGGAGTGCTGGTCGTGTCGCGTCAGGCAGCGAGGACGAGGACGGACCCGGTCGGCGGCCCGCGTCTGATCACCGTGTGCTGGAGTGCGGTGGTGCGGGGCCGCGGGGGCGTGAGCAGGGCGGTGCGCGTCAGACACGGCCCCGTGCCGGGCGCGGTCGGCAGCCCCGCGAGCAGGGCACGCACCAGCGCGAGCGCCCCGCGCAGGGACCGTACGAGCGCTCCCTCGGCGACTCCGTGCGCCGACAGTTCGATCAGGCGCCGCAGGGCGGAGTCGCCGCGCCGCAGCAGCCAGCCCGTGGCGAGGGCCGCGAGAAGATGCCCGAGGGCCATGGGCAGCGACGGCAGCAGGGACATGCCCGGACCGGCCGCGGACAGGGCGTCCGCCGAGTGGGTCATGGACCCCATCCCGCTCATGCCGCTCATCCCGGTCATGCCGGTGCCGTCGGTGGGGCTGTAGAGGCGGGCGTCGACGAGGATCTTCCGGGCCTGGGCGGGGCTGATCGCCGCCGCCGTCGCCCCGCAGACCAGCCGGGCCGCCCGCGCGACGAGCGCGGCGTCGGACGTCGGCATCGCGCCGGTGGTCGTGGCGGCGGTGTGCTGTCCGAGCCCGAACAGGGTGTGCAGCACGGTCTGTCCGACCGCGAGCAGCCCCACCATGCCCGGCAGCGAACGCTCACGCCCGGCGAGCGGCACCACGACGGCCAGGGCGCCGAGGAAACCCACCCCGAGCGTCCACGGCGGAACAGTGGCACAGGAGGCCATGGTGTGCCCGGCCGCGGCCAGCACGACGCAGACCGCGGTGAAGACCGCGGCCCGCAGCAGGCGGACCTCGTGGGGGGCAGTCATGGCGGCCTCATCATCGCACTGCCCTTACGGTCCCCCTACGGCAGGTCCACACGATGCGCTACGGCCGTCCGCGGCATGGAAGACCACTTTCCGGGCGGGCCGGCACGACGGATACCTCCTGAGCACCACATACACCGATTCTTGTCATCCGTGCATCCCCCATATGGGCGGCATCACGCGGAATTCGCGCTTACACAAGCGTCCGCGCGGCAATACGTATCGGTATGTCGAGCCGCGGCCAGGAGGCTGGAGCATGAGCATCTGGTGGTCACTCCATCTGCGGCGCGAAGCCGCGAGTGTTCCGCTCGCCCGCCGTCTGCTGCTCGGGACGATGGAGACGGCCGGGGTCGATCCCGACGTGAGCTACGACCTCTCGGTCGCGCTGAGCGAGGCCTGCGCCAACGCCGTGGAACACGGCGGGGAGTACGCGCGCGGCGGTCCCTCGGAGGCGTACCGGGTCACCGCCTATCTCGACGGCGAGAAGTGCCGGATCGAGGTGGCCGACTCCGGGCCGGGCTTCACCGCGGAGCGCCCCGCTCCCGTGCCGGTGCGCACGAGCCCGGACGCCGAACAGGGCAGGGGCCTCTTCCTCATCCAGCAGCTCGCCGATCACGTGCACATCGGCAGCAGCCCGGGGCGCGGCGGAGCGGTGGTCAGCTTCGACAAGATCCTGAAGTGGCGCAAGGACGCCCCGCTGATGGCGGTATGACGCCTCCTCAAGTGGCGTGAGTCGCGCGGAACTTCAGATTCCGCAGCGCTCACAGGTTCCTCTCGGCGTTCTCGCAGCCCGCTGATGGAGTGCGTTCCTACGTTCCTGTTCATGACGGGAAACCACAAAGACACCGGCATCACCCGGCGCCCCGACGGGTGCCCCGCCGAGCGATGCGCCCACTGTCTCCGCCACCGCGTCCTCGTAGGGCGGGGTCATGACCAGCCGTGAGGACGACGTGCTCGCGCAGGCCGCCGTGGCCGCGTTGACCGGTCAGCTGGCCCTGGCCCCCAAGCCCGGCCTGCCCGACCCCCGTGACCTGGACGCCCGTGCCACCCGCAGGGACCACCGCGGGCTGCGCTGGTCGGCCAAGGCACTCGCACCGGGCCTTGCGGCGATGGCCGCCGCCGCCCGCCGCACCGGCGAGCCCACACCCCGGCTCCGTGCGGAGCTCGGCGCCATCGGGAGGTGCACCGAACACTCGGTGGGCCTGGCCGGCGGCGGGCACCGGGGCGCCCTGTGGACGCTGGGACTACTGGTCGCCGCGGCCGCCCTCCACCCCCGCGCGCGGGGCGCCGAGGTCGCCCAGGCCGCCAAGCGGATCGCCGCGCACCCCGACCGGGGCGCGCCCCGGCGCCCCTCCCGCGGGTCGACGGTCTCGGCGAGGTACGGCGCGGCAGGCGCCCGGGGTGAGGCACGCGCCGGGTTCCCGCATGTACGGCGGGCACTGGACGCCCTGGCCACGGCACGCTTCGCCGGCGCGGGCGAGGCCGAGGCACGGCTGGACGCCCTGCTCACCGTGATGTCCACCCTCCAGGACTCCGAACTCCTGTACACGGCCGGCCCCCTGGGCCTGCGCCACGTCCAGGCGGGCGCCCGCGGGGTGCTGGAGGCGGGCGGTGCCTGCACGGGTGAGGGCCGTGCGGCACTGTCCGCCTTCGACGCGGACCTCCACGAGCGGGGCTGGAGTCCCCGGGGAAGCGCGGGTCTCCTGGCAGGTGCCCTCTTCGTGGACTCCCTGCCGGACATCAGGGCGACCCCCTGAGGGGCGCGCCGCGAGCCGCTCAGCCCTTCAGCGAAGCCATCCAGCTCTCGACGTCGTCGGACCGCCGGGGCAGCCCGTCCGACAGATTCCGCCGACCGTCCTCCGTGACGAGGATGTCGTCCTCGATCCGGACGCCGATCCCCCGGTACTCCTCCGGCACCGTCAGGTCGTCGGCCTGGAAGTACAGCCCGGGCTCGACGGTCAGCACCATCCCCGGCTCCAGCGTCCCGTCGACGTACGACTCCACGCGCGCGGCGGCGCAGTCGTGCACGTCCATGCCGAGCATGTGCCCGGTGCCGTGCAGCGTCCACCGGCGCTGAAGCCCCAGCTCCAGCACCCGCTCCACCGGCCCCTCGACGAGTCCCCACTCGACGAGCCGCTCGGTGAGCACCCGCTGCGCCGCGTCGTGGAAGTCGCGGTACTTCGCCCCGGGTACGACCGCCGCGATGCCGGCCTCCTGGGCGTCGTACACCGCGTCGTAGATCTTCTTCTGGATCTCGGTGAACCGGCCGCCGACCGGCAGCGTCCGCGTGACGTCCGCGGTGTAGTACGTGTGGGTCTCCACGCCCGCGTCCAGCAGCAGCAGATCACCCGAGCGCACGGGTCCGTCGTTGCGCACCCAGTGCAGCGTGCAGGCGTGCGCACCGGCCGCGGCGATCGTGCCGTAGCCGACGTCGTTGCCCTCCACGCGCGCGCGGAGGAAGAACGTCCCCTCGATGTACCGCTCGCTGGTCGCCTCGGCCTTGTCCAGGACCCGTACGACGTCCTCGAAGCCGCGGACCGTCGAGTCGACGGCCTTCTGCAGCTCGCCGACCTCGAACGCGTCCTTGACCAGCCGCGCCTCGGAGAGGAAGACCCGCAGCTCCTCGTCGCGCTCGGCGGTGACCTTGTCGGTCAGGGCGGCCTCGATGCCGGCGTCGTACCCGCGGACGACCCGCACCGGGCCGGTGGCCTCGCGCAGGACGCCGGCGAGCTCGCGCACATCGGCGGCCGGGATGCCGTAACGCTTCTCCGCCTCGCTCAGCGAGTGCCGGCGGCCGACCCACAGCTCGCCCTGGCCGGAGAGCCAGAACTCGCCGTTCTCGCGGTCGGAGCGGGGCAGCAGGTGGATCGTCGCCTCGTGGCCCTCGCCCCGGGGCTCCAGGACCAGGACGCCGTCCTCGGTCTGGTTGCCGGTCAGGTACGCGTACTCGACGGAGGCGCGGAAGGGGTAGTCCGTGTCGTTGGACCGGGTCTTCAGGTTGCCCGCGGGGATCACCAGGCGCTCGCCCGGGAAGCGCGCGGAGAGCGCGGCGCGGCGGGCGGCGGTCTCGGCGGCCTGGGCGATCGGCTCCAGGTCGTGCAGCTCGGTGTCGGCCCAGCCGGACTTCATGTTCTCGGCGAGCTCGTCGGACACGCCCGGGTACAGGCCGTTCTTGCGCTGCTTGATGGGCTCCTCGGTCTCCTCCGGGTGCTCCGGGGTCTCCGGCGTCTCCGGGGTGAGCTCCTCGGCCACGGTCATCCTCCTCGATACGGCACTGGACCCTGTCCATCGTACGGTCGTACGGGAGACCGGCCGGGGGAGGAACCCGGGGCGCTCGGGAGCTCTGGGGCGCCCGCGGCCGGGCCGCTCACTCGAAGCGCGCCGCCAGCAGCACCACGTCCTCCTCGCTGTCCCGCTCGGCCGCCCCGTCCGGCAGCACCGTGCGCAGCACATGGTCGGCGATCGCGCCGGGGTCGCCCCGCAGGGCCTTCGGCACGCCGGAGGCGGCCGCGTGCAGCCGGGCGAAGGCACGGTCGGAGGGGTCGCCGGTGCGGTGCAGCAGCCCGTCGGTGTAGAGCAGGACCGTCTCGCCGGGCTCCGGCTCCAGCTCGACGCTCGGCGCCTCCCAGCAGGTCAGCATGTTGAGCGGGGCGGAGACGGAGGTCTCCACGAACTCGGTGCGGTCTTCGCCGACCAGCAGCGGCGGGCAGTGCCCGGCCCCGGCCAGGGTGATCTTGCGCAGGGCGGGTTCGCAGTAGGCGAACAGGGCGGTCGCGGAGCGGGCGGGCTCGGTGAGGCGCAGCAGCAGCTCCAGGTCGGACAGGACGGCGACCGGGTCCTCTCCCTCCATCACGGCGTACGCCCGCAGGGAGGCACGCAGCCGGCCCATCGCGGCGACCGCGCTCGGCCCGGAGCCGGTGACCGACCCGACGGCGAGGCCGAGGGCCGCGTCCGGCAGCGGCAGCGCGTCGTACCAGTCGCCGCCGCCGCGCGGGCCGCTGCTGCGGCGGGCGGCGAGCTGGACGCCGGGCACCCTCGGCAGCCGGGACGGCAGCAGTTCCTCGGCCATCGTGGTCATGGACGCGCGCGTGCGCTCGACCTCGACGAGCCGGGCCAGGTGCTCGGCGGCGGTGCGGACGTACAGCCCGATCAGGTGGCGCTGGCGCTCGCCCGGTTCGGCGGGCTCGTCGTAGAGCCAGACGGCGGCGCCGACCCGGCCCTCGGCGCCCTCGGCGACCAGGGGCAGGGCGTAGCTGGCGGCGTAGCCGAGGCGGGCGGCCACCTCGCGATGGCGGGGGTCGAGGCCGTCCTCGGCGAGCAGGTCGGGTTCGGCGATCTCGCCGTCGGCGCCGGGCAGGCCGTCGAGGATCCGGCCGTAGGAGATGGCGCTGCGCGGCACGGTCTCGATGTGGCCGAGGTCCGCGCGGCCGAGTCCCAGGCCGATGGTCGTGTCGGGGCCGCGGCCGCTGGCCGGTTCCAGGACCACGAGACCGCGCCGGGCGCCCACGAGGGCGGCTCCGGCGCGCAGCAGTTCGGTCAGTGCCTCGTTCAGTGCGTCCGTGCGTGCCAGACGTTCGGTCAGTTCGTGCAGGGTCGTGAGGTCCGAGACCCATCCGGCGAGGCGGTCCGTGAGCAGGGTGCCCGGGTCGGCGGGGGCCACGGTGGCCGACGGTGTTTCCGGGGAGGCGGGCGCGGGCGCGACAGTGTGTGCTGGCGAGGGAACCGTTGAATCGATTCCAGCCACTTTCGGAGCGTGAGGGGCGTTCATGGCATCCGGCTCTCGGACCGGAGCGTATTGCACAAAAGCATCGCAAACCCCCATGTCAATCTGCGCCGCTGGCAGTGTCTCCACATGTACACGCACTCGTGAGGGGATGTCCAGCATTGTCCTGCTGGGATTAGTGGTGTCCATGAGGCCTTTGGGGGGAATCGGACGCGACTCTTCCCGCCCTCTTGTCGAATAGCAAAAATGGCTTAAAACTGACTCGGGTTACGGTTGTTTGCGGTCGACTGGCCTTGCTCAACGGAGCGTCACAACGGTCGTGATGGGTACGTACTCGGTAAGGACCAGGGGTCGTCGGGAGCCACCCGGAACCTGGTGGCCGAACCGGGCGTCATAGCCACCGACGACCGTGCCCCATCCTCCCGTGGCGGAGGCCGAGAGAAATACGGCGAGCGGCAAAACGCCAGACTTCGCCACCCCCACGCCACGCCCAGCGTTTTGATGGACGCAAGTCGGCGGAGCGGCCGCGGAAGCGGCCGGAGCTCAGCCCCAGGGGTTCCCCTTGTCGAGGACAGGGGTGTGATGCGCCAAAAGGTACGCCCAGTGAACTGATCTACACATGGTGTGATGTGGCCCACGGTGTTGCCAGCGGTGCAACGGAAAGGAACGAGCGCTCATGCGCGAGATCCTCGGAAGGCGACGCAGGCTTCTGTCCCAGTCCGGCGAAAAGGGGTCTGAGTCCGTCGACTCGGCTCTGACCTTCGCGACGGAATGGCAGTGGCCCGTCCTGCCCGGCGTGACGGCGGACCAGCGCAGCACCTCGCGGTGCGGCTGCCCCGACCCCGAGTGCGCGCTGCCCGGCGCGCACCCCTTCGACCCCGGCCTGCTCGCGGCCACCACCGACGCCCGCATGGTGCGCTGGTGGTGGACGAACCGGCCGGCGGCGCCGATCATCCTCGCCACCGGGGGCCGGGCCCCCTGCGCGGTCAGCCTTCCCGCGCTCGCCGCGTCCCGCGCGCTCGTGGCGCTGGACCGCCAGGGCATGCGGCTCGGCCCGGTCGTCGCCTCGCCCACCCGGTGGGCGATCCTCGTCCGCCCCTACTCCATGGAGCAGCTGGGCGAACTGCTCTACGCCAAGGACTTCGTCCCCGGCTCCCTGCGCTTCCACAGCGAGGGCGGCTACCTCGCCCTGCCCCCCTCGGAGACCGGCCGGGGTGACATCCGCTGGGAACGCGCCCCGCTGCCCGGCTCGGCCTCCCCCTGGGTGCCCGACGTCGAGGCCGTCGTGGACGCCGTCGTCGACGCCCTCACTCGTACGGGTGTGAACGCGCCCGAGATGTAGGGGTGCCGGGCGCGCGCCGACCCGTAAGGCCCGGCGCCGCGCCCTATCTTCCCCGTATGAACCTTCGTCTCCTCGCCCTCGGCGGAGCCGTGGCCTGCGCGCTCGCACTTCCCTTGGCCATGGCTTCCGCGGGGCAGGTGGGAGACGAAGGCCGCTCGGCGGCGCGTTCCCCGATGTCGTCGGACAGGTCCTCGGACAGATCCCCGGCCAGATCCTCGCGCGCCTCTTCGGAGGTGCCGTCGGGGGTGTCTGCGCGCGCCTCTTCGCGCGTCTCCCCGGACGGGTCCTCGCGCGCGGCCTCGGACGGGTTCTCGCACGGCTCCTCGCACGGCTCCTCGCGCGGCGATACGGACCCGAAGGCGCCCTCGGCCTTCCCGGCGCCGCCCCCCGCTCCCTCCGCCGGCTCCTCCCCGCTCCTGCTCGGCCTCGGACTCGCCACCGCCGCCCGCTGCGGTCCCGGACTGACCTCACCCGAGGGCGTGGAGGCGCAGACCTGTGTGCTGACCCAGGGCGACGACACCTGGGCGCGCACGTACTACCGCAACGCCACAGGAAGCGCCCTGGACGCCGTCCTGAGCCTCATGGCGCCCGAGGGGCGCACGGTGCAGATGCGCTGCGCCGTGGCCGCCGAGGACGAGCCGGAGACCTGTGAGACGCCCCGTGAGCGGACGCGGGGGACCTTGGACGCGTACACCGCCGTCGCCGAGTTCTCGGCGTTCGCACGGGAGGCGGGCGAGGGGCCGCTGTTGCTGCGTTCCGGTAGCAACTCCCCGGGGGCCGGGGGAAGTTGACGGAGGGGTCGGTCCGTCCGGGCCGATCGGACATGCAAAGACCCGGTTGCTGGCGACGGGGGATGCACCAGCAACCGGGCTATTGGAACGGTAACAAGAGATCGGCTCCAAGCAAATTCGATCTCTGGTTTTCATCGGGCTTTCGGACACGCGCTGATCGGCGATTTCTGGCGCCGACTCGCCTTGTGCGTACGGGAGTTGTGAGCGGAGTCACGCCTTCCGCCCCGTCCGGCCCGGCTGACCGACCGGTCAGCCGGGGCCCGTCCGGCGGCCGTGCCTCAGCTCAGCGTCACCTGGCGGTTGGTGAGCCCGCCGCGCGCCCGGCGCTCCTCGGGCGTCAGCGGTGCCTCCGAGGCCAGGGCCGCCGCGAGCCGCTCGGCGAACTCGGCGGCCGGCTTCTCGACGTCGTCCGCCGAGACCCCGCTCGGCAGGTCCCAGACCGGCACGGTCAGGCCGTGCGCCCGGAAGGAGCCCACCAGACGGGTCCCCTCACCGAGGCTGGAACGTCCCGCCGCGTGCAGTCGCGCGAGAGCGTCCAGGAGCCTCTCCTCCGGGTGCGGCATGACCCACCGCAGGTGGTTCTTGTCCGGGGTCTCGCACCAGTAGGCGGAGTCCACCCCGGTCAGCTTCACGGTCGGGATCGCCGCCGCGTTGGCCCGCTCCAGGGAGGCGGAGACGTCCGGGGAGGCGTTCTCCGGGTCCGGCACCCAGAACTCGAAACCGTCGTGCACAACTGGCTCGAACACGCCTTCGGCGTCGAGCAGATCCTGCATCCGGGGACCGTCCGCCGGGGCGCGCCGGGCCTGCACCGGAGTACCCGGCTGTGCCTCCAGGGCCCGCTGCAGAGTGTCCGCCAGGTCGCGGCTGATGTCGCCGGACGGCGTGTCGTTCTGCAGGCCGAGCAGCACCGAGCCGTCGTCGCGGCGCAGCGCGGGCCAGGCCATCGGCAGGACCGTGGCGAGCGTGACGGAGGGGACGCCCTCGGGCAGTCCGTCCTTCAGCGTCAGCTCGACGGTGGCGGCCGGGACCAGCTCGCGCAGGGCCACCCAGTCGCACTCGCCCGGCAGGCCCTCGAAGGGGCGCTGCACCAGCTCGGTCACGGCGTGCGCGGCGGCCCGGCCGTGGCAGGCCTTGTAACGGCGGCCACTGCCGCAGGGGCAGGGCTCCCTGGCGCCGACGACCGGGATCTCCCCGTCCGTGAGCTGCGGCCGGCCGGCCTTCGTCTGGGGTCGCTTCTTGGCCACTGGGTGTCTCCCGGGTACGGCACGTCTGGTACGGGCGGAGCCTAGCCGTTCGCACCCGGGACCACGGGTACCTGTGGACAACGTGGCGGTTGTGGACAACGGGTTGGGGCCTCAGGGGGTCGGTACTCCAGGGGGCCGGGTCGGTACGGATCGCCTGGGGATCGCGTGCGCGGGGACCGGACCGGTCGGGACCGGGCTCCGCTGCGAGGCCGGCCGTCGGCGACCGGCACCCGGCCGTCGACGGCCGGGGGCAGTCCCGGTCGTCGACGGTCCGGGTCAGTCCAGGTCGTCGAACGCGTCGGCGAAGTCCAGGCCCGGAATCGACGCCACCGAGGGCGCTGCGACCCGGGAGGCGAAGTCGTCGCGACGGCAGCCGGCATCGGGGTCGTAGGCGTCCGCGTGGACGAGGACCCACACGGTGACCTCGCCTCGGGCGTTGTCCCGTACACCCCAGTCGTCCGACAGGGCCGTGATGATGTTCAGCCCCCGGCCGCCGTGCGCGGTGACGGAGGGGGTGGCCGGCGAGGGCCGGGTCGGGCCGCCGCCGTCGGTCACCTCGACCATCAGCCGGCCGCCGGTGTCGACCCGCCACGCGGCACGGACATCGCCGTCCCCCGCGAAGGCCTCGCCCAGGGGCCGGCCGTGTTTGCACGCATTGCTCAAAAGTTCGGAAAGGATCAGTACGGCATCATCGATGACCGCCTCCGACACCCCGCCTCTGCGCAACTGGTCGCGCATGCGGTGTCGCGCCTTCCCCACGCCCGCAGGGCCATGGGGTACGGCCATGCTCGACGACGTGGGCACCTCCTGTGCCACCACCAACGCCACCCCCGAGACCTCCTTCGCCCCACGCCACCGTGTGGATGCCCCATTGGCCTGTACCGGAAACCGGCCAATCCACGTCCTCAGACGCATCCGCAACGATCGAACACGGAGCGAATGCGCCGGAGTACTCCCCGTGAGCACTTGGCTGATTTTCGACGGAGTGGCCGATTTGGAGGATGCGGGAGGGTTGGCGTGGGGTCAAGGGGACGTGAGGTATCTGTGCGGTGTGAGTGTCCTGTGGGACGCATGTCGTGGCGCCCATGGCCGTCGGACGGACGGCCATGGGCCGGTGCGTGCGTTCAGCGGCCCAACCGGTCGAGCACCGCGCGCGGGCGGTTGGTGATGATCGCGTCGATGCCCAGCTCGACACAGAGGTCCACGTCCTCCGGCTCGTTCACCGTCCAGACGTGCACCTGGTGGCCGGCCTGCTTCAGGCGCTCGATGTACACCGGGTGGTTGCGCACGATCCTGATCGAGGGGCCCGCGATCCCCACGCCGGAGGGCAGCCGGCCGTCGCGCAGCCGGGGGGAGGCGAACTGCGACAGATGGACGGTCGGCAGCAACGGCGCCACCGCGTGCACGCGGTGCAGGGAACGTGCCGAGAAGCTCATGATCCGCACGGGCGACTCGGCCGCCGACTCCGGCGCGTCCAGGCCGAACCGCTTCAGCAGTATCAGCAGCCGCTCCTCGACCTGCCCGGCCCAGCGGGTCGGATGTTTGGTCTCGATGGCCAGCTCGACCCGGCGGCCCGAGTCGGAGACCAGCTCCAGCAGCCGCTCCAGGGTCAGTACGGACGTCTCCTCGCGGTCCTCCGGCCGGACCTCCCAGTCCGGGTCCTCCACGCGCGCGTGCCAGGCCTCGCGGGCCTCCCGTGTCTTCCAGGAGCCGAAGTCCAGCGCCGCGAGATCGGCGAGTTCCAGGGCGGAGACGGCACCGCGGCCGTTGGACGTACGGTTGACGCGTCGGTCGTGCACACAGACGAGATGTCCGTCCGCGGTCAGCCGTACATCGCACTCGAGGGCGTCCGCACCGTCCTCGATCGCCTTCTTGTACGCGGCCAGGGTGTGCTCGGGGGCCTCCTCGGAGGCTCCGCGGTGGGCGACGACTTGAATGTGGTGCTGCCGTGCGTGGGTCACCGCGTCATGGTGCCACCGCGAGCATCTGAGAACAGTCTGAGATGTTTCGAAGATGCGCGCTTAGTGCACTAAAAGTCCCTTATAAAGATTGCCCGGAGACCCACAGCCAGCGCTTATGGTGCTCTGACGGCCCGTGGGAAAAGCTGAGCGGTACACAAGCGCACGCACAGCCACCCCGCGCCGGGTCGACGACAAGCGTGAACGGGCGAGACCTAGTGCGACCGACGACAACAGCCGTGGATCGAGGAGAAGAGCTGTGAGCACCGAGAACGAGGGCACGAACGAGGGCACCCCGGTCCCCCCGGCGCCGTCCGGACCCCCCGTGCCGGTGGAGTCCTCCTCGGCCGCCGCCCCTCAGGCGCCCGCGTCGGACGCCGGCGCCACCACTCCCCTCCCGCAGACCCCGCCGGCTGCTCCCGCGGCCCCGGCGGCCCCTGCGGCTCCCGTGGGCGACTGGCCCCCGCCGGCCGCCCCCCAGCCGGCACCGGCACCGCCCGCGGCCGCGGGCAACTGGCCCCCGCCGGCCGCCCCCGCCGCCCCGGCGCCCGCCGCCGCCACGGACGGCTGGCAGAACCCGCCCACCACCCCGCTCTACGCCGAGGCCGGCGTCGGCGCCGGCACGCACGCGTACGGCGACGCCGCCGCGGCGGGGGCCGGCGGCATGGGCGGAGGCGGCGGAGGCGACGCCCTCGCCTGGGGCGCCTCCTACCAGCAGCCCGCGCCGAAGCCGCGCAGCGGCCGGGGCGGACTCGTCGCCGCCGTGCTCGTCGCCGCTCTGGTCGCGGGCGGCCTCGGCGGCGGACTCGGCTACACCCTCGCCAAGAACGACGACAACACCGGTTCGACCACCGTCGCCGCCGCCACCAGCGGCGGCGACGTGAAGCGCGCGGCGGGATCGGTCGCCGGGGTGGCCCAGGCGGCCCTGCCCTCCACGGTCACCATCGAGGCCGAGTCCAGCAACGGCGAGGGCGGCACCGGCACCGGGTTCGTCTTCGACACCCAGGGCCACATCGTCACCAACAACCACGTCGTCGCGGACGCCGTGGACGGCGGCAAGCTGACGGCCACCTTCCCCAACGGCAAGAAGTACGACGCCGAGGTCGTCGGCCACGCCCAGGGCTACGACGTCGCCGTCATCAAGCTGAAGAACGCGCCGTCGGACCTCAAGCCGCTCACCCTCGGCGACTCCGACAAGGTCGCGGTCGGCGACTCGACGATCGCCATCGGCGCCCCCTTCGGCCTCTCCAACACGGTGACCACGGGCATCATCAGCGCCAAGAACCGCCCGGTGGCCTCCTCCGACGGCAGCGGCAGCTCCTCGTCCTACATGAGCGCCCTGCAGACCGACGCGTCGATCAACCCGGGCAACTCCGGCGGCCCGCTCCTCGACGCCCAGGGCAACGTCATCGGCATCAACTCCGCGATCCAGTCCACCGGCAGCGGCGGCCTGGGCGGCACCTCCCAGTCCGGCTCGATCGGCCTCGGCTTCGCCATCCCGATCAACCAGGCCAAGTACGTCGCCCAGCAGCTGATCAAGACCGGTGAGCCGGTGTACGCGAAGATCGGCGCCTCCGTCTCCCTTCAGGACTCGGGCAACGGTGCGAAGATCACCGACCAGGGTTCGGGCGGCGCCTCCGCGGTGGAGTCGGGCGGCCCCGCCGACAAGGCCGGCCTCAAGCCGGGTGACGTCATCACCAAGCTCGACGACACGGTGATCGACTCCGGCCCGACCCTCATCGGCGAGATCTGGACCCACCAGCCCGGCGACAAGGTCACGATCACCTACGAGCGCGACGGCAAGACCCACACCGTCGAACTCACCCTCGGCTCCCGCAAGGGCGACAACTGAGCCCACGCGCGCGTACCTCCCCGGCTCAGCACCGACTGACCCACACGCGCGCGTGTTCACCCGTTACCCTTGTCCCCGCGCCGCCGATCAAGGGCGACGCGGGGAGACGTGCCCGAGCGGCCTAAGGGAACGGTCTTGAAAACCGTCGTGGCAGCGATGTCACCGTGGGTTCAAATCCCACCGTCTCCGCAGTAGAGCGGCCCCTGACCTGGGTGTTTGGTCAGGGGCCGCTCTCTTGTCCAGCTACCGAGGCTGCCCGGTGTTTCCCTGCGGTTTCCCGCTCTATCGGGCACGGCTGGGGCACGGTTCCCCGATCACTGCACGGTTCCTGAGCGCGTCTGAGTAGCTGGCCCTCGCCGGGCTGGTGTACGGGTGTGCAGCTCTTAACACTCGGCGGCGGAGCATTCCGTTCGCCTGCCTGGCTGTTAGCACGCACTGACGAGACAGCTCACCCCTCCAAGGCCCGCTCGATCTGTTCGTTCGAGCGTTGCTGACTGCGGTGCATCGCCGTGGCGTAGAAGCGGAACAGGACCGCGATGCGAATACGCACATCAGCCAGGGCACGGTCACCGCGGAGGCCAAGCCATGGCACGTCGACTCGGCCCACCTCCGAGACCGGCTGGAAGTGAGACCGCCTGGAAGTACTGGGGAACCGCGACATGACCGGCCCAGGCCGCCCTTGCCGCTGTTCATGGCGGGACCCCGGTCGAGGCCGGCGCGGAACGCGTGAGCGACGGCGTCCACACAGAGCCGGCACTCACCAGCGGGAAGGCCTACAAGCTCAGCCTCGTCTGCGTCGGCACCGGCAGCGCGCAGCTGACGTTCTCACCGAGGGATCCACCGGTGTGATCGCCTGGCAGATCGACGCCGTCTGACAGGCCGATCAGGGTGCCGTCCGGCACAGCCGCCGGGCGGTGACCTGTCGCGTCCGGGCACACCCCAGGCAATCGCGTGCAGAAAGCCCGAGCTTCCCGAGCGGAGGCGCGCTACCTGGCAACGGATCGTTGCACCGGCCGAGTCCGGAAGCGGCGGCTCAGCCAGACATACGCAGCCATGGCCAACGAGCCGCGCGCCATGAAGTCGGCCCACAACGGGAGGATTTGGGCGGCGAGGCCAGCCCTCAGGACGCCCGCCAGAAGAACGGTCGTGAGCACACCCGCAACCGCCAGGACGAGCACATAGCTGACACCGGCCGTACGGTTCCGACCAAGCCAAGTACCCAGCAGTCCCGAGGGGATCTGCACTGCCACGTGGAAGCTCACGCAGCCGAACACGACCGCCACGAGGAGCATGAAAGGCGGTACGTCCGCCGAAGGATCATTGGCCGGAGCTGCGCCGTAGGCGTCCAGAACCCAGACCGGTGGCACAAGGAAGGTGAGGAGAAGCAGCGCTCCGCTCAGATGCATGGCGGCGAGGTGTACTGCCGCTCGACGGAGCACCGTCTTCGTACGCCTCGTCGTAGACGTCGACTCGCGATCTCCTGCCCTCATGGCTCCCTACACATCTCGTGCACTCTGCCTCACGACACCGGCAGCACAGTACGTCCTGCCACTCCTGCTATACCTGCCCGTCTCAGTCGCCGTCTCATGCAGCATCGTTCACGCCCGTCCAGACGGCCGCCCGTGCCAGAGACGTGCCAGATCGGGTGTGGGAATCACGGAGAACACCGGGGACCGTTCGAGCCGAGGGGTCAGCTCTCCGGGTCGTACATGATCTCGCGGACCTCCTGCGCGCACCGGCACGACTCGGCGAGCTTCGCGGCCCACCTCAGTGCGTCTTCGCGCGAGGGGACCTCGATGATCGAGAAGCCGCCGACGACCGCCTTGGTCTCGGGGAAGGGGCCGTCGGTGACCGTGCCGTCGGTGGCCACGATGCTCGCCCGCTGACGTGCCACTCCCGCTCCGAAGATCCAGACGCCCGCGTCCTTGGCCTCCCGCACCACCCGGCGCGATGCCGCGTCGAGCGCCGGCAGGTCCGCCTCGGGGAAGTCCATCGCACCGTCGTCGAACGAGATCAGGTACCGCGCCATCGTGCTCGCCTCCTTGTCGGCGACCCTGGCCGCCGCGTCGCTGCTCCGGGGCGGACGGATTCCGCCTCAGCTTCTCATCGGTCGTTCCGACCCGTTCCGCAAGCGCCCGTGCCCCGTCACACCCGTCGCCACCCCGTGACAGCTCTGTCCCGACTGTGTGACGCAAGGGCTTACCGGTCTACCGCTCTGACCAGGGACGTTGTTAGCGTCCCGGCTCGGGGTGCGGCCGAGTGGGCCGCCCGTGCACAGGGGGGACGTCCCAGATGAAGGTCAACCGGCTCAGACCCGTCGTCGGCGCGCTCGTGGCCGCCGCCACGCTGACCGCTGTACTCACCGGCTGTGAGAAGGGTGGCTCCGCCGCGGGGGAGACCGCCGCGAGCGCCGGTGCGGCGAAGAGCGCCGGCACCCCGGCCGGGCCCACGGCCGGCGCCACCGCCGAGCCCGCCGGCTCGGTCGGCACCGGGACGTCCACCGGGACGCCCACCGGTACGGCCGCAGGCGCCGTCAAGGCCAAACCCTCCTCCGCCACCACGACCGCCCCCGCGGCCCCCGCCGCGTCCGCCTCCTGTGCCGACGCGCCCCCCACCCCCGACGACTACGACCCCGACGAGTTCGCCCTGTTCCGGATCGAGGAACTCCCCGCCGACACCGGCAAGGTGAACCTGGTCATCCAGCACGGGGCCTGGGGATGCCCGGACGCGGACACCGACGGCGCCCCGTTCGTCGTCTCCGGCGAGGACAGCCGCTGGGCCCTCGACCAGGCCGCGTACGTGACCGCCGTCACGCCGATCACCGACAGCACCGAGAACCGGCGCATCGGTGTGCAGGAGCTGATCGACTGGGTCGACGCGCATCCCGACTCCGGTCTGGTCTTCCGGTACGAGACCGGTGACGACGGTGCCATCCACCGGCTGGAGCAGGTCTTCACGCCGTAGGCGGTGCATCGCCGCGTCGTACGTCCTCTCGTACGTCCTGTCGTAGGTTCACGCCGGGGGGCGGGACATCCGCGCCGCCGAGGCGACCGTGGAGCGGGCCTCGCGCTCGGTCAGCCCCGTGCGGACCGCGGCCGCGACCAGCGGTTCGGTGAGCGCCTCGCCGATGCCGTTCTCGTAGGCCCGGCAGGCCGCCCAGAACAGCCGCGTGTTGCGCTGGCCCTCGTGCGCGGCCAGGACGAACCGGACCAGCCCGCGGCCGTGCGCGCCGTCCGCCCCGGCCGAGGACACCCCCTCGGCCCCGGCCCGGGGTACCCCCCGCCCCCGTCGCACCCCCGGCACCAGCAGCCGCAGCAGCGCCAGCGGGCAGGGTGCCGGGAAGAGGTGGCCCGTGCCCGGGGCCGTGCCGTACACCCCGTGCGCCGTGCGCGAGCCGGGGCCGACCAGGTATCCCCCGGCGCCCCGGATGTCGATGCCGGGGGCCAGCCGGCCGGCCGAGTTGGGGATCACGACGTCCGGCGGGCCGGTGAGCCAGAGGTGCCGTCCGCCCGACGGGGTGACGACCACGACCGTCGGCGGGATGGTGAACAGATGGCGCAGGCCCAGCTCGCGCAGGGCGCCCGGGGCGTCCGTGCCGCACTTGGTGTCGAGGTCGACGCCGATCAGATGGTGCGGGGGCAGTCCGCACGCGATGCCGTAACCGGTGGCCCACGGTGCGGCGGCGAACAGCGCGCGGATGCGGACCGGGTCGGTCGAGGCGTCGTACACCCCGTGGCCGAAGCGTCCGCAGGTGCCGTGGCACGGAGGGTCCTCCGGGCGGTGGGGCGAGCGCAGGGCCGGGAGTTTGGTCCGGGACAGGGGAAGGACGGCCAGGCCGCGCTCGGCGGCCGACAGGGCGTGGGCGAGGGCCAGGGTGGCGGCCTGCCGGTCGGTGATGGCCATGCACTCAGTGTCGTACTGGTGTTCGAGAAAGGGAAGGGCCGGAGTGCTGCGACGCGCCGGGCGGCGGCCTCGGCGGCACCCGGAAGCGGACATCCGGCGGAACGCTTCACCTCTTGGGAGGCCTGCGTGACAGGTGTCCGGCTTGCCGGGGGTTGCGGCGTCCCGGACAAGAAAGGTGCGGACAGGGGTTTATCGACTTGTCATCACGCTTGCGTGCGAATCAGGTCTTCCGGGGTGGTTCGGCGGTGATCGGGTGGGCAACTCTGGTCTCGCGACGTCGTCACCGCACCGGGCCGGTCGGCCAACCGACCTGGTGGAGCCGCAGTTCAGGGCTTCGTACCGCATAGACCGATGGTTCTGGAGGACCAACATGGCAAGCATCCGTACCGCCCGCGTCATCGCCGCCGTCTCCGCCCTTCCGCTGGCCGCCGCGCTCTTCACCGGCGTCGCGGTGGCGGACAACGGCGGTTTCGCGGACGACGGATCGAACGCCGGTGTCGCGAGCATCGTGGGCAGCGGTGTCGGACGCGACAACAACGGCAACGCCTCGACCACCCAGCAGAACGCCGTCGGTTCGGGCGCCGCGAACCAGAGCAACACCGGGCAGGTCAACGGGGCCGCCTACACGGCCCTCAACCAGGGCAACAGCAACACCGCGGTCTCCTTCGCCCCGCTCTTCCGGTGAGCCGCTCTTCCGGTGGGCCGGTGAGCGGGTGAGCCGGCGGGGGCCGGGGACGCCGGACCCGGTCCCCGCCGGAGCGTGCTCCGTGGGGGTGTGACAGTGACTGCGCGGCGGTGCTCCGGCACCGTCGCGCAGTCTCTTTTCGCGCCCTTCGCCCGAACGCGCAGAACCTGCCGAATCCGCCGAATCCGCCGAATCCACCGAACCCGCCGAACTTCTGCGAGCGCCCCGCGACCTTGACACCTCCCCGTATCTGACGGACAGTCAGAAATCCCAACCTGGCCGAGCGGTGACTTCCCGGAGGGAGCGGCGACCGTGGACGACGACGGGCTGCTCGCACGTCTGAAAGCCTACGAGGGCCGGCCCGCCGCCGTCGCCGGCACCGGCCGGGACCCGGTCAACGCGCCCATGATCCGCCACTGGTGCGAGGCCATGGGCGACGGGAACCCCGCGTACACCGGGCCCGACGCGATCGCCCCGCCCACCATGCTCCAGGCCTGGATCATGGGCGGCCTCGGCGGTCACGGGGGCCGCGCCCCGGCCTACGAGGAGCTGCTCGCCGTACTCGACGAGGCGGGCTGCACGGCGGTCGTGGCCACCGACTGCGAGCAGGAGTACCTCCGCCCGCTGCGCCCCGGTGACGAGGTCGCCTTCGACACGGTGATCGAGTCGGTGTCGGAGCGGAAGGCCACCAGGCTGGGCAGCGGCCACTTCGTCACGACCCGGACGGACGTCAGGGTGGGCGCCGATCTCGTCGGCACCCACCGCTTCCGCATCCTCAAGTACGCCCCGGCCCGCCGGGGAACGGCTCCGCCCGAGCGCCGGCCCCGGCCCGTCGTCAACCGCGACAACGCCGGCTTCTGGGAGGGTGTGCGCGAGCACCGCCTCCTGCTCCAGCGCTGTGCCGGCTGCGCGGCCCTGCGCTTCCCCTGGCTGCCCGGCTGCCCGAGCTGCGGCTCGCCGGAGTGGGACACGGTGGAGGCGTCCGGCGCGGGGACCGTGTTCTCGTACGTCGTCCTGCACCACCCGCCGTTCCCGGCCTTCGAGCCGCCGTACGCGGTCGTCCTGGTCGAACTCGCCGAGGGGGTGCGGATCGTGAGCGGCGTGGTCGGGACGCCGTACGACAAGGTGCGGATCGGAATGCCGGTACGGCTGGAGTTCCGGCGCTACGACGAGGAGCTGACGCTGCCCGTGTTCCGGGAGGTGACGGTGTGAACGCCGGTGACGCGCTGCCCCCGCTGGAGATCGGGATCACCCGGACCCTGATCGTCGCCGGGGCGCTCGCCTCGCGCGACTACCAGGACGTGCACCACGACGCCGAGGCGGCCCGAGCGAAGGGCTCCCCGGACGTCTTCATGAACATCCTCACCACCAACGGCCTGGTCGGCCGCTACGTCACCGACACCTTCGGACCGCAGACCCGGATCTCCAAGGTCGCGATCCGGCTCGGGGCGCCCAACCACCCCGGCGACACGATGGTGCTGCGGGGCACGGTCGAGGAGGTCCGCGCGGACGACACCGTCGTGGTCCGCATCACCGGCGACAACGGCATCGGCCGGCATGTCACCGGCACGGTGACCTGCGCGGTGCCGGGCGCGGCGGGCGCGGGACACGGCATCGGCAGTGTGACGGTCACCCTCCGGGAGGACGACCCGCGATGAGCGTACGCGCGCGTGACGGACTGGGCGGCCGGGCCGCCGTCGTCGGCATCGGGGCCACCGAGTTCTCCAAGGACTCGGGGCGCAGCGAACTCCGGCTGGCGGCGGAGGCGGTGCGGGCGGCGCTCGACGACGCGGGGCTGACGGCGGCCGACGTGGACGGCCTCGTGACGTTCACGATGGACACCAGCCCGGAGATCACCGTGGCGCAGGCCTGCGGGATGGGTGAGCTGTCGTTCTTCTCCCGGGTGCACTACGGCGGCGGGGCGGCCTGTGCGACCGTGCAGCAGGCGGCGCTCGCGATCGCGGCGGGCGTGGCCGAGGTGGTGGTCTGCTACCGGGCCTTCAACGAGCGCTCGGGCCGCCGCTTCGGCTCGGGCGTACGGCACCGGGAGCCCACCGCGGAGGGGGCGGCGCTGGGCTGGGTGATGCCGTTCGGTCTGCTCACCCCGGCCTCCTGGGTGGCGATGGCGGCCCAGCGCTATCTGCACACCCACGGGCTGACCGCGGAGGAGGCCTTCGGGCCGGTCGCCGTCATGGCCCGCCGGCACGCTGCGGTGAACCCGGCGGCCTACTTCCACGGGCGCCCGATCACCCTCGCCGACCACGCCTCCTCGCGCTGGATCGCCGAGCCGCTCAGGCTCCTGGACTGCTGCCAGGAGACGGACGGCGGCCAGGCGCTCGTCGTCACCTCGGTGGAGCGGGCCCGCGACCTGCGGCAGCCGCCCGCCGTGATCGCGGCCGCCGCGCAGGGTGCCGGGCGGGCCCAGGAGCAGATGACCAGCTTCTACCGCGACGACCTGACCGGCCTGCCGGAGATGGCCGTGGTGGCCCGTCAGCTCTGGCGCACCTCCGGGCTCGCGCCCGCCGACGTCGACGTGGCCGTCGTCTACGACCACTTCACCCCGTTCGTGCTGATGCAGCTGGAGGAGTTCGGCTTCTGTGCGCCGGGCGAGGCGGCCGCCTTCGTCGCGGAGGACCGCCTGCCGCTCAACACCCACGGGGGCCAGCTCGGGGAGGCGTACCTCCACGGTATGAACGGGGTGGCGGAAGCGGTACGGCAGCTGCGGGGCACCTCCGTCAACCAGGTGCCGGGCGCGGCCCGGACCCTCGTGACGGCCGGGACGGGAGTGCCCACGTCCGGCCTGGTCCTGACCGCCGACGGCTGAACCCGGGCGGGTATGTCTCAGGGGCGCCCCGTAGTCCTCGGCGCGGTCCGCTCCACCTACAGGAGGTGGATCCGGCACCACCCCTACGACCTGAGGCGGACCCGTCTTCGGCACCTGCGGGCGATCCGGACTACACGGCCTCACTCCTAGCGTGGAGCCATGACCACACCCGTCTGCACCAGCGCCTCCCACGGCCAGAGGCGGCCCACTCCGTACCCGTCCTTCGCGTCGTACGTCAGAGCCCGCCAGCCGGTGCTGCTGCGCACCGCCCGGGCGCTCACCGCCAACGCGAGCGACGCGGAGGATCTGCTCCAGACCGCGCTCGCCAAGACGTACGTCGCGTGGGAGCGGATCGAGGACCACCGGGCGGTCGACGGTTACGTCCGCCGCGCGTTGCTGAACACCCGCACCTCGCAGTGGCGCAAGCGCAAGGTCGACGAGTACGTCTGCGACGAGCTGCCCGAGCCGGAGCCGTCGGGCGGCGAGGGGGACCAGGCCGAGCGGCAGGCGCTGCACGACGCGATGTGGCGGGCGATCATGAAGCTGCCGGACCGGCAGCGGGCGATGGTCGTGCTCAGGTACTACGAGGATCTCAGTGAGGTCCAGACGGCCGAGGTCCTCGGAGTCTCGGTGGGCACCGTGAAGTCGGCGGTGTCCCGGGCCCTCGGCAAGCTCCGCGAGGACCCTGAGCTGGTGCTTGTCCGGTAGGCGTACCGACGTGGTGGTTTACCGGGGCTTCAAGTGAGGTGATCGATCATCGCTACCTAGTGACATACCGCGCGGTATGTGCGCAGAATCAGCAGAACCGTTACCACCGCGTAGGCAATGTCGCCGCCCTGGGAGGACGCCGTGCTGAGCACCATGCAGGACGTACCGCTGCTGATCTCGAGGATCCTGACCCACGGGGCGACGATCCACGGATCATCCCAGGTGATCACCTGGACGGGCGAGGGCGCCCCGCAGCGCCGCACGTTCGCCGAGATCGGCGCCCGCTCCGCTCAGCTGGCCCACGCCCTGCGCGAGGACCTCGGCGTCGAGGGCGACGACCGGGTCGCGACCCTCATGTGGAACAACGGCGAGCACGTCGAGGCGTACTTCGCGATCCCCTCCATGGGCGCGGTCCTGCACACCCTCAACCTGCGGCTCCCGGCCGAGCAGCTCGTCTGGATCGTCAACCACGCGGCCGACAGGGTCGTCATCGCCAACGGCTCGCTGCTCCCCCTGCTGGCCCCGCTGCTCCCGCACCTGCCGACGGTCGAGCACGTGGTCGTCTCCGGCCCCGGCGACCGCTCCCTCCTCGCGGGCGCCCACGCCCAGGTCCACGAGTACGAGGACCTCATCGCCGGAAAGCCCACCGCGTACGACTGGCCCGAGCTGGACGAGCGCAAGGCCGCCTCCATGTGCTACACCTCCGGCACCACCGGCGACCCCAAGGGCGTGGTCTACAGCCACCGTTCGATCTACCTGCACTCCATGCAGGTCAACATGGCCGAGTCGATGGGCCTGACCGACGAGGACACCTCGCTCGTCGTGGTCCCGCAGTTCCACGTCAACGCCTGGGGCCTGCCGCACGCCACCTTCATGACCGGCGTCAACCTGCTGATGCCGGACCGCTTCCTCCAGCCCGGCCCGCTCGCCGAGATGATCGAGAGCGAGAAGCCGACCCACGCCGCCGCCGTCCCCACCATCTGGCAGGGCCTGCTGGCCGAGCTGACCGTCAAGCCGCGGGACGTCACCTCCCTCACCCAGGTGACCATCGGCGGCTCGGCCTGTCCGCCCGCCCTGATGTCGGCCTTCGACGACCTCGGCATGCGGGTCTGTCACGCCTGGGGCATGACGGAGACCTCCCCGCTGGGCACCATCGCCCGCCCGCCGGCCCATGTCGTCGGCCTGCCCGAGGAGTTCGCCTACCGCCTCACCCAGGGCCGCTTCCCGGCCGGTGTCGAGGCCCGCCTCAGCGGTCCCGGCGGCGAGCGCCTCCCCTGGGACGGCGAGTCCGCCGGCGAGCTGGAGGTACGCGGCCCTTGGATCGCGGGCGCCTACTACAACGGCCCCGGCGGCGAACCCCTGCGCCCCGCCGACAAGTTCAGTGAGGACGGCTGGCTGAAGACGGGTGACGTCGGCACCATCAGCCCCGACGGCTTCCTCACCCTCACCGACCGGGCCAAGGACGTCATCAAGTCCGGTGGCGAGTGGATCTCCTCGGTGGAGCTGGAGAACGCCCTGATGGCCCACCCGGCCGTCGCCGAGGCGGCCGTCGTCGCCGTCCCCGACGACCGCTGGGGTGAGCGCCCGCTGGCCACGGTCGTCCTCAAGGAGGGCGCCGACGCCGACTTCGAGACCCTGCGCACCTTCCTCGCCGAGGAGGGGAAGATCGCCAAGTGGCAGCTCCCGGAGCGCTGGACGATCATCGAGGCGGTCCCGAAGACGAGCGTGGGCAAGTTCGACAAGAAGACGCTGCGCAAGCGGTACGCCGAGGGCACGCTGGACGTCACGCAGCTCTGAGCGCGGCTCCGAACTCCGAGCCCGGCTCCGAGCCCGCCGCGCACGGCTCGGCTCCGAGCACGGTGGGGCGCCATGGAGAGCGCGTACGGCTCGCCCCAGCAGGTGGCACGTGGGCAGCGTGCCATCGCTGCCCACGGCCCGTACGCAGGCGGCGCACCCCTGCCTCCAGGGGACGTCCTCCGTCGGCCGAAGGACCCTTCCAGGCGTGCCCGTCCCCGGCGAGAGGACGGGCCCGCCGTCGCGTGGCGTGGCGGGCCGTGGGGACGGTGAGGGCCGGGCGGGGAGCGCGTGCCCCTGCCCGGCCCGGGTCTGCGCCGGTTCGGCCTTACCGTCGTACGGCCGTCGTGCCCCATCCCAGCGCCAGCCACACCCCCGCCACCGCGACCACCCCGCCCCAGCCGACGTGGGTGAAGGCGAGGCCCGCCAGGGCCGAGGCGGTGGCGCCGCCCGCGAAGCCCGCGACGACGTAGGCGCTGTTGGCGGTGGCCGGGGCCGAGGTGGTGGTCAGGGCGAGGGTCTGGTTGGCGACATGGGAGGCCACCAGGGCCGCGTGGATCGCGACGGCGGCCACGAAGAGCGCCGGGAGCACGTGCCCGCCCAGCCAGAACAGCGGGACGGAGACGGCGGCGACGACATAGGCGGTGCGCACGATCCGGGCGGCGCCGAAGCGGTCCACCAGACCGCCCGCCAGCGGCGCCACCACGCTCGCCGCGAGCCCGAAGAGCCCGAACAGCCCCGCCGTCGCGGTCGACAGCCCGTACGGCTCACCCGTCAGCAGCAGCGCCAGCGAGGTCCACAGAGCGCTCCACGCGCCGTACATGCCGGCCTGCCGGACGCAGGCCCGCCACAGCTCGGGGGAACGGCGGACCAGCCCCGGCATGGTGCGCAGGCCGGTCAGCAGACCGCCCGCGCGGGGGCGGCGGTCCTCGGCCGGCAGGGCGGCGGCGGTCAGCAGGCCGAGGGCGGCGGTGAGCACGGCCGCGCCCAGGAACACCGCCCGCCAGCCGAAGGCCTGACCGGCGAGTCCACCGAGGACCCGGGCCGCGACGATCCCGGTGAACAGGCCCGCGATGACGGCGGCGACATGGCGTGCGCGGTGGTGGGCGGGGGCGCGTTCGGCGACCAGCGGCACCAGCAGCTGCGGGACGACCGTCGCGGCGGACGCGACCAGGACGGCGGCGGCGAGCGCGGTCGCGCTGCGGGCGGCGGCCCCGGCGGTCAGCGCGGCGGTGGTGGCGAGGGAGAGGACGGCGACCAGACGGCGCCGGTTCACGCGGTCGCCGAGCGGGGCGAAGAAGAGCAGGCCGGCCGCGTAGCCGAACTGCGCGACGGAGGCGATCCAGGCCACGGCCGACGGGGTGGAGCCGAAGTCGTGGGCGATGAGGGGGAGCAGCGGGGCCGCGACGTAGATGTTGGCGGCGGTGACGGCCGTGCAGAGTGCGATGAGGACGAGGAGGAGGTCCCCCCGTCGGCGCGGGGCGGCGGACGGCCGGACGCGCTGCGGGGCGGTGACTGCGGACGGCATGGCGGAGGCGCTCCTTGGGAGGAAGGATAACCAACCAGTTGGTTGGAGCATGCGGTGCAACAGTCTGGAGGGGGCGCTGATTCCCCGTCAACCAACTGGTTGGTTATGCCTGGTCCGCCGCTACCATGCCCCCATGGCACCCACCCGCGACCCCGAGGCCACCAAGGGCCGGATCTTCGACGCCGCCGTCGCCGAGTTCGCCCGCTACGGCGTCGCAGGCGCCCGTATCGACCGCATCGCCGCCGAGGCCAAGGCGAACAAACAGCTCATCTACGCCTACTTCGGCAACAAGGCCGAGCTGTTCACCCGGGTGCTGGCGAAGGCCATGCTCGACCTCGCGGTCGCCGTCCCGGTCGACGCGGACGACATCGAGGGCTGGATCGACCGGGTCATGGACTACCACGTCGCCCACCCCGAGGTGCTGCGCCTGCTCTTCTGGGAGGGCCTCGAGTACGGCACCACCGAACTGCCCGACGAGGCCGAGCGCCGCGACCAGTACCGCGACAAGATCGCCGCCATCCGGGACGGCCAGGAACGCGGCGTCGTCAGCGACGCGATCCCGGCCCGCGACCTGTTCTTCCTGCTCATCGCCCTGGCCAACTGGACCGCCGTCGTCCCCCAGATCAGCCGCATCGTGGTCGGTGCCGACCCGGGCGACCGCGAACGCCTGCGCGCCTCGGTACGGGAGGCGGCCCGCAGGCTGGTGGCACGGCCGTAGCAGGTTGGTGGCGCGGCCGTAGACGGTCCGGCGGCGGGCGCGGCGACAGCTCTCACAGGTCCCGGCGGGTGGCAGCGGGGCCAGGGGCCCAGCCGGTGCCGGCCGGGCCGAGTCGGTGGCAGCGGGCCCAGTCTGTGTCAGCCGGGTCCAGTGGGGGGCAGCGGTCCGGTCCGAGCTGGTGGCGGCCGCTCCCAGCAG
The DNA here is from genome assembly GCF_001514285.1 of Streptomyces sp. DSM 15324. Lineage (GTDB taxonomy): Bacteria > Actinomycetota > Actinomycetes > Streptomycetales > Streptomycetaceae > Streptomyces. The sequence continues at coordinate 266,641 of NZ_KQ949032.1, forward strand.
GGGGCACCGGTCCGAGCTGGTGCTGGCCGGGCCGAGTCGGTGGCAGCGGGCCCAGCATGTGTCAGCTGGGCCGAGTCGGTGGCAGCGGGCCCAGCATGTGTCAGCTGGGCCGAGTCGGTGGCAGCGGGCCCAGCTGGTGGCGGCCGGGCCCAGCCGGTGCCTGGCGGGCCGAGCCGGGTCCTGGGTGGGACCCCCCGTTCCTTTCGGTCCTAGTTGGTGCCGATGCGGGCCAGCAGGTCCACGATCCTCACCTGTACCTCGGGACTCGTCGAGCGCTCCGCCAGGAACAGCACCGTCTCCCCCGACGCCAGCCGGGGCCGGTCCGCCTGGTCGACGGCGGCGGTGTAGACGACGAGCGGTGTGCGGTTGAGCTGGCCGTTCACCCGCAGCCAGTCGATGATCCCGGCGGATCCGGCCTGCCGCGGGTGCACCTGCATCAGGTCCATCACCACCAGGTTCGGCCGCAGCTGCCCCGCGAGCATCACGGCATCCGCGTCACTGGCCGCCCGCGCCACCTGCATCCCACGCCGCTCCAGCGTCGCCGTCAGGGCCAGCGCGATCTCCGCGTGCTCCTCGATGAGCAGCACGCGCGGCGGGTGCTGCTCGCTGTCCCGCGGCGCCAGCGCCTTCAGCAGTACGGCGGGATCGGCGCCGTACGCCGCCTCCCGCGTCGCCTGCCCGAGACCGGCCGTGACCAGCACCGGGACCTCGGCGGCCACCGCCGCCTGGCGCAGCGACTGCAACGCGGTCCGGGTGATCGGCCCGGTCAGCGGGTCCACGAACAGCGCCGCCGGGAACGCGGCGATCTGCGCGTCGACCTCCTCGCGCGAGTGCACGATGACCGGCCGGTAGCCGCGGTCGCTGAGCGCCTGCTGGGTGGAGACGTCCGGCGCGGGCCACACCAGCAGCCGGCGCGGGTTGTCCAGCGGCTCCGGTGGCAGCTCGTCGTCCATCGGCACCGGCCGCGGCGGATCCGCCACCTCGACGGCCCCACCGGGACCGTCCAGCGGCTCGGGGCCCTCGGCGGCGTTCTCGTCCGGTGCTCCTATGGCGTACGACCGTCCGGCCCCGTCGGTCGCGCCAGGAACGAGCCGCGACTGACCGGCGAGGGAGGACTGGGGCAGCGGCTGGCCCGCGAGCGAGGGGTGCGCGGGCAGGGGAGCCTGGCCGGCGACGGGCTGCTCGGCCGACGGATGCGGACGCGCCGCCTGCTCGGGCCGGGACGCCGGGTCCGGCGGGGTGCCCAGCTTGCGGCGGCGCCCGGAACCGCCCGCCGCGTGCGGGGCGGGAGTGGCCGTGGCCTGCGCGGCGGGCTGCGCCTGCTGGACCTGGGCGGCCTGCCGGGTGAAGGGAACACCCTGCCCCAGCGTCCGCACGCTGATCGCCCGGCCCTGGGTGGAGTTCGGGTCCACCGGCAGCGCCGCGGCCTCGGCGGGCAACGGCTGCGCCACGGCGGTGGCCGGGGGCACCGGGGCCTCGGGCGGGAGGGGGGTGCCGGTGCCGGGGGTGGCGGTCGGCGGGGCGGGGACCGGGCCATGGGGCGCGCCGGGAGCGGACTCGGCCGGGAGCGGCGCGGCCTGCCCCGGGGGCGAGGCCGGGGCCGGCTGGCCGGGCAGCGCCTGGGCGGGGAGGGCCTGGGCAGGGAGGGGCTGTCCGGCCGGGGGGACCGGCTGGCCGACGGCGGGCACCGGCTGGCCGACGGCGGGCACCGGCTGGCCTACGGCTTCCAGGCCCGGCTGCGCCACTTGCGCCGGAGCCATGGCCTGGTGCGGGACGCCTCCGGGCGCCACCGTGCCCCCAGGCTCCGCGGGCTGGCCCACCGCGCGGCGGCGGCGGCCGGTGGGCGCGTTCGTGGGGTGCGGCTGGGGCGGGGTGTGGTCGTCGGCCTGGTCCTGCGCCACGGCGTCATGGCGGCCGTGGTCGATGAGTACGTCCTCGGACGAGCCCTGGGCGGGAATCTGGGCCGGCGGAGCCTGCCCGGGAACCGGGACGGGGACCGGGACCGGCACAGGAACCGGCACAGGAACCGGACCGGCGTCCTGCACCGGGCCGGGCACTTGGCTGTGCACCTGGCCGGGCACCTGGCCGGGCATCTGCCCAGGAATGAGCCCCGGAAGTTGACCAGGCACCTGACCGGGGACCTGCCCCGGAATCTGACCAGCGACCTGACCGGGGACCTGCCCCGGAATCTGACCAGGAATCTGTTGGGGCAACGGGGCCGGCACCTGACCCGGCACTTGACCCGGCACCTGACCGGCCATGCCCTGACCGGCTACGCCCGGACCGTCGGCCGTCCGGTCCGCCTCGGCCGGCGGCAGGGCGAACACCGTGCGCGGCCCCGCCTCCTGCGCGGCGGCACGCTCGGACGCGGCGGCGAGGGCACGCCGTCGGCGCCCGGTCGGCTCGCCGTCCTCACCGGACGCGGCCGGTACGGCCGGCATGGGAGCACCGGCGACCGCGGGCAGGGCGGGCGGGAGGGCGTTCTGCGGCACGTCGTCGGAGGGCAGGCCCCGCCGACCGCCGGGCGGCGCGGGAACGCCCTGGGGCGGAACGGTGCCGCCCAGTCCCGTACCCACCGCGGCCGTACCGGCCGCGCTCTCGGCGGCGGTCACGACCGCCCCCTCGGCCACCGCGCCGTTCTCGGCGGGACGGGCACGCCGCCGGCCCGAGCCGCCGGAGGCCTCCTCGGCCCCCTCGGGCAGCTCACCGGGCGTCTCGTCGGCGGCCGGGCCGCGCCGGCGCCGGCGTCCGGTGGGCGGCGCCGCCTCGGCCTCGCCGCTCTCGGCAGCGGCCGGAACCTCGCCCTCCAGGAAGGCGTCCACGGAGGACCGGCGGGCCCGGCGGCGGCCGGGAGTCTCGGCGGGCGGCTCGCCGTCGACGGGGGCGCTCTGCGCCGGGGGCAGGGCGGCGGGCAGCGCGGCGGGCGCCGGCGGGGCGACCGCGCCCGCTCCACCCCCGAGGGGGACTTCGAGGACGTACGCACTGCCGCTCATGCCCGGCACCTCGTGCGTCTGGAGCACGCCTCCGTGGGCCCGCACGATCCCGCGCACGATGGGCTCGTGCACCGGGTCGCCGCCGCTGTACGGTCCGCGCACCTCGATCCGTACGACCTCGCCCCGCTGGGCGGCCGCGACGACGACCGTGTTGTCCATGTAACCGCCCGCCGAGACGGGCGCGTTGCCGGTGGCGTCGACCCCGGCCACGTCGGCGACGAGATGGGCGAGCGCGGTCGCGAGCAGCCGCGCGTCGACCTCGGCCTCGATGGGCGGCGCGTGCACGGCGAACTGCACCCGGCCGGGCCCGATGAGCTCGACGGCCCCGTCGACACCGGCGGCGACGACCGCGTCGAGCATCACCTTCGTACGGACGATCTCGGCACTGCCCGCGTCGAGACGCTGGTAGCCGAGGACGTTGTCGATGAGGGTGGTGATCCTCGAATATCCGGCCGACAGGTGATGGAGCACCTGGTTGGCCTCGGGCCACAGCTGCCCGGCGTCGTCCGCGGCGAGCGCGGCCAGCTCGCGGCGCAGCTCGTCGAGGGGCCCGCGCAGGGAGGTCGCGAGGAGGGTGAGCAGCTGGTCGTACCGCCCGGCGAGGGCGTCGTAACGGTCCTTCTCCCGCTCCCCGAGGGCCGCGTAGCGCTCCTCGGCGGCGGCGACCTCCTCCATGTGCTCCTCGCGCAGCTCCTCCAGCTCGGCCACGTGCTGCTGGCGGAGCGCGGTGAGGTCGGAGGCGTGCTCCTCGGAGAGCCGCTCCAACTCGTCCTCGTGCCGCTTCTCGACGCCTTCCTTCTCCGCGACGAGATCGTCGTACGACCGCCGGTCGGTGAACGTCATCACGGCGCCGACGAGCTGGTCACCGTCGCGCACCGGAGCGGTGGTCAGGTCGACCGAGACCTTCTCGCCGCCCTTGGACCACAGCACCTGCCCGCGTACCCGGTGCTTGCGACCGGAGCGCAGGGTGTCGGCGAGCGGCGACTCGTCGTACGGGAAGGGCGAGCCGTCGGCGCGCGAGTGCACGACGAGGGTGTGCAGCTCCTTGCCGCCTAGATCGCTGGCCCGGTAGCCGAGGATCTGCGCGGCGGCCGGGTTGACGAGCACGATCCGCCCGTCGGTGTCGGTGCCCACGACGCCTTCGGACGCCGCCCGCAGGATCATCTCGGTCTGCCGCTGCGACCGGGCCAGCTCGGCCTCGGTGTCCACGGTCCCGGTGAGATCCCGTACGACGAGCATCAGCAGCTCGTCGCCGCTGTAGCCGTAGCCGTCGTAGGCCTGCTGGCCGTTCTCCAGGTTGGCGCTGGTGACCTCGACGGGGAACTCCGAGCCGTCGGTCCGCCGGGCGATCATCCGGGTCGGCTTGGTCCGCCCGCGCGGGTCCATGTGGTCGGGCCGCCGCATGGAGCCGGGGATCAGCTTGGAGTCGAACTGAGGCAGCAGGTCGAGCAGGCCCCGCCCCACCAGAGCGGTGCCGGGCGTCTCGAAGGCCTCGAGCGCGATGGTGTTCGCGTTGACGACGGTCCCGTTCGCGTTGACCAGCAACAACGCATCGGGAAGGGCATCGAGTATGGCTGCGAGGCGAGCAGCGCCTCGGGATGGCCTGCTGCTCACGAGTCGCTTCCTCCCTGTTACCGCACCTTGCCGACCGCTCGGGCCATCTTGCCAACCGGCCCGCAGCGTGTCACGCGAGGGAGTCTAAGGGCTGGGTTCCCGTCTCAGGCCCCGGATGAGAGGCAGCTCGCACGACGAGGTGACGCGGAACGTGTGACCGTCGTATGACCTTCCCGGGAGTTTGACCGGCCGGGTGAACGCGCCGTGGGAACCCTGTGGGCGGGCCGCCGCCCCGGGACGGCGGCCACGGAACGGAATCCGGGCTACCGCCCTCGGGGTGGGGAGCGAGCAGATTCAGCGGGAGTTTTCAGCGTGCGTTTTCAGCGGGGAGCGTGGGCAGCAGGGGCACCATCCGGTTCCACCGCTCGATCCCGCACCCGTCGCGGCGGTCGTACGTCGTGTCGACGGGCCGTCCGGCCCAGCGGCCGGTGACGTGGGCGGTGGCCGGCCCGCCGTACCGCATCGTGCACGGCGAGCCGCTCGGCACCGGGGCGAAGGGGTCGCGCCCCCAGCGGGTGCCGCGGTCCACGGTCCGGCAGGCGCCTGACACGTCCGGGTGACGGCCGCCGGCGGGCCGGCACCACACCTCGAACACCCCGTCGAGCCGTCCGCCCGCGTGCCGGACCGTGACGACGAGGTGGTCCTGACCCGCCCGGTCCTCCTCCCGGACCGGCGGGGGCGCGAGAACGGCTCCGACGGGGGCGGCGGAGGCGGGCCCGGGGAGGAGGGCGCCCAGGGCGAGGGCGCCGGCCAGGGACAGGACGAGGGTGCTCCGGCGCCGCCGGGGCGGGCTGCTTCCGGTGCTGTCTGTGCTGCCTGTGCTGCCTGTGCGGCCTGTGCTGCTGGGCGAGGGGGCGGTGACCTGCGACATGCCCGGACCAACGCGGCGCCACGCCGGACGTTGCGCTCGGGGGAAGCCCTTTGCCCTGTGACCCGACTGCCTAGTACCGTGGACGTCGATTGGTGACAGCACGCTCGACTGTGTCATCATCTGCACGCACCACTCGCACCCACGCGAGAGGTTGTGCTGGAGGCGTCGCCTAGTCCGGTCTATGGCGCCGCACTGCTAATGCGGTTTGGGCCTTAAAGCCCATCGAGGGTTCAAATCCCTCCGCCTCCGCCAGATCTTCCGAAGCCCCGGTCCGTTCACGGCCCGGGGCTTCGTCGTACCTCAAGACCTTCCCGATCGCCCCGTGAGGGCGTTTCCGCAGGTCACAAGGGGTGCGGCAAACGGATTTCACATGTCGGCGGCAGTCATGTAATGTTCTTCCTGTCGCCGAGAGCGGCCCGGAAGGGCAGGGATCGGAGACAAGAAAAACCGAATAACACGCACTCGTAGCTTAACGGATAGAGCATCTGACTACGGATCAGAAGGTTGCAGGTTCGAATCCTGCCGAGTGCACAGCAGACCAGAGGCCCTGTGGAGAGATCCACAGGGCCTCTGGCTTATGCCTTGACGGCGGTGATTGACGGTAACCATCGTGCGGGGTCGATCAGATGGGCCAGACGGTCACCACGACACCGGCCGCGCCGTCGTCGTCATCGTCGTCGTCCCCGTCGTTGCGTCCCCCTCAGGGCATCACCGACGCGATCGAACGCGGAGCGCTGCGAGTCGAGCCGGACGACTTCCATGATCATGCGGGCGTCGGCGCGGCGGTCTGCTGGGCGCGTTGTGCTGGGGTCCCAGTATGCGGTTGATTTGACTGATCCCGTGTGCGAAGAAAGACCCAGGGCCAAGGGAAACTCGCGCCTGGGGAAAGAGTGGTACGGATAATGACGATCGGTCACTCCAGGCACCAGTTGCCAGAATCTTTGACGCTGCTTCGACAGAACAAGGTTACGGCAGTCGCCGATGTCCGGTCGGTACCCGCCGGCAGTTACGCGCCGCAATTTAACCAGCACCCACTAGAGAAGGCATTGCGCGAGTACTGGCAGAGCGTGGCATTAGCGTAAATCATATTCATGCTGACGGGCGGGTCAAGGCTCACGCCTCGGCAATGAAACGCCTTATGGCTGAGCTGTCTCGTGCGTCAGGTGAGCGGCTAGAAGATGCGCTCAGGCGTCAAGAAGGCGAGATCGCATACGTTGACGAGGTGCTCCGCGCCGACAGGACGGTGGACGCGTGGAAATCTACACGATCGGCTTTACGAAGAAGCCCGCCAAGCAGTTCTTCGACATGCTGCGAATTTCGGGAGCAGAGACCCTTGTAGACATACGGCTAAATAACGTATCGCAACTGGCGGGTTTTGCGAAAAGGGATGATCTCAAGTTCTTCTTGGGTGAAATTTGCGGTATGGCATACGCCCATCGACCTGATCTGGTACCCACGCAGCCCATGCTGGACGACTACAAAAAGAAGCGCACCGACTGGGCGACGTATGCAGAGAAATTCTTGGAGGACACGCACTGCCTGAGACGCCCGCGCCCCACGTTCCCTCAAGCGGAGGTGAGGACCCACTGACGCGCGTTGTCGGCGTTGGTGCCGTACCAGTAGTGGGGCCGGCCCTTGATGCCACTGGTGCGGAACGGGCGGCCGTGGTCGTCGATACGGACCGTGCCGGTGCGGCCTTGTGAGGACCAGTCGAGTTCCAGGTACCAGTTGCAGTCGTAGGCCTCGGTCGTCGCGGTGACCTGCAGCACCTCCGGGTCCTCGGCGGAGACGCGGTAGGGGAACTGCACCGCCGGGACGAGCTTCCCGCTGTCGTTGCCGGGGCGCGCGTGGGTGATCGGGCGGTCGACGTCCAGGTTCACGGAGAAGTTACGGGGCGGCAGATCGCTGCCGCAGCCCTGCCCCATGGCGTACGCGTTGCCGGCGACCGGGGCATCGCGGCTGACGACGCGCACCCGCAGGGCCTTCAGGACCACGGCCGTGGACGACTTGCCCTGCACCGAGATCTGCACCGTCGTCTGCCGCCCGGGCACCGCCTGCTGCGTCGCCGCCCACGCCTCGGCGTCCTGCTGCACCGGCGGCGGGGGTACCTGGGCCGGCTCCTTCGCGATGACGTAGTCGTGGCCGCAACCGCCGTCCCAGATCTGTGAGTCGGCGGTCCAGGTGAGCGGCACACCGGTCTGCGCGGGGACGTTGCCGTCCGCCGACGGTCCGCCCTTCGGCTCGGGGCTCCCCGAAGCCCCCGAGGGGTGGGGCGAGGTACCGGTTCCTGCCGTACGGGACTGACTTTGCGGCTTGGCGGAGTTGTCCTGGGACCGGTCGGCCGACAGCGCCGACACACTGCCCAGCGTCACCAGCAGCAGGGTCGCGGCGGCGGCGCCGACGACCGTGCGGCGACGGCGGTACCAGGGCCGTCCGGTCGAGCGGGACGCATCCCCCTGGGCCGACGACTCGGGACGGCCCGGTCCGAGAGCGCCGGGAGCGGGTGGCCCGGCGTCGGAGGCGGGCGGCCGGGCGTCCGCAGTGGACGGCCCGGGGTCGGGAGCGGGTGGCCCGGCGTCAACGGGGGGCGGCCCGCTGTCGTGTGCGTCCGCGTCGGGCCGTGCGGGGGGACCGCTCGCGTCGCCCCTGCCACCCCCGTCACCCGCCCTCGGCCGCTGTCGTGACGCCGCCGCGAGCAGCCACAGGCGGTGTAGCTCGAGGCGTTCCTCCGGTGTCGCCCCGCAGAAGGCGGCCAACCGCTCCACCGGGGCGTACTCCATCGGGACCGCCCCGCCCGCGCAGTAGCGGTGCAGCGTGGAGGTGTTCATGTGCAGACGGCGGGCCAGGGAGCCGTAGCTCCGGTCCGTGCGGTTCTTCAGCCGGCGCAGCAGCGCCGCGAACTGCTCGACGTCGTCCTCGGTCGACACCGTTGCCCGTCCTCCCCTGTGTGCCCGTATCTCAGGCGGCCCACATACCTGCACGTCAAGTGGCCTGGGATGGTTCCACCCCCGCCGGACGAGCGTTCGGCGTTGCGCCGGGCCGACGTGACGGCTGATGCTCTTGGTGTCGCACCGACCGGGGCCGGATCGGCCGGGGCCTGACCGAACAGGGCCTGACCGACCATGGCGTGACCGACCAGTGGTGACGGGCGACCCATGACACCCCTGCCCTTCTTTACGGGGACACCCATGCACTCATTCACGGGGGACACCCATGCCCAGGAAGACGGCCGTCACAGCCGCGCACACGCTCCACTGACCGCATGACCGGGCCGCCCTCCGCCACGGGGGTGGGGAGGGCGGCCACAGCACCACACCACGGCCCCGGTCCGAGCGCGGACACCGGGCCGAGAGCAACCACACACGGACCAGAGAAGGAAGACGCACATGAACAGGAAGTCCCCCGCACACCGTCGTACGGGCCGTCGGGCGGCCGTCGCCGCCGGCCTCGTTCTGGCTGTCGGACTCGGCGTCTCGACCCAGGTGTCGGCACAGGCGTCCGTCCCGGCCCGCGCACAGGCGTCCACCGCCGCGTCGCAGTCGGTCAGCGGCACGCACGGCCAAGCGCTGACCAGGGTCGCCGACTTCTACGGCGCGTACATCGACGCGACCGGCGACTACCCGGACCCGGACGGAACGCTGGCCAAGGCGCTCCGCAAGCACTACCTGACGCCCGACTTCGCCAAGCGGCTGGCGGCCTGGGAGAGGAGGAACGGGGCGGACGGCGTCCTGCGCGCCCAGAACGTCCCGGCGAAGTGGACGCTGACCGACAACGGAGCCATAGGTCACGCCCACGAGGTCGTCGTCACCCTGACCTTCGGCAGCGGAGGGACGACGCAGAAGACCAAGCTCTTCGTGCTGGTGGAGCGGTACAACCACATCTCCGACATCGGCACCACGAGCAGCCGCTGACGGACCCGCTGACGGACCCGCTGACGGACCCGCTGACGGACCCGTTGACGGACCCGTTGACGACGGAGCCGCCGCCCGATGCCGTCAGCAACGACGGCATCGGCCGCCGGCCTAGGACCGGCAGTCGCTCCACAGGGCGGCCAGGCGGGCCGGGATCTGGGGGATCGCGGCGCAGCCCCGGGGGGCGGCGGGGAAACCGGCTCCGGCCACGTAGTGCCGGCCGGCGCCGGGGCGATCGGTGAAGTACTTCATCGCGGCTCCGTCGTCCTGGAGGGCGACCTGCTCCGCCAAGGTGCTGCCGGCGGTGGGCTGGAAGCGGGTTCCGGCGTAGAGGATGCCGTCACAGCTGCCGTGGTTGAAGGTGCCCTGGACCGGGGCGATATGGCTGAGGCGCGACGGTGGGCGACACGGGCAGGGAGCGGCAGCCGCCGGTCCATGCCGGGGCACCGGCGGTGGTCGGGGAGGGGGCACCGGCGGTGGTCGGGGAGGGGGCACCGGCGGTGGTCGGGGAGGGGGTGCCGGCGGTGGTCGGGGGCGGGGAGCCGGCGGTGGTGTGCTCGGTAGATCCGCCCGGCGCCGTGGCGGCCGCGGGCGGCGAAGACGGTGCCCGGGTGGTGTGCGAGTCCGCCGCCTACGGACCGCTCTCGAAGAAGCCGGACCGCAGGTCCACGACGACGGCGTCGAGCGGATGCCCGCTGACGACGAACGGTCCGCTCCAGGAGGCGCTGAGGGCGAACAGCAGGGCCAGGCTCAGCCCGACCACGCTCGACACGCCCGCGACGAGCAGGGACGTGCGCGGGCTGTTGCGGAAGACCAGCGCGCCGGAGTTCACGATCAAGGCCAGTCCGCTGACCGCGAGCGTGACGACGTAGAGCACGGGAACGTCGCGCCCGGCGGCGGCGACGCGGGCGCGACGGCCGCTGGTGACACCGTCCAGGGACGTCACCAGCTCGGTGCCCGTCGTGGTGCCCACCTCGGGCCGGGCCGCCTCGGCGCGCACGGTCCGCTCCAGTCGCGCGATGGCGCGCGCGGTGGCCGGGTCGTCACCGGACGCCGCTGCCGCACCCTTCCACTCCTTGGCACGCGTGGTCCGCAGGTAGTCCAGCAGTGCCGCGTGGATCGGCTCCGACTCCACCCGGGGACTGGTCGCCGCCCATGCCAGGCGGGAGGCCGCGGCCGCCTCGTCGCTCACCAGCGCCTCCGCCGCGCGCACATTGCCGGCCTCGCTGGCCAGCGAGAGCGCCGCGAAGATCGCGAAGGCGGCGCCCAGCGACGGCATCAGGGGGGTGGCGATCCTCGCCACCTGGTCCTGTTCCCCGGCCGGTACCAGGACCCGTACGCCGATCCGCGCCACGGCCGTGAGCAGGAGGGCGAGGAGGAGTCCGCCCACGACCAGCACCACGGCGGGCAGCGAGGTCAACCAGGTCACGACATCACCGCATCACCACATCGTCATGTCACCGCTCGCGTGCAGCGCGTCAGTGCGCTGGACGCTCATGATCACAGCCGGTGGACCGGCGAGGGCGCAGACGCCCGGCACGCGGCGCGCGTCGTGGGCCGAACGGGCGACCGACGTCAGACCGGGGGCTCCGGTGGGACGCGTACGAAGCCCTCGGGCCACTCGTCCTCGTCGAGCGTGTGCTCCTCCACGACGAAGCAGTCCGGTTCGGCGGAGAATCCGGGCAGGAGGCGGGCCCGGTGGATGCGTTCCTCCGCCTTGTCGACGGTGGAGTAGACGCCGAGGAGTTTGGGGTCGTCGCCGTCCTGTTCGTCGATGTACACCGTCTCGCCCTCACGGTGCACGGTGGCGCCGTCGGCACCGGCTTCGTTCTGGTGCCCCACGTGCCACAGCAGATAGACCGTCATGTGCCGGAGGGTACCGGCGTGATCTCTTCCGCAGGGGCGGCGAGCGGTGCGGCCGGGCCGGCCGCGGCGCCACACGCCTGGTGTGTCGGGCGCGGGCGTCTCCTTCACCCCATGCCGGTGCCGGACTCCCCGCCCTGGTCGGCGCGGCGCTCCTCGCGGTACGCGTTCGCCAGGATCGTCGCCCGGGTGAACCAGTCCGTCAGCACCGCGATCTCCTCCGGGGAGTAGTCCGCGAAGAGATCGTTGAGACGGTCGTAGTACGGCTGGTAGAGCGCGTACGCCCGGGCCACGGCCGAGGGGACGGCGGCCACCCGCACCCTGCGGCGGTCCTGGGGGTCGGGGCGCCGGGTGACGTAGCCGGCGCGTTCCAGCCGGTTCAGGATGCCGGTGACCGCGCCCGTGGTGACGTGCACGCGGGTCGCCAACTCGCCCGCCGTGAGCAGGTTCTCGCCTGCCTGGAGGACGTAGGCGAAGCAGGTCAGGTCGGTGACGTTGAGGCCGAGGCGCTGGGCCATCTCCTGCTGGCCGATCATGCTCGCCGCGATGAGGTCGTCCATGGCCGAGATCGCCTGGGCGGGGGTCGCCGCCGGGCGCGGGCGGGGTGGCTGGGCTGTCATCGCGGGCGGGGTTCCTCTCGGAGGGTTCGTGCTGGGTCCTTGTTATCTGCTTTCGGTTTCTCTTACCTTGTAAGAGGTTAAGTGCATCAACTTCTTAGAACGTGAGGGAATGGCATGGCGGGTCATCTGTACGACGAGGGGCACACGGTCGCCGGCTGGACCGGCGTCGCCATCGCGACCACCGGGACGACGGTGATGGGGGTCGGGGTGTGCGCCGTCTCCACCGCGCTGCTGGTCGGCGGGGGTGCCGTGGTGGTGCTGAGCGCGCTGGTCACCTGGGCGCTGCACCTGGCCGGGTGGGGCAAGCCGCCGGGTGTGCGGCCCCGGGCGGAGTGGGGGATGGGGGTGCGGGACACCTCGGCCCGGGACGGTCATCCGGAGTGCGTCGGATGCCGGCTCGCCGGGCGGCGCGCCGCGCGGGAGGCTGGGCGGACGGTTCTCGCAGGTGGGAGCGCATTGTCAGAGGCGGGCGCTAGCGTGGTGGGCGATGGGACGGGCATGGAGGTGCGCGGGGCTGCGGTGGGCGACTGAGGGTCCCGTGCTGCTGTGGGACGGGGGCCGGCGCAGCCCGCTGGCCCGGGGGAAGCGGGTGGCCTTCGCGGTCGTGGAAGGGGGTGTGCGCGGGTGCGTCGGGGCCCGGGGGCATGCGTGCCCGGTGCGGGCGGCGGTGTCCGCGCGGAGCACGGGGGCGCGGTGCGAGGAGTGCGCGCGGCTGGACCGGGCGCACTCCGTCGCCGCGGACGGGATCGCCGACGATCCCCGGCCGTACCGGGTCTATCTGGCCTGGTTCGGGCCGGGGCTGGTCAAGGTCGGGATCACGGCGGCCGGGCGGGGGCCGGCCCGGCTGCTGGAGCAGGGGGCGGTCTGCTTCAGCTGGCTGGGCAGCGGACCGCTGATGGCCGCCCGGCGGACCGAGGAGCTGCTGCGGGCCGCGCTGCGGGTCCCGGACCGGATTCCGTACGCCGAGAAGCGGGCGGTGCGGGCCCGGCTGCCGAGGGATGGGGAGGAGCGGGTCCGGGAGATCAGGGAGGTGCACGGGCGCGCCGTGGAACTGCCCCAGTGGCCCGATTCGTTGACCCGGGCGCCCTTCGAAGCCGTCGACCACCTGCGGGTGTTCGGCCTCGACACGGCACCCGCGGCCCGGGGCGAGGTGACGGAGCTGGTCGCGGGTGCCGTGGTGAGCGGGGAGTTGGTGGCCGCGGCCGGGCCCGATCTCCATCTGGCGGGAGGGGACGGGGTGATCGTGCTGGACACCCGGTTGATGCGGGGGTGGGAGCTGGTTCCGGCCGGATCCGAGGGGGGTTCCGGAGCGAGGCTTCCGGTGCGGGAGTTCAGGGAGGAGGGGCACGCGCAGGACGGCCTGTTCTGACGGCCCGGCACCCTCACCGGCCGATACGGTCGCAACCGGCCGATACGGTCGCAACCGGCCGATACGGTCGCAACCGATGGGAACGGCCGGAACCGATGGGAACGGCCGGAACCGATGGGAACGGCCGGAACCGAGCGGCACGGCCGAACCGAGCGGCACGGCCGAACCGAGCGGCACGGCCGAACCGAGCGGCACGGCCGAACCGAGCGGCACGGCCGGAACCGAGCGGTACGGCCCGTGTGGTGCCAGGGGGAGCACGGCCACGGGTCCGGACGGTCCTCCCCGGCCGGTCGATGCGAAGGGCGGTGAGCAGGGCCGCGGCCGCCCGAGATCAACCCGGCGTCAGGGGTTGCCAGGCATTGCCTGAGAGGCTCCTGTGAGTTTCTCAGGCAAATCACAGGTTGCCGAAAGAGTGCTCTCAGAGGACACCGACAGGGTGTTCCCATGACCACGACCTCGCCCCAGGGGCGCACCGAACTGCTGAGGCCGGACGGGAGCCCCGTCCGAGTGCTTGTGGTGGACGACGAGCTGTCGATCACCGAACTGCTGTCCATGGCCCTGCGGTACGAGGGATGGCAGATCCGCAGCGCGGGTGACGGCACCGGTGCCCTCCAGACCGCCCGGGAGTTCCGGCCCGACGCCGTCGTCCTCGACATGATGCTGCCCGACATGGACGGGCTGACCGTCCTGGGCCGGCTGCGCCGTGAGCTGCCGGACGTCCCCGTCCTGTTCCTCACCGCCAAGGACGCCGTCGAGGACCGTATCGCCGGTCTGACCGCCGGTGGCGACGACTACGTCACCAAGCCGTTCAGCCTGGAAGAGGTCGTGGCCCGGCTGCGCGGTCTCATCCGGCGCTCCGGCGCCGCCGACCGGCGCTCCGACTCCGTCCTCGTCGTCGGTGACCTCACCCTCGACGAGGACAGCCACGAGGTCTCGCGGGCCGGGGAGAACATCCACCTCACCGCCACCGAGTTCGAGCTGCTGCGCTTCCTGATGCGCAATCCGCGGCGCGTGCTGAGCAAGGCGCAGATCCTGGACCGGGTGTGGTCGTACGACTTCGGCGGCCAGGCCAACGTGGTCGAGCTGTACATCTCCTACCTGCGCCGCAAGATAGACGCCGGCCGGGAGCCGATGATCCACACCCGGCGCGGGGCCGGCTACCTGATCAAGCCCGCCGCGTCATGAGCGGGCGACGACGGCCGCGTCCGCAGCAGAGACGAGCGGGAAAGCCGCGCACCCTGCGGACCCGGCTCGTCGTCGTGTCCGTGACGCTGATCGCCGTGGTGTGCGCGGTGATCGGGACGGTCACCACGCTCGTTCTCCGGGACCACCTGTACGGGCAGCTCAACGGCCGGCTCGGTGAGGTCGCGGCGCGCGTGGCGCCTCGCGACTTCGGAGGGGGACCACCCAGCCGGCCCAACAGCGGCACCAACTCGCCCAGCCAGCAGCAGGGCAGGGCGAAGGGGACCGACCTCGCGACCTTCGTCACGATAGGCCCCCAGCCCCCCGGCACGATCGCGGCCAAGGTCGTGGACCGGACCATCACCGATGCCAAGCGCGGTGTGAAGACCGACTCCACCACCAACTACGAGATGGACGACAAGCCGCTCACGGACGCTCAGATCAGGGTGCTCAACTCCGTCTCCCAGGACGGCGCGATGCACACGGTGGATCTGCCCGGCCTGGGCTCGTACCGCGTCAAGTACGCCAGCAACGACACCTCCGGCTACTACGTGGCCATCCCCACCGCGGACTTCGACAACACCATCAACACCCTGATCATCGTCGAGATCAGCCTCACCGTCGCCGGTCTCCTCGCCGCCGGTCTCGCCGGGACCGTCATGGTCAACGTCGCCACCCGCCCCCTCCGCAAAGTCGCCGCCACCGCCACCCGCGTCTCCGAGCTGCCCCTGCACACCGGTGAGGTCAACCTCAACGAGCGGGTGCCCGAGTCGGAGACGGATCCGCACACCGAGGTCGGCCAGGTCGGTGCCGCGCTGAACCGGATGCTGAACCACGTCCACGGCGCCCTGCACGCCCGCCAGGAGAGCGAGATGCGGGTCCGCCGGTTCGTCGCGGACGCCAGCCACGAACTGCGCACCCCCCTCGCGTCCATCCGCGGCTACGCCGAGCTGACCCGCCGCGGACGCGAGGAGGTCGGCCCCGACACCAAGCACGCCCTCGGCCGCATCGAGTCCGAGGCCGGCCGGATGACCCTCCTCGTCGAGGACCTGCTGCTGCTCGCGCGGCTCGACGCCGGGCGCCCGCTCCAGTTCGAGCACACCGACCTCGTACCGCTGGTCATCGACACCGTCAGCGACGCCCGCGTGGCCGGACGTGACCACGTGTGGCGGCTGGAGCTGCCCGACGAGCCCGCGCTCGTCTCCGCCGACTCGGCCCGCCTGCAGCAGGTGCTCGTGAACCTGCTGGCCAACGCCCGGACGCACACCCCGCCCGGCACGACCGTCACCGCACGGGTGCAGCGGCGCGGACCGTGGCTGTGTGTCGACGTCCAGGACAACGGGCAGGGCATTCCGCCCGACCTGCTCCCGCACGTCTTCGAGCGGTTCGCCCGCGGCGACTCGGCGCGCTCGCGTGCCACCGGCTCCACGGGCCTCGGCCTGGCCATCGTGCAGGCCGTGGCGACCGCGCACGGCGGTGCCGTGACGGTGGACAGCGTGCCCGGGCAGACGGTCTTCACGGTGCACCTGCCCGCCCTTGCCCCCGCCGTGCCCCAGCCCGCGCCCGAAACGAACTGGCAACTGGACTCACAGGTCGAGCACAGTGCCACCACATGGGTGCAACAGGGCACTTGACGAGAGTCGTCGGCATGCGAACCGACTCTTCTCCCGGCACCCTGCCGGCGCGGGAGCACCTCCCGGCCGCCACAGCCGGTACGCCTGTCCTGGACGTAGTGATCCCCGTCTACAACGAGGAGAAGGACCTCCAGCCCTGTGTCGAGAGACTGCACGACCACCTGACGCGTACGTTCCCGTACACCTTCCGCATCACGATCGCGGACAACGCGTCGACCGACACCACCCCCGAGGTGGCGCGCCGGCTGGAGACGCGGATCCCGGAGGTCAGGAACGTCCGGCTGGAGCAGAAGGGCCGCGGCCGTGCGCTGCGGACCGTCTGGTCGGCCTCGGACGCCCCGATCCTCGCCTACATGGACGTGGACCTGTCCACCGACCTCAACGCGCTGCTGCCGCTGGTGGCCCCGCTGATCTCCGGTCACTCCGACCTGGCGATCGGCTCCCGGCTCTCCCGCAGCTCGCGCGTGGTGCGCGGCCCGAAGAGGGAGTTCATCAGCCGCGCCTACAACCTGATCCTGCGCGGCTCGCTCCAGGCCCGCTTCTCCGACGCCCAGTGCGGCTTCAAGGCGATCCGCCGTGATGTCGCACAGGTGCTCCTCCCCCTGGTGGAGGACACCGGCTGGTTCTTCGACACGGAGATGCTGGTGCTCGCCGAGCGGGCCGGCCTCAGGATCCACGAGGTGCCCGTCGACTGGGTCGACGACCCCGACTCCACGGTGCACCTCGTGAAGACCGCCACCGACGACCTCAAGGGCGTGTGGCGGGTGGGCAAGGCCCTGGCCACCGGCTCCCTCTCGCTCGACCGGCTCACCCGCCCCTTCGGTGACGACCCGCGCGACCGCGAGATCCAGGACGTGCCCAAGGGGCTGGCCCGCCAGCTCGTCGGCTTCTGTGTGGTGGGCGGTCTGTCCACCCTGTTCTACCTGCTGCTCTACAGCGGCTTCCGCCTGTTCACGGGCTCGCAGTCCGCCAACGCGCTCGCCCTGCTGGTGTCCGCGATCGCCAACACCGCCGCCAACCGCCGGCTGACCTTCGGGGTCCGCGGCCGCGGCGGGGCCGTCAAGCACCAGGCGCAGGGCCTGGTCGTCTTCGCCATCGGCCTGGCGCTGACCAGCGGCTCGCTCGTCGCCCTGAACGCGGCGACGACCCAGCCCGCGCACTCCACCGAACTCGCGGTGCTCGTCGCCGCCAACCTGGCGGCGACGGTCCTGCGTTTCCTGCTCTTCCGCGCGTGGGTGTTCCCGGACCGGCGGGACGGCACCGAGGACGACGCCGCGGCGCCGACCGTGGTCGCCGCCCACCTCCCGGCGCAGCCGACGCCGTACGCGTCGTCGTACCCGGTCGCACCGGCGTACGGGCCGCAGCACCCGGCCCGTCCGTCCGCCCCGGCGTACGCCTCGCCGTACGGGAACACCGGCGCCACCCATGAGACCACCCAGTTCCGCGCCGGCGAAGCCGCGGACGGCACCTGGAGGGACACCACCGTGCGACTGCCGCCGGTGCGCCCTCACGACACCGACCCGGGGGACCCCCGATGACCACGCACCTCGACCAGCCGACGGCCTGGGGCCCGCCCCCGACCGCCCCTCCGACCACCGCCCCTCCGACCACCGCCCCTCCGACCACCGCCCCTCCGACCACCGCCCCTCCGACCACCGCCCCTCCGACCACCGCCCCTCCGACCACCGCCTCTGCGGCCTCCGCCCCTGCGGCCACGGAGCCGCAGCAGCCGGCCGCACCCGCCCCGGATTCGGGCCAGCCGAAGCAGCCCCTGCACCGCCGACTCCGGCGCGGCCGCCCCGAGGATCCCCGCTGGGCCCGCCCGGCCTTCCTCGGTCTGCTCCTCGCCACCTTCCTCCTCTACCTCTACAACCTGAGCGCCTCCGGGTACGCCAACTCCTTCTACTCGGCGGCCGTCCAGGCGGGCAGCCAGTCCTGGAAGGCCTTCTTCTTCGGCTCGCTGGACGCGGGCAACGCCATCACCGTCGACAAGCCCCCGGCCTCGCTGTGGCCGATGGCCCTGTCGGTCAGGATCTTCGGCCTGAACTCCTGGGCGATCCTCGTCCCGGAGGTGCTGATGGGCGTCGGCACCGTCGCCGTCGTGTACGCCTCCGTGCGCCGCCGCTTCAGCGCCGCGGCCGGTCTGATCGCGGGGGCCGTGCTCGCGCTCACCCCCGTCGCCGCGCTGATGTTCCGGTTCAACAACCCGGACGCGATGCTGGCCCTGCTGATGGCCGTGGCCTGCTACCTCACCGCCCGCGCGGTGGAGGACGGCCGTACGAAGTGGCTGGTGTGGGCCGGCGTCGCGATCGGCTTCGCGTTCCTCGCCAAGACGCTCCAGGCGTTCCTGATCCTCCCGCCGCTCGCGATCGTCTACGCGGTCTGTGCGCCGGTGAGCGTGCGGAAGCGGTTCGGACAGCTGGCCCTGGCCACCGGTGCGCTGGTCGCGTCCGGCGGCTGGTGGGTCGCGATCGTCGAGCTGTGGCCGGCCTCCTCCCGCCCGTACATCGGCGGCTCGCAGAACAACTCCTTCCTGGAGCTGACCTTCGGCTACAACGGCCTCGGCCGCCTCAACGGCGAGGAGACCGGCAGCGTCGGGGGCGGGGGCGGGGGCAACACCGGCCAGTGGGGCGAGACCGGCTGGGACCGGATGTTCAACTCCGAGATCGGCGGCCAGATCTCCTGGCTGCTGCCGGCCGCGCTGATCCTGCTGGCCGCCGGGCTCGTGGCCACCCGCAGGCGCAGCCGGACGTCGGCCACGCGGGGTCTGTTCCTCGTCTGGGGCGGCTCGCTGCTGATCACCATGGTCGTCTTCAGCTACATGGCGGGCATCTTCCACCAGTACTACACCGTCGCCCTGGCCCCCTACATGGCGGCCGTGATCGGCATGGGCGCGGGTCTCCTGTGGGAGAAGCGGTCCGAGCTGTGGGCCTCGATCACCCTCGCGGCCTCGGTCGTGGCGGCGGCCTCCTGGTCGTACATCCTGCTCAACCGCACCCCGGACTACCTGCCCTGGCTGAAGTGGCTGGTCCTGATCGGCGGCCTCGCCGCCGCCCTGGGCCTGGTCTTCGCGGGCCGGGTCACCCGTCGGCTCGCCCTCGCGGCGGCCTCCGTCGGCCTGGTCGCCTCCCTGGCCGGTCCGACGGCGTACACCTTCAGCACCCTCCAGACGGGCCACACCGGCTCGATCGTCACGGCGGGCCCGGCGGGCGCGTCCATGAGGGGCGGCGGTCCGGGCGGAGGCGGCGGCCGGGGCGGCTTCGGCGGCGGCATGCCGGGCGGGCAGGGCCAGAACCAGCAGGGCCAGAACCCGCAGGGCCAGAACCAGCAGGGGCAGCAGAACGGCAACGGCTTTCCCCGCGGCGGCTTCCCGGGAGGCGGCCAGAACCAGCAGAACGGCAACGGCACCACCCAGAACCAGAACCAGAACCAGCAGGGCGGTCCCGGCGCCCAGACCGGTGACGGCGGCGGCATGGGCGGCGGCGGTGGCGTCGGCGGCCTGCTGAACGGCGCGAGCGTCTCCGACGAGGCCAAGAAGCTGCTGGAGACCGACTCCGGCGAGTACACCTGGGTCGCGGCGGCGATCGGCGCCCAGAACGCGGCGAGCTACCAGCTCTCCACGGGCGACGCGGTCATGGCGATCGGCGGCTTCAACGGCACCGACCCGTCCCCGACACTGGCGCAGTTCAAGCAGTACGTCGCGGACGGAAAGATCCACTACTTCATCGCCGGCGGCACCGGCGGTGGCATGGGCGGCAGCGGCAGCGGCACGTCCTCGCAGATCACCTCCTGGGTCGAGGCCAACTTCAAGAAGGTGACGGTGGGTTCGTCCACCTTCTACGACCTGACGCAGAAGGCGAGCGGCTGACGCAGCGCACGGGGTTGAAGGGCGGTGGCCCGTCGCCACCGCCCTTCCGCTCGTAAATTCGTTGTACGCCGTACAGGAGTACTTCTACGGTGTATGACGTGACCACCACCTCCCACCCCCGCCGCTGGCTGATCCTCGGCGTGATCTGTCTCGCGCAGCTCACCGTGCTGCTCGACAACACGATCCTGAACGTCGCGATCCCCTCCCTCACCCGGGAGCTGGACGCGAGCACCGCCGACGTCCAGTGGATGATCAACGCGTACTCCCTCGTCCAGTCGGGGCTGCTGCTCACGGCGGGCAGCGCCGCCGACCTCTACGGCCGCAAGGCGATGCTGGCTACGGGGCTCGCGCTCTTCGGCATCGGCTCGGCCGTGGCCGGGTTCGCCACCACCTCCGGGCAGTTGATCGCCGCCCGGGCCGGTATGGGCGTGGGTGGCGCGCTGCTGCTCACCACCACCCTCGCCGTGGCGATGCAGATCTTCGCGCCCGAGGAGCAGCCCAGGGCGATCGGCATCTGGGCCGCGGTGAACGCCCTCGGGTTCGCCACCGGCCCGCTCGTCGGCGGCCTCGTGCTCGACCACTTCCGATGGGGCGCGATCTTCCTGCTCAACCTCCCGGTCGCGGCGCTCGCGCTCGCCGCGGTCCTCGCCCTGGTCCCCGAGTCCAGGAACCCCCGGGGCGACCGCCCCGACCTGCTCGGCGCGCTCCTGTCCACGATCGGCATGGCCGCGCTGGTCTTCGCGATCATCTCCGGCCCCGCCCGCGGCTGGACCTCGGCCCGGGTGCTGGTGAGCGCGGCGGTCGCCGCCGTCGCCCTCGCGCTGTTCGCCCGGTGGCAGAGCCGCATCCCGTACCCCATGCTCGACCTGGCGTTCTTCCGCGACCGCCGGTTCACCGGCGCGGTCGGCGGGGCCGTCCTGGTCACCTTCGGCATGGGCGGCGCGCTCTTCCTCCTCACCCAGCATCTGCAGTCCGTGCTCGGCTACGGCCCCCTGGAGGCGGGCCTGCGCACCGCGCCGCTGGCGCTGACCGTGGTCGTCCTGAACTTCAGCGGGCTGGCGGCGAAGGCGACCGCCCGGCTCGGAACCCCGCTGTCGGTGCTGGGCGGCATGGTGCTGATGGCGGGCGGGCTCGTCTCGATCGCGTCCGGCGGCGAGGGCTACGGCGGTGTCGCGGCCGGTCTGATGCTGATCGGCGTCGGCTGCGCGGTCGCCAACCCGGCGATGGCCCACGCGGTCATGAGCGCGATACCGCCGGAGAAGGCGGGCGTCGGCGCGGGCATCAACGGCACGCTGGCGGAGTTCGGCAACGGGCTCGGCGTCGCCGTCCTGGGCGCCGTGCTCAGCGCCTCGCTGACCGCGGGCGAGCCGCTGTCGGACGGGCTCGGCGCGGGCCTGCTGGTCGGGGCGGTCGCCGTCCTGGGCGGAGGACTGGTGGCGGCGGCGCTGCTGCGCAGGGCGGACAAAGACAAGACGGACCAGGAGAAAGCAGGCGTTCTCATGTGAGCCGACTCACACGATGTCACAGGCCGCAGGGCTCCGGTGTCCTGTGACCGAACCCCCTGGAACCGGAGGAGACACCGTGAGCGAGAACACTGAAGTCGTCGTGATCGGCGGGGGATACGCCGGCGTCATGGCCGCCAACCGCCTGACCAGCCGCGACGACGTGAACGTCACGCTGATCAACCCGCGCCCGGCCTTCGTCGAGCGGATCCGCCTGCACCAGCTTGTGGCCGGGACCCACACCGCGACCGCCGACTACACGGAGATCCTCGGCGAGCGCGTGCGGCTGGTCGTCGACACCGTGACCCGGATCGACGCGGCCGGGCGTGCCCTGGCGCTGGAGCACGGTGGCACCGTCCGCTACGACCACCTGGTCTACGCGGTGGGCAGCGGCAGCGCCGACCCGAGCGTGCCGGGAGCGGCCGAGTTCGCCCACCCGATCGCCACCCTGGAGGACGCGAGCCGACTGCGGCCGGTCGTCGAGGCCGCGTCCGCCAAGGCCGCGTCCGCCAAGGCCGCGTCCGTCGAGTCCGCGTCCGGCAAGGCCGCCAAGGCTCCGCTGACCGTCGTCGGAGCCGGCCCGACCGGCATCGAGACCGCGGCCGAACTGACCGAGCAGGGCCACACGGTGACGCTGGTCTGCGGCGGGATCCTCGGCCCGTACCTGCACCGGCGGGGCCGGCGCTCGGTCGCCGGGCGGCTGGCCGCGCTCGGCGTGACCGTCCTCGACGGCCCCGGCACGAAGGTGACGGCCGTGACCCGCGACGCCGTACGGCTCGCCGACGGCCGCGAGCTGCCGAGCGCGGTGACCGTCTGGACCGCCGGCTTCGGGGTCCCGGACCTGGCCGCGCGCAGCGGACTGAGCACCGACGCCCTCGGCCGGCTGCTCACCGACGAGACGCTGACCAGCGTCGACGACCCGCACATCGTCGCGGCCGGGGACTCGGCGGCGCCCTCGGACCTGCCGCTGCGGATGAGCTGCCAGGCCGCCATCCCGCTGGGCGCGCGGGCGGCCGACACGGTGCTCAGCCGCATCGCGGGCGAGCAGCCCGCGACCCTGAACGAGGTGTTCGCCGGCCAGTGCATCAGCCTGGGCCGGGGCGCGGGCATCTTCCAGTTCGCCCACCGGTACGACGTCGCGGTCGGGTTCCACATCGGCGGTCGTCCCGGCGCGAAACTCAAGGAGTTCGTCTGCAAGGGCATCGTCGAGCACCTGGCGGGCGAGGGCCGCAAGCCCGGTGCGTACCGCCTGCACAAGGTGTCGGGAGGAGCCACGCGGCAGCAGCGGCTCCGGCGGAGCGAGCCCGCCCGGACCCCGGCCGTCGCCGAACGCGCGGTCTGATCCGCACCCGGACGGGGGAAGGACCCTGACATGGATGATCACACCGCCGACCCGGCGACGGAGGCGTTCGTCGCCCACCGCAACCTGCTCTTCACCGTCGCCTACGAGATGCTCGGCTCTGCGGCCGACGCCGAGGACGTACTGCAGGAGACCTGGCTGCGCTGGGTCGACACCGACCTGGAGGAGGTACGCGACCGGCGCGCGTACCTCGTCCGGATCACCACCCGCCAGGCCCTCAACCGCCTGCGCACCCTCTCCCGCCGCAAGGAGGCGTACGTCGGCCCCTGGCTGCCCGAGCCACTGCTCACCACCCCCGACGTCGCCCAGGACGTCGAACTCGCCGAGAGCGTGTCGATGGCGCTGATGCTCGTCCTGGAGACGCTGTCCCCGACCGAGCGGGCCGTCTTCGTCCTGCGCGAGGTCTTCGACGTGGGCTACGACGAGATCGCCGCCGCCGTCGACAAGAGCCCCGCCGCGGTCCGCCAGATCGCCCACCGCGCCCGCCGGCACGTCGACGCCCGCCGCCCCCGCGAGGCCGTCTCCGAGCGCAGGACCCGGGCCGCCCTGGAGTCCTTCCAGCGGGCGCTCAGCACCGGGGACCTCCAGGGATTCCTCGACGTGCTCGCCCCCGACGTCGTCCTGATGAGCGACGGCGGCGGACTCCGGCAGGCCGCCCCCCGGCCGATCAACGGCGCCCTCAAGGTGGCCCGCTTCATCATCGGCGGCACCCGCCGCCACCAGACGACGCTCACCAGCGAGTTCACCATGGTCAACGGCAGCCCGGCGCTCGTGCTGCGGCTGGACGGCGAGATCGACGGGGTCGTCGCCGTCCGTTTCGAGGACGACCGCATCACCGGCCTCTACTACGTCCGCAACCCGGAGAAACTGACGCGGGTCGACTCCGAGACCCCGCTCACCCTGCGCTGAAGACCGGCCGGCCCGGGCAGGCCTAGCATCTTCCCCAGTACCGGAACACAGTTCTCCGTACCGGACGAGGAGGAAGGTGCCCTGCCATGGCCGAGACCGGCAAGGACGCCAAGCACCACAGCGTGTGGCTGGAGGGCAGGGCGCGGCGGCGCGGCCGGGGCGGCGGCCAGCCCTCCGGACTCGACCGGACCCGGATCACCGAGGTCACCGTACGGCTGCTGGACGCGGAGGGTCTCGCCAAGTTCTCCATGCGGCGACTGGCGGCCGAGCTGAACGTGACGGCGATGTCCGTGTACTGGTACGTCGACACCAAGGACGACCTGCTCGAACTCGCCCTGGACGCCACCTTCGAGGGCATGCGGCTGCCCGACCCGGCGCGCCAGGACGAGGACTGGCGCGACCAGCTGCGCGCCCTGGCCCGCTCCTACCGCGCCCTGCTGGTCCGCCACCCCTGGGTGTCCCCGCTGGCGGGCACGTTCCTCAACATCGGGCCGAACCACCTCGCGTTCTCCCGCACCGTCCAGCAGGTGGTCCGCCGCACCGGTCTGCCCACCCACGGGCTGGCGGCGGCCACCTCCGCCGTCTTCCAGTTCGTGTACGGCTACGGCACGATCGAGGGCCACTTCATCACCCGCTCCGCAGCCGTCGGCCTGACCCCCGACGCCTACTTCCGCCAGGCCCTCACCACGGTCACCCAGGCCCCCCAGGCCGCCGACGTCGTCAAGGAGAGCGAGGACATCATGGCGGCCCGGGGCGGCGACACGGTCGAGGAGATGTGGGAGAGGGACTTCGATTACGCCTTGGACCTGCTGATCGCAGGAATCGAAGCGATGGCGGCCAGGGCCGAGGCGGCCAAGGCCGAGGCCAAGGACAGCTAGCCAGGTTCCAGGGGCGCAGGGCACTGCGCGACAAGCCACAACGCACCCGCACCCCGCACCCGCACCCCAACACCCGCACTCCGAACCCGTGCCCCGCACCCCTCAGGATGCCGGGGCGCCCCGGGTCAGCAGGCGCTCACCCCTGCGGAGCGAGCCGCGCGGGAAAGCCGCCGGTCGCGACCGGCCCCCACCGCACGGGGGTGATCCGGATGATCGACTTCCCCTGGCGCACCATCGCCGCCCGGTACTCCTCCCAGTCGGGATGCTCCCCCGCGATGTTGCGGAAGTACTCCACCAGCGGCTCGACGGACTCCGGCACGTCGAGCACCTCCGCGGTCCCGTCGATCTGCACCCACGGCCCGTCCCAGTCGTCGCTGAGGACGAGCACGCTCACGCGCTCGTCCCGCTTGGCGTTGCGCGTCTTGGCCCGCTCGGGGTAGGTGGAGACGACGATCCGCCCCGAGTCGTCGACGCCGCAGGTCAGCGGGGACGCCTGGGGCCCGCCGTCACCCCGCCGGGTCAGCAGGATCGCGCGGTGACGGGGTCGTACGAAGTCCAGCAGCTCGTCGAGCGAGACGGTCGTGTTGGTCGCGATGTTCGGTGCCATGCCGTCAGCCTAGGTGGACGCGGGGCTTCCGCACGTGACCCGGCCGGTCCTGCGCACCGGGCAGCGACTCGCCCCGCACCGCCTGCACCTCCAGCTCCACCTTCAGGGTCGTACCGATCGCGGCGATGCCCGCCCGGACGACCTGGTTGTAGTTCATCGCGAAGTCCTCGCGGTGGAGTTCGGCCGTCGCGCGGAAGGCGGCCCGGGTGCCGCCCCAGGGGTCGGCGCCGGTGCCGAGGCAGGCGAGGTCCAGGTCGACGGGCCGTACGACTCCCCGCAGGGACAGCTCGCCGTGGACGGTCCAGCGGTCGGGTCCCGCGACCGTCAGCCCGGTCGAGCGGTAGGTGATCTCCGGGTGCTCCTCGACGTCCAGGAAGTCCGCCGACCGCAGATGCGTGTCGCGCGTGCCGTTGCCGGTGTCGAGGGAGCCGGCCCGGATCACCGCCTCCACCCGGGATTTCGTCACGTCGTCCGCGGCGATCTCGATCGACGCCGAGAAGTCGGTGAAGTGGCCCCGCACACTGGAGAGGCCAAGGTGCCGGGCGACCGCGGCGACCGTGGAGTGCGCCGGGTCGACCGTCCACGGCCCGGGCGCCGGCAGCTCCGTCCCGCCCTGCCGGGCCAGCGTCACCGTGCCCACCTCGACCCGGCCGCCCGCGGTGACGAGCGCGGTGGAGGCGACGGGCGCGTACCCGACGGCCGTGACGATCACGGTGTACGGCCCCGGCGCGAGCCCCGACGCGTCGCGCACGACGCCCTCGTCGTCCGCCTCGGCCCGCAGCTTCTGCGTCCCGGCCATGTCGGTCACCGTGACGACCGCGTGCGACACGGCCCATCCGTCGCGGGTGCGGATCCTCGCGGTCAGTGCCATCTCAGGTAACTCCTCGTGGGAAAGAACGGGGCGGGGGCGGCGGGGTACACCCCGCCGCCCCCGCCCGCGGTCGTGCTACTCGCCCGGGTGGGCGAGCTCGATGTCATGGCCGTCGACGCCGGCCCCGGTCACCGTCAGCGCACTGGCCACCGGCGGATAGCCGGTCGCGATGACCGTGTACTCGCCGCCGTCCAGGTCCGCGAAGGCGTACGCCCCGTCCGCGCCGGTCGTGGCCGAGCCCAGGACGTTGCCCGCCGCGTCGACGAGCGTCACCCGCGCGTCGGCCAGCGGCCCGTGCGGCGCCCGGACGACTCCCCGGAGCTGCGCGCCCGCGTCGAGCGCGACCTCCAGCCGGGTCACCCCGGTCCCGCCGATCTCCACGGGCAGCGCCCGCGGCCGGAACCCGGCGGCGTTCACCGCGACGGTCACCGCACCCGGCACCAGCTCGCCGACGGCGAACTCCCCCTGGTCACCGGTGGCCGCGGTGGCCAGCAGCTCGCCGCGCACATCGGTGACGACGACCATCGCGTCCTTGACGCCCTCCCCCGAACCGGAGGCCCGCACCGACCCGCTGAGCCCACTGGTCCCGCTGAGCAGGATGTCGTACGCGAGCGGCTCGCCGTTCACGACGATCGTGGAGGCCTGCGGCTGGAACCCGTCCGCCGCGGCGATCAGGACGTACGACCCGGTCCCGGGCGCGTCCAGTGCGTAGGCACCGTCGGCCTGCGCGACCGACCGGCCCAGTTGCCGTCCGGCCAGGGAGATCAGCGTGACGGCGGCCTGCGGGACCGGCGCGCTCTCCGCGCCCCGGACGACACCGCGGACGGGGACACCGGAACCGGGCTCCTGGACGGGTCCGGGCGCGTGCTGCTGGTCCACCGGCGCGGGAGCCGTCGCGTCCGCCTGCGCCTCTGCGTGCGCCTCCGCCGGGGTCAGCTCCTCGGCCTCGGCCTCGGCCTCCGTCTCCGCCTCCGTCTCCGCCGCGTGGGCCAGCGCGCCCTTCGTCCGCAGCGGGATCTCCTTGATGAACAGGGTGATCAGGAAGGCGAGCAGGGCCAGCCCGGAGGCGATCAGGAAGATGTCCGCGATGCCGTGGCCGTACGCGTCCTCCATCACCGTGCGCAGCGGCGCGGGCAGCTTGTCCATGTCCGGGATCGTGCCGGAGGAGCTGGAACCGGAGGCGAGCGCGGCGTACTTCGGGCCGAGACCGGCGATGCCGTCCTTGGCGTAGTCGGTGATGCGGTCGGCCATGACGGCACCGAGCGCCGAGACGCCCATCGCCCCGCCGAGGGAGCGGAAGAAGGTGACGGTCGAGCTGGCGGAGCCGAGATCCTTCGGGTCCACCTGGTTCTGCGTGGACAGCACCAGGTTCTGCATCATCATGCCGACGCCGAGGCCCAGCAGCGCCATGAAGACAGCGGTCTTCCAGTAGTCCGTGTCGTAGCGGATGGTGCCCAGCAGACCGAGGCCCGCCGTGATGAGCACACCGCCGCTGACCAGCCAGACCTTCCACTTGCCGGTGCGGGTGATGAACTGCCCGGAGACGGTGGAGGAGACGAACAGACCGCCGATCATCGGGATGGTGAGCACCCCGGACATGGTCGGGGACTCGTCGCGGGCCAACTGGAAGTACTGGGCGAAGAACACCGTGCCGGAGAACATCGCCACGCCCACGAACATCGAGGCGATGGAGGAGAGGGTGATGGTCCGGTTGCGGAACAGCCGCAGCGGGATGATCGGCTCGGCGGCCTTCGACTCGACCAGCACGAACACCGCGCCGAGCAGGACCGAGCCCGCGACCATCGTGTACGTCTGCCAGGACAGCCAGTCGTACTTGTCACCCGCGAAGGTGACCCAGACGAGCAGCAGGGAGACGGCGGCGGAGATGAAGAACGCGCCGGCCCAGTCGACCTTCACGTCCCGCTTCACGACCGGCAGGTGCAGGGTCTTCTGCAGCACGATCAGCGCGATCACGGCGAAGGGGACGCCGACGTAGAAGCACCAGCGCCAGCCCAGCCACGAGGTGTCGGTGATGACACCGCCGAGCAGCGGGCCGCCGACGGTGGCGACGGCGAAGGTCGCGCCGAGGTAGCCGGAGTAGCGGCCGCGCTCCCGCGGCGAGATCATCGCGGCCATCACGATCTGCGCGAGGGCGGAGAGACCGCCGACGCCGACGCCCTGCACGACACGGCAGGCGATCAGCATGCCGGGGTTCTGCGAGAGCCCGGCGGCCGCCGATCCGAGGACGTAGACGACCAGCGCGATCTGGACGAGCGCCTTCTTGTCGTAGAGGTCGGCGAGCTTGCCCCACAGCGGGGTGGTCGCGGTCATCGCCAGCAGGGTGGCGGTGACCACCCAGGTGTAGGCGGACTGGCCGCCGCCGAGGTCGCCGATGATCTCCGGGAGGGCGTTGGAGACGATCGTGGACGACAGGATCGCCACGAACATGCCGAGCAGAAGGCCGGACAGGGCCTCCATGATCTGCCGGTGCGTCATCGGGGCGTGGGCGTCGTGCCCGCCCCCGTGCTTGGCGTGGGCCCGCACACCGGCCGGTGTGGTCGTTGCCATGGTCTTCCTTCTCTTACGCGGGTGTACGGGTGGTCTCGTGCAACGGGGGAGGCGGTGGCGGCTGGGGTGGCGGCTGCCGGTGCGGGGTGGTCCGGCCGTCGCCGAAGCTGGCGCGCAGCCGGGTCATCAGCCGGATGAGCTGGCCGATCTCGTCGTCGGACCAGTCGCGGAGGCGCTCCGCCAGCAGGGCGACACTGCGCCGGGACAGCTCGGCGAGCACCGCGCCGCCCTCGGGGGTGAGGCGCAGGATGCGCGAGCGCTTGTCCGCCGGGTCCGGGGAACGGTCGATCCAGCCGCGCTCGGCGAGATGGGCGACATGGCGGCTGGTCACCGACATGTCGACCGCGAGCAGCTCGGAGAGATTGCTCATGCGCATGTCTCCGTGGCGGCCGAGGAGGGCGAGCACGGCGGCGGAGCCGGGGGAGCAGTCGGCCGGGGTGATCCGTCCGAGGTCCCGCTTCACGACTGAGAAGGCACTGAGCTGACGCACCAGTTCCTCGTACTGCGTCTGCGCGGCCATCGCACCTCCCTTGGTTTGTTGCTTGGGGCAACCATAGAAACGATTGGTTGCCGCAGGCAAATAAAAGAGGGGGGGTGGCCGCAAAAAGTTGGCAAAGGCAAGTATTGCGGGGGTAAACGGGCAGGTGGGCGGCGGCGAGGACGGCCGGAAGCGGGCGCCTCTGCGGGTGTCCTCACGGGACCTTGTGGCGGGACCTTGTAGCGGGGCCTGGTGGGCGGGCCTTGTGGCGGGGCCTGGTAGCCGACCTTGTGCCGGGCCTGGTGCCGGATCTCGTGCCGGGCCTGGTGCCGGGCCTGGTGCCGGGCCTTGTCCCGGACCGCGTCCCGGACCGCGTCCCGGACCGCGTCCCGGACCGCGTGCCGGGCCTCGTCCCGGGCGTTGTGGCGGGGCTTGTGCCAGCATCGTGCCGGGCCTGGAGCTGGGCCTTGTGCTGGTGTGTCGTCCCGGACCACGTGCCGGGCCTGGTGCCGGACCGCGCGGCGGACCTTTCGCCGGGTCTTGTCCCGGGACCACGTGCCGGGCCTGGTGGCGGGCCTCGTCCCGGCCCTTGTGCCAGCCTCGTGCCGGGCCTTATGGCGGGCCTGGTGGCGGGCCTCGTCCCGGGCGTTGTGGCGGGCCTTATGCCAGCCTCGTGCCGGACCGCGTGCCGGGTCTGGTGGCGGGCCTCGTCCCGGGCGTTGTGGCGGGCCTTATGCCAGCCTCGTGCCGGACCGCGTGCCGGGTCTGGTGGCGGGCCTCGTCCCTGACCTTGTGCCGGGCCTTGTCCCGGGACCATGTGGCGGGCCTCGTCCCGGACCACGTGGCGGGCCTGGTGGCGGGTCTCGTCCCGGGCCGCGTGCCGGGCCTGGTGGCGGACCGTGTCCCGGGCTTTGTGCCGGGCCTGGTGGCGGACCTCGTCCCGCATCGCGTCCCGGTCCCTGTGCCGGGCTGGTGGCGGACCTCGTGCCGGGCCTGGTGGCGGACCTCGTCCCGCATCGCGTCCCGGTCCTTGTGCCGGGCCTGGTGGCGGGCCTTGTGCTGGTGTCGCCCCGCCCCTGTGCCGGACCGCGTTCCGGTCCTTGTGCCCGGCCTGGTGCCGGACCGCGTCCGGACCGCATGGCCGCGTGCCGGGCCGCGTGCCGGGCCGCGTGCCGGCCGCGTGCCGGACCCCCGCTTGGGCCGTCGCCGTCGTTTTCGCTAGGGTCTCTGGCCATGGCTAACACCCAGGGCCCGCAGGGCAATCACGACCCCGCCGGCAGCACCCAGATGTTCCGCGCGTTCGTCGACGAGGGCGGCCCCCAGGCCACCTCCCGTCAGGCGCCCGCGCCGGCCGGTCCCCGCCTCGGTCTGATCATCGGCATCGTCGCCGCCGTGGCGATCGTGGCGGCGGTCGCCTGGCTGGCGCTGAAGTAACCGACGCCCCTACTCCCACCGCACCGACACCTTCCGCGTCTCGACCCGCGTCCCCGGCGGCACCCTCCAGGCCTCGACGCACACCGTCCAGGTCCGCTCCTTGCGCTCACCGGGGGCGAGGGGCGCGGGGAACACCACCGTCGACTCGACGGTGGACCAGTCGATGCCGAGGGCGTCGACGACGTGCGTCCCGAAGGTGACCGCGCCCGACCGCACCGGCACGCCACCCGCATTGCGGAAGGCCGGCGTCACGTCCTCGCACCGGCGGTGCTCGGTGGGCGTGCGTACGGGATCGCTCGTGAGCGGGGCGACGGCGGCGGCCGTGCCGGTGGGTTGGGGCAAGGGCGGCGGTGACGGCACCTGCGGCGATGGGCCGCCCGCGTCCGAGCCCATGTCAGTGCCCCCCTCCGCGCCCGCACCGACGCCTGCGTCCGCATCCCCGCCCGGGCCCGTGGTCCGCGGGGGTGAGCCGGCACCCGGCGCGGGCGGGGCCGGCCGCCGACGTCCCAGGGGCGCCCGGAGTCCTCGTCGCCGGCGCCGACGACGGGCCGGTGGTGTCCGTCGGTCCGTCCAGCGGCACCAGCCGTACGCCTCCCGTGGGCGCCGCCGACGGCGGTCTCCCGCCCGGGGCGCCGACCGCGACGCAGTCCCGGCCGTGCCCGCCACCGCCGTACGCCATGAGGGCGCCCGCCGCCCCGGCCCCGACGACGACGGCCGCCGACAGCCCCCACAGGGCCCGCCGACGGCCGCGTGACCGTTCCGACCTTGCTTCCGCTGTCGCGCGTATCGCGAACGTGCGGCTGGCAGTGCGTCAGTAAGGAACCGGCTGTAGGGAACTCATCGTAGGGAACCCGCCGTAAGGAACCCTCGGTCAGGAACCCTCGGTCAGGAACCCTCTCAGTCCGAGATCAGGCCCTCGCGGAGCTGGGCCAGGGTGCGGGTCAGGAGGCGGGAGACGTGCATCTGCGAGATGCCGACCTCCTCGCCGATCTGGGACTGGGTCATGTTGGCGAAGAAGCGCAGCATGATGATGCGCCGCTCGCGCGGCGGGAGCTTGGCGAGAAGGGGCTTGAGCGACTCCCGGTACTCCACGCCCTCCAGTGCCGTGTCCTCGTAGCCGAGACGGTCGGCCAGGGAGCCCTCGCCGCCGTCGTCCTCGGGGGCCGGGGAGTCCAGCGAGGAGGCCGTGTAGGCGTTGCCGACGGCGAGGCCGTCGACCACGTCCTCCTCGGAGACGCCGAGGACCGCGGCGAGTTCGGCGACCGTCGGCGAGCGGTCCAGCTTCTGCGAGAGCTCGTCGCTGGCCTTGGTGAGGGCCAGGCGCAGCTCCTGGAGCCGGCGCGGGACGCGGACGGACCACGAGGTGTCGCGGAAGAACCGCTTGATCTCGCCCACGACCGTCGGCATCGCGAACGTCGGGAACTCCACGCCGCGTTCGCAGTCGAAGCGGTCGATCGCCTTGATCAGGCCGATCGTGCCGACCTGGACGATGTCCTCCATCGGCTCGTTCCGTGAGCGGAAGCGGGCGGCGGCGTAGCGGACGAGGGGGAGGTTGAGCTCGATGAGGGTGTCCCGGACGTAGACCCGTTCGGGGCTGTTCTCGTCGAGTGCGGCCAGTCGCAGGAACAGGGAGCGGGACAGGGTGCGGGTGTCGATGGCACCGGAGGACGGGAGGGCCGGAGCCGGCGCGGCGGCCTCGAGGGCCGTGACGTCGTCGAGCACATCGGGCTCGACGGGCGCGACGGGCTCGGTCTCGCTCTTGGTGAGCGTGAGCACCTTCGAGCTGCCCTGGTCTGCGGACATGCCACCCCCTTTGGGTCGCGGGACGGTCGCGGCGTTCGTCCTCCGTCACTGGAGAACGTCAGCCTTCACCTGAATACCGGAGCCGAAGCCCCGGCAAACGCGCTTCCAGGAGAATGTCACATGTCGGCAACACGCTGTAGTGACATGTCGACATCACAGTGACGAATCAGCCCTGGAAACAGGGGGTGTGACGGTTTTTCAGCGCAGATATGTCGGGAAGTGACTTCATGGGGGATTCGCTCTCACCGGTGACTTCTCGCTCCTGCATGCGAAAAACCATCGGATGACGTAACCAGAGCCGTGCGCCCTATCCGTGCGCCCCACCTGTGCGCCTGTGCATACGGCCGTGCTCCCGTGTCCCCACGTTTCGTCAGGCCTCGATGCGGTTCGCGGAACGCAGCCGCTGGAAGCTACGCGCGAGTAGCCGGGAGACGTGCATCTGTGACACGCCGAGTTCCGCGCTGATCTGAGACTGCGTGAGATTGCTGTAATAGCGCAGCAGGAGGATTCTCTGTTCGCGTTCCGGGAGCTGCACGAGGAGATGGCGGACGAGGTCGCGGTGTTCGACGCCGTCCAGGGCCGGGTCCTCGTAGCCGAGGCGGTCCAGCAGGCCCGGCAGCCCGTCGCCCTCCTGGGCGGCCTCCAGGGAGGTCGCGTGGTACGACCGCCCCGCCTCGATGCAGGACAGGACCTCGTCCTCGCCGATGCGCAGCCGCTCGGCGATCTCGGCGGTGGTCGGGGTGCGGCCGAAGGCGGTGGTCAGGTCCTCGGTGGCGCTGTTCACCTGCACCCACAGCTCGTGCAGTCGGCGCGGTACGTGGACCGTGCGGACGTTGTCCCGGAAGTAGCGCTTGATCTCGCCGACGACGGTCGGCATGGCGAAGGTGGGGAACTGCACGCCCCGCTCGGGGTCGAAGCGGTCGATGGCGTTGATCAGTCCGATGGTGCCGACCTGGACGACGTCCTCCATCGGCTCGTTGCGGGAGCGGAACCGGGCGGCCGCGTAGCGCACGAGCGGCAGATTGGCCTCGATGAGCGCCCCGCGGACCCGGTTGTGCTCCGGGGTGCCCGGCTGGAGCTCCTTCAGCTCCGCGAAGAGCACCTGGGTGAGCGCCCGGGTGTCGGCGCCGCGGCGCCGCTCGGGGCCCGGGGCCGGGGCCTCTTCCTGAGGGGGCGCAGTACTGGCCGACACGGTCAACGCCACCTCTTCGTCAGGTCAACAACATCGGTCCACTCATCCGTCAAAAGCGGTCATAGCATCACAAGACATGTGCACTGTGTGCAAGCACCCCATAACACCGTGTTGAGGGAGAAGTTGGGGCGGTGCACGCACGACAGCCCCCCGCCGTCCGGCGGGGGGCTGTGCGGCTCTGCGGGCGCGGCTCAGAACGTGTAGTCGGCGACCACCCAGGTGGCGAACTCCCGCCACAGGGCGACGCCCGCCTGGTGCGCCGGGTGCTCGAGGTACCGCTTCAGGGCGTCCGCGTCCTCGACCGCCGAGTTGATCGCGAAGT
Organism: Streptomyces sp. DSM 15324; assembly: GCF_001514285.1. GTDB lineage: Bacteria > Actinomycetota > Actinomycetes > Streptomycetales > Streptomycetaceae > Streptomyces. The sequence continues at coordinate 300,490 of NZ_KQ949032.1, forward strand.
CGTAGGCGATGGGCCGCTCGCTGATGTTCCAGCCCAGTTCCCAGAAGGCCAGGTCCTCGATCTGCCCGTCGAGCGCCCGGAAGGCCGCCTCGCCCTCGATCACGCGGGGGTCGTCGCGCTCGACGCCCTCGTTCAGCTTGAACAGGACCAGGTGGCGGATCATGGGTACTCCCGATGCGTGCTGTCGAGGCGGGCTGCCGGGGCGGGCTGCCGGTGTGTGCCGCCGGTGCGTGCCGCCGGGCCCGGCTGCCGGCCCGGAGGCTAGTGGGCCCCGTCGGCGAGCCACGTGAAGAAGTCGCCGATGGCCTTGGCGGCGTCCGATATGCCCTCGAAGCCTATCTGGACGTAGTCCGCCGCCCGGGACGGGTCCGTGATGATCACGTAGAGCACGAAGACCACGATGATGTAGACGGCGATCTTCTTGGCGTTCACCGCCACCTGGCCTCCCCTGTCGTGGCCGCTGGGGCCCCTGTTGACGGCGGCGAGTGTAACCGTAAGTGCGATTTACGCACCGCTTTTGACCGGGTGCGGCGTGCCCGTGAATTTTTTTCGGGCGTCCGTGAACCGATCGGCAGGCCTCGTCCGATGAGGGGGTGAACACCGAACCGAGCCGACGCCCCAGCAAGGGAGAAGATGCATGCTGCACTTGGCGGACCTGCCGGTCCTGGTCCTGATCGCCCTGGTCGCCGCTCTCACGCTGTGGGCGCTGATCGACTGCATCCGCACCCCCAGGGAGCGCGTGCGGTTCCTGCCCAAGCTGCTGTGGCTGCTGATCCTGCTCCATGGCTCGGTCTGCGCCGCACTGCTCTGGACCTACTTCGGCAAGAAGCCGATAGCGGACACGGCGAAGGGCCCGATCCAGCGGATCGAGCCCTTCGCTCAAGCGCGGTAGCGGAGGGATTTGAACCCTCGGTGACTTGCGCCACACTCGCTTTCGAGGCGAGCTCCTTCGGCCGCTCGGACACGCTACCGAGGGAGACCTTACAGCACGCGGGGGCGTGGTTTGAAATCGGTATTCGAGGAGGTCGGCGGCGACGCGTCAGCGGTCGCGGAAGAACTCCGTGAGGAGTCCCGCGCACGCCTCGGCGAGGACGCCCTCGACGACCTCGGGCCGGTGGTTGAGCCTCCGGTCGCGGACGACGTCCCACAGGGAGCCGGCCGCGCCCGCCTTGTCGTCGCGGGCGCCGTAGACGACCCGGTCCACCCGCGACTGCACGAGGGCGCCCGCGCACATCGTGCAGGGCTCCAGCGTGACGACGAGCGTGCAGCCGGTCAGCCGCCACTCGCCGAGCCGCGCGGCAGCCCGCCGGAGGGCGAGCACCTCCGCGTGCGCCGTCGGATCGCCGGCGGCCTCGCGTTCGTTGTGGCCGGCCGCGAGGACCGTCGTGCCGTCAGCAGCCAGCACCACGGCGCCGACCGGGACGTCCCCGCCCCGGACGGCCAGCCGGGCCTCGTCCAGGGCGAGCCGCATGGCGGCCCGCCAGGGATCGCGTACCGGGTCCGGCGCCTCGGCTGCGGTCAGCGGACGGTCTCCAGGACCTCCGAGGCGCCCAGGGCGTCGGCGATCTCGGTGAGGGCGTCCTCGGACAGCGACTTCAGCTCCTTCTCGCTGACGCCGAGGTCGTCGAGGATCCCGGCGTCGCCGACCGGGCCGTGCGGCACGGCCTCGGCGGAGCCGGAGGCGCCGCCCTCGTCGTCCTCGTCCTCCTCTCCGTCCTCGGTGCCGTCGAGGTCGAGGGAGTCCAGGTCGTCGTCACCTGGCTCCCTTCCGAGCAGTTCGTCGGTGAGCAGCAGCTCGCCGTACGAGCTGCGAGCGGCGGCAGCGGCGTCGGAGACGTAGATGCGAGGGTCTTCCTCGCCATCGATGCGGACGACACCGAACCACGAGTCCTCCTGCTCGATGAGCACGAGCACCGTGTCCTCGTCGGGAGTGGCTTCCCGGGCCAGGTCGGCGAGATCCGACAGGGTCTCCACATCGTCGAGCTCTGTGTCGCTCGCTTCCCACCCGTCTTCGGTGCGCGCGAGCAGTGCGGCGAAGTACACCGTGACTCTCCCACTGGTCATAGGCGTGCCGGTTGGGGGTCCCCCCGGCGGAGGTTACGGGCGGAGAGAGCTGTGCTCCGAGCCCCACCCACTCGGAATCGTGGCAGAAACAAGGCGTTCAGGGGACGTCTTCGACTCCCTGTGTCCGGTGGTTTTGATCGCACGTCCATGACTATGTCCGTAGGCGACTCACCAGCACACTCGTTGCGGCCACTGCGGATCGTACGCGGCTTTCCCGTGCGCCCACGCACGCCCACCCCCGGTGCCACCCGTGACGGTGGCGATCTTCCCCGAACGTCCCAAGTGCCGTACGGGCACAAGGGGATCGTTCGGCTACCAGCGGAATGTGCGCATGCGCATCGCGTGACGCAGACGGGCGCTTTTGGCGCGTCGGGGCTGGACGCGGTCACGCAGTTCCCGGGCCTCCGTGAGCTCGCGCAGGAAGCGGTCGCGGCGTCGACGGCGCTCGGCGTCGGTCTCCCGCGGCACGCCCGAGCGCGCGGGAGGCTCCGGCGCGTCGCGCTTCGGCAGGTCAGGCATCGGCTTCACCACCCCGGGTCCGTCTCCACCACTTTCCCCCGCCCGGGCGGTTTGATGCAGGCGAACGGCCCAAGCCCGCTCACCGAGTGCGGGGGAGCCGGGCCGGTCCCGCCCGGTTACTGTTGTGGATATGCGTCTCCACGTCGTCGACCACCCCCTGGTCGCCCACAAGCTCACCGCGCTGCGCGACCGGCGCACGGACTCCGCGACCTTCCGCCGCCTGGCCGACGAACTGGTCACCCTGCTCGCCTACGAGGCCACGCGTGACGTGCGCACCGAGCAGGTCGACATCGTCACGCCGGTCGCCGAGACCACCGGGGTGAAGCTCTCCCACCCGCGTCCGCTGGTCGTCCCGATCCTGCGCGCGGGCCTCGGCATGCTGGACGGCATGGTCCGGCTGCTGCCGACCGCCGAGGTGGGCTTCCTGGGCATGATCCGCAACGAGGAGACGCTGGAGGCGTCCACGTACGCCACGCGGATGCCCGAAGACCTCTCCGGCCGCCAGGTCTACGTCCTCGACCCGATGCTGGCCACCGGCGGCACCCTGGTCGCCGCGATCCGCGAGCTGATCCGGCGCGGCGCCGACGACGTGACCGCGGTGGTCCTGCTGGCCGCCCCCGAGGGCGTCGAACTCATGGAGCGCGAACTCGCGGGCACCCCGGTGACGGTCGTCACCGCAGCCGTCGACGACCACCTCAACGACCACGGCTACATCGTCCCGGGCCTCGGCGACGCGGGCGACCGCCTGTACGGCGCGGCGGAGTAGCAGCCGCGCGAGCAGAAGGGGCGTAGCAAGGCCGAAGGCCGGCAAGGCCGAAGCCCGCTACGCCGGGGGCCGCGGGGAACTGCGCGACCGGCCACGGTCGGCCCGCAGCCCGCAGCCCGCAGTCCCCAGCCCGCGTACTACCGTGCGGAAGAGACGGACCCGGCGAAGCCCTCAGCAGGCGTTCTTCGTCGTCGCCGTAGGCTGCGGCGACACCAGCACGTTCCAGGCCTTCGCCGCCTCCGCCTCGGTGCTCAGCGCCTGGAACCTGTCGCCGATGATCAGATCGACCTCGGTCCCCTTGCGGGCCGCGTCGGCCCGCCGCTCGGCCCCGTCGACCTGCGTGGCCAGCACGGACAGCGAGGTGTTCAGCGAGGCGGTCGGCCCGAGCAGCAGGGCCGCGCCGGTGACCTTCTTGTCGTACTGCTTGGGCGCGTTGCCCACCTCGCCGATCTTGAAGCCGCGCTTCTCCAGCGCGTCGGCGGTGGTCTTGGCCAGCCCGCTGCGGGTGGTGGCGTTGAGGACGTTCACCGTGATCTGCGCGGGCCTCGGCAGGGCCGCCGGGGAGGCGGGGGCCGACGGGCTCGCCTTGGCCGACTTCACCGTGCAGGAGGCCTTGGAACCGGCCGCGGAGGCCGTCCCTCCGCCCCCGGTGAAGACGTCGATGAGCTGCAGGGTGCCCCAGCCGGCCACGCCCAGCGCGGCACCGCAGGCGACGACCACGACGACCAGCCTGCCGCGTCGCCGGCGACGGCGCATACGGGGGTACTTGTCCCCCGTGATCCGGTACTTGCCGCCCATGCCGGGGGGAGTCAGCATGCTCATGGGCGCAGCGTAGTGCGCCGGGGCGGCCGTGACTAATAAACGATCATCCGACATCGCTCAAGAGCGGGGGAAAGAACCCGAAAGGGCCAACCCCGCTCACGGCCGAAGCGGCTCGGAGGAGTTCGACACGGCCCGGAGCCGCTCGGTTCAGCTCGGCGGCTCAGTCCAGTTCGAGGACGCGCGCGTGCAGCACCTGACGCTGCTGGAGCGCCGCGCGCACCGCGCGGTGCAGCCCGTCCTCCAGGTAGAGGTCGCCCTGCCACTTCAGCACGTGCGCGAAGAGGTCGCCGTAGAAGGTCGAGTCCTCGGCGAGCAGGGTTTCCAGGTCGAGCTGCTGCTTGGTCGTCACCAGCTGATCGAGGCGGACCGGGCGCGGCGCGACGTCCGCCCACTGCCGGGTGCTTTCCCGGCCGTGGTCGGGGTACGGCCGGCCGTTTCCGATGCGCTTGAAGATCACACGGAAAGCCTACCGGCCCAGGCCTTCCGGGCGCAGCCATGGCGGCCGAGTGCGACGTTGGAAAAGCCATGATGAACGGGGTCAAAACAGGAGCGAGGGGTCGGTCGACGGAGGGCGCGGACGCGATCGCCGCCGGGTACGCGTGCACGGGTTCGGCTCTGGACCTCGGCGCCCTCCTGCGGGACGGGCGCTGCCTGCCCGAGGCGCGGGTCCGTCTCCCGCTGTCCGTGCTCAGCCGGCACGGCCCGGTCGCCGGCGCCACCGGAACCGGCAGACCACGACGCTCCAGCTGATCGCCGAGCAGCTCTCGGCACCGGCGTGTTCTTCGTCACGCAGACCCGAGGAGGTACCCGGCGAGGTACTGGCCCGGCTCGGCAACCGGGTGCACGCGCGCTGCGGGCGTTCACGTCCGACGACCGGAAAGCCCTGCGGGCCACGGTGAAGACCTTCCCGGACCGGCCGGTACCGGAGTCCCCGCTGCGCGAGCGGTATGCACAGGCTGTGGACAGAGAATCGGCGTTCGAGAAGCCTGACGGCGGCGAGCGCCGCGACGGCGACCCCTCCCCCGACGGCAACCACGGCCACGAGGCCCACCACGGCGAACACGGCAGGGCCCGGCGGAAGGCGGTGGCCCGGTGGCCGGGCGGTCGGCGCGGGCCGCCGGGCCACCACCTCCGCCCGTGGCTCAGCGGTCCCGTTCCCTCACGGGAGGCTCCTGCTCGGCCTTCTTCACCTGCGACTTCGGCGCGCTGCTGCGGGCCGCCTCCGCGCGCAGCAGGGCGCGCAGGACGGCGTAGGGGTCGGTGGGCATGGCTGTGCTCCTTGCGTCGTGCTGACGGACCTGGTGCGGGGGTCGGTCAGCAGCGCAGGACCACGGTGCGCAGGGTGTGGGGTGCGTACGGCGTCCCAGGCGCAGCGGGGCGCGGTCGCGCGGCCGGTGCGCACGGCGCCGGGGCCGGCCGGGGCGCGGGCCGCAGGGGTGCGGCGGCGCGCCGGTCACCGGGGGTGGGCCGGACGGCGGTGTCGACGGCGTCGTAATCGACGGTCTCACCGGCGACGACGGACGCGGCGGCGGAGACCTCGGCGGGCCCGCCCGGGACGAGCAGGGCGAGCAGCAGCACGAGCACCCGCAGCCAGATGCGGCGGCGAGGGAGGTGTGCTGCGGTGCTCATGGAGGGTCATGTGCCCGCGACACGCCCGCCGTTCAGCACGGTGGAGGCCGGATGCACCCGTTCGGCGGACGGCGCCTTTCCGGCTCGGCGCGCCCCTCCCCGCGCGCCCCTCCCCGCGTGCCGCCCCCGCGCGCGACGCCCCTACTTCTTCGCGGCCTTCGCCGCCGCCTTCATCTCCTGCTTGTGCGCCCGCACCTTCGTCAGCGACTCCGGGCCGGTGATGTCGGCGACGGACCGGAAGGACTTCGCCTCGCCGTAGGAGCCGGCGGCCTCCCGCCAGCCCTGCGGTCGTACGCCGAGCTGCTTGCCGAGCAGGGCCAGGAAGATCTGGGCCTTCTGCTTGCCGAAGCCGGGCAGCGCCTCCAGCCGCTTCAGCAGGTCCTTGCCGGTGCCGGCGTCCTTCCAGAGTGCCTCGGGGTCACCGTCGTAGTGCTCGACGAGGTACTGGCACAGCTGCTGGATGCGCTTGGCCATGGAGCCCGGGTAGCGGTGCACGGCCGGCTTCTCGGAGAGCAGCGCGGCGAAGGCCTCGGGATCCTGGGCGGCGATGTCGTGCGCGTCGAGATCGTCGGCGCCGAGGCGGTCGGCGATCGTGCGCGGGCCCTTGAACGCCCACTCCATCGGGACCTGCTGGTCCAGCAGCATCCCGACCAGCGCGGCCAGCGGGGAACGGCCGAGCAACTCGTCGGCCTCGGGGTCCTGGGCGAGGTGAAGGGTGACGTCCATGCGTCGATGATCCCCGACCGGCCCCGCGCCCGCGCGCCGGTACCCGCCCGCCCTCTGTCCGCGCGCCGGTACCCGCCCGCCCTCTGTCCGCCCGTCGGTCCCCGCCCCGTTCGGTCCGCGCGCCGGTACCCGCCCGCCCTCTGTCCGCGCGCCGGTACCCGCCCCCTCAGTCCGCCCGCCAGTACCCCAGCGCGTGCACCCGTTCCCTGGGGACGCCGAGGTCCTTGCGGACGTATGCCGAGAGGGTGCGGGTGGTGCGGGTGTCGCAGGCGATCCAGACGTACGGGTGTGCGGTGGCCGCGAGCAGGGCGGGCAGCTCGGCGCGGACCCGTTCGACCAGCTCCGCGCGCGGGACGTGGCGCAGTTCGTGCCGGGCGGGGTCGGTGCGGAAGGGGAGGCCGTCGCCCGCGCCGTCGGAGCCCTCGAACCAGACGGTCGCCGGCGCCGGGTCCAGCGCGGCCAGCAGGGAGTTGATCGCGGGCAGCGAGGCGGGGTCGCCGATCGCGAGGACGCGGCCCGGGGCGGGGGCGGGGGTGTCGAAGGCGGTGCCCTGGACGGTCGCCTCGACGGTGTCGCCGGGCCGTGCCGCGCGCGCCCAGTCGCTCGCCGCGCCCTCGTGCAGGGCGAACTCCAGCGAGAAGGTGCCGGCTGCCGGGTCGGGGTCGACCAGGGTGTACGCCCGCTGGTGCGGCCTGCCCGCGTGGGCGAACCACAGCCGCACCCACATCGTCGGGTGCACCCCGGTCGCGGCGAGCAGCCCGCCGTCGGTGAGGTGCACCCGGCGGAAGCGCGGAGTGACGTCCTGCGCGCCGGTCACGGTCAGCGTGAAGTCCTTCGCCCGCATCAGTCGGAGGACCGCGCCCTCCCAGCCCCGCCCCTGCGCCATGGCCTCTGCTCTCCTCGCGTACGCTTCCCGCACCGAATAATAAGGTAAGGCTAACCTAAAGTATCTGGCCTCGGCCGGTGACGGAGCGGGCGCAGGTGATGAGAGTGAAGAAGGATCGCAGGGTGAGGGCGTGACGACGACCGACATCTACCGGGACACATGGGGCATACCGCATCTGCGCGCGGCGGACGCCCGTGCCCTCGCCCGTGCCCAGGGCCTGGTCACGGCCCGCGACCGGGCCTGGCAGCTGGAGGTCGAACGGCACCGCGCCCAGGGCACCTCCGCCGCCTTCCTCGGCCCGGAGGCCGTCGCCTGGGACGTCCTCGTCCGCCGGGCCCGCCTCGCCGGCACCGCCCGCCGCTGCTTCGACCGGCTGGAGCGCGAGGACCCGGAGACCGCCGCGTGGGTACGGGCGTACGTCGACGGCGTCAACGAAGGGCTCCACGTCACCCCCGAGTTCACCAGGGTCCGGCTCGCTCCCGGCCGCTGGGAGCCCTGGACCCCGCTCGCGGTCTGGCTCTCCGTCCACCTCCTGTTCGCCGGTTTCCCCGCCAAGCTGTGGCGGGAGGAGGCCGTACGGCACCTCGGCCCCGACGCGGTCGGCCTGTTCGCCACCGACGGCCCCGGCACCTCCGGCAGCAACGGCTGGCTGGTGAGCGGCGCCCGGACCGTCACCGGGCAGGCGGTCATCGCGGGTGATCCGCACCGGTTCATCGAGGATCCCGGCGTCTACCAGCAGATCCGGCTCGCCTGCGACGAGTTCGACGTCGTCGGGCTCGCCGTGCCCGGCGTCCCCGGCATCGCCCACTTCGGCCACACCGGCCCGGTCGCCTGGGCCATCACCAACGCCATGGCCGACTACCAGGACCTCTACCGCGAACGGCTGCGCCGCACCGGCGCCGGCGTCGAGGCCCTGGGCCCGGACGGCGTCTGGCGCCGGGCCGCCCGGCACACCGAGACCGTCGAGGTGGCCGGGGAGGAACCGGTCGAGGTGGAGGTGATCGAGACGGAGCGCGGGCCGGTGATCGCCGGCGGGCCGGAGGGACTGGAGAGCGGGGTGCCGCACCCTTCGGGAGAAACCTCAGGAGGAACCTCCCCGTCGTCCGATCCCGCCGTCCCCCTGGCCCTGGCCCTCGCCCTCCGCTACCCGCCCCGCGTCACCGAGGACCTCGGCTTCAGCGCCCTCCTCCCCCTGCTGCGGGCCCGCCGGGTCGCCGACGTGGACGCCGCCTTCGACCTGTGGGCCGAGCCGGTCAACGTCGTCCAGGCCGCAGACACCGAGGGCGGACTGCTGCACCGGGTCGCCGGCCGGGTCCCCGTGCGCGCCGAGGCCAACGGCATCGGGCTGGTCCCCGCCTGGGAGCCCGGCCACGAATGGACCGGCTGGCACCCGGCGCCCCACGCCGGACTCACCGACGGCGTCGCGGTCATGGCCAACCAGCGCGGCCCGGCCGCGCCCCTGGGCGTCGAGTTCGCCCCGCCGCACCGCGCCGACCGCATCCGCGCCCTGCTGGACGGCAAGGACACCTGGTCCGCCTCCGACATGTCCGCCGTCCACACGGACACCCACCTCGGCTCCGCCGGACCGCTCCTCGACCGGCTCGCCGCCCTCGACGGTCTCACCGGCCCCGCAGCCGAACTGCGCGCCCGCCTCCTGCGCTGGGACCGCCGCATGGACGCCGACAGCGAGGACGCGGCCCGGTACGCGGCCCTGCGCGGCGCCGTGGTCCGCCGGCTCGCCGCCGACCCGGCCTTCGCCGCCCTGACCACCCCGCCCGCCTACCCCGAGGTCCTCCTCCCCTGGCTGGCCCTGCTGCCCCGGATCGGCTTCGCCCTCGAACACCTCCTGCGCGCCGAGGAGCTGTACGGCGTGGACCGGACCCGGCTGGTCCGCGAGGCCGTCGAGGAGGTCGCCGTACAGCCGCCCGCCCGCTGGGGCGACACCCATCGCCTCGCCCCCTGGCGGGCCCTGCCCGACCCGTCGTACGAGGCTCCCGCCCTCTCGGGTGACCACGACTGCGTCCTGTGCACCACGGCCGTGCCCGGCTGGACCGACCTCGCCGCGCGCGGCCCGGCCGCCCGTTACGTCTGGGACCTGGCCCGCCGCGAGGACAGCCTGTGGGTGGTCCCGCTCGGCGCCTGCGGGCACCCCGGCAGTCCCCACCACCACGACCAGCTGCCCCTCTGGCTCAAGGGCGAGCTGGCCCCGGTCGTCACCGACTGGGCACAGCTGACGAAGGAGAGCGATGTCTGACCGGCACGTCCCCGTCCCCTACGTCCACACGCAGCACGCCGAGGGCTTCGGCACCGTGGGCATCCGCCCGCTCGACGCCGAGGGCGACGCGGACGTCGTGCACGGCTGGGTGCGGGAGGAACGGGCCGCGTTCTGGGGCATGAACGGTCTGACCCGCGACCAGGTCACCGAGATCTACGCCCACATGGCCGGCCTCGCCACCCACCACGCCTACCTCGTCGAACTCGACGGCACCCCGGTCGGCCTGCTCCAGACGTACGACCCCGCCGCGGACCGGGTCGGCGAGGTGTACGAGGTGGAATCCGGCGACATCGGCGTCCATGTGCTCCTCGCGCCCGCCGGCGCCCGGGGCGCGCGCCCCGGCTGGTCGGCGGCGCTGATGCAGGTCTTCGCCACGTACGTGCTGCTCGCTCTCGACCGGCGGCGGGTCGTGGTCGACCCCGACGTCCGCAACGAGAAGGCCGTCGCCCGCTTCCTGCGGCAGGGCTTCGAGGCCGGACCGCCGGTCACCCTGCCCGAGATCGACCTGCCGGACGTGTACCTGCCGGAGAAGAAGGCCCAACTGGCCTTCCTGCGCCGCGAGCTGCTGTTCCCGTAGAGCCGGGTGCTGTTCTCGCAGAGCCGGCTGCTGTTCTCGTAGAGCCGGCTGCCGTTCCCGTGGCGCGCCATGCCGTCCGGCGGGTGCTGTTCCCGTGGCGCCGCCGACGGCCATAGCCTGCCGACGTGAGAGCCCCGCTGACCCCGGAAGACCTCATCGCCCACTACCGACTCGAACCGATACCCCGCGAGGGCGGACTGTTCCGCCGTACCTGGGCCGGACCCGAGGCGCCCGACGGGCGCCCGGCCGGTTCCGCGATCGTCGTGCTGCTCGCCGCGGGCGACTTCTCGGCCCTGCACCGCCTGCCCACCGACGAGGTCTGGCACTACTACCTCGGCGACCCGCTGGAGCTGCTGCTCCTCGCCCCCGACGGCAGCTCCCGTACGGCGGTGCTCGGGCCGGACATGCGCGGCGGGCAGCACCTTCAGCTCACGGTCCCCGCCCGCACCTGGATGGGAGGGCGGACCACGGGCGCCTGGACCTTCTTCGGCTGCACCATGGCCCCCGGCTTCACCTACGAGGACTACGAGCACGGGGACGCGGCCGACCTGACGGCGCGCCATCCGGACCGGGCCGCACAGATCGCGGGACTGTGCCGTCCATGACGTTGCTGGCGGGCCGGGTGGCCCTGATCACGGGTGCGGGCGGCGGAATCGGCGGGGGCATCGCGCGCCGGTTCGCGCAGGAGGGCGCCGCGGTGGCCCTGCACTGCCGGACGAGCACCGGGGCGGCCCGCGCGCTCGCCGAGGAGATCGAGGAGAGCGGCGGGCGGGCGGTCGTCGTGCCCGGCGCCGATCTCACCGTCGAGGACGAGTGTCGCGAACTGGTGGCGCGGAGCGCCGAGTGGGGTGGGGGACGGCTCGACGCGCTGGTCAACAACGCGGGCGTCCAGCCGGTGCGGGCGCTGCCCGGGATGTCGGCGGCGGACTGGCGGGCGGTCGTCGACACCAATCTGACCAGCGTGTTCGCCCTCACCCAGGCGGCGGCCGAGGTCATGCGTGAGCGGGGCGGCGGCAGCGTCACGCACATCGCCTCGGTGGAGGCCCGGCTGCCCGCCCCGGGCCACGCCCACTACGCCGCCGCCAAGGCCGCCGTCGTGATGCACGCGCGCGCGGCGGCCCTGGAGTACGGCTCGCACGGCATCCGCGTCAACACGGTCTCTCCCGGTCTGATCGACCGTGAGGGCCTCGCCGAGGCCTGGCCGGAGGGGGTGCGGCGGTGGCGGGAGGCGGTCGCCCTCGACCGGCTGGGCCGCCCGGAGGACGTCGGTGACGCCTGTGTTTTCCTTGCCTCACGGCTGGCGGCCTGGGTCACCGGCCACGACCTGGTGGTGGACGGCGGGGTGACGGCCCGGCCGACCTGGTAGGGGGCCCGAGCGGGTGAGAAGGATGCCATGCCCATCCGTACATGTCCCCGAGCACACGAGACTGGAGTCCGGGCAGCCCGGGCAGTTCGGAGCGGTGACGTGAGCGAAGGGCGCGATGGCGGTCGACGCGGCAGTGGACGAAGGCGACTTCAGGGGCTGATGCTGCTGGGCTCCGTGCTGGTCCTGCTCCTCCTCGGCGGCGGACCGGCCTCGGCGCACGCGGCGCTCCGTTCCACCGATCCCGTCGACGGAAGCGTCGTCAAGAACAGTCCCCGCAGCATCACTCTGACCTTCACCGAGTCGGTCGGCCTCGTCGACGACTCCTTCCGCCTCCTCGACCCCAAGAACCAGCGGGTGAAGCTGGGTGAGGCGGGGCATGTGGCGGGCCGCTCGGACAGTGTGCGGGTGAAGCTGCCGACGAAGCTCGGCACCGGCACCTTCACCGTGGCCTGGCGGGTGGTCTCGGCCGACAGCCACCCGGTGTCGGGCGCCTTCACCTTCTCCGTGGGCAAGGCCTCCCCGACCCTGGCCGTCCTGCCGTCCGACGCCACCGAGGACCCGGTGACCGACGGCCTCTACAACATCGGCCGCTACCTCGCGTACATCGCGGCGGCCCTCCTCGTCGGCACGGCGGCCTTCGTCGCCGTCTGCCGCCCGCCGGACACCCGCCCGCTGCGCCGGCCGCTGCTGATCGGCGCCTGGACGCTGGCCGGTTCGACGGTGTTCCTGTTCTTCCTGCGCGCGCCCTACGAGGCCGGCACCGGCCCGGCCGGCGCGCTCGACCCCTCCGGGCTGCTCCGCACGCTGGAGGGCCGCCCCGGCCTCGCCCTGGCGGCGCGCCTGCTGCTGCTCGCGGCGGCGGTGGCCCTGCTCCTACGGCAGCGGAGCCGCCCCGAGCCGTCGAAGGCGGCCCTCGTGCTGGGCTCCGCCCTCGCGGTGGGCCTCGCGCTGACCTGGGCGGGTGCCGAACACGCCTCGGCCGGCATCCAGGTCCCCCTGGCGATGACCTCCTCGGTGCTGCACCTGCTCGCCATGGCGGTCTGGCTCGGCGGCCTGGTCGCCCTGCTCACGCTGCTGCCCCGCGCCTCCGTCCCCTCGCGCGTGGTCACCCGCTTCTCCCGGCTGGCCGGACTCTCGGTGACGGTCCTCGTGGTGACCGGCGTCTACCAGTCCTGGCGGGGCCTCGGCTCCCTGTCGGCGCTGACGGACACGACGTACGGCAGGGTCCTCCTCGCCAAGCTGGTCGCGGTCACGGTGCTGCTGGCGGCGGGGGCGTGGTCGCGGGCGACGGTGACCAGCCAGGCGAACCTGGCGAGAGGCACGAGAGCCAAGGCGAAAGCCCAGGCGAAAGCGCAGGCGGAGAGGACGGCGGCGGAGAAGGCGAAGGCGGAGGAGACGGCGGTGACGGTGGAGGAGACGAAGACGAAGACGAAGAAGGAGACGGAGACGGGGACGGGGGCGGAGACGGAGACAGAGGTGGATACGGATACGGCGATGGAGGCCAAGGTGCTGGAGAAGGCGGCCGTGGGCGGGACGTCGGCGCACGGGATGTCCGTCGGGGGACCGGTGGGGGAGCAGCCCTTGAAGGCCGCCGCCGGCCCAGACGCCGGCGCGGACGGCACCGCAGCCCCCTCGACGCCCGCCGCGGAGGGCGCCCACCCGTCTCGGCCGGACCGTCCGTCGCCCACCGGCCCGCGCCTCACCCCGGCGGAGTCCGCGCACAGCCGTGCGCTGCGCCGGTCGGTGCTGCTGGAGGTGGCCGTCTCCGTCGTCGTCCTCGTCCTGACGACGATCCTGACCGGCACTCTGCCGGGCCGGGCGGCGGCCGAGGCGGCGACGACCCAGCAGTCGGCCGGACTGCCGGTCGCCTCCGTGACGATCGTCCCCTTCGACCTCGGAAAGCCCGGACTGCGCGGCAAGGTGCAGGTCACCCTCGACCCCGGCACGGTCGGCGACAACACCCTCCAGGCCGTGGTCTACGGCCCCGACGGCGGTTTCGTCACCGTCCCCGAGCTGCGGATCTCCTTCACCCTGCCGAGCCAGGACATCGGCCCGCTCGACGCCAAGCTGGTCGACCGGGGCGGCTACTGGGCCTCCAGCAAGGTCAGTCTGCCCATCGAGGGCACCTGGGAGATGAAGACGACGATCCGGGCCACGGACGTCGACCAGGTGAGCGTGGTGAAGGACGTACAGATCGTCCGCTGACGGGATCAGGGCGGGCGCGGGTAGCATCAGCCCCGTGAACACCTACTGGCACGTCGTTCTGCCGCCCCTCTGCGCCTGACGGGCGCGGACCACTCAGCCGACAGCCGACAGCCGCCAGCTGACCATCTGTCAGCTGACGTCTGACAGCAGACACCTGACAGCAGACATCTGACTTCTGCACACACCCCACCGAGCCGAGCTCGGTCAGGGGTGTCGTCGTGCGCCCGACGCGGATCCAGTCCCTGACGCATTCGACGACGGAAGTTCACGACTGTGCCGAACCGCACCACCCCCCTGACCCCCGCGCGCCCTTCCGGCGCCGGCCCGCGCCCCTCTCGTACCGCCCTCCTCGGCGGCCCCGCGCCCATCCTGCTCGCGGCCGTGCTCTGGGGCACGACCGGAACCGCCGCTTCCCTGGCACCCGCCGACGCGCCCGCGGCGGCCATCGGCTCCGCCGGGCTCGCCCTCGGCGGAGTCCTGCTGTTCCTGGTCTCCCGGGGCGCCCGCTCCCTGCCCGCCGCCTGCACGCGGCGCGAGCGGTGGCTGCTCGCCGTGGGCGCCCTGGCGGTGGCGGGATACCCGGTCGCCTTCTACCCGGCGGTCGCCCGGACCGGGGTGGCGATCGCCACCGTGATCGCCCTGGGCAGCGCGCCGGTCTTCGCCGGGCTGCTGTCCTGGCTCACCGGACGGTCCCGCCCGACCGCGCGCTGGACCGTCGCCACCACGGCCGCCGTGCTCGGCTGCGCCCTGCTGGTGCTCGGCCCCGCACTCACCGGCACCACCACGCCGGTGGACCTGACCGGTGTGGTCCTCGCAGCCGGCGCCGGGCTGTCCTACGCCGTCTACTCCCTGATCGGCGGCGACCTGATCACGCGCGGACACTCCTCCGACGCGGTGATGGGCGTGCTGTTCGGCGCGGCCGGGCTACTGGTCCTGCCGCTCCTCGCGGCCGTGGACCTGCGGTGGATCACCACGCCGCGTGGCGCGGCGGTGGCGGGCTACCTGGCCCTGTTCACGGTCTGCCTGGCCTACCGTCTCTTCGGCCACGGGCTGCGCCGTACGTCCGCCTCGGCGGCGACCTCCCTGACGCTGGCCGAGCCCGCGGTGGCCGCCGTGCTGAGCGTCACGGTCCTCGGCGAGCGACTCCCGGCCGTCTCCTGGACCGGCCTGACGGTCCTGGCCCTGTCCCTGGCCCTGCTGGCCGTCCCGACCGGCGGCCGCCGCCGTCAGGGAGAACTGCCCCGGTCCTGACGGCGGCGGGCGGCGGGCGGTGCGCCTTCGGCGGTGAACGAGAGGCTGCTCCGGTCGGCGATCGGAGCAGCCTCTTCACCCGTCCGTGGCCGCCCGGTTGCCGCCCGATCGAGCCCGTGTGGTGATGACCCGGGAAGGGCCGGACAGGAACCGTCGAGACGTGGGCGGGGCCCTCGCGGGCGCGGTGCGAGCTGATGGAGGACAGGGATGGCGAGGCGACCGGCCGGGGCGGCTCCGGCTGCGGGAGGGCGGAGCGGCATCCTGAAGGTCGTAGCCGCGTCGGCCGTCGTCCTCGCCGCGCCGTCACTGCTCGCGTTGTGCCTGGTCAGCGCAGAACAGCTGCTGGTGCCGCGGAACATGCCCTTCGGCGTGGCCGGCCCTCCCCCGGGAGGCGAAGGTCCCACCGACGCCACCGGGGCCGCAGACGTGTCGGTCCCGATCGGAGCCGTGCCGTGAGGCCGGTTCGCCCACGTTTCTGTGAATATGTTCCCCACACGAGCCACACGGATCTTGACGACGGACGGAGGGCAGGACGGCGCGTACCAACCGCGAGCGGCTCATCAGAACGCTGACCTTCTGGCTCCGTCCCGCGTTCGTCCTGCGCGTCGTCAACCGGTTCCAGAAGATCGCGGGCTTCGATCGCGCGATGGCTCTGGCCTCCGGTGCGCTGACCGCGCTGATCCCGCTGGCGGTGCTGAGCGGTGCGGTCTTCGGCGGAGAGTCCGCGGACCGGATCATCCAACGCTACGGGCTCACCGGCGGAGGCGCCGAGGCCGTCCGGGCGGTGTTCTCCGCCGAATCCACGAGCGTCGGCGTCGGCTTCTTCGAGACGGTGTTCCTGGCGATCTCGGTGCTGAGCTTCTCCCGGACGATGCAGCGGCTGTTCGAGCAGACCTGGGAACTCAAGCCGCTCGGGGTGCGCAACACGCGCTACGGCCTGTGGTGGATCTGCGTACTCAGCCTCTACACCGGGGTCATCGGATGGCTGTACGTGGTTCTGGGCGGCGGACGCCTGGGGCTGGCGGCCGCGGTGTGCGAGGTACCGGTGACCACGGCCTTCCTCACCTGGAGCGGCCGGATCCTCTCCGCGAAACGGCTCACCGGGGCGGCCCTGCTCCCGTTCGCGGTCTCCGCGGCCGTCCTGACCGCGGTCTATTCGGTGGTCGCGACCGTCTATCTGCCGCGCGTTTTCAATTCCTACGCCTCGCGGTACGGCGCGGCCGGCGCCGTCTTCGGAATGGCCTCGGCCCTGTTCGGCGCCATGCTCGTCCTCGTCGTGGCAGCGGGCCTGGGCCGCGAGGTACGGGACGAACTCCTCCGCATCCGGCAGGGCCGGCGCCCGTCCGAGGACGAGGTCGGCCGCGAGTGGGACAGCATCGTCGAACAGACCCGGTCGCGCTGGCGCAAGGTGAGGGATCGGCCCGCCAAGGAGTCGCCGTAGGGCCAGGACCGGCGAAGCCATCCGGAACCGGCACGGAAAGTGACCGGCGGCCAAACCCACATCACGGACCACACGCCCGGTCAGTCCTCGATCAGGGCCAGTTGCTTGTTGATCTCCTTCGGGTTGGTGTCGCCCGCGACCCTCTGCAGGAAGGGGGTGTGGTCGAACACGAGGTCGCGCAGTGGCCGGAGCAGGGCCGGGGTGTGGTGGAACACCTTGCCGAGCATCCAGGCCTGCTGGACCTGGCGGGCGGTGTGCGGCTTGCGCGGGCTTTCGTACGCCTGCAGGGCGGCGCGGACGGCGGTCAGGTCGGTGAGGTCGACTCCGCGCAGCACCTTGCCGAGGAAGTAGCCGTCCTCGATCGACATGCCCGCGCCATAGGCGGCGTAGGGCGAGGTCGGGTGGGCGGCGTCTCCGACCAGGGTGGCCCGCCCCTTGCTCCACTGCTTCAGCCGCGGCCGGTCGCGCAGCACCCAGCGCTGCACATGTGCGGGGTCGGTCGCCTCGATCAGCCCGGGAAGCGGAGCGGGGAATCCGGTGGCGAGCAGAGCGGCGGCGGCTCTGAGGTCGGCCGGCGCGGGGGCGTCCGGGTCGGTGGCGGCGAGCATCCACCACTGGTGGCCGCCGCGACCCCTGTGCCTGATCGAGGTCCAACTGCCCTGCACCGTCGCGCTGTGGGTGAGGACCGACATATTCGGCCGGGTGCCGGGGACGTCGGTCAGTGTGAAGCCGCCGAAGACGTGCAGGCGGTGTTCCCGCTTGGGGGCGTCGCCCCACAGCGTGCGGCGGACCAGCGAGTCGATGCCGTCGGCGCCCACGAGCAGATCGTGTTCGGCGGTGTGGCCGTCGGCGAAGTGCAGGGTCACCGCTCGGTCGTCCTGCCGGATGCGGTCGACACGCTGGTTGAACCGCAGCATGTCCTGGGGGATGGCGGCGAGCATCCGCTCGTACAGCTCCGGTCGCAGCAGGCCGATGAAGCCGCCGCCGTAATCCCGCTTGACCTCCGCGTCGAGCTTGACATGGACGCGGACCTTGCCGTGGAGATTGCGGAACTCGGTGTCCGTGGGGGCGCCGAGGTCGGTGGTGTCCACCCCCAGCGAGCGCAGCGCCTTCAGCGGCGGCGGCCAGAGATTGAGGATGTTCCCGGCCGGCCGGGCCTCCCGGTAGCGCTCGTAGACGACGACATCGTGGCCGGCCTGCGCGATGCCGAGCGCGGCGGCCATGCCTGCGGGACCGGCACCGAGAACGGCTACCCGACCGGGCCGGGCTGGAGTGGAGGACATGCGACACCTTCCGAGTCCACGAAAAAACAGTAGCGCCCACTACTGTTAGTCGGGAACCGTAGCGGGCGCTACAGTTTTGTCAAGACGTCAGGCAGTCGAGCCGGGGAGGACGGGGTCGTGGCAGAGACCGCTGCCGCCGATGACTTTGAGATCCGGCCGCCGAAACAGCGCCGCAGCCGCGAGGCGTGGAACCGGGTACTCGACACCGGGGTGGAGCTCCTGGAGGACGGCGGCTACGAGGCGTTCACCATCGCGGCCGTGTGCGATCGCGCGGGAGTCGCCCCTCCCGCCATCTACGCCCGTACGAGCACGAAGGACGCCCTCTTCCTGGCCGTCTACGAGCACGGCATCGCGCGCCTGCGCGCCGAGCAGGAGGTCTTCACCGACGGAGACCACTGGGCCGGACTGGAGCCGGACGCGCTCGTCCGCTCAGCGGTAGCGGAGATGATCGGCATCTCGCTCCGCCACGCACGGTTCCTCCGGTCCGTCGTCCTCACCTCGGCCGCACACCCAGAGGTCCAGCGGCGCGGCTCCCGTCACAGCCGAGAGCTCGGAGAGGGGTTCGCGACGGTCCTGCGCCCCCTGGCGGGCAGGATCACGCACGCCGACCCGGAGGCCGCCATCTGGTCCAGCTTCGAAACCCTCTTTGCCGCCTCGATGATCCGGGTCGCATACGGCCCCGGATTCGCCACGCCCGTTCCGGTCGACGACCATCGGTTCGTCGTCGACCTGGGGGAAACGGCGGTGCGTTACCTGCTGGGTGGCGAATGCGCCCGCGCTGGTACCTCGCTGCCGGCATCCCGTAGTTAGGAAACTGCGACGGAAACCGGACGGACAACGTCGAAGGGCCCCACCGCGAACGGTGGGGCCCTTCGACATCGTGCCCGGTGAGGCACTGGCGGAGGATACGAGATTCGAACTCGTGAGGGGTTGCCCCCAACACGCTTTCCAAATGTTCGTCTGGGGGTACAGGGGTGTGCGGGAGCGTTCTGACCTGCGGTGCGGCTGTGGCGGGTGGGGCTCCTGAACGGTGCTGTACGGAGGTGAATGCAACCAGAACTGCAACCATCGCCGGCCTATTTGCCGCTCTCCGGGCCGTACCACTGGAGAGCCTGGCCGGTCACCCCCGCGATGCAGGCGAAGTCGTGGTCGCGGTGCAGGAGGGTGAGCCCTTGCAGCTCGGCCGTCGCGGCGACGACGAGATCCACCGCACCCGCACTGCGATGCTTTCCCTGTTTGGTGAGTGCTTCCTGGACCTGCCAGGCGCGGTCGTAGGCGCGGTCGTCGACGGGAACCCAACCGAAGATCAGGCGCATGTCCTCGATGCCGCGCGCCCTGTCGGCGGCCGACCGGGCGCTGTAGAAGAACTCAAGCTCGGTGATCGGGCAGGTGGCGATGAGCCCGGCGGCTGCCGCCTGGTCCCAGCCGTACTGCTCCGCATCCTCGCGCATGAACCGAGCGAGTGCGCTGGTGTCGATCAGGAACTGGGCCGCGTTCACCGGCGGTAGTTCCCCTTGTTCTCGAACAGCTCCAGATCGAATGCGCCGTCCCCGGCCGCGGCCCGCAGCCGGGCGAGAGCCAGAGCGCGACGCCGGCTCTCCAGCACCTCACGAAGAGCGGTGTTGACTGTCTCCTTCTTGGTGCTCGTCCCGAGGGCTTTAGCCACGTCCGCGACCAGGTCGTCGTCCAGGTCGATAACCGTCCGACTCACGAGCGCCTCCCAGATATCAAATGTGGGGCTAAGTATATCTTGCAAGGTGCCCTCAAGGTGTGCACCCGGGCACCCGGCCTTGGCAGTCGAGTCCTATGCGGGCATCACGCCATGGATGCGGGAGAGAGTGAAGACGCGTTCCGCCTCGCGCAGGTGGCACCAGGCGTCGAGGTAGGGCGGGTCGAGTTCCAGGTCGCTGAGGGTCCGTACGGTCCGGTTGCCCGAGGTGGCGATGTACTCGACCCGTGATGGCCGCACCGGTGTCGATGGCATGGGCGATCTGGCGGACGTCGCTGTACGACAGGTGCTTCGCGTATCCGGCGACGATCTCCTCGGTGTCCGTGGCGAAAGGCACCCCGCTGCCGAACGGGTCGGGTTCTGGTGCGGTTGGCGGGGCCTTGAGCAGCCGGTCCGCCAGGACGCTCATCCCGGCGTCGGCGGGCATGTCCGCGGCGTGGGCTGCGGTGGTCCGGGGGCCGCGCCGTCCGACGTTCCTTCGCGGGGGCGGGACGGCAGCGGCGGCCCTCTGCGGCAGGTGCTTTTCGATGCGTACCGTTCCCCCGGCGGTCTCGGCGACTGGAGCGTAGCCCGCGGCACGGAGCGTGGCGAGAGTCGTCGCGGGTGGGCTGCCGCTGACCAGGACCGTGGGGGCGAGCTGCCGCAGGGCGAGCTTGGACAGTGCGCGGTGGGCGGCGAGTTCGGCCAGGAGCGCGGGTTCGTCGCCGTGGATGACACAGGCCGCGGGGGCGATGCGCACCCGTCCATGACCTCGCGCGGTGTCGGCGATGAGATAGGTCAGCGGCTGTGGCAGGGCCGTGGCGGAGCTACCGGCCAGGTCGGCTGCGATGTCGTCGGGGGCGCGGCCGGCGTCCAGGGCCCGGCGGATACTGCTGGCACTGAAGCGCCATACCGACGCCGTGCCACTGGTCTCCCGGTCGGCCATCGAATCCAGTAGCGCCGAGAGTCGCGCGGACGGGGTGCCGGTGACGACGGCGGTGAGGTCGGCGCCGATCCGGGCCGTCGTGGTCGCGGGGGGCAGCAGCCGCCGGGCCGTGATGTCGAGCTCTTCGTCGGTGTGGGCGGCCAGGTGGGCACCGAGTGGGGACAGCACACCCCGTGCCAGCACGCCCAGCAGTTCGCCTTCGCGGATCACGGTGTTGAACGGTGCCGTGTCCTCGGGCGAGGCGTCGTCGGCGAGCGGACGGTGCCAGGCCACGAGCGGCCCCAGCTCCGAAGCGACCTTCACACCCTGTCCTGCCGGGAGCCCCGCCGCCGCGGTGAGCAGCCCGTGGCGGGCTTGCAGACAGCCGCCGCAGGCAGGCGCACCGGCGAGCGCCGGAAGCGCCTTGTTGTCTTCGTCGCGCGCCCGGGTGGGGGTGAGCGGTAGGTCCCGCCATGCCCGGAGCAGTACGGCGAGTTGTTCTGCGGGCTCCTGCTCGGCCCAGGTGTCGTACGCCTCGGTGGGAGGTACGCGATCACCGTCGCGGGCCAGCAGCCCGGCGGCGTACGCGGTCTCCAGGGCGATGCGTACGACGGCGTCGTCCGCTTGGGCGGCCCTGCCGAGCCGGGCCAGTTCCCGCGCGCCGATCCCGCCCGACTTCAGCCGGGCCGGTGGGGCGGTCGCGCACGCCGAAAGGACGGAGGCTGCCTGGGCCGCGAACGCGGTGGCGGCCACCGCGGTCTCCCGCTCCACCTCCGCCGAGGTGATGGGCACCAACTGTGGGACGGGCGGCAGAGGTTCGAACGGAGCGTGCCAATCGGGTCCCCGCAGAGCCAAGGCCACCTCGACCGGCATCCGGACGGGCCCGTACTGGTGACGGTCCTGGAGCAAAAGCCCGCGGTCGAGTGCCCAACGGCCGCCTGGTGGGAGGTCGCGGTCAGGAGCCCCGAACACGACGAACAGTGACTGACGCGGCGTGGACCTGGCGCTCTGCTCGAGCAACTTTCGTGTGGCCGCCGGTGCCCCCGCCACCAGCGCGGCGACCCGCTCCGCGTTACTGTGATGCTCCACCAGGGCCGCGAGTCGCTGCTGCTTGGTGCCGGGTGGCTTGATACCCAGGACCGCCAGCATGCCGCGCAGTTCCTCCGAGGTGGTGCCGGCAAGCAGCTCCTCCAGCGTGGCGTCAAGTCCCAGGGGCGTGCTCCACGCCTGCCGCAAGGGCGTTGACATGCGGAGTGCCTCGTTGCCGTCGTGCCACACGAGCGCCCGATCCGACAGCGCCTCCAGGGTCGCGTCCAGCGCGTGCACCGCCGCAGGGGATGTCGAGCCGAGCAACTCCGCGAGGCTGTCGCGGGTCGCTCGTGCTCCCAGGGCTGCCAGCGCCTCGGCGGCCTGCAAGCACGGCAGCGTGAGTTGCGGCAGGGCGAGTGCCACGGACCCCGGACGTTGGAGACGGTCCGCCAGTTCCCCCAGCGAACGTGGTTCCGGAGAGGAGGCCGCGTCCTTCCGCATGGCGAGTACGCGTGCCAGGCGGGAACGGTCGAGTTCGCTCAGCCAGGTCGCGAGCGTCGATCGGGACTTCATGAGGGTGCACCTCGACAGACAGGAAACGTCACAGGCGGGCCGAAGCCGCTTCGGCGCCAACGCCAAGGATGGCGCAGTTCCATGATCCGCGGATGTCGTACGAAGACAGAGCCCGCGGCGCCCCCCCCGACGGGCCCAGCCCGACGAGACGAGCCGACGGCAGGAGAAGATCCGGCCACCCGCTCGCCGAAATATCCTTAATGAGATGATGTAAATGCAACCAAAACTGCAACCAGTGCACGAGGAAAAGCCGAGCCGCGATTGCGGCTCGGCTCCTCGTTTCGCCTGTTCAGGCGGCTGCGGAGGATACGAGATTCGAACTCGTGAGGGGTTGCCCCCAACACGCTTTCCAACTGTGGTGGTGGGGTGGAGGCCGTGGTGCGGGGGCGTTCACCTGCGTTCATGGGCGGTTGGACCGCGAGACGAACCCGGCGTGCGGTCCTCGCTGAACGGTCGTGAACGGGGCTGAATGAGACGGAAACTGAGACGGCAACGCGTCCCTCTACGGGCACGACAGGGCGTGGGGCAGGTCGCAGACGTCGTCGCGCATGTGCAGTCTGCGGAGGTCCTGGACCAGTGCGACTGGGTAGGGATGCATGGCCCACTTGGCGAGATAGCCGGCCTCGTCGTGCTCCTTGAGCACAGTGTGGGCCGCAGCCAAAACAGCGTGAGCGAATGCGGGACGCGGATGGGTCGACTGCCACATCACCGTGCCGTCGGAGTCCGGAAGGTCGGGGCTGACGGCGACGTCGGGGAACTTGTAAATGGTCACGTTGATCGCGTCATCCGTTTTGCGGAGTACCCAGCGAAGCTCTTGGGGCTCGGCGTCGAAGAAGAACCGGGCTGAACGCTTCTGCCCGTACAGCCCGCCTGTGCCTGCTACGAGGTCCGCCAACGCGTCAGTGCAGTAACTGGCGATCATCGATGCTGTCTGAGAGCCATCAGCTAGGTGGCATCGGGCCCAACCGTGGCCCACCAGTTCCCACTTCAGCTGAAGAGCACCCTCTGACCCCTGATCCCTTGACACCGGCCCAGGCTACCGGCAGCGGTTGGCCATGAGCTTGGGAAGCTTGGGTTTCTTGGCGGCGGTTGCTGCGCTGACCTGGGGTGGAGTGACGTTGGGGCCCTGGCCGCACCCGGGGGCCAGTCCCTGCTGCTCCCCGTGGTTCCCCGCGATCTGGCACGCATCTGGCACAAGGTCACGTCCGTGCGGCCGGGCGTCGCTGGATGTTGGCCTGAGCGTTGGGCTCGACTTCTGAGTGTGTAGCTTCACGCCATGCCCTTCGCCTTCATGCTCGCTTTCGGCATCCTCGGTGCGCTTACTGCTCTGCTGGCTGTGATCAACACCGTGCAGGTCTTCCTTGGCTGCCAGCTCGTCAAGCCTTCGGCGAGCAGACGCTCCCCTCGACAGCTTCGGGCCGAGTCGGCCGCTGCTGCTGTAGTCATGTCCGGTGCTTCCTTGACGGCTTTCGGCGTTCTGGTGGGTGGCCTGTGGCCTGCGGCGGGTGTACTCGTGCTGCTGCCCGGGTGGATTGCTCTTGCGGTGGTTCGCAGGCAGTTCGCTGCTCAGTCGGAGCGGATGAAGCTGTCATAGGCGTGAGGTGGGTGGCCCCTTGATGACCGGGCGGATCGGCACTGCCGCCGTCCATCGATCGAGGACGGCGGCAGTGCCGGGCACAGGCTTTGAGGTCTGGCCTCATCCTTATCAGGTCGGTCACAGGGGGTTGGGGACGTTGGTCAACAAGCCGTGGTGCTCGGGTGACCGTTCGCTGCGGTTCAGGGCTGATCGCCGCCGTCCGGTGCTGTTGGTGTCAGGCGGTGGTGTCAGCTATCGGCAACGGACTTGACAGGTCCGCCACCAACCCTCACAAGCCGCAGAGCAGCCCTCACGTCAGAGCTGACCCGGGGACCCGTTTGCACATCAGCCGACGACAGTCAGCCACGATGGCGGGTGCGCCGTCAGACCCCGCACGCGTGTGCCTCGCTTCACCCCCACCGACCTCAGCCACGCTACTCGTGGCGTCGATCAGAGGAAGCCACGACGGCCCGATCCGTGCGCAATGGCGCTTGAGCCCTTGGTTTGTAAGGCGGCGTCTCGTGGCCCGGGGTGAGCTGTTGACGGGTGGCTATAGGTGCTAGTGCTCCTGTTGATCGCCAATCGATGCCCCGGTCTCCCCATTGGGTCTAGCACGCTTCTGGCAAGGGCCTACCTCCCGAAGCGATTCGGTCCGCGCCCGTTCCGCACGGTCAGGCCAAGAATCAGCGGCATTCGGCCCCTGAAGGCACCCTGCGTGCTCTATTCTCATGTGAGCTCACGTGATCCATTTTAGGCATCATTGAAGGAGGGGATACCAATGAGCTCTTTTCTGGAATCATTCTCAAGCCACTGGCGAATGAAGAAAGATGAACTCTCACGAGCGCTCAAAGAGTGTCTAGTTGTGATCGATTCCAGTGTTCTGCTGGATCTTTATCGCGTCACACCGACCGCCAGAGATGAAATGATCAAAAGCCTACTCACCGTGGAGGAAAACCTCTGGGTGCCACATCAAGTTGCACTTGAGTTTCATCGAAACAGGATTGAAGCGGCACGCGATCAACTTGCTTTTTATGATGAGACGTGCAAGTCGCTAGAGACTGCACAGAATCAAGCGCTTCAAAGACTAAACGAGTTCGCAAAGCGATCAGCTCTCGACGACAAGGAAAAGAGTAAGCTCAAAGAGCCGCTTGAAAATGCTTTTCGCGTAGCTATCGAACGAGTCAAAACCCATCAAGGAGTATTCGACCTAACGATCAGTAAAGTTCTAAACGATGACCCCGTACTGAAGGCACTGGCGAAGCTTTTCGATGGAAAGGTTGGTATGCCCCTCCCTAAAGAGGCATACGTCAAGGCGCAAGCCGAAGCTGCCCGCAGGCGGGATGATCGGATACCTCCAGGATACAAAGATAGGGCAAAAAGGACTAATCCCGACGGGGATTACCTATGGTGGGAACAAACTCTCATCAAAGCGGCGGAAGTTGGTAAATCTGTTCTCATTGTCTCCAACGACGAGAAGGAAGACTGGATAAATAAACGCCTCGACTTCCCCCTAGGGCCGCGTGAGGAGTTGGTTGAGGAAATGCGGCAGCGTGCGGATGCATCCTTGCGGATCGTTAATTTCGCCACCTTCCTGGAGGCAGTCAGGCTGGGTGCCGCAGTATCAGTGAGCCGTGAAACCCTATCTCAAGCTAATATTGCTAGACGGCAGGGCGAGGAGCAGGCCAATATTCTTCGATTGAGCTCTGCCATCGTTGACGAGTATGAGGCGTTCCTTCTCCGCGTGATTGAGAGGAGAGAGAATGAACTCAGAGGCAAGATCGCGGAAAGAGCCGAGAGTCCTGACGACTCAGAAGCGAAAGAAGTGCTGGATAATCGAATTTCATCAAATCAATACGCGATCGACATGTACAGAATTCAGCTATATAAACTGCGAGAGGCTGTCGAGGGAGCTGCCCGTCTGGGTGGTGACCTTATTTTGCATGTCGAGAACAAGGCTTTGCGGCGTTCGCTTCTTGACCGCTCATACAAGGCAAGGAAGGAGGGTTCAGCATCGTGAGGTCGGCGGAGCGGCCTTGGGTGGGAACTGCTTTGGCGCGACCGCGAAGATCATGGCCCCGTAAGTTTCCGGCGCCTCGGGAAGTCTGTGGACCTGCCCGGTAAAGCACGACGTTGGCGCCATGATCTGCGAGGCTCGCGCCAAAGTGGCTCCGTAACTGCCTGTTCTCTATCCGCTCGCACGGTCGGACAGGTTCGAACGGGACCCTGGTTCGGGTGAGTTGTCCGGGGTGAGTGCATGAAGGAAGGGCCTCTTGGTAGCTCGCGGATGTCGAGTCCAGCGAGAAGCAAGAGGCCCTGTTGTCGAAGTGTCGCGTGGTCGTGGTGGCCGAGTCCAGTTCGTCCACTCGTGGGTGTGACTGCCTCGCCCACAGGTTCGGGAACGCGGTCGACCGGCCGCAGCGCCGGCCCCGATACGGCTCGGACATGAGCGATGCCGAGTGGGCCGTGGTGAGGGACCTGCTGCCGGTTCCGGGCTGGCTTTCGGGCCGCGGCGGGCGTCCGGAGGGCTACTGCCACCGGCAGATGATCGACGCAGTGCGCTATCTCGTCGACAACGGCATCAAGTGGCGGGCGATGCCCGCGGACTTCCCGCCCTGGCCGCGCGTCTATGCCTTCTTCGCCCGCTGGCGGGACACGGGACTGGTAACCGAGCTGCACGACCGGCTGCGGGAAGCCGTCCGCGCCGGTGAAGGCCGCAGCGCCGAGCCGAGCGCGGGGGTCGTGGACTCGCAGTCGGTGAAGGCGGACGCCACCGTCACCTTCGGCTCACGGGGCTTCGACGCGGGCAAGAAGATCAACGGTCGCAAGCGGCACCTGCTCACCGACACGCTCGGACTTCTCCTGGCCGTGCTGGTCACACCGGCGTCCGTGACCGACCGGGACGGCGCCCGGTCCCTTCTGCCAGCGGCGGCCGGCCGCTTCCGGCGGCTGGCGCGGGTCTGGGCCGACGGCGGCTACACCGGCCACCTCACCGACTGGACCAGTCAGCATTTCGGGCTCGTCCTCGACATCGTCCGCCGCAGCGAGGATGTCCGCGGGTTCCAGCCACTGCCCCGCCGCTGGGTCGTCGAACGGTCCTTCGCCTGGTTTCTGCGCAGCCGCCGCCTGGTCCGGGACTACGAACGACGCACCGACACGAGCGAAGCCGTCATCCGCTGGTCGATGATCGCCCTCATGAACCGCCGCCTGGCCGCACAGCCTCATCAGTGCGCTGTTCTGCCGGCAGGGTGAACCTCCCGGGCTTTGTCTCCACCAGCCAGCCCCGTTCCACCAGCCTCTTCAACCGTGCTCTCGCGCCCTCGACGCGTGAGGCCGAGGCACTGTCCCAGCCGAGCACCACGGCCGCCCGCCGGGCACCCAGCCCGTCACCCCCGGCCTCGGCCGCGGCTGCCATCACCGCCTGGTAGTCCACCGACAGGTCTTCGACCCCGGCCGCGTTCTGTCGATGCGGCACCGCACGGCGCGGGCCCACCGGCTTCCTCGGCGACGGGCCAACGACCGTCTCGGCCGGCTGCTCCTCGGCGAGCGCTTCCAGATACTGCTCGAGGCCGATCGTCCGAAGCCTGAGAGCCTCCTCGGCATCCGCCACCCCCACGCCGACTCGATCAGCAACGAGTCGAGACTCCCGCCACAGCCGCAATCTCATGCCTGACCAGCAGAATCCGCACACGGCATTCGGAAAGCGAACGACCTCTAAAGCCGTGGAGCCGGCTGCCCCAGCCACGACGTACCCGCCTCTGGCGGCAAGCGGCTGATTGCTGTAGCGCGCGGCACGGTCGCCGGCCGGGCTGGAGCGGGACGGAGGCAGGAGCGCAGGCCCGGCCGGGGGCCGGGCCGCGCGCGGGGAGCGGAGCGAGCCGCCTTGAACCCTTGGAGAAAGTTTGAATCATGGTCGTGGCGGTTGGTGATGATCACTGCGGCTGACGGGTCCGGCTCCGGTTGCCTCGTGGTGTAGAACCCTGGTTATGGGGAGTGCGCGGCAAGATCGGATGAAGGCGCTGGGGGCGCGTCTTCGTGGGCTCCGGGCTGAGGCCGGTCTGACTGGTGCTGTGCTGGCTCAGCGGGCCGGTGTCGGCCAACCGACCGTGTCGAAGGTGGAGACAGGCCGGATGGTCCCCAGCGCTGACGTCCTGGATCGCCTGTCTCGTGCTCTCGGCCTCGATGAGTCGACCACTCGGGAAGTCCGTGACCTCCTGGGCGCCGTGGAAGCCGCGCCGCACGCTGTCGAGACTCCTGGTACTGAGGCACCCGTCGCGACGACCCTCGACGGGGTGGTGCGGTCGGCTCGGCTGATCCGTTCCTTTCAGTGCGTCGTCCTACCGGCCATGCTCCAGAGCGCCGAGTACGCCCGGCACGTCTTCGACAGTGCGCCAGCCTCCACTCCTGAGGGTGTCGGTCGTGCGGTTGCTGCCCGTGTGGAGCGGCAGAGTCTCTTGTACGAGCCTGGGCGCGAGTCGGTGTTCGTGCTGACCGAGGGTGTATTGCGCACCTGGCCCGGGAGTCCTGCGCTGATGCTCGCCCAGCTTGACCGGCTCCTGGCCGTAGAGAGTCTGAGCACGGTCCGACTCGGCGTCATCCCCTGGCGTCAAGCTGTACCCGTCATGCCTCGTCATGGGTTCACCCTGTCTGACACGGGTGCGGTCGTCGTCGAGACCTTCCGCGGTGAGCGTGTGCTGGACGACTCCGCGGAAGTCGCCGCGTACGAGGAGACGTTCAGCCGCTTCGAGGAAGCCGCGACCTTCGGGTCTGACGTGCGGGAACTCCTTCTCCAAGTGATGAAAGACTTCCGGGACCTGGACCGCTCCGCCACTCGTTAGAGGAATAATTCCTCAAGATGCCTGGCTCGCTGGTTCCACCTAGGAATACTCTGCTGACTGCATTGTCTAGCCCCCTAGACGTAGAGGGAGTGTTCCGCATGCCCAAAGAGTGGTCCCGCATCTTCCCCGGCCAAGTCTGGCAAGTCGCCGAAGCCCGTCACTTCGTCGCCGCCCTGCTGGAGGGTGAGCTATCAAGCCTCGTCGAGGATGCTGTCCTGGTCGTCGGAGAGCTGGCGGCCAACGCCGTACGGCACACGCGGAGCGGCTGGTACCGCGGATGGTTCCTGGTGATCGTCGGCTTCACCGATGACGTCGTGCGGATTCAGGTCGTTGACCAGGGCGGCGACGAGGAGCCCATGGTGCGGAGTGTGAACGCTCCGCTGGACCAGGGCGGGCGTGGGCTGTTGCTCGTCTCGGCCTGCGCGAAAGACTGGGGCGTGAAGGATCGGCCCGCCGGCGGGCGCTGCATCTGGGCGGACCTGGCGCGGGTGGGCGCGTGATGGTGGCTCGTGCTTGCTTTGCGGGCGGCAGAGGGTGAGCCCCAAGGGCGTGCCTCGGCGCAGGGCTGGGTTCTATGTGGTTGGCGTCCGATCGGGACGGCGTCTCGCGCCCGTTCTGTCTAGGGCCCTAGACTCCTGGGTACTGCTAGGAGGTGAAGTCATGTCGGACGAGTTGCAGCGCATCATGGCTATCGAAGATCCGTACCTGCTCCTGAGGGAGGTCACGACCCGTTTGGCCGATGCCCAGCAGGAGGTGACCGAACTCGCCCGGCTTCGTCGCCGAGTGGTTCAGGACCTCCATGCTCAAGGGCTGTCGTACGCGCAGATCGCCACGAAGGCCGGTCTGAGCCGTGGGCGAATTCACCAGATCCGCCACACCGGACCGGCGCCGGAAGGTGCCTTCTTCGGGCGTGGGGCGGTCGTCATCGCGACTCCACTGCGGCGGGACGACGAACGCGGGCGCACGGTCGTCGCTGTGGATGACGTCAGCTCCGGCAAGGGCCTGGAAGACCTCGCGCGGTCCTACGGTCTTGATGTCACCTCTGAGCACGTGCCGGTGAGCGGTGAGATCGACCTCAACCGTGAAGGCCTGGTCGTCGTCTGCGGCCCGCGCATGTCTCAGCAGATGTGGGACACGTACGCCCAGGATCCGGTACTGCACTGGGAGCAGGCGGAAGACGGACCCTGGACCCTCGCCGACCGGCGAACCGGCACCGTGTACCGGTCCGGACAGGACAGCTATCCGGCCCGCCCGTACGACGTTGGCTATGTCGGCAGGCTGCTCCGGCCCGATGGCAAGGGCTCGCTGCTTGCCCTCGCAGGTATCCACACGCAAGGTTCCCTCGGTGTGGTGCAGCTGCTCGCTTCTGACCTGAACGCCTTGTGGGGACAGGTGGGCGAGCATCGCTTCTCCACCCTGGTCGGCGTCGAGTACGACCCGGAGACCAGCGAACCGCGGTCCGTCGAACTGCTCACCCCCCTCTACCGGCACGACGAGGGGTCGGCGGCGTGAGGGTCACCCTCGCCTCTCTGCCCGCCGAACCGGGCCGAGAGAACGAGGACTTCGCCGCCGCCGCTCCTGGCGCTGCTGTGCTCCTGGACGGCGCGGGCGTGGCCGGCGGGGAAACCGGGTGCGCGCACGGCGTCGCCTGGTTCTCCTCCACACTGGGCGGGCTGCTGCTGAGCGCCATCACGATGAATGCCGCCCGCCCCCTGTCTGAGTGCCTGGCCGACTCGATCCGCGCTGTCCGTTCCCTGCACGAGGACGGTTGCGACCTGGTCCACCGGGCCAGTCCGACCAGCACGGTCATCGCCGTACGCGCCCGGACCGGAGCCTTGGAATACCTCGTCCTCGGGGACTCGTCCCTCCTGCTGGCCGGCAAGGGGGGACAGGCAACCGCCGTCACTGATCAGCGGCTGGACGAGGTCGGCAAGCGGCTGCGCGGATCGGTTGACGCGTTGCCCACGGGCTCACCCGAACATGCCGCCGCCCTGGCCGAGTACCGCGACGCCCTGACGGAGCTCCGCAACCGGCCGGGCGGCTTCTGGATCGCAGGGCCCGACCCGCGAGCTGCCGAACATGCCCTCACTGGGACGGCGCCTCTCGCCTCGCTGGCCTCCGTGACGCTGCTGAGCGACGGGGCAAGCCGGCTCGTCGACCGCTTCGAACTCACCACCTGGCGAGAAGTATTGGCGGTCGTCGACTCTTTCGGCCCCGCTCAGTTGATCCGCCGTGTGCGAGAAGCGGAGGCCGGTGACCCCGAGGGGCAGCGCTGGCCGCGCGGCAAAGCCCGGGATGACGCCACCGTCCTTCACTGGGCTCTGCCGTAGCTCCGGCCCGCCGTCTGAGACTCGCTCGTATACCCCCCTAGACAGTTGATGGGGTGTCGGTTTACTGTGGTCGTCAACCCCCCTAGACAGTTAGGGCGGGCCGCTCCCTGTGCTGTCTAGGGGGGTATCCAGTCCGAGCGGGGCCCAGCAGGGCACTGCCAACCAGTGAGGTTCAAGAAATGCGTGTCATCCCCGTAGACGTCTCGGCCGCAACGCTGCTCGTCACCAAGCTGCCGGAGGTCAAGGTGAAGGACCGTCAGACCGGTGAGGTTGCCATCGACCCGGCGACGAACCAGCGGCTCATGGTCCTGGAGCTGGTGTTTATCGCGCAGGGCGGTTCGGACATGATCAAGGTCACCGTTCCCGAGGCCGGTATCGGTGAGGGCCTGGTGATGGGCGCCCCGGTCATCCTTTCCGGCCTCGTCGCCCGCCCCTGGGAGAGCGAGTTCGGCGGCCGGATGCGTCACGGCATCGCCTACCGGGCGGACGCGGTCATGGTCAACGCCCCGGCACCGGTGAGGGGCTGACCGCAGTGACCGACACCGTATGGACACTGACGCTGTGCCTGTTGGCACTCGTTGCGCTGCTGGTGCTGCGCCGGCGTATGCCGGTCGCGTTCTGGTGGCTCGTCGGGTATCCGCTGGTCGCGCTGCGGGTGGTCACCACCTACCGGGCCACCATGGACGCCTGCGGCCTGACGGTCCCGGCCTCCGCCGTCCGTCGGGCCACCGCCCGCCTGGTCGGACGGGAAGCCGCCCCCGTTCCGCCTCGGCGGACCATCCCGCGGCCGACCGGGTCCGGACTCGTCATGCGGCTGCGTATGGCGGCCGGGCAGGCACCGGAGGACTTCATCGCCTCCGCCGACCGGTTGCGGCACGCATGGGCCGCTCACGCCGTCCACATCCGCCCGACCAAGCCCGGATGGCTCGAACTGCGGCTGATCGGCTGGGACGTGCTCGCGGACGTACGGCGTCCTCTGCGGCGGCCAAAGGGCGGGGGCCTGCTCACTCTGCCGCTGGCGTTGCGGGATGACGGGCGCTGGCACGTGCGGGATTTCCGCGCCGTGCCGCATGAACTCATCCTCGGCGCCACGCAGTCCGGCAAGTCCGTATACCTGCGCAACCTGCTCTGCGGACTTGCCCGGCAACCCGTCGTGCTCGTCGGAATCGACTGCAAATGGGGTGTCGAACTCGCCCCGTTCGCACCCCGGCTGTCGGCGCTTGCCGACACCCCGGACCGGGCGAACGAACTCCTTGACGTCCTGCTGGAAGAAATGGAGGCGCGGTTCCGGCTGATCGGGCTCAGCTCCGCCGTCGGGCCGGACACCGTCCTCACCTCGGACGTGTGGGGCCTGCCCGAGAAGGTACGACCGGTGCCGGTCGTGGTCGTCGTCGACGAGGTGGCGGAACTCTTCCTCGCCGCAAGCCGCGACGACGAGAAGCGACGCGACTCCATGGTCACCAAGCTGATCCGCATCGCCCAGCTCGGCCGCGCGGCCGGCATCTATTTGGAAGTGTGTGGCCAGCGCTTCGGCTCCGAACTCGGCAAGGGCGCCACCATGCTTCGCGCCCAGCTCACCGGCCGTATCTGCCACCGCGTGAACGACGAATCGTCGGCGAACATGGCGCTCGCCGACATCTCCCCGGAAGCGGCCCTCGCC
This sequence comes from Streptomyces sp. DSM 15324, assembly GCF_001514285.1. Lineage (GTDB taxonomy): Bacteria > Actinomycetota > Actinomycetes > Streptomycetales > Streptomycetaceae > Streptomyces. The sequence continues at coordinate 332,936 of NZ_KQ949032.1, forward strand.
GCAACCGCCATCCCTGCCGAACGCCCCGGCGTCGCCATCGTGGGCGACTCCTCCGGCGGCTGGTCCCGTGCACGCTCCCCGCACCTCACCCTCGATGAAGCCGCGGCCGTCTGCCGCGCCACCTCCGCCCTCGTGCCGGAGCTTCCGCGCCTCGACGCCTTCCGGCCCGCCGTCGCCGTCGAGCCCGCCGGAACGATGTCCCCCATCACCCCCGCGCCGACCGTGCGCCCGGTGACCGAGTAGCCACCTCCCTTTCCCACGGTTGGCGTGACCGCCTCGCGCCAAGTCCCTACCCCGCCCATGCCCGAAACCGGAAGGACGCCCCATGTCCCGGCCCGCTATCGCCGAGGTCAGCGCGCTCATCGCCGACTTGGCCGCGCTCCGTCAGAACCGCACCCCTGGCGAGTTCGCCGCGCTCATGGCCCGTAAGGCCGACCTGCTGGAGCGCATTGCCACCCACACACCCGGCGACGCCGAGGCCGCCGAGGTGGCTCGTCTCGCCCGTGAGCGCGCTGACTCCCTCAAGTCCGCCGACTGATCACGCTGGAAGGAGCCGAGCCGATGCGTGCCCACCTCGCCCGCGTGGACGCCGTGATCGTCCAAGCCGTCATCGCGGGTGCCCTCTCCTTCTCCCACCTTCACGACTTGGCGGAGGCGGCCGGACAGGGCGGCTGGAAAGCGTGGGCCTACCCCGTCAGCGTTGACCTGCTGCTGGTCGCCGCATGGCGCCGAATGCGCGAACAGCAACGCGCTGGACGTCCCGCCGGGGGCCCGCGGCTTTGGTTCCTGGTCGCACTGGCCGCCTCCCTCGGCGCCAACGTCGCCACCGCCGGCCTCCTCGACCTGGACCACGTTCCCGCATGGCTCCGCGTCGTGGTGGCCGGCTGGCCCGCCGTCGCCTTCTTCGGCGGAACGCTGCTGGCACACGGGCCTCGCACCTCGGAGGAACCAGCGGCCTCCGTGACGCCGGAGACAGAACCCGCACCGCCTTCGACCCCCGTCGCGGTCGACCCGCCCCGCCGTGACGAACTCCCAGCACCCACCCCGGCTTCGGCGGCTGACGAACCCCCGACCGACCTTGTGACCGCCGCTCCGGCGCCCACTTCGGCGCCTGTTCCAGCCATCGCTCTGCCGCCCGCCCTCGTCGACCGCGTTCAGGCCCTCGCCGCCGAACACCGCGCCGCGACGGGCCAACCGGCCGACGCCGACGCCGTACGCGCCCGGCTCGGCCTGCCCCCGGCCATGACGCCTTCCGTCGCCGCCCACCTCTGAGAAAGGACCGCCTGCATGACTCCGCGCTTCCGCAACGTCCGCCGCTTTGGTCCCGTACAGGTCGCCTCGTTCCTTGCCCGTGGCCGTAACCGCCACCTCGCCGCCTGCACCGCGCCCCGCTGCGACTTCTCCGCTGAGTACGACAGCCGCGCCGCTGCCGAACTCGCCGCCCGCACCCACCGCTGCAAGGCCTGAGAAGGAGATTCACCGCCATGGACGTCCCCCTCTGGTTCGCCGTGCTCGTCGTCGCCGTCCTCGGCATCCAGCTCGCCCGGCCGCCGTGGTGGCTCGTCGCCCTGCTGCTCCTCGGCGGCTACCTCGTGGCGAACAGCGTCCTCGCCCCCGCCGTCGCCACGCTCCTCGACTGACCGCCCGCAGAAGGGATCACCGACGTGTTCACCCCGAAGTACCCGCCGCAGGACACCGCTCCGGTCCCCACCTCTCCGGCCCCGACCGTCTACAACCGGGCGCCCTACAACCCCACCCCCACCCCGGCTGCGTCCGCCCCGGTGTCCAACCGGCCCACGGTTCAGCTCACCCCCGGCAGCACCTTGACACTCGTCGCCGGGGGCGGCGCCCTGGTCCTGGTCGTGGGCACGGTCCTGGTCTCCATGCTCCTCGCGGTCGCTGTCACCGCCGCCTCCGTGGCGGTCTGCGCGGTCGTCATCCGCTCGGTCCTCAAGAGCGACCGCCGCTGATCTCCTCTACGCCATGGCCCCGACTTGCCCATGATGTCTAGCCCCCTGGACAAGTCGGGTGTCCGCCCCGAACTCTCCTCCAAGGAGGAACCCGCACATGCGCCCCGAGGCTCCCACCGGAGCCGTCCGCCAGCTGGCGGCCCTTGCCCTGCACGGCGACCTGAGCACCTACGCACACCAGATCCAGCGACTTGGCGGCTGCGAGCGGCCCGTACGGATGGAGGGGCACCGCCTGGACGTCCACGCCGCGACCGGCGAGATCGTCCGCGAACTCGTCGACCGCGACCTTCCAGCCGGTCAGCTCCTCATTCGTTGCAACAACCGCCGCGCGACCAGGTGCGCCGCCTGCGCCGAGGTCTACCGCAAAGACACCTACCACCTCATCACTGCCGGTCTGAGCGGCGGCAAGGGAATCGGCCCGGCCGTCGCCGGACACCCCCGCGTCTTCGCCACCTTCACCGCCCCCTCCTTCGGCCCCGTCCACAACCGCCCTGGCGGTGGCCGCTGCCGTTGCGGACGCACCCACCCTGACGGCGACCCCGCCCTCGGCACCCCTCTGAACCCGGACCGCTACGACTACCGCGCCGCCGTGCTCTGGAACGCGCACGCCGGTGCCCTGTGGGCCCGGTTCGCCACCTACCTGCGCCAACAGCTCGCGTCCCGCGCGGGCATCGGCCGCTCGGAGCTGCGCGACTGTCTGAAGGTGTCCTACGCCAAGGTTGCCGAGTATCAGCGGCGTGGCGCGGTGCACTTCCATGCGGTGATCCGGCTCGACGGCCCGGACGGTGCCGAGGACACCCCGCCTGCGTGGGCTACGACCGAACTCCTCACCGACGCCATCCGCTCGGCGGCCCGCCTCGCCGAGACGCCCGGCCCGCTCCTCGACGGCCGCACCTACACCTTCCGCTTCGGCGAACAGCTCGACATCCGCCCCATCCGCTCGGCCGACTTCGCCGGCACCACAGACCTGACCAGCCGCGCCGTCGCCGCCTACATCGCCAAGTACGCCACGAAGGGCGCAGAAAGCGCGACCGGCACTCTCGACCGCCCCATCCGCAACCCCATCACCGACCTCATTGGCACCGACGTCACCAAGCACGCCCGACAGATGATCCTCACCTGCTGGCACCTCGGCGCCCTCCCTGAACTCGAAAACCTGCGCCTGCGCAAGTGGGCTCACATGCTCGGCTTCCGCGGCCACTTCTCGACCAAGTCCCGCGCGTACTCCGTCACCCTCGGCGCCCTCCGCCAGGAACGCGCCGACCACAACGAAGCACTCACCCGCGAACGCGCCGCCGCAGTCGGTCACCCGCTGCCCGACCCGGACACCGTCCTCGTCCTCTCGCACTGGCGCTTCGCCGGTACCGGCCTGACTGCCGCAGAAACCTGGCTGGCCACCTCACGACGGCCCGACGCATCCGAAACGGAAGGAGAGCCCACCCATGGCTGACCCCTTCGACCCTTCCTTGGCCCTCCTGACCGTGGAGGAAGCTGCTCGCCGACTTCGTATCGGGCGCACGACGTGCTTCCGCCTCGTCCTCGCCGGAGAGATCGAGTCCGTCACGGTCGGGCGGCTCCGCCGAGTCCCTGCCGAAGCCGTACCCGCCTACGTGGCCAAGCTCCGCCACCGACCCGCCCACGCGGCCTGAGAGGGACGACATGGCAGAGCAGAAGCGCACCCGCCAGCCCAACGGGGCCTCGACCGTCTACCTCGGTAAAGACGGCAAGTGGCACGGACGAGTGACCGTCGGCGTCCGTGATGACGGCAAGCCGGACCGCCGCCACATCGAGCGCAAGACCAAGGCCGAGGTGACGAAGGCCGTCCGTGAAATGGAGCGGGCGCGGGACGACAAGAAGCTCAGGAAGCCGGGGCAGAGCTGGACGCTCCAAGCCTGGCTTGAGCACTGGGTCGAGAACATCGCCAAGCCGTACGTCTCGGAGAACACGTACGACGGGTACGAGGTCGACGTCCGCGTTCACCTCGTCCCCGGCTTGGGAGCTCACAAGCTTGACCGCCTGGAGCCCGAGCACCTCGAAGCCTTCTACCGGAAGATGCAGGCGTCCGGGAGCTCCGCCGGCACCGCCCACCACGCCCACCGGACGATCCGGGTCGCCCTCGGTGAGGCCATGCGACGCGGGCATGTCGTGACGAACGCGGCCGAGATCGCCAAGGCTCCGCGGCTCGAAGAGGAGGACATCGAGCCGTACACGATCGAGGAGGTACAGAGCCTCCTCGTCGAGGCGGCCAAGCTCCGCAACAGCGCCCGCTGGGTCGTCGCCCTGGCGCTCGGTCTCCGGCAAGGGGAGGCGCTCGGGCTCCACTGGGAAGACGTCGACCTGACCGCCGGGTACGTCCGTATCCGTAAGAACCGGCTGCGTCCGAAGTACGCGCACGGCTGCGAGAGCGACCCCTGCGGCCGTAAGGCGGGCTACTGCCCGAAGCGACAGCAGACCCGCCGCGAGCACAAGTCCACCAAGTCCCGCGCGGGACGGCGAACCATCGGCCTGCCTGATCCACTGATCAAGATTCTCCGCCAGCACCAGGAAGCCCAGGAGCGGGAGCGGATCGCGGCTGGCAGCGACTGGGAGGGCAAGGGGTACGTCTTCGCCTCGCCGGTCGGCGGACCACTGAGCCCAAACACCGACTTCCATGTCTGGAAGCGGCTTCTCCGTGACGCTGGCGTCCGCAACGGCCGTCTCCATGACGCTCGCCACACCGCCGCGACCGTCCTGCTGATCCTCGGCGTCCCAGACGTCGTGATCGACTCGATCATGGGTTGGGAGCCTGGGGGAGCGGCTCGGATGCGCGCTCGGTACATGCACGTGACGGGGACCATGCTCCGGAAAGTCGCGCAGCAAGTCGGCGACGCTCTTTGGGAGCTCCCGGAAACAGACTCAAAGACGAACTGAGACGGAAACTGAGACGGACAACGTCGAAGGGCCCCACCGCGAACGGTGGGGCCCTTCGACATCGTGCCCGGTGAGGCACTGGCGGAGGATACGAGATTCGAACTCGTGAGGGGTTGCCCCCAACACGCTTTCCAAGCGTGCGCCCTAGGCCTCTAGGCGAATCCTCCGCTCGGAACATTACATGACCGAGAGGAGTGCTCGCGAACTCGTTCCCGGCCGTCGGCATCGGGTACTGTTTGGGCAGCCCCTCACGCGGCGCTATCTGACTGAACTCCCCCAGGGCCGGAAGGCAGCAAGGGTAGGTCGGCTCTGGCGGGTGCGTGGGGGGCGCTTGCGTGGTGCGGGGCGGTACCCGGGGCCGGTTGTCGGTGGGCGCCTATAACCTCGTAAGCGTGTCGTCTCTCGCGCTGTACCGCCGCTATCGCCCGGAGTCGTTCGCCGAGGTCATCGGGCAGGAGCATGTCACCGACCCGCTGCAGCAGGCGCTGCGGAACAACCGGGTCAATCACGCGTACCTGTTCAGCGGTCCGCGCGGCTGCGGGAAGACCACCAGCGCGCGCATCCTGGCCCGCTGCCTGAACTGCGAGAAGGGCCCCACGCCGACCCCGTGCGGGGAGTGCGACTCCTGCCACGACCTGGCGCGCAACGGCCCGGGCTCGATCGACGTCATCGAGATCGACGCCGCTTCGCACGGTGGTGTGGACGACGCCCGTGACCTGCGCGAGAAGGCCTTCTTCGGGCCCGCGCGCAGCCGCTACAAGATCTACATCATCGACGAGGCCCACATGGTCACGTCGGCCGGTTTCAACGCGCTCCTCAAGGTCGTCGAGGAGCCCCCGGAGCATCTGAAGTTCATCTTCGCCACCACCGAGCCCGAGAAGGTCATCGGCACGATCCGGTCGCGGACGCACCACTACCCCTTCCGGCTCGTGCCGCCCGGGACGCTGCGGGACTACCTCGGCCAGGTGTGCCAGAAGGAGGCCATCCCCGTCGAGGACGGCGTGCTGCCGCTCGTCGTGCGCGCGGGTGCCGGCTCCGTGCGTGACTCGATGTCCGTCATGGACCAGCTGCTCGCGGGCGCGACCGAGGCCGGTGTGACGTACGCCATGGCCACGTCCCTCCTCGGTTACACGGACGGCTCGCTGCTCGACTCCGTCGTCGAGGCCTTCGCCACCGGTGACGGCGCGGCCGCCTTCGAGGTCGTGGACCGGATCATCGAGGGGGGCAACGACCCGCGGCGGTTCGTCGCCGACCTGCTGGAGCGGCTGCGCGACCTCGTCATCCTCGCCGCCGTCCCGGACGCCGCCGAGAAGGGGCTCTTCGACGCCCCGGCCGATGTCATCGAGCGGATGCAGGCCCAGGCCGGCGTCTTCGGCGCCGCCGAGCTGAGCCGCGCCGCCGACCTGGTCAACGAGGGCCTCACCGAGATGCGCGGCGCCACCTCGCCCCGCCTCCAGCTAGAGCTGATCTGCGCCCGCGTGCTGCTCCCCGCCGCCTACGGCGACGAGCGCTCCGTCATGGCCCGACTCGACCGCATCGAGCGCGGGGTGAACTTCGCCGCCGGCGCCGTCCAGGGCATGCCCGCCATGGGATACGTCCCCGGCCCCGAGGCCCATGCCGCCCCGGCCGCGCCCGGCGGCGCCCCCATCCCCCCGGGAGGCGGGGCGGCCGCCGCGCGGGCGGCGGTGCGAGGTGGCGCCCCCGGGGGAGGGGGAGTGGGTGCCGGCCCTGGTTCCCCGGCCGGTGCCGGCGCCGGTGGTGCGGCTGCCGCGGCCCCTTACGCCGGGCAGTCCCCGGCTCCCTTCCAGGGCCAGCCGCCCGCTCAGTCCCCGGCCCCGCCCTCCGCCGTTCCCCAGGCCGCCGCCCCCGCCCCCGCTCCTGCCCCGGCGCCCCCTTCCGCACCTCCCGCGCAGGCCCCCGCCGCCGAGGCCGCTCCCGCCCCCGGCGCCTGGCCCACCGCCACCGCCGCCGGCAGCGGACGCCGGCCGGGCGGCTGGCCCACGGCCGCCCCCGCGGGCGGCGGAGCGGCACGTCCCCCGGCGGCATCCGCCCCCGGCCCCGCCCAGGCTCCCGCGGCCCCGCCCGCCTCCGGGGCCGGCCCCGCCGCGTACGCGCCCCCCGCCGGCGGTCCCGACCCCCGCACGCTCTGGCCCACCATCCTGGAGGCGGTCAAGAACCGCCGCCGCTTCACCTGGATCCTCCTCAGCCAGAACGCGCACATCGCCGGCTTCGACGGCACCACCCTCCAGCTCGGCTTCGTCAACGCCGGCGCCCGGGACAACTTCGCGAGCAGCGGCAGCGAGGAGGTGCTGCGCCAGGCGCTCGGCGAGCAGTTCAACGTCCAGTGGAAGATCGAGGCGGTCATCGACCCGTCCGGCGGCTCGGCCCCCGCTCCGACCGGCGGTTACGGCGGTGGCGGCACCGGCGCGCCCGGCGGGTACGGCAGCCCGGGCGGCGGATACGGCAGCCCCGGCGGCGCAGGCGTACCCGGCGGGTACGGCAGCCCCGGCGGTGGGTACGGCGGCGGCGCCCCGTCCGCCCCCACCCCGGCCTCCGGCGGCCCCACCCCCCAGGCCCAGTCCCCCTCCGTACCCCCCTCCCAGCCCGGCTCCGCAGCGGGCCCGGCGCCCGCGTCCCCGCCGCCCGCCCCGCCCCGGCCCCCGGCCCCGGAGCCGGTGGCCCCCGAGGACGACATCCCGGAGGACGACGACCCCGACCTCAACGAGTCGGCCCTCTCCGGCCACGAACTGATCGTGCGCGAACTGGGCGCGACCGTGGTGGAGGAGTACACCAACGAGTAGGCGGGCCCGCCGGGCGCCCGCGCCGCCGTTCGTCGGAACCTACGAACTCCCCGCCCCTCGCCCCTCGGCCTCCCGCACAAAGGCGCCCGCCCCCTGCCGTTAGGCTGACCCCTGTGAACGTCCTCGTCATCGGTAACGGCGCCCGCGAACACGCCCTGTGCCGCTCCCTGTCCCTCGACCCCGCCGTGACCGCGCTGCACTGCGCGCCCGGCAACGCCGGCATCGCCGAGGTCGCCGAGCTGCACCAGGTCGACGCCCTGGACGGCGACGCCGTGGCCGCGCTGGCGCGGGAGCTCGGCGCCGAGCTGGTCGTCGTAGGCCCGGAGGCGCCGCTCGTGGCCGGGGTCGCCGACGCCGTGCGGGAGGCCGGGATCCCGGTCTTCGGGCCGTCCCGGGAGGCCGCCCAGCTGGAGGGGTCGAAGGCCTTCGCCAAGGAGGTCATGGCCGGGGCCGGCGTCCCGACCGCCCGCTCCTACGTCTGTACGACCGCCGAGGAGGTCGCCGAGGCCCTCGACGCGTTCGGCGCGCCGTACGTCGTGAAGGACGACGGTCTCGCGGCCGGCAAGGGCGTCGTCGTCACCGAGGACCTCGAGGCGGCCAAGGCGCACGCCGCGGCCTGCGACCGTGTGGTCATCGAGGAGTTCCTCGACGGGCCGGAGGTCTCCCTCTTCGCGATCACCGACGGCGAGACGGTCCTCCCGCTGCAGCCCGCCCAGGACTTCAAGCGGGCGCTCGACGGCGACGAGGGCCCCAACACCGGCGGCATGGGCGCGTACTCGCCGCTGCCGTGGGCGGACCCGAAGCTGGTCGAGGAGGTCCTGGAGACCGTCCTGCGGCCGACCGTCGACGAGATGCGCCGCCGCGGCACCCCGTTCTCCGGGCTGCTCTACGCCGGCCTCGCCATCACCTCCCGCGGGGTCCGCGTCATCGAGTTCAACGCCCGCTTCGGCGACCCGGAGACCCAGGTCGTCCTGGCCCGGCTGCGGACCCCGCTCGCCGGAGTGCTGCTCGCCGCCGCGAACGGCACCCTCGCCGACCTGGAGCGCCTGCGCTGGAGCGAGGACGCGGCCGTCACCGTCGTCATCGCCTCGCACAACTACCCCGGCACCCCGCGCACCGGCGACGCCATCACCGGCCTCGACACCGTGGCCGCCGAGGACGCCCCGCACGCGTACGTCCTGCACGCCGGGACGAAGAAGGACGGCGAGACGGTCGTCAGCGCAGGCGGCCGCGTGCTGTCCGTCACCGCGACCGGCACGGACCTCACCGAGGCGCGCGAGCGGGCGTACCGGGCCGTCACCCGCATCGGGCTCGACGGCTCCCAGCACCGTACGGACATCGCGGCGAAGGCGGCGGCGGGCGCGTAACACGCCCGCGAACGGACCGCATTCCCCCAGCGCACCACCCAGGCCCCGGGCCCTGGGGAACCCCTCGTGGGCTCCCCGGGAACCCGGGGCCTGATCGTTGCCCACCGTCGTTCACCTTTCCCCAAAGCCATTCCATCGAGTGAGCGCTGAGCCATCCGGCTGACGGGGGCCGGAGCGCCAACTAGGGTGCGGCGCAAGCATTCCGGCACTTGGCCCACCGGCATTGCGATGTCAGTGGCGGGTGCCACAGTGGGGGAGTGAGCAGGAGCAGGCCGGCCAGGACGGCGAGACGGTGAGGGGGTGAGTTCCGGTCGTGAGCGGTATGGGAGCGGAGGCGGGCGCGCAGAGTGCGCGGGCCCGGGCGCTGGCCGTGCTGCGGGTCCGCAGCCGGGCGCTCGCCGTCGCGCTGCTGCCCCCGGGCGCCGCCGTGATCCTCTTCGCCGGGGGGTCCACCGGGCACCTCGTGGGCCCCGGCTGGGACACCGCGCGCTGGGTGGTCGGCGTGGTCGCGCTGGTCGTCCTGCTCGCCGCCGGGGTCGTGGGCCTGGTCGTCGCCCGCGCCCGGCCCGCCGTCAGCCCCACGGTCGCCGTCGCCGAGGAGGCGGCACCCGATCTGTACCGGCTGGTGCGCGACCTCGCCGACCGTCTCGACGTCCCCGCGCCCTCCGCCATAGCGCTCACCCCGGACTGCGACAGCTGGCTGGAGGACCGCACCCACCCGTCCCATGGCCCGCCCGCGCCCCGGCGCGGCGACGAGATAGCCGGCGCGGGCCCGAGCCGCCACCACCTGCCCCGTCGTACGGCGACGGCGCCGGTCCTCGTCATCGGCTCCCCCTTCCTGTGGTGGATGCGCGTCGGTGAACTGCGCGCCGTCCTCGCCCCGGTCGTCGCCGGTACGGGTCCTTCGGCGCACCCCGACATAGCCGCGGCCCGGCGCTTCGTGCGCGGGCTGGACGCCGCGGTGGCCGTCTCCGCCGACCGCGGACGATGTCCCGCCGCCCGTCCGGTCTGCGCCGGCATCGGCTGGGTCAGCCGGCTGATGCTGCGCAGCTGCCAGGTGCACGCCGCCGAGATGGAGCGGGGTGTGGCGGCCGCGGCGGCCGAGCGCGCCCAGGCGGTGGACTACGGCCTGCGGATCGTCGCCCAGGAGCAGGTGGGCCTCGCGTACGCGGGCTGGGACCGGCTGCTGACCCGGGTCGCGCTGCCGGCCTGGCGGATGGGCCGCTGGCCGTCCCGGCTGGACGCCGGTGTCGTGGCCGCGCTGACCGAGCTCTCCCGCCGGGACCGCCTGGCCGAGGGGTTCGCCTCCCGCCTCGGTGAGCGCCCCGCCTGTGACCTGCTCGAAGAGCCCGGTGCGGTGGACGAGGCCGCCTCCCTGCTCGCCGCCCGCCTCTTCCACGGCGGGCCCGCCGAGTGCGGCCCGGACTGGTCGCCGGTGGACTGGCAGGAGTACCCGGAGGAGGTCGTCGACCGTAAATGGCGCACCGACGCGGCCCGCCTCCACCGCGTCCTCGACGCCCTCGGCGTCCGCCCCACCCCCGACCATGCCTCCCACCACCCGTCCGGCCCCACCCTGGCCCGGGTCCTGGACCACCTGACGTCCGCCGGAGGCGTCCCGCCTGGGACAGCCACCCCTTCGCCGGGCCCCGCGTTCTCCACCCCAGGCGCCGCGTCCCCCACCCCACCCGACGACGCCACTGACCTCGGGCACGACGGCACGGAGTTCGGGCCCGCCCAGGACGGCGACTACGGCGTGGCACGAGACGGCGCCGAGCACGGGCCTGCCCAGGAGGGCGATCACGGTGGCGACGAGGACGGCGATCACGGTGGCGGCCGAGACGGCGCCGATCTCGGGCCTGCCCAGGAGGGCGATCACGGTGGCGACGAGGACGGCGATCACGGTGGCGGCCGAGACGGCGCCGATCTCGGGCCTGCCCAAGACGGCGGCCGCGGCGGCGCCCAAGCCGGCGATCACGGCGGCACCCGAATCAGCGACCACGGCGGCGCCCGAATCGGCGACCACGACGGTGGCCAAGACGGCGACAAGGCCGACGGCGAAGACGGCGACGAGGCCGGCAGCGGGGCAGGCGCCCAGGCCGACGGCGCCGAGGCCGGCGGCTGGGCCGGAGCCGAGGCCGACGGCGGAGACGAGCTCCCCGCCCCCAATCCCCGCTCCTCCGCACTCGCCGCGCGGCTCGGTTCGGAGGTGGCGCGGGAGGAGGCGACGGCGACCGCGGCGAAGCCCCCCGTGCCCGGCGGCAGCCAGGGCGGCCCCGACGGTCCGCTCTGGGAGGACGGCGCGCTTCCGCTCTTCCCGCTCCAGCCCCCACGCACCGACCGCGAACTGCTCGCCGACCACGTCACGGCGATGGTGTGCTGCGCCGCGATGGACACCGTCGGGGCGACCCCCGGCCTCGACTGGCTCGACGGCCCCACCCTCCTCGTCGACGGCGAGCGGGTGGCCGACCTCGCCCCCCGTGTGCTCAGCCTCGTGGAGGACGGTGACGCGACCCCCCTGCGTGCCTGGCTGGTGGAACTGGGCATACGCCCCGAGAAGCCGGTACGCCTCGGCTGACCCCCCGACTCGCCCGGACACCCCTGCCCGCCCGGAACGGATCCCCTGGTTCCACTTTCGGCCAATTCGCAACGAATAGTGACTGTCTGCGCGCGTTATGTGATGTGCTGGGATCGAACGCGCCCATGGCATGGGCGTGCGACATAGGACAGCCGACCTGCCGGCCGGTCAGTCGGCGGGTACAGCGCGAGCGACCGCACCGCCGGACGATCACAGGGGCACCAGGGAGGGGAGCGCCATGGCACCGGGACCGGACCACATCCGCCGCTGGGAGTCGGGAGCACTGGCCCACGCCGTGACGGATCCCTTCGGCCAGGGCCCCGTCCCCTGGCTGCGCGGCAGCGAGACGTACTTCGACGACACGGGTCAGGTCGTCCCCTGGTACGTCGACCCGGCCCCCGCGCCCGGGCCGGACGGAGGCGTCGGCGCGGGCGGCGGGCGGGGGCCCAGGGTCCCGGGCCCGCGCACCGCGCCCGGCCCGGCCTCCGCGTCCGGGGTCCCCCGCTCCGCAGACGACGTCCGCCGCCAGATCAAGGGCTTCACCTCCACCGGAGCGGTCGCCCCCGGCGAGGCCGTCGACTTCCACATCACGGTCGACCCGCCCCAGGAATTCAGCGTCGACATCTACCGCATCGGCCACTACGACGGGGCCGGCGCCGCGAAGATCACCACCAGCCCGCGTCTCGCCGGCATCGTCCAGCCCCCGCCGCTGACCGCCGACCGCACGGTCTCCTGCCACCACTGGTGGCTCTCCTGGCGGCTCCAGATCCCCTCGTACTGGAATGTCGGGGCGTACGTCGCCGTCCTCACCACGGCCGACGGCTACCGCTCCCACGTCCCCTTCACGGTCCGCGACCAGCACCCCGCCGACCTGCTGCTGCTCCTGCCCGACGTCACCTGGCAGGCCTACAACCTCTACCCCGAGGACGGCCGTACCGGCGCCAGCTTCTACCACGCCTGGGACCGCGACGGCCGGCTCCTCGGCGAGGCCGACGCCGCGACCACGGTCTCCTTCGACCGGCCGTACGCGGGCGCGGGCCTGCCCCTGCACGTCGGCCACGCCTACGACGTCATCCGCTGGGCCGAGCGCTACGGCTACGACCTCGCCTACGCCGACGCCCGCGATCTGCACTCCGGCCAGGTCGACCCCACCCGCTACCGGGGCCTCGTCTTCCCCGGCCACGACGAGTACTGGTCGGCGACCATGCGGCGCACGGTCGAACTCGCCCGCGACAGCGGCACCTCCCTGGTCTTCCTCTCCGCCAACAGCCTGTACTGGCAGGTGGAGCTGGGCCCCTCCCCGTCCGGAGTCCCCGCCCGGCTGCTCACCTGCCGCAAACGCAGGGGCCCCGGCAAGTCCGTCCTCTGGCGGGAGATCGACCGCGCCGAGCAGCAGCTGGTCGGCATCCAGTACGCCGGCCGGGTCCCCGAGCCGCATCCGCTGATCGTGCGCAACGCCGACCACTGGCTCTGGGAGGCCACCGGAACCCAGGAGGGCGACGGCATCGAGGGCCTGGTCGCGGGCGAGGCCGACCGCTACTTCCCGCGCACCCCGCTCCCGCCCCACGAGGACCGCATCCTCCTCGCCCACTCCCCCTACACCGACCATGACGGCGTCCTGCGCCACCAGGAGACCTCCCTCTACCGCGCCCCCTCGGGCGCCCTCGTCTTCGCCTCCGGCACCTTCGCCTGGTCCCCGGCCCTGGACCGCCCCGGCCACGTCGACCCCCGCATCCAGCGCGCCACCGCCAACCTCCTCGACCGCATCTGCAAGCGCGACTGACCCCTCCCCCCGCCTCCCCGCCAGCTCGGCGGACCCTCCGTCCCTGATCCGTCCCGACGTACGGGACAATCAAGGTTCAGGACGAAATCACGGGGAGGAACCGTGTCCGGATTCGTAGAAAAGCCCGAGCCCCTCCAGGTGCCGGGCCTGGTGCATCTGCACACCGGCAAGGTGCGCGAGCTGTACCAGAACGAGGCGGGCGACCTCGTGATGGTCGCCAGCGACCGTATGTCCGCCTACGACTGGGTGCTGCCGACCGAGATCCCCGACAAGGGCCGCGTCCTCACCCAGCTCTCCCTGTGGTGGTTCGACCAGCTCGCCGACCTGGTCCCCAACCACGTCCTCAGCACCGAACTGCCCCCCGGCGCCCCCGCCGACTGGGCCGGCCGCACCCTGGTCTGCAAGTCCCTGCGGATGCTCCCGGTCGAGTGCGTGGCCCGCGGCTATCTCACCGGCTCCGGCCTCGTCGAGTACGTCGAGTCGCGCACGGTCTGCGGCCTCGCCCTCCCCGAGGGACTGGTCGACGGCAGCGAACTCCCCGCCCCGATCTTCACCCCGGCCACCAAGGCCGCCGTCGGCGAACACGACGAGAACGTCTCCTACGAGGAGGTCGCCCGCCAGGTCGGCGCCGACACCGCCGCCCAGCTCCGCCAGGCCACCCTCGCCGTCTACGGCCGCGCCCGCGACATCGCCCGCGACCGGGGCATCCTCCTCGCCGACACCAAGTTCGAGTTCGGCTTCGACGGCGACACCCTCGTCATCGCCGACGAGGTCCTCACCCCGGACTCCTCCCGCTTCTGGCCGGCCGACGCCTGGCAGCCGGGCCGCGCCCAGCCCTCGTACGACAAGCAGTTCGTCCGTGACTGGCTCACCTCGCCCGAGTCCGGCTGGGACCGCAAGAGCGAGCAGCCCCCGCCGCCGCTGCCCCAGCAGATCGTCGACGCCACCCGCGCCAAGTACATCGAGGCCTACGAGCGCCTGACGGGCCTCACCTGGTCCTGACCCGGACGGCCCCCGTGACCTGCGGGGGCCACCCGGACCGCCCTTACCGGAGCAGGCGCAAACCCGCACGCGAAGACGGCAAGCAAAAACCCCGGCCCACCGGACCGGGGTTTCACTGGAGCGGACGACGAGGCTCGAACTCGCGACCTCAACCTTGGCAAGGTTGCGCTCTACCAACTGAGCTACGTCCGCACTGCGCCGTGGCGCGAGGCCAACTATACCCAACCCCGCTCCCGTGCGAGACGCACCGCCCCGTGCCGGTTCTCCGCCCCCAGCTTGGACACGGCCGACGAGAGGTAGTTCCGCACGGTCCCCTGCGACAGCCCGGCCCGCTCGGCGATCTCCGCGACCGGCGCCCCCTCGGCGGCGAGTTCGAGCACCTCGGCCTCACGCGAGGTCAGCGGCGAATCCCCGGCCGCTATGGCGTCGGCGGCCAACTCCGGATCGACGTAACGGTTTCCGGAGTGCACGGTCCGGATGATCTCCGCCAGCCGCTGAGCGCTCACCGTCTTCGGGACGAACCCCCGCACACCCGCCGCGAGCGCCCGCTTCAGATGCCCCGGCCGGCCATGGCTGGTCACGATCAGCACCCGGCAGCCGGGCAGTTCGGCCCGCAGCGATGTGGCGACCTTCACACCGTCCGCACCCGGCATCTGGAGATCGAGCACCGCCACATCCGGTGAGTGCGCCCGCGCCATCGCCAGCGCCTCCGGTCCGGTGGCCGCCTCCGCGACGATCAGCAGATCGTCCTCCAGGGACAACAGCGCGGCCAGCGCACCGCGGATCAGATGCTCGTCGTCGGCGAGCAGCACCCGCACCGTCATGAAGTGACCTCGCTGACCATGTTCGTTCTCTCCAGGGGGACCTCGGCCACGACCCGGAACACCCCGGGCCGGACGAACCCGGCCTCCAGCGTCCCGTCGACCTGCCGCAGCCGCTCCCGCAGCCCGGCGAGCCCCGACCCGCCCCCGCCGGCACCGTGGCGCACGGCCTCGGCCCCGTCGTTCTCCACGGTCAGCACCACGCGTCCTTCCGCGATCCGCAGCTCCACCGCACACCGCCGGGCGTCCCCGTGCCGGAGCACGTTCGTCGTCGTCTCCCGCACCACCCAGCCGAGGGCCGACTGCACCTCACTGGGCAGCCCGTCCGCCTCCCCTCGCGTCTCGCAGTCGATCCCGGCGGCCGCCAACACGCTCTGCGCGCCGGTCAGTTCCACCGAGAGATCGGCCTCCCGGTACCCGCGCACGACCTCGCGCACCTCCCGCTGGGAGTCCTGCGCTATCCGCTGCACCTCGATCATCTGCTCCACCGCCTCCGGCCGCCCCCGCCGGGCCAGCTGCACCGCAAGCTCCGCCTTCAGCGCTATCACCGCGAGGTTGCGCCCCATCACGTCGTGCAGATCCCGCCCGAAGCGCAGCCGCTCCTCGGCGACGGCGAGCCGGGCAAGGGTCTCGCGGGCCTCGTCGAGCCGGTAGACGGCGTCGAGCAGCCACACCGAGAAGAGCGCGGTGCCGGCGACGAGGCCGGAGGCGAAGAAGACGCCCACCACGCTGAGGACGGCGGCGGGCAGCGGCACCTTCAGCGGGAGGCAGGCGACGCCCGCGCCGAGCGAGAAGCCGGCCACTATCGCGTACACCCGTCGACGGTCCCGCACCCCGAGCGGGAGGATGCCTGTCCCAATAGTCAGGACGAGGCCGAAAACGGCACCCGCGGTGGTGTCCACGCCCTCATGGTCGGGACCCCGTTGGGCGATCCACAGGGCCGCCACCCCGATGGCGGCGGTGAGCGAGCCGAGCGTCCAGAGCAGCCGCACGGGCTGGGGACGCCGGCCACGCCTCCAGTCCAGCCCCCGGGACACCGTCACCATGCAGAGCACGGCATGCACCGTGACCATGGTCAGCAGCGCGCCGCCGAGACCGGGTCCCAGGGAGCCGACGGCCGGCAGACTGATCCCGAGAATCTCGCTCACTCCGAAGAAGTGGAACGACCACCGCGTGTACGTCTCGAACTTCGCCGGTGTGCTCTTCCCCCGCCACCAGCGCCCCGGGCCGCGCATCTCTTCCCCTCGTCCCCCGTCTCAGCGCCGTGGTTCCCACCGGAACCACCGCCGTACAGCAAACACTGCCAGTACCGTCCAGGCCAGGCCTGTGGATATCGTCCCCAGCGCCTCGTAGGCGGAGAGGTCGCCGGTCCAGCCGCCGCGTATCAGGGTGATCGCCGGGGACAGCGGCAGCAGTTCGCAGACCGAGGCGACCCGGTCGGGCAGCATCTCCAGGGGGACGGTCACCCCGGAGCCCATCATCGAGACCAGCACGAACGGCAGGGGGGTGACCTGGGCACTCTCCACGGTCCTGGTCAGGGCCGCCGTGAGCGCCCCCAGCGCCGCACAGAGGGCCAGGCCCAACAGGAGTCCCAGGACGGCGAGATGGGGAGCCTTCGGCGCGGGCACGTCCAGCACCGCGGTGGAGGCCGCCACCAGCACCAGGGACTGCACCAGCCCCGTCACCAGGACCGGCAGCGCGGTCCCGCCCAGGATCTCGGTGTCCTGCAGCTCGCCGGTGCGCAGTCGCTTCAGGACCAGTTCCTCGCGCCGGACGGTGTAGATGGCGGTCAGGGCCGAGTACACCCCGAACACCAGGGAGAATCCGATCGCCGTCGGCAGCAGCACCAGACCGGTCGTCAGACCGACGTCCTGCACGTCCATGCTGTCGATCAGGGGCCCGAAGCAGAACGGCAGCACGAGTGGCACCAGCACCGCCGTGAGCAGCGTGCTCTTGCTGCGCACCAGCAGGGTCAGCTCGGCCCGCGCGAGGGCCGCCATCCGGCTCACCGGGGTCGTCACCGCGCCCCTGGACGCGGGGCCGGCCTGCGTGCCCCCGCTCCCGGCGCCCAGGGCGGTGCCCTCACCGGTCCCGTTGTTCACCGTGTTCCCGCTCATGCCACAGCCCCCTCGGTCCTCGTGCGCTCCGACGCCTCCCGGGCGATGCCCAGGAACGCCTCCTCCAGCGATGCCGACCGCACGTCCAGCCCCCGCAGCTCGACCCGTGCCCGCTCGGCCCACACCAGCAGCGCGGTCGCCGTCCGCTGCAACTCCCTGGTCCGCAGCCGGACCAGGCGTCCCTCGACCTCGTGATCGCACACGCCCAGCTCGCCGAGCGGGGGCAGGTCGCCGATGAAGTACCCCTCGGGCAGCTGGAAGACGATCCGGGAGGGCTCGGCCGCGGTCACCTCGGCGGGTGTCCCCGAGGCGGCTATGCGTCCCTGGTGCAGGATGGCCAGCCGGTCGGCGAGCTGCTCGGCCTCCTCCAGGTAGTGCGTGGTCAGCAGCACCGTCGTACCCGAGGCGCGCAGGGCGCGGACCAGGTCCCAGGTGTCGCGGCGGCCCTCGGCGTCCAGGCCGGTCGTCGGCTCGTCGAGGAACAGCACCTCGGGGTCGCCGAGCAGTGCCAGGGCCAGGTCGAGGCGGCGCCGCTCGCCGCCGGAGAGCTGCTTGACCCGGATGTCCGCCCGGCCGGCGAGCCCGACCAGGGCCAGCGCCTCCCCGACGGGCCGGGCGCCGCTCACACAACCGCCCCACATCCGCGCGGTCTCGGCGACGGTCAGCTCCGAGGGGAACCCGCCCTCCTGCAGCATCACGCCGGTGCGCGGCCGGACGGCGGCCCGCTCGGCGTACGGGTCGTGGCCGAGTACACGGACGTGTCCGGCGTCGGGGCGCGCGAGGCCCTCCAGCAGTTCGACGGTCGATGTCTTGCCGGCGCCGTTGGTACCGAGCAGCGCGAAGATCTCACCGCGGTCGACGTGGAAGGAGATTCCACGGATCGCCTCGAACCCGCCCCCGTACACACGCCGGAGGCCGGTGACCTCAATCACGTGTTCATTCGTGTCCATGTCTCAAGGCTCCCGTCGGACAGGGCCCGACAGCAGTGCGAGCTGTCATCACTCCGTATGACAAATGTCAGGTGACGGCGGCACACGAAGGGGAACACATGATGACGAACACACGAAAAGACCCCGGTCCGATGGACCGGGGTCTCCTTCCCGAGCGGACGACGAGGCTCGAACTCGCGACCTCAACCTTGGCAAGGTTGCGCTCTACCAACTGAGCTACGTCCGCATTGCCTCCGACCGGCTCTCACCGATCGGCGCGAGCACCAGCCTACCTGATCCACAACCGTGGTCAGGACGGCGATGCAGAGCGGGTGACAGGAATCGCACACTGCGCCTTCCCCCTGGAAGGGGGATGTTCTACTACTGAACTACACCCGCGTGGCCTCCGTGAGCTGGGCTTTTCGGCCCTGCCCGGCGGCGTGCTCCAGACACTAGCCGACCATGTGGGGGGTAACGCAAGTCGGTTGTCCCCGGGCCGTGCTGACGGACCCGGGGGCAACCGCGGGAGCGGCTCGAACAGGGGCCGGGCTACTGCGCCTCGGCGAAGGCCTCGTAGACCTTCTTGGGGATGCGGCCGCGGGCCGGCACCTCCATCTTGTTGGCCTGGGCCCAGGCGCGCACGGCCGCCGGGTCGGGCGCGACCTCCGTCTGCTTGTACGCCTTGCCGGACTTCGACCGCTTGCGGCCGGCCTCCACGTAGGGCGCGAGCGCCTTACGCAGTTTCTTGGCATTGGCTTCATTCAGGTCGATCTCGTACGACTTGCCGTCGAGTCCGAAGGCGATCGTTTCCGCCGCTTCCGAGCCGTCGATGTCGTCAAAGAGAGTGACCACGACCTTCTGCGCCACGAATATCGGTCCCTTCGTGCGACAGCTCTGCGATGACGTGCCAAGACGTCACGGAGATGTCGACTGTCCGCCAGTTATGGGGCAAAGTATCGGCTATTGCCAATTCATTTGTACAGTGCCCGGCAATGGAATGTGAAGCCCGACTAAATCTCTCCGCGTGTCCCGGCGCAATAGGGAACGCGGGTGCACCCCGGATCTTTCCCTGAACTTTTCGCGATGGCACTGGTCCGATACCTGATCGTGATGACGCTCACGTAGATTCCTACAACTCTATGCGCGTAGAAATTTTGTGCGGGTAGTCTGAAGGCACCTGTCGGAGACACCGCAGGAACCTGCTCAGCACCACACCACCGGGAGTGCCAGTGGCACGCGTCGTAGTCGACGTCATGCTCAAGCCGGAGATCCTCGACCCCCAGGGCCAGGCGGTGCAGCGCGCACTGCCGCGCCTGGGTTTCGAAGGCATCTCCGACGTACGTCAGGGAAAGCGATTCGAACTGGAAGTTGACGGGCCGGTCGACGAGGCCGCCCTCGCCCGCATCCACGATCTTGCGGAATCCTTCCTCGCCAACACCGTGATCGAGGACTTCACCGTCAAGGTGGAGGAAGTCGCGGAGGCCGCGAAGTGACCGCTCGTATTGGCGTCGTCACTTTCCCGGGCAGCCTCGACGACCGGGACACCCAGCGCGCGATCCGTCTCGCGGGCGCGGAACCGGTCGCCCTCTGGCACAAGGACAAGAGCCTCCACCAGGTCGACGCGGTCGTCCTGCCCGGCGGTTTCTCGTACGGCGACTATCTGCGCGCCGGTGCCATCTCCCGCTTCTCGCCGGTGATGGAGACCGTGATCGAGCAGGCGAAGGCCGGCCTTCCGGTCCTCGGCATCTGCAACGGCTTCCAGATCCTCACCGAGGCCCATCTGCTGCCCGGCGGGATGCTCGGCAACGACCACCTCCACTTCATCTGCCGCGACCAGAAGCTGCGGGTGGAGAACGCGGAGACCGCCTGGACCGCCGACTACACGGCCGGCCAGGAGATCCACATCCCGCTGAAGAACATGGACGGCCGTTACGTCGCCGACGCCTACACGCTCGACAAGCTGGAGGCGGAGGGCCGGGTGGTCTTCCGGTACCTGGACTTCAACCCCAACGGCAGCCTCCGTGACATCGCCGGCATCACCAACGAGGCCGGCAACGTCGTAGGCCTCATGCCGCACCCGGAGCACGCCGTCGAGCCCCTCATCGGGTCCGGCCGCACCGACGGTCTCCCGTTCTTCACCTCGATCCTCAAGAAGCTGGTCAACGCATGAGCCGGACGCCTCTGGACACGGTCGAGCACGCGGCCGCGACCCCCGACGTCGAGCTGCCCTGGGCCGAACTCGGCCTGAAGAAGGACGAGTACGAGCGGGTGGTGGAGATCCTCGGCCGCCGCCCCACCGGCGCCGAGCTCGCCATGTACTCCGTCATGTGGTCGGAGCACTGCTCCTACAAGTCGTCCAAGGTGCACCTGCGCCAGTTCGGCGAGAAGGCCCCGCAGAGCGACGCGCTCCTCGTCGGCATCGGCGAGAACGCGGGCGTGGTCGACGTCGGCCAGGGTTACGCGGTCACCTTCAAGGTCGAGTCGCACAACCACCCGTCCTACGTCGAGCCCTACCAGGGCGCGGCCACCGGTGTCGGCGGCATCGTCCGCGACATCATCGCCATGGGTGCCCGCCCCGTCGCGGTCGTCGACCCGCTGCGCTTCGGCGCCGCCGACCACCCCGACACCAAGCGCGTCCTGCCGGGCGTCGTCGCGGGCATCGGCGGCTACGGCAACTGCCTGGGCCTGCCGAACATCGGCGGCGAGGTCGTCTTCGACGCCTGCTACCAGGGCAACCCGCTGGTCAACGCCGGTGCCATCGGCGTCATGCGGCACGAGGACATCCACCTCGCGAAGGCCTCCGGCGCAGGCAACAAGGTCATCCTCTACGGCGCCCGCACCGGCGGCGACGGCATCGGCGGCGCGTCGATCCTCGCCTCCGAGACCTTCGACGACGCCAAGCCCTCGAAGCGCCCCGCCGTCCAGGTCGGCGACCCCTTCCAGGAGAAGCTCCTCATCGAGTGCACCCTGGAGGCCTTCCAGGAGAAGCTCGTCGTCGGCATCCAGGACCTCGGCGCGGCCGGTCTGTCCTGCGCCACCAGCGAGCTCGCCTCCAACGGCTCCGGCGGTATGCGCGTCACCCTCGACGACGTCCCGCTGCGCGACTCGACCCTCTCGCCCGAGGAAATCCTCATGAGCGAGTCGCAGGAACGCATGTGCGCCGTCGTCGAGCCCGAGAAGGTCGACCGGTTCCTCGAGATCTGCGACAAGTGGGACGTCATCGCCACCGTCATCGGTGAGGTGACCGACGGCGACCGCCTGGAGATCTTCTGGCACGGCGGCAAGATCGTCGACGTCGACCCGCGCACGGTGGCCCACGACGGCCCGGTCTACGAGCGCCCGTACGCCCGCCCGGACTGGCAGGACGCCCTCCAGGCCGACGACGCGAACAAGCTGCCCAGGCCGCGGACGGGTGAGGAGCTCAAGGACCAGGTCCTCAAGCTCGTCTCGTCTCCCAACCAGGCCTCCAAGAAGTGGATCACCTCGCAGTACGACCACTTCGTCCAGGGCAACACCGTCCTCGCCCAGCCCGAGGACTCCGGCATGATCCGGATCGACGAGGAGTCGGGCCTCGGCGTCGCCATCGCGACCGACGGCAACGGCCGGTACGCCAAGCTCGACCCGTACCACGGCGCCCAGCTCGCACTCGCCGAGGCGTACCGCAACGTCGCCACGACCGGCGCCAAGCCGCTCGCCGTCTCCGACTGCCTGAACTTCGGCTCGCCCGAGGACCCGGCCGTCATGTGGCAGTTCGCGGAGGCCGTCCGCGGTCTGGCGGACGCCTGCCTGCAGCTCGGCACCCCGGTGACCGGCGGCAACGTCTCCCTCTACAACCAGACGGGCGAGGTCGCCATCCACCCGACCCCGGTGGTCGCGGTCCTCGGTGTCATCGACGACGTCGCCCGCCGCACCCCGGTCGCCTTCCAGGAGGAGGGCCAGCTGCTCTACCTCCTCGGCGACACCCGCGAGGAGTTCGGCGGCTCGGCCTGGTCCCAGGTCGTCCACGACCACCTCGGCGGCCTGCCCCCGAAGGTGGACCTGGAGCGCGAGCGCCTGCTCGCCGAGATCCTGATCTCCGCCTCGCGCGACGGGATGATCGACTCCGCGCACGACCTGTCCGACGGCGGTCTCGTCCAGGCGGTCGTCGAGTCGGCGCTGCTCGGCGGCAAGGGCGCGCGTCTGGTCGTACCGGACGGGCTCGACGCCTTCACCTTCCTGTTCTCCGAGTCCGCCGGCCGCGCCGTCGTCGCGGTCCCGCGCTCGGAGGAGGTCCGCTTCAACGACATGTGCGGCGCCCGGGGCCTCCCGGTCACCCGCATCGGTGTCGTCGACGGCGACACGGTGGACGTCCAGGGCGAGTTCGCGCTCACCCTGGAGGAGCTGCGCACGGCGCACGAGGCGACCATCCCGGGGCTGCTCGCGTAGCCGAACGCCGACGCCGTACGACGCTGAGGGCCCCGACCGCCGAGACGGCCGGGGCCCTCACCGCTTCCCGCAGCCGCGCCGACACCGGCTTCGCCCCCGCCCCGATCACGGGCACCCGGGCCCGGGCCCGACCGGGTCGCGGGGACGAGCCCGGCGCCAGCTTCGAGGGGGAGGGGCGCTCGCGCAGGTCCCGGTGGTGCCGGAGTGGCGGGAGGGCGCGCCTGGCTCCTGGGAGCGGGGGCGTCTCCGCGTCCCGCATCATCACGGGCGCCCCGGGCTCCAGCCCGGCCACGTCGCTGCGGAGTCCCGTACTACCTCGGGCCACCCCGGGTTCCGTCCGGCCGGGGCGCGGGCGGAATCACCGGGGTGGCTCGCTCGCAAGAGGGGGGCTCCCTCGCGCGCCCCAGCGATGTCGGAGTGGCGGGGGCCCGGCCAGCCGCCCCCAGCGGTGGCGCCGTCGGGTCCCGCACCAGCTGCGAACGCCCTGGGCTCCCGCTCAGCCACGACGCAGGCGGCGTCACCGGCGGCTCGCACGAGGGGCGCTCGCGCGGGCACCACGGTGTCGGAGTGGCGGGAGGGACTGCCGGCCCCCTGGAGCGGTGCCGTCCACGACGGCGCGGGTCGCGGGCCGGGCGACTGGGGCGGCTGGGCGGCCCGCCCGTCGGGGTCTCGCCCGTGGTGCCGCGTCCGTCGGGGTCTCGCCTGTGGTGGCGCGTCCGTCGGGGTCTCGCCCGTGGTGTCGCGCCCGCGGCGGTCTCGCCCGTCGGAGTCTCGCCTGTGGCCCCGCGCCCATCGGGGTCTCGCCCGTGGCGCCGCGCACGTCGAGGTCGAGCGCGTGGGGGGCGACCCCTGGTGAAGGGGCAGGTGGGGATCGCCCCGGCGGCCCGGGCTCGCCGAGGTGTGCCCTCGCCGGTGGGCGGCCCGCCCCCGGCGTCCAGGGCACGCCGTGCGTCGGCTGAAGGGCCAGCCGGCTCGGGCCGGCCGACCCGGTCCGCACGGCAAGGCCTAGGCTCACCGTCATGCCTGCGGCCAAGAAGCGCACTCGGACCTATGACCCCGTCAAGACCCGGGCGGCGGTGCTCGCCCAGTTCGGGAAGGTGCGGGAAGGGGTCGCCGGACTCGGGGCCGGGCAGCTCGCGCTGCCGACGCGGCTCGGTGAGTGGCGAGTGCGGGAGCTGGTGGCGCACATCGGGATGGCGCTCACCGCCATCGGGCGCGCCCTCGCCCTCCCGGAGCCCCCGAAGCAGGACGCCGTGCTGCTCGACTGGCCGTTCGCCACCTCCGCCGACTCCCCGGCCATCGACGACTTCACCCGGTGGCTGACCGCGGAACACCCCGACCTCGACGGCTACCTCGCCGCCGTCGAGCGCGACCTCGTCGAACAGCTCGACACCCACCCCGGCACACGGCTGCTCCAGACCAACGCCGGCGCGCTGCCGCTCGCCGACTACCTCGTCACCCGCGCCGTCGAGCTGGTCGTCCACACGGACGACCTCAACGCCGCCGTGCCGGGCCTCGCCGTCCCCCTGGACCGCCAGGCCCTCGCCACCACCACCCGGCTCCTCGCGGACGCGCTCGCCGTCAAGGCGCCCGGCGGCGCGACGGAGGTGCGCGTGCCGCCGTACGCCGTCGTGCAGTGTGTCGAGGGCCCGCGGCACACCCGCGGCACACCGCCGAACGTCGTCGAGACGGACCCGCTGACCTGGATCAGGCTGGCGACCGGACGGCAGACCTGGGCCGAGGCCAGGGACGCGGCGAAGGTCAGCGCGAGCGGCGAGCGGGCCGATCTGGGAGCGCTCCTGCCGCTGATGTCCTGACCCGGCCCACGCAGAATGGTGTGCGACACCTCACTCGTGCATACGGACCGCGACCGCGCGAACCCCTTCGAGTTGCGGCACCGGTGGCCTCAGGATCGCCGTATAGCGTGTCTGACCTGCGTAAACAAGTTGATCATCGATGGATCGGACCAACGAAGATCCAGTTACCGGCAGGTATCGCCAATTCGGACCAGTGGTCGATCTCGCCTACACTCGGTGGCGTGCCACGTGGTGACGGTCGACTCAATCACGATCTGCTTCCCGGCGAGAAGGGCCCCCAGGACGCTTGTGGCGTCTTCGGTGTCTGGGCTCCGGGCGAAGAGGTCGCAAAGCTCACGTACTTCGGGCTCTACGCCCTCCAGCATCGGGGCCAGGAATCCGCGGGTATCGCGGTCAGCAACGGCTCCCAGATCCTCGTCTTCAAGGACATGGGCCTCGTCTCCCAGGTCTTCGACGAGACCTCGCTCGGTTCGCTCCAGGGTCACATCGCGGTCGGACACGCCCGCTACTCGACCACCGGCGCCTCCGTGTGGGAGAACGCCCAGCCGACGTTCCGGGCCACCGCGCACGGCTCGATCGCGCTCGGCCACAACGGCAACCTCGTCAACACCGCCCAGCTCGCCGAGATGGTCGCCGACCTGCCCAAGCAGGAGGGCCGCACCCCGCGCGTCGCGGCGACCAACGACACCGACCTGCTCACCGCGCTGCTCGCGGCCCAGGTCGACGAGGACGGCAGGCCGCTGACCATCGAGGAGGCGGCCCACCAGGTCCTCCCGCAGGTCAAGGGCGCCTTCAGCCTCGTCTTCATGGACGAGCACACCCTCTACGCCGGCCGTGACCCGCAGGGCATCCGCCCGCTGGTCCTCGGCCGCCTCGAGCGCGGCTGGGTCGTCGCCTCCGAGTCCGCCGCCCTCGACATCTGCGGCGCCAGCTTCGTCCGGGAGATCGAGCCGGGCGAGTTCGTCGCCATCGACGAGAACGGCCTGCGCACCTCTCGATTCGCGGAAGCGAAGCCCAAGGGCTGTGTCTTCGAGTACGTGTACCTGGCCCGCCCCGACACCGACATCGCCGGGCGGAACGTGTACGCGTCCCGTGTGGAGATGGGCCGCAAGCTCGCCAAGGAGGCCCCCGCCGAGGCCGATCTGGTCATAGCGACCCCGGAGTCCGGCACCCCCGCCGCCATCGGCTACGCGGAGGCCTCGGGCATCCCCTTCGGCAGCGGCCTGGTCAAGAACGCCTACGTCGGCCGGACCTTCATCCAGCCCTCGCAGACGATCCGCCAGCTCGGCATCCGCCTGAAGCTGAACCCGCTCAAGGACGTCATCCGGGGCAAGCGCCTGGTCGTCGTCGACGACTCGATCGTGCGCGGCAACACGCAGCGCGCGCTCGTGCGGATGCTGCGCGAGGCCGGCGCCGCCGAGGTCCACATCCGGATCTCCTCCCCGCCCGTGAAGTGGCCCTGCTTCTTCGGCATCGACTTCGCCACGCGCGCGGAGCTGATTGCCAACGGCATGACCATCGACGAGATCGGCACCTCGCTCGGCGCCGACTCCCTGGCGTACATCTCCATCGACGGCATGATCGAGGCGACCACCATCGCCAAGCCGAACCTCTGCCGGGCCTGCTTCGACGGCGAGTACCCGATGGAGCTCCCGGACCCCGAGCTGCTCGGCAAGCAGCTGCTGGAGACGGAGCTGGCCGCCGGCCCGGCCGCCACGGCCGCCGCCGACGCGATCCGCCGCCCGTAGACGGCCCGCAACCGCTGCCGTACGACACGAAAGTTCTCACCAGCCATGTCTGAGACCCCCCTTGCCGAGGGCGGCGCCAGCTACGCAGCCGCGGGCGTCGACATCGAAGCGGGCGACCGCGCCGTCGAGCTGATGAAGGAGTGGGTGAAGAAGACGCAGCGCCCCGAGGTCCTCGGCGGCCTCGGCGGATTCGCCGGCCTCTTCGACGCCTCCGCCCTCAAGCGCTACGAGCGTCCGCTGCTCGCCTCCGCCACGGACGGCGTGGGCACGAAGGTGGACATCGCCCGCCAGCTCGGCGTCTACGACACGATCGGCCACGACCTGGTCGCCATGGTCATGGACGACATCGTCGTGTGCGGTGCCGAGCCGCTGTTCATGACCGACTACATCTGCGTCGGCAAGGTCCACCCCGAGCGGGTCGCCGCCATCGTCAAGGGCATCGCCGAAGGCTGTGTGCTGGCCGGCTGCGCCCTGGTCGGCGGTGAGACGGCCGAACACCCCGGCCTGCTCGGTGCGGACGACTTCGACGTCGCCGGCGCCGGAACGGGCGTCGTGGAGGCCGACCGGCTGCTCGGCGCGGATCGCATCCGCACGGGTGACACCGTGATCGCCATGGCGTCCTCCGGCCTTCACTCGAACGGGTACTCGCTGGTCCGGCACGTCCTGCTGAACCAGGCGGGCCTCGCCCTCGACGCCCGGATCGACGACCTCGGCCGCACCCTTGGCGAGGAGCTCCTGGAGCCCACCAAGATCTACTCGCTGGACTGCCTGGCCCTGACCCGTACGACGGACGTGCACGCCTTCTCGCACATCACCGGCGGCGGACTCGCGGCCAACCTGGCCCGGGTCATCCCCGACGGGCTGCACGCGACGGTGGACCGCTCCACCTGGGCCCCGGCCCCGATCTTCGACCTCGTCGGCAGGACGGGCTCGGTCGAGCGCCTGGAGCTGGAGAAGACCCTGAACATGGGCGTCGGCATGATCGCGATCGTGCCCCAGGAGTCGGCGGACGTGGCCCTCGCCACCCTCGCCGACCGTGGCGTCGAGGCATGGGTCGCCGGTGAGATCACCGAGCGCGGTGACCACACCACCGGAGCCGAACTCGTCGGGGACTACGCGAGCTGAGCCCTGCGGGGCAGCACAAGACCCGGTCGGTGACCGAAGTCACCGACCGGGTGGATGCTCACAGCGAGGTCAAGCGCCGCGACGATGGTGGTGGTGGGACAAATCGTCGTCCTCGTCGTCCTCGTCGTCCCCGTACAGATCGGCGTACCGTGCGTACGGGTCGTCGTCTTCCTCATCGTCATCGTCCTCGAACGGTTCGCCATTCGGCGGCATGTTCGATGGCGATGCGCCCAGCTCTTCGGCCAGGCGTGAGAGATCCGTCCCGCCGCTGTTGTACTTCAGCTGGCGGGCGACCTTCGCTTGCTTGGCCTTGGCCCGGCCGCGCCCCATGGCTCGACCCCCTCAACGACGGGGCTCGCTGGCCCCAGGTTGACACGCGTTCATGATCCAGAGCGGTCTCTCCTCGGAGAGCCCGTCGTAGGGCTCCCACGGTACCTGAGCCCACGCCCGTACGGTACGTCGCCCGTAGCACGCGCGTGTGCGCAGGACCTGTGAGACGTCCCGTCCTCGCTGGTCAGTGGCGATTTTAACCACTTATCGGCGGCCGACCCGCCGGGAAGAGTGAGAGTTCTCTCTAACTTTCCACCCGGCGGTACCGACCAAACCCTCGGGACGCCTCCGGCGGGCCCGCTACCGGAACCTCACCATCCGCGCGTCCTGGCCGCCTCGTGCATCCGCTGCTCGGCGATCCGGTCCGCCGCCGCGGCCGGCGGAATCCCGTCCTCCTTCGCACGTGCGAAGATCGCGAGCGTGGTGTCGAAGATCTTCGACGCCTTCGCCTTGCAGCGCTCGAAGTCGAAACCGTGCAGTTCGTCGGCGACCTGGATGACCCCGCCGGCGTTCACCACGTAGTCCGGCGCGTAGAGGATGCCGCGGTCGGAGAGGTCCTTCTCGACGCCCGGGTGGGCCAGCTGGTTGTTGGCCGCGCCGCAGACGATCCGCGCGGTGAGCGCGGGGACCGACGTGTCGTTCAGCGCGCCGCCGAGCGCGCAGGGGGCGTAGATGTCGAGCCCCTCGGTGCTGATCAGCGCCTCGGTGTCGGGGGCGGCCGTCACGCCCTGCGGGTGCCGGTCGAGGACGCGGCGTACGGCGTCCTCGCGGACGTCGGTGACGACGACCTCGGCGCCCTCGGCGCGCAGGTGCTCCACCAGGTGGTGGCCGACCTTGCCGACGCCGGCGACACCGACCCGGCGGCCGCGCAGCGAGGGGTCGCCCCAGGTGTGCTGGGCCGAGGCCCGCATGCCCTGGTAGACGCCGAAGGCGGTCAGCACGGAGGAGTCGCCCGCGCCGCCGTTCTCCGGTGAGCGGCCGGTCGTCCAGCGGCACTCACGGGCCACCACGTCCATGTCGGAGACGTAGGTGCCGACATCGCAGGCCGTCACGTACCGGCCTCCGAGAGAGGCCACGAAACGGCCGTAGGCGAGCAGCAGCTCTTCGGTCTTGATCGTGTCCGGGTTGCCGATGATCACGGCCTTCCCGCCGCCGTGGTCCAGACCGGCCAGGGCGTTCTTGTACGACATCCCGCGCGCGAGGTTCAGCGCGTCGGCGACGGCCTCCGCCTCGGTCGCGTAGGGGTAGAACCGGGTTCCGCCGAGTGCGGGGCCCAGCGCGGTGGAGTGGAGGGCGATGACGGCCTTGAGGCCGCTCTTGCGGTCCTGGCAGAGCACGACTTGCTCGTGACCCGTCTGCTCCGAGTGGAACAGACTGTGCAGGACGCCGTTGTCTACGTCGGTCACGGTGGTGACTCCTGGGTAACTCGCGGCGATCGGGACGCAGGCGCCCCAGGGGTGGCGGGGGCCTGTGGGACGAGCGTAGAGCCTGCGCGGCCCGTCGAACGCGCACTCTTACGGATCACCTCCGTCCGGATGCCGGATGACCTCCTCCCGGAGTACGCCCGTGCGACCATGCGCAGGCGTTTCCCGTGTCCCCGCGCGCGGGCCGATCAGGTTTCCCGGCCGGGTGGCGGGGGAGGGAGCAGGCGTGCCCAAGGTGTCCTCGGTGATCGTCCCCTATGCGACCTACCTGCGCGTGTACGAGCCGCTGGCCGCCTTCCCCGAGCCCGAGCGCACCCACTGGACGCGCTACGCCCGCCGCCCCGACCGCCCCTCCTACCAGGACGAGCTGCGCCGCTCGCTGGCCGATCTGCTGCCCACCCCGCCGGTGGCGGTGCCGGTCCACGAGAGCGGGGAGGCGTTCGTCGCCGAGATGGACGGCGTGCTGCACATCTGTCCGTGGCGCACCCGGCTGCGCGGCTGGCAGGCCCTGTCCGAGCTGGGCGACGAACTCCCCCGTTCGGTTCTGGAGGCGGTGCTCCCGGAGGTCGTACGGGCCCAGGCGGCGAAGGACTACGAGCGCTGGCGCGAGCGCAATCCCGACGCGCGCCCCTGGATCCGCACGGCGACCTGGCAGGTGCCCCTGAACTGGTTCGTGCTCTTCTCCGACGAGGAGCGGGTGTACGAGAAGGGGACGGGGGAGTCCGCGCCCGTGCTGCGGTACCGCACGCCGATGGTGCAGGCGCGGCGGCGGACGGCCCGGGGGCTGCGCACGCTCAAGCAGTCCCTGGACGACGGGCCGCTCGTCGACGGTCTGCTGGACGTGGGCCGCTGGCTGGAGGAGTTCCATCCGCGTTCACTGGTGGAACTGGACTACGGCGGCCTGGTGCACACCCTTCCGGCCGGGCATCTGGAGGGCGACCACTCGGCGGCGGACGTGGCCGAGGGCATCGAGGCGCTGCGGGTGGGCGACGGGGCGGCGGCCGGCGAGGCGTACGGGCGGCTCGTCGAGCGGTGGCGGGCGGTGCGGGACCGGCGTTCGGCCAATTAGGGGACCCCCTCGCACACCTGTCGGATCCGGCATGCTGTGATCTGACGATGTGACAGTAGCGACAGCGCTTTCACAAAGTGACCTACGTCACGGCCGAAAAGGGTCGAACAGCGTACGGTCAACCGCACTTCACGGAACTGACGGGACGTAGATCCCCGATCCGGGCTTATGGCGCAAGGGTGACGGACCGCACGTACGCGGCCCTTGCGTAGCTTGCCCCTCCTCGTGCCAAAATAGGACAAGGAGTCCGGGGAGGGCTCCATCCGCCTACTTATGCTCCATGGTGGGGGGAATCTCGGCATTGCACGCTATGGGGGGTCTCGTGACTCCTGAGCGCCCCTGTGACTGATCGTCACAGGGGCGTGACTGTCCGCTATGGCATGGTCCATCGGCTTCCGTCGCCGATGAACACCTGGGGGGCAATTCCATCGGTTTGGCCGACGCGGCTGGACAGATGGTGTAGTTGTAGTGCCGAGGACAAGCCGTTCGTCCTATAACCGACTCGACTCGCGTCCGCCATTTCGGGCAACGCGGGTCAAGGTGCAGAATTTAGAGGAAAGAACCGAGAAGGTTCGGTTCTCCCGAGGAGGCCGCTCATGACCGCTCGCACCCCTGATGCTGAGCCGCTGCTGACCCCGGCTGAGGTCGCCACCATGTTCCGCGTGGACCCGAAGACGGTCACGCGGTGGGCGAAGGCCGGCAAGCTCACGTCGATCCGCACGCTCGGCGGACACCGCCGTTACCGCGAGGCCGAGGTCCGCGCCCTGCTGGCGGGTATCCCGCAGCAGCGCAGCGAGGCCTGAACAACTGAATAACCGGGCAACACCTCAGGTCCCCCAACCTGTGCGAACGCCCGAAACCTAGCTCCAAGCGACGTGGGTCCTGCCCCAACAGGCCCCTCGCCCATCGGGAACGTCGTCGATCGCGCTGGACTCCGCCGGGTCCAGCGCGATCTTTTTTGTGCGCTTGAGGCCGCTCGACGGCGCCTGGGCGGTCGGATCGGGTCGGTCTGTGAGCGAGCCTGTCGGACTCTGGGGAGGGTCTGCGTGGGTTCCTGGAAACCCCTGACGCGGGGCTCCGGAGGTGTCCCGGGGACTTCCACCCTCGTGGTGCAATTGCACATATTAAATTGACCAGTTGTCGGAGACGGGTAAGAACGCCCGGTTCCAAAACTTATTCCGTGATGCCTGTCACATGCCGGTGGCCTTGTTGCGGCGGGTTCCGCTGCGCTAGTGGAGGACCGGCAACTACCCCTGGCGGCACCGCCGTTGATCAAGCGGTCGAGGAGGCCCCGTCCGCCGGGGCGTCCTCCGGCGCCTCCCCGGGGCCCTGGGCGCCCCGTGGGGCGCCGTCCAGGGCCAGCCGCAGCAGGCGGTGGCAGATCGGACAGTGGCGGGTCAGATGCCCGTACGACGACGCGGCCGACAGGTGCGCGCGGAGTAACGCCCGCGTCTCGTGCCTAGCCGATGCCGCCATACGCCACCTCCAGGAGGGCCACGGGAACGTGCCCTGAGTTCTGGGGTACCGAGCGAATGTGACGCCGTCAAGGGAGCCGCCGGGTGGGCGGCCCGGGGGGAGGGGGCAACCGGACACGGGGAGGGCCCCGCGGTGGGTGCCCCGCCTCCGGCGGCCGGGGGAACGCGAAGAAGCCCGGATTCGGCCCGGGGACGCGAAGAAGCCCGGATCCGAAGATCCGGGCTTCCCCTGTTGCGGTCCTGACGGGATTTGAACCCGCGGCCTCCACCTTGACAGGGTGGCGAGCACTCCAAACTGCTCCACAGGACCAGGCTTTGCGGCACTTCGCGCTGCGCTGTGCTGCGAGAAGGACTGTACAGGAGGGTGAGCCCGCTGGTCGAACTCACCCTCCGTGAGCTTCTCGTCACGGAGCGGCCGCGTCGATCGCCTTCACGATCCGCTTGTCCGAGACCGGGTACGCCGTGCCCAGCGCATGGGCGAAGTAGCTGACCCGGAGCTCCTCGATCATCCAGCGGATCTCCAGCACCGAGGACGGCACGGGCCGGCCCTGGGGCAGCTGCTCCAGGAGCCAGGCGAACTCGTCCTGCATCTCGTGGACCTTCTCCATGCGCGTGGTGTCCCGCTGGACCGCCGTCGGCATCTGCTGAAGGCGCCGGTCGGCGGCCACCAGGTAGCGCATGAGGTCCGGGAGCCTGCGCAGCCCCGCCCAGGTCACGAAGCCGGGCTTCACCAGGGCGTCCAACTGCTTGCGCACGTCCGTCAGGTTCGCGAGCAGCGCGGGGCTGCGCACGCTCTTCAGGCGCCGCTCACAGGCCTGCCAGGCGGCCAGCACCTGCTGCACCTGCCCGACGGTCCGCACGGTCGTGTCGACGATCTCCGCGCGCACCTTGTCGTACAGCTTCCGGTACGACTCCTCGTCCCACGCCGGCCCGCCGAAGTCGGCGATCAGCCGGTCCGCCGCCGCCATCGCGCAGTCGTCGAAGAGGGCCTGGATCGAACCGTGCGGATTGGCCGACAGAGCGAGCTTCTGAGCGTTCGTGAGCTTTTCGGACGCGAACTTCGCAGGGTTGACCGGGATGTTGCGCAGAATGAGCCGCCGGGTGCCCTTCCACATGGCCTCCGCCTGCTCCGCCTCCGTGTCGAAGAGGCGTACGGAGACGGTGTCCCCGTCGTCCACGAGGGCCGGGTAGGCCTTCACCGGCTGGCCCGCGCGGCGGGTCTCGAACACCTGGGTCAGGGAGCCGATGGACCAGTCCGTCAGCCCTTCGCGCTCCAGCGACTCACCGCCCTGCCGTTCGGCGGTGGCGGCGGCCGCCTGGGAGATGGCCTGGCGCGCCTTCGGCTTCAGCCGCAGCTTCAGCGCCTCCAGGTCCTTGTCCTCGGCCAGCTTGCGCCGCCGCTCGTCGACGATCCGGAAGGTGATCCTCAGATGGTCGGGGAGCTTCGACCAGTCGAAGTCCTCCGCCTCGAAGGGGACACCGACCATCCGCTTGAGATCACGGGCCATGGCGGTGGTGAGCGGCTCCTGGAGGGGGACCGCCTGGTCCAGGAAGCGCCGGGCGAAGTTCGGCGCCGGCACGTAGTTGCGGCGGACCGGCTTGGGCAGGGAGCGGATCAGCTCGGTGACGACCTCCGCCCGCAGGCCGGGGATCTGCCAGTCGAAACCGTCGTCCGTGACCTGGTTGAGGACCTGCAGCGGGATGTGGACCGTCACACCGTCCGCGTCCGCGCCCGGTTCGAACTGGTACGTCACCCGGAACTTCAGCTGCCCCTGCCGCCAGGAGTCGGGATAGTCGGCCTTGGTGACCGCCTCCGCCGACTCGCGGATGAGCATCTCCCGCTCGAAGTCCAGGAAGTCGGGCTGCTCGTGCCGCTTGCGCTTCCACCAGGAGTCGAAGTGGGCCCCGGACACCACATGCTCGGGCACCCGCTGGTCGTAGAAGTCGAAGAGCGTCTCGTCGTCCACGACGATGTCCCGGCGCCGGGCCCGGTTCTCCAGCTCCTCGACCTCGCTGAGGAGTCTGCGGTTGTCGGCGAAGAACTTGTGGTGCGTCCGCCAGTCGCCCTCGACGAGCGCGTTGCGGATGAACAGCTCGCGGCTCGCCTCCGGGTCGATCCGGCCGTAGTTGACCTTCCGCTGGGCGATGATCGGTACGCCGTACAGCGTGACCTTCTCGAACGCCATCACGGCCGCCATGTCCTTCTCCCAGTGCGGCTCGCTGTACGTCCGCTTCAGGAGATGCCCGGCGAGCGGCTCCACCCACTCCGGCTCGATCTTCGCGTTGACCCGCGCCCAGAGCCGGGACGTCTCGACCAGCTCGGCCGACATCACGAACCGCGGCGTCTTCTTGAACAGCGCCGAACCCGGGAAGATCGCGAACTTGGCGCTGCGCGCGCCCAGGTACTCGTTCTTCGCGCCCTCCTTCACGTCCTTCATGCCGATGTGCGAGAGCAGACCGGCGAGGAGGGACACATGGATGCTGTCGCCCGAGGCGTCCTGCTCGTCGAGCGGGAGGCCCATCTGCTTGGCGACCGTTCGCAGCTGCGTATAGATGTCCTGCCACTCCCGGATGCGCAGGAAGTTCAGGTACTCCTGCTTGCACATCCGGCGGAAGGACGACGAGCCGCGCTCGCGCTGCTGCTCACGGACGTACCGCCACAGGTTGAGGTACGCCAGGAAATCGCTGGTCTCGTCCTTGAAGCGGGCGTGCTGCTGGTCGGCCTGGGTCTGTTTGTCGGCCGGGCGTTCGCGCGGGTCCTGGATCGACAGCGCGGCGGCTATCACCATGACCTCGCGGACGCAGCCGTTCTTCTCGGCCTCCAGGACCATCCGGGCCAGACGCGGGTCGACGGGGAGCTGGGCCAGCTTGCGGCCGGTCTGCGTCAGCCGGTTGCGTGGGTCCTTCTGGGCCGGGTCGAGCGCGTTCAGTTCCTGGAGCAGCTGGACGCCGTCGCGGATGTTGCGGTGGTCCGGCGGGTCGATGAACGGGAACTTCTCGATGTCACCGAGGCCGGCCGCGGTCATCTGCAGGATGACGGAGGCGAGGTTCGTACGGAGGATCTCGGCGTCCGTGAACTCCGGACGGGCGTTGAAGTCGTCCTCGCTGTAGAGACGGATGCAGATGCCGTCGCTGGTGCGGCCGCAGCGGCCCTTGCGCTGGTTGGCGCTGGCCTGGCTGATCGGCTCGATCGGCAGGCGCTGCACCTTGGTGCGGTGGCTGTAGCGGCTGATCCGGGCGAAGCCGGGATCGATGACGTACTTGATGCCCGGGACGGTGAGGGAGGTCTCGGCGACGTTGGTCGCCAGAACGATCCTGCGGCCGGTGTGCGGCTGGAAGACGCGGTGCTGCTCGGCGTGCGACAGGCGGGCGTACAGCGGCAGCACCTCGGTGAACCGGTACTGCTTCTTCTCCAGCGCGTCCGCCGTGTCCCGGATCTCGCGCTCACCGGAGAGGAAGACGAGGATGTCGCCGCGGCCCTCGGCCTGGAGTTCCTCCACGGCGTCGCAGATCGCGGTGATCTGGTCCCGGTCGGCGTCCTCGGAGTCCTCCTCCAGGAGTGGCCGGTAGCGCACCTCGACCGGATACGTCCGTCCGCTGACCTCGATGATCGGGGCGTCGCCGAAGTGGCGGGAGAAGCGTTCGGGATCGATGGTCGCCGAGGTGATGACGACCTTCAGGTCGGGCCGCCGCGGCAGCAGCTGCGCCAGGTACCCCAGCAGGAAGTCGATGTTCAGGGACCGCTCGTGGGCCTCGTCGATGATGATCGTGTCGTAGGCGCGCAGCTCGCGGTCCGTCTGGATCTCGGCGAGCAGGATGCCGTCCGTCATCAGCTTCACGAAGGTGGCGTCCGGGTTCACCTGGTCGGTGAAGCGGACCTTCCAGCCGACGGCCTCACCGAGCGGCGTCCGCAGCTCCTCGGCGACGCGTTCGGCGACGGTACGGGCCGCGATCCTCCTGGGCTGGGTGTGCCCGATCATCCCGCGCACCCCCCGCCCGAGTTCCAGGCAGATCTTGGGGATCTGGGTGGTCTTACCGGATCCGGTCTCACCGGCGACGATGACGACCTGGTGATCACGGATGGCGGCCGCGATCTCGTCCTTCTTCTGGCTGACCGGGAGCTGCTCGGGATACGTGACGGCCGGGACGCGGTCGCGCCTGAGGACCATCCGCTCCTCGACCCGTGCGACCTCGGCCTCGATCTCGGCGAGGACCGCGGCACGGGCCTCCGGCTTGCGGATCTTGCGGGCGCCTTCGAGCCTGCGTCCGAGCCGGTGCGCGTCGCGCAGGGACAGCTCGGCCAGGCGAGGGGCGAGGGCGCCGAGGGCGGGGGCAGGGTGCGTAGACATACGCGGTCCAGGATCTCATCCCGGCCAAATACGTGGCGAACCTTTTTGGGCCCGCCGGCCGTACCCCCACCCGCTCCCGGCCCCGCCCGCCCCCGCACCCGTCCTCGCGGGCGTCACCGCACGTCGACGTAGTCCTCGGTTCCGCTGCCGACGAAGTGCTTGCTGTCCGGGTAGAGGAACACGGGCACCCAGGTGCCGTCCTGCTGGGCCTTGAAGCCCTTGCTGAAGGAGCCGTTCGCCCTGGTGGTGACCGTGGTCATCAGGTACCACGAGGTCGTGCCCCTGGGCTGGAACAGGATCTGCACCTTCTTGCCCCCGTACGCCTTCCACGCGGTCGTACCGGGCTTCGCCTCCTGCAGCACGCCCGTGACGGTGATCGTGCGGCCCTTGCGGACCGGTTCGGGAGAGGCGTTCGCGCCCTTGATCCTGGTGAGGGAGCGGTTCTTGCGCAGGGGCTTGCTGGTGCCGCCCTTGATGTCCTTCGTGGCGGACCCGGCGTAGCGCAGCCGCCAGTACCCGTCGGTGTACCCGGGGATCCTGTCGACGATGAACTGTGAGCCGAAGCTGGTCTTCACGGTCTTCTTGGTGGTCCAGCCGGTGCTGCCGTTGGGCGAGTACTGGATGTCGACGGCCACCTGGCCGCCGAAGTAGTTCCCGACCACGTCGACGATGCCGGTGACCTCGAGCTCGGCGTACTCGTTCAGCTGGGCGGTGAACTCGGGGAAGCGCGTCGTCGAGGTGACGGCCACCTTCACGTCGACGTGCGCGGTGCGCTGGATCCAGGCGTTGTACGGATACGGCGGGAAGCCCACCTCGTAGGTGGTGGTGCCGTACGCGTACGTGGACAGGGTGAAGCGGCCGTTCTCGTCCGTGGTCGCGTCGATCGCGTGGGAGGTGGAGCTGTCCTTGTAGTCCATCTCGACCGGGATGCCGGCCAGTGGCTTCCACTGGCCGCCGCTCTGGTACTCCAGGGTCCCGCTGACCTTGAGCGGGTCGTTGGCCGTGAGGTGGAAATCGGTCTTGTCGAGGACGAAGCGGGTGGGAGCGGCCTTCGGCGTGATGCCGCGGACGGGGCTGTACGCCCAGCCCGGCTCACCCTCGTACTGGGCACGGGCCCAGCCGCCCTCCTGTATCTCCCTGGAGGCGGAGAAGTGCCCGTCCTCGTCCGTGACCGCGGTGGTCTCCAGACGGCCGAGGTCGAGGTTCACGGTGGCGCCGGCGAAGGGCGAGGTCTCCCGGGTGCTCGGGTCGCGCATCACCATGGCGCCCGTGGCGGTGACGGTCTTGTTCTCGATGTCCGGCTCGGTCGGTGTGACCGTGAAGTCCGTGAAGACGGGCTGCTTGCGGTAGCGCAGGGTGCCCGCGTCCTTCTGGACGGTGGTCTCGCCCGCCGCGTTGGTGGCCTCGACGTCGATCGTGTAGTCGCCGAGGGTGTCCAGGTGGACGGGTGGGGAGGACCAGACGCCCTCCCACTGGCTGATGTAGTACGTCTGCTTGAAGTCCGTGACCGTGGCGACCGGCGGTTCGGACTGGCTGCTGCCGACCGGGCGGAGGGCCACGGTGACCTTGTCGATCTCGCTGCCGTAGTTGAGCCGTACGTCGACGACCGACCAGTCGGCCTGGTCGCTGTACGCCTGGAGCACGTTCGGTCCCACGGCGTGCGCCGTGACGGGCAGGGCGAGCGTGGAGAACAGGACGGCGCCGGCCGTGACCAGTCCCCGTGTGATGCGTCTCAAGAACCCCCCTAGGTTCTCTGCGAGCTACGTGAGCGACGAAAACCCCCTCCGGTTACCCGGAGGGGGTTTTCGATCTGAGTGGCTGGGGCCGGGGTCGAACCGGCGACCTATCGCTTTTCAGGCGATCGCTCGTACCAACTGAGCTACCCAGCCACGAGGTTTCACGTGAAACCTCAGCGGTCCTGACGGGATTTGAACCCGCGGCCTCCACCTTGACAGGGTGGCGAGCACTCCAAACTGCTCCACAGGACCAAGCTGTTGTGTACGACAGTGTCGCACACGGTGTTGCGTGCCCCCAACGGGATTCGAACCCGTGCTACCGCCTTGAAAGGGCGGCGTCCTAGGCCGCTAGACGATGAGGGCTATCGGCCCGCCTGGGCGCTTCTCAGCGCGTCGGGGACGTGAGAAGCATATGGGATGGCGGGAGGGATCGCCAAAACGGTTTACGGGGAGGGGGTGGAAGGGGGCCTGAGGGAGGGGGGCGAGGTGGCGGAGGGCGGGGTCGGCGGAGGCGTCGGGGTCTCGGTCGGGGTGGGGGTGGGGGTCTCGGGCGGGGTCGGGGAGGCGCCGGGCCGGTTCTCCTTCGGGAGGTGGCGGCTCACCTCTGCCGTCGTCAGACCCAGGCCGCCCAGTTTGATCTCGTCCCAGGCCTGGAGGCGCTTGGTGCCGCGGTCGAAGTAGAGGATCGACGCCTCGATGGGGTCGGGGTACTCGCCCTCGACGGCCCGCAGGCCGCTGCCGCCCGTCGAGCCCTCCACGCGCAGCCGGGTGCCGTTCTTCATGACCTCCGTCTGCTCGTGGTGGAGGTGGCCGGAGAGGACCAGCGGAACCGTGCCGTCGGTGCGGCGGGCGGCGGAGGGCTCGTGGACGACGGCCACGTCGACCGGGGTGCCGGCCGCCGTCTCGGTGCGCAGCGCCTCCGCCAGGCGGTCCCCGGCCGCCTCCTCGGACGCCCCGGCGCCCGGCACCGAGGAGCGGTCGGGGGTGAACTGGGGATCGCCCATCCCCGCGAAGCGCAGCCCGGCGACGGTCTCGGCGCGGCCGTCGTCGAGGACGTGCACGTTCTTGATGCGGTCCAGGTGGCTCTGGGTGACGCGGGAGTCGTGGTTGCCGCGCACCCAGACGTACGGCGCGCCCAGGTCGGCGACGGGGTCGAGGAAGCCGTTCTCGGCGGACGTGCCGTGGTCCATGGTGTCGCCGGAGTCGACGATCACATTGACCTTGTACTGCTCCACCAGCGAGGCGATGATCTTCCAGCTCGCGGGGTTGAGATGGATGTCGGAGACGTGCAGGACGCGGACCGTGCTGGGGTCGGGCTGGTAGGCGGGAAGCGTCGAGGTGACGTCGTAGAGCTTGGTCACGTTCGTCACCAGTCGGGCCAGTTCCCGCTGGTAGACGTCGAACTCGGTGACGATGCTGCGCGCGTTGCCGACGAGCGAGGGCGCGGAGGACAGCAGGCCGGAGAACCGGGGTTCGAGGACCGACTTGGGGTTCCAGGTGGCGTACGCGGTGGCACCGGAGGCGGCGAGCAGGGCCAGGGCGAGGCCGCCCGCGGCGAGGGCGCGGCGGGGGCGGCGGTAGACGACGAGCCCGAGGGCGGTGGCGCCGGAGACGACGGCGACGCAGGACCGTACGGCGAGGTCGAGGGTGCCGTGCTGGACGTCGTGGGCGACCTCGCCCTGGAGGCCGGAGAGCCGCTCGGGGTGGTCGACGAGGGCCTGGGAGCGGGCCGGGTCGAGCTGGTCGACGTTCACGTCGAGGCGGACCGGGGCGGTGTGGCTGTCGAGGGAGAGAGCGCCGAGCGGGGAGACGTTGATCTTGGTGCCGCCGGTGAGGGAGGGGCGCAGGGTCATCGTCGTGTTCATGGGGCCGACCGGTACGCGCACGTTCCCGACGATCAGCAGACCCAGCCAGGCACCCAGCAGCACGACCGCGACGAGACCGAGGCCGCGGGACCAGGGGTGCGGGCGGGGCGCGAGTGCGAGGACGGGGGCGGACGAGGCGGAGGGCGTACGGGGGACGCGGACACGGACGCGAGCCATTGGTGCCGTATGCCCGGGTGTGCGTCCGGGTATGCGGTCGGCCGGCGTCCGTCCGGCCGGCGGTCAGCGCATGGGCCTGTGCCGGAGATGACGCGCGAGGAACTCGCCAGGAGGTCAGCCCCAGCCCAGTTCGTGGAGCCGCGCGTCCTCGATGCCGAAGTGGTGCGCCACCTCGTGCACGACCGTGACGGCCACCTCGTGGACTACTTCCTCCGGCGTCTCGCAGTGGCGCAGGGTCGGGCCCTTGTAGATCGTGATGCGATCCGGCAGCACTCCCGCGTACCACTCTCCGCGCTCCGTGAGGGGGGTCCCCTCGTAGAGGCCCAGTAGCTCCGGGTCGTCGGCGGGCGGTTCGTCCTCGACGAACACGGCCACGTTGTCCATGACCCGCGTCAGCTCAGGCGGGATCTTGTCCAGGGCCTCACTCACCAGCTCTTCGAACGCATCGCGCGTCATCTCCAGCACAGGGCCATTGTCAACGACGGGGCGCGTAATCGGAGGAGCGCGGACGCCCCCCATCCGCCACGGGGGCGACTCACCCGAGCTGACGACCGCGGCCGACTGAGGGCCGCGCTCGCCCGGTGGCCGCGCCCGGCGCGCTTCGTGAA
Organism: Streptomyces sp. DSM 15324; assembly: GCF_001514285.1. Classification (GTDB taxonomy): domain Bacteria; phylum Actinomycetota; class Actinomycetes; order Streptomycetales; family Streptomycetaceae; genus Streptomyces. The sequence continues at coordinate 373,359 of NZ_KQ949032.1, forward strand.
CGGGGCGCGTGTCCTCCCGTGGGCGGCGGGAGTTGGTGAGGTGACTCATCTTGCGCCTGCACCGGAGGTGGCCCCGTGCGCCCCATGTACGTACCCGTTCGTCTGGCCGCCACCGTCCTGGCCGTGACCGCCGCCGCCGGCTGCATGAGCGTGGGGAACGACGCGGAGGGCCCGGTCAAGCCGTCGCACTCGGCGGGGCGGCACGGCGGCGCGGAGCCCGACGGCGGTCCGGCGGGGGTGGGCGGCGGCTACATGGGCGCCGTCGGCGGGGACGGCAAGCACGGGCACGGCAAGCACCGGGGCAAGCACGGGGCGAGCGCCTCCGCCTCCGCGAGCGCCTCGCCGTCCGCCGGTGCGAGCGCGTCGGCGCCGGCGGGCCCGGCCAAGCCGGGGCGGACGGTGCCGCCCGGCGAGCCCGCGCCGACGGACGCGCAGCCGACGGCGCCCGGCTCGCCCGCCCCCGAGCCGCCGGCGCCCTCCCCCGAGCCGCCGACCCCGGCGCCGGACCCGACGGTCGCGGAACCCTCGTCCTCCGCGCACGAGGAGACCGGCGGCGGAACGGGCGCCCAGCTGCTCCAGCGGGAGCCGGCGCCGGAGGCGGGCGTGCCGGTGTAGTGCCGGGCGCGCCGCGCTGCGCCGCCGGGTGGCGTGACGAGGGTCTCCCCGGTGTTCCGGGGTCTTGATTTGCCTTCGGTGGGGCAGGGTGCGTATGGTGGTAGATCGTTTGATCCCATTTGCCCGGCGCCACCACAGAGCGCGCCGTGTGGCGCGTACTCTCCCTTGCCGTGGCGGACCGCATTGAGGCGGTCGTAATGCGAACACGGAGTTGACGGGCGCGTGCCGACGAGACTCCGGAAGGTTTCGCTTACGCATGTCCATTTTCAGTGCCGATCACGCTGTCCTGTCTGAGGACACCCAGGCCGCCGAGGCCTCCCAGGCCGTCGAGAACGAGGCGCTCCAGGCGCTCGAGAACATCGGTGACGCCGACCTCGACAACGAGATCCTCGACATCGTCGAGGTGACCGACGAGATCGACGAGATCGACGAGGCCGACCAGGCCGACCAGGCCGACGAGACCACCGAGATCACCTTCGCCGCCCTGGGCCTGCCCGAGGGCGTCGTGCGCAAGCTCGCGCAGAACGGTGTGACGGTCCCCTTCCCGATCCAGGCCGCGACCATCCCGGACGCCCTGGCCGGCAAGGACATCCTCGGCCGCGGCCGCACCGGCTCCGGCAAGACCCTCTCCTTCGGTCTGCCGACCCTGGCCACGCTGGCCGGCGGTCACACCCAGAAGCACAAGCCGCGCGCCGTCATCCTCACCCCCACCCGTGAGCTGGCGATGCAGGTCGCCGACGCGCTCCAGCCGTACGGCGACGTCCTCGGCCTGAAGATGAAGGTCGTCTGCGGCGGCACGTCCATGGGCAACCAGATCTACGCCCTGGAGCGCGGCGTCGACATCCTCGTCGCCACCCCGGGCCGGCTGCGCGACATCATCAACCGCGGTGCCTGCTCCCTCGAGGACGTGCAGATCGCCGTCCTCGACGAGGCCGACCAGATGTCCGACCTGGGCTTCCTGCCCGAGGTGACGGAGCTGCTCGACCAGGTGCCGACCGGCGGCCAGCGCATGCTCTTCTCCGCGACCATGGAGAACGAGATCAAGACCCTCGTCGACCGCTACCTGAACAAGCCGGTCTCGCACGAGGTCGACGCCGCGCAGGGCGCCGTCACGACCATGTCCCACCACATCCTGATCGTGAAGCCCAAGGACAAGGCGCCGGTCACCGCCGCGATCGCCTCCCGCAAGGGCCGCACCATCATCTTCGTCCGCACCCAGCTGGGCGCCGACCGCGTCGCCGAGCAGCTGCGCGAGGCGGGCGTGAAGGCGGACGCGCTGCACGGCGGCATGACGCAGGGCGCGCGGACCCGCACCCTCGCCGACTTCAAGGACGGGTACGTGAACGTCCTGGTCGCGACCGACGTCGCCGCCCGCGGCATCCACGTCGACGGCATCGACCTGGTCCTCAACGTCGACCCGGCCGGCGACCACAAGGACTACCTGCACCGGGCCGGCCGTACGGCGCGCGCCGGGCGCACGGGCACGGTCGTCTCGCTCTCCCTGCCGCACCAGCGCCGGCAGATCTTCCGGCTGATGGAGGACGCGGGCGTCGACGCCGCGCGCCACATCATCCAGGGCGGTGCCGCCTTCGACCCGGAGGTCGCCGAGATCACCGGCGCCCGTTCGATGACCGAGGTCCAGGCCGAGTCCGCGGGCAACGCCGCCCAGCAGGCCGAGCGCGAGGTCGCCCACCTCACCAAGCAGCTGGAGCGGGCGCAGCGCCGTGCGAGCGAGCTGCGCGAGGAGGCGGACCGCCTGGTCGCCCGGGTCGCCCGCGAGCGCGGCGAGGACCCCGAGGCGGCGGTGGCCGAGGCGCAGGAGCAGGCCGAGGCCGAGGTGCAGGCGGCGGTCGAGGCGGCCTCCGTCCCCGAGCAGCCGGCCGCGCGTGACGTCGACCGGGCCGCGCGTGAGGAGCGCACGCCGTCCACGCCGTCGTACGAGCGCCGTGACAACCGTGACGAGCGGGGTGGCCGTTCCTTCGAGCGCCGCGACGACCGCGGTGGCTTCCGCCGTGACGACCGCGACAACCGCGGTGGTGGCTTCAACCGCGACAATCGCGGTGGCGGCTTCAACCGGGACAACCGCGACAACCGCGACCGTGACGACCGCGGCGGCCGTTCCTTCGAGCGCCGTGACAACCGTGACGAGCGGGGTGGCCGTTCCTTCGAGCGCCGCGACGACCGGGGCGGTTTCCGCCGTGACGACCGCGACAACCGCGGTGGTGGCTTCAACCGCGACAACCGCGGTGGCGGCTTCAACCGGGACAACCGCGACCGTGACGAGCGCGGCGGCCGTTCCTTCGAGCGCCGTGACGACCGGGGCGGTTTCCGCCGTGAGGACCGCGACAACCGTGGTGGCGGCTTCAACCGGGACAACCGCGACCGTGACGAGCGCGGCGGCCGTTCCTTCGAGCGCCGCGACGACCGGGGCTTCGAGCGCCGTGACGACCGTGGCGGTTTCCGCCGCGACGACCGTGCCGGTCACCGTGGCAGCGACCGCCCGTTCAACCGCGACCGCCGCGACGACCGCCCGGGCTTCCGCTCCGGCGGCCACGACCGCCCGTTCGGCCGCCGTGACGACCACCGCGGTGACCACCGTGGCAGCGGCTCGTTCGGCCGCCGCGACGACAAGCCGCGCTGGAAGCGCAACGGCTGACGCAGCCCCGTAGCCGGCTGACCGAAGGGCCCGTACGACTCACCGTCGTACGGGCCCTTCCGGCATCCCGGCCCGACGACCGCACTTTTCAGCCAAGTTGTGACGTGTGTCACGCCCTCCGGGCGGGCATTGCTGGGGGCATGACAGATGTAGGCACAGGCGGCGGCCTCTCGGACGAGGAGCGGCTGGCCCAGCTCGGTTACACGCAGGTTCTCGCCCGCCGCATGTCGGCGTTCTCCAACTACGCGGTCTCCTTCACGATCATCTCCGTCCTCTCCGGCTGTCTGACCCTCTACCTCTTCGGGATGAACACCGGCGGCCCCGCGGTGATCACCTGGGGCTGGGTGGCCGTGGGTCTCATGACGCTCTTCGTGGGTCTGTCGATGGCCGAGATCTGTTCGGCGTACCCCACCTCCGCGGGCCTGTACTTCTGGGCCCACCGCCTCGCCCCGCCGCGCACGGCCGCCGCGTGGGCGTGGTTCACGGGCTGGTTCAACGTGCTGGGCCAGGTCGCGGTGACCGCGGGCATCGACTTCGGCGCTGCGTCCTTCCTCGGGGCGTACCTCGACCTCCAGTTCGGCTTCGAGGTGACGCCGGGGCGCACGGTCCTGCTGTTCGCCGGGATCCTGCTCCTGCACGCTCTGCTGAACACCTTCGGCGTGCGGATCGTCGCGCTGCTGAACAGCGTCAGCGTGTGGTGGCACGTGCTCGGCGTCGCGGTGATCGTCGGCGCCCTGGCCTTCGTACCGGACCACCACCAATCCGCGTCCTTCGTGTTCGGCGAGTTCGTCAACCACACGGGCTGGGGCAGCGGTGTCTACGTGGTGCTGCTCGGCCTCCTGATGGCCCAGTACACCTTCACCGGCTACGACGCCTCGGCCCATATGACCGAGGAGACGCACGACGCCGCCACGGCCGGTCCCAAGGGCATCGTCCAGTCGATCTGGACCTCCTGGATCGCCGGCTTCGTCCTCCTGCTCGGCTTCACCTTCGCCATCCAGTCCTACGACGGCGCGCGCAACTCCCCGACCGGCGCACCGCCCGCCCAGATCCTCCTCGACGCGCTCGGCGCCACGGCGGGCAAGCTGCTGCTCCTGGTGGTGATCGGCGCCCAGCTCTTCTGCGGCATGGCCTCGGTCACCGCCAACAGCCGCATGATCTACGCCTTTTCGCGGGACGGCGCGCTGCCCTGGTCGCACGTCTGGCACACGGTCAGCCCGCGCACCCGGACGCCGGTTGCGGCGGTCTGGCTGGCGGCGGGCGGCGCGCTCGTCCTCGGCCTGCCGTACCTGATCAACGTCACGGCCTACGCGGCGGTCACGTCCATCGCGGTGATCGGCCTCTACATCGCCTACGTCATCCCCACGCTGCTGAGGGTCCGCAAGGGCGCGGCCTTCGAGCGGGGGCCCTGGCATCTGGGCCGCTGGTCGGAGGCGATCGGCGTGGTGTCGGTGGCGTGGGTCGCGGTGATCACCGTGCTGTTCATGCTGCCGCAGGTCTCCCCGGTCACCTGGGAGACCTTCAACTACGCCCCGGTCGCCGTCCTGGTCGTCCTCGGTTTCGCGGGCGGGTGGTGGCTGGTTTCCGCCCGCAACTGGTTCCTCGACCCCGCCCACGAGCGGACCGCCGCGCGCGAGGCGGCCCGGGCCGGAAAGACCCCCTGACCGGCCGATCCTCGCCGGTTCCCGCCCCGCGGCGCGGCCGTGTCCCCGATACCCGATCGGAGACACGGCCGGGTCCGGCTATGCTCGGGGAGGCAACATCGCCTGGGCCCTTAGCTCAATTGGCAGAGCAGTGGACTTTTAATCCATTGGTTGTGGGTTCGAGTCCCACAGGGCCTACCGGTGGTGGGGTGGGGGATATCGCCTCTGACCTGCTAAGCAGCGCCTGAGTCGGCTTCGGTCGGGTCGGGCGCTGCTTCGTTTTCAGGCCCGTGCGTGAGCGATGCGTGAGCGGATGGGCCCGTGGCCCTGCGGAACGTGCTTGGGCCCGGCGGCGGTGGATACCCCGTAGGTATGGGGTCAAGCAGAGTGCCCCACGAGTGGGCCGACTGCCGCGGATGTCTCCACGGACCCCTTCGGCAGGCGGTGCGCTCGGCTCGGATGAGTCTGGCCGGCGCCACATTCCCGGTTGCCGGCGACGTACCGTGAAAGGACCGAGGGCGTCACGCACTCCGACTCTCCTGTCGGGTCGTCCTCGGCGAGAGACGAAATCCCGGGCCGCCCCGGCGGACGGTGCGGAGACGGGTCGGCATCATGGCCACCGCGATCACAGCAACTCCACGAACCTTCCTGGATATCGCGTTTCCCTGCCGAGGGGCGGCGTGACGGTCGTGCAGCGGCTGGACATCCACCGGCGTGACCGGGGAGAGCGGGCCCTCGTCACGCTCGTCGGCGCGATCGGACCCGCCACGGCCCCCCTGTTGCGGGCCGCGCTGGAGCAGTGCCTGCGCGACGGCGTGACCGGCATCGACGTCGATCTCACCACCGTCGGCTTCTGCGACTCCCAGGGCCTGGACGTCTTCCTGACGGTGTCGCAACACGCGGACCGGGCGCACGCCTTCGTGCGGCTGCACCATCCGTGCGCCCAGATCACCCGACTTCTCGCCGTCACCGGCTCCGCCTCCCTGCTCAGTGAGGTGCCGGGTGCGTCTCCGTCGGCCGACGAGGAGCAGGGCGGCGGCGGCCCGGTCAGTACCTCTGTAGTGAAGGACGGGATCCGTCTCCGCCGCCTGACCCGCTGGCAGGCGGAGGACCTGAGCGAGGACATCGCCGACCTGGCCGTGGAACCCGTCGCGGGCTTGTCAGCGAGCGCGGACCGGGAGCGGGGCGACTTCTTGGGGCGGCTTGCCGTCACCGCCCGACGGCCCGGCTTCGCGTTGCTGGTCGCCGAAACGACGGTGCTGGTGGGGTGCGCCTTCGGATTCCCGGTGGGTCCCGGTACCCGCTCGGAGCGGGGGTTGCAGGAGAGCGTCCAGCGGCTCACCGGCTGTGCCCGGTTCCTGCTCCTCACCCAGGTCGTGGCGCATCATCACGCCCAGCGCCGAGACATCGGTCGCCGTCTGCAACAGCGGCTGCTGGCCGACCGGCGCACCGCGCTCGGAGTCGCCCTGATCCGTCCGGCAGACCAGGCCGGCCAGGCCGCCTTCGAGTCCTGGGGCTGGCGAAATTGCGGAGAGATGGTGGGGCTGCCCGGTCTGGGCGCACCCTGCGTGCTGGTCCTCTTCCCGGAGAACGCGCCTGTACCGGCGCCTCCGGCCTCGGGCCCAGGCCGGGCGTAGCCTGGGAGGCACCGAGAGCATGTCGGGCGCACCATCTGGCGGCGCCGTTCCCGGCGAGTGACGAACGAGGGCAGCGCCTTCACTGCCCGGGACGGGACCGCACGATGGACGCCCTCACACCGCCCGCCGACGGTACGCCACCGGATGACGAGCACACGTACCGGATGCCGCTGGCGCGGCTGAGCCTCACCCCGCAGTCCAGCCACGGCCCGCTCGACGGAGCATGGTGGCCGCGCTGTGACGTCCTGGAGCTGGAGTTGCCCGCCCTCGTGGGCTCGTTGGACCCCGGCCACGGTACGGTCACCCGCGTCACGGTGGGGACCGCCGCGTGGCCCGACGCCCCGGGAACGGTGTTGGCGCCCGATCACGTGATCGAGGTCGTCCTGAGCGACACCGCCGCCGAAGCGCATGCCATCACCCTCGAGTGCGGCACCGTGGGGCGCTGGGAGCTGCTGGTCATCTCGCCGGACGAGCCGGCGGGAACGGCCGGTCGGCTGCTGACGGCCGCCGCCGATCCCTGGAACACGCAGTCGGCTCAGCGCATCCTCGCCCGAGTCGAGGACGGCCTCGGCCAGGAGAGCGGCAGGCAGCGGAACGGCCCATGATGGACTGATGGGACAGGCAGTTCTTTCGTCGGCCACCGCCGCCCGTGTCCGCGCGGATCACGTCGGGTGAGCGGATGACGGCCGAACCGCGCGCGGACCGCTCCGAGAGCTTCGGGGAAGCGCTCCTGGGGGCGGTTCTCGATCGCGCGCACGAGCTTCCGCCCCACCTTGTCGGCCCACTGGTCGCCGACGTGATGGAGCGGCTGGGGGGCCGCCGTCCGCAGATCCTGCTGCAGGACTACGGTCAGCTACTGCTCGTACCCCTGCCCGGTGAGGGCCTCGCGGGCGGGGACCCCCAGGTGATCGACGATTCCGCCGCGGGCCGCTGCTTTCTCGGTGCGCTGCCCGTCGAGCTGCCCGCGGGCGACGGCGTACGCGTTCACCTGCCGCTGCTCGACGGCGGCGACCAGGTGGGCGTCATGGCCGTGACGCTGGACCGGGTCGATGATGACGACCGCCGCATGCTGCGCCGGCTCTCCGCTCTGGTGGCCGACCTGCTGGTGACCAAGCACGGATATTCCGACCTGTTCTTCCGTATCCGACGCCGTGAACCGATGAGTGTGGCCGCCGAGATCCAGTGGGCGCTGCTGCCGCCCCTGGCCATGATCATGCCGCGCGTCGCCCTGGCCGGAGTCCTGGAGCCCGCGTACGACGTGGCGGGGGACAGCTTCGACTACGCGCTCAACGGTGACGTCCTCCACCTGGCCATGATCGACGCGATGGGGCACGGCCTCGGCGCGGCCACCATGGCCACGGTCGCCATCGGCGCCTACCGCTACGCCCGCCGCCTGAGTACCAGCCTGGCAGAGATCTACGCCTTCATGGACGACGCCGTGGCGAAGCAGTTCGGCGCCGACCACTTCGTCACCGCGCAGATGATGCGGCTGGACACGACGACGGGCCAGCTGCAGTGGGTCAACGCCGGCCACCCCACGCCGATACTCGTCCGCGACCACCGTGTCACGGGCCGACTGGTCGGCCCGACGACTCTCCCGGTGGGCCTTGGCGGCGCGGAGCCGGAGGTAAGTGTGCTGGGGTTGGAACGGGGGGACCGCGTCCTGTGCTTCACCGACGGGCTGATCGAGGAGCACGCGGCGGGCGAGGAGCAGTTCGGGGAGGAGCAGCTGATCGACTGGGTGAACGGGCTGGAGAGAACCGGCCGCGGGGTCCGGGCGGTGGCGCGTGCCCTGTCGCACACGCTCAAACGGGCGCGGGGCGGACGGACCACGGACGACGCGACGCTGCTCCTGGTGGAGTGGCGCGGCTGACCGGACCACCGGGTCTGCCCCGCCCGCGGGGCGACTCATCAGCCCGACGCCGTCTGTCCGCCTCCCGTATCGATGAGGATCTGCTCCGCAGAACTGACATTGCCGGCCAGGACGGCCTGGGCCATCGCCGCGTGAGCGGCCTCGGGTGTCGCCTCCGGCGGGATCACCAGCAGTGAGAAGTGGTCCCTGTCTCCCCGGGTGATCAAGATGGTGTCATCACCCACCGGGAAGGAGTCCACGTGCACCACCCGGTCGTCGATGACGATCCGTGTCGGGAGCCTCTTCCAGGCCGTGGCGTCCAGCCCGATCCGGCTCAGGGGGCCGAGGTGCTCCGTGAGCGCGTCCAGCAGTGCCGGCAACTCCGCACCGATGTCATGGGACTTCGGCCACCACGCCCCGTCGAGAACCCCTTCGCGCGATGCCGTCGTCTCCAGCCGGAGCAGTGCACACCCGGGCAGTACCGCCTGCCGGATGCCGCTCGGCAGATGCCGGGGACCAGGGGATGTGTCGGAGTCGGTCATGAGGACCACCCGTTCGGGATCCGGCAGCGAACACGGGACGCGCCTCGCCTCTGATGCCTATGACCACGCTACTCCCCATCGAAACCCCGAGCACCGGCGCCGCCGGGCTCCTGTACAGCGAGAGGAAGCCGCTTGAGGAGCTGCACAGCGGGGCACCCGGACGGCCTAGGCTGTGAGCGAGGCCGCAGGGTCGGCTGCCCGTCGGCATCAGCGGCTTCGGAGACCAGCCTGAGAGCGCCAGCCATGACGACACTCCGTGAACGCAAGACCTACCGTAAGGCCATCCTCCGGCAACTCTACGGAGCCATGGAGCACAACCGACCCGAGGTCAGCGGGGCGGCACTGCGCGAAGAGCTCCGGCTGCCCGACGACGATCTGTCCGCAGCCTGCGCCTACCTGGCCGACGAGGGCCTGATCACCGTTGAATGGACGTCGCACAAGACGCCCGCCACCGCCTCACTGTCCCATGACGGCATCCGGTTCATGGAGGAGGAAGAGGAGTGGAGTGGCCCCGGGCAGAGCGACTGACACGGACTCAACGTCCGGCCGCCGCTTGTCGGGCCGGGACTTCAATCCCCGAGTGACGCGTGCGCGGATGGGCCGGCGGCCTGCGGATCGGATGCGTGAGCGATGCGTGAGCGGACGGTGCGGCACGAGCCGCACCGCGCATCACGGCGGACATGCCCTGCCCAGGCCGTTCCGGACTCCGAAGCAGCCTCCGGAACCACCCGTCACGCATTGGCCAGGACTTTTTCATCCATCGGCTGTGGGTTCGAGTCCCACAGGGCCTACGGACGGTGGTCGGGGATTCCGCCTCCGACCTGCGGTGCGGCGCCCGTTCCGGCTTCGGCCGGGGCGGGCGCCGCGGTGTCGGGGATCATGGGACCTTCGTGCGCAGCCCGCCCCTGACCCGAGGAGCCCCCATGACCGCCGGCATCGACACCCCCGACCCCCGGGGCCGCACCGGCCTGCATCTGCACGGCCGCGACCTCACCGGGAACCCGCGCGTCCGCATCCTCGACGTGGAGGTCCTCGCCTGCGACTGGGCGGTCCTGCGCCGGACCACCTTCGACTACCGGCACCAGGACGGCCACTGGAGCCGGGAGCGGCGGGAGACCTACGACCGGGGCGACGGCGCGACGATCCTGCTCTACGACCCCGTACGGGAAACGGTCCTGCTGACCCGTCAGTTCCGGCTGCCCGCCTACGTCAACGGTCACCCCGACGGGATGCTCCTGGAGACCGCGGCCGGGCTGCTGGACGGCGACGACCCGAAGGCGGCGATCCGCCGTGAGGCCGTCGAGGAGACGGGACGTACCGTCCACGAGGTGGAGCACGTGTTCGACGCGTTCATGAGCCCCGGTTCGGTGACCGAGCGCCTGGGCTTCTTCGCCGCCCCCTACGACGGCTCGGCCCCCGGCGCCGACACGGCGGGTGTGGCGGCCGAGGGCGAGGACATCGCGGTCGTGGAGCTGCCGTTCACGGAGGCCCTCGGCCTGGTCCGCTCCGGCGGGATCGCCGACGCGAAGACCATCATGCTGCTCCAGTGGGCGGCCCTGGACGGTCCGTTCAGACGGCGCTGAGCTGGGCCAGCGGCAGCGTGTGCTGGGTCTGGAGGACCTTCGCACGCAGGTAGCGGACGTTGTGCGGGGTGGTGAACACACCGGTCGGGACCCGGTCGTGGACGTCGATGCCGAGCGCCCGCAGCTGGTCGGCCTTGTCGGGGTTGTTGGACAGCAGGTCCAGGCTGGTCACGCCGAGGGCGTTCAGCATCTGGGCGGCGGCGGTGTAGTCGCGGCCGTCCTCGGGCAGTCCGAGGGCGGCGTTCGCCTCGTAGGTGTCCAGGCCCTGGTCCTGGAGGGCGTAGGCGTCGAGCTTGTTGTAGAGGCCGATGCCACGGCCCTCCTGGCGCAGGTAGAGCAGGATGCCGCCGGTCTCGGCTATGCGCTCCACCGCCTCGCGCAGCTGGGGGCCGCAGTCGCAGCGGGCCGAGCCGAAGACGTCCCCGGTCAGGCACTCGGAGTGCAGCCGGACCAGCGGGACGGTGCCGGGCGCGGACTCGCCGAGCACGACGGCGACATGCTCCTGCCCGTCGGCCAGGCCGTGGAAGGTGACCAGCTCGGCGTCGACGGAGTAGCCGTCGTGGAAGCGCAGCGGAACCCGGACGCGGGCGCGCTGGGTGGCGGCGGGGGTGTCGGGCATGCGGGTCTCCCGGGGCGAGTGCGATCGTTACGGCTTCTGCTTCAGATTTGAAGCAGAAGCCGGGTGAGACCCTACCCATGTTTTAAATTTGAAGCAACGGCTTTGTGGCGCGGCTCACGAGCTCCCGGAACATCCCGATGAACGCCGCCGCCACGGCAGTTCTTCCGGCAGGGCCTCGCCGTCCTCCTGGAAGCCGGCGACCACCTGCGTGAAGATCTCCTCCAGTTGGCGCACCTGCTCGGGGCTGAGCCGGTCGAAGAGGCCGGCGCGGACGGTCTCCACATGGCCGGGGGCCAGCCGCTCCAGGGTCGCCATGCCCTCCTCGGTCAGCACCGCGACACTGCCGCGCTTGTCCCAGCGGCAGTCCTCGCGCCGCAGCAGCCCGTCCTTCTCCAGCCGGGTCACCGCGTACGTCAGCCTGCTGCGCGTGATCTTCAGCGACTCCGCGAGTTCGGTCATCCGCAGCCGTCGCTCGGGGGACTCGGACAGGTTCGCGAGGATGGAGTAGTACAGATGGGGCAGGCCGGCCTCCTGCTGGAGCTGCCGGTCGATGGCGTCCTCCAGGAGGAGATAGCCGGCGACGTAAGCGCGCCAGGCGCGCTGCTCCTCGGGGGTGAGCCAGCGGGTCGTCATGCACCCAGTGTAGGTTTGTTTCAAACTTGAACCAAGACCCACCTCGTTCCCGAACCAGCCCGTGTCCCGGGGGAGCCGCGCCCATGCCGTACCCGTACGTCCTGCTGTCCGCCGCCGTCTCCCTCGACGGCTATCTGGACGACACCACCGCCGAGCGCCTGCTGCTGTCCAGCCCCGCGGACTTCGACCGGGTCGACGAGGTGCGGGCCTCGGTCGACGCGATCCTCATCGGCGCCGGCACCATCCGCGCGGACAACCCCCGGCTGCTGGTGAACTCCGCCGACCGCAGGCACGCGCGCGTGGCGGCCGGAAAGCCGGAGTACCCCCTCAAGGTCACCGTCAGCGGCTCCGGCGACCTCGACCCGGCCGCGCACTTCTGGCACACCGGCGGCGACAAGGTCGTCTACACGACGGACCGGGGCGCCCGGCGCGCCGAGGCGCTCGGCATCGCGGCCGAGGTCGTCCCGCTCGGCCCCGACCTGGACTGGCGCCGCCTCCTGGAGCACCTCCACGACGAGCGCGGTGTGCGCCGGCTCATGGTCGAGGGCGGCGGCACCATCCACACCCAGCTGCTCCAGCAGGGCCTCGCCGACGAGGTCCAGCTCGTCCTCGCCCCTCTCCTCGTCGGCGACCCCGGCGCGCCCCGGCTCTTCGGCCCCGGCGCCTACCAGGGCGGACGGCTCCGTCTGACCGAGACCCGGCGGATCGAGGACGTCGTCCTCATGCGCTACGAGCCCACCGCCCCCGGCACCGGCCCGCTCCCCTCCGCCGCCGACCGCCACTGGCTGGCCCTCGCCTGCGAGCTCGCCGCCCAGTGCCCGCCCTCCGAAACGGCCTTCAGCGTCGGCGCGGTGATCGTCGCCGCCGACGGCACGGAACTGGCGCGCGGCCACTCCCGCGAGGGCGGCGACCCCGTCGTCCACGCCGAGGAGGCCGCCCTCGCCCGACTCGACCCGGCCGACCCCCGGCTGGCCACGGCCACCGTCTACAGCAGCCTCGAACCCTGCGCCCGCCGCGCCTCCCGCCCCAAGCCCTGCGCCCGGCTCATCCTCGACGCGGGCGTGCGCCGGGTGGTCACCGCCTGGCGGGAGCCGGACACCTTCGTGACGGCCGCCGACGGAAACGGGCTGCTCGCGGCCGAGGGGGTGGACGTCGTCGTCCTCCCGGAGTACGCCGACCGGGCGAGGGTGCCGAACCTGCACCTGACCGGGTGATACAGTGGTGTCACCGACGCGGGGTGGAGCAGCTCGGTAGCTCGCTGGGCTCATAACCCAGAGGTCGCAGGTTCAAATCCTGTCCCCGCTACTGAAGGCCGAGGGCCGGAATCCGAAAGGGTTCCGGCCCTCGGTGTGTTGGTCGCGCGCCCTGCGCCCAGCCCCCGCAGTGGCTGTACGTCGCCGGTGTATTCCGGCAACTCGCCCGTTTTTCACCGGTCATGGCCCGAAAGTCCAGGCCAAAAAAGGTTGTTGATCAAGCTGAAGAGCTTGGAAAGCTACGCCCGGGTCTATTAACGTTCGATAACGCAGCGCGGTCGTCCCAGCCGTCACAAGAGTCGGCTCCGTGCGCACGCGCCGAATCCCGTAAGGGAACCGGGGAACCACCACCCTGGGGTGAATCGCACGGAAGCCGTCGTGAACTCACGGAGTCACGAACGGTTTACGCGCGTAGGAGACCTTCCTGCTCCGAACCCGTCAGCTAACCCGGTAGGCGTCGGAAGGAAAGGAGTGCGCCCGCGTGGCGTCCAACCGGCCTGCTCCCGAAGCTCCCTTCGCGCCGAGCCAGCATTCCTCTTCCGACACCTTCGGCTACGGCAGCTACCGCGGCGAAGAGGGCCCCTGGGAGGAGTGGAATCCCACCGAGGACTCCCTCGCCCCGGTCCGGGGCAAGCACCGGGTCGCCAAGCAGCGCGGCGGCGGATTCGCCCGCAGCTCCACGGTCCTCGGCGTCGGCGTCATCGCCGCCTTCAGCGCCGGCGGCATGGCCAGCGCCAACACCGGCAAGCCGCCGGTCTCCATCGCCATGCCGGACCTGCCGTCCGTGGGCTCCCTCATCTCCGACGACGACTCCGGCCAGGACGCCGCGCCCGCGCTCGCCGGCTTCGGCGCCGAGGTCTCCGAGGCCACCGCCGGCAACAGCGGCGGCGTAACCGCCGACGCCGGCGAGGCGCTGCGCGAGCGGATCATGGCGCAGGCCGAGTCGCAGCAGACCCAGGTCGCCGCGCGCGCCGAGGCCGCCGCGGCCAAGGCGGAGGCGGCCGCCGTCGCCAAGGCCGACCAGGCCGCCAAGGCCGCGGCCGCCGCCGCGAAGAAGAAGGCCGAACAGGCCGCCAAGGAGAAGGCCGAGGCCGCGCGCCTGGCCGAGCTGGCCAAGCAGTACACGCTGCCGACCTCCTCGTACACACTCACCGCGACCTTCGGCCAGGCCGGCGCCTACTGGTCCTCCGGCTACCACACCGGCCTGGACTTCGCCGCCCCCACCGGCACCCTCATCAAGGCCGTCCACAGCGGCACCATCACCGAGGCGGGCTGGGCGGGCTCCTACGGCTACCGCACCATCCTCACCCTGGACGACGGCACCGAGCTGTGGTTCTGCCACCAGTCCTCGATCAACGTCAGCGCCGGCCAGAAGGTCGGCACCGGTGACGTGATCGGCCGCGTGGGCGCCACCGGCAATGTGACCGGCGCCCACCTCCACCTGGAGGTCCACCCCGACGGCGCCGCCAACGGCATCGACCCGATGGCCTGGCTGCACAGCAAGGGGCTCAACCCGTAAGGGGTCCTGTTCACACGTTCTTCGTACGCTTCGGCGCGACGGACGGAATGGGCCGGTCCGAAGACGGCGTTGACGTAGGACATGACTTCTCTGCGCAAGCTCGGCTCCTCGGACCTCGAGGTCTTCCCCCTCGCCCTCGGCGGCAACGTCTTCGGCTGGACCGCCGACGAGGCGACCTCCTTCGCCGTCCTCGACGCCTACAGCGCCGCCGGCGGCAACTTCGTCGACACCGCCGACTCCTACTCCGCCTGGGTCGACGGCAACAGCGGCGGCGAGTCCGAGACGATCATCGGCCGGTGGGTGCACAAGCGCGGCAACCGCGACGACGTCGTCATCGCCACCAAGGTCAGTCAGCACCCCGACTTCCCCGGCCTGACCGCCGCCACCATCAAGGCCGCCGCCGACGCGTCCCTCACCCGCCTCGGCACCGACCACATCGACCTCTACTACACCCACTTCGACAAGCCCGAGGTGCCGGTCGAGGAGATCATCGGCGCGCTGGACGAGCTGGTGAAGGCCGGCAAGGTGCGGCACATCGCCGCCTCCAACATCTCGCCCGAACGCCTCCGGGAGTCGCTGGAGTTCTCCGACCGTGAGGGCCTCACCCGGTACGTCGCCCTCCAGCCGCACTACAACCTGGTCTCCCGCGACACCTACGAGGGCGGCCTCCAGGACCTCGCGGCCCGCTCCGGCCTCGCCGCCGTCCCCTACTATGCCCTGGCCTCCGGCTTCCTCACCGGCAAGTACCGCCCCGGTACGACGGTGGAGGGACCGCGAGCCGCGGGCGCCGGCCAGCACCTCGGCACCGAGCGGGGCGTCCGCGTCCTCGCCGCCCTCGACGAGATCGCCCGCGCCCACGGCACCGAGGTCGCCACGGTCGCGCTGGCCTGGCTCGCCGCCCGGCCGACGGTCGTCGCCCCCATCGCCTCCGCCCGCACCCCGGACCAGCTGCCGCCGCTGCTCGCGGTGGCGGAGATCGAGCTCACGGACGAGGAGATCACGAGGCTGACGGCGGCCTCGGCCTAGACATCCCTCTCTCCCCGCGCCCCCGCCCCTACGACCCTTACGACCGGTAGGGGTTCTGGAGGGGATACGGCCCCGCCGGATACCCGTACCCGTAGTACCCGTGCGGGGCGCTGTACCCCTGTGGGACGCCGTAACCGTGCGCGGCGCCGTACCCGTACCCGTAGACCGGCCCGGGCGCCACGGGCACCGTCATCCGCGCCGCGTGGTCCAGCGCCGGGCGGGCGACCTCCCGGCGCCGCCACAGCTCGTTCAGCAGCTCCCGTTCCCGTACGACGAAGTCGTCGCCCGCCCGTCCGCTCCGCCCCCGGTGCCGCAGGAACGCCAGCGAGGTCGCGTACGCCTCGTACTCGGCGACCGCCCGCGCGGCTGGCCGCCCCAGATGCCGCTTGGCGTACTCGCGGGCCAGCCGCCGCGCCCGCATGGAGCCGAGCGCGTACGGTTCGGCCGGGGTGAGCCAGCCGGCCGCCGCGTACGCGGGCAGCTCCTCGCGGACCGTGCGCAGCTCCCGCTGCCGGGTCCACACCGCCAGCCAGGTGAGCAGCCCGAACACGGGCACCATGAACGACGCGTACACCGCGAAGAACCCGAACTCGCCGAAGGTCGACGAGCCGTTCCACAGGGCGTGCATGCCCATCGCGAGGAGCAGCCCGCCCAGCGGGAACAGGACGCGGAGCACCGGCCGGCCGTGCCCGGAGCGCGCCGCGAGCCCGAAGCCGAGCCCGGTGAGCACCGTGAAGAGGGGGTGCGCGAACGGCGACATGACGATCCGCACGAAGAAGGTCGCGGCCGTCACGGAGGCGATGCCGCTGTCCCCGCTCAGCTGGTCGGTGCCGAACGCGGTGCCCAGATAGAGGATGTTCTCGGTGAACGCGAAGCCGGTGGCGGTGATCCCGGCGACGACCACCCCGTCGATCGGCCCGGTGAAGTCGCGTCTGCGGAAGAGGAACACGAGCAGGACCGCGGCGGCCTTGGCGGACTCCTCGACGACGGGCGCTATGACCGTCGCCCCGAGGGTGTCCGCGCCGGACGGATCCGCGGTGGCGGTGGCTATCCAGTGGGTGGCGAAGCTGTTGGCGACGATCGCGATCAGCGCGGCCGCGCAGGCCCCCCAGGCGAAGGCGAACACCAGATTCCGCCAGGGCCCCGGCTCCACCCGGTCCAGCCAGCGGAAGGCGGCTATCAGCAGCGGCACCGGAAGCACCGCGAGCCCCAGCCCGACCAGGAACCCCTCGGTGCCGGTCTGCTCCCGCACCAGCGCCAGGATCACCAGCCCCGACAGCGTGAGCAGCGTGATGAGCGCCCCGTACCGCACCCCTCTCCGCTGCCACCAGTGCACCCGCCGGAGCCGGGCGTCCTCGTCCGGGCCGCCCGGGGGCGGCGGGTACGGCGGAAACGGGTGACTGATGGCCACGGCATCGACCCTAACGAGGGAGGGGACTGTGGTGGACGGTCTGTCGGTCAGTGATCGCCGTGCTGTACGCGACGGAAGAGGAGGTCGTTCACCACATGACCCTTGTCCAGCCCCTGGCCCTCGAAACGGGTCAGCGGCCGGAACGCGGGACGGGGCGCGAAACCACCGTCGGCCTGCGTGTTCTCGAAGTCGGGGTGGGCGGTGAGGACGTCCAGCATCTGTTCGGCGTACGGCTCCCAGTCGGTCGCGCAGTGCACGGTCGCCCCCGGCCGCAGCCGCGTCGCGGCCAGAGCGAGGAACTCCGGCTGGATGAGGCGCCGCTTGTGGTGGCGCTTCTTCGGCCAGGGGTCGGGGAAGAAGACGCGCAGCCCGGCCAGCGAGTCGGGGGTCAGCATCTCCCGCAGCAGGATGATCGCGTCGCCGTTGGCGACCCGGACGTTGTCCGCCCCGGCCCGGTCGGCGAGGTTGAGCAGATTGCCCTGACCGGGGGTGTGCACATCCACGGCGAGGATATTGGTGTCCGGGTCGGCGACCGCCATCTGCGCGGTGGCCTCGCCCATCCCGAACCCGATCTCCAGCACCACGGGTCTGTCGTTCCCGAACAGCTCGCCGAGGTCGACGGCGTGCCCGTCGATGTCGAGGCCCCACCGCGACCACAGCCGCTGCAACGCGTCGGCCTGCCCGGCCGTCACCCGGCTGCGCCGGGGCTGGAAGCTCCTGATCCGCCGCTCGAAGTGCGACCCGGCGGGGTCGGCCTTCGGGCCGTCGGGGAAGCGCGGCTCCCCCTTGGCCCGGGTGTGCCGGACGGACTCGCCGGGGTGGTGCTCGCCGCCGGGCGCGGGCCGGGGGACTTCGGGGGTGTTCACGGAATCAGACACAGTGCCGTCGATTTTACTGCCGTGCGCCGGCCTCACCAGGGTCACCGGGTCTCCAGCACCTCCAGGGCCCTGCGGGCCACCTCCCGGCCGATCGGCAGCGAGGCCGTCGCCGCCGGGGAGGGAGCGTTCAGCACGTGCACCGCGCGGGCGCCCTCACGGATCAGGAAGTCGTCCACCAGGCCGCCGTCCCGCAGCACGGCCTGCGCCCGCACGCCCGCGTCCGCCCGCACCAGGTCCGTCTCGCCGACCGCCGGCAACAACCGCCGCACCGCCTGCACGAACGCCCCCTTGGACACCGACCGCCGCAGCTCGCCGGCCCCGTACCGCCAGTGCCGGCGTCCCATCCGCCACACCCCGGGCCACGCCGCCGTCGCCAGCGCCTCCCGGGGCCGTACGACGCCCCAGTCGTACCCCTCGCGGGCCAGGGCCGGCACGGCATTGGGGCCGACGTGCACCCCGCCGTCGATCCCTCTGGTCAGATGGACCCCGAGGAACGGGAATGCCGGATCGGGCACCGGGTACACAAGTCCGCGCACCAGGTCGGGCCGCGCCAGCTCGTAGTACTCGCCCCGGAACGGCACGATCCGCACCTCCGGCTCGTCCCCGGTCATCCGGGCGATCTCGTCGCAGTACAGCCCCGCGCAGTTCACCAGTGCACGGCCCCGCACCACGTCCCCGCGCGCGGTGAGCACGGCCACACCCCGCTCCGGCCGCCGGTCGATCCGCACCACCTCGGCGCCGTACCTGAGCTCCGCCCCGGAGGCCTCGCCGAGCCGGTGGGCGACCGCCGTGTAGTCGCAGATGCCGGTCGTCCCGACATGGATCGCGGCGAGTCCCCGCACCTCCGGCTCGTACTCCGCGATCTGCGCGGTGCCCAGCTCCCGCACGGGTATGCCGTTCTCCCGGCCGCGCTGAACGAGCCCGTGCAGGCGGGGCAGCTCGTCCCGCTCGGTGGCGACGATCAGCTTGCCGGTGACGGCGTGCGCGATGCCGTACTCCGCGCAGAACTTGGTCATCTCCGCGGCGCCCCGCACCGCGTACCGCGCCTTCAGCGAGCCCGGCCGGTAGTAGATCCCGCTGTGGATCACCCCGCTGTTGCGCCCGGTCTGGTGCCGGGCGGGGCCCGGCTCCTTCTCCAGCACGGTGACCCGGGTTCCCGGCGCTGCGCGGGAGATCGCATACGCGGTCGACAGCCCGACGATCCCCCCGCCGATCACGAGCACGTCACAGTCGTATGCCACCACCGGCACCACCTCCACCCTCGATAGTGCACTGCGCCACTGACAGAGCCTTCAAACGCAGGACGGCGCAGCTCACCTCAGGGGGCGGGCACCCCTTCCCGCTAGGCCGGAGCCATCAACAGCGGCCGTGCCCGCTCCCGCAGCTCCACGACCCTCGGCTCGTCCCCGTACGGCTCCAGCCGATGCAGCAGGTCCTTCACGTACTCGGTGGTCCGCGCGGACGAGATCCGCCCCGCGACCTCCACCGCGCGCACGCCCTGCTCGCACGCCGCGTCGAGGTTCCCCGACTCCAGCTCGGCGACCGCGGACACGACCAGCCTCAGGCCGTGCGAGCGCACGAACTCCTCCGTCGGCTGCGAGAGCGCCTGCTCGGTGAAGCGCCGTACCTGCCGCGGCGCCTTCAGGTCCCGGTAGCACTCGGCCGCGTCGGCGGCGAACCGGTCGTACGAATAGAACCCGAGCCACGAGGGGTCGTGATCCCCCTCCCGCGCCCGCTCCAGCCAGCTCTCCGCCGCCTTCAGCGCCGCCCCGGCGGCCTGCGCGTCCCCCGCGCGGGCGTGCGCGCGTGCCTCGACGAGCCGGAAGAAGCTCATGGTGCGGGCGGTCGCCAGCCCCCGGTTGCGCTCCAGGGCGGCCTGCGCGAGGTCCACGCCCTCGTCGCCGAACCCCCGGTAGGTCGCCTGGAGCGACATCGACGCCAGCACATACCCCCCGAGCGGTACGTCCGCCGCCGCGCGCGCGAGCCGCAGCGCCTGGATGTAGTACCGCTGGGCGGCCTCCTGCTGACCGGTGTCGAAGGCCATCCACCCCGCCAGCCGCGTCAGTTCGGCGCTCGCCCCGAACAGGGCGCGCCCGACCTCGTCGGAGTAGGCGCCCAGCAGCAGCGGCGCCGCCTCCACGCGGAGGCACTCGGGGACCATCGACGAACGCCAGTCCCCGCCGCCGTACTTGGAGTCCCACCGTCTGGCGTCCTCTGCGGCCTCCCGCAGCTTCTGCACATCGCTGTGGCCGACTTTGAGCGGTGCGCCGGTCCCCTCCAGGGAGTGGGCCTCACGCGCCACCGAACTGTCGGCCGGGGTTATCAGCCAGCGCGACGCGGGCGTTGCGTATGCGCTTACTGCGAATGATCCGGCCAGGGACTGCCAGATGCCCCCCGAACCGGCCCGGCGGCCGGCCAGGTCGAGGCGGTAGAGCTCCGTCGCCGAGCGCACGGCCTGGGCCACGTCCCTGGGGAAGGCGAGACCCACTTCGGGCGCGGGGTCCGCGTCGGCCAGGCCGATCTCGTGGAGCGGCACCGGGCGGCCGAGCTTCTGCCCGATGGCGGCCGCGATGAGGTGCGGCGCGGCGCCCTGCGGCACCATGCCCTTCGACACCCAGCGCGCCACGGACGTCTTGTCGTAGCGAAGAGTCAACCCGCGTTGAGCGCCAAGGTCGTTGACGCGTCGCGCGAGTCCTGCGTTGCTGATTCCCGCGAGGGCGAGAACGGCGCCGAGCTTTTCGTTCGGCCCGCGTTGCTCCCTGGACATTGCGCCACCCCTCGACACATCCGGCTGCCGCTCTGGCATAACCACGCGGCATTCGTAAACCCAGCGTAGTTCGCCGCATCCCAAGCGTTAAGGGGCATTCTGCCGGTTGGCGGGATTGTGGTCCGTACGCGAGTGCGGGCTTCGGCACGGTCCGTCGCCGCGTGCTCCCGCTGTGTGGCCGTGCGCCTGCGTGTGCGCTCTTCTCCGGCCATCGGGGGAGCGGTTCCATGGGTCGTGCGTGGGTCGGCCCGCTGTACTGGATCCAGTGGGCTGGGGGACACCGCCGCCTTCATCCCCGCGGGCGGCGGAGCGGTCCGGGAGGCGCTTTCCGTCTCCCGGGCCGGCGCGGTCCGTGACGGGCACGCGCGCGTGCACGGAGCGTGTGCGAGGCCTGCGCACGGGACGACCGACGGGACTCGCCCGCGCCGGATTTGGCTGAAAATCGACCCCGCGTTCCATGGGTGACAACGCCTCCGACCATGGAAATCGAGGGCGCACAGGGCGACTTGAGGGAGCGTACCGGGGGCGCATTCATGTCGCAGACGCCGGGGTCCCCCCGGCCGCGCGGGCCGGCGCCGCCCCATCGAGGCGGGCGCACTCCCCGGATCACAAGCGGCGTCGCCTCCCTCTGCGGCGCGTTCTTCGTGGCAGCATGGTGAACCGTTCGTACGGTGCACTCGGTTGTCCACGGCCCGTGGAGGCGTCGATGCGGTGGTTGGTGGGATGGAGCAGCACCGCCGCGGGTGCGCTGGGCGGGGCCGTCGGCCACGACAACGGCGACACCTACGGCGGTCGGATCGGCCACGACGGCGAGGCCTTGCAACCCGTCGGCTCCCAACTCCTGTGGGGCGACCCCGATCCGCTGTGGGCGGTCGGCGACTGGCGCCCCGACGAGGTACGGGTGGTCAAGGCCGACGCCCAGACCCGGATCGCGGTCCTCGGCACCTGCGGGGCGAGCGACGAGCAGCTGCGCGTCGGGCTGTTCGCCGCGCGCGGGGGCGCACTGCGCCACCTGACGGCCTGGCCCGGCAGCTACACCGCCGTCGTCCAGGTCGGCCGCCGGGTCACCGTCTGCGGCGATCTCGCGGGCGCCCGCCCGGTCTTCCACACCCCCTGGGCAGGCGGAACCGCCTACGCCACCGCCGCGCTGCCGCTCGCCGACCTCATCGAGGCCAACCTCGACTTCGCCCACCTGGCCGCCCTCCTGGCCGCCCCGGACGTCCCCGCCGCCCTGCACGACTCCACCCCGTACGACGGCGTGCGGCGCGTTCCGCCGGGGCATGCGCTGATCCTGCGCGCCGGGGCGCGTGAGATCGCCGGCTACGACCCGGTCGCGTCCCTCGCCGTGGCGGCGCCGCCGGCCGACCCGGACAGCGCGGTCGACGCGGTGCGCGACGCGCTCGTAGACGCCGTACGCGCGCGTCTGTCCGCGCCCAGACACGTGCCCGACATCGATCCCGGTCCCGTGCCCGGAATGGGTCCCGCCGAACGACGCGCCGCGCGCGGGATGCCGGTACCGGGCATCGGCGCCGACCTCTCCGGCGGCCCGGCCTCCGGCACGCTGGCGCTGCTGGCGGCCGGCCTGCCCGGGATGCCGGGCACCCTCCTCGGCCACGGCACCGGCGCGGGGGAGCGGCTGCTGGCCGTCACCTTCAACGACCTGACCACCCGCGCGCGTGCGGAGGAACTGCAACGGGCCGGAGCCCTGGCGGCCAACCCGCGCCTGCACCACGTCGTCGTGACCGGCGCCGAGGAGACCCTGCCGTACGCCGACCTGGACGGCCCGCTGACCGACGAACCCGGACCCAGCCTGGTGACCGCCGCCCGCCACCGCGCGCGCCTTGCGGCGGGCAGCGCCGACCACTTCACCGGCCACGGCGCCCGCCAGGTCCTGGACGCCCACCCGGCCCGCCTCGCGGACCTGCTCATGGACCGCAAACGCCGTCACCTGGTCCGCCCCGTGGCCGCCCTCACCAAGGCCGACGGCTCGGTGCTCGTCCCCGCGCGCGTGTACGGCGCGGCCCGAAGACTCGCCCGTACGCCGTACCGCGCGGGCGTCGAGAACCTCGCCGAGCGCCTCCTGCACCGCAGCTTCGAGGACGATCCGGGGGGCGCGGTCGGTGCCTCCCTCGCGGCACTGACCTGGGCCGGGCCCGGCCCGGCGGCGCGCTGGCTGACGGGGGAGGCGCTGGCTGAAGTATCGGTTCTTCTGCAGAATTCGGCCCATCGCGCCGGCGTCGGCCCCGGCCAGCGCCCGGGCGACTACCGCGCGCGTGCCGCCCTCACCCGGCACGCGGCCGACCTGCGCATCCTCGAACAGGCCGCCGAGATCCGCTCCCAGCGCCTGCACGCCCCCTTCCTCGACAACCAGGTCGTCCGCGCCTGCCGCGCCCTCCCCGAGACCCTGCGTGTGCAGCCGGGCGCGCGTGCCGCGATCCTGCGGACCGTCCTCAAGGGCGCCGGCATCACCGACCTGCCGCCCGGCTGGGGCGCCCCCGCCCACGGCACCACCGCCACGACCGCCCGCAACGGCCTCCGTCTCGCCGCCGACCCCCTCCTCACCCTCTTCGACGCGCCCCTCCTCGCGGAGGCGGGCCTGATCGAGGCGCGGGTCGTCCGCAAGGCGGTCCGCGCGGCGGCCTCCGGCGAACCCCTCCCCCTGGACGGCCTCGCCGACCTGATCTCGCTCGAACTCTGGCTCCGCCGCCTGCTCTCCCGCCGCGGCACCTGCTGGACCGGCACCCCGGCCCGCGCCCGCGCGGTACCGGCCGGCATCGCCCCGCAACGCCGGGCAGTGTCCTCCGGAGGCTGAGCCGCGGCTCTGCGGAGTGACGTGCGTCGCCCCCGCCGGGATGCGGGCGCCGTGCGGGCGCGGGCCGGCTGGTGGCCGGTTGCGCAGTGCCGAGTGTCTTTTTTGGGGGGAGTCGCCGGGCTGCTGGGGGTCCGGGAATCGCCCTGCTCGGGGTCGGCGGAGGGTGATCGGGAGCCGGGGTCCAGTGCTCCGGGCTCCCGGGCCGACACCTCGGCGGCTCTGGGGCGTGTGGCGCGTCCCTCTTGCCCTGATGTGTCCGTCGTGCGGGCGCGGCCGGTCGCCGGTGGCCGGTTGGGCAGTCCCGCGCCCCTGGGGGGGCAGTCGCCGGGCTGCTGGGGTCCGGGAATCGCTCTGCTCGGGGTCGGCGGAGGGTCACCGGGGTGAGCCGGGGTCCAGTGGTCCGGGCTCCCGTCCGACACCCCGCCGCGCAAACCCCGTGCCCCCGCCGCAGCCCCCGGCGACAATGTCCCCGTGCGGTTCAACATCCTGGGTGTCGCCCAGACCGAGGACGACCAGGGCACCCCCATACCTCTCACCGCCCCCCGCCTCCGTGCCCTCCTCACCGCCCTCGCCCTCCGGGCGGGCCGGCCCGCACCCCCCGAAACCCTCATCGACGAGATCTGGCCCGAGGCCCCGCCCCAGGACGCCCCCGCCGCCCTCCAGGCCCTCGTCGGCCGGCTCCGCCGTACCCTCGGCAAGGACGCCGTCACCTCCGCCCCGGGCGGCTACCGCCTCGCCGCCACCGAGGCCGACGTCGACCTCCACGTCTTCGAGCGCCTCGTCCACGAGGCCACCGCCACCCTCCAGCGGGGCGGTGACCCCGCGATCGCCGCCCGCACCCTCGACGACGCCCTCGCACTGTGGCGCGGACCCGCCCTCGCCGACCTCCCCGACCGCACCCCGGCCGCCCGCCCCGAGGCCCTCCACACCGAGGCCCTCCGCGCCCGCGCCGAGGCCGACCTGCGCCTCGGCCGCGCCCGCGACGCCGTACCCCGCCTCCGCGAACTGGTCGCCGCACACCCGTACGACGAACCCCTGCACGCCCTCCTCATCCGTGCCCTGCGCGACACCGGCCGCGCAGCCGACGCCCTCGCCGCCTACGAGAGCGCCCGCCGCACCCTCGCCGACACCCTCGGCACCGACCCCGGCCCCGAACTGCGCGCCCTGCACGCCGAACTCCTCGCCCGCCCCGAGCCCCGGCCCCTCGCGCCACCCCCACCGCCCGAGCGCAACGGCAACATCCGTCCGCGCCTTACCTCGTTCGTGGGCCGGGAACCCGAGATCGCCGCCATCCGTTCGGACGTGCACAGGGCCCGCCTCGTCACCCTCACCGGACCGGGCGGCTCCGGAAAGACCCGTCTCGCCGAGGAAGCCGCCGCCGGGCTCCCGCAGGCGTGGCTGGTCGAGCTGGCGCCGCTCGACCGGCCGGAGGCGGTGCCGGGCGCGGTGGTCAGCGCCCTCGGTCTGCGCGAGACCGTCCTGATGGCCACCGACCTCGCGCCCCCGCAGGACGACCCGGTCGCCCTGCTCGTCGAGTACTGCGCCCCGCGCAGCCCGCTCCTGATCCTTGACAACTGCGAGCATGTCATCGACGCGGCAGCCGCCCTCGCCGAGACCCTCCTCACCCGCTGCCCCGGGCTCACGATCCTCGCCACCAGCCGTGAACCCCTGGGCGTCCCCGGTGAGTCGGTCCGCCCGGTCGACCCCCTCCTCCCCGACCAGGCGCACCGCCTCTTCCGAGAGCGCGCCGCGGCCGTCCGCCCCACCACGGCCACCACCGCGCCCGAGCAGGACCAGCGGGACGAGCAGGCGGTCGCCGAGATCTGCCGGCGGCTCGACGGACTGCCCCTGGCCATCGAGCTGGCCGCCGCCCGGCTCCGGCTGCTCACCCCCCGTCAGATCGCCGACCGCCTCGACGACCGCTTCCGTCTCCTCACCTCCGGCAGCCGCACCGTCCTGCCCCGCCAGCAGACCCTGCGGGCCGTTGTCGACTGGTCCTGGGACCTCCTCGACGACGCGGAGCGGACCCTGCTGCGCGAGCTGTCCGTCTTCGCGGGCGGCTGGGACCTGGAGGCCGCCGAGGCCGTGTGCACGGGCCCGGTCGCCGCGCTCGTCGGCGCGCTCGTCGACAAGTCCCTGGTCGTGGCCGCCCCGCAGCCGCCCGACAGCGCCGGTGGCGGCGCGGGCGGCGACATGCGCTACCGCATGCTGGAGACCATCCACGAATACGCGGTGGAGCGCGCCGCCGAAGACCCGCCCGCACGCGCGGCGGCCGAGCGACGGCACCGCGCCTGGGTGCGGGCGCTCGTGGAGCGCGCCGACCCCCTGCTCCGCTCCGCCGCACAACTCCCCTGGATCTCCCGCCTGGAGACCGAGCTGGACAACATCCGGGCGGCGACCCGGCGCGCGATCACCGCGGCCGACGAGGAGGAGGCCGCCGCCCTCTGCCTCGCCATGGGCTGGTTCTGGTGGCTCCGCAACTACCGCCTGGAGGGCGCCGCCTGGGTCGACCGCGTCCTGCGCCTGGGCGTGGCCCTGGACACCCTGCCCACCCCGCCGACGGACCCCGCGCACCCCACTCCGGTGGCACCCGCACCCACCTGCTGCTCCCTCCCCGTCCCCGCCGACCTCGCCGCCCGCATGGCCGCCGTCGACCCGGTCGAGGCCTTCCTCGCCCAGCCCGACGCCGAGGGCGGACCGGACGACGACGGCGGGGCGCAGGGGCATCCCCGGCACGCGCAGCGGATGGACCTGCGGATGCTGCACGTCTTCCTGCTCTCCGAGTCCGAGCCCAGA
This sequence comes from Streptomyces sp. DSM 15324, assembly GCF_001514285.1. Classification (GTDB taxonomy): domain Bacteria; phylum Actinomycetota; class Actinomycetes; order Streptomycetales; family Streptomycetaceae; genus Streptomyces. The sequence goes on from NZ_KQ949032.1 coordinate 399,601, forward strand.
GAGGTCGAGCGCGACCCCCGCTACCGCGCCTACCTCCTGCGTCTGCGGTCCTGCTTCCAGCCGGGCGGTCCGGCGGCGGCCCGGATGCCCGGTCTGGTCTGGCCGGTGGCGGCGGCCTTCGAGATGCGGGCTACGCTCGACATCCGCGGCGTCCTGGACGCGGCCGTCGCCAACTGCCGTGCGCACGGCGGCGACTGGGAGCTCGGCTGCACCCTGATGTTCCGGACGCACATCGTGGTCGACTCCCCCGGCGGGATGGCCGGCGTCGACGACGACCTGGCGGAGCTGCGCCTGATCAGCCGACGGGTCGGCGACCGCTGGATGCTGGCCCAGGTGTGCAGCGCGGCCGCGGAGGCGGAGATGGCGCGCGGCCGGCTCCCGGAGGCGGAGGCGGAGTACCGGGAGGCGCTGCGGCTCGCCTACGAGGTCGGCGCGTACGCCGAGGCGCCGTTCCTGATGGCCCGGCTCGCGGAGATCGCCTACCGCTCGGGCGATCTCCCCGGCGCCTGTGCCGTCCTGGACGAGGCGGAAGCCGCCGCCGACCGGCAGGGGGTGGCGGACGCCCAGACCTTCGTGATCCTGCTGCGCGCCTGCGTCGCGCTGGAGGAGGGGGACGTCGTCCGCGCGCGCGAACTGTGCGACGCGACCCTGGTGGCGATGCGGCAGGCCACTCCGCCGCCCCAGTTCACGGCCGCCCTGACCCTGCTCGACGCGGAGCTCACCGGCCTGGAGTCGGGCCCGGAGCCCGCCCTGCCGATGCTCGCCGAGGGGCTGCGCCGGGCGGTGGCCGACGAGTGCAGCGAGGCGATCGTCGCGGCGGTCGTGGACGGCGCGGCCGAGCAGCTCGCCCGGCTCGGGGACTTCCCGCGCACGGTCGCGCTGCTGGCCGCCGCCGACCGGCTGCGCGGTCCGCTCCCCCGTGCGGCCCTGCGGTGCGAGCGCGTGGCCGAGGTGCAGGCGCGGGCGTGTCGGGCCCTGGGCGCTGAGCGGTACACCGCCGAGCGGGCCCGGGGCGGCGACCTGACGCCGGCCGAGGTCCAGAAGGAGCTCGCCGAGGCCGTACGGGCGCACCCGGCGCCGGCCGTCAGCCCGCCGGCCGCTACGAACAGCTGAACTTCGACTCGGCCCAGTCCGCCAGGGCCACCCCGTCGAAAGGGCCGCGCGGCTCGACCACCAGCCGTACGGTCGTCCGGCCGCCCAGGCCCACATGGACGGGCACGGCGGAATCACCCCCTCGCACCGTCCCGGACGTCCACAGCCGGGCCCCGTCGGCGTAGACGGAGAAGGTCACCTCGCCGAGGTCCAGCGTCAGGTCGTCGAGGCCGACCAGCGCGTCGTACGCGGTGCAGGCGCGGTTGAGGTCGACGGTCACGGCGGACCGGCCGTGGACCGTCACCCCGCGCGTGTACTGCCGGCCGGCGACGGAGACCTCGTACCGCTGCCACACCCAGCTGCTGCCGCCCAGCCGGATCTCCGGTCCGGTGCCGTCGCCGTCGACGTCGAAGGACAGTTCGCTCAGCGGGTAGACCGCGGGGGCGGGCGGGGGAGTGGGCGCCGGGGGCGGGGTCGAGGCGGGCGGGGGCGTCTGGGGCGGTGTGGGAGTCGGTGTGGGGGTGGCCTCCGGGGGCGGTGGGGACTTCGGGCGCGGGGCGGGGGAGGGGGTCCGGGGCGGGGCGGCGGCGGGGACGACCGCCTCGGGTTCCGCCGGCTCGGGCGATGCCGTCGTACGCGCGGGGGCGGGCGTCGGGTCCTGCGGGCGGGCCACGGGCGCGGAAGCCGCGGGTGCGGCCTCGGGCTGCTTGGCGGGGCTCTCGTCGCCGACGAGGGCGAGGGCCAGCGCGGCGGCCGCGACCGCGACGACACCGGCGGCGATCCCGGCCTTCACCGGCGCCCCCACCCCCTCCGAGACGACCGCGCTCCCACCGGCCCCACCGGAGGCACCCCCGCTCCCGGCCGCGCCACTTGAGGCCGCCCCGCCGCCGACCGCCCCTCCCGCGGCGCTTCCGCTCGCCGCGGCGGCCGCGCCCGCCGCACCCGCAGCCCCGGCCCCCGCCCCGCCGGCGAGGAGCCCGAGGGCCTTGGCGTACCCGGCGGCGCCGAACCAGCCGATGACCGCGACCGGCACGACGGCGGGGATACCGCTCGCCACCTCCTCGATCTGCAGGGCGGCGAGCCGGCACCTGGCGCACTCCTCCAGGTGCTTGCGCAGTCCGCGTTCGGCCCGGGTGCGCAGCCTGCGGCGGGCGTAGCCGCCGAGCTGGTCGGCGTAGCGGGCGCACTCCTCGTCGCCGGTGAGGGTGGCGCTGACATGGGCCTGGAGGTACGCCTGCTTGAGGCCCTCGCGGGCGCGGCTGGCGAGCACGCGCGTGCCGTTGGCGTCGAGGCCGAAGAGCATCGCGACCTCGCTCGGCGACTCGTCCTCGACCTCGGTGTGCCACAGCACGGCCTGCCAGCGCTCGGGCAGTGAGCGGAAGGCCTGCATGGCCATGGACCGCTCGGCCTCGTGCAGGGCGCGCACCTCGGCGCCGACGTCCAGGCCCCCGCCGAAAGACCCCGGGGACGCCGAGTCGTCGGAGGCCTCCGAGGCGCGGCCGGCCTGGGCGGCGAACAGGGCGAAGTCGTCCACGAGCTGCTCGCGCTTCGCCGACCGGGTCCAGCCCGCGGCGACGCGCCGGACGGAGGTGAGGAGATAGGCGCGGACGGCGTACTCGGGCCCGGAGCCGCCGCGTACGGCCTGGAGCATGCGGGCGAAGACCTCGGCGGTGAGGTCGTCGGCGGTGTGGGCGTCCCGGCAGCAGGTGCGCGCGTAGCGGCGCACGGCGTCCGCATGGCGCCGGTACAGCTCCTCGTACGCCGTGTCGTCGCCCCCGCGCATCCGGGAGATCAGGTCGGTGTCGGGGGCCGGCAGATCACGGGGCGGCGGCAGGACGCCCTCGCCGGACCGTTCCCACTGTGCGGGGACCCCGCCCGTCGGGGCGGTGCGCCTGCCCTGGCCCGGTACCTGCTCGTCCCGCCCGTCAACGCCCATCGCGGAAAGCCCCCGCCGCCTGCCCTACCGGTCCCGACACCGGGTCAGAGTGCCATAGCGGCTTTTGGCCAGGACCGGACGGGACGGGCCGTCCACTCGTCCGTGCGGATCTGCCGCATTCCAGTACTGAACATCACTCGTACGGGGAAGGTTCAACTGTCGCTCCGAGGGCACGAGTTGGGCCGCCAGAGCGCATTGCCCCGAACGGGCGAGCGATGCGGGGCGGGGGCGGAAACCCTGCCCCGCCCCCGCCCCGCTCACCCCTTCGAGCGACCCGCGCCCCTCCCTCAGGAGGACGGCCGCGAGCGCAGCCCTTCCAGCAGGATGTCCAGCAGCCGCGCCGACGCCGCCGCTTGCTGCGCCGGATCCGGCAGCGAGGGAGCCGCCGTCGCGATCACCAGCAGCACGTCCGACACCGACACGTCGGGCCGCAGCTCACCCGCGGCCCGCGCCCGCTCCACGAGCTGGCCCACCACCTCGAGCAGTGCCGCCGCCCCGGCATCGTCATTGACGGAGCCCACGGAGCCCACGGAGCCCACGGAGCCCGCGGAGCCCGCGGAGCCCACCGGGCCCACGGAGCCCACCGGGCCCACGGAGCCCACCGGGCCCACCGGGCCCACGGAACCGGCCGAGCCGCCCGCCGTCGCACCGTCCTCGGCGACCAGCCGCAGCTCACCAGCGCCCGGCTGGGTCCGCTGCTGCGGCACCCGCGGCTCCTCGGACCCCGGACGCTCCACGCCGTCCTCGGCGAAGGCGCCGACCCGCAGCACCTGAGGCGGCAGCAGCCGCCCGGCACCCGAGGCCACCGAGGTCCGCAGGAAGCGCGACAGCGCCGACCACGGCTCGTCCTCCTGGCCCAGCGCCGCCCGCGCCTGGCCGGTCAGCCGGGACGTCTCCTCCTCGGCTATCCGCCGCACCAGGACGTCCTTGCTCGGGAAGCGCCGGTACACCGTCCCCACGCCCACCCGCGCGCGTCGTGCCACATCCTCCATCGGCGCGCCGTAACCCAGCTCGCCGAACACCTCGCGCGCCGCCCGCAGGACGTGCTCGAGATTGCGCTGTGCGTCCACGCGCAGCGGCGTGGTCCGCGGGCCGTCCCCGCGTCCGTTGCCCACCGCCGCGCTCACGCCGCCATGCGCGAGCGCGCCGGCGGACGACCAATGCGTGTCCTGAATATGCATGAATGATCCCCCGGTAATGACGTCTCCCCCCGGAGACTCTCCCCGCCATCAAATTCCGGGATGCGTGGAACAGGGGACCGCTTCCCGGACCCATCCGTCGCGGACCCGTGGAGCGCGCTTCCCCCTGACACCCCGTCGACACGAACATAGTTGAGAGGCAGTCAATTCAGAAGGGGCAGGTTCCGCACGGAGCGCCCCCCGATCGGAGTACGGGTCGTTTACGTCCCGATTGCACCCCCTGCCGTACCCCGGCGCACACCCTCTGACCTGCGTACCTGCCCCGCACGCCGGTGTTTCGGCCAACCCCGCGCGCACACGATCGGCGGTCACACAAATGGTCGGGCCTGTGGACAAACTCCGGCGCCGGGTGCGTCATGGGATGGTGAAGGAACGTGCGCGCATTCTCGTTGTCGGCGGTGGCTACGTCGGGATGTACACGGCCCTGCGGCTCCAGCGGAATCTGAGACAGGAACTCGCCCGGGGCGAAGCGGAGATCACCGTGGTCACCCCCGAGCCGTACATGACCTATCAGCCGTTCCTCCCCGAGGCCGCGGCAGGCGCGGTCTCCCCCCGGCACGTCGTCGTCCCGCTGCGCCGCGTCCTGCGGCACTGCCGGGTCGTCGTCGGCGAGATCACCGCCGTCGACCACGCCCAACGCACCGCCACCCTCACCACCCTCGCCACCGAGGAGGAGGGCACCGGCGCCCAGCAGCTGACGTACGACGAACTCGTCCTCGCGCCCGGCTCCGTCGCCCGCACGCTCCCCATCCCGGGACTCGCCGACCACGCCATCGGCTTCAAGACCGTCGAGGAGGCCATCGGCCTGCGCAACCACGTCATCGAACAGATGGACATCGCCTCCTCCACGCGCGACCCCGCGATCCGGGACGCCGCCCTCACCTTCGTCTTCGTCGGCGGCGGCTTCGCCGGCGTGGAGGCGCTCGGCGAACTGGAGGACATGGCCCGCTACACCACGCGCTACTACCACAACGTCAAGCCCGAGGACATGAAGTGGATCCTCGTCGAGGCCTCCGACCGGATCCTGCCCGAGGTCGGCGAGGAGATGGGCCGCTACACCGTCAGTGAACTGCGCCGCCGCAACATCGACGTCCGTCTCGACACCCGCCTGGAGTCCTGCGTCGACCGCGTCGCCGTCCTCAGCGACGGCGCCCGCTTCCCGACCCGTACGGTCGTGTGGACCGCCGGCGTCAAACCCCACCCCGTGCTCGCCGCCACCGACCTCCCCCGCACCGAACGAGGTCGGCTGAAATGCACCCCCGAGCTGACCGTCGAAGGCGTCACGCACGCGTGGGCGGCCGGAGACGCGGCCGCCGTCCCCGACGTCACCGCCGCCGAACCCGGCACGGAGACCGCCCCCAACGCCCAGCACGCGCTCCGCCAGGCCAAGGTCCTCGGCGACAACATCGCGCGCTCCCTGCGCGGCGAACCCCTCCAGACGTACGCCCACGCCTACGTCGGCTCGGTCGCCTCGCTCGGCCTGCACCAGGGCGTCGCCCACGTCTACGGCCGCAAGCTCAAGGGCTACCCCGCCTGGTTCATGCACCGCGCCTACCACCTCAGCCGCGTGCCCACCTTCAACCGCAAGGCGCGCGTGCTCGCCGAATGGATCCTCGCCGGGCTCTTCAAACGCGAGATCGTCTCCCTCGGATCCCTCGAACATCCGCGCGCCGAGTTCGAACTCGCTGCCGGGGGAAAGCCTTCTGACGAGTCCTCCGACGACCCGAAGGGGTTGTCCTGACCCGATACAGGAACTCCCCCGGCCGCCCCCACGTCTGACGAATGCCGGCCCGGACCGCGGCCACCCTGCCAGACTGCTCCCTGCTCAAAGCCCCCACTCACGAGGCTGTCCCCCAGTGCTCCACCCCCCGGGTGCTGCAACAATGTGCGGCCACCGCCGCGCGGCCCCCCGAGCCCAGGCCGGGCCCGGAGCCGGCCGACGACGACTACACGAGGCAAGGATTCGTGAACTTCACGCGCTGGAGCTCCCGGCTCCCCGGAACTCAGCGCCGCGCCGCCGCGCGGGCCGAGCACACGGTCACCACCACGGACCGGCGAAGCGAGGGCTCCGTACCCGCGGCCCGCGGCGAACAACCGACCGACGAGCCGCCGTCCGTCCCCGCCGTCGACGAACTCCCGGTCCGTGAGGTCCTCGACCGTGTCCCGGCCCTCGTCGCCCTCGTCCACGGCCCCGACCACCGCCTCGCCTACGTCAACGACGCCTACACCGCCGCCTTCGGCGCCCGCCCCTGCGGCGAACCGGCCGCCGAGGCCCTGCCCGAACTGCGCGACCTCGGTCTCATGCCGCTCCTCGACCAGGCCCTGCGCAGCGGCAAGCCCCGCACCCTGAAGTCCCGCAAGGCCCCCGACGGCCGCCACTACACCTTCACCTGCACCCCCGTGGCCGAGGACGACGCCGACGGCACGCGCAGCGCCGTTCTCGTCTTCGCCACCGACGTCACCGACCACGCCGAGGCCGCCGAACGCCTGCGCACCAGCGAGCGCCGCCAGCGCGAGACCGCCGTCACCCTCCAGCGCTCCCTCCTCCCCCAGGAACTCGAACAACCGGACGACCTGAGGATCGCCGCCACCTACCAGCCCGGCGGCACCGAAGCCGCCGTGGGCGGCGACTGGTACGACGTCATCACCCTCGGCGGCGGCCGCACCGCCCTCGTCATCGGCGACGTCATGGGACGGGGCGTCCGCGCGGCGGCCGTCATGGGCCAGCTGCGCACCGCCGTCCGCGCCTACGCCCGCCTCGACCTCCCCCCGCACGAGGTCCTCAACCTGCTCGACGGCCTCGCCACCGAGATCGACGCCAACCAGATCGCCACCTGTGTGTACGCCGTCCACGACCCCAACGAGGGCCGCCTGGTCTACGCCTCGGCCGGCCACCTCCCCATCCTGGTCCGCGACGACACCGGACACGTCCAGCGCGCCGACGAACCCACCGGCCCGCCCCTCGGCACGGGCGGCTGGATGCACGCCTCCGGCTCCATCCCCCTCGGCCCCGGCTCCACCGCCGTCCTCTACACCGACGGACTCGTCGAACGCCGCGACCAGGACCTCGACGAAGGCATCGCCGCCCTGGAGCGCGCCCTCGCCGGCGCCACCGGCACCCCCCAGGTCGTCTGCGACCGCCTGGTCCGCTCGGCCGGCGTCACCGCCGACCACGACGACGACGTGGCGGTCCTGGTCCTCCAGCACCCCGCCCGCACCGGCGCCGACAGCGAACTCTTCCGCAACGCCGCCCTCGAACTCCTCGGCGGCGTCGAAGCCGCACCACGCGCGCGTGCCTTCGCCTCCGGTGTTCTCACCAGCTGGCGCTTCCCCCGCGACCTCCATGACGCCGGCGTCCTCGCGACCAGCGAACTCGTCGCCAACTCCCTCCAGCACGGCACCCCGCCCATGCGGCTGCGCCTGCGCCGCACCGACCGCCGGCTGATCATCGAGGTGACCGACGGCGACGACCACCTCCCGCGCCGCCGTCGCGCCGAACCGGGCGACGAGTCCGGCCGGGGCATCGCGATCGTCGCCACCATCGCCTCCCACTGGGGCAGCAGACGCACCCCGGGCGGCGGAAAGGCGGTGTGGTGCGAGTTCGTCCTGCCGACGACCTAGGCGAATCCACTCCCCGGTGCTAATTGCTTCCCAATGGCAGACGCAACGGGCTTTCACCTCAAGGGAAGCGCCCCCGAGCGCTACGAACACTACGTCGCGCCCCTCATGGCGCCCTTCGTCACCGCACTCGTGGACGCCGCGGACCTCTTTCCCGGCGCCACCGTCCTCGACCTCGCCTGCGGCACCGGCTTCGCGGCCCGTGCCGCGGCCGCCCAGGCAGGCCCCACCGGCCGCGTCGCCGGCGCGGACATCAACCAGGGCATGCTCGAGGTCGCCGTAGCGTGCCATCCCCGCCTCTACCCGGACATCGCCTTCACCGCCGCCCCCGCCGACGACCTCCCCTACCCCGACGCGACCTTCGACGCCGTCCTGTGCCAGGAGGGCGCCCAGTTCTTCCCGGACCTCGACGCGGCCCTGCGCGAGACGGCCCGGGTCACCCGGCCCGGCGGCCGTTTCGTCGCCACCGTCTGGTCCCACCTCGACGCATCCCCCTACTTCGTCGCCCAGCTGCGCGCCGTCGAGCAGCACGGCACCCCCGAGAACGCGGCCGGCTTCAGGTCGGCCTTCGCCGCCGCCGACCGCCTGGCCACGGCCCTGACCGGCGCCGGCTTCCACGACCTGAACCTGCGCGAACTGACCTTCGCGATCAACCTGCCCCCGCTGGAGGACTACGTCCCGGGCCACCTGGCGGCGATCCCCTGGGGCCAGGAACTCATCGAGGCCGCAGGAGAAGAAGCCCTCACCCGGGCAGCCGACACGGTCCGCGCCCACCTGCCCACCGACACGACGACCTTCCCCTTCAGCGCCACCCTGGTGACCGCGATCCGCTGACCGCACCAGAGCCGACCCGCAGAGAACACGCAGAGAACACGCAGAGAACACGCAGAAGAGGGCGGCCGCCCGTCCCTCCCGGAACGACGGCCACCCTCACCGGTCCTTGCGCCTCAGGCCTGCGCCTCGGCGGTCACGGGCCCCACAGCGGCCCCACCCTTGGCCACCACGCGGTTCCGCGCCAGCAACGGCTGATCCTGTACGGCGGTCAGCTCCCGCCCGAGCCGCAGCGCCAGCCAGGTGATCCCGAGCGAGAACAGCAGGAACGTCACGATGTACGGCGCGTGCAGCGAGGCCCCCATCGGCCCGCCCACCGCCGGCCCCACGGCCAGCGCCAGCTGCTTCACCAGGGCGAACGCGGAGTTGTACTGCCCCGCCATCCCCCTCGGCGCGAGATCGGCCACCAGCGGCGCCACCGTCGGCGACAGCATCGCCTCACCCAGGCCGAACAGGGCGTACGTCGACACGAACGCGGCCGTCGCCATCTCCTGGCTCCCGTGCCCCAGCCCGGCATACCCGGCCACGACCCACGCCACGGCCCAGATCAGCCCGACGACAGCGATCATCCGTGACCGCTTCTGCCGCTCGACGAACCGCAGCACGGCGAACTGGGCCACGACGATCATGGCCGTATTGGCGGCCAGCGCCGTACCGAGCGCCGACGTCGAGATCCCGACGGCCTCGACCCCGTAGGCGCTCAGCCCCGACTCGAACTGCCCGTAACAGGCGAAGAACAGCACGAAGCCCAGGACCGACAGCTGCACCATGGCCCGGTTGCCGAGCAACTGCCGCCAGCCGCCTCGGGCCGACTGCCGGGGCGCCTCCCCGACCCGCGGCGCGGACGGCACCCGCACGGTGGCCATCACCGCGACCAGCAGCAGGAACATCGCCGCCTCGATCGAGAACAGCAGCGTGAACGACGACACGCGCGTGGTGTCGACGAGGTGCCCGCCGATGAGCCCGCCAATACCCAGCCCGAGGTTCTGCAGGAAGAACTGCATGGCGAACGCCCGCGAACGCGTCTCGGTCGTCGAGCAGTCCACGATCATCGTCGCCAGCGCCGGCTGCATCACGGCCTGTCCGGCCCCGAGCGCCGCGGACGCCGTCAGGACGGCGGTGGCGGTACCGGCCAGCCCCAGACCCAGGGCGCCGACGGCAGCGGTGACCAGGGCGGCCAGCAGGACCGGCAGTGGACCGCGCCGCACGATCGCCCGTCCGGCCAACGGCAGCACGATCAGCGCGGCCACGGCGAACACCGCGAGGACGAGCCCCGCCGTCATGGCCCCCAGGCCCCGCACCTGCGCCACGTAGACGTACAGGTAGGGGACCGTGAAACCGAGTCCGAAAGCGCTGAGTGCGTTGCCCACGTGGATCCGGCGCATCGCTGCGCCCTTGCCCCTGGTCACGTTCACCTCTCTCACTAGTTAGGAGTGAAGACTTCAAAGCTAAAGTTCGAAGCTAAAGAGTATAGATCGAAGGACTTCAACGCAAAGGATGTGCATGCGATACTGCGCACATGGCCGAGACCCCCGGCGTCACAGAGCCGACGCTCGAAGAGCAGATCGCCGCTTACCAGCGCGAGTTCCGGGGCCTCGACCCCCAGGTGGAGAAGATCGTCTCGGCCCTCTCCCGGCTCAACCGCCGGATGAACGTCGCCTACGGACGCCAGACCGCCGAGCTGGGCATCAGCAGCGCCGAGTGGGAGGTCCTCAAGGCCCTCGTCCTCTCCGGCGTCCCCTATCGCCTCGGCCCCAGCGACCTGGCCAAGCGCCTCGGTCTGACGCCGGCCGCGATGACCCACCGGATCGACCGCATGGTCACCGAAGGGCTGGTGACCCGGGAACGCGACGAGTCCAACCGCGTGCGCGTCATCGTGGAGCTGACGCCGGAGGGGAGGGAGAAGTGGCTGGAGGCGATGCGCCTGGCCACCGTCTTCGAGGAGGACCTCCTCCAGGACCTCTCGGCCGAGGAACGCACGACCCTCGGCGACGTCCTCACCAGGCTGCTGCGCCGGGTGGAGCACGCCCAGCCGGACGCGGGCGGGCGGCTCAGCGACCTGGACTGACCGGGTCAGAAAAGATCTTGACATGGGGTACTTGACGCGCCTTGGTGGGGCGCGTAGAGTTCTTCGGGTTGTCGGGGAGCCGGAACGGTTCTTCGACGACACTCCCGCCGCAGCAGCGGCACCTCACATCATCAGCACGATCTCCCAACGGGGTCGAATTCGGCGCGTCCGAATTCAATTCGATTGGGGTCGGCAGCTCGATTAGGAACTGCCGAGCGGATCCGCTAAGGTTTGAGACGTCGGAACGGCCGAAGGGCCGGGAGGACAAGCCCCTCTGACTGGGAATCAGACGCCGAAAGGATCTGATAGAGTCGGAACCGCCGGAAAGGAAACCGCGAAACAAAAGCGGGAACCTTGAAAGCACCGAGAAAA
>NZ_KQ949033.1 GCF_001514285.1 Streptomyces sp. DSM 15324
GGCCCGACACCACCCACGGCACCACACCACCAGCCACCAACACCGGTGACGTACCCGCACCCGCACGGCCGGACCCGGCCTCCGGCACAACCGGAGCCTCCTCCAACACCACATGCGCATTCGTCCCGCCCATGCCGAAGGCGCTCACCCCGGCGATCAGGGGCGCTTCGGGGCGCGGCCAGGGGGACTTGGTGTCCTGAACGCGGAGCCGGAAGGCGTCGAGAGGGATGTCGGGGTTGGGGGTCCGGTAGTTGAGGCTGGGCGGGAGTTCGCGGTGCTGGAGCGCCAGGACCGTCTTGAGGAGGCCGGCGATGCCGGCCGCGCCTTCGAGGTGGCCCACGTTGGTCTTGACGGAGCCCACGCGCAGGGGCTCGTCGGAGGGCCTCCCCTCGCCCAGGGCCGCGCCGAGGGCGGCGGCCTCGACCGGGTCGCCGACCGGTGTCCCGGTTCCGTGGAGCTCGACGTACTGGATGTCGTACGGGGCCGTCCCGGCGTTGTGCAGGGCTCGGCGGATCACGTCTTCCTGGGCGCGCGGGTCGGGAGCGGTGAGCGTGTCACCACCGCCGTCGTTGTTGACGGCGCTGCCACGGATGACGGCGCGGACGGGGTCGCCGTCGGCGAGGGCCCGGTCGAGCGGCTTCAGGACGACGAGGGCGCCGCCCTCGCCGCGCACGAACCCGTTGGCGCGGGCGTCGAAGGTGTAGCAGCGGCCGTCGGGCGAGAGGGCGCCGAAGCGGTGCGGGTAGAGGTCGCTCTCGGGGGCGAGGTGCAGGTTCACGCCACCCACGAGGGCGATGTCGCTGTCGCCGCTGCGCAGGCTTTCGCAGGCGAGGTGGACGGCTACGAGCGAGGACGACTGCGCCGAGTCGAGGGTGAGGCTGGGGCCGCGCAGGCCGAGCAGGTAGGAGAGCCTGTTGGCCACGAGGGCACGGTGCGTGCCGGTGAAGGACTGGTGGGTGACCGCTTCCGGTCCGAGCGCGTGGAGCAGGGTGGCGTAGTCGTCGTGGGCGGCCCCGATGAACACGCCCGCGCTGGTGGAGCGGAGGCGTTCGGGCAGGATGCGGGCGTCCTCCAGGGCTTCCCAGGCGAGTTCGAGCACAAGGCGCTGCTGGGGGTCCATGGCGTCCGCCTCGCGTGGCGAGACACCGAAGAAGCCGGCGTCGAAGCGGTCGACCTCGTCGAGGAATCCGCCCCAGCGGGGTACACCGTCCTCGGACCCGCCCCGGGTGGAGGCGGCGGCGAGCCGCGGGCGATCGGTGGGTGCCGGGCGTACGGCGCTGTCACCGTCGCGCAGCAGGCGCCACAAGCCGTCGGGGTCGGGCGCACCGGGCAGGCGGCAGGCCAGGCCGACGACGGCGATGGCCCGCTGGGGGGCGGCGTTGAGCCCGTACCGTGTGCGTTCTGACTCGCTCATTCCACTCCACCAGCTTGTTGGCCCAGCTCGTGTGGACCGCAGACGTCGGGTACGGCATGCATACGGCGCACGGCGTAGTCGGCGGCCCGCACCGGCCCTCCAGGGGTCGGGCAGCGGATCGCGGACCGCCGGGCTACTCACGCTAGGGGCGCATGGACTAGGGCGGCCCCTAGATTCGTGCCGGTTCAGCGGGTGCGGAGGCTGCTCCGGGGGCGGTGTGTTTCGGGAAACGCCCAGACATGGCCCGGGGCACTGTGCGAGGTGTTGCGCTCGTCGGGGTTCTCCCCTCTGAATGAGGCGACACCGCCCCGGGGGTGCGGCGGTGATGTGTCCGGGTCTCGGGTCGGTGCGCGTGACGGCGTTTTTGCCGGTCCGGAAGAGACGGAGGAAGAGCCATGACGAACGTGGAACTCGCCCATCTGCGCGGTGCCCTGGTGGAGCTGCGTTGCAGCCTGGAGTCGCTGCGGCTGGCCGACGGTGACTCGCCGTACGTCCGGAGGCTGATGAACGATCTCGACCGCTTCCAGCTGGACATGGAGGACGTCTCGGGTGCCGGTGTCCGCACGTCGGCGCTGTGCGGGAGCAGGCGTGGCCGGGAGGTCGTACGGATCAGCGACGGCCCGTACCACCATGTGCCGTGGCAGGACGCCGACGACGAGGGGATCGGCGGTCACCGTCGCTGACCGCGCGGGCCCGCCGTGAAAAGGGCCGGACTCCCCGGTGGGCCTGGGGAGTCCGGTGGCGGCACAGGGTGCCGAGGGGTCACTTCACGTATTCGGCCACGGCACGGGGCGGCCAACTGCCGACCGTGAGGACACCCATCGAGTAGGCGCGGGAGACGAGCGCGGCACGGTTGGGGGCCTTGAACCGGCGCAGCATCAGGCCGACGTGGTACTCCACCCCCTGTCGGCTGAGGTAGAGGCGCGAGGCCAGTTGGATGGTCGAGGCGCCGGTGGCCACGCCCTCCAGGATGCGGGCGTCCAGGGCGGTGAGCACCGGTGTCGGCTTGGCGGGGCGCTCCGCCGCCTCGGCCGGCTCGTCCTCGGGGCTCATCAGGACGACGACACCTGACAGGTCGTCGCCCTCCCCCTTGACGGCTATACCGGTGATCTCCGCGGAGAAGACGCGGTCGTGCCCTCGCATGGCGACCACTCGCTCGACGAATCGGCTGCCGTGGCCGTTCGAGAGGTGGGTGAAGTGCTTGGGCAGGATGTTTCGGGCGCTCGGATGCAGGACATCGTAGATGCTGCGTCCACAGATCTCCGTGGACGGCCGGGCCACATGACGGAAGAAGTCGGCGTTGGCCGCTTCTATCTTGAGGCCGGCGTCCAGACTGGCCATGCAGGTGACGTGCGGCGGGGCGCTTGGCCGCCGGTCTCCACGGCGAGCATGGCGCGATGCTTCGGGAAGGCCACTGACCATTGCCGACCTGTCGGCGTAGGGGAGCATGAAATTCCTCTCCTGAACGTCAACGCGGAACTATTGCTTCGTCAGCGGAAGGCAGAGAAGAAAGCCGCTGCGACGAATATTCCCATTCTTTTTCTGCACCGCTGTCGGCGACAGTAGGTGGGCCGTGTGCGGGGAGTCAACGACGGTCGGGGCCGGCGGGGAAATACTGCGGTGCCCCCGTACGGCGGGTTCGGTCATCGCGCGTAGCTTTGTTCGGTGGGCTGGTTCGGTACGGTCACACATGCACAGCGCGGCGCGGTACACACATGCGGAGCCAGTGTTTCGCCGGCGTGGCTGGGATGTGTCCGGGAGGGGGCCGGGAGCGACAGGCGCAACTCTCCCGTCTGCGCTTTCACCCGAAGATCGGACAACCGTAACGCGAGCACCCACATGCGGCAACGGCCCCCTCGCCGCCCGCCGACCCCTCTATGTCACGTTCCGATAACGACATGGCGGTCATGGTTTGACCACGGTGAGACGAGGGAACCCGCGTGCGCCCGAGGGGACGGCGGACGCGGCCTCGGCTCCGCCCCACGGCCATTCCGGGAAGCGAAGAAGTACCGCCCCGGGGATGCCTCCCATTTCGTTCCGACTGCGGGGCGGCGGAAAACCTCACAGCCGGGATAACCCGCGCGAATATCGGGGGAAGCGCGGCACCCGTCGGCTTTCTTCAATACGGCTGGCGGTCCGCCGAGGAGGCCGGTGCGGCAGCGAGGCGGGCCGCACGGGCACCGGACAAGCAGGGCGACCGAGTGGTCGCCCCGGCGCTCGCCTTCATCCCCGTGCGGTCGGGGCCGACCTCCACGACCGCGCCCACGCACTCGTGGCCGAGCGGGCCGACCGGGGACCGCGCGAGGGCGGCGGCGGACGAGTTCCGTGAAGAACCGCTCCGCCTGGTCGACGTCTTCAAAGGTGCGGACGGGAAGGCGATGTGGTCCAGGGCGGGCTGCTCACGTTCCTCAACACCATTGGGTGTCAGGTGAGTTCGTCGCTGCCGCGTAGACAGAGGGGGTCGGCGTCCACCGGAACCCCGCGCCCACGAGAACATGGGTCTCGGAACGGTCGGGACCGGATCACCCGTATTTCCTACACTTTGTAGGGAACTCCCGAAAGTTTGACGGAAGTTATGTGAACTGGCGACAATCTCGATCACTCACTGCGTCCTGAGTGAGCCCTGTGACGCGAGTGTCTCCGCCGCTGACTCCCGGTCTCCGTGCGTCTCGACGACTCGCGCGCACCGACCTCCCCCATCCTCATCCCCCAGAGGCAGATCTTGACGCACTCCTCACGTTCCAGAACCGCGGCCGCGCTCGCCACGACCGCCCTCCTCGCCGCCGCGCCGGTGCTCGGAGCGACCTCGGCGAGCGCCACGCCCGGAGGCAGCTGCCAGTCGGCCACCGTGCAGTACCGCCTCGTCGACGGCGACGGAAAGCCGGTCGACGCCGACTGGACCTCCCAGGGCGGCTTCCACCAGTGGACCTCCGTCCCGGGCACCGTCGAGGTGCGCCTCGCCCCCGGGCAGAACGTCGGCGACGGCTGCACGTACCCGGTCTCGCTGGCCGAGTACACCACCGAGGGATCCAACTGGTACACCTCCGGCCACCAGACCCTCGTCGACCACGCCACGGTGTACCTCACCTCGGCCGACATCGGCGGCACCGACGACACCAAGCGGACCTGGCAGAAGCTCTCGGTCGAGACCCCCGACTGCTACGGGCAGATCGACCTCTACGGCGACGACGTCCTGTACGACGGCAAGACGGGCGACGGTCACGGTCCCGCCCCGTACCAGCCCGGCAACATCGTCACCCCGTACCACCTCATCGCCGCGTGGAACGGGGGCGACAAGCCCTGCACCGACAAGCCCACCTCGCCGCCTCCGACGCCCGTCGAGCCGACGCCCACCACCCCGAGCTCACCCCCGGCGAGCCAGCCGCCCGCCGAGGAGACGACGCCGCCCGCCACGCCCACCACCCCCGTCTCCTCCAGCACCCCGCCGACCACGCCGGACGTCCCGCCGATGCAGTCCCCGCCGCCCCCCGGCCCGAAGCCCTCTCCCAGCCACAGCACCCCGCCCCTGGCCGAGACCGGCTCCAGCGCGCCGGTCGGCCTCATCGCCGGCACCGCCGCCGCGGTGATCGCCCTCGGCGGCGCGGCGCTGTTCACGGCCCGCCGGGCGCGCCGCTCGTGACGGAGGTCGCGGGCAACGCCACCGCACCCTGACGCGTGCGGCTGTCAGGGGCGCGCCCGCATCACCGCGGCCGCGCCCCTGGCGGCAAGGTGCTGGCTGGTGCCATGCTGACCCGTTCCGTCGCCCGCCCTCGACCCGGCGCCGGGCGCCCGGCGCGCAGCTGTCCCGGCTGCCGGAGCCAAAGGGCCTTGCCCACCCATTGCCCCAACGATCTCCACTCTTTACGCACCCGGTTCCTATGATGCGGAGATCAACAGGCCCGACCGGAGGACGACTTCGGCGGGCCTCTCAGGTTCTTGTGGGGGGATCATGCGTATACGCGTCACGGCCGCCGCCGTCGTCTCCGGTGCCGTCGTCCTGTCCGCGCTCGCTCTTCCGGTGGCCGCTCAGGCCTCGGAGCGCACGGGCGCGTCGACGAAGTTCAGCTCCTTCGCCTCCGGCGCCTCCGGGACCGTTCGGCCGTACGACGCGTTGGGCAACACCAAGTTCTCCCACGCGGTCGTCAACGGCGGCAAGGACATCGTGCTCGGCACCACCGGCACGAAGACCGTCGTCGTCACCTACACCGCCACCGACCAGAGCGGCGTCGCCCTCACCGAGGCCTTCCTGTGGCAGGGCACCGACAGCTCGACCACGGACGGCATCACCGGTGGCCTGGGGACGGACGACGACCCCAGGTGCACGGAGTCGGCAACCCAGGGCGTCTACACGTGCAAGGCCGTTTTCCCCATCCGCCCCGCCACCGACATGAAGAACAACGGCGTCGCGGGGACCTGGAAGCTGTTCCTGGGCGCCTGGGACCTGTACGCGAACGCCAGTTACGACGACGACGTCGCCACCGCCGCGATCAAGAAGTCCGCCACCCTGACCGCCGACGCCACGCCCGAGCCGGTCAGGAAGGGCAGGACCATCACGATCACGGGCAAGCTCGCCCGCGCGAACTGGTCGACGGGGAAGTACGCGGGTTACGCGTCCCAGCCCGTGAAGCTGCAGTTCCGCAAGAAGGGCAGCAGCACCTACACCACCCTGAAGACGGTCAGGACGAGCAGCACCGGCACCCTGAGGACCACGACCAAGGCCACCGTCGACGGTTACTACCGCTACACCTTCGCCGGCACCGCCACGACCGCCGCCTCGACGGCGTCCAGCGACTTCATCGACGTCAAGTAGGCGGTCAGTGGCCGCCGCTGCCGAATGAGCCGCCCGAGCCGGGGCGCCAGCGAGGGCGTTCCTGGCTCTCGCTCGGCCGGTCGGGCGCGTTGCCGAGTTCGTGCGGTGTGAGGGGGCGGTCGCCGGGGCCGGCCCGGGGCACCTCGCCGGGCTCGCGCCGCTGCAGCCGTTCCTGGTCCACCGGCTGCCGAGTGGGCCGCCGCGGCCCGGGACGCGTCGCCGCGCGCCCCGGAGACTGCTCCCGGGCCCGCACCCTGGTGCCGAAGCGGACCGCCCACACCAGGGCGGCCGTGACGAGTACGCCGCAGACGACGATCAGGAGGATCCCCGCCGCCGATCCGGCCGCGGCCGTCCGCTCGGCCGCCTCGAACGCCGTAGCCGGTCCGTGTGTCGTGTTCATCGGCGCCGAGTACCCACCCCCGAGGAGTGCATACCCGCAAGGCGTGGCGATCCCGGCATATACGGAGGTCACCGGTAGCGTCGGACCATGACCGAGGTGTCACCCCCACGCATCGCCGCAGGCGGGGCCCGCACGCCCGGCGACGTCACGCTCCCCCTGGGCCGACGGCTGCTCCGCTGGACCTCGACCACCGATCACAAGGTGATCGGCAACCTGTACATGGTGACGGCGTTCGCGTTCTTCCTCCTCGCCGGTCTGCTCGCCCTCGGCATGCGGGCCGAACTGGCCCGGCCGGGGCTGCAGTTCCTGAGCGAGCAGACCTACGACGAGTTCGTCACCATCCACGGCACGATCATGATGCTGCTCTTCGCGACGCCGATGTTCGCGGGGTTCACGAACGCCGTGATGCCGTTGCAGATCGGGGCTCCCGATGTGGCGTTCCCGCGGCTCAACGCGCTGTCGTACTGGATGTACCTCTTCGGCGGCCTGATGGTCGTCTCCGGGTTCGTGACACCGGGCGGCGCGGCCGCGTTCGGCTGGTTCGCCTACGCCCCGCTCAACAGCGCGTACCACTCCCCCGGGGCCGGGGCCGATCTGTGGGTGATGGGCCTGGTGGTCACCGGTGTGTCGACCACGCTCGGCGCGGTCAACTTCATCGCCACCATCCTGTGCCTGCGGGCCCCGGCGATGACGATGTTCCGGATGCCGATGTTCACCTGGAACGTGCTGTTCACGTCGATCCTGGTGCTGCCGTCCTTCCCCGTGCTGACCGCCGCGCTGCTGGCCCTGGAGTCCGACCGCACGTTCGGCTCGCACGTCTTCGACGCCGCCAACGGCGGCGCCCTCCTGTGGCAGCACCTGTTCTGGTTCTTCGGGCACCCGGAGGTCTACATCGTCGCCCTGCCGTTCTTCGGCATCATCTCCGAGATCCTCCCGGTGTTCTCCCGCAAGCCCCTGTTCGGCTATCTGCCGATGATCGGGGCGACCACCACGATCACCATGCTGTCGGCGGTGGTGTGGGCGCACCACATGTTCGCGACGGGTGCGGTCCTGCTGCCGTTCTTCTCGGTCATGTCGTTCCTCATCGCCGTGCCGACGGGCATCAAGTTCTTCGCCTGGACCGGCACGATGATGCGCGGTTCGCTCTCCTTCGAGACGCCGATGCTGTGGTCGGCGGGCTTCCTCGTGACGTTCCTGCTGGGCGGGCTGAGCGGAGTGCTCGTCGCGTCCCCGCCCCTCGACTTCCACCTCACCGACTCGTACTTCGTCGTCGCCCATCTGCACTACGTCCTGTTCGGCACGGTGGTCTTCGCGATGTTCGCCGGCTTCTACTTCTGGTGGCCCAAGTTCACCGGCAGGATGCTCGACGAACGACTGGGCACACTGCACTTCTGGCTGCTCTTCCCCGGCTTCCAGCTGACGTTCCTCGTGCAGCACTGGCTGGGCGAGGAGGGGATGCCGCGCCGGTACGCCGACTACCTGCCCTCCGACGGCTTCACCCTGCTCAACACCCTGTCGACGGCGGGTGCGTTCCTGCTCGGCGTGTCCACCCTGCCGTTCCTCTACAACGTCTGGCGCACGGCGCGCCACGGGCGGCGCGTGACGGAGGACGACCCCTGGGGCTACGGGCGCTCCCTGGAATGGACGACCTCCTGCCCGCCGCCCCGGCACAACTTCGTGGCACTGCCCAGGATCCGCTCGGAGTCACCGGCGTTCGATCTGCGCCACCCCGGCGTCTCGGGGCGGGAGGACGCCCGGTGAAGGCGGAGGCGATGCTGTTCGGGGGCGTGGCCGTCTTCTTCGGCGGCGCCGCGATGTTCTACGGTTTCTGGTCCCACTGGGACCCGGCGGGTACGGCCGCGCTCGTGGTGGCGTTCTGCATGGGCGCCCTCGTGTCGTTCTACTGCTCCGTGCAGTACGTCCGGCACGGCGCCCGCGCCCAGGACCGTACCGACGCCGAGGTCGCCGACCGGGTGGGGCCGCTGGACTTCTTCCCGCCGCACAGCGGCTGGCCCGTGGTCACCGCGCTGGGCTTCGCCCTCGCGGCGACCGGGGTGGTCTTCGGGCTGTGGCTGTTCCTCATCGGTTTCGGGATTCTGGCGCGCGGCGTTCTGGGGATGGTGTTCCAGTACGTCCACCGGGGCGAGAGGGAGGGCTGAGCGGCACGCGTGGTGCGCCCGGCCGGAAGGAGGTCACCGGGCGGTGGCCGCCCTCGTAGCCTCCCGCCAGGGTCTGGCGCACCTCACCGGTCTCCTCGCCCTCGGCGAGCCGTGCCCGTTCGGCGCGCAGCAGGGCGTGACACAGCGCGCGGGTGACGAAGAACGCGACGACGGGGCCCAGGACCAGGGCGATCCGGAGGATCCAGGTGAGGGCGTTCACCGAGACGCGGAACGTCGCCGCGACGACGTCGTTGCCGCCTGCCAGCACCAGCACGCCGTAGAAGGTGATCCCCGCGACGCCCAGGCCGGTGCGCACCGGGCGCTCGCGGGGCCGGTCGCACAGGTGCTGTTCGTGGCTGCCCTCCCCGGTGAGGCGCTGCTCGACGAAGGGGTAGGCGTAGAGCACGCCGAAGAACAGTCCGGGCAGGACGACGGCCGGGAGCAGGACGTTCCACATGACGGTGTGCCCCGCGACGGTCGTCTCCCACGGCGGCACGAGCCGCAACGCGCCTTCGAGGAAGCCGACGTACCAGTCCGGTTGCGAACCGGTCGACACGATGTCCGGGCGGTACGGGCCGTACTGCCACACCGGATTGACCTGCGCGACGCCGGCGAGAGCGGCCAGCAGCCCGAAGACGGCCAGGGACAGTCCGCCGGAGGATGCCGTGAACTGCGGGTACATCGGGTTTCCGACGGCGTTCGCGTTCGTGCGGCCCGGGGCGCGCCACTGGGTGTGCTTGAGGAAGAAGACGAGGACCAGATGCACGGTGACCAGCCCGAGCAGCGCCCCGGGCAACAGCAGGATGTGCAGGCCGTACAGCCGTGGGACGAGGTCGTGCCCCGGGTACTGCGAGCCGAACGCGAACAGCGCGACGTACGTCCCCACCACCGGGAGGGACAGCATGATGCCCTGGGCGATCCGCAGCCCGGTGCCGGAGAGCAGGTCGTCCGGGAGGGAGTAGCCGGCGAAGCCCTCGGCCAGGGCGAGCACGAGGAGCGTGACGCCGATGAGCCAGTTCGCCTCGCGCGGCCTGCGGAAGGCGCCGGTGAAGAAGACCCGCAGCAGATGGACCCCGATCGCGGCGACGAACACCAGCGCGGCCCAGTGGTGCAGCTGCCGGATCAGCAGCCCGCCCCGCACGGCGAAGCTGATGTCGATCGTGGACGCGAACGCCTCCGACATCCGTACCCCGCGCAGCGGCGCGTAGGAGCCGGTGTACACCACCTCCCGCATCCCGGGCTCGAAGAAGAAGGTCAGCCACACGCCGGTCAGCACCAGCACGATCAGGCTGTACAGGGCCAGTTCGCCCAGCAGGAACGACCAGTGGTCGGGGAACGCCTTGCGCAGCAGCGGCCCCGCGCCGTCGTTCACCGGCAGTCGCGCGTCCGCCGCGTCCGCCAGCCGCTCCCCCCGGCGTCGCCCACCAGCCATGGCGGCACTCCTCTCTCCGGCACACACGTCAGGCCCCATCCCTTGCCCGAGCCGCGCGCGGCGAGCACCCCGGGGGCGGGAAACACCCGGCGGCAGGCAGGAGCGCACCCGATCGGCGCAGGGACCGCCGGGGCCGCAGGGGACCGCCGACCCTAAAAGTCCGATATGGCATATATGTGCATAGCTGGTGGCGGGCCGGATACCCGTCGGGAATGGTACGAACGCTGAAGCCTCACAGACGCCACGACGTGCACGCCCCGGCCGCCGACAGGACGGGCGGGCGCGAGGAGCGGCAGGCCCCGGGGAAGCCGACGGACCTGCCCAAGCGCTCCTGGACAGCGGTGCTCAGGGGCACACTGAAGGAATTCAAGAGGGACGAGCTGGCCGACCGGGCCGCGGCGCTGACCTACTACTCGATCCTGGCGCTGTTCCCGGCGCTGCTGGCACTGGTCTCGCTGCTGGGGATCGTCGGGCAGTCCGCCACCCGGGCGGTCCTGGACAACATTCAGAAGCTCGCGCCGGGCGCGGCCCAGGACATCCTGCGGAGCGCGGTGCAGCAGATGCAGGGCAGGGGCGGGCTGGGCTCGCTCATGGCCGTCGTGGGTCTGCTGCTCGCGGTGTGGTCGGCGTCGGGCTATGTCGCCGCGTTCATCCGCAGCGCCAACGCGGTCTACGACATCCCCGAAGGGCGACCGGTGTGGAAGGTGCTGCCCGTACGGGTCGGCGTGACCGTCGTCCTGATGGTGATGGCGGTGATCAGCGCGTTGATCGTGGTGTTCACCGGGAGCCTCGCCCGGCAGGCGGGCACGGCGCTCGGGGTCGGTGACACGGGGCTGACCGTGTGGTCGTACGCGAAGTGGCCGGTGCTGGTGCTGCTGGTGACCGTGATGATCGCCGTCCTGTACTGGGCCACTCCCAACGCGCGCGTCCGCGGTTTCCGCTGGGTCACGCCGGGCAGCTTCCTGGCCCTGCTGATCTGGATGGCCGCGTCCGCCGGGTTCGCGCTGTACGTGGCGAACTTCGGCTCGTACAACAAGACGTACGGCACTCTCGCGGGCGTGGTCATCTTCCTGGTGTGGCTGTGGATCACCAATCTCGCGATCCTGCTGGGCCTGGAGTTCGACGCGGAGCTGGCGCGGCAACGCGCCGTGGCCGGGGGCCACCCGGCCGACGAGGAGCCGTACGTCGAGCCGCGCGACACCCGGGCGTGGGACGAGGAGGACGACCGCCGCCTCGGCACCCCGGAAGCCGACCCGCGCCGAGAGGCCCGGGGAGCCGGCGGAGACCGGTGAGGTCACCGGTCTCCCCGTCTGCCGCGAGCCGCCGCCCTGTCAGGTGAGGGCGGCGGCGAGCAGGGCGAAGGCGCCGACGATGACGGCGACGCGGACGTAGTGCCAGCGCTGCCAGCGGTTCAGCTGCTCCTTCCAGTCCGCGGGCCGGTTCTCCGGGGTCCACGTCCGGTTGCGGTTGTTGATCGGGACGAGCAGCAGGATCGACATGATCACGCTGAGGAGCAGCAGCGCGGCGGCGGCGACGACCGGGCCGGTACCGCCGTCGCCCCGTCCGGCGACGGCCCAGACGGCGACGAGGACGAGCGAGCCGATGTACCAGAACGGCATGAGGGCGCCGAGCATCCGGCCTCCGTGGGCGTGGCCGAGCTGACCGGCGTCGCCGGGAAGTGCGTCGAGGATCCGGTTCATGACGAAGGCGACGCAGACCTCGACCCCCACCATCACGCCGACGACCACGATGGTGAACACCTCAAGTGCGCTGAGCATGACGGCCTCCAAGCAAGGAATCTAGCAGCGCTATCCGGTGAGGCAACGCTAGCGCTGCTGCCGCTCAGTTGTCTAGCGGTGCTAGGATCGGAGCATGTCGGTAAAGGAACGCAAGGAGCGCGAGCGGGCGACCCGCGAGCGGCTCATCGTGACGACGGCCCGCGAACTCGCCGAGCAGCAGGGCTGGGACGCGGTGACCACGCGCCGCCTGGCCGAGCGCATCGAGTACAGCCAGCCCGTCCTCTACAGCCACTTCCGCGGCAAACGGGAGATCATCGGCGCCGTCGCCCTCGAAGGCGCCGCCGAGCTGGCCGTCGCGCTGCGGGCCTCGACCGCCGCCGCGGACGGTGCGCGCGAGCGGGTCGCCGCCCTCGCCCGCGCCTACCTCGACTACGCCGAGCGCAATCCGGCGGTCTACGACGCCCTGTTCCAGCTCGACGGCGGGCTGGCGTACGCGCGCGAGGACACCCCGGAACCGCTCAAGGACGCCTTCGCCGCCCTGCTGGAGTGCCTCGGTGAGGTCGCCGGGGAGGGCGTCCACCCGGGGCTGTTCACCGAGGTGTTCTGGGCGTCCCTGCACGGGATCGCGACCCTGACCCGGGCGGGACGGCTCCCGCCCGAGCTCACCGAGCAGCGGGTGCACCTGCTGGTGGAGCGCCTCGCCGTGCTCTGACCCGCCCTGCCTCCCACCGTCCCGTCGCGCACCGTCCCCGCGAGGCAGCGCGCCGGGCGCAACGGCCCCAGACTCGAAAGGAGAAAGAAGGGGCCGCGTCGGGGAAAGGGCCGGTGACTGATGGCGGACGAACTGGGGGCCGCGCTGGGCTTGCTTCTGGAGCGCTCGCACACCGCCTCCCCCCAGCAGCTGCCGCAGCTGGTCGAGGAGGCGGCCCGCCGGCTGGGAATGACGTCCGCGGCCGTCCACCTGGCGGACATCCGCCGTCAGCCGAGCGCCGTGGGGCGCTTCGCTCGGGTCACGGTGGCGTCGGCGGTCGTTCACCCGGCGCCCGGGCGACGCCGTGCAGGTTGTCGGCCCTCGTCCGGCCGGGGCCGTCGGCCCGGTCGCGGCCGCGCTCGTCGCCCCCCAGGTAGTCGGGGCCGGGTCCGGGGCCGAGGTGCCGTGGTGGGCGCGCGGCCGGCGGCCTCGCACGGGTACCCGGAACGCGCTGACCGCCACGGATCACGGCTGCCGGTCTCGTCCGGCGCGCGGTCGGTCAGTCGGCGGCGGCCGTCCGGTGCTCGTCCGCCGCGCGCGTCCGCAGGTGCGGGTCCCGCAGGACGTCGAGTGCCGTGCAGGCCAGCGCCTCCACGACCGCCGACAGGACGTGCCGGGCCCGTTCGGAGGCGGCTGCCGTGGCGAACCGCGGGGTGTGGTCGCTGCCGTCGGCTTCCATGATCGCGACGAAGGGGTGGATGGCGGGCACCCGGCCGCTGACGTTGCCGATGTCCGAGGAACCGAGGTGGACACCGGGGGTCGGCTCGGAGAGCGTGATGCCCGCTCCGCTCAGGTGACCGGCGAAGCGCTCGGAGAGCACGCGGTTGTCCCGGAAGTGCTCGTAGCGGACACTCGCCCGCTCCACTTCGAAGGACGTGCCGGTCGCCCGGGCGACCCCCTCCGCGCAGACGCCGAGCTGGGCCGCGAGGCCGTCCAGGGCCGCGGTGGTCGCCGCCCGCAGGCCGAAGCGGCCCTCGGCACGGTCGGGGACGATGTTGGTCGCCGTTCCGCCGTGCGTGACGATCCCCTGCACATGGGAACCCTCCGGCAGCCGCCTGCCGAGCGCGGACAGGACGTTGAACAGCTCGATCAGGGCGGCGAGGGCGTCGACGCCCTCGGCCGGGTTCCCGGTGGGATGGGCGGCTTGGCCCCGGAAGGCGACCCGGTACTGCTCCTGCGCGGTCAGCGGCGCCCGCACCCAGTCGTGGACGCCGGGGTGGAACATCAGCGCGGCGTCGACCTCGTCGAAGACCCCGGCGTCCGCCTCCAGCGCCTTGCCGCCCCCGCCCTCCTCGGCCGGGGTGCCCACGGCCAGCACGCAACCGCCGTCGGCCGCTCCCCGCACGGCGTCCGCGACCAGCGCGGCCCCGAGCCCGGCGGCGGCGACCAGGTTGTGCCCGCAGGCATGTCCGAGGCCGGGCAGGGCGTCGTACTCCAGCAGCAGGGCAACGGTCGGCGGCCCCTGGCCCGAACGCGCGGTGAACGCCGTCGGCAGGCCCGCCACGTTCCGCCGCACCCGGAATCCGGCGCGTTCCAGCTCGCCGGTGAGCAGGGCCGCCGCGCGATGCTCCGCGAAGGCGGTCTCGGGGTCCTCGTGCAGCGCACACGCCACCTCCCACAGCGCCTCCGCGCGCCGGGCGGTCTCATCGCGGACCTGGCGGTACGGGGCCGGCAGCGGGGTGGGCATCTCGTCTCCTGCGCGTCGGAGCCGGTACGGAGGCCGGTGCGGGCGGGGCTCACCGGCACGGGTTCCCCCCGGGGGCGGGCGGGAACCTCCGCCGGGCCGGACCCGTCCCCGATGTGCGGCCGCCCTTTGTGGGGCACGCCCGAGCGGGGGTACTCGGAGCAGCGAGAAAGGAGCGTGCACCATGACGACTCCCGACCCCGAGCCCGGGCGGACGTCCGGACTCGAACCAGGCGGCGGGGTGCCACCGGGTGAGACCCCGCCCGCCGAAGGAGGCAGATTCGGCATCTCCCATCCGGAACCCCCCGAACTGCGCACCGGCTGGGGGCCGATGCCGATCGTCCTGATCATGATCGTGGTGGCGCTGGTCGCGGTCGGACTGATCGGCATGGTGGTGATGCTGATCGTGTGACGCCGGACGGACGTACGAAGGAAAGTTCCCCCGATGAACAGGCAGGTCGACCCATGACGAAGAAGCCACGCGGCACCGGAGACCACGGCTGGGCCTCCGACGTGGACGAGACGCACCAGCAGGACAACCCGAGCGCCCACCGCTCCTTCCGGACCGCCGAATACGGCGGCGACAAGGGACCGGGCCGGAAGCGGTCCGAGGAAGAGACCCGGCCGGTACCCGGCGACACGGTGGAGAGCGACAGCACCCGCGGCGAGGAACACGCCGAGGGGGGCCAGAAGGGCCACCGGTCCCAGGGCGCCCGAGGACGCTCCGGGCGTCCGGGCGGCTCCAAGCACGCCGACGCGGAGACCGGGGTCGACCCGAAGGAGTCACGGTCCGGACACCGCCAGGGCTAGGACCATGACCATCTGGCCGCCCGCCGCCAGCAGCTCGCCCGGCTGTGCGGAGCGCCCCCGGGCTCCGCGGTGGCAGACCGTCGTCGAGGTAGTCGCTCAGGCCCACGGCTGGGCCTCGACGACGGCAGCCGGTGCCATGGTGCGGGTGACCAGGGCGTAGGCGGTCTCGGTGAGGCGCAGGTGGTGTTCGTCGACGTAGTCGCCCAGCATGCGGGCGGCCTCGCCGATGCGTCTCCGAGTGTCCGCTCGGCCACCTCGGCAAACGCCACGGGCGGAGGTGAACCGGGCGACGACCACGAGGGCTACGGAGACCGTCGCGAGCAGGGCGACACCGGGGCTGAAGGCGGTTGCCTGGAGGCGGTGTTCGCGCTCCAGGCAACTCGGTACGACCGCTATCGCCGGTGATCGACCGGCGTCGTCGTCAGTGCGCCGGGGTCAGTGCGACCTCGGCGCTGCCCGAGAGGGACGGCAGGCCGTCCGGGGGCGAGTCCTGGTAGGCGGCGTTGAAGACCGCCTTCAGGTTGTCCGCACCGGAGTGCCCGCCGTCCAGGAAGGTCTGGAACGATCCGGAGCAGCCGTTGCTCGTCGACAGCGGGTGGCCGTGCGAGTCGTGGCCGAGGATGAACGAGACCGTGACCTTCGCGCAGTCCACCGGCTGGTCGTCGGTGACGTAGACCTGCCAGGTGACGGTGTCGCCCCAGTGGAACGGCGTGCCGCCGTGGGGGGCCGGGTCGGTGGTGAGCGAGACGACCGGCGCCTTGTTGCCCACCACGATCGGAACGGACGCGGAAGCCGAGCGTCCGGTGCTGTCGGTGACCTTCAGGGTGGAGTCGAAGACGGCGTTGCTGGTGAAGGTGTGGGTCGGGTTCGCCTCCCTGGAGTCCACGGTGCCGTCGGCGTCGAAGTCCCAGGCGTAGCGGAGGGCGTCCCCGTCGGCGTCCTTCGTGCCGGCGCTGGACAACCGGACCGTCAGCGGGCCGGTGCCGTTGAGCACGTCCGCGGCGACCTGGGGCTCGGGGGTGCGGTTGCCCCGGGTGAAGTCGATGCGGGAGAGCTGGGCCTCCGGCAGCTCCGCGAAGTACCCGGTGCCGTATTCGAGGACGTACAGCGCGCCGTCCGGGCCGAACTCGGCGTCGATCGGGCCGTCGGTCCTGATCGAGGGAATCGCGTCCTCGATCCTGCGCACCTCGTTCCCTCGGCCGAGGGTGACGGCCTTCATCTGGTCGCGGGTCCACTCGTAGAAGAGCGGCTTGCCGTCGTAGTACCGGGGCCAGCGGTTCTCGGCCGTGTTGCGCCGGTCGTAGTGGTAGGCCGGGCCGCCCATGGGGCCGATGCCGCCCGTGCCGAGTTCGGGGAAGGTGTCGGAGGCGCCGTAGCCGTAGACGATCTGCGCGTCGGTGACCGGGGGCAGCACGCTGCGGCCCGTGTTGTGGCGCGAGTCGTTGACCGGCCTCGCGCAGTCGAACGCGCCGCTCGACCGCTGGGTGGCGAAGTCGTAGTCCTGGTACGGCAGGCCGCGGGTCACGCAGAACGGCCAGCCGTAGTTGGCGGGGCGGTCGACGACCATCCAGCGGCCCTGGCCGGCGGGGCCGCGGTCGGGGTTGCCGCTGTTGGCGTCGGGCGAGTAGTCGCCGACGTACAGGTCGCCGGTCCGGTCGTCCACGGCGAAGCGGAACGGGTTGCGCAGGCCCATGGCGTAGATCTCGGGTCGGGTGCCGGGTGTGCCCGGCGCGAAGAGGTTGCCCTTCGGGACGACGTATCCGCCGTCGCTCCTGACCTTGACGCGCAGGACCTTGCCGCGCAGGTCGGCGGTGTTGCCCGCGGTGCGCCGCGCGTCGTAGGCCGGGTTGCGGCCGGGGCGGTCGTCGAGCGGGGCGTAGCCGTCGGAGGCGAACGGGTTGGTGTCGTCACCGGTCGACAGGAACAGGTTGCCCTTGCCGTCGAAGTCGATCTTGCCGCCGACATGGCAGCAGATGCCGCGGTCGGCCGGTACGTCGAGGATCTTCTGCTCGGTGGCGAAGGCGAGCGTGTTGCCCACGAGCTTGAACCGCGACAGCCGGGTGACCCCCCGGTAGGCGGCGAAGTCCTCGGCCGTGCCGAACTGCGGCGCGTCCCCCTCGTTGACGCCCGCGGTGGCCGGGTCGTCCACGGGCGTGTCGAGGCGGGGCGAGTAGTAGAGGTAGACCCAGTGGTTCTTGGCGAAGCCGGGGTCGACGGCGATGCCCTGCACGCCTTCCTCGTCGTGCTGGTAGAGCCCGGCGGGGCTCTTCTTCATGTCGGCGGCGAGGAAGTTGACACCGCTTCGGGGGTCGTGGATCCGGACCTCTCCGGTGCGCGCCGTGTGCAGCACCCGCCGGTCGGGCAGGACGGCGAGGGCCATGGGCTCACCCGGGCGGTCGTTGAGGGTCACCTTCTGGAAGTCCGACGCGGCCGGCGGCACGGGAGCCGGTGGGGCGGCCTGCGCTGCGGGGAGCGGCAGGAGCGCGACGGCTCCGGCCAACGCAGCCGCTCCCGCGAGGGTGGCGATCCGTCTGTTGCGCACTCAGAACTCCTTCGGTCTGCGGGTGGAGCGGTGACGGAGGCGGGTGACGTCCGGTCAGTGGCGGGCGCGCAGGGCGGCGAGGTTGTCGTAGCCGACCCGGGCGAACTCCAGGGACTGGCCGGGTGTGCTCGTGCTCGGCGCGTTGTCCTGCTCGACCATCGGGTTGTGGTGGTTCTTCGCGCCCACCCGGGTGAAGAACCTCCGGTAGTCGATGTCGCCCGTGCCGAACGGCACCATGTCGTAGCCGAGCCCGCTCTGGGGGTTGACGACGCCGTCCTTGGCGTGGAAGAGCGGGAAGCGGTGGGTGTTGCGGACCACGAGTGCGGCCGGGTCGAAGACGCGCTCGCGCGCCGAGCCGTCGTGGGCGGTGTACGTGTGGAACTTGTACTGGGCCACGTGGGCCCAGAAGACGTCCAGCTCCAGGTAGACGTTCCTGCGGTCCGTCATGGTCAGGAAGTACTCCAGCTTCCGGATGCCGGAGCTGCGGGTCGGCCGGCCCTGGGCGTCGAGCGGGCCGCCGTCGAGCAGGAAGTCGTAGGCGCTGTCGTGGTTGTGGGTGTAGAGCTTGACGCCCTCGCGGCGGGCGAGGGCGCCCAGGGTGTTCCACTTCTCGGCGGCGACGTCCCAGTCGGCCCGGTAGGGGGTGGTGGTGGGGTCGGCGCCGGTGCCCATGTGCTCCATGCCGAGGATGTTGGCGATCTCCAGCCAGCGCTTGAAGGTGTCCAGGTCGGTCGGCGTCAGCGGCCAGGACGGCGGGATGTAGCCGTGGCTGCCCTGTGCCCGCAGCCCGTACGCGTCGAGCCAGGAGCGCAGCAGCCGCGCGCCCTTGACGGTGCCGAGATCGGCGCCGCCGGGTGCGTTGGCGTGCTGGCCGTAGCCCGCGAACTCCACCTGGCGGTAGCCGAAGTGCGACAGCTGCCGGAAGACCTCGCGGAAACCGGAGGGCAGGTCGGAGGCGAGCGGGTCGCGGCCGACCGCGTCACGGACGGTGTAGAGGATGATGCCGCGCTTGTGCGGCGGGACCAGGGCGGAACGGTCCCGGTCACCGCCGGCGGCCTTGGCCGTGTCGTGCGCCAGCGCGGGCGCGGCGCCGAAGACCGGGGCGGCGATCGCCGCGGCGGAGGCGGCGGTGCAGGTGCCGAGGAAACGGCGGCGGCTCAGGCCGAGCGTGCGGCGCAGGGCGTCGCCGGTGACGGTTTCGTCGTTGAAAGCGGTCACAGGGGTTCTCTCTTTCGTCGTGACGGTGGTGCGGGTGGGGGAACGGCCGCCGCCCCGGACGAGGCCGGCGAGCCGCAGGAGCAGGGACCTCGGGGCGGACGGGGGCGCGTGCGCACGGCAGCTCCCGCGCCGCCGGCACGAGGGCGGCTTCGGGCGCTGCCCGGGAGGGATGTTCCGTGGTGGGCGCGGTCACCGCGTGGGGGTGGGCGGCGAGAGGGCCGCCGGTGGGGGAATGCGCCGCCGGTCTCGAACGGGGTGGCGGCTGTGCACGAGGGGGACCGTAGCCTCGTTCGTGGGGACCACCCCGACGGCGCGCGGCGTCGGGGTGACTCGGCTGCGGCGCGGCCTAGTTCCCGCCGCCTCCGAAGGCGGCGTCGAAGGACGCCGCGGGCGGGTCGAAGTCGAAGCGCTTCAGGTGGGCGAGGGCGCGCGGGGCGCCGACGAGGCGGTCCATGCCGGCGTCCTCCCACTCCACGGAGACCGGACCGTCGTAACCGATCGAGCGCAGCATCCGGAACACGTCCTCCCAGGGCACGTCACCGTGTCCGGCGGAGACGAAGTCCCAGCCGCGCCGCGGGTCGCCCCAGGGCAGATGGGAGCCGAGCCGCCCGTTGCGCCCGTCCAGGCGCTTGCGGGCCTCCTTGCAGTCGACGTGGTAGATCCGGTCCCGGAAGTCGTAGAGGAAGCCGACCGGGTCCAGGTCCTGCCAGACGAAGTGGCTGGGGTCGAAGTTGAGCCCGAAGGCGGGCCGGTTGTCCACCGCCTCCAAGGCACGTGCGGTGGTCCAGTAGTCGTAGGCGATCTCGCTCGGGTGGACCTCGTGGGCGAAGCGGACGCCCTCGGCGTCGCACACGTCCAGGATCGGGTTCCAGCGCTCCGCGAAGTCCTCGTAGCCGCGCTCGATCATCCGCTCGGGCACCGGGGGGAACATCGCCACCAGATGCCAGATCGACGATCCGGTGAATCCGACGACGGTGTCGACGCCGAAGGCGGCCGCGGCCCGTACCGTGTCCTTGATCTCGGCCGCGGCCCGCCGCCGTACGCCCTCCGGCTCCCCGTCCCCCCAGATCCGGGCGGGCAGGATGCCCTGGTGCCGTTCGTCGATGGGGTGGTCGCAGACGGCCTGGCCGACGAGGTGGTGGGAGATCGCCCAGCAGCGCAGGCCGTACTTGTCCAACAGGGCGTGCCGGCCTGCCAGGTAGGCGGGATCGGCCAGGGCTTTGTCGACCTCGAAGTGGTCGCCCCAGCAGGCGAGTTCGAGGCCGTCGTAGCCGAATTCGGCGGCCAGTCGGCAGACCTCCTCCAGGGGCAGATCGGCCCACTGGCCGGTGAACAGGGTGAACGGGCGTGGCATGGTGCCTCCCAACGGGGTTCCTGCCGGTGTGCTAGCGGACTACGGCCTCGACGGCCTGGACGGGGGTGTAGACGGAGTTCTTCTGGGCGCTCTCCTCCACCGCGGCGAGCACCCGCTGCACCTGGAGTCCGTCGGCGAACGTCGGCACGGGGTCGGTGCCGGACGCGACGGCCTCGACCAGGTCGCGGGCCTGGTGGGCGAAGGTGTGCTCGTAGCCGAGCGCGTGGCCCGGCGGCCACCAGCCCTCCAGGTACGGGTGCTCCGCCTCGGTGACGACGATCCTGCGGAACCCCGCCGTGGCGGCCGGCTCCCGGTGGTCGAGGAAGGACAGCTCGTTGAGCCGCTCCAGGTCGAAGGCGAGCGACCCCAACTCCCCGTTCACCTCCAGGTGGAGGGCGTTCTTGCGGCCTGGGGCCATCCGGGTCGCCTCGAACGTGGCGAGCGCCCCCGAGGCGAGCCGGCCGGTGAAGACGGCCGCGTCGTCCACCGTCACCGGACCGCGCGCCGGCCGGGTGTCGCCGGAAGTGGTGGGAGCGGCGGGAGCGTTGAGTCCGGTCGGTGCGGAGGAGGCGCCGTCGAGGCGGGGGCGTTCCCTGACGAAGGTCTCGAGCTGCGCGGAGACGCCGACCAGCAGCTCACCGGTCAGGTACTGCGCGAGGTCGACGATGTGCGCGCCGAGGTCGCCGAGCGCCCCCGACCCCGCGTGCTCCCGCTGGAGCCGCCAGGTCAGCGGGAAGTCGGGGTCCACCAGCCAGTCCTGGAGGTAGCTGACCCGCACATGGCGCACCGCGCCGAGCCTGCCCTCGGCGATGAGCCGGTGGGCGTAGGTGAGGGCGGGAACCCGCCGGTAGTTGAAGCCCACCATGGCCACCTGTCCGCGTGCGCGGGCCGCGTCGGCGGCGGCGACCATGGCCTCCGCCTCGGCGACGGAGTTGGCCAGCGGCTTCTCGCACAGCACGTGCTTGCCCGCCGCCAGCGCCGCGATCGCGATCTCCGCGTGGCTGTCGCCCGGTGTGCAGATGTCGACGAGGTGCACGTCGTCGCGAGCCACGAGGGCGCGCCAGTCGGTCTCCGCCGCGGCCCAGCCGTGCTTGTCGGCCGCCGCCCGCACCGCGTGCGCGTCGCGGCCGGCGATCGCGGCCAGGACCGGCCGCAGCGGCAGGTCGAACACGTGCCCGACGGTGCGCCAGCCCTGTGAGTGGGCGGCTCCCATGAACGCGTAGCCGACCATGCCCACACCGAGTGCCGGCGGTGCGGTCCGACCGTCCCTGTGTTCCATACGGATTCCTCCATGTCGGAGTGTCAGTGCCTCGTGGCTCGTGACTCGTGGCTCGTGGCTCGTCTTCGTGGTCGCGGCCCGCGGCCCGGACCGGTCAGATGAAGCCGGTCGGCAGGTACTGGTCGACGTTGTCCTTGGTGACCACGGCCGAGTAGAGCGTCAGCGAGGAGGGGATCTCGAACTCGGCGAGGCCGCCGACGCCCTTGCCCTGGGCGAGCGCCCGGGCGAGGTCGATGGCGGAGGCGGCCATCGTCGGCGGGTACAGGACGGTCGCCTTGAGCACGCCGTTGTCGGCCTTGATGGCGTCCATCGCGGACTTGGCCCCCGCGCCGCCGACCATCAGGAAGTCGTCGCGGCCGGCCTGGTCGATGGCGCGCAGCGCGCCCACGCCCTGGTCGTCGTCGTGGTTCCACAGCGCGTCGAACTGCGACTGGGCCTGGAGCAGTTGCGCCATCTTGGCCTGGCCGGACTCGACCGTGAAGTCGGCCGCCTGGCGGGCCACCTTCTTGATGTTGGGGTAGTTCTTCAGGGCTTCGTCGAAGCCCTTGGTGCGCTGCTGGGTCAGTTCGAGGTTGTCGAGCCCGGCCAGCTCGACGACCTTGGCGTTCGGCTTGTCCTTGAGCCGTTCACCGATGAAGTGGCCGGCGTTGAGCCCCATGCCGTAGTTGTCGCCGCCGATCCAGCAGCGGTACGCCTGGGGGGAGGCGAAGACGCGGTCCAGGTTGACGACGGGGATGCCGGCCCTCATCGCCTGGAGGCCCACCTGGGTGAGGGCCTTGCCGTCGGCCGGCAGGATCACCAGGACGTCGACCTTCTTGTTGATCAGGGTCTGGATCTGTCCGATCTGCTGGGCGATGTCGTTGGAGCCCTCGGTGATCTCCAGCGTGACGTCGGAGTACTTCCCGGCACGGGACTTGGCGTTGTCGTTGATGGCGTTGAGCCAGCCGTGGTCGGCCTGGGGGCCGGCGAAGCCGATGGTGACGGCCTTGCCGGGCTTGTCGTCCGCGACCGGGGTGTTGTCCGCGGCCTGTTCCTGCTTGGCGGGCTCATTGCTGGTGCAGGCCGTCAGCAGCGCACCGGCGGACACCGCCGCGGTGCCGAACAGCAGTCCTCTGCGGCTGGTGGAGGGGATTCTTGCCATGGCGGATCGACCCTTCGACTGGGTGGTGCGCGGTGAGGGTTGGGGGCGGGGGCCGGGCGGGCGGCGTCAGGCGTCGCCGGGCGCGGAGCGGCGCTGGACCAGGACGGCGGCGACGATGATGGCGCCCTTGGCGATCTGCTGGACAGCGGTCTCCAGGTTGTTCAGGGCGAAGATGTTGGTGATCGTGGTGAAGACCAGGACACCGAGGACGGAGCCGAGGATCGTGCCGCGTCCGCCGCTGAGCAGGGTGCCGCCGATGATGGCCGCGGCGATGGCGTCCAGCTCGTAGAGGTTGCCGTTGGTGTTCTGGCCCGAGCCGGCGAGCACGATCAGCATGAACGCGGCGATGCCGCAGCACAGTCCGGACAGCAGGTACAGGTACAGACGCTGACGGCGTACGTCGATGCCGGCGAGGCGGGCCGCCTCCGCGTTGCCGCCGACCGCGACGGTGCGCCGCCCGAAGGTGGTGCGGTTGAGCAGCAGCCAGCCGATGACGGTGACCGCGGTGAAGATCAGGACCAGGGGCGGGACACCGAGCACGTAGGAGTCCCTGGCCCCGAGATCGAGCACGGAGGCGACGGTCACGATCTGGGTGCTGCCGTCCGTGATCTGCAGGGCCAGCCCCCGGGCGGAGGCGAGCATGGCCAGCGTCGCGATGAACGGCACCATCCTGCCGTAGGCGATCAGCAGACCGTTCACGAGACCACAGCCCACCCCGACGACGACCGCGGTGAAGAGGACGCCCGCGAAGCCGAACTCCTGGGTGGCCACGGTCGTCGCCCACACGGAGGCGAGCGCCACGATCGCGCCGACCGACAGGTCGATGCCGCCGCTCGTGATGACGAACGTCATACCGACGGTCACGACGCCGATCACCGACGCCTGGGTGAGGACGAGCTGCAGGTTGCTGGTCGCCAGGAACGCGTCCGGCGCGGTGATCCCGCCGACCGCGATGAGGACGGCGAGGACCCCGAGCAGGGACAGGCTGCGCACATCCCACCGCAGTCCGGGGCGACGCGAACTCGCTGGGTTTCCGGTGGACTTGGCGGCGGACGTGGCCGCTTCCTGCTGCCCCGCGGTGGCCGGCTGCGTCATGGCGTCGGGCTCCCTTCCATCACAAGATCGAGTACACGGTGCTCGTCGAGCTCGCGGGCGTCCGCCGTGTGCACGACGCTGCCTTCCCGCAGGACCAGCACGCGGTCGGCGAGACCCAGCACCTCGGGCACCTCGCTGGACACGAGGAGTACGGCCAGGCCCTCGTCGGCCAGTCGGCGGATCACCGCGTAGAGCTCCGCCCGGGCGCCGACGTCGACACCCCTGGTCGGCTCGTCCAGCAGCAGCACCCGGCAGCCCCGCAGCAGCCAGCGGGCGAGGACCGCCTTCTGCTGGTTGCCGCCGGACAGGGTCCTGACCGCGGCATCGGGATCGTCGGGCCGCAGGGACAGTTCCCGGACCGCCCGGTGTGCCGCGGCCCGCTCGGAGCGCCGGTCGAGCCAGCCCGCGCGGGCGAACCGGGACAGGCTGGAGACGGAGACGTTGCTGCTGACGGACTCCAGCATCAGGAGCGCCTGCGCCTTGCGTTCCTCGGGCGCGAGGCCGATGCCCGCGCGGACGGCGGCGCGGACACTGCCGGGGCGCAGCGGGGTGCCGTCGACGAGGACCCGGCCGCCGTCGGGCCTGCGGGCGCCGTAGACCGTCTCCAGGATCTCGCTGCGCCCGGACCCGACGAGCCCGGCCAGTCCGACGATCTCACCGGGCCGCAGCTCCAGGTCGAGGGGCGCGAACTCCCCGCGCCGGGTGAGCCCTTCGACCCTCAGCACCGGTTGTCTGCCGGCCGCGAACCCGGCCTCGGGGCGATCGGGGAAGACGTACTCCACCTTCCGCCCGGTCATGAGCGCCACGACCTCCTCGGTCGGCGTCGACTCGGCGGGCAGTCCGCCCGCGACCGACCGGCCCTCCTTGAGGACCGTGACCCGCTCACCGATGCGCCGGATCTCCTCCAGACGGTGGGAGATGTAGATGACGGCGACCCCGTCGGCCGTCAGATCGCCCACGATCCTGAAGAGGTTGTCCACCTCCTCGGGGTCGAGCGCCGCCGACGGCTCGTCCATCACGATCAGCCGGACGTCGTGGGAGAGCGCGCGGGCCATCGAGACGATCTGCTGCTGCGCCGCGGACAGTTCGCCGACGAGCCGCGCGGGATCGATCTCCGCGTGCCCGAGGCGTCGCAGCAGCGCGGCGGTCGCCGTGCGGGCGGCGGAGCCGCGCACCACGAATCCGGCGGAGGTGGGTTCGTGCCCGAGGAAGACGTTCTCCGCGACGGACAGCCCCTCGATCAGATCGAGTTCCTGGTAGATGGTGGCGATGCCGAGCCGCATGGCGGCGCTCGGAGACCCGAGGGTCACGGGTGCGCCCTGCCAGGTGATCTCCCCGCCGTCGGGCTGGTGGGCTCCGGCGAGCACTTTGATCAGGGTGGACTTGCCGGCCCCGTTCTGGCCGAGGAGGCAGTGGACTTCGCCGGCCCGGACCTCGAGGTCCACACCGTCCAGGGCGCGCACGCCGGGGAAGGACTTGGTGATGCCGGACATGGTGAGCAGGGGTGGTTGTGGTGCCATGTGGAATCCCCTCGGCGGATGCGGGCCGTGAGCGGACAGGGCTGTGAGCGGACAGGGCTCTGCGCGGTCAGCGCCGTGAGCGGTCAGCGCCGTGAGCGGTCAGGGCGAGCACGGCGGTTCGGGTGGCCGGGCGGCTCCGGAGAGCCCCTGGCGGCGCGGGCGCTCCGGGGCGTACGGGTGAGGAGAGGTCGGGAGGGAGCCGGGCGGGGCAGGGCGGCGGGCGTGCGGGCCCGGCGGCCGTGCACGCGGTGGTGGGAGCCGGCCGCCGAGGGGTCGTACGGCGGTCACGGCGATGGCGGCTTACGGCTTACGGCTTACGGCGGCTGCTGCTGGGCGGGGATGTTCCGTCGCCCCCGGGTGCGGACAGAGGTCAGGCCGGTGAGAAGACGTGGTCGCTGATGAGCCGGGCCGCGCCGATGACTCCGGCGGCCGGTCCCAACTCGCCCAGCACGATCGGCAGATTACGGGTGGCCAGCGGCAGGGACTGCCGGTACACCTGGGTCCGGACGCTGGCCAGCAACGTGTGTCCGAGCCCGGTCACACCGCCGCCGATCACCACCAGCCCCGGGTTGAAGAAACTGACGAGCCCGGCGATGACCTGTCCCAGGCGCTTCCCGCCCTCCCGGATCAGTTCGAGGGCCACCGGGTCCCCCGCCGCCGCCGCGGCCGACACGTCCTCGGCCGTCAGATGCCCGGCCGTCTCCAGCCGGGCGGCGAACTGCGCCGACCGGCCCTCGCGCGCGGCGTGCTCCGCGTCGACGGCCAGCGCGGCGCCGCTGAAGTGGGCTTCCAGGCAGCCGCGGTTGCCGCACGCGCACATGCGGCCTTCCGGCTCCACCCGGATATGGCCGATGTCGCCGGCGCTGCCCGTCGTGCCACGGTAGACCTCGCCGCCGACGACGATGCCGCAGCCGATGCCGGTACCGATCTTGACGCAGAGGAAGTCGCCCACGGAGCGCGCGACGCCCGCGTGCTGCTCCCCCATCGCCATCAGGTTCACGTCGTTGTCGACCATGACCGGGCAGCCGAGTTCCTGGCTGAGTGCCTCCCGGACCGGGAAGCCGTCCCAGCCCGGCATGATCGGTGGCGCGACCGGTACGCCCTCGGGGAAGCGGACCGGCCCCGGGACGCCGATCCCGGCGCCGTCGAAGCCCTCCGCGAGACCGGAGGCCCTGAGCTTGGCGGCCATCGACAGCACTTGCTCGAAGACCGCCACCGGACCCTCACGGACGTCCATGGGCTGGTTCAGATGCCCCAGGACCTCCAACTCCGCGTTGGTCACGGCGACATCGACCGAGGTGGCACCGATGTCGACACCGAGGAACCGCAGGGTCGGCGCCAGGCGGATGTTGTGCGAACGCCGGCCGCCCCGGGACGGGGCCAGCCCGTCCGCGACCACCAGCCCCGTCTCCAGCAGCCGGTCCACCTCGACCGCCAGCTTGGAACGGGACAGGTCGACCAGATCACCCATCCGGGCACGGGAGTGGGACCCGTTGTCACGCAGGAGACGGAGCAGCCGTGCCTGATGCGCGTTCTCGGGTCGAGCGGTCATCCGTCTCACGATCCCTCCCCTCTCCGGCACCTGTGCCGTCGGCCGCCGGACCGTCGGACCGTCGGACCGTCGGACCGTCGGACCGTCGGACCGTCGGAGAGGAACGTAACAACCATTTTCCAGGCTGTGAAGTAGTTACGCGGCAGTAGGGTCCTACTTTTTCCCGACGCAGGACAAAGTCGGCGGGTCAGGAGTGACCGGATACAGTGCGGGGGACGGCAGCCCGGCCAGGGGGTACAGCGTGACCGACACCAGCGAGACCCGGCCCGCCGAGGGCGAAGCGCCTTCGGCGCGGCGGAGCCGACTGCACCGCCTGATCCGCTACCTCCCCCTCGTCGCCCCCGTCCTGCTGTGGGTCGTGCCCTGCGGGGTGCTCCTGTACGGCGGCCAGCACTGGCCGCTGCCCGTCACGACGGCCGGCACCGCCGTGTTCGCCCTCGGGCTCGTCGGAATGCCGCTCGCGATGGTGCGCGGCCACGGCCGGCGCCAGCAGGACCGGGCCGCGATCGTCGGGGACACCCTGCTGGGCACCAGCTGGATCCTGTTCACCTGGTCCGCGCTGCTCGGCGTCCTGCTGCGGCTCGCCCTGACCGTGGCCGGTGTCGGCGGGAGCCAGGACCGGGCCCGGATCGTCACGTGGGCCGTCCTCGGCGTCACCGCCGTCCTGCTCGCCTGGGGTCACGCCGAGGCCCGCCGCGTCCCCCGGGTGCGCCGGATCGACGTGCCGCTCCCCCGGCTGGGTGCGGGACTGGACGGCCTGCGCGTCGTCCTCATCACCGACACCCACTACGGCCCCCTCGACCGCGCCCGCTGGTCGGCGCGGGTGTGCGAGACGGTGAACACGCTGGAGGCCGACCTGGTCTGCCACACCGGCGACATCGCGGACGGCACGGCCGAACGCCGCCGCGCCCAGGCCGCCCCCCTCGCCACCGTGCGGGCGACCCGGGCCCGGGTCTACGTCACCGGCAACCACGAGTACTACAGCGAGGCCCAGGGCTGGGTCGACCTGATGGACGAGCTGGGCTGGGAGCCACTGCGCAACCGCCATCTGCTGCTCGAACGCGGAGGCGACACCCTCGTGGTCGCCGGGGTGGACGACGTCACCGCCGAGTCCTCCGGACTGGCGGGCCACCGTGCCCACCTCGCCGGAGCCCTCGACGGCGCCGATCCCGACCTGCCCGTCCTGCTCCTCGCCCACCAGCCCGCGTTCGTCGACCGGGCGGCGGCCGCCGGCATCGACCTCCAGCTCTCCGGCCACACCCACGGCGGCCAGATCTGGCCCTTCCACCACCTGGTCCGCCTCGACCAGCCCGCCCTCGCGGGACTCAGCCGGCACGGCGCCCGCACCCTCCTCTACACCAGCCGCGGCACCGGCTTCTGGGGCCCGCCGTTCCGTGTCCTCGCCCCGAGCGAGATCACCCTCCTCGTCCTCCGCTCCCCGCAGCCGCCCGCCTCGCCGTGAGGGCGGGCGGGCCGGAGACCGACGTGCACGCTCACACCGTGGGGGGCGGTACGGGGCCGCTGCCCGCCGCCGGTGAGCGGTGCCCGGTCGTCGCCCCGGCGGCGCGCGGCAGGAAGCCGCCCCGGTCCGTCCGCGGCGCCGACCACCTCCGGTGACGGAGCCGACCCGCTCGGCACCCGGGCCTCCCGGCCGGCGGCGGCCGGGGATCAGCCGAAGAACACCCCGAACTCCTCGTACAGCGACAGATCCACCGTCTTGTTCTGCGCCCCGGGCTCCGGCAGCGCGGTGCGGACGATCCGCGTGCCGCGCAGGGCCACCATCGTGCCGAAGTCCCCTTCCCGGACCGCGTCCACGGCGTGCAGCCCGAAGCGGGTGGCCAGCCACCGGTCGAAGGCGCTCGGGGTGCCACCGCGCTGGACATGGCCGAGGACCGTCGTACGGGCATCCGTGCCCGTGCGCCGCGAGATCTCCCGCGCCAGCCACTCACCGACGCCCGACAGCCGCACATGGCCGTACTCGTCCAGGGACCGGTCCTTGAGGATCTCCCGCCCCTCCTCGGGCACGGCCCCCTCGGCGACGACCACGATCGGCGCGTAGTTGATCCTGAAGCGGCTCCGCACCCAGGCACACACCTGGTCGATGTCGAACGGCCGCTCCGGGATGAGGATGACGTTGGCGCCGCCCGCGACCCCGGCGTGCAGGGCGATCCAGCCGGAGTGCCGCCCCATCACCTCCACCACCAGGGTGCGCATGTGCGACTCGGCGGTGGTGTGGAGGCGGTCGATGGCCTCGGTCGCGATCCCGACGGCCGTGTCGAAGCCGAAGGTGTAGTCGGTGCCGACCACGTCGTTGTCGATCGTCTTCGGCACGCCGACCAGCCGGATCCCCTGTCGGCCGAGTCGGGCGGCGGCACCCAGCGTGTCCTCGCCGCCGATCACCACGAGCGCGTCGATCCCGTGCGCGGCGAGGGTGTCCTGGACGCGCCGCACCCCGTCCTCGTGCGCGAAGGGGTTCGTGCGGGAGGAACCGAGGATGGTCCCGCCGCGCGGGAGGATCCCCCGCACGACGGAGACGTCCAGCGGCACCACCTTGCCCTGGATCGCGCCCAGCCAGCCGTCGCGCAGACCGACGAAATCGAACCCGTACTCCTGGACGCCCTTGCGCACGACGCTGCGGATGACGGCGTTGAGACCGGGACAGTCCCCGCCGCCGGTCAGCACCCCGACCCTCATGGCGTCCTCCCTTCGCCGCTTCGTCCTCGGTGGAATACGGCCCCGGCGTACGTCAGGGCCGTATTCAGGGCCGTATGTCGAGTACCCGCGAGACGTCCCGGCGTGGGGTGGCGGGGCCCCGGGGGCCGTAGCCGAGGCGCAGCACGACCTGGGTGGGGCCCGTTCCGGTCGCCGGGTCGCGCAGGGGCCAGCGCAGGTCCGTCCATTCGAGGGGCTGGGTGGCGAAGGAGGCGGACAGGCCGTGCAGGGTGGCCAGGAGCAGGACGCGTTCCATGGCCTGGCCGGCGCGGAGCCAGTCCTCGCGGCGGTCGTGGACCGTGCTGACGAGGGCCAGTTGCGGGCTCTGTTCGAAGTCTGCGGCCTCCCGTCCGGCCGTCGGCCGGGACCCGGCGAAGTCCCGCATGGGGGCCCGGCCGCCGCGCATGCGCGGCCCGTAGGCCCAGCGCGGGACGCCCTCGCCCGCGCTGCCCACCGACACCGCGTCGCCG
Source organism: Streptomyces sp. DSM 15324 (assembly GCF_001514285.1). Lineage (GTDB taxonomy): Bacteria > Actinomycetota > Actinomycetes > Streptomycetales > Streptomycetaceae > Streptomyces. The sequence continues at coordinate 30,083 of NZ_KQ949033.1, forward strand.
CGGGTCCACCGGATCAGGTCCTGGTCGCTGCCGCGGTCGGTGCGGTTGCGGGCCTCCGCCTCACGGAAGAGCTCCAGCACCTGCCGCAGATGCCATCCGGTGGGGAACGTCAGCGTCGCGCCCTCGGCGCGCGCGGCGGCGACGAGAGCCTCCCGTACGGCGTCCGGGATCTCCCTCTCCTCGAACGGGTGGCGGCTGGTGTGCCGCCGGTGGATCGCCGGATGCAGCGCGCCGAGGTCCCGTTCTCCCTCGCCGCCGTCGGTCGGCCGCACACGCGCGAGGAGGGCCCGGTCGGCGAGGTCGGGCAGCAGCACGGTCTCGGGGCGCAGGCCCTCGTGGGCGACCGCCACCCTCAGGTTCAGCAGGGCGGCGGCGCAGCCGAGATGCAGGGCCCGGGTGTCGGGGTCGGCGTGCGGCATGGTGCGCTCGAAGTCCGCGCGCAGCTCGAAGGTGCGGCTGTGCCGGAGATAGCGGAAGCGCCAGGGCTGCGCGTTGTGCATGGACGGTGCGGCGGCCGCGTCATGGACCAGGGCCGTCACCCGGTCGTCGGAGAGTGCTTGCCGGCTCACGGGGAACCTCCGTCGCGGGGCGCCTACTGCTCTTCTGCGGTGATCCTGCGGCCGGTGAGGCTCGTGGGGCGGATGGACACCCACATCGCGCGTCCACCGCCCGCCCAGGGCGGGGTGTGGGCGTGCTCGGTGAGGCCGCGCACCTCCTCCGGCCGCGTGACGACGCTCGCGTGGCCGACGGCGAGCACGCTCCACCCTTGGCTCAGTGCGTCGTCCACGTGGTCGACCTCGAAGGCGACCTCGGTGCCGACGGCCGCCGCGGGCAGCGAGTCCGGGGCGGTCCGGAAGGCGATGGTGTCGCCGACGACCTCGTAGTTGACCGGTACGACCGCCGGGCGGCCGTCGGACGAGGTCACCGCGACGCGTCCCACGCCGTGGGTGGACAGCAGGGAACGGCATTCGCCCTCGTCGAGATCCTGGAGGCGGGGGTGCAGCAGCGCGTGCCCCTGGCCGGGTGGCAGTCCGGTTCCGCCGCCGCGCAGCGCGGCGACGGTGGTGCCCAGCGCGTCGGCGAGCCGGATGAGGGCCGCCACACTCGGATCGGCGGGGTGCTCCTCCAGGTACGACAGGTAGCCGGGCGACATCCGGGCGCGGCGGGCCGTCTCCTCGAGGCTGAGCCCTTGTCTGCGGCGTTCGGCGGCCACGCGTCGGCCGAGGTCGCCCGGATCGGCCGCGCCGGCCGACGCGGCCCGCGCGGGGACGGCCTCCGGGCCGAGCTCCGAACGGGGCTCCGGATGGGGCTCCTGATAGGGCTCCGGGTGGGGCTCCAGATGGTGGACGTGCGCGTCGGGACCGGGGAACACGAGCGTCACCTCGTCCGTGTCAGACCAGCGCACGTCGTACGGCGGTGTGCCGTCCTCATGGCGGAGTCCGACGATCTCTCCGTCGCGCCGGGCGGTGCCCGACGTCGTGCTCTCGATGACGAGCTGGTCGCCGACGTGAGCCCGCATGGTGACCACCTCTCCTTCTGATCCGTCGGGATGGTTCGGCGGCCCGCCTCACAGGAGCCGGCCGGCGGCCTGCTGCGTGCCCGGCCGCGGTGTGCCCACCCCTTCGATGTCCCGCTCGGCGGCCTGCAGCAGTTTGCGGGCGAGATCGTTCATCGCCCGGCCCGCCGCCAACTCGTCGCCGATCTCCGGCACGTCCCGGTCCGCCGGATGGCAGTGCGCGGTGCCGTGACCGGTGAGCGCCGTGGTGCCGGTGTCCAGCACGAGATGGGCCTTCGTCGTTCCCTCGTCGTCCTCGAAGATGTGGAGACGGGCCTTCCATTCCGCCGTGTGCGACATCGCCATCCTCCTCATCGGTACGGACCGCGACGCATGAGCCGTGTGCGCGTGAGCCACCCGTCGCGCCTCCACCATTTTGTACGCGGAGTACGGGTACGGCGCGTCGGCCGGCATCGGCAGGCACCGGCCGGCACCACGGCGCGGGTGCCGACGGCCCCCGCTCCCCTCCACCCTCCGACACCGGCGGGCTCCGGTCACAGGGCCGAAGGTCCCTCGTGAACCGGCGTCCGGCCCCGCCCCCGTCCCCGAGGCGTCCACATGCGCGGCACAGGGGAATGGGGTATTCCTCGAAAGGGGAGAGACGGAGGCCGCGCCATGCAACCCGTCGTCACCGTGGGCCTGGACGGCTCACCCGAGAGCCTCGCCGCCGCCCGCTGGGCCGCCGACGAGGCCGAGAAACGGGGACTCGCGCTGCGCCTGCTGCACGCATGGCCGCTGCTGGCGCCGGAACCGGCCCGCGTCGCCGCCCCCGAAGTCGACCAGAACTACTGGGCGAAACGTCTCGTCCACACCGCCCAGGCCGAACTCCAGGCGCACCACCCGGGGCTGACCGTGCTCGGCACCCTGGTGCCCGAGGATGCCCAGGTGGCCCTCGTCCGGGCCGCCGCGGAGTCCGAGATGGTGGTGCTCGGCTCCCGGGGGCTGGAGACCGTCGAGAGCTACATCATGGGCGACGTCAGCATGCCGGTCGTGGCGCGGGCCGGGCGGCCCGTCGTCCTGGTCCGCGCCGAGCGGGCGGAGCAGCCGGCCTCCGGTTCCCCGGGCCGCGTGGTCGTGGCGCTCGGACTGCGCACGCCCGGTGACGAGTTGCTCGACTTCGCGTTCCACTCCGCCGCGGCCCGGAAAGTGCCCCTGCTGGCCGTCCACGGCCACAGCGTGCCGCTCCACGCGCGGATGCCCTGGGGTGCGGACCACACCGTCACCGAGGAGATCACGAAGAAGGCGCGCAAGGAGCTGGGCCGGGCGCTCCGCCCCTGGCACGAGAAGTACCCGCAGGTGGAGGTGGTCGACAGCGTCCGTCTGACGAGCCCGGCCAAGGCCGTCCTGAAGGCCGCCGAAGGTGCCGCGCTGCTGGTCGTCGGAAGGCGGGCGCACCGCCGCGGCGGGACACCGCACCTCGGGCCCGTCGCGCACGCCGCCCTCCATCACGGGCGCTGCCCGGTGGCCGTCGTCCCTCATGACTGAGCGCGGTCACCCGGCCTCGGCCGGCGCGGCGGGTCCGCCGCCCCGCGCGGAGGTGTGCGAGACGCACTCCGCGATCGTGTTCTTCGTCGGCGACCGCGCCTACAAGGTGAAGAAGCCGGTGGACCTGGGGTTTCTGGACTACGGCTCGCGGGCCGCCCGCCGGGCGGCCTGCGCACGCGAGGTGGCTCTCAACCGCCGTTTCGCTCCGGACGTGTACCTGGGCCTCGGCGAGGTCACGTGTCCCGAGGGCGAGGGGGACGAGGTCGAGGGGGACGAGGGGGACGAGGGCGACGAGACCGGGGACGGAGACCGGGAGGGGGACGGGCACGGGGAACCCCTCGTGGTGATGCGCCGGATGCCGGCGGACCGACGCCTCTCCCGGCTCGTCCGCGCCGGCGTGCCGCTCGACGACGACCTGCGGGCCGTGGCCCGTCGGCTCGCCACCTGGCACGCCGAGGCGCCCCGCGGCCGGGACGTGGACGAACAGGGCACCCGGGACGCGCTGGCGGGCCGGTGGGAGGCGAGCTTCGCGCAGATCCACGCGTCGGCCGACGACGGCTCCCTGCCCGACGGCGTGCCCGACGGCGTGCCCGAGGTCGAGCGGCTGGTGCGCCGCTACCTCGCCGGCCGGGAGCGGCTCTTCGCCTCCCGCATCGCCCAGCGGCGGGTGGTGGACGGCCACGGCGATCTGCTCGCCGAGGACGTCTTCTGCCTCGACGACGGCCCCCGCGTCCTGGACTGCCTGGAGTTCGACGACCGTCTGCGCTACGTCGACGGCCTGGACGACGCCGCCTTCCTCGCCATGGACCTGGAGCAGCTCGGCGCCCCGGAGGCGGCGGCCTCCTTCCTCGCCCGGTACAGCGAGTACTCCGGCGACCCCGCGCCCCCGTCCCTGTGGCACCACTACGTCGCCTACCGCGCGTTCGTCCGCGCCAAGGTGTCGCTCATCCAGGCGGGCCAGGGGGCGCCGGGCGCGGAGCCGGCGGCGCGACGGCTGATCTCGACGACCCTGCGTCACCTGCGCACCGCCGCCGTGGGACTCACCCTCGTCGGCGGACTGCCGGGCAGCGGGAAGTCCACCCTCTCCGGTGCGCTCGCCGGCCGGCTGGAGGCCACGCTCCTCAGCAGCGACCGTCTGCGCAAGGAACTCGCGGGCATCCCGCCGGAGCGGCCGGCCGCGGCCGCCTACGGCGAGGGGCTGTACACGCCGGAGTGGACGGCCAGGACCTACTCCACCCTGCTCGACCGGGCGGCCGCCCTGCTGTCGTCCGGCGAGTCCGTCGTCCTGGACGCCAGCTGGTCCGCCGCGGAGCAGCGCACGGCGGCCCGGCACCTGGCCGAGCGCACCGACGCCGACCTGGTGGCCCTGCACTGCCGGGTCCCCGGCGAGGTCTCGGCGGCCCGGCTGAGCACCCGCGCACCGGGCATGTCCGACGCGGGGATCGAGGTCGCCGCCGCCATGGCCGCCACGGAACCCCCGTGGCCCGAGGCCGTGGCCGTCGACACCGGCGGACCACTGGAGTCCGCCGTCGCCCGGGCACTGGCGGCCGTACGCCCGTGGGGCCCGGGCCAGGCCCCCGTCTTCCGCCGCCCGTACATGGAACCGGACTAGGGGCTGTCCGGCGGATCATGCCGCAGACGCGGGGTCTGGCACGCCCACCTGGGCCGATGAGTCACCGCTGCTTTCCTGCGACTTGATCCGCCGGACAGCCCCTAGCCGGACCGGACGGGCGCGGATCGCAGGAGCGGGTTCAGTCGTCGTCCCCGCCGCCCGACGCCGTCTTGGAGAAGCCGTCGTGCCACGCCGCCTTCGCACCCGAGTCACCGATGCGGTAGACGTCCACGACGGCTCCCGCGGCCACCACGAGGGACAGCACCGCGGCCGCCACCCGCAGCGGGGTGCCGGGGCGGCGGGCACCGCCCGAGGCTGCGGGCCCGGACGCGGCGGCGCGGCCGGAGGCCCACCAGACGGCGGCGGCCAGGACGAACAGGCCGCCCACCCAGGGGAGCAGGCCATCGCCCAGCTCGGCGTGCCGGCGCACCAGGGCGTTGCCGTCGACGTGTCGCTCCAGCCACTCCCCTGCCTGCGTGGTGAGCGGCACGCTCACGAGCGTGACCAGGGCGAGCGCGGGCAGCACGACACCCATGCGCCGCGCCGCCCCGGGCCGTATCGCGCAGACGACGAGCGCCAGCGCAGTCAGGGGAACGAGGACGACGACGACATGCACGAGCAGTATGTGTGCGGGCAGGCCGTTGACCAGGCTCATCGGCAATTCCTCCGGGGGATCGGGCACTCACCGTGCGGATCGGGCGCGCCAGCCTGGCACAGGAACTTCTCAGCTTCTTCTGAGAAGGGGCCGGGACGGGCGAGAAGGGCCGGTTGGGGCCGATCGGCCCATGCGGCGAGGGCCGGTCAGGCGGAGAGTGGGGGGAGGAGGGGGCCGCACACGACACGAGGAGGCGGGAACCATGGGGCACCGGATGGTGGGCGACCTCATGACCACACCGGTCGTCAGCGTGCGCCGGGACACCGGCTTCAAGGAGATCGCCAAGCTGCTCGCCGAGCACGACATCACCGCCGTACCGGTCGTGGACGACGACGAACACGCCGTCGGGGTGGTCTCCGAGGCGGATCTGCTGCGCAACGAGGCGGGCCCGACCGCCGGAGGACTGATGCACAGCCCCGCCGTGACGGCCAGGCCGCAGTGGACGGCGGTGGAGGCGGCCCAGGTCATGGAGCGGCACCACGTCAAACGGCTGCCGGTGGTCGACGAGGCCGACCGACTGGTCGGCCTGGTCAGCCGGGCCGATCTGCTGCGGGTCTTCCTGCGGGGCGACAGCGCCATCCGGGAGGAGATTTCCGGGGAGGTGCTGCTCCGCACCCTCGGCGTCGCCCCCGGCGCGGTCACCGTCCGCGTCGTCGACGGCCGGGTGTCGCTGAAGGGCACGGTCGAGCGGCGGTCGCTCGTGCCGGTCGTGGTACGCCTGTGCCAGGACGTGGACGGTGTCGTCGACGTCTCCGCGGAACTGCGCCACCGGGTGGACGACACCGACTCCGCCCTGCCGGAGCCCGGGACACCGCGACGCGCCGGACTGGCCACGTGAGCGCCCCGCGGCGCCCGGTCCGTGCCGTCAGTCCGCGAGGCCCGGCAGGTCCGGCAGGTCCGGCAGGTCCGGCAGGGTGATCTCGCGGGTCTCCCCCGGCCGTACGCGGACCGCGCGACCCGGCAGCCGGAGGTCGATCGGGGAGCGGTCGGAGGGCGGCACCGTCATCTCCAGCCGGCCGCGGCTCAGGCGCAGCCGGACGCCCCAGTGCCCCCGGTAGCGGAGGGAGAAGCCGTAGGACGAGAGCTCCGGCAGCGGCACCGGGTCGAGCCACAGGGCACCGGCGCGGGTCTCGAGGCCGGTCAGTCCGCGCTGGACCAGGTCGAGGGTGCCGGCCATGGCGCCCAGGTGGATGCCCTCGCCGGTGGTGCCGCCCTGGACGTCGGCGACATCGCCGAGCAGCGCTTCCTGGCAGTACGTCCATGCCTCCGCCCGCCGGGCCCGGGCCAGGACCCAGCCGTGGACCAGACCGCTGAGGGTGGAGCCGTGGCTGGTGCGCAGCAGGTAGTGGTCGACCGTCCGTCGCCAGGTGTCCTCGTCCAGCCGGTGCCCCAGCCGTGCGAAGAGGGCGCGGAGTTCGTGCGGCGAGAAGAGGTAGCCGAGCATCAGGACGTCGGCCTGTTTGGACGCCTGGTAGCGGTTGACGGTGTCGCCCTCCGCCTCCAGGATCCGGTCCAGGCGCCGGATGTCGCCGTACCGGCGCCGGTAGCCCTCCCAGTCGAGTTCGGCGAGGTCGCCGTACCCCTCGAACTGGCTGATGACACCGGCGTGGAAGGGCACATGAAGGGTGCGCGACACGTCCTCCCACTGTTCGAGCTCGCCCTCGTCCAGGCCGGTGCGCTCGGCGAGTTCACGCCGTCGGGGTTCGGGCAGGGTCCGCAGCACCTCCAGGGCGCGGGTGAGCACCCAGGCGGCGGTGACGTTGGTGTACGCGTTGTCGTCGAGACCGGGCTGCCGTGCACCGGGGTAGGCGTCGTGGTACTCGTCGGGGCCCATCACGCCCCGGAGGCGGTGGCGGCCCACTCCTTCGTCCCAGGTCGCCGAGTCGGCCCAGAAGCGGGCGATCTGCAACAGCATCTCGGCGCCCTTCGTGTGCAGGAACTCCGTGTCCCCGCTGGCCTCGCAGTACCGCCACACGTTGTACGCGACCGCCGAGCCGACGTGGTGCTGGAGCCGTGAGTGATCCGGCAGCCAGCGCCCGGAGCGGGGGTTGAGGTGCAGTTCCTGGGACTCCTCCCGGCCGTCGCTGCCGCTCTGCCACGGGTACAGCGCGCCCCGCCGTCCGGCGGCGCGGGCGGCGGCCACGGCCCGGTCCAGGCGGCGGTGCCGGTAGCGGAGCAGGGCCCGGGAGACCTCCGGGAAGTGCAGGTCGAGGTACGGCAGCACGAAGAGTTCGTCCCAGAAGACATGGCCGCGGTAGGCCTCGCCGTGCAGGCCCCGGGCGGGAACTCCGACGTCGAGGTCGGCCGTGTGCGGGGAGAGGGTCTGCAGGACGTGGAAGAGGTGCAGCCGCAGGACGCGCCCCGCCTCGCCGGGCACCTCCAGCTCGGCCCGCCGCCACAGCTGGGCCCAGGCCGTCAGCTGTGTCTCGCGCAGCGCGTCGAAGGGCGGCGCCGCCGTCACCCGGTCGACCGCGGCGGCCGGCGGATCGCTGATCGCGGGGTCGCGGGAGGTGTGCAGGGCGACGGTCTTGTCGACGCGGACCGTACGACCGGGCAGCAGCGGTAGCCGCACCGTCTGGTGCACCCGTGTCCTGTCGTGCCGGGCGGTGATCCGCGCGTCGGCGGTCAGCCGCGCCGCGATGCCGATGCGGACGTCGGAGGTGCGGGTGCGGCAGCGCAGCCACACCGTGTCCGGCCCGGCGGATCCGGTGTGCGGCCGGGTGAGGTGGCGGCCGCCCAGGTCCCGGTAGCGCGCCACCCCGGCGTTGGTGACACCGCCGTCCAGCGTGGCCTCCACCTCCAGGTCCCCGGCGAAGTCCTCGGCGGTGAACTCCGTGCGCAGGGCCGCCAGATGGGGGTCGGCCATGTGGACGAGCCGCTGCTGGCGCACCACCAGGGACCGGTCCTCGCCGATCCGGTACCGCGTCCGGCGCTCCAGCAGTCCCGAGGCCAGGTGCAGCACCTGCCGGTGGTCCCGCACCTCGGCCGTTTCCGGGGTGAGCCAGGACTGCCCCGCGAGGCGGAAGCGGAGCGGCAGCCAGTTCGGGACGTTGACCATGTCCTCGTTCTCGACCCGGCGCCCCGCCACTTCCGTCGTCAGCCGGTCGTAGCAGCCGGCCACGTAGGTTCCGGGGTAGTGCACCGCGTCCGCGTCGCACTCCGGCAGCGCCCCACGGGTGGCCAGGTAACCGTTGCCCAGCGTGCACAGCGCCTCGCGCAGGGACTCGGCCTGCGGGTCGTAGCCGTCGTACTCCCAGGTCCAGCCCGTCACCGGCTCACCTCCTGCCCCGTGCGCGCCAGAACTCCAGTCTGGGCCCCCGCGCGCCCGCTGTCCGGTTCGGGCGGCCGTCCGAGGACCGACCGGCCCCGAGGAGGGGACCGACAGCACCTGCCCTTCGGTCCGCGGCGGCCGCAGGCTGGAGCGGACGAGGAGGAGGTGGGACGCATGGCCCGCATCGTGGGTGAGGTGATGACCCGTGAGGTCGTCCGGGCCCGCCGGGGGACCCCGTTCAAGGACGTCGTACGGCTGCTGGACCGGCACCGGATCAGCGGGATGCCCGTCGTGGACGGGGACGACAAGGTCGTCGGGGTGATCTCCGGGACGGACCTGATCCGCCATCAGGCGGGCCGGTCCCCGGACGGCCGCGCCGTCACGGCCCGGGAGTTGATGTCGACGCCCGCGATCACCGTGCACCCGGAGCAGCGGATCGCCGACGCGGCACGTGTGATGGAGCGGCGCGGTGTCGAGCGGCTGCCGGTGGTGGACGAGGAGGACCGGCTGGTCGGCATCGCCACCCGGCGTGACCTGCTGCGGGTGTTCCTGCGGACCGACGACGAGATCCGCCGGGAGGTCCTCGACGACGTACTGCCCCGCGTCCTCGGCCGGACCGCCCTCGAGGTGACCGTGTCGGTCCGGGACGGCGTGGTCACGCTGCGCGCCCCCGGGGAGCACGGCGCGGAGCTGGCGGCCGCGATCGGGCCGGCGTACCGGGTCGACGGCGTGGTCGGCGTCGTCAGCAGACCTGCGCCCACGGGCCCTTCGCGGCCGTCCGGCCCGGCGTGGGGACCGGCGGGGCCTGCGCCGGGACACCGGTAGCGGCGGCCGGCCACGGGGCCCGGCGGGCTCACACCGCGCGCGGGCCGTGCCGCCGGAACCGGTCGCGGACCCGGTCGACGAGGTTCCGGTCCGGCGTCGGGCCGGTCAGGAACGACGCGTCGCCCTCGGCCTGGATGACGTGGCGCACGCGATCAGCTCGCGCCGGCGTGTCCCGGCGAGGCCTCGCCGGGCGGCCGGGGTGACGCGTTCGGGGGCTGTCACGGTCGCGGTCATCGCGTTCCCCTCCTCGGTGCGTGCCCTGCGCGTCGACGCTCGTCCGCCGTGAGCGCCGGAAGGAGTCCCGGACAGCGCCCGGGCCCGTGGCGTACGGCCGTCAGCCGGCCGTGAGGTCCGGGCGGACCAGGGTGCCCGACCGGCCGTGCACGATCTCGTACGCCGCGTCGAGGGCCCCGATCGCGGCGAGCCCGCCGGTCCGCTCCACGAACCGGGCGGCGGCCTCGGCCTTGGGCCCCATGGACCCCGCCGGGAACCCTGCGCGGCGCAGCTCGGCGGGGGTCGCGTCGAGGATCGGCCGCTGCCCCGGTGTCCCGTACTCCTCGTACACGCACGGGACGTCGGTGAGGACGAGCAGGAAGTCGGCCTTCAGGTCCTCGGCGAGCAGGGCCGCCGTGAGGTCCTTGTCGACGACGGCCTCCACCGCCGTCAGGGCTCCGGTGTCCGGGGCGGCGGTGACGGGTACGCCTCCGCCGCCCGCGCAGATCACCAGGGTGCCGCTGTCGAGCAGCTGGTGGACGATGCCGGTCTCCAGGACCCGTTCCGGCCGCGGCGAGGGGACCACCCGGCGCCGGGCGCCGGCCGTCTCCCGGGCGCCGGCCGTCTCCCGGGGGCCGGTCCGGCCGACGGGTTCGGTGGGCCGTGCGAACGCCGGATCGTCGGCGCGGACGAGGGTGTGGGTGACCAGGGTGGCGACGGGGCGGCCGGGCAGGGCGTCGTGCAGGGTGCGGGCCAGCAGGGAGCCGATCATGCCTTGCGTCTGGGCGCCGAGCAGAGCGAGCGGGTAGGGGGCGCTGAGCGCGGGGTCGGCGGCGCTCTCCCCGGCGAGCAGGCCGAGCTGGGGGCCGTTGCCGTGGGTGAGGACGAGTTCGTGGTCATGGGCGAGGGCGGCCAGGGCGGTGGCCACCCGGTCGATGTTCGCCTGCTGCACCGCGGCTTCGGGGCGTTCGCCGCGGTGCAGCAGGGCGTTGCCGCCGAGGGCGACGACGATACGCATGGCTTCGGTCCTCCAGGGGGCGGCGGGCACGGCGTCGAGGGGGTGCGGTGCGGCGGGCTCTCGGTCCGGCCGGTGACGATCCGATCGTCGCGCGCCAGGCCGCTCCCGGGCAGTGGCCACAGGTCCCGCGGGGGGCCCGATGGTCCCGGTCCGGCCGGTGCGCCGACGTGCCGAGCGGCCCCGGCCGGGGACCGGACGGCCCCTGGGCGGGGCGGAGGCCGGGGCCCACGCTGGAACCGGCCGCTGGAACAGGCCGTTCCCGGCACCGTCGAACGGCCCGGCCGCCCCGGCCGCCGGACGAACCACGAAGGAGTGTCCATGCACGGCACCCCGCACATCGTCAGCGACGTCATGACCCGCACGGTCGCCTGCGTCGGCCGCGGGACGGCGTTCAAGGACATCGTGCGGACGATGCGGGACCGGAGGGTCAGCGCCCTGCCCGTGGTCGAGGGCGAGGGCCGTGTCGTCGGCGTGGTCTCGGAGGCGGATCTGCTGCCCAAGGAGGAGTTCCGCGACACCGACCCGGACCGGAACACCCAGCTGCGGCGCCTGACGGACCTGGCCAAGGCCGGTGCGGTGACGGCGCAGGAGCTGATGACCTCCCCGGCGCTCACCGTCCACGCGGACGCCACCCTGGCCCAGGCCGCGGCGACCATGGCCCGGGCGAAGGTCAAGCGGCTTCCCGTGGTCGACGCGGCGGGCGTGCTCCAGGGGGTCGTCAGCCGTGCCGACCTCCTCATGGTCTTCCTCCGCCCCGACGAGGAGATCGCCGAGGAGGTACGGCGCGAGGTCGTGGCCTACCTGTTCCCCCTGCCCGGCTCCAGCGTGCGGGTGGCCGTGCGGGACGGCGTGGTGAGGCTCGGCGGCCGGGTGCGGGACACCGCACTCGTCCCGGTGGCGGCGCGGCTGATCCGCGCCGTCGAGGGCGTCGTGGACGTGGAGTTCGACCTCCCGGGCGGGGGTGGACCGGGGTGACGCGGGCGCGTCCCGGATGGTGCGGCACGGCCGGGACCGGTCCCGGTACCGAGGTCGCCGACCTCTGGAGCATCCCGGTCGGATGGAGCATCCAGGTCCGACCGCCGTCGGCGTCCCGCTCGATCCGGCCGTTCCGCCGGGATGCGCGGCCAACCGGGGCACCCCGACGCCCCCGAGGGAGCCCCCGTGCTCCTGTGCGGGCAGCGTCTCGATCTCGGCGCCGGCCTCGCCGCGTACACGGCGGGCAGCGCCCAGGTGAACGGCCTCGGCCACCTCACCGGCGGCATCGCCGTCGGCAAGGCGGCCGGCCCGGGCGGGTCCACGCGGCGCACGGCGCCCGATCCGGCTCAGGACACCGGGGCCGGAGCGCGCGAGGGGATCCAGCGCAGGTGGACACCCTGGCCGACGGGGTCGGAGCGGAGCAGCGACAGCCGGGGGCGCACGGCGTCGGTGCGCGCGGACGGCGGTTTGCGGCGGCCCGCCGCGAACGGCTGCGGCCAGTCGGCGCCCGGCCCCCGGTACTCCTGCTCGGCCGCCGCGTGCAGGGTCCAGTGCGGGTCGTACAGATGGGTGCGTCCCACGGCGCACAGGTCGGCGCGGCCCGCGAGCAGGATCGAGTTGACGTCGTCGTAGGAGGCGATGGCGCCGACCGCGATGACGGCCGTGCCGGTGGCGGCGGCGACCTCCTGCCGGATGCGGTCGGCGAACGGGGTCTGGTAGGAGCGGCCGAAGGCGGGCCGCTCGTCCTTGGTGACCTGGCCGGAGGAGACGTCGATGGCGTCCGCGCCGTGCGCGACGAAGGCGCGGGCGATCTCCACGGCGTCGTGCTCGGTGTTGCCGTCGGGCACCCAGTCGCTGGCGGAGATACGCACGATCACGGGGCGTCCGGCCGGCCAGGCGGCGCGCACGGCGTCGAAGACCTCCAGGGGGAAACGCAGCCGGTTCTCCAGCGGTCCGCCGTACTCGTCGGTGCGGCGGTTGGCGACCGGAGAGAGGAACGAGGACAGCAGATAGCCGTGGGCGCAGTGGAGTTCGAGCAGGTCGAAGCCGGCCTCGGCGCCCCGGCGGGCGGCCGCGACGAAGTCCGCGACGATCCGGTCCAGGTCGGCGCGGGTGAGCCGGCGCGGCACCGGGGAGCCCTCGCCGTACGGCACCGGGGACGGGCCGACCGTCTCCCAGTTGCCCTCGGGCAGCGGGGCGTCCATACCCTCCCACATCAGCCGGGTCGAGCCCTTGCGGCCGGAGTGGCCGAGCTGGAGGCCGATGCGGGCGGTGCTGTGCTCGTGGACGTACGACACGATCCGCGCCCAGGACGCGCGCTGTTCGTCGTTCCACAGGCCGGTGCAGCCGGGGGTGATGCGGCCCTCGGGCGAGACGCAGACCATCTCGGTCATCACCAGTCCGGCGCCGCCCATGGCCTTGGATCCGAGGTGGACGAGGTGGAAGTCGCCGGGCACGCCGTCCACGGCGGAGTACATGTCCATCGGGGAGACGACGACCCGGTTCTTCAGCTCCAGCTGCCCGATCCGGTACGGCTGGAACATCGCCGGGGCGGTGCCGTCGAGCCCCTGGGCGCGGGCGAAGGCGGTGTCCACCCGGTCGGCGAACTCCGCGTCGCGGGTGCGCAGGTTGTCGTAGGTGATGCGGCGGGAGCGGGTGAGGAGGTTGAAGCAGAACTGGGTGGGCTCCTGGTGGACGTACATGCCGATGTTCTCGAACCACTCCAGGGAAGCCTGCGCGGCCCGCTGGGTGGACTCCACGACGGGGCGGCGCTCGGCCTCGTACGCCGTCAACGCGGCCTCGGTGTCGGGGTGTTCGTGCAGACAGGCGGCGAGGGCGAGGGCGTCCTCCATGGCGAGTTTGGTGCCCGAGCCGATGGAGAAGTGCGCGGTGTGGGCGGCGTCGCCGATGAGGACCAGATTGCCGTGGTGCCAGCGTTCGTTGCGCACGGTGGTGAAGTTCAGCCACTTGGAGTTGTTGGCGAACACCCGGTGGCCGTCCAGGGCGTCGGCGAACAGCTCCCGCAGTCGGGCCACCGCCGCTTCGTCGGAGGCGCCCGGCGGGAGGACGACGTCCTCGCCGGCGTCGAAGCCGGCCCGCCGCCAGACGTCCTCGTGCATCTCGACGATGAAGGTGGAGCCCGTGGCGGAATAGGGGTAGCCGTGGACCTGCATGACGCCCCACGGCGTCTGGTCGACGAAGAACTGGAAGGCCTCGAAGACCCGGTCCGTGCCGAGCCACATGTATTTGTTGGGGCGACGGTCCAGGGTGGGCCGGAAGACGTCCGCGTGGGCGGTCCGTACGGCGGAGTTGACGCCGTCGGCGCCCACCACCAGGTCGTACGCGGCGCGCAGGCGGTCGGTGTCGGGGGCGGGGGTGGAGAAGTGCAGGGTGACGCCGAGGGCGCGGCAGCGTTCCTGGAGGAGGTGCAGGAGGTCCTTGCGGCTCATGGCGGCGAAGCCCTGGCCTCCGACGGTGTGGGTCTCGCCCTGGAGGTGGATGTCGATGTCGGTCCAGCGGGCGAAGCGGCGGGACATGGCCTCGGCGATGTCGGTGTCGGCGTTCTCGATGCCGCCGAGGGTCTCGTCGGAGAAGACGACGCCGAAGCCGAAGGTGTCGTCGGGGGCGTTGCGTTCCCAGACGGTGATGTCGTGGGCGGGGTCGAGCTGTTTCATCAGGGCCGCGAGGTAGAGACCTCCCGGGCCACCGCCGATGATCGCGATTTTCAAGGGAGTTCCTCTCACTGCTCGCCGGCCGCTTCGGCCTCGACGATCCTGCGGAGTGCGAACCGCTGGAGTTTTCCGCTGGTGTTGCGCGGCAGGGCGCCGTGGAAGCGCACGTCACGCGGGTACTTGTAGGGAGCGAGGACGCGTTTGACGTGGTCCTGGATCTCCTTGGCCTTGTTCTCGTCGCCCTTGACGCCGTCCCGCAGGACGACGAACGCGCAGACGACCGAGCCGCGTTCGGCGTCGGGCCGGCCCACGACCGCCGATTCGACGACGTCGGGGTGGGTGTCGATGGCGGCCTCCACCTCGGGGCCGCCGATGTTGTAGCCGGAGGAGACGATCATGCTGTCGCTGCGGGCGTGGTAGTGGAAGTAGCCGTCCTCGTCCCGGTGGAAGACGTCCCCGGTGATGTTCCAGCCGTCCAGGACGTAGTCCCGCTGGCGTTCGTCGTCGAGGTAGCGGCAGCCGACGGGGCCTATGACACCGAGTCTGCCGGGTTCGCCGGGGCCGAGTTCCGTGCCGTCCACGTCGAGGACGGCGGCCCGGTAGCCGGGGACGGGGCGGCCGGTGGCGCCGGGACGGATGTCGTCTCCGGCGGCGGAGATGAAGATGTGCAGCAGTTCGGTGGCACCGATGCCGTCGACGACCTTCAGACCGATGCGGCGGTGCAGGTCGTCCCAGGTGGAGCGGGGGATGTGCTCGCCCGCCGAGAGGCCGATGCGCAGGGCACGCAGGCTGTCCTCCGCTCCCTCGCGCAGGATGGCCCGGTAGGCGGTGGGTGCGGTCGCGAGGACGGTGACGCCGTGCTCACGCACGAGGTGGGCGAGCTGGAGCGGGGTGGCGGACTCGGTGAGCAGGGCGCAGGCCCCGGCCCGCAGCGGGAAGACGACCAGCATGCCGAGGCCGAAGGTGAAGGCGAGCGGCGCGGTGCAGGCGACCAGGTCGTCGGGGACCAGGCCGAGGGTGTGGCGGCCGAAGGTGTTGTCGATGGACAGGATGTCCCGGTGGAAGTGCATGGTGATCTTGGGTACGCCGGTGGATCCGGACGTGGGGCCGAGCAGCGCCACGTCGTCGGCGGCCGTGTCCACGGCGGTGAACTCGCCGGACTTGGCGGCGGCCCGGGCGAGGAGGTCCTCGGGGCCGGTGCCGCCGTACTCCACGACGGTCAGCGAGGGCAGCACGGTCTCGCGCAGGGTGTGGACGTCCTCGGCGCAGCGGTGGTCGACCAGGGCGATGCAGGGCCGGGTGCGTTCGGCGACCGGGGTGAGTTCGCGGACGCGCAGGGCGGCCATGGTGGTGACGACGACTCCGCCGGCCTTGAGGACGGCGAGCCAGCAGGCCACCGTCCAGGGGGTGTTGGGCGAGCGCAGCAGGACGCGCCCGCCGGGGGTCAGGCCGAGGTCCTCGGTGAGGACCTGGGCGACCTGGTTGGCGCGGGTGCGCAGGTCGCCGTACGTCCACAGCTCCCCGGCCGGGGTGCGCAGGGCCGGGCGGTCGGGGCCGTACCGGGCGACGGGCGCGTCGATCAGCTCGGTCGCCGCGTTGAGGCGGTCCGGGTAGGCCAGTTCGGGGGTGGTGAACTCGATCGCCGGCCACTGGTGCGGGGGCGGCAGATGGTCGCGGGTGAAGGTGTCGACGTGTGCCGAGGGTGCGAGACCGAGGGGTATCGGGGGTGGTAAGGCAGGGGTCAACGGACGTGTTCCTTCCGGGATCCCGCCCGGAGCGGGGCGGGGCGGGTCAGGCGGGGCGGATCATGCCCTCCTGGGCGACGGTGGCCAGGTGGCGGCGGTCGCGGGTGAAGAAGCGGCCGGTGCCGAGTCCGCGGCCCGCGTCGGCCGCGGCCGCCTCCTGGACGTAGAGGAGCCAGTCGCCCATCGGGGCGGGGCGGTGGAACCACATGGCGTGGTCGAGGCTCGCGGTGACCAGGCCGGGACGGGACCAGGGCAGGTCGAGAACCCGCAGGACGGGTTCGAGGATGGTGTAGTCGCAGACGTACGCCAGCGCGGCGAGGTCCCGGCCGGCGTCGGTGAGTCCGTCGACGGGGCGGAGCGGGTCGTACGGCTTGATCCACACCGCCTGGTGCGGCAGGCGGTCTCCTTCGACGGTGAGGTAGACCGGGCCCGGGACGTGCCGCATGTCGAAGCCGCGGCCACCGGACCAGTAGCTCCGGACGTCCTCGGTCAGGGGCGCGTCGGCGTGCCGGGCGAGGTACTCGGCCGAGGTGGGCAGGCCCTCGGGGCCGGGTACCTCCGCGTCCTCGGCGAGGGTGGCGTGGAAGGCCGCACCCGCCTCGCCCGCCGCGAAGTTGGCGAGGCAGACGTAGAGGGGCTTGCCGTTCTGGTAGCCGCGCACCTGGCGGGTGCTGTAGCCGCGGCCGTCGCGCAGCACCTCCACCTCGTAGCGGACCTCGGCGCCGATGTCGGCCGGACGCAGGAAGTAACTGTGCATGGAGTGCAGGGACTTGCCGTCGGTGACCGACCGCATGGCGGCGGCGGCCGCCTGGGCGACCAGGTCGCCGCCGTAGGCCTTGGGCCAGGGGCAGGGCTGGGTGACGGCGGTGAAGGCCAGGTCGAAGTGCTCGGGCTCGGCGGGCTTCAGGGTGAGGGCGGCGGTGAAGACGGCCGAGGTCGGCGCCGGGCCGGTCATCGGTCCAGCCAGTCGCGCAGTGCGGCGTCGGCGACGTCGGGCAGGTTGACGACGATGTTCTCCGGGGTGCGGGTCGTCATCCAGGTCAGGGGCTTGGTGCGGGAGAGGTTGCACTCGACGTGCGGCATGAAGGGCGGCACGAAGACCCAGTCGCCCTCCTCCATGTCGACGTAGTCCTCGAACTTCTCGCCGAAGTAGATCCGCGCCCGGCCGGACAGCACGTATCCCCCGGTCTCGGCCTCGCCGTGGTGGTGGGAGACGGAGCGGTAGCCCGGCTCGTTGCTGACCTTTCCGAACCACAGGCGGGTGGCGGGGGTGTGCTGGATGCTCACGCCGGAGACCCGCACGGCGCCACCCGAGTCGGCGGTGTTCGCGCTCTCCAGTCCGCCGCGGGTGACGACGGGGGCGACGATGCCGCTGGGCAGGCGGTACATCGAGTTGTCGCCCTCCAGCCGGTACTTGCTGAGGTCGGGCTCCATGGCGCGGGCTCCGTTCGGTCGGGGCGGTCGGGTCCGGGATTCCGATGTCTCGTATTTTTCACTGTCGTCAATTAAAGTCAATACACGCTCCAGTCAGCCCTGCCAGCCCCAGTCAGCACCGACGCGCTCCGGAGGCCCCATGCCCCCCGTCCCCGTGAACCCGGACTCCCTCCCCCGGCCCAGCGGCTACTCGCACGGCACGCTGGCCGGGAACACGCTGTACCTGGGCGGCCAGACCGCCCTGGACGCCGAGATGAAGATCGTTCCGGGCGGCGTCGTGGCGCAGTTCCGGCAGGCGTTCGGCAATCTGCTCACCACCCTGCGGGCGGCGGGCGGTGAGCCCGCGGACCTGGTCAGCGTGACGCTGTACCTCACCGACATCCCCGACTACCAGGCGCACGGCAAGGAGATCGGCGAGGTCTGGCGCGAGCTCGCCGGGCCGGTCTACCCAGCGATGGCCGGTATCGGCTGCACGGCGCTGTGGCAGCCCGAGGCGGTGATCGAGATCCTCGGGGTCGCCGTGATCCCGGACGACCGGCTCGTCATCCCGGACGACCGGCTCGTCGCCCCGCGGCCGCAGGGGCCCGCATGAGACTCGCCTCCTTCACCCTGGACGGCACGCGGCGAGCCGGCGCCGTGCACCTGCCCGAGCGGACGGTCACCCTGCTGCCGCCGGAGATCGGCACGGTGGACGACCTCGTGCGCGGCGGCCCCGAGGCCCTGGACGCGGCCCGTGCCGCGGGCGGCCCGTCGCTGCCGCTGTCGGACATCCGGCTGGAGGCACCGCTGCACCGCTTCCGCCGCGACATCCTGTGCACCGGCTGGAACTACCTCGACCACTTCGAGGAGTCCCGCGGGAAGCGCGGGGGCCAGGACCCGGTGAGCCTGCCCGAGCACCCGACCTTCTTCACCAAGGGCCCCGACACCGTCATCGGGCCGTACGACCCCATCGCCTACGACCCCGCCCTCTCCGCGCAGTGGGACTACGAGGCGGAGATCGCCCTCGTCATCGGCCGCGACGGCCGCTCCATCCCCGAGGAGAAGGCACTGGACCACGTCTTCGGCTACCTGGTCGCCAACGACGTCTCCCAGCGCGACCTCCAGCGGGCCCACGGCGGCCAGTGGCTCAAGGGCAAGAGCATCGACGCCACCATGCCGCTGGGCCCCTGGCTCACCACCGCCGACGAGATCGACGACCTCGGCTCCCTGCGGGTGCAGTGCGAGGTCGACGGCCGCCTCCTGCAGGACGCGACCAGCGGCCACATGGCCTTCCCCGTCCCCCGGATCATCGCCGAACTGAGCCGCGGCATGACCCTGCGCGCCGGGGACGTCGTCCTCACCGGCACCCCCAGCGGCATCGGCAGCGCACGCGAACCCCAGATCTTCCTGGGCGACGGCGACACCGTCGTCACCCGGGTGAGTGGCCTCGGCGAACTGCGCAACACCGTGACCCGGACCCGGCTGACATAAGGTGCGGGGAATGACCGCGCGGACGACGCAGACGATCCCGGCGAGCGCCCCGGCGGGCGAGCGCGAGGTGCGCCACGCCCCGCTGATCCTCACGCTGTTCGGTCTCTACGCCCGCGAGGGGCACGCCTGGATGTCGGTCGCGTCCCTGATCGCCCTGATGGCCGACCTCGGCGTGGAGGGCCGGGCGGTACGGTCCTCCGTCTCGCGGATGAAGCGCCGCGAGGTGCTGCGCGCCGAGCGG
The DNA here is from genome assembly GCF_001514285.1 of Streptomyces sp. DSM 15324. Lineage (GTDB taxonomy): Bacteria > Actinomycetota > Actinomycetes > Streptomycetales > Streptomycetaceae > Streptomyces. Next base: position 49,254 of record NZ_KQ949033.1, read on the forward strand.
CGGGACGGCGTCGCCGGGTACGCGCCGGCCGAGGCGACCCTCCAGACGCTCGCCGAGGGCGACGTGCGCATCTTCCGGCGGACCCGGGCCGTGCGGGAGGACGGCTGGGTGCTCGTGGTGTTCTCCGTGCCCGAGTCCGAGCGCGAGAAGCGGCACGAGCTGCGCACGGTCCTGACCCGGCTCGGCTTCGGCACGGCGGCCTCGGGCGTGTGGGTCGCGCCCGGGAACCTGGCGGCCGAGACACGGCGCACCCTGGAACGCCGCGAGCTGTCCGCGTACGCCGACCTGTTCACCGGTGACCACGTCGCCTTCGGGGACCCGCGCGAGAAGATCCGCTCCTGGTGGGACCTCGACGAACTCACCGGGCTCTACGCGGACTTCCTGCGCCGGTACGGCCCCGTCCGCGACGCGGCGCCGGAGCGCGCGCCGGAGCCCCTGGAGGCGTTCCGGTCCTATGTGCCGATGCTCACCGAGTGGCGGCGGCTGCCCTACCGCGACCCCGGCCTGCCCCTCGACCTGCTGCCGCCGCAGTGGAAGGGGGTGGCCGCCGCCGAGCTGTTCGAGCGGCTCGACGCCCTGCTGCGGCCCGCTGCCGCGGCGCACGCCGCCGCGCTGGTCAGAGCGTGAGCAGTTCCTCGTAGAACCCGCCGAACCCGCGCCCGCGGTCGACGAGGTGGATCTCCAGGATCCAGTGGCAGCGGCGGCCCGCCTTGTCGGTGCGCCGCAGCGGGGTGTCGTTGGCGGGGGTGATGTACGACTCGACGTCCGCGCCGTCGATCCACTCGTGCGGGAACTCTCCGACCAGATGCCCGGCGTGCCAGCCGCCCAGCTCCCAGCCCGCCTCGGCGGCCAGCCGCTCCACCTCGGCGTACAGCCGCTTGCCGGTGATACCGGGGTCGCTCTCGAAGAAGCGGCGGCCGGCGGCGAAGACCTTCGCCAGGTCGTCGCGCAGCCGGTGCTTGACCGGGTCGTCGCCCAGGACGAAGGTCCGGCCGAAGTCGGCCTCGTACTCCTCGAAGATCGGCCCGAAGTCGGCGAACACGATGTCGTCCGCGCCGATCAGCCGGTCCGGCGGGTTCTCCTTGTACGGCAGCAGGGTGTGGGGGCCCGAGCGCACGATCCGCTTGTGCCAGTGCCGGGTGGTGCCGAACAGCTCGTTCGCCAGGTCACGGACGCGGTCGCTGACCGCCCGCTCCCCCTGCCCCGGCGCGACGAGGGCGCGCTCCTCGATCTCCGCGAAGAGCCGCACGGCCTTCGCCTGGGCGTCCGACAGCCGGGCGGCGCGGGTGGCTTCGTCATCGGTCATACCCGGGAGGGTACAAGCGGGAGGATCACGCCTCGTACGCTCCCGCCAGGGGCGGAGCCCCCGGCCACGGCTGCCGGTCGAGTCCCGCGCGGGCCATCAGGCCGGCCAGGGCCGAGCGGGACGGTATCGAGGTCTTGCGGTAGATCGCCGACAGGTGGGTCTCGACGGTACGGCGGCTGAGGAACAGCTTGGTGGCGATGGCCTGGTTGCCCAGCCCCTCGGCGACGAGTGCGGCGATCTGCCGTTCGCGTGCGGTGAGCCGGTCGAGTTCGGTGGGGACGGGCGGGCGTTCCTCGGTGCGGGGGCGGACCAGCGCGGCGAGGTCGGTCAGGAGGCCGGCGCCGCCGGTGTCGGCGAGGCGGTGGGCCCGTTCCCACAGCGCGGTGGCGTGCGGGAGGTCGCCCGTGGCCTGGGCCTGGGCGGAGGCCAGCAGCAGGGAGTACGCCTCCCAGAGGACGGCGCCGGAAGGGGCGTAGGCCCCGGCGGCCTCCTCCAGGAGGCGGGCGGCGGTGGCGGGGTCGCCGTGGTGCTGGGCGAGGGCGGCCCGGGCCCGCAGGGCCGCTCCGCGCTGGCCGTTCAGTCCGATGCGGTCGGCCTCCTCGGCGGCCCGGTCGGCCCAGCGCTCGGCCTGTGCCGGGTCGCCGGTGGCGAGGGCGGTGGCGACGAGGGTCTCGAGCTGGCCGGGGAGGGTGGAGGGTTGCAGGCCGTGCAGGTCGGGGCCGCCGGCGCGCAGGATGGCGTCCTGCGCGCGGTGCGGGTCGCCGCCGACCAGGGCGATGTGGCCGAGGACGCAGCCGGCCAGCGCGGCCCACCAGTGGCGGCTGGTGCCGGCGGCGGCCACGGCCTCCTCGGCCGTCGCGAGGGCCTGGGGGTCGCCCAGCGGGCGCCGCAGCAGGAGGATCAGCGCCTTGAAGCTCAGGGTGAGGGCGAGCAGGTCGCCGCTGGCCACGGCGCGGGCGACGGACTCCGCCTCCTCGGCCGCGGCGAGGGCGCTGGGCAGCCGGCAGGTGGTCAGCTGGAGGAAGGCCCGGGCGGTGAGCAGGTGGGGCAGGACATGGACCTGACCGGTGCGCCGGGCGAGGTCGACTCCCCGGTCGGTGTGGCGTTCGGCGTCGGCGTGGCGTTCGAGGAGGGCCTCCGCCCAGGCCAGCCAGACCAGCGCCTCGCAGAGTTCGGTCAGGTCGGGGTCGGTCAGCGCGTCGGCGAGGTCGGCGGCGGCCCGGGCCGACCGGGTCGCCGCCGCCGTGTCGCCGGAGTACGCCTCGCCCAGCGCGGCCAGCGCCAGCGCGCCCAGTTCGCCCGTCGGGTCGTCGTGGGAGCGGGCCAGCGCGAGCGTGCGGGCGAGGTCGTCGCGGACGGCCGGGTAGCTGACGGTGTTCAGGGCGGCCATGCCGAGGGCGAGGCCCAGGGAGACCGCCTGACGGGGGCCGGGGCCGGGCTCGCGGGTCAGCTCCCGCCGGAGCAGGGCGGTCGCCTCCGGGCAGTGCCCCAGGTGCCGTTCCATCATGGCGCACAGCGCCGTCGCGTCCCCGCGCAGTGCGGCGTCGTCGGGCCCGCAGCGGCTGATCAGCGTGTGGAGCAGGTCGCGGCTCTCGCGCAGGGCACCGCCGACCGCGAGCGCCCTGGCACGGGCCAGCGTCAGCTCGCCGCGCCGCGCCGAGTGGCCGGGTGTGTCCGGCATCAGCCACAGGACGACGTCCAGCAGATGGGCGGCGGTCGCGGGCGCGGTGTGGGCGTATCCGGCGGCCGCCTCGGTGAGCACGGCCGCCGACACCGGGTTCCAGCCCGTCAGCGACCGCTCGACGTGGTGGGCGCGTTCGGCGGCGCGGGCACCGGTGCGGGCCAGCTCCTCGGCGACGGCGCGGTGGAGTTCGGCGCGGCGCGGCGCGGGAACGTTCTCGTAGACCAGGGCGCGCAGCAGCGGATGGCGCAGCGTCCAGCGGCCGTCGGGCTGCGTGCGCAGCAGATCCCGGCGCACCGCCGCGCCGGTACGCCTCTGGAGCTCCGGCGCCGTGGGGTTCCCGGTCAGCAGCCGCAGCAGGGCAGGGGTGGCCTGCTCGCCCAGGACCGCCACCGCCTCGACCGTGCGGCGCTCCTCCTCGCTCAGGGCCGCCAGTTCCTCCAGGAGCAGCGCCGCCAGTCCGTCCGGGACCTCGGAGGGGGTGACCCCTTGGGCCGGGGGCAGGGGCCCTCCCTGCCGGTGGGCGTGCAGCAGGCACCGCAGGTAGAGGGGATTGCCCTCACCGGCCGCGTAGACCCGCCGCGCGTCCTGCGGCGGCAGGTCGGGGGCGTGCGTCTCGGTCCACTCCCGCTCGGGCACCGGCCCCAACGGCACCCGGAGCACGGCCCCCCGGTCCACGCCCCGGGCCAGGGCGGCGGCGAGCGGGGGCGGGGTCTGCCGTTCCCGGCGGGCGAGGACCAGCGCCACGCGCCCGCGCACCGGGTGCCGGACGAGCTGGTCGAGGAGTTCCAGGGAGGCCGGGTCCGCCCAGTGCAGGTCGTCCAGCGCCAGCACCACTCCGCCCTGTTCCGCGAGGGCGCCCAGCACCTCCGCCACGGCGCGGTGGAGACCGAAGCGGTCGCGGCCCTCGCCCGGCGCCGGCGCCTGACGCACCCCGTACAGCACCGGGGCCGCCGCCTCGGGTACGGCGCCGGAGGCGAGGAAGGCGGGATCGGCGTCGGCGAAGGCGTCGGTGAACGGCTGGAACGGCGTGTGCCGTTCGAACTCGGTGGCCGCCCCTCGCAGCACCGTCAGTCCGCGTCGCCGTGCCCGCGTGCCGAGTTCGCCCAGCAGGCGGCTCTTGCCCAGGCCGGCGTCCGCGCAGATGTCGACCACGGTGGGGACACCGTCCCGGCCGAGACCGCCGAGCACCCCGTCGAGGCGCGCGAGTTCCTCGGTCCTGCCGACCAGCCGTGTCGCCGTCTCGTCCCGCTCCGGCACCGGTTCATCTCCGTCCGTCCGTGTCGTACCGCTTGCGGCCATCATGCCCAAGAGGCCTGCGCCCGGGTCCGGCAACCGTTCGGGCCACCGCCGTCGTCCCTGCTCCCGAGCCCGGTGATCGCCGCCGGGCGCCCCGAAAGTGGAGGACGGTGGATGTTCGCCCTGCTCGTGGTGCGACTGACGGGACTGGACGCGGGATCGGTGTGGGCGGTTCCCGTGGTGCTCTTCCCGTACGGCGCCGCCCTGAGCGTCCTGCTGCTGGTGGCCGTGGTCGCCGTGCCCGCCCTGCGCTCCCGCTGGACGGTGGCCGTGGTGGCGCTGCTGGCGGCCGCACAGGTCGCCGTGCTGGTGCCCCGTTTCCTGCCGGATGGGCGGCATGTCCCGGCCGGGGCGGCCGAGTTGCGGGTGGCGACGCTCAACGCGCATGTCGGCGGGGTGGATCCGCGGGCGGTGCTGCGGCTGGTGCGCGACGAGCGGATCGACGTCCTGGCCGTGCAGGAGCTGACCCGCGCCGGGGTCGCGGCGTTCGCCGAGGCGGGGGTGGGCCGGCTGCTGCCCCATCAGGAGCTGCACCCCGAGAACGACTCCTCGCTCTACTCGCGGCTGCCGCTGACCCGTGGCGAGCCGCTGGACGCCGGCACCGCCTGGCCGCAGACCGCCGCGGAGGTCACCGTGGGCGGACGATCGGTCCGGCTGGTGGCCGTCCACACGTACTACCCGCTCGGCGGCCCCGGCCGCTGGACACGGGACTTCACGGCGCTCACCTCCGTCGCCCGGGGCAGCGGCCCGGACACCGTCCTCCTGGGCGACTTCAACGCTTCCCTGGACCACGCGCCGATGCGCTCCCTGCTCGCGGCGGGGCTCACGGACACCCACGCGGAGCTGGGCCGGGGCTGGGCCCGCACGTGGCCCACCGACCGGGCGCCGCTGCCGCCGCTGGTCCAGCTCGACCATGTGCTGCACGGCCCGGGCCTGACGGGGATCTCGGTCGGTGAACGGACGCTCCCGGGCACGGACCACCGGGCGGTGGTCGCGGTGCTGGCGGTCCGGCCCGGCGGATGAGGAACCCACGCGGCGACGGGCTCGCCGTCCGTCTCGTCGCCCACGTCCCGGCGGGCTCCCCGGGAGACGGTCTGCCGCTCTCCCGCCCCGTTTTCGACGATACGTAGCGGAATTCGCCAAACAGTTGAGCGAGTGTCCTCCGCTCATCACGCTGTGCGTGTCACATGCCCGGCGGCCAGGCCCCGGGCCCCGCTGCGGAAGCGAGTCGAGCATGGTGCGTGTGCGTGCGTCTTTGTCCCGGCTGCCCTCCTACGTCCCGGGCCGCAAACTGCCCGGGGCCGTGGTGCTGGCCAGCAACGAATCCCCGCACGGGCTGCTGCCCGGGGTGGCGGCGGCCCTGGCGGAGTCCGCCGGCGGTGTGTCGCGCTACCCGGATCTGCACGCCTCCTCGCTGATCGAGGCGCTGGCCGCGCACCACGGGGTGGAGCCGGACCGGATCGCGGTGGGCGCGGGGTCCTCGGAGGTCTGCGGGCAGTTGCTGCACACGGTCGTGAATCCGGGGGACGAGGTGGTCTTCGGCTGGCGGTCGTTCGAGGCGTACCCGATCCTCACGGCGGTCGCCGGCGGTACGGCGGTACGGGTGCCGCTGCGGGAGGAGGCACTGGACCTCGACGCGATGGCGGCGGCGATCACCGACCGGACCCGGCTGGTGTTCGTGTGCAACCCGAACAACCCGACCTCCACGGCGGTCGGCGCGCGGGAGCTGACCGCGTTCGCGGACCGGGTGCCGCGGGACGTGCTGATCGTGGTCGACGAGGCCTACCGGGAGTACGCCGATCCGGCCCGGGTCCCCGACGGTCTCGCGCTGCTCGGCGACCGGCCGAACGTGGCGGTGCTGCGGACCTTCTCGAAGGCGTACGGCCTGGCGGGCCTGCGCGTCGGCTACTGCGTCGCGCCGCCCGGGATCGCCGCGCACGTGCGGCGGACGCAGGTGCCGTTCAGCGTCGGCGATCTCGCCCAGCGGGCGGCCGTGGTGGCGCTCGGCGAGAGGGACGAGGTCGCCCGGCGGGCCGCCCTCACCGTCGCCGAACGGGGCCGGGTCGCCGGGCGGCTGCGGGAGCTCGGCCACGACGTGCCCCCCTCCGAGGCCAACTTCATGTGGCTGCCGCTCGGCGCGGACAGCGCGGACTTCGCCCGGCACTGCGCGGACGGGAAGGTCATGGTCCGCCCGTTCCCCGGCGAGGGCGTGCGGGTGACGATCGGGCTGCCGGAGGAGAACGACGCCCTGCTCACGCTCGCGGCGAGCTGGAGGGACTGACGGCCGCGTGGTGCGCTCGCGCCGGCCCGCGCCGTCCGGTGCCGCGCCGGCCCGCCTGGGAGGCGCCGTCGAGCTGGTCGACGTATGACCCCCGCGCGGGTCAGTCGGTCCAGGTGGCGCCGCGTCCGCGCACCTCGTCGAAGACCAGCCAGGTGCGGGTGGAGCGCACGCCGGGCACCGCGTGGACGCTCTCCAGGACCACCTGGCGCAGGGTCAGGTTGTCGGGTGCGCGCACCAGCATCAGGGCGTCGAAGTCGCCCGTGACCAGGGCGACATGCTCGACGAAGGGGATCGCGCGCAGGGCGCGGGAGATGTCCCGCCAGGCGTTCTGCTCGATGCTCATCGTGACGTAGGCGCTGGTGCCGAGGCCGGCCCGCTGGGGGTTGAGCTGCGCGGTGAAGCCGGCGATGACGTCCTCGGCGACGAGCCGGCCGATCCGGGTGTAGGCGTTGGCCCGGGAGATGTGCACCTGTTCGGCGAGCGCGCGGACCGAGATACGGCCGTCCTCGAGGAGACGGCTCAGGATCTGCCGGTCGATGTCGTCGAGCGGGACGGCAGTTCGTCCGGCCATCGACACCGACGGTGAGGTTCTCTCGGACACATTGCCCTCCCAGACGCTTCGATCCGGCAGTTCATCGCCGGTTCGGCCGAGCTATGGAACACTAATTCCGCGATGTCCACCCTTCTTCTGTCAAGTGTCCAGAGAAAGTGTCCAGAGAGGGCGGATCACCGACGGTGACGGCGTGCAGGAGCCGCAGGACGGTCACCCGGCACGGCGTGCCGGGGGTGTCGAGGAGGGCGACCAGGGGGACGGCGACAGGCTCACGGGGCCGGGGCCTGCGCGCCGGTCAGGTGACGGGCAGGCCGTAGGCCCGGTCGAAGTGCTGGGCCACGAGGTGTCCGTTCCCGTCGCAGGAGAGCTGCCAGTCGTTGACGCCGGTGTCGCGGCCGTCGGTGAAGTTCCACAGCAGCCGGCCGGAGGCGGTGTCGATGGCGTAGAAGCCGTCCTTGTTCTCGTACGCGGGGACGTAGACGGCGTGCGCGCCGACCGCGATCGGGCTGTCGACGTTGAGGCGGGGCGTCTCGCAGAACCAGCGCCGGGTGCCGTTCGCCGCGTTGAAGGCGTGGACGCCGTACGGGTCGGTGCCGGTGGCGTAGACCGTGTTGCCGCCCGCCCCGAGGGAGGCGAACATGCCGCGCTCGGCCTTGGCCTGCCAGCGGACCCTTCCGCTGGTGAGGTCCAGGGCGATGAAGTCGGAGCCGATGGCGAACACGGTCCGGCCGAGCACCGCCAGCCAGGGCCTGAGGTCGGAGCCGACCTGGTGCCGCCAGCGCAGGGTGCCGTCGTCGTGGGTGTCGCGGGCCGCGACGTTGCGCAGTCCGTCGGCGTAGACGAAGTAGTCGGAGGTGATGACGGGGTGCAGGGGGACGCCGACGTCCTCGGGGTCGATGGGGATGACGAGGGCTTGGCGGGTGCGCAGGTCGACGCCGAAGACCGTGCTGGTGGAGGTCGCCACGCCCCGCGCTCCCGACCGGCGTTGCAGGCTGGCGCCGAGGACCGAGACGGAGTAGTTGTCGTAGCTGCCCAGCAGTTGGTCGAACTGGTAGTCCTCGCCGAAGTCGAGGGTGAACTTCTCGGTCCCGGTGGCCGGGTCGACGCCGATCAGGGTGGCCCCGGTCGCGCCGAGCGCGACCGCGGCGTCGTAGGCCAGCATGACGGGCGTGGGCGAGAGGCTGATGCCCTGGTAGACCCAGCGGGGTTGGGCGCCGTTCGTCACGTCGAGGCAGACCATCGTGCCGGGGCGCGTCTTGAGCAGGGCCGTGCCGTCGTGGAAGACGGCCGGGGCCTGGAGCAGCGGGCCGCCCCGGAAGACCCAGGCGGGTTCGGGGGCCGGGCCGGCCGGGCGCACCTGAGGTCTGCCCGGCCTTCGGCGCGCCGCCAGGACGGCCGCGCCCGCGATGAGCGCGGTGCCTGCCGTCGCCGCCGCGGTGAGGAGGGTGCGCCGGGAGACCCGGGGGCGGGTGGTGCGGGCGCGGTGCGGGGTGGGGGTGGCGGAACGTTCCGGCACAGGGTCGTCCGCCCCTCCGGGTGCGCCGGCCCGTACCGGGTCGAGGTCCGTCGTCCGGGCCGTCCGCTCCTGCGGTCGCCGTCCGGGGCCGTGGCGTTCCGCCTCCCGCGGCTCGGCGGCGAGGGCTCCGGCACCGTCCGCGCGGTAGGCCCCCTCGTCCGGCTCGCCCGCGCCGCCGGTCCTGGCGGGGCCGCTCCCGCCGGGGCGGCTACCGGCGGCCGCGCCGCCGTGCTCACCGGCGAGGGCGGTGTCGTACGCCGGCCAGCCCACCGTCGCGTACGCCGATCCGGGCCGGCCGGGGGTGGCGGACCGCGGCTCCGCCGCGTCGGCGGGGGCCGCCGGTTCCGCGGCGGTCCGCCCGCCGTCGGGCGCGCCCTCGCCCCGGACGAGGTCCGTCGCGGTCGCCCGGCGCTCCGCCAGCGCCGCGGCCGCCCGGCGGGCGGCGATCATGTCGAGCACCGGCCCGGGCAGCCACCCCTCGGTCAGCACCTGTTCGGTGCCGCCGGGCGCGCAGGCGGCGGAGAGCCGGTCGGGGTCGATCCGCAGGGCCGGGTCCTTGGCGTGACAGAGGCTGATGATCTTGTCGAGCGGCTCGGGCACCTGGGTCAGATCGGCCGAGCCGTGCACCACCTGGTAGAGCAGCGCGGCTCCGGCGGCCCCGCCGAAGGGCGCGTGGCCGGACGCGGCGAACGCGAGCACCGAGCCGAGACAGAAGACGTCCCCCTCCGGCCCCATCTGCTCCCCGGTGGCCTGCTCGGGGCACATGTAGTCGAGCGAGCCGAACAGGGAGCCGTCGCCGGTGAGTTCGTAGCCGTCCCGGGCGCGGACGATCCCGAAGTCGATGACGCGCGGGCCGTCGGCGGCCAGCATCACGTTGGACGGTTTGAGGTCGCGGTGCACCAGCCCCTCGGCGTGCACCGCGGTCAGCGCCTCGGCGATCCCGGCGCCCAGGGCGAGGACCGTCTCCACCGGCAGCGGCCCGTGTTCGGCGACCGCCTCGGCGAGGGTGGGGCCGGCCACGTAGGCGGTGGCGAGCCAGGGCGTCTCGGCGTCCGGCGCGGCGTCGAGCACCGGTGCCGTGTAGACACCGCCGACCGCCGCGGCGGCGGCCACCTCGCGGCGGAAGCGGATGCGGAAGTTGCTGTCCTCGGCCATCTCGGGACGGATGACCTTGACCGCGACGGTGCGGCCGTCCGCGGACCGCGCCAGGTAGACCCGGCCCATGCCGCCTGCCCCCAGCCGCGCCAGGAGGCGGTAGGGACCTAGCTGCTGGGGGTCTTCTGGGCGCAGTGATCTCATGCCCTCGGCCGCCTGTTCTCGTGGTGGCGGGCGGGGGTCCCGCCCACGCTGCGGGGGAAGGCCCTGTGGGGGGTCTGTGCCCAAGACTAGAGGCAGGACAGGCGCACGGGACGACTTCGTCGCGCCTGCCGCCGCCCGGTCGGCGGCCGGAACGAGCCCCGTCCTCCGCTTCTCGAAAGCAATATGACGCAACGTCAGAGATGGGGTGACACGTGCCCGTGCTGCGGGAACAGTGCGCGATGAGCAACAAGTGCAGAATGAAGCCACTTGCTCCGGCACAGAGGTCGGATGTGTTGAAGGTCACCTCCCCGGCCCACGATAGGGTCGCCGCATGACCGACTCCACCGCGGACCCCGAAAGCCGGACGTCGCGCAAGCGGCTCCAGTACGGCGAGGGCCGCGAGGCCCTGCTGAACGCCGCCGTACGCGTGGTGGCGCGGGGCGGACTGCGCAGGCTGACCTACCGGGCCGTCGCGCAGGAGGCCGGTGTCACCCACGGTCTCGTCGTCCACCACTTCGGCTCGCGCGACGCGCTGATCGAGGAGGCCCTGGCCCACACGATCCGCACCTCGCTGAGCACCAGTTCCCTGGAACCGGGCACCGGCAGGGTCGCGGACTTCTCGACCGGCCTGTCGGAGATGGTCGCGGCGGACCCGGACACCCAGGCGTTCCAGTACGAGCTGCTGCTGGAGTCGCGCCGCAGGCCGGAGCTGCTGCCCCCGCTGCGCGCCCTCTACGACCAGTACTTCGACGCCACCCAGCGCGAGCTGGGCCGGATGCTGCCGGCCGGCGCGGGCCGGGCGCTGACCCGGCTGGTCTTCGCCGCGCTCGACGGGCTCGTCCTGCACCAGCTGATCCTGGGGGAGCCCGAGGTCACGGACTCCGCCGTGGAGGAGCTGCGCTCCCTGCTGCGCTTGCTCGACGCGGACGGCGACACCGCCGACGACACCCACCCGTAACCCTCCGACCTGCGCTTCTGGCGGCCCCGGACGTCCGACGTCCGGGGCTTTCGCGCGTCTCGGGCCGGAAAAAACCCACCGCACCCCCTTGCCAAACGGATAGTTCCCGCCCACGATGAGGCAACTCGTTTGACCCAAAACGAACTCCCATCCCTCCCCGTCCCCGACAGGTGCATCCGAGTGGACAGTCAGACGGCGGTCGCCCCGCACTCCGCGCACGATTCCTCCACCGCAGGCAGGCTCAAGCCCGACTCGCTCGGCGTCCTGGGCATCCTGTTCTTCGTCCTCTCCGCCCAGGCACCGCTGACCGGCATCGCCGGCGCGGTCCCCATCGCCATCGCCATCGGCAACGGGGCCGGCGCCCCCGCGGCGTACCTCGCGGCCGGTGTCGTGGTCCTGCTCTTCTCCATCGGCTTCGTCGCCATGGGCCGCCACGTCGTGGACGCCGGCGCCTTCTACACCTACATCGGCAAGGGCCTCGGGCGCTCGACCGGCTCCGGCAGCGCCGGTGTGGCCCTCTTCGCCTACTGCGCCGTCCAGGCCGCGATGTACGGGCTCTACGGCGCCACGGTGAGCGCTCTGGTCGACCACTACGGCGGCGTCCACGTCGACTGGTGGGTGTGGACGCTGGTGACCATGGTGATCGTGCAGTTCCTCGGCGCCCGCGGCATCGAGATGGGCGCCAAGGTGCTCGCCGTGTTCGTCCTCGCCGAGTTCAGCATCCTGATCGCCTTCGCGCTGGTCACCCTGTTCCGGGGCGGCGGCCCCGAGGGACTCGGCATCGGCGACAGCTTCTCCGCGCACGCCGCGCTCCAGGGCGCCCCCGGCGTGGCGCTGATGTTCGCCGTGGCGTCGATGTTCGGTTTCGAGGCCACCGCCATCTACGGCGAGGAGGCGCGGGAGCCGAGGAGGACCGTCCCGCGCGCCACCTATCTCTCGGTCGCCGTCGTCACCGGTTTCTTCGCCTTCACCTCGTGGATGCTGGTCTCCGCGCACGGCGCCTCCCGGGTCACCGACGAGGCGGGCAAGGCGCTGGCCTCGGGTGACGCCACCTCCTTCGTCTTCGCCCCCATCACCGCGCTGTTCGGGTCCTGGGTCGGCGACGTGCTGCCCGTCCTGCTGGCGACCTCGCTGTTCGCGGGCATCCTCGCCTTCCACAACTCCGCCAACCGCTACCTGTTCTCGCTGGGCCGCGAAGGTCTGCTGCCGCACCGGCTGACCGCGCTCAACCGGCGCCACTCCCCCTGGGCGGCCGGCCTCGTCCAGACGGTGATCGCGGTGGCGCTGGTGATGCCGTTCGCGGTCCTCGGCAAGGATCCGGTGCTGACGCTCTTCTCCTGGTTCAGCGGGGTCGCCGTGCTGGCCGCGATGCTGCTGTACTTCCTGACCTCCGTCGCCGTGATCGTCTTCTTCCGCCGCTCGGGTGCCGACACCCGGCTCTGGAACACCGTGATCGCCCCCGTACTGGGCGCGCTCGGCATCGCCGGGACGATCTGGCTGATCGTCCAGAACTTCACCACGCTCATCGGCGGCGACTCGGCCACCGCCCTCTGGCTCCAGCTCACCGTCCCTGCCGTGCTCGCCCTGGGCGTGGTCGTGGCCCGGCTGACCCGCCGGCCGCCCGTCGCGCCGCCCGCACCTGCGACCCCACCCGCCACCGCACCCGCCACCGCGCCCGCGACCCCACCCGCACCCGCACCCGGTTCCGACGACCAGGAGGAGAACCGCTGATGCCGGCCCTCGCCCACGACGAGCTGCTGCGCCGCGCCAAGGACCTGAACCCGCCCACCCGGCACCACGTCGACGGGCGGGAGGAGCCGGGCGGCGGGTCCACGTTCACCGTCGTCTCGCCCCGCGACGGCCAGGTCCTGGCCGAGGTCGCGGACGCCCGGCAGGCCGAGGTGGACCTGGCCGTGGCCGCCGCCCGCCGCGCCTTCGACTCCGGCCCCTGGCCGCGCCTCGCGCCCGCCGACCGCGGCCGGATCCTGCTGCGCGTCGCCGACCTGCTCGAAGCGCACCGCACCGAGCTGGCGCTGACCGTCAGCCTGGAGATGGGCAAACCGATCAGCGACGCGTACGAAATCGAACTGCGCGCCGCGATCGGCACCTTCCGCTGGTACGGGCAGCTCGCCGACAAACTCACCGACGCGTCGCCGCACACCGCGCCGGACGCCCTGGCCCTCGTCACCCGGGAACCGGCCGGGGTCGTCGGAGCCGTGGTGCCGTGGAACTTCCCGCTGACCCTGGCGAGCTGGAAGGTCGCCCCGGCGCTGGCCGCGGGCTGCACCGTCGTGCTGAAGCCCTCCGAGAACGCACCGCTGTCGGCGCTGCTGCTCGGCCGGATCGCCACCGAGGCGGGACTGCCGCCGGGCGTGCTGAACGTGGTGACCGGTGACGGTCCGGTGGCCGGCCGGGCGCTCGGGCTGCACCCGGACGTGGACGTGCTGGCCTTCACCGGCTCCACCGCCGTCGGGCGGCACTTCCTGCGGTACGCCGCCGACTCCAATCTCAAGCGGGTCTGGCTGGAGCTGGGCGGCAAGTCGCCGAACATCGTCCTGCCCGACGCACCCGACCTGGAGAAGGCAGCCGCCACCGCCGCCTGGGGCATCTTCTTCAACCAGGGCGAGATGTGCACCGCCCCGTCCCGGCTCCTGGTGCACTCCTCCGTCGCCGAACGCGTCACCGAGGCGATCGTGACCCGGGCCCGGGAGCTGCGGGTCGGCGATCCGCTGGACCCGGCGACCGAGATGGGTGCCCTGGTCGGCGAGGCCCATCTGGAGCGGGTCCTCGGCCACATCGGCACCGGCCTCGACGAGGGCGCGCGGCTGCGCGTGGGCGGCGGGCGGACGCTGGGCGAAAGCGGCGGGAGCTTCCTGCGGCCCACCGTCTTCGACCGGGTCGACCCGGGGATGCGGCTGGCCCGGGAGGAGATCTTCGGGCCCGTCCTGTCGGTCCTCGCGTTCGACGACCTGGACGAGGCGGTCCGGCTGGCCAACGCCACCGAGTACGGTCTCGCCGCCGGCCTGTGGACCTCGGATCTGTCCACCGCCCACCGGGTCTCCCGCGCCCTGAGGGCCGGGACGGTCTGGGTCAACTGCTACGAGGAGGGCGATCTGACGGTCCCGTTCGGCGGCGTGAAGCAGTCGGGCAACGGCCGCGACAAGTCCGTCCACGCGATGGAGAAGTACACCGAACTGAAGACCACCTGGATCCAGCTGTGAGCCGTACGAGCAGCCCCGTACGACCGCTGGTCGCGATCCCCGCCCGCTTCAGCGCGACGACCTCCGCCCTGCGGTACGCCGCGGAGGTCAACGCCCGCGCCCTGATCGAGGCCGTCTGGCGGGCGGGCGGCGAACCGGTGAGCCTGCACCCCGCCCCAGGGGAGCTGCCCGGCCGCCTCGCCCGCTTCGACGGCGTACTCCTCCCCGGCGGCGGTGACCTCGCCCCGCACCGCTACGGCGCCACCGACGTCCACGCCGGTGTCTACGACGTCGACGCCGCCCAGGACGACTTCGACCTCGCGCTCGCCCGGCACGCCCTCGACCTGGGGCTGCCGCTGCTGGCGATCTGCCGTGGCCTCCAGGTCGTGAACGTCGCCCTCGGCGGCACCCTGGAGCAGGACATGGGCGGCCCCGGGCGTGAGCACCGGCACCGCGTGCACCCGGTGCCGGTCCGGCGCGGCACCCTCCTGGAACGGGCGCTCGGCGCGGAGAAGGCCGAGGTGTCCTGCTACCACCACCAGCGGGTGGACCGCACCGGTGCGGGACTCACGGTCACGGCGCGGGCCGCCGACGGCACCGTGGAGGGTCTCGAACTCCCGGACGCCCCGGGGTGGTTCACGGCCGTGCAGTGGCACCCCGAGGACACCGCCCACGCGGACCCGGCCCAACAGGGCCTCTTCGACGCGCTGGTACGGGCCTGCGCACCCTCGCGTTAGCGCCGGGCCGTGCAGGGTGCTCACTCGGTGCCGCTGCCGGCCGGGGGGAGGCCGAGTTCGGCCAGGATGGCGTCGGTGTGCTCGCCCGCGGCGGGGACCGCGTCCATCCGGGGGACCACCCCGGCCAGGTCCACGGGCGGGACGAGGGAGGGAATCCCGGCTCCGCCGGGGAGCGTCACCTGCCGCCAGCGGTCCCGTTCGGCGAGCACGGGGTGGGCGAGGAAGGCGTGGACGTCGTTGACGTCGGCGTTGGCGATGCCTGCCGCGTCCAGCAGGTCCCGCACCTCGTCGCTGTCCGACGCGGCGAACCGGGCGGCGACGATCGCGTTCAGTTCGTCGCGGTGGGCGACCCGGGCGGGACCGGTGGCGAAGCGCGGGTCGTCGGCGAGAGCGGGATCCCCGAGGAACCGCTCGCACAGGGCGGCCCATTCGCGTTCGTTCTGGACGGAGAACAGGACGTCCTTGCCGTCGGCGGCCGTGTAGGCGCCGTAGGGGGCGATGGTGGCGTGCTGGGTGCCGACGCGCGGGGGCTGGGTGCCGCCGAAGCGGGTGTAGAGGGCGGGCTGGCCCATCCACTCGGCCAGTGCCTCGAACAGCGAGACCTCGACGGCCCGGGCGACCCCCGTGGTGGCCCGGGTGAACAGGGCGGTGAGGATGCCCGAGTAGGCGTACATGCCGGCGGCGATGTCGGCGACGGAGATGCCCACCCGGGCGGGTTCCGCGGGGCCGCCGGTGAGCGAGACCAGACCGGTCTGGCACTGCACCAGCAGGTCGTACGCCTTGCGGTCGGCCCAGGGGCCGTCGGAGCCGTAGCCCGTGACGGCGCACGGGATCAGTGAGGGGAAGCGGGCACGCAGCTCCTGCGCCCCGAGGCCCATCCGGGCGGCCGCGCCGGGGGCCAGGTTCTGGACGAACACATCGGCCCGCGCCAGCAGTCGCTCCAGCACCTCCCGGCCGTCCTCGGTCTTCAGGTCGAGGGTCAGGGATTCCTTGGAGCGGTTGAGCCAGACGAAATAGCTGGACTCACCGTGCACGGTCGTGTCGTAGCGGCGGGCGAAGTCTCCGCCGCCGGGGCGCTCCACCTTGATCACCCGGGCACCGAGGTCGGCCAGCTGACGGGTGGCGTAGGGGGCGGCGACGGCCTGTTCGACACTGACGACGGTGATGCCGGCGAGCGGCAGTGGGGCTTCGGACGGCTCCGTCATGCGCTGACCTCCGGGCTTCTTCGATGCTTCCGACGGCATCCGACATCATGACCGGTCAGGGCGGGCGGTGACGGTTCCGGTGCTGCGGGCCGGGCCGCCGGACCCGTACGGGTGGGGTCCGGCGGCCCGGTCGCTCAGCCCTGGCGGGCCGGACGCGCCAGGCCCGTGAGGAACGGCGCGACGGTGCGGGTGAGGGTGTGGGGCGAGCGCGTGAGGCCGCGGCTCAAGCGGCGCAGCCGCCGACGCGCCGGGTGCCGACCGCCACGTCGTCCATGCGGAGGTCGTACGACGTGGGCGTGGGGTCGGCCTGGTAGAGCTGCCAGCCCAGCTTGAGCCGGTCGAAGGTGGGGAAGACGAAGTCGCCGGCCGTGCCGCCGTGCTCCTTGGTCGAGACGGTCAGCTCGGGCTTCTCCACGCCGTCCAGGTAGACGGTGACGCGGTTGTCGGTGGCGTCGAGGTGGAATTCCACGCAGCTCCACCGGCCGGCGGCGGCCGGGGCGGAGGTCTTCCAGGCGGTCCAGTCGCCGGTCGGTCCGAGGTCGGAGCCGACTCCCCAGAAGTTGGCCTTCTCATCGGGGAAGTACTGGCCGCCGAGGGGGCGTACGAGGGTGGGGGTGTCGGAGCCGGAGGCCTCCGCGAGGGTCCAGTGGGCCCAGGCGGGGGCGACGGGGAAGGCGTCCACGCGCAGCCGCAGTCTGGCCCAGAAGCTGTTGCCGGCGGGGGCGAGGTCGTCCAGGACGAGGAAGGCGCGGCCGTTGCCCTCGGTGTGCAGCCGCAGTTGGCGGCCGTGGCCGTCGGCACCGGGCTCGACGGTGAGCGAGCCGTGGGAGGTGTCGGAGGTCCAGCCGTGACCGGCGGTGACCGGGCCGAGCGGGAGGCGGTCGAAGGTCTCCCGGAAGAGGGGGCGGTGGGAGGCGGGGGTGGCCGAGGCGGTGGGGGGTGTCGCAAGCAGCATGGCCGTCGTGGCCAGCAACGCGGCTGCGAACTTCCTCATGCGTATCATGCGCTCAGTGTGCAGCACCCGTCACAGCGGTCACACAGCAGGGCCCCCTGCTGGTCACCCCGGCCGGTCGCCCAACACCAGTCCCCCGCAAGCGGGTTGGGGAAGAACCGGAGCGTCGGCGGCCGGTTTGCGGATGAGCAGCAGCGCCGCGTCGTCGTGCAGCTTGCCGCCCACGTGCGCGAGCAGTTCGTCCTGGAGGGCGTCGAGGGTGCGGGCGGGCTCGTCCGTGACATGGCGGCCCAGTCCGTCGACGAGCGGATAGAACTCCCGCCCGTGGTCGCGGGCCTCGGTCACCCCGTCGGTGTAGAGCAGCAGTTGGTCGCCGTCGTCGAAGGGGAGCACCTGGAGGGCGGGGCTCTCGCCGGCGAGGGCGCGCAGGCCCAGGGGCGGTGCGGGGTGCGTGGGCTCGACCGGGGTGACGGTCCCGGCGGCGCCGACCAGCAGCGGCGGGGCGTGTCCGCAGTTCACCACTTCCAGTTCGCCGTCGCGCGGGTGGCCGGCGACCACGGCGGTCACGAAGTCGTCGGGGCCGAGGTTGCGCGCGAGGCTGCGCTCGATCCGGTCGACGACGGCGAGGAGGTCGGGTTCGTCGTGGGCGGCCTCGCGGAAGACGCCGAGCACCAGCGCGGCCGTCCCGACGGCCGGCAGTCCCTTGCCGCGCACGTCGCCGACGAGCAGCCGGACCCCGTACGGCGTGGGCACCAGGGCGTAGAGGTCCCCGCCGATCCGGGCCTCGGCGGCGGCCGCGCTGTAGCGGACGGCCACCTGGAACGGACCGACGGTCTCCGGCACGGGCAGCAGCAGGGCGTGCTGGGCGGCCTCCGCGACCGAGCGGACGGCCGCGAGGACGCGCTCCCGGCGCCCGCGCAGGGCACTGGCCAGCCCGCTCGCCAGGGTGACGGCCGCGAGGGCGGACAGGACGGCGACGAGTTCCCGGGCCGGGACGGCGTTGCGGACGCCGAGCACCGCGCCGAGCACACCGGCGAGCAGACCGACGTACAGGACACCGCGCGGGCCGTTGGTGGTGGCGGCCAGCGCGGGGCCGACCGCGAGCAGGGGCAGCCAGGTCAGCCCGGCTCCGCCGGCGAGGTCGACCAGGATCACACCGAGAACGATCAGCACGGGCAGGACGGGTCCCGCCACGACGGGCCTGAACAGGTGCGTCGGCCCGTGGCCGGTGCCACGGTGTCGGGCCTGGTTCATGGGGGTCCGCAGTCCTCGTCTGTAGTCGGCGTCTGTAGTCGGCGTCGGCGGTCGGCGTCCGGGGCCGGCGGGTGGAATGTCCGTTTGATACAGGAAAACGGGTTCGGCTCCCGTGCCACAAGGTGCGGGATTTCAGATAGTGAGCGACAGGCCCCTGGTCACGCGGTTCGCCGTGGGGATCAGCCGGTCGCGGATCTCCCGGAGCCGCGGCTGCCGGTCGACCGGCAGGGACACGCCGAGCGAGCCGAGGACGTCCCCGCTGTAGACGGGGACGGCGACGCAGACCGTGCCGAGGGCGTACTCCTCCAGGTCCGTGACCGCCGGGGCCACGGGTGAGGCGTCGAGCTGCCGCAGCAGCTCCGGCGTGCTGGTGATCGTCCGTGGGGTGAGATCGGCGAGGTGGTGGCGGGAGAGGTAGTCGTTGCGGGCCTCCTCGTCCATCTCCCGCAGCACGGACTTGCCGAGCGCCGTCGCGTGTCCGGCGTCCTCGAACCCCACCCAGAGGTCGACGCGGGGGGTGCGGGGGCCGTCGACGATCTCGGCGACGCGGATCTCGCCCTCCTCGTAGAAGGTGAGGTAGGCGGCGGTCGCGAGCTCGTCCCGCAGCGCGGCGAGGGTGGGCCGGACCCGGCTGAGGAGGGCCTGGCCCCGGCCGGAGGTGTGCAGCGTGCGCAGCCGGTCGCCGAGGACGAAGCCGCCGTCCTCCAGTTTGCGCACGTAGCCGTCGTGGACCAGGGTGCGCAGCAGGTGGTAGGCGGTGGCCAGGGGCAGGCCCGTCTCCCGCGCCAGCTGTTTCGCCGGCGCGCCGTTCTCGTGGGCGCTCACCGCCTCCAGCAGCCGGAAGGCCCGCTGGACGGACGTGATGAGCGTGGGCCCGTCCTGCCCCGCCATAGGACCAGCGTGCGCCGGGGGCGGGCGCCAGGCAAGGGGTGCGCCCCGCGTCCTTACGGCACGACGGTGGGCCGTGCCGCGCGGGCCGCCTCCAGGTCGGCCGCCGCCCGGCGGGCGTCCGCGGCGAGATGGGGGGAGCGCCAGGCCTCGGCGGTACGGGCCGCGAGGGCGTAGTGTCCGGCGGCCGACCGGTCCTCACCGAGCAGCCGGTGGAGATCGCCGAGGGCGTGGGCGAGGGGGCGGCTCGCGTAGGCCGTGCCGGCCGCGCCCGCGAGCTGGCCCCGGATGGGCAGCATCCGTTCGATCAGCGCGGCCGCCGTGGCGTGGTCGGCCCGCAGGACGGCGAGCTGGGAGCGGAAGTCGAGCTCGATGCCGTAGAGCTGGTCGGCCACCGGTTCCGCGGGGAAGCGCGCCTCGGCCGCCTCGTCGGGTCTGCCGAGGCGGGTCAGGACCAAGGCGAGCAGCACCCCCACCGAGGGGCCCGCGAAGTCGTACACCGAGCGGATCATCCGTTCCACCTCGGTGAACCGGCCCTGAGCGCACCGGACGGTGATCAGGCCGAGGGTGCGCAGTCCCGTGGCGTGGTGCGCGCCGACCCGCTGGAGCAGACCGTCGGCCTCGGCGTACCCGGCCTCGGCGGCGTCGAAGCGCCCGGCGACGGTCGCCAGCATGGCCGAGGCCGCGGCGCCCAGGCCCTGCGCCCAGAGCATTCCGTAGCGGCGGGCCAGCGCCAGCCCGTCGGCGGTACGGCGGCGGAGCGTGTCGGGATCGTTGAGGGTGGCGGCGGTCATGCCGTCGAGGTGCTCGCAGATCCAGCGGTAGGCGGGCAGGTCGTGGGCGCGGGCCAGCTCGCGCAGCTCGGCGACGAGCGGACCGCGGGCGGTGCCCTGGAGCTCGTTCGGCAGCAGCCGCGCGGAGGTCATCAGCGCGGCGGCGAGGAGCCGGGGATCGTCTCCCTGGCGGGCGAGTCGGAGCTGGGTGCGGGCCGCGTCCAGGGCCCGGGGCGGGTCCTCGGCGGCCACCGCGTCGACCAGGACGTGCAGCACGCGGCCCCGGGTCGCGTCGTCCAGACCGGGATCGGCCGCGAGCCGCTCCAGCCGGGCCAGCGAGGTGCGGTCGTACGGGCCCTCCAGCCTGCTGCGCCAGCCGGAGGGCTCGGTCCAGGCGCCGTAGACCGCCGCGACCAGGTCGCCCCGGTCGGCCTGTTCGGCCAGCTCGACGGCGCGCTGCCGGGTGCGCCGGGCCGCCTCCGTGGAACCGGCCCGGATCTGCGCCCCGAGCAGCCGCACGAGCAGTCCGACGGTGCGTTCGAGCCGCCCGTGCGGCTCGTGCACGGCGGTGGTGTGCACGTCGATCGCCTGCTGGAGCAGGTCGACGGCGATGTCGTGGGCGTAGCGCCGCTCGGCGACCTCGGCGGCGCGCAGGGCGTAGTCGACGGCGAGGGGCGCGTCGGCGGGGCTGCCGGAGCGGGCGAAGTGGTGGGCGAGGGCGGCCAGGTCGTCGGGGCGGTGGCGGCGCAGGACGCGGGCGATGCGGCCGTGCAGCCGGGCGCGCCGGACCCCGGACAGGTCGGTGTAGACGGTGTCGCGGACCAGCGCGTGCACGAACCGCACCCGACCGGGTCCCGGCTCGGTGAGCAGGTCGGCGGCGAGGGCGGCGTCGAGCCCCTCCAGCACCGCGTCCTCGTCGGCGTCGGCCGCGTCGAGCAGCAGCGCCACCTCGGCCTCCAGGCCGACGGCCGCGGTGAGCCGTACGGCGGCGCGGGCGCCCTCGGGCAGCAGGGCCAGCCGTCGGCGCAGCACGTCCCGGACGCCCTGCGGCACCTCGGACACGGCGACCAGGGCGCCCTCGCCGGCGAGCAGCCGGGCGCTCTCCAGGACGTAGAAGGGGTTGCCGCCGGTGCGCTCGGCGAGGGCGGCCACGGTCCGCGCGTCGACGGGTTCGCCGCAGACGGCGTGGACCACGGTGGCGACGTCCGCCGGGGGCAGCCCGCGCAGCACGATCCGGTGCGGGGCTCCGGGGGCGAGCTGGGCGAGGGTCTTGACCAGGTGCTCGCGCACCTCGGCGGGGCGGTAGCTGGCGACGGTCAGCAGGGGCACGCCGGTGACGGCGGCCGCGGCCTCCAGCAGGGCGAGGGTCTCGCCGTCGGCGCGGTGCAGGTCCTCGAGGACGACGGCGAGCGGGGCGGCGCCGGCGGCCGCGCGCAGCCAGGCGGCGAACGCGCGGTGCATGCGGAAGCGTCCGGCGGTCGCCTCGTCGCGGGTCGCGGCGGCGGTGCGGGCCGGCTCGCGCAGCAGTACGTCGAGTTCGGCGGGCCGGGCCGGGGGCAGGTCCCGGGCCAGCGCGCCCAGCGCCTCCACCCAGGCCCAGGCGGGCGGCGCGCCCTCGTACTCGGGGCACCGCCCGACGACCACCGCCCACCCCTCGGCCCGCAGCCCGCCGACGAACCGCTCCAGCAACGCCGACTTCCCGGCCCCGGCCTCCCCGCTCACCAGCACCACCCCTCCCCCGTACCGGGCACTTCCCGCGGCGGCTTCCAGCGCGCCCAGCTCCTGGACCCGCCCGACGAAGGGGGCGCTTCCGGGACGGAGGGCCGGGGAGGCGGGCGAGGGGAGGGGGGTGGTGGGGGCGGGGAGGGCCGGGGCGGGAACGGGGGCGGCCGGTGGCCGTCGCACCGCCGGGGGGCCGGGCTGCGCCGCATCCGGCGCGGGCGGTGTCATCGGCGGTGGGACGGCCTCGTGGAGGAGGTCCAGTCGCCGGCCGAGGACGGCCCGTTCGAGTTCCGTGAGGGCCGGGCCCGGATCGCAGCCCAGTTCCTCGCGCAGGACGCGGGACGCGCGACGCAGGGTGGTGAGGGCGTCGGCCTGGCGGCCCAGGGCCCAGTGGGCGAGGGCGAGCAGCCGCCAGCCCTCCTCGCGCAACGGGTTCTCACGGACCAGGACTTCGGCCGCCGGAACCGTCTCCGGGGCCCGGCCGGTGCGCAGATCGGCCGCGGCGGCCAGTTCGCGGGCCTCGGTGCGCATCTCCGTCAATCGCGCGGCCTCCGGCGCGGCCCAGCTCTCGTCCGCGTGCTCGGCGTAGGCGGGGCCCTGCCACCAGCCGAGGGCCTCGGCGAGCAGGGCGCGCGCCTCCTCGGCCGGCGCCCGGCGGGCCCGGCCCACCTGAACCTCGAAGTGCCAGGCGTCCACGGCGTCCTGGGGCAGCCGCAGGGCGTAACCGGGCGGGGCGGTGACCAGGACGGTGGCCGGGGTGCGGGGCGGCCGTGCGGGCTCCAGGGCGCGCCGCAGGTGGGAGATGTAGGTGTGCAGGGACACGGTGGCCTTGGCGGGCGGTTCGCCGCGCCACAGGGCGTCGGTCAGGCGGTCCACCGGTACGACGCTGCCCCGGGCCGCGGTCAGCAGCGCCAGCACGGCCCGTTGCCGGGGCGCGCCCAACCCGGCCGGTGCGCCTCCGACTTCGGCACCCAGCGAACCCAGGACTCGAATACGCAGCACGCCGCGGGAATCTACCCCAGCCGTGGCTCGGTCCCGTCAACAGACGATAAACGCGCCGAGCGGACGCCAAGCGGGGGCCAAGCGGATGCCAAGCGGCGGCGGGAGCCTGGGAAGCCGTTGCCGGTACCCGAGCGTTGGAGCCCCGAGCGTGTCCCCCAGCAGTACGACTGACGAACTTCCCCGGGCCGAGCGGCCGTACACCCACGAGATGGTCGTGGTCCACCGTGTCTTCCGCCGTGAGTCGGCGCTGCTGCCCCGGCTGGTGCGCGCGGTGCCGGACGGCGGCACGGTCCGCGCGGCGCGGGTCGCCGGGCATCTGCGCGAGTACGTGGACGGCCTGCACCACCATCACGCGCTGGAGGACGAGTTGGTCTGGCCCTTGCTGCACGCCCGGGCCGCCCGGGACGGCGCGCTCGTCGACCGGATGGAGGAGCAGCACCGGCGCATCGACGCCACCCTGGGGGCGGTCGCCGAGTGGGCGCCGGTCTGGGAGCGGGCGGCCGACCGCATCGCGGGCGAGGAACTGGCCCTGGCGCTGGACGCGCACCGGATCGTGCTGCTGGAGCACCTCGACGACGAGGAGAGGTCGGTGCTCCCGCTGGTCGCGGAGCATCTGTCGGTCGCCGAGTGGGATCTGGTCGGCACGCGGGGTCTGGAGCGGATACCGAGGAACAAGCTGTTCATCGCCCTCGGCGCGCTGCTGGAGGAGGCGACGCCGCAGGAGCGGCGCTTCTTCCTCGGCAAGGCCCCGCTGCTCGGCCGGCTGCTGTGGGCGGCGGTCGGCAGGCGCCAGTACGCCGCCGCCGTCCGCACGCTGCGCGGTCCGCTGGAAGGGCGGTAGGGACATGGCCGTACTCGACTCCGCCCCGCTCGACGTCCTGGACGCCTACCGCACCTGCGAGTTCGTCACGCTCGCCAAGGACGGCACACCGCTGGTCTGGCCGACGGCGGTCCGCCGGCGCCCGGACGGGACGCTGCTGCTGTCCACGTCCCTGGCGTTCGCGCAGAAGGCGCTGAACATCCGCCGTGACGGGCGGGTGGCGCTGTTGTTCTCCGATCCGACCGGCAGCGGTCTCGACGCCCCTGTGGAGCTGTTCGTCGGGGGCCGGGCCGAGTGCCCGGACGAGATCAGGACGGGGCCGCAGGGCGCCGAGGACTACTGGCGGATGCTCTTCGAGCGGCAGCCGCACAGCCGCGCGTACCTGTCGGTGCCGTTGCGCCGGACGATGGCCTGGTACTACCTGCGGCTGCTGATCACGGTGACGCCGCACCAGGTGGTCGTACGGGAGCCGTTCGTGCCGCCGCCGGTGGGCTCGCCGGTGCCCGGCGGTCTGCCGGGGGCCGACCGGCTCGCCCGGTACGCGAGCACGGTGCTGGCCGCGCGGGACGCCTCGGGGGCGCCGGTGCTGGCGCGGACCCGGCCGGTTCCGGCGGACGGCGGTTTCGCCGTGGCGGTGCCCGCGGACTGCGCCGCCGCCCCCGGTCCGGCCTCGCTGCTGGTGCACCGGCACGACGAGAAGATCAACCATATGCAGAACGCCCTGGTGCGGGGCGAGTTGAGGAGATCGGGAGGGTCCTGGCTGCTGGTGCCGGAGCGGGTGGTGGAGCCGATGGGGTCGGGGCGGCCCACCGACGCGTTCAAGGTGCTGGGCCACACGCGGCGGGCCACGGCCCGCTACCTTCAGCGGCGCGGACTGGCGCAACCGCCCGTCCAGTGGGCGGCGTTCAAGGCACTGGTGGCGCAGGTCAAGGGCCGCTGACCCGCACCAGCCCGGCGACATGGGCGGTGACCATGTCGAGGACGTCCGTCCCGGCGGCCGCCTCGCCGAGGACCAGGTAGTTGAGGGTCAGCCCGTCGGTCATCGCGGCCAGGTAGCGGGCCAGGACCGGTACGGGGACGCCGAGTTCGAGGTCCATGCCCCGGCACAGCTCCCCGATGAGCTCGGCGTAGGCCTCCTCGTAGAGCTCGTACTGCCGGCGGGCCAGGTGGGCGAAGCCGGGCTCGCGCAGGGCGTACTGGGTGAGTTCGTAGGTCAGCATGTGCTCGTCGGGGTGGGCGCGGACGTGGTCCCAGTACGCCTGGAACCCGGCCCGGACCGTCTCCCCGAGGGTGGCCCTGGGCGAGAGCGCCTCCTTCACGACGCTCACCGAGTGGGCGGTGAGCGTCGTGATGACCGACTCGACGAGGGCCTGCTTGGAGTCGAAGCAGTAGTGGAAGACGCTGAGCGACACCCCGGCCTCGGCGGCGATGGACCGGGTGGTCGTCCTGGGGACGCCGTCCCGGGCCATCGCCCTGATCGCCGCTTCCGTCAGCTGTCTGCGCCGCTGCGCCGACGGCATCCGTGCCATGCCGGTCCCCCGTTGTCGTCCGTCAGGCGCTGTGCACGCCCACCTCGTACAGCGAGTATCCCCAGTCGGTGCCGCGGTCCAGCCCGTGGACCCGGACGTAGCGGGCGGGGGTGCCGGTGAACGTGGCCGTGTCCAGGCCTCCGTCGCCGGAGGTGGTGGACCAGGCGGTCGTCCAGGTGGTGCCGTCCGTGGAGAGCTCGATGCGGTACGACTTACCGTAGGCGCGCTCCCAGGCCAGGGTGACGCGGGAGACCAGGTGGGTGGAGCCGAGGTCGACCTGCCAGGACTGGTCGTCGCTCCAGTCGCTGGCCCAGCGGGTGGAGTCGTCGCCGTCCGCGGCCCGGCCCGGCTGGTAGCTGGTGAACGGGTTGGACTCGGACGAACTGGCCGTGGCCGGCTGTCCCTTGGCCAGGTTGACGGCGGCCTGGTGCTGCTCGGTGGCGCCCCAGGTGTCGAGGTAGGACTCGGCGCCGCGGAAGAGGTCGTCGACCACGTCCTGTCCGCCGACCTTGCGGATGTCCTCGATCCAGTCGGGGATCATGCCGACGTGGGCCGCGCCGTCGGTGTTGAAGTCGAAGGTGCGGGAGCCGGTGGTCTGCTTGTCGATGACCGAGCCGCCGTCGACGCTCTTGAAGGGGTACGTCACCTTGTTCGCGACGGCGGCGCCGCGCGGGGCGGGGTGGTCGCCGATGCCGTTGAAGTCGGTGCCGAAGCCGTAGCCGACGCCGTACTTGTCGCGCAGCGCCTCGGTACGCCTGGCCTCGGCGACGAAGGCGGTGGAGCCGTGCATGTACTGGGCGACGAAACCACCGAGGGAGTAGACCCGCTCGGTCCAGTTGAGGTCCATCCAGCTGTGCGAGGAGAGGGCGCCCGGGTAGCCGGCGGCCTCGAAGATGTCCAGTGCCTGGCCGGCGGCCTTGACGCTCATGTGGTCGATCTCGAGCATCATCTTGCGCTTCATCATCCCGCGTACGGCGTACTCGCCGAGGGAGGTGAGTCCGCGGGTGTTGCACTGGGCGTTCTTGTCGTACTCGGGGACCTCGGTGCCCGCCGGCAGGTCGGCCTCGGCGGCGGAGGCGGCGGTGCCGATGGGGTTGTCGTGCATCGCGGTGGTGCACTTCTCGGTCTGCCAGAAGGTGCCGGTCGACAGGAACTGCCCGACGTTGATGGCGGTGCCCAGGCCGCCCTCGTCGAAGCGGACGCCGCACAGCGCGTTGTCGAACTTGTGGCAGAGGAACATGCTGCGCACGCCGAGGGAGTACAGCTCGTCGAGACCCTTGTCGATGTCGGCCTTGCTGCACTGGGCGATGTCGAAGATCTGCTTGCAGCCGAACGGCTCGGAGGTCTCGACGCCGAGGATCACGGCCAGCTTGCCCGCCTTGATGACCTGACGCGCCTGCTGGCTGTCGGTGACGATGCGGAACCAGCCCTTGCCGGTGCCGCCGTACATCGTGTCGATGTAGGCCTGGAGGTCGTAGGTCAGCTTCGCCTGGAGCCGGATCGAGGTCATCTCGTCGCAGCTGCGGTCCTTGAAGGGGTAGACGGAGCAGATCATGCCGTTGGTGACCAGGTCGTTGACCAGCACCCGCTGCCCGCCGCGCCAGGCGCGCTCCACCCAGGCGTAGTAGTTCGCCTGGTGGGTCATGGAGTCGTACGCCGGCCAGTCCGCGAAGGTCGGCCAGCCGGCCGGGTCGTGCTTCCCGTCACCGCCGTGGGTGATGTAGTCGAAGAGCGCGAGGGTGCCGTCGGGGTAGTGCTCGGGACAGTCCTTGAGCGCGTCGGCGACCCCGGACTCGGAGAACACCTTGCCGCAGATGAGCCGGCCGCCGAAGGCCTCGTTGGAGAACAGGTGGTTGTGCGCGTCGACGAACCCGCGCACCTTCCCGGCGGAGTCGGTGCCGGTGAAGGGCTCGCCGGTCACGTTGATCCCGGAGTCCGGGGACGGCCGGGAGGCGGGCGTCCACCAGTCGGTCCCGGCCGCCGAACTCTGCACGGGGCCGAGGATCGAGGCGAGCACGAGAAGGAGCAGCGAGACGACGGTGACGTCGCGGCGTCTGCGGTACGGGCGTCCGGTCATGGTCACAGCCCACGTCCCTCGGTCGACGGGTCGCGCGGTCGACGAGAGGGCGCTTTGATCGCCCTTGGGGTTGTCATGACCGACGCAAGATAGTGGGTCGAGAATGCGGAGTCCGCCGTTGCGAGTCAATAGTCCGGGACGCTTGACCTGATGAGCGGGGAGAAGTGGTGCCGGAGAGGAACTCCGTACCGATGGACAACAGTTGAACAATCGGACGCGCTTTTGAACGCGTTCAAAACAGAGTAGGCTCCCTGACATACGGTGAGGGGAGCCTGCTCGTGAAGTTCGTGGTGCCCGGGGGGACCGGGCAAGTGGGAAACGTGGTGCGCCGGGCCCTGACGGCGGGCGGGCACGAGGTCGTCGTGCTGAGCCGGCGGCCGTCCGGGCCGGGCGAGGTCCCGTGGGACGGGCGGACCCCGGGGGCCTGGTCCGAGGAGATCGACGGCAGTGACGTCGTGCTCAACCTGGCCGGTCGCAGCGTCAGTTGCCGCTACACCCCGGAGAACCTCAAGGCCATGATGGATTCCCGGGTGGACTCCGCGCGGGTCGTGGGCGAGGCGATCGCCGCCGCCGCCCGGCCGCCGAAGGTCTGGCTCCAGATGAGCACCGCCACGATCTACACCCACCGCTTCGACGCTGCCCACGACGAGGACACCGGGGTGATCGGCGGTCACGAGACCGGCGTGCCGGGCTACTGGGCCTACAGCGTCGGCATCGCCACCGCCTGGGAACGCGAACTGGAGACGGCCGCCACCCCGCACACCCGCAAGGTGGCGCTGCGCTCCGCGATGGTGATGAGCCCCGACCGGGGCGGGGTGTTCGACGTCATGTCCTGGCTGGCCCGGCTGGGTCTGGGCGGACCGGTGGCGGGCGGCGCCCAGTACGTGTCGTGGATCCACGACCGGGACTTCGTACGCGCCGTGGAGTTCCTCGTCGCGCGCGACGACCTCGCCGGACCGGTGAACCTCGCCGCGCCCGCGCCGCTGCCGCAGCGCGCGTTCATGCGGGCGCTGCGCTCCGCATGGGGCGTCCCGGTGGGGCTCCCGGCGACGAAGTGGATGGCGGAGCTGGGCGCCCTCGCCCTGCGCTCGGACACCGAACTGCTCCTGAAGAGCCGGCGGGTCGCCCCAGGGCGGCTGCTCGCCGCGGGCTTCACCTTCGAGCACCCGCACTGGCCGGGGGCCGCCGAGGATCTCGTACGGCGTCGCCGGCACCGCCCGCCCACGCCGTGACCGGGTCACCCGGCGACCGAAGCCCGGACCGCTTCCCCGACCCCGGCCGGGCGGGGACAGCGGGAAGGGGCCCAGGAGTTCACACGACAGGGCCGTCGATCCGGGCGGCGACGGAGGCGACGGAGGCCCGGCTGGTGGCATCGGCGGGGGTGGTGGACGCGTTGACGTCTCCTCGGGTCAGTCGTGCAGGGCCTCGCGCAGGGTGCCCACGGCGAGGGTGATGGCCGCCTCGGCGGCGCGGGTCGAACGCAGGGCGTTGAGCATCACGAAGTCGTGGATGATGCCCTGGTAGCGGACCGCGGTGACGGGCACACCGGCCTGGCGCAGCTTGTTCGCGTAGGCCTCGCCCTCGTCCCGCAGGACATCCGCCTCACCCGTGATCACCAGCGCCGGGGGAAGCCCCCGCAACTGCTCGACGGTGGCCCGCAGCGGAGACGCCGTGATCTGCGCCCGCTCCCCCTCGTCGGCCGTGTACTGGTCCCAGAACCACTGCATCCCGTCCCGCCGCAGGAAGTAGCCCTCGGCGAACTGGTGGTACGACGCGGTGTCGAAGGACGCGTCGGTCACCGGGTAGAACAACACCTGCTGCACCAGCGGGACACCACCGCGCTCCTTCGCCATGAGCGTCAGCGCCGCGCTCATGTTCCCGCCCACCGAGTCCCCCGCCACCGCCATCCGCGAGGCGTCCAGCCCCTTCGAGGCACCCTCCTGAACCACCCACCGCGCCACCGCGAAGTTCTGCTCGATGGCGACGGGGTAGCGCACCTCGGGCGACAGGTCGTACTCGGGGAAGACCACGGCGGCCCCGGCACCGACCGCCAGCTCACGCACCAGCCGGTCATGCGTGTGCGCGTTGCCGAACACCCACCCCGCACCATGGATGTAGAGGACGACCGGCAGCACCCCCTCGGCACCGGCCGGACGCACGATCCGCACCCGCACGCTCCGCGTCGGACCACCCTCGACGGTGACCCACTCCTCGTCCACCTCCGGCAGGACGATGTCACCCGACTGCACCTCGTCGACCGCCTTGCGGCCCTCCGCCGGGGGCAGTTCGAAGAGGTAGGGCGGGTTCGCGGTCGCCTCGGCGAAGGCCGCCGCCTCGGATTCGAGCACCGGCACGACCGGCTCTACGACGTCGGACATGGCATCTCCTGCTGTGTCTGGATGTGCGTTGCTCTCCTCACGGACGCTAGGACCGCCGGGGCGCCGTACGTTGCCGACGAGCGCACCGGCGGTGTCCTCACAGCGCACGGCGACGGTCGGCGCGGCCCGCGGTGTCGCGCCATTCGCTGGGGGACATGCCGTAGGCGGCGCGGAAGACCCGGCTGAAGTGGGTGGCGCTCAGAAAGCCCCAGCGGGCGGCCACCGCCGCGATGGTACGACTGCCGCGGCCGTGGCGCATCAGGTCGCGCCGGCATTCGTCGAGTCGGCGGCGCAGGATCCAGCGGCCCACCGAGGTGCCCTCGTCCTTGAACAGCTTGTGCAGGTAGCGCACGGAGACGTGGTGCGCGCGGGCGATCGCCTCCGGTGACAACTCCGGTTCGGTCAGGTGCAGTTCGACGTACTCCAGGATGCGGGTGAGCACCGGCGAACGGGGTGACGCCGGATCGGGGGTGCGCGCGCCGAGCTGCTCGACGGCGAGGGTGGACAGGAGGTTCACGGCGTTCCAGGCGAGCATCTCGCCGACCGGGGGGCGTGCCTCGGCCGCCGCGCGGGCGAGGTCGGACAGGAGCGGGGAGAGCAGCGTGCCCAGGCGCGAGGCACGGGCGACGGGCGTACGGGTGATCCGCGCGGCCTCGGCCTCGGTGAGCCCCAGCAGATCGGCCGGCACGAGGTACACCGTGGCCCGGAACCGCTCGGGGAAGTCCAGGACGGGGGCGTGGCGGACGTCGTAGAAGCAGATGTCCCCGGGGGTGAGGGGGAGGGTGAGGGGCTCGGGAGCGGGCTCCGCCGTGCCGCCGCGCAGGCCCACGAAGAGGTACTCGCCGGTGGTCCGGGCGCGGAGCCGGTGCGCGGGGTGCGGGCGGTCCTCGGCGGGCAGGGGCCTGCGAGGCTCCTCGCCGTGTTCCCGGGTGAGGATCTCGACGCCCAGGGGCGTACGGACGGTGAAGATGGTGGTCACGCGCCCGGACGGTAGGTCGGCGGATGTGCAAAAAGAGTGACAGTGGGCTGCGGGCACGGTGCGGGCCGTGTCACCGGCACGGCTACCGGCCCGGCGCGTCGGCCTCCGCGGTCCGGGTGAGTTCGGCGGCCAGGGCGCGCAGCAGGCCGTGCAGGGTGTAGCGGCCCGGCGCGGGCTCGGCGAGGAGGTGGGCCTCGGCGAGGAGGCCGAGCAGGCGGCGGGTCGTGCGGGGCGGCGCTCCGGTCAGGGTCGCGGCCGTCGCCGGGGTGATGGGGGGTGCGGGGTGCCGGGACAGCGCCCGGAAGAGCCGCGCGCCGTCGTCCGGCAGCCGGTGGTAGGAGGCGAGGAGGACGGGGCGCAGGGCGGACAGGGCGGCCAGGCCGCCGTGCGCGGCGCGCAGTTCGGCGGCGACGGCGGCGAGGGAGAGGTGCGGGTGGCCGGCGAGCCGGTCGGCGACGACCGCGAGGGCCAGCGGCAGCCGGTCGCAGTGGGCGACGATCTCGGCGGCGGCCGTCGGTTCGGCGGCGGTCCGCGCGGGGCCGGCCCGGCGGGCGAGGATCGCGTGGGCGTCCGCGTCGGAGGGCGGTTCGAGCCGGAGCGGGCGGGCACCCGCGGCGACCAGCCCGGGCAGCGCGTTGCGGCTGGTGACGAGGGTGAGACAGCCCGGTGCGGCGGCCAGCAGCGGGCGCAGCTGCTCGGTGCCGAGGGCGTCGTCGAGCACGACGAGGGCGCGGCGCTCCGCCAGCAGCGTGCGGTACAGCCCGCTCCGGGCGGCGACGCCGTCGGGCATGCGCCGGCCGGTCACCCCGAGGGCGGTCAGCAACTCCCCCAGCGCGTCGCCCGGTTCGAGTGCCGCTCGGCCGGGGTCGGATCCGCGCAGGTCCACCTCCAGCCGGCCGTCCGGGTACCGGGCCGCCGCCCGGTGCGCCCAGCGCGCGGCGAGGGCGCTCTTGCCCACCCCGGGCATCCCGCCGACGAGCAGCACGCCCGAGCCCCGTGCCAGCTCCGTCAGCCGCGCCGACTCGTCCTCCCGCCCCACGA
The DNA here is from genome assembly GCF_001514285.1 of Streptomyces sp. DSM 15324. GTDB lineage: Bacteria > Actinomycetota > Actinomycetes > Streptomycetales > Streptomycetaceae > Streptomyces. Next base: position 80,704 of record NZ_KQ949033.1, read on the forward strand.
AGAGGTCCGTGCGGGAGGGCGGCGCGGTGCCGCCCGGCGGTCCGCCGTGGCCCGCGGTTCCCGAGCGGCGCACCTCCTGGCGCAGGACGCGGGTGTGGGCGGCCGTCAGTTCCGGGCCGGGGGTGAGGGAGAGGTCGGTGAGGAGACGGCGGCGGATGCCGTCGTACGTGCCGAGCGCCTCCGCCTGGAGGCCGCAGGCGGCGAGGGCGAGGACGAGACGGGCGTGCAGGGGCTCGTCGAGGGGTTCGCGCGCGGCGGCCTCGCGCAGGACGGGCAGGACCTGGTCGGCATGGCCGGACAGCAGGGCGGCGTCGGCCGCGAGGCGTGCGGTGTCGAGGAGTTCACGGTGGACGGCCGTGAAGTGGACGTGGGCGCGGACGCGTTCGGGGATGCCCATCGCCAGCGGTCCGCGCCACTCCTGAAGCGCCCGGACGAGGCGGTGGGCCGCCGTCGCGGCCCGTCCGGTGGCCGCGGCCCGCTTGCCCTGCCGGGTGAGTTCCCGGAACCGCAGCAGGTCGACCTCGTCCGGCTCCGCGGCGAGGAGGTAGCCGCCGGTGCGGCGCAGCAGACGGCTGCCGGGGGCGCGGGGCGGCAGTCCGGGTTCCAGGAGGCGGCGCAGGGCGGCGGCGTAGCGGCGTACGACGTTCGGGGCGCTGGCGGGCGGCCGTCCGGGCCACAGGGCGTCGAGGATCTCACCGGTCGGCACGGTGCGGCCGGTGTGCAGCAGGAGCAGGGCGAGCAGGGCGCGCTGCTGGGGGAAGCCGAGGTCGAGTTCCTGTGCGCCGCGCCGGACCCGGACGGGCCCGAGGACCTGGAACCGGATCGGTTCAGCAGGCACCGGCCCGTCCCTCCCGGCCCCTCAACCGCGTCTCGACCGCGTCCGCGTCGGGGTGGCCGAGCTCCCGGAGCAGGGCCAGGGCGCGCGTCCACGCCTCGTGCGCCGACCCTTCGTCGCCCAGGGCGAGGTGGGTGTCCCCGGCGCGGGTGAGGATGTCGGCCTCCAGGTACGGCACGCCGAGGTCCCGCAGCAGGGCGAGGGCGTTGCGGTAGCCGAGGAGGGCGTGCGGGTGGCGGCCGAGGTGGTGGTGGGCGTAGGCGATGCTGTCCCAGGTGACGGCCTGGCCGTAGCGGTCGCCGAGGTCCTGGAGCATGTCCAGGGCTTCGTGGCAGTGCGTCAGCGCCTCGTGGTACGCGCCGAGCTGGGCGTGGTACCAGCCGACCGAGTTCAGGACGCTGGCCTGGGCCGCGCGGTCGCCGAGGGCGCGGAACAGGGCGAGGGCGCGCTGGTTGTGGCGCAGGGCGCCGGGCAGGTCGCCCCGCTGGTCGCACTCCCAGCCGAGGCTGCGGTGGGTGTGGGCGCGGCCGGTGTCGTCGCCCAGTCCGGTGAAGAGGTCGAGGGCCTGTTCGAGGCGGGGGACGGCGCGGGTGTGCAGGCCGAGGCGGCCCTCGATGCGGGCCAGTCCGCGCAGGCCGCGGGCGAGGAGGACGGGGTCGTCGAGCAGCCGGGCGGTGTCGAGCGCGGTGCGCTGTGCGCCGAGCGCGTCGTGCCAGTGGCCGCGCCGGTCGAAGAACGGCTCCAGCGACCAGGCGAGGTGGCAGGCGAGGCGTGCGCGCGCGGGCCGGCCGGAGGCGGCGGCGGTGGTGACGACGGCGAGCAGGACGGCGTGTTCGGCGGTGAGCCAGGCCAGGGCGTGGTGGTCGTCGGCGAGCGGTTCGGGCCGGGCGCCCTCGGGTGCGGGCGGTGGGGTCAGGGGGTCGGAGGTGGGGGCGAGGAGGCGGTCGGCGGTGTGCGCGGTGTGCAGATAGTGGTGGTGGAGCCGGTCGAGGGCCGCCTCCCGCTCGGTGTCGGTCTCGTGCGCGTCGAGGAGTTCGCCGGCGTGGGCGCGCAGCAGGTCGTGGAGGGAGTGGCGGCCGGGGCTGTGCTCGGTGACGAGGTGCAGGCCGGTCAGTTCGGCGAGCAGACGGCGGGTGCGGCGCTCCGGGAGGCCCGCGAGGGCGGTCGCGGCCGGGAGGGTGAGGTCGGGGCCGGGGTGCAGGGCCAGGAGCCGGAAGAGGCGGGCCGCGTCGGGGGACACGGCGTCCGTGGACCAGGAGAAGACCGTGCCCACGTCTACGGAGGCGTCGGCGCGGGCGAAGGCGTCGAGGCTGCCGTGGGCCTCGCGCAGTTCGCCGGCGATGTCGGCGAGCCGGAAGTGGGGGTGGGCGGCGGCGCGGGCGGCGACGCAGGCGAGGGCGAGGGGCAGCCCGGCGCACAGGGCGCCGATCTCGTCGGCGGCGCGCGGCTCGGCGGCCACCCGTGCCGCGCCGAGCCGGCGGACGAGGAAGGCGCGGGTCCGGTCCTCGTCGAAGGGGTGCAGGACCAGGGAGCGGGCTCCGTGCGCGGCGGCCAGGCCGGGCAGTTCGTCGCGGCTGGTGACGAGCGTGAGACAGCCGGGCGAGCCGGGCAGCAGCGGTGTCACGTGCTCCGTGTCGCGGGCGTTGTCGAGCACGACGAGGACCCGCCGTCCCGCGAGGGTGCTGCGGTAGAGCGCGCTCTGCGCGGCCGTTGTGTGCGGGACGCGTTCGGGGGGCACGCCGAGGGCGTCGAGGAATCCGCGGACGGCCTCGCCCGGTTCCATGACCGCGCCGGACGGGTCGAAGCCGCGCAGGTTCACATAGAGCTGCCCGTCGGGGAACCGGTCGGCGATCCGGTGCGCCCAGTGCACGGCGAGGGTGGTCTTGCCGACGCCCGCCATGCCGCCGACGGCGCCGATCACCACGGTCCCCGGGCGGGGTTGTTCCGTGTCGAACAGGGCGAGCACCTGGTCCAGTTCGGCCTGCCGCCCGGTGAACAGGGGCAGGTCGTACGGAAGTTGTGACGGGACGACGTGCGGGAGGGCGCCGGTCGCGGCGGGTTCGCCGGGCAGGGCGGCGTGGGCGTCCCTGAGTTCGGGGCCCGGGTCGATCCCCAGGTCCTCGGCGAGCCGGGCCCGCACGGTCTCGTAGACGGTGCGGGCCTCGGTGCGGTGACCGGCCGCGGCGAGCAGCCGGAGGAGGCCCGCGTGGACGGGTTCGTCGAGCGGATGGTCAGCGGCGGCCCCGCGCAGCGGCGGCAGGGCCCGCTCCGGCCGTCCGGCGCGCAGGGCCGCGTCGGCCAGCTCGCGGGCGGCCGCGAGCCGTTCCCGCTCGATCGCGTCGAACACGGGGTGGCTGTGGGCGGGCGCGGGGATGCCGTCGCCGATCGGACCGTGCCACAACCGCAGCGCCTCGATGAGGAGTTCGGCGGCCCGGGCGGGTGCGGTGTCCGTGCTGTGCCGGGCGGTCTCGCGCAGCGCGCGGAACCGCGGAAGGTCGGCCTGGTCACCGCCGGTGACGAGCCGGTAGCCGCCGGCGTCCCGGAGCAGCCGGCTGCCCTCGGCGCGGGCGGGAAGATCGGGTTCCAGCAGGCGGCGCAGCGAACCCACGTGCCGCCGGACGACGTTGACCGCGCTGCGCGGCGGTTCCGCGCCCCACAGCACGTCCACGATCTCGCTCAGGGCGACCGGCTGTCCGGCTCTGGCCAGCAGCAGTGCCAGGAAGGCGCGCTCCTGCGGCCCGCCGACGTCCAGCTCCGTCTCGCCCCGGTGCACCCGCAGGGCGCCCAGCACCATGAACCGCACCGGCTCCGGCGGCACGCGATCCCCTCCCCTTCCGGTCCTGCCCCCGCTCCGACCTTACGTCAGCAACGGGGTCACCCAGAGTTACGAACCGGACGTCTGCCCTGTTCACCGGGGGCGCGGTCGGCCGGGACTGCGCCGTGTGCCTGACTTCCGGGTGTCGTCCGGCACGGCGCCTCGGTGCGCGCGCCCGGCGCGGTGACAGTGGGCGTCTCCCCTGCCGTGCGCTCGGCCGGCCTCCCGCGAGCAAGGAGATCTCATTGCGTCCGTCACCTCTGGGGCGTGTTGCGAACGTAGCGTCGTCTGCCCGAGGGGCAGGCCCGGCGGCGTCCGGTGCGTGCGATCACAAGGCGGAGGGTCGCCCCCGTACTGGTGGTATCGGGGTGATCCCGACAACGCGGCTGGGGGTCCCCCCTCTGGGGGAGTGCGTGCCAGACGCCGCCGGGCAGACGCGACTTTCGAAACACGCCCTGGGGGCCGCCGTGGCGGCGGTCGTGCTGCTGGCCCCGCCCGCGCGGGCCGGTGTCACGACTCTGCCGTCCCTCGCCGACCCGGCCCGCTACGTCAACCCCTTCGTCGGCACGGCGCCGGGCGGGGTGGACTGGGGCCACGGAGGCGGCGGCGGGAACACCTTCCCCGGTGCCTCGGCACCGCTGGGCGGCATCCAGTGGAGCCCGGACACGGTCACCCGCCAGTTCGGCGGCTACGCCTACAGCGACGACCGCATCCGCGGCTTCAGCCTCACCCACCTGTCCGGCGCCGGCTGCGGCGACTACGGGAACGTACCGTTCATGCCGCTGACGGGCCGGCCCGCGAGCGACCCGGAGGCGCGGTACGCGACGTTCTCCCATGCCGCCGAGCGGGCGGCGCCCGGCAGTTACCGGGTCGACTTCGACAACGGGATCCGCACCGAGATCGCCGCCACCCGCCGGTCCGGTGTCGCCCGGCTGACCTTCCCGGCGGACGCCCGGGAGCCGGCCGGCCTGACCGTGGACGCCGGGCGTGCCTGGAACAAGGCCACCGGCGAGGTCACCGTCGGCACCCGGACCCTGTCCGGCTTCACCGACAGCGGCGGCTTCTGCGGTACGTCCGTGCGCTACCGCCTCTACTTCCACGCGGAGTTCGACCGGCCCTTCGCGCACAGCGAGCCGCTGGACGGGCGGACGTCCGGGGCGTACGTGTCGTTCGCGCCCGGCACCCGCGAGGTGACCGTACGGGTCGGCATCTCCTTCGTCGACGAGGACGCCGCCCGCCGCAACACGCTCGCCGAGCAGCGCGGCCGCTCGCCGGAGGAGGTACGGCGGGCCGCACGCCGGGAGTGGAACGGCTGGCTCGGCCGGATCACCGTGGCCGGCGGCAGCGAGCCGCGGCGCCGGATGTTCTACACGGCGCTGTACCACTCCCTGCTCCACCCGGGCGCCTTCAGCGACGCCGACGGCCGCTACCGGGGCTTCGACGGCCTGGTCCACCGCACCCGGCCCGGGCATGTGCAGTACGCGAACTTCTCCGGCTGGGACGTGTACCGCTCACAGATCCAGCTGCTGGCGCTCCTCGCGCCGCGCGAGGCCTCGGACGTCGCCCAGTCCATCCTGGAACAGGGCCGCCAGGGCGGCTACTTCGACCGCTGGACGCTCGCCAACGGCGGCACCGGGGTGATGGTCGGCGACCCGCTGCCAGCGATGGCGGCCTCCGTCCACGCCTTCGGCGGCACCGACTTCGAGGCCGGCGAACTGCTGCGCACGGCCGTCGCCGGCCGCCAGGACGACCGGCAGCGCCCTGGACACACCTCCTACGACACGCTCGGCTACATCCCCGCCGGGACGACGGGCGTCTGGGGCGCGGCGGCCACCACCCTGGAGTACGCGGTGTCCGACGCCGCCCTCGCCCGGCTGGCCGGCCGGCTCGGCGACACGGAGACCCGGGGGACGCTGGAGCGCGCCTCGGGCAACTGGCGCAACCTGCTCCACCCCGACAGCCGCTACCTCCAGCCCCGCCGCGCCGACGGCAGCTGGCCGGCGTTCAAGCCGACGCAGCGCCGGGACTACGTCGAGGGCAACGCGGCCCAGTACACCTGGATGGTGCCGCACGACCTGCCCGGCCTGTTCGCGGCGATGGGCGGCGAGGCTGCCGCGGCCGCCCGCCTCGACACCTTCTTCACCGAGTACAACGCGGGCGCCGACCGGCCGTACGCCTACCTCGGCAACGAGCCGTCCTTCAACACGCCCTGGGCCTACGACTACCTGGGGCGGCCCGAGCGCACCCAGGACACGGTGCGGGCGATCCTCACCACGCTGTTCGGGGACGGCCCCGACGGGCTGGTCGGCAACGACGACCTCGGCGCCATGTCCTCCTGGGCCGTCTGGGCCGCCCTCGGTATGTACCCCCAGGTCCCGGGCAGTTCCCAACTCGCGCTGGCCAGCCCGCTCTTCCCGCTCACCCAGATCCGCCGGGGCAACGGCGTGACCATCACCGTCGTCGCCCCGCAGGCCTCGGACACCCACTCCCGCGTCCGCGAGGTCCGTCTCGACGGGCGTCCCACGGACCCCCGTTGGCTGCCCGACTCCTTCCCCGCGAAGGGCGGTGTGCTGACCTTCGGACTCTCGGCCCCGTGAGCCGGGCGCCGCGCTCCGGCCGGAGCCCAGCACCCCGTCCACGCACCGCTGAACCCGGAAACGGCCTGTCGGTGCCTCTTCCTCCCCCGATAGACTGACAAATCAGAGCTACACGCGCGCAGTCGACGGGGGAGGCCGCCATGTCCGGGGACCAGTACGGCAGATACGACCAGGGATTCGCCATGCCGCCGGTGCCGCCGATGCCGGTGGCACCGCCGCCCGCGCCGGCGGACGGGGTGCGGGCCGTGGCCGTGGCGGTGCTCAACCTCAGCGGCCTCGGCCTCGGTTACGCGCTGGTGCGCCGCTGGGTGCCGATGCTGGCGTGTCTGGCCGCGACCGCCGTCCTGCTGTTCGTGGCGCTGCCGGCCGACCCGGACGGGGTGCCGGTCCTCGCGCTGGTGCTGTACGTCCTGTTCCTCGTCGCGGCGGCGGCGCACGGTGCCGTCGTGGGCCTGCGGACCCGGCTCGCCTGGCCGCCGTCCGCGCCGCTGGCGCTCGCCCTCGGACTGGTGCTGCTGGTCGCGCCGGCCGGCGGTGTCGTGGCGTACGACGGGGCGCGGGACGAGGCGACGCAGCAGATGCTCCTCGACCGGCTGGACCGGGCCGACCGGCAGGTGGAGGCGGCCGGCGAGCGGCCGTTCTCCTCGGCGCAGTCCGACTACCGCGAGGCGCTGGAGGTCTACGAGAACCTGAGCGCCGACCACCCGCACTCGCGGGCGGCCGCGAAGGTGCCGGCCCGGATGAAGACGTACTACGCGACCGTCGGAGCCGTCTACGAGAAGGGCGACTACTGCGAGGCGATCGCCCCGCTCGACTATCTGCGGTCGGTTCCGAAGAAGATGCCCGAGACCGACCTGAGCGACCTCAAGACCTGGCCCGACGACCGGCTGGCGACCTCGCTCTACGAGTGCGCCTCGGCCGGCCTCACCAGCGGGCAGGCCACCTGGGCCTCGCAGTTCGGCGAGCTGCTCACCACGTTCCCCGACTCGGCGCAGGCCGCCAAGGCCGAGCCTGCCGTGGGCTCGGCGGTCTCGGCGAAGGTCAAGGGGCTGAGCGGCAGCGACCCGTGCACGGCGGTCGAGCAGCTCAAGACCCTCAGCGACCAGATCCAGACCATCTCGGCCGAGGACGGCGCCGTCACCGGCGCGCTGGCCAAGGACGCCGACCGGGCTTCCAGCAGCGCCGACACCGGCGCGTACAACTGCGGCGTCGACCAGTACCGGGACGGGGACTTCGACAAGGCGCAGACGACCATGGAGGAGTACGCCTCCAGCCACAAGAGCGCCAAGAACGCGGCGCTGGCGAAGAAGATCGCCATCGCCGCCGAGGTCGCCCAGACCGTGCCGGCGGCCGGCAAGAAGCTGCCCACGACCCGTTCCGGCGGCAGCATCTCGGTGACCGTCCAGAACGACAGCCCCGACGACATCACGGTCATGTACACGGGGCCGGTGACCGGCAGCTTCAAGCTCAAGGGCTGCGGCAGCTGCCGGGCGTACACCTTCGCCGACACGCTCTCGATCGGCTTCAAGCCCTGCAACGCGAACAAGAACTACCCCGAGCACACGATCAGCCTGCCGGCCGGCACCACGTACTTCGTGCACAAGCCGAACGGCGACAGCCTCGCCTCACCGGCCTCGGACACGGCCAAGCTGGAGCCCGGGTACATCTACACGGAGTGCGCCTACACCACCACCCGCCTGTCGTAGCGCGGAGAGTCGTGGCACGGAAAGCGGAATCTCCCCACTTCCGGGTCAAGCGCGTGCAACCATCGGGCCAACCTGGCTGTCTCCCCTGATACCAGACACTCACACCCCTGGGGGAACAAGATGGTACGAAGCAAGACCGTCTGGGCGACCGCGCTCCTGCTGACCGCGACACTGGGCGCGGCCGCGGTTCCGGCCGTGGCCGCCCCGGCCGCCGCTCCCCTGGCGGCGGCCGCCTGCCCGACCGGCTGGAGCAGCCTCGGCAAGACGAGGTCGGGCAGCACCTCGGGCGAATACATCACCAACGTCAGGACCGGCCGCCACGCCTGCTACGACCGGTTCGTCGTCGATGTCCCGGACGCCACGGCCGCCCAGCTCGGGTACTCCGTGCGCTACGTCAACCGGCTCATCGGAGACCCGTCGGGCGAGGTCATCCCGGTGCGCGGCGGCGCCATCCTGGAGATCGTCGTGCGGGCGCCCGCCTACGACCCGGACACCGGTGCGGCCACCTACTCCGGCCGGACCGGGCGGCGCCTGCCGGGTGTGAACCTCACCGGCTACCGCACCTTCCGCGACACCCGCTTCGGCGGCAGCTTCGAGGGGCAGACCCAGTTCGGCCTCGGCGTGCGGGCCCGGCTGCCCTTCCGGGTGCTCCAGCGCGACGGCCATCTCGTGGTGGACGTCGCGCACACCTGGTAGCCAGGGCCCGGGCGCTCTTGACGGCCCCGATGTGACCGGTAACAATCCGCTCATGCATGTGACCGGTCACACCGGGCGGCCCGCCAGCATCCGGGATGTCGCCACCGCCGCCGGAGTCTCGTACCAGACGGTCTCCCGGGTGATCAACGATCATCCACGGGTGAGCCCGGACACCCGTGAGCGGGTGCTCGCCGCCGTCGAGACGCTGGGCTTCCGGCGCAACCCCACCGCGTTCGCCCTGGCCAGCGGGCGGCGCAGAGCGGTCACCGTGCTGGCCTCGAACACCACCCACTACGGGTACGCCTCCGTGCTGCGCGGCGTCGAGGAGGCCGCCCGCGCCGCCTCCTACTCCGTCGGGATCGCGGTCCTGGAGTCCGCGGAGGAGGCCGCCGTGGCCGCCGAGGTGCGGCGGGCGGCGGACAACGGCGGCGGGCTGATCGTGATCGCCTACGACCCCGCCGGGGTGCGGGCGCTGGACTGCCTCCCACCCGGAGTGCCGTTCGTCGCGGTGGTCGAGACGCCCGCGCGTCCGCCCCGCGACGGCCGGCCCTGGGTGTGGACCGACGACCGCCGCGCGGCCTACGACGCGACCCGGCACCTGCTCTCCCTCGGCCATGAGACCGTCCACTACGTCGCGCTCCCCTCCGGCGCCCACCGCACCGGTCCGCGCACCAGCGGCTGGCGGCAGGCGCTCCGGGACGCGGGGGCACCGCGGCCCCGTCCGCTGGACGTGGGGTGGGGGCCGGAGGCCGGGCATGCGGCGGGCCTCCGGCTGGCCCGGGACCCGGCCGTCACGGCGGTCCTGTGCGGCAACGACGACCTGGCGCTGGGGGTGCTGCGCGCCCTGCACGAGAGCGGCCGGGCGGTGCCCGGCGAGGTCAGCGTGGCCGGGTTCGACGACGCCCCGCACGCCGCCTTCCTGACGCCGCAACTGACCACCGTTCGGCTGGACTTCGCCGGTCTGGGGCGGGCGGCGTTCGCCCGGCTGCACGCGGCGCTGGAGGAGACGGCGCCCGAGGAGCCGGTGCCGCCGCACCCGTACCCCGTCCACGAGCCGCGGCTCGTGGTCCGGGAGAGCTCGGGGCCCCCGCCCGGACTGGCCGCCGTCCGGCGCCGTCTGAGCGTCGACCTGGCCGCGTCGGAGGGCCCGGTGCTGCACGGGGCGAACGGCGCACTGTACGGGCTGAGCGACGACGGGGTCCCCGCCGACGCCGTGCTCGCCCCCCTCGGGATCACCGGCATCTCGCAGAAACCGGAGGGCGGCGCCCAGCACCCCAACGGCGACGCGCTCACCGTCGCGGAGTCCTTCTTCCGCAACGGCGGCGGCGAGATCCAGGTGCTGCTCCAGGACGACTACGCGCAGTGGCCGTACGAGGACCTGGGCATCGACGACCACCTGGCCCGGGTGGAGAAGATCGTCCGGGAGATCGCGGGCCGCCCGGACCGGGACCGGTTCGTCTACGTCCCGTTCAACGAACCCGACCAGATCTGGTACGGCCTCGACGCCGCCGATCCGGCGGAGTACGCGGCGGGCCGGGACCGGTTCCTGCGGGACTGGCGGACCGTGTACCGGCGCATCCGGGAGCTCCACCCGGGGGCGCGGATCGCCGGGCCCAACGAAGCCGCGTACCACGCTCGTCTGCTGACCGACTTCCTCGCCTTCGCGCGGCGCGAGGACGTGCTGCCGCAGGTGGTGACCTGGCACGAGCTGGACCCCTCCTCGCTGCGGGACTTCCAGGAGCATTACGACGGATACCGGGCGATCGAGCGGGAGTCGGGCGTCCCGCCGCTGCCCGTCACCATCGACGAGTACGGCAACCGGCGCGACCTGTCGGTGCCGGGACAGCTGGTGCAGTGGGTCGCCATGTTCGAGCGGAACAAGGTCTACGCCCAGCAGGCCTACTGGGACGCCGCAGGCAACCTCAGCGGCACCGTGGTGCGCATGAACATCCCGAACGGCGGCTGGTGGTTCTTCCGCTGGTACGCGGGACTGACCGGCGACACCGTGCGGGTGACCCCGCCCGAGCCGCACACCGTCGACACCCTCCAGGCTCTCGCCTCCCTGGACACCGGTCGCCGCCAGGCCCAGGTCCTGCTCGGCGGCTCGACGGGGGACGCCGAGGTCGTCGTACGGAACGTGCCGCGGGCGGTCTTCGGCCGTACGGTCGTCGCGACCGTGGCCGAGGCCTGCTGGTCCGGGTACGAGGGGCCGCACCCGGCGCCTCGGGTGCTCGCGCGGACCAGGGTGCGGGTGGCCGACGACGGCTCGGTGACCGTGCCGGTGCGCGGTCTGCGCCGGATGTCCGCCTACCGGATCGTCCTCACCCCGGCCGGCCGGGGCACCCCGGCCCCCGCCGACGTCCCCTGGTCGGCGTCGTACGAGGCCGAGGAGGCGGCCGTCACCGGCGGCCGGGTCCGCACCCACGGCACGGTGGACGACGCGGGCGGCTACGCGGCCTCCGGGAACCGCAACGTCGAGGGGCTGGTCTCCCCCGCCGGCCGGGTGGACTTCACGGTGACGGTCCCCGCCGACGGCGGCTACGACCTGGCCGTCCTGTACGGCAACGGGTCCGGCGGCCCCGCCACCCAGTGGCTGTCGGTCGACGGCGGCGCGCCGGTCACGGTGACCTACCCGACCACGCAGAACGCGGCCCACGGCGGCCGCAAGGAACTCCGGGTGGAGCTGACGGCGGGGACCCACGTCCTCACGCTCGCCGCGGGCGAGGGCGAGGTGACCCTCGACCGCCTGGACCTGACCGCACGCACGGGTCCGCCGTGCACCGCGTACGAGGCGACGCTGGCGGAGACCGCCGGTGCGCCGTCGTACGACTACTCCTCGTCGGCCGGGACCGGCACCGGCGCGCTCGTGCTCGGCGCGGGCGACGCGGCGGTCTTCGACGTGTACGCCCCGCGCGACGGCTACTTCACGCTCGTCACCCGCGCCTCGGCCCAGGTGGAGCTCACCCTGCACGGCACGACGGTGACGGCTACGCCCGGGCAGCCGCTGCGGCTGTACCTCGCGGCCGGCAACAACCGCGTCACCGCCACGGCGGGGCGGGCCGCCCTGCGTGCCCTGGAGGTCTCCGGCGACGGCTCCGCGGACGGTGTCCTGGTCCTCGGTGCCGGCACCGCCGTCCTCGCGGACGGGGCCCGGGTCGTCGGCTGCGCCCACGCGCCGGGCGGTCTGCGTCTCACCGGGCTGGGCGGCGACCCTGGCGGGACGGCCCGGTTCCCGGTGGAGGTGTCCCGGCCGGGCCGTCATCTGCTGGTCGTGCACTACGCCCACGACGACCGGCGCGACAACGGCCACTCCTACAACACGGACATCGTCTCGCGGACGGCGCACCTCTCGGTCGGCGACGGCGCCCCGCTGCGGGCGGCCTTCAAGAACACCTGGAGCGGGGACGACTTCTGGACGCTGGCCGTCCCCGTCGACCTGGCGGCGGGCGCGAACACGGTGACGATCACGGGCGCGGCCGGGCCGGCCCCGGACATCGCCCGGATCGACGTGGCCCGGGTCGTGGGCTGAGGCCGGTCAGCCCGCGTACCGGCGGACCGCCTCCAGCAGGCCGTCCACGTCCGCCTCCGTCGTCGCGAAGGACGTGACGAAGCGGGCCACCCCCGGCTCCCAGCGGTCGTGGTAGAAGACGTACCCCTCGCCGAGGAGCCCCTCGGTGATCCGCGCGGACAGCCGGCAGAAGACGATGTTGGCGTCCGCGACGCCGAGCAGGCCCACCTCGGGCAGTGCCTTCAGCCCGTCCTGGAGGCGGGCCGCCATGGCGTTGGCGCGGGCCGCGTTGCGCAGCCACAGGCCGTCGGCGAGATAGGCGTCCAACTGGGCCGCCTGAAAACGCATCTTGGCAGCCAGCTGGCCGGCGCGCTTGGCGCGGAAGGAGAGTTCGGGGGTGAGGGAGCGGTCGAAGACGACGATGGCGTCGGCGGTCATCGTGCCGTTCTTCGTCGCGCCGAACGACAGCAGGTCCACGCCCGCCCGCCAGGTCAGCTCGGCGGGGGTGCGGCCGAGCGCGGCGACCGCCCCGGCGAACCGGGCCCCGTCCAGGTGCAGCCGCAGCCCGGCCTCCCGGGCGAGCGAGCCCAGGGCCCCGATCTCGTCGGGTGTGTAGACGGCGCCGGTCTCGGTGGCCTGGGTCAGGCTCACCACCGAGGGCTCCACGCTGTGCACGTCTCCCGCCTTGTGCCGGACGGCCGCCCGCAGTTCCGCGGGGTCGATCTTGGCGTCCTCGCCGCCGAGCGGGACCAGCTTCGCGCCCGCGGTGTAGAACTCGGGCGCCCCGCACTCGTCGTTGTTGACGTGGCTGTCGCGGTGGCAGAGCACGCTGCCCCAGGGCGGGGTGAGCGCGGCGAGGGAAAGGGCGTTGGCGGCGGTACCGGAGGAGACGAGCAGCAGGTCGACCTCGCGCTCGAATATCTCCCCCAGCCGGCGCCGGACCCCGGCGGTGAGGTCGTCCGCGCCGTAGGGCCGGGCCTGGCCGGCGGCGGCCCGGGTCACCGCCTCGACGATCTCCGGGGAGGCGCCGGCGGTGTTGTCGCTGCTGAAGATGCGTGCGGGAGTGGTCATGGAGGTCCTCAAGGGGTGTCGTTGGCGGCCTGGGCCGGGTCGGCGGCCCTGATCAGCCGGCGCAGTGCGCCGTAGTAGACGTCGTGTCCGGTCACCGCGCGCACGGTCTCGGCCAGATGACCCGTCAGCGCCGGGAACGCCTCGGGGTCGAGGGCGGCGAGCGCGCCGCGGGTGAGGGCGCGGGCGGAGCGGGGGTCCCGGTGGTCGACGAAGCTCGCGCTGCCGAGGGTCAGCAGGTACATCCCGCGGTAGGCGGTGATCGCCTCCTCGGCGGTCATTCCGGCGGCGAGGCTGTCGGCGAGCTGCGGCTCGACCAGCCGGGCCAGCAGGTTCGCACCGAGCCAGGGGCGGGAGCCGCGCAGGACGAGCAGCCCGGGGTGGGCCACCAGCAGCCGGTACAGGGCGGTGAACCGGGCCTCGGTGGCCCGCGCCCAGTCCCCGCCGGGCGCGGGCTCGGGCAGGCGGGCGGCGAGGTGGTCCAGGCAGAGGTCGAGCAGCCCGGACAGATCGGTGCAGCGGCGCTGGAGGGAGGCCAGCGAGATGTCGAGCCGCGCGGCGAGGGCGCGGAACGTGAGTGCCTCGGGGCCGTCCTCGTCCATCAGGAGGAGGGCGGTCTCGGCGATCCGGTCCGGTGTCGCCCGGTCCAGGGCGGGGGTGCGGCGAGGCATGCGGGTCACTGTACGGTACAGCGTATCGAAAGGCGAGGGCGCCGCACCGGCCCGCGGGCGACTGTGCACCGGCGCACGGGCGGACACACCCGGCGGCAGACCCGCGTCTGCCACCCGAACGGACGATCAATTCGGGTAGTGTGCGCCGGAGTTCGCTGCACAGGGCCCCCACAAGAAAGACCTGCACCTGCATGAGTGACATGACCACGCAGACCTCCGCCGACCTCTTCGAGCCCGGCGGCCGACGCCGACACCGCAAGCCCCGGGAGCACGGGACGGGGATGCGGCGGGCGCTCGTGCTCGCCCTGGCCGTGCCGGTCGCCTCGGCGGCACTGTCGGGACCCTCGGCCTTCGCGGCCGGCAAGGACACCGGGACCACGGCCAAGACCGCCACGCTGGACGCCGACGACCAGCAGATGGTCACCAACCTGCGGACCCGTGTCGTCGACACCCGCCTGGGCTCCAACGTCAGCGGTGTGGTCCTGGACGCCGAGTCGGACGCCACCCTCTGGGACCACAACGGCGCCACCGCGCTGATGCCCGCCTCCAACGTCAAGCTCGCCACGGCGACCGGCGCCCTCACGATCCTCGGCCCGGACCACCGCTTCACCACGAACGTCGTCTACGGCGACGGCAGGCTGACCCTCGTCGGCGGCGGCGACCGCACCCTGACCGGCGCCGACCTCGCCGAGCTGGCGAAGACGGCGGTGGCCGGGCTCAAGGCGGCGGGCCTGACCTCCGTGAAGGTCGCCGTGGACGACAGCCTCTTCCCCGAGCCGAGCCTGGCCAACGGCTGGAACACCGGCTACTACCCCGACTCGGTCGCCCCGGTGCGGGCGCTCGTCGTCGACGGGCAGGGCGTGGACGACACCTCCCTGGACGCCGGGCAGGCCTTCGCCCGGCAGCTCGCCGCACTCGGCGTCACCGTCGACGGGACCGTCACCCGAGCGACCGCGAGCGCACACGACGTGCCGGTGGCCCGGCACACCTCGGCGCCGCTGTCGGACATCGTCCACACGATGCTCAAGAAGAGCGACAACAACATCGCCGAGACGCTGCTGCGGATGACCGCCCTCGGCGCGGGCCGGGCGGCCACCTTCGAGGACGGCACCGCGGTGGTGCGCCAGGTGCTGAGCGAGCGGTACGGCGTGTCCCTCACCGGCTTCGAGATGTACGACGGCAGCGGCCTCTCCCGCGCCGACCGCATCCCCGCGGCCACCCTCGCGGAGATCCTCGAGCTGCTGACGCAGGACCGCTACACGCACACCCTGGGCTCCGTCCTGGACGGCCTGCCCGTCTCCGGCGAGGCCGGCAGCACCCTCGGCCCGGAGTGGGGCCGCTTCGACGACGTGAACTCCCGCTGCGCCGTCGGCAAGGTGCACGCCAAGACCGGCACCCTGACCGGGGCGATCGCGCTGAGCGGCCTCACCCAGGGCAAGGACGGCAAGTGGAAGGTGTTCTCCTTCATCGAGAACGGCTCCACCGCCAACCCGAGCGACATCAAGGACGCCATGGACGGCCTCGCCGCGACCGTGAACGGCTGCTGGGCCTAAGACCCCGCGTGGCGACGGGCGGCGGCAGGCGGGAGTCGCCGCCCGTCCCGGCGGCGACGCCCTGCGATGCTGTCGCGAGCACCCCACCCGGGGGTACTCGAAGGCGTCCGCAGGAGGAGAGCCATGTCGCACGCCCCGTCGAGGTTGCGCCCGCTGCCCGGGCTCGCGGTCCTGGCCGGATACCGCCGTGCGTGGCTGCGCGGCGACCTGCTCGCCGGGGTGACGGTCGCGGCGTATCTGGTGCCGCAGGTGATGGCGTACGCGGGCGTGGCCGGGCTGCCGCCGGTGGCCGGGCTGTGGGCGATCCTGCCCGCGCTCGGCCTGTACGCGCTGTTCGGCTCCTCGCGGCTGCTGTCGGTCGGCCCGGAGTCGACGACCGCGCTGATGACGGCCACGGTGGTGGCCCCGCTGGCCGCCGGTGATCCCGGGCGCTACGCCGTGCTGGCGGCCGCGCTGGCCGTCACCGTGGGCCTGCTGTGCCTCGCCGCGTGGGCGCTGCGGCTGGGCTTCGTCGCGGACCTGCTGTCCCGGCCGGTCCTGATCGGCTATCTGGCGGGCGTGGCACTGATCATGATCGTGGACCAGCTGCCCAAGCTGACCGGCGTGAAGACATCGGGGTCGAAGTTCTTCCCGCAGGTGTGGTCGTTCCTGACGCACCTCGCGGACCTCCACCTCGCCACCCTGCTGTTCTCGGTCGGCGTCCTCGCCCTGCTGCTCGCCGTGGCCCGCTGGTTCCCGAGGCTTCCGGGACCGCTGCTGGCGGTGGTCCTGTCCACCTCGGCGGTGGCCCTGTTCGACCTGGACGGGCGCTACGGCCTGAAGGTGATCGGCGAGATCCCCTCGGGCCTGCCGAGCCTGTCCTTCCCCGACCTGGCGGACCTGCCGCGGCTCGTCCTGCCCGCGGTGGGCGTGCTGCTGGTGGCGTACACCGACTTCGTGCTCACCGCCCGCGCCTTCGCCGACCCCGGGGCGGAGGGCCCGGAGCTCGACGCCGACCAGGAGTTCCTGGCGCTGGGCACGGCCAACCTGGGCGCGGGCGTGCTGCACGGTTTCCCGGTGAGCAGCAGCGCGAGCCGCACGGCGCTCGCCTCCTCGGCCGGCGCCCGCAGCCAGGCGTACTCGCTGTGCGCGGGGGCGGTGGTGCTCGCGGTGCTGCTCTTCATGGGGCCGCTGCTGGCCGACACCCCGTCCGCGGTGCTCGGCGCGCTCGTGGTCTATGCCGCGCTGCGCATGATCGACCTGGCGGGCTTCCGCCGGCTGGCCTCCTTCCGCCGCCGTGAACTGCTGCTCGCCCTCGGCTGTCTGGCCGGTGTGCTGGTTCTGGACATCCTGTACGGCGTGCTGGTCGCCGTCGGCCTGTCGGTCGCGGAGCTGCTGACCCGGGTGGCCCGTCCGCACGACGCGGTGGAGGGGCTGGTGCCCGGTCTCGCCGGGATGCACGACGTGGACGACTATCCGCAGGCCACCACGATCCCGGGGCTGCTGGTGTACCGGTACGACTCGCCGCTGTTCTTCGCCAACGCGGAGAACTTCCGGCACCGGGCGCTGGCCGCGGTGGACGGGCAGCGGGAGCCGGTGCGGTGGTTCGTGCTGAACACCGAGGCCAATGTGGAGGTGGACATCACCGCGCTGGACGCGGTCGACGAGCTGCGCCGTGAACTCGTCCGGCGTGGCGTGGTGTTCGCGCTGGCGCGGGTGAAGCAGGACCTGCGGGGCGACCTGGACGCGTACGGTCTGACGCGGTCCGTCGGCGAGGAGCTGATCTTCCCGACGCTGCCCACCGCGGTGGCCGCCTACCGGCAGTGGCGGACCGATCGGGCGGAGCCGTCCTGACCTCGGCCGGAACACGGCCCCCCGGCCAGGGTCAACTTCCCATGGGGCTTCCGGACTTGACGCTTCATCATATAGTGGCCGACTACGCGTGGTGATCCGTTGTCCCCGCCACGCGGCCGCCCCACCCGAAAGGCACGACCCTGCGGAACGACCCGCACAGCCGCGGCTCCGACTCCTTCGACCCCCTGCCCTCGCCCCGCCGGTCGGTGTTCTCGCCCGCGGCCGACGTCATCGGCTCGGAACTCGATCTGCGGCTGACCGGCAGCCATGTCGTGCACGCGCTGACACCCGGATTCTGCGACGCGGCCTCCCTGTACGTCCTGGAGCGCTGGCGGCGCGAGGAGGACGCGCCGCCGGCCTCGGACGCCCCACTCGTCGAGGCGCGACGGCTGGCGCTGCGCGTGGGGCCCGGGGCCGCCGAGGACTGGGAGCGGGCGCTGCCGGTCGGGGAGATGGTGTCCTTCCCGCGCGACACGCCGTACGCGCAGGCCCTGACGGCCGGGCACGCGCAGGTGCTGGAGCGGGTGGACCCGTACACGGCCGAGCGGCTGACGGCCGCCGGGGACGGCGAGGCGCGCCGCGGCGATCTGCTGCGGGTGGGGTCCTTCCTGGTCGTCCCGCTGCGGCTGCGGGGCGTCCCGATCGGCTTCATGACCTGCACACGCGGTGCGGGGCGGGCGCCGTTCCGGCCCGTGGACGTGGCCGCCGTGGAGGCGCTGTCCGCCCGCGCCTGTGTGGCCCTGGACAACGCGCGGCGCTACGAGCGGGAGCGCCGTATGGCCTTCGCGATCCGGGACAGTCTGCCGCCGGGGCCGGCGCAGAAGCTGGAGGGGTGCCGGATAGCGCACGGCTGTCTGCCCGCCGGGAGGGGCAGTGTGGTCGGCGGCGACTGGTACGACGTACTGCGGCGGCCGGGCGACCGGGTGGGTCTGATCGTCGGGGACGCCATGGGGCACGGTCCGGAGTCGGCCGTGGCGATGATCCAGCTGCGGACGGCCCTGCGCACGCTGGCGGGTCTGGACATCCCGGCGGAGGAGGGCATCCGCCGGCTCGACGCGCTCGCCAGCGAGACGCCCGGGGCCTCGTTCGCGACCTGTGTGTACGCCGAGTGGGACGCACGGGAGCGGACCTGCTCCCTGGTCGGGGCGGGCCATCCCCCGCCGCTGCTGCGCGGCCCCGACGGGCGCACCTCCCCGGTGGCGCTGACCGCGGCGGGCCTGCCGCTCGGTCTCGGCTCGGGCAGTTATGAACCGACGGTGCTGACCGTGCCGGAACCGGCCCTGCTCGCGCTCTACAGCGACGGTCTGGTGGAGTCGCGGGAGGCCGACATAGACCAGGAGATCGGACGGCTGGCACGGGCGCTGGACGAGGCGGTCGCCGGGGCCGACGCCGGTGACCCCGACAGGCTGCCCGACCTGTGCGAGCGGCTCCTGCGGCTGCCCTCGGGCGCGCCCGGCACCGACGACCGCACCCTGCTGCTGGCCGAACTCACCCCGGCCGCGCGTTGATTCCCGGCCGAGCTGTCGACCATCTTGACGTGTTCATCACCGCCTGTTGAGCATACCCGAGGCCGATCGCTTCCGGTCGGTTCCGCTCCTCGGTCCAGGGGGTTCCGTGTCCGGGCGGCAGGGCGTGATCCGGGCGACGGCGGCGGTGCCCCCTGTTGCTCGGCGCAGGTCTGCCCACCGTCTCCGCCCCGGCCGCCGTCGCGGACACCCCGGCGACGGAGCCGCGCTCCTCGGCGGGCGGCGGCTGCGGCTGCGGCTGCGGCTGCGGCATGAACCGTACTCCCCGGGCCGCTGCCCGCGTCCTCGGGCGGGTAGGGCGGCTCAGGGCTGCGAGGTCTCGGACTCCAGGACGGCCCTGGTCGTCTGCCCGTAGACGCCCGACTCCTCCATGAGGAGGAGCCGGGCGAGTTGGTAGCGGCGGACGGCGCTCTCGACCTCGCTGCCGTACCGGCCGTCGGCGTCGCCGCCGTAGAAACCCACCCGGGCCAGACGCCGCTGGAGTTCGGTGACCTCGGGTCCGCTGTCACCGGGCCGGAGCACGGGGGCCTGGCCGCCGGAGGTGCTGGGCGCGGGGGCGGCGGTGGAGGTGGCGCCGGTGGCGGTCGGGGACGCCGACGGCTCGGCGGACCCGGTGGGGGCGGTGGCGCTCTCGGAGGGGGTCTCGCTCGGCGACGCGGTCGGGCTCGTGGACGTCCGCGTGGGGGACGCCGTGGCGGACGGTGGGGTGGTGACCGTACCGGTCCCGGCGGCTCCGGCCGGGACGCTCACCCGGACGTCGTCGGGTCCCGCGTCCTGGCGGGCGGGGCTCTGGTAGGTGAACAGGGCGGCGACCGCGCCGCCCGTCACCAGCACCGCGGCGGCCGCCCCGACCCCGCTGAGCTGCACGAGCCGCCGGGGTCGCCAGCGCTCCGCGGACGCTTGCGGCGCTCCGCTCTCCTCGGCCTCCGCCGTCCTCCCGGTGTTCTGCGCGACCGGCTCCGGCACGGCGGTGACAGCGGCCGTGGTGATCGGCCCGGCTAAGTCCCCGGCCCCCTCCTCCGCGACCGCCGGTTCGGCGAAGGGACGTATCCGCAGGGGGTCGAAGTCCTCGGCGGCCGCCGTCTCCGCCGCCCGGTTCTCCAGGTGGGCGTCGGCCGCGCGGCGGGCACAGGAACAGGCCGGACTGCCGTCCGCCGCCCTGGGCACACCGCATTCGGGGCAGACCAGACCAGTCGGTTCACTCACGCGCCGTTCCTCTCCCTGCGAATTACAGAATTCAACCAAACGTTCTGCACCGAATCCCCGCCGGACCGCCGGGAAACAGCCACCCGGGCCACCAGAGATAAATATTCTGTATGTGCGGTAAGGGGTTGATCGTCCTATTCTGATCTCGTGAGGACTCGGGGCAATCTACGGCCGGTCCTGAGGCCGGCAGGAATCGAGCTGCTATGGCTGAGCGGCTGAAAAGATCGGCACTGGTCGGCGAGGTGTCGGCCGAATTCGCCGGAACCATGGTTCTCATCCTCTTCGGCTGCGGCGTGGTGGCCCAGGTCGTGGCCGGCGGAGGACTGACGACACCGCCCGGCGGACTGGGAAACCACGACAGCATCGCCTGGGCCTGGGGCCTGGGCGTCACCCTGGGCGTCTACGTCGCCGGCCGGCTGAGCGGCGCCCATCTCAACCCCGCGGTGACGGTCGCCCTGGCGACGTTCAAGGGTTTCCCCTGGAAGAAGGTGGGACCCTACGTCGTGGCCCAGTTCCTCGGCGCCTTCGTCGCGGCACTCATCGTGCGCTGGAACTACACCGAAGCACTCGGGAAGTACGACCCCGGCCACACCATCAAGTCGCAGGGCGTGTTCTCCACGCTCCCCGCCAACG
The DNA here is from genome assembly GCF_001514285.1 of Streptomyces sp. DSM 15324. Lineage (GTDB taxonomy): Bacteria > Actinomycetota > Actinomycetes > Streptomycetales > Streptomycetaceae > Streptomyces. The sequence continues at coordinate 101,351 of NZ_KQ949033.1, forward strand.
GCAATCCCAATCTGCCGGTCCACGAGTGGGGGGCGTTCCGGGACCAGATCATCGGCACCGCCATTCTGCTGCTGCTGGTCCTGGCCGTCACCGACCTGCTGAACAACCCGCCCCAGGCGAACCTGGCCCCCTTCATCGTCGGCCTGATCGTCGTGGCCATCGGCATGGCGTGGGGCACCAACGCGGGCTACGCGATCAACCCGGCACGTGACTTCGGCCCCAGACTCGCGAGTTTCATCACGGGGTACGGCACGGCCTGGAGAGATCAATACGGCAACTTGTACTTCTGGGTGCCGATCATCGGTCCGCTGATCGGCGGTCTGCTCGGCGCGTTCCTGTACAAGTTCTTCGTCGGCCGGTTCCTGCCCACGGCGGAGCCCGAGCCTCCCGGTCGTATTCCGGCTCCCGAGGAATGACACCCCCGACAAAAGAGGCGGCATCCCCATGGCGGACTTCGTGGGAGCGGTGGACCAAGGCACCACCAGTTCCCGTTTCATGATCTTCGACCACAGCGGCAACGAGGTGGCGAAGCACCAGCTGGAGCACGAACAGATCCTTCCCAAGGCGGGATGGGTCGAGCACGACCCGGTGGAGATCTGGGAGCGCACCAACTCCGTGATCCAGAACGCCCTGCGACACGGCAACCTGTCCCCGACCGACCTGGCCGCGATCGGCATCACCAACCAGCGCGAGACCACCGTGGTGTGGGACCCGCGCAACGGGCGGCCGTACTACAACGCCATCGTCTGGCAGGACACCCGCACCGACTCCATCGCCGCCGCCCTGGATCGTGAGGGCAAGGGCGACGTCATCCGCCGCAAGGCGGGGCTGCCGCCGGCGACGTACTTCTCCGGCGGCAAGATCCAGTGGATCCTGGAGAACGTCGACGGCGTCCGTGAGGCGGCCGAACAGGGCAACGCCATCTTCGGCAACACCGACGCCTGGGTCCTGTGGAACCTGACCGGCGGTCCCGACGGCGGCATCCACGCCACCGACGTGACCAACGCCAGCCGCACGATGCTGATGGACCTCGAGACCCTCGACTGGGACGACGAACTGCTCGGGTTCTTCAGCATCCCCCGGTCCATGCTGCCGAAGATCAACCCCTCCTCGCACGCGGAGGCGTTCGGGACCACCCGGACCTCCCGCCCGCTGCGCGAGGCCATCCCCATCGCCGGTGTGCTCGGCGACCAGCAGGCGGCCACCGTCGGCCAGGTCTGCTACGCGCCGGGCGAGGCGAAGAACACCTACGGCACCGGCAACTTCCTGGTGCTCAACACCGGTACCGAGCTGGTGCGTTCGCAGAACGGACTGCTCACCACGGTGGCGTACCAGTTCCAGGACAGCCCGGCGATCTACGCCCTGGAGGGCTCCATCGCGGTGACCGGGTCCGCGGTGCAGTGGCTGCGCGACCAGTTGAAGATCATCAGCAGCGCGCCCGAGAGCGAGACGCTGGCCCGCGGCGTCGAGGACAACGGCGGCTGCTACTTCGTCCCGGCGTTCTCCGGTCTGTTCGCCCCGTACTGGCGTTCCGACGCCCGCGGCGCGATCGTCGGGCTCGCCCGTTACAACACCAACGAGCACCTGGCCCGGGCGACCCTGGAGGCCATCTGCTACCAGAGCCGCGACGTCGTCGAGGCCATGGAGCAGGACTCCGGGGTCCATCTCGACGTCCTGAAGGTGGACGGCGGGATCACCGGGAACGACCTGTGCATGCAGATCCAGGCCGATGTGCTCGGCGTGCCCGTGAGCCGTCCGGTGGTCGCCGAGACCACCGCGCTCGGCGCCGCCTACGCGGCGGGCCTCGCCACCGGCTTCTGGCAGAGCCAGGACGAACTGCGCACCCACTGGCAGGAGTCCAAGCGCTGGGAGCCGCAGTGGTCGGAGGACCAGCGCGCGGAGGGCTACGCGGGCTGGAAGCGGGCGGTGGAGCGCACGCTCGACTGGGTCAAGGTCGAGTAGCGCCCCGCCGGGCAGCCCCCGCGGCTGTCGTCTCCACGGCGGCTCCCGGTCACCTCGGCCGGGGGCCGCCCTCGTGGCGTCAGCGCACGTACTCGATGATCTGCATCATGCCCTCGTCCTCGTGCTGGGACTGGTGGCAGTGCACCATCGAGCGGCCGGTGAAGTCCTCGGCGCGCAGCCGGATGGTGAGCGAGCCGTGCGGCGGGAGGCCCACGGTGTCGTGCCAGACGGGGGTGGCCAGCGGGCGGCCGTTGACCCGGGTGACGAGGAAGTGGTTGGTGTGGAGGTGGAGGGGGTGGTGGGCGTGGCGGTGGGAGTCGTTGGTGACGGTCCACTCCTCGACCTGTCCGAGGCGCACCCGGTGGTTGACGTAGTCGGGCCGGAAGCGGCCCCACTGGGGGTCGGTCCGCGCGGCCCGGGGGTCGCCGGGCGGGGTCTCGCCGTCGCCCAGGATGCGGTAGGCGTTGCGGAAGTCCCCGGAGAAGACGTTCTCGTAGCTGCGGAAGATCAGTGAGCGCCTGCGGGTGGGTTCGGGCAGGGTGGTGGGCCGGCCGGGCAGCCGGGTGGGCAGGGCCATCGAGCGGGGGGTACCGGTGACCTTGAGGGTCATCAGCGGCTGGGACACCCCGCCCGCGGTGAGCCGGTAGGTGCCGGGGTCGCCGCCGCGGACCAGCAGATCGGCCCGGCCGCCGACCGGGAGCTGGAGGTCGGTGACGGGGACCGGCTTGGTGAACGTGATGCCGTCGGCGGCGATCTGCTGCGTCTGCTGGCCCTCCAGGGTCAGGTAGAGGGTGGTGAGCGCCCCGGCGTTGACGATCCGCCAGCGCTGGACCTCGCCCGGGGCGATGGTCAGGGTGGGGTTGGCCGCGCCGTTGACCAGGAAGGTCGAGGGGATGCCGTCGTAGGTGGTGTCCGAGGTCAGGTCGGGCACCTTGCCGCCGGACACCTTCAGCTCGTTGATGCAGACGACGAGGTCCTTGGCCGCCGCGACCTCGGGCACCGCGTCGATGTCGCCCTCCACGATGATCACCCCGGCCAGGCCGTTCAGCAGCTGGGTCGCGGTGGATCCGTGGTGGTGCGGGTGGTACCAGAAGGTGCCGGCCGGGTGGTTGAGGGGGATGTCGACGACACTGCTCCAGCTGGTGGCGGCCTTCCCGGAGGCGGCGGGCTCGAAGGAGCGGAAGACGTTGTCCGCGTCGCCGGTGGGGGCGACGTGCATGCCGTGCAGATGCAGGTTGAAGGTGTTGAAGCCGTGCGGGACGTTCATGCCGAGGTCGTGGTGGGCCGCCGCGGGGTTCGGCGGGAGCGCGTTGACGTGCGTGAGGTGCAGGGAGTCCCCGGGGCGCACCCGCAGGGTCGGCCCGGGCAGGGAGCCGTCGTAGGTGCGGGTCAGGACGGTGCCGACGCCGGGCAGCCGCTGCTCGGTGAACCCGACCGTCAGCCGGGTCTCCAGCCGGCGCGGGCGGGGCCGGACGGTCCGGATCGCGGGCTGCGGGAAGGGGGCCGCGTCGGCCGCGCGCGCCGCCGCGGGCGCGCCGGCGTGTGCGCCGGTGGCCCTCCCCGCGATGACCGCCCCGGCCGCGAGCGGCAGGCCCTTCAGTACTCCACGACGCGGCACAGATGCCATGAATCGCCTCCAGGACGGCAGCGGTCAGACCATCGATTCGGACACACCACACCCCTTTCATCACGGAGTGTGATCATAGTGTACGGGGAGTAGTCCTCGGCGCACGGGTGGCGCGGCCGTTCGGACGGACCGATCGGGCGCCTTGGGGGCTCCGGCCGCCGGGCCACCGTGCCCGTTCCGCTCGTTCCGCTCGTTCCGCCCCTTCCGCCCGGACCCGCGTGCGCCGGTCTCCGGGTTGTCCGAAAACCTCCCCGGAATTGTCCGTGGTCCGTAACGAAGGGATCCCGCAGCCCTGGTTCCTCGTCCTGCCAGGTGGTCGGAAGGCGACCGACGGTCGACGGGCAACTGCGGGAAAGTGGGCGGACATGGCGCGGCACGGCAACGGGCGGGGCTGGTACGGCAAGGTGGTCGGGGCGGCGCTCGGTGTGACGATGCTGGCCGCCGGCGCCTCGGTGTGGACCGCCCAGGCCGGGGCCGCCGGTGCCGGGTCCTCCCGGGCGGAGAGCTCCGCCAAGCCGGGCGGGGCGGTCAAGCCGGTGGACGTGACCATCGCGCACGCCTCGGACAAGGGGGCGCGGGGGGTCAACATCACCATCGACGACGGCCCCGACCCCGCCTGGACCCCGCAGGTCCTCGACGTGCTGGAGCAGTACGGGGTGAAGGCGACCTTCTGCATGGTGGGCACGCAGGCCGAGGCCCACCCGGACCTGGTGAAGGAGGTGGTCGCGGCCGGGCACCGGCTGTGCGACCACTCGGTGTCGCACGACACGGCCATGGACAAGAAGTCCGAGGCCTACCAGTCGCAGCAGATACTCGACGCCGAGCGGATGATCACCAAGGCGTCCGGAGGCGTCCGGCCGATGTACTACCGGGCGCCCGGCGGCGCCTTCACCCCGTACAGCCGGGGGCTCGCCGCCTCCCGCGGCATGCGCCCGCTGGGCTGGAACGTCGACTCCAAGGACTTCGAGCGCCCCGGAGCCGACGCGATCGTCACCACCGTGGAGCGGGAGCTGCCCAACGGTCCGACGATCCTCTTCCACGACGCGGGCGGCGACCGCTCCCAGACCGTCGAGGCGCTGCGCCGGATCCTGCCGTGGCTGAAGGAGCAGGGCTACTCCTTCGGCTTCCCGGTGCGCTGAGGGCCGACTCACGGGCCCGGCGCGAGGTAGGCCAGCAGGGCGCCGGCCCGGGCCGGGGTCCAGGAGCGGGCGTAGGCGGGCGGCGTCCCGCCCGGGGGGACGAGGGCCGCGACGGACCGGCTCCGGGCGGCGCGGCCGATGGCCGCCGCGGTGGTGTTGGCGTCGTGGCCACCGGTGGCGGCGGACGCGCAGCCCGTGTAGTAGGCGAGCGGGACGTAGTCGTGTCCGGTGAGCAGACAGGGCGGAGTGACGCCCAGGCGGTGCAGCGCGGCCGCGGTGCGGGCCCACTCGCGGTGGGCGGCGGTGGTGCGCCGCACGGTGTGGGCCAGCACCACGAACTGCGCGCTCAGATGCGCGGCCAGAGCGAGCGTCACCAAAGCGGCCGTCAGCCGCCGCCGGACCCGGCCCGGCGCCCGGACGGCGTGCACCAGGAGATCGGCCACCGGCACGGCGAGCAGCGCGTAGGCGGGCAGCAGGAACCGGGGGGCCGCGTAGCCGATCAGGAAGAGGTAGGGGAAGGCCGCCGAGGCGGCGCAGGCCAGCGGTACCAGGGTGCGGGCCGGGCGCCGGGCGCGGACGGCGACGACGGCCGCACCGGCGGCGAGCAGCGGCAGGGTCCACCACCACAGGGTGAGCACGAGGGCGGGCAGGTCCCCGGTGCACGGCCGGCACAGCGTACGTCCCGCCAGGGCGCGCGCCTGGTCCGCGACGGCGGGGTTCCAGCCGAGGCCGCCCTGGATGCGGGAGGCGTCGGACAGGCGCCGGGCGGGTCCGCCGTAGGACAGGTACGCCTCGATCACCCACTCGGCGGCCCCGAGGACGAGCCCGCCGACCAGTGCCAGCAGCGGCGCCGGGCGCCGCCACCGCCGTACCCCCACCAGGAGGACGAGCAGGGGCAGAGTCGCCCAGACCGCGTCCGCGGGGCGCATCCAGGCCATGAGCGCGGCGCTCAGCGCCAGCCCCCACAGCGCGGTCCGGGAACGGGGGCGCAGGACGCAGCCGGTGGCGGCCAGGGCGCCGACGGCGACCCAGTAGTTGGGCATGGCCTGCGGGCCGTAGAACAGCGTCACCCACAGGGTGGCGAACAGCGCGCCGGCGGTCGTGAGCACCCGGGCGGGGAAGAGACCGCGCCAGGCGCGCAGGGCCAGCAGCAGCCCCAGCCCCGACAGGACGGCCAGATAGGTCCTCAGCAGCACGACGGACGACGACCAGGCCGCGACCGGCGCCACCAGCAGCGGGACGCCACGGGCGCGCGGGGCGCTGAAGAACGCGGCCGGGGCGTGCGGGGAGACCTGGCTGACATAGACCGACTCGTCCCAGCCGAGCCCCATCCCCGGCCGTACGAGCAGGAGTTGGGCCAGGGTGAACGCTGCGGCCACGGCCAGGAGGCCGGCGTCCCCGCGCGACGACCACCCGGAGCGGTCGTGCGCCGGGGAGCCGGTCCTTCGCGCGCCGGTCAGGGTGGTCCGCGGGCTGTCACTCACGGCTCACCACCGTTCCAGCCGGGTGGCGGACGGGCCTGCGGGGCGGGCCGAACGGCCCAACGGCGGCGTCCGGCGGGCGCCCGCAGCCGCGCTCGGGGCAAGGCGGCCGGAGCGTGCCGGGAAGAACTAGTGATTTCACCGATACGCGGCGTCTGACCTGCTGTTTCGGGTGCGGCGCGGGGCCGGTGAACGAGGTCACATTCTCGGCGAGGGCAAGGTCACAGCCGCGCCCTCTGCTGCCCCTTTGTCCCTCTGGCCTACCATCCGAGCATGACGGTCCTGCCTGACGACGGGCTTGAGCTGGCCGCCGAGTTCCCTGACTCCACCCACGAGCAGTGGCAGCGCCTCGTCGCGGGCGTGCTGCGCAAGTCGGGCAAGGACGTCGAGGGTGCTCAGGCCGAGGAAGCCCTGTCCACCGCGCTCGAGGACGGGCTGCGCACCCGTCCTCTGTACACCGCGCACGACACCGCGCCCGAGCCGGGTTTCCCCGGATTCGCCCCCTTCGTACGGTCCGGCCGGCCGGAGGGGAACACGCTCGGGGGGTGGGACGTACGGCAGCGGCACGAGGTGGCCGACAACGGTGCGGTGCTCACGGACCTGGAGAACGGCGTCACGTCCCTGTGGCTGGTCGTCGGCGAGGCGGGCATCCCGGTGCCGTCGCTCGCCCCGCTCCTGGAGGGCGTCTACCTCGACCTGGCGCCGGTCGTCCTGGACGCCGGCGCCGACGTGGAGCCGGCCGCGCGGGAGCTGCTGCGGCTGTACGCGGAGCGCGGCGTCGGCAAGGACGCGGTGCGCGGCGGTCTGGGCGCCGACCCGCTCGGGCACGAGGCCCGCACCGGGCGGGCCACGGACTTCGGGCCGGCCGCCGGACTGGCGCGGCTGTGCGCCGAGGAGTACCCGGGCCTGCGGGCGCTGACGGTGGACGCGCTGCCGTACCACGAGGCGGGCGGCTCGGCCGCCCAGGAGCTGGGTGCGTCACTGGCGACGGGTGTCGCCTATCTGCGCGCGCTGACCGAGGCCGGGCTGAGCGTCGAACGGGCCTGCGCCCAGCTGGAGTTCCGCTACGCGGCGACCGCCGACCAGTTCCTGACGATCGCCAAGCTGCGGGCCGCGCGCCGGCTGTGGGCCCGGGTGGCCGAGGTGTGCGGGGCGCCCGCCGCGGGCGCCCAGGTCCAGCACGTGGTGACCTCGCCGGTGATGATGTCGCGCCGCGATCCGTGGGTGAACATGCTGCGCGCGACCGTCGCCACCCTGGCCGCCGGCGCGGGCGGGGCCGACGCGGTGACCGTGCTGCCGTTCGACGACGCGGCCGGGCTGCCGGACGCGTTCGCGCGCCGGATCGCCCGCAACACCTCGACGATCCTCATCGAGGAGTCGCACCTCGCCCGGGTGATCGACCCGGCCGGCGGCTCCTGGTACGTGGAGCGGCTCACGGACGAACTCGCTCGGGCGGGCTGGGAGTTCTTCCGCACGATCGAGCGCGACGGCGGCCAGGCGGCCGTGCTGCGCTCGGGCCGGATCCGTACCGACCTGGCGACGACCTGGGCGGAGCGCTCCAAGCGGCTCGCCAAGCGCCGTGAACCGGTCACGGGGGTCAGCGAGTTCCCGTTCCTGGCCGAGAAGCCGGTCGTGCGGGAGAGCGCCCCCGCGCCCCGCTCCGGCGGGCTGCCGCGGGTGCGCCGCGACGAGGCGTTCGAGGAGCTGCGGGCCCGTTCGGACGCCCACCTCGCCGCGACCGGGTCCCGGCCGCGCGTGTTCCTGGCGGCGCTCGGCCCGGCCGCGGCGCACACCGCGCGACTGACCTTCGCCGCCAACCTCTTCCAGGCCGGCGGCATCGAGCCGGTCACGGAGGGCACGTTCGAGGAGAGCGGGGCCACGGAGGCCTGTCTGTGCTCCAGTGACGCGCTGTACGAGGAGCAGGCGGGTTCCGTGGCCGGGCGGTTGAAGGCCGCGGGTGCCACGCGGGTGTTCCTCGCCGGGCGTCCCGGGGAGTACCCGGATGTCGACGCGTACGTCTTCGCGGGCTGTGACGCGGTCGCCGTCCTGTCCGCCACCCTCGACCGCATGGGAGTGTCCTGATGACCGCCCCTTCCGGCCCCTCCGGCCCCTCCGTCCCCGACTTCTCCGGGATCGAGCTGGGGACCCCGGCCGCCGACGGCGGCGCCGACGAGTGGCGTACGGCCGTGAAGAAGGCGGCCGGCGGGGACGACCTGCTCTGGGAGACCCCGGAGGGCATCGCGGTCAAGCCGCTGTACACCGGGCAGGACCTGGAGGGCCTGGACTTCCTGGGCACCCACCCGGGCATCGCCCCGTACCTGCGCGGCCCGTACCCGACGATGTACGTCAACCAGCCCTGGACGATCCGTCAGTACGCGGGCTTCTCCACCGCCGAGGAGTCCAACGCCTTCTACCGCCGCAACCTCGCGGCCGGCCAGAAGGGCCTGTCGGTCGCCTTCGACCTGCCGACGCACCGCGGCTACGACAGCGACCACCCGCGGGTGACCGGTGACGTCGGCATGGCGGGCGTGGCGATCGACTCGATCTACGACATGCGGCAGCTCTTCGACGGCATCCCGCTCGACAGGATGACCGTGTCGATGACGATGAACGGCGCGGTGCTGCCGGTGCTGGCGCTGTACATCGTGGCGGCGGAGGAGCAGGGTGTGCCGCCGGAGAAGCTGGCCGGGACCATCCAGAACGACATCCTCAAGGAGTTCATGGTCCGCAACACCTACATCTATCCGCCGAAGCCGTCGATGCGGATCATCTCCGACATCTTCGCGTACACCTCGCAGCGGATGCCCCGCTACAACTCCATCTCCATCTCCGGCTACCACATCCAGGAGGCCGGTGCGACGGCGGACCTGGAGCTGGCGTACACGCTCGCGGACGGTGTGGAGTACATCCGGGCGGGCCGGGAGGCGGGCCTGGACGTGGACGCGTTCGCGCCCCGGCTGTCGTTCTTCTGGGCGATCGGGATGAACTTCTTCATGGAGGTCGCCAAGCTGCGGGCGGCGCGCCTGCTGTGGGCGAAGCTGGTCAAGCAGTTCGACCCCCAGAACACCAAGTCGCTGTCGCTGCGCACCCATTCGCAGACCTCGGGCTGGTCGCTGACCGCGCAGGACGTCTTCAACAACGTCACGCGGACCTGTGTGGAGGCGATGGCGGCGACCCAGGGGCACACCCAGTCGCTGCACACCAACGCCCTCGACGAGGCGCTCGCGCTGCCCACCGACTTCTCGGCGCGCATCGCCCGCAACACCCAGCTGCTGATCCAGCAGGAGTCCGGCACCACCCGGGTGATCGACCCCTGGGGCGGCAGCGCCTACGTGGAGCGGCTGACGTACGACCTCGCCCGCCGGGCCTGGCAGCACATCCAGGAGGTGGAGGCGGCGGGCGGCATGGCCAAGGCGATCGACGCCGGCATCCCCAAGCTGCGCATCGAGGAGGCCGCGGCCCGCACCCAGGCCCGGATCGACTCCGGCCGGCAGCCCGTCATCGGTGTCAACAAGTACCGCGTGGAAAACGACGAGGCGATCGAGGTCCTCAAGGTCGACAACTCCTCGGTGCGCGCCCAGCAGGTCGAGAAGCTGCGCCGGCTGCGCGCGGAGCGGGACGAGCGGGCCTGCCAGGACGCGCTGGACGCGCTGACGCGGGCCGCCGGCGGCGAGGGCAACCTGCTGGAGCTGGCCGTGGACGCGGCGCGCGCGAAGGCGACCGTCGGGGAGATCTCCGACGCCCTGGAGAAGGTGTACGGGCGGCACGCGAGCCAGATCCGTACGATCTCCGGCGTGTACCGCAACGAAGCAGGCGAGTCCCCGTCCGTGGAGCGCACCCGCGCCCTGGTGGACGCGTTCGCGGAGGCCGAGGGCCGCCGTCCGCGCATCCTGGTCGCCAAGATGGGCCAGGACGGCCACGACCGCGGCCAGAAGGTGATCGCCACCGCGTTCGCCGACCTCGGCTTCGACGTCGACGTCGGCCCGCTGTTCCAGACCCCGGCCGAGGTGGCCCGGCAGGCGGTCGAGGCGGACGTGCACATCGTCGGGGTGTCGTCCCTGGCCGCCGGGCACCTCACCCTCGTCCCGGCGCTGCGTGAGGCGCTCACCGAGGAGGGGCGCGAGGACATCGTGATCGTGGTGGGCGGGGTCATCCCGCCGCAGGACGTGCCGACGCTCCTCGACATGGGCGCGGCGGCCGTCTTCCCGCCGGGCACGGTCATCCCGGACGCGGCGCACGACCTGGTGGCGAGGCTGGGTGCCGACCTCGGGCACGAGCTGTGATCGATGTCGACGCGTATGCCAAGGGTGTGCTCGACGGGAAGCGGGCGCTGATCGCCCGCGCCATCACCCTCGTCGAGTCCACCCGGCCCCAGCACCGGGCGCTGGCCCAGGAGTTGCTGACCGCGCTGCTGCCGCACAGCGGCCGGGCGCGGCGGATCGGGATCAGCGGGGTGCCGGGGGTCGGCAAGTCGACGTTCATCGACGCCTTCGGCACGCTGCTGACCTCGCTGGGCCACCGGGTGGCGGTACTGGCCGTCGACCCTTCCTCGACCCGGACGGGCGGCTCCATCCTGGGTGACAAGACCCGGATGGAGCGCCTCGCGGTCGACCCGGCGGCCTTCGTCCGGCCCTCCCCCAGCGCGGGCACCCTCGGCGGGGTCGCCAAGGCGACCCGGGAGTCGATGGTCGTGATGGAGGCGGCCGGCTACGACGTGATCCTGGTGGAGACGGTCGGCGTCGGCCAGTCCGAGACCGCCGTGGCCGACATGGTCGACTCCTTCCTGCTGCTCACCCTCGCCCGCACCGGCGACCAGCTCCAGGGCATCAAGAAGGGCGTCCTGGAGCTGGCGGACGTGATCGCCGTCAACAAGGCCGACGGCCCGCACGAACGCGACGCGAAGGCCGCGGCCCGCGAACTCACCGGCGCCCTGCGGCTGATGCACGGCGCCGACCCGTTCTGGACGCCGCCGGTGCTCAGTTGCAGCGCCCGGGAGTCCACCGGTCTGGACACCGTCTGGGAACGTCTCGAACAGCACCGCACCCTGCTGGACTCGACCGGCCGGCTCACCGCCAAGCGCCGGGACCAGCAGGTCGGCTGGACCTGGAGCATGGTCCGCGACGAACTCCTGGGGCGGCTGCACGCCGATCCGGCGGTACGGGCCCTGGCGCCGACGCTCGAACAGCAGGTGCGGGAGGGCGAGTTGACGGCCACACTGGCGGCCGAGCGGATCCTCGGGGCGTTCGGCGGGCCGGTTCAGGCGCCGGCCCGGGACTGAGCCCGTCCACAGGGAAAAGGGCAAGGAGCGTCCGCTCCTCGCCACTCTCAACCTATAGCAGACGCGCTGGCTGTCCCGGTTCGGCGACGCCACCCGGCAGGCCGGGCACTACCGGGTGGGGCGGGTGCTGCTGGCCGGCGACGCGGCCCACATCCACCCGCCGACCGGCGGGCAGGGGCTGAATCTGGGCGTCCAGGACGCGTTCGACCTGGGCTGGAAGCCGGCCGCCGAGATCGCCGGCTGGGCCCCGGAAGGGCTGCTGGACAGTTACCACACCGAGCGCCATCCGGTGGGCGCCCGCGTGCTGGACAACACCCGGGCGGCGATCACACTCCTGGGGACGGAACCGGGGCCGACCGCGCTGCGGGAGCTGTTCTCCCGGCTGATGGACATCGAGGAGGTGAACCGGTACGTGACCGGGATGATCACCGCGGTCGAGGTCCGCTACGACGTCGGCGAGGGCCACGAGCTGCTCGGCCGGCGGCTGCGGGACGTGGCGCTGAAGGAGCGGGGGCGTCTGTACCCGCTGATGCGCGGCGGGCGCGGGCTGCTGCTCGACGGCACCGGCCGGCTCTCGGTGGCGGGCTGGGCGGACCGGGTCGACCATGTCGTCGACGTCAGCGAGGAGCTGGACGTGCCCGCGGTGCTGCTGCGGCCGGACGGCCATGTGGTGTGGGTCGGCGAGGACCAGGGGGATCTGGCCGGGAAGTTGGCCGCTTGGTTCGGCTCCCCGGGCGGATGAGCACTGGACCACCGATCGGGGCACCGCGCAGAATGTGAGCGCTCCCAGCACGTCGTGCCGACGCCCGGAAGAGAGCCGCTGCATGCAGAGCCTGACCAAACGCCGTCTGTCCGCCGCGGAGTTGGACGCCCTCATGCGCGAGGCGACGGGGGTCGGGTGCCGGCTGGAGGCGGAGCTGACCGACGGCTGGTTCAACACCGCCTACCGGGTGCGGTTCGACGACGGCCGGGCGGCGGTGGTGAAGCTGGCGCCGCCCGTCGGCACACCCGTCCTGCGCTACGAGCGGGGCATCATGGCGACCGAGGCGGCGATGTACCGGCGGCTCGCGTCCCCGGCCGGTGCCGGGGTGCCCACCCCCGACCTGCTGTACGCGGGCGAGGAGTTCCTCGCGGTGTCCGTGCTGGAGGGGACGCCGTGGGACAAGGTGGCCGACCTGCTGCCCTCCGCGGCCCAGAGCGCGCTGCGACGCGAACTCGGCCGGATCACCGCCCGGTTGCACACCCTGGTCGCCGAGGACGGCCGGTTCGGCTACCCGGCGTCCGAGTCGGGGCTGTCCGCCCCCGACTGGCGGACGGCGTTCACCGCCATGGTGGAGGCGCTGCTGGCGGACGCCGGACTCTGGCGGGCCGAACTCGGCGCGTCGCACGCGGAGATCAGGTCCCTGGTGGCGGCGGGCGGGGCCGCCCTGGACGAGGTCACCCGGCCGTGTCTGGTCCACTTCGACCTGTGGCCGGGGAACATCTTCGTCAGCGCCTTGGACGCGGCGGGAGCCGTGGGTCCCAATCCCCGGATCACCGGTCTCATCGACCACGAGCGGGCCTTCTGGGGCGATCCCGCCGCCGAGCTGGTCTCCCTGGAGCTCGGCGGGGACGTGGGTCCGGACAGCGATCTCGTCGCCGGGTACCGGGAGGCCGGGGGCCGGCTCGACTTCACCCCCGCCCTCCGGCACCGTCTGGCGCTCTACGGGCTCTATCTGGGGCTGCTGGTGGTGGTGGAGTGCGGCCCGCGCGGCTACGAGGACAGCGACCACCTCGCCTGGTGCCGGACCTATCTGGCCGAACGCGTGGCGGCCCTGCGCGCGCTCGGGGCAGGCGAGCGGGCGGCCGGTCAGGCACGGCCTGGCGAGAAGGCGTAGGGAGGGACACCTCCGGGGGGCGTCGCAGGCCTCCTCGGCCGGCGGCTCGAATTCGTCAACCCGCCAGACAAAAACCTGTGACAAGCATTGACGATTGTCATGGCATTCCTATCATCCAAAGTGTCCGAAACTCCGAGTCGCGTTCGGCATTTCGGACGTGCGTCCCCATGCACCCCGCGCCGACGAGCGTGACCAGCCGCCGCATCCCCCTGGAGTTCGCCATGCCTCCAGCACTGTCATGCCCATGTCCACCTGACCCGAGTCCGTCCGACCCCAGTCCGTCCGGCCCCTTTCGCCCCGTGCGCAGGCTCCTCCCCCGGCCCGCCCGCAGGCTCGTCCTCCACGCGGCGACGAGGGCGGCGGCCTGTCTGACGGCGCTGTGCGCCGCCCTGCTGGCCCTCCTGATCTCACCGGTTCCGGCCTCCGCCGCCGGCTCGGGCCCCTGTGACCTGTACGCCTCGGGCGGCACCGCCTGCATCGCCGCGCACAGCACCGTGCGCGCCCTGTACGGCGCGTACAGCGGCCCCCTCTACCAGGTCAGGCGCGCGTCCGACAACGCCACCAGGAACATCGGCGTCACCGTGGCCGGCGGCCCGGCGGACGCGGCCGCCCAGGACTCCTTCTGCGCGGGCACGACCTGCGTCGTCACCTGGGTCTACGACCAGTCAGGGCACGGCAACCACCTGGGCTACCAGGGACCGGGCGGGGTCGGCGGCTCCGATACGCCGGCGAAGGCGACGAGCGAGTCGCTCACGGTCGGCGGCAGGAAGGCCTACTCCCTCTACATCAACGCCGGGAACAGCTATTGGCGCGACGGCCACTCGACGGGCGTGCCCACCGGCAGCGCTCCCGAGGGGATGTACATGGTCACCAGCGGCACGCACGTCAACAGCGGCTGCTGCTTCGACTACGGCAACAGCGAGACCACCCGCAGGGCGGACGGCCCCGGCGCGATGGACGCCATCAACTTCAGCAAGTCGTGCTGGTTCGGCGGCTGTTCCGGAACCGGCCCCTGGGTGCAGGCCGACCTCGAGTGGGGCCTGTACCCCGGCGGCAGCACCTCCTGGAACCCCAACCAGCGCGCCTATACGAACAAGTTCGTCACCGCGATGCTCAAGAACAACGGGACCTCCCGGTTCGCGATCAAGGGCGGCGACGCCCAGTCCGGCGGTCTGACCACGCTGTACGCGGGTTCACTGCCCGGCGGCTACAGCCCCATGAAGAAACAGGGCGCCATCATCCTCGGCAGCGGCGGCGACTGCTGCAACGGCAACACCAACCTCAGCATCGGCACCTTCTACGAGGGCGCCATCACCGCCGGCTACCCCTCCGACGCGACGGACAACGCCGTACAGGCCAACATCACCGCGGCCGGATACCGCTGAGCCACCGCTGAGCCACCGCTGAGCCACCGCTCAGCCCCCACGACTGCCCGCCCTCGCCCCATTGACCGATCGAAGGAGTGTTGTCATGCAGAAAGCCAAGTTATGGCCCACCGTGATCGCGGCGGTTCTCGCCCTGGTCGCGACCACCGCGGCCGCGGCCCCGGTCACCGGCGGCCGGGGCACCACCCCGGCGGCCGTCGACACGGCCGCGGCGACAGCCGGGTGCGGCAGGGCCCCAGGACTGGCCAGTGGCACCTACACCCTGCAAGTCAACGGCAAGAGCCGCAGCTACATCCTGAAGGTGCCGGACAACTACGACCGCAACCATGCCTACCGGCTGGTCCTGGGCTTCCACTGGCTCGGCGGCACCGCCAACGACGTGGCGACGGGCCGCACCGTGGAGAACGGCACCTGGGCGTACTACGGGTTGCAGCGGCTGGCGAACAACAGCACCATCTTCGTCGCACCCCAGGGCCTGAACAACGGCTGGGCCAACTCCGGCGGTGAGGACGTGGCGCTCACCGACGCCGTGCTCAACCAGATCGACAACGCCCTGTGCGTCGACACCACCCGGCGCTTCTCCCTCGGCTTCAGCTACGGCGCCGCCATGACCTACGCACTGGCCTGTGCCAGGCCCACGGTCTTCCGCGCGGTCGCGGTCCAGTCCGGCGGACTGCTCAGCGGCTGCGCCGGCGGCACCCAGCCCGTCGCCTACCTCGGCGTGCACGGCATCCGCGACTCGGTCCTCGGTATCTCCGGTGGACGCACCCTGCGTGACAGGTTCGTGCGCAACAACGGCTGCGCGGCGCAGAACCCGCCCGAACCCGCACAGGGCAGCCGGACGCACCGCGTCACCGCGTACACCGGTTGCTCGGCCGGGCACCCCGTCGTGTGGGCCGCGTTCGACGAGGGCCACATCGCCGCGCCCCAGGACGGCGCGGGCGGCGACAGCGGCTCGAGGACCTGGGTGCCGGCCGAGGTCTGGAAGTTCTTCACCCAGTTCTGAGGCCCCCCTCCGGCTTCGGCCGGGCGACACCCGCCACCGTCACAGGAGTTCACCCATGTCCACACGACCACGGGCCCGGTCCGTGCGCCACGCGCTGCTCGCCACGGGCGCGGCCGCCGCGCTGACCACCGGAATCCTCACCGGCACCGCCCCCGCCTCCCACGCCGCCGGATCGCTGCCCTGCGACCTCTACGCCGCAGGCGGCACCCCCTGCGTGGCCGCCCACAGCACCACCCGCGCCCTGTACTCGTCCTACAACGGCCCGCTGTACCAGGTGCGCCGCGCCTCGGACAACGCCACCCGCGACATCGGCGTCCTGAACGCGGGAGGCGTCGCCAACGCGGCCGCCCAGGACTCCTTCTGCGCCAACACCTCCTGCCTCATCACGGTCATCTACGACCAGTCGGGGCGGGGCAACCGTCTCACCCAGGCGCCCCCCGGCGGCTTCTCCGGGCCGGCCGCGGGCGGCTACGACAACCTCGCGAGCGCCACCGCGGCACCGATCACGGTCGCCGGCCACAAGGCCTACGGCGTCTTCGTCGCCCCCGGCACCGGCTACCGCAACAACAGCACCAACGGCGTCGCCAAGGGCGACCAGGCGGAGGGCATGTACGCCGTCCTCGACGGCACGCACTACAACGGCGGCTGCTGCTTCGACTACGGCAACGCCGAGACCAACAGCCGGGACAACGGCAACGGCACCATGGAGGCCATCTACTTCGGCAACATCAAGGTCTGGGGCTACGGCAGTGGCAACGGTCCCTGGATCATGGCCGACCTGGAGAACGGCCTGTTCTCCGGCGTCAACCAGCGCTACAACCCGGGCGACCCCTCCATCAGCCACCGCTACCTGACCGCCGTCGTCAAGGGCGGCCCCAACAAGTGGGCCATCCGCGGCGGCAACGCCCAGAGCGGGTCCCTGTCCACCTTCTACAACGGCGTCCGCCCCAACGTCGCCGGTTACAACCCCATGAGGAAGGAGGGCGCCATCATCCTCGGCATCGGCGGTGACAACAGCCACGGCGCCGCGGGCACCTTCTACGAAGGCGTCATGACCTCCGGCTACCCCTCCGACGCGACCGAGAACGCCGTACAGGCCAACATCACCGCGGCCGGCTACGGCAGGTAGCACCCACCCCCGCGACCGCGGCCCGCTCGGGAGCGAGCCGCGGTCCCCGTTCGTCGTGGTCCCGGACGGCGGCGGTCAGCCGAACAGGCGCCGCTGGATCTCCCGCCGGTAGTCCTCCAGCGTCCGGTCGAGGTGTACGGCCGTGGCCTCGGCCGCCTCGTCGGGCCGGCCGTCACGAATGGCGCGGTAGATCGCCTCGTGCTCCTCGACCGCGGCCGCGGTGCCCTCGTTGAAGGTGTCGTGGATGCCGATCGCGCTGGACCGGCGCTGCAGCCTGCGGGCGTCACGCACCGCGCTGCCGAGGAACGTGTTGTGCGAGGCCGCGGCCACGGCGGCGTGGAAGTCGTCGTCCGCCCGGTTGAAGACGTCGACCTCCGCGTGCGTGTACCCGTACCGGCACTGCTGCATGGCGACCTCGATGGCGCGCAGTTCGGCGGGCGTGGCCCGGGTGGCCGCGAAGCTCGCGGCGGCCATCTCCTGAACCCTGCGGAACTCGAACAGCATGAGCACGTGGTCGAGGTCCACGGGCCGGAAGAAGCCGCCCCAGCGGCTGGACACCAGCATGCCGTCGTCGTCCGCGACGAACAGTCCCCGCCCCTTGTGCGCCCGGACCCGGCCGAGCGCCGACAGGATCTTCACGGCTTCCCGGACCACCGCTCGACTGGTGTCCAACTGCTGGGCCAGGTCGTTCTCCGTGGGCATCCGGTCGCCGGGGACCAGACGGGTCTCGGCGATGAACTCGAGGATCCGCTCCGCCACGACCTCGTACCCGGGCCGGTAGTCGCGTCGCTCGTCCGCACCGTTCGCCACTGCTGCCACGGCGGGCGTGTCGTTCATAGGTGCTGCCTCCGGATGACTGCGACGAGGGTGACCGATCGGCCCTGGAGCCGGGCTCATCGTACCCCAGCCCATCAATAAGTCGTACTCATTTTTGGAGATCGCCGGGAAGAGTGCGCATGAGGATTGTGAACTTAGCGACTATTTGCCCTATTCCGCGACTTGTGTCGTCACCTGAACAGGCATGCCGCACCCCCGAAAAGCCGTACATACCCCTTGACTCAGCCTTCGATATGGCGGCTAATTTCTACCGCAGCGGTACCGACAGAGCCGTCAGCCTCACGCAAACCCAGTGGAGTCGCACATGTCCGTCTACAAGCCTTCGGCCGACCGGGAGACAGGGACCAGCCGCAGAAGGGCCGCGTTGCTTGCCGGCTGTGCCGCCACCGTGCTGCTCACGGTGACCGCCTGTGCCGGCGGCGCCGCCGCCGGCAAGACCAACAAGGACGGTTTCGCCCAGGCGCCGCAGAAGGACGGGGCGTTGACCGTCTGGGTGGACGCGACCCGCATGGACGCCGCGAAGCTGTACCAGCAGCAGCACCCGGACGTGAAGCTGGACATCGTCAGCTACGACGGTGACGCCAACGGCTCCAACTACCTCCAGACCAAGGTGCAGTTGTTCAACCGCACCGGCAAGGGCTGGCCGGACGTCGTCTTCAGCTCCCAGAACAACGAGGCCTCCTGGGCGGTCGACGCGGGCTTCGCGGCGCCGCTGAACAAGGGCCTGATCCCCGAGTCGACCCTGGCCGACTTCGCCACCGGCGCCAACGACGTCTGCACCGTGAACGGCACCGTCTACTGCCTGCGCAACGACCTCTCCCAGGCGGTGCTCTGGTACAACGCGCCGCTGCTGAAGAAGTTCGGCTACACGGTCCCGACGACCTGGGAGGAGTACCAGACGCTCGGCGAGAAGGTCGCCAAGGAGCACCCCGGCTACCTGGTGGGCGACGCCGGCGACTCCTTCACCCCCGAGATCTACCTGTGGGCGAGCAAGTGCGGCGCCAACCACATCACCGGCCCCAAGGCCGTGTCGGTGAACACCACCAGCGAGGCCTGCACCAAGATGGCCAAGCTGATGGACACGCTGATCAAGAACAAGTCGATGTCGATCAGCGGGGTCTTCAGCACCGACTTCGGCAAGAACCAGGCCGACAAGGTCCTGCTCATGCCCGGCCCGGCCTGGTACGGCGGCGCGCTGTTCGAGGGAACCTTCAAGACCCCGGCCCAGCAGATCGCGGCCGCGCCCATCCCGCAGTGGCAGGGCGACACCGCGCCGTCCACCGGCAACGTCGGCGGCGGCACCTGGCTGCTGTCCCAGCACTCCACCCACATCAAGGCCGCCACCGACTTCCTGAAGTGGGTCACCACCGACAACGCCTACCAGGGCGAGAAGGCGCCGGGCTTCCCCGCGTACGCGCCGGCCGCCCAGACCTGGCTGACGGGGCAGAACGCCTCCGGCTACTACGCCAGTGACCTCAGCGCCCTCAAGGCAGCCTCCTCCCAGGTCTGGAACGGCTGGGGCTCGGGCCAGTTCAGCCAGGAGGCCATCTGGGCCGCCACCGTCAAGCCCGGCATGACGCAGGGCAAGACCATCGAGTCGCTGCTGCCCGCCTGGCAGGACTCGATCGTCAAGTACGCCCAGGCCGACGGATACAAGGTCTCGCAGTGACCGTCACGCACTCATCGGCCGGCTCCGTCCGGGGGCGCCCTCGCGGCACCGCCCGGCAGAGCCGGGCCGGCGTGGCATTCGTCGCCGGCTACGTACTGCTGCTGATCGCGTTCGGCGTCCTCCCGACCTGTTACGCGATCTACTTCGCGTTCACGGACGCGGGAGGCGCCTTCACCGGGCTCTCCAACTTCGTCACCACGGCACAGGACTTCCGCTTCGTCGACTCCCTGGGCCATGTGGCCCTGTACCTGGTCTTCTGGCTCCTGTCCCTCGTGGTGTTCGTGGTGCTCCTGGCGCTGCTCCTGCACAAGCTGGCCTCCGGGCCGCTCAGTCAGGCGCTGCGCTTCCTCTACTACATTCCCGGGGCCCTCGCCGGCGCCGCGAGCGTCCTGGTGTGGCTGTTCATGCTGGACCCGACCGTCAGCCCCGTCAGCTCCCTGCTGGAGACGCTGGGCTTCCGCACCTTCGGCGAGGTCATCGCCCCCGGCAATCTGGCGCTGCTGTTCACGATCATCGCGTTCTGGACCGGCGCGGGCGGCTGGATCGTCGTCATGTACGGCGCGCTCAACAACATCCCCAAGGACGTCATGGAGGCCGCGCGCATCGACGGCGCGAACGGCTGGCAGACCGCCTGGCGGGTGCAGATCCCCCTGCTCCGCAAGTGGATCGTCTACATGGTGATCCTGGCCTTCGCGGGCGGCGCCCAGCTCTTCGTCGAGCCGCAGCTGCTCTCCCTCGCCAGCACGGGCGTGGCCGGCCGCGACTACTCGCTCAACCAGTTGACGTACGACTTCGCCTTCCAGATGAACAACATCAACGGCGCCGCCGCGGTCTCGGTGGAACTCCTGGTCGTCAGCGTGTCGGTCGCCGGTGTCTTCGTCGCACGATCGGGGTTCTTCGATGCCGACTGACACACGGTCCACCCCTGCTGCCGCCCCTCCGCGCACGAAACGGGATCGGCACGTGGAAGCCCGGTACGGCGACCCACGGCAGCGCCGCCGGCCACCGCGGCACCTGGCGTCACGGCTCCTTGCGGGCTCGGTGCTCACCGTGTTCGTGGTGTTCTTCGTGCTGCCGGTGCTGTGGCTGCTGCTCGCGGCGACCAAGACCGACCAGCAGCTGGTCCACGGCCACCCGCTGTCCTTCGGGTCCTGGCACGCGCTCACGGCCAACTGGCACGCGCTCACGGCCTTCCAGGACGACGCCATCCTGATGTGGCTGGGCAACTCCGCCGTCTACGCCGCGATCTCGCTGGTCATCACGCTCTGCCTGGCCGTTCCGGCCGGGTACGCGCTGGCGATGACCGAGTTCCGCGGCCGGCACGCGCTGCTGGTCGCGACCCTGGTCGTGATGCTGATGCCGAACGCCACGCTGGTGGTGCCGCTGTTCCTGGAGCTCAACGCGGTGCACCTGATCGGCACGATGTGGTCGATCATCCTGCCGTACTCGTTCTACCCGTTCGGCGTGTACCTGACGTACATCTACTTCACCACCGCCGTGCCCCGGGACCTCCTCGCCGCGGCCCGGATGGACGGCTGCTCCGAGTTCGGGGTCTTCCGTCATGTCGCCCTGCCGCTGGCGACCCCCGTCATCGCGCTGGTCGGCTTCTTCAGCTTCGTCGCCAACTGGACGAACTACTTCCTGCCGTACGTGATGCTCCCCGAGAGCGATCAGATGCCGATCCAGGTGGGTGTGGGAAGCCTGCTCAGCAATGTGCCGTCGTTCAACCCGGCCGTCGGCGACCTCGCGATCCAACGCCCGCAACTGGCACTGGCGACGCTGGTCGCCATCACACCGGTCCTCGTCGTGTTCCTGTTCGCCCAGCGCTTCCTGGTCAGCGGAATGCTCGCCGGCGCCACCAAGGAGTGACAGCTTCATGCCCTTCAGCCCTCACCCCGACGCCTCCGGCGACGACAGCCCGGCGGCCGACCGCCCCGCCCCTTCACCCGACGTCCACGCCACGGTCCCGCTGCTCGAACCCCCCGGCTGGGCCGTCGCCCAGCGCGCGCTGTTCGACCTGCTCGACCACGCCTGGCGCCGCTTCGCCCGCGACTTCACCGGCCCCGACGGACGCCTGAACTACACCGGCCCGCTGACCACCCGCGACGGTGTGGACGACTTCTACGAAGTGTTCTTCAACTGGCCCCAGCTGTACCTCCTCGGCGGCGCCGACGACCTCCTGCCCGCCAGCGAGAAGCACTGGGAGGGCGTCACCAGGCAGCTGACCGAACTGGACATGCTGCGCGACGAGTTCGAGCGCGGCTACGACTGGTTCCACCAGGGCGAGAGCCTGCTGCTGCTCTACTTCCTGTGCATGGCCGCCCCCGACCGGTGGCGTGAGCGCGCCCTGCGCTTCGCCGAGCTGTACGTCGACCCGGCCAAGGGCAACTACGACCCCGAGCAGCGCATCATCACCCGCCCGCACAACGGCAGCGACCCCGAGCGCACCGGCCTCTTCGACGGCGACGTGTACCCGTGGCTGCCGAAGGAGGCGGAGACCTACGGATTCCCCCTCGACTGGCTCCCCGAGGCCGCGGACGGCCCCTTCCCCCTGTCGGCGGACCCGCGGCTGGGCGACCAGATGCGGGACCGGATGGGCGTCGGCGACACCGCGGTCAACCTCGCCGCGGCCGGACTCGTCCTCAACGCCTGGATCCTGTCCGGCGAGGAGCGCTACCACGACTGGATCGTCGAGTACGTCGGCGCCTGGCGCGCACGCACCGAGGCGAACGGCGGTCTGATCCCGGACAACGTGGGCCCGGACGGCGAGGTCGGCAGCCTGCTGGAGGGCCGCTGGTACGGCGGCCACTACGGCTGGTCCTGGCCGCACGGCTGGCACAGCCTCGGCCACGCGGCCTGTGTGGCGGCGCTCGCGGCGGCCACGGTCACCGGCGACGACGACTACCTCTCCATGGTCGCGACCTCGCTCGACACCCTCATCGAGCGCGGCAAGGTCATGCCCCACACGGAGGCCGACTCCAGCCTGCCCTCCAAGTGGGCGGTGGAACTCGGTCCGGACCGGCACACACCCACGCTCCACCTGCCGTTCCGCCACAACGACTCCGGCTGGTTCGACTACAACCCGGCCACACCCCCCGTGCCGGTGGCCCTGTGGCACCACACCTCCTCCGAGTCCGACCGGGCCCGGCTGGAGGGGCTGCGCGAGGCGGACGGCATCGACTGGCGCACGGTGCGGCCGTTCCGGTCCAAGGAGGACTCCGGGCACGAGAAGGCGTGGTTCGCCTTCCTCGCCGGTGACGACCCCGGCTACCCGGAGCGGATCCTCGCCATGGCTCAGGCCCAGGTCCGCCACCGGCTGCGGCGCATCGACCGCTACCGCCACCTGGACGTGCCCGAGGCCGACATCCACGTCTGGCAGCTGTGCAACCCGGTCGTCACCGAGGCCCTGGTGCAGCTGACCTGGGGCGGCCCGCAGGTGCTGTACCAGGGCGGTCTTCAGCAGGCGCGGCTGCGCTACCACGACGCCGAAGCCCGCCGGGCCGGTCTGCCGGCGGATGTCGCCGCCCTCGTCACCTCCATCGACCCCGAGGCGACCACCGTCGAGCTGGTCAACCTGGCCCCCGAGACCGACCGCACGGTGATCGTCCAGGCCGGCGCGTTCGCCGAACACACCATCACCGGCGTCCGGTACACCACCTGCCAGGACGACAGCTGGATCGGCGACATGTACGACTACGGCCACACCGAGCCGGAGGTCGTAGAAGCCGAAGTGCCCTGCGACAGCTCATTCCTGACGGTTCGTCTGCCCGCCTCCACGCGCATCCGGCTCACCCTGCGGCTCGGGCTGCGCTCCCGCACACCCAGCTACCGCACCCCGTTCGACAGCACGGCCGAGCGGACCGACTCCAACGACACGACAGGGGACTCGGCGTGAAGCGCATCGCCCAGACCATCAGGCTCCGCCCCGAACACCGCGAGGAGTACCTCCGGCTCCACTCGGCCGTGTGGCCCGGCGTCGAGGCCGCGCTGCTCCGGGCGAACATCCGCAACTACAGCATCTTCCTCCACGGTGACGTGCTGTTCGCCTACATGGAGTACATCGGCGACGACTTCGACGCGGACATGGCGTCCATCGAGGCCGACCCCGAGACCCGGCGCTGGTGGAAGCTCACCGACCCGTGCCAGGAACCCTTCCCCGACAGGGGCGAGGACCGCCAGTGGAGCGAGCTCCCCGAGATCTGGCACCTGAGCCCGCCCGGCGACGACGCCACCGCCTGACCCGGCCCGTACCAGCCCGACCCGACTTGGACCACCCCGTGAACGCACCCGTGCTGATCGACGCCCACCACCACCTGTGGGACCTCGCCCAGCGCCCGCAACCCTGGCTCGACGACCCGGACGTGGCGTCCATCCGCCGCACCTTCACCCCCGATGACCTGCGCTCCACCGCCACCCACCCGATCGCGGGCCGGCGGCTGCACGGCACGGTGGTCGTGCAGTGCATCCCGGACGTACCGGAGACCGAGGATCTGCTCGCCCTCGCGGAGCAGGAGCCGCTGATCCTGGCCGTGGTCGGGTGGGCCGACCTGACGTCACCGGCCATCGGTGACGTGCTCGACCGGCTGCTCGCCGGGCCGGGCGGCGGGTACCTGCGCTCCCTGCGGCACCTCGCCCAAGGCGAGACGGACCCGAACTGGCTGCAACGCCCCGATGTGGAACGCGGGTTGAGAGCGGCCGGGGACCGCGGACTGCGCTACGACGTACTCGTCCGCGACCACCAGCTCGACCAGGCGATCCGGCTCGCGGAACGCTTCCCCGACCTGCCCCAGGTGCTCGACCACGCGGGCAAGCCGGACATCGCCCGCCGCGACATCGACGGGTGGGAGAACCGGATCCGGCGGCTGGCCGTACATCCGCACGTGGTCTGCAAGGTCTCGGGGCTGATCACCGAAGCCGACCACACCCGCTGGACCACCGCCGACCTCCGTCCCGTCTGGGACGTGCTGGTCTCCGCCTTCGGTCCCGAGCGGCTGATGTTCGGCTCGGACTGGCCGGTCGCCAACCTGGCGGGCGGCTGGAACCGGTGGGCCGCCACCGTGGACGAACTCCTCACCGGGTGGGGCGAGAGCGATGTCCACGCGCTCCTCTCCGGCACCGCCACCGCGTTCTACGGCCTAGACCCCGTCGCGGGGCAGGCCGACGCCGCGGCCCGGACGTCCTGACCCCGCCACCTTGCCGCCCCGCACATCTCGCCGAACCCACGCCGGACACACCGCCGCGCATGCCGAGGCCCGGCATGGGCGGGCTCCGGTCCGCGCCGAAGGGACCCCACCCCGTGACACTCGCAGCCCGCTATCTGTCCGCCCGCACCCTCGACACCGCTCCGGTCCCCAGCACACCACCGGGTCCCGGCGAGGTGGAGCTGGCCCCCGCCTACGTCGGGATCTGCGGTACCGACCTGCACATCTTCCACGGGGACATGGACGCCCGGGTCACCGCACCGGCCGTCCTCGGGCACGAGATGTCCGGACGCGTCACCCGCGTCGGCCCGGACGTCGAGGACTGGCGGCCCGGCGACGCGGTCACCGTGATGCCGCTGCGCTGGGACGGCACCTGCCCGGCCTGCCGCGCGGGCCACCAACACGTCTGCCAGCACCTGGACTTCATCGGCATCGACTCCCCCGGCGCGATGCAGCAGCGCTGGACCGTGCCCGCCTCGACTCTGATACGGCTGCCCGACTCCCTCCCCCTGCACCGGGCGGCCCTCGTCGAACCCACCGCGGTCGCGGTGCACGACGTGGGCCGGGCCGGGGTGCGCGAGGGCGAGCGGGTCGTCGTGGTCGGCGGCGGCCCGGTCGGCGTCCTGATCGCCCTGGTGGCCCGGGCCGCGGGCGCGGACGTCCGGGTGGTCGAGCTGAGC
This sequence comes from Streptomyces sp. DSM 15324, assembly GCF_001514285.1. Lineage (GTDB taxonomy): Bacteria > Actinomycetota > Actinomycetes > Streptomycetales > Streptomycetaceae > Streptomyces. The sequence continues at coordinate 126,622 of NZ_KQ949033.1, forward strand.
ACCCACCGGCGGCTGCTCGCCGAGGAGTGGGGACTGACCGCGTGGGACCCGGCCGCCGAGGACCTGCCCGAGCTGGTCCGGGAGTGGACCGGCGACGCGGGAGCGGACGTCGCCTTCGAGGTGTCCGGCGCCGCGGGCGGCGTGGACACGGCGGTCGACGTGCTCGGCGTGCGCGGCCGGCTGTGCCTGGTGGCCATCCACTCCCGGCCGCGGGAGGTGAACCTGCACCGCTTCTTCTGGCGCGAACTCACGCTCGTCGGGGCCCGGTTGTACGACCGCTCCGACTTCGAGAAGGCGGTCGCCCTGGTCGCCGACGGGACCATCCCGGCCGAGCGGCTGATCAGCAAGGTCGTGCCGCTCACCGAAGCGCCCGCCGCCTTCGAGGCCCTGGAGGGCGGCGGCGACGTGATGAAGATCCTCGTGGACTGCACCGACGACACCGACGACGCCCAGGGAGCCGCCGTATGACCGCCTTCGACCTCACCGGGAAACTCGCCGTCGTCACCGGCGCCCGGCGCGGGATCGGCCGGGCCATGGCCCGCGCACTCGCCCAGGCCGGGGCGGACGTCATCGGGGTGAGCGCCTCGCTGGAGGAGTCCGGCAGCGCAGTCGAGAAGGACGTCACCGCCACCGGCCGCACCTTCGAGGCGATCCGCGCCGACTTCGCCGACCCCGAGGCCGTACGGAACCTGGGCGCGGACCTGGCCGGGCGCGAGCGTCCGGTGGACATCCTGGTCAACAACGCGGGCACCATCCGCCGGGCCCCCGCTGTCGAACACACCGACGCCGACTGGGACCTGGTCCTCCAGGTCAATCTGAGCGCCCAGTTCGCGCTGGCCCGGGCGGTCGGCGCGGCGATGGTGGCGCGCGGCAGGGGGAAGGTCATCTTCACCGCCTCCCTCCTCAGCTTCCAGGGCGGCATCACCGTCCCCGGCTACACCGCCGCCAAGCACGGCATCGCCGGTCTCACCAAGGCGCTCGCCAACGAGTGGGCGCCGCACGGCGTCAACGTCAACGCCATCGCGCCCGGCTACATCGCCACCGACAACACCCAGGCCCTCCGGGACGACCCGGTGCGCAGCAAGGCGATCCTGGACCGCATCCCGGCCGCGCGCTGGGGCAGCGCCGACGACCTCGCGGGCGCCACCGTGTTCCTGGCCTCGGACGCGGCCGCCTACGTCCACGGCACCGTCCTCCCGGTCGACGGCGGATGGCTCGGCCGGTGACCGGCGATGTCCTCATGGCCACCTCGCCGAGGTCGAAGCGCTCCTCGCAGGCGCCACGGCCCGCGTCCGACGCCTAACGTCCCTGACAGGAGCCCCTCATGCGCCGCCACAAGATCCCTCACACCCCCGTCGAGGTCACCGAACTCGGCTTCGGCGCCTCGGTGATCGGCAACCTGTACCGGGTGACCGCCCCCGCGGCCGCGGCGGCCGCCGTCGACACCGCCTGGAGCGCCGGCATCCGCTACTTCGACACCGCGCCCCACTACGGCCTCGGCCTCTCCGAACGCCGGCTCGGCGCCGCCCTGCGCGACCGGCCCCGCGAGCAGTACGTCGTCTCCTCCAAGGCGGGCCGCCTGCTCGTCCCCAACGAACATCCGCAGGGCGTCGACGACCAGGGGTTCGTCGTACGCGACGACCTGCGCCGCCAATGGGACTTCAGCCGTGACGGCATCCTGCGCTCCCTCGACGAGACGCTGGAGCGCACCGGCCTGGACCGCCTCGACGTGGTCTACCTCCACGACCCCGACGACCACTGGCGCCAGGCCGCCGACGAGGCCATGCCGGCCCTGGCGGAACTCCGCGACCAGGGCGTGATCGGGGCGATCGGCGCCGGCATGAACCAGTCCGCCATGCTCGCCCGCTTCCTGCGCGAGAGCGCCGCCGACGTGGTGATGCTGGCCGGCCGCTACACCCTGCTCGACCAGTCCGCCCTCGACGACGTCCTGCCCGCCGCGCAGGAATGCGGCAAGGGCGTCGTCGCGGTCGGCGTCTTCAACTCCGGCCTGCTCTCCGAGGACCGGCCCGCCGAGGGCATGAAGTACGACTACCGGGACGCGCCGACGGACCTGGTGCAGCGGGCCCTGGCCATCGCCGAGGTCTGCGAGCGGTACGGCACCACCCTGCCCGCCGCCGCCATCGCCTTCCCTCGGACACACCCCGCCGTCGTCAACGTCACCCTGGGCATGCGCACCGCGGAACAGGTCCGGCGCAACGTCGAACTGCACGCCCGGCGGGTCCCCGACGGCCTCTGGGACGAGCTGCGCGCGCAGGGCCTGATCAGGGCCGACGTGCCCACCACGAGCCAGGACGACCGCGTGCTCGGAACTCGAACGTGAACAGCGGCAGAGTGCTCGACGTGCCCTCCGGCGGCACCCGGCTCGTGCAGACGCCGGACACCGGCGCCGACAGCCGGCTGTGGAAGGTCGTCAGCGTCGACTGATGCGCGCGGGGCCGGGCAGCGCCGTCGGCCGGCCCTCCGCACCCGGGGGGCCGGTCAGGCGGGGCGCGCGTGTGCGGCGTTCGACGGCCTGGCCCCCGTACGTGCCCGCGACGATCAGCGCGGCGCCGAGGGCGGAGAGCGCGGTGAGGTGTTCACCGCCGAAGGCGATGCCGACCAGCAGGGCCCACACCGGCTCGGTGCCCAGCAGCAGACTCGCGCGCGTCGCCGAGGTGCGCTGCACGGCCCAGGTCTGCGCCAGGAAGGCGAACAGACCGCAGAACAGGGCCAGATAGGCGAGCTGGGCCCAGGTGGCGGCGTCGATGCGGGCCACCTGCGGCAGACCGGTCGCTGTGAAGGGCAGGAACAGGACCGTGCCGACGACCACCTGCACGGTCGTCAGGTGCAGGGGTCGTATCGCCCGGCCCGCGGTGAGCCGTCCGACGAGCACCACATGGCCGGCCCGGACCACCGCCGCCCCGAGCATCAGCAGATCACCGGCGCCGGGGGTACGCAGACCGGTGCCCGAGACGAGCAGGCCCACGCCCGCGACGCAGACGCCGGCCGCGAGGAAGAACGCCGGCGGCGGTCCGGCCGGACGTCCGGCGCGGTCCAGCACCGGGGTGAGGACGAGGGTGAGGCTGATGATCAGGCCCGCGTTGGCGGCGCTCGTGCGGGCGACGCCGTACGTCTCCACGACGAGGACGGCGGCCTGGGTGACCCCGAGCAGGGCGCCGCGCGCCACCTCGTCCCTGGTCGGCGGGCCGGACCTCGCGCGCAGGGCGGTGACCACGGCGACGCAGGCGGCGGCGGAGAGGGCGTAGCGCAGGAAAAGGACGAGGAGGACGGGGGTGGTGGCCGTGGCCGTCTTCGCCGAGAGATAGCTGGAACCCCAGACGACGGCGACGGCCAGCAGCACCACATCGGTGCGGCGGGTGGCTGGCATGACCTCCACCCTGGCGGACCTGCATTTTGAAGTAAACGACGAGTTGCTCAACCAATGCTTAAGCGACGCTACACTCACGGCATGGACGAGAGGCAGCTGCGGGTGCTGCGGGAGCTGGGCGAACTGGGCAGCGTCACCGCGGCCGCCGAGGCGATGCGGGTGACGCCGTCGGCGATCTCGCAGCAGCTGCGGCTGCTCCAGCGGTCGATTCCGGTGCCGCTCACCGAGCGGGACGGCCGCCGGCTGGTCCTCACGGCCGCCGGTCAGGCCCTGGCCGACGCGGCGATCGGGGTGGAGACGGCGCTCGCCCGGGCGCGCCATGCCGTGGACGAGTTCGTGGAACGGCCCGACGGCGCGGTGTCGGTGGCGGCCTTCCACAGCGGGGCCGCCGCCTTCTTCCCGCTCCTGCTGCGCGGCCTCGGCACACCGGGGTCGCCGCGCGTCCGCCTGCACGACGCGGATGTGGCGCAGGACGACTTCCCGCCGCTGACCCGCCACTACGACCTCGTCCTCGCCCACCGGCTCGATCACGCGCCGCCCTGGCCGCCGACCGCGACGGCCACCCCGCTGCTGCGGGAACCCCTGGACATCGCCCTGCCCGCCGACCATCCGCTGGCCGCGAAACCGGTGCTGACGCCCGAGGAGGTCGCCGACCAGCCCTGGATCACCGTGCACGACGGCTTTCCGCTGATGGCCACCGTCGAGGCCGTCTCCGCAGCGGCCGGCCGCAGGGTGGAGATCGTCCATCGCGTCAACGAGATCGCGGTGGTGGCGGAGGTGGTGGCCGCGGGCGGCGGCATCGCCCTGATGCCGCGCTGGACCTCCCGCCCGCACCCGGCGGTGGTCCTGCGCCCGCTCAGCGGTATCCACGCCGCCCGCCACGTCGACGTACTGCACCGCCCCGAACGCGCGGCCCGCCGAGCCGTGCGCACGGTTCTCGCCGCTCTGCGGCGAGCGGCGGAGGAGGTACGGGACCGAGGCGGCGATCCGGCCCCGGGAATCCGAGCCCGTCGACGTTGACATCACCGGCGGACGCCTCCGTAGTCATGCAGCGAGGTGCGAGGGACATGCCCAGACATCACCGGGCCGCCCGGGAGAGCGCGGACGGAGCCTCGGCGGGCAGGGCCGACACGCCCCGGATGACCGTCGCCATGGTCACCCACGCCTCCCCCGGCGACACGTTGTGGGACCTGATCCGCAAGGGCGCCCAGGCCGCCGCGGCAACGTCAAGCTCGTCCACTCCAGCGACCACAACGCCGGGAACCGGTCGACGGCATCGCGAATTCGGGGCTCGACCGAGATCAGCGCCCGCGAGACCCCCGCCTTCGCGGCGACGTCCGCCATCGTGGGCCGCGGCCCGCCCGAAGCGTCCACCTGGACCCACTGCTCGGGGCGGGTCAGGGCACGGCGGGGCCGGTGATCTGCCTGCCGTCGTCGCCGTAGGGCCAGACATTGGGGACGCAGCCGTTCATGCCCTTGATCTGCTGCATCATCGCGGGGGCCGGCTTCCCCGCGCCGGGGCAGCCGACATGGCCGTGGCCGAGGTAGTGGCCGACCTCGTGGTTGATGATCAGCGCCCGGTAGGACGGGACGTCCCGGGCGTAGACGGGGGTGGCCAGTTCCCAGCGCTCCAGGTTGACCATGACCTTGTCGAAGACATTGCAGTTGAAGTCGCCGTGGGTGTCCAGCCCGCCCTCCAGACAGACCTTGTCGACGGTGCCGGGGGTGGCCACCTTGACGACGAAGTCGGCGCTCCCACCGGAGACCCGCTGGAAGGCGACGGCGCCGTCGGCGGTCCAGCCGCGCGGGTCGGCCAGCACGGCGTCCACCTGCCGTGCCACGTCCGCGGTGGAGAGCCGCAGCCCCGTCTCGACCTCGACCCGGTAGCGGAGGGGCTTCTTCCCCTTGCCGGCCGGGGCGCTGCCGCCGGCGGCGGTGACGAAGGTTCCGGGACCGGTGGCCGGGAGGGGGACGGTGGTCCCGGAGGGGCTCGGCGAGGGGCTCCCGGATACCGCACCGGACGAGCCGGAGGCGGACGCGCCGGGGCTCGGGGCGGTACGGCCGGGCGCCGGCCCTGCCGAGTCGGAGACCCCGGGCTCGGACGTGTCCGCCCCACCGGCGCCCGAGCCACGGGCACCCGATCCGACGGCGCCGGACCCGCCGGCACCCGCCCCGGAGGCACCGGCCCCGGATGCACCGGATTCCGAGGCGCCGGACTCCGCGGCTCCGGGCTCGGCGCGACCGGCGCTTCCCACCCCCGCCAGGACGTCCCTGCCGGCCGGCAGCGCCCAGCCCACGGCGGCGAAACCGGCGACCCCGAGGGCGGCCGTCGCGGCGAGCCCGCCCCACAGCGGGCCCTTCCCGCGGCGCCGCCCCGCGGCGTGCGCGGGAGCGCGGCGGCGGCCGGCGGTGGAGGACTGTGCTTTGTGCTCGCTCATGGTCAGCCAGACTGTGAAGTTGATGTGTTCAGGTCCGGGTCAGACAATAACGGAATCGTAACGGGTGATCATCCGGTCTATGTGATCATCCGGTAACAGTGCCCCGCGCGGGCTGCGGCTGTCCCGATACTGAGCCCATGCCACGTGTTCTGCTGATCGAAGACGACCCCGCCGTGCGGGAAGGGGTCGCGCTGGGGCTGCGCCGCCAGAACCATGAGGTCGCCGCCGTCCCGACCGGGGAGGAGGGCATGGACCGGCTGCGGTCCTTCCGGCCCGACGTCGTCGTCCTCGATCTGATGCTGCCCGGGATGAGCGGCCTGGACGTGTGCCGTGCCGTCCGTGCCGTCGACCAGACCCTGCCGATCATCATGGCGACCGCGCGCGGTGATGACGTAGACATCGTTGTCGGTCTGGAGGCGGGCGCGGACGACTACGTCGTCAAGCCGGTGCAGGCCAGGGTGCTGGACGCACGCATCCGGGCCGTGCTGCGCCGGACGGGCGGAGCGGCCCCGGGCGACGGCGGGCTGCCGAAGATCTACACCTACGGGGAGCTGACCGTCGACCGGGCCGGTCTGTCCGTCACCGTGCGGGGCGCCCCGGTCCAGCTCGCCCCCTCCGAGCTGCGGCTGCTGCTGACCCTGTCCGCCTCCCCGGGCCAGGTGTTCAGCCGGCAGCAGCTGCTGGAGGCGGTCTGGGAGCACAGCTACCACGGCGACGCCCGGCTGGTGGACGCCTGCGTCAAACGGCTGCGCGCCAAGATGGGCGACCCGCCGCGCGAACCGCGCTACATCCAGACGGTCCGCGGTTTCGGCTACCGGTTCGCGTCGCGGTGAGACGCGCGGTGAACGACGCGGTGCACGGCGGGACGCAACACGCGGTGCACGACGGCGTGCATGACGGGACGCAAGCCGCGGGGCGTGACAGCGTGCAAGCCGGGGTGCAAGCCGGGGTGCATGACGCGGCGAAAGGGTCGGGGAAAGGCTCGGGGCCGCGACCGGCCACTCCGCAGCACGAGGCGAGCACGCCGGTCAAAGGGTCACGCGCGCCGTCCCGGGTGGTCCTGCGCGGGCTGCGGGTCCGGCTGGTCGTGGCGTTCGGGCTGGTCGCCGCACTGGCCACCACCACGACGGGTGCGCTGACCTTCCGCGAGGCGCGCAACGGGATGCTCCAGCAGAGCCAGGACACCGTCATCCGGCAGCTGCGCACCCAGGTCAGCCGGCTCTCCACCGGAGTCGCCTACCCGCCGACCGAGGACATGCTCCGGCAGTTCGCGGCCAACGTGGCACTCGCCGAACCCTCCGGCACCTGGCGCGTCCTCGTGACGTACGAGGGGCTGAGCGCGCCCTCCGTGCAGGGCTACCGCTTCGACGAGGTGACGCCCGCCGTGCGCGAGGCCGTCGGCTCCAGCACGGCCACGGTGTTCCAGCGGGTGCGCAGCGGGGAACGCACCTCCCTCGTCGTCGGCATGTCGGTCGTCTTCGCCTCCGCCGAGGGGGCCCTGACACCGACCGGCATCCGGGTGTTCCTGACCGTGCCCCAGACCGACGAACAGCGGTCCGTCGACGCGCTGGTCACGGCCATCGAGCGGGCGACCGCGTCGGCGCTCGGGGTGGCCGTGCTGCTCGCCCTGTTCGCGGCGCGCGGCGTGCTGCGTCCGGTGCGGGCGCTGCGCCGGGCGACCCGCAGCATCGCCGAGGGCCGGCTCGACACCCGGCTGGACGTCAACGGCTCCGACGAACTCGCCGATCTGTCCCACACGTTCAACGAGACCGCGGCGGCGCTGGAGCAGTCCGTCGCCGAACTGCGCGGCATGGAGGCGCGGGCCCGCCGTTTCGCCTCGGACGTCTCGCACGAGCTGCGCACCCCGCTGGCCGCGATGTCGGCGGTCACCGACGTACTGGACGAGGAGGCCGCCCACCTCGATCCGGACACGGCGACCGCGGTACGGCTGATCAGCGAGGAGACCGTGAAGCTGGCCCGGCTGGTGGAGGACCTGATGGAGATCTCCCGCTTCGACGCGGGAGCGGCGGTCCTGCACCTGGACGAGGTCGACCTCGCCGAGTCGGTCAGGCGCACCCTCGCCTCCCGGGGCTGGTCGGACGCGGTCGAGACCCGGCTGCCCGGACCCGACGAACTGCGCGGCCGGGTCGATCCGCGCCGGCTGGACGTGGTGGTGGCCAACCTGGTCGGCAACGCCCTGCGGCACGGCGGCCGGCCGGTTCTGCTGACGCTGTCGGAGGGCGGGCCGCACGCCACCCTGCGGCACGCTGTCCTGGAGGTGGCCGACAGCGGGCCGGGCATCCCCGAGGAGGTGCTGCCGTACGTCTTCGACCGCTTCTACAAGTCCGACACGGCGCGCACCCGTACCGAGGGCAGCGGGCTGGGCCTGGCGATCACCGAGGAGAATGTTCGGATGCACGGCGGCACCGTCCGCGCGGCCAACCGTCCGGGCGGCGGTGCCGTCTTCACCGTGGAACTCCCGCTGCGGCGGGACGAGTCGGCGTGGGAGAAGCAGTGACGGGACGTGCCTGCCGTGCGGCGCTGCTGATCGTCGGCGCGGTGCTCGCGCTCTGCTCCTGCGGCATCCCCGAGACAGGGGTGGTCGAGGCGGGCGGTCCGGCGAGCGGGATCACCGCGACGACCCCGCTGTACTTCGTCCAGGACGGCGCGCTGTTCGCCGTGCGCCGTGCGGTCCCGGAGGCCGGGGACGCCGCCGTCGCCATCGAGCAGATGCTGGAGGGCCCGGACGTGGTGGAGCGGTCCCGCGGGGTGACCACGCAGGTGGCCTGGTCGTCGGGGCCGGACTCCTTCCTCCCGACCGACGACTCCTCGCAGACCCGGGACGACCTCGCCGAGGCGGGCGAGCCGACCGCGGCGCCGGTCCCCTCGGCGTCCGAGTCGGCCAAGGAGCCCGTACGGGCCACGACGGACGGCCGCAGGGTCTCGGTCGTCCTGCCGAAGGACGTGGCGACGGAGCTCTCCCCTCTGGCGCAGCGGCAGCTGATCTGCACGGCGGGCCGGGCCCGCCGCCTCGTCCTGCGGGACACGGAGCCGGTGACGGTGACCGTGACCACGGCCGGAGGCCGGCACGCCGAGGGGACCGACGAGGACTGCCCCGATCCGTAGGCCGCGCCATCTCCCCGTCGGCGTACGACGCGGGGCTGGTCAGGGTGAGGTGGCCGTCGGCCTCGGCCGGGGCGGCGCGCGCCTGGGCCGACCGGGCGGCCGCGGCCCTGCGCCCGGTGCGTCGGAACCCGCGCGTCGTTTCGGACGGACCGCGCGGGAACCGGCTGAGGCGGGGCACGGCGCCGCGTGGCCCGGCGGACGGACCCCGAAGTCCGGCCCTATGGTGGCCTGATGTGCTGGAGCGCGACGGCCGATCTCGTGGCGGGCGCCGGTGTCACGGCCGTCGGGGTGGCCGCCGTGGCGCGGGTGCGCGCGCGGCGCGATCTGCCGCTCGCCGCGCTGCCGCTGCTGCTCGGGGCGCACCAGATCGTCGAGGCGGTCGTCCGGCACCGGGGCGGGGGCGGCGGGGCCGCCACCGTCGTCTGGGCCGTCATCGCGCTGCCGCTGCTGGCGGTGTGGGTGCCCGCCGCGGTGTGGTGCGCGGCCACGGGCCCGGGCGCGCCGGCCGCCCGTCCCCGGCTGGCCGTGCCGCTCGCGGTGGGAGCCGCGACCGCCGCGGCCCTCGCGTACGGGCTGGCCACCGGCCCGATGACGGCCGAGATCCACGGCCGGACCCTCGGCTACACCTTCGGACTCCCCCATCCCCCGGTCCTCGTCGCGGGCTACCTGCTGGCCACCGTGGGCTCCCTGCTGCTGTCCGGCGACCGGCGGCTGACCCTGCTCGGCGTGCTCGTCGCCGTCGGGGCGTCGGTGTGCTGGGCGCTCTGGCGGCTGGAGTTCGTCTCGACCTGGTGCGCCCTGGCGGCCGTGTGCTCGGTGATGCTGCTCGGCTGGGCACGCACCCGGCCCCCGCCCACCGGGACACCGCTCCACCGAGCCGCCTGAGCCGGCGCGCGCCCGACGGAGGACTGACCCGGTCCCGGCGTGCGCGGGCGCGTAGCCCGGTGGAGGCTGGGCGGCATGGTGGGTGAGCGCGGGCGCGGGGACGGGACGGAGGACGTGGAGGCGGTGCTCGACGCCCTGTACACCACCCCGCCGTCCGGTTTCGTGGCGCGCCGTGAGGAGCTGGCGATGGCAGCCCGGACGGCGGGCCGGGCGGAGGACGCCCGCCGGATCCACGGGGCCCGTCGGCCCACCCTCGCCGCCTGGGCCGCGAATCTGCTGCTGCGGTCTCGGCCGGAGGAGAGCCAGCGGTTCCTGGAGCTGGGCCAGGCACTGCGCAGGGCCCATCGGGACCTGGATCCGGGCGCGGTGAGGGAGCTGTCCGACCAGCGCCGCAGGATCGTCGTCGCGCTGACCCGCCGGACGGCCGACCTCGCGCTCGACGCCGGGCAGCGGCTGTCGGCCGCCGTGCTGAGCGAGGTCACCGCCACCCTCCAGGCCGTGCTCGCCGACGCCGACGCGGCGGACCGGTGGGCCACGGGCCGCCTGGACAACGCCCTGGTCCCGCCGTCGGGCTTCCCGGCGGGGGCCGCACCGGCGCGCCCGGTGCGGCGCGGTCCGCCGTCCCCTCCTCGCAGGGACGACCTCGCCCGACGGCGCCGGGAACGCCTCTCCCGTTCCCGTGCGGCGGCCGACACCGCCGCGCGGGAACGGGACGAGCGGCGCGCGGAGCACACCGCCGCCGAGGCGGCCGTAGGCAGGGCTCGGGAGCACCACGGGCGGGCCCGGCGGGAGGCGGAGGACGCGGAAGAGGCGCTGCGGCGGGCCCGGGAGACGCTCCGGTCGGCGGCCGAGGAGGAGCGGCGGGCCGAGGAACGGTCCCGCGCGGCCGGCGACGCGCTGGCCCGTGCGGAGCGGGAGGCCCGGCGGGCCGCCCGGGAGGCGCAGCGGCTGGAACCGGCTCCCGGGGACGGCCCCGAGTAGGGGGTGGTCCGCTCCCCCGGTGGTGCCGGAGGGCAGGATGGGGGCATGAGCGTAGTCAAGATCAACGTACTGACGGTCCCGGCCGAGCAGCGGGAGACCCTCGAGAAGCGGTTCGCGGCGCGGGCGCACGCCGTGGAGAACTCCGACGGGTTCGAGTGGTTCGAGCTGCTCCGCCCGGTCGAGGGCACCGACACCTACCTCGTCTACACGCGCTGGCGGGACGAGGAGTCGTTCCAGGCGTGGATGGAAGGTCCGATGAAGTCCGCGCACCGGGGCGGCGCCGAGGGCGAGCAGGCCAGGCCCGCCGCCTCGGCCGCGACCCTGTGGTCCTTCGAGGTGGTGCAGCAGGCGGCCCCGAAGGAGGCGTAGCCGGTCGCGCCGGTGGGCGGACGGGATGCCGCCGTCCGCCCACCGGACCCACCGGGTGGGGCCCCCTCGTGCGGCTGCCGGGCCGCCGGGACCCCGGAGCGTAGGCTGAAAAGGTCGGGCACTCCTTCGCGACGCAGCCCCGCCCCCCTTGATTTTCCTGTGCATTACCTGTGACTGACCCGACCTTTGCCTGCCGGGGTCCGCCGTTCGCCTGGCCTTCACGCGGGGCAGGCCCGGGGCTCCTAGGGTGTGCGGCGCCGCTCCCCGAACGTCCGTCGCTTCTGTCCCGGAGGACAGTCATGGCCGCCGTCAAGGCTTCCCAGCGCAACCGACGCCCCCTCGCCGCACTCGCCGGCGCCGTCGCCCTCACCGCCGCCTCGATCGGTGTCTGGGCCACCACGGCCACCACCGCCCAGGCCACGGGGCTCCCGACCCCTGACCACGTGGTGGTCGTGGTGCTGGAGAACCACGCCTACTCGCAGGTCATCGGCAGCTCCAGCGCCCCCTACCTCAACAACACGATCAAGGCGGGCGGGGCGAACCTCACCCAGTCCTACGGTCTGACCCATCCCAGCGAGCCCAACTACTACATGCTCTTCTCGGGCTCCAACCAGGGCCGCACCGACGACAGTTGTGTCTCCGTCGGTTCGATCTCCGCCCCCAACCTGGCCTCCGAGCTGATCGCCGCGGGCACGACCTGGGCGAGCTACAACGAGTCGCTGCCGAGCCAGGGTTCGACGACCTGCAGCAGCGGCAGGTACGCGCAGAAGCACAACCCCTGGTTCGGGTTCTCCAACGTGCCGACCAGCACCGCGAAGACCTTCGCGCAGTTCCCGACCGACTACACGACCCTGCCGAAGGTGTCCTTCGTCGTGCCGAACCTGTGCAGCGACATGCACGACTGCTCGGTCTCCACCGGCGACACCTGGATCCAGAACAACCTGGGCGCCTACGCCACCTGGGCCAAGACCCACAACAGCGTCCTCGCCGTGACCTTCGACGAGGACAACAAGCTCTCCGGCAACCGCATCCCCACCCTGTTCTACGGGGAGCACGTCACGGCTGGCAGCTCCAGCGCCACCACCTACAACCACTACAACGTGCTGCGCACGATCGAGGACCTGGCCGGCCTGTCCGCGCACGCCGGCAACGCCGCCTCGGCCTCCGACATCACCGGCATCTGGAACTGACGCCGGTGTACCTCGCGGACTCCCGCGGCACCGCGCCGGCCGTCGCCCAGGACATCCGTCCCGGGCGGCGGCCGGCCGCCGTGCCCTCCACCGTGCTGGCCCTCGGCGCCGTCAGCCTGATCACGGACGTCTCCTCCGAGATGGTCACCGCCGTCCTGCCGCTCTACGTCGTCGCGGGCCTCGGTCTGTCGCCGCTCGGCTTCGGACTCCTCGACGGCATCAACAACGGCGTCGGGGCGCTCGTACGGCTGGCGGGCGGCCATCTCGCCGACCGAGGGGGCCACCGGCACAAGGCGGTCGCGGGCCTCGGCTACGGTCTGTCGGCCCTGTGCAAGCCGCTGCTGCTGGTCGCCCACACCCTGCCGGTGATCAGCGGCGTGCTCGCGGCCGACCGCACCGGCAAGGGGCTGCGCACCGCGCCCCGGGACGCAATGATCTCGCTGGCCACCGAGCCCGAGCGCCGGGGACGCGCCTTCGGGGTGCACCGGGCGATGGACACCACCGGCGCGCTGCTCGGCCCGCTCGTCGCCTTCGCCGTGCTGCGGGCCACCGTCGACGGCTACGACGCGGTCTTCGCCGTGAGCGGCTGCGTGGCCGTGCTCGGAGTGCTGGTGCTGGTGCTGTTCGTACCCGCCCGCATCACCCCCGCGGGGGCCGTACGGCCTCCCGAGACGGCCCGGCCGACGCTGCGGGAGGCGTTGGCGCTGCTGCGGCGCCCGGCCCTGCGGCGGCTGACCGTGTGCGCGGCGCTGCTGGGCCTGACGACGGTCAGCGACTCCTTCCTGTATCTGCTGCTCCAGCGCGAGGGAGGGCTGCCCGCCGATCTGTTCCCGCTGCTGCCGCTGGGCACCGCCGCCGTCTTCCTGCTGCTCGCCGTCCCGCTCGGGGCGCTCGCCGACCGGACCGGCCGCCGCCGGCTCTTCCTCGCCGGGCACGGGGCCCTGCTGCTCGGGTACGCCCTGGTGCTCTCCCCGTGGCACGGCGTCCCGGCGGTGTCGGCGGTCCTCGTCCTGCACGGCACCTTCTACGCCGCCACCGACGGGGTCCTCGCCGCCGCCACCGCCGGTGCCGTCCCGGACCGGCACCAGGGCGCCGGGCAGGCCCTGGTCGGCACCGGTCAGGCGCTGGCCCGGTTCACCTGCTCGCTGGCCTTCGGCGCGGCCTGGAGCCTGTGGGGCGGGCGGACCGCGCTCGCGGCCACGGCCTGCGCCCTGGCCCTCAGCGCGCTGGCCGCCGGGTACGTCCTGCGCCCCTCCGCCGTCCGCGCACCGGACGAGGCGGTGTCCGTATGACCGGCGCCGGCACACCCCGGACCGGAGGCCGGAACGGCACGAGCGGGACCGACACCCCCCGCACCGGCATGACCGGGACCGGCCGGCGGCTGGTGATCCTGCTGGTGGCCGTCCTACTGCTGGGGAGCGTGGGGACCGGGGCGGTGCTGTACGCGGCGCACCGGTCGGGCATGCGGGACCAGCAGCAGGCCGACGGACCGGCCGTGCGGGCCGGCAGTGTCTCGCTGCGGCCCGCCTCCGGCCGCCGGCTGCTGGTGCGCAACCTGGCCTGGGGGCCGCACCGCGACGAGATCGCCAGCGTGCCCGCCGACGATCCGGGGGGACCGCGCACCGTGTCGGGCGTCAAGTGCCTGCGCTTCCACGCGGCGGCGGGCACCGGCATCTGTCTCCAGGCCGTGCACGGGGCACTGCGGGACACCTACCGGGCAGTGGTGCTCGACGCGCGCCTGCACGAGCTGCGCCACTTCGCGGTGCCGGGCATCCCGACGCGGGCCCGGGTCTCCCCCTCGGGGCACCTGGTCGCCTGGACGGTCTTCGTGAGCGGGGACTCGTACGCCGGTACGGACTTCTCCACCCGCACGGCGATCGTCGACACCCGCACCTGGACGGTCGACGACAATCTGGAGACCTTCCGCGTCGTCAAGGACGGGCACGCCCACCACGCGGCCGACACCAACGTCTGGGGTGTCACCTTCGCCGACGACCGCCGCTTCTACGCCACCCTGGCGACGGGCGGGAAGACCTATCTCGTCCGGGGCGACGTCACGGCCCGCACCCTCACCACCCTGCACGCCAACGTCGAATGCCCTTCGCTGTCGCCCGACGGGACCCGGATCGCGTACAAGAAGCGGGTGAAGGGGGCCTCGCCCGACGCGCCCTGGCGGCTGTACGTGCTCGATCTGCGGACCCTGAAGGAGAGCCCGACGGCCGAGACCCGCACCCTCGACGACCAGGCGCTGTGGGCTGACGACCACACGCTCGTCTACGCCCTCCCCGGCGACTACGGCTCCGATCTGTGGACCGTGTCCGCCGACGGCGGCGGCACGGCCCGCCGGCTGATGGACTCCGCCGTCGCCCCGGCCTACCTGAGGTGACCGTGCCCGTGAGGCCGCGTTCTTGGCACGAGCCCGCGTGCTTGGCATGAGCCTGGTGGAACCGGAGGGGCGTAACGGGCGTTTTCCCCTGTGCACGGGGTGGACCCGGCGGCCGATCCGGAGGAACGAGGGCGACGTGACGAGTGACAAGGCCCGAAGGCTGTTCGAGGCGCTCGACCTCGATCAGGACGGGACCCTGACCAGGGCGGAGGTGATCACCGCCCTGCGGACCAGGGGCCCGTCGCTCGCCGCGTCGGGGGTGCTGCCGTTCCACGGCCTGGGGGACGCCGACGCCTCCTCCGCCCTGTTCGACGCGGCCGACCAGAACGGGGACGCGGTGCTGACGCCGGAGGAGTTCGCGGCGGTCGTCGACCGGCGCTTCGGCTGGAACTGAACCCCGGGCCTGCGGCGCCCGCCGCCCGCCCCAAATGCGTCGCGCCCCGCGGGCGACGGCCACTAGCCTCCGCGGGGACAAGACGAAGAGGCGGCGACCGCGAGAGGGGCACGCATGGGGACCGACCGACTGGGCCTGCTGCTCGACCAGTTCGACTGTGCCAGGCAGAGGGCCCAGGTACGGCTGGCGGGGCTGGGGGACGAGGAGTACCTCTGGGAGCCGGCGGCGGACTGCTGGTCGATCCGGCGCCGCGGGGAGGCGAGGACCCCCCGTGCGTTCGGGCCGGGCGACTGGGTGCTGGACCAGGGCGCCCCGGACATCCCGCCGAGCGAGTACGCCGAGGTGGCCCGGCAGGCCGCGGACGGGATGTCCGTGGCCAAGATCGCGGAGGACTGGAGCGTGAGCGTGCGGCGGGTCGAGGAGGTCCTCGCCCACACCGGCCCGGTGCTGCCCGACCGGACGCCGGTCACCACGATCGCCTGGCGGCTGGGGCACCTCCACTACGGCTTCGCGGGCGGCTGGGAGTGGGCCTTCGGCGAACGGCGCCGGGATCCGAAGCTGATGGTCGACTTCACCCCCGACGCCTCCCTCGCCCTCGAAGGGTTCTGGGCCTCGGTCGACCGCTGGCGCGAGGCCGTCGCCAACGTCACCGACGAACAGCTCGACACCGTCGGCTTCTCCCAGTATCCCTACGGCTCCGACCCCGACGATCCGTTCGTGGACGTGCTCTGGGGCGGCAACCTGGAGTTCATCCACCACATGTCCGAGATCGCCCTGCTGCGCGACCTCTGGCAGCACCGGGCCTGACGGCACGCGGCGTTCCCGGCCCGCGCCTCCTGCGACACCGCTCGCCGGACGCCTTGCCCCCACACCCCCCGTACTCGAACTGCCGTTCACCCGCCCCGACCCGCAACGTCCGGGCGTCCGGCGAGTTCTCAGGTCACGGTGTCGTCTGCCGCGTACGGTAGCCCCGCTGCCTCGCCTCGCCCTGTGCGGTGGCGCGGATACGCACAGTGAAGGAACGGCAAGAGGGAAAGGAAACGGGCGAGGATGACGGAGGCCACGGCGAGCGAGCCGGACGAGCGGGTACTGGGGCGCCGGTGGACGGTGCGACTGGACCCCGCCGGTCGTGGCAGCGCGGCGGTACGCGTCTCGTGCAGCCGCCCTGCCTGCGCCGAGCAGCGACTGCCGTCCGCCGCCGCCGGCCGTGCGGCCGCGGTCGAACACCTCAAGTCCCATCTGCGGGCGGTCGCGGAGCCTCGGGCCGGGGCGTACTGCGCGTGCCGGGCCGACAGCTGCCGTACGCACATCTCTCCCGCCGACCGGCAGCCGGGCGGCCAGCCCTGGCGGTGCGGCGGTGCGGTCGTCCTGGCCGTGGTCGTCGACCGGCAGGGCCGCTGGTGGCAGGCGATCGAGTGCTGCGCGCGCTGCGCGGCCGCGACCCCCGGCGCGAAGGTCGTCACCGCCGCCCCGCTCCCGGCCGGGTCGGCGGCCGACCGCCCGGTGGCCGCGCCGGCCGGGGCGCCCCGGTTCTCCGACACCTCCCCGCCCCCGGCCGGTGCGCGCGGGGTGCCGGCGCCCCGCTCCTCGCCCGCGCCGCGCACCCGCCCGCACGGGAAGATCGCCCAGCGGATCGTCCCGCACGATCTGCGGCCCACCGCCCTGCGGGACGAACTCGCCGCACTGGGCGACCTGTTCCGCGCGTACCAGAAGCAGGCCGAACCCGATCTGGCGCTCCTCGCGGACCTCCATGAACGCAAGGCGCGCGCCTTCACCACCTGGGCCGAGGTGAGCGGGGACAGGGCGCTGCGGCGGGAGGCGCTGCGCGCCGAGCAGGCCGCCGCCGCGGCCCGTTCCCAGCACCTCCAGCGCGGGGGTTTCGGCACGGACGCCGAGGGGCCGGCCGTCAGCCGTGTGCTGAACGTGCCGGCTCAGTGGGGGCACGTACGGTCCGTCCTCGCGCACGTGGCCGGGCACAGCCCGCTGCCGGGGCCGGACGCCCGGCTGCTCGCCCTGATGCTGACCCTGCGCACCGCGCACGCGGGGACCGGCAATGTCGTCGGCCAGGACGTCACCGCGCTGAACCTGACGGATCCGCAGGACCTGGTCGAGCGGCTGATCGACTGCGGATGGCTGGTCGTCCCCGGCACCGCCGAGGACCTGCTCGCCTCCCGGCCGGAGAACCCCGTCGCGGTCACCGTCCCCTCCCTGGCGCCGCGCGAGGACGGCTCCGGACCGTTCGCGTTCGGCAGGAAGACACGGCCCAGGCTGAGCGGGTGGGCCCAGCGGGTCGTCTCGGACAAGAAGCTCCGCAAGGCCCAAGCCGGCGCGGCCACCCGCCTGCTGGCGCTGACGCTGGCCACCCACGCCGACGGCTCGGGCCGCCTCGGCGCCGACGAGCCGGGCATCGCCCTGAGTTCGCTCACGGCCGCGGTCCCGGTGGACGCCGGCGAGTTGCCGCACCTGCTGGAGCAGCTCACGGCAGCGGCCTGGCTCGCCGAGGCCACGCTCACCGACACCCATCTGACCGGTCGGCTCACCGAACGCGTCCTGCCCCTGACCTGCCCCCTCCCCCGGGCGGACCGAACGGATCAGGCCGGGTAGGCAGGCCGCGCCGCACTCCCCCGACACCCCACACCCGACGCCGGCCTCCCTGCCCCCGCCTCCCACGTCCCGCCGCCCGACCAGGGTCTCTGACTGTTGCGGGTTTCGCTTAGGGATCCTTGTGGATGCTGCATAGCAGAGGGTGTGTGGATCTGTGGGTGATCCGCCAGGCGAACGAGGGCAGGGTTCCGGTGGTGTGGGTGGGGCGTGAACGGCGCTTCCGCACCGAGCCGTTGGACGCTCTGACCGGCTGTCCGGATACGGCCGGGCGGCGTGAGGCTCTGTATGTGAGGGTTTCGGGCACCAGTGGGCAGGAGTCTTCGCCGGCCGCGCAGGAAGCCGAACTGCGGGCGTCGGCTTCGGGGGCGACGGTCGCGGTCTTCAAGGACCGTGCTTCGGGGCTGCGGGAGTCACGGCCGGGGCTTGACCGGCTGGTGAAACGGGCCGCGAAGGGGGAGTTCACCCATGTGCGGATCACTCACGTTGACCGGTTGGCCCGCTTCGGTGCGGGCTGGTTGATCCAGGTTCTGGCCCATCACCGCGTTACGGTCGAGGTGTTGCATTCCAAGGGAGCGGCCGGGGCGATGGAGGAGTTGCTGGACGATTTCATGTCGCTGGTGGCCACCTTCGCCGGTCGCATGTACGGGATGCGCTCGCGTGAGGCGCGGCGGCGGCTTCTGGCCGAAGCCGGGGGCCGCATGGACCAGCCTGCCCTCGGAGCCGGAGCCGCAGCCGCAGCCGCAGCCGCAGCCGGAGCCGGAGCCGGAGTTGCGGGTGAAGATCGTGGCTAGGCTGGTGGCGACGGCGACGTGTAGTGCCTTCCGTGGTGTGCTCGAGAGCAGCGGTGAGCGGGTCGGGTCGTCCGAAGAGGACCACCCGCCGCCTGCGCCGCCAGCGCCACG
Source organism: Streptomyces sp. DSM 15324 (assembly GCF_001514285.1). Taxonomy (GTDB): domain Bacteria; phylum Actinomycetota; class Actinomycetes; order Streptomycetales; family Streptomycetaceae; genus Streptomyces. The sequence continues at coordinate 145,285 of NZ_KQ949033.1, forward strand.
CGGAGAGCGCCCCGCCCCGGCCACGCGGGCCCAGGACCACCCCGGACAAGGGGCGCCCCACCCCCAGCAGGCCCACCGACCCCCGGCACCGAGCTGCCCGACGCACCGCCGCAGGCCCGGGCCAGAAAACTTCCCGCCGTATGCCCGACGCGCGTACGGTCCCCGCCACCACCCCCACCACGGGGGCAGTCCAGCGTCCGGCGGGGCATGACACCACGACACCAGCAGCATTCAGGCCGGCGTCAGGTCATGGAGTACCCGCACCCCACCGAACCGAAGAAGACCTTCTTCAATCCGGCCGGGTGCGGCTCTCACGCAGAACCTGTCGACGACGCACCCGCGCCGCCGAGCGGACCGGCTTCCACCACCTGCACGCCACCGAAGTCCACCCCCTCACCCCGAGGTTCGGACCCCACGACGGCAGCAGACGACCACGCCGCGCCCGAAAAGCCTGAAACCCACAGGCACACACAGAGTTCTAGAGACGCTCAGAGCAGGGAGCGGATCGCGCTCTCGAAGTGCTCCACGTGCTCGGCGGCCAGGGCCGCGGCGCGGTCCCCGTCGCCCGCCAGGACCGCGCGGACGAGCGGACCGTGCTCGCCCACATGGCCGGCCAGTCCGGGCAGACGGTCGAGGAACAGGCACCAGATGCGCGTGGCCAGGTTGTCGTAGCGCACGAGCGTGTCCTGGAGGAAGGGGTTGCCCGTGGCGGTGTACAGCGCCCGGTGCAACCGGAGGTCCAGCGCGAGGAGTTCGCCGACCTCCCGTCCGGCGGCCGCGTCGAGCTCCTGAAGGAGCCTGCTCAGTACGGCCCGGTCGCCCGCGCCGGCCCGGCGCGCGGCGCAGTCGGCGGCCAGCGGCTCCAGCCGGAGGCGCACCTCGGTGAGATGGCCGAGGTCGGTGATCTGGACCTCGGAGGCGAACGTGCCGCGCCGCGGGTAGGAGACCACGAGCCGGTCCGCCTCCAGACGCTTCAGCGCCTCGCGCACCGGTGTGCGTCCGACCCCCAACTCCGCCGCCACCTGCTCGTCGTTGATGGGCGTCCCGGGCGCGATCTGGAGCGTCACCAGGCTGTCGCACAGGGCCCTGTAGGCCCGCTCGGCCAGGGTGAGCCCCTCCTCCGCCACCACGACCGACATGGCGCGCCCTCCTCGCCCACTCTGCTGCTCCTGGGCCGCCAGACTACCCGACGACTCCTTGACGACTGACCTGCAATACGCCTACAACTGATATATCAGACGTACGCGCCTAGTCTTCCAAGGGGCCCGCATGAGCTTCTCCCAGCCGCTGACCCTGTTCGACCCGGAGGTCGCCGCCGCGGTCGACGCGGAGCTGGAGCGCGAGCATTCGACGGGACTCTCCGCCGAACGGGCCGGTGCGCTGCGCGGCCGGGTGGCGAGGCTCGCCGCCGCGTTCCCCCTGCACCCCGAGCTGAACGGAGCCGCGGCATGACCGGCACGCCGCTTCCGGACCACCCGGACTTCCTCTGGCGCAACCCCGACCCCAAGCGGTCGTACGACGTGGTGATCGTCGGTGGCGGCGGGCACGGCCTGGCGACGGCCTACTACCTGGCCAAGAACCACGGGATCACCAATGTCGCGGTCCTGGAGAAGGGATGGCTGGCCGGCGGGAACATGGCCCGCAACACCACCATCATCCGCTCCAACTACCTGTGGGACGAGAGCTCCGGCATCTACGAGCACTCCCTGAAGCTGTGGGAGACGCTGGAGGAGGACCTCGACTACCCCATTCTGTTCAGCCAGCGCGGGGTGCTGAACCTCGCGCACACCCTCCAGGACATCCGGGACAGCAAGCGCCGGGTGTACGCCAACCGGCTCAACGGCATCGACGCCGAGTGGCTGGAGCCGGACGAGGTCGCCGAGGTCTGTCCCATCGTCAACATCGACCCGGACGTGCGGTATCCGGTGCTCGGCGCCACGTACCAGCCGCGCGCCGGCATCGCCAAGCACGACTACGTCGCCTGGGGCTTCGCCCGGCGGGCCGACGCGTACGGCATCGACCTCATCCAGAACTGCGAGGTCACGGGCATCGACGTGACGGACGGCCGGGTGACGGGCGTACGGACCACGCGCGGCGACATCGCCGCCGGCAAGGTGGCGCTCGCCGGCGCGGGACACACCTCCGTGCTCGCCGAGATGGTCGGCCTGCGACTGCCGTTGCAGAGCCACCCGCTACAGGCGCTCGTGTCCGAGCTGCTGGAGCCGGTGCACCCGACGGTCGTGATGTCCAACGCCGTCCATGTGTACGTCTCCCAGGCGCACAAGGGCGAGCTGGTCATGGGCGCCGGCATCGACAGCTACAACGGCTACGGCCAGCGCGGCGCGTTCCACATCATCGAACGCCAGATGGCCGCCGCCCTGGAGCTGTTCCCGGTGTTCGCCCGCGCCCACATGCTGCGCACCTGGGCCGGCATCGTCGACACCACCCCGGACGCCTCCCCCATCGTCGGGCTCACCCCGGTCGCGGACCTGTACCTCAACTGCGGCTGGGGGACGGGCGGGTTCAAGGCCACTCCCGGCGTCGGCTGGTGCTACGCCCACACCATCGCCACCGGTGAACCCCACCCGTACAACGCGCCCTTCGCCCTGTCCAGGTTCGTCACCGGCGCGCTGGTCGACGAGCACGGCGCGGCCGCCGTGGCCCACTGATCCCTCTCCCGGAGACTCCGATGCAACTCATCGCCTGCCCCTGGTGCGGCGCGCGCGAGGAAGCCGAGTTCCACTACGGCGGACAGGCGCACGTCCCCTACCCCGCGGCCCCCGCCGACCTCGACGACGAGCAGTGGGCCCAGTACGTCTTCTTCCGCGACAACCCCAAGGGCCCGTTCGCGGAGCGGTGGATCCACGCCGCGGGATGCCGCCGCTGGTTCAACGCCCTGCGCGACACCGCCACCCACCGGTTCCTCGCGGCCCCCCGGCCCGACGCCGACGGTCAGGAGGCCGGCTCATGAGCAACCCGTACCGTATCGACGGCTCCGGCACCGTGGACCGCGGCACGACCCTGTCGTTCACCTTCGACGGAACCGCGTACACCGGCCACCCGGGCGACACCCTCGCCTCGGCACTGCTGGCCAACGGCGTCCACCACGTGGCGACCGGCATCACCTACGGCCGGCCCCGCGGCATCATGACCGCCGGGGTCGAGGAGCCCAACGCGCTGGTGCAGATCGAGGCCCCCTTCCCCGAGCCGATGCTCACGGCCACCACCGTGGAGCTCTACGACGGGCTCGTCGCCCGGGGGCTGAGCGGACAGGGCCGGCTGAGCAGCCGGCCCGACCCGGCCCGGTACGACACCGTGCACGCCCACTGCGACGTCCTGGTCGTCGGCGCCGGTCCGGCCGGTCTGTCCGCCGCCCTGACCGCCGCCCGGTCCGGCGTGCGCGTCGTCGTGGTCGATGAACTCCCCCGCCCCGGCGGCTCGTTGCTCGGCGGCCGGGACGGCCTGGACGGCTGGGTCACCGAGGTCACGGACGAACTCGCGTCGCTGCCCGACGTCCGGCTGCTCCGGCGGACCACCGCCATCGGCTCCTACGACGACGGTCTCGTCCTCGCCCTGGAGAAGCGCACGGACCACCTCGGCGCGGCCGCGCCCGCCCATGTCTCCCGGCAGCGCGTCTGGCGCGTCCGGGCGCGGCAGGCCGTGTTCGCCACCGGCGCCTACGAGCGGCCGATCGCGTTCGACGACAACGACCGCCCCGGCATCATGCTCGCCGCGTCCGCCCGGACCTACCTCAACCGCTTCGGCGTGCTGCCGGGCCGTGAGATCGCCGTGTTCACCACGAACGACAGCGCCTACCGCGCGGCGGTCGAACTCGCCGACGCCGGCGCCCGCGTCCACACCCTGGTCGACGTACGGCGTGAGGTGCCGGCCCACTGGCGCGAGGCGTGTGCCGCGCGGGGCATCGAGGTGCGGGCCGGGCAGGTGGTGACCGGGACCAGCGGCACCGAGCGCATCGAGGGGGTCCGCCTCGGCCCCGAACACCTCGGCTGCGACCTGCTGCTGGTCTCGGGCGGCTGGAACCCGGCGGTGGCCCTGTTCAGCCAGTCCGGGGGACGGCTCCGCTACGACGGCGAGCTGGGCGCCTTCGTCCCGGCCGCCGCCCTGGACACGGTGCGTACGGCGGGTGCCGCGAGCGGGGTCCCCGGCCTGGCCGGAGCCCTGGCGGACGGCGTGGAGGCGGCCCGGCAGGCGCTGTCGGCGCTCGGCCGGAGCGCCCCGCGGGTGGCGCTGCCGGCCGTCGCCGAGGCGCCCGCGGACGCACCGGGCGCGGTGCTCTGGCGGGTACCGAGCGCCGAGGAGGACTCCCTGCAATTCGTCGACCTCCAGCGCGACGGGACCGTCGCGGACGTCCTGCGGGCCACCGGGGCGGGCCTGACCTCGGTGGAGCACGTCAAGCGGTATACCACCATCGGGACCGCCCACGACCAGGGCCGTACCTCGGGCGTCCTCACCTCCGGCATCGTCGCCGAGGCCCTGGGCGTGGACATCGCCGAGCTGGGCACCCCGCGGCTCCGGCCTCCCACGCTGCCGGTGGCGTTCGCCGCGTTCGCCGGACGCAACCGCGGCGAGCTGTTCGACCCGGTCCGGGTGACGGCCCTGCACGGGTGGCACGTCGAGCACGGGGCGCTCTTCGAGAACGTCGGCCAGTGGAAGCGGCCGTGGTACTACCCCGTCGGCGGGGAGACCCTCGAGGAGGCCGTGCTGCGGGAGTGCCGGGCGACCCGTGCGGGCGTCGGCATGATGGACGGCTCCACCCTCGGCAAGATCAGCGTCCAGGGCCCGGACTCCGGCGAACTGCTGGACCGGCTCTACACCAACGTGATGAGCTCGCTGAAGGTCGGCCGGGTCCGCTACGGCGTGATGTGCGGGGTCGACGGCATGGCGCTCGACGACGGAACCGTCCTGCGCCTGGCCGAGCAGGAGTTCCTGGTCACGACGACCACCGGCAACGCCGCCAGGGTGCTGGACTGGATGGAGGAGTGGCTTCAGACGGAGTGGCCCGGCCTGCGGGTCCACCTCACCTCCGTCACCGAGCACTGGGCGACGATCCCGCTGGTCGGGCCGCGCTCTCGCGACGTCCTGGCCCTGGTGGCGCCGGCCCTCGACGTCGGCAACGACGCGTTCGGGTTCATGACCTGGCAGGACACCGTCGTGGCGGGCGTGCCCGCCCGGGTGGCGCGGATCAGCTTCTCCGGTGAACTCGCCTACGAGATCAACGTCCCGGCCTGGTACGCGCGCACGGTGTGGGAGGCCCTGTACACGGCGGGCGGGCCCTTCGGGATCACGCCGTACGGCACGGAGACCATGCACGTGCTGCGCGCGGAGAAGGCGTACCCGATCATCGGGCAGGACACCGACGGCACGATCACCCCGCAGGACCTCGGCATGTCCTGGGTGGTGTCCGGGAAGAAGGACGACTTCGTCGGGAAGCGCTCCTTCGACCGGGCCGAGAACCGGCGCGCCGACCGCAAGCAACTGGTTGGGCTGCTGCCCGTCGACGAACGCACGCTGCTGCCGGAGGGCGCCCAGATCATCGGTACCGAGACGGTGCCCGCGCCGCCGGTGCCGATGCTCGGGCACGTCACCTCCAGCTACCGCAGCGACGCCCTGGGCCGCACCTTCGCCCTCGCGCTGCTGCGCGGCGGCACCCAGCGGGTCGGCGAGACCCTCTACGTCCCGCTGGACGGCCGCACCGTCGCGGTGACCGTGACCGAGCCCGTGCTCTACGACAAGGAGGGAACCCGCCGTGACGGTTGACGCCCCCGCCCGTTTCAGCCCGCTCGCCGACTGGCAGGAGGCGTTCGGCCGGCTCCCCGACGGCTTCCAGGTCCGGGAGCTGCCGTACCTCACCCAGCTCACCCTGCGGGCGACGGTGGACAGTCCCGCGGCGAAGGCGGTCGAGTCGGTGCTCGGCGTCCGGCTGCCACCGGCCTCGCGCGCCGAGATGTCGGGTGAGGTGAAGGCCCTGTGGATGGGCCCCGACGAATGGCTGCTGGTCGCTCCGGCGGACACCGGTGAGGAGCTGGCCGGACGGCTGAGGTCGGCGATCGGCGAGGAGTTCGCCACCGTCACCGACGTCTCCGCGCAGCGCACGGTGCTGTCCCTGAGGGGCGCCCTCACCCGCGAGATCCTGGCGCAGGGCTGCGCCCTCGACCTGGACCGCCGGGTGGCGCCCGTCGGCGCCTGCTACACCACCCTGCTCGCCCAGACCGGCATCACGCTGGTCGTCCGGGCGGAGGCCGCCGCCGCCGTGTGGCTGCTGGTCCGGTCCTCGTTCGCCCCGTACGCCGCGGCGTGGCTGGTCGACGCGGCCACGGAGTACGGCGGAGGGACGGGATGACCCCCGGCGTCCCGGACACGTACAAGGAGAAGACAGCCATGAGCACCCCGTTCGTCCTGACCCTGAGCTGCCCCGAGCGCCCCGGCATCGTGAACGCCGTGACGAGCTTCCTCGTCCGGCACAGCTGCGACATCACCGAGCACCAGCAGTTCGACGACCCCGAACACGGCCGGGTCTTCCTGCGCACCGGCTTCACCAGCACCGACCGGGCGGTCACCCTCGACGGGCTGAGGGACGCGTTCGGGGCGATCGCGGACACCTACGGGATGCGGTGGGAGCTGCGGGACGCCACGGCGAGGTCCCGTGTCCTGGTGATGGTGTCGAAGTTCGACCACTGCCTGGCGGATCTGCTCTACCGCTCCAGGAGCGGCACGCTCGACGCCGACATCGCCCTCGTCGTCTCCAACCACCCCGATCTGTTGCCCATGGCGGATGCGGCCGGCATCCCCTTCGAGCACATCCCAGTCACCGCCGCGACCAAGCAGCAGGCGGAGGCCCGGCTGCTGGAGCTCGTTCAGGCGCACGCCGTCGACCTGGTGGTGCTGGCCCGCTACATGCAGATCCTCTCGGACGACCTGTGCAAGGCCCTCGAAGGCCGGGCGATCAACATCCACCACTCGTTCCTGCCGAGCTTCGTGGGCGCCAAGCCCTACCACCAGGCGTACCGGCGCGGGGTGAAGCACGTCGGCGCCACGGCCCACTACGTCACGGCGGACCTGGACGAGGGGCCCATCATCGAGCAGGAGGTGATCCGCGTCGACCACCGGCTCTCCGCGGACCAGCTCGTGCTGGTCGGCCGGGACGCCGAGCGGCTCGCGCTGGCCCGGGCGGTCAACTGGCACTGCCAGAACCGCATCCTGCTGCACGGCAACCGCACGGTCATCTTCAGCTGACACGGAAGGCGTCCATCATGGCCACCGCGACCGTTCTCTCCGGCTCCGCAGCCGCCGCGGACATCAAGCGTGAACTCACCGGCCGCGTCGCCGCCCTGCGGGAGCGCGGTATCGTCCCCGGACTGGGCACGATCCTCGTCGGCGACGACCCCGCCAGCCACTCCTACGTGGGCGGCAAGCACCGGGACTGTGCCGAGGTCGGCATCGCCTCGCTGCGGGTCGACCTGCCGGCCTCCGCCACGCAGGCCGACGTCGAGGCCGCCGTCCTGCGGCTGAACGCGGATCCTGCGTGCACGGGTTTCATCGTGCAGCTGCCCCTGCCCGGCACCCTCGACATGCACGCCGTGCTGGAGCTCGTCGACCCCGACAAGGACGCCGACGGTCTCCACCCGACGAACCTCGGCCGCCTCGTCCTGGGCGTCCCCGCGCCCCTGCCGTGCACGCCCCGGGGCATCCTGGACCTGCTGCGGCGGCACCATGTCCCCATCACCGGCGCCCAGTTCTGCGTGATCGGCTGTGGCGTGACCGTGGGCCGGCCGCTCGGGCTGATGCTCACCCGGCGCACGGAACACGCCACCGTGACCCTCTGTCACGAGGCGACCCGCGACGTGGCCGCGCACGCCCGGGAGGCGGACGTCGTCGTGGCCGCGGCCGGGGTCGCGCACCTCGTCCGGCCCGACTGGATCAAACCCGGCGCGACGGTCCTGTCCGTCGGTCTCACCCGCACCGTGGAGGGCATCCTCGGCGACGTCCACCCCGACGTCGACCGAGTGGCCGGCACCCTGACCAAGCCGGTCGGCGGCGTGGGCCCGATGACCCGCGCCATGCTGCTCACGAACATCGTCGAGGCGGCGGAACGGGGGGTGGGGGCGGGCGCGTGAGGCCATCGTCGGGCGGCGCGCGTCGGGTGTCGGGCAGCCGCCTGGGGCGCGCGTCGGGCCTCGGGCAGCCGCGTCGGGCGGCGCGCGTCGGGCGGCGCGCGTCGGGCGGCGCGCGTCGGGCGGCCGCGTCGGGCGGCGCGCGTCGGGCCTCGGGCCTCGGGTAGCCGCGTCGGGCGGCGCGCGGCGCGCGTCGGGCGTCAGGCAGCCGCCTGGGGCGGCGCGCGTCGGGCGTCAGGCAGCCGCCTGGGGCGGCGCGCGTCGGGCCTCGGGCCTCGGGCAGCCGCCTCGGGCGGTGGGCGGCGCGCGTCGGGGCGCCGTCGCCGGCGATCCGTCCGGGCAGGGGGTGGCCGGTCACCTCCTGGGGGGAATCAGCCGACCCTCCGCCGCGGTTTGAGCGCGACCGTGGGCAGCTCCGGCGCCGGCAGTGGTGCCCCCTCATACCCCTCGACCTCGCCGAACCGGGGCCCGCCCAGTTCCGCCATCCAGTCCGCGCGGGCCCGGGCGACCTCGTCGTGGGTGCGGCAGACGAAGTTCCACCACATGATGATCTCCTCCTCGAACGGCGGGCCGCCCAGGAGGATCACACGGGCCGGGGTGGTGTCGGAGTCGTTGGTCAGGGTGAGGTGGTCGGGGCCGGGGTCGGCGCAGCCCAGTTCGGCGGGCTTGAGCGGGGTGCCGGCGAAGCGGACCGTGCCGGTGTCGACGAGGAGGCCGTGTTCGAAGGCGGGGTCGACGGGGAGGGTGAGGTCCGCTCCCGGGTCGAGGAGCAGCTCCGCCCCCAGGAGGGGCGTAAAGGTGCGCACCGGTGAGGTGGCCCCGGCGAGGGTGCCGAGGAAGACCCGCAGGGTGGCGCCGGGGAGGCGGACCGGCTGCGGTGCGTGGTGCTGGAAGTCGCGGGGGGCGTCGCGGTGGGCGTCCGGGAGGGCCACCCAGAGCTGGACGCCGTGCAGGACCGTGGTGCGCGGGGTGGAGACCTCGGTGTGCGCGATGCCGTGGCCGCCGGTCATGAGGTTGAGTTCGCCGGGGCGGACGAAGGCGTGGCTGCCGAGGCTGTCGCGGTGTTCGATCTCACCGCTGAACAGCCAGCTGACGGTCTGGAGCCCGGTGTGCGGATGGGGGGCGACGTCCATGCCGCCGGTCGCGGCGACGTCGTCGGGGCCGTAGTGGTCGGCGAAGCACCAGGCGCCGATCAGGCTGCGCCGGAATTGCGGGAGCGTACGGCGGACGGTCATGGCCCGGGGTCCGCCCAGCGGTACGTCACGCGGCGTGAGAACCTCCACCGTGCTCGGCTCGCTCATCACTGGGCCCCCTTCATGGATGGTTAGATATTCAACTATGACCGGTCGGATCTTCATAGACAAGCAGAGCCCCAAGGCCTATCACGCTCTGGTGCAGACCTCCGAGGCCGTACGGGCGACCGCCGCCGACGCGGGCCTGGACCGGACCGTCGTGGAGCTCGTCAATCTGCGGGTCTCGCAGCTCAACGGCTGTGCGTTCTGCCTGGACGTGCACACCAAGGCCGCCGTGCGGGCCGGCGTGGAGACCAGGCGGCTCGGTGTGCTCGCCGCCTGGCGGGACACCGCGCTGTTCTCCCCGCTGGAGCGCGCGGCCCTGGCGCTCGCCGAGGCGACCACCCACCCCACCGACGCCGCTGCCCAGGAGGCGGCGTACGCCGAGGCCCGGGAGGTGCTCACCGACGACCAGATCTCCGCGGTCGTCTGGGTCGCCGTCACCATCAACGCCTTCAACCGGGTGTCCATCCTCAGCAAGCACCCCGTGCGCTGACCCCGTCCGGTCAACGCAGCCCCGCGAGCGCCGGTTCCACGGCGCGGTGGAACGTCGGGTACGTGTAGATCATGTGCCGCAACCGCTCCACCGGGACCTCCGCGTGCACGGCGACGTTCAGGCCGTACAGCAGCTCGCCGCCCGCGGGGCCGGCCGAGGTCGCGCCGACCAGGACGCCCCGGTCGGTGTCCTCGACGAGTTTGAGGAAGCCCTCGCCGCCCGGTCCGTGGATCCAGCCGCGGGTCGAGGCGGAGAGCGGGACCGACGACGTACGCACCCGCAGTCCCCGCTCGCGGGCCTGGCGCTCGGTGAGGCCCACGGCCGCGATCTCGGGATCGGTGAAGGTGACCCGGGGCAGGGCGCGGTAGTCGGCCTCGGGGCCCGGCTCGCCGAGGATGTCGCGGACCGCGATCTGCGCCTGGTACATGGCGACATGGGTGAAGGACCCGCGCCCGGTGAGGTCGCCGACCGCCCACAGGCCGTCCGCCGCCCGCATCCGTCCGTCCGTCGGGACCGCCGCGGCCGCGGGGTCGAGCCCGACCGTCTCCACGCCGATGCCCCCGAGATCGGCATACCGGCCCGCCGCCACCAGCAGACGCTCGGCGCGCAGCTCCTCGTCCGCGACCCGCACGACGAACCCGGTCTGTCCGTAGGTGACCTGACGGGCCCTCACCCCGGTCAGGACCGTCACGCCATCCGCCCGCAGCGCCGTCGCCGCCAGCTCCCCCGCCTCCGGCTCCTCGTGCGCCAGCAGCCGCTCGCGCCCCTCCAGCACCGTGACCCGGCAGCCGAACCGGGCGAAGACCTGGGCCACTTCGACGCCCACCGCGCCGCCGCCCAGCACGATCATCGACGCGGGCAGCTCCGCGGCGGCCACCGCGTCGCGGTTGGTCCAGTACGGGGTCCCGGAAAGCCCCGGCACGGACGGGATCCGGGGACGTCCGCCGGTGGCGAGCACCACCCCCCGGCGGGCCCCGAAGGTGCGGTCCCCGACGGTCACCCGGCGCTCCCCTGCGAGGCGTCCGGTGCCCCGGACCAGCCGGCCGCCCTTGCCCTCCAGCCGTTCGGCCGCGACCTGGTCGTTCCAGTCGTCGGTGGCCTCGCGCCGGATGCGGTCGGAGACCCTCGGCCAGTCGGGCGTCACGCTCGCCGGGCCCGCCAGCGCGGGCGCCCGGCACGCCTCGGCGACCAGGTTCGCGGCCCGGATCATCATCTTGCTGGGCACACAGCCCCAGTACGGGCACTCCCCGCCCACCAGCTCCGCCTCGACGCCCACGACGTCGAGCCCCGCCTCGGCCAGGGTGCCCGCGACATGCTCGCCGCCCGGCCCCAGACCCACGACGACCACGTCCACCCGCTCGTCCATGCCCCTGCCCTTCCCGTGCCCGCGCCCTCGCGCGTACGGCCGCACGTCCGACCGCCCGGCCCGCCGCACCCCGACGCTAGGGCCCGCCGGGGCACCGCTCGTGTCCCTGGGTGCACGGGCGCCGACCTCTGCGCGCACGCCGCGCCCCCGGAGCCGCCCGAGGACACCGGGTGATTGCCGGCCGCCCGGCCCGGTAAGAATCGCCGGGTCCGTCGACCGTCGCCCCCCGGAGGCCCGCCGATGCCCGAACCCGTCACGCCCCCCGGACCCGAGCCGGTCAACGCCGCGGCCTGGCAGGCGTACGCGGTCCACCATCTGCGGCGCGGCACCGTCCTGGCGGAGGCGGAGCGGATCGACTGGGGCTTCCCGGGCGCCGGACCGGACGAGTCGTTCCTCGGGGAGCTGACGGGGCGGCGGGTGCTGGACCTCGGCTGCGGCACGGGCCGGCACGCCGCCCGGCTGGTGCGCGCGTACGGCGCGGAGGTGGACGCGGTGGACCTCGCGCCGGGCCAGATCGAACGGGCCCGCGCCCGGTACGGCTCCCTGCCCGGTCTGCGCCTGGTCCAGTCGGACGCCGTCGCCCATCTGCGGGACTGCGCGCCGTACGACGTGATCTACGCCGTCAACGCCGTGCCGTACGTCGATCCCCGCCGGCTGCTGCCCGCGCTGGCCACCGCTCTGAAGCCCGGCGGGACGCTGTGCTTCAGCGTGCTGCACACCAACTCGGCCGGGCGGGGGCCGGGTTCGGAGTTCGCCGCCCGGCCGGAGGTCCTGCGGTTCGCGGGCGGCGGCGAGGCGACGGTGCGGATGTGGGTGCTCGGCACCGACGTGTGGGAGGACCTGCTCACCGGTCACGGTCTGCGCGTCGAGCGGGTGGAGACGGTCGCCGCCCCCGACCCGGCCGTCAACCGCGCCTCCTACCGGGTGTTCCGGGCCCGCCGCCCGCTGCGGATCTCCGCCCGCCCCCGCACCGCGCACCCGCCCGTGGCGCACGCGGCCCTCGGCGTGGGGGCCATCCTGCACGGTCCCCGGGGACTGCTGCTCGGCCGTCACCGCCGGGGCACCTGGGAGCTGCCCGGCGGGACGGTGGAGCCCGGGGAGTCCCTGGAGGAGACGGTCGTGCGGGAGCTGCGCGAGGAGACCGGGCTGCGCGCGGACCCGGCGGACGTACGGCTCCTCGGCACCAGCCTGGACCGGGTCGGGGACGTGGTGCGGATGACGGTCGGCGCCGTGGTCGAGCGGTGGACGGGCGACGCGGCCGACCAGCCGGGCGAGAGCGTCGGCGACTGGCGCTGGTATCCGCTGGACCGGCTGCCGCCGTCCCTGTTCGAGTGCAGCGCCCAGTCCCTGACCGCCTGGCGCCCGGACCTGCCGATCGACCACGCCCCGGCCCGTTTCACGCCCTACGCGGCCCCCGTGGCCGCTCCCCCGCCCGTGGGCTGACCGGTCCCGGTCGTACGCCACCACCATCGCCCTAGCACGAACCGCACGACGGCACGCCCGAATGCCGTGGGAAGACACCCGGATTCGTGGTTCTGTCACCCGTTCTCGTGGTGCCGCCCGCTTGCCTTCTGGCGGTCGGTCCCCTGGCCCGTGAGAAGGTTGCGGCCCCATCCAGTCAGGGGATTTCATGACAAGACGTCATAACCGGTCCAGGTCACGCCGTACGGCGGCGACCCTGCTCACCGCACTCGGCACACTGGCCGGCGCGGTCCTCGCGGGGGCCGCGCCGGCCGGTGCCGCGAGCTGGACCCCCGTGGCGCCGGGCGTGACCTACCGTCAGTACGACGTGTCGGCCTCCGCCGGAGTCGCGCGTGTCCATGTGCTCGACGTGGACCTGGCCGACAGCCGGGTGCGGCTGGGCCTGCTGTACCCGGGGAAGGTCGCCTCCCGCGCGTCCGTCTCCGCGATGGCCGACACCCAGGGGGCCGTCGCCGGGGTCAACGGCGACTTCTTCAACGTCTCCGAGACCCAGCACCCCGGCGTGCCGGTGACGGGGGCGAGCGTGGGCCCGGCGATCGCGGACGGCAGGGAGCTGAAGGCGGCGGTGCCGAACGGCCAGCGGTTCGGGCCCGCGCTGCCGCGGGGCACCAGCACCCGGGCGGTCCTCGGGGTCGGTGCGGACGGCCGGGCCCGGCTGGACACGCTGACGCTCGACGGCACCGTGACCGCGGCGCCGGGGCAGCTCAGGCTGGCCGGGCTCAACCAGTACGCGCTGCCGGAGAACTCCGTCGGCGCGTTCACCCCGGACTGGGGCAGCGCCTCGCGCCGACGGGCCACCTGTGGCACCGACACCAGCCGGGGCGCGCCGTGCAGTACGCGCACCTACGAGGTGACGGTCCGCGACGACCGGGTGGTGGCGGTCTCCACGGCGCCCGGCAGCGGGGCGGTCGCGGCGGGCACCACGGTCCTCGTCGGCCGGGAGGCGGGTGCGCAGCAGCTGAAGGTGCTGAAGGTGGGCGACCGGGTGACGGTGCGCTACGGGCTCACGTCGGGCTCGCGGACGGCGTACCGCTTCGCCATCGGCGGGCAGCCGCTGCTGACGGGCGGACAGCCGCTGGCGGGGCTGGACACGCACACCTCGGCCGTGCGGACGGCGGTGGGCATCGGTGACGGCGGCCGGCGGGTGTTCCTGCTCGCCCTCGACGGCGGGAGCGCCTACCGCAGGGGCCTGACGATCGCCGAGGTCGCCGCCGCCCTGAGGGACCTCGGGGCCACCGAGGGCTTCGGACTGGACGGCGGCGGCTCCTCGACCCTGGTGTCCCGTCCGACGGGCTCGACCAGGGTCGGCGTCCGCAACCATCCGTCGGACGGGGTGGAGCGGTCGGTGGCCAACGGCATCGGGGTGTTCACCGGGTAGGGCCGGTCCCCCACCGGGTCCCGAGCGGCCTCACGGGCGAAGGCTGCCGACGAGGTCGGCCGTCGCCGTGAGGCCGCTGTGGATGGTGGGCGCCATGCTGGTGCCGGCCAGGAAGAAGCCGAGCAGCAGACAGGTCAGGGCGTGCGAGATCTTCAGTCCGCTGTTGCGCATGAAGACGACCGCAAGGATCAAGAGCAACAGCACCACGGAAATGGAAATGGCCATCGTCAACCTCCTCCATCACGTCCGCTTTCGCGGCGTTCGGCCGCAAGTGTGGCGTAACGGAGGGTTCGTCCGGGCGGCTGGCCTGTCGTCCGAACGGGTGGTGTCCGCGCCCCGGGCTACCGGTGTGCGTCGAGGAAGGCCTCCAGACCGGCCAGGTCGTCGGTGTTGAGGTAGTCGACGCCGGCCGCGAGGAGCTCGGTCCACAGGGCGTCGCGCTCGGGTCCGGCCAGGTCGGGCGTGGCCCAGAAGCGGACCTGCTGTCCGCGGGCGTGGGCGGTGTCCACGATCGCGCGCAGCCGGGTCCGCTCCGCCTCGGGGAAGGCGCCGGCGCCCGACCAGGTGAAGTTGAGGGTCCAGTTGTCGCTGATCAGGGAGGCGAAGGAGGCCTCGCTGGTGCCGAGGTCGATGAGCCTGCCGTCGTAGAAGGCGCGGCGGACGGTCTGGGCCGCCATGGGGATGCGGGCGGCCCGGTCGCCGGAGACGACCGCCGTGACGGGGCCGCGCCGCACCGTGCCGCGGGAGTACGTGGTGAACAGGTGCCGGTAGCGCTTGAGCAGTGCGTCGAGGGCGAGGTAGGTGGAGGATCCCTCGGTCTTGATGTCGATGAGCAGCTGCAGCGGCTGCCGGTGTCCCCGGTACACGGAACCGTGGTTGGCCTTGACGCGGGCGGCGAGCGGGGCGAGGTAGAGGCCTTCGAGGGTGCGCGTGGGGTCGAGTTCGTCCACCGAGTGGGCGATGAGGAGTTCGCCGTCGACGAGGAAGATGTCGGCCTCGACGCTGCCGAAGCGGTGGTCGAGCGCGTCGAAGAGGGGGCGGGGGTGCTCGTAGTCGTTGTGGGCGTGGGCGCGCCACAGCGGGCGGGGTCCGTGGTGCCGGCCGTCGGCGAACGCGCTGCCGGCGGGCGGCGCGAGGACCGCGGCGGTGGTCGCGGCGAGACCGGTGAGCACTCTGCGGCGGGCGACGTGAGGCATGGTGTTCCTCCCTGTGGGGCGGGTTGGGACCACAGGGAGTATGGAGCCGTGCGGCCCCCAAGGAACCTGTGCCTGCCAGGAGTTGGCCGGACCGCCGTGGTCCGTTCACTCCTTCCGCCCCGCCGCACGGAAAAGCCCGCCCCAGGTGGGGCGGGCTTCACCGCGGGGACGGCGAGGGAGTCAGGGGGCCTGGAGATCGACCAGTTCGGCCACGGCGGTCCGGTGGGCGCCTGCCGTGCCGTAGGCGATCGCGTCGGACTTGGCCCGCTTGAGGTACAGGTGGATCGGGTGTTCCCAGGTCATGCCGATCCCGGCGTGCAGTTGCAGCGCCTCCTCGGCGGTGTGTACGGCGACGCCCGCCGCGTAGGCCTGGGCGACCGCCACGGTGAGGTCGACGTCCTCACCGGTCGCGAGGGCGTCGGCGGCCCCGCGGGCGGCGGCCCGGAGGTTGACGACCTCCAGCCACAGCCCGGCGAGCCGGTGCTTGAGCGCCTGGAAGCCGCCGACGGGCCGGTTGAACTGCTTGCGCTCCTTGAGGTAGCGCACGGTCTCGGTCAACAGCCAGTCGGACAGGCCCAGTTGCTCGGAGGCAAGCAGTCCGGCACCGGCGCGCAGCGCGCGGCGCACAGCGGGTCCGGCATCGCCGACGCGGCGGCCGGGGGCACCGGTGAGGGTGACGGTGGCGAGGGGACGGGTCAGGTCGAAGGCGATCTGCGGGGTGACGGTCACCGTGCCGGTGTCGGTGGCGGAGACGGCGTACAGGCCGCCGTCCGCGGCCGGCACCAGCAGCACATCGGCGGCCGTCGCGTCCGCGACACCGGTCACCTCCCCGTGCAGGGCGCCCTCTTCGACGCGGACGGCGGTGAAGGCGGCGCCGGGGGCGAGGTGCAGCCCGACCGCCAGCGCGCCGATCGTCCGACCGGACGCCAGCCGGCCGAGCAGCTCCTCGTCTCCGCAGGCGAGCAGCGCCTCGGTGGCGACCACGGCACTGGTCAGATAGGGCACGGGGGCGACGGCGCGGCCCAGCTCCTCCAGGACGACGGCGACTTCGCGGTGGGTGGCGCCCTGGCCGCCCAGTTCCTCGGGGATCAGCAGGCCCGCGAGGCCCATCCCGTCGGCGAGCGCCTTCCAGGCCGCCAGGTCGTGCGGGGCGTCCGACTCCGTGCGGGCGATGACACCGGGGGCGTCGCAGTGGTCGGCCAGCAGGTCGCGTACCGCCGACCGCAGTGCCTCTTCCTCCTCGGAGTAGAGAAGATCCGGCTGTGCGCTCATCGGGCGAGGTCCTTCCACGCGACGTCCTTGTCGGTGCGCGGCTCGGCGGGCAGGCCCAGGACGCGCTCGGCGACGATGTTCAGCAGGACCTCGCTGGTCCCGCCCTCGATGCTGTTGCCCTTGGAGCGCAGGTAGCGGTATCCGGCGTCCCGTCCGGTGAAGTCCACCAGTTCCGGGCGGCGCATGGTCCAGTCGTCGTACAGCAGGCCTTCCTCGCCCCGGAGTTCGACCTCGAGGCCGCTGATCTCCTGGTTGAGGCGGGCGAAGGCGAGCTTCATGCCGGCGCCCTCGGGGCCGGGCTGTCCGGCGACGAGCTGCTGGCGCAGCCGCTCGGCGGTGAGGCGGGCGACCTCGGACTCCACCCACAGCGTGAGCAGCCGCTGGTGGAGGTCATGGGTGCGCAGCGCCGGGCGCTCGCGCCAGGTCCTGGCGACCGGGCCGATCATGCCGCCCTCACGGGGCAGGCGCATGCCGCCGATGGCGACGCGCTCGTTGTTGAGGGTGGTCTGCGCGACACGCCAGCCGTCGCCGATCCCGCCGAGGCGGCGGGAGTCGGGGATGCGGACGTCGGTAAGGAAGACCTCGTTGAACTCGGCCTCGCCGGTGATCTGCCGCAGCGGGCGGACGTCGACGCCGGGGTCGGTCATGTCGCAGATGAAGTAGGTGATGCCGGCGTGCTTGGGCACGTCCGGGTCGGTGCGGGCGATGAGGATGGCCCAGCGGGCGTTGTGCGCCCCGGAGGTCCACACCTTCTGCCCGTTGACCACCCAGTCCCCGTCGTCCTGCCGGACGGCCCGGGTGCCGAGCGCGGCGAGGTCGGAGCCGGCGCCCGGCTCGCTGAACAGCTGGCACCACACCTCCTCGCCGATCCACAGCGGCCGCAGATAGCGCTGCTTCTGCTCCTCCGTGCCGTACTTGAGGATGGTCGGGGCGGCCATGCCGAGGCCGATGCCGTTGCGGCGCGCGTCGTTGTCGGGGGCGCCGGCCGCCTCCAGGGCGGTGTCGACGACGCTCTGGAGCGAGCGCGGGACACCGAGACCGCCGAGGCCCTCCGGGTAGTGCACCCAGGCCAGCCCCGCGTCGAAGCGGGCCTTGAGGAAGTCGAGGCGGTCGGTGTCGGCGGGCGGGTGCGCGGCCAGCAACTCGGCGGTGCGGCGCGTGAGTTCGGCTGCGTCGGTCATGCCGCGGCTCCGTTCTCCAGGGCCGGGACGACGGTGACCCGGCCGGTGGTGACGCCGTCGCCGACCCGCTGCACGGCGGCGGCCGCCCCGGCCAGCGGCACGCGCTCGCTCACCAGCGGCTTGAGCGCGCCCCGGGCGGCGAGGTCGGTGAGCTGCTCGTGGCAGTGCTGGACCAGCTTCGGGTTCCTGGTGTTGTACAGGCCCCAGTGGAGACCGAGGATCGAGTAGTTCTTCACCAGGGCGTGGTTGAGGCCCGGGCTGGGGATCGTGCCGCTCGCGAAGCCGACGACCACGATCCGGCCCTCGAAGGCGACGACCTTGGTGGACTGGGTGTAGGCGTCGCCGCCGACCGGGTCGTAGATCACGTCGGCGCCACGACCGCCGGTGGCCTCCTTCACCGCGGCGACGACGTCCTCGGCGCGCCGGTCGACGACCACGTCACAGCCCAGCTCACGGGCGACGGCGGCCTTGTCGGCGCCGCCCACGACACCGATGACGGTCGCGCCGGCCGCCTTGCCGAGCTGCACGGCCGCGCTGCCGACCCCTCCTGCGGCAGCGTGGACGAGCAGGGTCTCGCCGGCTTCGAGCCCGGCCCGGCGGTGCAGTCCGAACCAGCCGGTCTGGTAGCCGATGTGCAGGGCGGCGGCCTCGGCGTCGTCGAGCGCGTCCGGCGCGGACAGCAGGGCGGCGGCGTCCGCGACGGCGTACTCGGCGAAACCGCCGTACGGCAGGGCGGGGTTGGCGATCACCCGGCGGCCGTCCTCGGTCTCGCCGCAGATCTCCACGCCCGGGGTGAACGGCAGCGGCGGGCGCACCTGGTACTGGCCCCGGCACATCAGCACATCGGGGAAGTTGATGTTGGCGGCACGCACCTTGAGCAGCACCTGGCCGTCACCGGGCGTGGGCCGCTCCACCTCGTGGAGCCGCATCACCTCGCTCGGCTCACCGTTCTCGTGCACTTGCCATGCCTGCATGCGGTGCCTCCACAGACTGCTTCGTCGGGGTCCATCGCATACTAAGCGGTCGCTTGCCGCCGAGGGAACCGTGTCCGCGGTAACACCGTGCTCCGAGACTCCACCGGGTCGCGGGCGGCGACGCCGTCACGTCTTCCCGCGGGGCCGCGCCCGTACGTGCATCCGCTCGCCCTGCGGACCGAACAGGCTGAGGAACTCCACCGGCCCCTCCCCCGTCGACCCGAACCAGTGCGGCACACGCGTGTCGAACTCGGCGGCCTCCCCCGCGGCCAGCACCACGTCGTGCTCCCCGATCACCATCCGCAGCCGTCCGGACAGCACGTACAGCCACTCGTAGCCCTCGTGGGTGCGCGGCTCCGGCTCCTCGACGCCCACCGGCACCAGCACCTTGAACGCCTGGAGGCCGCCGGGCTGCCGGGTCAGCGGCCAGAAGGTGCGCCCGTGCCGGACCAGTGGCCTCGCCCGCACCCGGGGGTCGGTCACCGGGGGCGCGCCGACCAGCTCGTCGAGCGGCACCCGGTGGGCCTGGGCGATCGGCAGCAGCAGCTCCAGGCTGGGCCTGCGCAGCCCCGACTCCAGCCGGGACAGGGTGCTGACCGAGATGCCGGTCGCCTCGGACAGCGCCGCCAGGGTCACCTCCCGCTCCTTACGGATCCGGCGCAGCCGGGGGCCCACTTCCGCGAGAACGTCTTCGGCACTCATACCGCTCATTGCAGGTTCGGCAAATGGCTTTGTCAATCCCGCACGGTCCGGGTCACCGTCCGGGCGTTCGGGGTGCTCGCCCGCGAGCCCGATGGGCGCGCTGAGCGCGCTGAGCGCGCACCAGGCGCTGATGGTCACCCCGTGGTCCAAGGACGTGACGTTCTTCCTGCCTCGCTGAGGGAAACGCCCTGCGGCGCGTGAACGCGGCGAGCCGCTCCTCGCGGACCTGGACACGGCCGGGGTGTCGTCCCGGCACGGGCGTTGCACCATGGCTGCATGCTGCTGACCCGGCTCGCCGCTGTGTCCCGGGAGGTCGCGGCCACCTCGGCGCGCTCCCGCAAGATCGCTCTGCTCGCGGAGCTCTTCCGGGAGACGGAGGCGGACGACGTCCCGATCGTCATCCCTTACCTGGCCGGGCGGCTGCCGCAGGGCCGCCTCGGCGTGGGCTGGAAGGTGCTGAGCCGGCCCATCGAGCCCGCCGGGGCCCCGGCGCTGACCGTGGGTGAGGTCGACGCGCTGCTCGGCGAGCTGGCCAAGGTCTCCGGCCCCGGCTCCCAGACCGAACGCCTGCGGCTGGTCGGCGCGTTGATGGGCGCGGCCACGGCGGACGAGCAGCGGTTCCTGCTCGGGCTGATCACCGGCGAGGTCCGCCAGGGCGCCCTGGACGCGGTGGCGGTGGAGGGCCTGGCGCAGGCGACCGGGGCGCCGCCGGCGGACGTCCGGCGGGCCGTGATGCTCGCGGGGTCCCTCCAGACGGTCGCCGAGCACCTGCTCCGGGACGGGCCCGCCGCGCTGGAGGCGTTCCGGCTGACCGTCGGCCGTCCGGTCCTGCCGATGCTGGCGCACTCCGCGTCCTCCGTGGCCGAGGCGGTCGGCAAGCTCGGCGGCTGCGCGGTGGAGGAGAAGCTGGACGGCATCCGGGTCCAGGTGCACCGGGACGGCGCGGACGTGCGCCTCTACACCCGCACCCTGGACGACATCACCGACCGGCTCCCCGAAGTGACGGCGGCGGTAAAGGAGTTGACCGGGGAGCGGTTCATCCTGGACGGCGAGGTCATCGCCTTCGACGAGGACGGCCGGCCCCGCTCCTTCCAGGAGACGGCCGGGCGGGTCGGTTCCCGGGTGGACGTGGCGGCGGCCGCCCGGTCCGTCCCCGTCTCCCCGGTCTTCTTCGACGCGCTGTCCGTGGCCGACCGGGACCTGCTGGACCTGCCCTTCGCCGAACGGCACACGGAGCTGGCCCTGCTGGTGCCGGAACCGATGCGGGTGCGGCGGACGGTGGTGGACGGTCCCCGGGACCTCCCGGCCGCCGAGGAGTTCCTGGCACGGACCCTCGGACGCGGTCACGAGGGCGTGGTCGTGAAGTCCCTCGACGCCCCCTACAGCGCCGGCCGGCGCGGGGCGTCCTGGCTGAAGGTCAAGCCCGTGCACACCCTCGACCTGGTGGTCCTGGCCGCCGAGTGGGGCCACGGCCGCCGCACCGGCAGGCTCTCCAACCTCCACCTCGGCGCCCGCACCGCCGACGGCGGCTTCGCCATGCTCGGCAAGACCTTCAAGGGCATGACCGACGCGATGCTCGACTGGCAGACGGAACGCCTGCGGCGACTCGCCGTGCGGGACGACGGCCGGGTGGTGACCGTACGCCCCGAACTCGTCGTCGAGATCGCCTACGACGGCCTCCAGCGCTCCACCCGCTACCCGGCCGGCGTCACCCTGCGCTTCGCCCGCGTGGTCCGCTACCGCGAGGACAAACGGCCCTCGGACGCCGATACCGTGGAGACCCTGCTCGCCGCCCACCCGGAGGTGCACCCGTGACCCAGAAGCGCAGTGCGGGCCTGTTGCTGTTCCGGCAGGGCGCGGACGGCACCGAGGTGCTGCTGGGCCACATGGGCGGCCCCTACTTCGCCAGGAAGGACGCCGGGGCCTGGTCGGTCCCCAAGGGCGAGTACGAGCCCGACGAGCCCGCCTGGGACGCGGCCCGCCGCGAGTTCCGCGAGGAGCTGGGGCTGGAGCCGCCCGACGGCGAGGCGATCGACCTCGGGGAGGTCCGGCAGACCAACGGCAAGATCGTCACGGTCTGGGCGATCGAGGCGGACCTGGATCCGGCGACGGCCGTGCCGGGCACCTTCACCATGGAGTGGCCGCCGCACTCCGGACGGATCGAGGAGTTCCCTGAGCTGGACCGGGTGGCCTGGTACACCGTGGCACGCGCCCGCGAACTGATCGTGCCGGCCCAGGCCGCGTTCCTCGACCGCCTGCCGGGGCACTCGCCCTGACGTGCACGCGTTGCGCGCTCCGGTGCGGCGCGGGAAGGTCGAAGCAGGCAGCTCTCCAGGAGGTCGGTCATGCCCATCGCGACGGTGAACCCGGCGGACGGCGAGACGCTCAAGACGTACGAAGCCATGGGCGAGGAGGAGCTGGAACGCCGGCTCCAGCTCGCCGAGGCCACGTTCCGCACGTACCGGCTGAGCAGCTTCACCGACCGCTCACGGCTGCTGCTCCAGGCGGCGAACCTGCTGGAGGAGGACCAGCGGGACATCGCGCGGGTGATGACCACCGAGATGGGCAAGCCGATCCGGCAGGCGCGCGCCGAGGCCGCGAAGTGCGCCAAGGCGATGCGCTGGTACGCCGAGCGGGCGGAGGGGCTGCTCGCGGACGAGCGGCCGGACGAGGCGGACGTGGCGGACTCCGGCGGCACCCGGGCCCTGGTCCGCTACCGGCCGCTGGGGCCGGTGCTCGCCGTGATGCCGTGGAACTTCCCGCTGTGGCAGGTCGTCCGGTTCGCGGCGCCCGCGCTGATGGCGGGGAACGTGGGCCTGCTCAAGCACGCCTCCAACGTCCCGCAGACCGCGCTGTACCTGGAGGACCTCTTCCACCGCGCGGGCTTCACCGAGGGCTGCTTCCAGACCCTGCTGATCGGCTCCGGCGCGGTGGACGAGATCCTGCGCGACGAACGGGTGAAGGCCGCGACCCTCACCGGCAGCGAACCGGCGGGCCGGGCCGTCGCCGCCACTTCCGGGGCGATGGTCAAGAAGACGGTCCTGGAGCTGGGCGGCAGCGACCCGTTCGTCGTCATGCCCTCCGCCGACCTCGACCGGGCCGCGCGGGTCGCGGTGACGGCCCGGGTGCAGAACAACGGTCAGTCCTGCATCGCCGCCAAGCGGTTCATCGTCCACTCGGACGTGTACGACGCGTTCGCGGAGCGCTTCACCGAAGGGATGAAGGCGCTGAAGGTCGGCGACCCGCTGGAGGAGGACACCGACGTCGGTCCGCTGGCGAGCGAACAGGGCCGGGCCGACCTGGAGGAGCTGGTCGACGACGCGCGGCGGGCCGGCGCCGGGGTGCTGTGCGGTGGCGAACGCCCCGACGGGCCCGGCTGGTACTACCCGCCGACGGTCCTGACGGGCCTCACCCGCGAGATGCGCATCCACCGCGAGGAGGCGTTCGGCCCGGTCGCGACGCTGTACCGGGTGGCCGACCTGGACGAGGCGGTACTCCTCGCCAACGACTCGCCGTTCGGCCTGAGTTCGAACGTATGGACGCAGGACGAGGCCGAGGTGGACCGGTTCGCCCGGGATCTGGAGGCCGGCGGTGTGTTCGTGAACGGGATGACCGCCTCCCATCCGGCGTTCCCGTTCGGCGGGGTGAAGCGGTCCGGGTACGGACGTGAGCTGTCCGGGCACGGAATCCGCGAGTTCTGCAACATCACCACGGTTTGGCACGGGGCCTGAGCGCGGCGCGGTTACGATCCCGGGTGTGAACCGCGAAGTGACCCTGCCCCTGATCGTCGACGACCGCGGGACCCTCCAGGTGGCCGCCGCCGAGGTGAGCAGACTGCTCCGCACGCTGGGCGGGAGGTGGCTGCACCTCGTCGAGGCGGGGGCGGAGGATCTCGACGAGGACACGGTGGCCGCGCTGACGATCGAACTGGCCAAGCTGGCGGACCGGATCGACGTGGCGTGCATCGCGCACAGCAGCGGTTCGACGCCGTAGGAGTTCCGGTCTCCTTGCCGGGTGCGGGTGCGTCGTGACAAGCCCCCCACGCGCCCGCGGACCGCGTACTACCGGATGGCCATCCCCGAGAGCGTCCTGGCGATCACCAGCCGCTGGATCTCGCTCGTCCCCTCGAAGATGGTGTAGATCGCGGCATCGCGATGCATCCGCTCGACCGGGTACTCACGGGTGTACCCGTTGCCGCCGAGGATCTGCACGGCCTGCGCCGTGACCTTCTTCGCCGTCTCACTCGCGAACAGCTTCGACATCGAGCCCTCGGCCGCGGTGAACGGCTTGCCGTTGATCGCCATCCAGGAGGCCCGCCACACCAGCAGCCGCGCCGCGTCGATCTGCGTCCGCATGTCGGCGAGCTGGAACGCCACGCCCTGGTTGTCGATGATCGGCCGCCCGAACTGCTCCCGGGTCATGGCGTACTCCAGGGCCACCTCGTACGCGGCACGAGCGGTGCCCACCGCCATCGCACCGACCGCCGGGCGCGAGGCCTCGAACGTGGCCATCGCCGCGTTCTTCACCCGCTCGCCGCCCGCCTTCGCCCGCTCCCGGGCCCGCGCGAGCCGCTCGTCCAGCTTCTCCTTGCCGCCGAGCAGGCAGGAACCGGGAACGCGCACGCCGTCGAGGACGACCTCGGCGGTGTGCGAGGCGCGGATGCCGTGCTTCTTGAACTTCTGGCCCTGGGCGAGGCCGGGCGTACCCGCCGGGACGATGAAGGAGGCGTGGCCCTTGGAGCCCAGGTCGGGGTCGACGACGGCGACCACGACATGGACGTTGGCGATGCCGCCGTTGGTCGCCCAGGTCTTCGTGCCGTTGATCACCCACTCGTCCTTGGCCTCGTCGTAGACGGCACGCGTCCGCATCGAGGCGACGTCGGAGCCGGCGTCGGGCTCGGAGGAGCAGAAGGCGGCGACCTTGACGTCGCTCGCGTCGCCGTACATCTGGGGGATCCAGGTGCCGATCTGTTCCTCGGTGCCGTTCGCGAGGACTCCCACGGCGGCCAGACCCGTGCCCACGATCGACAGGGCGATGCCCGCGTCGCCCCAGAACAGCTCCTCCATGGCCATCGGGATGCCGAGGCCGGTGGGGTCGAAGTACTGCTGCGCGTAGAAGTCGAGGGAGTAGATGCCGACCTTGGCGGCCTCCTGGATGACCGGCCAGGGAGTCTCCTCACGCTCGTCCCATTCGGCGGCCGCGGGACGGATCACGTCTGCGGCGAAACCGTGCAGCCAGTCCCGGACCTCCTTCTGTTCGTCGTTGAGCTCCATGGTGAACTCGGCCATGTCCCCTCCAGCGGCGGGCGTACGTGTTACTAGCGGTAACCCCGAGTCTGTTACTCATGGGTAGGGAAAGTCAACTCCTGACGACGGCCAAGGAGCCCCCAAGCCCGTTCGCTGTCAGGCTGCTGTCGGGTGTTAGTTTGCGCAGGCGGCACCGAAACAGCACGGGTGGGGAGAGCACATGGACACCACGCAGCGGACGGAACAGCAGAAGTCGGCCGACCGCCGACGGCGCGAGTTGCTGGAGGCCGCGGACCGGGTGGTGCTCCGGGACGGGCCGCAGGCGTCGATGAACGCGATCGCGGCGGAGGCCGGCATCACCAAGCCGATCCTCTACCGGCACTTCGGCGACAAGGGCGGACTGTACGCGGCGCTGGCGAAGCGGCACACGGACGCCCTGCTGGACTCACTGCGGGCCGCCCTGGACGCGCCCGCCGAGCGGCGGGAGCGGGTGGAGGCGACCCTCGACACCTACCTCGCCGCCATCGAGGCACGACCCCAGGTGTACCGGTTCCTGATGCACCCCTCCGAAGGCGGACAGGGCGCGGACCAGGGGTTCGACGTGGGCAAGCACAGCGCGCCGCTGCTGCGCAGGATGGGCGAGGAGCTGGCCCAGGTGATCGAGGACCGGCTGGATCTCGGGCCGGAGAGCCAGCGGCTGGCCCGCGTGTGGGGGCACGGGATCGTGGGGATGATGCACGCGGCCGGGGACTGGTGGCTGGGGGAACGGCCGTGTTCCCGGGCGGAGCTGGTACGGAGCCTGGCGGACCTGCTGTGGGGGCGTCTCGCCGCCGCGGGGGACAGAATCGGCGGGCCCGGGTTCTGACCCGCGCCCCCCCGGGGCGGGAGCCCGAGGGAACCCGCGGGAGCCCTCCGCCCTAGCTCCAGGAGGCCCAGCCGACCTGGCGCATCAGTCTGCGCCTGCGCCAGCCCTCCACCCGGTCGGCGTACACCATGCCCTCCAGGTGGTCGCACTCGTGCTGGAGGCAGCGGGCGAAGAATCCCGTGCCGTGGACCGTGACCGGCTCGCCGGTCACGGTCAGGCCCTCGACGACCGCGTGGTCGTACCGCTCCGTGCCCGCCTCCAGGCCCGGCAGGGACAGACAGCCCTCCGGGCCGCGCAGGACGATCCCGTCCGCCTCCACCAGCCGCGGGTTCACGACATGGCCCAGATGGCGGACGTCGTCGTCGTCCGGGCAGTCGTAGACGAAGACCCGCAGGGCTTCGCCGACCTGGTTGGCGGCGAGGCCGACGCCCTCGGCGGCGTACATCGTGGCGAACATGTCCTCGACCAGTCCGGCGAGTCCGGGACCGAAGTCGGTGACCTCCCGGCACGGCTGTGCCAGGACGGGATCGCCGAGGAGCGTGAGGGGCCGGACGCGTCCGTGCGCGCCCCGGATGGAGCCTTGTCGCATGGCGGCAAGGGTACGGTCCCTTCTGACACGCGCATGCCGTGCGGGTGGAGGTGATGCCGCGATTCGGGCCTGTGAAGGGATCTCGATAGGCTGACCCCCTACCACGTTGCCGTACGGCAGAGGCGCGGCGCGTACGCAAGGAGGATCGAGAACTGATGGCAGGCAACTCGGACCCGCTCACGCCGCGGGCCAAGATCGCCGTGACCGCGGGCAAGGCGGTCGCTGCGGCATCGCGCGCGGCCGGACGCGGCAGCGGATCGGTGATCGGTGGCCGGGTGGCACTCAAGCTCGACCCCGATCTCCTCGCCCGGCTCGCCCAGAACCTGGACGTCATCCTGGTGTCGGCGACCAACGGCAAGACCACCACGACCCGGCTCATCGCCGAGGCCCTGCGGGCCGCGGGGCCGGTCGTGTCCAACGCGCTCGGCGCCAACATGCCGGCCGGCATCACCTCGGCGCTCGCGGGCGGCTCGGACTCCAAGTACGGCGTCATCGAGGTCGACGAGAAGTACCTGGCCGGCGTCGCCCGGGACACCGCCCCGAAGTGCATCGCCCTGCTGAACCTCTCCCGCGACCAGCTGGACCGCGCCGCCGAGACCCGGATGCTCGCGGAGAACTGGCGCGAGGGGCTCGCCGGCTCCAAGGCCGTCGTCGTCGCCAACGCCGACGACCCGCTGGTGGTGTGGGCCGCGTCCTCCTCCCCCAACGTGGTGTGGGTGGCCGCGGGGCAGATGTGGAAGGACGACGCCTGGTCGTGCCCGTCCTGCGGCGGCGTCATGCAGCGCCCCGGTGACGACTGGTTCTGCGGCGAGTGCGGGTTCCGCCGGCCGCAGCCGAGCTGGGCGTTGTCCGGGGACCACGTCCTCGACCCGCACGGCTCCGCCTGGCCCATCCACCTCCAGCTCCCCGGACGGGCCAACAAGGCCAACGCCGCCTCCTCGGCCGCCGTCGCCGCCGTGTTCGGCGTGCCGCCGCAGGTCGCGCTGGAGCGCATGTACCAGGTGCAGGCCGTCGCCGGACGCTACGACGTCGTCCAGTTCCAGGGCCGTGACCTCAGGCTGCTGCTCGCCAAGAACCCCGCGGGCTGGCTCGAGACGTTCAGCCTGATCGATCCTGCACCCGCGCCGGTGATCCTCTCGGTGAACGCGCGCGGCGCGGACGGCACCGACACCTCCTGGCTCTGGGACGTCGACTACACGCGGCTGACCGGCCACCCGATCTTCGTCATCGGTGACCGCAAGCTGGACCTCGCGGTGCGTCTCGAGGTGGCGAACCAGCACTTCCAGGTGTGCGACAGCGTCGACCAGGCCGTGCAGCAGTGCCCGCCGGGCCGGATCGAGGTCATCGCGAACTACACCGCGTTCCAGGACCTGCGCCGCCGCGTCGGCAACTGACCACGAAGGACGACCAGTTCATGAGCGACAACCAACTGCGGATCGTCTGGGTCTACCCGGACCTGCTGAGCACCTACGGCGACCAGGGCAACGTCCTGGTCGTGGAGCGCCGCGCCCGCCAGCGCGGCCTCGACGTGGCCCGCCTCGACGTGCGCAGCGACCAGCCGATCCCCACCTCCGGCGACATCTACCTCATCGGCGGCGGCGAGGACCGGCCCCAGCGGCTCGCGGCGGAGCGGCTGCTGCGCGACGGGCACCTGTTCCAGGCGGTGAACAACGGCGCGATCGTGTTCGCGGTCTGCGCCGGGTACCAGATCCTCGGGCACGAGTTCGTCAACGACGTCGGCCAGCGCCAGCCGGGGCTCGGCCTCCTCGACGTCACCACGGTGCGCGGCGAGGGCGAGCGGTGCGTCGGCGACGTGCTCGCCGACATCGACCCCCGGCTCGGGCTGCCGGCCCTGACCGGCTTCGAGAACCACCAGGGCGTCACCCACCTCGGCCCGACCGCCCGCCCGTTCGCCCGCGTCCAGCTCGGCAAGGGCAACGGCACCGGCGACGGGACGGAGGGGGCGTACAACGACACCGTGTTCGGTACGTACATGCACGGACCGGTGCTCGCCCGCAACCCGCTCATCGCGGACCTGCTGCTGAAGCTGGCGCTCGACGTGAACGCGCTGCCGCCGACCGACGACCGGTGGTACGAGGCGCTGCGCAACGAGCGCATCGCATCGGCGCAGCAGCCCGCGTGAGGTGTCCGTTCACCTGCTTTTCGGACCACCGTCAGCAGCCCGTCTGACGGTGCGTCCGCACAGGTGAGCAGGTACGTCCAGCAGGCGGACGCGTGCTTCGGCACCGCCCCTTCCTGCCGCTAGGGTGGCGGGGATCGAGCCGGACGAAGGGGTCCGGATCCGGCCCTCGTGGAGAAGGTTTTTCGGGCTATGCGCATTGGTGTCCTCACGTCCGGCGGCGACTGCCCCGGCCTGAACGCCGTCATCCGGTCCGTCGTGCACCGCGCCGTCGCCGACCACGGCGACGAGGTCATCGGCTTCCGGGACGGCTGGAAGGGCCTCCTGGAGTGCGACTACCTCAAGCTCGACCTGGACGCGGTGGCGGGCATCCTGGCCCGCGGCGGCACGATCCTCGGCTCCTCCCGGGTCCAGCCCTCCCATCTGCGGGACGGCGTGGAGCGGGCGAAGGGCCACGTCCAGGAGCTCGGGCTCGACGCGATCATCCCGATCGGCGGTGAGGGCACCCTCAAGGCGGCCCGGCTGATGTCCGACGCCGGACTGCCGGTCGTCGGCGTGCCGAAGACCATCGACAACGACATCGCCGTCACCGACGTCACCTTCGGCTTCGACACGGCCGTCGGCGTGGCGACCGAGGCGCTCGACCGGCTGAAGACGACCGCCGAGTCCCACCAGCGGGTGCTGGTCGTCGAGGTCATGGGGCGGCACACCGGCTGGATAGCGCTTCAGTCCGGCATGGCGGCGGGCGCCCACGCCATCGTCGTACCGGAGCGGCCCTTCGACATCGAGGAGCTGGCGCGGCGGGTCGGCGCCCGGTTCGAGGCGGGGAAGCGGTTCGCGATCGTCGTCGCCGCGGAGGGCGCCAAGCCCCGCGCCGGGACCATGGACTTCGACGAGGGCGGCAAGGACATCTACGGGCACGAGCGGTTCGCCGGGATCGCCCGTCAGCTCTCCATCGAGCTGGAGGACCGGCTCGGCAAGGAGGCCCGTCCGGTGATCCTCGGACATGTGCAGCGCGGTGGTACGCCGACCGCGTACGACCGGGTGCTGGCGACCCGGTTCGGGTGGCACGCGGTGGAGGCGGCGCACCGGGGGGAGTTCGGGAAGATGACGGCCCTGCGCGGGACGGACATCGTGATGGTGTCGCTGGCGGAGGCCGTGGAGACGCTCAAGACCGTCCCCGCGCAGCGGTACGCCGAGGCGGAGACGGT
Source organism: Streptomyces sp. DSM 15324 (assembly GCF_001514285.1). Taxonomy (GTDB): domain Bacteria; phylum Actinomycetota; class Actinomycetes; order Streptomycetales; family Streptomycetaceae; genus Streptomyces. The sequence goes on from NZ_KQ949033.1 coordinate 174,807, forward strand.
GCTCTAGCCTTCCGCCCCCGGTGACAGTGATCGCCGGGGGCGGTTCTAGTCTTGGGGCGGCAGGAAACGTACAACCCCCCACGAATCAGGAGCCGCCCACCATGGATCACAGCGGGCACGGCATGCATACGGATCTACTGCCGTTCACGCTGGGGCGGGGGCTTCAGTGGTCGGCGGACCCCTTCTTCCTGGTGGCCTGTCTGGCCGGGCTGGGGCTGTACGGGTGGGGTGTGGTGCGGCTGCGGCGGCGGGGGGACGCCTGGTCGGCCGGGCGGACCGTGTCGTTCGTCGTCGGCGTCCTCACGATCATGCTGGTGATGTGCACCCGGCTGAACGACTACGGGATGGTCATGTTCAGCGTGCACATGGTGCAGCACATGGTCATCAGCATGCTGTCGCCGATCCTGATCCTGCTGGGGGCGCCGATGACGCTGGCGCTGCGGGCGCTGCCGGCGGCCGGCGGGGGGCGCAAGGGGCCGCGGGAGCTGCTGCTGATGCTGCTGCACAGCCGGTACATGCGGATCATCACGCATCCGGCGTTCACCATCCCGCTGTTCATCGCCTCGCTGTACGCGCTGTACTTCAGCCCCCTCTTCGACTTCCTGATGGGCTCGAAGGTCGGGCACATCGCGATGATGGTGCACTTCCTCGCGGTGGGCGTGGTGTTCTTCTGGCCGATCATCGGGGTGGACCCGGGGCCGCACCGCCCCGGGCATCTGATGCGGATGCTGGAGCTGTTCGCCGGGATGCCGTTCCACGCGTTCTTCGGGATCGCTCTGATGATGGCGTCCGAGCCGATGGTCGACACGTTCCGCGAGACGCCCGCCTCGCTCGGCATCGACGCGCTGTCCGACCAGAGCGCCGCGGGCGGCATCGCGTGGGCGTTCAGTGAGATCCCGTCCGTGCTGGTGCTGATCGCGCTGCTGTTCCAGTGGTACGGCTCCGAGCAGCGGCAGGCCAAGCGCAAGGACCGCGCCGCCGACCGGGACGGCGACAAGGAGCTGGAGGCGTACAACGCCTATCTCGCCTCGCTGAACACCCGGGGACGCTGAGGGGGACGCGGTCCGCGGTGCGGCGGGGCACCATGGAGGGGGACGCGCCCGGTGGCGGGCGGCCCTGAGGAGGGTGTCGCGATGGCAGGTTCCACGGACAGTTCCACGAGGACGATGGGGGTGCTCACCGTCGGCGCGCTGGTCGCGGTGACCGCCTACACGGTGGCGCTCGGCAGCAACGGCTGGCTGTGGTTCGGCTGGGTCGTGCTCGGTCTGATCACGCTGGCGATGATCGTGCTGAAGACCGGCTGATCAGCCCGGCCCGAGACGGGCCGCCGAGTGGACGCCCGGCTGGTACTTCGGCAGCCGGGCGGTGATCTTCATGCCCGCCCCGACGGCCGTCTCGATGACGAGGCCGTAGTCGTCGCCGTACACCTGGCGCAGCCGGTCGTCCACGTTGGACAGGCCGATGCCGCCGGAGGGGCTGACCTCGCCGGCCAGGATGCGGCGCAGCAGGACCGGGTCCATGCCGGCGCCGTCGTCCTCGATCACGACCAGGGCCTCGGCTCCGGCGTCCTGGGCGGTGATCTGGATGTGGCACTTGTCCGTCTTGCCCTCCAGGCCGTGCTTGACGGCGTTCTCCACCAGCGGCTGGAGACAGAGGAAGGGCAGGGCGACGGGGAGGACCTCCGGGGCGATCTGGAGGGTGACGGCGAGGCGGTCGCCGAAGCGCGCGCGGACCAGGGCGAGGTAGTGGTCGATGGCGTGGAGCTCGTCGGCGAGGGTGGTGAAGTCGCCGTGCCGGCGGAACGAGTAGCGGGTGAAGTCGGCGAACTCCAGGAGCAGCTCGCGGGCGCGTTCGGGGTCGGTGCGGACGAAGGACGCGATCACGGCGAGCGAGTTGAAGACGAAGTGCGGGGAGATCTGCGCGCGCAGGGCCTTGATCTCCGCCTCGATGAGCTTCGTACGGGACTGGTCGAGATCGGCGAGTTCCAGCTGGACACTGACCCAGCGGGCCACCTCGCCCGCGGCGCGGACCAGGACCGCCGACTCGCGGGGCGCGCAGGTGACGAGGGCGCCGTGCACACGGTCGTCGACGGTGAGGGGGGCGACCACGGCCCAGCGGACCGGGCAGTCGGCGTGGTCGCAGGTGAGCCGGAAGGCCTCGCCGCGGCCGCTGTCCAGGGGGGCGGCGAGGCGTTCCATGATCTCGGTGCGGTGGTGGGCGCCCACGCCGTCCCAGGCGAGGACCCGCTCGCGGTCGGTGAGGCAGAGGGCGTCCGTGCCGAGCAGGGTGCGCAGTCTGCGGGCGGACTTGCGGGCCGTCTCCTCGGTCAGCCCCGCCCGGAGCGGGGGTGCGGCGAGCGAGGCGGTGTGCAGGGTCTGGAAGGTGGCGTGCTCGACGGGCGTGCCGAGGCCGGCCTGACGGTCGGGACGCGCGGTACGACGCCCCAGCCAGAAGCCGAGCGCGAGGAAGGGGAGGATGGCGATGAACACCCCGGCCAGAAACCCACTCACGCGGTGCCCTCGGGCACGACGGACTCCGCGGGGGCGGTCCGCTCGGCGGGGGCCGTGCGCTCGTGGGGGGCGGTGCGCTCGTCGGGCGCGGTCCCCTCGGCGGGGGCCGTGCGCTCCGCGAAGGCCGTGCGCTCGTCGGCGGCCGTGCGCTCCGCGAAGGCCGTGCGCTCGTCGAGGGCCGTCTGCTGCGCGGCGGCCGTGCGCTCCGCGAAGGCGGTCCGCTCGTCGGGGGCGGCCCGCTCGGCGGGGGCCGTGCGCTCCGCGAAGGCCGTGGGCTCGTCGGGGGCCGTGCGCTGCGCTGCGGCCATGCGCTCCGCAGGCGCGGTCCGCGCGTCGCGCGCAGTCCGCTCCCCGGGGGCCGTCCGCTCGTCGCGCGCAGTCCGCCCCGTGGGCGCCGTCCGTCCCGGCATAGAGGTCCTGCGCTCCACCTCGGGGGCCGTCCGCTCCCCGGGCGTCGTCCGCTCGTCCCACGCAGTCCGCCCCGTGGGCGCCGTCCGCCCCTGTATGGGGGGCCTGCGCTCAACGACGGGGGCCGTCCGCCCCGTGGGCGCCTTGTGCTCCTGCGGGAGCCTGCGTTGTTCGGGCATCCGGTGCTCCTCCGACGTTCCCTGCTCGTCTCCGGTGCCCGGATCCTGCGGCACCCGGCGCTCCGCCGACGCGGGGGCGAGGGGCTGGGCGGTATCGGCATCGGCTTCGAGCCGCTCCGCCGGGACCCACCGCTCCTCCCCGCTCCCCGGTTCCGCTCTCCCGCGTTCCTCCGAGCCGAGTTCCTCCGGGAGGTGGAAGCGGGCCAGGATCGCTGCCGTGCCAGGGGGGACGCGGGTCGGGGTGGTCAGGGAGACCAGGATCATCGTGAGGAAGCCCAGCGGCACCGACCACAGCGCCGGCCAGGCGAGGAGCGCGTGCAGCCCGCCGGTGGCCGGCAGGCCGGCCATGGTGACGGCGACCGCGAGGAACGCCGATCCGCCGCCGACGACCATCCCGGCGACCGCCCCGGGCGGGGTCAGCCGGCGCCACCAGATGCCGAGGACGAGCAGGGGGCAGAAGGAGGACGCCGACACCGCGAACGCGAGACCCACCGCGTCGGCCACCGGCAGCCCGCCCACCAGCAGGCTCGCGGCGAGCGGTACGGCCATGGCGAGCGCGGTGCCGAGCCGGAAGTGCCGTACCCCGCGGGTCGGCAGCACGTCCTGGGTGAGGACGCCCGCGACCGCCATGGTGAGCCCGGACGCCGTGGAGAGGAACGCGGCGAAGGCGCCCCCGGCGACCAGCGCGCCGAGCAGGTCGCCGCCGACGCCGCCGATCATCCGGTCCGGCAGCAGTAGGACGGCCGCGTCGGCGTCGCCGGTGAGGGCCAGCTCGGGGGTGTACAGGCGGGCGAGGGCGCCGTACAGGGGCGGAAGCAGGTAGAAGACGCCGATCAGGGCGAGGACGGCGACCGTGGTGCGGCGGGCGGCGACCCCGTGCGGGCTGGTGTAGAAGCGGACGACGACGTGCGGCAGGCCCATCGTGCCGAGGAAGGTGGCGAGGATCAGGCCGTACGTGGCGTACAGCGGACGTTCCTGGCGGCCCGCGGCGAGGGAGGTGGACATGCCGCCGGTGCTGCCGCGCTCGGCGGTGGGGACGGGGCTGCCCTCGGCGAAGGTGAGGCGGGTGCCCCGTTCGATGCGGTGGGTGCCGGCGGCCAGGCGCAGCGCGGTGTTCTCGTGCCGGCGGCCGTCGACCGTGCCGTCGGCCGTCACGGTCAGCGGACGGTCGAGCCGCAGGTCGAGGGTGTCGTCGACGCGGACGGTGCGCTGCTCCCGGAAGGCGGCGGGTTCCGCGAAGGCGTGCCGGGCCGTGCCGTCGCCCTGCCAGGCGAGCACCAGGAAGAGGGCGGGGACGAGCAGGGCGGTGAGCTTGAGCCAGTACTGGAAGGCCTGCACGAAGGTGATGCTGCGCATCCCGCCCGCGGCGACGGTCGCGGCGACGACGACCGCGACGATCAGTCCGCCGAGGGAGTCCGGCGCACCGGTGAGGACCGTCAGTGTCAGGCCGGCCCCCTGGAGCTGCGGCAGCAGGTACAGCCAGCCGACGCCGACGACGAGCGTGCCCGCGACCCGGCGGACGGTGGGGGAGGCGAGCCGGGCCTCGGCGAAGTCGGGCAGCGTGTAGGCGCCGGAGCGGCGCAGCGGGGCGGCGACGAACAGCAGCAGGACGAGGTAGCCGGCGGTGTAGCCGACGGGGTACCAGAGCATGTCGGGGCCCTGGACCAGGACCAGGCCCGCGATGCCGAGGAAGGAGGCGGCGGAGAGGTACTCGCCGCTGATGGCGGCCGCGTTGAGGCGGGGGCCGACGGTGCGCGAGGCGACGTAGAAGTCCGAGGTGGTGCGGGAGATCCTGAGTCCGAAGGCGCCGACCAGGACGGTCGCGACCACCACCAGGGCGACGGCGGGCACGGCGTACGCCGAGTTCATCGGTGCGGCCCCTACCGGTCTTCGACCAGCCGGACGAAGTCCCGTTCGTTGCGTTCGGCGCGGCGGACGTACCAGCGGGCCAGCAGCACGAGCGGGAGGTAGAGGCAGAAGCCGAGGACCGCCCAGGCGAGGCGGTGGGCGTCGGGCATCGCCGCGAAGAGCAGCGGCAGCGGGCCGACGAGGAGGGCGAGGACGGCGAACACCACGAGGGCGGCGCGCAGTTGGGAGCGCATGAGGGAGCGGACGTAGGTGTGGCCGAGGGTGGTCTGCTCGTCGATCTCGGTACGGGGGCGGTAGTAGCCCGAGGCGCGGCCGGTGCGGCGGGGCGGGCCGCTGACGACGACGCGCCGCTCGGCGGGGTCCTGCGGCATGGTCACGGCCTCCTCATCAGCAGGTCCCGCAGTTCGCGGGCGTGGCGGCGGCTGACCTGGAGTTCCTCGCTGCCGACCAGGACGCTGACCGAGCCGGCGTCCAGGCGGAGTTCGCCTATGTGGCGCAGGGCGACGAGGTGGCGGCGGTGGATGCGGACGAATCCGCGGGCGCGCCAGCGTTCCTCCAGGGTGGACAGGGGGATGCGGACGAGGTGGTTGCCGCGGTCGGTGTGCAGCCGGGCGTAGTCGCCGTGGGCCTCGGCATGGGTGATGTCGTCCACGGCGACGAACCGGGTCACCCCGCCGAGCTCGACGGGTATGTGGTCGGGGTCGGGCTCGTGGACGGGGATGCGGGGCGCGGTGCCGCGCAGTTCCGCGGCCCGGCGTACGGCCTCGGCGAGGCGTTCCTTGCGGACGGGCTTGAGGACGTAGTCGACGGCCTTGAGGTCGAAGGCCTGGACGGCGAAGTCCTCGTGGGCGGTGACGAACACGACCAGCGGCGGGCGGGCGAAGCCGGTCAGGAGCCGGGCCAGGTCGAGGCCGTCGAGGCCGGGCATCTGGATGTCGAGGAAGACGACGTCGATGGCCTCGGGGCCGTGCGGTCCGGACTCCAGGGCACGGTTGATGCGGCGGAGCGCCTCGGTCGCGTCGCCGGCGCCCTCCACGCTGCCGATGCGGGGATCGGCGTTGAGCAGGTACAGCAGTTCCTCGAGCGAGGGGCGTTCGTCGTCGACGGCGAGGGCGCGCAGCATGAACGTGGAGTGTAGGGGCGATCGGCACGGCTGGACATGTGCCGGGGTGTGGACGTTTCCGCTGGATACAGTGCCCGCATGAACAGCGGCACTGCCCCTTTCGACGATCTCGACCGGAAGATCGTCACCGCTCTGATGGCGAACGCCCGGACGAGTTTCGCGGAGATCGGCTCGGCGGTCGGCCTGTCGGCTACGGCCGTGAAACGCCGGGTGGACCGGTTGCGGGACACCGGGGTGATCACAGGGTTCACGGCCACGGTGAAGCCGGCGGCGCTCGGCTGGCGCACGGAGGCGTACGTGGAGGTGTACTGCGAGGGCGCGGCCCCACCGCGGCGGCTCGCGGAGGTGGTGCGCAACCATCCGGAGATCACGGCGGCGATGACGGTGACGGGCGGGGCGGACGCCCTGCTGCACGTGCGGGCGCGGGACGTGGAGCACTTCGAGGAGGTGCTGGAGCGGATCCGGGTGGAGCCGTTCATCCGCAAGACGATCAGCGTGATGGTGCTGTCGCACCTGCTGCCGGACAGTCCGGAGGCGGGAGCCACCCAGGTGGCCCCGGACGACGCAGGGAACGTGCGCGGACCGGCCTGAACACGCAGCATTCCTGCGTGAACACGCAGCGTTCGTTCCTTGTAGCGCTCCGCTGTCGGTTCTTACCTTGGGGACATGCCCGACAGTGTGACGACCGGCCGCAGGCCGAGCGCCCGGCGCTTTCTCGTCTGTGAACCCAGACACTTCGCCGTGCGGTACGCGATCAATCCCTGGATGCGTCCCGACACACCCGTGGACGTGGACCTCGCCCAGGAGCAGTGGCAGACGCTGATCCGCGCCTACCGCTCCCACGGGCACACCGTCGACACCGTGGATCCGGCGCCCGGACTGCCGGACATGGTGTTCGCCGCGAACTCCGCGGTCGTCGTGGCCGGCCGGGTCTTCGGCTCGCTGTTCCACGCGCCGGAGCGGCGTCCCGAGTCCGCCCTCTACGACAGCTGGTTCAAGACCGCCGGCTACGAGGTGCACCGCCCCGAGCACGTCTGCGAGGGCGAGGGCGACCTGGTGTGGACCGGCCGGTACGTGCTGGCCGGCACCGGGTTCCGCACGACGCGTGAGGCGCACCGCGAGGTGCAGGAGTTCTTCGGTCACCCGGTGATCAGCCTGACGCTGGTGGACCCGCACTTCTACCACCTGGACACGGCACTGTTCGTGCTGGACGACGACAACATCTCCTACTACCCCGAGGCGTTCTCGCCGGGCAGCCGTGAGGTGCTGGCCCGGCTCTACCCGGACGCGGTGCTCGCGACGCGTGACGACGCGATGGCGTTCGGTCTGAACTCGGTCTCCGACGGCCGCCATGTGTTCATCGCGCCCCGGGCCGAGGCCCTCGCCGCCCGGCTGACCGAGCGCGGCTACGTCCCCGTCCCCGTCGACCTGTCGGAGTTCCAGAAGGCCGGCGGTGGCATCAAGTGCTGCACTCAGGAGATCCGCTCATGACCGCACCCGTCGTTCCCGCGCGCTCGCCCGAGGCGGCTGCCGCCGTCGTGTCCGAGACCGCCCCCGCGCGGTCCTCCGCCGAGCTGATCCGCGCCGAGGAACCGGTCCTCGCGCACAACTACCATCCGCTGCCCGTGGTCGTCGCGCGTGCGGAGGGCACCTGGGTGGAGGACGTCGAGGGCCGCCGCTACCTCGACATGCTGGCCGGGTACTCGGCCCTCAACTTCGGTCACCGGCACCCGCGGTTGATCGAGGCGGCGCACCGCCAGCTCGACCGGCTCACCCTCACCTCCCGCGCCTTCCACAACGACCGGCTCGCCGGATTCGCCGAGCGGCTGGCTCAGTTGACCGGCCTGGACATGGTGCTGCCGATGAACACCGGCGCGGAGGCGGTGGAGAGCGGCATCAAGGTGGCCCGCAAGTGGGCCTACGAGGTGAAGGGCGTTCCCGCCGACCGGGCGACGATCGTGGTGGCGGCGGAGAACTTCCACGGCCGTACGACGACGATCGTGAGCTTCTCGACCGACGAGACGGCACGGACGGGCTTCGGCCCGTTCGCCCCGGGCTTCCGGATCGTGCCGTACAACGACCTGGCGGCGCTGCAGGCGGCGGTCGACGAGACGACGGCCGCGGTGCTGATCGAGCCGATCCAGGGCGAGGCGGGCGTGGTCGTCCCCGACGACGGCTATCTGGCCGGGGTGCGGGAGCTGACCCGGCGGGCGAACTGCCTGTTCGTCGCGGACGAGATCCAGTCCGGGTTGGGCCGCACCGGCCGGACCCTCGCGGTGGAGCACGAGGGGGTCGTCCCCGACGTCGTGCTGCTCGGCAAGGCGCTCGGCGGGGGGATCGTACCGGTGTCGGCGGTGGTGGGGCGGCGCGAGGTGCTGTCGGTGCTGCGGCCGGGCGAGCACGGCTCGACGTTCGGCGGCAATCCGCTGGCGGCGGCGGTCGGCACGGCGGTGGTGGACCTGCTGGAGACGGGTGAGTTCCAGCGGCGGGCGACGGAGCTGGGGGCCGTGCTGCGGGACGGTCTGACCGCTCTGGTCGGCAAGGGCGTCGTCGGTTTCCGGTCCCGGGGTCTGTGGGCGGGCGTCGACATCGACCCGGCCCTCGGCAGCGGCCGTGAGGTCAGCGAGCGGCTGATGCGGGAGGGGGTGCTGGTCAAGGACACCCATGGCTCCACCGTCCGGCTGGCGCCGCCGCTGACGATCACGGCCGAGGAACTGGGGTCGGCGCTGGCGGCGTTGGAGCGGGTGCTGACGCGGGGGGCCTGAGCCGCCGGCTCCCGGGTGGCCCGGTCGCTGTCGTGCGGGCAGGGTGAAGATTGGGTCAGGAGGTGGTAGACCACTCTCAGCGACAGAGAGGTCGACCGTGGGCACACACGACGAGGACGGCGTTGCCCGCCGGCGGTTCGACGTGGCGGACGCCGCGCCCCTGCTGCTCGACGGCCGGGGCGTGGTGACGAGTTGGACCAGGGAGGCCGCACGCCTGCTGGGCTACACGGCGGCGGACGCGGTGGGCCGGGACCTGGCCGGGCTGCTGACACCCGGGGACGCCGGCCGGGTGGCGGAGATTCTCGACCGGTGCCGGCGGGACGGCGGCTGGAGCGGGCTGCTGTCCGCCCGGCGCGGGGACGGCCGGCCGGTGCCGGTGATGGCCCGGATCACCTGTGCGGACGAGCCGGGCGGCGCCGACCGCAGGCTCGTCCTGCTGAGCGAGATGGGGGACGCCCCCGGCTGGACGATGAGCCGCTCGGTCCTGGAGCAGATGGTGTCCGACTCGCCGATCGGCATCGCCATCGTGGACACCGATCTGCGGTTCGTGTGGTCCAACGACGCGCTCGCCCGGTTCGGCGGCGGCCGGCCCGAGGAGCGGCTGGGGCTGCGGCTCGGGGACGTCCAGCCGGGGCTGGACGCCGAGGCGGCGGAGGCGCAGATGCGGCGGGTGCTGGCCGACGGCGCGACCGTCGTCGGCTTCGAGCACGTCGGGCATCTGCGGACCGCGCCGCACCGGGAGACGGCGCAGGTGCTGTCGTTCACCCGGTTGGAGGACGACCACGGCAATCCGGTGGGCGTCTACTACACGGTCGTCGACATCACCGACCGCCACCGCGCCCGGCAGCGGCTCGCGCTGCTGGACCGTGCGGGCCGCTCGATCGGCAGCAGCCTGGACATCGCCCGCACCGCCCAGGAACTGGCCGACGCGGCCGTCCCGGGCTTCGCCGACGCGGTCGCCGTGGACCTGCCGGCCCCGGTCCTGCACGGCGCGGAACCCCTCTTGGACCCCACCGGCCCGGTGCCGCTGCACCGCGCGGGCGTTCGCGTCACCGAACCGGTCTCCCCTCTCGACACGGCCCCGCCGCCCGGGACAGCGCCCTCGCCCGAGGCCGCCCCGCCACCGGGCGCCCTCCCCTCGGCCCCCGTCGGCGCCGTCGGCCACCCCGCCGACTCGCCCCCCGTGCGCTGTCTCCTCACCGGGCGGCCCTGGCGGGGGGAGCGGCTCGACGTGGCGGCGGAGCCGTGGCTGCGGAACCTGCCCGTCGTGCCCGTCCCGGGTGAGCCGGTGAGCGTGCTGATCGTCCCGGTGCGGGCCCGGGGCGCCACGCTCGGGGTGACCATGTTCCTGCGGCGCGGGCCGCGGGAGCCCTTCGACGCCGATGACCTGGCGCTGGCGGAGGACCTGGTCTCGCGGGCCGCGGTGTGCGTGGACAACGCCCGCCGGTACACACGGGAACGCGACGCGGCCCTGGTGCTCCAGCGCAATCTGCTCCCCCACCGGCTGCCCGAGCAGGACGCGGTCGAGGTGGCCGCCTGCTACCGGCCCGCCGACGAGCTGACCGGCCTCGGCGGCGACTGGTACGACCTGATCCCGCTGTGCGCGGCGCGGGTGGCGCTGGTGGTGGGCGAGGTGCCCGGGCACGGCATCGACGCCGCCGCCGCCATGGGACGCGTACGCACCGCCGTACGCACCCTCGCGGCCCTGGATCTGCCGCCGGAGGAGGTCCTCGCCCATCTGGACGACCTGGTGGCGCGCATGGCCCGCGAGGAGGGGCTGGACGCGGGCACCCAGGCGCAGGGGGCGGGGTGCGTGTACGTCGTGTACGACCCCGTGGACGGCCGGTGCACGATGGCCGCCGCCGGGCATCCCGCCCCGGCGGTCGTGCTGCCCGACGGGGAGGTCACCTTCGTGGACCTGCCGCAGGGGTCCGCGCTGGGCCTGGGCGGACCGCCGTTCGAGTCGGCGCAGCTGACCCTGCCCGAGGGCAGCACCCTCGCGCTGCACACCGACGGCCTGCTGGCCCAGGGCTCGGAGTGGGCGCTGGACACCGGCCGCACCCGGCTGCGGCGGGCCCTGGAGCGGCGGTCGCCCGGCCTGGACCTGACGTGCCGGGCCGTGATCGAGGCGCTCGTCCCGGCGCGTCCGTACGACGACGTGGCCCTGCTGATGGCCCGTACCCGCAGACTGTCCCCCGACCGGGTCGCCGACTGGGAGCTGCCCGCCGACCCGGCCGCGGTCGCCGAGGCACGCAGGACCGCGAGCCGGCGGCTGGCGGAGTGGGGGCTGCCCGAGCTGTCGTTCACCACCGAGCTGGTCGTGAGCGAGCTGGTCACCAACGCCATCCGGTACGCCGTCGGCCCGATCCGGCTGCGGCTGATCCGGGAGCGCTCGCTGGTCTGCGAGGTCTTCGACGGCGGCGCCACCGCCCCGCATCTGCGCCATCCGCGCACCACGGACGAGGGCGGCCGCGGGCTGCTGCTGGTCTCCCAGGTCACCGAGCGCTGGGGCACCCGTTTCCTCGGCGAGGGGAAGATCATCTGGGCCGAGCAGTCGCTCACCGACCCGGGCGTGTGACGCACGGACCCCGTACGTCACACCTCGTGCGAAAATTACCCCAACCGGGTGAATGCCGACATGGTGCGGACCGGCGTACCGGCATACCGTGACACCGGCGGATGGGGCGCGGGCATGAACGACACGGCGATCGACTACGCGGCGGTGTTCCAGTGCCTGCCCGGCATGGTGGCGCTGCTGACGCCCGACCTGGTGTACGCGGACGTCAACGAGGAGTTCCTGCGCGTGGCGGGCCGACGACGCGAGCAGATGGTCGGCCGCCATCTCTTCGAGGTGTTCCCGGACAACCCCAACGACCCGGGCGCGAGCGGGGTCCGCAACCTGGAGGCCTCGCTGCGCCGGGTGCTGGCCACCGGCGAGCGCGACGCGATGGCCCTCCAGCGCTACGACGTGCAGGACCCCGAGCGGCCCGGGGAGTGGGACGAGCGGTACTGGAGCCCGGTCAACGCGCCCGTGCTCGGCCCCGACGGTTCCGTGGTGCTCCTGGTGCACCGTGTGGAGGAGGTGACCGAGCTGATCCGGGCCCGTGGATCACGGAGCGCGGGAGGTCCCGGGAGCCGGACAAGGGTCCTGGAGGCCGAGCTGTACACCCGCGCCCGCGAGCTGCAGGAGGTCAACGAGCGGCTGCGGCAGTCGCACGCCCGGGAACGCGAGGTGGCCCTCGCGCTGCAGGAGGCGATGCTGCCCGCCCGTCGTCAGGTCGGCCACCATCACGCGGCGGTGCGCTACCGCCCGGCGGTCGGCTCGCTGAACGTGTGCGGGGACTGGTACGACCTGGTCGACCTGGTCGGCGGCAACCGGATCGGCGTGTCGGTCGGGGACGTCGTGGGGCACGGTCTGGAGGCCGCGGGGGTGATGGGCCAGCTGCGCAGCGCGCTCAGCGCCGCCTCCCGGGTCGCGGAGGGTCCCGCCGAGGCGCTCAATGTGCTGGGCCGGTACGCGCACGTCGTGGACGGCGCCGAGTCGGCGACCGCGGTCACCACGTTCATCGACTTCGACCGGCACACCATCACCTACAGCAGCGCCGGCCATCCCCCGCCGGCGCTGGTCCACCCCGGCGGCCGGGTGGAGTTCCTCGACCGGGCCACCGACCCGCCGCTGGACGCCCGCCCGACGCCGATGCCGCGGCCCCAGGAGTGCGCCGCCTACGACCACGGGGCCACCCTCGTGCTGTACACGGACGGGCTGGTGGAGCGGCGGCAGGAGGACATCGACACCGGTCTGCGGCGGCTCGCCGAGGCCCTGGCCCGGCACCGGGACGCGGACCCGGAGGCCCTCGCCGACTCCGTCCTGCTCGAACTGCTCCCGCCGGGCGGCGCGACCGACGACACGGCCCTGGTCGTCGTACGGCTGTGAGGGGCCCGCGACAACCCGCGCCGCGGACTTGCTGAGCGGCCACCGGCGGCAGGAACCTGGTGCCGCGGCCGATCGTCGCGGATCCACCGGAGTGAGGAGCTACCCCTTGTTCTACTACGTGCTCAAGTACGTCTTGCTGGGCCCGTTGTTGAAGCTGGCCTTCCGCCCGCGCATCGAGGGCCTGGAGCACGTGCCGGAGTCGGGGGCGGCGATCGTCGCCGGCAACCACCTGTCCTTCTCCGACCACTTCCTGATGCCGGCGGTCCTCAAGCGGCGCATCACCTTCCTCGCGAAGGCGGAGTACTTCACCGGGCCGGGCATCAAGGGCAGACTCACGGCCTACTTCTTCCGCAGCGCGGGCCAGATCCCGGTGGACCGTTCGGGCAAGGAGGCCGGGCAGGCGGCGATCCGCGAGGGCCTCGGGGTGCTCGGCAAGGACGAGTTGCTGGGCATCTACCCGGAGGGCACCCGTTCGCACGACGGACGTCTGTACAAGGGCAAGGTCGGGGTCGCGGTGATGGCGCTGAGGGCCGGGGTGCCGGTGATCCCGTGCGCGATGATCGGCACCTTCGAGGCGCAGCCGCCCGGCAAGATCGTCCCCAATCTCCACCCGGTGGTGATCCGCTTCGGCAAGCCGCTGGACTTCTCCCGCTATGCCGGCATGGAGAACGAGAAGGCGATCCTGCGGGCGATCACCGACGAGATCATGTACGCGATCCTGAAGCTGTCGCAGCAGGAGTACGTCGACGAGTACGCGGCGGTGGTGAAGGCGCAGGAGGCCGCGGCGACGGAGAAGCAGCGCAAGTTCCCCCGGATACCGCTGAGCTGACGCGGGGCCCAAGACGTGAAGGGGCGGCCGGAGGTGTTCCGGCCGCCCCTCACTGTCAGCGGGTGGCTACGGCTTCGGCGTGGCGTGCGGGGTGCAGGTCACGTCCTCGGCGTCCAGCTTCCCGGTGAGCAGGTAGCTGTCCACCCGGGAGTTGATGCAGGGGTTGACGAGGCCCGTCACACCGTGGGAGCCGGCGTTCTTCTCGGTGATCAGACGGGAGCCCTCGAACCGCTTGTGCAGGGAGACGGCACCGTCGTACGGGGTGGCCGCGTCCCGCTCGGACTGCACGATCAGGACGCCCGGCAGACCCTTGTTGGTCTGGACCTCGACCGGCTTCTGCTGCTTGGTCGACCAGTAGGCGCACGGCAGGTTCATCCAGGCGTTGGACCAGGTCAGGAACGGGTAGTCCTTGTTGAGCCGGGTGTTGTCGGCGTTCCACTTGCGCCAGCTGGTGGGCCACTTGGCGTCGGCGCACTCGACGGCGGTGTAGACCGCGTTGCCGTTCTCCGAGGTGATGTTGCCGGCCGTGTCGGTCAGGTCCGGGGCGGCGGCGTCGACGAGGGCCTGGGTGTCCCCGGCGAAGTACTTGCTGAAGGCCGTCGCCACCGGGACCCACGAGGAGTCGTAGTACGGGGCGCCCTGGAAGAAGGAGATCAGCTCGGCCGGGCCGACCAGTCCGCCGATGGGGTGCTTCTTGGCGGTGGCGCGCAGCTCCAGCCACTTGGCCTGGACGGCGGCGCGGGTGGTGCCGAGGTGGAAGGTCGCGTCGTTGGCGGCGACCCAGTCCTGCCAGTCCTTCCAGCGGCCCTCGAAGGCGACGTCCTGGTCGAGGTTGGCCTCGTACCAGATCTTCTCGCGGGAGGGGTTGACCACGCTGTCGACCACCATGCGGCGGACGTGGCCCGGGAAGAGGGTGCCGTAGACGGCGCCGATGTAGGTGCCGTAGGAGACGCCCAGGTAGTTGAGCTTCTTCTCGCCTAGGGCGGCGCGGATGACGTCCAGGTCGCGCACGGTGTTCGGCGTGGTCATGTACGGCAGCATCTCGCCGCTGCGCTCGTAGCAGCCGTCGGCGTACTCCTTGGCGAGCTTGATCTGGGCGAGCTTGTCGGCCTCGTTGTCCGGGACCGGGTCGGCCTTGGGCGCCTTGACGAACTCCTGCGGGTCGACGCAGGAGATGGGCGCGGAGTGGCCGACGCCGCGCGGGTCGAAGCCGACGAAGTCGTAGGCCTTGGCCGCGTTCGCCCAGATCGCGTTCTTGGTGACGACGCGGCGCGGGAAGCGCATGCCGGAGCCGCCGGGGCCGCCCGGGTTGTAGACCAGGGCGCCCTGGCGCTCCTGGGGGGTGCCGGTGTTGCCGATGCGGTCGACGGCGATCTTGATCTGCTTGCCGTGGGGACGCGCGTAGTCGAGCGGCACGCTGACCCAGCCGCACTGGATCGGCTTCTCCAGGCCCCAGTCGGCCGGGCAGTCCTGCCAGTCGATGCCGGCCTCGGCGGCGCGCTCCGCGGCGATCGCCGCACCCCGCTGTTCCCTGTCCTGTCCCGAACGGGCGCCGGCCGCGCTCGCGGTCGGCGCCGCGACCGCGGTGGCCATCAGCGTGGCGGCGACGAGCGCGCCGGCCGAACCGAGCGCTGCGGTCCTGCTGTTCGGTCGTATGTCCCTCAAGTGGGCTTCTCCCCTACCTTGTTATGGCGGTACAGCGATACGGCGGTATGGGGATCCTTGCGGCTGTGAGGTGCCGGGGAAAAGGTGTGATTGACCTTCTTTGCCAATCCGATAACCGGAGAGGAAAGCCCCGCTCAGCGGAGCTGGAGCAGGGCCAGGGCCTCGTCCAGCGCCCGCCGCAGCCGCAGGCCGTCCGGTGCGACGGCGCTCACCAGCGCGGCGGGCCCGGCGAGCGGCACCAGGGCGGCGTGCTCGCCGAGGTTCTGTGGGCCGACAGGATACGTGGCGAACTCCGGCCTCACGACGATCAGTTGACCGACGGCGCGATGTCCGGCGAGGACGGCGGGGCCGTCCCAGCCGCCCGGGGCGCCGGGTCCGCAGGCGAGTTCCTGGTCGAGGACGGCCCGGCCGCCGACCCGGACGACGAGCCGGCTGGTGAGCCGCCCGGGCTCCTCCCCCGCCCGGCCGAGGACCTGCTCCTCGCGCAGGACGAGTCGGGCGCCGGGCGCGAGGTCGGCACGGGTGGTGACGTACAGGTCGCTGCCGCGCGCGGAGATCAACGGCTCCGGCAGCCAGTGCAGTTCGCCCCCTTCGGCGACGTCGAGCCCCACGTCGTAGTGGGCGGCGTCCTTGATCTGGCCGGGCAGGGCGATGGTGGCCGCGGCCGAGCCCACGCTCAGCCGGGCCCCGCTCGCGACCTCGGCCTCGACCGTGAAGCGGTCCCCGCCGAGGGGGCCGCTCATCGCGCCCACGAGCAGGACCCGGGCCTCGTCGGCGGCGCCCCGGGTCCGGCGCAGGGCGAGCGGACCGTCGCTCTCCAGGACGGGCAGGGCGGTTCCGCCGCGTCCGTCGGCCGTCGCCGCGATCCGGGCGAGGGCGCGTACTCCGCCCACCTCACGCCGTCCAGGCGCCGAGCTGTGCCCGTACCCAGGCGGCGACGTCCGCCACCCCGCTCCCGGCGCGGAGCGACTGGAACACCACGGGCAGTTCGGCGCGCTGCGCCTTGGCGTCGGCGGCCATCCGGGCGAGGTCGGAGCCGACATACGGGGCGAGGTCGGTCTTGTTGACGACCAGCAGGTCGGCGGTGGTGACGCCGGGGCCGCCCTTCCTCGGGATGTCGTCGCCGCCCGCGACGTCGATGACGAAGATCTGCGCGTCGACGAGTCCCTTGGAGAAGGTGGCGGTGAGGTTGTCCCCTCCGGACTCGACGAGCACGAGGTCCAGCGGGCCGACGGCGTCCTCCAGGTCCTCCACGGCCTCGAGGTTGGCGGAGATGTCGTCACGGATCGCGGTGTGCGGGCAGGCACCCGTCTCCACGGCCGCGATCCGCTCGGGCGGCAGCACGGCCTCCCGCAGCAGGAACTCCGCGTCCTCGCGGGTGTAGATGTCGTTGGTGACGACGGCGAGGGACAGCTCGTCGCGCAGCGCCCGGCAGAGCGCGGCGACCGTGGCGGTCTTGCCCGATCCGACGGGCCCGCCGAGCCCGATCCTGAGGGCCCGCCGGGCCCCGTCGGGCCGACGGGCGTCGGCGCTCACGGCGGCGGGGCCGGGGTGGGAGTGGTCGAGATGCATGGGCGGCTCCTTGTCTGTGCGGGGGTCCGGGGGCGGCGGCCCCGGACGGGGCGGGCGGGTCTAGGAGGCGAACAGGCGCACCGGCCAGGCCGCGTGTGCCTGCGCGCCGATCTCCAGCAGGGGCGCGGATGCCGCCGGCAGGATGTCGGGGCCTGCGGTCGTCGCGGCGGCTCCCGCCGCCGTCGCCCGGTCGACGACCCGGTCCAGCTCCGGCGCCAGCCGGGCCAGGACCGCCGTCGCCTCGAACGGGTCCAGGCCGAGGAGCCGTACGACGGCCGTCGCCGGACCGCTCACGCTCTCGTACGCAGCGCAGTACGCCGCGTCCTCGGGTCCCAGTCCGGCCGCGCGCGCGGTCAGTCCCAGCACCACCGGCTGGTGGGCTCCCTTGGGGAACTCCGCTGCCAGAGTGTCCAGTTCGGGGCCCGGCCAGGTGGCGCGGGCGGCCCGCATCAGCTGGCGGCCCAGCCTGCGCGCGGCGAGCCGCAGCGCCGGGGACGGGGTGCGGGCGTCCGCCGCCGCGTCCAGTGCGACGGGGTCCGCCCCGGCCGCCGCGGCGGCGGCGAGGGCGGCGGCGACGAGTCCCGTCGTGTGCAGTCGGCCGCGGCAGAAGGCCTCCAGGTCCGCCGCGCCGGTGATCCGGCCCGCCTTGACCGCCTCCTCCGCCCCGCCGGAGTGCGCGTGCCCTCCGGCGGGGAAGCGGCCGTCGGCCAGGACGAGCAGCGCTGCCCTGCCCATCAGAGGCCGCCCATCAGAAGAGGAAGTAGCGCTGGGCCATGGGCAGCTCGGCCGCCGGGGTCGCCTCGACCAGTTCGCCGTCGATGTGCACGGCGAAGCTGTCGGGGTCGACCTGGACGCGCGGCCGGGCGTCGTTCTCCCGCATGTCCGCCTTGGTGACCCCCCGGGTCGACTCGATGGCGACGAACCTCTTGCCGAGCTGGAGCCGCTCCGGCAGCCCGTCCTCGATCGCGAGCGGTGCCACGAAGTTGAAGGAGTTCGAGGCGGGGGCGCGGCCGATCGCCCCGTACATCGGGCGCGGCAGGATCGGCTGCGGGGTCGGGATGGACGCGTTCGCGTCGCCCATCTGGGCGTAGGCGATCTGGCCCCCCTTGAGGACGAGGTGCGGTTTGACGCCGAAGAACGCCGGCTCCCACAGGACCAGGTCGGCGAGCTTGCCCGGCTCGACGGACCCGATCTCCCGGGCCAGCCCCTGCGCGAGCGCCGGGTTGATCGTGTACTTGGCGACATAGCGCCGTACGCGATGGTTGTCGGCGCGGCCGTCGCCGGGCAGGGCGCCCCGGCGGCGCTTCATGACATGCGCCGTCTGCCAGGTCCGCAGGATCACCTCGCCGACCCGGCCCATGGCCTGGGCGTCGGAGGAGATGATCGAGATGGCGCCGAGGTCGTGGAGTATGTCCTCGGCGCCGATGGTGGACGGCCGGATCCGGGACTCGGCGAAGGCGAGGTCCTCGGGGACCGCCGGGTTGAGGTGGTGGCACACCATGAGCATGTCGAGGTGTTCCTCGGCGGTGTTCACCGTGTACGGGCGGGTCGGGTTGGTGGAGCTGGGCAGGACGTGCGGCTCGGAGACCACCGTCATGATGTCGGGGGCGTGTCCGCCGCCCGCGCCCTCGGTGTGGTAGGCGTGGATGCCCCGCCCCGCGATCGCGGCGAGCGTGTCGCCCACGAACCCGGCCTCGTTCAGGGTGTCCGTGTGGATGGCGACCTGGATGCCGGTGCGCTCCGCGACGCTCAGCGAGGCGTCGATGACGGCCGGGGTCGAGCCCCAGTCCTCGTGCAGCTTCAGGCCCAGCGCGCCGCCCCGGATCTGGGAGAGCATCGCCTCCTGCGAGACGGTGTTGCCCTTGCCGAGGAAGCCGATGTTGAGCGGGTACTGCTCCATCGCCTCCAACATGCGGGCGAGGTGCCAGGGCCCCGGGGTCACGGTGGTGGCCTTGGAGCCCTCGGCGGGTCCGGTGCCGCCGCCCACCAGGGTGGTCACGCCGGCCGACAGCGCCTCGTCGGCGATCTGCGGACAGATGAAGTGGACGTGCGCGTCGACCGCGCCGGCCGTGAGGATGCGTCCGTTGCCCGCGATGACCTCGGTCTCCGGGCCGAGCACCAGGTCGGGGTGGACGCCGTCCATCGTGTCGGGGTTGCCCGCCTTGCCGAGGGCGGTGATCCGTCCGTCGCGGATGCCGACGTCGGCCTTGACGATCCCCCAGTGGTCGACGACGACGGCGCCGGTGATGACGGTGTCGGGGGTGCCGTCTGCGCGCGTAGCACGCGACTGGCCCATGGACTCCCGGATGACCTTGCCGCCGCCGAAGACCGCCTCGTCACCGGCGAGCCCGGGGCCGCCGGAGCGGTCCTCCTCGATCTCGATCAGCAGATCGGTGTCGGCGAGGCGGATGCGGTCGCCGGTGGTCGGGCCGAACAGGTCGGCGTAGGCGGCACGCGAGATCTCAGGCATCGAGGGCACCTCCGGTCTCCCCGCGCAGTCCGGGCACCACCCGGGCACCGGCGAGCGGGACGAGTTCCACCTCGACGGGGATGCCGGGTTCGAAGCGCACGGCGGTGCCGGCGGCGACGTTCAGCCGCAGTCCGCGGGCGGCGGCGCGGTCGAAGTCCAGCCCGGGGTTGGCCTCGGCGAAGTGGTAGTGGGATCCGACCTGGACGGGCCGGTCGGCGGCGTTGAGCACGGTGAGCCGGGTGACCTCACGGCCCTCGTTGCAGACGATCGGGTCCTCGGCGAAGAGGATCTCTCCGGGAATCATGGCGGCCTCCCCCGTCAGACGATCGGGTCGTGGACGGTGACGAGCTTGGTGCCGTCGGGGAAGGTGGCCTCCACCTGGACGTCGTGGATCATCTCGGGGATGCCCTCCATGACGTCGTCCCGGGTGAGCAGCTTGCGTCCGGAGGCCATCAGCTCGGCGACGGTACGTCCGTCCCGCGCGCCTTCGAGGATGTGCGCGGTGATGAGGGCGACGGCCTCGGGGTGGTTGAGCCTGAGTCCGCGGGCCCGGCGTTTCTCGGCGACGTCGGCCGCGACATGGATCAGCAGCCTCTCCTGCTCGTGCGGGGTCAGTTGCACGTCCCACCTCACATCCTCGCTCCGGGCCGTGCGGGGCCCGGTTGCCGCAGCCACGAGGAAAAGCCCTGGTGGCGTGGAGGGGCAGGCTAGTTGGGGCGCGTTTCGAGCACGTTAACCCAGCTGTGATCCGCTCAGGGGCCCGGTGTCGGCTCCGGCACACTCATGAGGGCGCGCAGCCCGTCGCCGAGCACCTCCACGGGTGCCGGTCCGAACAGCGACTGCTGGGTGATGAAGCCCATGACGGACGCGATCATGGTGCGGGCCACGTGGTCGGGGTCCACGTCCGCGCGCATCGTCCCGGCGGCCTGGTACGCCTCGACGATCCGCACCCAGGCCGCGCGGACCGTGCCGTAGCCCTCGCTCAGTACGGCGGAGAGCTCGTCGTTGCGCTGGGTCTCCGTCCAGACCTGGACGACGAGCCGGGGGAAGGCCGGCTTTCCGTCGACGGTCAGGGACGCCTTGGCGGCCAGGGTGCGGCCGAGAACCTCGCCGACCAGGACGTCGGGGGACGGCGGGGGGTCGGTCCGGGTCGCCTCCTCGAAGGAGGCGCGGACCTGGCCGAGCACCTCGGAGACGATCGCGGCGATCAGCTCCTCCTTGCCGCTGAAGTAGCGGTAGACCGCCCCGGCCGACAGGTCGACCTCCTTCAGCACGTCCTGCATGGAGGTGGCGTGGAAGCCGTTGCGGGCGAAGCAGACGGCGGCGCCGTCGAGGATCTGCCGGCGGCGGGCGTCGAGGTGGGCCTGGGATACGCGTGCCATGCCGCCAAAGTAAAACGAACATTCCTTCTTGACAAGCGACGAGAGGGGGCGCACGGTGGGACACACGTAAAACGAACGATCCTTCTTTTTAGTCCTGAGGGGAAGCCATGTCCGCCTCCCGGCGTCTGATCGCCGTCGTCCTGCTCGTCCCGACCCTCGCCGCCGTCGCACTGTGGGCCTTCGCCTGGCCCGCCGCCCGCACGGCACCCCGTGACCTGCCCCTCGGCGTGGCGGGCCCGGCCGCCGCGACCGCTCAGGTGGAGAAGGAACTCGCCCGGCACGAGGGCGCGTTCGAGATCCACCACTACCGGGACGAGGCCGCCGCCCGCGACGCCGTCGAGGACCGGACCGTATACGGCGCGGTGGTCGTCACCGCCCGGGGTCCCGAACTGCTGACCGCCTCCGCCGCGAGCCCGGTGGTGGCCCAGCTGCTCACCCAGGCGGTGGCAGGGCCGGCCGCCGCCGAGGGCACCCCGGTGCGGACGGTGGACGTCGCACCGGCCCCGTCGACCGACCCGCGCGGCGCCGCCCTGAGCGCGAGCGTGCTGCCGCTGGCGCTGGCCGGGATCGCCGCGGGCGCGGGGGTGACGCTCCTGGGGCTGCGCGGGGTCCGCGCGGTGCTCGCACTGGTGGGTTCGGCCGCCCTGGTCGGACTGGTCGCGGCAGCCCTGGCGGACAGCTGGCTGGGCGTGCTCGGCGGCGACTGGTGGGCGGAGGCGTCGGTGTTCGGGCTGTCGACGCTCGCCGTGGCCGCCGCGGTGGCCGGCTGCGCGGCCCTGATCGGCCCGGCGGGCATCGGGGCCGTGGCGTTCCCGGTGATGTTCCTCGGCAATCCGTTCTCCGGGGCGGCCTCGGCCCCGCGGATGCTGCCCGAGCCAGCCGGGACGATCGGCCAGTGGCTGCCGCCGGGCGCGGGCACCACCCTGCTGCGCTCGGTGTCGTTCTTCGACGGGGCGGCGGCGACCGGCCCCGCCCTCACCCTGGCGTGGTGGGCCGCCTTCGGTCTCGGCGCGGTCCTGTTGGGTGCCCGGCTGAAGGCACACGGGAGCCCGGCCGGACCGGCCGCCGAGCAGCGGGAGCCCGCACTCGCCGCCTGACCGGCCGGCCCCTCCGCCCCGCCGAAGGCCGCGCACCCCGGGGTGCGCGGCCTTCGGCGTGCCTACGACGGGTTCGGGCCCCGGTGTTCCGCGGCGGCGCCGCCCCGGTGCTCCGCGGCGATCCCGAACCGGTGCCGTTCGCGGGGGGCGGAACCCACCTCGTGCACGGCGGCGACCGAGCTGATCACCTGCTCCCCTGCGGGCCGGTCCAGTTCGTCGAGTCGCTCCAGGTCGGCGGCGGAGACGAGGGCGACCAGGGGCTTGCCGTGCCGCGTCACGACGACGCGCTCGCCGCCGTACACCACCCGGTTGATCAGATCGGCGAGTTCAGCCCTGGCTTGCGTCACCGGAATCTCGTAGGCCATGACCCCATTCTAACGTCACGTACGTCCTGTACATTTCTTACAGATGCGCCAGACGCCGAGGAGGGGTTCCCGATGACCCGACCGTCCGCCCGTTACGTCCTGCCCGAGTTCACGGAACGCAGCGGCCAGGGGCACCGCACGATGGATCCGTACGCGAAGCTGCTGGAGGAGCGGATCGTCCTCCTCGGCACCCCGATCGACGACATCGCGGCGAACGACGTGATGGCCCAGCTCATGTACCTGGAGCACAAGGACCCGGACCGGGACATCGCGCTGTACATCAACTCCCCCGGCGGCTCGTTCAGCGCGATGACCGCGATCTACGACACCGTCCGGTACATCACCTGTGACGTGTCGACGACCTGCCTGGGCCAGGCCGGCTCCTCGGCGGCGGTGCTGCTGGCGGCGGGCGCACCGGGCAAGCGGTTCGCGCTGCCGGGCGCCAAGGTGGTGATCCGGCAGCCCGCGCTGCCCGAGCCCGTCGAGGGCCGGGCCGACGACCTGGCGATCCAGGCGCGGGAGCTCGCGCGCACCCGGGACCTGCTGGAGGAGATGCTCGTACGGCACACCGGACGCCGACCCGAACAGGTGACCGAGGACATCGAGCGGGACCTGATCCTGACCGCACCTCAGGCGCAGGCGTACGGGCTGGTGGACGGGGTCGTCCCCAGCCGGCGCGACGCCGTCGGGGCGAGGTGAGCCGGGATGGTTCCCGACCTGCCGCCCCTGCCGGCGCTCACCCGCGCCGAGGGTGAGCTGATCGACCGTTATCTGGACGTGGTGGATCTGCTCGGGCGGATCAATCCCGCGCACGACGGGGACACCTACCGGGGCCTGCGGGCCGCCCAGGCGCTGGTGGCGCGGGCGGCGGAGCTGCGCGACGCGCTGACGCTGATGCACCAGCGGGGCGAGAGCGAGCTGCACGCGCCGACGCTCGCGCGGGCGCTGCGCGTCCTGGACGGGGAGCGCCGTACCGCGCGCGTCACGCTTCCCCCGCTCTCCGACGGTTGACGCACGCCCGTCCGGCCTCGAGCGTCGCCGTGGTGACCGCGACGTCCGGGCCGGACGTGAAACGGACCAGTCGGGTTACCCCTGTTCGGCGTAGCGGCGGCTCCTCTTGCGGACGAGCGCACTGCACCGAAGGCGCCGTTTCACGAGGCACCGCAAGGGGTAGCGGCGCAGGTCGGGAGGCCTTTCGCGGTCTTGACACCTGATAACCCATCAGGGTGTTCACCCGAACAGGTGAATGGTGAGTAACCCCACAAATAGCCGCTTCCATTGGGTATTTCGGTCAACGGTGAGTCAAGATCCGTGTCTGACGACAAGTCCCCGCCACAAGCGGCGGGGCGGTCCGGGCGGACGCCGAGTCCTGCCGCTGCCCGGATTGACCCGTCGACAGGAGTGCATCGGCAGGAGTGGAGGACCCAAGCACGACGGGTAGCCGGAACGGTCACGCCATGACCGCGCCGAGCCGCTCTTGGGGTGAAGCCGCGTGAGCGGCCGGGCACCTTTGTCAGCCCGAATCCGACAGGTCATCCTTCACAGGCGGTTGACGAAGGGTTGCGCATGACTGCGCTCAATCGTGTCCCGTCGCTCATGGCCCGGGCCGGTACGGCCTCGGCGTTCGCCATCGCCGCCGTGGGCGGCTCGATCGTGATCCCCGGGGTGGCCGCCGACGCGGCGGCCGCCACGCCGGCGGCGAAGGCGCTTCAGGTCGCGGCGTCCAAGAAGGGTGCACCGTACAAGTACGGGGCGGCCGGACCCAGGAGGTTCGACTGCTCAGGTCTCACGATGTACTCGTTCAAGAAGGCGGGCAAGACCCTGCCGCGCACGGCTGCGCAGCAGTACAACAAGACGCGCCACATCTCGGCCTCCAGCCGCAAGGCCGGAGACCTGGTGTTCTTCCACTCGGGGTCGAACGTGTACCACGTCGGGATCTACGCCGGGCACGGCAAGATCTGGCACTCGCCGAAGACCGGCAGCTGGGTCAAGCTGGAGAAGATCTGGACCAAGAGCGTCTGGTACGGCCGGGTCCGCTAGGGCCTGTCCGAGTACCGCTTCCCGGGGTGGCGTCGGCTCCCCTGACGCGCCTTCACCGCCCCGGGAGCTCGCCCGGCAGCACCACCGCCGCGGCGCCCGCCACCGGCTCCGCCGTCGGGACGGTCCACGGCAGCTCGACCGTGATCGTCTTGCCGCCCTCCCGGGTGGGGCGCACCCTGAGCCTGCCGCCCCGTTCGGCGGTCAGCCAGCGAATGATCACCATGCCTCGGCCGTTGTCCTGCTGGACGGCGGCCGGCAGTCGTCTGGGGAAACGCGGGTGGCTGTCGGTGACGCCGATGCACAGTCGCTCGTCGCGGACGAGCACCAGGTCCACCGTGAAGGTGGGGGACTGGCCGAAGGTGTGCTGCACCGCGTTGGTGGCGAGTTCGGAGACGATCAGCCGGATGGCGTCGGCCGCCTCCGTGTCCGCCGGCAGTCCCCATGCGTCGAGCGTGCCGGCCACGAAGCCGCGGGCCGTGGAGACCGAGGCGGCTTCGCTCGGCAGAGTGACGGATGCTTCCAGATGGTCTGCCATGGCGACCTCGTCCCTTTCCCAGGGGACCGGAGTCCGACACGCTGCGGATGGTTCGATTACGGTCCCGGACTGGTGCTACTTCGCCAGACTGCCATCAGCACGCCCGTCACGGGTGGCGATCCACCAAGATATGCATATATCTGTCGCCCGATGCGGTGAACTCTGCCACGGCAGAGCGTTTTCGGGCGGCCCATGAGGAGTAAGGAGGACCCATGCAACACGGTCCCGCGGTGCGCCGCCGGAAGCTGGGCGCCGAACTGCGCAGTCTGCGCGCCCGGGCGGGGCTCACGAGCGGCGAGACGGCCCGGCTCGTCGGCTGGCACCAGTCGAAGGTGAGCCGGATCGAGACCGGCACCAGCGGTACGAAACCGGCCGATGTGCGGTTACTTCTCGACGTCTACGGCGTGACCGATCCGCAGTTGCGGGAGCTGATGACGGCGTTGGCCGGGTCGGAGGAGAGCGGCGGCCGTGACCACTGGTGGCACGCCTACCGCGGGGTGCTGCCGGCCGCCTACCGGGACTTCATCAGCCTGGAGTCGCAGGCCGGCGCGATGCGCACGCTGGAGACGACGGTGGTCCCCGGACTGCTCCAGACGGCCGAGTACGCCCGCGCGGTGACCCGGGCGGCGGTGGAGGGCGCCGACGAGGACCAGCTGGACACGCTGGTGGAGGTACGGCTGGCCCGCCAGGACGTGCTGCGCAGACAATCCCCGCTCCGGCTGAGCGCGGTGCTGGACGAGGCGGTGCTGCGGCGGGAGGTGGGCGGCCCGGAGGTGATGAAGCACCAGCTCGTCCGGCTGATGGAGGCGGCGCGACTTCCCCAAGTGCGTTTGCAGGTACTGCCGTTCGCGGCCGGTGCCCATATCGGGGTCACCGGGCCTTTCGTTATCCTTTCCTTTTCGAGCGCCCCCGATCTGGATGTGGTCGTTCTCGACCACTTGACGAGTAGCCTCTACCTCGAACGGAAAGAAGACCTCGAGGCCTACACCGAGGCCTTCAACGCCCTTCGGGCACATGCCCTTTCGCCCGGGGAATCACTGGAATACATCGCCGCGACAGCTGACGGCGCGTAGGGAGGCACCATGACTGCTCTGCCTCGGAACGTACCTCGGACGGTACCCAGCAGCACCGACCCCCACGCTCTCCCCCAGGTGCGGTGGCTGCGCAGCAGCTACAGCACGGGGGCGAACAACTGCGTGGAGACGGCCCGGCCGGCCCGCGGGCCCTTCGCCGGGCTGCTCGCCGTACGCGATTCCAAGGATCCGGAGGGTCCCGCCCTGCTCTTCTCCCCCGAGAGCTGGACGGGTTTCACCGCCGCGCTCCACTGATCACCGTCATCCGTCAGCAGGGGTGCCCCACGGCCGTGTCACGCCGACTCATGGTCGTGTCTCCCCGATGACCCGTACAGCGCGATCCAGCTCGGCCCCGGAGAGGTCGGCGCGGGCGGTCAGCCTCAGACGTGAGACGCCGTCGGGCACGGAGGGAGGGCGGAAGCAGCCCACGGCGAGGCCCGCCGACCGGCAGTCCGCCGCCCACCGCACGGCCTCCTCCGGGGAGGGCGCACGCACGGAGACGACCGCGGCGTCCGGACGCACCGCTTCCAGGCCCGCGGCCGTCAGCCGCCCGTGCAGTTCCGCAGCCACCGCACGCGCGCGCGGCGCCCGCTCGGGCTCCCGGCGCAGCAGCCGGAGCGCCGCGAGGGCGGCGCCCGCCGCCGCGGGGGCGAGGCCCGTGTCGAAGATGAAGGTGCGGGCCGAGTTGACCAGGTGGTCGATCACCCGCGCGGGCCCCAGCACGGCCCCGCCCTGGCTGCCGAGGGACTTCGACAGCGTCACCGTGACGACCACGTCCTCGGCGCCGGCCAGCCCGACCGCGTCCGGGGCGCCCCGCCCGCCGTTGCCGAGCACGCCGAGGCCGTGCGCGTCGTCCACCACCAGCCCGGCGCCGTGCTCCCGGCAGACGGCCGCGAGTCCGGCCAGCGGGGCCGCGTCGCCGTCGACCGAGAAGACCGTGTCGGAGACGGCCACCGCCGGGCCGTCGTGGGTGCCGAGCGCCTTGTGGACGGCGTCGGGGTCCGCGTGCGCCACCACCTGGGTGGTGCCCCGGGCCAGCCGGCAGCCGTCGATCAGCGAGGCGTGGTTGCCCGCGTCGGAGACGATCAGCGAGCCGTGCGGGGCCAGCGCGGTCACCGCGGCGAGGTTCGCGGCGTACCCGGAGGAGAAGACGAGCGCCGCCTCGAAGCCGCAGAACTCCGCCAGCTCCCGCTCCAGCTCGGTGTGCAGCTCGGTGGTACCGGTGACCAGCCGGGAGCCGGTCGATCCGCCGCCCCAGGTGCGCGCGGCCGCCGCGGCGCCCTCGGTGACCTCCGGGTGCCGGGACAGGCCCAGGTAGTCGTTGCTCGCGAGATCGAGCAGCGGCGAGTCGGCCGGACGG
This sequence comes from Streptomyces sp. DSM 15324, assembly GCF_001514285.1. GTDB lineage: Bacteria > Actinomycetota > Actinomycetes > Streptomycetales > Streptomycetaceae > Streptomyces. The sequence continues at coordinate 201,983 of NZ_KQ949033.1, forward strand.
GGCCGCAACGTCCGGACCAGTCCGGCCCGGCGGCGCGCCCGCGCCTGTTCGTCGATCCAGCCGAACGCCATGGCTCCTCCGGGGCTTTTGTAGGTAGCGGACAGACCCTAGCGTCACGGACCGCTACCCACGGTGTGGCAATACCCACACGTCGATCCGGGTGTGTTGTGCGATCCCTACCTTGGCCCGGAGCGGTCCCGTAGGACAGGATCGGCTCTCATGGACCTGCTGAACACGCTGGTGGACAAGGGGCTTCGGCGCGAGCTGCCGACCCGCGAGGAGGCGCTGGCCGTCCTCGCCACTTCCGACGACGACGTGCTGGACGTGGTGGCCGCGGCCGGGAAGGTGCGCCGGCACTGGTTCGGCCGGCGGGTGAAACTCAACTACCTGGTCAACCTCAAGTCGGGCCTGTGCCCCGAGGACTGCTCGTACTGCTCCCAGCGCCTCGGCTCCCGGACCGGCATCCTGAAGTACACCTGGCTCAAGCCCGACGAGGCCTCCAAGGCCGCCGCGGCCGGGCTCGCGGGCGGGGCCAAGCGGGTCTGCCTGGTGGCGTCCGGGCGCGGTCCGACCGACCGTGACGTGGACCGGGTCTCCGAGACCATCAAGGCGATCAAGGACCAGAACGAGGGCGTCGAGGTGTGCGCCTGTCTGGGGCTGCTCTCCGACGGCCAGGCCGAGCGGCTGCGCGAGGCGGGCGCGGACGCCTACAACCACAACCTCAACACCTCCGAGGCAACGTACGGGGACATCACCACCACCCACACGTACGCCGACCGGGTGGACACCGTCTCCAAGGCGCACGCGGCGGGTCTGTCCGCCTGCTCCGGGCTGATCGCCGGCATGGGCGAGAGCGACGAGGACCTGGTCGACGTGGTCTTCTCGCTGCGCGCGCTGGACCCGGACTCGGTGCCGGTCAACTTCCTCATTCCGGTCGAGGGCACCCCGCTGGCCAAGGAGTGGAACCTCACCCCGCAGCGCTGTCTGCGGATCCTGGCGATGGTCCGGTTCGTCTGCCCGGACGTCGAGGTGCGGATCGCGGGCGGCCGCGAGGTCCATCTGCGCACCCAGCAGCCGCTCGCGCTGCACCTGGCGAACTCGATCTTCCTCGGCGACTACCTCACCACCGAGGGCCAGGCCGGCAAGGCCGACCTGGAGATGATCGCGGACGCCGGCTTCGAGGTGGAGGGCGCGGGCGAGGTCACCCTGCCCGAGCACCGGGCGGCGGCCGGCGGCGGCTGCGGCTCGCACGCGGAGGCCGGCTGCGGTTCCTCCGCTGAGGCGGGCTGCGGTTCCGGCTGCGGCTCGCACGAGGGCGGCTCGGTGTGCGGTACGGCCGCTGCCGCCGTCCCGGCCGCCGAGCCCCGTACGGACCTGGTCACCGTGCGCCGCCGGGGCGCCGGTACCGACCTCGCGCCCAATGCCTGAGCTGCCCGCACTGCCCGTCGCCGAGCTGCTGGACCTGGACCGGCGGCACGTCTGGCACCCGTACGGTCCGATGCCCGGCCGGGTGGACCCGCTCGTCGTGGAGTCGGCGAGCGGGGTGCGGCTGCGCCTCGCGGACGGCTCGGGCGAGCTGGTCGACGGCATGTCGTCGTGGTGGTCGGCGATCCACGGCTACAACCACCCGGTGCTCAACGAGGCGGCGCGCGAGCAGCTCGGCCGGATGAGCCACGTCATGTTCGGCGGGCTCACCCACGAGCCCGCCGTCCGGCTGGCGAAGCTCCTGGTCGACATGTCTCCCGACGGCCTCGAACACGTCTTCCTCGCCGACTCCGGTTCGGTGTCGGTCGAGGTCGCGGTGAAGATGTGCCTGCAGTACTGGCGTTCACTCGGCCGCCCCGCCAAGCGGCGCCTGCTGACCTGGCGCGGCGGCTACCACGGTGACACCTGGCAGCCGATGTCGGTGTGCGACCCCGAGGGCGGGATGCACGAGCTGTGGACCGGGGTGCTGCCCCGCCAGGTCTTCGTGGACGCGCCGCCCGTGGAGTACGAGGAGGCGTACGCCGATCAGCTGCGCGCCGCGATCGAGGAACACGCGGACGAACTGGCCGCGGTGATCGTCGAGCCGGTGGTGCAGGGCGCGGGCGGCATGCGCTTCCACTCCCCCGCGTATCTGCGGGTGCTGCGGGAGGCGTGCGACGCGCACGACGTGCTGCTGGTGTTCGACGAGATCGCGACCGGGTTCGGGCGCACGGGGGCGCTGTTCGCGGCGGACCACGCGGCGGTGACCCCGGACGTGATGTGCGTGGGCAAGGCGCTGACCGGCGGTTACCTGACCCTGGCGGCGACGCTGTGCACCTCCCGGGTGGCCGACGGGATCTCCCGGGGCGAGGTGCCGGTGCTGGCCCACGGCCCGACGTTCATGGGCAATCCGCTCGCCGCGTCCGTCGCCTGTGCCTCGATCGGGCTGCTCCTCGGGCAGGACTGGCTCGCGGAGGTCAAGCGGATCGAGTCGGGCCTCGGGGACGGGCTGGCGGAGGCCGCCGGGCTGCCCGGGGTGCGGGACGTCCGCGTCCTCGGCGCCATCGGGGTCGTTCAGCTGGACCACCCGGTGGACATGAGGGCCGCCACCGCGGCGGCCGTGCGGGAGGGTGTCTGGCTGCGGCCGTTCCGCGACCTGGTCTACACGATGCCGCCGTACGTCACCGGCGACGCGGACCTGGCACGGATCGCGCGCGCGGTGTGCGCCGCCGCGCGGGAGGGATGAACATGCCGATCCTGGTGATCACGGGGACGGGCACGGAGGTCGGCAAGACCGTCACGACGGCGGCCGTCGCCGCCTCCGCGCTCGCGGCGGGCCGCACGGTGGCCGTCCTCAAGGCCGCGCAGACGGGTGTACGCCCGGGCGAGCGCGGCGACGCCGACGAGGTCGCCCGGCTCGCGGGACCGGTCACGACGGCCGAGTGCGCCCGCTATCCCGAGCCGCTCGCCCCGGCGACGGCGGCCCGGCGGGCGGGACGGCCCCCGGTGCGGCCGTACGACGTGGTGGAGGCAGCGCAGAAGCTGGCCGCGGAGCACGATCTGGTGCTGGTCGAGGGGGCGGGCGGGCTGCTCGTCCGCTTCGACGAGGCGGGCGGCACCCTGGCCGACGTGGCCGAGGCGCTGCGGGCCCCGGTCCTGGTGGTGGCCTCCGCGGGCCTGGGCACCCTGAACACGACGGAACTGACGGCCCGTGAACTGCGCGCTCGGGGCGTGGAACTCCTGGGCGTGGTGATCGGCGGCTGGCCCGACGCCCCGGACCTGGCGATGCGCTGCAACGTCACGGACCTGCCGGACGTGGCCGGGGCACCGCTGCTGGGTGCTCTGCCGATGGGCGTGGGCACCCTGTCACCGGCCGACTTCCGCACGGCGGCCCCGGGCTGGCTGGCGGCACGTCTGGACGGGACATGGGAGGCATCAGCTTTCCGAGAAGGGGCACTGGCGGCGGCCCGATAGGGGCGCGGGGCTGTATCACCGTGCGGCTCCGCCGCGTGGGCGCGACCAGCCCCCACCCACCCGCACACTCATTCGACCTCCGACAGCAACCGCACCAACTCGATCCGGGACCGAATCCCCAGCCGCGTGAAGACCCCCCGCAGATGGTGATCAATGGTCCGGGGACTGAGCGCGAGCCGCCCGGCGATCTCCCGGTTCGTGGCACCCTCCGCAGCCATCCGCGCCACCATGAGCTGCTGGGCGGTCAGCCGGACGGTCGGCGGCTCGGCACCCCGCGCCGGGCCGGCCGGCGCCCCGAGGGCACGCAACTCCGCACGCGCGGCCTCCGCACAGTGCGGCGCGCCGAAGGAGTCGAAGGCCTCGCGGGCGCTGTGCAGCCGGTCCCGGGCCTCCGCGCGGCGCCGCAGCCGGCGCAGGGCGCTGCCGAAGAGCAGTTCCGTGCGGGCGCGTTCGAAGGCGCGGGTGCCCTCGGCGTGCAGTTCGAGGGCCACGCGGTAGTGGTCGAGGGCTTCCGCGCCGGGGGTGAGCAGGGCCCGGCAGCGGGCGCTGAGCGCGAGGTCGTCGGGGCTGCGGACGGCGCGGGCCCAGCGGTCGTAGTCGGCGTGGGCCGCGCGGGCGATCCGGGTGTCGCCCACGCGGGCGGCGGCCTCGACGTAGTGCGGGGTGGCCAGATGGCGGACGGCCCGGTGGCCGTGGCCCGGGCCCGACGCGGCGAGGGCGCGCAGCCGGGCGGCGGCGGCGCCGTAGCGTCCGCAGCCGAGGTCGAGGAAGGCGAGCGCCCACTGGGCGAGGGCGGCCGGCAGACCCAGGCCGTGGGCGAGGGCGTAGGAGCGGGCCGCGGCGGCTCGCTCACGGCACAGGTCGGCGTCGCCGGTGAGGGCGGCGAACATCGCGAGGGCGGCCTGGAGATGACAGGCCCCGTTGTCCTGTCCGGTGGCGTACGACTGCCGCAGGGCGTCCAGCGCGGCGGCCTCGGCGGCGCGCGGGCGGCCCGTCCAGAAGTCTGCGTAGGCGCGGAACTCCATCGCCTGGGAGACGAGCGCGGTCAGGCCCCGGGCGCGGGCGGCGGCGGCCGCGCGGACGGTGGCGGTGGCGGCGCGGGTGTGGTCGCCGAGCAGGAGGGCGGCGATGCCTGCGTGCAGGAGCCGACTGGGGTCGCCGCCCGGTCCGCACCGCCCGGCGGTCGCCTCCAGCAGGTCGCGGGCGTCCTCGTACCGTCCGTCGGCCGCTGCGGCGAGGGCCGGGAGCACGCCGGGCGGCCGGACGCCGAGCCGTCGCGCGGTGACCACGGCTTCCGTACATCGGCGCAGGTCACCGGTGTAGATGGCGGCCTCGGTGGCGCGGGCGAGGAGCGGGACGGGTGCGGTGCCCAGGGTGGCCCCGGCGATCAGGGCGTCGAACGCCTCCCCCGCCTGGCCGGTGCGCAGCGCGAGGACGCCGGTGAGGGCGTCGGCGTGGGTGCGGGCGGCGAGGGTGCGGGCGCGGTCGGCGTCCCCGGCGTGCCAGGCGTCGGCCGCCGCGCGGGCGAGGAGACGGGACTGGGCGCGGGGGTCGGTGCCGAGCGCGGCGGCGCGTTCGGTGAGGGCGGCGGCGAGAGCGGGGTCGGCGGCCCGGCGGGCCCGGTCGGCGGCGGCCGTCAGCTCCGCCGCCAGCCGTCCGCTGGGGCCCAGCGCGGCGGCGCCCCGGTGCCAGGAGCGGCGGGGCAGTTCGGTGTCGTCGTGCAGGACGCGGGCGAGCAGCCGGTGGGCGTCGCGACGGTCGCCGGGGGTGGCCGTCTCATAGGCGGCGATCCGCGTCCAGGCGTCGCGGAAGCCGACCCCGCCCGCCGTGGCGTAGGCGATGCCGGCGCTCTCGGCGGCCTCCAGCGGGCGGGTGTCGAGGCGGGCGGCGGCCACGGCACGCAGGAAGGCGTGGGTGGCGACCGGGTACTGGTCGGCGGCGGCCAGGAGGAGCAGCAGCCGGGTGTCCTCGGGCAGGGCGCGGATCTCCCGGCGGTAGCCGTGCAGCAGCCCGGGGGCGAGGTCGGCGGGGTCGGTGGGCAGGGGGTCGAGGCCGGCCGCCTGGCGGTCGGTGAGCCGCGCGGCGAGTTCGGCGGCGGCGCGCGGATCGCCGTACACCAGACGCAGCACGCGCTCCCGGACCCCGTCGGGGAGGGATGTGACGGGGCGCGGCCGCGGCGCCGGGGCGGGGGGCGGCGGTGGCGAAGTGCCGTCGAGACGTGGGGGGTTTACAGGAGTCACCACGCAATTGACGTTACTGGCGGGTTACTTGAACAGTAAAGACCGGCGATTTCACCGATGCGGCGCGCGTAGACCCGACCGGACACTCCTGGCGACCCCACCCGTTTCAGGAGGCATCATGCAGCGCTCCAGGCGTCGCATCGCCACGGTCCTCGCGGCCGTGGCCTCTTCGCTCCTTCTGTCGCTCTCGTTCTCCGCCCCCTCCGCCCGGGCGGCGACCCACGACCCCGTCGTCTTCGTGCACGGCATCAGCAGCTCGTCGAGCAGCTGGAACGACTGGGTCGCCGACTTCAAGGCCGACGGCTACACGTCCGCCGAACTGGACGCGTGGACGTACAGCTGGTCCCAGTCGAACGTCACCACGGCCAACCAACTGGCCACCGAGATCAAGAACGTGCTGGCGAGAACCGGCGCGAGCAAGGTCGACCTGGTGGTCCACTCGATGGGCGCCCTCAGCGCCCGCTACTACCTCAAGAACCTCGGCGGCACGTCCTACGTCGACGACTTCGTCTCTGTCGCGGGCGTCAACCACGGTACGTCGGTGGCCGCCCTGTGCAGCTGGCTGTACACCTCGTGCGCCGAGATGGTCACCGGCAGCTCGTTCCTCACCGCGCTCAACGCCGGTGACGAGACGCCGGGCAGCGTGACCTACGGGACGTACTGGTCGAACTGCGACGCGGCCATCGACCCGGACTCCTCGGCGCTGCTGAGCGGGGCCACCAACGTCGGCGTCGGGTGCATCTCGCACGACGCCATGAACAACGACTACGGCGTCTACCAGCAGGTGCGCGACTTCATCCGGTGACCCCGCGGGGACGCACGCGCGTGCGGTGGTGCGCGCGGGCGGGACGGCGGGGGTGCGGCGGCTCCCCGCGGGGGAGAATCCGGGTAGGCCCGTCCTGCCCGGGAGGTCGTCATGCCCCTGCGGTCCGCCAACTCCGGCCGGGTGCCCGGTGACCCCGTGCACCATCCGCTGTTCGCCCGTTGCTACGCCGCGCTCGGTTCGGCGGCGGAGTCCAGGGCCGGCCTCGCCGGGGTGCGGGGCCGGCTGCTCGCCGGGCTCTCCGGCCGGGTCATCGAGATCGGCGCGGGCAGCGGCCTGAACTTCGCGCACTGTCCGTCCGCCGTCTCGGAGGTCGTCGCGATCGAACCGGAGCGCCGGATGCGGACCCTGGCGCGGGAGGCGGCGCTGCGCGCCGGGGTGCCGGTGGACGTGGTGCCCGGGGTGGCGGAGGCGCTGCCGGTCAAGAGCGAGGCGTTCGACGCGGCGGTGGTCTCGCTGGTGCTGTGCAGCGTGCGGGACGTGCCCCGCGCACTGGCCGAGCTGCGGCGCGTGCTGCGGCCCGGCGGCGAACTGCGGTTCCTCGAACACGGCCCCGGCGGCGGCCGGGCGATGCGGGCCACCCAGCGTGCCCTGGACCGCACGGTCTGGCCCTCGCTCGCGGGCGGCTGCCATCTGACCCGGGACGCGATCGGCGCGCTGCGCGAAGCCGGTTTCGAACTCGGCCCGTACCGGCGGCTGTTGCTGCCGGAGAAGGGCCCGAGGTTCCCCTTCTCCTACGCCGTGCTCGGCACGGCCCGCAGGCCCGCCGCCTAGGGCCCGCCTGGGCACGGGCCTGCGACGGTGCGCGACACCCCCGGCTCACAGGCTCCACTCGCGCAGTTCCCGCGCGATGTCGGCGACCGACGCGTCCCCCGTCTTGACCAGGCGGGCCAGATCCCGCACCTGTTCGGGCGAGGTGGCCACCTTCAGACCGCTGGCGACGAGGTAGGCGTAGGCGACCGCGCAGGCGAACAGCGCGTTGGAGCGCTCCAGGGCGGGGACGTGGATGAGGAGTTGGAGCAGCGCGGCGGCGCGGGCCGGCGGGTCGGTGTACACGGGGACGTCGAATATCTCGGCCTGGTGGCGTGCCACGGCGGCGATCAGGGCGCCCCAGTCGGTGACCTGGGGGTCGCCCGGGGTCTGCTGCTCGGCGAGCATGAGGAGCCAGGCGAGATCGATACGGAGATCGCTCAAGGGATCAGCGGCGGCCTTCCGGCACGGTGCCCTCGCGGTCCGCGCCGAATTCCTCGGCGAAGACGTTCTCGTACTGCTTCATGAAGTCGGCAGCGGCCTCCACGAAGGTGTGGCCCACCTCGCCGGCGTCCTGTCTGACCAGCTCCTCGATATAGCGGTTGACGCTCATGCCGCGCGCCGTGGCGCGCTCGCGGGCGGCCTGGGCCGTGCCCTCGTCGACGCGTACGTTCAGCTGGGTCTTCGCCATACCTTCGACGCTAGCGCGGGTGTGCTAGCGCCGGCAAGGGCGCGCCGGACGCGAAAAGAGATACCGAGTGTGCGCCGGGTCACACTAGTCTCGGCACGTCGACGCGAGCGAGGAGGCAGTCTTGTCCACAGCGGCCTTGTCCACCCCCGACGGGATCGCGGCCCGGGCCCACGGTCTGACCAAGGCGTACGGCTCAGGCGAGACGACCGTGCTGGCCCTGGACTCCGTGGACGTGAACATCGCGCGGGGCCGCTTCACCGCGGTCATGGGGCCCTCGGGGTCCGGGAAGTCCACGCTGATGCACTGCCTGGCCGGACTCGACACCGTCTCGGCCGGTCAGGTCTGGCTCGGCGACACGGAGATCACCGGGCTGAAGGAGCGCGAGCTGACCCGGCTCCGGCGGGACCGGATCGGGTTCATGTTCCAGTCGTTCAACCTGATCCCGACGCTGAACGCGGCCGAGAACATCACGCTGCCCATGGACATCGCGGGCCGCAAGCCCGACGAGAAGTGGCTGGACCAGGTCGTCGACACGCTCGGGCTGCGGGAGCGCCTGAAGCACCGGCCGTCCCAGCTCTCCGGCGGCCAGCAGCAACGCGTGGCCTGCGCCCGGGCCCTGGTCTCCCGGCCCGAGCTGATCTTCGCGGACGAACCGACCGGCAACCTGGACTCGCGGGCCGGTCTGGAGGTGCTCGCGTTCCTGCGCCAGGCGGTGGACGAGCTCGGCCAGACGGTCGTCATGGTCACCCATGACCCGAGCGCCGCCGCCCACTCCGACCTGGTCCTCTTCCTGGCGGACGGCCGGATAGTGGACGAGATGGAGCGGCCTACGGCCGATGCGGTGCTCGAACGGATGAAGCGGTTCGACGTCGGCCGCGCGTCCGTCGCGGACGGCGCGTCCGAGGAGGGCTGACCCGGTGCTGAAGGCGACCCTCAGAAGTTTCCTGGCGCACAAGGGACGGCTGCTGCTGTCGGCCCTCGCCGTCGTGCTGTCCGTGGCGTTCGTCGCGGGCAGCCTGATCTTCTCGGACACGGTGACCCGCACCTTCGACCGGCTGTTCGCCTCCACGGCGGCGGACGTGACCGTGGAGCCGAAGGACGACCTGAACTCCAACGTGCCGAGCGGCGCGGTGCAGACGGTCCCGGCCGCGCTCGCCGGCCGGGTCGCACGGGTCGACGGGGTCGCCTCGGCGCACGCGGACGTCAGCGTCGAGAACATCACCGTGGTCGACAGCGACCACCAGTCCGTCGGCCCCACCACCGGCGCCCCCACCATCGCCACCGACTGGTACGTCACCCACCGCAGCCCCGTGAAGCTGACCTCCGGCCACGCCCCGCAGGGCGCCGGGCAGGCCATGCTGGACGCCGACACCGCCGACAAGAAGCACGTGAAGATCGGCGACACGCTCACCGTGATGGCCCAGCCGGGCTCCTTCGACGTCGAGATCGTCGGCATCGCCACCTTCACCACCACCAACCCGGGCGCGGCCCTGGTCTTCCTCGACCCGAAAGTGGCCGCGACCGAGCTGCTGGGTGCGGCGGACAAGGCGACCAGCATCTCGGTCGACGCGGCGTCCGGCGTCTCCGACGCCGTGCTCAAGGACCGCGTCTCGGCCGCGCTGGGCTCCGGGCCGTACGACGTGAAGACCGCCGACGAGCAGGCCAAGTCCTCGGCCGCGTCGCTCGGCGGCTTCCTCGACGTGATCAAGTACGTGATGCTCGGGTTCGCCGGCATCGCCGTCCTGGTCGGTGTCTTCCTGATCGTCAACACGTTCTCGATGCTGATCGCCCAGCGCACCCGTGAGCTGGGGCTGCTGCGCGCGCTCGGTGCCGACCGCCGTCAGGTACGGCGCTCGGTGCTGACGGAGGCGGTGCTGCTCGGGCTCGTGGGCTCCACCCTGGGCCTCGCCGCCGGTATCGGTCTGGCGGCCGGGCTGATCCGGCTGATGAGCGCCTTCGGCATGAACCTGAAGACCACGGAGATGGTCGTCGGCTGGGGGACCCCGGTGGCGGCGTACGTCGTCGGCGTGGGCGTCACCTTCGTGGCCGCCTACCTCCCGGCGCGGCGCGCCGCCACGGTCTCGCCCATGGCGGCCCTCTCGGACGCCGACATCGCCGGGGTGGGCCGGCCGCTGAGGGTGCGCGCGATCGTCGGCGCGGTCGTCGGGGCACTGGGCGCGGCGGCGCTGCTGGGGTGTGCGACCGCCTCGAAGACGGCGTCGGCGGCCTCCCTCCTGGGCCTCGGGGTGGTCCTGACGCTGATCGCCACGGTGATCGCGGGACCGCTGCTGGTCCGGCCGGTGATCCGGGTCCTGGGCGGCGCCTTCCCCGCCCTGTTCGGCCCGGTCGGGCGGATGAGCCAGCGCAACGCGCTGCGCAACCCGCGCCGCACGGGCGCCACCGCCGCCGCGCTGATGGTGGGCCTGGCCCTGGTCGGCGGCATGTCGGTGGCGAGCGCCTCGATGTCGAAGTCCTTCGACCAGCAGATCGACAAGACGCTCGGCGCGGACTACGTGATCCAGAACGCCAACTTCACCCCCTTCTCCCGCGAGGTGACGGACGCGGTCCGCGCGACCGACGGCGTCGGCCTCGTCGTACGGCAGCGGTTCGCGCCCCTCGCCGTACGGCTGCCGGACGGCAAGCGGGTCGAGACGACGGCCTCCGGATACGACGACCGGCTCGACGACGTCGCCCATGTCACCTATGCCCGGGGCGACTCGGCGGCGGCGCTGGCGGACGGCGCGATCGGCATGGACGTGAACTTCGCCGAGGACCACGGGGTGAAGCTGGGCAGCGTGCTCCCGGTGGAGTTCCCCGGCAACCGCACGACCTCGCTGAAGGTGGGCGCGCTCACCGACCAGGACACCTCCGAGGGCTTCGGCATGGAGGGCGGGCTGTTCCTCGGGATGGGGACCGTCCAGAAGTACGTGCCCGACGGCCAGGACTCCGCGCTGTACGTGAACGCGGCGCCCGGCACCGGCGCGGAGCAGCTGCGGCCCCGCCTGGAGAAGACGCTCGACGCGTATCCGCAGGTCCAGGTACGCGACCAGGCCGACTACAAGAAGCTGGTCCACGACCAGATCGCCGTCCTGCTCTACCTCGTGTACGCCCTCCTCGGCCTCGCGATCGTCATCGCGGTGCTCGGCGTGGTCAACACCCTCGCGCTGTCGGTGGTGGAGCGCACCCGGGAGATCGGACTGCTGCGCGCGATCGGACTCGGGCGGCGTCAGCTACGGCGCATGATCCGGCTCGAGTCGGTGGTGATCGCGGTCTTCGGGGCGGTCCTCGGGCTGGCGCTGGGCCTGGTGTGGGGCGTCTGCATCCAGCAGGTCCTCGCCCTCCAGGGCATGAAGGCCCTCGCCGTCCCCTGGGGCACGATCGTCGCGGTCGTCATCGGCTCGGCGGTGGTCGGCGTGGTGGCCGCCCTGCTGCCCGCCCTGCGGGCCTCCCGCATGAACGTACTGGCGGCCATCGCCCACGACTAGGACCCCGGCACCGGTGCCGGCGGGGGGCGGCGCTCGGGCGCACTCCCCGAGCGGCTCCACTCGGGGAGTGCGCCCGATCCTGCCGGGGCGGGCGCGCCCCCCGCAGAGCCGCGCGGAGGTCGGCGGCGGTGTGCCCGGTCCGCAGGTGCCCCGGGTCGCGTCCTGCTCCGGGGGAAGGCGGCGGCGGTGGGCGGGGCGGCGGCAAGGGCGGGCAGCTGCCGGAAGTCCTGCTGGTCGGTCACGGAGTGGCCGGGCAGCCGGGGCGGGGTCGCGTGGTCCGTCCGGCCGCTGACACGCGGCGTGGCTCTCCGGCGTCGGGCCGGGAGCGCGGTCGCGGAGACCGTCGAGCCTCGACCGGCTCGCACGCCGTTCCCGTGCCCGTCCGGATCGTGGAATTCCGCACCCGCCCCGCATGCCCGTGGTGGGATCGCCGCATGTCTGAGCTGCGCATACGGGCCGCGACGCCCGACGATCTGGACACCGTTCTGGCCTTCTGGAAGGCCGCCGCCGAGGGGACGAGCATCAGCGACGACCACGCCGGCGTGCAGCGGCTGGTCGCCCGGGACCCCGAGGCGCTGCTGCTGGCCGAGCAGAACGCCGAGCTGGTGGGCACGGTGATCGCCGGGTTCGACGGCTGGCGGTGCCACCTGTACCGGCTGGCGGTGCATCCGCAGCGGCGCCGTCAGGGCATCGGCTCGGCGCTGCTCGCCGCCGCCGAGGAACGGTTCGTACGGCTCGGCGGGCGGCGCGGGGACGCGATGGTGCTCAACCGGAACGCGACGGCGCACCATGCGTGGCGCGCGGCGGGGTACGCGCCGGAGGAGAAGTGGCGGCGCTGGGTGAAGCCGTTCGCCGACCGGCCGGCTCCCTGACCGTCACCCCCGTCCGGGGGACTTTGCTGATCCTTTACCATTGGGGGACCGTACGACAGCGTGCGGTCCCCTGCGACTTCCCGAAAGGTGTGAGTGTCCGCCCATGGGCGAGCCTCCCCGTAGCCGTGCGCGACATCGCGCGATCCTCCCTGCCCTGCCGGACCATGGGACGGAGGTGAACCGATGACGGAAGTGCTCCTGCTGCTGGTGGCGATCCTGCTGTCCCTCGCCTGCGGTGCCTTCGTGGCCGCCGAGTTCTCGCTGACCACGGTCGAGCGCAGCGAGCTGGAACGGGCGGCGGAGCGCGGTGAGCGCGGCGCCTCGGGCGCGCTCAAAGCCGTACGGAACCTCACCTTCCAGCTCTCCGGCGCACAGCTCGGCATCACCGTGACCAACCTGGTCGTCGGCATGCTCGCCGAGCCGTCGATCGCCGCGCTGATCGCGGGTCCGCTGCAGTCGGCGGGCCTGTCGGACGCGACGGCGAGTTCACTGGCGCTCGTCCTGGGGACGGCGCTGTCGACGGTCTTCCTGATGGTCGTCGGCGAGCTGGTGCCGAAGAACTGGGCCATCTCCTCGCCGCTGCCCGTGGCCAAGACCGTGGGCAACGGGCAGCGCTGGTTCAGCTCCGCCTTCCGGCCCTTCATCTCCCATCTCAACAACACCGCGAACCACGTCGTACGCCGCCTCGGCGTGGAGCCCACCGAGGAACTGGCCGCCGCGCGCGGCCCCCAGGAGCTGGCCGCCCTGGCCCGCCACTCGGCGCGCGAGGGCGCGTTGGAGGCGGACACCGCCGAACTGTTCGTGCGCACCCTGAACCTGGCCGACCTGACCGCGGAGAACGTGATGACCCCGCGGGTCCAGGTCATCTCCCTGGACGCCCTGGCGACCTGCGAGGACGTGGCGAACGCGACCCGGGCCACGGGCCTGTCCCGCTTCCCCGTCCACCGCGGCGGCCTGGACGCCGTCGTCGGGACCGTGCACATCAAGGACGCCCTGGCGATCCCCGCCGGGCGGCGACTGCACGTCCCCGTCTCGGAGATCATGCGCGAGCCGCTGCTGGTCCCCGAGTCACTGACCGTGGACCGGCTGCTGGACCGGCTGTCCGGCAAGCGGACGATGGCCGTGGTCATCGACGAGTACGGCGGCACGGCGGGCGTGGCGACCCTGGAGGACATCGTCGAGGAGGTCGTGGGCGAGGTCCGCGACGAGCACGACCCGCACGAGACGCCCGACCTGGCCCCCGCGGGCACCGACGACGACGGCCGGGCGCTGTACTCGGCCGACGGCGCCGCCCGGATGGACCAGCTCGCACGGGTGGGCCTGCACGCCCCCGAGGGGCCGTACGAGACGCTCGCCGGCCTCGTCGCCACCGAGCTGGGCCGGATACCGGCCGTCGGTGACGGTGTGGAGGTCGCCGGCTGGCGCATGGACGTGGTCGACGCGTCCGGCCGCCGCGCCGCCCGCGTCCTGCTGCACGCCCCGCTCGCCGAGACCCCCGTGGAAGGAGCGGACCAGTGACCGCCGTACAGCTGCTGATCGCCCTGGCGACCCTGGTCGTGAACGCCTTCTTCGTCGGCGCGGAGTTCGCGCTGATCTCCGTCCGGCGCGCGCAGATCGAGCCGTACGCCGAACAGGGCGACCGGCGCGCCAGGAGCGTGCTGTGGGGCCTCCAGCACGTGTCCGCGCTGATGGCCGCGGCACAGCTCGGCATCACCCTGTGCACGCTGATCCTCGGTGTGGTCGCCGAACCGGCGATCGCGCACCTGCTGGAGCCGGTGTTCCACGCGATCGGCGTGCCCGAGGGCGCCGGACACGCCGTGTCCTTCGTGATCGCGCTGGTACTGGCCACGTATCTGCACATGCTGCTCGGCGAGATGGTCCCGAAGAACATCGCGCTCGCCGAGCCGGTGCGCAGCGCGCTGCTGCTCGGCCCGCCGCTGGTCACGCTGTCGCGGGCGCTGCGCCCGGTGATCTTCGCGATCAACGCGTTCGCCAACGCCCTGCTGAAGCTGCTGCGGATCGAGACCAAGGACGAGGTCGCGGCGGCCTTCTCGGACGCCCAGCTGGCCCAGATCGTCAAGGACGCGGGCGCGGCGGGCCTCATCGACGACCGTGCGCAGGAGCGTCTGCACGACGCCCTGGAGCTGGGCCGCCGTCCGGTGCGCGATGTCGTCCTGCCGCTGGAGCGGGTCGTCCACGCACGCGTGGGCGTCACCCCGGAGGAGCTGGAGGCGCTGGCCGCCGAGTCGGGGTTCTCCCGGTTCCCGGTGGTGGACGAGGGGCGCCGGATCATCGGCTACCTGCATGTGAAGGACGCGCTGGACGCCTCGCCCCGGAACGAGCCGTTCCGGCTGCGGGACATGCGGCCCATCGCGCGCGTGCGGGAGACGACGCCCCTGGACGACGTCCTGACCGCGATGCGCGGCAGCCGTACGCATCTGGCGGCCGTGCTCGGCGCGGACGGCCGGCCGGCCGGGCTGGTGACGATGGAGGACGTGCTGCGCGAGCTGTTCGGCCAGACCGCGTGAGACGGGCGGGGCCCGCGACCGCGGTCCGGGCAGGGGTGACCGACTGCCGGGTATGGGCCTCGGGCTACCATCTGTGTCGCCATGCAGACGAACCCCACACACACCAGCCTGGTCGCGGTCGGCGACTCCTTCACCGAGGGCATGTCGGACCTGCTGCCCGACGGCTCCTACCGGGGCTGGGCAGACCTCCTGGCGGGCCGGATGGCGGCCCGCACCCCGGGCTTCCGGTACGCCAACCTGGCGGTGCGCGGCAAGCTGATCGGGCAGATCGTCCAGGAGCAGGTGGGCGTGGCGGCCGCGATGGACGCCGATGTGATCACCCTGGTCGGCGGCCTGAATGACACCCTGCGCCCCAAGTGCGACATGGGTATGGTCAAGGGGCTGCTCACGGAGGCGGTGGAACGGCTCGCCCCGGCCTGCAAGCAGCTGGTGCTGATGCGCAGTCCCGGGCGCCAGGGTCCCGTCCTTGAGCGGTTCCGGCCGCGCATGGAGGAGCTGTTCGACTGTGTCGACGGCCTCGCCGAGCGGCACGGCGCGCTGGTCGTGGACCTGTACGGCGCCCCCTCGCTCTCCGACCCGCGGCTGTGGGACGTCGACCGGCTGCACCTGGCGCCCGAGGGCCACCGCCGGGTCGCCGAGGCGGTCTGGCAGACGCTCGGCTACCCCGCCGAGGACACGGAGTGGCGCACCCCGGTCCCCGCGACGGTGCCGCCCGGCTGGGCCGCCCGCCGGGCCGCCGACGCCCGGTTCGCCAGGCAGCACCTGATCCCGTGGATCGGCCGCCGCCTGACCGGCCGCTCCTCCGGCGACGGCCGCCCGGCGAAGCGCCCCGAGCTGCTGCCGTACGAGGGGTCCGCCCAGGAAAACCCCGGCCGGCCCCCGGTCCGCGCCCGACGACACCTCGCGTGACGCCCGTCTCGTAGGATCCGCCGAACGGGACCGTGGCGCTGGCCTGCACGAATCGCCAGTAGAATCCGTACACGTGACTTCTGCGCCCGCCAAGCCCCGCATCCCGAACGTCCTCGCCGGACGGTACGCCTCCGCCGAGCTCGCCACGCTCTGGTCGCCCGAGCAGAAGGTGAAGCTGGAGCGTCAGCTCTGGCTCGCCGTGCTGCGCGCCCAGAAGGACCTCGGGATCGAGGTGCCGGACGCGGCGATCGCCGACTACGAGCGTGTCCTCGACACCGTCGACCTGGCCTCCATCGCCGACCGCGAGAAGGTCACGCGGCACGACGTGAAGGCCCGGATCGAGGAGTTCAACGACCTCGCCGGGCACGAGCAGGTCCACAAGGGCATGACGTCCCGCGACCTCACGGAGAACGTCGAGCAGCTCCAGATCCGTCTGTCGCTGGAGCTGATCCGCGACCGCGCGGTCGCGGTGCTGGCGCGCCTGGGCAAGCTGGCCGGCGAGTACGGCGAGCTGGTCATGGCCGGCCGCTCGCACAACGTGGCCGCGCAGGCCACCACCCTCGGCAAGCGCTTCGCGACGGCCGCCGACGAGCTGCTCGTGGCGTACGGCCGCGTCGAGGAACTGCTCGGCCGCTACCCGCTGCGCGGGATCAAGGGCCCGGTCGGGACGGCGCAGGACATGCTGGACCTGCTGGGCGGTGACGCGGGCAAGCTCGCCGAGCTGGAGGACCGGATCGCCGGTCACCTGGGCTTCTCGCAGGCCTTCACCTCGGTGGGCCAGGTCTACCCGCGCTCGCTGGACTACGAGGTCGTGACCACGCTGGTGCAGCTCGCCGCCGCGCCGTCCTCGCTCGCGAAGACGATCCGGCTGATGGCGGGCCACGAGCTGGTGACCGAGGGCTTCAAACCCGGCCAGGTCGGCTCCTCGGCGATGCCGCACAAGATGAACACCCGCTCCTGCGAGCGCGTCAACGGCCTGATGGTCATCCTGCGCGGTTACGCGTCGATGACCGGTGAGCTGGCGGGCGACCAGTGGAACGAGGGCGACGTGTCCTGCTCGGTGGTGCGCCGGGTGGCCCTGCCGGACGCGTTCTTCGCGCTGGACGGTCTGCTGGAGACGTTCCTGACGGTGCTGGACGAGTTCGGCGCCTTCCCCGCGGTCGTGGCCCGGGAGCTGGACCGCTACCTGCCGTTCCTCGCCACCACCAAGGTGCTGATGGGCGCGGTGCGCGCGGGCGTGGGCCGTGAGCTCGCGCACGAGGCGATCAAGGAGAACGCCGTCGCCTCCGCCCTCGCGATGCGCGAGCAGGGCGCCGAGCGCAACGAGCTGCTGGACAAGCTGGCCGCCGACGAGCGCCTTCCGCTCGACCGCGCCGCGCTGGACGCGCTGATGTCCGACAAGCTGTCCTTCACGGGCGCGGCGGCGGCGCAGGTCGGCGTGGTCGTCGGCCGGATCGAGGAGATCGTGAAGCAGCGTCCCGAGGCGGCCGGTTACACCCCCGGGGCGATCCTCTGACACCCTCGCCCCGCTTCACCCAGGCGGAGTTGGAGGCCGCCCGCGACCGTCTCGTACCGGACGTCGTCGCGGGCGGTCTGCGCGTGCTGTTCTGCGGGATCAACCCGGGGCTGATGACCGCCGCGACCGGTCACCACTTCGCCCGTCCGGGCAACCGCTTCTGGCCGGTGCTGCACCTGTCCGGGTTCACGCCGAGGCTGCTGAGGCCGGCGGAGCAGGCGGAGCTGCTCACGTACGGTCTCGGGATCACGAACGTGGTGGCGCGGGCGACCGCGCGGGCCGACGAGCTGAGCGCCGAGGAGTACCGCGAGGGCGGGCGGCTGCTGACGGAGAAGGTGACCCGGCTGGCGCCCCGCTGGCTGGCGGTGGTCGGGGTGACCGCCTACCGGGCCGCCTTCGAGGACCGGAAGGCCGCGGTGGGGCCGCAGGAGCGGGTGATCGGGCGGACACGGGTATGGGTGCTGCCGAACCCCAGCGGACTCAACGCCCACTGGACGGCGGCGACGATGGCGCAGGAGTTCGCCCGGCTGCGGGTGGCGGCGCAGGACTGAGCGGTGGTCCGGGCGCTGAGCGGTGATCAGGGCGGGTCGGTCTCGGTGACGACGAGAAGGAGCTCTATCTCGTCGTCCTGATCGAGGTCGGCGACGCCCAGGGCTAGCCAGCGGCCGTGGTCCGCGGTCTGCCACAGGTACACGTCGGCGACGCGCAGGCTGAGGCCGGCCCAGGGCTCGGGTATCTCCTCGGCCGCGGTCCGCAGCCGGACCGTCTGGAGGCCCAGGTGCTCCGGCTCGCCCCAGCTGCGCGTCAGTTCCCCGGCCAGGTCCTCCCTCTGCTCGTGGAACCGCACCGCCTCCGCGACCCGCACCGCGGCGTCCGCCGCCCTGAGACCATGGCTGGTCGCTAAGGCGGCGGTGCGGTCGCCGGGTCCGGCGAGCAACCTCTCGATGTCCATCGGTCCAGTAAAGCGGCGACCACTGACAATTGGTGGCCCGTCAGTCCCGCACTCCGCTCACGCGTCCCGGCGCCGCAGCCGCCAGGCACCCGCAAGGACCGCGGCCGCCGCCCACAGCGCCGTCACCGCGAGCCCCTCTCCAGGCCCGAGGATGCCGTCCCAGCTGCTGTGGAGCGCCACCTGGCCGGCCCGGTCGGGCAGGAAGTCGGCGGCGTTGCCGGACAGGTCACCGACGACGAAGGACACGACGAGGAGGAACGGGACCAGGATGCCGAGCGCCCCCGTTCCGCTGCGCAGGACCGTCGTCAGTCCGGCGGCCAGCAGGGCCATCAGCATCAGGTAGAGAGCGCAGCCGGCCACCGCGCGCAGGCCCTCGGCCGCGCCCGGGGCGTCCGCCCGGTCGCCCCGCAGCGCGCCGCCCACCGCCAGGGTCGTCGCTCCCGTGAGCAGGCCGACGGCCAGGACCGGCAGCGCGACCGCCGTCAGTTTGGCGGCGAACCAGCGGCCCCGCCGCGGTACGGCGGCCAGCGACACCCGCAGCGCGCCGCCCTGGAACTCGGCGGACACGGCCGTCGCGGCGAAGGCGACCGCCGCGATCTGACCGAAGCTCACGCCGAAGAACGCGGAGAAGAGGGGATCGGAGGCCGAGCCCTCGGTGTCGGCGCCGGCGAGCGCCGAGAACACCACCGTGGCGAGCAGGACCGCGCACAGGGCACCCGTCTGCGACCGCAACGTACGGATCTTGATCCACTCGGAGTGGAGTACGGGAGTGAAGTCCGACAGGGTCATGGTCAGGCCTCCTGGTGCCGACGGGGCAGGGCCGCGGCGAACTCCGCGTCGCCGGCGGTGAGGTCGAGGTAGGCCTGCTCCAGCGTGCCTTCCTCCGTGGTCAGTTCGAGCAGGGGGATCCCGGCCGCGGAGAGCAGCGGGCCGATGTCGTCCACCCGCGTGTGGGACACGGTCCAGTGGCCTTCCGGGTGCTGCACGGCCTCGTGGCCGTGCCGGGCCAGTGCGGTCCGCAGGGCGGTGGGGTCCGTCGTACGGATGCGGACGCGGGGGCGCACGCGTGCGTCGATGAATTCCCGCATCGGGGTGTCGGCCAGGAGTCGGCCCCGGCCGAGGACGACGAGGTGGTCGGCGAAGGACGCGGTCTCGTTCATCAGGTGGCTGGAGACCAGCACCGTGCGGCCCTCGGCGGCCAGGGCGCGCAGCAGTCCGCGGATCCAGACGATGCCCTCGGGGTCGAGGCCGTTGGACGGCTCGTCGAGCAGGACGACGTCGGGGTCGCCGAGCAGGGCGGCGGCGATGCCGAGGCGCTGGCGCATGCCCAGCGAGTACGTCCGCACCCGTCGGCGGGCGGCCGGGGCGAGGCCGGTCTCCGCCAGGACCTCGTCCACCCGGCGGGCGGGGACGCGGTTGCTCGCGGCGAGCGCGAGGAGGTGGTCGCGGCCGGTGCGGGAGCCGTGCGCCGCCTGGGCGTCGAGCAGGGCGCCGACCCGGCGCAAGGGGTCGGTGAGGGTGACGTAGGGGCGGCCGCCGACGGTGGCGGTCCCGGAGGTCGCCCGGTCGAGGCCGAGGACGAGGCGCAGCGTGGTGGACTTGCCGGCGCCGTTGGGGCCGAGGAAGCCCGTCACCCGGCCGGGCAGGACCCGGAAGGTGAGGCGGTCGACGGCGCGCCGCGTGCCGTACTCCTTGGTGAGGTCGTGGACGTCGATGCTGGTCATGACCACGACTCTGGCCGCCGGCCGGGGTGCCGGGCCTCCCCCGGGCGGGGAGAGCGTCTCCCCCGCCCGGGGGAGGCCCGTTGTCAGTAGGGCCTGGCAGGCTGTGCGCATGGGCCGCGCACTGCGCCCGCTGCTGCGGGGGACGACGTACACACGACTGCTGCACCTGTGGGTGCCGATGCTGGTCGTGAGCGTCTGGATGTTCATCGACCCGTCCCGGCCGTGGATGCCCGCGCTGCTCCTCGTCCCGGTCGGGCTGATCCCGGGGGTGCGCAGGGGCGAGGGCGTCCAGGCCAGGCTGCTGCTCCTGCCGGGCGAGGCCGGCTCCGGTCTCTCGGTGGCCCCGTCCGCGACCTGGCGCGACCGGCTGCGCACGGTGGTGTGGCTCGAAGTGCGCCTGCTGCTGGGCGCGGTGACGACGGCGGCGTGCGTCTGGCTGCCCGTCCTCTGCTACGAACTGATCCGCGCCGCCCTCGGACATCCGGGCGGCGACCTGCCGCTCGTGCGGGACGCGCCCGGCCACTGGGCCTGGTCGCTCCTCGCTCCCCTGCCCCTCGTCGTGCTGTACGGCGTGGTGGTCGGCCTCGGCCGGGTGGTCACCGCGGCCGGCCGGGCCCTGCTCGGCCCCTCCGCCACCGAGCGGCTCGCCGCCCTGGAGGAGCGGACCGAGCAGTTGCTGGAGCGCACCCGGATCGCACGGGAGCTGCACGACTCCATCGGGCACGCGCTGACGGTGGCGGTGGTGCAGGCGGGCGCTGCGCGGGCGGCCGACGACGCGGAGTTCACCCGCCGGGCGCTGGCGGCGATCGAGGACACGGGGCGATCGGCGCTGGCGGACCTGGAGCGGGTGCTCGGGGTGCTGCGCGAGGCCGGGCGTCCGGTGGGCGGCAGACCCACGCTCGCCGAGGCCGGCCGGCTCCTGGAGTCCGCGCGGGTGTCCGGGGCGACGGTCGACGCCGAGCTGAGCGGCCCGCTGGACACCGTGCCGGGGCCGGTGTCCCGGGAGGGCTACCGGATCCTCCAGGAGGCGCTGACCAATGTGCTGCGGCACGCGGGCGCCGTCCCGGTGCGGGTCCGGGTGGGCGTCGCGACGGACACCCTGCGTCTTCAGGTGCGCAATCCGCTGCCGACCGGCATACCGGGCCCCGGGCGGGGCAGCGGGCTGCGCGGGATCCGTGAGCGGGCGGCCCTGCTCGGGGGCCACGCCTGGACCGGGCCGGACGGGGGCGACTGGGAGGTGCGTGCGGAGCTGCCGCTGCGCTGATCTACGCTGGCCGGATGCCGGTGACCGTACTCCTCGTCGACGACGAACCCCTGGTCCGTGCCGGTCTGCGGGCCGTCCTGGAGGCGCAGGGCGACATCGAGGTCGTGGGCGAGGCGGCGGACGGGGCCGCGGTGATCCCGCTGGTGCGGCGGCTGCGGCCGGACGTGGTCGCCATGGACGTCCGGATGCCGCTGCTGGACGGCATCGAGGCCACCCGGGCGCTGCTGCGGACGGTGGACGGGCCGCCGAAGATCCTGGTCGTGACGACCTTCGAGAACGACGAGTACGTGTACGAGGCGCTGCGGGCGGGCGCGGCCGGGTTCCTGCTGAAGCGGGCCCGGCCCGCCGAGATCGTGCACGCCGTGCGGCTGGTCGCCGAGGGTGAGTCGCTGCTGTTCCCGGCGTCGGTGCGGCGGCTGGCCGCCGAGTACGGCGAGGCGGGCGGCGACCGCGCGGCCCGCGACACCCTGGAGCGGGCCCGGCTGACCGAGCGGGAGGCCGAGGTGCTGCGGCTGATGACGCGCGGCCTGTCGAACGCGGAGATCGCCGGGCAGCTGGTGGTGGGCACCGAGACGGTGAAGTCGCACGTGAGCGCGGTGCTGGCGAAGCTGGGGGTGCGGGACCGCGTCCAGGCGGTGATCACGGCGTACGAGTCGGGCTTCGTGACACCCGGTTGAGACGGTGTGCGACGGCATCGGTACGGATTCCGCACTCGCCCGGCTCGTCCCCGCCGAGTACGATCCGCCCAACACGCGCACGAGCTGGAGGACGGACGGTGGGGCGGCTGACCGGCGGGGATCCCTCGCTGTTGCGCAGGATCAACTCCGCGGTGGTGCTGCACGCGCTGCGTGCCGCGGACTGCGCGACGCTCACGGAGATCACCCGGGTGACCGGGCTGTCCCGGCCGACCGTCGAGGGAGTCGTCGAGGATCTCATCGGGGCGGGACTCGTCGTGGAGACGGCGGCCGACGAGAGTGTCGCCCGGCGGCAGGGACGGCCGGCACGGCGGTTCCGCTTCCGCGCGGAGGCCGGGCATCTGCTGGGCCTGGAGATCGGCCCGCACCGGGTGGCGGCGCTGCTCGCCGACCTGGACGGACGGCTGCTGGGTTCGCAGGCCAAGGACGTCGACGAGGCGGCGTCCGCGGACGAGCGGCTGGAGCGGCTGCGGGCCGCGGTCGCCGAACTGCTGCGCCGGGCGGGTGTGCCACGGGACTCCCTGCGGGCGGTCGGGGTCGCCACCCCCGGGATCGTCGAGGCGGACGGGACGGTGCGGCTGGGTACGGCGCTGCCCGAGTGGACGGGACTGCGGCTGGGCGACCGGCTGAGCCGTTCCTTCAAGTGCCCGGTGCTGGTGGAGAACGACGCCAACGCGGCTGCCGTGGCCGAGCACTGGAAGGGGTCGGCCACCGAGTCCGACGACGTGGTGTTCGTGCTGGCCGGGCTGAGCCCGGGCGCCGGGTCGCTGATCGGCGGGCGGCTGCACCGGGGGTACGGCGGGGCGGCCGGGGAGATCGGGGCACTGCACCTGCTGGGGCGTGAGGTGACGCCGGAGACCCTGCTGTCCACGACGGGCGAGCCGCTGCACCCGCTGGACGAGCAGGCGGTGGCCAAGGTGTTCGCCCGGGCCCGTGAGGGCGAGGAGCAGGCGCGGGCGGCCGTGGACCGGTTCATCCAGCGGCTCGTCCACGACGTGGCGGCGCTGGTGCTCGCCCTCGATCCGGAGCTGGTCGTCGTCGGCGGCTGGGCGGCCGGGATCGACGGCGTACTGGAGCCGCTGCGGCGGGAGTTGGCGCGCTACTGCCTGCGGCCGCCCCGGGTGGCGCTGTCGATCCTGGGCGAGGCGGCGGTGGCGACGGGGGCGCTGCGGCTGGCGCTGGACCATGTCGAGGAGCAACTGTTCGCCGTGGAGGGGACGGTGACGGCCCGCAGGTGAGGGCGCCGGCTTCCGGGACGTGCCTGTCCGTGACGTATCTCTCCGTGACGTATCTGTCCCTGCCACACCCATCCGGGACGCACCCGCTCGTGACGTACCCATCCGGGACGCACCCGTCCGGGACGTAGTCCCTGCGTGCCGGACCGCTGCCTCCGTGACGGGACGTCAGCCGGGGAACGCGACGCGCCCCGGAGCGGGCTCCGGGGCGCGGGGCGCGGGCGTCAGGAGGCCCGGCGCTCCGGTTGCGGGCCGTGGTGGATCTCCACGCCGCCCGAGGCGCCGAACGTCAGGCGACACGTGTCAGCGCGATACGTGGCGACGGACAGGGCGGCGGTACGGCCTCCCGCGAAGAAGCGGGTGGTGACGACGAGGACGGGGGCGCCGGGCAGCCGGTCGAGCTCCTTGGCGTCGTCGGCGCGGGCCGAGCCCAGCTCCACGGAGCGGTCCTGGCCCTGGAGGTCCAGGTGCTGCAGTTCGCGCAGCACCGCCCGCGCGCGGGCCGCCTCGGACGGGGTGTCGATCGCGCTCAGGTCGGGCAGAGAGGCGGCCGGGACGTAGAGCAGTTCGGCGGCGACCGGCTGGCCCCGGGAGACGCGCGAGCGGCGCACCACGTGCACGGCCTGGTCGCGCGGGGTCTCCAGGGTGGTGGCGACGGCGGCGGGCGGGACCGCGAGGGCGCAGTCGACGCAGCTCCAGGCTTCGTCCGCGCTGTCCGGCCAGCCCTGGCGCTCCGACCCGACGGCGACCCCCATCCGGGGCGGCGCGACGGTCGTGCCTACGCCGCGGCGGCGCTGGAGCCGGCCTTCGAGTTCGAGCTGCTCCAGGGCCTGGCGCAGCGTCGCACGGGCGACACCGAAGCGGGCGGCCAGTTCGCGCTCGTTCGGCAGGATCTCGCCGACGGAGAACTCGGAGTCGAGCGCCTCGCTGAGCACGGTCTTGAGCTGCCAGTACTTCGGCTCCGGCACCGATTCCAGTTGCGTGGTCCCCACCCTGTCCTCCGCAATCGCCGTGGTCCGGCTGGCGTATTTCGCGCCCTTGTTTATTAAAGGTTGTTGTACTTCTCTGCGACCATAGGGCGGCCCCCATCCCTGGTCAAGACCAATCCTGTGGGCGGAATCCGGGCTCCCGGCCCACAATGACCGAGTCGGCAATGATCGGGAAACGGGAGGTCTCCATGCGGTACGGGGTGCTGGGCACGGGGCAGGTCGGTCGTACGCTCGGCGGGAAGCTGGTGGCACTGGGCCACGAGGTGACCCTGGGTTCGCGTACGCAGGACAACCCGGTCGGCCGGGAGTGGGCCGCGAGCACGGGCGCCGCCGCCGGCACGTTCGCCGAGGCCGCCGCGGGCGCCGACGTGGTCGTGAACGCGGTGGCGGGGCAGGTGGCGCTCGCCGCGCTGGAGGCGGCCGGGGCGGAGAACCTCGCGGGCAAGGTCGTCCTGGACGTCTCCAACCCGCTGTCGTTCGAGGGCGGCGAGGTGCGGTTGTCGCCGGTGGAGTCGGACAGCGTGGGCGAGCAGATCCAGCGGGCGTTCCCGGACGCGCGCGTGGTGAAGTCGCTGAACACGGTGAACTGCGAGGTGATGGTCGATCCCGGGCGGGTGCCGGGGCGGCATCAGATCTTTGTGTGCGGGGCGGACGCGGAGGCGAAGGCCCAGGTCACCCAGTTGCTCGGGGAGTTCGGGTGGCCGGCGGACCGGGTGCTCGACCTGGGCGGCATCCAGGCGGCGCGCAGTGTGGAGATGTGGCTGCCGCTGTGGCTGAACCTCATGCGGCACTTCGGGCACGCGGACTTCAATCTCGAACTGCACACCTCCCGTTGAACGGGTCACGGCACCCCTGAGACCTACCCGTCGGTAGCAATTGCTGACAAGCTGTCTATGACGTTCGCCGGTCCGTCCAGACGAGGAGCTCCCCCATGCCCGCCACCGTCTCCTTCCCGGTCACCACGCCGGTCGGACCGCAGCCGGTCTCCATCTCCTACGAACGGACGGGCCGCGGCGAACCGCTGCTGCTGCTGCACGGGATCGGCCATCACCGGCAGGCCTGGGACCCGGTGGTGGACCTCCTGGCCACCGAGCGCGACGTCATCGCCGTCGACCTGCCGGGCTTCGGGGTCTCCCCCGCGCTGCCGGACGGGCTCGCCTACGACCTGCCGACCACGACCGCCGTGTTCGCCGCCTTCTGCGAGGCGCTGGAACTCGAACGGCCGCACGTCGCGGGCAACTCGCTCGGCGGCCTGCTCGCCCTGGAACTCGGCCGCGAGAAGCTCGTACGGTCCGTCACCGCGCTGTCCCCCGCCGGGTTCTGGTCTCAGGCCGAGCGGCGGTACGCGTTCGGCGTCCTGCTCACCATGCGGCACATCTCCCGTCGGCTGCCGCTGCCGCTGGTCGAGCGGCTCTCCCGTACGGCGGCCGGACGCACGGCGCTGACCAGCACCATCTACGCCCGTCCCGGTCGGCGTGCGCCCGAGGCCGTGGTGGCCGAGACGCTCGCGCTGGCCCAGGCCACCGGCTTCGACCAGACCCTGCGGGCGGGCACCACCGTGCAGTTCACCGACGACATCCCCGGTATCCCGGTCACCGTCGGCTGGGGCACCCGCGACTGGCTGCTCGTGCGGCGCCAGGGCGTCCGCGCGAAGCAGATCATCCCCGCCGCCCGCCTGGTCCGCCTGCCCGGCTGCGGCCACTGCCCGATGAACGACGACCCGGCCCTGGTGGCCCGGGTCATCCTGGACGCGAGCAGCTGAGCCGGGGCCGGCCCGGGGGAACGGCTCGGTCCAGGGCGGTCCATGGCGGTTCAGGGCGGGTCCAGGGCGGTCCATGGCGGTCCATGGCGGTCCAGGCCTGTGGACGGGCGCGGAGGCGGGCCGGGCACAGCAACGGACATCCGACGAGCCGGGCCGGGCTCGTAGACGGGCGGCGGGGGTGCCGACCGGCCGGGAGCGGCGGGGAGGGTCACCCCGCGGGACGCGGAGGACCGCACGACCCGCGCGACGGAGGACCACCCCACCCACGTGACGGAGGACCACCCGACCTGAGCCGCCCTCACGCCTCGCGCATCCCCGCCCCTCCTCACCCACCCGTGGGCGCGGCGGTGGCGTGACGCCCTTCCGTGTGCCGGGAGTTGTTCACTTGGGGTTTGCGTGTGCGCTGCGGTGTCCCAGTAGTTGTGGCGGTGCACACCGGCCGGATCCCGTCCCTGGAGGCCCTCCCATGTCACACCTGCACCTGCCCGGGCGCCGCAGTGTCCTGCGCGGCTCGCTCGCCGCGTCCGCGGCCCTGACCCTGCCCGTCGCGGCCGGCGCCGCACCGGCGCTGGCCCTGTCCGGACGGCCGCGGGCCGACTGGGGCGTGCAGACGGGGGACGTGACCTGTGACTCCGGTCTGGTGTGGGTGCGCTCGGACCGTCCGGCGCGGATGATCGTCGAGACGGCCGCCACCGAGTCGTTCCGGCACGCGCGGCGGTGGCACGGCCCCCTGCTCGGCGCCGGCACCGACTTCACCGGCACGACCCGGCTGCACGGCCTGCCCGCGGGCGAGCAGATCCACTACCGCGTGCTGCTGGCCGACCCGGACGACCCCCGCCGTACCGGCGAGCCGGTCACCGGCACCTTCCGCACGGTGCCCGCCGGCCGCCGCCGCGGGGTGCGCTTCCTGTGGTCGGGGGACCTGGCCGGCCAGGGCTGGGGCATCAACCCCGACCTCGGCGGCTACCGCATCTACGACGCCATGGCCAAGCTCGACCCCGACTTCTTCCTGTGCAGCGGCGACAACATCTACGCCGACGGCCCGATCACCGCGACCCAGGCGCTGCCCGACGGCTCCCTCTGGCGCAACCTCGTCACCGAGGAGAAGTCCAAGGTCGCCGAGTCCCTCGGCGAGTTCCGCGGCAACTTCCGCTACAACCTGCTGGACGAGAACCTGCGCCGGTTCAACGCCCAGGTGCCGTCGGTCATCCAGTGGGACGACCACGAGGTCCGCAACAACTGGTACCCGGGCGAGGTGATCGCCGCCTCCGACACCCGCTACACGGAGAAGAGCGTCGACGTCCTCGCGGCGCGCGCCCGCCGGGCGTTCAGCGAGTACTTCCCCGTCTCGACGCTGCGGCCGGGCCGTGAGGAGGGCCGGGTGCACCGCGTGCTGCGGCACGGTCCGCTGCTCGACGTGTTCGTGCTGGACATGCGGACGTACCGCAACGCCAACTCGCCCGACGACCAGGCGGTGGACCCGCAGGGCATCCTCGGCCGGGAGCAGCTGGAGTGGCTCAAGCGGGAGCTGTCGCGTTCGCGCGCGGTGTGGAAGGTGATCGCCGCCGACATGCCGCTCGGCCTGGTGGTGCCGGACACCACGGAGGGCAGGGCGAACATCGAGGCCGTGGCGCAGGGCGACCCGGGGGCCCCGCTCGGCCGTGAGCTGCAGATCGCCGAGCTGCTGCGGTTCGTCAAGCACCGCAGGATCACCGGCACGGTGTGGCTGACCGCCGACGTGCACCACACCTCGGCCCAGCACTACCAGCCGTCGCGGGCCGCGTTCACCGACTTCGAGCCGTTCTGGGAGTTCGTCTCCGGCCCGCTCAACGCGGGCGCCTTCCCGGCCAACGCGCTCGACGGCACCTTCGGCCCGGAGCGGGTGTTCGTGAAGGCGCCGACCGCGTCCAACGTGTCGCCGGCCGGGGGTTACCAGTTCTTCGGCGAGGTCGACATCGACGGCGACAGCGGGGAGCTGACGGTCCGGCTGCGCGAGCAGGACGGCACGGTGCTGTTCACCCAGGTGCTCCAGCCGGGGCGCGTGGGGCAGTGACGGCGGCGCAGTGGCCGTAGAGGAATTACTAGAAAAATCAACAAAACGGGCAGGAGTGGCCTTTACCCGACAGTCACAAGCCGTTCGTGATCACGCAACACCGTTCCTCCACAGTGGCTGCATGAATCGACACCTGTCTGACGCCACCGTCGCCGCCGTCGCCGCGCTCTCCGCGTTCCTCAAGGCCCCATGGAGGGCACGGCGCCACGAGGACCCGCCGCCCACGAGCGATACCGGTGCCCGGCCGTCCTCCCCGGAGGAACAGGCCGGGCCCGGCACCGTCGGCGGGGAGGGCACCCTGTGGCGGATGCGGACCACGGTGAAGGACGCGCCGGGTTCCCTCGCCGCGCTCTGCGCCGCGCTGGCGGGGCACCGGGTCGACATCCTCAGTCTCCAGACGCATCCCCTGGGCGAGGACACCGTCGACGAGTTCCTGCTGCGCGCCCCGGCGGCGCTGGCCTCCACCGACATCACCGGTGCCGTCGCCGAGGCGGGCGGCTCGGGCACCTGGATCGAGCGGGCCGACGCCCATGATCTGGTGGACGTGCCGACCCGGCTCCTGGGGCTGGCCACCCGCACCGCGCTCGACGCGGCCGAACTGCCGCTCGCGCTGAGGCAGCTCCTCGGCCGGTGCACGATCCGCTCGCTGCCCGCCGCACCCGTCGGCGGGGGCCGGGGCCCGGCCCACGTGCCCGTCGAAGGGGTGCTGGAGGACACCGTGATGCGCCTGCGGGCGCCGGAAGGCGGAGTGATCAGCGTCGAACGGCCGTATCTGCCGTTCACCCCGACCGAGTTCGCCCGGGCGCGGGCCCTGGTCGAGCTGGACGCCCGGCTCGGTCCGCGGATCCCGCGCAGCCAGGACGTGCTGACCCTGCCCGAGGGCAACGACATCACCGTGCGGCGGGCCGACACCGGCGATCTGGAGGCGGCGCGGGCCATGCACGAGCGGTGCTCGCCGCGCACGCTCGCCCTGCGGTACCACGGGCCGGTGGGCGACGCCGACCGCTACCTCAACCACCTGCTCAGCCCGCGGTTCGGCCGGACCCTCGCGGTGTGGACGCCGTCCGGGCGGATCGTCGGGCTGGGGCACCTGCTGTGGGACGGGGACGAGACCGAGGTCGCGCTGCTCGTGGAGGACCAGTGGCAGCGGCGCGGGGTCGGGCGCGAGCTGCTCGAACGGCTGGTGGCGATGGCCGTCGAGGCGGGGTGCGCGAGCGTGTACGCCGTGACGCAGTCCTCCAACACCGGGATGGTCGCCGCGATGCGGGGGCTCGGGCTGCCCCTGGACTACCAGATCGAGGAGGGGACCCTGGTGATCACGGCTCGGCTCGACGCCGTGGGCGTGGCCGGGGAGCGCGGAGAGGCCGGTTCCCGGCGAGCCCTCGGCTAGCAGGCCCTCGGCGGGCGGGTTCCCGGTCGAGCGGTGCGGGGTGTGCACGCCCCGCACCGCCCACGGGTCCGCCGGGACGGCCTCGCGGCCGTCCGCACGGTCCTCGCCCGCTCCCGGCCGGCGGACGGCCCGTCAGGAAGAGACGGCGGAGACCGTCCTGGCACCCGGCGTCCGCAGCGGGGCGTCCCCCAGTGCCTCGTCCAGGTCGGTCCACAGGTCCTCCGGGTCCTCCAGACCCACCGACAGCCGCAGCAGGCGGTCGCTCACCCCGGCGCCGCGGCGGTCGTCCGCGTCGACGATGCGGTGGCTGATGGACGCCGGGTGCTGGATGAGGGTGTCGACGCTGCCGAGGCTCACCGCGGGGGTGACCAGACGGACGCCCGCGATCACCTCGTGCGGATCGCCGTGGACCTCGAAGGCGATCATCGCGCCACCGATGCGCGGATAGTGGACGCGGGCGACGCGCGGGTCGGCGGCCAGGCGGCGGGCCAGTTCGGCGGCGGTCGCGGAGGCCGCCCGGACCCGGACCGGGAGGGTCGCCAGTCCGCGCAGCAGGAGGTAGCCCGCCAGCGGGTGCAGGACGCCTCCGGTGGCGAAGCGGATCTGCCGCAGCAGCCCCCCGAACTCCTCGTCGCAGGCGACCACGCCGCCGAGGACGTCCCCGTGTCCGCCGAGGTACTTGGTGGCGCTGTGCAGGACGAGCCGGGCGCCGTGTTCCGCCGGACGCTGGAGCACCGGAGTGGCGAAGGTGTTGTCGGCGAGCAGCGGGACGGAGCCGCAGGCGTGCGCGACGGCCCGCAGATCGACCTCCGCGAGGGTGGGGTTGGCCGGCGACTCGACCATGACCAGTCCGGTGTCGGGCCGCAGCGCGTCCGTGATCCCGGCCGGGTCGGTCCAGGTGACCTCCGAGCCGAGGAGTCCGGCGGTCAGGAGGTGGTCGCTGCAGCCGTACAGGGGGCGTACGGCGACGACGTGCCGCAGGCCCAGGGAGGCACGGGCGAGCAGGACCGCGCTCAGGGCGGCCATCCCGCTGGCAAAGGCGACCGCGCTCGCGGTGCCCTCCAGCCGGGCGAGGGCGGTCTCGAAGCGGGCGACGGTCGGATTGCCGAGCCGTCCGTAGACCGGCGGGCCCTCGGGCTCGGCGCCGGTCGCGGCGAACGCGTCGATCCGGGCCGCCTCGGCGCGGCTGTCGTAGGAGGGGTACGTGGTGGACAGGTCGATCGGCGGGGCGTGCAGGCCCTGCCGGGCCAGGTCGTCCCGCCCGGCGTGCACGGCCTCGGTGGCCAGGGCGCGGGGTGCTGCGGACCGTCGTATCTCGGGGGATGCGTGCGTGCTCGCTGCGGCTGAGTCCATGGACCGCAGAGTGAACAACGCACGGGACACCGGAATCGAACACCGTGCTACGTTCGACCGATGGCCGAATCTGTCGTACTGGACCCGGTGGACCTGCATCTGCTGCGGTTGCTGCAGAACGACGCCCGGACCACCTATCGCGATCTCGCGGCACAGGTCGGGGTGGCGCCGTCGACGTGTCTGGACCGCGTGACGCGGCTGCGCCGCTCGGGCGTGATCCTCGGGCACCAGCTCCGGCTGGATCCGGCCAAGATGGGGCGCGGGCTCCAGGCGCTGCTGTCGGTGCAGGTCAGGCCGCATCGGCGGGAGCTGGTGGGGCCGTTCGTGGAGCGGATCCGGGCGCTGCCGGAGGCGCTGACCGTCTTCCATCTGACCGGTCCCGACGACTACCTGGTGCATGTGGCGGTCGCCGACATGGCGGATCTCCAGCGGCTCGTCCTGGACGAGTTCACGGCCCGGCGGGAGGTGGCGCGGGTCGAGACCCGGCTGATCTTCCAGCAGTGGGACTGCGGGCCGCTGCTGCCGCCGGGCTAGCGGGGTGGGCGGAGCCCGGCTCAAACCCCTCTGCACCGTCCTACGCCATCAGCTCAAACGCCGTGACGTGCGCTTCCCTCCGTATGAGGATGGTGTGCATGTCACAGACCAACCACCCTCTTCCCCGTGCGGTCGCCGACGCCTACGTCGACGACCTCATCGCCCTCGACCCGGTCACCGGCACCTTTCTCGGCGTGGCGGAGAGTTCGAGCCGTCTGCCCGACTTCTCGCCCGCGGGACTGGAGGCGCGGGCGCGACTGGCCCGGGACACGCTGGCCCGGCTCGACGAGGCGGAGCGGCGACCGGGCGCGGACAGTGACATCGAGCGCCGGTGCGCGCGCCTGCTGCGCGAGCGCCTGACCGCGGAACTCGCCGTGCACGAGGCCGAGGAGGGGCTGCGCGCGGTCGGCAACCTGGGCATGCCCGCGCACCATGTGCGGGAGGTGTTCACCGTGACGCCCACGAACACCGAGGAGGACTGGGCGGCGATCGCCGAGCGGCTGCGGGCCGTACCGGCGGCGCTCGGCGGCTACCGCGAGTCCCTGGCGCTCGGCCTAGAACGCAAACTGTACGGTGCGCCGCGCCCGACGGCCGTCTTCGTCGGCCAGCTCACCGAGTGGTCGGACACGGACGGCGCCGGCCGCGGCTGGTTCGAGGAGTTCGCGGCCACGGGGACCGAGTCGCTGCCGGAGGCGCTGCGCGCGGAACTCCGGGAGGCGGCCGGGACCGCGACGGCGGCGGTCGTGGAGCTGCGGGACTGGATGCGCGACGTGTACGCGCCGGCCGTCGAGGGGGCGCCGGACACGGTGGGCCGGGAGCGGTACGCCCGCTGGTCGCGCTACTACAACGGCACCGACCTGGACCTGGACGAGGCGTACGCGTACGGCTGGGCGGAGTACCACCGGCTGCTCGGCGAGATGAAGAAGGAGGCCGAGCGCATCCTGCCGGGTGCGGCGACCCCGTGGGTTGCCCTCGCGCACCTGGACGAGCACGGCACGCACATCGAGGGCCTCGACGAGGTCCGCGACTGGCTCCAGGGCCTGATGGACCAGGCGATCGAGGCGCTGGACGGCACCCACTTCGAACTCGCCGAGCGGGTACGGCGGGTGGAGTCCCGGATCGCCCCGGCGGGCAGCGCCGCCGCCCCGTACTACACGCCCCCGTCGGAGGACTTCTCCCGGCCGGGCCGCACCTGGCTGCCGACGATGGGCCAGACCCGCTTCCCGGTGTACGACCTGGTCTCCACCTGGTACCACGAGGGTGTGCCGGGCCACCACCTCCAGCTGGCGCAGTGGGCGCACGTCGCCGGTAACCTCTCCCGGTACCAGGCCGTCGTCGGCATGGTCAGCGCCAACGCCGAGGGCTGGGCGCTGTACGCGGAGCGGCTGATGGACGAACTGGGCTTCCTCACCGATCCGGAGCACCGGCTCGGCTATCTGGACGCGCAGATGATGCGGGCGGTGCGGGTCATCGTGGACATCGGCATGCATCTGGAGCTGGAGATCCCGGCGGACTCGCCGTTCCACCCGGGCGAGCGCTGGACCCCCGGGCTGGCGGAGGAGTTCTTCGGGGCGCACAGCAGCCGGCCGGCGGACTTCGTGGAGAGCGAGCTGACCCGCTATCTGACGATCCCCGGCCAGGCGATCGGCTACAAGCTCGGGGAGCGGGCCTGGCTGCTGGGCCGCGAGCGGGCGCGCGAGCGCCGGGGGGACGCCTTCGACCTCAAGTCCTGGCACATGGCGGCCCTTTCGCAGGGATCGCTGGGGCTCGACGACCTGGTGGACGAGCTGGCGCGGCTCTGACGGGCCGGCGCGGCCGCGACCCCGCCCTGTGCGTGCCGCGCCCCGCCCCGTGTACGTGAAGCCGCCGAACGACAGGCGACTGCGTGAGGGCGGCGGTCAGCAGCCGCAGTTCTCCGCGTCGGCGGGGGCCGTGAGCCGGTCGGCGGCGTGGCGCTCGCGGCCCTCCCAGGTCTCGTACGCGAAGCCCTCGCGCACCCAGTACTCGAAGCCGCCGAGCATCTCCTTGACCAGGTAGCCGAGTTCGGCGAGCGCGAGGGCGGCGCGGGTGGCGCCGTTGCAGCCGGGGCCCCAGCAGTACGTCACCACGGGCACGTTCCGGTCGAGGAGTCGCTCGGCCTGTTCGGGGATGAGGGCGGTGGGCAGGTGGACGGCGCCGGGGATGTGGCCCTGGTCCCAGGCCTGCGTGGAGCGGGAGTCCAGGACGACGAACCCGGGGTCGCCCCCGGCGGCGAGGACGGCGGCCACGTCGGAGACGTCGGCGTGGAAGACGAGGCTCGCCCGGAAGTGGGCGGCGGCCTCGGCCGGGGCGGCGGGGGCGACACGCAGGACGGGGTTGACGGGGCTGGTCGTGGCGGTCATCGCGGGGGCCTCTCTGCGGGGGATCCGATGAAGGGAAATCTACGGCCGGTGATCACCTTCTTGAAGGGGCGTTCCCCGGCGCGCCTGCCGCACCGCCGGGGAATCCCCCTCCTTCCGGGGGCATGACCGGGTATTCCCCGGACGGGGGGTCAGCGGCCGGGCGGGACGGCGCGGCCCCGCTGCCGCACCTGCGAACCGGACCTCCCCTTGACGACCTCCAGCTGGGCGTGGACGCGTCGGCGCAGGTCGGCGACATGGCTGACGATGCCGACGCTGCGGTCGCGTTCCCGCAGCGAGTCCAGGACGTCGAGGACCTCGTCGAGGGTCTGGTCGTCGAGGCTGCCGAAGCCCTCGTCGATGAAGAGGGTGTCCAGCCGGACCCCGCCCGCCTCGTCGGTCACCACGTCGGCGAGGCCGAGCGCGAGGGCGAGCGAGGCGAAGAAGGTCTCGCCGCCGGAGAGCGTGGCGGTGTCCCGCTCCCGGCCGGTCCAGGCGTCGACGACATGCAGTCCGAGCCCGCTGCGGCCGCGTCCGGCCCGGTCGTCGGAGTGGACGAGGGTGTAGCGCCCGGCGGACATCTGCCGCAGCCGGGCGGTCGCGGCGGCGGCCACCTGTTCCAGACGGGCCGCGAGGACGTACGCCTCCAGGCGCATCTTGCGCTCGTTGTCGGCCGAGGTGCCCGCGGTCAGGCCGGCCATGCGGGCCACCCGGTCGTACTCCTCGCGCAGCGGCGCGAGCCGGCGCACCCCCTCGGCCGAGCGGGCCGAGAGGCGGTCCAGTTCCGCGCAGCGCCGGGCCGCCGCGTCGCGCGCGGAGGCGGCGTCGCGCAGCCGCCGGGCGGCGGCGGCCGCCGTGCCTTGCGCGCAGGCGAGGTCGGCGGGCGGCCGCTGGGCGGCGGCCGCCGTGTCGGTCTCCGCGAGGACCGCGCGGACCGCGGCCTCCTCGGACTGCCAGGCGTCCAGGCGCCGTTGCAGCTCGCGGTGGGCGCCGGCGTCGAGCAGGGCGTCGGCGGCGGCCTGCGGGGTGTCGAATCCGGCCCGGAACGCGGCGTCGGCGAGCCGGGCGTCGGCGTCCTTGAGCCGCTGGGCGGTGTCCTCGGCGGACCGCGCCGCGTCCGCCGCCTCGGTGAGCAGCGCGACCCGGCGCTCCAGCTCGGCGGCACGGGCGGCCACGGTACCGGCCGCGCCCCGCGCCTGCGTCAACTCGGCCTCCAGCAAGCCGCGTTCACTGTCGAGAGCGTCCCGTCGCGCGACCCGTGCGGCGGCGCGGACGGCGGCCTCCTGCTGCGCGGAGACCCTCCGGTCGCGTTCCCGGTCGGCCTGCCGCAGTCGCTCCTGGGCGGCGTGCAGGGCCGAGGCGCCGTCCCGGGCCCGGGCGTACTCCTGCTCCAACTCATCTGCCTCAGAGACACGTTGCGCGGTGGGCGCGTCACCGGCCTCGCCCTCGGCCGCGGCCAGCTCCCGCTGGAGCAGCCCCCGGCGCTCTTCGGCTTCGGCGCGCTCGCCGTCGGCCGACTGGACCGCGGCCAGCGCGCGGTCCTCGGTCTCCCGGCCGACGTGTCCGGCGTCCTTGCGCGCGGGTGCCGGATGGTCGACGGCCCCGCAGACCGCGCACGGCTCGCCCGCGCTGAGCCGTGCGGCGAGTTCGGCTGCGATGCCGTTCAGCCGCCGCTCCTTGACCTCCAGCCAGGTGGCGCGCGCCTGCTGGGCCAGCTCGGTCAGGGCCAGCACCTGGCGGTGCGCCTCGTCGGTCTCCCCCGCGAGCCGGTCGCGTCGGCGGGCGGCGGCGAGACGCCGGCGTGCGGGTTCGCGCTGCACCGCGAGCCGTTCGGCCCGGGTGGCGGCCTCCTGGGCGAACTCCACGGCGCCCAGCAGGCCGGTCCGGGTCTCCTCCCAGTCGGCCAGCCAGGCCTCCGCCTCCTGGAGGACATCCGTGTCGGACCGCTCCTGACGGTCCAACTCCGCGCGCTCCGCGAGGAGTTCCGTGAGCCGTCGCTCGGCGCGGCGGGCCGACTCCAGACCGCCCAGCTCCTCGGCCGCGCGCCGGGCGGCGGCGGCGAGTCCGGCACCGCCCGCGTCCGCGAGCCCTCCGGGACGTCCGGCGTCGACGGCGTCGCGCACCAGCGCACGCGCGCGGGCCTCCGCCCGGGCGGCCCGGTGGTGGTCCGACTCGGCGGTCTCCCGCAGCTCCAGCGCGGGCGCGACCGCCTCGGCCTTGCGGCCGCGCTCCATGCGGGCCCGGTCCTCGCGGTGCGCGCCGGCGCGCTCCTCCAGCCGCGCGGCCCGTTCCCGCGCCTCGGCGGACCGGCTCTGCAACCGGTGCAGTTCGCGTACGTCCGTCAGGGCGCGCTCGGCGCCCGCCTGGGCGGACTCGGCGGCGGCCAGACGGCAGTGCGCGATGGTCAGCTGCTCGCGGGCGGTGCTGCGGGCCACCGCGGCGGCGGCGGTGACCGCCTCGGCGAGACCCGGCTCGCCCGGCTGGAGCTCCGGCAGCTCCATGGCTCCCCCGGCGGCCTGCTGCATCCGGTGGGCGTCGGCGACCAGTTCGGCGTCGCCCTCGCGTACCCGTGCCTCCGCCTCCCGGCGCCGCTCGGCGAGCCGCTTCTCCACGTCGGCGAACCGCCGGGTGTCGAAGAGCCGGCCCAGCAGCCGCCCGCGCGCCTCGGCGTCGGCGCGCAGGAAACGCGCGAAGTCGCCCTGGGGCAGCAGCACGACCTGGCAGAACTGCTCCCGGCTCATGCCGAGCAGCTGGGTGATCTCCTCGCCGATCTCCTGGTGGGAACGGCTGAGGTCCTTCCAGACGGCGCCGACGGGGTCGTACTCGCGCAGCCAGGTCTGGGCCTTCTCGACGGTCGTACCGGTGCCGCGCTTCTTGGGGCGCTCATGGGGCGGCTGCCGGGTGATCTCCAAGCGGCGTCCGGACACGGTGAGTTCGAGGGTGACCTCGGTGCGGGTGCCGGGGGCGGCGTGGTCGCTGCGCAGGGTCAGTCCCTGGCCCTGGACGGCCTGGCGGGCGCCCGGGACGGAGCCGTAGAGCGCGTAGCAGACGGCGTCGAGGACGGAGGTCTTGCCCGCGCCGGTCGGCCCGTGCAGCAGGAAGAGCCCGGCGGCGGACAGGTCGTCGAAGTCGACGCTCTGGGCGTCGCCGAAGGGCCCGAAGGCGGTCAGGTCGAGCCGGTGCAGCCTCACCGGGCCACCTCCCGCACCACGTCGTCCGTGCGGACCGCGTCGAAGGCGTCCCGCAGCACACCCCGTTCCCGGGCGTCGGGCCCGGCGCCGCGCACATGGGCGACGAAGTCCTCGGCGATCTCCTGGTCGCTGCGGCCGGCGAGGCGGCGGGCGTAGGACGCGTCCGGGTCGTCCGGGCCCCGCTCGGGGGCGAAGACCAGGCTGAGGGTGTGCGGGAACCGCTCGGTGAGCCGGGCCATGGGCTCGGCGGGGCGGACGGCGTCGGTGAGCGTCGCCTCCACCCATGCCTCCTCGTGCCGCGCGAGCGCGGGGTCGGCGAGCAACTCCTCGAGGGTGCCGGAGATCCGGGCCAGGGCGCGCGGCACCGGGCAGTCGATCCGCTCGGCGGTGAGGGCACCGGACGCGTCGAGGTCGACCAGCCACATCGTCTTGCGGTGGTCGGCCTCGGAGAAGGAGTACGGCAGGGGGGAGCCGGAATAGCGGACGCGCTCCGTGAGGGTCTGGGAGCCGTGCAGATGCCCGAGTGCCACGTAGTCGACGCCGTCGAAGACACCGGCGGGCACGGAGGCAACGCCGCCGACGGTGATGTCCCGTTCGCTGTCGCTGGGTTCGCCGCCGGTGACGAAGGCATGGGCGAGGACGACGGACCGGGTGCCGGGCGCACGCGTCGCGAGGTCGGCGCGGACCCGGTCCATGGCGGCGGCGAGCACGCTCTCGTGCCCCGCTCTCTCCACCCCGAACTCCTCTTTCACCAGGGCGGGTTCGAGATAGGGCAGGCCGTAGAAGGCGACGTCGCCGTGGGCGTCGGCGAGCACCACGGGGGTACCGGCGGCCGACGGGTCGGTGCGCAGATGGACGCCCGCCCGGCCGATCAGCGCGGCCCCGACGCCGAGCCGGCGGGCCGAGTCGTGGTTGCCGGAGATCATCACGGTCGGCACCCCGAGGTCCGCGAGCCGGTGCAGGGCCTCGTCGAACAGCTCGACCGCGGCGAGCGGCGGCACCGCGCGGTCGTACACGTCCCCCGACACGAGCACCGCGTCGACCTCGCGCTCGCGCACGGTCGCCACGAGTCGGGAGATGAACGCGGACTGGGCCGGAAGCATGTTCACGCGGTGGAACGACCGGCCGAGGTGCCAGTCGGACGTGTGCAGCAATCTCAAGAAACCGCTCCGACGTACAGAGACCGACCGTGAACACCGACCACGCTAACGCCTTGGGCACCCGCCCCCTCACCGACGGCACCTTTTGCCCGCATACGACAACGACTCGCCCAAGTCGGACCGTTTCCGCATGATTCACGGTGGCACCGACGGCAAAACCGTTGGACAACTCCCGTCCCCCCGGCGACCGTTGACGGAATGGATCAGGAGCAGATCTGGGACGCGGACACCGCCCGACGTTACGACACCCCCGGTACCGGGATGTTCGCGCCCGAGGTGCTCGGGCCGACCGTGGACCGGCTGGCCGCGCTCGCGGACGGCGGGGCGGCGCTGGAGTTCGCGATCGGCACCGGGCGGGTGGCCGTACCGCTCGCCGGCCGCGGCGTACCGGTGACCGGCATCGAGCTGTCCCGCCCGATGATCGGGCAACTGAGGACAAAGGCGGACGAAAAAGCGATCCCCGTGGTGGTCGGCGACATGGCGACCACCCGGGCGCCGGGCACGTACACCCTCGTCTACCTGGTCTTCAACACGATCTCCAATCTGCTCACCCAGGCCGAGCAGGTCGCCTGCTTCCGCAACGCCGCCCGGCACCTGGCGCCCGGCGGACGGTTCGTGATCGAGCTGTGGGTGCCGGAGCTGCGCAAGCTGCCGCCGGGGACACCGGCGACGGTCTGGCGCTCCGAGCCCGGGTACATCGGTCTGGACACCTACGACGTCCTGCGCCAGCACGTCGTCTCGCACCACTTCCGGTTCGGCGAGGAGGGCCGCGAGGCCCGGCTGGAGCGCTCCCCGCACCGCTACGTCTGGCCCGCCGAGCTCGACCTCATGGCCGAGCTGGCCGGGTTCGAGCGGGAGAGCCGGCACGCGGACTGGTCGGGGGCCGAGTTCACCGCCGAGTCGCGGTCCCACGTGTCGGTGTACCGGCTGCCGGAGTAGGCCGCCCCGTCAGGCGTCCCCGTACGCCTCGCCGCCCAGCTCCAGCAGTGCCGTCCCGGCCGTGGCGTCCGCGAGCCAGGCGCGGAAGGCGTCCACGTCGGCGTCCGGGAGGCCGATCTCGAGGGTGACCGCCTCGCCGTAGCGGACGTCCCGGACCGCGCGGCCGGTGGCCCGCAGATCGTTCTGGACCTTGCCGGCGCGCTGGTGGTCGACGGTGACGGTGGCGAGGCGGAAACGGCGGCGGGTGAGAGTGCCGAGCGTGTCGAGGGCCTCGCCCACCGCGCCGCCGTAGGCGCGGATCAGTCCGCCGGCACCAAGCTTGACGCCGCCGTAGTAGCGGGTGACGACGGCGACGACGTACCGCATGTCCCGACGCAGCAGCATCTGGAGCATCGGGACCCCCGCGGTGCCGCCCGGTTCACCGTCGTCACTGGCCTTCTGGACGGCGGCATCCGCGCCGATCACGTAGGCCCAGCAGTTGTGGGTGGCGTCGGCGTGCTCCTTGCGCACGGACGCGATGAACGCCTGGGCCTCCTGCTCGGTCGCCGCGGGGGCGAGGGCGCACAGGAAGCGCGAGCGGTTGACCTCGGTCTCGTGCACGCCCTCCCGGGCCACCGTGCGGTACTCGTCCTGCATCCGGCCACCCTATGCGCCGGCCGGGCCCGCGCTCAGCCGGCCTTCTTCCACCCCCGGGGCACGAGCATCGAGGTCAGCAGGGCGGTGCCGGGGCGCAGGGCTCGCCAGTCGGCTCCGTGCCAGGCCAGCACGGCGATCGCCGAGGTGGGGAACTTCAGCCGTACCTCGTCCAGCGCGTGGTCGACGTCGTCCCCGGCGAGCTCCAGGACCAGCTCCTCCAGCCCCGGGTTGTGGGCGACGAGCAGCAGCGTCCCGATCCCCGCGGGGGTCTCCCGAACCACGTCCAGCAGCTCCGGCACGTCGGCCGCGTACAGGCGCGGGTCGTGGCGGACCGGGGGCGGGGCGTCCAGCTCCGCGGAGGCGAGCTGCCAGGTCTGGCGCGCGCGTACGGCGGTGGAGACCAGCGCGAGGTCGGGCACGCAGCCGGCCCCGGCGAGGGCGCGGCCCGCGGCGGGGGCGTCGCGGCGGCCGCGGGCCGCGAGGGGCCGCTCGTGGTCGGGGACGCCGTCCGGCCAGTCCGACTTGGCGTGCCGCAGCACCACCAGCCTGCGCGGTGCTCCGTCCTGTGCGCTCATGAGGGGGCTCCCAGATCGCGGGTGAGATCGAGGCCGAGGAGGCGGTCGGCGTAGGCGAACGTCTCGAAACGGGCGCCGTACGGCAGCTCCGGCCCGGCGTCCTCCACCCACCGCAGCACCGCCAGCACCTCCGGTACGTCCAGGTCGTCCTCCCAGGCGGTACGGAGCCGTCCGCGCACCTCGTCCGGGACGGGCCGCGAAGGCTGCCTCGCCCAGTCGGCGACGGCTCTCCGCCAGCGTACGAGGGTCCCGCCGGCCTCGCCCAGCACAGCCGCATCCAGCCGGACGGGGTCGGTGCGGGGCCGGGACAGCAGGGCGAGGCGCAGCGCGGCGGGATCGTCCGGGACCGCGCCCTCGACCCCGGCCACGGCGATCCGCACGCCGTCGGGCTCCGGGCCGCCCTCCGCCACCACGTGCAGGATCTGCGCCTCCCCCACCCCGGCGCCCAGGCCCTGGCCGTCCTCGAAGGGATGCATGCCGAGCGCGGCGGCGCCGGACCGCAGCTCGGCCTCCTCGCTCCCACCGGTGAACAGGGCCCACACGGGCGTCCCGCCGAGTTCCAGCGCCCGCACCAGCACGTCGGCGACGAGCAGGACCCGCAGCGATCCCGCGCCGTACCGGGAGGCATGCGCCTGTACGCGGGTCAGACCACGGCGGACGGGGGCGGCGACGACGGCTTCGCCGGTTCGGGCGTCGATGATGCGCAGCACGAGGCGAGCCTAGGGGGACGGTCGGGGGTTCGCAGGCAGGGAGCCGGAATCAGGGGTACGCGTGGCGCGTTGGACTGACGGACAGGTATGGTGCGCGACCCCACGGGAGGCCGACGGTGTACGGCGACGAGGCGACGATCCGGAAGATTCTCACCGGGCTCGGTGACACCTGGGCGGTGGTGGGGCTGTCGACGAACCAGCGGCGCGCGGCGTACGGCGTCGCGGAGGTGCTGAAGCGTTACGGCAAGCGGGTCGTGCCGGTCCATCCCAAGGCGGAGACGGTGCACGGCGAGCAGGGCTACGCCTCCCTCGCGGACATCCCCTTCGAGGTGGACGTCGTGGACGTGTTCGTCAACAGCGACCTCGCCGGTGCCGTCGCGGACGAGGCGGCCGCCAAGGGCGCGAAGGCGGTGTGGTTCCAGCTCGGCGTCGTCGACGAGGCGGCGTACGAGCGGACGCGCGCGGCGGGTCTGGAGATGGTGATGGACCGCTGCCCCGCGATCGAGATTCCGCGCCTGGGCTGACGCCCCGACCGGGCGGGGCCGGGTCCGCCGGGCTTCCCGGGCACGCCGGGCGCTCGTAGGCCCCGAAGGCGATCCGCGGCGGCCCGCACCTGTGCCACGCCACACCCCTTCCTGCAACCGCTGTCGCGCGGCGGCCCGCAGCACCGACGCCCGCACGGCTGCAACGGGCAACGCGGGTCGCCGCTGCGCCCGGGAGGTCCCGGCAGCGGCCCGGTCGATAATGGCCGGGTGACCACCAACTCCCCCTCGTTCCAGCGCACTCGGGTCGTCATCGTCGGCGCGGGTCCCGCCGGCCTCACGGTCGGGAACATCCTGCGGGCCGCGTCCGTCGACTGCGTCGTCCTGGAGACGGAGAGCCGTGCGTTCATCGAGCAGCGGCCCCGGGCCGGCGTCATCGAGGAGTGGGCCGTCAACGAACTGCGGCGACGGGGCCTGGCCGACTTCCTGCTGGCGCGCGCCCAGCGCCACACCGCCTGCGAGTTCCGCTTCGGCGGCGAGCGGTACCGTTTCCCCTACGGTGATCTGACCGGTCGTCATCACTGGGTGTACCCGCAGCCGTTGCTGGTGACCGACCTGGTCCGGGAGTACGTGGACGTACGGGGCGGGGACGCCCGGTTCTCGGTGCGCGACGTCGAGTTGCGCGACCTGGACGGCGGGCACCCCTCCGTGTCGTACACCTGCGGGGACAGCGGTGAACGACGCATGCTCGCCTGCGAGTTCGTGGTCGGCGCCGACGGAGCGCGCGGGGTCAGCAGAGCCGCGATGCCGCCGGGGCACGCCCGGACCGCGCGGCACGACTACGGCGTCGCCTGGCTGGCGCTGCTCGCCGAGGCGCCGCCGTCCTCCGACTGCGTGCTGTTCGGCGTGCACGAGAACGGGTTCGCCGGGCACATGGCCCGCAGCCCCGAGATGACCCGCTACTACCTCCAGTGCCCGGCCGGCGACGACCCGGAGAACTGGCCCGACGACCGGATCTGGTCCGAGCTGCACGTCCGGCTCGCGGGCGGCGCCGGCGCGCAGGCGCTCACCGAGGGCCCGCTGACCGAGAAACGGGTGCTCGCCCTGCATGACTACGTGGTCGAGCCGATGACCTACGGGCGGCTCTTCCTGGCCGGTGACGCGGCCCATGTGGTCGCGCCGATCGCCGCGAAGGGCATGAACCTCGCCCTGCACGACGCGTTCCTGCTCGGCGACGCGCTGGTGGCGTATCTCGACGGCGGCGGCGGCGAGGGCCTGGACGGCTACTCGGAGGCGTGTCTGCGGCGGGTGTGGGACTACCAGGAGTTCTCGCAGTGGCTGTCGGAGGTGTACCACGGGACGGCCGCCAAGGATCCCTTCCGCGCGGGCACGACCTTCGCCCGGCTGCGCCGCCTCTTCACCTCACCGGTGGCGGCCGCGGCCTTCGCCGAGCAGTACCTCGGGACGGCCGAGCACTACTGACCGGGCGGGCACTCCGGCGCGGATCAGTCGTGCACCGGGGTGTCCCCGAGCCGGTGGTCGGCCACGTTCAGGGCCTCGGCCACCAGCCGGCGCAGATGGCCGTCGGAGAGGGAGTAGACCACCCGGCGGCCCTCCTTGCGGGTGTGCACGAGCCCGGCCAGCCGCAGTCGGGCCAGATGCTGGCTGACGGCCGGCCGGGCGGCCCCGCACACCTCCGTCAGCGTGGTCACATCGGCCTCGCCCGAGGTCAGCGCGTGCAGCAGGGTGAGCCGGGTGCGGTCGCCGAGCAGGGCCAGCAGCTCGGCGGCGAGCGCGAGCTGCTCCTCGCCGGGGGTGCGCGGATGCGCATGGTGCGCAGGTGATAGGTGCATGCGTGCGCTCATACGCACATAATGGCGGCGGGGGTGGACGCGCGTCCACCCCGGCGCGAGCGGAAGGGACCGACGTGAGCGAGCGGCACGACCACGGGCACGGGCATGGGCACGAGGACGGGCACGGTCACGGGCACGGCCACGGCCACGGCCACGGCCACGGCCACGGCCACGGACAGCATCACGGACATGCGCACGAGCATCCACACCACCGCTCCTCCGCGGCGTCCTCCCTGCGGCACCGGCTCTCCCATCTCCTCACCCCGCACTCCCACGAG
The DNA here is from genome assembly GCF_001514285.1 of Streptomyces sp. DSM 15324. GTDB lineage: Bacteria > Actinomycetota > Actinomycetes > Streptomycetales > Streptomycetaceae > Streptomyces. Next base: position 245,388 of record NZ_KQ949033.1, read on the forward strand.
AGCGCCGACAAGCTCGACGCGGCCCTGGAGTCCTCGGCCCGGGGCCTGCGCGCGCTGTGGGTCTCGCTGGCGGTGCTGGGCGTCACGGCGGCCGTCCAGGCGGTCGTGGTGGTGCTCTCGGGCTCGGTGGCCCTGCTCGGCGACACGGTGCACAACGCGGCGGACGCGCTGACCGCCGTACCGCTGGGCATCGCGTTCGTGGTGGGCCGGCGGGCGGCCACCCGCCGCTTCACCTACGGCTACGGGCGCGCGGAGGACCTGGCGGGCCTCGCGATCGTGCTGACCATCGCCGCGTCGGCGGCCTTCGCCGGGTGGACGGCGGTCGAGCGGCTGCTGGACCCCCGGCCGGTCGAGCACGTCGGCGCGGTCGCGCTGGCGGCGCTGGCCGGTTTCGCGGGCAACGAGTGGGTGGCCCGGTACCGCATCCGGGTCGGCCGCTCGATCGGCTCGGCGGCGCTCGTGGCGGACGGGCTGCACGCCCGCACGGACGGCTTCACCTCACTGGCCGTGCTGCTCGGCGCGGGCGGTTCGGCGCTGGGCTGGCAGCTCGCCGACCCGGTGGTGGGGCTGGCGATCACGGCGGCGATCGCGCTGGTGCTGCGGGACGCGGCGCGGGAAGTGTTCCGGCGGGTGCTGGACGCGGTCGACCCGGCACTGGTCGACCGGGCCGAGCGGGCCCTGCTGGAGGTCGACGGGGTGCGCGGGGTGGGCGAGTTGCGGCTGCGCTGGATCGGGCACCGGCTGCGCGCCGAGGTCGCGGTCGTCGTGGACGGCGAGGCGACCGTACGCCGGGCGCACGCGATCGCCGTGCACGCGGAGCACGCGCTGCTGCACGCCGTCCCCCGGCTCACTGCGGCCCTGGTCCACGCGGACCCGGCCCCGCTGCCGGGCGAGACCGATCCCCATCTGCCCCTCGCCCACCACACGACTGCCTGAGAACACCGCCGGCCCACGCGCGGGACAGTCAGGCCCCCGAGCCCGCCCGCACCACCGCACCACCGCACGCGGGACGGTCCAGACAGCCGAATCCGCTCCGGCACCACCGCGCGCGGGACGGTCAGACCCCGAGTCGGCCCAGCACCCCCGCGCCCCGGACCCTCAGACCCCGAGCCCGTCCAGCACCACCGCGCCCGGCAACTCGGCGAACGCCTTGCCCGGGACGAGGAGCTTGCCGCGTCGGCGTCCGCTGCCCACCAGGACCCAGGGCAGGTCGACCACGGCCGAGTCCACCAGGACCGGCCAGGCGGCGGGGAGACCGATCGGGGTGATCCCGCCGTACTCCATGCCGGTCTCGCCCACCGCCGTGTCCATCGCCGCGAAGGACGCCTTGCGGGCGCCCAGCTGACGGCGGACCACGCCGTTGACGTCGACGCGGGTGGTGGACAGCACGACACACGCGGCGAGGGTGGTGTCCCCGCCGCGCCTGCCGGCGACGACGACGCAGTTCGCGGACTTCTCCAGCAGGTCCCGGCCGTAGTGCTCGACGAAGACCGCCGTGTCGGCCCACTCCGGGTCGGTGTCGACGTAGAGGATCTGGCCGGCGGGCACGCTGCCGCCCCAGTGGCGTACGGCGTCGGCGACCGGGATGGTCAGCTCGTCGAGGCAGTCGGGGGCAGGGGTGGCGGCGTCGAAGTCTCCGATGGGTGCGCGCATGCCCGCACGCTAACAAGATCCGTCCGGCTCGGGTGCCGGCGTCTCAGCGCACGGGCGGGACCGAGACGGCCAGCACCCACTCGGCCGGGACCTCACCCGAATTGCCGTAGCTGTGCGGGGCGTTGGCCTCGAAGGTGACGCTCGCACCGGCCGGGACACGGTAGTCCTCGCCCTCGACGGTGAGCGTCAGCTCGCCCGCGACGACATGGATGATCTCGAACGTGCCCGCCGGGTGCGGATCCGAGGAGCTGCTCTCGCCCGGCATCAGCTTCCACTCCCACATCTCCAGCGGGCCGGGCGCCTCGGCGCCGGCGAGGAGTCTGCTGTAGCTGCCGGCCTCGGTGTGCCACAGCCGCACGACCTGGTCGGCCGGGACGACCCGCACCTGCGGTCCCTGCGCGTAGTCGAGCAGGGTGGTGACGCTGACGCCGAGCGCGTCCCCGATCTTGACGACCGTCCCGATGCTCGGGTTGGTGCGGGCCTGCTCGATCTGGATGAGCATGCCCCGGCTGACCCCCGCGCGGGCCGCGAGCACGTCCAGGGTGAAGCCGCGCACCGCGCGCCAGTGCTTGACGTTGCGCGCCAGGGACTGGGTCAGCAGGTCGAGATCCGCCACATTCCGTCCAATATTCTGGATGACTAAGTTCATTGTATTGCACTACCGTGGATGTACCCGATGGTCCATCGAACTGTACTGCGAGGCACCGTGACCGCACTCTTCGCCCTGGCCACCAGCCTGCTGTGGGGCCTGGCCGACTTCGGCGGCGGGCTGCTGACCCGCCGGGCCCCCGCGCTCACGGTCGTCATGGTGTCCCAGTCCCTCGCGACCGTCGTCCTCGGCGTGATCGTGCTCGCCACCGGCGGCTGGAGCGAGGCCGGCCCCCGGCTGTGGTTCGCGGTCGCCGCCGGGCTGGTGGGCCCGGTGGCCCTGCTCTCCTTCTACCAGGCCCTGGCCCTCGGCCCGATGGGCGTGGTCTCCCCCCTGGCCACCCTGGGCGTGGCCGTCCCCGTCTCGGTCGGCCTGTTCCTCGGCGAGCGCCCCGGCCTCCTCCAGGTCTCGGGCATCGCGGTCGCCGTACTGGGTGTGGTCCTGGCGGGCGGCCCGCAGCTGCGCGGCGCGCCGGTGCAGCGGCGGGCCGTCCTGCTCACCCTGGTCGCGGCGCTCGGCTTCGGCACGGTGTTCGTGCTGATCACCGAGGCGTCGACGAGCCCCACCGGCCTGTTCCTCGGCCTGTTCGTGCAACGCCTGACCAATGTGGCGGCGGGCGGGGTCGCCCTGTACGCCGCCGTCCGGCGCGGCGCCCCCGCGCTCCCCGAGGGCGGACTGCGGCTCTCCGCGCTGCCGGCGTACGGGTTCGTCGGGCTCGCCGACGTCGCCGCCAACGGCACCTACGCGGTCGCCGCCCAGCACGGCCCGGTCACGGTCGCCGCCGTCCTCGCCTCGCTCTACCCCGTGGTCACGGCCCTCGCCGCCCGCGGCTTCCTGCGCGAGCGGCTGCGCCCGGTCCAGGCGGCCGGCGCGGGGCTGGCCCTGCTCGGCACGCTGCTGCTGGCGACCGGCTGAGTCAGCTCCCGGGCTCCAGCCGCGCGAGCCGCTCCACGGTCTCCTCGTCCAGTTCGGCCAGCGCGACCAGCTGGTCCGAGGTGACCCCGTCCGGGATCGGGACGGGCGCGGGCGTCCGCAGCGGCGGCTGCCAGCCCTCGACGGGAGTCCAGCGTCGTACGACCTTGGCGGGCGCGCCCGCGACGACGGAGTGGTCGGGCACGGTCCCGCGCACCACGGCCCCCGCCGCGACGACGACGTTCCGCCCGATCTGCGCCCCCGGCAGGATCACCGCGCCGGTGCCGATCCAGCAGCCGGTCCCGATCCGCACCGGCTCCATGCGCGGCCACTGCTTGCCGATGGGCTCGTGCGGGTCGTCGTAGGAGTGGTTGGTGGACGTCACGTAGACGTACGGTCCGAAGTAGCAGTCGCTGCCGATGGTGACCGTGGTGTCGGCGATGACATGGCTGCCGCGGCCGAGGACGACACCGTCGCCGATGCGCAGGATCGGGTCGGGCCCGAGATCGAGATCGGGCATCAGACCGGCCGTCAGCGTGACCTGCTCGCCGACTATGCAGTGCGAGCCGATGTGGATCCAGGGTTCGCCGAAGACCGTCCCCAGCGGGAAGGCGAGCCGGGTCGCCGGGCCGATCGAGCCGAAGCGCAGCCGGCCGGGGCGTTCGGCGGTCACGGAGCCGCTGCGCTGCACCCACGCCCAGCCCGCGTGGACGGCGCGCTGCACGAGGCGGCCCCGCCAGGATGAGAACGTGTTCTTGCGCTTCGGCACCCGCTCACCGTACTCAGCGCGCGCTGCCGGGATACGGCCCCGGGCCTGTGATCTTCGCCCCACCGGCTGGCGTACGGTACGACGGACACGCGGGCATGAATCCATGACCATGAGGCCGTCAGGCCATGAGACATGAGGCCATGAGGCATGAGGCCGTGAGGGCGTAAAGGAGACGGTGAGACGGTGACGACGCACAAGGCGCTGATCGTGGGCATCGGCGGCAGGGAACCGAAGGTCGACGCGGAGGCGTTCGTGGCGCCGATGGCCTCGGTCATCGGGGACGTGACGCTGGAGGCGGGGGCGAGCGTCTGGTACGGCGCGGTCGTGCGCGGGGACGTCGAGCGGATCACCGTCCGCCGCGACGCGAACATCCAGGACAACGTGACCCTGCACGCGGATCTCGGCTTCCCCGTGACGGTCGGTGAGCGGGTGTCCGTCGGCCACAACGCGGTCGTCCACGGCGCGACCGTCGGCGACGACTGCCTGATCGGCATGGGCGCGACGGTCCTGAACGGCGCGGTGATCGGCGCGGGTTCCCTGGTCGCGGCCCAGGCCCTGGTCCCCCAGGGGATGGAGGTACCGCCGGGCTCCCTGGTCGCGGGCGTCCCGGCGAAGGTCAAGCGGGAACTGACGGAGGAGGAGCGCCAGGGCGTCACGCTCAACGGCACCCTCTACGCGGACCTGGCCAAGGCACACAGCGAGATCCACGGGTAGGCCGGCCGGCCCGGGGGGCGCGGGGACCGGCGCGACCAGCCCCACCAACCCGCGCCCTGACTACTCCGCAGCCCCCACGGCCTCCAACTCGGCCTCCCGCGCAGCGCGCTTCGCCTTGCGCCTGATGACGAGGAACGACGTCAGCCCGATCAGCACGGCCGCCACCAGCCCCAGGTACGAGAACCTCTTCAGCCAGGACTCCGCGACCACGCCCACGTAGTAGATGACGGCGGTGGTCCCGCCCGCCCAGATGATCCCGCCCAGCACGTTGGCGATGAGGAACTTCCAGTACGGCATGTGCAGCACGCCCGCGAGCGGCCCGGCGAAGATCCGCAGCAGGGCGATGAAGCGGCCGAAGAACACGGCCCACATGCCCCACTTCTCGAAGGACCGCTCGGCCGTGGCGATGTGCCCCTCGCCGAAGTGCTTCGGGAACTTCCTGCCCAGCCAGGCCAGCAGCGGACGTCCGCCCTTGCGGCCGATGGCGTAGCCGATGGAGTCACCGATCACCGCACCGGCGGAGGCGACCGCCCCGAGGACGAACGGGTTGACCCCGCCGTGCTGGGAGGACAGCAGCGCGGCCGAGACCAGGATGATCTCGCCGGGCAGCGGGATGCCGAGGCTCTCCAGCCCGATGACCAGGCCGACCACGGCGTATACGGCCGCCGCGGGCACCGTGTCGAGCCACTCCTGCACGTGCACGGGCGGGCCTCCCCTTCGACATTCCCTCGGACGTTCCTCGAACATCGCCTGCTGCCGGGAAGCCTACCGGTTGGCCCCGGCGCGACCGGGCCCGTGGCGGAGCGGGCCGCACCGCGGACCGGGGAGCAGGGGTCCGGACTCGGTGTCGTCTTCTCCGGCCGCCGCTACGACACGGCGACAAGGCGGACTATCTGCGCACGGTGGTCCGACCGGCCTGGGACCGTCCCGACCTCGGACCGGCGTTCACCGCCTGGCTGAAGGAGTTCATGGCGTCCCTGGAGCCGGGCGGCGGGGCGGGCACGCCCGGCACGACCGGCACGACCGGCACGACCGGCACGACCGGCACGACCGGCAAGGAAGCCGAGGAGGCGCGGGAAGCCGAGGAAGGACCGGAAGACGGCGGCGTACGCCACGAGCCGGACACGGCCGCACCCCGGGCCCGGGTCACCCGCCCGCGCCGCTCAGCCGTTGGGGCGCAGAGTCCACACGACAGTCATCTCGCCGGTGACCGCGCCGTCGGCGCGCCGGATCTCGATCCGCACCGGGAACTCGGGACGCGCCCCCGCGTCCAGTTCGGCGACGACCTCGGCGGCCGGGCGGCCCAGGGTCGCGGTGGCGGTGACGGCCCCCATCGCGAGCTTCCGGTACGCGATCTCGGCGCGCACGGCGAGCGGCACCGCACGCGAGAGCTGGTCCCCGAACGCGGCCAGCACGATCGCGCCGCTGGCGGACTCGCCGAGCGTGAACATCGCACCGGCGTGCGGGCCGCCCACGTGGTTGTGGAAGTCGCCCTGGTCCGGCAGGGCGACCACGGCCCGGTCCCGGCCGGTCTCCACGAACTCCAGGTTGAGGGTCCGGGCCATGGGCACGGTGGCGGCGAGCATCTCGCCGATGGACATCTGGTCAGCGCTCATGCCGCGATGTTACCCACGAGTAGCCCACCTGGCCAGGGTCGGCCCGCCGGGTCCCGGCCAGGGGCGGTGGCCACGGCGCGTCCGGGTCGGCACTAGGGTTTCAGGCCATGTGGCCAGGAAACCAGCCGCCCGGGGGAGAGCAGAACCCGCAGGCGCAGAACAATCCGTACCAGCAGCCGGGATACCAGCAGCCGAATCCGTACCAGCAGCCCGGCTATCAGCAGACCGGGCAGCCGGGGCAGACCGGGCAGCCGGGGCAGCCCGGCCCTCCGCAGCCCAACCCCTATGGCCCGCAGCCGCAGTGGGGTGCCCCGACGGCCGTGGGCGGCCCTCAGCCCGCACCCGGCGGTGGCGGTGGCGGCGGCGGAAACCGCACGAAGCTGGTCGCCGTCATCGCCGCCACGGCCGTGGTCGTGGCCGCCGCTGTCACCGGCTACCTGGTGCTGGGCGCCAAGGACGACGGCAAGGGCGAGGCGGCCAAGGGCAGCGAGAGCGCCTCGGCGTCCGCGTCCGCCGCCACGTCCACCGGCACGGGCACCGGCACCGGCACCGACGACAACCCTCGTGACAACGAGGAGGAGAAGGCGACGATCTCGGGCTGGAAGGTCGTGGTGAACCCCAAGTGGGGCCTCGCCTTCGACGTGCCGGCCGACTGGGAGGTCGAGAAGCCGGGCGTCGGCCGCGGCTTCGAGTGGGAGGACAAGAAGGAGCCCAGCGGCTACGGCTCGATCCTGATGTCGGGGGTCGCCGAGTACAAGTCCAAGTGGTGCGGCACGGACAGCGACAAGGACGGCAAGACCGACTACACGGCGCTGGCGATGGTCGGCACCAAGGGCGCCGAGGGCGCCAGGAACACCGACGAGATCGCCGTCAACACTCCGGCGTGGTGGGTCTTCGGCGGCTACACCGAACCGGACAAGAAGAGCCTCACCTTCGACGAGAAGGCGACGCCGTTCACCACCGCCTCCGGCATCGAGGGCAGCTACGCCTGGGCGCAGTCGACGAACACCCCCCAGAAGGGCAAGTGCGACAGCGACGGCAAGGCGATCACGTTCGGTTTCAAGAACTCCAAGGGCGACTACGTGTCGTGGAACTGGTTCGGCGCCAAGGGCGTCAAGGACGAGGTCCCGAAGGCGACGGTCATGCAGATCCTGAGCACCGTGCGCTGGCACGGGGAGCCCGTGGCGAACTGAACCGACGGCCGGACACCCGGGGACGCATCGGACGGGCCGTTAATCCGTTTGGCCCGTCGGGGGCCGGGCGGGGATAGTCGGCCGGTGACCCCACCCGCCGACACTCCTCGCCGCCTGCGCAAACCCGCCTGGGCGGGCCGCAATTACAGCCTGCTGACCGCTGCCGCGTTCGTGACGAACCTGGGCAGCCACGGCGCGCTCGTCGCCGCCGCGTTCGCCGTCCTGGAGTCGGGCGGCGACGGCGGTGACGTGGGGCTGGTGGCCGCCGCCCGCACCCTGCCGCTGGTGCTGTTCCTGCTGATCGGCGGCGCGGTGGCCGACCGGGTGCCCCGGCACCGGGTGATGGTCGCCGCCAACGCCCTGAACTGTCTCTCGCAGGGCGCCTTCGCGGCCCTGGTGCTGCTCGGCGAGCCCCGGCTCTGGCAGATGATGCTGCTGACCGCGCTGGGCGGCACCGGCCAGGCGTTCTTCTCGCCCGCGGCCGAGGGCATGCTGCTGTCCTCCGTCCGGGGCGAGCAGGCCGGGCGGGCGTTCGCCGTGTTCCGGATGGCGATGCAGGGTGCCGGCCTCGGCGGCGCCGCCCTCGGCGGCGCGCTGGTCGCCGTGATCGGCCCCGGCTGGGTCCTCGCGGCGGACGCGGCCGCCTTCGCGCTCGCGGGCTGCCTGCGCTCCCTCCTCGACGTACGGGACCTTCCCGCGCGCGAGGCGGGCGGCGGGATGGTCGCCGACCTGCGGGAGGGCTGGCAGGAGTTCCGGAGCCGGCCCTGGCTGTGGGGCATCGTCCTGCAGTTCTCCCTGGCGAACGCCGTCGTGGCCGCGGCGGACGCGGTCTACGGCCCCCTGGTCGCCCGCGACCACCTGGGCGGGGCCGGCCCCTGGGGACTGGCCCTGGGCTGCTTCGGCGCCGGCACGGTGGTCGGCGCGTTCCTGATGACCCGCTGGAAACCCCACCGCCTCCTCCTGGTCGGCACCCTCTGCGTCTTCCCCCTGGCCCTTCCCTCGGCGGCCCTCGCCGTACCGGTGCCGATCGGCGCCCTGTGCGCGGTGATGTTCACCACCGGGGTGACGGTGGAGGTGTTCGGGGTGTCCTGGATGACCTCGCTGCACCAGGAGATCCCCGAGGACAAGCTCTCCCGCGTCTGTGCCTACGACTGGTTCGGTTCGGTGGCGATGGTTCCGGTCGCGACGGCGCTCGCGGGGCCTGCCGAGGCCGCCTTCGGGCGGACGGCCGCCCTGTGGGGCTGCGCCGCCCTGGTCGTCGTGGTCACGGCCGCGGTCCTGTGCGTGCCGGACGTACGGAACCTGACCCGACGCGGTGCGAGGCCGGTGACGGGTGGGAGCGCGGCCGTGGACGGCGCGCCGGAGGGCGAGCGGAGTCCGGCGCGCTGAGGCCGGCCCGGTCAGCCGATGCCGAACGCCCCGTCCGGTGGCTCGGGGGACGGTACGGCGTCCTCGTCCCGCACCGGACGCGCGTCGCCGATGAACCGCCGTACCCCGGGGCCGTGCTCCACCCGGGCGGGGAACGCGTCCGCGGCGGTGCGGCGGGCCAGGGCGGTCACGTCGAGGGGGTGGTGCGTGGCGACGAGGACCGCGTTGCCGAAGCGGCGGCCGCGCAGCACGGCCGGTTCCGCGATGAGCAGGAGTTCCTCGAACACGGCCGCGAAGGTGGCCAGTTGGGAGCGGAGGAAGCCGAAGGGTGCCGCGTCGGCGAGGTTGGCGAGGTAGACGCCGTCGTCCCGCAGCACCCGGCCGGCCTCCCGGGCGTAGGCCAGGGAGGTCAGGTGCGCGGGGACCCGGGAACCGCCGAACACGTCCGCCACCAGGACGTCGGCGGAGTCCCCGGGCGCCGCCTCCAGCCAGGCGCGGGCGTCGGCCGGGTGCAGCGCGACGCCGGAGCCGGCCGGGAGCGGCAGGTGCTCGACGACCAGCTCCAGCAGCGCCCGGTCGGCCTCGACGACATCCTGCCGGGAGCCCGGCCGGGTGGCGGCCACGTACCGGGGCAGGGTGAGCGCCCCGCCCCCGAGGTGCAGCACGTCCAGCGGCTGACCGGGCTCGGCCACGACGTCGAGCACATGCCCGAGGCGGCGCGCGTACTCGAACTCGAGGTGCTCCGGCTCGTCGAGATCGACGTACGACTGCGGCGCCCCGTCGACCGTCAGCAGCCAGGCCCGCTCCCGGTCGACGTCGGGCATGAGCTTGGCGGTGCCGTGGTCGACGGCGCGGCTGACGGGTAGGGACTCCACCCGCTCATTGTGCCTGGTGGGCAGAGCCGCCCAAGGGGCTCGGGGGGCGGCCCCCGCTCACAGCACGGCCGTCACCGTGCCCGCCCCCACGGTCCGCCCGCCCTCCCGGATCGCGAACCCCAGCCCCGGCTCCAGCGGCATCTCGCGCCCCAGCTCGACGGTCACGTCGACCCGCTCCCCCGGGCGCGCGAACCCCGCCGCCCCCAGGTCCACGTCCCCCACGACGTCCGCCGTGCGCAGGTAGAACTGCGGCCGGTAGCCGGTGGCGATCGCCGTCGTGCGGCCCCCCTCGCGGGCGGAGAGCACGTACACCTGCGCGGAGAACCGCCGTCGCGGCACGACGCTGCCCGGCGCCGCCACCACGTGTCCGCGCCGTACGGCGTCCCGTGGCACGCCCCGCAGCAACAGCGCCACGTTGTCCCCGGCCTGGGCCTCCCGCATCGGCTTGCCGAAGGTCTCCAGGCCGGTGACGACGGACTCCAGCCCGGCGCCGACCACGTCGACGCGGTCGCCCACGCGTACCGTGCCGCGCTCGACGGCACCGGTGACGACGGTCCCCCGCCCGGTGATGGTGAGGACGTTCTCCACGGACAGCAGGAACGGCGCGTCCAGGTACCGCTCGGGCATCGGCACGTACGTGTCCACCGCGTCGAGCAGCGCGTCGACCGACGCCGTCCAGCGCGGGTCGCCCTCCAGGGCCTTCAGCCCCGACACCCGTACGACGGGGACGGCGTCGCCGCCGTAGCCGTGCGCGGTGAGCAGGTCGCGGACCTCCAGCTCGACGAGTTCGGCCAGTTCGTCGTCGGCCCGGTCGGCCATCGTCAGCGCGACGACGACGTGGTCGACGCCCACCTGCCGGGCGAGCAGCACGTGTTCGGCGGTCTGCGGCATGATCCCGTCGAGCGCGGAGACGACGAGGATCGCCCCGTCGAGCTGTGCGGCGCCGGTGACCATGTTCTTGACGTAGTCGGCGTGGCCCGGCATGTCGACGTGCGCGTAGTGCCGGGTGTCGGTCTCGTACTCGACGTGCGCGATGTTGATGGTGATGCCGCGGGCGGCCTCCTCGGGGGCGCGGTCGATGCGGTCGAAGGGCACGAAGGTGCCGGTGCCGCGGTCGGCGAGGACCTTGGTGATGGCGGCGGTCAGGGTGGTCTTGCCGTGGTCGACGTGGCCCATGGTGCCGATGTTGAGATGCGGCTTGGTGCGTACGTACACGGTCTTGGACATGGCGGTACCTCGAAGCGTCTGCGTGGAAGATCTCCGTGGGGAGAGGGGACCCCGGGGGGAACCGGCCGACCCTCCCCCTGCGGGGTCCGCCGGACGATCCGGGGAGGGTCAGCTTCGGGTGCCGTCGACAGCGGCCGGGTGCGGCGGGACGGCAGCCTTCGGAGCATCCGCGACGGCGGATGCGACGAGGACGAAGGCGTACCGGAACATGGTCCCGATCCTCTCCGATGGTTCGTTCGGCGTCGAATGGTTTTCGGGCGGCGGGGAGTCAGCCCCCGGCGCCGATGTTCCTGAGCGCCTCACGCACCGTCAGTGGGGCGAAGCGGCCGCGCTCGCGGGCGAGGAAGCCGCGGACGGCCTCCGGGTCGGTCTTGGCGTACTCGCGCAGGCACCAGCCGATCGCCTTGCGGATGAAGAAGTCCGGGTGGCCGGACTGGCGCAGGCAGTAGGCGAAGAGGCGTTCGGCGTCGGTGCGGTCCTTGCGGCGGAGTTGGTGCAGCAGGGCCGTGCGGGCGACCCAGAGGTCGTCGTCGGCGATCCAGTCGTCCATGGTGGCGGTGAGCCGGGGGTCGGCCGCGACGAGGGCGCCGACGACGTGTGCGGCGAGCGGGTCGACCGTGTCCCACCAGGAGGCCGTGGTGATCAGCCGGCGGACGACGGGGAGGAAGGGCGACGAGCAGCGTCCGGCGTGCCGGCGCAGGTAGTCGACGGCGAAGTAGTGGTACTCGCGCTCCGGCAGGGCCCAGCAGCGCAGCGCGACGGCCGTGCAGTCGGTCTCCGTGGGCCGGGGTGTGCCCGCGAGGACGGTCCGGGACAGGGCGCGGCGCTCGGGGGTGGGCAGGCCCAGGAAGGGGGCCACGTCCTTCATGTAGGCCCGCATGGCGTCGGCCCGGACGGGGTCGGCCGCGCCCGCGTACACGGCGGTGAGGCGCTCCAGCAGGGTGTCGGCGAGGGCGCTGCGAGGTACGTCGTCGGTGGCCGGGCCGGTGACGGTCATGAGAGGCACCATACGGCGATCACACATGTCCGTCGGCTACTGTCGCGGGATGCTCGATGCCACCACCCGCTCTGGGGGCACCGCCGCGGCCACTCCCCGGGCCGCCGCCACGGAGCTCCTGGTTCCCGTGCCCCTCGTCACCGCCACCGCGCCCGCGCCCGCCCGTCCCCTGGCGCGCCTCGGCAGAGTGCTGCTGTCGCCCTGGTCCCGGTTCGCGCTGCTCGTCGCCCTGCTCGCGCTGGCCGGTTCGAGCGTGCTGCTGTTCGAACCCCAGAAACTCCTCGCGGACGGCTGGCCGCCCCAGGTGGGCGGGGTGACGGCCGCCGTGGTGTTCGCGGCGGCGTACGGGCTGTGCACGGTGGCGTTCGTACCGCGGCCGCTGCTGAACCTGGCGGCGGGGGCGGTGTTCGGTTCGGCCGTCGGGCTCGGCGCGGCTCTGGTGGGCACCGTGCTGGGCGCGGGGCTCGCGTTCGGCCTCGGCCGGATGCTGGGGCAGGACGCGCTGCGGCCCCTGCTGCGCGGCCGGCTGCTGAAGGCGGCGGACGGTCAGCTGAGCCGGCACGGGATGCGGTCGATGCTGGGGGCGCGGCTGTTCCCGGGGCTGCCGTTCTGGGGGGTGAACTACGCGGCGGCCGTCTCCCGGATGCGCTGGACGCCGTACCTGGTCGCGACCGCGCTGGGCTCGATCCCGAACACGGCCGCGTACGTCGTCGCCGGCGCCCGGGCCTCGGCCCCGACGTCCCCGGTCTTCCTGATCGCGCTGGCCTCGATCGCCCTGCCGACGGTGGCGGGCGCGGTGATGGCCTGGCGCAAGCGCCACCACCTGCGTCGCCGGTGAGCCGTCACACCGAATCGGGCATCCTCGCTTCGGCCGGTCCGCCCGCTCGCACCTCGGGAACCCTCGCTTCGGCCGGTCCGCCCGCTCGCACCTCGGGAACCCTCGCGTCGGCCGGTCCGCCCGCTCGCACTTCGTCCTTGCCCGCGGTGACGTTCCCCTCGCTCCGGGGGAAGCGGGCGGCGCACGCCGGGTGGCAGGCACCGGAGTGGTCGGTGTCCGGCCCGACGGCGGCCCGGGTGCGGTGAACACCGGCGCAGGCGCCCCGGCGGCGCCCGTCCGGGCGCGGGCGGTGCCGGTGGCGTCAGCCCTGCGGGTACACGTCCAACCGCCCGCACATCCCGAACCTCCCGTGCTGGGAGGGCTGTTCGGACCGTACGACGGCGTCGGCGAGGTGGCCCGCGTCGCCCCGCGCCAGCCGGTCGAGCTGCTCCCCCGTCGCCTCGGCCGCCGCCAGCGCACCGCGCCGCCAGCGGGCGCGCCACGCGTCGATCCGGGGCCGTACGAGCGCGGCGGCGGCCCGGTGGAAGGCGGCCAGCCCCTCGGGGGCCTCCCGCAGCGCGTGGTACCCCTCCAGGGCGAGGTCGCGCCGGGCGCGGGCGATCCGGGCCTGCTCCTCCTCGGGGGCGTCGGCCGGGATCGTGGTCGCGGCGGCGTACGCGCGCGGGTCGGCCAGGTACTCCGGGGGCAGGGTGAGGACCGCGTCGCCGGCCTCCGGGAGGCCGCCGTTCTGCATCAGCACCGTGATGCGCAGCCCGCCCTCGTCGATGAGCCGGTGGACGGTGCCCGGGGTGAACCAGGCGACGGTACCGGGCGCCAGGGGCGTGACCTCGTACCCGGACGCGGTCAGCGTCTGGACCGCGCCCCGGCCGCCCGTGACGACGTACGCCTCCGAGCAGGCCAGGTGCAGATGGGGAGTGCCGCCGCGCAGGCCGTCGGCGGCCGGCCAGTCGTACACGCATAGGTGCGAGAGCGCGACGCCGCCGGGCAGCCCGCCGTACGCGGTCACCACGGGTGGGTGGCCAGGTACGTGGCGATCTCCTCCCGCCCCCAGGCGCCGACGGCCACGACCACGCGGTAGCGGCGGGTGAGGGTGTCGCCCGGGGCGAGTTCGAGTTCGTCGAAGAAGGACCAGGACGGGGCGATGCCCGCGAACGGCTCGTTGCGGACGAACCAGTGCGCGGGGTGGGCGCCGTGCGCGCCCGCGTGGTCGTTCTCGGGGGCGTGCGCGAAGACGACCGTGGCGTGGCCGTCGGTGCCGTCGTGCTCGCCGGAGAGGGCGAGCCAGGGGCTCTGCGAGGCCATGAGACCGGGGCCCTCGCCGTCGGGGCCGATGATCCGGCCGTCACGGAAGGCGCGCGGTCCGCGCCAGAACAGGCCGGTGTAGCCGGCCAGCTCACGTCCCGCGGTGGTGGGGCTGCCGAAGCGCAGCGGCTCGTCGCGCCGGTTGGTGATCGCGCTCGTCCAGGTCAGCGCCCAGGAGCCGGACTCGGGGTCCACGTCGTGGATCTCGATGCGGCGGCTCTCCTCGGCCCACAACTCGCCGCTGTGCGGGTGCCAGGTCAGCCGCTCGGCGATCACGGCCCGTCCCTCGCCGGCGGAGACCTCGTCGAACCCGGCGTGCGCCATCGAGCCCACCCGTTCGGGGATCGCGACGTACCCCTCCCCGTGGACGTACGAGTTGCCGCCCCACAGGTTCGCGCCGGAGAGGTGCGACGCGGTCAGCGACAGACCCTTGTGCCAGCGGTGGTCGTTGGGGCGGTAGTCGGTGACGACGTCGCCGGCGAGGGTGCGCAGCGGGTGCAGGTACGGCCGGGGCGCCTCCCAGGCCGCCTCCGGACGGTAGACGTAGGCCAGCAGCTCGACACCGGTCGCCGGGTCGGTCACGGTGATCCGGTCGCCGTGGGCGTGGACGAGGCGCAGGGCGCCGCTCATGCGGGCACCTCCACGTCCGCCTCGGCCGTGCGGGGCGCCCAGCCGGGGGCTCCGCCGTGCAGGGCCGTGTAGTACGGGTCGCCGGGGCCGATCTCCCCACGCCGGACCGTGGTGTCCGTGAAGGCGGACTTGTACAGCGAGGTGATCAGCTCCAGGCTGGTCCGCCCGTCGGCGCCGCTGCTGCGCGGCCGCTCCCCGGCGCGCATGCTGGCGACCAGTTCCCGCAGCTGCGCCAGGTGCGAGCTGGGCACGTCCGTGCCGAAGTCCTGCCAGGCGGCCACCTCGTCGCCGCTCGCGCCGGGGGCCGGGGTGATGCGCCAGTCGGCGTTGGAGTGGCCGTAGAGGTGGGTGAGCTCGACGGTGGCCCGCTCGCAGTCGATGCGGATGCGGCTGACCTCGTCGGGGCTCAGGACGCTGTTGACGACCGTCGCCAGCGCGCCGTTGTCGAACCGGAGCAGGGCCGTCGACACGTCCTCGGTCTCGACGTCGTGGACGAGCCGGCCGGCCATGGCGCGCACCTCGCGCCACGGCCCGAGGATGTCGAGCAGGAGATCCATCTGGTGGATCCCGTGTCCCATCGCGGGGCCGCCGCCCTCGGTCTGCCAGCGGCCCCGCCAGGGCACGGCGTAGTACGCGGTGTCGCGGTACCAGGTGGTCTGGCAGTGCGCCACGAGCGGCCGCCCGAGGGCGCCGTCGGCGAGCAGCCGCTTCACATGCCGGGTGCCGGAGCCGAACCGGTGCTGGAAGACGATCGAGGCGTACGGCCCGTGCTCCGCGCCTTCCTCGGCCTGGACGGCGTCGTAGTCGGCGAGGGTCGGCACCGGCGGCTTCTCGCACCACACCCAGGCACCGGCGCGCAGCGCGGCCACGCTCTGCTCGCGGTGCAGGGTCGGCGGGGTGCAGATGGTCACCAGATCGGGGCGCTGCTCGGCGAGCATCCGCCCGAGGTCGGTGTAGGCGTGCGGAACCCCGCCCTCCGCGCAGAACGCCTCGACCGCCGCGGCATCGATGTCAACGGCCGCGACCACCTCGGTCTCGCCCTCCGCGGCGAGCTGCCGGAGAGCGGAGAGATGGGAGCCGCGCCCGATGGCACCGGTCCCGACGACGGCGGCCCGGACCGGACGTCCGGAGAGCGGGGTGGTGGGGGACATGGGCGTGATCAGCACTCCTCCGAGGTACGGCCCGAAGGACCGGTGAGCGGCAAACGGAGCAGCAAGCACGCTCAGCAAGCGCTTTCCGCTCGGCAGCAACGTATGCGGCACCCCTGGGGCCGGTCAACCATCCGTGGCTCTGCTCGCCTCCCGGCGCGGGACGACTGCGCCGGGTGGGAAGGGTGGGTGGGCGCGGCGGCGCGGGTGCCGGCTGTGCGTGCTCGGGGAGGTGCTTCGGGGCTGCTCGGGCGGCAGGGGGAGGGGAAGGTCCCGGAATCCGGCGCGGGCTCCTTCCCCGGCGCCTGCGAAACCCCTGTGGCGGGGCTGACTTCCGGGACCGCTACGCTTCCCCCTGGCACACCCTTGATCACCGCGCGCGGGCGGCCGTCGCCCGTCGCCCCGCTCCGATCGGCGCTTGGACTCCTTAACCTCATGTCTTGGTTTGAATCGCTCATCCTCGGACTCGTCCAGGGGCTGACCGAGTTCCTCCCCGTCTCCTCCAGCGCGCACCTGCGGCTCACCGCGGCCTTCTCGGGCTGGAAGGACCCCGGCGCCGCCTTCACGGCGATCACCCAGATCGGCACGGAGGCAGCGGTGCTGATCTACTTCCGCAAGGACATCGGCCGGATCATCGCCGCATGGTCGAAGTCCCTGTTCGACAAGACGATGCGCAAGGACCACGACGCCCAGATGGGCTGGCTGGTGATCGTCGGCTCGATCCCGATCGGTGTGCTGGGCCTCACGCTCAAGGACCAGATCGAGGGCCCGTTCCGCGATCTGCGGGTCACCGCGACCATGCTCGTGGTGATCGGCATCGTCATCGGCATAGCCGACCGGCTGGCGGCACGTGACGAGACGGGCGGGAAGCACCGCGCGCCCAAGCAGCGCAAGCAGCTGGAGAACCTGGGTGTCCGGGACGGTCTGATCTTCGGTCTCTGCCAGGCCTGCGCGCTGATCCCGGGCGTCTCGCGCTCCGGCGCCACCATCAGCGGAGGCCTCTTCATGGGCTACAAGCGTGAGGCGGCGGCCCGTTACTCGTTCCTGCTGGCCATCCCCGCCGTCCTCGCCTCCGGGACCTTCGAGGTGAAGGACGCGCTGGAGACCGGCCATGTGGCCTGGGGCCCGACGCTGTTCGCCACGGGCATCGCGTTCGCGTCCGGGTACGCCGTGATCGCCTGGTTCATGAAGTTCATCTCCACCAAGTCCTTCATGCCGTTCGTGTACTACCGCGTCGCCCTCGGCGTCGTGATCATCGCCCTCGTCGCGACCGGCGCGCTCAGCCCGCACGCGGCGGAGTCGGCGGGCTGAGCCGGGGCCCTTCGAACTCCCGGACGGAGCCGTCCGATTGATCGATCAACCGTGACCAAGCCCATAACGGTTCCCGCGACGGGGGCATGGCGCGCTGTCAGCTGCTCGCCCTACGCTGACAGCCATGTCCCCCTATTCTGATGCCCCTGGTTCCGTGCGGTCCGCTTCCGAGGTGAACGAGCGGATCCGCTCGCTGTGGCTGCGCACGGGCGGCTCGCTGTCCGCCCAGGAGCGGCAGGAGTACGAGCTGTTGGTGGTGGAGTGGGCCGCGGCGATCCGCGGCGAGATGGTCACGGCGGCCTGAGCGCCGGCCGGCGACCGGGCGAGGCGGCCGGCCCTCAGTCCGCCACCGCGGGAGCGGCCGCCCCCGCGGGCCCCCGGCCTTCCCCGTCCGCCCCTTCCTCCAGGTCCTCCTCTTCCCCCTCCGCCTGCGGCGACTGGCCGAGTTGCTCCCGTACGTGGTTCCAGACCACCGCGATCAGCGCGGCGACGGGAACGGCGAGCAGACTGCCCACGATCCCGGCGAGACTGCCGCCCAGTGTCACCGCGAGCAGGACGACCGCGGCGTGCAGCCCGAGGCCCCGGCTCTGGATCATCGGCTGGAACACATTGCCCTCCAGCTGCTGCACCACGACGATGATCCCCAGCACGGCGAGGGCGTCCGTCGGGCCGTTCGACACCAGCGCGATGAGCACGGCCACGAAACCGGCGAACAGGGCTCCCACGATCGGCACGAACGCCGAGACGAACGTCAGCACCGCCAGCGGAAGCACCAGCGGTACCCCGAGGATCCACAGCCCCAGGCCGATGAAGACGGCGTCGAGCACGCCGACGAGCGCCTGGGAGCGGACGAAGGCGCCCAGGGTTTCCCAGCCGCGCTGGGCGACGATCGGGACGTCGGTGGCGAACCGGCCGGGCAACTGGCGGGTGAGCCAGGGCAGGAAGCGCGGGCCGTCCTTGAGGAAGAAGAACATCAGGAAGACCGCCAGCAGGGCGGTGACCACCCCGTCGACCACCGTGCCCACGCCGGAGGCGACCGTGCCGACCAGGCTGCCGACGCTGCCCTGCACACGGTCGACCGCCGCGTCGAAGGCGCCGGCGATCTGGTCGTCACCGATGTTCAGCGGCGGCCCCTCGGCCCACTCGCGCACCCTCTGCATCCCGGCGACGACACCGTCGGTCAGTTCACCGGACTGCGAGGCGACCGGAACGGCGATCAACGCCAGGATGCCCAGCACGACGAGGAGGAACAGCACGGTCACCAGTGACGCCGCGGCGGCCGGCCGCCAGCCGCGCCGGCGCAGGAACCGGGTCGGCGGCCAGGTCAGGGTGGTGAGGAACAGGGCGACGGTGAGCGGCCACACGACCGACCACATCCGGCCGAGCACCCACAGCGCCACCGCGAGCATCACGAGGACCAGCAGCAACTCACCGCAGACACGGGCCGATCCGCGCAACGCGGCACGGCTTCTCGCGGAACTCAACGGGGCAGGCATGAGATCACCCTATGACCGGCCCACGAGCCCCTGTGCCCAGGGCCGGACCGCCCGGCCGTCGCCGGCACGTGCTGTAGTACGCCTACCGACGCGGCAGCAAGGCAGCGGCGGCAAGGCAAGGCAAGGCAAGGCAACGGGGCGGGAGGATCACGTTGATCGTCTGGGTGAACGGCGCGTTCGGCAGCGGGAAGACCACGCTGGTGGAGGAGTTACGGCAGCGCCGGCCCGAGGCACTGGTCTACGACCCGGAGATGATCGGCTTCGTCCTGCGGAGGATCGTGGACGTGCCGACGGGCGACTTCCAGGACCTTCCGCTGTGGCGCCGCCAGGTCGCCGACCTGGCGGTGGGGCTGGTCGAGGAGTACGGCCGCCCGGTCCTGGTTCCGATGACGCTGGTCGACCCCGGCTATGTGAGCGAGATCTTCGGCGCGTTGCGGCACGCGGGCATCGAACTCCACCACTTCTTCCTGGACGTCCCCCGCCCGGAGTTGGAGAAGCGCATCGGGGGCCGCTCCCTGGTCCCCGACGACCCCGAACGAGACGAACGGATCCGGAGCTGGGCCAAGGACCGCATCCCGGCGTGCATGGCAGCGACCGACACGCTGCCCCCCGACACCGTCTTCCTGAACGGCGCGCTGCCCCCACGCGCCCTGGCCGACCAGGTGCTGGCCCGACTGGCACGCCCACACCCCTTGGCTCCTCAGCCGTGATGCCCAACACTCGGCCCATGACGCAGCGTGTGGAGCTCGCCACGGTGATGGACCGGCTGGCCGTCGACGAGCTGGTCACCGCCTACGCGGTGGCCGTGGACGACGGCGACTGGGCGGCGTACCGGGAACTGTTCACGCCGGACGGACGGGCGGACTACCGTTCGGCGGGCGGGATCGAGGGGGACGTGGACGGCGTCGCGGCATGGCTCGCGGAGAGTCTGGGGCTGTTCTCGATGCGGCAGCACCTCATCGTCAACCGGCGGGTGCGGTTCGGGGTCCTGGAGCAGGACGCGGGTGACACCGCGAGGGTCGGCGCCGACTACGTCAATCCGATGCGGTTGGCCGGCCAGGGGAACGAGGACCACGGCGGGGCACCCGACTTCGTGTGCGGGGGGCGGTACTCCTTCGGGCTGCTGCGCACCCACGACGGCTGGCGGTTGCGTGAGGTGGTCGTCGAGGAGAAGTGGCGGCGCCTGCCGACGCCGTGACGCCGGACGTGCCCGAAAGAGCCCTGTCGGAGATCGTCCGTGGGGGCGCACACTGAAGGCACCACCGGGTAGGAGGTGCCGCATGAACGCGTCCGGCCACTGGCTCACCTCCCGTCCGGCCACGTCCCGTCCGGCCACGTCCCCCCGGGGCTCCTCCCCGCCCTCGGCCTCCAGGCTGCTCGCCTCTCCCTGGGGCCGCTCGGCGGTCGCCGCCGGGGCAGGGGCGTTGCCCGTGGCGGCCTTTCCGGCGCCCGCGCTGTGGTGGTGGGCGTACGTCGCGCTCGTCCCCTGGATGCTGCTCGCCCGTTCCGCGCCGAGCGGGCGGCGTGCGGCCCGGGACGGCTGGTGCGGGGGGTTCGGCTTCATGCTGGCGATGCATCACTGGCTGCTGCCGAGCCTGAACGTGTTCACGCTCGTGATCGCGGCGCTGCTCGGTGCCCTGTGGGCGCCCTGGGGCTGGCTGGTGCGTCGTTTTCTCGCCCCGGGGGCGTCCGGGACACCGGGCCGGGGGCGGATCGGCGGTGCGCTGCTCGTGCTGCCGTCCGCCTGGCTGGTCGTCGAACTCGTGCGGTCCTGGCAGGGGTTGGGCGGGCCCTGGGGCATGCTCGGCGCCAGTCAGTGGCAGGTGGAGCCGGCACTGCGGCTCGCCTCGGTGGGCGGGGTGTGGCTGCTGAGTTTCCTGGTGGTGGCGGTGAACGTGGCCGTCGCGGTGATCGTCTCCGTGCCCGGCTCGCGCACCCCGGCCCTCGCCGGGCTCGTCGCGACGGCGGCCACCGCCTCGGCGGCGTGGGTGTGGGCGCCGCGCCCCGAGGTCGAGGGACGGGCCCGGATCGCCGTCGTCCAGCCGGGCGTGGTGGACGGGGCCCAGCGCCGGTTCGACGTCGCGGAACGGCTCACCCGGCGGCTGATCGGGCAGGACGTCGGCCTGATCGTCTGGGGGGAGAGCAGCGTCGGGTACGACCTCGGGGAGCATCCGGAGCTGGCGGCGCGGGTGGCGGCGCTGTCGCGGGCCACGGGTGCGGACATCCTCGTCAATGTCGACGCGCGCCGCACGGACCGGCCCGGTATCTACAAGAGTGCGATCCTGGTCGGCCCGCACGGCCCGACCGGTGACCGGTACGACAAGATGCGGCTGGTGCCGTTCGGGGAGTACATACCGGCGCGTTCGCTGTTCGGCTGGGCGACCTCGGTCGGCAGGGCGGCAGGCGAGGACCGGCGGCGCGGCAGCGAGCAGGTGGTGATGGACATCGGGCCGGCGCTGCGGATCGGGCCGATGATCTGCTTCGAGACCGCGTTCCCCGACATGAGCCGGCATCTCGCGGAGGACGGTGCGGACCTCCTGGTCGCGCAGTCCTCCACGTCCTCGTTCCAGCACAGCTGGGCGCCCGCGCAGCACGCCTCGCTGGCCGCGCTGCGCGCCGCGGAGACCGGCCGGTCGTTCGTGCACGCCACGCTGACCGGTGACTCGGCGGTGTACGACGCGAGCGGGCGGCGCCTCGGCCCCCGGCTGGGCACGGAGGCGAGCACCGCGGCCGTGTACGACGTCCCGCTCGCCGACGGCGTCACCCCGTACGTCCGCTACGGCGACTGGCCGGTCCACGGGGCCCTGCTGGTGCTGGTGGCGCTGGGGCTGACGGAGGGGGCGGGGGCGATCAGGCTGCGGCGGGGTGTTCCCGCACCGCTCGGACCACCCGCTCGCACAGTTCATGGGTCGCGAGCGCGTCCCGGGCGCTGAGCACCTTGCCCGCCCGCACCGCGTCCAGGAAGGCCAGCACCGCCTGCTCCATGCCGCGCTGACGGGCCACCGGCACCCAGTCGCCGCGCCGGCGCACGGTCGGCTGGCCCTTGTGGTCGATCACCTCGGCGAGGTTGACGACCTGTCGCTTGGTGTCCTGGCCGGAGACCTCGAGGATCTCCTCGTTGGAGCCGCTGAGCCGGTTCATCACACCGAGCGCGGTGAAGCCGTACCCGGAGAGCTGGAGGACGACGTGGTGCAGCAGCCCGTCCTCGACCCGGGCCCGCACGGTGACGTCGTCGACCGGGGCCGGCGCCAGGAAGCGCAGGGTGTCGACGACGTGGATGAAGTCGTCGAGGATCATCGTGCGGGGTTCCTCGGGCAGGCCGACCCGGTTCTTCTGCAGGAGGATCAGGTCGCGCGGATGGTCGGCGCACTGGACGTAGCCGGGCGCGAAGCGGCGGTTGAAGCCGACGGTCAGGGACACGCCGCGCTCCTCGGCGAGTTCCACGAGCCGTTCGGAGTCGGTGAGGCGGTACGCCAACGGTTTGTCGACGTACGTCGCGACGCCCGCCTCCAGCAGCCGGGCGACGATCTCGGGGTGGGCGCCGGTGGGCGCGTGCACGAAGGCCGCGTCGAGGCCGGTGGCGAGCAGCGCGTCGAGGTCGCGGTGACGCCGGTCGGCGGGCAGCCGGTAGGCGTCGGCGATCCGGTCGAGCGTGGCCGGCGTACGGGTCTGCAGGTGCAGCTCGATCCCGGGCAGCGCGCCGAGGACCGGCAGGTACGCCTTCTGCGCGATGTCTCCGAGTCCGATGCAGCCGACCTTCACGGGGCGCTCCCTCACCTCGAACCGCGTGCCTCCCCGCAGCATACGGGCGCTGCGGGGGCCGCCGGCCGGCGAGGCCGGCGAAGCTTCCGCGGGACCGGCACGGGTCGCGCCGCCGGGAGCGGAGCCGGGCCGCCGACCGGCCTCGGGCGCGAGCCGGCCCCGTGGCCGATCGCACCGGGACGGCGACTCGGCGCACCGAGCCCGCCCGGAACGCAGGTGCGCGCGCCCCGCCGATCCGCCGCTGGAGCGCATCGACGGTGCGACCGGCGCGTGACGTCACCTCCGGTGGGCCCCTGACCTCCCTGCGGGGGACGTGTTCACCCGTGTGGGGCAACCTGCGGCCGTCCGATGTCCCGCGCACGGCCGGAACCAGCAGAGTGGCGCGGGTGCAGCGAACGACGACGACAACCGCGGCGCTCCTGGTGATGGCCCTCTCGGCCCTCTCCGGCTGCGTCACCGTCCAGCGCCCGCCCGTGCCCGGCCCGCCCGCCGCCGGGCCGTCGGCGCCCCGTCCGAAGGCGGATGCCGAGCCCCAGGTCGTGCAGGCGCCGGCCCGTGAGGCGCTGGAGATGGTCGGTCCGGACACCCGGGAACGGGCGGCCACGACGCTTCGGAAACGGCACCGGCCGACCCCGGCCGCCGTCCCGGACGGACCCGCTCCGGCGCACCGCGGCCACCCCCAGCAGCCGCGCCCCGCCCCGGCGCACCCGGCCCCACGCCGGCCCGTCCCCCCGCACGCCGGTGTCCCGGACGTCGGCGCCGACCTTCGCCGGAACACCGATGTGTGCGCCCTGGGCAGGAAGTACGGCGGCTGGCGCAGCGACAGCCCGGAGGCGGTGGCCTGCCGCCAGGTGTACGGCGGCCACCGCTAGACCGTGTATCGGAGGCCCGGTACTGGAGGTGCTGTACCGGGGGTCCGTACCGGAGGTTCCGTCCCGGGGCCCTAGCTCTCCGCTCCGCCCTCTCCCAGGCGGAGTTCCATCCTGGTGATCGCCGCCCGCACGCCGTCGCCGTAGCTGTCGTCCCCGAGGACGCCGGCCGCCCCGCGGGCCCTGCGTACATGGGTGCGGGCGGCGCCGGCGCGGCCGAGCCGGACGTAGTCCGCCGCCAGGTTCAGATGGAGCGAGGGGTACAAGGCCCGTACGGCGGGCGACTCCTCGTGCTCCTCGGCCGCGGTGAGGGCCCGCAGGTCCCAGGCCAGTTCGTCGAAGGGGTCGTCCTGGGTGTCGGCCAGGTAGTGCGCGAGGGTACAGCGGTGCAGCGGATCGCCGTCCTCGCCGAGCTCGGTCCAGAGTTCGAGGAGTCTGCGGCGGGCCTCCTCGCGGTCTCCTCCGTGATGCAGCATGACGATCTGCCCGATCCGCGTCAGCAGGGCGTCGGGCGCCGTCTGTTCCTGTCGCTCCGCCACCGCGTCCTCCTTCGCGTCCTCGCGACGACACCGCATCCCCGGGACGGCACCGCGCCGATGGCACGACGCTAACGGCAGCGGGCGGCGATCCCGGTCAGGCGGCACCGGACCGGTCCACGGAGGAACCGGCCCGGCGGCAGGGCTCAGCCGGCCAGGTCGGGGATGGTCCAGTCGACCGGGGTGTGGCCCTGCGCCGCGATCGCCGCGTCGATCTGCGTGAACGGACGGGAGCCGAAGAACTTCTTCGCCGACAGCGGGGAGGGGTGCGCGCCCTTGACGACGATGTGCCGGGACTCGTCGATCAGCGGCAGCTTCTTCTGCGCGTAGTTGCCCCACAGGACGAACACCGCCGGGTCGGGCCGGTCGGCCACCGCGCGGATCACCGCGTCCGTGAACTTCTCCCAGCCCTTGCCCTTGTGCGAGTTCGCCTCGCCGGAGCGGACCGTCAGGACCGCGTTGAGCAGCAGGACGCCCTGCCGGGCCCACGGCATCAGATAGCCGTTGTCCGGGATGGGGGTGCCCAGCTCCTCGTGCATCTCCTTGTAGATGTTGCGCAGGGAGGGCGGGATCCTGACGCCCGGCCGCACCGAGAAGCACAGGCCGTGGCCCTGGCCCTCGCCGTGGTACGGGTCCTGGCCGAGGACGAGGACCTTCACCTGGTCGTACGGCGTCGCCTCGAGCGCGGCGAACACCTCCTCGCGCGGAGGGTAGACGGGACCCTTCGCTCGCTCCTCCTCGACGAACTCCGTCAGCTCCTTGAAGTAGGGCTGCTGAAGCTCGTCGCCCAGGACCCCGCGCCAGGACTCGGGCAGCATGGCGATGTCGGTCACGTCAACGTCCTCCGTTGTGCGGTCACTTACTCACCCCAGAACCTACAGGCGACCACTGACAACGGCGCCGCGGACCGCGCTTCGGGCCCGCTACCAGCTCGTCTTCCGGTACAGCTCCCACATCGTCATCATGGTCGCCGGGTCGATGACCTTCTCGAGTCCGGAGATCTCCTCGTCCGCGGCCACGTACTGCTTGCCCTGCCACAGCGGCAGCAGGCGCGCGTCGTTCACGAAGATCTTCTGTGCGTCCTCGATCTGCTGCTTCACCGCGCCGCGGTCGCTCTCCGCGCGCGACTCCGGCAGCAGCTTGTCGGTGATGGCGGGGGACTTGTAGGGCGTCCCGAGCGCGTTCTGCTCGCCCACGAACGGCGCGATGAAGTTGTCGGCGTCGTTGAAGTCGGGGAACCAACCGCGCCCGAAGACGGGGTACTCGCCGTCCTGGTAGCCCTTGACGTAGGTCTTCCACGGGCGGCTCTTGAGGGTGATCTTGAAGAGGCCCGAGGCCTCCAGCTGCCGCTTCAGCTCCTCGAAGGCGGGCTTGGTCGTGGAGCCGTAGCGGTCGGTGGTGTACCAGAGGGTCAGCGGGACGGTCTCGGTGATCCCCGCTTCCCTGAGGAGCGCCCTGGCCTTGGTCACGCTCGGGTTCCCGAAGTCGTCGAAGAAGCCCGTGGTGTGGCCGGTGAGTCCGGCCGGGACCATCGAGTACAGCGGCTCGACGGTGTCCTTGTAGATGTTGTGCACGAGCGCCGAACGGTCGACGACCTGGGCGATGGCCTTGCGCACCGCGGGCTTCGCGGCCCACGGGTCGCTGGGGTTGAACACCAGGTAACTGATCTCGGTGGTGGGGTTCTCGACGAGCTGGAGCCCCTCCTCGTTCTGGTTGGTCTCGATGTCGACGATGTCGGAGGCGCCGAGACCGCGGTAGACGACCGAGATCTCCTTGCTCTTGAGGGCCTTGACCAGCTGGTCCGACTGCTGGAAGTAGCGGATGGTGACGGCGTCGTTCTTCAGGTCCGCTATGCCCTTGTAGGAGTCGTTGCGGACGAGTTCCGCCTGCTTGCCCTCGTCGTAGGACTCAAGCCGGTACGGTCCGGAGCCGACGATGCCGCTCTCCTTGCGGAGCGCGGTGGCCGGGTACTCCGCGGGGTCCACGATCGACATCGCGGGCGTGGTGAGCACCAGGGGGAACGTGGCGTCGGGCTGGCTGAGGCGGAAGACGACCTCGCGGTCGCCCTTCGTCTGCACCTGGGAGAGCGTCTCCAGCAGGCCCGCGGGTCCGCCGTTGACGTTGATCTTCTTGATCCGGTCGAACGAGTACTTGACGGCCTTGGCGTCCAGCGTGTGCCCGTTGGAGAACTTCAGGCCCTCGCGCAACGTGCAGCTGTACACGGTGCTCTTGCCGTCCGTGAACTCGCAGCTCTCGGCGGCGTCGGGTTCGGGGGTGGTCTGACCGGGGTTGTAGTTCAGCAGCGTCTGGTAGACGTTGCGGAACAGCTCCCAGGAACTGTCCCAGGAGGCCGCGGGATCCAGCGTGCTGGGAGCGCT
Source organism: Streptomyces sp. DSM 15324 (assembly GCF_001514285.1). Lineage (GTDB taxonomy): Bacteria > Actinomycetota > Actinomycetes > Streptomycetales > Streptomycetaceae > Streptomyces. Next base: position 271,631 of record NZ_KQ949033.1, read on the forward strand.
GGTGGTGCCCACGACGATCGGTCCGGCGTCCTTGGAGCTCTCGCCTCCCAGAAGACCGCATCCGCTCACCAGGGATATGGACGCGATCACCGCCACATGCTGCAACGATCGATTCCGGTAGAACACGCACACGCTCCTCGTAAAAAGCCATGCCAAGAGTGGCCAGACCATACCGCAGGCCGGGAAAGGCTCAACGGGCGGGAGGAAAGCGTTATTGATCAGCGAGAAATCGTGACGACGTTGTCATCCCCCGGGGCCGGTCCGGGAATGGACACGGGCCCCGGTTCCGTCAAGGTCCCGGGGCCCGCGGCGGTGCGCGATGAGACTCAGGCCACACCGGCGTTGAGCAGGATGCCGCCGTCGACGACGAGCGTCTGACCGGTGATCCAGTCGGACTGCTCGGAGGTGAGGAAGGCGGCGGTGCCGCCGATGTCGGACGGCACGCCGAGCCGGCCCAGCGGGTAGCCGGCGGCCGCCTCCGCCTCCCGGCCCTCGTACAGGGCCTGGGCGAACTTGGTCTTCACGACGGCCGGGGCGATCGCGTTGACGCGGACGCGGGGCGCGAACTCGTGCGCCAGCTGCTGGGTCAGGTTGATCATCGCGGCCTTGCTGATGCCGTACGCGCCGATGAAGGGCGAGGCCGACAGACCCGCGAGGGAGGCGATGTTGACGATCGCGCCGCCGTTGTCCTTCTGCCAGGCGTGCCAGGTCTTCTGGGCGAAGCCGAGGGCGGAGACCACGTTGGTCTCGAAGACCTTGCGCGCCACCTCCAGGTCGAGGTCGGCGATCGGCCCGAACACCGGGTTCGTCCCCGCGTTGTTGACGAGGTAGTCGACGCGGCCGAAGGCCTCCATCGTCGCCTCGACGGCGGCCGTCTGGTGGTCGAGGTCGTGCGCCTTGCCGGCCACGCCGATGACCCGGTCGGCGCCGAGCCGCTCGACGGCCTCCTTCAGCGCGTCCTCGTTGCGGCCGGTGATGCAGACCCGGTCACCGCGGGCGACGAGCGCCTCGGCGACGCCGTAGCCGATGCCGCGGCTCGCGCCCGTGACGAGCGCGACCTTGCCGGAGAGTTCCACGGTCATGGTTCCTGATCCCTAGTCGAGCGGTCCGCCGGCGACGTACAGCACCTGGCCGGAGACGAAGCCGGCGGCCTCGTTCGTGAAGAAGGCGATCGCGTTGGCGATGTCGTCGGGCTCACCGACGCGGGCCACGGGGATCTGGGTGGCGGCGGCGGCCTTGAACTCCTCGAAGCCCATGCCGACCCGGGCGGCGGTCGCGGCGGTCATGTCGGTGGCGATGAAGCCGGGGGCGACGGCGTTGGCCGTGATGCCGAACTTGCCGAGCTCGATGGCGAGGGTCTTGGTGAAGCCCTGCAGGCCGGCCTTGGCGGCAGAGTAGTTGGCCTGGCCGCGGTTGCCGAGCGCGGAGGAGGAGGACAGGTTGACGACCCGGCCGAAGCCGGCGTCGACCATGTGCTTCTGGACGGCCTTGGTCATCAGGAACGAGCCGCGCAGATGCACGTTCAGGACGGTGTCCCAGTCGGAGGCACTCATCTTGAACAACAGGTTGTCGCGGAGCACGCCCGCGTTGTTGACGAGGATCGTCGGGGCGCCCAGCTCCGTCACGACACGGGCGATCGCGGCCTCGACCTGGGCCTCGTCGGAGACGTCGGCGCCGATCGCGACGGCCTTGCCGCCGGCCGCGGTGATCTTCTCCACGGTGTCCTTGCAGGCGGCCTCGTCGAGGTCGATCACGGCGACCGCACGGCCCTCGGCGGCCAGGCGTACGGCGGTGGCGGCTCCGATGCCGCGCGCCGCGCCCGTGACTACGGCAACCCGCTGTTCAGTGGTGGACATTCCTTGAGTCTCCTCGCCCTTGAGAGAACCTGTCGCGCGGTGAGCGACCGCTTAGTACCTTCGGCAGACGTGACGCTAGAAGCCCTGGCACCCGGTGTCAACGCCACACGGCGCCGGTGTGATCCATTACCTCACCAGGAGGTCCAGCAACCGCTCCGTCTCGGCCGCCGGATCGGTGGTGAGTCCGGTGTGCACCGGCCCCGGCTGCACCATCGCCGAGCGCGGGGCGACCAGCCAGCGGAACCGCCGTCCCGGGTCGTCGCCGGCCGCCTGCCCGGCGGCCGCGCCGCCGCCGCACACGCCCTCGACGGCCGCCAGCGCGGCCCTGATCCCCGCGACGTCGGCACCCGGGTCCAGGGCGAGCAGCCGTGCCTCGTCGAGATGGGTACGGGCGCCGACGTAGGCCCGGGCGCGGCAGTAGACCAGCACGCCCGCGTTGACGCACTCGCCGCGCTCCACCCTCGGCACCACCCGCAGCAGGGCGTACTCGAAGACGTCCCGGTCGCCGCCCTGGCCGGACCGGGTGATGTGCCGCTCGGTCACGTGGCCGGCCATGTGGATGTGGCGCTCGCTCACTTGTTCTCCTCGATGCCGGTGATGCGGTCGGCGATGACGGCCGCCCGGGCGAGCAGCGGCCGGGCGTAGGCCGCTCTGAGGTCGTCCGGGGTGTCGAAGCCCGGTTCTTCCGCGAGCCAGACGTCGGGGATCTCGGCCGTGACCTCGGCGAGCAGGTCGGCGGTGACCAGCGGGGCGAGCCGCTCGGCCGCACCGGCGATGTCGGGCGCGAAGGAGGCCAGGGCGTGGTCGGAGGCGTCGTAGGGGCGGGCCGCGGAGGTCTCGACCGTGGGCCAGTTGTGGTGCCAGATCAGGGTGGCGCCGTGGTCGATGAGCCACAGGTCGCCCCGCCTCAGCAGCAGGTTGGGGTTGCGCCAGGAGCGGTCGACGTTGTTGACGAGCGCGTCGAACCAGATGATCGCGCCGGCCTCCTCGGGGCTCACCGGGAAGGCGAGGGGGTCGTAGCCGAGGGCGCCGGAGAGGAAGTCCATGCCGAGGTTGGTGCCGCCGCTGGAGCGGAGCAGCTCCTGCACCTGCGGGTCGGGTTCGCCGAGGCCGAGGACGGGGTCGAGGGCGAGGGTCACGAGCCGGGGCATCCGCAGGCCGAGCCGGCGGGCGAGCTCGCCGCAGACGACCTCCGCGACGAGGGTCTTGCGGCCCTGTCCGGCACCGGTGAACTTGATGACGTACGTTCCGAGGTCGTCGGCCTCGACGAGTCCCGGCAGCGAGCCGCCCTCACGCAACGCCGTGATGTAGCGGGTGGCGGTGACTTCCTTGAGCATCGCCCCAGGTTACTGGGGCCCGGCGGGGCGGCGTCCGACAGCTCCGCGACAGCTCCGGCTTACGCGGGCCTGATCTCGAACAGGTCACTATCTCGGGCACCGTCCGGACTTGGCGGGGCTTCTGAACACGCGGCGCCCACCGGCCGTACCTCTCGACAGGTCCACCCACCCCCCTCTGGAAGGAAATCCTCGGCATGACCAGCGCATCGATCAACTCCGCGTCGCAACCCGCCCGCCGTACGGTCATGGCGGCCGCCGGAGCCGCGGGGCTCTCCGTCGCGCTGACGGCGTGCGGAGGGTCCGACGACGACTCCTCCTCGTCGGCCTCGACCGGCGGGACGACGGGCTCGGCGGGTTCGACGGGTTCGACGGGTGCCGGTGAGGCCGCGAGCACCGGCGGCGCGGCCGGTGCGGCCGGCGCGGCGCTGGCCGCGACCGCCGACATCCCCGAGGGCGGCGGCAAGATCTTCGACGCGCAGAAGGTGGTCGTCACCCAGCCGGCGGCGGGCACGTACAAGGCGTTCTCGGCCGTGTGCACCCACCAGGGCTGTGCGGTGAAGACCATCGCGGACGGGGTCATCAACTGCCCCTGCCACAACAGCAACTTCTCGATCGAGGACGGCAGCGTGAAGAGCGGTCCGGCGAGGCAGGCGCTGCCCGAGGTGAAGATCAGCGTCAGCGGCGACTCGATCACGCTGGCCTGACGTCCGGGGGCCGAAGGGCCGTCAGCACCTCGTCGGTGGTCGCGACCGTGGCGACCAGCGCGAGGGTGTGGCGGATCATGGCGGGGGTGTAGTCGGCAGGCACCCCCGCGATGGCGTCCGAGGGCACGACGGCGGTGTAGCCCCGGTTGACCGCGTCGAAGACGGTGTTCGGGATCGCCACGTTGGCCGAGACCCCGGTGACGATCAGGGTGCGGCAGCCGAGGTTGCGCAGCAGGGCGTCGAGGTCGGTGCCCTGGATCGGCGAGAGCCCGTGCAGCCGCCGTACGACGAGGTCCCGTCCGGCGACCTCGATGGGGGGCGCGACACGGGTGGCCTCGGTGCCGGTGAGCTGCTGGACGGGCAGGCGCTCGGCGGCGCGGAAGAGGCGTGCGTTGCGGTTGGCGCCCCGGCCGTCGGGGCGGCGCTCGGCGATGGCGTGGACGACCTGGACGCCGCTCCCGTGCGCGGCGGCGACCAGCCGGGCCACCTGGGTGAGAGCGCCCGAATCCCGTGCGGCGGCGGCGAGTTGGGGCAGTGCGGCGCCGGGGCCTACGACGCCCCGCTGGCATTCCACCGTGAGCAGCACGGTGGAGTCGGGGTCGAGGAGGTCCCGGAGCGCTTCGGACGAGAGCACGACTCCCCCTGGTGTCGGGATACTTGCTTTTCTGACGCAGCGTCAGAAAAGTCGTCTGGTAAGCAGTACACGGGAAGCAGTGACAAGAAAAGAAGGATGAGGGGGCCGGATGACCGTCACTCAGCGCCGGGGCCGGAGAATCATGATGTCGCCGGGAGAGCTGGACGCGTTCCTCACCACCCAGCGCACCTGCCGGGTGGCCACGGTGTCCGCCGACGGCGCCCCGCACGTGAGCGCGCTGTGGTTCCTGTGGGACGGCAGCGCGCTGTGGCTGTACTCCGTCGTGCGCAGCAAGCGCTGGACGCAGCTGTGCCGTGATCCGCGGGTCGCGATCGTGGTCGACACGGGCGAGGAGTACGACTCGCTGCGGGGCGTCGAGCTGTCCGGCGCCGTGGAGTTCGTGGGCGAGGCTCCGCGCACCGGCGAGCTGTGCGCGGAACTGGACGCCGTGGAGACGCTGTTCGCCCGCAAGAACTTCGGTCTGGACGCGATGCCGCACGACGGGCGGCACGCGTGGGTGCGACTGCGGCCGGAGAAGGTCGTCTCCTGGGACTTCCGCAAGCTGGGCGACGGATAAGCCTCCGCACCGCTCAACCCACTGCGGCACCGGCCGCCTTGAGGGCCTCGACCGCCGCCCGGATCGACGGACGGCGGTCCGCGTCCGCCCGCCAGACGACGTACACATGGCGGCGCACCCGCTGCTTGAGCGGAACCAGGACGACGCCTTCGGGCACCGGGTCGCGTCCGAGCAGCGGCACGATGCAGACCCCCAGACCGGCGGCGACCAGACCGAGTTGGGTGTGGGTCTCGGCGGCCCGGTGGCCGACGATCGGTTCGACGCCGCGCGAGCGCAGGGTGAACATCAGCCATTCGTGGCAGAACTCGCCCTCGCCCCAGGTGATCCACTCGTCCCCGGCGAACTCCGCGAGATCCACCTCGTCCCGGCCCGCGAGGGGGTGCCCGGCGGGCATGGCGACGTCGGCGGGGTCGTCCAGGACGGGCGCCTTGACCAGCCCGTCCGGCACGGGCATCGGCTTGTTGTACCAGTCCAGGACGACCGCGAGGTCGAGATCGCCGCGCACGACCCCCGCCACGCCGTTCTCCGGCTCCAGCTCGCAGGAGCGCAGCCGCAGCGCCGGGTGCGCCTTGCGCAGCTCGGCGAGCGCGACGGGGAACAGTCCGCGCGCGGCGGTGGGGAACGCGGAGATCCGCAGCTCCCCCGCGACCTGCCCGCGCCGGGCCTCCAGATCGGACTGGGCCAGCTCCACCTGGGACAGGATCCGGGCCGCGTGCTCGGCCAGCAGGCGCCCCGCGTCGGTCAGCCGCACCCCGCGGCCGTGCTTGGCCAGCAGCCGCTGCCCGACCTCCCGCTCCAGCTTGGCCAGCTGCTGCGAGACGGCCGAGGTCGTGATGTGCAGGCCCGCGGCGGCGCCACTGACGCTGCCGTGCCGGGCGAGGGCGTCGAGGGTCCGCAGGCGCTCCAGGTTCAACATATAAGCAATGCTACGAGGTATCGCTCGCGAATTCTCGATTGTGCTACGAAGTTGTGTACCGCACAGTTGCCGTCATGACCACCGCCGCCGACACCACCGCCGCAGCCAGCGCCGACCTCACCGCTGACGTCACCGCGCTCCCCCGCACCCGCCGCACCCCGGACTGGCGACTGCGGTTCGGCGCGCTCTCGCTGATCTGGGGCTTCAGCTTCCTGCTCATCAAGGTGGGCACGCAGGGTTACGCCCCGTTCCAGGTCACCCTGGGCCGGCTGGTGTTCGAGACGGCGGTGCTGGCGGCCGCGATGGCGGTGCGACGGGAGCGGCTGCCGCGCGGAGCCCGCACCTGGGCGCATCTGACGGTCGCCGCGTTCCTGCTGAACGCCCTGCCGTTCTCGCTCTTCGCCTACTCCGAGCTGACGATCCCCTCCACCCTGGCCGGCATCTGCAACGCCACCTCGCCCCTGTGGGGCATGGCCCTCTCCCTGGTCGCCCTGTCCGAGGACCGGCCCACCCGGGTCCGGGTGGCGGGGCTCGGCCTGGGCTTCCTCGGGGTCCTGACGGTCCTGGGCGCCTGGCAGGGCTTCCAGGGCCTCGACGCCCGCGGCACGGCGATGGCCCTGCTGGCCTCGCTGAGCTACCCGATCGGCTGGATCTACGTCCGCCGCACCCTGGCCGGGACAGGGGCCTCGGCCCTGTCGATGACCGGCGCGCAACTGGGCGTCGCCGCCCTCCAGCTCGCGGTCGTCACCCCGCTGGTCGCCGGCGTCCCGGACCACCTCGCCCCGCTGCCGCTCCTGGCGATCGCCGCGCTGGGCGCCCTCGGCACCGGTCTGGCCCTGCTGATCCAGTACGGGCTGGTGGCGGAGGTCGGCCCGACCACCGCGCAGATGGTCACCTACTTCATCCCGGTGATCGCGACGGGGGCGGGGGTGGCGTTCCTCGGCGAGCCGCTGAGCTGGTCGACGCCGGTCGGGGCGGTGATCGTACTGGCGGGGGCGGCGCTGACCCAGGCGAGGGGCAAGCATTGAACGCGGGCAACGGTGTCCCACCGCACCGCACCCGCACCCCCTAGGGCGCTAAACGTAACTACGGGAGGGAACCGGCCCCAGGGCCGAGGCCACCGCGTCGGCCAGCGGCCCCACCTCCTCACCCCCCAGCGTCGACACGGTGATCCGGATGCCCGGCCCGGTGCTCAGCCGGAACCGCGCCCCCGGTGACACCGCCCACCCCGCGTGCAGCAGCCTCGCCACCACCCCGGTCTCGTCCGGGACCGGCACCCACACGTTCATCCCACTGCGCCCGTGCGCGGCGACCCCCCTCTCGACCAGCGCGGCGATCAGCGCCTCCCGTCGCCCCCGATAGGCCGCGGCCACCGCGTGGCCGTCCACCGCGCCGTCGGCCCACAGCCGCTCCACGGCCCGCTGGACGAGAAGGCTCACCCAACCGGGCCCGAGCCGCTGCCGTCCCCGGACCCGGTCCACGGTGACCTCGTCGCCGGTCAGCACGGCGAGCCGCAGGTCGGGGCCGTAGGCCTTGGCGACCGAGCGCACGAAGGCCCAGTGCCGGGTGACGCCCGCCAGGGGACACAGCGGCAGATCGACGATGCCGTGTCCGTGGTCGTCCTCGATGAGCAGCACCCCGGGGTGGTCCGCGAGGACCGCCCGCAGCGCACGCGCGCGTGCCGCGGTCACGGAGGCCCCGGTGGGGTTCTGGGCGCGGTCGGTGATCAGGACGGCGCGCGCCCCGCTCTCCAGGGCCGCGCGCAGGCCGTCCGGGAGCGGGCCCTCGTCGTCGACGCCGACCGGGACCGTGCGCAGCCCGAGCGCCGGGACGAGGTCGAGGGTGCGCCCCCAGCCGGGGTCCTCCACCGCGACCGGGTCGCCCGGCTTGAGGTGGGCGGCGAGGACGCGTTCGACGGCGTCCAGCGAGCCGGAGGCCACGGTGAGCGGTCCGGCGGGCACGCCGTCGGCGTCGAGCGCGGCGCGGGCCGCCCGGGCCAGGCCGGGGTCCACGGGATCGGCGCCGTACAGGACCGGCTCGCGGTCGGCGCGGGCGGCGGCCGCCGCGAAGGCGGGGGCGAGCGGGGGCAGCAGGGCCGGATCGGGGTTGCCGTCCGCCAGGTCGCGGACGCCGTCCGGCACGTCGAGGCGGGCCTGCTCCCGGCCGGTGGTGGCGGGCTTGGGCCGCACCCGGCTGCCCCGGCGCCCGTGCGTCTCGATGACCCCGCGTTCGCGCAGGGTGCGGTACGCGGCGGCGACCGTGTTCGGGTTCACGCCGAGCGTGACCGCCAGCTCCCTCATCGGCGGCAGTGACTGCCCCGGCGGCAGGGCGCCTTCGCCCACCGCGCGCTCGATGCTCGCGGAAATGTCCGCTGCGCGCCGGCCATGGATCCGATACTCTCCTAGCACAAAGCCTATTATGCACTAGTGCAATGGAGAACGCTCATGCAGGCGACACCCCGGCCCGCACCGCAGTCCGCCGCGTACCCCGCGACCGACCGCACGGTCCCCACGCGCTCCGCGGAGCGGGCCGCCTACGACAAGGACCTGGTGCACGCGATACTCGACGAGGGGTACGTCTGCCACCTCGGGTTCGTCCGCGACGGCGCGCCGGTCGTCCTGCCGACGCTGTACGGACGGGTCGGCGAGGTCCTGTACGTGCACGGCTCCACGGGTTCGCGTCCGCTGCGGATGGCGGGCCAGGCCGACCCGGGGCTGCCGGTGTGCCTGACGGTGACGCACGTGGACGGTCTGGTGCTGGCCCGCTCCGCCTTCCACCACTCGATCAACTACCGCTCGGTCGTGGTGCACGGCCTGGCGTACGACGTCACCGACCCGGAGGAGAAGCGCGCCGCCCTCGACGCGCTGGTCGACCATGTCGTCCCGGGCCGCGCCGCCGACTCCCGGCCGGCGAACAAGAAGGAACTGGCGGCGACCGCGGTGATCCGCCTCGACCTGAACGAGGTCTCCGCCAAGACCCGCACCGGCGGGGTCAACGACGAGCCCGAGGACCTGGCCCTGCCGCACTGGGCCGGGGTGCTCCCGCTGCGCAAGGGGTACGGCGCCCCGCTCCCGGAGGCCGACCTGGTCCCCGGCACGCCGGTCCCGGACTACCTGGCGGCCCGGTGACACGCCGGCGCCGCCGGAGTCCCCTCCCCCGCCCTCAGCGCCCGCGTCGGGCCGTGGCCTCGCGGGCGGCCTGATCCCGCTCGGGCTCACCGCCGGCGACGGGCTGCGGGGAGCCCTTGGCGGGCGCCGACGACTGGGCGATGTACGCGCCGAGCAGCACTATCGCACCCCCGGCGAGCTGCGGCGCCGAGAGGTGCTCACCCAGCAGGACCCAGGCCAGCACCGTCGCGACGACCGCCTCCAGACACGCCACGACCCCCGCGACCTGTGGGGAGAGCCGGCGTACCGCGAGCACGCCGGTGACGTACGCGACGACCGTGGCGATCAGCACGATCCAGCCGAGCAGCAGCCAGGCCGGGACCCGGGTGCCGTTCAGGTCGGCGGAGCCCGTGAGCACGGAGAAGTCCAGGTTCCACGGACGCGCCACGAGGGTGAGCACCAGGGCGCCGGTCAGCAGACCGTAGGCGATCACGCCGAGCGGGTCGGGGGCGTCGTCGCCCGCGTCGCCGCCCTGGTCGGCCAGGACGAAGTAGCCGACCTGGCAGCAGGCGGCGGCCAGCGCGAGCAGCAGCCCGAGGGCGTCGAACCGGAGCCCCGACCAGACCTCGACGACACAGGTGAGCCCGCCGACCGCGAGGACCACCCCGAGCGCGGCGGCGCGGGTCACCGGCCGCCGCTGCACGAACCGCACCCAGCCCAGCACCAGGGCGGGCGCCAGATACTCCAGGAGCAGGGACACCGCGACGGGCATCCGGGAGATCGAGGCGAAGTAGAAGGCCTGGACACCGGCCACCGCGAGCAGGCCGAACCCGGCGAGGAGCGCGGGGCGGCGGCGCAGCAGGGCCCGGTGGCGCACGGCGAGCGGCAGCATGACCAGGGCGGCGCCGGTCACCCTCAGCCAGACCACGTGCAGCGGGTCGAGACCCGCCTCGATCAGCGGCTTGGCCGCGACCCCCGATCCGCCGAAGGCGATCGCCGACCCGACCGCCAGCCCGAGCCCGATGCCCTTGCCGCGGCTGCCCTGACTGGTTCCAGAGGTGCGCACCGGCACATGATGACAGGCGATGACAGCACCGTCATCCCCGATGGCACCTGTCTCGGGAACCGGACGACATGTCGTACCGCTCCGGCTCCCCTGCCGCCACGCTCTCCTCGACGCGGGCGCGCAGGTCGAGCACGTCCACCCCGGCGTGGGCGAGGACCTCGACGGCCCGCGCCTGCGGGTCCGCGACGAGCGCGGTGAGGAGGTCGAGGCCGGGAGCCGGGACCGCGTGCCGGCGGCCGCCACGCGCCCCCGCCTGTTCCAGCGCGGCCGCGGCGAGCGGCGAGAACCCCTCCACCGCCGGGGCGACCGGCAGCGCCCCGGAGTCCTCGACACCGCTCTGCCAGCGCAGGCCGTAGCCGATGCTGCGCTGGACGAGATAGCCGAGCAGCCGGGCGAGCTGGGGCCCGTCGCCGAAGGCGGCGCGGACCCGGGGGTCGTGTTCCAGGAGGGAGTGCAGCAGATGGGCGGTGTCGATCTGGCGGTCCCCGTCGCGCACCGCGCGGCGGCGGGCGGCCGCGAGGACCGCCGCGACGTCGTGGTCGGGTCTCGGGGCGTCGTCCGTCCCGTGCGTCGCCTGGTCATCCGTCGACTGCCGGGGAATACGGGGTTGCACCTTCCCACCTCATCAGCCCCGACCCGTCCCGTCATCCCCGGAAGGGAGCATCCGCGCGTCCCACGCTGAGCGGACGCCGAGGGGTGCAATCTCCTCCTTACGGATGAGATCAGGCCCCACATTCGTCAGGGGCGGGCGCCTCCTTGACGGTTCATCAGTATTGAATGTTCGCGGCCCTGGAGCTACGTTCCGTGACACCGCAGCGTCCAGTTGCCCGACCTGAGGAGGGTGGTCTCATGGCCGAAGTCAGCGCGGAGGCACGCATCCAGGCACCGGCCGAGAAGGTGTGGGCCCAGCTCACCGACTGGCCGGCCTACGGGGAGTGGAACGCGACGCACACCAACTTCCCCGGCGGCGGCCCCGAGAGCCTCGAGGTGGGCGCGACCTTCCAGGAGAACATGAAGCTGATGGGCTTCCCCGCCGAGGTGGAGTGGACGGTCGCGGAGCTGGAGCCGGCGCGGGTGCTGGTGATCCGCGGCAAGGGCCCGATGGCGGTGTCCGTGGCCACCCGCTACACCCTCACCCCGGACGGGGACGCCACGACGGTGCGCATCGACGGCGAGTTCACGGGCGCGGCCGTGTCGCTGATGGCGGGCAAGCTGAAGGACTCGGGAACGGCCGCGCTGAACGAGTCGCTGCGCAAACTGGGCGGGCTGGTGGCCTGACCCGGCCCGCCGCGGCCGCCGTACGACACGGAAGGGCGCCCCGCGGATCACTCCTCGGGGCGCCCTCACCGTCGTACGACCGCCGCGGCGTCGCCGTCCGCACTACTGCCGTCAGTCCTCGTCGGCGAGGATCAGGTACAGCTTCTTGCGGGCCTCGTTGATGACCGTGAGCGCCTTGTCGCGCTGGTCCTTGCTGCCGGTCTTCCAGACCTGCCCGAAGGCCTCCATCAGACCGAAGCCGGCCTGGCGGATCTCGCCGAGCGCCTCCCAGTCGACGCCACGCGCGGCCTCCTCCCAGGGGGCGTCCGGCCCCTCCTCGGCCGCGGTACGGCCCTCCTCGGTGAGCGAGAACAGCTTCTTGCCGCCTTCGCTCTCACTGCTGATCAAGCCCTCGTCCTCCAGGAGCTGGAGGGTCGGGTACACCGAGCCGGGGCTGGGCTTCCACGCCCCGCCGCTGCGCTCGGCGATCTCCTGGATCATCTCGTAACCGTGCATGGGACGGTCCTTGAGCAGGGCCAGGATCGAGGCCCGTACGTCACCGCGCCGCGCCCTCCCCCTGGGCCCGCCGCGCCCTCGTCCACCCCAGGGACCGGGACCGAAGCCCGGTCCGCCCGGGCCGAAACCGGGACCGCCGGGGCCGAAGCCGGGGCCGCCCGGACCGAAGGGCCCGAAAGCCGCGCGTCGGCCACCCCGTCCACCGGGGCCGCTCCAGGGGCCGTCCTGACCATGTCCACGCTCGAATCCGTGGGTACGCATCGCCCATCACTCCATTCCATCGTTGATCTGTCGCGATGCGTCAACGATATATCGGAACAGTTCGGTTGGCAAGGCTTCACCGATAGGGTGCGGACATGACTGCGCAGCGCGGCCCGCACGCCTACCTCTCCGACCTGTTCTCGCTGGACGGCCTGGTCGCCGTGGTGACGGGTGGCAGTTCCGGCATCGGACGCGCCATCGCCGGCGCGCTCGCGGGGGCGGGGGCGCGGGTGGTGGTCGTGGCCCGACGGGAGCCCGAACTGGTCGCCACGGTCGAGGAGCTGACGGCGGCGGGCGGCCGGGCGGCCTGGGTGAGCGCGGATCTGAGCACCCGCGACGGGGTCCGCGCGGCGGCGGAGAGCGCGGCCGCCGTGTTCGGCGAGCCCGACATCCTCGTCAACAGCGCGGGCGTCAACCTGCGGCCGCCGATGGGCGAGCTGGGCGAGGATGTGTGGGACGCCACCATGGCCGTGAACCTGGAGGCGCCCTACCTGCTGGGCCTGCGATTCGGTCCCGGCATGGCCGAGCGGGGCTTCGGGCGGATCATCCACCTCACCTCCCAGCAGGCGCACCGGGCCTTCGTCCAGAGCGGCGCGTACGGGGTCTCCAAGGGGGCGCTGGAATCACTGGCCCGTTCCCAGGCGGAGGCGTGGTCGCCGCACGGCGTCACCTGCAACACCCTCGTGCCCGGCTTCGTCATGACCCCGCTCAACACACGGCTGTCGGCCGACCCGGAGCGCGTGGCCGCACTGGCCGCCCGCACCATGGTCGGCCGCAACGGACTGGCCGAGGACTTCGCCGGGGCCGCGGTGTTCCTGGCCTCCCGCGCCTCCGGCTACGTCACGGGGCAGGCGCTCTTCGTCGACGGCGGTTTCTCCGTCCACTGAAGCACCTGCCCCACGACCGCCTTCTCCGGCGAACGGGGCGGCTAGGCCGCCTGCGGGGTGAACGGGTGCATCTGGTCGTTGCCCGGTTCGACGAGCCCGTAACTGCTCTCCGGCACCTCGTTCCAGGCGCCCGGCAGGTCGCCCAGGGGCTCGGAGACGACGAGCCGGGTCTCGTCGGAGACCTCGCGCAGGAAGGCGAGGTCGGGGTGGAGCTCGCGCAAGGTGTCCACCGCGGTGCTGTAGAACAGCGAGCGGGACTGCCCCTGGCTGGAGTAGCGGAAGCCCCACACCCGCTCGCCGTCGGCGACGGAGACCGTCATCTGCAGCGGGAACTCCACGTCGTGGTCGTGACCGACCCGCTCCACGAACCCCGCCATCCGCTCGACGGCGGCCGGCGGGTCCTTCTCCAGGCCGAAGGTGAGGGCCAGGTAGAACATCATCTCGGAGTCCGTCGAGCCCTCCATGTCGAGGAACAGCTCCGGGTCGACGGCGAGGGCGAGGTCACGGCGTATCCGGCGGAACTCGTTGATCGCCCCGTTGTGCATCCAGAGCCAGCGGCCGTGCCGGAAGGGGTGGCAGTTGGTCTGCTGCACCGCCGTACCGGTCGTCGCCCGGATGTGGGCGAAGAACAGCGGGGAGCGGACATGGCTGGCGATCTCCCGCAGATTGCGGTTGCTCCACGCCGGTCCGACGTCCCGGAACACCGCCGGGACCTGGTCGTCCGACTCGGGCGCGTACCAGCCGACGCCGAAGCCGTCGCCGTTGGTCGTCTCCACGCCCATCCGGGAGTGCAGACTCTGGTCGATCAGCGAGTGCTGCGGCTTGTACAGGATCGTGTCGAGGAGGATCGGGGTCCCCGAGTAGGCCAGCCATCGGCACATGTCGTCAGCCTTCCTGTCATGGCGTCGTCGTTGCGGCGGACGGTCACGCGTACCGGTCGGGTCGTACGACGCACAGTGCCCAGATGACGAACGCGGAGAACGCGATCATCACCACCGACCAGACCGGGTAGTACGGCAGGGAGAGGAAGTTGGCGATGATGATGAGGCTCGCGATGGCCACACCGCCGACGCGGGCCCACAGGGCCGTCTGGAACAGCCCCAGGCTGATGATCACCGCGACCGCCCCGAGGATCAGATGGACCCAGCCCCAGCCGGTGACGTCGAAGCGGAAGACGTAGCTGCGCGTCGTGACGAAGATGTCGTCCTCGGCGATCCCCATGATCCCGCGGAAGATGTCCAGCACGCCGGCGATCATGAGCGTGACCGCGGCGAACGCCGTCAGACCCTCGGCCCAGTGCCGCCCGGTCTCGTGCGTGCGCGTCGGATTGGTCGTCATGCCCTGCCTCGATTCGGTGTCTTCGGTGTCGTCCGTCGGCTCAGTTGCGGCTCGCGGAGCCGTGCCCGCTGAGGACCAGCTGCTTGGCCCGGTCGAACTCCTCGTCCGTGATGTCCCCGCGGGCCTTGATCTCGGACAGCCTGGCGAGTTCGTCGACGCTGCTGGTGGGGCCGCCGGAGCCCTTGGCGGTCTGCCGGATGTAGTCGTCGAACTGCTGCTGCTGTTCCCGGGCCTGCGCGATCTCCCGGCGGCCCATGTTCTTCCCGCGGGCCACGACGTAGACGAACACGCCCAGGAAGGGCAGGCAGATGCAGAACACCAGCCAGCCGGCCTTGGCCCAGCCGCTGAGGTCGTCGTCGCGGAAGATGTCCACGATCACCCGGAACAGCAGCACGAACCACATGATCCACAGGAAGAAGATCAGCATGGTCCAGAAGGCGCTGAGCAGCGGATAGTCGTAGGCGAGGTACGTGTCCCCGGTCATCTCGGTCCTCCGTTCCGGGCGTGCGCCCGATGGTTCGCGGGCAGGTGCCCGTCGGCCGTTGACTGCGTCTTCAGCGTGCGCACGGCAGGCGCCCCGCGCCTCACCCCGAACGGGTGAGACCTGCCCGGCGCAGAGCCGCCCGCCAGGCGAGGGCGAGCGCGACCTCGGCGAGGCCCAGCAGCACCAGCCACAGCCCGAGCAGCCGGGTCAGCGCCCGGGCCGACTCGGTGGGCAGGGCGAGCACGACGATGCCCGCCACGACGGCGAGCAGGGCCGCGGCCAGGACGACGCCGCGGTGCGGCAGGTCCCGGGCGGCCAGGGCCGTGTAGAGGCTGAGGACACCCGACACCAGCCAGACGACCCCGACGATCAGGGAGAGCGCGGCGATGGTCTGGAGCGGGTTGCGCAGACACAGCACGCCGGCCAGGACGTACAGCACGGACAGCAGGAGTCCGGGCAGCCGTTCGCCGTGGTCGTCCCGGGCGAAGACGGCGACGAACCGGAACAGCCCGGTCACGAGCAGGTACAGCCCGATCAGCACCGCGAGCACGTGCAGGGTCTCGTCGGGCCAGACCAGCACCAGGATGCCCGGGACGAGCGTGGCGACGGCCGACCCGAGCAGCCAGGTCCAGGACCGGCCGAGGGCGGAGAGGACGGCGGCGGGGTCCCCGCCGGGTGACGACGGCACGCTCATGGCTCCTCCAGCGGGGTCAGTCCGGCATCTGCCGCATCTCCAGGACACGCAGTCCGAGGGACTGGCAGCGGGCCAGCAGGCCGTACAGATGCGCCTCGTCGACGACGTGCCCGAACAGGACGGTCTGGCCGGACATCACGACGTGGTCCAGCTCGGGAAAGACCTTGATCAACGTCTCCGACATCTGTCCGTCGACACGGATCTCGTAGCGCATGAGCCTTCCTAGTGGTCTCCCTGCGATGGTCCGTCGCGGCGGGCCGCGGAGCCTCACCCACCAGAGGTGAGACGCCACCCGGGCCACTCGGCTGAT
This sequence comes from Streptomyces sp. DSM 15324, assembly GCF_001514285.1. GTDB lineage: Bacteria > Actinomycetota > Actinomycetes > Streptomycetales > Streptomycetaceae > Streptomyces. The sequence continues at coordinate 287,575 of NZ_KQ949033.1, forward strand.
CTGCGGCGATGCCTTCCGAACACCTCCCGGTCAATGGGTGATGAGCAACTTGAACAGGATGATCGGCAGGCCCAGCACCAGGTTCACCGCGGCCGTGACGGCCACCAGCGGCCAGGCGGCCCCGGCCCGTCGTGCCGCCGCCACCGACCAGCCGACCTGGCCCGCCGCCGCGACCGTCAGCGCGAGCCACAGCGTGCCCGTGAGATCGAGGCCGAGGAGGGGGCTGACGGCCACGGCGACCGCGGGCGGGACGGCGGCCTCGACGATGGGCCACTCCTCCCGGCACACGTGCAGCAGGACCGCGCGGCCCGGCCGCCGCCGGACCAGCCGCTCCCCGAACATCTGGGCGTGCACATGGGCCAGCCAGAACGCCACGCCCGTCAGCACCAGCAGCCCCACCAGCTGCAGTCGGGGGAAGTCGCCCAGCGCTCCGGCGCCGACCACGACGGACGCGGCGAGCATCGAGCCGTAGACGCCCCCCGTGTAGTCGGCGCGGGAGCGCCGCCCGAGGGTGGGCTCCCCGGCGCGGAGGTGATCGGTGTCGGACATGGCCCGGCTCCTTCGCGGGTCAGGCCGCGCCGGCGCGCGACGGCTGCGGACGACGGGTGGACGGCCGGCTCGGCAGGTGGGAGGTGACGAGAAGACTGGCCAGGGTGACGCCTCCGGCGGCGAGGATCCCCGCCTTCAGACCGTCGAGCTGGGCCGTGGCGTAGGACTCGGTCAGCGCGTCGACCTCGGCGGGCGGCAGCCCCGCCTGCTCGGCCGCCGAGCGCACCTGGTCGGTCGGCACGAAGGAGATCCCGGCCTCCAGGGCGACGCTCGTGCGCCGCACGGTCTCCTCGGACAGCCGGGGGTCGTTCTCCACCTGGGTGGTGAAGGCCTGGGCGAGCGCGCCGACGAGCAGGGACCCGATGAGTGCCGTGCCGAGCGCGGACCCGAGGTTCTGGGCGGTGAACTGCAGCCCGCCCGCCTCGCTGCGCTCCTCCTCGCCCACGCCGGACTGCACGACGTTGCCGAGCTGCGAGGCGAGCAGGCCCATCCCGATGCCGAGCAGCCCCATCGCGCAGCCGAACTGCACGTCGTCGATGTCCGGGTCGATGGTGGCCAGCAGCCAGACGATGGCGGCGAGCAGGATCAGCAGGGCGAGGCGGACCACCAGGCGCGCCCCCACCTTCCGCCCGAGCCGTGCGGCGAGCGTGGACGCCAGGAGCATCGTGGCGGAGACGGGCAGCAGGCGCAGTCCCGTCTCGAAGGCGTCGAAGCCCTGGACGATCTGGAGGTAGAGCGGGATGGCGAAGAACAGGCCGAGCAGGATGAGGTTCTGGCTGAGCAGACACAGCAGGCCGGAGCGCAGGGCGGGCCGGCGCAGCAGGTCGAGATGGACCAGGGGGTCCGTGTGGAGCCGCTCCCGGTGCCGTTCCCAGCGGACGAAGGCGGCCAGGACGGCGACGCCGAGGCCGATCACGAAGAGGGTCGGCGCGAACCCCAGGACGGTGAAGGGCGGGTTGCGCGGCTGCACCCAGCCCCAGGTGCCGCTCTGGAGCACCCCGAGCACGCCGAGCGCCAGGCCCACCGCCGAGAGCGCGGCGCCGATCCCGTCCAGCCGCGGCCTGGGCCCGGTCTGCGGGACGTCGGCGATCACCCGCCGGCAGGCGAGGATCGCCAGCACGACCACGACCTCCCCGGCGAAGACCAGCCGCCAGGTGAGGTACGTCGTCACCCAGCCGCCCAGCAGCGGTCCGACGGCGATGCCCGCGCCGGCGAGCCCGCCGATGACGCCGTACGCGACGGCCCGGTCCCGCCCCTGGTAGGAGGCGGCGACCAGGGCGGCCATGGCGGGCAGCACCATCGCGGCGCCCAGCCCCTCGATGACCGACCAGCCCAGGGCGAGGACCCACACGGTGGGGGCGACGGCGGTCAGGGCCGAGCCGACGGCGTAGACGGCGAGCCCGAACAGGAACATCCGGCGCCGTCCGAGGATGTCCCCGAGTCTGCCGCCCACGATCATGAAGGCCGCCATGACCAGCGCGTACAGCGTGATGACGGCCTGGATGGCGGTCACCTCGGTGTCGAAGTCCTCGACCAGCCGGCTGATGGAGACGTTCATGACGGACGTGTCCAGCACCATCAGGAACTGGGCCGTACCGAGGACGATCAGAGCCCGCCAGTGTGCCACGGTGTCCACCTCGCCGAGTCGGCCCGGGACGCCGGTGGGCGTGGGCCGGGCGGCGGCCGCGACCGACCGGCCGCCCCTCCATCGCAGCTCAGGGGCGCGTGGGGTGCCTCACCCGTCACGGGCGAGTCTGCGCGGGACATCCCGGGCGGGTCCTTCCGGCGGGTCATTCCGTGAGCTGCCGGAAGACCTTCCTCAGGTCCTGGGCCTGTCCCTCGTCGATCCATGCCAGCGGCGCGTAGTGGTAGGCGACGCCCGCCGGGCGCGCCAGCAGGGGCCGCCCCCCGGCGTCCGTGGGCCATTCGACGGCGCCGGTGACGGTGCGGGCGGCGAAGGTCCAGTGGTCGCCGGAGACGTACTGCCCGCACGGCGCGAAGTAGATCTGCACCCCGTCCTCCAGGTCGAGCCACTCGCCCTCGACCAGCCTGACCGCGCCGCCCTCCAGCCGGGGCACGCCGCGACGACGGCTCTCCGGCTGGTCCCAGCGCCGCAGATACGGATGGCGCCCCGGCTGCCGGCCGACCGTGGGGTCCGGTTCCCCGGACAGGCGCACCCGCCGCCCGGGCAGGTCGATCTCGACCACCTGGAGCAGGTCGTGGATCTCACCGCGCCCGTCGGAGGCGTCGTCGCCGATCTCGACGAAGTCGCCGACGTCCAGGTCGAGCTTGTCGTCGCGGCCCAGCGCCTCCAGCGTGACCCAGTCATCGACCGCGGTCAGCGGCAGCACCACCGAGCCGTTCTCGCGCGACCACTTGTACGACGCCTCGCCGGCCTCACCCCCGCGGTGGATCTCCACCCGGTAGAGCTGGTTCTCCGGTCCGCGGTAGCGGGCGTCCGGCGCGACCGCGCAGGGATCGTTCTCGGTCCGCGCCGGCCGCTCGGCGCGCGCGGCGAGCCGGCAGGTGCGGTCCCGCCGCTCGGCGACCCACGCGTCGAACGCTCCCGCGGGGTCACAGCGCTGGTCCTCCCCCAGCTGGAGGGGCAGCACCTCCCAGTCGGCCCGGACCCGCGCCGTGGTGTCGGGCAGCGCGGCGCCGAGCGCGGTCTCCCGCAGCAGGGGGTCCTGGACGGCCGTCACCAGCCGGTCGCGCACCCGCAGGTAGGCGAGGAACGGGCCGGACGGCAGCTCGTCCTCGTCCCGCTCGGCGTCGCGGTGGGCGTACGGCTGGTCCCAGTACGTCCACGCCGGGTCTCTCCCGGTGCTGTCGGCGGTCCTCGCCCCGGCCTTCACGGCCGTGTCCGGGTGGGCGCGCCCCGCGTCGGTCGGCCGGCCGCCGCACTCCTCCACCGCCGGCAGCGGCTCGGGGCGGGTGGCGTCGACCGGGATTCCGTCCACGTAGTAGCGGCCGGGAGCGATCGTGAGCGAGGCCTTCTCGCCCTCGGCCTCGGGGGCGTACTCGATCCGGAATCCGTCGCCGGGCCCGCCGTGCCGGCCGATCAGGTCGGCGGCCAGGGCCCGGTCGGCCGCGAGCGCGAGCTCCGCCTGCTCGTTGGCCTCGGCGTCCAGCAGCACCCGGCCCTGCTGGCTGACGACCGCGACGTAGTGCTCCTGCGGCCGGTACGTCCGACGCGAGAAATCGCCGTGCATCCTTGCCTTCCCTCCGAATCGTCGAGTGACGTCGTGTCAGTTGACCGGGACGGTCCCGGCGTCCAGGCCGGCCGGCGAGAACTCCGCGAGCCGCGCCCGCAGGTTGTCCTCCCGCTGCGGCTGGAACAGGTCGTGCAGCACCCCCAGCTCGGAGCCGTCGTCCGCGCCCCGGGCGATCTCCACCGCGCAGGACGGCGCGAGCCGGAGGTAGGCCGGGGCCCCGTACCACCCGGCGGTGAACCGCGGCCGCACCCGCGCGGCCTCCAGCGAGCGCAACCGGGGCAGGTCCGCCGGGTCCACGTCACCGGACTCGGCGAGCCGCCGCAGGTCCTCCGCGACCAGATCCGGCTGGCAGTGGTGGCGCGGCGGTGTGCGCGAGCCCGGCGGCACGTAGCAGTACCGCAGGCAGCCGATCCCCCGCCGCGCCACGTGCATCAGGCCGTCGAAGACCGCGTTCTCGCCCAGCCGGACCGCGTGCGCGTGGACCTCGCCGATCACTGTCGAGCGCCGTACCGTCAGCTCCGCGTGGGCGTGGCGGCAGTCCGGCGCGGACACCGCCTCGCGGTCCGCGGCCGTCGCGTCCAGCACCGAGTCGGTGACGCACACCGTGACGGGGTCGGTCCCGGCCTCGTCGTTCACCACGAGGATCGACCCGACGACGCTGTGCGCGATCTCCACGCACGCCGTGGTGTTCTCCAGCACCAGGCTGGGCTCCTCCGGGTGGGTGGGGCGGCAGTGCGGCTCCAGCGACCATCCGGGCACCAGCGTCGAGTGCCGTACGACGACCGCGCCCATCGGCCCGGTCACGCTGACCCCGCGGCCGGTGACCAGCAGCCCGTCGAGCACGAACCGCGGCGGCGGCCGGTCGTCGCCCTCGCGCGGGCGGAGCGCCCGGATCTGCAACGAGTCCGGGCGGTTGCTGTACCAGTCCAGCAGCCGCAGCACCGGCCGCGTGCGCTCCGCGCCGCGCACCTCCAGCCGGTCCCCCGGCGACAGCACGAACTCCAGCTGCTCCTGGTACGCCCCGGAGTCCGCGATCTCGATCACCGCCTCCGGCCGGCCGCCGTCGCGGTTGTCGCGCTGCCAGGCCGCGTAGGCCGGCTGGATCCGCTCGAACTCCTCGTGGGGCCCGACCCGGTACACCTTCGCCGCACCCGGCGTGGTCACGTCCCGCGGGTACTCCCCGCCGCCGAGGTCGGACGGCTGGAGGAAGTGGTAGCTCACCCAGACCCCGCGGCGCGGCGCCGAGCGCGCCCCGAACACGATCCGCCCGAGCTCCGGGTCGACCACCACCTGGCCGCGCCGCGCCCGGTAGAACCAGCCGGACAGGTCGGCCACCACGATGTCGCCCTGCGGCACCGGGTCCGGGTGCCCGTCCCGCCAGATCGCGAAGCTCTTGTCCCGGCCGTAGAAGTCCGGCAGCCGGTCGGCCAGTTCGCGCCGGGTGATCGGCGCCGGCACGTGCTCCCGTCCCGCGAGGTGCTCCGGGGAGGGCTCGGGCACCGGCCTGGTCGCCAGCGGCACGTCGTTGCCGAGGATCGAGAACGTGAACTGGTTGCGCGCCCGGTCGATGCAGTACGCCGGTGCGTGGGTCAGCGGCTGCGGCTTCAGCCGCCACACGTACGCCCCGACGTTCGCCGGCCGGTACCGGCCCTGCCGCCGGGCCGAGCCGATGCGCGCGGCCTCGGCGAACCGGCCCTGCGTCTCGAACGGCCCGCCGATCCCCACCAGGGCCGCGTCGTCGCGCACGTCGACCAGCCCCGGCGCCGCCCGGGCCCGCCGCACCGCCGCCTCGTCCGAGGACGGGTACAGCCTGATCGGCTGGTCGCGCAGGAGCAGCCGGTGGAACTCGACCGCCCGCGACGGCCAGTCCGCCACCGACGACGCCAGCTCCTCCAGCATGGGCAGCGTCCCCTTGCGCCGCCGGGACGCGACCGTCGCGGCGACGTCCCGGCGCGGCGCCAGCCGGGCCACCAACCGGTCGGTGGCCGCCGTCGCGAGCGCCTCCTCGTGCCCGGGCAGCAGCCGGTAGCCCACCAGATCGCCCAGATAGGGAACGGCCCAGCTCTCGGCCGTCTCCACGAACCAGTTGTCGTACAGCCGCTCCAGGTCGCTCTGCACCAGGTCGACCTGTTCGCCGATCACCGCGAGCAGCGCCCGCAGCGCGGCCCCGTGGCCGGCGTCGGTCTTGCGGATGTGCAGCGCGATCAGCTCGCTCAGTCGGTCCGGCCTGCGGCTCACCCGCGTACCTCCTTCAGGATCAGCGTGGTCGGGACGGCGGGGGACAGCAGCACCAGCTGCGCGGGCCGGACGCCGGCGAACACCACCACACGGCTGCCCGCCGGCAGCGGCTCGGCCGGGGGCAGACCCGGGTTCAGCCGCAGCAGCTCGGCGACCGTGATGCCGGCCTGCGCGGCGACCGAGGTCAGCGACTCGCGGTAGGACGCGGGGTCGCCGCCCTCGGGCGCCCGTACGTCGTGGTACTCGACCGTGTGGGCCGCCGGCCGGGCCGGCACCGTGGCGTTCGCCGTGGTCAGCGTGGCCGCCAGGTCCCGGAGCCCGGCAGGCGTCATGCTGCCCGGGACACCGGCGAACACGTCCACGTCGACGTACTCGACGCCCGGCACCGCCTGCGCGGCGGCGATCGCCTCGGACAGGTACGCGCTCTGGCCCAGTTCGCGGTGGTCGAACCCGAGCCGTTCCAGCAGCGCGCGTCGTACCTGCGGCTCCACCAGGTCGTAGGAGTGGTCCGGCGCGATCCTCAGCCCGGCCGACATCACCAGCAGCACCAGCTCGCGCACGTCCACCCGGACCGGCAGCTGCGGGTCGCCGTACAGGGCGAGCGCGGAGCGCAGCGAGCGGACGATCTCGCCGTCCTCGTCCAGGGTGATGTCCCCGGCGCCCGCGATGGTGACGTGCATCAGCTCGCGGCCGGCGTAGATCCGCCGGGCCGCGGCCCGGCCGATCCCGGCCCGCGACCGGGTGAAGTCCTCGTAGTCGGTGATCCCGACCAGCCGGTCCAGCGCCGCCACCGCGAGCGGGATCTGCCGCCGGGTCTGCCGCAGCCCGTCCGGGTCGGCCCCGCCGCCGGCCGGCAGCGGGTTGGTGACCCCGGTGACGCCCAGCGGGCGGGTCAGCGGCGTGGTCACGGTGCCCGCGGCGACATTGCCCGCGGCGCCGATCCCCACCCGGTAGCGGGCCCGGACGTTCTCGTGGCCGGTGGACAGCCGTGCGCCGTGCACACCGTCGCCGAAGCCGACCGTCGTGCGGCCGTCCTCGCCGGTGCCGGTGACGTAGACCTTCGCGGTCGGCGGCTGCCCGGCGAGGCTGTCCACCTCCTGCCACAGCACCCCGTCGACCCGTACCTGGAGCGTGCTGCGGGCGCCGCGCGGGTTGTCGGCCGGCAGCCAGGTCAGCGGTGCGGCGAACAGCGTGAAGCTCTGCCCGGCCTGCCCCGCGTCGCCGGTGCCGACCGGTTCGTCCCGGGTGGCGCCGGCGTCGGCCCGTACGACGTTGCCGTGGATCGTCACCGTCGTACGGCGGTAGCTGTACGCCAGCGGTCCGGCGAGGGTGAGCGTGGTGTGGACCGGCTCGCCGGGCCTGGCCGGGTCGACGGCGTGGGAGACACCGGCGACCATCGCGAGTTCGGCGGCCCGCACCCCGGGGGTGGCCGGGATGTCGGTGCGCTCGCCGGCCACGATCACCCAGCGGCCCGGTTCCAGCTCGTCGTACAGCTCGGCCAGCTCGACGACCGTGCCGGCCACGTCCTCGGGGATCGGCTCGGTGGCGACGGTGAGCGGCTCGCCGCCCGCGTACACCGTGGTCCTGCGGATCTGCGACAGCTGGGTGTCCTCGGGGCCGAGCCACGCGTCCGCCAGGGTCAGCTCGGTGACCTTGCCGGTGATGCCGAAGTCGGCCTGGGAGACCACCCGGGCGCTCTCGACGCGGGTGATCAGCCGCTGGAGCGACGGCACGGCGCCGGGCCGCTCGACGACGACCCAGCTCTGCGGCCCGATGCCCGGGTACACGGCGTCCAGGACGAGGACCTTCGCCGACACCGTGCTGGTGGTGGTCAGCGCGACCGTGGCCCGGTCCGGGTCGTCGGTCCGCTCGGCCCGGCCGAGGACGACGTTGACGCCGCCGTGGGTGGTGGTCTCCTCGTCGCCGGGCTGGAGGTCCTCGACGACCGGCGCCGGGTCGGTGCCGAAGGCCGGGGCGACCTCGACGGTGATCCTGCCGTGCGGTGTTCCGCTGTCCGGCTTCGGTCCGGTGAACGTCACCGTGCGCGCGACCTCGTTGCCCCAGCACTGCAGGGTCACGGTGGCCGGTGCGCCGGCCGGTGTCGTGGTGGTGACCCAGACGCCCAGCGGCCCCACCTGGACGAAACCGTCGAACGGCAGCGGCTGGGCGTCGCCGACCGGGCTGCCCGACTCGATCCACCGGGGGACGAGTGTCTTCGGCCTGCCGTCCTCGTACTCGACGGTGAGCGTGAGCGATTTCGATCCGGTCAGCGGCCAGTCGACGTACCCGACGATCCGCCCGTTCCGGTCGTACTGCGGCTGTTGCGGCGCGGTCGCGCCGAACGGCGTCGCCACCGTGCGCATCGCCTGGAGTCCGGCGAGCGGCAGCGGCCTGGTGAGGTGGACGTGGCGCCAGGCCTCGTACAGCGAGGCGAGCCGCGGGTCGAGCGCGGTCAGCAGGCGGACACCGGCGTCGGAGCCGGTGCCGAACACGTTCGCCGGGTCCAGCCGCAGCGCGCGGGCGGACGACGGCTGGGGCGTGGGCGGCTTGCGCAGCGAGCCGAGCAGCGCGGCCAGTCCGAGCAGTGCGGGGTCCTCGGAGCGGGCCAGGGCGAGCCGGTCGAACAGGGTCGGGTTCCCGTCGTCCGCCGGGGGCCGGTCCTGCTCGGGCTCCAGCAGGCCGGCCTGCGCGCGCATCGCGCTCAGGTCCGTGCGCAGCGCGGCGAGGAAGCCGTGCACCGCCGGGTAGGGGGCTGCCGCCGCCAGCGACTCCTCCAGCAGGTGCAGCGCGGTGTCGAGCGCCCGCGCGAACCCGGTCGGGGTGGTGATCGCGTCCGGGTCGCCGCCGTCCCCGTCGAGGCCGGGGGTGCCGCCGGGGACGGCTCCGACGGCGGGCTCCGCCGGCAGCCGGTCGCGCAGCGGCACGAGGACGGTGTCGACATAGCGCCGGACGATCCGGCTGTCGCGGTACGTGTCGTCCGCCGCCAGCTCGGCGACCTTGTGCCGGAACCCGTCCTCCAGGGCGGCGAGCGTCGGCGGTTTCGCGCCCGGCATCAGCACCGAGGTGATCCCCTCGGCCGCGTCGACGGTGCTCGTCTGCACCACGTCGAGCGCCTGCCGCCCCGGTTCGGTGCCGAACACGAACAGCAGCCGGTCACCGGTCTGCAGCCGCGCCCCCGCGCCGGCCAGGTGCACCTCGCGCCGGTCGATCGTGCGGTCCGCCCGCAGCCGTACCGGGTAGGGCCGCCGCAGCCGCACCTTCAGGTCGTTCCAGGCCGACCGGGCCGCGAGGTCCTCGACGGTCTCGAAGGACTGCGGCTCCTCGCCCGTGCCCGGCACGCTCTGCGCCCGCGACCCGGCGGGGATCGTCACCGCGCGGTCGCGGTCCACCTGGTAGGCGAGGTACACGCCCGCGCCGACGCCGGGCCGCGGCGTGTGCCCCAGCAGCCGGCCGAACAGCAGCAGCGAGTCCGCCCGGGTCGCGGTGCGCAGGTAGCCCTCGTTCGCCACCCGCTCGGTGTGGAACCCGAGCAGGTCGCCCAGCACCGCCCACGCGTCCAGCCAGGCGAGCGCCGGGTCGTCCGGGGTGCGCACCAGCAGGTCGCGCAGCTCCGGGTAGGCCGGGCCGGACAGCCGCGCCAGCGTCGACGACCAGAACGCGTGGTGGTCGCCGGTCCGGTACGCGATCTGCGGCAGCCCCGGCGGGTTCACCCGGCTGAACGGCGTCTGCAGCCCCGTTCCGGTGCAGCAGTCCCCGCCTGCGGCGCCGCATCGGCAGCCCCCGGTCATCGGCCTCCCCCGATCTCGATGTGCAGCCGGCCGTTCTCCGGCCGGTCGCGGTCGTCGTCCAGCTGTGCGACCTCCAGCGGCCCGATCCGCAGGAGCCCGTCGTCCAGCTCGCCGGCGTCCGGCGCGAACAGCCTCCGCAGCCGGGTCACCAGCACGCTCGTCACGCCGGGTACGGCGGCCGCCGCCGCGACCACCCGGCTGATCCGCACCGGATCGCCGAACGTCACCCCGTCCGGCGCGAACAGGGCCAGCACCCTCCGCCGCACCGCGTCGCGCACATGACCGCGCTGGTGGCCGGCGGCGGCACACACCCGCAGCTCCAGGTCGACGGGGACCGCGGTCGCCGGCTGCACGACCACGTCGTGCCCGATCCGCCGTACGCCGTCCAGCGTGTGCGCGACCAGGGCCAGCAGCCGCGCGCCCGGGACCCCGGTGCCGAGGGCGTCGACCGCGACGTGCACCTCCTGGCCGCTGCCGGTCCAGCGCAGGTCGGCCGCCGCCCGCTGTACCCCCGGCACCGCCGAGGCCAGCGCGGCGTAGTCGTCCGCGGTCACCGCCCGGAGCCTGACCCGGTGCGGCTGGAGCGGCGCCAGGCGTCGCACCTCGTCGAGGGCCTCCGGCTCGCTCCCGCCGCGCGCGGGCAGCGGGTTGCGCACCAGCGTGACGGCGTCGTCGTGGCCGTCGCACAGCACCAGGTGCCCGATCGCCTCGGCCCCGACATTGCCCCCGACGCCGTTGCCGACCCGGTGGCGGACCGCGATCCGCCCGCCCGCCGGGAGCGGCGCGCCCTGCACGCCGTCGCCGAAGCGCAGGGTCAGCCGGCCGTCCTCCTCGGTCTCGCCGACGAACGCCTTGGTGTCCGGGGTCGCGGTCAGCAGGTCGCGGCGCGGCGTCCACGTGCCCGCCGGTGTGCCGTCGGGTGTACGCGCCGTGACGGTGACCGCGGGCAGCGCGGCGCGGGGGTCCTGGCTGAGCGCGGCCGACGCGGGGCCGGCCAGCCGCGGGTCGTCGGCCCGCAGGCCGTCGGTGTACGCCGGACCCCAGGTCTGGGCGAGTTCCTCCGGCAGCCAGTCGCCCAGCACCTCGCCGTCGCGTGCCCGGCGGGACAGCCGTGCCAGCCGCCGGATCTTCGCGCCCAGCAGGGCTTCGTGGCGCAGGAGCAGATCGCGCAGCGCCCGTGCCTCGTCGTGGGCGAGGCCGAGCCGGTCCAGCGTCTCCTGACCGAACAGGAGCCGCAGTTCGGCGATCTCCCGCTCGGTCAGCGGCCGGGCCGCGCGCCACAGCGCGGTGAGCCGCGCCCCGGCCCGCGCCGCGATGCCGTCGAGCAGGTCCGCCTGCGCGGCCGAGACCCGTGCCGGGTCCGGGTACGCCGTCCGGTGCGTCACCGGCCCGTCGGCCGGCTCGGGGCGGAACGGCTCCACCGTGCCGGGGTAGGTGAGCTGGGCCAGGAGCGTGTCCAGGCTCGCCGCCTGGTCGGCCGCGGGCGCCGTGTCGTCCAGCCCGCACCGGTCCAGCGCCGCCGGGCCGACCACCGCGCGCAGGGTCGTGACCTGCTCCGCGGTGAGCTGCTCCCCGCGCCGGGCCAGCGTCATCAGCGCCACGACGGCCTCCCCTGCGGGCCCCCGCTCGGGACGGTCGGGACAGCAGCCGGGGTCGCACACCAGCGCCGGCGCCGGCTCCGCCGGGACGTCGTACTCCTCCGGGAGCCCGCCGCAGAACGTCAGGTCGCGCCCGTGGTCGACCAGGACGACGTTGCCCCGCGCGACCGTCACGTCGGCCAGCCGCTCGCAGGCCGGGCCGCCCGTCGTAGTCAGACAGGCGGCGAAGTCCAGCGCGTCCTCGTCCGCCCAGGTCACCTCCACGACCGCCCGGTCGTAGAGCGCGTCGCACGCGGGCGTCACCGACGTGAGCCGCACCACCTGACGGTGGGTCGGGTCGGCGTCGGCCGCCGCCCCGGTGCGCGGGCCGAGCACCTCCTCGATCACCAGCAGGTCACCGGGCACCAGGGACAGCCCCTCGTCGACGAGCGTCGCCGAGGTCGCGCCCCTGGGCAGACAGCACTCCTCGTCGCCCCAGGTGTGGAACCGGATCCGGTTGTGCGTCGGCCGCAGCTCGGTCTCCCCGCTCGCGAGGGGTTCGAAGACATCGGTCCGCACGGCGGGCGGCAGGGCGGACAGCGCCGCCTCCGTCAGGACGGCCCCCAGCTCCGGCCGCTCCACCGGGTCCACCCGGCTGACGTCGATCGCCGCGAACCGGAACGTGCCCGGCCGCAGTGTCACCTCGTCGTCCACGCTCAGCGTCACCGCGGCGCGCGCGTTGCACCCGTCGTGCATCGGGTAGTCGATCAGCCGGACGTGCCGGCGCACCGACGTCCGCCGCCGCGCGGTGTGCAGGTACGCCTCGGTCGCCACCGCGTCCAGCTGGTACTCCAGCTGGTCACCGACGTACGCCAGCAGTTCGATCACGGTCGTCCCGAGGTCCGGCACATGCCGCTCGACCCAGGTGGGCGCGACCAGCGTCATCCGGTCCAGCAGCTGGCGGCGCAGCGTGGCGTAGTCCCGCGCCGTGTAGTCGATCACCGGTGCCGGCCGGGCCGCGGGCGCCGTGCCGCACCCGCAGGGGCGCTCCGACGGGGCCGGGCAGCGGGGGTGGAAGACGAAGTCGGCGCGGGAGTAGCGCGGGTCGAACCCGGCCCTCGGCTCGGTCCCCGGCCGGCCCTGAGCGTCCGGCTCCACCACGGACAGGGTGTACGGCGAGGTGTCGCCGGTGCGGTCGACCACGACGACGGCCCGGTCGTCCAGGTCCGCGTCCTCCGCGCGTTCGACCGTCACCTCGGTGACGTGCACGCCGGTGACCCTGCGGCCGCCGTCGATCCGGATGTGGCCCGGGGTGAGCCGCTCCGGCGCCTTGCCGAGGAACGTCACCACCAGGGTGCGCCCGTCGTCCTGGGCCTCCACGGCATCGATGCCGTCGAGCCGCGCGGCGCGGACGTCCCGGCGCCGGTGCCCGGTGTTCATGGCGCCCTCCCCTCGAACGTCTCGGTACGGCGGTCGCCGGTCGCCCTGACGAGGTACGCCACCCGGACCCGCAGCACGCTGTCGTCGCTCTCGACCACCACCGCGTCGATCTGGATCACGTCCCCCAGCCAGCGCTCCAGCTGGGCATGGACGGCCAGTTGCAGGGTGGCCGCCAGTTCCGGGCTGTTCGGCTCGAAGACCAGGTCCAGCAGGCCGCAGCCGAAGTCCGGCCGCATCACGCGTTCGCCCGGGCCGGTGAACAGCACCAGCTCGATCAGGTCCGCGATGTGGCCGTCGTACCCGACGTCGGCCGTCCGCCCCCGTCTGTCCACCCGGAACGGGAAGTCGATGTCGATCCGCTCGGTCACGTGCTCAGACCCCCTTGGTTCGTTGCTGTACGACCGTCACCAGCGGCGGCCCCTGCGGGACCTGCTCCGCGCTCAGGCACAGCCCGGTCGACGCCTGCGTGACGACCGGCGCCCCGGCCACCGTCACCCGCGCCGCCGGTGTCACCCAGCGGATCGTCACGCACGGCTGCGGCTTGGGCCCGACGGTGAACGGGCAGCCCGCGATCAGCCAGACGCCGGCCACCGTGGCGGCCGGCAGGCCGGACAGGTTCACCCGGGGGGCGGCGGGCAGGTACGACGCCCGCCCGCCGTGCGGGCAGCTCACGGTCGCGTTCACGTGCAGGACGTTCGTCATCGTCAGGTCACCGTGAGTCCACCGGCGTTGACGTCCACCATGGTGCCGACCAGCGAGATCGTGGCGCCCTTGCCGTTGCTGATCAGGATCCCGGTGTCGTTGACCGTGATCACCGCCCCGCCCGGTGAGCGCAGGGTGATGCCGGGGCCGCCGGGCAGGTCGGACAGGAGGACGCTGTACTGGCCGCGGGTCTGGAGCAGGATGTTCGGCTGCCCCGGCGGCCCGGCCAGCGCGGGCGGCGGCACCTCGGCCACCGAGCCGAACCAGCAGCCCGTCCAGATCGGGAAGCTGGGGTCGCCCTGCTCGAACTCGATCCACACCCCCGCCCCGAGGACCGGGACGGCGTACATCCCGGTCTGCGGGCCGGCCACCGGGAGGCACGGCATCGCGAACGTGCACGGGGTGTCGCCGAGCACGTCCGGCACCGTGGCCTGGATCCGGCCCTGCTGCAACGGGTCGACGTTGTTGACCACGGTGCCGCGGTACTTGCCGAGGTACTTCGTCGCTTCTGGCATCTGTCGTCCTCACGGGAGCACGGCCGGGGTCAGGGACACCAGGCCCTCGCGGGCCAGGGTGAAGTTCTGGGTGTACGAGCCGCGCTGCAGGTTGTGCGTCACGGATTTCACGTAGTAGAGGCCGTCGTACGTCAGCCCCGCCCCGCGCACCCCGACCAGTTCGCGGGGCCGCAGCACCTGCCCGTAGCGGGTGACGTCCAGCTGGCCGGAGCCGCTCACCGCGTCGGACGACTCGACCGCCCTGGCGAGCGCCTCGGCGACCGCCTGCGCCGGCTCCTTCTTCGCGGTGTCCGCGATCACCTTCTTCTTCAGGGCCGGCGCGGGCCGGGCCGCGAGCGGCGGCCGCAGCACGCTCACCTCGGGCACCGGCAGCAGCAGCGCCACCTTGGTGGCGGGGATCTGGACGCGGGCGACCGGCTGTTCCCGGGCGGAGCCGTCGAACCCGAACGTCATCTGGTCCACGGTGGAGAGGTGGTCGGAGTTCACGGTCAGCGCGTGCTGCGGGACGCCCAGCCGCACCTCGGGTCCCCAGTAGCCCTTGCTGACGCCCGGCACCGGACCGGGGTCGAGGTAGAAGACGTATCCGTTCGCCTTGGCCAGCTCGTTGAGGTACCCGAGGTCGGTGCCCTTCTGGAAGTCCACCCGCTGTGTCGGCGGAGGGGTCTGCGGCACCAGCTCGGGGACGACCAGCGGCACGATCCCGTACTGCGCGTACTGCGCGATGATCGTCGCCACCCGGACCGCAGGACCCATCGCCGGATAGGGCACGCCCTCGCGCTCCTCCAGGTCCATCAGCACCGTCAGGTCCTCGCCGGTCAGCGTCAGCGTCGACTGCCCCGGCACCCCGCTCACCCCGACCTCGTGCCGCAGGACGATCCCGTCCATCAGCACCGTCGGCGTTCCCCGCACGATCGCCGTCAGCACCACCCGGGTCGGCGGGTCGAAGAACCCGGAGGGCAGCAGGGTCCGCGCGATCAGACCGCTCCTGGACAGGTCGAACGCCAGCTGGAACCCGCTGCGCTGCCCGGCGCTGACCGTGATCTGCGCCGACAGCAGCGCCTCGGTCACCGCCTCGGGCGCCGGCACGGCGATCTGCCGTCCCATCATCAGCAACAACCGCACGGGCGCCTCGGCCATCGCTCCCCCCTCTCTCGGTGCGCACCGGCCACTCGCGACCCGGTGTGCGGTCGTCGTCCGGTCAGCCGGTCCGGTCCGGCAGCGTGATCCGCAGGACCCGGCCCGGGGTCCGGGTCAGGTCGGCCGGATCCATGACGGGGTTCGCGTCGGCGATCCGCCACCACTGTTCGGCGTCGCCCAGGTACCGGTTCGCCAGGTTGTCGGCGCGGTCCCCCTCGGCCACCACATGCGCGTCGATCTGCGCCAGCCGCTCCGGCGGCGGCAGGATCCGCCGCGGTGTGTACGGGATCTCACGCCCGTCCGCCGTCGTGTGCACCGACTGCCCGATGCCGTGGTACCTGCTGGTCCGCGGATACGGGTCCGGCGCCGGAATGTCGTCGAGCACCCCTGCCACGCGCTTCCCCCTTCGTCTCGTTCGTCTCGTTCGTGTCGCGACGGTTCGTCGTCGTACGGGTCTCAGATGCCGGTCAGTCCGAGCTGGGCGAGCCGGCCCGCGGCGAGCTGCCCCGCCAGGCGCTCCTTCTGTGCGAGGTGCGCCAGATACAGCTCCGCGCCGCGGTGCCCGGCGGGCAGGTCGCTGACCGTCAGCAGCCGCAGCCCGACC
Organism: Streptomyces sp. DSM 15324; assembly: GCF_001514285.1. Taxonomy (GTDB): domain Bacteria; phylum Actinomycetota; class Actinomycetes; order Streptomycetales; family Streptomycetaceae; genus Streptomyces. Next base: position 303,340 of record NZ_KQ949033.1, read on the forward strand.
GCGAGCGTCGCCCGGATCGGCTGCAACTGCTGGTCGAAGGCCTCCTCGGTGACCGACAGCTCGGTCAGCCGCACCGGTACGACGCGTCGCGGGCCCCACACGAACAGCGTCAGCGGCTGCTCGACGGGCGTGATCTCGAGCATGCCCAGCGCGGCCAGCCGGCTGTTCGCCCGCACCTGCGCGGCCGGCGGCTGGATCAGCATCTCCAGGGCCGCCAGCTGCGGGTGCACACCGAGCGGCGACGGCACGGTGAGCTGGTCGGTGGCGTCCAACTCGGCGGTGAACTTCCACGACTCGACCGCCGGCCCCTTGAGCCGCAACGCCTCGGTCCGGTCCCCCTGCTGCTCCCCACCGCCCGCCTGCGGCGCGATGCTGCGCTCCAGCGAATCCGGATTGAACTGCAGCACGACGATCCGCTGCGGCGTCCCGCGCTCGGGGTCCACGATCACGATCCCGGCCTGCACCGGTCTGGGCAGATCCGCGTACCTCGTCATCCGTCCTCCTCCCCCTCGGTCCGTACGTCGGGCGCGTCGTACCGCGCCTCGAGCGCGACACCCGCGTCCTCGCGCAGTACCGGGTCCTCGTCGAACTCGGCCATCGCCGCGAGCGGTTCGAGGTACTGCGGCCAGAACGCGTACGACGAGGCCGCCAGACCCGCCGCGCGGACCTCACGGTCCTTGTCGAACATCGCGGCGGTGATCCGCTCGAAGTACCGGGCGTCGTAGGCGAACGGGGCTCCGAGTCCGGACGTCAGCACCGCCCGGGCGCGCTCCGTCGCCGTCCGCGCGGACGTGATCGCGGCCAGCAACTCCTCGTCGGTGAGCGGCTGCACGAACCGCTCGACCAGCTCGGCGAATCGGGCCACCTGCTCCTGGTCGTCCCCGACCAGCACGACCGCGGTGGCGTCGGCCCGCTCGTCGGTGAGGGCCTGGAAGAAGACGCCCGGCGACATCTGCCAGGACCGCTGGAGCAGCGCGGCAGCCGGCCGTTCCTCGCCGAGGGGGACCATCCGCAGTTCGTCGACGAGACGTCGGACCTTGCGCTCGTCACCGCGTGAGCGCAGCACCATCCGCCGGCTCAGGACGTGCCGTTCCACACCCTCTCCGCTCATGTCACGTACCACCGAACAGCCTCCGTTGGATCGCGGGGTCGCGCAGCAACCTGCGCACATGGCCGAGGAACGCCTGCTGCGCCTCCTCCCTGCCGGACTCGGGGATGACGATCCCCTCGACCAGCAGCAGGGCGCGCATCATGGTGACGATCCTGGTCCGCAGCATCTCCGGTGACTCGCCGCCGGGGCGCCGCACGTGCCACGGCTCGCGCGGGCGCACCCCCTCGCCGGCCGCCTTCCGTTCGCGGTACGCCATGACGGCCGACGCACCGACCGATCCGGGCTGTGCGTAGGGCATCGTCTTCAGGGCTTCCGAGGCCGGGATGCCTCCGGGACGTCCGGCGACGGCCGCCGCCGAGACCCGCAGCAGCGCCGGACTCGTCACTCCCGGATAGGGGGCCCGCATCGGCTCCGCGACCAGGGGGACGACTGCCCCGATCTGCGCCTGTGCCGGCAGTTTCCCGAGCGCGTCGAAGTTGCCGGCGTGCGCATACTGCAGGGCCTGGACGGTGGTGGCCGGGTCGGCGGCCGCTGCGGCGGCGAACCCCGGGTAGTCGAGGCTGACCGAGGTGACCGGCCGCCAGACGCCGGCGGGGCCCTGCGCCATCGGCCTCCAGCGGCCGGCCGGGTCGCTCCCGGTCACCCGCAGGGAGGCGATCACGACGGGTGTGCGCCCGCCGAGCGTGATCAACCGCGCTCGGGCGATCCGGCGTTCGGAGATCAACTGGTTCACGCCGTGCGCGATCGCGAGGGGCGACACGCCGGACGGTGCGGTGATGGACGTCAGGCGCGACGGCACCGCCGGGTCGATCTTCACGCTCCGCCGCCAGGCCTCGGGATCGACCTGCCGGGGGTCCATCTTCTCGGCCCTCACCTCGTCCGCCATCTCCCTGAAACGCCGCGTCCTGAGCAGGGCGTCGACCTCTTCGCGCACGATGCGGAGCAGTTCGTTCTCGCCGACCTCGTCCAGCGGCAGGAAGGGTTCGGCCGGGCTGAGACCGGCGAGGACGTTGCGGACGGGCCGACCGGTCAGGTAGAGGCGCCTGAGGCGGTACCACGGGCGCAGCGGGATCAGCGCGGCGCGCAGGATGTGCTCCCGCACACCGCGCCGTACCAGTTTCCGCAGCACCGGCCGCAGCCGTCCGGTGATCCGGGCGAGCCGCTGTTCCTTGGACTCCTGGGGCTTGTTCCGGGTGTTCCGGCGGTTCTGCGCGCGTCGGTCGGCGACCTTCCTGCGCCAGTCCCGGAACTTCTCCCTGCCCTTGGCCACCAGGTTCCTCAGCCTGCGGGCGCTCGCCGTCAGCGCGCGGCCCAGCCTGCTGTGCGCGAGCCCCGCACCCAGCCGCCGGATCGTGCGGCCGACCGTTCTCAGCGCGGGCCCGACCACCCGGCCGACCGCGCCCGCCGCACGTCGTACCCCGCCGGCCGCGGCGCGCAGACCGCCCCGGGCGGCGGCGCCGACCCGGCGCGCGCCCGACCGCACGGCCCGTGCCGTCGCGGTGACGCCGCGCCGGACCGCCTGCGCGGTGGCGACGGCACCGCGCCTGACGGCCGCCACCCCGCGGCGCAGCGCGTTCCGGGCGGCGTCGACCCCGCGGCCGGCGGTCTTCCGCACGGCGCGGGCGCCGCGGCCCAGGCCCTTCATGATCTTCTCGGCGATGCCCTTGAGCCGGGTGCCGACGCCCTTCAGCGCCTTCCCGATCCGCGCCATGAGGAAGTTCGCGAGGAACTCCAGCAGCGCCACCGCCCCGGCCGCCACGGCCCGCGCGAACAGGCACGCCGCCGCCGCGCCACCGGCCTTCACGGCCTTCAGGAAGGTCAGGAACGCGCTGAAGGCGGCGATGACCCTGCTGACGCTCTGATAGGCCGCCATCACGCCCTGGGCGATGGCGAGGATGCCGCCGACGGCCGGGACGATCAGGGCGATCAGCTTCTCGACGACGAGCGAGACGATCATCGCGGGCAGTGACTGCACGATCGTCCGCCAGGCCATCCTGCCGATCTGCGCGACCGACATACAGCCCTTCACCAGCACGTTCCACAGCATCTTGCCGATGCCGACGACGGACTCGACCTTCTCGTCGAACCACGCCCTGACCGCGCTCTTGATCGCGCCCCAGAGGAAGGTGCGGACCCCGTCCCGGGCCGTGGCGCCGAGCTTGCGGACCCAGCCGATCGGGTCCGGCGCGATGTCCTTGACCAGCGCCGCGGCGTCACCGAGCAGCCGGAGCGCGGAGTCGACGAACTCGATCGCCTTCGTCACCGCGCCGCGGACCACCTCGACGGCCGCGAGCAGCGCCTTCTCGTACAGCCGCAGGACCGCGACCAACGCGTCGGCCAGTGCGTCGACGAGCGCGTGGACCGCCTTCTTCAGCCGGTCGGCGAGCTGCTGCACCCGGGCGACGGCGGCGTCGCGCATCGAGACGATCGCCCTGCGCATCTTCTCCGCAATGCCCGGGAAGACGGTGGCGATCGCGCTCACCGCGGCAAGGAGCACGTGCGCGAGGCCCTTGATGATGCCGGTGATCGCCTTCGCAGCCAGGTCGATCAGCCCGTCGACCGCCTTCTTGAAGCCTTCCTTGATGGCGTCGATCGCCCTGACGGCCAGGTCGAAGACACCCTTGATCACCGAGACGAGCGCGTCGAACGCGGCCTTGACCTTGGACTTGGCCCAGCCCCACCAGCCGGAGGACTCCTGCTTCTTGGCCTCGCGCTCCTTGCGGGCCTTCTCCTCTGCGGCCCTGCGCTCCCTGCCGATCCGGTCGTTGTCCTCGTTCCTGCGCCGGTCGACGGCGGCGTCGGCCTCGGTCTTCCTCGCCGCGGTGTCCTCGCGGGCCCTGCCGTGCGCGTCGGTCGCGGTCCGGGTGGTGTCCTCGACCGCCCTGTCCTGCTCGTCACGCCACGCACCGCGCCGGCCGGCCGCGTCCTCGCGCGCTTCCTGGCGTACGGCGGCCTGCTGGTCGCTGTTCTCCGCGACGGCCTGCCGGACCTGGGCACGGTGGTCCGCACTCGCCCGGTCGGACTGGTTCTGCTGGTCCTGCCCGGCCCGGCCCATCCGGCCGCGGCCGTCGGCGAAGCCCGCCTGGATCTGCGGGCCGCGTTCCTGTAGGGCGACCGCCGACACCGTCTCCGGGTCCGCCGCGCCGGTCCCCGGGGCGCCCATCGCGGCGGGGGCGCCGACGGCGGGCGTGCGGCCGGGCACCGAGGCGGTGAGTGTCTCGCCGGGCGCGTCCGGGTAGATCCGGTACTCGCCGAGCCCGACCGCCGCGTCCTGCCGGCCGAGCGCGTGCGTCCGGTGGATCCGGTCCTCGGTCTGCCGGTGCTGCTCGTCGGCGAGCGCCGGGTCGGTCCCGCCCTCCAGCCGGACCCTGGGCGCGGCCCCGACGGTGGTGTACAACCGGTCGTCCCGGGTGGGTACGCCGTCGACCGCGCCCTGGAGCCGCTGGATCTCCGCTTCGCCGGCCTTCTCCTCACCGCCCCCGGCGACGACGACCGGGTCCTGGACCCGGGTCGCGGGGTTCGGGGTGTCCGCGGTCGGGGGCGGGTCGGCCTCGCGCTGCCGGGCGAGCGTCTGCGGGGTCACCTCCGTCATCGGTTCGACCGCGGTGGACACCGGCTCACCGGTCGGCGGGGCCCCGGCCTGGGTCCGGGGGGCGCCGCTGGGCCGTTCGAGCGTCGGCGGGGCGTCCCGGATGTCCTGGTGCTCCTTGCCGACGGTGGTGTCCACGGCCCGGTCGACGCCGCCGAGTGCCTGCGGCATGCGGGCCGGTGGCTGGGACGAGACCGTCGCGAGCGCGGCCGTCGGCTCCTGGCCGGAGACGTCGGGCGGCGGCTGCGCCTGGGGGGTCCGCTCGGCCGGGGCCGGTGCGCCGCCTCCGCCGCAGCCGCCGCCCCCGTCCTGGGCGGCGGCCTCCGTCGTGGCCGCCGGTGCTCCGGCGCATCCGCCGCCGCCGGTCTCCAGCGACCCCTCGGGCCCGGCGCCGGGAGGGGTGCCTGCTGGCCCCGGTTGTCCGGGCGCCGGTCGTCCGGGCGCCGCCGCCGGGCTGCCGCCGGGGGCGGCCTCCGCCAGCTGGGGGTCGCCGGGCATCGGTTCCGTCGGCAGTGGTTCCTCCGGGCCCCTCCCGCCCGGAGCGACGGATTCCTCGGCGGCGGGTCCGGCGGTGGCGGACGGGGCCGTGGCGGGCCCGGCCCCGGCGGGTTCGGCGGCCGGACCGGTGGCGATTGCGGTGGCGGGTTCGGCGGCCGGACCGTCGGCGGTCGCGGTGGGGGGCTCCGCGAAACCGGTCGTGGTGGCCATCGTGCCTTCGGCCGAACCGCCGGGCGGGCCCGCGGGCTCGGTGGCGTCGACGTCGGTCCCGGCCTCCGCCCCCGGTGTGCCGGCCGCGGCCCCCTCGCCCTCGACCGCCCCGTCCTGCGGGCCCGGCGCGTCGGCGCGCTCCAGCTCCGGCTCGGCGGCCCGCTCGGCCTGCTCGGCGCGGTCGGGATCCCGTGGCTCGGCCTCGACCGGCGGGGGTGCGGGCATGCCCGGCAGTGCGCGCGGCTTCGGTGGCGTGCTCCGCGGCTCGGCGTTCAGTTCGTCGTCGACGGTCGGCACCGCGGACAGGTCCGGGTCGGTCTTCGGCACCCGGTCCGGCGCCGGCCGGTCCGCCCCCGCCGCCTGCTCGGCCCGGTCGGCGACCTGCTGCGGCGACTCGGGCTCGGCGGCCGCCTCCGGTGCCGGTACCTCGGCCTCCGCGTCGGCCTCGGTGGGCAGCGGCCTCTCCTGCTCGGGCGGTTCGTCCCGTGTGCCCCGCTCCTTCAGCAGCCCGTGCCGGGCCAGGGGGCCCTGCGGGTCGTTCGCCACCTCCTCGGCGCGGTCCTCGCGCACCGGGTCGGCGCCTCCGCCGTCGGCCGGGGCGGCCGTGGCGACCTGGGCCCCGACGACCGGTGCCCGACCGACCGGCTCCGGGCCGGCCGGGCCCGCCCCGGCCCCGGGCGCGGCCACCTCCGGCGGGGCGGACGCACCTCCCGCCGCTGCCTCCGCCCGAGCCGAGCGGTCTCCGGGGGCGGCGGGCTGTTCCACACCCTCCGCCTCCGCACCCTCAGCCTCCGCGCCCTCCGCCTCCTGCCGCTTGCCCCGTTCGGTGGCCTCGCCCTGGTCCGTGGCCTGGTCCCGCTCGGTGGCCTCGCGGTGCTCGTCGTCCCCGCGCTTGTGCCGGTCCTCCGGGGCGGAGTCCCTGCCGCCCCGGTCGTCGAGCGCCGCGCCCTTGTCGCGCTCGGCGTCCTGCCGGTCCCGCTCCTCCTGGCGCCCGTCCCGCTCCCGGTCCGCACGCTCGCGCTCGTCGCCCGCCGTCCGCTCGGCCCGGTCGCGCCGCTCGGTCCGCTCCCGCTCGGCGGGCTCCACCACGGGCTCCGGGACGACGGCGGTGTCCACGGGCGGGCCCGCGGCCGTGTCGGCCACGAGCACCAGGTGCTCGATCCTCAGGTATTCGGCCGACGGCAGCCGCTGCCGCAGCCGGTCGAGCACGTCGGACCGCAGCTGCGGCGCCAGCCGTACGAGCTGCTGCCGCACCCGCCCCGCCGCGTCCGCCGGGTCGCCGCGCAGCGTACGCACCACACCGGCGACGATCCGGTCCACCAGCGCCGCGGGGTCCAGTTGCTCGGCGCGCAGCTGGGACACGTCGACGCTGATGAACCGCAGCCACGACACCGACTGCGCGCCCCGCCGCGCCACCGCCCGCTCACCGCCGGTCGCCGTGCCCCGCTCACCGAGGGCGCGGTCCACCCGCTGTTCGGCCTCGCGCTCCACCCCGTCCAGCGGCCGGCTCAGCGTGCCGTCCTGCCGGCCGAGCCGCAGCCGCCCGGGCGCGTCCGGCAGTTGCACGGTGTGCAGGAGCTCGTGCGCGAGCAGCCGCAGCCCCTCGGCGGTCTCCGGGCGGTACCTGCCGGCGGCGAAGAAGATGTCCTGGCCGACGGCGACGGCGTCCGCGCCGACCAGCGCGGCCAGCGCGGCGGCGTCCCGGTCGTTGTGGATGCGTACCGCGCCGAAGTCATGGCCGAGCCACTCCTCCATCACGCGCCCGACCCCGGGCTCCAGCGGTTTGCCGGCCTGCGCCAGCACCGCGTCCGGCGCCGGCGGTGTGCGCCGGGCCCCTCGTTCCCGCAGTGGCGTGGGCCGCTTCGGGCGCCTGCGGCGCGGCGGCTCGGGCTGCTGCTGCCGCACCGGCATGACGGCGCTCACCGCACCAGCTCCCGATGCACGGCCCGAGCCAACTCACGGCCGAGGCGACGCGGCGAGGCGGTGGCGGGCAACGGACGCAGACCGCTCAACACGTCGTACGAGACGGCCTCGGCGGTCGGCGGCCGCTCGGTCAGCAGCCGGGTGAGCTCCCGGGTGAAGGCGCGCGCGATCCGGTCGGCGTCGGCGCGCCGTACCCCGTCGACGCCACGGATCACCAGCTCGTCCACGTGCAGGCTCACACCCATCCGGCCACCTCCGTGGAGGTCACCGAGCGCTCGAGCTTGGCGTACTCGGTCTGCGCGGCGGCGAGCAGATGCCGCATCCGCAGCTCGGTGCCCTCGTCGGCGGCGAGGAAGGCGGCCGACAGGGCGATGTTCCGGATGCTGCCGCCGGCCACCGTCAGCTGCGCCAGCCGCTCGACCGCGACCCCGTCGACCGGCGCCCGGGGCGGGATCACCCGCCGCCAGATCTCGGCCCGCTCGGTCATGTCGGGGAAGGGGAAGTCCACCACGAACCGCAGCCGCCGCAGGAACGCGTGGTCCAGGGCCTTCTTCTGGTTCGTGGTCAGGATCGCCAGGCCGCGGTAGGACTCCATCCGCATCAGCAGATAGCTGACCTCCAGGTTCGCGTACCGGTCGTGCGAGTCCTTCACCTCGCTGCGCTTGCCGAAGAGCGCGTCCGCCTCGTCGAAGAGCAGCACCGCGCCGCCGCGCTCGGCCGCGTCGAAGATCCGGCGCAGGTTCTTCTCGGTCTCGCCGATGTACTTGCTGACCACCTGGGAGAGATCGATGACGAACAGGTCCAGGCCGAGCGCGCCCGCCACCACCTCCGCGGCCAGCGTCTTGCCGGTGCCGCTGCCGCCCGCGAAGAGCGCGGTGACGCCGAGCCCGCGCCGCAGCACGTCCTCGAACCCCCAGTCCTGGTAGACGGTGGCGCGCTGCCGGACGTGCGCGACGATCTCGCGCAGGATCCCGCGCTGCCGCTCCGGCACCACCAGGTCGTCCCAGCCGGCACGCGGCTCCACCCGGCGGCCGAGCTCGTCGAGCGCGATCCGCGCGTGCGCCAGGCCGGCGCGCCAGGCCGCCTCCGCCACATCGCCGCCCGCCCTGCGCGCCACCGCGCCGGCGGACCGGATCACATGCCCGGGCAGGCTGAACTGCGCCACGAGCCCCGCCACGTCGGCCTCACCGCCGCGGCCGTCCAGCTCGGCGCGCCACAGCTCGCGCTGCTCGGCCTGCTCCAGCGGCTCGACGACGAGTTGCGCGCGGTGGGTCGCGGCGGCGGTGAGGGGGTCCTGACCGGACAGCACCACCGGCACGCCCAGCATCGCCACGAACGCCTCCGCGGCGGCCGCCTGTGCCGCCCCGTCGACCTCGACCAGCAGCACGGCGGGCAGCAGCACGCCCTCGCGCTCCCAGAGCCGGGCCAGCACCGCGCGGTCCGCGGGCTCGGCGGGGAGATCGGCGGCGGACATGGTGAACGTCACGAAGCCGGCCGCCAGCGCCGCGGTGACGGTCACCTCGCGCCGGGTCTGGAGGTCGCCGCCGGAGAGCGCCGCCACCCGGTCGCTGCTCACCGCCGACGCCAGTTCGGCCGCGAGCCGTGCCTGCGACGCCGGCAGGCGGCCGGGGACGGCGGCGCGGGCGACCAGTCCCTGGAGCCGCGGCTCGACCTGGGAGACCCCCAGCAGGTAGTGCAGCACCCGCTCGTCGATCCGCAGCCGCGCGGTGGTCAGCACCGGCTCCTCGGCGACCTCGACGAGCCGGTACCGGCGCAGCGGCGCGTCCGGGGTCAGCGCGCTCCAGTGCGGCTCGGTCAGCGCCGCGAGGGCCAGCGAGAAGGTCGGGAAGTCCCGGCCGCCCGCCGCCGCGCAGTGCGCCGCCGCCCTCGGCCCCAGCTCCATCGCCGCGCACAGCACCAGCAGGTCCCGCTCGAACGGGGTCAGCCCGAAGCAGTCGACCACCGTCGCCAGCGCGCCTTCGTCGTACGAGGCGTCGTCCGGCGCCCCGTCGTGGCGGTCCCGCGGGGTCCCGCCGTCGCCGGTGTCCGACGCCGCGTGCCGGGACCGACGCCGCAGCCGCCCGGGGGCACCGCCGTCGGCGGTGGTCCGGGCGTGCGCGTCGAGGCGTGCCAGGACGTCGGCCACGGCCTGGGCCATGACCGCCGCGTCGACCTCGCGCCCGTCGTCGTGCATCAGAACACCACCGCCGGTGTGCGCAGGTCCTCGCCGACCCGCGTGTCGACGCCGTCGATGCGCACCCGCAGCAGATAGCCGCCGGCGGGGACGCCCGACGTCGCGACCTCGACGCTCCTCGGGTCCCGCGGACCGGGCAGCGGGTACGCCGCGTCGAAGCGGTGGCTGCCGGGCCCGTCCAGCTCGTCCAGCAGCACCGACACCCGCTGCCGGTCGCCGACGGCGATGTCCAGGGTGGCGTGGAGCCGTCCGGCGGTGACCCGGGACGCGGTCACGGTGGCCTGGCGCGCCAGCGCGATCCCGTTCGAATCGAGGGTGCGGACTGCGTCGCCGAGCGTGACCGCGTGCCGGACGCGTACCGGGTGCATCCCGGCGGTCAGGCCGGCGGGCGGGGTGAACACCACCCGGCCGTCGTCCACGGCGGACGGGTCCACCGGCTCGCCGCCGACGTCGACGACGACCTTCTCGCCGTTCAGGTCGTGCCCGGTGAGCACCACCTCGTGGCCGACCGGCACCGGGCCGGGCCGTGGCTCGGCGTCCGTGCCCGCCGGGCGGCTGCGCAGTTCCTCCACGACCGGGCGCCGGCCCGCGACCACCCGGACCCGGTGTTCACGGACGGGGCGGCCGGCGGCCGGCGTCTGCCGGCTCTCGAGCAGCAGGAGGGACGCCTCGAACGCGATCGACGGCGTGTACGGCGTCTGGATCAGCGTCGACCACAGCTTCGACAGGTCCTCGAGATCCATCGTCGAGGGGGTCAGCCGGACCGCCTGCGGCGAGGCCGCGAGGTCGGCTCCGGCCAGGAAGGTCTGTCCGGCGGCCGTCTCCAGGTCCTGCGTGGACAGCGCGGGCTGCTCGTGCAGGGTGCGGGCCACCGAGCCGAGCAGCGCCTGCGGCACGAGCTGGGTCTCGTTGCCGTAGCAGCTGATCAGGTAGTGCAGGTCGTAGGCGGCAGTGGGGGTTCGCCGCAGCCGCCCGGCCCCGTCCCGGGTGGGGGTGTCGGCGTTGCGCCGGGAGGCGTTGGGGGTGATCCGGTAGCAGAACACCGTGATGGTGGGCTCCGTGACCGGCTCGCCGGGCGGTTTGCGCGCCTCGACCTGGACGGCGTAGGGCACGTCGGACTGCACCGAGCGGGCCAGCAGGCCGCGCAGCGCCTCGGTGGCCTGGGCGATCGCCAGGTAGTTGCTCACCTCGCCTCCCGCCGGTCGAGGAAGGCCGCCAGGCCGACGGCCGGCTCGGGCCGTGCGGTCCGGCCGGTGCGTTCGCGCTTCGGTTCGGGTGCGGCGGTCGTCACTTCGAGCCGGCCGATGGTGATGTGGACCGACGGCTCGGCCGGTGCGGCCTGCGCCTCGCGCCGCCGGACGGCGCCGGCGGTCCGCGGCACGGGGTCGTGGGCCGCGGCCCTGGTCCGTGCGGCTGCCGCGGGCCGGGCGGGGGGAGCGGGTTGCGGGGTGTCCGTGACGGGTCGTCGGGAGACCGGCTGCGGCACGGGCTGCGCCCAGACGCCCTCTGGGGGCACCAGCCGCTCCGCGACGCTCCGCAGGGCGCCCGGCGCGGTCGCCGGCCCGCCGCCGGGCGGCTCCGACGACGGGGTGCGCACCGTCTCGATCGCCCGCACGGTCCGCTCGATCGGGGCCGGCACCGACGGTCGTGGCGCGGGGGTCCCGCGCGGACCGGCCGCGGCCGCCGCTGTCACCGGGGGTGCCGCCGAGGTCTCGGGCACCGGCCGCGTCGGGGCGGGGGCCGCGTCGATCGTGGTCTCGATCCCGGTCTCGGTCTCGGTCGGCGGCGCCGCGGGGAGCCGCTCGAAGGGCATCGCGAGCCGCGGCCGTGCCAGCGTCATCGCGGTGTCCGGCCGGAGCACCGCCCCGGTGCGGGCGAGCAGCCGGTCGAAGAGGTCCGGTGTCCGTGTCTCAGCCATGTCCGGCCAGCTCCAGGTAGTAGCGGCGGCGCAGCGGTGAGAGCGCCAGTACGTCGGGTTCGGTCCACCCGTAGCTGGAGGCCAGCGCGTGGACGTCGGCGAGCGTCGTACGGGCCCAGGAGTCGAGCTCGTCCCACAGGTAGGTCGCGATGTCGAGCTGCGCCCGCACCTGGCCTCCGCAGTCCGGGCAGGCCATGGCGAACGAGATGTCGGCCGCCGGGTCCGCCGCCGCCACCGCCTCGGCGAGCAGGTGGACGACGCGCTCGGGCAGCCGGTCGGCGGGAACCGCCCGGTCACCGCGTCGCGCCTCGACCACCAGCCGGGCGGCGAGCCGGCGTCGTGGGTCCTCGGCGGCCCCGTCGCCCACCGCGAGCAGATCGGCGGGCGTCGGCAGCCGGAACCGCACGCTCCAGTCGCCGTCGGTCAGCGGCTCCGGTCCGGCCGTGGGCGCGGTGGCCGCCAGACCTCTGGCGTCGACGTCGAACTCCAGGTCCGCACCGCACGCGGGGCAGCCGGTCCGGACCGAGAGGACGTCGCCGAACAGCGCGGCGCGCAGGCCGAGCAGGTCGGCGTCCCGGGTCCCGACGGGGACGCCGAGCAGGTCGTCGGCCGCCCGCCCGGGCCGGGCCAGCGCGTGCAGGAGCACCGCCCGCCGGGGCGAGGAGGCGGGCAGCGCGAGCCCGATCTCCCAGGCGGCGAGCAGCTCCCTCGGGTCAGCCACCGCACGGCCCTACGGAATCCGGTACGACGGCTCGGACGGCTCGGTGACCTCCAGGTCCCGCTCCCAGCCCTCGCACTCGAGTTTGAGGTGCTGGATGGCGACCGCGTTGGCGTTCGCGTCCATCTCGCCGAGCACCTGGTACTCCGAGGGGAAGGCCCGGTAGACCTTGTAGGCGAGCGCCACCTGTCCGGCCTCGTTGAGGACCTGGATCACGATGTCCTTGCGGAAGTCCTTCAGCGAGGACTCGCTGCCGAGGCCCTGGCCGACCATCCAGACCTTGTTCGCCCAGCGGTCGAACTCCGGGTCGTGTGTGACACCGCGCTCGATCGTGATCGCCTCGAACTCGGTCCGGCCGGCGGATTTCCTCGGTGAACTGGGATCGCCGCCATTACGGTGCTTGATCACCTCGGTGGTCCTTTTCAACGGGCTGATCTTGCTGCACCCGGCGACGGTCTTTCCGTCCCAGAGCACCAGGAACTTGAAGTTCTTGTAGGGGTCGAACCGCTGCGCGTTGACAGTGAACTCCGCCATTTCGAATTCCTCACACCTCGATCCGGCCGGCCATCTGCTCGATCTTCACCACGACGAACTCGGCCGGTTTCAGCGGTGCGAAACCGACGATCACATTGACGATGCCGCGGTTGATGTCGTCCTGGGTCGTGGTGTCCTTGTCGCACTTCACGAAGTAGGCCTCGCGCGATGCGGTGCCCTGGAACGCGCCCTGGGTGAACAGGGTGTGCAGGAAGGCGCCGACGTTGAGCCGGATCTGGCCCCACAGCGGCTCGTCGTTCGGCTCGAAAACCACCCATTTCAGGCCGCGGTACAGACTCTCCTCGATCATGAACGCCAGCCGTCGGACGGGGACGTACTTCCATTCCGAGGCGAGCGCGTCCGCGCCGAGGAGGGTGCGCGCGCCCCAGACCACGGGGCCGACGATCGGGAAGCTGCGCAGGCAGTTCACGCCGAGCGGGTTGAGCAGGCCGTTCTCGGCGTCGGACATCCTGACGCTCATCGAGCGCACCCCGGTGAGCCGCACGTCGGTGCCGGCCGGCGCCTTCCACACACCGCGCTCGGCATCGGTCCTGGCCATCAGCCCGGCGACCGCTCCCGACGGGGGGAACGCGCGCAGCCGTCCGGTCAGCGGGTCGGTCATCGTGATGTGCGGGAAGTACAGGGCCGCGTGGTCGCTGCGGACCGCGTCGTACGCCGGGAGGCCGGCCCGGGCCTGCTCGATGCCGGTCCACTCCGGCGGGCTGTCCACGATCAGCAGCATCCGCTTGTCCTCGCAGAGCTCCACGGCGGTGGCGATCACGCCGATCGCGTCCCCCGCGTAGGTGGGCCCGGCCAGGTCGGGGAGGCAGAGCAGGTTGACGTCCGGCTCCTGGCGCAGTGCCTGCATGCCCGTCCCGTCGGCCTCGCTGCCGCGGAACTCGGCGTCGGTGGGCGGCTCTCCGTCGTCGCCGCCCTCCAGCGCGTACGCGGTGGGGTGGGCCGTGGTCAGTCCGAGCGCGTTGGCCACCTCGCCGGTGAGCGTCATCGTGGCGCCCGCCGTGCCGGCCAGGACCTGCAGCCGGGTGCCGGCCACGTCGACGTCCGCCCTGGTGAAGGCCTTGTCGGGCGACGCCGCCCGCAGTTTCCGCTCCAGCAGAAGGCCGAGCGCGGCCGGCGACGCGGGCGGGGTGTCGGCGGCGGTGCAGAGCGTGATCTCGACGGGTGCAACGCCCGGGACGGCCGCGGTGAGCTTCTTGCCCACGAGGTCCGGCAGCCGGTCGAGCGGTGCCGAGACCGTGCCGGAGAAGTCGGGCACCGCGTCACCCGTCGCCTTGGTGTCGATGTACGACGACTCGTTGACGACCGCCTCGACGAAGCGCGGCGCGTCGGCGTTCATCGACAGGTTGCGGTAGCGCTCCAGCACCGCGCCGGAGGCGTCCAGCACGCGCAGCCCGAAGGTGTCGTCGGTCGTGCCCGGGTCGATCGCGACCCGCAGCCCGTTGCCCCACTCGCTGGCGTCCCTCGAGGTCACGGTCAGCGCCTTCGGCTCGCCGCCGGCCGCGAGGTCCCTGGACGCCGGCTCGGCGCCCTTCGCGACCCGGACGACGACGGCGACCGAGCCGCCCGCCAGGAAGAACTGCTGCACCGCGTAGCTCAGCAGGCTCTTGGTGTCCAGGCCGCCGTACCGCCGCTCGAAGTCGGCGAAGCCGGTGATCGTCACCGCCTCGTCGATCGGTCCCCGCCGGGTCGCTCCCACGAACGCCGTCACCGAGGTGGTCACCGCGGTGATCGTGCGGACCCCGCTCGACAACTCCTCGATGTACACCCCGGGATACGAGACAGACGTCGCCATACCCTCCCCATTCCCCTTGAGACTGCTCGAAGCAATGAAAAAATCGCACGCGAATAAGCGAATGGAAGCGACGATCAGAAAGAGGTTCCCCTGCCCCCGTACCCCTCCCCCGAGAGATTTTGGGCCGACGCATATCGACCGACTCCATAAGAGCATGCACACAGCGTCAGGGTCAACCACTCATGGTAATTCCCATGATTAACCAAGGTCATTTACGCGACTACCTGACAAGCCGACTTTTAATCGATGGCGATCTTTCCCGGGATGCGCGGCGCGGCGAACCGTCACAGCAGTCCGAGTTCGCGGGCCCGGCGTACCGCGTCATGGCGGCGGTTCACCCCGAGTTTGCGGTAGGCGCTCTTGAGGTGGGTCTTCACCGTGTTCACCGACACGTACAGATCGGCCCCGATCTCCTCGGTGGACATCATCATCGCCAGCCGTCGCAGCACATCGCGCTCGCGTCCGCTCAGCTCCTCCACGACCACCGCGGGCGCCTCCTCGGCGGGCGGCGGGGGCGCGCCGGGGGTGAGCCACCCGCCGGCCAGCTCCCGGAGGGGGCCGGTTCTCAGGAGGGGCCGCAGCCACGGGCCGGTCTCCAGGAACGGCCGGCGCAGCCGGTCGCGCCGCGCCTCGCGCAGGGCCCGGGCGAGCAGACGGCGCGCGGCGGCGGGATCCCCGGTCCGCTCGGCGGCGCGGGCCCGCACCAGCGTGGCCCGGACGGTCACCGCGGGACCGCAGTGCTCCTCGGGGCGCGTCCGGTCGAGCAGCTCGACCGCCTCGCCGGGCTCCCCCGCGGCCAGCCGGGCCCGTGCCTCCTCCACCGCGCAGGCCACCTGGTCCCGCGGCACCGCGCGCAGCACGCGTACGGCGGCCTCGGGCCGTCCCTCCGCGAGATGCGCGGCGGAGGCGACCAGCGCCGACTGCCCCGCCGCCCAGGGCGAGACGACCTCGGCGGTGACAGCCGGCTCCACCGCGTCGAGCGCGCCCCGGGTGTCGCCGCGGGCCAGCTGCAGCCGGGCGGTGGCGAGGGCGCGGCCGGCCTCCCGCACCGGGTCCCGCAGCGCGGGGTGCGACTCGGCCGCCGCGTCGAGCAGGGCCTGTGCCTCGCCCAGTTCGTTGCGGTCGACGGCCACCGCGGCCAGGACGAGCAGCCCGATGCCGGAGCCGGCGGACCGGGGCAGTCCGAACCGTTCGGTCTCGGCCATCGCCGCGCGGGCCTGGCGCTCGGCGCGGTCGGCCCAGCCGTCCAGGCAGTCGATGAGGGCCAGCCGGCCGAGGGCGTCCTCGCGCAGCAGTGCCGTCGAGGCGCCGCCGGGGCAGTCGGCGGCCGGGGTGAGGGCGGCCCTCGCCTCCTCGAACCGTCCGGCCCACAGCCGGGTCGAGCCCAGGTGGGTCAGCAGCAGCGCGGTGAGTTCGGGGTGCTTGTCCAGCAGGTGGGCGGGCACCTGGGCGCGGACCTTCTCGGCCTCCGCCGCGGCCGCCTCCGCGCGCGCGGGCGAGCCGGTCAGCCGGGCGGCGGAGGCCTCCAGCAGGGCGCAGCTGAGCCGGGCGGCGGCCTCGTCGGGGGCGCCGGCTGCGCCCGGCGCGCCGCCCGCCTCCGCAGCGTCGGCGTCCGTGGCCGTACGCGCGGCATCCGCCCCCGAGGCGTCCGCCGCCTCCTTCTCCGCCAACCCCCTCCGGGCCGCGCGGAGATGAGCCAGCCCGTGTTCCAGGTCGCAGCGCGACAGGTCCCGGGCCGCCCGGACTAGTTCGGTGGCGGGGCTGCCCGCCTCGGGGCCCATGCGGGAGAACAGTTCGACGAAGTCGTCGGAGCGCAGGCCGGTGAAGAGCTGGCCGATCGCGAGGTCGTCGACGAGGGCGCTCGCGGTGAACTCCCAGTCGCCCGCGGCCGCCCCGTGCCCGAGGGTCTCGGTGAGCAGTCCGGACCGCCCGAACCAGTGGGCGGCCCGCAGGTGGAGCTCCGGTTCCAGGCCGGGCGCGCGCACCCGCAGATGGGCCCGCAGGATCTCCCCGAACAGGGGGTGAAGGCGGTACCAGGCGTGTCCGAGGTCCTCGACGAAGGCGTTCTCCCGGTGCAGCTCGGCCAGGATCGGCTCGGAGTCGGCCCGCTCGGTCAGGGCGTTGGCGAGCTCGGGACAGAGCCGTTCGAGGACGCTGACCCGCAGCAGCAGGTCCTGGACCTCCGGGCTCTGCTGTTTGAGCACCTCCGCGAGCAGGAAGTCGGCGACGGTGCTGCGGTCGGCCTCGAACTCCTTGAGATACGTCTGCGCGTCCGGGGTCTCCTGGGCGGCGAGGGCGCACAGGCGCAGGCCGGCGGCCCAGCCCCGGGTCCGTTCCACGAGGGCGCCCGCCGCGGGCAGGGGCAGGCTCAGCCCGTGCAGCGCGAGGAGTTCGGCCGTCTCCTCGGGGGTGAAGGCCAGCTCGGCGCCGCGGATCTCGGTGAGCTGTCCGGCGGCGCGGTAGCGGTGCAGCGGCAGGAGGGGTTCCGTGCGGGTGACGAGGATCAGGCGCAGTCCGCCGCCCGCGTGGTGCAGGACGAACTCCAGCTGCTGTGCGATGTCGGGGTCGCGTACCTGGTCGTACTCGTCGAGGACCAGGGTGACGGGCCGCTCGCGGGCGCTGAGGTCGGCGGCGAGCCGGGCCAGCAGGGTGTGGGTGACCCGGCTGGCGTCCGCCGGACTGCCGACCCCGGAGGGCGGCGGCACCCCGGCGGCCCGCAGCGCCTGGAGCAGGTACGCCCAGAACATGCCGGGTCCCTGGTCGGCGGCCTCGGTGGTGAACCAGGCGACGGACGGCTCCCGCTCGGCGGCCCAGTCGGCGACGAGCAGGGTCTTCCCCGCGCCGGCGGAGCCGTTCACCATGGTGAGCGGGGTGGTCAGGGCCTGGTCGAGATGGACGAGCAGCCGGTCGCGGCGCAGGAACGTCGCCGGCCGCGCGGGGATCGCGAACCGTGTCCGCAGATAGGGATCACCCTGCGGATCGGCCGCCGGAGCCGTCCCGCCCGAAGGATCGTCGGCGGGCACGGCCCCCTCCGCCGCCTCCGCGAGACCGGCTCCCGGCACGACCCCCTCCGCCGCCTCCTCAAGACCGGCCCCCGGCACGACCCCCTCCGCCGCCTCCTCAAGACCGGCTCCCGGCACGACCCCCTCCGCCACCTCCGCAAGACCGGCTCCCGGCACGACCCCCTCCGCCGCCTCCTCAAGACCGGCTCCCGGCACGGCCGGGTCCGCGAACCCGGCCCCCGGCACCGGCTCGTGCAGCGGGTCGGTTCCCGGGGCCGCCTCGCCGCGGGAACCGGCCCCCTGGGCCTTCGGCTCCTCGCCGTCTTCCTCGAACCCTGTCATGCGCTCACCGCCCGGTGTCGATCGTGGGTAGCGCTCGCCTCCTCCAGCATCGCAGGGACCGCGCTCCCCCGCAGCGGGAGGAAAGCGCAGGTCAGCTGCGCGCCGTCGGGCGTGCGGCAGCACCGGGCCCGACGACCGTGGCTGCGGGCGAGCCCGGGGGAACCGGTCCAGGCGTCATGGATTGGCCTTGGTCGGCGGGCCGGCCGAGCCCCTACCGTCACGGCCATGCGGATTCGAATCGTCGACGCCTTCACCGACCGTCCCTTCGCCGGGAACCCGGCCGGGGTCCTGCTCCTCGACGCCTTCCCGGGCGACGACCGGCTCCAGAACGTGGCCCTGGAGGTCAACCACGCCGAGACGGCCTTCGCGCACCCCCTCCCGCCGGGCGGCGAGGCGGACTGGGCGCTGCGCTGGTTCACCCCCGCCGTCGAGGTCGACCAGTGCGGCCACGCCACCCTGGCCACCGCCCACGTCCTGTTCGGTACGGGCGCCCACACCGGACCCGTGCGGTTCGCCACCCGTAGCGGCGTCCTCGTCGCGACCCCGGCCGAGGACGGATCGGTGACCCTGGACTTCCCCACGGCTCCGCTCACCGAGGTCGCCCTGCCGGACGGGGTCGCCGAGGCCCTCGGGGCCGAACCGCTCACCGCCCTCGACACCGGCCCCCACCTGGGCGACCTGCTGGTCGAGCTGGCCGACGAGAGGAGCGTGCACGCCCTGCGGCCGGACCACAGGGCGCTCGGCGCCCACTCCCGGCGCGGCATCATCGCCACGGCCCGGGCCGAGAACCCCGCCCTCGGCTACGACTTCGTCTCCCGCTGCTTCTTCCCGAACGTCGGCATCGACGAGGACCCGGTCACCGGCAGCGCCCACACGGCGCTGGCCCCGTACTGGAGCGAGCGGCTCGGCCGCACCGCGCTCACCGGTCTCCAGGCCTCCCCGCGCTCCGGCCGGGTGCGCACCGATCTGCGGGGCGGGCGGACGCTGCTGAGCGGCCGCGCGGTGACGGTCATCGAGGGCGAGCTGCTGGCCTGGTGAGCGGCCGGCGGATCAGGCCGTGGGCAGCCAGGACACCTTCCCGGCCAACAGCGCGTACCCCACGAAAGCGCCGATGTCGAGCAGCGCATGGGCCGCCACCAGCGGCCCGACCCGACCCCAGCGCCGGTACAGCAGGACGAACACCACGCCCATCACCATGTTGCCGATGAACCCGCCGACGCCCTGGTAGAGGTGGTACGACCCGCGCAGTACGGCGCTGGCCACCAGCGCCGTGCCGGGCGTCCAGCCGAGCTGTCCGAGGCGGCGCAGCAGATAGCCGACCACGATGACCTCTTCGAGGATGGCGTTCTGGAGCGCCGACATGATCAGCACGGGGAACTTCCACCACACGTCCGGCAGGGCCTCGGGGACGACGGTGAGGTTGAAGCCGAGCCCGCGGGCCAGCAGGTAGAAGGCGATACCGGTGCTGCCGATGACGGCCGCGACGCCGGCTCCGCGCCCGAGGTCCCACCAGGGCCGGCTGCGGTCGAAGCCGAGCGTCCGCAGCCCGCTTTGGCCCTCGCGCACCAGCAGGTGAGCGACGAGCGCCACCGGGACCAGCGCCGAGGCGATCCCGAAGAGCTGCCAGGCGAGGTCCAGCCAGGGCCGGCCCGGCGCGGCCGAGGCGTTGAGCGTCGCCGCCTGGTCCTTCAGGCCGCCCGGCTTGGTGACCGATCCGAGGAAACTGATCAGCGCGGACACACCGCTGGCGCCGAGTGACAGCCCCAGCACGAGCAGTGTCTCGTCCCGGAAGATCCGCCGAGACGGCCGCTCGTCGTACACCTCACCCACCCGCACACCCGCTTCCGTTCAAGGGACACCACAGCTTGCCCGATGACACGAAAGCGACGGCGACCGCCCCTCCCCTGACGGCCGAGGAGGCGCATGCCGACCTGAAGGGGCGTGGGGCACCACGCGACCGGTCCCCACCACCCCGGACCCGGGAGCGCCCCCCTCGCGCCCCTGAACCTCACCGTGCTCCGACCACCTCCGGCAATCCCACGGGCCACGTGTGCACCGGTTCCCCCAGATGCATCAACTCGGCGTAGCGCCGCGTCATCGCCGCCAGCGCCGCGTCCCGCGAAAGCCCCGCGTCCACGGCCCGCCGGAACGTCGCCACCTGCCAGGTGGCCCCGTTCGCCCGCCGCCGGCACCGTTCCTCGATGACCCCGAGGTAGTGGTCCCGGTCGGCCGGCTCCACCCCCCAGGCGTCGAGCCCGGCCTCCGCGAGCGGCAGCAGCTCCTCCCGTACGAGACTGACCGCGTCGACCTCGCCCACGCCGCCGAGCCGCCCGCGCCGCGGCCACTGCAAGCGGGCGTCGATGCCGTACCGGCAGGCCGCGTCGAAGTTCGCCTCGGCCGCCTCGAACGGCAGCCGGGACCACACCGGCCGCGTGTCCTCGGCGAGGGCGCGGACGAGGCCGTAGTAGAAGGCCGCGTTGGCGATCACGTCGGTCACGGTGGGTCCGGCGGGCAGCACCCGGTTCTCCACCCTGAGGTGCGGGACGCCGTCGGCGATGCCGTACACGGGCCGGTTCCAGCGGTAGACGGTCCCGTTGTGCAGGACCAGTTCGGCCAGCGAGGGGATCCCGCCGGCCTCCAGCACCTCCAGCGGGTCCTCGTCGTCGCACAGGGGCAGCAGGGCGGGGAAGTAGCGCAGGTTCTCCTCGAACAGTTCGTAGGCCGAACTGATCCACCGCTCCCCGAACCAGGTGCGCGGCCGTACGCCCTGTGCCTGGAGCTCGGGCGGCCGGGTGTCGGTGGCCTGGGTGAACAGCGGGGGCCGGGACTCGCGCCACAGCTCGCGGCCGAACAGGAAGGGCGCGTTGGCGCCCACGGCGATCTGCGCGGCGGTGACGGCCTGCGCCGCGTTCCACACGTCGGCGAAGCGGGCCGGGGTGACCTGGAGGTGCAGTTGCACCGAGGTGCAGGCGGCCTCGGGGACGATCGACTTGGAGGTGCACGACAGGTGCTCCACGCCGTCGATGTCGAGGGCGAAGTCCTCGCCCCGGGCGGCCACGATCTGGTCGTTGAGCAGGGTGTAGCGGTCGACGTCGGAAAGATTGGTGGACACCAGGTCGTCACGGTCGAGAGTCGGGAGAATACCGATCATCACGATTCCGGCGTCGACCTCGCCCGCCTTTCGATGGGCATATGCCAGTGACGTACGGAGTTCCTCGGCGAGCCGGTCGAATACCCGCCCGCCCAATCGGTGTGGGGCTATGTTGACTTCCAGGTTGAACATGGCGAGTTCTGTTTGGAAGTCTCGGCTCGCTATCCGTTCGAGTACTTCACCATTCAGCATTTTCGGCAGGCCGTCGGCGCCCGCGAGATTCAGCTCGATCTCGAGCCCCATGAGGTTCTTCGGCCGGTCGAAGCGCTTCTGGGCCAGAAGCCGCTCCAGCCCCGTCAGGCACCTTCGGAGCTTGGCGCGGTACTGCTGCCGGTCGGACAGATCGAACGCGCCCGCCGCGACCTTCTCCCCCATCGAAGCGTCCCTCCTCCCATGGGCGGGCCGGTGGTCCGGCCGCCGGTCTCCCGGGTCAGGTGTGATGATGCCCAGCCGGACCGATCGATAACGTCCCCGCCGGTTCCCGGCACCCGCTACGCTGACCGGAAGCACCGGACTGACCGGAGGCACATTCACGGGGCAAGCGGCAGACCACTCTTTCACTATCTCGCGGAACTCGAACTCGGGAACTCGTGAAAAAGTCCGACGAGAATGGGCCGACCACTGCGTGCGCATAACCCGAGGTCATCGCGGCGCCCACCGCTCTGAATCGGGATAATTCACACGTATCGCCGACCGAATGGACACTTGCCGGGTGTCCCGGAAGCGGCTAGACGAAACACAGTCTGAACACGTTTCGTATAAACTCCTCGCACAAGGCGGAGAAGGTGGCCCCGCGGTCGGAGGAGCCTGTCGTCCAGGTGACGGCGGGCCGCTCGCGCACCCCGGCTGTCCGAAGACCCCGGCCCCTGCCTCTCCGACCTTCACGAGAGCTAGCTGACAGCGCCGTCCGCCCCCGCCCTCGCGCCACCGCCTGTGAATGAGAGGCGACCCATCATGCCGCTGCACGTCCCTCCGGCTCCCGCGCCCGCCCTCCGCTCCGTCCTCACGGCCCTCGGTTCCCCCACCGCGGTCCGTGAAGCCCGAACTCCGTCCCTGCGCTCCGCCCAGGACGAGGCCACCCCCGAACTCCCGCTGCCCCTGCACGTCCTGGACCGGATCACCCCCGAGGGCGTGTCCGCGACGCGACTGGCCGGCTGGCGCTTCCTGATCCGTTGCGGCGACCGGGCCGTGGCAGCGGCCGAGACCCGGCTCACCCCGGACGGCTGGGCGTTCTCCCATTTCTTCGAGGGCCCCTACATCGCCTCCACCGAACGCGCCCTGCGGCAGGCCGAGTCGGCGACCCAGCCGTACCAGGCGCGGCTGCTGTCGGTGCCCGGGCTCTACATGCTCACCCTCTGGCTGCACGGCGACACCGACTCCGACGGGACCACCGGTCATCCCGCGGCGACCGATCTGCTGGTGCCGCTGGCGCCGGCACCGCCCGGCATCGCGGCCCATCGCGCCCACCGCGTCGCCGAGTTGCTCCCGGTGCTGACCCTCCGGGTGCCCCCGACGGCCCCGCCGCCCCTGCTGGGCTCGCCCGCCTGACGCGGTACCGCTCCCGCGGACCGCAGTCACCCCTACGCCGTACTCCGGCACCGCCCCAACGCCGTACCCCGGCGCCGTACCCCGGCGCCGTACCCCGGCGCCGGGGTACGGCGCCGTCCGCGGTGTTCGTCCGCGCGTCCCCGTCCGGACTAGCCCTATCCGGCCACTGGAAACCACCCGAAGTGACAGTGCGGTTGAGATGAACCGCCCGCGCGGGTGATGCGTCATGAACCTGTGAGAGGCGGTGCCGCGAAATCCCTGCGGAACGACGTCCGTGGGGCAACACTGGGTTCCGACCGACTTATCACAACGGGGGGCGGCCATGAACGACGTACACGACGCTTCACGCCGCGGGACAGACTCGACCACACTCACCACACACATCACGCCAGAGCGGAAGAACCCATCCATGTGCCAGCACCAGCCGCCGTGCCCGCCAGCAACCTCCGCCGACCGGGAGTCCGCCCGGCTCGTGGCGCACCACCCGGAACAGGGCTGGAGCCTGCTGTGCAACGGCGTCCTCCTCTTCGAGGACACCGGTGAGCTGCTGCCGGACGGCCGGGTCATCGCCCCGCACCGGGTCATGACCGCAGCCTGAGCAGCAACGGACGGCGCGGGAGGGCCGTCCGGGGACTTCGAGGGGCCGGACCGCAGCGGGCCGTTGCGAACCGGCCCCGACGCGTGTCCGGCGCGCTCACTCCGCGTAGTCCCTGCCTTCCCTTTCGTACGCGCAGGTTTTCCGGAAGACTCCTGGAAGTTTCGGCACCGCGCCCGGAACGAGGCGACGGAGGTGGGGGAATGACGGCGGACGGCACATCATCCGCGGGCCGCGGCAAGGTCACGATCACGGAGATCGCCCGCCGGGCCGGCGTCTCGGTGCCGACCGTCTCCCGGGTGGTCAACGGCCGCTCCGACGTCTCCCCCGGCACCCGTGCGCGCGTCGAGGAACTGCTGCGCGAGCACGGCTACCGCAAACGTCCCGCCGCTCCCTCCGCGTCCCGAGCGGCCCTGCTCGACCTGGTCTTCAACGACCTCGACAGCCCGTGGGCGGTGGAGATCATCCGGGGGGTCGAGGAGGTCGCCCACGCGGCCGGGGTGGGCACCGTCGTCTCGGCGATCCACGGCCGCTCCGGGGACGCCCGCGAGTGGATGCGCAATCTGCGCGCGCGTGCCTCCGACGGCGTCATCATGGTCACCTCGGCCCTGGAACCCACGCTGCACGAGCAGTTGCGCATCCTGAGCGTCCCGCTGGTGATCGTCGACCCGATGGGCTCCCCCGCCCTCGACACCCCGACGATCGGCGCCGCCAACTGGTCCGGCGGCCTCGCCGCCACCCAGCATCTGCTGGCCCTGGGCCACCGCCGCATCGGCCTGATCGCGGGGCCGCCCCGGCTGCTGTGCTCCCGCGCCCGCCACGACGGCTACCGGGCCGCCCTGGAGGGCGCCGGCGTCACCGTCGACGAAAGCCTCGTCGTCCCCGGCGACTTCCACCCCGAGTCGGGCTTCACCGGCTGCACGGCCCTGCTCGACCTCCCCGAACCGCCGACCGCGCTCTTCGCGGCGAGCGACCAGATGGCCCTGGGGGCGATCGAGGCGCTGCGCCGGCGCGGACTGCGCGTCCCGGAGGACATGAGCGTGGTCGGTTTCGACGATCTTCCCGAGGTCCGCTGGTCGGCCCCTCCGCTGACCACCGTCCGCCAACCCCTCGCCGACATGGGCAAGCTGGCCGCCCGCACGGTCCTGCGCCTGGCCCGCGGCGAGCACCCCGACTCACCGCGGGTGGAACTGGGCACGGAGCTGGTGATCCGCTCCAGCACGGCACCGCCGAAGAACTCCGACCGGCCCTGGTAGGGCTTGGTCGGATTCGGATTCAGTTGTTCGCCCCCTGGCGGAGCGCCTGCCGGATCGCGGTGTACGCCGGTTTCGGCGCGAGTTGCTCGTCCCAGGGCAGGGCGGCTCCCTCGCCGGGGAAGAAGGCCGGGATCCAGGAGTACTTGTCGGTGTAGTCCCAGATCGTGATGCCGACGCACCGGCGCACCGCGAGGCAGGCCTCGGTCATGTCGCGGTACCACTCGGCCTGCTGGGCGAGCTTCTCCTCGGTCGCGGGCAGCAGCATGCGCACGTCGACCTCGGTGAGCGCGGTGTCGAGGCGGAGGCGGGCGAAGCGGCGGAGGTTGTCCTCCAGGGTGGTCGGATAGCCGTACTGGAGCGCGAGATGGGCCTGCAGGCCGATGCCGTGCAGCGGGACGCCCTGGGCCTTCAGCTCCTTGGCCAGCCGGTAGTAGGCGTCGCTCTTCGGGCCGACGGCCTCGATGTTGTAGTCGTTCAGGTACAGCTTGGCCCTGGGGTCGGCCTGGTGGGCCCAGCGCAGGGCGTCGGCGATGTAGCCGGGGCCGAGGGTCTTGTAGAAGACGGTCTCGCGGTAGGTGCCGTCCTCGTTGAACGCCTCGTTGACGACGTCCCAGGCGTAGACCTTGCCCCGGTAGTGGCGCACCTCGGTCTGGATGTGGTTCTTCAGTACGGCGCGCAGCTCGTCGGCCGTCCACTGCCGGCTGGTGAGCCAGTCGGGCAGCTGGCTGTGCCAGACGAGGGTGTGGGCGCGCACCTTCTGGTGGTGCGCCCGGGCGAGGTTCACGATCTCGTCGCCCGCGGTCCAGTCGAAGACGCCCTGCTGAGGCTCGGTGGCGTACCACTTCATACCGTTGCCGGGGGTGATCATGTCGAACTCGCTGCCGAGGATCCGGGTGTAGGCGGTGTCGGTGAGTTCGGGGTTGTCGGTGGCGCTGCCGAAGTAGCGGCCGTGGCGCTCGGCCAGGTCCGCGAGGGTGGGCCGGGGTTTGTCCTGGGCCTGGGCGGCGGGCCCGCCGGCGATCCCGGCGGCCACCAGGACGGCGGCGAGCGCTCCGGCGAGTCTCAGCCGGGTGCGGACGGTGCTGGACATGGTGCGACTCCTCACGGTCGGTGGGGCGTGGGCAGGCGCGGCTCATCCCTTCGTGGCGCCGGCGGTGAGACCGCCGACGAGCTGGCGCTCGGCGGCGGAGTAGAAGGCCAGGGCGGGAACCATGGCGAGGACGAGATAGGCGAAGATCCGGGCGTACTCGGAGGAGTACTGGCCCTGGAACTGCTGCACACCGACCGGGAGCGTCCACCACGACGGCTCGTTGAAGACCAGCAGGGGCAGCAGGAAGTTGTTCCAGCTGGCGACGACGGCGAGTACGGAGACCGTGCCGAGCGCGGGCCGGGCCATCGGCAGCAGGATCCGCCAGAAGAAGGCGAGCGGTCCGCAGCCGTCGAGGGTCGCCGCCTCCTCCAGCTCGGCCGGTATCTCGCGGAAGAAGCCGCGCAGGATGACGATCGTCATCGGCACGCCGTAGGCGGCCTGCGGCAGGATCACCCCGAGCGGGTTGTCCAGCAGGTCCATCGAGCGCAGCAGCAGGAACAGCGGCAGGACCGCCACCGCGAACGGGAACATCAGCCCCATCGTGAACAGCGTGAACAGCAGCTCGCGGCCGCGGAAGGCGAACCGCGCGAAGGAGAACGCGGCGAGCGCGGACACCGCGACCACCACCACCGTCGTCCCGGCCGCGATCACCGTGCTGGAGCCGAGCAACTGCCAGAAGGAGCCCGAGGCGAGGATGTCGGTGTAGTTGGAGGTGACCCACGGGTCGGGCAGCCCGAAGGGGTTGCGGGAGAGCTGGTCGGTCGACTTGAAGCCGGACAGCACGGCGTACAGCAGCGGTACGGCCATCACGGCGCCGACGACCACCAGCGCGGCGTGCAGGGGAAGGGTGCGGCCCCTTCTGCGGACGCTCATGCGCCGCCTCCTCGCATGGTCGTGGTGGCGCCCTCCAGATCGCGGCGGAGTACGAACCGCTGGTAGGCGAGGGCGAAGACGAGGCTGATGCCGAAGATGACCACGCTGATGGCGCTGGCGTAGCCGACCTGGTAGCGCTTGAAGCCGTACTGGAACATGGTCACGGCCATCGTCTCGGAGTGGTGGTCGGGGCCGCCGGCCGTGACGATCCACACGAGGTCGAAGAGCTGGATGGCGCCGATCACCGACAGGAACACGCTGATGCGGAGCGTGGGCGCGAGCAGCGGCAGGGTGACGCTGCGGAACCGCTGCCAGGGCCCGGCCCCGTCGATCAGCGCGGCCTCCGTCAACTCGGCCGGGATGGACTGGAGTCCGGCCAGGTAGAGCATCATGTGGAAGCCGAAGTACTTCCAGGTCATGACCAGGAACAGGGTGGCCATCACGGTGGAGGGGTCGGCGAACCACTGCCCGCCGAGCCCGTCCAGGCCGACCGCGCCCAGCAGATGGTCGGCCAGTCCGTCGCCGGGGGCGAAGATCATGCTGAACAGCACGCCGGTGATCGCCTCGGAGAGGATGTACGGGGCGAAGAACAGCATGCGGTAGACGGCCCGCCCGCGGATCTTCTGGTTGAGGGCGACGGCGAGGGCGAGCGCGAACGGCAGCTGGAGCAGCAGCGAGAGCCCGACCAGGACGAGGCAGCGCCACAGGTCGCCGATGAACACCGGGTCCTGGAAGAGGCGGGTGAAGTTGTCGCCGCCGATGAAGTCGTCCGGCATGCCGAAGCCGCCCCACCGGAAGAACGCGGCGTACAGGGCGAACAGCATCGGCAGCAGCACCAGCGTGCCGAACAGCACCAGGGCGGGCACCTGGAAGCCGACGGCGGTGAGCCAGTGCAGCACCCGGCGCCGGGTCCGGCCGGCTGCTACGGGCGGGGGCGGCGGCCGGCCGGTGTCCGGGGTGCTGCGCTTGTCCGGGAGGTAGGTCGAGGCCATCCGGCTACTGCTCTTCCTTGGCGACCTTGGTGATCGACTCGGTGACCTGCTGGGCGGACTTGGATCCGGCGATGAGCGCGGCGACGCTGTCGTTCACCTCCTGGCCGACGGCGGGCGCGTACGCCTGGTCGAGATAGAGCTGGAAGCCGGTGGCGGCCTTCAACTGGGCTTGTACGGCGGACAGGTTGGGGTCGGTGAGGGCGCTCTCGGCGGCCGGTACGACGGGCAGCACTCCGGTCTTCTTGACCAGCTCGGTGTCGGTGGTGGCCGAGGCGAAGAACTTCAGGAAGTCGACGGCCGCCTGCGGGGCCCCCTTGCGCAGGGCGTGTCCGCCGCCGCCGCCGAAGACCTCGGTGATGGCGCCCTGGCCGCCGTCGACGGCGGGGAACGGGAAGAAGCCGAGGTCGGCGCCGATCCCCTTGCCCGAGTCGGCCTCGACCACCGGCGCCCACTGGCCCATCAGCTCCATGGCCGCCTTGCCGTTGCCCATGGTGGCGGCCTGGCCGGTGGGGGTGCTGTAGGCGGCGCCGAGGAAGCCCTTCTGGAACGGCTGGAGGTCGACGAGCTCCTGGAGGTGCTGCCCCGCCTGGACGAACCCGTCGCCGGTGAAGTCCTTGGCGTCGTTCGCCTTGCGCAGGGCGTCGATACCGGCGGTGCGCATGGCGAGGTAGGCCCAGTAGTACATGCCCGGCCACTTCTCCTTGCCGGCCAGCGCGAGCGGGGTGATCCCCGCGGCCTTCAGCTTCTTCACGGCGTCGAGGAAGGCGCTCCAGGTGGTGGGGGGAGCGGCGACGCCGGCCTTCTTGAAGAGCGCCTTGTTGTACCAGAAGCCGATCATGCCGATGTCGAACGGGATGCCGTACACCTTGTCGTCGAAGAGGTACGGCTGGCGGGCGACGTTGAGCAGCCCGTCGCCCCAGCCCTTGCTCCGGTCGGTCAGGTCCTCGACGAGCCCGGCGTCGATCTGCTGCCGGAGGACACCGCCGCCCCAGGTGTGGAAGATGTCGGGAAGCTTCCCGGACGCGGTCAGCGCGGTCATCTTCGACTTGTAGGGGTCGTTCTCCATCTGGACGATCTTGACCTTCACCTTGGGGTTCTGGGCCTCGAACCGCTTGGCGAGCGCGGCCCAGACGTCCTTGGTGGGCTGGGTGGTGGAGATGTTCCACCATTCGATCGTGGTCGTCCCCGACGACCCTCCGTCCGAGTCGCCGCCGCAGCCGCTCAGTGCCGTCATGCTCACACCGGCTGCGGCGGAGGCCGCCAGGAAGCCGCGGCGGGACAGTGCCGGGTCGCCCATCATGCGCTCCTTGGTAGATCGAAAGTTTCGAACCAGATCCAGAAAGCTTCGCTGCTGCCGCACCCTAGAGACACCCTCCGACAGGTGGCAACCCCTTGAACACAGGGAATCCTGGCATCTATGCACTTGCTGATGACCGTCGGCGACCGGAAGGGCTCCGAAACATTCGCTCCAGGAACCGATCCTTAAGAAGAGGTCTTAACGGAAGTTTGACGCCGTCCGGCCTCTCATCCGCGGGCCTGCGCGTCACTCTCCGCTTACGCTGAACCCGCCGTCCGCGTGATGGCCGAAACCCCACGCCGGACCCGCACCCAGGAGCACGCGTATGGCCACCACCGAGCACCCTCCCCCCGGTCGCCTGCGCGCCTGGATGCTGGAGGGCCTCTCCGACATGGGCAAGGGCCATGCGCAGCAGGGTCAGCAGGCCGAGACCGAGCAGCAGCACAAGGGCCAGCCCTGGTACCGGGTGATGTGCCTGACGGGCGTCGACTACTTCTCGACCCTGGGTTACCAGCCCGGCATCGCGGCGCTCGCGGCCGGCCTGCTGTCACCCATCGCGACCATCGTGCTGGTGATCGTCACCCTCGCCGGCGCACTGCCGGTCTACCGGCGCGTGGCCGACGAGAGCCCCCACGGCGAGGGCTCGATCGCGATGCTGGAGCGGCTGCTGTCCTTCTGGCAGGGCAAGCTTTTCGTGCTGACCCTGCTGGGCTTCGCCGCCACCGACTTCCTGATCACCATCACCCTGTCGGCCGCCGACGCCTCCACCCACCTGGTGGAGAACCCCCATCTGAACAGCGCCCTGCACGACAAGCAGATGATCATCACCCTGGCGCTGGTCGCCCTGCTCGGCGCGGTGTTCCTCAAGGGCTTCCTGGAGGCCATCGGGGTCGCCGTGGCCCTGGTCGGCGTCTACCTCGCGCTGAACGTCGTGGTCGTGATCGTCGGCTTCTGGCACGTGGCCACCGCGGGCCATGTCGTCACCGACTGGGCGGACGCCCTGACGGCCGAGCACGGCAACGTCCTCGCGATGGTCGGCGTGGCCCTGATCGTCTTCCCCAAGCTCGCGCTCGGCCTGTCCGGCTTCGAGACCGGTGTCGCCGTCATGCCGCACGTCAAGGGCGACGCGGGCGACACGGAGGAGACCCCCACCGGCCGGATCCGGGACACCAAGAAGCTGCTCACCACCGCCGCCCTCATCATGAGCGTCTTCCTGATCGCGACCAGCTTCATCACCACCCTGCTGATCCCGGAGAAGGAGTTCGAGCCCGGCGGCCAGGCCAACGGCCGCGCCCTCGCCTTCCTGGCCCACGAGTACCTGGGCAACGCCTTCGGCACGGTCTACGACATCTCGACCATCGCGATCCTCTGGTTCGCCGGCGCCTCCGCGATGGCCGGGCTGCTCAACCTGATGCCCCGCTACCTGCCGCGCTACGGCATGGCCCCGCACTGGGCGCGCGCGGTCCGCCCGATGGTCATCGTCTTCACCCTGGTCGCCTTCCTGGTCACCTGGATCTTCGACGCCAACGTCGACGCCCAGGGCGGCGCCTACGCCACCGGTGTCCTGGTGCTGATCAGCTCCGCCGCGATCGCCGTCACCATCGCCGCCCACAAGGCCGCACAGCGCGGATGGGCCGTCGGCTTCGCGGTCATCTCCGCGGTGTTCCTCTACACCACGGTCGTCAACGTGATCGAGCGCCCGGACGGTGTGAAGATCGGTGCCTGCTTCATCGCCGGCATCATCCTCGTCTCCCTCCTCTCCCGGCTGGCCCGCGCCTTCGAGCTACGGGTGACGAGCGTGACGCTGGACCCGATGGCGGAACGTTTCATCCGGGACATGGCCAGCCGGAAGCTGCGGTTCATCGCCAACGAGCCCGACCAGCGCGACAAGGCCGAGTACCGCGACAAGATCGAGCAGATCCGCGAGGACAACGACCTCCCCGGCGAGGACTTCGTCTTCGTCGAGGTGACCGTCCTCGACCCCTCCGAGTTCGAGGCGGGCCTGACGGTCCGCGGCGAGGTGCTGCACAACCGCTACCGGGTGCTGACCCTGGAGTCCTCCTCCATCCCGAACGCCCTGGCCGCCCTGCTGCTGCACACCCGCGACAGCACCGGCTGCATCCCGCACATCTACTTCGAGTGGACCGAGGGCAACCCCTTCGCCAACTTCCTGCGCTTCTTCCTGTTCGGCCAGGGCGAGGTCGCCCCGGTCACCCGCGAGGTCCTGCGCGAGGCCGAACCAAACCGCTCACGCCGCCCCCGGGTCCACACCGGCTGATCTTTCGTCTCTGTCGGCTGATCTCCGGTCCTACCGGCTGATCTTCCGGTCTCTGCCGGCTCATCTTCCGGTCCTTGCCGACCGATCTTCCGGACCCACCGGCTGATCTTCCGGTCCCCGCAGGCCGCCCTCCGGGACCCACCGGCTCATCTTCCGGTCCCTACAGGCCGGCCTCCCGGACCCCACCGGCCCATCTTCCGGTCCCCACAGGCCGCCCTCCCGGACCCCACCGGCTCACCTTCCGGGCCCCACAGGCCGCCCTCCCAGACCCCACCGGCTCACCTTCCGGTCCCACAGGCCGCCCTCCCAGACCCCACCGGCTCACCTTCCGGCCGCTGCTGACTGGCCTCCCGGTCCCTTTCGGCCGATATCTCCCGCTCCACAGCAGCTGCTCTTCCGGTCCCCACCCGCCGATCTTCCGGACCTCACCGACCCACCCCCGGACCCTCCCGGCCGACCTCCCGGACCACAGCGACCCACATCCCGGACCCTCCCGGCCCACATCCCGGATCCCACCAGCCCAACTCCGGACCCTCCGGGCCGACCTCCCGGACCCACCCGGCCCACCTCCCGACCCCACCGGGCTGACGTACGCCCCCTCCGCCCCCTCTGCGAGCACCGCGGCCCTATCGTGACCCGCATGCAGAGCTACACAATCGGACAGGCGGCACGGCTGCTCGGCGTGAGCCCCGACACCGCGCGCCGCTGGGCGGACGCCGGCCGGGTGGCGACCCACCGGGACGAGGGCGGACGGCGCCTCATCGACGGCAAGGACCTGGCCGCCTTCTCGGTCTCCCTCGCCCGCACGGACAACACCGACGAGGACGCCCCGTACACCTCGGTGCGCAACGCCTTCCCCGGCATCGTCACCGCGATCAAGCTCGGCGACGTGGCCGCCCAGGTGGAGATCCAGGCCGGCCCGCACCGGCTGGTCTCGCTGCTGACCCGGGAGGCCGTCGAGGAGCTGGGCCTGGAGGTCGGCATGGAGGCCACCGCCCGCGTGAAGTCCACGAACGTGCACATCGACCGCGTCTGAACCCCGCCGGAAGCGAGCCCGCCGCGGCGGGCCGACACCTCCGTACGAACGCACCTGCGGACCCGCCACCCCGATCACCCCGGATTATGCGAACCCCAAGAGGACACCTGCCTGGCATATGCGGCATCATCATGATGTTGGGCCGTTCGAGGGACCGCCGAGACCGAGGAGTACACCGTGATGACCCGTACCGAGCGCCGTACCCGCCGCGCCGCGCAGGTGACCGGCGTGGGGGTCGCCGCGCTGCTGGCCCTGAGCGCGTGTTCCTCCGGCGACTCCGGCGACACGTCGGCCAAGTCGGACGCCTCGCCCTCCGCCTCCGGCTCCGCCAAGCTCTCCGGCACGGTCACGGTCTTCGCGGCCGCCTCACTGAAGGAGAGCTTCACCGCGCTCGGCCAGGAGTTCGAGGAGGCGCACCCGGGCACGAAGGTCACCTTCAACTTCGGCGGCAGCGACACCCTGGCCGCGAGCATCACGGGCGGCGCCCCGGCCGATGTGTTCGCCTCCGCCAGCCCCAAGACCATGGCGATCGTGACCGACGCCAAGGACAACGCCACCGCGCCGGTCACCTTCGTACGCAACCAGCTGGAGATCGCCACCCTGCCGGGCAACCCCGACAAGGTCTCCTCCCTCAAGGACCTCACCAAGTCCGGGCTGAAGGTCGTGCTGTGCGCCAAGGAGGTGCCCTGCGGCGCCGCCGCCCAGAAGGCACTGGCGGCCGGCAGCCTCGAGCTCACCCCCGTCTCCTACGAGCAGGACGTCAAGGCCGCCCTGACGAAGGTCGAACTGAAGGAGGCGGACGCGGCCGTCGTCTACAAGACCGATGTGCACGCCGCGGGTGACAAGGTGGAGGGTGTGGAGTTCCCCGAGTCCGCCGACGCTGTCAACGACTACCCGATCACCCTGCTGAAGGACGCCCCCAACGCCGAGGCCGCCAAGGCCTTCATCGCGCTGGTCCGCTCCGCCGACGGGCAGAAGGTCCTCACCGAGGCCGGGTTCCTGCAGCCGTGACCCCACCCGCGAAGCAGGCCGCAGCGGACGCCCCGGAGGGCGGCCCGCGGCCCGCCCGCGTCCGCACGGGTGTCCCGCTCGCCCTGCTCGTCCCCGCCCTGCTCGGCCTGGCCTTCCTGCTCCTGCCGCTGGTCGCGCTCCTCGTCCGGGCGCCCTGGCACACCCTGCCCAAGCAGCTCACCAGCCCCGAGGTCTGGCAGGCCCTGCGGCTGTCCCTGGTCTGCGCCACGGCGGCGACCGCGGTGAGCCTGGTGACCGGGGTGCCCCTCGCCTGGCTGCTGGCCCGCACCGACTTCCCCGGCCGGGGCCTGGTCCGCGCCCTGGTGACCCTGCCGCTGGTCCTGCCCCCGGTGGTGGGCGGTGTGGCGCTGCTGCTGGCCCTCGGCCGCAACGGCGTGATCGGTCAGTGGCTGGACTCCTGGTTCGGCATCACCCTGCCCTTCACCACGGCCGGCGTGGTCGTCGCCGAGACGTTCGTGGCGCTGCCGTTCCTCGTCATCAGCGTCGAGGGCACGCTCCGGGCGGCCGACCCGCGCTACGAGGAGGCCGCCACCACCCTCGGCGCCTCCCGCTTCACCGCCTTCCGCCGGGTCACGCTCCCCCTGATCGCGCCGGGCATCGCGGCCGGCGCCGTGCTCGCCTGGGCCCGCGCCCTCGGCGAGTTCGGGGCGACCATCACCTTCGCGGGCAACTTCCCGGGGCGCACCCAGACCATGCCGCTCGCCGTCTACCTCGCCCTGCAGAGCGACCCGGAGGCGGCCGTCGCCCTGAGTCTGGTACTCCTCGCCGTGTCGATCGCCGTCCTCGCCGGGCTGCGCGACCGCTGGATGACCGCGTCATGACCACACTCGGCAAGGACACCGCCGGCCCCGCGCTCCGGCCCGGCGAGGGCCTCGACGCCCGACTCGTCGTCGACCGCGGCTCCTTCCGTCTCGACGTCGCCCTGACCGCCGCCCCCGGCGACGTCGTGGCGCTGCTCGGCCCCAACGGCGCGGGCAAGACCACCGCCCTGCGCGCCCTCGCCGGTCTCGTCCCGCTCACCGGCGGGCACCTCCGCCTGGACGGCGCGGCTCTGGAGCGCACCCCGCCCGAGGCCCGCCCGGTCGGCGTGGTCTTCCAGGACTATCTGCTGTTCCCGCACCTCAGCGCCCTGGACAATGTCGCGTTCGGCCCGCGCTGCCACGGCGCGGGCAGAGCCGAGGCCCGGGCCGTGGCCGCCGCGTGGCTGGACCGCATGGGGCTGGCCGCGCACGCCGGCACCAAACCCCGCCGGCTCTCCGGCGGCCAGGCCCAGCGCGTCGCCCTGGCCCGCGCCCTCGCCGTCCGCCCCCGCCTGCTGCTCCTGGACGAGCCCCTCGCCGCCCTCGACGCCCGTACCCGGCTGGAGGTGCGGGCCCAGCTCCGCCGTCATCTGGCCGAGTTCGCGGCGGTCGCCGTGCTCGTCACGCACGACCCGCTGGACGCCATGGTCCTCGCCGACCGCCTGGTCGTCGTCGAGGACGGCCGCGTCGTCCAGGAGGGCGGCCCCGCCGACATCGCCCGCCGTCCGCGCACCGACTACATCGCGCAGCTGGTCGGCCTGAACCTCTACCGGGGCCGGGCCGACGGCCACACGGTGCGCCTGGACACCGGTCCGGCCGTCACCACCACGGAGACCCTCTCCGGGCCGGTGTTCGTCGCGTTCCCGCCGAGCGCGGTCACCCTCCACCGCGACCGGCCCACCGGCTCCAGCGCCCGCAACCTCTGGCGGTGCGAAGTCGCGGGTCTGGAGACCCACGGCGACCAGATCCGGGCCGCCCTGACGGGCGAACTCCCGCTCGCCGCCGACCTGACGACCGTCGCCGCCGCGGAGCTGGACCTGCACCCGGGCACAGCGGTCTGGGCGACAGTCAAAGCGGCACAGACCCACGCATACCCGGCATGAACGGCTCGGGGCCCTACCGTGGGTGCCCATGACCCTGAGCATCCGCAACCAGCTCCCCGGCACCGTCACCGCCGTCCACCCCGGCGAGGTCATGGCCGCCGTCCAGGTCCGTCTGGACGGCGGACAGGTCCTCACGGCGGCCATCACCCTGGACGCCGTGCAGGACCTCGGCCTCACCCCCGGCACCGCCGTCCACGCGCTGGTGAAGTCGACGGAGGTCTCCCTGGCCACCCACCGAGTCGAGGGCCTCTCCATCCGCAACCAGTTCCCCGGCGCCATCACCGGGCTGACGACCGGCACCGTCATGGCCGTCGTGAAGGTCTCCGTGGCCGGCGGGGAGCTCACCGCGGCGATCACCAAGGAAGCGGCCGTCGACCTCGGGCTCTTTGTCGGCTCCGACGTCATCGCCCTGATCAAGGCGACCGAGGTGTCCCTGGCGACGGTGGCGACGGCCTGAGAACGGGCGAGGGCCCGTCCGGCATCCGGACGGGCCCCGCACTTCCTGCCGATCAGTCCTCGTACGCGTCCAGCGGCGGGCACGAGCAGACCAGGTTCCGGTCGCCGAAGGCCTGGTCGATCCGGCGCACCGGCGGCCAGTACTTGTCGGCGACGGACACCCCGGCCGGGAAGACGGCCTCCTCACGGGTGTACGCGTGCTCCCACTCCCCGCCGAGCGCACCGGCGGTGTGCGGGGCCTGGCGCAGCGGGTTGTCCTCCGCCGGCCACTCCCCCGAGCCCACCTTCTCGATCTCCGCACGGATGGCGATCATCGCCTCGCAGAACCGGTCCAGCTCGATGATGTCCTCGGACTCGGTCGGCTCGATCATCAGCGTCCCCGCCACCGGGAACGACATGGTCGGCGCGTGGAAGCCGTAGTCGATCAGCCGCTTCGCCACGTCGTCCACGCTCACCCCGGTCGCCTTGGTCAGCGGCCGCAGGTCGATGATGCACTCGTGCGCGACCAGCCCGCCCGGGCCGGTGTACAGCACCGGGTAGTGCGGTTCGAGCCGCTTGGCGATGTAGTTGGCGCTGAGCACCGCCACCTGGGTGGCCCGCTTCAGCCCCTCGCCGCCCATGAGCCGCACGTACGCCCACGAGATGGGCAGGATGCCCGCGGAGCCCCAGGGCGCGGCCGAGACCGGTCCGACACCCGTTTCCGGCCCGGCCGCGGGCTGGAGCGGGTGGTTCGGCAGATACGGCGCGAGGTGCGACCGTACGGCGACGGGGCCGACGCCGGGACCGCCGCCGCCGTGCGGGATGCAGAAGGTCTTGTGCAGGTTCAGGTGGGAGACGTCACCGCCGAAGTGGCCCGGCTTGGCCAGCCCGACGAGCGCGTTGAGGTTGGCGCCGTCGACGTAGACCTGCCCGCCCGCCTCGTGGACCTGGGCGCAGATGTCGGCGACGTGCTCCTCGAACACCCCGTGCGTCGACGGGTACGTGATCATCAGGACGGCCAGTTCGTCGCGGTGCCGTTCGATCTTGGCCCGCAGGTCCTCGACGTCGATCTCGCCGTCCTCCGCGGTCTTCACGACGACGACCTTCATCCCGGCCATCACGGCGCTCGCCGCGTTCGTGCCGTGCGCGGAGGACGGGATGAGACACACCGTCCGCTGCTCGTCCCCGTTCGCCCGGTGGTAACCGCGTACCGCCAGCAGCCCCGCCAGCTCGCCCTGGGATCCGGCGTTGGGCTGGAGCGACACCTTGTCGTACCCGGTGACCTCGGCGAGCCGGTCCTCCAGCTCCCGGATGAGCGTGAGGTAGCCCTCGGCCTGCTCGGCGGGCGCGAAGGGGTGCAGCTGCCCGAACTCGGGCCAGGTGACCGGCTCCATCTCGGTGGTCGCGTTGAGCTTCATGGTGCAGGAGCCCAGCGGGATCATGCCCCGGTCGAGCGCGTAGTCCCGGTCGGCCAGCCGGCGCAGGTAGCGCAGCATCGCGGTCTCGGAGCGGTGCTGGTGGAAGACGGGGTGGGTGAGGATCGCGTCGGTGCGCAGCAGCCCCTCGGGCAGCGCGTCCCCGGCGGCGGCGTCGAGCGCCTCGACGTCCCCGTCCACACCGAAGGCGGCCCACACGGCGGCCAGCTGTGCCCGCCCCGTGGTCTCGTCGCACGCGATCGAGACGTGGTCCGCGTCGACGAGGCGCAGGTTGACCCCGCGCCCGCGGGCGTCGGCGACGATCTCGCCGGCCCTGCCCGGCACCCGCACGGTCAGCGTGTCGAAGTAGGAGCCGTGCACGACCCCGACCCCGCCGGCCGTGAGGCCCGCGGCGAGGACCGCGGCATAGCGGTGGGTGCGCCCGGCGATCGTCCGCAGCCCGTCGGGCCCGTGGTAGACGGCGTACATGCCGGCCATGACCGCGAGCAGCACCTGGGCGGTGCAGATGTTACTGGTGGCCTTCTCCCGGCGGATGTGCTGCTCACGCGTCTGGAGCGCGAGCCGGTAGGCCTTGTGCCCGTCCGCGTCCACGGACACCCCGACGAGCCGTCCGGGCAGGCTGCGGGCGAATTTCTCCTGGACCGCCATGTATCCGGCGTGCGGTCCGCCGAAGCCCATGGGCACACCGAAGCGCTGGGTCGTCCCGACGGCGATGTCCGCGCCCAGCTCCCCGGGCGACCTCAGCAGCGTCAGGGCCAGCAGATCGGCGGCGACGGTGACGAGCGCGCCGAGCCCGTGCGCCTGGTCGATGACGGCCTTGATGTCGCGTACGGCCCCGGAGGCGCCCGGGTACTGGAGCAGCACGCCGTTGATCTCACGTCCGGCGATCTCGGCGGGGATGCCCTCGGCGAGATCGGCGACCACGATCTCCACGTCCGTCGGCTCGGCACGGGTCTGCAGCACGGCGATGGTCTGGGGCAGCACATCGGCGTCGACCAGGAAGAGGCCCTTCTTGTTCTTCCCCATGCGCCGGGACAGGGCCATCGCCTCGGCGGCGGCCGTGCCCTCGTCGAGCAGCGAGGCACCGGAGGTGGGCAGCCCGGTGAGGTCGGCGACCATGGTCTGGAAGTTCAGCAGCGCCTCCAGCCGGCCCTGCGAGATCTCCGGCTGGTACGGCGTGTAGGCCGTGTACCAGGCCGGGTTCTCCATGACGTTGCGCAGGATGACCGGCGGCGTGAAGGTGCCGTAGTAGCCGAGGCCGATCATGGAGCCGAGGACCTGGTTGCGGTCGGCCAGCGAGCGCAGCTCGGCCAGGACCTCGGCCTCGGTGCGCGCGCCCGGCAGGTCGAGCGCGTCGGCGTTCTTGATCACGTCCGGGACGGCGGCGGCGGTCAGCTCGTCGAGCGAGCCGTAGCCGACGTGCGCGAGCATCTTGGCCCGCGCCTCCTGGTCGGGCCCTATGTGACGCTGCTCGAAGGGGATGCCCTGTTCGAGCCGGGTGAGCGGAATGCGATCGGCGGTCATGTCTGAGGCCTCCTGGTCTGACGCGACCTTCGAGGGGCACCACGGCACGGGTGCCCGGACGGCCTCCCCCTCTGTCATCTCAACCTGAGAGCTTCACCGGCCGCCACCGGGGCAGCCGGCTTTCACCGTCGGTGAGGACGGAGGCCGTCGACGCCGTCGACTTCCGTCCTGCTTTCCAGAGTGACCTCGTCCGCGCGGTACGTGTGCCTGAGAGATTCCGGGGAGGAGTTGCTCCTTCGGCGCCTCCGGTGATCTCCGGAGGACTCTCCCGCACGGGGTCAGCAGCCGTTGCCAGACTACCAGCGAGGTCCATGAGGACGGCTCGAGTGGCCGCTCGTCCCAATGTGTTCTTTTGTAGTGCTTACGGATGAGTTGCGACCAAGTGGAGGGCCCGTGCAGACCGACATCGATCCGCGCAACCTGATCGGCCGCAAGGCGTTCGACCGCAACGGCACCAAGATCGGCACCGTCGACGAGGTCTATCTCGACGACGCGACCGGTGTGCCCGAGTGGGCCGCGATACGCACCGGGCTGTTCTCCCGGGACGCCTTCGTCCCCCTCGAACCCAGCGAGCTGGTCGAGGGCACCCTCCACGTCCCCTTCGACCGGGCCCTGATCAAGGACGCGCCCGACTTCGGCGTCGGCCGGCACCTCTCCCCGGAACAGGAACTCCAGCTCTACCACCACTACGGCCTGGACGTCGCCGCTCCCCCACCCCTCCCGGACCACGACTTCGGCCGCCTGGCAGGCACAGACGAAGCCTGACCTGGTCGCCCGCAGGGGACAGCACCAGAACGCTCCCCTTCACCACCCGGACGGCCGCCCCCCAGAGGCACGACGGTCCTCACCGTCCCGGTCACCCCCCTCCCCCGCCCCCACCCGTCCCCGAGGTCGCCGCCATCCCGGGCACCACCGTCCCCATGCACCCGCCATTCAGCACCAGCCCCCTCCCGGCGGTCCCCCGCCGTTCCTCGAGGGCCCCGCCATCCCGACGGTCCCCACTCATCCCCGTACGCCCGCCATCCGACGGCCACGGCCGTCCCCGTGCCCACCGCGTCCCGATGGGCCCCCGCCCCTCAAGGTCCTCGCCACCGCAGCGGGCACCCGTCCCAGTGCGCGCCGCACCATCCCGACGGCTCACGCCATCGTTGGGGGCCTCGCCCTCCCGGCCGTTCCCGCGTCCGCCGCGTCCCGATGAGTACCGCCCCCCTCGGGTCCCCGCCATCCCAGGCGGCACCCGACCCCATACGCCCCACCACCCCGGCGGCACCCACCAACCCGGCGGTCTTCACCGCCCCGTGCGCCCCGCCATCCGGTGCGCACCGCCGACCTCCTGGTGTTAGACATCCCCTGCTCACAGCCATACCCGTGGGCACCGCCATCCCGCTGGGCACCGCGGCCCTTGCGGTCCTCTTCATCCCGGCGGTCACTGCCATACCGATGGTCGCCGCCCCCTGCACCTGCCGTCCCAGCGGCTGCCCTTCTTCCGGCGGTCCTACCCGTCCCCGTATGCACCGCCGCCCCCGTGCACCCTCCATTCCGCAGCAGCCACCCTCCTGGTGATCCTCACCGCCCCCGCGCCTGGCTATCCGGGGGCACCACAATCCACGAGGGCCCCGCAGTCCCACTGAGCACCACCATCCACGCCGTCCTAGGGCCACCACGCCCGGTCCTCCCCGTCCCGGGCGGTCCCACCCGTCCCCGTGCGCCCCGCCAGCCGGGGGCACCCATCCCCTTGGTGCTCGTCGTCCCCGCCGTAGCCGACCTCCCCGTGGCCCCCGCTGTCCCGGCGGCCGCCACCCGTCGCCGCCATCCCGGTACGCACCGCCGTCCCCGTTGGCCTCGCAGTCCCGCCCGCACCTCCCGCCCGCACCTCCGTCCCCACGGTCCCAGCCGGCCCGCAGGGCACCCGGTTACTCGGCGTCCCGGTGGTCCTACCCGCCCTCGCGCGCCCCGCCGGTCGCGAGGTCGCCGCCCTCCCGTTGGTCCCCGGCGTACTCGTCCGGTCTCGGCCGTACCAGTGGCAACGGCTCCGCCGCCGTCAGGGCCGGATCGTCCGTCCGGAAGGTCCGTACCCGCCCCGGCTCGGACTCCGGGGTCTCGAAGCGCACCGTGACCCGGCCCAGCCCGCTCCCCTGCACCCAGCCGTGCCCCAGCTCGGCGTGGACCACGTCACAGCCGGGACTCCACCGGTGCTCGGCCGGCCCGGCCTGCGGCACTGCGGACTCGCCGGGATCCTCCTCCTCGGCCCCGTCGCCCGGCTCCTCCCCCGCGGCCTGGGCGAACAGGTCCTCCTGGGTGAAGTCCGCCAGACCAGTGACACCGACCCCGAGCAGCCGCACCCCGCCCGTGGTGTCGACGGAGTCCAGCAGTCGCCCGGCGGCCTCCCGCACCACCGCCGGATCGTCCGTGGGCCCGCGGAGCGTCTCGGACCGGGTCAGCGTGGAGAAGTCGTAGCGGCGCACCTTCAGCACGATCGTCCGCCCGGACAGACCGGAGCCCCGCAGTCTGCGCACGCAGCGGTCCGCCAGCCGCTTCACCTCCAGCTCCACCCGCAACCGCTCATGGATGTCGACGTCGTAGGTGTCCTCGACCGAGACCGACTTGGCCTCCCGCTCCGCGACCACGGGCCGGTCGTCGCGCGCCAGCGCCATCGCGTACAGCCCCTGCCCGTGCGCCTTGCCCACGAGGCGCACGAGCTCGTCCTCACCGGCCTCGGCCAGCTCGTCGACCGTGGTGATCCCGGCCCGGCGCAGGTGGTCCCCCGTCGCCGGACCGACCCCGGGCAGCGTCCGCACCGGCATCGGCCCGAGCAGCGCCCGCTCGGTCCCTGGCTCGATGAGCACCAGGCCGTCGGGCTTGGCCTGCTCGGAGGCGATCTTCGCGAGCATCTTCGAGGCGGCCAGGCCCACCGACCCCGTGAGGCCCGTGACCGCCCGGATGTCCGCCCGCAGCCGAATGCTGGCCAGCCGGGCCGACTCGCCGTCCCAGGCCGCTCCCCCGGCCTCCAGGTCCACGAACGCCTCGTCCAGGCTCAACGGCTCCACGAGCGGCGACAGCACCCGCAGCAGCCCCATGACCTGGTCGCTGATCCGCCGGTAGAAGGCGAAGCGCGGGACGAGGTAGGCGGCGTTCGGGGCCAGCCGGCGCGCCTGGGCCGTGGGCATCGCCGAGTGCACCCCGAAGGCCCGGGCCTCGTAGGAGGCGGTGGCCACCACCCCGCGCGGCCCGAGACCGCCCACGATCACGGCTTTCCCCCGCAGGCTCGGTTTGGACGCCTGCTCCGCCTGGGCGTAGAAGGCATCCATGTCGAGATGCAGGATCGTGGGCGCGTTTCTCACATCTCCGATGCTGCACCACGCCACTGACAACGCAGCCGCCCCGCAGGGCGAAGGCTTCAGACCGCCCGGTTGCGCCGACGCGCCAGCTCGTCCGCCGGATTGGGCCCGACGAGCGTCTCGCCCGTGTCGACCCGTTCGCCGTGCAACTGCGACAGCGCGCCCTCCACGTCCCGCCAGACCACACCGACGGCGATCCCGAAGATGCCCTGACCGCCCTGGAGCAGTGCGTGGACCTC
The DNA here is from genome assembly GCF_001514285.1 of Streptomyces sp. DSM 15324. Taxonomy (GTDB): domain Bacteria; phylum Actinomycetota; class Actinomycetes; order Streptomycetales; family Streptomycetaceae; genus Streptomyces. The sequence continues at coordinate 345,215 of NZ_KQ949033.1, forward strand.
GTCGGGCGAGCTGCACTCGTAGACCGTCGCGCCGTCGCTCATCAGCGTCATCCGCTCCAGATCACGGAAGCCGCGCTCCCGCAGATGCTGGACGGCCGTGCGGATGTTCTGCAGCGACACCCCGGTGTCGAGGAACCGCTTGACGATCTTCAGGACGACGACGTCCCGGAAGCTGTAGAGCCGCTGCGTCCCCGACCCGTACGCGGGCCGCACGCTGGGCTCGACGAGGCCGGTGCGGGCCCAGTAGTCGAGTTGCCGGTAGGTGATGCCGGCGGCCGCACAGGCCGTCGGTCCGCGGTAGCCGATCTGCTCGGACGCCATGGACGCCGCCCCTCCGCTGCTCGGCACGGCCGCGGGTCGCTGCGGAGCCGCGTGCTCGGCCGCGCCGCCCTGGTGGGGATATCCCCTGCCCGGGCGTAGCCGAGAGCTCGGGGGAGGGTACGGACCGCTTCCCCCGACGCCGAGTCCGGGGGCACCCCCAGCCGCACCGTCGCCGCTGCTTCTCACGCCGACCTCCGTCCTTGACCTGCCTTCTCGACGGTAGGCAGTCACCAGGGGTGCGTCAACGATCGCCACACTCGCCACGCCGAGTGATAATCACCCTAGGAGTGGTTTCCCGCACCCCACCGCGGGGAAAGGCTAGCCGAATGCCTGGAGATGGAGCCGTAGGACGCCCGCACGCGCCGCCGGCACGTGGCGGAAACAGGGCGGCCGGCCTGCGGCCCTCCTCACTCCGCAGGCCGCGCTCCGGCTACTGGTTGCTGGAACCGAAGTCCTCGGGCGAGATCTGGTCGAGGAACTCGCGGAACTTCTCCACCTCGTCCTCCTGCTCGTCCGGAATGGCGATGCCCGCGTCGTCGAGCACCGTGTCACTGCCGAAGATCGGCGTCCCGGTGCGCAGCGCCAGCGCTATGGCGTCGGACGGGCGCGCGCTCACCTCGACGCCGCTGGCGAACACCAGCTCCGCGTAGAAGACGCCCTCGCGCAGATCCGTGATGCGCACCTCGATGAGCTCCTGGCCGACGGCTTCCAGCACGTCCTTGAACAGATCGTGGGTCAGCGGTCGCGCGGGGGCCATGCCCTGCTGGGCGAAGGCGATCGCCGTCGCCTCCCCCGGTCCGATCCAGATGGGGAGGTAACGGTCGCCTCCCACTTCACGCAGCAGCACGATCGGTTGGTTGGAGGGCATTTCGACCCGGACACCTACGACATCGAGCTCGTTCACACAGCAACCCTAGGCCGTGCCCGGGACGTTTGGGTAGTCGGGCCGGGAACGGGTGACCGATCCGCCCAGGGCAAAACCGGTGGCTCAGGGCAACCGGACGCCGAGAGCGGTCTGCACGAGCGCCGCGTGCAACCGGACCGTGAGCCCCGCCAGCTCCTTCGTACGGGCCTCGGCGTGCGCCCTGGTCTGCGGGTTGCGGTGCCGCTTCAGCGGGGCGACCACCTGGTCCACCAGCCCCGCCTCACGGTCGGCGGCGGCCTTCATCACCCGCAGGTGCCGGGGTTCGATCCCGAACCGCCCCAGCTCGGCGACGAGCCCGGCCACGGTGGCGGCCTCGGCGTCGTAGACCCCGTCCTCCAGCGGGACGAGCAGCCCGTAGGACTCCCACTCCACCAGCGCCGCCTCGTCGATCCCGGCGGCCGCGAGCAGCTCGGCCCGCCCGATCCGGGCCGCCGTGGGCCCCTCCACGGGCTCCGGAAGGGCTTCTCCGTCCCGCTGCCGGCCCACAGTCGGCAACGCGACGGCCTCGCCCCGCTCCATGGCGTCCAGATGCTCCCGGATCACCTTGAGCGGCAGATAGTGGTCGCGCTGCATCCTCAGAACGTGGCCCAGGCGCTCGACGTCCTGCGCGCTGAACTTGCGGTACCCCGAGGGGGTCCGCTGGGGCTCGATCAGCCCCTCCGCCTCCAGGAAACGGATCTTGGAGATGGTGACCTCGGGAAACTCGACCCGCAGCGCGTTCAGTACGGTGCCGATGCTCATCGCACCTGCGTCCGCGGCGGCGGTGCCGGATCCGGCACCGCCCCTCGGTGTTTGAAGCATGGACCTTCCCTTGGTTCCCCCCGGATGGGCTCCGGGGGAGGGTCAGTAACCCTGCTGGCTCGCGTAGAAGACCAGCCGGTACTTGCCGATCTGCACCTCGTCACCGTTCGACAGCGGGACCTCGTCGATCCGCTCCCGGTTGACGTACGTACCGTTCAGGCTGCCGACGTCCGCGACCTTGAAGGTGCCGTCCGGGTTGCGACGGAACTCCACGTGACGTCGCGAGACCGTCACGTCGTCCAGGAAGATGTCGCTCTGCGGATGGCGCCCGGCCGTCGTCAGGTCGCCGTCCAGCAGGAAGCGGCTGCCCGAGTTGGGGCCACGACGGACGACCAGCAGCGCGGAACCCGACGGCAGCGCGTCGACCGCGGCCTGCGCCTCCGGGGAGAGCGCCGGCAGCTGGGTCTGCCCGGTGGCCTCGGAGTCGTAGGCCTCGAGACCGGAGATGGAGATGGTGGAGGTCGTCTCCGACGCACGCTCCGGCGTCAGACCGGGACGCAGCGGCGCGCCGCAGTTGGAGCAGAAGCGGCTGTTCTCCGCGTTGCGGTTACCGCACCTCGTACACACCAGGGCCGACATGGGAGAAAACCCTCCACCCGTACTTGAGGTTGACGGTTGGCCGAAACCTATGCCGCCGGACTGTGCGGGGTCAACAGACGCCGCGCCCTGGCCTCCGGAAATGTCACCCCCCGGACCGGACACCTGGTCCCGGAACAGCGGCCGCTGGCCCTCTGCGTCGGGCTGTGCGCGATGACGGGCAGTCGCGTTGTCGCTGCCCTCTCGCGCGCTCTTGCCGAACAACTTCGCAAACAACTTCACGGGCGATTCCCCTTGACCGAAACAGACCCGCCCGTGGGGCAGGACGAACCCTGAATGAATACACCGGCCGACCCGGACACCTTCACAACGTCCGTATCCACCAGACAGTTTCCACCACGCACCACCCGATCGGTGCGTCGACCCCCCGCAACCTCATGCCCCTGCCGGACGGCCCCCATGCACCCCCGGTTCACCGGGTCGACGACCGAGCGTAGTCAGGCTGCTTCGCCGCTCGCAAGGCGTCCACGACGATCTTGTCCGACCGCTCGACGGTCACCGTGGCCTGCTCCTTCTCAAGAGTCTGCACCACGCCTCCAGGGATGTTCAGCGCCGGCTCCAGGTCCTGCGGGTTGCCGATGACCTTGAAACGAAACGGCGCGTTGATCTTGTTCCCGTCGACGCTGACGCTGTCGTCCGAATCCGTCAGGTAGGTGCCGGCGACCACCCGCACGTCGTTGACCTGGATCGCCTCGGCGCCCGCGGCGCGCAGCTCCTGGATCGCGTCGAGCAGCATGTCCGCCTCGACCGTCCCCTTCGTGTCCTCGATCGTCATCGTGATGCCCGGCCCCTGCGCGGCCACCGTGCCCGCCAGGATGCCGAGTTGCTTCTCCTTCTCCACCGTCTGCTTACGGGCCTCCTCCGCCTGGTCGGAGCTGTTCTCCAGCTCCGCCTGCTGCTTCTCGAGTCCCTGCTTCTCGTCCTCAAGACGCTGACTGCGGTCATCCAGTTCATCAAGGATGCGCACAAGATCCTCCTGGCGCGCGCCGCGCAGGGCGTTCCCGCTGTCGCTGTTGGAGGCGACCTGGACGGCCAGACCGAAGCCGAGCCCGAACAGCAGCAGGGCGACGATGAGTTGGGCCCGGGTGACACGCGGCGGCCACAGCCCCTTCGCCAGCCGCTGCCGGCCGGTCAGCACCGGCTCGGCGACCTCCCGCTCCTCCTCGACCGCCGCGGGGGGCGCCGGGACCTCCTCCGGCAGTTCCTTGCGCAGCCGATTCTCGGCCACCTCGTCCTGGTTGCTCATCGGCGTCACGCCCGGAAGACGTGCCGGCGGATCGCCGCGGCGTTGGAGAAGATCCGGATACCGAGGACGACCACGACACCGGTCGACAGCTGGGCGCCCACGCCCAACTTGTCCCCCAGGAAGACGATCAGCGCGGCCACCACCACGTTCGACAGGAACGACACCACGAAGACCTTGTCGTCGAAGATCCCGTCGAGCATGGCCCGCAGTCCGCCGAAGACGGCGTCCAGCGCCGCCACGACGGCGATCGGCAGATAAGGCTCGACAACCGCCGGAACCTCGGGCCGGACCAACAGGCCGGCCACGACTCCCACGACGAGGCCCAGTACGGCGATCACGATGTGCCCTTCTCAGTTCTCGGCTCAGCTGTACGTACGATCACACTCGGTGCGGCGGGCAGCCGGACGTCGTCCTGCACGGAAAGGGCCGTCCTGATGCCGTAGTTCTCCTGCAACACGCTCAGATAGACGCCGTCCGCGCTGTTCTGGAACCTGGTGCTGAGGTTTTTCCCGTCCCCCACCGCGAGCACCGTGTACGGCGGCACCAGCGGCTTGTTGTCGACCAGTATCGCGTCACCCGCGGCCCTGATCGCCGACAGCGCCGTCAGCCGCTGTCCGTTGATCGAGACGGCCTCGGCTCCCGACGCCCACAGTCCGTTGACCACCTTCTGCATGTCACGGTCACGGACGCGCCCGGTGTCGGAGAACCCGGAGGTCTCCCGCGGGTCACCGTCACCCCCCGTGCTGGCTTCCTTGGCGTCGTTGACGACGAGCTTGATCCCGGGCCCGTGCACCTGCACGGCCCCCGACAGCACGCTCACCAGATCCGCCTGGCCGCCGCCACCGCTGTGCCTGAGCGCCTCGCGCTGCCGGGCGCTCACGTCGTCGCGCAGCCGGTCGACGGTCCGCTCCAGCTCGTCGGCCGCCTTGGTCTCGGCGTCGACGCGGTCGACCAGTTCCTCACGCTCCTTGGCGACGACCGGGGCCGAGATCCGCGCCTGGGCCGCCCCGACGGTCACCACGAGGGCCGCGAGCACCAGCCCGCCCGCGAGTCCGAGCTTCGCCCGCAGCGTCTTCGGCAGACCACCGGCGCCCTCGGACTCCTTGCGGGCGGCGGCTTCGGCATACCCGTCGTCGAGGCTGTGGTCCATGACGTTGGTGAGCAGCGACATGGAGGCGTCCGGGCGCGACACGCGCGCGGTTGTGCTCCGAACGGGGGGCGGCTGCGGCATGCCGCACATCGTCGCACGTCGCGACCACTACCTCCGAATGGCCCCACCGCCGAACCGGACAGGCCCCTTCACGGAGGCCTGTCCGGCACGCGCGTGTGCCGCGCGGATCAGCGTCCGGCGCTGTCCACGACCGACGACCACTCGTCGAGCAGGGCTTGCGCGGAGGCGTCGTCGGGCCCCTCCGCCCACAGATGGGTGACGGCCTCGGCCGGATCGGGCAGGACCATCACCCAGCGCCCGTCCGTCTCGACCACCCGCACGCCGTCCGTGGTGTCCACGAAGCGGTCTCCGGCCGCCTCGACGACCCGCCGCATCACCAGCCCCTTGACGGCCCACGGGGTCGCCAGATCCCGCTTCAGGACGTGCGCCCGCGGAATCCGCGCGTCGATCTGGCTGAGGGTGAGCTGTGTCCGCGCCACCAGCCCGATCAGCCGCACGAAGGCCGCCGTACCGTCGAAGACACTGCTGAACTCGGGGACGATGAAACCGCCCTTGCCGTCCCCGCCGAAGATCGTCGTCTCGTCCCGGCCGACCCGGGTCAGGTCGTCGGGCGACGTCGTCGTCCACTCGACCTGCGTCCCGTGGTACGCCGCGACCTGCTCGGCGATCCGTGTCGTGGTCACCGGCAGCGCCACCCGCCCGCTGCGCCGCTCCGCGGCCACCAGGTCGAGCAGCACCAGCAGGGCCCGGTCGTCCTCGATGATCCGGCCCTTCTCGTCGACGAGCGACAGCCGCTCGCCCACCGGGTCGAACCGCACCCCGAACGCCGCACGTGAGGAGGCCACTATCTCGCCGAGCCGCACGAGCCCCGAGCGCCGCTGATCGCCGGTCTCCGTCGGCCTGGCCTCGTTCAGACCGGGATTGATGGTCAGCGAGTCCACGCCCAGCTTCCCGAGCAGACTCGGCAGCACCAGACCCGCGCTGCCGTTCGACGCGTCGACCACGACCTTCAGCCCGGACTCCGAGATCCCGGTCGTGTCCACGTTCCGCAGCAGCGACCCGGTGTACGAGTCGAACACACTCGCCGGGAAGTGCAGGTCCCCGATCTCGCCCGGGAACGCCCGCCGGTACTCCTGTCGGGCGAACACCCGGTCCAGCTTGCGCTGACTGCCCTGCGACAGATCGGCACCCTGCCCGTCGAAGAACATGATGTCCACGGAGTCCGGCACCCCGGGCGAGGTCCGGATCATGATCCCGCCGGCCGATCCCCGCGCGGTCTGCTGCCGCGCCACGGGCAGCGGTACGTTCTCCAGGTCCCGTACGTCGATGGCGCTGGCCTGCAACGCGGAGATCACCGCCCGCTTCAGCGCCCGGGCGCCCCGGGAGTGGTCGCGGGCCGTGGTGACGGTGGAGCCCTTCTTCAAGGTCGTGGCGTAGGCGCCGGCCAGCCGCACCGCCAGCTCCGGGGTGATCTCGACGTTCAGGATGCCCGACACCCCGCGGGCGCCGAAGAGATGCGCCTGGCCCCGGGACTCCCAGATCACCGACGTGTTGACGAACGCGCCGGCCTCGATGGTCTTGAACGGATACACCCGGACATTGCCCTGCACGATCGATTCTTCACCGATCAGGCATTCGTCGCCGATGACGGCGCCGTCCTCGATGCGGGCGGCCCGCATGATGTCGGTGTTCTTTCCGACGACACAGCCGCGCAGATTGCTGTGCTGCCCGACGTACACGTTGTCGTGCACGACGGCCTTGTGCAGGAACGCGCCGCTCTTGACCACCACGTTCGAGCCGACGACGGTGTGCTCACGGATTTCCGCGCCGGCCTCGACCTTGGCGTAGTCGCCGATGTACAGCGGACCGCGCAGTTCGGCGTCGGGGTGCACTTCGGCACCTTCCGCCACCCACACTCCGGGGGAGATCTCGAAGCCGTCGAGTTCGACGTCGACCTTGCCCTCCAGCACGTCGGCCTGAGCCTTCACATAGCTCTCATGGGTGCCCACGTCCTCCCAGTAGCCCTCGGCGATGAAGCCGTAGATCGGCTTCCCCTCCTTCATGAGCTGCGGGAAGACGTCACCGGACCAGTCGACGGGCACGTCGGCCTCGACGTAGTCGAAGACCTCGGGCTCCATGACGTAGATACCGGTGTTCACCGTGTCCGAGAAGACCTGGCCCCAGGTCGGTTTCTCGAGGAAACGCTCGACCTTGCCCTCTTCGTCGACGATGGTGATGCCGAATTCCAGCGGATTGGGCACACGCGTCAGACAGACGGTGACCAGTGCGCCCTTTTCCTTGTGGAAGTTGATCAGCTCGGTGAGGTCGAAGTCGGTGAGAGCATCGCCGGAGATGACGAGGAAGGCGTCGTCCTTCAACGCCTCCTCTGCGTTCTTGACGCTTCCGGCGGTTCCGAGTGGCTTCTCCTCATTGGCATAGCTGAGCTCCATTCCGAGCTCTTCTCCGTCACCGAAGTAGTTCTTGACCAATGAGGCCAGGAACTGCACGGTGACGACGGTCTCGTTGAGCCCATGCCTTTTGAGCAGCCTCAGGACGTGCTCCATGATCGGCCGGTTGGCCACCGGCAGGAGCGGCTTGGGCATGCTCGAGGTCATCGGGCGAAGGCGTGTGCCTTCGCCTCCGGCCATCACGACGGCCTTCATGTCGGAAGCGTCCTCCTAAAGAGACGACGGTCTAGCCGACTTCACCCATCAAGATTGTCCCGCACTTTTCCGAAGCGGGCCATCGAGCCACTACTGCCCCCGCCCGACGACGGGCTCAGCCGGCCATGGCGTCCGCACGAACGAGGCGGCGGACCTGCACCACGTAGAGGACTCCTGCCCACCAATAGAGCGTTGTACCCCACCCTGCGAACGCCCATCCGAAAATAGCAGCGAGTGACGCGAGCCACCCGCTTCCGTCACTGAGCAGGAGCAACGGGAAGGCGTACATCAGGTTGAAGGTGGCGGCCTTGCCCAGGTAGTTCACCTGCGGCGGCGGATAACCGTGGCGCCTGAGGATGCCCACCATCACCAGCAGGACCAGTTCCCTCGCAAGAAGTACAGCCGTCAACCAGACGGGCAGAATCTCCCGCCAGGTGAGGCCGACCAGGGTCGAGAGAATGTAGAGCCGGTCCGCGGCGGGATCGAGCAGCCGGCCGAGGCTGCTGACCTGGTTCCAGCGCCGGGCGAGCTTCCCGTCCAGGTAGTCGCTGATGCCGCTGAGAGCCAGCACCAGGAGCGCCCAGCCGTCGCTCTGGGGCCCCCCGAACTCAGGCCTGAGGATCAGCCACAGGAAGAGGGGCACGCCCAGAAGACGCGCCATGCTCAGGATGTTCGGGATGGTGAGGACCCGGTCTGTCTGGACGCGGGTCTCCTGGACCTCCACCCGGGGGCCTCCATAGAAAACGTGCCAACGATGCCCCCTGACCCTACCTCAACGCAAAAAAGCTCTGGCTCTTGGGCCACGTGTGCCCAAGAGCCAGAGCTCTAAAAGGAGTTCGGCGGTGTCCTACTCTCCCACAGGGTCCCCCCTGCAGTACCATCGGCGCTGTGAGGCTTAGCTTCCGGGTTCGGAATGTAACCGGGCGTTTCCCTCACGCTATGACCACCGAAACACTATGAAACTGTCAGCCGCACCACGTTGTGGCAACGTGGGGCTGTTCGTGGTTTCAGAACCAACACAGTGGACGCGAGCAACTGAGGACAAGCCCTCGGCCTATTAGTACCGGTCACCTCCACACATTACTGTGCTTCCAGATCCGGCCTATCAACCCAGTCGTCTACTGGGAGCCTTACCCCATCAAGTGGGTGGGAGC
>NZ_KQ949034.1:0-107844 GCF_001514285.1 Streptomyces sp. DSM 15324
ACGGTTCCGACTCTATCAGATCCTTTCGGCGTCTGATTCCCAGTCAGAGGGGCTTGTCCTCCCGGCCCTTCGGCCGTTCCGACGAGTGAGACTTTAGCGGATTCCCGGCTCCCGAAGCCAATCGGGGGCCGTGTCCTTTCGAACGCGGATTCCTCATTTCGCGAATACACATGCCAATGACACGACGGCAGACAGAACGACTGCTCGTCGAGGAGTGGTTGGTACTTGCGGAATGGCTGTCCGGGGACCGACCGGAGTCGGCGCTCACGTCGGACAACTCGGAGAACACTACGTACCGGGCCGGGGCGTGTCAACCCACGTCCCCGGGCACCCTCGGGGCGTAGTGTGGACGACATGACCACGCGTACGTACACCCAGCTCTGGTGGGCCGCCTGACGGCGGCCGCGCTCACGTACGTGTTCAACGGCCGCCGCCTCGGCGGCCGTTTCTCGTATCCCCCTCCGGGACCAGCGAGGGTCGGGCCGACCGGGACGGCGGCCTCGACCGGAGAAGTCCAGCAGGAGGAGTGGAGATGACGAGGGTCTTCAGCGGGATCAAGCCGACCGGGCATCTGACCCTGGGGAACTACCTGGGCGCCATGCGGCAATGGGTCCGGGCCGACCAGCACCGCTCGGACGCGTTGTTCTGTGTGGTCGATCTGCACGCGCTGACCGTGGACCACGATCCGGCACGGGTGCGACGGCTGAGCCGGCAGGCCGCGACGCTGTTGCTGGCGGCGGGGCTGGATCCCGCGCTGTGCACCCTCTTCGTACAGAGCCATGTCGACGAGCACGCGCGGTTGTCGTATCTGCTGGAGTGCGTGGCCACCGACGGCGAGATGCGGCGGATGATCCAGTACAAGGTGAAGGCCGCGCAGGAGCGGGAGCGCGGGGGGAGCGTGCGGCTGTCGCTGCTGACGTACCCGGTGCTGATGGCGGCGGACATCCTGGCGTACGGGACCGACGAGGTGCCGGTGGGGGACGACCAGGCGCAGCACGTGGAGCTGGCGCGGGATCTGGCGGTGCGGTTCAACCAGCGGTACGGGCACTCGTTCGTGGTGCCGCGGGCGACGCTGCCGGCGGTGGCGGCCCGGGTGATGAACCTCCAGGACCCGGGGTCGAAGATGGGGAAGAGCGATGACTCCGGGCCGGGGATCGTCTATCTGCTCGACGAGCCGGATGTAGTGCGGAAGAAGATCATGCGGGCGGTCACGGACAGCGGGCGTGAGGTCGTGTACGACCGGGAGGGGCGGCCGGGGGTCGCCAATCTGTTGGAGATTCTGGCCGCCTGCACGGACGGGAACCCGGCGGAGCTGGCGTCCGTTCATCGGTCGTACGGCGCTGTGAAGGCGGCCGTGGCGGAGGCCGTGGTCGAGGTGCTGAGACCGGTGCGGGCCCGGCACCAGGAGTTGTGTGCGGATCCCGGTTATGTGGAGGGGGTGCTCCGGGATGGGGCGGACAAGGCGCGGGAGATGGCGCGTCCGGTAGTGGACGGCGCTTATCGCGCGATCGGGTTGCTGCCGCCGGTGGCTGCGGCGGAGCCCGTGTCGGGCGGGGTGCTGAACGCGGCTCGGTAGGCGCGCGGGCTGGTGGCGAGGCGCGAGGCGAAGTGCTGGCGCATCGTGACCTCGCTGCCGAAGCCGGCGCGGCGGGCGACCTCGGGCATGGGGAGGTCGGTGCGTTCGAGGAGTTTCTGGGCTGCCGCGATGCGCTGGTCGAGGAGCCAGCTGAGGGGGGTGGTGCCGGTGGCGGCGGTGAAGTGGCGGGCGAAGCTGCGCGGTGACATACCCGCGTGAGCCGCCAGATCGGCGACGGTGAGGGGTTCGTGCAGTTGGCGCAGGGCGTGTTCGCGTACGGCGGCGAGCGTGTCGGCGTCGCGGTCGGCGGGCGTGGTGGGGTGCTCGATGAACTGTGCCTGGGAGCCGGTGCGGAAGGGGGCGGTGACCATGGAGCGGGCGATGGTGGCGGCCGCTTCCGCGCCGTGTGAGCGGCGGACCAGATGGAGGCAGAGGTCGATGCCGGCTGCCGTGCCCGCGGCGGTCCAGATGTTGTCGTCCTCGATGAAGAGGGCGTCGGGGACGACGCTGACCTGCGGGTGATGGGTGCGGAGGAGGTCGATGAGGTTCCAGTGGGTGATCGCGCGGCGGCCGTCGAGGAGGCCGGCCTGGGCGAGGGTGAAGGCTCCGCCGCAGAGTGCGGCGAGGGTGGTGCCGCGGGCATGGGCGCGGCGGAGTGCGTCGAGGACGGGGGTGGGTGCGGGGGTGAGGTGGTCGTCGAGGCCGGGGACGAGGATCAGGTCCGCGCGGGTGAGCCAGGTGAGGGTGCGGTCGGGGTGCAGGGCGAGTCCGCCGCGCATCGGGACGGGGGTGGTGTCGGTGGCGACGCGGCGCAGGTCGAAGGCGGGGGCGCCGCGGTCGGTGCCCCAGACCTCGGTGATGACGGAGACGTCGAAGGCGCGGATGCCGGGGAAGGCGACGAGGGCGACGCGGTGGGTGGGGGTGGGGGCGGCCATGGCTGGCAGTAAACCATCGATCGCTGGCTTTTGTACCTCTGGGGTGGGTCGGGTGCCGGCGGCAGGATCGTGGGCATGGACATCGCGGAGAACGCAGCACTGGTGGTCGTGGACGTGCAGAAGGGCTTCGAGGAGGCCGGCTTCTGGGGGCCGCGGAACAATCCGGCGGCCGATGAGAACATCGCCGCGCTGATCGACGTATGGCAGGCGTCGGGCAGGCCGGTGGTGTTCGTGCGGCACGACTCGGTGAAGCCGGGGTCGCCGCTGCGGCTCGGGTACGAGGGGAACGAGCTGAAGTCGTATGTGGAGGAGAGGAGGGGCAAGGGTGCCGGTGCCGAGCTGTTCGTCACGAAGACCGTGAACTCGGCTTTCCTCGGGACGCCGGATCTGGGGGCCTGGCTGGGGGCCTCGGGGATCTCGCAGATCGTGCTGGCCGGGATCCAGACCAACATGTGTGTGGAGACGACGGCCCGGATGGGCGGGAATCTCGGGTACGACGTGGTGGTGGCGTTCGACGCGACGTACACGTTCGACCTGGAGGGGCCGTTCGGCTGGCGGCGCAGTGCGCAGGAGTTGGCGCAGGCGTCGGCGGTGTCGCTGCACGGGGGCGGGTTCGCGCGGGTGGTGACCACCCGGGAGGTGGTGGACGCGGCGCGGTGACCGCCCCCGGCACGCAAGGGGCAGTCGGGAGGGTCAGTCCTTCTTGCCGGAGGCCAGTTGGCGGCTGCGGTCGCGGGCGGCCTCCAGGGCGGCGATGAGGGCGGCCCGAACGCCGTGGTTCTCCAGTTCGCGGATGGCGTTGATGGTGGTGCCGGCCGGGGAGGTGACGTTCTCGCGGAGCTTGACGGGGTGTTCGCCGCTGTCGCGGAGCATGGTCGCGGCGCCGATCGCGGACTGGACGATGAGGTCGTGGGCCTTGTCGCGGGGCAGGCCGAGGAGGATGCCGGCGTCGGTCATGGCTTCGACCAGGTAGAAGAAGTAGGCGGGGCCCGAGCCGGAGAGGGCGGTGCAGGCGTCCTGCTGGTTCTCGGGGACGCGGAGCGTCTTGCCGACGGAGCCGAAGATCTCCTCGGCGTGGGCAAGGTGGTCGGCGGTGGCGTGGCTGCCGCCGGAGATGACGGACATGGCCTCGTCGACGAGGGCGGGGGTGTTCGTCATGACGCGGACGACGGGGGTGCCGGGGGCGAGGCGCTCCTCGAAGAAGGAGGTGGGGATGCCGGCGGCGCCGCTGATGACCAGGCGGTCGGCGGGGACCTGACCGGCGAGTTCGTCGAGGAGGGCGCCCATGTCCTGCGGCTTGACCGTGAGGATGAGGGTGTCGGCGGTCTTGGCGGCTTCCGCGTTGGTGACCGGGGTGACGCCGTAGCGGCTGCGGAGTTCCTCGGCGCGTTCGGGGCGGCGGGCGGTGACGAGGAGGTCGGCCGGGGGCCAGCCGCCTCGGATCATTCCGCTGAGCAGGGCTTCGCCGATTTTTCCGGTGCCGAGGACTGCGACTTTCTGCGTCATGGTGCGGGTGCCCTCCGGGGGTGCGTCGTCCGGGGTCCATCCTCGCACCGGTGGGGGGTGGCGTGGGTCGGTGTCCGGGTGGCGGGACGTCGGCCCGCGGGGGTCATGCGGTGCGCCGTCGTAGGGTCGCCGCGCCCAGGACCAGGACGAGGAGGGCGCAGCCGCCGACGATCAGGGCGTCGCGGACGAAGGTCGCCGTCATGTCGGTGTGGGTGAGGACCTCGTTCATGCCGTCGACCGCGTAGGACATGGGGAGGACGTCGGAGAGGGCTTCCAGGGCGGGGTGCATGGTGTCGCGGGGTGCGAAGAGGCCGCAGAGGAGGAGCTGGGGGAAGATCACCGCCGGCATGAACTGGACGGCCTGGAATTCGGAGGCGGCGAAGGCGGAGACGAAGAGGCCGAGGGCGGTGCCGAGGAGGGCGTCCAGGAGGGCCACGAGGAGCAGGAGCCAGGGGGAGCCGGTGACGTCGAGGTCGAGGAACCAGACGGCGAGGGCGGTGGCGAGGGCGGACTGGATGATCGCGAGGATGCCGAAGGCGAGGGCGTAGCCGGCGATGAGGTCGCCTTTGCCGAGGGGCATGGCGAGGAGGCGTTCGAGGGTGCCCGAGGTGCGTTCCCGCAGGGTGGCGATGGAGGTGACCAGGAACATCGTGATGAGCGGGAAGATGCCGAGGAGGGAGGCGCCGATGCTGTCGAAGGTGCGTGGGCTGCCGTCGAAGACGTAGCGCAGCAGGAGCAGCATCAGGCAGGGGATGAGGAGCAAGAGCGCGATCGTGCGGGGGTCGTGGCGCAGCTGGCGCAGGACGCGGGCGGCGGTGGCGGTGGCGCGTGAGGCGTTGATGCCCCGGGTGGGGGCGGGTGCGGTGGTCATCGGGTGGTCTCCTTCGCGCGGGCGGCGTCGGCCGCCTGGTCGACCAGGTGCAGGAAGGCGGCTTCGACGGTGTCGGCGCCGGTGCGGGTGCGCAGGGAGTCGGGGGTGCCGTCGGCGAGGATCTCGCCGGCGCGCATGAGCAGCAGGCGGTGGCAGCGCTCGGCCTCGTCCATGACGTGGGAGGAGATGAGGAGGGTGGTGCCGCGGGTGTCGGCGAGGTGGTGGAAGAGGGTCCACAGGTCGCGGCGGAGGACGGGGTCGAGTCCGACGGTGGGTTCGTCGAGGACGAGGAGTTCGGGGGTGCCGAGGAGGGCGACGGCGAGGGAGACCCGGCCGCGCTGGCCGCCGGAGAGGTTGCCGGCGAGGGCGTCGGCGTGGGTGGTGAGGTCGACGTCGGCGATGGCCCGGGTGACGTGCTCGTGGCGGCGGTCGGCGGCGGCCCGGCCGGGGTCGAGGATCGCGGCGAAGTAGTCGAGGTTCTGGCGGACGGTGAGGTCGTCGTAGACGGAGGGCGCCTGGGTGACGTAGCCGATGCGGGTGCGCAGGGCGGGGTGGCCGGCGGGGCGGCCGAGGACGTCGAGGGTGCCGGTGACCTTGGCCTGGGTGCCGACGACGGCGCGCATCAGGGTGGACTTGCCGCAGCCGGAGGGGCCGAGGAGGCCGGTGATCCGCCCGCGCGGGACGGTGAAGTCGAGGGAGCGCAGGACGGTGCGGGGGCCGCGGGCGACGGTGAGGTCGTGGGCGGTGACGGCGGTTGCGGCGGGGACGTCGGATACGGCAGATGCGGCGGTTGCGGCGGTGCCGGTGTCCGGGGGGCCGGGTGGCTCGGGTACGGAATTCATCATGTGATGAATAATGCGCGCGGGGCCGAGGGCCGTCAAGCGGCCGGGGCGAGCGGGTGCATACGGCGGCGCAGGCGCGTGGGGGTGGCATTGGAAGAGGACGGTCCGCTTCCTGTGCCTCCGTCCGCACGCGTCCCGGGCGCGAACCCCTGTCCCAGACGATCTCGTCAACCGACAATGGAATTCATGACGCCGTGCCCTCCCCCGGTGCGGCGCGCCCACGCATCTCCCGTTCCCTGCCGGAGGTGCCGCCCGTGCTGTCCCGTCGTCTGTCCCGTCGTCTGTCCGGTCGTTCGTCCAGTCGTCTGCGCGAGGTCGGTCAGGCCGATCTGTGCGCTTCTCTTGTCGTCTTCCTCGTCGCCCTGCCGCTGTGCGTCGGGGTGGCCATGGCCTCGGGTGTGCCCCCGGAGCTGGGGCTGGTCACCGGAATCGTGGGCGGGCTGGTCGCGGGGGTGCTGCCCGGCAGCAGCCTCCAGGTGAGCGGGCCGGCGGCCGGGCTCACCGTGCTGGTCTTCGAGGCCGTCCGCGCGTACGGGCTGGAGGCCCTCGGAGCGATCGTGCTCGCCTCGGGTCTGGTGCAGCTCGCGCTCGGGGCGCTGCGCCTCGGGCGGTGGTTCCGGGCCGTGTCGGTGGCCGTCGTGCAGGGGATGCTCGCCGGGATCGGTCTGGTGCTGGTCGCCGGGCAGGTGTACGCCCTCGGCGACGCGGCCGCTCCGCCGGGCGGCCCCGGCAAGCTCGCCGGGCTGGTGGCACTGCCGGGGCGGGCTGATCCGGTGGCGTTGTCAGTGGGGGCTGTCACCCTGGTCGTAGTGCTGCTGTGGGGGCGGTGGCGGCGTGGGGCGCGGCTGGTTCCGGCGCCGTTGGTGGCGGTCGCGGTGGCGTCGGCGGTGACCTGGGGATGCGGCCTGGAGGTGCGCCGCGTCCGGGTGCAGGGACTGTGGGAGGTCGTACGGGTGCCGCAGGCGGCGGATCTCGGGCGGCTGACGGAGCCGGGGGTGATCGGGACCGTCGTGGCGTTCGCGCTGATCGCGTCGGCGGAGTCGCTGTTCGGCGCGGCCGCGGTGGACCGGCTGCACGACGGGAGGCGGACGGAGTACGACCGGGAGCTGATGGCTCAGGGTGCGGGCAACGCGGTGTGCGGGGTGCTGGGGGCGCTGCCGATGACCGCGGTGATCGTGCGCAGCGCGGCGAACGTCCAGGCCGGGGCGCGGACCAAGGCGTCGCGGGTGCTGCACGGGGTGTGGCTGCTGCTGTTCACCGCCGTGGTGCCCGGGGTACTGGGGGTGATCCCGGTGGCGGCGCTGGCCGCGCTGCTGGTGTACGCCGGGTGCAAGCTCGTGCCGGTGCGCGAGGTGCGCGCGCTGTGGGGCGGGCATCGGGGGGAGCTGCTCGTGCTCGGGGTGACGGCGGTGGCGATCGTCGTGGGGAACCTCTTCGAGGGGGTGCTGGTCGGGCTGGCGCTCGCCGTCGCGAAGACGGCGTGGGAGATCAGCCATGTGCAGGTGGAGACCGAGGACCGAGGGGCGGCCGGGATCGTGGTGCGGGTGCTGGGGCACGCGACGTTCCTGCGGCTGCCCAAGCTGCTGGACGCGCTGGACGCGCTGCCGGCCGACCGGGAGGTGCGGCTGGACCTGGGCGGGCTGCGGCATGTGGACCACGCCTGCGCGGCGGCCCTGGAGAGCTGGGCCGCCGCGCGGGAACGGCGGGCGACGGCGCGCCGGGACGAGGTGGCGGCGGGGAGCCCCGCGTCCTGAGCGGGTTCAGGCCTCGCCGGGTGTGGTGGCGAGGAGGAGCTCGACGTCGTACGTCTCCTCGATCGTCCCGTCGGGGAACGCGGCGAGGAGGTGGCGCCGTTCCTCGGCGAAGAAGGCGGCGGTGCTCTCCTCGGCGTGGACCAGGAACGCCGAATGGCTGCCGATGTTGGCCAGGTGGAGCGCGAGGGGGACGCGACGGCTCCAGCGGACCGTGCGGTGCGTGAAGTCGAGGCCGCCGGTGGGGTCGGCGAGGGCGGCGCGGCTGCCGTCGCCGTTCCTCTGGACGACGTGGTCGACGCCGAGAAAACGCTCCATGCGGAGGGCCTGGGCCTCGATCCACGGCACGTCCACGGCGCTGGTGTTCCACCACAGGGCCAGCGCGCCGCCCGGCCGCAGCACGCGCAGCGCCTCCGGCACCGCGAGGGCCGGGTCGGTCCAGTGCCAGGACTGGGCGTAGGTGAGCAGGTCCAGGGAGGCCGTGGCGAGGGGGAGGTGGTTGCCGTCGCCGCGGACGAGCGGGACGTCGGGGAGGCCGCGGCGGAACTCCGCCGCCATGCCCTCCCCCGGTTCGACGGCGACGACCCGTGCGCCCCGGGCGTGCAGCAGGGCGGTGGCTATGCCGGTGCCCGCGCCGACGTCCGCGGCCCGGGCGTCGGCGAGGGGGCGGCCGGTGAGCGTCTCGATCGTGTCGAGGAGGGCGGACGGGTAGGAGGGGCGGTTGGCGGCGTACTGCGCCGCGGCGGCGTTGAAGGAGTGGGCGCGAACGTGGGTCCGGCGTGCGGGTGAGGCCGTCATCCGTCCAGGGTGCAGCCCTTCAGCGGCGGCGGCGCTTCTTCGAGGGGTTGCCGGTGCGGCGCTCGGAGCGCTTCGCGTGCTGCTTGAGCGCGCTCTCGTACTCCTCGCGGTGGAGCTTCTCTCCCGGGGCCTCGATGAGGGCGCGGAAGAACCAGGCGGCGAGGGAGCCGACGAAGCCGATGGCCAGCAGGCCCCGCAGGGAGGCCTGGCGGTCGGGGTCGGGGCGCTTGGCGAAGCCGTCCCAGGTGGTACGGAAGGCGAGCGCACTGCAGACCGTGAACATGACCACGACGAGCAGGGTGACGAAGCTGCCGGTCTCGGCGATCGCCAGGCCCTCGTAGGCGAAGCGCAGGACGAGGCAGGAGGCGGCGGTGGCGGCGAGGGCGCCCGCGGCCACGGCGAGACGGCGGGCGGTGTAGCCGCGGTCGTGCTCCACCCAGGTCGTGCCGAAGAAGCGCAGGGCTTCGGGGCGGGGGCCGCCGGGGTCGGCCGACGCGGTGGCCGGCCGGCCGGCGGGCGGGGTGGCCGGCCGGTCGGCTGGCGTGGGCTGTGTGCCGTGGGCGTCCCGGGTGTCCCGGGAGCCCGCCGGGGTGTCCGGGGTGCCGTTCTCGTCGCTCACGGGACGATTATGGCTCCGCTCGGCGGCGGGGCTCCCGGGTGGGTCGCCCCCGGATCAGGAGCAGCGCGAGGCGACGTAGCCGTCGCTGCCGGTGTGGACGTAGGAGTCGGAGACGTACTCGCCGCCGCCGATGTTGTCCCAGATGTTCGAGGTGCCGTACGGGCCGGTGACCGTCGTGCCGGGCGTCTGGCAGTAGATCGGCACCTTGGCCCCCTCGGCCAGGACCCGCACGACGCTGTAGCCCGTGCCGGGGCCGCTGCGGACGTTCAGCCGGACGCCCGGCGCGACCGGGTAGTAGGTGACGGCCACCGTGGCCGCCGTCACGACGGCCTCCGACGCACCGACGTTCTCGGCCTCTTCCACATGGTCGACAGACATGCGAAACCTCCCCCGTTGTACCCCCATGACTGCCATGGGGTGACCTTCATTCCCCTGGAATCCGACATGAAACACATGTGCACGATTCGTACGCGGAGGCTAGCAAGCCGCCTCTGTCCCGTTGAAGTCATCGACTAGGCTCCGTGGGTCGCGCGCAGAGAACAGCACGGGGGTGGTCCATGTCGCCACAGCGCAACACCGGGCAGGGCGCGGAAGCGGAACTTCCGGAGTACGCCGGTCACTACCGGCTGGAGTCACGGCTGGGTTCCGGCGGCATGGGCGTGGTCCATCTGGCCCGGAGCACCTCCGGGATGAAGGTCGCGGTGAAGGTCGTACACGCCGACTACGCGCGCGATCCCGAGTTCAGGGGGCGTTTCCGGCAGGAGGTCGCGGCCGCGCGGCGGGTCAGCGGCGCCTTCACCGCCCCGGTGGTGGACGCCGACCCGGACGCCGAACGGCCGTGGATGGCGACCCTGTTCATCCCCGGCTCGACCCTCGCCGAACAGGTGAAGCGGAACGGGCCCATGACCGCCGGTGAGTTGCGGCGGCTGATGGCCGGGCTCGCGGAGGCGCTGCGCGACATCCACCGTGTGGGGGTCGTGCACCGCGACCTCAAGCCGAGCAACGTCCTGCTCGCCGAGGACGGTCCCAAGGTCATCGACTTCGGGATCTCCCGGCCGAAGGACAGCGAACTGCGGACCGAGACCGGCAAGTTGATCGGTACTCCGCCCTTCATGGCACCGGAGCAGTTCCGGCGGCCGCGTGAGGTCGGTCCGGCGGCGGACATCTTCGCGCTGGGGTCGGTGATGGTGCACGCGGCGACCGGGCGCGGACCGTTCGACTCCGACAGCCCCTATGTCGTGGCCTACCAGGTCGTGCACGACGAGCCGGACCTGACGGGCGTACCGGAGAACCTCGCGCCGCTGGTGGTGCGTTGCCTCGCCAAGGAGCCCGGGGACCGGCCGACGCCGGACGAGCTGATGCGGGAACTGCGGTCGGTGGCGGCGTCGTACGACACGCAGGCGTTCATACCGGAGCAGCGGGCGGAGGGGGCCGAGAAGCCCGAACGGGCTGAGCGGGCTGAGCGGGCTGAACCGGCTGAACCGGCTGAACGGGTTTATCCAGCTGATCCAGCGGATCCGGCAGATCCAGCGGATCCGGTTGTTACGGCTGCTCCCGCTGATCCGGTTGCGCCGGTTGAACCGGCCGAGCCGGTCGCGCGGGCCGGGCGGCCGTCCGACGCCCCCCGTCGGAGGGTGCGGCGGGCGGCAGTCTTGGCCGGTGTTCTCGGTCTGCTCCTCGGTGGCGGGTTCGCCTCGGTGCGGCTGCTCGGCGACACACCGGCGCCCGGCGAGTCGAACCCCCGGACCACGACGGCCGCGTTCGACGCGTGGGACGCCGGGTCGGTGTCGAAGACGCAGAGCACGCCCCAGTGTTCGTACGGGGCCGGCGAACTGCTGTGCGGGCAGACCGGTGTGGTGTACGCCCTCGACCCGGCCGACGGCTCCCTGCTGTGGAAGCACTCCGTCGCCGGTGCCCTGCGCAGTGGCCCGCCGCTGCTGGCCGGGGAGTTGGTCCTGCCGCTGACGGACCCGGACCCGCGGCTGGAGGCGCTCGCTCCGACGACGGGGAAGGTGAGCTGGCGGCGGCACATGCCCGAGCACACCGGGTTGCGGGCGGTGGGCGGCACGCTCCTGTTCAGCGGGGCCGACGGGACGGTCACCGCGGTGGACGCGGCCACGGGCCGGACGAAGTGGCGGCACGCGGTCACCGAGCGGGGGGTGCCGTACTTCTCCTCCTTCCCCGGCGACCCGCTGGCCTACGCGGTGAACGTCACCGACACGGGGACGACCGAGGTCACCGCGGTGGACCCGGACTCGGGACGGGTGCGGTGGAGCGCGCGGCTGGAGGGCTCGCTGACGGGGGTCGGCAGCCACGACGGGAAGGTCTTCTTCCTCTCCGACGACCGGACGGGCGAGGCCACCGGGGCCCTGGTGCGCTACGACCCGGAGACCCGCAGGACGCGCCGGGTGGCGCTGCCGGTGCCGCGGCAGGACCCGCGGGCCACCGTGCACGGCGACATCGTCTATCTGATGTCCACCGCCGGGGCGCTGGAGGCCGTCGACACGGCGGCGGGCAAGCGGCTGTGGAGCCTGGAGACGGGCCTGTTCCGCGGGTCGCGGCCGGCCGTGGGGGACGGGCATGTGTACGTCACCGGCGCGGACGGACGGCTCCTCGGCGTGGACGCCCGCAGCGGAAAGCTGCTCGGGCAGACGCGGGCGCGCCTCGGCAGGCACTCCGACCGGGTGGCCGCCTCGCTGCCGGCGCCGCTGCCGGTCGACGGCCGGGTCTACGCCGGGGCGCCCGACGGGAGTGTGTTCGCGGTGGACGGACGGGATCCGGCGAGCTGGTAGGACGCGGACCCGTCGGCGGGACGTGACGGGACGGCTCCGAGGCGGCGGGACCTGAGAAGGCGTCCGGAGAAGGCGGGGCGGGAAGAGACGCCCCCCGCGAAGGCAGGGCCTGAAGAGGCGCCTCCGCGAAGGCAGGACGTGAAGGGGCCGCCCCCGAGGAGGCGGCCCCTTCGTCGGTCTCGTGCGTCCACAGGCTGTGGGCCGGCGGTCAGCCCAGCTTGGACACGTCCCGCACGGCGCCCTTGTCGGCGCTGGTGGCCATCGCGGCGTAGGCGCGCAGCGCGGCGGAGACCTTGCGGTCCCGGCCCGACGGGGCGTACACCCCGTTCAACGCCTGCTCACGGCGGGCGAGTTCCGCGTCGTCGACGAGCAACTCGATCGAGCGACCCGGGATGTCGATGCGGATGCGGTCGCCGTCCTGGACCAGGGCGATGGTGCCGCCGGAGGCCGCCTCGGGGGACGCGTGGCCGATGGACAGTCCGGAGGTGCCGCCGGAGAAGCGGCCGTCGGTGATCAGTGCGCAGGTCTTGCCGAGGCCGCGGCCCTTGAGGAAGGACGTCGGGTAGAGCATCTCCTGCATGCCGGGGCCGCCCTTGGGGCCCTCGTAGCGGATGACGACGACGTCGCCGTCGGTGACCTGCTTGTTGAGGATCTTCTCGACGGCCTCCTCCTGCGACTCGCAGACGACCGCCGGACCCTCGAAGGTCCAGATCGACTCGTCGACGCCGGCCGTCTTGACGACGCAGCCGTCGGCGGCGAGGTTGCCGCGCAGGACCGCGAGGCCGCCGTCCTTGGAGTAGGCGTGCTCGGCGGAGCGGATGCAGCCGCCCTCGGCGTCGTCGTCGAGGGCTTCCCAGCGCTCGGACTGGGAGAAGGCCTCGGCGGAGCGGACGCAGCCGGGGGCCGCGTGCCACAGCTCGACGGCCTCGGCGGACGGGGAGCCGCCGCGCACGTCCCAGGTCTTCAGCCAGTCGGCGAGGGAGGGGCTGTGGACGGCGTGCACGTCCTCGTTGAGCAGGCCCGCGCGGTGCAGTTCGCCGAGGAGGGCGGGGATGCCGCCGGCGCGGTGCACGTCCTCCATGTAGTACGTGCGGTTCTTGGCGACGTTGGGCGCGACCTTCGCCAGGCACGGCACCCGGCGCGAGACGGCGTCGATCTCCTCCAGGCCGAAGGGGACGCCCGCCTCCTGGGCGGCGGCCAGCAGGTGCAGGATCGTGTTGGTGGAGCCGCCCATCGCGATGTCCAGCGCCATGGCGTTCTCGAATGCGGCGAAGGTCGCGACGTTGCGGGGCAGGACCGTCTCGTCGTCCTGCTCGTAGTAGCGGCGGGTGATGTCGATGGCCGTGCGCGCGGCGTCGACGTAGAGCTGCTTGCGCGCGGTGTGGGTGGCGAGGACCGAGCCGTTGCCGGGGAGGGAGAGGCCGATGGCCTCGGTCAGGCAGTTCATCGAGTTGGCGGTGAACATGCCGGAACAGGAGCCGCAGGTCGGGCACGCGTTCTCCTCGATACGGCGGATGTCCTCGTCCGAGATCTTGTCGTTCACGGCGTCGGAGATCGCGTCGACCAGGTCGAGGGTGCGGACCGTGCCGTCGACGAGCGTGGCGCGGCCGGACTCCATGGGACCGCCGGAGACGAAGACCGTCGGGATGTTCAGCCGCAGGGCGGCCATGAGCATGCCGGGCGTGATCTTGTCGCAGTTGGAGATGCAGACCAGGGCGTCGGCGCAGTGGGCCTCGACCATGTACTCGACCGAGTCGGCGATCAGGTCGCGGGAGGGCAGGCTGTAGAGCATGCCGCCGTGGCCCATGGCGATGCCGTCGTCGACGGCGATGGTGTTGAACTCGCGCGGGATGCCGCCGGCCTCGGTGATGGCCTCGCTGACGATCCGGCCGACCGGCTGGAGGTGGGTGTGGCCGGGCACGAACTCGGTGAAGCTGTTGGCCACCGCGATGATCGGCTTCCGCCCGATGTCCGCACCGGGTACACCGGAGGCGCGCATAAGGGCGCGGGCGCCCGCCATGTTGCGGCCGTGGGTGACTGTGCGGGACCTCAGCTCGGGCATCGTCGCTCGCTCCTTGAGACTGCTAGGGCTGCCATCAGACGGATGGGGCTGCTCCTGAGCGTACGCCGGTCATCCAGCGTGCGGGACGAGGTGTCCGAAATGCGGGATGCGCGTCTCGGCTTCAGGGCTGCGGAGCCGGGGTCAGAGCGGTGGCGCCGACGTCAGGGCGGTGGCCCCAGCGTCAAGGCCGCGGCGCCGGCGTCAAGGCGGTGGCGCCGACCTCAGGGTGCGGTGAGGTGGCCCTGGACGACGGGCGCGACCCGCTCGATGATCAGTTCGACGTCCGCCGAGGCGAGCGGTTCCACCTTGATCACGTACCGCAGGATCGCGCATCCGACCAGCTGGGCGGCCGCCAGTTCGGCGCGCAGTTCGGCGTCCGGCAGGTCGACCTGGGCGGCGACCCGGCGCAGCACCTGGGAGGCGACCAGTCGGCGGAAGACGGCCGCCGCGGTGTCGTTGGTGACGGCCGAGCGCACGATGGCGAGGAGGGGCGCGCGCGTGGCGGGATTTTCCCAGACGCCGAACACGAACCGGGCCATCCGCTCCCCCACGCCGTCCAGGGGCCCTTCGGTGAGCGCCGCGGGAGCCTCGAACGCGGGGGCGAAGGCGACCTCGATCGCCGCCTCGAAGATCTGCTCCTTGGTGCCGAAGTAGTGGTGCACGAGCGCCGAGTCCACGCCGGCCGCCTTGGCGATCCCGCGCACGGAGGTCTTCTCGTACCCCCGCTCGGAGAACTCCTCCCGCGCGGCGGCCAGGATACGGTCGCGCGTGTCGGCCGCTTCGGTACGAGGGGGCCGACCGCGTCTGCGGGTCGTCCCGCCACTGCCGGACGCCGCCGTACGAGGGGGCCGGCCCGGCCGCCGGGAGGTGCCGTCCGGCTCGCTCACGGGCGGGGCACCTTCGCCGCCGACGCCAGGTGGAGCCGGGCGAAGGCCAGGGCCTCCGCGAGGTCGGCCTCACGTTCGGCGCCCGACATGGCACGCCGGGTGTTGACCTCGATGACCACATGGCCGTCGAAGCCGCTCAGCGCGAGCCGCTCCAGCAGCTCGGCGCAGGGCTGTCCGCCGCGGCCGGGGACCAGGTGCTCGTCCTTGGCCGAGCCGTTCCCGTCGGCGAGGTGGACGTGGCCGAGGCGGTCGCCCATGCGGTCGACCATCTGGAGGGCGTCCACGCGGGCGGTGGCGGCGTGGCTGAGGTCGATCGTGAAGTGCCGGTAGTCGTCCTTGGTGACGTCCCAGTCGGGGGCGTACGCGAGCATCTCGCGGTCGCGGTAGCGCCAGGGGTACATGTTCTCGACGGCGAAGCGCACATCCGTCTCGTGTGCCATGCGCCAGACGCCCTGGACGAAGTCCCGCGCATACTGGCGCTGCCAGCGGAAGGGCGGGTGCACGACGACGGTGGTCGCGCCGAGCTTCTCGGCTGCGGCGCGGGCCCGCTGGAGCTTCACCCAGGGGTCGGTGGACCAGACCCGCTGGGTGATGAGCAGGCAGGGGGCGTGCACGGCGAGGACGGGCACGCCGTGGTAGTCGCTGAGTCGGCGCAGCGCCTCGATGTCCTGGCTGACGGGGTCGTTCCACACCATGACCTCGACGCCGTCGTATCCGAGGCGCGCGGCGATCTCGAAGGCCGTCGCCGTCGACTCCGGGTACACGGACGCCGTCGACAGGGCGACCTTCGCGTCCGGGATCCGTGCGACTGGCTCTGCCATGGGGGACAGATTACGGGGTGCGGCCTTGTGGGAGCCGGGCGCCTGTTCGCCGTTGTGGCGTATGCCACGGGCGGGTCGGGGCGGGAGGTGGCCGCTCGCGCCGTTCCCCGCCCCCCTTACGTCGCTATGCCGAGCCCATGTGATCCAGGCGCCGCAGGATCACGCCCTCCCTGAGGGCCCAGGGGCAGATTTCCACCGTTTCCACGCCGAACAGGTCCATCGTGCCCTCGGCCACCAGGGCGCCGGCGAGGAGCTGGTTGGCCCGGCCCTCGGAGACACCGGGGAGATCCGCGCGCTGGGCGTAGGTCATGCCGGCCAGGCGCGGGACCCAGGCCTCCAGGGACTCGCGCTTGAGTTCGCGCTGGACGTAGAGGCCCTCGGTGGAGCGGGCGGCTCCGGCGATGCGGGCGAGCTGCCGGAACGTCTTGGAGGTGGCGACGACGTGGTCGGGGGCACCGAAGCGGGCGAACTCGCCGACCGTCCGGGCGATCTGCGCCCGGACGTGCTTGCGCAGGGACCTTATGTCCTCGGGGTCGGGCGGGTCGCCGGGCAGCCAGCCCGCGGTGAGGCGGCCGGCGCCGAGCGGCAGGGAGGCGGCGGCGTCGGGCTCCTCGTCGATGCCGTAGGCGATCTCCAGGGAGCCGCCGCCGATGTCCAGGACGAGCAGCTTGCCCGCCGACCAGCCGAACCAGCGGCGGGCGGCGAGGAAGGTCAGCCGGGCCTCCTCGGAGCCGGTGAGGACCTGGAGCTCGACGCCGGTCTCGGCCTGCACGCGCGCGAGGACGTCGTCGGCGTTGGTGGCCTCGCGCACGGCGGAGGTCGCGAACGGCAGGAGGTCCTCGACGCCCTTGTCCTCGGCGGCCTGCAGCGCCTCGTGGACGACCGTGATCAGTTTGTCGACGCCGTCGGGGCCGATGGCGCCGTCGCCGTCGAGCAGTTGCGCGAGGCGCAGTTCGGCCTTGTGCGAGTGCGCGGGCAGGGGGCGCGCGCCGGGGTGTGCGTCCACCACCAGCAGATGCACCGTGTTCGATCCCACGTCGAGGACACCGAGTCTCATGGAGGGAACGCTACTGCCAGTGAGGCCGTGGGCCGTCCCCGAAGCGGCCTTCGGCGACTTACCCTGGACGGGTGCCAAAGACGAAAAAGGCGAAGACCGACAAAACAACCGGCGGTTCTTCGCGGGCGAACGCGAAGCCTGCTGCGTCGGACGAGAAGGGGCTCGACTTCGCGCGCGCGTGGGTGGAGTTTCCCGATCCGGCGGACGACGAGCAGGTCTTCCGGTGTGACCTGACCTGGCTGACCTCCCGCTGGAACTGCGTCTTCGGCAGTGGCTGCCAGGGCATCCAGGCCGGCCGCGCGGACGACGGGTGCTGCACGCTGGGCGCCCACTTCTCCGACGAGGACGACGAGCAGCGGGTCGCCGGGCATGTGGCGCGGCTCACCCCGGACATCTGGCAGCACCACGCCGAGGGGGTGCTGAACGGCTGGGTGGCCGAGGACGAGGACGGGGACCGGCAGACGCGCCCCTACCAGGGCTCCTGCATCTTCCAGAACCGTCCGGGCTTCGCCGGTGGCGCGGGCTGCTCGCTGCACATCCTGGCGCTCAAGGAGGGCCGCGAGCCCCTGGAGACCAAGCCGGACGTCTGCTGGCAGCTTCCGGTGCGGCGGACGTACGACTGGATCGACCGGCCGGACGACACGCGCGTGCTCCAGGTGTCGATCGGCGAGTACGACCGCCGCGGCTGGGGTCCGGGCGGTCACGATCTGCACTGGTGGTGCACGTCGGCGACCTCGGCGCACGGCGCGGGCGAGCCGGTGTACGTGTCGTACAAGGCGGAGCTGACGGAGCTGATGGGCAAGGCCGGCTACGACCGTCTGGTCGAGCTGTGCGAGGAGCGTCTGGCCTCGCGGCTTCCGTTGCTGGCACCGCATCCGGCGGATCCCGTCGAGGGTCGCCCCTAGGTGGGGGTGTTCGCTTACGTGGTGGGGCTCGCCCAGGTGGCGGGCCTCGCCTACGTGGTGGGGCTCGTCGTGCCGTCGTCGGGCGGGGGCGGGGTCGAGGTCTCCGGGGCGGTCGGGGAGTCGCTCGCGGAAGGCTGAGGATCGGAGCTGGGCGGGGGCGTGCTCGGGGTGGGGTCCGGAGCGGGCGGAACGGAAGGATCCGGGTCCGGCCGGGAGGTCGGCGGGGCCGGGGTGCCCGGGCGGGTGCCCTCGCCGGGGCCGGGGGCCGGGCCGGACGGGGGGCCGTAGCCCTCGATGGTGACCACGGCGCCCGCCGGGGCGATCGCCACGCGCGCGTGCCAGTGTCCGGACGGTTCGCGCAGGGGGTCGACGTACGCCTTGATCGTCACCGACTCGCTGGGGTGCAGGGTGCCGGCGGCACGGCTGAGATAGATCCAGGAGGCCCCGGTGGAGGCGGACCAGCGGACGGGGCCGGCGGCGTCCCGGGCGGCGGTGAGGGTGATCAGTGTGGTGTCGGCGCTGGTGACGGCGCTCACGGTCAGCCGCTTCGCGTCACTCGCGCCGATCCCGGCGACGCTGACGACCTCCACGGAGACATCCGGCTCGGGGTCCTTGCCGAAGCCGGTGGCGGGTCTGGTCCTGGCGTTCCCCGCGTTCTCGTAGCCGCTCGTCCCCTCGCCGTCCGGGCTGCCGGGGCCGTGCGCCTCGCCGGCACTGGCCGAGCGGCCGTCGGCGTCCTCGGCGGGGGCGCTCCGGTAGGCCGCCCACAGGGCGAGCACGGGGGCCGCGACGACGGTGGCGACGACGGTGGTCGTGACGGCACGGGCGCGCAGCCGGTCGCGCCGGGCGGCGCGGTCCTTGGGGTCCATCGGGAAGCCCCGCCGGTCGAACCGGGGCGCGGCGGCTCCCCGCGCGCGGGTGAAGTGCGTCATGGCGACCCGCAGGGCGGGACGGGGCGCCTCCAGGACGGGCAGCTCGGCGGGGGTGACCCCGACGCCGGGCCAGCGGCCGGGGGCGGCGCGCTCGGCGGCCCGCCGGCAGCGGGGGCAGTCGTCGACGTGCCGGACGAGTTCGCGGCGCAGGGTGGCGCTGAGGACGAGCTGGTGCTCGCCGGTGAGGCGGGCCACTCCCGGGCAGCCGCCGGTCTCCACCACGGCGAGGGCCGCGCGGGTGCGCTCGACCTCGCAGGCGGCCGAGGCGAGCAGCTCACGGGCGGCGGCGTGGTCCATGCCGAGGACGGCGGCGACCTCGTCGGCGGCGAGGTGGTGGCGGACGGCGAGTTCGAGGGCCTCGCGCTGCTCGGGGGTGGTGCCGGCCGCCTCCGGCCAGGCGAGCAGGGCGAGTTCGCGGCGCCGCTCCTCCTGGAGGCCGTCGGGTGCGGCGGGGCTGTGCGGGTCGGGGGTGCCGGGGTGTGCGCCGGACGCGCGCTCGGCCGCGGTGCGCCCGGCCGTATGGGCGCTCTGGCGCTTCTGTCTGGCCTCGGCCAGCTTGCGCAGGCAGGCCCAGCGGGCCAGTGCGTACAGCCAGGCCCTGCGCTCCGCGGCCTCCGGGATGCGCTGCCCGCGCCGCTCGGCGAGGGCGAGGACGTCCCCGAGGGCGGCGGTGGCCGCGTCGTGGTCGCACAGCGCGGACAGACAGTAGGTGAACAGTCCGTCCAGGTAGGGCTCGTAGCGCGCGGGCGGGCGCTGCGCGAGCGTGCGCCCCGCGGCGCGGTCGCGCGCCTCCCGGTGCGCCCGGTGCGCGCCGGTCGTGCGGGTCGAGATCTCGGGGCTGCTGCTCATCACCCGTGGACCGTAGGCGGCGCGGAACGGGCTCTTCTCGCCCCTTGAGTCCTTTTAATCCGTACGGGTGAAACGATCCCTCATAAGGGGACAGGAACGGGGCATTCCGTGGCTCGTTCGTGAGGGGGCGTGGCCGGATCACAGGGGGTGTCCGGATTCTCCGCAGGTGTCCGGGCGCAGGGGCGGGCCGGTTGTCCACAGGCCGGCCCGGCTGTCGGTGGCGGCGGTTACGGTTTCCCCATGGCTGCCCGTACGAAGACCACCAAGGACCGCCCGTCCTACCGCTGCACCGAATGCGGCTGGCAGACGGCCAAGTGGCTCGGCCGCTGCCCCGAGTGCCAGGCCTGGGGCACGATCGAGGAGTACGGCACGCCCGCGGTCCGGACGACGGCACCGGGGCGGGTCACCACCTCCGCCGTGCCGATCGGCCAGGTGGACGGACGGCAGGCGACCGCCCGCCCGACCGGTGTGCCGGAGCTGGACCGCGTGCTCGGCGGCGGTCTGGTGCCCGGCGCGGTGGTGCTGCTCGCCGGCGAGCCGGGCGTCGGCAAGTCGACCCTGCTGCTGGACGTGGCGGCGAAGTCGGCGAGTGACGAACACCGCACCCTGTACGTGACGGGCGAGGAGTCCGCGAGCCAGGTGCGGCTGCGCGCCGACCGGATCAACGCCATCGACGACCATCTGTACCTGGCGGCCGAGACCGATCTGGCCGCCGTCCTCGGCCACTTGGACGCGGTCAAGCCGTCGCTGCTGATCCTCGACTCGGTGCAGACGGTCGCCTCCCCCGAGATCGACGGGGCGCCGGGCGGCATGGCCCAGGTGCGCGAGGTCGCCGGCGCCCTGATCCGCGCCTCGAAGGAACGCGGCATGTCCACGCTGCTGGTGGGCCATGTCACGAAGGACGGCGCGATCGCGGGGCCCCGCCTGCTGGAGCACCTGGTGGACGTCGTCCTGCACTTCGAGGGCGACCGGCACGCGCGCCTGCGTCTGGTACGCGGCGTGAAGAACCGGTACGGCGCGACGGACGAGGTCGGCTGCTTCGAGCTGCACGACGAGGGCATCACCGGCCTCGCCGACCCCAGTGGACTTTTCCTGACCAGACGTGATGAACCGGTCCCCGGTACCTGTCTGACCGTCACCCTGGAGGGCCGCCGCCCACTGGTCGCCGAGGTCCAGGCGCTGACCGTCGACTCCCAGATCCCCTCGCCCCGGCGCACCACCTCCGGTCTGGAGACGTCCCGGGTCTCGATGATGCTGGCCGTGCTGGAGCAGCGGGGGCGGATCAGCGCGCTCGGCAAGCGGGACATCTACTCGGCGACGGTCGGCGGGGTGAAGCTCTCCGAGCCCGCTGCGGACCTGGCGATCGCGCTGGCCCTGGCCTCCGCGGCGAGCGACACCCCCCTGCCGAAGAACCTGGTGGCGATCGGCGAGGTCGGTCTCGCGGGCGAGGTCAGACGGGTCACGGGCGTCCAGCGCAGACTGGCCGAGGCGCACCGGCTGGGCTTCACGCACGCGCTCGTACCGGGCGATCCCGGCAGGACCCCGCCCGGCATGAAGGTCCTCGAAGTCGCCGACATGGGGGACGCGCTGCGAGTGCTGCCGAGGTCGCGTCGCCGAGAGGCCCCACGGGAGACGGAGGACCGCCGGTAGACTTTGCCCTGGTCCCGCCCGTCCGTACGAACCGAGTACGCGCACGGGAGCGCCCGAAGAACCTGCGACCGGAGGAGTGCAGTGGCAGCCAACGACCGGGCGGCAGCTCCCGGAAAGTCCGGTGGGAGTTCCCGTACCGAGAGCCTCATGCGTGCCGCCCTGAGCGCGGTGGCTCCGGGCACGGCCCTGCGCGACGGGCTCGAGCGGGTGCTCCGCGGCAACACCGGCGGGCTCATCGTGCTCGGCTCCGACAAGACCGTCGAGACGATGTCCACCGGCGGGTTCGTCCTGGACGTGGAGTTCACCGCCACCCGGCTGCGGGAGCTGTGCAAGCTCGACGGCGGCATCGTGGTCTCCTCCGACCTGTCGAAGATCCTGCGGGCCGGCGTCCAGCTGGTCCCGGACCCCACGATCCCCACGGAGGAGACGGGCACCCGGCACCGCACCGCGGACCGCGTCTCCAAGCAGGTCGGCTTCCCGGTCGTCTCGGTCTCCCAGTCGATGCGGCTGATCGCCCTGTACGTGGACGGCCAGCGCCGCGTGCTGGAGGACTCGGCCGCGATCCTGTCCCGCGCCAACCAGGCCCTCGCCACCCTGGAGCGCTACAAGCTCCGGCTGGACGAGGTCGCGGGCACGCTGTCGGCGCTGGAGATCGAGGACCTGGTGACGGTCCGGGACGTCTCCGCGGTGGCCCAGCGCCTGGAGATGGTGCGCCGTATCGCCACCGAGATCGCCGAGTACGTGGTCGAACTGGGCACCGACGGCCGTCTGCTGGCGCTCCAGCTGGACGAGCTGATCGCGGGGGTGGAGCCGGAGCGCGAGCTGGTGGTCCGGGACTACGTCCCGGAGCCCACCGCCAAGCGCTCCCGCACGGTCGACGAGGCGCTGTCCGAGCTGGACGCCCTCACCCATGCCGAGCTGCTCGAACTGTCCACGGTGGCACGCGCGTTGGGCTACACCGGCTCGCCCGAGGCGCTGGACTCGGCGGTCTCCCCGCGCGGTTTCCGCCTCCTCGCCAAGGTGCCCCGGCTGCCCGGCGCCATCATCGACCGGCTGGTGGAGCACTTCGGCAGCCTGCAGAAGCTGCTCGCCGCCAGCGTCGACGACCTCCAGACGGTCGACGGCGTGGGCGAGGCCCGGGCCCGCAGCGTCCGCGAGGGCCTGTCGAGGCTGGCGGAGTCGTCGATCCTGGAGCGCTACGTCTGACGGCGTCCGCCGACCGTCGCCGGGGCCGGTTGCGCACGTGGCGCCGCCTGCCGGGCGACGCCCGGAACACACTCCGGACGCCCGCGGCCGCTCTCGCACGAGGGCCGGCGACTCCTCGAACGCGGACTAGTCGGCCGCGAGCACGAACGACGTCTGTGCCGTGGCGAACCCCGGAGCCTTCGCCTCCACCAGGTACGTCCCCGCGCCGGCCACGCCCGCCGGAGGCGTCGCGCACTCGGCGGCACTCGGCTTGCGGTCCCACTTCAGCGTGTAGGTGAAGTCCCCACCGGCCGGCACCCGGTACAGCAGGCTCCCCGGCGCCTTCGGGCAGTCGGCCGAGGACCAGTAGTCGTCCTCGCTCCCCGCCTTCGTGATCGTCAGCACCGCCGTCTTCGGTCCGAGGTCGACCTTGCAGTCGCTGGCGGAGGAGTTCTTCGCGACGAGCTGGAAGGTGGGCGTCTCATCGGGCGAGTAGGAGTTCCGGACGCTGCGCAGGGTCAACCTCACCACGCTGGCGGTGCAGTTGGGCAGGGTCGTACCGGCCGGGAGGGTCGCGCTCGAACCGCCGCCGTTGGCCCCGTCGTCCGTGCCGCCGCCGCCCGTGCCCGAGCCGTCGGACCCCGAACCGCCGGCCCCGGAGCCTCCGGCCCCGGAGCCTCCGCCGCCCGAACCGGTGTCCGAGCCCGACCCGGATCCCGGGTCCGAGCCCTCGGTGGCGCCCCCGCTCGACTCGTCGCGCCCGCCCGGCGCCTGGCTGATGGCGGGACCCGAACCGGACGGCCCCGGCGTGATCGAGGACGCGGGATTCTTTCCGCCGGATCCCTTCGCGTCGTGAGAGCCGCCACCGTCGTCGGAGGTGACGAACCAGGTGACGACCAGCGCCAACAGGGCCATCACGGACAGCAGTACGACCCTCCGGCGCCAGTAGATGGAGGAGGGAAGCGGCCCGATCGGATTGCGCAGAGATCCCACGGCGCAAACTGTACGAGAGATCGCCGCCTCAACCGGCCCCACCCGCCGCCCGGAGTACAACTTTTCCGGATCATCATCCCGGACTCCGCATCCCTGCCCCCGACTTCACCCTGGGTACCGGTGCCCGGCGCCCCGCGGAGGCGCCGCCTGTGCCGGTGGCCACGACCGGGGCGCGCGGTACAGGGCCACGCTCCCGGCCGGCCACCCGGACGAGTGGCGATACGCACGCCTGCCCCATCACCCATGGCAGGATCGGAAGGGCCATGACTGCGCCCACGAAGCCCCCGCACCGCAGCCCCGCCGACGACACCGCCGGCGCGGACCTGCACTCCCCCGTCATCGACTGGTTCCAGGACAACGCCCGCGACCTGCCCTGGCGGCACCCCGAGGCCGGCGCATGGGGCGTGATGGTCAGCGAGTTCATGCTCCAGCAGACGCCGGTCAGCCGCGTCCTGCCGGTCTACGAGCAGTGGCTCGCCCGCTGGCCGCGCCCCGCCGACCTGGCCGCGGAGGCCCCCGGCGAGGCCGTACGCGCGTGGGGGCGGCTCGGCTACCCGCGCCGCGCCCTGCGGCTGCACGGCGCGGCGGTGGCCATAACGGAACGGCACGGGGGCGACGTACCGGCGGACCACGCGCAGCTGCTCGCGCTGCCCGGTATCGGCGAGTACACGGCCGCCGCGGTCGCCTCCTTCGCGTACGGGCAGCGGCACGCCGTGCTGGACACCAACGTCCGCCGGGTCCTCGCCCGGGCCGTCACGGGCGTGCGCTACCCGCCGAACGCCACCACGGCCGCCGAGCGCAAGCTGGCCCGTGCCCTGCTGCCCGAGGACGAGCGGACCGCCGCCCGCTGGGCCGCCGCCTCGATGGAGCTGGGCGCGCTGGTGTGCACGGCGAAGAACGAGACCTGTGTGCGCTGCCCGATCGCCGCACAGTGCGCGTGGCGGCTCGCGGGCAAGCCGGAGCACGAGGGTCCGCCGCGCCGCGGCCAGACGTACGCCGGTACGGACCGGCAGGTACGCGGCAAGCTGCTCGCCGTACTGCGGGAGGCGCACGCGCCCGTGCCGCAGGCGGCGCTGGACCGGGTGTGGCGCGAGCCGGTGCAGCGCGCGCGGGCCCTGGACGGGCTCGTGGCGGACGGACTCGTGGAGCCGCTGCCGGACGGTCTGTACCGTCTGCCGCTCACCTGACACACAGTCATGTCACAGACGGCGGGCTTCGTTGCCGGCTTCGTTACGGCCCCGGCCCGTCGTCTGTCACATTCGACGGCCGTACAAATCGGCATATACACCTACTCTCCGGCCCGCTCCTCTACCCAGAACCCGGTTCCGTTACACAACCGACGGACAGCCGCGCGCTAGCCGCAGGCTGCTCCGCACAGCCCCGTGACAACAGCTCCGTAGCTTCGTTTGCGTGCCCACCGAGGGCACGACGGCGACAGACCACGCGGGTCCGGCGGACGACCGCGCGCCGCAAACGGGGTAGACGGAGGGGTTGACCATGGCGCAGGGCGAGGTGCTCGAGTTCGAGGAGTACGTCCGCACCCGGCAGGACGCGCTGCTGCGCAGCGCCCGCCGACTGGTCCCGGACCCGGTTGACGCGCAGGACCTGCTGCAGACGGCGCTGGCACGGACGTACGGCCGCTGGGAGGGCATCGCGGACAAGCGGCTCGCGGACGCCTATCTGCGCCGGGTCATGATCAACACCCGGACCGAGTGGTGGCGGGCCCGCAAGCTGGAGGAAGTCCCCACCGAGCAGCTCCCTGACGCCTGCATCGACGACTCCACCGAACAGCACGCGGACCGCGCCCTGCTGATGGACGCGATGAAGGTGCTCGCTCCGAAGCAGCGAAGCGTCGTCGTGCTGCGACACTGGGAGCAGATGTCCACGGAGGAGACGGCCGCCGCCCTCGGCATGTCCGCGGGAACGGTCAAGAGCACGCTGCACCGGGCGCTCGCCCGGCTCCGCGAGGAGCTGGAGGCCCGCGATCTGGACGCACGCGCGCTGGAGCGTGAGGAGCGGGAGCGTTGCGTGGCGGCCTGACCGGGGCCGGGCCGACACCGGCCCAGGCGGGGCTCACAGCGGCCCGAGGGACCTTCCAGGCGGCGATCACGGTGGTGACCGTGCTCGCCGCCCTCGCCCTTTTCGTCTCCGCGTGCGCCACCGGCGGCACCGGCACCCGTGACGAGGGCCCCGCGCACGCCGACGCGATGGCCGGCGCCGCGACGACGACGCCCTGGGAGGCCGCGCCCACCCACACCCCCTCCCGGGTGGACGCGGTCCAGCTCGTCAGGGCCGACCCCGAGGTCTCGGTGGAGGTCAAGGGCGCGCTGAAGCCGTGCGTCGGCGACGAGTACCCGGTCGACGTCTCCTACGGCGATCTGACCGGCGGTCCCGTCAAGGACATCGTGGTGAACGTGCTGACCTGCGGCGACGCGGTCGGGGTCGGCTCGTACGTGTACCGGGAGGAGGACGGCCGGTACGAGAACGTCTTCAAGACCGAGGAGCCCCCGGTCTACGCGGAGATAGACCGCGGCGACCTCGTGGTGACCAAGCAGGTGTACGCGAAGGGCGACTCCTTCTCCAGCCCGTCCGGCGAGAACGTGATCACCTACCGCTGGACCAGCGCGGATCACTTCGTCAAGGAGTTCACCATCCACAACGAGTACAGCAGCATGGTGGACGGGGACCCGACACCGGTGCCCGGGACCGGCTGACCTCGGGTTCCGGGCGGACCGGAAAATTCTCCGGAACCCGTGAACCGATCGGGCCGCCCGAACCGATCAATGAGTGGGCGCGCCGGGAGTGAACGCGGCGGAGGCCTCCGGCGTCCCCACAAGGGGGCACCCGGACAGCAGTGCGACGCCCGAGGACACGCATCACCGACGCATCACCGACGACGCACCACCGACGCACCACCGAACACGAGGACTGAGAGCACCGGGATGGCAGACCAGACCCACGTCCTGTTCGTCGAGGACGACGACGTCATCCGCGAGGCCACCCAGCTCGCCCTGGAGCGGGACGGCTTCGCGGTCACCGCGATGCCGGACGGCCTGTCCGGCCTGGACGCGTTCCGCGCCGACCGCCCCGACATCGCCCTGCTGGATGTCATGGTGCCCGGCCTGGACGGCGTCAGCCTGTGCCGGCGCATCCGGGACGAGTCCACCGTGCCCGTGATCATGCTGTCGGCGCGCGCCGACTCCATCGACGTCGTCCTGGGCCTGGAGGCCGGCGCCGACGACTACGTGACCAAGCCGTTCGACGGCGCCGTCCTGGTCGCCCGGATCCGCGCGGTGCTGCGCCGCTTCGGGCACGCGGGCGGCGGGGACCGGACCGAGGAGACCGCGCCTGCGGGCGGGGTGCTGACCTTCGGCGACCTGGAGGTCGACACCGAGGGCATGGAGGTGCGCAGGGCGGGCCGGCCGGTGGCCCTGACGCCGACCGAGATGCGGCTGCTGCTGGAGTTCTCCTCCGCCCCCGGCACGGTCCTGTCGCGGGACAAGCTCCTGGAGCGCGTCTGGGACTACGGCTGGGGCGGGGACACCCGCGTCGTGGACGTCCATGTGCAGCGGCTGCGGACCAAGATCGGCCAGGACCGCATCGAGACGGTCCGTGGCTTCGGCTACAAGTTGAAGGCCTGAGCGGGTGGGGGTGTGAGGGGGATGATCCGGCACCTGGTTCCGGACCGCGCACAGGGCGCGGGCATCCATACCGGTCTGCGGTGGAAGCTGAGCGCGGCGATCGCGCTGGTCGGCGCGCTGGTGGCGATCGCACTCAGCCTCGTCGTGCACAACGCGGCCCGGGTCTCGATGCTGGACAACGCGCGCGACCTCGCGGACGAGCGCATCCGGATCGCCCAGCACAACTTCGAGATGACCGGGCGGCCCAACTTCCCCCAGATCAAGATCGACGACTCCCGGCTGCCGTGGGAGGTGCGGGAGAAGGCCGCGCAGGGCCGCCGGGTGACGTACGTGTCCGACCGCCCGGGGGGCACGCCGGACATCTGGGCGGCGGTGCCGCTGAAGGACGGGCGGGTGATGTCCCTGCACACCGGTTTCACCGACCGGAGCACCGACATCCTCAAGGACCTCGACCAGGCGCTGGTGATCGGTTCGATCGCGGTCGTGTTCGGCGGCAGCGCGCTCGGGGTGCTCATCGGCGGACAGCTCTCGCGCCGGCTGCGCAAGGCGGCGGCAGCGGCCCACCAGGTCGCCAAGGGCGAGTCCGACGTCCGGGTGCGGGACGCGATCGGCGGGGTCGTCCGGGACGAGACCGACGATCTGGCGAACGCGGTGGACGCCATGGCCGACGCGCTCCAGCAGCGGCTGGAGGCCGAGCGGCGGGTCACCGCCGACATCGCGCACGAACTGCGCACCCCGGTCACCGGTCTGCTGACCGCGGCCGAGCTGCTGCCGCCGGGCCGGCCGACCGAGCTGGTCCTGGACCGGGCGAAGGCCATGCGCACGCTCGTGGAGGACGTCCTGGAGGTGGCCCGGCTGGACAGCGCCTCGGAGCGGGCGGAGTTGCAGGACCTCCTGCTGGGCGAGTTCGTCGAGCGGCGGGTGGCGGCCAAGGACCCGGAGGTCGAGGTGCGGGTCGTGCATGAGTCGATGGTCACGACCGACCCCCGCCGTCTGGAGCGGGTCCTGTTCAACCTCCTCGCCAATGCCGCCCGGCACGGCAAGCCGCCGATCCAGGTCACCGTCGAGGGCCGGGTGATCCGCGTCCGCGACCACGGCCCCGGGTTCCCCGAGGACCTGCTGGCCGAGGGCCCGAGCCGGTTCCGCACCGGCAGCGCCGACCGGGCGGGGCAGGGCCACGGCCTCGGCCTGACCATCGCGGCGGGCCAGGCCCGGGTCCTCGGCGCCCGTCTCACCTTCCGCAACGTCCGCCCGGCCGGGGCGCCGAAGCACATAGCGGCCGAGGGCGCGGTGGCGGTCCTGTGGCTCCCCGAGCACGCACCGACGAGCACGGGAAGCTACCCGATGATGCCTTAGCGGGCCACGACGGTGCCCGGTACCGGACACGAGCAGGCGGGGTCAGGTTCTGGCCGGGAGACCGGCAAGGATCCAGCCAGCAGGCCGCAGGCCGCAGGCCGCAGGCCGCAGGCCGCAGGGATCCGGCCGCAGGCCGCAGGCCGCAGGGATCCGGCCGCAGGGATCCGGCCCGGAGACCGGCAAGGATCCAAGTGGGGAGACCGGCGAGGATCCGGCCCGGAGGCCGGCAGGCCGCGGCGGTGGGGGGTATGTGGTGAAGGCCCCCGGGGCGGACACCCGGGGGCCTTCGTGGGAATGCTCTGTCAGACGGCCTCGACGACCGGCGGAGTCACGGTCGTCGGCTCCTCGTCCGCCTTCTGCGGCCCGGCCCCCTTGAGCGGGACCTCCTTGACGAACACGGCGGCGATCAGCGCGGCCACCGCGACGACCGAGCCCAGCAGGAAGGCCGAGTGGGTACCGGCGGACACCGCGTGCTGGTAGGCCTCGCGGGCCACGGCCGGCAGCTTGGCCAGGCTGGCGGCGTCCAGCTGCGCCGACTGCTCGGTGATCTTCGAGCCGAGGGCGCCGGCCCGCTCGGCCATGACGTCCTGGACGCGGTGGTTGAACAGCGCGCCCATGATCGCGACACCGAAGGAGGAGCCGAGCGTACGGAACAGGGTGGTGGAGGACGAGGCGACGCCCATGTCCTTCATCTCCACGCTGTTCTGCGCGACCAGCATGGTGATCTGCATCAGACAGCCCATGCCCAGACCGACGACGGCCATGAAGACGCCGGAGGTGAAGCGGGAGGTGCCGGTGTCCATCGTGGACAGCAGGTAGAGGCCGATGACCATCAGGACGCTGCCGACGACGGGGAAGACCTTGTACTTGCCGGTGTTGGTGGTGATGCGGCCCGCGACCATGGAGGTGACGAGCATCGCGCCGAGCATCGGCAGGAGCAGCAGCCCGGAGTTGGTGGCGGAGGCGCCCTGTACGGACTGCTGGTAGAGCGGCAGGAACAGGGTGGCGCCGAACATCACGAAGCCGGTGATGAAGCCGATGACGGACATCAGGGTGAAGTTGCGGCTGCGGAAGATGTGCAGCGGCACGATCGGCTCGGCGGCCCTGGTCTGCCAGAACACGAACCCGATGAGGGAGGCGACGCCGATCCCGATCAGTTCCATGATCCGCGCGGAGGTCCAGGCGTACTCCGTGCCGCCCCAGGTGGTGACGAGGACGATCGAGGTGATGCCCACGGTGAGCAGCACGACACCGAGATAGTCGATGCCGGCCTTGGCCCGCTTCTTCGGCAGGTGCAGGACGGCGCTGATCGCGGAGAGGGCGATCACACCGAGCGGCAGGTTGATGTAGAAGGACCAGCGCCAGCCCCAGTTGTCGGTGATGGTGCCGCCGACGAGCGGGCCGCCGATCATCGCGAGCGCCATGACGCCGGCCATCATGCCCTGGTACTTGCCGCGCTCACGGGGCGGGATCAGGTCGCCGATGATCGCCATGACGCCGACCATCAGACCGCCGGCGCCGAGGCCCTGCACGGCGCGGAAGCCGATGAGCTGGCCCATGTTCTGGGCCATGCCGCTGAGCGCGGAGCCGATCAGGAAGATCACGATCGAGGTCATGAAGGCGCCCTTGCGCCCGTACATGTCGCCGAGCTTGCCCCAGATCGGGGTGGCCGCGGCGGTCGCGAGGGTGTAGGCGGTCACGACCCAGGAGAGGTGCTCCAGGCCTCCGAGTTCGCCGACGATCGTCGGCATCGCGGTGCCGACGATCATGTTGTCCAGCATCGCCAGCATCATCGTGATCATCAGGGCGAGCAGGACGACCCGCACGCTCTTGGGTTGTTTCTCCGGTTCGGTCTCGATCGTCTGGGTGTCCGCCATTGATTCCACTCCCCTGGGCACTGCTTCGGGCCGCCCACTTACTTGCCGCCCGGCTAGTTCACTACACTGAGGAAAGTAGACCTGTCACTAGCCGGTCGTCAAGTAAGTTTCCGTGGGAGCGCGAGGAGTACGAGGATGGACGGCACCATGGACGGGACCAAGCAGCAGCGCCGCGGCAACACGCGCCAGCGCATCCAGGATGTCGCGCTCGAGCTCTTCGCCGAACAGGGGTACGAGAAGACCTCCCTCCGCGAGATCGCGGAGCGGCTGGAGGTCACGAAGGCGGCCCTGTACTACCACTTCAAGACCAAGGAAGAGATCATCGTCAGCATCTTCACGGATCTGACGAAACCGATCGAAGACCTGATCGAGTGGGGCGCGAGCCAGCCGCCCACGCTGGAGACCAAGCAGGAACTCGTCCGGCGCTACAGCCGCGCCCTCGCCGAGGCGACCCCGCTCTTCCGCTTCATGCAGGAGAACCAGGCGACGGTACGGGAGCTGCAGATCGGCGACTCGTTCAAGGACCGGATGCGCGCGCTGCGGGACATCATCATCGACCCGGACGCCCCGCTCACCGACCAGGTCCGCTGCGTGAGTGCGATCTTCACGCTGCACGCCGGGATGTTCTTCCTCCAGGACCTCGAAGGCGACCCGGAGGACAAGCGCGCAGCCGTCCTGGAGGTCGCCGTCGATCTCGTGACCCAGGCGCATCAGGGCGCCTGATCACCTGTCACCGTCAGACGGTCAGCCCGTGGGCGCGCAGGAAGGTGACCGGGTCGATCGCGGAGCCGTAGTTGGCGGTCTTGCGGATCTCGAAGTGCAGGTGGGGACCGCTGGAGTTGCCGGTGTTGCCGGACAGGGCGATGCGCTGACCGGTCTTCACTATCTGGCCGGCCTTCACGTCGATGTGCGACAGGTGCGCGTACTGCGAGTAGGTGCCGTTGCCGTGCTTGATGACGATGGCGTTGCCGTAGGCCGGGCCGTCACCGGCGCCGTTGCCGCCGGCCTTGACCACGGTGCCGCCGTGGGCGGCGACGACCTTGGTGCCGCTCGGGACGGCGAAGTCCTGGCCGCTG
Organism: Streptomyces sp. DSM 15324; assembly: GCF_001514285.1. Taxonomy (GTDB): domain Bacteria; phylum Actinomycetota; class Actinomycetes; order Streptomycetales; family Streptomycetaceae; genus Streptomyces. Next base: position 30,982 of record NZ_KQ949034.1, read on the forward strand.
TGGGTGGACTGCCACATGGCGCCGGCCTGGTGGAAGGTCGCGGACTTGGTGTAGTGCGCCACCGGCTTGACCCAGGTGGTGGCGGAGACGGCCGTCTTCGCGGCGGGCACGGCGGCGGACGCCACCCCGCTCCCCAGCACGACCGTGGCACCCAGGGCGGCGGCCCCGACGGCCACGCGGGTGCGGAGCAGGGACGTACGGGAAGAACGGGACGTGACGCGCTGGAACATGAGGACCTCGTGGGTTCGGGGACAGGAAGACCACCCGGCGCGAGAACGCCTGCCGGGTGGGCCATCCCTTGGTAACCCCGAGGGCGATGCACCCCCAAATGTGTGACGTACGACGGAAGCTAGTACTTCACCCCGGAAATCCCGTCTTCTTGACAGTTGGGCCGAGACGCCCCATTTGGCGCCGATCCATGCCGGAGGCCGGGCCACCCTCAGGCGTTCTGAGCGCTATGTCCTTTTTGCCAGATTTTGCATTGCCACTATCCGCGCTAGTAGGCCGCCGATGACCTGTGCCGCTTGTCACCGACCGCCCGCCGCAAGGGACTTCGGGATGTGACCGACGCTACTCGCCTGCCCCTTGGGGGACTTGTGACCCCGGTCACGAATGATGCACGGGTCTGTGAGCGGGGTCTCACCGAGCCTTACCGTCCAGTAACCCGCAGGTTTCCCCCGGTAACCCGTTGGTTCCCCGCAGGCCATCCCCACAGCACAGCATGCCCACGACAGGCAGGCCAGGACGCGAGAGGACCCCACACATGACCACCACCACCTGGAAGCGCCGCATAGCCATGACGGTCGCGGCGACGGCAGCCGTCACCGCCATGGCCGTCCCGGCGGGCGCCCAGGCGGCTACGGCCACCAGCACCTCCACCGTCGCCTCCGCGGCCGCGGAGAACGTCGACTACGCCACCTGGCAGGCCGACTGCCAGTCGGTGATGAACGAGGCCCTGCCCTATCTGAAGCAGCGCATCGCCGCCGCCCAGACCGGCGAGAAGCAGGCGATCGTCTTCGACATCGACAACACGACGCTGGAGAGCGACTTCGGCTTCAGCTACCCGGCGCCGGCCAACAAGCCGGTCCTCGCCGTCGCCAAGTACGCCCAGGAGCACGGCGTGGCGCTGTTCTTCGTCACCGCCCGGCCGGACATCATCGGCGCGTTCACCGACTACAACCTCAAGTACGTCGGCTACAAGGTCTCCGGGCTCTACGTCCGCAATCTGATCGACCTCTTCAAGGACGTCGCCGCCTACAAGACCGCCCAGCGCGTCGACATCGAGAAGAAGGGCTACACGATCATCGCGAACATCGGCAACAGCGCCACCGACCTCTCGGGCGGCCACGCCGAGAAGACGTACAAGCTGCCGGACTACAACGGACAGCTCTCCTGACGCACGGCACGCACCACACGTGACAGTGACACACGCGACAAAGGGGCTGCCCCGGGACGCGAGTCCCGGGGCAGCCCCTTTGTGTGCGAGCCGAGCGCGGACGCCTACGCGTCCTTGCTCAGGTTCGGGCCGGCGCCGCCGGCGGCCTGCTCGATCGGCGGGACGTCGGGCAGGGCCGACTTCTCCTCGCCGCGGAAGGTGAAGGTCTTGGTGTCACCCTCGCCCTCGGTGTCCACGACCACGATGTGACCGGGACGCAGCTCGCCGAAGAGGATCTTCTCGGAGAGCGTGTCCTCGATCTCGCGCTGGATCGTGCGACGCAGCGGACGCGCGCCCAGCACCGGGTCGTAGCCCTTCTTGGACAGCAGTTCCTTGGCGGACTGGGAGAGCTCGATGCCCATGTCCCGGTCCTTCAGGCGCTCGTCCACCTTGCTGATCATCAGGTCGACGATCCGCAGGATGTCCTCCTGCGTCAGCTGCGGGAAGACGACCACGTCGTCGACGCGGTTGAGGAACTCGGGGCGGAAGTGCTGCTTGAGCTCGTCCGAGACCTTGTTCTTCATGCGCTCGTAGTTGGACTTCGTGTCACCCGAGGCCGCGAAGCCCAGGTTGAAGCCCTTGGAGATGTCCCGGGTGCCGAGGTTGGTCGTCATGATGATGACCGTGTTCTTGAAGTCCACGACCCGGCCCTGGGAGTCGGTCAGGCGACCGTCCTCCAGGATCTGCAGCAGCGAGTTGAAGATGTCCGGGTGGGCCTTCTCGACCTCGTCGAAGAGGACGACGGAGAACGGCTTGCGGCGGACCTTCTCGGTCAGCTGGCCGCCCTCTTCGTAGCCCACGTATCCGGGCGGGGAGCCGAAGAGACGCGAGACCGTGTGCTTCTCGCTGAACTCCGACATGTCGAGGGAGATCAGCGCGTCCTCGTCGCCGAAGAGGAACTCGGCGAGCGCCTTGGACAGCTCGGTCTTACCGACACCGGACGGGCCGGCGAAGATGAACGAACCACCCGGACGCTTCGGGTCCTTGAGGCCGGCGCGGGTACGGCGGATCGCCTTGGACAGCGCCTTGACGGCGTCGACCTGGCCGATGACCCGCTTGTGGAGCTCGTCCTCCATGCGCAGCAGGCGGGACGACTCCTCCTCCGTGAGCTTGAAGACCGGGATGCCGGTGGCCGTGGCGAGGACCTCGGCGATCAGCTCGCCGTCGACCTCGGCGACGACGTCCATGTCGCCGGCCTTCCACTCCTTCTCACGCTTCGCCTTGGCGGCGAGGAGCTGCTTCTCCTTGTCGCGCAGGGAGGCGGCCTTCTCGAAGTCCTGCGAGTCGATCGCGGACTCCTTGTCGCGGCGCACGCCGGCGATCTTCTCGTCGAACTCGCGCAGGTCCGGCGGAGCGGTCATCCGGCGGATACGCATCCGGGAACCGGCCTCGTCGATCAGGTCGATCGCCTTGTCCGGCAGGAAGCGGTCCGAGATGTACCGGTCGGCCAGGGTGGCGGCCTGGACCAGTGCCTCGTCGGTGATGGAGACGCGGTGGTGGGCCTCGTACCGGTCACGGAGACCCTTGAGGATCTCGATGGTGTGCGGCAGCGACGGCTCGGCGACCTGGATGGGCTGGAAGCGGCGCTCGAGGGCGGCGTCCTTCTCCAGGTGCTTGCGGTACTCGTCGAGCGTGGTGGCACCGATGGTCTGGAGCTCACCGCGGGCCAGCATCGGCTTCAGGATCGAAGCGGCGTCGATGGCGCCCTCGGCGGCACCCGCACCGACCAGCGTGTGCAGCTCGTCGATGAACAGGATGATGTCGCCGCGGGTGCGGATCTCCTTGAGCACCTTCTTCAGGCGCTCCTCGAAGTCACCGCGGTAGCGGGAGCCGGCGACCAGCGCGCCGAGGTCGAGGGTGTAGAGGTGCTTGTCCTTGAGGGTCTCGGGCACCTCGCCCTTGACGATGGCCTGGGCGAGGCCCTCGACGACGGCGGTCTTGCCGACGCCGGGCTCACCGATCAGGACCGGGTTGTTCTTGGTACGGCGGGACAGCACCTGCATGACCCGCTCGATCTCCTTCTCGCGCCCGATGACCGGGTCGAGCTTGGACTCACGAGCGGCCTGGGTGAGGTTCCGGCCGAACTGGTCGAGGACCAGGGACGTCGAGGGGGTGCCCTCGGCAGGCCCGCCGGCGGTGGCGGTCTCCTTGCCCTGGTAGCCGGAGAGCAGCTGGATGACCTGCTGCCGCACCCGGTTGAGATCAGCGCCCAGCTTGACGAGGACCTGGGCGGCGACGCCCTCGCCCTCGCGGATCAGGCCGAGCAGGATGTGCTCCGTGCCGATGTAGTTGTGGCCCAGCTGAAGGGCCTCGCGGAGCGACAGCTCCAGGACCTTCTTGGCACGGGGGGTGAAGGGGATGTGCCCGGACGGGGCCTGCTGGCCCTGGCCGATGATCTCCTCCACCTGCTGGCGGACCGCCTCGAGCGAAATCCCGAGGCTCTCAAGGGCCTTGGCGGCGACACCCTCACCCTCGTGGATCAGGCCCAGGAGGATGTGCTCGGTGCCGATGTAGTTGTGGTTGAGCATCCGGGCTTCTTCCTGAGCCAGGACGACAACCCGCCGCGCGCGGTCGGTGAACCTCTCGAACATCGTTAATCGCTCCTCAGAGCGGTCAGGCAGTGGGGGGAACTTCCCCTCCCTGTCCTACCGCAGCTTAGTCCCGCAAGCAGGGACCGCTCATTCCAACTGCCGACACCGTCGATGGCCTCCTGACCCCGAACGCCGACATCTGCTCCAACCCGATGGTGCGAGACGATGTTCCCGCAGGCCAGGCAGTTACCCTCACCATCAGTACGCCGATGGCGAACGTGAGACGCCCTTTCCTGCGTGTCGCCCCCTCCCACTAGGGAAGTCTTACCCGCAGCGACGGACAGTCCATGCCGGGCGCACCCTTTCCCTCCGCTACGGGCGAACAACCTTGCGCCTCCCGAGCCCCGTGCGCGCACCGCCGTTCGCCACTGTGCGCGACCATGAAGGCACCCAGCGTAACTCCGGGGCTCTTGGGACGGTTCTACTCGGCATGGTCCGCTCCGTCCCCCTTCCCCGCCGCCCCGACGGGCCGGTCCGCGGCTGGTACGAGAACGAACTGGGGTGGGCGACGGTGCCCGGGGAGCCGGTACGACTTTCCGTGGGCGACCGCTTCGACGTCCTGGAGGTCCCCGCGGAGGCGGGCCTCGCGGCGCTCGGGCGCCGGCCACCGGGCTTCCCGGTGGCCCTGCACCACGAGACCGGCACAACCGGGACAGGTACAAGCGGGACAGGCACAGGCGGGACAGGCACACGCGGGAGGCCGGGCGGCAGGGACCACGGACTCGGCAGAGACGACGGACTCGGCAGGGACGACGGGCCCGGCCGGGACGGCAAGCCCGGCCGGGGCTGCCGGATGCGGCTCCTGGTGGCCGCCGGGAGCGCCGAGGAGCTGCCGGGGATCCTCCAGTGGCTGGAGTGGGGCGCGTTGCCGCTGGATCTGTCGGCGCTCGGCGAGGGCTCGGTCATGCGGGCGCCGGTGCCGCCGGGGCTCGTCGCCCCGGGCCGCACCCGCCCGGCGCCGGTGCAGGGGGCCGCCGTGTGGCTGCGGCCCCCCGTGGCGGGGTGCGAGGTCGAGGCCTCGCTGCCGACGGTGTCGGCGTCGGGGGGCGCGAAGGACGCCCCCGATCTCGTGCGGTTGGTGGACACGTTGGCAGCGCACTGTCACCGTGTCCGGCTGCGACGGCTCGCCGCTCAGCCGTTGGCCTTCTCGTAAGCCTCGCGAATGGTCGCGGGAACACGGCCACGGTCGTTGACCTCGAAACCGTTCTCCTTCGCCCACGCGCGGATCTGAGCGGTGTCCTGGCTGCTGCCGGAAGCGGCACGCGCCTTTCCACGCCCGCCCGAGGCACGGCCTCCGGTACGACGGCCACCCTTCACATAGGCCTCGAGAAGCCCGCGCAGCTTGTCCGCATTGGCGGTCGTGAGGTCGATCTCGTAGGTCTTGCCGTCCAGCGCGAACGTCACGGTCTCGTCAGCCTCGCCGCCGTCGAGGTCGTCGACAAGAAGGACCTGAACCTTCTGTGCCACCGGATTTCCTTTCATCGATAACGTGAGGGACGGGGGTCCGCGGCGTCCGCCGTTTAGCCGCGCCCTGTTATATGCAGTACTGCAGTACGTCGGAAAGCAAACCGCTTTTGCCGGAAAAACACAAACCCCTGGGAGAGGCCGACAGCCCGCCCCTCGCCCGGAAACGTGCGCGTTTCGGACATAGGGCACCGGTCAAGGCCGGTCCGCCGGAATGGGGGCCACGATCACAGATGCAGAAGCATCCGGCTGTTGCCCAAGGTGTTCGGTTTCACTCGTTCGAGTCCGAGGAACTCCGCTACGCCCTCGTCATAGGAACGCATCAGCTCCGCGTAGACATCGGTGTCCACCGGCGTCTCGCCGATCTCCACGAAGCCGTGCTTGCCGAAGAAGTCCACTTCGAAGGTCAGGCAGAAAACGCGACGAACGCCGAGCCAGCGCGCGGTGTGCAGCAACTTCTCCAACAACCGGTGGCCCACACCGGAGCCCTTCAGGCCGGGCTTCACGGCGAGAGTGCGCACTTCAGCGAGGTCTTCCCACATCACGTGCAGCGCGCCGCAGCCGACGACCTCGGCGTTGTCGTCGCGTTCGGCGACCCAGAACTCCTGGATGTCCTCGTAAAGGGTCACGGTCGCTTTGTCGAGGAGGATGCCGCCGCGGACGTACGCGTCGAGGAGTCGGCGCACGGCGGGGACATCGGCGGTACGGGCCCGCCGGACGGTGATGGCTTTAGCGCTGACTTCGAGGTTCTCGGGGTTCTCGGGGTTCTCGCCGACGGGGCTCTCTGCGGACATGTGCGGACGCTATCGCCCGCCGCCCCCGGATGCCGAGGCGGGGTTCTCCCCGGCGGTGCCGGCGGATGCGGCTTCGGATGTTTCGGGACCTTGGACGATGCGTACGGCGTCGCGCAGCGCCTGTCGCTGTTCGTCGCTCATCATCCCGAAGAAGGCGACGAGGGCGGCGGCGGGGTTGTCGCTCTGCGCCCAGGCGTCGTTCATGAGGGCGGCGGCGTAGGCGGCGCGGGTGGAGACCGCCTCATATCGATAGGCCCGGCCTTCGGCCTCGCGGCGCACCCAGCCCTTCTGATGGAGATTGTCCAAAACGGTCATCACCGTGGTGTAGGCGATGGACCGTTCACGCTGAAGGTCTTCCAGGACTTCCCGAACGGTCACCGGGCGGTTCCACTTCCACACCCGCGTCATGACCGCGTCTTCGAGTTCTCCCAAGGGGCGAGGCACCCTCAGCACAATAGTGGGAGATCTCGGCAATCGCGTGCCGAACGTGCGCTTACGCTGTCGAACAGGAGCAAAAAGGGCGTACGGCTCCGGGAGGAGCCGTACGCCCAGGGGGGCCGGGGGTCAGGCGTCGGTGGCCGCGGGGGCCTGGCCGGCGCCCTGCGTGCGCGCGAGGGCGGCGTCGACGGCCGCGTCCTCCTTGGCCTTGTTGGCGCCTCCCTGGCTCTTCACGATCACCCTGATCACACCGATGAAGAACACGGCCATGACGACGGGGGGCACCAGCGCGGAGACATAGTCCATGGCTCCAGGGTAGCCACGGGCGGACGGGACGCCGGGCCGGGGTCGGACCGGCGCGTCTCAGCCGACGGCCAGGGTCCGCTGCTCCGGTTCGGCGGGCGGCGGCGCGGGGGTGGGTCTGCGGCGCGGGAAGACCTCGCCCGGGGTGGGGACGGGGCGGCGGCCCGGTTCGGGGGCGGGCCGCTTCACGGGGCCGGGAGCCGGGCCGGGAGCCGGTGCGGCGGGCCGCTCGGCGGGCTTCTTGCGGGGCTCCTCGCGCGGTGCGTCGTCGGAGCCGGTCGCCGGGGCGCCGTCGGCCTCGGCGGAGCGGCCTCCCGGAAGGGCGAGGAGGCGCGTACGGGACGCCGGGACCAGGGGGGCGGCCACAGAGGCCTGGCGGGGCGTGCGGCGCGCCAGGCGGGCCCGTACGTCCTGCTCGGCGAGCACCTGGCAGCGGGCCAGGAGGGCGGCGGCGGCCGGATCGTGCCGCAGGGTGCGCAGCGCGGCGAGGTCCTCGGGGCCGGGCCGGTGCCCGGTGGCCAGGACCTCCTCCAGGAGCGGGAGGTAGCCGGCGGCGGCGCCGGGCAGGGCGGCGCGGTACCGGCCGAGGTCGGCCACCAGGAAGGCCCGCAACCGGGCGGCCTCGCACAGGGCCTCGTCGAGGGACTCGGCTAGGCGATGGCAGTCCTGGACGTCCTCGTCGCTGGCGGGGCCGGGGTGGAGGGCGAGGGCGAGGGCGCGGCGGAGCACGCGCAGCTCCTCCGCGCCGAACGCCATGCCGCCGCGGGATCCGTATGGCGTGGGCATGTGCCGACGATACGCGCTAATCGGACAAATTCGACATAGGGGGCAGGTGTGGCGCGCGCGAATCCGCCCCCCGGCCCCTCACATGCGGGAGACGTTCCGCTCGTACACCAGCCGCAGCCCGATCAGCGTCAGCCACGGCTCGTGCTCGTCGATCACCGACGACTCGCCGAGGACCATGGGCGCGAGGCCGCCCGTCGCGATCACGGTGACGTCGTCGGGGTCCTCCGCCAGCTCCCGGGCCATCCGGGTGACCACACCGTCGACCTGGCCCGCGAAGCCGTAGACGATGCCGGACTGCATCGCCTCGACCGTGTTCTTGCCGATCACGCTGCGCGGCCGGGCCACCTCGATCTTGCGGAGCTGGGCCGCCTTGACGCCGAGGGCCTCCACGGAGATCTCGATGCCCGGGGCGATCACCCCGCCCACATACTCGCCGCGCGCGCTGACCGCGTCGAACGTCGTCGCCGTGCCGAAGTCGACGACGATCGCCGGGCCGCCGTAGAGCTCGTTCGCGGCGACCGCGTTGATGATGCGGTCGGCGCCGACCTCCTTGGGGTTGTCGAAGAGGATCGGCACCCCGGTCTTGACTCCCGGTTCGACGAGGATCGCGGGGACGTCGCCGTAGTACCGGCGGGTCACCTCGCGCAGTTCGTGCAGCACCGAGGGGACGGTCGCGCAGATCGCGATGCCGTCGATGCCGTCGCCCAGCTCCACGCCCAGCAGCGGGTGCATGCCCATCAGGCCCTGTAGGAGGACCGCGAGCTCGTCGGCCGTACGGCGGGGGTCGGTCGAGATCCGCCAGTGCTCGACGATCTCCTCACCGTCGAACAGGCCGAGCACCGTCTGGGTGTTCCCCACGTCGATCGTCAGCAGCATGACCGGTACCCGCTCCCTACTCCGCGTCCCGCAGATCCAGGCCGATGTCCAGGATCGGCGAGGAGTGGGTGAGGGCGCCGACGGCCAGGAAGTCGACGCCGGTGTCGGCGTAGGCCTTGGCGTTCTCCAGGGTCAGCCGGCCCGAGGCCTCCAGCAGGGCCCGTCCGCCGACGATGCCCACCGCCTCGGCGCACTCGCCGGGGGTGAAGTTGTCCAGCAGGATCAGGTCGGCGCCCGCGTCCACGACCTCGCGGAGCTGGTGCAGGGTGTCGACCTCCACCTCGATCGGCACGTCGGGGAAGGCCTCCCGCACGGCCGTGAAGGCCTGGGCGACGCCGCCCGCCGCGACGACGTGGTTGTCCTTGACGAGGGCCGCGTCCGACAGCGACATGCGGTGGTTGACGCCACCGCCCGCGCGGACCGCGAACTTCTCCAGGGAGCGCAGGCCCGGCGTGGTCTTGCGGGTGTCCCGCACGCGTGCCTTCGTGCCCTGAAGGGTGTCCGCCCACGCGCGCGTGGCCGTCGCGATCCCCGACAGCCGGCACAGCAGGTTCAGGGCGCTGCGCTCGGCGGTCAGCAGGTCGCGTGTGCGGGTCGTCACCGACAGCAGCTTCTGGCCCGCCTCCACCCGGTCGCCGTCCTCCACGTGCCGCTCGACCTCGAACTCGTCGGTGCACACCACCGAGACGACCGCCTCGGCGACCCGCAGGCCGGCGACCACGCCCGCCTCACGCGCGGTGAAGTCGGCGGTGGCCACCGCCTCCTCGGCGATGGTCGCGACCGTCGTCACGTCCACGCCGTGCGCCAGGTCCTCCTGGATGGCGACGTTGGCGATGTCCTCGACCTCGACCGGGTCGAGCCCGGCCTCGGCCAGGAGCTGGGCGAGCGCGGGGTCGAGACCGCACTCGAGGTATTCCTCGTCGCCGAGGTCGCCCTCTGCGCCGCAGGCGCAGCCGTCGCCGCAGCCGCCGGTCGGGGCGAGGGGGAGGTCGTCGGTGCTCACGTGTGTCACTGCTCCTGCTGGTGCTGCCGGGTCGGGGGGAAGTCTGCGGTATCGGTGGTGTGTACGGCGAGGGACCGGTCCGGATTCAGCCGTACGACGATGTGCCGGCACCATGCCGCGTCGTCGCGGTCGGCGTGGTCCTCGCGCCAGTGGCAGCCGCGCGTCTCCTCGCGCAGCGCGGCGGCGGCGACCAGGACGCGGGCCACGCACAGGAGGTTGGTGGCCTCCCAGGTGTCCACGCCGGGCTCGGCGGTCTTGCCGTTCTCGTCCAGCGCGTCCCGGGCCTCGGCGTGCAGGCGCTGGAGCTGGTCGGCGGCCTTGGCCAGGGACTCGGCGGAGCGCAGCACCCCGGCGCCCTCGGTCATGATCCGCTGGATCGCGAACCGGGCCTCGGCGCCGAGCAGCGGGTGCGCGGGCCGGAGCGGGTGCTCCACGGGGGCGGGCACGCGCGCGGGCAGCGCGTGGCCGGCGTGGGTGTCGGCGATGTCGGCGGCGATCCGCTCGGCGTAGACCAGGCCCTCCAGGAGGGAGTTGGAGGCGAGCCGGTTCGCGCCGTGCACCCCGGTGCAGGCGACCTCGCCGCACGCGTACAGGCCCGGGACGGTCGTGCGGCCGCGCGAGTCGGTGCGTACCCCGCCGGAGGCGTAGTGGGCCGCCGGGGCGATCGGGATGGGGTCGTGGACGGGGTCGATGCCGTGGGCGCGGCAGGCGGCGAGGATCGTGGGGAAGCGGTGCTCCCACATCTCGGCGCCGAAGTGGCGGGCGTCGAGGAACATCTGCTCGGCGTCCTGCTCCTGCATCCGGCGCATGATGCCCTTGGCGACGATGTCCCGGGGCGCCAGCTCGGCGAGTTCGTGCTGCCCGAGCATGAAGCGCACGCCGTCCGCGTCCACCAGGTGGGCGCCCTCGCCGCGCACGGCCTCGGAGACCAGCGGCTGCTGGCCCTCCGCGTCCGGGCCGAGGAACAGCACGGTCGGGTGGAACTGCACGAACTCCAGGTCGCTGACCTCCGCACCGGCCCGCAGCGCGAGCGCCACGCCGTCGCCCGTCGACACGGACGGGTTGGTGGTCGCGGAGAAGACCTGGCCCATGCCGCCCGTGGCGAGCACGACCGCCGGGGCGTGCACGGCGCCCACGCCGTCGTGCTGGCCCTCGCCCATCACGTGCAGGCTGACGCCCGCCGTGCGGCCGTCGGCGTCCGTGAGCAGGTCCAGGACGAGGGCGTTCTCGATGGTCCGTACGCCCCGCGCGCGGGCGGCCTCGACGAGCGCGCGGGAGATCTCGGCGCCGGTGGCGTCGCCGCCCGCGTGGGCGATCCGGCGCCGGTGGTGGCCGCCCTCGCGGGTGAGTTCCAGGTCGCCCTCGGCGGACTCGTCGAAGTGCGCGCCGGTCTCGATCAGCCGCCGTACGGCGTCCGGGCCCTCGGTGACGAGGATGCGGACGGCTTCCTCGTCGCACAGGCCCGCGCCCGCCACCAGGGTGTCGTCCAGGTGCTGCTCGGGGGTGTCGCCCTCGCCGAGGGCCGCGGCGATGCCGCCCTGCGCCCAGCGGGTGGAGCCGTCGTCGAGCCGGGCCTTGGTGACGACGACGGTGTTCAGGCCGGCGGCCTCGCAGCGCAGGGCCGCGGTGAGCCCCGCCACGCCGGAGCCGACGACCACCACGTCGGCGGAGATCGACCAGCCCGGGGCGGGCGCGTGCAGTCGTATGCCTGTGCTGGTCACGAGGCGGCTCCGAAGGATCCGAAGGTGAGGGGGAGGTTGTCGATCAGCCGGGTCGTCCCGACCCGGGCGGCGACGGCGAGCACGGCCTCGCCGGTGAAACCGTCCTCGCCGTCGCCGATCTCCGTGAAGTCGGACGGGTCGACGAGGGCGAGGTAGTCGAGTTCCAGCGGCGGGTCCAGGTGTGCGGCCTCGTCGAGGACCAGCCGGGCGGCCGCGCGGACGGCGGCCGGACCGCCCGGGGCGGCCTGGGCGACGGCGTGGGCGTCGGCCGCCGCGCGGGACTCCCCGAGGGCGCTGAGCGCCTCGGCACGCGCGTGCGTGGCGGGCACCTCACGCGCGCGTGCCCGCAGCGCCTCCTGGGCGGCGTGCCGGTCGCGGCCGGCGAACAGGGCCGCCGACAGCGCGAGGGCGGTGCGCCGCTGCGGCGCGGAGAGGTAGCGGTTGCGGCTGGACAGGGCGAGCCCGTCGTCCTCGCGGACGGTGGGGACGCCGACGATCTCGACGCCGAAGTTCAGGTCCCGGACCATCCGGCGGATCAGGGCGAGCTGCTGGGCGTCCTTCTGGCCGTACAGCGCCACGTCGGGCCGGGTGAGGTGGAGCAGCTTGGCGACGACGGTGAGCACGCCGTCGAAGTGGCCGGGGCGCGAGGCGCCCTCCAGCCGCTCCCCCATCGGGCCCGCGCTGATCCGGACCTGGGGTTCGCCGCCGGGGTAGACCTCGTCCACGGCCGGGGCGAACACGGCGTCCGCGCCCGCCTCGCCGGCGATCTTGAGGTCGGCGTCGAGGGTGCGCGGATAGCGGTCGAGGTCCTCGCCCCGGCCGAACTGGAGCGGGTTGACGAAGACGGTGACGACGACCTCGCCGTCCGGCCCGGCGAGGTCGCGGGCGGTGCGGATCAGCGTGGCGTGGCCCTCGTGCAGGGCGCCCATCGTCATCACGACGGCCCGGCGGCCGCCCCGCGCGCGTGCGTGCAGTTCGGCGGCGGTGCGCAGGAGGGTGGGGGTGGTCATCCGGCGTCTCCTTCGGGGCCGGCGGTGCCCGGGGCGCCGTCGGCCCGGCCCGCGAGGACGCCGAGGAGGTCCTCGGCCAGTTCCGGCTTGAGCAGTCCGTGGGCGAGCGCGCGGTCGGCGGTCGCCCGGGCCATCGCCAGGTACCCGGCGACGGTCTGCGGGGCGTGCCGGCGCAGCTCGGCGACGTGCGCGGCGACCGTGCCGGCGTCACCGCGGGCGACGGGGCCGGTCAGCGCGGCGTCGCCGGAGCGCAGCGCGTTGTCGAGGGCGGCGCCGAGGAGGGGGCCCAGCATCCGGTCGGGGGCCGCGACGCCCGCCGCCCGCAGCAGCTCCATGGACTGGGCGACGAGGGTGACCAGATGGTTGGCGCCGAGGGCGAGGGCCGCGTGGTAGAGCGGGCGGTTCTCCTCGGCGATCCACTCGGGTTCGCCGCCCATCTCGATGACGAGGGCCTCGGCGGCCAGCCGCAGCTCGTCGGGGGCGGTCACGCCGAAGGAGCAGCCGGCGAGGCGCTGGACGTCGACGGGCGTGCCGGTGAACGTCATCGCGGGGTGCAGGGCCAGGGGCAGCGCGCCCGCGCGCAGGGCGGGTTCGAGGACCTGCGCGCCGTAGCGGCCGGAGGTGTGCACCAGGAGCTGTCCGGGCCGTACGGCGCCGGTCTCGGCGAGGCCCTGCACCAGGCCGGGCAGGGTGTCGTCGGGGACGGTGAGCAGCACCAGGTCGGCGTGGCGGAGGACCTCGGCGGGCGGCAGCAGCGGCACGTCGGGCAGCAGCAGCGCGGCCCGCCGCCGGGAGGCGTCGGAGACTCCGGAGACGGCCACCGGGCGGTGTCCGGCGAGCTGGAGGGACGCGGCCAGGGCAGGCCCCACGCGGCCGGCGCCGACGACACCGACGGTGAGCCGCGCGGGGCGGTCCCTGGGGTCTGGTTGTTGAAATGCACTCACGCGAGGGCGGCCTTCCCGTTCCAGTCCGCGCGGGGTACCGGACGATTTCTCGTCATGTTAACGCGATTGGGGTTCGGGGCGGCCCGCTCGTCGCGCGGCGGGGCCGGGGCGTCAGCCGGTGAGGGCCCGGATGGTGGGCGTGCGGTAGAGGTCGCGCAGCGGTACGGCGGTGAGTCCGCGGGCGCGCAGGGCGGCGCTGACACGGACGGCGAACAGGGAGTTTCCGCCGAGTTCGAAGAAATCGTCGTCGAGACCGACGGGGGTGCCGAGGACGGATGCCCAGATCTCCTGCAGGGCCTCGGCGAGACCAGTGTCACGTACCGGGTCGGAGGTCCGCGGGGCGGTCGCCGCGGTGGCCGGGGAGCGCAGCGGGGCCGGGAGCCGGTCCGCGTCCAGCTTGCCGTTGGCGGTGAGGGGCAGGGCGTCGAGGGGGGTGACGGTCGCCGGGACCATGTGCTCGGGAAGGATTCCGGCGGCCCGCCTGCGGATGCCCTGCGGGTCGGCGGCCGGGGGACCCTCGGCGGGTACGACGTAGGCGTCCAGACGGGCCGTGGCCGGGTCGGCGGGGTCCTCGCGGCGCACCACGACGGCCGCGGCGGTGACGGCGGGGTCCTCCAGGAGCACCGAGCGGATCTCGTCGAGCTCGATGCGGAAGCCCCGGATCTTGACCTGGCTGTCGATCCGGCCGAGGTGTTCGAGCCGCCCGTCGGGGCGGAGCCGGCCGAGGTCGCCGCTGCGGTACAGCCGGGCGGAGGGCTCTTCGGCGTACGGGTCCGGCAGGAAGCGTTCGTCGGTCAGCGCGGGCCGGTCGAGGTAGCCGGTGGCGACGCCCGCGCCGCCGACCAGGATCTCGCCGGTGACGCCCGGCGGCACGAGCCGGCCGCGCCCGTCGGTGACGTACAGGTGCCAGCCGGGCAGGGCGGGGCCGACGCAGCGGGAGCCGGCGAGGGCGAGCGCGCGGGTGACGGTCTGGGCCGTGACGTGCACGGTGGTCTCGGTGATGCCGAACATGTTGACCGTGCGGCAGGCGGTTTCGGGGTGCCGGTCGAACCAGGGCAGCAGCATGCGGCTGTCCAGGGGTTCGCCGCCGAACACCACCAGCCGGACCGGCAGCGCGGCGTGGTCGGTCCGCAGCAGCTGGGAGAAGGCGGACGGGGTCTGGCTGAGCACCGTGACCCCTCGCTCCAGGAGGAGGTCGCGGAAGTCCTCGGGCTCGCGGCTGACGAAGTACGGCACCACGACCAGCCGCCCGCCGGTCAGCAGGCAGCCCCAGATCTCCCACACCGAGAAGTCGAAGGCGGCGGAGTGGAAGAGGGTCCAGGTGTCGTCGGGGCCGAGCCGGTAGGTGTCCCGGGTGGCGTCGATCAGGGCGGTCACGTTGCGGTGCGGCACCAGCACGCCCTTGGGGCGGCCCGTGGAGCCGGAGGTGTAGATGACGTACGCGGGGTCGTCCGGGGCGGTTTCGGGGAGGGGGGCCGGGGTGGCCTCGGCCAGGTCCGCGGGCGTCACGAGGACGACCCCGTCCGCGCGCGGGAACGCGGCGAGGCGGGTCACCACGAGGTGCAGCCCGGCGTCCCCGACGGTGTGGGCGAGCCGCTCGGCCGGGTAGGCGGGGTCGGTCGGCACGTACGCCGCACCCGCCCGGACCACGCCGAGCAGGGTGACCACGAGTTCCGCGGTGCGCTCCAGGCAGACCCCGACCCGGTCGCCGGGGCGGACGCCGTGGGCCAGCAGCCCGGCGGCGACGCGGGCGGACCGTTCGTCCAGTTCACGGTAGGTGAGGTCGGTGGTGCCGTCGCAGAGGGCGACGGCGTCGGGGGAGGCGGCGGCGATCCGCGCGAACGCCGCGGGCAGCGTGTCCGGCGCGGAGCGCGGCGTCGCGGCGGGCCGGCCGAGCCGGGCCACCCGGGAGCGCTCCTCGGCGTCCAGCAGCTCCACGTCCCCGACCGTCGTCTCCGGGGCGAGGGCTGCCTGCCGGCAGACCGTGGCGTAGTGCCGGGTGAAGCCCTCGGCGACCGCCGTCGAGACATGGCTGTGCCGGTAGTGGCAGGTGAGACGGGTGCCGCCGGAGGGGAGGGGCGAGAAGGCGAAGGTGAGGGGGAAGGGCGGGGCGAGGCAGGGGAGATGGCCGGCGGGGACCGCGTCGCCGTCGTCGAGGAGCCCCGCGAGCACCGCCCCGGTCACCCGCCGCGGTTCCGTCCGGGCCAGCTCGCCCAGGGTGGCCGAGTCGGGCAGCTCGTACCGCAGGGGCCCGGTCCGGTCGGTGGCGACCGTCGCCGAGCCGGTCCCGCCGTGGCCGTCGTAGCGGGCGAGGGTCAGCGCCAGGGCGGGCAGAGCCGGTGCGGTGTGCGGGAAGGGCAGGTCCAGGGCGTAGGTGCCGCAGGTCGTGGCGGACGGGTCGCCCCCACCCCAGTCGGGGGCGCCGGCCGCGGCCGGGAACGGGGCGCGCCCGGCGTCGGGTCCGGGGCACGGGGTGGGCGGGCGCTCCCCCGTCAGCACCTCCGTCAGCCGGCGCAGCCCGGCCCCGTCCAGGCGGTCGCGGTGGGCGACGAGGACCAGGTCCGCCGTGCCGTCGCCGTACCGCAGCAGGACGCAGCGCACGTCCCGCTCGACCGGGCGGCGCAGTTCGGCCTCACGGCGGCGGACGGCGAGCGGCTCGCCCGGGGCGGCCGGGACGTCGTCCGTCCACAGCCGCCAGGGGCCCGCCGCGGCCAGCCGGTCCCGCAGTCGTCGTACGTCCGTCCCGGTCACCGGGACACGGACGGCATGGCACTGTGCACCCGGCACGGGTGACCTCCCCTGATCCTGATCCTGATCCTGTTGCTGCCCGTGGCGTTCAGCGCGCGGAGAACCCGCCGTCGACCGTCAGGGTCGTCCCGGTGACCTGCCGTGCGTCGTCGGAGAGGAGGTGGACGACGGCCGCCGCCACGTCCTCCGGTTCGATGAGCGCGTTCATCGGCTGGGCGGCGACGAACTCCTCCTCGTGCTCGCCCACCGGTACGTCGAGGGCGCGGGCGATCTCGGCGAGCATCCGCCCCTCGGCGGCCGGGTCGTCGCGGACCGAGCCGGGGCAGACGGCGTTGACCCGGACCTTGCGGGGGGCGTAGTCGAGGGCCGCCGCCCTGGTGAGCCCGATCAGTCCGTGCTTGGCGGCGACGTACCCGGCGAAGTGCCGGTAGCCGACCAGGCCCGCCGTGGAGGCGACGTTGACGATGCTGCCCGAGCGGCGGGCGCACATGGCCTTGCCGACGGTACGGATCATCCGCCAGGCACCGGAGAGGTCGACGTCGATCATCAGCGCCCACTCCTCCTCGCCGATCTCGTGCGCGGGGCGGCCGGAGGGCGCCGCGATGCCCGCGTTGTTGACGACCCCGTCGAGGGCGCCGAACCGGTCCCCGGCGAGCGCCACCGCCTCCTCGACGGACCGGAGGTCGCGGACGTCGCAGCGGGCGGTCAGCACGGCCGAGCCGGCCTCCCGGCACAGGGCCGCGGTGTGCTCCAGCTGCCCCTCGGTGCCCAGCGGATACGGCACCCCGGGCAGGTCGCCGCAGATGTCGAGGAGCGCCAGGTCGGCGCCCTCGGCCGCGCACGCCACCGCGGTGGCCCGCCCGAGCCCGCGGGCCGCCCCGGTGACGACGACGGTCTTCCCTGTCAGACGCATGGCCCGCTCCCTCGGCTCAGTGCAGGTCGGCGGCGACGACGGCCAGCAGCTCCGGCGCCGACGCGGTCAGGTACATGTGGCCGCCGGACAGCTCCACGGACCGGAAGCCGGCGCCCGCGACCTTCTCCCAGGCCGCCGCCTCCTCACCGCTGACGAGTTCGTCGTGGCTGCCGCGGAGCACGGTGAGCGGGGCGGCCAGCGGCAGGTCGGTGGACGGCGCGTAGTTCTCGTGCATCTGCACGTCGGCGCGGAGCGTCGGCAGGATCAGCTCGCGCATCTCCGGGTCGTCGAGGGCCTCGTGGCTGTACCCGGCGAACTCGTGGACCCGGGCGAGGAAGGCGTCGTCGGGCAGGCCGGTGGCGCGGCGGGTGCGCTGTTCGGCGGGGTGCGGGGAGCCGCTGGCGAAGAGGCGGACGAGGGTGGCGTCCCCGGGGTCGGCGGCGAGACGGTGGGCCAGTTCGTAGGCGAGGACGGCGCCCAGGCTGTGCCCGAACAGGGCGATGCGGCGGGGCAGCGCGGGGTCGGCGTCGAGGGCGGCGCGCAGGTCGCCGTACAGGCCCTCGACCGCCGTGCGGGCCTCGGTGTGCGGTTCCTCGTCGATACGGCGTTCCCGGCCGGGCAGTTGGAGCGGCAGGATCGTCAGGCTGTCGCCCGCGACCCGCTGCCAGGGGCGGAAGAAGGAGGCCCCGGCCCCCGCGAAGGGCAGGCAGACCAGGGTCGTGCGCGCGGTCATCGGCCCGCTCCTTCCGGGGCGGCGGCCCGTCGGGCCGTGTAGCGCACCGGCAGTCTTTTCAGGCCCCGGCTGGTGGAGTTGTCGAAGACCCACTCCAGCTCGTGGTGCGGGACGGCGAGTTCGAGGCCGGACAGGCGGCGCAGCAGGGTCGGGAAGGCGACGGAGCCCTCGACGCGGGAGAGGGGGGCGCCGACGCAGAAGTGGGCGCCGTGTCCGAAGGCGAAGTGCCGGTTGTTGGCGCGGGTGATGTCGAGGCGGTCGGGGTTCTCGAAGGCCTCGGGGTCGCGGTTGGCGGAGTCCATGAGGATGTGGACGAAGCCCTCGCGGGGGATCGGGCAGCCGTCGAGTTCCATGTCCTCGGTGGCCACGCGCAGGGTGCCGCGGTAGACGGGCGGTTCGAAGCGCAGGAACTCCTCGACCGCCGACTCCACCAGCTCGGGCCGGTCGCGCAGGAGCGCGAGCTGGTCGGGGAAGCGGAACAGGGCCTGGAAGCCGTTGCCGATGAGGTTGGCGGTGGTCTTGTGGCCGGCGATGATCAGCAGGACGAGGGTGGAGACGAGTTCGTCGTTGGTGAAGACGTCCTCCTCGTCGGCGGCCCGCAGCAGGATGGAGACCAGGTCCTCGCCGAGTCCCTCGGCGCGACGCCGGTCGAGCAGCCCGATCAGGTACTGCTCGATGCTGTCGCTGGCGATCTTCAGCTGCCGGTTCGACTCCTCGTCCGCGAAGGGGGCGCCGCTCAGCCAGTGGCCCCAGGCGTGCAGGTCGGGCCGGTCCTCGATGGGGACGCCGAGGAATTCGCAGATGACCCGCATGGGCAGGGTGAACGCGAACTCCATCAGGTCGATCTCGCCCGACGGGGGCAGCGCGTCGATGAGTTCGTCGGTGATCTCCTGGATGCGGGGCCGCAGCAGGGCCATCCGGCGCGGCACGAAGGCACGGCTGACCAGCCGGCGCAGCCGGGTGTGCTCGGGCGCGTCCGCGGTGATCATGTTGCGGATGAGGACCGGGCTGCTGTCCTTGAGGAGGTCGCGGAACCAGCCGGGCGCGTTGTCCACGGACTTGGACAGTCTCGGGTCGCCGAAGGCCCGGAGCGCGGTGTCGTACGCGGAGACCACGTAGGCGTCGCCGCCGGGCGGGTAGTCGATGGCGTGGACCGGGCAACCGGTGGCGCGCAGGCGGGTGTTGGCGGCGTGGGTGGCACCGGGCGCCGGGTCGGGGCGGGTGAAGAACTCCGGTGGGAGGCGCTCACCGCCGGCCGCGACACCCACGAGCGCGGCGAGGGCGGGGGCCGGGACGGGGGGCGTGGGAGCCGAGGCGGCGCCCGGCTCCTGCGGACCGTTCACCGGGACTTCGGCGGGTACGCCGGATACGGCGGGCTGCCGGGCGGCTTCGGCGGGTATGCCGGGCTCGGCGTCGGCGGGTACGGCGGGTTGCCGAGCGGCATCCGCGGATACGCCAGGCTGCCGGACGGCGTCGGCGGGCACGGCGGGCTGCCGGACGGCCTCCGCGGGCACGGCGGGCTGCCGGACGGCTTCCACGGGCACGGCGGGCTGCCGGACGGCTTCTGCGGGTACGCCGGACACGGCGGGCTGCCGAGCGGCCTCCGCGGATACGGCGGGCTGCCGGACGGCGTCGGCAGGTACGGCGGGCTGCCGGGCGGCTTCGGCGGGCATCACGTCTCCTTGCTGGTCGGGGCGCCGGACGTCTGCGCCGTGTCGGTGACGGCGTACTCCTCCGGCGGGGCGAGCTTGCGGATGCGGGGGCTGAGCGTGGGCAGGGCGGCCAGGCCCGAGACGACGCCCATGGCCGTGAAGACCGCGGTGGGTCCGGCCAGGTCGAAGAGGGCGCCGACGCCGAACACACCGAGCGGCGCGGCCACCATCGACATGAACATCACGGCGCCGAGCACCCGGCCCTGGGTCCGGTCGGGAGCCATCGCCGCGAGGTAGGCGAGGAACAGGGCGCTGGTGATGGGCCCGCGCAGGAAGACGCAGGCGACGATGACGCCGAGCGGGACGAGCCCGGAGACGTTGGCGAGCAGGACGGCGGCGACCGGGCCGATCCAGGCGGCGGTCAGGAACAGCACCGGCGGCGGCACCCGTCTGATGATCGGGCTCGCCAGGAGCGAGCCGACCACCCCGCCGATGCCGGCGATGGACAGCAGCAGACCGGTGAAGGTGGCGGAGGCGCCGCGGCTCTCGGCGGTGGCGATCAGCGCGAGGAAGACCCCGGTGTGGGTGAACGCCATGTTCGAGCCCATGATCCAGACGATCAGCAGCCGCAGGACGGGCTGCCGGGCCAGGAAGCGGAAACCCTCGGCGGCGTGGCGCTTCTCGCCGGGCCCGGGGTTCTCCACCTTCAGGGGCTTGCGGATGAACAGCAGCAGCGCGGACGACACCAGGAACGACAGCGCGGCCGTGAGGAACGGGAAGGCGCGCGCGAGGGCGAACAGCGACCCGCCGGCCGGGGGCCCGCCCATGGTGGCAGCGAAGTACCGGACCTGGTTCTGCGCGGTGGCCTGGGTCAGCTGCGAGGGCGGCACCAGCTGCTTGATGACGGCGAGTCCGGTCGGGTTGGAGACGCCGAGACAGGCCGCCGAGCCGACGGCCACGGCGAGGATGACGAGGGGGTGGGTGTGCCCGGTGGAGACGAGGAGCGCCAGCAGTCCGAGCAGGACGACGCGCACCATGTTGCACACGATCAGCAGCAGCCGGCGGTCGACCCGGTCGGCGAGGGTGCCGCCGGGGATCGACATCAGGCTGGCGGTGACGAGCTGGGCGGAGCCGACGGCGCCGGCGTAGAACGCGGAGCCGCCCGTGGCGAGGATCAGCAGCGGGTAGGCGACCTCGGCGGTCTCCTTGGCCAGCGCGGCGAACGCCTCACTGGTCCACAGCGCCTGGAAGTCGGCGTTGCGCAGCAGCGGTTTCGGCTCCTCCGGGCGGGCCTGCGCCGCGTCCTCGGTGATCGCGTCAGCCATGGTCACTCCGTTTCTCGTCGAGCACGGCGAGGAGCCCGGCCGCGAGGGCGCCCGTGTGGGGCGGGGCGAGCATCGACCAGTGGTCACCGGGGACCCGCTCCACCCGCAGCCCCCCGCCGTACAGCCCGGCCAGCCGGGACCGCAGCCGGTCCGGACCGTCCGGGGCGAGCCCCTCGGCCGCCGCGAACAGGACCGCGCGGCAGGGCAGCGGGCGTGGCCGGTGGCGCAGCAGGGCGGTCTGCCGGGCCGCGAACCGCCGCCGCAGCTCCGGCTCCCCGCGCAGCCGCCGGCCGAGCGGGCCGACGCCGAGGGCGGCCTCGGCCCGGTGCCGCAGACCGGCGCGCAGGAAGTCGGGGGCGAGGCCGACGGGCAGTCCGGCGGTGTCGGGCACGAAACCGTCCAGGCACAGCAGGACGTCGACGCGCTCGCCGCGCCGGATGAGCTGCCGGGCCAGTTCATGGGCGACGACGGCGCCGTAGGACCAGCCGCCGAGCGTGTACGGCCCTTCGGGGCGGGCCCGCAGCAGCGCGGTGAGGTGGGCCGCGGCGAGGGCGGCGACCGTGCGCGGGGTGCCCCGGGGGTCGTCGGCGTCCTCCAGCCCGAGCACCGGCCGGCCGCAGCCGGCGGCGGCGAGGGCGGCGGCGAGGTCCCGGTACGGGAGCGCGGTGCCGACGGCGTCACTGACCAGGAACAGCGGGCGCTCACCGGGCCGCCCCTCCGCGAGGGTGGCGACTCCGGGCACGGGGGGCGCCTCGGCGGCGGTGCCCGCGGTGACGGCCGCCACGAGGTCTCCGAAGGTGGACCGGCGGGAGAAGTCGGTGACGGACAGGGCATGACCGGTGCGCTCCCGGACGGCGGACATCAGGCCCACGGCCATCAGCGACTCGCCACCCAGCACGAAGAAGTCGTCCTCGTCACGGGCCTCGGGGGCACCGAGGGTGCGGCACCAGAGGTCGGCGAGCAGGGGACGGAGACCTTGGCCGACGCCCGGCGGGGAGCCGGGGGCGTGCGGGGCCGAAGCGGGCGCCGGGGTGGGCGCGGGGGCGGATACCGGTGCCGGGGCGGCTACCGCTGCCGCGGGGCGCGCGGACGCCCCCGCCTCCGCCCCCGCCGACAGCCGCTGCCCCTGTCCCTGCCCCCGCGGGTCCTCCCCCTGGAACCGGTACCCGGGCAGCGAGATCCGCTCCGCCCCCGGTCCGGCCGGCTCCAGCACGTCGTCGAGCGCGCGGTCGGCGCCCAGTTCCCACAGGGTGGCGAGCGCCGCCAGCAGGGCGTCCTCGGCGGGTTCGCCGGGCCGTCCGGTCAGGCGTACGGCGGTGAAGGCGGCGGCGTCCCAGCCGGCGCTGCGGCGCAGTCCGCCGAGCATGGAGCTGCCGGGCCCGAGTTCGACGTACGTCGTGCAGCCGGCGGCGAGGAGGCTGTCCATGGCGCGGGCGAGCAGGACGGGGCTGCGGAGCTGGGTGGCCCAGTAGTCGGGCCGGGTCACCAGGTCCGGGTCGGCGCGGTCGCCGGTGGTGTTGGAGATCAAGGGCAGCCGGGGCGGGCGGGCGGGCACCGACGACAGGTGGGTCCGCACCGCCTCGGCTGCCGGTTCCATGGCCTTCGAGTGGAAGGCGCGCCGGGTGTGCACCGGCGTGATCGGCAGGCCCGCCAGTGCGGGGCCCGCCAGCAGGTCCGTCAGGGAGTCCCCGGGTCCGGACAGCACGACGGTCCCCGGGCCCTCCACGGCGACGGTGACCTCGCCGCCGGCGGGGAGCCGGGCGGCGATCTCCCGGGCGTCGCCGGTGACGCCGACCATGCGGCCGGGCTCGGTGTCCGCCATGGCGCGGGCCCGCAGGTGCACCACGTCGGCGGCGTCCTGCGGGGACCAGACCCCGGCGAGGGCGGCGGCCGTGTACTCGCCGACGCTGTGCCCGAGCAGCGCGGCGGGCCGCACGCCCCACTCCTTGAGCTGGCTGCCGAAGGCGTGCCCGAGGGCCAGCAGGGCGAGCTGCTGGTGCACGGTGTCCGCGAACCAGTCCTCGCCGGCGCCCGCCCCGGGGTCGACGGCGGGGGTCAGATCGATCCCGTGGGCGTCCCGCACGTGCGCGGCGATGGTGTCGAAGGCGGTCCGGAAGCCGGGGAGCGCGCGGTGCGCGGCGGCGCCGGCGGCGTGCCGCAGGGTGCCCTGGCCGGGGAGGAGGAAGGCGACCTTGCCGAGCCTGCGCGGCCGGGCGCCCGCGTCCCGGCCCGCCTCGCGCCCGGCGACCGAGCGCAGCAGCCGCACCGCCTGCTCGGTGTCCCCCGCCACGACGGCCGCCCGGTGCTTGTACCTCCGCCGCGCGGCGAGCGTCCGGGAGGCCTGGGCGACGGTCGGAGCGGCCACGGCCGGCCCACCGGCCGGCTGGGCTCCGGACGGGCCGAGGGTGTCGGCGAGGAGGCCGGCCAGTTCGCCCAGTGCCCGCGGTGCCGCCGCCGAGAGCAACAGCGGGCGTGGTCCGGGGCGGACGGGCCGGGGGGTGGTGCGGGGGGTGGTGCGGGGGGCGGCGGTGAGGACGACGTGGGCGTTGGTGCCGCCGACGCCGAAGGAGCTGACGGCGGCGGCGCGGGGCGCCTGCCAGGGCTCGGCCCGGTCCACGATCCGGAACGGCGAACCGTCCAGTTCCAGCAGCGGGTTGGGCCGGGTGTAGTGGGCCGTGGGCACCAGCCGGCCGCGTTCCAGCATCAGCGCGGTCTTGATCAGCCCGGCGACCCCGGAGGCCGCGCCGGTGTGCCCGATGTTGCCCTTGACGGCACCGAGGGCGCACCGCGTACGGCCCGGCGCCGGGCGGCCGAAGACCTCGGTGAGCGCCTGGACCTCCACCGGGTCGCCGAGCCGGGTCGCGGTGCCGTGGGCCTCGATGTAGTCGAGGTCGGCGGGGTCGATGCCCGCCACGGTCTGCGCGGCGCGGATCACCTCGCTCTGCCCGGCCGGGGAGGGCGCGGTGAAGGCCATCTTGTCGGAGCCGTCGTTGTTGACGGCGCTGCCGGTGATCACGGCGGCGATCCGGTCGCCGTCGCGCAGCGCGTCCGCGAGCCGTTTGAGGACGACCACGGCGACCCCTTCGCTCGGGACCGTGCCCGCCGCGTGCTCGTCGAAGGGCCGGCAGCGGCCGTCGGGCGAGAGGATGCCGCCGGGCTCGAAGAGGTAGCCCCACTCGCCGTCGGGCATCACGGTGACACCGCCCGCGAGCGCCGCGTCGCACTCGCCGCCGAGGAGGGCGCGTACGGCGAGGTGGGTGGCGGTGAGCGAGGTGGAGCAGGCGGTCTGCACGGTGAGCGCGGGGCCGCGCAGCCCGAGTTTGTAGGCGGCGCGGGTGGCGAGGAAGTCCTTCTCCCGGCCGATGTAGCGGGCGAGTTCGCCCAGGTCGGGGCCGAGGTGCTCGCCCACCCGGTCGGCACCGGCGTACACCCCGACGCGCCCGGGGAAACGGGTCGGGTCGAGTCCGGCGTCGTCGAAGGCGGTGACCGCGGCCTCCAGGAACACCCGCTGCTGCGGGTCGGTGGCGGCGGCCTCGGCGCGGCTGTAGGAGAAGTAGGCGTGGTCGAAGCGGCGGGAACCGGCGATCACGCCCATCGCGGGCACGAAGTTCTCCCGGCGGACGTACGCCGGGTCGGCGCCGCGCGCGATCAGCTCGTCCGGTGCGGGGCGGCTGATGCCGTCGGCTCCGGCACCGAGCAGCGCCCAGTACCGTTCCACGTCCTCGGCCCCGGGCAGCCGGCAGGCCATGCCGACGACGGCCACCGCGCCCTGTGCTGCGCTCGGCACGCTCAGACCCCCAGCTCGACGTAGAGGTGGTCGAGGCCCACGTACGACAGGTTGGGGCCCCACTCGGGGGTCTCGGCGGCGAGCCGGGCGTCCGGGAAGCGGGCGGCGAAGCGGCGCAGCAGGACGGCGGCCTCCAGGCGGGCCAGGGGCGCGCCCACGCAGTAGTGCGGGCCGAAGCCGAAGACGAGGTGCTGGTCGCCGGTGACGGGGCAGGCGCCGCCGCCCGGCTCGTCCAGCAGCGCCTCGCCGGTGAGGCTCACCAGCACCAGGTCGCCGGCGCGCATCGACTCCCCGGCGAGCTCCTGGTCGTACGCCACGACCCGGCCCAGGTGCCTGAGCGGCGGCCGGCGTCGCAGCACCCGTTCGACGAACTCCTCGGCCGCGCCGGGCCGTTGCGCCCGTACGGCGTCCCAGACGGCCGGCTCGGCCAGGGCGTCCATGACGGTCGACGCGAGGAGCGAGGAGGTGGTCTCCAGACCGCCGAAGAGGTTCATCGCCCAGGTCGCGGTGGTGCGGGCGCGGTCCTCGGGGGTCTCCTGCGGGAAGGACTTGGGGGCGTCGGCGCGCGCGAGCGCCTCGGTCATCTCCTCCATCGTGCGGTGGGCCTCGGCCGCGTGGTCGCGGCGGTACATGGCGCCGATGAACAGCGACAGGGTGCGCGCCCAGCGGTGCAGGGTCTGAGGAGATTCGGCGATCCCGACGACGTGCGCCATCACACGGCCGGAGATCCCGTCGGCGACGGCCGGGACGACGTCGTACGGCGGGCCCGCGGCCAGCGCGTCCAGGCACGCGTCGGTGATCTCCTCGACGCGGGGCGCGAGGGAGCGGACGTAGGAGGCGGACAGCAGGCGCTGCACGGGGCGGCGCAGCGCGGTGTGCTCGGGCGCGTCGGTCTGCACGAACCAGAGCCGCAGGAACTCGGTGAGCTCGCGGTACTCCTCGCGGGCCGCCTCGGTCATGTAGAGCTGGAAGGAGCGCTCGAACGTCCCGGATGTGAAGCCGGGGTGGTGGAGGACCTGCCGGGCGAGCCGCGGGTCGGCGACCACCCAGCAGTCGAGGTCCTCGTCCCACGCGAGCGGGGGTGTGGCGTTCACGCGCCGCCGGCCTCCTTCTCGACGAGCGCCCTGAGGCCCGCCGGGGTCGGCGAGAGCAGGAAGTCGCGGAGCCGGACGGTCGTGCCGAGGTGCTCCTTGACCTTGCGCATGAGGCGTACGGCGCCCAGGGAGTTGCCGCCCACCATGAAGAAGTCGGTGTCGGCGTCGATGTCCCCGGCCTCGGCGTCCTCGGCGAGTTCGGCGAACAGCTCGGCGATCCGCGCGGTCAGGGCCGCCCCGGGGTCGGCGGCGGTCCGCTCGGCCTGTCCGGCGGGGACGGCACGGGCGGCGAGTGCGCGCCGGTCGACCTTGCCGTTGGCGGTGACGGGGATGCCGTCCACGATCGTCCACAGGGTGGGGACCATGTACGCGGGCAGCTTCCGCTGGAGCAGGGAGCGCAGGTCGGTGGCGGCGAGGGCGGCGCCCGGCGCCGGGACCACCGCGGCGAGCAGCCGCTTGTCGGCGCTGTCCCCCTCGGTGACCAGCACGACGGCGTCCTGCACGGCCGGGTGGCCGCACAGCACGTCGGCGATGGCGCTGAGCTCGACCCGGTAGCCGCGCAGTTTGACCTGGTCGTCGGCGCGGCCGAGGAAGGTCAGCCGGCCGCGGGAGTCGAGGCGTACGAGGTCGCCGGTGCGGTAGAGCCGCTCGGGGACGTCGGGTGAGAACGTCCCGAAGGAGCGGGCCGTCTCGTCGGGGTCGCCGAGGTAGCCGTCGGCGAGGCCCTCGCCCGCCGCGTACAGCTCGCCGACCGCGCCGGGCGGCAGCAGCCTGCGGCGGGCGTCCAGGACGTACACGCGCGTGCCGGGCACGGGTCGGCCGATGGGCAGCGGGCCGTCGACCTCGTCGGGCGAGGAGACGGAGTGGGTGGTGGTGAAGGTGGTGTTCTCGGTGGGGCCGTAGCCGTTGGTGACGACGAGGCCGGGATGGCGGGCGAGGGCGCGGGCGGTGTGCTCGTGCGGGACGACGTCCCCGCCGGTCAGCAGCTGCCCGAGGCCGCCGAGCGCGTCGGGGGCGAACTCCTCCACGAGCCGGAACAGCCCGGCCGTCAGCCAGGCGACGGTGATCTCGCGCTCGCGCAGGAACGCCCCGAGTTCGGTGGGCGAGGCGAGGCCCGCCGGGTGCACCTCCAGGGCGGTGCCGGTGAGCAGGGCGCCCCACACCTCCAGGGTGGAGGCGTCGAAGGCGAGCGGCGACAGCCGCAGCATCCGCTCCCCGGGGCCGAGCCGGACGAAGTCGGCCTCGTGCACCAGCCGGATCACGGCCCGGTGCGGCACGGCGACGCCCTTGGGCTCCCCGGTGGAACCGGAGGTGAAGGCGACGTAGGCCACGCGGGAGGGGTCCTCGGGGGCCGGTTCGGGGGCGTCGGGCGCGGGCTTCCACGCGGGTTCCCAGACCGCCACCGGTTCGGCGCCGAGGCCGCGGAAGCGGGCGGCCGCCTCGCCGTCCGGCGGGCCGACCAGCGCGGCGGAGGGTGCGGCGCGGGTCACGATCCTCGCCAGATGGGCGTCGGTGGCGCTCTGTTCGACCCCGACGTAGGCGGCGCCCGCCCAGAGCACGCCGAGGACGGCGACGGCCTCGGCGACCGAGCGGTCCACGCCGACCAGCACCCGGTCCCCGGCGCGGACCCCGGCGGCGCGCAGCAGCCGCGCCTGTTCGCCGGCCGCGGCGGCGAGTTGGGCGTAGGTGAGGGCGGCCGTGGCGTCCCGTACGGCGACGGCGTCGGGGGTGCGGGCGGCGGCCGCGCGGAACAGGGCGTCGAGGGAGGTGCCGGGGAAGTCGGCACGGGTGGCGTTGAGGGCGGTGAGCCGGGCGCGGCCGTCGGCGGAGAGGCAGCGCACGTCCTCCAGCCGGGCCGCGTGCCCGGTGGCGAGTTCCTCGGCGCCGGCCAGGAAGTCGGCGACGAAGGCACGGGTCTCGGTCTCGGTCCACACGGCGGTGGCGTACTCGACGTGGCCCGCGTAGGCGGGGTCGGAGTGCCCGATGAGCAGGGTCAGGTCGAACTGGGCGCCGCCGCCGTGCCCCTCCTCGACGCGCAGCCGCGCGGTGCCGGCGTCGAGGGTCCGGGGCACGAGCTGGTCGTGCATGCCGAAGCAGACCTGGACGAGCGGGTGGCAGCCGAGGCTGCGTTCGACGCCGAGCCGGGTGACCAGTTCCTCGAAGGGGAGGTCGCCCGCGTCGATGGCGCGGCCGAGCGAGGTGTGCACGGAGCGCAGGTAGTCGGCGGGGCTCGCGTCGTCGTCGAGGTCGACGCGGACCGGTACGAGGTTGCCCGCGACGGCGATCAGCCGGTCCAGCCCGGCGCTCTGCCGGCCGAGCAGCGGCACGCCGACGAGCAGGCTGCGCGTCCCGGTGCGGCGGCCGAGGGCGAGGGCGAACGCGCCGAGCAGGAAGGCGTACGGGGTGACGCCGAGCGCGCGGGCCCGCTCGGTGACGGCGGCGGACAGGGCCGGTCCGAGGTCGAGGCCGGTGCGTTCGCCGGTGGCGTCCTGGAGGGCGGGGCGCGGCCGGTCGGCGGGGAGTTCCAGGGTGGTGGGCGCCCCGTCGAGGTACTCCTTCCAGAACTCGGCCTGGGTGTCCCACACGCCCCGGGCGCGCAGGCTCTCCTGGCGGTCCGTCAGCAGCCGTACCGGCGGGGCCTCGCCGTCGTCGGGTTCCGGCCCGGTGCCGGTGAGCGCGGCGTGCCGGGCGGACAGCTCGCGCAGCAGCAGACCGACCGCACGGCCGTCGAGCACCATGTGGTGCGCGGCGAGCACGATCGCGTCCCGGCCCGCGGGGTGCGTGAAGTGCAGCAGCCGCCAGGCGGGCGCGGCGGACAGGTCGAACGGTCGGCGGCCCTGCGCGGCGCCCTCGCGGCGCACGAACGCCTCGAACTCCTCGGCCGGTCCCTCGTGCGCGATCTCCGTCGGCTGGGGGGCGTGCTCCGCCAGCAGTTCCCGTACGACGGCGTCCTCGCCGTCGCCCGCGCTCTCCCGGAAGACCGTGCGCAGGCCCTCGTGGCGGGCGGCGGTCTCGGCGAGCGCCTTGGCGAGGGCGCCGCGGTCGATCCGGCCGCCGTCCTCGGTGAACGCGGTGAAGACGAGGTTGTACGGCGAGCCGCCGGCCACCCGCTCGATGAGCCACATCCCGCGCTGGGCGGGTGAGAGGGCTCCGTCGTCGTCCCGTCGGGGGGTGTCGTGGGCGGCCTCGGCGGGCTGTCCGGCCCGCGCCTCGGCGAGCACCTCGGCGAGCGGGCGCCCGCCGAGGAGGTCGAGCACGGGGATGCGCAGGCCGAGCCGTTCCTGGGCGAGGGCGGCCAGGCGCATGGCCCGCAACGAGTCACCGCCGAGGGAGAGGAACGTCTCGGTGGCGAAGCTCGCCGGGTCCGCCCCGTCGCCGAGGACGGAGACGGCCAGCGCTTCGCGGGCCGACGCCATCAGAGGGCCTCGGCGGGCTTGGCGAGCAGGTCGGCCTGGCCGCCGACCGTGGCGGAGCGGAACAGGTCGATGGTGCGCAGGGTCCGTCCGGAGGCCTGGCTGAGGCGCTCCACCAGGACCACGAGGAGCAGGGAGTCGCCGCCGGACTCGAAGAAGCTGATGTCGTCGTCGGGGTCGTCGGCGGTGTCCTCGATGCCGAGGACCTCACGCCACACGGACCGCACGAGGGCGAGCCGCTCCTCCGGGTCGTCCAGGTCGATGGTCCGGGCGGGCTGTTCCAGCACGGGTTCCTCCGGTGAGGTGGCAAGGTCCGCGGCACTGCGCCGCAGATCCGTCAGGAAGGCGGACACGGCCAGGGGGTCGGTGACGTCCGTCGGGTGGTCGAGGGAGAGCTCCAGCCGCCGTCCCTCGGCGCCGTCCGTGACCCGGACGAACGCGGCGAGGTCGTACTTGACGTAGAGGGGGTCGAGCGGACGCAGCCGGCCGGTGACACCGGGGGCGAGCACAGGGGTGTGGGGGGCGTCGTCCAGGTTGAGCAGGACCGGGGTGAGGGGCGGCCAGAGCCGGGTGCGGTCCGGGTTGAGGCGGGCGGCGAGCGCGTCCAGGGGCACGTCGGCGTCCATGAACGCCTCCATGGCGGCGATCCGGGCGGCGCCGAGCAGTTCCCGCCAGGTGGTGCCGGGCTCCAGGGTGATCCGCAGCACCACGGTGGTGATGAACATGCCGATCACGTCGCCGGCGTCGGGGTGGTCGCGGCCGGGCCAGGCGAAGGCGATCAGGAAGTCGCGCTGTCCGCTGTTCCTGGCCAGGGTCGCGGAGAGCAGGGCGACACCGAGCATGAACGTCGTGCAGCCCTCCTCGGCGGCGACCGCCAGGGCCTTCGCCGTGCGGTCGGCGTCCAGCCGGGTGGTGACGGTGGCGCCGAGCCTTGCGGCCTCCAGGTCGCCGCCGGCGCCGCGCTCGAAGGGCAGGGTCACGTCGACGGGGGCGCCCTTGAGCCGTTCGACGACCTCGTCGACCTGGGCGGCTATCTCCTCGGGCGGGCGCTCGGCGACGACGGAGGCGGGGTGCGGCGGGTCGCTCAGCCGCGGCACGGTGCCGGCGAGCCGGGCCCGGTAGACGGTGAAGATCTCTTCGAGGAGCATCGTGCGGGACAGTCCGTCGACGACGATGTGGTGGGAGACGAGGACCAGCAGGGTGCGCCGGGCGTCGAGCCGTACGACGACGGCCCGGGCGGGTGCGTCGGCGGCCAGGTCGAACGGGGTGCCGCACAGCGTCCGTACGTACGCGTCGACCTCGGCCTCGGTGAGCCCCTCGGCCTCGGCGTCCCGCAGCAGGGCCGTGCCGGGCTCGCCGTCGGTGCGGTACTCGACCCGGCGCCCGCGGAGGTCGAAGCGGAAGCGGGCCCGCAGGGACGGGTGGCGGGCGAGGGTGAGCCGGGCGGCCTCGACGAGGTGCCCGTGGTCCACCTCGCCGGTGAACTCCACGACGGACGGCACGAGCTGGGTGGGGCGTTGCAACTCGTCGCGGTCGAGGACCCACAGGCCCTGCTGCATGCGGGTGGCCGGGTACCAAACGGACAACACGCGAGATTCCCCCGAAACTCATGCGAACTGAAAACGCTTACCAGGGCCGCGAACAGCATGCGGTAAAACGGTGCGCAAAATAAAGGAAAGCAAAATGCGTTTCCGACACGGCCAGAACGGCGGGCGCCGCTCAATGGCTGAATTACCGTAGGCAGCCCACGATGAACATGTCAAGGCCCTCCTGCCAGGCATGTCGATCACCGATGACACCCCCTCGGACCTGCCGATCGGCCCTTCCTCGCTACTTTTTGGCCAGATGGCGGAAAATTAATTTAACGCTGAACATGTCTCATTCATTGCGCTCACACGACCACCGTAAACAGTTCATCAAATAATTAAGCTTCATCGGACACCCGTCGTGTACGTTGACTCGCGGCATCCTCACCGGACGAAAGGACGACCCCTTGAAAGTCCATGACGCCGCCCGACCCGACGCAGCGATTTCCGGGTGCCCCGTGCACCAGGGGACGACGGCCGATCTCGTCGACCCCTGGCTGTACAGCGGAGGCGACGCGCACGCCGTCTGGCGGTGGATGCGGAACCAGGAGACCCTGACCCGCCAGGAGGTCGACGACCGGCGCGGGTTCTGGAACATCGTCGGGTTCCACGACGCCGAACGCGTCCTGCGGGACACCGAGACCTTCACCTCCGAGCGCGGCACCATGCTCGACCTGCTCGGCACCGACGACCCGGCCGGCGGGAAACAGCTCGCCGTCACCGATCCGCCGCGCCACACCGAGATGCAGACCCGGCTGAAGAAGGCCCTCGCCGTCAAGGCCGTGGAGCGGCAGAAGGACATGATCAGACCCCTGGTCGTGGACCTGATATCCCCGCTCGGCGACGGCGGCACCTTCGACTTCGCCGAGGCCATGCTGGCCATGCCGATGTCGGTGACCGGCACGATGATGGGCCTGCCCCCGGCCGACTGGGCCTGGCTCAGCCGGCTGACGACGATCTGCATCGCCGCCGACGACCCCGAGTACCAGGACCCGGGCGGCAAGGCCGCCACCCTGGAGCGCGCGCACCGCGACCTGTTCGCCTACTTCCAGGACCTGATGCGCTTCCGCCGGCAGAACCTCGGCGACGACCTGCTCAGTGTGCTGATCTCCACCGAGTTCGAGGGCCGCCACATGGACCCCGGCGAGATCGTCGCGAACTGCTACAGCCTGCTGCTCGGCGCGAACGTCACCACCCCGCACTCCCCCAACTACGTGATGGCGGAGTTCATCGACCGGGGCGTCCTGGAGGACTGGGCCGCGCACCCCGAGCTCACCCCCTCCGCCACCGAGGAGGCGCTGCGCTGGGCCTCGCCCGTCAACCACTTCCTGCGGTACGCCACCCGGGACGTCGAGGTCCGGAACACCAAGGTCAGCGCCGGTGACGCGGTGGTCGTCTGGCTCGGCTCCGCCAACCGCGACGACGCCGTCTTCCCCGACGCGGGCACCTTCGACATCCGCCGCAGGCCCAACAAGCACATCGCCTTCGGCATCGGCCCGCACTACTGCATCGGGCACAGCGTGGCCCGCGTCACCCTGCGCATCCTCTTCGAGGAACTCCTCACCCGCTTCGACACCTTCCGCCCGGCCGGCACCCCGGAACGCCTGGCCTCCAACTTCGTCTCGGGCTGGAAACACGTCCCGATCACGGCTCGCCCCCGGGCCCGCTCCGCCCGGCCGGGAGCGGGGGCAGCGGGGTGAACGGGGCGACGCGGGTACGTGGGCCCCGTACTCCGTGGTTGCGGTGTTTCCATGCCGCCGCGCCCCACGCCGTACGGCTGTTCGTGTTTCCGCACGCCGGGGGCAACGCCGCCTTCTTCCACCCGTTCTCCGCACGGCTCGCGCCCGGGGTCGAGGTGCTGGTCGTGCAGTACCCGGGCCGCCAGGAGCGGTTCCACGAACCCTGCGTGGAGGATCTGCACGAGCTGGCCGACACCGTCGCCGCCGAACTCGCCGAGTGGGCCGAGGAGCCGTACGCCCTGTTCGGGCACAGCATGGGCGCCACGCTCGCCTTCGAGGTGGGCGCCCGGCTGCACGCCGCCGGGGCCCGACCGCGCGCCCTGTTCGTGTCGGGGCGGCGCGCGCCGTCGGTGCCCGCGCCCGGCTCGGTGCACCGGTCGAGCGACGAGAAGCTGATCGCCGACATGAGACTCCTCGGCGGCACCGACACCCGGATGCTGGACAACCCCGAGCTGCTCGCGGCGATCCTCCCCGCGGTGCGCAGCGACTACGTCGCCACCGAGACGTACCGCTACCGGGGCGCGCCCCCGCTCGACTGCCCCGTCACCGCGTTCATCGGGGACGTCGACCCGCGCGTGGACGCCCCCATGGCGCGGGCCTGGGCGACCCACACGACCGACGAGTTCGCCCTCCACACCTACGAGGGCGGCCACTTCTTCCTGGTGCCGCACCTCGACGCCCTCGCGCGGACCATCGCCGACTCTCTCGCCCCCAAGCCGGAATCACCGATTCCGGAATCGTCAATTCCTGAACCGATTACCCGGAATCCCCGAAGAGGACTCTCATGAAATACCGCGTCATCGGCAGCGACCCGGCCACCCGCCGTGAGGTGAGTGTGCTGAGCCTCGGCTCCATGCTCTTCGGGACGGTGACCGACGAAGCGACCTCCTTCGCCCTCCTCGACCGTTTCGTCGAGGCCGGCGGCACCTTCATCGACACCTCCAACAACTACGCCTTCTGGGTGGGCGGCACCCAGGGCGGCGAGAGCGAGGAACTCCTCGGCCGCTGGATCCGCAGCCGGGGAATCGGCGACGAGATCACCTTCGCCACGAAACTCGGCGCCCGCCCGAACGCCCCGTCGAGCGGTTTCAGCCTGGATGTCGAGGGACTTTCGGCCAAGACCATCCGGGAATCCGCCGAGCGCAGCAGGGAGCGGCTCGGTATCGAGCGCATCCACCTGCTGTACGCGCACATCATGGACGAGAAGACCCCCCTGGAGGAGACCGTCCAGGGCTTCGGCGAGGTCGTCGCCGACGGCGTCGCCGGCCTCCTCGGCGCGAGCAACCACTGGGCCTGGCGGATCGAGGCCGCCCGCAATCTGGCCAGGGCGGCCGGCCTGCCCGGCTACGAGGTCCTCCAGCACCACCACAGCTACCTCCGCCAGCGCGCCGACATCCCGAGCCTGCGCTCGCCCGACGGCAACCAGGGCCTGGTCAGCGCCGACCTGCTCAGCTACGTCCGCGCCCACCCCTCCCTCACCCAGGTCGCCTACTCCCCGCTGCTGTCGGGGGCCTACGTCCGCGACGACAAGCCGCTCGGCCCGGGGTTCGAGCACGCGGGCACGCAGCCCCGCCTCCAGGCGGCGCGCGAGGTGGCCGAGGAGACCGGCGCGAGCGTCAACCAGGTCGTCCTGGCCTGGCTGCTCGGCGGCGACGTCCCGATCCTGCCGCTGGTCGGCGCCTCCTCGATCGAACAGCTGAACGACAGCCTGGCGGCGGTCGACCTGGAGCTGACGGCGGAGCATCGGGCGAAGCTCGACGCCGCGCACTGACCTCACCGCGCCCTGCCGCGCTCCCGATTGACGGCTGCCGTCAATCGGGAGCCGGGTTGTCGGTGGCGGGGTGCACCATGAGGGCATGAGCGTCCGCATCGACATCACCGGGCTGCGGCCGGAGCGGATCACTGTCGTGCCCTCGCCCCTGGCCGAGCTCGGCATGGCCCTGCACGCGCTCGCCGAGCCCGGACACCACCCCGGTCTCCAGGGCTGGGTCACGGGGGTCGCCGCCCGTCTGGACCCGTATCTCGCCGACCGGATGTGCGAGGCGGACTTCCTGTGGCGGACGACGTTCTCCGACCTCTTCCTGCCCTACGCGGGCCTCCCGGGGCGCGACGTGCTGCCCGGCGCCACCCTCACCGAGGAACTGGACCTCCTCGACAAACTCACGGACGAGGAGTTCGTCAACGCCGCGACGGAATTCATGTGCACCCCCGGGTACGACGCGCCGGGCCTCGACGTCCTCGCCGACCCCGCCCAGCACCGCCGCGCCCTGGACCTGGCGGCCTCGCGCGGACCCCGCCAGGTGCACTTCACCCGGCGGCTGCTCGACGACCCGCCCGGGGTGCGCGCCTGGCTGCGGCAGTTCCTCCGGGACTGCGACGAGGCGTTCTTCGCCGACGTCTGGGCCCGGGTGAGCGTCCCGCTCGCCGCCGACGCCCGCCACAAGACGGACCTGCTGCGCCGCAAGGGCCTGGCGGAGGCCCTCACCTCGGTCTCCTCCGCCGTGTCGCTGGACGAGGGCGGGACGCTGATCTCGGTGGACAAGATGGCCCACGGCCGCACGGCCACGGGGGACGGCGGACTGCTGCTCGTCCCGACCAGCCTGGGCTGGCCGCATCTGATGGTCCTGCACCGGTACGGCTGGCAGCCGGTCCTGCACTACCCGGTCGGGTCCCCCGAGCCGGCCTCGCCGCCCTCGGTCGAGCAGCTGACGCTGCGCATCACCGCGCTCTCCCACCCCGTCCGGATGCGGATCTGCCGGCTGCTCGCCCGCAGCGCCTACACCACGAGCGAGGTGGCCCAGTCCCTGGGCATGACGGCCCCCGAGATATCCCGCCACCTCGGCGTCCTCAAGAAGGCCTCCCTCATCACGACCCGCCGCCGCGGCCGGTACGTCCTGCACCAGCTGGACGTGACGGTGGTGGCCCGGCTGGGCAGCGACTTCCTGGAGGGTCTCCTGCGCTGACCGACGCCCCCGACGGCCCCCGGGTCAGCCGTGTCCGCCGGCCCGCACCAGCCCCGTCTCGTAGGCCAGCACCACCACCTGGACGCGGTCGCGCAGCCCCAGCTTGGTCAGGATGCGGCCGACATGGGTCTTCACGGTCGCCTCGGACAGCACCAGCCGGGCGGCGATCTCCCCGTTGGACAGCCCCTGCGCGACCAGCACCATCACCTCGCGCTCACGGTCGGTGAGCCGCTCCAGCCCCTGGTGCCGGGGCTCCTTGCCGGTGCTGGGCAGCATCGGCGCGAACCGGTCGAGGAGCCGGCGCGTGGTGGAGGGCGCGACCACGGCGTCACCGCTGTGCACCGAGCGGATCGCGGCGAGCAGCTCCCCGGGCGGCACGTCCTTCAGCATGAAGCCGGAGGCGCCCGCCTTCAGCCCGGAGAACGCGTACTCGTCCAGGTCGAAGGTGGTCAGGATCAGCACCTTCGGCGGTTCGGGCTCCGCGCAGATCCGCCGGGTGGCCTCCACCCCGTCCAGCTTCGGCATGCGCACATCCATCAGGACCACGTCCACGTCCGTGGAGCGCACCACCTGAAGGGCCTCGACGCCGTCGCCCGCCTCCGCCACGACCTCCATGTCCGGCTGGGCGGCGAGCACCATCCGGAACCCGGTGCGCAGCAGCACCTGGTCGTCGACGAGCATCACGCGGATCGTCATGAGGTCCTCTTCCATGTCTTCCAGGTTGTCCGGGTCTTCCGGGTCTTCCGGGGCTTCCGGGGGTCCGGGTCTTCCCGTCTTCCCGTCTTCCCGGGTCTTCCGGGGCTTCCGGGCTTCTGAAGGTCGGGGCGTCGGGGGCGTCGGGGCGTGACAGGTGTCAACGAAGAGCGTCGTGCGTCGGCGTCAATGCGCCGGTTTGAGCGGGAGCAGGACGCTGATGCGGAATCCTCCGCCCGGGCGCGGGCCCGCGTCCAGCGTGCCGCCGACCATGCCGACCCGCTCCCGCATGCCGATCAGACCGTGGCCCTGGCCGTCGGCGCCGCCCTCCTCGTACAGCTCGTGCGGCGCGCCCTTGCCGTCGTCCTCGACGAGCAGCCCCAGACCGTCGTCGAAGTAGACCAGCCGTACGTTCGCCCCCGCGTCGGGCCCGCCGTGCTTGCGCGTGTTCGTCAGCGCCTCCTGCACGATCCGGTACGCGGTGAGCTCGACGCCGCTGGGCAGCGGCCGCGGGGTGCCCTC
The DNA here is from genome assembly GCF_001514285.1 of Streptomyces sp. DSM 15324. Taxonomy (GTDB): domain Bacteria; phylum Actinomycetota; class Actinomycetes; order Streptomycetales; family Streptomycetaceae; genus Streptomyces. The sequence continues at coordinate 67,515 of NZ_KQ949034.1, forward strand.
GATCTTGAAGTCGACGGGCAGGCCCGAGCCGCGGCACTGCTGGACGAGGTCCTCGATCTGCTCCACGTCCGGCTGCGGAACGTACTCCCCGACCTCCTGGTGCTCCCCGGTGCGCAGCACGCCCAGCAGCCGGCGCATCTCCGCGAGGGCCTGCCGGCCGGTGGAGGAGATCGTCTCCAGGGCCTTCTTCGCCTGGTCGGGCGCGGCGTCGAGGACGTACGCGGCACCGTCGGCCTGCACCACCATCACCGAGACGTTGTGCGCGACGACGTCGTGCAGCTCCCGCGCGATGCGGGCGCGCTCGGCGGCGACCGCGAACTTGGCCTGCGCCTCGCGCTCCTTCTCCAGCCGCGCGTTGCGCTCCTCCAGCTGCGCGAAGTACGCCCGCCGGGTGCGGATCGAGTCGCCGAGCACCCAGGCCAGCGCGAACGGCACGGTCTGGAAGACGATGACCGCGAACTGGCCCGGCACGCTCGCGTGCTCGTGCGGCCACCGCACCTGCGCCAGCGTGGCGGCGCTCAGGGACATGACCAGGGCCAGCCGGGAAGCCCAGCGGGCACCCATGACGGCGACCGTGTAGACGATCACCAGCAGGGCGAAGTCGGCGGCCGTGACCCCGACGTTCAGCACGAGCTGGGCCACGCCGAGCACGGCGGCCAGCACCAGCATCTTCTCCGGCATCAGCCGGCGCAGCGCGATGACCAGGCACAGGAGGGCGACGACCGGCACGAGCAGCGCCATGGAGTCGGTGCCGCCCCGGTCCTGACCCGCGGTTCCGGCAGCCGCGGTGATCCCGAACAGGACGACGGCCCAGAAGCAGTCCACCTGGGTCGGGTGTCTGCGGAGGAAGTCATAGAGGCGCTGCACGTAACCCAGCGTAGGGAAGCGCCGCGTGTGCGGGGGTCAGCCGAAGGGCCGATCCGGTCCCGGCGCGCGTACTCCGCAAGGTGGAGGCCGTGATCACCGGTACGCCTAGTCTGACCGGATGACGCACGAAGTGAGCGCCCCCGGCGACCCCGGCGACCCCGGCGACCCCGGCGACGACGCCGGCACCCCCGGCGGCTGGCGCGGGTGGCGGGCGGCGGCCGAGGACGCGCTGTACGGCCCGCACGGCTTCTACCGGCGGCCCGAGGGCCCGGCCGGCCACTTCTGTACGTCGGTGCACGCCTCGCCCCTCTTCGCCGGCGCCGTCGCCCGGCTGCTGTGCCGGGTCGACGAGGCGCTGGGGCGGCCCGTGCGGCTGGACTTCGTCGACATGGCCGCCGGCCGGGGCGAACTCGTCACCGGCGTCCTCGCCGCGCTCCCCGCCGAGGTGGCGGCCCGCACGCGCGCGTACGCCGTCGAGCTCGCCGCCCGCCCGCCCGGACTGGACCCCCGGATCGACTGGCTCCCCACGCCCCCGCCCGGCATCACCGGGCTGCTGTTCGCCAACGAGTGGCTCGACAACGTGCCGCTGGAGGTGGCCGAGGTCGACCCCGCGGGGGTGCCCCGGCTGGTCCTCGTACGACCGGACGGCACCGAACGCCTCGGGGAGCCGGTGTCCGGGCCCGAGGCGCGGTGGCTGGCGCGCTGGTGGCCGCTGCCGGACGAGCCGGGGCTGCGGGCCGAGATCGGGCTGCCCCGGGACAGGGCCTGGGCGTCCGCCGTCGCATCCGTCGCCCGCGGGCTCGCGGTGGCGGTGGACTACGCCCACACGGCGGACGCCCGCCCCCCGTTCGGCACGCTCGACGGTTTCCGGGAGGGACGCGGGACGGCCCCCGTGCCGGACGGCTCGTGCGACATCACGGCCCATGTGGCCCTGGACGCCTGCGCCCTGCCGGGCGCCCGGCTGCTCACCCAGCGCGCCGCCCTGCACGCGCTGGGCGTCGCGGGCGCGCGCCCCCCGCTCGCGCTGGCCTCCACCGACCCCGCCGCCTACGTCCGCGCCCTCGCGGGCGCCGGGGAGGCCGCCGAGCTCACCGCGCCGGGCGGACTCGGCGACTTCGGCTGGCTGCTCCAGCCGGTGGGACTGCCCGGCGTCCCCCTCTAGGGCCGCCTGGGTCCGCTGGGTCCGCCTACTTGTCGATGTCCCCGACCACGAAGAACATCGACCCCAGGATGGCCACCATGTCGGCGACCAGGGTTCCCGGCAGCAGCTCGGTGAGGGCCTGGATGTTGTTGTAGGAGGCCGAGCGCAGCTTCAGGCGGTACGGCGTCTTCTCGCCCTTGCTGACGAGGTAGTAGCCGTTGATGCCGAGGGGGTTCTCGGTCCACGCGTACGTGTGCCCCTCGGGCGCCTTGAGGACCTTGGGGAGCCGCTGGTTGATCGGGCCGGGCGGCAGCTGCGCCAGCCGGTCCAGGCAGGCGTCCGCGAGGTCGAGCGCGTTGTGGGTCTGGGCGAGCAGGCACTCGAACCGGGCGAGACAGTCGCCCTCCTCACGGGTCACCACCTCCAGGACGTCCCGCAGCTCCCCGTACGCGAGATAGGGCTCGTCGCGCCGCAGGTCGAAGTCGACGCCCGAGGCGCGCGCGATCGGCCCGCTCACGCCGTACGCGTGCACGGCGTCGGCCGGGAGCACGCCCACCGCGCGGGTGCGCCCCCGGAAGATCTCGTTGCCGAGGACGAGGTCGTCGAAGACGTCCATGCGCGAGCGGACGGCGGCGACGGCGCCACGCGCGCGGGACGCCCAGCCGGCCGGCAGGTCCTCCTTCAGGCCGCCGACCCGGTTGAACATGTAGTGCATCCGCCCGCCGGAGACCTCCTCCATCACGTTCTGGAGGACCTCGCGCTCGCGGAACGCGTAGAAGACCGGTGTGATGCCGCCCAGCTCCAGCGGGTACGAGCCCAGGAACATCAGGTGGTTGAGCACCCGGTTCAGCTCCGCGAGCAGCGTGCGCGTCCAGACCGCCCGCTCGGGGACCTCCATGCCGAGCATCCGCTCCACCGCGAGGACCACGCCCAGCTCGTTCGAGAACGCCGACAGCCAGTCGTGGCGGTTGGCCAGCATGACGATCTGCCGGTAGTCGCGCGCCTCGAACAGCTTCTCCGCGCCCCGGTGCATATAGCCGATCACCGGCTCGGCGTGCCGGATGCGCTCGCCGTCCAGCACCAGCTTCAGCCGCAGCACACCGTGCGTGGAGGGATGCTGCGGGCCGATGTTCAGCACCATGTCGGTGCTCTCCGCCGCGCCGCCGATCCCGACCGTGGTCTCCGTCGTGGGAGTCATGGCACCAGTCTCCCCTACGTACTCTGTCGCTATGGAAACGGGGAGCCCGGGGGGCACCAGGACGACCGAGGCCGGAGCGGGGGCCGACGGGGCCGCTGCGGTGTGGACCGGGCTGCCGCCGGGACTGCTGCGGATGCGACGGCTGCTGCTGGTGGTGTGGCTGGGACTCGCCGCCGTCGCCGTCGGGCTGGGGCTCGGCCTGGGCGTCGGCCCCGCGTGGGCCGCCCTCGCGCTGCTGCCGCTGGCCGGGATCGGCTGGGGCTGGGTGCTCCTCGGCCGCAACTGGCGCTCCTGGCGGTACGCCGAGCGCGCCGACGACCTGCTGATCAGCCGGGGCGTGCTGTGGCGCGAGGAGACCGTCGTGCCGTACGGCCGCATGCAGCTGGTCGAGGTGACCTCCGGGCCCGTCGAACGGTACTTCGGGCTCGCCAGCGTCCAGCTGCACACCGCGGCCGCCGCCACCGACGCGACGATCCCGGGGCTCGACCCGGCCGAGGCGGAGCGGCTGCGCGACCGGCTCAGCGAGCTCGGCGAGGCCCGATCGGCGGGCCTGTGACCGCCCAGGGCGTCGAGGGCGACGTCCCCGCGGCCGCGGAGCGGCCGGCCGTCGCCGAGCGCCGGCTGCACCCCGTCACCCCCTTCCGGCGCGCCTGGGCCCCGGTCGCGGTGCTCGTCGGCTGGGCGGTGCACGACCCCCACCAGGCGCAGGAGCAGCTCACCCGGCTGACCTCGACGACCCTGCTGATCGCGCTCGCCGTCCTGGTCCCGGCGTCGGCCGCGTACGGCTTCCTGAGCTGGTGGTTCACCCACTTCTCGGTGACCGACGGCGAACTGCGCATCCGCACCGGCCTGGTGTTCCGGCGCACCGCGCACATCCGTCTGGAGCGCATCCAGGCGATCGACGTGACCCAGCCGCTGCTCGCCCGGCTGGCCGGCGTGGCGAAGCTGCGGCTCGATGTCGTCGGCGCCGAGAAGAAGGACGAACTCGCCTTCCTCGGCGACGACGAGGCCCGCGCGCTCAGGGCCGAACTGCTCGCGCGGGCTGCGGGTTTCGCCCCCGAGACGGCGCACGAGGTCGGCGAGGCGCCGGCGCGCGAGCTGCTGCGCGTCCCCGCGCGCGAGCTGCTGGTCGCGCTGGTGCTGACCGGTTCGGCCTGGGGTGCCGTCGCCGTCGCCCTGGTCGTCCCGCCCGTCCTGTGGCTGCTCACCCACAGCGTGGTGACGGTCCTCGCGACCGGCCTGCCGCTGCTCGGCGCGGCGGGCGCGCGCAGCGCCGGGCGGTTCGTGGGCGAGTACGACTGGACGGTCGCCGAGTCCCCGGACGGCCTGCGCATCGACCGGGGGCTGCTGGACCGCACGCACGAGACGGTGCCGCCGGGGCGGGTGCAGACCGTGCGGATCGTGCAGCCGCTGCTGTGGCGGCGCCGCGGCTGGGTGCGCGTGGAGCTGGACGTGGCGGGCTCGGCCAACTCCGTGCTCGTGCCGGTCGCCCCGCGCGCGGTCGCGGAGGCGGTCGTCGCGCGCGTGCTCCCCGGGGTGACCGTGCCGGCGGCGGACTCGCTGGCGCGGCCGCCGCGCCGGGCCGGACGCTGCGTGCCGCTGTGGTGGCGGGGGTACGGCATCGCCGTCACGGACGCCGTGTTCGCCACCCGGCACGGACTGCTGCACCGCAGCCTCGCCCTCGTGCCCCACGCCAAGGTCCAGAGCGTACGGCTGACCCAGGGCCCCTGGCAGCGGCTGTGGCGGCTCGCCGCCGTCCGGGTGGACACGGGGGCCGGCAAGACCGTCACCGCCCGTCTGAGGGACGCTCAGGAGGCCGCGGAGCTGCTCCGCGGCCAGGCCGAGCGGTCCCGCACCGGCCGCCGGGACGCCCGGCCCGACCGCTGGATGGCTTGAAAGGACAAACCGAAGGGCCGTGCGGTGTCCGCACGGCCCTCAGGAGCGCCGGGGGTGACGGCGCGACGGGTGACGACGGGTCAGGACACCGCGCTGCGCAGGCCCTGGAGGTCGATCACCTCGGTCTCGTCGTGCGCGGTCAGGTCGATCACCTGGCCGACCCCGCGCGCCTCCTCGCCGGCCGGCTTGAAATCAGCCTCGGCCTCGGCCTTGTGCAGGGCGAGCGCCTCCTGGCCGACGACGTCGGCGAGGTCCTCGTTCTGCACCGAGTCCAGCGCGTCCGGCGTCGCGCTCTTCGTGCCGAAGAAGTCGAACCCGCCCTCGGCCCCGGGACGCCGCACCGGCTGCGCGGCGGGTACGACGGCCACGGCGGTCGGCACGGTGAAGTGCCCGGCCGGCCGCACCACCGGCGCGGCGGGCCGCGGGACGAGCGCGGCGGACACGGCGGAGACACCCTCGACCGCCTCGGTCCCGGCGGCCCCGGTGTCGGCAGCGACGGCCGTTCCGGAGCCCGCGGCCGTCGAGCCGACCGGCTCGGAAGCGGCGCGGCCGGAGCCGGTCGGGGCCGCAGCGGCGCGCCCGGCGGCGGACTCGGCCGCGACAGGCCCGGCACTGACGGAATCGGCAGCGGCGGCGGTTCCCAAGCCAGGAGCCTTGGATCCGATGGCCGTCGAGCCGGCGCGCTCGGAAACGGCGCGCTCGGAGTCGGCGGTCGCAGCCACGGGCTCGTTCCCGGAGACGGCACGGCCGGCGGCGGTCGCAGCGGGGCGCTCGGCGGTGGCCGGCTCGGCCGCGGTACGCCCGGCCGCGTCCTCGTCCGGGGCGGCCTCGTCGGTCCCGTCGGCCGGGTGGGGGGCGACCGCGCGCGTGTGCTCGTCGGCCGCCTCGGGCTGCCCCTCGGCCTCGTCCTCCTGGGCGGAGTCCTCGCCACCGGCCTTGCCGGACGCGACCTTCACGGGCTCTCCGGCGCCGGAGTCGTCGGCGGAGGCGGAGGCTGCCGCGGCCGTCTCCGGGTCGAGCTTCGCCAGCGCCGACCGCGCCCGCGCGTACAGCTGCGCCCCCTCCGGGGAGAAGGCCACCGGGGCCTTGGTCTCGTCGGCCTCGGTGGTCTCGGTGGTCTCGGTGGTCTCGGGCGTCACGGAGACCACGGTCTCCGTCCTGCTCTCCTCGGCCGCGCCCGCGGCGGGCAGCGCGTACGGCTCGGGATCGGCCGTGTTCTCCTTCTCCAGCAGCCGGCGGCCCTCCAGGGCGCTGGCCCGCTCGGTCTCCGCCGTGGCGTAACGGCGCAGCAGCGCGGCGTGCTCGTTGCGCAGGCCGGCCAGTTCGGCGCGCTTGGCCCGCAGCCGCTTCTCCAGCTTGCCGCGCAGCTCACGCGATTCGTCGAGGTCGGTCTCCAGCTCGGCGACTCGTTCCTCGAAGCGCCACTCGTCGCTCGCCCGCGCGCGCGTGAGGTCGGCGACCTGTTTCCCGGCGTACGTGTCCCAGCGACGCAGGACGGCGGCCCCCACGACCGCGGTGGCCGCGGCGACGGCGGCGACGACGCGGAGCACGGCGGGATCCGAGAACACCCAGGGACCGAAGGCACAGATGAGCGAGACGCCTGCGATCGCCGAGGGAGGCAACAGCCTGTGCAGTGGCGGGGAATGGCGGTGACGTCCACGTGGCATGGCCAGAAACTTACCGCGCGTAGGCGAATGTTGGCGCCCCGCCCTGTAAAAACACAGCCATACCGAAGCCTTCACACTCCCCGCGGGCCACACGAGTCAAGATCAATTACTCAGCCGTCCGCTGATCCACTCCAGCGCGGGCGGGATCTCGCGGCGCCAGGTGTTGAAGTTGTGCCCGCCGCTTTCGAGAATGATCGACGAGATCCGGGTCCGGCCCGCGACCTTCGCCAGGTCTATGAAGTTCAGCGTGGCCTTGTAGTTGGACTCGCCGATCTTGCTGCTGGTCACGAGCAGCGAGGTGTCCGGAGCGGAACGATTCTTCAGGAACCAGCGCAAATCAGCCTCCTTGCGCAGCGTCTCGTCGCCGTGGAACAGGTCACCGGTGGTCGGATCGCTCGGCGCCTTGTAGTACGGCGACAGCCCCACGCCCGCCGCGTACGCCTCCGGGTGGTGCATCGCGAGCTTCAGGGCGCAGTAACCGCCGGTGGAGTCCCCGATGATCCCCCAGCTCGACGGCTTCTTGCCCACCCGGTAGTGGGCCCCGACCGCGTCCGGCAGGTCCTTGGCGAAGAACGTCTCGGTCTGCGGCCCGCCCGGGATGTCCACGCACTCCGTGTCGCGCGGCGGCGCCACCGTCGGCCGCAGCATCACCAGGATCATCGGCTGCATCCGCCCGTCCCCGGCGAGCTGCCGCGCGGTGCGCGGGTAGTGCAGCTTGTCGACGAGCGCCTCGGCCGTACCCGGATAGCCCGTGAGGACCACGGCCACGGGGAACGTGCGCGTGCGGTTCTTCGCGGCGAAGTACTCGGGCGGCAGATACACGTAGGCGGGCGTGCTGATGTGTGTCGTACGCCCGGCCAGCACCACCTTCTGGATCCGACCGCCGAACTCCGGCCGCCCGCCGCCGCCGTCCACGCGCCGGCTGTCCACGACGCGCACCGGCCCGGCCGGGGCGCCGTTCGTGTGGTCGACGACCACGCCCGGCTCCGTCTCACGGCCGAACAGGTCCGCCCAGCTGGCGTAGAAACCGAAGGCCTGATTGACGGACAGGCCCACCGACAGGAAGAGGGCCGACTGGATGCAGAGCAGCAGACCGACCCGCCCGCCGACGGCCCGCCAGGAACGCCGTGCCAGCCGCGGCCACAGCCACACCGTGCCGGCGAACAGCGTTAAGGCGAACACGACGGACAACAGCAGCACTGTGTTGCTCGTGAGACCCATACAAAGGTTTCCTGCCTGATCCTGGCCGGGCACAGATCCGTTCCCCCCGACTCCTTCGCGAGGGCTTGTCCCGGACTTTCCTTGGCCTTTTCAGCGGCTTTGAAGAGCGGAGTGAACCTCTCTTCCCAAGACACCGTCCTAGAGGGCGCAATGTCGCCGGGTGCCCGAAGCGGGTCCGGATCCAAGGTCTCTCGCGGAACTACGGGATGCGATGTCTGTCAGGGAAGATGGGGAAATGTCGGACGGGGTTCCGAACCGATCAAGCCGGGTGCGGCCGCTGATGCGTGGCCCGCGCCCCGAGTCCGTGCCCGCCCTCGTCGGCAGAGCCTGTGCTCTCGTGGGGCTGGTGGACGTCGCGGCGGGGATCTTCCCGCGGTTCCGGCAGAGCCGTATGCACTCGCTCGCCGAGGTGCTGCCCGGCTCGTTCGGCCCGTTCGCGGCGGCGCTCTCGCTCAGCGTCGGCGTCCTGCTGCTCCTGCTCGCCCACGGCCTCAAGCGCGGCAAGCGGCGCGCCTGGCGGGCGGCGGTGGCGCTGCTCCCGGCCGGCGCGGTCGCCCAGTTCGTGTACCGGCACTCGATCGTCGGCGCGCTCATCTCGCTCGCGCTGCTGATCCCGCTGATCGTCCACCGAGACCAGTTCAGGGCCCTGCCGGACCCGCGCAGCCGGTGGCGCGCGCTCGCCAACTTCGTCCTCATGGGCGCCGGTTCCCTCGTCCTCGGACTGGTCATCGTCAGCGTCCACCCGCGGCGCATGATCGGCGACCCGAGCCTGGCCGATCGCATTACCCACGTCCTGTACGGCCTCCTCGGCTTCGAGGGTCCGGTCGACTACCAGGGCAGCACCTCCTGGACCGTCGCCTTCTCGCTCGGCGCCCTCGGCTGGATCACCGCGGTCACCACGATCTACCTCGCCTTCCGGCCCGAGCACCCGGCCGCCCGCCTCACCGAGGAGGACGAGAGCCGGCTGCGCGTCCTGCTGGACAAGCACGGCCGGCGCGACTCCCTCGGCCACTTCGCGCTGCGCCGCGACAAGGCCGTCGTCTTCTCCCCCAGCGGCAAGGCCGCCGTCACCTACCGCGTCGTCTCCGGCGTGATGCTCGCCAGCGGCGACCCCATCGGCGACGTCGAGGCCTGGCCGGGCGCCATCGAACGCTTCATGGACGAGGCCAAGGCCCACTCCTGGACGCCCGCCGTCATGGGCTGCTCGGAGACCGGCGGCGAGGTGTGGACCCGCGAGACCGGCCTCGACGCCCTCGAACTCGGCGACGAGGCGGTGGTGGACGTCGCGGATTTCTCCCTCGCCGGCCGCGCGATGCGCAACGTCCGGCAGATGGTCAAGCGCATCGAGCGCGCCGGTTACGAAACCCGCGTACGTCGTGTCCGTGACCTCGGCGAGGCCGAGCTGGAGCGGATCCGGCTGGCCGCGGAGGACTGGCGCGGCACCGACACCGAGCGCGGCTTCTCCATGGCGCTGGGCCGCGTCGGCGACCCCGCCGACGGCGACTGCCTCATCGCCACCGCCCACAAGGCCGACGAGACACCCGGCCCGTACGGCGACCTCAAGGCCATCCTGCACTTCGTCCCCTGGGGCACCGACGGCGCCTCCCTGGACCTGATGCGCCGCGACCGCTCGGCCGACCCCGGCATGAACGAACTCCTCATCGTCGCGGCCCTCCAGGCCGCCCCGAAATTCGGCATCACGCGCGTGTCGCTGAACTTCGCCATGTTCCGCTCCGCCCTGGCCCGCGGCGAGAAGATCGGCGCCGGACCCGTCCTGCGCGCCTGGCGCGGTCTGCTCGTCTTCCTCTCCCGCTGGTTCCAGATCGAGTCCCTGTACAAGTTCAACGCCAAGTTCCAGCCCCGCTGGGAACCCCGCTTCGTCGTCTACCGCGCCTCCGGCGACCTCCCCCGCATCGGCTTCGCCGCCATGCAGGCCGAGGGCTTCGTCAACCTCGCCCTCCCCCTGCCCCGCTTCCTGCGCCGCCGCAGCAGGCCCGCCCGCGCGTGCGCCCACGGACTCGCCGAGCGGCAGGACGTACGGGCCGCCTGAACCGGCGACCGCCCCCGGCCCCCGTGTCCCCACCCGGACCGGCCCGGGCACAGGCCCCGCCCCCTCTCCCGGCCCTGGGGCCCGCGCCCGGGCCTCCCGGCGTCCGGGCGCCCGGCGGGGCCTACGCTGAACGTATGAGCAAGCAGAGCGGGCGCCTGCGGGTCGCCGGCCTTCCGGACTGGGACCGCTGCGCGGTCATGGGCGTCGTCAACGTGACGCCCGACTCCTTCTCCGACGGCGGCCGCTGGTTCGACACGACGGCCGCCGTCAAGCACGGCCTCCAGCTCGTCGCCGAGGGCGCCGACCTCGTCGACGTCGGCGGCGAGTCCACCCGCCCCGGCGCCACCCGGGTCGACGAGGCCGAGGAACTGCGCCGTGTCATCCCCGTCGTGCGGGGCCTCGCCGCCGAGGGCGCCGTCGTCTCGGTCGACACCATGCGCGCCTCCGTCGCCGCCGAGGCCCTCGCCGCCGGCGCCGTCCTCGTCAACGACGTCAGCGGCGGCCTCGCCGACCCCGGGATGATCCCGGCCGTCGCGGAGGCGGGAGCCCCCTTCGTCGTCATGCACTGGCGCGGCTTCCTGGAGGGCGGAAACGTCAAGGGCTCGTACGACGACGTCGTCACCGAAGTCGTCGACGAGCTGCACGCGCGCGTGGAGGCCGTCCTCGCCGGCGGCGTCTCCCCGGACCGCGTCGTCGTCGACCCCGGCCTCGGCTTCTCCAAGGAGGCCGACCACGACCTCGCCCTGCTGGCCCACCTCGACCGGCTGCACACACTGGGCCACCCGCTGCTCGTCGCCGCCTCCCGCAAGCGCTTCCTCGGCCGTGTCCTGGCCGGCCCCGAGAGCGCGCCCCCGCCGGCGCGCGAGCGCGACGCGGCGACCGCCGCCGTGTCCGCGATAGCCGCCCACACCGGCGCGTGGGCCGTGCGGGTCCACCAGGTGCGCGCGACCGCCGACGCGGTCCGGGTCGCACGCGCCGTGGAAGGAGCGCGGTGACCGCCCCCCACACCGACGTCGAACAGGTCGAGGCCGCCAACACCGCCTTCTACGAGGCGCTCGAACAGGGCGACTTCGAAGCCGTGTCCTCGCTCTGGCTCACCCCCGCCGACCTCGGCGTCGACGAGGAGTACCACGACCCCGCGGACACCGGGGTGATCTCCTGCGTGCACCCCGGCTGGCCGGTGCTGACCGGGCGCGGCGAGGTCCTGCGCTCGTACGCCCTGATCATGGCGAACACCGACTACATCCAGTTCTTCCTCACCGATGTGCATGTCTCGGTCACCGGCGACACCGCCCTCGTGACCTGCACGGAGAACATCCTCAGCGGCGGCCCCGCGCCCCGCGCGGGCGAGGAGCTCGGGCCGCTCGTGGGCCAGCTGGTGGTCGCCACCAACGTGTTCCGCCGCACCCCCGACGGCTGGAAGCTCTGGTCGCACCACGCCTCCCCGGTCCTCGCCGAGAAGGACGACGAGCCGGACACCGACGAGGACGACGACGGCCCGTCCTGACCGCCCCCGAGGGAAGTGAAGACCGCGCCGCCGGCCGGCTCTCCCGCGCGCCCGCCGCCCGGACCCGCCGGTGCGCGCAGGTAGATTCGTCCGAGGCAACCGACGAGTGCAGGGACGAGTGCAGGAGGGATTCACGTGGATCGTGTCGCGCTGCGCGGCCTGAGGGCCCGCGGGTACCACGGTGTGTTCCCCGAGGAACGCAGGGAGGGCCAGACCTTCGTCGTGGACCTCGTCCTGGGCCTGGACACCCGGCCGGCCGCCGCCGACGACGACCTGGCGAAGACCGTGCACTACGGCATCGTGGCCGAGGAGGTCGTGGCCGTCGTCGAGGGCGAACCGGTCAACCTCATCGAGACGCTCGCCGAGCGCATCTCCGAGGCCTGTCTGCGGCACGAGGGGGTACAAGAGGTCGAGGTCGTGGTCCACAAGCCGAACGCCCCGATCACGGTCCCCTTCGACGACGTGACCGTCACCATCACCCGGAGCCGAGTATGACCGCGTCCTTCACCGAGGGTCACAGCGACCCGACCGTTCAGCCGGTGCCCGCCTCCGTCGTACGGCAGGTGGACGCCGCCGACACCACCCTGCACAACCCCCGACGCGCGGTGCTCTCCCTCGGCGCCAACCTCGGCAACCGCCTGGAGACCCTCCAGGGGGCCGTGGACGCCCTGGCGGACACCCCGGGCGTCCGCGTCAAGGCCGTCTCCCCGGTGTACGAGACGGAACCGTGGGGCGTCGAGCCCGGCAGCCAGCCCGCGTACTTCAACGCGGTCGTCCTGCTGAAGACCACCCTGCCCCCGTCCTCGCTCCTGGAGCGGGCCCACGCGGTCGAGGAGGCCTTCCACCGCGTCCGGGACGAGCGCTGGGGCGCGCGCACCCTCGACGTCGACATCGTGGCGTACGCCGATGTCGTGGACGACGACCCGCAGCTCACCCTGCCGCACCCGCGCGCCCACGCACGCGCCTTCGTCCTCGCCCCCTGGCACGACGTGGACCCCGAGGCCAGACTGCCCGGCCACGGCGCCGTCGCGGATCTTCTCGACGCGCTCACCCGCGAGGGCGTCACCGTTCGCAAGGACCTGGAACTCCAGCTGCCCGAGTAGTCGTTAAGGTCAGGACGACCACCACCACGACACTCGTCCGCGGAAGGACCCGCGGAACCCGGGGGAGCTGAAGGGACACCGTGAGAGAGCTGCACATCAGGGTGCTGGCCGGCGTGTTCGTCGTGGCCGGCGTGCTGTCCTGGGCGGGTGCCCGCCTCTGGAACTCGATCGGGACCCTGCCCAGCGTCCCCCTGGCCGCCCCCATCGTCCTCGCCCTGATCGCCGTGGTCCTGCTGTCCACGGCGCTCTCGCTGCGCGCCCGGCTCAAGGCCCAGCGCGAGCGGCGCCCCGAGGCCAAGGGCGTCGACCCCCTGATGGCGGCCCGCGCGGTCGTCTTCGGCCAGGCCAGCGCCCTGGTCGCCGCCCTCGTCGCCGGCATGTACGGCGGCACCGGCGTCTTCCTCCTGGAGTCCCTCGACATCCCCGCCCGCCGCGACCAGGCCATCTACGCCGGCTTCTCGGTCCTGGCCGGCATCGCCGTCATAGCGTCCGCCCTCTTCCTGGAACACGTCTGCAAGCTCCCGGAGGACGACGACCACGACAAGGGAGCCGCCTCCCCGGCCTGACGACCGGGGCGGGCGCGCCTCAGTGCGCCATGATCAGGCTCATCGCCTCGTTGCGCGTCGCCATGTCCCGCAGCTGGCCGCGCACCGCCGAGGTGATGGTCTTGGCCCCGGGCTTGCGGATGCCCCGCATGGACATGCACATGTGCTCGCACTCGACGACCACGATGACCCCGCGCGGCTCCAGAATGTCCATCAGCGAGTCCGCGATCTGCGTGGTGAGACGTTCCTGCACCTGGGGACGGCGGGCGTAGACATCCACCAGCCGGGCCAGCTTCGACAGCCCGGTGATCTTCCCCGAGGTGGACGGGATGTAGCCGACATGGGCGACACCCCGGAACGGCACCAGATGATGCTCACAGGTCGAGAACACCTCGATGTCCTTGACCAGCACCATCTCGTCGTGCCCCAGGTCGAACGTCGTCGTCAGCACGTCCTCGGGCTTCTGCCACAACCCCGCGAATATCTCCCGGTACGCCCGCGCCACCCGCGCCGGTGTCTCCTTCAGACCCTCGCGGTCGGGATCCTCACCGACCGCGATCAGGAGTTCGCGTACGGCGTTCTCGGCGCGCTTCTCGTCGAACTCGCCGATGGAGCCCTCGCCGTCCAGCGTCACGGGGTCGGTCATCTGCTGCCTCGTTCCTAGATGTCCTGCAACGTCCTACCAGGCCGTCCTGAATCGGCCATATGGCAATGCCGCGCCCCCCAGGCTAGAACCTGGGGGGCGCGGCATTCCATTCCGGGCCTGGTGGCGGCTCCGGGAGCTCGGGGTCAGCTCTCGGGGCGGTCCTCCGGGGCGGGCTCGGTCACCGGGGCGGACTCCGCCGCCGTCGACTTCGCGGTGGAGATCGCGGGCGTCGCGCCGTTGGCGCCGTTCGTCAGGGCGAGCTCCTTGGGGGAGAGCACCGGCGGACGGGTGGACGGAGTGCGCCGCGAGGAACCGGTCCAGGCGGGGCGCGCCGGGCGCTTGACGATGGCGGAGAAGATCTCGGCGATCTCCTCCTTGCCCAGCGTCTCCTTCTCCAGCAGCTGGAGGACCAGGTTGTCGAGGACGTCGCGGTTCTCGACCAGGATCTCCCAGGCCTCGTTGTGCGCGTTCTCGATGAGCTTCTTGACTTCCTCGTCCACCAGGGCGGCGACCTCTTCCGAGTAGTCGCGCTGGTGAGCCATCTCACGGCCGAGGAACGGCTCGGTGTTGTCGCCGCCGAACTTGATGGCACCCAGGCGCTCGGTCATGCCGTACTGGGTGACCATCGCGCGGGCCGTGGCGGTGGCCTTCTCGATGTCGTTCGCCGCGCCCGTGGTCGGGTCGTGGAAGACGAGCTCCTCCGCCGCGCGGCCGCCGAGCATGTAGGCCAGCTGGTCCAGCATCTCGTTGCGCGTGGTGGAGTACTTGTCCTCGTCCGGGAGCACCATCGTGTAGCCCAGCGCACGGCCGCGGCTCAGGATCGTGATCTTGTGGACTGGGTCGGAGTTCGGGGAGGCCGCCGCGACCAGGGCGTGACCGCCCTCGTGGTACGCGGTGATCTTCTTCTCCTTGTCCGACATGATCCGGGTCCGCTTCTGCGGGCCCGCGACCACACGGTCGATCGCCTCGTCCAGCATCTGGTTGTCGATCAGCTTCTTGTCGCTGCGCGCGGTGAGGAGCGCTGCTTCGTTCAGCACGTTCGACAGGTCGGCGCCCGTGAAGCCGGGGGTCCGGCGGGCGACGGCGGCCAGATCGACGTCGGGCGCGACCGGCTTGCCCTTCTGGTGGACCTTGAGGATCTCCAGCCGGCCCTGCATGTCCGGACGGTCGACCGCGATCTGGCGGTCGAAGCGGCCGGGGCGCAGCAGCGCCGGGTCGAGGATGTCGGGCCGGTTCGTCGCGGCGATGAGGATCACGCCGCCCTTGACGTCGAAGCCGTCCATCTCGACGAGGAGCTGGTTCAGGGTCTGCTCGCGCTCGTCGTGACCACCGCCGAGGCCGGCGCCGCGGTGGCGGCCGACGGCGTCGATCTCGTCGACGAAGACGATCGCCGGGGCGTTCGCCTTGGCCTGCTCGAAGAGGTCACGCACACGGGAGGCACCGACACCGACGAACATCTCGACGAAGTCGGAACCGGAGATCGAGTAGAAGGGGACGCCCGCCTCGCCGGCGACGGCGCGCGCGAGCAGGGTCTTGCCGGTGCCGGGCGGGCCGTACAGCAGCACACCCTTGGGGATCTTGGCGCCGACGGCCTGGAACTTGGCGGGCTCCTGGAGGAACTCCTTGATCTCGTGGAGTTCCTCGACGGCCTCGTCGGAGCCGGCCACGTCGGCGAACGTCGTCTTCGGCGTGTCCTTGGTGATGAGCTTCGCCTTGGACTTGCCGAAGTTCATGACGCGGGAGCCGCCGCCCTGCATCTGGTTCATCAGGAACAGGAAGACGACCACGATGAGGACGAAGGGGAGCAGGGACAGCAGGATCCCGACGAAGGCGTTCTGCTTCGTCGGAGAGACCGTGTAGCCCTTGGGGATCTGCTTGTCCTGGAACTTGGTCTGCAGCGTGTTGGCGATGGTCACGCCCTGGTCGCCGATGTAGCTCGCCTGGATCTTCGAGCTGTCCTTGACCTTCACGCCGTCTTTGAGCGTGACCTTGATGGTCTGCTCGTCACCGGTGGTGAGCTTGGCCGACTCGACCTTGTTCTCGTTGATCGCCGCCACGACTTGGCCGGTGTCCACCGTCTTGTAGCCGCCGGACGAGCCGACGACCTGCATCAACACGACCACGGCAAGGACGGCCAGCACGATCCACATGACCGGCCCACGGAAGTATCGCTTCACGTCCATCCATACGGAGCGGTGCCGCCCCGTCCCTCCTGCCATAGTGAGTTTGATAAGACAGTTCTTCTGACGGTACCCCAGCTTTGTCGCGAGAAGCCGCACGGTCCGGCTGGCGAACCCGTCTGCATGCTCCAACGGCGCGAGTGCCGCCGGGGTTCCCGTACGTCCTACGGGTCTGTGACCGGGTGGGTTCAGCCGCCGTAGACGTGGGGCGCGAGCGTACCGACGAACGGGAGGTTGCGGTACTTCTCGGCGTAGTCGAGGCCGTAGCCGACGACGAACTCGTTGGGGATGTCGAAGCCGACCCACTCGACGTCGATGGCGACCTTGGCCGCGTCCGGCTTGCGCAGGAGGGTGCAGATCTTCAGGGTCTCGGGCTCGCGCGAGCCGAGGTTGTTGATCAGCCAGGACAGGGTCAGCCCGGAGTCGATGATGTCCTCGACGATCAGGACGTGCTTGCCCTTGATGTCGGTGTCGAGGTCCTTGAGGATCCGCACGACACCGGAGGACTGGGTGCCCGCGCCGTACGACGACACGGCCATCCAGTCCATGGTGACGGGGGTGGACAGCGCCCGGGCGAGGTCGGCCATGACCATCACCGCGCCCTTGAGCACGCCGACGATCAGCAGGTCCTTGCCCTCGTACTCCGCGTCGATCTTCGCGGCCAGCTCGGCCAGCTTCGCGTCGATCTCTTCCTTGGTGATGAGCACCTGCTGGAGGTCGGCACCCATGTCTTTCGCGTCCACCCGCATCACTTTCGGTCGTCCCACCGGCCGGCCCGGACCCTCCGTGCGGAGGGTGGGGAATCAGCCTTGCCGAATCACCAGTCTGCCACCCTGCCGCTGGGCCACGACCTTGCCCGGGAGATTGATG
Source organism: Streptomyces sp. DSM 15324 (assembly GCF_001514285.1). Taxonomy (GTDB): domain Bacteria; phylum Actinomycetota; class Actinomycetes; order Streptomycetales; family Streptomycetaceae; genus Streptomyces. Next base: position 84,406 of record NZ_KQ949034.1, read on the forward strand.
GCTCCCTGGCCGCGCCAGCCGGTGATCAGCCGGTCGACCTCCTCGATGTGCCGCGCGAAGAGGGAGCCGGCCGGCGCGCCCGCCTCGATGGCGGCGCGGCGCAGGATGCGGCGGCGGACGGCGGGCGGCAGGGCGTAGAGCTTGGCGCACTCCAGGAGGCCGGTGGCGTCCCGTACGGAGTCCTCGGCGCGGCGGGCCCAGGCGTCGAGGGCGTCGGCGTCGTCGCGGGAGAGCTGGGCCGTCCGGGCGAGTGCCTCGACGACGCCCTTGCCGAGGGCCTTCTCCAGCGCGGGCAGGCCTTCGTGGCGCAGCCGGGAGCGGGTGTAGGCCGGGTCGGCGTTGTGGGGGTCGTCCCAGACGGGCAGGGACTGGACCATGCACGCCTTGCGGGCGGTCTGCCGGTCGAGTTCGAGGAAGGGGCGCCGGTAGCGGCCGCCGGCCCCCGAGACCGCGGCCATGCCGGACAGGGAGCGGATGCCGGAGCCGCGGGCGAGTCCGAGGAGGACCGTCTCGGCCTGGTCGTCGCGGGTGTGTCCGAGGAGGACCGCGGCGGCGCCGTGGCGTTCGCTGGCGGCGTCGAGGGCGGCGTAGCGGGCGTCGCGGGCGGCGGCCTCGGGTCCGCCGTCGCGGCCGACGGTCACAGCGGTGGACTCGACGGGGTCGAGGCCGAGTTCGCGCAGGCGCAGGACGACTTCCGCGGCGCGCAGGTCGGAGCCGTGCTGGAGGCCGTGGTCGACGGTGACGCCGCCGGCGCGGACGCCGAGCCGGGGGGCCTCGAAGGCGAGTGCGGAGGCGAGCGCCATGGAGTCGGCGCCGCCGGAGCACGCCACGAGGACGAGGGGTGCGGTCGGGTGGGTGTACGGCGCCGGTACGAGGGCGCCCGTGGCGGGGCCCGCGGGCCGGTGGTCGTTGAGGATGTCGTGGAGGACGCGGCGGACCGCCAGGCGTATCGCCGCGACCGCTGGATGGGGACCCATGTCCGGTTCCCTTCAAGAAGAGTTCGGGGGGTGAGCCCGAGGTCGGTCACTCAGAGTGTGTAGATGGTGACAGAACCGGGCCGCTCCCCGAGCATCGCACGCCTGTCGAGGGCTCACGGTCCCTCGGACGGGTGATTGAAGGGGCGTTTGCCTGCCGTGGGCCGCGTCCGGCCCCCGGTGTCGTGCCGGGGCGTGCGGTACGGGGTCATGAATCGGCCTTGCGGTGCACCCGTGCGACCCAGTCGGCGGGTTTGGCGATCTCGGCCTTGGTGGGGAGGGTGTTGGGCGAGGTCCACACGCGGTTGAAGCCGTCCATGCCGACCTGGTCGACGACGGACCGCACGAAGCGCTCGCCGTCCTTGTACTGGCGGAGCTTGGCGTCCAGGCCGAGCAGTTTGCGCAGGGCGATGTCGAGGCGGGAGGCGCCCTTGGCGCGGCGCTGCTGGAACTTCTCGCGGATCTCGGAGACGGTCGGTACGACGTCGGGGCCGACGCCGTCCATGACGAAGTCGGCGTGGCCCTCCAGGAGGGACATCACGGCGGTGAGGCGGGCGAGGATCTCCCGCTGGGCCGGGGTCTGCACGAGTTCGACGAGGGAGCGGCCGCCGTCGTCCTCCTCGCCCTCGGGACGGCCGCCGGCGAGGGACTGGGCGGCCTCGCGGATGCGCTCCAGGAAGGTCGTGGGGTCGACGTCGGTCTCCCCGAGGAACGACTGGATCTCCCCCTCCAGGTGGTCGCGCAGCCAGGGCACGGCGGAGAACTGGGTGCGGTGCGTCTCCTCGTGCAGACAGACCCAGAGGCGGAAGTCGTGGGGGTCGACGTCGAGTTCGCGCTCGACGTGGACGATGTTGGGGGCGACGAGCAGGAGCCGGCCGCCGTTCTTGGCGCCGGCGGGGAGTTCGCGGGTGGCGGGGGCGAAGGTCTCGTACTGGCCGAGGACGCGGGAGGCGAGGAACGACAGCAGCATGCCGAGTTCGACGCCGGTGACCTTGCCGCCGACGACGCCGAGGACCGCGCCGCCCGTGCTGCTGCCGCGGCGCTCCTGCATCTTGTCCAGGAGGGGCTTGAGGATCTCCCGGAACCCGGCGACGTTGGCCCGGACCCAGCCGGGGCGGTCGACGACCAGGACCGGCGTGTCGTGGGTGTCCTCGGTACCCATGCGGGTGAAGCCGCGGACGTGGTGCTCCGAGGCCTTGGCGTGCCGGCGCAGTTCCGCGACGACGGTCCGGGCCTCGTCCCGGCTGACCTCGGGGCCCGGTCGTACGAGCCGGGTCGCGGTCGCGACCGCGAGATTCCAGTCGACCATCCCAGCAGAAGCAGCACCACCGATGCTCGTCATGTGTCAACCGTACGTGCTCGGTCCCGGTTGGGGCAGGCCGCGAGGGGTGGATCAGGGATACGTCAGGGTCGCCCGTCCCTCACCGGCAGCCGCAGCCCGCCAGGGCCGTCGCGGCCTTGTCGAGGGCGGTCTGGGCCGCCGTCGGGTCGGTGGTGCCGGAGGCGAGCAGGGCGAAGGCGAGGAGGCGGCCGTCCTGGTCGACGACCGTGCCGGCGAGGGTGTTCACGCCGCTCAGGGTGCCGGTCTTGGCCCGTACGACACCGGCGGCGCCGTCGGCGTAGCGGGTGGCGAGGGTGCCGGTGAAGCCGGCGACGGGCAGTCCGGTGAGGACGGGGCGCAGGCCGGGCAGGCCGGGGTCGCCGGCTTTGGCGAGCAGGGCGGTGAGCAGGTCGGCGGTGAGGCGGTCCGCCCGGTCGAGCCCGCTGCCGTCCTTGAAGACGGCGCCGGTCACGGGCAGGCCGAGCTTGTCGAGCCGGTCCCGGACGGCGCGGCCGCCGCCGGCGAAGTCGGCGCGGACGCCGGTGGCGACGGCGGTCTGGCGGGCGAGGGCCTCGGCGATGTCGTTGTCGCTGTTGGTGAGCATGCGTTCGATCACCGTGGACAGCGGGGGCGAGGAGACGGTGGCGAGCGTCTGCGCGCGCGTGGTGGCCTTGGAGGGGCCGGGGGACGAGGACGTGATCCCGGCGGCCGCCAGGTACGCGGCGAACTTGCCGGCGGCGTCGGCCGCCGGGTCGCTCACCCGCTTCACGGGTCCGCTGGTGGAGTCGTCGATGCGGCCCTCGTCGGCGCTCAGCGCGGTGACGGGCGCGAGGTTGGGGTTGACCCCGATGGGGTGAATCCGCGCGCCGGCGAAGAGGGTCGTGTCGTACGAGAGGGTCACCTGGGTGATGCCGCGTGCCTTGAGGGCCTTGGCGGTGGCCGTGGCGAGGGTGCGCAGGCCGGCCCAGCCCTGGGCGTCCGGGCGGGCGGTGAGGGTGGGGTCGCCGCCGCCGACCAGGACGAGTTCCCTGGTGTCGGGTTCGAGGGCGGTGCGGGTGGTGAGGCGGTGGTCGGGGCCCATCGCGGAGAGCGCGGCGACGGCGGTGGCGATCTTGGTGGTGGAGGCGGGGGTGAGCGCCGTGCCCGCCCCGGAGCCGTACAGGCGCCTGCCGGTGGCCACGTCGACGACGGCGGCGGTGTGCCGGGCGCCGAGGGCCGGGTCGGCGAGCAGGCGATCCAGGACGGCCTTGAGGCCGGTGGTGGTGGGCAGGGTGTCCGGGGCGGACTTCACACGGCCGGCGGCGCCGCCGAGGCCGGTGAGCACGGTGGCGGCGCTGGGGGCGGGCCGGGGCGCCCCGGCCACGGAGGACGTACCGGACGAATCGGCCTGACGGCCGTGATCTGCGCCACCCGTGTGCCCCAGGGCGACGGCCCGGTCCCGCTCGGCCGTACGCTGACCGGTGCCGTCCCAGGGGCCGGCGGCGGTCACCACGCCCGCGGCCAGCGCCAGACCGGCGGTCGCCGCACCCGCGGTGAACCGCCAGGAACCGGCGTGCGGACCGGCCTTCGTGATCCGCGCGAAGGGGGGACCGGCCAGCCGCGTCAGCCGGGCGACCTGCGGTGCGGCGGCCCCCGCGACGCGCGCGAGGGAGGGCCGTACGATCCCTGCGGCACGTGCCAGACGCGGTCGTACGGCGTCCGCGATCCGCACCACATGCGGTCTCGCGGCTCGCCAAGGCCTCAGCTCTGGCACGACCACCAGCCCCTTTCGCGATCACCCACCTGCGTGAGGGACACTTAACCACCAGAACTATGTGCTGATCATGGAGGAGCCACCGGTGGAGTTCGACGTCACGATCGAGATCCCGAAGGGTTCGCGCAACAAGTACGAGGTGGACCACGAGACGGGTCGGATCCGCCTGGACCGTCGACTCTTCACCTCGACCGCCTACCCGACCGACTACGGCTTCGTCGAGAACACCCTCGGCGAGGACGGCGACCCGCTGGACGCGCTCGTCATCCTGGACGAGCCCACCTTCCCGGGCTGTCTGATCCGCTGCCGCGCGATCGGCATGTTCCGGATGACGGACGAGGCCGGCGGCGACGACAAGCTGCTGTGCGTCCCGGCGACGGACCCGCGCGTGGAGCACCTGCGCGACATCCACCACGTGTCGGAGTTCGACCGCCTGGAGATCCAGCACTTCTTCGAGGTCTACAAGGACCTGGAGCCCGGCAAGTCCGTCGAGGGCGCCGACTGGGTCGGCCGTACCGACGCGGAGGCCGAGATCGAGCGGTCGTACAAGCGCTTCAAGGACCAGGGCGGTCACTGACCCGGCTTGATCCACCCAGCGTCGAGGGGCCGTACGCGTACGCGTGCGGCCCCATTCGTGTGCCGTACGCCTGCTGGTGACCATACTGAGGCAGACGGAAGGCGTTGTTCAGGGAGCGTTTCTCAGTGACGGATGCGGAGGACCGCAAGCCGCAGTCGGACGAGGCGAGAGGGTCCTACGACCCCGAGGTGACCTCGGAGTTCGCCCTGCCGCAGGGGGTGGAGGTGCCGCCCGCCCCGGAGGCGGAGGGCTCGGCGTTCAGCCGGCCGAGCACGTACCGGGCGCGCGGTGCGCCGCCCGCGTTCACGCCCCCCGGCGGGATGCCGGTGGTGAGTCTCACCAAGGACGTGCCCTGGCAGGACCGGATGCGCACGATGCTGCGGATGCCGGTGGCGGAGCGGCCCGCGCCGGAGCCGGTCGGCAGGACGGAGGAGGGCGGTCCGGCCGTCCCGCGCGTGCTCGACCTGACGTTGCGCATCGGGGAGCTGCTGCTCGCGGGCGGGGAGGGCGCGGAGGACGTGGAGGCCGCGATGTTCGCGGTGTGCCGCTCCTACGGCCTGGACCGCTGCGAGCCGACCGTCACCTTCACGCTGCTGTCGATCTCGTACCAGCCCTCGCTGGTGGAGGATCCGGTCACGGCGTCCCGGACGGTGCGCCGCCGGGGCACCGACTACACCCGGCTGGCGGCCGTGTTCCGGCTCGTGGACGATCTGAGCGACCCGGAGACCCATGTCACCCTGGAGGAGGCCTACCGGCGGCTCGCGGCGATACGGCGCAACCGGCACCCGTATCCGACCTGGGTGCTGACCGGGGCGAGCGGGCTGCTCGCGGGGGCGGCGTCGGTGCTGGTCGGCGGTGACGCCGTGGTGTTCGTGGCGGCCCTGGTGGGCGCGATGCTGGGCGACCGGCTGGCGTGGCTGAGCGCGGGGCGCGGGCTGCCGGAGTTCTACCAGTTCCTGGTCGCCGCGATGCCGTCGGTCGCGATGGGCATCGTACTGACGCTGACGCACGTCGACGTGAAGGCGTCCGCGGTCATCACGGGCGGCCTGTTCGCGCTGCTGCCGGGGCGGGCCCTGGTGGCGGGCGTCCAGGACGGGCTGACCGGCTTCTACATCACCGCGGCGGCCCGCCTGCTGGAGGTCATGTACCTGTTCGTGGGGATCGTGGTCGGGGTGCTGGTGATGCTCTACGTGGGCGTCCAGCTCGGCGCCCGGCTCAACCCGGACGCCGTCCTGGGCGGCAGCGACCGGCCGCTGTGGCAGATCGGCTCCTCGATGCTGCTGTCGCTCACCTTCGCCGTCCTGCTCCAGCAGGAACGATCCACCGTGCCGGCCGTCACCCTGAACGGGGGTGTGGCCTGGTCCGTGTACGGCGCCCTGCACACCGGCGGGATCTCGCCCGTGGCCGCGACGGCCGTCGCGGCGGGCGTGGTCGGCCTGTTCGGGCAGCTCCTCGCGCGGTACCGGTTCGCCTCGGCGCTGCCGTACACCACCGCGGCGATCGGGCCCTTGCTGCCGGGGTCGGCCGTCTACTTCGGGCTGCTGGCCATCGCGCAGAACGAGGTGAACACGGGGCTCGCCTCCCTGACCAAGGCGGCGGCGCTGGCCATGGCGATCGCCATCGGGGTGAACCTGGGGGCGGAGGTGTCGCGGCTGTTCCTGCGGATCGGCTCCGCGGAGAAACGCCGGGCCGCCAAGCGGACGCGGGGGTTCTAGTAGCCCTGGTTCTGGTTGTGCGGGTACTGCTGCTGGTACGGCTGCTGCCCGCCGCCGTAGTAGTCGCCGCCGTACGGCTGCTGCTGCTGGGCGTAGTAGTCGTTCTGCTGGGGCGGCTGGGGCTCGATGCGACGGAGCTGGGTCGTCGCGTCGTCCATGACCGGGTACGGGGGCTGCTGGGGCTGCTGCTGGGGCTGAGTCTGCTGCTGGGGCGGGTTCTTCTTGGCCTGGGAGCGGGCCCTCAGGAACTCGATGACGATCGGGACCACCGAGAGGAGGACGATCAGGATGAGCATCGCCTCGACGTTCCTCTTGACGAACTCGATGTTGCCGAGCCAGGAGCCGAGGAGGGTCACGCCCGCGCCCCACAGGACGCCGCCGATGATGTTGAAGATCAGGAACGAGCGGTACTTCATACCGCTGACACCGGCGATGATCGGCGTGAACGTCCGCACGATGGGCACGAAGCGGGCCAGGATCAGGGACTTCGGGCCGTGCTTCTCGAAGAACTCGTGCGCCTTGGTGACGTTCTCCTGCTTGAACAGGCGGGAGTCGGGGCGCCTGAAGAGGGACGGGCCCACCTTCTTGCCGAACATGTAGCCCGCCTGGTCGCCCAGGATCGCGGCGGCGCAGATCAGCGCGATGGCGCCCCACAGGGGGAAGTCGAGCTGGTCGGAGGTGATCAGCAGGCCGGCCGTGAACAGCAGCGAGTCACCCGGCAGGAAGAACCCGATGAGCAGGCCGGACTCCGCGAAGACGATGAGCAGCAGACCCCAGATGCCGAACGTGTCGAGCAGGTAGTCGGGGTCCAGCCAGCTCGGTCCGAGGGCAAGGGTCGTCACGGTTCCGGGCTCCTGAGGGGTGAGGGCGGTCGGTGCGGCGGCGGGACCGCCCCAAACTATCAACGCGGCGCCACAGGACCAGGTTCCCAGGGCTTGCCCCAGGATGCACTGTGCCCCTCCTCGGTCGAAGCTGTGCACATGGGCATCGATGATTTCGGCGGCGGCCAGGGGCCGGAGCCGGACGTACTGGTCGTCACCACCAACGATGTGCCCGGTTTCCGGGTGCAGGAGGTCCTCGGCGAGGTCTTCGGGCTGACCGTGCGCTCCCGGCACATCGGCAGCCAGATCGGCGCAGGCCTGAAGTCCATGATCGGCGGTGAGCTCAAGGGGCTGACCAAGACGCTGGTGCAGACCCGCAACCAGGCGATGGACCGGCTCGTCGAGCAGGCACGCGCGCGGGGAGCCAACGCCGTGCTGATGTTCCGCTTCGACGTGACCGAGGCGGCGGACGTGGGCACCGAGGTGTGCGCGTACGGGACCGCGGTGGTCCTGGCCCGGGACTGAGGCCCCGGGCCGGGCGGGCGTCAGCCCCGGCGGTCCGCGTTCGCCCGGATGGCCGCCTCCAGATGCTCGGCGAGGCCGGGCCGCACGGAGTCGTAGAACGCCTTGAAGCGCTCGTCGGAGACGTACATCTCCCCCAGGCCGCGGTGCATCTCGTACGGGCAGTCGAAGTACCAGGTGCCGATGTGGCGCCGGTGCTCCTCGGCCAGGTCCATGGCCGCCTCCCCGGTGGGCGGTTCCCCGGCGGCCATCAGGGCGGCGTACCGCTCGTTCCAGGCGTCGACCTCGGCCTGGATGCGTTTCCAGTCCTCCTTGGTGTAGCGGGCGGCGCGGCGCTGCGACTCGGCGTAGGTCTCGGTGCCGCCCCAGCGCGCCTCCGCCTCCTCGGCGTACTGCTCGGGGTCCTTGTCGCCGAAGACCTCGAACTTCTCCTCGGGTGTGAGGTCGATGCCCATCGTGCGTGCCTCCATGGCGTGTTCGACGGCCGCCGCCATCTTCTGGAGCTTCTCGATCCGGGCGGTCAGCAGGGCGTGCTGCCGGCGCAGATGCGCCCGCGGGTCCGCGGCCGGGTCGTCGAGCAGGGCGGCGACCTCTTCGAGCGGGAAGCCGAGCTCTCGGTAGAACAGGATCTGCTGGAGCCGGTCGAGGTCGGTGTCGTCGTAGCGCCGGTGGCCCGCGTGGCTGCGGCCGCCGGGCACGAGCAGGCCGATCTCGTCGTAGTGGTGCAGGGTGCGCACCGTGATGCCGGCGAATCCGGCCACCTGTCCCACGGAGTAGCTCACGTCCTCCGCTCCTTCCGTGTGCGTCCGTTCGGGTTCCACGGTGGGCCCTCACGTCGGGTGAGGTGCAAGCCCGGGGCGCGGGGCCGGGCCGGCGTCCCGTCACAGGCTGTCACCCGCCCGGATGTCGTGCCCGTTTCGTCCGCTTATGGTGGGCCCGTGGGCCCGGGCCGCCGAGTGCCCGTCCGGGCGCCGCCCTCCGGTGCGGACGGAACTCCGGTCCGCCGCCACCCGTTCGCCCTTTCAGGAGGCCCCCATGGCGTTGCACAAAGGTCCCGAGAAGCCCGACGAGCGCCCGCTGTCCCTGAACCCGTTCTACGGCGAGGCCAACCCGGTCAGCGGCATGACCGAGGCACCGCCCAAGCACCGGCTGCCCGACAACCCGCTGGCGCCGATGGCCGCCTACGAGCTGGTGCACGACGAGCTGATGCTGGACGGCAACTCCCGGCTCAACCTGGCGACCTTCGTCACCACCTGGATGGAGCCGCAGGCCGGGGTGCTGATGGCGGAGTGCCGCGACAAGAACATGATCGACAAGGACGAGTACCCGCGCACCGCCGAGCTGGAGCGGCGCTGTGTGGCGATGCTCGCCGACCTGTGGAACGCGCCGGACCCGTCCACGGCCGTGGGCTGTTCGACAACCGGGTCCAGCGAGGCGTGCATGCTGGCCGGGATGGCGCTCAAGCGCCGCTGGAGCAAGCGCCATCCCGATTCCCGGGCCCGGCCCAACCTGGTGATGGGCGTCAACGTCCAGGTCTGCTGGGAGAAGTTCTGCAACTACTGGGAGGTCGAGCCCCGGCTGATCCCCATGGAGGGCGAGCGCTACCACCTGGACCCGCAGGCCGCAGCCGACCGGTGCGACGAGAACACCATCGGGGTCGTCGGCATCCTGGGCTCCACCTTCGACGGGTCGTACGAGCCGATCGCCGAGCTGTGCGCGGCCCTGGACGCCCTCCAGGAGCGCACCGGCCTCGACGTCCCGGTCCATGTGGACGGCGCGTCCGGCGCGATGATCGCCCCCTTCCTCGACGAGGACCTGGTCTGGGACTTCCGCCTCCCGCGGGTGGCGTCGATCAACACCTCCGGACACAAGTACGGGCTGGTCTACCCCGGCGTCGGCTGGGCGCTGTGGCGCGACAAGGAGGCGCTGCCCGAGGAACTGGTGTTCCGGGTCAACTACCTGGGCGGCGACATGCCGACGTTCGCGCTGAACTTCTCCCGGCCCGGCGCCCAGGTGGTCGCCCAGTACTACACGCTGGTCCGGCTGGGCCGGGCGGGCTTCAGGACGGTGCAGCAGACCACCCGGGACGTGGCCCGCGGCATCGCCGACAGGGTGGAGGCCCTCGGTGACTTCCGGCTGCTCACCCGGGGCGACGAGCTGCCCGTCTTCGCCTTCACGACGGCGCCGGACGTCACCTCGTTCGACGTGTTCGACGTGTCGAGGCGGATGCGGGAGAGCGGCTGGCTGCTCCCGGCGTACACCTTCCCGCCCCACCGGGAGGACCTGTCCGTGCTGCGGGTGGTGTGCCGCAACGGCTTCTCCGAGGACCTCGCGGACCTGTTCGTGGACGACCTCACCCGGCTCCTGCCGGAACTGCGCCGCCAGTCGGGCCCGCTGGAACGGGACAAGAACGCGGCAGCCGGCTTCCACCATTAGAGCAGGGTCACGGCCTCGGCGCGGGGCGGGCCGCCGGCCGGGGAGGGGGCCGGCTCGTGCTCGCACGGCGCCGCATGAGAAGACGGATCGCCGACATGGGGCCCGGGCTATCGGCCCGGGGCCCGTGGGCCGGCACTCGGCTCAGAAGGGGAAGCGGCTGCGGCCGTGCTGCACCGAGATCCACTTGGTGGTGGTGAAGGACTCCAGGGTCGTCTCGCCGTTCAGGCGTCCGACGCCGGAGTGCTTCTCGCCGCCGAAGGGCACGATCGGCTCGTCGTGGATGGTGCCGTCGTTCACGTGGAACATGCCGCTGTCGACCTGCTTGGCGAAGGCGACGCCCCGCTCCGTGCTGCCGGTGTGAACCGCGCCGCTGAGGCCGTACGGGGTGTCGTTGACCAGGCGCAGCGCCTCCTCCTCGCCGTCGAAGGGGACGAGGAAGGCGACGGGGCCGAAGACCTCCTGCCGGAGCAGGGCGGAGTCGGCGGGCAGCCCGGTCAGGACGGACGGCCGGACGAGGTTGCCCTCGGCCGTGCCGTGCAGCAGGGCCGTCGCGCCCTCGGCGAGCGCCTGCTGGACGACCGAGGTGAGCGACTCCGCCTGCTGGGAGTTGATCACCGGGCCGATGACGGTCTCCGGGTCGCGGGGGTCGCCGACCTTGAGACCGCGCACCTTGGCGACGAACTTCTCGGTGAACTCGTCGGCGAGCGAACGGTCGACCAGGACGCGGTTGGCGGCCATGCAGACCTGGCCCTGGTGGACGTAACGGCTGAAGACGGCCGCGTCGACGGCGTAGTCGACGTCCGCGTCGTCGAGGACCACGATCGCGCTGTTGCCGCCCAGTTCGAGGACGGAGCGCTTGAAGTGCGAGGCGCAGACGGTGGCCACGTGGCGGCCGACCTTGTCGGAGCCGGTGAAGGAGATCACCCGCGGGACCGGGTGCTCCAGGAACGCGTCGCCGATCTCCGCGACGTCGGTGACGACGACGTTCAGCAGACCGGCGGGGAGCCCGGCGTCCTCGAACAGCTTGGCGACCAGGGTGCCGCCGGCGATCGGGGTGTTCTGGTGCGGCTTGAGCACCACGGCGTTGCCGACCGCCAGGGCCGGGGCGACCGACTTCACGGACAGCAGGAACGGGAAGTTGAAGGGGCTGATCACGCCCACGACGCCGACCGGCACCCGGTAGAGGCGGTTCTCCTTGCCGTCGACCGGCGACGGGATGATCCTGCCCTCGGGGCGCAGCACCAGAGTGACCGATTCCCGCAGGAACTCCTTGACGAGGTGGAGTTCGAAGGCGGCCTTCAGCCGGGTGCCGCCCAGCTCGGCGATGATGACGTCGGCGATCTCCTGCTCGCGCTCCTCGACCAGGCGCAGCGCCTTCTCGAATATCGCGCGGCGGGCGTAGGCGTTGGTCTCGGCCCACTCCTTCTGGGCGCGGGCGGCGGCGCGGTAGGCCTCGTCGATCTCGTCGACGGTGGCGATGGTGATCGAGGCGAGCTTCTCGCCGTCGTAGGGGTTGAAGTCGATGATGTCCCAGGACCCCGTCCCCGGACGCCACTTACCGTCGATGTACTGCTGCGCCAGGTCCGTGAAGTAGGACGACATGTGATCCCTCAATCCCCTGCTGTGATCGACGTCACGATCTGATCACGCGTCATCGTACGTGTGTTTCAAGGGGGTTGGGTCCTTCCCCGAATTCCCGGGGGGAAACCCTCGGGAACCGGCCAGGCGAGCCGCCTACGACAGCTGGATCAGGCCACGCAGCAGGTCCCGGCTCTCGTCGGGTCCGGGGCTGTCCTGCTGGAGCTCCTTCAGCGCGTGCTCGTACTGGGCGACGTCCTCGTGCTTGTCGAGGTAGAGGGCGCTGGTGAGCTGCTCCAGGTAGACGACCTCCTTCAGGTCGGACTCCGGGAAGCCGAGGATGGTGAAGGAGCCGGACTCGCCGGAGTGCCCGCCGAAGCTGAACGGCATGATCTGGAGCCGTACGTTGGGCCGCTCGGAGATCTCGATCAGGTGCTGGAGCTGGCCACGCATCACCTCGCGGTCGCCGTAGGGCCGGCGCAGGGCGGCCTCGTCGAGGACGATGTGCAGGTCGGGCGCGTTCTCGGCGACGAGGTACTTCTGCCGTTCCAGGCGCAGCGCCACGCGCCGGTCGATGTCGGCGGCGCTCGCGCCCCTCATTCCCCGGGACACGACGGCGTGGGCGTAGGCCTCGGTCTGGAGCAGACCGTGCACGAACTGCACCTCGTAGACGCGGATCAGCGAGGCCGCGCCCTCCAGGCCGACGTAGGTGGGGAACCAGTTGGGCAGGACGTCCGAGTAACTGTGCCACCAGCCGGCCACATTGGCCTCGCGGGCGAGTCCGACGAGAGCCTGGCGCTCCATGTCGTCCGTGATGCCGTACAGCGTCAACAGGTCCTCGACGTCGCGGGTCTTGAAGCTCACCCGGCCCAGTTCCATCCGGCTGATCTTCGATTCCGACGCCCGGATGTGGTAACCCGCCGCTTCCCGCGTGATGCCGCGCGCCTCACGCAGTCGCCGTAGTTGCGAGCCGAGCAGCATCCGCCGCACCACCGATCCGGGCTCTCCCGCGCTCACGTTCGCCAGCCTCCCCTACGGTCCTCTGCGCCCGCAGTCTGCCACTAAAACACTTCGAGCAGTACTCGTCCGATTACAGAGATGGAAAGAAGCCAAAGGATACGCACAGAGCTACGCAAGGGAGGGGTGAGGAAAAAGCACGGGAACGGGCCCCGGACGACGAGAAGATGGCGGAAAAAATGGCCAAGAAGCGGTACGGGCGGGTCCATTTCGGTCACGTGCACGTGCATCTGCCCTTGCATCCGCCGTGCGCATCCGAAAACATGGTCCCGCGCCACCGCTGCATCGCAACGACCGCGAATCCGGGGAGTGCCTCGCATGGGGACGAATGGATCGACCATGCTCGAGCCGTTACGGCAGGGCCTTCCGCCGCTTGATCCCGCGGCCGTGTCCAACGCCGCGTCCTGCGCACTGCCCGCCCGCTTCGAAGCGGTGCGCGAGGCCCGCCAGTTCACCAGGAGGACCCTGGGCCAGTGGGACGTGGGCGACCGCTTCGACGACGTCTGTCTGGTCGTCTCCGAGCTGGTGACCAACGCGCTGCGGCACGGGCTGCCCGAGGCCGCCCCGCTGCCGGCCGATCGGGGCCCGTCGGTGCGGCTGCATCTGCTGCGGTGGACCGAGCGGCTGGTGTGCGCGGTGCGCGATCCCAGTCACGACAGCCCGCTGCCCCAGGAGGGCGAGGACTTCTCGGCGGAGTCGGGCCGGGGGCTGTTCCTCGTCGACTCCTTCGCCGACGGCTGGGGCTGGCACCCGTTGTCGGGCGGCCTCGGCGGCAAGGTGGTCTGGGCGCTGTTCCGGCTGCACACGCCCACTCGGTGACGGACCCGCGGCGCTCTTCGGCGCCGCGGTTCTACGCGCGTTGCTCCCGCTGGACGCGGTCCGGCCCCGCGGCGTGAGCGGCGGGGCGTCAGCTCGCGACGAGGTGGTCGAACTCGCCGTCCTTGATGCCCAGCAGCATCGCCTCGATCTCGGCGCGCGTGTAGACGAGCGCGGGGCCGTCCGGGAAGCGCGAGTTGCGCACGGCCACGTCCCCGCCGGGCAGTCGCGCGAACTCCACGCAGGACCCCTGCGAGTTGCTGTGCCGGCTCTTCTGCCAGGCAACCCCGTACAGCTGTGTGGCCGTCATGCCGTTGTACACGTCGTGCCCCCCGTCAACGTGGTGGTCCACAGGTCGCTCCCTGGTGGTGCACTGGCTCGTGTGGCCATTGGTGCGGTGGTCAACTGTCCCGGATCATAACCCCGTTCATGTGCAGTTGCATGAGCAGATGCACGTGCACGAGGGGTGGTGGCACGGTTACAGCTTTGACGCCTGCTTTACCCGGGCCGGAAAGTAGTCCGGATCGAACCACTCGTGCACTAGGGACAGACGCTCGCCGCGCCCGTCCTGTTCCCTCGACCCCCCTGACCAGCACCGTTTTCCCCGTTTCGGGCGGTCCCGGAAGGCGGACGCGAGCACTCCGGTCCATCCGGTGGACGCACCTCCGGACGTGGGGGTTCCGCGGGTCCCGCCCGGAGGATCCGGAAATGGCCCCTGCCCCGTGCACAGGGGCGGGGAAAGCACTCGCCCCTGTGCACGACCCTCACGGTCGTGCACAGGGGCGAATCCGGTCGGACGGGAGAACCCCCGCGCCTCGGCCGGACGTCCGAGGCGCGGGAGGGGCGATGTCCGGCCGGTCTGGACGGGTCGACCGGTTTCCCTCGGACGATGACGAGCGTCTCGGGCTCAGCGGCTGCCGTACGGCAACAGGGCCATCTCGCGGGCGTTCTTGATCGCGCGGGCCAGCAGTCGCTGCTGCTGGGCGGAGACCCGGGTGACCCGCCGGCCGCGGATCTTGCCGCGGTCGGACAGGAACGCCCGCAGCAGGTCGGTGTCCTTGTAGTCGATGGAGACGACACCCGCCCGGTCCAGGGGGTTGGGGCGGGGCTTCGCGGGCTTGCGGTCGGCCTTGCGGGGCACGGGGTCAGACCTCCAGGAGGGTGTCGAAGGCGGGCGGCAGCCGCTTCCAGGCGTCGCGGCCGCCGGCGTACTCGGCGTCGGTGAGCAGACAGGTCTCCAGCAGCCGTTCGAGCCCGTCTCGGTCGAGGCCGGGGGACGTGAAGACCAGGTGCTGACAGCAGTCGCCGTGCTCGGGGTGCCAGTCCAGCGCGGCGGCGGCCCGGCGCACCGGCGGCACCAGGTCCCAGGCCGCGTCCGGGAGCGCGGCGAGCCACGGGCCCGCCGGCTCCACACACAGGGCGCCGCCCGCCGCGTCCCAGTGCAGCAGCACGTCGGGCCTGTCGGCGAGCCAGAACCGGCCCCGGCTGCGGGCGGCGGCGCACGTCAGGTCCTCCAGCGCCGCGTACAGCCGCTCCGGGTGGAACGGGCGGTCGCGGTGCCACACGAGGGTGGCGACCCCGTGCGCGTCGGCCTCGGCGGGGAGCAGCGCGCAGGCGGGGTGCTGTGCGGCGGCGGCCGCCTCGACGTCGAAACCGGCGAGGGCGGCCGCCGCCAGGGCGGACGGGAGGGAAGAAGTGCCGGATGCATATGCACGTGCGGATGCATCCGCCGCCCGGTCGGACTCCCGCGGAACGGGGATCCGGCGGGCGGTCGGGTGCAGCTGGGCGAGCAGCTCCCGGTCCTCGTCGTCGGCCTCCGGGGAGTCGACGACGGCCAGCACGGGGGCGTACTCCAGCTGCCGGGCGAAGGTGTCGGCGACGGTCCGCCGGTCGGTGGCGGCCGCGGCGAGGCCCACGTCGGCGAGGTCGTCGCCGTTGCCGAGGTACGGCAGCAGCAGCGCCGGGTCGACGGCGGTGATCACCTGGGTGACGGTGAGGCCGCCGGCCGCCACCACCTCGGTCATGGCCTTGGGCTCGACGGAGTCCCACAGCTCGACGATCGCGAGCCGGGTGCCGCCGTCGTCCTCCAGCCGGCGCAGTTCGGGGACCAGGTCCTCGCGCAGCGCGCAGCAGGCGCAGTCGTCGATCAGGGGCGTCTCGCCGGCGGAGCGGACTCCGCGGGCGTCGCGGACGGTCCGTACGACCGTGCCGGCGGCGGCCGTCGCCAGGTCGTGGTGGAGGACGACGCCGTCCGGCACCTCGGCGAGCAGGCGGGCCACCGTCGCCCGGCGGGCGTCGGCGTGCAGCCCGCCGACGACCACGACGGACAGGCTCACGAACCGCCCCGCTTCCCGTACCGGCGCTCGAAGCGCTCGACGCGGCCGGCGGTGTCCAGGACGCGGGCGGTGCCGGTGTAGAAGGGGTGGCTGACGTCCGAGATCTCGACGTCGACGACCGGGTAGGTGCGGCCGTCCTCCCACTCGATCGTCCGCTCGCCGGCGGTGGCCGCCAGGGTGGACCGGGTGAGGAAGGCGTAGTCCGCGGCACGGTCCCGGAAGACGACCGGGCCGTAGGGCGGGTGGATCGACGCGCGCATGGTCAGCGCTCCTCTCGGAAGTCGACGTGGCGGCCGGCGACCGGGTCGTACTTCCTGAGGGTCATACGGTCCGGGTCGTTGCGGCGGTTCTTGCGGGTGACGTACGTGAAGCCGGTCCCCGCCGTGGACCGGAGCTTGACGACCGGGCGGAGTTCGTTGCGTGCCATGCTGGTATCTTACTGAAAATGACATCCATTAGCGATAGCTGGCAGAGAGAGGTGCGTCACCCATGTCCGCGCACTGCATGCTGACCGGGGCGCAGCCCGGGTTCGGCAACCGGATCTCGCACTCCCACCGGCGGACGTCCCGCCGTTTCGACCCCAACGTCCAGTCCAAGCGGTACTGGCTGCCCAGCGAGGGGCGCCGGGTACGGCTGCGGCTGAGCGCGCGCGGCATCAAGACGGTCGACGCGATCGGCGTCGAGGCGGCGGTGGCGCGGATCCGCGCCCGTGGCATCCGGGTCTGAAGGAGCTGAGGGTCCGATGGCGAAGAAGAGCAAGATCGCGAAGAACGAGCAGCGGCGGGAGACCGTGGCCCGGTACGCCGCACGGCGGGCCGAGCTGAAGGAGATCCTGCGGCGGCCCTCCGCGACGGAGGCCGAACGGCTGGCCGCCCGGCGGGAACTCGGCCGCCAGCCGAGGGACGCGAGCGCCACGCGCGTACGCAACCGGGACCAGGTGGACGGGCGTCCGCGCGGTTACTTCCGGGCGTTCGGACTGTCCCGGCTGGGCCTGCGGGAGCAGGCGCACGCCGGGTGTCTGCCGGGGGTGCGCAAGGCTTCCTGGTAGGGCCGGCGCGGCGGCGCCACAGGCGGGTGCCGGGCGGTCACCGGCCGTCCCCGGGGTTTCGGGCGGGGCTGCTGGTAGCTTGCTGCGGTCCTTCCCCTCCGGCCCGGCCGGCGACAGCTTGGGAGCTTGCAGTGACTTCGGCGATCTACGCGCGCGGCGCGTCCCGTCGGCCGGTTCGGGCCGTGGCGGCCGTGGCGGCACTGGCGGGCGCGCTCGCGCTCACCGGGTGCGGCGGCGGGTCCGACGACGACGGCTCCTCGGCGATCCCGTCGGCGGCCCCCGCCACGGCGACCGCCGACACCGGCGGGGCCACCGGCACCTCGGGCGGCGCCACGGCCTCCGCGTCGAACGGCCTGGAGGGCAACTGGCTGGCCACGGCGGACGGCGAGTCCGTCGCGCTGATCGTCACCGGGAAGCAGGCCGCCCTGTTCGCCACCGGCGGGACCGTGTGCAGCGGGACCGCCGTCGCGTCGGCCGGGATGCAGATGATCTACCTCAAGTGCCCCACCGGCTCCAAGGACCGGACGACCGGCATGGTCGACTCGGTCGACGGCGACACCCTGAAGGTGACCTGGTCGGGCGCGGCGGGCAAGGAGACGTTCACCAAGGCCGAGGACGGCAAACTGCCCCCGGGGCTGCCGACGGCCGGGGCCGGTTCCTGAGCGAGCGGTCGGCGCGCACGGCACCCGGGGAGTGCGGGCCCGGGTGGGGGCGCGCGGCGAGGTGCCGCGCGCGTACGTGATGATCCTTCCAGCACCGCCACACACCTCAGGGGACCTCTCATGCGCGCCGTTCCGATCACCCTCACCGCCCTCACCGCGGCCCTGCTGCTCACCGCCTGTTCCGGCGGCGACGACAGCGGCTCGGACGACAGCGGGAGCAAGGCCTCCGCGTCCGCCGGCGCGGCCGCCGGTTCCGCCTGCACCTTCGACGGCCTGGGCCGGGAGGTCGGCCCGGTCGACGCCGCCCCGGCCGCCGGGGACACCGGCAACGTCACCGTCACCCTCACCAACAAGGGCGCCGAGTGCACCCTGGACGGCTTCCCCGCCGTCGGTCTCTCCGCCGGCGGCGACCCGACGAGCGTGCCGCAGGACCCGGCCGCCCAGAAGCAGAAGGTGACCGTCCCGGAACAGGGCACGGTCACCTTCACGATCACCTACGTCCGCGGCGAGAGCGGCGACAAGAGCCTCGCCGTGAAGACGGCGAAGTTCAGCCTGCCGGGCTCCGACAGGACCGAGAGCTTCCCGTGGTCCTACGGCGACGTCTCGCTGAAGACCGCGGGCGCGCCGGACGCCTCGGTGGGCGCCTTCACGCAGGCCGGCGACTGACCCGCCTCACGGCAGCCGCGGCCGGGCGGCGACCTGCGCCCGGTCGGCGGCCTCGGCCCCCTCGGTCCAGCCCGCCTCGTCGGTGACGCCGCGCAGCCTCGTGGTGACCGTCTCGGGGAACATGCGGTCGGTGGCGGCCGTGACGGCGACCTCCCGGGTGGCGAGGACCGGGAGCAGGTCCTCGCCCGCGGCGTTCTCGGTGGCGGCCGCGACCTCGGCGAGCCGCGTCCCGACCCGATGGGCGTACGCGGCGAGGAAGGACTGCCGGAAGGTCTTGGTCCGCCTGCGTCCGCCGGCCCGCTGCGCGGCCTCCGCCTTCACCATCGCCGACTGCGCCTGCACCAGCAGCGAGCTGTGGAGCAGCTCCACCGCCACCAGATCGGCCTCGAAGCCGACGACCGTGGAGAAGCAGAAAGGTTCGTTCCAGACGGCCCGGCAGTGGTTGGCGGACGCGACCGCGTCCAGCAGCATCGCCTTGGCCTGCTCGTACGGCGGCTCGACCCCGATCCGGCAGGCGGCGGGCGCGTCCGGGTCGGGGGCCGCCGCGTCGAGCAGCGCCTCGTCGACACTGTGCCGGGCCATCAGCTCCTGCGCCTTCGCGGTGAGCGCCTCCGCCTCCTCCGGATAGCCGGTGGCCTCCGCCTTGGCGAGCAGCGCGCGGATCCGGGTGAGCATGCGGGAGTCGGAGCGCCGGCCGGGTGCCGGCCGGGGCTCCTGGAGGGGTTCCAGGGACGGCAGGCGCAGCAGGAGCCGGTAGAGCTCCAGGACCGTGGTGGCGTACGAGAAGCGGTCGGCGCGGGCCGGGGCCTCGGCGGGCAGCTCGGTGAGCTGGGCGGTCCAGCGGGGGCCGCGCGCCTTGTCGTCCGGTGCCTGCGCGCGGATCAGCGCGGCCAGCACGCGCACGTGGACGTCCTCCAGCTCCCGCCGCACGAACCGTACGAGATCGGCGGGCTGCCAGCCGCGCTGCCAGGCGCCCGCCACGAACTCCCGGCCGCGCCGGTCGAGTTCGGCGTCGGCGGAGGGGTCGGCGGCGAGGAGGGAGGCGCCGGTGTCGAGGGCGGTGTCCACGGCGTCGTAGAGGGCGGTCCGGAAGGCGGTGTCGACGGTGCTGCTCACCGGTCGATCGTGTCACGCGCGCGGGGAGGGTGGATACGGAGGACGGATGCGGGGGCGGATACGGAGGGCGGGCGCGGAGGACGGACTCGGAGAGGCGGGCGCGGAGGGGCGGGCTCGCAGGGGCGGGCGCGGAGGGGCGGGCTCGCAGGGGCGGGCTCGCAGGGGCGGGCTCGCAGGGGGGCTCAGAGGGGCAGACACGGAGGGGCGGGCGCGGAGGAGGGACGCCGGGGCGGGTGCGGAGAACGGGCGCGGAGGGGCGGACACGGGGGGCGGGTGCGGACGACGGGCGCGGACGACGAGGGCGGAGGACGGGGGCCGTTGCTGACAACCCGCGGTTGACACCTCGGGGGTGTCAACTTACGGTTGACGCATGACGACGAACCCCACCATCACGTCATCCGTACGGCTCGACGACCTCATCGCGGCCATCAAGAAGGTTCATCCCGAACCGCTCGACCAGCTCCAGGACGCGGTGATCGCCGCCGATCACCTCGGCGAGGTGGCCGACCATCTGATCGGGCACTTCGTCGACCAGGCGCGGCGCTCGGGCGCCTCCTGGACGGACATCGGCCGGAGCATGGGGGTCACCCGGCAGGCCGCGCAGAAACGCTTCGTGCCCAAGGAGTCGGCCGACCTCGACCCCAACCAGGGTTTCAGCCGCTTCACCCCCCGGGCCCGCAACGTCGTGGTGGCCGCCCACAACGAGGCCGTCGCCGCCCGCACCACCGAGGGCCGCCCGGAGCACCTGGTGCTCGGCCTGCTGGCCGAACCGGAGGGACTGGCCGCCAAGGCGATCACCGCGCAGGGGGTCCTCCTGGACACCGTGCGCCAGACCGCCGGCGCCGCGCTGCCGCCGGCCGCCGAGGAGGTCCCGGAGCTCATCCCCTACGGCTCCGACGCCAAGAAGGTCCTGGAGCTCACCTTCCGCGAGGCACTCCGCCTCGGCCACAACTACGTCGGCACCGAGCACATCCTGCTGGCCCTGCTGGAGTTCGAGAACGGCACGGGCGTCCTGTCCGACCTGGGCATCGGCAAGCCCGCCGTCGAAGGATGGATCACCCAGGCCCTGGCCCAGCTCACGGTGGGCCTGCCCGAGCAGGACTGAGGACCGGCCGGCGGGCGGCACGGGCGGCACGGGGCCGATTGTCAGAGCCTGCTGCGACACTCGCCGTATGACCGAGCGGTGGGCCCTCGCCCCGGCCGAGGACGGTGGCGCGGAGCTCGCCCCCCTCGGCCCGGACGGGCTGCCCGCCGGGCCGGTGCTGCGGGAGGCGGATCTCGCCCGGGCCGTCCGCGAGCGGCCCGGCGTCACCCGCTGGGTCTGGCGTTCCACGGCCGAGGTCTACCCGCGCCTGCTCGCCACAGGGGTGCGAGTCGAGCGGTGCTACGACGTGGAGGACGCCGAGACCCTCCTCCTCGGCCACGAGGGACGGTACGGCGAACCCCGCTCGGCCGCCGCCGCCCTCGCACGGCTGCGCGGCGGCCCCGTACCGCCGGACCCGCCGCAGCGCTCCGCCGCACCCGGCGCCCAGGCCCAGCCCTCGCTGTTCGAGCCCCGGTCGGTCCAGGCCGCCGCCCTGCCGCTGACCGACCTCGCCGAGGTCTACGCCGAACAGCAGCGGCGGCACGCGCGCGCGGAGCACCCCGACCGGATGCGGCTGCTGACGGCGGCCGAGTCGGCGGGGATGCTGGTGGCCGCCGAGATGAACCGCGCGGGTCTGCCGTGGAGCGCCGAGGTGCACCGCGCGGTGCTCCACGACCTGCTCGGCGAGCGCTACGCGGGCGGCGGCGAGCCCCGTCGGCTGGCCGAGCTGGCCGACGAGGTGTCCACCGCGTTCGGCCGACGGGTCCGCCCCGATCTGCCCGCCGATGTGATCAAGGCGTTCGGGCAGGCCGGGATCCGGGTGAGGTCGACCCGCCGCTGGGAGTTGCAGTCCCTCGACCATCCGGCGGTGAAACCGCTCATCGAGTACAAGAAGCTGTACCGCATCTGGGTCGCCCACGGCTGGTCCTGGCTGCACGACTGGGTCCGCGAGGGCCGCTTCCGCCCCGAGTTCCTGGCGCACGGCACGGTCACCGGCCGCTGGGTCACCAACGGCGGGGGCGCTCTCCAGATCCCCAAGGTCATCCGGCGTGCCGTGGTCGCCGACCCCGGCTGGCGGCTGGTCGTCGCCGACGCCGACCAGATGGAACCCAGGGTCCTCGCGGCGATCTCCCGCGACCCCGGCCTGATGGAGGTCGCCGGCCAGGAGAGCGACCTCTACCAGTCCGTCTCCGACCGCGCCTTCTCCGGCGACCGCGACCAGGCGAAACTCGCCGTGCTCGGCGCGGTCTACGGCCAGACCTCCGGCGACGGCCTGAAACACCTCGCCGCGCTCCGCCGCCGCTTCCCGCGCGCGGTGGCCTACGTCGACGAGGCGGCCAAGGCCGGCGAGGAGGGCCGGCTCGTGCGGACCTGGCTGGGCCGGACCTGCCCACCGGCGGCCGGCGCGGGCGACACGGGCGACACGGGCACGGACGAGGCCGGCATCCCGGTCGAGCCCGTCCCCCCGGCCGAGGGCGCGGAACCGCAGGAGGGCCGGCCCTGGGTGCCGGGGTACGCCTCCTCCGACGCACGCGCGCGTGGCCGCTTCGCCCGCAACTTCGTCGTCCAGGGCAGTGCCGCCGACTGGGCGCTGCTGATGCTCGCCGCGCTGCGCCGGACCTGCGCGGACATGGCGGCCGAGCTGGTCTTCTTCCAGCACGACGAGGTGATCGTGCACTGTCCCGAGGAGGAGGCGGCGGCGGTCGTCGCCGCGATCCGGGAGGCGGCCGGCCTCGCGGGGCGGCTGACGTTCGGCGAGACGCCGGTGCGGTTCCCGTTCACCACGGCGGTGGTGGAGTGCTATGCCGACGCGAAGTGATCACCCCGGCCGGCCGAGCAGCCCCTCGATCTCGGCCACGACGGCGGTCTCGTCCGTTGCGTCCAGCGCCTCCAGGGCCGCCCGCCACAGGGCGCGCGCCTCGTCGGTGCGGCCCTGCTCGTACAGCAGCAGACCCTGCTGGTGCCGGGCGAGGCCGCCGGTGTAGCGGTCGGCGCGGGCGTCGGCGCGGCGCAGGAGTTCGGCGCACTCCCCCGCGGCGGGTCCGGGCCGGCCCAGCAGGCGCAGCGTGCGGACCAGCCCCAGCCGGGTCTGTGACTCGCCGTGCCAGTCGCTGTGGCCGCCGAGGATGCGCAGGCTCTCCTCGAAGTGCGGCAGGGCGGCGGCCGGTTCACCGAGGGAGAGATGCGCGTAGCCGATGTTGCAGTGCGCCGAGTGCCGCACGATCACGGCGCCGATCCGGTGCCCGAGGGCCAGTGAGAGGCGGTGCTGCTCGATGGCGGCGCGCGGGTCGGTGTGCTCGTACAGGTTGCCGAGGTGGCTGAGGGTGACGGCCTCGCCGTGCGGGTCGTTCAGCCGGCGCGAGTACCCGAGGCTCTCGCGCAGGGCGTCGCCGGACTCCTCGTAACGGCCGAGGCTCTCCAGCAGCAGCCCCCGGTTGTTGAGGCACCGTCGGATCCAGGAGAGCCGGCCGAGCCGCCGCCAGATGGTCAGGGCACGGCCGTTGAGGGCGAGCGCGTCCTGGAGCCGGCCGGTCAGGAAGTGCAGACCGGCGAGGTCACCGAGGGCGTACGCCTCCGCCGTCGCGTCCCCGAGCCGCCGGGCCGTGCCCAGCGCGACCCGCCCGAGCACCTCCATCTCGGCGACCCGCCCCCGGCGCTGGAGGCAGGGGAGGAGGAGCCGCAGGAGGGTGGAGACGAGCGCGGCGTCGTCCTCTGCGGCACCGCCCTCGGCCGAGGCAGGCCCGACCAGGGCGACGATGTTCGCCAGCTCCGCGTCGACCCACACGAAGGCCTCCCGGGGCCCCGGAAAGGCCGGTACGCCCCGCACGTACGCCGCGTGGGCCACCGCCGGCTGGGCGGAGGTGGGACGCCGCCGGTCGTCCTGGTCGATCCCGGATTCCATCACGGCGACGAGCGCCCGCTCGGCTACGGCGGCGTACCAGTGGAGGGCGGTGGTGCGGGGGGTGGGCGTGGGGGGAGGGGTCGGTGCGGGGGTGA
>NZ_KQ949034.1:108539-311170 GCF_001514285.1 Streptomyces sp. DSM 15324
GGAGTGGGCGCGGGGGTGGGGGTCGGGGTGGCGTTCGCTGTGGGAGGGGGTGCTGTTGGGGCGGCTGGCGGCGGCGCGGTGGACGTCGACAGCGAGCCCGCAGCCGGCGGTGCGGAGGCCGTCGGCGGCGAGCCCTCGGTCGACGGCAGCGAGTCCGCAGCCGACAGCGCGGAGGCCATCGCCAGCGCGGCGGCCACCGGCAGCGAGCCCGCAGCCCGCGGTGCGGAGGCCGTCGGCAGCGAGCCCGCAGCCGGCGGCGCGGCGGCCGGCGGCGCGGCGGTCGTCGGCGCGGCGGTCGTCGGCGCGGCGGTCGTCGGCGCGGCGGTCGTCGGCAAGGTGGTGGTTCCCGTGGCGAGTTCGCGGGCGAAGTCCCGTACGAGGTCGTGGGGGGTGTAGCGGCCGTAGGTGGTCTCCTCCAGGAGGGCCACGTCCACGAGCCGGTCCAGGGCGGTCTCGGCGCGGCGCTCGTCGGTGCCGGTGAGGCGGGCGAGCAGTGGGGCGCTGTACGAGGGCAGGTCCAGGGCGCCGACGCGGCGCAGGGCGAGGGCGGCGTCCCGGTCGGCCTCGCGCTCGGAGGCGGCGAGCGCGTCATGGGCGACGGCGAGCGAGCGCCGCACGCTCAGGTCGTCGTACTCGAGGTGGTGCAGTCTGCTCTGCGTCGCATTCAGCTGCCCGGCGAGCGCGTCCGGGGTGAGGGCCCTGCGGGCGGCGAGGCGGGCGGCGACGATCCGCAGCGCCAGCGGGAGCCGGCCCGTCAGCTCGACCAGGGGGTGATGGGCGTCGAGCCCGTCGCCGTCGCCCGCGTCGTCACGGCCGGAGAGTGCGCGCAGCAGGGCCGCGCTGTCCTCGGCGGACAGGGGCGCGAGGGGGAAACGGTGGGCGCCGTCCAGGGCGGTGAGCGGGGAACGGCTGGTGACGAGGACCGCGCAGCCGGGTCCGGCCGGCAGGAGCGGGCGGATCTGGGCGGCGGAGGCGGCGTCGTCGAGGACGAGGAGCGTCCGGGTGGGCGCGAGGAGGGTGCGCAGCAACGCCGCTGCCGCGTCCGGGTGTTCGGGGATGCGGCGCGGCTCGGTGCCGAGGTCGCGGAGGAGCGCCGCGAGGGCCTGCGGTGCCGCGAGCGGGGTCATGCCGGGGGTCGCGCCGTGCAGGTTGAAGTAGAGCTGGCCATCGGGGAAACGTTCCCTCATGGCGTGGGCCAGGTGCAGGGCGAGCGCGCTCTTGCCGACGCCGGCCATGCCGGTGATGACGGCGAGCGCCGGGCGGCCGTCCGGCGAGGGCGCCGAGAGGAGGTCGGCGAGGCGGCGCAGGGTGCGGTCGCGGCCGGTGAAGTGAGCAGGGGGCGGCGGAAGTTGGGCCGGGTCGGGGTGCGGCGGGGTGAGAGGTGGACGGGGGGCGGGGGTGGCGTCGGGGTCTTTTTGCCCCTCTTCCCGGGCCTGCCCGGCGGCGGCCTCCCCGTGGGCCTGCCCGCCGTCGGCCTCCCCCCGGGCCTCCCTGGCGGCGGCCTCCGCCCGGGTCTGTCCGGCGGCTTCCGCCTCCCCTACCCCGCGCAGCACCTCCACATGGGCTTCGCGCACCGCCGGGCCCGGTTCGGCGCCGAGTTCCTCCACGAGGCGGGTGCGCAGATCACGGTGGACGGCGAGGGCCTCGGCCTGGCGGCCGGTGCGGTGCAGGGCCAGCATCAGCTGGCGGTGGTACGCCTCCCGCAGCGGGTGCTCGGCGGCCAGCGCCGTCAGCTCCGGCACGATCCGGGCCACCCTCGCCACCCGGGCCACCCGGCCGACCCGGCTCACACCCTCCGGACCGTGCGTCCCGTCCCCCTGGTCCATTCCGCTGCCGCCGAGGGCGAGTTCGGCGTCGTAGCGCCACTCCAGCAGGAGCAGCCGGGCCTCCCGCAGCCGTCGTACGAGGGCATAGCCGCCCAGGTCGGCGGGGAGGCCGCTGAGCGGCGTGCCGCGCCACAGCGCGAGCGCGGCGGCGCACTCGGCGAGGACGCGCTCCCAGTTGCGGGCGGCGTGCGCGCCGCGCGCGGTGGCGAGGTGCCGCTCGAAGACATGGACGTCGAGTTCGCCCTGCTCGACACGGAGTTGGTAGCCGGGCGGGACGGCCCGCAGCCGCTCCGGATCGTCGAGGAGCCGGCGCAGCCGGGCGACGTGGTTGTGCAGGGAGGCGTGCGCGGAGGCCGGGGGCGCACCCGCCCACAGGGCCTCCTTGAGCGCGTCGACGGGGACGATCCGGTTGGCGTCCAGGAGGAGGGCGGCGAGGAGGGTGCGGAGTTTGGCGCTGCGGATCGGCCGGGTGATGTCGTCCGGCGGGCCGGGGCAGTGGAGGACGGGCGGTCCCAGCAGTCCGAACCGCAGCCCGTCCTGCCGCATCACGTCCGCCATCGCCTTTCCGTCCATGTGCAAACCTTCGCGGCAGACGCTCTGACCAGCGACGACATGGACACTCGTTGGCAACATATTAGCGATCCGTTGGTGCCGCCTGATGTGATCACATCATCGGAGCCGGCCCGTCGGTGCGCGCGTGTGAACGCGGTACTCGGGGGAGTGTCGCCGCCGCGGCCGGATCCGGAGGCGCGTCGGGCCCCGGTCGGCGGAGGTGAACGACCGGGGCCCGCGCCGTGCCGCTCCCCGCGTGGGGTCGCACGGCCGTGCGATCAGATGACGGGCGGTCGGCCCAGGCGCGTGAGGCGCCACACCGTGCGCCACCGCATGGGCCGCCGGGGACCGGCCGGCTTGCGCACGCCTTCCGCGAACCCGCCGAACCAGGCCTTGAGGCCGGCCGGCGAGCGGGTGCGCAGCAGGGTGACGGCGATCCACACGCCGAGGTGGACGGGGATGAGCGGCAGTGGCAGGTTGCGCCGGACGAGCCAGACGCGGTTGCGGGCGGTGACGCGGTAGTAGATCGCGTGCCGGGCGGGCGAGGTCTTGGGGTGCTGGAGCAGCAGCTCCGGGGCGTAGAGGATCTTCCAGCCGGCGTCGGCGGCGCGCCAGGCGAGGTCGGTCTCCTCGTGCGCGAAGAAGAACTCGGCGGGCCAGTCGCCGGTTTCGGCGAGCATGGCCATGCTGAGGCCGTGGCCGCCGCCGAGGAAGCCGGTGACGTACCCGCCCTCCATCGGGTCGGCGGAACCGACGCGCGGGACGTGCCGGCGCTGGGTCTCGCCGTTCTCGTCGGCGATGCGGAAGCCGACGATGCCGAGGCGGGGGTCGGCGGCGAACAGGTCCCGGACGCGGCGCAGTACGTCGGCGTCGACGAGCAGTCCGTCGTCGTCGAGTTCCACGACGACGTCGATGTCGCCGTACTGGCGGAGCCGTTCGAGACCGACGTTGCGGCCACCGGGGCAGCCGAGGTTCTCGTCGAGGTCGATGGTGGTGACCTCGCCGGGCAGGCCCAGGCGTTCGGCGAACTCGGGGAGCCGGCAGCCGTTGCCGACGACGACGATCCGGTCGGGTGCGAGGTCCTGCTTGGCGACGGACTCCAGCAGGGCGTCGACCTCGGCGGGCCGGTTGCCCATGGTCACCACGGCAACGGCGATCCTCGGCTCCACCACGTCGCTCAACCTCTTCACTTGGTCCGGCAGAAGACGGCACTCTTCCGCGCTCCCGTCGCGCGACGCCCGTCATTCACCAAGATGTTGCCTCAGATACGGAGGTTGCCCGAACGCCGGTTCACTTTGCGTCGCTTTTACGGCGATTTTCCCGCCTTCGGACGAACTTCAGGCCGGACCAGTCCTCCCCCAGCGCGGCGACCTTCACGTCGACGAGGCCGAGGGGCAGGAAGAGGTCGCGCAGAGCGTTCTCGGTGAGGTCGCTGACATGGCCGGCGGCCTTGCGGGGCCAGGCGATCCAGAGCATGGCGTGGTCGGCGAGGTCGCGGGCGAGGCCTTCGCCTTCCGCGGCGAGATCGGCGTACGACCGGTAGAAGGCGACGGTGAGATCGGCGCCGCCGGGGCCGCCGGCAGCGAGGTCGACGTCGCCGGGGAGTCCGGGCACCGTCCAGTCGGGCCCCGCGTGCAGCAGGCGCAGCCGCTGCCCCTGCCCCGCCCTGACGCCGAGTTTCTTGGCGAGGGGGGTGCCGGAGCGGCGGTCACCGCTCGCCGGGGTGTCGCTCACCGTCCCACCGTAACGCGCCGGTGCGGGGCGCACATGGAGTGGACGCGTGAACGCGTGAACGCGTGAGGCAGGTGCGGCGCCGGTGCTCAACCAGCTGGGACGAGCCCGGTGCGCAGGGTCTCCAGGGCGGGGCCGGCCCGGCTGCTCGCCCCGCGCCCCCGCCGTACTGAGTACGCCTACTCATGCCAAGTCCCGGGGTGGCGGAGACGATGAACGAAAGTCGACGAACCGACGGGGGACAGGGGCATGGGCAGATTTCTGGGGGCGGTGCTGGCCGTCGCGGCGGCGGCCGGAGCGCTGGTCCTCGCCCACGTGGCGGGGGCACCGACGACGGTGGTGTTCGCGCTCGGAGCGGGCGTACTGAGCCTGCTGTGGCTGACGCTCCTGCTGACCCTCCCCTGGAACCTCTGCTTCCGCGCGCATGCGGTGCTCGCCGAGATCGCGGTGAGCCGGGAGAAGGGGATGGAGATCTCCGAGGCCCGGGACGCGGAGGCGGCGCGGATAGCCCGCGTGATGTTCCGGTCGGCGGTGGCGGGCCATGTCGTGACGGCGGCGGTCGTCCTCGCGGTCACCTGGGCGACGGGCGCGTTCACGGGCTACTGGTTCGCCGCGTTCTTCCTCCTGAGCACCTTCTTCCGCCCGGCCGGCGCCTACTTCGGACAGCTCCGCCGCCGCCTCGGGACCCTCCTGAAGGAGGTGACGTACCCGCGGGACGACGTCGTGGAGCTGCGGGCCCGACTGGACCGCGCCGAGACCGGCACGCGGGTCCTGGAGGAGAAGGCCGAGGAACAGTACGAGGCCCTCGCCGAACTCCGCCGCACCGTGGACGCGCTGGCCCTGAGCACGCACGACCGGGCGGACGCGACGGACCGCCGACTCGCCGCGCTGGGCCGCGAGTTCGAGTCCACGGTGAACCGCCTCACGGACAACCAGGAGATCATCGCGGGGGTGAAGGCGTTCCTGCGCCTGCTGCGCACCGACGACCTGGGCGGTGGCGGGACGACCCCGGCTTCGGGGTGACGACCCCACCCCGGGGTGAGACCCCGGCCTCATGCCGAGGCCCCGGCCTCGGGTGAAGCCCCGGCCTCGGCATGAAGCTCCCGGCCCCGGGGTGAGGCCCCCGCCCCGGCACGAGGCCCCCGGCCCCGGGTGAAGCCCCGGCCCAGGGTGAGGCCCTGGCCTCGGCATGAGGCCCGGCCTCGGGGTGAGGCCCCGGCCTCGGCATGAGGCCCCCGGCCTTGGGTGAAGCCCCGGCCCCGGCATGAGGCCCCCGCCCCGGCACGAGGTCCCCGCCCCCGGGTGAAGCCCCGGCCCCGGCATGAAGCCCCGGTCTCGGGGTGAGGCCCCGGCCCCGGCCCCGGGGTGAGGCCCCCGCCCGGCATGAGGTCCCCGGCCCGGAAGCCCCGGCCCCGGCATGAAGCTCCCGGTCTCGGGGTGAAGCCCCGGCCCCGGCATGAAGCCCCCAACCCCGGGGTGAGGCCCCGGCCCCGGCATGAGACCCCCGGCCTCGGGTGAAGACCCCGCCCGGGGTGAGGCCCCGGCCCAGCATGAGAGCCCCGCCCCGGCGTGACGACCCCGGCCTTCCCCAGGAAATACCCAGCCGTCCGGCGCGGGCGACTGGACCGGGTCCCGGATCGCCGCGGGCGGGAGCCGGGCTCCCGTTGTCTCCGGCGTGGTTTCGCCTGGCAAGGTGTCCCCGTGAGGAACCGGACCATGCCCACCGTCGTGATCACCGGAGCCGGCGGATTCATCGGCCGGCACGTCGTCCGCGAGGCCGAACGCCGCGGCCTCACCCTACGGCTGACGGCCCATCGCAGCGAGGTGCGCGCCGGTGCGCCCGGCACGACGGTCGTGCCCGCCGACCTGACCGACCCGGCCTCGCTGCGCGGCCTGTGCGACGGCGCCGACGCCCTGGTGCACTGCGCCTCGCAGATCGGCGGCCCGGACGCACGCTGCGAGGCGGTCAACGCACGCGGCACGGCGGCGCTCGTGGCCGAGGCCCGTCGGGCCGGCGTCGGCCGCGTCGTCCACCTCAGCACCGCCGCCGTGTACGGGCGCGGCACCTTCCGCCAGGCCCGGCCGCAGGATCTGGACCGCGCGCCGGTCTCGGCCACCTCACGGACCAGGGCGGCCGGCGAGGACGCCGTCCTGGCCGCCGGCGGCACGGTCGTACGGCCCCACCTCGTGTACGGCGAGGGCGACACCCGGATGGTCCCCGCGCTGGCCCGGCTGCTGCGCGGTCTGCCCGGCACGGTGGAGGGCTGGCGCGCCCGGGTCTCCCTGATCGCCGCGGAGGACCTGGCCCACGCCCTGGTCGCCGCCGCCCTGGCCCCCGCCGAACGGCTCACCGCGCCCGTCTACCACGCCTGTCACCCCGAGCCCGTGCCCTGGCACACGGTCCTCGGCACGGTCGCCGACCTCGCGGCCGTCCCCCGGCCGCGCGGCGACCTCACCCTCGACGAGGCCCACGCCTGGTGCCGCGAGCACGGAGTCCCGCGGCACGACCTGGACATGCTGGTCACCGACCACTGGTTCGACGGCGCGCCCCTGTGGGCGGCCGTCGACCACGCACCCGGGTCCTTCGGCGAACGGTTCGCCCGGTACGAGAAGTGGTACCGGCGGACGCTCTCCCCCGCCCTCGGCAATCCCTAGGTCGTCCTAGCCGACGGTGAAGTCCACCGCCTCCGTGTCCAGGGCCGTGGTGCCGTCGGCGGCGGTGGCGAGGGTGGCGACGTGCCAGGAGCCGCGCGGGAAGGAAGCGGCATCGGCACCGGTCACCTTGACCGTGTATACGCAGCGCACGGTGTCCTCACCGGCGGGCGTGCAACGGGCGGACTCCGCCCGGCGCATCTCGGCGGCGGTCGGCTGCTTCTTGGCGAGTCCGGACTTCTCCGGCCAGGCCAGCACCTTCAGGCTCTTGACGCCGGACGACGCCTCGACCTGGGTGGAGAAGGTGAACGAGCCGTCCCGCGCGCCGTCGGGCGCGGAGTACCGGGCGGTGCTGTGCGTCAGGCGGGGCGCCGGGTCGGCGGCGTGGGCGAGAGCGAAGGCTCCCGCACCGGCGAGGACGACGGCACCGGCGACGACGGACAGGGCGGTACGACGGGACATGACGGATCTCCGTAACTGGCTCGGACACTCTTGGCTGCGGAAGCCGGCGCTCTCGACCGCGCCGCTGCACCGATGCTCGCAAGGCGGAGCCGCCCCGGACCTGAGTACGCAAGCTCAACTCGGCCTGGGTGATGGGACGCTGGGGCCGCCGGCGCGGGGCTCAGCCCCGAGCCGGCGGCATGCCCTCCCGATGCCCGCGGGACGCCCATACGGTTTCGCCCGTGCGGGTGAAGGCCGTTGCGAAGATCGGTGGCAGGTCGGGCGGTTCGGCCAGGCTGGTCACCGCCCCGCACGCGGCGGTGCCGGGCGGTCCCGTCGGCGTCGTCCGATCGGGGCCCCTTGTGAGGGATGGGGGACGGGTCATGGCGCTCGGCACGGTGCTGTTCGCACTGCGGGAGGACCCGCTCGGCGGTGGGGTGGGCGCCGAGCAGTTGCGGCGGATCGGTAAGGAGCTGGAGAACCGGGGCCTGGAGCTGCGGCGGGCCGGTGACGCCCGTGACGCCACGGCGCTCCTTCAGACGGAGGCCGGTGTCGCGGCCGCGGTGGTGGCCTGGGACCTGCCTTCCCGAACCACCTCCGGGCACGGCGAGCACGCGGGAGCGACGGCCGGGGGTGTGGAGGTGCCGACGGGCGGGGCGGAGGTCCTGGACAGGCTCCGGCGTCGTTTCAAGGACCTGCCCGTCTTCCTGCTGATGACCGACGGCTCCGACCACGAGCTCGAGCACCTGCCGCTGTGGGTGTCGGAGACGGTCGTCGGCTTCATCTGGCCGCTGGAGGACACTCCCGCCTTCATCGCCGGCCGCGTCGCGGCCGCCGCCCGCTCCTACCTGGCGGACGTCCTGCCGCCGTTCTTCCGCGCCCTGAAACGGTTCGAGGACGCGCACGAGTACTCCTGGCACACGCCCGCCCACTCCGGCGGGGTCGCGTTCCTGAAATCACCGGCCGGCCGAGCGTTCTTCGACTACTACGGCGAGCGCGTCTTCCGCACCGACCTGTCGATCTCCGTCGGGGAGCTCGGCTCGCTCTACGAGCACAGCGGGCCGATCGGCGAGGCCGAACGCAACGCCGCCCGGGTCTTCGGCGCCGAGCGCACCTACTTCGTTCTGCACGGCGACTCCACCTGCAACCGCATGGTCGGCCACTACAGCGTCACGGCCGACGAGATCGCCCTGGTCGACCGCAACTGCCACAAGTCGGTCCTGCACGGCCTGGTCGTCTCCGGCGCCCGGCCCGTCTACCTGGTGCCGACCCGCAACGGATACGGCCTCGCCGGACCCCTCCCGCCCGCCACCACCGCCCCGGCCGCGATCGCCGCCCGTATCGCCGCCAACCCCCTCACCGCCGGCGCCGTCTCACCCGACGCCCAGTACGCGGTCGTCACCAACTCCACGTACGACGGCCTGTGCTACGACACCGTGGTCACCGCCCGAACGCTCGCCCCCAGCACCCCGCGCCTCCACTTCGACGAGGCATGGTTCGCCTACGCCCGCTTCCACCCCCTCTACCGGGGGCGCTACGGCATGGCCGTGACCGCGGATACGCTCCCGGGCGACGACCGGCCCACCGTCTTCGCCACCCACTCCACGCACAAACTCCTCGCCGCGCTGTCCCAGTGCGCCATGGTCCACGTCCGCTCCGCGCCGCGTGCGCCGGTGGAACACGACCGCTTCAACGAGGCGTTCATGATGCACGGCACCACCTCCGCGTTCTATCCGGGGATCGCCTCCCTCGACGTGGCCACCGCGATGATGGACGGCCCCCAGGGCCGGTGGTTGATCGACGAGGCCGTCACGGAGGCGATCCGCTTCCGGCAGGCAGTCGTCCGCACCGGCCGCCGTATCACCGCCGCCGCGGACCGCCCGGACTGGTTCTTCGGCGTCTGGCAGCCCGACCACGTCACCGACCCCGCGACCGGCGCCCGCATCCCCCTCGCCGACGCTCCCGCTGCCCTCCTGGCCGGCGACCCCGCCTGCTGGCAGCTCGAACCCGGCGCGGCCTGGCACGGCTTCGACGGTCTCACCGACGGCCACTGCCTCCTCGATCCGGTCAAGGTCACCCTCACCTGCCCCGGCGTCACCGCCTCCGGCCGGACCCAGCCCTGGGGCATCCCCGCCCGCGTCCTGACCGAGTACCTCGCCACCCGCGGCATCGTCGTGGAGAAGACCGACAGCTACACCACCCTCATCCTGTTCTCCATGGGCATCACCAAGGGCAAGTGGGGAACGCTCATGGACGCCCTGATGGACTTCAAGGCCCTCTACGACACCGACGCTCCCCTCGACCGGGTCCTGCCCGCCCTCGTCGCACGCCACCGGTCCCGCTACCGCGACACCACCCTGCCCGAGCTGTGCGCCCAGATGCACGAGCACCTGGCCCACGGCGCCTTCATCACCGCCCTCGACGAGGCCTTCCACGACCTGCCCACCCCGGTCCACCCGCCGCGCCACTGCTACCAGCAGCTCATCCGCGGCCGCACCGAACGCGTCCGCCTGGCCGACGCGGCCGGCCGGATCGCGGCGGCCATGGTCACCGTCACCCCGCCCGGAATCCCCGTCCTGATGCCCGGCGAATCCCTCGGCGCCCCCGACGGCCCCATCCTGCGCTATCTCACCGCACTCGAAGCCTTCGACCGCGCCTTCCCCGGCTTCGGCAGCGAGGCGCACGGCGTCACCACCGACCCCGACACCGGCGACCACCTCGTCGAATGCCTCCGCACACCGCTTCCAGAACCCCGCTGACACGGCACGGGTGTCGCCTGATCGGCGCCCGAAGTCCGCGCTGTGCGACCGATGTGACCCGCTGACCGCACTGGAGGCGAGCGCCGACGGGTGACCGACACCGGCGGCACGGTGGTCGACGTAGCCGCGGTGGAGCGGGCCGTCACCTACCTGCCGGCCAGGAGAGCCGGGTACGGCGTCGCCGGGCCGCCCCCGGCACACCCCGGCACACCCCCGGCACACCGGACGCACAGACCACGGTCCACGGACCAGGACGGGGGACACCGATGACGACTGTTCATGCGTCGCTCGACGGACGGGGCGGTGCACCGCCGCAGAGCGACACGGTCATCGACGTACGCGAGTTATGCATGGGCTATCGCAGCCAGGACGTACTGAAGGGGGTCGGCTTCACGGCCCGGCGGGGTGAGGTGCTTGTCCTGCTCGGCCCGAACGGCGCCGGCAAGATCTGGAGACGGCGGGGGTGCTGGCCCTCTGGGCGGTCGCCGGACTGGTGCTTGCCCCCTCCGTCCTGCGCAGGATGGCCCGCCGGGAGTCCGGTTCGGCGATGGCGGAACGGCGCCGGAGGGCAATGCAGCGGGTCGGCTGAAGCAGTTGCCGCGTCAGGTACTCGGGCCCGGCGGAAGGTGCCGCGGACGCTGACCGCCTCGCACCGGGCGTCCGGGCCGCCGATCCGCGAGGCGCAGTGCACCACGGCGTCGGCGCCGTCGCGCAGGCCGTGCCGCGCAGGCCGTGCAGCGAGGCCGGGTCGGTCGGGTCGACGGGGACGGCCGTCGCGCCGTTGCGCGCCGCTGCGCGCTGGGCGCTCCGTTGCGCGCCGGGGGCACACCTCCCCGCGATGGGCCGTCAGCCGCCTTGAGGCCGCAGCGTGACGCCGCAGCGTGCGGCCGCGGCGTTCGGCCTCGCGGACGACGTGCGGGCCGGTGAATCCGACCGGCTCCGGTGATCAGGACGGCGGTGGACAGGGTCCGCTTCCTCACGGGGAGACCCGCTCGGAAGGAGCGCACGGTCGAAGGACGCGATCCGCAGGCCCGGCGGGCAGGCCTGCGGATCGCGCGGGTCACTTCGCCAGGAAGGCGAGGAGCGCGGCGTTGACCTCCTCCGCGTGGGTCCACAGCAGTCCGTGCGGGGCGCCCTCGATCTCCACGTAGTCCGCGGACGGCAGGGCCTTGTGGAAGCGCCGTGCCGTGCCCTCGACGGGCAGGATGCGGTCGCCCGTGCCGTGCAGGATCAGCGCGGGCACGTCGACGGCCGGGATGTCGGCACGGAAGTCGGTGTACCAGGTCGACGGCGCGGCGGCGGCGGCGAAGAAGCCGCCGCCCGCGGCGACGTCCCAGCTACGGCGGACGGCCTCCTCGCTGATCCGGCTGCCGAGGTTCTCGTCCAGGTTGTAGAAGTCCTGGTAGAAGGCGGTGTAGTAGGCGTAGCGGTCCGCCTTGACGGCCGCGACGACGCCGTCGAAGAACTCCTTCGGGGCGACTCCGTCCGGGTTGTCGTCGCTCTTGAGCAGGCACGGTTCCAGCGACGCGAGGAAGGCGACCTTGGCGACCCGGGCGGTGCCGTAGCGGGACACGTACCGGGCGACCTCGCCGGTGCCCATCGAGAAGCCGACCAGGACGGCGTCGGTCAGGTCGAGGGTCTTCATCACCGTGTCGAGGTCGGCGGCGAAGGTGTCGTAGTCGTAGCCGGTCGTGGGCTGGCTGGACTGTCCGAAGCCGCGGCGGTCATAGGTGATCACGCGGTAGCCGGCGTCGAGCAGCACGGCGCTCTGCCGCTCCCAGGAGTGGCCGTCGAGCGGGAAGCCGTGGATGAGGACGACCGGCTGCCCGGTTCCGTGGTCCTCGTAGTAGAGGTCGATGGTGGTGGAGTTCTCCTGGCCCACTGTGATGTACGGCAACGTCTCGTCTCCTTCGTCCGAAGCGACTGGCCGCACTGCACGGACGGCATCGGCACACAGGCGGCCGTCGTCCGGCCGTTCGCGGCAGGGATGGCCTCACGCTAGGGCGCGCGTCGCGAGGCCGGTTGCCCTCCAGCGCACCACTTCTGGCCTGGAAGTGCCCTGCTGGAAGTGCCCTGCCGGAGGGCGAGGCCGGCGCCCTCGTACAGGGCGAGGCGGCCGAGTTCGCGCCGCGACCAGCCGGTGGCGCCGAGTACGGCGAGGTCGGCGGCCCGCTCCCGCTGGGAGAGAACCAGGACGTCCACGGCGCCGGCCGCGCCGAGCAGCAGCGACAGCGCCACGCTGACGTAGTCGGCGGTACGGGCCTGGGCGACGACGGCGAGCACGGTGCGGCCGGGGGCGCGCAGCAGGTTGCGCAGCGCGAGGCCGACGACCGAGCGGACGGCGACCGCCCGGCGGACACCGGTGACCGGGGGTGTCACCGCGTCCAGCGGCTGCACCCGGATCGCGCGCGGCGGGCAGCACGCCCGCGGTCAGCGAGCTTTCTCGATCCTTTCCGGTCCTTCCGTTCCCAGCGTTCCCCCTGGTTCCCCGTCAGGCCCCGCGAAGAGTCGTCGTGACAGCCGTCGGCAGCACATTCGCTGATGGGGGCGCGGAATACGAACCTTGGAGCGAGGCACGTCCAATGAGGCAAGCCAGACGCCGGACCGTGGGTGGTTGTCAGCCGAAGCGTCCGTTGACGTAGTCCGCCGTGCGCTGATCCTGTGGGCTGTTGAACATGGCGTCGGTCGGACCGTACTCGACGATGCCGCCCGGGACGCCCTGCTCGGCGAGGAAGAAGGCGCACTGGTCGGAGACGCGCGCGGCCTGCTGCATGTTGTGGGTCACGATGACGACGGTGACCTCCTGCGACAGGCTGTGGATCGTCTCCTCCACGCGGCGCGTGGACGTCGGGTCCAGCGCCGAGCACGGCTCGTCCATCAGCAGCACGCGCGGGCGTACGGCGAGGGCCCGGGCTATGCACAGACGCTGCTGCTGGCCGCCGGACAGGGCGCCGCCCGGCCGGCGCAGCCGGTCCCGCACCTCCTGCCACAGGCCGGCGCGGGTCAGGCACTCCTCGACCAGGGTGTCCTTGGTGGAACGGCCGGCCTTGACTCCGGTCAGCCTGAGCCCCGCCACCACGTTGTCGTAGATCGACATCGCCGGGAAGGGGTTGGGCTTCTGGAACACCATGCCGATGTCCCGCCGCGCCTGGGTGAGTCTGCGCCCGGGCGCGTACAGGTCGGTGCCGTCCAGCAGTACCTCGCCGGCGAAGGCCGCGCCACCCACCAGCTCGTGCATGCGGTTGAGGGTGCGCAGGAAGGTGGACTTCCCACAGCCGGACGGACCGATCAGGGCCGTGACCCGGCCGGCGGGCATGGTCAGGGAGACCCGGTCGAGCACCTTGTGGCTGCCGAACCAGGCGGACACGCCGCGGGCGTCCAGCTCGGCGGGACCGGGACCCGCACCCTGGTCCTCCACGACGGCCAGGGGCCTGGTCTCTTCGGTCTCTGCGACTGCTTCGGGGGTGGCGGTGTCGGTCATCTGGGAAACCTCGGTCCTGGGCGGGGCGGTCAGAGCAGATTGGGGAGGAGGCGGGTGATCTGTTCCGCCAGTTGCAGGCCTACGGCGCCGAGCAGCCCGGTGAACACGATCCAGGTCTGTCGGCGTCCCCAGCGGAACCAGGCCCAGACCGCGGCCACGGAGGCGGCGGCCAGCGCCTGGAGCCAGAGCACCAGCTCCCACCAGACGACGGAGCCGCCGCGCAGCGGGAGTTCGCTCGACGGGAGGGAGTCCGGGGCGATCCTCAGCGCCGGGGTGTCGGCTGCCTTGCCGACCAGGTCGGCGTCGAGACGCAGCACGCCCTTCGGCAGATACGAGGGCCCGGTCGCGGTCATCAGCACGACACGGCCCTTGCCGGACGCGGGCGCGGCAGGGGCGCGCTCGCCCGCGCGCCGCAGGTCCAGGACCCGGAAGGTGAAGCGTCCCTGGCCCGTCGTGATCCGGAAGGCGGTACCGGGGGTCAGGTCCTCCAGGTGCCCGAACGGTCCGCCGTAGGCAGCGGCCCGGCCCATGATCACGCTGGTCCCGGCCTGGCCGGGCAGCAGCGTGTCCCGGCGGTGGCCGGGTCCCTTGGCCAGTACGTCGGAGTCGGTGCCCTCGAAGACCACCTCGCGGACGTGCAGCTTCGGGATCTCCAGCAGCATCAGCGGGGTGCCCGGGGTGAGCAGCCGCCCGGCCTGGTCGCTCTGGGAGACGGCCACGGTTCCGGCGGCCAGCTCGCCGCGCAGCCTGTCGAAGCCGGCCGCCTGGGCGGCGCGGTGCTGCAACGGGCTGAGCAGGACCATCTGGGCGCAGATGCCGAGCAGCAGCACGCTCACCGTGAGCAGCGCGCCGCCCACGGCGTAGGGCTTAGCCGAGCCGCGCTTCCTTGCCTTGGCCGGCTTGGCCGACTTGGCCCCGGCCGACTTGGCCGTTCCGGTCGTCTCGATCGTGGCGGTCACCTGCGGAACCTCCCCACCAGTCGGCGAGTCGTACGGCGGGCGAAGGCCGACGCGCCGGAGAGCGCGATGGCCGAACCCTGGGGACGCCAGCCGGCCGCGAACGGCGCGATCAGCCCGGCGAGCGCGCCGAGTCCCGCGCCGAGGGGAAGGGCCAGGCGGAACGGGACCGCCGGGTCGGCCGGGGTGAGGCCGCCTGCGGTGTTGATCAGGTCGGGTGCGGTGCTGCCGTGCGGGGCGGTGGAGGCGGACGACGGGGACGCCGTGGTGCCGGCCGGGGTCCCGGCGCCGGTGCCGCCGCCCCCGGTGGTGGCACCCGCTCCCCCTGAGCCGCCCGTGCCGCCCCCGGTCCCCGAGCCGGTCGAACCGCCGGTCGTCCCCTCGCCCCGGTAGGTCTCCAGCAGCTTCGCCGCGGTCAGCGCCTTGCCGCGCAGCGCGCGGCCCAGCGGCGCGTAGCCGAGCGGCAGGTCGCCGAGTTCGATGCCGGTGTGCTGGCCCGCCTGCACGGCGTAGCGCAGCAGCGCGCCGTAGCTCTTGCGCTCGGCCGCCTTGAGCTGCCCCGGTCGGACCACCGCGTCGACCAGCATGGCCAGCGGGTACGCGCCCGTCCGGGAAGCGGTGACCGGGACGACGGCGGGGCTGCCCTTGGCCGAGGTGGCCGCGGCGGTCAGGGACGCCGAGGTCGGAGTGACGTACCTGCCCGCGGAGTTGAGCAGACCGGCGGTCTGCAGACCGTAACGGGCCGCCGCTGCCGCGTCGGTGACGACCAGTTGGACGCGCTGGCCGACGTTCTGCGGACCGGGGGACTTCCACACCGGGGGGTTGGCGGTCGCGTCCCAGCTGGACTTCCACAGCTGGTCACCGCGGCGCGCGTGCTGCGCGGCGAGGAGCATGTCGTCCACGTAGGGGTGGAAGTCGGTCATGCCCTGCTTGACGGTGGCCTCGGCGGAACCCGGCGGGATGGTGGTCCACGGGTCGGCCTTGGGATAGTCGTCGCGGGCCGCGGTGAAGGCGGAACCCATGGGGTTGAGGTCGGCGTTGGCGCTGTAATAGGGGTTGACCCGCATGCCGTCGTCGTCGGGTACGCCGGCCAGGAACCGCCGGGCGTCCTTGTCGGCGAGCACGTAGTTCCACAGCTGCCGGGCCGCGTCGGTGTGGCCGAGCGCGACCTCGAGGTCGGTGTCGGTGCTGGGGTTCTCGGGGATGGACTGGTTGGCGTACTCGGGGTTGAGTGTCAGGAACTCGGGGTCGGACAGCAGGCCTGCCGGGTTGTGCAGGGCCCAGCCGTAGCCCTTGGCGGCGGTCAGGGTGGCGGTACCGTTCGCGTAGACGGTCTTGACCGCTCCCCAGGGCGAGCCGCGGTACGACTCGGTGAGCAGCTTGGCGATCAGCCGCGGGTTGAGCTTCATGGAGGTGAACCGGGTCCCCTCCAGGGCCTTCTGTTCGCTGGTCGCCGTGGAACCGGGTTGTCGATCGATGGTGAAGCCGATGACGACGCCGGAGAGCGCGACGGGGGCGTAGGTGACTGTGCCCGTGGGGGCGGTCGTCCCGTCGTCCGAGCCGAGCGGCCGGGTGACGAAGCCGAGGGTGTCGGCGCCGGAGGTGATCCGGGCGCGGGTGTCGGCGTCGCCGAGCTGGGTGAAGCCGTAGACGGTGCCGGAGGCGCAGAGCTTGGCCTGCCAGCTGCTCATGGCCTCGGCGACGAGTTCGCTGCCGATGGTGTCCTGCTGCTCGGCGCCGATCGTGCAGGAGGCGCCGACGGGGTTGAAGCCGAGCCGGACGGCGATGCGGTTCTTCCAGTTGGTCGAGGACACCGGGGATCCGGCGTTGACCTGGGTCCGGTCCTCGTAGGGCTCGCCGTCGAGGTCGAGGTGGCCCTGCGGGACGATGACCAGCCAGCAGGAGCGGCCGGTGACGGTGCCGTCGGCGTGGGTGAGGGGGGCGCCGCAGCCGAGCTGCGGGGCCTCGTTGAGGGTCTGGGTCTCGAAGATCTCCGTACCGGTGCCGTCCGCCTGGGTGCGGGCGAAGTCGATCTCGTTGGTGGTGGCGTGGTTGAAGAACCTGTTGTTCTGCGTGCCGCTGGTGACGACGGTGCCGTCGACCGCCTTGAAGGGCACCTCGCCGAGGCCGTACGGCATGGTGGAGCCGTAGGTGTCGTCCTGCCCGTAGTGGGCGGGCTTCGCGCGGTAGACGGCGGCGCGGGTGTCGTCGTCGCCGTTGCCGGGCCAGTTGGAGCGGTCGGTGGTGGGTGAGGCGCCGTACTCGCACTGGGTGCGCGGCGGGCCGGGGTTGTCCGGGTGGGTGCCGTCGTCGTCGCCCCAGCACTGCATGATCTGGACGAAGTCGGTGTTGAACTGGTTCCCGGCGAAGGTGGTGGGCGTACCGCCGGTCCAGGAGACGGTGATGGCCCGGTCGGTCAGGCCCTCGGTCTGGCTCACCGTGAACCTCATGTCCGCGAACTCGCCGCGCCCGGAGACGGTCACGGCGGAACCGGCCGTGGTGGGGGCCGCGCCCGCGCCGGGCGCCGCCGCCACGGAGAGCAGCGCGCCCGCGAGGGCTCCCGCCACCCCGCCCACGGCCATCTGCAAGAGTCGGCGTGTCCTCACTTCTGCTCCCCCTTGGCGTTGCGTCCGGCCAGCACCTGGGCGGTGACGGCGGGCACCAGGACCACGACGAGCAGGGTGAGTCCGGCCAGCACCATCAGGGTCTGCGAGGTGCTCCAGCCGTCGTCGGCCGCCACGGAGACGGGCGAGGCCAGCACGGTGGTGCCGCCGCTGCCGCCCGAGGCGGCCGGGTTCACGGTCTGACCGGTGTCCGGGTCGACGCTCGCGCCGGCCGTGGAGCCGGTCGCCCCGGCCGTTCCCCCGGTGGCTGCCGTACCACCGGTCGCCGAACCACCGCCCGTGGATCCGCCGGTCGAGCCACCGCTCGCCGATCCGCCGGAGCCGTTGTTCGTGGTCGTCGTCTGCCTCGCCCCGCCGGAGCCGGTGGCGCACTGCTTGGTCGCGCCCTTCTTGTCGCAGGCGGACGGCATGGGCGCGGTGGTGGCGAGCCGGTTGGTGCCGTCCGCGCTGAAGGTCGGGTTGTTGCAGCCCTTGATGTTGATGTTCTTGGGCACCACGCCGGGAATCTTGCGGATCTGGTCGAAGCCCGCCTTCACCAGGTTGATCGGCAGGGGTGAGTAGCCCAGCTCGGGCGCCTGCTGCTGCCCCTCGCACATGAAGTAGTAGGAGTACGCGCCGAGTGTCTTGCCCTTGGCGGTGGTGAAGGTCCCCTGCTCCTTGAGCGGGAGGATCATGTACGCGTAGCTGGAGAGGACGTAGGAGCGCGGATCGGGGTCGCTGTAGACGGCGTCCAGGTTCTGGGTGAGGTAGTCCGCGGAGTTCTTGTTCGTGTTGATCCTCGCCTTGAGCAGCGACACCGCGACGTTCTGCGCGGTCGGCTCGGTGTAGTACCCGGCCGTGTTCAGGAGCTTGGCGACGGGGTAGTGCGCGTTGAGGGCGTAGGAGTAGTTGACGTATCCGATGGATCCCTCGCCGTAGCCCTGGGAGATGTACCCGGCAACGCCGAGGTCGCCGGACTGGGCGATCATGCCGGTGACGGTCGGGTAGTAGGAGGTCTCCCCGCAGGCGTTGCTGCGGCCGACCTTGGCGCAGTACGTCTTCCACAGCGCACTCTGCCGCTTCGCCATCCAGAGCGTGAGCTGGGCCGTGGCGCCCGAGCCGTCCGAGCGGACGACCGGCACGATGGCCCGGTGCGGCAGCTTCAGGCCCGGGTTGTCCGCCCGGATCGCCGAATCGTCCCAGTACCGTACGGCCGAGGTGAAGATCTTGGTCAGGGTGTCCTGGCCCAGCCGCAGGTTGGTGACCCGCTGCCCGTTGATCGTCAGGTGGTACATGAACGCGGTGCCGCCCGCCACGATGGGCATGTACGCGTACGACCCGGCCACCGGCCGCTCCGGCGCGGAGCCGTCCTTCGGGTTGGTCTGGAAGGGGATGTCCGAGACGGCGAAGTCCGTGGTGCCGGCCAGGAACTGCTGACGGCCGTAGGAGGAGCCCTGGGGACTGTAGGAGATCTGCATGCCGTACTGCCGGACGTCACGGCGCCACTGGTCGACGGCGTTGAAGGCCCAGCTGGAACCCGACCCGCTGATCGGGGTGTAGCCCGCTGCGGCCGCGGGCGTGGCGCCGGCGCCGAGCAGCAGCGCCGGCGCCAGGACGAGGGCCGCGACGGCGGATCGCAGCGAGGAACGTATCCGACGGAGCATCAGTCCACCTCGGCGGGAGCGGGGGTCGGTTCGGCGGGAGCGGGGGTCGGTTCCGCGGGAGCGGACGCCGGAGCCGCAGGAACGGACGCCGACTCGACGGCAGCGGACGCCGGATCCGCGAGA
This sequence comes from Streptomyces sp. DSM 15324, assembly GCF_001514285.1. Taxonomy (GTDB): domain Bacteria; phylum Actinomycetota; class Actinomycetes; order Streptomycetales; family Streptomycetaceae; genus Streptomyces. The sequence continues at coordinate 127,328 of NZ_KQ949034.1, forward strand.
ACGGACGCCGGAGCCTCGAAGCGGCTCAGGTCACGCTGGGAGCGGCGGTCCGCGCGGCGGGACTGGCGGGGGCTCAGGTGTCCGGGACCGCGGCCGCCGACGACGCGGGCGAGTGTGAAGAGGAGCAGCACCAGTGCCAGCAGCACGAGTGCGGTGCCGAAGGCCCGCGTGATCATGGCGGGCTGGGGTGACCTGATGAAGGTGAACACCGCGAGCGGCAGCGACATCATGGGGCCCCGGGCCGGGTCGACGTTGAGCGCGGCGGTGGCACCTGCGGTGAGCAGCACCGGGGAGGTCTCGCCGATGCCGCGCGCGGTGCCGAGGATGACGGCGGTGGCCAGGCCCGAGCGCGCGGAGGGGAGCACCACGTGCCAGACGGTGCGCCAGCGCGGCGCGCCCAGCGCCTCCGCGGCCTCGGTGAGCGTGCCCGGCACCAGGCGCAGCACCACGTCGGCGGCACGGATGACGATCGGCAGCATCATCACGCTGATGGCGAGCCCCGCCGCCAGGCCCGACTTCTCGAAGCCCAGCATGAGGATCCAGCTCGCGTAGATGAAGAGGCCGGCCACGATCGAGGGCAGCGCGGTCATCGCCTCGACGATGGTGCGGACGAACCGGGAGAACCGTCCGGGCACCTGCCCGAGGTAGACGGCGCAGGTGATGCCCAGCGGGATGGTGATGGCGAGCGCGATGCCGATCTGGATCAGGGTGCCGGCGACCGCGTGCTGGACGCCACCGACGGTGATCGGGTCCAGCGGGCCCGCCGCCTGCATGTCCTGCGTGTAGAAGCCGGCGTGCGGCAGTGCCCGCCAGCCGCGGACGGCGGTGAAGCCGATGACCAGAACCAGCGCGGCGAACAGCAGCACGGCGGCGGAGTGCAGTACGACGGTCAGCAGCCGGTCCCGCACCAGGGGCCCGGCGGAGGAGCCGCCGCCGGCCGAGGTGTCCATCCACACCAGCACCGCGTAGACCAGCAGGAAGATCGCATAGGCGACGACGGCGAATCCGAGCGGCCCCGAGAGCGGCGCCAGTTCACCGAAGAGCAGCCAGGCCAGGCTGAGGCCGGTCGTGGCCGCGCCGCCGAGGGCGAGCAGGTCGTCGCGGCGCAGTCCGCCCAGGCGTCTGTGCTCCTCCGGTTCGTCCGGCGGCTCGGGGCGCGGTACGACGGTGGTGACGATGCCGGCCTTGTCGAGAGTGGTCGTCATGGGCTCACGCCTCGCTCTGGGCGCCGGACCGGGAACGGGCCACGATCGACGACGCGGTGAAGTTGACCACCAGGGTCAGCAGGAACAGGGCCAGCCCGGCCGCCATCAGCGCGGAGACCCCGAAGCCGGAGGAGTCGCCGTAGTGCAGAGCGATCAGGGAGGAGACCGAGTTCGCACCGGTCTGCAGGATGTGCGGCTGGATGGTGAACACCGGCGAGATGATCAGATACACCGCGATGGTCTCGCCCAGGGCGCGGCCGAGCCCGAGCATGGTGCCGCCGATGATGCCGGCGGCGCCGTACGGCAGGACGACGCTGCGGATCATGCCGGCACGGGTCGAGCCGAGCGCGTACGCACCCTCCCGTTCACCGACGGGAGCGCGGCTGAACACCTCGCGCATCACCGAGCACTGGATCGGCGCCACCATCAGGCCGACCACGATGCCCGCGACGAATGTCGAGGCGGTGTACACACTGGCGGACGCGAGCGGGTCGTCCTGGTGCGCCCCGTCCACGTGCAGGAACGGGATCCAGCCGAACCAGGTGGAGAGCCAGCGGGACAGGCCGATCACCTCGCCCTGCAGGAAGAACAGGCCCCACAGGCCGTAGACCACCGACGGCACCGCGGCCATCAGGTCCACCAGCGCGATCAGGGTGCGCCGCAGCCGCTCCGGCGCGATCTCGGAGATGTACAGCGCGCTCCCGAGCGCCAGCGGCACCGACACCACCACGGCCACGGCCGCGATCAGCAGGGTGCCGGTGAGGACGGCGGCGATGCCGAAGTCGTGTGTGTCGGGTTCCCACCGCTCGGTGGTCAGGAAGGAGAACCCGGCGGTGCGCAGTGCCTGGAGGGCGCGCAGCAGCAGAAACAGCCCGACGGCCGCCATGATGGCGAGCACGGCGAGACCGGAGCCGCGCAGCGCGCCCCGGAAGAGGCGGTCGCCGGTGCCCCGCGCGGTGGACAGCCGTCGTGGCGTGTCCTCGCCGGGCGGCGGCGCGGTCAGGGGGAGGCCCAAGGTCGTGCTCCTTTCTGGTGGTGGCTGCGCGGCGCCCGGGGCCGGAGCCGACACGTCGGTCGGCTCCAGCCCCTTTCAGGCGATTTCGGGGTGCTGCTCGGGCGTCAGTAGCTGGTGACGACGACGCTCTTGGACTTGGCGTTCACGACGCTGTTGCCGGCGTAGCGGACGCTGAGCGTGTGCCTGCCCGTGGCGAGCTTGGCGATGGTGACGCTGACCTTGCCGCCGCTGAGGGTGCCGGTGCCGACCAGCGTGGAGCCCTTGTAGATCCGGACCTTGCCGGTCGGGGTCACGCCGGTGGCGCTCACCTTGACGGTGATCGTGGCGTGCTTGGTGTGGCTGATCCGGGCCGGGGCGGTGACGGTCAGGGTCGGGGTGGCCTTGACGACGGTGAAGCCGACGTTCTTGCTGGAGGTGTTGTGGGCGCTGTCGCCGCCGTAGCGGATGCTCAGGGTCTTCGCACCGACGGCGCCGAGCTTCGTGGTGGCGACCTTGACCGTGGCCTTGCCGGAGGCGTTCAGGGTGGCCGACCCCACCTTGGTGCTGCCGTAGTACGCCGCGACGGTGCCGGTCGGCACGGTGGCGTCGGTGTGGCCGACGGTCACCGCGATCGACTCGGTGGTCCCGTACGCGGGCTTGGCCACCGCGGCCGAGGCGGTCACGGTCGTCGCCGTCTTCGCGGCGCCGACCACCACGCCGGTCGTGGTCGCGTCGCTGTTGCCGTTGATGTCGGCGGCGTAGACCGTGACGGTGTACGAACCGGCCGTCAGGCCCGTCAGGTTGGCTCCGGTGGTGGAGGCGGGCACGTCCTTGTACGCGTAGCCGCTCACGGCCGCGCCGTTGCCGTCCTTCACGGTGACGCGGTAGTCGCTCACCGCGGCACCGGCGTTCGGGGCCCAGGACAGGGCGAGGGCACCTGCGCCCGGTGTGGCGGTCACGGACGGGGCGGCCGGGACCGCCTTGGAGAGGTTGGTGTCCTCCAGGCCTCCCAGCTTGACGTGCTTGTTGGTCGGGTCGGCGACGCCGTTGTAACTGACGTTCAGGAAGCCGAACTTCGCGATCACGGACTGGGCGGAGTTGGAGGCGAGGGCCGCCGTGTGGCTGTCGTCGGTCACGAAGACGTCGTAGAGAGGCTGGTTGAAGAAGACGCTGGTCGGGTCGATCGCCCGGGTGGAGACCACGTTGGAGACGTCGCGGCCGAAGGTGGCGTCGCCGAAGAAGTCGGGGTTGGAGGAGATCGTGCCGTCGGCGTTCTGGATCACCGGCGCGGTGTAGGTGCCGCCGTTCGTCTCGTCCAGCGAGCCGACGAACGCGCCGCCCGCGACGGCGGTCGCACTGCGGTCCGGGGCGGTGCCGTTGTGCTGGGCGACGAAGCTGGCGATGGAGAGCGGGACGATGTCACCGTCGTTCTCGACGACCTTGTTCAGGCGGTTCTGCTGGACGGCCTTGCCGTCGTAGTCCAGCGTGTCGACGTTGCTGCCGAGCTGGGCGTCGGTGACCCCGATGGCCTTCTGGAAGAAGGTGCGGGTGCCGGCACCGGAGTTGGGTATGAACGGGTGGATCTTCACCCCGTTGATCTCCGTCAGCGCGCCGGTGTAGATGTCGTGCAGCTGCTGCTTCGTCAGCTGGGAGAGCGCCGAGCCCTTGGCCGCGTAGCCCACGGCGTCGCGGGCGAAGGGGATCGCGGTCAGCGCGGTGCCGGAGGCCGCGGGCGCGCTGGTGTTACGGGCGAAGTCGATCTGGTCCTGGATGTTCACCGTGCCGTCGTTCGCGCTCGAGGAGACGGCGTAGTTGCCGCCCGCGACGGAGTCGCTCAGGGCGAGGCGGCCCGCGTTGGCGCCGTTGGGACGCAGGAACGTCGGTCCGCTCGTCCTGGTCTTGATCTGCGAGGTCGTGGAGCCGGTGCCGGGCTCGGTCGCGTCGTAGGACGCGAGCGTGTAGCCGTCCGCGGTGACGGCGGTCGCGGCGTAGCTGGTGCCGTTGACCGTCTCACCGGCCAGCGCGTCCAGGACGTCCTGGGTGACGTCGGAGCCGACGCCGACCAACTGGTGGGCGGTGATCCCCGTGCCGGGATCGGCGAACGCGGTGCCCGAGGTCAGGGCGAGAGGGGAGGTGAGCGTGGCGACGACGACAGCGGTCGCCACGACGGAAGTACGTCTCGAACGCATGGGTGAACTCCTCGAAAGGCGGCCCACGGGCAGGGCGCCTCCGCGCAGGGGACAGCGAGCGCGGACGCGGTGCGGGCGGGCAGGCACGGAAAGAAGCGGGAAGCGGATGACCGCAGAGCTGAATCACCGGAAACCGAAAGGCAGTTGGCCGAACGTCCGGGAGAAGGATTCGCCTAGGCGTGCCCGCGCACGTGGGGATCACGGCCGGGAGGAGTGAGCGCGCGTGTGAGTGTCGTTCAGACTCAGCAGCAGGCCACGGCGACGCCGCGACAACAGCTCGCGCTGCGCACACGCATCAGATCGACGGCGAGACGCCGCGTCAGCGCCGGGGTGGATGTCCTGATCACGGCGGGAACAGTAGCAGCGGCTTTCACGAGAACAGCACAACTCCGGCATCATCTCATATGCCGATACAAGGCCGTTCAGAAAAAACCCCTTCGCGCCGATTTACCCACACCGGTTTTGAGACAACCCCATCCCACATCTCGTCGGCGACCCTCCGGCGCCGGCGGAACACAAGGGGCGCCGCTCGTTCCCCGTATGTTCCCCCGGGCACGACAAAGGCCCTCCGCCAACCCGGCGGAGGGCCTTACGCTCGTCGTGCAGACTGCTCGATGTGTGGGGACGGTGGGGTCAGGAAGGCTTGACCGCCGAGACCGGGGTGGCGGTCACCTTGTTGTCACACTCGGCCCACCACCCGTTGTCCAGGGCGACCTGGTGCTTCCCGGAGTGGGGCAGCCCGATGACCATCGTCGGATACGCCACCGGGTCCGTGCCCGACACGCAGTAGCCGTCGGCCTCCCCTTGGACCTGGACGAAGGTCAGCTTCACCCACGCCTTGCCGTGCGGCCGGACCGTCACGGTGGCCGCCCTGCCGGTGCGGGTGACCTTGAGCGGGGTGTTGTGGGTGGGGGAGCCGTTGCCGGCGCCCGCGACCGTCGGATAGCCCTTCAGGACGCACGTCCTGCGGGAGACGTTGGTGAACTGCACGACCGCCGCGCCGGTCCCGGTCCCGACGGGCCGGTGGACGGCCTCCCGGGCGCTGACCTGGAGGGCGGAGGCCGAGCAGGCGGGCGGCGGGGTGGAGGCGGTGGTGCTCGCCGCCATGGCGGTGCCGGGCAGGATGCCGGTCACCGCCGCCGCGACGGCCGTGACCGCCGTCGTCGCCAGAGCCGCCCTGCGAATGCCGTTGCTGTGCCGCATGCTGTCGTCCCCCTGAGTCATCTCGTCCGCGGGTTTCGGTCGTCGGTTGTTGCCCCGCGGTACGCGTGGTCGGTACGTGAGTGCAGACAGGGCGGGAGAGCGGCGGGGTTCCGTGCGGCGATTCCTTGTGACGGAACGGTGACGACGGGCTGCACCCGTACAGAGGGCCGTCCTCGGGATACGCGGGAGGCATGTCGGGCTGGAGTCTGCATGTCCGCGACTGTTGAGATCGCCTCGTTCGGCTACGTGCACAACGCGCCCTCGGCGGCGGGGGAGAGCCCATCCCCGCTCGGGCGTCGACGGCTTCCACGCCTGGGCGGTGGCATCGGACAGCCGCTTTGCCGGGACGGGCCGGTTCCCGCCGGCCGTGTGGTCAGCCCCGTGCGGGGCGGGTGCGGCGTGCGGTGTGTGCGGGCCGTCCGACTGCGGCGTACCAGACCAGGGCCGCACAGATGAAGGCCGTCGCCGCGGAGACCAGTGACCTGGTGAGGGTGTCGCTCCGTGCGCCGGAGACGAGGGCGACGGCCAGTGCCGGCGTCAGGGTGATGACGGGCAGCGCTCGGGGGCTCCGGATGGCGCCCGGCGCGGCGGCCGGCGGCAGCAGCCAGGTCGCGAGGCCGTACCAGGCACAGGCCAGCAGTGTGGCCCCCAGCACTTCGCTGGGCCGGTGGCCGCCGTTGGTCGCGCTGTAGGCGGCAATGCAGGCGAGCCACAGCACACCGGCCGTGGCGACGTAGGGGCGGATACGGGGGGAGACCACGAGGACGGCGGCGAGGGTCAGCGCGGCGGGGATGGCCGTGTGCCCGCTGGGGAAACCCTGATCGAGGAGATTCTCGGGCGCGCCCACCAGATCGGGGCGGGGCAGGCTCGATTTGAGCACCTCCTTGCCTCCGGTCGTGAGAAGGACGACCCCGAGCGCCGCGCCCCCCTGCCACCAGCACCGCCGCACCAGGGTGAGGAGCACGATGACGGCCAGACCCACCATCAGGGTGGGCTTGGCGCTTAATTCCAGCGGCGGCAGGGGCGTCGAGCCGTATTCCGCTCCTGACAGGGGGTAGAACCATGCGGCTTCGGGGTTCCCTTTACCGAGACCGAACAGGGCGTTCTCGGCTCGTTGCCCCCACGGGGTGCAGATGGCGAGCAGGTAGACCGTCAGGAACCCCAGGGTGTACAGCAGAGCCGGCATCCACGGCCGTGCCGTACGCGACAGGCTGGGGGCGTCGGAAACCTCGGGGGCCTGCCTCGAGGCCCCCGGACGGTGCGCGGGCAGGGTCGGAGAATCGTGCTCAGTCATGGCTCTGTTTCTTCCGTCGGTCCGTCGGGGGGAGTTGGGTCACGCACGCACGTCTTGTGGCACGACGTGGGCCGCCGGGCTCGGCCGGCCCACCGGGGTCCGCTCCTATTCGGGGAGTGCCTGCCCCTGTCGGCGCTGAGCGGTGATCGCCAGGGCGGGGAGGGGCGCGATCAGCAGGAGGAGAACGACCAGGTGCGGAAAGGACTGCATGAACGCGTCCGGCTGGACGACGATCGCCTGCGTGCGGACGATCGCGACCGCCGCGACGGGGATCAGCCACCGGTGGTCGCCGGTGGCCGCCGTCGCCGCCCACGCGCCGAGCAGCGCGGCGACCTCGAGGACGAACAACCCGCGCTGGAAGGCCGGACTGACAGAGATGATGTGCAGGCCCCCGGCCACGAACATGGCGAGCACGACGGGGGCCAGCCAACGGTACGAGCGGCGACGCAGACGGCTGGGTCGGCAGAGCGCCAACACGGCGCACGCGGCGCACAGTGTCCCCGAGAGCGCCAGGTCGCGGGCGGTTATCGGGGCGCCCAACCCGTAGTAGCTCAGGCCCGCCTTGCCCTCGTCGCCGAAGAAGGTGCGGCCGTGGGTCGTGGCGCCGGCCCAGATCATGGCTGCCGCGGCCGGCAGCGCGAACCACGCTCTGCCACGCAGCAGAGCGATCAGGCAGCCCAGCGGGAGCAGCCCGTAGGGCAGCAGCCGTATCCGGGTGGGGCCTCCGGCCCACGGATACCAGCCGGAGAAGCGGAAGGCGATGGCGTGCTGTCCGGGGTCGATGTGCAGTGCCCAGTGCCACACATCCTGCAAGTACGGAACCAGCGCCAGCGCGGCGAGGGCCAGGGCGGCCAGATGGATGCCGTCCAGCCACCACGGCCGAGTGGTGTCGTCAACGGTGGCACGGGCGCGGGCCTGCACCCCGGCACGCGCCAGGGCGACGACCTCCCGCGGTGGGGGCCAGGAGCGGCCGGGATACGCCTCGGCCAGGCAGGTCAGCAACTCCTTGCCCTGCCGGGAACGGTAGGACTTGGGATACGCCGCGAGCAGCAGACGGTTCATGCGGGGGCCGCTCCGGTGCTCCGTGAGCGTCCGATGACGACGGCCGCCGCCTGCTGCATCCTGAGCGCCTCCCGGCCGAGTGCCCGGGTGCCGTCCTCGGTGAGCCGGTAGTAGCGCCGCGCCCGTCCGTCGACGATCTCCTCGTCGCCGGGGGCCACCCACCCGGCCCGCTCCATCCGCTCCAGCGCGCCGTAGAGCGTGCCGACAGCGATCCGGAGGCGGCCGTCGGTGGCCTGCTCGGCGGCCTTGATGATGCCGTAACCGTGCAACGGGCCATCCATGAGCGCGGCAAGGATGAAGTACTGCGGTTCCGTCAAGGGCGGGTTCCGTCTGGTCATGCATCGAGCATATATCGAGCTACGAAATATATCTGCCAGTGTCGGATGATGGCCGGCAGCGCGACCGGATGCCATTCCCGCCGTGTCCGCAAACCCGACTCGCCCCGGTTGAACCGCCCACGGGCCAGACCGTGTTCGCCCGGACCGGCCGGCGAAGCCGGCGAGGCAGCCTTCGACAAGGCCCGACCCGAGCGACCGCTTCCCCAGTCCTCGACCGAAGCGCATCTTCGTGCCGCCGCAGCCGCTGTGCCGCCGCAGCAGTCGCTCCCGTCGGCCCCGGCTGCGGTCCCCCACTGAGACCGGAAATGAGACCACCGACACCCGTGCGGCACGCTCCCTGCGTCACCGCCGCCTCCGTTGAACGCAAAAAGCCCAGCTCAGACAATGTCTGGGCTGGGCTTCAAAAGAGCCGCCTTCGGGATTCGAACCCGAGACCTACGCATTACGAGTGCGTTGCTCTGGCCATCTGAGCTAAGGCGGCGCGCCGTCCGCACCATGGTGCGATCGGCAACGTCGGTAAGTCTACACAGTTTCCGGGGGTGCTCCGTACCACCCCCGGAGGGATGCGTTCCGGGGCGGGGAAGGGGCTATGAGCAGCGCTTTCCCCGGGGCGGGGGCGTTCCGTCGAGGAGGTAGGCGTCGATCGTGGAGTCGATGCAGGCGCTGCCGCGGCCGTAGGCGGTGTGGCCGTCGCCGACGTAGGTGAGGAGGCGGGCGGAGGAGAGCTGGCCGGCCAGGGACTTCGCCCAGCGGTAGGGGGTGGCCGGGTCCCGGGTGGTGCCGACGACGACGATCGGGGCGGCGCCCTTCGCCGTGATGGCGTGCGGCCGGCCCGTGGGTTGCACCGGCCAGTAGGCGCAGTTCAGGGAGGCCCAGGCGAGGCCCTCGCCGAAGACCGGGGAGGCCTCCTCGAAGGCCGGCAGGGCCTGCTCGACCTGCTCGGGCGTGGCGAAGGCGGCCGGGAGGTCGAGGCAGTTCACGGCGGCGTTGGCGGACATCAGGTTCGAGTACCGGCCGTCGGGGGCGCGCTGGTAGTAGCTGTCGGACAGCGCGAGCAGACCGGCGCCGTCCCGGTCCTCGATCGCCGCGGTCAGCGCGGCGCGCAGCTGCTCCCAACTGCTCTCGTCGTACATCGCCGCGATCACCCCGGTCGTGGCGAGGGCCTCGCCCAGCCTGCGGCCGTCGGGGTCGCCGGTGGGGAGGGGACGCCGGTCCAGTGCGCCGAAGAACGCCTTGAGGCGCGGGCCGATCTCGCTCTCCGCGCGGCCGAGGGGGCAGTCCTTGCGCCGTGCGCAGTCCTTGGCGAAGGACCGGAACGCCGTCTCGAAGCCCGCCGTCTGCTCCAGGTTCAGCTCACGGGCGGCCAGCGACGGGTCCAGCGCGCCGTCCAGGACCAGCCGCCCCACCCGGTCCGGGAACAGCCCCGCGTAGGTCGCCCCGAGGAACGTGCCGTACGACGCCCCCACGTACGTCAGCCGCCGGTCCCCCAGTGCCGCCCGAAGGACGTCCATGTCACGGGCCGCCTCGACGGTGGAGACATGGCGCAGCAGCCGGGCCGCGTGCGCGCCGCAGGCCTCGGCGAACCCCCGGTACGCCTCGACCAGCCCGTCCGTCTCCCGCCGGTCGTCGGGGGTCGTGTCCGTCTGCGTGTACGCGTCCATCCGGCGCCCGTCGAGGCACTCCACGGGCTCGCTGCGGCCCACGCCCCGGGGGTCGGCGGCGACCAGGTCGTACCGGGCGCGGACGGGGGCCGGGTAGCCGACACCGGCGTACGACTGAAGGTAGCCGACCGCCGAGCCGCCCGGTCCGCCGGGGTTCACCAGGAGCGATCCGAGCCGCTTCGCGGGGTCCGTCGCCCTCGTGCGGGACACGGCGAGCCGGACGTCCCCGGCGCCCGGATGGGCGTAGTCCAGCGGCACCGTCATCGTGGCGCACTGGAAGCCGGGGGCGCCGCAGGACCGCCAGGACAGCTTCTGCCGGTAGTACGGCACGAGCGCCGAGGGCGTCGCCTTCGGCAGCGCCGCCAGTTCCGCCCGCGCCGCGGAGCCGGCGGTGGTCGTCGAGCCGCCGGAGGAGCACGCGGACAGGGCGAGCAGGGCGGCGAGGGGGAGGACGGACAGGGCGCGGAGGGCGGTGCCGGTGCGGGTCCTGCGGGGAGTACGGGGCCTGCGGTGACAGCTCCTGAGGTGCATCCAGCGAGCCTAACTGTGCGCTACGGATCGAGTGCTTTCCGTGGGCGAACCGCCACGGACGAGCGACACCGTCAATCGTCGGCCGCCGTTCACCCGGGCCGCAGCACCGCTTCGGCCCCCTCACCCGGGCCGCAGCACCGCTTCGGGCGCCCGCTCGCCCGCGCCGCCGTCAGCCCGCTCTCAGCGCCATCGTCATCGCCTCCACCGCCAGCAGCGGCGCCACATTGCGGTCGAGGGCCTCTCGGCACGCGCCGATGGCCTCGATCCGGCGCAGGGTGGACTCGGGGGTGGTCCCGCGGGCCAGCCGCTCCAGAGTGTCCTCGGCGTCCGCGTTGGCGATGGCGACACGGGAGCCGAGCTGGAGCGCGAGGACGTCCCGGTAGAAGGCGGTGAGGTCGGTCAGCGCGAGATCGAGGCTGTCGCGCTGGGTGCGGGTGCGCCGGCGCTTCTGCTTGTCCTCCAGGTCCTTCATCACCCCCGCCGTACCGCGCGGCATCCGGCCGCCCTGGGCCGCGCCCAGCGCCGCCTTCAGCTCCTCGGTCTCCTTGGCGTCCCTCTCCTCCGCGAGCACCTTGGCGTCCTCCGCCGCCGCGTCCACCAGCTCCTGGGCGGCCTTCAGGCAGCCCCCGACGTCCTCGATCCGCAGCGGCAGCTTCAGCACCGACGCGCGGCGCTCCCGCGCGGCCGGGTCGGTGGCCAGGCGGCGGGCCCGGTCCACGTGCCCCTGGGTGGCGCGGGCGACCGCGGCGGCCACCCCGGGCTCGATGCCCTCGCGCCGGACGAGCATGTCGGCGACGGCGTCGACGGACGGCGTCCGCAGGTTCAGGTGGCGGCAGCGGGAGCGGATGGTGGGCAGCACGTCCTCCAGGGAGGGCGCGCACAGCAGCCACACCGTCCGGGGAGCGGGCTCCTCGACCGCCTTGAGCACGGCGTTCGCCGACTTCTCGTTGAGCCGCTCGGCGTCCTCGACGAGGATGACCTGCCAGCGGCCGGTGGCCGGTGAGGTGTAGGACTTGCGGACGGTGTCCCGCATGTCCTCGGCGAGGATCTGGGTGCCGACGGCGGCGACGGTCGTGACATCTGCGTGGGTGCCGATCAGCGCCGTGTGGCAGCCGTCGCAGAAGCCGCAGCCGGGGGCGCCGCCGAGCGCGCGGTCGGGGCTCACGCACTGCAACGCGGCGGCGAACGCCCGCGCCACCTGCGTCCGCCCGGCCCCCGGCGGGCCCGTGAAGAGCCAGGCGTGGGTCATCTTCGAGGCCTCGGGCGGCGGTGCCTGGGAAACGGCCGCGGTGACGAACGCGTCGGCGTCCCGGGCGGCAGCGGTCAACTGCTCGCTCACCCTCTCCTGCCCGACGAGGTCGTCCCACACGCTCATGGGTCACGCCGCCCTTCCGTCACGTCCGCTGCCGGTCTCCATTGTGCGGGCCCCCACTGACAACGGGGGCCACCGGCCGAAACGGCCAGGTGACCCCCGTGACGCTCAGGCCCGCGTGCGGCTCACCGCCGCCGGCCGCGGCCCCGGCCGCCGTCCCGGTCCTCGTCGAACCCGTCGTCGTCACGGTGCGGGCCCAGCAGTTCGTCGGCGAGGGACGGCAGGTCGTCCAGCGGCGTCTCCTCCGCCCAGTCCCGCCGGGGGCGCTGCCGGGGCGCGCCCGCCTCGTCGACCTGGGGCAGCTCGCGCGTCCGGCTCTCGGAGCCGTCGGGCCCGGCGCCCTCCCGCTCGTCCCGGAAGAACCCGGACGGCATCCGGTCCGCGAGGGCGTCCTGCCGTACCGGAGGCAGTACGGCCGTCTCGTCCGACGCGCCGCGGTCGTCGCGCACCGGCGGAAGCACCGCGGTCTCGTCCGTGGCGCCGGGAGCGTCCTGGCGTAGCGGGGGCAGTACGGCCGTCTCGTCGGCCGCGCCGGCGGGCGGGACCGGCGGCTGGGGCAGCTCGGCCGTCACCTCGGCGTCGGAGGCGTTCTCGGCCGGCCGCGCGGGCTCCGGGTCCTTGTCCATGCGGATCCGGGGCAGCGGGGTGGTGTCCTCCATCGGCCGCCTGTCCGCGACCGGCCGCTTGCTCATGTCCGGCCGCTTGCTCATGTCCGCCTTCTTGCCCATCGGCACCCGCGGCGGGACAGCCGTCTCCTCCGTCGGCGCGGGCGAGGTGCCCGGCGCGACCACCGGCGTCGGCACGGTCGCCGCCCCCGGGGCGGCCGGCGGCCGGGACCGCGGGCCGAACTGGGCCGCCGCCGCGGCCTGCTCCGCCGCGCGCCGCGCCTCCTCGGCCCGCAGCAGCGCCTCCTCCGCCTTGCGCTGCTTCTCCAGCCGCGCCGCCTCGGCCTTGCGCAGCTCCTCCTGGCGGACCGCCTCGGCCTCGGCGCGCCGGCGGGCCTCCTCCTCGGCCAGCTTGCGCTGCCGCTCCTCCTGGGCCCTGCGCCGCTCCTCCTCGACCTTGCGGCGGGCCTCGGCCTCGGCACGGGCCTTCTCCTCGGCGAGGAGCCGCTGACGCTCCTCCTCCGCACGCCTGCGTGCCTCCTCGGCGCGCAGCCGGGCCTCCTCGGCCTGGCGCTCGGCCTCACGGCGCTGCGCCTCCTCCAGCTCGCGCCGCTTGCGCTCCTCCTCCTCGGCGCGCAACTTGGCGAGCTGCTCCTGGCGCTCCCGCTCCAGGCGCTCCTCCTCGGCCTTGCGGGCGGCCTCCTCCTCGGCCTTGCGCCGCGCCTCCTCCTCGGCCTTCCGCCGCGCCTCCTCCTGGGCCTTGATCTCGGCCTCGGACAGCGGCAGCATCCGGTCGAGCCGGTGGCGTACGACGGTGGTGACGGCCTCGGGCTCCTGACCCGCGTCGACCACCAGGTAGCGGCCGGGGTCGGCGGCGGCCAGGGTGAGGAAGCCGGAGCGCACCCGCGCGTGGAACTCGGCGGGCTCCGACTCCAGCCGGTCCGGCGCCTCCGTGAAGCGCTCGCGGGCGGTCTCCGGGGAAACGTCCAGCAGGACCGTCAGATGCGGCACCAGGCCGTCGGTCGCCCAGCGCGAGATACGGGCGATCTCGGTCGGGGACAGATCGCGGCCGGCGCCCTGGTAGGCGACGGACGAGTCGATGTACCGGTCGCTGATCACGACGGCGCCGCGCTCCAGGGCGGGCCGCACGACGGTGTCCACGTGCTCCGCGCGGTCCGCCGCGTACAGCAGGGCCTCCGCGCGGTGGGACAGGCCGGCGCTGGACACGTCGAGGAGGATCGAGCGCAGCCGCTTGCCGACGGGCGTGGCGCCCGGTTCGCGGGTGAGGACGACCTCGTGGCCCTTGGCCCTGATCCAGTCGGCGAGCGCCTCGGCCTGGGTGGACTTGCCGGCGCCGTCGCCGCCCTCCAGGGCGATGAAGAAGCCGTGCGCGGCGGGGGCCTCGGCCGGGTCGTCGCCGCCGAGCAGCGCGTCGCGCAGGTCGAGGCGGAGCGGGACGCCCGAGCGGTCGTCGATCTTGGCCAGCACCAGCACGGCGACGGGCAGCAGCAGCGCGCCGACCAGCATCAGGGTGAACGCGGCGCCGCCGTGCGCGAACACGAACCTGCCGTTCACCAGCCGGTGCGGTCCGATCAGCGCCGCGAGCAGCGGGGCGCCCACCGCGGCGAGCGCCACGCACACCCGCACCACCGCGTGCAGGTGTTCCGTCGTGCGGGTACGGCGGACGTCCTCGGTCTCCTGGTCGAGCAGCGCGTGCCCGGTGTTCGCCGCGACGCCCGCGGAGACGCCGGCCAGCCCGGTGATCAGCAGCACGCTGGTGACGTCGGGGACGAGTCCGGCGGCGAGCAGGGCCACACCGGTGACGGCGATCGCCAGCGCGAGAAGGCGGCGCCGCGACAGCGCCACCAGCACCTTGGGTGCCGTACGGATGCCGAGGGCGACTCCGCCGGTCAGCGCGAGCACCAGAAGTCCGTAGAGCACGGGGCCGCCGCCCAGGTCCTTGGCGTGCAGCACGGCGACGGCCGCCGCGGCGGCGACGGCACCGGCGACGGCCGCGCAGGCGAGGACCAGCAGCGGGACGACGCCCGTGCGCCCCTTGTCGACGCCCGCGGCCGTCTTCGGGCGGCGCAGCCCCTCCAGCGGCGACCGCGCGCGCGGGGTGCGCACCGAGGGCAGTTCCAGGAAGACCACGACCGACAGGGACCCGGCGAAGAGCCCTCCGGCGACATAGGAGGCGAGGGCCGCCTGGTGCTCGGCGAACCACTCGATCCCGACGCCCAGGAGATTGTTGAACAATGCGGCGACGACCAGGGTGGCGGCGCCGAGGGGAATCGCCAGGAAGCCCGTGCGCAGCGACAGCCGGCGCAGGGCGTCCAGGTGGTCCGGCAGCGGTCGTACCGTCGCGCCCTCGAGCGGCGGGGCGGGCAGCAGGGCGGGGGCCGCGCTCTCCCGGGCGACCGTCCAGAAGCGCTCGGCGACACCGGTGACGAACGCGGTGACGAGCAGCAGGGCCAGCGCGTCGTCCGGTGTCCAGTCGATCCACAGCGGCGCGACGAGCAGCAGCGCGGCGCGCAGCCCGTCCGCGCCGACCATGGTCCAGCGGCGGTCGAGCGGGCCCTCGGGTGAGGTGAGCGAGGTCAGCGGGCCCAGCAGGACGGCGCCGAAGAGCAGGGTGGCCAGAATGCGTACGGCGAACACGGTCGCCACCGCGAACGCCACACCCCGGTAGCCGCCCCCGAACGAGCCCTCGGCGATGGCCGCCTGGAGGACGAGGAGGACGAACACGAGGAGTGCGAGCGCGTCGGCGACACCACCCACCAACTGGGCGCTCCACAGCCGCTTCAGCTGGGGCTCGCGCAACAGGGCGCGCACGGCGCGCTCGCGGGAATCCGCCACCAGGGCGTCGTCCGGTGCCGGGGGGAGGGCCGTTGGCTGCTCGGCTCGCGTCATGCTTTCAGCCTATCCGCAGCGACTGACAGCACGAGGCGTCCGGCCTGGTGTACGACCACCCCGACACCAAAGTGATGCCGGGGCGTTCGCTTCGTGAAGCCGCTGTGGGGAAACCGTGGCCGAACCCGAGCGGTCCGGCCGACGGTCCGTCAGCCGGACCGTCGCCCGAGCCCTCGTCCGGTCCAGCGGTCCGGCGACTCAGTCCTCCTGCGTCGTCGTCCGCGAGGCCGTCGTCTTCTTCGCGGCCGTGGCCGTCGTCTTCTTCGCGGCGGCCGTCGTGGTCTTCTTCGCCGCGGTCTTCTTGGCGGCCGTCTTCTTCGCCGGAGCCGCCTTCTTGGCCGCGGTCGCGGTCTTCTTCGCGGGGGCCTTCTTCGCCGTCTTCTTGGCGGGCCCCTTCGCGCGCTTCTCCGCGAGCAGCTCGAAGCCGCGCTCCGGGGTGATCGTCTCGACGCTGTCGCCGGAGCGCAGGGTCGCGTTGGTCTCCCCGTCGGTGACGTACGCCCCGAAACGACCGTCCTTGATGACGACCGGCTTCTTGCTGACCGGGTCCTCGCCCAGCTCCTTCAGCGGCGGCTTGGCGGCGGCCCGGCCGCGCTGCTTGGGCTGGGCGTAGATCGCCAGCGCCTCTTCGAGGGTGATCGTGAAGAGCTGGTCCTCGGTCTGCAGCGACCGCGAGTCCGTGCCCTTCTTCAGGTACGGCCCGTAGCGACCGTTCTGTGCGGTGATCTCCTGGCCCTCGGCGTCCACGCCGACGACACGCGGCAGGGACATCAGCCGCAGGGCGTCCTCGAGCGTCACCGTGTCCAGGGACATCGACTTGAACAGCGAGGCGGTACGCGGCTTGACGGCGTTCTTGCCGGTCTTCGGGGTGCCCTCGGGGAGCACCTCGGTGACGTACGGACCGTAGCGGCCGGCCTTGGCGACGATCTCGTGGCCGGTGGCGGGGTCGGTGCCCAGCTCGAAGTCGCCGCTCGGCTTGGCGAGCAGTTCCTCGGCCAGCTCGACGGAGAGCTCGTCGGGGGCGAGGTCCTCGGGGATGTCGGCGCGCTGGTGGCCCTCGCTGTCCTTCTCGCCGCGCTCGATGTACGGCCCGAAGCGGCCGACCCGCAGCACGATGCCGTTGCCCACGGGGAACGACGACACCTCGCGCGCGTCGATCGCGCCCAGGTCGGTCACCAGCTCCTTGAGGCCGCCGAGGTGGTCCCCGTCGCCGTTGCCGGCGTCGGCCGCGCCGCCCTCGGCGCCCGCGGGGATGCCGCTGTCGGGTGCCGTCTCGCCGAAGTAGAAGCGCTTGAGCCACGGCACGGACTGGGCCTCGCCGCGCGCGATGCGGTCGAGGTCGTCCTCCATCTTCGCGGTGAAGTCGTAGTCGACGAGCCGCCCGAAGTGCTTCTCCAGGAGGTTGACCACGGCGAAGGACAGGAAGGACGGGACGAGCGCCGTGCCCTTCTTGAACACGTAGCCGCGGTCGAGGATCGTGCCGATGATCGAGGCGTACGTCGACGGGCGGCCGATCTCGCGCTCTTCGAGCTCCTTGACCAGGCTGGCCTCGGTGTAGCGGGCCGGGGGCTTGGTGGCGTGCCCGTCGACCGTGATCTCCTCGGCGCTCAGCGGGTCGCCCTCGGCGACCTGGGGCAGCCGGCGCTCGCGGTCGTCGAGCTCGGCGTTCGGGTCGTCGGCGCCCTCGACGTAGGCCTTCAGGAAGCCGTGGAAGGTGATCGTCTTGCCGGAGGCGCTGAACTCGACGTCCCGGCCGTCGGCGGCGGTGCCACCGATCCGCACGGTCACGCTGTTGCCGGTCGCGTCCTTCATCTGGGAGGCGACGGTCCGCTTCCAGATCAGCTCGTAGAGCTTGAACTGGTCGCCGGTGAGCCCGGTCTCGGCGGGGGTGCGGAAACGATCACCCGAGGGGCGGATCGCCTCGTGCGCCTCCTGCGCGTTCTTGACCTTGCCGGCGTACGTGCGCGGCTGGGCCGGCAGGTAGTCGGCGCCGTACAGCTGCGTGACCTGCGCACGGGCGGCGGCCACGGCGGTGTCGCTCAGCGTCGTGGAGTCCGTACGCATGTACGTGATGTAGCCGTTCTCGTACAGCTTCTGCGCGACCTGCATGGTGGCCTTGGCGCCGAAGCCGAGCTTGCGGCTGGCCTCCTGCTGGAGCGTCGTCGTACGGAACGGGGCGTACGGCGAGCGGCGGTACGGCTTGGACTCGACGGACCGGACGGAGAACCGGGTGTTCTCCAGCGCGGCGGCGAGCGCGCGGGCGTTCGCCTCGTCGAGGTGGAGGGTGTTCTCGCTCTTGATCCGGCCGAGGGAGTCGAAGTCACGGCCCTGCGCGACCCGCCGGCCCTCGACGGTCAGCAGCCGGGCGACCAGCGACGACGGGTCGGACGGGTCCCCGGCGCGGCCGGTGCCGAAGGTGCCGGTCAGGTCCCAGTACTCGGCCGAGCGGAACGCGATGCGCTCGCGCTCGCGCTGGACGACGAGCCGGGTCGCGACGGACTGGACCCGGCCGGCCGACAGGCGCGGCATGACCTTCTTCCACAGGACCGGCGAGACCTCGTAGCCGTAGAGGCGGTCGAGGATGCGGCGGGTCTCCTGGGCGTCGACGAGCTTCTGGTTGAGCTGGCGCGGGTTGGCGACGGCGGCCCGGATCGCGTCCTTGGTGATCTCGTGGAAGACCATCCGCTTGACGGGGATCTTCGGCTTGAGGACCTCCTGGAGGTGCCATGCGATCGCCTCGCCCTCCCGGTCCTCATCGGTGGCGAGGAAGAGCTCGTCGGACTCCTTGAGCAGGTCCTTGAGCTTCTTGACCTGGGCGCGTTTGTCGGCGTTCACCACATAGATGGGCTGGAAGTCGTGCTCGACGTCCACGCCGAGGCGGCGGACCTCACCGGTGTACGACTCCGGCACCTCCGCGGCGCCGTTCGGAAGGTCGCGGATGTGCCCGACGCTGGCCTCGACGATGTAACCGGGGCCGAGGTAACCCTTGATCGTCTTCGCCTTGGCAGGCGACTCGACGATGACGAGTCGGCGGCCGCCCTTCGCGGTCTCGCTGGTCGGGGACAACTTCGCTCTTCTCTCCGGTCGACGGGTGTGGGGCCTCCCCAGGCCTTGCTCCCGGGGTCGGGTCATGGTGACGCTGCGGAGTGTGACGGTACATCCCGCCCCCGTGTCAAACGGGAAAAGCCCACAACGGCCACTCGAACGGTAACCCGACTACCGCCATTCCTGCCGCCCGGAGTGCCGACCGGTCCTTTTCCGCCGGAGCGGAACGCGTCCTCTCCTTTACCGTGGGCCACCTGTGTGCCCTGTTTGCGCGGCGCGAACGGGGGCCGCGGCGGGATCCTCGCCGCCGGGCCGGGACCGGGGTTCAGAGGCGGGTGAGGCACCACGTTCCGGCGGCCAGCGCGAGGAGCGCGGCGAGGGTCGCGAGGGCCGCCGATGCGACGGGGCTCACATCGTGGGCGACGGGCTCGCGATGCCGTACCCGGACGGCGGTCCACACCAGCAGTGCGGCTCCGAACAGGGCGAACACCGTCCCCGCGAAGATCGCCGGCCCGCTCTCCATGATCGCCCCGCCTCTTTTCCGTCCCACGCGCGTGCATCGCCCCTCGGAGGCTGACACGCGCGGGCGGCGCCCGGACGAACCCGAGGTGAACGGGAGCCCTCCGGACGGGGGCGACGGGCCACCACCGAGGCACACGGCCGACCGCCCCAACGCACTTCCCCCGTCTCGACGCCGGCACCCCCGACTGCGACAGGGCTCACACCGCATCCGACGCGGGGCATGTTCTTGTCGCTCTTTTTGCCGAGACCCGCTACTGGGCGGACGGCCATCACCGGGGATGTTGGCCGGTTTCGGGTGCCGGTGGGGGTGGGGGGTGGTTCCGGGAGGCGGGGTGGGGGTGGGGGTGGCGTGGGGTGGGGTGGAGGATGGTTACGGGACGAGGTGGGGGTTCGCGGGCGGGGTGACGGCAGGGATCCCGAGGCGGGGTGACGGCAGGGATCCCGGAGCCGAGCGGGCGGCAAGGGTCCGGGGCCGGGCAGGGGCAAAGGGCCCTTGGGCCGGGCGGGCGGCAAGGCTCCCCGAGCCGGGCGGCGGCAAGGCAGCTCCTCCCGGCTCCACCCAGGCGACGGGCCCCGGCCGGCCCGGGCAGCCGCCGAACTCAGCTCGTCGGTTCCAGGAAGCCCTGTTCGACCAGCAGCCGGATCTGCGCGGGGGTGCGGTCGCGCAGGGACACCGGTTCCTCGCCGACCAGTTGGGCGATGGCGTCCAGGATGCGCCCGGCGCTCAGCGAGCCGTCGCACACACCGGCGAAGCCCGCGCCCACCGTGTCCACCTTCGTGGCGCGGCGCATCCCGCGGTGCTGGCGCAGCACCACGTGCTCCGGGTCCTCGGCGCCGGGCATGCCGACCTGCTCCTGGACGATCTCGCCGGCCAGCCTGAAGTGACCGGCGAGCAGGGCCGCGTCGTCGTGCGCCCGCAGGTAGTCGAGCCGTTCGAAGTGCGCGCGGACGGTGTCCCCGAGCGGCTGTTCGACCGGGTGCGGCCACTCCTCGACGGTGATGACGGGCTCCGCCGCGGTCCTGCGCAGGGTGATCCAGCCGAACCCGACGGCCTTCACCTTGCGCGCCTCGAACTCGTCGAGCCACGCGTCGTACCGCGCCTGGTACTCGGCCGGGTCGCCCCGGTGGTCACCGGCGTCCCTGAGCCACAGCTCGGCGTACTGCGTGACGTCCTGGACCTCGCGCTGGACGATCCAGGCGTCGCAGTCGCGCGGCACCCACGACCTGAGCCGGTCCTGCCAGTCCTCCCCCTCCACGTGCTGCCAGTTGGCGAGGAACTGCGCGAACCCGCCCTCGGTCAGCCGTTCCCCCGCTCCCTGAACGAGCGAGCGGCACAGATCGTCCCCGCCCATCCCGCCGTCCCGGTACGTCAGCCGGGCGCCCGGCGAGATCACGAAGGGCGGGTTGGACACGACGAGGTCGTACCGCTCGTCGTGGCGGAGCGGCTCGAACAGGGAGCCCTCGCGCAGGTCCGCGGCCGGGGCGCCGGACAGGGCCAGGGTGAGCGCGGTGATGTGCAGGGCGCGCGGGTTGAGGTCGGTCGCCGTCACGCGCGTGGCGTGCCGGGCCGCGTGCAGCGCCTGGATGCCGGAGCCGGTGCCGAGGTCGAGGGCCGACGACACGGGCGTACGGACGGTGATGCCGGCGAGGGTCGTCGAGGCGCCGCCGACGCCGAGGACGACGCCCTCGTCGCGGCTGCCGATGCCGCCGGCGCCGCCGACCGCACAGCCCAGGTCGGAGACGATGAACCAGTCCTCGCCGTCCGGGCCGCCGTACGGGCGGACGTCCACGGTCGCGGCGACCTCGTCGGTACCGACCCGGGCCAGCCAGCCGCTCTCCACGCACGCGTGTACCGGCAGGAATTCCTCCACGCGTGCGTGCGGCACGGGCTGCTGGAGGAGGAAGAGACGCACGAGCGTCTCCAGCGGTGTGTCCCCGCGGGTGGCCCGGAGAGCGGGCACGGTCTCGCTGCGGGCCAGGGCGGCGTAGGCGGGGGCGCCGAGCAGGTCGAGCAGGCCGTCGGCGGTGAAGGAGGCCGCGAGCAGGGCCTCCCGCAGCCGTGCGGCCACGTCGGGGCGGTCGGCGGAGGGCAGGGGGGACAGGGTGGCGTCACTCACGCCCCCATTGTCCCCGCTCCCCCAGCCCTTGTCCCCGCCCCGTGCAGCCACTTGCCCCCGGAAAGCACCCGCGCCCCGGACCGAGCCCCCGCCGCGCTCCCCGCACGACCGAGCCCGTCACATGAGCCGTCGATGAGCCGTCCCCGCATGAGCCGTCCTCACATGAGCCGTCCCCGCGCGGGCCTCAGCTCGTCGTCGCCCGGGCCGACGCCGACGCCGCGACCTTCTTGCAGCTGTCCTGCTTGGCCATGGCGTCCTTGACGTCGCCCTGTTCCAGGTTCTTCAGCGCGGTGTTGCCCGTCTGGCTGAGGGTGCCGAGCTGGGTGGCGATGTTCGCGAGGCCGTCGGCGAACTTCGCCTGGTCCTTGACGTCCAGCGCGTCGACCGACTTCTTCAGGTCGGCGTAGGAGGTGGAGAGCGTGTTGAGCGCCGCGACGGCGTCCGTCTGCTTCTTCGCGCCCTCTTCGATCCCGGGCGGCGTGCCGGCCTTCTGGACGGCCTGGGCGAGCGCCGCGTACGCGTCGGACATGTCCTGGAAGGCCTGCGAGTCGGTCTTCTGGACGTTCGCCGGGGCGTTGTTGTCCGTGGCCGCCTGCTTGATCGCGGCGTTCGCGGCGTCGACCTTGGCATCCTGCGCCGGCAGCGCGTCGCAGACGCTCTTGGCCCAGGCGTCGAGCTCCTTGTTGCCTTCGTCGCTGCTGCATCCGGACAGCGCCAGTACCAGTACCGCACCGCCGGACAGTGCGGCCGCGAGCTTCTTGTTCACCGGTTTGGTCCCTTCCATGGCCCTCGGCCCCGGAACATACACGCCCACCGGTGGACAACCCCAGGCCGAATATCCACTCCGTGACGGTTTGAAGCCATTTGCACCAGGAGAGAGAAGGCTCACGGCCGCCCCACACGCACAGCACAGCGGGCGGGCGACGCGTCAACACGCGCCGCCCGCCCGCTTCTTGAGCAGGGCCCCGACGGCCGGTCTACGAAACCACCGCGGGATCGGCCGACTTGGAGGACCTGTCGGCGTTGCCCTCGTCCCCCATGGCGATACCGCGCCGCTTGGAGACGTACACCGCGCCGACGATCACCGCGAGCGCGAGGATCGCGATCACGATCCGTACGCCGATGTTCTTGTCGTCGCCGTAGCTGAACTTGATCACGGCCGGTGCGATCAGCAGCGCGACCAGGTTCATGACCTTGAGCAGCGGGTTGATCGCGGGCCCCGCGGTGTCCTTGAAGGGATCGCCGACGGTGTCGCCGATCACCGTCGCCGCGTGGGCCTCGCTGCCCTTGCCGCCGTGGTGGCCGTCCTCGACGAGTTTCTTGGCGTTGTCCCACGCGCCGCCGGAGTTGGCGAGGAAGACCGCCATCAGCGTGCCCGCGCCGATCGCGCCCGCGAGGTAGGCGCCGAGCGCGCCCACGCCGAGCGTGAACCCGATGAAGATCGGCGCCAGGACGGCGAGCAGTCCGGGCGTGGCCAGCTCGCGCAGGGCGTCACGGGTGCAGATGTCGACGACCTTGCCGTACTCCGGTGTCTCGGTGTGGTTCATGATCCCGGGGTGCTCGCGGAACTGCCGCCGCACCTCGAACACCACCGATCCCGCCGACCGCGAGACCGCGTTGATCGCCAGCCCCGAGAAGAGGAAGACGACCGCCGCGCCCGCGATGAGGCCGACCAGGTTGTTGGGCTGCGAGATGTCCATCATCAGGCTCATCGGGGCGCCGGGCCCGGAGAGTTTCTCCCCGACGTCGTTCGCGCCGGTCGTGATCGCGTCACGGTACGACCCGAAGAGCGCCGACGCCGCGAGGACCGCGGTGGCGATGGCGATGCCCTTGGTGATGGCCTTGGTGGTGTTGCCGACCGCGTCGAGGTTGGTGAGCACCTGGGCGCCCGCGCCCTCGACGTCGCCGGACATCTCGGCGATGCCCTGGGCGTTGTCGGAGACGGGCCCGAAGGTGTCCATGGCGACGATCACACCGACCGTGGTGAGCAGGCCGGTGCCGGCCAGCGCGACCGCGAACAGCGCCAGCATGATCGACGTACCGCCGAGCAGGAACGCCCCGTACACACCGAGCCCGATGAGCAGGGCGGTGTAGACGGCTGATTCGAGGCCCACGGAGATGCCGGCCAGGACGACCGTGGCGGGGCCCGTCAGGGACGTCTTGCCGATGTCCCGGACCGGGCGGCGGGTGGTCTCGGTGAAGTAGCCGGTCAGCTGCTGGATGACGGCGGCCAGGAGGATGCCGATCGCCACCGCGACGAGCGCGAGGACGCGCGGGTCGCCGTCCTTGCCGATGATCGCCGGGTCGGTGACCCCGTCGAGGTCGGCGTACGTGCCGGGCAGGTAGACGTAGACGGCGACGGCCACCAGCACGAGCGAGATCACCGCGGAGACGAAGAAACCCCGGTTGATCGCGGACATGCCGCTGCGGTCGGTGCGGCGCGGCGCGACGGCGAAGATGCCGACCATCGCCGTGAGCACGCCGATCGCGGGCACGAGCAGCGGGAACACCAACCCGAAGTCGCCGAAGGCCGCCTTGCCGAGGATCAACGCGGCGACCAGGGTCACGGCGTACGACTCGAAGAGGTCGGCGGCCATGCCCGCGCAGTCGCCGACGTTGTCGCCCACGTTGTCGGCGATGGTCGCGGCATTGCGCGGGTCGTCCTCCGGGATGCCCTGTTCGACCTTGCCGACCAGGTCGGCGCCGACGTCGGCGGCCTTGGTGAAGATGCCGCCGCCGACCCTCATGAACATCGCGATGAGCGCCGCGCCGAGGCCGAATCCCTCCAGCACCTTGGGCGCGTCGGCCGCGTAGACCAGCACCACGCAGGAGGCGCCGAACAGCCCGAGCCCCACCGTGAACATGCCGACTACGCCACCCGTGCGAAAAGCGATCTTCATGGCCTTGTGGGAGACGGCGGTGAGATCCTTTTCCGGTTCGCCGGGCCCCGGGGTGGCCTCACGGGCCGCCGCCGCGACGCGCACATTGCTGCGCACCGCGAGCCACATGCCGATATAACCGGTGGCCGCCGAGAACGCGGCGCCGATCAAGAAGAACAATGATCTGCCGGCCCGCTGATTCCAGTCGTCCGCGGGCAGCAACATCAACAGGAAGAACACCACGACGGCGAATACGCCGAGGGTGCGCAGCTGCCGGGCCAGATACGCGTTGGCGCCTTCCTGGACCGCTGCCGCGATCTTCTTCATGCTGTCGGTTCCCTCGCCCGCCGCGAGCACTTGGCGCAGCAGGACACCCGCGACCACGAGGGCGGCCAGGGCGACGAGCCCGATGACCACCACGAGGAGACGGTTGCCGTCGGTCAGCACTGCGGCCGCGAAGGTTGTCGGATGGTCCAACCGATGAGGGGTAGAAAGCCCCGCCATTCGTCCTCCTTGACGCTTGGGCTGAGCTCAAGATTGTGGACGGATTGTAGGTACCGGAACCTGATCAAAACAGTGCGCGGTAAACAGAATTCGCCTACACGTCCAGTAATGCCTTCGGGGCATTCTCCGATCATTGAACTGGGCCATTGATCGTGAATTGCTTCACGAAATCCGAGGAGTGATTCTTGGACTCAAGATTCGCTTCCCGGAACGGCTGGGACAACTGTAAGCACGAGTACCCGGGTGGGCGCATGCCAAAGGGCCCCACCGGAGTGGGGCCCTTCGGGTACGGATACGGCCGGGGCGGCCGGCGCGGGTCAGCCGACCGTCGCCGCGGCCGGTGTCCTCGGCCAGGTCATACGGATCAGACCGCCGTTCTCACCGGCGGTGACCTCCACGTCGTCGACGAGGCCGCTGATGACCGCGAGGCCCATCTCGTCCTCCTCGGCGTCCGCGTCGTCCGCGCCGGAGCCGGGAAACCGGTCTCCGGGGGCGGCGCGCGGCGCCTCGTCGCCGACCTCGATGGAGAACTGCTTCTCCTCCTCGATCAGCGCCACCTTCACGGGAGCGGTGATACCGCCACTCTGGTGAAGGCCGACGGCGCGGGTGCAGGCCTCGCCGACGGCGAGTCTCACCTCGTCGAGGACGGCCTCGTCCACTCCGGCCCTGCGCGCCACCGCTGCCGCCACCAGACGGGCGGTCCTGACGTGCTCGGGCAGCGCGCTGAAGCGGAGTTCAACGGTGGCCATGCGTCCCCCTCGGAACTCGGGCGTGCTGTCGGGGGGCCGGGCTGCCGAAAGCCCGGTCCCCCGGTGTACAACTGGGCCGTTCGGGTCACCGGACCCGGACGGACGGGTCAGTCGGTGGCTTGGACCGCGTCCTCGACCGAGGTGTGAATCGGGAACACCTTGGTCAGGCCGGTGATGCGGAAGATCTTCAGAATGCGCTCCTGGTTGCACACCAGGCGCAGCGAGCCCTCGTGGGCACGCACACGCTTCAGGCCGCCGACCAGTACGCCGAGCCCGGTGGAGTCGAGGAAGTCCACGCCCTCCATGTCCACGACGAGGTGGAAATTCCCGTCGTTCACCAGCTCGACCAACTGTTCGCGCAGCTTGGGCGCGGTATATACGTCGATTTCGCCACCGACCTTGACGATCGTGCGATCGCCGACGGTCTCGGTCGACAGGGACAGGTCCACGGATCCTCCAGCACCTTGCTATCGAGCGGTCGCCCCTCGGGACACCTCGGCAGAGCCCCCTGGACGGTTCGCCAGCCGCGATGGCATTCAATCACTTACCGGCAGGCGTGCACGACGCCTTGGCTCCATTGTCCGTCACGCCAGTGACACACTCGGTGCCGATGGCCAAGAATCACCGATCCGATCGATCCTCGGCACAGCCCGCGCCCCGCCTGTCGCCGGGCGCGCTCCTGGACCGGCTCGCCCCGGGCCCGAGCCGGGCTTCGCGCATCACTCATACGGAGCACTTGCCCCCGCGCGCGGGCCGCCATGCCGTCTGGCCTGACCGGATTCGCCCGGAAGTGATCGCGGCGGTTCAGAACTGCGGGATCGACCACCCCTGGGCCCACCAGGCGCTCGCCGCCGAGCACGCCCTGGACGGCGACTCGGTGGTCGTCGCCACGGGCACCGCCTCCGGCAAGTCCCTGGCCTATCTCGTCCCCGTGCTGTCCACCCTTCTGGACGGCTCCGAGGCCCCGAACGGCCGCGGCGCGACCGCCCTGTACCTCGCCCCGACCAAGGCCCTCGCCGCCGACCAGCGCCGCTCTGTGAAAGAACTCTCACACCCGCTCGGCAACGCGGTGCGTCCGGCCGTGTACGACGGCGACACGCCGTTCGAGGAACGCGAATGGGTCCGCCAGTACGCCAACTACGTCCTCACCAACCCCGACATGCTGCACCGCGGGATCCTCCCGTCCCACCCCCGCTGGTCCTCCTTCCTGAAGTCGCTGAAGTACGTCGTCGTCGACGAGTGCCACACCTACCGCGGCGTCTTCGGCTCCCACGTCGCCCAGGTGCTGCGCCGCCTGCGCCGCCTGTGCGCCCGCTACGGCTCCTGCCCGGTCTTCCTGCTGGCCTCCGCGACGGCCGCCGAGCCCGCGGTCGCCGCCGGCCGGCTCACCGGCCTGCCGGTGGTGGAGGTCGCCGACGACGCCTCACCCCGAGGGGAACTGGTGTTCGCCCTCTGGGAGCCGCCGCTCACCGAGCTCCAGGGCGAGAAGGGCGCACCCGTCCGGCGTACCGCCACCGCCGAGACCGCCGACCTCCTCACCGACCTCGCCGTCCAGGGCGTGCGCACGGTCGCCTTCGTCCGCTCCCGGCGCGGCGCCGAGCTGATCTCGGTGATCGCCCAGGAACGGCTCGCCGAGGTGGACCGCTCGCTCGCCCGGCGTGTCGCGGCGTACCGGGGCGGTTACCTGCCCGAGGAGCGCCGCGCCCTCGAACAGGCCCTGCACTCCGGCGAGCTCCTGGGCCTCGCCGCCACCACGGCCCTCGAACTCGGCATCGACGTCTCCGGCCTCGACGCCGTCCTGATCGCCGGCTATCCGGGCACCCGCGCCTCCCTGTGGCAGCAGGCGGGCCGCGCCGGACGGTCCGGCCAGGGCGCGCTGGCGGTGCTGGTCGCCCGCGACGACCCGCTGGACACCTTCCTCGTCCACCACCCGGAGGCCCTCTTCGAGCGTCCGGTGGAATCGACGGTCCTCGACCCCGACAACCCCTACGTCCTCGCCCCGCACCTGTGCGCCGCCGCCGCTGAACTCCCGCTGACGGAGGAGGACCTGGCGCTGTTCGGCCCGGAGACCGAGGCCCTGCTGCCCCAGCTGGAGGCCGCCAGGCTGCTGCGCCGCCGCACGAAGGCCTGGCACTGGACGCGCCGGGAACGCGCCGCCGACCTCACCGACATCCGCGGCGAGGGCGGCCGGCCGGTGCAGATCGTCGAGGAGGGCACGGGCCGGCTGCTCGGCACGGTCGATGCGGGCGCCGCCCACACCACCGTCCACGAGGGCGCCGTCCACCTCCACCTGGGCCGCACCTACCTCGTCCGCTCCCTGGACCTCGACGACGCGGTCGCCCTGGTCGAGGAGGCCGCCCCGCCCTACACGACCGTCGCCCGCGACACCACCGCCATCGCCGTCCTGGAGACCGACACCGAAATCCCCTGGGGCCAGGGCCGGTTGTGCTACGGCTCCGTCGAAGTCACCAACCAGGTCGTCTCCTTCCTGCGCCGACGTGTCATCACCGGTGAAGTCCTGGGCGAGTCGAAGCTCGACCTCCCTCCTCGTACGCTGCGCACCCGCGCGGTGTGGTGGACGGTCACCGAGGACCAGCTCGACGCCGCCCGTATCGATCCCGAGATCCTCGGCGGCGCCCTGCACGCCGCCGAACACGCCTCCATCGGCCTCCTCCCGCTCTTCGCGACCTGCGACCGCTGGGACATCGGCGGCGTGTCGATCCCGCTGCATCCCGACACGCTCCTGCCGACGGTCTTCGTCTACGACGGCCATCCGGGCGGGGCGGGCTTCGCGGAGCGCGCCTTCCACACCGCCCGCGCCTGGCTCGCCGCCACCCGCGAGGCCATCGCCTCCTGCGAGTGCGACGCCGGCTGCCCGTCCTGCATCCAGTCCCCCAAGTGCGGCAACGGCAACGAACCGCTGCACAAGAGGGGGGCGGTGCGGCTCCTCACGGAACTACTCCGAGGGGCGCCGGAGGAGACGGCCCCGGGGCCGGTCCCTGAGGGCGGGGAGAAGCCGCAGCCCGCGCCTCGGGGCCCCGCCCCTCAAGAGCCCGCGCCCCAGGAACCCACCCTTCCTGGACCCGCCCCTCAAGCCGACCCGCAGGAGCCCGGACCTCGGACGATGGAAGCGGGGCCGGGGCCGGCCCCGGGAGCGGCGATACCGGCCCCGGAGGGCCCGCACGCGCCCTGACCTCGGCCGTGAAGGGTCCCCGGCCCGCCGCCGCCGTCACGTCCGCGATCTCCCCGGCGACCGCGCAGCGCACCAGCCGGACGCCCTGGGCCCGCGCCACCCGGCCGGCCCGGGCACAGGCTCCCTCCTCGCCCTCCGGCCAGTGGTCCGCCGCCGCGAGCGCCGCGAGGTCCGCGCCCCCGGCGGCCCGGTGCCGGACCACGACGGCCTGCCCCAGGGCCAGTACGGCCCCGAAGACCACGCAGAGCACCGCGATCGCCCCGAGACTCCAGACGGTGGCCGACCCCCGGTCGCCTCGCCTGCGCAGCCACGCTCCGACGCCACGAGCCGCCTTCACGGCCCACCTCCGCCGTCCGGCCCGGCTCCCGTGTCCGGCCCGGCCACGCCGTCCGGCCGCACGGCCCCGCTCTCCGCCCCGACACCGTCCGGCTGGCGCCCGCTCTCCGACCCGCCTCCGCCGTCCGGCCCACCTCCGCCGCCCGACTCGGCTCCCCTGTCCGGCCCGGCCACGCCGCCCGGCCGCACCGCCCCGCTCTCCGCCCCGACACCGTCCGGCTGGCGCCCGCTCTCCGACCCGCTCCCGCCGCCCCAGCCACCTCCACCGTCCGGCCCGGCTCCACCGTCCGTACCGCCTCCCACGGCCTCCTCGGCCGCCGCCACCGCCTCCTCCCGTACCTCGAAGGGCAAGCCCCTCAGCAGGGGCGGACTCGCCACGACCTCCACGCGCACCTGGTCGCCCTCCCGGCCGACCGTCACGCGCGCCCCCCGCGGTGCGACCGCGCGGGCCAGTTCGACGACCGTCCCGGTGGGGTCCTGCCGGGCCGCCGCCCGGGCGCCGGTCCTGGCCGCGTCCACGCACTGGATCCGGGCCGCCATCACGAGCAGCCCCCACACCAGCGCCATCGCGAACACCACCAGCACCGGCAGCACCACCGCCGACTCGGCCGTCACGAACCCACGGTCCCCGCCGAGCCGCCGCCGTTCACATCCCCCCACTGAGCGCCCGCCTCACCAGGTCCTGGAGCTGTGTGCTGACGGCGTCACTCGTCACCACCTGGTAGAGGAGCACGGCGAAACCCACCGCCGCCACGATCCCCATCGCATACTCGGACGTCACCATTCCGCCGTCCTTGCGCGCGCCCCGCATCCCGCACACCAGGGCACGCAGCCGCGCCCGTACCGCCTTGCACATCTCAACCCCCGTAAGGTCCGGCCCTGTCGGCCTCTGACTGTTCGACCACCGTTTGATCCGTCGTGTCCCCGCCTGGCGCCCTGGGCGCCGGTTCAGCACCTGGTCATCCACCGCCCCCTCCTCCCATCACCCCGCCCGCGAGCCCGATCACGACCGGTACGACGCCGACCGCGATGAAGGCGGGCAGGAAGCACAGCCCCACCGGCGCGGCGACCAGGACGCCGGCGCGTCGGGCCCTGGCCGTCGCGGCCCGGGTCCACTCGGCCCGGGCGTCCCCGGCGAGCCGGGCCACGGGACCGGCCGCCGGGACGCCCGTCACATCGGCGTGTTCCAACAGCCGCGCCAGGGCCTCCGCACCCGGGGCACCGGCCAACCCCCGCCATGCCGTGCCGGGTTCGCCGCCCAGCCGCACCTCGGCGGCACCCCGCGCCAACGCCTCCCCCACCGGCCCGCCCAGGGCCTCTCCGACGGCCTGCGCGGCGATCACCGGGGCGGCGCCCGCCGCGATGCAGGCGGCCAGCAGATCGGCGGCGAGGGGCAGCTGCCCGGCGGCGAGCCGCGCGTCGGCCTCGCCCACGGCGGTGGCCGCCCGCTGCCGACCGCGCCACCGCCACAGCCCGAAGGCACCGGCCACCCCGGCCACGGCCCCCACGACACCGCCGATCAGCACCCATCCGGCGCCCGCCACCGCCACCAACGGCAGCCAGGTCCCCACCGCGTCCCGCACCCCCACGCGCGGGACGTCCCGCGCCCTCTCCCGCCCCAGCAGCCCGGCCGCTCTCCCCCGGGCCCTGCGGGCGCGCCGTACCCGCTCCAGCCACCACACCGGCGCCCCGAGGACCGTCACGATCCCCACGGCCACCCCCAGCCTGTGGACAACTTCCGCGCTCATGTCGCCTCCCACCTCGTCACATCCCTCACGCTCCCTCCGCGTTCCGTACGATCCACCGCACCCACCACACCCCCGCGCCCTCCAGCAACCCCCCGACGAGCAGGCAGCCCAGCCCTGCCACGCTGTGGAACAGCACCCGCAACGGGTCGGCGCCGAGCGCGGCGCCCAGGACGAGCCCCAGAGCGGGCAGACAGGCCAGCATCACGGCGGTGGCGCGTGGTCCCGACAACTGCGCTCGCAGGTCGGCCCGTTGATCGCGCTCGGCGCGCAACGCCCCCTCCAGACGGTCGAGTCCGGCCGCGAGGCCCGCCCCCTGGTCCACGGCCACCCGCCAGCACGCCGCCAGCCCCAGCAGTCCGCCGGCCCCCGGCTGCCGTGCGGCGACCGCGAGCGCCCGGGGCACATCCCCGC
Organism: Streptomyces sp. DSM 15324; assembly: GCF_001514285.1. Taxonomy (GTDB): domain Bacteria; phylum Actinomycetota; class Actinomycetes; order Streptomycetales; family Streptomycetaceae; genus Streptomyces. Next base: position 158,196 of record NZ_KQ949034.1, read on the forward strand.
CGAACCGCGCAGCCGCCAGCACCGCCGCCCGCGCCTCGCCCAGCCCACCGGAGTCCCGCGCGGCCCGCTGCAACGCCTCCCCGGGCTGCCGTCCGGCGCGCACCTCCCCGGCGAGCGCGGCACAGAGCGCGATCACGGCGTCCGCCGTGCGTTCCCCGGTCCGGCGCGCCTGTGCGGCCCGCCTCGCCCGGCGCAGCAGGGGCACCGCCGCGGCCCCGACGACGACCGGAAGCGGCGAGGCTCCCAGCAGCGCCAGCACCACTCCGACGACCGACGCCCACCACTCGGGCCGCCATCGCGCACGGAGCCCGAGCAGCTCGCGCCATCCGAGGGCCGGGTCCCGCCAGGCCGGTGGTCCGCCGCCGACCACCCCGCCTCCGGCAAGCAGCAGCTGCGCCCGCCGGCCACCCGAGTGCGGACCGCCCAGCAGCCACGCCGCCGCCCCGGCACAGGCGACGGCCACCGCCGTCGACGCCTCATCCGTCACGTACATCGCCCACCCCGTTCCCTTCCACCCCGGGCTGCTCGCCCCTCAGCAGCTCCCGCAGCCGCCCCCACCCGCGCTCGTACGCGAAGGCGTCCGGCTGCCAGCGCAGTGCCGGTACCGTCCGCACCAGCCCCGTGGGGTCACGCTCCAGCACGTGCACCTCGGCGATCCGGCGCCGCCCGGCCGGGTCGCGGACGAGGTGCAGGACCACGCAGAGCGCGGCAGCCACCTGGCTGTGCAGTGCGGCCCGGTCCAGTCCCGCCGCCGTACCGAGCGCCTCCAGCCGGGCGGGGACGTCCGCCGCGGCGTTGGCGTGGACGGTCCCGCAGCCGCCTTCGTGGCCCGTGTTGAGCGCGGCCAGCAGATGGACCACCTCCGGTCCGCGCACCTCGCCGACGACGAGCCGGTCCGGCCGCATCCGCAGGGCCTGCCGCACCAGGTCCTCGAGCGTGACGCGCCCGGCGCCCTCCTGGTTGGCGGGTCTGGTCTCCAGGCGGACCACGTGGGGATGGTCCGGCCGCAGCTCCGCGGAGTCCTCGGCGAGCACGATCCGCTCCCCGGGGCCGACGAGGCCGAGCAGTGCGCTCAGCAGGGTGGTCTTGCCGCTGCCGGTGCCACCGCTGACCAGGAAGGACAGTCGCGCTGCGACCAGGGCCCGCAGCACCCGATCGCCGCCCGGCGGTACGGTGCCCGCGGCCACGAGTTCATCGAGCGTGAACGCCCGCGGACGTACCACGCGCAGCGACAGACAGGCGCAGCCGACGGCCACCGGGGGCAGCACGGCGTGCAGCCGGGTCCCGTCGGGCAGCCGGGCGTCGGCCCAGGGCCGGGCGTCGTCCAGGCGCCGTCCGGCCACGGCGGCCAGCCGCTGCGCGAGACGTCGTACGGCGGCGGCGTCCGGGAAGGAGACGGCGGTCAGCTCCAGGCCGCCGCCCCGGTCGACCCAGACCCGGTCCGGGGCGGACACCAGGACGTCGGTCACCGAGGGGTCGGCGAGCAGCGGCTCCAGCGGCCCGCTGCCGATCAGCTCGGAGCGCAGTTGCTCGGCCGCCCCGAGCACCTCGGCGTCCCCGAGCACCCGGCCCTGTTCCCGCAGGGCCTGTGCCACGCGCGCGGGCGTCGGCTCGGCCCCGCTCGCGGCGAGCCACTGCCGTACGCCGTCCAGCAGCGCGCCCTCCAGTGCCGGTGCCGTGCTCACCGGGGGCGCACCCGCACGTGCCGTACTCACCCGTGGCGTACTCACGCGCCACCCGCCTCGATCAGCGCCCGCTCCCAGAACTGCTTGCAGAAGCGGGCGAGGGGCCCGCGCGCGGCGGCGCCCGGGGGTGCCTTGCCTCCGTCGGGGCGGAGCAGTGTCTGCTCCACCGGCACCTCGCCGACCAGCGGCAGCCGGAGCAGTGCGGCCACCTCGCGGTCGTCGAGGCCGGGTGCGTACGGGCCCCGGACCGCCACCCTGAGGTCGCGCAGGACCATCCCGGCCGCGGCGGCCACCCGGCCGGCGGCCGCGACGGCGCGCAGTTCGGCGGGGACCACGAGGAGTCCGAGGTCGATCTGGGCGAGTGCCTCGGCGGCCCCGTCGTCGATGCGGCGCGGCAGGTCCACGACGACGGTGCCGCCCCGGCGGCGCGCGGCGGCGAGAACCGCGCGGACGGCCTGCGGCGGGACGGCCACGCAGTCGCCGCGGTCCCAGCTGAGCACGCGCAGCGCGTGCAGTTCGGGCAGGGACTCCTCCAGGGCGCCGCCGCCGACCCGCCCGCGTGAGGCGGCGAAGGCGGGCCAGCGCAGGCCTTCGCTCGTCTCCCCGCCGAGCAGTACGTCGAGTCCGCCTCCGAGCGGATCGGCGTCCACCAGGAGTGTGCGCAGGCCTTCGCGCGCGGAGGTGACGGCGAGGGCGCACGCGAGCGTGGACGCTCCGGCGCCTCCGCGGCCGCCGATGACGCCGACGGTGAGTGCGGGCCGTCCGACGCCCTCGGCGACGTCGGCGATACGGTCGACCAGCCATTGTTCGCCGTCGGGCAGCATCAGGACGTGGTCGGCTCCGATCTCGACGGCGCGCTGCCAGACGCCGGGGTCGTCCTGGTCGCGTCCGACGAGGACCACTCCGCGCCTGCGGGTGGCCCCGCGCACCCGGCGGGCGGCGTCGTCGCCGACGAGGACGAGCGGCGCGGTCTCCCAGCTGCCGCGGCGCTCCGGCACCGAGGGGTGGACCTCGGGCGTCGCGCCGGCCGCGGCGCACAGGCGCAGCAGGTCGTCGAGGAGGTCGGCGTCCTCGGTGACGATGAGCGGTTTGCCCTGCCGGTGGGAAGCGGCGGGCGACGGGTCGTGAGTGACGGCTCCGGCCATGTTTTCGTCCCCCTTTGTCGTGGGTCGCGCAGCCCCTGCGGCCCCGCGATTCCCGAGCGTGCGAAGAACCGGACAAGTGGCCTCCGCAAGAACGGCCGACAGAAAACCGGCCGCGCGCACCCGGCAAACGGAACCGGCCATGAAGTCCGGCCCGAGCGGACGCGTCGGAATCACGGTGCGGCCCACCGGGAAATCTTGTGGATCTTGGTGAAAATCTGTGGACGGGCGGCCGGTTGTGAATATCGCCGTCACCCATACCGGTGATGACCACCCGCCTCCTGTGCGACTTCCGCAGAGCAGTCCGACCGCTACCCAACGTGACGGATCACGGACATGCCGAAGGGGCGGCCTGAGCCGCCTCACAGACGCGGCCGTACCGCGCGAAGAAGGGGAAAATGCATCCGGACATGCGACGACCCCCGCCGGGGGGGAGAGCGGGGGTCGTCTCCACGGCCGACTCGGGGGGGGAGGAGCCGGACCGGGTTAGCACGGTCGCGAACGATCCGTGACTTCCATGGTGTACCCGAGAGCCCTCTCAGGCAAACCCACGCGCCCACCTTACGCCGAATGGGCTGCCCCTATGCTCTTGGTTGTGGAAAACCACTCCTTGCCCCGCACAGCGGCCTTCTTTGACCTGGACAAGACGGTCATTGCGAAGTCGAGCACGCTCACCTTCAGCAAGTCCTTCTACCAAGGCGGTCTGATCAACCGCAGGGCCGCCTTGCGGACCGCATATGCCCAGTTCGTCTTCCGCGTCGGCGGTATGGACCACGATCAGATGGAGCGGACCCGGGAGTACCTGTCCGGGATGGTGCGCGGCTGGAACGTGCAGCAGGTGAAGGAGATCGTCGCCGAGACGCTGCACGATCTGATCGACCCGCTCATCTACGACGAGGCGGCCTCTCTCATCGAGGAGCACCACACGGCCGGCCGCGATGTCGTGATCGTGTCCACGTCGGGCGCGGAGGTGGTCGAGCCGATCGGGGAGCTGCTGGGCGCGGACCGCGTGGTGGCGACCCGGATGGTGGTCGGCGAGGACGGCTGCTACACCGGCGAGGTGGAGTACTACGCCTACGGCCCGACGAAGGCGGAGGCGATCAAGGAGCTGGCCCTTTCGGAGGGGTACGACCTGGAGCGCTGTTTCGCGTACAGCGACTCGGCGACCGATCTGCCGATGCTCCAGTCGGTGGGCCGTCCGCACGCCGTGAACCCGGACCGGGCCCTGCGGCGAGAGGCCCTCGCGCGCGGGTGGCCGATTCTCGACTTCCACCGGCCTGTACGGCTCAAGCAGCGGATCCCCTCGTTCTCCGTACCGCCGCGCCCGGCCCTCGTCGCGGCGGCCGCCATAGGCGCGGCGGCGGCGACGGCGGGCCTGGTCTGGTACGCGAGTCGGCGCCGGACGGCGACCGCCTGAGCTGCGGAGACCGTTTCGAACCCCTTTGGCGCCAAAAGTAAAGAACTGGCGGCGGGGGTTCCGCTTGTCCTGGTCCTGGAGTAGAAAGGACTCACGGCCCGCGAGACCAAGGACATCCGAAAGGATCACCTTAATAACGCATTTGGCCCCACGGACCGATGCATGGACATCGAGCACCCACGCGACGTCGACCCGTCGATTACGGGCCAGCCGCACCAGGTCACGGGCAAAGAACCCGGCCTGATGGGCACCATATCGAGGACGCTTGGTAACCCGGTGAACATGCCAGCGGCGGTACGAATTCTCGTACCGCCGCAACCCGTTACCGGGACTTTCCGCTTCTGCGCCGGCTTCCGCGCCCGCCTCTGCACCGGCCCTTACGCAGCGCCGCGCTGCAACGCCTCGCACACCGCCGTCGACTCCCGGGCACCCAGCTCGACCGCCCTGCCGCAGTGCGTGATCCAGGCCGCCATACCCTCGGGAGTGCCGGACACATAACCGTCCAGTGCCGCCAGATAGGCGGCCCGGCCCAGTTCCGCGTGGCCCACCTCGGCCGGGCAGACCGACTTGGGATCGAGACCGCTGCCGATCAGCACGATGCGCTCGGCGGCCCGCGCGACCAGGCCGTTGTGCGAGGTGAAGGGGCGCAGGGCGAGCAGCTCGCCATGCACCACGGCGGCCGTCACCAGGGCGGGTGCCGAGCTCCCCGCGATGATCAGCCCGGAGAGCCCGTCCAGCCGGCCGGCCACGTCAGCGGCTCCGGGCAGCGGCAGCTCGACGAGCGGTTCGTCGACCGGCTCCCCCGCCTGCCGCGGCCGCCCGATCTCGTCACCGCCACCCGCAGCGGCCACCAGATGCAGCCGTGCGAGCACCCGCAGCGGCGACTGCCGCCAGATGGACAGCAGCTGCCCGGCCTCGGCCGTCAGCCGCAGGGCGGCGCCCATCACCCGCGCCTCGTCGTCGACGCCGAAGTCACTGCGCCGCCGCACCTCCTCCAGGGCCCAGTCCGCGCCGGACAGCGCCGCCGAACCACGGGCGCCGCGCAGGGCGGCCTCGGAGGTGACCGCGTTGCTGCGGCGCCGCATGACCCGGTGTCCGTAGACCCGGTCCACGGCCTTGCGCACGGACTCCACGGACTCGGCCACACCGGGCAACGAGGCCAGGGCCGCGAGCGGATCGGCGGACGCGCCTGTCGTACTCATGAGTACGACATTACGCACCCTGGGCCGCACCCCTCGAAGGAGTGGTCTTCTTCACGCACCACTGCCACGCACAGCCACCATCACACTACTCTTGGTGAACATGAAAATTGCTTTCGTCGGGAAGGGTGGCAGCGGCAAGACGACGCTGTCGTCCCTGTTCATCCGCCACCTCGCCACCCTGGGCGCCCCCGTGCTCGCCGTGGACGCCGACATCAACCAGCACCTGGGGCCCGCTCTCGGCCTCGACGAGAGCGAGGCCGCCACCCTGCCCGCACTGGGCGATCACCTGCCGCTGATCAAGGAGTACCTGCGCGGTTCCAACCCGCGCATCGCCTCGGCCGAGTCGATGATCAAGACGACCCCGCCCGGCCGGGGCTCACGGCTGCTGCGGGTGCGCGAGGACAATCCGGTCTACGACGCCTGCGCCAGGCCGGTGGAACTCGACGGGGGCGCCGTCCGTTTGATGGTCACCGGCCCCTTCACGGACGCCGACCTGGGGGTCGCCTGCTACCACTCCAAGACGGGAGCGGTGGAGCTGTGCCTGAACCACCTCGTGGACGGCCGCGACGAGTACGTCGTGGTCGACATGACGGCGGGCTCGGACTCCTTCGCCTCCGGCCTGTTCACCCGCTTCGACGTCACGTTCCTCGTCGCCGAGCCGACCCGTAAGGGGGTCTCCGTCTACCGTCAGTACAAGGAGTACGCCCGCGACTTCGGCGTCGAGCTGAAGGTCGTCGGCAACAAGGTGCAAGGGCAGGACGACCTCGACTTCCTCCGCGCCGAAGTCGGTGAGGACCTGCTCGTCACAGTCGGGCACTCGAACTGGGTGCGCGCCATGGAGAAGGGCCGACCGCCCCGGTTCGACCTCCTGGACGCGCCCGACCGCGAGGCCCTGCATCTGCTGCGGACGACCGTCGACGCCGCCCACGAGCGGCGCGACCGGGACCGCTACACACGCCAGATGGTGCACTTCCACCTGAAGAACGCCCAGTCCTGGGGCAACGAACGCACAGGGGCCGACCTGGCGGCCCAGGTCGACCCCGACTTCGTGCTCGGCGAGGGCGTGGCCGCCGCCGTCTAGAACATCCGGGCGGCGGCTACCGCCGGACCGCCGGGCCGCCCGGGATGCCCTGGGGGGCCGGGGCCGGCCCGTCGGACAGGAAGGACGCCCAACCCTGCTCCGGGGCCTCGCCGACATCCAGTGAGCGCAGCTTGCTCAGGGTCTGCGGGTCCTGGGCGTCCAGCCAGTCAGCCAGCTGCCGGAACGACACACAGCGCACGTCGGCCTGGTTGCACACGGTCTCCACGACCTCCTGGACGGCCCGCATGTACGTTCCGCCGTTCCAGGACTCGAAGTGGTTGCCGATGATCAGCGGAGCGCGGTTGCCGTTGTAGGCGCGGTGGAAGCCCCTGAGCAGGCCGTCGCGCATCTGCTCGCCCCAGAAGGCGCGCTTGGCGGGGTCGCCCTGGGTCTTGGTTCCGGACTGGTTGACCATGAAGTTGTAGTCCATGGTGAGCTGCTCGAACGTGCGTCCCGGGAAGGGCACGAGCTGCATCGACAGGTCCCACAGCCCCATCCGCTTGCGGGGCCAGACCTGCTGGTTGACGCCGCTGGTGTCATAGCGGAAGCCCAGTCGGCTCGCCGCCCGCATGAAGTTCTTCTGGCCCTCCAGGCAGGGGGTGCGGGCGCCGATCAGCTCCTTGTCGTAGTCAAAGGGCAGCGGGGCGGCCTTGGTCATGCCGGTGTTGGTCTTCCAGGTCTTCACGAACTGCTTGGCCTGGGCGATCTCGTCCCGCCACTCCGCCGGGGACCACGCGCCGACCCCGCCGTTCCTGCCGCAGAAGTGGCCGTTGAAGTGGGTGCCGATCTCGTTGCCCTCCAGCCACGCCAGCCGTAGCTGCTTCACGGTGTCGGCGATGCCCTGCTCGTCGTTGAAGCCGATGTCGGAACGGCCAAGCGAGTGCTGTGGGGGCCGGTAGAGGTCGGCCTTCTCCTGCGGCAGCATGTACACGCCGCTGAGGAAGTACGTCATGGTCGCGTGGTTGGCCTTGGCCACCTTGCGGAAGTGCGAGAACAGCTTCTGGCTGTCCTCTCCGGCCCCGTCCCAGGAGAACACCACGAACTGCGGGGGCTTCTGACCGGGCTTCAGACGTTGCGGTCGGGGCAGGTGCGGCTGCGGTCCGGTGTACGCGGTGGAGCCGTCGCCGATCAGCCGGAGCACCCGCTTGGGCGCCGGGGCGCCCTGGTGCGGGGTCTGCGTCGTCGTCTTGGCGGCGTCGGTCGCCGTGGCACAACCGGCGAGTGATGCGGCGGCCGTCGCGGCGACCACGACGGCCGCGGCGATTCTCTGGGTGGCGGTCATGCTCCGCCCACCTTCTTCCTTCTCTCGGCCCACGCCGACGAGGGCGTGCTGTCGGTGCGTGCCGGGGCGAGCCGGCAGCGCGGTCAAGGTCGCACGGGACCGAGAAGGAATTAATACGACAAGCCGATGAAATGCTCACTTCACCCAAGTAGGTGATTCATTGCCCTATTTGCCACATAAATCCATGCCTGACCTTTACTCTGCATTACGATCGTTTTACCGAGCGTTGCTCTCTCATCCCGCCGCTGTACGCCGTGACCCACGGCCGCGACCGCCCCCGCCAGAAAGCGGGGACCACCAGTTCCGCGACCGCGCTGCCCCGGAGGAGACGGGAACATGTCAGCCTGCGTCCCCACTCGTACGTCCGACTCGACGCGCGCCCGGCGCGCCCACCCGCCGCACAGCCCCCCGTCGGGCCCGCACCGCCGCTTCCGCCTCGCGGGCGCCGACGTGTCCGCCTCGATCGCGGTCTTCCTGATCGCCCTCCCCCTGTCCCTGGGCATCGCCCTGGCCACCGGAGCACCCCTGCAGGCCGGCCTCGTCGCCGCCGCCGTCGGCGGGATCGTGGCCGGCTGCGTCGGCGGATCCCCGCTCCAGGTCAGCGGCCCCGCCGCCGGGCTCACCGTGGTCACGGCCGACCTCATCGAGCGGTACGGATGGCGGACGACCTGTGCCGTCACCGTGCTCGCCGGCTGCGCCCAACTGGGCCTCGGCTGTCTGCGCGTGGCACGCACCGCGCTCGCCGTCAGCCCCGCCATCGTGCACGGCATGCTCGCCGGCATCGGCGTCACCATCGCCGTCGCCCAGCTGCACATCGTCCTGGGCGGCACCCCGCAGAGCTCCGTTCTGGCCAACCTCCTCGCCCTGCCCGCCCAGCTGGCCGGGCTCCAGCCCGCCGCGGTCGCCGTGAGCACCCTGACCCTGACCCTGCTGCTGCTCTGGCCCCGCGTCCCCGGCCGGGCGGGCCGGATGCTGCGCAAGGTGCCCGCCGCCCTCGTCGCCGTCGCCGGAGCCACCGTCGCGGCGTCCCTCGGCGGCCTCGTCCTGCCCAAGGTCGACCTCCCCTCCTGGCGCAGCCATGCCCTGGCCGGACTGCCCGAGGGCCCGGCGCTCGGCGTCGCGGCGGCCGTCCTCACCATCACGCTGGTGTGCAGCGTGCAGTCGCTGCTCGGCGCGGTCGCCGTCGACAAGCTCATCTCCTCCCGCGCCGACCTCATCTCCTCACCCGCGGGACGCGGCCCGCGGGTCGGCCGCTCCGACCTCGACCGTGAACTGCTGGGCCAGGGAGCCGCCAACATCGTCTCCGGCGCCCTCGGCGGACTGCCCGTCGCGGGGGTGGCCGTGCGCAGTTCGGCGAATGTCCAATCGGGTGCCGTGAGCCGGAACTCCACGATGCTGCACGGCGTTCTCGTACTGATCGCCGCACTGCTGATGGGCCCGATCCTGGAGCTCATCCCCCTCGCGTCGCTCGCCGCCCTGGTGATGGCCGTCGGCATCCAGATGGTGTCCCTGCACCACATTCGTACGGTGACCCGCCACCGGGAGGTGCTGGTGTACGCCGTCACCACCCTCGGCGTGGTGTTCCTCGGCGTCCTCCAGGGCGTGACGCTGGGAATCGCGGTCGCCGTCGCCGTCGCCCTCAACCGCCTCACCCACACCCGCATCACCCACCACGAGCAGGAAGGAGTCCACCACGTCCATGTGCGCGGCCAGTTGACGTTCCTGGCGGTACCCCGGCTGAGCCGGGCCCTGCACCTCGTACCCCACGGCACCCGCGTGGTGGTCGAGCTGGACGGCTCGTTCATGGACCACGCCGCGTACGAGGCCCTCCAGGACTGGCAGAAGACCCACACCGGCCAGGGCGGCACCGTCGAACTGACCGGCCGCAGACTCGGCACGGCGTCCACGGCCGTCGACCCCGCCGCCGGTGCCGACTGCCGCTGCCGGCCGTGGACCCCTTGGCGCAACCACCAGTGCGAGCTCCCCCGCACCGCGCGCGCCACAGGTTCCGCTTCCGGAACCCCGAACCGGCCGAGCGGGGCCGGCACCCCGGCGGCCCCCGACAGACCGCACCGGACGCACGAAACACAGGAGACCCACGAAACAGACAAGACCGATGAGCCAGACAAGACCGATGAGACGCGCAAGACCGACCGGATGCACAAGACCCACCGGGCGAACCGGCCGAGCGGCACGGGCGGTCTCGCGGGTACCGGGGCCGACGGGAGTCACCCCCTGGTCCGCGGCATCAGCGCCTTCCAGCGGAACACCGCTCCGCTGGTGCGCGGGGAGTTGGCGCGGCTGGCCCGGGAGGGACAGCAGCCGACGCAGCTGTTCCTCACCTGCGCCGATTCGCGGCTGGTCACGTCGATGATCACCTCCAGTGGTCCGGGCGACCTGTTCGTGGTGCGCAACGTCGGCAACCTGGTGCCGCCGCCGGACGAGGAGTGCGGGGACGACTCGGTGGGGGCCGCCATCGAGTACGCGGTGGACGTGCTGAAGGTCCGGTCCATCACGGTGTGCGGGCACTCGGGGTGCGGGGCCATGCAGGCGCTGCTCGGCTCCGAACCCGGCGGGGAGCAGACGCCGTTGAAGCGGTGGCTGCGGCACGGGCTGCCGAGTCTGGAGCGGATGGGCGACGACGGACGGCCCTCGGCCCGGCTGGCCGGGCGGTCACCGGCGGACGCGGTCGAGCAGCTCTGTCTGACGAACGTGGTCCAACAGCTGGACCATCTGCGGGCCCACACGTCGGTGGCGCGGGCCCTGGCGGCCGGGGAGCTGGAGTTGCACGGGCTGTACTTCCACGTGGGCGAGGCACAGACGTATCTGCTCACCGGGAACGACGGCAGCGAGCTGTTCGACCATGTGGGCCATCGCGTGTGAAAGGCGTGACACCGGCTGAACTCCGTCCGGCCCCCGTCCGTGGGTACGGATGACCCGGCCTACACCAGAACAGGTCTAAACCAATTTTCCGTCGGCCCTTGTCACCGGGCCCCCGGTTCTGATGAGCTGTGGCCCGGGACACAACGGACACCCTTCGAAAGGGAGATGTCGTGAGCAACGAAAGCCTGGCCAACCTGCTCAAGGAAGAGCGCAGGTTCGCGCCGCCCGCCGACCTGGCCGCGAACGCCAACGTCACGGCGGAGGCGTACGAACAGGCCAAGGCTGACAGGCTCGGCTTCTGGGCCGAGCAGGCCCGTCGGCTGACCTGGGCCAAGGAGCCGACACAGACGCTGGACTGGTCGAACCCGCCGTTCGCGAAGTGGTTCGAGGACGGCGAGCTCAACGTCGCGTACAACTGCGTCGACCGCCATGTGGAGGCCGGGCACGGCGACCGGGTCGCGATCCACTTCGAGGGGGAGCCCGGCGACAGCCGCGCGCTCACCTACGCCGAACTCAAGGACGAGGTGTCCAAGGCGGCCAACGCGCTGATGGAGCTGGGCGTCCGCAAGGGCGACCGGGTCGCGGTGTACATGCCGATGATCCCGGAGACGGCGGTCGCGATGCTGGCCTGCGCCCGGATCGGCGCCGCGCACTCCGTGGTCTTCGGCGGCTTCAGCGCGGACGCGCTGGCGACCCGCATCCAGGACGCGGACGCCAAGGTCGTGATCACGGCGGACGGCGGGTACCGGCGCGGCAAGCCGTCCGCGCTCAAGCCGGCCGTCGACGACGCGGTCCGCAAGGCGGGCAACGTGGAGCATGTGCTCGTGGTCCGCCGTACGGGCCAGGAGGTCGCCTGGGACGACACCCGGGACGTGTGGTGGGACGAGATCGTCGACCGCCAGTCCGCCGAGCACGCCCCCGAGGCCTTCGGCGCCGAGCAGCCGCTGTTCATCCTCTACACGTCCGGCACCACGGGTAAGCCGAAGGGCATCCTGCACACCTCCGGCGGCTACCTCACGCAGGCGGCGTACACGCACCACGCGGTCTTCGACCTCAAGCCGGCCACCGACGTGTACTGGTGCACGGCCGACGTCGGCTGGGTCACCGGCCACTCGTACATCGTCTACGGACCGCTGGCGAACGGCGCGACGCAGGTGATGTACGAGGGCACCCCGGACACCCCGCACCAGGGGCGCTTCTGGGAGATCGTGCAGAAGTACGGGGTGACGATCCTGTACACGGCCCCGACGGCGATCCGTACGTTCATGAAGTGGGGCGACGACATCCCCGCGAAGTTCGACCTGTCCTCGCTCCGCGTCCTCGGTTCGGTCGGGGAACCCATCAACCCCGAGGCCTGGGTCTGGTACCGCAAGCACATCGGTGCCGACCTGACCCCCGTCGTGGACACCTGGTGGCAGACCGAGACCGGCGCGATGATGATCTCGCCGCTGCCGGGCGTCACCGAGACCAAGCCGGGCTCCGCCCAGCGCCCGCTGCCCGGCATCTCCGCGACGGTCGTCGACGACGAGGCGAACGAGGTGCCCAACGGCGGCGGTGGCTATCTGGTCCTCACCGAGCCCTGGCCGTCGATGCTCCGCACGATCTGGGGCGACGACCAGCGCTTCCTCGACACGTACTGGTCACGCTTCGAGGGCAAGTACTTCGCGGGCGACGGCGCGAAGAAGGACGACGACGGGGACATCTGGCTGCTGGGCCGGGTGGACGACGTCATGCTCGTCTCCGGGCACAACATCTCCACCACCGAGGTCGAGTCGGCGCTCGTGTCGCACCCCTCGGTCGCCGAGGCGGCCGTGGTCGGCGCGGCCGACGAGACGACCGGACAGGCGATCGTCGCGTTCGTCATCCTGCGCGGCACCGCCGCCGAGTCCGAGGACCTGGTCGCCGAACTGCGCAACCACGTCGGCGCGACCCTCGGCCCGATCGCCAAGCCCAAGCAGATCCACCCGGTGACCGAGCTGCCCAAGACCCGCTCCGGCAAGATCATGCGCCGGCTGCTGCGGGACATCGCCGAGAAGCGGGAACTCGGCGATGTGACCACCCTGACCGACTCCACGGTCATGGACCTCATCCAGGCGAAGCTGCCGGCGGCACCCAGCGAGGACTGAGCAAGGCCCGCACGGGACGGGCATCCGGCGACGCGGGGAACCGCGCCGGGTGCCCGTTTCGCACCTATCGTGGGGGTCACCTGACCACAGGCCCCGAGCGCGCCGCGCGGCACAGTCCGTGCACCGCGTACACCGCGCACGGACTGTGCCGCGCGCGCTGGACGCACCTTAGGTAAACTAATCAAAAAGGTGCGCCGGGAAGTCTGGTCGGCATGCGTTCCGCCATGCCCACCGACCGGAGGTCCCACCGTGTCCGCGCCCCGCAGCACCGCCCGCAGAATCTTCGGACGGCTCTCCCTCCCCGAGCGGACCTACATCACGGACGCGCTGCGGACCGAGACGGTGGGCGGTGTCCTGCTGCTCCTCGCCGCGGTGACCGCACTGCTCTGGGCGAACGTCCCCGCGCTGCGCGACAGCTACGAGACAGTCAGCCACTACCACCTCGGCCCCGGGGCCCTCGGACTGCACCTGTCGGTGGAGCACTGGGCGGCCGACGGCCTCCTCGCGATCTTCTTCTTCGTCGCCGGCATCGAACTCAAGCGCGAGCTGGTCGCCGGGGAACTGAAGGACCCCAGGGCCGCCGCCCTGCCCGTCGCGGCCGCGCTGTGCGGAATGGCCGTACCGGCGCTCGTCTACACCCTCACCAACCTCACCGGAGGCGGCGACACGGGCGGCTGGGCGGTACCCACCGCCACCGACATCGCCTTCGCGCTCGCCGTGCTCGCCGTCATCGGGACCTCGCTGCCGAGCGCGCTGCGCGCCTTCCTGCTCACCCTCGCCGTCGTCGACGACCTGTTCGCGATCCTGATCATCGCGGTCTTCTTCACCGACACGATCGACTTCGCCGCCCTGGGCGGCGCCGTCGCAGGCCTCGCGGCCTTCTGGGTGCTGCTGCGCAAGGGCGTACGCGGCTGGTACGTGTACGTGCCGCTCGCGCTGGTGATCTGGGCGCTGATGTACAACAGCGGCGTCCACGCGACCATCGCCGGCGTCGCCATGGGCCTGATGCTGCGCTGTACCACCCGCGAGGGCGAGGAGCACTCCCCCGGCGAACACATCGAGCACCTGGTGCGGCCGCTCTCCGCGGGGCTCGCTGTTCCACTGTTCGCCCTGTTCAGCGCGGGGGTGACGATCTCCGGCGGGGCGCTCGGCGAGATCTTCACCCGGCCGGAGACCCTCGGGGTCGTCCTCGGGCTCGTCATCGGCAAGACGGTCGGCGTCTTCGGCGGCACCTGGCTGACCGCCCGCTTCACGCGGGCCTCCCTCAGCGAGGACCTGGCCTGGGCGGACGTCCTGGCCGTCGCCTCGCTCGCCGGCATCGGTTTCACCGTCTCGCTGCTCATCGGCGAACTGGCCTTCGCGGGGGAGGCGGCCCTCACCGACGAGGTCAAGGCCGCCGTCCTGACGGGCTCGCTGATCGCGGCGACCTGCGCGACGGTCCTGCTGAAGCTGCGCAACGCCCGCTACCGCCGGATCCAGGAGGCCGAGGAGCGCGACGAGGACAGTGACGGCATCCCGGACGTCTACGAGCAGGACGACCCGGCGTACCACCTGCGGATGGCCGCGATCCATGACCGCAAGGCCGCCGAGCACCGCCGTATCGCCGCGGAGATCGCCCGCGGGAGGACCGCCGGGACGGACTCAAAAACGGACTCGGAGACGGACTCAGAAACGGACTCGGAGACGGACTCGGGGACGGGTCCCGCGCATCGGATGGCGGCCGAAGTGCCGGGCGGGGCGGGCGAGGACGGCGACGGTCCGGCATGATCTGACGGGACGGTACAAAAGAGACGGTACAAAAGAAGCGAGGGAGACCGCGATGAGCGCACCCGACGGCAGCCCGGTCGGCGCCGAAGCCAGCATCGGCCAGCTGTTCGCCTCGGCGACGACCGAGATGTCCGCGCTGGTGCACGACGAGATCGCGCTGGCGAAGGCTCAGCTCAAGCAGGATGTGAAGCGCGGCGCGACGAGCGGCGGGGCGTTCACGGTGGCAGGCGCGGTCCTGGTGTTCTCCCTGCCGATGCTGAACTTCGCGCTGGCGTACGGCATCCGTACCTGGAGCGACTGGAACCTCGCGATCTGCTTCCTGCTGTCCTTCGCGGCGAACGTGCTCGTGGCGCTCGTCCTGGTGCTGATCGGTGTGGTGTTCGCGAAGAAGGCCAAGAAGAGCCAGGGCCCGCAGAAGGTGGCCGCGTCGATGAAGGAGAGCGCGGGCGTCCTGCAGAACGCCAAGCCGCACCCCAGGCCGGAGCTGACCGAGGACCGGGGCCCGGCGGCCATCGAGGCTGTGGCACGCTCGACGTCATGACGGACCCCGCCACCCCTTCGGCGCAGCCCACCTCGGTCGTTCGGCCGGAATACGCCGAGGGCACCAAGGTGACCCATCGTGAGGTCGCCGCGAACGGCGCCCGCTTCCACATCGCGGAGGCGGGTGACGGACCGCTGGTCATGCTCGTCCACGGCTTCCCGCAGTTCTGGTGGACCTGGCGGCACCAGCTCGGCGCGCTCGCCGAGGCCGGCTTCCGGGCCGTCGCCATGGATCTGCGGGGCGTGGGCGGCAGCGACCGTACCCCCCGGGGCTACGACCCGGCCAACCTCGCCCTCGACATCACGGGCGTGATCCGCTCGCTGGGCGAGCCGGACGCCGCGCTCGTCGGCCACGACCTGGGCGGCTATCTGGCGTGGACGGCCGCCGTGATGCGCCCCAAGCTGGTCCGGCGGCTCGCGGTGGCCTCGATGCCGCACCCGCGTCGCTGGCGCTCGGCGATGCTCGCCGACGTCCGGCAGTCCGCCGCGAGCTCCCACATCTGGGGATTCCAGCGGCCGTGGATCCCGGAGCGGCAGCTCACCGCCGACGACGGGGAACTGGTGGCCCGCCTCATCCGTGAGTGGTCCGGGCCGCAGCCGCCGGAGGACGCAATCCTGGAGACGTACCGGAGCGCGATGTGCATCCCCTCCACCGCGCACTGCTCCGTCGAGCCGTACCGGTGGCTGGTGCGCTCGCTGGCGCGGCCGGACGGCGTCCAGTTCTACCGGCGCATGAAACGGCCCGTGCGCGTCCCCACGCTCCACTTGCACGGGTCACTCGACCCGGTGATGCGCACCCGTAGCGCGGCCGGCTCCGGCGAGTACGTGGAGGCGCCGTACCGATGGCGGCTCTTCGACGGGCTGGGCCACTTCCCCCACGAGGAGGATCCGGTCGCTTTCTCCACCGAACTGGTCAATTGGCTGAAGGATCCGGAACCGGATCGGTGACCGAATTGTCGCGCCCGGTGTCCGCCGCCGGATGCCACAGGAAACACCTGTACGACAAGCGGCCAATTGCCCGACGCATAGGCCAATTGGCGGGCCTCGGGGCGGTTATCGACCTTGGGGCGGGGGCAGACGTCGGGGTATGGGCTGGACGCACGACTACAGTGACACAGCACGCAACCGGCGCTCGGCCGCCGGCCTGAGCTCCCACCAACGAGGTTCCGACCCGCAGCTGCCGGGCTCCGACCTCCGGGTGGGCATTCCGCGCATCCTGCGCCGCCGGGCCCGCTGGGTCTCGGTACGCCTGCGTCACCCTCGAGGCTGACCCGCCCGGGCCCGCTCGGCACGACCGTCTCGGCACGACCCCGCTCGGCACGACCGTCGCGACACGCCCGTCGCCACACGGCCGTCTCAACGGGACCTGCCGACCGGCCCGCCCCGACCGGCTGACCGCCGCTCCCGCGCCGCGAGGAGCAGCTAGAGGGCGCAGCGGTCGCTGTCCACCTGCTGTCCCGTGGTACGTCCGTCGGTGATGTCCTGCTGGATCTCGTCCGCGGTGAGCGCGTACCCGGTGGAGGCGTCGTCGAGCGACTTCGCGAACACCACGCCGTACACCCGCCCGTCGGGGGTGAGCAGCGGGCCGCCGGAGTTGCCCTGACGGACGGTCGTGTAGAGCGAGTACACGTCACGGCGCACGGTGCCGCGGTGGTAGATGTCCGGGCCGTTGGCCGTGATGCGCCCGCGCACGCGCGCGGCCCGGACGTCGTACGAGCCGTTCTCCGGGAACCCGGCGACGATCGCGTCGGCACCGGTGGAGGCGACGTCGGTGGTGAACTTCAGCACGGGCGCGTCGAGGTCCGGTACGTCGAGCACGGCGATGTCGCGCTTCCAGTCGTACAGGACGACCGTCGCGTCGTACTTGCGGCCCTCACCGCCGATCTGCACGGTGGGTTCGTCGACGCCGCCCACGACATGCGCGTTGGTCATGACGCGGCGCTCGCCGAAGACGAAGCCGGTGCCCTCCAGGACCTTGCCGCAACTCTCGGCGGTGCCCATCACCTTGACGATGGAGCGCTGCGCGCGCGTGGCGACGGGGCTGCCCGCGAGGGCCGGGTCGGGCGGCTGGACGTCGGTGATCGGCTCGTTGGCGAACGGGCTGAAGACCTGTGGGAAGCCGTTCTGCGCGAGGACGGAGGAGAAGTCGGCGAACCAGGTGTCGGCCTGGTCGGGCAGTGCCCGGGACACCCCTTGCAGCACGGTGGAGTTGCGGACCTCCTTGCCGAGGGTCGGCAGGGTCGTGCCGGCCAGGGCGGAGCCGATCAGCCAGGCCACCAGCAGCATGGCGACGACGTTCACCAGGGCGCCGCCGGTGGCGTCCAGGGCGCGGGCCGGGGACCAGGTGATGTACCGGCGCAGTTTGTTGCCGAGATGGGTGGTCAGCGCCTGTCCGACCGACGCGCAGACGATCACGACGACGACGGCGACGACGGCGGCCGTGGTGCTGACCTCGGCCTTGTCGGTGAGCCAGTCCCAGATGAGCGGCAGCAGATAGACGGCGACCAGACCGCCGCCCAGGAAGCCGATCACCGACAGGATGCCGACGACGAAGCCCTGGCGGAAGCCGACCACCGCGAACCAGACGGCCGCGACCAGCAACAGGATGTCCAGCACGTTCACGGGGTTCACCCTGTCATGACCGCCAGTCGAGCGGGACCTGCTTGTCCCGGTCCCAGGGGCGCTCCCAGCCCGCGAAGTGCAGCAGGCGGTCGATGATGCCGGCCGTGAAGCCCCAGACCAGGGCCGATTCGACCAGAAATGCCGGACCTCGGTAGCCGCCGGGGTGGACCGCGGTGGCCCGGTTGGCCGGGTCCGTGAGATCGGCCACGGGGACGGTGAAGACCCGGGCCGTCTCGTTCGGGTCGACGACTCCCACCGGGCTCGGCTCGCGCCACCAGCCCAGGACGGGTGTCACGACGAACCCACTGACCGGGATGTACAGCTTGGGCAGGACACCGAAGAGCTGGACGCCCGAGGGGTCGAGTCCGGTCTCCTCCTCGGCCTCGCGCAGCGCGGCCCGCAGCGGGCCGTCGCCCTGCGGATCGCCGTCCTCCGGATCGAGCGCGCCGCCGGGGAAGGAGGGCTGTCCCGCGTGCGAGCGCAGGGTGCCGGCCCGCTCCATCAGCAGCAGCTCGGGGCCCTGCTCCCCCTCGCCGAACAGCACGAGGACCGCGGACTGGCGTCCCGCGCCGTCCTGCGGCGGCAGGAAGCGGCTGAGCTGGCTCGGCCGGACCGTCTCCACGACCCGCGCGACCGGGTCGAGCCAGCCGGGCAGACCGTGCGTGCGAAGCGGCACGGCGCCACCCGGGACGCCGCCCCGGGCAGCGCCCGGATCACCCTCCCCGCCACCGGCCCCGACGAGGGCACCCGCCCGGGCACCCGCGGGACCACCGGACCGGGCCGCCGCAGCACCGGCTGCGGCACCGGCCGCGGCGTTGGCCGCGCCGTCGACTCCGGCGCCCGCCGTACCGCCCTCCGCGCCACCGCCCCGGGCACCCCCCGGGCCTCCGGACGCGGCGCTCGCCGCGCGTGGCGCGTTCGTCGTGTCCCTGTCCCTGCCCCTGTCCCTTGCCGCGTCGCTCGCCGTCCCGTCGGCCGTCTCGCTCGCCGTGTCACTCACCCGTGTCATCGCCGCGCCCCCCGTTCTGCCGGGTCCAACGCGCGAGGACCCGTAGATCGTTCCGTCGGCCGCGCCCCGTCGGCCGCCGGTCCCGCCTTCCTCGCCGCCCGGGTCATCCGGCCCCCAGCGGCGGGGCCGCCCGCCCGCCCGCGTCGAGATAGGCCTGCGGCGGGTTGAGCCGCTGGCCGGGGAAGCCGCCCTTCTCGTACTTCAGGAGCTTCTTCGCCTTCTCGGGGTCCGTCTCGCCCTCGCCGTAGGCCGGGCAGAGCGGGGCGATGGGGCAGGCCCCGCAGGCCGGCTTGCGCGCGTGACAGATGCGGCGGCCGTGCCAGATGACGTGATGGGACAGGTCCGTCCAGTCGCCCTTGGGGAAGAGCGTGCCGATCGCCGCCTCGATCTTGTCGGGGTCGGTCTCCTCGGTCCACCGCCAGCGCCGTACGAGCCGCTGGAAATGGGTGTCCACGGTGATGCCGGGCCGCCCGAAGGCGTTGCCCAGGACGACGAAGGCGGTCTTGCGGCCGACGCCGGGCAGCGTGACCAGGTCCTCGAGACGACCGGGGACCTCGCCGCCGAACTGTTCCACCAGGCCCTTCGAGAGCCCTATGACCGACCGGGTCTTGGCCCGGAAGAACCCGCAGGGGCGGAGGATCTCCTCGACCTCCTCCGGGTTGGCCGCGGCGAGGTCCTCGGGGGTCGGGTACTTGGCGAAGAGGGCGGGAGTCGTCTGGTTGACCCTGAGGTCGGTGGTCTGGGCGGACAGGACCGTGGCGACCAGAAGCTGGAAGGGGTTCTCGAAATCCAGCTCCGGGTGGGCGTAGGGGTAGACCTCGGCGAGTTCGCGGTTGATACGGCGGGCCCGGCGGACGAGCGCGGTCCGCGACTCGGGCTTTCCTGCCGATTTACCAGCAATCGCCTTTGTCATCACTTTTGCTGCTTTCTTACCCTCACCGGACTCTTGTTCGCCCACAGCGGAATCCCGACGTACAACCACCCGCCCAGCCCCCTTGGCCTGTGCTCTCACCGGCGATTTGGACACCCGGCCAGCCTAAAGCCCGGCACCGACATCCGCCCCGGACCCCGAAGATCGGCCCCCAATTGGACCCCTGCCGCTTACCTCCGGACATGTGTGCGGCATCCTTGTGACAGATCACACTGTTTGGACCGTCCGGCAAAATGGGGAACCAGGTCCCCTGGTACGCGGGGGACAAGATCCCCTGAGCAGGCGACAAGGAGAGAACTCGTGGACGACGTTCTGCGGCGCAACCCGCTCTTCGCGGCACTCGACGACGAGCAGGCCGCGGAGCTGCGCGCCTCCATGAGTGAGGTGACCCTCGCCCGTGGTGACTCCCTGTTCCACGAGGGCGATCCGGGCGACCGGCTCTACGTGGTCACCGAGGGCAAGGTCAAGCTCCACCGCACGTCCCCCGACGGCCGCGAGAACATGCTGGCCGTGGTGGGCCCCGGCGAGCTGATCGGCGAGCTGTCGCTGTTCGACCCGGGCCCGCGTACGGCGACGGCGACGGCCCTCACCGAGGTCAAGCTGCTCGGCCTCGGCCACGGCGACCTCCAGCCCTGGCTGAACGCCCGCCCCGAGGTGGCCGCCGCGCTCCTGCGCGCCGTCGCCCGGCGCCTGCGCAAGACCAACGACGCCATGTCCGACCTGGTCTTCTCCGACGTCCCCGGCCGCGTGGCGCGCGCCCTGCTGGACCTCTCGCGGCGCTTCGGCGTGCAGTCCGAGGAGGGCATCCACGTCGTCCACGACCTGACGCAGGAGGAGCTGGCCCAGCTCGTCGGCGCCTCGCGCGAGACGGTCAACAAGGCACTCGCCGACTTCGCCCAGCGCGGGTGGCTGCGCCTGGAGGCGCGGGCGGTCATCCTGCTGGACGTGGAGCGGCTCGCCAAGCGCTCGCGGTAACGACGGCTCGCGGTAACGACGACATCGCGCGCGGGGCCCGGGACCCCGGCCCCGGGCCGTTTGCGGCCCCCAGGGCCACCGGGGGTTCCCGCCCCCGGTGGCCCTGCCAGACACCCGGAACGGCAGAGGCGGCCGCGCAGGTGCGGAAGGCGGGGGCGCCTGAGCCACGGGAACGGCCGCTAGATGAGCCCGTGGTCCTCCAGGTACTCGATCTGCGCCCGTACGGAGAGTTCGGCGGCCGGCCACAGGGAGCGGTCGACGTCGGCGTACACATGGGCGACGACGTCGGAGGCGGCGCGGAAGCCGTCCTCGACAGCCGTCTCGACCTGGGCGAGGCGGTGGGCGCGGTGGGCGAGGTAGAACTCCACGGCGCCCTGGGCGTCCTCCAGGACGGGCCCGTGGCCCGGAAGGACCGTGTGGACGCCGTCGTCGACCGTGAGGGACCTCAGGCGCCGCAGGGAGTCCAGATAGTCGCCCAGCCGGCCGTCGGGGTGGGCCACGACCGTGGTGCCGCGCCCCAGGATCGTGTCGCCGGTCAGGACGGCCCTGTCCGCCGGGAGGTGGAAGCAGAGCGAGTCGGCGGTGTGGCCGGGCGTCGGCACGACCCGCAGCTCCAGGCCGCCCAGCGTGATCACGTCACCGGCGCCCAGTCCCTCGTCGCCCAGCCGCAGCGCCGGATCCAGGGCACGCACGCGCGTACCGGTCAGTTCGGCGAACCGCACGGCGCCCTCGGCGTGGTCGGGGTGGCCGTGGGTGAGCAGGGTCAGGGCGACCCGTTTGCCGGCCTGTTCGGCGGTGTCCACGACGGCGCGCAGATGGCCGTCGTCCAGCGGGCCCGGATCGATCACGACCGCCAGCTCGGAGCCGGGCTCGGAGACGATCCAGGTGTTGGTGCCGTCCAGGGTCATCGCGGAGGCGTTCGGCGCGAGGACGTTGACCGCGCGCGCGGTGGCCGGTCCGCTCAGGACGCCGCCGCGGGGCTGGCCGGGAAGCGCTGCTGCGTCGGTCATGCGGGGCCTCCACCGGCCGGGATGGGGATGTGCTTGGTGAACTCGCCGTGGCCCGGCCAGCTCAGCACGATCTCGCCGTCGGTGAGCCGGGCCTCGGCCAGGACGGCGGTCAGATCGCGGCCGGGGGCGGCGGCGAGGGCCTCGGCGGCGGTGGCGTACGGGGCCACCTGGCGCAGGGTCGCGATCGTGGGCGGCATCATCGTCAGCTCGCCCTTGTCGTAGCCGTCCGCCGCCTCCTGCGGGCGGATCCACACCGTGCGGTCGGCCTCCGTGGAGGCGTTGCGGGTGCGCTGGCCCTCGGGGAGCGCGGCCACGAAGAACCAGGTGTCATAGCGCCGGGACTCGAACTCGGGGGTGATCCAGCGGGTCCAGGCGCCGAGCAGGTCGGAGCGCAGGACGAGCCCACGGCGGTCGAGGAACTCGGCGAAGGACAGCTCACGGGCGGCCACGGCCGCGCGGTCCGCCTCCCAGTCGTCGCCGGTCGTGTCGCCGACGACGGAGTCGGGGTCCGGCCCGGCGAGCAGGACGCCGGCCTCCTCGTACGTCTCCCGTACGGCCGCGCAGACGATCGCCTGGGCCACCGCCTCCTCGACGCCGAGCCGCTGCGCCCACCACGCGCGCGTGGGGCCCGCCCAGCGCACCAGGCGCTCGTCGTCGCGCGGGTCGACCCCGCCGCCCGGATACGCGTACGCGCCCCCGGCGAAGGCCATGGAGGCGCGTCTGCGCAGCATGTGGACGAACGTCCCGGCCGGCCCGTCCTTCATGAGCATGACGGTGGCCGCGCGTCTGGGTGCGACGGGCGTGAGTGTCCCGTCCGCGAGCGCGCGGATGCGGTCCGGCCAGTCCGAGGGAAACCACTGCCCATTCGCCATGGGCGCGAGGCTATCCCCTGGTGAGCGAATGTTCGAGAGGTGCCCGAGGTCAGGGGCACCCCCACGGGCCCGTTACGGGGCCAGCTCGACCTGGATCTCGACCTCGACCGGGGCGTCCAGCGGCAGCACCGCGACACCGACGGCACTGCGCGCGTGCACGCCCTTGTCGCCGAGGACCGCGCCGAGCAGCTCGCTCGCGCCGTTGACGACGCCGGGCTGGCCGGTGAAGTCCGAGGCCGAGGCGACGAAGCCGACGACCTTCACCACGCGCGCGACGCGGTCCAGATCACCCGCGACCGACTTCACGGCGGCCAGGGCGTTCAGGGCGCAGGTGCGGGCCAGCTCCTTGGCCTCCTCGGGCGTGACCTCGGCGCCGACCTTGCCGGTGACGGGCAGCTTGCCGTCCACCATGGGCAGCTGACCTGAGGTGAACACGTACGGCCCCGACTGCACGGCGGGCTGGTAGGCCGCGAGCGGCGGCACCACGGCCGGCAGGGTCAGGCCCAGCTCGGCGAGCTTCGCCTCGACGCCGCTCATGCCTTGGCCCGCTTCAGGTAGGCCACGAGCTGCTCGGGGTTGTTCGGCCCGGGAACGACCTGGACGAGCTCCCAGCCGTCCTCGCCCCAGGTGTCCAGAATCTGCTTCGTGGCATGGACGAGCAGCGGCACGGTTGCGTATTCCCACTTGGTCATGGGGCGACTTTATCCGCTGTCGCACGGGGGCTCCCGTACAGGCCGGGCGGCTGGTTCAGGACCGGTTGTCCACAGGCCATGTGGCCGATACCGGCCCCCGTTGTCCACAGCCTCCCGATTGCCTCGGGCACGGACTGGTTACGCTCGAAGACGTGAGCAGGCTCCAGGTCGTCAGCGGCAAGGGCGGGACCGGAAAGACGACGGTCGCCGCCGCACTAGCGCTGGCCCTCGCCACGGCAGGGAAGCGGACGCTTCTCGTCGAGGTGGAGGGTCGGCAGGGCATCGCGCAGCTCTTCGAGACAGAGGCGTTGCCCTATGAGGAACGCAAGATCGCCGTCGCACCGGGCGGCGGTGAGGTCTACGCGCTCGCCATCGATCCCGAACTGGCCCTTCTGGACTACCTCCAGATGTTCTACAAGCTGGGGAGCGCCGGACGGGCCCTGAAGAAGCTGGGCGCGATCGACTTCGCCACCACCATCGCTCCCGGGCTGAGGGACGTCCTCCTCACCGGCAAGGCGTGCGAGGCGGTCCGGCGCAAGGACAGGAACGGGCGGTTCGTGTACGACTACGTCGTCATGGACGCCCCGCCGACCGGTCGCGTCACCCGCTTTTTGAACGTCAACGACGAGGTGGCGGGGCTGGCCAAGATCGGCCCGATACACAATCAGGCGCAGGCCGTGATGAGGGTGCTGAAGTCGCCGGAGACGGCCGTGCACCTGGTCGCGCTGCTCGAGGAGATGCCGGTCCAGGAGACCGCGGACGGCATCGCCGAGCTGCGGGCGGCGAAGCTGCCGGTGGGCCGGGTGATCGTCAACATGGTGCGGCCCGAGGTGTTGGACACGGATGGGCTGGAACTCGTACGAACCGTGACACGTTCATCCATCGCACGGTCGTTGTCCGCGGCCGGGCTGGGTGGGGCGCGGCGTGGCGGGCACGCCGAGCGGCTGGTGGACCCGCTCCTGCAGCAGGCCGAGGAGTACGCCGAGCGGCACGCACTGGAGCAGGAGCAGCGGGCGGTGCTGGGCGAGCTGGGCCTGCCGCTGCACGAACTGCCACTGCTCGCCGAGGGAATGGATCTGGCGGGCCTGTACGACCTCGCCACCGAGCTGCGCAAGCAGCAGATCGCATGAGGGGGACGGAATGAGTCGGGACCAGGGCCAGGCACAGCACCGGCTCTCCCCTGCGCGCGTGCTCGATCTCGACCCGCTGCTCGACGACCCGGCGACCCGGATCGTGGTGTGCTGCGGTTCCGGCGGGGTCGGCAAGACGACGACGGCGGCGGCGCTGGGTCTCAGGGCGGCCGAGCGGGGCCGCAAGGTGGTGGTGCTCACCATCGACCCGGCGCGCCGGCTCGCCCAGTCGATGGGCATCGACTCGCTCGACAACACCCCGCGCCGCGTCAAGGGCGTCGAGGGCGACGGCGAGTTGCACGCGATGATGCTCGACATGAAGCGCACGTTCGACGAGATCGTCGAGGCGCACGCGGATCCGGAGCGGGCGTCCGCGATCCTGTCGAACCCCTTCTACCAGTCGCTCTCCGCCGGTTTCGCCGGCACGCAGGAGTACATGGCGATGGAGAAGCTGGGGCAGCTGCGCGCCCGGGACGAGTGGGACCTGATCGTGGTCGACACTCCCCCGTCCCGCTCGGCGCTGGACTTCCTGGACGCGCCGAAGCGGCTGGGTTCGTTCCTGGACGGCAAGCTGATCCGGGTCCTGCTCGCACCCGCGAAGGTCGGCGGCCGCGCGGGGATGAAGTTCCTGAACGTCGGGATGTCGATGATGACCGGCGCGCTCGGCAAGCTGCTGGGCGGACAGCTGCTGAAGGACGTGCAGACGTTCGTGGCGGCGATGGACTCGATGTTCGGCGGGTTCCGCACGCGCGCGGACGCCACCTACAAGCTGCTCCAGGCCCCGGGGACGGCGTTCCTCGTCGTGGCGGCCCCCGAGCGGGACGCGCTGCGGGAGGCCGCGTACTTCGTGGAGCGGCTGGCCGCCGAGAGCATGCCGCTGGCCGGTCTGGTGCTCAACCGGGTCCATGGCAGCGGTGCGGCCCAGCTGTCCGCCGAGCGGGCGCTCGCAGCCGCGGAGAACCTCGACCTGGCCCACACCGAGACAGAGGACGAAGCGGAGACGGGGGTGGAAAATCTTGAAGACCCCCGCATTGTGGATCAGGACGGCGGGAAAGCTGGACTTCGTAACTCTCCCGACCCGCACGGCAGTTCAGAACCACCCGCAACCGAGCCCGCACCCGAACCCGCCACCGGCCCCGCGACCGCCCCGGGTTCCGGCTCCTCCCCCAGCGCAGATCAGCTGACCGCAGGCCTGCTGAGGCTGCACGCCGAGCGTATGCACCTGCTCTCCCGTGAGCAGCGCACCCGTGACCGCTTCACCGCCCTCCATCCGGAGGTGGCGGTGGCCGAAGTGGCGGCGCTGCCCGGTGACGTACACGACCTCGCTGGGCTGCGGGACATCGGCAATCGGCTCGCGTCCCCTCGGCCGGAGCTTCCCGAGGCCGGCGACGACTGAAGCCCGCCCAACGGTTGAAGCCGCCCGACGACTGAAGGCGCCCGACGGTCGAAGCCGCCCATGACTGAAGGCGCCCGATGGCCGCCCGCGCAGACCGAACGCGTCCGAGACCGCCGAAGCCGAACAGGAAGGCCCCCCGTACGGAAGGGCTCTTCTCAGCTGACCGCCGCGTAGTTCTCGTACATCTCGTCGTCGTCGAGCGACACGATGCCCGAGCCGCGCTCGTACTCCGAGCGCGCGGTCTCCAGCAGCCGGCGCCACGAGGTGACGGTCGGCCGCCTGCGCAGCAGAGCGCGGCGCTCGCGCTCCGTCATGCCTCCCCACACACCGAACTCGACGCGGTTGTCGAGCGCGTCGGCCAGACATTCGGTGCGTACCGGGCATCCGGTGCACACCGCCTTGGCCCTGTTCTGCGCTGCTCCCTGAACGAACAGTTCATCCGGATCGGTAGTGCGGCAGGCGGCCTGCGCACTCCAGTCGGTAACCCAGCCCATACCGGCGCCGTCCTCTCCCGAATCGAGGCTCCCCCACGGCGGCAGCGGCATATTCACCGCCGCCAGTTGAGGACGTTACGGAAGGTGGGCACAGCGCAACACCCCCTTCGGGCCCAATCTTGAATGGCCCGAACGGACTATGGGTAAGCGGCAGATCACCCGGGGGAGTGAGCCTGCGACATGCGTGACCTTCCCGGCAAACGGGACAGTTCACTTGGGCCACAACGGACGCCGGATGACACACAAGGCGGATTCGGGCACGCCCCCACGGAAAAAGTCGGGGAACCTCCGGAACGATTCGGGGTCGCCGGACGTATTGATACGTGGCCCTACTGCTGTGACAGTTGGGAGCAGCTTAGGCCAAGGCATTGACGCGTGTCCGGCGAATGAGAACGTAGGCTGCCCCCATGCCAAACAAGCGCTCGGGCGGTGGCCTGTCCGCCACGCAGCAGGCCGCCAAGTTCCTCGGTGTCAGTGTCCTCTCCGGAGCCGTGCTGGCGGGCATCGCGCTGCCCGCGTTCGGCGCCCTGGGGCTGGCCGCCAAGGGGTCGGTCGAGTCGTTCGACGAACTCCCGGCCAACCTGAAGACACCGCCGCTGAGCCAGCGCACCACGATCCTCGACTCCGAGGGCGGCCAGATCGCCACGGTCTACTCCCGTGACCGCACGGTGGTCGACCTCAAGAACATCTCGCCGTTCATGCAGAAGGCGATCGTCGCGATCGAGGACTCGCGCTTCTACCAGCACGGCGCGATCGACCTCAAGGGCGTCCTGCGCGCCCTCAACAAGAACGTGCAGAGCAGCGGCGTCTCCCAGGGCGCCTCGACGCTCACCCAGCAGTATGTGAAGAACGTCTTCGTGGAGGAGGCCGGCGACGACCCGACGAAGGTCGCGCAGGCCACCCAGCAGACCATCGGCCGCAAGATCAAGGAGCTGAAGTACGCGATCCAGGTCGAGGAGGAGCTCGGCAAGAAGAAGATCCTCGAGAACTACCTGAACATCACGTTCTTCGGCCAGCAGGCCTACGGCGTCGAGGCGGCCTCCCAGCGCTACTTCTCCACGCACGCCAAGGACCTCACCCTCCCGCAGGCCGCCCTGCTGGCCGGCATCGTCCAGTCCCCGAGCCGCTACGACCCGGTCAACGACGCGACCGAGGCCACCAAGCGCCGTAACACCGTGCTCCAGCGCATGGCCGAGGTGGGCGACATCTCGGAGGCCGAGGCCGCCAAGGCGCAGAAGGCCCCGCTGGGCCTGAAGGTCACCCAGCCGAAGAACGGCTGCATCACCGCCGTCCAGGGCGCCAGCTTCTTCTGCAAGTACGTCGAGCGGGTCTTCCTCAGCGACCCGGTCTTCGGCAGGACGAAGGAGGCGCGGGCCAAGCTCTGGAACCAGGGCGGTCTGTCCATCCGGACGACCCTCGAACCGCAGGCCCAGCAATCCGTCCAGGCCAGCCTGAAGAAGCACGTCTACAAGTCGGACAAGGTCGCGGCGGCCGCCACGCTCGTCGAGCCCGGCACCGGCAAGATCCTCGGCATGGGCCAGTCCAAGCCGTACGGCTACGGCAAGAACGAGACCGAGTACAACTACTCGGTCAACGCCTCCATGGGCGGCTCGAACTTCGGCTTCCCGACCGGATCGACCTTCAAGCCGTTCGTGGCCGCGGCCGCGATCGAGGAGGGCCGCCCGGCCAACCAGACGTACTCGGCGCCGTACGAGATGGCGTACCCCGAGACCGTCCAGACGTGCAGCGGCAAGTCCTGGCGCAACGACGGCGGCTACAAGCTGGAGAACGAGAGCGAGTCCGAGAAGGGCCCGTACGACCTGCAGACCGCCATGGCGAAGTCGGTCAACACCTACTTCGTGCAGATGCTCGCCGACATCGGCATGTGCCCCGTGGTGAAGATGACCGACGCCCTCGGCGTGGTCCAGGGCAACGGCGACAAGGTCCCCGAGGTGCCGTCCTCGATGACCCTCGGTTCGACCGGCCTGTCCCCCCTCACCATGGCGAGCGCGTACGCGGCCTTCGCCAGCCGGGGCATGTACTGCACCCCGATCGCCATCGAGTCGATCACCCAGACCGTCGGCGGCAAGAAGAAGTCGCTGGAGGTCCCGAAGTCGACCTGCTCGCGGGCAATGAGCGAGAAGACCGCGGACACCATCAACACCCTGCTCAGCGGTGTGATCGACTCCGGTACGGGCCAGCAGGCCGGCCTCTCCGGCCGCGCCAACGCCGGTAAGACCGGTACCACGGACTCCCGCAAGAACGCCTGGTTCGTCGGCTACACCCCGAACCTCGCGGGCGCCGTCTGGGTCGGCAGCGCCACCCAGAAGGTGCAGATGACCGACATCTACATCGGCGGCGTCTACCACCCGCAGGTCTACGGCGGTGACACCCCCGGCCCGATCTGGCGCGACGCCATGAACGGCGCCCTGGAGGGCAAGGGGGCCCCGGACTTCCACACCGTCTTCATCCCGCGCGACAACCCGGGCAAGGGCGACGACGACAACAGCGACGACAACAACAACGGCAACGGCAACGGGAACAACGGCGGCGGGAACAACGGCGGCGGCAACGGCTTCATCGGCGGCCTCTTCGACGGCGGCACGTCCAACGGCACGTCGTCCGACGGCGGTGCCTCCTCGACCGGCGGCGACACCTCGACCGACTTCGGCAACCTGTTCCAGGGCAACGGCAACGGCAATGGGGGCGGCCGCGGCCGGGGCTGAGAACCGCACCACTGGCCGGCGAACGATGACCGGCGACCGGTAGGCGGTAATCGGTAGGCGGTAGGCGGTAAGCGGTAAGCCGGTGGTACTCGGTACACATGGGAACGGCCCCTGCCCCTCGTACGGCGCACAGAGCAGTGCGTGCGGTACGAGGAGCAGGGGCCGTTCGCGGGTACGGCGCCCCGAGGCCGCGGCGTGCGGCTGCGGCTGAGCCGGGGCCGGGATCAGCCCGCGAGCAGCTTCTTGACGACCGCGGCGACGCGCCCGCCCTCCGCCAGCCCCGCCACCTTCGGGTTCACGATCTTCATGACGGCGCCCATGGCCCGCGGCCCCTCGGCGCCCGCCGCCTTCGCCTCCTCGACGGCCTGGGCGACGATGTCGTTCAGCTCCTCGTCGCTGAGCTGCTTCGGCAGGTACGCGGCGAGCACCACGCCCTCCGCCTTCTCCCGCTCGGCGGACTCGGGGCGACCACCCTGTGCGAAGGCGTCGGCGGCCTCGCGGCGCTTCTTCGCCTCTCGGGTGATCACCTTCTGCACCTCGTCGTCGGAGAGCTCACGCTTCTCCTTGCCCGCGACCTCCTCCTTGGTGATCGCGGCGAGCGTCAGCCGGAGCGTCGAGGAGCGCAGCTCGTCGCGCTCCTTGATCGCGGCGTTGAGGTCTTCCTGAAGCTTCGACTTGAGCGTGGTCATGGAGGTGATTGTCGCAGGTGCGGCCGCCCCGACGCCCGCTCATTTCGGGGGCGGGGCAGACGGGGTGTCAGCCGGGCCCAACGGGTCTGACACGATGGAGGCATGCGCGCGCGATACGCAGTACCTCTGTCCATCGCGGCGGCTGGCGCCGCCGGTCTGGTGTACTCGGCGGGTTTCGAAGCCCGCTCTTTCCGCCTCCGACGGGTGACGGTCCCCGTCCTGCCCTCCGGAATGCGCCCCCTGCGCGTACTGCAGGTCTCCGACATCCACATGGTCGGCGGCCAGCGCAAGAAGCAGCGCTGGCTGCGCTCGCTGGCCGGACTGCGCCCCGACTTCGTGATCAACACGGGCGACAACCTCTCCGACCCGGAGGGGGTCCCCGAGACACTGGACGCCCTCGGCCCCCTGATGGACTTCCCGGGCGCGTACGTCTTCGGCTCGAACGACTACTACGGCCCCACCCTGCGCAACCCGGCCCGCTACCTCCTGGAGAAGGTCCAGGGCCGCCACGGCCTGAACGGCAACCCGCCCGCCGTCGGCGTCGTCCACAACCCGTGGGAGGACCTGCGGGACGGTTTCGACGGGGCGGGCTGGCTCAACCTGACCAACACTCGGGGCGTCCTGAAGATCGACGGCATGTCGATCGAGCTGACCGGCGTGGACGACCCGCACATCAAGCGGGACCGCTACGCCAAGGTCTCGGGCGGCCCCTCGGCCTCCGCGGACTTCTCGATGGGCGTGGTGCACGCGCCGTATCTCCGCGTCCTCGACGCGTACACGGCGGACGACTACCCGCTGGTCCTCGCCGGCCACACCCACGGCGGCCAGCTGTGCATCCCCTTCTACGGCGCCCTCGTCACCAACTGCGACCTCGACACGGACCGCGTGAAGGGCCTGTCGACGCACACGGCACAAGGCCGTACGTCCTATCTGCACGTCTCGGCCGGCTGCGGCACGAGCCGCTACACACCGGTGCGGTTCGCGTGCCCGCCGGAAGTGACGCTGCTGACGCTGGTACCGAAGGACTGACAGCGACAGGCCCTCCCCCATCCGGCCCACCCACATCGCCCCCTTTCCCCCATTTGCCTATTTTGGGGGCATGACCGCGCCGATACCCCGGGACATTCCGGAGCTGCCCGCGATTCCGCGGACCCACGCGCTCCTGCCCTCGTCCGTCCCCGCCTCCGCGGTGGTGCCCCCGGTACGCCGCCCCCTGGCCGCCGTGCTGCGCCTGCTGCTGGCCGGCACGGCGGCCACGGGCGTGACCCTGGCGCTCCTGATCACGGACGCCCCGTTGCGCACCCTGAGCCACTTCTCCCTCCAGAGCAACGTGCTACTGGCCGGGGTCACCCTCCTCTCGGCCCGCCGCGCCTGGTCGGCCCGCCCCCCTCTCCCCTCCGCCCTCACCGGCGCGGCACTGCTCTACATCACGATCACGGCCCTGGTGTACCACCTGCTCCTGCCAGACCCGGCCCCCCGCTTCCTGGCGACGGACCCGGCAGCAACCTCCCCCACCGTCTGGACCACCCTGACCAACCACCTCCTCCACACGGTCACCCCCGTGGCCGCCCTCCTCGACTGGCTGCTCCTGACCCCACCGGGCCGGATGCGGCTGCGCCGGGCGGCGACCTGGATGCTCTACCCCACGGCCTACCTGCTCTTCCTCCTCCTCCGCGCCCAGCTGATCACCCCCACCACGCCGGGCCGCTACCTCTACCCCTTCCTCGACGCCGAGGCCCACGGTTTCAAGCACACCCTGGCCAACGCCCTCCTCCTCGGCCTCGCCTTCTACGCGCTCGCAGTCCTCCTCGTGACCCTCGACCACGTCCGCCCCAACCCGATCCGCCACCGCGCCAAAACCGGATTTCGTCTCCAGCCACCAGTGGGCTAAAGTAAACGACGTCGCCGCGACAAGCAGGACAAGCAGCGACATCGGGGTGTAGCGCAGCTTGGCAGCGCGCTTCGTTCGGGACGAAGAGGTCGTGGGTTCAAATCCCGCCACCCCGACACAGGTCAGAGGCCCATTCACGTGACGTGAATGGGCCTCTGTCGTGCGTGCATCAGCGGAGTACAGCAACCGCTGTGACTCTTGCCGGTCGTCCTTGGCCGTCGGGTTTCCCGTGCCTCCTGCTGCTTGCGCTTCCCCTTGTTTTCCTTCTTGCGCTTGCCGGGCTTGGTTTCTGCCGCATACGGGCTTGTGTACCGCTGTCCGCACCAACACCGTTCGCCTCATCGAATGATCATGGTCGGAACGCAGGGGCCGCGGATGACCACGAGGCTAGGTTCCCTGGCGAAACGCCCCGATCAGAACCGTTTTACCCGGAAGGATGACGACGGCCATGGGCGCGTACCAGCAGAGGGTTCTCGACCTGTTCGATCTTCTCGACACCCACAGGACCGGTGGCATCGACGCGAGCGACCTGCGCACCGCCGCCAGCTCGGCCACCGCGAAGGACCAGGCCGCGGTCCAAGCCGTCAACCGGTTCATCCTCGCTCTCATCGACGCCACCGACACGAACAAGGACGGCCGGGTGCACCAGCAGGAAATGCTGGCGTATCTGGAGAGGAAGCTGGTCGGGAAGTCGCCCGAAGAAGTCCCCGACTACATCCGTGCGTTCACGGCGGCGACGTTCGGGTTCATGGACTACGACAAGACCGGCAAGGTCAGCAGAACCGAGTTCGAGCGGTTCCTGAAGAGCCGGAACATCACCGACAAGGGCGCCGCGGACGAGTTCGCACGGCTCGACCGTAACGGCAGCGGATCCTTCACCCTCGACGACCTCCACGCCGCGACCTACTCCTTCTTCACCGGCCTCGAGTCCGACTGCCCGACGCTCTGGGTCCGGGCCGCCGTCACCATCTGAGTTACCCCGGCCGGCCTCGTCACCGCGCCCGCGCCGCAGGACCTCACGCCACGATGGCCTCGCCACCTTTCCGGCGACGAGGCCATCGTCGCTGCTCCCGCGTGCACACCAGCGACTCCGTCCGGCCCTCGCACCAGTCGACGGCCGCGGGGCGGGGAGGTGCGTACGCGGGCGGTGCCCAGCCCTTCGCTAGAAGGTCAGGTTCCAGGCGTCGATCTTGCCTGTGTCGGAGGCGGCGTTGTCGTTGACGCGCAGCTTCCAGGTGCCGTTCGCGACCTCCGAGGAGGCGTTCACGGTGTAGGTCTGGGCGATGTTGTCGGCGCTGCCGCCGGCGCGGTTGTGCAGCGTGTAGACGGTGCCGTCCGGCGCCACCAGGTCGACTTTCAGGTCACCGATGTAGGTGTGCTTGATGTCCACACCCACCTTCAGGGTGGCCGGGGCGTTGCCGGTCACACCGGTGACGACGATCGGGCTCTCCACGGTCGCGTTGTCGTTGATGGCGAAGTCCGTGAGGTTCTCGAAGTACGTGCCGGCCGGCGGGGTGGTCCCGACGGCCTTGAGGGCGTCGACCTGGCCTTCGCCGAAGAACGAGTTGTTGGCCGTCGTGCCCGTGCAGCGGCTGTCCGAGGGGCAGGCGATGTCGTTGGCCTGCTCGGCAAGCTTGGCCCGGATCTGCGCCGGGGTGATGCCCGGGTTGGCGCTGGCGATGAGTGCCGCCACGCCGACCACGTGCGGCGTGGCCATCGAGGTGCCGCTCTTGCTGCCGTACCCGCCGCCGGGGACGGTGGAGTACACGTTGCTGCCCGGCGCCGCGACGTCGATGACGCCCTGACCGTAGTTGGAGAACGAGGCCTTGGTGACGCCGGTGCCGTTGGCCGCGACCGTGACCACGCCCGGCAGCTCGGTCGGGATGTCGAGGCAGGCGTTGGTGATGGTGCGGGTGACCGGCGTCGAGTCGTTCGGGCTCGCGGAGTCGGTCGTCTTGTGGGCGAGGTCGTAGTTCTCGTTGCCCGCTGCGGCGATCTGGAGGGAGCCCTTGCCCTCGGCGTACTCCTGGGCGCGCTTGACGCCCTCGATGATGGCGGCCTGGTCGATGTTGTCCGGGCAGTTGAACTGCCACGGGTCCGTGTAATAGCTGTTATTGGTGACCTTGAAGCCGTGGTCACCGGCCCAGACGAAGCCGCAGATGGTGTTCTCGGCGAAGAAGAAGGCGTTGCCCGGCTCGGCGACCCGGACCGCGGCGATCTTCACCCCGGGTGCCACGCCGACGACGCCCTTGCCGTTCTTGGCCGCGGCGATGGTGCCCGCCACGTGGGTGCCGTGCGTGTCGACGTCCCGCCACGCGCCGGCACGGGTGTCGGGCTTGCCGTAGGCGCAGGAGACCGAGTCGGCCGCGTCGAAGTTGGGCGCCAGGTCCTGGTGCTGGTCGTCCACACCGGTGTCCAGGATGCCGACCGTGACGGAGGCGGAGCCCGGGTTCACGGCCCAGGCCTGGTCGGCCTTGATCTGGCTCATGTCGGCCCGGACCGGTTCTCCGGCCGGGGTCGAGGCCTGGGCCGGATTGGCCGGGAGTGCCGGGTTGTAGGCGTCGGCCGGGACGTCCGAGGTACGCGTGGCGCCGACCTGCTGCACGCCGGGGACGTCGCGCATGGTGGCGGCGAATCCGCTGGACGCCGAGTGGGCGACGATCACGCCGATGGCGTCGAAGTTCGAGAAGACGGTGCCGCCGTTGGCCGTGATCGCCGAGCGGACCGCCGAACTGTCACCAGGGGCGGTGATCACGAGGTAGGCACGCGTCCCGGCCACCCAGGTCGCACTCTGGGATGCCGGCACGGCGGCAGGAGTGTGGGCCTTGGCGGCCGGCGCCGGCGCGGTGGAGGGGCCGACGGGGAGCGTGCCCGCGAGGGCTCCCGGGGCGCCGAGCGCGAGGGCGGCACCGAGCGTGGCCGCCAGCACCAGCGTGCGTCTAGGGCGGCTGGATATGTGGGGTATCAATGCGTCCTCCGGAGACGGCCCGGCCGTGCTGAGGGAACCGGCCGGGCCGTACGAAACGAGTGGTGGATGCAAGATGTCAGGTGCATGCTCATACGCGGAAGTACCTTTCCGCGCAGGGACGCGATAGAGGCATGGCTGAAAATAGACGTACTCCGGGCTCCTCCCCTCCGTCCGCCGCGCCCGCGGCTCGTTCGCCTGCGCGCTCGGCCTGGATCGACACCCGTTGTCCTTCAGAGGGCGTAGCGGCAGGGCGGGATCTTCGAACGCCGTTCAGCTCGAACGACCGGAGCATCGCCGCCAGTGAGACGTTCACGAACCGGCAGGCACAGTGGGCGGCCGTGACGGCCGACCTCGCAGGGCACCTACGGCACGTGAACCGTGCGGACTTCGGGACGCCCGTACGAAGGGGCGCTCGGTCAGCCGTAGGGCGGGCGCGTCGTGGTCCATGCCGGCGACCTGGGTGGCCAGGGGCACGGAGAACGCGGTGAGCAGGCTGACCGTGCGGAGGACGTGGCGTTCCTCGGCGGTGAGGTCGCTGAGGTGCGGGCGATCAGGGCGGGGAAGTCGTGGTCGTAGTCGGTGACTTGCGGCTGCCTGCCGGTCCTCCGCTTCCCGAGGACACGGCGCGAGCGCGGTGGTTCGGACGGAGAGCGACAGACGCGCGAACGATGGCGGCACCTGGTGGAGACCCGTCGCAGTCGCCTCGGCACGGCTCGTCAGGCACAACGGGCAACGTCGGCACGAAGCCAGTGACCCCACGGTGTCCGGGCGCCACCTGGGAGTCGACCCGCTCCCCATGCCCTCGGGAACCACGCACCGCAACGCCACTACGATCGCCGGTCATGGACTGGCTGGAGCGCACCGCGAAGCTGAGGCAGTGGAGCAGAAGCGGGACCCGCGCTCCGCACAAGCCGCTGCTGTTCCTGTACGCGCTCGGGCGCTTCCAGCAGGACGCCGACGGTGAACTGCGGTACAGCGCGGTGGAGGACGACCTCAGACGGCTGCTGGCCGAGTACGGTCCGCCCAACAGAACAACGCCCGCCTACCCGTTCCACCATCTGGTGAGCGACGGCGTGTGGGAGGTGCGCACCGATCGCGGACCGGGCAGTCCCGGCAGTGGCGTGCGGGAGCTGCGGGAGGTCGGAGCCGCAGGGCGGCTGACGCCGGAACTTCGGGCGGCGCTGCGGCGCGAGCCGTCGTTGCTCGCCCGGATGGCACGGGTCCTGCTCGACCTGAACTTCCCGCCCTCGCTCCACGGCGACCTGTGCGAAGCCGTCGGCCTGGAGCTGGAGCCGACGGAGAGCGAACAGTTCCCGGCGGTGCGCAGGCGGCGGGATCCCCGGATGCGGGAGCAGGTCCTGACGGCATACGAGTACCAGTGCGCCTTCTGCGGCTACGACGGCAGGATCGGCGCGGTGCCGGTCGGGCTGGAGGCCGCGCACGTGCGCTGGTGGGCGTTCGACGGCCCTGACGACGTCGACAACGGCCTGTGCCTGTGCTCGCTGCACCACAAGCTCTTCGACAAGGGCGTCCTCGGCATCGGTGGAAGTCACCGCATCCTGGTCTCGCAGCGCTTCGTCGGCCACAGCCCCGCCGCCCGCGAGCACGTCGTAGCGCTCGCCGGCCGCCCGCTCATCGGACCTCAACCGGGGGCCCGTCCCGTCGCGGCGGCCCACCGCTCATGGCACACCAGCCAGGTTTTCCACGGCAGCCCACGCCCCGCGCCGGCCGCCTGATCGCCGAGCGTCGCTCGCGCGACCCACTGGTGGTAAGGAATGCGATACCAGGAGTATGGTCTCTTGTATGGCGACGAAGAAGGTAACCGTGACGATTCCCGAGGATCTCCTGGATGAGATCCGCGCGGACGCGGCAGAGCGGGGCCTGTCGGCCTATGTCGCCGAGGCGCTGCGCTTCAAGCGTGACCGGGACCGGCTCCGCGAACTGGTCGACTGGCTGCAGGAGGAACACGGCCCCGTCACCGAGGACGAACATGCGGAAGCGCTCGACGAACTGGACGAACTCGACGCCGAACACCAGCGACGTCGAACCGCCGGAAAGCCCGACGCCGGAGAGGCTGCGTGAAGAAGCGAGCCGGTGTGCACGGAGAGCGGCCCCTTCGTGTCTTCGTACTGGACTGTGAAGCCCTGGCCCTTGCGGTGCGCGGCGACCGGAAGATGATCACCTGGCTCGATCTTGCGGCACGCGGGGAAGCCGAGGTCGTGACGTCCCCGATGACACTGGTCGAGGCGTACGAGGGCAGAACCACCGAGCACCGCTGGGATTGGGTACTCTCCCGGCTCCACGTCGTCGACATCGGGAAGGACGAGGCCCGCCAGGCGCGTCGACTCCTGGCCGACGCCGAGTTGCACGGCCACAAGTACGCGATCGACGCCGTGCTCGCCGTCATCGCGCGACAGCAGAGGGGACAGGTCACCGTCTTCACCTCGGACGTCGACGACCTGGAGAAGCTGGTCCCGGACACGATCGTCGTCAAGAAGGTGTGACCCGACCCGCACCCCTCCAGCGCCCGCACCCACGCTTGGTGAGCACCCGCGATGCCATCGCCTGCTTTGTCCCGCCCGCGGGTCGAAGCTCTTCGGCGCCGAACCGGCCAAGCGGCGCGCCGGCTACGTGAACTTCGCCATCGCCGGACCCCCGCTGAAGCTCGTCCTGATCGAGGGTGCGCACGGCGAGGAGACCTGCCTCGACCACCTCGGCGTCGAGGTCGAGTCCACCGGCCGGGTCGACGCCGCCGCCACCCGGCTCAAGGGCGCCGGCCTGGCCACCTTCGAGGAGAACGACATCTCCTGCTGCTACGCCCTCCAGGACAAGGTGTGGGTCCACGGACCCGGCAAGGAGTCGTGGGAGGTCTACGTCGTCAAGGCCGACACCGACACCCTCGGCAAGGGCGCCGGCCCCCGCGCCTGCGGCTGCCCCAGCACCCCCTCCGAGCAGGGTGCCGTCGAGGAGCCGCAGCCCCGTGTGAGCCCAGATGTGTCCCGTCACGGTCCGTCCGGCCCGGGCGGGCGCATACTGGGGGCAATGACAAAGCCTGCCGCATCGAAGCGTCACCTGCCCACCAGTCCCTTCAAGGCCCCGGTCGCACCGGCTCCCAAGCACTTCGCCGTGGGCGACCAGGTCACCCATGACATGTACGGCCTCGGCCGAGTGATCGGCATCGAGGAAGGAATCGCAGCGCTCGTGGATTTCGGCTCGTCGCAAATGCGGATCCTGAGCCCGTACCCCAAGATGACCAAGTTGTAGCCGCGCGCTCCGCGGCGGCCCAGCGCCCATGGGCCGCCGCCCGCGGGCCGGTCGACCGACCCGCCCTCGACCGCCGGTGAGCAGCGGCGCCTCGGCACCCGGCTGCCCCGAGCAGCCCCGATTCACCCCGGTTCGCCCTGAGCGGACCGAATCGTCCCGCGAGCTTCCCCGAACCACCTTGAGCCGCCCTGAGCGCCGCCCTGAGCGCCGCCCTGAGCCACCCCGAGCGCCGCCTTGAGCCACCCCGAGCGCCGCCTTGAGCCACCCCGAACCGCCCTCAGCCGCCCCGCACCGCCGCCACACCTGTCGGCCTGTCGGCAGGTCGGCCTGGGCCCCGCGGAAAAGCAGTCCATGCCCTGAAGTCCCCGCTGCCAGCATCGCTCGGCTTTATGTCATGGCCAGTTCACGGGGATCGGTGCGCTGGCGGCCGGCCCCGTGCAGGCCGCGGAGCAGGAGCGGCAGACCGGGCCGCAGCTGACGGCCCTCGCCGTCGAGCAGGGTGCGGTGGACGCCACCTCCGGCGACGCCACGGTCACCGTCGACTGGACCGTCACGGACGGAGACGCGGCGGCCACCGACCTGTTCGGCGCCCTCACCGTTCAGCAGGTGGGCGCCGACGGGCAGCTCGTCGGGGCGCCGCAGGACCAACGTTCTCGTTCGAGCCGCAGTGGCCCTACCAGGCGAGCGCGGTCGGCGGCACGATGGCGTCCGCGGACTACAGCTACGCCTTCCCGGTCCCGCAGTACGCGGCGGGGTCCACCGCCCGCTGGGCCGTGGTGGGGGCGACCGCGCGGGACGACCGGGGCGGCACGTTCACCGCGGGTCGGGACGCGCTGGCGCCGTACGACGCGGCGTTCACCGCCACCCATCTCGTCGACTCCACGGGACCGGCGTACGACAGTCTCGGAACCGTGCTCGACCAGCCCGAGTACCTCTACAACGCCGACGCCTCCGTCACGGCGAAGTACCGGCTGAACATCACCGACGCCGAGTCCGGCTTCTTCCGGGGGGAGCTCGTCCTCGGCGGCCCCCTCCGCATCACGGTGACCGACGGCTGAGAGGGGGACCCGTTCCCGCTTCTCGCTGGCGCGGGCTCACGCGGAAGACGGCGGCCGGTTCACCAGGAGCCGACTCCGGCCCTCCCCGGCACCCCGGAGGCCGGGTGCGTCCCGGCCGGGCCGGGCGGGGCCGGGCGCAGCCGGATCCGGGCGAGGAGGCCGGTGCCGGGGGCGGGGTGGAGGGTGATCGTGCCGCCGGAGGCGTCGACGAGGTGGCGGACGATGGGCAGACCGAGGCCGGTGCCGTCGTGGTGGGTGTCGGAGGCCCGCCAGAAACGGTCGAAGGCACGGGCGCGGTCCGCGTCGTTCATGCCCGGTCCCTGGTCCACGACGTGGAGTTCGGTGCCGGGGGACCGGTGCAGCGTGAGGGTGCTGCCGGCCGGGGAGACGCGCAGGGCGTTGGCCACCAGGTTGTCGATGATCTGCTCCAGCGCCCCCGGTATCGCCCATACCCCGCCGACGGGCGGACCGGTGACGTCGAGGGTGACGTACTGCTCGGCGGCCAGGGGTTCCCACATCGCGACGCGGTCGGTGAGGACGGTGTCGAGGTCGACGGGTTCGGGGGTGGTGGCGGTGTTCTCCAGGCGGGCGAGGGCCAGCAGCCCCTGGACCATGCGGCCCAGGCGTTCGACCTCGCCGACCGCCTCGTCCAGGCTGGGGTGGGCGCGGGGGTCGAGGAGGGGCTCGAAGTTCTCCAGGCGCAGCCGCAGCGAGGTCAGTGGGGTCTTCAGCTGGTGGGAGGCCTCGGAGGCGAAGGCCTGCTGGGCCCTCAGCAGGTGCTGGAGGCGGGCCGCGGTGTGGGTGAAGGAGGCGGCGAGGCGGCGCAGTTCGGGCGGTCCGGTGGCGGCGTCGGGCGGGTCGGCCAGATGTCCGTCGGCGAGCTGGGCGGTGGCCGCCTCCAGGGTGCGCAGCGGGCGGGTGATCCAGCGGGCCAGGCTGAAGGCGACCAGCGCGACCGCGGCGAGGACGCAGGCCCCGCCCAGGGCGAGGGCGCCCCAGACGCGGTGGACGCGGGCGTCGACCTCGGACAGCGGGTACATCAGCCGCAGGGCGCCCCGGACGGTGGTGCCCGAAGCGCCGGGCAGGGTGGCGGACAGGACGTCGGCGCCGTCGCCGTCGGTCGTGGTGGTGACGGTGGCCCGGTGGGCCGTCCTCGGAGTACTCGGTCCTCGGCATCACTGGCGATTCGCTCGGCACTCACCCTAGGAAGACCACCTCCAGAGACAGCCCAGCAGACGGAGAGCGGCAGTCCAGCAGACCGCCAAGATTTCGCGGCGCCGCGCTCAGCGGGCGGCCGCGTCCGGCTCGTCCGCCGCCGAGGGGTGGATGTACCTGCCGCGCTGGAACGGGGTGAACCACGCGTCGAAGGGGACGGGGGCGACAGCGAGCGGGCCGTCGGCGGCGCCCTCTTCACCGGGCTCGTGCCGTCCGTCGTCGTAGCCGTCGTAGAGGTACTCGTGGCCCATGTCCTCGTAGAGGTGGTCGGTGAGCGCGTCGAGGGCGGCCGCCACGTCGTCGTCGAGCAGGTCGTGCAGCTCCAGGATCGTGGTCGTCTGGCTCAGCAGCAGGCGCAGGGCGAGTTCCTCGGCGACGCAGCCGAGGCGCTGGAAGCTGCCGTCGGTGAAGCGGGTGGTCAGGGCGATGACGGTGACCAGGAAACGGCGGGCGAACGGGGCGTCGTACTGGAGGGCGTAGCGGTCGGGGAGTCGTTCGAGGTGCCAGAGGGGGCCCTCGCACTCCGCGACGGTGGCGTCCTCCTGGGTCAGGACCTGGACGTCCTCGAAGAGTTCGTCCACCAGGACGTCGGTGGCGTGGACGAGGGCGCCGGCGGCGAGCCTGGCGCTCTCCGGCGGGACGGCGAGCCCCTCCTCGCCGTCCAGGACGCCGAACCCGGCCGGGGGCAGGGAGCGCAGTTCGT
This sequence comes from Streptomyces sp. DSM 15324, assembly GCF_001514285.1. GTDB lineage: Bacteria > Actinomycetota > Actinomycetes > Streptomycetales > Streptomycetaceae > Streptomyces. Next base: position 198,966 of record NZ_KQ949034.1, read on the forward strand.
CGGCCAGCTCCAGCATCCGGCGGCGCATGGCCGCGGATCTGCGGGCGGCGTCGGGGACCGCGCCGGTGGCGTGGTCCGCCGCGGCCTCGGCGTGGCGGGCCTTGCGGGCGACGGGGTCGGCGGGCGGTGCGTCGGGGCCGTCGGCGGCTTCGAGGCTGGCCAGGGCGAGATCCTGGTGGAGTTCGACCTCGCAGCGCTCGATCTCCCAGTCGGCCAGCAGCTCGGTGCGCTCCAGGAGTTCGTCGACGAGCACCCGTACCGAGTCCTCGGCGAACTCGAGCGCCGGGGCGTCCACGACGACCTTCAGCAGGGCCCCGCCGGGGTGGACGGCCACGATGGTGTCGAGGACGTCCACCTCCAGTCCGTCGGGCCCTTCGACGGCCCGTACGGAGTCGAATCCGTCCTCGATGAGCGACACCGCTCCGGCGCGCTGCAGCGGGTCCATCTCCGGAGTGCCCTCCGGGATGCAGGTCTCCACGGTCACTACGTACGTCACGCGTCCGAGCCTTACAGCAGGAATGCCCTCGCGCGAGAGTGCGAACACATCCGCGCCGTGAATTCGATCTGTCCGCGGGCCGCTGGGGGGCCTCCGGGTCCGCCCGCGCCGTTGAACGCGAAACCGGCGGCTTGGCTACGCTGGTCAACATGCACCCATTAAGGGCAATTCCCAGGAACTCGGGCACCGCTCGTGCGAGCGGCGCCCGAGGAAGCCGGGGTGGCGGCTGATGGGGCGCGGCTCGCTGGCCGTCGCCGTCGCGGCCGCCCTGGCCCTCGTCGGCGCCTGCGGCTCGGGCGGCGGGAACGGCAAGGACGGCGACCCCACGATCGGCCTGCTGCTCCCGGGCGGCGGGGCCTCCCGCTTCGGACAGTTCGACCGGCCGCTGATCGTGAAGGGGGTTGAGAAGCAGTGCCCGTCCTGCCCGGCGGTGCAGGTCGCCGCCACGCCCGACCCCGCGGTCCAGCGGCAGCAGCTCGAGGCCATGATCACCCGGGGGGTGGACGTGCTGATCGTGGCCGCCGTCGACCCCGAGCTGCTGCGGCCGTCGGTCGTGGCCGCGGAGCGGGCCGGGATCCCCGTGGTCGCCTACGACCGGCTCGCGCAGGGCCCGATCTCCGGTTACGTCACCTTCGACGGCGCCGAGGTCGGCAGGCTCCAGGGCGAGGGGCTGCTGAAGGCGATGGGCGCGAAGGCGGACGGCGGGCAGATCGTCATGATGAACGGCGCCACGACCGACCCGAACGCCGCGTGGTTCAAGCAGGGCGCCCTCTCCGTCCTCAAGGGCAAGGTGAAGGTCGGGAAGTCCTACGACACCGTCGACTGGCGCCCGGAGAACGCCTTCGTCAACATGCGGGGCGCCATCGCCGCGCTGGGCGCCGGCCACATCGACGGCGTCCTGGCCGCCAACGACAGCCTCGCCGGAGCCGTGATCTCCGCCCTGAACGCCACCGAGGTCAGGCCTCTTCCCCCGGTGACCGGGCAGGACGCCGACCTGGTGGCGGTCCAGCGCATCGTCAAGGGCGACCAGTACATGACCGTGTACAAGCCGTACAAGTCCGCGGCCGACGCAGCCGTGCGGATGGCCGTGGCGCTGGGCCGCGGCGAGCCGCTCGGGTCCATCGCCCCCTCCACGGTGGACAACGCCACCTCGAAGAACGTCCCGGCGGTCCTGCTGCCGTCCGTGTCGGTGACCGTCGGCACCATCAAGGACACTCTGATAAAGGATGGTCTGTACACCATCGGCCAGATCTGCACCCCCGGGCTCCGGGCCGCCTGCGCCAAGGCCGGGCTCACCGGATGAGCCCGAGGGAGGAGGTGGGCAGTGCCGGTTCGGTTCCGCCCCGAGGAGGCCTGGCCGTGACGGAGCCCACCCCGGGCGGCGACGGCGGCCCACCGGACGGCGGCGGTCGGTACGGCCGGTACGCCGCCCATCTCGCGACGTACGCCGCCTCCGTACGCCACCGGCTGCGCGCAGGCGATCTAGGACCCGTGCCCGTGCTGCTCGCCCTCGCGGTGACCTGGGTCGTCTTCCAGTCCCTGAACCACAACTTCCTCTCGCCGCGCAATCTGTCCATCCTCAGCGTGGACATCGTCGGCACCGGTCTGGTCGCCGTCGGCATCGTCTTCGTGCTGCTGATCGGCGAGATCGATCTGTCGGTGGGCTCGCTCGCGGGCCTCGCCGGGGCCCTGTTCGCGGCGCTCAACGTGAACCTCGGGATGCCGGAGTGGCTCGCCGCGCTCATCGCGCTGCTCTGTGGTGCGACGGCCGGCGGGCTCCAGGGGTTCTCCTTCGCCAGGATCGGCGTACCGGCGTTCGTCGTCACCCTCGCGGGGCTGCTGGCCTGGAACGGCATCATGCTCTACCTGCTCGGCACGGACACCTCCATCGCCTTCAGCGACGAGGGGCTGGTGGCCCAGCTGACCAGCCACTACTTCGGCGCCGCCGCCGTCGGCTACGGCCTGGCGGCGCTCGCCACGGCCGGGTACCTCGCCTTCTGCCTGCGCGACCGCGCACGCCGGGGCGCGGCAGGGATGCCGTACCGTCCGGCGGCCGGCATCTGGATCCGTACGGCTCTGCTCGCGGCGGTGACCTTCACCTCCGTCCACGTCCTGGACCGGTTCGAGGGCCTGCCGCTGGCGCTGCTGATCTTCCTCGCGGTGGTCGTCGTCTCGGACGTCTTCCTGCGCCGCACCCCCTACGGCCGCCAGATCATGGCGCTCGGCGGCGGGGTGGAGGCGGCGCGCCGGGCCGGGGTGGACCCGACCCGGGTGCGGATCGCGGTGTTCACGGTGTCGGGGACCCTCGCGGCGCTCGGCGGCCTGTTCATCGCCTCGCGACTGACCTCGGCGAGCCAGGTGCCGGGCTCCGGGATGCTGCTGATCAACGCCATCGCCGCCGCCGTCATCGGGGGCACCAGCCTGTTCGGCGGGCGGGGGTCGACCTGGTCCGCGCTGCTGGGGGTGCTGATCATCCAGTCCATCGCCTCGGGCATGGCACTGCTGGGGGTCGGGTCGCCGGTCCAGTTGATGATCACCGGCGGGGTGCTGTACACAGCGGTGATGCTCGACTCCGTGACCCGCCGCTCGGCGGAGAGCCACGGGCGGGCCTGAGGCCCGTCACCGAGGCGCCGGGGCGGCGATTTTCGGTCGATCCCCGCCGGACGGGTGACGACCACCGCCCCGAGTGCCGCCTCCCGACCTATGCTTCTTCTACGTTGCTGTAGAAATCACGTGAAGGAGCGGACGCCACGATGGTGTTCAAACGACTGCTCGGCTCGCTCGGCGTGGGTGGCCCCACGGTCGACACGGTCCTCGACCCCACGCCGGTCCGGCCCGGCGGGACGCTCACCGGGCAGGTCCACCTCCAGGGCGGCAACGCCGACCACGACATCGAGCACATCACCCTGGAGCTGGTGGCCCGGGTCGAGGCCGAGCACGGGGACGGCGAGAGCGAGGGGACCGTCGTCTTCGAGCGGGTCACGGTCGGCGGCGGCTTCCGGCTCGGCGAGGGCGAGCGGCGCAGTGTGCCGTTCGGGGTGACCCTGCCGTGGGAGACGCCCATCACCGAGCTGTACGGGCAGGCGCTCGGCATCGTCCTCGGGGTGCGCACCGAGCTGTCGGTGGCCGGCGCCAGGGACAAGGGTGACCTCGACCAGCTCACCGTCGCCCCCCTGGCCGCCCAGGAGCACATCCTGGAGGCGCTCGGCCAGCTCGGCTTCGGCTTCAGGTCGGCGGACCTGGAGTACGGCCGGATCGGCGGCACCGGCCAGCAGCTCCCCTTCTACCAGGAGATCGAGCTGACCCCGGCCCCGCAGTACGCCCACCAGATCAACGAGGTGGAGCTGACCTTCCTCGCGCACCCCGGCGGCCTGGAGATCGTCCTGGAGGCCGACAAGCGGGGCGGGTTCCTCTCCGAGGGACAGGACGCGCTCACCCGGTTCACCGTCGGACATCACGACCTGCGGGACTGGAACACCGAAGTCGACGGCTGGATCCGCACGCTGGCCGAGCACCGGGCGTCGTACGCCTCGTACGGCTCTACGTACGCCCCCTCCCACGACCCGCACCCCTACGACGGGCACGGGCACGACGGGCACGGGCACGGGCACGGGCACGGCGAAGGACACCGCTCCTCCGGCCCCGGCATCGGGACCGCCGTCGCGGCGGGCGCGGCGGGGCTCGCCGTCGGTGTGGTCGGCGGCATGGTGGCGGCGGAGGTCATCGACGAGGTCGGGGACTTCTTCGAGGGCGACGAGGAAGAAGACTGATCATCGAGGGACCGGGCCGAGGGACCGGGCCGAGGGACCGGGCCGAGGGCCGACGGCTGAGGACCGACGGCTGAGGACCGACGGCTGAGGACCGACGGCTGAGGACCGACGGCTGAGGACCGACGGCTGAGGACCGAAGGCAGAGGACCGGGACTGATCCCCGCAGGCACTCCCCTACAGGGACTCGCGGTGGGCGAGTGCCGTCTCCAGCCGGTCGTTGCAGCGGGCGGGGGAGGCGGCAGGGGAGGCGCCGGGGGTGTCCGGCCGCTCCTGGTGGGCCCGCAGGGCGGCGCTCATCAGGGTCATCAGCAGGTTCACGTCGGACTCGCACTCCAGCCGGACGGTCACCCAGTGCGAGCCGGGGACCAGCCGGATCGCGGTGGAGCGCCGCAGGTCCGGCTCGTAGCGGCGGATCGCCCGGACCGTGAGGTACAGGTCCACACTGCGCTCGGTGTGGAAGTGGGCGATCTCGCCGCCGGCCGAGCCGAGTGCCCGGCCGGTGCCGCAACTGGACCGGACCTCCGTGAGGTCCGGCCAACTCGCCAGCTGTGCCAGGGCGTGCCAGGCCGTCGTCATACGGCCATCATGGGGCGCTCACCGCCCGGACACCAGGGTTTGAGTGAGACGTAACCGCGACGTAGCGTCCCGGCCCGGCTCGGTGGCGGGGCTCACCGCCGTGGGGCGGGACGTCCGCTGAACGGCCGGAGAGCGGCTCTCGTACTCCTGGGCGACCGATCCGCTTCCCCCAGTCGCGTACGGAGTCCCGATGCGCCGTCCCGTCCGTCGTCTTCTCGGAGTTCCGGTGTGCGCGCTCACCGCGGCGCTGCTGCTCGCCGGGTGCGGCGGCGGCTCGGGGGACGGGGGCGAGGAGCGCACGGCCGCGTCGAAGAGCGCCGCGCCGACCGCCCGCCCCATGACCCTGGAGGCGATGGGCAAGGCCGTCGGCTGTACGACCGCGCCCCAGGAGGCGGGCAAGACGCTCGACTTCCGGCAGGGCGTGTGCAAGTCGGCACACGCCCAGTTCGTGCTGCTGACCTTCGACACGGCCGAGGGCCAGCGCGACTGGCTCGACACGGCGATGATCTACGGCGGGGTCTACCTCGTGGGTGACCGCTGGGTCCTGTCGGCCGATCCGCGCTCGGAGATGGAGAAGCTGCGCGGGGAACTCGGCGGCAAGATCGAGGAGTCGCCGTACGGCGCGAGCCCCGCCGCCTCCTGACGCGCCCGGCCGGTCAACTCGGTCATCGGCGTCCCCCGAGACGCCCGAATGAATCAGTTTGAGTGAATAACTGGCAAATGCCGTAGGCCGGTTGCGCCCGCCCCTACTGTCCATGCAGTCGCCGCCATCACCGAACAGAGGAGGCCGGCTGTGGTGCAAGTACGGGTCAACGAAGGTGTGCTGTGGGTGGAGGGAGAGGCCTACCCCCTGCGCAACATCTCCCATGTCGGCCAACGGGTGCTGGAGGTCGACCGGCGCGCGGCCTGGAAGCGGTTCATCCAGCGCTCCCTCATCTGCTTCTTCGTCGGCGGACTCATCGGAGCCGGCGCGGGCGCCTACGGCCTGATCATCTGGCTCGCCGTGCAGGCCCTCCTGATCTGGCAGCTCGTCAAGCTCCTCAACAAGCCGACCCTGTACGGCCTCGTCCTCAACACGTCCGGCACCCAGCGCGACGCCGTGTGGTCCACGGACCGCAGCGAGATCACCTACCTGGTCGGCGAGATCACCAAGGCGATCGGCCACCCGGACATCGCCCAGATCACCTACAACGTGCAGCACGCCGTGCACGGCGACATCATCAACCAGTACGGCGACAACAACGTCGGCAAGAACCAGCACAGCGGTTCCGGGAACATCGTGGGGTCGCGATGAACGGCGACCACATCCAGCAGTACGGCTCGGGCAACCTCGGCAAGGTCGTGCACAGCGGCTCGGGCGACATCGTCACCGGCGGCAAGCACACGGCGGCGGGACCGGACGCGCGCGCTGCGGCCCTGGACACCCTCCTCACCGAGCTCCAGGCCCTGCGCCACCACCTGGACGACGGCCGGCGCGCGGAGGTCGACGCGGCCGTACGGGAGATCGGCGCCCACCCGTCCGGCGAGCGGTTCCGCACGGTCCTGGAGCGGATCGCCGGGATCGCCACCGTCCTCGGCGCCGTGGGCACTCCGGTCGTCACGGCCGTCATGGCGCTGATGGGCGCCTCGTGAAGCGGCCGCTCAGTTGTTGTACGACTCGTCGTACGGGTCCCGGGGCTCGGGCGTCGGTGTGGCCGCGGTGATCTTCAGGTAGGGGATGGGGCCGTTGTTGACGGGGTCCCGGGTCGACCGGGGGGTGTAGGTGCCGGTGACGGTGAGCCAGGTGTCGGGTTGCAGGACCGGGGGGATGGCGCCGGTCAGGGCGACCTTGACGGGCTGGGCGTCCGCGGCGCAGCAGTTGAGGGCCATGCGGACCAGGTAGGGGGTGCCGTCGTGGTCGAGGGCGATGAATCCGGTGAGCCGGACGGTGCGGCCCTCCAGGGTGCGGCCGTGGTCGTACACCGCGCGGCCCGCGTAGTCGACGAGGCCGAGGGGCAGCGGGTCGGTGGCCGGGAGGGCCGGGTAGGCGAGGGGTTCCTGGAGGGCCGTACCGGTGCGGGTCGCGCTGTAGGAGCCCAGGGCCGGCGGGGCGACCAGGATCAGGGCGAGGAGGGGGAGGACGAGCAGCCAGGAGATACGGGGTTCGGGGTGTGCGCCGTGCCGCTCGCGCTCCTGGTGCGTCTCCTGATCCTCGTGCTTCTCCCCCTCCTCCCGAAGCCCGTGGGTCTCCCGGTTCTCGTGCTTCTCGTGCTCCTCGCGCTCCGACTTCCCCCTGCGCCACTCGTACCAGGCCGTCGCCAGCGCCGCCACGATCAGGACCGCCCCGGAGGCCAGCAGCAGCGGTTGCAGACCCGCCTTGACGTAGCGGAGGTAGAGGTCGGTCGTGCCGGCGTGCAGGAGGGCCGCGCCGAGCAGGAACAGGACGGCGGCCTGGGACTGTCGGTTCACAGCAGCACCGCTCCTGTCAGTACGGCCGAGGCGATGGCCAGGACGAAGGTCATGGGGGCGAAGCGCAGGGCGAAGCCACGGCCGAAGGTGCCCGTCTGCATCGCGAACAGCTTCAGGTCGATCATCGGGCCGACGACCAGGAACGCGAGCCGGGCCGTCAGGGAGAACTGGGTGAGGGACGCGGCCACGAAGGCGTCCGCCTCCGAGCAGATGGACAGGATCACCGCGAGCAGGGCGAGCGCCAGGACCGCGACGACCGGGTTGCCGGCCGCCGTGCGCAGCCAGCTCTCCGGCGCGACCGCCTTCAGGGTGGCCGCCGCCATCGCGCCCACCACCAGGAACCCGCCCGCGTGCATCACGTCGTGCCGCACCGAGTCCCAGAACGCGGCACCCTTCGTCTGCCCCTCGTGATGCGCGTGCGCCGGGGGCCGCATCCAGTCCGTGCGGCCCACCCGCTGCCACAGCCAGCCCATCGCACACGCCACCAGCAGGCTCGCGACGAAACGGCCCAGCACCATCTCGGGGTTCCGGGGGAAGGCGACGGCCGTCGCGGTCAGCACGATCGGGTTGATGGCGGGGGCGGAGAGGAGAAAGGCGAGCGCCGCGGCAGGGGTCACGCCCCGGCGGACCAGCGCCCCCGCGACCGGCACCGAGGCGCACTCGCAGCCCGGCAGGACCGCCCCCGCCATCCCGGCGACGGGCACCGCCAGCGCCGGACGGGAGGGCAGCGCACGGGCGAAGAACGACGGCGGGACGTAGACCGCGATCGCCGCCGACAGCAGCACGCCCAGCACCAGGAACGGCAGGGCCTGGATCACCACCGCCACGAACACCGTCGTCCAGCTCTGCATCACCGGCGCGGACAGGGCCCGGCGGATCGGGCTCTGGAGCAGCACCAGCAGGAGCAGCAACAGGGTCAGGGCGAGGGAGGAGGTGAGCCGGCGGGGCTCCTCGGCCCGGCGGGGCTCCTCGGCCCGCGCTTCGGCCTCTGGGGCCGCCTTGGTGATGGCCACGGGTCCGGCACCTCCGCGTTCCGTGCTGTTCTGGCTGATCCCTGTTTCCCGCATTCCCTCCCCTTTTTCTACGGTGCGGGGGTGCCCGGTGTTCACAGCGGGGCCCCGTCCGTGGAACCCCGCGTCCCGGTGCGGCAGTCTTCTCCCTCGTGGGAAGTCACGCGGGGAGCGTTCCGCATCAGGGCAGGGCGGCGGGTGACACCGGCGCGCACATGGTGGTGTGCGGCGACGACGGGCTCGCGCACCGGCTCGCCGCCGAACTGCGCGGGGTCTACGAGGAGCAGGTCACGCTCGTCGTGCCGCCCGCCGAACGCTCGGTGCGGCCGCCGGTCGTCGGGCGGGCCCGCGCGGTGTCCGCGGCGCTGCTCGACCGGGTGGTGAGCGCGGCGGTCAGCCGGGCCGCAGGCAACGGCACGCCCCCGGCGGCCGGTGAACCGGCGGACGGACAGCGGACGTTGGAGGCCGTGGAGCCCACCGATGCGGTGCTCGCCGAGGCGGGCGTGGAGCGGGCCGACGCGCTGGCCCTGGTGTACGAGGACGACGAGACCAACATCCGCGCGGCCCTCACCGCCCGCCGGCTGAACCCCCGCCTCAGACTCGTCCTGCGCCTGTACAACCGCCGTCTGGGCCTGCACATCGAGGAACTCCTCGACCAGGCGGCCGCGTTGGCCGCCGGCGGCGGTCCGGCGGCCGGGAGCGACGCCTCGACCACCGTGCTGTCCGACGCCGACACCGCCGCGCCCGCGCTCGCCGCGTCGGCGGTCGCCGGTACCACCAAGGTCGTCCAGACGGACGGCCTGCTGCTGCGTGCCGTCGAACGCGCGCCGGGTGAGCCCGCGAGCGGGCGCCCCACCCTCGCGCTGCTGTCCGCGACCGCCGCCGACCCCGCCTTCGCGGACGGTTCCGAGAGCAGCGGGGAGCAGGGGCCGCTGCTGCTGCCGGACGCGCAGGCGGTGCGGGAGGCGGCCGGGCGGCGCGGGTCGGTGGAGCTGGAGCAGGTGACGTACGCGAGGCGCCCCGCTCCGCAGACGGGCCGGGGTCTCGGGGCGACGGTCCCGATCGGCATCCTCTTCTCCCGGCGGCTGCGGCTGTCGCTGGCCGGTCTCGTGGGGTGTGTGTTCGCGCTGGCGGTGGCGCTGTGGGTGGTGACCAGGATCCATCCGCTGGGCGCGCTGTATCTGACCCTGCTGGACCTGTTCGCGATCAACGACCCGGCGATCGGGGCGAGTACGGCGCGTCAGGTGCTGCAACTGCTGTCCGGGCTGATGGGGTTGCTGCTGCTGCCGGTGATGCTGGCGGCGGTGCTGGAGGCACTCGGGACGTTCCGGGGGGCGGGGTCGCTGCGGCGGCCGCCGCGCGGGATGGGCGGCCATGTGGTGCTGCTCGGGCTGGGGAAGATCGGCACCCGGGTGCTGGTGCGGCTGCGGGAGCTGAACATCCCCGTGGTGTGCGTGGAGGCGGGGCCCGAGGCGCGCGGGCTCGCGGTGGCGCGGCGGCTGCGGGTGCCGGTGGTGCTGGGGGACGTCACCCAGGAGGGGGTGCTGGAGGCGGCGAAGATCCACCGCGCGCACGCCCTGCTGTCGGTGACCAGCTCCGACACGACGAACCTGGAGGCCGCGCTGTACGCCCGCACGCTCCGGCCGGATCTGCGGGTGGTGCTGCGGCTGTACGACGACGACTTCGCGACCGCCGTGTACCGCACCCTGCGGGCGGCGCATCCCCAGGCGCTGACCCGGAGCCGGAGCGTGTCGCACCTGTCGGCGCCGTCGTTCGCCGGGGCGATGATGGGGCGGCAGATCCTGGGGGCGATCCCCGTGGAGCGCCGGGTGCTGCTGTTCGCCGCGCTCGGGGTCGGCGAGTGCGCCCGGCTCAGGGGCCGGACGGTCGGGGAGGCCTTCCGGGCGGGCAGGTGGCGGGTGCTGGCGCTGGACACGGGCGAGGGCGGCGGCGGGCTGGTCTGGGACCTGCCCGACACCTATGTCCTGCGGGACGAGGACCGCGTGGTCCTGGCGGCGACCCGGCGGGGCCTGGCGGAACTGCTGGGCCGGCGGGGCAGGGCGTCGGACCGGTAGGGGCGGACCGGTCGGGGCGGACCGGTCGGGGCCGACCGGTACGGACGGACCGGTAGCAGCCGACCGGTACGGACGGACCGGTAGCGGCGCGCCGGTACGGGCGGACCGGTAGCGGCCGACCGGTACGGACGGACCGGTAGCGGCGCGCCGGTAGGGGCGGACCGGTACGGGCGGACCGGTAGGGGCGGACCGGTAGCGGCCGACCAGTACGGACGGACCGGTAGCGGCCGACCAGAACGGGCGGACCGGTAGCGGCCGACCGGTACGGACGGACCGGTACAGGCGCACCGGTACGGACGGACCAGTAGCAGCCGACCGGTACGGACGGACCGGGCCCGGGGAACCGCGCGAAGGGCCCCCGCGCCCGCACCCGACCACCACCGGCGGCCGCTACTTCACGTACCTCTCCGCGAACTCCAGTTCCAGCCGCACCTGCTTGATCCGCTCGTCCACGACCAGTGAGCCGTGGCCCGCGTCATAGCGGTACACCTCGTGGACCGCGCCCCTCGCCTCCAGCCGCTTCACGTAGTTGTCGATCTGGCGGATCGGGCAGCGCGGGTCGTTGATGCCCGCCGAGATGTACACCGGCGCCTTGACGTCGTCGACGTACGTCAAGGGCGAGGACGCCTCGAAGCGGTCCGGCACCTCCTCGGGGGTGCCCCCGAGCAGCGTGCGGTCCATCGCCTTCAGCGCCTCCATCTCGTCGTGGTAGGCCGTGACGTAGTCCGCGACCGGTACGGCCGCGATCCCGACCGTCCACGCCTGCGGCTGGGTGCCGAGGCCGAGGAGGGTGAGGTAGCCGCCCCAGGAGCCGCCGGTGAGGACCAGCCGGGCGGGGTCGGCGAGTCCCGAGCCCACCGCCCACTGCCGTACCGCCTCGATGTCCTCCAGCTCGATCAGCCCGACCCGCACCTTCAGCGCGTCCGTCCAGGCCCGCCCGTACCCCGTCGAGCCGCGGTAGTTGACGCGGATCACCGCGTACCCGTGGTCGACCCAGGCCGCCGGGGCCGCCGCGAAGGCGTCGCTGTCGTGCCAGGTCGGGCCGCCGTGGATGTCGAAGACGGTCGGCAGCGGCCCGGTCGCACCGGCGGGCTTCTGGACCAGGGCGTGGATCCGGCCGCCGGGGCCCTCCACCCACACGTCCTCCACGGCGACCGAGCCCGGGGACTTCATCCCGGGCGGGTCCAGGACGACCTGCCCGGTCGTCGAGCGGACCACCGGCGGCTCGGCGGCCGAGGACCACAGGTACTCCACGCTGCCGTCCGGCCGGGCCGTCGCCCCGGAGACCGTCCCGCGCGGGGTGGGAACCCGCTCCAGGGCGCCGCCCGCCAGGTCGTACCGGAACAGCTCGCTGCGCGCCTCGAAGCTGTGGGCGATGAGCAGCCCGGAGCCGTCCGGGTACCACTCGGCGCTGACGTCGCCCGGCAGGTCCAGCGCCAGGTCGGTCTCCTCGCCCGTGGCCACGTCCCACACCAGCGGCTCCCAGCGGCCGCGCCGCTGGTGCCCGATGAGCAGCCGGGTGTCGCCGTCCACCGGGGCGAAGCCCAGCACCTCCAGGCCCAGTTCCTCGGTGCCGCCGGCGGTGTCGTCCAGCTCGGCGACCTTCGTGCCGTCCGGGCGCAGCACCCGCAGCGCGGAGTGCATCGCGTCGCCGTGCTCGGTGTGCTCGATCGCGATCAGCGTGCCATCGTGGGAGAGGTCCCCGACGCCCGCCGACTCCCGGTGCCGGTACAGCTCGAAGGGCGCCTCGCCGACCCGCGCCACATGGATCGTCGTCCCCTCCTCGTCGGTCGAACGGCCCACGACCGCCGTGCGCCCGTCGCGGCCGAGCGCGAGGCCCGCCGGGTACGAGGGGTCGAGGCCGGGGGTGGCCAGTTCGTCCTCGCCGCCCTCGAAGGGCTGCCGGCGCCAGACACCGAACTCGTCGCCGTCCTTGTCGTCGAACCACCAGATCCACGCGCCGTCCGGGGAGAGCACGCCGTCCGTCGTGCCGTTCGCCCGTTGGGTCACCTGCCGCTGCTCGCCGGTGGCCCGGTCCCAGGCGTACAGCTCATACGTACCCGTCGCATTGGAGACGAACAGGGAACGGTCGGGCATGTCCTCCGCCCAGTCCGGCAATGACACCCTGGGCGCCCTGAAGCGCTTCTCCCAGTCCGGCATCTCCTCGTACCGCCCCGGCGCGGCGGACCCGTAGCTCTCAGTCATGGACCCATACTGCCCGCCCTCGGCGACAAACGACCGCCACGGGACCCGGCCTGTGGATAACCTTTACATCCGCGCAGGTCAGGCGAGTGTCGGTGGTGACTGCAACGACCGCTGGGCGAGGGCTGCCCACCCCGCGCCCGGGAAGCGCGGCCGCGCCACGTACGGTGGTGGCGTGTACCGGTTCCTGCTGACGCCCCGCTGGTGGGGGATCAACGTCTTCGTGCTGCTGGCCATCCCCTTCTGTGTGTTCATGGGTTCCTGGCAGCTGAGCCGGTTCGAGGCGCGGGTCGACGACCACCGGACGGCGAAGGCGCAGGCCGAGACCGACCGCGAGGAGGCGGCCCGCCCGCTCGCCGAGCTGCTGCCCGTGGACAAGGCGACCGTCGGCAAGCAGGCCACCGCCACCGGCCGGTACGACCGGCAACTGCTGGTCCCCGGCCGGGAGCTGGACGGGAAGAGCGGCTACTACGTGCTGACGCTGCTGCGCACCGACGGCGGCGAGGCCCTGCCCGTCGTCCGCGGCTGGCTGCCCGGCACGGCGGACGCCGCGAAGGCCCCCGCGCCGCCCTCCGGCGAGGTCACCGTGACCGGCTCCCTCCAGGCCTCCGAGCAGCCGGGCGACAACGGGGTGAGCGCCCGGGGCGGCCTGCCGTCCGGGCAGACCGCCGCGATCAGCGCGGCGTCCCTGGTCAACCTGGTCCCGTACGACGTCTACGACGCCTGGGTCACCCTGGACACCGCCGACGGCGGGATGAGGACGGTGCCGGCGGGCGCGGCCCCGAACACCGGGCTGGACCTGAAGGCGTTCCAGAACCTGGGCTACACCGGCGAGTGGTTCGTCTTCGCCGGGTTCGTGGTGTTCATGTGGTTCCGGCTGCTGCGCCGTGAGGTGGAGTTCGCGCGGGACGCGGCCCTCGGGATCGCTCCCGAGGGGTCCGATCCGGTGCCGGCTCAGGAGGGCGCCAGCACGCCCGTCCGGTAGATCGTGCCCGCACAGGCGTTCGGCACGGTCGCCGAGACCGTCGTGGACCCGTCGTCCGCGGTGTAGGTCACGACCACACTGCCGTCGGCCGTGCCGCCCTCGGTGAGCAGTTGGGTGGTGGTGCCCGCGGAGGTGTCCCCGGTGGTGCCGGCCTGCTCGGACGGCGTCGGGGAGGGCGAGGACTCGCCCCCGGTGCTGCCGCCGGTGCCGCTCGTGGTGGGACAGGTCTCGGTCGGCTGCCAGGCGAACTTCACCTCGTACGCGGACCCCGGCGCGAGGGCGTAACCGGTGACGTAGAGGGAGGGGTCGGGCAGGCCGGCCGCCGCGTCGCCGGAGGCGTGCCGCACCACGGTGATCTTCGTGGGGTCGGCCGCGCCCTGGGCGGTCGAGGTGAGGGTGACGGCGCCGGCGACGGTACACGCCGTGGCGGAGACGTTGGCGACGCGGAAGGTGCCGTAGACGATCCCGGCGGAGTCGGCGCCCGCGACGTTCGCGGTGGCGGAGCCGAGCTGGGAGGCGGTGCAGGCGGGGGCGGCCTGGGCCGTGGTGGTGGCGGACTCGCTGCCGCTGGAGGCGCCGGTGCTGCCCGTGCCCTTGCTCTCGCCGCCCCCGGTGCTGCCGCCCTTGCCCTGCTCGTCGGTCTTGCCCGAGGAGTCGCCGACCTTGCCGCCGGTGGTCCCGTCGGGGCCCTTGCCCTGGCTGGTGCCGCCCTGGGCCTGGGAGGCCTGGCCGGCGATGGCGGGGTTGGCGTCGGAGCCCGAGGCGGCGGAGACGTGCAGCACGGCGGGGACGGCGGTGCCGACAAAGAGTGCCGCGGCGGCCATGCCGACGGCGGCCTGCCGCTTGCGGGCCCGGCGGGCGGGAACGGCACGGCGCAGGTGGTTCAGCGTGCCGTCGCGCGGTTCCATCTCCCGGACGGCCTGGTGCAGCATCCGGCGCAGTGCCAGCTCGTCCGAGTCGAGCCCGTCGGGACCCTGGTCGTCGAGGTGGTGGTTCACGGTTTCGTTCCCAGCGTGCGAGTGCTTCGGATCGTCTGTCTCCGGCCGCGTCGGCTCGTGCCATGCGTACGGCTCGTGGCGCTCGTGCGCGTCGCGGCCCTCGGCCCCGTCGTTCACGCCGCCGCCTCCATCGCGATGCGCAGGGCCGCTATGCCGCGGGAGCCGTACGCCTTGACCGATCCGAGGGAGATGCCGAGGGTCTCGGCGACCTGGGCCTCGGTCATGTCGGCGAAGTAGCGCAGGACGAGGACCTCGCGCTGGCGGCGCTGGAGGCCCTTCATGGCCTTGATGAGGGAGTCGCGCTCCAGCTGGTCGTAGGCACCCTCCTCCGCGCTGGCCATGTCCGGCATCGGCTTGGACAGCAGCTTCAGCCCGAGGATGCGGCGGCGCAGGGCGGAGCGGGAGAGGTTGACGACCGTCTGGCGGAGATAGGCGAGGGTCTTCTCCGGGTCGCGGACGCGTTTGCGGGCGGAGTGGACCCGGATGAAGGCCTCCTGGACGACGTCCTCGCAGGAGGCGGTGTCGTCGAGGAGGAGGGCGGCGAGACCGAGCAGCGAGCGGTAGTGGGCCCGGTAGGTCTCGGTGAGGTGGTCGACGGTGGTACCGACGGCCACCGCGCCGTCGGCGGAGGCGGGCTGCTCGGCGCCGTCACGCTGGCTGGGGATGCGGGTGGGCCGCGCCGCGGGCATGGGCGCGATCACCGGCAGGCCGCCGGGCGCCCCGGCGAACCGGGGTCGGAGGACGGCACGAGCCAGGGGGAGTTCGAGTACCTCTGCCACGCCAGTTGGACACACGTCCCCCCGCGGGGGTTGTACGTGCCGGGCGTCACTTTTCTGTCGGACGAGGCCACGCCTACCCGTCTCATGTGTCCCGCTCTTCCCTTGTATCCCATATGAACGGGCATCCCCACGCCCGGATCACGGCGTCCCCACGCCGGGACCGCAAAGACGCTCCCCGCCCTGCGCGCGGTTGCACAGAACGGGGAGGAAGTCTTCGGCAATCTTCAGACGACAACGCTGTCCGACACAAGTATCTGAGCCGTCGACCGGCTCACACTTTGCCATGGCCCCTGGCCAGGGCTTTTGCCGGACCGTTCCTGACTCGCCGGTCAGTTGCGCTCGGCCGCCACCAGCTCGGCGATCTGCGCGGCGTTCAGGGCGGCACCTTTGCGCAGATTGTCCCCGCAGACGAACAGCTCCAGGGCGGTCGGGTCGTCCAGGGCCCGCCGGACCCGGCCCACCCAGGTCGGGTCGGTGCCGACGACGTCGGCGGGCGTGGGGTACTCCCCCGCCTCCGGGTTGTCGAACAGGACGACCCCGGGCGCGGTGGCGATGATCTCGCGGGCGCCGTCCACGGTGACCGTGTCCTCGAAACGGGCGTGCACGGTGAGGGAGTGGGTGGTGACGACGGGCACCCGGACACAGGTCACGGCCACCGGCAGCTTCGGCAGTCCGAGGATCTTGCGGGACTCGTCCCGCACCTTCATCTCCTCCGACGACCAGCCGTCCTCGCGCGGCGTCCCGGCCCACGGTACGACGTTCAGCGCGACCGGCTCCGGGAACGGCCCGGTGTCCTCGCCGACGGCCCGCCGCACGTCCCCGGGGCTGGTCCCCAGCTCGGTCCCGGCGACCAGCGCGATCTGCCGCCGGAGCGTCTCCACCCCGGCCCGCCCGGCCCCGCTGACCGCCTGGTACGAGGAGACCACCAGCTCGCGCAGCCCGTACGCGGCGTGCAGCGCGCCCAGGGCGACGATCATCGACAGGGTGGTGCAGTTGGGGTTGGCGACGATCCCGCGCGGCCGGACGCGCACGGCGTGCGGATTGACCTCGGGCACGACCAGGGGCACGTCCGGGTCCATCCGGAAGGCGCCGGAGTTGTCCACGACGACCACGCCCCGGGCGGCGGCGACCGGCACCCACTGCGCGGCGACCTCGTCCGGGACGTCGAACAGGGCGAGGTCGACCCCGTCGAAGGCCTCCTCCGACAGGGCCGTGACCTCGACCTGCTCACCGCGCACGGCCAGCTTGCGGCCGGCCGAGCGCGGTGAGGCGACGAGACGGATCTCGCCCCAGATGTCCGCCCGCTGGGACAGGATCTGGAGCAGGACGGTGCCGACGGCTCCGGTCGCCCCCACGACCGCGAGCGTCGGCCGGCTGATGGGGGGCATCAGCGCCCGGTGCCTCCGTAGACGACGGCCTCGTCGCTGTCGGAGTCCAGCCCGAAGGCGGTGTGCACGGCGCGCACGGCCTCGTTGACGTCGTCGGCGCGGGTGACGACCGAGATCCGGATCTCGGAGGTCGAGATCAGCTCGATGTTCACCCCCGCGTCGGACAGGGCGGTGAAGAAGTCGGCGGTGACGCCGGGGTTGGTCTTCATCCCCGCGCCGACCAGCGAGATCTTGCCGATCTGGTCGTCGTAGCGCAGCGAGTCGAAGCCGATGCCCTCCTTGTTGCGCTCCAGGGCGTCGATGGCCTTGCGGCCCTCCGCCTTGGGGAGCGTGAAGGAGATGTCGGTCAGCCCGGTGGAGGCGGCGGACACGTTCTGCACGATCATGTCGATGTTGATCTCGGCGTTCGAGATCGTCCGGAAGATCGCGGCGGCCTCGCCCGGCTTGTCCGGCACGCCGACGACCGTGATCTTGGCCTCGGAGGTGTCGTGCGCGACACCGGAGATGATGGCCTGCTCCACCTTGCGGTCCCCAATCGGCTCACTGCTGACCCAGGTGCCCTGAAGTCCGCTGAAGCTGGACCGCACATGGATCGGGATGTTGTAACGGCGGGCGTACTCCACACAGCGGTGGAGCAGCACCTTGGAGCCGGAGGCCGCGAGCTCCAGCATGTCCTCGAAGGCGATCCAGTCGATCTTCCGGGCCTTCTTCACCACCCGCGGGTCGGCGGTGAAGACACCGTCGACGTCGGTGTAGATCTCGCAGACCTCGGCGTCGAGCGCGGCGGCGAGGGCGACGGCGGTCGTGTCGGAGCCGCCGCGACCCAGGGTCGTGATGTCCTTCTTGTCCTGGCTGACACCCTGGAACCCGGCGACGATGGCGATGTTGCCCTTGTCGAGGGACTCCCGGATGCGGCCCGGCGTGACATCGATGATCCGGGCTTTGTTGTGGACCGAGTCGGTGATGACGCCTGCCTGGCTGCCGGTGAAGCTCTGGGCCTCGTGGCCCAGGTTTTTGATCGCCATCGCCAGCAGGGCCATGGAGATCCGCTCCCCGGCGGTCAGCAGCATGTCGAACTCACGCCCGGCAGGCATCGGTGACACCTGCTCGGCGAGATCGATCAGCTCGTCCGTCGTGTCGCCCATCGCGGAAACGACGACGACCACCTGGTGGCCGTTCTTCTTCGCTTCCACGATCCGCTTGGCGACGCGCTTGATGCCCTCGGCATCGGCTACGGAGGAGCCTCCGTACTTCTGCACGACAAGGCCCACGTGCGCTCCTCGCTCAGTTTGTCTTCTTTCCGCACATACGCCCTTGTACTGCGGTCGGCTCAGTCTAACGAGCACCCGAAATCCACCCCCCGAGTACCGCATCGTGAGATGTGATCGCGCTGCACCGGATGCCCGTTCGCAGACTTCCCTTCCCACTGAAACGCAAGTGATAGCTGTGAATTAAGTTTCAAGAAGTCCTTCGCACTATCGTGCGGCTGTGCAGGTACTCCTGGTGGAAGACGACGAGCCGGTCGCCGAGTCGCTGCGGCGCGGCCTGAGGCGCTACGGCTTCGAGGTCGACTGGGTCACCACGGGCGCCGCCGCCCTGGCCCACCGCGACCCCTACGACGTCGTCCTGCTGGACCTGGGGCTGCCCGACACCGACGGCCTCGACGTGTGCAAGGCGCTGCGCGAGCGCGGGAACGTGCCGATCATCGTGATCAGCGCGCGCAGCGACGAGACGGACCGGGTGGTCGGACTGGAGCTGGGCGCGGACGACTACGTCTCCAAGCCCTTCGGGGTCCGCGAGGTCATCGCGCGGATACGGGCCGTGATGCGGCGCGCGCAGCCCCGTACGGCCGCCGAGAGCGGTCCCGACCGGTACGGCGCACGGCTGACGATCGACCGCAAGGCGGCCCGGGTGCACGTGGACGGGGCGGAGGTCGCCCTCGCGCCCAAGGAGTACGACCTGCTGGCCTTCCTCACCGAGGAGCCGGGCGCGCTGATGTCCCGCGAGCAGATCATGGAAGCGGTCTGGGACGCGAACTGGTTCGGCCCGACCAAGACCCTCGACGTGCATGTGGCGGCGCTGCGGCGCAAGCTCGCGGGTGTCGTCACCGTGGAGGCGGTGCGCGGGGTCGGCTTCCGGCTGGAGATCGCCAAGGAGTCCGGGGACGGCACGGACGGCAGAGGCGGCACGGACGGCAAGGGCGCCGAGGTCACGTGAACCGGCAGCTCATCCGCAGCTACATCCTGCTCGTCGCGGTCGCCATCCTGCTGTTCACGGTGCCGGTCGCCTTCACGCTCACCAAGCAGCTCCGCGACGACACCGAGCTGTCGGTGCAGCGTGAGGCCGCCACCATGGCCCTGCTGCTCGGAGCCGGCGACACCATCTCCTGCGAGGCGCTGACCGAGGTGGCCAGGGCGTACCGCCAGGAGACGCCCGGCGAGGTCCAGGTCACCCCCACCGGCAGCTGCGCCCCCGATCTGCCCCGACCCGCCGAGGACGCGGCGCTGGCCAGGGCCGTGGAGAAGAACGAGCCGACCACCGACTGGGGCTCCGACTTCATCTGGGGCGGGCAGCTCAAAGTGACCGTCCCCGCCGAGGGCGGCGCGGCGGCCGTACGGATCGTCTACTCGACGTCGGACATGACCCGGCGCCTGTGGTCGATCTGGGGCTTCCGCGCCGGGCTCGCGGTGTTCGTCCTGGCGGCGGCGGCCGCGATCGGCGCGTACGCCGCCCGCCGGATCACCGCGCCCCTGCGTGAACTCAACTCCATGGCCAGCAAGTTCAGCGACGGCGATCTGACCGCGCGCTCCCCGGTGACGGGCCCGCCCGAGACCCAGACCCTCGCCCGCACCCTCAACCAGGGTGCCGAACGCCTGGACACGCTGGTCGCCTCACAGCGCATCTTCGTCGCGGACGCCTCCCACCAACTCCGCACCCCGCTCACGGCGTTGCGGCTGTCGCTGGACAACATCGCGGACGGCGTGGACGACGAGTTCGTCCGGGAGGACGTGGAGCAGGCGACCGCCGAGGTCGTCCGGATGAGCCGGCTGGTGAACGGCCTGCTGGTCCTGGCGCGGGCCGAGGCGAAGGTCACGGTGGCGGAGCCGCTGCCGCTGAGGGACATCGTGGACGAGCGCCTCACGGTGTGGAGACCGGCCGCCGACGAGCGCGGAGTCACCATCGCGCTCAAGGGGAGTGGCGTCGACGGCCGGCCGTCTGTGCTGGCCAGCCCCGGTCACCTGGACCAGGTGCTGGACAACGTCCTCTCCAACGCGCTGGAGGTCTCGCCGGACGGCGGGACGATCACCGTACGGCTGGAGACGGGCTCCGGCGCGCGGGAGGTGGTCCTCTCCGTCGCGGACGGCGGACCCGGCATGTCGGACGCGGAGAAGTCCCGCGCCTTCGACCGCTTCTGGCGCGGTCAGGGCCTGACCGGGCGCTCCGGCTCCGGCCTCGGCCTCGCCGTCGTCAGGCAACTGGTGACCGACGACGGCGGGACGGTGGCCCTGACGGACGCGCCCGGGGGCGGGCTGTGCGTCCGGATCACGCTCCGGGCGGCACAGCGCGGGGGATGATCAGCCCTCCGGCATCGCGGACGAGTGGTGGTTCACGATGAGCCACTTGCCGCCGCGCTTCTCGTACTCGTAGGTGTAACGGGCCTCCACAGCACGCTTCTTGCCGGTGGCCGGGTCCGTGAGCGTGAACTCGTAGACACCGGAGTCGAGGGCGGAGTTGCCGTCGAGGACGTTGATGTGGGTCTCGACCTTCTTGCCGACCGGCTTGTTCCGGAGGAAGTGCTCCATGTAGTCGACGATGCCGGCCCGGTCCGTGCGGACCTTGTTGGAGAGGGTGGGCAGCAGGACCGCGTCCTTCGCGTAGCGGTTCGCGACCTTCTCGGGGTCGCCCGTCCGCAGCGCGGCGTTCCAGCCGTCGAAGAGGGCGGCGATCTGCTTCTTGCTGGGCTTGTGGGTCGTGTGGGCCTTCTCGGGGCCGGCCGCACTGACACCCGCCGTCACCGTGGCGGCGGTGACGAGGGCGGTGGCGGTGACGAGTGCGGCGCGTATGCGGGTCTTGCGGGTCATCGCAACTCCTGTGCGGATGGAGCCTGTTGGGATGACTCAAGACTCGCGTCCGACCGGTTAGGGCCCGTGCAGCGGTCGTACAGGGGACGTCCAGGACGCACCCAATTCCCAGCGGCCGACGACGGCGAGGCCGAACAGGACGAGGGACCACAGGACGGGACGGGTGGTGTGGCCCGCTCCACCACGAGGGGACGGGTAGCTTGGGTGGTCGTTTCGGGGACGAGGGGGCACGGGAGCGATGGCGGAGTGGCGGACCCTGGTGACCAGGTCCCGGGTGTGGGAATTGATCAGCCCGGAGGCCGTGGAACGCAGCAAGGACCTTCAGGACGAGGCACGGGAGCTGGCCGACCGGCTGGCCGCGTCGTACGCCGAGAGCCGCCGGTCAGCGCTGCGGGACGACCCCTGGCACGACGAACGGCTCGCCTCCCGGACGGCCACCCGGACCAACCTCCTGATCCACCAGCTGTGGAACGGCCGTGAGGGTTTCCTCTCCCCCGCCGAGGCGGCGCTGATCGCACTGCTGCCCTTCCTCCACCAGGCCCACCGGTCGGCCACCGCCGCCGAACTGGCCCGGGTGGACCCCACGGACCTGCACCACCGCAGTGCGCCGGACGCGGACCGGCGGGCCTATGAACTGGCCCTCGGATCGCAGGAACGCCTCGTCCGCCGAGCCGAGTTGGGCGCCCTGGAGGACCGCCCGGACGGCCGCCCGGAGATCGGCTGGTGGCTGTTCCACCAGTGGGCGAGGACCCGGCCGGGCCGCCCGCCCGCGCGGCCGGCGGACCTCGACACGGCGGCGGTCCTCCTCGAACCGGAGCTGTTGTCACGGCTGTTGTCCTGCCCGTCGGCGCGCCCCTCGGACCTCTTCGACCCGGCCCGCGCCGGACACCTCCCCTCGCAGCCCTTCCCCCTCGACTTCCACGGGCGGGACTTCCAGTCGGTCCGGGAACGTCTCGTCGGTCCGCTGTTCGCCGTGGCCCACGCGATGGCCGTGGAGGTCACGGACCTGTCCTCGGTGATCGTGCGGCACGTGGGCATCCCGGAGGCGCTGGACACCGCAAGGCTGCGGGCCACGGTCGACAGCGCCACATGGCTGTTCGGACAGGACGACCTCGGGCTGAAGGCCACGTGCGACCACCCGGCCGTGGTGGCGGCCCTGAGCGAGCACACCCAGCGGCTGGAGTCGCTGCTGCGGGCGGTCCGGGGATCGGGCGCCCCCGAACTCGCCGCGCTCCCGCTCCACACCCACGCCGAGGGCGTGCACGAGGTGGACGGCCGGGGCGAGCGGGTCCGGGTGGACAGACTGGTGCGCTTCCGGCTGGACGAGGAGCGGGTCCAGGAACTCCTCATGGGCGAGAACCTCTACCGCGACCGTTCCCTCGCCATCCGGGAGCTGTACCAGAACGCCCTGGACGCCTGCCGCTACCGCAGGGCGCGCTCCCTCGCCGCCGACGAGTTCAGCGGGTACCGGGGGAAGATCGAGTTCCGGCAGGGCTACGACGAGGCGGAAGGCCGCCACTACCTCGAATGCCGGGACAACGGCGTCGGCATGGACGAGCACACCCTCTCCGAGGTCTTCGCCCAGGCGGGCGTGCGCTTCACCGACCTCCCCCGGTACCGGGAGGAACGGCAGGAGTGGCAGCGGCTCGGGGTGACCATGCACCCCAACAGCCGCTTCGGGATCGGCGTGCTGAGCTACTTCATGCTGGCGGACGAGGTCCGGGTGACGACGTGCCACATGGATCGCCGGGACGGCCGTCTGCACGAACTGACGGTGCTCATCACGGGCCCCGGCCACTACTTCCGGGTACGGCCCACCGACGCGTCGGGGACGATCGGCACGACGGTCCGGCTGTACCTGCGCGACGGGGACAGGGCCCCGTCCTGCGTACGGGAGTTGCGCAGGCTGCTGGGCATCGCCGAGTTCACCACGACGGCCGTGCACGGCTCACGGTCGGTGGAGTGGAAGCCGGGGGTGCTGCGCCCGCGCGAGGACCTGACCAGCAACCGCGACGGCTACGAGGCCCACGGCCGTACCGCGTCCTGGTCCTCCGGCCCCCAGGGGGTGGACGGGCAGGTGGTGTGGTGCGAGCACGGCGGCGGGGTGCTGGTCGACGGGATCCACACGGAGACGCGCGTACGCAAGGGAATCCTGAGCGACGGGCAGGGCGCAGGCCGGTTGCGGGGCGCCGTGGTGAACCTGGCGGGCGCGACACGGCCACGGCGGCTGTCGGTCGACCGGACGGAGATCCTGGACGACGTCGGGGCGGACGTGGAGCGGCTGATCAAGGCGGCGCTGCCGGCCCTGCTGACGCCGCAGCCGTCGCTGCTGACCCACGAGTGGCTGTCCGCCGTCGCGGACCACAGTCCCCGGCTGGCCGACCTCGTGACGGAGGCGGGCGGGGCGGCGGGGTGCGTGATGGATCTGGGGGGAACCGCGTCCGAGATGGCGGTCGCGGGGTACTTTCCGCATGACGTGCACATTCTGGGCGGGAGGGATCTCGGGGGTTCCGAGATCCCGGACGCGATGGGGAACCCGGCCGACGATGTCACCCGGCTGTGGCGGCTGCTCGCCCACCCGGCTCACCCCATGCTCACCGCACTGGCCGAGCTGGTGCCCGAGCTGAACGAGGTAGAGCACGTTCTGCCCGCACTCCCTTCCGATGTCCGGATCCGCTCCTCCCGGGCGACGCCGGGGTACGCCCTGTCGCTCGCCGAGACGTGCGGCAGCTCCTACGGATCGGTCGTCCGCCGCATGACCGAGCTGGGGCTGCCGACTCCGCCGGTCCCGGAGGGCGAGCCCGTCATCGACGACATCAATCTCACGCTGCTGAGCCCGCTCAGGGACGTCGTGCCGCCGGGACATCTCTTGCGCGCCCGCTTGGAGTTCGGCATCAGCGTCAAGGAGGCGGCACAACGCCTGGAAATCTTCGGTTTCGTCACCCCGGCCCTCCATCCGTCGGTGGACGACGCCGACGAAGAGGTACTACGCCTGCTCAGTGACGACCTGAACGGTACGGGCTCATGGCTCACACCCGACGAGACAGTGCCGCCGGGACATCTGGTCAAGGCACATCTCCGGCTCGGCATCGCCATCGAGACGGCCACGACGTGGCTGCGGAGGTTCGGTCTCACCGTCCTGGACGCGCCGACGACGGACACTCCCCCGGCCGACACACTGCGTCTCCTCAGCCACGGTCCGGCCTCCCTGGGACTCCTCTCCCCCGCTCAGCCGGTGACGGTCCAGCATGTGTTCACGGTCGCCGCCGAATGGGACCGGCCGGTGCCGGAGGTCGCGCGGGAACTGCGCGCTCACGGGTTCCGGATCGCGGCCCATCCCGTTCTCGACCAGCTCACCGACGACGTCCTCGAGAAGAGCCAGGAATGGGGCTGGGGGCGGAACGACTGGAAAAGGCTGTGCGGTGAGGAGATCGTCCCGCCGGGCCTGCTGGTTCACGCCGCGCTTCGGCGAGGCGAGTCCCTGGCCGATACGGCGCTTCTGGTCAGCTCGCTCGGTCTCACTCCGCCTGCCCCACTGCCCGAGTGCGTGGAGGACACGGACGTGAGGGTGCTGGCGGCCCTCCGTGGGGAAGACCTCTGGTGGCTCAAGGCGAACAGCCGGGTCTCCCCGCTTCACTTGGCGCAAGCGGCCCTGGGAACCGGGCTGCCGCCCGCTGCCGTGGCGGACCGACTGCGCGCGTACGGCTTGCTGCCACCCGACGCCCGCCTCCCGGCCGAGGCCACTGCGAGCGACGAGATTCTTCTCTCTCGGATGTGGCGCGGCGGCCTGCGGCACCTCAGTGCTGTGATGGAGGTGTCCCGTCGGCTCGACATGCCTCGCGGTGCCGTCCTCCGTCGCATGAGGCAGTACGGGGTGCCGGTCAAGGGCGAGGTGTCCCCGGAAACACTGGACTCCGTTCATCACCTGCTCCTTGAACGGTGCGCGCCAAGTCGGGCGGGTCGGCGCGAGTTCGAGGACTCACTGCCGCTGCACCGCCTCGTGAGGGCCGCGGTCGGCCTGGAGATGGAATGGCCGGAAGCCGCACGGCAGATACGGTCCCTGGGCTTCGAGATCCGTGGCGACGACACCGCCGCCCTCGATGCCATCGATGTGGAGCTCTGTCTGCTGCGGCAGCTGGATCCGGAACGAGGCGCCGGCGTCGGCCCTGACAGCCCGATCCGGTACTACCTCCGCATCACGCAGGCCCACCCCGGCCCGGTCACCGACCTGATCCCCCGTCTCGAACGCCTCGGCGTCGACCTCGACGCGGTCAGGGAAGCCGTACGGACCGCTCTCCCCGGAGTTCCCGGGCTGGTGATGCGGGCGGCGGCGGACGCTACCTGACGCGGCCCAGCTGGTCGCCGATCTCGACCTCCATCACCTTGCCCGCCTCGAACTCCAGGGTGTCGTCGCCCATCCCCTGGTCGGTGTCCAGGCCGTCCAGCTCTTCGAGCGGCTGGTCCAGGCGGATGTGGGCCAGGACGGAGTGCAGCGCGCGCAGCGTGGCGGAGGCGGTGGAGCCCCAGTTGGAGAAGTAGGAGAACTGCCACCACCACAGGGCCTCGGTGGTGCGGCCGGCCCGGTAGTGGGCCATGCCGTGGCGCAGGTCGGTGATGACATCGGCGAGGTCGTCGGAGATCCGGGCCGGGACGGGCGCCTTGCGGGGCTCGTAGGGGTCGAAGACCTCGGAGTACACGTCGATCGGGTCGAGCAGCCGGGCGAGGTTCTCGCGCAGTCCGTCCACGTCCACGTCGGGGCCCGTGTCGGGCTCGTAGCGCTCGTCGGGGACGATGTCCTCGTGGGCGCCGAGGCGGCCGCCCGCGAGGAGGAGCTGGGAGACCTCCAGGAGGAGGAAGGGGACGGCTGAGCCCGGCTCGTCGCCCTTGGCCACCTCCGTGACGGCCACCAGGAAGCTCTCCACCTGGTCCGCGATCTGGACCGCGAAGTCGTCCGGGTTCTGGTCGGTCGCGTGCAGCGTGGCGTCAGACATCTAGGAGTCGTCTCCCCTCGAAGGCGCGGCCGAGGGTGACCTCGTCCGCGTATTCCAGGTCGCCACCCACCGGGAGGCCGCTGGCCAGGCGGGTGACCTTCAGGCCCATGGGCTTGATCATGCGGGCGAGGTACGTGGCCGTCGCCTCGCCCTCGAGGTTGGGGTCGGTCGCGAGGATCAGCTCCGTGACCGCGCCGTCCGCGAGACGGGCCAGCAGCTCCCTGATGCGCAGGTCGTCGGGGCCGACGCCCTCGATCGGGCTGATCGCTCCGCCCAGGACGTGGTAGCGGCCGCGGAACTCACGGGTCCGCTCGATCGCCACGACGTCCTTGGGTTCCTCCACGACACAGATGACGGACGCGTCGCGGCGGGTGTCGCGGCAGATGCCGCACAGCTCCTCCTGCGCCACGTTCCCGCAGGTCGCGCAGAAGCGGACCTTCGCCTTGACCTCCATCAGGGCCTGCGCGAGGCGCCGTACGTCCGTCGGTTCCGCCTGGAGGATGTGGAAGGCGATCCGCTGCGCGCTCTTGGGACCGACGCCGGGCAGCCGCCCCAGCTCGTCGATGAGGTCCTGGACCACGCCTTCGTACAACGGACTGCCGTCCTTCCTGGGTTCCTTGCAGTACGTACGGTAGTTGGCCGGGGCCCGTCTTAGAAGGGCAGGCCGGGAATGCCGCTGCCGCCGCCGAGGCCCTGGGCCAGCGGGCCGAGCTTCTGCTGCTGGAGCGTCTGGGCGTTCTGGTTGGCCGCCTGCACGGCCGCGACGATCAGGTCGGCGAGGGTCTCGGTGTCCTCGGGGTCGGCGGCCTCGGGGGCGATCTTCAGAGCGCGCAGCTCGCCCGAACCGGTCACCGTCGCCTTGACCAGACCGCCGCCCGCCTGCCCGTCGACCTCGGTGTTCGCGAGCTCCTCCTGGGCGCGGGCCAGGTCCTGCTGCATCTTCTGGGCCTGCTGGAGCAGCTGCTGCATATTCGGCTGGCCACCACCGGGAATCACGATCAGCTCCTGTCTGCGTTTTCCTGTCTGGCACGAGCCTACGTGCTCGATGAGCGCATCGCCCCGCCACTCTTTCGAGTGAGTCTCGGTAGCGTCCTATACCTGATCAAGACCCACTTCCGGGCGGAAAAGCGAGGAAAGCGTCGCCTTCGCCACCCATTGGGAGGTAGGAAGGGTCCCGGCACATCAGCATCAGACGTTACGCGGAGTCACTGAGTCATAAGGGAGTGCCGTGGGTCAGCCGGAGATGCAGCCCGAGGGTCCGCCTCAGGACGGGTGGGGCGAGGGTGCGGCCGGGCTGCGGCCGGGCGATCTGACCGGTCGGGCGTTTCCGCTCGGGGACTGGGGCGAGCCGGCGGAGCGGCTGGAGGAGCTGTACCGGTGGGTGGAGCGGGGGGCGCTCCAGACAACGACCTGGTACCTCTCGGACCGGGTGTGGAAACGGCGCGGGGCGCGGGTGCTGCGCGGCGGGGCGGCGACGGGGGCGGTCGCCGGGGCGGGGCTGCCGCTGCTCGATCTCACCGGGGTGATCGGCGGCGTGGCGCCATGGGGCTATCTGGCCCTGTTGCTCGCGGTGTCCTGTGTGGCGGTGGACCGGTTCTTCGGGGTGACGTCCGGGTGGATAAGGGATGTGGCGACGGCGCAGGCGGTGCAGCGGCGGCTTCAGCTGCTCCAGTTCGACTGGGCGAGCGAGAGTGTGCGGGAGGTGTTGGGACCGGCGGAGGGGACGGCGAGCGAGGCCGCGGAGCGGTGTCTGGCGGTGCTGCGGCGCTTCTCGGAGGACGTGATGGAGCTGGTGCGGGCGGAGACGGCGGACTGGATGGTGGAGTTCCGCACCGGGTCCGCGCCGCTGGGGATCCAGTCGGCGGTGGTGTCCGGGGGGCGGCAGGAAGCGGGGCCGCCGCGCTTTCCCCTGCCTCCCGGTGCCGGTTCCCGGCCGAACATGCCGCGGCAGCGCCCGCCCGAGCCGCGGTGAGCGTGCCCTGGCTGTATTGGCCCGCGGCCTAGCGCCGCCCAGGCGTACCGGCACACAGCCGCAGGCCTTCGGGGGACCAGCACGGCAGGTGGCCGTGGGTGCGGATGACGTCCTGGCCGTTCCCCCGGGTCAGACAGGTGAGGAAGCCGGAGGCGCGGGAGTCGGCCGGGGGGCGGCCGTAGGTGTAGGCGTACTCGATCTCGCCCCGCCCCAGCACCCGTCGCTGGAACACCTGCCGGGTCCCGGAGTTGGCGTCCCGGCTGACGAGGACGACCGGGAGGTCGGGGCCGCCGAGTTGCGACCAGTTGGTGATCCGGCCCCGGTAGAGGCGGCGTACGGCGGTCGTGGAGAGGTTCTTCAGCCGGATGTCGTCGTTGACGACGAGGGCGAAGACCGACACGGCGACCCGGTTCTCGCGCGGCTCCTCCAGGCCGGCCGGTTTGGGGCCGTCGGAGAGGGCGATCAGCGGCGGCGAGCCCTTCGCCGCCCCGGCGCCCTCGCAGTCCTGCGCGCAGGCGCGGGCCACCTCCCGGACCACGGGGCGAACGCGGTCGAGCCGGTCACGGTGAGCGTGCCGCGCTCGCAGCCGATCGGGGGCGGGCTGTCGTCGCGGACGACGACGATCGTCGCCAGGGTCACCACGGACAGCGTGAGCACGAGCAGCTTGAAGTGGTCGCCGCGGTTGAGCGGGACACGCGGGATGCGCAGGGTGTTGCCGTCGTAGCCGAAGCCCCGGTCCGCGGTGAAGTGGTCCATGAGGTGGTCGGTGTCGGTCGGCTGGGTGACCGACACCCCGCGGATGGTGCGGCCGGTGAAGACGGCGGTGAGGCCGTGGCGTTCGGGCCCGGTGTAGTCGTCGCGGGCGACGCCCTGCGAGCCGTCGTTCTCGATGCGGAGCAGGACCAGGGTGGCGTCGGCCATGTTCGGGGTCTCGTCGAACAGGCCGAGGCGGCGGTTGGCGCGGCCCGACCGGATTCCGAGCACCGCCGTGCCGATGGCGACGACGTTCTCCGCGTTCAGCCATTCCACTGTGGGGCCCCCGCACCTCCCGACAGTCGTACGTCAGTTCACCGTACGACTGTCGGGAGGTGCGGGGGACGTTCGCCGGACGTTCACCGGCGGGTGTACGTCAGTTTCTCCCCGGTGTCGGCGTTGACGCGTTGCAGCTTTCCGTCGGCGAGCAGGGTGACCTCCGTGGGGGCACCCGCGGTGCAGGAGGAACGCGGCTTCCCCGATGTGACGGTGGACGGTCCGATCTCCAACGGGCCCTTCGCGGAGGGGCGTTCGGTCAGCTCGGCGGTGAACTCGCAGTGGTACGCGTCCCCGTCGGCGACGAGCGAGAGCACGGCGTCTCCCACCGCGCCCTGCTTGATGACGAGCCGGCGGGTGTTCTTGCCGGTCTCGTTCTCGATCGTGGTGGTCCAGGTGCCGAGGTAGCCGGCCGGGACCGCTCCGCCGTCCGTCGCGGAGGCGGACGGGGAGGGGGAGGACGAGGACGCGCTCGCGGAGGGGGTGGCGTCGGCCGGCCCGGTGGCCGCCCTACGGCTCGGTGCCGGGCCGGCCTTCCCGTCCGAGGAGTCGTCACCGCCCAGCAGCCCGTACACCGACCCGCCGGCGGCGAGCGCGACGACCACCGCGACCGCCACCAGCAGCACGGTCGTCCGGCCACTGCGCCGCGACGGCTCCGCCTCGTCGTCGTAGGCGGGGTCGTGGCCGGGGCCGTGGGCGGGGCCGTAGGGCTCGTAGGAGGAGGGTGGCGGGGTCGCGCCCCCGGCCGCCGCACCCCCGGGCGCCGCGCCACCGTACGGCGAAGCGCCGTACGCGGTGTTCCCGTACGCCGTGTTCCCGTAGCCCGCGCCCCCGTACCCCGTGTCCCCGTAGCCCTCGTATCCGGCGCTCCCGTACCCCGTCTCCTGCCCGGTGTACGGGTTGTACGGCGCCGGCCCGGTGGGGCCGGGACCGGCCTGCGGGTGCCGCTGGGTGTGGCCGTACGCCGGGTGCGGTACGGCGGCCGGGGCGGGGGGCGCCGGGGTGCCGGCGCCCGCGGCCCGCGTCCGCGGCAGGGCGCCGGGCGACCCGGGCCCGTCGGTGTGGCCCTGCCGTCCGCCGTGCTCCGGCGTCCCCTCCGGGTCCTCCGTCTCCAGCAGCCGTACGGCGTGCTGCCCGAGCTGGGCGACCAGCGCGCTCGGCAGCCAGGGGTCGCGGGAGTGGCCGTCGACGAGGGTGTCCCCGGTGCCGGTGCGCTCCAGGATCCAGGGCAGGGAGGGACGGGCGGCGGGGTCCTTGCGCAGACAGGCGCGGACCAGGTCGGCGATGCCCTCGGGGACGCCGGAGAGGTCGGGTTCCTCCTCGGCGATGCGGAACATCAGGGCGTGGGCCCCGCCCTCGGTGCCGCCGAAGGGGAGGACGCCGGTGGCCGCGTAGGCGAGGACGGAGCCGAGGCAGAAGACGTCGCTCGCGGGGGTGATCGGCTCGCCGCGCACCTGTTCGGGGGCCATGAAGCCGGGTGAGCCGACGACCGCGCCGGTGCGGGTGAGACCGCTGTCGGTCACGGTCTCCAGGGCCCGTGCGACACCGAAGTCGATCACGCGGGGGCCCTCGATGGTGACCATGACGTTGGACGGCTTGAGGTCGCGGTGGACGATCCCGGCGGCGTGGATGTTGGTGAGCGCGTGGGCGAGACCGGCGGCGAGGATGCGCACCGAGCGCTCCGGGAGCGGGCCGTGGTCGTGGCCGACGACCTGCTGGAGGGTGGGGCCGGCGACATAGCCGGTGGCGACCCAGGGCACGGCGGCCTCGGTGTCGGCGTCGAGGACCGGCGCGGTCCAGAAGCCGCCGACCCGCTGCGCGTTGCGCACCTCCTGCCGGAACCGGGCCCGGAACTCCTCGCGCGCGGCGAGTTCCGGCTTGACCAGCTTCACCGCGACGGTCCGCCCGCGGTCGGAACGGGCCAGGTAGACCTGCCCCATGCCGCCCGCGCCCAGCCGCGCGAGCAGCCGGTAGCCACCGATGCGCTGCGGGTCCTGCGGGCCCAACTTCTCCATCGCAGCGCCACCTCTCGCCCACATGTCTGATCGAGCCGAGAATAAACCGGCCGTTCGGGCAGGCGTGTGGCGCGATGTCTACGGTTCCGTAACGAGGGGGGCGGTGCCCGGGGGCTCCAGCTCGTCCAGCACCTCGGCCAGCCGTTCCAGTACCCGCACGGCCTCGGCCAGCTCCGCCTCCCCGTAGGCCGCGGCCAGCCGGTCGGCGAAGGCGGCGTGCCCGGGGCCGATGCGGGCGACCGCCGCGAGCCCCTCCGGGGTGGGCGCGAGCAGCTTCGCCCGGCGGTGGGCCGGGTTGGGGCGGTACTCGGCCAGCCCGTCGCGCACCAGCAGATCGGCGATGCGCTGCACACTCTGCCGGGTGATGCCCATGACGCGGGCGATGCCGGACACCGGCAGCGGCTCCCGCTGCACCGCCCCCATCACCTGCCACCAGGCGGCGCTGATCCCGGCGGGCCGGGCCAGTTCCTCGGCGACCGCGAGGAACTGGCCGTTCAGCCGGAACACCCCGAGGGCGCTGCGGCTGAGGAGGTCCTGGCGCGGGCGGCTCACCGGCCGGCCGTCGCCTTCTCCAGCACGGCGTGGGCCGACGGGTCGGAGTCGTGGAACAGCCGGTACCAGGCGTCCAGCACCTCCCCCTCGTACACGCCGAGGAGGCCGAGGATCTCCCGGGCGAAGGCGACGGGCTCGGTGGGCCCGGCGGTGATCAGGGCGCCGTCGGTCACGGCGTCGGCGTCGACGTACCGTCCGCCGCCGCCGTAGCCCGTGGCGGCGAGGTAGAAGGAGACGGCGCTGGTGTGGTCGCGGTCGTCGAGCAGGCCCTCGCGGGCGAGTCCGGCGGTGGCCCCGCAGATCGCGGCGACGGGCGTACCGGCCGCGAGGAACTCCCGCGCCTTGCGGGCGAAGGGCGCGAGGTCCTCGGAGGTGTCCCAGAGGTCGGCGCCCGGCAGGATCAGCAGGCTGCTGTCCTCGGGCCGTACGGCGTCCAGGGCGAGGTCGGGCAGGACGCGCAGTCCCCCGATGCTGACCACCGGCTCGGTGGCGGACGCGCCGACGGTGCGCACCGGATATCCGTTCCGCGCGAGGTAGGCGGTGGCGAACCCCGTCTCCCAGTCGGCGAGCGTGTCGTACACGGCGAGATGAACGGGCTTGAGGGCCATGACAACAGGCTGTCATTTAGGCAGCAAGCTGTCAAACCCGTCGATGCCGGCCCGACGCCCGACAACCTGTCGTGGAATCCGCCCGCCGACGGAACAGAACGCCGGTACCGCCGCCGCCCGCCCCCCTCCTAGGCTCACGGGCCATGACCCCTCAGACCGACCCCCGGGCGGGCGCCGCCGTGAAGGCCGCGGACCGTGCGCACGTCTTCCACTCCTGGTCAGCACAGGAGCTCATCGACCCGCTCGCCGTGGCCGGCGCGGAGGGGTCCT
Source organism: Streptomyces sp. DSM 15324 (assembly GCF_001514285.1). GTDB lineage: Bacteria > Actinomycetota > Actinomycetes > Streptomycetales > Streptomycetaceae > Streptomyces. The sequence continues at coordinate 231,212 of NZ_KQ949034.1, forward strand.
ACTTCTGGGACCACGACGGCAAGCGGTACCTCGACCTCACCAGCGGGCTCGTCTTCGCCAACATCGGCTACCAGCACCCGAAGGTCGTCGCCGCGATCCAGGAGCAGGCCGCGCGGATGACCACCTTCGCGCCCGCCTTCGCCGTCGAGGCCCGTTCCGAGGCCGCCCGGCTGATCGCCGAGCGCACCCCCGGCGACCTGGACAAGATCTTCTTCACCAACGGCGGCGCGGACGCCGTGGAGCACGCCCTGCGCATGGCCCGGCTGCACACCGGCCGCCCGAAGGTCCTCTCCGCCTACCGCTCCTACCACGGCGGCACCCAGCAGGCGGTCAACGTCACCGGCGACCCGCGCCGCTGGGCCTCCGACACCGCCTCCGCCGGAGTGGTGCACTTCTGGGCGCCCTTCCTCTACCGCTCCCGCTTCTACGCCGAGACCGAGGAGCAGGAGTGCGCGCGGGCGCTGGAGCACCTGGAGACGACGATCGCCTTCGAGGGGCCCGCCACCGTCGCCGCGATCATCCTGGAGACCGTCCCCGGCACCGCCGGGATCATGGTGCCGCCGCCGGGCTACCTCGCCGGGGTCCGCGAGATCTGCGACAAGTACGGGATCGTCCTCGTCCTGGACGAGGTCATGGCCGGGTTCGGACGCACCGGTGAGTGGTTCGCCGCCGACCTCTTCGGGGTCGTCCCCGACCTGATGACCTTCGCCAAGGGCGTCAACAGCGGCTATGTGCCGCTCGGCGGGGTCGCGATCTCCGGCGCGATCGCGGAGACCTTCGCCCGGCGGCCGTACCCGGGCGGACTGACGTACTCCGGGCACCCGCTGGCCTGCGCCGCCGCCGTCGCCACCATCAACGTGATGGCGCAGGAGGGGATCGTGGAGAACGCGCGGACCCTGGGCGCGTCCGTCGTCGAGCCGGGCCTGCGGGCGCTCGCCGAGCGGCACCCCAGCGTCGGCGACGTGCGGGGTGTGGGCATGTTCTGGGCCCTGGAGCTGGTCAAGGACCGCGACACCCGGGAACCGCTCGTCCCCTACAACGCGGCCGGTGAGGCGAACGCGGCGATGGCGGCCTTCGGCGCGGCCGCCAAGCAGGCCGGCGTGTGGCCCTTCGTGAACATGAACCGGACGCATTTCGTGCCCCCGCTCAATGCCTCGGAATCCGAGCTGAAGGAGGGCCTCGCCGCCCTTGACCAGGCCCTTTCGGTCGCCGACGAGTACACCGGGTAGGCGCGGGGCGGGGACAGCGGACGCAGGCTACGCGTGGAGGGGCTTGAAATCTTCGAACGCGTAAGGTGGCGTGCTCGTACATATCGACGAGCACGCCCCTTTCCGTCCGTACGCCCCGAGGGAGACGCCCCGAAGATGCCCGGCAGCATCGGCAACGGCGCCGTGACGCGCAGCACCCTGCGGCAGCAGATCGCCGACGCGCTCCGCGACGAGGTGCTGGCGGGGCGGCTGCAACCCGGGCAGGAGTTCACGGTCAAGGAGATCGCCGAGCAGTACGGCGTCTCGGCGACCCCGGTCCGCGAGGCGCTGGTGGACCTCTCCGCGCAGGGCCTGCTGGAGGCCGACCAGCACCGCGGGTTCCGGGTCCACGAGTACTCGGTGGAGGACTACCGGGGCATGATCGAGGCCCGCTCGCTGATCATCGAGGGCATGTTCCTGCAACTGGAGGACGGCCGGGAGTCCGTCCGCGAGTACGGCTCCCCGGAGCGGGTCGCCGCCGCCATCAACGGGGTGCGCCGGCGCGGCGAGGAGGCCCAGCGGGCCGCGGCCGCCGGTGACCTGACCGTCCTCATCGGCTACGACCTGCGCTTCTGGCGAGAGCTCAGCGACTTCTTCGGCAACCCCTATCTCGCCGACTTCCTGCACCGGCTGCGGGTGCAGAGCTGGGTGTGCGCGGTACAGCACCTGCGCCGGATCACCGATCTGCGCGGACATCTGTGGTCCGGCCACACGGATCTCGTCGACGCCCTGTACCGGCGCGACACCGCCGCGGCCCGCCGGATGCTCGCCGAGTACAACGCCCACTCCGTCGCCCTGGTCGAGCGGCTGGCGGCCCCGTGACGGCGACGGCCACCGACCGGGAGACCCGGGAGGCCGAGACCGTCGCCCTGTCCGTGGTCGTCCCGGCCCGGGACGAGGAGCGGCGGCTCGGGCCCACCCTCGACGCCCTGGTGGACCATCTCGAACAGACCGGGGAGCCCTGGGAGATCGTCGTCGTCGACGACGGGTCCACGGACGCCACCGGGGACCTGGTCGCCGCCCGCCGCGACCCGCGTGTGCGGGCCGTCACCGGCGAGGGCCGGGGCAAGGGGCACGCGCTGCGGCTCGGGGTGGCCGCCAGCCGGGGCCACCGCATCCTCGTCACCGACGCCGATCTCGCCACCCCCGTGGCCGAGCTGGCACGGCTGGAGCAGGCGCTCGCCGCGGGCCATGCGGCGGCCGTGGGCTCCCGCGCCGTGCCGGGCGCCACCCTGGGCGACCGCCAGCACCGGGCCCGCGAACTCCTCGGCAAGGCCGGCAACCGGCTCATACGGGCCACCGCCGTGCGCGGGATCCGGGACACCCAGTGCGGGTTCAAGCTGTTCGACGGCGACAAGGCGCGCGCCGCGTTCGCCGCCTCACGGGTCGACGGCTGGGCGATCGACGTGGAGGTGCTGCGGCACTTCCAGCAGGCCGACTGGCCGGTCGCCGAGGTGCCGGTGCACTGGTCGCACCGGCCCGGCTCGAAGGTCCGCCCGCCGGACTACCTCCGCTTCCTGCGCGACCTGGCCCGCCTGCGCCGCGCCGACCTCCTGGCGGTCCTGCTCTTCCTGGCCTTCTCCGTCACCCTCTACTCCGGCCGCGTCCTCGACCCCGCGCACCGCTATCTCACGGACTCGCTCCAGGACCAGAACCAGTGGGAGTGGTTCTTCGCGGTGACGGCGGACAACGTCAGCCATCTGCGCAACCCCTTCTTCAGCGACCTCCAGGGCTATCCCGACGGCGTGAACCTCATGGCCAACACGACCATGCCGGGTCTCTCCGTGCCGCTGACCCCGCTGACGCTGCTGTTCGGCCCGGCCATCACGCTCAGCCTCGTGATGACCCTGGGCCTGGCCGCGACCGCCGCCGCCTGGTATTGGCTGATCGTGGGGCGCCTCACCCCGCACCGGGGCGCCGCCTTCGCCGGAGCCGCCCTGGCCGCCTTCGCGCCGCCCTTCGTCAGCCACGCCAACGCGCACCCCAACTTCGTCGTCCTCTTCATGATCCCGCTGATCATCGACCGCGCCCTGCGGCTGTGCACGGGCGCCCGGGTCGGCCGGGACGCCGTGATCCTCGGCCTGATGACGGCCTACCAGTGCCTCCTGGGCGAGGAGGCACTGCTGCTCGCGGCGCTCGGCATGCTCCTGTTCGCGCTCGGCTACACGGCCGTACGCCCCAAGGAGGCCGCGGCGGCCGCAGGCCCCCTGCTGCGCGGCCTGGCGATCGGCGCGGCCGTCTGCCTCCCCCTCCTCGTCTACCCGCTGGCCTGGCAGTTCTCCGGCCCGCAGTCCTACGACGGCATCGACCACGGCACGGCCCCCGGCACCGCCAACTCCCTGCGCGCCCTGCTGACCTTCGCCGAACGCTCCCTGCTCGCGGGCGACGCCGGGACCGTCCGCACCCTCTCCCTCAACACCACCGAGCAGAACGCCTTCTACGGCTGGCCGCTCGCCCTGCTGGCCCTGGCCGTCACCGTGCTGCTGTGGCGGCGGCACCCGGTCGTCCGGGCCCTGGCGGCGACGGTCCTCGGAGCGGCCGTCCTGTCGATGGGCCCCCCTGGCCCCTGGGCCCTCCTCGACGGGCTGCCCCTCTTCGAGTCGGTGATCGAGAGCCGGGTGGCGATGGTCTGCGGCCCGGTGCTGGGCATGCTCGTCGCGCTCGCGATCACGGAACTGACCGGGACCCGGCCCCCGCTGCGCCACGCCGGACTGGCCGCCGTCCTCCTGGCGCTGCTCCCCCTGGTCCCCGCTCCCCTGCGCTCCGAGCCGCGCGCCGAGGTGCCGGCCTTCTTCACGGACGGGACCTGGAAGGCGTACGTCCGCGACGGCGAGACGCTGGTGCCGGTGCCGCTCGCCGAGCCCGGCGCCGCCGAGGCCCTGCACTGGCAGACCGTCACCGGGCTCGGTTTCCGGATGCCGGGCGGCTACTTCAACGGGCCGTACGGCGACGGCGACCGCACCGGCGTGTACGGCGTCCCGCTCCGCTTCACGGCGAATCTGCTGCAGGAGGCCCAGTTCACGGGGATCGTCCCGGTGATCGACACGGCCGCCCGGGAGGCGGCGGCGCAGGACCTGGCGTACTGGCGGGCGGGCGCACTCGTCCTGGCCCCGCAGCACCACGCGGGCGCCCTGCGTGAGACCGTGGACAAGTTGTTGGGCCGACCCGGTAGGCGGGTGGACGGAGTGTGGGTATGGGACCTGCACGACTGACGACTGGAGGAGCCTTCTTTGGCCTGTGACCTGTGGCTGGTACCGCTCGTCGACGTGTTGTGCCACACCCCCGACAACCCGTTCGCCGACGAACTCGCGCAGTACAACAAGGTGCTGGCGGAGGCGGGACTGCCGCCGGTGCCGGTGTTCCAGTACATGCCGGGGCTGTCCGGGGAGGTCGCCCCGGTGGCCGGCTTCGACTACGACGCGCTGCACTTCCTGCGCCGCGCCTATCTGCTCCAGGTGTGCGGGCTGCCGGTGACCCCGGTCGACGAACTGGGCGGCGACTACGAACAGCTCCTGGAGATGTTCGAGTCCACCGCCCAGCAGTCCCACCTGGTCTGGCACTACGACCACGCGGGCGCGTACGTCCCGGTCGACTTCCCGCACCCGCTCTCGAACGACGACCTCCTCGCCGGAGGCGGCCCCCTGGGTTCCTCCCACTCCCTGCTCCGGGAGCTGGAGTTCGTCGCCCCCTCGATCGGCATCGACCCGGCGAACCCGCCCGCACCGCCCCAGGCTCCCACCGCGCCCACGGAACTGGAGGAACCGGCCGTGCCCGCGCCGTACGATCCCAGCCCCTTCGCCCGCGAGCGGCACGTGTGGCTGGGGCTGCACGCGGCGGCGACGCGGAGTCTGGCGCAGGGGTCGATGATCGTGTTCAGCTGACGCCGACGCCGACGCCGGAGGTCAGCGGCCGAGCCGGGAGAGCCCCTTCTGGACGTCCTCCTTGTTCATCACGGGTGTGTAGCTGATGTCGGCACCCAGTTCGAGGAAGAACGGCTCGCTGATCACCGGCATGTCGGAGGGGTCCGCCATGTCGAAGAACATGTAGGCGGTCCGGCGTCCGCCGTCCGCCGTGAAGTAGGCCGCCTCGGGCTTGATCTGCTCCATCGACTCCTGGAGCAGCTTCCCGAGGGTCCCGTTCCGGATGAGCTCGTTGGCCCTCTCCGTGTCCATGGACGCCCTCATCATCATGCGCATCGCGGTCACCTTCTTCGGCTCTTGGGCGGACGCGCGCGGATGGCGCTTTCAGGATATGCCCGGGCGCAGGGGGGCGCCCCTGGTCGGGGGCGCCCCCCTGACTCACGGCTGTTCGACGATACGAATGGTCCGGACGCCGGTCCCCCGGTAGCGCGTCGGCGTCCTGGTCAGGACGGGACGGCCGTGCGGCCACTCGACAGTCGGGCACCGAGGGTGAGCCCCGGGTGCGTCCGGCCGAGGGAGCCGAGAAAGCGAGCAGCAGCCGCCGTCCGCTCACTCGGCTCGGGCTCCTCCGACTCCTGCGGCTCCTGCGGCTCCTCCGGCCCCGCCGTCCCCTCCCGCTCCGGATCCGGATCCGGCGGGGACGGCGGGGTGGGAGGTTCTTGTTCCACCGTCATTTCGCCCGAAGGGGAAGCACCCTCGGCCACGTCTCCCGACTCGCCGGAGGCCCGCTTTCCGACTTTTTCGAGTTCACCCGCCGGGGGTTCGTCCTCGTACGGAGTATCGAAAACCTCGTACACCGTGGAGAACTGACGCGTCTGCGGATCCTGCCGCACCACCCGCCGCAGATACCGGGATTCCTCCAGCTCATGCAGGGCGGACGCGATCCGCGCCCGCCCCTCCTTGCGCTGCTCGGCGAGGGTTCGGATCGTGGCGCGGGCGCCGTTCGGAAGGCTGAGGAGGTACGTCAGTACGCCTACCGCGCACCAGGAGAGACTCCGGTCGCGAAGAAGGGCGTTGGAGAAGACGGAAAAGGCGCGGGTGGGCGTCGTACGATGAATGCGCATCAGGAGCTCCGCTTTGGTGTTGGAGCTGACGCTCCTTATGCCGTGCCCCCGGGTGTTGGCGCACCGCGGGGGTTTGTCTGCTGGCGTGACTCTATGGGTACACAGAGCGACGAACGCAAGCCGAACGTGGGTTTTCCTGGGCGGGAGTTCTCGCTTTTCACTCGCCGGAGTGAAGTACGGTGCGGAGCAGCAGCGTGTGGACGAAGCGGTCGGGGGCCGTGGGGCGGTAGCGCCAGCCGAACGGCCAGGTCATGCCGTCCAGCGCCGGGACCGGAATGAACCACTCCTTGTCCGGGCCGCTGGTCAGACGGGTGACGTCCGGGGGCCAGGCCAGGTGGGCCGTACTGCCCGGCGGAACCAGGAAGTACACGCACCGGCGTCCGCTCGCCGTCCGATCGGGGACTTCGCCCCCGACGACCCCACCGCCGGGCTGGACCTGTCCGACGGACTGGTCACGGACCTGTACCGGTGGGCGGCGGACTTCAACGCCGGTATGGAGCGCTACCTGAAGGACAGGGACGACGAGGCGGACGACGCACGTCGCCTGGAACTGGATCTGCGGGGCCGGGCACTTGCGGAACGCGTCGCCCGAGAGGCGGGTCCGGGTAGGACCGTGACCTACGGGGGGCTTGCCTGATCTTGGCCGGTCGGCCGGGGCGAGGGCCCGCACTCGGCCGAGTGCGGGCCCTCGTTCGTCCGGGCTCGTGCCGGAGGTCCGCTCCCTACAGGAACGAGTTGATCTCGATCGTCTCGTCGCGGCCCGGGCCCACGCCGATCGCGGAGATCGGGGCGCCGGACATCTCCTCCAGGGCCTTGACGTAGGCCTGCGCGTTCTTCGGGAGGTCGGCGAACGACTTGGCCTTGGTGATGTCCTCCGACCAGCCCGGGAGGTTCTCGTAGATGGGCTTCGCGTGGTGGAAGTCCGTCTGGGAGTACGGGAGTTCCTCGACGCGCTTGCCGTCGATCTCGTACGCCACACAGACCGGGATCTGCTCCCAGCCCGTGAGGACGTCGAGCTTGGTGAGGAAGAAGTCGGTCAGGCCGTTCACGCGGGTCGCGTAGCGGGCGATGACCGCGTCGAACCAGCCGCAGCGCCGGTCACGGCCCGTGGTGACGCCGCGCTCGCCGCCGATCCGGCGCAGCGCCGCGCCGTCCTCGTCGAACAGCTCGGTCGGGAAGGGGCCGGAGCCGACGCGGGTCGTGTACGCCTTGAGGATGCCGATGACCCGGCTGATCTTCGTCGGGCCCACGCCGGCGCCGGTGCAGGCGCCGCCCGCGGTCGGGTTGGAGGAGGTGACGAAGGGGTACGTGCCGTGGTCGATGTCGAGCAGGGTGCCCTGGCCGCCCTCGAACAGGACGACCTTGTTCTCCTCCAGGGCCTGGTTCAGCACCAGGACCGTGTCGGTGACGTACGGGGCGAGCTTCTCCGCGTAGCCGAGCAGCTCCTCGACGACCTGGTCGACGGCGATCGCGCGGCGGTTGTACAGCTTGGTGAGGAGCTGGTTCTTGGCGTCGAGCGCCGCCTCCACCTTCTGCGTGAGGATCGACTCGTCGTAGAGGTCCTGGACGCGGATGCCCACGCGGTTGATCTTGTCCGCATATGTCGGACCGATCCCGCGCCCGGTCGTGCCGATCTTGCGCTTTCCGAGGAAGCGTTCCGTCACCTTGTCGACAGTGACGTTGTACGGGGTGATGATGTGCGCGTTGCCGCTGATCAGGAGCTTCGACGTATCCACGCCGCGCTCGTTCAGACCGCTCAGCTCGGAGAGCAGGACCGACGGGTCGACGACGACGCCGTTACCGATGACCGGCGTACAGCCGGGCGACAGGATTCCGGAAGGGAGGAGGTGGAGTGCGTACTTCTGGTCACCGACGACGACCGTGTGGCCGGCGTTGTTGCCGCCCTGGTAGCGCACTACGTAGTCCACCGAGCCGCCGAGTAGATCGGTGGCCTTTCCCTTGCCTTCGTCACCCCACTGAGCACCGAGCAGCACAAGTGCGGGCACGCGCGTACACCCCTTCCGGGTGGGGCATGTCCAAGGTCAGGGGCGTACGCGGAGGCTTTTTCCACCACCGCGTGCACCGCGACCGTCGTTGGCCGCAGTTCCGCGACCGTCGTAGGTCGCACACCGTCGGACCCGGATGCCCCGGAATAGACGAAGCCCCTGGCGCAATAGCGCAAGGGGCTCTTGCACAAAGATGCTACCCGAGGAAGCGAGGCAGGACCGAGGTGGCGACTTTCGCGACGCCGGACCAGCTGCTGGTGATCATCGATCCGATTGCCCGGAGGGCCGACGGGGAGTCCGTACGGATCGCGAAAGACGTGCTCAGCGCGGGCGCGGCGAGTACGAAGGTGTGTCTTCCGGAGGGGCCGGAGGAGTTCGCCCGGGTCCTGGCGCGGCGGGGTTCGCGGCGGCCGGTTGTGATCGGTGACGACCGTGCGCTGACCCGGACGGTGTCGCTGCTGCACCGGCAGCGGGAGCTGGCCGGATGTGTGCTGTCGATGGTGCCGGTGGGGCCGGTGCTGGGCGTGGCGCACGCCCTGGGGATCCCCACGGGGGCCGTCGCGGCGGCGCGGGCCGTCCTCGACGGCGCCGAGCGGCGGCTGGACCTGCTGGTGGACGACAGCGACGGGGTGGTGCTGGGGGCGCTGCGGATCCCGCCGCTCCAGCAGCTCGCCGCCCAGGAGGAGGCCGTGGGGGTCACGGGGCGGCCCTGGCTCCAGTCCCTCGTCCGCACCCTCGTGCCCTCGCGGCCCACGCGTCCCCTCTCCGCCCCTGTCCCGCCGGGTCCGGCCCGGCTGCGGGTGGAGGTGGACGGGGTGACCCTGGTCGACCTCGACCAGCCGGTGGAGACGGTGTCGGTGACCCCGGGGACGTCCGGGGAGGCGGAGGTGGTGGTCCGGCCCCTGTCGGTGGGTGCGGAGGCGGCACCGCTCCAGGCCTGCGGGCGCACGGTGACCGTGTCCGGCGCGGACTTCCGCTACCGGGCGGACGCGGGGGTGATGGGGCCGGTGCGGAGGCGGACGTGGACGGTGCGGGAGGGGGAGTTGGGGTTGGTGTTGCCGACGGTTTCCTGAGTCAGGACTCCTCCACGTCATCCGGCCCCTCTTCGGGGAGCTGGATGCCGGAACTGTCGAGAATGCAGTCGAACGGCGCGGGGATGGGGAGCTTCTCGCCGATCGGCATCGAGCAGCTTGACCTGTAGCCCCGTGCGGTGGGCGTCCAGTAGACGGTGGCTTGCTGCTTCTGCATGTCCAGGACCAGGTAGACCTGGACACCTGCCTTGCCGTAGACCTCGACCTTCTCTGTCAGGTCGGCGTCGCGGGTGGAAACGGACGTCAGCTCGGCGACAAAGGAGAGGCCCTCGCCGTCCAGGCGATTGCTGGTGGTTCGGTAAGCACCACGGTGGCCTGCATGGATGTCGGGACCGTAGGCGCGTTCAGCCCCAGGGAACACGAAGAGGTAAGGGGTGGTGCTGATGCGGTGCCCCTCCGGGAGACGAGGGCGCAGCTGATCGCAGACCAACTCGATCAAGTCTTCGTAGTACCCCTTGGACCACGGCGACACGACGATGTTCCCCCTGACGATCTCGGCCTTGTAGCCGTCGGGCACGTTCAGCTCATCGAGCAGGTCCAACTGACCCTCGAAGTCGCTGCGAGGCGTGGTCCCGCTGATCACCGGTCGCTCTGCCATGAGTGTCATGATGCGCCCTCCCCTTGCCACGGACCAGCCGCACTCAGAGTAGCGGAGCGATTACACCATCGGTGTCGATCTCGTCCTTGAGCCCCACCCCCGACTTCCCCAGCTCCCGGGCCCTGCCCAGGAGGGCGGCCAGTTTGCCCGCCGCCACCTCGTACGACAGCCCCAGCGGCGGCCGGATGTTGGACAGGCAGTTGCGGTCGGCGTCGGTCGTCACGCCGGGCACGGGGCGGTGGGTCAGGTACGCGCCCAGCGAGTCCGCCGCCGACATGCCGGGGCGTTCGCCGATCAGGACGACCACCGCCGTCGCGCCCATCGCCGTCGCCACGTCGTCACCGAGGGCCACCCGGGCCTGTTCGGCGAGGACGACGGGGGCCACGTTCCAGCCGGGCAGGCGCTCCACCGTCGCCCGCACCACCGCCGCCGCGTGCTCGTGCACGGCCCGGCTGGAGAGCCCGTCCGCGACGAGGAAGACGACGTCCCAGTCGCCGGCCGGGAGGTGCGCCCGGTCCACGGCCTCCAGTCGGCGGCCCAGGTCGGGGCGCTGGAGGTAGGTGAGCCGGTCGGGGGCGGCGCTGCGGACCCGTACCGTCGCCAGGCCCGGCAGCGCGGCGGCCACCGTGTCCGGGGCGAACGGCGAGTGCACCGCGTCCCGGGCGGCGGCGTGCGCGGCCTGGAGTTCCAGCCGGTGCCGGGTGGGGAGCGCGGCGCCGACCCGGCCGAGGCCGATGCGGGCCTGGGTGCGGCGGCGCAGGGCGGGCCACAGCTCACCGCCCACCGGGGATACGCCCTTCACGCCACTTGCGTCCGTCACATCCGCCACATCCGCCACATCCGTCGTATCCGTCATGCCGCGAGCTCCCGTCCGATCGCCGTCAAGGGGTGGGCCGTGCCGGAGAGCTCGCGGATGCCGCCGCGGTCGTCCAGCAGCCCGATCGAGTCCAGCCAGGTCTCGAACTCCGGCGCCGGGCGCAGCCCCAGCACCTCCCGCAGGTAGAGCGCGTCGTGGTACGAGGCGGACTGGTAGTTGAGCATGATGTCGTCGCCGCCGGGCGTGCAGATCACGAAGGACGCCCCGGCCACACCGAGCATGGTGAGCATGGTGGCGATGTCGTCGTCGTCCGCGTCGGCGTGGTTGGTGTAGCAGATGTCCAGGCCCATGGGCAGGCCGAGGAGCTTGCCGCAGAAGTGGTCCTCCAGGGCGGCGCGGAGGATCTGCCGGCCGTCGTACAGGTACTCCGGGCCGATGAAGCCGACGACCGTGTTCACCAGGAGCGGGTCGTAGCGGCGGGCGACCGCGTACGCCCGTGCCTCGACCGTCTGCTGGTCGACCCCGTGGTGGGCGCCGGCCGACAGGGCGCTGCCCTGGCCGGTCTCGAAGTACAGGACGTTCCGCCCGACGGTTCCCCGGTCCAGGGCGAGGGCGGCCTCGTACGCCTCGTCGAGCAGGCCGAGGGTGACGCCGAAGGAGGCGTTGGCCGCCTGGGTGCCCGCGATGGACTGGAAGACGAGGTCGACGGGCGCCCCGCGCTCCATCAGGTCGAGGGTCGTCGTGACATGGCTCAGGACGCAGGACTGGGTGGGGATGGAGTAGCGGCCGATCACCCCGTCGAGCAGCTCCAGCAGATCGCGGACGGCCTTCGGGCTGTCGGTGGCCGGGTTGATGCCGATCACCGCGTCGCCGGAGCCCAGCAGCAGACCGTCCAGGAGGGCGGCCGCGACGCCCGCGGGGTCGTCCGTGGGGTGGTTGGGCTGGAGGCGGGTCGCGAGGCGGCCCGGCAGTCCGATCGTGGAGCGGAAGGCGGTCACCACGCGCACCTTGCGCGCGACCGCGACCAGGTCCGCGTTGCCCATCAGCTTCGACACCGCGGCGACCATCTCCGGGGTCAGGCCCGGCGCCAGCGCGGTCAGCGCGGCCGTGTCGGCGGCCTCGGACAGCAGCCACTCGCGCAGTTCGCCGACGGTCATCGAGGCGACCGGCGCGAAGGCGGCCGACTGGTGGGTGTCGAGGATGAGCCGGGTGACGTCGTCGTCCTCGTACGGGATCAGGGGCTCGGTGAGGAAGTCGGTCAGGGGGACGTCCGCGAGCGCCCAGCGCGCCGCGACCCGCTCCCTGGCGGTACGGGCCGCGAGGCCGGCCAGGCGGTCGCCGGAACGTTCGGGGCTCGCGGCGGCCAGCAGGCGGGCGAGGGAGCCGAAGCGGTGCCGTTCACCGCCGAGGACGGTCGTGTAGACGCTCATGGCGGCGACCGTACGAGCCGGGTGTTTCCCTCAGATTTCTAAAGGTCTGGTTGACAAACATTTAACGCCCCGGCCCCCCTGCCGGACTCATTCCGACTGAAGAGTTCCGGTCCAGCACACCTCTGGACGGATCTACGGAAAACAGGAGAGGGGCCACCCGATGGCAGTGGACGAGGGCATCGCCCCGGCGGCGCAGACGAGCGAGGCAGGCACGGTTCACCGGCTCAAACCGAACGCCGTGGGCCTGCTGGGCGTGGTTTTCATGGCCGTCGCGACGGCCGCGCCGATCACCGCGATGACGGGCAACGTGCCCTTCATGGTGTCCGCCGGGAACGGCATCGGCGCCCCGACGAGCTATCTCGTCGCAATGGTCGTCCTGGCGATCTTTTCCGTCGGCTTCACCTCGATGGCGAAGCACATCACCTCCACGGGAGCCTTCTACGGCTTCATCTCCTACGGCCTCGGCCGCTCGATCGGTCTCGCCTCCGGGCTGCTCGCGACCTTCGCGTACGTCGTGTTCGAGCCGGCGCTGATCGGCATCTTCTCGACCTTCGCCACCACGACGCTGAAGGACCAGACGGGACTGGACGTCCCGTGGTGGGCGTTCGCGGTCCTGATGCTCGCGGTCAACGCCACCGGCACCTGGTTCGGCGTCTCGGTCGCCGAGAAGCTGCTGGTCGTGCTGCTGGCCACCGAGGTGACGATCCTCGCCGCGATGGCGGTGTCCGTCGCCCTGCACGGCGGCGGCCCCGACGGCTTCAGCCTCGACCCGGTCAACCCGGTGAACGCCTTCAAGGGCACCTCGGCCGGCCTCGGGCTCTTCTTCGCCTTCTGGTCGTGGGTCGGCTTCGAGTCGACGGCGATGTACGGCGAGGAGTCCCGCAACCCGAAGAAGATCATCCCCAAGGCCACGATGATCTCCGTGCTCGGCGTCGGCGTCTTCTACGTCTTCGTCTCCTGGATGGCGATCACCGGCACGGGCGACTCGCGGGCCGTGAAGGTCGCCACCGACGACCCGCTGGCCCTGTTCTTCGGCCCCACCGAGCAGTACGTCGGCCACTGGGCGGTCGTCGTCATGCAGTGGCTGATGATCACCGGCTCGCTCGCCTGCGGCATGGCCTTCCACAACTGCGCCGCCCGCTACATGTACGCCCTGGGCCGGGAGGGCGTCCTGCCCTCGCTCCAGCGCACGGTGGGCCGCACCCACGCCCGGCACGGCTCCCCGCACATCGCGGGCCTCGTCCAGACGATCGTCTCGGCGGTCCTGATCGGCGCGTTCTGGGCCGCCGGCAAGGACCCGTACACCGGGACGTACGTCCTGCTCGCGATCCTCGGCACCATGGCGATCCTGGTCGTCCAGGCGGTGTGCTCGTTCGCCGTGCTGGTGTACTTCCGCTCGCACCACCCCGAGAGCCGGCACTGGTTCCGCACCTTCGCCGCGCCGCTGACCGGCGGGGTGGCCATGCTCGCCGTGGTGGCGCTGCTGGTGTCCAACATGGGCGTCGCGGCCGGTACGGAGTCGGGTTCGCTGGTGCTGAAGGCGACCCCGTGGCTGGTCGCGCTGATCGCCCTGGCGGGCATCGGCTACGCGCAGTACCTCAGGCGGCGCGCGCCCGAACGCTATCTGCTGCTGGGCCGGACGGTCCTGGAGGAGACCAAGGAGCGCTGACCCCGGTCAGTCGCCGAAGAGCTGCTCCCGGTGGACCCGCCAGCGTTCCATCATGGTCAGCAGCTCGCCCTCGATGAACTCGAAGAAGGCGAGGGTCTCGGCCATGCGCAGGCCGGCGGGGGTGTCGGGGCCGAGGCTCTCGACACCCTCGCGCAGGGCGCCCTCCCAGCGCCGGATGACGGCGTCCCGGTTGGTCAGGGCGGTGTACCACTGGTCGCCGTGCACCCGGTAGCGCTCGCGGCGCGAGCCCGGCTCCCGCTCGCGCGCCACCATGTGCGCCTGGGACAGATAGCGCACCGCGCCGGAGACCCCGGCGGGGCTGATCCTGAGCTGTTCGGCGAGTTCGGCGGAGGACATCGCGCCCTCGTCGGAGGAGAGCAGCGCGGCGAAGACGCGGGCGGCCATGCGCTGCATCCCGGCCTCGACCAGCTGGGCCGCGAACGTCTCCACGAACCTCGACACGGCCTCCGGGTCCCGGGCTGCCCCGCTCATGCGCTGCATCGCTCCATCACTCCATCCTAGCGCTGCTTCACTCATTTCCTTAACTTCACAAATTTCTGAAAGAAGCGTACGTTCGGAGCCATGACGAAGGCCATCACGGTGTCCGGGCTCCACAAGTCCTTCGGCCGCACCCGCGCGCTCGACGGCCTCGACCTGGAGGTCGAGCAGGGCGAGGTGCACGGCTTCCTCGGCCCCAACGGCGCCGGCAAGTCCACCGCCATCCGCCTCCTGCTGGGCCTGCTGCGCGCCGACTCCGGCGCCGCGCGGATCCTCGGCCGCGACCCGTGGTCGGACGCCGTGGAGGTGCACCGCAGGATCGCGTACGTCCCCGGGGACGTCAGCCTCTGGCGCAACCTCTCCGGCGGCGAGGTCATCGACCTCTACGGCCGGCTGCGCGGGCGTCTGGACCCCGCCCGCCGCGCCGACCTGATCGACCGCTTCGAGCTGGACCCGGCCAAGAAGGGCCGGACCTACTCCAAGGGCAACCGGCAGAAGGTCGCCCTGGTCGCCGCGTTCGCCTCGGACGTCGACCTGCTCATCCTGGACGAGCCGACCTCGGGCCTGGACCCGCTGATGGAGGAGGTCTTCCAGCGCTGTGTGCGGGAGGAACGCGACCGGGGCCGGACGGTCCTGCTGTCGTCCCACATCCTCAGCGAGGTCGAGGAGTTGTGCGACCGGGTCAGCATCATCCGCAAGGGCCGCACCGTGGAGAGCGGCTCGCTCGCCGACCTGCGCCATCTGACCCGGACCAGCGTCACGGCCGAACTCGCGGGCCCGCCGAACGGGTTGACCGCCCTGCCCGGCGTGCACGACCTCGACGTCCAGGGCAGAAGGGTCCGCCTCCAGGTCGACACCGACCGACTCGACGCCGTCCTGCGGTCGTTGACGGACTCGGGCGTACGGTCGCTGACCTCGACCCCGCCCACCCTGGAGGAACTCTTCCTGCGCCACTACCAGGAGGACACCGCCGACCCCGCCACCACCGCCACCGCCGACGCGGGCGACGCGGGCGACGCGGGCGACGAGGTGGCGGCCCGATGAGCACGCTCACCGGCACCGGCGTCCTGGTCCGCTTCGCGCTGCGCCGCGACCGGGTGCTGATCCCCGTCTGGGTGGCCGTGAACACCCTGATGGTGCTCACCATGCCGAACACCCTGAAGAGCCTCTACGGCACCCCGGCCGACCGGGCCGACCTGCTCCACCAACTCGACACGAACGCCTCCCTGCGCGCACTCATCGGCCCCGTCTTCGACGACTCCCTCGGCGCGCTCACCGCCTGGCGGGTCGGCGTGTACGCAGGTGCGCTCGCCGCCGTCACCGCCCTGCTGATCGTCGTACGGCACACCCGGGACGAGGAGGAGAGCGGGCGGCAGGAGCTGCTCGCGTCCGGCGCGGTCGGCCGGCGGGCCTCGCTGACGGCGGCGCTGCTCGCGGCGGCGATCGCGAGCGCGGTCCTCGCGCTGCTGGTGGCGGGGGGCCTGGCCGGGCAGGGGGCGGCGGGGGCGGTCGCGTTCGGCCTCGGGCTGGCCGGGGTCGGGATGGTGTTCGCCACCATGGCGGCGATCGTCGCGCAGCTCACCGAGAGCGCGCGGCTGGCCCGGGGCCTGACGGCGGCGGTCCTGGGCGCTGCCTTCGTCCTGCGGGCGGCGGGCGACTCGGCGACCGACGACGGGGCCTCGGTGCTGACCTGGGTGTCGCCGCTGGGCTGGCTGGAGAACCTGCGGGCGTTCGCGGACGAACGGTGGTGGGTGCTGGGCCTGTTCGCGGGCGCTGCGGCGGTCCAGGCGGCCGTGGCCTACGGGCTCGCGGGGCGCCGGGACGTCGGCATGAGTTTCCTGCCGGCCCGGCCGGGACCCGCTGACGGCGGGCCGGCCTCGGCGGGCGCGCTGGCCCTGCGCCTGCAACGGGGCGCGGTGCTGGGCTGGAGCGTGGGTTTCTTCCTCGCCGGGGTCGTCTACGGCGGGCTGACGGACGGCGCGGCCGACCTCGTCGGCGACAACGCCAAGGCGCGCGAGATCGTCGAGCGGATGGGCGGCCAGTCGGCACTGACCGACGCCTTCCTCGCCGCGATGATCGGCATGCTGGGCCTGATCGCCTCCCTGTACGTGGTCGCCTCGGTGCTGCGGCTGCACGGCGAGGAGACCTCGGGGCGGGCGGAACCGGTGCTGGCGAACGCGGTGGGCCGGCTGCGCTGGGCCGGCGGCCATCTGCTGATCGCCTTCGGTGGCGCCGCCCTGATCATGCTGCTCGCCGGGCTCGGCTTCGTCGTCGGGTACGGCAAGGAGGCGGGCCCCATCCTTGCCGCGTGCCTGGTGCAGCTCCCCGCGGTGTGGGTGGTCGGCGGGCTCGCGGTCCTCCTGTACGGCACGGCCCCCCGGCTGGCGCCCGCCGCGTGGGGAGTGGCGGGCGCGGTCCTGCTCCTCGGCTGGATCGGACCGGCTCTGGACGCCCCGCAGGTCGTCCTGGACCTCTCCCCCTTCGGCCACCTGCCCAAGCTGCCGGGCGGCGGGATGAGCTGGGGGCCGGTGGGGGTGCTGGGCGCACTGGCGGGGGCGCTGGTGGCCGGGGGGCTGGCGGGGTTGCGGCGCCGGGACATGATCACCTGACGAGACCGGGTGCGGCCCGGGGAAACCGGCTGCGGCCCGGGGGCGTCCTCCGTGGGCATGGGACAACGTGCGCAGGCGGCCTGCGGATGTCTGACCGCGGCCCTCGGGGCGGGCGCGGGCCTCGCGGTGTGGGCGATCGACGTCCGCTCCCGGCTCCGGCGCTTCGAGCAGGCCCCCGACCTGAGTGTCCTCTACCTGGAGCTGCCGCTCGCGCTGCTGGCCGGCACGGCGGCGGAGCTGGTCCTGTGGGCCGTGACCGGCCGCCTCGCCGGGCGCCGCTGAGGCCGGGTAGTGGCGGGTCAGGCGGGTCAGGCGGGTCAGAGGGTGACGCTCAGACCCTCCAGGCCCCGGATCACGAAGTTCGGCTTCCGCTTCGGCTCCTCCGCGAGCGCCAGTGTCGGGGCCTTCTGGAGGAGGGCCGTCATCGAGGCGGCCAGTTCGATGCGGGCCAGCGGCGCGCCGATGCAGTAGTGGATGCCGGCGGAGAACGAGATGTGCGGGTTCTCCGTCCGGGTGAGGTCCAGCCGCTCGGGGTGCGCGAACACCGCCGGGTCGTGGTTGGCGGAGCCGAAGAGCAGGGCGACCTCGGCGCCCCGGGGGATCGTCGTCCCGTCGATCTCGATGTCGTCCAGCACCCACCGCTCGAACAGCTGGAGCGGGGTGTCGTAGCGCATGAGCTCCTCGACCGCGGCGGGGACGAGCGTGTGATCGGCCCGGAGCGCGGCGAGCTGCCCGGGGTTGCGGAAGAGGGCCGACCAGCCGTTGACGGTGGCGTTGACGGTCGCCTCGTGCCCGGCGTTGAGCAGCAGCACGGCAGTGGAGATCATCTCCTGCTCGGTGAGCCGGTCGCCCTCGTCGTGTGCGGCGATCAGCCCGGAGATGAGGTCGTCGCCGGGCTTCTCGCGGCGGGCGGCGATCAGCTCCCGCAGGTAGGCGGAGAACTCGACGGAGGCCCGCACCGCACGGGCGGCGGTGTCCTCGGACGGGTTCAGCTCGTACATCCCGCAGATGTCCGCCGACCAGGGCCGCAGCGGCGCGCGGTCGGCCTCGGGTATGCCGAGCATCTCGGCGATCACGGCGACGGGCAGCGGTTCGGCGACCTCGCTCAGCAGATCGCCCCCGCCCGCCTCCACCAGCCGGTCCACCAGCTCCCCGGCGAGCGCGGTGACGTACGGCTTGAGCTGCTCGACCGTGCGCGGGGTGAACGCCTTCGACACCAGCCGCCGGATCCTGGTGTGGTCCGGCGGTTCCAGGTCCAGCATCCCGTGGTCGTTGAGCGTGTGGAACGGCTCGTGCTCGGCCGGCGGTGCCGTCCGCCCGAAGTCCTCATGGGTGAAGCGGTGCTGATACGTCCGCCCCAGCCGCCGGTCCCGCAGCAGCGCCGACACGTCCGCGTGATGCGGGACGAGCCACTGGTCGGTCGCGGCGTAGTGGATCACCCGCCCCCGCTCCCGCAGCTCGGCGTAGGCGGGGTAGGGATCGGCGAGGAACGCCGGGTCCCACGGGTCGAAACGGAGGTCGTCAGCTGCTGCCATGCACGGACGCTAACCGCTGATCGACCGGCTGACCAGGGGTTGCCGCCCGACGAGGGGGTCGGCGGGGCGCCGGCTGGATGATCGACGGGCCGCCCCGTCATCGCCGCGGGGTGGGCCGTAGCGGCACCGGCGGGGGTCGTCCGGTTCAGCCCGGGGTCACCAGTCTCGCCTCGTACGCGAACACCGCCGCCTGGGTCCGGTCCCGCAGCCCCAGCTTGACCAGGATCCTGCTCACATGGGTCTTGATGGTGGACTCCGCGACCACCAGCCGGCCCGCTATCTCGACGTTCGACAGGCCTTGGGCGATCAGCACCAGGACCTCCGTCTCCCGCTCGGTCAGGTCGCCGTAGGCGGCCTGGGCCGCGCGGGGCAGCGCGGGGTTGTTCGACAGCTTCGAGAACTCGGTGATCAGACGCCGGGTGACGGAGGGCGCGAGCAGCGCCTCGCCGGCCGCCACCACCCGGACCCCGTCCGCGAGCTGACGGGCCGAGGCGTCCTTGAGGAGGAAGCCGGAGGCCCCCGCGCGCAGGGCCTGGTATACGTACTCGTCGAGGTCGAAGGTGGTCAGCACCAGGACCTTCGCCGCGTCGTCCGCCGCCACGATCTCCCGGGTCGCCTCGATGCCGTTCAGCTCGGGCATCCGGATGTCCATCAGGACCACGTCGGGGGACAGCTCACGGACCCGGTCCACCGCCTCACGGCCGTTGACCGCCTCGCCGACGACCTCGATGTCCGGCATCGCGTTCAACAGGACCGAGAAGCCCTCGCGCACCATCATCTGGTCGTCGGCTATGAGAACCCGGATCGTCATGCGCCACTCTCGCTCGCGGCCGGTACGGGCAGGAACACCGTGACCTCGTAGCCCCCGGCCGGGGTGGGCTCCGCGGTCATCTCGCCGCTCAGCATGGTCACCCGCTCGCGCATGCCGGTGATGCCGTGCCCGGCGCCGGGCGAGGACTTGACCAGGGCGGGGCCGGTCGGCGGGTCGTTGACCACGCGCAGACCCAGCCCGCCGAGCACATACCCGATCTCCACCCGGGCGCTCGCCCCGGGGGCGTGCCGCAGGGTGTTGCTCAGGGCCTCCTGGACGATGCGGTACGCCGACAGCTCCACACCCTGCGGGAGTTCGCGGGCCGCGCCCGTGATCACCTTCTCGACGTCCAGGCCGGTCTCCCGCACATTGGCGAGGAGCGCGTCCAGGTCGGCGAGGGTGGGCTGGGGGGCGTCCGGCGCCTCGTAGTCCTCGGCGCGGACCACGCCCAGCACCCGGCGCAGCTCGGTGAGGGCCGCCACCGCGTTCTCCCGGATGGTGGCGAAGGCCTTCTCCAGCTCCTCGGGCGGGTTCTCCACCCGGTAGGGGGCGGCCTCCGCCTGGATGGCGACCACCGACATGTGGTGGGCGACCACGTCGTGCAGCTCGCGGGCGATCGTGGTGCGCTCCTCCAGGAGGGTGCGCCGGGAGCGCTCGTGGGCGGTGACGCTCTGCTGGGCCGTCACCTCCTGCTCGGCCTGCCGGCGTATGTGCCAGACCGTGACGCCCAGCAGGGCCAGCGCGGAGGTGACCAACATGGGCCCGACGTTCGTGCCGTAGTGGTTCCAGCCGAAGACCGTCTCGGCGATGAAGCCGTAGACGGCCGTGAACACCCACATCCAGGCGGCCGTGCGCGGACGGGTGCGGATCGCCACGACCGTGAGCACGACCAGGTGGGAGATGAAACTCGGCGGCAGCCAGGGCCAGTTGCCGGACTGCTCGCCGAACAGGGCGACCAGCGCGGTCGAGGCGAGCGACGCCCAGAACGCGGCGGCCGGCCGGACCAGGGTCAGCAGCACCGGCACCAGGACCAGCAGTCCGCTCAGCACGGACACCGAGTCGCCTCCGGCGGGCATCACGGAGGCCAGCACCGCCACCGCGCCGGCCGCTCCGACCAGGATGTGCCGCGAGTGGGTCGCGTACTCGCGTCCGCGGCCGCGCAGCCCTTTCGTGAAGCGGCCCGTGGGCTCCTTCGGGGGCAGCGGGCGGTAGGCCAGTGCATCGTCGAACAGGTCTTGCCTCATCCCGCGCAGCGCGTCCATGGCCGCCCGGACCTCCGGGCTCTTCGGCTGGTAGGCGCCGTACGGGTCGTCCTGGGGCGGCAGGTGGGTCTGCGTCGTCTCGGTCACAGTCAAAACGGTAGGCGGGGGGCGGGGTCGCGGTCGTCACCATGGAGAGGGGTTCCGGCGGGTCCCCCTCAAGTACTACGGGTCCGCCCGGGACCCTCCGGCGGCGCGCCCGTGTCAGTACCCGGAGGGCCGCACCAGCCCCGACTCGTACGCGAACACCGCCGCCTGGGTGCGGTCCCGCAGGCCCAGTTTCACCAGGATGCGGCCCACGTGCGTCTTCACGGTCTGCTCGGCGACGACGAGTTGCCGTGCGATCTCCGCGTTGGACAGGCCCTGCGCGATCAGGGCGAGCACCTCCGTCTCGCGTTCGGTGAGATCGCCGACGCGCTCCTTCTGCGGGGGCCGCGGGGTGCTGTTCAGCCGGGAGAACTCGGCGATCAGCTTGCGGGTGATGCCGGGGGCGAGCAGGGCGTCACCGGCCGCGACCACCCGGACGGCCTCCGCGAGCTGGTCCGCCGAGGCGTCCTTCAGCAGGAAGCCGGACGCCCCGGCGGACAGGGCCTCGTACACGTACTCGTCGAGGTCGAAGGTGGTGAGCACCAGCACCTTGACGGCGGGGTGCGCGAGGGTGATGTGACGGGTGGCGTCGACCCCGCCGAGCTCGGGCATCCGGATGTCCATCAGGACGACGTCCGGGACGAGTTCGGCGACCTGGGCGATGGCGTCCAGACCGTTCACCGCCTGCCCGATCACCTCGATGCCGGGGTGGGCGTTGAGCAGCACGGTGAAGCCCTGCCGGACCATCTGCTGGTCGTCGGCGATCAGTACGCGGATGGTGCCGCCGCTCGTCATCGTTCACCTTTTTCTGACGGGGAACCGCCTGCCGGGAACCCGCCTGCCCGGAACCCGCCTGTCGGGGAACTGCCTCCCGGGGAACCGCCCGCCGGACATTCTCCTGCCGGGGCCTCTCCTGTCGGGGGCGGGTCGTCCGGGAAGACGAGTTCCAGGCCCTCCGGGGGCCCGAGGTCCGGCTCGGGGAGTGCGACGCCGTCCCTCGGGAGGAACGCCACGACCGAGAAGCCGCCGTGCAGGGTCGGATGGGCCACGACATGGCCGCCGAGCATCGCCGCCCGCTCCCGCATGCCGAGCAGGCCGTGCCCCGCGCCCGGTGAGGGCCGGACGGGGCCGCCCGGGCGGCCGTTGGTGACCTCCAGGGACAGCCCCCGGGCCTGGTGGACGACCTGGACCCGGACCTGCGAACCCGGCGCGTGCCGCAGGGCGTTGCTCAACGCCTCCTGGACTATCCGGTACGCGGACAGCTGTACGCCCGGCGAGTAGGCGGGCGGCTCGCCCTCGACGACGGCGTCGACGTCCAGCCCGGCCGCCCGGGTGTTCTCCAGGAGGGCGTCGAGACGGTCGAGCGTGGGCTGCGGGGTGTCCGGGGCGCTGCCGGTGCCGGCCGCGCCGAGGCCGTAGGGGTCCTCGGGGTTCTCGGAGCGCAGCACGCCGAGCACCCGGCGCAGTTCGGTGAGCGCCTCCAGCGCGTTCTGCCGGATGCCGGCGAGGTTCTCCTTGAGTTCCTCGGACGGGTTCTCCACCAGGTGCGGGGCCACCTGGGCCTGGATGGAGATGACGGACATGTGGTGGGCGACCACGTCGTGCAGTTCGCGCGCGATGCGGTTGCGCTCCTCCAGGACGGTGCGCCGGGCCCGTTCCTCGGCGGTGATGCCGGCCTGCTCGACGAGCTGGGTGCGGGCCACGCGGCGGCCGCGCAGGGCGGTGCCGACGAGGGCGACGGCGGCGAACAGGACGACCGCGAGCATCCCGGTCGGGGTGTAGCTCGCGCCGCCCAGGACCCCTTGGACGAGGTAGGTGGCGAACGCCGTCAGGGCCAGCACCTCGACGGTGACCCGGGTGGGCAGCCGCAGCGCGAGCAGCAGCAGCACCAGGCAGTGCGCGACCAGTCCGGGCGGGCCCCAGGGCCAGCCGGGGAGGTGGGTGGCCGTTTCCGGTCGGGGCGTGCCCCACGGCCATGGATGGGCTTCGGCATCGGCGAGCATCCGGCTGCGGGCGCCCAGCGCGGCCACCACGGTGACCGTCAGGGACAGCCACCACGCCGGTACCGGCCGCCACAGCGCCAGGGCCACCGCCGCGCCCTGCACCAGCGCGCACACCGAGCCGAACGCCATACCGAGCTGGTAACGGTCGATCAGCTGGTCGAAGTTGGCGACCGTGGTGCCGAACGCGACCAGCAGGACCAGCCCGTGCGGCAGCCGGCGCAGCCAGACGGAGCGCGGCAGGGGATCCGCCCGAGCCGTCCACAGGTCCTCGCGCAGCGTCCGCAGTCCGCGGATCCCCCACTTCTGCACCCTGGTCAGCACCGTCTCCACCCCGTTCGTCCGCACCACCCTAGACACGTCTCAGACTCCGCCCCGGACACCGTGGGCCTCGCGCCGGCCCGAAGGCCGCGGCGGCCCTCCGGCCCGCACCACACGCGTCCGCCCCCGGCCGGCTCCCCGCCCCCGGGCGCGCCCACGGCGTCGGACCGGCGACTCGAAGCCGTGGAACGCCGCCCGGCACACCGTCAGCGCCAGCGCGAAGACCGGCAGCCACGGCAGCCGGGACGCGACCCAGTCCAGACCGTCGGGCCGGGTGTGCAGACCAGGGAGGCGGCCGGCCAGGAGGGCCGTCGCCGTGGTCGCCATCATCGCCGTCTGGTGCCACAGGAACACCGTCATCGCGGAGAGGTTGACCAGAGTCACCGCCGCCCAGGCCACCGGCCGCCGCAGGGCGCGGCGCAGCGGACCGCGCAGCAGCAGGGCCAGTCCGCACTGGGCGAGGCCGAAGGTGACGGCGGCCAGGGTCGGCGGGTCGAGGTTGGAGACCGCCGCGCCGGGCACGCCCACCATCGACGCCGGATAGCCCGCGAAGGCCACCAGGACCGCCGTCGTCGCGGCGCCCCCGAGGAGCAGGGTCCAGCCCGCGCGCGGGCGCTCCAGCTCGCCCCGGGACCAGGCCGCACCCAGGGTGTAGGGCACCAGCCAGCCGGCCGCCAGGTTCACCCAGCCGAGCCAGGACGGGCCGCCCAGGCCGAACCGCACCAGGTCGACGTGGAGGACGACCGCCAGCGGCCACAGCGGACTGAGCCGGGTCAGCAGCGGGGTCGCGGCCGTGAGCGCGGCGAACACCAGCAGGAACCACAGCGGGGACAGCGCCAGCTTCAGCATGGTGTGCACGGTGACGAAGGAGGCGCCGCCCAGCAGCAGGGCCGCCGTGGTCTCCGCCCACACCGCCAGGACGGCCGTGACCGGCAGGAACAGCCGGGACAGCCGGGCCCGCAGCCAGGTGCCGTAGGCCGTGCCGCGGGCGCGGGCCGAGGCGAGGCCCCGGGGCGCGACATGGCCGCCGACCATGAAGAACACCGCGAGGGTCTGGAACACCCAGGAGACGGGCGCCAGCCCGGGCAGGGTGCCGAGCGGGCTCGCCGCACGCAGGGTGTCGCCGTCGGCGACGAGGGCGGTGACCAGCCAGTGGCCGAGGACCACCCCGAGGATGGCCAGCGCCCGCAGGGCGTCCACGGCGCGGTCGCGGTGCGGGGGCGTGCCGTCCTGGATCCGGGCGGCGGCACGCCGTATGCCCGAGGTGGCGCGGAGGTCAGACACGGGTCACCTCCGTCGTCTCGCCGAGCACGATCCGGGCGAGGTTGGCCAGGGAGGCCGAGCCCGGGGAGAAGTAGTCGCTGTGGCCGCCGTCGCCGGCGCGGAAGACCCGGGCGCCGAAGGCCGGGGAGACCGGGTCGGTGCCGAAGCCGACCGTCGTGCCGAACAGGTCGGCCCTGACGTGCGGCACGTGCGCCACCCAGTCGTCGGCGCCCCGGGCCGCCCACACGCGCGCCCGGGTGTGCAGGCCGGCCACGGTGTCCGCGCCGGTGCCGGGGCTGCCGAGCAGGACGATGTCGTCGATGTCGACGTGCGCGGCGGAGCGGCCGCACACGACCGAGCCGTACGAGTGGCACAGGAGGGAGACATGGGTGTCCGGCCCGGTGACGGCGCGCAGCTCGCGCAGGAACTCACCGAGCCGCGGGGCGGCCTCCTCGGCGCGGGTCGGGGTGAGCACCGTCGTGCCGACCGTGGCCGGGGTGGTGTAGCCGAGCCAGGCCACGACGGCCGTACGGCTGCCGCCGTGCTGGGAGGAGAGCCGCTCGTACAGCGCCGAGGCGCCCGCGCGGAAGCGGCCGTAGGTGTCCAGTGAGGTGTCGGAGCCCGGGATCAGGACCGCGACCCGGTCGGCGTGCGCGAGATCCCCGAACACCTCCGTGGCCCGGCCCTCGCCCCGGCCGTCGAAGGCGAGCAGTCTGCGCGAGGGGGCTGCCATCTCCCGGTCGGCCGCCGCGCGGTGGTCGTCACCGTGGGCCGCGGCCGTCCGGGCCGCCAGGGCCGCGTTGGCCCGGTTGGCGGCGTAGGCCTCGTCGAGGGTCGCGGCCGTCAGCGGGGCGAGGTGGGCCGGAGCGGGCGCGGGGACGGCGGGCCGGGCCGCCGCGGTGAGCGGCACGACCACGGCGGCGGTGACCAGCACGGCCGGCAGCACCCGCAGCCGACGCCACCCGCGCGCCACCCGCTCTTCACGGCCCCGCCCGGCGCCCTCCTCCCGGTCACGGCCCCGCCCGGCGCCCTCCTCCCGGTCACGGCCCCGCCCGGCGCCCTCCTCCCGGTCACGGCCCCGCCCGGCACCCTCCTCACGGCTCCCCCCGGGAGCCGTCCCACGACCCCGCTCAGCACCGCCTTCACGGCCCCGCCCGGCGCCCTCTTCACGTCCCCACCCGTGCATGCCCGATGCCCGCCCCTCCGCGCCGGTTCGCCCGTCATCGGGCCTGCCAGGCTTGGAAGTTACGCATCGCCGCTCGTCGTCCGCGTCCCACTGCGGAGCTGTCCCGCGGCGTAGCTCTCAGGTATTACGGGTACGACAGGCGCGCCTCCTCCGGGTGGCGCGCCACGCTCACCACGCCAGCTGGGCGATCTCCTCCGCCACCACCGCGCAGGCGTCCGCCACCGGGTCGATCAGGGGGAAGTGGCCCACGTCCTCCAGCAGGGTCAGCCCCACCACCTCGCCCGCCTTGGCCGCCGCGTCCGCGTACGCCTCGGCGACCGGCTCCGGCACGACCAGGTCCGTGCGGCCCTGGACGAGGGTCGTCGCGATACCGGTCGGGAGCAGCAGGGCCGGGTCGGCGTACGGCAGGCGTTCGGCGAACTGCTCTTCGCCGCCCAGGAGTTGCCGGGCCGCGCCCCCGCACACGTCCAGCTTCTCCGCGACCGTGAAGTCCGCGATCGGGGCGAGCGCGACGACCCCCCGCAGCGCGGTGGACCCGGCGGTGCGCCAGGGGGCGTCGGCGGGCAGGACGTGCCGGGCCGCCGCCCACAGCGCGAGGTGGCCGCCCGCGGAGTGGCCGGTGAGCACGGTCCGGCGGGCGTCGGCCTGCGGCAGCGCCTGCCGGGCGAGCGCGGGAAGCGCGTCGAGAGCCGCGGCGACGTCGTCGAAGGTGTCGGGCCAGCGCCCCGCGACCGGGGGTGTGCCCTGCCCGGCCGCCCCCTCCGCGCCCCGCCGGTACTCCACGTTGGCCACGGCGAACCCGCGGCGAGCCAGATAGTCGGCGAACGGCGTGATGTGCCGCCGGTCGTACGGCGCCCGCCACGCGCCCCCGTGCAGCACCACGACCAGGGGAACCGGGCCCCCCGGACCGACCTGTGCCTTCGGGGCGTAGAAGTCGATCACCTGGTCGGGGTGGTCGCCGTACGCGGCGGTGGCGTCGGGGTCGACGGGCGGGTGCGAGAAGGCCGACTCCTCCTCGGCAACGGCCCGGGCAGCGACGACGTCGTCCGGCATGCTCCAACCTCTCAGCGATGAAACGGTTTTGGACGGTACGGGGTGGCGGACCAGGTGAGAATTTCGGCCGTTGGCGGGGACGGTACCAGGCCCGTGACGTGCGCGGACACGCGGATGTCACGCTCGGTGAGGGTAAACGGTTCTCTACGCACCGCCCGCCCCGCCGCCCTGCCCCGTCGCGCCCCACCTCCGTACCCCGTGCCGCACCCCACCCCCATACGCAGCCGACCACCGGCTTCACTCAGCACACCGGTGGTCGGCACAGAGGTTCGAGGACAGTCGAGGACCGTCGAGGACCGTCAGCCGAGGATCTCCCCCAGCACCCGGGCCGCCCGCTCGACGTCCGCGAAGCCGACGTACAGCGGGGTGAACCCGAATCGCAGCACGTCAGGGCGGCGGAAGTCGCCGACGACCCCGCGTTCGACCAACTGCCGCATGACGTCACCGGCGTCCGGGCAGCGCAGCGCCACCTGGCTGCCCCGCTGCTCGTGACGGACCGGAGTCAGCGACTCGACGCGCCCCTCGGGGACGTACTCCGCGACACACTCCAGGAAGAAGTCCGTCAGGGAGAGGGACTTGGCCCTGACCGCGTCGATCGAGACGCCCTCCCAGACGTCGAGTGCCGCCTCCAGGGCGAGCATGGACAGGATGTCCGGGGTGCCCACCCGGCCGCGCACCGCCCCGTCCGCCGGCGCGTAGTCGCCGCGCATCCCGAACGGCTCGGCGTGCGAGTTCCAGCCGGGCAGCGGGGAGTCGAAGCGGTCCTGGAGACCGGCGCGCACATACAGGTACGCCGGTGAACCGGGGCCGCCGTTCAGGTACTTGTAGGTGCAGCCGACCGCGAGGTCCACGCCGTGCGCGTCCAGGCCGACCGGCAGGGCGCCCGCGCTGTGGCACAGGTCCCAGACGGAGACCGCGCCCGCCGCGCGCACGGCGGCGGTGAGCGAGGGCAGGTCGTGCAGCCGGCCGGTGCGGTAGTCGACGTGGTTGAGCAGGACGGCCGCCGTACGGTCCGACAGCGCGTCCGGCACCTGCGCGGGGAGGACCGGCCGCAGCGTCCGGCCGGTCATCCGGGCCGCCGACTCGGCGAGGTAGCCGTCCGTGGGGAAGGTGGTCGCGTCGACGAGGATCTCGTCCCGCCCCTCCCCCGCGATCCGCACCGCGCCCACCAGCGCCTTGAAGACGTTGACGCTGGTCGAGTCACCCACCACGACCTGCCCGGCCGCGGCGCCCACGAGCGGGGCGATCCGGTCGCCGATCCGCTCGGGCGCGGTCCACCAGCCGCTCTCGTCCCAGGAGCGGATGCGCAGCTCGCCCCACTGCCGGCGGACCACGTCCGCGACGCGTCCGGGGACGGCGGCGGGCAGCGCGCCGAGCGAGTTGCCGTCGAGGTAGACCGCCTCGTCGAGGACGAACTCGGCACGCTTGTCGGCCAGTCGGTCACCGGAGTCCAGCTCCCGTGCCTTGAGCGCGAGGTCAGACATACGACCTCGCCGTCCACAGCTCCGGGAAGACGTTCTTCTGGGCGCGCTTCTCCAGCCAGGCCACGCCGGCCGAGCCACCGGTGCCCGCCTTGGCGCCCATCGCACGCCGGGTGGCGACCAGATGGTCGTTGCGCCAGCGCCACACCAGCTCGGCGACATCCGTCAACGCCTCGCCGAGACGGGCGAGTTCGTCGGAGGCGTCACCGGCGTACAGGGCGGTCCACACGGCCTCCACCTCGGCGGAGGGCTCGTAGCGCTGCGAGACGTCCCGCGTCAGGACGGAGTCCGGTACGGGATGGCCCCGGCGGGCCAGCAGCCGCAGCACCTCGTCGTAGAGGGACGGCTCGTGCAGCGCCTTCTCCAGCTCGGCGTGGACGCGCGGCGCGCCGCGGTGCGGGACCAGCATGGACGCGGACTTCTCGGCGAGCAGGAACTCCATCCGCCGGTACATCGCCGACTGGAAGCCGGAGCCCTCGCCGAGGGCGGCCCGGTAGGAGTTGAACTGGGCGGGGGTGAGCTGGGCCAGCGGCCGCCAGGAGGCGTTCAGCGCCTCCAGCTCCCGCACGGAACGCTTCAGCGCGTCGATCGCGACCTGCACGTCGTCCGCGCGCAGCGCCCCGGCCGCCGTCTCCCACTCGTGGACGATGACCGTGAACCACAGCTCCATGACCTGGGTCGTGACCAGGAAGACCATCTCTCCGGGATCGTCGGAGAGGGTGTGCTGGAGGTGGGTGAGAACGTCTGCCTTGACGTAGTCCTCGTACGGCGTGGTGCCGTCGAAGTCGAGATGCGGGGTCTCGGGCTCCTGTGTTTCGTGAGCCTCATGGGACATCGCTGTCTCCTGCTGTACTCCGGGTAGCGGTCCGCCCCTGCCGATGCCGACACGGGGGCCCCGGTCCCCACCCGCATCTTCCGCATCAGGAGCCGATCCCGCAAGGCCCGCCCGCATCCCGGACGGGCCCGTACACGGCAGAGTGTGACTCTCGTCGCCGAGCCGCGACCTGCGTACGAGGGCTCGCGGGGCCCCAGTCGCAAGGGGCCCGGCGGCCGTCTGTCACCTGAGCACCGGCTCGATGTCGGCCGGGTCGAAGATCGGCCCGTTCGACGCGGGCTTGATGATGACCGCACGGAAGACTTCGAGGACGGCGGCGCGCTGCTGCTCGATCGTCAGTCCCTCCCACCGCTCCCGTACGCCGATGGGGCCGACCGAGAAGGTCGCGGCCTCCGCACGGTGCACGGCTCGCTCCCGGTGCAGTTCCGCGATCTGCTTCTCCAGGTCCTCGGTGAGCGCGATGTAGCGGGCGGCCGACATGCGCTTCTCCTGCCACGCCTGCTTGAACTCGGCCATGTCCCGTTCCAGGGCGGCCAGTTCCTCTTCCTTGGCCCATTCCGGCACGCGCTCACGGAGGTTCGCGAGCGCCTTGTCCGAGCTGAGGAACACGGCGTTCCTGACGAGACGGTCGACCGGTTCACCCACTCTGGCCACTCCCCCACATCCCCCGTCGTTCTTACCGGGACACGCGTACTTGAACTGCGATGACGTCTTCGACTTGCGGTACGACGGGAACGCCCGCATCCTCGTGCCGCACCGCCCGCACCGGGCGATGCCGGAGAGCAGGTATTTGGTGGCGTTGTCCCGTGGGACACGTCCCTCGGACTCCCGCTTGACCTTCTCCATCAGCAGGTACCAGTCGTCGGGAGTGATGATCGGCTCCCAGTCACCGACGACGGGAGCACCGCTCTCGTCCAGGAACACCTCGCCCTGGTGCATCCGGTAGCCGCAGATCCGCGGGTTCACCAACATTCGCTTGATCTTGGAGTCGTCGAAGACGCCGCCGCTGTGCGACCTGACCCCCCTGTCCCGCCAGTCACGCGCGATCGAGGCCCAGCGGATGCCGCTGACAAAATCCCTCACCGCCTTGCGGAGGTTCTCGGCCTCTTCCGGCACCAGCGTCCGCCGGTCCTCGCGGTTCCAGCCGTACGGCGCCCGGCCACCGGGGAGCTTGCCCTTCGTCGCCAGTTCCAGGTGCTTGCGCTTCGTCCGCTTCGACGTGTCCGCCGAGGTTTTGTTGGCGATGGCGACCTTGATCCGGGCGATGAAACGGCCGTTCTCCGTGGACAGGTCGATGTCCGTGGCCGACACGGAGTCGAAGACGAGGTGCCGCTTCCGGCGCTCTGCGTCCTCGTACTCGTCAATCCACGCCTCCAGTTCACGGGGCTGCCGCGTGAAGCGGTCGATGTCCCAGGCGACGACCCCGTCGATGCGGCCAGCCTTCAGATCCTGGAGCATCTGCCGGAACTCGGGCCGCACCGTCCTGCGCTTGTACGCGGAGAGGTCGTTGTCCTCATAGACCTTGGCGACCTCCCACCCCCGGGCAGCGCAGTGCAGTCGGCAGTCCTCCTCCTGCCGTGCGACGCCCAGCCCCTCGGCCTCGTCGTCCTTGCTGATCCGGGTGTAGATGCCCACCCGAATGGCCCCGGAAGGCCCCCCTTGTGCCGTCATGCACCGGATCGTCGCACATCGCGATCAGGTACATCAAGCGCCATTCTCATGTCCACTTGGTCCGCGGCCGATAGGTCGCGGAGGCGTCCCGGACGCCCGTCCCCAAGTGGCAGACTGCTCACATGACGACGCACAAGAACCTGCTCGGCGGCCCGGACCCGACCTACCTGCAGGAGAACGAAGAGGCGTACCGCCTGCTGAGCGAGGAGTCCCGGCCCCCGGCGGAAATCGCGGCGAAGCACCCCACGTTCTCGCTCGCCTGGGCGATGCTCGCGGACGACGCCTTCGAGGCAGGGCGAGTGGTCGAGTCGTACGCGTACGCGCGGACCGGCTACCACCGCGGTCTGGACTCGCTGCGCCGGGCCGGCTGGAAGGGGCACGGCCCAATCCCTTGGGACCACCGGGCAAATCGCGGCTTCCTGCGCTGCCTCGCCGCCCTCGCTCGTGCCGCGGGTGAGATCGACGAGAAGGACGAGACGGAGCGTTGCTGGCAGTTCCTCAAGGACAGCAGCGTCGAGGCGTACGCCGAACTGAAGCGATAGTCACCACAGGTGACATGTCTGTGCCGCCGTCACTCGGACATCGGCGGCGGCACTAAATGCAGAAACGACATGATTACATCCAGTCTCGCTCACCCGAGCTCGCGGGGCGCCCGCCTCTCCCCCTCCAGCGGCGGAGCCGTCACACAGCAGTGGGTCCTGCACTCCGGGTGGTCGCAGTCCGGGGGCGGCCGGCGGACCGCGGTGAAGGCGAGGGCCGAGCCCACGACCAGGAAGGCCGCGCACCACAGCATGGAGCGCCTGAACGGTCCCTCGAAGGCGTCCGCCGAGCGGTAGGAGTCGGCGCCCATGCCGGTCAGCAGCGGCAGGGCGGCGACCGCGACGAGCCCCGCCGCCCGCGCCGCCGCGTTGTTGATGCCGCTGGCGAGCCCCGCGCGGGTCACCTCCACCGACGCCAGCACGGTCGCGGTCAGCGGGGCGACCAGGGTGACCAGGCCGACCCCGAGCACCAGGACGGCGGGCAGCACGTCCGCGGCGTACGAGGCGCCCTCGCCGACCCGCAGCATCAGCAGCATGCCCGCCGCGCACAGCAGGGGCCCCACCGTGAGCGGGATGCGCGGCCCGATCCGCTCCGCGAGCTCTCCGGAGCGGGAGGAGAACAGCAGCATCAGCAGGGTCGTCGGCAGCAGGGCCGTACCGGCGCCGAGCGCGGAGTACCCGGCGACGACCTGGAGCTGGACCACCGAGAGGAAGAAGAAGCCGCCGAGGGCCGCGTACACGCACAGCGTGACCAGGTTGACGGCGGTGAACTGGCGGGAGGCGAAGATGTCCGGCGGCATCATCGGATCGGACCGGTGCCGCTCCACCGCCACGAACGCCACGGCGGCCGCGATCCCCGCGACGGCCGCCGCGACCACGAGGACGGAGCCCTCGTCCGCCTCGATCAGCGCGTACGTGACGAGCCCCAGCGCGAGCGCGCCCAGCGCCGCGCCCAGGACGTCGAACCGCCCGTGGGCGAGCGTGTCCCGGGACTCGGGCACATGCCGCAGCGCCACCGGGACGCAGACCACCGCCAGCGGCACGTTCAGCAGGAACACCCAGCGCCAGCCCGGCCCGTCCACCAACCAGCCGCCCACGAAGGGCCCCACGGCCGCCCCGATGCCCCCGAAACCGGACCACAGGCCGACGGCCCGGCCCCGGTCCTCGCGGTGGAAGGACGCCTGGATCAGGGCGAGCGAGCCGGGGGTCAGCAGGGCGCCGCCGACCCCTTGCAGGGCGCGGGCCGCGACCAGCACGCCCGCGTTCGGTGCGAGGCCGCACAGCAGGGACGCGGTGGCGAACCACACCGCGCCCACCACGAACACCTTCCGGCGCCCGTAGCGGTCCCCCAGGGAGCCGCCCAGCAGGATCAGACCGGCCAGGGTCAGCATGTACGCGTTGACGGTCCACTGGAGCGCGGCGAGATCGGCGTCCAGGTCCTCCCCGATCCGGGGCAGGGCCACGTTGACGACGGTCGAGTCCAGCAGGGCCATGCTGGAACCGAGGACCGTGGTGAACACGATCCACTTGCCCTGGGGGGAGGCCAACCGGACATCGGGCATGCCCCCAGGTATACAGCGAGCCCGGCGCCGTGGCACCGGGCTCGACCGCGTACGCCGGGTTACTTGATCTTCTGGCCCGCGGAGCGCAGGTTCTGGGTGGCCTCGACGACCCGCGCGGCCATGCTGGCCTCGGCGAGCTTGCCCCAGGTCCGCGGGTCGTAGGTCTTCTTGTCGCCGACCTCGCCGTCGACCTTCAGGACGCCGTCGTAGTTCTGGAACATGTGGGCGGCCACGGGACGCGTGAAGGCGTACTGGGTGTCCGTGTCGATGTTCATCTTGACGACGCCGTTCTCCAGGGCGGTCGCGATCTCCTGCTCGGTGGAGCCGGAGCCGCCGTGGAAGACGAAGTCGAACGGGGACTGCTTGCCGAACTTGGCGGCGACGCCGTCGTTCAGCTCCTTCAGCAGCTCGGGACGGAGGACGACGTTGCCCGGCTTGTACACGCCGTGGACGTTGCCGAAGGAGGCGGCCAGCAGGTAGCGGCCCTTCTCGCCCAGGCCCAGCGCCTCGGCCGTGCGGATCGCGTCCTCGACGGTGGTGTAGAGCGAGTCGTTGATCTCGTGCGAGACGCCGTCCTCCTCGCCGCCGGTCGGGGTGATCTCCACCTCCAGGATGATCTTCGCGGCGGCGGCGCGGGCCAGCAGCTCCTGCGCGATCGCGAGGTTGTCGGCGAGGGTCTCGGCGGAGCCGTCCCACATGTGCGACTGGAACAGCGGGTTGCGGCCGGCCTTCACGCGCTCCTCGGAGACGGCGAGGAGCGGACGGACGTACCCGTCGAGCTTGTCCTTCGGGCAGTGGTCGGTGTGCAGGGCGACGGTGACCGGGTACTTCTCGGCGACGATGTGCGCGAACTCGGCGAGGGCCACGGAGCCCGTCACCATGTCCTTGCTGTACTGGCCGCCCAGGAACTCGGCGCCACCCGTGGAGATCTGGACGATGCCGTCGCTCTCCGCCTCGGCGAAACCGCGCAGCGCCGCGTGCAGGGTCTGGGTCGAGGTGACGTTGATGGCCGGGTAGGCGAACTTGCCTGCCTTCGCCCGGTCGAGCATCTCGTTGTAGACCTCGGGGGTTGCGATGGGCATCTGTCCGCTCCTTGGTATCTGCGGGTTGGCGATGTGCGTACACGCGTACGCGTAGTGCTACGGCCCTGACCTAGACCTTGGGTGCGACGTCATCGTCGTCCCCATCTTTCCAGAGATGCGCGGAAGGTCCATGCCTGGTCCAGGCGCTGGTCAGTCCAGACCGAGCTCGTCCTTCGAGAAGGCGAACAGATACGGCACACCCGCGCCCGCGCGGATCTTCTCGTCGGCGCCGGTCGCCCGGTCCACGATCGTCGCGACGGCCACGACCTCGGCGCCCGCCTCGCGCACGGCCTCCACGGCCGCCAGCGGCGAGCCGCCGGTGGTGGAGGTGTCCTCGACGACCAGGACCCGGCGGCCCTTGATCTCGGGGCCCTCGACGCGCCGCTGGAGGCCGTGCGCCTTCGCCGCCTTCCGGACGACGAAGGCGTCCAGCCGGCGGCCGCGCGCGGCCGCCGCGTGCAGCATGCTCGCGGCGACCGGGTCGGCGCCCATGGTGAGCCCGCCGACGGCGTCGAACTCCAGGCCCTCGGTGAGGTCGAGCAGCACCTGCCCGACCAGCGGGGCCGCCTCGCCGTCGAGGGTGACACGGCGGAGGTCGACGTAGTAGTCCGCCTCCAGACCCGACGACAGGGTCACCTTGCCGTGCACCACGGCCTTGTCCTTGATCTGTTGCAGCAGCGCGCCGCGTGCATCCACGTCCGTCATGCCGAACAGCTTAGATGCGGGTCCAGGACCAGGTGGTCGTGGCCTCCAGCGGCTCCAGCGGCGTGACCAGCCGCGGCAGGGTGTTCAGCCCGTTCGGCGGGCCGGTCTGCGGCTCCACGCACACGGCCGCGTCCTGCTCGTCGTAGACGACGACCCACTTCTCCGGGCTGGTCACCCGCACCGCGAGCTGTCCCGGCCAGGTCAGGGTGACGTCGACCCCGCCGGGCATCCCGAAGCAGTCGTCCCAGGGGCCGGGCTTCGGCTCGACGCGGTTGCCGGTCGGCAGGTGGTCCTCGCCGCGCTCCTCCTGCCAGGCCGGCTCGAAGGCGACCTCGACGGCCGGGCCGCCGTCCAGGGTGCGGTTGAACCAGGGGTGCCAGCCGATCTGCGCCGGGAAGGACGAGCCGTGCGTCTCCACGCCCATGGTGAGCGTCAGCGAGTCCTCGGCCAGCCGGACGATCTGGGTGATCCGGCCGGGGTGGGGCCAGGGCTCCACCAGGTCGTACGTCAGGACGGTCTCGTCGGCCGTGACCCGTGCGACCTTCCAGGTGCCGTCGCGGGCGGTGCCGTGGATGGCGTGCGGGGCGGCGTTCAGCGGCATCTGGCGGACGGTGGCGCCGTCGAGGAAGCGGCCGTCGCGGATCCGGCCGCACCAGGGGACCATCGGGAAGCAGCCGAACCGCTCCCCCTGCCGCAGCAGCTGACGCCCGTCGACGCGCAGTCCACCGACCCGGCCGCCGTTGCCCGGCTGCACGGTCACCTCCGCGTCGCCCGCGGTCAGCGTGATCTCTTCGTCACTCACGGGACGACCCTACTGGGCCGGTCGAGGGGGATTCGCTAGCGGCGGCGGCGCAGCGCCCGCCCCACGACGATCGCCGAGGCCACGACCAGCGCGGCGGCGGGGGCGGCCCAGCGCAGGGTGCTGTGCGGGGCGACGGTCTGCGGCGCGGGCACCGGCGCGTACCGCCCCCGCGGCGGCGCGTGATCGACCTCCTCCGCACTGCGCCCGATCATCGTCCGCCGCGCGTGAGCGGCCTCGGCGGGGGGCTGTACGTCGTCGAGGGGTGCAGGGGCTTCAGGGGCCTCGGGCGCTTCCTGGGCTTCGGGAGACACGGGGGACTCGTCCGGTTCGCCGGGACCGTCGGGGCCGTCGGGGCCGTCGGGGCCGTCGCTCTCGAACAGGGGCGCCGCCGAGCCTTCGCCGGACACGGTGGGCCCTGCGGGCGCTTCGGACTCCTCGCCCCCTTCGGGCACCTCGGCCCCGGCCTGCCCCTCCGGCTCCACCGGCTCTGCGGGCTCTACCGGCTCCACCGGCTCTACCGGCTCCGGTACGGCGTCGGCCCCCGCCCCCAGGTTTTCCCCCAGGTTCTCCGCGAAGCGGCTCAGCAGGCGGGACACCGCCCCCCGTACCTGGTCCTCGGGGAGTTCGGTGACTCGGCCGGTCGCCGTGGCCGTGCCCTCGATGCGGAGGGTCGTGCCGGTGTCGGTCTCCCGGGGCCGGAGCACCAGCGCGAGGTCCACCGTGCCGCCGCCGCGGGCCTCGCTGGCGTCGCCCTCCACGGCGTACGTCCCGTCCTCGCGCGCGGAGAGCCGTACGGCACCCCGGTAGGTGATCGTGTGGCCGCCGATCCGGACCTTCAGCCGGCCGGCGACGGGCGCGGTACCGGCGTCCTGCTGGAGGCCGGGCACCGCGCGGGCCACCTGGGCGGGGTCGGCGAGGGCCGCCCTCAGCCGCTCGGCGGGAACGGGAACGAACACCTCTTGCTCCATAGGGCCGGAGCCTACCCAGCGGTCGCCGGTGCGCACCCGCGAAACAGCGATTGGCCTTCAGTCCTGTCGGTGGCGCCGGTACCGGGGGTGGCGTCAGTACCGGGGGTGCACCAGCGTCGACGGCGGCACGTCCGCCACCCGCGTCCGCCGTGCCGCCCGCGCGTCCGCCGCCAGGTCCGCCTGGGTGAGGCCGCGCAGCCGCACGCCGGGGTCGAGGCACAGGGCGGGGCGGCTGCCGGGGGCGGCCAGGACGAACCCCCAGTCGGCGGGGGCGCGCTCGTGCCGGCCGGGGGCGTGGACGTCGATGCGGTAGGCGACGGTGTGCAGTCCGGCCGCCCGCAGGGTCGCCTCCACCGTCCAGAACGCCCGGTGCCGCCCGGCGACCGGCCCGGCGTGCACGGCGATCCGCCCACCGGGGGCGAGGGCGCGCCGGGCGAGGTCGTAGAACTCCTGGGAGTAGAGCTTGCTGCTGGCGGTGACGTCGGGGGCGGGCAGGTCCGCGAGGACGACGTCGTACCGCCCCGGGCGTGCCCCGCGCAGCCAGTGGAAGGCGTCGGCCGTGACGGCGTGGACGCGGGGGTCGTCGTAGACGTGGCCGTTGAGCCGGGAGAGGTCGGGGTCGGTGCGGGCGAGGCGGACCAGGCCGGCGTCGAGCTCGACGATGTCGACCCGGCGCACACCGGGGTGGGTGAGGGCCTCGCGGGCGGCGAGGCCGTCTCCGCCGCCCAGGACGAGCACGCGCGCGTGGCGGCCGTGCATCGCGGGGTGGACGAGGGCCTCGTGGTAGCGGCGCTCGTCGCCGCCGACCCGGAGCCGGCCGTCGAGGTAGAGGTCGAGGGGCCGGCCGTGGCGTCCGCCGGTCAGGACGACCTCCTGGACGCCGGTCCGCAGGGCGACCCGTACGTCGCCGCCGTAGACCGCCTGGCGCGCGGCCCGTTCGAAGTCGTCGACGAGGGCGGCAGCGGAGCCGAGGACGACGATCACGGCGATGCCGGCGGCCGGCAGCAGCCAGCGGGCGCGGCGGCCGAGGTCGCGCCGGAACAGGCCGAGGACCAGGGCGCCCCCGGCGACGACGTTGACCGCGCCGGTCAGCAGGGAGCTGGTCAGCTCGCCGCAGAACGGCAGCAGCAGGAAGGGGAAGGCGAGGCCGCCGACGAGTCCGCCGACGTAGTCCGCGGCGAACAGGTCGGCGACGGCGCCGCCCGCGTCCTGGCGGCGGACGCGCTGGATGAGCTCCATGAGGAGGGGGACCTCGGTGCCGATGAGCAGGCCGATGGCGAGGGAGAAGGCGACCAGGAGGATGCGCGGGCCGTCGGCCCACAGACCGCCCCAGTCGCCCGTCCAGGCGAACACCGCGTACAACACCATCGCGCTGCATCCGCCGACCAGTGCGAGGACCACCTCCAGGGCGCCGAAGCCGGCCGCGGCGAACCGGCGCAGCCGTTTGGCCGCGAGGGAGCCGATGCCCATCGCGAAGACCATCACCGAGAGCACCACGGAGGCCTGGGTGACCGAGTCGCCCATCAAGTAGGAGGCGAGGGCGACCAGTTCCAGCTCGTAGACGAGACCGCAGGCCGCGCAGACGAACACGCACGCGAGGACCAGGAACCGCCCGACGTCCGGCCGGACGGGCAGCCGCGCGGGGCCGCGCCAGGGCGGTGGGGCGCCGGGCGGGGCCGGTGCGTGCGGTTCGATCACGGTGCGACGTTACGTCACGGGACGGGGACGCAACGTCACCCACACGTGTGGAAGTCGGGCCTCAAACCTCACGTTCCGGCCGGGCTCCCGAGGCTCCCGGACGGGCCCTCCCGGCCGACGCCCGCCCGCACCCCGACCCGTGTCCTGGTCGCCACCAACTGCCCGTCCTGCGGGTACGCGTGCCAGGTGCGCCACTGGACGTGGTCCTCGTGGCGCTGGGCGAGAAGGGCGGTGAAGGCGTGCGGGCTGCCGGGGAAGACGCCGGCCAGGCCGTTGGGGTGGTCGGCGACCAGGGCGAGGAGTTCCTGGGCGCGGCCGGCGAACTGACCCGGTGTCAGTACTTCGACGCGGGCGGCGAATTCGTACTCCCACTCGCCCACACGTTTGGCCACCCCCAGAGGGAGTGGGGTGCTGCTGCCGGGCAGGCAGGCCACCGTTTCCGAACAACAGCCCTGCTCCGCCTCCAGCAGCACCTGGTGCGAGGCGCCGAGCAGTCTCAACTGGAGCTTGGCGCCGGACAGTTCGAGGTCGAGCGTGGCGAGGGCGGGCAGCGGCTCACGCCCCAGGGCCCAGGCGAGATCGGCCGCGCGCGTGTCGGTGTAGGAGGTGTTCAGGGTCGTGAGCATGGATCGGCTCCGCGAAGACGCAAGGAGGGAGGGGCGGGTGACGCACCCCGGTAGACCTGGTCAGACCTCGTGGACCCGGTGGACACCGGGAGATCGGCCCCGGCCGGACCGGTCCGGGAGCGACGTCCTCACGGGACGTCCGTAGGGGTCCGAGGGGCTGCGTTGGTGATGTAGAGGGAATCATGAACGGTGGCGACGCCACAGCGTTTTTACCCAACTTCGTGGGGTTTCCATCCCTCAGGGGGCTCCGCAGCTCAATTGTTCAACCACAGCGTGCCCCGAAAACCCGGAAAAACATGGTGCGACCGCGGGGCGCGCCCTGGTCAGGGGCGGGCCCCGCGGTCCGGATGCGGCTCCCCCTCAGAGAGCTCAGCTGCCCCGTGTCAGCTGCCTCCACCGCATCCGCCGCCTCCTCCGCCGCACCCGCCGCCGCCCCCGCCGCAGGACGACCCGCCGCCGCACGACGAACCGCCACCGCAGGAGTGGCCCGAGTGGCCGCCGGAGTCACCCGAGTGGCCGTGGTGGCCCGAGTGGCCGCCGGACGACGAGCCGCTGTCGCCGCCGAACACCCACCAGCTCGTGGCGGCCGTGTCGGCTCCGCCGCCCGAGTCGCCGGACCGGCTGCCGGAGTGGCCGCGGCCCGCCGAGCCGCCGTGCGACCGCACCGGACGGCCGTAGGCGTGCCGGAGGCTCCTGCGGCGCGCGTTGACGACCAGCACCGTCGCGAAGAGCACGGCGATCACCGCCAGGATGATGCCCACGATCATGGCGTCACCCTCCTTCCGAATCCCCCGAAGCGGCCCCCCGTGGGCGCCTCGCGCAGCGCCCGAGCGCCTGCGTGAACGGGGGATGCCCGCCCGTCTCAGGTGCCAAAGCACACTTGAGGAAGTTCAGAGGGTTCTCCCGGAGCGACGGCCCCTGAGCTGCGAAGAAAGGCGTTTCAGGGGCCGCCCGGACGTCACTGGGCCGTCTGTGGGCCGTGATCTTCCTCCGAGACGTGCCGGAACAGGGAATCGATGGCGCGCCGGGCACGCTCGCGGCTGTCGGGCATCAGGTGGGCGTACACCCGCAGCGTCAGCGCCGGGTCAGCATGCCCCATGTACTCACTGACGGCCTTGATGTTCTCGCCTGCGTCCAGCAACGCGGAGGCGTAGAAGTGCCTCAGGGCGTGCATGCCGTGCTCGCGCGCCGACTCGTACTTGCCGTCGTCGTCCGCCTCTGGGATGAGCCCAGCGGTCGCGAGAGCGGGCTTCCACTCCTTGCCGTTGAAGTTGCTCCGCCACACCATGCCCCCTTGCTCAGCCGTGAAGATCAGCCGGGCGGACACCTTCGGTCCTTCCGGCACGTCCCATGGCAACGTGACCGCCATGGGCTTGCAGGCGTCCATGTGCGCACGGAGGGCTTCCGCCACGAAGTCGGGCAATGGGACGTCCCGCTTCTTGCCGCCCTTGGGCAGCGCGAACACCGGGTGCCCTTCCACCTGCTTGATCTGCCGGACCACGTGGAGCGTGCGGCCGTCGGAGTCGATAGCGTCCTCGGCAAGCCCGAACACCTCGCCCTGGCGCAGGCCGCATCCGGCCCCGACGTCGACCATCGCCTGGTACCGCTCATGAAGAGCCGCGCGAACGGCGAACACCTGAGCGGGCACCCACGGGACTACGGCGTGCGCGTCAGGCTTGGGTCGATGGCGTCCCTCGTCGTGGTGTAGCCGATCAAGGTGAGGGAGTGCGCCGGGGGCGTATGTCGATGGACATTCGCTCCCTGCCCGCAGGGTGGGCCATCGTGCAACTCTCCGTAGTGAACGGGCAGTTCAACGCGGGAGGTGCAGGATGGCCCTGTCTCAGCATGACTTACTCCGGCTGCTTGAGTCACTACGTTCGGCGGACGGGCTCGAACTGATCCGCCATGTGGCCGAGCGGATGCTCCAGGAGCTGATCGAGGCCGAGGCCACGGTCCGGATCGGTGCGGAGTGGAACGAGCACACCGACACGCGCACCGCGCTGCGCAACGGCCACCGCGACAAGACGCTCAGCACCCAGGCCGGCGACCTGGACCTCGCGATCCCCAAGCTGCGGTCGGGGAGCTTCTTCCCCGCGCTGCTGGAGCGACGCCGCCGCATCGACCAGGCCCTGTATTCGGTCGTCATGGAGGCTTACGTCCATGGCGTCTCCACGCGGTCGGTCGACGACCTGGTCAAGGCCCTCGGCGCGGACACCGGAATATCAAAGAGCGAGGTCTCGCGGATCTGCCAGGACCTGGACGGTCAGCTGACCGCGTTCCGTGCCCGGCCCCTGGACCACGTCCGCTTCCCGTACGTCTATCTGGACGCGACCTACTGCAAGGCGCGGGTCGAGCACCAGATCGTCTCGCGAGCCGTGGTGATCGCCACCGGGATCACCGAGGACGGCGGTCGGGAGGTACTGGGTGTGATGGTCGGCGACAGCGAGACCGAGGTGTTCTGGACCGAGTTCCTGCGTCACCTGCGCGAACGCGGTCTGACCGGGGTCCGGCTCGTCATCGGCGACCACCACCTGGGGCTGGTCAAAGCCATCCGCAAGGTCATGCTCGGCGCCGCCTACCAGCGCTGCAGGGTCCACTTCCTGCGCAACGTGTTCAGTGTGATCAACAAGGAAGCGGCCGAGATGGCCGCCGCCACGATCCGCACGATCTTCGCCCAGCCCACCGCGGATGCGGTCCGCACCCAGTTCGACACCGTCGCCGACATGCTCGGCACACAGTTCCCCAAGGTCAAAGACATGCTGCTGGAGGCGAAGGACGACCTGACCGCCTTCGCCGCCTTCCCCGAGCGACATTGGAAGAAGATCCAGTCCACCAACCCGCTGGAGCGGATCAACCGCGAGGTCAAACGCCGCACCGACGTCGTCCAGGTCTTCCCCAACGACGACGCACTCCTGCGGC
Organism: Streptomyces sp. DSM 15324; assembly: GCF_001514285.1. Classification (GTDB taxonomy): domain Bacteria; phylum Actinomycetota; class Actinomycetes; order Streptomycetales; family Streptomycetaceae; genus Streptomyces. The sequence continues at coordinate 272,564 of NZ_KQ949034.1, forward strand.
TGGTCACCGCCGTGCTCTTCGAACTGCACGACGAATGGATCGCCTTCCCCCGCCGCTACCTCCCCGAAGGCAGCATGGACCAGCTCTACCCCGCCCAGCGCCCCGAAAGCACCCCCGCGCTACCCAACACCACCAACACGACCGCCGAATGATCGGCTACACCACGACAAGTGACACGACCCTCTTCGGCGTTCCCCACAGTCGTCAGCATCCGCCACCCTCTTCTCTCTAAGAGCCGCACTGACCTGCGGTAATGCGCTCTTAGTAGCGGGGCTTGTGTGGACGCTGCGGACGCTGGTGGACGCTATACATTTTGTTTAGCGTCCACAGGGAAAGTGCAGGTCAGCGAGGCTCTGACACACTCGTTGGACGCTGCGGACGCTGTTTTTCCTCAACTCTCTAGGGCGGGCGAAGAGGACGGCTTTTCAGAGGGGGCGGGACGCGGTGTGAACGGCCGTCCGCCCTCCTCTGAAAAGCCTTGGGTGCCCTCACGGCCGGAGCGGCCCGGCGGCATGTGCCCACTCCAGCCGTCTGCTCGCTGGAGGGCCCTCAAGACGGCATTCCAGGCGGGCCGTCGGCACAGGCTCTCGCTTGGAGCCGTGGACGCTACTGGGTAGTGGGGCGGAGCACCCCAGTAGACCCCCCAGTAGCGCGCTCACAGGTCTTCTACTGGGGTCTTTCTACTGGGGAACCCACTACCCAGTAGCCGCCACCGTACGGGAGCTCCCATGGCGAGTGGGCACCCAAAGAACGCCCGCCCGAAGGGCGGTCCTTCTTGTCTCTCTTCCCACGCCGGCGGCTGCCAGCCCTTCCCCGCCGGCACCCGCATGTCTTGTCGCTTGTCGCCTTCAAGGAACGCCCCTGCGGTTGCGTGAGGGCGGAAACCCCGTCTGACTGCAACCCGACAAGTGACAAGACAAGCGACAAGCAGCACGACAAGCCCCGGTCGCGCCCGCTGCGGACCTTGAGTGTCAGGGATTGCGTACCACAGCCCCATCGCTGCTCATGGACGGATGATCTCACGCGAGTCGCCGCAGGCAGCCGCCACCGCTTATGCAGCAGGCAGTTTGATCACGACTCAATACAGGCCCTAATTGCCCGCCATTCACTCGCAGGTCTGCGTGATGTGGCGACGGGCTAGGTCATCAGGAGAGGCCTACGCCTGGCTCCAATAGGGGTCCCGCCCACCAGTGCAGACGAGGACCGCTTCATTGAAGTTCTTCTGCGTGTTGCTGCTGAAACTCCCAGGGCTGATGGTCCCCACAGCGCGCCATTTATCTGGAATTCCAGTCGACGTCCACAAAGTGGCCTTCACTGACGAATTGTTCACATACGAGTAGATGTAGTAGGGGTTGCCCGCCAGTTGGTAGCTGTAGAGCTGGAAGCACTCGTAGGTCTTTCCGGTCGTGAGCCTGGGAACGTTGAACTGTGTGCCGGCGTACAGGCAGAGGTTGCCGTCCGCGCAGCCTCCGGTAGCCGCTGATGCCGGACTTGCCGTTGCAAGCGCGCCCCCAGCCATGAGCGCCATTGATGCCAGCACCATGGCACCTCTCTTCCAGGATCTGGCTGCCGTACCAGAAGGCCCGGGTATCGAAGCGACGGTCGCCGCCTCCCTGGGGAGGTTCATGGTCATGTAGTCCTACTCTCTGTTCAGCGTGCCTGAGTGAAGTGCTCGGGCTTCTGGTTCAGTACACGTTTCAGAGCGATCTCCAGACAGGCGGGTTTTGGTCAAGTTGATCTAAACGCGTGGCCTAATAAGCATCTGAGAGGGCGGTATGTAATTGCATAGGCGATTTGCCGTCACCTGAAGGTGTGGCAGCACGGTATCCCGGCCGGTCGGCGGGCTCGGGCGTGCTGGGCTGAGCACCGTGAGCGAGCGCAAGCCCTACAAGACCGACCTGTCCCAACATCAACAACACCCGCCTAAAGCTCAAGCGGCTCGCCCAGCGCGGGATCGTGGCCGAGACCGAGCAGGGCTTGTTCACCCAGCCGCGGCCGTAACCGCCAGGCGACGTCACCGCCGATCCGCACGCTCCTCCCGAAAGCGTGAAACGGACATCAAGTCACGTACCGCCCTCTCAGGCGCCTGTATCGGGCCGCTTCCAGGGTCTGCCCAGATGGCTCGCTAACCGCTAACGTGCTGGTCACCAATGGTTTTGGCCGCTAGCGGGGGCGCTAGCGTTAGCGGTCCCTGCCGCTAACGCTAGAGGCTCGTCGCGGCCCGGGGCCGGGCCGTCTGTGGGCCGTCCGAGAGCGGCCAACGACGACAGACGACGACAGCTCTTCCTCTGCTCAGAGAGGGTGCGTTGGGTACCGTCGCAGGCGGAAAACTCCGAACGTGAGTTGAGGAAGTCCAGAGCTTCGGCGCAGGATGACCGGCATGGACTCCACCTCACGCCCCCTCCTCAACCGCCGTCTCGCCGAGTTCGGGACGACGATCTTCGCCGAGATGTCCGCCCTGGCGGTGGCGACCGGGTCGATCAACCTCGGGCAGGGCTTCCCCGACCGGGACGGCCCCGAGGAGATCCGGGAGGCGGCGGTGCGGGCGCTGCGGGACGGGCGCGGCAACCAGTACCCGCCGGGCCCGGGCGTCCCCGAGCTGCGCGCGGCGATCGCCCTGCACCAGTCCCGCCGCTACGGGCTGTCCTACGACCCCGACACCGAGGTCCTGGTCACCGCGGGCGCCACCGAGGCCATCGCTGCCGCCCTGCTGGCCCTGCTGGAGCCGGGCGACGAGGTGGTGGCCCTGGAGCCGTACTACGACTCCTACGCCGCCTGCATCGCCATGGCGGGCGCCTCGCGCGTCCCGGTCACCCTGCGCCCGGACCCCGAGCGGGCCCGGTTCCGGCTCGACCTGGACGAGCTGCGCGACGCGGTCACGGACCGCACCCGGCTGCTGCTGATCAACACCCCGCACAATCCGACCGGCACGGTGCTCACCCGCGCGGAGCTGACCGCGATCGCCGAGCTGGCGGTGGAGCGGGACCTGCTGGTCGTCACGGACGAGGTGTACGAGCACCTGGTGTTCGACGGGGCGGAGCACATCCCGCTGGCCGGCCTGCCCGGGATGCGCGAGCGCACGGTGACGATCGGCTCGGCCGGCAAGACCTTCTCGTTCACGGGCTGGAAGGTCGGCTGGGTCACCGCGGCCCCCGGCCTGGTCGCGGCGGTGCGCTCGGCGAAGCAGTTCCTGACGTACGTGTCGTCCGGCCCGTTCCAGTACGCGGTCGCCGAGGCCCTGGCCCTGCCCGACACCTACTTCGACGCCTTCCGCGCGGACATGCTCGCCAAGCGCGACCTATTGGCGGCGGGGCTGGCGGAGGCGGGCTTCTCGGTCTTCAGTCCGGCCGGCACCTACTTCGTCACCACCGACATCCGGCCCCTCGGGGAGAGCGACGGCTTCGCCTTCTGCCGCGCCCTGCCGGAGCGCGCGGGCGTGGTCGCGATCCCCAACGCCGTCTTCTACGACCACAAGGACGCGGGCGCGCCTTATGTCCGCTTCGCTTTCTGCAAGCGGACAGGCGTGCTGGAGGAGGCCGTATCCCGGCTCAAGTCGCTGGCCGCGTAACAGTACGGTCTGGGCTCGTCCGTGGACCTCAGCCCCGCATCGGAAAAGTCACGTGTCAGCAGACACCATCGCGACGCATGACCATGACGCCGGCAAGCGCTTCGGTGACACGGAACTGCACATCGCCCTCCTCCGGCACAGTCTCCCCTCTCACTCCGGTCGGCCTGGCACCTGCATCGTCTGCGGTGCAGGTGCCAGGTCCGCTCCGCCTTCTGGATCGGTGCTGGACATCATGACCGGATGCCAGGAGTGCTCAGGTGTCGTAGACGGTGGAGCGATGCCCGACGTGTACGACCCACACCACCAGCTCGCCGTTGTCGATTGTGTAGATCACGCGGTAGTCGCCAACCCGTAGGCGGCGCCGGTCGGGCTGGGAGACGAGGGCCGTGGTGCTGAACCCCATCGGGTCGCTCTCCAGCTCAGTCAGCTTGGCCAGAATGCGGAGGGCCATGTCTCGCGGGACCTTGCGGAGTTCGGCCTGAGCCTCGGCTCGGAAGACGGTGCGGTACTCACTCACTGCGCGCCAGCGTCTCCCTCATGATGTCCTCGATCGGGATGCCGGGTGTCGGGTTGGTCATGCGCTCGTCGATGATCCGGTTGATCTCGCGCTCTTCCCACTCCTGGTATTTGCGCAGCACCTCGATGGACACCACGGCGGCGACCTGCTTGCCGCGCCGGGTGATCACGGTAGGCACGTCGTCCCGGTCGGCCCGCTCCACGACCTCGGCCAGGTGCGCCCGGACATCACGGATGGACTCTATGGGCATTGGTTGCGTCATGCGCCCAAGGGTACCGAGTGTTCTATGTGTACACAACAGCTCACTGCCGCTCGGGGTGTAGACCTGTGGCCCGCACGCGAATGAGTGCGTGAACGAGGAGTCGCCTGAGTCACCGCGGCCCCCGGCCTGGTCGCGGCGGTGCGCTCGGCGAAGCAGTTCCTGACGTACGTGTCGTCCGGCCCGTTCCAGTACGCGGTCGCCGAGGCCCTGGCCCTGCCCGACACCTACTTCGACGCCTTCCGCGCGGACATGCTCGCCAAGCGCGACCTATTGGCGGCGGGGCTGGCGGAGGCGGGCTTCTCGGTCTTCAGTCCGGCCGGCACCTACTTCGTCACCACCGACATCCGGCCCCTCGGGGAGAGCGACGGCTTCGCCTTCTGCCGCGCCCTGCCGGAGCGCGCGGGCGTGGTCGCGATCCCCAACGCCGTCTTCTACGACCACAAGGACGCGGGCGCGCCCTATGTCCGCTTCGCTTTCTGCAAGCGCACCGAGGTACTGACGGACGCGACGGAACGGCTCCGCAAGGCATTCGCGCACTGACCGCTGTCATCCGGGGCCAAGTCGGCCCTTGATCTCTTGCGCCCCCACGCCAACAATGCACATGACAATATGGCCTGCAAGAGGGGACCCCCCACGTGAGAAAGCCTCTCGTCGCCGCGATCTTCGCTCTGGCCGTCGCCGGGGCGGGCGCGGCGCCCGCGGTCGCTGCGCCCGTCGGCGCCGGGCCCGCGGCCACGGCGGCCGAGCCGACGCTCAAGGCCGTCAGCCTCGCCGGCACCGTGGCGCTCAGCAACTGCTCCGGCTCGCTCGTCCGCTTCCCGGACTCCGTGGACACCGACCCGGCGCTGGTGCTCTCCAACGGCCACTGCAGCCGGCTGATGGACCCGGGCGAGGTGATCACCAACCGGCCGGCCAACCGCCCGTTCGGCCTGCTCGACTCCTCGGGCGCTCAGGTCGCCACGCTGAACGCCGCCAAGCTGGCGTACGCAACGATGACCGACACGGACGTGGCGATCTACGAGCTCACCACCACCTACGCGGCGATCAAGACCTCCTACGGGGTGTCGGCGCTGACGGTGCGGGACACGCACCCGACCGCCGGTACCGCCGTCACCGTGGCGTCCGGCGCCTGGAAGAAGCTCCTGGACTGCACCATCGACGGGTTCGTGCATCGCCTCAAGGAGGGCAGGTGGACCTGGAAGGACTCGGTCCGCTACACCTCCGCGTGCCAGACCATCGGCGGCACCTCCGGCTCGCCGGTGATCGACCAGGCCACCGGTGAGGTGGTCGCCGTCCACAACACGGGCAACGAGAACGGGGCGTCCTGCACGGTGGACAACCCCTGCGAGGTGGACCAGGAGGGAAGCGTCACCGTCCGCAAGGGCATCAACTACGGCCAGCAGACCTACCAGATCCCGGCCTGCTTCGGGACCGGCAACCAGCTGGACCTCAGCGCCGCCGGGTGCACCCTGCCGAAGCCGTAGCGCCCGGCCCTCGGGTCCGGATCGATTCGCACGTGTCCGTCCAGGAGCTCCTGACGTGTCCGTCCAGGAGCTCCTGACGGTGTCCGCCGTGACGCTCAGTTCACGTTGACCGCGCTCCAGGCCGCCGCCACCGTGGTGAACTCCGTGCCGCCCGCGCCGTAGAGGTCCCGGGCCGCGTTCAGGGTGGCGGTCCTCGCTCCCGCGTAGTTCGTGGAGGACGTCATGTAGACGGTCAGGGCGCGGTACCAGATCGCGCCGAGCTTGGCGCGGCCGATGCCGGTGACGGTCGAACCGCCGTACGTCGGGGAGTCGTAGGTGACCCCGTTGATCGTCTTGGCGCCGCTGCCCTCGGCGAGGAGATAGGCGAAGTGGTTGGCGACCCCGGACGAGAAGTGGACGCTGAGGTTGGCGACCGAACTGTTCCAGTAGTCCGCCGAGCCGCCGTCCCTGCTCGGCCTGTCCATGTAGCGCAGGGCGTCCCGCCCGAGGCCGGGGCGGACGACCTTCTCGCCGATCAGGTAGTCGCCGGTGTCCTGCTCGTTCCCCGCGTAGAACTCGACCAGCGTTCCGAAGATGTCGGACGTGGCCTCGTTCAGGCCGCCGGACTCGCCCGAGTAGAGCAGTCCGGCGGTTCTCGAGGTCACGCCGTGGGACATCTCGTGGGCGGCCACGTCCAGCCCCACCATCGGTCCGAAATGGGTGCCGTTGCCGTCGCCGTAGGTCATGCAGAAGCAGTCGTCGTTCCAGAAGGCGTTGGAGTAGCCGGTGCCGTAGTGGACGCGGTTGTAGGAGCCCTTGCCGTCGTTGCCGATGCCGTTGCGGCCGTGGACGTTCTTGTAGTAGTCCCAGGTCACGTCGCTGCCGTACTGGGCGTCGACAGCGGCTGTCGAGCGGTCGGCGGTCGTGCCCGAGCCCCAGTGGTTGTCGTCGTCCGTGAAGAGGGTGACGGGGGCGCGGCTGCTGCAGCCGCTGCGGGTGCACACGTCGGTCCTGTCGGCCGCGTCACCGGTGTAGGTGCCACCCCGCGTGGGGTCCTTGAGCTGGTACGTCGACCCCGAGAGGGTCGTCTCCAGCGCGAGCGTGCCGCTGTAGAGGGACTGGCCGTCGCCGGTGGCCGTCTCGATGCCGTCCCAGGCGTCGATCCGGACACCGGTGCGGGCGTCGGTCAGCACCGCCCGGGCGACCGGGTTGCCGAGCGAGTCCAGCCCGGCGGCATGGGTGCGCCAGGCCAGTCTCGGGGCACCGTGCAGGGTGTCGACGACGAGCCGGGGCTGGGCCTTGACCTGCTGAAGCGTGTCGCCCGGGTGGGCCGCGCGCAGGGCGTGCACGGCGAGGTCGGCCGCCCTGGGGGCCGGCACCTTCGGGGTGGTGCTCGGCAGCGAGATCTCCGCCCTCGTCGCCCGGTCGGCGCCGCGGTATGTGCCGTCGGGGGCCAGGTGGACGACGAAGTCACCGCCGAGGACGGGGAGTTGGTGGTAGGTACGGTCGTAGCGAACGTGCTGGGCGCCGTCCTTGTCCACGATCACGTCCCGCACGGAGGCCTCCTGCGCGGAGGTGAGGCCCAGGGCCGCGGCCCGGTCGGCGAGGACCGCCGCCGCGTTGTCGAGGGCGGTGGCGCGGGTCGGCCTGTCGGCCGCGTCGGCGGCCGGGGAGAGTAAGGCGGCCACGAGCGTGGCGGTGGTGGCGGCGATGCCGGCGGTGGCGAGACGGGAACCTCGGACATGCTGCCGTATCCGACTCATCAGTGTCTTCTGTCTCCTGGAGAAGGCGCCGTGGGGGCGCGTGGGGGGGTGGGCGCCCGGGGGATGGCACAGGAGGGGCACCGGGGAGCCGCGCCGGGGGCGGCGCTGATCTCGTCCTGGCATTCAAGAGGGCGCAGTCCTGTCATGTCCAGGTCTACCGCGCCGAAGTGTTCCTCGAAGGCGTGCGCGGGCTGCAAAAAAGGTAGGCGGGGCTTGCGTCCACAGTCTGTGGACGCAAGCCCCGCCTACCGACGGGCTGACCTGCCGCGGGGGGGACCTACTCGTCGCCCTCCCCGGGCTCGCCGTCCGTGCCGTCGACGTCCTTCTCCAGGCCCAGCTGCTCCACCAGCCACTTGTCGAACTCGATGGCGGCGCGCACCCAGCTCACCGTGGAGGAGACGAACAGCTCGATGTTCACCCCGGCGCCGATCAGCAGCTGCGCCTCGCCGATGAGGCGGACGGTGCCGTCGTCGTGGGTGTGCGTGTAGACCTTGGGCCACAGGGTGCGCCGGTTCCAGTCGTCGATCGCCTCCAGCAGCGGCTGCTTGTCGTCGATCTGGTGCGGCCGGTCGTAGAACGTCCGCACCGAGTAGACCGCCTGGTCACCCTCGCCGCGGAACATGAAGTACGTGCGGAACTCCTCCCACGGCGCCGCGAGGTCACCCTCGTCGTCGACGACGTACTTCAGCTCCATCTGGTCGAGGAGCTGCTTCACGAGGTCCTGATCCGGGACTACGGGGCCCGCCGGTCCCTGGGGCTGCGGCTCGGGCTGCTGGCCCCCGAAGTTCGGAATCGAGGACGGGTCGATGCTCACCGAAATTTCCCTTCGTACGGATCCTGCCATCCTCCCCCATCCGGGGAGGGGGGTGGCAAGCCCCGCCCCCCAGGGTTCACCTCAGGTTGGGGCGATTCCGCTGAGAGCGTGGGGGCGGCGGTCGGGTGGTGCGATGATCCGCCCATGGCCCTGAGACGAGAGATCCGCTGGCTGCTGTGGACGCTGTGGTGGGGGTGCCTGGTCTTCTCGCTGTGGTTCTTCTGGATGGTGTACGTCGTCTTCACGACCGACACCTGAGCGCGCCGGCCCCCGAGGGACACGGGGGCCGGCGTCTGGGCGTGACTACAGGGTCTTCGTGGGCTTCGGGCCCACGATCAGGTCCTCGCCGAAGGTGTCCACGCGGACCGTGTCGCCGTCCTTGACCTCGCCGGAGAGGATCTCCCTGGCGAGGCGGTCGCCGATGGCCGTCTGGACCAGGCGGCGCAGCGGGCGGGCGCCGTACGCCGGGTCGTTGCCCTCGTCGGCGAGCCAGGCGAGGGCCGCGTCGGTGACCTCCAGGGTGAGGCGGCGGTCGGCGAGGCGGCGGGCGAGGCGGTCGATCTGGAGGCGGGCGATCCGGCCCAGCTCGTCCTTGGACAGGGCGGAGAAGACCACCAGGTCGTCGAGGCGGTTGAGGAACTCCGGCTTGAAGGACGCCCGGACCACCTCCAGCACCTGTTCCTTCTTCTCCGCCTCCGTGGAGACCGGGTCGACCAGGTACTGGCTGCCCAGGTTCGACGTCAGGACCAGGATCGCGTTGCGGAAGTCGACCGTGCGGCCCTGGCCGTCGGTGAGGCGGCCGTCGTCGAGGACCTGCAGCAGGACGTCGAAGACCTCGGGGTGGGCCTTCTCGACCTCGTCCAGGAGGACCACGCTGTACGGACGGCGGCGGACCGCCTCGGTGAGCTGGCCGCCCTCCTCGTACCCGACGTAGCCGGGCGGCGCGCCGACGAGCCGGGCGACGCTGTGCTTCTCGCCGTACTCCGACATGTCGATGCGGATCATGGCCCGCTCGTCGTCGAAGAGGAAGTCGGCGAGGGCCTTGGCCAGCTCGGTCTTGCCGACGCCGGTGGGACCGAGGAAGAGGAACGAGCCGGTCGGGCGGTCGGGGTCGGCGATGCCCGCGCGGGAGCGCCGTACGGCGTCCGAGACGGCCTGGACGGCTTCCGCCTGGCCGATCAGCCGGCGGCCCAGCTCGGCCTCCATGCGGAGCAGCTTCTGCGTCTCGCCCTCCAGGAGGCGGCCCGCCGGGATGCCGGTCCAGGCGGCGACGACGTCGGCGATGTCGTCGGAGCCGACCTCCTCCTTGACCATGGTGCCTCTGGCAGCCTCCTCCTCGGCCTCGGTGGCGGCCTCCAGGTCGCGCTCCAGGGCCGGGATCTCGCCGTACAGCAGCTTGCCCGCGGTGTCGAAGTCGGCCTCGCGCTGGGCGCGCTCGGCCTGCCCGCGCAGGTCGTCGAGCTTCTCCTTCAGCTCGCCGACCCGGTTGAGGGACTGCTTCTCCTTCTCCCAGCGGGCGGTCAGACCGCGCAGCTCCTCCTCCTTGTCGGCGAGGTCGCGGCGCAGCTTCTCCAGGCGTTCGCGGGAGGCGGCGTCGGTCTCCTTGCCGATGGCCAGCTCCTCCATCTTCAGCCGGTCCACGGACCGCTGGAGCTCGTCGATCTCGACCGGCGAGGAGTCGATCTCCATCCGGAGGCGGGAGGCGGCCTCGTCGACGAGGTCGATGGCCTTGTCGGGCAGGAAGCGGGAGGTGATGTACCGGTCGGAGAGGGTCGCGGCCGCGACCAGCGCGCTGTCGGCGATCTGGACCTTGTGGTGGGCCTCGTAGCGGCCCTTGAGTCCGCGCAGGATGGCGATGGTGTCCTCGACGGTGGGCTCCGCGACCAGGACCTGCTGGAAGCGCCGCTCCAGGGCGGGGTCCTTCTCGATCCGCTCGCGGTACTCGTCGAGCGTGGTCGCGCCGACCATGCGCAGCTCACCGCGGGCGAGCATCGGCTTGAGCATGTTGCCGGCGTCCATCGCGGAGTCGCCGCCGGCGCCCGCGCCGACGACCGTGTGCAGCTCGTCGATGAAGGTGATGATCTGGCCGTCGCTGTCCTTGATCTCGGCGAGGACGGTCTTCAGGCGCTCCTCGAACTCGCCCCGGTACTTGGCGCCGGCGACCATGGCGCCGAGGTCGAGGGAGACGAGCCGCTTGTCCTTCAGCGACTCCGGGACGTCGCCCTTCACGATGCGCTGGGCGAGGCCCTCGACGACGGCGGTCTTGCCGACGCCGGGCTCGCCGATGAGGACGGGGTTGTTCTTGGTGCGCCGGGAGAGGACCTGCACGACGCGGCGGATCTCCTGGTCCCGGCCGATGACCGGGTCGAGCTTGCCGTCGCGGGCGGCGGCGGTGAAGTCGGTGCCGAACTTCTCCAGGGCCTTGTACTGGCCCTCGGGGTCGGCGGTGGTGACCCGGCGTCCGCCGCGGGCCTTGCGGAAGGCGTCCTGGAGCCGGTCGGGGCCGGCGCCGTGCCGGCCGAGCACGTCGGCGGCCTGGCCGCCCTTCGCGGCGGTGCCGATCAGCAGGTGCTCGGTGGAGAGGAACTCGTCGCCCAGTTCCTGCGCGCGCGCCTGGGCGTCGGCGATCACGGCGAGCAGCTCACGGTTGGGCTGCGGGGGTGCCACGGTGGAGCCGGTCACGCTGGGCAGCCCCGCGAGCACGTGCTCGGTTCCGGCGCGGACGGCGGCCTGGTCGGCGCCGACCGCGGCGAGAAGATCGACGATGTTCTCGTTGTCCTGCCCCTGGAGCAGCGCGAGCAGCAGGTGGGCAGGGGTGAGGTCGGGGTGTCCCCCCGACACGGCACGGTTACTGGCCGCGTTGATCGCGTCCCGGCTCCGGTTGGTCAGCTCGGCGTCCACGTTCGCTGTCTCCTCCTTGCGTCAGCCGTCTCCCTTGTCTGACTGTTCCAGCGTACACAAAGTTGAGTCTATTCCGCTCAATGTTGGGGGCAGGGCTTCGCCCGCGTGCGGTGAGGGCGGGAGGGGCGGAACGACGGGCCGGGGCTGATCCAAACCCGGCACCCGTGCCGTGCGGCGTTTTCCGGCCACGGCACATGGGTTTCGACATCCGCAGAAACGCGGAAATGTCCCCCTGAAACTGCAGCGGCGTCACCGTGTTCAGGTCACGGTGACGCCGCTGCGGGGGGAAGCGCCTGAGGCGATCTGTTACGACGGGGGAATCGCGTCAGGCACTGCGGGGGGTGGCTGAGATGGTGCGCGGGGCGGCCTGGGGAGCCGGCTCCGACAACTGGTGGTCGCGCTGATCCAGGTTCACGAAGATCATTCCGTACCGGATCGCGCACCGGACGGGCTGCGGCGCCCCCCGGGGCCGCCGCAGGCACCGATAGGCCCGGACGTCGTCCTCCTCGTCCCGGGTGACGACCACCGGTTCTCCGAACACGGTCACCATCAACGAGTCACCACTGTGGGGGATGGCGGTGACCAGGTCGATGAAGTGCCAGCCGGAGCGGTAGGCGGTGGCCATCTCGCGGCGGAAGGAGCGGTCGTCGGGTGGTGTACTCACGTCAGCTCCACGCGGTGTCTGCCGGGTAGACAGAAGCAACCTCGTCGCCACCGGCCGCGGCCGACCATGCCGTGTCGCGCTGCGGCTCGCTGGTCCCGCCGGACAGGCCGGTCAGCGCTCCGAAGGCCAGAACGGCGGAGAAGGCGGCGACAAGTACTGAGCGAAGCATTTTGTTCCGCATATTCGGCTTCGTCCTCACTTGAAGTTCCCCTTTCCCCCGACGAGTAAGACGATGGCTCATTCGGGCACGTCATGGCCACACGATCGGTGCATCATGTTCCTGCATGTTCAGGACCCTGGGGGGTGGAGATTTGGCAACGAATCGAATAAATGGGACACATCCCCACGCCATGACCGACCTGTGCGAGGAAGGAAGCCGCCTATACGCGGACGCACTTCGCACCGGACGCATCGCCCGCGTGGACGTGGAGCCCGCCCCTTGCCTGATGGAGCTCGCTCTGTTGTACCCCGACGCCGATGACGCGAACTGGCTGCGTCCGGTTCCCCCTTCGATCGCCCTGGCCCAGCGGCTCAATCCCCTCGAACGCGAGATCACCGAGCGCCGACGGCTCTCCGTCGAGCTGGCCGAGGCGTTCGAACCGTTCATGGCGCTCAGCGCCCCGCCGACGACCTCCACCCCCTCGATCACCCTGCTCGAAGGCCTCGACCACATCAACGGGGCGCTGGACCTCGCCGCCTCGCAGTGCCGGAACGAGGTGCTGTCGATCCAGCCGAGCCACCGCCACCCGGAACGCAGGCTCATCGAGGCGCTGGAACGCGACAAGCCGCTGATCGAACGCGGCGTGCGGATCCGGACCCTCTACCAGCACACGGCCCGCTACAGCCCCGAACGGCTCGCTTGGGTGGACCAGTTCGCCGACGGCAAGGCGGAGTACCGCACCATCGACGAACTGGTCGAGCGGCTGATCATCTGTGACGAGACAGTGGCGTTCATCCCGATCCGCGACGACCGCCAGGTCGCCCTGGAGATCCGCCACGCCGGACTGGTCCGCTACCTCATCAAGGTGTTCGAGTTCATGTGGAACCGGGCCGTCCCGCTGAGCGCCGGAGCGCCCTACGAGACCGCCCCCGACGGTCTCACCGACATCCAGCACTCCATCGCCAAACTCCTCGTCGAGGGCCACGTCGACGAGGCCATCGCCCGCCGGCTCGGGATGAACGTCCGCACCTGCCGCGCCCACATCGCCAAGCTCGCCACCGCCCTGGGCAGCGGCAGCCGGGCCCAGCTCGGCTACCTCATCGCGCAGTCGGGGATCCTGGACCGGGACGAGTGAGGTGACGGTCTCCCGAAGAGGGCGCGGATGAGGAGCGAGGTGCACCACCCCACCGAAGAGGTGTGCGAGCCGGGACCGGGGCTCTGCGCCCACGCCCTGCGCGAGGGCCGGGTGCCCCGGGCCGAGGCCGGGCACACCCCCTGTCTGCTCGTCGCCCGGCTGCTGCGGCCGGACCGCGACGACGCCGGCCTGCGGAACCTGGCCACCCCGATGTACCCCGAGGCCGTGCGCCAGCAGGCCCAGAACGGTGTCACCCCCCGTCGGCGGGCCATCGCCGCCCTCCTCGTCGAGGGCCACACGGACACCGTCGTCGCCGACCGCCTCGGCATGAACGTCCGCACCGCCCGCCGTCGCCCTGCACCGCGCGCTGCGGCCCCTCGCGGACCGCGTGGTGGACGAACGGCGGCACACGGCACGGCTGGTGGAGACGTTCGAACCGCTGCCCCGGCTCGCCCCGGGCCCCGGGGCCGGACCGGAGGCGTCCGCCATCGGCGTCCTGAGCGGCCATGGCCGCATCAACGACGCCATCACCTCTGGCGGGCATCCCGCAGCACTCCGGTACTTCGCCTCGGCCTTCGCACGTCTCCGGAACCTGGCCACCCCGATGTACCCCGAGGCCGTGCGGCAGCCGGCCCACGACAGGGTCACCCCCCGCCGGCGGGCCATCGCCGCCCTCCTCGTCGAGGGCCACACGGACACCGTCATCGCCGACCGCCTCGGCATGAACGTCCGCACCGCACGCGTCCACATCGCCGGACCCGCCGCCCGCCTCGGCAGCGAGAGCCGCGCCCAGCTCGGCCACCTCATCGCACGCTCAGGAATCCTCGACCAGGAAAGAGACCCGACTTGACATCCTCCTCGCCCTAAAGGACGGGGATTCCTGGCTCACGTTGGCTGGGGACCAGCGGTCCGCCAGCTCTTACACGATCAGCACCAGCCGGGTTGAGACCAGCCCGGACCAGCATCACGCGGGCGGAGTTCTTGTCCCGGGGGGACACGGCTCCGCACGCGGTGCACAGGTAGGTACGTTCCGAAAGAGGTAGTGCGTGCTTGGTTCTCGCTCCGCACTGCGCGCAGTCCATGGTGGTGTGCGCGGGATGCACGAGACGGATGTCCCGCCCATGCTTGCGGCCCATCTCGATCAGGGCCGTCCTGGTGGCGCCGATCGCCGCGTCGGCGGCCTTGCGGGCCATGGTGGACTTCGCGAGGAACTTCGGGCGAAAGTCCTCCACCGCGATGGCGTCGTGGTCGCGCACGACGGTCTTGGCCCACTTGCGGGCGGTGTCCTGCCGCTGCCGGGCGACCTTCTTGTGCAGCTTCGCGGTCTGCGCCTGGGCTTGCCGATAGCCGTTGGACGCGGCCTGTCCGGGCGATGGCTTCCGGCGGGCCATCATCCGCTGGTACCGGGCGAGTTTCTGCGCGGCGGTCTTCCCGTGTTGCGGGTGGGGGAGGTCGTGGGCGTCGGATGTGGTGGTGGCGGTTTCCTTGACGCCCCAGTCCACGCCGAGCACCCGCCCGGTGGCGGGGAGCGGCTGTACCTGGGTGGCGACGACGAACGAGGCGTACCAGTGGCCGAGGCTGTCGCGGTACACGCGCACGCTCGACGGCGTGGACGGCAGGTCGCGGGACCACACCACGGTCAGCGCGATCCCGCCCGCCAGGTGCAGGCGGCCGTCCTTCAGCCGGAAGCCGCGGGTGGTGTAGTTCAGCGTGGGCAGCGCGTCCCGCTTGCGCTTGGTGCGGGGCATCCCGGCGCGCTGCCGCACCGGCTGCTTCGCCTTGATGTCCTTGAGCGCCTTGGCGCGGGACTTGGCGAAGTCGCGGATGGTCTGCTGCTGCGGCACCGACGCGCCCTCCCGCAGCCAGGCCATCGCGCCCCGCGCATCGGTCAGCAGCTTGTCCAGCTGCGCCGGACCGCACGTCACTTTGTCGTCCGGGTTGGCGCGGTTCGCGGCGTGGACCTTGCGGGACATGGCCACGCACTCGTTCCACACCCACCGGCAGCGCGCCCACTCGGCCATGAGGCCCGTGCGGGCGGCCGACGACACGCGAAGCCGGTAGGTGTACCGGGCGTGCCCGGCATCCCCCACAACTTCCTGTCGTGTCGTCATGACACCACCGTATCACTACAATTGGGGCATGAAACATGAAGAAGTACGCATCACGCTCCGCCTGCCCGCAGACATCCACGCGTGGCTCGTTGCCGCCGCCAAGCGCGACCGGCGGTCCCTCAACTCCGAGATCGTCCACCGGCTGGAGGTCGGGCGCGACAACGCCCCGGCAGACGACCAATCGCCCTGACGGCGATTGCTCTATCCCATGCCCCGCTACGCGGGAGCTTCGCTTCCTCCCCGGCCTGAAGGCCGGGGCATCCTCGAAGGAAACACGGTGAACGCGCCGCCGCACCCCCCTCACGGCGTGGCCGAACTCTGTGCCCAGGGCAGCCGTCTCTACGAACTGGCCCTGCGCGAGGGCCATCTGACCGCCGGTGACGCCGAGTCGGCCCCCTGTCTGCTCGACCTCGGCCTCCTGCACCCGGCCGTCGACGACCTGGGCCGGCTGGAGCCCGTCGCCCCCGCCGTCGCCCTGCACCGCCGGCTGCACGCCTCCGCGGCCCGCATCGCCGAGGAACGGCGCCACGAGGAGCGGCTGGTCACGCTCTTCGAACCCCTCATGCGGCTCACCGGCAGCCACACCGCCCCCGCGGAGTCCGCCGCCCTGCGCATCCTCAGCGGCAACGAGCAGATCAACGAGGCCATCACCGAGGCCATGGACGAGATGCGCGAGGAGCTGCTCTGCATCCAGCCGCGGACCGGCCTCGACACCGAACGGGCCGCCGCCGCCATGGAGATCGCCCGTCGGCGCGACCAGGCGGTGCTCGACCGCGGCTGCCGCATCCGCACCCTCTACCAGCACACCACCCGGCACATCCACGTCATCATCGGCCACTACGAGCTGCTGAGCGGCGACGCCGAGGCGCGCGGCCTCGACGAGGTCACCGATCGCCTGATCGTCGTCGACCGCACGGTGGCCTTCCTCCCCGCCAACGAGGACGGCACCCTCGCCCTGGAGATCCGGCAGCCTGCCCTGATCTCCTTCCTGGCCACCGCGTTCGACCGGCTGTGGCGGCTGGCCACCCCGATGTACCCCCAGGCGGTCCAGCGCCCCTCGCTCAACGGCGTGACCCCCCGGCAGCGGGCCATCGCCGCCCTCCTCGTCGAGGGCCACACCGACTCCGTGATCGCGGCCCGCCTCGGCATGAACATCCGTACGGCCCGTGTCCACATCGCCAAACTCGCCGCCGGCCTCGGCAGCGAGAGCCGCGCCCAGCTCGGCTACCTCATCGGCCGGTCGGGGATCCTCGACCAGGAAGCGCATCCGGAAGCACCTCGGTAACCCCGGCACCGGGCCCCGGCCCGGACACCTGGGCCGCCCCGAAGACCTGGGCCGGCCCGGACACCTGCCCCGACCCGGAAACCTCGGCCGACCCGGACACCTGCCCCGACCCGGAAACCTCGGCCGACCCTGACACCTGGGCCGCCCCCGAGACGGGCCCCGGCCCGGACACCTGCCCCGGCACCACGCCCGCCGCCGCACCGCGCACCGCGCCCGCCGCCGGAGCGACGGGCCCGCCCGGCTCCACCGGACCGTCCAGTCCGACCTGCGCGATCCGCACCCCCAACTGGGTCCGGCTCGCCGCGCCCAGGGTCTCCGAGAGCCGGGCGATGTGGGCGCGGCAGGTACGGACGCTGATCCCGAGGCGCTCGGCGATCACCGCGTCCTGGTGCCCCTCCGCCAGCAGCGCGGCGATGGACTGCTCGCGGTGCGAGACGCCCTCCACGCGGGTCTCCGGGAGCTGCGCGCCCAGGGGGACCGCCAGCCGCCACAGCCGCTCGAAGACCGTCACCAGATAGGCCACCAGGGCCGGGTGGCGCAGCTCCAGCGCCATCGTGCGGTCGGCGTTCGCCGGGATGAAGGCCACCTTGCGGTCGAAGAGGATGAGCCGGTCGACGACCTCGTCCAGGGTGCGGGCCTCCACCGCGTCGCCCATCAACTCCAGGTAGTTCAGCAGGCCCTGGCCGTGCCGGGCCACGTGGTTGTACAGATCGCGCATCCGCACGCCCCGGCCGCGCAGCTCCAGCGCCCGGTGCAGGCCCTCCGACAGTTCGTGCTCGCGCCGGATGCCGCCCGGCTGCACCGTCAGCACCTCGGTCGTGCACGCCTCGGTCGCCTGGTCCAGCGCCGCCTGGATGCGCGAGGGGCCGTCCAGGACCCGGATCGCCGCGCCCTCCTGGGCCCGCGCGCCCGGCGTGGGGCCGCCGAGACCGGCGTACCACTCGAAGGCGGCGACGGCCGAACCCATGCGCCGCTCACTGGCGCTCACCTCGTCGTGCAGCCCGCGCAGCAGCCGGGTCATGACCTCCTGCGGGGAGGTCGGCACCAGCCACTCCATGTCGTCGGGATCGGGGTGCAGCAGGGCCAGCTCCAGCAGACAGGGGACCTGCTCGGCGTCGCAGCGCGGCACACGTCCGCGCCGTACGGACCGGGAATACACGCGATCCCCGGCCTCGCACAGTCGGTCAGCACCGTGAGGATGCTCCTCCGTCCCGTGCCCGGCCATCGCCCATCCCACCCCCGCCTGACACCTCTTTCCGACGCGCCTTCCGGGACGCCACTATGCGCGGCGCGGACCCGCTCCGCAACACGGCTCCCCCGGCCAAGGCAGCGGAAAACCCCTTATATGGCAGGGTTTCTCCCGGCCTCCGCCCCTCGCACTGCAACAAGCTGATGGTGGCGCGGGCCCGAAGAGGCGGGCATCGTTGATTCCACTTCCCCCCGGGTGCACCGCCCGGGTCGGTCCGGCCGGACGACGGGGGAGCCCGGCCGGACCCGGGGAAATCCCTTGCGGAGGCGTGCGTTCCCGGAAACCACGGGGTGATCGCGCTGTTACGTCCCGCACTTAACGTCAGGCCATGGCGGACATATTTGACGCATACGCGTTGGCCGACGCGTGGGACGAGATGTTCGAACGGCCGGGTGAGGTCAGGACCGCCTACGAGCCGGTACTGGCGGCGCTCCAGCCCATCGAACCGGGGGAACTGCGCTTCCGCGCGGAGCAGATGGCCCGGTCGTTCACCGACAGGGGGGTGACCTACGCCTTCGCGGGCGAGGAGCGGCCCTGGCCGCTGGACCTCGTACCGAGGATCCTCGACGCACTCGAGTGGGATTTCATACAACGCGGGGTCGCCCAGCGGGTCAGGGCCCTGGAGGCCTACCTCGCCGACGCCTACGGGCCCTGCCGGGCCTTCGAGGACGGGGTCGTCCCCTGGCGCCTGCTGCTGACCTCCCCGCACTTCCACCGCGCGGCGCACGGCGTGGAGCCGCCGAACGGGGTCCGCATCCATGTCGCGGGCATCGACCTGGTGCGCGACGAGGCCGGGGACTTCCGGGTGCTGGAGGACAACGTCCGGGTACCCAGCGGGGTGTCGTACGTCATCGAGAACCGGCGCGCGATGACCCGGGTGTTCCCCTCACTCTTCGACGGACAGCACGTCGTGCCCGTCGACGGCTACCCGGCCCGGCTGCTGGCCGCGCTGCGGGCCGCCGCGCCCGACCGAGTCGCCGACCCCCGGGTCGTGGTCCTCACCCCGGGCCCCAGCAACGCCGCGTACTTCGAACACGCGCTGCTGGCCCGGCTGATGGGGGTGCAGCTGGTGGAGGGGCACGACCTCGTCTGCCGTAACAACCGGGTGTGGATGCGCACCACGCGCGGCGAGGTGCCCGTCCACGTGGTCTACCGGCGGCTCGACGACGACTTCCTCGACCCGCTCCACTTCCGCCCCGACTCGGTGATCGGCTGCCCCGGCATCCTGAGCGCGGCCACGGCCGGGCACGTCACCCTCGCCAACGCGGTCGGCAACGGCGTCGCCGACGACAAGCTGCTCTACACCTACGTCCCGGACCTGATCCGGTACTACCTCGGCGAGGAACCCGTCCTGCCCAACGTCGAGTCGTACCGGCCCGACGAACCGGGCCAGCTGGAAGCCGTCCTCGACCAGATCGACCGGCTCGTCGTCAAGCCGGTCGACGGCGCGGGCGGGCAGGGCATCGTCATCGGCCCGAAGGCCGACGCGAAGACCCTGGAGAGGACACGCAGAGCAGTCGCCGCCGACCCGCGCGGCTTCATCGCCCAGCGGCCCGTCGCCCTGTCCACCTCCCCCACCCTCGCGGGCGAACGCATGGCCCCCCGCCACATCGACCTGCGCCCGTTCGCCGTCAACGACGGCGACGAGGTCTGGGTCCTGCCCGGCGGGCTGACCCGGGTCGCCCTCCAAGAGGGCAACCTGATCGTCAACTCCAGCCAGGGCGGCGGCTCCAAGGACACCTGGGTGCTCGCCGAGGGCCCCCTCGAGGGTCCCGCCCACGGCGCCGGGGAGGGCGCGCTCCCGCCCGTCGTCCCCCGCCAGCTCGGCCCCGACGGAACCCCCACCCTCCTACCGGAAGGGGCACAGCAGCAGTGAACGACGTGATCCTCTCCCGCATCGCCGAGGCGCTGACCTGGACCGGCCGCTACGTCGAACGGGCGGACGCCACCGCGCGGATCCTCGACGCCTACCTCCACCGCATGCTGGAGGATCCCTGGCGCGACGAGGACCTGGCCTGCCGCTCGCTGTACGCGATCCTCGGCATGGACGCGGGCCGCGCGCCGGTCGACATGCAGCAGGTCCTCGACCAGCTGGCGTTCGACGCCCGCTCGACCGGCTCGATCGAGGGTGCCCTGGGCGCCGCCCGGCTCAACGCGCGCAGCGCCCGCGAGGCCGTCTCCTCGGCCATGTGGGAGTGCCTGAACGCCACCTGGCACGCCCTCGCCGACCAGCGCCGCGCCTCCCGCCGCACGGGCCCGTACGGCTATCTGGAACTGGTCCGCAGCCGCGCCGCGCTCTTCTTCGGCCTGGCCGACTCCACGATGAGCCGGGACGACTCCTGGCGGTTCGTCGTCCTCGGCCGGAGCCTGGAGCGGGTGGACATGACCGTACGGCTGCTGTCGGTGCGCGTCCTGGACGCCGCGCACGCCCCGGACTGGCCGACGCTGCTGAGCGCGTCCGGCGCGGACGAGGCGTTCGCACGGGTCCGCGGCGGCTTCGGGGACAGCGCGCGCGTGGCCGAGTTCCTGCTGCTCGACCGGGACTTCCCACGCTCGGCCCTGCACGCGCTGACCACGGCGGAGGAGTGCCTGGCCGCCCTCGGCCGGCCCCGCCAGGACCCGGCCCGCCGCCCCATCGGCGGGCTGCGCACCCGTCTGGAGTACCTCGACACCGAGGGCCTGGAGGAGCAGTTGCCGCTGCTCCTGCGGGATCTCCAGACCGCGTGCATGGCCTCGGCGGAGGCGGTCGCCGAGCGGTTCTTCCCGTACCAGGGGCCCGTCGTGTGGGCCCAGGAAGGAGTGTGAGCATGGCCCGCAGGCTCCGCATCGAGCACACGACCCGCGTCTCCTACGCGCAGGCGGCGGTCTCCTCGCACAACGAGGTCCGGATGACCCCCCTGACCCTGCCCGGACAGACCACCCTGGACTCCCGGGTGACCATCCGTCCGGCGGCCTCCACCTGGTCGTACTGGGACTACTGGGGCACTCAGGTCACCGCGTTCGAGCTGATGGACCCGCACGCCGATCTCACCATCACGGCCTCCAGCCTGGTCGAGACCGCCCCGCCGGACGAGCTGCCCCCGGCCCCCGGCTGGCCGGAGATCGCGGCCCGGGTCGCCGGCTCCCGGCTGCTGGAGTTCGCCGCCCCGACGGTCCGTACGACGGTCCCGCCGAAGCTGGTGAGGAAGGCGCGCAGGGCCGCGGCCGGTCTGGACCCCCATGCCACGGCGGTGACCGTCTCCGGCCTGGTCGCCGACCGGGTCGCGTACCTCCCCGGCACCACGGGGGTGAACACCTCGGCCGCGGAGGCGTGGGAGCAGAGAGGGGGCGTCTGCCAGGACATCGCGCACGTGTCGATCGCGCTGCTGCGCGGCCTCGGACTGCCCACCCGGTACGTCTCGGGCTATCTCCACCCCGAGCGGGAGGCGGAGCTGCACCGTCCGGTGGCCGGGCAGAGCCACGCCTGGATCGAGTACTGGGCGGGCGACTGGTACGGCTACGACCCGACCAACCGGACCCGCGCCGACGAGTCCCACGTGGTGGTCGGCCGGGGCCGCGACTACGACGACGTCACCCCGCACAAGGGGGTCTACCGCGGGGTGGCCGGGGGCCCGCCGGAGGTGACGGTGGAGTTCACGCGGGTGGCGTGACGGGTCAGGGTCACGGCGGGCGCCCTCGCAAGGGGGCGCCCGCCGGAGCGCGTCCCGGCGGCTACCTCAGGTTGATGGCGGCGCAGGCGGCCTTGTACTGCGGGGTGCAGATGTCGGAGACCTTGTAGATGCCGTCCGCGATGACGGTCGACTTGATGTTGCTCTTGGTGAGCGCGACCACGGTGACCAGCTTGGCCGGGATGCCCTTGGTGGTGGGGCTGTCGACCTTGTCGCGGGTGAGCGCCTCGAACTGGAGCTCACGGCCCTGGACCTTGGCGACGGCCGCCTCGGCCGCGGCCTCCGCCTCACCGGCGTACGGCTTGTAGACCGTCATGTACTGCTCGCCGCTGACGATCCGCTGCACGGCCGACAGCTCGGCGTCCTGGCCGGTGATGGGGGGCAGGTTGCTGCCGCTGACGCCCGCGGCCTCCAGGGCCTTGATGATGCCGCCGGCCATGGCGTCGTTGGCGGAGTAGACGGCCGAGATGTTGTTCTTGCCGATCTTCTCGATCGCCTTGGTCATGCTGGCCTCGGCGACCTCCGGCTTCCAGCCGGCGGTGTCGTAGGTCGCGGCGATGGTCACGCGGCCGTTGAGCTCGCTCATCGCCCCGTTCTTGAACTGGGCGGCGTTCGGGTCGGTGGGCGAGCCGTTGATCATGACGATCTGGTCCGTGGTGTCGGCCGTGCCGAGCGCCTCGGTGATGGCGCGGCCCTGCACCTCGCCGACGAGTTCGTTGTCGAAGGAGACGTACGCGTCGATCGGGCCCTCGGCGAGCCGGTCGTAGGCGATGACCGGGATGTTCGCCTCCTTGGCCTTCTTCACCATGGGCGCGATCTTGTGGGAGTCGACGGCGTCGAGCAGGATGCAGTCGACCTTGTCGTCGATCATCTTCTGCATCTGGGCGTTCTGCTTCTTGACGCTGGATTCCGCGTTGGCGTAATCGGTCTTGCCCTTGTTGCCGGTGAGGGCCGCGATCTTCTGCTTGATGATCGGGTAGTCGAACTCCGCGTACCGGGTGTTCGTGGTCTCCGGCATCAGCACGCCGACGGTGATGTCGTTCGTCCGGGTCGGTGCCGCTGAGCTGCTGTCCTCCGAGGCCCCCAGCATCCCGCATCCCGCGAGCGAGAGAGACATCGTGGAGGCGACCACAGCTATGGCGATACGACGCATGGAGGGGCTCACTTCAGGTGCGTTCCGGTACCTGGGTACTACATGTGACCCAGTTGTCCCAAAAGACAACGCGGCGGCAGCCGCCCGAGTCAAGCTGAGCCGCTTAACGAAGTAACAACATCACCCTCCGCCTAGCGTGTGAAGACGCATGGAGACGGAGCGAAGAGGGTACGGAGCATGTTTTGCGCTCTCTCCCCAAGCGGGCTTCACGCACCGGCAAAGAGCCGTACAACCAAGGCCAGTTCCCACGAGTCGTGATCACGACAGACGGATTCCCGTAGCCGTCTGCCCTTCCCGACCGGAGGACCGAATGAAGCCGGCCAGACTCGCGACGGCCGTGGTGCTCGCCACGACCGGCGGTCTCCTCACCGCCCTCGCCACCACGCCCGCCTCGGCGGCGGCGAGTTGCACCTCTCCGGCATACAAGCGTCAATTCTTCGCGAACACCACCTTTTCGGGCACACCGCAGAAGACCGACTGCGACACGGCGGTCAGCGAGAACTGGGGGACGGGGGCCCCCGCGTCCGGCCTCCCTGCGAACAACTTCGGGGTGCGCTGGACGGTGACCCGCGACTTCGGCTCCGGCGGCCCCTTCACCTTCTCGGTGTCGGCCCAGGACGGCGTCCGTGTCTATCTCGACGGCGTCCGCAAGCTCGACGTCTGGAGGAACGTCTCCACGACGGTGAAGAAGAACGTGAACCTCACGGTCCCGCAGGGCAGCCACACCGTCCGCGTCGACTACGTGAACTGGACCGGTGGCGCGAACGTCAAGTTCGCCTACACACCCCGCACCTCCGTCACGGTCGACAAGGTGGCCCCGCTCACCCCGACGGGCCTCGCGGTCGCCTACGACGGCGCGACCGGCCACGCCCGGCTGAACTGGACGCGGAACAAGGAGATGGACCTCGCGGGCCACCGCGTCTACCGGCGCCCCGCCGACGGCTCCACCTGGACCCGGCTGGCCTCCACCACCTCCACCACGTACACCGACACCACGCTCCCGCTGACGGGCGCGGCCTACGTCTACACGCTGCGGGCCTACGACACGGCCGGCAACGAGTCGGCGGGCACAGCCCCGAGGACCGTCAGCACGGCGGACCGGACGGCCCCCGCCGTGCCCCAGGACCTCGACGTGCGCAACGGGTTCACGAGCCTGAACGTCAGCTGGACCGCGGTCGCGGACGCCTCGTCGTACCGCGTCCTCCGGGCGATGGGCGCGAACGGCACGTACACCGCCGTCGCCACCGTGACCTCGCCCGCGTACGCGGACACCGACACCGTCGAGGGCAGCACGTACTCCTACCGGGTGACCGCCCTGGACGCGGCGGGCAACGAGTCCGCGCGGTCCTCGGCGGTCGCGGAGACCCGCTGGGACAGCACCGCTCCCGACCCGGTGACCGGTCTGACCGCCACACCGACCGGCTACGGCTTCCATCTGACCTGGGACGCGAACCCGACCCCCGACCTTTCGCGCTATGTCGTCCACCGGGGCGAGTTCCACGGCGACGAGGAGGAACGGGTCTGCGTCGTCCACGAGGTGAAGTGGCTGTCCGCCGACACCACGTCGTACGACTACGCGACCCTCCCGGACGGCGAGGAGGCCTGCCTCCTCGTGGACGCGGTCGACGACAATGGACTGTCCACCTGGAGGTGGACCGGCAAGGGCGACATCGTGACAGCGACCGAGCTCGACGTCACGCCGGGCGTCGAGACACCCGAGGGGTCGCCGTTGTCCCTCACGGCCGAGGCCGCGGAAGGCGACGAGGGCAACCAGCTCACCTGGGAGGGGCTCGACGACTCCGACCCCCTTCAGGCGAACGGCTACCGCGTCCTGCGCTGGAACCCGCGGACCTCCGCCTACGAACCGATCGCCGAACTCCCCAGTGGCACCCGGTCCTACACCGACACCACGGCCTCCCGCGGAACCACGTCCTTCTACTGGGTCACGGCCCTCTCCACGGACGGCACGCAGTCCGCCCCGGCGGCCGACTGGACGGCCACCGCGCCCTGAGAAGTCACGGCACGGCGAAGGGGCCCGGAGTCGAGACTCCGGGCCCCTTCGGGCCGATGGGCGGGCGCGGCTAGTCCTTGGCCTTCTTGGGGCGCCACACCACCAGCGCGCTGGTCTGCTGGACCTCCTGGTACGGGACCAGGTCCCGGCGGTAGGAGGCGTGGACCGCTGCCTCACGCTGCTGCATGGCCGTCGCCGCGCCCTCCAGGGCGTCCTGGAGTTCCGCGACCCGGGACTGGAGGGCGGCGACCTGGTTCTCCAGCTCGATGATCCGCTTGATGCCGGCCAGATTGATGCCCTCGTCCTGCGACAACTGCTGGACGGTGCGCAGCAGTTCGATGTCACGGGCCGAGTAACGGCGACCCCGGCCGGCGGTGCGGTCGGGGGAGACCAGCCCCAGCCGGTCGTACTGACGCAGGGTCTGCGGGTGCAGGCCGGAGAGCTGGGCCGCCACCGAGATGACGTAGACCGGGGTCTCCTGGGTCAGTTCATACGGGTTACGCCGACGGCCGTCCATCTCTGTCAAGCTCCCTTCGCGGCCTCGAACAGCTCCGCCCGCGGATCCTCTTCCGCGGTCGCCTCGCGATACGCCTCCAGCGCCTCACGAGCCTTCCCCGGCAGGTCCTTGGGCACACTCACCTCGACGGTGACCAGCAGGTCACCGCGGGTGCCGTCCTTGCGGACCGCGCCCTTGCCCCGCGCCCGCATGGTGCGGCCGTTGGGGGTGCCGGGCGGCAGCTTCAGCGTCAGGGACGGGCCGCCGAGGGTGGGGACCTTGATCTCCCCGCCCAGGGCCGCCTCGACGAACGTCACCGGCACCGTCACCGTCAGGTTGTCGTCCTTGCGGCCGAACACCGGGTGGGTGCCGACGTGGACGACGACGTAGAGGTCGCCGGCCGGACCGCCCCGCTCGCCCGGCGCGCCCTTGCCGCGCAGCCGGATGCGCTGGTTGTCCGTGACCCCCGCCGGGATGCGGACCTGCATCGTCCTGGACGACTTGGCGCGCCCGCTGCCCTTGCAGTCCAGGCAGGGGTGCTCGGCGATCAGACCGCGCCCCTTGCAGTCCGGGCACGGGTCGGTGAGGGAGAACCCTCCGCCCGAGCCCCGCGCCACCTGGCCGGTGCCGACGCAGGTCGGGCACACGCGCGGTGTGCCGTTCTTGTCGCCGGTGCCGGAGCAGGCCTTGCACGGGGACTGCGAGGACATGCGCAGCGGGACCGTCGCGCCCTCGATGGCCTCGGTGAAGGTCAGGGTGACCTCGGTGTCGATGTCCTGCCCGCGCCGGGGCTGCGTACGGGTGGTCCCGCCGCCGCCCCGGTTGAACAGGCCCCCGAAGACGTCCCCGATGCCGCCGCCGAAGCCGCCGGAGCCCCCGCCCTGGGCGCCGCCTCCGAAGAGGTCGCCCAGGTCGAAGTTGAAGTTGCCGCCGGCGCCCGGCCCGGGGCGGAAGCCGCCGTTGCCGAACAGGGCGCGCGCCTCGTCGTACTCCTTGCGCTTCTTGGGGTCCCCGAGGACGTCGTTCGCCTCGGAGATCTCCTTGAAGCGCTCCTCCGCCTTGGCGTTGCCCTTGTTGGCGTCCGGGTGGAACTCGCGGGCGAGCTTCCGGTACGCCTTCTTGATCTCGGCCTCGGTGGCGTCCTTGGGGACGCCGAGGACCTTGTAGAAGTCCTTCTCGATGAAGTCCTTGGTGCTCATCCTCGACGCGCCCCCTCTCCGGTGATCCGCTGGCTGTCTACGTCAGCCCTCCTCAGGGCCGTTGTCCTTCTCGTCCGCCGCCTCGCCGGGGGCCGGGTCCGAGGACTCGGCCTTGGCCGCCTGGGCGCCGGGCTGGGGTTCGGCGACGGCCACCCGCGCGGGGCGGATGGTGCGCTCGCCGATCCGATACCCGGGCTGCAGAATCGCCACGCACGTCGTCTCGGTGACGTCCGGCGCGTACGAGTGCATCAGGGCCTCGTGGATCGTCGGGTCGAAGGGCTCGCCCTCCTTGCCGAACTGCTGCAGGCCCATCTTCGCCGCGACGGTCTCCAGCGACTCGCCGACCGACTTGAAGCCGCCGACGAACTCGCCGTGTTCCCGCGCGCGGCCGATGTCGTCGAGCACGGGCAGGAGCTCGGTCAGGAGGTTCGCGACGGCGATCTCCTTGACCGCGATCCGGTCGCGCTCGACCCGGCGGCGGTAGTTCTGGTACTCGGCCTGGAGCCGCTGGAGGTCCGCGGTGCGCTCGCCGAGCGCGGTGCGCACCTGGTCCAGCTGGGCCACCAGGGCGGCAGTCTGGTTCGCGTCCCCGGCCGGGGCCGCCCCCTCCTCGGAGGCGGCCTTCGGCTCGGCGTCGTCGGAGGTGGCGCCGGAGGGGACGTCGGGCTTCTCCTCGAAGCCCGGGGTCTCCTCCGTCACGCGGCACCGTCCTTGCGCTCGTCGTCGACGATCTCGGCGTCCACGACGTCGTCGTCGGCCTTGGCCTCACCGGCACCGCCGGCGGTGGCCTGGGCGCCCTGGGCGTCGGCGTACATGGCCTGGCCGAGCTTCTGCGAGACGGCCGCGACCTTCTCGGTGGCGGTGCGGATCTCGGCGGTGTCCTCGCCCTTGAGCTTCTCCTTCAGCTCGGCGACGGCACCCTCGACCTCGGTCTTGATCTCGCCGGGGACCTTGTCCTCGTTGTCCTTGAGGAACTTCTCGGTCTGGTAGACGAGCTGCTCACCCTGGTTGCGGGCCTCGGCGGCCTCGCGACGGCGGTGGTCCTCGTCCGCGTACTGCTCGGCCTCCTGGCGCATGCGGTCGACCTCGTCCTTCGGCAGCGAGGAGCCGCCGGTGACGGTCATCTTCTGCTCCTTGCCCGTGCCCAGGTCCTTCGCGGTCACGTGCATGATGCCGTTGGCGTCGATGTCGAAGGAGACCTCGATCTGCGGGACGCCGCGCGGCGCCGGGGGCAGACCGGTCAGCTCGAACATGCCGAGCTTCTTGTTGTACGCCGCGATCTCGCGCTCGCCCTGGTAGACCTGGATCTGCACGGACGGCTGGTTGTCCTCGGCCGTCGTGAAGATCTCGGACCGCTTGGTCGGGATCGTGGTGTTGCGCTCGATGAGCTTGGTCATGATGCCGCCCTTGGTCTCGATGCCGAGGGACAGCGGGGTGACGTCGAGCAGCAGGACGTCCTTGACCTCGCCCTTGAGGACACCGGCCTGGAGGGACGCGCCGATGGCGACGACCTCGTCCGGGTTCACGCCCTTGTTGGCGTCCTTGCCGCCGGTCAGCTCCTTGACGAGCTCGGCGACGGCGGGCATACGGGTCGAGCCGCCGACGAGGACGACGTGGTCGATCTCGGCGAGCGAGATGCCGGCGTCCTTGATGACGTTGTGGAAGGGGGTCTTGCAGCGCTCGAGCAGGTCCGCGGTGAGCTGCTGGAACTGGGCGCGGGTGAGCTTCTCGTCCAGGTGCAGCGGGCCCTCGGCGGACGCCGTGATGTACGGCAGGTTGATCGAGGTCTCGGTGGAGGAGGACAGCTCGATCTTCGCCTTCTCGGCGGCCTCGCGCAGACGCTGGAGCGCCATCTTGTCCTTGCCGAGGTCCACGCCGTGACCGGCCGCGAACTGCTTGACCAGGTAGTCGACGACGCGCTGGTCCCAGTCGTCACCACCGAGGTGGTTGTCACCGTTGGTGGCCTTCACCTCGACGACGCCGTCGCCGATCTCCAGGAGGGACACGTCGAAGGTGCCGCCACCGAGGTCGAAGACGAGGATGATCTGCTCGTCCTTGTCGAGGCCGTAGGCGAGCGCGGCCGCGGTGGGCTCGTTGACGATGCGCAGGACGTTGAGGCCCGCGATCTCACCGGCCTCCTTGGTGGCCTGGCGCTCGGAGTCGTTGAAGTACGCCGGGACGGTGATGACCGCGTCGGTCACCTTCTCGCCCAGGTAGGCCTCGGCGTCGCGCTTGAGCTTCTGCAGGATGAACGCGGAGATCTGCTGCGGGTTGAACGGCTTGCCGTCCAGCTCGATCTTCCAGTCGGTGCCCATGTGGCGCTTGACCGAGCGGATGGTGCGGTCCACGTTCGTGACCGCCTGGCGCTTGGCGACCTCGCCGACGAGGACCTCGCCGTTCTTGGCGAAGGCGACGACGGACGGCGTGGTCCGGGCACCCTCGGCGTTGGTGATGACGGTGGGCTCGCCGCCTTCAAGAACGCTGACGACGGAGTTAGTCGTGCCCAGGTCGATGCCGACCGCACGTGCCATGGTGATCTTCCTCCAGCTGACTTGAGTGGAACGGACTCAAGTGTGCACGACCCTCCCCGCTGGGTCAACAGACCTGAGTCACATCCACTCAACTCTTATCCGTTCCTTACACGCAAGGAGCCGCTGACCTGCACGGACGCCTCTCGGCCGACCCGGCGATCACCCGATCCGGGGCGTACGGGAAGGGACTCGGATTGACGCCGGGGGCCGTACATCCGCGCCTTTGACATCCGGGGGCGGCGCCGTGCGCCACGCGGGCGCGAGACGTCGTAAGCGCTCCTCCGCGCGCGGGGCGGCCCGTACACCGGGACCCGCAGCAGCCCGAGGACGACGGCCAGGGCGCCGCCCGCCACCCACCACACCGCCCGCGGCCCCGCCCAGCCGGTGTGCACGAGCGCCCCCACGAGCACCCCCGCGAAGGCCGCCGCGCCGAGCACCACGACCGCCCCCTGCGGGGTCAGCCCGAGCCGGCGCAGCCGGTGCGCGAGATGGTCGGGGCCGCCGCGCAGCAGGGGCCGCCCCGCCAGCCGCCGGGCCACGGCCACCAGGACGGCGTCGGCCGCGGCGACCGCCGTGAGGGCGAACAGCACCCCCGCCCCTTCACCCGCGCCGCCGCCCGCGCGCGCGGTGACCGCGCCCGCCGCGAGCAGGAACCCGGCGAACAGCGAGCCGCAGGCGCCGAGCGCCACGCGCGCGGGGGGCCAGTTGTGCATCAGGAAGCCGGTGAGCGCGGCGGCGAGAACGCTGAGCAGGACGGCCACCCCGTCCAGCACCTCCAGCGCGGCGCACGCGGCCGCGCCGAACGCGGTGACGACCCCGACCGTGCCGGCCACCCCGTCGGCGTGGTCGAGGGACCGGAAGGCGAGCGCCACGAAGGTGATCCAGACGACCGCGAGCGCCCCGGCCCAGGGGCCGGTGTCGCCGTAGGGCACGACGAAGGCGGCCGCCACCGCCGTACCGAGCAGGAGGAAGCGGGCCTTGAGCCGCCATACGTCCGCGACCAGCCCCAGTGCGGCCACGGCGGCCGCGGCGGGCAGCAGCGCCCCGACGCCGTCGCCGAGCGGGGCGTACCCCCAGCGGTCGCCAGCAAGCGCGACGAGGCAGGTGGTGAGGACGACGGCGAGGCCCCCGGACAGCGGTACGCGCCGCTGCCGCTGCCGCCGCTCGACCAGCCCCAGACGCAGGGCGGGCACGCGCAGCAGTCCGGCGAGGACGGCGGAGAGCAGCAGGGCGGTGGTGGCGGCGGCGATCCCGTAGAGCACGAATATAAGTTAGTAACAAATGCACCAATTTGATACGAATAACACGGTCGGACTCTGAGGCGACCCTCAGCGATCCAGATCACCCCGCCGCCCGCTACAGTGCAGCGCAGTATGGGGGTAGTCTCAGACGGACTGCATAAGTTACCGCTTAGTAATTTTACCCTCGCAGGCCCGAGGAGCCCCCTCATGCAACTCGCCGCGATCATCGTGTCGCTGGTCCTGGCCGTGGTCGGCGTCGCGCTGCTCGCACGCGCCGTCGGTCAGTTCGTCCGGTACTTCAAACTGGGCCAGCCGGTTCCGGCCGGCTCCCGGACCGACAACCCCTACGCGCGCAGCGTGACGCTCGTGAAGGAGTTCCTCGGCCACACGCGGATGAACCGCTGGGGCATCGTGGGCTTCGCCCACTGGTTCGTGGCGATCGGCTTCCTGACCCTGCCGCCGACCCTGGCGCAGGCCTTCGGCCAGCTCTTCCAGGCCGACTGGACCCTGCCCGTCATCGGCGGCTTCCTGCCCTTCGAGCTCTACATCGAGTTCATCGGCGTCATGACCGTCCTCGGCATCGCCGTCCTGATCGTGATCCGGCTGCTGAGCCTGCCCTCGCGCCCCGGCCGCAAGTCCCGCTTCGCGGGCTCCAAGGCCGGCCAGGCGTACTTCGTCGAGTACGTCATCCTCACCATCGGCCTCGCCATCTACACCCTGCGCGGCCTCGAGGGCGCGATCCACCACGTGGAGCACTACGAGGCCGCGTACTTCGCCTCGTACCCCCTGGTCCTGGCCTTCAAGGGCCTCGGCGTCACCACCCTCCAGAACCTGGTCTACCTCACCGCGACGGTGAAGATCGGCACCTCGTTCGTCTGGATGATCGTGGTCTCGCTCAACACCAACATGGGCGTCGCCTGGCACCGCTTCCTCGCGTTCCCGAACATCTGGTTCAAGCGCGAGGCGACCGGCGGCACGGCCCTCGGCGGCCTTCAGCCGATGACCTCCGGCGGCAAGCCGATCGACTTCACCGACCCCGGTGACGACGACGTCTTCGGCGTCTCCCAGGTCGAGCAGTTCTCCTGGAAGGGCCTGCTCGACTTCTCCACCTGCACCGAGTGCGGCCGCTGCCAGTCGCAGTGCCCCGCCTGGAACACCGGCAAGCCCCTCTCCCCCAAGCTGCTGATCATGTCCCTGCGGGACCACGCCCACGCCAAGGCGCCCTACCTGCTCGCGGGCGGCGGCAAGACCATGGAGGGCGAGGAGAAGGCCTCCGAGGAGCAGCTGGCCGGGGTGCCCGCCGCCGCCCTGGCGGAGGCCGAGCGACCGCTGATCGGCACCGCCGAGGAGAACGGCGTCATCGACCCCGACGTCCTGTGGTCCTGCACCACCTGCGGCGCCTGTGTCGAGCAGTGCCCCGTGGACATCGAGCACGTCGACCACATCGTCGACATGCGCCGCTACCAGGTCATGATCGAGTCCTCGTTCCCGTCCGAGGCGGGCACGATGCTCAAGAACCTGGAGAAGAAGGGCAACCCCTGGGGCCTGGCCAAGAAGCAGCGCCTGGAGTGGACGAAGGAAGTCGACTTCGAGGTGCCGGTCGTCGGCCAGGACATCGAGGACCTCTCCGAGGTCGAGTACCTCTACTGGGTCGGCTGCGCCGGCGCCCTGGAGGACCGCGCCAAGAAGACCACCAAGGCCTTCGCCGAGCTGCTGCACATCGCGGGCGTCAAGTTCGCGATCATGGGCGGCGACGAGAAGTGCACCGGTGACTCCGCCCGCCGCCTGGGCAACGAGCCCCTCTTCCAGGAGCTCGGCATGGAGAACGTCATGGCGCTGAACATGGCGTTCGGCGAGGAGACGGACGACGACGGCAAGGTCGTCCCCGAGACCGCCAAGCCGAAGTCGGCCAAGAAGATCGTCGCCACCTGCCCGCACTGCCTCAACACCCTCGGCAACGAGTACCCGCAGCTCGGCGGCGACTACGAGGTCATCCACCACACCCAGCTGCTCCAGCACCTCGTCGACGAGGGCAAGCTGATCCCGGTGACCGCGGTCGAGGGCATCATCACCTACCACGACCCCTGCTACCTGGGCCGCCACAACAAGATCTACACGCCCCCGCGCGAGATCATGACCGCCGTCCCCGGCCTGCGCCAGCAGGAGATGCACCGCCACAAGGAGCGCGGCTTCTGCTGCGGCGCCGGTGGCGCGCGCATGTGGATGGAGGAGCGGATCGGCAAGCGCATCAACAACGAGCGCGTCGACGAGGCCCTGTCGCTGAACCCCGACATCGTCTCCACGGCCTGCCCGTTCTGCCTCGTCATGCTCACCGACTCCGTGAACGGCAAGAAGAACGACGGCAAGGCCAAGGAGTCCATCCAGGTCGTGGACGTCGCCCAGCTCCTCCTGGAGTCGGTCAAGACGCCCGTGGACCCGGAGGACTCCGCGGAGACGGAGAGCGAGCCGGAGCCCGAGCCGGTGAAGTAGCCGCCGCACACCAGACCGAACGCCCCTGTGCCCTCACCTGACGGCACGGGGGCGTTCGACGTTCCTGGGACCGGGACCGGCCGGTGCGCCCCCGTACGGCCGCGCACGGCCGCCGTACGGCTCCGCACCGCCTCGGTACGGCCCCGCGCCGCACGCGTACGGCCCCGCACCGCCCCCGTACAGCCCCGCACCGCCCCGGTACGGCTCGCGCCGCCCCCCTACGCCACACGAGCGCGCCGAGCGCCGAGAGCCGCCGAACTCCCGCACACGCAGGGACTCCCGTTCTCTCTCTCCCCCCAACTGGGTTGCGCGGGCGCCCCCGACGTACCACTGACACAGCACCATGACATCCCTTAGGGGATGTCACAGCTCGGCCGCAAAGGGGGGCCCCGGAGGCCGGCTCCGGCACGTCCGTCGGTCGGACCGGGTACGTTCGACGACGTGGCTGGATTCAGGATCGGACGTGGCGGCCGGGACAACCGTGCCCCCCAAGCGCGACCGCAACACCCTCCGTACGGGCAGCAGACGCCGCAGGGCCAACAGGGCCCCGCGGGACCGTCGCACGGCTACGCGCCGCCGGCGCAGCAGCCGTACCCGCCGCAGTTCCGTGGCGGGCAGCAGCCGCCGTACGGCGGTGGCGGCAGCGGTCAGTGGCCGTCGGGCAACGGCGGCGGGAGCGACGAACCGGAGTACTTCGGCGGCGGCGCCCCGCACGACCCGTACGCGGCGAACAACCCGGGACACACCCAGGCGTTCTCGGTCGACGACCACCAGCAGTTCAGCCAGGGCGGCACGTACCAGGCGGGTGCGCCCGCGCCCGCCGGGCCGGTCGGGCCCCGGCTGCACTGGAAGGACCTGCTGCGCGGGATCGTCCTGTCCCCCAACCAGACCTTCCTGCGGATGCGCGACTACACGGTGTGGGGCCCCGCCCTCGTCGTGACCTTCCTCTACGGCCTGCTCGCGGTCTTCGGGTTCGACGACACCCGTGACGACGCCATAAAGGCCACCATCTCCAACGCGATCCCGATCGTCCTGACGACGGCCGTCGCGCTGGTGATCAGCTCCTTCGTCCTGGGCGCCGTCACCCACACCCTGGCCCGCCAGCTCGGCGGGAACGGCGCGTGGCAGCCGACGGTCGGACTGTCGATGCTGATCATGTCGCTGACCGACGCGCCGCGGCTGCTGGTCGCGATGTTCGCGGGCGGCGACGCGACGTTCGTGCAGCTCCTGGGGTGGTTGACCTGGGTCGCGGCGGGCGCGCTGCTGACCATGATGGTGAGCAAGTCGCACGACCTGCCGTGGCCGAAGGCGCTGGGCGCGTCGGCGATCCAGCTGATCGCACTGCTGTCGATCGTGAAGCTGGGCACGTTCTAGCGCTTCGCGCGCACCTGTGGCCGGTCCTTTCACGCCCGTACGGGACGTGAGGGCCGGCCTTTGTCATCTGCGTCATGTGCGTCATGTGCGCCGAGCCAGCGGGGGTGGAGCGCAGTTTCTGCGGGTTGCGGGCGGCGGCCTGCCGGCCGGGGTGGGGTGACGGATGGGGGCCTCGGTCCGCTGGTCCTGATGGGCGGGAGTCGTTCCGCAGGACCCGGCGCGGCGGGGGGCGTCGGCAGCCGACGGCGCGGATCGTGTTCACGCCCGGACGAGACAGGGCACCCGAATGATCGTGACGGGTCGAGAGGGAGGGAGCGGGACGTGACGGAGGAGAAGGAAGCGGAGCAGGAGTACGGCGTCGCCGTCGACGTGGAGTCGGTAGGTGTGACCGAGTCGGATGAGTCGGCAGATGCGACCGAACCAGTCGAGTGGGTCGAGTCGGCCGAGTGGATCGAGTCGGTCGAGTCGGTAGCTGTGACCGAGTCGGTCGAGTGGATCGAGTCGGTCGAGTCGGTCGAGTCGGTCGAGGAGACGCGGGCCGCGGTGCTCGCCGCGTGGCGGGCGGACCGCCTGCCCGGCCAGTGGCCGGTGTCGGCGGACCGGATGGCCTGCTCCTGGTAGGCGGTCCGAGGTCGAGTCGTCCGAGGCGTCCGAGGGAGGCGGTCGAGTCGTCCGGGTCGGGCAGATCAGAGCGCCTCGGTGGACGGCGTGACCGGCTCCCCCGACTTGCGTACCGCCGGCAGGACGCTCCACGGGAAGTTGATCCAGTCGTCGGTGCGCTTCCAGACGTACTCGCACTTCACCAGGGACTGCGACTTCTCGTAGATGACGGCGGAGCGGACCTCGGCGACATGGTCGAGGCAGAAGTCATGGACGAGCTTCAGCGTCTTGCCGGTGTCGGCGACGTCGTCGGCGATCAGCACCTTCTTGTCTGTGAAGTCGATCGCGTTGGGGACCGGCGCCAGCATGACGGGCATGTCGAGCGTCTGTCCTACACCGGTGTAGAACTCGACGTTAAAGTTCAGAGGCGCAATCACCAGGCAATATGCCCGACGATTGCGCCTCAACTCAGCACCAGCTCAGCACGTGTGACCGAGTCAGTACCAGCTACGCCGTGCGGATCCGACTCAGCGACTCGGACAGGTCACGGGCGACTGCCCGCGCCACAGCACCCTTGATCCGCTCCTCCGCGCCCGGGAGGAGATGGATGTACACCTGTTCGGTTGTCTTGCTACTGGCGTGCCCCATCCACACTGCCAGCTCCGGGAGCGGGACGCCGGCCGCGATCGCCACCGAGGCGAAGTAGTGCCGGAGAGACTTGGGAGTGAGGCCCCGATGCTTCAGCCCCGCGTCCTCAGTCGCCTTGTTCCACCGGTCGGCGAAGGTCGTCCGCGACGGGAAACGGTTGGCGTACGTCTCGGACTCGTAGAACCATCCTTCGTCGCCCCAGGTGCCATACGTGGCGATGTGGGCGCGCCACGCTTCGTCAGTGATCTCCGGGACCGGAACCTTACGGCCGGTCCTGGACCACTTCACCTCATCCCGGATCGCCGTCCCGCGGCCCGCACCGTCATTCGCGCCGAAGGTGGAGAGCTGGGCATTGACCTTCACGAACCCAGTGTTCTGCTCCCACTTCTGCTCACACAGCGCCAAGGCCTCACCGACCCGGAGACCGCACCCCGCCATGCTCCAGACCACCGAGCGGTAATAGGGCTTGATCTCCTCGAAGATCGCCTCAACCTCACCGGTCGTCGGCACTTCGGCCGGATCGATCGGCCGGTAAGCCGGTCCCTTGCGCTTGCGTGCTTCCGCCTTCTTGCACGGGTTACGCGGGATGATCTCGGCGGTCCAGGCGTACTTGAAGAGCGAGGCAAGGACGACCTTGCGCGTGTGGATGCCGTACGGCTTGTACCCCTTCTCCTTCTGGAGCGTCTCCCACTTGGTGATATCGCTGGCAGTGATGGAGGCGATGGGGCGCGGACCGAAGAACTCGGCGTAGTGGTTCTTGTAGATGCTCACGTACTGCGCGCGCGAGGACACCGCCAACTGATCTTCGTCCGAGCCCGCGTTCAACCACTCGTCCCAGACGTCGGCGAACGTCCGCTTGGACTGCTCAGGGTCGATGTACGACCCGGTGTCCTTGTCGCGTTCGACCTTGCGTTCCCACTTGGCAGCTAACTTCTTGCCGGTCGCGCCCGACTCGAAGGATTTCTCTCGCTGCCGCCCCGAACGGCCTCCAGGCTCACGCCAGCGGGTCACCCAGGGATGCGGGCACCGGTCCCATGCCGTGACGGGACAGTCACACCGCTTGATGATCGAGCCCATGACAGAGGTTCCCCCTCTTCGCTTGGCTGACTCAGCACCAATATTCTATACGCGCTAATTGACGACGTGTCTGCTTAACCAAGATTCCAAGTCCCTTTCCCGGAAGCGGAGATGCTTGCCGACGCGGTAGCCGGTCAGCCCCCACGCCCTCCAGTTGCCGTAGAGCGTGTGCAGGGACACGGCCAGGAACTGGGCCGTCTGAGCAGGCGTCAGAAGCCGGTTTGAGCCCCCTCTCATGCGCGCTCAGCCTCCTTGCACTCGTCTCGGACGGCATCGCGGTTGAGGGCGAGGTCTTCGGCGACTCCGGCCGCGATGAGAGCCGCGCCGGGGGTGTGGCCGGAGCCGACGTAGCGCCAGTTGTGCTCGGTGATGGCGTCGGGGGTGTCGGTGTGGCCCATGTGGTGGGCACGTTCAGCGCGCAGGGCCGCGTAGGTGGTCGAGTAGGCACGGGATTTGGTGAGGATGTGGCCCCGGTAGCCGAGCGTGTGGGTCCACGGGCGGAGGCGGAGGGGTTCGTACTCGGGGAGGCCACCGAGGCGCCAGCAGGCCCGGATGAGGGCGCGGACGTGGGTGCTTACGTGTGCCGACTCGATATCGGCCCAGGTGGTGAGTGGGTAGTCGAGGCCGGCGCCGGTTTCGCTTGCTCCCTTGGTCACGTACTTGGCGACGTACGCGGCCACGGCGTCGTCATCGGGGCCGTCACCGTCGGTGCGCAGCGGCCGAGCGTCAATCTGCTCACCCCAGCGCAAGACCCGCTCACCCACGGCCGGGCTGTAGGACGAGTGGACCAGGACGCGCCGGGCCGACTTGCGTACGGCATCGATGAGCAGTTGCACAGTGCCCCAGGCCGGGGGTTCGTCGTCGGATCCGTTCGGCCCGTCGAGGCGGACGACGGCATGGACGTGGACGGCCGCGCGCTTCTGGTACTCAGCGACGCGGGCGAAGGACAGCCGGGCATGTTCGGCGAAGCGGGACTGTACGAGGCCGACGGATGAGGCCAGCCGCCGCCTCACGTCGATCACGAAGCGGTCCCACAGCTTGGAGGCGTGCGCGTGCCACAGGACGTGTGCTGTGTAGTCGTAGCAGTCGGGGCAGAGCGGTTGGCCGACGACCGGGGCATCTGGGGCGTGGACGGTGGCGCAGCCGAGGGGGCGCCCGTGCTCGCAGGTGCGGCGATCTCGGCGGGGTCGGCACTGTTCCCCGGCACGGTGGACCGGGCCGAAGGAGGGGGCAGTGAGCGTGACGAACAGCCGAGGCCGGTAGCGGACGGCCGGGGGAACGTTCTTGCCGCCAAGGAGGCCCGTGCGTACGAGATGGTAGGTGTCTCCGGCATGGAGACGGGAGCAGGCCGGGCAGATGGTGGCGCGGCGGTTGCGGCAGCGGACGAGGAGACGTTCGCCGGGTTCGTCGCGGGTGTCGTAGTGGCGGAGGATCTCGCCCGTCGCGCTGTCCAGCGTGGTAGTGGAGCCGGAGAGGTGGACAGGATGAGCGCATCCGCCGGTTGCGGTGATCTGTTCCAGCCAGCGGGAGAACCTCGGGTCTTGGGCGAGGCGTATGGCGTCGCGGTCCGTTTCGGGAAGCTGACGCAGGCGCGCCGCGCGGTCGAGGGCGGCGCGCCGGTCAGCCGGGGTGTACTCCGGGGTGATGGTGGTGACCTTCCAGGGTGGGCCGCCGTAGCGGCACGGATGGGGGCGGGTGGCGCGGGGTCGGTCATGGGGATCGCTCCCTTGCGGTCGGGTGGGGCTCAGCGGATGGTGCCGGTACCGCGGCAGATGCGGCAGCGCCGGATGCGTCCGGTCCAGGTCTTGCGGGCGCCGTCGCCCTTGCAGTGGGGGCACCTCACGCGAGGCATGGGCATGGTCGGGTGTCCTCTCTGCTCAGGTGTGGGAGAAGCCGCTGATGAACCAGGTCACGATTCCGTGGATGGTGAAGATCACCGGGGTCTGGCCGAGGTAGACGCCGAAGAGGCCGACGCAGACCGCTTCCCAGGCGCGCACGTCGCGGGAGCGGACGAGGAGGACGGTGATGATCCCGAAGATCACCGCGAACGTGAACGCCGTACCTTCGCTGATCACTTCGACTCTCCTTCCAGCGCCGCCAGAGCGCGGGTGACGAGGGACAGTTCCGGGGTCATCGCGCCGTACTTCCGGGCCGTGGCCACGGCCTCATCCGTGGGGGTCAGGTGGGAGCGGGCACGGCTCCATCCGCCGTCCGGGCCGGTACAGAC
>NZ_KQ949035.1:0-287103 GCF_001514285.1 Streptomyces sp. DSM 15324
TGTGCGGACCATGCACAACCGGCCCATGACCTTCTTTCCCAGCCCCATTTCACCCAGCGGGAGTCAGCATGAAGCAGACCGTCACCCAGCACGGCCAGGCGCCCGACCTCGCCGCCGTCCGTGCCCTTTGCCCCGCCGGCGACGGAACCGACGGCTGGGCGGTCTCCGAAGCCGGCCAGGCCGTGCTGCAGGAGATCCTGCGACGGACCGAGCAGCCACCTGCCACGGCCGGTTCCGGGAGGCGCCGGCATCTGTTCATGGTGGGTGCGGTCGCAGCCGCCCTCCTCGGGGGCGCCACCACGGCTGCCGTGGCCACATTCGGGCCATGGGGCGACAACGGACGCAATGTCATGTGTGCTCGCACACTGTCGCCCGAAGCGGACCTGAGTCAACTGCCGCTCAAAGCCATGAAGGACTTCGATCCGCAGGACGCGGCGCGTTCGTGCGCGGCGGCCTGGGACGGGATGTGGAACCGGCCCGCACAGGGCACAGTGCCGCAGACACCCAAGCCGGCCCGGTTCGCGGCCTGCTATTTCCCCAACGCGCAGCCCGACAGCGGCGAGTCCTCCGCCGCCGACAGCCATGGGGAACTCGGCGGACCGGTGATCTACCCGGCGGACGGCTACCCCACGAAGAAGGCGGCCTGCGCAGCCATCGGCTCCAGGCCGGTGGCAGGCGGCTGAGGACGAGGGTACGAAAGCGGCGGCCTGGGCACCCCCCTCTCGCCCTGGCCGTCACCGGCCGCCCCTGGCGGGGCCGGCTCGACGCGCTCTCCCTCGCCGCCGCGCTGACCCAGCTGCGTACGGCCGGCTGAACGTGATCGCATACCTCTCGGGACTACGCGACGTGGAGGTGCGTGAACTGGCCCGCGACTGCGCGGTCACCACCACAGCCGCGAGACCATCCGCTCCCTCCTGCGTCACCGCGCGACCGCAACCCTGCCTGGGACCTCTACCTGGTCTCGCCGCAGTCCCTCGTCTACGGCCACCGCTTCCATCCCTCGCCCAAGTCCCGCACCGGCGATGCGCAGGACTGGCTCCCGCCGTCGTCACCAGTGGGCGCAGTCGCAGTCGGCCACCCGGCACACGGCCTGAGCAGGGGCGCGGCCTGCGTTCAGGATGCGTTCAGGCTGACGCTGCCAAGATCGGTTCCGGCGATCACTCTTCGAGGTCGCCCCATGGCACAGGGCGCTCGCCCCCATCTCTGGGCGGGCGTTGTGCCGTACGACCGAATCGGAGCCCCCCACCGTGCAGCAACCGGAAATGTTCACTGATCTCGACGTCGCGAGCGCGACCAAGTCAGTGATGAAGAAATTACCCGAGGTCACTCTGGCGTTCTGGATCATGAAGATCGCCGCGACGACCCTCGGCGAGACAGCCGGCGACCTCTTCGCCCAGACCCTGAGGCTCGGCTACTTCCTTACCACGATCGCCCTGTTCCTTCTGTTCGTGGTGACCTTGGTCGTCCAGCTGAGGTCCAGCCGCTACAACCCGTTCTTCTACTGGACCGTGATCCTGTCGACCAGCATGGCCGGCACCACGATGTCCGACTTCATGAACCGTGACGCGAGCCCCAAGTTCCTTTCCGGCGGTGCCACTTCGCTCGGCTGGGGACCGCAGGGTCTCGGCCTCGGCTACCCCACCGGGGCAGCGATCCTCATCTCCATCCTGCTGGTCATCTTCGCCGTCTGGAAGATGACCGGGATGACCTTCCAGATCCGCGACATCGTCACCTTCCGCGGCGAGGCACTGTTCTGGTCGGCGATCCTCGTCTCCAACACGCTCGGCACCTCCATGGGTGACTTCCTCTCCGACAGCTCCGGGCTGGGTTACGCAGGTGGCGCTCTGCTCGTGAGCGGGGCGCTTGCTGTGCTCGTCGCCCTGATGAAGGTGCCGGTGGTGCCGAACGTGCTGCTGTTCTGGATCGCCTTCGTCCTTACCCGCCCGCTGGGCGCCACCGCGGGTGACTTCCTGACCAAGCCGGTCGCCAAGGGCGGCCTGGACCTCGGCACCGCCGGGTCCTCGGCCGTGCTCCTGGGCGTCCTGCTCGGGCTGGTGGCCTACGCGCAGGTCCAGGAACGCCGGACCACCGCACCGCGGCCGACGGGGCGCGAGCCCGTCACTCAGCGGGCCGACTGAGTCCGGTCACCCGGCAGGCAGGTTGGCCCGGAAGAGCCGGATACGGGGACGTTCCGAGGCCGGGGCTGTCCTCGCATGCGGCGGCGCCGGCCTTTACCGTCGATACCCACGGCGGCCGGGTTCCCCTGCCCTACGGGCAGTGCCGTGGATCGAGGACCACCGGGCGGCCCGGCGGGCCGGTCTCGTCCAGGCTCTCGTCGAGACCCTGCTCCTGGCCGTCGCGGAGTCCCGCCGCGGGTCGGCCATCGCCACCGGCTGCTCGCCTCGGCCGAGTCACCCGCTCCGACAACTTTCGGACGTCAGCCCCTGAAACAGGCGGTACTCTCACGGACGACGAGCTCGGTGGCGAGTTCTTCACGCCTTCGCCTAAGCGGTCGGCCCTGGGCGAGGGCGATCACCATACCGGCGGCGGTGGCGGCCATGTCGGCGAGCGGTTGGCGCACGGTGGTGAGTGGCGGGGTGAGCCACTGGCTCGGAAAGAGGTCGTCGAATCCGACGACACTCAGGTCCTCGGGAACACGTAGCCCTGCCTCCACGGCCGCGCGGTAGACGCCGAGCGCCTGGCCGTCGTTGCCGGCGAAGACCGCGGTCGGCGGCTCCGGGAGGCGCAGCAGGTCCCGGGTGTGCTTGAGGCCGTCGACGATCTGGAAGTCACCGACGCGGACGAGGTCGGGGTCGATCGGGATGCCGGCCATGTCGAGGGCGGCCCGGTAGCCGTCCAGCCGGGCCCGGCCGGCCAGGGCGTGCTCCGGCCCGATGATGACGGCGATGCGCCGGTGCCCGAGCTCCAGCAGGTGCCGGGTCGCCGACAGCCCGCCGCTCCAGTTGCTCGCGCTCACCGACGGAGCGTCGGAGTCGGGATACCCGGTCGGGTCGACGAGTGCGAACGGAATGCCCCGGCTGCGCAGTTGTTCGGCCTGCTCATCGCTGGGTCCTGAGAACACCGAGACGACACCGGTCGGGCGGCGTGCCAGCACGCCCGCGACCCAGTCCTGCTCCGGGGTGTGTCTGCCCCGCAGCTCGGAAACCACCACGGCCAGCTGGTGCTCCCCGGCCACCCGCTGGACACCGCGGAAGATCTCGGTCGGGTAGGGGCCTCGCACCTCGTGGAAGACCAGTTCGAGCAGGGCAGCGGGCCCCGCCGCCTTCTGCCGCCGGTACCCGTACCGACGAATGATGTCCTCGATCAGCGAGCGGGTCGCGGGGGCCACGTCGGCCCGCCCGTTGACCACTTTGGAGACCGTGGCCACGGAGACCCCTGCGCGCTTCGCGATCTGCGCGAGGGTCAGCGGTTCGCCCTTGCGGCCGTCGTCTGAGGACATGGGGGCAGTGTACTGGCCGGTTCCGATCCCTTTCGAAGTGAACTCTCCTGTCACACAAGGGGGTTGACGGCGCAGGGCCGCACTTCTACGGTCCTCTCACACCACAACGATCGGTAGAACTCCCCAAAATCATTCGCTCGGGAGCCTGCGATGAAGAGGGATCTTTCTGCACGCACCGTAAGGGGAGCGCTCCCGTATCGTACGGACGCCCGAAGTGAGCGCTCGATGGAGACGGTCCAGGCGCTCGGAGCAGCAGCCGTACGCCACGGGGTGCCCCCGGCCTTCCCACCCGCCCGCGGAGAAGAGTGATGCCCATGTCCGCATCCGCGCAGCCTCACTTCCCCAGCCGCCGAGGGATACTGACCACCGCCACCGGACTGGTGGCGGGAGCCGCGATGCCGCTGGCCGACGCCCAGTCAGCACACGCCGCTTCGGCCCGTGCGGCCGCCCAGGTGCCCCACGCCGCGGCCGCCGCGTTCACGAATCCGGTGATCTGGCAGGACTTCGCCGACATCGACATCATCCGGGTCGGTGACACGTACTACTACTCGGCCTCGACGATGCACTACTCGCCAGGTGCGCCGATCCTGCGATCCTACGACCTGGTCAACTGGGAGTTCGCCGGTCACTCGGTGCCACGTCTGGACTTCGGGGCCAAGTACGACCTGAACGGCGGGCGTGGCTATGTGAGGGGCATCTGGGCGTCGTCGCTGGCCTACCGTGCGAGCGACCGCACGTTCTACTGGCTGGGCCAGATCGACTTCGCCCGCACCTACATCTACACCGCCACGTCGGTCGAGGGCCCATGGAACCGCCACGCCGACCTGCCGTACGTCTACTACGACGCCGGGCTGCTCGTCGACACCGACAACACCCTCTATGTGGCCTACGGCAACACCCAGATCAGCGTCGCCCAACTCTCCCCGGACGGCCGCAGTCAGGTCCGCGCCCAGCAGGTGTTCTCCACCCCCGCCGGCATCGGAACCCTGGAGGGCTCCCGCTTCTACAAGATCAACGGGAACTACTACATCTTCGTCACCCGCCCGGCCAACGGGCAGTACATCCTCAAGTCCACCTCGGGTCCCTTCGGCCCCTACACCCTGCGTCAGGTCCTCCTCAACCTGCCAGGTCCGATCTCCGGCGGCGGCGTCCCCCACCAGGGCGGACTCGTCCAGAGCCAGAACGGCCAGTGGTACTACATGGCCTTCGTCGACGCCTACCCCGGCGGCCGTGTCCCCGCTCTCGCCCCCGTCACCTGGACATCCGACGGCTGGCCCCAACTGCAACTCGTGAACGGCGCCTGGGGCACCTCCTACACCACCCCCGACCTCCCTCCGCCACCCCGCCAGGTCGAACCCCTCACCGGCGTCGACACCTTCCAGGGGGCCACCCTCAGACCTGCCTGGGAGTGGAACCACAACCCCGACAACGGCCGATGGTCCGTCAACAACGGCCTACGCCTGAGCACGGCCACCGTCACCAACGACCTCTACGCCGCGCGCAACACCGTCACCCACCGCATCCAGGGCCCCACCTCCACCGCCACCGTCACCCTCGACCACGCCCAGATGCGCGACGGCGACCGAGCAGGCCTCGCCATGCTCCGCGATTCCTCCGCCTGGATCGGCCTCAAGCGCGACAACGGCACCACGCGCCTGGTCATGGTCGACGGCCTCACCATGGACAGCAACTGGAACACCACCAGCACCGGCACCGAACGTGCCTCCGCGGCCATCACCGGCACCCGCGTCTGGCTGCGCGCCGCCGCCGACATCCGCCCCGGCACCGGCCGCCAGGCCCGCTTCTCCTACAGCACCAACGGCACCACCTACACCACCCTCGGCCCCGCCTTCACCCTCAACAGCGCCTGGCAGTTCTTCATGGGCTACCGCTACGCCATCTTCAACCACGCCACCCAGGCACTCGGCGGCGCCGTGACCGTCCATCGCTTCGAGCTGACCACGCCCTGAACGCGGTCGCCCCGCGGGTGATCACGAGGGACGTACGCACGACCGCAGAGCTCGAGCGCGGACACCCGGCGACGCCTTCCCTCCCGATGAGTGCCGGTGGCCGGAAGACGCGTGCAGAAGAAGGAGAAGGAGGAGCGATGACGTTACGTCGCAACGAATCCATGACCAGCGGGCCGGGCTCCCCGAGCCGGAGGTCTGTTCTGGCTACGATGGGGGCCCTGCCGGTCCTGATGACCCCGACGCCGTCCGCGGCGGCTGCCACCGTGATCGTCGACCCCTCGGCGGCACGGCAGACGATCCGGGGCTTCGGCGGCATGAACCACACGGTCTGGGTCTCCGACCTGACGCCTGCCCAGAGAGACACGGCATTCGGCAACAGCGAGGGGCAGCTGGGGTTCTCCGTGCTGAGAATCCCCGTCCACGAGGACCGCGCGAACTGGACCCGCGAAGTGGCGACGGCACGGCGGGCGACCGAGCTCGGTGCGACCGTCATCGCGTCACCGTGGAATCCCCCCGCTCAGATGGTCGAGACCTTCGTCCACGGCAGCCAGAC
The DNA here is from genome assembly GCF_001514285.1 of Streptomyces sp. DSM 15324. Lineage (GTDB taxonomy): Bacteria > Actinomycetota > Actinomycetes > Streptomycetales > Streptomycetaceae > Streptomyces. The sequence continues at coordinate 5,984 of NZ_KQ949035.1, forward strand.
CGACGCGAGGCGGCTCCGGTACACCATGTACGGCGCCTATGCGCAGCACCTGAACGACTTCGTCGGGTTCATGAAGAACAACGGGGTGAGCCTGTATGCCATCTCGGTGCAGAACGAGCCCGATTACGCGCATGACTGGACGTGGTGGACTCCGAACGAGATGATCCGCTTCCTGCGGGAGAACGCCGGCTCCATCAGCACCAAGGTCATCGCTCCGGAGTCCTTCCAGTACGTGAAGAGCTTCTCGGACCCGATCCTCAACGACCCCCAGGCCCTTGCCAACCTGGACATCCTCGGGGCCCACCTCTACGGCACGCCGTACGGGAACTTCCCCTACCCCCTGTTCAAGCAACGAGGCGGGGGCAAAGAGCTCTGGATGACCGAGGTCTACCACCCCAACAGCAGCGACTCCGCCGACCTCTGGCCCCAGGCGCTCGACGTGGCAGAACACATCCACCGTGCCATGGTGGACGGCGAGTTCCAGGCGTACGTGTGGTGGTACATCCGGCGCGGCTACGGGCCCATGCGGGAAGACGGTCGCATCAGCAAGCGCGGTGCCAACATGGCGCACTTCTCGAAGTTCGTCCGCCCCGGACATGTGCGGATCGACGCGACCCCGAATCCCCAGGCGGGCGTCTACACCTCGGCGTACAGGGGTGGGGGCTCCCAGGTGGTCATCGTCGCCATCAACAAGGGTGCTTCGCCGGTGAGTCAGCCGTTCACCCTGCGCAACAACACCTCGTCCGGCGTGTCGTCCTGGTTGACGGACGCAAGCAGGAACCTCGCGCCGCAGGGCAGGGTCAGCATGTCCGGCGGCTCCTTCACAGGCCAGCTTCCCGCCCGAAGCGTGACGACCTTCGTGACCGGCTAGGACGTCGCTTCGCTCGGTGAGCCGGCGGCGGCCGGGATGTGCGAGCGGTCCTGGCGGGGCCGGCGTCGCCAGGGTCGGCGATCACGTCGAGAGCGGACTCGACCGAGCGGAGCTGGGTGTGCAGGTGGTTGATCCACCGCCCCTTCGGCTGCACGACGGCGTGCGGGGCGCCACCGCCGGTGACGAACCGGCGGATGTTCTGACCAGCTGGAGCGGGCGCTCGAAAGCGCGAGGCGTCGCCTCCTCACGCAACCCACGGACACCGTCAGTACGGCCGCGGATCACGCGGGCGACAGCCCGTGATCACCGTCTCCGACACCCGACTCGACGCCATCACCCTCGCCCACCAGACCGGTCCGGGGACCGGCGGAGCAGGGGCGACGATGAGCTGCTGCCCATCCCGACGGGGCACTGGACAGCAGGTCCGGGCACCGACACGATCGCGTTCATGACACCCGAGGATGCCATTGTCGCCACTGCCGACCGGATCGCGGAACTGCTCCGGCCGGCCGACCCCCACACGCCGCTGCGGGGCGCGGAGTGGACGGTGGGAGAGGCGGCGGCGCACCTCGCGCTGGCAGGGAAGCTGATGGCGGACATCGGGGCGGGCGAGGACCGCCCCTACGGCGATGGGACGCCGAGCGGCCTCGCGGCGGCCAACCGGGCGGCTCTGGCCCTCTTCCCGCAGCGGGATCCGGCATTCCTCGGCGCGGAGATCGCGGACAGCGCCCGGGCCTTCGTCGCGGCCGCGGCCGGCCGCGGTCCGCGGGAGGCGGTGCTGACGCCGATGGGGCCGATGGACCTGGCCGCCCTGGGCTCGTACCTGCTCACGCACCTGCTCGGGCACGGGTACGACATCGCCGTCGCGCTGGGCGGGCCCCACATGGTCAACCGGGAAGTGGTCGCGTTCACGCTGCCCTTCATGCGACTGGCCATGCCGCGTGTCGTGAACGCCGGCGCGGTCGGCCACCACGCGTGCTATCGGTTGCGGATCGGCCGTGACCGCTTCGCCGTCACCTTCGCGGACGGCGTGCCCACGGTCACCGACGCCCCGCCCCGGCGGCCCGACTGCACGATAGCCATCGACCCCGTCGCCTTCCTCCTCCTCGCCCTGGGCCGCTGGTCCGCCACCACCGTCATGGCCCGCGCCAAGGTCGTCGTCTGGGGCCGCAGACCGTGGCTGGGCCTGCGTTTCCCGATGCTCTTCACAGCGCCGTAGACGAGCGAGGAGACGGCCACGGACTGCGGCAGCGAACAGACGTGCCGCCGTACGGTCGCCGCCCTGACCGCTGGCCCCGGGAACTCCGGGACGCTGTCGCGGTCTGCCGCGGAACCGTGGGCGGCGGTCCTCTGCCTGTCGGCTCGGCCGGACACGGACCCCGCCTTCACCTGCGGGGGCGGCCCTGGCGCGAGGCGGGACGAGAGAAGAAGCCTGGCTCGACGTCCTGGTCGGTGGTGCCGGAGGCGTGGTAGAGCTGCTCCAGCAGACGGCCCACCCGATCCGCCTCCCCCCGTGCCTGCGCAAGGACGTCTCCGCGCTCCGCAACGAGCCGGATGTAGATGGGATCCAGGGCCGCGGACATGCCGTCTGTCGTCATGCCCGGCACCCTACGGCGCACCACTGACACCGCCGTCCTTCCTGGCCTGCGTGACGCAACGGACCCTCGGGGGGACCCGGCCGAAGCTGCGGACCGATGCTCGCCAGGCAGTCTCATCGAGCCGCCACGCCAAGTACACGTCGAGAGACCGCGCCGGGCTCCGCTACCGTTTCGCGAGAACCCTCACGCCCGGACGGTCCCCCGTGCTCGCTGAACTCGCCCCGATCGTCGCCGCGACCACGCTGTGGCTGACGCGCGCCTTTCCCGCTCCCGGTGGCGCGCTCGCCGCCGCCCTGTGCGAGGCGCAGGCCCGCCAGGCGGTCACCGTCGCGGCCCGGCTGCGCTATCCGACGGTGACGGGTGCGGCACCCGGCGGGGGCACGGGGCCGGGGGGCTCGGCCGGGCTCGACCGGCTGAGCGGCACCGGTGCGGACCCGGACGATCCGGCCTGGCGCTGCTGGGTCGACGAGGTCGTGGCGAGCTGGGCGGCCGGCCTCCTGACCGATCCCGAACTGGCCGCGCGAGCGGTGGCCCGCCTCACCAGGGGTGCCGTCGGGCGCGGAACGCCGGTGGGGTTCCGGCGTCTGCTCGCTCCCGACGACCACGACCGCCGGGCGGCGGTCCTGCTGCGCCACCCCGACCTGATCGGCCCCGTGGCCGCCCTCCATCGCGAGCGACTGCTCGAACGGCTCGGCGCGGGGCGGGGATCGACGGCCTGAGGGGCGGAGGGCACCGGACCGGGAGGCGGTGCGGCCCGGGACGGGAGACGGGCCGCACCGGGGGCGGGTGACCGAGCGATTACGGAAGTGTTTGAAAGCCTGAGCACAGGCGACGACTGAGTTAGCCTCTTTGCTCACGCCCTAGAACGAACAGGCGTACGGCGAACATCACTTCGGGAGTTCCGTGACTCACCAGCGGCCGACCCCACCGACTGCCATGGCGGCCGAGGCCGCCGCACTCCGGCAGACCGGCGCCTCACCCCTGCGGGTCGGGGATCCGGGCCGTGTCGGCCCCTATGCGCCGCTGGCGCTGCTCGGCAGCGGCGGGATGGGCCGGGTGTACCTGGCCCGGGCCGCCGACGACGGCCCGGGACTGTTCGCGGTGAAGGTGATCCGGCCGGAGTACGCCGAGGACGTCCGCTTCCAGCGCCGTTTCGAGCGGGAGGCGGCGGTGCACGCCCGGCTGGGCCCGCCGTACGCGCCCCGGCTGTGCGGCACGGGCTTCGACGACGAACTGCTGTGGATGGCCACCGAGTACATCCCGGGCCTCGATCTGACGGAGGCCGTCCGCGGGGGTGGCGCGCTGCCCGCCGCCAGCGTGTGGCGGCTGGTCGCCGATCTGGGGCGGGCGCTGGCCGCCCTGTCCGCCGCCGGGGTGGTCCACCGGGATCTCAAGCCGTCCAACGTGCTGCTGTCCGTGCAGGGCGCGCATCTGATCGACTTCGGGATCTCCAAGGCGGCGGACGCCAGCGCGCTCACCGGCACGGGGAACCGGGTGGGCACCCCGGCCTACATGTCGCCGGAGTACCTCAGGACGGGCCACTGCGACGCCGCCTCGGACGTGTTCTCGCTCGCCGGGAGCCTGGTGTACGCGGTCACCGGGCGGGCCCCGTTCGGGGACGGCACCGGGGTCGACGTGATGCACCGGGTGGCGTTCGAGGAGCCCGATCCGCAGGTGACCGGCGCGCTCGCCGCGGCCGACCCCGAGCTGGCCGCGCTGATGGCCCAGTGCCTGGCCAAGGAGCCCGGGCTGCGGCCCACCGCCGGTCAACTGGTCGCGTTCGGGGCGGCGCACACCGGCGCGGACGACTGGCCCGAGCCGCTCCAGGGCGAGGTGCTGGCCCGGCAGGAGGCGTACGAGACGCTGCACCGGGTCCCCGTGGAGCGAGCGGTCCGCCTGCTCCCCGCGGGCCGGCCCGCCTCGGCCTCCCGTACCGCGCCGGGCCCGTTGGGCCGCCCGGCACCCGCGGGCGTGGCCGCCGCACGGGTGGACCCGTTCGACGCCGAGCGCGCTCCGCTGTCCTCCTCGGTGCCGTCCGCCGCCGACTCCGCGTCGCGGTTCGGGACGGATGCCGTACCGGCGCGGTCGCACGCCGGTGACGCGTCGGCGCTGTCCGCCGCTGACGGCTCGTCGGGGGTGCCCAGCGGCGGTGACGGGTCGGCTGTCACGGGCGCGGATGACGGGCCGTCAGGCGCGGGGTCGGGTGAGGGGCCGTCTCTCCGGGGCGCCGCTGCCGGGGCGGCCCTCAGGGGCGCCGGTGACGGGTCGGCCCTGACCGGCGCCGGCATCAAGTCAGCGCCGTCCGCCGTCGGCCGGGCTTCCGTCGGGTCGGCCGGTCCCTCGGCGTCGTCCGCGGCATCGTCCGCGGTGCCGGACACGGCAGGCCAGGACGCCGCGCCCGGCAGGGCCGCCGCGTCGGAGCAGCCGCCCGGCTCCGCCCCTCGTGAAGCGGCGTCAGCGGCCTTACCGCCGAGCGGATCCCGTCGGTGGACCCGCCGCAGGCGCGGGATGGCCGTGGCAGCGGGGGTCGCGCTGTGCGCGGTCGCCGCCGGTGGGCTCGTCCTCCTTCAACCGGACGGCGGGACCACCGCGGCCCCGCCCCAGGACATGGAGACGGCGTCCGGCGCGGCACCCGGCCGACTGCCCGGCGGCGTCGCCCAGCCGGGGGCGTCCGGTGTGCCCGACCGGGCCTCGGTGGCGGGTTCCGCCGACGGCCGGGCGGATGTCGGCGGCAGCCGTGACCCGGCGCGGCCGGGGGCCTCGGGTTCGACGACCGCCGGCAGCACCCCCGGCGCCCCGGTCTCCTCCACCACCACCGGCACGGGCACGGGCACGGGCACGGGCACGGGCACCGACACCGGTACCTCCGCTTCGCCGAGCGCGGACGCCACGACCCCGGCGGCCGAACCGCCGGCCTCGCAGCCGTGGAACACCGACTGCGCGTACTACAACGGCAACGGGAAGACGCGCGAAGGAGACAGCGGCAACAAGGTGTTCCAGGTGCAGTGCATGTTGACCGCGCGCGGCTACAGCGTCGGAAGCGGCGGTGTGAACGGTGAGTTCGGCCCCGAGACGACGAGCGCGGTGCGCGCGTTCCAGGCAGCCAAGAGCCTGTCGACCGACGGTGTCGTGGCCCACGCCACCTGGGTGGCGCTGCGCGGCAGCGACTGAGGCCCCGATTGGCGTGAACCACCCCGAAAGGTGATGATGACAAGGAGGTCATGACCATCCTCGTACACCCGTCGTAGCGGACTTTCGGTCCGTGAAGGCCGAGGAGGCGGACCATGACGACGGAACCGCGCACCCGGCGCGCCTCGGACTACCTCTCCCAGCTGACGTGGGCCGCCCGGCGCTACACGGACCGCACCGAGCGGCGCGACCGCAACAAGGCGGTGCTCGCCACCAGCGGGGTGTTGTACGCCGACGATCCGGAGCGGGTCGGCAAGCGGCTGGCCCGGCTCGGCGCCGACTGGTCGCTGGCCCGGGCGATCGAGCGGGCGCCGTCGGATCCGGCGGCCACCGCGGGGAGCACCCTGTCGCTGCCTCCGGACCGTTTCGGCCGAGAGCTGCTGGGCCTGGAGCGGCTGATCGGGCGCAACGACCTCACCCCCGTCGCGTTCCTGGAGGAGGGCGTCCTCGCCGCGCGCCCGGTCGGCCGCATCACCGTCAGAGGGCCCGGCGGCGGTCACGGCACCGGCTTCCTCGTCTCCTCCGCGCTGCTGCTGACCAACCACCACGTGCTGGGCGGTCAGGAGGAGGCGGCCCGCAGCGAGGTGGCGTTCGGCTTCCAGGACGGCGTCGGCGGCGGTCCGCTCGTGCCGGCCGTGTTCGGGTTGGAGCCGCAGCGGTTCTTCGTCACCGACGAGCGGCTGGACTTCAGCCTGGTCGCGGTCGCGCCGCGCGGCCTCCGGGGCGAGGCGCTGGCGTCGTACGGACGGCTCGCGCTCAGCGAGGCACCGGGCAAGGTCGTCATCGGCGAGTCCGTCAACATCGTCCAGCACCCCCGGGGCGAGCCTAAGCAGTTGGCGCTGCGGGACAACCGGGTCGTGGACGTGCTCGACGACTTCCTGCACTACGAGAGCGACACCCAGCCGGGATCGTCGGGTTCGCCGGTCTTCAACGACCAGTGGGAGGTCGTGGCCCTGCACCACTCGGCCGTGCCGAGGACCGACGAGCAGGGCAGACCGCTGAGCGTGGACGGCACGGTCTGGCAGCCGGACATGGGCGAGGCGCGGCTGGCGTGGAAGGCGAACGAGGGGGTGCGGATCAGCCGGGTGCTGGGCGCCCTGCACGCCATGAGCCCGGGCGGGGAGACGGCGAGGCTGCGGGACGAGGTGTTCGCCACGGAGCCGGCCGCACCGGCCGCACCGGCCGTACCGGCCGTACCCGCTGTTCCCGTGGCACCGCCCGAGAGCGCGCCGCCGGACTCGACCGCCGCCGACGGGGCCGCGGCCGACGGGATCGGCGCGGCCCGCGTCGCCGACGGCACCACGCGGCTGACCGTGCCCTTGTGGGTCACCGTCGGCCTCGGTCCGTCCGGGTACGCGGCGCCGACGTACGCGGCGCCGGCCGTCGGCGCCGACGGTGTGCCGCCCGTCCCCGCGCCCCCTCCTCCGGCCACTCCGCTCGCGCCGCCGGCCGGGCCGCCGCCCGCCGCCCCGTCGGAGACGGCCTCGGCGGTCGGCAGGGACGTCACCGCCGCCCTGGTCAACCTCCGGCTCGCCCAGGACCGGCCGTACTACGACCGGACCGCCGACCAGGCCGCCCGCGAGGCCTACTACGCGGGCGTCGGCGACCTGGACGGCGACGCGCTGCGCCGCGCGCTCACCGGTCTGCTGGAGCGGACCCACGCGCCCCGCCCGAGGTACCAGCCGATCCGGCTCGTGTATCCGTGGGTCGATCTGCACCAGGACGGGCGGCTGCACGGCGTCTACTCCGGGCGGGACTTCGCACCGGAGGAGTTCATCCGGGCCGACGCCGCCGTCGCGGAGGGCCGGCTGACCCGGGTCCGGGAGCTGCTGCTGCACGAGAGCACGGCGGGCCCGGCCGAGTTCGAGGCCGAGTTCGACGCGCTGGAGGAGGCGATGCCGTTCAACTGCGAACACGTCGTGCCGCAGTCGTGGTTCGCCAAGCAGGAGCCGATGCGGGGCGATCTGCACCATCTGTTCGCGTGCGAGGCCGGGTGCAACAGCTTCCGGGGCAACTTCCCCTACATCGACTTCCCCGAGGTGCGCGAGGCGGTGCGGGACGCCTGCGGGAGGCGTGAGGACGACGGATTCGAGCCGGAGCAGGGCAAGGGACCCGTCGCCCGGGCCACCCTGTACTTCCTCCTGCGCTACCCGGGGCTGGTCGGCGACGCGCCGCGGGAGTTCCCGGCGGAGCGGCTGCCCACCCTGCTGACCTGGCACGACAGCGAGCCGGTGAGCGAGTACGAGCAACACCGCAACGCGGCCGCCGCCGAGATCCAGGGCAACCGCAACCCGCTGATAGACCACCCCGACTGGTCCGGCCGTATCGACTTCACGGGTGTCTGGCACACCTGAGGGCTCAGTCCTGCGGGGTCCCGGCGGGCGGCGCGCCCGGCCCCGGCCCCGGCCCCGAGGTGCGTACGGCGAGCAGGGCGGCGCCGAGGTCCGCTGTCGTACGGGGGTCGGAGAGGGAGCGGCCGGTGAGTTCCTCGACGCGGCGCAGCCGGTAGCGGACGGTGTTGCGGTGGACGAAGAGGGTGCGGGCCGTGTCGGCGGCGGAGCCCGCTGCGGCGAACCAGTGTTCCAGGGTGGTCAGCAGCCGGGCCCGTTCCCCGGCGGGCAGCGCGAGCACCGGTCCGAGGACCACCCCCGTCAGATGGGCCGCCTCGGCGGGCGCGGCGGCGACGAGCATGGCCAGCGGGTTGTCGTCGAAGCGTGCGACGCCGGGCCCGGTCCCGGGCAGTCCGGCCAGGGCCAGCCGGGCGAAGCGCAGGGCCTGCGGGGTGTCGCGCAGCGAGAGGAAGCCCGGGCTGACACCGACCCGGGCGCGGGAGCGGCGCAGAGCGCGCAGGCAGGTGTCCTCGGCCCCCGGGGCGGCCAGGGCGACCACGCCGATCTGCTGGTGCGGCAGCAGCCGCCAGGCAGAGGGCAGACGCGCCTGGCGCAGTGCGGCCTCGATGCCGCTGAGGGGTTCCTCGCCGGGGGCACCGGCGGCCGCGGCGACGACCGCGAACGGGCCCTGTTCGGGCAGACCCAGCTCGCGGGCGGCCTCCCACAGCGTGGTGCGGTCGGCGAGGACGCCGGTGAACAGGGCTTCCACCAGCGCCGAGCGGCGGGCCTCACGCTGGAGGGTCAGTTCGGCGGCGGTCTCCCGGTGGGCCGCCGCCACGGCCTCCGCGTAGCGGCCGAACAGCGCCCAGATCTCCGCCGACCGGGTGACCAGCACGGCGTCGGTGACCTCGGGGTGCGTGCGGGACTCCTCGATGATCTCCGACCAGAGCAGTTCGAAGCCGATCCGGTAGGCGTGCAGGGTGTCGGCGAGCGGCATGCCCTGCTCGGCGCGGACCCGGCCGGTGTCCCGGGCCGGGCGGGGGTCGGGGGTGTCGGTGCGGTGGAAGTGGCTCAGGACGAGGTCGGCGTTGGCGGCGCAGGAGCGGCGCAGCGAGTCGAAGGGGATCAGTGACTCGTCCTGGTAGGCGGGAACGGCGGAGCGGATGCGCCGCGCCATCCGCTCGCCGAGTTCCGGCAGCCGCGCGTGGAGCGCGGACGTCACACCCCAGAGGTCCATTGCCGCAGCTTAGACCGGCCTTCTTGTCCCGGAGCACAAACCCGGTGCCCGGATGCTGTCCCCCGGGCCATAGGGCGCCGCCGGATGCGCCAGCACCATGTCGTTCACGTGTACGGCGGATTTCAGCGGTGAGACGCGTGGAGGCGGGCATGGCCAATCTGGCGGGCTTTCTGGTGGACACGGCACAGCGGCAGCCGGACCGTCCCGCCCTGCGGCTGGGCGAGCGGATCGTGGCGTACGCGGAGCTGGACCGGGCCACTGCCCGTGCCGCCGCCCTGCTGCGGGCCGAGGGGGTGCGCCCGGGCGACCGGGTGGCGCTGATGCTGCCCAACGTCCCCGAGTTCGTCGTCCTCTACTACGGCGTCCTGCGCGCCGGGGCCGTCGTCGTCCCGCTGAACCCGCTGCTGAAGGCGCGGGAGACGGAGTACCACCTCACGGACTCCGGGGCGAGCCTGCTGTTCGAGTGGCACCAGGCGCCGGGCGAGGGCGCGCAGGGTGCGGCGGCGGCCGGGGTGCGGCAGCTGGCCGTGGAGCCCGCCGCCTTCGCCGGGCTGCTGTCCGGGCACGAGCCGCTGCCGGACGTGGCGCGGACGGACGACGAGGACGTGGCGGTGCTGCTGTACACGTCCGGGACCACGGGCCGCCCCAAGGGGGCCGCGCTCACCCACGGCGGGCTGCGCCACAACACCGAGGTCAACACGGTGCAGGTGCAGCGGATGACCGCGGACGACGTGGTGGTGGGCTGTCTGCCGCTGTTCCACATCTTCGGCCAGATCTGCACGATGAGCGTGGCCGTCCGGGCCGGTGCCTCGCTCACGCTGGTCCCGCGTTTCGAGCCGCAGGCCGTGCTGGACGCCATCTCCCGCGACCGGGCCACGGTCTTCGAGGGGGTGCCCACCATGTACGCCGCGCTGCTCCAGCACCCGTCGGAGGCGGACGTGTCGACATTGCGGATGTGCGTCTCGGGCGGCGCCTCGCTGCCCGTGGAGATCCTGCACGGCTTCGAGCGGCGGTTCGGCTGCGCGGTCCTGGAGGGCTTCGGCATGTCGGAGACGAGCCCGGTGGTGACGTTCAACCACCCGGACCGTCCCCGCAAGGCGGGGTCCATCGGCACGCCGATCCAGGACGTCGAGGTGCGACTGCTGGACGAGAAGGGGCAGGACGTTCCGGCGGGCGAGGTCGGCGAACTGGCCGTCCGGGGCCCGAACGTGATGAAGGGCTACTGGAACCGCCCCGAGGAGACGGCGGCGGCCGTCCCCGACGGCTGGCTGCGCAGCGGCGACCTGGCGCGGCAGGACGAGGACGGCTACTTCTACATCGTCGACCGCAAGAAAGACATGATCATCCGGGGTGGCTACAACGTCTACCCGCGGGAGATCGAGGAGGTCCTCCACGAGCACCCGGCCGTGGCGCTGGCCGCCGTGGTGGGCGTCGGCCACGCGCGTCTGGGCGAGGAGATCGCGGCGGCGGTCGTCCTGCGCCCGGGCGCCCGGGCCACCCCGGACGAGCTGCGCGCATTCGTGAAGGAGCGGGTGGCGGCGTACAAGTACCCCCGGGAGATCTGGCTGATGGACAGACTCCCGACCGGTCCGAGCGGCAAGATCCTCAAGCGGGAGATCACGGCCCCGGCCTGACCCGGCCGACGCCTTCCCCTCGACGACGGCGAGCAGTGCGTGCGCCGGGGAACGCACCCCGGTGCACCGCCGACGGCCTTCATCCGCGCCCCGGCCCGCCGTGTGCGTGCATTCGGGTGGTCCGCAGCCCCCGCCGCCCGCCGTACGGCGCCGGTGTCCGGGCCGGCTCGTACCCTCGGCGGAAACGGCGCCTGCCCGGCTGCGGACCACTGCGACCCAGGCCACCTACCTGCGGGATTCCGGGATGTCACCGGCGTCGCCACATCCGTCCCGAGCCACGCAGGGAGCAGCAGATGACGCCGTCGACCGCCACCCCGAGGTTCTCCGTCTTCACCCCCAGCCACCGCCCGCGTTTCCTCGACGAGTGCCTGGCGACGCTCCAGGCGCAGACGTGTCCGGACTGGGAGTGGATCGTCCTGCTCAACAACGGCGCCCGCTGGCGGCCGGAGTACCCCGACGAGCGGATCCGGGTGGTGATCGCGGACGAGGTGTCCGGTGTCGGCGCCGCCAAGCGCCGGGCCTGCGAGCTGGCCCGCGGCGAGATCCTCGTCGAACTCGACCACGACGACCTGCTGGCGACGGCCTGTCTGGCGGAGCTGGGCAAGGCGTTCGACGCGCATCCCGAGGCCGTCCTCGTGTACAGCAACACCGCACAGATCACCGAGGACGGGGGGCGGGACGAGACGCGCTTCGACGAGACGTTCGGCTGGCAGTACGAGGACGTGGACGTCGACGGGCGCCGGCTGCTCCAGGTCGTCTCGCTCGCGCCGACGCCGCACAACGTCGCCTACATCTGGTACGCGCCCAACCACGTACGGGCCTTCCGCAGGGAGATCTACGAGAAGTCCGGCGGGTACGACGCCACGCGCACCGTCCTGGACGACCAGGACCTGATGTGCCGTCTGTTCCACCTCGGCGACTTCCACCACATCGACCGCTGTCTGTACCTCCAGCGGGTGCACCGGGCGAACACGCAGTGCGAGCCGGAGATCAACGCGCACATCCAGCGCGAGACGGTGGCCCTGTACGACAAGTACATCGAGGCCAACGCGCTGGCCTGGACGCTGCGGCGCGGGCTGCTCGCCCTGGACCTCGGCTCGGCGGGCCGCAAGCCGCCGGGGTACACCGGCGTCGACCGGCGGGCGGGCGAGGGCGTGGACATCGTCGCGACACTGCCCGGCGGGCTCGACCTGCCCGACGACTCCGTCGGTCTGGTGCGGGCGGTGAACTTCCTGGAGTACGTCCCCGCGAAGGTGCCGCTGATCAACGAGCTGTACCGGCTGCTGGCGCCCGGGGGGATGCTCCTCACCCTGACGGCCAGCTCCGACGGCCGCGGCGCGTACCAGGACCCGACGCACGTCGCCTACTACAACGAGAACTCGTTCTGGTACTACACGGACGACCAGTACCGCACCTTCGTCCCCGACATCGAGGCCCGCTTCCAGTCCTCCCGGCTGGTCACCTACTTCCCCAGCGAGTGGCACACCGAGAAGGACATCTCGTACGTGGTCGCCAACCTCATCGCGATGAAGGAGGGCGCCGCTCGGTGCGGGGGGAAGCTGCTGGTGTAGCTCTCGTGCGGGGGGCTCAGACCCCCACGAGCGCGGTCATGCCGAGGTGACCCCGGGCCAGCTCCAGGTTCCGGGTCACCCGCTCACGGTGTTCGGCGGGCAGCCGGCCGCTCTCCAGGAGGCGTTCGCAGCAGTCCCTGCACTCCTCGTACTCGCCCACCCAGTAGGCGGCCACGGCGAGTTCGTCGAGCGCCTGCCATTCGTACCAGCCGGGTTCGACGAGCAGGTCGTCCTGCGGGAAGGGGATGCGGGCCGCCTGACGGGCGAACAGGTGGGCGAGCGGCCAGCGCGGGCCGTTGGTGCGGCACAGCCGCGCCAGGTCGCCGACGGCCTCCGCCCGTGAGGGCCGGGTCTCGTACGCACGGAGGTAGCGGTCCATCACCTGCGTCCAGGGCCGCTCCAGACTCTCCGCGAGCCGCGCGGCCCAGAGGCGGGCGCAGTAGGTCTCCTCCTCCTCACCTCCCATGTCGGCTCGGCGGTCGTAGGCGTCGAGCGCCCGCTCCAGTTCACCGGCGTCGCGCAGGCTCTGACCGAGGTAGAAGGCGTAGCGGGCGTTCCCGGGTTCGTCGAGCAGGGCCTGCTCCAGGATCTGCGCGTCGCGAAGGTACTTCGCCCGTGTGCCCTCCTTCCTGAGGCGGCCGCCGCCCCCGAGGATGACCATCTCGGCGCCTGCGAGAGTCCCCAGGCTGTACCGCGAGCCACAGTCGATGTACTCGTGCAGGACACCGCGGTAGCGCCACGGCAGGCGCGTCGAGACCAGGGCCGGCCGCCAATAGCGGAAGGGACCGTACCGGATGTCGACGCGGTACGCGTCCTCGGTCAGCTCCGGCATACGGAAGCGGGGCTCGAGTGTCATGACGTCGTCCGCGTCCACGAAGAGGAGGTAGTCCGCGCCGACCCGGGCGAGTTCGATCGCCTCGGTGCGGCTCCCGTCGTACCCCTTCCAGGGGCGCTCGTGCAGCTCCCCCGGCAGGTCCCGGTAGGTCTCGCGGATGACGTCCTGCGTGCCGTCGGTCGAGCCCGTGTCGACGACGACCCAGCGGTCGATCATGGGGCGTACGGATTCGAGGCACCGGCGGATCACCGGGGCCTCGTCCTTGACGATCATGTTCAGGCAGACCGTGGGACGCACGAGTCCTCCAGGAAGGGGGCCGGGGGCAGCAGGTCAGGAGGCCCGACAGGGACAGCGGGCGACGAGGGCGACGGCGCCCCACGAGGCCGTTGCCCCACGGGGCGCCGTCACTCTGCTCCAGGCGAGGTGGACGGCTGGACCGCACACCTCACCGGCACGTCACGGCAGGTCGACGCAGATCGCGAAGGCAGTGATCCCGTTGCCGTCGCCGTTCTGGGTGGCCTGCCACCCCGTGGCCGCAGCACCCACGGCGCCGACCGGCTGGCTGGACAGCCGCGAGCCGTTGCCCGCGATGAAGCCGCCACCTGTGGCGATGTCCCCGGGCAGGCAGTTGGCGGTCGCCGTGTTGCCCGGTGCACCGGAGAACGCGGCCACGATGTAGGTGCTCAGGCCCGCGGGGCCAGTCGCACCCTGAGCACCCTGAGCACCCTGCGCGCCCTGGGCTCCTTGCGCACCCTGAGCACCCTGCGCACCCTGAGCTCCCTGGGCTCCCTGGGCTCCCTGCGCTCCCTGAGCGCCCTGCACACCCGTGCCGCCGGTCTCGCCCGCAGCACCCTGGGGTCCTTGCGCACCCTGGGCACCCTGAGCGCCCTGGGCACCCTGCGGCCCAGGCTTTCCTGGCTTGCCGGGCCTGCCCGGGTGGCCCTTGGGGCCCTGCGGGCCTCTGGGGCCCTGGGGTCCTCGGGCGCCCTGCTGGTGGTGGGGGTCGCGGTCGCTGCCGGCCGTGGGGCCGCCGTACGACTGCACCGGTGCCCGGCCGTCGGAACCGGCGCGGCGGATCGCGTCGGCCACGGCCGCCTCGGACACCCCCTCGGGAACCTTCTGCATGACCAGACGACCGGCGTCCGGCCGCTGCATCGCGTCGGCGATGGCCACCGTGCTGGGAATCACGCTCAGTGCCACCGCGGCCGCGCCCGTCGTCACCATCGTGACGGATTTCAGGCGCGCCATTCGGATCGTTCTACGGTTCAAGAGAACCTTCCTCACGTTGGACGGGAATCAGACGGCGGCGCGCACTTCGCGTGCATCGGCCCCGCCGTGAACAACCTCATCCCTTCCACCGCTATGAAAAGATGACGAATCGAGGACCCGTCTCGACCACGAGGATCACCCGAGCGGCGTCACAGACTGCCGCGGAAGGCCACGCATTCCTCGAAGGACGGCAGCAGCCCCCGCCGCTCGGCCTCCGCCAGGGTCGGCGCCGCCGCGTCCTTGGCGGAGAGGACCGGGGTGAGGTCGTCGGGCCACGCGATCGCCAGGGCCGGGTCGAGCGGGTCGATCCCGAATTCGCGGTCCGGTGCGTATCCCCGCGAACAGAGGTAGACGACGGTGGAATGGTCCTCCAGCGCCATGAAGGCGTGACCGAGTCCCTCCGAGAGATAGACGCAGCGGTGTGTCGTGTCGTCCAGCCGTACCGCCTCCCACTTGCCGAAGGTCGGGGAACCCACGCGGATGTCGACCACCACGTCGAGGACGGCGCCGCCGACGCATGTGACGAGCTTCGCCTGGCCGGGCGGGACGGCCGCGGCGTGGACACCGCGGAGCGTCCCGCGCACCGAGCGGGAGCAGTTCGCCTGCTCGAAGGTGAACGCGTGCCCGACGGCCGCGCGGAAGGTCTCGCTCCTGAACCACTCGTGGAAGCGGCCCCGGTCGTCCGCGAACACCCGGGGCGTGTCCACCCACGCCCCTTCGATCCCGAGCGCTCTCATGGGCTCACCTTTCTCGTGCTCACCTTTCTCGCACCGCCGAGCCCCCGGTCCGGCCGGGCCGGGACGAGGGGCCGGCCGTCCTCCAGCAGCGCCAGCAGATAGTGGCCGTATCCGCTCTTCAGCAGCGGCCGGGCCAGTTCGCGCAGCCGGTCGTCGTCGATCAGTCCGGCCCGCCAGACCGCCTCCTCGACACAGCCGACCTTGAAGCCCTGGCGTTCCTCGATGACCCGGACGAACTCCGAGGCCTGCACCAGGGAGGCGAACGTCCCGGTGTCCAGCCAGGCGGTGCCCCGGTCGAGCCGGGTGACCTGGAGTTCGCCCGCCTCCAGATAGACGCGGTTGAGATCGGTGATCTCCAACTCGCCCCGGGCGCTGGGCCGCAGGGCGCGGGCGATGTCGACGGCGCGATGGTCGTAGAAGTACAGGCCGGGGACGGCGTAGCGGGACCGGGGGCGGGCCGGTTTCTCCTCCAGGGAGACCGCACGGCCGCGGTCGTCGAACTCCACCACGCCGTACGCCGAGGGGTTCGCGACCTGGTAGGCGAACACCCGGCCGCCCACCGGATCCTCGTGCCGGGCCAGCCGGGTGCCGAGTCCGCTGCCGTGGAAGATGTTGTCGCCCAGAATGAGGGCGACGGATTCCCCGCCGAGGAATTCGGCGCCCAGCACGAATGCGTGGGCGATGCCTTCCGGGCGTTTCTGCACCCCGTATTCCAGCCGCAGGCCGAGATGGCTTCCGTCACCGAGCAGCCGACGGAACTGGCCCTGGTCCTCGGGCGTGGTGATGACGAGGATCTCCCGGACGCCGGCCATCACCAGCGTGGACAGGGGGTAATAGACCATGGGTTTGTCGAAGACCGGCAGCAGTTGTTTCGACACCGAACGAGTCAAGGGCCACAGTCGCGAGCCGGTCCCTCCGGCCAAAAGGATTCCGCGCACGGGATCACCCTAGGCCAGCTATCCGGTCATATCGGTTTTTAACACGTTTTACGGCGTGGGCAGGGTATTCGGGCTCCCGGCGGAGGACCACCAGGCGGGTGGTCCTCCGCCGAACGGGTCAGCAGATGCGGGGCAGTTGCTCCCCGATCGGCAGGTCGACGACCCGCGTGCCGCCCAGCCCGGTGCGCGCCACGACCATGCCGGGGTGGGCCTCCACGGCCTCGCCGACGATCACGGCGTCCCGACCGAGCGGATGGGCCCGCATCGCCGCGAGGACCGCGTCGGCGTGCTCGCGTGGCACGAAGGCCACGAGCTTGCCCTCGTTGGCGATGTACAGGGGGTCCAGACCGAGGATGGCGCAGGCGTTGGCCACGGCCGGTGGGACCGGGACGGCGCGTTCGGTGAGGACCACCCCGGTGCCGGAGGCCGCCGCGATCTCGTTGAGCGCGGCGGCCAGGCCACCCCGGGTGGGGTCGCGCAGCGCGTGCAGGTCCGGGGTGACGGCGAGCATGGCCTCGACCAGGCCGCCGAGCGGCGCGCAGTCGCTGGCGATCTCCACCCCGAACTCCAGGCCCTCCCGGACGCTCATGATCGCCACACCGTGGACGCCGATGGCACCGCTGACGATCACGACGTCCCCGGGGACGACCCGCTGCGGCCGCAGGTCGACGCCCGCCGGGACGACCCCGATGCCGGCCGTGTTGACGAAGATCCCGTCGCCGTGGCCGGCCTCCACCACCTTGGTGTCCCCCGTGGCCACCTCCACCCCGGCGGTGCGCGCGGCCGCGCCCATCGCCTCGGCGACCCGGGTGACGGTGTCGAGTTCGACGCCCTCCTCCAGGATGAACCCGCAGGAGAGGTAGGCGGCGCGGGCGCCGCTCATGGCGAGGTCGTTGACGGTGCCGTTGACCGCCAGGTCGCCGATGCTGCCGCCGGGGAAGAAGAGGGGGCGCACCACGTAGGAGTCGGTGGCGAAGGCCAGCCGCGCGCCGCCGAGGGAGAGCACGGCGGAGTCACCGAGCTGGGCGAGCGCCTCGCCGCCGTAGGCTGGGGCGAAGATCTGCTGGACGAGTTCGGCGGAGAGGACCCCGCCGCCGCCGTGGCCCATCACGACCCGGGGCCGGTCGCGCAGGGGCGCCGGGCAGGTCCACCCCTCGATGTCCGGAGCGGGGAGATCGGTGGTGTCAGACAACGGGGGTCGCCTCCCGGACCGCAGCGGTGGCCGGCAGGTCCAGCCGGCGGTAGAGGTAGTACGCGGCGCAGGCGCCCTCACTGGAGACCATCGTGGCGCCCAGCGGGGTCCGCGGGGTGCACAGGGTGCCGAAGGCGGCGCACTCGTGCGGCTTGAGCAGCCCCTGGAGGACTTCCCCGCTGCGGCACTGAGCCGGTTCCTCCGTCCGGATGTCCTCCACGGAGAAGCGGTGCTCGGCGTCATGGTCGCGGTACTTCGGGGCCAGCCGCCAGCCGCTGCCGGGGATCACCCCGATGCCCCGCCAGGCGCGGTCGGTGACCTCGAAGACGTCCTCCAGCATGGCCCGAGCGGCCGGGTTGCCGTCCGGGCGGACGGCGCGGGCGTAGGCGTTGTCGACGGTGTGCTCACCGCGTTCCAGCTGCCGTACGGTCCGGCGTACGCCTTCGAGGATGTCGAGCGGCTCGAAGCCCGTCACGACGATCGGCACCCGGAAGCGCTCCGCCAGCTCGGGGTACTCCCCCGTGCCCATCACGCTGCACACGTGCCCGGCGGCGAGGAAGCCCTGCACCCGGCAGGTCGGCGAGGACATGATCGCCTCGATGGCGGGGGGCACCCGGACGTGCGAGACCAGCATGCTGAAGTTGCGGATGCCGAGTGTGCGGGCCTGGTGGACCGTCATGGCGTTGGGCGGCGCCGTCGTCTCGAAGCCGATGCCGAAGAACACCACCTCGCGGTCCGGGTTCTGCTGGGCGATCCGCAGGGCGTCGAGCGGTGAGTAGACCACGCGTACGTCCCCGCCCTCGCCGCGCACCTGGAACAGGTCCCGGCCGGTGCCGGGCACCCGCAGCATGTCGCCGAAGGAACAGAAGATCACCTGGGGGCGGGAGGCGATCTCCAGCGCCTTGTCGATGACCTCCAACGGGGTCACACAGACGGGGCAGCCCGGACCGTGGATCAACTCGACCTGCTCGGGCAGGAGTTGGTCGATGCCGTGCCGGATGATGCTGTGGGTCTGGCCGCCGCACACCTCCATCAGCGCCCAGGGCCGGGTGACCGTGGCGTGGATGTCGTCGAGGAGCCGGCGGGCGAGGTCGGGGTCCTGGAACTCGTCGATGTACCTCACTGCCCCGCCTCCCGTACGACGTCCCGGCCCGCCTCGGCCGCCGCCATCTCCCAGGCGTCGCCGAACTCCTCCTGGAGCATGCCGAGTTCGGCGAAAAGCTCCAGGGTCTGCCGGGCCGACTCCTCGTCCAGCCGCTGCAGGGCGAACCCGACGTGGACGATGGCGTACTCGCCGACCCGGAGGTCGGGCAGGTACTCCAGGCACACCTCCTTGACGACGCCGCCGAAGTCGACGGTGGCCATCCGGGTGCCGTCGCGTTCCTCGATGTCGAGCACTTTGCCGGGTACCGCCAGGCACATGGGCCTCTCCTCGCTGTGGATGGGGTCAGTCGGTGGGTGTCGTCCGCGCGGCCACCATCAGCTGGCCCAGCGCCAGGCCCCCGTCGCCCGGCGGCACCAGACGGTGCCGCAGGACCGTGAAGCCGTCCTCGCGCAGCGCGGCGGAACAGGCCGTGGACAACAGCGTGTTGACGAACACGCCGCCGGTGAGGGCGACCGTGTCGAGACCGTGGCGGTCCCGGGCCAGCGCGCACATGCGGCGCACCAGAGCGGCCACGCCCCGGTGGAAGCGGGCCGCGACCGTGCCCGCCGTGTGCCCGGCGCGCAGGTCGCGGACGACGGCCGCGAGGACGGGCGCGGGATCGGCCCGTACGGCCCCGCCCTCACCCGGCCCGGGTTCGCACAGGGCGAAGTCGTAGGCGGTGCGGTCCGCGGCGGGCGCGTGCAGGGCGGCCGCCTCCAGCTCGACGGCGGCCTGCGCCTCGTACCCGGCCTCCTGGCAGACCCCGGCGAGGGAGGACACCGCGTCGAAGAGGCGACCCATGCTGGAGGTGGGGACACAGTGCAGTCCGCGCTCCAACTGCTTTTCCAGGATGCCGAGTTCGTCGGGCGGGCAGGCCGCGGTACAGGGCAGGTCGGCCGAGCGGTCGAGGCCCGCGGCCCGCAGGTGGGACAGCGCCATGCGGTACGGGCGGCGCACCGCGGCGTCGCCGCCGGGCAGCGGAACGTACGCGAGGTGCCCGAAGCGGGTGAAGCCGTCGTAGTCGGCGAGCAGGAACTCCCCGCCCCACACCGCCCCGTCGTCACCGTGGCCGGTGCCGTCGAAGGCGACCCCGATCACCCGACGGGTGCCGTCGAGACCGTGCTCGGCCATCGCGGCGGCGACATGGGCGTGGTGGTGCTGGACCCGGGTCACGGGCCGCCCGCCGGCGGTGCGGGCGGCCCAGCCGGCGGAGCGGTAGCCGGGGTGCCGGTCGGCGGCCAGGAGCCCGGGCCGTACGCCGGTGATCGACTCCAGCTGGCCCACCGCGCCCTCGAACGCGCCCTGGGTGCGCAGGTCGTCCATGTCGCCGATGTGCGCCGACAGCCAGGCCTTGCGGCCGGCTCCGAGACAGAAGGCGTTCTTCAGGTCCCCGCCGACGGCGAGGGCGGGGCGGACGGGCAGCGGCAGGGCGACCGGCAGGGGCGCGTACCCGCGCGAGCGGCGGATCAGCAGGGGCTCGCTGTCGCAGACCCGGACCACGGAGTCGTCGCAGGGCACCTGGATCGGCCGGTCGTGGACGAGCCAGGCGTCGGCCAGGGGCGCGAGGCGCTCCAGGGCCTCGGTGTCGTCGGTGACGATCGGTTCCCCGGACACGTTGCCGCTGGTCATGACGAGCAGCCGGGGGCCGTCCGGATCGCCGGGCAGGCCCAGCAGCAGTTGGTGCAGGGGCGTGTACGGCAGCAGCACACCGAGGTCGGGGCTGCCGGGCGCGACGGCGTCGGCGGGCCGAAGGGCGCCCGGCGGGTACGCCGGGTCCGGGCGTCGCCGCAGCAGGACCACGGGCCGGACGCCGCCTTCGAGCAGGCACCGCTCCTCGGGGCCGATCCGCACGAGGTGCTCGACGTCGGCCGTCCCGCGGGCCATGACGGCGAAGGGCTTGTCGCCGCGCGCCTTGCGCCGGCGGAGCAGCGCGACGGCGGTCTCGTCGGTGGCGTCGCAGGCCAGGTGGTAGCCGCCGAGACCCTTCACGGCCAGGATCGCACCGCGGGCCAGCAGGGCCCGGGCCCCGGCGATCGGATCTTCCGACGCGCCCGGATCCCCCGACGCGCCCGGGGTGACCAGCCGCAGCCGTGGCCCGCAGGCCGGGCAGGCGACGGGCTGGGCGTGGAAGCGCCGGTCGGCCGGGTCGCCGTACTCCCGGGCGCAGTCGGCGCACAGGGGGAAGCCGGCCATGGTGGTGTGGGCCCGGTCGTAGGGGAGCCCGGTGACGATGGTGAAGCGGGGGCCGCAGTGGGTGCAGTTGACGAAGGGGTGGCGGTGGCGCCGGTCGGCGGGGTCGGCCAGTTCGGCGAGACAGTCGGCGCAGGTGGCGGTGTCCGGGGAGACGAGGGTGCGGGCCGGGCCGCCGGTGCGGGAGGCGAGGATGGTGAACGCCTCACCGCCCATGACGGGCACCTCCTGGTGGTGCACGGACTCCACCACGGCCAGCGGGGGCGCCTGGGGAGCGAGGCGTTCGCAGAACCGGGTCACGGCCGCGGCGCTGCCCTCGACCTCGGCGACGACGCCCTCCGGGGTGTTGGTGACATGTCCGACCAGGGCCAGTTCGGTGGCGAGGCCGTAGACGTACGGCCGGAAGCCCACGCCCTGCACCACCCCCCGGACGACGACCCGGCGGCGCAGCGGCCCGTCGCCGGTGACGACGTCCGGGGAGGCGGGAGCGGTCACGGGTGGGTGCGGGCCAGGACGTCGGCCACGTCCCCGAGCGGAGGAGCGCCGTCGTGCGTGTGGCTGTGGCTGTGATCGTGGGCGTGACCGTGCGTCTGGCGGGCCATGACCGGCGTGTGGACGGGGGCGCCCTCCGCCGCGGCCAGCGCCCGGTCCAGCAGCGCGCCGACGCCCCTGCCCCGGCGGGCCGAGGTCATCACGATCTCCACGCCCGGGTTGACCTGCTCCACGTGCGCGCGGAACGCGATCTCGTCGAACTCGACGGCCTCGGCGAGGTCCGTCTTGGTGACTACGACGAGCTGGGCGAGCCCGAAGGCGGTGGGGTACTTCAGCGGCTTGTCCTCGCCCTCGGTCACGGAGGCGAGGACGACCCGGAGGGTCTCCCCCAGGTCGTAGGAGGCCGGGCAGACCAGGTTGCCGACGTTCTCCACGAACAGCAGCCGGGTGTCCGGGGGCAGCCAGCCGTCCAGGTGTCCGGCGAGCATGCCCGCCTCCAGATGGCACAGTCCGTCGGTCAGCACCTGCTTGACGGGAACGCCCGAACGGGCCAGCCGGGCCGCGTCGTTCTCCGTGGCGAGGTCGGCGGTGAGCGCGGCGACGGGCACGGACCGCTCGCGGGCCCGCAGCAGTTCCTGTTCCAGCAGCGCGGTCTTGCCGCTGCCGGGGCTGGAGAGCAGGTTGACGACGGTGGTGCCACCGGCGGTGAGACGGTCGCGCAGGATGTGGGCGCTCGCGTCGTTCTTCGCGAGCACGGCCTGTCGCAGGTCGACGACACGGCACATGGTTCAGCACTCCTCCTGGATCGGTGCGCCGGCGGGCGCGGGGGTGCCGTCCTCCCACTCGACGGCGGCGATCTGCAGGTCCCGCCCGGCGCACAGGTCGGTCCGGGTGCCGCCGCAGCCGGGGCAGGTCAGCCGGGGCGGCATGCCGACGGCCCATTCGTGCGCGCAGGAGGTGCACCGGGCCCGGCCCGCCACGGGCTCGGTGACGAGTTCGGCGCCCTCCAGCAGGGTCCCGGCGCAGGCCAGTTCGAAGCAGAAGGAGAGCGCGTCGGGGGCGACCCCGGCCAGTTCGCCGACCCGGAGCCGGACCGAGCGGACCGCCGTGACGTCCCCGGCGCGCTCGGCGGCCTCGGTCACCTGGTCGATGACGGCCAGGGCGACGGACATCTCGTGCATCGGTCTCGGACCTCCCGGGCGTGGGCGTGCCCCCCGCCGGGGTTCATTAGAGGCGGGGGCGCCCGGGCACCCGGCCCGCCGCGCCGTCACCGGTCGGCGGCTACGCCCGTTCGACGCAACCGCGCGGCCGTCCTGGCGTCGCGGGGCCGGGGCCCGGCCGCCCGGGGTCACATGCGGCGGATCCGCAGGTAGCGCCGCAGGTCGGGGAACAGCTCGGCGGCGACGGCTGCGGTGGCGGCCACCGCGGCGACGGCGGCTCCCCCGATGACGATCTTCTTCATCCGTCTCTCCTTCATCTCGCCGGCGGGGCCTCGGCGGCCCCGGCCGGTGCCGCGGACGGCTCGCCGTCCCGCAGCAGCTCTTCGATCAGCCGTACGGCTTCGGGCACGGCGTCCGACACCGGCCGGCTCAGTCCGATGCCCTCCTCCACACAGGCCGGTTCGCAGCCGACGACCACGGTGCGCCGGGGTGGTCGTCCGCCGGTGCCGGCGCAGAGGGTGTCCAGCAGGGCCAGGACGGTGTCGGGGGTCATCCGGTGGCCGTCGATCACCGGCACCGCGCCGGGGTCGGCGCCGGGACCCTCGTGCTCGATGACGTAGAGCGTCCCCGGTGCCCCGCCGCGGGCCGTGGCGTCGACGAGGACGAGCGTGTCGTAGCCGTCGAGGAGCCGGTAGGCGAGGTGCACCCCGCGGACGCCGATGTCGGCGACCTCGACGTCCTCCGGCAGCCGGGCCCCGGCGAGCCGGCGGGCGGTCTCGACGCCGAAGCCGTCGTCACCGAGGAAGATGTTGCCGATGCCGGCCACGAGGGTGCGGGTCATGGTCCGGCCTCCAGCGGTACGACTTCGTCCGGCTGGAAGTAGAGATAGCGGCCCTGTTCGCGGCGGATGTCGGCGCCGGGGTCGCCGTCGACGGTGACGGCGAGGTGCACCGTGCCGTCGACGTCGTGCAGTACGGCCTCGACGGTCGCCGCCCGGCCGTGCAGGAACAGGTCCTGGGCGTCGGTGTGGCGCAGGCCGGGCCGCAGTTCGACGCGGTCGCCCCTGCCGACGGGCCGGTCACCCACCACGACGGTGTCGTGCTCGGGGTCGAAGCCGGCGTCGCTCGCCGGGTCCCACCAGGGGGTGTCGGGGCGCGTCACGCCGTGCTCGTCCGGGAAGCCGGTCTCCCCGGTGACCTCGCGCAGGCCGCGCACGGCGCCGTGCAGCCGTTCCAGCACCTCGGCCGGCATCGAGTCCGCCAGGTCGATCACGGCGGCCGCCCGTGGGTCGGTGCCCCGGGCCTCGCGCTTCTCCTCGTCGGTGAGGGCGGCGGTGCGCAGGGCGAGGATCTCGTCGATCTCGGTGGCGTCGTAGAGGGCGCCGGGGCTCTCCGGTGCGATCGCCGGGTGGTCCTCCAGGATGATCGGGGAGGACAGCACGAGGTCGCCGCTGCCCGGTTCGCCGGCGAGGACGGGCCAGGTGTGCAGGTTGCGGCAGGCGGCGACGGCGCCCCTGGCCCATTCCGGGGGATCGGTCATCGACAGAAACGATCCGGCGCTGAGGGCCATGAGGAGGTGGGTGGCCACCAGGGAGTGCGGCAGGGCCGCGTCCCGGTCGGCCGCCCGGCCCTCCGGGGGCACCCAGCCGCTGGTGTTCTCCACGACGGCGGTGAGCCGCAGTGTCCGGTAGGGGCCGTCGAGTTCGCGGGCGGACAGCCGGACGCTCCCGTGGATCTCCTCGGACCGCCGGTGCAGCCGGCCGACGGTGCGGCCCGCCGTGTCGAGGACCGGTTCGGTGTCCTCGCGGGCCGGGAGCCGGAAGGGGTGCGTGACGCCGTCCCCGAGCAACTCCTCGACCGGTACGACGAGGGCGACGCGCTCCTCGCCGCCCTCGTCCCAGGGCACCAGCACCCGGTCGTCGAGGCGGAGTTCGGCCACGGTGTCCCAGCCGCCGTCCGGGCGGGCCCGCTGCACGGTCCGCCGGCGGGCGTGCAGGAAGCGCACCTCGACCGAGAGCGTGGCGTCCTTCCTCGGTTCCATCAGGCACTCGGTGTGCTGGAAGTCGTGCTCCTCGCGCCCGGCGCCCCAGGCGGGCGGCACGAGCACCCCGAACTGCCAGCGCAGCCGGTTCTTGGCGGCCGAGGCGCGGTACGGGTAGAGCACATAGCCCTCGAAGAGGACGGCGTCGGCCACCTGCCGGGCGACGGCGAAGCGCTCCTCGGTCCCGGGGGCGAACGCGGTCACGGTCACGGGTCGGTCCTCCCGGTCAGGGCGGTGAGCGCGCGCAGCGGGTCGCGGCTCTCGGGCTGATCCGCGGTCTCCCCGTCGAGCAGTGCCTCGACGGTGGCCTGCCAGGACGGCAGGGCGTGCCGGGAGCGGTAGGCGAGGAGGGCGTCCATGGTGTCGCGGGGCAGCCGGATCCAGCCGCAGCCGGGGAAGTGCTGCTCGACCATCTCCCGCCAGGTGGCCACCGGCATCCGGAAGGGGGCCTCGCGGTCCCAGGGGACGGGTTCGACGCGGAAGCCGCCGGAGCCGGTGAAGGCGGTGCCGGAGAAGAGCATCAGCAGCGGGACCTCGCCGTCGGTGACGGCGGCGAGGTAGCGGGTGGCGGCGATGTCCAGGTCGTAGGTGCAGGGGACGACGAGGTCGGCCTCGGTCTCCCCGGTGAACGCGGTCACCATCAGCGGGACCTGGGCGAACTGCACCGGGTTGAGGGTGGTGCCCCAGCGCGAGCGCTCGCCGAACAGGTCCTTGAGGCCGTCGGCCTCCCGGTCGTCGTAGCCGCGCCGGGCGGGTTCGATGCGGATCTGGCAGCGCAGCGCGAGGGCGTGCACGGGGGTGTCGCCGGACGCGGTGACGCGCAGCCGGAAGACGAGCGTCGGCCCGGCCGCGTACCGGTCGGCGCGCACGCCGGTGCAGGTGAAGGAGAACTCCGTCATGAGCGGCCCGCCTCCTGAAGGGGGCGGGCGCGGCGCGCCACGTCCGTGAAGAACGCGTCCAGCGCGGCGCGTGCCTCCCGGCCGCCGTCGAAGCCCTGCCACAACAGGCGCATCCGGCCGACGAGTTCGTAGCAGACGTCGATCGGGACGAGGTGGCAGTCGACGTGGTCGTCGGTGCGGCGCAGCAGCAGTGCCTCCACGTCGGGTTCGAGGAGGCCGGCGAGCCGGCTGTCGCCGAGGACCGCGGTCCAGGTGTCCGGGTCGAGTTCGCTCTCGGTGGCTCCGGCGGGGCTCGGGTAGAGGGCGACGAGCCGGTCGAGGGCGGCGTTGCGGAAGAAGAAGGCGACGCCGACCGGGATCTGCAGCGCCTCCCAGGCCCGCTCGTCGAGGCGGTGTCCCGGGTCGGCGAGGTAGCGGGCCGGGACCGCGCGGAAGCGGCCCGCGGCGGCGCCCGGCTGTTCCATCAGCACCGCGCAGGCCGTGCACGCGCAGGCGAGGGAGCGCCGCTCGGTGTCGACGAGATGGCGGTGGTCCTCGGGCACCACCGCCGCGCACAGTTCGCACCGCTCCGGCTGCGGGGGACGTTCGGTGAGGAACCTCCGCAGCCCGGGGGTGGTCGTGCTCATCGTGCCCCCGTCGGTGCGGTGCCGATCTGCAGGAGGGTGGGGCCGGCGGGCGTGGTCTCCACGTCCACGGCCCTGACCTCGGGGGCGAGGCCGGCGAGGGCGGTCTCGGCGGCCCGTGCGGCGTCCCCGGCCGAGCCGCAGCCGCAGCCGCCGCCCGCCCGGGCGCGCAGCCGCAGGGTGCCGCTGTGCTCCTCGAAGCCGACCACTTCGAGCCGGGGGTCGTGGACGCCGTCGAGGGCGCGGGCGATGCGGGTGTCGCGGTCCTCGGGGTGCAGGTCGTGCAGGACGAGCAGGCTCGCCACGAGGTCGTCGGCGAGCAGCTCGGCGAGGGGCCCGCCGGGCGCGGGGTCCAGCAGTTCGACGACGCGGGCGAGGGCGGTGCCGTAGAGCTCCATGAGGGAGCGGACGAGTTCCTCGGCCGCGGCGGCGCCTTCGCCGGTCGCGGCCAGCCGGTCCAGGACCTCCTCGATCCGGCGCCCGGTCCGCTCGGCCGTCACCGGGCGTGCCGCGGTCGGCGCGCTCATCCGCCCAGTCCGCTCAGGCCGGTGGGCACGTGCATCGACTTCACGGTCTTGCCGCCGCCGACGTACATGTGGACGCCGCAGGGCAGACAGGGGTCGAAGCTGCGGACGGCGCGCATGATGTCGATGCCCTTGAAGTTCTCCGGGGGGTTCTCCTCGAAGATCGGGGTGTTCTGCACGGCGTCCTCGTACGGGCCGGGGGTGCCGTAGGAGTCGCGGACGCTGGCGTTCCAGGGGGTGGGCGGGTACGGGTGGTAGTTGGCGATCTTGCCGTCGCGGATCACCATGTGGTGGGAGAGGACACCGCGGACGGCCTCGGTGAAGCCGCAGCCGATGCTCTCGTCCGGGACCTCGAACTTCTCCCAGGTCTGGGTGCGTCCGGCGCGGACCTCCTCCAGGCCCTTCTCCGCGCAGTGCAGGGCGACGGCGGCGGCGTAGGCCTGGAAGTAGGTGCGGGCGCGGTTGCGCTCCAGGGCGTTGGACCACTTCGGGATCTTCCACTCGAAGGTGGTCTCCGGCTTGGTCAGGGTGCGCGGCAGGTTGATGACCACGCTCTGCCCGGTGGCCTTGACGTACCCGATGTCGACGAGCCCGGACAGCGCGGTGGACCACAGGCGGGCGATGGGGCCGCCGCCGGTGTCCAGGGCGAGGTGGTCCTTGCCGTCGAACCAGCGCGGGGACATCACCCAGCTGTACTTGTCG
Source organism: Streptomyces sp. DSM 15324 (assembly GCF_001514285.1). Classification (GTDB taxonomy): domain Bacteria; phylum Actinomycetota; class Actinomycetes; order Streptomycetales; family Streptomycetaceae; genus Streptomyces. The sequence goes on from NZ_KQ949035.1 coordinate 33,159, forward strand.
TCGAAGTTCCGCTTCTGCGGGGCGGGGATGGTGTGCTGGTTCCACGGGTGGCGCGGGTCGACCGGGTTGCCGAGCGGGTCGTGGGTGACGAACTGCTCCTGGCCCTGCCAGTCCTCGTAGTAGGAGCTGCCGAGCAGGATGCGGATGCCGAGGTTGATCGCGGTGAGGTCGTTGGTGACGAGCTTGCCGTCGACGACGACACCGGGGGTGACGAACATCCGCCGGCCCCAGTCGGTCATGTTGGCGTACGTGAAGTCGCAGTACTCGGGGTCGTTGAGGGCGCCCCAGCAGCCGAGCAGGACGCGTCGGCGGCCGACCTCCTCGTAGCCGGGCAGGGCCTCGTAGAAGAAGTCGAACAGGTCGTCGTGGAGCGGGACGACCCGCTTCATGAACTCGACGTACCGCATGAGGCGGCTCAGGTAGTCGGTGAACAGCTGCACGGAGGCGATGGTGCCGACGCCGCCCGGGTAGAGCGTGGAGGGGTGCACGTGGCGGCCCTCCATCAGGCAGAACATCTCGCGCGTGTACCGGCTGACCTGGAGGGCCTCGCGGTAGAACTCGCCCTCGAGCGGGTTGAGCGAGCGCATGATGTCGGCGATGGTGCGGTAGCCGTGCTCGGCGGCGTGCGGGGCCTCGGTGCGCTCGGCGAGTTCGAGGACGCCGGGGTTGGTCTCCCGGACCATCTTCTCGCAGTAGTCGACCCCGACCAGGTTCTCCTGGAAGATGTTGTGGTCGAACATGTACTCCGCGGACTCGCCGAGGTTGATGATCCACTCACCGAGGTGCGGGGGCTTCACGCCGTACGCCATGTTCTGCGTGTACACCGAGCAGGTGGCGTGGTTGTCTCCGCAGATGCCGCAGATGCGGCTGGTGATGAAGTGGGCGTCGCGGGGGTCCTTGCCGCGCATGAAGACGCTGTAGCCGCGGAACACCGACGAGGTGCTGTAGCACTCCGCGACCCGCTTCTGCTTGAAGTCGATCTTCGTGTGGATGCCCAGGCTGCCCACGATCCGGGTGATCGGGTCCCAGGACATCTCCACCAGACCGGTGCCGTCTCCGGCCGCCGTCGTCCTTGCCATGGTCGTTGCCGTGCCCTTCGTTGCGCGGGGGGTTCGGGTGTGGGGGGGTGCACGAAGCAGAAGCGGGTCACTCGGTTCGGCTGCGGGAGGGCGTCACCAGGGCGGCCGGTAGCCGGTGGTGATCTTCTCGCCGCTGCGGCGCCACTTGGGTTCCTTGTCCACCGTCTTCGCGGTGATGTCGCGCAGCTTGCGGACGACGGCGCCGTACGCGCCGCTGGCCGTGCTGGAGACCTTGGCCCCGGGCGGTTCGTCCATGAACGGCATGAACTTGTCGGGGAAGCCGGGCATGGTGCAGGCGATGCAGATGCCGCCGACGTTCGGGCAGCCTCCGACGCCGTTCATCCAGCCGCGCTTGGGCACGTTGCACTTGACGACCGGGCCCCAGCAGCCGATCTTGACCAGGCACTTCGGCGAGTCGTACGTCGTCGCGAACTCGCCCTGCTCGTAGTAGCCGGCCCGGTCGCAGCCCTCGTGCACGGTGGCGCCGAACAGCCAGGTCGGCCGCAGCTTGTCGTCGAGCGGGATCATCGGGGCGGACCCGGCGGCCTGGTAGAGCAGGTAGGTGAGCGTCTCGGCGAAGTTGTCGGGCTGGATGGGACAGCCCGGGACGCACACGATCGGGATGCCCGCGTGGGACTTCCAGTCCCAGCCCAGGTAGTCGGGGACGCCCATCGCGCCGGTCGGGTTGCCGGCCATCGCGTGGATGCCGCCGTACGTGGCGCAGGTGCCGATGGCCACGACGGCGAGGGCCTTGGGCGCGAGGCGGTCGATCCACTCGCTGGTGGTGATGGGCTGGCCGGTCTCGGGGTTGTCGCCGAAGCCGCACCAGTAGCCCTCGGGCTTGATCGCCTCGTTGGGGATGGAGCCTTCGACGACCAGCACGAACGGGTCGATCTCGCCCCGCTCCCCCTTGAAGAACCACTCGATGAACGTGTCGGAGCCGCCGACCGGCCCGCACTCGAAGTCGATGAGGGGCCAGTGCACCTGGATGCGGGGCAGGCCGGGCAGCACACCGAGGACGATCTCCTCGATGCTGGGCTGCATGGCCGCGGTCAGCGCGACCGAGTCGCCGTCGCAGCTCAGCCCGGCGTTGATCCACAGGACGTGGATGGTGGGCGTCTCGTCGGCGGGTGCGCCTGTGGCGTCCGCAGCGCCGACCGTGTTCGGCGTCGCCTGGCTCATGGGGACCGCCTCCTGGGGAGGTGAGGGACAAAGGCCTGCATTTCGGCCATCAGGTTTCTTCGTACCAGCGGTTCGGTCCGGGTGAGACACGATCGGGGGCCATTGCGGTGACGTCGGCCCCGGAGGGGGTCGGCCCGGTGTGCGCAGCCGGGGCGAGGTGCCGCGGGGTGTGGGCGGGGCGTTTCTTGTGCACGAAGGCCCGGCGCAGGGCGTGGTAGGGGGCGTTGGGGTCGTCGAAGGTCTCCCGCATCCGGGCGAGCTCCCGGTCCCGGAAGCCGGACAGCGGGGTCAGGCTCTGGAGCCGGTCCAGTTCCGCCTTCTTGGCGGTGATCCTGGCCGCCGTCGCGGGCAGGGCGGCCAGGCGGGCGGCCAGCTCGGCGACCTCGGGGGCGAAGGCGTCCGGGGCCCGGTCGACGAGCCGGTCGACGAGCCCGAGGCGGCGGGCGGCGGCCGCGCTCACGGGGAGGGCCTCGCTCATGAGGCGGGCGGCGGCGGCACGGCCGGCCCGGCGCGGGAGGGTGTGGGTCCAGTACTCCGAGCCGTACAGGCCCATCAGGCGGTAGTGGGGGTTCAGTACGGCGCCGGAGCGGCACCAGACCTCGTCGGCGGCGAGGGCGAGCATCACCCCGCCCGCGGCGGCGTTGCCCGCGACGGCCGCGACGGTCAGGCGGTCGGTGGTCGTCAGGACCGCTTCGACCAGGTCGTCGATGGCGTTGATGTTGGCCCAGGACTCGGCGGCCGGGTCGGCGGCGGCCTCGATGACGTTGAGGTGGATGCCGTTGGAGAAGAAGTCGCGCGCGCCGCCCAGCACCAGCACCGAGGTCGGCCGGTCGCAGGCCTCCCGGTAGGCGTCGAGCAGGCGCCGGCACTGCTCGGTGCTCATGGCGCCGCCGGGGAAGGAGAAGGACAGGAAGCCCACGGTCCCCTCCTCGCGGTAGCGGATGTCCGACCAGCCGCGCTCCCGGGCGTCGGGCAGCCGGGGCGGAGGGCGGTCGGGCAGCGGCGGCAGCCGGTCGGCCAGGGCGAGCACGGCGGGCAGCTTGAAGGTGGGCGGCGCCCCGCGCAGCCGCCGCAGCCGCAGCTCGGGGATCCACACGGCGCCGTCGGCGGTGGCCCGGCAGATCGCCCCGGCCCGGGTGGCCAGCAGGTCACCGGGACGGCCGCGCAGCCGGTCCTCGGGGTGACCGCCGTGCAGGTACCACTCCTCGCCGAACAGCACGTCGAGCACACCGGGCTGGGAGTCCGCCGCCCGCAGCTTGCGCAGCACGGTCCGGGTGGAGTCCACGGCCCAGTCGATCCGCCGGACGCCCTGGTCGAGGTACGGGCGTGTCCGCAGCCGGGGGTCGGCCGCGCCGGCCGGGTCCTGGCCGAGCGGTACGTACGTCCCCCCGGCGAAACGGTCCACGGCGAGCAGGACCGCCCGCAGGGCGGCGTCGGCGATCTCGCCCCGGTACAGGTCGCTCTTGGCCACCTCGGGGACCCGGCAGGGCACGCAGGCCCACACGTCGCCGGCGTCCATCTCGGCGTCGGCCCGCAGCACGGTGACGCCCCACTCGTCGAAGCCCTCGTGGATCGCCCAGTCCAGGGAGGACGGTCCGCGGTCGCCGGCCGGGCCGGGATGCACGACGAGACAGGGGTACGCCGTCCACACCTCCTCGGGGATCGCCGTGCGCAGCATCGGCGCGAGGACGAGGTCCGGTGCGTGGCGCCGTACGGCGTCCGGCAACGAGCCGTCGGGCAGGGCGAGTTCGACCGCCACCGAGTGGCCGCGGTCGCGCAGCTCGGCGTGGACGCGCTGGGTCAGGCTGTTGAACGCGCTGGCTACGAGCAGGATGTGCACGGCTGCCTCCGGGCGGACGGGCGGCAGGCGGGGATGACCGCCGGGGGCGATCCTCCGTCAACGCCGTCGACCGTCCCCGGCGACAGACGGCCGGGTCATCCGAAAGCGGACGCGACTCGGCCGTCCGGGCTCACGACGGTGCGGCCACGGGGAAGCACCGCGCGGCCCGGCCGCCACCGGCCGCGCGCAGGTGACGCACCACCGACAGGCCACGGCCGACGAAGGCCACCGCCGCAAGCGGGCGCGGCTCGGGCGTCCGGGCTCGCCGGGCAGACACGGGGGCGCACCGCGCGTACGGCGGCCACCGGCAGCGCCGGGCGACGCGCCGCCGACAAACCACAGCCGACGAAGACCACCGCCGAAAGCCGGCGCCACTCAGCCGTCCCAGCTCACCCGGCAGACACAGGAACGCACCACGCAGCCAGCCGCCAAACCCGCCCCGCCGGGCGACGCACCGCCAACAAACCACAGCCGACGAAGACCACCGCCCCCAGCGGGCGCGGCTCGGGCGTCAGTGCTCACCGGGCGGAGGGCGGCCGCCCGGCCGCGCGGGGGACGCGTCGCTTGCGGGCTGCGGTCGGCGGAGGTCAGCGAACGCCGCGGACGTCGGCCGGGCGCCGCCGAGGTGGGGCGATCGGTGCCGCTCGGCGGGCGTCAGGGGTGGCGCAGGCCGCTGGTGATGCGCTGCCAGGGGGTGCGGGTGGCGCCGAAGTGGGTCTCGTGGTCCCAGACGTGGGTGCACGAAGGGCACTGGAGGTGCAGCAGGCTGCCGACGTTGGAGAGCAGGTAGCGCCAGTGCGTGGCGCAGGTGCGGCGCTCCTCGCAGGTGGCGCAGCCCTGCTGGTCGTTGCAGCGGGGGCAGGCCACCCAGGCACGGCGGCCGGGGTCGGCCTGGGGGTCAAGCGGCAGCATGCCCGTCTCCCCGGGGCGGCAGGACCCCCGCCGCGACGAGTTCGTCGTGGATGCGCTGCTGCTCGGGGCTGAGGCCGGAGTAGAGCAGTGCGTACGCCGCCTCCTCCCCGCGCAGCGCCTCGACCGGGTCCCAGTCGGCGCCGAGGGCGGCCATGACATGGGCCCGCCGGAGCATTTCGTGCGCGCTCAGGTCGACCGACCAGTCGAACGGTGCGCCGGGAGGGGTGGGGCCGTGGTGGGACATGGTTCGAACGTAGGGAAGCGCTCCACGCTCGGGCAAGAGCAGGTGGGGGATGTCACAGCAGGTCACAGCGGGTGGGGCGGACGGGCGCGCCCGGTCGGTGGGTGATCTCCTGTTCGGCCCAGATGATCTTTCCTTCGCCCGGGTAGCGCGAACCCCACCGGTGGGCGAGCTGGGCCACCAGGAACAGGCCGCGGCCTCCCTCGTCCAGGCTGCGGGCGTGCCGCAGCCGGGGAGCGGTGCTGCTGGCGCCGGAGACCTCGCAGGTCAGCCGGGTGTCGCGGAGCAGCCTCAGCCGGATGGGCGGGGTCGCGTAGCGCACGGCGTTGGTGACCAGCTCGCTGACGATGAGTTCCGAGGTCATCGCGAGGTCCGCCAGCCCCCAGGCCTCGACCTGGCGGGTGGCCCGGGCCCGGACGTCGGGGAGACGCGCAGGTCCACGTCGAGGGCACGGCCGTCACGGTGCCGTACCGACAGCTGACCGCTCCACCCCGTGCCCGCGCGGCAGTGCGCGGCGACGCCCGTGCCCCGAGCCGGGTCCCCCGGGGCCGCCACGAGCCGCGCGGCGGAGCGGCCCACCAGGTCCGCCGCCGGCCGGCCCAGCAGGGCCGCGGCGCCCCGCGTCCAGCCGAGCACGACACCGTCCGCCCGCACGACCGCCGCCGCGTCGGTCGACGCGTCGAGGAGATCACGCGGCTGGGCCGGAGGGGTGCCGGGCGCCTCTCGCGCAGCATCCGTGGCTTCTCGCGCAGAGTCCATCGGGCCCTCCCTTGCACGACCCATGGTGCTGCCTGTCCGGCGGCGGCGCACGGTCGGGAACCGCGCGGTGCCCGGCGCTTCCCGGACGCCGTCGGCGGGCGCAGCATGGAAGGGAGGAGGTGGGCGATGACGGCCGAACCCTTCCCCTCCGAGGAGGACGTGTACGGCGCCGAGGCGGCGAAGGCACCTCCGCCCACCGGTCTGCTGGACATGCTGAGCGTGTCCGCGATGGTGCTGGACGTCCACGGACGGATCGTGTTCTGGACCCCGCAGGCGGAGGAGCTGTTCGGCTACACCGCCGAGGAGGCCCTCGGAAAGTACGCGGCGCGGCTGTTCATCCACTCCCGGCATCTGAAGGCCGTGGTCCGGCTGTTCGCGGAGGTGCTGGAGACCGGCCGGAGCTGGGCCGGCACGTTCCCCATCCGGCACAAGGACGGCAGCAGCAAGCTCATGGAGTTCCGCAACATGCGGCTCCAGGACGACCTCGGGGATGTGTACGCGCTCGGCATCGCCGCCGACCACACCCTGCTCCAGCGGGTGGAGACCGACCTCGCGCTGTGCGAGCGGCTGATCGACCAGTCCCCGATCGGGCTGGCGCTCCTCGACCCCGATCTGCGGTACCTGCTGGTCAATCCGGCGCTGGAGCGCATCGACGGCATCCCCGCCGAGGAGCACATCGGCCGGCGACTGCGGGACGCGCTGCCGCTGCCCGACGTCGGGACCATCGAGTCCGCGCTGCGGCAGGTGCTCACGACCGGGACGCCGCTGCTCGACCAGTACCACGTCGGCCGGCCGCCCGCCGATCCCGACCGCGAGCACGCCTGGTCGCTCTCCTTCTACCGGCTGGAGGACCCCGGCGGGCGGGTGCTGGGCGCGGCGGCCTCGGTCGTCGACGTCACCGAACGGCACCGGGCGGCGGCCGAGGCCGACCGGGCCCGGCGGCGGCTCGCCCTGATCGCCGAGGCGTCCACCCGGGTCGGCACCACGCTGGAGGTGGACCAGACCGCCCGTGAACTGGCCGAGATCGCCGTCCCCCAGCTCGCCGACGTGGTCGCCGTGGACGTTCTCGACTCCGCCCTGGCCTGCCGCCGCTCCCGCAGACCGGACGACGGCCCGGAACTCTTCCGTGCCCTCGCACTCAAGGCCGCCCACCCGACCGTGGCGCTGCGCGCCGCCGACGCCCCCGGGGACGTGACCGCGTACGACGGGGACCGTCTGGTCACCCTGTGCGTCCACACCGGCCGGCCGGTCCTGGTACGTCATGTCGGTGCCGCCGACATCCCGCGCATCGCCCGGGACGCCGAGGCCGGCGCCCTGCTGGCGCGGGCCGGTGTCCACTCGTACCTCGCGGTGCCGCTGATCGCCCACGGCGAGGTGCTCGGCGCCCTCGACCTCAAGCGCACCCGCAATCCGCTCCCCTTCGACGAGGACGACGTCGTCCTGGCCGGTGAGCTGGCCGGCCGGGCCGCGGTGGCCATCGACAACGCCCGCTGGTTCGAGAGCGTGCGCAACACCGCGCTCACCCTCCAGCGCAGCCTGCTGCCCGACCATCCGCCGCACCACGCGGGGCTGGACCTGGCCTCCCGCTACCAGCCCGCCCAGGCGACCAGCGAGGTCGGCGGCGACTGGTACGACGTCATCCCGCTGACCGACGACAAGACCGCGCTGGTCGTCGGTGACGTCATGGGCAACGGCATCGACGCTGCCGCGACCATGGGCCGGCTGCGCACCGCGACCTGCGCCTACGCGGACCTCGACCTCGATCCCGGGGAAGTGCTCCAGCACCTCGACAAGATCACCTGCGATCTGGAGCACTACATCGTGACCTGCCTGTACGCGGTGTACGACCCCCGTACCCGGCAGTGCCGGATCGCCAACGCGGGACACATGCCGCCCGCGCTGGCCGGCCCCGGCCACCCCCCGGTGCTGCTCGACCTGCCGCCGGGTGCCCCGCTCGGGGTGGGCGGGGTCCCGTTCGAGACGACCACGACCGAGCTGGCGCCCGGCGACGCGCTCGTCCTCTACACGGACGGTCTGGTCGAGACGCGGCACCACTCCATCGACGACCGCCTCGCGGTGCTGCTGGCCTTCCTGGACGAGCCGGACCGGCCGCTGGAGGAAATCTGCGACCTGCTGCTGTACGGCCTGCGTCACCCCGACGACCACGACGACGTGGCGCTGCTCGTGGCTAGGGCGCTGTAGCCGCGGGCGGGGCGCCGGAGCAGCGGCGGGGCGGGGTCGGCGAGGCGTGCCGCAGCCAGCGGGCGTCGATCACCCGGCCGTTGCCCAGCCGGTGGCGGGGCGGCCCGTCGGCCGTGACGAACCCGGCCCCGCGCAGGGCCCGCTCGCTCGCGGTGTTCGCGGGCTCGTAGCCCGCCCGCACGTCGTCCCGTCCGAGGTGGTCGTGGCCGAGGAGGGCGGCGGCCCGGAACAGCTCGGTGCCGAGCCCGAGGCCGCGGGCGTGCGGGGCGAGCCAGCCGCCGATCTCGCCGGTGTCGGGGGCCAGTTCGGTGCACCCGGCGTAGCGGCCGTCGTCGCGGCGGACGGCGACCAGGACGTGGGCCTGTCCCGGGGCGGGTTCGAAGGGCCGGGCCAGCAGCCGCGCGATCCCCGGGAGCGGGGGCCGGACACCGGCGTCGGCGGGGCGCAGCCGGACCAGGGCGTCGCGGACCCCCTCATCGGCCGTCACGCCCACGTCGTCCCAGCCGAGCCAGCGCTGGGCCTCGGGGTCGGCGCCGGCGGCCCGGCAGACCACGAGATCCAGCTGGGTCCGCGGCGTGTAGAGCAGCAGCCGCTCGGTGCGCAGGGTGTGCCTCCGCTCCCCGCAGCCGCCGGGCAGCGGCAGCCCGGGCGCCGCCGGCCCGCGCCGCCGACGTGACCAGATCATGAGCCCCCCTCGCTCGCCTTCCTCCGCCGTGTCGCCGTCCCGCCCCGTGCGGCCCGGCCCTCGCAGTGAGCGTAGGCCGCAGGGGCGGCCCGTCAACGGGGCTGCGCGGGGCCCGCCCCCCGTGCGGCGGGCCGGGCTGCGGCCCCCACGGGGGCGGCCGACAATGGGGGGCGGGGCGCGTGTCCGCCCCGCCCGCGATGCCTCGGGGGCGTCGGCCCGAGAGGAACGTGCCCATGCCCGCTGAGGCTTCGCCGACCGCCCGGATCGGCACCCTCCTGGCCGCCGCGGGGTGGGCGGGGATCCTGCACCGGGCGGTGCGGGTGACGGTGGCGTCGGCCACGGCCTTCTACGCCTTCCTGTACGGCCTCGACGAGCCGGTCCTCGCCCTGTACGCGCTGTTCGGGCCCATCGCCCTCGGGCTGCTGTCCGCGGTACCCGGCTCCGGGCGGCAGCGTGCCGAGGTGATGCTGAAGGCGCTGCCGGTGGGCCTGGCGCTGGTGACGCTGGGGACGGCGCTGGCGGTACGGACCTGGGCGGCGGTGCTCGGGATGCTCGTCGTCGGCTTCCTGCTGGCGTTCGCCGCCGTCGCGGGGCCGCGTCCGGCCGGGGCGGCGCCGGGGCTCCAGCTCTTCTACATCCTGGCCTGCTTCCCGCCGTACGCACCGCAGACCCTGGGGCTGCGGCTGGCGGGACTCAGCACGGGGGTGGTGCTGCTGGCGCTGTGCGAGGTGGTCCTGCTGCCGCGGCCCGGGGACGCGACGTACCGCTCGGGCGTGGCGCGGGCCGCGGCGATCGCGGGCGACACCCTCGCGGGCCGGACCCGGCTGCCGCCCGCGACCCTGCGGGCCGAGGGCGAGCGGCTCCGGCTGTCGGTGTTCCCGCCCGCCGAGCGTCCGGCGGGCCCGGGCCGGGCGGCGCGGGGCCTCGCCCAGGCCGGCTCGGCGTCCCGCCGGCTGCTGGAACAGCTGGCCCGTCTGACGGAGACGGGACAACTGCACCACCTGCTCGGCGGCGGCCGGCCCGGCGACCGGGCGTCGAGGTGGCTGCTGCCCCAGGTGGCGGCGCGATGCGCGGACGGTGCCGAGGCGCTGCGCACGGGACGCCTCGCGCCGGTGCCGCGGCGGCTGGACGAGGCGATCGGCGCCTTCCAGCGGATGCGGATGCGGCAGGAGCCGCGGACCGGCACCGAGGGGCCGGGGACGGCGGCGGTGCTGCGCCGGCAGGCCGCGCTGCTGGGGGTGGCCGAGTCGGTGCGGGCGCTGGAGATCTCCGTACGGGTCGCCCTGGACGGGCGGCGCACCGCGCCGATCGAGCCACGGGAGCTGTTCTGGTACACCGACGCGCCGACGGCCCGGCTGTGGGTGCGCCGGTTCGCCGGCAACCTGACCGTCCGCTCGGTGCAGTTCCACAACGCGCTGCGGATCGCCCTGGCCCTGGGCGCGGCCCGGCTGGTGGCCGGGTCCCTCGATCTGACGCACGGGTTCTGGGTGCTGCTGGCGGTGCTGACGCTGAGCCGGACCACCGTCGGGGAGACCTGGGCGGCCATGCGGCAGGCGGTGGCCGGGAACCTGGTGGGCGCCGTCGCGGCGGGCGCGCTGCTGATCGGCCTCGGCGAGCACACCGACGCCTATGCGGCGATCCTGGCGCCGGGGATGCTGATCGCGTTCTCGGTCGGGCCGCTGCTCGGCATCGCGTGGGCACAGGCGCTGTTCACCCTGGTCGTGGCGACCGCGTTCGCCCAGATCACGCCGGCCACCTGGCGGCTGGCGGAGGCGCGGATCGTGGACGTGGTCACGGGCAGTCTCATCGGTCTGCTGTGCGCGCTGCTGGCGTGGCCGTCGGGGGCCCGGCGTGAGGTACGGCGGACCATGGCCGGGCTGCTGCGGGAGTGCGCGTCGCTGATCCGGGCGACCGCCGCGGCACTGGCTGCGGTGCCGCCGGGCTCCGCGCCGCCCCCGTCGACGTTCCCCGCGCTGCACCGGATGCGGCTGGCGGAGTCCGCGTACGCGCAGTTCCGCAGTGAACCGGCGGCCCGGGCCGAACCCGGCGCCGACTGGCACGGCGTCCTCGTCGCGACCCATCAGATCCTGCTCGGCGCCCACTGGCTGCCCCGCTTCGACCTGCCCTCGGCCGGTCTGCCGCCGGACGCGGTGCGCCGGGCGTGGGCCGACGCCCGGGCGACAGCCGGGACGGTCGAGCGGCTCGCGGCGCGGTGCGACGGGGAGCGACCGCCGCCGAAGGAGGCGCGGCCGCGGACCCCGCCCACGCCGGCCCCTCCCCTGGTCACCCTCGTCGACCTGGAGGTCTGGCTGCTGAGCCTGACCGCCCAGCTCTCCCGGGTCGAGGCGGCCCTGCCGGGGGCGCCCGGCCCGCACGGCCTCGGAAGGTAGGGGCGCGCCGTGTCCCGCGACAGCCTCGACGCCGCGCTGCGGCCGCCGTCCCCGCGGCGGGGGTGGGTGTGGTGGCTGCCGCTGATCGCGGTGGCCGTCGACGTCCTGGTGGAGGCGCTCGTGCGGGGCCAGGAGCCGGTGAGCTCCGTTCTGATCGCCGTACCGCCCCTCGCCGCCGCGACGCGCGGCCCGCGCGGGACGGCGCTGTCGACGGTGGTCTGTCTCGGCCTGCAGATGTGGACGGCGGCCCGCCGTCCCGGCCACTTCGCCGAGCAGCACCATGTCGCCGTGTACGTCGGGACGCTCCTCATCGGGGTCGCCAGTGTCGCGCTGGCCCGGCAGCGGGAGCGGACCCGGCGGCATCTGATCCGGGCGCACTCGGTCGCGGAGGCCATGCAGCGGACCCTGCTGCGTCCGGTGCCGCGCCGGCTCGGTCCCGTGCGCGCGGCCGGGTTCTACCAGGCCGGGGAGGGCGGCACGCTGGTGGGCGGGGACCTGTACGACCTGTGCGAGACGCCGTTCGGGGTGCGGGCGATCATCGGTGACGTCCGGGGCAAGGGGCTGGGCGCGGTGCAGACGGTGGCCGCGGTGCTGGGCAGCTTCCGGGTGTCGGCGCACGAGTGGCGGAGCCTGAGCGGGCTGGCCGAGCGGCTGGAGCTGAGTATCGCCCGCAACAGCCCGGCGGGTGAGGACGGCGACCCCGAGCTGTTCGTGACGGCGCTGGTGCTGGAGTTCCCGCCGGGCGGCGGCGAGGTGCGGATCGTCGACCGCGGGCATCCGGCGCCCTTGGTGGTCGGTGGGCCGCAGGCGCGGCGGCTGGTCACGGAGCCGGGGCTGCCGCTGGGCCTGGGGGCCCTGGTGTCGGGCGGGGCCGCGACGACCGTGCATCCGCTCGCGCCGGGCGAGGTGCTGCTGGCGCACACGGACGGGGTGAGCGAGGCGCGCGACGCGGACGGCGCGTTCTATCCGGTCCTGCGCCGGCTCGGCGAGCGCTTCCGCGGGGAGGGTGCCCCTGACCCGGAAGCGGTGGTGGCGTTCGTACGGTCCGACTCGGAGCGCTGGTCGGCGCGCACCGGCGACAAGGACGACGACGACCGGGCCGTGCTCGCGCTCCGCCCGGACCCGGCGGGGGCCGCTCCGGCCACCGAGAAGCGGCCCCACCGGAACACACCCGCCCACCCACCGGACCACCTCCGGTGAGCACACCGCTGGGCCGACCGGGCCGGAGCCGACAGGCGGGGTGAGGTCGTCGGCCCGTGGGCCGGTGGTCGGCGCGGTGTCGCCTCGGGTGTGGGACTGCGGCCCGCGTCCTGAGGTGGTGCGGGTCGCGCTCAGGTCTGCGCCGGCACCGGGCGTCGCAGCAGATAGCCGGCCGCGACCGTGACGAGCGCCGCCATGCACGCGATGAACACCAGCCCCGCGCCCTCCAGACCGAGGGGGACCGTCAGCACGCCCACCCCGATCACCGGCACCGAGATACCGGCGTAGGCCACCACGAACAGGGTGGAGATGACCGCCGCGCGCTGCTCGGCGGGCGAGGCCCCGGCCACCGCGGACAGGGCCCCGCGGAACGCCAGTCCCTGGCCGAACCCGCCGACGACCGCGCTCAGCACGATCAGCACCAGCAGGTCCCAGCGCAGGGCGCCGGCGAGCAGGGCCAGGCCGGCGAAGAGCACGGCGCAGCCGATCGGCAGGGAACGTCCCACCCCGACCCGGCCGACGGCCAGCTGTCCGGCGGTCGAGGCGAAGAAGGCCAGGGCGACGACCGCCCCGCTCACGGCGTGGTCGTGCACGTCCAGGGACTCGGCGAGGAATGCCGGGCTGACCGAGGTGAACACCCCGAACAGCGCGAACCCGGCGAAGGAGGCGATCGCCGCGGGTACGAACACCGGCCGCACCCGCCGGGGCAGTCCGGGCCGCTGCGGCCGCACCGAGCCGGGCGGCCGTGGCTCGCGCACGGTCTCCGGAAGCCACATCAGGGCGACGGCCGAGGCGGCGACCAGGACGAGGTGCACGGCGAACGGCAGGTACAGGGGCCAGGGCGCGTACTCGGCGAGCACTCCCGCGAGCAGCGGACCGCAGCCGAGCCCGCCCATGTTGGCGGCCGTCGCCACGAACGTGGCCCGTGAGGAGCCGCCGCGGGGCGCCAGGTCCATCACGTACGCCGTGGCCGCGCCGGTGAACAGTCCGGCCGAGAAACCCGACAGCAGCCGGCCCGCGTACAGGGCGCCGAGCCCTCCGGCGAGCAGGAAGCAGACCGCGCCGGCCGCCGCGCAGCCCAGTCCCGCCAGCAGGACCGGGCGTCTGCCGACGGTGTCGGAGGCGTTGCCCGTCAGCAGCAGCACGCCGATGACTCCGAAGGCGTACACGGCGTAGACGACGGTGACGGTCAGCTCGGAGAACCCGAACTTCTCCTGGTACAGCGGGTAGAGAGGGGTCGGCAGGGTGGTGCCGGCCATGCAGACGGCGAACACCGCCCCGCTGAGCAGACACGGCCCCCACCCTCGGCGATCACCATCCACGCGCCGACGGTAACCCGGCGGACCGCCCCGGCCCGGACCGACGTGCCGGGGCGGCTCGGCCCCGCGGCCGGTGCCGGACGTACGGTTACGCCTCCGCCGGGTACTCCACCTCGCCGGGCGGCCCCGCCGTCCACTTCTCCTGGATGCGGCACACCTTCCACACGGCCAGCGCGATCACCCAGGCGACCAGGAAGAGGCCCACGACGACGAAGCCCACGGTGTTGAGGTCGAGGCCCAGGACCCAGTCCCAGAAGACGCCGTGGAGACGGAACCGCTCGGCGAGCAGGCCGAGGAGTTCGACGGTGCCGATGACCAGGGCGACGGCGACCGACAGCGCGGTGACGGTGAGGTTGTAGTAGACCTTGCGGACCGGCTGGGAGAAGGCCCAGCCGTAGGCGAAGTTCATGAACGAACCGTCGAGGGTGTCGAACAGCGACATGCCGGCGGCGAAGAGGACGGGCAGACAGAGGATCGCGTACCAGGGCAGCCCGGAGGCGGCGCCGGAGCCCGCGAGGACGAGCAGGGCGATCTCGGTCGCGGTGTCGAAGCCCAGGCCGAAGAGCAGGCCGAGCGGGTACATCTGCCACGGCTCGGTGATGGACCTGGTGAAGCGGCCGAGGAGGCGGTTCATGAAGCCGCGGTTGTTCAGCCGCTCCTCCAGTGCCGCCTCGTCGAAACGGCCCGAGCGCAGCTGCCGGAAGACCTTCCAGATCCCCGCGAGGACGACCAGGTTGACGGCCGCGATGAGGTACAGGAAGGTCCCCGAGATCGTCGTACCGATCAGGCCGGTGACGTCGTGCAGCGCGGAGCCGTCGTCGCCGACCGGGCCGGCGAGGCCCTTGACGCCCAGGGACAGCAGGACGGCCAGGGCGAAGACGACGCTGGAGTGGCCGAGGGAGAACCAGAAGCCCACCGACAGCGGGCGCCGTCCCTCGTGCATCAGCTTGCGCGTGGTGTTGTCGATCGCCGCGATGTGGTCGGCGTCGAAGGCGTGCCGCATGCCGAGCGTGTAGGCCGTGACGCCGATCCCGATGCCGAAGGACTGCGTACCGACGCTGTGGTGCTCGGGCGCCACGATCACGACGAGGGTGAACCACCCGATGACGTGCAGGGCCAGCACGAAGGCGGCCATGCCCCCGGCTCTCGCCCACTCCTCACGGGTGAGCGCGGTGCGGACACGGTGCCAGGGCGCGGCGCCGGGGGGCGACTTGAGGGTCATCGCGAGGGCTGACTTCCTGAGGGGGACGGCTACGGGTCCCACCCTTCTGCCCGCCAGGCGTACCTGCAACTTGGTCGCAGTAAAGCTCCTGATCGTTTTCGGTCATCGGCGGGGAAAGCGCTCGCCCGAGTCGCGCCCCCGCCGTGCGGGAGGGGCGGTCGTGCCCCGCACCTCCAGAGTCGGCGGCGACAGGACGGTCCGCTTCGGGCGGGCCGGGTCCTCGATGCGGTCGAGGAGGTGCTGGGCGGCGGCGCGGCCGATGTCGTGGCTGGCGTCGTCCACCGTGGTCAGCCAGAGGTGGCGCAGCCGCGAGAGGTAGGTGTTGTCGTAGCCGACGAGGGAGAGGTCCCGGGGGACCCGGAGGCCCGACTCCTCGGCCGCCGAGAGGGCGCCGACGCAGGCGATGTCGTTGAAGGCGAAGACGGCCGTCGGCCGCTCGGGGGCGCTGAGCAGCCGGACCATGGCCCGGTAGCCGCCCTCCTCGGTCAGGTCGCCCTGCTCCACCGTCGCGTCCGACGCGAGCCCGTGTTGGGCCATGACCGTCTCGAAGCTGCGACGGCGCAGTGCGCCGACGACGCCCTGCCCCGCGATGTGGGCGATACGGCGGTGACCGAGGCCGACGAGGTGCTCGGTGGCCAGCCGCGCGCCGTGCTCGTCGTCGCCGGCGACGACGTCGACGCGGGGCAGATCCGGCTCGCGGGCGCCCGCCACCACGGTGGGGACGTGGGTGGCGGCGGCGCGCAGCGCCTCGGAGGGGGGCAGGGTGCCGACCGCGACGAGTCCGTCGACCCGCAGTTCGGTGAAGGTGCGGGTGAGGTCCTCGCCGAGGCGGCGGTTGAGGCGGCCGTCGGCGAGCAGCATGCGCAGACCGCTGTCGTGGAGCCGGGAGTTCAGCCCGTCCAGCAGTTCCACGAACCAGGGGTTGCGCATGTCGTTCAGGAGGACCCCGACCGAGCGGGTGCGGCGCTCGCTCAGACTGCGCGCGGCGGCGTTGGGCCGGTAGCCGAGGTCCTCGACGGCGGCCAGCACGGCCTGCCGCTTCTCGGGGCGCACCTGCTCGGAGCCGCGCAGGACGAGGGAGACCAGGGACTTCGACACCCCGGCGCGATCGGCCACGTCACGGATCGTCGGAGGTCTCATGCGGTGGACCGTTCCACAGGGTGACCGGCTTGTCAAAGGATGGTCACAGGGTTGACACCTGCGGGTTTCGCGGCCCAGGGTGAGGCACGTCGGCTTGTGGAACGGTCCAAAAACACGAAGGGGTGTCATGGCAAGCACGCTCGGTGTCGCCGTCGTGGGGTTCGGCTGGATGGGACGGGTGCACACCCAGGCGTACGCCAGGATCGCCCACCACTATCCACACCTGGGCCTGCGCCCGGAGCTGATCCTGGTCGCGGAGGAGGTGCCGGGCCGGGCGGAGGAGGCGGCGGCGCAGTTCGGATTCGCCTCGACCACCCGGGACTGGCGGGAGGTGGCCGCGGACCCGCGTGTGCAGGCGGTCAGCATCACCGCGCCCAACTTCCTGCACCGGGAGATCGGCGTCGCCATGGCCCGGGCCGGCAAGCACATCTGGATCGAGAAGCCGGTGGGCCTGACCGCCGAGGACGCCGGGGCGGTCGCCGACGCGGTCGCCGGAGCGGGCGTACAGGGCACCGTGGGCTTCAACTACCGCAACGCGCCGGCCGTGGAGGCCGCCCGCGAGCTGATCGTCTCCGGCGAGATCGGCACGGTCACCCATGTCCGCCTCCGGCTCTTCAGCGACTACGCGGCCCATCCCGAGGGCGCCCTGACCTGGCGCTACGAGCGGGCACGCGGCGGCAGCGGGGTCCTGGGCGACCTCGCCTCGCACGGGGTCGACCTGGCCCGCTTCCTGCTCGGCGACATCGCCTCCCTCACCGCGGACACCGCGGTCTTCGTCCCCGAGCGGGCCCGTCCGACCGGCGCGACGGCCGGCCACAGCCGCGGCGGCGGTGAGCCGGGCCCGGTGGAGAACGAGGACTACGTCAACTGCCTGCTGCGCTTCGACTCCGGCGCCCGGGGTGTCCTGGAGGCCTGCCGGGTCTCGGTCGGCGAGCAGAACAACTACGGCTTCGAGGTGCACGGCACCCAGGGAGCGGTGTTCTGGGACTTCCGCCGGATGAACGAACTGGGCGTCAGCCGCGGCACGACGTACCAGGACCAGCCGGTGAGCACGGTGTACGTGGGCCCCGGCGCGGGCGAGTACGGCGCGTTCCAGCCCGGCGCCGCCAACGCCATGGGCTACGACGACCTGAAGGTCGTGGAGGCGTACCGCTTCCTGCGCTCGATCGCCGAGGACACGCCGTACGGCACGACGCTCACGGACGCGGTGCGCAGCGCCGCCGCGCTGGAGGCGATGACCCGGTCCGCCGCGACGGGCACCTGGGTGGACCTGGCGTGAGCGCGCCGCGCACCGGGTGATCAGCTGAGTCACCGGCCCCGACGAGGACCGCCGGGCCACGGCCACGGCCACGGCTACAGCTACAGCTACAGCTACAGCGGTGCCCGCCACAGCAGTGACGTGCCGCCCTCGGCGGGCCGCGTCCGCTCGAAGGTGCCGCCGAGTTGTTCGGCGCGTTCGGCCATGTTGCGCAGCCCGCTGCGGCGGCCGCCGTCCGGGATGCCCACGCCGTTGTCCGTGACCGACAGGCGCACCTCGCGGCCGTCGGTCGCGAGGACGACCTCGGCGCGGTCGGCGCGCGCGTGGCGGGCGACGTTGGTGAGGGACTCCGAGAGGACGGCCACGACATGGTCGGCGACCTCCTTGGGGACGTCGGTGTCGAGGAGTCCCTCCATCCGCACGCTGGGGGCGAAGCCCAGGACAGGGGCCGCCTCGCCGACCACCCGGACGGCGCGGGCGCGCAGCCCGGTGCCGCCGGCGCCGTCACGGGTGCGCAGGCCGAAGATCGTCGACCGGATGATCTTGATGGTCTCGTCGAGGTCGTCGACCGCCCGCGCGACCCGCTCGGAGGCCTCGGGATGCTCGATGAAACGGCCCGCGCTCTGGAGCGTCATACCGGTGGCGAACAGCCGCTGGATCGCCAGGTCGTGCAGATCGCGGGCGATGCGGTCGCGGTCGGTGAGAACGGCGATCCGCTCGGCGTCCTGGCGGCGCTCCGCCAGCTCCATCGCGATCGCCGCCTGCCCCGCGAACACCTGGAGCGGCTCGGTCTCCTTCTCGGTGAACGGGGTGTCCCCGGACGCCCTGACCAGCAGGACGACACCGCGTGCGCCGCTGTCCCCGGTGCCCACCGGGACGGCCACCGCCGGACCGAGCCCGGTGAGGCGCAGGGGGCCCGCCGACATGCGCTCGTCCTCGGTGACATCCGCGCTGATCACGGCGGTCACCGTGGAGAAGGCCTCGCCGATGAGGTTGCCCCCGGCCGGCAGGACCAGGCCCCGCAGCGCCTCCGCCTGCGCGCCGAGGGCGAGTTCCACGGTGAGGGATCCCGTCTCTTCCATGGGCATGGCGACCACGGCCAGCGCCGCACCCGTGATCTCGCGGGCCCGCCCGGCGATCAGACCGAGCACCTCGGCCCGCTCGGCCCCCGACATCAGACTGTGGGTGATCTCCGCGTTCGCCCCCAGCCAGCGCTCCCGCAGCCGGGACTCCGCGTACAACCGGGCGTTGTCGATGGCCACACCGGCGGCCACGGCGAGGGTGAGCGTGACGGAGACGTCCTCCTCGTCGAACTGGCCGCCGCCCCGCTTCTCGGTCAGGTAGAGATTGCCGAACACCTGGTCGCGGACCCGGATCGGGACGCCGAGGAAGGTGTTCATGGGCGGGTGGTGGGGCGGGAAGCCGTACGACGCGGGGTGCTCGGAGAGCTTGGCCAGCCGCAGCGGCTCGGGGTTGCGGATCAGCTCACCCAGGATGCCGTGCCCCTCCGGGTAGGGGCCGATGCGGGCGATCTCGTCCTCGCCGACCCCGACGGTGTGGAACGCCGACAGTCGTCTGCCGTCGGGGCCGATCACTCCGAGCGCCGCGTACTCGGCGTCCACCAGCACCGCCGCCGCCTCCACGATGCTGCGCAGCGCCTGTTCCAGGTCCAGTTCCCGGCCGACCGCGAGCACCGCCTCCAGCAGGCTGTGCACCCGGTCCCGGGTGCCGCGGGCGGCGTCCAGCCGTGCCTGCAGCTCCTCCAGCAGTTCGTCGAGCCTGAGTTGAGGCAGCCGAACCCGGGCCTCCTCGGGGCTTCCCACCTGCGCTCCTCCAGGTCCCCTGACCACGCCGGACACCCACCGGTCCGATCATGTGCCACGGTAGTGCCCGGCGAACCGGGGCGGAACCGGTGGGCCCGGTCGTCCGGCGCGACCGGCCAGGGGGCCGTCCGGCGTCCGGAGCGGGACGTTCGGCACTTGGCCGACGGGACTTTCCGTACGACCCTGGGTACAGGAGCGGCACCGATCCCCCGCGGTGTCGCTCCGTCTCCGTGTCATCCCACGGGCGCCTCGGGCACCGCGAGCGGGCCGATGCGGCGCCCCGTGACGGCGTACGGCTGGATCCGCACCCAGACGTCACGCCGGCCGCCGGCCCACGGGGTGCTGTGGACCTGCCGTGCGAGGCGCTGTGCCTCGCCGAGGTCGGTCACCATGCGGGCGTGCCCGCGCACCAGGACGCTCCAGCCCTCGCTGAACACGTCGTCGATGCGGTCGACCTCGAAGGCGACGGGACAGCCGGCCGCCAGGGACGGCGTCGCGCCCCGCGCGGTCCTGAAGACGATCAAGCCGTCGACGACGCTGTAGTTGACGGGCACGATCACCGGCGCCTGAGCGGTGGGCACCGCCAGCCTGCCGACGCCGTGCGTGGCGAGCAGATCACCGCACTCGGTGCGGGTCAATTCGGTGAACTCGGGCGTGTGCCCGGCCCGTCCGGTGCCGGGCGGGAGGTCGGCGTGGCCACCGGTGAGGGCCGACACCGTGGTGCCCAGCACGCCCGCCAGGCTGAGCAGGGCGCCCCGGTTCGGGGCGGCTCCGGGATGCCGCTCCAGATGGGCCAGGTAGCTGGGGGCCATGCCGGCCCGTTCAGCGGTCTCCCCCAGCGACAGTCCGAGCACGGCCCGCCGCGCGGCGAGCCGACGGCCCAGATCTCCGGCGGGTGGTCCTTCGGTGACCTGCGTCGGTGTCTGCTCGGCGGCCATGGCCGTCACGTCCTTTCGCGGTTGCGTGCAGGTGTGATGCGGGGATGTGCGATGCGGGGATGTGCGGGTGTGTGGATGCTGCGATGCGGCGATGCGGCGATGCGGCGATGGGTCGAAACGCCCTACGAGCGGTTCAGTTCGCGGGCGATCCCGTCCGCCCAGGTCTCGATCGCGGCGAAGTCCCGGTAGTCGCCGCCCTTGCCCGAGCGCAGGATCATCCTGGCCACCCGGCCCTTGGCCCCCTCTTCGAGGCACCCGCCGAACGTGATGTGCTCCCGGGCGTCCAGGCCCGTCATCGCCCGCCGCACCCCCCGTACGGGCGGGATGTCCCGCTCGGACGCCGAGGGGTCCAGCGGGCCGCTGCTGAAGAGCCAGACGGGGCGTCCGGCCAGCGTCCGGCGGTGGCGCCGCACGAACCGGCGGGCGTCCTTGTGCCAGCGCCCGGCGTACAGCCCGCCGCCGACCACCACGGCGTCGTACGGGGCCACGCTCGCGACGTCGCGCGCCGGGCGCGCCTCGACGGACAGCCCGCCCTTGCGCAGTACGTCGGCCACCGCTTCGGCGATCTCCGCCGTCGAACCGTTGGTCGTCCCGTACGTGACCAGCACCTTGTCTGCCATGACGGTTCGCCTCCTCCACGATCGGCTCCCGCGTCCGACGACACCGCGCGGGACCCTTCGATCGTCGCGCGCGGCGACGTGCGCGGGCAGGGGCCGGTCGGCCCCTGCCCGCGCCGATGGTCCCGCCGGCCGGCGCCCGGGCGGGTAGCGTGACGTCCATGTCCGGCAAGAAGGCGGCGGAGTTGCCGCGCAAGGTGTACGAGAAGGAACTGCTGCGTCTCCAGACGGAGTTGGTGAAGCTCCAGGAATGGGTGCGGGCGAACGGCGTCCGGCTGGTGGTGGTCTTCGAGGGGCGGGACGCGGCCGGCAAGGGCGGCACGATCAAACGGGTGGCCGAGCACCTCAATCCGCGCGTGGCCCGGATCGCAGCGCTTCCGAAGCCGACCGAGCGCGAGCGCACCCAGTGGTACTTCCAGCGGTACGTCGAGCATCTGCCGGCCGCTGGGGAGATCGTGCTGTTCGACCGGTCCTGGTACAACCGGGCCGGCGTCGAGCAGGTGATGGGATTCTGCTCGAAGGAGGAGCACGAGCTCTTCCTGCGCCAGTGCCCGATCTTCGAGCGGATGCTGATCGAGGACGGCATCCTGCTGCGGAAGTACTGGTTCTCGGTGAGCGACACCGAGCAGCAGGATCGGTTCCGGCGCCGGCTGGAGGACCCGCTGCGGCGCTGGAAGCTGTCGCCGATGGACCTGGAGTCGATCAGCCGCTGGGAGGCGTACTCCCGGGCGAAGGACGAGATGATGGTGCACACCGACATCTCCGAGGCGCCCTGGTACGTCGTCGAGAGCGACGACAAGCGCGCGGCCCGGCTGAACATGATCGCCCATCTGCTGTCGACGGTGCCGTACCACGAGGTGCCGCCGCCGGTGCTGGAGCTGCCGCAGCGGCCGCCGTCGACCGGCTACCAGCGCTCGCCGCGCGATCTGCGGACGTACGTCCCCGATCACGCGGCGGCTCTCTGAGCGCCCATCACTCCGGTTCGGGCACCACCGCGACGGCGCAGGCCGCCCGGTGCAGGACCCCGTGGGCGACCCGGCCGAGCTGGAGCCCGAGGTGGCCGTGGGTGCGCCGGGCGCCGACCACCAGCAGGCCGGCGTCCCGGGCGGCGTCGAGGAGGACGTCACGGGCCGGGCCCTCGACGGTACGGCGGCGCAGCTCGACGTCGGCCGGGACGTCCGCCAGGGCCTCCTCCAGGGCCTCGGCGGCGTGCTCCTCGTGCAGGCGCGCCGGCTCCCCGCTCAGCAGGGGGTGCTCCACGCTCTCCCTCGCGGGGCAGCGCCAAGCCCGTACGGCGTCCAGGGGCACCCGGTGCAGCCGCGCCTCCGCGACGGCGAAGCGCACCGCCGCCGAGTCCTTGCCGTGCGCTCCGACGCCCAGCACGACCGGGCCGTGGGTCCCCGCGCCGACGCCGTCGCCGGCGCCGCGGACCACGATCACCGGGCAGTGCGCGTGCGCGGCCACGGCGAGGCTGACGGAGCCGAGGAGCAGCTCGCGGACGCTGCCGCGGCCCCGGGTGCCGAGCACCAGCGCGGAGGCGGCGCGCCCCTCCCGCACCAGGACGTACTCGGGCTCCTCGGCGACCACCTCGGCCGACACCGCAAGCTCCGGCCGCCGCTCGCGGGCCCGGCGGGCGGCCACCGCCACGATGTCGTCGGCCCTGACCTCCTCGGCGGGCTTGTGGTCGCCGGCGAGCGCCGTGCCCTCGTAGCGCTCCCAGAGGGAGGCGTACACCACCCGCAGCGGCACCCGGCGCAGCGCGGCCTCGTCGGCGGCCCGGTCCACGGCGTGCAGGCTCGGCGCGGAGCCGTCCACGCCGACCACGACCGGCCGTTCGCCGGTCGTCACCGGTGCGCCCCGAGGTCGAAGACGATCCGGGCCTTGACCTCACCGCGCAGCACGGCCTCGATCGACTCGTTGACGCTCTCCAGCGGGCGGATCTCGTGGATGACCCGGGTGCGGCCGGCCGCGTGCAGCTGGAACACCTCGGCGAGGTCCTGGCGGGTGCCGACGATCGACCCGATGACGGAGGTGCCGCCCAGGACCGTGTCGAAGATGGGAAGGCGGACCGTGCCGTGCGCGGGCAGGGCGACCATGACCAGCTTGCCGCCGCGCCGCAGACCGGAATGGACGGCGGAGAAGGCGGCCTCGTCCACGGCCAGCGCGATCGCCGCGTGGGCGCCGCCGTACCGCTTGAGCACCTCGCCCACGTCGTCCTTGCGGGCGTCGACGAGGATGTCCGCGCCGAGCTCGGCGGCCAGGTCGAGCTTCTCGTCGGTGACGTCGATCGCGGCGACGGTGGCGCCGGCGATCTTCGCGTACTGCACGGCGAGATGGCCGAGCCCGCCGACGCCGGACACCGCGACGAGCTGCGCCGGCCGCACGCCGGCGACCTTCAGCGCCTTGTACGTCGTGACGCCCGCGCAGGTCAGCGGGGCGGCGTCGAAGGGGCTGACGCCGTCGGGCACGGGTTGCGCGAAGTCGGCCCGGGCCAGCATCTTCCCAGCGTACCCGCCGTCACAGCCGTAACCGGTGTTGACCTGCTGCTCGCACAGGGTCTCCCAGCCCGACAGACAGTGCTCGCAGCGTCCGCACGCCGTGCCCAGCCACGGCACGGCGACACGCTGTCCGACGGCGAGGTGGGTGACGCCCTCGCCGAGCTTCTCGACCAGGCCGACGCCCTCGTGACCCGGCACGAACGGCGGGCTCGGCTTCACGGGCCAGTCTCCGTGCGCGGCGTGGATGTCGGTGTGGCAGAGCCCGGAGGCCTCCACCCGGACCCGGACCTGACCGGGACCCGGTTCGGGGTCGGGGCGCTCCTCGATGACCAGCGGCTCGCCGAACGCTCGGACGACTGCTGCCTTCATGGGGTCAACTCCTGTGGGTGACGCGTCAGTCGTGGGGGACCACGGCGACGGGGACGGTGGCGTGGTGCAGGACCGCGTGGGTGACATGGCCGATGTGGCTGCCGACCGGGTTGCGGCGGGCCCGCCGGCCGACGACGACGAGGGAGGCCTCGCGCGAGGCGTCAACGAGATGGACCGAGGGGCTGCCGTAGCGGGTGACCTCGACGGTCTCCACGCCCGGGAACCTGGTCCGCCAGGGGCTGAGCGCCTTGGCGAGATCCTCGGCGGCGCTGAGGGCCAGTGCCTCGTGCAGGGCGGGGTTGGCGGGGGTGCCGTAGGCGTAGTACGGCGGCGGGTTCCAGGCGTGGACGACCCGCAGCGCGGTCTCGCGGCGCAGGGCGGCGTCGAACGCGAACGCGATGAGCGTCTCGTCCGGGTGCGCGGTGTCGAGCCCGAGGACCACGGGCCGGAAGGGCGTCGCGGCGGACGGGATGCCGACCGGGTCCGGCTCGTGCTCGTCGGCGGCCTGTTGCAGCGCCCGCACCAGCACCACGGGACGCTCGGCGTGCGCGACGACCGACAGGCCGACCGAGCCGACGATGAATCCGCCCGGGCCGCTGAGGCCGCGCGAGCCGAGGACGAGCAGGTCGGCGTCCTTCGCCGCCTCGGGGAGCACGTCCGCGGGGTGGCCGTAGAGCTGCTCGGTGATCACCTCGAGGCCGGGGTGGCGCAGGGCGATGCCCTCGGCGGCCTCGCGCGGGATGCTCCCCCAGCCTTCGGCCGGGGGTACCCCCATCTCGCTTCGCTCGGTCCAGTGCTGCTGGGTCTCCGCGCCGAGGAGCGGGGCCTGGGCCATCGGCTCCGGCACCGGCTCCCAGACATGGACGAGCTTCAGCGGCAGGCTGCGCAGGGCCGACTCGCGGGCCGCCCACTCGGCGGCGGCCCGGCTCTCGGGCGAGCCGTCGAGGCCTGCGGTGACAGTGCGGAGCATGATCTCCACCTCCTGGGACAAGGGATCCGATTCCAGCGTGGTTCTCCGGGATCCGCGGCGGCAGGGGCCGGTGGTCCCGGGTGGGGCCCGACGGTCCCGGCCCCGGACGGTTGTGGCGCCCTCAGGGCGAGGTGCGAGCGGCCGGGGCCGGCGCCCCGGGACGGTCCGGTCGCCCGGCCGACTCGACGCGGCGCCTTCCGCCCGGGGCCTGGGCGGCAGAAGCCGGTGCCCCGGGAAGGGTCCGCCCGCCCGGCCGACGAACCCCGACGACGTGCCGCCTCCCACACCCGGCCGGACGACACACAACCGAAGCCCCGCCAAGCTCCGACCGCCCACCGGACCGGACGCGGCACCGCCATCCACCGCGGCCCAACGGCAAGGCCCGGCACCCCCGGAAAAGCCCGCCCGCCCGGCCGACGAACCCCGACGGCATGGCGCACCTCCCGCACGAGGCCGGGCGGCACAAGACCGAAGCCCGGGCAAGCTCCGACCGCCCACCCGACTCGATCCGGCGCCTGCGCTGTCGAACCGTGCCAGGGCGCCCGCCCGCAGCCCAAGGCCCCGACGGCAGGAGCCGACCAACCCGGCCGACGCCCCCGAGGCCCGGACGGCGGGAGCCGGTGACCCGGGGTGGGCCGGGCGGGGGGCGTCGTCAGTCGTGCGGGACCACCGCGACCGGTGCCGAGGCGTGTTGCAGGACGGCGTGGGTGACGGGGCCGATGCGGCCGCCGGCCGGGGTGCGGCGACGCGCGCGGCCCACGACGACCAGGGCGGCGTCCCGGGAGGCGTGCACCAGATGGCGGCCGGCGCCGCCCACGACCGCCTGCTCCCGGACCTCGACACCGGGGAACTTGTCCCGCCACGGCCGCAGGGCCTCGGTCAGCCCCTGCCGCGCCTCCGCCGCCAGCTCGGCGTTGAGACCGGCGTCCAGGACGGCGCCGTAACCGTAGACGGCCGCCGGGTTCCAGCCGTGCAGGACCCGCAGCCTCGCGACGCGGCGGCGGGCGGCCTCGAAGGCGAACTCGATCACCGCGGCGGCCGGGTCGGCGACGTCCAGGCCGAGCACCACGTCGCGGTACGGCGTGGTCTCGGAGGCGGCTCCGGCGGCGTCCGGCAGATGCTCGTCCTCGGCGCGCTCCCCGGCCCGGACGAGGACGACGGGCCGCTCGGAGCGCGCCACGACGGCCTGGGCGACGGAGCCGACGAGGAACCCGGTGACCGTGCCGAGGCCGCGGGACCCCAGGACCAGCAGGTCGGCATGCGAGGCGGCGGACAGCAGGGCGGGCACCGCCTCCTGCCGGGTCTCCTCGGCGGTGATCCGCAGATCGGGGCGGCGCAGCACGAGCCGGGACTCCGTCTCCCGGAGCAGGCGCGCGGCCCAGTCGCGCTGCCCGGCGAGCACCCCGGGGGCGGGGATGCCGCCGAGCGGCGCGTACAGGGGGACCACCGGTTCCTCGGCGTGGACGAGCCGCAGGAGTGCCTCCTGCTGGGCCGCCTCGCGGGCGGCCCAGTCCGCGGCGGCGAGACTCTCGGGCGAGCCGTCGAGACCGACGGTGATGACGGACATGTGCAGACCTCCTTGGGGGATGCACCGCGAGTCTCCGGCGCGGTGCCTCCGGGACGGCAGGGGCCTGAGGTCCCTGCCGGGGACCGAACGGCCCTGTCATGGCCCTCAAGTGACGACCCGTCAGATACGGACTGGGCGTGCCGTCAGTCGTGCAGCAGGCCGGGGAGGGAGTCCGGGGCCGGGAGGTGGATCCAGCCCTCGGTGCGTGCGGGGCCCGCATCCTCGGCGGTGGGCCACGTGGTGCGCCCCACACCGACCGCGCGGGCGGTCAGTGAGGCGATGAGCGCGTCGTAGGCGTCCCGGTCGGAGGCGTACGTCAGCCGTGCCGGGCCGGAGAGGTACAGCCAGGGCGCGGCGGAGGTCAGTTCGTCCACGGTGCCGAGGGGCAGGCCCCACCGATGACGGGAGGCGGCGGGATACACCTCCGCCACCCGGCCGGCCCCCGTGCGGTCCACCGGGTGGCCGAGCCGGGCCAGCCGGGCCTGGAGGCGGGCCCAGCGGGCGGCGACGGAGCCGAGCTTGTCGAAGGAGACCGACAGCGGGAAGCGCGGGGCGTGCGGGGCGACGAGCAGATCGGTGCGGCGGTAGCGCAGGGCGCGGAGGTCGTCGTCGCCCTCGGTGTCCCGGCCCGGCCAGTCGGGGTGCGGTGCGGCGTGGGCGGCCATCGCCTCGACGAAGGCGACGGGCCAGCCGAAGGGACAGTCCACGCCGGCCCGGTCCCCCTCCCCCAGGCCGGTGAGCAGCTCCAGCAGGCGTTCGTCCGCGCAGCGCAGCACCGGGGCGTGCACGACGGCACGCCCCCCGGACCAGTCGATCACGGACACGGCGGTACGACGGGGGCGCGCGGAGAGGTCCACGCCGACGGTGCGCATGCCGTCAGGATGCCCGGTCCGGGACCGGGGCCGGGGCCGACCGGCCCGCGCCGGGTGCCGGAGGGCCCATGGTCCGCCCGCGGGCGCCGGGAACATGCTGGACATGGCAGATCCCGCCGACCAGCCCGGAGGCACGCCATGATCGACATCCCTGCGCCCAGCATGCTGCGCGCCCTGCCCGCCAAGCACCGTGAGCGGCTGCTGCGTGTCGCCCGCGAGGTGTCCTTCCCGCAGGGGACGCGGCTGTTCGAGGAGGGCGGCCGGGCCGACCGGTTCTGGATCGTCCGTACGGGCACCGTCGAACTCGACATGCATGTGCCCGGCCGCCGCGCGGCCGTCATCGAGTCCCTGCGGCACAACGAACTCGTCGGCTGGTCCTGGCTGTTCACGCCCCACGTCTGGCACCTGGGCGCGGAGGCGGCGACGCCCGTGCGGGCGTACGAGTTCGACGCCACGGCCGTCCGCATGATGTGCGAGGAGGACCCGGAGCTGGGCCGGGCCGTCGGCCAGTGGGTCGGGGACGTCCTCGCCCACCGGCTGCGCTCCACCCGCACCCGGCTGCTCGACCTGTACGCCCCGTGGGGCGCCGTCGGCGCCGTCTGATCCCGCACCCCGCCCGAAGGGACCCCGCGACGGTCGTGACGCGGGGCCCCTTCCGCGTGCCCTCCCGTCTCCGGTCGGCCGTCCCTGTTCCCCGCCCAGAACAGGCCGTCCGGCCCTACCGGGACCCCAGCGCACGTCCCACGATGGACAGATGGTTCAGAACGATGCCTTTCGCGCGCTCGACCGGCAGGAGTGCCTGCGCCTGCTGGCGAAGGTGCCGGTCGGCCGTGTCGTGTACACCCGACACGCACTGCCCGCGGTCCTCCCCGTGAACTTCACCCTCGACCCGGACGCCTCCGTCGTGCTGCGCACCTCGGCCGCCTCCGACCTGGTCCGTGCGATCGACGGCGTCGTGGTCGCCTTCCAGGCGGACGAGTGGCACGCGGCGACCCAGTCGGGCTGGAGCGTCGTCGTCACGGGGCAGGCGGCCGTGGTGACCGACCCGGCCGAGCACGACCGGCTGTCCGCGAGCGGTCCCACCTCGTGGATGCCGATCAGGGACGGCGTCTTCGTCAGGATCGAGCCCGGCATGGTCACCGGTCGCGAGGTGATCGGGGCCCGGTACAGCGCCTGAGCACAGCGGTACGGCAAGGGCTCACGGGTCCCTTGCCGTACCGGACGGAGCGTGCGCGCGGGTGCGCCGAGGGAGTCGGTCCCGCTACTGCCTCACTGCCCCTTCTGCCGGACCCGGTCCTGGGCCTGCGTGGCGATGACGGCGGCCTGGATGCGCCGTTCCACGCCGAGCTTGGCGAGCAGCCGGGAGATGTGGTTCTTGACCGTCTTCTCGGCAAGGTACAGCCGCTGCCCGATCTGCCGGTTGGTCAGCCCCTCGCCGATCAGCGCCAGGATCTCGCGCTCACGCTCCGTCAGGCCCGGCAGGGCGTCCGGCTCGGGCTCGGGCTCCTGGCCCTGGCGCAGCCGGGCCATCAGCCGGGTGGTGGCGCTGGGGTCGAGCAGCGACTGCCCGGCGGCCACGGTGCGGACGGCGGAGACCAGGTCGGTGCCCTGGATCTGCTTCAGCACATAGCCGGAGGCGCCGGCCATGATCGAGTCGAGCAGGGCCTCCTCGTCGTCGAACGAGGTCAGCATCAGACAGACCAGCTCCGGCATGCTCGACCGCAGCTCACGGCAGACGGTCACGCCGTCGCCGTCCGGCAGCCGTACGTCGAGCACGGCCACCTGCGGCCGCAGCGCGGGCACCCGTACGAGAGCCTGCTCCACGGTGGCCGCCTCGCCGACCACGGTGATGTCGGGCTCGTCGTTCAGCAGGTCGCGCACCCCGCGCCGGACCACCTCGTGGTCGTCCAGCAGGAAGACCCGGATCGGACTCTCGGGTTCGGGACGCTCGCCGTCCGCCATCGGAATCGCTCCTCGTTCGTACCGTGGGACGCCTCGGGCGGCTCCGCCCCGCAGCGGGGGCGGGACCGGTCCTGGCCTTACGGAGATCTTGCGTCATCCGGGCCCGCGGGGCCAGGGCCGGTCGGCCCTACTGCGCCGGGTCCCCGGGCCGAAGGGCGGTGGTGGCCCGCCGTACGTCCCGGCGGCCGGGACGCCCGCCGGGCCGATGTCCCCGGACCGGTGGGGCCGTTGGTCCCCTCTTCGCCGCGGACGGCCGATCGGGCCCGGCATCCCGGCTTTCGGCCGCTGGACAGGGATGCGGCACCCCGGCCGGGACGGCGCCCCCCTGCCCTTCAGACGGGAGGTCCGGGGCGCTCTGCTGCGCGTCGGCGTCCCGGCCGCGCGGATCCGGTACGAGGTCTTCGGCCCCGACCTGTGGCTGCCCGCCCCGACCCCGTGAGGACGGGCCCCGCCGACGGCTCCGTGCGCTCCCCGGCCGCTCGGGTGCACGACGGCTCCCGGCCCGCGGCCTCACAGGTGGTGCACCCGGGCGGAGCCGTCGACCCAGTGCCAGTTCACCGGGGCGTACTCCTTCTTCCACGCCGTACGCCCGCGGGCGTAGCTCTTCAGGGCCGCCTCCACCGCGGCCGCGAGGCCGTCGAGGTCCTCGGGGACGGGCACGCGGAGCAGCAGGTGCTGCCCCCGGTGGGCGAGGAGGAGTTCACCGGCGGGCGTGGCCTCCAGGAGGGTGAAGTGGGTGAGCGCCTTGTACGGCTTGTCCTCGGTGGACATCCGCGAGCGCAGCCGGCCGTCGGCGCTCCACGCGTACAGGCCGAAGCGGTTGAGGTGGAAGGCGCGGGCGCGGTACGGATCGCCGACCACGGTGAAGCAGAAGCCGGTGAACGGACTGTCCTCGTACCGGTGGAGCCCCTCCAGACGGCCCCGGACCGCGCCCCGGTCGTCGAGGAGCGCGAAGGTGAAGACCTGACCCCGGTTGCCGGAGCGGTGCAGGCGCCCGAAGACGGGGACGACGAACAGGTCGTCGCCCAGCGCCGCCGGCCGTCCCAGCGTGCAGTCGCGGTAGTCGAAGGGTCGGCCGAAGTCCCGGGACACGATCTCGGTCAGTGAGGGCGAGGGGCGGTTGCCGCGGCCCACCGGCGCGCCCCGGTGGCGGACGTGGGCGTAGAGGTCGGCGTCGGTCTGCCGTTCGGTGCGCGCGTCGTGCGTGGCGAGGGCCCGCAGCGTGGCCCTGGAGCCCGGGGCGAGGCGCTCGCCGGGTTCGGAGAGGGCGACGATGTTGGGGTGGGCGCCGGCGAGGTCGCTCAGCCCGTACTCGGACGTCACGCACAGCAGCCGGCCCGAGGGCGTGACGGATATCGACGCGGCGTAGGGGTCGCCGTTGCGCTCCTTCTCCTCCTGCCAGCCCCAGGGCATCCGCCAGGAGGCCAGGACGCGGCTCAGGTCCGCGGAGATCAGATGGGTGCTGCCCGGCTTGGAGCTGACGGCGACGGTCCCGTCCGGGAGGACCGCCAGCGTCGGGTCGGTGCCTTCCTCGACCGCCGAGGGCGTCCCGTCCGGCCGCGGCTGTCCGTACAGGGCGACGGCGACGGGCCGTCCGTCGGTGCCGTAACGGGTGAGGAGCCGACAGCCGAAGTTCTGCTCGGCGGGGTCCGTCGCCCCCTCGGCCTCCCATCGATAGCGCCTCGCCCCGGACAGCACGTAGGTGTCCCCCGCGGGCGTGCCCACCGCGTGATGGGTGACGAACCTCCACCCGTCACCGGCGGGATCGACCCGACGGGCGGCCATCAGGGAAGCGGGCAGGGTCAGCGGCGAGGTCAGCGGCGACATCATGATCGACATCCTCCTCCGGACCACTGACAACGCCCGGGGAGGCGACGGAGGAGGTCGGGGGCTCGGAGGGGCGCGGCGGTGCGGGGCCCCGAAGCAGGAGCCGGTGCGGGCCCCGAAGCAGGAAGCGGTGCGGGGCCCTGGAGGGGAAAGCGGGCGTCGGAGAAGGAGGCGGGCGTCGGAGAAGGAGGCGGGCGTCGCCGGAGAAAGCGGGGAGAAAGCGGGGGTCTGCGGCGCGGTCGGCCCTCGCCCGGCGCCGGAGCGCCCCGGCGCGCTCCTACGGCCGCCGGTGTGCCCGTCCCTCACCGCTCCATCGCGCCGCGCAGCACCTCGAAGTCCGCCACCGCCAGCGGCACCAGCCCGAAACGTAGTTGGTAGCCCCAGTTCCGGTCCCGGGTCAGGAGCAACTCGTGGGTGACGGCGTGCAGGGCGACGGCGTGCACCGGCAGGAAGTCGACGGTCCGCCGCCAGGGCCGCAGGGTGCCTCTCTCGCCCATGTCCACCACCTCGTCGGCGAGACGGGGCTCATCGTCGGCGACGGTCCCCAGCGCCGTGAAGGCGCGCAGTTTCTCCCGGCCGCCCCTGTGCTCGGTGGGCGAGTAGAAGACGAATCCGTCTCCCCGGCGCAGCCGGACGAGGTTGCGGCGGTCGCCGTGGTTGAGCTGGATCCAGCCGTACCGGCTCGCTCGGCGGGCGTGGTCGGCCGACACCACACCGAGCCAGGCCCGCTCCGGCGCAACGGCCTCCTCGCGGGCCGGCGCTTCCCCGCACCCCAGCGGGATGACGGTCTGCAGACTGTGCACGGGAACTCCTCACCTCGGAATGCCGTCCTGGCGCGCCCATGGTGGCCGCCTTACCTGACACGTCCCGTCATGTTTTCCGCCCGGGGCGATTCACTCGTCCCCGTGAGTCCTCGGCTGAACGTTCACATGGGCCGGTTTTCCCGTTCCGGGCGCCTGACCTGCGCGTCTCGTCGACGATGGAGACGCCATGACCACCACCGCGCCGCGTATCTCCATCGTGCACCCCCGTGATCTGACCGCCGCAGACCTCGACCACTGGAACGACCTGCGGGCCGCGACCACGACCGCCGCCAACCCGTTCATGAGTGCCCAGTTCAGCCAGGCCGTCGGCCGGGTGCGGCACGACACGCGGGTGGCGGTCCTGCGCCGCAACGGCCGCACGGTCGGCTACTTCCCGTACCAGCGAGGCCGCCTGGGCTGCGGCCGGGCCGTCGGACTGGGCGTCTCCGACTGCCAGGGCGCGGTCCTGGACCCCGGCCTGCGCCTGGATCCGCACCAGCTGATGCGGGCCTGCGCCCTGAACACCTGGGAGTTCAACCACCTCGAAAGCGGCCAGGACCTCTTCCTGCCGTACGCGACGGGCCAGTTCGCGTCCCCGGTCGTGGACCTCGCGCACGGGTTCGCGCACTACGAGCAGCATCTGCGGGCCCATGCCCGCAGCTTCCTCAAGACGGCGCGGGCCCAGGAACGGCGGCTCGGCCGGAACATCGGGCCGGTCCGCTTCGTCCACGACGACCGGAGTCCCGCGGCCCTGCGCACACTGGTCGCCTGGAAATCCGCCCACTACCGCCGCACCGGCCGACGCGACCCCTTCGCCCAGCCGTGGATCGCCCGGCTGGTGGACGGCCTCGCCGCGACCCGGGCGGCGGACTGCTCGGGGACGCTGTCGGTGCTCTACGCGGCCGGCCGGCCCGTCGCCGCCCACTTCGGCCTGCGCTCGCGCACGGTCCTGTCCTGCTGGTTCCCCTCGTACGACCGGGCCCTCGCGGCGTACTCGCCGGGCCGCATCCTCTATCTGCGGATGATCGAGGCCGCCGCCGAGTCCGGCATCCGGCTGGTGGACTTCGGCCGGGGTGAGGCCCCGTACAAGAACTCCTTCAAGACCGGGGACCTCCTGGTCCACGAAGGGGCCCTGCGGACGGCGGGCCCCGCCGCGGCCCTGCACTGGCTGCGCCACGAGCCCGTGCGCGCCGCGCACCAGCTGGTGCGCTCCCACCCGGCCCTGAAGAACGGGGCGGTCCGCTTCCTGAGGGCGGTAGGCACCCTGCGGCACCGGTGACCGGACGCGTGCCTCCGGCGCACGGCGCGGCACCCCCACTGGTATCTACAGTAATGTAGAAGATGACGGCGGAGCCGACCGCGTTCCACGGCAGGCGGGAACCCCCTCGTGGCCGGAATCGTTCCTCCCTCACACCGCGACCGGAGGAGCGAGAGAGTAGTCCGCCAGTTCGACGGACCCCTCGGGGCACGGTCCCCGACCATCCCGCCAGGGCCTTCCCGACCACGCCGGCCACGGCACCCACGGCTCACGGCGAGGTGAGGGCGCGTGAGTGCCACGAGCGCCGTGCTCGGCCTGCTGGCCGTTCTCCTCCTGACCGCCGGCACCGGCTATTTCGTCGCGCAGGAGTTCGCCTACGTCTCCGCCGACCGTCTCACCCTCGCCCGGGACGCCGAGGCGGGCGACCGCGGAGCCGCCCGTGCGCTGCGGGTGCTGGAGCGCCTGTCGTTCATGCTGTCGGGCGCCCAGCTCGGCATCACCGTCACCGGCCTGGTGGTCGGCTTCCTCGCGGAGCCGTCGGTGTCCGCGCTGCTGGAGCCGGCGCTGTCCGGACTCGGCGTCCCCGACGCCGCGGCCGGCGGCATCTCCGTGGTGCTCGCCTTCGTGGGTGCCACCGTCGTCCAGATGGTGCTGGGCGAGCTGGCGCCGAAGAACCTGGCCATCGCCGTGCCGGAGCGGCTGGCGAAGTCGCTCGCCGGATCGACGCTGGCGTATCTGAAGGCCGTCGGCCCCCTGGTGCGCGTCTTCGACGGAGCGGCGAACGGGCTGCTGCGCAAGGCGGGCATCGAACCGGTCGAGGAGCTGCACCACGGTGCCACCCCGGAGGAACTGGGCCATCTGATCGGCGAGTCCCGGAAGCAGGGTGAGCTGCCGAAGGACACCGCCGCCCTGCTGGACCACGCCCTGGAGTTCTCCGAGCGCACCCTGCACGAGGTGATGGTGCCGCGCGCTGATGCCGTGTTCGTCCGCGGGGAGGCCTCCGCCGCGGACGCGATCGGCCTCATCTCCCGGTACGGCCACTCCACCTACCCGGTCCTCGGCGACCACCCCGACGACGTCGCGGGTGTGCTCGGCGTACGGGACCTCCTGGCGCTGCCCGCCGACCGACTGGCCGGCACCACCGCCGGGGCGGTGGCCCGGCCGCCCCTGCTGCTGCCGGACACGCTCCCGCTGTCGGCGACATCGCCGACGAGAGCGACACCGTCGTCGCGATCGCCGCCGCGCACGACCGCAACCGGCTCCTCGTACGGGACGGCGACCGTGTCGTCGGCTCGGTCCACGCCCGCGACGCGCTGGTCGCCCGCGCCCGGGGGAGGCGGGTCACCGCGGCCGACCTGGCGCGGCCCGTGCCGGAGCTGACCGAGCGGGACACGGTCGGTCACGCCATCGAGGAACTGCGGCGCCGGCGGGCCTCACTGGCCGTGGTCCGGGACGAGACGGGCCGGCTCACCGGCCTGGTCACGCTCGACGACCTGCTGGCCCGGCTGCTGCATCCGCAGGCGGTCTGAGTCCGGGCACGCAGGCGGTCTGAGCCCGGGCACCTCGACGGGCGCCGGCGGGCTTCATGACGGGAATCCGAATCGTCCGTGTACGGGCGGCGACTGCTCCGAAAGTGCGGGCAAACTCTGGACACGGATGTGGTAACCAGCGGTAACTTCCGCCATATTCTAGTCCGCAACCGCTTTCCCCCCAGGAGACACACTTCATGCGCAGACTTTTCGCCTGCCTGGCGGCGACCGCCGCCGTCATCGGTGGGCTCGCCGTGGCCGCCCCGCCCGCCACGGCCGCCGACTCGGGCACCTTCAACGTCCTCAGCTACAACGTGGCCGGACTGCCCGAGGCCCTCTCCAGCGCGTCGACGCCCCGCCAGTCCAGCACGACCACCATCGGCGAGCGGACCGCGCCGTACGACATCGTGCATGTACAGGAGGACTTCAACTACCACGCCTACCTGTACGCGGGCGACACCACGCACGCCTACCGCACCCCCACCAGCGGCGGCGCCGGGATCGGCAGCGGGCTCAACACGCTGTCGAAGATCTCCTACGACGCGGACGACTTCGAGCGGGTGCGGTGGAACTCCTGCCAGCTGGACTCCGGTGACTGCCTCACCCCGAAGGGCTTCACCTTCATGCGCGAGCGGCTCGCCGAGGGGGTGTACGTCGACTTCTACAACGTGCACACCAACGCCGGGACCAACCCCGGTGACCTCACCTCGCGCGCGGACAACCTGGCGCAGCTGACCACGTTCATCTCGACCCACTCCGCCGGGAACGCGGTCGTGGTGATGGGCGACACCAACACGCGCTACACCCGCTCCGGCGACACCATCGGCGAGTTCGCCGCCGCCAACGGGCTGACCGACGCCTGGGTCCAGCTGATCCGCGGCGGCTCGGCGCCCGCCAAGGGCAGCGACGCCCTGGTCTGCGACCAGTCGGGGGCGACCGTCCCCAACACCTGCGAGGTCGTCGACAAGGTCCTCTACCGGGGCAGCAAGCTCGTCTCGCTGAACGCCACGACGTACAACAACGAGCACGCCAAGTTCCTCACCTCCGGCGGGCTGATGCTCTCCGACCACGACCCGATCGCCGTCGGCTTCACCTGGTCGCGCAACCCCGCCTTCCAGCTGAGCGACCAGTACGGCGGTCCGCACGGCGACTACTACACCGACCTCACCAGCGTGCCGGCCGGCGCCCGCGCCTCCACCATCGCCCTGCGGGCGGGCTCCCGGGTCGACCAGTTGAGCGTCACCCTGTCGAACGGCACCACCCTCACCCACGGCGGGACCGGCGGCACCGCCTCCTCGCTCACCCTGGGCAGCGGTGAGTACGTGACCTCGGCGTACCTGTGCCAGGCCCAGAAGGACGGCCACACCCGGATCTTCTACGCCAAGTTCACGACGAACCTCGGCCGAACCCTGGCCGGCGGCACCACCACCTCGGACTGCGTGACCCGCACCGCGCCCAGCGGCTGGCAGATCGCCGGCTTCCACGGCCGCTCCGGCGACGAGGTCGACAAGGTCGGGTTCATCTACACCCAGCGCTGATCCGCCACCGCCGCACACGCACCGCCCACCGCCTGGGGCCTCGGGGAGAACCTCTCCCCGAGGCCCCGGGTTGCACAGGGGGCCACCCAGGGCACGCCCCCGGCCCTCACCGGCCGACGGATCGGCGGTCCCTCGATCCGTCCGCCGGCCGTTCGTCTCCGTTGTACGCGACGTAAGCTGACACGACGTGATCACGGCCTTCCCACGGCCGGGCGGCAGTCGGAGAGGTTCATGAGGAGTCTGGAGCCCGGGGACCCTCCGGAGCTGGGCGGCTATCCCCTGCTGGCACAGCTCGGCGCCGGGGGCATGGGGCAGGTCTTCCTCTCCCGTACGGCGTCCGGCAGGCCGCTGGCGCTGAAGACCGTACGGAGCGAGTTCGGCGCCGATCGGGGGTTCGAGGAGCGGTTCGCCCGCGAGATCGCCAGCAGTGAGCGGGTGCGTTCCGCGTGGACGGTGGCCGTCGTCGACCACAGCCCCGCCGGACACAGACCGCAGTGGCTGGCCACGGAGTACGTCCCCGCCCCCTCCCTCGCCGACTGGGTGGAGCGGCACGGCCCGCTGCCCGAGCCCGCGGTGCGCGCGCTCGTGACGGAACTCGCCGAGGGCCTGCGGGCGGTGCACCGGGCAGGACTCTCCCATCGCGACCTGAAGCCCTCCAATGTGCTGCTCGCCCGCCGCCACCCCCTGCTCATCGACTTCGGCATCGCCCGCGCCGTGGACGACACCCGGCACACCCGGACCGGCGGAGTGATCGGCTCACCCGGATACATGCCGCCGGAGCAGGTGACCGGCAAGATCTCCGCCGAGCCCGGCGACCTGTTCGCCCTGGGCGCCGTCCTCGTCTACGCGGCCACCGGGACGAGCCCGTTCCTGCGCCCGGGCGAGCAACCGTCGGCGGCACAGCTCCTCTACCGGATCGTGCACGAGGAGCCGGTGCTGGACGGCGTACCGGCCGCCCTCCGGCCGCTGGCCGCCGCCTGCCTGCACAAGTCCCCGCAGGCCCGCCCCACGACGGACGACCTGCTGCTCCGGCTCGGCGGCGACCGGGATCCCTGGGCCGGTTCGCTGCCGGCGGGGCTGGAGGCGGAGATCACCACGAGGGAGGCCGCACTGCGGTCGGCGCTGGAACGGCGCGTGCCGGAACGGCCGGTGCCGGAACGGCCGGTCTCCCCCGCCCCCGCCACGCCGCCGGGATTCGGACCGGCCCCCGCGCCCTTCCCCCCTCCGGCGCCGCCGCCCCTCATCGCTGCCCCGCCTGGCCCGGCCCTCGGCAGGCGTCCGCCCTCCGTCCGTACGGCGGCCGTACTCGGCTGCGCCGTGGCGGCCGCGGCCGTCGTCGCGGCGGTCATCTGGCCGGAGGACGGCAAGGACGACGGGACCGCGGCTCGGTCCCCCTCTCCCTCCTCGTCCTCCCCGTCCGCCTCCCCGGCCTCTGACGCCCTGCCCGCGTCCTGGGTGGGCACCTGGCAGGGCACGGGCCCCGGCAGCTCCGCCGGTGACGGCGTCGTCAACGCCCGTACGAGCAAAGTGACCGTCACCGTCACGTTCCACGCCGCGGAACGGGGCCAGATCGTGGGCCGGCAGGTCAGCGAGGTGACCGACGCCGCGAGCGGCCGCGACATCGGCTGCACCGAGACCCTCCGCCTCAAGGAGTCCCACGGCACGACCATGGTCTTCGAGGCGGCCACCAGCAGCCCCACCGACCCGTCCACCGGCGTGCTCTGCACACCCGGGAACGTCTACACCCTGACGAAGACCGGTACCGACGCCCTCGCGCTGGAGGACGAGGGCAGCCAGACGGCGGGCTCGCCGTCCCGGCTGACCCGGTCGCCCTGACTCGGTGGCCCTGCCCCGGTCCGCCTGACCGGGCGTCGGTCAGGGCAGGGTCCAGAAGCGGACCGTGACGAGATAGAAGACCGCGGCCCAGAAGGTCATCACCACCGCGATGACGCCCAGGCCGCGGAGGTTGCTCCGCACCGGCGGTTCGTCCCGCGGCGGACGCAGCCATCGCCCGAGGAGCGGGTTCACGTAGTAGGGCATGGTCAGGAAGCTCATGAGGAAGCTCGACAGCAGGTTGCCGACGAGCAGACCGATCCAGAGCGGCATGCGCAGCGGGACCAGCGCCAGCGTCAGCAGGACGACGGTCGGGTACAGGCCGACCCACACGGCGAGGGAGGTCCTGGTCTCGGAGGGCGGCGGCGCCTCCTTGCCGTCGTCCCCGAAGGCGAACCAGCTGCCGAAGGAGTTGTCGATCGTCCGCAGTCCGAAGTCGCTGAACTTCTCGCCCTCGGCCAGGACCTCCTGCCGCCGGCGCGAGGTCAGCCAGGCATCGAGGTGCTCGGCGCTGTCGAAGCGGTACAGCGTGGTCCATTCCTCCTGGAGCCCCGCGATCGGGCGGAAGAGCTCGGTCCCCCGGAACCCCTCGAACCTGCTCTCCTCCTGCTCCATGCGCTGCTGCCAGTCGAGGAAGTCGTCGACGTGGTCCGGGTGGACCCGGTGGGTGACCACCACGGTGACCAGCGGATCCGGTGACCGGGTGCCGCTGCTGACGATCTGCTGGGTCGCCGGGCCGTCGAAGTACGCGGCGCCGGTGTCGAGATACGCCTGCCGGGTCGCGCTGTTGGTCCACGCCTGCAGATGCGCCACCGAGTCGAACCGGTAGACGACGACCCAGTCGGGTTGCAGCGGTGTCGGCGGGGAGATCTCGGCGCCGAGGAAGCCGGGGTAGCGGGCGGCCGCGGCATTGAGGTCCTCCTGCCACGCCTCGTAGGCGCGCTCCATGCCGGGCAGGACCCTCTGGCCGATGATCGCCGTCGCCGCGGCGGACGTGTGCTCCTCGGTGGTCATGGTGGCTCACCCCGCCGGCATCGACTGCTCCGCGGGGAGCCGGCCATAGATGCGTTCCGGAGTCAGCGGCAGCGCCCGGTAGCGGACGCCCGTGGCGTCGTGGACCGCGTTGGCGAGCGCCGGGGCGACCGGGTTGATGCAGCACTCCGCCATCCCCTTGGCCCGCATCGGCCCCACCGAATCCGTCGAGCCCACCAGGAGGACCTCGGTGCGGGGTATGTCGGCGTAGGTGGGGATGCGGTAGTTCCGCAGGTTCGGGTTGACCATGACGCCACGGTCGTCGACGTGGTGGTTCTCGGTCAGCGCGAAGCCGATGCCCTGGGCGACGCCGCCCTCCACCTGGCCGCGCACCTGCGCCGGGTTGACGATCACGCCGGCGTCGGCCGCGTGCACGCTGTACAGGATGCGTATCTCCCCCGTGACGCGGTGCACGGCGACCCGGAAGCCCTGCGTGTTGGAGGTGACGCTGCGCGGTGAGCCGTACGCCTTGCGCGCGGCGGTGAAGCGGATCCCGCGTCCGCGGGCGAGCGCGATCAGTTCGGCGAGCGACACCCGCCGGTCCCCGCAGACGACACCGTCGTCGTCCAGCGTGCACAACACGACGTGGACGCCCGTGTACGCCGCGGCGAACCGGAGGATGCGGTCGCGCACCGCGTCGGCCGCCCTGAGGACCGCGTTGCCCGCCACGAA
Source organism: Streptomyces sp. DSM 15324 (assembly GCF_001514285.1). GTDB lineage: Bacteria > Actinomycetota > Actinomycetes > Streptomycetales > Streptomycetaceae > Streptomyces. The sequence goes on from NZ_KQ949035.1 coordinate 72,696, forward strand.
GAGGCCCGCGCTGGCGAAGGCTCCGGTGTCGAATCCCGTGCGGTCGGTGTCGGACTGCACGAGCCGGATCCGCGACGGTGTCGTGCCCAGTTGAGCGGCCGCGATCTGGACGTGAGCCGTGGAAGTTCCCTCCCCGAACTCGACCGTGCCGACGGCCAGTTCGTAGATGAGATCGTCGCCCAGGGTGATCCAGGCCTCCGAGAGGTGCTCCGTCGGGGGCGCGGTCTCGTGCAGGGAGCTCGCCGTGCCGGCACCGACGAGCCACTCGGGGCCCGGCGGGGGTGGCCGGCCGGCCGTACGGGCGAGGGCGTCGTCCACCAGGTCGATGCACGCGGCGAGTCCGTCGTCGGTGAACACCACGTCGTCCGGGCCGTCGTGCAGGGCGATCAGGGGATCGCCCGGCCGCACGATGTTGCGCCGGCGCAGTTCCAGCGGGTCGAGGTGCAGGGCGCGGGCCAGTTCGTCCATGGCCGACTCCACGGCGAACGCCGGCTGCGTCATGCCGTAACCGCGCAGCGCCCCGCTCGGCACGGTGTTCGTGTAGACGGAGTACGCGTCGTACTTCTTGTGGGGGCAGCGGTAGAGCATGACCGCGGCGCCGCCCGCGAACACGGTCTCGCCGCCGTGGTTGCCGTACGCGCCGGTGTTGGAGACGTTGCGCACCTGGAGCGCGGTGAGCGTGCCGTCGGTCTTCGCGCCGAGCCGGACCGTCAGGGTCATCGGGTGCCGCGGCGAGGCCGTGGTGAACTCCTCCTCGCGGGTGAACTCGAAGCAGGTGGGGCGCCCGGTGTCCAGCGTGGCGAGCGCGACCAGGTCCTCCGTGATGACCTCCTGCTTTCCGCCGAATCCGCCGCCGACGCGCTTGCAGAACACCCTGAGCTGATCGGGGCGCAGTGCGAACAGGTACCCGAGTTTGACCTTCGCGATCGAGGGTGACTGCGAACTGGTGCGGACGTGCAGCCGGCCGTCCTCCATCCAGGCGATCGAGCCGTGCGTCTCCAGATGTGCGTGCTGGACCCGCGGGGAGGAGTACGTGCCTTCGTGGATCACGTCGGCCTCGGCGAACCCGGCGTCGACGTCACCGATGTGCGCATGGAGTGCGAGCAGGATGTTGCGGGCGAGGTCGTGGGCGAACGGGTCGTCGGAGGCGTGCAGTCGGGGTGCCCCGTCGGCCATCGCCGCCTCGGGTTCGAACACCGCGGGCAGGACCTCGTACTCGACCGCGAGACGACGGCAGCCCTCCTCGGCCGCCCCGACGGTGTCGGCGAGGACCGCGGCGACGCGCTGGCCGGCGAAACGGACCGTGTCGTCGAGGATGCGGGTGTCGTCCGGGTCGACGAGGTGGTCGGTGTGGATCGCCGTGGTGAAGCGTCGGCGCGGCACGTCCTCCCAGGTGTAGACCCGTTGCACGCCGGGCACCGCGAGGGCGGCGCTCTTGTCGATCGAGCGGATCCGGGCGTGCGCGTGGGGCGAGTGCAGCACCTTGAGGTGCAGCATGCCGTCGAGCCGGGTGTCCATGGTGAACTCGGCGTGCCCCGTCACCACGTCGTGCCCCGCGGGGGCGGCGACACTCGTGCCGACGGCCCTGCCCGGTGCCGCCTTCTCCACCGCGCCGACGCCCTGCACGGCGTCCTCGATGGCCCGGTATCCGGTGCAGCGGCAGAGGTTGCCCTTCAGCGCCCTGGGCAGATCGGCCTTCTGCTCCTCGCTGAAGGTCGCCGAGGTCATGATCATCCCGGCGGTGCAGAACCCGCACTGGAACCCCGGCGCGTCCTCGAACTGCCGCTGCATCGGGTGCGGGGCGCCGGGCCGTCCGAGGCCCTCGATCGTGGTGACCCTACGGCCCTCCGCGCGGAACGCGGGGGTGATGCAGCTGTGGACCGGTTCCCCGTCCAGCCACACCGTGCAGGCGCCGCAGTCGCCCGCGTCACAGCCCTTCTTGACCCCGAAGTGGCCGAGTTCGCGCAGGAAGGTGCGCAGGCACTGGCCGGGGGCCGGCACCCGGTCGAATTCCCCGCCGTTCACGAGGTAGGTCATGGCAGGTCCCCGTCCATGAGGTCACGGCGGATCTCCTCGGCGAAGTACCGGGTGAGATGACGGCGGTGGTCAGGGGTTCCGTTGGGATCGTCGAACCAGACACCGGCCGGTACCGCGTCGATGCTCTCCCGCAGCGTCCGGGCGTCGGGCAGCGGGTCGAAGGCCATGCGGACCGGCCGGGTGGTACCTGCGGTGATGGTGAGCAACAGGTCGTCGGCTCCCGGCCGTTGCGTGCCGACGAGGAACACGGTCGACCGGCCGAGCCGGGTCAGCGAGAAACGCCGCTGCGCGGTGCGTCCGCGCAGCGCGCGCTCCGGTACGGTGACGCGCCGCAGGATCTCCCCCGGGGCGAGCACGTTGCGGTGGTCGCCCGTGACGAAGTCGAGGGCGTCGACGGTGCGGACCGAGCCGTCGGGCGCCCACAGGTCGTACCGCGCCTCCAGCGCGACCGTCAGCGTGATCATCGGGCCGGCGGGCAGGGACATGCAGATGTTGCCGCCGACGGTCGCCGCGTTCCAGACCTTGAACGAGGACAGGAAGGCCTCGCAGCTCTCCCGGAAGAGGCGTCCGACGGGCCGGTCCCGCGGCCACGGGAAGGCGTACAGGTCGCGGATGGTGCAGGTGGCGCCGATCTCCAGGCCCTCGGCGGTCCGGACGAGCGGGTCCCAGCGCAACGCCGTCAGATCGATGAGCCGCCGCAGGTCCGGCTGCTCCACGGAATAGAGCCACGTCCCGCCCGCCAGCCAGGCATCGCCCTCGCGCCAGTGGACACCCGGCCAGTCGGACGGTCGTCGGACCACCTCGGTGATGGTGTTGAGGTCCATGAGCATCCGCCCTTGCCCCGACCAGCCTGCGGCTGCCATGCCGCACCGTCCGGGCGGCCGGGCCGTGAAGACGGCGGGCACGGACACGTTTGTCCCAGTTTATCGCGGTGGGCGGGTGGCGTCCCGGCGGTGATCGCCGTACCGGACACGAGGGGCGAGGTGCCGGCCCGCGCGCGTCCCGGCCCGCACGCCGGAGCCGCGCGGGCGCGCCCCGGGCGTACCCCTGTCGCTGCTCCCCCGCATCCTGTCCGGAGCCGACGCGCGCGCCGCACCCGCGCTCGCGTGCGCTCCACTCGGGCGAGGGGCGCCCCACTCGGGCGGGGGCACGCCCCCACGTCTCACTCGGCCGGTGTCGTCTCGAACCAGGTGGGTTCGTCGGAGAGCGCCTGCTTGATGCGGAACACCTGGCGTTCGTGCATCGGCGGGAGGGCGTCCACCTCGAACCAGCCGACCTGGAGGGACTCGTCGTCGTTGACCCGTGCCTCGCCGCCGACCGCCCGGCAGCGGAAGGTGACGTCCATGAACTGGCACTGGTCGCCGTTGGGGTACTCGACCCGCCGCCCGGAACGGATCAGGACGATGCGCTCGGGCACGCAGTGCACGCCCGTCTCCTCCTCGACCTCCCGCACGGCGCAGTCCGCGGGCTGCTCGCCCGGGTCCGGGATGCCGGTGATCACGGTCCACTGGCGGTTGTCCGCGCGCTGTCCGAGCAGGACGCGTCCCTCGTCGTCGAAGACGACGGCGCTGACGCCGGGGAGCCACAGGAGCTGGTGGCCGGCGACGGCGCGGATCTCGGTGATGAACTCAGGAGTCGGCATGGGACCGACCCTAACCGCAGCGGCCCCCCGGCCGGCCGACGCCCGGGCGGCGACCCCGCGCCGAAGCCCCGCCCGGGCGGCGGCGCCCCCGGCCTACGCCTACGCCTGAACCCGACCTACGCCTACGCCCGGGCGCCGGCGCCCCGCCGGGCGCGGACGCCCGCCGCGACGGCCCAGCCCAGACCGCCCGCGGCGACGAGCACCAGGGCGATCTCCGGGAGGATCCCGAGCCGGGTCGCGGGCGTCTCGGAGGACCGCAGCGGCACCTTCTGCACGAGGTTGTCCGCGACGAACATGCCGGTCTTCTGGGTGATCCTGCCGTCGGGCATGATGATCGCGCTGACGCCGCTGGTGACGGGTACGGTCACGGTGCGGCTGTGCTCGACGGCGCGGACGCGGGACATGGCGAGCTGCTGGTAGGTCATCTCGCTGCGGTCGAAGGTGGCGTTGTTGCTGGGCACGGAGATCAGCTGGGCGCCGTCGGTGACCTCGGAGCGCACCGCCCAGTCGAAGGCGGCCTCATAGCAGGTGACCAGGCCCACCTTCGCGTCGTCCATGGTGAACACGCCCGGCTTGGTGCCCCGGCTGAAGTCCTGGCGGACCATCGACGTCCACTGGCTGTTGATCGCGCCGATCAGGGAGCGCAGCGGGAGGTACTCGCCGAACGGCTGGATCTGCCTCTTGTCGTAGGTCTGGGTGGGGCCCTTCTCGGGGTCCCAGAGGATCTGCTCGTTGTAGAGCCTGCCGCCGCGCTCGACAACTCCGCCGACCGAGATGGGCACCCCGACGGCCTTGGCGGCCTTGTCGATGACGACGGCCGCGTCCGCGTACGCGAAGGGGTCGATGTCGGAGGAGTTCTCGGGCCACAGCACGAAGTCGGGCTGTGGCTTCTTGCCCGCCTTGACCTCGGCGGCCAGCCGTTCCGTCTCGCGCGCGTGGTAGTCGAGGACGGCGCGGCGCTGGGCGTTGAAGTCCAGCCCGAGGCGGGGCACGTTGCCCTGGATGACGGCGACCGTCGCGGTGCCGTCCTCCGCCTTGTCGCTCACCAGGGCGCGTGAGGCCAGGGCGGCGCCGACGGGGACGGTCAGGCTGAGCAGGGCCACGGCGGCGGCCGACCTGCGGAGCTCACCGGTGCGTCGGCGGTCCAGGAGCAGCCGGACCGTCTCGTAGAGACCGAACCCGCACAGCACGACGGCGAAGCCGAGGACCGGGGTGCCGCCGAGCGCGGCGAGCGGCAGGAAGACACCGTCCGCCTGGCCGAAGGCGATCTTGCCCCACGGGAAGCCGTTGAACGGCACGCGTGCGCGTGCGGCCTCGCCGGCCGTCCAGAGGGCCGCCGCCCACACCGGCCAGGCGGGCAGCTTCGAGACCTTGGCGACGCCGACACCGACCAGGGCGACGAAGACCGCTTCGATGGCGACCAGGGCGAGCCAGGGGCCGGGACCGACCTCGACGCCGGTCCACACGAGGAGCGGCAGCAGGAAGCCCAGGCCGAACAGGTAGCCGAGGCCGAGCGCCGCCTTCCAGGTACGCCCGCGCAGCACCCAGCCGAAGACCGCGAAGGCCGGCAGGGCCAGCCACCAGACGGTCCGGGGCGGGAAGCTGGCGTAGAGCAGCACTCCGGCGAGCGCCGCCGCGGCGGCGGGCAGGAGGCGCAGCAGCCGCGCACGGCGGGGAACCGGCGTGGTCTGGGGCTCGAGCTGGTCGGGCTGGCCCACGGAAGTTGCGGTGACGGTCACTCGGGGAGTGTACGGCGGGTCACCTTTTGGCCGACAGGACGGCCCCTGTGGCCGACAGAGGTCCCTGTGGCCGACAGCACGGTCACGGTGGGCCGCCGCACGGCCCGCTGAGGCATCCCGCGGACCAGTGTGGACCAGTGTGATGCACAATCCCGGCACATCTCATCCACAAACCGGCCATCAGCCGTTACGGTGTGCCGGAACCCCGTTCGCACAGACGTCCGGGGTGGTACTGGCCGGGGGCGACCGGGTTCGGGGGGTCTGGTGGGGTCCACGGGTTCCACGGGGATGACGACGGCGGCGGGCGCGGACGCCGACGGAGACAGACACACCGCCGCCGACGCGGTGGGAGTGGCCGTGCTCGGCGCCTGCGCCGCGTGGTCGCTGGTCAGCGCGGCCGTGCACGGCGGCCGCCCCGAGGGAGTCCTGCTCGCGGTGCTGGCCGTCGCGGCCGGCTACGCCACGGGGCGGATCTGCGGAGTGCTGCTGCCGGTGGCCGCGCCCGGTGCCGCGGCGCTGGCCGGGCTCACCCTGAGCGTGGCACTGCCCCGGCTGGCGCCGGGACCGGAGACCGCCTCACCGCTGGGCCACGCGGGTGCCACCGCCGCGGTGCTCTCACTCTCGGCGGGCGCCGCGTGCTGCGCCGCCTGGGCGACGCCGGTGCCGCTGCTACGGCTCGCCCTGCGGCTGTCGGCCTGCGGTGCGATGGTGGCGGGAGCCGCGCTGGGCTCGGTCGCGGCGGTCGTGACGTGCGGTGGTGTCCTGCTGTGCTCCCTGGCCGCGGGGCGGATGCGCCACCGGGGTGCGGCCCTCGCCGGTCTCGCCGTCGCCACGGCCGCGGTGACCGGCCTGACCTGGGCGGTCGCCGGTGATGTGCTGCCCTCGGGCCTCGGCTCGTCGCTGGCGGACCAGCTCACACCGCGCCGGGTCGCCCTCTGGCGTGACGCGCTGCACCTGGCCCACGGCAACGCGGGGCTCGGTGTGGGGCCCGGCCGCTTCGGGGAGCTGAGCACCGCGGCGGCGCAGTCGGCGCTGCCCGACGGCAAGCCGCACTCGGCGCCTCTGCAACTGGCGGCGGAACAGGGTGTCGTAGGGGTGCTGCTCCTCGCGGCGGCGTACTGCTGGGTGCTGTTCGCGCTGGGGCGCGCGCCTCGTCCGACGCCGGTCGTCCTCACGGCGGGCGCCGCGCTCACCGCCGTCGCGGCGCTCTCCGCCCTCGGCAACGCGCTGAGCTTCACGACGGTGTCGGTCGGTGCCGGCCTCCTGGCGGGCCTGGCGACGGCCCGGCCGCTGGCGGACGAGCCGGTGTCCGGGCCGTCGGCCGGATCGCGCAGGGAACGCGACCGTCCCGTCGTCTGACGTCCGGGACAGTGGGGGTCACAGGGCCGGGCCGGGCGTCTTCGGCCGCAGCCGGGCCCGGATCGCCTCCACGGCGGATTCGGCCTCGTCGACGGTGATCGTGAACGTATGGCCGTCCCACAGCCGCAGCACCACGCCCTCGCCCCGGCGTACGACGACGGCGGTGCCCTTCTCCGGGCGCCAGCGGTAGCCCCAGCCTCCCCAGTGGCGCGGGGTGACGCAGGGGTCGAATTCGGCGCCCGCGACGTGCGAGAGCGGGATCCGGCGGCGGGGCAGGCCGATGTGGCCGCACCGCACCTCCAGCACGTCCTGGTCGAGTCTGAGGTCGACGTGGACGAAGGCGAGGGTACCGAAGAGGACCAGCAGTCCGGCCGCGATGCAGCCCACGACGGACATGACGAGGGGGATGGTGCCGGACGTCCAGGCGGAGTCGACGGCGAGTTCGATGCCGAGCGCCATGCAGGCGGCGCCGACCAGCGCGAGCAGCCACTGGAACCGGTTGGTGGCCCGGCCGGTCCAGACATCCGGATGCGGGGTGTCCCCGCCCGCGCCCGGGGGGTGAACGTGGGAGTGGTCCCTCATATACATGAGGTTACCCAGGTTTCCCTGCGCTGGTAGGGCGTCGCACAGGGTGACGGCGCCGACGGGCGGCGCGTGGGACGCGGGACTGGGGCCTCAGCGCCGGTGACCGCCGGTCACGGTGCCGGAGTGACGCTCTGGAGCAGCCGGCCCTCCGGGTAGGCGAGGGCGGCCTGCGGGAGGCCGCCCTCGCGGCCGCTGAGCAGAACGGTCACGGAGCCGAGGCCGGTCGCTCCGGGCTCGGGCGGGGCTCCGAGGCGGCGCAGGGCCTGTGCGGCGACGGCACCGGCCGAGCCGTGCAGGGCGAGGGGCGGCCGGCCGGGGCGCTGGACCGCGGCGCGGATGCGGTCGGCGACCAGTTCGTAGTGGGTGCAGCCCAGGACGACGGTGGTGACGTCCTCGGGCGTGAGGGCGGCGGCCGCTGCGACGGCGGACGCGATCGCCGTCTCGTCCGCGTGTTCGACGGCCTCGGCGAGGCCCCAGCAGGGGACCTCGGCCACGTCGACCCCGCCGGCGAAGTCCTCGATCAGACCGCGCTGGTAGGGGCTGCCGGTGGTGGCCGGGGTGGCCCAGATGGCGACCGGGCCGCCGCCGGCCGCGGCCGGCTTGATCGCGGGGACGGTGCCGATGACCGGGATGCCCGGTTCGAGAAGGGCGCGCAGGGCGGGCAGGGCGTGCACGGTCGCGGTGTTGCAGCCGACGATCAGGGCGTCGGGGCGGTGGGCGGCTGCGGCCTCGGCGACGGCCACCGCGCGCGCGGTGAGGTCCTGCGGGGTACGCGGGCCCCAGGGCATGCCGTCGGGGTCGAGGGAGAGCACGAGATCGGCGTCGGGTCGCAGACGCCGTACCGCGGCGGTGGCCGCCAGCAGCCCGATTCCGGAGTCCATGAGCGCGATCTTCACCCGGCCACCATAGACGATGTGCTCCTACGGACCGGCGGGGTGGGGCACACTGCGCGGGTGAGCGCCGTCGTGTGGATCGCCGCCGTGTCCCTGGCCGCCTGGGTGTGGCTGTCGCTCTGTCAGGGCTTCTTCTGGCGCACGGACGTCAGGCTGCCGCCCCGGCGCGAGCCGCGGGAGTGGCCGCGGGTGTGTGTGGTCGTCCCGGCGCGTGACGAGGCGGCGGTCCTGCCCGCCAGCCTGCCGACGCTGCTCGCCCAGGACTACCCGGGGCACGCCGAGGTGTTCCTCGTCGACGACGGCAGCTCGGACGGCACCGGGCACCTCGCGCGGGAACTCGCGCGGCGGCACGGCGGGCTGCCGCTGACCGTCGCCTCGCCGGGTGAACCGCCGGCGGGGTGGACGGGGAAGCTGTGGGCGGTGCGGCACGGCATCGCGCTGGCACGCGCGCGTGGGCCGGAGTATCTGCTGCTGACGGACGCCGACATCGCGCACGCGCCGGACAGCCTGCGGGAGCTGGTGGCGGCGGCGCGCACCGGGGGCTTCGACGTCGTGTCGCAGATGGCGCGGCTGCGGGTGGAGAGCCTGTGGGAGCGGCTGGTGGTGCCGGCGTTCGTCTACTTCTTCGCCCAGCTGTATCCGTTCCGCCGGATCGGGCGGCGCGGGGGGCGGACGGCGGCAGCGGCGGGCGGGTGTGTGCTGCTGCGCGCCGAGGCGGCCGAGCGGGCTCGGATCCCGGACTCCATCCGTCACGCGGTCATCGACGACGTGGCGCTCGCGCGCGCGGTGAAGCGCACGGGGGGCCGGATCTGGCTGGGGCTGGCCGAGCGGGTGGACAGCGTGCGCCCCTATCCGGGGCTGCACGACCTGTGGCGGATGGTCTCGCGCAGCGCCTACGCGCAACTGCGGCACAGTCCCCTGCTGCTGGGCGGTACGGTGCTCGGCCTGGTACTGGTGTACCTGGTGCCGCCGCTGGCCCTGGCCGTCGGGTGGGCGGCCGGCGACCCGGCCGCCGCGCTGCTCGGCGGGCTTGCGTGGCTGGTGATGACGGGGACGTACCTGCCGATGCTCCGTTATTACCGTCAGCCCTGGTGGCTGGCGCCGCTGCTGCCGTTCACCGCGTTCCTGTACCTGCTGATGACGGTGGACTCCGCCGTGCAGCACCACCGGGGGCGGGGCGCGGCCTGGAAGGGGCGCACCTACGCCCGTCCGGACACCGTGACCGACGAGGGCTGAACCGCCGGGAAGGGGTCATTTGCGGCCAGGTGTCCAGTTCATGCCCCAGTTGTAGACGCGGTCGACGGTCCGCTGCGGGCTGACCCCCCGCTCGGGCACGAGGTAGCGGGCCTCGCGCTGGACGATCAGGTCGCCGCCCTGTTGCGTGATCAGCGCGAGCGCGCACACGGTCGAGGGAACGGTGCACTCGTCGAGGGCGAAGTCGACCGGGGCGCCGAACTGGGGCAGCAGCGTGACCGTCGCGTGCAGGTCCGCGAAGGAGCGTGCTCCTTCGTAGATGGTGACGAAGACGAGGATGCGCCGGAAGTCGTTCCTGTGGTCGAGGTTGATCGTGAGGTTCTCGCCGTCGGCGACGGCCCCGGTGCGGTCGTCGCCGTCGAGGTGGATGTACGGCGGCTGGTGCAGCGCTCCGAAGGCGTTGCCGAGGGCCTGCACGACCCCCTTGCGGCCGTCGGTCAGCTCGAACAGGGCGCACAGGTCGAGGTCGAGGTCGTTGTGCAGGGCGACGGCCCGCCCGCGCTTGCTGCCCCAGCCCGAGAACTGCCTGCGCACCTCCCAGTTGAGGTTGACGCGCATGACCCCAGAGGTGCCGCCCTGTTTGCTCAGGGACACGGCGGGGGCGGCCTTGGTGAGCGTCACCTTGGTCAGCCGGACGGGGGCGGCGGGCGGGGCGGGCGGCGGCGGAGTCTGGTGGACGGGCGGGGGCACGGTGACCGGCAGCGCGGGCAGGGTCGGCTGGGCGGCCGGGGGCGGCGGGGGCGTGGCCGTGAGCGGCGGGGACGGCGGCTGAGGAGGGGACCAGGACTGAGGCGTGGACGGGGGCTGAGGCGTGGCCAGGGGCTGAGGAGAGGACGGCGGCTGAGGAGGGGCCGCGTGCTGCGGCTCGTCGACGGTGATGCCGAAGTCCGTGGCCAGTCCCTCCAGGCCGGTCGCGTACCCCTGCCCGACGGCACGGAACTTCCAGGCACCCTGGCGGCGGTAGAACTCACCCAGCACGAAGGCGGTTTCGACCGTGGCGCCGGTGCTGTCGAACCGTGCGGCTACGGTGCCCAGCGCCGCGTCCCGCACCTCGATGTAGAGGTCGGGCAGCCGCGCGAAGCTGCCGCCGTCGGCGGATGCGGCCAGCACGACGGTCTCGATCGAGGGCTCCACGCGCGCGAGGTCGACGAGCAGGACGTCGGTCACCCGGCCGCCGGCGGTGCTCTTGCCCTCGTGGCGGACCGCTCCGGAGGAGTGGGCCGGCTGGTTGTAGAAGACGAAGTCGGAGTCGGACCGCACCTTCCCGCCCACCAGCAGCAGCGCCGAGGCGTCCGCGTCGGGCACCCCGGGCCCCGAGCGCCAGCCCAGCTCGACCCGTAGCGCCGTGGTCGGCACCGGGGTGTTGGAACCCTTCGGCATCGACATGTCCGCCCCCCTCGACCTCCGCTGCGCCGGGCCGTGTGCCGGCGCCTCTCGTCTGTCTACCCGGTCAACTTATTCGGCGGGACGGCGCAGGCCCAGGAAAGGCACCGGAACGACCCCGCCCGACCCGTCGGTAACCCGCCCGGAACTCGGCTTTTACACGATCAGAGGCCTGCCTGGCGCCCCTTTTTCCCATGTTCGCTCGCATTGGGGATCCGACGGCACTGCCGACACGGAAATCAACCCTCTTATCGGTCTCCCCAACCAGCACATCGTGGGCTTAACTTATGGCCATGACCTCCCCCCGCTCCACCTATGGCGGCTACTACTCCGCCTTCCCGGACACCCCGATCTACGACTCGCTCGTGGCCGAGCGAGGCACCCCGCAGATCGCCCCGATCCGGGTCCCCGCCGCCTACGACACGCCGAGCAGCAGCAACCTGCCCGCGCTGCCGTCGGCACTGCCCGCCCTCCCGGCGGGCCCGTCGCAGGCGTCGTACGGCTACCCGCAGGCGCAGCAGCCCTCGCCGCTCCAGCAGGCGCCCGCGGCGTACATCCCGCCGCAGGCCGCCGCGCCCCGCGGTTACCCGGGTCCGCAGATGCCGCAGATGGCCCAGCAGCCGCGCCCGGCGGCGACCGGGATGGGCTACGAGGCCATGCGCCCCGCCGCTCCCCGGCCGGCCACGCCGCAGTACCAGGACCCGTACAACAACCAGCAGTACCGCGGCTACTGATCCGCCCGGGGTCGCCCCGCCCGCCTGGCAGGATGACCTCATGCGGAACGCGCACCTGCTGTCCATCCATCGGTATCCGGTCAAGGCGTGCCGGGGCCAGGCGCCCCGGGAGGCCGTCGTGGAGCCCTGGGGGCTGGCCGGAGACCGACGCTGGGCGCTGATCGACGACGGGGGAAAGGTCGTCACGCAACGCCAACAGCCGCGCCTGGCACGGGTCGCCGCCGCACTCGTGCCCGGCGGCGTCCGGCTGTCCGCGCCCGGCCTGGAGCCGCTGACCGTGGCGGTGCCCGAGCCGATGGATCCGGTCACGCTGGAGATCTTCCGGGACAAGGTGGAGGGGGTCCTCGCCGACGCCGAGGCGCATGCCTGGTGCAGCGCGTATCTCGGCGTCGGCGTCCGCCTGGTCCACATGGACGATCCCGCGACCCGTCGGCCCGTCGATCCCGCGTACGCGCTGCCCGGCGAGACCGTCAGCTTCGCCGACGGCTATCCGCTGCTCCTCATCACGGTCGCCTCGCTCGACGCCCTCAACACGCTGATCGCCGAGGGCGACCACGCCGCCGAGGGTCCGCTGCCGATGGACCGTTTCCGGCCGAACCTGGTCGTGTCGGGCACCGAGCCCTGGGCCGAGGACGGCTGGTCACGGGTGGAGATCGGCGAGGTCGCCTTCCGGATCGCCAAAGCCTGCGGACGGTGTGTCGTCACCACCACCGACCAGCGCACCGCCGGACGCGGCCGGGAACCCCTGCACACCCTCGGCCGGCACCGCCGGATCGACGGCAGGCTCGTGTTCGGCCAGAACCTGGTCCCCCTCGGCCGCGGCACCGTCCGGATCGGCGACCCGGTCCGGGTGACCGGCTGAATCCGGCCGCGCTGCGCACCGCCTCGACCGCGGGAACCTCCACCGGGTGCCGACGCGTTGGGCTTTCGTGAGAAGTCCATGAGAGGTCCGGGCGTGGGTGATTTCGCTCTCTCTTCACCCGGGTTCCCGCGTGGACGGCTCCGGCGGGGGTTATCACGGAGCGGGAAGGGGGTGCGGACGGTGCGAGCGATCGGTGGAATCTGGCGCTGGCGGCACAATCCGCTGCGCCGCGGGACGGATCTGGTCGAGGCCTGGGTGGCGCTGTCGGCGCTGCTGCTGATCCTGCTCGTGGCGCCCGTCGTGGGCTCCCTGATCGGCGCGGTCGCCCAGGACTCCCTGCAACAGACGGTCCGTGAGCAGCGCCGGGCCCGGCACGAGATCACGGCCACGGTCGTGCGCGGGGAGGGCTCCTCGCCGCTGGAGGCCGATCCCGAGGCCGCCTCCGGGCGGGAGGCGCGCAGCCGGGTCCTCGCCGCCTGGACCGCGCCGGACGGCACCCACCGGCACGGCACGGTGCTGGCCGCCCTGAAGACCCCGCACCGCGGCGACCACTTCGCGATATGGACGGACACGCGGGGCACCCTCGTGGCCCGGCCGCTGGACTCCGCCACCGCGACGACACACGCGGTGCTGGCCGGATTCGGCGCGTCCCTGCTGACGGCCGGCGCGGTCGAGGGCGGCCGACGGCTGATCCTCTGGCGCATGGTCCGCCGCCGGTACGCCCGCTGGGACCAGGCGTGGGACCGCGCGGGCCCGGACTGGGGCCGTACAGGTACCGGTAGCTGACGTCGTTCGGTCAGTGGTCAACCCACCGCCCGCGCGCACGCTACGGTGGTCCGGCCGGATGATGCATGATTCGGCATCAAACCCGCGTACGACGAGGTGGGGGCACAACAACGCCATGGCACAGGGCACGGTCCAGGTGACGCACACCGGCACATCGAGGTGGCGCCGCCGCACGGGTGAGTACGCATCGCTCGCCGCCGCCCTGGAGGCCGCGGCCGAGGGCGACGTCCTCACCATCGCTCCCGGCACCTACCGGGAGAACCTCGTCGTGCAGCGGTCGGTGACCCTGCGCGGCCCCGAGGGCTCGCCCGGCTCCGTACGGATCGCTCCCGTCGACGGGGTGCCGCTGACGGTGTGCGCGTCGGCGGTGGTGCAGGACCTGCACGTGGAGGGCCAGGACGCGGCCGCCCCCGCGGTCCTCGTCGAGGAGGGCACGCCGGAGCTGCTCGACCTGCGGATCGTCACGCGGTCCGCCACCGGCATCGAGGTGCGCGGCAACGCCCGTCCCACGCTGCGCCGGTGCACGGTCGACAACCCGGCCGGCATCGGGATCGCCGTGGTCGACGGCGGCGGCGGTGTCTTCGAGGAGTGCGAGGTCGTCGCGGCCGGGCAGGCGGGCGTCCTGGTCCGCGGGGGCGCGCACCCCCGCCTCGAGCGCTCCCGCATTCATCACGCCTCCGGTACCGGAGTGAGCGTCACCGGGGACAACTCCGGCCTCGAAGCGGTGGGTTGCGAGATCTACGAGGTCCGGGGCAGCGGGGTGCAGGTCACCGCCCGGGCCACCGCGCACCTCACCGACTGCGCCGTGCACCGCACCACCGCCGACGGTGTCACGCTCGACACGGACGCGGTGCTGACGCTGGCCGACTGCCGAATCCACGACATCCCGGAGAACGCGATCGACCTCAGGTCGCGCTCCGTGCTGACGCTGACCCGTACGACGGTGCGTCAGTTCGGCCGCAACGGACTGTCGGTGTGGGACCCGGGCACCCGGGTCGACGCCAACCAGTGCGAGATCTTCGACAGCACCGGGGACTACCCGGCCGTCTGGGTCAGCGACGGCGCGACCGCCGTCCTCGACTCCTGCCGGGTGCACGACGTGCCGGACGCGCTGTTCGTCCTCGACCGCGGTTCGCGTGCGGACGTCATCGACAGCGATCTGACGCAGGTGCGCAACACGGCCGTGTCGGTGAGCGACGGAGCGACCGCCCAGCTCGACGACTGCCGGATCCGGGAGGCCGCGACCGGCGCCTGGTTCCGCGACCACGGCAGCGGCGGCACCCTCAACAACTGCACGGTGGACGGCGTCCAGACGGGGGTGATCGTCACCAAGGGCGCGGACCCCACGGTGGAGCGCTGCACGGTCACCTCCCCCGCCGAGGCCGGCTTCTACGTCTCCGCCGGGGGCCGGGGCAGCTTCCTGAACTGCCGGGTCACCGACAGCGGGGGCTACGGCTTCCATGTCATAGACGGTTGCCGGGCGACCCTGCGCAGATGCCGTACGGAGCGCTGCGCGCGCGGGGGGTACGAGTTCGCGGAGACCGGGGCCGACGGGGCGCCCGGTGCGGGAGCCGTGGTCGAGGACTGCACCAGCGACGAGAGCGCAGGCCTGCGGACCGCGGCGAGCCGGGAGACGGCCGTGCAGACGACCTCCGCCGGAGTGGGTCTGCTCGGTCCGATCCCCGAGCAGCGGGTGACCGTGCCGGAGCCGCAGGCGGCGCCGGCCGAGGCCGGGACGGAGGTGCCGGTGCGGACGTCCCTGGACGTGCTGGGCGAGCTCGACGCGCTGGTGGGCCTGGAGAGCGTCAAGCGCGAGGTACGGGCGCTGACGGACATGATCGAGGTGGGCCGGCGCCGGCAGCGGGCGGGCCTGAAGGCGGCCTCGGTCAAGCGCCACCTGGTGTTCACGGGCTCCCCCGGCACCGGCAAGACGACGGTCGCCCGCCTGTACGGCGAGATCCTCGCGGCCCTGGAGGTGCTGGAGAAGGGCCATCTCGTCGAGGTGTCCCGGGTCGACCTCGTCGGCGAGCACATCGGGTCCACCGCCATCCGTACCCAGGAGGCGTTCCAGCGGGCGCACGGCGGGGTGCTGTTCATCGACGAGGCGTACGCGCTCTCGCCGGAGGACGCGGGCCGGGACTTCGGCAAGGAGGCCATCGACACGCTCGTGAAGCTGATGGAGGACCACCGGGACTCCGTGGTGGTGATCGTGGCGGGCTACACGGCCGAGATGGAGCGGTTCCTGACCGTCAACCCGGGTGTGGCGTCCCGTTTCTCACGGACCATCACCTTCGGCGACTACGGCCCGGACGAGCTGCTGCGGATCGTGGAGCAGCAGGCCGAGGAGCACGAGTACCGGCTGGCGCCGGGCAGCGCCGAGGCTCTGCTGAAGTACTTCACCGAGATCCCCAAGGGCGCCGCCTTCGGCAACGGGCGTACGGCCCGCCAGACGTTCGAGGCGATGGTGGAGCGGCACGCGAGCCGGGTCGCCCAGCTCGCCGAGCCGAACACGGACGACCTGACCCTGCTGTTCGTGGAGGACCTGCCCGAGCTGCCCTGACCCGGGCTCTCAGGCGCGCTGCCCGGGCAGTTGTGGGCTCAGCCGGGCCAGCAGGCGGGCGCGTTCCTCGGCGAAGGCCGGGTCCGCCTGGTAGTCGGAGTGGCCGAGGACGGGCGCGGGCAGCGGGTGTTCGGCGGTGCGGCCGTACGCCAGCGGGTCCGCGAGGGGCGCGCGGTCCACCTCGGGGCCGCAGTCGTCGCCGGTCAGGCGTACCGGGCCGCCGATGGGGTCGGTAAGGCGGTACAGGTTGCGCCAGCAGTCGATGTCCCGGTGCAGGGCGGCGAGCGCGGCGGGGCCGAAGTGGGCCGGGAACCAGCGGCCGTAGAGGCGCTCGATCGGGGAGCCGTAGGTCAGCAGGGCGACCCGCTTGCGGTCGGACGGTTTCAGCTGCCAGGCGGCGGCCGCGGCGAGGACGCTGCCCTGGGAGTGCCCGGAGAGGACGAGTCGCCCGCCGGTGGCACGCGTCCAGCCGGTGATCCGCCAGGTGAGGTCGGGCACCGCGCGCTCGGCGTAGCAGGGCGGGGCGAAGGGGTGGGCGGCGCGCGGCCAGAAGGTGCCCACGTCCCACAGGATGCCGATGGTGCGCCGTGCGGCGGCGTCCTTGTAGGCGCGCCGGCCCCAGGTGACGAAGAGGAGGAAGCCGAGGCCGATCAGCCAGGAGCCGAGCGCCTGCGCGGCCTGGGCGGCGCCGTGGACGAGGGAGCCGGCCGCCGCCGTGGCCCGGACCGGCGTCTCACCGCTCACGGAGGCCCCGACGAGGGCGCCCGCGCCGAGGAACAGGGTCGAGGTGGCGGTCACGGCGACGAGGAGGGGCCCGCGGTCGGTGAGCGCGGCCATCGACCGGGTGCGGGCGATGCGGCGGGTGCGGGCCGGGTCGCCGGGGTCGGCGCGGTACTCCCGGACCACCGCGGCCCGCTCGGCCCGGGTGAGCTGCCAGGTCCGCCGCCCGAGCAGGGCGCACAGCACCGCCAGGACGGCGAGCAGCACGGGGATCACGGACGCCTGCCAGGTCAGCAGCACCGGCGGACCGGCGATCGAGGTCCCGGTCCCGTCCAGCCAGTCCGCGACCCGCTGCGCCACCCCGCCGGACATCACCCCGCCCAGCGCGCAGGCCAGCATCACGACAGCGGGCCCGCCCAGCCCCCGCAGCGCGGACCGCTCCCCGTCCCCCGGCCGGGCCGCGGCGGCCGGACCCGCCGGGTCCGGCGGGGCGGATTCTCCGGGCTCCGGCCGCCGGGACACGGAGTCGACCGGGGCCCCTCCCTGAGGAGGTACCGCGACCGCGGCGCCCCTCCCCTGGCCCGTGCGGTCCCGGCGGCCCCGGTGCAGGGCGCGGGCGACGGCGGCCAGGGTGAGGACGAGGGTGCCCTGGGCGAGGGCGAGGGCGCCGAAGGCCGGGTCGCCTGCCAGGCGGCCGGAGGAGTGCCAGTGCGGGCGGCTCCAGGCGGTGTAGAGGAGGGTGAGGGCGAGGAGGGCGAGGGCGGTGAGGGGGAGGCGGTGGACGAGGTGGGCGTCGAGGGTGCGGTCGAGGCGGTTCTCGCTGCGGCCGCGCCGGCACACCACCCAGACCACGGCGAGCGCTCCGGCGGCCAGGGACACCTCCAGCAGCCGGCCGAGCGCGTCCAGGACGGCGGGGCCGCCGGGCCGGTGGTCCTCGCGGGCGGTGGCCGTACCGACCGCCGCGGCCACCGTGAGCAGCCCCGCCGCGGTGTGCGCGGCGCGCAGCCGGGCGACGAGACGGCGGCCGTACCAGAAGCCGGGGCGGCTCAGCGCCGTGTGGACGGGGCCGTGCTCGGGCTCGGGAACGCGGTCGAGCGGTTCCTGGGACTCGTACGCCCGCCAGGTGCGGTGGGAGAGGTACCACAGGAGGCCGGTCAGGGCGGTCGGGACCAGGGCCGCGAGGGCGAGGCGGCGGCCCGGCGTGCTCCACCAGCCGCCGTGCGAGCCGCCGGGGGACAGAAAGCCCAGCCAGGAGTGGCGGGCGGCGCACGCGCGGGTGCCGGCGCACTGCCAGGCGGTGAGGTCGAGGGCGACCTCGCAGGCCGCCGCGACGAGGAGGACCGTCAGGCTGAGGCCGGCGAGCCGGACGAGCAGGCCGTAGAGGCGGACCGCACGGGTGCCCTCGCGGGCCGCGGGGCGCATCCAGTGGGCGAGGTTGACCACCATGAACGGCAGCAGTAACAGCCACAGCGCACGGGTGCCGTTGCCGGAGGTCAGGTTGGACCAGACGTACGCCTCGGGGACCGGCCGCCCGTCGGGTGCGCCGGAGGGCGCGTTGGCGTCGGCCGCCGGGGCGTCCGCATCGGCGTCCTCGGCCCGGCGGTAGACCGCCGCCGTCTCGTCGCCGGTGATCCGTACCGTGCGCGGATCGTTCAGCATCTTCTCGGGCGTGGCGCCGCCCACGCCGTGGACCAGGAGTTCCAGGGCCGCTCTGCCCGTCGAGGCGCCTTCCACCATGTGCACTCCCCCCTGACACGCCGCATCGCTGTGTCCGCGCGGGCACAGGATCTCCGCTCCGGCGGGCGTCCACACCCCGGCACACCGAATCTCCCCGATCCGTGCGACACGGGAACTTCACGGCTCCGGTCGGCATGCACGCGTCGGGGGCTGGCACGGTCGGGGTCCTGTCGTGCGAGGATGGGACGCCCGCGCACCCGGGACCGGTGAGAATCCTCTCGTCGCAGCAGGTGAGCGGGCCTGTCGAACCGCCGAGGAAAGGACCGGAGCGTACGTGAGCGAGAATCAGAACCTCCTCGCGGAGCAGCGCCGCTCCCTGATCCTGGACGAGGTGCGCCGCCGGGGCGGCGTCCGTGTCAACGAGCTGACCCGCAAACTCGGCGTGTCGGACATGACGGTCCGCCGCGACCTGGACGCGCTGGCCCGGCAGGGTGTGCTGGAGAAGGTGCACGGCGGCGCGGTCCCGGTGGTGGAGGCGAGCACGCACGAGCCCGGCTTCGAGGCGAAGTCGGGGCTGGAGCTGACCGCCAAGGAGGACATCGCGCGGGCCGCCGCGGAGCTGGTCGCGCCGGGGAGCGCGATCGCGCTGTCGGGCGGTACGACGACCTATGCGCTGGCCCACCAGCTGCTCGAGGTGCCGGACCTGACCGTGGTGACGAACTCGGTGCGGGTGGCCGACGTCTTCCACGTGGCGCAGCGCACCTCGGGCCCCCGGCAGGGCGCGGCGACGGTGGTGCTGACCGGTGGGGTGCGCACCCCGTCCGACTCGCTGGTGGGGCCGGTCGCCGACCAGGCCATCGCGGCGCTCCACTTCGATCTGCTGTTCCTCGGGGTGCACGGGATATCCACCGAGGCGGGGCTGTCCACGCCGAACCTGGCGGAGGCCGAGACCAACCGGCGCCTGGTGCACTCGGCGCGCCGGGTCGTGGTGGTCGCCGACCACACCAAGTGGGGTGTGGTGGGGCTGAGTTCGTTCGCGGCCCTGGAACAGGTCGACACCCTGGTCACGGACGGCGGGCTGCCGGGCGCGGCCCGCGCGGAGATCTCCGAGCACCTGCGGCGGCTGGTCGTCGCCGGTGAGAACGGCGCGGGGGAAGACATCTGACGGGGTGACGGCTAGGGTGGCGGCTCCGTCGACCGAGGGGGTCCGTGTCGCCATGGTCCGTCGTCTGCGTCCCGAGGGCCTCGACTTCGTCGGGGCCGCTCCCGTCCGGCTGGGCTTCACCCGTGACCTGTCCGCCGCGCCGGAGCGGGTCTTCCGTGCACTGGCCTCGGACGTCTCCGGCTGGGCCGCGTGGTTCCCGGCGGTCTCCTCGGCCGAGCCGCTGGCCGAGGGCGCGGGGCGGGACGTACGACTGCGGGGTGGCGCGCGGTTCCGGGAGACGGTCCTCGCGGCGAAGGAGCCCGAGCTGTACGCCTACCGGGTGGACCTCACCAACGCGCCGGGGGTGCGGGCGCTGGTCGAGGAGTGGCGGCTGGCGCCGGCCGGGGCGGGGACCCGGGTGCGGTGGACGTTCGCCGCGGACGGGCCCGTGGTGGTGCGGGGTGCGCTGCGGCTGGCGGGCCCGGGGCTCGGGCTGTCGTTCCGGGATGCGATGGGCCGGCTGGAACGGCGGCTCGCGGCGGGTTCGTAGCGCGGCGCGCCCGGCTCATTCCGGCCAGACGCCGGTCGCCAGGAGCGACTCGATGGCCGCCGTGTAGGGCGCGATGTCCAGACCCTGTGCGGCCAGCCAGGCGTCGGAGTAGTACTTGTCGAGGTAGCGGTCGCCGGGGTCGCACAGCAGGGTGACCACACTGCCGCGCCGGCCCTCGGCGACCATCTCGGCGACGATCTTGAGCGCGCTCCACAGTCCGGTGCCCGTGGAACCGCCCGCCTTGCGGCCGATGACCTGCTCCAGGGCCCGTACTGCGGCGACGCTGGCCGCGTCCGGGACCTTCATCATGCGGTCGATGGCACCCGGGACGAAGCTCGGCTCCATCCGGGGCCGTCCGATGCCCTCGATGCGGGAGCCGCAGTCGTAGGTGACGTCCGGGTCGCCGGTGGTCCAGCCTTCGAAGAAGCAGGAGTTCTCGGGGTCGGCGACGCAGATGCGGGTGTCACGCTGGGTGTAGTGGACGTACCGGGCGATGGTCGCGGAGGTGCCGCCGGTGCCGGCCGTGGCGACGATCCAGGCGGGCTCCGGGAACCGCTCCGACTCCAGCTGGCGGAAGACGGATTCGGCGATGTTGTTGTTCCCACGCCAGTCGGTGGCCCGCTCGGCGTAGGTGAACTGGTCCATGTAGTGGCCGCCGGTGTCCGCCGCGAGGCGGGCCGACTCCTCGTACATGGTGCGCGGGTCGTCGACGAAGTGACAGCGGCCGCCGTGGAACTCGATGAGGCGGATCTTCTCGGCGCTCGTGGTGCGGGGCATGACGGCGATGAAGGGCACGCCGACGAGCTTGGCGAAGTACGCCTCGGACACGGCGGTGGAGCCGCTGGAGGCCTCGATCACCGGGCGGTCCGGCCGGATCCAGCCATTGCACAGGCCGTACAGGAACAGCGAGCGGGCGAGGCGGTGTTTGAGGCTGCCGGTGGGGTGGGTGGACTCGTCCTTGAGGTACAGGTCGACACCCCAGTCGGCGGGAAGGGGGAAGTGGAGGAGATGGGTGTCGGCCGTGCGCTGGGCGTCGGCCTGCACCTTTCGGACGGCCTCTTTCAGCCAGTCGCGGTAGAAGGTGTCGCTGTGGTCGACGTCGAGGGTGGCGCCGGTCCTGGTCTGCTGGGGGGTGGTCACGGCAGAAGCTCCTTACACGCATCGCGCCGACGGGCGCCCGAGGCGGCCGGCACACCGATCATAGGCACCTTCCGTACCGCTTCTCACCTGCATAAACACCCCTTTGGGAACCTCAAAGGGGTCCTGGGACGACAGTGCGGGCGCACGGGGGGCGCATTCACGCGAGTGCTCCTGAAGGGCGTGGTCGGCGGGGCGTACGCACTGGTGCTCGACGCCGGGCGGGGGCAGACTGCACCCGGCGGGGCGCGGCTCCCGGTCAGGGCGTACGCCCCTGCGCGGCGCGGGTCCCGGACGGGGGCGCACACTGGATCACCGAGGCGACGAGTTCGCTCACGCGAGGACGACCGCAAGGGGGCGGGAAGGCATGGCGGAGCCGGAGTTCACGGCGACGGGCGTGCGGATCGGGAAGAGACTGCGTTCGCTCACCCGGGCCGGGCAGGTCCGGATCAGCGGCGGCAGGCTGGAGTTGCTCACCAGTTACGGCAGCGAGATCGACAGCGCGCCGGTGCAGGCGGTCCGCGCCTCCCGGCCCTGGTTCGCCCCGGAGGACCGGGCGTTGGCCGACCTCAACGGCAACCGGTACCTGCTGACCCTCGGCGAGCACGACCCCGCGCCGGGGGAGCCGGGGCCGCCCGCGGCCCGCCGGTTCATCGAGGCCGTACGGAAGGCGGCGGGGCACTCCCGCTGAGGCGAGGCAGCCGAGCAGCCGCGGGCCGTGCGAGTTGCGCCGCGGGACCCCCTGAGTCACGCTGTTCTCACGTCACTCTGGGTTTACCGGCGATAACGCTGCGAACCAGCCCGCCGGGCACCGCAGCAGGCGGCCGCCTCGCGCAGCAGCTCTGCTCCATCGATCCGAACTCCGTGTTCTTCCGGACCTCAGTCGGGGAGTCGCAGCCGTGATCAGCAACCCAAGCAGGCACTGCACGGTGGAGCTCCAAGCCCTGCCGTCGCGGATCGGCCAGGTCCGCAGAATCGTATCGGCGCAGTTGCGCTACTGGCATCTGGATCCCCTCATAGACCGGGCCGCGCTCGGTGTGACGGAGCTGTTGACCAACGTCCACCTGCACGCCCGGCCCGACAAGACGTGTGTCGTGGAGATGGAGCTGCTGCTGGACCGGCTCACCGTCTCCGTCCGCGACCGCGATCCGCGGCTGCCGGTTCCGGCGGACGTCCCGGAGACCGGGACCCTCAGCACCTGTGGGCGCGGCCTCGCCATGGTGGCCGCGATGAGCGAGAGCTGGGGCGCGCGGCCCGACGGGGAGTCCGGCAAGGTGGTCTGGTTCACGCTGCCCGCGTCGGCCGCGGTGCCGGAGCGGTCGGCGCGTCCGCCGCGCCGTACACCCCGGGAGCAGGTCGTGTCCCCGTTCCCCGAGGTGGTCGCGGTGGACGTCCACCGTTCCTCCCACGCTCCCGCCCGGTCCGCCGTCGTCGGCTGACCGGGCGGTGACCCGCCGCCACCGGGGGCCTTCCGTACGGTCATTCGGCGGCGACGGCCCGCAGTACGTCCAGGCGGGCCGCGCGCCGGGCCGGGCGCAGTCCGGCGAAGGCACCGGCGGCGAGGCCCACGAGGGCGACGACGGCGAGCCGGGCGGGCGGCAGCGCGAAGGCGAACGCGCTGTCGCCCGCCCCGTCGGAGGCCCGCACCAGCACCCAGCCCAGGAAGGTGCCGAGCACCAGACCGCCCGCCGTACCGAAGGCGGCGACCAGGACCGACTCCCAGCGGACCATGGCCCGCAGCTGGGACCGGGTCTGGCCGACGGCCCGCAGCAGGCCGAGTTCGCGGGTGCGTTCGTGGATCGCCAGCGTCAGGGTGTTGGCGATGCCCAGGAGGGCGATCAGGACCGCGAGGGCGAGCAGGGCGTAGACGAGGGTGAGCATCATGTCGATGCCGCCGGCCGACGAGGCCGCGTACGCGTCGCGGGTCTGCACCTCGGGATTGCCGTAGCGTGCGGCGACCCGCTCGACGGCCGCCCTGCCCTGCGCGGTGCTCACGCCGTCCTTGAAGGAGACGGCGATCAGGGTGTCGGCGTCCTGGGTACGGTGCGGGGCCCAGGCGGCGCGGGTGATGACGTAGTCGCCGGCGAGTTCCGACTGCCCGTAGACGGCTCGGACGGTGAAGGTCCGCCGCTGTCCGTCGGTGAAGGCGAGCCGGGCCCGGTAGCCGACCCGCAGCCCCCGCCGTCCGGCCTCCGCGCGGGTGACGGCGAGTCCGTCGGTGCCGAGGGCGCGCAGGTCGCCGCGTACGGTGCCCAGGTCGAAGGTGCGGGCCAGGGCCACCGGGTCGGTCACGGTCAACGCACGTCCCTCGCCGTCGACTTCGGCGACGCCGCGGCCGAGCCCGACGGCGGTGTCGACCTCGGGGAGCGCGCCGATCGCGGGGGCCAGCCGCGGGCTCAGCCCGCTGCCGCCCGCGCCGAAGGACGGGGTGCTGACGGCCACGTCGCCCGCGAAGGACCGGGAGACGGTCTGATCCGCCGTGGCCTTCAGCGACGCCCCGAACACGGTGAACAGGGACACCACGGCCACGCCGATCATCAGGGCGCTCGCGGTGGCGGCCGTCCGCTCCGGACTGCGCAGGGCGTTGCGCCGGGCGAGGGCTCCGGTGACGCCGCGCAGCGGGCCCAGGGGGCTGCCCAGGACCCGTACCGCCGCGCCGGAGGCCGCCGGGCCGAGGACGACGAAGGCGGCCAGGGCGAGGACGGCGCCCAGTGCTGCCGTCAGGACGGAAGGGGAGAGGAGGACGCCGGTCAGCGTCGTGGCGAGGGCCAGGGCCAGCAGTGACG
The DNA here is from genome assembly GCF_001514285.1 of Streptomyces sp. DSM 15324. Lineage (GTDB taxonomy): Bacteria > Actinomycetota > Actinomycetes > Streptomycetales > Streptomycetaceae > Streptomyces. The sequence continues at coordinate 96,544 of NZ_KQ949035.1, forward strand.
CACCGAGAACGGCGCGCGGCCGGGAGGCGCCGGTGGTGTCGGCGGCGCTCTCGCGCAGCGCGGCCAGCGGGGCGGTGCGTCCGGCGCGCACAGCGGGCAGCAGGGCGGACCCGAGGCAGACCAGGACGCCGACCGCGAGGGGGATGCCCAGCGACAGGCCGCTGATCACCAGATCGCCCTCGGGGAAGGGGAACCCGATGGCCGGGAACAGTGCCTGGAGTCCGGCCGCGATCCCGATGCCCCCGGCCAGTCCGGCCGCGGAGGCCGTCAGGGCGACGGCGCTCGCCTCGGCGAGCGTGGCCGCGGTGACCTGGCGGCGGGAGGCGCCGAGGGCGCGCAACAGGGCGTTCTCCCGGGTGCGTTGGGCGACGACGATGGCGAAGGTGTTGTGGATGGAGAACGTCGCGACGAGCAGGGCGACTCCGGAGAAGACCAGCAGGAACGTCGTGAAGACCGTGAGGAACCGGCCGGCGATCATGTCGGTGTTCTCCCGCGCCGCCTCCTGCCCGGTGATGGCCTCGACGCCCCGGGGAAGCACGGGAGTCAGCCGGTCGACCAGCTCCGCCTGGCTCACTCCGGACTCGGCGCGGACCACGATGCGCGCGGCTTGACCGGGCCGGGCGGTGAGGTACTTCTCGGCGTCGGCCCGGGTCATGCCGGTGTAGGTCACCTGGGCCATGCCGTCCTCACTGCCGAAGGTGGCGAGCCCGACGATCGTCACCCGCACCGGGTCGGGGGTGCGCAGGACGGTCGTGTCGCCGATCCCCAGTCCGCCCCGCTCGGCGGTGCCGCGGTTGACGACGACCTCGCCGGACCGGGCGGGGAGCCGGCCCTCGGCGAGCCGGTACGGATTGAGTTTCGGGTCGGCGATCCAGTTGCCGGCGAGGGTGGGCGGGCCCTGGCCCCCGATCGGCGTGCCGTCGGCGCCGACGAGCTGGCCCGCGCCCTGGATGTCCGGAGCGGCGGCCGCCACCCCCGGTACCTTCTCCAGGGCCGTAACGAGGGAGGTGTCCACCGGCCGCCGTACGCCCTGGCTCTCGCCGGGGGTGGTGAGGGCGTCGGCGCCGCGGACGACGGCGTCGGTGCCGGCGGTGGCGCTGCCGAACATCGAGTCGAAGCTCGCGCGCAGGGTGTCGCCCATGACGAGCGTTCCGGCGAGGAAGGCCACGCCGAGGAAGACCGCGAGGAAGGTGCCGGCGAACCGCCTCCCGTGCGCCGTCAGGGAGGTGAGACCGAGCCTCAGGGAAGCGTTCATGACAGCACCTCGAAGGCTTTCATGCGGTCCAGGACGCGGTCGGCGGTCGGGGACTCCATCCGGTCGACGAGCCGTCCGTCGGCGAGGAAGACCACCTCGTCGGCGTGGGCGGCGGCCACCGGGTCGTGGGTGACCATCACGACGGTACGGCCGGTGCGGCGCACGGTCCGGGCGAGGAGCCCGAGGACCTCTCCCCCGGTGCGCGAGTCGAGGTTGCCGGTGGGCTCGTCGGCGAAGACGACGTCGGGACGGCCGGCGAACGCCCGGGCCACGGCGACTCGTTGCTGCTGTCCGCCGGAGAGCTGCGCGGGCCGGTGGTGCAGTCGGTCACGCAGACCGACGGTGTCGACCAGCGCGTCGATCCACTCGGCCTCGCCCGTGGCACCCGCGAGGTCCAGCGGGAGCCGGATGTTCTCCTCGACGGTCAGGGTGGGGACCAGGTTGAACGACTGGAAGACGAACCCGACCCGGTCACGGCGCAGCAGGGTGAGGCGGCGGTCGTCGAGGGCGCCCAGCTCGGTGTCGCCGATCCAGGCGGCGCCGGAGGTGAGCGTGTCCAGGCCCGCCGCGCAGTGCATCAGGGTGGACTTGCCCGAGCCCGACGGGCCCATGATCGCGGTGAAGCGTCCGGCCGGGAAGGCCACGCTCACCCCGTCCAGCGCCCGTACGGCGGTGTCGCCGACGCCGTACACCTTGACGGCGTCGGCGACACGGGCGGCCGTCGTGAGGGCGGTCGCGGTGGTCACAGCGCGCCGCCCTTCCGGCCGAACTGCTCGTCCAGGACGGACAGCCGGCGCCAGTACTCGTCCTCGTCGATCTCGCCGGAGGCGAAGCGCCGGCCGAGGACGGCGAGGGGCGAGTCGCCGGTGGGCCGGTCGACCGGCCGCCAGGGGCCGCGCCGACCGCGCCACACCGTGCGGCGCAGCAGGGTGACGACGCCGGCCACGACGGCCGCCCAGATCAGCGGGAGGAACAGGATCCAGGGGCCGGGGCCGCCGCCGTCCCAGTTCGCCAGGGTGTACATCTCGGGTCATCTCCTCGGTGCTTTCCGCGGTGGGGTTTCCTCGGTGCTGCGATGCCTCGAGAATCCCGCCGGGAGGGGGCCCGGGTCGTCGTGCGGGCGGCGGCAGTGCGGGTACCTCCCGGGGAGTACACGCCGGGTCCCGGGACTGCTCCGGACGCGGCGGGCGGGTGGCCTGATCTTGTCGGTTCCTGTCCTGCCGGGGCGCTGTCGGTCGCCGTACGGTCCGCGAGCATGGCCGGTGACGGAGAGACCCCGCGGACGAGGAGTGCACGGTCATGGCCCTGGAGATGCGTAAGCGCTGCGAGCGCTGTGCGACGGCTGTTCTGCCGCCCGACGGACCGGCGCTGATCTGCTCCTACGAGTGCACGTTCTGCGGGCCGTGCGGCGAGGCGCTGCGGGGTGTCTGCCCCAACTGCGGCGGCGAGCTGGTGTCCAGGCCGCGCCGGGCCGCCGCGGCCTGACGGCGGCCCGGGCCGCGGCGCGCGGGCGCCGCACGCGCCTCGCGCGGGGCGGGCGGCGACGGCGGCGTCCGGCGCGGTGGCGGTCGAGGTGCTGCGCCGCGTCAGGCGGACGGCTTCTCGTCGAAGCTCGCGAAGTAGGCCGCCGCCATGTCCTCGTCGGCGTGTCCCTGCGCGGCCGCCCGCTCCAGGCGTTCCGCGCTCGCGGCCGCCACGTCGAGGCGGACGCCGCCCGCGCGGCCGGCCTCGACGATCAGCCGGGCGTCCTTGGCCGCGGTGTCCACGGCGAACTGGGGCGGGGTGAGCCGCCCGTCGAGGATCATCCCGGCCTTGGCCCGCAGATAGCCCATGTCCAGCGGGCCGCCCTCGATCAGCCCGAAGAACGCCGCCGGGTCGACGTCGAGCGCCTGAGCGAGGGCGAGCACCTCGCCGGTCGCGGCGGTCGCGGCGAGGACCCAGCTGTTGGCGACCAGCTTCAGCCGCGTGGCGCTGCCCGCGCCGCCGTCCTCGCCGGTCCAGACGGTGCGCGCGCCGACCGCGTCGAAGACGGGCGCGACCGTGTCCCGGTGCGCGGCCGGGCCGGCCGCGAGGACCGTCAGCTGCCCGGCCTCGGCGGGCTGGCGGGTGCCCAGCACCGGCGCGTCGAAGAAGACGAGCCCGTGCTCCCGGGCGAAGGCGGCCAGGTCGCCGACGGCCGTGAGGCCGGCGGTGGTGGACTGCACCCAGGCGGCGCCGGGGCGCAGGGCGGGAGCGGCCTCGCGCAGGACCTCCAGGGCGGAGGGACCGTCGTAGAGCATGGTCAGGACGACGTCCGCGTCCCGGACGGCCTCGGCGGGGGTGTCGGTGACGGTGACGCCGTCGGCGGCCAGCGGCTCGGCCTTGGCGCGGGTGCGGTTCCAGGCGCGGACGGGGTGTCCGGCGCGGACGAGGTTGCGGGCCATGGCGGCACCCATGATGCCGGTGCCGAGGACAGTCACGGTGGTCTGGTGGCTCATGCCGTCAACCTACTTCGACGCGGCGCTCATGCGGCCGTCCCGCGGCCCCGGTGACCTCCCCCGTCCGGGCGGACCGCGCCGAGGCGGAGGGCCGGGCGGGTGAGCGGTGCGCCGCGCCGCGGGACGGGCCTTTGATCTCCGACGTCAGCGGGCGGGCCGCCCCGGTGCGGCCGGATGACGGGTCTACGGGGCGCGCAGGGCTCGGGAGCCCGGAGGGCTCGGCGGGCTCGGGGGGCTCGGCGGGCTCGGGGGGCTCGGCGGGCTCCGGGGGGCTCGGCGGGCTCCGGGGCCCGGAGGCCCGGAGGGCCCGGGGGCCCGGGGGCCCGGAGGGCTCGGGGCTCGGGGCTCGGGGGCTCGGCGGCCTCCCCTGCACAGAGCCTCGTCCCGGGACCCAGCGCAGGACGCCGTGGCGGCACCCCACGCAGAGCTCCGTCCCGGCCCGGAGGGCTCGGGGGCCGGTTCGGCGGGCCGGGAGCGGCCGGATGACGGGTCGACGGGCTCGCAGGGCCCGGCGGTCGCGGGGACCCGGCCGTCTCGGGGACCCGGCCGTCTCGGGGACCCGGCCGTCTCGGGGACCCGGCCGTCTCGGGGACCCGGCCGTCTCGGGGACCCGGCCGTCTCGGGGACCCGGCCGTCTCGGCGGCCCGGCCGTCTCGGCGGCCCGGACGGCTCGGCGGCGGTCTCGGGGGCCCGGACGGCTCAGGGGCCCGACGAACTCGGCGGGCTGGGTACGAAGGGGCCCGACGGGCTCGGGGGCCCGACAGGCTCGGCGGCGGGCTCGGGGGCCCGACAGGCTCGGCGGGCTCTACGAGCTCGGGGGGCCCGACAGGCTGGGTACGAAGGGGGCCGTGGACCCTCGCCGGCGAGGGTGGGAGTGAGCGTGGTTCAGGCCGCGCTCAGCGCCCCGAGGGGGTCGTCGAGCACCGGCTGCCAGGCCAGCTCGGCCGCTCCGACCAGGCTGTTGTGGGCGAGGGTGCAGGCGAGGATGGGGACACCGCCGCTGCGGCCCCACAGGCTGCGGTCGGCGACGACCGCGCGCAGCCGGTCGGGGTCGGCGTCGAGCAGGGTGCGGTGCAGTCCGCCGAGGATGATCCGGTCCGGGTTGAGGATGTTCACCAGGCCCGCGAGTCCGAGGCCGAGCCGGTCGATGAGGGCCTCGGCGGCCGCACGGACGAACGGGTCGCCGTACTCCTCGCGGATCAGCTCGTTGGCCTGGTGGAGCAGCGAGCCCTCGGGTCCGGGCTCGCGGCCGGCGGTCGTCAGGAGGGCCAGCGGGTCGGCCTCGACGTCGAGGCAGCCGCGGCCGCCGCAGTGGCAGGGGCGGCCCTCGGGGTTGACGGTGAGGTGCCCGACCTCCAGGGCGAGTCCCGAACTGCCCGTGTGCAGACGCCCGTCGAGGACGAGCGCGCCGCCGACGCCCCGGTGCCCGGTGGCCACGCACAGCAGGTCGCGGGCGCCGCGGCCGGCGCCGTGCCGGTGTTCGGCGAGGGCGGCGAGGTTGACGTCGTTGCCGACGAAGGCGGGGCCGGTGATCCCGGCGGCCCGGACGCGTTCGGCGAAGACCTCCCGCACCGGCGCCCCCACCGGCCAGGCCAGGTGCAGGGGGTTGAGGGCCAGCCCCTCCGGTTCGGTGACCGCCGACGGCACGGCGAGCCCGGCGCCCACGCACCGGCGGCCGGTGCGCCGCAGCAGGTCGGCACCGGCGTCCATGGCGGCGCCGAGCACCTTCGCCGGGTCGGCGTCCACGGTCTCGCAGCTGGGGGTGGTGGCGACGATCCGGCCGCCGAGGCCGACCAGCGCGGCCCGGAACCCGTCGGCGTGCACCTGGGCGGCCAGGGCGACCGGGCCCTCCTCGGCGAGTTCGAGCCGGTGCGAGGGCCGGCCCTGGGAGCCGGCGGCGGCACCGGGCCGCGCGTCGACCCGGATCAGCCCGAGCGCCTCCAGCTCCGAGGCGACGGCGCCGGCCGTGGCGCGGGTGACGCCGAGTTCCGCGGTGAGCACGGAGCGGGTGGGCGCCCGGCCGGTGTGCACGAGCTCCAACGCGGGCCCGAGCGCACCGCGCCCCCGGTCCAACCGCGCCCTCGAGGTGGTTCCTTCCCCCGCCGGCCGGGGGTCCGCGTCGCCGCTCATGAGGGGGAGTCTCCCATGATCCGTTCGTCAGCCGGTGCCGGGCGTCCGCGGGAAGCCGCTCACCCGGAGCGTGAGGTTCAGCCGTCCCGTCAGGCCCAGTCCCGCCGGTGCCGTGCCCGGCAGGACGCGCGGCACCCCGTGGTAGGCGAGCCGGGAGGCCCCGCCGAACACGAACAGGTCGCCGCTGCGCAGTTCCACGTCGGTCCAGGGCCGGGTGCGGGTCTCGGTGTTGCCGAAGCGGAACACGCAGGTGTCGCCGAGGCTCAGGGACACCACGGGCGCGTCGGAGCGTTCGTCGGCGTCCCGGTGCAGCCCCATACGGGCGTCGCCGTCGTAGAAGTTGACCAGCGCGATGTCGTACGGCGCCGCGGCCACCGCCCGCGGTCCCAGCGCGTCGGCCACCGCGCGCCGCCCCAGCTCGCCGAGCCAGTCCGGGAACGGCTTCACCGGTGTACCGTCCCCGTCGACGACCGTGCGGGCGTAGGCGTACGGGTACCAGTGCCAGCCCAGACAGACCTGGCGGGCGGTCATCGTGCCGCCGCCGGGCGTGCGGACCGTGCGCAGGCCGGCCGGGGGCCTCGCCCAGACGCGGCAGGCTTCGAGGAGGTCCGCCTGCCGGTCCGCGTCGAGCCAGTCGGGCACGTGCACCGCGCCGGGCGCGATCCGGGCCCGCTGCCGGGGAAACAGCTCGCCGTCCATGCGGCCATCCTCCCCCATCGCACCGACACCGGGCCTGAGCTGCGGCTGGGCTAGCCTTGGGGCACCATGAACGACCGTATGACGACGCCGTGGGGCGAGGTCGCCCTGGCCCGCTTCCCCGAGGATCCGCGCGACCGGCTGCGTGCCTGGGACGCCTCCGACGCGTATCTGCTGCGGTATCTCGCGCAGCAGGACGTGCCCCTGACCGGCACGGTCGTGGTGCTGGGCGACCGCTGGGGCGCGCTCGTCACGGCGCTCGCGGCGCACCACCCGGTGCAGATCACCGACTCCTGGCTGGGGCAGGAGGCCACCCGGGCGAACCTGGCGCGGGCCGGTGCCGGGCCCGGCACGGTACGGCTGCTCACCACCCAGGACCCGGTGCCCGAGCGGATCGACCTGCTCCTGGTCAGGGTGCCGAAGAGCCTGGCGCTGCTGGAGGACCAGTTGCTGCGGCTCGCGCCCGCCGTCCACCCGGGCACGGTTGTGATCGGCACCGGCATGGTCAAGGAGATCCACACCTCCACCCTGAGGCTGTTCGAGCGGATCCTCGGCCCGACCACGACCTCGCTGGCCGAGCAGAAGGCGCGGCTGATCTTCTGCACGCCCGACGCCTCGCTGTCCCGCCCCGCGAACCCGTGGCCGTACGTCTACGACCTTCCCGGCGGCCTCGGAGCGCTCTCGGGCCGCCCGGTCGTCAACCACGCGGGAGTCTTCTGCGCCGACCGGCTGGACATCGGCACCCGGTTCTTCCTGCAGCACCTGCCGCGCACGGACGGCACCGGCAGGGTCGTGGACCTCGGCTGCGGGAACGGGATCGTGGGGACGGCGGTGGCGCTGGCCGACCCGCGGACGGAAGTGCTGTTCACCGACGAGTCGTTCCAGGCGGTGGCCTCGGCGGAGGCGACCTTCAAGGCCAACGGGGTGCCGGGGCATGCCGAGTTCCGGGTCGGGGACGGGCTGACCGGGGTGCCGGACGGCAGTGTGGACGTCGTCCTGAACAATCCGCCGTTCCACTCCCACCAGGCGACCACCGACGCGACGGCCCGCCGGATGTTCACGGGTGCCCGGCGGGTGCTGCGGCCGGGCGGGGAGCTGTGGGTGGTGGGCAACCGGCATCTGGGCTACCACATGACGCTGAAGCGGCTGTTCGGGAACTGCCGACTGGTGGCCGGGGACCCGAAGTTCGTGGTGCTCAAGGCGGTCAGACGCGGATGACCAGGCGCAGGGTCCGCTCCACGGTCCGGGCCGGCGCCTCCCGGCCCACCGCAGGCTGACGGCGCAGGTCGACTACGGCCGGATCGGCGCCCGGGTACGCCCGGCTCACGCCCGTCGGGGCCCGGTGGAGTGGGGTGCCGATGTCCACCTCGGTGGTCCCCCCGCATCGGCAGCCGTGAGCTGTCCGCCGGGGAGGCCGGGCGACCGCTGCGGGAGCAGCGGCACGTCGACGCCTGGGCGAGCCGCGCAGGCAGGGCCGTGGGGTCGAGGGTGGCGGTGCGGGTGGTCATCGCGTGAGCGCCGCCGCCGACGGCGACGGCCGGGGTCCGGGCGGTCGCGGCCAGCGCGGTGCTCGCGGCGGCGGTGAGGGGAGGACCGGCACCCGAGTGGGGCGGATGCCGGTCCGCTCGTGAGGCGGCGCGGGGGCTACTCGCCCGCGTGGGCGAGTTCGATGTCGTGGTCGTCCACGTCCCCGCCGCCGAGGCTGACCCCGCTCGCACGGGCCGGGTAGCCGGTCGCGATCACCGTGTACGGGCCGCCGTCCAGATCGCAGAAGGCGTACGTGCCGTCGCCGCCCGTCGTCGTGGAGGCGACGACGTTCCCGGCGGGGTCCACCAGTGTCACCCGGGCGTCGCCGAGCGGGGCGCCCGCGCCGCGTATCGTGCCCCGGACCTGTGCGCCGAACCGCAGCGCCAGGTCGACCCGGGTGAGCCCGGTGGCGCCGATCTCCACGGGCAGCGCCAAGGGCCGGTGCTTGGGCGAGGTGACGGCGACGGTCACCTGTCCCGGCACCAGATCCGCCACCGCGAACTCGCCCATGCCGTCGGTCCGCACGCTGGCCAGCACATCCCCGCGCACATCGGTGACGATCACGACCGCCCCCGCGACCGGAGCACCGCTCTCGGCCGAGCGCACCGCTCCGGCGAGCCCACTGCTGCCGACGAGGAGGACGTCGTACGTTGCCGCCGCCGCCCCCGCCGCGACGGTCGTCGCCTGCGGTTGATGGCCGTCGGCGACGGTGACCAGCATGTACGTCCCCTCCCCCGGCGCCTGGAGGGTGTAGGAGCCATCGTCCGCGGTGACCGCGCGGCCCAGTTGGCGTCCGCCCAGCGAGATCAGGGTCAGCGCCGCCCCGGCGACCGGTGTGCCCTCCGCGCCCCTCACCTGTCCGCGCACGGGGTGCGCGCCGGCGCCCGGCTCGCCGTCGTCCAGGCCCGGCACCGTGGCGACCAGCTCGGCGACGGCACGGGCCAGCGAAACGGCGACGGCCGCGCCGACGGCCGGCTCGTCCGGCACGGCGGTCTCCGCCGTCACCGCGTCCGGCTTCCGCGCCGCGCGGCGCTGCCCGGGGAGGAACGCGGCGATGAGCAGCGCCAGCACCGCCGCCCCCGACCCCACGGCCATGACCACCTTGAAGCCGTTCTCGGACGGCAGGGCGACGGTTCCGAACGGGGTGGTCATCCGGGCCAGGATCACCCCGGCCACGGCACTCGCGGTGGAGGTGCCGATGGACCGCATCAGCGTGTTGAGGCTGTTCGCGGCGGCCGTCTCCGAAGGGGCCACCGCACCCATGACGAGCGCGGGCATGGCACCGTAGGCGAAGCCGATGCCGGCACCGACGACGCAGGAGACCAGCACGAGCTGCCACACGGCGTCCATCAGCACGATGCCCAGCCCGTACCCCGCGGCCACGATCACCGCACCGGTCATCACGGCCGCCTTGGGGCCGCGCGCCCCGCAGACCAGCGCGGACAGCGGCGCGGTGGCCATCATGACCAGGCCGGCGGGAGCCATGACGAGTCCGGCGGTCAGCAGCGACCTGCCCAGACCGTAGCCCGTCGCCTCAGGCAACTGGAGCAGCTGGGGAAGGACCAGGGACATCGCGAACATGGAGAAGCCGAAGGCCAGGGACGCCAGGTTGGTCACCAGCACCTGACGGCGGGCGGTGGTCCGCAGGTCCACCAGGGGCTCCGGGAGCCTGAGTTCTAACCTGCCCCACAGGAGGAGCACGGCAGCCGCCGTACCGAACAGGGCCAGCGTGGTGGCGCTGCCCCAGCCCCAGTCGGCGCCCTTGGAGATGCCCAGCAGCAGACAGATCAGCCCGGCCGCCATGCCGAGGGCGCCCACGACGTCGAAGCGACCGCCGGCCCGCACCGGCGACTCCGGCACGCACAGCGGGACGAGCACGGCGGCGACCGCGCCCAGCGCGGCGGAGGTCCAGAACAGCGCGTGCCAGTCGAAGTGGTCGGCGATCAGGGCGGCGGCGGGCAGCCCGAGGGCGCCGCCGACGCCGAGGGAGGCGCTCATCAGTGCGGTGGCCGGGGCGAGCCGCTCGGTGGGGAGTTCGTCGCGCATGATGCTGATGCCGAGCGGGACGACTCCGGAGGCGAGGCCCTGCAGCGCCCGGCCGGCGATCATCGGGGCGAGGGTGTCGCCGAGGCCGGCCGTGACGGAACCAGCGACCAGCATGAGCAGGCCGGCCAGCAGCATGCGGCGCTTGCCGTACATGTCGCCGAGCCGGCCCATGACGGGGGTGGCGACGGCGGCGGCGAGCAGGGTGGCGGTGACCGCCCAGGTCGCGTCCGAGGCCGACGCGTCGAGCAGCTCGGGCAGTTCGGGGACGAGCGGGATGACCAGCGTCTGCATGAGCGAGACGACGATCCCGCCGAAGGCCAGCACCGCGACGACGAGACCCGGCCGCCGGACGGTGGGCTCCCCCGTCCTCGCGGGTGTGGTGGCCCCCGCCCGGGCGGGCGTGGGATGCGTGGGGGACATGGCGGGGGCCTCCGTGGGGGGATGCGTTCCAGCACGAACTGCCCAGCATCGTAGGCCCAGTTGATTGACTCAACCAATCAGAAGGTTCGGTGTGCGGGCCGTGAAGATTCCGGGCGGGGCCGCCCCGCCACCCCGCCCGGAATCACCCGGAATCGCCCGGCGACCGTTAGAGCGCGCGCTCCAGCCGTTCCGCCACGAGCTTCACGAACCGGCCGGGATCCGTCGGGCGGCCGCCCTCGGCGAGCACCGCGAGGCCGTGCAGCAGTTCGGCCGTACCGGCGAGTTCGGAGCGGTCCTCGCGCTCCTGGTAGGCCTTGTTCAGGCCCTGCACCAGCTCGTGCCCCGGGTTGAGTTCGAGGATCCGCTGTGCCTTGGGCACCTCCTGGCCCATCGCGCGGTACATGTTCTCCAGCGCGGGGGTGAGGTCGCCGGTGTCGGAGACGAGACAGGACGGGGAGACGGTGAGGCGCGCGGACAGGCGTACCTCCTTGATGTCGTCGCCCAGTTGCTCCTTCATCCAGCCGAGGAGGGCGGCGTACTCCTCGCCCTGCTTCTCCCGCTTCTCGTCGGCCTGTTCGTCGCTGTCGCCGTCGAGGTCGACCTCGCCCTTGGCGACGGACTTGAACCGCTTGCCCTCGAACTCGCCCACCACGTCGACCCAGACCTCGTCGACGGCGTCGGTGAGCAGCAGGACCTCGATGCCCTTGGCGCGGAACGCCTCCATGTGCGGGGAGTTCTCGACACTCTCGCGGGACTCGCCGGTCAGGTAGTAGATGTCCTCCTGACCGTCCTTCATCCGCTCCACGTAGGCCGCGAGCGTGGTGAGTCCGTCCTCGGCGTGCGTGCTGGCGAACGACGCGGCGGCGAGCAGGGTCTCACGGTTGTCGGCGTCGCTGAGCAGGCCCTCCTTGAGGACGGAGCCGAACTCCCGCCAGAACGTGGCGTACCGCTCCGGCGCGTTCTCCCGCATCTCCTTGACGGTGGACAGGAGCTTCTTGGTCAGCCGGCGCTGCATCATCCGGATGTGCCGGTCCTGCTGGAGGATCTCGCGGGAGACGTTCAGCGAGAGGTCCGCCGCGTCGACCACGCCCTTGACGAAGCGCAGATAGGGCGGCAGCAGCGCCTCGCAGTCGTCCATGATGAAGACGCGCTTGACGTAGAGCTGCACGCCGCGCTTGTAGCCCTGGGTGTAGAGGTCGTGCGGGGCGTGCGAGGGCACGAACAGCAGGGCCTGGTACTCGAAGGTGCCCTCCGCCTGGAGCCTGATGGTCTCCAGCGGCTCGCGCCAGTCGTGGCTGATGTGCTTGTACAGCTCGTGGTACTCGTCGTCGGACACCTCCTCGCGCGAGCGCGCCCACAGCGCCTTCATCGAGTTGAGCGTCTCGGCCTCGGGCGTGGTGCCGTCCTCGGCCGGGCGCGGGACGGTGCGGATCGGCCAGGTGATGAAGTCCGAGTAGCGCTTGACGATGTCCTTGATCGTCCAGGCGGAGGTGTAGTCGTGCAGCTTGTCCTCGTCGTCGGCCGGCTTGAGGTGCAGGGTGACCGAGGTGCCCTGCGGCGCGTCCTCGACGGTCTCGAGGGTGTACGTCCCCTCGCCGCGCGAGGACCAGCGGGTGCCGTGACTTTCTCCGGCGTGCCGGGTCACGAGGGTCATCTCGTCGGCCACCATGAACCCTGAGTAGAAGCCGACGCCGAACTGACCGATGAGCCCCTCCGCACTGTCCGCGTCCTGCGCCTCGCGCAGTTCCCTGGCGAACTGCGCGGTACCGGAGTGGGCGATGGTGCCGATGAGTTGGCCGACCTCGTCGTACGACATGCCGATCCCGTTGTCCCGCACGGTGAGCGTACGGGCCTCGGCGTCGGTCTCGATCTCGATGTGCAGGTCGGACACGTCGGCGTCGAGCGCGTCGTCCCGCAGCTTGGCGAGGCGCAGCTTGTCCAGCGCGTCGGAGGCGTTGGAGACGAGCTCGCGCAGGAAGACGTCCTTGTTCGAGTAGACCGAGTGGATCATCAACTGGAGGAGCTGACGGGCCTCTACCTGGAACTCAAACGTTTCGGTCGTCATGGTTCGGGTGTACCTCACGGGTTGCAGGGGCTCCTGAAAAGGACTGGCGAGGCCACTTTACAAAGGACGGGTCACGCGCCGCCCCGAGTCGGCCGAGGGCCCCGCCCGGCGCCCGCGCCGCAGGCACGCCGGCAGGAGGGTGCGGCGCCTCGGGGCCGGCGGGGGGCCCTCGTCTCGACCAGGCCCTCCTGCTCCGGGAGCATCAGCGCCTCGCGCACCAGGGTGCGGCTGGTGTCGAACCGGGGTGGAAATCCGAGGCTGTTGAGGTCCTGCCCGGGCCAGAGCCGCCCCGGGCACGCACCGTCCGCTCCCGCACCCTCGACGAGAAGGAGTACGCGGCCGCCCGCGCCACCCTCGGCGAACGCCCCCTCTCCGAACTGTCCGCACTCGCCGGCTGCACCAGCGCGCTCGCCCTTCAACTGCGCGTCTTCACCGTTCCGGCCCCGCCACCGGGAACATCGCCATCTTGTCCGAAATCTGGCGCACACCTAGCCTGAGTTTGTGCCGCGAATAAACAAACCCCGAACGCACAGTGTCGTGCCGGGCCACACCCTCACCCGTCTCCGGATCATCCTCACCGCCTTCTTCGCCCTCGACGGCTTCGTCTTCGCAGGCTGGGTCGTGCGCATCCCCGCCATCAAGGAACAGACCGACGCCACCGCCGGCACCCTCGGCCTGGCCCTGCTCGGCGTATCCGCCGGGGCGGTCGTCACCATGACCCCGACCGGGCGCCTGTGCCGCCGCTACGGAAGCCATCCCGTCACGGTCGTGTACGCCGTCCTGCTCTGCCTCGGCGTGATGCTGCCCCCGCTCACCCACTCAGCCGTCACCCTCGGCCTCGCCCTCCTCGTGTTCGGCAGCGCGTACGGGGGCATCAACGTCGCCTTCAACAGCGCAGCCGTCGACCTGGTGGCGGCCCTGCGCAGGCCGATCATGCCCACCTTCCACGCCGCGTTCAGCCTGGGCGGCATGGTGGGGGCGGGGCTCGGCGCGCTCGTCGCCGGGGCGCTGACGCCCACCCTCCACCTGGTCGGCCTGGGGCTCATCGGCCTCGCCGTGACGGCCGTCGCCGGACCGGCGCTGCTGCGCCAGGCACCGGCCGCGGGGCCGTCGACCGCGATCACCGCCGAGCCCGCCTCGCCGGGGCTTCCCCAGCAGGTGCGTGCCCGGGACACCCACGGTGGCCCGTGCGCACCGGCGGGCCCCTCCGACGCGGCGCGGATGCCACGCGCCACGCCGGAGCCGACCACCCCGACAACGCTGTCACCGCCCTCCGGCCGGACAGCGGCGAGCGCGCCCCTGCCGCCGGGGCCACGCCTGCCCTCCCGCTCGTCCGCGACAGCCCCCCGCACCCGCCGGCCCGTCCTCGTCTTCGGTCTGATCGCCCTGTGCACGGCATACGGCGAAGGCGCCCTGGCCGACTGGGGCGCGCTGCATCTGCGGCAGGACCTGGGCGGCTCCGCCGGAGCCGCCGCGATCGGGTACTCGTGTTTCGCGCTGGCCATGACCCTCGGCCGGCTGACCGGCACCACACTCCTCGAACGGCTCGGCCACACCCGTACCGTGGTGGCCGGCGGCTCCCTCGCGGCGGCCGGGATGCTGCTGGGCGCGCTCGCCCCCACACTCTGGGCGGCCCTGCTGGGCTATCTGATCGCGGGACTCGGTCTGGCCAACCTCTTTCCCGTGGCCGTCGAACGCGCGGGCGCCCTGGCGGGACCGAGTGGGGTGGCCACCGCCTCCACCCTCGGCTACGGCGGCATGCTCCTCGGCCCGCCCGCCATCGGTTTCCTGGCCGAGTGGCTCACCCTGTCCGTCGCGCTGACCAGCGTGGCCGCCCTCGCCGCACTGGCCGCTCTGACCGGCTTCGCCACCCGCCGGGCTACCTGACGTCACCAACTGTCGGTACTGGACAGCTAGGGCGTGTCCGACCGCGTCAACATGCGGGTGAGCACTGCTCGCTGAGCGGGCAGGAGGTCGCCGTGCAGCGCCCGCCCCTTCCCCGTGAGCGCGACCCGGACGCCTCTGCGGTCCTCGGCGCACAGACGGCGTTCCACCAGGCCGTCCCTCTCCAGCCGTGCGATCAGCCGGGACAGCGCGCTCTGGGTGAGGTGGACGCGCTCGGCGATCTCCTGGACGCGGTAGCTGCACGCCGTCTCCCCGGCCGACTCGGCGAGGACGTCCAGGACTTCGAAGTCACTGGCGCACAGACCGTGCCGGTGCAGCACCCGGTCGAGTTCGCACTGGGTCCGGGCATGCAGGGCGAGCATGTCCCGCCACTGCTCGACCAGCGCCCGCTCGGCTCTGTCCGCCTCGCCGTTCTTCGCTGCCATGGCCCGCACCGTAGCAGAGAAACGATTTTGTTGCACAGGAATTAAATGCGTTTGCATTCGATGCATGCGCATGTACTGTCGTGGCATGACCTCTCCGCTCACCTCACCCGTCCCCGGCATGCCCGAGGGACGCTGGACCTCCCGGTTGTGGGGCACGCTGCTCGTGCTGTGCGCCGCGATGTTCCTGGACGCGCTCGATGTGTCGATGGTCGGCGTCGCCCTGCCGTCCATAGGCTCCGACCTGGGTCTCTCCACCTCGACGCTGCAATGGGTCGTCAGTGGCTACATCCTCGGCTACGGCGGACTGCTGCTCCTGGGCGGCAGGACCGCCGACCTGCTGGGCCGGCGCCAGGTCTTCCTGGGCGCCCTCGGTGTCTTCGCGCTCGCCTCGCTGCTGGGCGGGCTCGTCGACTCGGGCCCGCTGTTGATCGCCAGCCGATTCATCAAGGGCCTGAGCGCGGCGTTCACCGCGCCGGCGGGCCTGTCGATCATCACGACCACGTTCCCGGAGGGGCCGCTGCGCAACCGGGCCCTTTCCCTCTACACCACCTGCGCCGCCACCGGCTTCTCCATGGGGCTGGTCCTCTCCGGTCTGCTCACGGAGGCCAGTTGGCGTCTGACCATGCTGCTGCCCGCGCCGATCGCCCTGATCGCGCTGTTCACGGGGATGCGGCTGCTGCCGCGCAGCGAGCGTGAACGGGAGCACAACGGCTACGACGTCCCCGGTGCCGTCCTCGGCACCCTGTCGATGCTGCTGCTGGTGTTCACGGTCGTCCAGGCACCGGCGGCGGGCTGGACATCGGCGCGAACACTGCTCTCGTTCCTCGCGGTTGCGGTTCTGCTGACGGTGTTCGTGCGGGTCGAGCAGCGCTCCGCCGGGCCGCTCATCCGGCTCGGTGTCCTGCGCTCGGGCAACCAGATCCGCGCCCAGCTCGGCGCGATGGCCTTCTTCGGTTCGTACGTGGGCTTCCAGTTCCTGGCCACGCTCTACCTGCAGTCGCTGCTCGGCTGGTCGGCGCTGCACACGGCGCTCGCGTTCCTGCCGGCGGGTGCGCTGGTGGCCGTGTCCTCGACCAGGGTCGGCGCGATCGTGGACCGGTTCGGCACACCCCGGCTGATCGCGACCGGCTTCGCCCTGATGGTCGCCGGGTACGCGCTGTTCCTGCGCGTCGACCTCGACCCGGCGTACGCGGCGGTGATCCTGCCGACCATGCTGCTGATCGGCGCGGCCTGCGCGCTGGTCTTCCCCTCGCTCAACATCCAGGCGACCAACGGTGTGGCGGACCATGAACAGGGCATGGTGTCCGGTCTGCTCAACACCTCCGTGCAGGTCGGCGGCGCGGTCTTCCTGGCCGTGGTGACGGCGGTGGTGACCGCGGGCGCCCCGGCGGACCCGACCCCGCAGGCCGTCCTGGACAGCTACCGCCCCGGCCTCACGGTGGTGACGGCGATCGCCGCCGCGGGCCTGCTCATCACCCTTCCCGGCCTGCGCCCTCGCCGCGCCCGCGGCTCGGTCGTCGTCGCGGGCTCCACGCCGAACACCGCGCGGCCGGACCGCGTACCGGTCGGTGACTGAGCGATTCCCTTCCCCTGTGCGCCCGGCGGGGGTGGTTGCCCTGCCGGGCGCTCGGCGGTGAGAATCGCGGGATGAGCGGTTATGGGGGACGGCGGAATCGGGCCGAGCGGGACGCGATCACCGTGGAGATCGGATACGCCTCGTTCAGCGCCGCGTTCGCGGCGGCGGTCGTCTTCGGCGCGATCGCCGGTCCGGTGCTGGTGTTCGAACTGCCGGACGCCGTCGACCGGTTGTTGCCGCGCGTGGCGCTGGTGCCGGCCGCCGCGGTGTTCGTGGTCCGTCTGGTGAGCGTGCTGTGGCGCTTCCCCCGGGCGGCTCAGCCCAGCCAGCCGGGTCGCACCAGGCCCGACTCGTAGGCCAGCACGACCAGTTGCGCGCGGTCCCGGACACCCAGTTTCACCATGGTGCGGCTGACGTGGGTCTTGGCGGTGAGGGGGCTGACGACCAGGCGGCGGGCGATCTCCTCGTTGGACAGGCCGATGCCGACCAGCGCCATCACCTCCCGCTCGCGTTCCGTGAGCCGGCCCAGTTCCTCCGCCGCGGCGGGCTCCTTGGAGCGGGCGGCGAACTCGGCGATGAGCCGGCGCGTCACACCGGGCGAGAGGAGCGCGTCACCGGCCACCACCGCCCTTACGGCACGCAGGAGTTCCTCGGGTTCGGTGTCCTTGACCAGGAAGCCCGAGGCCCCCGAGCGGATCGCCTCGAAGACGTACTCGTCGAGTTCGAACGTGGTCAGCATGACCACCCTCACCCCGGCGAGCGCCTCGTCCCCGGTGATGCGGCGGGTGGCGGCGAGGCCGTCCAGCCGGGGCATGCGGATGTCCATCAGGACCACGTCCGGGCGCAGTTCACCGACCGCGCGCACGGCCTCCCCGCCGTCGGCCGCCTCGGCGCACACCTCGATGTCCGGCTGCGCGTCGAGCAGCGCCCGGAACCCCGCCCGGACCAGGGACTGGTCGTCGGCGAGCAGTACGCGGATCACCGGCTCTCCCCACCCTCCGCCGTGGTCGGGCCCGCCGTCGGCTGCACGGGCAGGACGGCGAGCACACGGAAGCCGCCGTCGGCGCGCGGCCCCGCCTCGATCGTGCCACCCAGCGCCGCGGCACGCTCCCGCATCCCGGCGAGACCCTTGCCGCCGCCGCCGGCGTCCGCGCCGGTCGCCGGCCCGTCGTCGTCGATACGCAGCCGTAGCGTCGTACCGTCCTCGTCGAGCCGTACGCGCGCGTGCCGTGAACCGGAGTGGCGCACGACGTTGGTGAGGGCCTCCTGCAGGATGCGGAACGCGGCAAGATCGGTGCCCGGTGACAGCCTGGGCGGCTCCCCCGTCACCTCGACGGTGAGCCCGGTGTGTGCCGCCTGCTCGACCAGCTCGGGGAGCCGGTCCAGGCCGGGCGCCGGGGCGCGCGGCGCGTCTCCCGGCGCCCGGAGCGTATCGAGCACCTGGCGCACTTCGCCGAGCGCCTCCTTGCTGGCGGACTTGATGGTGGTGAGCGCGGTACGTGCCTGATCGGGGTCGGCGTCGAGGAGCGCGAGACCGACCCCCGCCTGGACGTTGATGACGGACAGGCTGTGCGCGAGGACGTCGTGCAGTTCGCGGGCGATCCGCAGCCGCTCCTCGTCGGCTCGGCGCCGCGCGGCCTGTGCGCGCTCGGCCCGCTCCCGTGACCACTGCTCTCGCCGGGCCCGTGCCAGTTCCGCGACCGCCACGATCGCGACGACCCAGCCGGTCACCACGAACTCCTGCCCGAGGGACGCCGACCGGTCCCCGGACGGCGGCAGCCACCGGTACAGCCAGTACGCGACCAGCAGATGCACGGCGCTCAGCAGCCCGAGCGCGGTCCACGCGGCGCGCCGGTGCCCGGCGACCACGGCGGAGAAACAGGCCACGGCCACCGTGAAGAACACCGGGCCGTACGGATAACCCGCCCCCAGGTAGAGCGCGACCACGACCGCCGTGCCGAACACGACGGCCACCGGATGCCGTCGCCGCCACAGCAGGAGTGCGCAGGCGGCGAGCAGCAGGACCCGGGCGAAGAGGTCCAGCCCGGCGCGCTCGCCCTGCTGCACATGGGCGGCGAAGACCGAACCGGCGAGGACGAAGACGGTCAGCAGCAGCGTGGACCGCCACGGCCGACGATCGTCGCCGTCGCCGTCACCGTCGCCTTGTGCGCCTTCCTGCGGCCACGGGGGCGGCCCGAGCCGCCCGAACCGCCGCCACCGCCCCGGCGCGCCGCCCCCGCGCTCCTGCTCTGCGTCCATGGCGGCCACGCTAGACGTCCGGAGCCGGGGCCGACGTCCGCCGGGCGAGGTGATCAGCCGTACTCCCCTGGAAGTACGGCCGCTGCCGGTCCCCGGCGCGCGCGACCCGCTCGGCGGACCGCGTGCCGCCTCCCCGTTGCCCGCGCGGCTCACCCTGCGGCCGTGGATCCAGGCCGCCGCGGCGGATCAGCACACCTGGCGCAGGCCCACCCCCTGGGCCAGCCGGGTCACCGCGTGCCGGAAGAACGGCTCGCGCTCCTCCACCATCCGGTTGAACTGGCCGAACAGCTCGAAGCTGACCAGTCCGAACAGCTGCGCCCATGCCGCGACCAGCGCCGCGACCGCTCCCGGGGGCAGGTCGTGGGCGAAGTCGCCCGCCATGCGCACGGCCTCCGGAACGAGTTCGTCGGTGAGGAGCGGGACCTCCAGGACCTGCGACCGGTGCGCGTCCCGGACGATGCCGATGAGGAGGAGGCCGACCCGGGACGCGGCCGGCACCGTCGCCTGGGGCGCGCTGTAACCGGGGACGGGCGTGCCGTAGATCAGCGCGTACTCGTGCGGATGCGCCTGCGCCCAGCCGCGCACCGCCTCGCACACCGCCACCCAGCGCTGTACCGGATCCGCCCCGGCGACAGCCGCGTGCGCGGCCTCCGCACGCTCGCCGAGGGAGTCGTACGCGTCGATGATGAGTGCGGTGAGCAGGTCGTCACGGCTCGGGAAGTACCGGTACAGCGCGGAGGAGACCATGCCCAGCTCACGCGCCACCGCCCGCAGCGACAGCTTGGCGGCGCCCTCGGCGGCCAGCTGTCTGCGCGCCTCCTCCTTGATGGCGGCGGTGACTTCGATCCGGGCGCGGGCGCGGGCCCCCTGGGCGGCGTTGCTGCTCATGCCCTCAGTCTCCCACGCCGCCAGATCAGTGCACACATTCGAGAGCGGCGCAAAATTTCGAGAGCAGTGCTCTTGCAGTGGAGCGCCCCCCTCCGGCATACTCGAAGCAAGCGAGAGCACCGCTCTCTCAAACCGACTGGGGTCACCGATGTCGTCGCAGCCGTACTACCTCAAGGGCAGCCCGATCAACGTCCGCTTCAACAGTGTCGTCGGCTGGCTGGCCCGGCACGGGCTGAGCCTGATGGGCTCGGCGGAGATGTCCGTGCGGGGCCGCAAGAGCGGGCAGATGCAGCGCATCCCCGTCAACCCGCACACGTTCGAGGGTGCGCAGTACCTGGTCTCGGCGCGCGGGCACTCCCAGTGGGTGCGCAACATGCGGGCGGCCGGCGGCGGGGAGCTGCGGGTGGGGCGCAAGGTGCGCACGTTCACCGCGGTGGAGGTCCCCGACGAGGAGAAGCCCGCGATCCTGCGGACCTATCTGGAGAAGTGGGGCTGGGAGGTCAACCAGTACTTCAACGGGGTCACGGCGAAGTCCACCGACGAGGAGATCACGGCGGCGGCCCCCGACCACCCGGTGTTCCGGATCACGGTCGAGGGCTGACCACCCGGTCAAGGGCTGACCACCCGCGTGCCCCCGGCTCAGGCCTCCTCGGGCTCCTCGGCCGGCGGCGTGGCAGGCTCCTGCCTGCGGTCCATCAGGGTCAGCGCGCGCTGCGCCATCGGATGCGAACGGACCAGCTCACCGAGGGTCGTACGGCCCCGGGTGATGTCGGCGAAGGCCCGCCAGGCGGGGCGGAAGCCGGTGAGGGCCGCGTGGAAGAGGCCGGGGCGGCGCTCGAAGGCCGCCAGCATGCGCTTGCCGACCGCCATCTCCACCCCGAGGCCCGCCTTGATCGCGAACGCGTAGTTCAGGGCCTGACGGCGGGTGTCCACCGCGTCGTGCGCCTCCGCGATGCGCACCGCCCACTCACCCGCGAGACGGCCCGAGCGCAGGGCGAAGGAGATGCCCTCACGGGTCCACGGCTCCAGCAGGCCGGCCGCGTCCCCGCAGACCAGCACCCGCCCCCGGGAGAGCGGCGAGTCGTCGGCGCGGCAGCGCGTGAGGTGGCCGGAGGAGATGCTCGGCTCGAAGCCGGCCAGACCGAGGCGTCCGATGAAGTCCTCGAGATACCGCTTGGTGGCGGCGCCCTCGCCGCGCGCCGAGATCACACCGACCGTCAGCGTGTCGTCCTTGGGGAACACCCAGCCGTAGCTGCCGGGCATCGGTCCCCAGTCGATGAGGACGCGGCCCCGCCAGTCGTCGGCGACCGTGTCGGGCACCGGGATCTCCGCCTCCAGGCCGAGGTCCACCTGGTCGAGTTTCACCCCGACGTGCGCCCCTATGCGGCTGGCGCTGCCGTCCGCGCCCACCACCGCGCGTGCCAGCACGGTCTCGCCGCCCTGGAGGACGACCGCGACCGTGCGTCGGTCCGGGACCGCCGAGCCGTGCTGCTCGACGCGGCTGACCGTGACGCCCGTCCGCAGTTCGGCGCCCGCCTTCTGGGCGTGCTCGACCAGCTGCTGATCGAACTCGGGCCGGTTGATCAGCCCGAACAGCATCTGCCGCGAGCGGCGCGTACGGGTGAAGCGCCCGTTGTTGGAGAAGGTCACCGCGTGCACCCGGTCCCGGAAGGGCAGGTCGAAACCGGGTGGCAGCGCGTCCCGCGAAGGGCCGATGATGCCGCCGCCGCACGTCTTGTAGCGGGGCAGCTCCGCCTTCTCCAGCAACAGGACACGCCGTCCCGTGACCGCCGCCGCGTACGCGGCGGAAGCCCCCGCGGGTCCCGCGCCCACCACGACGACGTCCCACACCTGCCGCACGTCGTCCGCCGAAGAGTTCTCGCTGCTCACGATGGTCTACTGCTCCCGATCAAGCCGCCTGCCGCACCTGTCCCCCGCATCCTACGGCGGAGATCGTCGCGGCCCGATGACAGTCCGCTGTGGAAGGATCGGCGAGGTGCGCGACCCCATCCCGGCAGCGCGTACGCTCGCACGGTCCCCGAACGGACCAGTGCCACTCTCTACAACGTCGCACCCACAAGGAGCGTGCCCATGTCGTCGAATCCGGTCGCCGAGACCGTCGCCTCGCTGATGCCCAGGGCGAAGGCGGAGCTCACCGAGCTGGTGGCCTTCAAGTCGGTGGCGGACTTCGACCAGTTCCCGCGCAGCGAGAGCGAGGCAGCCGCGAGCTGGATCACGGCCGCGCTGGAGGCCGAGGGCTTCAAGGACGTGGCCGTGCTCGACACGCCGGACGGCACCCAGTCGGTGTACGGCCGGCTGGCGGGCCCCGAGGGCGCGCGGACGGTGCTGCTCTACGCGCACTACGACGTGCAGCCGCCGTTGGACGAGGCGGGCTGGACCACTCCGCCGTTCGATCTGACCGAGCGCGAGGGCCGCTGGTACGGCCGCGGTGCCGCCGACTGCAAGGGCGGCCTCGTCATGCACCTGCTCGCGCTGCGCGCCCTGAAGGCGAACGGCGGGGTCCCGGTGCACGTGAAGGTGATCGTGGAGGGCTCGGAGGAGCAGGGCACCGGCGGTCTGGAGCGGTACGCCGAGCAGCACCCGGAGCTGCTGGCCGCCGACGCTGTCGTGATCGGCGACTCGGGCAACTTCCGGGTCGGCCTGCCCACGGCCACCTCCACCCTGCGCGGGATGACGATGCTGCGCGTGAAGATCGACACACTCGAGGGGAACCTGCACTCGGGCCAGTTCGGCGGCGCGGCCCCCGACGCGCTGGGCGCCCTGATCCGCGTACTGGACTCGCTGCGGGCCGAGGACGGCTCGACCACGGTCGACGGGCTGACCGGTGACGCGCGCTGGCCGGGACTGCAGTACGAGGAGGAGCAGTTCCGCCGGGACGCCAAGGTGCTGGAAGGCGTCGGGCTGATCGGCTCCGGCACGGTCGCGGACCGCATCTGGGCCCGGCCGGCCGTCACCGTCCTCGGCATCGACTGCCCGCCGGTGGTCGGCGCCACCCCGTCCGTGCAGGCGAGCGCCCGCGCGCTGATCAGCCTGCGGGTGCCGCCGGGCGTCGACGCGGCCGAGGCGACGAAGCTGCTGCAGGCGCACCTGGAGGCGCACACGCCGTGGGGAGCGCGGGTGAGCACCGAGCAGATCGGCCAGGGCCAGCCGTTCAGCGCCGACACCACCAGCCCGGCGTACGCGGCGATGGCCGACGCGATGGCCGTCGCCTACCCGGGCCAGGAGATGCAGTACGCCGGCCAGGGCGGCTCCATCCCGCTGTGCAACACCCTCGCGGCCCTGTACCCGGCCGCGGAGATCCTCCTGATCGGGCTGAGCGAGCCGGAGGCCCAGATCCACGCGGTCAACGAGAGCGTGTCGCCCGAGGAGTTGGAGCGGCTGTCCGTGGCGGAAGCACTGTTCCTGCGGAACTACGCGGCCGGATGAGCGGACAAGTGCCGCCGCACTGACGGAGGATGGGGCCGTGCTGACCGGCCGGATCGCCGCCCACCATGCCGTCGCCGCGTCCCTGGACCGGCTGGACGACGGTGAGATCACCGCTCTGCTGGCCGGCGGGGTGCCGCTCGGGACGGGGATCGGCGGCCAGGTCCTGCGGGTCGAGGTGGGCGCGCGGACCGTGTTCGTGAAGCGGATCCGGCTGTCCGACGCCGAACTGCGGCCGGGACGGCGGCAGTCGACGGCCGATCCGTTCGGGTTGCCGCCCGCGTGCCACTACGGCATCGGCAGCCCGGGCTTCGGCGGGTGGCGTGAGCTGGCCGTTCAGCTGATGACGACCCGGTGGGCGCTGTCCGGGCGGTTCGCCGGATTCCCGCTGCTGCACCACTGGCGGGTGCTGCCCGACGCGCCGCGCCCGCTGCCGCCCGAACTGGCCGATGTGGAGCGGACGGTGGCCTACTGGGGTGGCGGCCGGGGAGTGCGAGAACGGCTGGAGGGGCTGCGGACGGCGACGGCGGCCCTCACCCTGTTCCTGGAGTACGTCCCGGACACCCTCCACGACTGGCTGGGCGCACGGCTGCGCACGTCGGACGCGGCGGCGGACGCGGCGTGCGCGCTGGTGGCCCGGGAGTTGTCGGCTCTCACCACGTTCCTCCGGGAGCGCCGGCTGCTCCACTTCGACGCGCACTTCCGCAACCTCCTCACGGACGGGCGGCGGCTCTACCTCACCGACCATGGACTCGCCGTCTCCACCCGGTTCCGGCTCGGCCCCGGGGAACGGGACTTCCTCGCCGTACACCAGGACTACGACCACGCCTACACCCACTGCTACCTGGTGAAATGGCTGGTCACCGATCTGTACGGGTATGTCGGCGAGGAACGCGAGGCCTTCGTGCGCGCCTGCGCGCAGGGCCGGGGGCCGGAGGGGATCCCCCGGGGCGCGGCCGCGCTGCTGCGCCGCCACGCCCCGGTCGCCGTCGTGATGGAGGAGTTCCAGCGCCGGCTGGTGGAGGAGAGCCGCTCGACTCCGTTCCCGGCGCGGGACGTGCGCCGTGCGCTCGGCTGAGGTGCGCTCAGCCGACCGGAA
This sequence comes from Streptomyces sp. DSM 15324, assembly GCF_001514285.1. GTDB lineage: Bacteria > Actinomycetota > Actinomycetes > Streptomycetales > Streptomycetaceae > Streptomyces. The sequence continues at coordinate 120,756 of NZ_KQ949035.1, forward strand.
CCCCGGCCTCCAGGTACAGGGCGGCGCCGCGCTCCCGCGCCCTCAGCGCCCAGCGCAGCCGCTCGTAGCGGACCGGTGGCAGAAGATCGGCGGCCTCCGCCTCGGTGACGAAGCGCCAGCCGCGCAGTTCGGGGCCGGGCAGCAGCAGTCCCTCGGCGGCCGCCGTGTCGAGCCGGCCGCCGTCGAAGAGGAGGCGCAGTCCGCCGTAGGCGGGGGGTGCGGGCCGTTCCCAGTCGACGACGAGCAGCCGGGGTACGTCTTCCAGGTGGACGCCGGTCTCCTCCTCAACCTCGCGCATCCCGGCGCGGGCGGGTGCCTCGCCGGGTTCCACGACCCCGCCGGGGAATTCCCAGCCCGGTTTGTAGGTCGGATCGACGAGCAGCACCCGGTCGTGCTCGTCGAAGAGCAGCACTCCGGAGGCGAGGGTCTCGCCGGTGGGTTCGGGGGTCTGGACGATGTCGCAGGCGGGCACGGCGCCGGTGCCGACCGCGTCGGCTATGCGGACGGCGGTCTCGTACGGGGTGAGGTGGCTGGTGTCGACGAGGTGGGCGTCTGCCGTGAGCCAGGAGGCGAGGGCGGCGCGGTAGGGCTCGATGTGGTCGTAGGACCACTGGCGGACGCGGATCTCGCCGTCGGGGAGGTCGGGCGGGACCTCGCGGTCGGCTATGCGCCCGCGCAGGATCGTTTCCGCCGGGGCGAGGAGCACGTGGTGGACCGGTATCCGGCGGGCGGCGAGAGCGCCGAAGATCTCGTCGCGGTACTCCTGGCGCAGCAGGGTCATGGGGACGACCAGGGTGCCGCCGACCTCGGAGAGAAGGGCGGCCGCGGTGTCGATCACCAGCCGGCGCCAGATCCGGAGGTCCTGGTGGTCGCCGACCTCCGCCAGGCGTTTGGGCGGCAGCAGGTGCGGGAGCGCTCCGCCGATCACCTCGGGGTCGAAGAGCGTGCTGTTCGGGATCAGGTCGATCAGTTCCCGTGCGGTGGTGGTCTTGCCCGCACCGAACGCGCCGTTGATCCAAACGACGGTCACATTTCCCCCTCTTCTGGTGGCCCCCTGTGGCTTGCCCGCTCCACCCTGCCATGGAAACCACCTCCGCGAAGAGGGCGCACGAAGGCCGTGGCGCCGGTGCTCCCGCAAAGGGGGCACCCGCGCCACGGCCGATGCGTCCGGCGTGCCGCGCCCGCCGTCAGTCGGTCTGGCCCAGAGCGTTGTCGTCGATCGCCAGGCTCTCGCTGGCGATGGTGTGGTCGAGGCTGCCGACGGTGTCACGGACGTTCAGGTCGTCGAGGTCGTCGGCGCCGAGGCCGTGGGAGGGGGTGATGGCCGCGACGACGAACCCGGTGGCGAGGGAGGCGATGGCGAGCATGCTGCGCTTCTTCATGCCCACTCCAACGGCAGGAGGCCACGGAGGTCACGCCCCGCCCACACCCACCGCCCGAACCGGGGAGCGGATGGCCGACCGGCTCGATACCCTGCTCCGAACGGACCCGCCGGGCCCCCGAGCCCGGAGGACCCGGACCCACGGGACCGAGCAAACCCACCGAACCCACCGAACCCACCGGACCCACAGGACGCACCGGTCCCTATCTGCGCCACCGGACCCACCGACCGCCTGAACGCCCTGCGAGGCTGGAGTCAGAGGCCGCGGGAGAGCAGCACCGCCAAAGTCCGAGGGCCCGGCGCCCAGCGGCGGGGGGCTCAGCACCGCTCGCAGTCCGGAGCCCCGCTCTCACCGCCCCGCGCCCAGCGGCCCCCGGCTGAGCGCCGAGCACAGGACGGAGCGCCGAGCACAGGACCGAGCGGTGCGCTCGCGGGAGAGCGGTGCGCCCAGAGCCGCGCAGTGCCCTCAGGGCAGGGCACCGCTCGCGGTCGCCGCACGCGTGCCTCACACCCGTACCGCCCCGGCCCCCGCCCCCGCCTTCACCAGTGCCGCCGCGGCCGCCCCGACGAGTCCGGCGTCCGTACCCATCTGGGCTGGGACCACTTGCAGGCGCTGGACGAAGGAGAGCGTGGCGTAGCGGGCGAGGGCCCGGCGGAGCGGGGTGAAGAGGACGTCGCCCGCCTTGCCCACTCCTCCGCCGATCACCGCGATGTCGATCTCGACGAGGGTGGCGGTGGCCGCGATGCCGGCGGCGAGGGCCTGGGCGGCGCGGTCGAAGGAGGCGACGGCCACCGGGTCGCCCGCGCGGGCGGCGGCGGCCACGGCGGCCGCGGAGGTGTCGCCGTCGGGGCCGGGAAGCCAGCCGTTCTCCAGGGCGCGCCGGGCGATGTTGGGCCCGCTGGCGATGCGTTCCACGCAGCCGCGCGCCCCGCACGGGCAGGGATCGCCGTCGAGGTCGACGCTGATGTGGCCGATGTGACCGGCGTTGCCGGTGGGGCCCGGGTGCAGGCGCCCGCCGAGGACCAGGCCTCCGCCCACTCCGGTGGAGACCACCATGCACAGGGCGTTGTCGTGGCCGCGGGCGGCGCCCTGCCAGTGCTCGGCCGCCGTGATGGCCACGCCGTCGCCGATCAGCTCGACGGGGAGGTTGCCGGTCGCGGCCCGGACGCGGTCGACGAGCGGGTAGTCGCGCCAGCCGGGCACGTTCACCGGGCTGACCGTGCCGGCGGAGGCGTCCACCGGGCCGGCGCTGCCGATGCCGACGGCGTACACGCGGGGCCACAGCGGGGAAGCGGTCAGTGCCTTGAGCACCTCCTCGACGGCCGCCATCACGGTGTCGCCGTCCTCCTGCGCGGGCGTGGGCCGCTGTGCGCGGACCAGGATCGTGCCGTCGCCGTCCACCAGGGCTCCGGCGATCTTGGTGCCGCCCATGTCGAGCGCGGCCACGAGGTCGGTCTGCATCAAAGTCTCGGTTCTCCCCGTCAGCCTTGGAAAAGGGGCCGGCCGGCCTGTGGTGGGGGACGTGGGCCGGAGTTTGTCGCTGGACAGTCTCTCCCGCATCTGACAACGTTGTCCAGGCTCTATGCTCGACGCCACATCCTCATACGCACCCAGGGACCCGTCCACCCCGTCGGCACCGTCTCCCGGCCGCCGCCTCCGGGCGGTCGTCCCGTGGACGACAGGAACAGGACTCCGCATCGTGCCCGAGACGCCGCGCCGCCCCGACAGCCGTTACGGCAACCGTCCCACGATGAAGGATGTCGCGGCACGCGCCGGCGTCGGCCTCAAGACGGTCTCCCGGGTGGTCAACGGCGAGCCGGGGGTCACCCCCGAGACCGAGCGCCGGGTCCAGGAGGCCATCGACGCGCTGGGGTTCCGCCGCAACGACAGCGCGCGGGTGCTGCGCAAGGGGCGTACCGCGAGCATCGGTCTGGTCCTGGAGGATCTGGCGGACCCGTTCTACGGCCCGCTCAGCCGGGCGGTGGAGGAGGTGGCCCGGGCCCACGGGGCGCTGCTGATCAACGGTTCCAGCGCCGAGGACCCGGACCGGGAGCAGGAGCTGGCGCTGGCGCTGTGCGCGCGGCGGGTGGACGGGCTCGTGGTGATCCCGGCCGGTGACGACCACCGGTATCTGGAGCCGGAGGTCAAGGCGGGCGTGGCGACGGTGTTCGTGGACCGGCCGGCGGGGCACATGGACGCCGACTGTGTGCTGTCGGACAACTTCGGCGGGGCCCGCGAGGGCGTGGCCCATCTCATCGCGCACGGGCACCGGCGGATCGGTTTCATCGGCGACATGCCGCGTATCCACACCGCCGCGGAGCGGCTGCGAGGCTACCGGACGGCGATGGAGGACGCGGGGATAGAGGTCGCGGACGCCTGGGTCTCGCTGGGCACCACCGATCCGGAGCGGGTGCGCCGGGCGGCCGAGGAGATGCTGTCGGGTCCGGAGCCGGTCACGGCGGTCTTCTCGGGGAACAACCGGGTGACGGTCACCGTGATCCGGGTTCTCGCGGAGCGGGCCCGCCGGGTGGCGTTGGTGGCCTTCGACGATCTGGAGCTGGCCGATCTGCTGGAGCCGGGGGTGACGGTCGTCGCGCAGGACGCGGCGGCGCTCGGCCGGACCGCCGCGGAGCGGTTGTTCCGGCAGTTGGAGGGCACGCTCGTCGTGCCGGAGCGCATCGAGCTGCCCACCCGGCTGATCACGCGCGGTTCGGGTGAGCTTCCGCCCGCGGACTGAGGCAGACTGGGCACGGATGGACGAATGCCGGGAACACCGCTCGCTGGAGGCGCTGGGGCTGGGTCGTGCGCCGTGCGACCATCCGCTCGGCTACCCGGGTGTGTGGCCGGCCGAGTCGGGTCTGCTCGCCGGTGATCTGCTGCTGCCCCTGGACCGCCTCAGGCATCCTGGCCGCAGCCCGGTCCTGGCCGTCGGCTCCAACGCCTCTCCGGGGCAACTGCGGCACAAGATGGCGGTGTTGGGGATCACCTCGCCGATCCCGATGGTGCGGACCCGGGTGCGCGGTGTCGAGGTGGGTGTCTCTGCGCACGTCAGCCGTCTGGGGTACATGTCCGCCTCTCCCGTCGCCTCCCCGGGTGCGGCACGGGAGTTGTTCGTGATCTGGCTGGACGACGAGCAACTCGCCGCGGTCGACGCGACCGAGCCGAACTACGACCGGGTCGTCCTGCCCGCGCCCCGGTTCAGGGTCGAGCTGGAGAGCGGCGAGACGCTGGACGAGGTGTTCTCGTACGTCAATCGCCACGGCGTCCTGCACAACGGCCTCGGCTTTCCGCGCAGTCACCCCGGCCAGCGTCCGCTCATCACCGAACTGCTGGGCGCGTCACCGGCGTTGCGACGGCTCTTCGGGACGACGCCGGAGGAGTTCGTGGCCCGCGCGCGGTCGGACGCGGCGCTCTGCGAGCGCGGCACGCGCCTGCTCGCGGAGGAGCGGCGGGTGACGTGCTCCGGGCTGGAGCATCTGCGGGCGTCGTAGAGGCTGACCGGCGCCGGTTCGCAGTGGTTCACCCGCGCCGTCGCCGGCGTGCCCGGGGACCCCACGGCGTGTGTGGCCGACCTTGCCTCAGTGACCCTGGATCCGGCCGGGCACGGGATGGAGATCATCACGCGCCCGTAGAGGGTGCCCGAGCGGTAGCCCCCGAGTGCCCGGCCGGGTCGCGGTCAGGGTGCCGAAGCCGTCAGTTCGCCCCGTCGAGGGGCGGCGAAGCCCTCCAGGGCCGCCCGGGACAGCCCGGTCGCGTCGGTCACCTCGGCGAGGTCGAGGGCGCCGCAGTCCAGGCCGCGCAGCAGGTAGCCGCCGAGGGCCTTGGCGGTGGCCGGTTCGTCCAGCACGTCGCCGCCGGCCCGGTTCGCGTACCGGGCGAGGCGTTCGGCGGCCTGGGCGAAGCCCTCGCGGTAGAAGGCGTAGACGGCGGCGTAGCGGGTGGGGATGTGGGCGGGGTGCATGTCCCACCCCTGGTAGTAGGCGCGGGCCAGGGCGCGGCGGGTGAGGCCGTAGTGCAGCCGCCAGGCGTCGTGGACCTTGCCGGTGGGGCCGACGGGCAGGACGTTGGTGGAGCCGTCCGAGACGCGTACGCCGGTGCCGGCCGCGGCGACCTGCATGACCGCTTTGGCGTGGTCGGCGGCCGGGTGGTCGCTGGCCTGGTGGGCGGCGGAGACGCCGAGGCAGGCGCTGTAGTCGAAGGTGCCGTAGTGCAGGCCGGTGGCGCGGCCCTGGGCGGCCTGGATCATGCGGGCGACGGTCGCGGTGCCGTCTGTCGCGAGGATGGCCTGGCTGGTCTCGATCTGGATCTCGAAGCCGAGTCGGCCGGGCGGGAGTGCGTGGGCCTTCTCGAAGGCCTCCAGGAGCCGCACCATGGCGGTGACCTGCTCGGGATAGGTGACCTTCGGCAGGGTCAGCACCAGGCCCTCGGGCAGGCCGCCGGCCGCCAGCAGGCCGGTGAGGAAGATGTCGAGGGTGCGGATGCCGCGGGCGCGGACGGCGGCCTCCATGCACTTCATGCGGATGCCCATGTAGGGGGCGGCCGTGCCCTTCGCGTACGCCTCGGCGACGAGCCGGGCGGCGCGGGCGGCGGTCTCGTCCTCCTCGGGATCGGAGCGCAGGCCGTAGCCGTCCTCGAAGTCGATGCGCAGGTCTTCCACCGGCTCGCGGTGGAGTTTGGCCCGCACGCGCGTGTGGACGGGTTCGGCGAGGTGGTCGGGCAGGCCGAGGCAGGCGGCGAAGGAGGCGGCGTCGGGGGCGTGTTCGTCGAGGGCTGCGAGGGCGCGGTCGCCCCAGGAGCGGACGGTGTCGGCGGTGAAGGTGTCCGCGGGGACGTAGACGGTGTGGACGGGCTGGCGGGTTCCGGGGTCGCCGGGGTAGCGGCGGGCGAGTTCGGCGTCGACGGGGGCGAGGGAAGCGCTGATCTCGTCGCTGACGGCGCCCGTGAGGCTCGTCGCCACCGTCTCGTGCTGGCCCTGGCCCATACCTGCGCCTCCTGTTTCCGTATGCCGGAATAAACAATCCGTAGAGCGAAGCTATCCGTGTACGTTCCGGCAGGTCAACACCCCGTCCACGTCCTGGTCACTCGGTGCTCACCGCCGTCTTGTGTGATCACCGAGCCGCGGTCGTGTGTGATCACTTCCGCACCTCGCCCCTCTTTCGCGCAGACCCGCACACCTTCATCCTGGCTCACGAGGCGAGGGGGGACACATGACAGGCGCTGGACCCACCCGGCGGGCGGGACTGAGAGCGATGGTCTCGGCGGCCGTCGCGGTCCCGCTGTTCGCCGCGGTCGGGGCGGCAGAGCCGCGCCGGGCGGTCCCGTCGCCGGCCCGGGAGCCGCAGCCCGTGCCCCCGCTGAGGATCATGACGTTCAACCTCCGGGTCCCGGTCGACCAGGACGGCAACAGCTGGGTCCACCGGCGTCCGGTGATGCGGGCGCTGCTGAAGGAGACCGCGCCGCATGTCATGGGCACCCAGGAGGGGCAGTTCCAGCAGCTCGAGGCCGTCTGGGCCGACCTGGGCCCGCACTACGACTGGATCGGCACCCCCGGCAGCGGCGACGAGGAGTCGGTGGCGGTCTACTACGACGTCCGCCGGCTCGAGCCGCTCGAACACGAAGTCTTCCGGCTCTCCGACACGCCGAACGTACCGGGCTCCAACACCTGGGGGGCGGCCTTCCCCCGGCTGGTGACCCGGGTGCTCTTCCGCGACCGGCGGGACCCGGGACGGGAGTTCCACGTCCTCAACACCCATCTCGACCATCGCAGCGCGTACGCGCGCGTGCGGGCGGCCCGGCTGATCGCCGATCGGATCAGGTGGCTCGGCCCCTCCCGTCCGGTCCTGCTGACCGGCGACTTCAACGCCGTCGCGCCCACGGACCAGGCCTACGGCACCCTGCTGGGCTCCGGTCTCGTCGACACCTGGGTGACCGCGCGGGAGCGAGGTCCGGTGTTCGGGACGTTCAACGGCTGGAAGGCGCTCAGGCCCGACGGGGAGCGGATCGACTGGATCCTGTCGACCCCCGATGTCACGGTCCACCGGGCGTGGGCCGACCCGTTCACGGTGGACGGCCGCTATCCGAGCGACCACCTGCCGGTGCTGGCGTCGGTGAGCCTGAAGTGAACGGCCGAGGCCCCCGTGACCGCTGGGGTCACGGGGGCCTCGGGCGACTGCGCCGATCGAGTGGTGATCAGCCCTTGCGGGCCTTGATCTCCTCGGTGAGCTGCGGGACGACGTCGAAGAGGTCACCGACGATGCCGTAGTCGACGAGGTCGAAGATCGGGGCCTCGGCGTCCTTGTTGACGGCCACGATGGTCTTCGAGGTCTGCATGCCGGCGCGGTGCTGGATGGCGCCCGAGATGCCGTTGGCGATGTACAGCTGCGGCGAGACGGACTTGCCGGTCTGGCCGACCTGGTTGGTGTGCGGGTACCAGCCGGCGTCCACCGCGGCGCGGGAGGCGCCGACGGCCGCGCCGAGGGAGTCGGCGAGGGCCTCGATGACGGCGAAGTTCTCGGCGCCGTTGACGCCGCGGCCGCCGGAGACGACGATCGCGGCCTCGGTCAGCTCGGGGCGGCCGGTCGACTCGCGGGCCGTGCGGCCGGTGACCTTGGTGCCGGTCGCGGCGGCCGAGAAGGTGACGGCGAGGGCCTCGACGCTGCCGGCGGCCGGGGCGGCCTCGACGGCGGCGCTGTTCGGCTTGACGGTGATGACCGGGGTGCCCTTGGCGATGCGGGACTTGGTGGTGAAGGACGCGGCGAACACCGACTGGGTGGCCACCGGGCCCTCGTCGCCGGCCTCGAGGTCGACGGCGTCGGTGATGATGCCGGAGCCGATGCGCAGCGCCAGGCGGGCGGCGATCTCCTTGCCCTCGGCGGAGGAGGGGACCAGCACGGCGGCCGGGGAGACGGCGGCGACGGCGGCCTCCAGCGCGTCCACCTTCGGTACGACGAGGTAGTCGGCGTACTCGGAGGCGTCGTGCGTGAGGACCTTGACGGCGCCGTGCTCGGCGAGCGCGGCGGCGGTGTTCTCGGCCCCGGCGCCGAGCGCGACGGCGACGGGCTCGCCGACGCGGCGGGCCAGCGTCAGCAGCTCCAGGGTCGGCTTGCGGACGGCACCGTCCACGTGGTCGACGTAGACGAGGACTTCAGCCATGGGATTGCTCTCCTGCGAAACGAAGTTGAGGGGCGGTCGGCGTGTCGAGCCTTAGATGAACTTCTGGCTCGCGAGGTACTCGGCGAGCTGCTTGCCGCCCTCGCCCTCGTCCTTGACAATCGTGCCGGCGGTGCGGGCCGGGCGCGCGGAGGCGTCCTCGACCTTGGTCCAGGCGCCCTCGAGGCCGACCTCCTCCGCCTCGATGTCGAGGTCGGACAGGTCCCAGGCCTGAACGGGCTTCTTCTTGGCCGCCATGATGCCCTTGAAGGACGGGTAACGGGCCTCGCCGGACTGGTCGGTGACCGACACGACGGCCGGCAGGGAGGCCTCGAGCTGCTCGCTCGCGGCGTCGCCGTCGCGGCGGCCCTTGACGGTGCCGTCCTCGACGGAGACCTCGGAGAGCAGGGTGACCTGCGGGACGCCGAGGCGCTCGGCGAGCAGGGCGGGTACGACGCCCATGGTGCCGTCGGTGGAGGCCATGCCGGAGATCACCAGGTCGTAGCCGGCCTTCTCGATGGCCTTGGCCAGCACCAGGGAGGTGCCGATGGCGTCGGTGCCGTGCAGGTCGTCGTCCTCGACGTGGATCGCCTTGTCGGCGCCCATCGACAGCGCCTTGCGCAGCGCGTCCTTGGCGTCCTCGGGGCCCACCGTGAGAACGGTGATCTCCACGTCGTCGTCGGAGTTCTCGGAGATCTGCAGCGCCTGCTCGACGGCGTACTCGTCGAGCTCGGAGAGCAGACCGTCCACGTCGTCCCGGTCGACGGTCAGGTCATCGGCGAAGTGCCGGTCGCCAGTGGCGTCGGGCACGTACTTCACAGTGACAACGATCCTCAAGCTCACGCCGGCTCTCCTACTGCATCGTCAGTTCTCGGCTGCCTTCTTTCAGGCAGCATAGGCGCCACAAGCGGCCGATCCCGTTCGGGGCGGCCTGCGCCCCGAACGAAATATTACTCGTCAGTACACCCAGTTCCTGCCCACTAAGCAAGCGCTTTGAACTGTGACCTCTGCAACGCAGCGTAACCGGAACTCGACGGCTTCGCAGGAGAGCCCGGCAGTGATCAATCCCGCAGAGCGGTGAAGCGGCCCTGGTGGTAGAGCAGCGGCCGGCCCGCGCCCGCCGGGTCGCCGAGGACGACCTCGGCCAGCACGATCCGGTGGTCCCCGGCGGGGACCCGCGCGACGACGCGGCACACCAGCCAGGCGAGGACGTGGTCGAGGACGGGGACGCCCTCGGGGCCCTCGCGCCAGGCGGTGGGATCGGTGAAGCGGTCGGCGCCGCTGCGGGCGAAGGTGGCGGCCAGCTCCTGCTGGTGCTCGCCGAGCAGGTGCACGCCCACGTGCTCCGCCCGGGATATCGCGGGCCAGCTGGAGGCGCCCGTGCCGACGCCGAAGGAGAGCATCGGGGGTTCGGCGGAGACGGAGGTGAGGGAGGTGGCGGTGAAGCCGACCGGGCCGGAGGTACCCGCTGCGGTGATCACGGCGACTCCCGCGGCATGCCGGCGGAAGACGGAACGCAGGAGGTCGGGGGAGGCGAGCTGGGCGGTGCCGAGGTCGGGCGAGGCCGTCATGGAGTTGTCGTCCTTCTGGGGTGAGCGGCGGCGGGAGGGTCCGGGGGCTGTCAACGGCCCGGACAGCGCGCGCTCGCGGTACGGACGAGGTCGACGTGGACCCGTCCGTGGAGAAGGAGTTCCTCAGGCATGGGCTCAGGCTGACGACGGGTGGCGTGTCCAGTCAAGTACGTTCCGCGATCTGAAAGGTGCCTCACCCTCACCTGTCGGCAGGTCACACGGCCTCCCCCAGGGCGGCGATGACGTCGGCCCTGCGGGGCTGCCCGGTGGCGCGGCGCACGATGCGGCCGTCGGCGTCGAGGACGAGCACGGTGGGGGTCTTGAGGATGTCCAGCTCGCGGACGAGGTCCAGGTGCGCCTCGGCGTCGATCTCGATGTGGGTGACGCCGGGCACCATGTCCGCCACCTCGCCGAGGACCCTGCGGGTGGCCCGGCAGGGCGCGCAGAAGGCGCTGGAGAACTGCAGGAGGGTGGCCCGCTCCCCCAGTTCGCCGCCGAGCCGGCCGGCGTCGAGCCGCTTTCCGTCGTCGCGCCCGCGCACGCGCACCCTCCCGCTCCGCCGCCGCTGCAGCACGCCGTAGGCGCTCGCCGCCGCGAGCACCGCCACACACACCACCACTCCGGTCATCAGATGCTCCAGCGTTCATGAGACTGCAAAGATTCCCTGCACCAAGAATCGATTCTTCTGAGGAATGCTCGATCCATGGACATCGATGTGAGGGGCCCCCGGTTCGGGGCCGCCGTCACGACCGTAGTACTGGCGGTCGTTCTGGTGACCGGCAGTGTGTGGCTGCTGGCCTGGCAGACGGTGGCGTTCGCGCTGGGCGCCGCGGGCGGGGTGGGGCGTTCGCCGTACGGCTGGGCGTTCCGCAGGATCGTACGGCCGCGGATCGGGCCGCCGACGGAGTTCGAGTCGCCGGAGCCGCCGCGGTTCGCTCAGGCGGTGGGGCTGGTCTTCGCCGCCGTGGGACTGGTGGGTCTGGCCCTGGGCCCCGGCTGGCTGGGGCTCGCGGCGACCGGTGCGGCGCTCGCGGCCGCCTTCCTCAATGCCGCTTTCGGGTACTGCCTGGGCTGCGAGTTGTACCTGCTCGTACGGCGGGTGACGGTGCGCGCGCAGTAAGGGTGACTCGAAAGGCCGAGGTGGGTCACGGGGCGGAGTGACGAGGATCTCGTCGTCGTGGGGCACGGGGACTGGCCCCCCGGCCGTTCTTCGGGCACGATCTGCGGGATGCCGTAAACCTACGGCAGCGTAACTTTGCCCGAGGGGAACCCCCGCCCGGGCAGAAGGAAGGGTCCGCGCCGCCCATGGCAGAGCTTGTCTACCGTCCCGCCGTCGGCCTCGCCCTGACGTTGTTCAAGGTCTGGGATCTCAAGATCGACTGCAAGGGGTCGGAGAACATCCCGCGGTCGGGCGGTGCCGTGCTGGTGAGCAACCACATCAGTTACCTCGACTTCATCTTCGACGGCCTGGCCGCACTCCCGCAGAAGCGGCTCGTTCGTTTCATGGCGAAGGAGTCGGTGTTCCGCCACAGGATCTCCGGTCCGCTGATGCGCGGGATGAAGCACATCCCGGTGGACCGCAACCAGGGCGAGGCGGCCTACCAGCACGCGCTGGCGTCGCTGCGCTCGGGCGAGATCGTCGGGGTGTTCCCCGAGGCGACCATCTCCCAGTCGTTCACGCTGAAGAGCTTCAAGTCGGGTGCGGCGCGGCTCGCGCAGGAGGCGGGCGTCCCGCTGATCCCGATGGCCGTGTGGGGGACGCAGCGGCTGTGGACGAAGGGCCACCCGCGCAACTTCAAGCGCAGCCACACCCCGATCACCATCCGCGTCGGCGAGGCGATCGAGGCGTCCAAGGACAAGTACGCGGGCGCGATCACCCGTCAGCTGCGCGAGCGGGTGCAGGAGCTGCTGGAGGCCGCCCAGCGCGCCTACCCGGTCCGCCCGAAGGACGCCGACGACACCTGGTGGATGCCGGCACACCTGGGCGGTACGGCGCCGACGCCGGAGCAGGTGAAGGCGGCCGAGGCCCACTGACGGCGGCCGGCAGGCCCGTCAGGTCAGCTCGGCCGGGAGCGTCCGCCACAGGGACGCCCGGTCCGGGGCGGCCCTGAGCGCGTCCAGCACCGCCGGGTGCGGTGCCGCGTAGAGCGTCGGATGGTCCAGCTCGCCTTGCTTCCGGTCCGGGAGGAAGGCGAGCTGTTCGCCGTCCAGGGAGAACCGGGCGTCGATCCCCGGTTTGTTGCCGCGCGGGTCCTGGCGGTGCCAGGCGCCGTGGAAGCGCACGGCGACCAGCCCATGGACACAGTGCCCCGCGCCGTCGTCGTGCGCGAGGCGTTGGTAGCACAGCGCCGTGGGGATGTCCTCGGCCCGCAGCAGCGCGGTGAGTGCGTGGGCCTTGGCGTAGCAGATACCCGTGCCCTGCTCCAGCACGTCGGAGGCGCGCCAGGTGACGCGCGGATCGCCGGAGTCCTGGGAGTGGGGGATGGTGTCGCGCACGAACTCGAAGGCCAGGCGCGCATAGGCATACGAGTCCGTCGCGCCCTTGGCGAGCCGTGCGGCGGTCTCCCGGACGAGCGGGTGATGGTGGTCGATGACCTCGTCGTCGGCCAGGTAGGCGGACAGGTCGGGGTTCTCCTGGATCAGCTCCATGATCGGAGAGCATAGAAACGCGATCACCCGATCGTCAATACTTTTTCGGGTGACCGCATATCTATGCATCAATCCCTGCGGGGACGCCGCTAGTGCGCCATCTCCTCCTTGACCGCGGCGACGAACGCGTCCACGTCCTCCTCGGTCGTGTCGAAGGAACACATCCAGCGCACGTCGCCCGCGGCCTCGTCCCAGAAGTAGAAGCGGAACCGCTTCTGCAGGCGCACGCTCACCTCGTGCGGCAGCCGGGCGAACACGCCGTTGGCCTGGACCGGGTGGAGGATCTCCACCCCGTGCACCGCGCGCACCCCCTCGGCGAGCCGCTGGGCCATCTCGTTGGCGTGCCGGGCGTTGCGCAGCCACAGGTCCTTCGCGAGCAGCGCTTCCAGCTGCACGGAGACGAACCGCATCTTGGAGGCGAGCTGCATGGACAGCTTCCGCAGATGCTTCATGCGGCGGACCGCGTCCTGGTTGATCACGACGACCGCCTCGCCGAACAGCGCGCCGTTCTTCGTGCCGCCGAGAGAGAGGATGTCGACGCCGACCGCGTTGGTGAAGGTCCGCATCGGGACGTCCAGGGAGGCCGCGGCATTGGCTATGCGGGAGCCGTCCAGGTGCACCTTCATGCCGTGCGCGTGGGCGTGGTCGCAGATCGCGCGGATCTCGGCCGGGGTGTAGAGGGTGCCGAGCTCCGTGCTCTGGGTGATCGAGACGACCTGCGGCATGGCGCGGTGCTCGTCCTCCCAGCCCCAGGCCTGCCGGTCGATCAGCTCCGGGGTGAGCTTGCCGTCGGGGGTGGGGACGGTGAGCAGTTTCAGTCCGCCCATCCGCTCCGGAGCACCGCCCTCGTCCACGTTGACATGGGCGCTCTCGGCGCAGATCACCGCTCCCCAGCGGTCGGTGACCGCCTGGAGCGCGACGACGTTGGCGCCCGTGCCGTTGAAGACCGGGAACGCCTCGGCCGTGGCCCCGAAGTGGCCGCGCACGATCCGCTGGAGGTTCTCCGTGTAGTCGTCCTCACCGTAGGCGACCTGATGGCCGCCGTTGGCCAGGGCCAGGGCGGCCATCACCTCCGGGTGGGCCCCGGCGTAGTTGTCGCTGGCGAAACCGCGGACCTCCGGGTCGTGATGGCGACGGGCGTCGGTCTTCGGGGGGTTCACGGCTTCTCGGTGAGCCACAGACGCTGTCCGTTCACTTCGGGGGCGGGCTTCTCCCAGACACCGGCGATCGCCTCGGCGAGGTCCGTGACGTCGGTGAAGCCGGCGAACTTCGCGTTGGGCCGGTCGGCACGCATCGCGTCGTGCACCAGTGCCTTCACCACCAGGATGGCGGCCGCGGAGGTGGGCCCCGCGGCTCCCCCGGCCTTGTGGAAGGCGTCCGCGAGGGCCAGGGTCCAGGCCTCGGCGGCGGCCTTGGCGGCGGCGTAGGCGGCGTTGCCCGCGGTGGGCTTGGACGCGCCGGCGGCGCTGATCAGCACGTACCGTCCGCGCTCGCTGCGCTGGAGCCCTTCGAAGAACGCCAGCGACGTGTGCTGCACGGTCTTGACGAGGAGGAGCTCGAGGAGGTCCCAGTCGTCCAGTCTGGTCTTGACGAACGTCTCGCTGCCGCGCCAGCCGCCGACGAGGTGGACCAGTCCGTCGACGCGGCCGAAGTCCTTCTCGACGCGCGCCGCCCACTCCTGGGTGGAGCCGAGGTCGAGCAGATCGACGGTGTCGCCGGTGACGGTGGCGCCGCCGGCCTCGTAGCGGGCGTGGTCGACGGCCTCCGCCAGGCGCTCGGGGTCGTTGTCCGAGCCGACGACGGTCGCGCCCGCGCGGGCGAGCCGAAGCAGTGCGGCACGGCCGGCGGGTCCCCCCGCTCCGGCCACCGCGATCACCGCACCGTTGAGAGCGCCGTTCCCCATCCTTGCCTCCTGCTGAGCGGTGTCCGTACGGTCGCTCACGCGGCGACCCTCTCGGCGCTGTCCGCCGTGATGCCCTTGGTGGAGGCGATCACGTGCTTGAGCTTCTTGGACAGTGCCTCATAGAACATGCTCAGCGGAAACTCGTCGGGAAGCACGTCATCCACGAGTTTGCGCGGCGGCTGCGAGAGATCCAGGGCGTCGGGGCCCTTGGCCCAGCGGGAGCCGGGGTGCGGGGAGAGGTAGGTGGAGACCAGCTCGTAGCCGGCGAACCAGTGGACCAGCTTGGGGCGGTCGATGCCGTCGCGGTACAGCTTCTCGATCTCGGCGCACAGCTCGTTGGTGACCTGCGGGGCGCGCTGCCAGTCGATGTGCAGCTTGTTGTCGGTCCAGCGGACGACCTCGTGCCGGTGCAGGTAGGCGAAGAGGAGCTGGCCGCCGAGGCCGTCGTAGTTGCGGACGCGCTCGCCGGTGACCGGGAAACGGAACATGCGGTCGAACAGGACCGCGTACTGCACGTCACGGGCCTGCGGGACGCCGTCGGCCTCGAGCTTCACGGCCTCCTTGAAGGCGGTGAGGTCACAGCGCAGCTCCTCCAGGCCGTACATCCAGAACGGCTGGCGCTGCTTGATCATGAAGGGGTCGAAGGGCAGATCGCCGTGGCTGTGGGTGCGGTCGTGGACCATGTCCCACAGGACGAAGGCCTCCTCGCAGCGCTTCTGGTCGTGGACCATGGCCGCGATGTCCTCGGGGAGTTCCAGGCCCAGGATGCCGACGGCGGCGTCGGTGACCCGGCGGAAGCGGGCGGCCTCGCGGTCGCAGAAGATCCCACCCCAGGAGAAACGTTCCGGCGCCTCGCGGACGGCGATGGTCTCCGGGAAGAGCACGGCCGAGTTGGTGTCGTAGCCGGCGGTGAAGTCCTCGAACTTGATGCCGCAGAACAGGGGGTTGTCGTAGCGGGTGCGCTCCAGCTCGGCCAGCCAGTCCGGCCAGACCATGCGCAGCACGACCGCCTCCAGGTTGCGGTCCGGGTTGCCGTTCTGCGTGTACATCGGGAAGACGACCAGGTGCTGGAGGCCGTCGGCGCGGTTCGCGGCGGGCTGGAAGGCCAGCAGCGAGTCGAGGAAGTCCGGTACCCCGAAGCCGCTCTCGGCCCAGTGGCGCAGGTCCTTGACCAGGGCCCGGTGGTAGTCGGCGTCGTGCGGGAGCAGCGGGGAGAGCCGCTCGACCGCGTCGATCACGTCCCGTACGGCCCGCTCGACCTCGGGGCGCTCTGGGGCGCCGACGGCGGTGAAGTCGACCGATCCGTCCTTGGACTGCCAGGGGCGGATCCGCTCCACGGCATCCTTGAGCACGGGCCAAGCCGGGTGCTCCACCACCCTGATGCCGGGAGGAACCTGCTCCCCCGTCGCCGCCTGCACAAGAATTTCCGTCATGTCCCATCCTCCACGGGAGAACCTCGCGTATGGACACCGTATGCATACGAGGTTTGCCTCAGCAAGTGGGCCTACCGAAAATTATTCTGCGCATGCTGGGTTTCACGTGAGTTTTTCCTGTCCGACATCCCAGGAGTGAGTGGTTCCGCTCAGAGCGGGTACAGGGTGCGACCAACGGCGCCTACACGTGTCCATGACGAACCCGGGCCGTTAGGCTGCGGTTCTGCGCACCCGCTCGTCGACGGAAGCGAGTCCCGTCTTGAACTTCGTCACCATCGGTCATCGCGGCGTCATGGGTGTCGAGCCCGAGAACACCCTCCGCTCGTTCGTGGCCGCCGAGGCGGCCGGCCTCGATGTGATCGAACTCGATCTGCATCTGAGCAAGGACGGCGCCCTGGTGGTGATGCACGATCCGGATGTGGACCGGACGACCGACGGCACGGGCCCCATCGCCGATCTGACGCTCGCGGAGCTGAAGACCCTGGACGCGGGGCGCGGGGAGCGGGTGCCGGTGTTCGAGGAGGTCCTGGACGCCGTGGCGCTGCCGCTGCAGGCCGAGATCAAGGACGTGCAGGCGGCCCGGGCGCTGGCCGAGGTGCTGCGCGAGCGGGATCTGGTGGGCCGGGTGGAGGTGTCCTCGTTCCACGACGAGGCGGTGGCCGAGATGGCCCGGCTGGTGCCCGGGGTGCGCACCGCGCTGATCGGCAGCCGTTTCGGGATCGACATCGTTTCCCGGGCCGCGGACGCCGGGGCCGCGACCGTGTGCCTGAACCTGCGGCGCCTCACCCTGGAGATCGTCGAGGAGGCCCGCAGACGGGATCTGCGGATCATCGGCTGGGTCGTCAACACCCAGCACCAGTTGCGGCTGGTGCGCGCGCTGGAGCTGGACGGCGCGACCACCGACTACCCGGAGATCAGGCGCACGGGGCGCTTCACCGCGTGAGGGGCGTCAGGACAGCGGCTTGATCAGCAGCTCGAACTGGAGATCGGCGCGCTGCGGGATGCCGAAGCGCTCGTCGCCGTAGGGGAAGGGCGTCATCCGTCCGGTGCGGCGGTAGCCACGGCGCTCGTACCAGGCGATGAGGTCGTCGCGTACGGAGATCACGGTCATGTGCATCTCGGCGGCGCCCCAGACCTCGCGGGCCTGCCGCTCGGCCTCGGCCAGGACGATCCGGCCGAGGCCGCCGCCCTGGGCCGTGGGGCTGACCGCGAACATGCCGAAGTAGGCGTGGTCGCCGCGGTGTTCGAGCTGGCAACAGGCGACGATCCGGCCGTCCCGCTCGACGGTGAGCACCCGTCCGTCGGCCGACCCGATGATCTCCCGGACCCCCTCGGGGTCGGTGCGCTGCCCCTGGAGGATGTCCGCCTCGGTGGTCCAGCCCGCCCGGCTGGACTCCCCGCGGTACGCCGACTCGACCAGCGCGACCAGTTGGTCCACGTCGGCGTCGGTGGCGTCACGGAAGGTGGGTGCGGTGTCGGCGGTGGTCTCCATGCGGGCGGCGGCGGTCTCCATGCGGGCGGTCTCCGGTGTGTGGCACGGCTGGGACTCGGACGAGGGTATCGCCACCCGCTCCCGGCCCGTCCGGCCGCTCGGCACGGCGCCAGGCCCTAGGCTCCCGACGCATGGTGCACGTACTCAGCAGCCGGATCCTTCTCCGCCCCACCGACCCCGAGCGCTCACGCGTCTTCTACGGCGAGCAGCTCGGCCTCGGGGTCTACCGCGAGTTCGGTACGGGGCCGGAGCGCGGGATCGTCTACTTCCTCGGCGGTGGCTTCCTGGAGCTCTCGGGGCGCGCGCAGACACCGCCGGACCCCGCCGTACGGCTCTGGTGGCAGGTCGCGGACGTGACGGCGGCGTACGAGGAGCTGCGGGCGAAGGGGGTCGCCGTGGCGCGGGCGCCGGTGAAGGAGCCGTGGGGGCTGGTGGAGATGTGGATCGAGGATCCGGACGGGACGCCGATCGTGCTCGTGGAGGTGCCGGAGGATCATCCGATCAGGTACCGGCCGGGTATCTAGGCCGGCGCGACCCGGAGCCGCGGGACGGCGGCGCACCGTGCCCGTCGAGGCGGCCGCGTCGAAAGCGTGCGCGGATGCCGGGGCGGCAGGGCGGGCTTAGCGTGCTGGAGGGGCCTCCTTTTCCTGGAAGGAACGTCATGAAGCTCGACGCACCGGTGCCCGGCGGGCCCTGCTGGGCCGAGCTGGGGACCAGTGATCCTGAGTCGGCGAAGCGGTTCTACGCGGAGCTGTTCGGCTGGCGTGCGCAGACGGACCCCCGGCAGGAGGCCGGCGGCTACACCGTCGCGCACCTCGGCGAGGCGGCAGTCGCCGCACTGACCCCCCTGTACCAGAAAGCGCAGCGGTGTGCCTGGAACGTGTCCTTCGCGGTGACCGACGCCGATGTCAGCGCGCGGCTGGTCACCGAGGCCGGCGGCAAGGTGCTGGTCGGGCCGATGGATGTCTTCGACACGGGCCGTTTCGTGGTGGCCCTCGATCCGGGCGGGGCGGTGTTCCAGCTCTGGCAGGCGCGGGCCTTCCCGGGCGCGGGGCTGTTCAACGCGCCCGGCTCGCTCGGCTGGGTGGAGCTGCTGACCCGTGACCCGGACCGGGCGGAGACCTTTTACACCACCGTGTTCGGCTGGACCGTGACCTCGTCGGAGAACTATCTGCAGTGGGGCGTCGGTGGCGCCGACTTCGGCGGCATGGTCAGGATGGACGAGACGTTCCCGCCCGAGGTGCCGCCGCACTGGCTGCCGTACTTCGTGGTGGCCGACGCGGACGCTTCGACGGCCACGGCGACGGCGGCGGGCGGCACCGCGCCGGTGGAGCCCATGTCGGTGCCCGACGGCCCGCGGATCGCCGTACTGCGGGACCCGCAGGGCGCGGTGTTCGGGGTGTACCGGGCCGGGGAGGAGGGCTGAACCCCGGCGTCAGGCAGGCCGGTTGACGCCTCAGGCGCGGACGGTGCGCATGTGCCCCTCCAGGCGGCTCAGCAACTCGCCCAGGAGTGCGGCCAGTTCGCCTTGGCGGTCGCCGTCGAGGGCGGACAGCACGGCCCGCTCGTAGGCGAGTTGCTCGGGGAGGACGGCGTCGACGACCTCGCGTCCGGCGTCCGTGAGGCTCAGGTGGGCGACGCGGCGGTCCCGGGCGTCGCCCCGGCGTTCCACCAGGCCGCGTTCGGTGAGCTGCTTGAGGCGTTTGGTGACGGCCGCCCCCGAGGAGAAGGTCTCGCGGGCCAGGTCGCCGGGGGTCAGTTCATGGCCGGTGCGGCGCAGCGCCCCGAGCAGGTCGAACTCGGGGCGGCTCAGGCCCGCCCGGCGCAGCGGTGCGTCCTCGGCCTGCTGGAGCAGGGCGGCGCAGCGGTTGACACGGCCGATGATCTCCATGGGACCGGTGTCGAGGTCGGGCCGCACCGCCTGCCACTGCCCCACCACCGACGCGACGGTGTCGCTCCCCGCCCCGTCCCCGGCCGCCGCTGGTCCCCGCGTCGCCGTCATCGCCGTACACCCTCCGCCGTCGTGGTCGCGTCCTGGTCCGGGGGCGGTCCCCGGTGCCGTACCGTCGCGGCGAGCGTACGGCGTCCGGACCGTCCGGCAGCGACGACCCGCTCCTCGGGCAGGGCGCGTCGCCACCGCTCCCCGGCCGGCGGGAGGCGTGCGGCGCGCAGGCTCGTGCCCTATCTCATGCCATATGCGGCGGGCAATCGCTCACCCACCGTGCTCCCTCGAATGCTCCCCGTGTACCTCGTTGCGCCGCGTGCGCGCCGCGTGGCGTGGGCATCGCAACCCTCGACGCGTCCGTCGAGCGGGGAGGTGCGCGTGCACGGACCGACTTCGCCCGGCTGGCTGCTGGTCACGCTGTGTGCGGCGACCGGTGCCTACTGTCTGCTGCGGATGCGCAGCCGTGTGGAGGAGCAGCGCAGAGCCGCCGGGAGCGAGGCGCTCATGGGGTTCGGGATGGCGGTGATGGCGGTGCCGCCCTCGGTGTTCACCCCGCCCCCCTGGGCCTGGCCGGCCTATGCGGCGGTGTTCGGCGCCGCCGCGTTACGGGCCCTGTGGACGGCGCGTGCGCACAACCACCATCTGCACCACTTGGTGGGCAGCTCGGCGATGGTCTACATGGCGGTCACGATGGCCGTCTCGCCGCCCCACGCGCACGCGCACGGCACCGCCGCCTCGGGCGTCCCGGTCCTCACGGGCGTCCTGCTGCTGTACTTCGCCGGGTACGTCCTCCTCTCGGGGGCGCGGCTGCTGCCGTGGACGGGGACGGCCGCGGCCGGCGGGAGTGCCGGGGCGGGGGCTCCCGGGCCCGCCGGGGGCGCCGTCGGGTGGAGCGACCTTCCCGAACTGGCGCGGGCGTGCCGGCTGTCGATGGGGATCGGGATGCTGGCGATGCTGCTGGCCCTGTGAGGCCGCACCGGCCCCAACTCGGCCGTGGCCTGCGTCACTTTGCCAGGACAAGCCGTACCCCTGAGCGGTGGGCCGCTCATAGGGTGCTGTCCATGACGGTCCCCGCGGTCCTGCTGCTGCTCGGCGCCCTGACCGCGGTCGGAGCACCCCGGCTGCTCGCCCGGGCCGACTGGCCCGACCGTGAACCGGTGGTCGCGCTGTGGGCGTGGCAGTGCGTGGTGGCGGCGGTCCTGCTGTGCTGTGCGCTGTCGATGACGCTGAGCGCGGCGGCGGCCTGGCAGGCGGTACGCGGTCATGTCTTCGCTCCGGCGCCGCGGGCGGTCGTGGATGCCTACGCCCTCGGTTCCACCGGCCCCTGGGCGGGGGCGATCGCGGTGGCGTTGGCCTGCGCCGGGCTGTGGAGTGGGGCGATGCTCCTGCGGGAGGTGGCGCGCGCCGGGGCCCGGAGCCGGGCACGCCGGGCCGAACTGCTGCTGCGCGCGCCGCTGTTGCCCGGCGAGGAACCGGCGGCGGGACGGCTCGTCGTCCTGGAGGGGGAGCGGCCCGACGCTTGGTGGCTGTCGGGCGCAACACCTCAACTCGTCGTCACCACGGCCGCGTTGCGGCGACTGAAGGGGCGTCAGCTGGACGCTCTGCTCGCGCACGAGCAGGGGCACGCGCAGGCCCGGCACCACTGGCTGCTGCACTCGTCGTCCGCGCTGGCCACCGGGTTCCCGCAGGTGCCGGTGTTCGCGGCGTTCCGCGACGAGATGCACCGGCTGGTGGAGCTGGCCGCCGACGACATGGCATCCCGACGGTTCGGCCGGCAGACCACCGCGCTGGCGCTGGTGGGACTCAACGAGGACCGCGGGGTGTTCGGCCCCTCCCCCACCCCGCAGGCACACGTCCCGCAGCGGGTGCACCGGCTCCTGACGCCCCCGGACCGGCTCCCCCCGGCGCGCAGACTGCGTCTGACGGCGGCGGCCGCACTGGTGCCGGTGATCCCGGTCCTCGTGACCCTGGTCCCTGGCCTGAGAGCACTGGGCTGAGGAGTATCGCCGGCCGGGAAACGCGGTCTCGCGGGGCGGGGGGGCGGGCCGCGAGGCCGGGGCGGGCTGCGGGGCCGGGGCGGCGGCGTAGGTGGCCGCGAGCCGCAGCCTCCGCGCCGACGGCGGACCCGGTGGCGGGCGCGGGGCGCGGGGCGGGCGCGGCGGGGCGGCGGCGTAGGTGGCCGCGAGCCGCAGCCTCCGCGCCGACGGCGGGCGCGGGGCGCGGGGCGGGCGCGGCGGGGCGGGCGCGGGTTGCGGAGCGGGCGCGGGTTGCGGAGCCGGGGCGGGCCGCGGGGCCCGGACCCGGCGGCGGGCGTGGGCCGCGCGGCAGGGGCGGGCCGCGGAGCCGGGCCGGCAGCGCAGGCGGCCACCAACCGCAGCCTCCCGGCCAGCGCCAAACCCGGCGGCGGGCACGGGGCCGGGCCGGGCGCGGGGCAGGCGCAGGCCGCGAAGCCGGGGCGGGCCGCAGGGCCGGGGCGCTGGCGTAGGTGGCCGCGAGCCGCAGCCTTCCGGCCGGCGGCGGGCGCGGTCCGCGGGGCAGGCCCGGGGCGGGCGCGGGTTGCGGAACTGGAGGGGGCCGCAGGGCTGGGGCACCGGCGTAGGTAGCCGCCAGCCGCAGCCTCCCGGCCGGCGCCGGACCCGGCGGCGGGCGCGGTCCGCGGGGCAGGCGCGGGGCGCGGGGCGGGCCCGGGGTGCGCGGGGTGCGGATACGGGCGGTGCCCGCGCGGCACGACGGGCGGCGGCTGCCGGTGGGCCGGCACCGCTCCCCCGCGCACGGGGCAGGCCCGGGGCGCGGGGCGGGCGCGGGTTGCGGGGCGGCCGCGGGTTGTGGAGCCGGGGCGGGCCGCGGGGCCCGGACCCGGCGGCGGGCGTGGGCTGCGCGGCAAGGGCGGGCCACGGAGCCGGGCCGGCAGCGCAGGCGGCCACCAACCGCAGCCTCCCGGCCAGCGCCAAACCCGGCGGCGGGCACGGGGCCGGGCGCGGGGCGGGCGCGGGCTGCGGGGCCGAGGCGGCGGCGTAGGTATCCGCCAACCGCAGCCTCGTGGCCAGCGCCAAACCCGGCGGCGGGCACGGGGCCGGGCGCGGGGCGGGCGCGGGCTGCGGGGCCGAGGCGGCGGCGTAGGTATCCGCCAACCGCAGCCTCCCGGCCAGCGCCAAACCCGGCGGCGGGCACCGGGCCGCGAGGCGCGGGGCGGGCACGGGTTGCGGACGCGGGGCGGGTTGCGGAGGCGGGGCGGGCCGCAGGGCTGGGGCACCGGCGTAGGTGGCCGCCAGCCGCAGTCTCCTGGCCTGCGCCGGACCCGGCGGCGGGCGGGCAGAGGCCGCAGGCCACTTCACCTTGATTCCACCTCGGCAAAACCCCAGGGGCCGGCTCCACGTCACCCCAGGTTGGCCTCCGCCCCCTCCGTTCGGCGAGGATCGCATCATGCACACGCGGCCCGTCGACTCCCCGCCCCGTCCACCGGCCCGGCGCACGGCCGTCCGCCTCACCGCGGTCCTCGGTCTGTGCTCGGTGGTCCTTCTCGTCCTGGTCGCGACGGAGTGGCGCCCGCTGATGGACGTGGACGCGGACCTCGCCCGCACCACCCACCGCTGGGCCGTGGCCGACCCAGGCCTCACGCATTTCTGCCGCATCCTCACGGACTGGGTGTGGGATCCGGTGACGATGCGGCTGGTGGGGGCCGCGGCGGCGGTGTGGCTGGTGTGGCGGTACGCGGCCTGGTGGACCGCGGGCTGGCTGGTGGTCACGTCGGCGGTGGGGACGCTGGTCCAGCAGGGCCTCAAAGCGGCGGTCGACCGGGACCGCCCGGTCTGGCCCGACCCCGTCGACTCCGCGCACTACCAGGCCTACCCCTCCGGCCACGCCCTCACCGCCACGGTGGTGCTGGGTCTCCTCCTGTGGCTGCTGCACCGCCACGGCGTGAGCCGCCCGCTCTGGCGTACGGCCGTGACGGTGGCGGTCGTCTCCGTGGTCGGTGTCGGCCTGACCAGGATCTGGCTCGGTGTCCACTGGCCCTCGGACGTCCTGGGCGGCTGGCTGCTGGGCGCCCTGCTGGTGACAGGGGCGATCGTGGTGCACCAGCGCCGGTACCCGTGACCGTCCCGCCGCACGCCTCGGGCGGGCCGTACCCGTGTGTCGGGCCGCACCCGCGTGTCGGGGCGGGACATCCTGCGAGCCGTCGTACCGGGCAGTGACGGGTACGCCGTGCGCGACCTCCCCGGCCTGACCGCCTTCGCGGTGGAGGACGGGGAGCCGTACACGTACGTCGTCGGGCTCGGCGGATGGCTGCGCCTGGCCCCTCGGCGCAGCGAGCACATGGCCTGTGCGGGCGGCGGGGCCGTCCTCGGCGCGGGCGAGGTCTCGGTGCGGGAAGAGGTGTACGTCTGCGTGTTCTGCGAGGACGAGCTGCCCCTGTTGTGGAACGTGGCCCCGCGAGATCCTCCGAGTTCCTAGGATCGAGCGCATGACTGCCGTTCTGTTCGACTTCTCCGGGACCCTGTTCAGGGTCGAGTCCACCGAGGCCTGGTTGCGTGCCGTGCTGGAGGAGGCCGGGGCCGACCTGCCGGAGGAAGAGCTGGCCGCGACGGCACGTGCGCTGGAGGCGGCCGGGGCGCTGCCCGGCGGGGCGCCTCCGGAGCGGGTGCCCGAGGAGATGGCCCCGGTGTGGCGGATCCGGGACGAGAGCGCCGAGGCGCACCGGGCGGCGTACACCGGGCTCTCCCGTCAGGTGACGCTGCCGGACCCGGGGCTGCACGACGCGTTGTACGACCGGCACATGACCCCGGCGGCCTGGGCTCCGTACCCCGACGCCCTCGCCGTGCTGAGCGGGCTGCGGGAGGCGGGGGTCGCGGTGGGCGTGGTCAGCAACATCGGCTGGGATCTGCGGCCGGTGTTCCGTGCGCACGGGCTCGACCGGTTCGTCGACACGTATGTGCTGTCGTACGAGTACGGGGTGCAGAAGCCGCATCCCCGGCTGTTCGCGGCGGCCTGCGAGGCGCTCGGGGTCGATCCGGGCGCGGCCCTGATGGTCGGGGACGACCGGCTGGCGGACGGCGGGGCGGCGGCGCTGGGCTGCACGGTGCACTTCGTGGACCATCTGCCGGCGACCGAACGGCCGGACGGCCTGCGCCCGGTCCTGGAGCTGGTGGGTCGCAGCCGGGAACTCGGAACGCGTTAGACGGTAGACAGTCGACAGACAGTCGACGGTGGACAGCCGGCAGGGCCGGGCCTGGCCGGTCCTGGCCGGGGCTGAGGTGTGGTCCGGGTCGGCCAGGAGGCGGTGGCCGGACCGTCGTACCCACCGATCGGTAGCCCTAGGCCACCATCGGGGCGAAGGCGCGCCCACTCTGGACGATCCCCCGCGTCGCCCAGAGCGGGCAGCAGCCCGGACCTGCTCCGTGCGGAACTGTCCGGGATGCCCTGAGTATAGTTGGCTGATAGCCAGTCAACGCAGGAGTTACAGAATGTCCCCGCGCAGCGCCTCGGTCAATGAAGAATTGCGGCGACGTTCGCGCGAGCGGCTGTTGCACGCGGCCCTGGAGCTGGTGAGCGAGCGCGGGTACGAGGCGACGACGCTCGGCGACATCGCGGACCGGGCCGGTTCGGCACGCGGTCTGGTGTCCTACTACTTCCCCGGCAAGCGGCAGTTGGTGCAGTCGGCGGTGCACCGGCTGATGCACCGTACGCTCGAGGAGGCCCTGGAGCGGGAGCCGTGCACGGAGGACGGCCGGGAGCGGATGGCGCGGGCCATCGACGCGATCCTCGGACTGGCCCGGGACCGTACCGTGCTGATGCGCCAGCACATGGCCGGACTGCTCCAGGCCGAGGGGTTCGTGCAGTGTCCCGAACAGCAGCGACTGGCCGAGCTGTTGCGGCAGACGTCCGCCCGGCACGGCTCGCGGGACGTCGACCACGACTATCCGATGCTGCGTTCGCAGCTCATGGGCGCCGTGTACGCGCTGGTGCTGCCCAACGTGCCGTTGCCGCTGGCCCGGTTGCGTGCCGAGCTGTTCGAACGGTACCGGCTGGACTGGGAGTCGGGGTTCCCGCCGGACGCCGAGGCGCCCGGCGGGAGATGTACGCAGGATCTGTCGCGCTTCTTCGCGACAGGGCCTGCCGCTCAGGCCGGCTCGGATCAGTCGAAGTAGTCCGGCTGGGTCTGGACGTTGAGCTCCCGCAGGTGGATCCGCTCGGCCGGATCCGTCCGCGGGTCACTGAGCTTCAGCACGTCGAAGCCCTTGGTGATGTCGTTGGAGTAGATGTAGCCGTTGTAGTAGTACGCCGACCACGAGCCGCCCACCGACAGGGCCGTCGTGCTCAGCGGGCCGCGCTCGAAGTAGGCGATCTCCTTCGGGGCGGAGGAGTCGGTGAAGTCCCAGACCGAGACGCCGCCCTGGTACCAGGCCTGGACCATGAGGTCCTTGCCCTTGACCGGGATCAGCGAGCCGTTGTGGGCGACGCAGTTCTCGGTGTCCGCCTGGTGGCGGGGGATCTTGTAGTAGCTGCGGAAGACGAGCTTGCGCTTGTCGCCCTTGCCGACGATGTCGTAGATGCCGTCGGCGCCCCGGTTCGGGCCGATGGCCGCGTTGCAGGTGGCCGCTCCGCCGCCGCCCAGCTCGTCGGTGAAGACGACCTTGTTCGCCTTCTGGTTGAAGGTGGCCGAGTGCCAGAACGCGAAGTTCACGTTGTCCTGCACCTGGTCGATGACCTTGGGGTGCTCCGGGTCTTTGATGGAGAAGAGGATGCCGTCGCCCATGCAGGCGCCGGCCGCGAGGTCCTTCTCGGGGAGCACAGTGATGTCGTGGCAGCCGGTGGTCTTGGACACGCCCGGGTTGGTGGGCGAGCCGGGGTTGCCGCCGCCGTCCGGGCCCTCGCCCGGGAAGAGGACGGGGAAGTTGACGACCGCCGCCCTCTCGGGCGCCTTGCGCGGCACCTTGATGACGGAGATGCCGTCGTGCGGGGGCTGGCAGTCGGGGTAGGTGACGCTCGGCGAGTACGAGGAGACGTAGATGTACACGTTCTTGCGCTCGGGCACCAGGCTGTGGGTGTGCGAGCCGCAGGCGGTCTCGACGGCGGCGACGTACTTGGGGTTCGTCTTGTCGCTGATGTCGAAGACCTTCATGCCCTCCCAGGAGGACTTCTCGGTAGCGGGCTGCGTGGTGCTGTTGCAACTGCTGTCGCTGCGCGAGGAGTCGGTGGAGAGGAAGAGCAGGTCTCCGGAGACGGAGATGTCGTTCTGCGAGCCGGGGCACAGCACCTGGGAGACGGTCTTCGGGGACTTCGGGTCGCTGATGTCGAAGATGCGGAAGCCGTCGTAGTTGCCGGCGAAGGCGTAGTTCCCCTGGAAGGCGAGGTCCGAATTGATCCCGGACAGCGCGTCCTTGGGGATGGTGGCGAGGTGCTCGATGTTGGCGGAGTGGACGATCTCGTCCTGTCCGGGTATCTCACCGTCCGCGATCGCGGCGGCGGCCCCGGCCCGGGCGCTTGCGGATAACTCCCGCCCCACGGCCGGCGCGTCCCCCGGGTCGGGGGTGGCGGCAGCCGGGACCGCCGCGAACAGCGCGGCCAGGAGCCCGGTACAGGCGGCGGCGACGCCCAGCCGTCTGCGCCGCCTTCGGGGATCGTTCGACAGGGTCACTGCGTCCTCCCTCGTTGCCGTTCCTGTGGAACGGTTCACGGTCCCCTGCAGTATCGTCTTCATCATGCACATATCAAAGGCTGGCAACGCAGACGTAATGAATCTCTCCGCCGGGTAGTGCGATCAATCCAACTCCCATGTCCCAGGAGGTCGTTGTGCCCCACCGCCGCGCACCCCTCACCGCCGCGGCCGCACTGCTCGTGCTCGCCCTCGCGGGCTGCGACTCCGGTGCGCAGGACAAGTCGGCCGCCGCGAGCGGCCCTTCGGTGATCGCGCCGGGCAAGCCGGGCGAGGGCAACCGGACGCTCTCCCCCCAGGAGGCGGCCGAGCAGCGGGCCGAGGACGACTCGCCCAACGCGGCGGACGTGTCGTACGCCCGGATGATGATCCGCCATCATGCCCAGGCCCTGGAGATGACCGAACTCGTGCCGGAACGGGCCGAGTCGGCGGGCGTGAAGCGCCTCGCGCTGCGCATCGCGGCCGCACAGGGACCGGAGATCGAGGCGATGAAGGCCTGGCTCGGGTCGTACGACAAGGCCGGGACCGGTGGTGCGCACGACCACGCCGCGATGCCCGGCATGGCGAGCGAGGCCCAGCTGAGCACGCTGCGCGCGGCGCGCGGGAAGGCCTTCGACGCCCTCTTCCTCAGCCTGATGATCACCCATCACGAGGGCGCGATCACGATGGCCACCGAGGTCAAGGCGCAGGGCAACAACCTGCGGATCGAGGAGATGGCGGACGACGTCGTGGCCCAGCAGACGAGCGAGATCACCCGGATGCGGCAGATGAGCTGACCCGGGGGACCGGGTTCCCCCGGTCCCCGCTCATCCCTTCGCGTGACGCGGCGCCAGATAGCCCGCGTCCCGCGCCTGGGCGATCAGACGCAGGGACGCGCGACGGCTGTGCCCGGTCGCGCTCATCACCGCCAGAACGGGGTCCGCGCCCTGTTGCTGGGCCGCCCGGTACTCCTGTGCGACCAGCCGGCGCCCCTCGCTCCCGCGCGGCCAGGCCGGACGGGCGCGACGAGCACCGCCCGCCGCCGCGGCCCCCGGCTCGGCCTGTGTCCCGCTCGCGCCCGCGCAGCTGTCGAAGAGCGGGCCCTCGATCCAGTCCGCGAGCTCCGTCAGGTCGACCAGGGACAGCGGCGGCCGGGCGCGGACGTCCTCGAAAGAGACGCACCCCCCGGACACCACGGCCAGCAGGTCCACCCCGGCCCCGTCGGGGAAGGTGAGCCGGACGTCGAACCAGGTCGCCGCGGGGTCGCCGTTCTCGCGCAGCTCCCACGCCGGCGACACGGACACGGTCCCGTCCTCCGCGGAACGATCAGAAAGATTAAGGAAAGATGCTTCTAGCACACACGCAACGTAACCGCATGATCACTTTCCATACGAACGGACACGCACACGGGCCGGAGTGACGGCACCCTGTCAGCGGAGCGCCCTCGGTGCGATGCTGGAGGCACCAGCGCTCTCCTCCGTCGCACGGGTGTCGTGCGGGTAAGGGGTCACGCCGTGCTGCGTGTCGCCGTGGTCGGTTCCGGGCCGAGCGGGGTCTACACCGCCCAGAGCCTTGTCCAGCGGGATCCCGAGGTCCTGGTCGACGTCCTGGACCGGCTGCCGTGCCCGTACGGCCTGGTGCGGTACGGCGTGGCGCCCGACCACGAGAAGATCAAGTCGCTGCAAGACACCCTGCGCACGGTGCTGGAGCACGAGCGGGTGCGATTCCTCGGCGGGGTCGAGGTGGGTGCGGGCGGTGTGCCGGTCGCCCGGCTGCGCGAGCTGTACCACGCGGTGGTGTACTGCGTGGGCGCGGCGGCCGACCGCCGACTGGACATCCCGGGCGAGGAACTGCCGGGCAGCTGGTCCGCGACGGAGTTCGTCTCCTGGTACAGCGCCCATCCGGACGCGGCCGGCGAGGGCTTTCTGCGGGGTGTCCGCTCGGCGGTCGTGATCGGCGTGGGGAACGTCGCCGTGGACGTCACCCGGATCCTGGCGCGCGGCGCGGCCGAGCTGAGCCCCACCGACATGCCCCAGGCCGCGCTCACCGCGCTGGCCGCGAGCGGGGTCACGGACATCCACACGGTGGGCCGGCGCGGCCCCTCCCAGGCCCGCTTCACCACCAAGGAGCTGCGGGAACTCGGCACGCTGCCGGACACGGACGTCCACGTGGACGCCGCGGAGCTGGCGCTCGACCCGGCGTCCGGCGATCCGTCCGGGCTGCCCGCGGCGCAGCGCCGCAACGTGGAGGTGCTGCGCGGCTGGACGGCCCCGCCGACGCGGGATGTGCGGCGGCGGATCCGGCTGCGCTTCTTCCTGCGGCCGGTCGAACTGCTCGCCGTCGGGGGCCGGGTGGGCGCGGTACGGTTCGAGCGGACCGCGCCCGACGGCCGGGGCGGGGTGACGGGCACCGGCCGCCACGAGATCGTCGAGGCCCAGTTGGTGCTGCGGTCGGTGGGCTATCGCGGGGTGCCGCTGGAGGGGCTGCCGTTCGACGCCGTGCGGGGCACGGTGCCGCATACGGCCGGGCGGGTGGTGCGGGCGGGCGCGGCGGCCCCGGGCGAGTACGTGGCGGGCTGGATCAAGCGGGGGCCGACCGGGGTGATCGGCACCAACCGGCCGTGCGCGAAGGAGACGGTGACCTCGCTCCTCGAGGACGCCGCCCTGCTCGTACGCAGGCCGGTGCCGGAGGATGTGCTGCCGGGGTTGCGGTCGGCGGGGGCCGAGCCGGTCGGATGGCGGGGGTGGCTGGGGATCGAGCGGGCCGAGGCGGAGCTGGGGGCCTCACTGGGGCGGGATGTGGTCAAACTGCCGGACTGGGCGGCGTTGCGGACGGCCGCGGACCGGGCAGGGATCGCCGACGACCGCACACAGCGGCAACACCACGGAAATCAACAATCTGTTTAATCGGTGTTCGATCGGCGTACCGTCTCCCGTGCTGTTCGGATGTCGCCCCGCTCAGGAGTGCCCATGGCCACGACCGCACCCGTTCATCCCGTCGACGAGGTGCCTCCCGTACGGCAGTTGGCCGCCTTCGGCTTGCAGCACGTGCTCGCGATGTACGCCGGCGCGGTGGCCGTGCCGCTGATCGTGGGCGGGGCGATGAAGCTGTCGCCCGCCGATCTGGCGTATCTGATCACGGCCGATCTGCTGGTGTGCGGGATCGCCACGCTGATCCAGTGCGTCGGGATCTGGCGCTTCGGAGTCCGGCTGCCGATCATGCAGGGGTGCACGTTCGCCGCCGTGTCGCCGATGGTCCTGATCGGGACGACGGGCGGCGGGCTGCCGGCGATCTACGGCTCGGTGATCGTGGCGGGACTCGCGATCGTCGTGCTGGCCCCGGTGTTCGGCCGGCTGCTGCGGTTCTTCCCGCCCCTCGTCACCGGCACGGTGATCCTGATCATCGGTCTCTCACTGCTGCCGGTCGCGGGCAACTGGGCGGCGGGCGGCGTCGGCTCACAGGACTTCGGGGAGCCGAAGAACCTCGCGCTGGCCGCCTTCGTCCTCGCCGTGGTGCTGGCGGTGCAGCGGTTCGCGCCCGCGTTCCTGAGCCGGATCGCGGTGCTGACCGGGATCGCGGTCGGGCTCGTGGTGGCGGTGCCGTTCGGGTTCACCGACTTCGGCGGGGTCCAGGCCGCCGACTGGCTGGGGATCAGCACGCCGTTCCACTTCGGGGCGCCCTCCTTCGAGGTCTCGGCGATCGTGTCGATGCTGGTGGTGGCGCTGGTGACGATGACGGAGACGACCGGTGACCTGATCGCTGTCGGCGAGATGACCGGCCGCCGGGTCGAGCCGCGCTCCCTCGCCGACGGGCTGCGCGCCGACGGACTGTCCACCGTCCTGGGCGGTGTCTTCAACACCTTCCCCTACACGGCGTACGCCCAGAACGTCGGTCTGGTCGGGATGACCCGGGTGCGCAGCCGCTGGGTGGTGGCCACCGCCGGCGGCATCCTCGTCCTGCTCGGTCTGCTGCCCAAGCTGGGCGCGGTGGTGGCGGCCGTGCCCGCGCCGGTCCTCGGCGGTGCGGGGCTGGTGATGTTCGGGACGGTCGCCGCGAGCGGACTGCGCACCCTGGCGCGCGTCGACTTCCAGGACAACCACAACCTCACCGTGGTCGCCGTGTCCGTGGCCGTCGGGATGCTGCCGGTCGGGGTGCCGACCGTCTACGAGAAGTTCCCCGACTGGTTCCAGACGATCATGAACAGCGGTATCAGCGCGGGCTGCCTGACGGCGATCGTGCTCAATCTGGTCTTCAACCACCGTCCGGCGAAGGCCGGTGCGGCGCCGCGGGCCGCGACACCGCCCACCGGCACAGGGGGCTAGGGCTCCCCGCGCGGGTCGGTCGTCCGCGCGGGGAGCCGGGTTCGCCCTGAGGGGGCCGGCCGGGTCTCACCCCGGGGCGCGGGCGGCCCCGGGCCGGCCGTAGGGCATGGAGTCCGTCCCGCATGGTGGCATGCACACGCACACCATGGAAGCGCTCCCACTGCGTACGGCAGGTGCGTTGACGCGCGAACCGGGAACCGCGCAGGCGCTCTTCGGCACCGCTTCCCCTGCGCGCCGCCAGGGCAGCGCGCAGGGGATATCGCCCTCTGTCCGGCCGCCCCGGGCCCCGGCGCGGTGCCCCTGCGGGAGCCGGCCGCGGTGGAGGTCGCCCTCAACCGTCGGCACGCAACCGCCGGGGCGGGCACGGCAGGCAGGGCGTCCCGCGGAACGAGGAGCTGCTGCGCCCGTGCCGGTCAGCTCAGCGGGCGGCGGCCCCGGAGGGCGTCGAAGCGGGCCCAGTCGGCGTCCCACTGCTCGATGCGGCGCTGTTCCAGGCGTCCACGCAGGAGCCGGCCGGCGGCGAAGGGCAGGGCCGCCGCGGCCACACCGGCCAGGCCGCCCACCATGACGGAGCGGAGCCGGGCCTGGTCCGGGGTGGCGGGCCGGGTGACCAGACGGCCTTGGTGGTCCGTCCAGACGGTGACCGGCGTGCCGGTGGGGCTGCCGGTCGCGACCCGGACCTGACCGCTGTGCGAGGAGCCGTCCGGGCCGGTCCAGCCGACCTTCGCCCAGACCAGGTCGCCACCGGCCGAACCGGGCTGCCGGTCGGCCTTCCCGGGCGCCGGTTCGGTCAGCCGGGCCTGCAGGGGACGCCACTCGACGCGCTCCCTGGCCAGCCCGTGTTCGACGGACCCGGCGGCCCCCCATCCCGCCAGGACCCCGACGAGGACGGTCAGTACCCAGGCACCGAGCACGACCCAGGCCTCCACCGCGTCGGCGCGACGCCTGAGCGGGTTGCGCCGCCAGCGCCACAGCCACACCTTCGGACCACGGAACGCCATCGAAGGCTTCCTCCTCATGAGCGCACGAACATCCTTGGACCGCCCTCCCATACGGGGCGCGGGGTCCGGATGCTCAGGGCGAGTGGCTCGTTCCGGTGGCCGCACGCGTCCCGCCGGTCCCGGGGAGGTCGTCCGGACGGGGGCCGAGGCGCCGCTGACTGGGTCCGGTACGACGGCTGTGACCTGCGAAGACGGGCTGTCCGGAGGTGACTGTCAGTGGCGGGGTGCAGACTGGCCGGTGTCCGGGACAACGAGGTCGAGGACACAGTGGAGGAGAGCGGCATGACCGAGGTACTGCTCGCCGTGGGCACGCGCAAAGGCCTGTTCATCGGGCGCCGGCGCGCAGGCACATGGGAGTTCGACGCATCCCCGTACTTCAACGCACAGGCGATCTATTCGGTCGCCATCGACACCCGGGGCGAGCGGCCCCGGCTGCTGGCCGGCGGCGACAGCGCGCACTGGGGCCCGTCGGTGTTCCACTCCGACGATCTCGGCCGGACCTGGACCGAACCGGCCACACCCGCCGTCAGGTTCCCGCAGGACACGGAGGCGTCCCTGGAGCGGGTGTGGCAGCTGCACCCGGCGGCGGCCGAACCCGACGTGGTCTACGCCGGGACGGAACCGGCGGCGCTGTACCGCTCGGAGGACCGCGGGGAGACCTTCGAGCTGGTCCGACCGCTCTGGGAGCACCCGACGCGCTCGAAGTGGGTGCCGGGCGGCGGCGGGGAGGGCCTGCACACCGTCCTCACCGACCGGCGCGACCCCAACGCGGTGACGGTGGCGGTGTCCACGGCCGGCGTCTTCCGCAGCACCGACGGCGGGGCGAGCTGGGAGCCCTCCAACTCCGGGGTCTCGGCGGTGTTCCTGCCGGATCCGCACCCGGAGTTCGGTCAGTGCGTGCACAAGATCGCCCAGGACGCGGCGACCCCGGACCGGCTCTATCTGCAGAACCACTGGGGCGTGTACCGCAGCGACGACACCGGCCGGAGCTGGACGGACATCGGCGCGGGCCTGCCCTCCACCTTCGGTTTCGCGGCCGCCGCCCATCCCACGCGCGGGGACACGGCGTACGTCTTCCCGATCAACGCCGACGCGGACCGGGTCCCCGCCGGCCACCGGTGCCGGGTGTTCCGTACGGCGGACGCGGGCGCCAGCTGGGAGCCGCTCACGGCGGGCCTGCCACAGGAGGACCACTACGGCACGGTCCTGCGCGACGCGATGTGCACGGACGACGCGGACCCGGCGGGCGTGTACTTCGGCAACCGCAACGGCGAGGTGTTCGCCTCGGCGGACGACGGCGACAGCTGGCGGCAGTTGGCGTCCCATCTGCCGGACGTGCTCTGTGTGCGGGCCGCGGTGGTCGGATGAGCCGGGTGGGGGGCTCGCGGGGCGTCGGCCACCGGTTGATCGTCGTCGTGCGTACGGCAGTAGGGTGACGCCCGTGGCACCACGACCCTTGCATGAAATCGTCGAAGCGGGCTGGGCGAAGGCCCTGGAACCGGTGGCCGGACGGATCGCCGAGATGGGCGACTTCCTGCGGGCGGAGATCGCCGCGGGACGCACCTACCTTCCGGCCGGACAGAATGTTCTCCGGGCGTTCCAGCAGCCCTTCGACGACGTCCGCGTCCTGATCGTGGGACAGGATCCCTACCCCACGCCGGGGCACGCGGTGGGACTGTCCTTCTCGGTGGCGCCGGACGTCCGCCCGCTGCCCGGCAGTCTGATCAACATCTACCGCGAGCTGAACTCCGACCTCGGCCTGCCGCAGCCGTCCAACGGTGATCTGACACCGTGGACGCGGCAGGGCGTGCTCCTGCTCAACAGGGCGCTCACCACGGCCCCGCGCAAGCCCGGCGCACACCGCGACAAGGGCTGGGAGGCGGTCACCGAGCAGGCGATACGGGCGCTGGCGGCGCGCGGCAAGCCGCTGGTGTCGGTCCTGTGGGGCCGCGACGCCCGCAATCTGCGTCCGCTGCTGGGCGATCTGCCCTCGGTGGAGTCCGCGCACCCCTCCCCCATGTCGGCGGACCGCGGCTTCTTCGGCTCACGGCCGTTCAGCCGGGCCAACGACCTGCTGGTCCGGCAGGGAGGTCAGCCGGTGGACTGGCAACTGCCGTGACCGTCCCCGCGGATCCGGAGCGCGGCCACGGCATCCTCGCCGTGGACTCGGGCGGCTCGGGTCTGCGGGTGGCCGTGGGCACCTCCGGGGCCGGCGCGCTGGCCGAGGAGTCCTCGCCGGTGCCGGTGCGCACCGGCGAGCGGGGCATCGACCCCGGGCACCTGCTGGATCGACTGGTGCCGATGGTGCGGGCGTTGGAGGAGCGTGCCGGCGTCGCGGGAGCGACCACGGCGGTCGTGGGTGCGGCCGGACTGGCCGGCCTGGGCGACGAACTGCGCGCCACGCTCCCGGACGCCTTCGCGCGCGCGTTCGGCGTCCGGACGACCGCGCTGGCCGCCGACGCCGTGACCGCGTTCAGCGGCGCGCTCGGGGCCCGGCCGGGAGCCGTGGCGGCGGCCGGCACCGGTCTGATCGCCATCGGCACGGATCTGACGGGCTGGCAGCGGGCCGACGGCTGGGGTCATCTGCTGGGCGACTGCGGTGGCGGCGCCTGGATCGGACGGGCGGGGCTGGAGGCCGCGCTGCGCGCCCACGACGGGCGGCCGGGCGGCTCGGTCCGGCTGCTGGCCCGCGCCGAGGAGCGGTTCGGGCCGGTGCCCGGGCTGCCGGGCCGTCTCTACCCGCGGCCGGACCGGGCGGCCGTCCTCGCCTCCTTCGCTCCCGAGGTGGCCGGGTGCGCCGCGTGCGATCCGGTGGCCTCGGACATCCTGCGGGCGGCGGCGCGGCACATCGCCGAGTCGGCCGCCGCGGTCTGCCCGCCGGACGGACAGCCCCCGTTCGCCCTCACCGGGGGCCTGGCGGGACTGGGCGCGCCCCTCCTCGTACCGCTGGCGGAGGAGGTGGCCCGGCTGCTGCCGCACGCACGGCGGGTGGACCCCGAAGGGGATCCGCTGCACGGCGCGGTGCGGATGGCCGCCGATCTGGCCGAAGGCCGACTCGCGCTGCCGGTCGACGGGGTGCTTCTGTCGGTTTCGCGTCGCGCGTAGGCGGGTGGTCGGGGGTGTACGTAGGGGACGTACGGAGTGAAACGCACGGAACGAGTCGTACAGCGTGACCCAAAAGAGGGATTGCTCTCTTTGAGGGCAAGTCGCCCGGAAAACACGCTGATCACTTCTGATCCGTACGTAACTCATCAGACAAAACAGGACGGATACCGCTCACCTGCACCCTCCCCGAACAGGGGAGCCCAGGAAACAAGTAACATGCGGCGCCATGAGCTCCCCCACTGGGCCCGCGTCCGGCCTGCCCGTACGAATGCCGCGCCCCCGCCAGCCCGGGCGGCACCGGCGACCCGAGCCGTTGGCGGCTCCCGAAGGCGCGCCCGCGCTCGTCCTCGCGGTGCCGGGCACCCCGAGCGGGGCCACCCGCGGCATCGCCGAGGAGATCGTGAGCATCGCCCGCTCCGAGCTCCCCGGCCTCGACGCGCGCATCGGTTACCTTGACGGGGACGACAACGAGTTCCCCGCCCTCCAGTCCGTCCTCGCGCACGCCGCCGAGGAGCGCACCGCCCGCTACGAGCAGGCCCGCGCCGCCGGTCACGACGTCAAGGAGCCGGACGGCCCCGTCGGCGTCGTCGTGCCGCTGCTGGCCGGCCCCGACAGCGCGCTGCTGCGCCAGGTCCGCCAGGCCGTGATGGAGAGCCGGGTCGCCGCCGATCTGACCGACGTCCTCGGCCCGCACCCGCTGCTCGCCGAGGCGCTGCACGTACGGCTGTCCGAGGCCGGTCTGGCCCGTGCGGACCGGGCCCGGCTGTTCACCGTGGCGACCGCCGCGGACGGCATCATCCTGGCCTCCGTGGGCGGCGACGAGGCCGTGCAGGCCGCCGGGATCACCGGCATGCTGCTCGCCGCGCGTCTCGCCGTGCCGGTGATGGCCGCCGCGCTCGACCAGGAGGGCTCCATCGCCTCCGTGGCCGACCAGCTGCGCTCCTCCGGCTCCCAGCAGCTGGCGCTCGCGCCGTACCTGATCGGCCCGGAGATCGACGCCACGCTGATCGAGGAGGCCGCCAAGGAAGCGGACTGCGCCGCCGCCGAGGCGCTCGGCGCCTACCCGGCGATCGGCAAGCTCGCGCTGGCCAAGTACACGACCGCCCTGGGCATCGCCCCACCGCAGCCGCAGGGCGCGCCGGTCCGCTGACCGGCCGACCGTCAAGGACGCCGCACGACGCGAAAGGGCCCGCTCCGATCGAGGAGCGGGCCCTTCGCCGTGCCGTGGGGCAGCCGGGGCGGGGAGCAGGCGAGGCGGGGAGCAGGCGGGATCGGGGAGCAGGCGCGGTCGGGACCAGCGCCGAGGGGGCCGGTTGACCGTCCGGACGGAACGGCGTCAGCCCAGGACCACGCACGAGGCGGCCGGCAGCGGCAGTGAGCCCGCGCGCCGGGGCTGGCCGGAGGCGGGGTCCAGGGTGAACCAGGTGACGTCGCCGGAGCGCTCGTTGGCGACGTAGAGGGTTCTGCCGCAGGCGGAGACGGCCAGGTCCCTCGGCCAGTGGCCCGCGCAGGGCACCGTCCCGGCCGGCCGCAGCGCGTCGCCCTCCCCCTCGACGGCGAACACGGACAGCACGTCCTCGCCGCGCGTGGCCGTCCACACGAACCGGCCGTCCGGCGCCACGGCGACGCCCGAGGGGTAGGCGTCCCCGTCGGGGGCGCCGGGCAGTACCGGCACCTCCGCCAGGGGTTTCAGGGAGCCGTCGAGGGCGTCCCAGCGGCACACGGTGACGGTCGGGGTGAGTTCGTTGACCACGTAGGCGTACGAGCCGTCGGGGTGGAAGGCGAGGTGGCGCGGCCCCGAGCCGGGGCGCAGGGCGTGTTCGCGGTGCAGGACGGGCGTGCCGTCGCGCAGGGCGCACACCCGCACCGAGTCCGTCCCGAGGTCCACGCTGACCGCCCAGCGTCCGCTGGGGTCGGCCTGTACCTGGTGGGCGTGCGGCCCCTGCTGGCGGCGGGTGTGCGGGCCGGAGCCGGTGTGGTGCAGAACGCCGGAGGCGGTCCGGGCGAGGCCGCCGTCCGCCCGGACGGGGACGGCCGTGACGCTGCCGGAGCCGTAGTTCGCGGTCAGGACGTGGCCGTCGAACAGTCCGAGGTGGGTGGGGCCGCTGCCGCCGACCGGCACGGGCGCCCCGGCCGCCTCCGGCAGGTCACCGGTGACCCGGTACGCGGCGACCGTGCCCTCGGCCGTCTCGCTGACGGCGTAGAGCGTGCCGCCGTCGGCCGACAGGGCCAGGTAGGACGGGTCGGGCAGCGCGTCGAGGCTGCTGAGGGCGGTGAGCGCCCCGCTGTCCGGGTCCACGGCGGCGGTCACGATGCCGGGCCCGCCGGCCGCCGTGAACGAGCCGATGAACGCACGCCGGGTCCGTCCGCCGAGGTCTGCCACCGCTGTCCCCTCTCGGTCGCTGCTGTCCGGGGGTGACGGTAGCAGTTGATCGGCGCAGGTCTAGACCAGACCCGCGCCGAAACGTCACGCCCCGACCAGTGGTGATCCCGACGGGGTCCGCAGCGGCTGGGACAGCTCCGCCAGGGCGTGCTCCAGACCGTGCAGGTGCGCCAGGGCGGGCAGTGCGGGTTCGGTGGCCGGGGGCCGTTGCCCGGGGACCGCCGCCGCCACCCCGCCGTCGGTCAGGGCCTCCACGGCCGCCTGCACGCGCCAGCAGGCCGCGGCCAGCCGGGCGTCGTGCGAGGCCTCGGGGTCGGCGGCGACGGCGGCCAGACCCCGGCTCTCGCGGGCGCAGTCGTCGAGCAGGGCCAGCACCCGGCGGGCTCGTCGCTTGCGGCCGAGCATCGGGTTCAGGGGGTGCACGAGCGGGGCGACGGCGAGGCGGACCCGGCCGAGGAGCTGTTCCAGCTCGGCGGCCCTCCCGGCCGGGTCGGCGAAGGGGTCGCCGGCGAGGCGGGCCGCGGCCTCGGCGGTGCAGGCGTGGACACAGCGCAGGGCGCGCTGGATCCAGGCGTCGGTGATGGTGTGCGTGGTCACCGGCAGGACGAACAGCACGGCCAGCGCGGCACCGAGCGCGCCCACCGCGGTCTCGGCGAGCCGCAGCGCCAGCAGCGCGGGGGTGAGGACGCCGAGGAGGCCGTAGAGCAGTTCGGCGAGCAGGGTCACCCAGAGCATCATCCAGGTGTAGGAGACGGCGGCCGTGTAGAAGATGCCGAAGACCGAGAGCGCCACCAGGGCGGCGGTGGGGCCGGGGGCGCCGTGCACCGGGACCGCGACCAGGAGCCCGAGTCCGATGCCGATCACCGTGCCGAGGACCCGGCGGAATCCGCGCACCAGGGTCTCGCCGCGCGAGGCGGTGTTGACGAAGATCCACCAGGTGGCGCCGACGGCCCAGTACCAGCGCTGCCCGGAGACGAGCTGGCCGAGGACGAGGGCGAAGCCCGCGCCGGCGGTCGCCTGGACGGCCTGGCGGGTGGTGACCCGGGCCAGACCGCGGCCGCCGGGCGGGGCGGGCACCGGCGCCGGGGGCGTGCGGCGCTCGTAGCACCACGCCCCGAAGCGCACCGCCGCTGCGGCCGTCAGGGACAGCGCGAGGGAGGCGTACAGCTCGGGGAGGTCTCCGGTCGCCGCGTGCAGGAACTGGGCGACGAAGAACATCATGAACGCGAAGACGCCCAGGCTGTGCCCGCGCGGCCCCCAGCGGCGGGCGTACACGCCCACGCCGATGACGGCGAGGAAGGTGAGGTCGCGGACCGCGGGGTGGTCGTGCAGGACGGCCGCCGCGGTGAGCACGGGCAGGCCCACGGCGGGCAGCAGGGCGGTGGTGACCGCCTGGCCCCGCACGGAGGCGTCCGCGACGGTGAACAGGGCGAGCATGGCCGCGAGGCCGCCGGTGACGATCCCGGGGAGCGTGTGCCCGGCGAGACCGCACGCGACGACGGCCAGGCCGATGCCCAGGACGGCCCGGGCGGCGAAGCGCAGCCGGGTCCGCCCCGGGTCCGGAGCCGTGAACACCCTCTTCAGCACTGCTTCCCACCCCTGTCGGACGTCCGCACGAAAAAGGCGCCGCGGGGTCCGCAGCGCCATTGACGCGTCCATAGGAACATCTGGGCGGCAGATGGTTCAACCGGCGCGATGACCACTGGGCCAATGGTGCAGTGCCGACCTCCTCGGGTGGGCCGACGGGGTGCCATCGGACCAGCGGCGGCGGCACTTCACCGGCCGGCCGCCGTGCGCAGGGCGCGCAGTACATCGGCGTCGCCGAGCTGGCCGAAGTCGTCGTACCAGAGGCCGACGGCCGTGAAGGCGGCCGGCCGGTGCAGACAGATCACGTCGTCCGCCTCGGACCGCAGCAGCGCGACCGTCTCCGGGGCGCCGACCGGTACCGCCAGGACGGTGCGGCGGGGCGCCGCGCGCCGCAGGGAGCGCAGGGCGGCGCGGGCCGTGGCTCCGGTCGCGAGGCCGTCGTCGACCACGATCGCGGTACGTCCGCGCAGGTCGGGGGCGGAGCGGCCGTCCCGGTAGAGCAGCTCACGGCGACGCAGTTCGGCGCGCTCGCGCTCCACCACCGGGGCGAGGTCGCGCTCGGTGAGGCCGAGTGCGCCCAGGGTGGCCCGGTCGAAGAGCGGCTCGGCGTCGCCGACGAGCGCGCCGACGCCGAGTTCCGGCTGGAACGGCGCGCCGATCTTCCGTACGACGAGCACGTCGAGCGGCGCGTCGAGCGCGCGGGCGACCTCCTCGGCCACGGCGGCACCGCCCCGGGGCAGGGCGAGGACGACGGGGGCGGGCAGTTCGCCGTCCTCCTGGCGCGCCCGCAGCACCGCGGCGAGCTCGCGTCCGGCCTGTGCACGGTCAGCGAACCGCATGACGACCGCCCCTTCCGTCCCGGCGATGCGCTTCCGACCACGACGGCGGCGGCGCCCGCAGCTGATCGGCGCACCACCGCTTCGCCGCCCCGGCGACCTGCTCCAGCGCCCCGGGCTCCTCGAACAGATGGGTGGCCCCCGGTACGACGTGGAGGGTGCACGGCCCCCGCAGCCGGCGGGCCGCGTCCTCGTTCAGCCGCCGTACCTCCGGGTCCCGGCCGCCCACGATCAGCAGCACCGGCGCCCGTACGGCGTCCAGGGCCGCCTCGGCCAGGTCGGGCCGCCCGCCGCGGGAGACCACGGTCAGCACCCGGCCGGGCCGCTCGGCCGCGGCCGTCAGCGCCGCCGCCGCGCCGGTGCTGGCGCCGAACAGGACGACGGGGAGCCCCTCGGTCTCGGGCCGCGCGGCGAGCCAGTCGACGACGGCGACCACGCGCCCGCCCAGCAGGGGTATGTCGAAGCGGTGCTCGCCCGTGGACGCGTCCGCGCGCTCCTCGGGCTCGGTGAGCAGGTCGACGAGCAGGGTGCCGAGGCCGGCGAAGCGCAGCTCGGCGGCGACCGCGCGGTTGCGGGGGCTGTGCCGGGAGCTGCCGCTGCCGTGGGCGAACAGCACCACGGCCCGGGCGTGCTCCGGGACGAGGAGATCACCGGTGAGCGCCGCGCCGTCGACGGGCACCCGGACCGTCTGGGAGATCATCACCGTCATCTTCTTCCTCGGGCGAGTACGGCGCCGCGCGTGGCCCCCACCCCGGCGCCCGCGCGGGTCCCGTGTATCCAGCATGGCACCGGTCGGGCGGCGTCCGGGAGGTGCGGCGGACCATGGCACACCGCGTGAGCCGGCCGGCCGGGCCGTTGGTACAGTCGGCGAAGATCAGTGCCGTACCGGGAGGCCGGGAGCCATGGCCGTCGACGAGCTGGACACCCGCATCCTGCGGCTGCTGCTCGAACAGCCGCGGACCAGCGTGCGGGAGTACGCGCGGATCCTCGGTGTCGCGCGCGGCACCCTCCAGGCCCGGCTGGACCGGCTGGAGCGGGACGGGGTGATCACCGGCAGCGCCCCCTCGCTCTCCCCCGCCGCGCTCGGTCATCCGGTGCTGGCGTTCGTGCACATCGAGGTCACCCAGGGGCATCTCGACGACGTGGGCGACGCGCTGGCCGCCGTACCGGAGATCGTCGAGGCGTTCTCGATCACCGGGGGCGGGGATCTGCTCACCCGGGTGGTGGCGCGGGACAACGCCCATCTGGAGGACGTGATCCAGAAGCTCATCAGCCTCCCCGGAGTGGTCCGCACCCGGACCGAGGTCGCGCTGCGCGAGCGCGTACCGCACCGTCTGCTGCCGCTGGTGGAGTCGATCGGCCGCGCGGCCCGCAGGTGACTCTCTCAACTTCCTTTCTGGTCAGGCCCGTTGACGCCTTCCCGTCCCCCCTCTAACGTCTGGTCGACCATCCGCACATCGTTCGTGATTCCGAACAGCGCGCTCGGGCACCTCCTGGCGCGCGATGGCGAACACACCCCCTTGTGGATCAGAGGAGCAGTACATGGCACCTCCCCTCAGCAGACGGACCCTCCTCCAGAGCGCGATCCTCGCCGCCGCGGCCCCCGGTGTCGGCGCGGCGGTGGCCCCCGCGGCCTCGGCGGCCACGCCTGCGCCGCCGGCCTCCTGGGCGCTCCAGCCCTTCGCGCTCCAGGACGTGGCCCTCGGCGCCGGGATCTTCGCCACCAAGCGGAAGCTGATGCTCGACCACGCCCGCGGCTACGACGTCAACCGGCTGCTCCAGGTCTTCCGGGCCAACGCCGGCCTCGCCACGCTGGGCGCGGTCGCGCCGGGCGGCTGGGAGGGGCTCGACGGCGAGGCCAACGGCAATCTGCGCGGTCACTACACCGGGCACTTCCTGACCATGCTGGCGCAGGCGTACGCGAGCACCGGCGAGCAGGTGTTCGCCGACCGCGTCGCGACCGTGGTCGGCGCGCTGTCCGAGGTCCGCGCGGCCCTGCGCACGGACCCGAAGATGCTGGCCGTCACCGGGAAGTGGGGCGGGGGGCTGGAACTGGTGCGCGGCTCCTACCAGTACGTCGACCTGCCCGCCACCGTGCTGAACGGCGCCTCCGCGATCACCCTGTCGACGTGGGTCAAGCCCACCCATGACGCCGACTGGCAGCGGGTGTTCGACTTCGGCGACAACACCACCCGGTACATGTACCTGGCGAGCCGCAACGCGAGCGGTGTGCCCCGGTTCGCCATCACGACCGGCGGCGCGGGCGGCGAGCAGGGCCTCAACGGGACGGCCGCGCTGCCGCTGAACCAGTGGAGCCACCTCGCGGTCACCCTCTCGGGCAGCACCGGCACCCTGTACGTCAACGGCACGGCCGTGGCGACGAACACGGCGATGACCCTCACCCCGGCGGCACTCGGCACGCTCACCCACAACTGGCTGGGCCGCTCGAACTACTCCGGCGACCCCCTGTACGCCGGCTGCTACGACGAGTTCAACGTGTGGTCGCGGGTCCTCACCCAGGCCGAGATCACCTCGCTTCAGACCAGCGAGGCCAAGCTCTCCTCGCCCGGACTCGGCGACCTCGCGTCGTACTGGTTCCAGGCGACCGCCGGCGGCACCTTCCCGGACGCCTCGGGCCGCGGGCTGACGGCCACCCTGAAGCGCACCTGGGGCGGTCCCAGCCACCCCGGGTTCCTGGCCGCCTGTCCGGAGACCCAGTTCATCCTCCTGGAGTCGATGACCGGCAGCGACTACACCAAGGTCTGGGCGCCGTACTACACCGCGCACAAGATCCTGCGCGGCCTGCTGGACGCCTACCTCGCCACCGACGACGCCCGTGCCCTCGATCTCGCGTCCGGCCTGGGCGACTGGATGCACTCCCGGTTGTCGGTGCTCTCCGAGGCGACGCTCCAGCGGATGTGGGGGCTGTTCTCCAGCGGGGAGTTCGGCGGGATCGTCGAGGCGATCGTCGATCTGCACGCGTTCACCGGGAAGGCCGAACACCTCGCGCTGGCCAAGCTGTTCGACCTCGACTCGCTGATCGACGCGTGCGCCG
Organism: Streptomyces sp. DSM 15324; assembly: GCF_001514285.1. Taxonomy (GTDB): domain Bacteria; phylum Actinomycetota; class Actinomycetes; order Streptomycetales; family Streptomycetaceae; genus Streptomyces. The sequence goes on from NZ_KQ949035.1 coordinate 164,202, forward strand.
CGAACACCGACACGCTCGACGGGCTGCACGCCAACCAGCACATCCCGATCTTCACCGGACTGCTCAGGCTGTACGACGCGACGGGCGAGACCCGCTACCTGACGGCGGCGAAGAACTTCTGGGGCATGGTCGTCCCGCACCGCATGTACGGCATCGGTGGCACCAGCACCGGCGAGTTCTGGAAGGCGCGGGACGCCATCGGGGGCACGATCAGCGCCACGAACGCGGAGACCTGCTGCGCGTACAACCTGCTGAAGCTGAGCCGGACCCTGTTCTTCCACGAGCAGAACCCGGCCTACATGGACTACTACGAGCGGACTCTGCTCAACCAGGTCCTCGGCTCCAAGCAGGACACCGCCGACGCGGAGAAGCCGCTCGTCACGTACTTCATCGGCCTCACTCCCGGCCATGTGCGCGACTACACCCCCAAGGAGGGCACCACCTGCTGCGAGGGCACCGGGATGGAGAGCGCCACCAAGTACCAGGACTCGGTGTACTTCAAGGCCGCCGACGGCAGCGCGCTGTACGTGAACCTCTACAGTCCGTCCACGCTGACCTGGGCGGAGAAGGGCGTCACGGTCACCCAGACCACCGCCTACCCGGTGGAACAGGGCACGACGCTCACCTTCGGCGGGAGCAGTGCGGCCTTCGGGCTCCGGCTGCGGGTGCCGTCCTGGGCGACCGCGGGCTTCCGGGTGACGGTCAACGGCAGCGCGGTGAGCGGCACTCCGGTCGCCGGGAGCTACTTCACGGTGTCCCGCACCTGGAAGTCCGGTGACGTCGTACGCGTGAGCGTGCCGTTCCGGCTGCGCGTCGAGAAGGCCCTGGACGACCCGTCGTTGCAGACCCTGTTCTACGGACCGGTGAACCTGGTCGCCCGCAACCCCTCAACCGACTACCTGCAGTTCGGGCTGTACGCCAACGCGGCCCTCTCCGGCGATCTGCTGCCCTCGCTGGCGCCGGTGAGCGGCACGTCCCTCCACTTCACGCTGAACGGCACCGAGTTCGCGCCGTTCTTCGAGGGGACGGAGGACCCCACGCACGCCTACGTCCGGCGCTCGGAGCCGAAGGCCGTCTTCGGCACCGTCGACTCAGGGGTCGCCAATCCCGCGAAGCCGGACGGCACCACGCTGCTCGACGAGGTGTGGGCGGCGGCGCCGTTCGCCTCCGAGGCGGCCCTCGTCGCCCGGGTGCGGACGGTGGTGGACGCCTGGGTGGCCACCGGGCTGCTGACGTCGGCGGACGGCGAGAAGGTGGTGAGCACCGCGGCCGCGGCGAGTTACGTGGCTGCCTAGGACCGGCGGCGGGGCTTGCCGCCGCCGGTTCCGCGGCGGCCGCCGCCCTTCGTACCGCTGCCGCCCTTCGTACCGCCGCCCGCGCCCCGCGCTCCGCCGCCGCTCCTCGTGCCGCTGCCGCCCTTGGCCGAGCCGCCGCTCCTCGTGCCGCCGCCGCGGCCGCGCGCGCCCGCGGTGCCGCCGCCGCTTCCGGCGGTCCTGCGGGGCTCGCGCTGTTGCGGCGGGGCCTGCTGGGCCCGGCCCCGGGTGCTGTTGACCGTGCGGCCCCGGACGATGCCGATGAGGTCCTCGACCAGGTCGGTGGTCGCCTCCTCGGGCCAGGACAGGGCGACCGCCGACTGCGGGGCGTCCACCAGCGTGCGGTAGGTGAGGTCGCGACGGTGGTGGAGGCGGGCCAGGGACTGCGGCACGATCAGGACGCCGATGTTCGCCGCGACGAGCTCGATCGCGTCCTCCGTGGTCCGCGGGCGCTCGAAGGCGGGCTCCCCGGGCAGCTCCGACCAGCCGAGGACGTCGTCGAGGGGGTGGATCACCACCTCGTCGGCGAGGTCGTCGAGGGTGATCTCCTCGGCGGCGGTGATCACATGGTCCTTGGGGACCACGACGACCGTCGTCTCGGTGTAGAGGGGGATCGCGCTGAACACCGTACGGTCGACGGGCAGCCGGAGGAAGGCCGCGTCGGCGGCGCCGCCGCGCAGCATCTCGCAGGCCTCGGCCGGGGCCACCTGGAGCAGGGTGAGAGGGGTGTCGGGCAGGCGCTCCTCCCAGATCCGCACCCACTTGGCGGGCGTCACTCCGGGAACGTACGCGAGCCGGAACGAAGGGGAATCCGCCTGGTCGGTCATCCCGCCAGGCTACCGGCTGTGGTCGGAGGTCTCCGCGGCGGCCGATACCCTGGACCGTATGAAGTCGCAGCAGACCACCCAGACGATGAAGCCCGCCACCGCGGCGAAGAAGCTGGGTGTGTACCTCCCCGCCACGCCCGCCGAGTTCCAGGAGGGCGTCGTCTCGCGCGCCGAGCTGAACGAGCTCCAGGCGAACCCGCCCGCCTGGCTGCGGACGCTGCGCGAGAAGGGCCCGCACCCCCGGCCGGTGGTCGCGGCCAAGCTGGGCGTGTCCATCGCGGGTCTCGCCCGTGGCGGGGTGACGGAGGCGCTCACCACCGAGCAGATCGACGCGCTCAAGGACGCGAAGCCGGAGTGGCTGGAGAAGGAGCGCGGTACCCAGGCCGAGGTTCGCAAGGAGGCGGCCCGGCTGAGGAAGCGGGACGCCGAGCGCGCCGCCACCGAGGACTGACACCGGCGGTTTCCGCAGCTCAGCGAGGTGCGCCGCGCGCGGTGAGACCGGGAGTCGCCTGAGGCGGTCGGTTTGACTACGATCTGGGCAGGTTCACCGAAGTGGGTGTTTCGAGGTTGCTGGGGGTTGGGATGGTTGCTGGTCGTGTGGTGCGCTTCGACAGCCAGCGGGGCTACGGGTTCATCGCGCCCGACGACGGCGGGGAAGATGTCTTCCTGCACGTCAACGACATGTTGATGCCCGAGTCGCAGGTGCGGCGGGGCATCCTCGTCGAGTTCGAGATCGAGGACGGCGAGCGCGGCCCGAAGGCGTCCGCGGTGCGGCTCGCGCGGGGCGCGGACGGCAAGCCGCTCGCGGCCGACGACGACGTGCTGTGCGATGTGCTCAGCACCGAGGAGTTCGTCCGGGACGTCACCGAGGCCCTGCTGAGCGCTGCGCCCTCGCTCACCGGGGAGCAGATCCTGCAGGTGCGCGGCGGGCTGGCGCAGTTCGCCAAGAACCACGGCTGGGTCGAGGGCTGACCCACGCCCGAGGCTGTCGGGACCCCCGTCGACATCGACGGGGGTCCTGTCGTTTTTTCGACTCCCCGCAGAGCCCGCGGACCCGTTCCAGGCGGGGTCATGACAGGAATTCCCGCAGGTCACGCCTGGTACGCCGTCAGATCGGCTGCTGGCGGGACCCGTTGTCAGTGGCTTGTTCTACAGTTCCCGTCACTTGATCGATGCGGGTGCGGGAGGCACGTATGGGGTGGGTGTCGGCCGGCGACTACGAGGTCGCCCTCGACGACGGCACGGTGGTGTGCCGCAACGCGGCGGGACGGCTGTTGAAGTCCGTACCGCCCAAGATCGCCGACGATCCGGCGGTGGTGGGCCTGCGCCAGCTCGTCGAGTGGCTGGAGCGGCACGAGCGGCAGTGCCTGACCGATGTGGAGCGGTGGATGGTGCGCTCGCTGCCGGTGCCGTTCGCGGTCGTCGCCCGGGTGTGGCCCGACCCCGCCTGGCAGGCGGCGCTGCGGGACCTGGTGGTCACCGGTGCCGACGGAGAGGTGGCCGGGTTCCTGCGGGACGCCGACCCCGGACGCGGCCTGGGACTGGTCGACCTCGACGGCGACACCGTGCGCATCACCCCCGACCTGGTCCGGCTGCCGCACCCGGTCCTCCTCGACGACCTGGAGGACCTGCGGGAGTTCGCGGTGGAGCTCGGTGTGGAGCAGCGCGCCCAGCAGCTCTTCCGCGAGGTGTGGCACCGGCCGGCGACGCTGGACGCCGAGGGCACCTCGGTCGAGGAGTACGCGGGCGGCGCCTTCAAGCAGCAGCGGTTCCTGCACGGCCGGGTGACCCAGCTCGGCTACCGGGTGCGCGGCGGCAACGCCGTCCACTCCGTCCTGGAGGACGGGCGCACGGTCGAGGCGCGGGTGTGGGTGGGCGACTACGAGAGCTACGAGGAGTCCGAGACCGGCCCGCTGACGTTCACCGATCCCGCGGGCCGGGTGCTGAGGCTCGGTCAGGTGGGACCGGTGGCCTGGTCGGAGGGCATGCGCATGGCGGCCGCACTGTACGCGGGGCGCGACATCGAGGACGAGGAGCGGGCGGCATGACGACCTACGACGAGAACACCGCGGGCACGCTGCTCGACGCGGGCGCGGTCCTGCCGCCGGGCAGCACGGACCGCGAGGACGCCGACACGCTCACCGTCCGCACCTACACCCACCCCGGACTGGACGACCGGCGGATCGTCCGGCTGGTGCCCGGCACCCTCGGCGAGGCCGAGGACCTCGCCCTGGACTTCCTCGGTCTGGTGCGGGACCCGGAGGTCCCCGAGGTGGGCCAGGTGCGCCGGGTGACCCTGGGCTTCCCGGCCTGGGCACTGGTCAACGACCCGGCGAACGGCCATCACGCGCTGGCACTGGTCAGGGACGTCGAGCGGCTCGCGCGCCAGGCCAAGTCCCGGCCCGGCAACGCCAAGGACGGCTTCGAGGAGCTCGGCACCCGGCTGGGCCGGGCCGTGCCGCACTTCCTGCCGACGTTCTACGAGCAGGCGGCGCGGGTCTTCCTCCAGCACGAGAACACGACGTACGCCGCCGCCTTCTTCGGCAAGGCGCGCGAGGCCGAGCGGGTGCACGCGCTGACGGTGGACGAGGAGCGGCAGCGCGCCGTGTTCCTGGAGTTCGCGTTCGCGGGCGCGCTGACCGTCAAGGCGCTGAAGGAGCATGTGAAGGCGCTCGCGGCGCGGCTCAGCCCGGCCGACGCCTGGACCCAGTTCCGGCAGCTCACGGTGGAGCGGTGCGCCGCCGGGATGCCGCCCTACGCGTCGCTGCCGCAGGACGCGCGCGGGCTGATCAGGGCGGCGGGGCTGGACCGGGTCACCGAGGAGTGCGGGCTGGTCGGCGACCTGCTCGCCTCGCCCGCGGCCGTGCGGGCCCCGGCGTCCTTCTGGAACTCCTACCGGGCGACGCTCGTCGTGCTCGCCGAGCGGGAGCCCGCGGTGCGGCGCCGGCTGCTGGAGATCATGCCGGCCGGTCTCGGCCGGTCCGTCGAGGACGACGAGTTCTGGCTGGCGCTGCTCGCGGAGTGCGGGGCGGACCTGCTGCTGACCGGTGAGGCCGGCGCGGGGCCGGACAAGGCCGACACGGTCGACACGGTCGACGCGGCGGACTGGCTGACGCGCTGGGCGCTGCACCGCAAGCACGGTGGCAACATCTGCGACCGCTCCGCGGCCACCCTCGCGCTCGTGGCGAGGATGGCCCCCCGGCTGCGGGCCCAGGGCCGGCCCGTGGACATCGTCACGGGCCGCTGGCACGCCGGTGCCGACCTCGACCTGCTCGACCTCTGCCTGGCCGAGGGCATCCCGCTGGCGCCGCCGCCCGCGGACGAGGTGGTGTACCTCGGTCTCCAGCGCTGGCTGAACGAGGACCGGGCCGGCCGGCGCGAGCTGACGGGCATTGCGGCGGACGCCCGCTTCCGGCGTCTGCTGTACACCGAGATCGGTACGCAGAGCGGCAACCGCCCGGACGCCGCGGTGCTCCAGGGCATCGCCGCCCACCCGGTGCTCAGCGACGTCCTGCGCGAGTGGCTGAGGGACGCGGCCGGGGAGCTGACCGCCGCCGTGGGTCTGCCCTCCGCTCGCGCGGCGCTGGAGCGGATGCAGCCCTTCCGGACGGTGGCCGCCGAGGTGGCCCCGGACGCCGTGGCGCGGGTCGCCGCGCACGAGGCCGCACCCCTGCTCGGGCACACCCTGCGCACCGGCCTCCTGGACGAGCTGGGCTGGCCCGCGCTCGACGAGGCGCTGCGCCGGATCGATGCCGAGACCAAGCCCCAGGGCGACCAGGACAAGGCGGTGACGGTCCAGGAGGCCTGGCCCGCGCTGATCGTCCACCGGGGCCACAAGGTGTTCGTCGTCGGCCCCGAGGAGATCCTGCTGGAGCACGATCTGCGGCTCCCCGTGGAACTGGGCCGGTGGAACCGTCCGTCGTTCCGCTACACGGACGGCGAGCTGCTGGTGATGTGGCGGGAGGACGGCAAGCAGGTCGGCTACTGGTCCGCCCGCGCGGCCGACGTGTTCCCGCTCGGCGGTGAGACGATCCCCTATTACTGGTACGGCTCCGGCCACGCGGGCACCGCCTCCGTTCCGCTGCCCGGCGGGGGCCGGGCCACCGGCGGACGCACCCTGCACGCCGGCGACACGGTGCTGCCGCCCGGCCGCCGCATCCTGGGCGACGGCACCTCCTACTGGCGTCAGGGGCGTCAGGGCCGACAGCAGGTGTGGCTGGAGTACGACCCGGCCACCGGCACGCACGGGCGTGCCTCGCTGCCCGCCTTCGTGCAGGGCGGTGTCCGGGAGGACGCCACGCTGAGGCACCAGGACTGCGAGGTGCTGCCGCTCCAGCCCGGGCTGGAGCACAGCCCCTTCGGCACCGACGGCACGGTCCTCGGCCGCTGGGTGCGTACCGAGGGGGAGGGCGCCGAGGCGCGTACGGTCGCCGGGACCCCGGACGGCCGGACCGTCACCGTGGCACTGAGCGGCGGGAACTCCGGCGTTCCCCTCGGCGCGCTGCGGCTGCCGGGCGGCGCCGCGCCGGTCGTCGTGCGCAGGCAGCAGCACCTCGCGCTGTACGGCGGTGACGACACGTCCGCAGCCGGTGAGCTGGGGCGGGTGACGCCGATGGAACGCGGCAGCGAGTTCGCCGCCGGCACCCGGTTCGTACCGCCGGTGGAGTTCTGGCACGCGCTGCGTCCGCGCGACGAGCGGGCCTCGGCCGTGCTGCGCGCGCTGACCGACGAGCGCGTGGCCGAGGTGATGCGGGCCGGCGCCGAGGCGCTGGCGGAGCGGCAGGCGCGGATAGCCGCGGCCGCGGCGGTCGACGGCACGGACGACGCCAAGGCGGTCGTCACGGCCGCCGACGAGGTGCTGCGGACGGTGGTCTCGACCGCCCTGCCCGAGCTGGGCGACGAACGGCTGGTCACCGGGGTGGCGGCGCTGGTACGCGCGGCCCTGCGCTTCGACGAGTCGACCGCGGCGTACGTGGCGCCTCCCGCCGAGAAGTCGCAGCCGGACCCCCGGCGCACCGAGGGCATGTTCGCGGACTACCGCCCCGAGTACGGCGACGACACCACTCTGAAGGAGGCGGTGAGCGGCCTGGCGGGTCTGCACGGCTGGTGGGGCGGCACCCCGCGGTGGAGCACGCTGCGGCAGATCCGCGCCGTGAACCACGTGCTGTCCGGCGAGCCCGCCGACGGCAAGCCGCTGCCGAAGGCCCTGCGGACCACCGGGGCGCAGGACGGCTGGACCAGTGACGAGTTCACCGTCCCCGGCGACGGCGCGCAGTGGCTGTCCCTGCTCGACGCGCTGCGCCCCCTGGCGTACCGGGCCGCCACCCCGGCGACGACCGAGACGCACCGCGCGGCGCTGCTCCTGCTGTTCGAGGCGATCGTGGAGGGGCCGCTGGCCGCTCCGGGCAAGCTGCTGCGGCAGGTCGTGCTGAGCGAGCCCCACGACAAGCAGCAGCGCGTCGGCCAGGTGCTGCGCCGGGCCGGCCGCACGGTCGTCGTCATCGGTTCCCGCAATGTCGACGAGCACAACCGTATGCACTGGCTGGCCCTGGATCACGGCCCGGCGGACGACCGCGGCGCGATCGCGCACTTCACCCTGGAGCAGGAGCAGGCGCATCCGGCGGTCTACCCCGCCGAGACGCTCGCCGCCGCCACCCGGCTCGTCCGGGACAAGGGCCCGGCCCCCTGGCAGCCGGAGGCGGTCGACGCGCTGGTCACGGCGAGCCGGGGCGGGCTGGGGCCCGTGCAGGCGGCCCTGCTGCTTGCGGGCCGGCCCTCGCAGCTCACCGACGAGGTGAGCGCGGCGACCGGGCTGAAGCCGCGCCAGAAGGAGCTCGGCGACCAGCTGCTGAACTCTCTGGAGCCGGGCAACTGGAAGCCGATGGTCGGCGCGCTGCTGCCCGAGAACCCCGCCGACCTGTGGACGACCGGCCCGGACACGGACGCGGTGGGCGGCATCTGGAAGCGGTTCCTGGACGACGTCGTGCGGCTGCCCGAGGACCTGGCGGCCGAGCTCTCCCTCGTCTCCCTGCCCCTCGGCTCCGCGTACGAGGTCCTCAACCCCGGGCGCACCCCCTGGATCAGCCGCACCACCGTGCAGCGGCCCGACAAGGACGGCGCCCTGGTCGCGGAGGACCCGCAGGCCCTGCCCGGCCGGTACGACGTCACGCAGGCCGTGCACGCCCTGGCCGGCCTCGCCTACGCGCTGCCGTACGGGCATCCGCTGCGGGCGGTGCTGCCGGACAGCCTCGCCGCGCTGCGCCGCCGGGTCGCCGATCCGGGGCTGCTGCTCGACCTGGAGCTGGCATGGACGGCGACCGGCGAGCCGACCGCCGTCGCCCTGCGCAAGGCGTACGGGATGCCCGCCACCGGCGGCGCCGGCCAGGACGGGCTGATCCGGGCGGGCGAGGCGCTGGTGCTGCGCCCCTGGTACGGGGAGCAGGAGACGGTACTGGTGCGTCCCGGTGCGCTCACCGGTTCGGACGACCCGGTGTTCGGGTTGCTCGAAGGGATCGTCGGCCCCGGGCGCGGACAGGGCATGTGGGCCCTGCGGACCCTCCTCGACGACAAGCTGGCGCGCGCTCTCGCGGTCGGTGTCGACCCCGGGGGACCCACGGGGCATGCGCAGGACCCGACGTTCAGCGTGCGCACGCTGGTCGCCGAGGTCGCCGAGCGGCACGGTCTGGGTGCGGACGCCGCGGCGCTGTATCTGATGCTGCTCGCCCTGCCCGACCCGACGGACCGCAACTGCGCCCGCTGGACCGGCTGGAAGCCGGCGCGGATGAAGAAGGCCCGGGCCGAACTCGCGGCGACCGACCTGGTCGTGGAGGCCAAGCGGTCGCGCGCCGGGCGCACGCTGTTCCTGCCGTGCGGCTGGCTGGACCTGAAGTCCCGGGGCGCGCTGCCGGTGGAGCTCTGGAAGCAGGGCCTCTACCCGCTCGGCGGGTACGGACGCGCCGTACCGCTGCTGCCGGTGGCCGAGCTGTACGAGCGGGCCTGGGACCGGGTCCGCACGGGTGACGCCCCGGCGTACGAGGAGCTCACCACCCGCGCCACCCGCAAGGGCCGCCGCCGATGACCACCGTCCCGCCCCACCTGGAAGAACGCACCGCGATGACCACCACCCTGTCCCCCGACACCGCCCGCCAGATCGTGCCGCCGGAGGAGCGGTACGCCGTCGAGCTGGCCTTCCTCGCCGCGTACGACGCCGGTCCGCGCCCGCCCGCCTGGCGGCTCACCCCGCGCGCGGTCGTCACCTTCGTCATGGGCAGCGACGGCCGGGCCCTGAAGCTGCCCGACGGCGCGGAGGCGCCCGAGGGGGTGCCGCGCCGGCTGGTGGTGGAGGGCAAGTTCGTCGGCGACCGTGCTCTGGTCGAGCGGTGTGTGGTCACGCTCGCCGGGGAGCGGGGCCTGCTGCTCGTCGGCGAGCCCGGCACCGCCAAGTCGATGCTGTCCGAGCTGCTGTCGGCCGCGGTGTGCGGGACCAGCGGACTGGTCGTGCAGGGCACCGCCGGCACCACCGAGGACCAGCTCAAGTACGGCTGGAACTACGCCCTGTTGCTGGCGCAGGGGCCCAGCCCGCAGGCGCTGGTGCCCTCGCCGGTGCTGACCGCCATGCGCCGGGGCGGCATCGCCCGGGTCGAGGAGGTCACCCGGTGTCTGCCGGAGGTGCAGGACTCGCTGGTGTCGCTGCTGTCGGAGCGGCGGATCGCGGTGCCCGAGCTGGCGGGCACGGACGACGCGTTGGCGCACTCGGCACCCGGCTTCAACCTCATCGCCACCGCCAACCTGCGGGACAAGGGCGTCTCCGAGATGTCCGCGGCCCTCAAGCGCCGCTTCAACTTCGAGACGGTCGGCCCGATCCCCGACCTGGACGCGGAGACCGCGCTGGTGCGCAGCCAGGCACGGGCCTCGGTGGAGCGGGCCGGGGCGTCGTTCCAGGTCGACGACGCGGTGCTGGAGGCGCTGGTCACCGCGTTCCGGGACCTGCGGGAGGGCCGGTCGGCGGAGGGCTGGGAGGTGGAGCGGCCGTCCACCGTGATGAGCACCGCGGAGGCGGTGTCGGTGGCGGGAGCGCTGGGGCTGGCCGCGGCGTACTTCCCCGGCGACCGTGATGTGCTCGGTCTGCTGCCGGGACATCTGCTCGGGGTGGTCCGCAAGGACGACCCGGCGGACGCGGCCCGGCTGCGCGGCTACTGGGACGGCCCCGTACGGCGCCGCGCCGAGCAGGGCTCCGCGACCTGGCGGACCCTGTGGGACCTGCGCACGGTCCTGGAGGGCTGACGACCGTGTCCCACTCCCACGGGGTCGCGCCCCGCACCACGGCAATCTCGTGCGGCCCCGGCTCGTCGCAGCACGGGGCCGCCTCGGCCGAGCCGGTCGCCGCGGCCATGGCAGGCGGCCCCGCCGCACCCGCGGGGGCAGCCGCCCCGGCCGTGGCCGGCGGGCCCCACTCGCGCGGCAGGGCCGTCGTCGCCCCCGAGCGGGCGCTCGCCGCGCTCACCCGTCACGGCGCGCCCTTCCTCATCGGTGTGCGGCATCACGCGCCCTCCCTCGCCGCGGCCGTGCCCGCGCTGCTGGACGCGGCGGGGCCGGACGTGGTGCTCGTCGAGCTGCCGGCCGAGATGCAGGAGTGGCTGCCCTGGCTCGGGCACGAGGAGACGCGGGCGCCGGTCGCCCTCGCCGCCGCGCCCGGGGACGGCCGGGGCGGCGCCGGGCCGGCGTTCTATCCGTTCGCCGACTTCTCGCCCGAGCTGGCGGCCGTGCGGTGGGCGGCCCGGCGCGGCGTGCCCCTCGTCGCCTGCGACCTGCCGCTCGCGCACCGGGCGTGGGGCGAGGGGCGGGCCGGCTCGGCCTCCGGGGAGTCGTCCCTGGGGCTCACCTCCGCGCTGCGGTCCCGGCTCACGGGGCGCCCCGGGGACGATCTGTGGGACCGGCTCGTCGAGGCGACCGCCCCGGGGTCACCGCCGGAAGCGCTGCGCAGGGCTGCTCTGCTGACGGGCTGGGCGCTGCGCGAGGACGCGGCCGCTGCGGGCGGGGTGCCGGAGCTGGATCTGCGGCGGGAGCGGTGGATGCGGGCCCGGATCGCCGAGGCCACGGCGGGCGGCCGGCGGGCGGCGGTGGTCGTCGGCGCCTTCCACGCCCCGGCGCTGACGGAGCCGGCGGCCGGGGAGGAAGCGGCCTCCGGCGCCCCGGACGCCGACGCCTGCGGAACCGATGCCTCCGGTGACCGCCTCTCCCCCGCAGGCAACCCTTCGAGCACCTGGACCACCTCGCTCATCCCCTACACCTACGCCCTCCTGGACGAGCGCTCCGGGTATCCGGCCGGTATCCGGGACCCGGAGTGGCAGGACCTGGTGCTGCGGGCGGGCGGAGAGCCCGCCGCGCTGGAGGAGGCGCTGACGCGGGCGGCCGTGCGGGTGTGCGCGGAGCTGCGCGGACTCGGGCATCCGTCCGGGCCCGCCGACGCCCGGGAGATCACCCGGCTCGCCTCGGACCTGGCCCGGCTGCGCGGACTCCCGGCGGCGGGCCGTGGCGAGCTGGTCGAGGCGGTGCAGACGGTGCTCGCCCAGGGGGAGCCGTACGGACGGGGCCGGGCCGTGGCACGCGCGATGGAGCGGGTGCTGGTCGGCACCCGCACCGGGCGTCCCGCGCCCGGGGCCCCGCGCAGCGGGCTCGTGCCGGCGGTGGAGGCCGAGGTCGCCGAGCTGGGCCTGCCCGGACCGGGGAACGGCACGGCCACGGCCGCCAAGGACCTGCGTCTGGACCCGCTGCGGTCCGACCTGGACCGGCGCCGGGAGCTGCTGCTGCGTCGGCTGGCGGTGTGCGGTGTGCCGTACGGGGAGGCGAAGGAGGTCGCCGGCGCGGGCGGTGCCGAGGCGCTGACCTCACGCTGGGAGGTGCGCTGGACGCCGGCCACCGCGGCCATGCTGACCGCGGCCGGGGTGCGCGGGGTGACCGCCGCCCAGGCCGCCGAGGGAGTGCTGCGGGAGCGGCGACGCGCGGAGCGGGACGAGGGCGGGTCGACCGGCGCCCAGGTGCTCGAAGGGCTGGCGCGGGCCGCGGAGTGCGGTCTGCCGGCGCTGGCGGACGAACGGCTCGACGACCTCGCCGAGACCCTGCCGCAGGCCGGCACGCTGCCCGAACTGCTCGCCGGGCTGGCCCTGCTGGACCGGGTCCGCTCCGGTCACGTGGCCGGGCTCGGCGCCGACGGCCGCCGTACGGCGCGGGCGGCGGCCGTGGCCGAACTGCTGACGTCCGCCGCGGTGCGGCAGGTGGACGGTCTGACCGGCTCCGAGGAGGCGGCCGACGCGCACGCCCTGCTCGAACTGGCCCATCGCGCGGACCTGCTGGGCGGGATCCGGCTCGCCGACGCCCTCGCCCGGCTGGCCGCCGGGGGCTCGCCGCTGATGCGCGGCGCCGCCGGGGCCGTACGGGTGCTGCTCGGGCAGGAGGACGCGCGGGCGTTCGGGGACCGGGTGGCCTCCTGGGTCGACGGTGCCGTGGACGCCGACGCCCGGTCCGCTCTGACCGCCCGGCTGACGGGGCTGCTGACGGCCGCGGGGCCGTTGCTGGAGGCCGCGGCCGACGCCCTGGATCCGCTGCTGGGCCGGGTGGCGGAGCTGCCCGACCGCGCGTTCCTGGAGCGGCTCCCGGCGCTGCGGGGCGGTTTCGACACGCTGAGCCCGGCGGCCCGGGAGCGGCTGCTGTCGGCCGTGGAGGAACGCCTCGGCACCGACCGGGTGGCCGACACCGGCGGGGTGGACCCGGCCGCGCTGGCCGCCTGGGCCCAGGCCGACCTGGCGGCGCACACCGCCCTGCGCTCCCTCGGCCTGCTGCCCCACCCCGCCCCCGGCACCGAGCCGGCCGGCACCGGCACGTCACCGGTCGCCCCGGACCGAGACCGGGATGAAGTCGACGGTAAAGACAAAGAACAAGTTCAAGACCAGGCGCCGTCCCCGGCCGAGGAGCGGCGGCTCGCCCCCGCCGACCGCTGGCGGCTCGTCCTGGGCCGGCGCAAGGAGCGGCTCTCCGCCGCCGCCGCACCGCTCGCGACCGCGCTCGACGAGCTGTACGGCAGCGGGCGCGGCGAGGGCAGCCGGGGGGACCTGACGGGGGCGGGGGCCGGCGGCGGCCGGGAGGTGCCGTATCCCGGGGTGCGGGAGTGGTCGGAGGAGCTGGCGGCGCTGTTCGGACCGGGTATCCGGGAGGAGGTGCTGGCGGCGGCCGCCGCGGAGGGCCGCAAGGACGTGCTGACGGAGCTGGACGCGGCCGCCGTGCGGCCGTCGGTCGAGCTGCTGCGCACGGTGCTGAGCCATGCGGGCGGGCTGCCCGAGGCACGGCTGGACGCGCTGCGGCCGCTCGTCCGTCGGCTGGTGGACGCGCTCACCCGGGAGCTGGCCACCCGGCTGCGGCCCGCACTGCACGGGACGGTCCTGCCCCGGCCCAGCCGGCGGCCGGGCGGCGGGCTGGACCTGCCCCGCACGCTGCGGGCCAACCTCGCGACCGCCCGGCGCGGCCCGGACGGCACGGTCCGGGTCGTCCCGGAGCACCCGGTGTTCCGTACCCGGGCGCGCCGGGCCGCCGACTGGCGGCTGATCCTCGTCACGGACGTGTCGGGGTCCATGGAGGCCTCCACGGTGTGGGCGGCGCTCACGGCGTCGGTGCTGGCCGGGGTGCCGACCCTGTCCACGCACTTCCTGGCCTTCTCCACGGAGGTCATGGATCTCACCGGGCATGTCGAGGACCCGCTGTCGCTGCTGCTGGAGGTGAGCGTCGGCGGGGGCACGCACATCGCGGCGGGTCTGCGGCACGCGCGCGAACTGGTCAGCGTGCCCTCGCGCACCCTCGTCGTGGTCGTCAGCGACTTCGAGGAGGGGTATCCGCTCGGCGGGCTGCTCGCCGAGGTCCGCGCCCTGGTCGGCGCCGGCTGTCATGTCCTGGGCTGCGCCAGCCTCGACGACTCCGGCCGGCCGCGTTACTCCACGGGGGTCGCGGGTCAGCTCGTCTCGGCGGGCATGCCCGTGGCCGCCCTCAGTCCGCTCGAACTGGCCCGCTGGGTAGGGGAGAAGATCGCATGAGCACGAGTGGGCAGCTGCCCGCGGTCGTCCCGGCCGTGACCGCCGAACTCGTGGAGGCGCTGTCGCCCCGGCTGCGCAAGCGGCTGGACGCGGGCGTCGCCAAGCTGGCGGGGCGTCCCGTCGTCCGCGACGGGGACACCGTGCGGATCGCGATCGACGACGACACGGATCTCGAACTGCACGCCCCGGGTTCCGTGGTGACGAGCGCGGACGCCGTCCGCTGCGGGTGTCTGCTCGCCCCGGACTGTCTGCACCGCGCGGCGGCGGTCTCGGCGGCGCCGGTGGCCGACGGCATCCCCGCGGGGGCCGACGAGGACGGCGGGCCGCGGACACCGGCGGCGGGCCGGGCGGTGGCCGGTGAGTCCCCGCGGCAGCCGTCATCCCCGGTGCCGGAACCCGTACCGGAACCGGAGCCCGAGGGTCCCTCCGCCCAGCAGCTCGGCGCCGCCCGCGCCGTCTTCGAGGCGGCGGCCGCCGTGCTCGAGGCCGGTACGGACGGGGCCGGGGCCGTGCTCCAGGCGGAGCTGCTGCGGGCCGCGCACACCGCGCGGCTCGCCGGGCTCCCCCGGGCCGCCTCGGCGGCGGTCACGGTGGTGACCGGGGTGCGTGCGGCGCGCTCCGCGGACCCGGCCTACCGGCTGCCCGACCTGGTGGAGGCGCTGCGGACGGTCCTGGGGGTGGCGCACCGGTTGCCGGGTGCGGCGGGAGCCGAGCTGGCGGAGCTGCGCGGGACGGTACGGCAGCCGTACACGCCGGACGGTTCGCTGCGGCTGTACGGGCTCTTCTCCGAACCGGTGCTGACGGCGACCGGCTACGCGGGCGCGGTCACCTGGACGGCGGACGCGGAGGGGCGTCTGTACACCGTGTCCGACGTGGCGCCGGGCGGTGCCGGCCGGGCCACCGGCGCCGCCGACCGGACCGTGCGGATCGGGGACACGGCCCTGACCCACCGCGAGCTGTCGCGCGCCGGGCTCGCCGTGTCCGGCGCCACGGTGTCGCCGTCCGGACGCCTGGGCGCGGGGGCGGGGGTACGGGCGGTCCGGGCGTCCGGCGCGGACTGGCGCGGGGAGCCGCTGGAGCGGCTGTGGGCGGTGCCCGTGGCCGAGCAGGTGCGCCGGGCCCTCGACGGCGGGCCGCATGACCTGCTGTTCCTCGACGTCACGCTCGTCGGCACGGTCCGGGAGGCATCGGGTGACTGTCTGCTGGCGGACTGCGAGGGGCTGGCGCTGCGGCTGGTCGCGGCGCACGACGATCCGGCGCTCCCCCATCGGGAGAACCTGCGGCTGCTGGCGGCGGCCCTCGGCAGCAGGCTGCGGGTGATCGCGCGGCTGGCGCCCGGGCCGCTCCCCCGGGTCCTGCTGCTGGCCGCCGAGCACCCGTCCCGGCCGGGCGTGCGGGTCGATCTCGGTCTGGACCGTCTCCAGCGGGCCGATCTGCCCGCGTCGGCCGTGCCGCCCGCCGCCGCTCCCGTGCCGGACGAGGCCCCGCTCCACCTGCTGCGGCGCCGGGTGCACCAGGCGGTGTCCGGGGGGCGCCGGGTGCTGGCCTTCCCGGGGGGTGCGGCGGGCGATCCGGCACGGCTGCGCCGCAGCGGGTTCGCCACCGGCGCGGCCGTGCTCGACGAGCTGCACGCGACGGCGGCGGACCGTACGCGGGACGCGTTCGGCCGGCTCCTCCCGGCCGACACGCCGCGCTTCGCCCGGGCGTGGCTGGCGGCGGCCTGCTACACGGGAGAGGTGGAGCGGGACTTGTGCGCGACGGCGTGGGGCTTTAGGTCAGGATCTGACCTGGATGGCTCCTAACGTGGTACTCGACCGCGGAACCACACGGGAGAAGAGGACCATGAGCGACTCCACCGCCACCCCCGCCCAGGCCGCCACCGGCGAGCGCGCCGACCTGCTGAAGGAGCTGGCCGCCGCCCGGCACTTCCTGCGCTTCCCCACCCGTGACCTCACGGACGAGCAGGCCGGGCAGCGGACGACGGCCAGCGAACTGTGTCTGGGCGGGCTGATCAAGCATGTGACCTCGACGGAGCGCGCCTGGGCCGACTTCATCGTCGAGGGCCCGTCAGCGCTGGGTGACTTCGACGCGATGACCGAGGCGGACTTCGCCCGGCGGGCCGACGAGTTCCGGATGCTGCCGGGCGAGACGCTGGCGGGCGTGCTGAAGGAGTACGAGGAGGTGGCCCGCCGGACGGACGAGCTGGTCGTCTCCCTGCCCAGCCTGGACCTGGAACACCCGCTGCCGAAGGCGCCGTGGTTCGAGCCGGGCGGCCGTCGGTCGGCGCGCCGGGTGCTGATCCACATCATCGCCGAGACGGCCCAGCACGCCGGTCACGCCGACATCATCCGGGAGTCCCTGGACGGGGCGAAGAGCATGGGCTGACCTCGAAGAGGTGGGCCTGCCAGGGCTCCAGGGCGACGAAGAGGCCCGGGTCGGTCAGTTCCGCGCCCTCGCGGTCGTAGGACTGGGTGGTGAGCAGGTCGGTCAGTCGGTGGGTGTGCCCGCGCAGTCCGTCCCAGGTGAGGGGGATCCTCGCCTGGGACGGGCTGTCGCAGTGGTTGACGACGACCAGGTGGCGGGCGTCGGGGGCGGTCCAGGTCCAGGCGAGCAGCCGGGTGTGGGTGTCGTTGTCGGGCCAGCCGATCGGGGTGAGCTGCCGCCACTCGCCGCGGCGGGCGCGGGCGGCGGCGGGCAGCAGCCGGGCGTAGAAGTCCCGGAGCGAGGCGTCGGCCGGTTCCTCGGGCGCCCGGCGCAGGAACACGGGGAGCCGCACGGTGCGCCCCTCGAACTGGCCTTCGTGCCAGAGGGTGGCGCCGGGCAGGGTCGCCACGGTGACGGCCGCCGCGCGTCCCCGGCCGCCGGGCAGGGCGGTGGCGGCGCGCGGTTCGTCGTGGTTCTCCAGGAAGCGGACCAGGCCTCGCTGAAAGGCGAGGTCGGCGGCCAGATGAGCGCGGACCGGCCCGGCGCCCTCGTGGGCGAGCCGGTCGTAGAGCCGTTTGTCGTAGCAGTGGTCGAAGCCCTGCTGCTGGAGGGCCCCTTCGAGGTCCCAGTACGCCTCCGCGACGAGGAGCAGGTCGGGGTGGCGGGCGCGCACCCGGGGAAGGACGTGGGGCCAGAAGTCCTCGGCGGGCGTGGGTCCCGCTCCCTCGCCCCAGGTCTTGGCGAACACGTCGTTCGTCATCAGCATCGCCATGTCGCAGCGCACGCCGTCCGCCTGGTCGCCGATGGCGACGAGCGTGTCCACCGTGGCCTGGCGCAACTCCGCGCTGAAGGCGTTGAGTTGCACGACGTCCGGCCAGGGCGGGAAATAGGGGTCGCGGCCCCGGGCGAACACGCGTCCCTCCCGCTCCAGATACCCGCCGGGGTCACGGGCCAGGTCCTCCGCCGTGCCCCGGATCAGGCGTTCGGGGTGGGCGGCGAGCCAGGGGTGGTCGGGGGCCACGTGGTTGGGCACGTGATCGAGGATCAGTCTCAGTCCCCGACGGGCCAGTTGGGCGCGGGCCTCGGCCAGGCCCCCGGGGCCGCCGAGGGACGGATCGACGACGTAGTCGCGTACGCAGTAGGGGGATCCGGCGATGTCCGCCTCGGTGAGGTCGGGCAGGGCCTCGCGGAACGACTCCAGGAGGTGCTCGTCGCGCAGCGCGATCCCGAGGCCGGCCGGGCTGCGCTCCCAGACGCCCATCAGCCAGACCGTGTCGACACCGGGCCGCGCGACCGCGTCCCAGACCTCGCCGGGTACCTCGCCCAGGGTGACGCGGCGGCCGAGACGCCGGCCCAGTTCGTCGAGCCACACCAGGGTGTTGATCTCATGGATCACGGTCACGACAGCGGCTCCCCACGGTCGCCCGGCGCGGGTTCGAGCGAGGTGCGGCCGCCGTCCCGCCAGTCGTCGGCGTCGATGGTGTGGAACAGGGTGGCGATGGCCGCGACCAGTCCGGTCCAGCCGGTCTGGTGGGAGGCGCCGAGGCCCGAGCCGTCGTCGCCGTGGAAGTACTCGTGGAACAGGATCAGGTCCTTCCAGTGCGGGTCCTTGGCGAACTTGGCCTGGGCGCCGTGCACCGGGCGGTGACCGTCGGCGTCGCGCAGGAAGGTGGCGGTGAGCCGGTCGGAGATCTCGCGGGCGACCTCGTAGAGGTTCAGCGACCGGCCGGATCCGGTCGGGCACTCCACGGTGAAGGCGGGGCCGTGGTAGACGTGCAGGTTCAGCAGGGCGCGGATGATCAGGACGTTGACGGGGAACCACACCGGGCCGCGCCAGTTGGAGTTGCCGCCGAACATGCCGGAGTCGGACTCGGCGGGCAGATAGCCGACGCCGTACGTCTGCCCGTGCACCTCGAAGGTGTACGGGTGCTCGGCGTGGTGGCGGGAGAGGGAGCGGATGCCGTAGGGGCCGAGGAACTCGTCCTCGTCGAGCATCCGGGACAGGACGCGGCGCAGCCGGTCCTCGCCGAACAGCGCGAACAGGTAGCGGCCGTCGGCTCCGGACCCGAGGTCGTGCTGCTCGACGACCGCTTCCACGGCCGGGTGCCGACGGATGAACTCCTGTGCTCCTGCGACGAGTTCGGGGAAAGCGCGATCGGCCCGGCCGCCGATCACGCTGGTCGCCGCCAGCGGTACCAATCCGACCAGGGACCGCACCTTCAGCGGGGTGGCGCTGCCGTCGGGCAGGCGCAGCACGTCGTAGAAGAAACCGTCCTCCTCGTCCCAGAGGCTGGCGTTGTCCGGGCCCATGCGGTTCATGGCGACGGCGATCCACGCGAAGTGCTCGAAGAGCATCTGCGCCTGTTCGACGTAGACCGGGTTGTCGACGGCGAGTTCGATGGCGATGTCGAGGAGGTTCTGGCAGTAGAGCGCCATCCAGGCGGTGCCGTCGGCCTGGTCGAGGTGACCGCCGGTGGGCAGGGGCGCGCTGCGGTCGAAGACGCCGATGTTGTCGAGGCCGAGGAAGCCGCCCTGGAAGACGTTGTTGCCGTCGGTGTCCTTGCGGTTGAGCCACCAGGTGAAGTTCTTCATCAGCTTCTGGAAGGCGTTCTCCAGGAAGGCGCGGTCACCGCGGCCGGTGCGGCGCTTCTCCAGTTCGTACACGAAGAGGACGGCCCAGGCGTGCACCGGCGGGTTGACGTCCCCGAAGTTCCATTCGTACGCCGGGATCTGGCCGTTGGGGTGCAGCGAGAGGCGGCGCAGCAGCAGGGCGAGCTGGTCCTTGGCGAAGGCGATGTCGACCATGGCGAGGGCGAGGGTGTGGAAGGCGAGGTCCCAGGCCGCGAACCAGGGGTACTCCCAGGTGTCCGGCATCGACATGATCTCGTCGTGGACCATGTGGTACCAGCCGCTGTTGCGGATCCGGGGGTCGGCGGCGAGGGGGTCGACCCCGTGTTCGGCGAGCCAGCGCTCGACGTCCAGGTGGTAGTACTGCTTGGACCACAGCATTCCGGCGAGCGCCTGGCGGACCATGCGGCGCTCGTCGTCGCCCATGCCCTCGGGGGTCAGGGCGTCGTAGAAGGCGTCGGCCTCGGTGCGGCGCGTATCCATGACCTGGGTGAAGTCGCCCCAGGGAGCGGGCAGTTCGGTGTCGGCCAGGCGCAGGCGGACCGTGGCGCTCCGGCCGCCGGGGACGGTGAGGACGTGGTGGACGGCGGCCTTGGTACCGGTGCGGGCCGGGTTGACGGCGGCGGTGTCACCGTGGACGACGCGGCGGCCGATGCCGTCCTTGACGTACGGGGTGGTGTTCCGGCTGCCGAAGATCCGCTCGTCGTCGGTCTCGTTGTCGGTGAAGAGCGGCTCGCCCCCCTGATGGTGGAGCCAGCGCGGGCCCAGGTCACGATGGTCGGCGCGGACGGCGCCGTCGGTCGCGCGCAGGGCGGGGACGGCGGTGCCGCCGGCCCAGGACCAGGTGTGCCGGAACCAGAGGGTCGGCAGCAGGTGCAGGGTGGCCTCGTCGGGGCCCCGGTTGTGCGCGGTGATCTCGACCAGCAGATCCTCCGGGCCGGCCTTGGCGTACTCGACGAACACGTCGAAGTAGCGGTCCTCGTCGAAGACGCCGGTGTCGAGCAGCTCGTACTCGAGGTCGCGCCGGCCACGCGCCCGGTTGGTGTCGACGAGGTCGGCGTAGGGGAAGGCGTTCTGCGGGTACTTGTAGAGGTACTTCATGTACGAGTGGGTGGGCGTGTTGTCGAGGTGGAACCAGTACTCCTTGACGTCCTCGCCGTGATTGCCCTCGGCGTTGGTCAGGCCGAACATGCGTTCCTTGAGGATGGGGTCGCGGCCGTTCCACAGGGCCAGCGCGAAGCACAGCAGCTGCTTGTCGTCGCTGACCCCCGCGATGCCGTCCTCGCCCCAGCGGTAGGCGCGGGAGCGGGCCTGGTCATGGGTGAAGTACGACCACGCGTCGCCGTCCGCGCTGTAGTCCTCGCGGACCGTCCCCCACTGCCGCTCGCTCAGGTACGGGCCCCAGCGCCGCCAGGGCGCCACGCCGGCGTCGGCCTCCGCGAGCCGCCGCCGCTCGGCGTCCACCGGTTCCTCGGCGTCCGTCATCGCCCGTCCTCCTCGCTCACCTGCACCTGCCTCCACAGTCGGGCGGCTCGGCCCCGGCCGCAATGACTCGGAGGCCGTCGGTGAGTCCGGGTGGGCCGAACGGGGGACACGGGTCGTACCGAAACGGTGTGGCGGGCCGTCATAAGTAGTGCGGCGGGCCGTCATAAATGGTGTGGCGGGCCGTGGCTACGGTCCGTACGCTCATCGCGATGACCACTTCCTCTGCTCAGAGATTGGGGGACCCGTCCGCGCAAGGTGAGTGCTGATGCCCACCGACACCGCGAACCGGGATTCCCGGCTTTCCCTCTGGCGGCGCGTGCGCGAGTTCGCCGTCCCGCCCTCCATGATCGAGACGGCGACCGCCCGTCGGCTGGCCGGTGACTGGGCGGGGGCCTGTGCCGCCGCCGGGGTCGACGTCGACTTCACCCTGCGCTCCGTGGCACGGGCCCACGGCCGTCCGCTGGCCGCCCGGGTCCGCGCGGACCTGCGCCGGCTCGCTCCCGACCTGCTGCGCTGGCACATGCCGAGGATCGCGCCCGACGGACTGCTCCGCCCGTCGCTGACCCTCACCCTGGCCCGGTACGACCCCGGCGGGCCCGGCGGTGCGCGCCCGGTGCATCTCGTGGTGCGGACGGCGCCGGCCTGGGCGGACGCCGGGCAGCGGATGAGCCTCGCGGTGTGGGACTCCCGTCCGGCGGACCGTGCCCGGCACCATCCGCATCCCTGCCCCGACCGGCGCTTCCGGCTCGACCTGCACCGGCATCTGTGGGATGCGGAGCGGGCCGGTGAGCTGGGTGCGCGGGTGCTGGGCGCGGGACCCGAGCCCGGGGTGGACCCCGCGCTGGTGCCACCCGGGTTCGGCTGCGCCGTGGGCCGTTGGGCCGACGAGGCGCGGCTGCTGCTCGCCGCCGAGGGGCGGCCGGACGGGACGGGCACGGTGCTCGTACGGCTCGGCGGGCGGCGCCGGCTGGCCCTGGAACCGGCGGTGCGCGAGCCCGGTGGCGGGCCGACCGCGCCGCGGATCACCGGCGCGCCCACCGGCGGTGCTGTCTCCGCGCTGCCGGTCCTGCCCGACGCGGCCACCTGGGTCCTCCCCGACCTGGAGCTGCTGCGCACCGGTGCGATCGACGCCGACCTGCTGCATCCCCTGGTCGCGGCGGCGCTCGTCCCGGATCGTCCGCGCGGGTCCGCGCCGCGGAGCCACGATCCGGCGGGGCGGGCGCGGCTCGTGGAGTGCCGGGGCGCCCGGCACCGCATCGGGCTCGTCGACGGCGTACTGGCCGCGCTGGACCACGACCCGGACGAGATCCGGCGCGAGGAACTGCTGGCCGCGCTGACCGGCACGCCCCTGCCCTGTCTCCAGGCCGTCGACCGGGCACACCGGCACCCCGACTGTCTCGACGGCGTCCGCGAGCGCCTGGCCCACGGGGACATCGCCGGTGCGCTCGCCGTGGTCGAGGACCTCCTCGGCCCCGAGGCGCCGCTGCGGGACGGCGCGCTGCGGGACGCCCTGGAGGAGGCCGCGCACCGCCGGATCACCTACGGGCTGTTCCGGGCGGGTCTCACGGGGGCCGTGCCCACCCCTGTCCCCCCGCGGGACCGGCGTCCGCCGGACCTGCGGTGGCATCCCCGTCACGGCACCCTTCGCTGACCGGAAGCCCCTTCCCCTCCCCCTTCCTGCTTCTTCTCCCCGCTCTCTTCTCCTTCTCCCACTCGGCTCGACCCGAACCAGAGGTGATCACACGCATGCCCACGAACACCCCCTTCGCCGCATCGTCCGCCGACCCGGCCCACGGCTCCCGGCTCGACGTGGCCGCGGACCTCCTGGCCCTGCTGCGCGAGGCCGGCACCGAACCACGCCCCGACATCCAGCTGGAGGCCCTCGCCCTCGCCGTGGCGGCCGATCTGCCCGTGCTGCTCTGGGGCGAGCCGGGGATCGGCAAGACCGCCGCCCTGACCCAGCTCGCCGCCACCCTGGATCTGCCGCTGACCACGGTCATCGCGAGCGTGCACGAACCCTCCGACTTCTCGGGACTGCCCGTCGTCGGGGACGACCCCGCCGAGCAGGGGGTCCCGCTGGCCCCGCCGGACTGGGCGGTACGGCTGGTGCGGGCCGGCCGGGGGCTGCTGTTCCTCGACGAGCTGTCCACGGCCCCGCCGGCCGTCCAGGCAGCGCTGCTCCGGCTGGTGCTGGAGCGGCGGATCGGCGCCCTGCGGCTCCCGCCGGGCGTGCGGATCGTGGCCGCCGCCAACCCGCGGGCCTCCGCGGCCGACGGCTGGGAACTGAGCCCTCCGCTGGCCAACCGGTTCGTGCACCTCCCGTGGCACCACGACCACGAGGTCGTCGTACGGGGCCTCGGCGGGACCTGGCCACGGGCGACCCTGCCCCGGTTCGACCCGGAGAAGCTGCCGCAGGCCGTGGCGTACGCCCGCCGGGCGGTGTGCGCGTTCCTCACCGCGCGGCCGCCGCTCGTCCACCGGCTGCCCAGTGGCGAGACGCGCCGGGGCGGACCGTGGCCGTCGCCCCGGAGCTGGGAGATGACCCTGCATCTGATCGCCTTCGTGACATCTGCCGGTTCTTCGCGGGACGTGCTCTCCCTGCTGGTCCGGGGCACGGTGGGGGACGGTCCGGGGCTGGAGCTGCTCGCGAGCCTGGACCGGCTGGACCTGCCGGACCCCGAGACGCTGCTCGCCGATCCGGCGAGTGCCGAGCTGCCCGAGCGCGGGGACCTCCGGCAGGCCGTGCTCGACGGGGTGGTGGCCGCCGTCCGGGAGCGTCCCGACAAGTCCCGCTGGGACGCGGCCTGGGCCCTGATGGTGCGAGCGGTGGAGACGGGGGCACCGGACCTGGTGGTGGTCCCGGCGACGAGCCTCGCGGCGCTGCGCTGCCAGGAGTGGCAGGTGCCGGCCTCGATCGAACAGCTCGCCGGGGTCGTCTCGCTGTCCCGGCGGGCGGACCGGGCGGCGGCACGGGCGGCGGCCCAGGCGAAGGCATGAAGGGGACACGGCGGATGAAGGACCGGGATGCGGACGACGCGGCGCCCCTGGACCGCGACAAGCTGTTCAGCGCCCGGCTGCAGGCCGCGCGGGCCCGTCCCTACCTGGCCACCGCGCTCTTCGCCCTGCAGGTCGTCGAGTCCCGGCAGGTTCCGACGATGGGCGTCGACCCCCACTGGCGGTGCTATGTCTCGCCCGCGTTCGTGGCGCGGATGCCGGTGGAGGAACTGGCGGCGGTCTGGGTGCACGAGGTCTCGCACCTGCTGCGCGACCATCACGGGCGCAGCGACCGGGTGGCCCGGGAACGCGGACTGACCGGGCCCGGGGAACGGCTGCGGATGAACATCGCGGCGGACTGCGAGATCAACGACGACGTCTACGGCGACGGGCTGGTCCGGCCGTCGGGCGCCGTCGACCCGGAGTTCCTGGGGCTGACCGAGGGCATGCTGATGGAGGACTACCTGCGGTGTTTCACCCTGGGGGCACGCACCCAGGACCTGGCCTGGCTGGACTGCGGCAGCGGTGCCGACGGGCTGGCGCGGGAGTGGGACCTCGGCCCCGAGGGCACGCACGGGCTGAGCGAGCAGGAACGGGACGCCGTCCGCTTCCGGGTGGCGCAGGGCATCAAGGGCCGTCCGGGGAACGCGCCGCAGCGGTGGCGGCGGTGGGCCGAGGAGGCGTTCCATCCGCCGCAGCCCTGGCGGGAGCTGCTGGGCGCGGCGGTCCGTTCGGCCGCGTCGGGCGCAGGCGGGGGCGAGGACTACTCGTACGGGAGGCCGTCGCGGCGCTCGTCCGGGGTGCCCGGAGTCGTCCTGCCGAGCCTGCGGCGGCGTCCGCCCCGGGTGTCCGTGATCATCGACACGTCGAGGTCGGTCAGCGACGCCGAACTGGGCAGCGCGCTGTTGGAGGTCGCCGCGATCTGTCGTGCGGTGGGCGGGCGGCGGGACCTGGTCACCGTACTGCCGTGCGACGCGGACGCCCCGTTCGCGCACTCGCTCTGCCGGGGCGAGGGGATCGCGCTGATGGGCGGCGGGGGTACGGATCTGCGCACGGGCTTCGCGAGGGCGCTGCGGACGCGGCCCAGGCCGGATGTGATCGTGGTGCTGACGGACGGTCAGACGCCGTGGCCCGAGGCGCGTCCGGCGTGCCGTACGGTCGTGGGGCTCTTCTCCCGGCCCGGGGGCGGCGCCTGGCGGGAGAGCGACCCCGACTACGTGCCCGACGCGCCGCCCGACTGGGCACGGGTGGTGGACATCGGGTGAGCGTGGACGACGACGGATGAACGGTGACGGGCCGTCGGCGCGGGGGGCTCACCGGCCCGCTCCGGCTGCACCTACTGTGCGGCCATGGAGATGAGATGCACGCAGTGCCAGGGGTTCGAGCTGGAGCCGGGGTTCGTCGAGGACGCGGGGGACCACTCCCGGGGCTACGCGCGGTGGATTCCCGGGCCGCTCCAGCGAGGGATCTTCGGCGGGGCCAAGCGCCTGGGCCGGCCCCGCTTCCGGACAGACGCCTATCGCTGCCGTGCCTGCGGTCACCTGGAGTTGTTCGCACCGCACCGGGTGTGACACGGGCGGGGACCTGGACCAGGACCGCTACCGCGGCCGGGACCAGGACCCCGACCGGATCGGCGAGCCCCTCCGTTGACGCCCTGGGCGACCGGCTGCCGAGGACGTGGCGGCCGATCCCGCCTAGGCTGGAAGCCTCGCCGGAGCGGGTCGGGACAGGGAGGCTGTCATGGCCGATGCCGACGGCTATCTGCCGATCGCCGAGCACGGGCTGATCGGTGATCTGCGCAGTGTGGCCCTGGTGGGGACGGACGGCACGATCGACTGGTACTGCTGTCCCGCGTTCGACTCGCCGAGCGTGTTCGGGTCGGTCCTGGACGCCCGGCGGGGCGGCTCGTTCGAGCTGGCGGCGGCGGTGGCGGCCCGTACGAAGCAGTTCTACTTCCCCGACACCAACGTCCTGATCACCCGGTTCTTCACCGGGGACGGGGTGGGTGAGGTGCAGGACTTCATGCCGGTGACCGGCGGGTCCGCCGAGGTCGAGCGGCACCGGCTGATCCGGCGGGTGCTGTGTGTGCGCGGCGCGCTGCCGTTCCGTACCCGGGTGGCGCCCCGGTTCGACTACGGCGCCAGTGCGCACACCGTCCGCCTGGTCGAGGGCATGGCGGTGTTCGAGTCCGAGAAGCTGGCGCTCTCCCTGACCTCGACGGTGCCCCTGGAGTGCGACGGGCCGGACGTGCGGGCGGACTTCAAACTGGCGGAGGGCGAGTCGGCGGTGTTCGCCCTCGACCAGGTGGGCGGCGAGGTCAACCCGCGCCGGTGCGCGCGCACGGAGGCCGAGGAGCAGTTCGCGGCGACGGTGACGTACTGGCGGCGCTGGCTGTCCGCATCCCGGTACCGGGGCCGCTGGCGGGAGATGGTGCACCGCTCCGCGCTCACCCTGAAACTGCTCACCTACGCGCCCACGGGGGCGATCGTGGCCGCGCCGACCACGAGCCTGCCCGAGCAGCTGGGCGGCGAGCGCAACTGGGACTACCGCTACGTCTGGGTGCGCGACGCCGCGTTCTGTGTGTACGCCCTACTGCGGCTGGGGTTCTCGGACGAGGCCGGGGCCTTCATGGAGTTCGTGACCCGGCACATCACCCCGGGCGACGGCAAGCCCTCCGGGCCTTTGCAGATCATGTACGGCATCGACGGGCGCACCGACCTGTCCGAGACCGAGCTCACGCACCTGGAGGGCCATCAGGGATCGGCCCCGGTACGGGTCGGCAATGCCGCCGCGGACCAGCTCCAGCTGGACATCTACGGCGCGCTGATCGACTCGGTGTATCTGTACGACAAGTGGGCGCGACCGGTCTCCAGCGACCAGTGGGACGACGTGTGCGCCCTGGTCGACTGGGTGTGCGCCCACTGGGACCAGCCGGACGAGGGCGTGTGGGAGACCCGGGGCGGCCGCAAGAACTTCCTGTACTCGCGGCTGATGTGCTGGGTGGCGCTCGAACGGGCGATCCGGATGGCGAACCGGCGCGGACTGCCCGCCGACCTGCCCCGCTGGCAGAAGGCCCGCGACACCATCTACCGGCGCATCCACACCCGTGGCTGGTCGGCGCGGCGGCGGGCGTTCGTCCAGCACGAGGACGGGGACGTGCTGGACGCGGCGGTCCTGATGATGCCGCTGACCAAGTTCATCGCGCCGACCGACCCCAAGTGGCTCTCGACGCTGGACGCGCTCACCGAGGACCTGGTCTCCGACTCCCTGGTCTACCGCTACGACCCGGTGGCCAGCCCCGACGGGCTGCGCGGCGACGAGGGCACGTTCTCCATCTGCTCGTTCTGGTACGTCGAGGCGCTGGTGCAGGCCGGGCGGCTGGACGAGGCACGACTGGCGTTCGAGAAGATGCTGACCTACGCCAACCACCTGGGCCTCTTCGCCGAGGAGATCAGCCAGACGGGTGAGCAGCAGGGGAACTTCCCTCAGGCGTTCACCCATCTGGCCCTGATCAGCGCGGCCTTCACCCTGGACCGGGCCCTGGGCTGACGCCTACTTCCCCCAGATGGTGCGGTACGCCTGCCGGTAGCCCGTCGGGTCCCAGGAGGTGGTGCCGGCGCTGTTGTCGGCGGTGGCGATGTGGACGGGTGCCGTGTAGCCGCTGGCGGGCGCCCCGGAGAAGGCGCGGTTGAACTCGTCGACGATCTGCCAGCCCTGGAGGGACAGCGGTTCCGGCACGGTGGCGGCCTGGTACTGGCGGCTGTTGATGCGCTGGAAGGCGGAGGGGTCGCCGTCGCCCGCGCCGATGTTGTACGGCGGCCCGGCTCCCTTCTTCCCCGCGGCGCGGAAGGCGGGGGCCGCGTCGGCGAAGTACAGGTCGTTGATGGCGACGGAGTGGGTCCACCGGGCGCCGAAGCGGGCGAGGAGGGAGGAGATCTCGCGGGGGGTGCGGCTGCCGGCGTCCGGGATGGGGATGTTGGGGTAGGCGAGGAGGCTGACCCCCGGGCAGGTGGCGAGTTCCTTCCTGATCAGCTCGGACTTGTTCCTGGCGAAGGGGATCGAGGCGTCGGTGATCAGGACGACCCCGGCGCGGCCCTGCGAGTGGGCGATGATCCAGCGCGCGCTGATCTCGGCCACCTCCTCGACATGGGTGGTGACATTGGTGAACAGCTCGGGCCGACGGCTGGGGCCGGGGGCGGCCAGGGCGTGCCAGCCGATGAGCGGGATGCCGGCCCGGTTGGCCCGCGCCACCTGTTCCGAGGTCGAGTTCGGGTCGAAGCCGCCGATGACGATGCCGGAGGGTCTGAGGGCGACGGCCTCGCTCATCGCCGACTGGAGGCCGGCGGGAGTGCCGCCGCCGTCGATGACCCGGACGTTCCAGCCGATGACCCGCGCGGCCTCCCGCACGCCTTTCGCGACGCCCGCGACGCCGGGGTTGGTCATGGTCTGGGCGACGTAGACGAGGGTCTTGCGGGGCACGGCCCGCGGTCCGGTGGTCGGCCCGTCCCAGGGCACGTCGGTCTGCTCGGCCCGCAGGACCGAGGCCTGCGCGGCGGCGTGGACGGCGCGGCAGCCGTTGGGGCCGGTGGGAGTGTCCCCCGAGGTGTCCGAGGAGCCGCGCTGACAGCCGGCGAGGGCGGTGACCGCCGCCAGCAGCAGGGCACAGGAGCCGGTCCGGGCGGTACGGGCGCCGGGGGTGGCTCTGCGGTTGCCGTGCACGGGTACTCCTCGCGGGAGAGGGACGGACGGAGAACAGGGGGGCCAGGTGAGGCCCCGGGGCCGGGTGGGGAACTACGGGGAGGGTTCGGGGTCGGGCGGTGCGTCGCGGGCTGCGCCCACACCGCCGCTCAGTCGGCGGCGGCCGGCGTAACCGGCGAGGCCGACGGCGAGGAGCAGGGTGCCGCCGTAGAACAGCGGGACCGTCCAGAAGTCGGCGCCGAGCTGTCCGATGCCGGTGAGGCCGACGGCGAGGACGGTGACGGCGACCAGGGTGCCGAGGGCGTTGGGCCGGCCGGGCTTGATCGCGGTGGCGCCGAGGAGGGCCCCGGCGAAGGCGGGCAGCAGGTAGTCCAGGCCGACGCTGGGGTTGCCGATCTGCTGCTGGGCCGCGAGCAGCACCCCGGCGATGCCGACGATCAGGCCCGACGCGGTGAAGGCGTACACGGTGTACTTGCGGGTGGGGATGCCGAGGAGGTCGGCGGCGCGGGGGTTGGAGCCGACGACGTACAGGTACCGGCCGAGGGGCAGCCGTTCCAGGACCAGCCACAGCGCGGCGGTGAGGGCGAGGACGTAGAAGGCGGGGACCGGGAGGCCGAGGAACGTGGAGTCGTAGAGGTCGGTGAAGGCCGGCGGGAGGCCCTGGGGGCCGGGGACGA
Organism: Streptomyces sp. DSM 15324; assembly: GCF_001514285.1. Taxonomy (GTDB): domain Bacteria; phylum Actinomycetota; class Actinomycetes; order Streptomycetales; family Streptomycetaceae; genus Streptomyces. The sequence goes on from NZ_KQ949035.1 coordinate 193,328, forward strand.
TCCGGCCGCCGTCGGTGACCCAGCCGGTCAGGGCGTAGAGCATGCTGCCGGTGCCGAGGGTGGCGATGAAGGAGTCGATCCGCCCGTATTCGACGATCACCCCGTTGAGCACGCCCACGGCGGCCCCGCCCGCGATCACCGCGAGCGCGGCGAGCGGCCAGGGCCAGCCCTCGTTCACGATCAGCTCCATCGCCATGACGTGGGCGAGCCCGAGGGCATAGCCGAGGGAGAGGTCGAACGCGCCGGTCACGATCGGGATCGTGGCGGCGAGGGCGAGGATCGCCGGGATCGACTGGGAGGACAGGATCGAGTCGAGGGTGTCGAGGGTCGGGAAGGTGCGGGGCAGGGCGAGGGAGAAGACCAGGACGAGCAGGGCGGTGAGGGCGAGCAGGCCGTAGGCGCCGACGAGGTGCCCGCCCGGTCGGCGGGGCCGGGGCGGGGTGGGGGCCGTCACCGGCCCGGGTCCGTCCGGGGCGGGGGCACGGCGGAGGCGGCGCGGGTCAGCGCGGCGGCGGTGAGGGCCGCGCCGCTCAGCTCGGCCGTCACGGCGCCCCGGACGAGGACGAGGGCGCGTCGGCACACACTGACGACCTCGTCGAAGTCGGTGGAGATCAGCAGGACCGCGAGGCCCGCGGCCAGCGCCTCGTCGAGCAGGCGGTGGACGGCGGCCTTGGCGCCGATGTCGACGCTCGCGGTCGGCTCCTCCAGGATCAGCAGCCGCAGGTCCGCGCTCAGCCAGCGGCCGATCACGACTTTCTGCTGGTTCCCCCCGGACAGGGTGGCGAGAGGCGCCTCGGTGTCGTGGGGGCGCACCGCGAACCGCTCGACGAGGGCGGCGGCCTCGGCGCGTTCCCGGCGCGGGCCGAGCCAGCGGGGTGCGGGGCGGCGTCCGGTGGCGGGGTTGGCGAAGAGGTTCTCGCGCACGGTCAGGTCGGCGAGGCAGGCCTCGCGCAGCCGGTCGCCGGGCACGAAGCCGACGCCCTGCCGTACGGCGTCGGCGACCGTGCGGGGGCGGTACGGCCGCCCGTCGAGCCGTGCCTGCCCGGCCAGGGGCGGGCGGGCCCCGGCGAGAGCCCGGCCGAGTTCGAGGTGCCCGGCACCGGAGAGACCGACCAGCGCGAGGGCCTCCCCGGCCCGCAGAGCGAGGTCGACCGGGCCGGCGCCGGTGACCCGTACGGCTTCGAGGGTGAGGAGCGCGGGGGTGGGCGTGGGGGTAGGGGTGGGGGTGGATGCGGGGGCCGGGCCGCCGGGACCTGGGCCGTGGGCCGTGGGCGGGGGCTCCTCGGGGCGGGGGCCCCGCTCCGGGGCATGGGTGGCCGGCTGTTCGGTCCCTGGAGCGGCCGGCTGGGGGCCCACGATGTCATGCACCAGGCGGGCGGGGCCGTGCTCCGCCAGCAGGCCGTGACCGACGAGGTGGCCGTCGCGCAGGACGGCGAAGGTGTCGGCGACCTCGTAGACCTCGTCGAGGCGGTGGCTGACGTAGAGGACGGCGTGTCCGCGGTCGCGCAGGGCGTGCAGGACGCCGAAGAGCCGGGCGCAGTCCGGGGCGGGCAGGCGGGCGGTCGGCTCGTCCAGGACGATCAGCCGGGCGCGGGCCGCGAGCGCCCGGGCGATGGCGACCAGGGACCGTTCGGTGGGCGCCAGCCGGGCGACCGGGGTGTCGGGGTCGACGTGGGCGGCGACGGTGTCCAGGGCGTCGGCGCACCGCTCGCGGGTGCGACGCCAGGAGACCAGTCCGGCGCGGCGTGGATAGCCGGTGCTCAGGGCGATGTTCTCGGCGACCGTCATCCAGTCCACGAGACCGAGGTCCTGGTGGATGAACGACATACGGCGGGCGGCGGCCTGGCTGCCGAGGGGGTGCCCGTCCACCGTGATCCGTCCCGCGTCCGCGTGGTGGACGCCGGCGAGGATCTTGATGAGGGTGGACTTCCCGGCGCCGTTGGGCCCGAGGAGGGCGAGGACGCTGCCCGCGTGGACGTCCAGGTCGACCCCGGCCAGCGCGAGCGTCCCGCCGAACCGTTTGCCGAGCCCGCGGATGCGGACCAGGGGCTCCGACGCGAGGGGCGCGGCCGCCGGGGCGGACGGGTCGGAAGCGTCGCACATGGGGCGATCCTATCGGGATCATTCATGTCATTTCGGATATTCGACTCGGCTGGGCGCCTCAGACGCCGTCGAGCCCGCACTCGGCCCAGATGACCTTGCCCTCCGGGAGATAGCGCGTGCCCCAGGTCCGGGAGAGCTGGGCGACGAGGAAGAGGCCGCGCCCGCCCTCGTCGGTGCTGGCCGCCCGGCGCAGGTGCGGGGCCGTGTTGCTGGAGTCGGCGACCTCGCAGATCAGGGAGCGGTCGTGCAGCAGCCGTACCCGTACGGGCCCGGTGCCGTGCCGGATGGCGTTGGTCACCAGCTCGCTGAGGATCAGCTCGGCGGCGAAGGCGGCCTCGTCGAGTCCCCAGTCGGTCAGTTGTCTGATGGCCGCGGCACGGACCTCGCCGACCCGGGCGGGGTCGGCGGGCAGCTCCCAGGTGGCGATCCGACCGGGGTCCAGGGCATGGGTGCGGGCGACCAGCAGGGCGATGTCGTCACACGGATGGGCGGGCGCCACCGCGTCCAGGATCGCCTGGCAGGTGTCCTCGGGGGTGCGCTCGGGGTGGTGGGCGAGGGCCCCGCGCAGCTGGTCGAGGACCAGGTCGACGTCACGGTGGCGGTCCTCGATGAGACCGTCGGTGTAGAGGACCAGCTGGCTGTCCTCGGGCAGGTCGATCTCGACCGCGTCGAAGGGCAGTCCGCCGAGGCCGAGGGGCGGTCCGGCGGGCAGGTCCGGGTAGGTCACACCGCCGTCGGGGTGGACCAGCGCGGGCGGCGGGTGTCCGGCTCGGGCCATCACACAGCGCTGCGAGGTCGGGTCGTAGACGGCGTACAGACAGGTCGCGCCGATGATGCCCACGCCCTCGCCCTCCCCCTCGGGGGCCTCGCGGTCGAGGCGGCCCACGAGGTTGTCGAGGTGGACGAGGACCTCGTCGGGCGGGAGGTCGAGTTCGGCGAAGCTGCGGGCGGCGGTGCGCAGCCGGCCCATGGTGGCGGCGGAGAGCATGCCGTGGCCGACGACGTCGCCGACCAGGAGGCCTATGCGCGCGCCGGAGAGCGGGATGACGTCGTACCAGTCACCGCCGACGTCGGCCTCGGCGGGCAGATAGCGGTGGGCGACCTCGACGGTCTCCTGGTGGGGCAGCCCGTGCGGGAGCAGCCGGCGCTGGAGGGCCAGGACCATGGCGCGCTCATGGGTGTAGCGCCGCGCGTTGTCGATGGAGAGGGCGGCGCGGGTGGCGAGTTCCTGGGCCAGCGAGCGGTCGTCGTCGCCGAAGGGGGCGGGTTCCTGGGCGCGGTAGAAGCTGACGACACCCAGCACGACCCCGCGTGCCACCAGGGGGACGGCGATGAGCGAGTGCACCTGGGTGAGCAGGGTCCCGGTGTGCTCGGGGTCCTGGGCGAGCCAGCCCGCGGCGCTCGCCAGGTCCGGTTCCAGGACCGCCTGTCCGCCGGTCAGCGCGCGCCGCTGGGGCGCGGTCGGGCCGAAGTCGGTCCGCCTGCCGACGGGGGTGAAGGGCAGGTCGTCGCGGAGGCCGTGGATCACCGTCCGGCGCAGGTCGCCGACCGGGTCGGTGGACTCCTCGCCGCGCAGGACGGCGTCGGGCAGATCGACGGTGACGTAGTCGGCCAGGCGGGGGACGGCCGTCTCGGCGAGTTCCTCGGCGGTGCGACGGACGTCCAGGGTGGTGCCGATGCGGGCGCTGGCCTCGGACAGCAGTTCCAGCCTGCGGCGCGCCGCCAGGGCGTAGGCGCCGACCTGCGGCTCCCCGACCAGGACGAGCCCCCGGGCGGAGGGCGGCGGCTCGGGGGAACCGTTGGCGGCGGCACCGAGGCCGTCGGCGGTGACGCCCGCGACGCCGACGCCGTCGGCCCCGACGCCTGCGACGCCGTCGGCGGTGATGCCTGCCGCTGCGGCTCCGGTGACGGAGACAGCCGCGGTTCCGGCACCGACTGCGCCTTCGGCTCCCGCGCCGTTGACTGTCGCTCGTTCGCCTCCTGCGCCGTCGACCGTGGCGTCGTCCTCCGCTGCGCCGCCGTGCCCGTTCGGCGTGTGCCCCACCGGTGGCGTGAGAGAGAGCCGGTCGAGCCGCGAGACGGCGGCGACGACGGCCGGCTCGACGGGGAATCCGACGGGGAGGTCCGGCAGCCGCTCGTCACCCCGGCCCGGTACGACGAGCGGTTCCCTGGACGCGAGGCGTTCCCCGGGCGTGGAGCCCGGCAGGACCGCCTCGATGGCGACGCCCTCCACGCCTGAAGCGCTCCGCATCGGGCGGCTCACGAGGGTCACCCGCCGCCCGTCGGGCAGCGATACGTCCACGGCGGCCCGCTGGGCGCGGGAGATCAGCTCGGTGGCCTTCTCCATGAGCAGCGCCCGGTCACCGGGGCGCAGCCGCAGGTGCGGCGCACTCCCCTCACGGCCGTCGGCCGCATCGACTTCGGTGTCGGCTTCGGTGGCCAGGTACGCCCGCAGCAGTGCGCGTTCGCGCGCGGAGCTCTGTCCCAGCAGCCGGCGTTCCATGGCGCGGGCCGCCTTGCGGATCACGCCGCTGAGCGCCGGGGTCTCGAAGCCGCGCGGGTAGCCGAAGCACAGGACGCCCTCGATGCCGCCGCTGAGCGGATCGCGCACGGGCAGCGCGACACACGCGTTCGCCTGGGCGCGCTCGGCGAAGTGCTCGGCGCCGTAGACCCGGATGAGCCGGCGTTCGGCGAGGGCGAGACCGATGCCGTTGGTGCCGGCGACCCGCTCGGCGAACACGAAGCCCGGGACGCGCTGGATCGCCGGAAGATCGTGGGCCATGGACGCCTCGCCGAAGCGGCGCAGCAGGACCGTCCCGTTCGCGTCGGCGACGGAGATATTGATCTTGCTGCCGGAGAACAGGGACTCCAGCCGGTCGAGCACCGGCGCGGCCGCGCGGACGATACGGCCGTCCGCCTCGAAGTCGTCCCGGAAGGGCAGGTCGGACCGGTCCGGCGAGAGTCCCAGGGTCCGGCAGCGCTGCCAGGAGTCCAGAATGGAGAGCCGTACGCCGCGCTCGACGGACTCGCCCTGCAGAAACCGCTCACGGAACAGCGCGGGACCCGTGCCGTGCGTCGCACGCCCCACAGCGGCCTGCTCTCCTTCGGATCGAAACACGCCTCGCCTCACTCGGGCCCGCGTCCACTCGCCCTGTGGCCCCGTCCCCCTCCGGTCGCAGATGACCGGAGAACTATTTAATCCGACATTGAAGAGCATACGGACATAAGCGGCGTGAGTCATGGGCCGCCCGCGTTGGTCCGCGACGACCTCCGCCCGCCCCTCACGTGCGGTGACGTCCGGACGGCCGGTCGTCACAGAACGGCGACGGGGGTGACGGGCGACCCGGGCCCGTCGGGATGTTCAGCGGCGCCAAGACGAGCAGGAGTCCCCTGTGGAAGCCCGCGCTGAGCGCGCCGGTGCCCCACGGTCCGCGTTCCGTACGACGGCGGACCTGCCCCGTGCGCAGCAGCACCGCGTCCCCCTCGCCGAGCGTCGCCCCGAGCGCCGCCTTCGCGGCGAGGACGTCGCGGCGAGGACGTCGCGGGCGTGCACCGCCTGCCCCGGTGTCGGCCAGGGGACCCCGAGCGCGGTGGGCGGATCGAGCAGCACCCCCTCGTCACCGGGGCCCCAGTTCCGCCACCGCGCCGAAGCGGGCGCCGCCGACGGTGACGGCCTCGCATGCCGTACGGCCGTCGTGGAGCAGGCCCCGGTAGCCGATGCGGGAGAGCGCATCTAGAGGCGTGATGGCTCGGTGTCCTTGAAGGTCGATTCGATGGAGTGCGACTGTAGAGAAGGGTCCTTCCTCCACAGCGATCTACTTCGGATCATCAACGCGTCAAAACCAGCCAACCGCATGTGCGGGCGCACCTTCAATAACTTCCCTACAGCAGCGGCGTCAGCGGAACCTCGACGCGCCCCTGGGGGCTCGCCCCCCACTCGGACGCGTCTCGCGTGCCGCGCGGCTGCTGTCCTGCGGCGAAACCACCGACCCGGCACCGCTGCCGGAGGTGCTCTCCCCGCACTGCGGTGACCACCTGTACGTCAACTGCCTGGTCATGTGGCGCGTTTCATAGCCGCCGCGGAGGCCGCGAGCCCAGTGCCCGCGAACGGCTGACACCGGGACCCGGCCGCCGCGGGCGTTCGGTACACCGTCCGCGGTGGTGCTCCCACGCCGTTGGTCACCCGGGGCTTGACTCCCCCTTCCCGGCCCGGCGCCTGCCCACGGGGATACATAAACCATCCTAAAATGGAACAAATAATCCATCGACGATCGAGGGCAACGTGTCGACCAACGGTGTGGCGTCGGACTTGCACCCGTTCGGCGCCGCAAGTGTCGGCGAAGCGCCCGAGCGCGACGACGCGCTGGTCAGTGCCGTCGTCGGTGCCGTGGAGCTGACCGGAGCGCATACCGGAAGCGTGTTTCTGCTCTCCGGCGACCACCGCTCGCTCGTAGTGGCCGCGTCGTGCGGGACGCCGCCCTCCCTGCTCAGCGGGTGGCGTCGGATCCCGGTGAACAGCCGTCTGCCGGTGGCGGAGGCGTACCGGCGCGGGCGCATGGTCCACCTGGCCGGCGCGGAGGAGACGATGCGGCGCTTCCCCCAGCTCTCGGTCGCCCTGCCCTACCCGTTCGGCTCTGCGTCGGTCCCCGTACGGGCGGGCGAGCGGACCTTCGGCACCCTGGCCGTGGTGTGGACGGCCAGGCCGGACGGGACAGGGCTGTCGAGGGCGCAGCGTCGGCGGCTGCGCTCCGCCGCCGACCGGCTGGGCACCGCCCTCGACGGACTGCGGGCCCGCGGCGCGTTCGGCGAGTACGACGAGCGGACACCCCCGGTAGTGGTCCCGCTGCCGTCCGCTCCGGTGATCAGGGTGGGCCTGTTCGACTGGAACCTCGACACCGGAGCCCTCACGGCCGACGACGAGCTGTGCGCGATCTTCGGAATGCCGCCCCGCGAGTTCGACGGACGGGCAGCCACCCTGGCGGCCATGATCGAGCCCGCGGATCTGCCCGGCTTCCGGTCCGCCGCCCGTGCCGCGGTCCAGGAACGCCACGTACTGGCACACTGCCTGCGCATCCGGGACGGCCGCGGAGGCCACCACACCGTCGAGCTGTGGGGCCGGATGCCCGAGAGCCCTGACGGCCTGGAGGCCTCGGCCCATCTGATCGGCGCCGTACTCGACTCCGGGAGCCGCATGGCCGCCGTGGCGGCGATCGAGCGGCTCGCGGACGGCTTCTTCACGCTCTCGCCCGACGGACGCCTCGCCTACGCCAACCACAGCCTGGAGACTCTGCTGCGGGTCCGCTTGGACGAACTGCTCGGCCGACGCCCCTGGGACGTCCTGCCCTGGCTGGCCGATCCCGTGTACGAGGACCGCTACCGGGCCGCCCTGGTCTCCCAGCAACCGGTCTCCTTCCTGGTTCGCCACCCATCGGACAAATGGCTGGTCTTTTCCCTCCACCCAGGCGCTCAGGGCATGACGGGGTGGGCCGCACCGGTGCGACAGCCCGTCCCGGCCGAGACCGGCCCCGGGGCAATCCTCACGGAAGGGGGGCCGCCCGCCTCCTGGTCGCCTCCGCCCGCAGCCCCGCGCGTGGGTTCCCTCTACCGGGTGCTCACGCTGGGCAGCGCGCTCACCGAGGCGGTCACCGCGCACGAAGTGTTCGAGGCCGTCGCCGAGCAGCTGCTGCCCGCTTTCGGCGGCCAGAAGCTGGCGATCACCGTGGTGGAGGAGCGACGCCTGCGCCTGCTCGATCAGCGCGGCTACTCGAAGCACTTTCTCGCCCGGTTCGAAGGCACTCCGCTGCATGCCCGGCTGCCCGTGACGGACGCGCTGACCTCCGGGGCCCCGTTGTTCGTCGAGTCCCGTGAGGAGCTTCTCGAGACCTACCCCGGGATCATGGTCAGTCCGTCCAACTCCTGGGCGTTCCTGCCCTTGATCGCCTCGAACCGCCCGGTCGGCGTCTGCCTGCTCGGCTTCGACGACGTCCACCGATTTCCCGACGAGGAGCGCGGAGTCCTCACCGCACTGGGCGGCCTCATCGCCCAGGCCCTGGAACGTGCCAGGCTCTACGACGCCGAGTTCGCCCTCGCCCGCGGCCTGCAGAACGCGCTGCTGCCGCACCGGCTGCCCACACTGCCGGGCCTTGGTGTCACTGGACGCTATCTTCCGGGCACCAGAGGGATGGACATCGGCGGCGACTGGTACGACGTCATCCCCACCGGCGACGAGGTCGCGCTGATCGTCGGGGACGTCGAGGGCCACAACGTCGCGGCCGCGGCCGCCATGGGCCAGCTGCGCAGCGCGGTACGGGCCTTCGCCACCGCCGGCCACCGGCCGAGCGACGTCGTCGCCAACACCAACCGGCTCCACATGGACCTCGACCCAGCGCTCCTCGCAAGCTGCTGCTACGCCCGCCTCCACCCTCGCTCGGGGGTCGTGCGCATCGTCCGTGCCGGGCACCTCCCGCCCTTGCTGCGCCTGCCCGACGGACAGGCCGAAATCCTGGATGTGCCAGGCGGCCCTCTGCTCGGCATCGACGCAGCGGCACACTTTCCGGAAACGGAGCTGCGCCTCGTACCCGGGTCGGTCCTGGCCCTGTACACGGACGGACTGATCGAGAGGCGTGACTCGGACATCGGTTCCGACGTCGACCGGCTCCGCGCATCGCTGGCCCGCATGGGCGGAGGCGGCCTGGAGGATCTGGCCGACGCACTGCTGCGGAGTGCCTGCCGGTCCGCCGACAGGGTGGACGACATCGCCCTCCTGCTCACCGAGTGCGCCCCGCCACCGCGGACGCGGACAAAGCCGACGTGCGCACACGCCGGCTCCGGCCCGACGCCGTGAGGCAGCCCGCTCTCCGACGCCGCTGTCACCTGCCATGTCGTGCACCATGCGGACAAGGGGTGGTCCGTCGGTGCCCTCGTCACGCAAGGAACGACAACCGCACCTGCCGACGAGGATTGTCCCTGTTCGTGTCCACGAGGCACACCGACTGCCAGGTGCCCAGTTCCAGCCGCCCGGCCACCACGGGCAGGGTCGCGTGGGGCGGCACGAACGCCGGCAGGACGTGGTCGCGGCCGTGGCCGGGGCTGCCGTGGCGGTGCTGCCAGCGGTCGTCGGCGGGCAGGAGGGTGTGCAGGGCGGCGAGGAGGTCGTCGTCGCTCCCGGCGCCCGTCTCGATCACGGCGATGCCGGCGGTGGCGTGCGGGACGAAGATGTTCAGCAGGCCGTCCCGCTCTCCGGCGGCCTCCCGCAGAAAGGCCTCGCAGTCCTGGGTGAGATCGACGACCCGCTCCCGGGTGCCGGAGGCGATGTGCAGTACTCGGGTGGTGAACGCGTCTGACATGCCACCATCCTGGCCCACGGACGGGTCCGGGGAAGATCCGCCCGACCCACATTGTTAGTTGAGGCGTGAACAACGTACCTGAGGTCGGGATACCCGGGGTGGGCATCCGTGAGGTCGACGTCGTGGTGATCGGAGCGGGCCAGGCGGGGCTGGCCGCGGCGTATCACCTGCGGCGCACCGGGTCCGAGCCGGAGCGCGACTTCGTGGTGCTGGACCACGCGCCCGGTCCGGGCGGCGCCTGGCAGTTCCGCTGGCCCTCACTGACGTACGGCAAGGTGCACGGGATGCACGCGCTGCCGGGCATGGAACTGACGGGGGCCGATCCGGCGCGGGCGTCGTCCGAGGTGATCTCCGGGTACTTCGCCGCCTACGAGCGGACCTTCGACCTGCGGGTACGGCGTCCGGTGGACGTACGGGCCGTGCGCGAGGGGTTCGGTGGGCGGCTGCTCGTGGAGACCTCGGGCGGCGCCTGGTCGACACGGGCGCTGATCAACGCGACCGGCACCTGGGACCGGCCGTTCTGGCCGCGCTACCCGGGCCAGGAGACCTTCCGGGGCCGGCAGGTGCACACGGCCGGCTATCCGGGGCCCGAGGCGTTCGCCGGGCAGCGGGTGGTCGTGGTGGGCGGGGGCGCCTCCGGCACCCAGCACCTGCTGGAGATCGCCCCGTACGCCGCCGCCACGGCCTGGGTGACACGGCGGCCTCCGGTGTTCCGCGAAGGGCCCTTCGACGAGGAGGCCGGCCGTACGGCGGTCGCGCTCGTGGAGGAGCGGGTGCGGCAGGGGCTGCCGCCGAGGAGCGTGGTGTCGGTGACGGGGCTGCCGTTGAACGACGCGATCCGGCAGGGGCTGGCGGACGGGGTCCTGGACCGGCTCCCGATGTTCGACCGGATCACCCCGGAGGGTGTGGAGTGGGACGACGGACGCCGTGTGGACGCCGACGTCATCCTCTGGGCGACGGGCTTCCGGCCCGCCATCGACCATCTCGCACCGCTGCGGCTGCGCGGTCCGGGCGGCGGGATCCGGCTGGAGGGCACGCGTGTGGCCGCCGATCCGCGGATCCATCTGGTCGGCTACGGGCCTTCGGCGAGCACCATCGGCGCCAACCGGGCCGGCCGGGCCGCCGTACGGGACATCGGACGGCTGCTGTCCGAGGGGACCGGGAAGCCCCGGCCCGAAGCCGAGCCGGAACCGGCGCCGGAACCCGAACCCGGGACCGAGCCGGAGGCGGCCGCCGCCTGAGGTTCCCTCGCGTCAGCCCGCCGCCTTGGCCGACGCGCTCTGCCGGTTACGGTTGAACTCGGCCACATTGCGCAGGTGCTCCTGGTAGTTCGCGGTGAAGCGGGTGTCGCCGGGCTTGACCGTGACGAAGTACAGCCAGTCGCCGGGGGTGGGGCTGAGGGCGGCGTGCATGGCCTCCTCTCCGGGATTGTCGATCGGTGTCGGCGGCAGCCCCATGCGCTGGTAGGAGTTGTAGGGGCTCTCGATCCGGGTGTCGCTCTCCGTGGTCCGCACCGTGGACCGGTTCAGGGCGTAGTTGATGGTGGAGTCCATCTGCAACGGCATGCCGCGCGCCAGCCGGTTGAAGACCACCCGGGCCACCTTCCCCATGTCGGCCTTGGTGGCGGCCTCCGCCTGGACCAGGCTGGCGATGGTGACGGCCTGGTAGACGTTCATCGCGCCCCGCTGGGCGCCCGCGGTGACCGGTGCCCCGTTGAACCGCTTGTTCGCCGTGTCGACCATGTAGGCCAGCAGCGCCTGCGGCGTCGTCTTCGCGTCGAGCGGATACGTCGCCGGGAAGAGATAGCCCTCCGGGTTGCCGTCGGCGTCGTCCGGCAGCTTCAGGCCGGCCTGGGGCAGGGCCTTCCTGGTCGTGCCGGCGGGCAGGGCGAGGGCCTTGTCGACGGCCTCGTAGACCTGGCTCGCGCGCCAGCCCTCGGGGATGACCAGGGCCGTCGGCTTCTTCGGTGCCTCCGGCACCACCTTGTGCCCGGTGCTCAGCAGCGGCACCGCCACGGCGGTACCGGCCACGACGGCTCCGGCCGCGATAAGGGCGAGCCGGCCCCGGCGCGTCAGTCGAATCGTGCTCCGTGGCGGAGTGTTCATCTGCATGCGGGCACGGTAACGCTCATATCGTCACAAATCCGGTATAACCGGTCATGGGCTTGGCCGTTGTCAGCTTGTCGGCTCCAGGCTGGCGTCCCGCCGCACCAGGGCCGCGTACCGCCCGTCCCGCTCCAGCAGTTCCTCGTGCGTCCCCCGTTCGACCAGCCGGCCCGCCTCGAGGACCACGATCTGGTCGGCGTCACGGACAGTGGACAGCCGGTGGGCGATGGTGAGGGTGGTGCGGTCCGCGGAGAGCGCGTCGAGGGCCTCCTGGACCGCGTGCTCGGTGCGGGTGTCCAGGGCGCTCGTCGCCTCGTCGAGGATCAGCACCGGCGGATCGCGCAGGATGGTGCGGGCTATCGCCAGGCGCTGCTTCTCACCGCCGGAGAAGCGGTGGCCGCGTTCGCCGACGACCGTGTCGTACCCGTCGGGCAGGGCGGCGATGTGGTCGTGGATCTGCGCCGCGCGCGCGGCGGCGTACAGCTCCTCGTCGGTGGCGTCCGGTTTGGCGAAGCGCAGGTTGTCGGCGACCGTCGCGTGGAAGAGGTACGTCTCCTGAGAGACGACGCCGACCGCGCGGGCGAGGGTGTCGAAGTCGAGGTCGCGGACGTCGACCCCGTCGAGGGTGACCCGGCCGCCGGTCACGTCGTAGAGGCGCGGCACCAGGTGCCCCAGGGTGGACTTGCCGGCGCCGGTCGGGCCGACCACGGCGAGGCTTCCGCCCGCGGGGACGGTGACGTCGATGCCGTCGAGGACGGGACTGCCCTTGTCGTCGTAGGCGAACACGACCTTCTCGAAGCGGACCTCGCCCTTGATCTGGTCCAGGTGGACCGGGTCGGTGCGCTCGGTGATGTCGATGGGGAGGTCGAGGTACTCGAAGATGCGCTGGAAGAGCGCCAGGGAGGTCTGGATCTGCACGCCGGTGGCGAGCAGGCTGACGGCGGGGCGGAACAGGCCCTGCTGGAGGGAGACGAAGGCGACGATCGTGCCGAGGGAGACGTCCGGCCCGCCGAGCTGGAGGGCCAGGCCGGCCGTCCAGTAGATGACCGCCGGCATGGCGGCCATGACGATGGAGATCACGGCCATGCGCCAGCGGCCGGCCATGTTCGACTTCACTTCCAGGTCGACCAGCCGCTCGGACTCGTCGGCGAAGGAGCGGGTGAGCGAGTCGGCGCGGCCCATGGTGCGGCCGAGCAGGATGCCGCTGACGGAGAGCGACTCCGTGACCGTGGCGGCCATGGCGGCCATCTGTTTCTGGCGCTGGGTGGTGATCTTCTTGCGTTCGTTGCCCACGCGGCGGCTGATCCAGACGAAGACCGGCAGCAGGAGCAGGGAGACGACGGTCAGCCGCCAGTCGAGGGCGATCATCGCGATGATCGTGGCGACCACGCTGGTGAAGTTGGAGACCAGGGAGGTGGCCGTGGAGGTGACGGTGGCCTGCATGCCGCCGATGTCGTTGGCGATGCGGGACTGCACCTCGCCGGTACGCGTGCGCGTGAAGAACGCCAGGGACATGCGCTGGAGCCGGCCGAAGACCGCGGTGCGCAGGTCGTGCATGACGCGCTGGCCGACGGTGGTGGAGATGAGGGTCTGCAGGACGCCGAAGACGCTGCTGAGCACGGCGCTGAGGATCATGCCCAGGGCGAGCAGGCTCAGCAGTCCGGTGCGGCCCTCGGGGATGGCGACGTCGAGGGTCTCCTTCAGCAGGAAGGGCGTGGCGACCGAGACCAGCGACGAGGCGCCGACGAGGACGCCGACGACGGCGAGCCGGCCGCGGTAGGGACGGAAGAGGCCGACGATACGGCGGACCTGCCGGGGCTGGCCCTCGCTGTCGACGGACGGGATCCAGGATGCCGGTGTGTCGGGATGCATGGGCTCCTACGGGAGGTGAGCGGGCGGATCGAGCTGACCATAGATCATTGTTACCTGTACTCACAATGAACGGCATCCTGATATTGTTCCCGTATGACCACCCCCGATTCCGACAGCGTGCTCGCCGAGCAACTGCTGAGGTTCACGCGCCGCGTGCACCGCATCCAGAAGCGGCACATCGAGCAGTGCGGCATCGGCGTGACCCCGGCCCAGTCCCGGCTGCTGCGCACCCTGGCGTGCTACGGCTCGCCGCCGCGGATGGCCGATCTCGCCGAGCGCCTGGAGGTGGTCCCGCGCGCGGTGACGACGCTGGTCGACGGCCTGGAGGGGGGCGGGAAGGTACGGCGGGTGCCGGACCCCACGAACCGCCGGGTGATCCGCATCGAACTCACCGACGACGGCCGGGAAGCACTGCGCAACCTGCGGGCCGCCCGGCGGTCGGCGGCCGAGGAGATCCTCGCCCCGCTGTCGGGCGGGCAGCGGGAAGTACTGGGTGACTTGCTGGACACGCTCGTGGACGGGGTGCCGGAGGGGCGCCACCGGTAGAGCGGCAACGGTTCACGGGCGGCTGCGGGTGGTTCGTGGCCGATCGCGCGTGGCCGATCGCGCGGTTCCCCGCACCCCTGCAAGGCCGGACCAGTGGTCCCGCCTCAAAAGGGGCGCGGGGAACCGCGCGATCACCCCGTGCGCACTCGCAGCCGCCGACGCAGCAGCGGCACCCGCCCTACTGGGCGACCGGCGCCGCCTTTTCCGGCACCGCGACCTCCGCGTCCTCCTCCTCATCCCCGCTCTCCCCGTCGAGCACCTGCTTCGCCCGCCCCAGGTCCAGCGCCCCCTCCCAGCGGGACACCGCGAAGACCGCGACGCAGTTGCCGAGGAGGTTGGTGACCACCCGCATCGAGTCCATGATCCGGTCGACCCCCAGCAGCAGGGCCACGGCGCCCGCCGGAATGGCGCCGAGCGAGGACGCCGTGGCGGACAGGGCGAGGAAGGCCGAACCGGGGATGCCCGCCATGCCCTTGCTCGTCAGCATCAGCACCAGGATCACGGTGATCTGCTGCCCGAGGCTGAGATCGACGTCCACGGCCTGGGCGATGAACAGCGTGCCGATGGACAGGTACAGCGAGGCGCCGTCGAGGTTGAAGGAGTAGCCGGTCGGCAGCACGAGGCCCACCGCGTCGTCGCGGGCGCCCGCCCTGCGCAGCTTCTGCATCACGCGCGGCATGACGGCCTCGGTGGAGGCGGTGCCGAGAGCGAGCAGCATCTCCTCACGGATGTAGCGCAGGAACTTCCAGAGACTGAGCCCGGTCACCAGGCGCAGGGCCACGGCCAGCAGCGCGACGAAGAACGCGGCCGCCGCGTAACAGAGGACGATCAGCTTGGCGTAGGTCTCGATGACACCCAGTCCGTAGTTGCCGATCAGCACGGCCATCGCGCCGAACACCGCGATCGGCGCCAGCCGCATCACGAAGCCGACGATCGCGAAGATGATCTCCTGGGCCTGCTCGACCGCGGGCAGTACCTGCGGCACCTTGGTGTGCCCGAGGTGAAGCAGTGCGGCGCCCACCAGGCACGCCAGGATGAGCACCTGGAGGAGGGAGTTCTCGGCGAAGGCGCCGATGAAACTGGTGGGCAGCGCGTTCACGACGAACTCGGTCGTCGTGGGCAGCGAGCCGCCACCGGTCTTGGCGTCGACCGCCGAGGTGTCCAGGGTCGACGGGTCGACGTGCATCCCCGAGCCGGGCTGGACGACGTTGGCGGCGAGCAGTCCGATGATCAGGGCGAGCGTGCTGGCGACCTCGAACCAGATCAGGGCCTTGAGCCCGATCCGGCCGAACGCCTTGAGATCACCGGCCTTGGCTATGCCGACGACCACCACGCAGAAGACCAGCGGGGAGATGATCGTCTTGATGAGCCGGGTGAAACCGTCGCCGAGCGGCTGGAGGTCCGTGGCCACACCGGGCCACAGCTTTCCGACGACGATGCCGAGCACGAGCGCGCAGGCGACCTGCGCGAAGAGCGAGGTACGCAACAGGCGTGCGACACGTCGTGGCAGGGACGGGACGGACGGCGGCACGGGCACTCCTTGTGGGGGACGACTTGTGGGGACCTGTGGGGATCCGTGGGGACTTGTGGAGGACGACGGCATCGCAGAAGACCCTGAGAGGAACTTCTGCGATGCGGAAAGCGGCTTCCGTTGCGATCACTGTGAACGTGCCGTTGATCGCGCACAAGACCGCCGCGTTTCGGCTGTGTAAATCCCGTCACCCGTGACGCATCGCACGCCTTTCGCGCTCAGCAGCCGTCGCGGTCCTCCGTCAACACCCCCTGGACCGTGGTGAGTCGGCGGTCGTGGCAGCCGCCCGAGCCGCGGAGCCGGTAGTGCTCCCCCGTCGTACCGACCGCGTGCCGCTGGTCCCGGGGCACTCCGACGGTGTAGGTGGCGTCACCGGTGTAGGCGTCGTCGAGCCGCGACCAGGCCGTGCGGCGGCCGTTGCGGATCGTCACCGCGTCCGCCCGGTCGCCGAGCGTCAGCACGGTCCGCAGCCGGTCGTCCGCGCCGAGCGTGGTCGTACCGTCCATCGTGTAGGCGCGCCGGGTCCGGGTGGTGACGGCCCGTCCGTGGCCGGCGACCGTGACCTTCTCGTCGTCCTTCCAGACCGCGTCGAGGCCGTCCACGGTCTCGCCGTCGGTCCAGCGGTGCGCGGAGGTGTGGTCCAGCAAGCGGGTGACGGTGGTCCGCACCCGGCCGTGCGAGGTGTCGAGGTACCCGGCGACGGTCAGCCGGTGGCCTCCCTCGGTGTCGAGGCGGTGTTCCGTGCCGGGCGTGTAGACGCTGGAACCGGTCGGCTCGCCGGCATCGGCGGTGACCAGTTTCCCGGGCACGACCGCCTTGCCGTGGTCCCGCCAGACCAGCACGTTGACCGGTGTGCTCCAGCCGCTCTGCCCCGCGGGCACGCCGACGACCGACACCTCGACGCGGTGCGGGCGTCCGTCGTTGAGGATTCCGGCGAAGGGGGTCAGGTCGTATTCGATCGGCTTGACGTCGAAGGCACGGGGGCCCGGGATCACGTACCACAGGAAGGGGTTGGACCAGCCGCCGGTCCACACGTTCGGGAACGGGGTGGCGATTCCGGCCAGTCGTCCGTCGACCCTCACCTGCACCTCGCGGTACGGGCCGTCGTCCGCCCGACAGGAGTACGGCGTCTGCGCGGGCACCGTCAGGTACCAGTACTCCTCGCAGCCGCCGCCCGAGCCGGTCGCGTACACCTCGGCGACGACGCGTTCGCTGTTGCGGGGGGCGGTGAGGGTCGCGCCGTCGGTCAGCGTGAGGACGCCGTCGGGGATCGCGGCCGGTTCCTTCCCGGCGTAGAAGGTCAACGTGACCTTGACGTCGAGCACGCCCGTGTAGGTGTCGTCGACGACGTTGCCGATGAGCATCTCGACGTCCTGGCTCCGGCGGAAAGTGTCGCTGTACCGGGTGACGTCCTTCTCCACGGACCACGCGATGCCGTCGGGCGAGGGCTCCGGCGTCGACGTACGGAAGATCTCGACCCCGCCGACCCGCACATGGCCGAGCCGGTCGAACTGCCGCCCCCCGACCTTGCCGTCGAGGCGCAGCACCACCTTGCTCCAGCGGTCGCCGCAGCCGTCCGGCGGGGTGTAGACGCCCCGGTACGGGGTGAAGTCCCGGAACTGCGCCTCGGCGAGGGTGATGCGGCAGGACCTGCCCGCAGGCCGGTCGACCGGGGGCGCCGCGGTCACCGGGTCGTGCCAGTCGGTGCCGAACTCGGCGGGCACGTCGGCCGATCGGGCCGGGGCCGCCCCGAGGAGGGTGCCCACCAGGAGGGTCACCCCGGTGAGCATGGACATGATTAACGGTCTCTTCATGGCCGGTGTTCTACGGGGAGTCGGGCCGCGCCCGCAATGACGCCTCCCCCACCGGTCCTACGCCTTCAGCGCGGCCCTGTCCCCCA
Organism: Streptomyces sp. DSM 15324; assembly: GCF_001514285.1. Lineage (GTDB taxonomy): Bacteria > Actinomycetota > Actinomycetes > Streptomycetales > Streptomycetaceae > Streptomyces. Next base: position 210,731 of record NZ_KQ949035.1, read on the forward strand.
TCACGACGACGGGATCCCGCTCCGGGTCGAGCGCGAGCAGCAGGTACTCCATCGCCTCCTTGGAGAGGCTGACGCAGCCGGACGTGCCGTCGCCGTGGTCCAGGTGCAGCCAGATCCCGCCGCCCTTCTCCTCCCCCAGCGGCTGCTCCCCGTCGTCGGGCGGGGTGCCCGGGACCCGGTTGTAGTCGATGGCGATGACGTAGTCGAAGTCGTGCCAGTGCGACTCGTCCCACCAGCGCGGCGCCGCGTAGTCCTCCGAGTGCGTGTACGGCAGCCTGGTCCCGGGATCGGCCAGGACCCCGCCCGCGGCGGTGAGCGTGAAGACCCCGACAGGACTGCGGTGGTCGCCCAGACGATGGTCGGGGGTCCAGCCCTTCTTGCCGTTGTGCGCGGGCCAGCCGGCCACGCGCTCCCAGAACGCGCCCCGTCTGCCGTAGAGCACGGCGATCGACTCAGCGGAGTCCGCTCCGTCGCCGTACACCGCCAGAACCTGGCTCGAAGTGGCCGGAATCCGCTGGTGCAGCCGGTCGCCGATGTCCGGGATCCGCGTCAAGGCGGGCGCACTGGACGCCGATCCACCCGAACCGGCACCACCCGACGGACCGCCAGCCGCCGGGGCGGCGCTCGCCGACGCGCCGCCCGCCGGGGCGGCACTGCCCCCGGGACCCGCAGCCCCGTTGCCGCCGCTTCGTCCCACGTCCGCGCCGCCGCACGCGGACAGAGCCGCGAGAAGGAGGGTTCCGGCCACCACCACGGCCGCCCCGGACCGCACACCGCCATGTCGCATCCGCCCATGCTTGCATCACTTTCCCGGCATATGCGTCAGATTCCGGACACCGGGGCCGTGTCGGCGAGCAGCCGGAACCCCGCACCCGCATCGGAAAACCAGTTGATTCCGACCACACCCCGACGCGAACCTTTCACGGTTTGTTGCCGCTCCTCGCGGGCCCTTCCCCCCTCTCCTGACACGAGCCACTGGGACGTCATGCAGATCCAAGACCTTCCGTATCCCGACCCGGGTGTGCCGGACGCGCGCTCGGGACCCCGCTTCCTGTGGTGGCTCGGCCGCAACCAACTGGGCGGCCAGCTCAAGTCCCTGGCCTGGGGACTGCTGCACTTCGTCGCCGTCTCGGCGCAGCCGTTCTGCGTCGGGTACGCCATCGAGGCCGTGGTCGACCGCTCCGGCAGCCGACTCGCCCTGGCCGGTGGGCTGATGGCCCTGTTCGGGGCGGCCACCGCGGTCGGCGACACCTTCCTCCACCGCACCGCCGTCACCAACTGGATCACCGCCGCGGCCCGCGTCCAGCAACTCCTCGCCCGCCAGGCCGCCCAGCTGGGATCCGCGCTGACCCGGCGGGTCGCGGCCGGCGAGGTGGTGGCCGTGTCCACCGGTGACGTCGAGAAGATCGGCTGGTTCGTCGAGGCCGTCTCCCGCTTCACCGCCGCGGCCCTGACCGTCGTGCTGGTCTGTGTCGGCCTGGTCGTCTACCAGCCGACCCTCGGCATCGTCGTCGCCGTCGGCCTGCCCGTCCTCGCGCTCGCGGTGCTGCCGCTGCTGCCGCGCGCGACACGCCGGGCCGACGACCAGCGTGAGAAGGCGGGACGCGCCACCGAACTGGCCTCGGACACCGTGGCCGGACTGCGGGTGCTGCGCGGCATCGGCGGAGAGGACCTCTTCCTCGACCGCTACCGCCGCGCTTCCCAGGAGGTCCGGCACGCGGCCGTGCGCAGCGCCCGCATGTGGTCCCTGATCACCGCCATCCAGGTGCTGCTGCCGGGCCTGCTGGTGATCGCGGTCGTCTGCTACGGCGTCCGTCTCGTGCACGAGGGCCGTATCTCCGTCGGAGAACTGGTCGCGGTCTACAGCTCCGTCATGGTCCTGACGTATCCCCTCCGGCACTTCGAGGAGATCGCGATGGCGTACTCCTTCTCGCGTCCCTCGGCCCGCCGAGCCGCCCGCGTGCTGTCGCTGGAGCGTGCCACGGACATCGGCGGATCGCGCGCCGGCGACGTGCCCTCGGGCGACCTGTACGACCCGGCCACCGGACTGCTCGCGCCGGCCGGACGGCTCACCGCGGTGGTGTGCGGCGACCCGGACGCGGCCGGACGGCTCGCCGAACGACTCGGCGGCCACCCTCCGGAGGACGGTCCCTCTGTCCTGCTCGGCGGTGTCCCGCTGGACGAACTCCCGCTGGAGGCCGCACGCACGGCCGTCCTCGTCCAGGACAAGGACCCGGTGCTGCTGTCCGGTTCACTGCGCGAACTGCTCGACGTGCCCGCCTCCGGCGACGTGGCGGCGCCTGCCGCGCTGGCCGCCGCCCAGTGCGAGGACGTCCTGGAGGCCCTGGTGCAGGGCTCCCTCGACGCCGACGACCCGATGGACGCCCGGATCACCGAACGCGGCCGCTCACTCTCCGGCGGCCAACGGCAGCGGCTCGCCCTGGCCCGGTCGCTGCTCACCGACCCGGAGGTACTCGTCCTGGACGAGCCCACCTCGGCCGTCGACTCGCACACCGAGGCCCGGATCGCCGAGGGCGTACGGGAGTTGCGGACCGGTCGCACGACCGTGGTGTTCACCTCCTCCCCGCTGCTGCTCGACCGGGCCGACCGGGTCGCCCTGGTGCACGAGGGCGAGGTCGTCGCTGTCGGTGAGCACCGCGCGCTGCTGCACGGCGAACCGCGGTACCGGGCCGTGGTCACCCGCGAGACCGACGAGGAGACGGCCGCCGGCGCCCCGCCGGCGGGGCGGGACGGGACCACGCTCACCGAGACCGGGCCGGCCGAACTGAACGAACTGGACGAACTGGACGAACTGGAAGAGATCGAGGAGACCGCATGATCGGCGTGCCGCCACCCGCGTTCGACCCGGCGGCACCGACGACGGCGAACACGCTGCCCGTCGGCGCCCCGGCGACCCTCCGCGCCTACGTGGCCGAACTCCTGCGCCGGCACCGCCGCGCCTTCCTGCTCCTGCTGCTCGTCAACACCGTCGCCACCGTCGCCTCGATGGTGGGCCCCTGGCTCCTCGGCGACGTGGTGGAACGGCTCTCCGCCGGGACCGAGGAACTCCACCTGGGCATCGTCGCCGGGCTGTTCGTGTCCGCCCTGGTCGTCCAGGCCGCGTTCGTCCGCCAGGTGCGGCTGCGCGGCGCCATGCTCGGCGAGCGGATGCTGGCGGATCTGCGCGAGGACTTCCTCGTACGATCGGTCCGGCTGCCCCCGGGCGTCCTGGAGCGGGCCGGTACCGGCGATCTGCTGTCCCGCATCACCACGGACATCGACCGGCTCGGCAACGCCATGCGCGAGGCCGTGCCCCAACTGACCATCGGCGTGCTGTGGGCGGCCCTGCTGCTCGGCGGACTCGTCGTCATGGCACCGCCCCTCGCACCGGCCGTGCTGTTCGCGGTGCCGCTGCTGGTGGCGGGCTGCCGCTGGTACTTCAAGCGGGCGCCCTCCGGCTACCGCTCGGAGGCCGCCGGATACGCCGCCGTGGCCGCCGCCCTCGCCGAGACCGTGGACGCCGGCCGCACCGTCGAGGCCCACCGCCTCGGCGACCGCCGGATCGAACTGTCGAAGCTGCGGATCCGGCAGTGGACCGCGTGGGAGCGCTACACGATGTGGCTGCGCTCGGTGCTGTTCCCGGTCATCAACCTGGTGCACGTCACCGTACTGGGCTCGGTCCTCATGCTCGGCGGGGTGTTCGTCCTGCACGGCTGGATCGGGGTCGGCCAGCTGACGACCGGCGCGCTGCTGGCGCAGATGCTCGTCGACCCGGTCAACCTCATCCTGCGCTGGTACGACGAGCTGCAGATCGCGCAGGTGTCGCTGGCCCGCCTCGTCGGGGTGCGGGACATCGAGCCGGACGCCGGTGAGAGCGGGCTGGCGCCGGACGGGCGGGACGTGGTCGCCGAAGGCGTCCACTTCGGCTACCGCGAGGGCGTCGACGTGCTGCGCAAGGTCTCCCTGGAGGTGTCCCCCGGCACCCGGCTGGCCCTCGTCGGACCGTCGGGCGCGGGCAAGTCCACGCTGGGCCGGCTCCTCGCCGGCATCTACGCGCCGCGCGACGGCCGGATCACCCTCGGCGGCGCCGAGCTGTCCCGGATGACCGCCGAACGCGTCCGCTCCCACGTGGCACTCGTGAACCAGGAGCACCATGTCTTCGTCGGCTCCCTCCGCGACAACCTGCGACTGGCCAGGACCGCAGCCGGGGACGACGAGCTGTGGGCGGCGCTGGGCTCGGTAGACGCGGAGGGCTGGGCGCGGGCCCTGGACCGGGGGCTGGACACCGAGGTCGGCTCGGGCGGCGTCGCCCTCACCCCGGCCCAGGCCCAGCAGATCGCCCTGGCCCGGCTGGTGCTGGCCGATCCCCACACCCTGGTCCTGGACGAGGCGACCTCGCTGCTGGATCCACGTGCCGCCCGCCATCTGGAGCGGTCCCTCGCCCGCGTCCTGGACGGCCGCACCGTCGTCGCCATCGCCCACCGCCTGCACACCGCCCACGACGCGGACCTGATCGCCGTCGTCGAGCACGGCCGGATCAGCGAGCTGGGCAGCCACACGGACCTCGTCGCCGCGGACGGGGCCTACGCGGCACTGTGGCGCTCCTGGCACGGCTGAGACGGACCGTGCGGGGGCGAGGGGTCCCGGGCCTTCGAGGCCGGGTGCCGGCCTTCGAGGCCGGGTGCCGGGAGCTCGGGTCCCTGGCGGCTGGGGGCCTCGGAGGCCGAGGCCCGGTGAGGCGGGGGCCGGGACGCCGGATCCCCGGCCACCGGGGCCCGGGAAGGCGCGGGCCGGGACGCCGGATCCCCGATCACCGGGGCCCGGTGAGCGGGCCGGGAGGCCGGGGCCGTAGCCGCCGGGGCCGGGAAGGCGCAGGCCGGGAGGCCGGCGCCCTGGCCGCCGAGGCCCGGGAAGGCAAGGCCGGGACGCCGGATCCCCGGCCACCGGGGCCCGGGAAGGCGCGGGCCGGGACGCCGGCGCCCTGGCCGCCCAGGCCCGGGAAGGCAAGGCCGGAAGGCCGGATCCCCGGAGGCGCGGGCCGGGACGCCGGCGCCCTGGCCGCCCAGGCCCGGGAAGGCAAGGCCGGAAGGCCGGATCCCCGGAGGCGCGGGCCGGGACGCCGGCGCCCTGGCCGCCCAGGCCCGGGAAGGCAAGGCCGGGAGGCCGGATCCCCGGCCGCCGTACCCGGGAAGGCGCGGGCCGGGAGGCTGGGGCCTGGCCGCCGTACCCGGGAAGGCGAAGGCCAAGAGGCTGGTCCCCGGCCGCCGGGCCCGGGAGGCCTGCGCGGCGGGGTGGTGTCGGCACCCGGCGGCCGTGTCGCGGCCCGAGGCCTGGCGCCCTGAGCGGGCCCCGGCGCCGGGGGCCCTGCGCTCCTGGCGGGGATGGCGCCCGGCGTTCCGGACGCGGCAGTGCCGGCGCCGTTTCCACGCCGCTCTGGCGTTGCGCGGTGCCGAAGCGGGATGGAACGCTGGATACCGGCACCCGCGCCGGAGTCGGCCCGGATCCGTCCGGCGCACGCCGGGCACAGGCCGGTGCCCCGTACGGCGGTACCCCACCGCCGATCGCGGTGAGAACGGGCCGGTCACCCCCTGGAGGTACCCGTGAACAGCGTCGACGGATGGGGGGACGACGTCTACCAGCCCGACGCCTCCGACATCCAGGAGGACTCCGGACTGCTCGACGCAGAGGACACACTCGTGGACGACGGTGTCTCCGACCCCCTCGACCGCGGCTGGTCCCCGCCCGAGCGGCCCTGGGCCGTGGAGCACGACGGGGTGACGGCCGCCGAGCGCCGGCAGGGCGAGACCCTCGACCAGCGGCTCGCCGAGGAGGTGCCCGATCTCCCCGTGCCCGACGGGGACGGCCTCGGCGACTGCGACGGCACCGACGGGGAACTCCTCGACAACGAGGTCGGCGCGGCCCGCTCGGGCCGGCTGGTCGCACCGGACGAAGGCGCCCACGAGGACGAGGAGAGCGCCATGGTCGCCAGCGACATCGGCATCGACGGCGCGGCCGCGTCCGCGGAGGAGGCGGCCATGCACATCGTCGACGAGGACAGCCTGTCCGGCTGACCCGCCGCCCGACGAGAACGAGGACGAGAACGAGATCGAGGACGAGGAGCACCCATGCAGCAGGACAAGCAGCCCGACTACCACGAGGTGGTCTTCCGCGACCGCGCCGCCGGCTACGCGTTCCTCACCCGGTCCACCGCCTCCAGCGACCAGACCATCGAGTGGGACGACGGCGAGACGTATCCCGTGGTGGACGTGGAGATCTCCTCGGAGAGCCACCCCTTCTACACGGGCAAGGCCCGCACGGTGGACACGGAGGGCCGCGTCGCCCGCTTCGAGCGCCGCTACGGCGAGGGCAAAACCGGCTGAGCCGTCACCCCCGCCCCGGGCGCGCGTCAGATGACGTTGAGCGCGGCCGCGGCGCCGACTCCGCCGAGCAGCATGAAGACCGGCATCAGCACCTTCAGCTCGACCCAGCTGCCCGCGCGGAACCGCATCGCCTTCGGCGGGCCCAACGGGTACCAGCGCTTGCGCCCGATCGGGATGGGCCACAGGACCGGGCAGCCCGACACGGTGAGCGCGTCGCCGATGTCGTGCACCAGGGCGCCCAGCAGGATCGGCAGGCCCAGCCACAGGTACTCCTGGCCGGGGTCCGTGAACAGCCAGTCGGCGCCGTTGCCCGGCTTGTCCAGGACCCCGGCGATGATCCACGCGCTGGTCGCGGCCAGCAGCCACACCAGCACATCGCTGCTGGAGCCCCGGGCCGCCCGCCACAGCAGGCCCTCGATCGCCAGCACCATGTGCACGAAGAGGATCGCCAGCACCGCCCAGCGGCCACCGGCGATCGCCAGGGCCGAGGCGCCCGCGCCGATCATGACCGCCCAGAGCCAGGTGTGGGTGAGCGTGCGGTGCCCGCCGGAGCGGCGCGGGTCGCCCTGCATCCTCGTGGCCTTGTAGACGGCGTACGAGAGCTTGTCGACGATCTCGCACAGCCACCGGGAGACCGGGCCGAAGGAGCGGGAGATGGTGGCGGCCTTGTGGTCGAGGTCCGGTGCCAGCGCCGCACCGGCGCAGATCAGCGCACCGGAGAGAAGGACCGGCCAGGGCATGGTGTGCCCCGCCGCGGCGGCGGCCGCGCCGACGCCTAGCCAGGCGGCGGCGCCCGACAGTGAGTGTGCTGGTCCCATCATGGCCGTTGCCCGCCCTATTCCTCGTGTGCCGCTGTCCAGTTGACCGGGTGCGATGACGCTCCGTCGGCGACACAGCGTAGCGGCCGTGATCTTCGGGCCGGCAGCCGATTCCCCCCTCGGGCACGCGGGCAGGCAAGATGGGGTCGTGACCCTCATCGATCAGTTGCCGCCGACCGCAGATCCCGATGCCCTGTACGACGCCTTCGAGTCCTGGGCGCAGGAGCGGGGGCTGACGCTCTACCCCCACCAGGAGGAGGCGCTGATCGAGGTGGTCTCCGGGGCGAACGTGATCGTGTCGACGCCGACCGGCTCCGGCAAGAGCATGATCGCCGCGGCCGCGCACTTCGCGGCGCTGGCCCGGGACGAGGTCACCTTCTACACCGCGCCGATCAAGGCGCTGGTGTCGGAGAAGTTCTTCGAGCTGTGCAAGATCTTCGGCACGGAGAACGTGGGCATGCTGACGGGTGACGCGTCCGTCAACTCCGACGCCCCCGTGATCTGCTGCACCGCGGAGGTGCTCGCCTCGATCGCCCTGCGCGACGGCAAGCACGCGGACGTGGGCCAGGTCGTGATGGACGAGTTCCACTTCTACGCCGAGGGCGACCGCGGCTGGGCCTGGCAGATCCCCATCCTGGAGCTGCCGCAGGCGCAGTTCGTCCTCATGTCGGCGACCCTCGGTGACGTGTCCTTCTTCGAGAAGGACCTCACGCGCCGCACCGGCCGCCCCACCGCCGTGGTCCGCTCGGCGACCCGGCCGGTACCGCTGTCGTACGAGTACCGCTACACCCCGCTGACGGAGACGCTCACCGATCTGCTGGACACGCGGCAGGCCCCCGTCTACATCGTGCACTTCACCCAGGCGCAGGCGGTGGAGCGGGCGCAGGCGCTGATGAGCATCAACATGTGCTCGAAGGAGGAGAAGGAGCAGATCGCCGACCTGATCGGTAACTTCCGCTTCACCACCAAGTTCGGTCAGAACCTCTCCCGTTACGTACGGCACGGCATCGGCGTGCACCACGCCGGCATGCTGCCCAAGTACCGGCGCCTGGTGGAGAAGCTCGCCCAGGCGGGTCTGCTGAAGGTCATCTGCGGGACGGACACCCTCGGCGTCGGTGTCAATGTGCCGATCCGCACCGTGCTGTTCACGGCGCTCACGAAGTACGACGGCAATCGGGTGCGGACGCTGCGGGCGCGTGAGTTCCACCAGATCGCCGGGCGGGCCGGACGGGCCGGCTTCGACACGGCGGGCTTCGTGGTGGCACAGGCCCCAGAGCACGTCATCGAGAACGAGAAGGCGCTCGCCAAGGCGGGCGACGACCCGAAGAAGCGTCGCAAGGTGGTCCGCAAGAAGGCGCCGGAGGGCTTCGTCGGCTGGACGGAGAACACGTTCGACAAGCTGATCGAGTCGGAGCCGGAGCCGCTGACGTCCCGTTTCCGGGTGACGCACACGATGCTGCTGTCGGTGATCGCCCGGCCGGGCAACGCCTTCGCGGCGATGCGTCATCTGCTGGAGGACAACCACGAGCCGCGACGCCAGCAGCTGCGGCACATCCGCCGCGCGATCGCGATCTACCGTTCGCTGCTGGACGGCGGCATCGTCGAGAAGCTCGACGAGCCGGACGCCACCGGCCGGATCGTCCGCCTGACCGTGGATCTTCAGCAGGACTTCGCGCTGAACCAGCCGCTGTCCACGTTCGCGCTGGCCGCGTTCGAACTGCTCGATCCCGAGTCGCCGTCGTACGCGCTGGACATGGTCTCCGTCGTGGAGTCCACCCTGGACGACCCCCGGCAGATCCTGGCCGCCCAGCAGAACAAGGCGCGTGGCGAGGCAGTCGCCCTGATGAAGGCCGACGGTGTCGAGTACGAGGAGCGCATGGAGCGGCTCCAGGACATCACGTACCCGAAGCCCCTCGAGGAACTGCTGTTCCACGCGTACAACACGTACCGCAAGAGCCACCCGTGGGTCGGCGACCACCCGCTGTCGCCCAAGTCCGTCATCCGTGACATGTACGAGCGGGCCCAGTCCTTCACGGAGCTGGTCTCCCACTACGAGCTGGCCCGCACCGAGGGCATCGTGCTGCGCTACCTGGCGAGTGCCTACAAGGCCCTCGACCACACCGTCCCCGACGATCTCAAGTCGGAGGACCTCCAGGATCTGATCGAGTGGCTGGGCGAGATGGTGCGCCAGGTCGACTCCAGTCTGCTGGACGAGTGGGAGCAGCTCGCCAACCCGGAGGAGATGACCGCGGAGGAGGCCCAGGAGAAGGCCGACGAGGTCAAGCCGGTCACCGCGAACGCGCGGGCCTTCCGGGTGCTCGTGCGCAACGCCCTGTTCCGGCGGGTAGAGCTGGCGGCTCTCGACCACGTCGAGGAACTGGGCGAGATGGACGCCGAGTCGGGCTGGGACGCCGACGCGTGGGGCGAGGCGATGGACAAGTACTGGGACGAGTACGACGACCTGGGCACCGGCCCGGACGCGCGCGGTCCCAAGCTGCTGGTGATCCAGGAGGAGCCGCAGAACGCCCTGTGGCGGGTCCGCCAGATCTTCGACGACCCGAACGACGACCACGACTGGGGCATCAGCGCGGAGATCGACCTCACGGCCTCCGACGCGGAGGGCCGGGCGGTCGTCCGGGTCACGGACGTGGGTCAACTGTGAGATCAGCGCGAGGCACAGGAGAAGTGCACCGATGACGAACCCTGCCGAGAGGCTCGTCGATCTGCTCGACCTGGAGCAGATCGAGGTCAACATCTTCCGCGGCCGCAGTCCGCAGGAGTCCCTGCAGCGGGTCTTCGGCGGGCAGGTGGCGGGCCAGGCGCTGGTCGCGGCCGGCCGGACCACCGACGGCGACCGGCCGGTGCATTCGCTGCACGCGTACTTCCTGCGCCCCGGGCGGCCGGGCGTGCCGATCGTGTACCAGGTCGAGCGGGTGCGGGACGGGCGGTCGTTCACCACGCGCCGGGTCACCGCCGTGCAGCAGGGCCGCACGATCTTCAATCTCACCGCCTCCTTTCACAAGCCTGAGGAAGGCCCCTTCGAGCACCAGCTGCCGCCGGCCCGTGAGGTCCCGGACCCGGAGTCGCTGCCGACGGTCACGGAGGAGATCCGGCAGCATCTGGGCTCGCTGCCCGAGCAGTTGGAGCGGATGGCCCGCCGTCAGCCCTTCGACATCCGGTACGCGGACCGGCTGCGCTGGAGCGCCGAGGACGTCAGGGACGCCGAGCCGCGCAGCGCGGTGTGGATGCGCGCGGTCGGTCCGCTGGGCGACGATCCGCTGGTGCACACCTGCGCGCTGACGTACGCCAGCGACATGACGCTCCTGGACGCCGTCCGGCTGCCGGTGGAACCTCTGTGGGGGCAGCGGAACTTCGACATGGCGTCGCTGGATCACGCGATGTGGTTCCACCGGCCGTTCCGCGCGGACGAGTGGTTCCTGTACGACCAGGAGTCACCGATCGCCACGGGGGGGCGCGGCCTGGCCCGCGGGCGGATCTACGACCTTCAGGGGCGTCTGTTGGTGTCGGTCGTGCAGGAAGGTCTGTTCCGCAAGCTGTAGCGCGCCCGCCCTGTCAGGAGTTCCTGCGGCGCAGGAGGCTCAGCAGGCCCCGAGGCGCGCGTCGGGGGCGCGGTGGCGTCCCGGGTGCTGCCGTGGGGAGCGGGGGCCTTCGTTCCTGTGCAGGGCCAGAGCATTGCGGGCGGGGCGCGGGCCGGTGGGCTCGGGCTTCGTCCAGGGTGCGGTCCAGGTCGGCCCGGAGCCAGGCGATCTCGTCCGGGTCGTCGGCCGTGGCGATCTTCTCGACGAGGAGTGCGGCCGGGCTGCCCGGAGCGCCGTGGGCGGGCGGTCCGGGCCGGAACCGGTTCAGGTGGGTGCGCTCGTAGGGGTCCTCGACGATCTCCGCGATCCGGAGCGGGTCGAGGAACGCGGCCAGGGCTCCGGCCTTCTGCCAGGGATCGTCGCACTGTCGCAACAGGAAGCCCAGGTGACGGCCTCGCCAGTTCCGGGCCCTGAGATCGCGGCCGGCCGCCAGCTGGGCCCGCATCGACTCGGGTGCGCGGCCCTTGAGCAGGCGGGCGTTGTGCTCGTCGGCGGTGAACTGCTCCAGTTCCACGGCCAGGTACTGCCAGACGACGACCCGATAGCGGTTCAGGTAGAAGCGCACGGGCACGACGAGTCCGAGCCGGGCGAGGCGGGTGAACCGGGAGGCCGGTACCCGCATGAGGGCGGCCGCCTCGCCGGTGCCGACGACCCGCACGTGCTCGCGCAGTTCCCTCGTGGTTCCGAGCAGCCGGTCGACTTCGGCGCGGGGCACCACCCGGCGGCCCCCTCCGCCTTCGTCGGGGACGGTCCTGATCCGGCCCAGGTGCACGGCGAGGTCGAACTCGCCGCGCTTCAGGCCGAGTTCCCGAGCCGCGCGGCTCGCGGAGCACGACGGGGTCTGCTGTGGTGCGACGGTGTTCGAGGACATGTCCGGTCTCCCCCGTGGAGTACGACGGCCCCGCACGGTCCGCGGTGGCCTCGGAAAAAACCGTAGCGGGAACCGCGGATCTGCGGCGGGCCTGTGGATAACTCCACGGGGCCAAGAAAAGTGCAGGTCAGAGATCTTCCAGTGGCGCCCGGTCGGGCTGGCGGGCGTCCACGGTGACGTGCTCACCGACCCGGCTGACGAGCAGCGTCATCTCGTAGGCGATCTGGCCCATGTCGCCCTGCGCGCCGCTGAGCACGCACAGACAGCTGCCGGAGCCGGCCGCGGTGACGAAGAGCAGCGCGTCATCGAACTCGATCATGGTCTGGCGTACCTGGCCCGCGCCGAAGTGGCGTCCGGAGCCCTTGGCCAGGCTGTGCAGTCCGGACGAGACCGCGGCGAGGTGCTCCGCGTCCTCGCGGCGCAGTCCGGTGCTCGCGCCCGCCACCAGTCCGTCGTTGGACAGGACGAGCGCATGGCGGACGTGTTCGACGCGCTCGGTCAGGTCGTCCAGCAGCCGGCCCAGCCCCTGGTTCTGCGCCATGTCTCCGTCTCCCCGCGTGTCATTTCCCCGTGAGATTCCCCCGTGTTCCTCCGCCTCGCCGGAGGAAACGCCCGCCAGCCTTCCCCAGGAACGGGCGCCGGAGCAAGGAGGATTACGGCATGGCGCAGAAGATGACCGACGAGGAATGGCGGGCGTTCGTCTCGCACGGCACCCGCACCGGAAAGCTGTCCACGGTGCGGGCCGACGGCAGTCCGCATGTGGCACCGGTGTGGTTCCTGCTCGACGGGGACGCCGTGGTGTTCACCACCGGCAAGGAGACGGTGAAGGGGCGGAACCTGGCGCGGGACGGCCGGATCGCCCTGTGCGCGGACGACGACCGGCCGCCGTTCGACTTCGTGGTGCTCCAGGGCCGGGCCCGGATCTCGGAGGAGCTCGACGAGGTCCGGTACTGGGCGGCCCGCATCGGGGCCCGGTACATGGGCGAGGAGCGTGCCGAGGAGTTCGGCGCACGCAACGGCGCACCCGGTGAACTGCTGGTGCGCGTCGCGATCGACAAAGTACTGGCGCTGAGGTCCGTCGCCGACTGAGCGGCGCCCCTCAGCTCACCGAGTCGAGCAGCCGAGCGGTGTGCATCCGCCCGGCGTACTCGACGAGCCGGATCAGCACCTCCTTCCCCGAGGCGCGGTCCCGTGCGTCGCACAGCACGACGGGGGTGCCGCCGTCGAGGTCGAGGGCGCGTGAGACGTCCGCGGCGCCGTAGGTCCGGGCGCCGGTGAAGCAGTTGACGGCGACGACGAAGGGGATGTGCCGGTGCTCGAAGTAGTCGACGGCGGGGAAGCAGTCCTCGAGGCGCCGGGTGTCGGCCAGGACGACCGCGCCCAGCGCCCCTTGTGACAACTCGTCCCACAGGAACCAGAAGCGGTCCTGGCCGGGGGTTCCGAAGAGGTAGAGGGAGAGGCCGGAGCGGATGGTGATCCGGCCGAAGTCCATGGCGACGGTCGTGGTGACCTTCTGGTCCACTCCGTCGGTGTCGTCCACCCACTGGCCGGCTTCGCTGAGCAGTTCCTCGGTGCGCAGCGGTCTGATCTCGCTGACGGCGCCCACCAGGGTGGTCTTGCCGACGCCGAAGCCGCCTGCGACCAGAATCTTCAACGCCAGGGGGGCCGTCTCGCCACCTGTGGCATCGGAGTGCTCGGAGACCATGGATCACTTCTCTCGGGAGAGGACGGATGCGGTGCAGGTGTGCGAAGTCAGCATCATGACAAGGTGGGCCCCCTTCCGAGGGGTTCGACCGTAATCTGACCGATCTGACCGTCCGCTGCGCGTTCACGGTCCGAAGGTGTGCGTGAGCCTGTGCCAGGCGGGTCCGTTCTGCGTCCGGGTCCGTTCTGCGTCCGGGTCGGCTCGGGTCCGCGTCCGCCGTGGCCGGGCCCCCGGCCTACAGGGCTCGCAGCCCCTCGATCACCTCGCGGAGGATGCGCTCGTCGGGCAGGCGGGCGGGCGGGACCGGCAGGCTGACGGTGACGCGGCCGAGCTCCAGGAGGTCGCCGAGGAGGACCCGGACCACCCCCACGGGCAGGTCGGCGCCCGCGGCGAGTTCGGCGACCGACTGCGTCTCCGCGCGGCACAGGTCGGTGAGCGCCCGGTGCTCGGGTCCGAGGGCCTGGTCGTCCGTGTCGGGGGTCCCCGGTTCCAGGGTGACCAGGGCGATCAGGTCGAAGCGCACACCGCAGGGGCCCGGCTTGGTGCGGCCGCCCGTCATGGCGTACGGGCGTACCAGGGGTCCGGCCTCGTTGTCGTACCACTGGCTCCCCGGCTCGTGCGGGACGCCGGTCCTGTCCTCGGTCATGTCGGCCGGTCGCTTCCTCGCCTCATCCGGCGGCGGGCGGCCGCGCGCCCGCACGGGGACCGGTGAAGAGGTGCTCGCCGACCCGCTTGACCAGCCGTGCCATCTCGTAGGCGACCAGGCCGATGTCGGCGGTGACGGCGGTGAGGAGGGCGAGGCAGGAGCCGTCTCCGGCAGCGGCCACGAACAGGAAGCCGTCGTCCATCTCCACCATGGTCTGCCGGACGCCGCCGGCGCCGAAGTGGCGTCCGGCGCCCTTGGCGAGGCTGTGGAAGCCGGAGGCGACGGCCGCGAGGTGTTCGGCGTCCTCGCGGCTCAGGCCGGTGGATGCGCCGACGGCGAGGCCGTCGTTGGACAGCACCACGGCATGCCGTACCTCGCTGACTCTCGTCACCAAGTCGTCGAGCAGCCAGTCGAGTTCGCCGGACCGCTGGGCCGGCCTCGGGGTCGGGTCGTGGATCATGCGGGGTCTCCTTCGCTGCTGTCGCTGCCCGGTGCGGGATGCGGTGCTCCGCCCCGGCCGGGTTGCCTGCCGCCGCCTCGTGCCCAGCCGGCCCGGTAGGCGGCCATGCGGTCCCGTACGAGTTCGGGGGTGCGCCCGTCGTCGCGCCGGCGGTTCTCGCGAGGCGGTTCCTCGGGGCGCGAGCTGCGCAGTTGGGGGGCGAGGTGCGCCTGCCGGACCCGGCGCGGCAGGTCGTCCGATCCCTCGGAGTCGTCAGGGGGGCGATGCAGACGCAAGGCGGTGACTCCAGGGGGCGGGGGGTCGGCGGAGGCCGGTTCGGCTGCGGCGCGGGACGGGGCGATCAGCGCGGGTCGCTCGGCGGGCGCGGAAACGGCCTCCGGTTCGGGCGCCGACCGTTCGGGGGCGGGTACGCGCGCGTACGCGCGTGTCGTGGTCCACTCGGCCTGCACCGCCTCCGCCGGCTCCACCGCCTCCACGGCATCGGGGGCGGAACGTTCCGGCTTCCCGCCGTGCAGGAGGGCCGTCGGCAGGAGGACCACCGCGGTGGTGCCGCCGTAGGGCGAGGTCCGCAGATGCACCTTGACGCCGTGGCGCGCGGAGAGTCTGCTGACGACGAACAGACCGAGCCGGTCGCTGTCGAACAGGTCGAGCGCCTCGGACTGCGCGATGCGCCGGTTGGCCTCCGCGAGGGTCTCCTTGCCCATGCCGAGTCCGCGGTCCTCCACCTCGACGGCGTAGCCGTTGCCGACCGGCTCGCCCGTCACGCGCACGCGCGTGTGCGGCGGCGAGAACTGGGCGGCGTTCTCCACGAGTTCGGCGAGGAGATGGGTGAGGTCGGCGACGGCGGCGCCGACGACGGAGGTCTCGGGCAGCTGCCGTATCTCCACGCGCGCGTAGTCCTCGACCTCGGAGACCGCGGCGCGGACCACGTTGGTCAGGGAGACCGGCATGCGCCAGGCCCTGCCGGGGGCCGCTCCGGAGAGGATGATCAGGCTCTCGGCGTGGCGCCGCATGCGGGTGGTGAGGTGGTCGAGCCGGAAGAGGTCGCTCAGCTCGTCGGGGTCGTCGGAGCGGCGCTCCATGCTGTCCAGGAGGCTCAGCTGGCGGTGGACGAGGACCTGACTGCGGCGGGCGAGGTTGACGAACACGCCGGAGATGCCGCTGGCGAGTTCGGCGCGCTCCACCGCCGCCCGCAGCGCCGCCCGGTGCACGGTGGTCAGCGCCTCGGCGACCTGGCCGGTCTCGTCCTCGGCGGCCGGTCCGGGCGGTGCCTCCGCGCGGATGTCGATCTCGTCCCCGGCGCGGAGCCGGCGCATGGCCTCGGGGAGTTTGCGCCGGGCGATCTCCAGGGCGCTGTTGCGCAGGCTGACGAGTTCCACGACGAGCCCGCGGCCGATGCGGACGGAGATCACGAGCGACGCGACGACGGCGGCGAGACCGAAGAGGACCGCGGCGCCCGCGGGGGTGAGCGCGCCCCGGGTGAACGGGTCGGCGCGGTCGGCGACGTCGCGTGCGGCGGCCGACTCGATGCCGCGCAGGTCGTCCCGCACGCGCGCGTGGGCCTTGTTCCAGGTGGCCCCCGACGCGGCCGAAAGCGCTTTCGCCCTTGATCCGCCCGTGAGCACACGGTTCTCGGTGGCGGCCAGCGCCGCGTAGGCGCTGCCCGCTGCGAGGCGCTGCCAGGCGGTGCGTTCGGGGCCGCGCAGGTCGGCGGCGGCCGACTCGGCCAAGGTACGGCGGGTGGCGACGGCGCCGGTGAACAGCCGCAGGCGCTCGCCGTCCAGGCGGCCGGTCAGGCGGGCGCTCGCGAGGACGGCGTCCTCCTGGGCCAGCGCCTCGCCCGCACGGGAGAACTCGAGCAGCACGCGCGCGTCGGAGCCGAGTTCCGCGTCCTGGATGCCCGAGAGCGCGCCGTCGACCTGGAAGGCCGCCGAGAGGGTGGCGGTGTACCGGTCGTAGGCATCCCGCCAGTCGGCGCCGCCGTTGAGCACGGCGGTCCGCAGCGGACTCAGCGCCTCGGCTCCGGAGACGAAGGTCTCCAGCCGCCGGGCGACTCCGGCGGGCAGCTCCTGGCCGTCGGCGACGGTGCTGTGGTCCCCCAGGCGGAGCCGGGCGACGGCCGCGTCCGTGTGCTCCGCGAGTCGCCTGAGGTCGTCGTCCTGCCCGGCGGCGGGTTCGGTCGCGTACCGCACGGCGGCCGCCCGCTCGTTCTGCAGGGCCGCCACCGCCGCCGCGACGGGCGTACGGACCTGGGCGTCCACCCGCTGCAGCTGGCGGAGCCGGGAGATGTCCTGGGCGGTACTGACGGTGGCGTACGCCCACAGGGCCAGCAGGGAGACGACCGGCACCATCAGCAGGCAAATGATCTTGGCCCGTACGGTGCGCGGCCGCAGGCGCCGACGTCCCGCGCGCGGGGGTGCCGCGCCGTCCGGCGAGCCCGGCTGCTCGTCCGGGCCCTCGTCGGCGGGCGGCCCGGCGTGGGCGCGCCGCCCGCGCACCGGGGGCGGCGCCTCGGCGCCGGCGGTGGGGGTCCTACGGGGTGTACGCATGGCCTCCTCGCTCGGGAGTAGTGCGGGGGACGAGCCGTCCGGAACGGCTCGGGGCGTGCGGAACTGCTCGGGGCGTGTCGCACGGCTCGGGGCGTGCGGTCCGGGCCGGTCACACGGTCCGGGCCGGACGGCGGACGGCGCCGCTCTCCAGCGGCTGCTGAGCCGAGGCCGACGCCTCACGCTCGCCCGTGGTGGGCGACAGCGCGACGAAGGCCGAGGTCAGGAAGAGATAGGACCCGAGGCCGACGGCGAGGGGGAAGATGAACTGCATCGCCGTGGCCCCGGGCAGCACCTCCCCGGAGGGTGTGACGTGCACGCGCACCGCGAACATGCCGGTGTAGTGCATGCTGCTGACCGCCGCGCCCATCACCAGTGAGGCGACGGTGACCGCGATCGGGGACTTGATGTTGAGCGCCGCCCACAGGGCCGCGGTCGCGGCGACGACGGCGATCAGGACGGAGAGGGCGACGCGCGTCGGGTCGTAGGAGACGTCACCGTGCAGGCGGACCGCGGCCATGCCGAGGTAGTGCATGCTCGCCACGCCCACCCCGGTGGTGAGCCCGCCGATCAGCAACGCGCGCGTGCGGTCACGGCCGTAGCCGACGGCGAACACACCGGCGCAGACGACGACCATGGCGACGAGGAGGCTGAGCACGGTCAGCCACACGTCGTAGCGGATGTCGGTGCCGCCGACGGCGAAGCCGAGCATGGCCACGAAGTGCATGGTCCAGATGCCGGTGCCGAGCGCGGAGGCGGCGGTGATCAGCCAGTTGCGCCGTGAGCGCCCGGTGGCGCCGAGGGCGCGCACGGTGCAGCGCAGCCCGAGGGCGGCGCCTGTGCACGCCATCACGTACGACAGTACGGGGGTCAGCCAGCCGAAGGCGGCGTGGTCCAGGTGTCCCATGGCCAGGGGACGCTAGTGGGGGCACGGGTGCACAAAGGGGGCGCATTTCGAAAGGTGATGGAATGTGACGCATAAGTGTGCTGTACCGATCGCCGCACGCTCGAACATGCGCACAGCGACGTCCCCCCTGACGGTGAGGGATCATGCGGTCCATGAGCGACGACCACACACAAGTCCAGGAGTTCTTCGGCGCGCGGGCGGCGGACTGGGACACCCGCTTCCCCGACGACGGCCCCGTCTACGCGGCAGCCGTCGCCGAGCTGGGCCTGCGGGAGGGCAGCCGCGTGCTGGACGCGGGCTGCGGCACCGGGCGGGCCCTCACGCCGCTGCGGGCGGCCGTGGGGGCCTCGGGAGTGGTAGTCGGGGCCGACCTGACTCCGGCCATGCTCCAGGCCGCCGTACGGGCCGGACGCGACCACGCGGGGCGACTGCTGCTCACCGACGTCGCCGCGCTCCCTCTGCGGGACGAGTCGCTCGACGCGGTGTTCGCGGCGGGGCTCATCGCCCATCTCCCACGGCCGGCCGAGAACCTGCGGGAGCTGGCCCGGGTGGTGCGCCCCGGCGGCGTCCTGGCGCTGTTCCATCCGATCGGACGAGCCGCCCTGGCCGCCCGCCAGGGAAGGCAGCTCACTCCGCAGGATCTGCGCGCGGAGCCGAACCTGCGCCCCCTGCTGGCCGGTTCCGGCTGGCGCCTGACCTCGTACGTCGACGAGGACACCCGATTCCTGGCCGTGGCCGTCCGGGAGGGCTGAGGGCTCATGCGGCCGCGGCGACCGCCCCGACGAACGCGTCCGCGGCGTCGAACATGACGTTGTGTCCGGCGCCCGGCACCGTCACGACGCGCACGCCCGCCTCCTCCAGGGCGTCCGCCCCGTCGAGCACACCGCTGCGTTCGCCCTGGAGGTAGACGCGGTCGACAGTGTGGAGCCCGGCCAGGATCTCGCGCATGACCGGCTGTGAACCGCGCCGCAGCGCGACGGCGCTGCGGTACAGGGCGCGCGGATCGGCGAGACGCATGGTCGCGGCCCACAGGGGACCCACCCGGTCGAGCACACGCGCGTACCCGTGGTCGAGGAACTCCTCCTCGGAGAAGGAGGCGATGTCGGCGCTGCCGGCGGTGAGCGGCGGGTACGCGTCCAGGTTCGCCTCCGTGAGGACGAGCCGGGCGACCAGGTCGGGCCGGCGGTACGCCAGGACGATGGCCACGGCGCCGCCCATGCTGTGGGCGACGAGTTCCGCCCCGCTCACCCGCGCCGAGTCGAGGGCGGCCGCCAGGGCGTCGGCGTGGTCCTCAAGGGTGTACCCGAACGCTTCGGGCCGGTCGCTGATGCCGTGCCCGGGAAGATCGACGAACAGGCTGCGCCGGCCGGCCAGTGCGGGCCTGGCCGCCACGTGCGCGTGGTAGACGGCGGAGACCGACCCCAGTCCGTGTACGTACACGCGCGCGGGTTCCTCCCCCGGCGTCTCCGTCCACCTGATGGCGCTCCCCCGGTCGTCGAACACGGCCTGCCGCATCTCTTCCCCCTCGCGCATCCGGCTGTCACGTCCGAGGAGACGATACATCGGCACCGAGGTATTACGTCAACGAAATATTACGTCAATGAGCTATAAGATGCGGGCATGCTGGAGCTCGCCATCCTCGGCTTCCTGTACGACACCCCGCTGCACGGCTACGAGCTGCGCAAACGCCTCACTGCGCTGACGGGACATGTGCGCCCGGTGGCGGAGAGCACCCTCTATCCGGCGATCAAGCGCCTGGAAAGGCCGGGATTCCTGGCCCGCGCCACCGAACCGGGCGCCGTGGCCGCCCCGCGCCACGTCCTGAGCCTCACCGACGAGGGCCGGAGCGAACTGCGCCGGAGACTGGCCGAGCCGGGCGAGCGCGACATCACCGACGAGAACCGCTGGTTCACGGTCCTCACGTTCCTGCGGCACCTGGAGGATCCCGGCGCGCAGGCCGCCGTGCTCCGTCGCCGCCTGGACTTCCTCCAAGAGCCGACGAGCTTCTTCTACGACGGTGAGCGGCCCCTGCGCGCCGAAGAGCTCGACGACCCGTTCCGGCGTGGTGTGCTGACCGTCGCACGGGCCACGTCCCGGGCCGAGATCAGCTGGCTGCGCGAAACCCTGGACTCACTGGGCGGCTGACTCGCCCCCGGCATGCCGTACCGGGCAGCCGCGCAGACCGGGCACCGGGCGGGTGCCGAGGTCCTCCAGGCGGTAGCCGTCCGGATAGCTCTTGATCTCCCGGTTCTGCCGGGCGTAGTGGGGCTCGCGGCGGGGCGGGAGCAGCCGCACCACGCGTCCACGCGCGCGTACGGCCCTGCGCACCAGCGTGCGGACCGCAGGGCTCGGCGGGCGGTAGCGGAAGGCCGTCAGGAGCGGCTCGTCGAGCAGGGCGAGGGTGGCGGTGCGCAGGGCGGGGGCGAGCGGCCGCGGGTACCAGGAGGCCATCAGGTCGAGCGTGGCGTCCGAGACGCGGCGCGCCTGCTCGTCCCAGGCGAAGTGGGCCAGTTCGTAGGCGTCGAGGCAGTCCTCGAACTCCTCGTACGTCTCGGGGATGCGCCGGATCCCCATGAGGCGGCCGAGCGTGCGGTAGTGGACGGTGGAGGCCACGGTCTCGTGGCGGGACATCCGCCGCCATCCGTAGGCGTCGGTCCACCGTTTCGGCATGACGACGAACGTGCAGAGCACATATCGCAGGTCGTCGTTTCCGATGTCGTAGCCGCGGTGCATCTGGTTGATGCGGCGCACCGCCGTGCGGCCCCGCGCGCTGTCGAAGCCGTGCTCGACGACCGCGTCGAGGAGCAGGGAGGTGTCGTCGTAGCGCTTCTGGGAGCGGTCGGTGAGCTCCGCCGTCTCGGCCAGCAGCCGGCCGATGCTCGGCACCGCGTAGGTGCGGTAGAGGGCGAGTTCGAGTGCGCGGGTGAAGTCCCAGGGGAACTCGTACGCCGCGGTGAGTCGGTAGATCTCGTGGGCGTCCCGGTAGGGGTCCATGCGCCGGATCTGTTCGAGCCGCTCGAATCGCTTCACCGTAGGGTTCCCTCTCTGTCGCCGTGACTCTAACTCCAGCTTGGGTAAAGGGAGATGAAAAGCACCCTGGCAAGGTGTACCACCGTATCGGGGAAGGGCTTCACCATGTTCGACACGATCCGCAAGGCCGGTGCGAGGCTCTTCGGCGCGCGGAGCACACCGTCGCCCGACGGCCCGGGCGGGTCTCGGCCCGCCGCCGGGAAGGGCTCCGCCGCCGCGAAGCGCCCGCACAATCTGTTCGAGGCGGCCGCCGTGTACGTCTCCGCCCGCGCGGAGGACGATCAGGACAGGATCGAGGAGGCGGCGGGCTGGGTGTCGCCGGAGGCGCTGTCCTTCGGGGTCAACGAACTCGCCTGCCGCGCCGTCGTCGCCCTCGCGCGGGAGCGCGACGAGTCGCCGGGGACCGTGGCACGGGCGCTGCTGGGGCTGCCGGCCGCGTGACCGACCGAGAAGGGTGGCCGTTTCGCCCCGTCACGTCGGAAAACGGCAGCTCCGGGTGTGCCGGGCAGTCGTGACAAGCGCCTTCCCGCCGCATTAGGGTGCGCGCCGTTGGACCAATGGATGGGGAGGCTGGGATGGCCGGGACGGACGAGGACACCGTCGCCGCCGCGGACGACGCGCTCTATGTGCTCACGGCGGCGCTGCTGACGCCCGCGAAGTTCCCGGCGGTGCTCGGGGACGACTACCCGGAGGCCTGTGCGGCGCTCGGTCTCGCGCCGCTGGCAGACGGGTACGGCCTGGTGCTGGGCCAGGACGGCGAGGGTGCGCGGTGGACAGTCGTCATCGACGACGTGTCGCTCGTGGCGGTCGCCATCGCGTCGTGGGACTGCGGCATGGAGCACGAGCTGTCGCCCGACGAGCGGACGGTGGTCGCGGCGCTGCCGGGCTGGCCCCTGGACGTCGCCGTCGCGGCGCCCGGGGTGCCCGCACCGCACGATCCCGCCCCGGAGATCACCGACGCCCCCACGCTGACCCCGCCGGACACGTCCGTGTGGGGGCCGGCCCGGCGGCGGCTGGGGGCCGATGAGATCGGGGTCCAGTGGACCCTGTGGCGGGATCAGCTGGACGACGCGGACTTCACCACGGAGACCGGGGTGGACGGCGTGGACGACGTCGAGACGGGCGGCGGCACCGACGGGGACGCGGACGGGACCGAGGCCGGACAGACACCGCCGACGGGACACAGCGACATCCGGCGGGTGCTGGCCGAGGCTCGCGCCTATGTGGAGAATCCGCCGCCGCCGGGGCGGGTACGGTCGTCGTTCGCGCCCGGCGAGGCGCGCACGCTGCGCGCCGACGGTCCGGGCTGGTCGCTCGTGGCCAGGACCGACGACATCGCGTTCCTCCTGCTGGACGCGCGGCCCGGCGAGGTCCTTCCGGTCGGCCGGGGACCAGAACTGCCGGGGCTCCTGGAGGCGCTGGACAAGATGGCCGTACGCCCTTACTGAGTCGGTACGAGGGCCGCGGTGAGGCGCTGTGCGGGGTATCACCCCCGCCCGTCCCTCCGGGACGCGCGCCCACCGCGGCTTGCTCAGCGGCCGAGTTCCTTGCGGGTGACGCGGCGCAGCCTGCGCCGCTGTGCGGGATCCAGGGTGAGGTAGGCCGCCGCCGGAACTCCCAGCACGATCAGCACAGCTGCCCACCAGGGCAGCCAGATCAACAGCAGAATCCCGACCGCCACACCTCCTGCGGCGATTTTCGCGTTCCTCGACATGTGCGTCGCCTCCTTCGCGGCCCCTGCCGCTCTCTGTCATGAAAACGGCTCCGCGCCACGCGCGGTTCCGGAAGCGACCCTGAAACGTCCCTGAGCTCCACCCCGAGGCAGCCCTGAGAACCACGCGTGCGGGCCAGGGCCGAGACGGCGCTCAGGGCAGCAGCGCCGTCAGGGACGGCAGCAGTGAGTCCAGGTCGCTCGGCAGCTCCGTCGGAAGGGTGCTCGGGAGCCGGGACGGCAGTCCGCTCGGCAGCGTGCTGGGCAGTCCCGTGGGAAGGGTGATCGAGGGAGCGGGCGCGGTGGCGGTCCCGCCGGTCGGCTTGTCGTCCCGATCGTCGTCCCCGGACGAGGCCATCAGGACGACGACGAACACGGCGACGGCGGCGACGAGCAGGACGAGGAGCGCGATGAGCGGGTTGCGGCGCCGCCTCGGGCCGCCGGGACCGTAGCCGGGGGCGGGCGGTCCGAAGCCGCCGTGCGGCGGCGTGTCGTCGCCCGGCGGACCGGGCGGATGGGGCGGATGGGGCGGTACGGGTGGCGTGGCCATACGACCAGCGTCCCCGCGAACGGGACCGGGAACGACCTCCGCGCGGAAGTTGATACCGGGTCATGCCGTGGAGCGCATGATTCCGGCGTATTCCGTGCGGAGGTCGGGCCGGGGCGGGTCAGCCGCGGGCGCCCAGCAGGTGGTCCATCGCGAGCTGGTCGAGGCGCTCGAAGGCCATGCCGCGGGCGGCGGCCGCGTCGGCGTCGAAGTCCTCGAACGCGGTGCGGTCGGCGAGCAGGCCCTGCAGGCCGTCGGCGGCGGTCGCCTGAGCCAGCTCGTCGAGGCGGGAGGCGCGCAGGGCCTCCTGGACCTCCGGGTCGGCGCGGAACGCGGCCGCGCGCTCCTTGAGGATCAGGTAGTTGCGCATGCAGCCCGCGGCCGAGGCCCACACGCCGTCGAGGTCCTCGGTGCGCGGCGGCTTGAAGTCGAAGTGCTTCGGGCCCGCGTAGCCGGCGCTCTCCAGCAGGTCGACCAGCCAGAACGCGGAACGCAGGTCGCCGGCGCCGAAGCGCAGGTCCTGGTCGTACTTGATGCCGGACTGGCCGTTGAGGTCGATGTGGAAGAGCTTGCCCGCCCACAGCGCCTGCGCGATGCCGTGCGGGAAGTTCAGGCCTGCCATCTGCTCGTGGCCGACCTCCGGGTTGACGCCGTACAGCTCCGGGCGCTCCAGGCGGTCGATGAACGCGAGCGCGTGTCCGACGGTGGGCAGGAGGATGTCGCCGCGCGGCTCGTTCGGCTTGGGCTCGAGGGCGAAGCGCAGGTCGTAGCCCTGGGAGGTGACGTACTCGCCGAGGAGGTCGAACGCCTCCTTCATGCGGTCGAGGGCGACGCGCACGTCCTTGGCGGCACCGGACTCGGCGCCCTCGCGGCCGCCCCAGGCGACGTAGATCTTCGCGCCGAGCTCGGCGGCCAGATCGATGTTGCGGATCGTCTTGCGCAGGGCGTACCGGCGCACGTCTCGGTCGTTCGCGGTGAACGCGCCGTCCTTGAAGACGGGGTGGGTGAAGAGGTTGGTGGTGGCCATCGGCACGGTCATGCCGGTGGTGTCCAGCGCCTGGCGGAAGCGCTTGATGTGCTCCTCGCGCTCGCTGTCGGACGAGCCGAACGGGATCAGGTCGTCGTCGTGGAAGGTCACGCCGTAGGCGCCCAGCTCGGCCAGGCGGGTCACCGTCTCGACCGGGTCGAGGGCACGCCGCGTGGCGTCGCCGAACGGGTCCCTTCCCTGCCAGCCGACGGTCCACAGGCCGAAGGTGAACCTGTCGTCAGGGGTGGGCTGGTAGCTCATTGCCGCTGCTCCTTGGTGTGCAGATGGTCGTGCGGGTCTGTGGCGGTCGGTGGCGAACTATTTCGTCATGGCCGTTTACAAATTAGTATGCCAACGCATCTCTGGGAAGACAGATCCCACGGAGCCGCGGAAAAACTTGAGGGAGAACCCGATGTCAGCAGCCGAGGGTCCGCTCGTCGTCGGGGTGGACTCGTCCACCCAGTCCACGAAGGTGCTGGTCGTCGACGCGGGCACCGGCGAGATCGTCGCCGGCGGCCAGGCGCCGCACACGGTCTCCGCCGGGGCCGGCCGGGAGAGCGACCCGCGTCAGTGGTGGGACGCGCTGCACGAGGCGCTGCGCCAGTGCGGTGAGCCGGCACGTGAGGCCGCCGCGGTGTCGATCGGCGGGCAGCAGCACGGCCTGGTGACGCTGGACGCGAACGGCGAGCCGGTGCGGCCCGCACTGCTGTGGAACGACGTGCGGTCGGCCCCCCAGGCCCGACGGCTGACCGAGGAACTGGGCGGGGCGAAGTTCTGGGCGGAGCGCACCGGATCCGTCCCGGCCGCGTCCTTCACGGTCACGAAGTGGGCGTGGCTCGCCGAGAACGAGCCGGAGGCGCTGCGCGCCACGAAGGCGGTACGGCTCCCGCACGACTACCTGACCGGACGTCTCACCGGCGAGGGCACGACCGACCGCGGCGACGCCTCCGGCACCGGCTGGTGGGCGTCGGCGACGGAAGGGTACGACGAGGAGATCCTCGCGCGCGTGGGGCTCGATCCCGCGCTGCTGCCCCGCGTGGTGCGGCCCGGTGAGATCGCGGGCACCGTGCGCGACACTCACGACCTGCCGTTCGCCAAGGGCACCCTCGTCGCCGCGGGCACCGGCGACAACGCGGCGGCCGCTCTGGGCCTCGGGCTGCGTCCGGGCACGCCGGTGCTGAGCCTCGGCACGTCCGGCACGGTGTACGCGGTGTCGAAGCGGCGGCCGGCCGACCCGACCGGCACGGTGGCGGGCTTCGCGGACGCGCACGGCGACTGGCTGCCGCTGGCCTGCACCCTGAACTGCACCCTCGCCGTGGACCGGCTCGCGGCCCTGCTGGGCCTGGACCGGGAGGCCGTGGAGCCCGCCGTCGGCCTCACGCTGCTGCCCTATCTGGACGGCGAGCGCACCCCGAACCTGCCGAACGCCTCGGGTCTGCTGCACGGCCTGCGCCACGACACGACGGCCGGGCAGCTGCTGCAGGCCGCCTACGACGGGGCCGTGCACTCGCTGCTGGGCGCGCTGGACCTGGTCCTCGACGAGGACGCGGACCCGTCGGCTCCGCTGCTGCTGATCGGCGGCGGCGCGCGGGGCGCGGCCTGGCAGCAGACCGTACGGCGGCTGTCGGGGCGGCCGGTGCAGATCCCGGAGGCCAAGGAACTGGTCGCGCTGGGCGCGGCGGCGCAGGCGGCCGGGCTGCTGACCGGGGAGGACCCGGCCGCCGTCGCCCGCCGCTGGAACACCGCGCGCGGGCCGGTCCTCGACGCCGTGGAGCGGGACGACGCGACGCTGACCAGGATCGCCGGGGTACTCTCCGACGCGGCTCCGCTGCTGGAGCGGGGCACGCCCGCCGGCTGAGCGTCGGCGCGCCCACGCGCCGACGACGGACCGAGGAGATCCGGCAAGCCACGAACCGGCAGTGTCAACGGATCAACGGATCAACCCGGATCTAAGAAAAGCTACGAGTCAACGAATCGATGGAGGCATGACCGCACCGCTGCACGAGGCCCGCGGCACCGGCCCGGGGCGCGCGCTGCCCGACACCCAGCAGGGCATGCGCCGCCGCAACCTGGCGCGGGTGATGCACACCGTGAGCGCGGACGGGCCGCTGTCCCGGGCGGCGGTCGCCTCCCGCATCGGACTGACCCGTGCGGCGGTGTCGACCCTCGTCGACGAGCTGATACGCACCGGCCTGCTGGAGGAACTCGGCCCGGAGCGGCCCGGCCGGGTGGGCCGGCCCGGGTCGGCGCTGGCGGTCAGCGGGCGCGGCCCGGCCGGGCTGGGCGCCGAGGTGGGCGTCGATCATCTCGCGGTGTGCGTCGTCGATCTGCGGGGCGAGGTACGCGCGCGTGCCGTGCGGCACGGGACGAACCGGGGCCGTTCCCCCGAGCCGGTGATCGGCGAACTCGCCGATCTGCTGCGCGAGGCCGTCGCGCAGGCGGAGGGCGCGGGGCTGTGGCCGGCCGGGCTCGCGGTGGCCGTCCCGGGCCTGATCGCCCGCGATGCCCGGACGGTCGTCCGCGCCCCGAACCTCGGCTGGCACGACACCGACCTCGGTGCCCTGCTGCCCGCCGACTGGCCGCTGACGGTGGACAACGAGGCCAACTTCGGCGGACTTGCCGAACTCTGGCTCGGCGAGCAGACCCCGCAGAACTTCCTGCACGTGTCGGCGGAGATCGGCATCGGCGCCGCGGTCGTCGTGGACGGCCGCCTGTTGCGCGGCACCCGCGGCTTCGCGGGCGAGCTGGGGCATGTGCCGGTCCACCCCGACGGGCCGCGGTGCGGCTGCGGCGGCCGCGGGTGTCTGGAGCAGTACGCCGGCGAGGAGGCGGTACTGCGCGCGGCCGGGCTGGAGCCGGGGGGCGACCGGGTCGGCCTCCTCGCGGGCCGGGCGGCGGACGGCGATGCCGAAGTGCGGCGCGCCCTGCACGAGGCGGGCACGGCCCTCGGTATCGCCTTGACCGGTGCGCTGAATCTGCTGGACCCCGAGAGCGTCGTGCTCGGCGGCGCGCTCGCCGGGCTCGCGCCGTGGCTGCTGCCGTCGCTGGAGTCCGAACTCGCCCGGCGGACGGCAGGCCCCGCCCGCCCGGTGTCCGTCTCCCGGCTGGGCCCCGAAGGGCCGTTGCTGGGGGCGGCGCACTCCGTGGTCCGGGCCGTGCTCGACGACCCGGCGGCGGTGGCGAAGGACGGCTCCTGACCTCGACGCGCGACCGGAATTCCCTGTTCGGGTGAGCGAGTTGTCCCCATGTGGCCGGCTGTCCACCGAACCGCCCGACGTCCCACGGCCCGGCCGGTGGTCGCCGTAGTGTGAGCGACGCGGGGCACAGCCGTCGGCCTCCGCGGAACGGAGAGCCCAGCCATGACCCCACACGTGTCTCTTCCCACCCGGCGGCGGCTGCTGCGGGGTGCCCTGCTCGCGGCCGTCCCGTACACCCTGCTCCCGGACCCGCCGGCCGGTGCGCAGACCCAGGCCGTCGACTACCGGCCCGCCGCATGGCGACCGGCGACCGCGGCCAACTACACGGCGGCCGACCGCCCCGCGTCCCATCCGGTCGACCGGGTCGTCATCCACGTCACCCAGACCGATTTCGCGAAGACCCTGGCCGTCTTCCAGAACCCGAGGAAGAGGGTGTCGGCGCACTACGTCGTGCGCTCCGCCGACGGGCATGTGGCGCAGTGCGTACGGGAGTCCGACATCGCCTGGCACGCGGGGAACTGGGAGGTCAACACCCGCAGCGTCGGCATCGAGCACGAGGGTTGGGTGGACCGGCCCGCCTCTTTCACCGACGCGCTCTACGAGCGGTCCGCCCGGCTCACCGCGTCGGTCTGCGAGCGGTACGGCATCCCCCGGGACCGTGCGCACATCATCGGCCACTACGAGGTGCCGGGCACGGACCACACCGATCCCGGCCCGAACTGGGACTGGGCGCGCTACCTGAGACTCGTCAACGGCGTCTGATCCACGTTCAAGTGGTTGTCGCTCCGCACACCCGGGGTGACGATGTCCCCAGCCGATGTCCCAGCGATGTCCCCAGTGGACGTCCCGCCGTGTCGTCCCCCGGGAGGGCGAGTTGTCGAGCGACTCATGGGTGGCCCTGGAACCAGGGGCCGATGCAGCCGAGCGGGCACGGATCCTGCGCCGGGCGTACCAGACGTTCACCGAGGCGGGCACTGTCGCCCGACCGGTGCGGTCGGTGGTGGCCGATTCGTGGCGGCGGTCGGCGCGGGCGGGGGTCGGTCCCGACGGCACCGCGAGTGTGGAGCTGACCGACGGCGCTCTCGGCAGCTACCGGTCCGAGCATCCGCTGGCGCGGGTGATGCCGCTGTTCCGGGAGCTCATGGGTACCTTCGCCGCCGACGGCGAGCATCTCCTCGCGGTGTGCGACGCGCACGGCAGGCTGTTGTGGGTCGAGGGCCACGCGGCGACGCGCAAGCGGGCCGGGACGATGAACTTCGTGCCGGGTGCGCGGTGGTCGGAGAGCGCCGTCGGGACGAACGCACCGGGCACGGCGGTCGCCCTGGACCGGCCGGTGCAGGTGTTCGCCGCCGAGCACTTCATCCGGCGGGTGCAGCCGTGGACGTGCGCGGCCGCGCCGGTGCACGATCCGCGGACCGGACGGGTGCTGGGGGCGGTGGACATCACCGGCGGGGACGGTCTGGCCCATCCGCACAGCCTGGGCTTCGTCCAGGCGGTCGCGCGGGCCGCGGAGTCCCAGCTCGCCCTGCTCGTGCCCGAGTCGCCGCAGCTCGACGTACCCGAGCTGTCCGTGCTCGGCCGGGACGAGGCGCGGCTGGTCACCGGTGGCCGCAGTGTGCGGCTCAGCCGCCGGCACAGCGAGATCCTGGTGCTGCTGGCCCGTCATCCGGAGGGTCTGACCGGCGACGAGCTGCTGTGCGCGCTGTACGAGGACGAGACGGTGACGCCGGTGACCCTGCGGGCGGAACTCGCCCGGCTGCGCGGGGTGCTGGGGCCCGGGCTGCTGGCCTCGCGCCCCTACCGGCTCACGGTTCCCCTGGAGTCGGACGTGGCGATCGTCGAACGGCGCCTGGCCTCGGGGGCGTTGACGGCCGCCGCGGCGGGGTATTCCGGGCCGCTGCTGCCGGCGTCGCAGGCCCCGGCGGTCGTACGGCTGCGGCAGCGTCTCGCCGACGGGCTGCGTGCCGCGCTGATCGCCGGCCGTGATCCCGACCTCCTGGCGGACTGGGCGCACGCGCCGTGGGGTGAGGACGACCTGGACGTCTGGCGGGCGCTGGCGGCGGCCCGTCCGACGGCGGCGACTCGGGCGCGGCTGGCGGCGCTGGAGGCGGAACTGAGCGCGCCGGACGGCTGGCCCCGGCCCGGGCCGGCAGCCGCGGGGATCACCGCAACGTCGCTGCAACGTCCGGGTCCCTAGCCTCCGGGCAGAGCCGTCCAACGGCGGGCGGCCCTGCTGAGGGAGGCACACCCCCATGACCCGTTACGCGGCGCCCGGCACCGAGGGCGCGATCGTCTCCTACCAGGCGCGCTACGACCACTTCATCGGCGGGGAGTACGTGCCGCCGGCCCGCGGGCAGTACTTCGAGAACCCGTCCCCCGTCAACGGGCAGCCCTTCACCGAGGTGGCGCGCGGCACGGCGGAGGACGTGGAGCGGGCGCTCGACGCGGCACACGCGGCGGCGCCGGGGTGGGGGCGTACGTCGGCGACCGAGCGCTCGGACATCCTGCTGAAGATCGCGGACCGCATGGAGGCCTACCTCGAGCCTCTCGCGGTCGCGGAGACCTGGGAGAACGGCAAGCCGGTCCGGGAGACGCTCGCGGCGGACATCCCGCTGGCCATCGACCACTTCCGCTACTTCGCGGGGGCGGTGCGCGCGCAGGAGGGCTCGCTCAGCGAGATCGACGACGACACGGTGGCGTACCACTTCCACGAGCCCCTCGGGGTCGTCGCGCAGATCATCCCGTGGAACTTCCCGATCCTGATGGCCTCGTGGAAGCTGGCGCCGGCGCTCGCGGCGGGCAACGCGGTGGTCATCAAGCCGGCCGAGCAGACGCCGGTCTCCCTGCACTACTGGATGAGCCTGATCGCGGACCTGCTGCCGCCGGGCGTGGTGAACATCGTCAACGGCTTCGGCCCGGAGGCGGGCAAGCCGCTCGCGTCCAGCCCCCGGGTGGCGAAGGTGGCGTTCACGGGCGAGACCTCCACGGGCCGGCTGATCATGCAGTACGCCGCGGAGAACCTGAAGCCCGTCACGCTGGAACTGGGCGGCAAGTCGCCGAACATCTTCTTCGACGACGTGTGGGACAAGGACGACGACCTGCGCGACAAGGCCCTCGAAGGGTTCACCATGTTCGCGCTGAACCAGGGCGAGGTGTGCACCTGTCCGTCGCGCGGTCTGATCCAGCGCGGGAACTACGGCGACTTCCTCCAGGCGGCCGTCGCCCGCACCGAGCTGATCAAGCCCGGCAACCCGCTCGACACCGACACGATGATCGGCGCGCAGGCCTCCAGCGAGCAGCTGTCGAAGATCCTGTCCTACATCGACATCGGCAGGCAGGAGGGCGCCAAGGTGCTCACCGGCGGTGAGCGCGCCGAGCATGACGGCGAGCTGAAGGGCGGCTACTACGTCCAGCCGACGATCTTCGAGGGCGACAACCGGATGCGTGTCTTCCAGGAGGAGATCTTCGGACCGGTCGTCTCGGTGGCCTCCTTCGACGACTTCGACGACGCCATCAAGATCGCCAACGACACCCCCTACGGCCTCGGAGCGGGTGTCTGGACCCGCGACATGAACACGGCGTACCGCGCGGGCCGGGCGATCCAGGCGGGCCGCGTCTGGACGAACTGCTACCACGCCTACCCGGCGCATGCCGCCTTCGGCGGGTACAAGCAGTCGGGGATCGGCCGCGAGACGCACAAGATGATGCTGGAGCACTACCAGCAGACGAAGAACCTGCTGGTGTCGTACTCCCCGAGGAAGCTGGGCTTCTTCTAGAGGCACGAAAAGAGGCGCCTGACCTGAGCTTTTGCCTGCCAGGCGCCTTCCTCTCGGCTGGCCCAGAGCAAGGACCGACGCACGTCATAACTCCCAGTTCCTGCCAGTGCTTCCGGACCAGTCACGGATCAGACCCCGACCTCCGTGCCCGCGCCCACGTTGTGCCATATGCAGTCCCAGTTGACGCGGCCCTCGGCGAGGAGCTGCGCGCAGGTGTCTGTCTCCTCGCCGGAGGCGTACCGGCGGCGGGTCTCCAGCCGCCAGGCGGAGAGCTTCAGGGTGGTGCATGCCAGTGAGTTCGGCGAAGTGGATGAACTGCGGCAGGTGGACGGGCTCCTTGGGGCCGAAGTCGGCGAGCAGCGGGGTGGTGGGTGGATACCCCGTCCCGATCGGCGTCGGTCATCTCGTCGTCGACCCGGGCGAACGGGCGCCCGTCCGCCCAAGGCCCGGCTCGTCCGGCTGATCGCCGGACTCACCCGGCGGCCGGGCACGGTGCCATACCGGCAGGCGGTGCCGGACGGTCCGTACGAGGCGCTCGCCGCCCGCCTGCACGACGGCCGGGTCATCGTCGTCGCCCAGCCCACCGACAGGCCGGTGCCCGACCTCGTGTCGTACGCCCCGAAGTCCCCGCCTCATACGAAGAGCCCGGCTTGCCGCTTCGCCGCCCCTGACCAGCACTTCAGCGCTACGGTGATCCGTAGATCGGCCCTGGCGTTGCCCTGCCCCCGTGAGGCGGCACCAGGGCCGTCTGCGTACTCACCATCGGCGAGAAGCTCACATTCAATGGGCTCGGCCACGGCCTGCCGACCGCGTCAAGGTCCTCCCTGTCCAGGTGGGACGTGGCGCCGAACCGCGCGCGTCGACGGACATCCACGCGGCGATCGTGGACCTGCTCGCGGGGCATCTGCCGGCAACGGACAGGCGGTGGCGCTCTCCGGGGTGGCGCCCGGAGCTCTTCGTGGGGCGGCCACGAGGGCCGTTGTCAGAGGCGATCGGCAAGATTGCGGCCATGATTGTCACTCCTGTCACTCCGCCACGGCCGATCGACGTTGCCGCGGTCTTTCCCCAACTGGCCCCGCTGGCCCGCACGGCGACCCGTCTGCACCCCCGCCCTGGGGCGCCGACGTGGCACGACAGCTCAATCGGCGGGCCGCTGCTGTGGCCCGCCGAGGAGCCGTGGCCGCACTGCGAGGAACCGCATGTGGTGGACGGCATCAACCCAGCCCAGTCCCCGGCGGATCTGCGGCTGGTGCGACGGATCTTCGCCGCCTCGCACGGCCGGGACCTGACTCCGGAGGAACGGGAGACTCTCGAGCGGATCCGGCCCCGTCAGACGTATCCCGTGAGGCTGGCGGTCCAGTCGTACGACGGCCCCATAGCGATGCTGCCCGTCGCGCAGCTGTACGTAAGGGATGTGACCCGTCTGAGCCCGCCGAACGGTAAGGACCTGCTGCAGGTTCTGTGGTGCCCTTTCGATCACCCGATCATGCCGAGGACCCTGCTCTTCTGGCGTTCCGCAGCCGCCGTCACCGACATTCTCGAGACGCCCCCCGAGCCACCCGCAGTGCAGTTCGACGGCTATCTGCCGGAACCGTGCGTGCTCGAACCGGAGCAGATCACCGAGTACCCCGACCATCTGGAGCTGAGCGAAGAACTGCGGGAGCAGCTCAAGCAGTGGAGTGTGCCGCAGGCAGCAGAGGAAGGCATGGACCCGGACGTGTACTACGACCGTGTGCTGTCCAACGCACCGGGCTGGAAAGTCGGCGGCTGGCCCGCTTGGGACTCCACCGACCCCAGCCCGCAGCTCTGTTCCGAGTGCGGCACCGGCATGGAGGTCCTGATGACCATTGCCACGTTTGAAGATGGGGACGACGCCGGGAACAGCTGGTCTCCGCACCCCCACCCAGGTGCTGGACCGTACCCCGGCCACCGCGGCTACAACGCGACCGGGGTCCAGATAGGCAGCGGCTACCGGCAGCACCTGTTCGTCTGCCCGGCGAAGCCCGAGCATCCGCACATCGAGTTGATGACGTAGCCCGTCCGCAGTGTGCAGCCCGCCGCCAGCAGTGATCGAGCAGTAGTTCTCGTAGTAGCCGTTCACGGGCGAGCCGGCGCCCGGTGATGGCGCCGTCGGTGTCGTCCAGAAGGGCGATGCGCGCGGTGATGCGTTTGCCGACCGGCTCGCGCTGCGCCTCGAAACCCTGGGCCCCGGCCATGACGACCTCCAGGCCGGGCTGCCCGACCCGCCCAGCGTCCATCACGCTCTGTGTCCACCCGAACGCGGTGATCTGTCCGCCGAAGCCGGTACCTGGCATCATGAAGGACCGGCCGGGGGGGAGGGCGCGGCGTGACGGGCATCGCCCTGAACGTAGTGATCGGTCTCGTTACCAGCATGCTCAGTGGGGGGACGGTCTGGGTGTGGCAGCGACAGGCCAGACGCCGTGTCCTGCGCCGCAAGGCGGGCTTCTTCGGCATCATGCCGGGCGATCCGTGCATCGTCGTCATGAACAACAAGTGGGACGCCCCCGGAACAGCTCAACATCGGGATGTGCAGGCCGTACTGAAGGCCGCGCTCCTTGCCGCGGAGCAGGGCTGCGAGGTGACGATGCGCTCCAGCGACGAGTTCCGCGGCAGCAACGGCGGAGCCGTGGAGTTCTGCATCGGAAGCCCCGAGAACGGATCGAACGTACGCACAGGCGGGCATCTCCGTCATAATCTGCCCGGCGTGACCGTCCACCCTTTCGACGAACCGGGCCTCTCGATGGCGATCGAGGTCGGCGGCGAGGTGTTCGGGTGGGATCGCGGTGAGCAGGAGCACGCCTTGGTCGCGAAGTTCGTCCCGCCGGGTGCTCAGCGACCGGTCGTGCTGATCAGCGGTCAGACCTCTCTCGCCAACCATGCCGCCGTGCACTACCTGATGACCTCGTGGCGGGACCTGGCCGCCCGGCTGGATCACACGGAACGGTTCTGCGTCGTTCTACGGATCGACTCCATCCGCACGTACGGCTTCCACGGCGCGACCTTCGCCCGTGACGTCACTGCCTCCGCGTTCCGCGCCGTGGCGTAGGCACTTCGGCGGGGTGGCTTCAGGGCTGGGGTGCTTCCCTGCGCCGCTCCTTCAGCCGCGGTCGGCGAGCACCCCACGAGCAGCGTCGAGGAGTTGTCGCGCGGCATCGTCCCAACTGCGTGCCTGGGCCATGGCGTCGCGCAGGCGACGAGCCCGGGTCAGTGCCTCTTCGGGGTGGGCGATGACTTCCGCGATCCTATGGGCCCACAACTCCTCGTCCTCCTCGCCGCCGGTGACGGGCAGGACCACATGGCGTGCGAGGTCGGGGTCCACTTCGGTGATCAACTCCCCCACACCACTGTCGGCGCTCATGAGACAGGGAATCCCCGCACGGACGTGTTCCGAGCTGACGAGACCGAACGCCTCGGCAAGCGACGGCATCAACGCCAGCCACACGCGTCCCAGGTCATGTTCCAGCCGAGCCTGGTCGGTGGTGTAGTTGCGGGGCAGCAGCTTCAGCCGTGGCTCGGTCACCCATGGTGACAACTTGCGGACGAGCCGGTCGCCTTGGCCCGGGCGCACCCCTCGCAGCATGAGGTCGACACGCTTGATGTCGGGACGCAGTCGAAGGGCCCGATTGGTGGCCCGTACGGCGAGAACGACGCCCTTGGTGTCCCCGTCCTCCAACCTGCCCATCAGCGTCACCAGTGGGTTTCCCCGCAGCCTCTCGGGAGGAGACACGGGCGAGGGGTCGAATCCCGGATCCAGTCGATGGGGAGGCGGAGCCGAGCGCGGGAGATCACGTTCGAGCATGTCGAACAGGACTGGTCCGACTCCGACCGCCCGCGAGGCCCTGCCTCCCACCTGCCAGTCGTTCCATGAACGTTCTTCGGCGCGCCACGCGGGGTCCTCCTTCCTCCCCGACTTGAGCAACTCCAGGAGATCCGGTTCCGTGTGCACGAAGTGGAAGTGGCACGCTCGCTGGTAGAAGTCCTCGACCAGGGCCAGCGCATAGGGCCCGGTCACCTGGCCGTGCCCGATGACGACATCCGGCTTGCCACCGCCAGGGAGGCGCGGCGGACGCAAGATGATCTGCTCGTCCCTCAGCCCGGGCGTTGCCGTGGACGCCACCAGCGTCACCTTCGCCTTCGCGGCATCGAGCCGTTCCTTCTCGGAGAAGGATCCGGCGATCAGGCACCAGACTTCGACGTCTTCGATCGCCGCCAGCGCGATACACAGTTCCCGGTTGATCGTGCTGATCCCGCCCCGTGCGGAGAACCACTCGTCGGCGACCGCCAGTACACGCACGGGCTTTGGCTGTGGCCTCGACTCGAGGATGCCGTGCCCGGCGCCTCGTCCTCGTCCTGCTCCAAGGCCGCCGCCGACCAAGCCGTCCCGTCCCACCCGAGCCGATCGGGGCCGTCGGTGCCCTCCGCGCTCTGTGCGAGCTCCTGGACGTTCGGGCGCGCCTGTCCCCCCACCGCACGGCCGGCTTCCCCCATGGCCCTCTGTCCCACCTGACGGAAGAGACTGAGGACGCCCCCGCCCAGGGCAGTCCACCGGCATCGGCCGAACGCGGAACACCCGAGTCTCTTCCGGCCGCCCCCGAAAGAGGTACTGCCTTGTCCACCCTGCCCAAGGCCACCATTCTGGAGCCACACCCAGAGCCCGTCCCGGCGAAATCAGGAGCCCCGTCGGTGCCGGCGCCCCCGTCGGCGCTCACCACGGCACCAGGCATCGTCCATCTCGACACCGCCCTCCGGGTCGTGGACGCGAACGACGCGTTCTGCGAGCAGTTCGGGCTCGTACGGGCAGAGGTGACGGGGGAACCTCTGGCACGGTTCTTCCACCCGACGGCCGCGGGGAGCCTGGAGGAACCTTTCTCCCAACTCGTCGACGGGCGGTGCGGCGACTTCAGCATCCGCCTGACACTCACGGACGGGACCCTCACGGACAGGGACTGCCTGGTCACGGGCCTCACGCTCAACACCGTCCTGCATGTCTGCCGCACGGACTGCGCCGCGATCGCGCTCATCGTCCCGGACGCCGTCCACAGCCCCACGCTCACACCGGCCACGACACTCTCCGAGGTGCCCGCCCGCATCCTGGAAGGCGTGGCCGCCGGGCTGTCCACCCAGCAGTTGGCCTCACGGCTCGGCCTCAGCAGCCACGGCGTCGAGTACCACATCAGCGCGATGCTGAAGAAGCTGCAGGCCCCCACCCGGTCCGCGCTCGTCGCCCGCGCCTATGCGCTGAACATCCTCGTCCCGCACTGCTGGCCGCCCCGGGTCAGGCCCCAGCAGATGGCGCGGTTCCCGGTCGGCAGGTCCGCCTGCGCCGACTCGGGCCCCGCGCCCGCGGACCGCGCCCAGGTGTCGGCATCCCGCCCGTCCGACAACGTCATCGACGCTCGACGGCCCGCACCGGTGCTCACCGCAGGCGGCCACCACTCCGAGTTGGAAAGCGCATGAGCCGAACACGCCCAACCCGCCGGCGTAGTGGGGCACTTCGCTCCACCGCCGTCGGAGCGCGGGCCGAACACGAGCACCGAGCGAACGGATCCAGCCATGGCCACTGACACCCACCGGGCGGACATCGACATGATGGCCGCAGGGGCCGAGGCCGTGAGCCGCAACACCGGCATCATCAGCGAACGGGAACAGGCGGCCCTGCGCGCCGCGACCGTACTCGTCGCGGGATGCGGCGGCGGTGGCGGGGTCGTCGAACCCCTGGCCCGGCTCGGTGTGCTGCGCTTCCGGCTCGCCGACCCCGACGTCTTCGACGTCTCGAACCTGAACCGGCAGGCCTGTGTACAGGCCGACCTGGGCCGTTCGAAGCCCACGGCGATCGCCGACCGGATGCGCACGCTCAACCCCTCGGCCGAAGTGACCGTCTACCCGCAGGGGCTGACCCTGGAGAACCTCGACGAGGCACTCGACGGCGTCCACATCGTCTTCGACGCCATCGACCCGACGATGTCGTCCTGGGTCAAGTACCAGCTGCACGAGCGGGCCGCCCGGCTCGGCATCCCCGTCCTGGCGGGTATGGACTTCGGCGGGAGACCGACCCTGTACGTCTTCGACTACCGGCGCAACCCGGTGCCGTTCTACGGCAGGGCGAGCGCCGAGGCACACCGCGAGAACCGCCTGTGGGAATCGATGCGGTGGATCGGCAGTACTCACGTTCCCAGCGACTTCCTGGCCGTGCAGACCGACCGGCGCGTCAACGGGGGCTCCTGGCCGCAGATCGGGTACTGCGTCCTCGGCCTGGCCACACTGACCGCGAGAACCGTCGTGGACGTGCTCATGAACCGCCGGACACGGCATGTCGTCACCATCGACGTGCATGCCGCGGTCATGACCCGCCCGGCCGCCCTGCTGCACCGGGCGCGGCTGCCGGTGGAGATCGTACGGTCCCGACGGGCGCTACGCGCCGCCTCCCGGCGCACCCCGCTCCGGCCCTCAGCCGCGCCAGAGCCCCCGCGCCCACTGCCCGAGCGGCTCGCCGGCGTGCTGGACGGCGCCCGGCTCGCCCCTTCCGCCTTCAACGCCCAGCCCTGGGCGTTCGAACTCCTCGACGACCGCACGGTCCGGCTGGCGCACGACCCGCAGCGCTGGCCCGCCGCCGTCAAGGACCCGCTGGGCTGGGCGGAGAGCCTCGGCTGCGCTCTGGGAGCCATGGCCTACCTGGCGCACGGCGAGTGAGAGGCCTCGACCGCGTCGGATCAGCCGGCCGACGAGGACGGGATGCCCGCGTACGTCGGCCGGTTCCACTGCGACCGCCTCCGCGACGACGTCCTCGTCCGGCAGGGCGCGCTCGGCCTGCGCTCCACCCACCGCGAGAGCCTGCTGCGCACCCCTCTCGACAGGGCGACGGCGAAGCGGATCGAATTGCTGAGCGGCGAGCGGAACCTCGCCCTGGAGACGGTGACCGGCCCCACCGCCCTGGCCCGGCTCGCCCGGACCGAGCTCGACTCGGCCATGGCCGCCGATCCGGCGTCGGACGCCCGACTCCGGGCCTGGCTGCGGGAACGCGCACGGCACGACAGCGGCCGCCGTTCCTTCGGGGAACCGCGCGACCTCCTCGACCACTCGGGGGCGACCGGCGTGCTCGCCCGCGCCGTCGACAGCGAGGCGGTACCGCGGGCGCTGGTCCGCCGACTGGCCTCGGCGACGGCCGGCGCGCGGGCACGGAGGCTGCGCGACTGCGGGGCCGTGCTCGTCCTGCGCGGCCCGCGCCGGACCGTCGCCGACCGCCTCGAAGCGGGAGCCACGCTGATGCGCATCTGGCTCGCACTGACCGAGGCCGGATATGCCGCCCAGCCGCTGGGCGGCGAGTTCGGTCGCCCGACGGCCGGACTCGGCCCCGACGGGTACCACGGGGTCCTGGCGGTCCTGCGAACCGGACGGTCCACGACCACGCCGCACCACCAGGGCGCGCGCTGCCGGATCGAGGACTCCGTCCGGTGGGCCCGATAGCCCCCGTCCCCGTCAGCGGCGCCGTCCGACGAAGTCCAGGATGTGCCCGTACACATCGAGAGCGGCGGCGCGGCCGAAGAAGGTGTCCAGGTGGCCGTAGCCGGGGATTTCCCGGTACTCCACGTCCAACTGAGGCTGACTGCGCGCGAGGGCCTCGTGGCAGAGCTTCTGGGAGTCGAGCCACAAGCCGTTCTCACTGCCGGCGATGAGCAGTACCGGTGTGTCGATGCGTCCCGCCGCATCGAGGGCGTTCTGCGGCAGCGCCCGGTAGCGGTGGTCGTGTAGGTGGGGCTCGGCACCATCGCCGTGCTGTCCGACGCACAACTGGCCGCCCTGGCAGGCGCTCTGTCCCAGCTCGACCCCAAGCACCACGTGCTGTGGAAGCTGCCGGCCGACCAGCAGGCCAGGCTGCCCACACCGTTGCCCGCGCACATACAGGTGCGCGAGTGGGTCCCTCCCAGCTGGACGTGCTCGCCCATCCGCATGTGCGGGCCTTCGTCACTCACGGCGGGGGCAACGGACCGCTGGGGCAAGCTCCTGCGCGAGGCAGGCGGGGTGCACCGGGCCGCCGATCTCATCCTCGCCCATCGTGACGGCACCGTCCTGTAAGCCTTGACTCCGTCGGGGAGCTCGGGTCCGCCGAGGCGCTCGATGTCGACGGTGACGGCCGCCACCCCCAACCCGGCGGCCGCGTAGCCGAACTTCGCCGTACGCGCTGTGGAGCCAGGCCTCGACGTGCAGTTCCCGCAGGTCGACCGCCGCGGCTCCGGCCAGGCGATGCTCGCGCGGGAGAGCCACGAACAGCTCGTCCTCGCACAGCAGGGTGTGCACGGCTCATCGAGCACACGGCGAACTGAACACGCCTTCCCGCCCACGAAGAGGGCCGACGTACAAGAGCGGCAGGCCCGGCCGCGCCTTCCGAAGGTCCGGTTCTGCATTTTCTGTTATGCCAATTGACACATCATTAAATGTCGCCCTAGGGTCCTGCCCATGGAGGAGCGCAGGGGACGCGGTCGGCCCCGGAAGAACCCGGAGCAGCTCGCGCGATGGACACCGCCCGATGGCTGGTCCCGGCTGGTCGCCTGGATCTCGCCCGAAGAGAAGAAGGCGTTGAAGCGGGTTGCCGTCGAGGCGGACGTTTCGGTGGCGGACCTGGTCCGCGCGCTGGCGGGCGGCCTGGCGTCCGGTGCCCTCACTCACGAGGAACTGGTCGGGCACGTCAGAAAGGGGCTGCGGGTCATGGAGAAGATCCCCACACTGTTCGAGCGGGACGGGGACTTTCGGGTCGTCGACCGGCCGCGGGTGGAGTGCGCGTGGGTGTTCGACGGCGAGGGGGCCCCGACGGAGAAGCTCGACGGAACCAACGTCCGCCTCACCGTCCGGGCCGGCCGGCTGGTACGGGTGGAGAAGCGACGCAACCCGAACAGGCTGCAGAAGGAGCAGGGGATCAAGGACGGCTGGTACGTCGACGCCCATGAGGGCGCGGCGGAGGACAAGTGGGTTCTCGCCGCCGCCCGCAATACCGACGTCACCTCCTGGCCGGACGGCGAGCACTCCTGCGAAGCGCTCGGCCCCCGCATCCAGGGCAACCCCCTGCGGCTGGACGACCACCGGTGCGTGCCGTTCAACCTGGAGGTGCCGGTCTACCACGGCGTGCCCCGCGACTACGCGGGCCTGCGTGACTTCCTGACCCGGCTGGAGAGCCGCTTCGCCCCCGGCACACTGGCCGAGGGCATCGTCTTCCACCACCCGGACGGTCGCCGCGCCAAGATCAAGCGCAAGGACTTCCCTGCCGCCGCCTAGAACCAGAACACACGACCTTCGTTGTGCCGCCGCGTATGGAGAGACCGGAGACCGTCTGTGAGTGACCGCCGCACAAAGCTCTTCGTATCCCCGGACAAGAGCCGGTTCGGGCGCGTGGCACTGGCGATCGTGCCGGCGGTCATCGTGCCGGGTATCAGCATGGTGCGCTTGCTCGCGGGCGGACGCGGCACCAGTGAGGGGCTCGGGCCGGCGGCGGTACCCGCGGCCATCGCCCTCGTCGCGCTCCCCTTCCTGTGGTACGTGGTCTATGCGGTCCTGCACACCCTGAACACGTATGTGGCATGGGTGGACGGCACCGTCCTGGTGCGCAACTGGGCGCGCCGGCTGACCACCGTCGAAGGGCCCGGCTTCGTGGCCCGGACCCATATCAACTCCAGCGGCATCGCCGGGGCGGTGCTCGTCGTGGGCGACGACCGCGCCGCCGTCATGCTCAATCCCCGCCAGTGGCGTGAGGACGAACTCGACGAGGTGTGGCGCAGGGCGGCTTTCCAGCAGCAGTTCGGAGGTACGCCGACCCCCCGTGAACTGCGCAGGCGTTACCCGACGATCCGGATACCTCTCTACATCCGGTATCCGGGCATCGTCTACACCTTCTGGACCATCCTCGTCATTCTCTACATCGGAGTGGTGGTCAACGTCTTCGCCCGCATCTGAGGGTGCGGCGAACCGGACGGCGCGAGTGGAGCCGGGATGATCCAGGCTCCACTCCTCGGTGCGGATGAGTCACTGTGCCGTAGGCGGTACCGGTGCCGGGCTAACGGACCGTCACCGTGCCGCTGTTGAGTGCGTTGAGGACGGCGGTGTACGCGGGCTTCTTGCTGCCGTTGCCGTTGAACAGCAGCGGCGTCTGGTCCGATCGCCAGGAATCGGTGTCGCGCACACCCCAGACGGTGATGCCGAGGCAGCGCCGGACGGCCAGGCAGTCGTTGACCACGTTCGCGTACGTCGCGGCCGGAGCACCCTGGATGTCGAGTTCGGTGATCGCCACGTCGACGCCGAGGGCGGCGAAGTTCTGCAGGGTGGTGCGGAAGTTGCTGTTGTAGGGGCTGCCGCTGTTGAAGTGCGACTGGAAGCCGACGCAGTCGATCGGCACGCCGCGCTGCTTGAAGTCCCGGACCATGGAGTACATGGCCTGGGTCTTGGCCCAGGTCCAGTTCTCGACGTTGTAGTCGTTGTAGCAGAGCTTGGCGGCCGGGTCTGCGGCGCGCGCGGTGCGGAAGGCGACCTCGATCCAGTCGTTGCCGGTGCGCTGCAGGTTGGAGTCGCGCCGGGCTCCCGAACTGCCGTCGGCGAAGGCCTCGTTCACGACGTCCCACTGGGCGATCTTGCCCCTGTAGTGGGCCATCACGCCGTTGATGTGGTTGATCATCGCCTGGCGCAGCGTGCTGCCGCTGAGGCTCTGCATCCAGCCGGGCTGCTGGGAGTGCCAGGCCAGGGTGTGGCCGCGCACCCGCTTGCCGTTCTGCACCGCCCAGTTGTAGACACGGTCGCCGGCGCTGAAGTTGAACTGGCCCCGCTGCGGTTCGGTGGCGTCGATCTTCATCTCGTTCTCGGGCGTCACCATGTTGAACTCACGGTTCGCGATCGTCGTGTACGCCGAGTCGCCCAGCCTCCCGGAGGCGATGGCCGTGCCGAAATAGCGGCCGCTCCGCGCCGCGGCGGCGCCGAGCGTGCTCTCGGCGGCGTGCGCGCTCGGCGGCGCGACCAGTACGGCGGCCATCCCGAGGACGCCGACGACCAGCGCCAGCAGCAGACCGCGGACCTTCCGGCGGATTACGGTTCTGGGAAGGGCAAAACAGCCCATGACTGTGCCTCCTGGGTAGGAATCAGAGAAGGACTGAAGCGCAGGGGAATGCGTCGCCCGCTCCCACTTGGCAGACGGACAGGGCGGGCCGAAACCCGGGCGGTGCGTGGTTCTGCCGTGCAGCACAGACTCGATGCGACTCGTTCGACATCTCGAACTGCAACCGGCCCCTCAGGCACGGATGATTGAGCTATTGACGATGCATCGTCAATACTCCCCGCAGAAGAAGTTTCGGTTGCCCATCCGAAACTTCCGGAATCCCTGCTCGCGGCCGGAGCGCCTCCGACTGGGTCGACCCGCCTGCCTGACGCGAAGGGAGGAGCATTTCTTGGACACCTCCGTGACAGCTCTTGACCAAAGGACCCTGTATTCCTAGCTTGTGGCGTCGAAGCTTGCGGGAAATCTACGAAACTTTCGAGATCGGCCCCTCTCTCGGCAC
Organism: Streptomyces sp. DSM 15324; assembly: GCF_001514285.1. Taxonomy (GTDB): domain Bacteria; phylum Actinomycetota; class Actinomycetes; order Streptomycetales; family Streptomycetaceae; genus Streptomyces. The sequence continues at coordinate 253,503 of NZ_KQ949035.1, forward strand.
GTCCGTTCCATGGTTCACCGAGGTCCCTCACCCCCACCTCAAAGGAGGCCCTCCCATGTGGTTCCGCCACTCGTCCGCGGTCCGTCTGAGGCGATCACTCGCCGTCCTCTCGCCCTTGCTGCTGGTCTCGGCCTTCCTCGGTGCCCAGCCCTCCGGCGCGGCACCCGCGGACCCCAACGCCTCGCAGCAGCTGGTCAACCACGACAGCGGCAAGGCCCTCGGCGCCGACACCGCCGCCGCGTGCGATCTTCCGTCGGCGTACCGCTGGACATCGACCGGCGCGCTGGCGCAGCCCAAGGCGGGCTGGGTCTCGCTCAAGGACTTCACGGTCGTCCCGTACAACGGGCGGCAACTCGTCTATGCGACGACGCACGACAACGGGTCGCGCTGGGGTTCGATGAGCTTCAGCCCGTTCACGAACTGGTCGGACATGGCCTCGGCCGGCCAGAACGCGATGTCGGCCTCGACCGTCGCGCCCACCCTCTTCTACTTCGCGCCGAAGAACATCTGGGTGCTCGCCTACCAGTGGGGCGGGACCGCCTTCTCCTACCGGACGTCGACCAACCCCACCAACCCCAATGGCTGGTCATCCCAGCAGGTGCTCTTCTCCGGGAGCATCTCCGGCTCCGGAACAGGCCCCATCGACCAGACGCTCATCGGTGACGGCACGAACATGTACCTGTTCTTCGCCGGTGACAACGGCAAGATCTACCGGGCCAGTATGCCGATCGGGAACTTCCCGGGCAGCTTCGGCTCGGCCTCGACCGTGGTCATGAGCGATACGACCAGCAACCTGTTCGAGGCCCCCCAGGTCTACAAGCTGGAGGGCCAGAACCGCTACCTCATGATCGTCGAGGCCCGGGGTACGAATGAGCGGCGCTACTTCCGCTCGTTCACCGCCACCAGCCTGAACGGTCAGTGGACCCCGCAGGCCGCCACCGAGAGCAACCCCTTCGCCGGCAAGGCCAACAGTGGCGCCACGTGGACCAATGACATCAGCCACGGCGAACTCATCCGCACGAGCCCCGACCAGACCATGACCGTCGATCCCTGCCACCTGCAGTTGCTCTACCAGGGGCGCAGCCCCAACTCCGGCGGTGACTACGGCCTCCTGCCCTACCGTCCGGGTCTGCTGACACTCCAGCGCTGATGGCGTGACAGCACTCCGGCTCCGGTGTGGAACCGGCGTGACGGGCTCGGCGCAAGGCCGAGCCCGCGCGTCGCCGCCGGACCGCGCCGGGTAGGCGTTGACGGCGTCCCGGCAGGGCGCGTGGGGCCAGGGGACCGGGCCGTGGCAGGGCCAGTTCTCGGCGACCCGGGCGCCGCCGGGGACACGTCCTTGGTGACGGCGGAGGCGACGTATCCGCTGTAGCCGAGGTCGCCGACATGCCGGGATGTGAGGCCGGCGGCAGGAAGGAGAATCGCCGGCTCGCCGCGTGGGCGTGGTGAGAGGCGGGAAGCCGTCGTGAGCACGTGGTCCGAACCGGCGCCGTACGACCCTGCGCGGGTGCGCGGGCAGGAGGGCCAGGGGGCTACGGGGCCAGGTAACCGGGGGAGGTGGGGAGGTGCCGGAAGTGTGCGGCAGGGGGCCTGACGCCGTCTCGTCGTCGGCGCTCGGCGGTGGCGGGCCCACGCGGTGGTGGTGCGGGGGGCCGCGGGCGAGGCGTCCTCGGCGGCACAGTGGAAACAGGGCGGGTCGGTCCGGTGCCGCGCATCGCAGCTGACCACACGGCCGGCGACCGCCACCCTTCTCCACCGCGCTCTGGAGAACGTACAGCCGGCTTGTCGGCTCGGCTTGGTTCAGTTCGGCAGGGCTCGGCTCAGCTCAACTGGGAGCGTGGGTCCGGGGCACGGTCAACGGAGGGGGGCCGGGACGCGCGGGCGGGTCGCGCCTGCGGCGTGCGGGGGCGGGCCGTCCGGGACGGCCTCGTGGCCGCCGAAGTCAAGGGCGTCCTCCGGGGACCACCCGCCCGGCGTCGTCGGTTCGGACCAGGTCAGGCCCGCGGCGCGCTGGAGCCGGGTGACCGCGACGACGGCGAGAGCCGCACGCAGGGTGCACAGGCCGCGCAGCCCGTCGAGGCGCTGGCCGGTGAGCATGCCGATCCGCTGGAGGCGCCGGTCCAGCGTGTTGCGGTGGACGCCCAGCCGCTCGCAGGCGCGGTGACGGACCCCGTCGGCGGCGATGAGGGCGGTCAGGGTGTCCCAGAGGACGGGGTGTTCGTTCAGCGGCTCGACCATTTTGAGGAGCCGCTCGGAGACGGCCGGGGTCTCCGCCGCTCCGTACTCCACCAGGACGTCGTCGAGTCCGTACACCCCGGGCGGACACTCGAGGGCGAGGAGCGTGGCACAGATGCCGTCGGCGACCGACACCCCGCCGCCCTCCGGCACCGCCCGTCCGCCCGGAGTGCCGGGGCCGGGCTCCTGCCAGTGGACCGCGATCCAGACGTCGCCGGGAAGATCCTTGTGGGCTTCCCGGGCGAGGGAGACGGCCTCTTCCTGGCCGGCGGCCCGCAGCAGGACGTGGGCGCCGTCCTCGGACGTCGGCACCACGGCCGCGGCCAGACCTCGGAAGACCCGGTCGATGTCGGCGATCGTGCACGACAGAGCGCGTACGGCCAGCACCGCGCGCGCCTCGTCGGGAGAGCCGGGGGTGCGCGGCGCGGGGACCTGGCGGGGAGGCTCGGGGGCGGCCTCACCGCCGATCCCCACGTCGAAGAAGCCGCAGTTGAGTTCACGGCCCACCAGCCTGCCGGCGTCACCGAGACGCAGGACCATCACCTCGTGCGTCATGGCGTCCTGGTCATGGGCGCCGACGGTGCAGCGGTTGATGAGGTGGCGGGTCATCCCGCCCACCATGGCGAGCAGTTCGTCGAGGGACCGGCCCTGTCGGGCCCACGCCCGGCCCTCCGCGCGGATGCGAGCCGCGCTCTGCCAGCTCCAGTCGCCCTGGCCGGACACCACCTCGGTCAGGGCCGAGAAGATCTCCCACCGGACCCTGCGGCGTACTTCGTCGACATCCTCGATCCCCTCCGACGCGAAGAGTGGGTGAAGGTCGGGTATCGGCTCCGCGTGTGTGGTCATGTCAGGACAGGAAAGTGCACGAAGTTCAGAGATACATCAAAGTCCGCTCAGAGCACGATCGGAATACGATCCGATGGATCATCCCTGTGCCATCATGACAACGACAGCACTGATCCCGTCTTCCTCGATTCCGCGGGCAGATCTCGACAACAATGGGTTCTTACCGACTTGGTGCGCACACGATGAACCAGAGCGACACGTCCTCGAAAACGACCGTGCTCGTCGTGGAGGACGAGTCCAGCATCGCCTCCATGCTCACCATGGCGTTGCAGTTCCTCGGATTCGCGGTGGTCACCGCCGACCGGGGAAGCAAGGCGCTCGCCCTGGCGACCAGTTGTGCCCCCGACGTCGTTCTGCTCGACGTCGTCCTGCCCGACATGGACGGGTTCGAGGTCTGCCGCAGCCTCCGCGGCGCGGGCGTCAGCGCCCCCGTCCTGTTCGTGACCGCCCGGGACGCGGTGGCGGACAAGGTCCGCGGCCTCGAACTCGCCGACGACTACGTCACCAAGCCGTTCGACCTCAATGAGGTGGTGGCCCGGATCCGGGCCGTCATGCGCCGCGGCCGTGAGCTGGTTCCGGCCCAGGGCCGCAGGCTGCGCGCCGGTTGGGTGGAACTGGACCAGGACACGCGCGAGGTCTGGAGGCACGGTCAGCCGGTTCAGCTGTCGTCGACGGAATTCGCGTTACTGCGTTATCTCCTGGAGAACGCCGACCAGGTGATCTCCAAGGCCCAGATGCTCGACAACGTGTGGAGCTACGACTTCCGGGGTGAGTCCGGAATCGTCGAGACCTACATCTACTATTTGCGGCGGAAACTGGGCGACACCGACCAGACCCTCATCCACACCGTGCGCGGGGCGGGCTACCTGGTGCGCTCGGCCCCTCCCGGACACCGCACGGAGGGCTGAGGATGTCCACCGCCGCGTGCCCCTCCCAGAGCCGTCGAAAGGACCAGGGGGCCGGCTCCCGTCCGGCCCCCGCCACGTCCTTGTCGCGCAGGCTCGCCTGGGGATTCCTCGTCATCGCCGCGATCGGTGTGCTCGGGGCCGACATCTACTGCGTGTGCACGCTGTCGTACCGCCTCCGGGAGCGCACGGACCAGCAGATCGTCCAGACCCACCGCTTCCGGATGGAGGCACTGCGCGCCGGGAGGGACTGGTACCCGGCGCAGGAGGACCCCGCGTCCGTGGTGACCGACGCCCGCGGTGTCGTGCGCCTGCCGACCGGGGCCACGTCCCCGCTCGGCAGACTGCCGATGCCGGCGGCGCTGTTGCGGGAGCGGGACGGGATCGAGCAGCCCCTGCCGGTGCCGGGCCGGCCGGCACGGGCCCTCGTGGACCGGCTGCCGGAGGGCGGCTATCTGGTGACCGCCCGGTCGACGGCCTCCGACGAGGCGACCGTACGGACGCTCGTGGACATCGAGACGGTCACCGCCGTCCCGCTGATCGCCGCGCTGGCCCTCGGGGCCCTGTGGATCAGTCGTCGGGCCTGTGTGTCCCTGCGCGAGATGTCGGCCGACGCCCGACGCATCGCGGAAGGCGGCGAGGACCCCTCGGAACGCGTCCCGGTCACGACGCAGCCGCCCAGGGAACTGCAGCGCACCGCCGACACGTACAACTACCTGCTGCGCCGCATCGAGGAGGCGGCCCTGCGCCGTCGGCAGGACGAGAACAGGCTGTGCGAACTCGTCGAGGCCGCCAGTCATGAACTGCGCACCCCCCTCACCACGATCACCGGGTACACCCAACTGGCCCTGATCCGGGCGCTGGACGACCCACGCCGCCTGGACGAGGCCATGGGGCAGGTGCAGAAGGAGACCCGGCGTCTGATCAGCCTGGTCGAGGACATGCTGCTACTGGCCCGGCTGGGGCACGGCGGCATGCTCGAACAGCGTCCGGTGGATCTGGCGCAGGTCTGCGTCCAGGCCGTGGACCGGGCCCAGGCGCCGGGCGCTCCCCGCACACTGCGCTGTGAGGTGGAGTCCTTCCCGCACTGGGTGGAGGGCGACCGGCAACGGCTGGAGCAGGCGATCGACAACCTGATCTCCAACGTGCTGGCCCACACTCCCGAGGAGACCTCGGCCCAGGTCCGGCTGGGTCTGGACGGGGACCGCCATGTCATCGACGTCATCGACGACGGGCCCGGGATCGCGGGCAGCGTGCGGGACCGGATCTTCGAGCCGTTCTTCCGCGCGCCGAACTCCTCCCCCACGGACCCGGACCTGCCTCATTGCCCGGGACGCGGGCTGGGGTTGAGCGTGGCGGCGGCGGTGGTCATCGCGCACGGCGGCTCGATCGGTCTCGAACCCTCGGAGCGGGGGGCGTGGTTCCGGGTGAGCCTGCCCGCCAGCGCGGGGCGCCGCCTCGGCTCCGCATCCCCTCAACTGCCCTGACCCGCAACGGCGGCCCGCTGAGCACCTGCCGCAGCGACCACGGCCCGCCGACCCTGGGAACCCCCCTGCACAGACACCCGCCCCGTGTCGCGTACTTCCGCGAAAACCAGGGATTCCCCTAGATCCACGGGGCGGGAGTTTGTCACGGCCGGACCCGCCCCGTCTTCCCCGCCGTGGGGCGGAGCGGGAGGTCGGGGGGCCGCGCGCCTGGCCCCTTCCGTGCCACGCGACACCCTGTGATCAGTGCTTTTTCACCGTGTCCGGAGCTCCGGCAGTCGGCCGCGGTGGCCACGCGGCCGGCCGGGCCGACGACCGGGCTGCCCGTCCGCACCTCGATGGCGGCGGCGCTCCGGCCCGGCGGGGCCTCGACCGCCGGTCCCACCGCACCCCTTCCCACCTGGTGCGACCACCCTGTCGACATCGATAGCGCCTTGTAACAACCTGGTCACGCGAAGACTTGCCGACCGGAGAGGGCCCTTCGGTATCGTGCCGCCAAGCAAGGCTTGTTTTCGTCGCGTTGGCGCAGGGGACCCTGATCGGGCGGTGAGGTATATCTTCGAGAGACCCACGAGGAGACTGCGGTGTCGGTGCCTCGCCCCCTGACCTCAGCGTGGACCCCGCACGGTGGTGCGGCGGTCGGCGCCCTCTCCCTCATGGTGCTCCTCCTCGTCCTGTCCGCCGGGCCGACGCGGGAGGGAGGGTCACCCCCGCCGGTCAGGCCGCTCCTGACGCACGCGACGGCCCTCCACCCGGGCGCCGTGGGCGGCGGCCGCGAACGGGTGGCCGTGATCCTCAGCAGCCGGCAGAGCATGGGGGTCGTGGGACCCAAAGGGGCTCTGCGCGCCCCCGGTTCACGGGCGATGCTCAAGCTGGCCCTGATCCTCCTGCCGCTGCTGGCGGCGGTCGGGCTCGGCGCCCAACTGCACAGGGACCGGGGAAACCGGCGCAAGTCCGAGGAGCGCATGATGGCGTTCGTGGCGACCGCGTGCCACGAGTTGCGCACTCCCCTCACCGCCATCTCCGGCTACGTCCAGTTGGCCCGGCTGGGCGGACTGGCCGACGCGGAGAAGTTCGACCTGGTCATGGACCGTATGGCCGACGAGACCCGGCGTATGTCCGCGCTCCTGGACGAGTTGATGCTCCTCGCCAGGCTGGACCTCGGCCAGCCCCTGCGCAGCGAGCCGGTCAACCTCGCCCAGCTGTGCCGCGAAGTGGTGGCCGACGCCCAGGCCTGTTCCCCGCACCACCCCATCCGGCTCACGATCCTGCCGGGCACCCACGCCGTCGTCGGCGACCGGGACCGGCTCTACCAGGCGGTCGCCAACCTGCTGGCGAACGTCCGGCACCACACGCCCGGGGGCACCCGCACCGCGCTGGGGCTGGGCACCGAGGACGGTTTCCGGGTCATCGAGGTGATCGACGACGGGCCCGGTATCCCGCTCGAGTTGCGGCACTCGGCCTTCGAGCGGTTCGTCCACGGCGGTCATGCCGCGACGCGCGCACCGGTCGCGGACACGGGCGGCGGGAACGGGCTGGGCCTGAGCGTCGTGGCGGCCATCGTCACCGCGCACGGCGGGACCGTGTCGTTGGAGCCCGGTCGCCGGGGGGCGTGGTTCCGCATCCGGCTGCCCGCCTGAGCCGGCCCCGTCACACCACTCCCCCACCGAAATTCCGGCCCTCCGCAGCGGGGGCGGGCCTGCTGCCGGGCAAGAAGGCTTCGTGCGCGAGGAGGAAAATCGCCGGGACGGCCGGCCGCTCGCAGGAAAAAGCGGCGCGCGATCCCGCCACGTATCCACCGGCAGTATTGACTCAAATTCTAGGTGATTCACTAGTCCCGTTCCATTCACACCCGCACCACATCGCCGCGAATTGGATGAACCGGACGCAATACCCGCCTCAGCAGGCACTTCTGGCCTTTCCCGGGCACCGCCGGAGCACCTGTGCGGGGCATTCCGACCCTCATGTCCTTCACATCACTCACATGTCGACAGTGAGTATCGGCTACAATCCACAGCGTTGTGTGTGCACCAGCTGTGAACCGAGAAGAGAGCGCCGAAAACCGCTTACAAAGCGGTGTGCGCCCACGCCCTTCACCCCTTGGGCCACCGCGAGTTCCCCCCTCCCCGTGCCGTTGTGCCGCCCATGTGGCCCGGCTCCCCATTTCCCCGGCGCCTCGCCACAAAGTCCATCAAGTGTCCGTCCCCCCAGAACATTCGGTGGCCCCGTGAACCTCACTTCGGCTTTACCGGCCCCTCGCTCACCGCTCACACGTGCCACCCCGGCCGAATCCCTCGTGGGCAGATCCACCGTGCTCTCGGCACTCATCCGCCGCGTCCCCGGGACCGACTCCGGAGCGTCCACCGGCGTGATGCTCACCGGACCGGCCGGAGTCGGCCGCAGCACGCTGCTGCACGCCTTCTGCGACCTGGTGCAACCCTGGGCGTCGGTGCTGCGCGCCGGCCCGCGGGACGGCACGTGGTACGACGCCCCCGGGGCCGTACACTGTGCCGCGGACCGAGGCCCAACACCCGCCGACGAGGCGCCTTTGACGTGCCATCAGCTCCATGAGACGGTGATGGAGCTCTGCCGGCGCGGGCCCGTGGTCCTCGCCATGGACGACGCGCACCTGCCCCGACCCCGCTCGCTGCGCGCACTCGACTACGTCCTGCGCAGATCCGTCGGACTGCCCCTACTGCCGGTGATCACGATGCCCCCCGTCACCGAGCCGCCGGCCCTCGCCGCTCTGCTCACCCATCACCCGTGGACCGCACGGGAGTTGATGCCCCTCACCACCGACGAGATCTCCGAACTGCTCTTCCGGGAACTGGGGCACGAACCCTCCACGGCCCTGCTGCGCCGGTGCGCGGAGCAGTCCGAGGGCATCCCCGCGGCGGTCCACGCGTTCGTCGACCGGTACACCGGCGCAGGCGGCGCGACGGGCGGAGCGGCAGGAGGGGACCGCGCCACGCCGCAGGACATCGGTCAACTGCCTTCCTCGGCCTCGGCCGTCCTGTCCGCGGTGGCCGTACTCGGCTGCGCCGAACCGGAGTTGGTCAGCAAACTGATCCGGATGCCGCTGCCGACCGTGCGCCGGGCTCTGGACCATCTCGCCGAACGCCGGCTCCTGCCGCTCGACGGTGCGCGAGCCGGATCCCGCGATCCGGACGACGACATGCCGGCCGGTCTCGCGAGCGACGACCTCATTCCGCTGTACGCCCGCGCCGCCCGGCTGCTGGAGGACGCGGGCCGCCCCCCGACCCAGGTGGCGCAGGCACTCCTGCGGATCCGGTTCGGGGCCGCACCGTGGATGCTGGAGGCCCTCTACAGCGCGGCCCTGGCCACCGACTCCCCGAGGGCCGCCGTACGGTACCTCTCCCACGCGCTCGACATCGGTGCCGGGGAGAACTCCCGCACGCTCCGCCGGATCAGGGGCCTGCTGGCCGACACCCTCGGCACCGTCGCACCGGACCTGGCCGTCCACCACCTGAGCATGCTCCTCGCCAGCAGCACCGACGGACACGAACTCGCCGAGCTCGCCCTGCGGTACACCGACACGCTCGTCCCGCTCGGTCGCGGCGACGAGGCGGCCCGGCTGCTCGCCGACGTGCTGGACCGCCGGCCCGGCTCGTCGCAGGTCGTCGTGCCGCAGGAGTGCAGGGCGGCTCTGGAGTCCGCCCTGCTGCTCAGCGGAGCGCTGGAACCGGGGACCGTGCTCTGGGTCAAGGAGCGCCTCCGGACCTCGAGCGAGCCCTGCGACGACAGCCCCGGCAACCGTCGGCTGCGGCTGGCCCGCGCCGCCCTGTCGGTGCTCAGCGGCCGCCCCGTCCCCGAGCACCCCGGCCTCAGCGCCGTCGGCACCCCCGGCACCCCGCTGGACGACCTGTCGATGATCGCCGCCGCCGTCGTCGCGAACCTCGCCGACGACAACACCACGGCGCTCGCCACGCTGGACCGGCTCCTCGGCAACCCGCTGCGCGGAGAACTCGACCCCAGCCGGATCCAGGCCTTCACGGTACGGGCCCTGGTGCTGAGCGCGACGGGCGACCTGCCCGCGGCCGAGCGGGACAGCCGGCAGGCCCTGGAACTCGAGCGCCGGCGCGACGACGGCCCCGCCGTCACGTCCGCCGTCGTCTTCGCCTATGTCCTCGCCCAGCGCGGCAGCATCGCCGCCGCAGCGGCGGTCCTCTCCGAGGCCGGCTGCGCCGACCTGCGCCGGCTGTCGCACGTCCACCCCTTGTACTGGTGGGCGACGGCGGCCGTACGGCGTGAGCACGGCGACCTGGCCGGTGCCCTGGTGGCCCTGCGGGCCGGCGGCCGGGCCCTCGGTCCGCAGGGCGCCGAGTCCCCGCTGGTGCTGCCGTGGTGGCTGGAGACGGCCAACCTGCTGACGGAGCTGGGCCGACCCGCCGAGGCGCGGCAGGTGGCGGCCCAGGGCGTCGCGCTCGTCGGCCGGTGCGACACCCCGCGCGGCGCCGGACTGCAGTTGCTGGCCCGCGGGCTGGCCACGCCGGGCCGGGCCGGACACCGGCTCCTCGACGACGCCTGCAGCCGCCTGGCCGAATCCCCGGCGCGGTTGCTGCGGGCACGCGCCGAGTACGCGCTGGGGTCCGCCCTGCTGGACGCCGGCGACCCGCTGGCCGCCCGGCCCCGGCTGCGGACCGCGCTGGACCTGACGATCGGGTGCGGCGCCGGCAACGCCGCGACGGCCATCCGGGTCCGGCTGGCCGAGGCGGGCGGGCGGCCCCGCCAGGTCAGCGGCCGCCCGGACGACGCCCTGACGGCACGCGAGCGCAGAGTCGCCGCCCTGGCGATGGCGGGCCGTTCCAACCGGGAGATAGCCGAGACGCTGTACATCACCCGGCGTACGGTCGAACTGCACCTGACCCACGCCTACCAGAAGCTCGGCGTGAGCGGCCGGGAGGATCTGGTGGGCGTCCTGCGGGCCACCGGAATGAGCGCGTCCCCGTCCGGTGGCGGAGCGCGATGAGTGCCGCACCGGACGGCCGGACGGCGTCCTCCGTCACCCCGTTCCCGCTCAAGCCGGCCTCCCTGGACGGCTTCGCCCCGCTGTACGGGCGACAGGCCGAACAAGCGGCGCTGCTGCACATGATGAACCGGCTCGCCGCCGGACATCCCGGCGTGACGGTGATCCACGGCAGCCCGGGCTCCGGGCGCAGCCGCCTGCTGCGGCGCGGCACGGCCTTCGCCCGGGCCGCCGGTGTCCAGGTGTTGACCGCGGTGGGCACGGCGCCGGCCCCGCCCGCTCCGTACTCCCTGGTACGACAGCTGCGGCCGGGCCGCTCCCCGGTGGGCGGTGCGGCCCTCGCCAAAGAGCCGTCCGCGCAGGACTCCGTGCAGGGCTGGTGCCGCTCCCTCCTGGCCGCCGCGCACCGGCCGACGCTCGTCGCCCTGGACGACGTCCAGTGGGCGGACCCGGAATCGGTGCAGGTCCTCGCGGGACTGCTGCGCAGGCTGTCCTCGGCGCCGCTCGGGGTGCTGCTGACCGTCACCAGCGCCCACGGCGAGTTCCCCGACGCCTGCGCCGGGCTCCTCGACCAGGCGGCCGCCTCCCCCGACCACCGGGGGCTGCTGCTGGAACTCGGCCCGCTCGGCGTGCCCGAGGTCCATGCGATGTGCACCGCCTCGGGGCTGCCCGTCCCCCCGGCGTCCGACGACGTCTGGTGGGCCGGCGTCAGCCGCCTCACCGGCGGTAGCCCCTGGGTGATGCTGCGTTCCGTGGACAAGGTCCGCCGCGATCCCGCGCTCGTGTCCTCCGTGGGGCTGCGCACGGCGCTCTCCCAGGAGATCGAGGCCGCGCACCGGGACCGGGCGACCGAGTCGGCCGCGCACCTGGTGGGGGGTCCGCTCGCGCTGCTGCGCGGGCTGGCGGTCTGCCGCGAGTTGCTGCCGGTGGAGCGGGTCGCCGCCCTGGTGAAGCTGGACGAAACCGAACTGTCGTGTGCCCTGCGGACGTTGCGGGTCCAGGGCCTGATCGGCGACGGCGATCCACCGCCGGTGCGGATGCCGGGCTGCACGGCCCCTCTGCTCACCGGTCTGGCGGGCGACGAGCGCAAGCGGCTGCACGCGCAGGCGGCCCGCTGGGCGCACCACTGTGACGCCGACGAGGAGGCGCTCGCCCTCCTCCTGCTGAACACGGTGCCGCTGGGCGAGCCCTGGGTGCCGTCGGTGCTGCGCCGTACCGCCCGCGCTCTGCTCACCCGCGGTCGTCACGCCGAGGCGGCCGTGGTGCTGGAGCGCGCGTTGCGCGAGCCGCTCAGCGCCGGGGAGCGCGCGGAAGTGCTCCTGGAGGCCGCCGAGTCGTACAGCATGAGCGCGCCCGAGGCCGCGGACCGCCGGATCGCGGAGCTGCTGTCCGGGACGCAGGCGCCCTTGCGGGTGCGGGCCGCCGCCGAGGACCTCCGGATCAGCCGCAGCCCTCATGCCCTGCCGGTGTCGCTCGGTACCTACGACGGGGGGCCCGCGGAGATCCTGGAGGAGGACGCCCCGCGCCCCGGGTCGCCCAGGGGTTCCGGGGCGCGGCCGGGCGCACACGACACGTCCGGTGCCGCCCTGCACCCGAGGCCGCTCACCGCGCAGGCGTGGCGGCAGACGGTGCGCGGCCACGACGCGGCCGCCGTGCGCGAGATGTGCCGCCAGGCCCTGCGGGCGCCGCTCGACGCGGCGCTGCTCCCCCGGTTCGCCGCCTGCTGCGCCCTGTCCGTCGCGGACGCCCACGACGCGGCGCGCGATGCCCTGGACGTCGCCCTCGCCGAGGCCGGCCGCCGCCGCAGTCCCGTGCTCGTGGCCTGGGGGCGGTTGCTGCGGGCACAGCTCAACCTTCAGGCCGGAGCCCCCGACATCGCCGTGCACGACCTTGCCTCCTGCCGGTCCCTGGCACCGGCGGAGGTGTGGGATCCCACCCGGCTCACCCTGCTGCGATCGCTGGAGATCCGCCTCCTGGTCGCGCGGGAGCGCTACGCGGAGGCGGACCGGCTGGCCCGTGAGGAGCTGACGCCGGCCGCCGACGAGAGTGACGCCGCGATCCATCTGCTCTACTCCCGCGCCCAGTTGTACCTCTGCCAGGGGCGCCCCCGGCGGGCGCTGGCCGAGGCCGAGGAGTGCGGCCGGCGCATGGCCGCCCGGGGGTGGGCCAACCCGGGGCTGGTGGCCTGGCGCTCGCTGGCGGCGCTGGCCCACCTGGGCTGCGGGGCGGACGACCGGGCGGCGGAGCTGTTCGCGGAGGAGTCGCGACTGGCCCGACGGTGGGGCACCGACTCCGCCCTGGCCTGGACCGACCTGCGCCGGGGCCTCGGCTCACCCGCGCCGCAGGCGGCGCGGCTGACCGAACTCGCGCTGCGCCGGCTGGGCCACACGCCCGGGTCCCGGCACTTCGTCCAGACCGTGGTCGCCCGGGAGGCCGCCGGAGCGCGCTGCGGGGTACGGCCGGTCACCGCGTCCACCGGACAGGGGTACCACGACGGCGGGATGTCGATGGACCCTTGACGCCGCGCATTCGACGCACCTCGTACCCACCCCCCTCAAGCTCCATCACACCGCGCAAGGAGGCCGCTGGCATGTTGCTCGAGCGGCAGAACGAACTGACAGTGGCGGCCGAGGCCCTCCGGCTCGCCGCACACGGCAACGGATCCATGGTCGTGATCAGCGGGCCGCCCGGAATCGGCAAGTCGGCGGTCCTGTCGGAGATCGGCGAACTCGCCGCCCGCCTGACCACCGGCCCGACGGCCGGGTCGGCGGCCCTTCCCCGGCCCCTGGTGATGCGTGCCTACGCCGCCCCCGCGGAACGCTCCTTCGCTCTCGGTGTCACCCGGCAACTGCTGGAGCCGGTGGTCAAGTCGGGTACCTTCGTGGGCAGATGGAGCGCCGGCTCCGCCCGGCCCGCGCTCGGCTTCCTCCAGGGCGACCCGGAGTCGCCCCGCCAGCACACGGCGACGACGGTGCGGGCCCTGCTGTCCCTGGTGGAGAACATGAGCCAGGACCGCACTCCCGTGCTCCTGATCGACGATCTGCACTGGTCGGACGCGGGCACGCTGGACTGGCTGGAGCAGCTCGTGCAGCAGGTGCCCCAGCGCGGAATCCTGGTCGCGGCGACGGTCTGCGAGGGAGAGCCCGCCGCGGAGCCGCCCGGGGTCCGTCCGCTCGCCGCCGCGGAGCACACGCTGTTCCCGGCCCCGCTGGGCCCGGCGGCGGTCGACGCCCTGATCCTGCAGCACCTCGGCACACCGGCCGAGGCGGAGTTCACGGCCGCGTGTCACGCCGCCACGCGCGGCAACCCGCTGCACCTCGTGTCGCTGCTCCAGGAATGCCGGTCCCGCGGCATCGCCCCGGTGGCGGCCGGCGCGTCCGAGGTGGCCGCGCTGGTGCCGCCGGCGCTGCGCCGGCGGCTCCTGCTGGGGCTCCAGGACCAGCCGCCCTCCGTCCTGGCCGCCGCGCGTGCGCTGCAGGTCCTCGGGGACGGTGCCGAGCCGCAGGTGGTGGGGGAACTGGCCGGACTGGACGGGGTGGACCGGGAGACGGCTCTGTGGCGGCTGCGCCGGCTGACGCTGGTCGTCCGGGAGGGCACCGGTCTGCGGCTGGCGCATCAAGCGGTGCACGAGGTGATCGAGGACACCATGCCGCCGGGCGAGCGCAATCGGCTGCACCTGAGAGCGGCCGCACTCCTGCGGTACCGGGGCCACGCGCCCGAGCGGGTGGCGGGCCATCTCCTCGCCAGTACCGCCCCGTTGGACGACGAATCGGTGGCGGCGCTGCGTCACGCCGCCGACGCCGCGGTGCGGGGCGGCGCCCCGGAGACGGCGGCCCCCTATCTGCGCCGGGCGCTGCTCGACGTCCCGCCGCACAGTGAGGCGCGGGCCGAGTTGCTGGTCCAACTGGCCACGGCGGAGCGCAGTTTCGCGCCGTCCGTGGCCGTCCGGCACATCACCCAGGCGCTCCCGCTGCTGTCCGGCGCGCGGGCCCGCGCCGAGGCGCTGCTGACGCTCACCCCGGTGGCGACCGGTGCCACCCTGCTGTCGCTGGAGGACGCGATGCGGCAGACGGCACGGGAACTGCCCGCCGCGGAGATGCGGCCGAGCGACCGCCGGCTACTGGAGCTGCGGCTGGAGGCCCGGCTCCATCAGCTCTGCGACCTCGATCCGTCGGTGCTCGCGTCGGCCGCGGACCGGCTGGCCGGGCTGGGCGGGCGACCGGAGATGACGAACCCGGGGCAGCGGGAGCTGCTGGTGTCGCTCACGTACACCGCGACGGTCTCCGCCACGCTGCCCGCCGCGCAGCTCAGTGCGCTCGCGAGCCGGGTCCTGGAGCACGAGCCGGCGTCCGCGGCCCACGTGCACACCGTGGTGCCGCTGGTGATTCCGGTCGCCGTCACCGCGGACTCGGTCACCGGGCTGATGTCCTGGCTGGACACGGCCCTGGCCGACGCGGAACGCCGGGGCGGACGGGTGGAGCAGTCGGTGGTGCTCAGCGAACAGGCGCTGGTCCTGCTCGCCCAGGGCAGGCTGACCGCCGCACGGGAACGGGCGGTACGGGCCCTGTCGGTGTCCGGCCCCGAGGAGGCGAGCACGCTCTCGATCATCGCGTCGGTGATGGTGGCACTGCGGACCCGCGAGCCGGACCTCGTCGAGGCGCTGCCGGAGCGGATCCGCGGGATGCACGAGCACTGTGTGCTGGCCGCCCTGCTCGTCATGGTGCGGGGCATGAAGGCCGAGCGCCGGCACGAGCCGGGCATGGCCGTGGAGCACTACCTCGACGCCGAGTACGCCCTGGACCGGGCGGGTTGGCGCAATCCCGTCCTCGCCCCGGCGGCGTACTGGGCGGCGCGCGCCTTGCACCGCATGGGCGAGTCCGAGCGCGCCGAGCACCTGGCCGAACGGCACCTGGAACAGGCGAGGGCCTGGGGCGCCCCGTCGGGCCTGGGGCGCGCGCTCGCCCTCCAGGCCTCCGTGACGGGCGGGTCCTCGGCGCCGAGGCTGCTGCGGGAGGCCGCCGGGGTGCTGGAGGCGTCCGGCGACCTGCTCACGCGGGCGTCGGTCCTGCTGCGGCTGGCGGAGGCAGTGGCACCTCGTCACAGGGCGGAGGCGGAGGCGGCGCTGCGCACGTCGCACGAGCTGGCCGTGGAGTGCGGAGCCGCGCGCATCGCGGCCCGCGCCCAGGAGTTGCTGGGACCGGCGGCGGTCGGCGTCCCGACGCGGGGGCTGACGTCGACCGAGCGGATGGTGGCGCGGATGGCCGTGGAGGGGCTGACGAACCAGGCCATCGCCGACGCTCTCGGGGTCTCCCGGCGTGCCGTGGAGAAGCACCTGACGAACTGCTACCGCAAGATGTCGACATCCGGCCGTGCGGGGCTCGCGAGCGCCCTCGAGGACGCGGGCCTGTTCGAGTCGCCGGGCACGCAGGCTCCGCCCGCCGAAACGATCCGCCCTCAGGGCGCGGCCTGACCGCCGGCCGGGTCCGGGACGGCGGGCGACCGCGCGGCTCTCCATCCCCGTTCAGGTGGCCTGCGGTGCGCTCTGCGCGGTGAAGTGCTCTTCGAGCAGCTTCAGCACGTCCGCGGCACGGCTGTTGAGGTAGAAGTGGCCGCCGGGCAGGATCCGCAGGTCGAAGTCGGCGGTGGTGTGCTTCTCCCAGTCCCGGGCCTCGTCGATCGACGTCTTGGGGTCGTTGTCGCCGACGAGCGCGGTGACCGGGCAGTCCACCGTGGCACCCGGGGCGGACCGGTAGGTCTCCACGGCCCGGTAGTCGCCGCGCAGCGCGGGCAGGATCATGCGGATCAGTTCCTCGTCGCCCAGCAGCCGGTCGTCGGTGCCGCTCATGGACTTGATCTCGGCGATGATGCCGTCGTCGTCGCGGCGGTGGACGTTCTCGTCGCGGTAGCGGGAGGGGGCACGCCGGCCCGAGGCGAAGAGCCGTACCGGACCGCTGCCCTCCCGCTCGAACCGCCGGGCGACCTCGAAGGCGACGAGCGCGCCCATGCTGTGCCCGAAGAAGGTCAGGGGGCGGTCGTCCCAGCCGCGCAGCACCTCGTGCACCTGGTCCGCGAGCGTGCCGATGTCGTCGATCAGCGGCTCGTTGCGCCGGTCCTGACGTCCGGGGTACTGCACGGCCACGACGTCGACGCGCGGGCTGAGCGCGGTCGCGACGGGGAGGTAGTAGCTGGCCGAGCCGCCGGCGTGGGGGAAGCAGATCAGGCGGTGGGCGGCGTCGGGGGCCGGGTCGAACCGTCGGCACCACAGTCCGTCGTCTGCGGGGGAAACACTCACGCTGTTCGTCCGTCCTGTGTCAGCGGATTTCGGTGGGCTGGATCACTGGCGTGCTCCTGAAGGTGTGCCGCCACTATCGGGCACCGCCGGGGCCGGACGGCCGCCCGCTCCCCGAAGTCTGGGCGTTTCCCCTGTTCTTGGAGCTGTGGGGCGGCTGCCCGTTGTGCGGCGGGACGGCGCGGTGGCATAAAGCTGAGCGCCGGACGCGTATCGAGGCTCCGGACCCCCAGCGAGGAGTTCCCATGCCCAGCACCACGGTTCCACGGCCCGCCTTGGGCGAGGCGCACAAGCGGTGAGCCCCGTCCCGGGCGGCAGGCTCTTCGCGGTCAGTGACCTGCATGTCGCCTACGAGCAGAACCGCGCCGTGGTGCGGCGGCTGCGCCCCTCCGATCCCTCCGACTGGCTGATCGTCGCCGGTGACATCGGGGAGCTGACGGCGGACGTCGAGTGGGTGCTGCGGCTGCTCGCCGAGCGGTTCGCGACCGTGGTGTGGGTGCCGGGCAACCACGAGCTGTGGACGCATCCCGACGATCCGGTGACGCTGCGCGGTGAGGCCCGCTACCGCAGCCTGGTCGAACTGTGCCGGTCCCTCGGGGTGCTGACCCCGGAGGACCCCTACGTGCAGTGGCCGGGACCGGACGGGCCGGTGGTGATCGCACCGCTGTTCCTGCTGTACGACTACTCGTTCCTGCCGCCGGGTGCCACCGGCACCGCCGACGCGCTGGCCCGGGCGGAGAAGGCCGGGGTGGTGGCCACCGACGAGTTCCTCCTGCACAGCGACCCCTACCCCGACCGGGCGGCCTGGTGCCGGGCACGGTTGGAGTACACGCGCGAGCGGCTGGACGCCTGCCCGTCCGACCTGCCGACGGTGCTGGTGAACCACTTCCCGCTGGTGCGCGAACCCACCCGCATCCTGCGGTACCCGGAGTTCGCCCTGTGGTGCGGGACGACCGCCACCCATGACTGGCACCGGCGCTACCGGGCGGCGACCGTCGTCTACGGCCATCTGCACATCCCGCGCACCACCTGGCACGACGGGGTACCGCACCGCGAGGTGTCGCTGGGCTACCCGCGCGAGTGGCAGGCCCGCGGCATGCCCGACCCGTTGCTGCGCGAGATCCTGCCCCGGCGAGGTGCCCGGTGACGCCGCTGATGCGCCGCCTGCTGCCCGACACGGTCGAAGTGACCGAGGTGCGCGGCGAGTTGACCGGGCCGCCGCTGTTCCCGGAGGAGGAGGCGATGGTGGCGCGGGCGGTCGACAAGCGCCGCCGCGAGTTCGCCACCGGCCGGCGGTGCGCCCGTCTGTCGCTGGCCGCGCTGGGACTTCCGGCCGTTCCGCTGCTGTCCGGTCCTCAGGGGGAACCCCGCTGGCCCGCCGGGGTGGTCGGTGCGGTGTCCCACTGTGACGGCTACCGGGTGGCGGCGGTCGCCCGCGCCACCGACCTGGCGGCGCTCGGCGTCGACGCCGAGACGGCGGCCCCGCTGCCGGACGGCGTCCTGGAGGCGGTGTCCCTGCCCGAGGAGCGCGCCGATCTCGCCCGGCTGACGCGCACCGCACCGCAGGTGCCCTGGGACCGGCTGCTGTTCAGCGCGAAGGAGTCGGTCTACAAGGTGTGGTTCCCGCTCGCCCGCCGGCCGCTGGGGTTCGAGGAGGCCCGGCTGCGCTTCACCCGGGAGCCGGACCTCGCCGGTGCGGCGCGCGGCACGTTCGACGTCACGCTGCTGGTGCCGGTGCCCCGCGAGTTCGCGGGCCCCGTGGGCGGCGCCGGGCTCACCGGCCGCTGGCTCGTGGAGGGCGGGCTGGTGCTGACCGCGCTGGCACCCGTGGTGCGCCGCCCGGCCGAGGGACCGGGCCGGGCACCGGGCGAGGTGCCCGGCGGGGTACCGGCCGCCTTCGAGCCGATGGGCCGCGCCGTGTCCGGCGCGCCGCGCACCCGGCCGTCCGCGCCCGCGTGACGGCCTTCCCCGACGCCTGGCGCCCACCGGCCGCAGGCCGATCCCCTGGGCCGCACCGGCTGCCGTGAGGCGCCTCGAACCGATGACGATCCGATGGAGAGGCAGCGATGCCCCAGCTCAACACGACCGGACCCGAGTCCGACAGCGAGGCACTGCTGGCCGCGCGGCTGGCCCTTTCCGCGACGGCCGAGGGCGGCGAGGTGATGACCGACGTCGAGTTCTTCGACTGGTTCGACCAGCGCCGCCGCATGCACAGCCAGGTGGTGCGGCGCACCACCTTCGCCGAGATGTCGGGGTGGGACTTCGTCCCGGGCAGCGGCGACCTGGCGCATCGCAGCGGGCGGTTCTTCACTGTGCGCGGCGTACGGGTGAGCACCGACTTCGGTCCCGTGCCGGAGTGGACCCAGCCGATCATCAGGCAACCCGAGATAGGCATCCTCGGTCTCGCGGTCCGCGAGACCAACGGGGTGCTCCACTGCCTGATGCAGGCGAAGTCCGAGCCGGGCAACGTCAACGGGGTGCAGCTGTCCCCGACCGTGCAGGCGACCAAGAGCAACTACACCCGGGTGCACGGCGGTGCGTCGGTGCCGTATCTGGACTGCTTCCGCGAGCCGGAGGCCCGCGGCCACCGGGTGCTGGCCGACGTGCTCCAGTCGGAGCAGGGCTCGTGGTTCTTCTGCAAGCGCAACCGCAACATGATCGTCGAGGTCGGTCCGGAGGTCGAGGCGGGCGAGGACTTCTGCTGGCTGACCCTGCGGCAGGTCAACGCGCTGCTGCACTACGAGAACCTGGTGAACATGGACGCGCGCACGGTGCTCTCCTGTCTCCCCGACTGGCACCACGGGACCGGTCCGGCCGCAGGCCTCCACCCGGACGTGGCGATCCGCAGCTGGATCACCACCCAGCAGAGCGAACGGGAGGTCAGCGCCTCCCTGTTGCCGCTGAGCGAGGTGGAGGGGCGGGACTGGTTCCGCACCGAGGACCGCATCTCGCACCGGAGAGGGCTGTTCTTCAGCATCGTGCCGGTGGACGTCTCGTCCAACCGGCGTGAGGTGACGTCCTGGTCGCAGCCGCTGCTCGAACCGCACGGCATCGGCATCTCGGCGATGCTGGTACGCCGGATCGACGGGGTGCCGCACTGTCTGGTGCAGGCCCGGGTCGAGCCGGGCTATCTGGACGTCGTCGAGCTCGGCCCCACCGTGCAGTACACCCCGGAGAACTACGCCCATCTTCCCGCGTCGGACCAGCCGCGCTTCCTCGACCTGGTGACCGGGGCCCGCCCGGAGCAGGTGCTGTTCGACACGGTGCTGTCGGAGGAGGGCGGCCGCTTCCTGAACGCGCAGAACCGGTACCTGATCATCGAGGCGGACGACGGCGTCCCCGACGAGATCCCGGCGGGCTACCGGTGGGTGACGCTGCGTCAGCTCGGTGAGCTGCTGAAGTACAGCCACTACGTCAACGTGCAGGCGCGGACACTGGTCGCGGCCCTGCGCAGCGTCACCGGGCTCCCGACCGGGCTGCCCGCGGCGGGAGTCCGCTCGATCGGGGCCGCCGCCCCGGGCAGGGGAGGCAGCCGTGCGGATCATCGGTGACGGATTCCTGGCCCGCAATCTGGCCGAGGCGTTCGGGGACCGCTTCCCCGAGGTGACCACGATCGCCTCCGGGGTCTCCAGCACGGCCACCACGGCCGTGTCCGAGTACGACCGTGAGGCGCAGCTCCTCTACGAGGTCCTCGACGCGTGCCGGCGGGACGGCCGGCGGCTGCTGTTCCTCTCCACCGCCTCGTTCTCCATGTACGGCTTCACGGACGACGAGGTCGACGAGACCGGTCCGCTCCGGCCGCCGACGGCGTACGGCAGGCACAAGCTGGCCCTGGAGAGCGTGGTGCGCTCCTCGGGCGTCGAGCACCTGATCCTGCGGGTGAGTCACGCCGTGGGCCACCACCAGCGGCCGCACCAGTTGCTGCCCACCCTGGTACGGCACGTCTCCGAGGGCGAGGTGACGGTCCATCAGGGAGCGCACCGCGACCTGCTGGACGTGCGGGACCTGGTGCACGCGGTCGGCCGCCTCCTCGAGGACGGCGTCCACGGCGAGGTCGTCAACGTCGCCTCGGGGGTCCCGCAACCGGTGGAGGCGATCGTGACCGCGGTCGAGGAGCGGCTGGGCGTCACGGCCCGGCGCGTACACCGTCCCGGCCCGACCGCCGTCACCCGTGCGTCCGTACGGCGCCTGCGGCGGCTGGTGCCGGACTTCCGCGCCGCCGTCCCCGATCCGGCCTATCTGGGAGCGTTGCTGGACGCGTATCTGCCCTACTACACCGCCCAGCCGCAGGATCTGGCGGCGCTGCCCGCGCGGTGACCGCGCCGCAAAACTGGGGGAACCTCTAGACATGTCCCCCCGGGCACCGGCTGGAAGCGGCGACTCCACCTAGCGTGGCCACATGATCGAGCTTGCGGGAGTGACCAAACAGTACGGCGAGAAGGTGGTGGTCGACGACCTCACCTTCACCGTCCGGCCGGGCTGCGTCACCGGGTTCCTCGGCCCCAACGGCGCGGGCAAGTCCACCACGATGCGGATGATGCTCGGTCTGGACCGTCCCACGGCGGGCCGCGTCCTCATCGACGGCGAACCCTACGCCCGGCTGAAGGATCCGCTGCGCCGCATCGGCGCGCTGCTGGACGCGAAGGCGATGCACGGCGGGCGCAGCGCGTACGACAACCTCCGGTGCCTCGCCCTGAGCAACCGGATACCGATGCCGCGGGTCGACGAGGTGCTCCAGGAGGTCGGTCTGGGCGAGGTCGCCAAGAAGCGGCCCAAGGGCTTCTCGCTCGGCATGGGGCAACGGCTCGGCATCGCCGCGGCGTTGCTCGGCGACCCGGAGATCGTGATGCTGGACGAGCCGGTCAACGGTCTCGACCCGGAGGGCATCCACTGGATCCGCACGCTGATGAAGCGGCTGGCGGCGGAGGGCCGCACGGTGTTCGTCTCCAGCCACCTGATGAGCGAGATGGCGCTGACCGCGGACCATCTGGTCGTCATCGGCCGTGGCAGGCTGCTCGCCGACACCGGTATGCAGGACTTCATCGACCGCAACTCCCGTTCGTCCGTGCGGATCCGCACCCCGGAACCGGAGAAGCTGCGCGACGCCCTCGCGGCGGCCGGCATCACCGCCGACGAGAGCGCCCCGGGGATCTTCGAGGTCACCGATACACCCGTGGAGCGGCTCGGGGAACTGGCCCTGGAGCACCGCGTCCTGCTGCACGAGCTGAGCCCGCAGCACGCCTCCCTGGAAGAGGCGTTCATCGCTCTGACGGGTGAGGCGGCCGAGTACCGCACGGGGACGCCCGCCCCCGCCGCCGCGTCGAGCGAGGGCGCGAACGCGCCGCAGACCACCGGAACGGAGTCCTGACCCATGTCCGCACCCACAGCGACCCTGCGCTCCGAGTGGGCCAAACTCACCACGGTCCGCTCCACGGGGTGGACCCTGTTCGCCGCCTTCGCCGTCACCGTGGCCTTCGGCACGCTCGTGAGCGCCCTGTCCAACTCCGACTACGACAGCCTCTCGGAGCAGGAGAAGCTCGCCTTCGACCCTGCCGGGACCAGCTTCACCGGCGGTCTCCTCGGCCAGTTGGCGATGATCGCGTTCGGTGTCATGGTGATCGGCTCCGAGTACAGCACCGGCGCGATCCGCAGCTCCCTGGCGGCGGTCCCCCGGCGCGGGGTCTTCTACCTCAGCAAGGTCGCGGTGGCGACCGGCGCGGCCCTGGCCGTCAGTCTCGCCACCACGTTCGTGACGTTCTTCGCCGGGCAGGCCGCCCTCGGATCGCACAGCACCACGCTGGGCGCGCACAACGTCCTCCGGGCGACGTTCGGCGCGGCGCTCTACATGACGCTGATGGCCGTGTTCTCGATGGGCGTGGCCACCATGCTGCGCAGTTCGATGCTGTCCATGGGCATCCTGATGCCGTTCTTCTTCCTCGTCACGCAGATCCTGGCCTCCGTGCCGGGAGCCAAGAAGGTGGCGGAGTACCTTCCCGACCAGGCCGGTGCGGCGATGGTGCGGGTGGTGCCGAAGTCGGACCTGCCCTACGGGGCGGGGGGCGGGTTCGCCATCATGCTGGCGTGGGTGGCCGCGGCCCTGCTCGGCGGCTATCTCGTGCTGCGCAACCGGGACGCGTGAGCCCCCGCGCGCGGCGCGGAATGGACCCGGCACCACGGGGACGTGGTGCCGGGTCCGGTGTTTTCGCCGGGCCCCCGCCGCGGGCGCGGGGGCCCGGGGGCGTCAGGACCGGGCCCACTCCGGGATCTCCAGGATGGTGAGCACGGCCGAGGTGGAGACCCAGCCGGCCGCCGACGTCGTCATCAGGACGTTGTCGCCGGGGGACACCAGCCCGTTGGTGAGCAGGTGGTTCAGGGAGACCGCCATGTCGCAGGCGCCCATGTGACCGTATTCCTTGCCGAAGTGGGCGGTGGAGCGCGACATCGGCAGGCCCAGCGGCTGCATCTTCGTCTGCTCGACCATGAGGGAGTCGCTGTTCGCGGCGACCACCCAGCGCAGGTCCGACGCGTTCAGCCCCGCGTCCACCAGTGAGCGGTGCACCAGGTCCAGCTCGAAGTCGCGGATCATCTCCATGCACTTGTCGAGCGGCATGACGTGCTGGTTGAAGTACATCAGCAGGTCCATCGTGCCGGAGGCCTTGCGCTCCTCCCCGCGGAACGGCAGCAGCGACTCCTGCCCGCGGTGCCACTGCTCCAGCTCCGGCATGGTCCCGGAGTTCACCGCCCGCAGCGCCGCGAACCCGCCCTCGCCGCTGAGCAGGACGGCGGCGCCGCCGTCGCTGGCGGTGAACCCGGTGCCGAAGCCGCGCCACCGGTCGATGAGCGGGCTGGTGAAGTTCTCCGCCGCCGTCACCAGCGCGGTCTCGGCGCCCGCGGCTCCCGTCAGCTGTCCGACGGCAACCTCGATGCCGGCGAGCAGCCCGTTGGAGTGCTGGCGCACGTCCGTGCTCGCCACCCCGCTCGCACCCAGCTCGCGCAGCACGTACCCGGGCGGGTAGAAGCCCTCGGGGCCGTGCTGCACGGCGGTGCAGTGGACGTGGTAGTCGAGGTCGTCGATCTCGTTGTCCGAGCGCCGGAACGCGTGCCGGGCGGCGAGCACGGCCATGTCGAGCGCGGGCATGTCGCCGGCGATGTAGGCGGCGGTGAGCCCGGTCGCGTACTGGATGGAGAACTCGTCGTAGAGCCCCTGCTCGACGGCCTCCTCGACAGTCACCCGCTGCTCCGGGATGTAGACCCCGACCGTGTCGACGTAGACGCCGTTCGTCTTCATCTGTGGCTGTTCTCCTTGAGTGTCGTGTCGTTCGGGTGGTGGTGTCGGGGTCGGCCGGGCGACGGGCGGGACGCCCGTGTCACCCGCGCAGCAGCTCTTCCTTGAGGCGCTTCACCAGCAGGACGGGGGTGTCGGCCTCGAACAGCAGGGCGGCGGGCAGCCGCAGTCCCGTGGTCTCGCGCAGCCGGTTGCGCAGGGCGAACGCGGTGAGCGAGTTGAGGCCGATGTCCCGGAAGGCCCGGGTGTCCTCGACGGCCGCGGGCGAGGGGTAGTCGAGCACCGCCGCCACGTCGGTGCGCACGAGGTCCATGAGCACGGCGTCGCGTTCGCTGTCGCCGAGCCCGGCGAGCCGGCGCCGGAGCATGCTGAGCGCGCCCGCGGATCCCGGCCGGCCCGCCCGGCGCCGGGCCGGTGCTCCGGCCAGGTCGCGCAGGGGGGCCGGCAGGCCCGCGTCGCCCGCGCGGCCGAGGAGCGTCCCGGTGTCCGGGCGCAGCAGGACGGCGGTGGGCGCGTCCTGGGCGCAGGCCGCGTCGAAGAGGTCCCGGCAGGCGGTCCGGGACAGCCGTCCCACGCCCGCGGGCAACGCGCTCGCGTTCCGGTCCTCACCGTCCCAGGGCCCCCACGCCACCGACAGCCCGGGCAGCCCGGCGGCCCGGCGGCGGAGCGCCAGGGCGTCCAGGAAGGCGCCCAGGGCGGCGTCGTCGCCGTGTCCGGGGTCTCCCAGCGTGCCGGCGGCGGACGAGAGGAGGACCAGGGGGACCGCGGCGGCGCCGGGCCGCCCCGGCGCCGTCAGCTCGGCGAGGTGCAGGGCCGCGAGGAGTTCCCCGTGCAGCGGGTCCGCCGCCGCCGTGTCGTCCGTCCCGGGGCGCCGCGGTACCCGGGCCGCGTGGACGACAGCCGTCAGCGGGTGCGCGGCCGGCACCGAGGCGAGCAGCGCCGTCAGCGCCTCGCGGTCGGCCGGGTCGCACGCGGCGACGATCACCTCGGTGCCCTGTGCGGCCAGTTCGTCCCGCAGCAGTTCCTGCTCCTCGCCGGGGGCAGGGGCGGCGAGCAGCAGCCGGCGCACGTCCGGCCGGCCCGCCAGGTGCCGGGCGATCTCGGTGCCGGCCGGCCGGTCGGCTCCGGTGACCAGGACGGTCCCTTCGGGTCCGGTCGGCAGGCCCGCTCCGTCGGCGGGGGTGATCACGGGGGTCAGCCGTGGGACGCGTACTTCTCCCTGGGCCAGGGCCAGTTGCGGCTCGGGGAGGGTCAGCGCCGCCGGCAGGGCCCGCCAGGAGGCGCGCTTGCCGTCCAGGTCGGCCAGGACCAGCCGCCCCGGACGGGCCAGTTGGGCGGAGCGGATCAGGCCCCACACCGCGGCGACGGCCGGGTCCGGCGCGCGGGTGGCGTCGGCGGCGAGCGAGCCGCACGTGAGCACGACGAGCCGGGCGTCGGCGAAGCGGTCGTCGGAGAGCCACTCCTGCGCCAGCGCGGCGATGTGGCGCACCGCCGCGGCGCCGGTGGGGTCCCCGGGCTCCGGTACGCAGCCGGCCAGGACCGCCTCGGGCACGGCCGTGCCGGAGTCCAGTGCCTCGGCGAGCGCGGCCGGGCCGTCGTACGCCTCGGTGTAGACGCCCGCCCTCATCAGGGCCGCGCGGGCGCCGAGCGGATCGGGGCCGACGAGTGCCCAGCGGGGTTTGTCCGTGGGGGCCGGGCACTCGGTCCGGGGCCATTCCAGCCGGAACAGCGGTCCGTGGTGCGTGGTGCGGGCACCGGTGAGCCGCTCCGGGTCGGCGGTGGCGAGCCGTATCTCGCCGATGGACACGACGGGCAGCCCCATGTCGTCGGCGGCCTCCAGGGCGACGGTGTCGCTCCCGGTACGCGTCAGGCGGACGCGCAGCGCGGGGGCTCCGACGGCGTACAGCGCCGTCCGGTGCCAGGAGCCGGGCAGCGCCGGTCCGCCGGTGCCGGTGGTCTCCTCCGTGCGGGCGAGGGCGCTCAGGGCGGTGTCCAGCAGCGCCGGATGCAGGCAGTACGAGGCTCCCTGCGGCCGCTGTCCGTCGGTGAGGGCGACGTCGGCGAACAGGTCGTCACCGCGCCGCCACAGGCCCCGAAGGCTGCCGTCGTCGGTCCCGGGCAGTCCGGTGAGGTCGACGGGCTCGGCGTCGGCGGGCGGCCACAGTTCGAGGTCGAAGGAGGCCGGTCCGGCGGCGGGGCTCAGCACCGCCCGGGCGTGGCAGGTCCAGGGTGTGCCGGGCAGGGCGCCCACGCGCCGGGAGTGGACGCGCAGGACGCGTTCCCCCGCGGCGTCCGCCTCGCCGACCGTGACGCGCAGCGCGACCTCGTCCCGTTCGGGCAGGACCAGCGGGGCCTTGGGCGTCAGTTCGAGGACGTGGTCGCAACCGACCTGTTCGCCGGCCTGGACGGCGAGTTCGACCAGCACCGAGCCGGGCACGGCCCCGGTGCCGGAGTGAGTGGCGGGCCACAGGGCGGCGCGGTCCAGCGCGCCGGTCAGCACCAGCCCGCCCGGCTCGGGCAGTTCGACGGCCGAGTCCAGCAGCGGGTGCCGGCCCGCCGGGCCGGCGGCGGGGACGCCGGCGCCGGGCTGCGGGGCGGGTGCCATCCAGTAGTGGCGGCGGTGGAAGGCGTACGTCGGCAGCGGGATCGGGCGGGCCCCGGACGGCGCGAGCAGGGTGCTCCAGTGGACGTCGACGCCCCGGACGTGCAGCTGCGCGAGGAGGGTCACGAGGCCGGTTCCGTCCGGTGCGGTGAGCGGCAGCAGGTCGACCTGCTGCTCGGGCGGGGTGCCGTCGTCGGCCCGCTCTGCGCCCGGGTCGGGCGTACCGAGGACGACGTGCGTGCGGTGGCCGCTGTCCAGCAGCGCCCGCAGCGCCTGTCCGGGCCGTGCGGGATCGCCCGCGAGGCCTGCCGCCCACGCGTCGGCCTCGCTCTCGTCGCCGTCGAGCCAGCCACCGGTCGCGGCGGAGCAGAACGGCGCGTCGGCGGGCCCGAAGCGGACCGGGGGCAGCTCCCCCGGCGTGGTCCGGCTGTGGTGCACGGCGATGCGGGCACCGGTCTCCAGCGGGAGCAGTCCGGCGGCACAGGCCGCCGCGATCTCCCCGAGTCCCCGGCCGGTCACCGCCGCGGGCTCGATGCCGTACGAACGCAGCAGCGCGGTCGTCGCGACGGCCACCGCCCAGCCGAGCGGTCCGGCGATCTCGGGACGGTCGGTCCAGTCGGGGGCGGCGCGTCCGGCCAGGACCTCGGCGGGCGTCCAGTCGACCAGTGCGGACAGGGCCCGTCCGCAGGCCGCGAGCGTCTCGGCGAAGACCGGGGCGGCGTCGGCCAGCGGTGCGGCACCCGCCGTCCACCGGGCGTCGGGGGCCGGGAAGGCGAACACGACGGCGGGTGCGGCGGAGCCGGTGGGGGCGGTGCCGCTGACGACGGCGGTGCCCGGCGCGGTCCCGTCCGCGAGGGCCTTCAGGGCGTCCAGCGCGCGGTCGCGGTCGGGGACGGTGAGCACCGACCGGTGTTCCAGTGCGGAGCGGGTGGTGGCGAGTGACAGGGCCACGTCCGCCAGCCGGGGCGCCGGCTCCTCCGTCAGGTAGGCGTGCAGGCGGGCCGCCTGCCCGCGCAGGGCCTCGGCGCTGCGCGCGGACAACGGCAGCGGCAGCGGGGTGCCATCGGCGGTGGGGGTGTCGAGGGGGGTGTCGCCGCCGTCGGCGTGTTCCCCGTCCCGGGGCGGCTCTTCGAGGATGACGTGGGCGTTGGTGCCGCTGATGCCGAACGAGGACACACCGGCCCTGCGGGGGCGGTCGCCGGGCGGCCAGGCCACGTCCGTCCGCAGCAGTTCCACGGCGCCCGCGGACCAGTCGACGTGCGGGGAGGGCGGGTCGGTGTGCGGGGTGCGGGGCAGGACGCCGTGCCGCATCGCCATGATCATTTTGATGACGCCGCCCGCGCCGGAGGCCGCCTGGGTGTGACCGACGTTGCCCTTCATCGAGCCCAGCCACAACGGGTGTTCCCGGTCCTGTCCGTAGGTGGCGAGGACGGCCTGGGCCTCGATCGGGTCGCCGAGCGGGGTGCCCGTGCCGTGGGCCTCGACGGCGTCCACGTCGGCTGCGCGCAGTCCGGCGGAGCGCAGCACCTGCCGGATCAGCCGCTGCTGGGCGGGGCCGCTGGGGGCGGTCAGTCCGTTGGAGGCACCGTCCTGGTTGATGCCGCTCCCGGCGATCCGGGCGAGGACCTGGTGACCGCGCCGACGGGCGTCGGAGAGCCGCTCCAGGAGCAGCAGGCCCACGCCCTCGGCCCAGTTGGTGCCGTCGGCGTCGGCCGAGAACGGCTTGCACCGGCCATCGGCGGCGAGGGTGCGCTCCCGGCTGAAGGCCACGTACGGGTCCGGCTGCGACATCACCGCCACTCCCCCGGCCAGCGCCAGGTCGCACTCCCCGGCCCGCAGCGCCTGCGCCGCCAGGTGCAGGGCGACCAGGGAGGACGAGCAGGCCGTGTCCACGGCCACCGAGGGGCCCTCCAGACCGAAGGCGTACGACACCCGGCCGGCGGCCACGTTCCCGGCGGTGCCCGCCTGCATCCCGGAGGCGTAGTCGTGGTAGGTCACGCCCGCGAACACGCCGGTGCGGCTGCCCTTGAGGGAGGCGGGTGCGATCCCGGCCCGCTCGAAGACCTCCCAGGAGGTCTCCAGCAGCAGCCTCTGCTGGGGGTCCATGGTGAGCGCCTCGCGCGGGGAGATGCCGAAGAGCTCGGCGTCGAACTCGCCCGAGTCGTACAGGAATCCGGCCTCGCGGACGTAGGTGGTGCCGGGGTGGTCGGAGTCCGGGTGGTACAGCGCGTCGAGGTCCCAGCCGCGGTCGGCCGGGAACGGGCCCAGTCCTTCGGCTCCCGCGGCGACCAGGCGCCACAGCGCTTCGGGGGAGTCCGCTCCGCCGGGGTAGCGGCAGCCCATGCCGACGATGACCACCGGGTCGTCGTCGGGTACGGCGGGGGCCGGGCCGTCGGGGGTGCCGACGCCGTCGGTCTGTTCCCCGCCCACGCCCAGTTCCGCGGCCAGGTACCGGATCAGGGCACCGGAGGTGGGGTGGTCGTAGACGAGGGTGGCGGGCAGGCGCAGTCCGGTCTCCTGACCGAGCCGGTTGCGCAGGTTCACGGCGGCGAGCGAGTCGAACCCCAGCTCCTTGAACGGCTTGTCGGAGCCGACCAGGTCGGTGCTGTCGTAGCCGAGGATCGCGGCGACCTGGCCGGTGACGAGTTCGGCGAGCGCGCGGTGCCGCCGGGCACGCGGCAGTGCGGCGAGCCGGCGGGCGAATCCGCCGCCCTCGCCGGCCGCGCCGCGCCGGACGGTGACGCGCACCAGTGCGCGCAGCATCGGGGGGAGTTCCCCGGCCTCGGCGCGTGAGCGCAGGGCGCGCGCGTCGAGCCGCATCGCGAGCAGCAGCGCCGGGCCGGCGGCGGTGCCGGCGTCGAAGAGGGACAGGCCCCGCTCGGCGGAGAGGGGAACGACTCCCTGGGCGGCCGTCCTCGCGGTGTGGGCGGGGTCCAGGGCGGCCGTCATACCGCCGAACCGCTCCCACGGCCCCCAGGCCAGTGAGGTCGCCGGCAGCCCCGCCGCGCGGCGGTGCCGGGCGAGGGCGTCGAGGAAGGTGTTGGCGGCGGCGTAGGTGGCCTGGCCGGGGTTGCCGAGCAGACCCGCCGCCGAGGAGAACACCACGAAGGCGGACAGGTCCAGATCCCGGGTCAGCTCGTGCAGATGGGCGGCGGCGGTCGCCTTGGCGTCGAAGACCGTGGCGAGACGCTCGGGCGTGAGGGAGGTGAGCAGACCGTCGTCGAGGACACCCGCGGTGTGCACCACCGCGGTGACGGGGTGTGCGGCCGGGACGGCGGCCAGCAGGGCGGCCAGCGCGGTGCGGTCGCTGACGTCGCACGCCTCGACCGTCACCTCGGCGCCGAGCGCGGTCAGCGCGTCGCGCAGGCCGGCCGCGCCCGGTGCCTCGGGGCCGGACCTGCTGACCAGCAGCAGCCGCCGTACGCCGTGCTCCGTCACCAGGTGCCGGGCCGTCAGGGCGCCCAGACCGCCGGTGCCGCCGGTGATCAGCACCGTGCCGTCGGGGCCGAACCCGGACGACGCCGCTTCGGCGGGGCGAGGCGCCCGCACGACACCGGGCGCCAGCAATGCCCCCTCACGGACCGCGAGTTGGGGCTCTTCGCCGTGCAGGGCCGACGGCGGGAGGGAGTCGGGCGTGTCACGGTCCACGAGCAGGAAGCGGCCGGGGTGCTCCGACTGAGCCGTGCGGACCAGTCCCCAGACGGGGGCGTGGGCGAGGTCGGGCACCCGGTCGTCGGGGGCGGCGGCCACGGCGTGGTGGGTGAGCACCGCCAGCCGGGTTCCGTCGAGGCGCTCGTCGGCCAGCCATTCCCGCAGGGTGGCCAGGACGGCCGCGGTGGCGTCCCGGGCCGCGGTGGCGAGGCTCCCGCCGTCGTCGGGGCGGCCGGCGGAGGCGACCGGCAGCAGCACGGTCGTGGGCGCCGCGGCGCCCTCGTCCAGGGCGGCCCGCAGCGCGGCGAGGTCGGGGTGGACACGGACGGTGACACCCTGCCCGGCGAGGTGGGTGGCGAGGGCCGCGCCGTCGGGGGCGAGGACGGCCCAGTCGCCGTCGGCGGGTCGCCGCTCGGCGGCCTGCCCGGACACCGGCGCCCACTCCAGCGCGTACAGTCCGTCGACCTGCGGATCGGTGACCAGCCCGGAGACCGCGGGGAAGGACAGGGCGACGGAGTCGACCGTGACCAGCGCCCTTGCCTGGGCGTCGGTGAGGCTGAGCGAGACGCGGTCGGTGCCCGCGCCGGTGACCCGCAGCCGGGCGGTGGCCGCTCCGGTCGCGTGCACGGTCACGCCCTGCCAGTCCTGCGGCAGCGCCACGCGGCCCTCGCCCGCCTCGGGCGCGGCCCACAGGGCGGTCTGCGCCGCGGCGTCGAGCAGCACCGGGTGGAGGCCGAAGGCGGCCGCACCCGCCTCGCGCGGCCCGTCCGGTACGGCGAGTTCGGCGAAGAGTTCGCTGCCTCGGCGCCACAGGGCCCGCACCGCGCGGAAGGCGGGTCCGCAGGAGTGGCCGCGCAGCGACAGCTCCTCGTACAGCTGCTCCACGTCGACGGGTTCGGCCTGCTCGGGCGGCCAGATGTCGGTCGTGGGCGCGGTCTCGGCGGGCTGGGCGCCGGAGTTGCCGGTGGTGGTCAGGGTGCCCTCGGCGTGGCAGCGCCAGAGGTGGTCGCCCTCGTCGTCGTCCGGCCGGGAGTGGACCGTGACCGTGCGCCGCCCCGAGTCGTCGGCGGCTCCGACCAGGATCTGCATCCGGACGCCGCCCTGCGCGGGCAGCGGCAGCGGCTCGCGCAGGGTCATGGTCTCCAGGGCGGTGCAGCCGGCCTCGTCCCCCGCCCGTACGGCCAGTTCGACGAGGACGGACTCGGGCAGCAGCGTGCTGCCGGCGGTCTCGCGTTCGGCGAGCCAGGCGTGGGAGCGCGCGGACAGCCGGCCGGTGAAGAGGACGCCCTGCGCACCGGCGAGTTCGACGGTGGCGCCGAGCAGCGGGTGGCGCGCGGCTCCGAGGCCCGCGGCCCGGATCCCGGCGGCGCCGGACGGTGCGGCGGGCAGCCATGCGCGTCGCCGCTGGAAGGCGTACGTCGGCAGGGGCTCGGGCGGCGGGGCGGAGGTGCCGGTGTCCGAGCCCGCACCCGCGCCTGTGCCCGCCCCCGTGAGGAGGCCGGTCCAGTCGACGGCTGCGCCCCGGGTGTGCAGGGCGGCGAGGGCCGTCTCGAAGGCCCGGGGTCCGGGCTGGTCCTTGTGCTGGGCCGGAACGGCGAGCACCTCGCCCTCGGCCGGCAGGCTCTGCGCCGCCAGGGCGGACAGGGTGCCGTCGGGCCCCAGTTCGAGGCAGCGGGTGACGCCGAGACCGGCCAGGGCGCGGACGCCGTCGGCGAAGCGGACCGCGTGCCGGACGTGCCGCACCCAGTACTCGGGGGAGGTCAGCTCGTCGGGGTCGGCGGGGCGGCCGGTGAGGTCGGAGACGACGGTCAGCCGCGGCGGATGGAACTCCACCGACTCGGCGACCCGCCGGAAGTCGCGCAGCATCGGCTCCATCAGCGGCGAGTGGAAGGCGTGACTCACGCGGAGCGCGGTGGCGCGATGACCACGCGCCCTGGCCTCTTCCGCGATCTCCGCGACGTCGGCGGCGACGCCTGCGACCACCGTGGCGTGGGGGGCGTTGACAGCGGCGATGCCGACCCGGTCGCCGCGTCCCTCCAGCAGGGCCGACACCTCGGACTCGGGGAGCTGGAGGGAGAGCATGGCGCCGCCCTCGGGGAGCGCCTGCATCAGCCGCCCGCGCGCCGCCACCAGCCGGCAGGCGTCGGCCAGGGACCACACCCCCGCCACGTGCGCGGCCGCCAGCTCGCCGACGGAGTGGCCGAGGACCACGTCGGGGCGTACGCCGAAGGACTCGGCGAGCCGGAACAGGGCGACTTCCAGGGCGAAGAGGGCGGGCTGCGCGTACTCGGTACGGTTCAGCAGGTCGGCGTCCGTGCCGAACACCACGTCCTGGAGCGGGCGTTCGAGATGGGTGTCGACCTCGGCGCACACCTCGTCGAAGGCGTCCGCGAACACCTCGTACGTCGCGTGGAGTTCACGCCCCATGCCCGGGCGCTGAGCGCCCTGCCCGGCGAACAGGAAGGCGGTCCGGCCGCTCGCGGAGGCGGAGCCGGTGACGAGGCCGGGCCGGGCGTGGCCCGCGGCCAGGGCCTCCAGGCCGCGCAGCAGGTCGTCGCGGTCGGAGCCGAGCAGCACGGCGCGTTCCTCGAAGACGGACCGGGTGGTCAGCAGCGCGGCGGCGGTGTGCGCCGGATCGGCGGCCGGACCCGACCGTACGAAGTCGGCGAGCCGTCGGGCCTGCTCGCGCAGGGCGGCCGGGGTGCGGCCGGTGACCAGCCACGGCACCGCCGAGGACGGCAGGCGCAGGGAGGCCGGGGCGGGGGCGGGAGTGCCGGGCTCCGCGGCGGGCTCCTGCGGGGCCTGCTCCAGTACGACGTGGGCATTGGTGCCGGAGACCCCGAAGGCGGAGACGCCCGCCCGGCGTGGGCGGTCCGCCGCCTGCGGCCAGTCGGTGGTGGCCTGGAGCAGCCGGACCGAGCCGGCCGTCCAGTCCACCTGGGAGGTGGGTTCGTCGGCGTGCAGCGTGCGCGGCAGTACACCGTGCTGCATCGCCAGCACCATCTTGATCACACCCGCCACACCCGCGGCGGCCTGCGTGTGCCCGATGTTCGACTTCACCGAACCCAGCCACAACGGCCGCTCACGACCCTGCCCGTAGGTAGCGAGCAGCGCCTGGGCCTCGATCGGGTCACCCAGAGCCGTGCCCGTGCCGTGCGCCTCCACCGCGTCCACCTCGGCCGCGTCGAGCCCACCGGCCGCCAGCGCCGCACGGATCACCCGCTGCTGCGAAGGACCGTTCGGCGCCGTCAGACCATTCGACGCACCGTCCTGATTGACCGCGCTCCCCCGCACCACCGCCAGCACCCGGTGACCGA
>NZ_KQ949035.1:287733-297251 GCF_001514285.1 Streptomyces sp. DSM 15324
GGTGATGCCGGTGGTCAGGTGGCCGTCGGACTCCTCCGGCCGGTTGAGCATGAGCGCGAGGTAGTCCTGGCCGTTGGTGCCGGTGAACACGCCGGTGCGGCTGCCGCGCAGCGCACCAGGGTCGATGCCGGAGCGTTCCAGTGCCTCCCAGGACGTCTCCAGCAGCAGCCGCTGCTGGGGGTCCATGGTCGTGGCCTCGCGAGGCGAGATGTCGAAGAAGGTGGAGTCGAACAGCGGTGCGTCGTAGAGGAAGGCGCCCTGGCGGGCGTACGTGGTGCCGACGCCGCCCGCCGCGTCGAAGACGCCGTCGAGGTCCCAGCCGCGGTCGGCGGGGAAGTCGGCGACGGTGTCCCGCCCCTCGTTCAGCAGCCGCCAGAACTCCTCCGGTGTGTCGGCTCCGCCGGGGAAGCGGCAGCCGATGCCGACGATCGCGACGGGCTCCTGGCGGCCCGTCTCGGCGTCATGAAGACGCTTGCGGGTCTGACGGAGGTCCGCCGTCACCCTTTTCAGGTAGTCCCGCAGCTTCTCTTCATTGCTCGCCATCGTGCTCCACTTCCTCGCGCAAAAGCCGTGAACGGACCCGTCGCACGGGCCGGGTGATCAGATCCCGAATTCCTTGTCGATCAGGTCGAACATCTCGTCGTCCGTCGCTCCGTCCAATTCCGCGATCGCGTCGTCCGTCTCGTCGGCTGCGTCGGTGCCCGTCCACAGCGCCAGCAGTCCCCGCAGCTTCGCGGTGATCTCCGGGCCGGTCGCGCCGCCGCCCCCGGCCTCGGCCGCGAGGACCCCGGCCAGTCGGTCGATCTCGGCGACGAGCCCGGACCCGGTGGCCGGGTCACCGTCCGGCCCGACGAGTTCGCCCTCCAGATACCGGGCGATGTCCACCGGGGCCGGGTAGTCGAACACGAGGGTCGCCGGCAGCCGGAGTCCGGTGGCCGTGCCGAGCCGGTTGCGCAGTTCCACCGCGGTCAGCGAGTCGAATCCGGCCTCGCGGAACGCGCGGCTCGGGTCGACCGCTTCGATCCTGGCGTGTCCGAGGACCACTGCGGCCTGTTCCCGCACCAGCTGCACGAGGGCCGCCGACCGTTCGTCGGCGCCCAGTCCCGCGAGCCGCTGGCGCAGCGCGTCGGCGTCCGCCCCGGAGGCGGCGTCCCGCAGCGCGGCGTCGGCCTCGGGGATCTCCCCCAGCAGGGCGGTAGTCCGTCCCGCGGTGAAGGCGGGGGCGAACCGCGTCCAGTCGACCCGGGCCACGACGGCGGCCGGGTCTCCGGAGCCCACCAGCCGTTCCATCGCGGCCAGGGCGGGCTCGGGGTCCAGTGCGGTGAGGCCCCGGCGGCGCAGATACTCCTCGACGCCGCCGTCGGCCGCCATGCCGTCCTGCGCCCACGGCCCCCAGGCCAGGGACGTGGCGGGCAGCCCGGCCGCCCTGCGCCGCTCGGCGAGCGTGTCGAGGTAGGCGTTGGCGGCCGCGTAGTTGCCCTGGCCCGGCGAGCCCACGGAGCCCGCGAAGGAGGAGAACAGCACGAACGCCGACAGCTCCCGGTCCCGGGTCAGCAGGTCGAGGTTGCGGGCGGCGACCGTCTTGCCGCGCAGGACGGCCGCGAAGCGCTCCGGGGTGAGCGCCTCCACCAGCCCGTCGTCGAGGACACCGGCGGTGTGCACCACCGCGTCCACGGGGTGCTCGGCCAGCAGCGCGGCGAGTGCGTCCCGGTCCGCCGCGTCGCAGGCGGTCACCGTCACCCGTACGCCCGCAGCGGCGAGTTCGTCGCGCAGAGCGGGTGCGCCGGGCGCGTCCAGGCCGCGCCGGCTGAGCAGGACGAGGTGCTCGGCTCCCCGCGCGGCGGCCCAGCGGGCCACCCGGGCGCCCAGCGCACCCGTACCGCCCGTGATCAGCACGGTGCCCGAGGGGCGCCAGCCCGCGCCGAGCTCACCGGGTGCCGTACGGCCGAGCCTGCGGCCGAAGACACCGGTCGCCCGGATCGCCACCTGGTCCTCTCCGGCGCGGCCCTGGAGCACGCCGACGAGGCGGCCCGTCGTGCGCCGGTCGACGACCTGGGGAAGGTCGACCAGTCCGCCCCAGCCCTCCGGGTGCTCCAGCGCGGCGACCCGGCCCACTCCCCAGACCGCTCCCTGCGCCGGGTCGGGCGCCGGGTCGGACCGGTTCACCGAGACAGCGCCCCTGGTCAGGGCCCACAGCGGGCCGGCGACGGCCGCGTCGCCCAGCGCCTGGACGAGTACGGCGGTGGCGGCGGGGCCGGCCGGGACCTCGTCGGCGTGCCCGTTCTGGGCCTCGGACAGCGCCAGGAAGGACAGGACACCGGCGACCGGCCCCTCCCCCGCGGCCGCGGTCAGCAGCGTGGCGAGCGCGGCCCGGTCGGTGCCGGGCTCGTACTCGACCGCCGCGATCTCGGCCCCGTACCCGGCGAGCCCCTCCAGCACGGCGGCGCCCCACGCGTCGTCCCGCAGCGCGGCGGGGAGTACGGCCAGCCAGCGGCCGGGCAGTCCACCACCGGACACCGCGCCGAGCGGTTTCCAGTTCACGGAGTAGAGCCAGTCGTCGACCCTGGACTGCTCCTGCTGTCCCCGCCACCACGACGACAGCGCCGGCAGCAGCTCGTCCAGCGCGTCCTGGGCGACACCGAGCGAGTCGGCCAGCGTACGGGCGTCCCCCTGCTCGACGGCGGACCAGAACCCGGCGTCCGCGCGGTCGGAGGTGACCGCCGCGGACGAGCCGCCCAGCCTGGCGCCGTCGGGCCAGAAACGCTCGCGTTCGAAGGCGTAGGTCGGCAGGTCCACCACGGTCGCCCCGGCCGGGGCGTAGACGGCGGCCCAGTCCACCTGTCCGCCGTGCAGGTGCAGCCCCGCGACCGCCGAGAGGAGCGAGTGGGTCTCGGGGCGGTCCTTGCGCAGGGTCGGGGTCAGCAGAACACCCCCGTCCTCACCGTCGAGACCGCCCTGCGCCAGCGCCGTCAGGGTCCCGTCCGCGCCCAGCTCCACGAACCGCGACACACCCTGCTCCGCCAACCGCAGCACGGCACCCGCGAACCGCACGGGCCGACGCACGTGCTCCACCCAGTACTCCGGCGACATCAACTCCTCAGCCGCAGCCACCTCACCCGTCACCGTCGAGACGACCGGAATCCGAGGCCGCCCGTACGACAGCCCCTCGGCCACCACCCGGAAGTCGGCGAGCATCGGCTCCATCAACGGCGAGTGGAACGCATGACTCACCCGCAACGCCGTCACCTTGCGATCCAGGGCACGGAAGTGCGCGGCGACCCTCTCCACCTCATCCGCGACACCCGCGACCACCACGGCCTGCGGCCCGTTGACCGCCGCGACACCCACCTCGTCACCGAGCAGGGGCAGGACCTCGTCCTCGGCGGCCTGGAGCGCGACCATCGCACCACCGGCCGGCAGCGCCTGCATCAGCCGGCCGCGCGCCGCCACCAGACGGCACGCGTCCGCCAGCGACCACACGCCCGCGACGTGCGCGGCGGCGATCTCACCGATCGAGTGACCGGCCAGCACGTCCGGCCGTACACCCCACGACTCCAGCAACCGGAACAGCGCCACTTCCAGCGCGAACAGCGCCGGCTGGGTGAACTCCGTCCGGTTCAGCAGGTCGGCGTCCTCACCGAACACCACCTCCCGCAGATCGAAGGGCAGTTCCGCGTCCACGGCGTCGAACGCCTCGGCGAAGACGGGGTACTTGGCATACAACTCCTGGCCCATGCCGAGCCGTTGCGAGCCCTGCCCCGCGAACAGGAAGGCCAGCCTTCGGCCCGAGCGGCCGGGTGTGCCGGTGAGGACGGAGGGGTCGTGCTCGCCGATCGCCAGTGCGCGCAGTCCGCGCAGCAGTTCGGCGCGGTCGGCGGCCAGGACGGTGGCGCGGTGCTCCAGCCAGGGGCGGAGGGACGCCGAGAGGCCCAGGTCGCCCAGGCGGAGTCCGGGGTCGGCGTCGACCTGGGCCCACAGCCGTTCGGCCTGACCGCGCAGGGCGCCCTCGGACGCGGCGGACAGCGCG
Organism: Streptomyces sp. DSM 15324; assembly: GCF_001514285.1. GTDB lineage: Bacteria > Actinomycetota > Actinomycetes > Streptomycetales > Streptomycetaceae > Streptomyces. Next base: position 291,761 of record NZ_KQ949035.1, read on the forward strand.
ATGGGCGTGAGCGGCAACTCGGAGGCCTGAGCGGCCGCTTCGGGGCTGTCCGTCCCGGGCGCCGCGGGGAGAAGTTCGGGGGACTGCTCGATGATGACGTGGGCGTTGGTGCCGCTGATGCCGAAGGACGACACGCCCGCGCGCCGGGGTCGGCCCTGCGGCTCGGGCCACTCCACGTTCTCCGTCAGGAGGGTGATGTCACCGGCCGTCCAGTCGACGAACGGCGACGGCTCGTCGGCGTGCAGGGTGCGCGGCAGAACGCCGTGCCGCATCGCCATCACCATCTTGATCACACCACCCACACCGGCCGCCGCCTGCGTGTGCCCGACATTCGACTTCAACGAGCCGAGCAGCAGGGGCTGTTCACGGTCCTGGCCGTAGGTGGCGAGCAGCGCCTGCGCCTCGATCGGGTCACCCAGCGGGGTGCCCGTGCCGTGCGCCTCCACCGCGTCCACGTCGGCCGACTTGAGCCCGGCACTGGCCAGCGCCTGCCGGATCACGCGCTCCTGCGAGGGACCGTTCGGCGCCGTCAGACCGTTGGACGCGCCGTCCTGGTTGACCGCCGAACCCGCCACCACCGCGAGGACCCGGTGGCCGTTGCGGCGCGCGTCCGAGAGCCGCTCCAGCACCAGCATGCCGATGCCCTCCGACCAGGCCGTACCGTCGGCCCCGGCCCCGAAGGACTTGCAGCGGCCGTCCGAGGCGAGGCCGCGCTGCTGACTGAAGTCGACGAAGGTGTCCGGCGTGGACATCACCATCACGCCGCCGGTCAGGGCGAGATCGCACTCGCCGGCCCGCAGCGACTGGGCGGCCAGGTGAAGGGTGACCAGGGAGGAGGAGCACGCCGTGTCCACCGTCATGGCCGGGCCTTCGAGGCCGAAGGTGTAGGCGATACGGCCGGAGTGGACACTGCTGGTGTTGCCGGTGAGCAGGTAGCCGTCGGAGTCGTGCTCGCCCTCGCGCAGGCAGGAGTTGTAGTCCTGCCCCATGACACCGGCGAACACTCCGGTGCGGCTGCCGCGCAGCGCGGTCGGGTCGACGCCCGCCCGCTCCAGGACCTCCCAGGACACCTCCAGCAGCAACCGCTGCTGCGGGTCCATGGCCAGCGCCTCGCGCGGCGAGATCCCGAAGAGTCCGGCGTCGAAGGACGCCGCGTCGTAGAGGAAGCCACCCCGGCGGACATAGGTCCGGCCGAGCCGGCCGGGCTCGGGGTCGTACAGGGCCTCCAGGTCCCAGCCGCGGTCCGTCGGGAAGTCACCGATCGCGTCGCCGCCCTCGCTGACCAGTCGCCAGAGGTCCTCGGGCGACTCGACGCCGCCGGGGAACCGGCACGCCATGCCCACGATGACCACCGGGTCGTCGTCCATGCCCTTCCAGGCGGGCAACGCCCCGCCCGGGGTCTCGGCCGCGTCGCCGGCGAGGGCGGTCAGCAGATGCCGGGCGAGCGCGACGGGCGAAGGGTGGTCGAAGACCAGGGTGGCGGGCAGTCGCAGTCCGGTCGCCGCGTTGACGCGGTTGCGCAGTTCGACCGACGTCAGTGAGTCGAAGCCGAGGGTCTTGAACGCCTGGCCGGGTTCCACGTCGGCGGCGGAGGCGTGGCCGAGCACCTGGGCCACCAGACCGGTGACCAGCTCCAGCAGGTGCGGTTCGCGTTCGGCGGAGGGCAGGGTCAGCAGCCGGTTCCGCAGTGCGTCGCCGCCGGTGCCGTGGCCGCCCGTGCCGTGGCCGCCGGTGTGCGCGGCGCGCCGGGCCGGACCTCCCACCAGGTCCCGCAACAGAGCCGGGACCTCGGGCAGTTGGCGCAGTGCACGCAGGTCGAGTTCGACCGGCAGCAGGAAGGAAGGCTCGGCATCGGCGAGGACCGCGTCGAGGACGGCGAGGCCCTTCTCGACGGCGAGCGGCCTGACACCGCCGCGCGCCATGCGGTTCAGGTCCGCCTCGGTGAGTTCCGCCGTCATGCCCCTGCCCGGCGCCCAGGGGCCCCAGGCGAGCGAGACCGCGGGCAGGCCGAGGTTGCGGCGGCACCGGGCGATGGCGTCCACGTAGGCGTTGGCAGCCGCGTAGTTGGCCTGTCCGGCGCCGCCGAAGGTGGCGGAGACCGAGGAGAACAGGACGAACGCGGCCAGGTCCAGGTCGCGGGTGAGCGCGTCGAGGTGTTCGGTCGCGTCCGCCTTGGGACGCACCACCGCGAGCAGCCGTTCCTCGGTGAGGGACGTCAGCACGCCGTCGTCGACGACACCGGCGGTGTGGATCACTCCGGTCAGCGGGCGGTCGGCCGGGACCGACGCCAGCAGGGCTTCGAGTGCCTGCCGGTCGGCCACGTCACAGGCCGCGACGGTGACGTCGGCGCCCAACTGCGTCAGTTCGGCGGTGAGTTCCGCCGCACCCGGCGCCTCCGGACCGCGCCGGCCCGCCAGCAGCAGGTGGCGTACGCCGTGCTCGGTGACCAGGTGACGTGCGACCAGGGCGCCCAGGCCGCCGGTGCCTCCGGTGACGAGGACGGTACCGTCCGCGAGGCGGACGGTGTCGTTGGTGACGCGCGCGGTGTCGTCCGTGAGGCGAGCGGTGTCGTCCTCTCCGCCGGGGTGGGCGGCGTCGGCGGCGGGGGCGGACAGGGGGACGGGGACGGGCAGAGGGGCGGCTGCCAGCCTCGGGACGAGTACCTCGGCCCCGCGGACGGCCAGTTCGGTCTCCGCGGCGGGGAGGTCCGGTCCGGCGAGCAGTGCGACCAGGGTGTCCCAGGATCCGGGGGTGCCGTCGAGGTCGGCCAGCGCGAAACGACCGGGGTTCTCCGTACGGGCCGAGCGCACCATGCCCCACAGCGCGGCCAGCGCCGGATCCGACTCCTCCTCGGGCCGTACCGCCACCGCGCCTCGGGTGACGACGACGAGCCGGGCCTCGGCGAGTTCGTCGGCGGCCAGCCACTCCTGTACGAAGGCGAGCGCGGCGGCGGTGACGGCGTGCGCCACGGCGGAGGACCCGCCCAGCGAGGCGTCCGCGGGGCCGCTCCACGGCAGCAGCACGGTCCGGGGGACGGCCTCGCCGTCGTGCACGGCCCTCGTCAGCTCCGCCCAGGTGCGGGCGGGGACGGCGGGGCGGGCGGCGGACGGGTGGTCGTCGGGGACCGCGTGATCCGTCAGCAGCACCGTACGTACGTCTTCGGGGGCCGCCGGATCGGCGGGGTCCGGAGCCGGGGCCGGGGCCCGGAAGGGCAGCGCGGTCCAGTCGATCCGGTACGTCCCGGTGAGGGGGGCCGGGCCCGCAGCGCCCACCCCCTCGGCGGGCACCTCCCGCAGCGCCAGCGATTCGACGGCGGCGACCAGGCCGCCGGACGGGTCGGCCACGTGCAGGGACACCGCGTCGGGTCCGGCGGGCACCACCCGCACCCGCAGGGCACGCGCCCCGCCCGCGTAGAGCGACAGTCCGCGCCACGCAAACGGCAGCCGGCCGGGGCCCGTGTCGCCGAGGGGACCGAACAGGACGGCGTGCAGGGCGGAGTCGAGCAGGGCGGGATGCAGTCCGAAACGGGACGCGAGTGCCTCGTGCTCCTCCGGCAGGGCGACCTCGGCGAACACCTCCTCGCCACGCCGCCACACCTGCCGCAGCCCCTGGAACACCGGGCCGTACCGCAGCCCGGCAGCCGCGAACCGCTCGTACACGTCGGTCAGGGGTCGGGGCTCGGCGCCCGGCGGGGGCCACTCGGCGAGGCCGGACTCCGCGTCGCGGTGTGTCTCCGCCGCCGTGTCCGCGGCCAGCACTCCGTCGGCGTGCAGCACCCACGGGGTGTCGTCCGGGGCGTCCTCGTGGCGTGCGTGCATCTCCACGGTGCGGCGTCCCGCTTCGTCGGCCACACCGACGGTCACCCGCAGGCGAACCATGCCTGCCTCCGGCACCAGCAGCGGCACCGCGAGCGTCAGCTCCTCGACCCGGGTGCACCCCACCTGGTCGCCGGCGCGCAGCGCCAGCTCGGCCCAGCCCGTGCCCGGGAAGACCGCCGTGCCCAGGATGTCGTGGTCCCTCAGCCACGGGTGCGACCTGAGCGCGAGGCGTCCGGTCAGCACCGCTCCCCCGTCGGCGAGTTCCACGGTGGCGCCCAGCAGCGGGTGCGCCGCCACGTCGAGCCCGGCGGCGGCCAGGTCGCCCGGGCTCTGCGACGGCTGCGGCCAGAACCGCTTCCGCTGGAAGGCGTACGTGGGCAGCTCGACGGCGCCGGGGCCGCCGGCGGGGAGGACGGCACGCCAGTCCACTTCGGCGCCCGCGGTGAACAGGGTGGCGACGGCGGCGAGGAGCGCGGCGGCCTCGGGCCGGTCCTTGCGCAGCACCGGCGTCATCACCACGGCCCCGGTGTCGTCGAGGCAGGCCTGGGCGAGAGCGGTGAGAGTACCGTCCGCGCCGAGTTCCACCCAGCGCCCGACACCCTGCCCCGCCAGCACCCGGACCGCGTCCGCGAAACGCACCGGCCGACGCACATGGGCCACCCAGTAGTCCGCCGACATCACCTCGTCGGCCGAGGCCACCTCACCCGTCACCGTCGACACCATCGGCAGCTTCGGACGCTCGTACGTCAGACTCTCCGCCACCTTGCGGAAGTCGGCGAGCATCGGCTCCATCAACGGCGAGTGGAACGCATGACTCACCCGCAACGCCGTCACCTTGCGATCCAGGGCACGGAAGTGCGCGGCGACCTTCTCCACCTCATCCGCGACACCCGCGACCACCACGGCCCGCGGGCCGTTGACCGCCGCGACACCCACCTCGTCACCAAGGAGGGGCAGGACCTCGTCCTCGGCGGCCTGGAGCGCGACCATCGCACCACCGGCCGGCAGCGCCTGCATCAGCCGGCCGCGCGCCGCCACCAGACGGCACGCGTCCGCCAGCGACCACACCCCCGCCACATGCGCGGCAGCGATCTCACCGATCGAATGACCGGCCAGCACGTCCGGCCGTACACCCCACGACTCCAGCAGCCGGAACAGCGCCACCTCCAGCGCGAACAGCGCCGGCTGGGTGAACTCCGTCCGGTTCAGCAGGTCGGCGTCCTCACCGAACACCACCTCCCGCAGATCGAAGGGCAGTTCCGCGTCCACGGCGTCGAACGCCTCGGCGAAGACGGGGTACTTGGCATACAACTCCTGGCCCATGCCGAGCCGTTGCGAGCCCTGCCCCGCGAAGAGCAGCGCCGTCTTCGCCGCGCGGGTCTGCGCGCCCCGGATCAGCCCCGGCGCGTCGGCACCTTCGGCCAGCGCACGCAGACCGGTCACCAGTTCGTGGTGGTCGGCGGCCAGGAGCACCGCGCGGTGCTCCAGCACGGTCCTGGTGGTCACAAGCGCCCGGGCCGTGTCGGCGAGGGGGAGGTCGGGGCGCGCCTCCACGAAGGCCGCCAGGTTCTCGGCTTGTTCGGGCAGCGCGCCGCCCGCCGCGGACAGCACCCACGGCAGCATCGACACCTCGCCCTCTCCGGCGCCCTCAGGGGCGGCCGCAGTGTGGGGTG
>NZ_KQ949035.1:298016-299300 GCF_001514285.1 Streptomyces sp. DSM 15324
ACCCTCCGACCACGCCGTACCGTCCGCGCCGTCCGAGAACGCCTTGCACCGGCCGTCCACCGCGAGCCCCCGCTGCCGCGAGAACTCCACGAACATCTCCGGCCCCGCCATCACCGTGACACCACCGGCCAGCGCGAGGTCGCACTCACCCGAGCGCAGCGCCTGCGCCGCCAGATGCAGGGCGACCAGCGACGACGAGCACGCCGTGTCCACCGTCACCGCGGGACCCTCGAAACCGAACGTGTACGCGATACGACCCGACGCGACACTGCCCGTCGAACCGGTCAGCAGATAACCGTCGGAGTCGTGCTCCCCGGCGCGCATGCAGGAGCCGTAGTCCTGGGTGATCGCTCCGGCGAAGACGCCGGTGCGGCTGCCGCGCAGGGTCGCCGGGTCGATGCCCGCACGCTCCAGGACCTCCCAGGACGTCTCCAGCAGCAACCGCTGCTGCGGGTCCATCGCCAGCGCCTCACGCGGCGAGATCCCGAACAGCGAGGAATCGAACAGGGCGGCGTCGTAGAGGAAGCCACCTTCACGGACGTAGGTACGACCGGGCGTACCCGGCTCCGGGTCATAGAGGCGATCGAGGTCCCAGCCACGGTCGGTCGGGAAGCCACCGATGGCGTCCCCGCCCTCGCTGACCAGCCGCCACAGATCCTCCGGCGAACCGACCCCGCCGGGGAACCGGCACGCCATCCCGACGATCACCACCGGATCGTCGGTCACACTCGTCGGCGCGGGCAGTGCCGACGCCGTGTCGACGACGTCCTGTCCGTCAGACAGTTCGGACAGGAGGTGCCGGGCCAGCGCGACCGGGGTCGGGTAGTCGAAGACCAGCGTGGCCGGGAGCCTCATGCCGGTCGCCGCGCTCACACGGTTGCGCAGCTCCACCGAGGTCAGGGAGTCGAAGCCGAGGGCCTTGAAGGCCTGGTCGGCCTCCAGATCGGCTGCCGACGCGTGGCCGAGGACAGAGGCTGCCTGCCCGCACACGAGATCCAGCAGGAACTTCTCCCGCTCGGCCTCGGCGAGCCCTCTGACCCGTCGGCCGAGATCGCCCGCCCCGCCCAGGGCGGCCTGTGCCTCAGCGGCCCGGCGTGTGGGCGTGCGAACGAGAGAGCGCAGCAGGTCGGGAACCTGTCCGCGGCGGCGGAGTGCCGCGAGGTCGAGGTTGATCGGCAGCACCGCTGCCCTGTCGAGTGCCGGGCCGATCTCGAGGGCGGTGTCGAACAGCCCGATCCCCTGTTCGGGGGCGAGTGGCTGCATGCCCTCGCGTGCCATACGGCT
>NZ_KQ949036.1:0-248880 GCF_001514285.1 Streptomyces sp. DSM 15324
TGCCTCCATGACCGCGAGCGGAGCGAAGTTCTCCGACGCGATCATCTCGAGCGTGGACTGCTGACGGTGCAGCTCGGCGTCGACCGCGGCCGCGATCTCCGGGTCGAGCTCGTGCAGGGGGGTGTTCAGAACAGTCATCTGGACGGTCATCCTCAGCCGGCGGTGTAGGCGGTGTACTCGTCGGCGGACAGCAGCTCCTCCTGCTCACCCGCGACGCGTACCTTGAACAGCCACCCGCCCTCGAAGGGGGCGGAGTTCACCAGCGACGGGTCGTCGACGACGTCCTGGTTGACCTCGACGATCTCGCCGTCGACCGGCGAGTACAGCTCGCTGACCGACTTGGTCGACTCCAGCTCACCGCAGGACTCGCCCGCGGTCACCGTGGCCCCGACCTCCGGGAGCTGCACGAAGACGACATCGCCGAGCGCGTTGGCCGCGTGCTCGGTGATGCCCACCGTCGAGACGCCGTCCTCGGCGGCCGACAGCCACTCGTGCTCCTTGCTGTAGCGCAGCTGCTGGGGGTTGCTCATGGCCTGAATTCTCCTGTACGCGAGGGGGTGCTGATGAATGGGGGACCGCTCAGAGCGGGCGTGAGCTGCGCGCATGTGCGCAGGGTCACGTGCCGGGCGGGGTCGGTGGTTACTTCTGGCGCTTGTAGAAGGGCAGGGCCACGACCTCGTACGGCTCGTGGCTGCCCCGGATGTCCACACCGACGCCCTCGGTGCCGGGCGCGGCGTGCGCGGCGTCGACGTAGGCCATCGCGATGGGCTTGCCCAGGGTGGGGGAGGGGGCGCCGGAGGTGACCTCGCCGATCACCTCGCCGCCGGAGACGACGGGGTACCCGGCGCGCGGGATCCGCCGGCCCTCGGCGACCAGGCCGACCAGGACCCGCGGAGGGGCCGACGCCGCACGTTCGGCCGCCGCCTCCAGGGCCGTACGCCCCACGAAGTCGCCCTCCTTCGCGAACTTCACGACCCGGCCGAGTCCGGCGTCGAACGGCGTCAGCGACGTGCTCAGCTCATGCCCGTACAGCGGCATGCCCGCCTCCAGGCGCAGGGTGTCCCGGCAGGACAGACCGCAGGGGACCAGCCCGACGTCCCGGCCGGCCTCGGTCAGCGCCTGCCACAGCCCGACCGCGTGCTCCGGCCGCACGAACAGCTCGAAGCCGTCCTCGCCGGTGTACCCGGTGCGCGCGATCAGCGCGGGGACCCCGGCGACGGTGCCGGGCAGGCCCGCGTAGTACTTCAGGCCGTCGAGGTCGGCGTCGGTGAGCGACTTCAGGATGCCCGGCGACTCCGGTCCCTGGACGGCGATCAGCGCGTAGGCGTCCCGGTCGTCGCGCACCTCGGCGTCGAACCCGGCGGACCGCTCCACCAGCGCGTCCAGCACCACCTGGGCGTTGGAGGCGTTGGCGACGACCAGGTACTCGGTCCCGGCGAGCCGGTACACGATCAGGTCGTCGAGGATGCCGCCGTCCTCCCGGCAGATCATGGTGTAGCGGGCGCGGCCCACGCCGACGGAGGCGATGTCGCCCACCAGCGCGTGGTTCAGCAACTCGGCGGCCTGCGGCCCGGTCACCGCGATCTCGCCCATGTGCGAGAGGTCGAAGAGTCCGGCCCTGGTCCGCACGGCCAGGTGCTCGTCGCGCTCGGAGCCGTAGCGCAGCGGCATGTCCCAGCCGGCGAAGTCGGTCATGGTCGCGCCGAGCGAACGGTGCAGGGCATCGAGCGCGGTACGACGGGGTGGGTTACTGCTCATCGGACGGTCGTCTCCCAAGGCATGACGGGCGAGGTCGTTCCTGCCCGTTCCTCCCCATCTGTCATCGGAACCTGAGAGGTTCGCCATGACCCGCGGACGGGGGCACGGCTTGCACCTTGGGTGGGACCACCGGAACACGGCGGCCCGCTTTTCAGATGTGCCTCGCCCGCGCGGTAACGGGGCCTGAGAGATTCAAGGGAGGGACTTGCTCCTTCGGCGCCCCGGTGAGCACAGCTGCCGGGGACTCTCCCGCGCGGATTCAAACGGCCGGTATGCAGTTGGCGCGCACATCATTGCACGCCCGCACCCGATCGCGGCAGGCCGCATCTGTAACCGGCTTGTTGCTGTACGCGCACGAAATGAGGAGACCTCGCGCATTACCTTCTCTTTACGCTCGATGGGGAGGAGGGACTTACCCGAACCCCAGGGGAGGACGATCACGGTGGACATGACCACGGCGAGGACCACGGCACTCGCGACCACCTCGGCGCTCACGCTGCCCGCACAGCCCACGGGCCGGGCCCGGGAGGCCTGCGGCCCGCGGACCGTCCCCGTCGTCCGCGATCTGCGCGAGCGCGCCGGCCACAGCCCGCACGGACTGCTCTTCGGCCCCCGCGACCTGGTCGTCGTCACCGGACTCCCCGGCAGCGGCAAGTCCACGCTGATGCGGCGCGCCGTGCGGGGCGCGGCGATCGACTCCCAGGACACCCGCGACCGCTGGGACGCCCGCGCCCCCCTCCTGCCCTACGCCGTGTACCGCCCGCTGGTCCGCCTCGCCCACTTCGCCGGACTGCGCCGCGCCCTGCGCTCCGGCGAGGGCGTCGTCGTGCACGACTGCGGGACCCAGACCTGGGTGCGCGACTGGCTGGCCCGGGAGGCCCGCCGCCGCGGCGGCACCCTGCACCTGCTTCTCCTCGACGTCACCCCGGACACCGCGATCGAGGGCCAGCGCGAGCGCGGCCGCGGTGTCTCGCGGTACGCCTTCCTGCGGCACCGCAGAGCCGCCGCCCGCCTGGTCCGCGCCGTGGAGCGGGGCCGGCTGCCCGCCGGGGTCGGCTCGGCGGTGCTGCTCGACCGGGACTCGGCGGACGCCCTGCAGCGGATCGGGTTCGCCGCATGAGCGCCCCGGACCGTCCGCGGACGGGGGAAAGTCCCCTCGTACCCGCTAGCCTTTCAGCCACGACAGCGGTTCCCAGCAGGCGGTAGGCAGATGGACTTCCCCCCGGCCGACTTCCCGGTCTCCCCGGGCTTCCCGGCGCAGGCGCACCCCCATCCGCACGGCGGATGGCCCGGCAACGAACTGGAGGAGGTGCTCTCCGTCTCCCTCGGCGTGCCCGGCGCGGGTGCGCGGATCGTGGAGGTGCTCGGGCGCAGCTTCCTCTGGGTGCCCCTGCCCAACGGCGGCGGCCCGCACAGCGGCCCCCTCGACCTGCCCACACTGGAGCTGGAGGGCCAGGTCTACGTGCCGGTGTTCAGCTCCGAGGAGCAGTTCCACCAGGCCGCCGGTTCGCACATGTCGTACACGATCGCCCCGGCGGTCGAGTTCGCCCGCGGACTGCCCCCGCAGGCCGGGCTGCTCATCAACCCGGACGGCACGGTCGGCGTCCCGCTGCCCCCGGCGGCCGTGGCAGAGCTGTGCCGCGGCGGCCGCACGGTGCTGGACGGACCCGCGAGCGGCGGCCGGGTCCGCCTCTTCGAGCCCGACTGGCAGGAGGACCCGATGGAGTTCCTCGCGAAGGCGTCCGCCGAGTTCGAGGCCACCGGCGTGGTCCTCACGGCCCGCCGCTGCCTCGCCGCCGTCGAGACGGCCGACCCGGTCATGTTCGTGGGCGTCGAACTCGCCCACCTGGACCCCGAGGTCCGCGAGGTCCCGCTGGACGCCCTGGGGCGCGCGATGGGCGCGGCCCCGGTGACATGGCCGGTCAACCTGATCCTCCTGGACGTGGCCCAGGACCCGGTGGCCGACTGGATGCGCGAGCGCATACGGCCGTTCTACACGCGGGGCCACTGAGCCGACCGGCGCGGGGCCGTACCGGTGCACGGCTTTGCCGCGGGCCGCGAGGAGCGACCACGCGCCCGTACTCGCCCACGCACCACGGGCCCGGGGGCGGCGGGCGCTTAAGCTGTTCACAGACGCGGGGAAACAAAGAAGAAGGGGCGGTAAACGGTGAGCGCCAGCGGCATCGCGACCGGACAGGTCGAGCACATGCTGCGCCAGGTCACGCCCGGGCGCTACGACGCCTACGAGGCCCTCCTGCGCGCGCTCGCGACCCCCGCCTCCGGCCAGGTGTGGATGCTCCTGTGGCACGGCCAGGCCGGCTCCCCGGACGCCCAGTACGGGAACATGGAGGTCGACGGCCACGGCTACGCCCCCTGTGTCACCTCCGCCCAGGAGCTCTCGGCGAGCGGCTGGAACCGCGGCTACGAGGTGGTCGACGTGGTCGACGTGGCCCGCACCCTCTACCCCGACCACTACGGCCTCTGGCTGAACCCGCACGCGCCGGGCGGCGGCGTCGGCCTCCCCTGGCTGGACCTGCGCCGGATCGCCACCGGACTGGACCGCCAGCCCGCCGGCCCCCTGCGGCTGTCCGAACCCGGCATCGAGATCCCCCAGTTCTACGCCCTCCTCGCGCAGAACGCCCACCGCACCCCCGCGGTCCGCGCGCTGCGCCGCGCCTGGGTGCAGCCGGCGCTGGGCGCCCCCTACCTGGCCATCGGGCTCGACGTGTACGACACCTCCCCGCCGGCCGTGGACGCCGTACGGGCGATGATGCAGCAGTCGATCGGGGCCGTACCGGACGGGCTGCCGGTGTCGACGGTCGCCATGACCGACGAGCACGACCCGGTGGTGATGTGGATGCGAGCCGGGGCACGCCCGTTCTACGACCGTGAGGCCCACGTTCCGGCCGCCCCCGCGCAGGCTCCCGCGGGCGGTTACGGCTACCCGCCCGCCCGGTACTGAGAAGTGTGGTGAACCCTGTGTGTTCCTGTGGACGGACGGCCGTTGATCTTCGCGCGTAGATGGCGGCGATTCACCCCGCTTATGTCCGGTGTGACCCACTAAGTCGACGTCCGGCCCCCGTTACCCAGCGTCCGGATAACGGAACCTCCATGGTCGCATCACGTTTACGCATCCTTTCGCCGCCAACTCTGGCTACAGATCGCCAAAGCGTTGAAGACTCCCGGTCCAGGGGACTTCGTCCCTGTGTACGACGGACTGAATGTGCCGCTACAAGCGGCAAGTGCGCGCCGGTCACCGCCGGTTGAGAGGGGTCCCTGCCAGATGACGGCACCATTGCACGAGCCGACCGCGGAAGCGGCCCCGAGCGCGGCTGAAGAAGCGGCGGTCGCCACCGGCGGCGCCAAGGCCGTACAGGGCCGTTCCCTGGGGCGGATCGCCTGGGAGCGCCTGAAGCGGGACAAACTCGCCCTGACCGGTGGCATCGTGGTGCTTCTGCTCGTCGTGGTCTCGCTGCTCGCCCCGGTCATCACCGGCCTGCTCGACCAGGACCCGAACGAGTATCACGAGAACCTCATCGACCCGCTGTTCGGCACCCCGACCGGGTCCCTCGGCGGCATCAGCGGCGAGCACCTGCTCGGCGTCGAGCCGGTCAACGGCCGTGACATCTTCGCCCGCATCCTCTTCGGCGCCCGGATCTCGCTCCTGGTCGGCTTCGCCTCCGCGGTCGTCGCCGTCGTCCTCGGCACGGTCCTCGGCATCCTCGCCGGCTTCTTCGGCGGCTGGATCGACTCCGTCATCAGCCGTGTGATGGACGGTCTGCTCGCCTTCCCCCAACTGCTGTTCATCATCGCGCTGGTCTCCGTCATGCCCAACGACCTGCTGGGCCTGACCGGTTCCAGCGTGCGTGTGTTCGTGATGATCCTGGTCATCGGATTCTTCGGCTGGCCGTACATCGGACGTGTGGTCCGCGGTCAGACACTCTCCCTGCGCGAGCGCGAGTACGTCGAGGCGGCCCGGTCCCTGGGCGCCGGGCGGCTGTACATCCTGTTCAAGGAGCTGCTGCCCAACCTCGTCGCGCCCATCGTCGTCTACACGACGATGATGATCCCCACCAACATCCTCACCGAGGCGGCCCTGAGCTTCCTGGGCGTCGGCGTCAAGCCGCCCACCGCCTCCTGGGGACAGATGCTCTCGAGCGCGATCGACTACTACGAGTCGGACCCCATGTACATGGTGGTCCCGGGTGTGGCGATCTTCATCACCGTGCTGGCCTTCAACCTCTTCGGCGACGGCGTCCGGGACGCGCTGGACCCGAAGGCGTCCCGCTGAACCGCACATCCCCCCGAACCGCCGCAGTACAGCTCGCAGCACAGCCCGCACGACTGCCGCACCCCCAAACGTCCCGTGGCACCGACACGGGGTCTCTCATCAATCCGGAGGATCCGAGATCGTGACTACCCAACGCACCTCAGGGCGGCGGAAGCAGGCGTTTGCCGCTGCCGCCGCGGTCGCCGCGCTGCTGACCACGGCGGCGTGCGGCGGTGGCGGAAGCGACGACAGCGGCAAGGGTTCGAGCACCGGTGCCGCCGGCTTCGACGCCGCGAACAACAAGGTCGCCCAGGCCTCCCTGGCCAAGAAGGGCGGCACGCTGAAGTTCGGTGGCGCCCAGGACGCCGACTCGTGGGACACCACGCGCGGTTACTACGGCTTCATGTGGAACTTCGCGCGCTACTACAGCCGTCAGCTGGTCACGGGCAAGACGGAGCCGGGCAAGGCGGGCGCCACCCTCACCCCGGACCTGGCCACCGGCCTGGCCAAGGTCACGGACGGCGGCAAGACCTACACGTACACCCTGCGTGACGGCGTCACGTGGGAGGACGGCAAGCCGATCACGTCCAAGGACGTGAAGTACGGCATCGAGCGCGTGTGGGCCCAGGACGTGCTGTCCGGCGGTCCCGTGTACCTGAAGGACGTCCTCGACCCCAAGGGCGCGTACAAGGGCCCCTACAAGGACACCTCCAAGGACAAGCTCGGTCTGAAGGCGATCGACACGCCGGACGACAAGACCATCGTCTTCCACCTGCCCGAGGCCAACTCGGACTTCGAGGAGATCCTGGGCCTGGTCTCGGCGTCCCCGGTCCGCCAGGACATGGACACCAAGTCCAAGTACGGTCTCCACCCGTTCTCCTCCGGCCCGTACAAGTTCGCCTCGTACAGCCCGGGCAAGGAACTGACGCTGGTCCGCAACGACAAGTGGAACCAGGCCTCGGACCCGATCCGCAAGGCCAACCCGGACAAGATCACCGTCACGTTCTTCTCGGACGCCAACCAGCTCGACCAGCGTCTGCTCAACGGTGACCTCGACCTGGACATCAACCAGACCGGCATGTCCCCGCAGGGCCGCACCACCGCCCTGAAGGAGCACAAGGCCAACCTGGACAACCCGGTCTCCGGCTACATCCGTTACGCGGTCTTCCCGCAGAGCGTGAAGCCGTTCGACAACATCGAGTGCCGCAAGGCCGTCATCTACGGCGCCGACCACGTGTCGCTGCAGACCGCGCGCGGTGGCCCGGTGGCCGGTGGCGACATCGGCACCAACATGCTCCCGCCGTCCGTCCCGGGCGCCGAGGGCCAGAAGTACGACCCGTACGAGATCGCCGGTGCCAACAAGAGCGGCAACGAGGCCAAGGCCAAGGAGGCCCTGAAGGCCTGCGGTCAGCCGAACGGCTTCAAGACCACCATCGCGGTCCGCAACAACAAGCCGGTCGAGGTGGCCACCGCCCAGTCGCTCCAGGCGTCGCTGAAGAAGATCGGCATCGACGCGCAGATCGACCAGTACGACGGTTCGCAGACCACCGGCATCATCGGCAGCCCCGCCAACGTGGCGAAGAAGGGCTACGGCATCATCATCATGGGCTGGGGTCCGGACTTCCCGACCGTCCAGGGCTTCGGTCTGCCCCTGTGGGACAGCAAGTACATCCTCGACAGCGGTAACTCCAACTACGCGCTGATCAAGGACAAGACGATCGACGGTCTCTTCGACTCCTACGTCACCACGCTCGACAACGCGGGCAAGGAGAAGATCGCCACGGAGATCAACCACAAGGTCATGGAGGGCGCGTACTACCTGCCCTTCGTCTTCGAGAAGTTCATCAACTGGCGCTCGGACAACCTCGCGAACGTCTACACGACCGACAACTACAGCGGTATGTACGACTTCGTGAACCTCGGTCTGAAGAACCCCAAGAAGTAACCCGGCCACCCGCCGAACGGCACGAAAGGCAGGTGAAGGCCGGCGCGGCGTGATCGCGGGCCACCGGACGACCTCCGGTGGCCCGCGGTCCGCGGCGGGCCGAGAGCTGTGCTCGCTTACCTCATCAGGCGGCTGTTCGCCGCCGCAGTGATGCTCGTGGTCATCATCATGGTGGTCTTCGGCATCTTCTTCCTCGTCCCCAAGTGGGCGGGCGTGGACATCGCCACGAGCTTCGTGGGCAAGCAGGCCGACCCGGCCGCCGTCGAGGGCGTGCGGCAGAAGCTGGGCCTGGACACCCCGATCTACGCGCAGGTCTGGGAGTTCTTCAAGGGCATCTTCGTCGGCCGGACCTACTCGGGCGGCGGGGACACCATTCACTGCGCCGCGCCGTGCTTCGGCTACTCCTTCCGCAGCGAGCAGGCCGTCTGGCCGGTGCTCACCGACCGCTTCCCGGTGACCCTGGGGCTGGCGCTCGGTGCCGCCGTCCTGTGGCTGGTCTTCGGTGTCGCCGCGGGTGTGCTCTCCGCGCTCAAGCGGGGCACCCTGTGGGACCGCGGCGCGATGGTCGTCGCCCTCGCGGGCGTCTCCCTGCCCATCTACTTCACCGGCATGCTGAGCCTCGCGATCTTCGCGTTCGGGCTGCACTGGATCGACGCCCAGTACGTGCCGCTGGAGGACAGCTTCACCGGCTGGCTCGGCGCCATGATCCTGCCCTGGATCACCCTCGCGTTCCTGTACGCGGCGATGTACGCCCGGATCACCCGCGCCACCATGCTGGAGATCCTCGGTGAGGACTACATCCGCACCGCCCGCGCGAAGGGTCTCAAGGAGCAGACCGTCATCGGCAAGCACGCCATGCGCTCGACGATGACCCCGATCCTCACCATGCTCGGCATGGACCTCGGCGCCCTCATCGGCGGCGCGATCCTCACCGAGTCCACGTTCAACCTGCCCGGTCTCGGCCGGGCCGTGCTCGATGCCATCCGCAACCAGGACCTGCCCATCATCGTGGGCGTCACCCTGATCACCTCGCTGGCGGTCCTCTTCGCCAACCTGGTGGTGGACATCCTGTACGCCGTGATCGACCCCCGAGTGAGGCTCACGTGACCGAACTCAGCAAGAGCGCAGCGGCCGTGAACGAGCCCACCTCGGCCTCCCCGGCCCCCTCCGCCTTCCTCGAAGTACGCGACCTGAAGGTGCACTTCCCCACCGACGACGGCCTGGTCAAGTCCGTCGACGGGCTCAGCTTCCAGCTGGAGAAGGGCAAGACCCTCGGGATCGTCGGCGAGTCCGGTTCCGGCAAGTCCGTGACCTCGCTCGGGATCATGGGCCTGCACACCGCCGGCCAGTACGGCAAGCGCAAGGCGCAGATCTCCGGGGAGATCTGGCTCAACGGCACCGAACTGCTCGGCGCCGACCCGGACCACGTCCGCAAGCTGCGCGGCCGCGAGATGGCGATGATCTTCCAGGATCCGCTGTCCGCGCTCCACCCGTACTACACGATCGGCCAGCAGATCGTGGAGGCGTACCGGATCCACCACGACGTCGACAAGAAGACCGCGCGCCGTCGTGCGATCGAGATGCTCGACCGGGTCGGCATCCCGCAGCCCGACAAGCGCGTCGACAACTACCCGCACGAGTTCTCCGGCGGTATGCGCCAGCGCGCGATGATCGCGATGTCGCTGGTCAACAACCCCGAGCTGCTCATCGCGGACGAGCCGACGACCGCCCTGGACGTGACCGTCCAGGCGCAGATCCTGGACCTCATCCGGGACCTGCAGAAGGAGTTCGGCTCCGCGGTCATCGTCATCACCCACGACCTGGGCGTCGTCGCGGAACTCGCCGACGACCTGCTGGTGATGTACGGCGGCCGCTGCGTCGAGCGCGGACCGGCCGAAGAGGTGTTCTACCAGCCCCGCCACCCCTACACCTGGGGTCTGCTGGGCTCGATGCCGCGGCTGGACCGCGACCAGCAGGAGCGCCTGATCCCGGTCAAGGGCTCCCCGCCCTCCCTGATCAACGTCCCGTCCGGCTGCGCCTTCAACCCGCGCTGCCCGTACGCGGACCTCCCGAAGGACAACGTCACCCGCACCGTCCGGCCCGAGCTCGCCGAGGTCGGCAGCCGGCACTGGGCGGCCTGCCACCTGGGCAAGGAGCAGCGGGAGCGGATCTGGACCGAAGAGATTGCGCCGAAGCTGTGAGTGACGAGAAAGCGGTGAAGATTCCCGCGCAGGCCGGCGAGAGCCGTCGTACCGACGGCGAGGTGCTGCTGAAGGTCACCGGGCTGCAGAAGCACTTCCCGATCAAGAAGGGCCTGCTCCAGAGGCAGGTCGGGGCGGTGCACGCGGTCGACGGCCTGGACTTCGAGGTCCGCTCCGGCGAAACCCTCGGTGTGGTCGGCGAGTCCGGCTGCGGCAAGTCGACGATGGGCCGGCTGATCACCCGGCTCCTCGAACCGACCGGCGGCAAGGTCGAGTTCGAGGGCAAGGACATCACACACCTCGGCGTGGGCGGGATGCGTCCGCTGCGCCGCGACGTGCAGATGATCTTCCAGGACCCGTACTCCTCGCTGAACCCGCGCCACACCATCGGCACGATCGTCGGCGCTCCCTTCAAGCTCCAGGGCGTGACGCCCGAGGGCGGCATCAAGAAGGAAGTGCAGCGGCTGCTGTCGGTCGTGGGTCTCAACCCCGAGCACTACAACCGGTACCCGCACGAGTTCTCCGGCGGCCAGCGCCAGCGCATCGGCATCGCGCGGGCGCTCGCCCTGAACCCGAAGCTGGTCGTAGCCGACGAGCCGGTGTCCGCGCTGGACGTCTCCATCCAGGCGCAGGTGGTGAACCTGCTGGACGACCTCCAGCAGGAGCTGGGCCTCACGTACGTGATCATCGCGCACGACCTGTCGGTCGTCCGGCACGTCTCGGACCGGATCGCGGTGATGTACCTCGGCAAGATCGTGGAGCTGGCCGACCGCGACCTGCTCTACAAGACGCCGATGCACCCGTACACCAAGGCGCTGATGTCGGCGGTGCCGATCCCGGACCCCCGGCGCAGGAACGCCAAGAGCGAGCGGATCCTGCTCAAGGGCGACGTGCCCTCGCCGATCTCGCCGCCGAGCGGCTGCCGCTTCCACACGCGGTGCTGGAAGGCGACGCAGATCTGCAAGACCACCGAGCCGCCGCTGCTGGAGCTGCGCCCCGGTCAGCAGGTCGCCTGCCACCACCCGGAGAACTTCGCCGACCAGGCGCCGCAGGACACCGTTCTGCTGACGGTCGCGAAGGAGGCGGCGGAGCTGGTGGCCGACGAGGTTCTCGCCGAGTCGGCGGAGACCTCGGCAGCGGTGGCGGCGGAGGTGGCCGAGGCCGCGGCGACCGAGGCTGCTGAGGTTTCTAAGGCGGCTGAGGCTGCTGAGGCCCCCGAGGCTGGCAAGGCGGATGAGGCTGCTGAGGCGCCCGACGGTGCCGCTGAGGCGGCTGAGATCGCCGAGTCTCCCGAGGGCTCTGGGACCCCTGAGGTCGCCGAGGCCACCGAGGCGCCGGACCTCTCCAAGGCCACCGAGGCTCCCGAGATCCCCCGGATCCCTGAGGGCATCGAGACGGCGGAAGCGGTGGAGACGGCTGAGGCCAGCGAGCCTGCCGAGGCCGGCGAGACCGCTGAGGCTGTCGAGGTATCCGCGGCTGTGGAGGCCTCCGAGACCTCTGAGGCCGGCGAGCCTGCCGAGGCCGGTGAGACCGCTGAGGCTGTCGAGGCACCTGCGGCAGCCGAGGCCTCCGAAGCCTCGGAGACCTCTGAGGTCTCCGAGACCCCTGCGGCTACCGAGGTCTCCGAGACCGCGCAGACCGCGGAGGCCGCCGAGACCGCGGAGGCCCCCGGGGCCAGTGACACCCCCGCGACCCCCGCGCCCCCCGCGGAGCTGGCGACCCCCGCTGACTCCCCGGCCCCTCGGGTCACCGAAACCGAGAGCCAGGAGTCAACCGACAAGTAGCGCATGACGAGTTGGCAAAGTCATGCACATGCCTGAACGGGAGAGGCCAGAGTCCTCCGTGTCCGACTGATCGGCACACGCTCGAAGGGACGACCCATGGCACTCTCCCGTTCGGCACGTTTAGGGGCCCTCGCGACCGCGGCGGCCTCTTTTCTCGTCATCGCGGCCTCCTCCGCCCCCGCCCCGGGCGCCGACGGCATCGGCGACAGCTACTTCCCGCAGCTCGGCAACGGCGGCTTCGACGCCCGCCACTACGACCTCTCCGTCGCCTACGATCCCGCCACCGACCGCCTCGACGGCCGTACGACGATCACCGCCCGCGCCACCCGGAACCTCTCCTCCTTCGACCTGGACCTCCAGCGGCTGGAGGTCACCCGGGTCGAGGTGAACGGCAGACGGGCGCAGTTCACCCGCGACGGCGACGAGATCCGGATCACCCCGCGCGGACCCCTCCGCAAGGGCGGCACGTTCGAGGTCACCGTCACCTACGGCGGCGTCCCCGAACCGCTCGGCGGCCCCATCGTGTTCGGCTCGGACTACGGCTGGATGAAGACCGACGACGGTGTGTTCGTCGCGTGTGAGCCCAACGCCGCCTCCACCTGGTTCCCGTCCAGCGACCACCCCTCGGACAAGGCCACCTACGACATCCGGATCAAGGCGCCCAAGGGCCTGACCGGCGTCTCCAACGGCCGGCTGGTCTCGACGTACGACAAGGGCACCTCGACGTACACCCACTGGCGCGAGACCAGGCCCATGGCGACCTATCTCGCGACCGCCACGATCGGGAAGTTCGACGTGCGGACCGGGACGACCCCCGGGGGCACCCCGATCTACGTCGCCATCGACCCGGTGCTGGCGAACAGCAACAACGTCGACGTGTACGCCGTGACGGCCGCGGCCACCGACTACTGGTCGCAGGTCTTCGGGCCGTACCCGTTCGAGGAGACCGGCGCGATCGTGGACGACATGCCGCAGGCCGGGTTCTCCCTGGAGGTGCAGTCGAAGCCGGTGTACTCGGCGGTGCGCAGCGAGTCGACGATCGTGCACGAGCTCGCCCACCAGTGGTTCGGCGACTCGGTGTCGGTGGCGCACTGGAAGGACATCTGGCTGAACGAGGGCTTCGCCACCTACGCCCAGTGGCTGTGGGCCGAGCACTTGGGCACCCGCTCGGCGCACGACTCCTTCCTCGCCGGATACAACGCCCGCCCCGCCGACTCCTCCTTCTGGCGGATCACCGTCGGCGACCCGCAGCGCGACACGATGTTCGCCTCGGCCGTGTACCAGCGCGGCGCGATGACCCTCCAGGTCCTGCGCGAGCGCATCGGCGACACCGCGTTCTTCCGGCTGCTCCCCGCCTGGACGGAACTGCACCGGTACGGCAACGCGGACACCGGCGACTTCGTCCGCCTCGCCGAGAAGATCTCCGGGCAGCAGCTGGACGACCTCTTCCAGACCTGGCTGTTCACCACAGGAAAACCCGCCCTCTGATGCCGTACTGCCTGGCTTTGTAAGGTCCACCCCGTGGCTCGGGTGACAATGTAAAGGTGTTCCAGCAAATATTCAGCCCCTCCGTCCAGCACACGCTCGATCTGGCCGGCATCTTCGTGTTCGCCATCTCCGGCGCGCTGCTGGCCGTGCGCAAGAACTTCGACGTGTTCGGCATCGCCGTGCTCGCCGAGGCCACCGCGCTGGGCGGAGGGCTGATCCGGGACGTGATCATCGGCGCGGTGCCCCCGGCCGCCTTCACGGACCTGGGGTACTTCCTGACCCCGCTCTTCGCCGCCCTGCTGGTGATCTTCCTCCACCCGCAGGTGGAGCGGATCCAGTCGGCCGTGAACGTCTTCGACGCGGCGGGCCTCGGCCTGTTCTGCGTCACCGGCACGACGAAGGCGTACGACCACGGCCTCGGTCTGACCGCGTCCGCCGCCCTCGGCCTCACCACGGCCGTCGGCGGCGGTGTGCTGCGGGACGTGCTGGCCAACGAGGTGCCGTCGCTGCTGCGCTGGGACCGGGACCTGTACGCGGTCCCGGCGATCGTCGGCGCCACCCTGGTGGTGATCTGCATCCGCTACGCCGCGCTCACCCCGCTGGCCAGCGGCTTCGCGGCCGCTACCGCTTTCGTCCTGAGGCTGCTCGCGATGCGGTTCCACTGGCGAGCGCCTCGCGCGTGGAACCGCCGGTCGACCGTACGGGAGGAGTAGACCCCGTGTCCCCCGTGCCCGTCCTGGCCTGCCGGGCGCTGATCCGGTGCTGGTCGAGCTGGGTGCTCAGCCAGCGGAACGCCGGCACCACCTGCGGCCGCCACAGCGCCATGGTGTGCCCGCCCGCGCTCCGCGGGATGTACACCACGTGCACGGCCGTCGGGGCCTTCGCCTCCTTCTGGAGCGCGAGCGCGGCCTCGTAGCCGTCGCCCGGCTGCCCGGAGAGGTAGAGCGCCACGGCCGGCGGGGCGGCCGCGCGGGCGAGCATCAGATAGGGGTTGGTGGCGCGGCGCAGGGCCGGGTCCTGGGCGGTCAGGGAGTCCCGCTCCCCGATCGGGTCGTTGTAGCCGGACAGGCTCACCGCCGCCCGGTAGCGGTCGGGGTGGGCGACGGCCAGCTTGACGGCGCAGTGCGCCCCGGCCGAGTACCCGGCGACCGCCCAGCCCGTGGGCGCGGGCTGGGCCCGGAAGTTGTCCATGACCATGCGGGGCACGTCGATGCTCAGCCAGGTGTCGGCGTTCACCGTGCCGGGCACGTTGGCGCAGCCGGTGTCCACGCCGGGCAGCAGGGTGGTGCGCGGCGCCACCAGGATGAACGGCGCGACCTTGCCCTGGCGCATCAGCGGTTCCAGCTGGGCGGTGGCGCGCAGCGAACCGAACCAGGACTTCGGGGAGCCGGGGTAGCCCGGCAGCAGCTCCACGACGGGGAACCGGTGGTGGGCGTAGGCGGCCTCGTGGTACTGCGGGGGCAACCAGACGTAGACCTCGGCGTCGACCCCGGAGACCCGGCCCCGGAGCTGGGTGACGCTGACGCCGCCGGCCTGGTGCATCCCGGGCCCCTGGGCCTGGGTGAACCGCTGTCTGACCCTCGGCAGCCGCTTCAGCGAGATGCCGCCCGTGCCGTCGGCGCCGAGGTCGGCGGCCTGCTGCACATGGTTGCTCGTGCCGAGCAGGTCGGACCAGTTGTCGTAGAGGTTGTTGGCGTTGTTGACCAGGACGAAGACCAGTGCCACGGCCGTCCCCTGCGCGAACACCAGCATCAGCATCCGTGCCGCGCCCCGCAGGAATCTCGGTCCGCCGATCCGCGACCACAGGAGGAGGGGGAGCGCGACGGCGACGACGGCCAGCACGATCAGGGTGTAGAGGAACGCAGTACCGGTGAGGCTCATGTCCCCATAGAGCGGATGCCGGGGCCCGGGGTTGATGGAGGAGTACGGACACTTACCGAGAAATTGCCCGGGTCTCACTTTCCCAAAAAGCTACTGCTTAGTAATTACCTGTTGTACGGTTCGCTCATGCGAGAAGCAGTTACCGCGGCGGCCGAGCGGGCGACCATCGGCGACAGCGAGTTCGACCGCGACACCGCGCTGACCCGGCGCGCCCCGGGCGTCTACGACATCGACCTCTCCGCCGGCTGGACGATCATCAACGCCGTCAACGGCGGATACCTGCTCGCCGTCCTCGGCCGTGCCCTCGCGGACGCCCTGCCGCACCGCGACCCGTTCACCATCTCGGCCCACTACCTCACCGCCTCCCGGCCGGGCCCGGCGGTCGTCCGCACGGAGGTGGTCCGCACCGGCCGCACCCTGTCGACCGGCCAGGCCTCGCTCGTGCAGTACGACGAGACCGGCACCGAGGTCGAGCGGATCCGCGTCCTCGCCTCCTACGGCGACCTGGACTCCCTGCCGGACGACGTCCGTACGACGGCCGAGCCGCCGGTGTTCCCGCCGCTCGACCAGTGCTTCGGCCCCGAGGACGGACCGGCCCCCGTGGACGGCGGCTCCGCGATCACCGAGCGCCTGATGCTCAAGCTCGACCCCTCCACCCTGGGGTGGGCCCTCGGGGCGCCCTCCGGCAAGGGCGAGATGCGGGCCTGGTTCGGCCTCAAGGACGGCCGCGACCCGGACCCGCTCTCCCTCCTCCTCGCCGTCGACGCCCTCCCGCCGACCGCCTTCGAGATCGGTCTGAGCGGCTGGGTCCCCACGGTCGAACTCACCGTCCACGTCCGCAGCCGCCCGGCTCCCGGCCCGCTGCGCGTCTCCCTCACCACCCGCAACCTCGCGGGCGGCTTCCTGGAGGAGGACGCGGAGGTCTGGGACAGCACCGACCGCCTGGTGGCCCAGTCCCGCCAACTGGCCCGCGCCCGACTGGCCTGACGGCGCCGAGGGGCCTGATGGCGCCGACGGGCCTGACGGCGCCGAGGGGCCTGATGGCGCCGACGGGCTTGACGGCGCCGAGGGGCTCGATGTCGCCGAAGGACTCGACGACGTCGCCGAAGGGCTGGCCGGCGTCGAAGATCTAGCCGAGCGGCTTTCGGCCCAGCCAGGCCGCCAGACGGGTGTAGGCGTCCGCCCCCTCGGGGACCGGGCGGGCCGAGCCGAAGGGGGTGCGGCTGTCGCGCTCGGGGTCGGGCAGGTTGAGGTGGCCGGCCGCGAGGGCGAACTCGGCGAGCTCCGGGTCGAGGGCGACGGGGTGGCCGAGGGACTCGCCTAGGTCCCAGGTGTGGGTCACGATCTCCATGACGTACCCGGCCAGGGCCGCATGGCCGGGGACCTCGCCCCACGGCACCCGCACCGGCGCCGCCATCCGGTCCTCGCTCTCCCAGGCCTTGACGGCCCGGGACCCGACCGCGTCGTAGGCTTCCGCCCAGCCGTCGTCCGCGACGCCCTCGGCGAACGACGGCTCGGCGAGGCCGTCGCCGCCCTCGCCGACGATCGCGATCCGCCGGGTGCCGCCGACGATGTGGCTCAGCAGCGTCCGTACGTCGAACTCGGCGCACGGGGTCGGCCCGTCGAGTTGCTCGGGCCGCACCGTCCGGATCAGCGCGGCGGCCTGCTCGGTCGCGCGGCTGTAGACGGGGCGCGGGTCGGTCGGGTTCATGGGTACGAGCCTTTCCTTCGGTTCCGGGGTGGACACGGCACGCATGCTGGCCCCATAACCTGACATCCGCCGTCAGCATTTGTCCGGCCGCCCCGCACGGGGGAACCTGGGGCCGTGAAGTCCGACCGTCTCCTGTCGATCCTGCTGCTCCTGCAGACCCGCGGCCGGGTCCCCGCCCCCGAACTCGCCGAACGCCTCGAGGTGTCGGTGCGCACGATCTACCGGGACATCGAGGCCCTGTCCGCCTCCGGCGTCCCCGTCTACGCCGAACGCGGCCGCCACGGCGGCATCGCACTGCTCCCCGGGTTCCGCACGGACGTCACCGGCCTGACCGCCGACGAGTCCCGGGCCCTGTTCATCCTGGCCGCCGAGGGCGCGCACGCCGCCCTCGGCCTGGACGCGGCCCTCGGCTCCGCGCTGCGCAAGGTCATGGCCGCGCTGCCCGCCCCGCACCGCCCCGCCGCCGAGGTGACCAGCCGCCGCATCCTGGTCGACGCCACCCGCTGGAAGGGCGGCCCCCAGCCGGCCGTCGACCTCGACACCCTCCAGGACGCCGTCTTCACCGACCGGCGACTGCGGCTGCGCTACCGCCACAGCGGCGACCCGGAGCCCACCACTCACACCGTCGACCCCTACGGCCTCGTCGCCAAGGCGGGCGTCTGGTACCTCGTCGCCGACCGGCGCGGCAGACCCCGGCTGTTCCGTGCCGACCGGGTGCGCTCGGCGACCGTGCTCGACGACCCCGTACGGCGGCGGCCGGGCGTCGAACTCGCCGAGGCCTGGGAGGTGTTGCGCCGTCAGGTGGAGGAGCGCCCCGTCGGCGTCGACGTCACCGTCCGGGTCCGGCGCGACCGGCTCGACATGTTCCTGCGCATGAACGCCCCGGCACTCGTCGAACTCCCCGAGGGCGACAGCCGCGGCGGCGACTGGGTGACCGCGCGGCTGTCGTACCCGTCCGTCCCCGCGGCCCGCCAACTCCTCGCGTTCGCCGACCGGGTGGAGGTTCTCGCGCCACCCCAGGTGCGGGAGGAACTGCGTGCGGCCGCGGCTTCTGTCACGGAGCTGTACCGGCCCACTGAGGGGACACCCCCGGTGAACACGCAGGTCGGCACGGCGTCTTGAGGTCCGCTTGACCTCATTGACAGGCAGCGGACAGAGCGAGCCCAAGGAAGCCTCAGCCGCCGTTGGTTGAGTGCCCGCATCTCAGGACTCCCTCATCGTGCTTGGAGCTGTCTCTCATGAAGCGTGTGCGTCTCGTCCCGGCGGTGGCCCTGTTGGCGCTCTCGCCCCTCGCGCTGGTCGCCTGCGGCTCCGGCGACTCCTCGTCCTCAAGCGGCGGTTCCGGCCGGAGCCGGAACTGCCAGGCCCCGTCCGGGGCCGCTCCGGGCGGCGCTCCCTCGGGTGCCCCGTCCGGCGCCCCCTCCGGAGGGCCCACGGGCACCCCGACCGGTACGCCCACCGGTGTCCCCTCCGGGATGCCGAGCGGCGCGCCCGGCGGCGGTCAGGGCGGCGGCTGCGGCGGCCCCGGCGGCGGTCGGCAGGGCGGCGGGCAGGGTCAGCAGCAGGGCTGACGTGCGACAGCGGCGGCGCACCCCGGTGTCCCTGGTGCGCCGCCGCTGCCGTACGTCCGCGGGGCTCAGTCGAGCCAGTGGTGGCGGCCGATGCCGATGAGCCGCATCTGCCGGGTCGCGCGCAGGGCGACCTGCTCCCGTTCCTCCGGTTCCGCCTCCAGGGCCTCCAGGAAGAGCGAGGCGGTGATGAGCATCTGGTCGACGTAGAGGTGCGACAGCATCAGCAGGTCCTCGTCGCTCCAGCCCTTCGCCCCGGGGTCCTTGGCCAGCTCGTCCCGCACCTCCTCGACGAACCGGCCCAGTTGCTCCCGGATCGCCTTGCGCACCGGCTGGACTCCGCCGTGGCGCTCCCGGGCGATGAAGCGGACGTGGGCCGGGTACGCGGTCACATGACTCTCTATCAGCTCCACGGCGCGGGTGATGCGCTCGTCGCTCGACTCCGCGCCCGCCACGGTCCGGCGGATCATCGGGTGCAGACTGCCCAGCGCCTCCTCGACCAGGGCGACGCCGAGATCCGCGGTGGAGCGGAAGTGCCGGTAGAACGCGGTGGGGGCGACCCCGACGGCACGGGTGACCTCGCGCAGGCCCAGGCTGCTCAGGCTCTGCTCCTCCAGCAGCGCGAGCGCCGCGTCCAGGAGCGCCTGCCGGGTCTTCTGCTTCTGGGCCTGCCGGATGCCGAGGGTGTGACTCATGTCATCCAGTTAACAACTGTTCTCCGGAATTGAAAAGCCGCGGGGCGCGCTAGACTCAAAGTCAGTGAACAAGTGTAACCACAACTGTTCACCGAAAAGTTCACCCGGACTTCACGGAGGGGGATCCGATCCCATGCTGTTCCTCGTGGCCGCCCTGCTGCTGCTCGGTGTCGTCATGGGCACCGTGGCCCACGCGCCGCTCGACTTCTCGCTCGCCGTCGCCGCCGTGATCGCCGTCTGGCTCGGCGTCTTCGCACTGCGCGAGCGGCACGCCCGCCGCCGCGCCTCGACCCGCTGACCCGGCACCGTCCCCCAGGAGCTGAACCGACATGCGCCTCACCGCACCGGCCCCCGCCCGCGCCACCCGTGGCGCCGGCGTCCGCGACACCGACGGCATGGCCGTCGCCTCCTTCGTCCTCGGTCTGCTGGGCCTGCTGGTCCTGAACCTCTTCCTCGGCCCGCTCGCCATCGTCCTCGCCTCGGTGGCCCTGGTCCGCGGCACCGCCCGCCCCGGCCGGGCCTGGCTGGGCCTCACGCTCGGCGTCGCCGACCTGCTGCTCCTGCTCGCGTTCATGCAGGCGGACGCGTCGGTGTCCTGGGGCTTCTAGCGCCGCCTCCGCTCGGCCGGACCCTCGGCCGACCTGGGCACGAGGTCCGTCCACGGCGCCCCGTAGAATCGTGGCCACCATGGCATACCTCGACCACGCCGCGACCACCCCGATGCTCCCCGAGGCGGTCGAGGCACTCAGCGCGCACCTGAGCATGACCGGCAATGCCTCCTCCCTCCACGCATCCGGCCGTCGGGCGAGACGGACGGTCGAGGAGGCCCGCGAGACCCTCGCGGAGGCGCTCGGCGCCCGCCCCAGCGAGGTCGTGTTCACCTCCGGCGGCACCGAGGCCGACAACCTCGCCGTCAAGGGCCTGTACTGGTCCCGCCGCGACGCCGACCCGGCCCGCACCCGGGTGCTGGCCAGTCCCGTCGAGCACCACGCGGTCCTCGACGCCGTGCACTGGCTCGGCGAGCACGAGGGCGCCCGGATCGAGTACCTCCCCGTCGACACCTACGGCCGGGTCCACCCCGACGCCCTGCGCGAGGCCATCGCCCGCGACCCCGACGACGTCGCCCTCGCCACCGTGATGTGGGCGAACAACGAGATCGGCACGGTCATGCCGGTCCGTGAACTCGCCGACGCGGCCGCCGAGTTCGGTGTCCCGCTGCACGCCGACGCCGTCCAGGCCCTCGGCCAGGTGCCGGTCGACTTCGCCGCCTCCGGCCTCGCCGCGATGACGGTCTCCGGCCACAAGATCGGCGGCCCGTACGGCATCGGCGCCCTGCTCCTCGGCCGTGAGCACACCCCCGTCCCCGTCCTGCACGGCGGGGGCCAGGAGCGGCATGTGCGCTCCGGCACCCTCGACGTCCCCGCCGTCGCCTCCTTCGCCGTCGCCGGCCGCCTCGCCGCCGAACAGCGCGAGTGGTTCGCCCGTGAGATCGGTGCCCTGCGCGACTCCCTGGTCGCCGCGGTCCGTACGGCCGTGCCGGACGCGATCCTCGGCGGCGACCCGGCGCCGGACGGCCGGCTGCCGGCCAACGCGCACTTCACCTTCCCGGGCTGCGAGGGCGACTCCCTGCTCCTGCTGCTCGACGCCCAGGGCATCGAGTGCTCCACCGGCTCCGCCTGCACGGCCGGCGTCGCCCAGCCCAGCCATGTGCTCCTCGCCACCGGCACCGACCCCGACCTGGCCCGCGGCACCCTGCGGTTCTCCCTCGGGCACACCAGCACCGAGGCGGACGTGGAGGCGCTCGCCAAGGCCATCGGCCCGGTGGTGGAACGGGCCCGGGCGGCGGGGCTGACGTAACCCGTCCGGCGCGGTCCGGTGCCGACACCCGGGGTCGACGCGTTCCCAGGGCCGGGCCCGGCGTCAGAGGGAAGCGGTGCGCGCCGTTCGGACGAGCTTCAGGTACCGGTCCCAGTCCCAGTGCTCACCGGGGTCGGTGTGGTCCGTCCCCGGCACCTCCACATGCCCGATGATGTGCTCCCGGTCGACGGGGATGCCGTACCGTGCGCAGATCCGGGCGGTCAGCCGCGCGGACGCCTCGTACATCGCGTCGGTGAAGTCCTCCGGCCGGTCCACGAACCCCTCGTGCTCGATGCCGACACTGCGCTCGTTGTACGCGCGGTTGCCCGCGTGGTACGCCACGTCCAGCTCCCGGATCATCTGGGTGACGCTGCCGTCCTTACCCACGATGTAGTGCGCCGCCGCCCGGTGCCCCGGGTCCTCGAACGCCTGCACCGCGCTCGCCAGATCGCCCTGTGTGACATGGACGACGACCATGTCGACCCGGTAGTCGTCCGGCCGGTCCGCCCAGCGGAAGTTGGCCTCCGAGGCCTGCACCCAGCGCGCGCCCCCGAAGTCCACCGCACCCTCCACCCGCGGCTTGCGCACCCCCGGCAGCCGCCAGTACAGCTCCGTCAGCTCCTCGCGCGCCAGCACCGCCGACCCCACGGCGGCCACCGCCCCGCCGATCAGCAGCGCCCGCCGCCCGATCCGCCGGTCGGTGTCGCTCCCTCTCACTCCCATCGTCCGCCCTTTCTCGCCCGTCGTGATCGTCAACGGATATGCGCGGGCCCCGGTTCCCGTCGCCCCGTACCCTGGAGTGGTTATGACTGAGACCTCGCAGCGCCCCCGCCCCCTCCGCGTACTCGCCGCCATGTCCGGCGGGGTGGACTCCGCCGTCGCCGCCGCCCGCGCCGCGGAAGCCGGCCACGACGTCACCGGTGTCCACCTCGCGCTCTCGGCGAACCCGCAGTCCTTCCGCACGGGCGCGCGCGGCTGCTGCACCATCGAGGACTCCCGCGACGCCCGCCGCGCCGCCGACGTCATCGGCATCCCGTTCTACGTCTGGGACCTCGCCGACCGCTTCCGCGAGGACGTCGTCGAGGACTTCGTCGCCGAGTACGAGGCCGGCCGCACCCCCAACCCCTGCCTGCGCTGCAACGAGAAGATCAAGTTCGCGGCGCTCCTCGACAAGGCGCTCGCCCTCGGCTTCGACGCCGTCTGCACCGGCCACTACGCGAAGGTGATCGAGCGGGAGGACGGCACCCGCGAACTGCACCGCGCCTCCGACATGGCCAAGGACCAGTCGTACGTCCTCGGCGTCCTGGACGACAGGCAGCTCGCCCACGCGCTGTTCCCGCTCGGCGACACCCTCACCACCAAGGACGAGATCCGCGCGGAGGCCGAGCGCCGGGGCCTCGCGGTCGCCAAGAAGCCCGACTCCCACGACATCTGCTTCATCGCCGACGGCGACACCCAGGGCTTCCTCGCGAACCGCCTCGGCCGCTCCGAGGGCGACATCGTCGACGAGTCGGGCACGAAGATCGGCACCCACGAAGGCGCCTACGGCTTCACCATCGGCCAGCGCAAGGGACTGCGCATCGGCACCCCCGCCCCCGACGGCAAGCCCCGCTACGTCCTCGACATCTCCCCGGTGAACAACACCGTGACGGTCGGCCCGGCCGCCGCCCTCGACGTGAGCGGCCTGACGGCGATCAGGCCGCGCTGGTGCGGTGCGGCCCCCACCGGCCCCGGCACCTACACCGCCCAGCTGCGGGCCCACGGCGGCGAGACCGAGGTGAGCGCGGAGTGCGTGGACGGCGAGCTGCGGGTGACGTTCGCCGAGCCGGTCCGCGGGGTGGCACCCGGCCAGGCGATCGTCCTCTACGACGGCACGCGCGTGGTGGGCTCGGCGACGATCGCGACGACGGTCCGGGCGACCACGGCCGGGGTGGTCTGACCGGCCCGCGCCGGCCGCCCCTACGCGGCGAAGAACTCCGCCAGCACCGGCGCCAGCACGTTCGGGTCCACCACGTGCGTCTGCCCCTCCAGCAGGCGGTACGTCCCGTGCGGCGCCGCCTCCGCCACCGCGCGCGTGGCCTCCCGCAGCCAGAGCGGGCTGTCGCCGCCGGCCACCGCGAGCACCGGCGCACCGAGGGCGGCCAGCAGAGCCTCCGGGACCCGGCCGCCGGCCATCACCGCGTCGTCGTAGGCGAGGGTCGGCGCGATCGCCTCCATGCCGGCCCACATGGGCGACTGGCGGGCCCGCTGGATCATCTCCTCGGCCAGCCCCGTCAGCCGCAGGAACAGCTCCACCGCGTCCCCGCGCCGCCCCCGGTCGAGGGCCTCGGTGAGCCGCTCGGTGTACGTGGCGCGTCCGCGTACCGCCTCCTCGTCGACGGCGTACGGCGTCTCGTAGACGGCCACCCGCGGCACCGGCAGCCCGCTCGCCGCCGCCCGCAGCGCCAGCGCCCCGCCCGAGGAGGCGCCGTACAGACAGGCCTCGCCGCCCGCCACCTCGATCAGCGCCGCCAGGTCCTCCACCTCGCGTTCCACCGCGTAGGGCGCCGTGTCACCGCTGGCGCCGCGCCCCCGCCGGTCATACGTCAGGACCGTGCAGCGGCCCGCGAGCAGCCCGCCCAGGGGCGCCACGGTGCCGCCCGTGGACATCGCCCCGCTCACCAGGATGACCGCGGGACCCTGTCCGGCCCGGGTGTACGCGAGTTCGGTTCCGTCGCGCGAAATGGTCTTCTTGTCCATGCCAGAGCAGACTGCCGCACGACGGGGCGGTCATCGGCCTACGACACCTCGACTTCGTAGAAGCACAGGTGGTTCGCGATCTCGGCGACGTCGGGCTTCGGGTCGGGGTACGCCCACACCAGGTCGGACGCGTCCGGCAGGGACCAGTACGACGCCGTGCCCTTGAAGGGGCAGTAGGTGTGGGTCTCGGACGGCGTCAGCAGGTCCATGCGCACATCGGCCTCGGGGATGTAGTACCGCACCGGACAGCCCGTCTCGCGCAGGGCGAGGGCCCGGTCGGTCTCGGCGAGCACCCGGCCGTCGTGGACCGCCCTGATGCGCCGGGTGTCTCGCTCGATCGTGATCGTGTGTCCTTGGGTCATGTGGGAGAAGCGCTCGCGGGCCCCCGGTTCTTCCCGCGTACGGTGATCGCATGCGTATCTGTGTCTTCCTCTCCGCCGCCGATCTCGACGACCGGTACACCCGACCCGCGCGCGAGTTCGCGGAACTGCTGGGCAAGGGCGGGCACACCCTCGTGTGGGGCGGGTCCGACTCGGGTCTGATGAAGGTCGTCGCCGACGGGGTGCAGGAGAGCGGCGGACGGCTGTGCGGGGTGTCGGTGACCTTCCTCGCCGCCAAGGCCCGGCCCGGCGCCGACGAGATGGTGATCGCGAAGGACCTGGCCGAGCGCAAGAGGCTGCTGCTGGAGAAGGCCGACGCGGTGGTGGTGATGGTCGGTGGCACGGGGACGCTCGACGAGGCCACCGAGATCCTCGAGCTGAAGAAGCACGGCCACACCGACAAGCCGGTCGTGCTGCTGAACACCGCGGGCTTCTACGACGGACTCAAGACCCAGTTCCGGCGCATGGACGACGAGGGATTCCTGCCGCGCCCCCTGACCGACCTGG
Organism: Streptomyces sp. DSM 15324; assembly: GCF_001514285.1. Lineage (GTDB taxonomy): Bacteria > Actinomycetota > Actinomycetes > Streptomycetales > Streptomycetaceae > Streptomyces. The sequence goes on from NZ_KQ949036.1 coordinate 24,785, forward strand.
TGTTCTTCGCGGAGGAGCCCGTCGGGGCGCTCGCCTACCTGGAGGAGAGCCAGGGCATCTCCTGACGGCGCGTGATGCGAGCATGGCGGGCATGGCTACTCATGTGATCACCGGAGCGGGCTCCGGTATCGGCGCGGCCGTCGCCCGCCGGCTGCACGCGCGCGGGGACGACCTCGTGCTCCACGCGCGTGACGCGGGCCGCGCGAAGGAACTCGCCGCACGGTTCCCCGGCGCCCGCACCCTCGTCGGCGACCTCGCCGACCCCGACCGGCTGAGCTGGGCCTTCTCCCACCAGTCGCTCCCGGACCGGGTCGACTCGCTGCTGCACATCGCCGGCGTGGTCGACCTCGGCCCCGTCGGCGAGCTCACCCCCAAGACCTGGCGCCACCAGCTCACCGTCAACCTGATCGCCCCCGCCGAACTCACCCGCCACTTCCTGCCCCCGCTGCGGGCCGCGCGCGGCCACGTGCTGTTCGTGAACTCCGGAGCGGGCCTGCGGGCGAGCGCCGACTGGTCCGCGTACGCCGCCTCCAAGCACGGCCTCAAGGCCCTCGCCGACTCCCTCCGGAGCGAGGAGCACGGCAACGGCGTCCGCGTCACCTCCGTCTACCCCGGCCGCACCGCCAGCCCCATGCAGGCCAAGGTGCACCAGCAGGAGGGCAAGGAGTACGACCCCGCCGAGTGGATCGACCCCGAGTCGGTGGCGACGACGATCCTCATGGCGCTCGACCTGCCGCGGGACGCCGAGGTCAACGACCTGACGGTACGGCCGGGCCGCTGACCTTCCGTAGGCTTCCCCACGTGAACGCAACTTCGCCCTACGGCCCCGCCACCGGCGTCGGCTCGCTCCCCGGCGGCGACGCCCGGGAGGCGGCCAGAACCGCCACCGGCTCCTTCGAGGACTTCCCCTTCCTGCCCGAACTGCCGGCCCGCGGCCCCGGCGCCGACATGATCGGCCGGACGGCGGGGATGCTCGTCGAGCTGTACGCGCGCGTGGAACCCAGCGGCTGGCGGCTCGGCGACCACCCGGGCCGCGACACCAAGCGGGCCCGCTCCTGGCTGGGCGAGGACCTCGACGCCCTCGAGGAGTTCACCCAGGACTACGAGGGCCCGCTCAAGGTGCAGGCCGTCGGCCCCTGGACCCTCGCCGCCGCGCTGGAGCTCAGGAACGGCGAGGCCGCCCTCTCCGACCCGGGCGCCTGCCGCGACCTGGCCGCCTCCCTCGCGGAGGGGCTGCGGCTGCACCTCGCCGAACTGCGCCGGCGCATCCCCGGCGCCCGCCTCGTCCTCCAGCTCGACGAACCGTCCCTCACCTCCGTCCTGACCGGCCGGGTGCGGACCGCCAGCGGCTACCGCACCCACCGCGCCGTGGACCGCCAGCTCGTGGAGGCCACCCTGCGGGACGTGGCCGGGGTGCACGGGGACGGCCCCGTCGTGGTCCACTCGTGCGCCCCGGACGTGCCCTTCGCCCTGCTGCGCCGGGCCGGGGTCGACGGGATCTCCTTCGACTTCTCGCTGCTCACCGAGCGTGACGAGGAGGCGATCGGGGAGGCGGTGGAGGGCGGCACCCGGCTCTTCGCCGGTGTCGTGCCGGGCACGGACGCCGCATTGTCGGACCCTGCTAGTAGCGTCATGGGTGTACGGACGCTGTGGCGCAGGCTGGGGTTGCAACCGGGGCTTCTCACGGAGGCGGTCACCCTCACACCGGCCTGCGGACTCGCGGGAGCCTCTCCCGCGTACGCCCGCCGGGCCCTCGCCCACTGCGTCCGGGCGGCGAGATCCCTCGCGGACAACCCAGAGTAACGGGAGGACCACACGGTGGCCGGCGACAAGCAAGCGGAGACGACGGTGCCCGCCGAGGCACGGGAGCAGCACGCGCAGCTCGCTGAGCAGATCGAGGAGCACCGCTTCCGGTACTACGTGAAGGACGCTCCCGTCATCAGCGACGCGGAGTTCGACCGCCTGCTGCGCGCCCTGGAGGCGCTGGAGCAGGAGTACTCCGAGCTGCGCACGCCCGACTCGCCGACCCAGAAGGTGGCGGGGGCCTACGAGACCGACTTCACCGCCGTCCAGCACCGGGAGCGCATGCTCTCCCTGGACAACGCCTTCGACGACCTGGAACTGGCCGCCTGGGCCGAGCGCGTCCACAAGGACGTCGGCGCCTCCGCGTACCACTTCCTGTGCGAGCTCAAGGTCGACGGCCTCGCCGTCAACCTCACGTATGAGAACGGCCGCCTCACGCGCGCGGCGACCCGCGGCGACGGCCGCACCGGCGAGGACATCACGCCCAACGTGCGCACCATCGCGGAGATCCCCGACCGGCTGGCGGGCGACGGAGTGCCCACGCTCGTGGAGATCCGCGGCGAGGTCTACTTCCCGATGGAGGGCTTCGAGGAGCTCAACGCCCGGCTGGTCGCGGCCGGCGACAAGCCCTTCGCCAACCCGCGCAACGCGGCGGCCGGTTCACTGCGCCAGAAGGACCCGCGCGTCACCGCCACCCGCCCGCTGCACATGGTCGTCCACGGCATCGGCGCCCTGGAGGGCTACGAGGGCATGGACCGCCTCTCCGAGGCCTATGACCTCCTCAAGGGCTGGGGCCTGCCCACCTCCACCCACAACCGGGTCGTCGACGACCTCGACGGCGTACGGCAGTTCATCGCGTACTACGGCGAGAACCGCCACTCCGTGGAGCACGAGATCGACGGGGTCGTCGTCAAGCTCGACGAGATCCGGTTGCAGGGCCGGCTCGGCTCCACGGCCCGCGCCCCGCGCTGGGCCATCGCGTACAAGTACGCGCCGGAGGAGGTCAACACCAAGCTCGTCAACATCCGCGTGGGCGTGGGCCGTACGGGCCGGGTGACGCCGTACGCGCAGGTCGAGCCGGTGACGGTGGCGGGCTCCGAGGTCGAGTTCGCGACCCTGCACAACCAGGAGGTCGTCAAGGCCAAGGGCGTCCTCATCGGGGACACCGTGGTGCTGCGCAAGGCCGGTGACGTCATCCCCGAGATCCTCGGCCCCGTCGCCGACCTGCGGGACGGCACCGAGCGGGAGTTCGTCATGCCCGCCGAGTGCCCGGAGTGCGGTACGCCGCTCAGGCCGATGAAGGAGGGCGACATCGACCTGCGCTGCCCCAACGCCCGCACCTGCCCGGCCCAGTTGCGCGAGCGGCTGTTCTACCTCGCGGGCCGCAAGGCGCTCGACATCGAGCAGTTCGGGTACGTGGCGGCGGCCGCCCTCACCAAGCCGCTCGAACCCGCCGACCCGCCGCTGGCCGACGAGGGCGACCTGTTCGACCTCACCATCGAGCAGCTGCTGCCCATCAAGGCGTACGTCCTCGACCAGGACAGCGGGCTGCCCAAGCGCGACCCGAAGACCGGCGAGGAGAAGATCGCCACCGTCTTCGCCAACCAGCAGGGCGAGGCCAGGAAGAACGCGCTGGCGATGCTGGAGAACATCGCCGCCGCCAAGGACCGCCCGCTCGCCCGCGTCCTCACCGGGCTGTCGATCCGTCATGTGGGCCCGGTCGCCGCCGAGGCGCTCGCGCGCGAGTTCCGCTCCATCGACCGCATCGAGCAGGCGAGCGAGGAGGAGCTGGCGGCCACCGACGGCGTGGGCTCGATCATCGCGGCCTCGCTCAAGGAGTGGTTCGCCGAGGACTGGCACCAGGAGATCATCCGCAAGTGGAAGGCCGCCGGTGTCCGTATGGAGGACGAGCGCTCCGGCGAGGACGAGGGCCCCCGTCCCCTCGAAGGCCTCACGGTCGTCGTCACCGGCACCCTCGAACACTTCACCCGCGACGGCGCCAAGGACGCGCTCCAGAGCCGGGGCGCGAAGGTCACCGGTTCGGTCTCCAAGAAGACCTCGTTCGTCGTCGTGGGCGACAACCCCGGGTCCAAGTACGACAAGGCGATGCAGCTGAAGGTGCCCGTGCTGGACGAGGACGGCTTCACCGTCCTGCTCGACCAGGGCCCCGACGCCGCCGCCGAAGTGGCCCTCGCGGCTCCGGAGTCGGCCGAGGAGTAGCCCGAACCGGCGGTTGAAGGCCACCCGATCGGCGCATACCAGATGCATACGGGTGGCCGGGGCGCATTCGGGCAACCGTCGACGTCCGCTGCCCGTGGACGCCTTCCGCGGCCTACTGTTGAGGTGTGCGCCTGCCGTGCCCAGCTGCGGTCGGCGCACCTCCTCGCTCCCGAAGGGCGTGGGAAGGGTTTTCCGACGCGGTGCCGCCCCCGGGTTGTCGGGCAGCGGGCCGCGTGGCGTGGGCACCGCCGGTTGTGAGAGGGACGGGAATGGAACCGACCGAGAGCGCCGCCCCGGACTCCCGGCTGCGCCGGCTCCGAAGCGCCGGCGTCAGGTGGGGGAGCCGCTGGGTGGGGCGCTCCGGGCGACATCCGGGCGCACCGGCACACCCCCCGCGCACCGCTTTCGACCTCCGCGCCCCCACCGGACCTCCCGCCGGGCCCGCCCCCGGACCGCCGTCGCAGCCGGCCGCCGGGATGCCCGGACCCGCCGTCCCGGCCCGGCAGGCGGCGCCGCCCGGCGGGTCCGGCCCGACGGGATCTCCCGGCCCGGCCGGGGCCCTGGCCCTCCCCGCGGCCTCCGTCTACTCCGGGACGTCCGCCCTGCCCGGCCCCTCGGCACTGTCGGCGAGTTCCGGACTGCCCGGGGCCGAGCCGGACCGGCAGCCGTCCTGGCCCACGCTGCCCGCCGCGGTCGTCGGCGCGGCCGCCTTCGCCCTCGGCGCCGGCTTCTACCGCGCCTTCACCGACAGCCACGCCCTCTTCCCGTCCGGTACGACCGGCTGGGCGCTGGCCCTGCTGACCGGCGTCATCGTCGGCCACCTCGTCATGCTGGGCCGGGCCCGCTGGTGGGGCGGCACCGGCTCCGGCGCCGCCCTCACCCTCGCCGTCCTGCTGCTGTACGGCTGGGTGTCCGCCGGCCTGGTCAGCCTCACCGTCGTCGTCCTGGTCGGCATAGCCAGGCGCCACCGCTGGCGGCAGGGCGTCCTGCACGGCGCGGTGGACATCCTCGGCATCGGCGCAGGCGCCCTGCTGCTGGCCGCGTGCGGACGGGTGCCGTCCGTGGAACACCCCTGGTACCCGGACGGCTGGACCGTCTACACCGGCCCCCAGGTGGCCCTGGTCGCCGTGGCCTATCTCTCCGTCACCCGCGTCCTGCTCTGGTACCTGCACGCCCCGCGCTTCGGCGGACTGCCCACGGTCGCCCGCACCGCCCTCGTCAGACAGGGCCTGGTCGCGGTGGCGCTGCTCGGCATCGCACCACTGGTCTGCGTGGTCGCCATCGCCAAACCGATCCTGCTGCCGCTGTTCGCGATACCGCTCGTCGCCCTCGACTCCACGCTCTGGATCGCCCGGGCCCGCGCCGAGGAACAGCTGCGCGACCCGCTGACCGGACTGCCCAACCGGCAGTGGCTGCTGGAACGCATCTGGACCGCCCTGGACGACGCCGAGCGCATCGGCGCCCGGTCCGCCCTGATGCTGATCGACCTCGACCGCTTCCGTTCTGTCAACGACACCCTCGGGCACCTCGCCGGTGACCGGCTCCTCCTCCAGACGGCCGAACGGCTGCGGGTGGCCCTTCCGCGCGGGGCCGAGGTGGCGCGGCTCGGCGGGGACGAGTTCGCCGTCCTGCTCCCCGTCGCCGACTCCACGACCTCCGCGACCCGCGTCGCCCGCGCGCTGGTCGCGGCCCTCAGCTCGCCGCTCGACCTCGACGGGCTCACCCTCGTGCTGGAGGCCAGCGCGGGCGTCGCCGTCTTCCCCGACCACGCCCTCGACGCGGAGGGCATGCTGCGCCGCGCCGACGTGGCGATGTACCAGGCCAAGCGGGACCGTACGGGCGTAGAGGTGTACGAGTCCAAGCGGGACTCCAACACCCCCGACCGGCTCGGGCTGCTGGGCGATCTGCGGCGGGCCCTGGACGCGCACGAGGTGCAGCTGCACTACCAGCCGAAGGTCCGCTTCGACGGTCAGGTGGCGGGGCTGGAGGCGCTGGTGCGGTGGGTGCACCCGGAGCGGGGGAAGGTACCGCCGGACGAGTTCATAGCGATCGCCGAGTCCTCCGGGCTGATGCCGCACCTCACGGAGTACGTGCTGGAGACGGCGCTGGGACAGGTCGCCCGGTGGCGGGCGCAGGGGCTGTTCGTGCCGGTCGCGGTGAACGTCTCCCCGCGCGACGTCCACACGCCCGGGTTCGCCGGGTCCGTCGCCGCGCGTCTCGCCCGGCACGGAGTGCCCGCGGGAGCGCTCCAACTGGAGATAACGGAGCACGTCCTGCTGGAGGACCCGCAGCGGGCGGCGGACACGCTGAACGGGCTGACCGGGCACGGCGTGAAGATGTCCCTGGACGACTTCGGGACCGGGTACTCCTCGCTGGTGCACCTACGGCGGCTGCCGGTCAGCGAGCTGAAGATCGACCGTTCCTTCGTGGCGCGGCTGGCGGTGGACACCGAGGACGCGGAGATCGTGCGCTGCACGGTCGATCTCGCGCATTCCCTCGGGCTGCTGGTGGTGGCGGAGGGCGTCGAGGACGACGAGACCTGGGAACGGCTGCGGGACCTGGGCTGCGACGCGGTGCAGGGGTGGCTGGTGGCCGCGGCGATGCCTCCCGAGGAGACGACGGCGTGGCTGCGGGCGCGGGGGTCCCGGGGATGGCAGCGACCGGCGGCGGCGCTGCCGGCCGCGGCGGCGGAGGACTGAGGAGCCCCTGCCCTTTCCCGCCCACCCGCCCGTGCGGGGGCTGGAGGGCCGGCGTTTGCCGTGGGGCGGCGGCGGTCGTCGGCGGCCTCGGGTCACTGCCTTCCCCACCCACCCGCCCGTGCGGGGGGACGGAGGGGTTGGCGTTTGCGGTGGGGGGTGGCGGTCGTCGGTGGCCTCGGGGCACTGGCTTTACCGCCGCCTGTCCGTGCGGGGGGCATGGGGGGGCTGGTGTTTGCGGTGGGGTGACGGTTGTCGGCGGCCTCGGGTCACTGCCTTCCCCGCCCGTCCGTCTGTGTGGGGGCCTGGGAGGGTTGGTGTTTGCGGTGGGGTGACGGTTGTCGGTGGCCTCGGGGCACTGCCTTCCCCGCCCGTCCGTCTGTGTGGGGGCCCGGGAGTGGTGGTGTTTGCGGTGGGTGGCGGTTGTGGGCGGTCTCGGGGCACTGGCTTTACGGCCGCCCGTCCGCGCAGGGGGACTGGAGGGCCGGCGTTCGCCCTGGACCGCGTGGGGGACGGGAGGCCGGCCTTGGGGCGGGGTTTGTCGTGGGGCGGGGCCGTCGTTCGCCGTCCTCCGTCACCGCCGCCGTCGCGCGGCGCGTGGCTTTGGTGTTGTCGTGGGAACCGGGGCCGTCCGGCAAACCGTTTCACGGCCACGGGCCGCCGCCCCCTAGGATTGGCCCCACATCACATTTCACTCACCCCAGAGGAACGCTGCATGCCTGGCATCACGCGCGAGGAGGTCGCCCACCTCGCCCGGCTGGCGCGTCTGGAGCTGAAGCCCGAAGAGCTCGACCACTTCGCGGGACAGCTGGACGACATCATCGGCGCGGTCGCCCGCGTCAGCGAGGTCGCCGACCAAGACGTACCGCCGACCTCGCACCCGCTCCCGCTGACCAATGTCATGCGCGCGGACGAGGTCCGTCCGTCGCTCACCCCCGAGCAGGCGCTCTCCGGCGCCCCGGCCCAGGAGCAGCAGCGTTTCAAGGTGCCGCAGATCCTGGGGGAGGACTGATCACCATGACGGACAACGTCACCATCATCAAGCTCACCGCCGCCGAGACGGCCGCGAAGATCGCCTCCGGCGAGCTCACCGCCGTCCAGGTCGCCGAGGCGCACCTGGCCCGCATCGAGGCCGTCGACGAGAAGGTCCACGCCTTCCTGTACGTCGACCGCGAGGGCGCCCTCGCCCAGGCCCGTGCCGTGGACGAGAAGCGCGAGCGCGGCGAGAAGCTCGGCCCGCTCGCCGGTGTCCCGCTCGCGCTCAAGGACATCTTCACCACCGAGGGCGTTCCCACGACCGTCGGTTCGAAGATCCTCGAGGGGTGGATCCCGCCCTACGACGCGACCCTCACCAAGAAGCTGAAGGCCGCCGACGTCGTCATCCTCGGCAAGACCAACATGGACGAGTTCGCCATGGGGTCCTCCACCGAGAACAGCGCCTACGGGCCGACCGGCAACCCCTGGGACCTCACCCGGATCCCCGGTGGCTCCGGCGGCGGTTCCTCCGCCGCGCTTGCCTCCTTCCAGGCGCCCCTCGCCATCGGCACCGACACCGGCGGCTCCATCCGCCAGCCCGCCGCCGTCACCGGCACGGTCGGCGTGAAGCCGACGTACGGGGCCGTCTCGCGCTACGGCATGGTCGCCTTCTCCTCCTCCCTCGACCAGGGCGGCCCCTGCGCCCGTACGGTCCTGGACGCGGCGCTGCTGCACGAGGTGATCGCCGGGCACGACCCGCTCGACTCCACCTCGATCGACACCCCGGTCCCGCCGGTCGTCGAGGCCGCCCGCAACGGCAGCGTCGAGGGCATGCGCGTCGGCGTCGTCAAGCAGTTCCGCGGCGAGGGCTACCAGGCCGGTGTCATCCAGCGGTTCGACGAGTCCGTCGCGCTGCTGAAGGACCTGGGCGCCGAGATCGTCGAGCTGGACTGCCCGTCCTTCGACCTCGCCCTGTCGGCGTACTACCTGATCGCCCCGTCCGAGTGCTCCAGCAACCTCGCCCGCTTCGACGGGCTGCGCTACGGGCTCCGTACGGGCGACGACGGCACCCACTCGGCAGAGGAGGTCACCTCCCTCACCCGGGCGGAGGGCTTCGGGCCCGAGGTCAAGCGCCGGATCATGCTCGGCACGTACGCGCTCAGCTCCGGCTACTACGACGCGTACTACGGCTCCGCCCAGAAGGTCCGCACGCTCATCACGCGCGACTTCGAGAAGGCCTTCGAGCAGGTCGACGTGATCGTCTCGCCGACCACCCCGACCACCGCCTTCCCGATCGGCGAGCGCGCCGACGACCCGATGGCGATGTACCTGGCCGACCTGTGCACCATCCCGACCAACCTCGCGGGCAACGCGGCCATGTCGCTGCCGTGCGGTCTGGCCCCGGAGGACAACCTCCCGGTCGGTCTCCAGATCATCGCCCCGGCGCTGAAGGACGACCGGCTGTACAAGGTCGGCGCCGCCGTCGAGGCCGCCTTCGTGGAACAGTGGGGTCACCCGCTCCTGGAGGAGGCTCCGTCGCTGTGAGTGCACTGAACAAGGCCAAGGGCTTCAAGAAGTCCAAGTCCGGCACCTACCTGTCGATGGCCGGCACGGCCTTCGGCGCCATCGGTGTGGCCAAGCAGATCAAGAAGGCCCGCGCCGAGCACGACACGCTGCGGCTCATCGACGCGACCGTCTCCGCGGTGGCGATCGTCACCGGCCTCGCCATCCTGTACCGCGAGCTGAAGCGGCTGGGCGACGACGACGTCCTGCTGGGCTGAGAGGGAAGTTTCACCGTGACCACCACGACCGACCTGGTGTCGTACGAGGACGCGCTGGCGTCGTACGACCCCGTCATGGGCCTCGAGGTCCATGTCGAACTCGGCACCAAGACCAAGATGTTCTGCGGCTGTTCGACCGAACTCGGTCAGGACGCCAACACGCAGACCTGTCCCACCTGCCTCGGCCTGCCGGGCTCTCTCCCGGTCGTCAACGCGACCGGCGTCGAGTCCGCGATCAGGATCGGTCTCGCGCTGAACTGCGAGATCGCCGAGTGGTGCCGCTTCGCCCGGAAGAACTACTTCTATCCGGACATGCCGAAGAACTTCCAGACCTCCCAGTACGACGAGCCGATCGCCTTCAACGGCTACCTCGACGTCCAGCTGGAGGACGGCGAGATCTTCCGTGTGGAGATCGAGCGCGCCCACATGGAGGAGGACACCGGCAAGTCGACCCACGTGGGCGGCGCGACCGGCCGGATCCACGGCGCCTCGCACTCGCTGCTCGACTACAACCGCGCCGGCATCCCGCTGATCGAGATCGTCACCAAGCCGATCGTCGGCGCCGGCGAGCGCGCCCCCGAGGTCGCCCGGGCCTACGTCCGTGAGCTGCGCGAGGTCATCAAGGCGCTCGGCGTGTCGGAAGCCCGCATGGAGATGGGGCAGATGCGCTGTGACGTGAACCTCTCGCTGATGCCCAAGGGCAGTGAGAAGTTCGGCACGCGCTCCGAGACGAAGAACGTGAACTCGCTGCGTTCCGTGGAGCGCGCGGCCCGCTTCGAGATCCAGCGGCACGCGGCCGTCCTCGGCGGCGGCGGGACGATCGTCCAGGAGACCCGCCACTTCCACGAGGACACGGGGTCGACGACCTCGGGCCGGGTGAAGGAGGAGGCCGAGGACTACCGGTACTTCCCCGAGCCGGACCTGGTGCCGGTGGCCCCCTCGCGCGAGTGGGTCGAGGAGATCCGGGCGGACCTCCCCGAGCTGCCGCTGGTCCGCCGTACCCGGCTGCTCGCCGAGTGGGGCATCTCCGCCACCGACATGCAGGCGATCCTCAACGCCGGCGCCCTGGAGCCGATCGTCGCCACGATCGACGCCGGTGCCGACGCGGCCTCCGCCCGCAAGTGGTGGATGGGCGAACTGGCGCGCAGCGCCAACGAGTCGGGCACGTCCCTGGACGAGATGGCCATCACGCCGGAGCAGGTCGCCCGGGTCACCGAGCTGGTCTCCAAGGGTGACCTGAACGACAAGCTGGCCCGTCAGGTCATCGAGGGCGTCCTCGCGGGCGAGGGCACCCCGGACGAGGTCGTCGACAAGCGCGGGCTGAAGGTCGTCTCCGACGAGGGCGCGCTGACCACCGCCGTCGAGGAGGCCATCGCCGGCAACCCCGGCATCGCCGACAAGATCCGCGGTGGCAAGGTGGCCGCGGCCGGTGCCCTGGTCGGCGCCGTGATGAAGGCCACGCGCGGGCAGGCCGACGCGGCCCGCGTCAAGGAGCTGATCCTGGAGAAGCTGGGGGTCAGCGAGGGCTGACCTCGGGTGATCCCGGAGAGGGGGTGCGTCCGCTCGGGCGCACCCCCTCTCGCGCTCTCAGCCTGAAGCGCTACGCTCGCGCGCCATGAGTGCACGAACCGACTCAGGGCCACAGGGCGACATAGACGCCGCGGCTGCCACGGACGACACGGGTGACGCGGACGGCGCCGGTGACGCGGACGGGGCGGACGACGCGCCCGGCTCCGACGTTCCCGACCGGGCGGCCGACGCCGACGCCTCGGATGCCTCCGACGCCCCCGTGGCCGCAGCCGACGACCTCGACGACTCCGACGACTCCGAAGACTCCGAAGACGCCGAAGACTCCGAAGACGCCGACGACTCCGACGACGAGTACGACGAGTACGACGAGTACGGCTACTACGAGGACGCCCGGCGGGCCCGCTGGACGGCGACCGCGACCGGGGCCCTGCTCACCCTCGCCGGTCTCGCCGCGTCGCTCATGCGCCTGAGCGGCACCGCCCCGGCCTTCGTCCCGGCCGCCTACGCCCTCGGCGCGGTCGTCTGCGCCGTGGCGGGCCTCCTGGGCGCCCGGGGCCGTACCCGCCGCGCCCTGTGGCTGCTGATCGCCGGCGTGATGGTGATGGCGTTCGGCGACCAGGCCGACTGACGTGCGCCGACACCGACGCCGTTATTGTCCTGTGATCTGCCTCCCACTCTTGTGAAAAGACACACGAACGCATCAAAGGATCTTCACCGCCTGCGAGAGTGGCAGCGCATTGCTCATGCGTTCTTTGCGGGCTGTTTCCCGGTCAAAGATCCACAATTCACCCCGGGAGCACGTCAGTGGCAGCCCTCGCACGTTGGTGTGTACGCAACCGCCTCGTCACGGTGGTGCTCTGGCTTCTCGCTCTCGTCGGCACGGCCACCGCCGCCGTCGCCACCGGCTCCGCCTACTCCAACGACTACGAGGTCCCCGGCACCGAGTCCGGCCGCGCCACCCAGTTGCTCGCCGAGGGGTTCCCCACCCTGGGGGGCGACAGCGACACCGTCGTCTGGCACACCGCCTCGGGCACCGTCCGCGCCGCCGACGTCGAACAGAGCATGACCCGGGCCCTGGACAGGATCGCCGACCTGCCCGGGGTCGCCTCCGTGACCGGCCCCTACGGCGAGCGGGGCGCCGCGCAGATCAGCGAGGACGGGCACACGGCGTACGCCACCGTCACCTTCGCCGACCGCGCCGAGGACATCGACGCGTCCGAGGCACAGGCCGTCGTCAAGGCCGCCAAGGCCGCCGAGAGCGACGGACTCCAGGTCGAGCTGGGCGGCAGCGCGATCGCCCTCACCGAGTCCTCCGGCGGACACCTCGCCGAGATCGTCGGTGTGGCCGTGGCCGCCGTCGTGCTCTTCCTCGCCTTCGGCTCGCTCGCCGCCTCGCTGCTGCCCATCGCCACCGCCCTGGTCGGCGTCGGCACCGCCTACGCCGGCATCCAGCTCCTCGGGCACGCCATGACCGTCGCCGACTTCGCGCCGATGCTCGGCATGCTGGTCGGTCTCGGCGTCGGCATCGACTACGCGCTGTTCATCGTGACCCGCCACCGGCGGGGCCTGAAGCGGGGCCTCACGGTCACCGAGGCCGCCACCAACGCCGTGGCGACGACCGGACGCGCCGTCGTCTTCGCGGGCGCCACGGTCTGCATAGCCCTGCTGGGCATGCTGATCCTGCGCCTGAACTTCCTGAACGGCGTCGCGATAGCCGCCTCCCTGACCGTCGTCCTCACGGTCGCCGCCTCCATCACCCTGCTGCCCGCCCTGCTGGCCTGGATCGGCCCGCGCGCCCTCAGCCGCCGCGAACGCCGCCGGCTCGCCGAGCACGGGCCCGAACCGGAGCTGCCCACCGGGTTCGCCGCCCGCTGGTCGGCGTTCGTCGAGCGCCACCCCAAACTCCTCGGCTCGCTCGCGGTCGTCGTCATCGCCGTCCTCGCCCTGCCGACGTTCTCCCTGCGCCTGGGCACCTCCGACCAGGGCAACGACCCGAGGACGACCACCACCCGCCAGGCCTACGACCTCCTGGCCGGGGGCACCTCCCGCTCGAGCGCAGCCGAGAGCGGGGGAGGATTCGGCCCGGGCGTGAACGGCCCGCTGACCCTGGTGACCCGTCTCGACGGCGCCGAGGACCGGCTCGCCCTCGACAACCTCGACACCACCCTGCGCGCCACCGAGGGCGTCGCCTCGGTGACCCCGGTGACCTACGACTCCGGCGGACACCTCGCGTACCTCACCGTCGTACCGGACTCAGCCCCGCAGTCGAAGAGCACCAGTGAGCTGGTCGACCGGCTGCGCGAGGAGGTGCTGCCCCGGGCCGAGACCGGGACCACCCTCGACGTCCAGGTGGGTGGGGTCACGGCGGGCTACGACGACTTCGCCGGGGTCATCGTCGGCAAACTGCCGCTCTTCGTCGGTGTCGTCATCGGCCTCGGCTGTCTGCTGCTCCTGCTCGCCTTCCGCTCCGTCGGCATCCCGCTCAAGGCCGCCGTGATGAACGTGTCCGCCGTCGCCGCGGCCTTCGGGGTCGTCGTCGCGATCTTCCAGTGGGGCTGGGGGAGCGAACTGCTCGGGCTGGGCCGGGCCGGCCCGATCGAGCCCTTCCTCCCGGTCATCATGGTGTCCGTCCTCTTCGGCCTCTCCATGGACTACCAGGTGTTCCTGGTCAGCCGGATGTACGAGGAGTGGCTGGAGACCGGCGACAACCGGCGTGCCGTACGGGTCGGCCTCGCCGAGACCAGCCGCGTGATCAACTCGGCGGCGGTCATCATGATCTCGGTGTTCCTCGCCTTCGTCCTCAGTGGCGACCGGGTGATCGCCATGTTCGGCATCGCGCTCGCCGCGGCCGTCGCCCTGGACGCCTTCGTCCTGCGCACCCTGCTGGTGCCCGCGCTGATGCATCTGCTCGGCGGCGCCAACTGGTGGCTGCCGCGTCGCCTCGACCGCCACCTGCCCCGGATCAGCATCGAACCGCCCGAGTGCCGTGCCGCCCATGAGAGGCTCACCGAGGTGGTCGAGGCGCTGGAGAAGGAGCGGGAACCGGATGTACGCGATATCGCTGGGTGACGACGGGGCCGAACTGCGGCCGCTGGAAACCTGGCACGCCGAGGAGTTCCTGGCGCACCTGGAGCGCGGCCGCGACTTCATCAACGCGTACATCCCCTTCGGCTCCCAGGCCACCGACACCGCCGGCGCGCGCGAGGTGCTCCAGCGGTACGCCGACCAGCGCGCCGCCGACACCGGTTCCCTGCACGGACTCTGGCTGGAGGGGCGGCTCGTCGGCGGGGTGCTGTTCCTGAACTTCGACGCGGAGAGCGGCAACTGCGAGGTGGGCTGCTGGCTGGAGCCCGCCGCCACCGGGCGCGGCCTGGTCACCCGGGCCATGCGGACCCTGATCGACTTCGCCGTCGAGCGGCGCGGGATCCAGCGCGTCGAGTGGGTCGCCTCGGCCGGCAACACCGACAGCCTGAACGTGGCCCGGCGGCTCGGGTTCACCCGCGACGGCGTCCGCCGGGAGGCCTACCCCTATCGTGGGGTGCGGCACGACCTCGAAGTGTGGTCCGTGCTGGCCCGGGAGTGGCGTGCCGCACACGGGCGCGCCGCTCACAACGATCATTAAGGGACCTCTCAGAGAGCGTCCGTACGGTGCGAGGTTATGGGAACCAAGACTGTTGACGAGGCCGCCGACGAGCAGACGGCGGACCTCACCAAGACCGACGCGTCCGACGACGTGACCGAGACCGACCTGGACGCCGACCCGGACGACGACCTGGACGCCGGGCCGGACGCCGATCAGGGCGACGCCGTCGCCAAGGAGGGCACCCCCGGCGTCGGCCAGGGCGCCGGCGCCGTCGTCGCCGCCGTGCTGGGCTTCGTGTCGCTCAGTGGCAGCTGGATCGGCACGGTCGCGGGCGCCCGCCAGACCCTCGTGGGCCAGCTCCAGACCTCGTCGACCGCGGGCGTCGCCAAGCAGGTCCAGGCCCTCTACGGCGACGCCTGGCACGCCACCGCCCTGTGGGCCGGACTGTTCGCGCTGACCGCCCTGGTCGTCGGTGTCGTCGTGCTGGCGCGTCCCGCGTTCGGCAACCCCGGCCCGCAGGCCCCCTGGATCAAGTCGGTCTCGTGGGCCGGCGTGGTGCTCGGTGTGATCGGCCTGCTGCTGGCCGTCCTCAAGTACACCGATGCCCTGCTCGGCCTGCCCTCCGCGAGCTGAGGACCGCGCACGTCACGAGGGGCCTCAGGGCCGCCGTAAGCACCTTACGGCGGCCCTGAGGCCCCTCACGCGCGTCTAAGGCCCCCGCCCCCGGCCGAAGATGCGGCACTCTCCCGATGTGACGGAACCCCCTCGGGGACGAGGGTGGGGACAACACGGCAGGCGCCACGCCGGCCGGCCGTCCCGAGGGGGAAGCACCATGTACGCGTACGAGATCCAGCAGGCCCGTGCCGCCGAACTGCTGCGCCGGGCCGCGCACGAGCGGCTGGCCCGCGAGGCCGTCCGCGGCCGCCGCGCCGCCCGTCTCGAGGCCGCCGAGCGCGCCGAGCGCGTCGCGCGTGCCGCCCGCGCCGGTCGTGCCGGCCGGGAGGGCGAGTCCGACGGCGACGGCGGCGCGTCCGCGTCCCGTCGCGCCCGGCCCCGCGGACCCCGCCGGTCCGCCCGCCCGGCATGACCGCCGCGGGCGGGCCGGGGGGCGGCCGCACAGGGGTCGGCCGCCCCCCGGCACCGGCAAAGGCGCCGTCGGCCACAGGCGGGGTGGCGATATCGAGTGGGCCGGTGCCGGCCTCGCGTGCGATGCTCGCCCCCGTGGAGAACAGGTCCGTCAGTCCCGTCTTCGTCGGCCGCCGCGACGAGCTCGACCTCCTGGAGGACGCTCTTGCCCGCGCCGCCGCCGGAGAGCCGCAGGCGTTTCTGATCGGCGGCGAGGCCGGGGTCGGCAAGACCCGCCTCGTCGAGGAGTACACGGCCGTGGCCGCCCGCCGGGGCGCCGTCGTCGCGCTCGGCGGCTGTGTGGAGATCGGTGCCGACGGACTGCCCTTCGCCCCGTTCTCCACCGCCCTGCGCGCCCTGCGCCGCGCCCTGCCGGACGAACTGACCGCGGCCGCGGCCGGCCAGGAGGCCGAACTCGCCCGGCTGCTGCCCGAGATGGGGGAGACCCGGCCGGGGCGGCACGACGAGGAGGGCATGGCCCGCCTCTTCGAGCTCACCGCACGCCTCCTGGAACGCGTCACGGCCGACCGCACGGTCGTCCTCGCCCTGGAGGACCTGCACTGGGCCGACGCCTCCACCCGCCACCTGCTCTCCTACCTGCTGCGCACCCTGCGCACCGGCCGCCTCGTCGTCCTCGCCACCTACCGCGCCGACGACATCCACCGCCGTCACCCGCTGCGCCCCCTGCTCGCCGAACTCGACCGGCTGCGCACCCTGCGCCGCCTCGAACTCGGCCGCCTCACCCGTGAGGAGACGGGCCGTCAGATCGCGGGCATCCTCGCCCAGGAACCCGACCCGGCCCAGGTCGACGACATCTTCGAACGCTCCGACGGCAACGCCTTCTTCGTCGAGGAGCTCGCCGTAGCCGCCCACGAGGGCTGCTGCACCGGCCTCACCGACTCCCTGCGCGATCTGCTCCTGGTCCGGGTCGAGGCGCTGCCCGAGACCGCCCAGCGCGTCACACGGATCGTCGCCGAGGGCGGCGCCACCGTCGAGTACCGGCTGCTGGAGGCCGTCGCCCGGCTCGGCGAGGACGAGCTGATCACCGCGCTGCGGGCCGCCGTGGACGCCAACCTGCTGCTCGCCACCCCCGAGGGCGACGGCTACCGCTTCCGCCACTCCCTCGTCCGCGAGGCCGTCGGCGACGACCTGCTCCCCGGCGAGCGCTCCCGCCTCCACCGCCGCTACGCCGAGGCCCTCGAAGCCCATCCGGCGCTCGTCCCCGCCGAAGAGCGCGTGATGCGGCTGGCCAGCCACTGGTACCACGCGCATGAACCGGCCAAGGCCCTGCCCGCCGTCCTGGCCGCCTCGGTCGAGGCCCGCTCCCGCAGCGCCTACAGCGAGCAACTGCGGCTGCTGGAGAGGGCGATGGAGCTGTGGGACACGGCCCCTGAGGACGTGCGGTCCCGGCTGCGCCCCGTCGACCACACCGAGGCCTACCCGCCCTGCGGCTGCGACCCCGCCTCCACCCCGCTGCGCTACCTCGACCTGATGGCCGAGGCCGCGGTCGCCGGCCGCTTCTGCGGGGACCGCGAACGCGCCCTCAAGATCACCAAGCGGGCGCTGCGGCTCCTCGCCGACGAGGACGACCCGTTGCGCTCCGCCTGGTTCTGGGTCCAGCGCTCCCGGCTGGTGCGCTCGCTGGGCCGGGGCAGCGGCCGCGAGGAACTTGCCCGTGCCCAGGACCTGGTCCGCGGCCTGCCGCCCAGCGAGGTGCACGCCCAGGTCCTCGTCCGCGCCGCCAACTGGTCCATGATCCACTCGCCGGGTCCGGAGGCGTACGACGACGCCGAGCGCGCGGTCGCGTACGCCAGGATGGTCGGCGCCCGCGAGACCGAGCTCGACGCCCGCCAGGTGCTCGGCGCCCTCAAGGTCGACGCGGGCGCCATCGAGGCCGGACTGGCCGAGATGTACGAGGTGAAGGAGCGGGCCCTCGCCGAGGACATCACCTCCGTCGCGCTCAGTGTCTACATCAACCTCCCCTCCGAACTGGAGGCGGTCGGCCGCTCCCGGGACGCCGTGACCCTCCTGGAGGAGGGCGTCGCCTTCGCCGAGCGGCACGGCCTGAACGACACCAAGGCCTGGGTGTGCGGAAACCTCGCCGAGTCCCTGTTCTCGCTGGGCCGTTGGCAGGAGTCGGAGGCCGCCTCCGCCGCGGTCGCCGACCGGGTCGGGCAGGGCGTGGCGGCCCAGGGCATCCACGCCACCCGCCGCGCGGAACTCTCGCTGGCACGAGGCGACTTCGGCGAGGTTCAACGCCAACTCACCCTCGCACAGAGCCTTTTCGGCGCCCATGAGCGCGCCGCCCAGCACCACCTCCCGCTCACCCGGATCGCCGTCGCCCTGGCCGTCGCCGAGGGCCGCCCCGCCGACGCCCGCGCCCACCTCGAACGGGCCCTGGAGCCCGGTTTCCCGCCCGGCGCCCAGCGCTACGCCTGGCCGCTGCTGATCACGGCCGCCGAGGCCGGACCCGACGTCCTGGACGCGCTCCGCAAGGCCGCCCGGTCGGTCGCGGCCCCCGCCCCGGTCTGGCAGGCGCACGCGAGCTGGCTCCGCGCCGAACTGCTGCGCGCCGAGGGCCGCGCCGGCCCGGACGACTGGTGCGAGGTGGTCACCGCCTTCGAGCGGCTGGAGCGCCCCTACGACCTCGCCCGCACCCGGCACCGCCTCGCCGAGGCCCTGCTGGCGGCGGGCGACGAGGACCGCGACCGCGCGACCGAGCTTCTGCGCCTCGCCCACGCCGTCGCCGGGCACCTCGGGGCCCGCCCGCTGACCGACACCGTGACGTCCCTGGCCCAGCGGGCCCGCATCGCCCTCACCCCGAAGACCTCCGCCGACCCCGCCGACCCCGCCGACACCCTCGGCCTGACCAGCCGGGAACGCGACGTCCTGCGCCTGGTCTGCGCCGGCCGCACCAACCGCCAGATCGCCGCCGCGCTCTTCATCTCCCCGAAGACGGCCAGCGTCCACGTCTCGAACATCCTCGCCAAACTGGGCGTCGCGGGCCGCGGGGAGGCGGCCGCCCTGGCCCACCGGCTGGGGGTCTTCCCGCCGGAGCGGGGAGAGCGCGCGCTCGCCTGAGGACCCGGGCCCCGCCCGTTCAGCTCACCTTGAGTTCCAGGATCCGGTCGTCGCCCTTCTTCGGGGTGCCGCGGCCGTCCGTGTTGCTGGTGGTGACCCAGAGCCTGTCGCCGCCCGCCGCGACCACCGTGCGCAGTCGGCCGTGATCGCCCTGGAGGAAGGGCTGGGGGGCGGCCGAGGCCGCGGTGCCCTTGAGGGGGATGCGCCACAGGCGCTGTCCCTTCAGGCCGGCCATCCAGATCGAGCCCTCGGCGTAGGCGATGCCGCTGGGGGAGGCGTCGTCGGTGTGCCACTCGGCTATCGGGTTCACGTACGCCCCGTCGTCCGACGTGCCCTCCGCAGCCGGCCAGCCGTAGTCGCCGCCCGGCTTGATCGCGTTCAGTTCGTCCCAGGTGTTCTGGCCGAACTCCGAGGCGAACAGCCGCTGGTCGGAGTCCCAGGCCAGCCCCTGTACGTTCCGGTGGCCGTACGAGTACACCGCCGAGTCGGGGAAGGGGTTGCCCGGAGCCGGTTCGCCCTCGGGGGTCAGCCGCAGGATCTTGCCGCCCAGGGACTTCCTGTCCTGGGCCAGGCCGCGGTCGCCGCTCTCGCCCGTCCCGGCGTACAGCATCCCGTCGGGTCCGAAGGCGATCCGGCCGCCGTTGTGGATCATGCCCTTGGGGATGCCCTTGAAGACCGTGTCCGGCGCGCCCAGCTGATCGCCGGCGGGCCGCTTCGGGTCGTAGATCATCCGGACGATCCGGTTGTCCGAGACGGAGGTGAGGTACGCGTAGACCATGTGGTCCGAGGCGTAGTCGGGGGAGAGGGCGAGGCCGAGCAGTCCGCCCTCGCCGGCCGCGGAGACCCCCGGGACCTCGCCGACCTCGGTCTTCCTGCCGCTCGACTCCTGTACATGGGTGATCGTGCCCTCGTCGCGCGAGCCCACCAGGAGTCCGCCCTCGGGGAGCGGGGCCAGCCCCCACGGCGAGTTCAGGCCCTCGGCGACCGTGCGCACGACCTCGACCGTGCCCTTCGCGGGCGGGGTCGCCTCGGCGCTCGGGGAGGACGAGCCCCGGACCGCCGTACGGCTCGCGGACGCGCTCGGGCCCGCCCCGGACGACCCCCCGTGACCCGACGAGCAGCCCGCCGCGAACAGCAGCGCACCCGCGGCCAGCCCGGCCGTCACCACTCGACCTCGCACGATCGCGCTCCCTTCGACACGGGGATCCCGCGGCAGCCTCCACCCGTGACTACGCGGGACCCGCCCTCCAGGTTCCCGATCCGGGCCGGTCCCACCCGAAAGCGGCACCGGAAGACCGCACGGCGCTCACTCCCACGATCCCTGGGCGGCGGGCAGCTCCGCCACCTCGGCCAGATCCCGGGACGTCAGCCGCAGCCCGGCCGCACCGGCGTTCTCCACCACCCACCGTTCCTGCTTGGCGCCCGGCACCGGGACCACGTGCCGCCCCTGCGCCAGCACCCAGGCCAGCGCCACCTGGGCGGCCGTCACCCCCTCGCCGTGCCGCGCCGCCACCCGGCGCAGACCGGCGACCACGGACTGGTTCGCGGCCATCATCTCGGCCGTGAAACGGGGGTGGCGGGCCCGCATGTCGTCCGGCTCGAAGCCCTCGCCCGGGGTCAGCGTGCCGGTGAGGAAACCATTCCCCAGCGGCATCGCCGCCAGAAACCCCACCCCGCGCTCCGCGCACCACGGCAGCAGCGCGTCCAGGGCCTCCGGCGACCACACCGACAGCTCCGCCTCCACCGCGCTCACGGGGAACACCTGCTGCAGCCGGCGCAGCTGCGCGATCGTCGGGTCGTGCAGTCGCCCACCGGAGCGCCGGCCGCCCCGCGCTCCCACCGCGCACAGCCCCAACGCCCGTACCTTGCCCGCCCGTACGAGCTCCGCCATCGCGCCCCAGGTCTCCTCGACCGGGACCTCGGGGTCGGCGCGGTGCAGCTGGTACAGGTCGATGACCTCCGTCTGGAGCCGCCGCAGCGACGCGTCACAGGCGCGTCTCACGTACGCGGGGCGGCCGTTGGCCACGATGTGCTGCTCGCCCACGAGCAGGCCGACCTTCGTCGACACGAACGCGTCCTCGCGCCGCTCCTTCAACACCCGCCCCAGTAAGAGCTCGTTGGTGAACGGGCCGTACATGTCGGCCGTGTCCAGCAGGGTCGAACCCAGGTCCAGTGCCCGGTGCACCGCCCTCACCGATTCCTCGCCCCGCCGCCGCGACCCGCTGTATCCCCAGCTCATCGGCATGCACCCGAGTCCGACGGCCCCCACCGAGAGCGCCCCCACACCGATCGTCCTGCGCTCCACCTGCCCGCGACCCTCCCTGTTACGACCCCCCAACCTAACCTCTGCACACGCGCGTACCTCAATTAGCCTCTCGGCATGAGCATCGACCCACCCCGTGACGTATGGCTGCCCATCCCCCCGCAGGAGATCGAGGGTCTCCCCGAAGGGTTCGACTACCTCTTCTGGGACGGAGGAGAGGACGGCGACCAGCCGTACCCCGGTGACCCCGCCGACTGCGTGGTGTACGTCGTGCCGTACATGAAGGCGCAGCGGGTGCGGGTGGCGCCGCTGGCCGAGATGCGGCGGGTGCGGGTCGTGCAGACGCTCACCGCCGGGGTGGACGACGTCACCGCACGGCTGGCGGACCTGCCGCCCGGTGTGCGGCTCTGCAACGCGCGCGGGGTGCACGAGGCCAGCACCGCCGAACTGGCGCTCACCCTGACGCTCGCCGCGCTGCGGGGGATCCCGCAGTTCGTGCGGGCCCAGGACCGGGGGCACTGGGAGGGCGGCTTCCATCCGGCGCTCGCCGACAAGAACGTGCTGGTCGTCGGGTACGGGGCCATCGGCGCCGCCATCGAGGACCGGCTCGTTCCGTTCGAGGTGGCGCGTGTGGCGCGCGTCGCGCGCTCCCAGCGCACGACGGCGCGCGGGCTTGTGCACCCCTTCACCGAACTGCCCGCCCTGCTGCCCGACGCGGACGTGGTCATCCTCTCCACCCCGCTCACCGAGACCACCCGCGGCCTGGTCGACGCCGAGTTCCTGGCCCGGATGAAGGACGGCGCGCTCCTGGTCAACGTGGCCCGCGGCCCGGTCGTCGACACCAAGGCGCTGCTCGCCGAACTGGAGACGGGCCGCCTCACCGCCGCCCTGGACGTCACCGACCCCGAACCCCTGCCCCCCGCGCACCCGTTGTGGCGCGCGCCCGGTGTGCTGATCAGCCCCCACGTCGGCGGCCCCACCTCCGCCTTCCTGCCGCGCGCCAAGCGGCTGCTGGTGGACCAGTTGGGACGGTTCGTGAACCGGGAACCGCTGCGCCACGTGATCCTGACGACGGGTGCGGCAGCCGTGTAGTCCGGTTCCGGCACCCTCCGCAGTCCCCCGGGCGCGGTGCGTACGCATATGCCGATGATCGTCACAGAGCGTAGAGAACCTATGTCCCTGAGTGACGAGACTGGTGTATCGTCCCGACAGGGGCTGCGCCGCGACCTTTCGGCGCCTGGGACGGACATTTCAGACTTGTGAGGGGGGCGACGGGCGATGCACGGCCTATGGACGAACGATCCGACGCGGCGGAGCCGCCGGCGGCGGCCCTGGCGCACGGCCGCGAGCAGACACGGTCACGACACCCACCCCGGCCGTCACCGCCACCGGCACGGCCGCCGGATTCAGGCGCACCGGGACCCGAGGGACCCGGCGCCGCGGACGTGGGGGACCCGGTGAGTACGCCGACGACCTCCACGACCCTCCTCGACGGAGTCGACCCGGCCCCGCGCGACCGGTCCCCGGCCAAGAGGCCGCCGACCGGGCGCCCGGCCTTCGGCGCCGGCAAGAACGTGGTGCACCAACTGGTGCTGGCCCTCCTCTGCGCGGGATACGCCGTCGGTTCCGCACTCGGCTGGGGCTCCGACGAACTCGCACTGATCATGGGCGACTTCGGACTGACCGCCGCGGCGGGCGCCGCCGCCGTCTCCTGCTTCCTCTACGCGCGCACCCGGCGCGTCCGCTTTCGACCCGCCTGGCTGCTCTTCGCCCTCTCCTCGGCCATGGCCGCCCTCGGCAACCTCGTCTGGGGGTGGTACGAGGTCGTCCTCGGACGTCCCGTGCCCAGCCCCAGCTACGCCGACCTGTTCTTCCTGTGCTTCGCGCCCCCCGCGATCGTGGGGCTGCTGGTGCTGGCGGCCCGGCCCGTCACCAAGGCCGGCTGGGTCTGCCTGGTGCTCGACGCCTGGCTGATCGCCGGCTCGCTGCTCACCCTCTCCTGGAGCCTCGCCCTCGCGCAGGCCGCGAAGTTCGACGGACCGAGCGTGGCGCACGCGGCCCTGTCGCTGGCGTACCCGCTGCTCGACATCGCCCTGGTGAGCATGGTCCTCGTCCTGCACTTCCGAAGGGCCTACGTGAACCGCACGGCCGTCAACACGGCCGTCGGCGCGCTCGCGCTGACCGTGATGTGCGACGCCCTGTTCACCTCGCCGCTCATGCACAACAACTACCACTCCGGCCAGCTCCTCGACGCGGGCTGGTTCGCGGGCTCCCTGCTCCTGGCCTACGCCCCCTGGGCCGCCACCCGGCAGCAGGGGGCCGCCGACGAGGGACACACGCGCGTGGTCCACGAGCACGTACCGGGACAGCACCCCGGCGGACACCCGCACGCGGCCCCGCACCCCTCCGCGGGCGCCCACCCACCCGCGCAGTCGCCCCCGCAGGGCGGCGACCACGGCCGCTATCCGGCCAACCGGCCCATCACCGGCTCCCTCGCCGCCCTCACCCCCTACCTCGCCGCCGCCGTCTGCACCCTGGGGATCCTCTACAACGTCCTCAACGGCCGCAGCGTCGACCGCGTGGTGCTGCTCACCGGCGGCGCGGTCGTGCTCGCCCTCGTGGTGCGCCAGGGGATCATGCTGCTGGACAACATCACCCTCACCCAGGAACTGGCCCAGAAGGAGAACCACTTCCGCTCCCTGGTGCAGGGCTCCAGCGACGTCATCATGATCGCCGCCCCCAGCGGCATCCTGCGGTACGTCTCCCCGGCCGCCGCCGGGGTCTACGGACGGCCCGCCGAAGCGCTCGTGGGCACCGAGCTGGCCGACCTCATCCACCCCGAGGACCTCGGCTGCGTGGTGCACGAGGTGCGCCGCTTCCTCGCCGCCAACCCCCAGGACGAGCCCACCACCCGCATCGAGTGCCGATTCCGCTCCGGCGAGGCCGACAGCGGGGGCGGCTGGCTCAACGTCGAGTCCACGGTCAACCGCCACCACGGCGGCCTGATCTTCAACAGCCGGGACGTCACCGAACGGGTGCGCCTCCAGGCCCAGCTCCAGCACAACGCCGAGCACGACCCCCTCACCGACCTGCCCAACCGCGCGCTGTTCACCCGGCGCGTCCAGCAGGCCCTGTCCGGCCGCCGCAGCTCCGACCGGGGCACCGCCCTGCGCAACACCGCTGTCCTCTTCATCGACCTCGACGGCTTCAAGGCGGTCAACGACACCATCGGCCACCAGGCCGGGGACGCCCTCCTCGTCCAGGCCGCCCGCCGGCTCCAGGACGCCGTCCGCAAGGGCGACACCGCGTCCCGGCTCGGCGGCGACGAGTTCGCCGCCCTGATCGTCGGCGACACCACCCGCGACCGGGCCGCACGGGAGCGGCACATCCTGGAGCTCGCCGACCGCCTCAGGGTCACCCTCTCCCAGCCCTACCCGATCGACGGCAACGACGTCAGGGTCGCCGCCTCCATCGGGGTCGCCTTCGCCGAACCCGGCCTCGGCGCGGGCGAGATCCTGCGCAACGCCGACCTCGCGATGTACCGCGCCAAGGCGGGCGGCAAGGGCCGGGTCGAGCTGTACAAGCCGCAGATGCAGCAGGACGTCGTACGCAAGGCGGAACTCGCCACGCGGCTGCGGGCCGCCCTGCACGACGGCGAGTTCGCCCTGCTGCACCAGCCCGTGGTCCGGCTGGACGACGGCCGGATCTCGTCGGTCGCCGCCCAGGCGCGCTGGCGCTCCTCCCAAGGGGTCCTGTTCACCCCCGCCGAGTTCCTGCGGGTCGCGGAGGACGGCGACCGGACCGCCGAACTGGGTCGCTGGATCCTGGAGGAGGCCGTCGAACAGGCCGCCGACCGGATCGCGAGCGGACTCACCGTCCCCGTGGCGGTCCGCACCAGCGCCCGCCGGCTGCTGGACCGGTCGACGCCGCTGGGCTCCGTGGAGGCCCTCCTCACCCGGCACGGACTGCCCTCCGGCTCCCTGCTGATCGAACTGGCGGACCTCGACCACAAGGTGGCCCTGGACGAGCTGGAGCGCCGCCTGGGGGCGCTGCGCCGCCTCGGCGTCCGGATCGCCCTCGACGGCTTCGGCGGCGGCTACGGCGCCCTCACCGCGCTGCGCCGGCTCCCCGTCGACGTCCTCAAGCTCGACCGCTCACTGGTCGAGGGGGTCGTCGAGTCCGCGCGGCTGCACAAGATCACCAGCGGGCTGCTGCGGATCGCCTGCGACCTCGGGCTCCCGTCCGTGGCCGAGGGCGTGGACCTGCCCGAACAGGTCGTGGCCCTGCGCGCGATGGGCTGCACCCACGGCCAGGGCATGGCGTTCTCCGGGCCGCTCGACGAGTACCGGCTGCGGCGGGCGCTCGCCACCGGCCGCTACTCGGTGCCGCACGGTCCGGTGGAACCCGCGTTCGCGGGCGGCGCCCCGGGGGTGTACACCAGTGGGGTGACGGCCGTCCTGGGGAGCGGAAGTGGACTGCGCTCACATACTGAGACTCCTGTCCCACCCACTTGACAGTCGGTGCGCGCCAGGGGGAGGGTCAATGCCATGCGCACCCGAATTCTCGTACTTGGAAAGCGCGTCGGCTGAAGCTGGTGACGCCCGGGAAACCCCGGACTCCCAGCGACCCACACCCGGCGCGCTCCCCTCGCTTGCCTTTCGGCACGAGGGGTTTTTTGTTGCACAAAACGCAGTGAACCCGCAGTAAAACCCTCAGCATCGAGAAGAGAATGCCGATGACCGAGCAGGCCACCGGGGCCCATCCGCAGCCCCGGCCCCGATCCGGAGGACACTCCGCCACCGTCGAGCACGTCACGGGCGCGCAGTCCCTCATCCGCTCCCTCGAGGAGGTCGGCGCCGAGACGGTCTTCGGCATTCCCGGCGGTGCGATCCTTCCCGCCTACGACCCGATGATGGACTCCACCCGGGTCCGCCACGTCCTGGTCCGGCACGAGCAGGGCGCCGGCCACGCGGCCACCGGCTACGCGCAGGCCACCGGCAAGGTCGGCGTCTGTATGGCGACTTCCGGCCCCGGCGCGACCAACCTGGTCACCCCGATCGCCGACGCGCACATGGACTCGGTGCCGCTCGTGGCGATCACCGGGCAGGTCGCGTCGAAGGCGATCGGCACGGACGCCTTCCAGGAGGCGGACATCGTCGGCATCACCATGCCGATCACCAAGCACAACTTCCTGGTCACCAAGGCCGAGGACATCCCGCGGGTGATCGCCCAGGCCTTCCACATCGCCTCCACCGGCCGCCCCGGCCCGGTCCTGGTCGACATCGCCAAGGACGCCCTCCAGGCGAAGACCACCTTCTCCTGGCCGCCCACCATGGACCTGCCCGGCTACCGCCCGGTGACCAAGCCGCACGCCAAGCAGATCCGCGAGGCCGCCAAGCTGATCACCGCCGCCAAGCGGCCGGTCCTGTACGTCGGCGGCGGCGTGATCAAGGCCGGCGCCACCGCCGAGCTGAAGGTCCTCGCCGAGCTGACCGGCGCGCCCGTCACCACCACCCTGATGGCGCTGGGCGCGTTCCCCGACAGCCACCCGCAGCACCTGGGCATGCCCGGCATGCACGGCTCCGTCGCCGCGGTCACCGGTCTGCAGAAGGCCGACCTGATCGTCGCCCTCGGCGCCCGCTTCGACGACCGCGTCACCGGCAAGCTGGACAGCTTCGCGCCGTACGCCAAGATCGTCCACGCGGACATCGACCCGGCCGAGATCGGCAAGAACCGCGCCGCCGACGTGCCCATCGTGGGCGACGCCCGCGAGGTCATCGCCGATCTGATCCAGGCGGTGCAGAAGGAGCACAGCGAGGGCCAGCAGGGCGACTACACCGCCTGGTGGAAGGACCTCAGCCGCTGGCGCGAGACCTACCCGCTCGGCTACGACCAGCCCGCCGACGGCTCGCTCTCCCCGCAGCAGGTCATCGAGCGCATCGGCCGGCTCGCCCCCGAGGGCACGATCTTCGCGGCGGGCGTCGGCCAGCACCAGATGTGGGCCGCCCACTTCATCCAGTACGACAAGCCCGCCACCTGGCTGAACTCCGGCGGCGCGGGCACCATGGGCTACGCCGTCCCGGCCGCGATGGGTGCCAAGGCCGGAGCGCCGGCGAAGACCGTCTGGGCGATCGACGGCGACGGCTGCTTCCAGATGACCAACCAGGAACTCACCACCTGCGCCCTGAACAACATCCCGATCAAGGTCGCCATCATCAACAACGGCGCCCTCGGGATGGTCCGCCAGTGGCAGACCCTGTTCTACAACCAGCGGTACTCCAACACCGTGCTGCACTCCGGGCCGAACGACGTCAACCCGGACGCCCGCGGCACCCGGGTCCCCGACTTCGTGAAGCTGTCGGAGGCCATGGGCTGCCACGCGATCCGCTGCGAGTCCCCGGACGAGCTGGACAAGGTCATCGAGGAGGCGAACTCGATCAACGACCGCCCGGTCGTCATCGACTTCATCGTCCACGAGGACGCGATGGTCTGGCCGATGGTCGCCGCCGGCACCTCCAACGACGAGATCATGGCCGCCCGGGACGTCCGCCCCGACTTCGGCGACAGCGAAGACGACTGAGCCGCGAAGACGCAGAGAGAGACGCAACGAACATGTCCAAGCACACGCTCTCCGTCCTGGTGGAGAACAAGCCGGGCATCCTGGCCCGGATCGCCGCCCTGTTCTCCCGCCGAGGCTTCAACATCGACTCGCTCGCCGTCGGTGTCACCGAGCACGCCGACATCTCCCGCATCACCATCGTGGTGAGCGTCGAGGCCCTGCCGCTGGAACAGGTCACCAAGCAGCTCAACAAGCTCGTCGAGGTGCTGAAGATCGTCGAGCTGGAGCCGGCCCAGGCCGTCCACCGCGAACTCGTTCTGGTGAAGGTGCGCGCCGACAACGAGACGCGCTCCCAGATCGTCGAGATCGTCCAGCTGTTCCGCGCCAAGACCGTGGACGTCTCCCCGGAGGCCGTGACCATCGAGGCCACCGGCAGCAGCGACAAGCTGTCCGCCATGCTCAAGATGCTGGAGCCGTACGGCATCAAGGAACTGGTCCAGTCGGGCACGATCGCGATCGGCCGCGGCGCCCGGTCGATCACGGACCGCTCGCTGCGCGCGCTCGACCGATCCGCGTAAGGCTGGACACGGGCGGTCGGGTGACTCCGGCCGCCCGTATACCGAGACCCCGAGACTTCCCTTCCGCCCGCCGTCATACGGTGGGACGCAACACCTGCACTCAAGGAGAGAACCCAAAGTGGCCGAGCTGTTCTACGACGCCGACGCCGACCTGTCCATCATCCAGGGCCGCAAGGTCGCGGTCATCGGGTACGGCAGCCAGGGCCACGCCCACGCGCTGTCGCTCCGTGACTCGGGTGTCGACGTCCGCGTCGGTCTGCACGAGGGCTCCACGTCCAAGGCCAAGGCCGAGGAGCAGGGCCTGCGCGTGGTGACCCCCGCCGAGGCCGCCGCCGAGGCCGACGTCATCATGATCCTCATCCCGGACCCGATCCAGGCCCAGGTCTACGAGGAGTCCATCGCCCCGAACCTGAACGACGGCGACGCCCTGTTCTTCGCGCACGGCTTCAACGTCCGCTTCGGCTTCATCAAGGCCCCGGCCGGCGTCGACGTCGCCCTGGTCGCCCCGAAGGGCCCGGGCCACCTGGTCCGCCGCCAGTACGAGGAGGGTCGCGGCGTCCCCGCGATCGCCGCCGTCGAGCAGGACGCCACGGGTGGCGCCTTCGCGCTGGCCCTGTCGTACGCCAAGGCCATCGGCGGCACCCGCGCCGGTGTCATCAAGACCACCTTCACCGAGGAGACCGAGACCGACCTCTTCGGTGAGCAGGCCGTCCTCTGCGGTGGCACCGCGGCGCTGGTCAAGGCGGGCTTCGAGACCCTGGTCGAGGCCGGCTACCAGCCGGAGATCGCCTACTTCGAGTGCCTGCACGAGCTGAAGCTGATCGTCGACCTCATGTACGAGGGCGGCCTGGAGAAGATGCGCTGGTCCGTCTCCGAGACCGCCGAGTGGGGCGACTACGTCACCGGCCCGCGCATCATCACCGACGCCACCAAGGCCGAGATGAAGCAGGTCCTCGCCGAGATCCAGGACGGCACCTTCGCCCAGAACTGGATGGACGAGTACCACGGCGGTCTGAAGAAGTACAACGAGTACAAGACGGCCGACTCCGAGCACCTGCTGGAGACGACCGGCAAGCAGCTCCGCAAGCTGATGAGCTGGGTGAACGAGGAGGCGTAAGCCTCGCGCGAGAGGGCCGGGGCCGTCGCCCCGGCCCTCTCGTCCATCCCGTCCGGCCCCGGACGGGTGATCCTTGCGCGGAGGCGTGAGGCGACCTCCGTCGCAGCACTACACTGCTGCCTATATACGCGTTCAGGCCCACAGCGTCGTGCGTCTCACACGCGACTAGCCTTCCTCCGCCTGCGGCCGTCGGGACGGCCGTCCGCATGCTTTGGACTTGTGAGGACTCACGTGAGCTCGAAACCCGTCGTACTCATCGCTGAAGAGCTGTCGCCCGCCACCGTGGACGCGCTTGGCCCGGACTTCGAGATCCGGCACTGCAACGGAGCGGACCGAGCCGAGCTGCTCCCCGCCATCGCCGACGTCGACGCGATCCTGATCCGCTCGGCCACCAAGGTCGACGCCGAGGCGATCGCCGCCGCGCACAAGCTGAAGGTCGTCGCACGAGCCGGCGTCGGCCTCGACAACGTCGACGTCTCCGCCGCCACCAAGGCCGGCGTGATGGTCGTCAACGCCCCCACCTCCAACATCGTGACCGCCGCCGAACTGGCCTGCGGTCTCCTCCTCGCCACCGCCCGCCACATCCCGCAGGCCAACGCCGCGCTGAAGAACGGCGAGTGGAAGCGCAGCAAGTACACCGGCGTGGAGCTGGCCGAGAAGACCCTCGGTGTCGTCGGCCTCGGCCGCATCGGCGCGCTCGTCGCGCAGCGGATGTCCGCCTTCGGCATGAAGGTCGTCGCGTACGACCCCTACATCCAGCCCGCCCGTGCCGCCCAGATGGGCGTCAAGGTGCTGTCGCTGGACGACCTGCTGGAAGTCTCCGACTTCATCACCGTCCACCTGCCGAAGACCCCCGAGACGGTCGGTCTGATCGGCGACGAGGCGCTGCGCAAGGTCAAGCCGACCGTGCGGATCGTCAACGCCGCGCGCGGCGGGATCGTCGACGAGCAGGCCCTGTACTCCGCCCTCAAGGAGGGCCGGGTCGCCGGTGCCGGTCTCGACGTCTACGCCAAGGAGCCCTGCACGGACTCCCCGCTGTTCGAGTTCGACCAGGTCGTCTCCACCCCGCACCTCGGCGCCTCCACCGACGAGGCCCAGGAGAAGGCCGGTATCGCCGTCGCCCGCTCGGTGCGCCTCGCCCTCGCCGGTGAGCTGGTACCGGACGCGGTGAACGTCCAGGGCGGGGTCATCGCCGAGGACGTCAAGCCGGGTCTGCCGCTCGCCGAGCGCCTCGGCCGGATCTTCACCGCGCTCGCCGGTGAGGTCGCGGCCCGCCTCGACGTCGAGGTCTACGGCGAGATCACCCAGCACGATGTGAAGGTGCTGGAGCTGTCCGCCCTCAAGGGCGTCTTCGAGGACGTCGTCGACGAGACGGTCTCCTACGTCAACGCCCCGCTGTTCGCCCAGGAGCGCGGTGTCGAGGTGCGCCTCACCACCAGCTCCGAGTCGGCCGACCACCGCAACGTGGTCACCGTGCGCGGCACGCTCGCGGACGGCGAGGAGGTGTCGGTCTCCGGCACGCTGGCCGGCCCCAAGCACCTCCAGAAGATCGTCGCGGTCGGCGACTACGACGTCGACCTGGCCCTCGCCGACCACATGGTCGTCCTCAAGTACGAGGACCGTCCCGGTGTCGTCGGCACCGTCGGCCGGATCTTCGGCGAGGCGGGCATCAACATCGCCGGTATGCAGGTCGCCCGTGCGGCGGCGGGCGGCGAGGCGCTGGCCGTCCTGACCGTGGACGACACGGTCCCGGCCGCCGTCCTGACCGAGGTGGCCACGGAGATCGGCGCTACGTCGGCCCGTGCGGTGAACCTGGCCTGAGGTTCTGGGGGCTGCCGCCCCCGGGCCCCCGCTTCGCCCCTGAACGGGCCCCGGGCCCCGGGCCCCGGGCCCCGGGCCCCGGGCCCCGGGCCTCTTCCTCAAACGCCGGACGGGCTGAATTGATCAGCCCGTCCGGCGTTTGCCTGTCCGTCCGTCACTTCACGCGGATCCGCCGCAAGGTCGCCGCGGCCGCCACCGACGCCCCCGCCAGCAGCACCGCCCCGGCGATCGCCGCGCCCTGCATCCCGCTGGTGAACGCCTCCCGGGCCGCCGCCGCCAGTCCGGGGACCCGGTCGGCGACCGCCAGCGCACCGCCCAGGGTCTCCCGGGCCGCAGCGGGCGCCGAGGACGGCATCTCGTGGCGGTAGACCGCCGTGCCGATGGAGCCGAGGACGGCCATGCCGAGGGCGCCGCCGAACTCGGCGCCCGTCTCCAGCAGGGAGGAGGCGGACCCGGCCCGCTCGGCCGGGGCCGCGCCCATCGCCAGGTCCGTCATCTGGGAGATGACCATGACGATCCCGGAGGCGAGGACCCCGCAGGCGGTCAGCACGAGCCACATCGAGTCCGTGCCGGCGAGGGCGAGCAGGCCGTAGCCGGCCGCGGCGGTCGCGAAGCCCGCCGCCACGACGTAGGCCCGGTCGACGCCCCTCTGGACCAGGGCGGTCGCCAGCGGGGCGGCCATCCCGATCGGCACCGACGGCACCAGCGCCCACAGGGCCGCCTCCAGCGCGCTCTTGCCGAGCACCGACTGCAGGTACTGCGTGGTGAAGAAGGCCGAGCCCATCATCCCGAACGAGGAGACCAGGTTCAGGACGACCGCGGGGCCGAAGCCGGGTCCGCGGAACAGGGCGGGGGAGATCATCGGGTCGGCGGCGGTGCGCTGACGGTGGACGAAGAGGGCGGCGAAGAGCAGACCGACGGTGATCGAGACGACGTACGACGCGTGCCAGCCCTCGGAGGGGATCTCCTTCAGGCCGTAGACGACGGGGAGCACGGCGGCCATCGACAGCGGGACGCTCGGCCAGTCGAAGCGGCCGGGGTGCGGGTCCTTCGACTCGGGCAGCAGGGCCGGGCCGAGGACCAGCAGCAGGGCCATCGCGGGCAGGTTGACCAGGAAGACCGAGCCCCACCAGAAGTACTCGACGAGGATCCCGCTCATCACCGAGCCGAGCGCCACACCGGCCGTCATGACACCCGACCACAGGCCGATCGCCTTCGCGCGCTGCGCCGGATCGGTGAACATGGTGCGGATCAGGGCCATCGTCGACGGCATCAGAGTCGCCCCGCCGACCCCGAGGAGCGCGCGGGCCGCGATCAGGGTCTCGGCGCTGTCCGCGTAGGCCGCGAGCAGGGAGGCCGCGCCGAAGGCGGTGGCGCCCGCGAGCAGGAGCCGGCGGCGGCCGATGCGGTCGCCGAGCGAGCCCATCGTCATCAGCAGGCCGGCCAGGACGAACGCGTAGATGTCGAAGATCCACAGCTGCTGGGTGCCGCTCGGCTCCAGGTCGGCGTTGATCGCCGGGATCGCGAAGTAGAGGACCGAGACGTCCATCGAGACCAGCAGCAGCGGAAGCATCAGCACGCCGAGCGCGGTCCATTCACGGCGGCCGGCCCGCCGGCCGGCCGGGTTCACGGTGGTGCACGTCGAGTTCGTCGAGTTCGTCATGACGAGGAATGTACGCGCGTCTTAAACGCTTGTCTAGAACGTTCGTGTAGAACGGATGTGTAATTCGAGCGTATAAGTCGGCCGTATAGGACGTATGTATGGATCGGCGGTAGGCTGACGCCATGGGACACCGTGAGGATCTGCTCGAAGGCGCCAAGCGCTGCCTGCTGGCCAAGGGGTTCGCGCGCACCACCGCCCGGGACATCGTGAAGGAGTCGGGGACGAACCTCGCCTCCATCGGCTACCACTACGGCTCCAAGGACGCGCTGCTCGCGCAGGCCTACGTCGCCCTGGTGGAGGGGATGTCCTTCGACGGCGGCGGGACGATCGCCGGGGCGCCCGGCTCGCTGGAGCGGTTCAGGGAGGTGTGGTCGCACATCGTCGACAGCATGCGCGAGTCCGGCGCGATGTGGCGGCTCGGCGTGGAGATCATCGCGATGGGCGACCAACTGCCGGAGGTCCGCGCCCAGTTGTCCCGTGCGCAGCGCGAGGGCGGCCGGGGTCTGGTCTCGCTGATGACGGGCGTGCCGGAGGAGGAGGTGTCCGACGAGAGTGCCGACACCCTCGGCCGCTTCTACATGACCCTGATGTCGGGCCTGATCTCGCAGTGGACCTTCGACCCGAAGACCGCCCCCGACGGCGAGGTGCTCACCGAGGGGCTCCGTCAGATCGTCGAGGGCGCCACCCGCGGTTGACCGGCCCGCCTACGGCAGTCGGGCCGCCTTCAGTGTCATGTGCAGCAGCAGCCGGTCCTCGCCGTCGGCCAGGTCCAGGCCGGTCAGCCGCTCCACGCGGGAGAGCCGGTAGTACAGGGTCTGGCGGTGGATGCCGAGCCGGGCCGCCGTGCGGCCCGCCTGGCCCGCGCAGTCGAGGAAGACCTCGGCCGTGTGGGCGAGTTCCCGGTGGGCGGGGGTGAGCAGGGGGCGTACGGCGGGGTCGTCGGCCGTGTCCCCGGGCAGCGCGGTCAGCAACCGGTACGGCCCGATCGCCGCCCATCGGGCCACCGGCCCGAGGCGCCCGTCACCCAACGCGGCCCGAGCGGCCCCCACCGCCTCCCGCCAGGCCCCGCCGAGCTCCCCGAGCCCCACCCGCCCCACGGCGACCCCGGCCACCACCGTGGCCCCGAGGCTGCCACCACTCCCGCCCCCTGATCCCCCGAGACGTCCTGCCGCCACCGCCCCGACCTCTCGTGCCCCGCCGGCCTCACCGGCACCGGCGCCACTCACCGCCCGCCCCCCGGTGTCACCGCCGCCTCCTCCGCCTGCGCTGCCCGTGCCGCCGAGGTGGCCGGCCGGCTCGCCTCCGACGGCGCCGGGCCGGACCCCCGGGGCCGGCGTCCGTTCCAGCAGGCGGGTCGCCACCGTCGTGGCCGGGGTGAGGACGTCCGGGGCGCGCAGGCGTACCAGGACCGCCAGGGCGTGGGCCGTCGGGCCCCAGGGTGCCGTGCAGAGGGCGGTGGCGCCCGGGAGGGTGCGCAGGGACGGGGCGTCGTCGGGGGTCGTGGCCGGCCAGGGGGCCACGCAGATCAAGGTGTGCGGGACGTCCGCGCGGGGGCCGAGAGCGGTGCGCAGTTCCGCCAGCGCCGCGTCGTACGGCCAGCCCGGTTCCGCCGTCAGGACCGCCCGCAGCTCACGGGTGAGGTCGGCGCCGTGCTGGGCCTCGTCCGCGAGGAGCGCCCCGATCCGCACGGTCACCTCCATCGCCGCCGCCAGCTGCCCCCGCGAGGGACCGGGATCGTCGGCGAGGAGCCAGACGTACCCGAGGACGACCCCCCGGTGCCGTACGGGAAGGCAGATCCGCCCCCGCAGCACGCCCGCCTCCGGGGTCGGCGGGATCCGCACCGGGCCGGTGGCGCGGGTGATGCCGAAGCCCTCGAACCAGGTGCGCACGGCCGCCGTCGACCGCCGGGTCAGGATCGAGCGGGCCCGCACCGGGTCCAGCGCTGAGGCGTCCAGCTCGTCCTCGCTGTCGTACGCGCCGAACGCGATCAGCTCGAAGTCCCGGTTCTCCAGCGTCGCGGGGACGCCCAGCAGCTCCGAGATCTCATCGACCAGGTCCTGGTAGTCACCTTGGTATTCGGCGGTCACCCGGGCATTCTCCCGCAATCCCGCAGGCCTTCATACATCTGTCTGAGATCGGCCGCACGGATGCGTGACAGCTGTCGATGGCCCACGATCGGAGAGATCCCTAACTTTCACGGTGGTTCTCCGTGCCGTTCCCGGATCGTCGGGTATCGGCCTCGTATGGGTTGGTATGTGGAGGTGCCCCGTGCTGGGTCCCGTGATT
This sequence comes from Streptomyces sp. DSM 15324, assembly GCF_001514285.1. Classification (GTDB taxonomy): domain Bacteria; phylum Actinomycetota; class Actinomycetes; order Streptomycetales; family Streptomycetaceae; genus Streptomyces. The sequence goes on from NZ_KQ949036.1 coordinate 59,866, forward strand.
CTCGCCGCGTCGCGCAGCGACCGGATGCGACGCCTGATCTCGGCGGCCCCCGTGACCAGGCAGGTCGTCGACCGCTTCATCCCGGGGGAGACCGTCGACGACATCGTGCCGATCGTCGAGGGCCTCACCGCCCAGGGCCTGGAGCTGACGATGGACGTCGTCGGCGAGGACATCACCACCCCCGAGCAGGCCGCCGCCGCCCGTGACGCCTACCTCGCCCTGATCGACCGCCTCCGCCCGCTCGACCTCGGCGAGCGCGTCGAGATGTCCGTCAAGCTGTCGATGTTCGGCCAGTCCCTGCCCGACGGCCACGAACGGGCGCTCGCCAACGTCCGCCCGGTCGTCGAGGCCGCCGCCGCCATCGGCACCACCGTCACCCTCGACGCCGAGGACCACACCACCCTCGACTCGATGTTCGCGATCCACGAGGAGCTGCGGAAGGACTTCCCGCAGACCGGCTGCGTGATCCAGGCCTACCTGTTCCGCACCGAGGCCGATGCCCGCCGCCTCGCCGCGAACGGCAGCCGGGTGCGGCTGGTCAAGGGCGCCTACAAGGAGCCCGCCGAGGTCGCGTACCAGCAGAAGCCCGAGATCGACAAGGCGTACGTGCGGATCCTGCGGACGCTGATGGACGGGACGGGGTATCCGATGGTCGGGTCCCACGACCCCCGGCTGATCTCCATCGCGCAGGAACTGGCCCGCAGGGCCGGCCGCAAGCCCGACGAGTACGAGTTCCAGATGCTGTACGGCATCCGCGGCGACGAGCACCTGCGGCTCGCCGCCGAGGGCCACCGCATGCGCGTCTACACCGCCTACGGCACCGACTGGTACGGCTACTTCATGCGCCGGCTCGCGGAGAAGCCGGCGAACCTGCGCTTCTTCGCCCGCTCCCTGCTCACCAAGGGCTGAACCCCGACACAAGCCCGAACACCCGCTCACGTACAAGGAGTTACGGATTCCATGGACGCTGTGACCCAGGTCCCCGCCCCCGTCAACGAGCCGGTGCGCGGCTACGCCCCCGGCTCACCCGAGCGGGCCCGGCTGGAGGCCAAGCTCAAGGAACTGGCCGACAACCCGCTCGACCTCACCTGCACCATCGGCGGCGAGCGGCGCATGGGCGGCGGCGACGCGTTCGACGTGGTCCAGCCGCACAACCACCGGGCCGTGATCGGCACGTACCGCAACGCCACACAGGCCGACGCGAAGGACGCCGTCGACGCGGCCCTGGCCGCCGCCCCCGCCTGGCGCGCGATGTCCTTCGACGACCGCGCCGCGATCATCCTGCGCGCCGCCGAACTGCTCGCCGGCCCCTGGCGCGAGACCATCGCCGCCTCCACCATGCTCGGGCAGTCCAAGACCGTGCAGCAGGCCGAGATCGACACCCCCTGCGAGCTGGTCGACTTCTGGCGCTTCAACGTCCACTACGCCCGCCAGATCCTGGCCGAGCAGCCCCCGGCCAACGCGCCGGGCGTGTGGAACCGCCTCGACCACCGCCCGCTGGAGGGCTTCGTCTACGCGATCACGCCGTTCAACTTCAGCGCGATCGCGGGCAATCTGCCCACCGCGCCCGCCCTCATGGGCAACGTCGTGGTGTGGAAGCCGTCGCCGACCCAGACCCACGCGGCCGTCCTGCTGATGCGGCTGCTGGAGGAGGCCGGTCTGCCCAAGGGCGTCATCAACCTCGTCACCGGCGACGGCATCGCCGTCTCCGAGGTCGCCCTCACCCACCGCGACCTGGCCGGCATCCACTTCACCGGCTCGACGAAGACCTTCCAGTACCTGTGGAAGACGGTCGGCGCGAACATCGAGAACTACCGCTCCTACCCGCGCCTGGTCGGCGAGACCGGCGGCAAGGACTTCGTCGTCGCCCACCCGAGCGCCGACCGCGCGGTCCTCAAGACCGCTCTCACCCGTGGCGCCTTCGAGTACCAGGGCCAGAAGTGCTCCGCGACCTCCCGCGCCTACCTCCCGGCGTCGATCTGGAACTCCGGCTTCAAGGAGGAGTTCGCCGCCGAGGTCGACCAGCTCACCATGGGCGACGTCACCGACCTGTCGCACTTCCTCGGCGCCGTCATCGACGCGCGCGCCTTCGCCAAGAACAAGGCCGCCATCGACCGCGCCCACGCCGACCCGACCTGCACCGTCGTCGCGGGCGGCACCTACGACGACTCGGTCGGGTACTTCGTCCGTCCGACGGTCGTCGAGTGCACCGACCCCGAGAACGAGGTGTTCACCACCGAATACTTCGGCCCGTTCCTCGCCGTGCACGTCTACGAGGACGCGAAGTACGACGAGATGCTCACCCAGATGGAGTCGGTCTCCGACTACGCCCTGACCGGCTCGGTCATCTCCGGCGACCGGGCGGCGACCGCGTACACCATGGAGAAGCTGCGCTACGCGGCCGGCAACTTCTACATCAACGACAAGTCGACCGGAGCCGTCGTCGGCCAGCAGCCCTTCGGCGGCGGCCGCGCCTCCGGCACCGACGACAAGGCCGGCGCCCCGCAGAACCTGACCCGCTGGACGCTGACCCGCGCCATCAAGGAGACCCTGGTCCCCCCGACCGACTACACCTACCCGCACATGGGCTGACCCGCCACAATGCGGGGATGACCCTGTACACCGACGACGGATTACGCCTGTGGGCGAGCGCGTCCGGCCGGGGCGCGCCGCTCGTGCTGTGCCACGGCGGACCCGGCCTGTGGGACATGTTCGGGGACGTGGCCGCGCTGCTCGAGGACACCGCCACGGTGATCCGCTGGGACCAGCGCGGCTGCGGTCGCTCCGAGCGGTGCGACGGGCCGTGGACCACCGAGCGTTTCGTCGCCGACCTCGACGCCGTACGCCGTCACTTCGGCCTCGACCGCATCGCCGTGCTCGGCCACTCCTGGGGCGCCCAGCTCGCCCTGGCCTACACCCTCGCCCACCCGGAACGGGTGAGCACACTGGTGTACGCCGCCGGCACGGGCATCGGCCCCGACGCCGACTGGCACCCGGCCTACCGCGAGAACCTCCTGGCCCGCCTCGGCGAGACGCCGCGAGGGCTGGCGCGCTGGCGGGAACTGGCGGACCGTACGGCCCTCACGCCGGCCGAGGCCCGGGAGTACGCCGTCCTGCAGTGGTCCGTCGAGTTCGAGGACCGCGAGCGCGCCCCGGACCTCGCCGAGCGCATGGCGGACCCGTGGTTCGGAGTCAACGGCGACTGCAACAAGGCCCTCGGCGAAGAGCGGCGCCGAACCTGGGGGACCCCGGCGTTGCGCGCCGCCTGCGCGGACCTCGACGTGCCGGTGCTGATCGTCGACGGCGCCGGCGACATCCGGCCCCGCTCGGCGGTCGACTCACTGGAGCGGGCGCTGCCCGACGTGCGCAGGGTCGTCCTGCCGAGAGCCGGACACCATCCCTGGGAGGAGGACCCGGAGGGATTCCGGACGGCCGTGACGTCGGCCCTGGCGCACGCCACCACCTAGCCGGGCATCTCGGTCCGCTCCCACCAGGTGTAGACGGGCAGTCTGCCCTCCGAGGTGTCCTTCTGGCGGCCGGAGGGCCGGAAGTGTTCGTAGCCGCCCCGGAGCTCGATCTTCAGGTCCGCGCCGGGTGTCGTGACCGGGACGATCCGGGCGGGCAGATCGTCCGGGCCGCCTTCGAGGACCGCCTTCGCCGTGTCGCTCATGCCCTCACCGTTCCCGCTGACCCGACCCGCTCTCGCGCCCCCGTCCAGGATCAGCCGTCCGGGCGATCACCGCGGGCGGACCGGTCCGGCCCGGGGACGCCGCGCTAGCGGTGGTGCGGCGGGTGCGGCGGTGGGGGCGGGATGGTGTCGGTGCCGGGCGCGGCCTCCGGCCAGACGAGCAGGACCGGGCAGGGGGCGTGGTCGACGATGAAGCGGCTGGCGGGGCCGAGGCTGCGGGGCCCGAGGTGGGTGCGGTCGCCGTCGCGGGCGAGGATGAGCAGGTCGGCGCCTTCGGCGGCGGCCACGACCTCCCGCTCGACGCGGCCCCGGCGCTCGGTGCGGGTGCAGGGCCGGCCGAGCCGTTCGGCGGCGTCGGCCAGGAGGTGTTCCCCGGCCTCCGTGGCGAGGTGTTCCACGACGGTGCCGGGGTCGCGGTCGGGGCGGGCGCGGCCGAACAGTCCGGCGTAGGCGCCGCGGGCGGCACCGGGCGCCTCGGACCCGCTGACGTGCAGCAGCACGATGTCGGCGTCCGAGGGGGCGTGGGTGCGGGCGGCGTCGACGCAGGCGGCCCAGGTGCCTTCGACGATCCAGGCGATGACGGTCACGGGTTTCAGCCTCCGATCACTTGGAGCGAGGCCCACAGTGCCACAACCGCGGGCAGCAGGGCGGCGGGCACGGCGAGAGCCCCGAGGCGGGTGAACTCGCCCAGTTCCACGTCACTGTCGTGTTCGCGGACGATGCGCCGCCACAGCAGGGTGGCCAGCGAACCGGCGTAGGTGAGGTTGGGGCCGATGTTCACCCCGAGCAGCACCGCCAGGACGGCGCCGGGGCCGGTGGGGGCGGTCAGCGGCAGCAGGACGAGGACGGCGGGCAGGTTGTTGATGACGTTGGCCAGCAGCGCGGCCAGCGCCGCGATGCCCAGCAGCGCGAGCAGGCCGGTGCCGTCGGGCACGAGATGCCCGAGCGCGTCGGCGAGGCCGTTGTCGACGACCGCGCGGACCACGATGCCCAGCGCGAGGACGAAGGCGCAGAACGGCACCGCGGCGGCGCGGACGATCGCGGCGGGGGTGGTGCGGCGCCGCAGCAGCGCGCGCCCGGCGAGCACGGCCGCGCCGGCCGCCGCCGCCCACGCCGGGTCGATCCCCACCACGGAGGTGATCACGAACCCGGCCAGCGTGCAGCCCACCGTGGCCAGCGCGAACACCGGCACCTCACCTGGGGCCGGCGCGGGCGGTGCCTGGGCTCCGGCGTCGAGGTCGGTGGCGAAGAACCGGCGGACGACCAGGTACTCGGCGCCGATCGCGACCAGCCAGGGGAGCGCCATCAGGGCGGCGAAGCGGGTGAAGCTCAGACCGCTGGCGGCGAACGCGAGCAGATTGGTCAGGTTGGAGACCGGCAGCAGCAGCGAGGCGGTGTTCGACAGATGGGTGCAGGCGTACACATGAGGCTTGGGACGGGCGCCGATCCGGGCGGCGGTGGCGAACACCACCGGGGTCAGCAGCACCACCGTGGCGTCCAGACTGAGCACCGCGGTGATCACGGACGCGGCAGCGAACACCAGCACCAGCAGCCGGCGGGGGCGCCCGCCCGCGCGCTGGGCCATCCACGCACCGCAGGTGTGGAACAGGCCCTCGTCGTCGCAGAGCTGGGCCAGGACCAGCACGGCCGCGAGGAAGCCGATCACCGGCCCCAGCCGGGCGGCCTCGTCCGCCGCGTGGTCGAGGGAGATGGCCCCGGTGGCGATGACCACCCCGGCGGCCGGGACGGCGACGACGGCCTCCGGCCAGCCCCACGGCCGGATCACCGCACACGCCAGGATCACGACGAGCAGGGCGGCGGAGAGTGTTTCTGCGAGCGCGGCGTTCAGCGGCCAAGCCTTTCCGGGACGGGCGGCAGCCGACGGCGAACCCGCCGGGCATCCCTATCTTGCCGTCTTGGCGTCCCTTTTCGGCCGCAGGGTCCGGCTGAGCGGCGTGCCCGGGGTGCGGGTCTCCTCTGCTCCGTCCGGGGCCGCCGTCTCAGATAGTAGGAAGTCCGAGTAATTGTGCAGACAGCCGCGCGCTCCTCGCTTAGCTTTGTAGGAGCCGAACGTCTCGCTCGATCAAGCGAAGGGCGGTCGCGAGCCGGGCCCCGCGCAGGCAACCCCTGCGGCCCGCAGCTCCCCGCCCCGGCGTCTCGTACCCCCTTCCGCACTCCCTGGGTCCTTCGAAGGAGTCGATTCCCCATGGCCGAGACGACCGTCCGCCGAGTCCGTCACACCTCGCGTACGAGCGAGTCCGACCGCAAGCAGGCCGCCGCCGCCCTCCAGCGCGCCCTCGACCGCCGCGACAACGGCGGCGAGACCGGCCACCTGTAGGCAGCCCCCGCAGTCCGGGAGCCGCACCCGCACGGGGCGCGGCGCGGGTCCTGAACGGGACTTCAGGCCCCGCGCCGCACCTCGAACCGGTCGATGCGCCGCCCGTCCTCCGCCAGCGCCGACACCGTCAGCCGCGCCGAGGGCCCGCCGGTCGCCTCCACCGACAGGAACGAGAAGCCCCGGTAGCGCACCCGCGACCACTCCACGGTCTCCGCCGCGTTCTCGCGCGAGCGCGTCCAGTGGAAGGTGTCCACCGCGTCACGGTCGCGCACCCGCCCCTCGTAGCTCTCCGGCGCGTCCGCGGGGAAGCCGTACAGATCACGGCCGCCGCCGCCCGCCGTGACGTACACCGTCCCGTCCCGCGCCGGGTCCGTGGAACCGCCGACCGGGACGGTCCGGCCCACCCGTCCGCCCTTGAGGGCGTCCGTCCGCTCGTAGACATGGTTGTGCCCGTTGACCACCAGGTCCACCTGGTACCGGTCGAACAGCGGCAGCCACTCCGCCCGCACCCCGCCGTCCGAGGCGTGCGCCGAGGTCGAGTAGGCGCAGTGGTGGAAGAAGACGACGACGAAGTCGACGTCCGGCGACGCCCGCAGCGCGGCCAGCGTCCGCTTCAACCAGGCCGTCTGCCGGCCCTGGGTGTAGCCCCGGTTCGCGGGGATCTCGTACGACACGTCGTTCGCGTCCAGCGCCACCACGCCCACGTTGCCGTAGGTGAACGTGTACACGCCCGGGGCGGTGCGCGGGTCGAAGCCGGTGTCCGGGAGGGAGAACCGGGCGAGCTGGCCGCCGTAGCCGTCGGGGGAGTACCAGGCCTCCATGTCGTGGTTGCCGGTCGTCACCATCCACGGCACCGACCGCGCCACCGGCTCGCTCTGCTTCAGGAACGCGTCCCAGGCCGTCGGGTCGTAGCCGTCCGTCCTCTCGCCCCGGCCGGTCCCGTCGGCATAGCAGATGTCGCCCGCGTGCAGATGGAAGGCGGGTGCCGCCTTCAGCAGCAGCCGGTCGACCGCCGCGGCCGAGCGGCCGACGCCCTGGTCGCCGAAGGCGGTGAACACGAACCGCCCGGGGCCCGCCGGTGCCGTGCGCAGCGGGGCGATCGTGGCGCGGTGCTCCGCGTCGGCCGGGTCGAAGCCGTCGTGGCCGACGCCGTAGTAGTACGTCGTCCCGGGCAGCAGGCCGTCCACCGCGGCGTGCACGTAGTACTGCTCGAGCGCCCGGCGTACCCCGTCCACGCCCGGCGTGTGCAGCGCGCGCACCTCGGCCCGCACCTTGCCGCCGAGGTCGTCGGGGCGGGTGCCGATCCGGACGTACGGCTCCCGCACGGCCGCCGGGACCTGCCAGGAGATCCGCATCCCGGTGCGCGGGTCCGCGCCGAAGGAGAGATGGCGGCCGAAGGGAACGGCCGAGGAGCGCCCCGGCGGGCGGGGCGGGGAGGAGGTGCGGGTCGCCCGCGCCCGCGGGCCCAGGGAGCGGCCCCCGCAGCCGGCCAGCAGCGCGTCCGCCGCCACCGTGCCCGCCGACACCAGGGTGCGGCGCCGGGTGAGCTTCGTGCGCAGGTACTCGTACTGCTCCGCCATACTCATCCCGCGGGCGAGCCGCGGCGGAATGCCGACGTCCGGTGTCTCCATGTCCGAGAAGTTTCCCGGTCGGTCCGACGGGCGTCCTGCGTACGGGTGAACACCGGTCGACCGGAGCGAGCCGTCCGCCCCTCGGTGTCCGGTCCCTGGTGTCCGTATGGCGGACTTGGGCGTGTCATCCCATGGGACAAGGAGTACGGTGCCGACATGTCTCGCAGCATCAATCTCGCAGTGATTCCCGGTGACGGCATCGGCCAGGAGGTCGTGGCCGAAGGTCTGAAGGTCCTCTCCGCCGTCCTTCCGCAGGATGTGAAGCTGGAGACCAAGGAGTACGACTTCGGCGCCAAGCGCTACCACGACACCGGTGAGACCCTCACCGACGCCGACCTCGACGCGCTCAAGCAGCACGACGCGATCCTGCTCGGCGCGATCGGCGACCCGTCGGTCCCCTCCGGCGTCCTGGAGCGCGGCTTCCTGCTCAAGCTCCGCTTCGCCTTCGACCACCACGTCAACCTGCGGCCCTCGAAGCTGCTGCCCGGCGTCGACACCCCCCTCAAGGGCCAGCCGGCCATCGACTTCGTCGTGGTCCGCGAGGGCACCGAGGGCCCGTACACCGGCAACGGCGGCACCATCCGCAAGGGCACCGAGCACGAGGTCGCCACCGAGGTCTCGGTGAACACCGCCTTCGGTGTCGAGCGTGTCGTGCGGGACGCCTTCGCCCGCGCCCAGGCCCGCCCGCGCAAGAAGCTCACCCTCGTCCACAAGAACAACGTGCTGACCTTCGCCGGTCATCTGTGGACGAACATCTTCACCAAGGTCGCCGCGGAGTTCCCCGAGGTCAGCACCGACTACATCCACGTCGACGCGGCCACCATCTACCTGGTCACCGACCCGGGCCGGTTCGACGTCATCGTCACCGACAACCTCTTCGGCGACATCATCACCGACCTCGCCGCGGCCGTCTCCGGCGGTATCGGCGTCGCGGCCTCCGGCAACATCAACCCGGCCGGCGAGTTCCCTTCGATGTTCGAGCCCGTCCACGGCTCGGCCCCCGACATCGCCGGCCAGGGCAAGGCCGACCCCACCGCCACGGTCCTGTCCGTCGCCCTCCTGCTGCGCCACCTCGGCTACGAGACCGAGGCCGCGCGCATCGACGAGGCCGTCTCCGCCGACCTCGCGGAGCGCACCGGCAAGCCCGCCCGCAGCACGTCCGAGATCGGTGACGCGCTGGCCGTACGAGTAGCCGGCTGACCCCGCCGCCCCTCGATATCTTTCGAAGCCGCCGGGTCGCATCCGCACCCGGCGGCTTCCGCATGTCCCCGCCGGGTGGAACCATCAGCCCCGGGTCGCATTCACGCCGTTTTCTTCCCGCCGCCCCGCTTGCGATAATCGAACGCGGAGCCGCGGAATGAGGCAATGCTCGGACGTCCTACCACTGGCCGCCGGCCGTGCGGACGTGAGCGCGGCCCGTCACTACAACCGGTGAAGGACACCCACTCATGACGACGCCCACGATCGAGCTCAAGCCCTCCGCCAGCCCCACCGCCGCCGCCGAGCGCGAGGCGGTCCTGGCGAACCCCGGGTTCGGCCGCCACTTCACCGACCACATGGTGACGATCAAGTGGACCGAGGGCCGCGGCTGGCACGACGGCCAGCTCGTCCCCTACGCGCCGATCCCGCTCGACCCGGCGACCAACGTCCTGCACTACGCCCAGGAGATCTTCGAGGGCCTGAAGGCCTACCGCCGCCCCGACGGCTCCGTCGCCACCTTCCGCCCGGACAAGAACGCCCAGCGCTTCCAGGCCTCCGCCCGCCGCCTCGCCATGCCCGAGCTACCGGTCGAGACCTTCATCGAGGCCTGTGACGTCCTGGTCGCCCAGGACAAGGACTGGGTGCCCGCGCACGGCGGCGAGGAGTCCCTCTACCTGCGCCCCTTCATGATCGCCACCGAGGTCGGGCTGGGCGTGAAGCCGGCCAACGAGTACCTGTTCCTGGTCATCGCCTCCCCGGCCGGCGCCTACTTCCCGGGCGGCGTGAAGCCCGTCTCCATCTGGGTCTCCGAGGACCACGTCCGCGCCGTCCCCGGCGGCATGGGCGACGCCAAGACCGGCGGCAACTACGCCGCCTCGCTGCTCGCCCAGGCCGAGGCCGCCGCACAGGGCTGCGCCCAGGTCTGCTACCTCGACGCGGTCGAGCGCACGTGGGTCGAGGAGCTCGGCGGCATGAACCTCTACTTCGTCTACGGCGACAAGATCATCACACCGTCGCTGACCGGCTCCATCCTGGAGGGCGTCACCCGTGACTCCCTGCTCACCGTGGCCCGTGACCTCGGCTACCGGGCCGAGGAGGGCCGGATCTCCGTCGACCAGTGGCAGCGCGACTCGGAGAACGGCACCCTGACCGAGGTCTTCGCCTGCGGCACCGCCGCCGTGATCACCCCGGTCGGCACGGTCAAGCGCACCGGCGCCGAGTGGCAGCAGTCGGGCGGCGAGCCCGGCGAGGTCACGCTGAAGCTCCGCCAGGCCCTGCTGGACATCCAGCGCGGCACGGCCGAGGACCGGCACGGCTGGATGCACCCGCTGGGCTGAGCCACCGCCTCCCTCCCAGGGCCGCTCCCGACCTCCGGGGGCGGCCCTGCCGCCTTTCCGGGGGACCACCTCGTATTGAGCGTCACTCAAACAGGTCGTACCAGGGTTTTACGATCTACGCGGCCCGGCTGCGGGCGCTGCTGGACGGTTTCTCCATCCATGTGGCGATCGGACTGCGCGGGACGGACCGGCGGCAGGTGCTGGCGCACGTGCGCGAGTTCCTGGACACCTCGCTGCTCGCATCCTGAGACGCCCCGCTCACCGAGGTCCGGCTTGTGCCAAACTGCCCCCGTGCTCTCGTTCGCCATGATTATTGGCAGCAGGCGCGCCGGTCCGCAGTGACCGCCACGTACGACCAGGTACGGGCGGCCACCGTCGTCCTCGACCCGCGCGCAGACCTCTCGCACCCGCGAGAGGTTTTTCGCTTTTCTGGCCCACCCACAGCCGGAAGCGAGCGCACGAGGGACCATGGGGACGGTGGAGCCGGTCATTCCGGTAAGACCGAAGATCCACAACAGGAGCCTTGAGACCATGACCGAGACGGCACCCAGCGAGCTCGACGACTCGTTCCACGTCTTCGACACCACCCTGCGCGACGGCGCCCAGCGGGAGGGCATCAACCTCACCGTCGCCGACAAGCTCGCGATCGCACGGCACCTGGACGACTTCGGCGTCGGCTTCATCGAGGGCGGCTGGCCCGGCGCCAACCCCCGCGACACCGAGTTCTTCGCCCGCGCCCAGCAGGAGATCGACTTCAAGCACGCCCAGCTCGTCGCCTTCGGCGCGACCCGCCGAGCGGGCGCCAAGGCCTCCGAGGACCCGCAGGTCAAGGCGCTGCTGGACGCGGGGGCACCGGTCATCACCCTCGTCGCCAAGTCGCACGACCGGCACGTCGAACTGGCCCTGCGCACCACCCTGGACGAGAACCTGGAGATGGTCCGCGACACCGTCTCCTTCCTGAAGGACCAGGGCCGCCGGGTCTTCGTCGACTGCGAGCACTTCTTCGACGGCTACCGCGCCAACCCCGAGTACGCCAAGGCCGTCGTCCGCGCCGCCGCCGAGGCCGGCGCCGATGTCGTCATCCTCTGCGACACCAACGGCGGGATGCTCCCCGCCCAGGTCCACGCGGTCGTCTCCACCGTCCTCGCCGACACCGGCGCCCGCCTCGGCATCCACGCCCAGGACGACACCGGCTGCGCGGTCGCCAACACCCTCGCCGCCGTGGACGCCGGCGCCACGCACGTCCAGTGCACCGCCAACGGCTACGGCGAGCGCGTCGGAAACGCCAACCTCTTCCCGGTCGTCGCCGCCCTGGAGCTGAAGTACGGCAAGAAGGTCCTCCCCGACGGCCGGCTGCGCGAGATGACCCGGATCTCGCACGCCATCGCCGAGGTCGTCAACCTCACCCCCTCCACCCACCAGCCCTACGTGGGCGTCTCCGCCTTCGCCCACAAGGCCGGCCTGCACGCCTCCGCCATCAAGGTCGACCCCGACCTCTACCAGCACATCGACCCCGAGCTCGTCGGCAACACCATGCGCATGCTGGTCTCCGACATGGCGGGCCGGGCCTCGGTCGAGCTCAAGGGCAAGGAACTCGGCATCGACCTCGGCGGCGACCGCGAGCTGGTCGGCCGGGTCGTGGAGCGGGTCAAGGAGCGCGAGCTCAAGGGCTACACGTACGAGGCCGCCGACGCCTCCTTCGAACTGCTGCTGCGCACCGAGGTCCAGGGCGGCAAGCCGCCGCGCTACTTCGAGGTGGAGTCCTGGCGGGCCATCGTCGAGGACCGCCCCGACGGCTCCCACGCCAACGAGGCCACCGTCAAGCTGTGGGCCAAGGGTGAGCGGATCGTCGCCACGGCCGAGGGCAACGGCCCGGTGAACGCCCTCGACCGGGCCCTGCGGGTCGGGCTGGAGAAGATCTACCCCCAGCTCGCCGCGCTCGAACTGGTCGACTACAAGGTCCGTATCCTCGAAGGCGTCCACGGCACCGAGTCCACCACCCGCGTGCTGATCTCCACGACCGACGGGACGGGCGAGTGGTCCACGGTCGGCGTCGCGGAGAACGTCATCGCGGCCTCCTGGCAGGCCCTCGAGGACGCCTACACGTACGGCCTGCTGAAGGCGGGGGTCCAGCCGGCCGAGTGACCGGCCTCAGAAGCCCCGCCACACGTTGTCGAAGGCCGCGTCCTCGACGCGCCGCCGCTGCCGTACGGCCTCCAGCTCCGTCAGCGCCCCGTTGACCGCCGCGACCACGGTCACCAGCGCCTCGTCGGCCGGGACGGGCGGCTCCTCCGCCGCCCCCTCGGGGATGCCCAGCGCCGCCGCGAGCGAGGCGAGGACGGGCTCGCGCGCGCTCCAGCGCTCCCTCGCACGGGCCCGGTCCGGCGCCTCGGCGGCGACCTCGCGGCCGCTCCGCGGCGCCAGCAGCCGGTACCGCGGCCGACCGGCCGACTCCTCCGTCTCCAGCTCGTTGGCGTAGGTCTGGGCGAGCCCGTCCCCCCGGCGCCACAGCCAGTCCTCGACGGACTCGTGCGGCGGCTGCCGGACGAGGGCCGCTCCGGCCTCGGCCAGCAGCCGGTCGTCCGTGGTCGGCGGCAGCCCGGGCACGATGCGGTCGTCGTCCAGCGTGACCGCCTCGGCGGCGAGCAGATCGGCCAGCTCGGCCCCCGCGAGGGCCAGGGAGAGGTCGCCCCGCTCGACGGGCCGGGCGGACGGGACGTCGAGGGAGACGATCAGCAGATCGCGCGCAGTGGTCATCGCAGTGGTCATGGCGGACTCCAAGTCGGTTGCCCCCATGATCCCTCCCTCACCGGCCCACGGCGAGAACACCTCTTGACGGGCCTGCGGGGCGTTAGTTAACTCACGGCGTGATCTAAGCCCTGAGTGAATCCCGAGAGCCGAGGGAAGGTCCATGCCGAGAACCGCCCTGCTCGTCGCCACCGCACTGTTCGCCGCCCTGCTGTCCCCGACCGCCGTCCGCGCCGCCGCCGACCCCGCCCCGGTCCCCGTCGACCGCTTCGAGGGCGAAGTCCCCTTCGCGTCCCAGCCCGCCGAGGGCATCTTCACCTGGGGCAGCGACGCCGACGACCCGCCCGCGCTCCGGCGTGCCGCCCGCGCCGACGCCCCCGAGGGCGAGCAGGTCCTCACCGGCACCTACGACATCAGCGGCTGGGGCGGCTTCACGCACGACTACGCCGCCGCCGGACCCGCCCACGACTGGTCGGCCCACCGCGGCATCCGGTTCTGGTGGGAGGGGCACGGCGACGGCCGCAGGATCGCCTTCGAGATCAAGGACGGCGGCGCCCACGGCGAGGCCTCCGAACTGTGGACGACGTCCTTCACCGAAGACTTCACCGGTTGGAAGCACCTCGAGATCCCCTTCGCCGACTTCCGTTACCGCACCGACTACCAGCCGGTCGGCGGCATCGACCACGTCCTCGGGCTGACGCAGATGTGGGGGTACGCGGTCACCCTGCCCGCCGGCACCCGCGGCGACTTCGCGATGGACGGCGTCGAGCTCTACGGCCGCGCCGACCAGTCCCTGCGCGCCTCCGTCACCACCGACGCGGCCGTGTACCCGGTCGCCGAGGGCGGCGCGGCCACGGTCCGCGTCACCCTCGCCACCACCGGTTCCGCCCCGGTCGACGAACCCGTGACGGTGATCTACCGAACGGCCGGCGGCACCGCCGAACCCGGCCGGGACTACACCCCGGTCGCCGGATCCCTCACCTTCCCCGCGGGCACCCCTTCCGGGACCTCCCGCACGGTCCGCGTCCCGACCCTGCGGGACCGGGCCGCCGAAGCCGCCGAGACCGTCCCGCTGACCCTGACGGTCACCGGCGCCAAGGCCCCCGCAGAGACCCCGCAGATCGTGATCGACGCGCACGGACTGCCGTACCTGGACAGCACGTTGCCGGTCCGCAAGCGCGTCGCCGACCTGCTCTCCCGGATGTCCCCGCAGGAGAAGGCCGGACAGATGACCCAGGCGGAGCGCGGCGCGCTGACCGCGCCCGGCGACATCGCCGCGTACCACCTCGGTTCGCTGCTGTCCGGCGGCGGCTCCACACCCACGCCCAACACCCCCGAGGCCTGGGCGAAGATGATCGACGCCTTCCAGCTCCGCACACGGGCCACGCGGCTGCAGATCCCGCTGATCTACGGCGTCGACGCCGTGCACGGCCACAACAACCTGGTCGGCGCCACGGTCATGCCGCACAACATCGGCATCGGAGCCACCCGTGATCCCCAACTCGCCCACCGCACCGGTGAGGTGACCGCGGCCGAGGTCCGCGCCACCGGTGTCCCCTGGGACTTCGCCCCCTGCCTGTGCGTCACCCGCGACGAACGCTGGGGCCGCTCCTACGAGTCCTTCGGCGAGGACCCGGCGCTGGTGGAGTCCATGGAGACGATCATCCAGGGCCTCCAAGGCGCCCCGGACGGGCGGGACTTGAAGGACGCCGACAAGGTGCTGGCCACCGCCAAGCACTTCGTCGGCGACGGCGGCACCACCTACGGATCCTCCACCACCGGCAGCTACACCATCGACCAGGGCGTCACCGAGGTCACCCGCGAGCAGCTGGAGGCCGTCCACCTCGCGCCGTACCAGGAGGCGGTCGACCGGGGCGTCGGCACGGTCATGCCCTCCTACTCCTCCCTCGACATCGCGGGGGACGGGCAGGGCCCGGTCAAGATGCACGCCCGCGCCGACATGATCAACGGTGTGCTGAAGGGCCGGATGGGCTTCGACGGGTTCGTGATCAGCGACTGGGCGGCCATCGACCAGCTCCCCGGCGACTACGCCTCGGACGTCCGGACCTCGGTCGCCGCCGGCCTGGACATGATCATGGTCCCCAACGCCTACCAGGACTTCACCCGCACGCTGACCGCCGAGGTGACCGCGGGCCGGATCGATGAGCGGCGGATCGACGACGCGGTCTCGCGCATCCTCACCCAGAAGTTCCGCCTCGGCCTCTTCGAGCACCCGTACGCCGACACCGGTGGGGCCGCCGACATCGGCTCCGCCGCCCACCGCGCCGTGGCCCGCCGGGCCGCCGCCGAGTCGCAGGTGCTGCTGAAGAACTCCGGCGGTCTGCTGCCCCTGAGGACGTCGCAGAAGGTGTACGTCGCCGGATCGAACGCCGACGACATCGGCAACCAGGCCGGCGGCTGGACGGTCACCTGGCAGGGCGCGTCCGGCAACACCACCCCCGGCACGACGATCCTCCAGGGGATGCGTGCGACGGGCGCCCGGGTTACCTACTCCGAGGACGCCTCCGCGCCCCTGACCGGCCACGACGTCGGTGTGGTCGTCGTCGGCGAGACCCCCTACGCCGAGGGGGTCGGCGATGTCGGCAACGGCAACGACCTGGAGCTGAGCCCCGCCGACCGAACGGCCGTGGACCGGGTGTGCGCGGCCATGAAGTGCGTCGTGCTGATCGTCTCCGGGCGCCCCCAGCTGATCGGCGACCGGCTCGGCTCGATCGACGCCCTGGTCGCCTCCTGGCTGCCGGGTACCGAGGGCGCCGGCGTGGCCGACGTCCTCTACGGCCGCCGTCCCTTCACCGGCCGGCTCCCGGTGACCTGGCCCCGCTCGCAGGACCAGCTCCCGATCAACGTGGGCGACCCGGTGTACGACCCGCAGTACCCGTACGGCTGGGGTCTGACGACCCTGAAGAAGACCCCCGGGGGCGGACTGGCCGCCCTGCACCGGCTGGCGGACGCGGCGGGGCGGGCCCGCACCGCGCAGGCGGGCCGCGACGCCGTCGACCGGGCCCGCGGGATCGTCCAGGCGCATATCGCCGCCCGGATCACGGCCGCCTCCGCGAAGCCCTTCGCCGAGGCCGACCATCTGCTGCTGACCGGGCGGTACGCGCAGGCGGTGCGCAAGCTCATCGAGGCCTATCGCGCCGGGTGACCTGTTTGGCAGGCTTCGGGTAGTTTCGAGATATGAAGGGTGTCGTACGGCCCCGGAGCCGGAGCCTCCCGGTTCTGCTGGCGGCGCTGGCCCTGGCGCTGCTGACCGTGCTCGCCCCGCGGGCGGCGGCGGAGACGAGCGTGTCGCGGATCGCCGACGCCCTGCGCGAGAACCCCGTCTACGTCGACCCGGCCGCGTCCGCCCAGCTCTCCGGGGCGGCCGCGGACGCCCTGCGGCGGCGGATCGAGGACGCCGGCAAACCCCTGTTCGTCGCCGTCCTCCCGGCCGGCTACCCGACCGCCCGGCTCTTCACCGACCTGCGCACGGCCACCGGCGTCACCGGCCTGTACGCGATCCGCCTCGGCGACCGCTTCGACGCCCGCGCCGACTCGGTCGTCCTGTCCCGCCGGGCCGTGGGGAACCTGGTGAGCAGTGTCCGGGGCGAGCCCGACGCGGCCACCCAGCTCGGCGACTTCACCGACCGGGCCCTGCCGTCGATGCGCGGCTCGGCGCCCGCGAGCTGGGGCTCCTCCGGAGGCGGGGGCGGGGTCTCCACGGCGGGGCTGGTCACCGCCGGGGTGGTGCTCGTCGCGGGCGGCGCGGGCGCCTACACCCTGGTCCGGCGCAACCGCCGCCGGCACGAGGAGGAGCGGCGGGCGGCGCTGGAGAAGCTGCGGGTGGTGGTCGACGAGGACATCACCGCCTTCGGCGAGGAACTGGACCGCCTGGACTTCCACCCGGCCGAGCGGGGCGCCGACGACGCGATGCGCGCCGACTACGAACGCGCGCTGGACGCCTACGACCAGGCGAAGTCGGCGATGGCCGAGGCGAGCAGACCCGAGGACGTGCGGGCCGTCACCCAGGCCCTGGAGGACGGCCGCTTCTCCCTCGCCCAGCTGGCCGCCCGGCGTGAGCGGCGGCCGCTGCCGGAGCGCCGGCCGCCCTGCTTCTTCGACCCCCGCCACGGTCCCTCCGTCACCGACGCGACCTGGGCCCCGCCGGGCGGGGCGGCGCGTGAGGTGCCGGTCTGCGCGGCGGACGCCACCCGGCTGGCCGACGGCCGCGATCCGGTGATCCGCGAGGTGGACAGCGACTACGGGCGCCGCCCCTACTGGGAGGCCGGTCCGGCCTACGGCCCGTGGGCGGGCGGCTACTTCGGCGGCGGACTGCTGCCCGGCCTGCTCGTCGGCACCATGCTCGGCGGCCTGATGGCCACCCCGTCCTACGCGGGCGACTACGGCTCGGGCTACGGCGACTTCGGCGGGGGCTACGACGGCGGCGACGTCTCCGGCGCCGACTTCGACCCGGGCGACTTCGGCGGCGGCTTCGGCGGCGGTGACTTCGGCGGGGGCGGTGACTTCGGGGGCGGCGGCGACTTCGGCGGCGGCTTCTGAGGCACCGGCGCTTGAGCGGCGCTTCACCGGCGCTTCTCCGGCGCGGCGGGGACGCGGAGGGGGTGCGCCGAAGGCGGCGCCCGAAGGGGCGCGGGGAACCGCGCGCCGGGCCACGACCGACCCGCGCCGGCCCCCCCCGCGCCCCCGGTGGACCGAGTGGACCCGCTAGAGCGAGGCCGCCGCCGAGGCGATGGCCGAGGCGAAGGTGGACACCTCGGAGTAGACACCGGGCGCGTTGGGCTGGGCACAGCCGATGCCCCAGCTCACGATGCCGACCTGGATCCACGCGTTGGCGGAGTCCCGGCGGAACATGGGGCCGCCGGAGTCGCCCTGACAGGTGTCGACGCCGCCGGACGGGTAGCCGGCACAGATCTCGTCGCTCGCGACGAGCCCGCTGTAGCCGCTGTACGTGCGGCAGGTCGCGTCGCTGACGAACGGCACGGTCGCCTTGAGCAGGTAGCGCTGCTGGGCGCCGCCCTGGGTCGCGGCGCCCCAGCCGGCGACGGTGAAGGTGCCGGTGTTGTACTGCGTGGTCGTGGCGATCTTCAGCGTCGGCAGGTCGATGGGCTGCGCCAGCTTGATCAGCGCCCAGTCCTTGCCGTTGCCGTTGTAGCCGGGCGCCCGGTAGACGTACGTCGACCGCACCTGGACCCGGCCCGTGCTGGATTGCAGGTCCACGACTCCGGCGGTGGCGGTGATGCTCGTGGTGGCGCCGGTGCCGCTGACGCAGTGGGCGGCGGTCAGCACGATCTGCTGGGTGTAGAGCGCGCCGCCGCAGCCCATCGAGAGGCGCACCATGAACGGGAACTCGCCCTGCGCGGCACGGGTTCCGCCGACGACGGGGGAGGGGGCGGCCTGTGCGGCCGACACGGGCTGCAGGCTCGCGACGGCGAGCGCGGTGGCGCCGACGGCCGCGAGTCTCTTGAGTGCGGTGAGGAGCTTCTTCATGGGGCTGCCTCCGTGGGGGGGGGTGAGGAGAGGGGTGGGGAGAGAAGATGACAGACTCGTGTGACGCGTACATGTCATGCATCAAGACAAAGAAACACCCATGCACTGGCATGGGCAGGTCAAGTCTGTCCCCTGGATTATGTGAATCCGCCGAGCGCCCGCACAAGGGGCCCGATTCGGCCACCCCGCCGCAGCCCGCCGCAGGGGGCCGCCGGCGGCGGGGTGGCCGGTCCGCTCAGTCCTGGGCGGCCGACTTGGCGTAGTCCAGCAGCTGTTCGAAGTCGATCGCCCCCGGGTCGCCGTGGGTGTTCTCCGGGACGTGCATGTGTCCGCACACCCCCCGGAACGCGTTCCAGCGCTGGAAGCTCATCCGCTGGCCGCCGCCGTTCCCGGAGGACCTCGGGTAGGGCGGCCACAGGGACGGGCCGCGCAGTGGTACGTCGTGGTGGATGTGCATCCACGCCAGGTACCGCGCCACGCCGCGCAGGGCCCACTCGGGAGCCTGGGGCCAGTAGACGTGCCCCGGCTCGCCCGTCCCCCACTTGGTGTGGCGCTCCGGGTCGCAGGTGCCGACGAGTTCCACCTGGCAGACGTTCAGGGTGTTCGTCTCCACCCCGCCGCGGCGGTTGACCAGCGCGCGCGAGGAGATGTCGATGTCGAAGTGCTGGTACCACCGCAGCCGCCTGGCGCCGAAGTCCGGTACGGCGGTGAGGTTCGGCGCGTTCGCGCCCCCCTGGTAGTCGGGCAGCGAACGGCCCTCGGTGGTGTGCAGGACGACGGCGTTGACCTCCATCCGGTCACCGCCGAACTCGCTCTGGTACCAGTGGTCGCGATTCGCGCCCGGGTAGTGCTGGGGTCCGGTCCTGGTGCTCATGGCCGCGACTGTGGCACAGCTCACAGATGGCGGCCGGAAGCATTCCGCTTCCGGCCGCCATCTGCTGCTTTCTGAAGTTTTCCGCCTGCCTCGGTCCTCGGGTCACGCGTTCTTGATCGCCGAGATGTCGAAGTTCAGCTTGATCTTGTCCGAGACCAGGACGCCCCCGGTCTCCAGCGCCGCGTTCCAGGTCAGGCCCCACTCGGAGCGCAGGATCTCCGCCTTGCCCTCGAAGCCGACGCGCTCGTTGCCGAACGGGTCCTTGGCGGAGCCGTTGAACTCCAGGTGGATGGTGATCGGCTTCGTCACGCCGAGGATGCTCAGGTCCCCGGTGATCCGGTAGTCGTCGCCGCCCAGCGCCTCGGCGGAGGTGGAGCGGAAGGTCATGGCCGGGAACTCGTCGGTCTTGAAGAAGTCCGCGCTCCTCAGGTGGCCGTCACGGTCGGCGGACCCGGTGTCGATGCTCTCCATCTTCACGTCGATGGAGGCGCTGGACCGGGACGGGTCGCTGCCGTCCAGGTGCAGGGACCCGGTGAAGTCGTTGAACTTGCCCTTGACGTTCGTGACCATCGCGTGCCGGGCGACGAAGCCGATGGTGGAGTGGGCCGGGTCGATCGAGTAGTCGCCGGTGAGCGCGGCGAGGTCCGGCGTCACCGCGGTGTCGGCGATGCTCGCGCCGGTGTCCTTGCGGCCGAAGATGCCCATGACGTGCCTCCTGTGGGGACGGGAAGATCTTTTCTGTTGAATCTTCAACCGTTCTAACGCGGACCCTCCCGTTCCTATTCCGGCGTGTATCCCATCGGGACGCCGCGTCACTCCGACGGCGGATGATCCCGGCGCGGCGCCCGACCGGATGTGAACGGCGTCTCACCCGCAGCCTTTGTGTGACCCCCACAAGCCGCAAGCCTCCTGAGCAGTCAGAACGCCTGCGCTCACCCCTCGTTCTGTTCGGTGCTACCAGGAAAACGCTCCGAGGACTGTACGGAGTCGACGTCTCACTTTCCTTGGCAGGCTTCGTAAGGTCGCTACATGACCGTTTTGGAAGAGACGACGGGCGAACCGGACGCGGCGCCCTCGGAGCCCACGGACGCGCGCGGGCGTGTGGCCGAGCTGCACGGAATCCGTGCGCAGGCGCTGGCCGGTCCGAGCGAGAAGGCGACCCAGGCCCAGCACGCCAAGGGCAAGCTGACCGCGCGGGAGCGGATCGAGCTGCTGGTGGACCCGGGCTCCTTCCAGGAGGTCGAGCAGCTGCGCCGGCACCGGGCGAGCGGTTTCGGTCTGGAGACCAAGAAGCCCTACACGGACGGCGTCATCACCGGCTGGGGCACGGTGGAAGGCCGTACGGTCTTCGTCTACGCCCATGACTTCCGCATCTTCGGCGGCGCCCTGGGCGAGGCCCACGCCATGAAGATCCACAAGATCATGGACATGGCCATCGCGGCCGGCGCGCCGCTGGTGTCGCTCAACGACGGCGCCGGCGCCCGTATCCAGGAGGGCGTCTCCGCGCTCGCCGGATACGGCGGCATCTTCCAGCGCAACACCAAGGCCTCGGGCGTCATCCCGCAGATCTCGGTCATGCTCGGTCCCTGCGCGGGCGGCGCGGCCTACAGCCCCGCCCTGACCGACTTCGTGTTCATGGTCCGTGAGACCTCGCAGATGTTCATCACCGGCCCGGACGTCGTCAAGGCGGTCACCGGCGAGGAGATCACCCAGAACGGCCTCGGCGGCGCGGACGTGCACGCCGAGACCTCCGGTGTGTGCCACTTCGCCTACGACGACGAGGAGACCTGCATCGCGGAGGTCCGCTACCTCCTGTCGCTGCTGCCGCAGAACAACCGCGAGAACCCCCCGCGCCACGCCACCGGCGACCCGGCGGACCGACGCGGTGACGTCCTGCTCGACCTGGTCCCCGCCGACGGCAACCGGCCCTACGACATGACCAAGGTCATCGAGGAGATCGTCGACGACGGCGAGTACCTCGAGGTCCACGAGCGCTGGGCCCGCAACATCATCTGCGCCCTGGCCCGCCTCGACGGTCAGGTCGTCGGCATCGTCGCCAACCAGCCCCAGTCCCTGGCCGGTGTGCTCGACATCGAGGCCTCCGAGAAGGCCGCCCGCTTCGTACAGATGTGCGACGCGTTCAACATCCCGATCCTCACCCTTCTGGACGTCCCCGGCTTCCTCCCGGGCGTCGACCAGGAGCACGGTGGAATCATCCGCCACGGCGCGAAGCTGCTGTACGCCTACTGCAACGCGACCGTGCCCCGGATCTCGCTCATCCTGCGCAAGGCCTACGGCGGGGCGTACATCGTCATGGACAGCCAGTCCATCGGTGCCGACCTCACCTACGCCTGGCCGACCAACGAGATCGCCGTGATGGGCGCCGAGGGCGCCGCCAACGTCATCTTCCGCCGTCAGATCGCCGAGGCCGAGGACCCCGAGGCCATGCGGGCCCGCATGGTCAAGGAGTACAAGTCCGAGCTGATGCATCCCTACTACGCGGCCGAGCGCGGCCTGGTCGACGACGTCATCGACCCCGCCGAGACCCGCGAGATCCTCATCAAGTCGCTCGCGATGCTCCAGTCCAAGCACGCCGACCTGCCGTCGCGCAAGCACGGCAACCCCCCGCAGTAACCCGGCGGACTCTCCCCGGCACCCCTGCGGAAACCTCTCTCACGGAGACTGACACCCATGAACACTCCCGACATCCGCGTCGAGAAGGGCCACGCCGAGCCCGAGGAGGTCGCCGCCATCACGGCGATCCTGCTGGCCCGCGCCGCCGCCCGCACCTCCGAGCCCGCCCCGACCCACCGCGCCCACCGCAAGGCCGGCTGGCGCCGTCTGGAGCGCGAGAACGGCTTCCGCGCCCCGCACAGCTGGCGCTAGGCCGCGCCGCTCCGGCGGTCCGCACCTGAGAGAAGGGCCCCTCTGCTACAGAGGGGCCCTTCTTCCGTGCCCGGCCCGTCCCCGCGCGGCCCCGCCACCCGTCCCCGCCCGTCGCCGGCAGAGACGAGAACGGCCCCTGTGCCCCCTCGGGGAGGGCACAGGGGCCGTACGTAGGGCGGAGCGCTACCGCAGGCGGGCCATCAGCGCGTGCTCGACGAGCGTGATGAGGGCCGACTTGGCGTCCGAGCGGTGCCGGGCGTCCGTCGTGATGATCGGGGCGTCCGGACCGATCTGCAGGGCCTCACGGACCTCTTCGGGGTTGTACGGCTGGTTGCCGTCGAAGCCGTTGAGGGCGATCACGAACGGCAGGCCGCTGTTCTCGAAGTAGTCGACCGCGGGGAAGCAGTCGGCGAGACGGCGGGTGTCCACCAGGACGATCGCGCCGATGGCGCCGCGCACCAGGTCGTCCCACATGAACCAGAAGCGGTCCTGGCCGGGGGTGCCGAACAGGTACAGGATCAGGTCCTGGTCGAGGGTGATGCGGCCGAAGTCCATGGCCACCGTGGTGGTGGTCTTGTCCCCGGTGTGGGTGAGGTCGTCGATGCCCGCCGACGCGGACGTCATGACGGCCTCGGTACGCAGCGGGTTGATCTCCGAGACGGCCCCGACGAACGTGGTCTTGCCCACGCCGAAGCCACCCGCCACCACGATCTTCGCCGAGGTGGTGGAGCGGGAAGGACCGCCGCTAGAGCTTGCGAAGTCCACTGAGCACCCTTTCGAGCAGTGTCACGTCTGGCTGGCCGCCGGCGCTCTCGTCGCCGCCGGGCTGATGGATGGCGACCAGTCCCGCCTCCGCCAAGTCGGCGACGAGGATCCTGGCCACGCCGAGAGGGATGGTCAGGAGGGCCGAGATCTCGGCCACCGACTTGATCTCACGGCACAGATTGCAGATCCGCTGATGCTCGGGCAACTGCCCCTGCATCTGGTGCGGCTGCGCAGTGGTGTGCACCAGCGCCTCGATGGCGAGCTGGTAGCGCGGGCGCGTCCGGCCACCGGTCATGGCGTACGGACGCACCAGGGGGTTGTTCGACGCCCCGGCGGGCGCCGGCTCGGGGGCGCGGCGCTGCGGTTGCACGGGCTGGATGCGCGGGGCCTGCGGCTGGTCGTACGGCGACGGCCCGGGCCCCTGCGGGCTCTGGGGTGCGTACGGGCGCTGCTGGCTGGGTGCGGAGGGGAAGTTGTAACGGTTCGGGTTGTGGGAACCGTCGCCCGGGCCCTGGGGAGGACCGTACGACCAATTACCCGTATTCGAACCGCCTGGGGGTGTTGCCACTTTCTCTCCTCCTCCGACTGTGCCGGGCACCTATGGAGCCGCGTCCCGAAACCCTACGGCCTCGGGACGCCAAAACGCACCGTCCGACTGCTAGTTGAGAAGGCTCCCTTGGAGCTCCGCACGAAGGTCGGGCGTCAGGACCGTACCGGCACGGTCCACCAGGAGGGCCATTTCGTAGCCAATGAGGCCGATGTCCGCCTCGGGGTGCGCGAGCACCGCGAGCGAGGAACCGTCGGACACGGACATGATGAACAGGAAGCCCCGTTCCATCTCCACGACCGTCTGGTTCACGGCGCCGCCCTCGAAGATCCGGGAGGCGCCCGCGGTCAGGGACGTCAGACCGGAAGCGACGGCCGCGAGCTGGTCGGCGCGGTCGCGGGGGAAGCCTTCGGACATCGCCAGAAGGAGTCCGTCGGCGGAGACCACCACCGTGTGGGACACCCCCGGGGTGTTGTCCACGAAGTTGGTGATCAACCAGTTCAGGTTCTGTGCCGCCTGGCTCATCGGGCTCACACTAACGCTCCTGGTTGTAGGTGCTGTCAGGACCGAAGCCCTGGCCGTTCGTTTCACTGCCTGCGTTGCGTCCGCGCTGGACGCCCCGCCGCAGGTTGCTCAACCTGCCTCGGACGTCCTCCGGGGCGCGGGAGACCTGTGGGCCTCCCTGAGGGGTGCTCTCGGCGGTGCCCTCGACCAGGTTGGCCTTGGGTACGCGCCGCGGCAGACCGGACGAGGTGACCCCGCCTGCCTTGGGCTTCCGGAGCTGCGAGGCCTGCTGCCAGCGCGCGTCGTTCGCCGAACGCCAGGCGCTGTCGCCGTTGCTCTCCGAAGTGGAGGCCGGCGCTTCCGTGCGCACGGGCCGTACGGCGCCGTTCGAACCGTTCGCCGCGGTGGATCCGCGGCGGGGAAGCCCGGCGTCGGTCAGCTCGTGGACGGCGGAGGGGGCCGGTCCCGGACGGTCGAAGCCTACGCGGTCCTGCTCACCCGCGTCAGCGGCCTGCGTGGATTCCGCTTCCGGAGCGTACTGGTCCGGGTAGCCGTTCTGGTAACCGGACTGCTGCGGCCAGTCGTCCTGGTAGGACTTCTCCTCGTACGTCGGGTATCCGTCGCCCGCCGTGGCGTGCGACGCCGCGGGCTCCTCCTGGGCGGGCTCCGCATACGCGGGGTCCGGGTAACCGCCGTTGGGCGAGAAGCCGTTGCTCTGGGGCACCCCGTTCGGGGCCGAGAAGGACTCGCCCCGCGGCATCCCCTCGCCCGGCGCGAAGTACTGCTCGTCGTACGCAGGCCGCTGCTGCTCCTCGTACGGCGCCTGCTGCGGCTCCTCGTACGCCGTACGGCCGCCCTGGCCGTTCGCGCCCTCGTACGCCCCCTGCTGGTCCACGAACGCCGTCCGGCTGCTGTCGAAGCCCGTCGGGGCCGCGTCGAAGCCGTTGTCGTACGCGGGCTGCTGCCGCGGGGTGCCGTCGAAGCCCTCCGCGAAGGCGGGGATCTCCTGGGTCTGCTGCGGGTGCCCGGCCTGGGACTCCAGGGCCGCCTTGCGCTCCTCGCGCATCAGCGAGCGGCCCACCGGGTCCAGGTCGCGCAGGTCGTCGGGGACCTCGTAGCGGCTGTCGTCGAAGCCCAGCTCGGCGGCCGTGCGCATGGGCAGGCCGTTGTTGAAGTCCTCGCCCGGGAGCTGCTGCTGCTGGTGCTGCTCCGGGATGATCTGCGAGACGGTGAACTCGTCGCGCTCGGGCTGCTCGCCGCCGCCACCGTGGGTGATGGCGTCCGGGAGCATGACCAGCGACGTGGTGCCGGCCTGCTCGCCGGAGGGACGCAGCTGGACCCGGATGCCGTGCCGGTCGGACAGCCGGCCGACCACGAAGAGGCCCATGCGCTGGGAGATCGCGGCGTCCACGGTCGGCGGGTTGGCCAGCTTGTGGTTGATGTCCGCGAAGTCCTCGGCGGTGAGGCCGATGCCCTTGTCGTGGATCTCGATCATCACGCGGCCGTCGGGGAGACGGGTCGCGGTCACGCGGACCTTGGTCTGCGGGGAGGAGAACGTCGTGGCGTTCTCCAGCAGCTCGGCGAGCAGGTGCACGAGGTCGGTCACGGCCCGGCCGTGGATCTCGGCCTCCGGGACGCCGGACAGCTCGATGCGCTCGTACTGCTCCACCTCGGAGGAGGCGGCGCGCAGCACGTCGACCAGCGGGACCGGCTGGTCCCAGCGGCGGCCCGGCTCCTCGCCGGCGAGGACCAGGAGGTTCTCGCCGTTGCGGCGCATACGGGTCGCGAGGTGGTCCAGGCGGAAGAGGTTCTCCAGCTGGTCCGGGTCGGCCTCGTTGTTCTCCAGGTCGGTGATCAGGGTCAGCTGGCCCTCGATCAGCGACTGGTTGCGGCGCGAGAGGTTGGTGAAGATCGCGTTGATGTTGCCCCGCAGCAGGGCCTGCTCGGCGGCGAGCCGGACGGCCTCGCGGTGGACCTGGTCGAAGGCGCGGGCGACTTCGCCGATCTCGTCACGGGTGTTGATCGGGATGGGCTGGACGCGGGTGTCGACCCGGCCGGGGTCGGTGCGCGAGAGCTGGTCGACCAGCATCGGCAGCCGCTGCTCGGCGATGCCGAAGGCGGCGTTGCGCAGCTGGCGCATCGAGGTGCTCATCTGGCGGGCCATGAGTGAGGCGATGATGAAGGCGGCCAGCAGGGCGATGATGACGATCGAGGCGTTGATGATCGCGTCGCGCTGGGCGTCGGAGGCGATCTGGCCGGCCTCGTCCACCGCACGGTTGATCATCTCGGTCTCGAGCTGGTCATAGCCCTCGAACTTCAGGGTCGCGGCGGCCATCCAGGACTTGGCGGTGACGCCCTGGGCGGCGAGCTGGGCGGTGGTCAGCTGACCGCTGCCGATCAGCCTCATCATGTCGGACATCGCCGGCGGCGCCGTGAAGTCCTGGCCCGCGGCCTCTGCCTTGGCCTTGGCGTCGGCAGCAGCCTTCTCGCCCTCGGACTGCTTCTCGTCCATGACCTCCTTGAGCCGCACGGCGTCCTGGGGGGTACCGCCGGAGACGAACTCCTGCATGGCGATGCCCTCGAGGTAGGCGTACGAGGTGAAGGCGGTGAGCTGTTGCCGGTAGACCTTCTCGTCGGGGCTGGGCCGGACCAGCAGGTGCATGCCGATCGCGCGCTGCAGGGATTCGGCCCCCTTGCCGAGGGCGAGGGCGTACACCGAACGGCCGTATGCCGTGATGTTGCCGGTGCCGAGGCCGAGTTCGTTGGAGAACTCCACGAGCAGGTGCTCGATGGCGACGTAGCCCTCTTCGGTCTGAACAGGGTCCATCTTCTTGGTGAATGCGGCCAGGCGGATCTTCGCCAGCGCCGGCTCGGCATCCTTCACCAGGTTCAGCCGCCGCTTGAGGCCCTCCTTGTCGGGCATCCCGACGGTCTCCTGGTGGAAGGCGGCCGCCTTCGCATCCGTGACCGCGCGGGCCTGCTTGACGACGGCGGAGTCCGTCTTGTTCTCCAGCAGGGGCTCGGCGGAGACGTCGCGCTCGTTGAGGAGTGCCTGGGCGTACTGGCTGGCGGCGGCCACGATCTTCGCGGTCTTCTCGGCGTCGCGCGCCTCCTGCCAGGTGTCGATCGAGCCCTTCACCTGGAAGCCGCCCATGACCAGGCCGACCAGCACAGGTATGAGCAGGATCGCGTTCAGCCGCGTCGGCACCCGCCAGTTGCGCGGGGACAGACGGCCACCGCTCTTGGGGGGTGCGGCCGTCGGCTCCGAGCCGGGCACAGGGGCGGGCGCCGCTCCGCGCGGCGGCGGCGTGAAGTTGCCCCGGGCCGTCGGCTCGGGACTTTTCTTGCTTCGCCTCACTCGACCAACAACCTCTCGGCGGTCGGCACCTTCCGTGCCGCGCAGTGTCTCAGAGCCCGGTCAGCCATCGACCATCAGTACGTCATTGACTATTGGGCAGTTCAGGCATTCCAGCACGACGTCCTGCGCGATTCCAAACATGGAGAAGTGCCGGTTCGACGTGATGTAAGCCCCACGTAAAACGGTCAAAAAGAACGAGCCCCGTCAAAAGACGGGGCCTTCGTGCGCACAGCGAGACCAAGTGACCGCGACGCGTCGCGGTACCACCCGATTCCTCTGCCGAAACGTTATGAACACCGGAGCCGGCCGTGTCAAACGCCACAGCCGGCTCCGAAGTGTCTACGACAAGTTCCGTAGAGGCACGGGGAACTTGAAAGTTACCGCAGGCGCGCCATGAGCGCATGTTCGACCAGGGTGATGAGTGCCGACTTGGCGTCCGAGCGGTGCCGGGCGTCCGTCGTGATGATCGGGGTGTCCGGCCCGATCTGGAGCGCCTCGCGCACCTCTTCGGGCTGGTACGGCTGCTGCCCGTCGAAGCCGTTGAGGGCGACGACGAACGGCAGGCCGCTGTTCTCGAAGTAGTCGACCGCGGGGAAGCAGTCGGCGAGACGACGGGTGTCGACGAGCACGACCGCCCCGATGGCGCCGCGCACCAGGTCGTCCCACATGAACCAGAAGCGGTCCTGGCCGGGGGTGCCGAACAGGTACAGGATCAGGTCCTGGTCGAGGGTGATGCGGCCGAAGTCCATGGCCACCGTGGTGGTGGTCTTGTCCCCGGTGTGGGTGAGGTCGTCGATGCCCGCCGACGCGGACGTCATGACGGCCTCGGTACGCAGCGGGTTGATCTCCGAGACCGCCCCCACGAACGTGGTCTTGCCGACGCCGAAGCCACCCGCCACCACGATCTTCGCGGAAGTGGTGGCCCGGCCGCCGTCAGAGCTTGCGAAGTCCACTGAGCACCCTTTCGAGCAGCGTCACGTCCGGAGCGCCGCCGTTGTTCTCGTCGCCGCCCGGCTGGTGGATGGCCACCAGACCGGCCTCGGCGAGGTCCGCCACCAGGATCCTGGCCACCCCCAGCGGCATGGCCAGCAGCGCCGAGACCTCGGCGACCGACTTGACCTCGCGGCACAGGTGGCAGATGCGCTGGTGCTCCGGGAGCAGCCCCATGAGTGCTGCCGGGTCGGCCGTGGTGCTGATCAGCGCCTCGATGGCGAGCTGATAGCGCGGCCGGGTCCGGCCACCGGTCATCGCGTAAGGACGCACCAGCGGCTGGTCGCCCTCATCCCCGTACGGCTCCGCGTACGGATCATGATGGGCGGGGGGCGGGGTCATGGATCCTCCGGGCGGGACAGCATTCTCGGTCAGTCGTGCCGTCCGTCGAGGCCGGTGGGGGGGAGTGTGTCGGCCGGACGGTGATTTCGTGAGGCGGGTGGTGCCGGGGACGGTCAGTGGAGCAGACTGCCCTGGAGCTCGGCGCGCAGGTCGGGGGTGAGAACCGCGCCCGCGCGGTCGACGAGCAGCGCCATCTCGTAGCCGACGAGGCCGATGTCGCACTCGGGGTGCGCGAGCACGGCCAGGGACGAGCCGTCCGAGACGGACATGAGGAAGAGGAATCCCCGCTCCATCTCGACGACCGTCTGGGCGACGTTGCCACCCTCGAAGATCCGGGAGGCCCCGGCCGTGAGCGAGGTGAGCCCCGAGGCCACCGCCGCCAGCTGGTCGGCACGGTCGCGCGGGAAGCCCTCGGACATCGCGAGCAGGAGCCCGTCGGCGGACACGACGACGGTGTGGGACACCCCGGGGGTGTTGTCCACGAAGTTGGTGATCAACCAGTTCAGATTCTGTGCCGCCTGGCTCATCTGACTCAACTAACGCTCCTGCGGGTGAGTGGGGCTCGGGAAACTGCCGGTCTGACCGTTGCCGGCCTGACGACCCTGCGCGATGCCCCGACGAAGATTGGTCAGCCGTCCGCGTACGTCGTCAGGCGCACGCGAGACCTGCGGACCGGTTTGGTGCTGTTGCTGCTGTGCGGTGCCCGGGACCAGGTTGGCCCGGGGCACCCGGCGCGGCAGACCGGAGGTGGTGACCCCGCCCGCGGCGGGCTGCCGGACGCGCTCGGCCTGTCGGACGAGTTCGTCGTTCGGCGACGTGCGCCACGAGGAGGTGGAGGGGCCGCCGGCCGCGGGCCGCTGGGGTGCGGCCGGAGCCTGCGGCTGCTGCTGGGGTGCCTGCGGCGCGGGAGCCTGGCCCGGACCGCCCGCCTGCGGCCCGCCGTGGAACCAGTTGGTCTCCAGCGTGTCGTACAGCGGGGTGCGGCCGTCGCCCGGACCCGGGGCCGGCGGCAGGGCCTCCGGCTCGGGACGGTGGGCGGGGCGCGGCGGGACCTGCGGACGCGGCGAGCCGAAACCGCCCGCGCCGTTGACCTGGGGGCGCTCGAACTGACCCGTGGACGTCATGTCCTGGCGGCCGGGCAGCGCGTGCTGGCCCGTGCCGGAGCCGTCGTAGCCGGGCGCGGCGAACTGGCCGGTGGAGCCGGTGTCGTACGCCTGCGGAGCGAACTGGTTCGGGTTCGGCGCGGTGTTCTGGCCGCCCGGGGTGCCGAAGACGTCGGAGCGGGTGAACCCGTTGTCGTCGCGGTCGGCGGTGCCCGGGCGCTGGAACTGGCCCGTGTCCTGGGGGCCGGCCGGAGCGACGGCGGGGAACTGGCCCGTGCTCTGCGGAGCGCCCGCGCCGCGGCCGAAGTCGGCCGGGCCCTGGCGGTCGTCGATGCGCGGCATGCGCGAGGTCTGCGCGACGTCCGGCTCCTCGTGGCCGCGCGGAGCGTCCAGCGGGGTGCGCGGAACCGGCGGCTGGGCGTTCTCGTCGCCCCAGCTCGTCACGCGCGGCTGCGGGTTGCCACCGGGCAGCTCGGCGCGCGGGCCGCCGCGCGGCGGGAGCTGCGGCTGACGGCCGCGCTGCTCGGAGTTGTTCTTGCGCTGCGGGGGACGCCCGCCGCCGAAGAAGTCCTGGCTCTGGCCGTTCACACCGGAGTTCTGCAGCCCCTGCGGGGCGCCCGGTGCCTGACCGCCGAAGCCGGCGCCCGCACCGGCCGGGGCCGTCCGGTCCTGCTGGGGCGGGAGGGGCGACTGCGGTCCGCGCGGGGGCTGACCGCCGGGACGGCCACCGCCGTCACGGCCGGGCAGCGCGGCCCGGGGACCCTGGCCGGCGGCCAGGCGGCCGCCTCCGCCGGGAGAGGAGCCGGGACCCGCACCGAGGGCGCCGCCCCCACCGGGGGCACCGGCGCCGAGCGCACCGCCCTGCGGGCCGCCGTTCTGGCGACGTGCGGCGGCCGCGCCCGCGGCGGCCTGCGCGGCGGCGGGACCGCCGGCGGAGCCGCCCTGGCCGGGCTTGGGCTGGGGCTTCTTGCCGCCCTGGGCGACGTCCACGGGCAGCATGACCAGCGCGGTCGTACCACCGGAGTCGGACGGGCGCAGCTGGATGCGGATGCCGTGCCGCTGGGACAGACGACCGACCACGAAGAGGCCCATGCGGCGGGAGACGGAGACGTCCACGGTGGGCGGCGAGGCGAGCCGCTCGTTGATCGCGGCGAGGTCCTCGGGGGACAGGCCGATACCGGTGTCGTGGATCTCGATCAGCACGCGGCCGTCGGGCAGCGCGTGACCGGTGACCTTGACCTTGGTCTGCGGGGAGGAGAACGAGGTGGCGTTCTCCAGCAGCTCGGCGAGGAGGTGCACGAGGTCGTTGACGACCCGGCCGGCCACTTCGGTGGACGGCACGGAGGCCAGTTCGATGCGCTCGTACTGCTCCACCTCGGAGGCGGCGGCGCGCAGGACGTCGACCAGGGGGACCGGGCGGGTCCAGCGTCGGCCGGGCTCTTCACCCGCGAGGACCAGGAGGTTCTCACCGTTACGGCGCATGCGGGTGGCGAGGTGGTCGAGCTTGAAGAGGGAGGACAGCTGGTCCGGGTCGGCCTCGCGGGACTCCAGTTCGGAGATGAGCGAGAGCTGACGCTGGATGAGGCCCTGGGAGCGGCGCGAGAGGTTGGTGAACATCGCGTTGACGTTGCCCCGCAGCAGGGCCTGCTCGGCGGCGAGGCGGACCGCCTCGCGGTGCACGTCGTCGAAGGCCGCGGCCACCTGGCCGATCTCGTCCCGGGAGTGCACACCGACCGACTCCACGGACGTGTCGACGTCCTGCGGGTCGGACTCGGAGAGCTGCTTGACCAGCTCGGGCAGGCGGTCCTGGGCGACCTTGGTGGCGGTCTCCTGGAGGCGGCGCAGCGAGCGGATCATGGACCGGGCGACGACGAAGGCGCCGACCAGCGACACACCGAGGACGAGGAGGATCAGGGCACCGTTGATGATGGCGTCGCGCTCGGACTCGGAGCGCAGCTCACGGGCCTTCTGTTCCATGTCCTCGAGCAGGGTGAGCTCGATGTTGTTCATCTGGCGGATCTTGGTCGACGAGTCGTCGATCCAGTCCTGGTACGACCGCTGGTCCTGCGAGGTCAGACCGGAGGCGGAGGCGAACGCACGCGAGGCGTAGGTGTCGGACTCCTCGATGACCGGGTTGCCCTGCTCGATGGGCTTCAGCAGCTCCTCGGCGCCGTCGTCGCCGTAGATGCTGCGGAAACTGGCGAGTTCGGAGGCCTCGTTGTCGAAGGCGGCGTCGGCGTACTGCCGCTCGTTGTTGGAGAGCTCGCCGTACGACGTGTTGTTCGCCGGCAGCGCGGCCGCGAGGACGGCGCGCTGGATGGAGGCGTACTCCTTGGCGTTGGAGAAGGCGGCCAGCGCACGCGTGCGCTGGATCATCTCCGGGTTGCTGGTGGCCTGGGCCATGTCCTGCGAGAGGTCGAGCAGGCTCGTGATGAGCTGGTGGTAGGCGTCGACCGTCTGGGAGGCGTTGCCCTTCTCCGCGTACGCCGTGGAGCGGATCTTCTGGAGGTTCGCGAGGTCGGAGAGCAGACCGATGAGGCTGTCGCGGACGCCCTGGAGGTTGCCCGCCTTGGAGGCGGTGTTGATCTCCTCGGAGGCGTCCTGGAAGGCGGTCACGGCCCGGTCCGTCTTGGTCCGGTAGCCCTTGATGCCGAAGTCGGTCGCCTTGGTGCCGTGCGACATCGGGCCGGCCGAGCGGTCGCGCTCCTCCTGGAGGGCGACGGCGAGCTCGGTGGCCTGCTTGGTCATGTCCGTCAGCAGCCGCATGTTGTCGAGCTGCTGGATGTCGTCCATGGACTCGTTGATACGCAGCGCGCCCAGCGTGGTGGCCGCGACCACCGGGAGGGTCAGCAGCGCCACGAGACGCGTGGAGATGCGCCAGTTGCGCAGGGCCACGCGGGAGCCGGTCCCGCCGGGCCCGGCCGGCGGCTTGACGGTCGGAGTCGGGGGAAGGGGGCTCGGCGACGCGGACGCGCCGGGGCGCCCTGAGCGCTCACCACCGTCGCCGGACGGGTTCGGGCCCGGGTTCTGGGCGTGCTGGAGCGAGGAGCTGCCATTGCTGGGGGCAGTCCCGCCGTGCGGCTCCGGCTCCGCCGAAGCACTGCCATCCCTCTTGAAACGTCCCTGCACTAGCGTCGCAACCTCTGGACCAGGCGCCCTTCCGGATGAACGGAAGGACGGTGTCGGCGTATTGAAGGACGTCCTGAATTACGTCCCTCGAACGGTCGTGAGTGACCGGCGCTGGCTCCCCCTTCCAACCGCCACTACGGCGCTCTCGCGCCCCGGTGCGCCGGCTCGATTCAGCGGCGGTCCGTGAGATTCCAGCACAGTGCCGGACCTCCAACAAGGTGTGTTGGCCGGGCTGTGACATGCGTGACAGCACGTGAGGGGAACGTTACGGGACGTGGAAAACGTTCCGCCATAAAGCGGGCGTAAGGGCCCGAACCGTGAAGGGGGAGCAGGTGTCCCAGTCGCCATGATCAGGAGCGGAATGGGTGATTCAGGGGGTCAATGTCCGTTTCGAAGCGGTCGTTCGACGGCACGGTTTGACCGCTTTGATCACCGATTCGTGAGCAAACTCACACAGTGATCGTGCTGCCCTGATGAGTTACCGGGGAATCGCGTGTTTAGCCTGACGCTTTACAGGGACGGCCTATCCGACAACCCCGGCACCACGAGTAGACAGGGTCACGTAAACAGTGAAGACGACGACGATGTTCCACAAGATCGCCAACCCGCGACGCACGACGCTGGCCCACCTCACCGGCACCGCCGAACTGCAGCTGCCGGTCCAGCAGGAGCACGCCGTCGACCTGCCGGCCCAGACCGCCAACCCCAAGCGCACCATCCTCATGGAAGCCCCGGTCACGGCCTCCGTCGCGGAGTAGATCTGCCGTACAGATCCACGAGATCCTCACGATCTCCGCGCACTGATACGCGCACGGGCCGCCGAATGCTCAAGGCGGCCGCACACGGATGTCAAGGGCGCCCCCGGCCGGGGGCGCCCTTCCGCGTTAGCCTGGAGCGTCACACTCCAGCCAGCTCAGTCTCCGTCTTCAGGCAAGGGGCCAACCAACCCGTGCGCATCGCCAGGTTCTCCATCGACGGCAACGTCGCCTTCGGCGCGGTCGAGGGCGACAAACCGGACGAGCTCGTCCTCGACATCATCAAGGGCATCCCGTTCGCGGACTTCGAGCTCTCCGGTACGAAGGTGCCGCTGAGCAAGGTCCGGCTGCTCCCGCCCGTCCTGCCCAACAAGGTGGTGGCCTTCGGCCGCAACTACGCCGAGCACGCGCGAGAACTCGGCCACGAGGTGCCGGACGCCCCGTTCGCCTTCTTCAAGCCCTCCACCTCGGTGATCGGCCCCGGGGACGACATCCAGTACCCGGCGTTCTCCGAGGAACTGCACCACGAGGCCGAGCTCGCCGTCGTCATCGGCCGGATGTGCCGCGAGGTCCCGCGCGAGCGCGTGGCGGACGTGATCTTCGGCTACACCTGCGCCAACGACGTCACCGCACGGGACGTCCAGCGGCGCGAGAAGCAGTGGGCGCGGGCCAAGGGCTTCGACACCTCCTGCCCGCTCGGCCCCTGGGTGGAGACGGACCTGGACCTCGCCACCGCGTCCGACCTCACGATCCAGCTCACGGTCGACGGCCAACAGCGCCAGCTCGGCCGCACCAGCGAGATGATCCACTCCATCGAGGATCTGATCGTCAACATCACCGAGGCCATGACGCTGCTCCCCGGCGACGTGATCCTCACGGGCACCCCGGCAGGGGTCGGCCCCCTGGCTGTCGGCGACGAGGTCGCCGTCACCATCGAAGGCATCGGCACTCTCACCAACAAGGTTGTCAAGCGTGGCTAGCGCACCCGGCTCACCCGTCCGCGTACGTTTCTGTCCTTCCCCCACCGGTAACCCCCATGTGGGCCTGGTCCGCACCGCCCTGTTCAACTGGGCGTTCGCCAAGCACCACCAGGGCACGCTGGTCTTCCGCATCGAGGACACCGACGCGGCCCGCGACTCCGAGGAGTCCTACGCCCAGCTGCTCGACTCGCTGCGCTGGCTGGGCTTCGACTGGGACGAGGGCCCCGAGATCGGCGGCCCGCACGCCCCCTACCGCCAGTCGCAGCGCATGGACCTCTACGCCGACGTCGCCGGGAAGCTGCTGGACGCCGGCCACGCCTACCGCTGCTACTGCTCCCAGGAGGAGCTGGACACCCGCCGCGAGGCTGCCCGCGCCGCCGGGAAGCCCTCCGGCTACGACGGCCAGTGCCGCGACCTCAGTGCCGCGCAGGTCGCGGAGTACGAGGCGCAGGGGCGCGCCCCCATCGTCCGCTTCCGGATGCCCGACGAGACGATCACCTTCACGGACCTGGTCCGCGGCGAGCTGACCTTCACCCCGGAGAACGTGCCCGACTACGGCATCGTCCGCGCGAACGGCGCCCCGCTCTACACCCTCGTCAACCCGGTCGACGACGCCCTGATGGAGATCACCCACGTCCTGCGCGGCGAGGACCTGCTCTCCTCCACCCCCCGCCAGATCGCCCTCTACAAGGCGCTGATCGAACTGGGCGTCGCCAAGGAGATCCCCTCCTTCGGGCATCTGCCGTACGTGATGGGCGAGGGCAACAAGAAGCTGTCCAAGCGCGACCCCGAGTCGTCCCTCAACCTCTACCGCGAGCGTGGCTTCCTCCCCGAGGGCCTGCTCAACTACCTCTCGCTGCTCGGCTGGTCCCTCTCCGCCGACCAGGACATCTTCACGCTGGACGAGATGATCGCGGCCTTCGAGATCGCGGACGTCAACCCCAACCCGGCGCGCTTCGACCTCAAGAAGTGCGAGGCGATCAACGCCGACCACATCCGCATGCTCGACGTGAAGGACTTCACCGAGCGCTGCGCCCCCTGGCTGCGGGCGCCGTTCGCGCCCTGGGCCCCCGAGGACTTCGACGAGGCGAAGTGGGAGGCCATCGCCCCGCACGCCCAGACCCGTCTGAAGGTCCTGTCGGAGATCACCGACAACGTCGACTTCCTCTTCCTCGCCGAGCCGGTCACCGACGAGGCCTCGTGGACCAAGGCGATGAAGGAGGGCGCGGACGCGCTCCTCGTCACCGCCCGCGAGAAGCTGGAGTCGGCCGACTGGAGCTCGGCGGAGTCGCTGAAGGAGGCCGTGCTGGCCGCCGGCGAGGCCCACGGCCTCAAGCTCGGCAAGGCCCAGGCCCCGGTCCGCGTCGCCGTCACCGGCCGCACGGTCGGCCTCCCCCTCTTCGAGTCCCTGGAGATCCTGGGCAAGGAGAAGACGCTGTCGCGCATCGACGCGGCGCTGGCCAAGCTGGCGGGCTGACTCGCAGGTACGCGTGAGGGGCGGCACCCGGTGACTCCGGGTGCCGCCCCTCACGCGTTGCCCACGGCGCGTCGGCTTCGTCGATCAGGTATTGGGTTTGCGCAGGTTGTCGTCCGGTCCCAGTGGTGCGGTCGAGGTCTTCCGGAAAGGGTCACGGGCCAGTATCCGCACGGCCCTGTCCAGTTGCGCGAACTGGACGCGATACTCGCTCGTGCCCCCCAGTGCGCCAGCCCGCGATACCGTCGGGGCCATGAGCATTCGCGCCGTGGTCTGGGACGTTGACGACACTCTCTTCGACTACACGACCGCGGACCGGGAGGGCATGCGGGGGCATCTCGTGGCGGAGGGGCTGCTGGAGGGTTACGGGACGGCGGAGCAGGCGCTCGACCGGTGGCGGGAGGTCACCGATCAGCAGTGGGCGCGGTTCTCTGCGGGGCAGATCAGCTTCGAGGGACAGCGGCGGGACCGCGTCCGGGTCTTCCTCGACCGGCCGGAGCTGACCGACGCCGAGACCGACGACTGGTTCCGGCGCTACCTCACGCACTACGAGGCGGCCTGGGCGCTGTTCCCCGACGTCCTGCCGGTGCTGGACGCGCTCGCCGCCAGCCACCGCCACGCGGTGCTCTCCAACTCCAGCCTCGTCGTCCAGGACCACAAGCTGCGCGTCCTCGGCGTGCACGACCGCTTCGAGACCATCCTGTGCGCCGCCGAGCTGGGCGTGTCCAAGCCCGAGGCCGCCGCCTTCCTGGCCGCCTGCGACGCCCTGGAACTCGCCCCGCACCAAGTGGCGTACGTCGGCGACCACCCGGAGATCGACGGGCGGGGGGCAGCCGACGCCGGTCTGCTGTCGGTGTGGATCGACCGGTACGGCGGTACGGCGACCGTCGAGGTGCCGCCCGGCCGGCACCGGATCGCGACCCTCGCCGAACTCCCGGCCATCCTCGGCGCGGATACCCGTTTTGGAGCCCCGTCCACCTTCGGGTAATGTTCTTCCTGCGCCGAGGGAAGCGGGCCGGAAGGCCGGGAAACCGAAGCGCGAAACTAGAACAAGATCCCCACAGGGGCTTGCGTTCCAGTGGCCTATGGTGTAATTGGCAGCACGACTGATTCTGGTTCAGTTAGTCTTGGTTCGAGTCCAGGTAGGCCAGCTCGCAGAGCTCATCTGCAAAGCCCCCGTTGTGTAGCGGCCTAGCACGCCGCCCTCTCAAGGCGGTAGCGCCGGTTCGAATCCGGTCGGGGGTACTGGTTCCGATCACGCAGGATCATTTCGGAACTGCTAGGGCCCCCGTTGTGTAGCGGCCTAGCACGCCGCCCTCTCAAGGCGGTAGCGCCGGTTCGAATCCGGTCGGGGGTACGACTGGTCTAAACCACATTGGTCTATGGTGTAATTGGCAGCACGACTGATTCTGGTTCAGTTAGTCTTGGTTCGAGTCCAGGTAGACCAGCTCGGACCTGCGGAAACGCAGTGTCCACGCCCCCGTTGTGTAGCGGCCTAGCACGCCGCCCTCTCAAGGCGGTAGCGCCGGTTCGAATCCGGTCGGGGGTACGTGACCGGAAGGCCCCTCGCTTCGGCGGGGGGCCTTCCGCGTGTCCGGCCTCACTCGAAGCCGTACCGCCGCGCCGACTCCTCCTCCTGGGCCAGCCGGTGCAGCGCCTGGAGGATCGGCTCGACCAGGACCGCGCTCAGCACCGCCGTCTCGATCCGCTCCGCCTCCGACTCCCGCGTCTCCACGAAATCCAGGTCCAGTACCGCCGCCCGGTGCATCAACTCCGCGTAGGACCTGAGCAGTTCGGCGTCCCAGTCGTAACCGAGGCGGCGCAGCGCGGCCACCGACACCACCAGTGAGCGATAGGCCGGGGAGATCGTGGTCAGCAGCCGGGCGTTCGTCCAGCCCAGGGTGCGCAGCAGGGTGTCCGCCTCCTGCCGGGCGGCCCGCACGTGCTCGTCCTCCGCGTCCGGCTCCGGGACCTGGGGGAGCGCCCACAGGGCCGCGCCGAGCCGGATTGTCCGGCCGAGGGAGTCGTCGTCGACGTGCCCGAGGACCTCCCGGACCGTGGCCACCGGGATCCGGCCCACCTGGATCATCGCCCGCACCAGCCGCAGCCGCCGCAGATGCCCCTCGTCGTACTCGGCGGTCGTGGCGTTGATCTGGCGGCCGGGCGGCAACAGGCCCTCGCGCAGGTAGTACTTGATCGTCGCCGTCGAGACCCCGCTGTGTCTGCTCAGCTCGGCCAGTCGCATCCCGTGCGCTCCTCCTTGGTCAGCGCCACTATCCAAACATGTCCGGAGCCGACCGAACCATCGCGGACGCGCAGGGGGACGTGGGCGCCTGCTCATCGGGAGCGCGTCCACGACGGGGACATGCCGGTGTTCGGGCCGCCGGCGGCGCACGGACAGGTGCGGTTGGCTGCGCGCGGGCGGTATGCGAAGGATCGGTTCGCCTGGCGCGCCTGGTCGTTCGGGGGGCGTGGTCGTATGGCGGGTGCGGGTGCGGGTGTGCGGGGGCTGGTCGCGCAGTTCCCCGCGCCCCTTCAGGTGGCGTACGTGCCGTCGGGAAGGGCTGCCGCGGCGTTGAGGCCGCCCTTCTCCTCCTGGCTTCAGCCGGTCCTGCGCAGCGCCTCCGACAGGCGGGCGGCCGCGTCGATGATCGCCTGGGCGTGCATCCGGCCCGGGTGGCGGGTCAGGCGCTCGATCGGGCCGGAGACCGAGACGGCGGCCACGACGCGGTTGGAGGGGCCGCGGACCGGGGCGGAGACGGACGCCACGCCCGGCTCGCGCTCGCCGATCGACTGGGCCCAGCCGCGGCGGCGGACGCCCGAGAGGGCCGTCGCGGTGAAGCGGGCGCCCTGCAGCCCGCGGTGGAGCCGCTCCGGCTCCTCCCAGGCCATCAGGATCTGCGCCGAGGAACCCGCCTTCATCGTGAGCGTGGAGCCGACCGGGACGGTGTCCCGCAGGCCGGACAGACGTTCCGCCGCGGCGACGCAGATGCGCATGTCGCCCTGGCGGCGGTAGAGCTGGGCGCTCTCGCCGGTCACGTCCCGCAGGTGGGTGAGCACCGGGCCCGCGGTCGCGAGGAGGCGGTCCTCGCCGGCCGCCGCGGCGAGCTCCGCGAGACGCGGACCGAGAATGAAACGGCCCTGCATGTCGCGCGCCACCATGCGGTGGTGTTCCAATGCCACGGCCAGCCGGTGGGCCGTGGGTCGTGCGAGTCCGGTGGCCGCGACCAGCCCCGCGAGGGTGGCCGGACCGGACTCCAGGGCGCTCAGGACAAGGGCTGCCTTGTCCAGAACGCCCACGCCGCTACTGTTGTCCATGAAACGATATTCCCGTCTCACTCTGTGAAACGCAAGTTCATTTTTCCGTGAGACGCGCAACCCTGGAGGCATGGCGGCCCGATGACCGACGGGCCTGGCGGCGGGTGCCCGGGAACAGGGGCCGAGGGCGTCGCCTCCACAAGATCTCTAGTTGGGCCGGTGCGTCATTGCCGGCCGGAGGGAAAGCGATGGGTAGGACACTCGCGGAGAAGGTCTGGGACGACCATGTCGTCCGGCGCGCCGAGGGCGAGCCCGACCTCCTCTTCATCGATCTGCACCTGCTGCACGAGGTGACCAGCCCCCAGGCGTTCGACGGGCTGCGCCAGAACGGCCGCCAGGTCCGCCGTCTCGACCTGACCATCGCGACCGAGGACCACAACACCCCGACCCTCGACATCGACAAGCCGATCGCCGACCCGGTCTCCCGCGCCCAGCTGGAGACGCTGCGCAAGAACTGCGCCGAGTTCGGCGTGCGGCTGCACCCGCTCGGTGACGTCGAGCAGGGCGTCGTCCACGTGGTGGGCCCCCAGCTGGGGCTGACCCAGCCGGGCATGACCGTCGTCTGCGGCGACTCCCACACCTCCACGCACGGCGCCTTCGGCGGCCTGGCGTTCGGCATCGGCACCTCGCAGGTCGAGCACGTGCTGGCCACCCAGACGCTGCCGCTGGTCCGCCCCAAGACCATGGCGATCACGGTCGACGGCGAGCTGCCCGACGGCGTCACCGCCAAGGACCTGATCCTGGCGATCATCGCGAAGATCGGCACCGGCGGCGGCCAGGGCTACGTCCTGGAGTACCGCGGCTCCGCCATCGAGAAGCTCTCGATGGAGGCCCGGATGACCATCTGCAACATGTCGATCGAGGCCGGCGCCCGCGCGGGCATGATCGCCCCCGACCAGACCACCTTCGACTACCTCGAGGGCCGTCCGCACGCCCCCAAGGGCGAGGACTGGGACGCCGCCGTCGCGTACTGGAAGACGCTGAGGACGGACGAGGACGCGGTCTTCGACGCCGAGGTCGTCATCGACGCCGCCGCGCTCTCGCCGTTCGTCACCTGGGGCACCAACCCGGGCCAGGGCGCGCCGCTTTCGGCGGACGTCCCCGACCCGGCTTCGTACGAAGACGCCTCGGAGCGCCTCGCCGCCGAAAAGGCCCTGGAGTACATGGGGTTGGAGGCCGGACAGCCGCTGCGCTCCATCAAGGTGGACACCGTCTTCGTAGGTTCCTGCACCAACGGCCGCATCGAGGACCTGCGCGCCGCCGCCGCGATCGTCGAGGGCCGCAAAGTCGCCGACGGCGTACGGATGCTGGTCGTCCCCGGCTCCGCCCGGGTGGGTCTGCAGGCCGTCTCCGAGGGCCTGGACGTGGTCTTCAAGGAGGCCGGCGCCGAATGGCGGCACGCGGGCTGCTCGATGTGCCTCGGCATGAACCCCGACCAGCTGGCCCCCGGCGAGCGCTCCGCCTCCACCTCCAACCGCAACTTCGAGGGCCGGCAGGGCAAGGGCGGTCGTACGCACCTGGTGTCGCCGCAGGTCGCGGCCGCCACGGCCGTCCTGGGCCACCTGGCCTCCCCGGCCGACCTGTCCTCCGACACCCCCGCGTCCGCTGGAGTCTGATCAGTCATGGAAGCATTCACCTCGCACACCGGCCGGGCCGTCCCGCTGCGCCGCTCCAACGTCGACACCGACCAGATCATCCCTGCTCACTGGCTCAAGAAGGTGACGCGGGACGGGTTCGAGGACGGAC
Source organism: Streptomyces sp. DSM 15324 (assembly GCF_001514285.1). GTDB lineage: Bacteria > Actinomycetota > Actinomycetes > Streptomycetales > Streptomycetaceae > Streptomyces. The sequence continues at coordinate 101,087 of NZ_KQ949036.1, forward strand.
TGTTCGAGGCCTGGCGCAAGGACGGGGAGTTCATCCTCAACCGTCCCGAGCGGCAGGGCGCGACCGTGCTGGTCGCCGGCCCCGACTTCGGCACCGGCTCCTCCCGCGAGCACGCCGTCTGGGCGCTGCAGAACTACGGCTTCAAGACCGTGATCTCCTCCCGCTTCGCCGACATCTTCCGCGGCAACTCGCTGAAGAACGGCCTGCTCACGGTGGTCCTGGACCAGAAGATCGTGGACGCGCTGTGGGAGCTCACGGAGAACGACCCGCAGGCCGAGATCACCGTGGACCTCGAGTCCCGTGAGGTGCGCGCCCAGGGCGTCACCGCCTCCTTCGAGCTGGACGAGAACTCCCGCTGGCGGCTGCTGAACGGCCTGGACGACATCTCCATCACCCTCCAGAACGAGCCGGACATCGCCGCCTACGAGGCCAAGCGCCCCTCCTACAAGCCGAGGACGCTCCAGGTCTGATCCAAAGCCCCGGGGCAAGTCGAGTTTCGGCCAGCCCAACACCCCTCCTGTACCCCCGATCGGTCCGATCGGGGGTACAGCCGTGTCCGGGCCCGCAACCGACTCCGAACCCTCGGACTTCTTGCCAACTTCCCACGTTAGAGCGGTGATTGCCGGGGTACGCGCCCTCTGTGGACGCGACTTCCGTCGGTGCCGTGAGGGCCGTTCGAGGGGGCAGTTGCCCCCTGGGCGGGCGACAACTCGCCCCAGATGGCACAATCTGTGCATGGAACACGACGGCCAACTCGAGCTCTATACGGCGGTCGCGAACCAGCTCAAGGAAGCGCACACAACAGTGCGCGCACTGCAAGTCCCGGAGGGCGTACGGATGGCGCTGACCCGGAAGCTGCTGGTCATTACGGCCGCGGCCAAGCACGATCTCGCCGATGCGACAAGGCGTCTGGAGCGGTTCATGGCGGACCTCGACGAGGGGCGAATGCCCGAAGAGGAGCGTTGATCGCCTCCGGAACAGCCGACTTCGTTGCGGCACAAGGGTGATTAGCCCGTTTCGTGTTTGATTTGCGGTATATATCTGCCTAACGTGCGAAAAAGCTTGAACACTTTCGTTCTGGCGAGGTCTCCGAAGGGGAAGACGTGAACAAGGCGCAGCTCGTAGAAGCGATTGCCGACAAGCTGGGCGGCCGCCAGCAGGCCGCCGACGCGGTCGACGCGGTCCTGGACGCCATCGTCCGCGCGACCGTCGCCGGGGACCGGGTCTCGGTCACCGGCTTCGGTTCGTTCGAGAAGGTCGACCGGCCGGCCCGTTACGCTCGCAACCCCCAGACGGGCGAGCGTGTTCGGGTCAAGAAGACGTCCGTGCCGCGCTTCCGCGCAGGTCAGGGCTTCAAGGACCTGGTGAGTGGCTCCAAGAAGCTGCCGCGCGGCGGCGAGGTCGCCGTCAAGAAGGCCCCCAAGGGCAGCCTCACCGGCGGCGCCTCCGCCACGGTCAAGAAGGCCGCGGCGAAGAAGGCCACCACCAAGGCCGCCGCCGCGAAGAAGACGACCGCCGCGAAGAAGACCACGGCCGCCGCCGCGAAGAAGACCACGGCCGCCGCGAAGAAGACCACGGCCGCCGCCAAGAAGACGACCGCCGCGGCGAAGAAGACCGCTGCCGCCGCCAAGAAGACGACCGCCACCAAGTCGGCCGCCGCGAAGAAGACCACCCCGGCGACGAAGGCCACCGCCAAGAAGGCCCCGGCCAAGAAGTCGACCGCCCGCAAGACCACCGCCAAGAAGGCCACCGCCCGCCCGTCGTAGGACCGACGGCACCAAGGGCACTCACGCGCCGGGCCGGACTCCCTCACGGAGCCCGGCCCGCGGCGTGTTCAGGGGGCGGGCGCTCAGAAGGTCTGGAGCGTCACCAGGGTGATCCGCGGGCTCCCCTTCGGCCCCTCCACCTCGATCCGCACCCGCTGCCCCGGCCGCAGCAGCCGCAGCCCGCCCGCGTCGAACGCCGGCGCGTCGAAGGGCACCGGAGTGCCGTCGTCGAGCAGCACCTGCCCGCTGCGGGTGTCGGGGTCGTACGTGTATGCGGTCGCCTGCATGGGTCGAGCCTACTGCCCGATACCGAGCAGCCGCGCCGCCGCCGCGGCCGTCCGGGGACCCACCCCCAGCGCCAGCGCCGCGCGCAGGTCCGCGCCGGTGTCCACGTCCTGGCGCACCGAATCGACCGAGGCGAGCCGGAGTTCTTTCGCGCCCGACGCGTGATGACGGGCGCGGGAATCCGTGCCGAATGCGGGGAGCAATTCACGGTCCGCCGAGACGGCCAGCAGAGTGGTGCCGATTCCCGCCGCATCGGCGAGAAATGCGCGCGGGAATTCCGCCGCCGCATCGAGAACGCGCGCCAATTCCTCCGGGCGCAGTGCGGGGAGATCCGCGTTGAGCGCCGCGAGAGGAGTTCCGGGCCGCAGACGCCGTACGGCGGCGGCAGCGTGCGCGAGCGCCGCGTTCAGACCCGTGCGCGGCTCGTCGGGCACGATCCGGGCCCCCAGGGCGGCCAGCGCGTGCCCCGCCGGCTGGTCGTCCGTGACGACCACCACATCCCGTACGGCCGCGCAGGCCAGCGCCGCCGCCACCGTGTCCTCGGCGAACGCCAGGGCCAGCCCGGGGCGCAGCTCGTCCCCGGCTGTGTCCGCGAGCCTGCTCTTGGCCAGCGCCAAGGGCTTCAGGGGTATGACCAAGGTCCACTGCACCGGCGTACCGTCCCCTCTCCTGTCGCGGCCATTGTCACCCGGTCCATCGGCACGCCGACGCGTCGGGCGTACGGTGTTCTCGACAGACCGGCTGCCTGGGGCGACACTTGTGCGGCTCGCAGGCTCCGAGAGAAGCCCCGAGCGAAGTGCCGAGAGAAGTACCGGGAGAAGTCCCAGAGGGAAGGTGTCCGCGTGCCCCGCCGCAGAATCGGCTTCTGGTACCGCTTCGCAGCGGTCCTCTGCAAACCCTGGCTGGTGGTTCTGATCAAGCGGGACTGGCGCGGAATGGAGCACATTCCGGCCGAGGGTGGATTCATCACCGCCGTGAACCACAATTCACACGTCGACCCGTTCGCCTACGCGCACTACCAGTACAACACCGGACGGGTGCCGCGGTTCCTGGCGAAGAGCGGGCTCTTCAAGAAGGGGTTCGTCGGCGCCGCGATGCGCGGCACCGGGCAGATCCCCGTCTACCGCGAGTCCACGGACGCGCTGAGCGCCTTCCGGGCCGCGATCGACGCGGTGGAGCGCGGCGAGTGCGTCGCCTTCTACCCCGAGGGCACCATCACCCGCGATCCGGACCTGTGGCCCATGACGGCCAAGACGGGCGCCGCGCGGGTCGCGCTCCAGACCAAGTGCCCCGTGATCCCCGTCGCCCAGTGGGGCGCCAACGAGCTGCTGCCGCCGTACAGCAGCAAGCCGCACCTCTTCCCGCGCAAGACCCACCATGTGCTCGCGGGCCCGCCCGTGGACCTCACGCGCTTCTACGGCCAGGAGATGACCGCGGACGTCCTCAAGGAGGCCACGGAGGTCATCATGGCGGCCGTCACCCGCCAGCTGGAGGAGATCCGCGGCGAGAAGGCGCCCGAGACGCCCTACGATCCGCGCCAGGAGCGGATCGAGCAGCGGCGCCGCACCGAGGCGGAGACCGGCGCGCAGACCGCCGCCCAGACCGGTGCGCAGTCCAGTCACGAGGGGGAGAACAGCAAGTGAGCAAGTCCGTCAAGGCGGCCGTCTTCGGTACCGGATCCTGGGGGACCGCCTTCGGCACGGTCCTCGCCGACGCGGGCTGCGAGGTGACATTGTGGTCGCGCCGCCCCGAGCTCGCCGAGGCGGTCAACTCCACCCGGACCAACCCGGACTACCTGCCCGGCGTCGAGCTGCCCGAGAACCTCCGGGCCACCGCCGACGCGGCCGAGGCCGCCCGCGGCGCCGACTTCACCGTCCTCGCGATCCCCTCCCAGACCCTGCGCGCCAACCTCGCCGAGTGGACCCCGCTGCTCGCCCCGCACACCGTCCTCGTCTCCCTGATGAAGGGCGTCGAACTCGGCACGACCATGCGGATGAGCGAGGTCATCGAGGACGTCGCCAAGGTCGGCCGGGACCGCGTCGCCGTGGTCACCGGGCCCAACCTGGCCCGTGAGATCGCCTCCCGGATGCCGGCCGCGTCCGTGGTCGCCTGCACCGACGAAACCGTCGCCCGGACGCTCCAGACCGCCTGCCACACGCCGTACTTCCGCCCCTACACCAACACCGACGTGGTCGGCTGCGAGCTGGGCGGCGCGGTCAAGAACGTCATCGGCCTGGCCGTCGGCATCGCGGACGGCATGGGGCTCGGCGACAACGCCAAGGGCTCCCTCATCACCCGCGGGCTCGCCGAGACCACCCGCCTCGGTCTGGCGATGGGCGCCGACCCGCTCACCTTCGCCGGGCTCGCCGGTCTCGGCGACCTGGTGGCGACCTGCTCCTCACCGCTGTCCCGCAACCACACCTTCGGCACCAACCTCGGCAAGGGCATGACCCTCCAGGAGACCATCGCGGTCACCAAGCAGACCGCCGAGGGCGTCAAGTCCTGCGAGTCGGTGGCCGATCTGGCCCGCCGGCACGGTGTCGACATGCCCATCACCGAGACGGTCGTCGACATCGTCCACGAGGGCAAGCCGCCGGTCGTCGCGCTCAAGGAGCTGATGTCGCGCAGCGCGAAACCCGAACGACGCTGAGCGAACCCGGCGGGTGGCCGCTGACTCCCGGCCCTACCACCGGGTACTCTCAAGCCGATATGAGCACCGAGAACCTCCCCCAGAACCCCGAGCAGCCCCCGCGCAAGCCGCGGGTGGCCGTCGTGTCCGGTGGCCGCAGCTCCGAACACGGGATCTCCGTGGTCACCGCCGGCGCCGTCCTGAAGGCCATCGACCGGACCAAGTACGAGGTCCTGCCGATCGGCATCACCCGGGACGGGCGCTGGGCCCTCATCGCCGACGACCCCGAGCGCATGGCGATCACCGACCGCCGTACGCCCGACATCGAGGCGCTCGCCGAGTCGCAGGAGGGCGGCGTGGTGCTCCCCGTCGACCCGGCCAACCGCGAAGTCGTCTACAGCGAACCGGGATCGGTGCCCAAGGCGCTCGGCGAGGTCGACGTGGTCTTCCCCGTGCTGCACGGCCCCTACGGCGAGGACGGCACCCTCCAGGGTCTGCTGGAACTCTCCGGTGTCCCGTACGTCGGCTCGGGCGTGCTCGCCTCGGCCGTCGGCCAGGACAAGGAGTACATGAAGCGGGTGTTCACCTCCTTCGGGCTCAAGGTCGGCCCGTACGTGGTGATCCGGCCCCGCGAGTGGGAGCGGGACGAGTCCGCCGCCCGCAAGAAGATCGTGGACTTCGCCGGCGAGCACGGCTGGCCGCTGTTCGTGAAGCCCGCGCGCGCGGGTTCGTCGATCGGCATCACCAAGGTCGACGACCTGTCCGGCCTGGACGAGGCGATCGCCGAGGCGCAGCGCCACGACCCGAAGATCCTGGTCGAGGCGGCCGTACGGGGCCGGGAGATCGAGTGCGGGGTCCTGGAGTTCGAGGACGGCCCGCGGGCCTCCGTCCCGGCCGAGATCCCGCCGCCGGACGCGCACGCGTACTACGACTTCGAGGCGAAGTACATCGACTCCACGCCCGGCATCGTCCCGGCGCCGCTCACCCCGGAGGAGACCGCCGAGGTCCGCCGGCTCGCCGTGGACGCCTTCGAGGCGGCCTCCTGCGAGGGCCTGGTCCGCGCGGACTTCTTCCTCACGGAGGAGGGCGACTTCGTCATCAACGAGATCAACACCATGCCGGGCTTCACCCCGATCTCGATGTACCCGGCGATGTGGCAGGCGACGGGCATCGGCTACGAGGAACTGGTCGACCGGCTGATCCAGGCGGCGCTGCGCCGCTCCACGGGGCTCAGGTAGTCCACCGCAAGGGGTGCGGGGAGCTGCGCGAGCGACCCCGCACCGCCCGCCCCCGCCGCGCGACCGCGCCCCTCACGGCGCTCAGTCGGCGATCCCTTTCGGCACCTGCTTCTTGATCGCCGACGCCAGGTCGATCAGCACCGAAGAGCTGTCCGCGTCCTTCGGCACCGTCACCTCGACATAGGCGAGACGGCCGGCCGTGGTGAAGCGGTACCCCCCGCCGTCCCGCTTCTCCATCAGCCAGTCGACCCCGTTCACGCCGCCGGCCACCGCGTCCGCGTCCTGGCCCTGCGCCACCTTCGGGTCCACCATCTTCGGCGGCCGTTCCACACCGCAGCGCAGTATGATCGCCGGGTCCCCCCAGCCCGCGGTCAGTGCGGAGGCGGGCTCGGGATCCCGGCGGCCCCGGCCGTCCACCTTCGACGGCAGTGCCTCGTCCAGGTCGCGGCACAGCTTCACGGTCTTCGCCGTGGGACGGGGAACCGCCGCCGACGTGCCGCCGTCTGCCGAGGAGCAGCCCACGGCGGCGCAGAGCAGAACGAGCGCGGGCAGGCGGGCGGGCAGACCACCGGGCCGGTGACGGAAAAGGTTCACCGGCCAAGGGTAGACGGGGGCTACAGATGCACGACCGGACAGGTCAGGGTGCGGGTGATCCCGTCCACCTGCTGGACCTTGGCGACCACCAGTCTGCCGAGGTCGTCGACCGTGTCGGCTTGGGCCCGCACGATCACGTCGTACGGACCCGTCACGTCCTCGGCCTGGACGACCCCAGGAATCTTGCTGATCTCCTCGGCGACGGTCGACGCTTTGCCGACCTCCGTCTGGATCAGGATGTACGCCTGTACCACGGAACCTCCAGGGCGGCCACGAGGATCATGTGGGGAAAAGGAACGCCACGGTATCGCGTCGCCGCGTGCCACGGGGAGACCCGCGGGACGCACGGCCCCCGTGCCGGGGTGCAGGGATGGCAGAGGTTGACGGTCACGTCGGCCGTCCCGGTAGGGCGGGCCGTCTCGGCCCCCTCGACCGTATCGAGGACACTGGTGCTGCGCGACCGGGCACGGACAGGGACAGAAGGGGCGAAAGGGAAATGAAGGGCACTGTTGGTGAGCTCGGGGAGTTCGGGCTCATCAGGGAGCTCACCTCCCGTCTCACCACCACCTCCGCGGTGCGGGTCGGCCCCGGCGACGACGCCGCGGTGGTGGCCGCGCCCGACCGCCGAGTCGTGGCCAGCACCGACATCCTGCTGGAGGGCCGGCACTTCCGCCGGGACTGGTCCACGGCCTACGACGTCGGCCGCAAGGCCGCCGCCCAGAACCTGGCCGACATCGCCGCGATGGGCGCGGTGCCGACCGCGCTGCTGCTCGGCCTCGTCGTGCCCGCCGAGCTGCCGGTGACCTGGCCGAGCGAGCTGATGGACGGCATCCGCGACGAGTGCCAGGTGGCGGGCGCCTCCGTGGTCGGCGGCGATGTCGTACGGGGCGACATGATCATGGTGTCGATCACCGCGCTCGGCGATCTGCGCAACCAGGAGCCGGTCACCCGGGGGGGAGCCCAGCCCGGAGACCTGGTCGCGGTGACCGGCTGGCTCGGCTGGTCCGCCGCCGGGTACGCGGTCCTCTCCCGCGGCTTCCGCTCCCCCCGCGCCTTCGTCGAGGCCCACCGCCGCCCCGAACCGCCGTACCACGCGGGCCCGGCCGCGGCGGCCCTCGGCGCGACCGCGATGTGCGACGTCAGCGACGGACTGATCGCCGACCTCGGGCACATCGCCGAGGCCAGCAAGGTCCGCATCGACATCCGTTCCGGCGCCATCGACATCCCCACCCAGATGAACGACATCGGGTCGGCCGTCGGCGTGGACCCCATCCAGTGGGTGCTGACCGGGGGAGAGGACCACGCGATCGTGGCGACCTTCCCGCCGGACGTGAAGCTGCCCGCCCGCTGGAAGGTGATCGGCGAGGTCCTCAACCCCTCCGCGCTGCCCCAGGTGACCGTCGACGGGGCACCCTGGACCCGGCAGGGCGGCTGGGACCACTTCGGGGACATAGAAGGAGCGTGAGGACGGTGCGACCGCGCGTCCTCACGGTGGCCGGCTCCGACTCCGGCGGCGGCGCCGGCATCCAGGCCGACCTGAAGACCATGCTCGCGCTCGGCGTGCACGGCATGAGCGTCCTCACCGCCGTCACCGCGCAGAACTCCGTCGGAGTGCAGGGCGCCTGGGAGTTGCCCGCCGAGGCGGTGCGCGCCCAGTACCGCAGCGTCGTGGACGACATCGGCGTCCAGGCCGTGAAGACCGGCATGCTCGCCTCCGCCGAACTCGTCGACACCGTGGCGGCCCTCATCGCCGGCACCGACGCACCGGCCGTCGTGGACCCGGTGGGCGTCTCCAAGCACGGGGACCCCCTGCTCGCCGCGTCCGCCCTGGACTCCGTACGGACCCGGCTGCTCCCGGTGGCGACCGTCGCCACGCCCAACCTCGACGAGGTCGCCCAACTCACCGGGGTCCGCGTCGAGTCCGAGGAGCAGCTGAAGGAGGCCGCGGCGGCCGTCCTGGCGTACGGACCGCGCTGGGTGCTGATCAAGGGCGGCCACCTCCCCGGCGACGCCGTGGACCTGCTGACCGACGGCACCGAGGAGCACTGGCTGCGCGCGCCGCGCCACGACAACCGGCACACGCACGGCACGGGCTGCACCCTCGCCTCCGCGATCGCCTCCCACCTCGCCCGCGGCCGGTCCGTGCCGGAGGCCGTGACGGCCGCCAAGCGGTTCGTCACGGGCGCGATCGCCGCCGGTTTCCCGCTCGGCGCCGGCATCGGCCCCGTCGACCACGCCTGGTCCCTCACCCGCCGCGCGACCTAGGCCGCACGGGCACAGCAAGAAGCCGGCCCACACGAGGTGGACCGGCTCGTTGCGGCGAACCAGCAGTGGCCGCGCACTCAGCAGTGCGTCAGCGCGAGACCTTGCCGGCCTTGATGCACGAGGTGCAGGCGTTCACGCGCTTCGGCGTCCCGCCGACCACGGTACGCACACGCTGGATGTTCGGGTTCCAGCGGCGGGACGTACGGCGGTGCGAGTGCGAGATGTTGTTGCCGAAGCCCGGCCCCTTGCCGCAGACGTCGCAGTTGGCAGCCACGGGTCACTCCAAAGACTTCAGATGCACTTACGGTGGATCCCGGCATGCCGGGATCGAGATCACAGGATCAGAGATCTTGGTGGCGTAGCCAGGGGAATGGCCCGATCGGATCGGGCAACCGGAGCAGCATACAACGACTGCGCCAGTAGAACGAAACTACCACGGCTGCTCTACGCTGCGTGCAGTCCAGCAGCTCAGGGAGGCGCAGGTGGCGCAGGTGCCGCAGACATTCTTCGATGCTCTCGCGGTGCGCACCTGGTGCTCGCTCGCGCTCACGGCGCTGGGCCGCGCGCGCGAGGAGATCGACGCGATCAACGTCTACCCCGTCGCGGACGGCGACACCGGCACCAACCTCTATCTGACCGTCGAGTCCGCCACGACCGCCGTGGAGGCCGTGTTCGCGGGGTACGAGACCGCTCCGGCGGCCGTGCGCAGTCCGTCCCTCGCCGACGCCGCGCACGCGATGGCGCACGGCGCGCTCATAGGGGCGCGCGGGAACTCGGGGACGATCCTCGCCCAGCTCCTGCGCGGCATGGCCCAGGTCCTCGCCGACGAAGGTGAGACCTCTCACACCGACGCGGACCGGCTGCGGCTGGCCCTGCGGCGCGCCGCCGACTCCGCCCGCCAGGCCGTCGTCCACCCCGTCGAGGGCACGGTCCTGTCCGTCGCCTCGGCCGCCGCCGACGCCGCCGAGGGCAGCGGGGGCGACTGCGGGACCGTCGCCCGTGCCGCCTACCGGGGGGCGTGCGCGGCCCTGGCCGCGACCCCGGCCCAGCTCACCGTCCTGGAGCACGCCGGGGTGGTCGACGCCGGCGGACGGGGGCTGGTCGCCGTCCTCGCGGCCCTGGTGGAGACGTTCACGGGCGAGGCGCCGGTCCTCTCACCGGCGCTCCCCGCGGGCGGGACGCCCGCGCGGGAGGAGGCCGGTCCACAGGCGGCCACCGCGGACTGCGCCGACGCACCGGGCGGCGCGGACGGCCCCGCCTTCGAGGTGATCTACCTCCTGGAGGCCGAGGAGCCGGCCGTCGCCCGGCTCCGGCAGCGGCTGGACGCCCTCGGGGACTCCCTGGTCGTGGTCGGCGGCGACGGCCTGTGGAACGTCCACGTCCACGTGGACGACGCGGGCGCCGCCGTCGAGGCCGGCGTCGAGGCCGGACGGCCGTACCGCATCCGCATCACCCACTTCGGCGCCGGTGACGCCCACGCGCGCGGGGGCGAACGCCTGGTCCGCGAGCGCGTCCAGCGGGCCGTCGTCGCCGTCGTGCCCGGCGAGGGCCTGGCCGGGCTGTACACCGAGGCCGGCGCGACCACCGTCCTCGCCCGTCCCGGGGAGCCGCCCGCCAGCGGGGAACTGGTGGAGGCCGTACGACGGGCCCACGCGCGCGAGGTCGTCCTGCTGCCCAACGACGCCGAGCTGCGCCACACCGCCGCCGCGGCCGCCGAACAGGCCCGCTCGGAAGGCATCCGGGTGGCCCTGATCCCCACCCGCTCCGCGGTCCAGGGCATCGCCGCGCTCGCCGTCCACGAAGCGGACCGCCGCTTCGACGAGGACGTCGTCTCCATGACCTCCGCGGCCGGCGCCACCCGCTACGCGGAGGTCGCCGTCGCCGAACGCCAGTCGTGGACGATGGCCGGCATCTGCCAGGCCGGGGACGTCCTCGGGCTCATCGACGGCGACGTCGCCGTCATCGGCGCCGACGTCACCGCCACCGCCGAGAGGACCCTCGACCGCATGCTCTCGGCGGGCGGCGAGCTGGTCACCCTGGTGCTCGGCGACGACGCCCCCGAAGACATCGCCGACCACCTGGAGAGCCGGGTGCGGGAGGCCTACCTCGCCGTCGACACGGTCGTCTACCGCGGCGGACGGCAGGGCGCGCTGCTGCTGATCGGCGTCGAGTAACCGCTACGCGCCGGACTCGTCGCCCTGCTCCAGCGCCACCTGCAACAGCTGCTCCGCCTCGGCCCGCCGGCCCGCCACCGTCCCGTCCTCGTGCCCCCGGCCGTCGCCCTCCCCGGTCTCGTCGTCGTCCGCCCGCGCGTAGGCCCGCAGCACCGCACGCGCGCGTGCCGCCGCCTCCGCCGGCCGCCCCAGATCGGCCTCCAGCCAGCCCGCGGCCAGCTCCGCCCCGGTCCGCGCGTGCACCGCGTCGCCGTCCAGCGCGACGAACACCGCCACCGCCTCGGCCATCTGCGACAACGCCTCCTCCAGGGCGCCCCGGATCGAGTCGTCGTCCGCGTCCTCCGCCGCCGAGCGGGCCAGCAGATCGCCGAACTGACGGTGGGTGTGCCCGAGTTCGGCGACCAGCCGCAGCCGCGCCTCCTCGTCGTCCTGCGCCGCGGCGAGCGCGTCCACGCACTCCTCCACCGCGCCGGCCATCAGCGCCCGCGCCCCCTCCGTCCCGTCCTCGGTGCGCAGCGCCAGCCACGCGCGGGCGCGCAGCGCACGCACCAGCCCGTGCACATGGCCCAGAGCACGCCACAGCTCCCCCGCGCGCGCGTACGCCCGGTCCGCCTCCTCGTGCAGCCCCGCCTGGCCCAGGGACTCGGCGGCCAGATGCGCGAGCGTCGCGTGGTCGTGCTGCTCGGGCCAGTGCCGGGCGATCTCCGCCGCCTGGAGCCGGCGCTCGGCGGCGTCCCGGTGCTCGCCCAGCTCGCTCAGACAGTCACCCAGCCACCACTGCGTCTGGACGACCGCCCCGTCACCGTGCGTCTCCTCCCGCAGATCCGCCAGCGCCGACTCCAGCACCTCCGCGGCCTCCGCCCAGCGCCCGAGCCGGACCAGATACCCGCCGAGCTGGTGCCGCGCCCAGGCACCGAGCGTCGGGCCCTCGCCCGCCTCGTCGGCCCAGTGCGCCGCCTCCAGGGCGTGCTCCGCGGCCTCCTCCGCCTGCCCCCGCTCCCCGACCACCTCGGCGAGCTGCAGATGCAGCTGGGCCCGCCCGACCGGCTCCAGCACGGGCCCGCCGTGCTCCAGGGCCGCCCGCAGCGCCCGCTCCGCCTCCGCCATGTCGCCCAGATGGTGCGCGAGACCCGCCAGCCGGGCCTCGTACTCACAGGCGAACCACGGCAGCCCCGCCCCGGTGAACTCCGCGGCGGCCCGCGCGAACAACCGCGCGCCCGCCTCGACGTCCCCGGAGTGCGTGGCCAGCTCCCCGAGCATCGCGTGCCCCTCGGCGAGCCGCGCCGTCAGCCGGACGTCGTCCCCGGTGCGGCCCTCGACCAGCGCGAGCAGCTCCCGTACGGCCGCCTCCGCCTCCCCCAGCACCGTCTCCGCCATCGGCCCGTCGGCCTCGTGGACCCGCCGCATCAGGATCCGCGCCCGCGCCATCAGCACCCCGGCCGCCTGCCGCACCTGCGTGCCGCCCTCGGCGTACAGCGCGAGCACGTCGTCGTACGGCCCCGCCACCGCCGCGAGCGCCTCGTCGACGTCCTCACCGGCGAGCGCACGGACGTACGCCCCACGCGCGCGTGCCGCCAGCGCCTCCCCGGGGTCCTCCGCCTCCGCGTACAGCCCCGCGGCCCGCTCGAACGTTTCCGCACCCCGCGGGCCCAGCGCGATCGCCTCGTGCTCGGCGATCTCCGCGCGGTCGCGCGCGTCCAGCACGACCCCCTCCGCGGCCTCCGCGACCGCCGCCCACGCCTCCACGGCCTCGGGCCGCAGCGTGTCCGACAACCGCCGCGCCTCGGCGAGCAGCTCGGGCAGACCGGACCCCACCGGCTCCGCCGCCTCGGCCGGCGCCGGCGCGCCCACCGCGACCGGCCGCACCGCACGCACCCCCAGCGGCAGCCGCTCCACCAGCGGACGCTGCGCCATCCGCGCCCGCGCCCGCTCACCGACGTACGCCGTGCCGTTGCGCTCGTCGAACCGCGCCGCCAGCTCCAGCGCCTCCGCGCGCGCGTGGGCGGCCAGTTCACCGGCCGTCCACTCCCGCCCGGCCGGACCGGGCACCCGCTGCCCGCCCAGACCGAGTTCCGCCAGCCGCTCCGTCAGCAGCACCACGACACACAGGAAGTCCAGCTTGCTGCGCGGATGCCCGTCGTCCGTGAAGTACGCCGGCCGCTCCGCCAGCAGCTCGAGCCCCCGTGCCTCGTTCCCCGTCAGGGCGCAGAACTCGACGTGATCGGCGTACGCGCCCCGCATGCTCTCCATCGGCCGCACCAGCCGGAAGCCCCGCAGATGGTGGGCGCGCGCCTCCTCCAGCCGCCCCAGCCGCAGCAGCGGCACCAGCGACGAGGCCAGCACCGTGTGCGGCTCGTGCGCACAGGCGTACTCGCCCTCCAGGACCGGCGCCCACACCCGCAGCGCCTCCTCGTCCCGGCCCCGCTCCGCCTGCCACCAGCCCTGGCCGTGCAGCTCGCACGCGTGACAGTCCGCCATCGCGTCCCGGTCCGCGGCCAGCCACGCGGCGAACGCCCGCTCCGCACGCGGGACGTCCCCCACGTGCGCGGCCACACTGAACTCGGCACTGCGCACCGCCCGCTCCGAGTGCCCGGCGAGCCGGTAGCGGTGCTCCATCTCGCCCAGCCACTTCTCCACGGACGCCAGCGGGACGTGCGGCTGGTCGAGCATCCCGGCCGACATCCACTTGAAGACCCAGTGCAGCGCATGCGTCTCGTGGTCGTCGAAGTCCCCGGGCCGCTCGTCCCACAGGCGCAGCAGCCGCGCGAACGGGACGAACATCTTGTCCTTCTCGGAGCTGTAGTTGTAGACCTTCAGCTGGTGCCCGAGCGCCTCGATCACCGCCAGCGGGATGTTCAGCTTCTCGGCCTCCGCCAGCAACTGCTCCGCACGCGCGTTGCGCGCCGGCCCCTCCGGCTGCTCGCCGTTCTCCGCCATCGCCCGGCGGAGCGCATCGAAGTCCCTGATCTCACTCATCGGTGGTCGTCCTCCCCGTGTGCGGACCCCCGTGTGCGGACCCCCCGTGCGTGGCCCATTCCAGAAGGCCGATGAACGCCCGGTTCAACAAGGCCGAGTCCGCGGGCCTGAGCGGCCGCTGCGCCATCAGCAGCGCCTGCCCGTACAGGGACTCCGCGGCGGTGCCGATCAGTTCCGCCTCCCGCAGCGAACTGATCCGCCGGATCAGCGGGTTCAGATGGTTCAGCACCAGACGCGCGCGTGGGGCGCCGCCGCGCAGCGAGCCCAGGATGCCCGCCCACAGATCGTCCGCCTGCGCCTCGGCCTCCGCCCGCGCCTGTTCGTGCCGTGCCGCCCGGTCGTCCAGGTGCAGCGCGGGCACGGACAGCGGATGGAACGCCCGCAGGACGACGTCGCAGCCCAACGGGTCCAGCTTCGCCCGCGCGGCCGCCATGAACCCCGCCAGCGCCAGCTCCTCCGCCGGGTCCACCGCGTCCAGGTGCGCCGTCACCGTGTCCGCGTCCAGCTCGGCGACCACCGTCCCCGGCCGTACCGACGGCAGCGCCTCGACCAGCTCGCTGTCGTACGTGTAACCGCCGTTGACCACACCGACGCCCTGCGCGGCCGCGATCGGCGCCACCTGCCGGTACTCCTCCACCGTCCGCGTGAAGTGCACCACCGGGTGCCGCTGCGCGAACTCCTCCAGCGACAGCGGCCCGTCGCTCGTCTCGAACGGCAGCCACGGCAACATGGTCCGCAGCATCTCCGCATCGTGCCGGGCCAGCGACTTCACCCCCAGGTGGTGCACGGCCAGGAACGCCGAGAGCCGCTCCGGATCACCCGCCGCGAGCCCCGTCAACCAGGACCGGATCCGCTCCCCGAGCGCCTCCCGCACGGCGGCCAGCGTCTCGTCCTCGTACAGCGCCTCGCGCGAGGCCGTCGGCCGCAGGCTGTCCGTGTCGAGGACACAGCGCACGAAGAACGCCCAGTCGGGCAGCAGCTGTTCGGCCCGTTCGGTCAGCAGCATGCCCTTCAGGTGCACCCGGTGCGCCGCCCGCTGGGCCGGGCTCACGGCCGCCGGCAGCACGTACGCCACCCCGCGGATCCCCGCCAGCGGTACGTCCAGATCGATCGTGTCCAACGGCGTGAACCCGAACAACCCGTGGCAGTGCCGCGCCAGCGCCACCCGCCGGTTCGCGGGGGAGGGGTACGGCCGGTCCCAGGGCGCCGGCAGATCGGTGACCGCCTCCTCGCCCACCCGGACGTCGTAGGGCAGCAGCGAGCCGAAGTCCCGCGCCAGCCTCAGCACACGCTCCTCGGTGAGCCACTCCCCGGCCCCGGCGCGCGCCACCAGCTGCACGGTGGTGCCCGGCTCGGGCCGCTCGTCGTGGGGCAGGGTCCGCACGGTGTACGAACCGTCGTCGCGCGCCGTCCACTCCACCGGCGGCGCGGCGGGCGTACGGGCACTGCGGCTGACCACCCGGATCCGCTCGGCGACCACGAAACAGGCCAGCAGCCCGATGCCGAACTGCCCGAGGAAGTCGGACCGCGCCTCCTGGAGGCCCTCCGCCCGCTTGGAGCTGCGCCCGATGGTCGCCAGCAGGTCGTGCACATCGGCCTCGGTGAGCCCGATGCCGGAGTCCTCCACCCGCAGGGTCCCGCCCGAGGCGTACAGCCTGACCCGCGCCGGGGCGCCGGGCTCCTCGGCCCGCCGGGCGGTGATGGCGTCCACGGCGTTCTGCAGCAGCTCCCGCAGATAGACCCTGGGGCTGGAGTAGAGGTGATGGGACAGCAGGTCCACCAGACCACGCAGGTCGACCTGGAACGTGTGAGGTGACGGTGATGCCTGGGATGACTGTGAGGTCTGGGAGTCCATCGCTGCAGCGCCGCGAAGTGGGGACGAGCACGGCGCGGGGTCGGGCGGTCCCGGTGGGGCGGTGACCGCGGATGATGGCCGGAGGCGCGTCATCCTAGAGCCCGAACGAGCCGTCTGACCAGGTGTTTCAGGACACGTATCGAGCAATGTCAGTGGCGTGGTGTGCAATGGATCCCGTGCCCGCACTCGAAGAACCACTGAAAAAGGTGCTCGGCCCACCTACCGCGAAGGTGATGGCCGAGCACCTCGGCCTGCACACCGTCGGCGACCTCCTGCACCACTATCCCCGCAGATACGAGGAGCGCGGCCAGCTCACCCACCTCGCCGACCTCCCCATGGACGAGCACGTCACGGTGGTCGCCATGGTTGCCGACGCCCGCCTGCACTCCTTCGCCTCGGCCAAGGCCCCCCGCGGCAAAGGGCAACGGCTGGAAGTCACCATCACCGACGGCAGTGGCCGAGTCCAACTGGTCTTCTTCGGCAACGGCGTCCACAAACCCCACAAGGACCTCCTGCCGGGCACCCGGGCGATGTTCGCCGGCAAGGTCTCCCTGTTCAACCGCCGTGTCCAGCTGATGCATCCGGCGTACGAACTGCTCCGCGGCGACACCGACGAGTCGGTGGAGACCTGGGCGGGCGCCCTGATCCCCCTCTATCCGGCGACCGCCAAACTGGAGTCCTGGAAGATCGGCAAGGCGATCCAGACCGTCCTGCCCAGCGCCCAGGAGGCCGTCGACCCGCTTCCGCCCGCCCTGCGCGAGGGCCGCGGCCTGGTCACCCTCCCCGAGGCCCTCCTCAAGATCCACCGCCCCCACACCAAGGCCGACATCGCCGACGCCCGCGCCCGCCTCAAGTGGGACGAGGCCTTCGTCCTCCAGGTCGCCCTGGCCCGCCGCCGGCACGCCGACGGCCAACTCCCGGCCGTCCCGCGCCGACCGTCCCCCGACGGCCTCCTCACGGCCTTCGACGACCGCCTCCCCTTCACCCTCACGGAGGGCCAGCGGAAGGTCTCCGCGGAGATCTTCGACGACCTCGCCACCGCCCACCCGATGCACCGCCTGCTCCAGGGCGAGGTCGGCTCCGGGAAGACGCTGGTGGCCCTGCGCGCCATGCTCGCCGTCGTCGACGCCGGGGGGCAGGCCGCCATGCTGGCGCCCACCGAGGTGCTCGCCCAGCAGCACCACCGCTCGATCGTGGAGATGATGGGCGAGCTGGCCGAGGGCGGCCTGCTGGGCGGTGCCGAGCAGGGGACCAAGGTCGTGCTGCTCACCGGCTCCATGGGCGCCGCCGCCCGCCGCCAGGCCCTGCTCGACCTGGTCACCGGCGAGGCCGGCATCGTCATCGGCACGCACGCGCTCATCGAGGACAAGGTCCGGTTCCACGACCTGGGCCTGGTCGTGGTCGACGAACAGCATCGCTTCGGCGTCGAACAGCGCGACGCCCTGCGCGGCAAGGGCAAGCAGCCCCCACACCTCCTCGTCATGACCGCCACGCCCATCCCGCGCACCGTCGCGATGACCGTCTTCGGCGATCTGGAGACCTCCGTCCTCGACCAACTCCCGGCCGGCCGCTCGCCCATCGCCAGCCATGTGGTCCCCGCCGCCGACAAACCCCACTTCCTGGCCCGCGCCTGGGAACGGGTCCGCGAGGAAGTGCAGAACGGCCATCAGGCGTACGTCGTCTGCCCCCGCATCGGGGACGAGGAGGACGACCCGAAGAAGGCCCGCAAGCCCGCGGCGGACGAGGCCGACAAGCGCCCCCCGCTGGCCGTCCTGGAGGTGGCCGACCAGCTCTCCAAGGGCCCTCTGCACGGCCTGCGCGTCGAAGTCCTCCACGGCCGTATGCCCCCCGACGACAAGGACGCGGTCATGCGCCGCTTCGCCGCCGGGGAGACTCACGTCCTGGTCGCCACGACCGTCATCGAGGTCGGCGTCAACGTCCCGAACGCCACCGTCATGGTGATCATGGACGCCGACCGGTTCGGCGTCTCCCAGCTGCACCAGCTCCGCGGCCGCGTCGGCCGGGGCTCCGCCGCCGGTCTCTGCCTCCTGGTCACCGAGACGCCCGAGGCGGGCCCCGCCCGCCAGCGGCTGAACGCCGTCGCCTCCACCCTCGACGGCTTCGAGCTCTCCCGCCTCGACCTCGAACAGCGCCGCGAGGGCGATGTCCTCGGCCAGGCCCAGTCCGGCGCCCGCACCTCCCTGCGGGTCCTCGCCGTGATCGAGGACGAGGAGGTCATCGCGGAGGCGAGACAGGAGGCGGTGGAGATGGTGGCGGCGGATCCGGAGCTGACGGGACTTCCCGGTCTGCGGACGGCCCTGGACGCCCTCCTGGACGAGGAGAGGGAGCAGTACCTGGAGAAGGGCTGACGGGCAGTTCCGGTCAGCGGCGCGGGGACCTGCGCGAGCAACCACGACGTACCTGCTGCCAGACTGAATCCGAAACCACCCCGGACCAAGGACCAAAGATGACCCGCGTGATCGCCGGCGCAGCCGGCGGACGTCGCCTCGCCGTACCCCCGGGCACCGGAACCCGCCCCACCTCGGACCGCGCGCGAGAGGGCCTGTTCTCCACCTGGCAGTCCCTCCTCGGCGGCCCCTTGAACGGCGAACGCGTCCTGGACCTCTACGCCGGCTCCGGCGCCGTGGGCCTGGAGGCCCTTTCCCGCGGCGCCGGGCACACCCTTCTGGTGGAGGCCGACGCCAAGGCCGTCCGCACGATCCGCGAGAACGTGCGGAACCTCGCCCTCCCCGGCGCCGAGGTCCGTGCGGGCAAGGCGCACCAAGTGATCCAGACGGCGCCCACGGAGCCGTACGAACTCGTCTTCCTGGACCCGCCCTACGCCGTCACGGACGACGATCTTCGGGAGATACTCCTCACACTCCGCTCGTTCGGCTGGCTCGCGCCCCAGGCGCTCGTCACCGTGGAGCGCAGCACCAGAGGCGGGGAGTTCGGCTGGCCGGACGGTTTCGAAGCGCTCCGGGCCCGTCGTTACGGCGAGGGAACGTTTTGGTACGGTCGCGCCGCCTCTACGTGCGAAGACGCACGATGACCGGACCGGAGAGCGAGGGATCACAAGTGCGCCGCGCCGTCTGTCCCGGGTCGTTCGACCCGATCACCAACGGACACCTCGACATCATTTCCCGCGCCTCCCGTCTCTATGACGAGGTCTACGTCGCGGTCATGATCAACAAGTCCAAGAAGGGCCTCTTCGAGGTCGACGAGCGGCTCGACCTGATCCGTCAGGTCACCGCCGAGTACGGCAACGTACGGGTCGAGGCCTTCCACGGCCTGCTCGTCGACTTCTGCAAGCAGCGCGACATCCCCGCCATCGTCAAGGGGCTGCGCGCGGTCAGCGACTTCGACTACGAGCTGCAGATGGCCCAGATGAACAACGGGCTGTCCGGGGTCGAGACGCTCTTCGTCCCGACCAACCCCACCTACAGCTTCCTGTCCTCCTCCCTGGTCAAGGAAGTGGCCACCTGGGGCGGCGACGTCTCGCACCTGGTCCCGCCGCTCGTCCTCGACGCTCTCAACGAGCGCCTGCGCAAGGACTGATGGGGCTACAGTCGTCCCGTCCGTCTCCAACACAGCTGTAGAGAGTGGCGAGCACCCGGTGGACGTACAGAAGAAGCTCGACGAGATCGTCACGGCGGTCTCCAGTGCCCGGTCGATGCCCATGTCGGCCTCGTGCGTGGTCAACCGCGCCGAGCTGCTCGCCCTGCTCGAAGAGGTGCGCGCGGCCCTGCCCGACTCGCTCGCCCAGGCCCAGGAGCTGATCGGCGACCGCGACCAGATGGTCGAGCAGGCCCGCCAGGAGGCCGACCGGATCATCTCCACCGCGCACGTCGAGCGCGGCTCGCTGATCTCCGACACCGAGATCGCCCGCCGTTCCCAGGCCGAGGCCGACCGGATCCTCGCCGAGGCCCGCCGGGAGGCCGAAGAGGTCCGCGCGGAGGCCGACGACTACGTCGACTCCAAGCTCGCCAACTTCGAGGTCGTCCTCACCAAGACCATCGGCTCGGTGGGCCGGGGCCGCGAGAAGCTCCTCGGCACCGGTCCCGGGCTGGACGAGCAGGGCTACGAGGACGAGGACGCCCCCGAGCGCAGCCACGACCCCGAGACCCTGCGCCGGGACGCCGACACCTACGTCGACGCCAAGCTGGGCGCCTTCGAGGCCGTCCTCACCAAGACCCTGGAAGCCGTCGGCAAGGGCCGGCAGAAACTGCACGGGCGGATCGCCAGCGACGACCTCGGGGCGCTCGCCGACGACAACACGACCTTCCAGCACTCCTCCGACGCCGACTACCTCGCCGACCTCGCGGCCCTCGCCGAGCAGGACAACGCGGCCGCGGCCGCGGCCGGACAGGGGACGGGGCAGCCGTCGTACGAGGAACAGCCGGTCGCCTACGCCTACCCGCAGCAGGACCAGTACGGCTACGACCAGACGTACGCCCAGCCGGACCCCTACGGATACCAGCAGGCGGACCCCTACGCGGTGGCGTCCTACCAGGGCTACGACGCCCAGCAGACCGGCTACGACCCGCACCAGCAGTCCCACCAGCCCCAGGCGGCCCAGCAGGCCCAGCAGGCCCAGCAGGCCCCGCAGTCCTACGCCCTCGACGAGACCAGCCTCTTCGACACGGGCATGATCACTCCGGAGCAGCTGCGCGCCTACGAACAGGGCCGCGGCCTCTAGAGCCACCCGGATTGGGCTGTGGGCGAAAGCTCCAGTATCCTGGCTCTTCGGTCGCGAGTACGTCCGCGATCTCCGCTGCCCGCACCACCGAAGGGCGGCGGCCCTCAGAGTTCGAAAGACCGAAAGCAGGAATGGCCCCCAACGCTCGCCTCGACCACCGCAACCCCCTCGTGTTCGACACGCACGAGCTGGGCCGGCGTCCCGGCGCGCTGCAGCGGCTGGCCCGCACGGTCGACGCTCCCAAGGACTTCGGCGTCCAGGGAGTCATCGGAGTGCCGGAAGGCGCCCCGGTGGAACTCGAACTCCGCCTCGAGTCGGTCATGGAAGGGGTGCTCGTCACAGGCACCGCCCGTGCACGGGCCGAGGGGGAGTGCGTAAGGTGTCTGGAGCCGCTCGAGCTCGCTCTCGAAGCGGACTTCCAGGAGATGTTCTCGTACCCCGACGCCGACGACCGTGGCCGCGTGAAGGCGGAACCGGTCGACGACGCTGAGGACGACGAGGACACGCTCTTCCTCGAGGACGGCCTGTTCGACCTCGAACCCGTGCTGCGCGATGCGGTGGTGCTCGCACTGCCGATGCAGCCGGTGTGCCAGGACGACTGTCCCGGTCTGTGCTCCGAGTGCGGAGCCCGGCTGGCGGACGACCCGGACCACCATCACGACGCCGTCGACATCCGTTGGGCGGCACTGCAGGGACTCGCCGGTTCACTCGAAGACGGCGAGAAGGACGAGATGAGCGGCGCTGACGCGGAAGCGGGCGTCGACGAGAAGCAGGAGAAGTAGCCGTGGCTGTTCCGAAGCGGAAGATGTCGCGCAGCAACACGCGCCACCGCCGGTCGCAGTGGAAGGCTGCGGTCCCCACCCTGGTTGCGTGCGAGCGCTGCCACGAGCCCAAGCAGCAGCACATCGCGTGCCCGTCTTGCGGCACCTACAACAAGCGCCAGGTCCTCGAGGTCTGAGCGGCTGGTGAGAGGCTCCGTGTCTAGCCCCAAGAAGGCGGAAGACGCCAAGGCGGATTCCACCGCCAAGAAAAAGGCGGACAACACGGCCTCGTCCCACACGCTTCTGGAAGGGCGGCTCGGCTATCAGCTCGAGTCCGCCCTTCTGGTGCGTGCGCTGACCCACCGCTCCTACGCGTACGAGAACGGCGGTCTGCCGACGAACGAGCGGCTGGAGTTCCTCGGGGACTCCGTGCTCGGCCTCGTCGTCACGGACACGCTGTACCGCACCCACCCCGATCTGCCCGAGGGCCAGCTGGCCAAGCTGCGGGCCGCGGTGGTCAACTCGCGTGCGCTGGCGGAGGTCGGTCGTGGTCTCGACCTGGGCTCCTTCATCCGGCTCGGCCGGGGTGAAGAGGGCACGGGCGGCCGGGACAAGGCGTCCATCCTCGCCGACACCCTCGAAGCGGTGATCGGCGCGGTCTATCTCGATCAGGGCCTCGACGCGGCCTCCGAACTGGTGCACCGCCTGTTCGACCCGCTCATCGAGAAGTCCTCGAACCTCGGTGCCGGCCTGGACTGGAAGACCAGTCTCCAGGAGCTCACCGCGACCGAAGGGCTCGGCGTCCCCGAGTACCTGGTCACGGAGACCGGCCCCGACCACGAGAAGACCTTCACTGCTGCCGCCCGCGTCGGAGGCGTCTCGTACGGCACCGGCACCGGCCGCAGCAAGAAGGAGGCGGAGCAGCAGGCCGCCGAGTCCGCCTGGCGGTCCATCCGGGCCGCGGCGGACGAGCGCGCCAAGGCGGCGCAGGCGGCTCTGGCCGCGGCAGCCGTCGAGGCCGACACCGGCGCGGACCCCGAGTCCGCCTCCGCCTGATAGGAACACGACAGTACGGCGCCCGTCCCTCACCACCCGGGGGGCGGGCGCCGCACATCCGGGGGATCGCCATGCCCGAGTTGCCCGAGGTCGAGGTCGTCCGGCGCGGTCTGGAGCGCTGGGTCGCCCACCGCACGGTCGTCGACGCCGAGGTGCTGCACCCGCGCGCCGTACGCCGTCACCTCGCCGGCGCCGCCGACTTCACACACCGGCTCGAAGGCCATCGCATCGGCACCCCGAGCCGCCGCGGGAAGTATCTCTGGCTGCCGCTGGAGGACACCGGTCAGGCGATCCTCGCCCACCTCGGGATGAGCGGCCAGCTCCTGGTCCAGCCGCAGGGTTCCCCCGACGAGAAGCACCTGCGCATCCGCGTCCGCTTCGCCGACGCACTCGCCACCGAGCTCCGCTTCGTCGACCAGCGCACCTTCGGCGGCCTCTCGCTGCACGACACCACCCCCGACGGGCTGCCCGACGTCATCGGGCACATCGCCCGCGACCCCCTCGATCCGCTGTTCGACGACGAGGCCTTCCACCAGGCGCTGCGCCGCAAGCGGACCACGATCAAGCGGGCGCTGCTCGACCAGTCGCTGATCAGCGGCGTCGGCAACATCTACGCGGACGAGGCCCTGTGGCGCTCACGTCTGCACTACGAGCGCCCGACGAGCGGCTTCACCCGGCCCCGCACCCAGGAACTCCTCGGACACGTCCGGGACGTGATGAACGCGGCCCTCGCCGTCGGCGGCACCAGCTTCGACAGCCTGTACGTCAACGTCAACGGCGAGTCGGGCTACTTCGACCGCTCCCTGGACGCCTATGGGCGCGAGGGGCTGCCCTGCAAGCGGTGCGGCACACCGATGCGCCGGCGCCCGTGGATGAACCGGTCCAGCTACTTCTGCCCGAGGTGTCAGAGGGTGCCGCGCGTCCCGTCGTAACGCTCCCGGGCCGCCAGGACGTCGTCCATGCGGCCCTCCACGAAGTGGATGAGGGTCAGCAGCCGCTCGGTGACCTCGCGGCCGAGCGGGGTCAGTTCGTAGTCCACCCGCGGGGGGTTGGACGGCTGGGCCTCGCGGTGCACCAGTCCGTCGCGCTCCAGCGCGTGCAGCGTCTGGGACAGCATCTTCTCGCTCACGCCGTCGATCCGGCGGCGCAGTTCGTTGAAGCGCAGCGATCCTTCGTGGAGCGCGCCCAGGGTGAGACCGCCCCAGCGGCCCGTGACGTGCTCCAGCGTGCCGCGCGAGGGACAGGCCTTGGCGAACACGTTGTACGGGAGGTCCGGGTCCTCCGCGCGCTCCTGGGTGCTGGTCATGTCATCAGCGTACGTGACGGCAGCGCTAACCAACAGGTTGCACTAACCAGAAGTTAGTGCTTTCCTGTGGTCACTGTCTCCGAGCTGCCCTTTCGAGGAGTTCCCATGTCCAAGCCCGTGGTTTCCGTCGCCTACCACTCCGGCTACGGCCACACCGTCGTCCTCGCCGAAGCGGTCCGCGCCGGTGCCCTCGAGGCGGGTGCCGAGGTGCATCTGATCAAGGTCGACGAGATCACCGAGGAGCAGTGGAGCCTGCTCGACGGCTCGGACGCGATCGTGTTCGGGTCACCGACCTACATGGGCACCGCCTCCGGCGCCTTCCACGCCTTCGCGGAGGCCACCTCCGCGCGCTGGGCCACCCAGGCCTGGAAGGACAAGCTCGCCGCCGGCTTCACCAATTCCGGTTCCAAGAGCGGCGACAAACTGCACACGCTCCAGTTCTTCCAGATCCTGGCCGCGCAGCTCGGCATGCACTGGGTCAACCTCGGTCTGCTGCCCGGCTGGAACAGCAGCAACTCCTCGGAGCACGACCTCAACCGCCTCGGCGTGTTCCTCGGCGCGGCCGCGCAGACCAACGTCGACGAGGGCGCCGAGGCCGTCCACAAGGCCGATGTGGCGACGGCGGAGCACCTGGGCCGGCGGGTCGCCGAGACCGCCGCGGTCTTCCTGGCCGGCCGGGCCCAGGCTGCATGATCGTTTCTGCGCCGTTTCGGCGGGCGCGGGCCTAGTAGCCGAAGTCCTGGGTCCACCAGGGGCCGCCGGGCCCGAAGTGCACCCCGACGCCCAGCGTCTTGAAGTCGCAGTTCAGTATGTTCGCCCTGTGGCCGGGGCTGTTCATCCAGGCCTCCATGACGGCGGCCGCGTCGGCCTGGCCGCGGGCTATGTTCTCGCCGCCGAGGCTGGATATGCCGGCCGCCGCGGCCCGGTCCCACGGGGTCTTCCCGTCGGGGTCGGTGTGGTCGAAGAAGCCCCGCGCGGCCATGTCGTCGCTGAACCTCTCGGCCAGCTCCGACAGCGCGCTGTTCGCGGAGAGGGCGCTGCAGCCGACCTTGGCCCGCTCCTCGTTCACGAGTGCGAACACCTCGGCCGCGGCCTGCGCCTCGGCCGAGACCGTCACGGCGGACTCGGACCTCTGGGGCGCCTTGGTGACCGCCTTCGCCTTCGAGGCGGAGGTCTGCGGTTCCTCCGAGGGGGTGACCTCGGGCTTCTTCTCGGCCGTCTCGCTCGGCGCGGCCGAGGCGGAGGACTTCGAGGCGGAGGACTTCGAGGCCGACGGGGTGGGCGAGGTCGAGGTCGAGGCCGGCGCCGAGGCGGAGCGGCCCGCCTCGCGGCCGGCCGAGGTGCCGGCGCGGCCGGGGTCGGCCGAGCCGGAGGTGCCGCCCTGTTCGGCGTGGGAGTTGCCGGGGGTGCCGGCGGCCTGCACCCGGTCGCCGGGACCGGTGCCGCCACCGAGCCGGTAGCCCTCCAGGCCGGGCACCACGCCCGTGGCCACCGCGACGGTGCCGAGGGCGACCGCGGCGGAGACGCCGAGCAGGCCCGCCTTGACCGGGGTGGCCGCCTTCTTCTTGCGGCGGCGGCCGCCCCCGCCCCGCCTACCGCCGTCCGGTGTGAAGCCGTCGGCCGTGAAGCCGTGGGTCGCGAAACCGTCGGCCGTGAAGCCGTAGGCCGTGAAGCCGTCGGCCGCGGGGCCGGTGCCGTACCCCTCCTCCGTCGCGTACAGGTACTCCCTGCTCCTCGCGATGGTGTCGGCGTACGCCTCCGGGTTCAGGTACGGCGCGATGCCGAGCGTGTCGGGGCCGTCCGGGGACGCGTACTGCGGTTCATGGCTGTCCGTGTACGAGCCGTGCGTCTTCGTGACCCCCGTGGCGCGGCCCGTGGCGGCGCGGCCGGCGGCGGAGCGTCGGTGGCGTCCCATGCCTGTGCCTTCCTCGTCCCTCGGTCAACCCATCTCATACGATCTTGGGCGAACCCATCTCACTCGATCGAGTGAGTTTCATATGAGAATCATTGGGTCGGGACGGTACCGCATGGCGCCCGGGGAGGAAGTGCCCCGAAGGGCATCGCCCGGTTAGGTTGCCTCCATGAGTGAGGATGTGCGACTGGTCGCCTGGGTCCGCGGACACGTCCAGGGCGTGGGATTCCGCTGGTTCACGCGGGCCAAGGCGCTGGAGATCGGCGGGCTGAGTGGCTTTGCTCTCAATTTGGCCGACGGTCGGGTCCAGGTGGTCGCCGAGGGGGCCAAGGAGGGCTGTGACGGCCTGCTGGACTGGCTCACGGGTGACGACACGCCCGGACGCGTGGACGGAGTCACCGAGATATGGGACACACCGCGCGGCGGCTACGACGGCTTCGCGATCCGCTGACCACCCCGCACCGGGCGGCAGCCCGAGGGGGAGGGATGTGCCAGTGGCATGTGCCCCGGACGGAAAGGAGCAGGTGGTTGCCAAGAATCGCTTGTGCTGGCATGCTCCGCAGGCAAGGATGATCGCCACGTCTCCCGGGCCCCGCGTCCGTCGCAGCGCCGCCGTTCCGGCCGCGCTCCGGTGGGTTGCCCGCCAATACGGGGCGTGATCGTGTTGACCGTCAAACTTTTTGGTGAGACGCTGAAAGCACCCCGCGCACCTAGCTGTTTGGCATGGATGAACGGCAGCACGAACAAGATCTAGCCAAGACCGCGGGTGCGAATCCCTCACGACCCACACCGCTTCGGTCGGTCACTCAGTGTGGAGGACCATCCATCATGGCAAAGGCGCTTCTCGGTTACGTCGGCGGCTCCGACCCGCGACTCCTCGCCGAGATGCGACGGCTCCAGCAGCGCGTTCAGGATCTGGAATCCGAGCTCGGACGAATCCAGGCCGAGAACGACGCGCTCACGGCTGCCGCTTCTCACGACAGGTTCATGGAGAGCATCGACGCACACCAGGCGGAGCCTGCGCTCACCTGATCGCTGCACCGCTCCACAACAGCACACGCAGTGGTCGGGCGACCCGTCTCAAGCGCGTCGGACCGCTAAGTTGTCAGAAGTTGCAAGGGACGCCTCGGCGTCCCTTCTTTCTTTCCCCCGCGTTGTCCCGCCCGTGTTTCCCCCGCGTCCGGTGGGCCCGTCCCCGTCGTCCAGCGCCCTGCCCCCTCCGTCTTCTTAACGTGTGGTGTGCCCTGTGCGTTCATGGGCGAAACCGCGGGGTCGCCGGGCGTTCATGGAGTGAGACACCCCCGGAAGGTAGAGTCCAGCGCCGTGCACCTCAAGGCCCTGACCCTCCGAGGGTTCAAGTCGTTCGCCTCGGCGACCACGCTCCGGTTCGAACCGGGGATCACGTGCGTCGTCGGGCCCAACGGCTCGGGCAAGTCCAACGTCGTGGACGCGCTCACCTGGGTCATGGGCGAGCACAGCGCCAAGTCGCTGCGCGGCGGCAAGATGGAGGACGTCATCTTCGCCGGCACCACCGGCCGCCCCCCGCTGGGCCGCGCCGAGGTGTCCCTGACCATCGACAACTCCGACGGGGCCCTGCCCATCGAGTACGCCGAGGTCACCATCACGCGGATCATGTTCCGCAACGGCGGCAGCGAGTACCAGATCAACGGCGACACCTGCCGCCTCCTCGACATCCAGGACCTCCTCTCCGACTCCGGCATCGGCCGCGAGATGCACGTCATCGTCGGCCAGGGCCAGCTCGACTCCGTCCTGCACGCCGACCCCATGGGCCGCCGGGCCTTCATCGAGGAGGCGGCGGGCGTCCTCAAGCACCGCAAGCGCAAGGAGAAGGCGCTCCGCAAGCTCGACGCGATGCAGGCCAACCTCGCGCGCGTGCAGGACCTCACCGACGAACTGCGCCGCCAGCTCAAACCGCTGGGCCGCCAGGCGGCGGTCGCCCGCCGGGCCGCCGTGATCCAGGCGGACCTCCGGGACGCCCGCCTGCGCCTCCTCGCCGACGACCTCGTCCGGATGCGCGAGGCGCTCCGGGCCGAGGTGGCCGACGAGGCCGCCCTCAAGGAACGCAAGGAGACCGCCGAGCAGGAGCTGCGCAAGGCCCTCCAGCGCGAGGCGCTCCTGGAGGACGAGGTCCGCCGGCTCTCCCCCCGCCTCCAGCGCGCCCAGCAGACCTGGTACGAGCTCTCCCAGCTCGCCGAACGCGTCCGCGGCACGGTCTCCCTCGCCGACGCCCGGGTGAAGAGCGCGACCTCCGCGCCCCCCGAGGAGCGGCGCGGCCGCGACCCCGGGGACATGGAGCGCGAGGCCGCCCGGGTCCGGGAACAGGAGGCCGAGCTGGAGGCCGCCCTCGAAGCGGCCCAGCACGCCCTCGACGACACCGTCGCCCATCGCGCCGACCTCGAACGCGAACTCGCCGTCGAGGAACGGCGGCTGAAGGACGTCGCCCGCGCCATCGCCGACCGCCGGGAGGGCCTCGCCCGGCTGAACGGCCAGGTCAACGCCGCCCGGTCACGCGCCGCCTCGGCCCAGGCCGAGATCGACCGGCTGGCCGCGGCCAGGGACGAGGCGCAGGAGCGGGCGTTCGCCGCGCAGGAGGAGTACGAGACCCTCCAGGCCGAGGTCGACGGCCTCGACGCGGGCGACGCCGAACTCGCCGAGCAGCACGAGGCGGCGAAACGCCGGCTGGCCGAGGCCGAGGCCGCCCTCACCGCGGCCCGCGAGGCGGCCACCACGGCGGAACGCGAACGTGCGGCGACCAGGGCCCGCCACGAGGCGCTCGCCCTCGGCCTGCGGCGCAAGGACGGCACGGGCGCCCTGCTCGGCGCGCGGGACCGCCTCACCGGCCTGCTCGGCCCGGCCGCCGAACTGCTGACGGTGACACCGGGGTACGAGGTCCAGCTGGCGGCGGCTTTCGGAGCGGCCGCGGACGCGATCGCGGTCACCACCCCGGCCGCGGCCGTGGAGGCCCTGCGCCTGCTCCGCAAACAGGACGCGGGCCGGGCGGCACTGCTGCTCGCCGGTTCACCGGACGCGCCCCTCACCGGCGCGGGGAACGGCATGACCGGCCACCCCGCACCCGTGGACGCCCGACGACAGCACGCGGCCGATCTCGTCCGCGGCCCTGCCGATCTGATGCCCGCCGTACGCCGCCTCCTCCGCGACATCGTCGTGGTCGACACCCTGGAGGACGCCGGACACCTCGTCCGCACCCACCCCCACCTCACCGCGGTCACCGCCGAAGGCGACCTGCTGGGCGCCCACTTCGCCCACGGCGGTTCCGCCGGCGCCCCCAGCCTCCTGGAAGTACAGGCCTCGGTGGACGAGGCGGCGGCACAGCTCGAAGAACTGGCCGTACGCTGCGCGGAACTCGGCGAGGCCCAGCAGGAGGCCGGCGCACAGCGCAAGCGGTGCGCCGCGCAGGTGGAGGAACTGGGGGAGCGGCGCCGGGCCGCCGACCGGGAGAAGTCGGCCGTGGCCCAGCAGCTCGGCCGGCTGGCCGGGCAGGCGCGCGGCGCGGCGGGCGAGGCCGAGCGGTCCACGGCGGCCGCCGCCCGCGCCCAGGACGCCCTCGACCGCGCCCGGGAAGAGGCCGAGGAACTCGCCGAACGGCTGGCCGTGGCCGAGGAGATGCCCGTCGAGGAGGAGCCCGACACCTCGGTGCGCGACCGGCTCGCCGCCGACGGCGCCAACGCCCGCCAGACCGAGATGGAGGCGCGGCTGCAGGTCCGTACGCACGAGGAGCGGGTGAAGGGCCTGGCCGGCCGGGCCGACTCGCTCGACCGGGCCGCCCGCGCGGAACGCGAGGCACGCGCGCGTGCCGAACAGCGGCGCGCCCGGCTGCGTCACGAGGCCGCCGTCGCCGGGGCCGTCGCCTCGGCCGCCCGCCAGCTGCTCGCGCACGTCGAGGTGTCCGTCGGCCGGGCGCAGGCGGAGCGGGCCGCCGCCGAGGCCGCCAAAGCCCGCGGGGAGCAGGAGCTGGCCGCCGCCCGCACCGCGGGGCGCGACCTCAAGGCCGAGCTGGACAAGCTCACCGACTCGGTCCACCGCGGTGAGGTGCTCGGCGCCGAGAAGCGGATGCGGATCGAGCAGCTGGAGACCAAGGCGCTGGAGGAGCTGGGCGTGGAGCCCGAGGGGCTCGTCACCGAGTACGGGCCCCATCAGCTCGTCCCGCCGTCGCCGCCCGCCGAGGGCGAGGTGCTGCCCGACGACCCGGAGCACCCCCGCAACCAGCCGGTGCCCTTCCGCCGCGCCGAGCAGGAGAAGCGGCTGAAGGCGGCCGAGCGGGCGTACCAGCAGCTCGGCAAGGTCAACCCGCTGGCGCTGGAGGAGTTCGCCGCGCTGGAGGAGCGGCACAAGTTCCTCAGTGAGCAGCTGGAGGACCTGAAGAAGACCCGCGCCGATCTCCTCCAGGTGGTGAAGGAGGTCGACGAGCGGGTCGAGCTGGTCTTCACCGAGGCGTTCCGGGACACGGCCCGGGAGTTCGAGGGCGTCTTCGGCCGGCTCTTCCCGGGCGGGGAGGGGCGGCTGATCCTGACCGACCCGGACAACATGCTGACCACCGGCGTGGACGTGGAGGCCCGCCCGCCGGGCAAGAAGGTCAAGCGGCTCAGCCTGCTCTCCGGCGGGGAGCGGTCGCTGACGGCCGTCGCCATGCTGGTCTCGATCTTCAAGGCGCGGCCCAGCCCGTTCTACGTCATGGACGAGGTCGAGGCCGCGCTCGACGACACCAACCTGCAGCGGCTGATCCGCATCATGCAGGAGCTCCAGGAGTCCTCGCAGCTCATCGTGATCACCCACCAGAAGCGCACCATGGAGGTCGCCGACGCGCTGTACGGCGTGTCCATGCAGGGTGACGGGGTGTCGAAGGTGATCAGCCAGCGGCTGCGTTAGCCCTTCCGGGTACCCCGCCCTCGCTTCTTCATTCCTTGAACGCACCTCCCCCTTTCGTGCCTCTTTTCTCACACAACCCCGGCTGGTGGCTTCAGAAATTGAAGGCATAGGGTCGGCAACGTTGTTCTTGCCTTCAGGCAGCGTTGCCGATGGCCTTAGGAGTGGAACGTGACGAGCACAGCGCAGGCACGGAAGTCGGGAGCCGCGACGGCTCCTCCCGATCATCTCGGGCACGTCATCTTCATCGCTGCGGCAGCGGCGATGGGCGGGTTCCTCTTCGGCTACGACAGCTCCGTGATCAACGGCGCCGTCGAGGCCGTCCGGGACCGCTACGACATCGGCTCCGCCGCCCTCGCCCAGGTCATCGCCATCGCCCTGATCGGCTGCGCCGTCGGCGCCGCGACCGCCGGCCGGATCGCCGACCGCATCGGCCGCATCCGGGTCATGCAGATCGCCGCCGCGCTGTTCACCGTCAGCGCCGTCGGCTCGGCGCTGCCCTTCTCGCTGTGGGACTTCGCCCTGTGGCGGGTCGTCGGCGGTTTCGCCATCGGCATGGCCTCCGTCATCGGCCCCGCCTACATCGCCGAGGTCGCCCCGCCCGCCTACCGCGGTCGGCTCGGCTCCTTCCAGCAGGCCGCGATCGTCATCGGCATCGCCGTGTCGCAGCTGGTCAACTGGGGTCTGCTCAACGCGGCCGGCGGCGACCAGCGCGGCCGGCTGATGGGCCTGGAGGCCTGGCAGGTCATGCTCGGCGTGATGGTCGTCCCGGCCGTCCTCTACGGCATGCTCTCCTTCGCCATCCCCGAGTCCCCGCGCTTCCTGATCTCCGTCGGCAAGCGGGAGCGGGCACGGGAGATCCTCGCCGAGGTCGAGGGCGAGAGCGGTGATCTCGACGCGCGGGTGACCGAGATCGAGCACGCCCTGAACAGCGAGCACCGCTCCACGTTCAAGGACCTGCTCGGCGGCGGCTTCTTCTTCAAGCCGATCGTCTGGATCGGCATCGGCCTCTCCGTCTTCCAGCAGTTCGTCGGCATCAACGTCGCCTTCTACTACTCCTCCACGCTCTGGCAGTCGGTCGGCGTCGACCCGGCGGAGTCGTTCTTCTACTCCTTCACCACCTCGATCATCAACATCGTCGGCACCGTCATCGCGATGATCTTCGTGGACCGCATCGGCCGCCGCCCGCTCGCGATCATCGGCTCGGCCGGCATGGTGATCGGCCTCGCCCTGGAGGCCTGGGCCTTCTCCTACGACCTGGTCGACGGCAGGCTCCCGGCCGCCCAGGGCTGGACCGCCCTGGTCGCCGCCCATGTCTTCGTCCTCTTCTTCGCCCTGTCCTGGGGCGTGGTCGTCTGGGTCATGCTCGGCGAGATGTTCCCCAGCAGGATCCGAGCCGCCGCCCTGGGCGTGGCCGCCTCCGCGCAGTGGATCGCCAACTGGGCCATCACCGCGAGCTTCCCGTCCCTCGCCGACTGGAACCTCTCCCTCACCTACGTCGTCTACACGGCCTTCGCGGCCCTCTCGATCCCCTTCGTCCTCAGGTACGTCAAGGAGACAAAGGGCAAGGCCCTGGAGGAAATGGGCTGACCGCCCCCACACGCCGGGGGGAAAGGGCTCCCACCCCGCCGCCCCTCTCCCCGACCCCAGCCCCGCCCCCGCCCCGGCCACCCCGGAGCGGGGGCGGAGGCGTGCGGGCCGCCGAAGCCAAGGGGGATGGGCCTACGGGGGTGGCTGGTCGCCGCGGGAGGGCGGGGGATCGGTGGGGGGATTCGGGGTGGGAGTGCGGGAGTGCTGGGGGGTGTGGGGCGCGGGGCGTCGAGGTCTGGTGGTGGGCGTGGGGCGCGGGGCCCCGGTCCGGTGGTGGGGTGTTGGGTGCGGCGGCCCGGTCCGGTGAAGGGCGTTCGGCCCGGGTGCCAAAGCCCGGTGGTCCGGGTGTCCCGCGTCGGCGGTTGCGGTACCCCGTCCTCGCACACCGTCGGCCTCCGGAGATCCCCGCATGGAGGCGAGGTGAAGGAAAGCCGGCTGCCGAGGGCTTCGCCGCCGAGGACAACATGCGGCACCCTCAACCGGCGCCGGCATCGCGAAGTCCTCCGCGGATCTACCGGATCTCCCTCACGACGTGGGGAAGGATGCTCGCCGGCGAACCGCCGCCGGCGAACCGCCGCCGACGGAGAGCGGGCCGTGCGCGGGGGCGGTCAGGCGGGGGAGGGTGCTGGGGTGGCTTTCAGGTCTCCAGTGCCGGGAGTACCCGTTCCGCGAACAGGCGCAGGCTCCGCCACCCCTCCTCCAGCGGCATCCCGCCCGCCAGTGGATGCAGGACCAGGTTGTCCAGGTCCTGCGCCACGCACTCGTCCGGGGTGAGGATCCGGTAGACGCCCTCCGCGCGGAGCTCCTCGACCGTCGCCGCCCCCGAACGCACCGCCGAGTGGATCTCGCCGGACTGCCAGGAGGCGTAGGTGCGGGCCTCGTGCAGGAAGTGGCCGCCGTACTCGGCCCAGGCCCGGTCCGGGTCCTCCGCGATGTGCAGCAGCGGCGTCTCGGCGCCCGGCATCATCGTCCAGCCCTGCGTCCCGTACTCCACGAGCCGCTCCTTGTAGTACGTCTCCAACTCCGGCAGGTGCGCGCTGGGAAAGAACGGCAGGCCGAGCCGGGCGGCCCGGCGGGCGGCGGCCTTCGAGGAGCCGCCGACCAGCAGCAGGGGGTGCGGATCGGACGCCGGGCGCGGGGTGACCCGTACCGTGCGGCCCCGGTACTCGAACTCCTCGCCGGTCCACGCCTTCAGGACGGTCTCCAGCAGCTCGTCCTGGAGCCGGCCGCGCCGCGTCCAGTCGACGCCCGCGCGGTCGTACTCCTCGCGCCGGTAGCCGATCCCGGCGACCGTGAGCAGCCGGCCGCCGCTGAGCAGGTCCAGCACCGCGATGTCCTCGGCGAGCCGCAGCGGGTCGTGCAGCGGGCCGATCACCGCCGACACGGTGACCGCCAGCCGCCGGGTCGCCCCCAGCACCGCGCCCGCGAAGACGAACGGCGACGGCAGCCAGTTGTTCCCGACACCGTGGTGCTCCTCGGTCTGCACGGTGGTCACCCCGTGCTCGTCGGCGTACGCGGCCATGGCCAGCGCGGCCCGGTAGCGGGCGCCCAGCTCGGCGGGGGAGGCGCCGGGTGCGACGAGGTTGAAACGGACTACGGTGACGGGCATGACGGACCCCCTTCGGCGGATGTGGGGGGACCGTAGCTGACGGCTCGTCAGGTGGCCAGGGGTGTGAGACACCCGCCCCGGGGAGCCGGGCCGCCGCCGGGGGCGGGATGGATACTGGACGGGTTATGGAAACCGTCATCCTTGCTGTAGTCATCGCCGTGGTCGTGCTCGCGGTGCTCGGCGGGCTCGTCGTCGGCAGCCGGCGCAAGAAGCCGCTGCCCCCGCCGCCGCCCGCAGCGCCCGACATCACCGCGCCTCCGGCCGAGCCGCACGTCGGCGACGAGGCCGAGACGCCGCGCGAAGAACCGCGCCGCACGATCGAGGAGGTGGATCTTCCCGACGGCGGCCCGGCCGGGGTCGTCGTCGAGGAACCGCCCGCCGTCGAGGCCCCGGAGATCGAGATCCCGGAGCCCACCGCGGGGCGTCTCGTACGCCTGCGCGCCCGTCTCTCCCGCTCCCAGAACGCCCTGGGCAAGGGGTTGCTCACGCTGCTCTCGCGCGAGCACCTCGACGACGACACCTGGGAGGAGATCGAGGACACCCTGCTCACCGCCGACGTCGGCGTCCTGCCCACCCAGGAGCTGGTGGACCGGCTGCGCGAGCGGGTGAAGGTGCTCGGCACCCGCACCCCCGAGGAGCTGCGCGGCCTGCTGCGCGAGGAGCTGCTCAAGCTGGTCGGCACCGACCTCGACCGCACGGTGCGGACCGAGCCCGAGGACCGCAAGCCCGGCATCGTGATGGTCGTCGGCGTCAACGGCACCGGCAAGACCACCACCACCGGCAAGCTCGCCCGGGTACTGGTCGCCGACGGCCGCACGGTCGTCCTCGGCGCCGCCGACACCTTCCGCGCCGCCGCCGCGGACCAGCTCCAGACCTGGGGCGAGCGGGTCGGCGCGCACACCGTGCGCGGGCCCGAGGCCGGCGACCCCGCCTCCGTCGCGTTCGACGCGGTGAAGGAGGGCAAGGAGATGGGCGTCGACGTGGTGCTCATCGACACCGCCGGGCGGCTGCACACCAAGACCGGGCTCATGGACGAGCTGGGCAAGGTCAAGCGGGTCGTCGAGAAGCACGCCCCGCTCGACGAGGTGCTGCTCGTCCTCGACGCCACCACCGGGCAGAACGGCCTGGTCCAGGCCCGGGTGTTCGCCGAGGTCGTCGACATCACCGGCATCGTGCTGACCAAGCTCGACGGCACCGCCAAGGGCGGCATCGTTGTCGCCGTCCAGCGTGAGCTGGGCGTCCCGGTCAAACTCATCGGCCTCGGCGAGGGCGCGGACGACCTGGCGCCGTTCGAGCCGGAGGCGTTCGTCGACGCCCTCATCGGAGAGTGACCCGCGCTGAGCGAAGAGCCCGGTGAGCCAGGTGATCCCGAATTCGGGACCGGCTCCGGACCAGCGAGAAGCGCCCGCCCCCAGGTGCAGTGGGAGCGGGCGCTTCGCTGTGTACGGCCGGGGCCCGCGGCTATGCGCGGGAGCGGTGCGCCACGTACGCCAGGGTCCCGAGCAGCAGCCGGGCCTCCGGGGGCCGGGTCGCCGAGTCCAGGGCCGGCGGGCGCAGCCAGTGGACCGGGCCGAGGCCGCCGCGGTCGGAGGGCGGGGCCGTGACGTACGTGCCGGGGCCGAGGCCGCGCAGGTCGAGGGCGGCCGGGTCGTCCCAGCCCATGCGGTAGAGGAGGCCGGTCAGCCCGGCCGCGGCGCCGGGGGCGACGAAGAACTGGGTGCGGCCCTCGGGGGTGGCGGTGACCGGACCGAGCGGCAGGCCCATGCGCTCCAGCCGGACCAGGGCGCGGCGCCCGGCGGGCCCGGGGACCTCGATCACGTCGAAGGCGCGCCCGACCGGCAGCATCACCGCGGCGCCCGGGAACTCCGCCCAGGCCCGCGTCACGTCGTCGAGGGTGGCGCCGGCCGGCACCCGGGGCGCGAACGCCAGGGGGTGGGCACCGGGTGCGCGGCAGTCACCACGGCCGCAGGAGCAGACACCGGCCGCGGCCCGGGCGCCCGGTACGACGTCCCAGCCCCACAGTCCCGTGAACTCGGCGACGGCGGTGCACTCGGACGAGCGACCACGCCTGCGCGTGCCGGAGCGGATCTCGCGGATGCCGCCGATCGTGAAGCCCATGCCCCCTCCAACGGGTGTGCGGCGCCGGTGGTTACGTAACGGTCGCATGTCGTAACTCTGCGTGCTTTCGCTGCCCGGCGGCCGCCCGTTGCAGACGGCGTCCGGAAGCACGCCGGGTGGTGTGGTCGGCGACACGCGCCCCTGAGTGCTTCCCTCCGCTCATCCCCACCCGCCCTGTGTCAAGTGAATCGCGCATGGGTCATCGGTAGTTCATTCGAAGGGGTGGCGAATGGTGGCGTTTCCGGGATCCTCGTGGCTGCGTCCGTGATCGTAGGATTACTTTGAGTGTGCGGGTCCTGGAGGCACATGCGCTTGTGGGTATGCCGGAGGCAAGTCGACTTCCCGTTCGAAGGGTGACAACTCCCGGACGAGGGGCCGTATTTACCGGCATTCTGATAAGGCTTGGCGCACTCAGTGACAAGTGGTCTCAGGGATGGGGGCGTTCCAGTGAGCGGCAACGACGGAAGCGGGAGCGGTGCTTCGCATGCGGACAAGCGCCCGAACGAGCTGCTCACCTCCTGGTTCGTGCGCAGCGGCTGGTCCAAGGGCGAACTGGCCCGGCAAGTCAACCGTCGTGCACGCCAGTTGGGCGCCAACCACATCTCCACCGACACCTCACGCGTGCGCCGCTGGCTGGACGGCGAGAACCCCCGCGAGCCCATCCCCAGGATCCTCTCCGAGCTGTTCTCCGAGCGGTTCGGCTGTGTCGTCTCGGTCGAGGACCTCGGTCTGCGCGCCACCCGTCAGGCGCCCTCCGCGACCGGCGTCGACCTGCCCTGGACGGGCCCGCAGGCGGTGGCCCTGCTCAGCGAGTTCTCGCGCAGCGACCTGATGCTGGCGCGGCGCGGCTTCCTCGGAACCTCGCTGGCGCTGTCCGCGGGCCCGTCGCTGATCGAGCCGATGCAGCGCTGGCTCGTCCCCACCCCGCCCGCACCCCTCACGGAACCCGAGTCCGTGCCCACCAGCCGGGCCCGCGGCCGGCTCTCCAGGCCAGAGCTGGACCTGCTGGAGTCCACCACCGTGATGTTCCGGCAGTGGGACGCCCAGTGCGGCGGCGGACTGCGCCGCAAGGCCGTCGTGGGCCAGCTCCACGAGGTGACCGACCTCCTCCAGGAACCCCAGCCCGAGGCCACCTCCCGCAAGCTGTTCAAGGTCGCCGCCGAGCTGGCCGAACTCGCCGGCTGGATGAGCTACGACGTGGGGCTCCAGCCGACCGCCCAGAAGTACTTCGTGCTCGCCCTGCACGCCGCCAAGGAGGCCGGCGACCGGCCGCTCGGCTCGTACATCCTGTCCAGCATGAGCCGTCAGATGATCCACCTGGGACGGCCCGAGGACGCGCTGGAACTGATCCACCTCGCGCAGTACGGCAGCCGGGACTGCGCGAGTCCGCGCACCCAGTCCATGCTGTATGCGATGGAGGCCCGCGCCTACGCCAACATGGGCCAGCCGGGCCGCTGCAAACGGGCCGTGCGGATGGCCGAGGACACCTTCGCCGACGCCGACGAGTGGGACGAGCCGGACCCCGACTGGATCCGCTTCTTCTCCGAGGCCGAGCTGTACGGCGAGAACAGCCACTCCTTCCGCGACCTCGCCTATGTCGCCGGGCGCAGCCCCGCCTACGCCTCCCTCGCCGAACCCCTGATGCAGAAGGCCGTACGCCTGTTCGCCGACGACAGCGACCACAAGCGGTCGTACGTGCTGAACCTCATCGGCATGGCCACCGTCCACCTGCTGCGCCAGGAGCCCGAGCAGAGCGCCGTCCTGGCCGCCCAGGCCATGCAGGAGGCCAAGAAGGTCCGCTCCGAGCGGGTCAACACTCGTATTCGAAAGACCGTCGACAGCGCCGTCCGCGAGTTCGGCGACCTGACCGAGGTCGTGGACCTCACCGAGCGGCTCGCCATGGAGCTGCCGGAGACGGCCGAGGCCGTCTGACACCCCCGATCCACCCTGGGAAACCCATGAACCCCGGCCGCGGCCTGCCTTCCCGAAGTGCCCGACTCGGCTCCCCCATGCCAGGTCATCGGAAGGCCGTCCGCGGCCGGTTTCCTCCCCCGAAAGAAGGTTGCGCCACCATAACGATCCGCTCGGCGAACATCAGCCAGTTCACCGACGCGTAACGCACCAGGCGCCTTCGTCACGGCGGCGAAACAACGAGGGGCTTCGACCGAAACCGCGCTGCGTCAATCTCGTGGCGCATAACCGGCCCACCCCTCTTTTCCGCTCTGGCTTCGCCCGCACGGGGCCGTACTACGACGAGGAGACGCCGATGGCACCAGCCATCACGCTCGCCGCAGACAAGCTGTCTGTGGCCAACACAGGTTTCATGCTCATCTGTTCCGCCCTGGTGCTGATCATGACCCCCGGTCTGGCCTTCTTCTACGGAGGCATGGTCCGCGTCAAGAGCACCCTCAACATGCTGATGATGAGCTTCATCAGCATGGGCATCGTCACGATCCTGTGGGTGCTGTACGGCTTCTCCATGGCGTTCGGCACGGACCACGGTTCGATCATCGGCTGGGAGTCCGACTTCGTCGGATGGGCCGGCATCGACAAGGCGGACATCTGGTCCGGGTACACGATCCCGGTCTTCGCCTTCGCCGTCTTCCAGATGATGTTCGCCATCATCACCCCCGCCCTGATCAGCGGCGCGATCGCCGACCGCGTGAAGTTCTCCGCCTGGTCGATCTTCGTCGTCCTGTGGGCCACGGTCGTGTACTTCCCGGTCGCCCACTGGGTCTGGGGCACCGGCGGCTGGGCCTTCGACCTCGGCGTGATCGACTTCGCCGGTGGTACCGCGGTCCACATCAACGCGGGCGCCGCGGCGCTCGGTGTGATCCTGGTCATCGGCAAGCGCGTCGGCTTCAAGAAGGACCCGATGCGCCCGCACAGCCTCCCGCTGGTCATGCTCGGCGCCGGTCTGCTGTGGTTCGGCTGGTTCGGCTTCAACGCCGGCTCGTGGCTCGGCAACGACGACGGCGTCGGCTCCCTGATGTTCGTCAACACCCAGATCGCCACCGCAGCCGCCATGCTCGCCTGGCTCGCCTACGAGAAGATCGCCCACGGCGCGTTCACCACGCTGGGCGCCGCCTCCGGCGCGGTCGCCGGTCTGGTCGCCATCACCCCGTCCGGCGGCGCGGTCACCCCGATCGGCGCGATCGCCGTCGGCGCCATCGCCGGTGTCGCCTGCGCCGCGGCCGTCGGCCTGAAGTACAAGTTCGGCTACGACGACTCGCTCGACGTCGTCGGCGTCCACATGGTCGGCGGCATCATCGGCTCCCTGCTGATCGGCTTCTTCGCCAGCGGCAAGGGCCAGTCCGACGTCAAGGGCCTCTTCTACGGCGGCGGCCTGGACCAGTTCTGGAAGCAGTGCGCCGGTGTCTTCGCCGTCCTCGCCTACTCCCTGATCGCCTCCGCGGTGCTCGCCTTCCTCCTCGACAAGACCATCGGCATGCGGGTCGACGAGGACCAGGAGATCTCCGGCATCGACCAGGCCGAGCACGCCGAGACCGCCTACGACTTCAGCGGTGCCGGTGGCGGCGCCGCCCGGACCGCAGTACCGGCCGCCGCCGGCGCCACGAGCAAGAAGGTGGACGCATGAAGCTCATCACCGCCGTCGTCAAGCCCCACCGGCTCGACGAGATCAAGGAAGCCCTCCAGGCCTTCGGCGTGCACGGCCTGACGGTCACCGAGGCGAGCGGTTACGGTCGTCAGCGGGGACACACCGAGGTCTACCGCGGCGCCGAGTACACGGTCGACCTGGTCCCCAAGATCCGCATCGAGGTGCTGGCCGAGGACGACGACGCCGAGCAGCTGATCGACGTCATCGTCAAGGCGGCCCGCACCGGCAAGATCGGTGACGGCAAGGTCTGGTCCCTCCCGGTCGAGACGGCCGTCAGGGTCCGCACCGGCGAGCGCGGCCCCGACGCGCTCTGACCGCAGAACAGAACAGGAGTCGCTGGGTGACGGGCACGGACGTGCGAAACGAAGCAGAGGACTCGGGACCCAGCGGCTATGCGGCGGCCCGGCTGCGCCTCCTCACCGAGGAGGCGCGGTCCGGGCCGCCGCGCCGTGCCGCCCTCTCCGCGCTCACGGACGACTGGCTGGCCGGGCTGTTCACCGCGGCGGCCGACGGACTGGCCGGCGTCTCCCTCGTCGCCGTCGGCGGCTACGGCCGCGGTGAGCTCTCCCCCCGCAGCGACCTCGACCTGCTGCTCCTGCACGACGGCAGCGACCCCAAGGCCGTCGCCGCCCTCGCCGACCGCCTCTGGTACCCCGTCTGGGACCTCGGCCTCGCCCTCGACCACTCCGTGCGCACCCCCGCCGAGGCCCGCAAGACCGCCGGGGAGGACCTGAAGGTCAACCTCGGTCTCCTCGACGCCCGCCACCTCGCCGGCGACCTGGCCCTGACCTCCGGACTGCGCACCACCGTCCTCGCCGACTGGCGCAACCAGGCCCCCAGACGCCTGCCCGAGCTCCAGGAACTCTGCGCCGAGCGCGCCGAGCGCCAGGGAGAGCTCCAGTACCTCCTGGAACCCGACCTCAAGGAGGCCCGCGGCGGCCTCCGGGACGCCACCGCCCTGCGCGCCGTCGCCGCCTCCTGGCTCGCCGACGCGCCCCGCGAGGGCCTCGACGACGCCCGCCGCCGCCTCCTCGACGTCCGTGACGCCCTCCACCTGGCCACCGGCCGCGCCACCGACCGCCTCGCCCTCCAGGAGCAGGACCAGGTCGCCGCAGGACTCGGCCTCCTCGACGCCGACACCCTGCTGCGGCAGGTCTACGAGGCCGCGCGCGTCATCTCCTACGCCAGCGACGTCACCTGGCGCGAAGTCGCCCGCGTGCTGCGCTCACGCGCCGTACGGCCGCGGCTGCGCGCCATGCTCGGCGGCGGGAAGCCCGTCCCCGAGCGGTCCCCGCTCGCCGAGGGCGTCGTGGAGCAGGACGGCGAGGTGGTGCTCGCCCGTGCCGCCCGCCCCGAACGCGACCCCGTGCTGCCGCTGCGCGCCGCGGCCGCCGCCGCCCAGGCCGGCCTCCCGCTCTCCCTGCACGCCGTACGGCGTCTCGCCGCCACCGTGCGCGCCCTGCCGACCCCCTGGCCG
Source organism: Streptomyces sp. DSM 15324 (assembly GCF_001514285.1). Taxonomy (GTDB): domain Bacteria; phylum Actinomycetota; class Actinomycetes; order Streptomycetales; family Streptomycetaceae; genus Streptomyces. Next base: position 141,921 of record NZ_KQ949036.1, read on the forward strand.
GCCGAGGCCCGCGAACAGCTGGTCACCCTGCTCGGCTCCGGCCGGCCCACCGTGGAGGTCTGGGAGGCGCTGGAGGCCGAGGGCCTGATCACCCGGCTGCTGCCCGACTGGGAGCGGGTGCGCTGCCGGCCGCAGCGCAACGCCGTGCACATCTGGACCGTCGACCGGCACCTCATCGAGACCGCCGTCCGCGCCTCCGAGTTCACCCGCCGGGTCAGCCGCCCCGACCTCCTCCTGGTCGCCGCGCTGCTGCACGACATCGGCAAGGGCTGGCCCGGCGACCACTCGGTCGCGGGCGAGATCATCGTCAAGGACGTCGCCGCCCGCATCGGCTTCGACCGCGCGGACGTGGCGGTGCTCTCCTCCCTCGTACGGCACCACCTGCTGCTCGTCGAGACGGCCACCCGGCGCGACCTGGAGGACCCGGCCACGGTCCGCTCGGTCGCCGACGCCGTCGGCTCGCAGAGCACCCTGGAACTGCTGCACGCGCTCACCGAGGCGGACGCGCTGGCCACCGGCCCCGCCGCCTGGTCCTCCTGGCGGGGTTCGCTCGTGACGGACCTGGTCAAGCGGGTCGGGGCGGTCCTCGCCGGCGACGAACCGGAGGTGCCGGACACCGCCGCGCCCACCGCCGAGCAGGAACGGCTCGCCATCGAGGCGGTCGCCACCGGCAGCCCCGTCCTGGCCCTGCGCGCCCAGACCGAACCGCCCGCCGACGCGGGGGAGCAGCCGCCCGGCGACCCCGAGCCGCTCGGCGTGGAACTGCTCATCGCCGTACCCGACCAGGAGGGCGTGCTGCCCGCGGTGGCCGGTGTGCTCGCCGTGCACCGGCTGACCGTGCGCACCGCCGAGCTGCGCGCCCTGGACCTGCCGGACGGCGTCGAGGGCTCGGTCCTGCTGCTGAACTGGCGGGTCGCCGCCGAGTACGGCTCGCTGCCGCAGGCCGCCCGGCTGCGCGCCGACCTCGTGCGCGCCCTCGACGGCTCCCTGGACATCGCCGGGCGGCTCGCCGAGCGCGACGCGGCCTACCCCCGGCGCCGGGGCGTGGTCGCGCCCCCGCCGCGCGTGACGGTCGCCCCGGCCGCCTCCCGGCACGCCACCGTCATCGAGGTCCGCGCCCAGGACGCGCCGGGGCTGCTGTTCCGGATCGGCTCGGCCCTGGAGGACGCGGGGGTACGGGTGCGCAGCATGCACGTCAGCACCCTGGGCGCCAACGCCGTCGACGCCTTCTACGTCACCGGCGCGCAGGGGGCGCCGCTGCCGGTCGACGAGGCGGCGGCCGTCTCCCGCAAGCTGGAGGAGACCCTGCGGGGCTGAACCCGGCACACCCGCGGGACCGGGTCGCGGCACGACCGTGACCCGGTCTTGCCCGTCCGGGATACCCTTGAAGACGCTCCTACGCCCCCGACCCCGAGGACCGACGCCGCCGTGTTCGATACTCTCTCCGATCGCCTCTCAGCGACTTTCAAGAACCTGCGCGGCAAGGGACGGCTCTCCGAGGCGGACATCGACGCCACCGCGCGCGAGATCCGCATCGCGCTGCTCGAGGCCGACGTGGCCCTCCCGGTCGTGCGCTCGTTCATCAAGAACGTCAAGGAGCGGGCGCTCGGGGCCACTGTCTCGCAGGCGCTGAAGAACCCCGCCCACCAGATCCTGAAGATCGTCAACGAGGAACTCGTCACGATCCTCGGCGGGGAGACCCGACGGCTGCGCTTCGCCAAGCAGCCGCCCACCGTCATCATGCTGGCCGGCCTCCAGGGCGCCGGTAAGACCACCCTCGCCGGCAAGCTCGGCCGCTGGCTGAAGGAGCAGGGCCACTCGCCGCTGCTCGTCGCCTGCGACCTCCAGCGCCCCAACGCCGTCAACCAGCTCAGCGTCGTCGCCGAGCGCGCGGGCGTCGCGGTCTACGCGCCCCAGCCGGGCAACGGCGTCGGTGACCCGGTGCAGGTCGCCAAGGACTCCATCGAGTTCGCGAAGGCCAAGGTCCACGACATCGTGATCGTGGACACCGCCGGCCGCCTCGGCATCGACCAGGAGCTGATGCAGCAGGCCGCGGACATCCGCGACGCCGTCTCGCCCGACGAGATCCTCTTCGTCGTGGACGCGATGATCGGCCAGGACGCCGTCAACACCGCCGAGGCCTTCCGCGACGGCGTCGGCTTCGACGGCGTGGTGCTCTCCAAGCTCGACGGCGACGCCCGTGGCGGCGCGGCCCTGTCGATCCGCCAGGTCACCGGCAAGCCGATCATGTTCGCGTCGAACGGCGAGAAGCTCGAGGACTTCGACGCCTTCCACCCGGACCGGATGGCCTCCCGCATCCTCGACATGGGTGACCTGCTCACCCTGATCGAGCAGGCGGAGAAGACGTTCAGCCAGGAAGAGGCCGAGAAGATGGCCTCCAAGCTGGCGTCGAAGAAGGGCCAGGACTTCACCCTGGACGACTTCCTGTCCCAGATGGAGCAGGTCAGGAAGATGGGCAGCATCAGCAAGCTGCTCGGCATGCTGCCCGGCATGGGGCAGATCAAGGACCAGATCAACAACCTCGACGAGCGGGACGTCGACCGCACCGCCGCGATCATCAAGTCGATGACCCCGGCCGAGCGCCAGGACCCCACGATCATCAACGGCTCGCGCCGCGCCCGTATCGCCAAGGGTTCCGGGGTCGAGGTCAGTGCGGTCAAGGGGCTGGTCGAGCGGTTCTTCGAGGCCCGCAAGATGATGTCCCGCATGGCCCAGGGCGGCGGTATGCCCGGCATGCCGGGGATCCCGGGCATGGGCGGCGGCCCCGGCCGGCAGAAGAAGCAGCCGAAGCAGGCCAAGGGCAAGCAGCGCTCCGGCAACCCGATGAAGCGCCGGCAGCAGGAGCTGGAGGCGGCCCAGCGCCGCGAGGCCCAGGCCCAGGGCGGCAACGCGTTCGGGGTGCCGCAGCAGGGCGCCAAGGACTTCGAGCTGCCCGACGAGTTCAAGAAGTTCATGGGCTGAGGTTCCTGACGGGCGTTCGCGGTCCGCGGTCCGCGGTTCATGGGCTGACGCCGTTCGGGTGTACGTCGCCGAGGGCGCCCTTCCACCGGGAGGGGCGCCCTCAGCGCATGCCGAGGCCCGGTGTCTGCCGTAACGTCCAGATATGAGCAATGCCGCTCCGCCGCGCAGGGCGCCCGACCAGCCATGGCGCTCCGAGGGCACCCCGGACGAGGGAACCCCGCCCCCCGTCGGCCCCGGTGGCCGGCGTCCCCGGGGCCGCTGGTGGGGCCTCGCCGTCACCGCGGTGATCGTCTTCCTGATCGTCTACATCGGACTGAACTACCTCGGCCAGGGCAACGAGCCGACCATCTCCTACACCGAGTTCAGCAGGCAGGTCGACGAGGGCAACGTCGCGAAGATCTACTCCAAGGGCGACGCGATCCAGGGCGAGTTGAAGAAGGCCCGGGACAACCCCGACGACGACGGCACCTACACCCGGTTCAGGACCCAGCGCCCCGCGTTCGCCGACGACAACCTCTGGCAGAACCTGAGCAGCCACGACGTCACGGTCACCGCCCGGCCGGTCGTGCAGCAGCGCAGTCTGCTCTCCAACCTGCTGATCTCGCTGATCCCGATCGTGCTGCTGGTCGCGGTGTGGGTCTTCTTCGCCCGCAGGTTCACCGGGGGCCTCGGCGGGGCCGGCGGCATGCTCGGCCGCAAGGCGCCGCCCAAACCCGTCGAGCTGCGCCCCGGCACCGAGCGCACGACGTTCGCCGACGTGGCCGGCATCGACGAGGTCAAGGGCGAGCTGGACGACGTCGTCGACTTCCTGGAACACCCGGACGCCTACCGCAGGATGGGCGCCAAGATGCCCCGCGGGGTGCTGCTCGCGGGCTCGCCCGGCACCGGCAAGACCCTGCTGGCCCGCGCGGTGGCCGGCGAGGCGGGGGTGCCGTTCTTCTCGGCCTCCGCCTCCGAGTTCATCGAGATGATCGTGGGCGTCGGCGCCTCCCGGGTCCGGGAGCTGTTCGCCGAGGCCCGCAAGGTGGCGCCGTCGATCATCTTCATCGACGAGATCGACACCATCGGCAGGGTCCGCAGCGGGGGCGCGTCGGTGAGCGGTCACGACGAGCGCGAGCAGACGCTGAACCAGATCCTCACCGAGATGGACGGCTTCTCCGGCTCCGAGGGCGTGATCGTCATCGCGGCCACCAACCGCGCCGACATCCTCGACCCGGCCCTGACCCGGCCCGGCCGCTTCGACCGGGTCGTCAGCGTCTCCCCGCCCGACCGCGGCGGACGCGAGGCGATCCTGCGCATCCACACCCGCCGGATCCCGCTCGCCCCCGACGTGGACCTGACCCAGGTGGCCCGCACCACCCCCGGCATGACCGGCGCGGATCTGGCCAATCTCGCCAACGAGGCCGCCCTGCTCGCCGTCAAGCGCAAGCAGAGCCAGGTCACCCCGGCGCACCTGTCGGAAGCGCTGGAGAAGGTGCAGCTCGGAGCCGAACGCACCCTGGTGATGCCCGAGGAGGACCGTCGGCGCACCGCCTACCACGAGAGCGGCCACGCTCTCCTCGGCATGCTCCAGCCGGGCGCCGACCCCGTCCGCAAGGTCACCATCGTGCCCCGCGGCCGCGCCCTCGGCGTGACCATGTCGACCCCGGAGGTCGAGCGGTACGCGCACTCCGAGCAGTATCTGCGCGGCCGCATCATCGGCGCCCTCGGCGGGATGGCGGCCGAGGAGGTGATCTACGGGGTCGTCACGACCGGCGCCGAGAACGACCTCGAACAGGTCACCAACATCGCCCGCGGGATGGTTGCCCGCTGGGGCATGAGCGACCGCGTCGGCCGGCTCTCCGCCCTGCCGAGCGACGCCCAGCAGGCCTACGGCCTCGCCGCCGCGCCCGCGACCCTCGACGTCATCGACGACGAGATGCGCCGGATCGTCGACGAGTGCTACGCGGAGGCGCTGACCAAACTCCGCGACCACCGCGGCCAGTTGGACGCCCTCGCCGAGGCGCTCCTGGAGCACGAGACCCTGGAGGAGGCAGACGCCTACCGCATCGCGGGGATCACCCGGCTCCGCAAGGACGAGGACTGAGTCCCGGCAGAGACGTCACGGCGTCCGGGCGATCAGGTACCGGAACACGTTCGGCATCCACACCGTGCCGTCCGGCCTGCGGTAGGGGTGCAGTGCCTCCGCCAGCTCCTTGCCGACCTGGTCCTGGTCGGTCGCCGCGACCGCCGTGTCGAACAGCCCCGTCGACAGCAGGCCCCGGACGGCGCTGTCCACCCCGGCGTACCCGAAGGGACAGGCCACCCGGCCGGAACCGTCCGGCCTGAGCCCCGCACGCTGCGCGGTCTCCTCCAGGTCGTCCCGCAGGGCGTGCCGCGGCCGGCCCGTGCCGCCGTCGGCCTCGGCGCCGCGCGTCAGGGCGTCCGGTCCGGCCACCGCGCGCAGCACGTCCCAGGTGGCGCAGCGCTCGGGCGGGCCCCAGCCGACGAGCACCACCGGCGCCCCCCGCTCGGCCAGCGGGACCGCCGCCGCGAGCGGCCCGGCCAGCGCCTCCGCGTCCCCGGCGAGGGCGCCGATCGGTTCGAAGGCGGTCACCAGGGTGTACGCGGGCGTCTCCACGCCGGCCGCGTCCCCCGGTGACCGGCCGGTCAGCCGGATGTCCTTCCGCGCGGGTCCCTCCCCGGCCGAGGGCAGCAGCCGCTCGCGGGCGAGGGCCAGCCGCTCGGGGGAGCCGGGCTCGGCCCCCGTCAGGGACGCGCCCCGGGAGGCGGCCATCAGCAGGGCGAGCCCGGAGCCGCAGCCGAGGGCGAGCAGCCGGGTGCCGGGGCCCACTTCCAGCCGCTCGTAGACGGCCTCGTAGAGCGGAACCAGCATCCGTTCCTGGATCTCGGACCAGTCACGCGCGCGTGCACCCAGGTCCGTACGGGGCACCGGCCCCGCGGTGGGAAGGTGCTGCCGCACGAGCACAGGTGTCATGAATAAGCGCCCCATTCCGCCGAGAATTTGCCGCAGTACCGATCAGGTGACCCCCGTGAAGTGCCCTCGCACTTCCCCCGTATGCCAGGTAACTCCCCCTCTGCGGCCGCGTCCAGGGGTCTCGGGGCCCCGCTTGTGGACGCGCGGGGGGAGTGGCGAGAATTCACATTCCGGCAACGTGGGCCCGTAGCATCGCGTCATGGCCAAGGCACCCGTTCTCACGCCACGGGCGGACGACTTCCCCCGGTGGTACCAGGATCTGATCGGCAAGGCGGAACTGGCCGACAACGGTCCGGTGCGCGGCACCATGGTCATCCGGCCGTACGGATACGGGCTGTGGGAGCGGATGCAGGCCGAGATGGACGCCCGCATCAAGGAGACGGGCACCCAGAACGCGTACTTCCCGCTGCTGATCCCGCAGTCGTACCTCACCCGCGAGGCCGACCACGTCGAGGGCTTCGCCCCGGAACTGGCGGTGGTCACGCACGGCGGCGGCAAGGAGCTGGAGGAGCCGGCGGTGGTCCGCCCCACCTCCGAGATGATCATCAACGAGTACTTCGCCAAGTGGGTGCAGAGCTACCGCGATCTGCCCCTGCTCATCAACCAGTGGGCGAACGTGGTCCGTTGGGAGCTGCGCCCCCGGCTGTTCCTGCGGACGACCGAGTTCCTCTGGCAGGAGGGGCACACCGCGCACGCGACGTACGAGGACGCCCGAGACTTCGCCGCGCACATCCACCGCCGGGTCTACGAGGACTTCATGGTGAACGTCCTCGCGATGGACGTGGTGGCCGGCCGCAAGACCACCCGGGAGCGGTTCGCCGGAGCCGTCAACACCCTCACGCTCGAAGGGATGATGGGCGACGGCAAGGCGCTCCAGATGGCCACCAGCCATGAGCTCGGCCAGAACTTCGCCCGGGCCTTCGACACCACCTACCTGTCCAAGGACGGCACGCAGGAGCTGGTCTGGCAGACCTCCTGGGGTTCGACGACCCGCATGATCGGCGCACTGGTGATGATGCACGGCGACGACGACGGGCTGCGGGTGCCGCCCCGGCTGGCGCAGATCCAGGCCGTGCTTCTCGCGGTCAAGGGCGAGGAGGCGGTTCTGGCCAAGGTCCGCGAGCTGGGCGACCGGCTGCGGGCGGCCGGGATCCGGGTGCACGTCGACGACCGCACCGACGTGCCCTTCGGGCGGCGCGCGGTCGACTGGGAGCTGAAGGGGGTGCCGGTGCGAGTGGAGATCGGGCCGCGCGACCTGGCGACCGGCACCGCGATGCTGGCCCGCCGCATCCCGGGCGGCAAGGAGCCGGTGGCCCTCGACAGCCTCGTACAGCTTCTGCCGTCCGTGCTGGAGGAGGACCAGGCGCTGCTGCTGACGCAGTCCCTCCAGCGGCGCGAGGCGGGGACGGTGGAGACGGCCACGGTGGGGGAGGCCGTCGAGGCGGCCACGGCCGGCCGCTGGGCGCGGATCCCCTGGGCCGTCCTGGGCACGCAGGGCGAGGCGGCCCTCGCCGAGCACGCCGTGACCGTACGGTGTCTTCTCGCCGAGGACGGGTCGGTGCCGGACGCCGAGGACGCGCCCGGTAACGTCGCGGTCGTCGCGCGCGCCTACTGAGACGGCGCGCTCCGGCGGGCGGCGCGACCGAAACGCCCCTTGCGCCCCGCCGTACACCTGTTCCCCGGCGCGCGGACAGCGGCTACGCGCCGGGGCGTACGGCCGACTACGCACCACCTTGGGGTGAGCTGTGCGGCTTCTCCGCAGATCAGCGCACCCGCCCTCGTCTCCACGCATCAGCGGCAACTGACGGGTACGTGCAAATTATTTGGGATGCCCCGGAATAGGAACACAGCGGCACTCCCGCTCGTTGTCATTACGTGAGCACGACACAGACACCACCTGTTCTCGCCGCAGAGCTGGCACAGGCGTGGGCCGACATTCAGCGGTACCACCCCGAGCTGCCGGACCTTGCCGCGCCAGAGTCCCTGATCGGGGAGTCGTCGTCCGCCTGCGGTCACGAGCTCTCCTTCGAGCGACTGCTCCATGAGGCAGTCCATGGCATCGCCGCCGCCCGCGGCGTTCGCGACACCTCCCGCGCCGGCCGATACCACAACCGCAGATTCCTCGCCATCGCCGAGGAGCTGGGCCTGGACCACCCCGAGGAACCGCACCCCAGCAGCGGTTTCTCGCTGGTCACGCTCAACCCCGAGGCCAAGCGCCGCTACCGTCCGACGATCGAGCGCCTCCAGCGGGCACTCAAGGCCCACACGGCGGCCACCTCCGCCGACAGCACCACCCGCACCTTCCGCGGCCCCGCCGCCCGCCACGGCTCCTCCGGCGGCGGCGTCCGGGTCAAGGCCGTCTGCGACTGCGGTCGCAACGTCCGGGTGGTGCCGTCGGTCCTGGCCCAGGCCCCGATCGTGTGCGGCGGCTGCGGCAAGCCGTTCCGCATCCCCGAGATCGCGGGCGCCGCATAAGTCGTACGACAGTAGGACGGTCATGCACCGGCATCTCGTGGCTGCCGGTTCAGCGTGGTGCGGGGAGCCGTGGCCCCAGGGCTCCCCGCCGAGCGCCGGGCGCTGCCGAGGCATGCCCGCACACACCCTCGGCGCGAGGCGACCCGCGGGGTGTGGCACAATGGCTAGCTGTACTCGACAGCCGCACAGGACCCCTCTCTCCTCCGGCTGACGCGTCCATCGGGCACTCGGGTACCGCAACCCCACGCGGCTCTCTCGCCGTGCCCAACCACGTCAAAATCAGGAGAGTCCACTCCCGTGGCAGTCAAGATCAAGCTGAAGCGTCTGGGCAAGATCCGTTCGCCTCACTACCGCATCGTCGTCGCCGACTCCCGCACCCGCCGTGACGGCCGTGCGATCGAGGAGATCGGCAAGTACCAGCCGACGTACAACCCCTCGATCATCGAGGTCGACGCGGACCGCGTCGCGTACTGGCTGGGTGTCGGCGCGCAGCCGACCGAGCCCGTGCTCGCCATCCTGAAGAAGACCGGCGACTGGCAGAAGTTCAAGGGCGAGCCCGCCCCGGCTCCGCTGCTCGTGGCCGCGCCCAAGAAGGCGCGCCCCTCGTTCGAGGCCCTCGGTGGCGACGACGAGGGCAAGGGTGAGGCGATCACCCAGAAGAAGAAGGCCGAGAAGAAGGACGAGGCCGCCGCTGAGTCCGAGTCGACCGAGGCCTGAGCATGCTCGAGGAGGCTCTCGAGCACCTCGTGAAGGGCATCGTCGACAACCCTGACGATGTGCAGGTCGCCTCGCGCAACCTGCGCCGCGGGCGCGTTCTCGAGGTCCGGGTCCACCCGGAAGACCTCGGCAAGGTGATCGGCCGCAACGGCCGCACCGCGCGCGCTCTGCGCACCGTCGTGGGCGCCATCGGCGGCCGCGGAGTGCGCGTCGACCTCGTCGACGTGGACCACGTCCGCTGACGTATCGCAGCACCGGCTCGGGCCGGGGAGGGCCATGGGCCGTCCCCGGCCCGTAGTTGTATGACAGTGGTTGCAGGACAGTGGTTGCAGGACAGGAGAACAAGCACAGTGCAGCTGGTAGTCGCTCGCGTCGGACGCGCCCACGGCATCAAGGGCGAGGTCACCGTCGAGGTCCGCACCGACGAGCCGGAACTCAGGCTCGCGCCCGGCGCCGTACTCGCCACCGATCCCGCCGCCGCGGGACCGCTCACCATCGAGACCGGCCGGGTCCACAGCGGCCGGCTCCTCCTGCGCTTCGAGGGCGTCAGCGACCGCAACGGCGCCGAGGCCCTGCGCAACACGCTCCTGATCGCCGAGGTCGACCCGGAGCAGCTGCCGGAGGAAGAGGACGAGTACTACGACCACCAGCTCATCGACCTCGACGTGGTCACCGAGGACGGCACGGAGGTCGGCCGCATCACCGAGATCTCGCACCTGCCCTCCCAGGACCTCTTCATCGTCGAACGCCCGGACGGCACCGAGGTGATGATCCCCTTCGTCTCGGAGATCGTCGTCGAGATCGACCTGGAGGAGCAGCGGGCCGTCGTCGCCCCGCCGCCCGGTCTCATCGACGACCGCGCGGAGATCGCCTCCTCGCGCGACGACGCCGCCGGGGACGAGTCGTAATGCGCCTCGACGTCGTCACGATCTTCCCCGAGTACCTCGAGCCGCTGAACATCTCCCTCGTCGGCAAGGCACGCGCGCGCGGACAGCTCGACGTCCGCGTCCACGACCTGCGGGAGTGGACCCACGACCGGCACAACACGGTCGACGACACCCCCTACGGCGGCGGGCCCGGCATGGTCATGAAGACCGAGCCCTGGGGCGAAGCCCTGGACACGGTCCTCGCCGACGGCTACGAGACCGGCTCGACGCTCCCCGCCGTCGTCGTCCCCACCCCCAGCGGCCGCCCCTTCACCCAGGAACTCGCCGTCGAACTCTCCGCCCGGCCCTGGCTGATCTTCACCCCGGCCCGCTACGAGGGCATCGACCGCCGGGTCGTCGACGAGTACGCCACCCGCGTCCCCGTGTACGAGGTCTCCATCGGCGACTACGTCCTCGCCGGCGGCGAGGCGGCCGTCCTCGTGATCACCGAGGCCGTGGCCCGGCTGCTGCCCGGGGTGCTCGGCAACGCCGAGTCGCACCGCGACGACTCCTTCGCCCCCGGCGCCATGGCCGCCCTCCTGGAGGGCCCCGTGTACACCAAGCCCCCTGTGTGGCGCGACCGGGAGATCCCGGACGTGCTGCTCAGCGGCCACCACGGGAAGATCGCCCGCTGGCGCCGCGACGAGGCCCTGCGCCGTACGACGGCCCACCGGCCCGACCTGATCGAGCGCTGCGCACCCCGCGCCTTCGACAAGAAGGACCGCGAGATGCTCTCCATCCTGGGCTGGGCACCCGACCCGGAGGGCGAGCCGTACGGCCGATTTTGGCGCAGGCCCGAGGCCATGGAACAATAGACCGCTGTTGTGCGCCGTCCGGCGTGCGCCCCTGCCACAGGGGGACACGACGCCCGCCCTGACGCCGCCGGCAGACCTTCCGGTAACCCTCTCCCGCTGATGACCTGTGGCATCGGCGAAGAAAGCAGACGAAATGTCTCACCTGCTCGACTCCGTCGACGCCGCGTCGCTGCGCAGCGACGTCCCGGCCTTCCGCCCGGGCGACACCGTCAACGTCCACGTCCGCGTCATCGAGGGCAACCGCTCTCGTGTGCAGCAGTTCAAGGGCGTCGTCATCCGCCGCCAGGGCGCCGGTGTCCGCGAGACCTTCACGGTCCGCAAGGTCTCGTTCTCCGTCGGCGTCGAGCGCACCTTCCCGGTGCACACCCCGATCGTCGAGAAGATCGAGCTCGTCACCCGCGGTGACGTCCGTCGCGCCAAGCTGTACTACCTCCGTGAGCTGCGCGGCAAGGCCGCGAAGATCAAGGAGAAGCGCGACAACTGAGCCCGCACGGTGGATCCACTGGTATCCACCGAGCGCACCCGGGTGATCCACAGGAGGGCCGGATAGCATCTGACCCCGATGGACACCGAAGCTCAGCCGACGACGGAGCGCGACCGCTCCTCCCGCCCCGCTCAGGGGACCGTGGAGGGCCGGTCGCGTTTCTCGTTGACGGCCTGGATCGCCGAGCGGCTGCCGGGCGGGCGCATCAGCCTCACCCTGCTGATCTGCCTGGTGTTTTTGCTGCTCCTCAACGCTTTCGTGGTCCAACCATTCCAGATCCCCAGCGGATCCATGGAAAAGGGATTGAGGATCGGCGACCGCGTTCTCGTAAACAAGTTCGCGTACCGTTTCGGTGCCGGGCCGCGGCGCGGCGACGTCGTCGTGTTCGACGGCACCGGGTACTTCGGGAACTCCGACTACGTCAAACGCGTCGTGGGGGTAGGCGGGGACCACGTGGTCTGCTGCGACAAGGAGGGGAGGATCCGGGTGAACGGCCGGTCGGTCGACGAGTCGTCCTTCCTGTATCCGGGCGACAGCCCGTCCACGGTGGACTTCGACGTCGAGGTCCCCGCGGGCACCCTGTTCGTCCTCGGCGACCACCGCGGCGCCTCCAGTGACTCCCGCGACCACCTGGGCTCACCGGGCGGCGGCATGATCCCCGTGGACCGGGTGATCGGCCGCGCCGACTGGATCGTCCGGCCGTACGGCCACCTCACCCGGCTGTCCCGCCCGAGCGCCTACGCGCGCGTGCCCGCCGCGAGCGCCCAGGGGGCGAGCGGTACACCGACGGCGGCGGCCGCCCATGGGTAACCGAGGCAAACCCCGCGGCACCCCCAGCTCGCCCGTGGACCAGCTCCTGCCCACCGGCGTCCGGCGCACTTCCGGCTCGTCCGGCTCCTCCGGCGGCCGCACCCGCGCGGAACGGCGCAAACTCCAGCGCAAGGTCAAGCGCAAGCGCAGGCGGTCCGCCGTCCGCGAGGTGCCGCTGCTGGTCGGCGTGGCCGTCCTGATAGCGCTGGTCCTGAAGACCTTCCTGGTGCAGGCCTTCGTGATCCCCTCCGGGTCGATGGAACAGACCATCCGCATCGGCGACCGGGTCCTGGTGGACAAGTTCACCCCCTGGTTCGGCTCCAAGCCGAAGCGCGGGGACGTGGTCGTGTTCAAGGACCCCGGCGGGTGGCTCAACGACGAGACGACCACGACGAAGAAGAAGGACCCCGTCGTCGTCAAGCAGGTCAAGGAAGGGCTCACCTTCATCGGTCTGCTGCCGTCCGAGAACGAGAAGGACCTCATCAAGCGGGTCGTCGGCGTGGGCGGCGACCACGTCAAGTGCTGTGACACGGAAGGGCGAGTCACCGTCAACGGCGTTCCCCTGGAAGAGGGAAGCTACCTCTACCCCGGGAACAACCCCTCCGACGCCGCGTTCGACATCACCGTGCCCCAGGGCCGGCTCTGGGTGATGGGCGACCACCGGGCCAACTCCGCCGACTCCCGATCCCACCAGAACACGGACTACGGCGGCACGGTCGCCGAGGACGAGGTGGTCGGCCGGGCCATGGTCATCGCCTGGCCGTTCGGACACTGGGTCCGTCTCAAAGAACCGCAAACTTTCTCTTCCGTCACCGGCGCGACCGCCACGGCGGCTTCCGCCGACCTGCCGTCGCATAGGGTTGCCCAGGACGATCCGAACGGAACGATCCGACAGCTCCCGATCCCTGCGGAACTCCCGCTCGTTATGGGAGTGGTGGGCCTGCGTCGAGCATGGGGCAGGCGGCGGCACGGAGTGAGGAGTTGGCGTGGGGGATGTGGCGGTTGGCGCACGGTCCGGGCACGAAGGCGAGGAGCACCGCGGACGTCCCGTGGACACTGCCGACCCGGCTGGAGACGGCGCCGTGACCTCCGGGAATGACCCGGCGGCGGGCGGCGAGGGCCCGCCGGCGGACGAGCCCCCCCGGGGCGGTGGCGACGGTCCGGGCGACCGGACCCCGAACCAGAAGAAGCCGCGCTCCTTCTGGAAGGAGCTGCCGATCCTGATCCTGATCGCGCTCGTCCTCGCGCTGATCATCAAGACCTTCCTGGTGCAGGCGTTCTCCATCCCGTCGGCGTCGATGGAGAACACGCTCAGGATCGGCGACCGGGTGCTCGTCGACAAACTGACCCCGTGGTTCGGCTCCGAGCCCGAGCGCGGCGAGGTCGTGGTCTTCCACGACCCGGACAACTGGCTGGCGGGCGAGGCGACCACCGAGCCGAACGCCGTGCAGACCTTCCTCAGCTGGATCGGCCTGATGCCGTCCGCGGAGGAGAAGGACCTGATCAAGCGGGTCATCGGCGTCGGCGGCGACACCGTCTCCTGCAAGGGCACGGGCCCCCTGAAGGTCAACGGCAAGGCCCTCGACGAGCCGTACGTCTACCCGGGGAACACCCCGTGCAGCCAGGACGACCAGGGCGGCCAGTTCACGGTGAAGGTCCCCAAGGGCTACGTCTGGGTCATGGGTGACCACCGGCAGAACTCGCGGGACTCCCGCTACAACCAGTCGGACAAGAACCACGGCATGGTGCCCGTCGACCAGGTCGTCGGCCGCGCCATCGTCAAGGCCTGGCCGATCACCCGCTGGGGCACGCTGCCGGTGCCGGACACCTTCGAGCAGTCCGGCCTGAACGACCAGTCGGCGGCCTCCGCGGCCCTGACGGTCGCCCCGGAGGGCCTCGCGCTCGTCGGCGCGGTCCCGGTGGTCCTGTGGCGCCGCCGCCGCGCGACGGCGGACGCCGAGCGCGGCTGATCCTTCATCCCGTCCGTAAACGCTTTCCCAAGCTTGTGACCATGGCCGGGGAAGAGGGGACGAAGGGCTGACCCGTTCGGTACCGCCGGGTAGGGTGCGGACCCATGGGCGGCGAGAGCACGACACGTACGGCCCCGCGCAGCGGCGGAGGCACCAGCAGTGGCCCGGTGGGCAGCCGGACCGGACAGCGCCTGTCCGGTCTGGTCGTCGCGCTGGGCCTCGCGCTGTTCCTGGGCGGTTTCGGCTGGGCGGCCCTGGTCTACCGGCCCTACACCGTCCCCACCAGCTCCATGAGCCCCACGATCGAGGGCGGCTCGCGGGTTCTGGCCCAGAAGGTGGGCGGCGACGAGGTACGCCGCGGTGACGTCGTGGTCTTCAGCGACAAGGAGTGGGTCAGCAACGCCCTCGTGGTCAAGCGCGTGGTCGCGGTCGGCGGTGACACGGTCGCCTGCTGCACCGAGGGCAAGCTGACCGTCAACGGCAAGCAGATCGAGGAGCCGTATCTGCGCGAGGGCAGCCTGGCCGAGATCCAGGACTTCCCGACCGTGAAGGTTCCCGAGGGCCGTCTCTTCCTGCTCGGCGACGAGCGGCAGGGCTCCCTGGACTCCACCGCCCACCTCACGGACGCGGCCCAGGGCACGGTCGCGCGCAGCGCGGTCAGGGCCCGGGTGGACGCCGTCGTCTTCCCCTGGAAGGGCATGCTCAAGAGCCCCACGGGCTTCGAGGAACTCGGCACGCTCTCCCGGCCGGGTCCGCTGCGGCCGATCCTGTGGATGATCGCCGGCGGGACCGTGCTGATCTTCGGCGGCGCCGCGTACGGCCCGATCGCCACACGGGCCTCCGCCCGCCGTCCGCGCCCCCGGCCGGAGCCCGCCGGTGCCCGCTGAGGCGCCGGAGGGGGCGCCGGAGGCCTCCGGGACCGTCTCCGGCACCGGGCTGCGCAAGGTCGCCCGGGTCGTGCTCCTCGACCCTCAGGACCGCATCCTGCTCCTGCACGGGCACGAGCCGGACGACCCCTCCGACGACTGGTGGTTCACGCCCGGCGGCGGAGTCGAGGGCGACGAGACCCGTGAGCAGGCCGCATTGCGGGAACTCGTGGAGGAGACCGGGATCACAGAGGTCGAACTCGGCCCGGTGCTGTGGCGCCGGACCTGCTCCTTCCCGTTCGCCGGCCGCCGCTGGGACCAGGACGAGTGGTACTACCTGGCCCGTACGACGGTGACGACCACCCGGGCCACGGCCCTGACCGAGCTGGAGCGTCGCAGCGTCGTCGGAGCGCGCTGGTGGACGTGTCAGGAACTGGGCCGGGCGCATGAGACGGTGTATCCGACCAGACTCGCCGAACTGCTGGGCAGGCTGCTACACGAAGGTCCCCCGGCCAGACCCGTAACCCTCGACACGGAAATCGTCTAGGGCCCCGCGGGACTGGCGCACAATGGGGGGATCGCACGGCTGAAGGGGAACATGCCATGAGCGCCGAGGACCTCGAGAAGTACGAGACCGAGATGGAGCTGAAGCTCTACCGGGAGTACCGCGATGTCGTCGGTCTGTTCAAATACGTGATCGAGACCGAGCGACGGTTCTACCTGACCAACGACTACGAGATGCAGGTGCACTCGGTCCAGGGCGAGGTGTTCTTCGAGGTCTCGATGGCCGACGCCTGGGTGTGGGACATGTATCGGCCGGCGCGCTTCGTGAAGCAGGTGCGGGTGCTCACGTTCAAGGACGTGAACATCGAGGAGCTGAACAAGAGCGACCTGGAGCTGCCGGGCAGCTGACCCGGGGCTGTCGGCCCGCCGATGTGTCCCGCTTGTGGGTGACGGAGTTGTCCACACCGGGTGACTCATCCACCAAGATCCACTGCGGGCGGTCGGGTGCGTGACTGTGGGCGCCGGAGGTGGTGCCTGCATGAACGCACGACGTGCGATGGGCCGCTACGGCGAGGACGTGGCCGCCCGGCGGCTGTCCGAGGCCGGGATGACGATCGTGGAGCGCAACTGGCGCTCCGGCAGGACGGGCGAGATCGACATCGTCGCCCGCGACGGGGACGTCCTCGTCGTCTGCGAGGTGAAGACCCGCAAGGGCGGCTCCTACCAGCACCCGATGGCCGCGGTGACCCCGCGCAAAGCCCGGCGGCTGCGGGACCTCGCGGAGCGCTGGATCCAGACCCACGGCGCGCCGCCCGGCGGCGTCCGCTTCGACCTGGTCGGAGTCCTGCTCCCGGACCGCGGAGCCCCCGTCGTCGAGCATGTGCGGGGGGTGGTCTGAGATGGGCTTCGCGCGTGCGTGTTCGGTGGCACTGGTCGGCGTCGAGGGCGTCGTCGTCGAGGTCCAGGCGGACCTGGAGCCGGGGGTGGCGGCGTTCACCCTGGTGGGCCTGCCGGACAAGAGCCTGACGGAGAGCAGGGACCGGGTGCGGGCGGCGGTCGTGAACTCGGGAGCCGAGTGGCCGCAGAAGAAACTCACCGTCGGACTCAGCCCGGCGTCGGTGCCCAAGGCCGGAAGCGGCTTCGACCTGGCCGTCGCCTGCGCCGTACTCGGCGCGGCGGAGCGGATCGACCCCCGGGTCCTCGCCGACATCGTGATGATCGGGGAGCTCGGGCTGGACGGCCGGGTCCGCCCGGTCCGGGGCATCCTGCCCGCCGTGCTGGCCGCGGCCGAAGCGGGCTACGAACAGGTCGTCGTGCCCGAGTGCGCGGCGGCCGAGGCCTCGCTGGTGCCGGGCGTCTCCGTGCTCGGCGTGCGCAGCCTGCGCCAGCTGATCGCGGTCCTCGCGGACGAACCCGTCCCCGAGGAGGAACCGGACGACCCGGGCCGCCCGGATCCCCTCCTCGCCGGTCTGCGCATGCCCGGCACCGGCGCCGCCACGGGCATGCACAGCCTCGGCGCCGCCCACCACGACCAGGGGCACGATCTCGCCGACGTGGTGGGCCAGCGCTCGGCACGGACCGCGGTGGAAGTCGCCGCGGCCGGTGGCCACCACCTCTTCCTGGAAGGACCGCCGGGGGCGGGCAAGACCATGCTCGCGGAGCGGCTGCCGGCCGTCCTGCCCCCGCTGACCAGGGAGGACTCCCTGGAGGTCACCGCGGTCCACTCGATCGCCGGGCTCCTGCCACCGGGCAAACCGCTGATCGACGCGGCCCCGTACTGCGCCCCGCACCACTCGGCCACCATGCAGTCCCTGGTCGGCGGCGGGCCGGGGTTCGCCCGTCCCGGCGCCGTCTCCCTCGCCCACCGGGGCGTGCTCTTTCTGGACGAGGCCCCCGAATTCAGCACCCAGACCCTGGACGCCCTGCGGCAGCCCCTGGAGGCGGGCCATGTCGTGATCGCCCGTAGTGCGGGCGTGGTGCGCTTCCCGGCGCGCTTCCTGATGGTGCTCGCCGCCAACCCCTGCCCCTGCGGCCGCTTCTCGCAGCGCGACACCCTGTGCGAGTGCCCGCCCTCGGCGATCCGCCGCTACCACGCCCGGCTTTCCGGACCCCTCCTCGACCGGGTCGACCTGCGGGTCGAGGTGGACCCCGTCGGCCGGCACGAGCTCGCTCACCGCGGTCCCGGAGGCGAGTCCACGGCGACGGTGGCCGACCGGGTCCGGGCCGCGCGCGAGCGGGCGGCGGCCCGGCTCGCCGGCACCCCCTGGCGGACCAACAGCGAGGTGCCGGGACGCGAGCTGCGCAGCCGCTGGCACGCGCGGTCCGGCGCGATGGACGAGGCCGAGCGGAACCTGGAGCGGGGGGTGCTCACCGCGCGCGGGCTCGACCGCGTCCTGCGGGTCGCTTGGACCGTCGCCGACCTCGTCGGCCACGACCGGCCCGACGCCACCGATGTCGCCCTCGCCCTGCAACTGCGGACCGGGGTCCCGCGCGGTGTGCCGATGGCTCTCGGGGCCCGGGCATGAACCGCACCGGCGAGCCCGACTCCGACCGCCTCGCCCGGGTCTTCCTCTCCCGCGTGTTCGAGCCCGGCGACGAGGTCGGGGGGCGGTGGGTGCGGGAGTGGGGGTGCGCGGAGGTGGTGCGGCGGTTGCGGGAGCGCCGGGAGCCGCCCCCCGGGACGGGCGAGCGGCGGTGGGCGGGGCTCAGGGCACGGGCCGCGGCGGCCGGACCGGAGCGGGACCTGGCGGTGGCCGAGGCCGCCGGGGTGCGGTTCCTGTGCCCCGGGGACACGGAGTGGCCCGGCACCCTGGACGACCTCGGGGACGCCCGCCCGCTCGGGCTGTGGGTGCGGGGCCGGCCCAGCCTGCGGATGTGGGGCCTGCGCTCGGTCGCCGTGGTCGGCGCCCGCGCCTGCACGGAGTACGGCGCCCACATGGCCGCCACCCTCGCCGCGGGCCTCGCCGAGCGCGGCTGGGTGGTGGTCTCCGGCGGCGCCTACGGCGTGGACGGCGCCGCCCACCGGGGCGCCCTCGGCGCCGGCGGCGCCACCGTCGCCGTCCTGGCCTGCGGGGTCGACCGGCCCTACCCGCGCGGCCACACCGAGCTGATCAACCGGGTCGCCGAGCAGGGACTGGTCGTGGGGGAGCTGCCGCCGGGGGACCATCCGACGCCCAGCAGATTCGTCCTGCGCAACCGGGTGATCGCCGCGCTCACCCGCGGCACCGTGGTCGTCGAGGCCGCCCACCGCAGCGGCTCCCTCGTCACCGCACGGGCGGCCCAGCGGCTCGGCCGGCACACCATGGGCGTCCCCGGTCCCGCGACCAGCGGACTGTCCGCCGGGGTGCACGAGCTGCTGCGCGGCGAGGCCGAACTCGTCACCGACGCCGCGGAAGTCGTCGAACTCGTCGGTGACATGGGCGAACTCGCCCCCGCCCGCCGCGGCCCCGTCCTCCCGCGCGACCTCCTGGAGCCCGGCGCCCGCCGCGTCCTCGCGGCGCTCCCCGCCCGCCGCCCCGCCCGCGCCGAGGAGATCGCCCGCGGCGCCGGGACCACCCCGGACGACGCGATCGCGAGGCTGTACGAACTCAGGGCACTCGGTTACGTCGAACGACACGGCGACGGCTGGAAGTTGACACGCCAGGCGATCGTCTCCGTTCGAGGGGCTCCCGGGTCGTCCTGAGCGACGGTGTTCGGCCGTCCGGGGGAACGCCGAAGGCCTTGCGGTTTCGGCCGAGTTGACGCCGCGCGAGGGTCACCCGACGCCACCTCCGCGACCCGGCGGGGCGGTCGGCGGAACGTATCTGCGTACCCGCGCGGACCCGCTCTTCGCGCACCGCGACACTCCAGTCACGCTACGCTCACGAGGATTCCGGTACGAAACGGCAGCAGAGCGACTTCAGACCAGCAGGACACCCAGGTACCCCCGACTCCACGTACTTCACGGCAGAACGGCACAAGGCGACGAATGCCCCAGCACACCTCCGGGTCCGACCGGGCGGCGGTCCCCCCAGCCGCCCGCGACGGTGGCAGCGTGCGGCCGCCCGCTCCCTCGACGCTCGACGAGCTGTGGCGGTCGTACAAGGCGACGGGGGACGAGCGGCTGCGGGAGCAGCTGATCCTGCACTACTCGCCGCTGGTCAAATACGTGGCCGGCCGGGTGAGCGTCGGTCTGCCGCCCAATGTGGAACAGGCCGACTTCGTCTCCTCGGGGATCTTCGGGCTGATCGACGCGATCGAGAAGTTCGACCTCGACCGGGAGATCAAGTTCGAGACGTACGCGATCACCCGTATCCGGGGCGCCATGATCGACGAGCTGCGTGCGCTCGACTGGATCCCCCGGTCGGTGCGGCAGAAGGCGCGCAACGTCGAGCGGGCGTACGCGACGCTGGAGGCACGGCTGCGGCGGACCCCCACGGAGGGCGAGGTGGCCGCCGAGATGGGCATCGGCGTCGACGAGCTGCACGCCGTCTTCAGCCAGCTCTCGCTCGCCAACGTGGTCGCCCTGGAGGAACTGCTGCACGTCGGCGACGAGGGCGGCGACGGGCTCAGCTTCATGGACACCCTGGAGGACACCGCCGCGGACAACCCCGTGGAGGTGGCGGAGGACCGCGAGCTGCGACGCTTCCTGGCCCGGGCGATCAACACCCTGCCCGACCGCGAGAAGACCGTCGTCACGCTCTACTACTACGAGGGCCTGACCCTCGCGGAGATCGGCAACGTGCTCGGGGTCACCGAGAGCCGGGTCAGCCAGATCCACACCAAGTCGGTGCTCCAGCTGCGCGCGAAACTGGCGAGCTTCGGTCGCTGACCGGGACAGCTGACCGGGACAACGGGCGGCGGAGCGGGCGCAGTCACTCCCGTACGGCGGGGAGCGTCCGTAAAGTGGTCGGCGTGCCAAGGATTCGAGCGGCCTCCGTGGCCGAGCACCGGTCGATGCAGCGTGCCGCCCTGCTGGACGCGGCACGCTCTCTGTTGTCCGAGGGTGGGACGGAGGCGCTGACCTTCCCCGCGCTGGCCGAGCGGACGGGGCTCGCCCGCTCCTCCGTCTACGAGTACTTCCGCTCGCGGGCGGCCGTGGTCGAGGAGCTGTGCGAGGTCGACTTCCCCGTATGGGCGGCGGAGGTCGAGGCGGCGATGACCGCCGCCGACGGGCCGCGGGCCCAGGTCGAGGCCTATGTGCGGCGGCAGTTGGCGCTGGTCGGGGACCGGCGGCACCGGGCCGTGGTGGCGATCTCGGCCAGCGAACTGGACGCCGGCGCCCGGGAGAAGATCCGCGCCGCGCACGGGGCGCTGGTGGCGATGATCGTGGACGCGCTGGCGGAGATGGGGCATGCCGAGCCCCGGCTGGCGGCGATGCTGGTCCAGGGGGTCGTGGACTCGGCGGTGCGCAGGATCGAGCTGGGGGCCGCGGAGGCGCCGGAGACGATCACCGAGGCCGCGGTGCGGATGGTCCTGCGGGGCGTCTGCGGCTGAGCCGCGAGCGGGAGCAGCCGGGCCGGACCTCTCCGCAGGAGCCGGGGCGGCAGCAGGCCGAGTGGGTTCAGGTAGGCCCGGGCCCGCCGCAGGCCCCAGTGCAGACAGGTGGTCGCGCAGTGGGAGCCCGCGGGTTCCAGTTCGGCGATCACCTCACCCGCGGCCACCTCGGCGCCCTTGCGGACCAGGGGCCGTACCGGCTCGTACGTCGTTCTGAGGTCCGTGCCCGTCAGCTCCACCGACACCACGCCCCGTCCCGCGACCCGCCCCGCGTACGACACGCGGCCCGCCGCCACCGCGCGGACCGGGGTGCCGGGTGCGGACGCCAGGTCGACCCCGCGGTGGCCGCGGGCGTAGGGCGTCGCCGGCGGCTCCCAGCCGCGGAGCACCGGCGGGCGGGTGCCCACCGGCCAGGTCCGGGCGATCGCCGGGGGGCGCGGGGGGTGGTCCGGGGGACCGGGTGGGGTGTCCGCCCAGGCCGGCAGGGCCGTCAGGACGAACAACAGGAGCAACAGCAGGCAGGTGCGGCGCGGCGCGTTCATGGGAGAACCGTCCCGCGGCCGCGCCGATCACGTCCGGGCCTGTGGACAACCCGCCGGTTGTGGAGAGCGGCGTCACCCGGTGCCCCGTCGGTCCCGTACACTTCTTCTGGCGATCCGGGTCACCGGGTCGACTTCGCACGCCCCGGTATCGGGAGCCCGGCCCAGGTCGGTCCTCCGGTATCCGCGCCCCTCGGTCCTTCGTGGCTCGGCGCACCGCGGGCGTCAGGCGCGGGAGCCGTCCGGTTCCCGCGGCACAACCGAGAAACCCAAGGAGAACGGCCATGGCCGTCGTCACGATGCGGGAGCTGCTGGAGAGCGGCGTCCACTTCGGTCACCAGACCCGTCGCTGGAACCCGAAGATGAAGCGCTTCATCTTCACCGAGCGCAACGGCATCTACATCATCGACCTGCTCCAGTCGCTGTCGTACATCGACCGCGCCTTCGAGTTCGTCAAGGAGACCGTCGCCCACGGCGGCACCGTCATGTTCGTCGGCACGAAGAAGCAGGCGCAGGAGGCCATCGCCGAGCAGGCCACCCGCGTCGGCATGCCCTACGTCAACCAGCGCTGGCTGGGCGGCATGCTCACCAACTTCTCCACCGTCTACAAGCGTCTGCAGCGCCTCAAGGAGCTGGAGCAGATCGACTTCGAGGACGTCGCCGCGTCCGGTCTGACCAAGAAGGAGCTTCTCGTGCTCTCGCGCGAGAAGGCCAAGCTGGAGAAGACCCTCGGCGGTATCCGCGAGATGTCCAAGGTTCCCAGCGCCGTCTGGATCGTGGACACCAAGAAGGAGCACATCGCGGTCGGCGAGGCCCGGAAGCTCAACATCCCGGTCGTCGCCATCCTCGACACGAACTGCGACCCCGACGAGGTCGACTACAAGATCCCGGGCAACGACGACGCGATCCGCTCCGTCACCCTGCTCACCCGTGTGATCGCCGACGCCGTCGCCGAGGGCCTCATCGCCCGCTCCGGCGTCGCCACCGGCGACAAGGGTGAGAAGGCCGCGGGCGAGCCGCTCGCCGAGTGGGAGCGCGACCTGCTCGAGGGCGAGAAGAAGGCCGACGAGGCTCCGGCCGCCGAGGCCCCCGCCGCTGAGGCTCCCGCCGCCGAGGCCCCCGCCGCTGAGGCTCCGGCCGCCGAGGCCCCCGCCGCCGAGGCGACCGAGGCCCCCGCCGAGGCTCCGGCCGCGGACGCCGAGCAGGCCTGACCGTCCAGCGTCACGGTTGACGGCGGGGGCGGCGACATCAAGTCCGCCCCCGCCGTTCACCCGTAGGTCGGCACAGAGTCGGAGAGCTCCTGCCCACTGGAGTTCCCAGACCGTGCAGATCTTCGATCTTCCAGACTTCGAGAAAGATTCACAGACTCATGGCGAACTACACCGCCGCCGACGTCAAGAAGCTCCGTGAGCTCACCGGCGCCGGCATGATGGACTGCAAGAAGGCGCTGGACGAGGCCGAGGGCAACGTCGAGAAGGCCGTCGAGGCGCTCCGCATCAAGGGCCAGAAGGGCGTCGCCAAGCGCGAGGGCCGCTCCGCCGAGAACGGCGCCGTGGTCGCGATCATCGCCGACGACAACGCCTCCGGTGTCCTGGTCGAGCTGAAGTGCGAGACGGACTTCGTCGCCAAGGGCGAGAAGTTCCAGAGCGTCGCCAAGGCCATCGCCGACCACGTCGCCGCGACCTCCCCGGCCGACCTCGCCGCGCTCCTCGCCTCCGAGATCGAGGCCGGCAAGACCGTCCAGGCGTTCGTGGACGAGGCCAACGCCAACCTCGGCGAGAAGATCGTCCTGGACCGCTTCGCGCAGTTCAACGACGGTTTCGTCACCGCGTACCTGCACCGCACGATGCCCGACCTGCCCCCGCAGATCGGCGTCCTCGTCGAGTTCGACAAGCCGAACGCCGAGGTCGCCCGCGGCGTCGCCCAGCACATCGCCGCCTTCGCGCCGAAGTACCTGGCCAAGGAGGACGTGCCGGCCGAGGTCGTCGAGTCCGAGCGCCGCATCGCCGAGGAGACCACCCGCGCCGAGGGCAAGCCCGAGGCCGCGATCGCCAAGATCGTCGAGGGTCGCCTCAACGGCTTCTTCAAGGACGCGACGCTGCTCGGTCAGCCGTACGCGCTCGACAACAAGAAGTCCGTCCAGAAGGTCCTGGACGAGGCCGGTGTCACCCTGAAGCGCTTCTCGCGCATCAAGGTCGGCATCTGAGTCCGTACCGCGACGGACGCCCGGCCCCCTATAGGGTCGTAGGCAGTCGTCCCGGTACGCCGTCACGCGCGCGTGCGTGACGGACGACAGCAGATCTGACGAGGAGGCCATTGCCGCGCACGGGTTGCGAACGACACCCCACCGGCAATGGCCTTCTTCGTATGTGCACCACGTGAAAAGGCGGGATCTCCCATGACCACCAAGGCCCAGAAGAGCGACGACGGCAAAGTACACGGCCGGTTTCTGCTGAAGCTGTCCGGTGAGGCATTCTCCGGCGGTGGGGGCCTGGGCGTGGACCCCGACGTGGTGCACAAGATCGCCCGCGAGATCGCGGCCGTGGTGCGCGACGGCGCCGAGATCGCCGTTGTCATCGGCGGCGGCAACTTCTTCCGCGGCGCCGAGCTCCAGCAGCGCGGCATGGACCGCGCCCGCTCGGACTACATGGGCATGCTCGGCACGGTCATGAACTGCCTCGCCCTCCAGGACTTCCTGGAGAAGGAGGGCATCGACAGCCGCGTGCAGACCGCCATCACCATGGGACAGGTCGCCGAGCCGTACATCCCGCTGCGGGCCGTGCGCCACCTGGAGAAGGGCCGCGTGGTCATCTTCGGCGCCGGTATGGGCATGCCGTACTTCTCCACCGACACCACCGCCGCCCAGCGAGCCCTGGAGATCGACGCCCAGGCGCTGCTCATGGGCAAGAACGGGGTCGACGGCGTCTACGACTCCGACCCCAAGACCAACCCCGCGGCCGTCAAGTTCGACGCCCTCGGCTACGGCGAGGTCATCACGCGCGACCTGAAGGTCGCCGACGCCACGGCCATCACGCTGTGCCGCGACAACAAGCTCCCCATCCTCGTCTTCGAGCTTCTGGCGGAGGGCAATATCGCCCGCGCCGTCAAGGGTGAGAAGATCGGCACGCTGGTGGGTGAGCAGGGCAGCCGGGGCTGACCGGGCTGTCCCCGGGTTCGTACGACAACACCTGACCGGGGGACGGACCCCGGTCGGAGGATGGACAATGTCCTGCCGGACGGTAACCGTGCAGGAAGAAGACGCGACGCAGCCGGCCGCCGCCACCGACAGTGAACCGCAGCCGGGCCTTACTCAAGACACGCAGGAGCAAGTGGTGATCGAAGAGACCCTCCTCGAGGCCGAGGAGAAGATGGAGAAGGCCGTCGTGGTCGCCAAGGAGGACTTCGCCGCGATCCGCACCGGCCGTGCGCACCCGGCGATGTTCAACAAGATCGTGGCCGACTACTACGGCGCGCTGACGCCGATCAACCAGCTGGCCTCGTTCTCCGTGCCGGAGCCGCGCATGGCGGTCGTGACCCCGTTCGACAAGACGGCGCTGCGCAACATCGAGCAGGCCATCCGCGACTCCGACCTGGGGGTCAACCCCAGCAACGACGGCAACATCATCCGGGTGGTGTTCCCCGAGCTCACCGAGGAGCGCCGCCGCGACTACATCAAGGTCGCCAAGGGCAAGGCCGAGGACTCCCGGGTGTCCATCCGTTCCGTGCGCCGCAAGGCCAAGGACGCGATCGACAAGCTCGTCAAGGACGGCGAGGTCGGCGAGGACGAGGGCCGTCGTGCGGAGAAGGAGCTCGACGACACCACCGCGAAGTACGTCGCTCAGGTGGACGAGCTCCTCAAGCACAAGGAAGCGGAGCTGCTCGAGGTCTGATGAACGACTCTTCCTGGGGCTCTCCGCCACCAGCCGGGACACAGGCCGGGTACTGGGGGCCCACCGACCAGGGGCCCTACCAGGGCCGGGGGCCTGTCCAGGGAGCCGCCCCGGCGGGTCCCGCGTACGATGCGCCTGAGGCGCAGCAGACTCGCCCCATGCCCATCGTCCCCGACGTACCCGCGCACGGCGGAAACCAGGATGACGACCCGGGGGCCGCCCGGCTGGGCGGCCCCTCGTTCCGCGACGAGGCGTACCGCCCCATGACGCCCGACCAGGCGTCCTTCGGTGCGGAGACGTTCCGCCACGAGACCCCGTCGGCACCGCCCCATGCGGCGGTGCCGCAGAATCCGGAGCCCATGCCCGCAGCCCCACAGCCCGCGCCCGCACCGCAGAAGAAGAGTGCGGGCCGAGACCTGGGCGCGGCCATAGGGGTCGCGGTCGGCCTCGGTGTGGTGATCGTCGCGTCGCTGTTCATCGTCAAGGCCGTGTTCGTCGGCGTGATAGCGGTCGCCGTCGTCGTCGGGCTGTGGGAACTGACCAGCAGGCTTCAGGAGCGCAAGCAGATCAAGGCACCGCTGGTGCCGCTGGCGATCGGCGGCGCCGCGATGGTCGTCGCCGGGTACGTCCGGGGGCCCGAGGGTGCCTGGGTCGCCATGGCCCTGACCGCGCTGGCGGTCCTGGTCTGGCGGATGACGGAGCCGCCGGAGGGCTACCTCAGGGACGTCACGGCCGGTGTCTTCGCCGCCTTCTACGTCCCCTTCCTGGCCACGTTCGTCGCCCTGATGCTCACCGCGGACGACGGCGCGCAGCGCGTCCTGGCGTTCTTCCTCCTCACGGTCGTCAGCGACACCGGCGCTTACGCCGTCGGCTGGCGCTTCGGCAAGCACAAGCTCGCCCCGCGCATCAGCCCCGGCAAGACCCGCGAGGGCCTGCTGGGCGCGGTGTCGTTCGCGATGGTCGTGGGCGCGCTGTGCATGGAGTTCCTGATCGACGGCGGGCACTGGTGGCAGGGGCTGCTGCTGGGCCTCGCGGTCGCGGCCAGCGCCACGCTCGGCGACCTCGGCGAGTCCATGATCAAGCGGGATCTGGGCATCAAGGACATGGGCACGCTGCTGCCGGGTCACGGCGGCATCATGGACCGGCTGGACTCCCTGCTGCCGACGGCTCCGGTCGTCTGGCTGCTGTTCGTGCTGTTCGTCGGATCGGGCTGACCCGGCGCCGGCCCGTCCACCCTGCCCGCGGGCCCCGACCTGAACCCTCAGGTCGGGGCCCGCGGCCTTTGCTGGACGTCGCCCGCAGTGGGACGATTTCCCCCGGAGGTCCTTTTTGTGGGCAATCGTCTCATCGGCAATCGTCCGGAAAGGGGGCGGACATCATGTCCGGCTTCCGTGAATCGATCGACGTCGACCGCAGCCCCGACGACGTGTGGGCGTATCTCATCGACCCGTCCCACCTGCCCGAATGGCAGGCGAGCGCGGTCTCGGCCGAACAGCTCGACCCCGGCCCGGTCCAGGTCGGCTCCCGGCTGCGCGTCACGCGGCACGTGGGCCGACGCCGGGAGATCCCGATGACCATGGAGTACACCGAGTACGACCCCCCGCACGCCTGGGGCCTGCGAGGCATCGACGGTCCCGTGCGCGGTCACGTCCACGGCGAGATCACCCCGCTCGACGACGGCCGCCGCTCCCGCGTGACGATGGAACTCGACTTCGAGGGCAGGGGCATGGGCAAGGTCCTCCTCCCCCTGATCGTCCGCCCCCAGGTCCGCAAGGAACTGCCACTGAACGAACGCCTCCTGAAGAGCCACCTGGAGCAGCCGGCGACCTAGAAGATCTTCATCGATCTTCCAGGACCTGTCATTGAGGAAGGCCTTCCCGGGCGCGCGACCGGGGCACCGGATTCGATCTGCGACACTGGTGGGGCCATGCCTAAGCCCGGAGAACTCACTTTTGTCGCGCCGCGCGGAGCCAAGAAGCCGCCGCGGCATCTTGCCGATCTCTCGCCAGCGGAGCGGAAGGACGCCGTCGCGGAGATCGGTGAGAAGCCGTTCCGCGCCAAGCAGCTCTCGCAGCACTACTTCGCGCGGTACGCGCACGACCCGGCGGAGTGGACCGACATCCCCGCCGGTGCGCGGGAGAAGCTGCGGGAGGCGCTGCTGCCCGAGCTGATGACCGTCGTACGGCATCTGTCGACCGACGAGGGCACCACCCGCAAGACGCTGTGGCGGCTGTTCGACGGGACCCTCGTCGAGTCGGTGCTGATGCGCTACCCGGACCGGGTGACGATGTGCATCAGCTCGCAGGCGGGCTGCGGGATGAACTGCCCGTTCTGCGCGACCGGGCAGGCCGGGCTCGACCGGAACCTGTCCAGCGCCGAGATCGTGCACCAGATCGTGGACGGGATGCGGGCGCTGCGGGACGGCGAGGTCCCCGGCGGGCCGGCGCGGCTGTCCAACATCGTCTTCATGGGGATGGGCGAGCCGCTCGCCAACTACAAGCGGGTCGTCACCGCGATCCGGGCGCTCACCGATCCCGCTCCGGACGGGCTCGGGCTGTCGCAGCGCGGGATCACCGTCTCCACGGTCGGGCTCGTGCCCGCCATCCACCGGTTCGCCGACGAGGGCTTCAAGTGCCGGCTCGCGATCTCGCTGCACGCCCCGGACGACGAGCTGCGCGACACCCTCGTCCCCGTGAACACGCGGTGGAAGGTGCGCGAGGTGCTCGACGCGGGCTTCGACTACGTGGAGAAGTCCGGGCGCCGGCTGTCGATCGAGTACGCGCTGATCCGGGACATCAACGACCAGGCCTGGCGTGGTGACCGGCTCGGCCGGCTGCTCCGTGGAAAGCCCGTGCACGTCAATCTCATCCCGCTGAACCCGACCCCGGGCTCGAAGTGGACGGCCTCGCGGCCCGAGGACGAGAAGGCGTTCGTCGAGGCCATCGCGGCCCACGGGGTGCCCGTCACCGTCCGGGACACCCGTGGCCAGGAGATCGACGGAGCCTGTGGTCAGCTGGCGGCCACCGAGCGCTAAGATCTGGCCACGTCACATCTTCATATTCCGACAGGGGAGCGCCACAGCGCTGAGAGTGCGGCAATCGGGCCGCAGACCCTCTGAACCTCGCCCAGGTCATTCTGGGTAGGAAGTTCGGTCATCGCTCAAGCTGTTGTGCCCTGCCCGGGCGTCCCCGGGCGGGGCCGCGTTCTTCCTGGTCAACCCCAGGAGGACATCCAGTGCACATCAAGACACTCGTGGCGGCGACGGTCGGCCTCGGCCTCGTCACCCTGTCCGCGTGCGGCGGGGAGTCGTCCGGCACCTCGAGCGCGGCGGACTCCAAGACCGTCACCCTCGTCAGCCACGACTCATGGGCCGTCTCCAAGAACGTGCTCGCCGACTTCGAGAAGAAGTCCGGCTACAAGGTCAAGGTCCTCACGGACGGCGACGCGGGCCAGGCCGTCAACAAGGCCGTCCTGACGAAGGACAACCCGCAGGGCGACGTCTTCTTCGGCGTCGACAACACCCTGCTGTCGCGCGCCCTCGACAACGGTCTGTTCCAGTCGTACGAGGCCACGGGGCTCGACCGGGTCGGCGGCGCGTACCAGCTGGACGCGGGCAAGCACCGGGTCACGCCCGTCGACTACGGCGACATCTGCGTCAACTACGACAAGAAGTACTTCGCCGACCACAAGCTGGCCCCGCCGACGTCCTACGACGACCTGATCAAGCCCGCCTACAAGAACCTCCTCGTCACCGAGAACGCCTCCACCTCCTCGCCCGGCCTCGGCTTCGTCCTCGGCACGGCCGCGAAGTACGGCGACGACGGCTGGGAGGGCTACTGGAAGAAGCTCAAGGCCAACGGGGTCAAGGTGGTCGACGGCTGGGAGCAGGCCTACAACGAGGAGTTCTCCGGGTCCGCCGGCGGCAGGAAGGCCGGCGCCGACCGGCCGCTCGTCGTGTCGTACGCCTCCTCCCCGCCCGCCGAGGTGATCTACGGCGACCCCAGGCCCAGCACCGCCCCGACCGGGGTCGCGACCGGCACCTGCTTCCGGCAGATCGAGTTCGCGGGGCTGCTGAGCAACGCGAAGAACGCCAAGGGCGGCAAGGCGTTCATCGACTTCCTGATCTCCAAGGAGTTCCAGGAGGACATGCCGCTCAACATGTTCGTCTACCCGGTCGTCGCGGGGGCGAGGGTGCCCGCGGAGTTCACCGCGTACGGGCCCGCCGCCAAGAACCCCGAGACCATGGACCCGGCGAAGATCGCCCAGGACCGCGACCAGTGGGTCAAGTCGTGGACCGCGCTCGTACTGAAGTGACCAAGCCGGCCGGAAGGCCTTCCGGGAGCGCGGCGCGGCTCGGGCTCATGGCCCTGCCCGTCGCGTTCTTCGGGCTGTTCTTCGCCTATCCCGTCGCCGCGATCGTGGCCCGCGGGCTGAAGGTCGACGGGATGTGGCGGTTCGGGCGGGTGGCCGACGTCCTGGGCCAGTCCGACATCCGGCACGTCCTGTGGTTCACCACCTGGCAGGCGGTCGCCTCGACCGCGCTCACCCTGGTGGTGGCGCTGCCGGGCGCGTATGTCTTCGCCCGCCTGGACTTCCCGGGCAAGCAGGTGCTGCGGGCCGTGGTGACGGTGCCGTTCGTGCTGCCGACGGTGGTCGTCGGCAGCGCGTTCCTCGCGCTCGTCGGGCGCGGCGGTCTGCTGGACGACCTGTGGGGCGTACGGCTGGACACGACCGTCTGGGCGATCCTGCTGGCGCACGTCTTCTTCAACTACGCCGTCGTCGTCCGGACCGTCGGCGGGCTGTGGGCCCAGCTCGACCCCCGCCAGGAGGAGGCCGCGCGGATGCTGGGCGCGTCCCGGCTGCGGGCCTGGCGCACGGTGATCCTGCCCGCGCTCGGACCGGCGGTGGCCGCCGCCGCGCTGATGGTCTTCCTGTTCACCTTCACCTCCTTCGGTGTGGTCCAGATCCTCGGCGGGCCCACCTTCTCCACCCTGGAGGTGGAGATCTACCGCCAGACCTCGGAGATCTTCGACCTCTCCACGGCGGCCGTCCTGACGATCGTGCAGTTCGCCGCGGTCGGCGCGATCCTCGTCCTGCACGCCTGGACGGTACGGCGGCGGGAGACCGCCCTGCGGCTGGTGGACGCGAGTCTGACCGCCCGGCGGCCGCGCGGCGCCGGGCAGTGGGCGCTGCTGGCCGGGGTGCTGGTGAGCGTCGCGCTGCTGCTGGTGCTGCCGCTCGCCGTGCTGGTGCAGCGGTCCCTGGACGCACCGGACTTCGCCTACTACCGGGCGCTGACCGGTGAGGAGGGCAATGTCTTCCTGGTGCCGCCGATCGAGGCGATCGGCAACTCGCTGGAGTACGCCGTCGCCGCGACCGTGATCGCGGTGCTGATCGGCGGCCTGGCCGCCGCGGCGCTCACCCGGCGCGACGCGGGCCGGCTGGTCCGGGGCTTCGACGCGCTGCTGATGCTGCCGCTGGGTGTGTCGGCGGTGACCGTCGGCTTCGGGTTCCTGATCACCCTGGACGAGCCTCCGCTGGATCTGAGGGCCGCCTGGATCCTCGTCCCGCTCGCTCAGGCGCTGGTCGGCGTCCCGTTCGTCGTCCGGACCATGCTGCCCGTGCTGCGGGCGGTGGACCACCGGCTGCGGGAGGCCGCGGCGGTGCTGGGGGCGTCGCCGTGGCGGGTGTGGCGGGAGGTGGACCTGCCGATGGTGCGGCGGGCGCTGCTGGTCGCCGCCGGGTTCGCCTTCGCGGTGTCGCTGGGGGAGTTCGGTGCGACCGTGTTCATCGCGCGGCCGGACCGCCCTACGCTGCCGGTCGCGGTGGCGCGGCTGCTGGGCCGGGCCGGTGAGCTCAACTACGGTCAGGCGATGGCCCTGTCCACGATTCTGATGCTGGTGTGCGCGGCGGCCCTGCTGGTGCTGGAGCGGCTGCGGACCGACCGGACGGGGGAGTTCTGATGCTGCTGGGACTTGAGGCGGCCACCGTGCGGTTCGGCGGGCGGGCGGTGCTCGACGGTGTGGATCTGGCCGTCGGTGAGCACGAGGTGGTGTGTGTGCTGGGGCCGAGCGGCAGCGGCAAGTCGACGCTGCTGCGGGCGGTCGCCGGTCTCCAGCCCCTCGACTCGGGCCGGGTGCTGCTCGACGGGCGGGACCAGGCGGGGGTGCCCGCGCACCGGCGGGAGCTGGGGCTGATGTTCCAGGACCATCAGCTGTTCCCGCAGCGCGACGTCGGCGGGAACGTGGCGTTCGGGCTGCGCATGCACGGCGCGTCACGGCGGGAACAGCAGGAGCGGGTAGAGGAGTTGCTCGACCTCGTCGGTCTCCCGGGTGCCGACCGCCGGGCGGTCGCCGCGCTCTCCGGCGGTGAGCAGCAGCGCGTGGCGCTCGCCCGGGCGCTCGCCCCGCGCCCCCGGCTGCTGATGCTGGACGAGCCGCTGGGCCAGCTCGACCGCTCGCTGCGGGAGCGGCTGGTGGTGGAACTGCGGGAGCTCTTCGGCCGTTTGGGAACCACGGTCCTCGCGGTGACGCACGACCAGGGTGAGGCGTTCGCGCTCGCCGACCGGGTGGTGGTGATGCGGGACGGGCGGATCGCCCAGTCCGGTACGCCCCTTCAGGTGTGGCAGCGGCCGGCTGACGCGTTCGTCGCGCGGTTCCTCGGCTTCGAGAACGTCGTGGAGGCGAACGTCACCGGCGAGGTCGCGGTCACCCCCTGGGGCAAGGTGCCGGTGCCGGAGGGCTCACCGCAGGGCCCGCGCACGCTCCTCGTCCGCCCCGCCGGAGTCCGTCTCGTCCCCGCCGACGAGGGCCTCCGCTGCACGGTCGCCGCCCGTACCTTCAAGGGCACCCATGTCGCCGTACACCTTCAGCCGGACGGCGCGCCGCGGCTGGAGGCGGCGTGCGCGCTGCGGGACGCGCCGGCGACCGGGGACCTGGTCGCAGTGGCCTTCGACGCGACGGAGACGGTGGTGCTGGGCCGCGCCTGAGCGGCCGCCCACGGGGTGTGGCCCGCGCTCCGGGCGGGAGGGCGGGCCACAGGGGTGGTGCGGGGGCGGGTCAGCGGTTGTCGGAGCCCCGTCGGCGCATCCCGAAGAAGACCGCGCCGCCGCCGATGACGACGAGCAGGGCGGCGATGCCGGCGATCAGGCCGGTGTTGGAGGCACCGGTCTCGGCGAGGTTGGCCTCCTGGACCGCGGGCGAGGGGGCGTTGTCCGTGGTGGTGGCCGTGCTGTCGTCCAGGGGAGAGGAGTCCGCGGGGCTCGCGGAGATCGTGTCGGCCGGCTTGGACGGCGTGCTCGACGGCGTCCCGGATGCCGACGCGGACGCGCTCGGGGACGGCGAGGCGGTGTCCTCGTCCGTCGTGCAGGCCTCGGCCGGGGTGGTCAGGTTGCCGGCGATGTCGTCGTCGACGAGGATCTTCTTGTTCTTGACGGCCTTGATATGGATCCGGTAGACGGCGTCGGGCGCCCAGTCCTCCGCGAAGGTGATGACGGCGCCCTTCTTGGACCCCTCGACCGTCTGCTCGCCGACCTGGCGCAGGTCGGCGCCGTTGTTCTCCAGGAAGACGGTGACGACGGCGGGCACGCCCGTGGCGTCCTTGTCGGTCACCGTGATGACGCCCTTGGCGCCGTCGCATCCGGCAGCGGCGGAGAAGTCACCTATCTCGCAGGCCAGCGCGCTGCCCGCGGCGGTGAGCGCGAGTGCGGCGGAGGCGGCGGTGACACCGAGGAAACGCACCGAACGAGCGGCGGTACGGCGGGAAAGGGACACGTTTGTCCTTAAAGGGAAGCGCAACTGCGGGGGGTGGAGGGGGAGATGGCGCCCCCGGTGATGCCGAGTGCGTCACCATCCCCAGCAGACTCACAGATCTATAAGCGTTTCATAAGAAGTGTCAATGCGAGGACCGCTCCCAGCGGTTGCCTTTACCCGCTTATTAACCAGCGAGACGTTTCAATGCCGCCGGAGCCTCCTCGATCCGGTCAACGAGGGCGATACGGGACTCCATCGACCGCTCCCGGGCGAGCGAGCGCAACAGCGGCCAGGCCGGCAGCCGTTCGGTCCAGTGCTCCCGGTCCACCAGCACCATCGGCGTCGGCTCGCCGCGCGACTCGTAGTAGTTGGGCGTCGCGTTGTCGAAGATCTCCTGTACGGTCCCGGCGGCGCCCGGCAGGAAGACCACACCGGCGTTGCAGCGGGCCAGCAGGCCGTCCTCGCGGGTGGCGTTGGAGAAGTACTTGGCGAGGTGCGCGGCGAAGGGGTTCGGCGGCTCGTGGCCGTAGAACCAGGTCGGTATGCCCACCGAGGGCCCGCCGTCCGGCCAGGTGGCGCGGACCTCGAAGGCGGCCCGTGCCCAGTCGGTGACCGAGGGCGTGAACGTGGGCGCCTTGGCGAGCAGCCGCAGGGCGTCGGTGAGCATCGCGGCGTCGAACGGGGCGGCGTACGCGCCGAGGTTCGCCGCCTCCATCGCGCCGGGTCCGCCGCCGGTGGCCACCGTGAGCCCGTCACGGGCGAGTTCACGGCCGAGGCGGGCCGCGCCGGCGTACGCGTCCGTGCCGCGCTCCATGGCGTGTCCGCCCATGACGCCCACCACCCGGGCGCCGGCGAGGAGTTCGTCGAGCGCGTCGGAGACGGCGTCGTCGTGGATCGAGCGGAGCATCGAACCGAAGATGTCCCCGTCGGACCTGGTCCGCTGGAACCAGGCGTAGGTCCGGGCGTCGGGGGTCGCCTCGTACCCCTCGTCGAGGCCGGCGAACAACTCGTCGGGGGTGTAGACGAAGCCGCGGTAGGGGTCGAAGGACAGGCCCGGCACGGGCGGGAAGACCAGGGCGCCCGAGGCGCGGGCCTTGGCCGCCGCGTCCGGCGTCATCGGGCAGCCCAGGAACAGGGCGGCCGAGGTGTCCAGCGAGAGCAGGACGTCCGTACGGTCCGTCAGGTCGACGGACTGGACTCGGAAGTGGTGGAGGGTGCCGAAGTCGCGGACCACCTCGTCGAATTCGGCGAGGGACTCGATCTCACGATCGTGGGAACCGTCGAACGGCTGGGCGGGTGTCGTCGGATGCACCCGCCCATGCTAGGCACTGCCGTGCCGGGCACTGCCGTGCCGGGCACGGCAGTGCGGCCGGGCGGATCAGCCCTCGACGGCCGCCGGGTCCATCCAGACGATCTCCCAGGTGTGCCCGTCGAGGTCGTCGAAGGAACGGCCGTACATGAAGCCCATGTCCTGCGTCTCGCCGCTGGGCGTGGCGCCGAGGGCGAGCGCGCGGTCGACCAGCTCGTCGACCTTCTCGCGGCTCTCGGAGCTGAGCGCGACGAGCACCTCGCTGGTCGTCGTGGCGTCCGCGATCTCCTTCTTGGTGAAGGTCGCGTAGAACGGCTTG
Organism: Streptomyces sp. DSM 15324; assembly: GCF_001514285.1. Taxonomy (GTDB): domain Bacteria; phylum Actinomycetota; class Actinomycetes; order Streptomycetales; family Streptomycetaceae; genus Streptomyces. The sequence continues at coordinate 176,730 of NZ_KQ949036.1, forward strand.
GTGAGCAGCATCGCGACGATCGTGTCGCTGATGACCACCGAGGCCGCGTTCTCGTCGCTGAACTGCGGGTTGAGCGAGTAGCCCAGGCCGGTGAAGAACGCCTTCGAGGCGGCGAGGTCGCTCACGGGCAGGTTGACGAAGATCATCTGCTGGTAGGCGGGGGCGGTCATCGGTCTCTCCCATCGGGGTGGTTGCGGTGTGCGATGGGGTAGACCGCGGGTTCGCGCGGAACTCATCGCCGAGCGCGATCTTTTTTTCGTACGGGTCGTGGTCAGTGGGCCAGGGGGAGGGACGCCAGCTCCGCCACCATCAGGGTCAGGGGGGCGAAGAGGCTCAGGAGGGCGGCCGCGCGCAGGACGGCGGCGGTGCGCAGGATCTTGCCGGGGGCGCCGAGGCGGAGCAGGGCGGCGGTGGTGTCGGCGCGAGCCTGCCGGGCCTCGACGGCGGTCGTCAGGAGCGTGGCGACCGTGCAGCACGCCACGACCGCGGCGCCGAGCGTGGTGAGGGGGCCGGAGGAGGGGTCGGCGGGGTCGTACAGGGCGGCCACCGCGTACGCGCCCGAGGCCACTGCGCAGACCACGCCCAGCGGGCGGCCGATCCGGGCGGCCTCCTGCATCAGCCCGCGACCCGCGAGGAGGCGGAGGGCGCCGGGGCGGGCCGTCTGGAGGAGACGGCCGCACAGGTGGGTGAGACCGGGACCGGCGAGGGCCAGACCGATCGCCGTCAGGCACCAGCCGAGGAGGACCGCGGTGGGGGCGGTGGGCAGACCGGTGGGCAGCGGGAGGGCGGCGGCGGTGGGGGTCCGGCTGGCGTAGCCCTCCACGGCGAGGCCGGTGGCCAGGAGGGCGGCGCCCCAGGGCAGGGCGGTGGGGTGGGGCGGCCGGCCGGGGACGTCCGCGGTGCCGTCGGGCAGGGGCCCGGTGCGGTCCGGCGTGGGCCGGGTGCGGTCCGGCGTGGGCCCGGTGCCGTCGGGCAGGGGCCGGGTGCGGTCCGGCGTGGGCCCGGTGCCGTCCGTCGCGGGCCCTGCGCCGTCCGGCGTGGGCCCGGTGGCGCCCGCGCCCACGGGTGCCGCCCCGGCAATGCGGCGGCCCGCGGACTCCCGGGGTGGGCCGGCCCTGAGGATTCCGGAGGCCCGGCGGGCTGCCACGAGGGTGTCCCTGGGGCAGAGCATCAGGGCCACCGAGGCGGAGGTCGTGGCCGGCACCAGGGAGAGCAGGGTGAGGGCCGCCGGCAGCGGCAGGGGGTGGTCCGCGGCCAGGAAGTCGGTCGCCGCTCCGTCGAAGGGCATACCGGTGAGGTCGCCCCGGAGGTGGAGGAAGACGAGGAGGGCCAGCATCGAGCCGAGCAGGGTCGACAGGGCCGTCGTGGTCGCCGAGACGGCCATCAGACGGGCCGGGCCCAGGCCGATGGCCGCGAGACCGGGGCGGGGGCGGGTGCCGGGGTCGGTGCGGGCGACCGCCAGGGCGAGGTGGACGGTGGCGGCCAGGGGGACCGCGCACCAGGCGAGGCGGAGCAGGGAGCCCGGGGAGCCCTCGGGGTGGGTCAGGGCGTGTCCGAGCGTGGAGAGGAGGAGGAAACCGGTGGCCGCCGAGGCCGCCGCGACCAGGAGGCGGCGCGCCTGTACGGCGGGGTGCGCGCTGCGGGTCAGACGGAGAGCGAGCACGCGGCCCCCCGCCCTTCCGCCTCACCCCGACCGTCCGACGCCCCGGGCCCGCCCACCGCTCGCTCCGGATCCGCCGGCCCGTGCTGGGCCGGCCCGGTGCCGTCCGGCCCCGCCCCGGCGTCCGGCTCACCGGGAGCGGCCGGGTCCCCCCGGCCCACGGACGCGTCCGGGCCTTCCGGCTTCGCCCGGCCGGGCCCGGCCTCTCGGTCGCTCGGGAAGGGGGGAAGGTGAAGGGTGGTCACCCGGCGGCCGTCCAGCAGGGTCACGCGGCGGTCGGCCAAGGAGGCGGTTTCCGGGTCGTGGGTGGCGAGGACGACCGTGATGCCGTGGGAGCGGGCGGCGGTGGTGAGGGTGCGCAGGACGTGTGTGCGGTCGGCGCGGTGCAGCGGGGCCGTCGGTTCGTCCGCGAACAGGATGGAGGGGGCGGGGGCCAGCGCACGGGTGATGCAGACGCGCTGGCGTTCCGCCTGGGTCAGTTCGTGCGGCCGGCTGCGCGCCTTCGGGCCGATGTCGAGGCGCTCCAGCCACTCCAGCGCGGCGGCCTTGGCCCGGCGGCGGCTGGTGCCGCGCAGCATCAGGGGGAGGGCCGCGTTCTCCCACACGTTCAGCTCGGGGACGAGCACGGGGACCGGGTCGATCCAGCCGAAGCGGTCGCGGCGCAGCCGCTCACGCGCCATCGGGCCCATGGTGTGCACGGGGACGCTGTTGAACCAGACCTCGCCGCGCTGGGCGGGCAGCAAGCCGGACAGACAGTGCAGCAGGGTCGTCTTGCCGCTCCCGCGCGGCCCGCTGACGGCGAGGATCTCGCCCTCCCGCACACCCAGCGAGACCCCGCCGAGCGCCGGTGATCCGTCGCGGTGCGTGAAGTGCAGCGAGCGTGCCCAGAGCACGTCGTTGTCCGGCGGGGCCTCCATGGGCGTACACCTCGGTTCAGATCCGTGAGTTCCCTGGGTATCCCCCGTCCGGGGGAACGAACGGGGAACGAAGGCAGGGCCGATCGGTCACGAGCACGCTAAGGAGGTGGCGGCGGGCTTGCGGACAGCACACGGCCCCGGTGCGCCGTTTCTCACTCGCACGGCGGACACCGGGGCCGGTGTTGATCACAGGGTCAGTTGATCACAGCTTCGTCCAGGCCTCCGTCAGCGTGGCGCGCAGGATCTGCTCGATCTCGTCGAAGGTCTCCTGGTTCGAGATCAGCGGCGGGGCGAGCTGGACGACCGGGTCGCCGCGGTCGTCGGCACGGCAGTACAGGCCGTTCTCGAAGAGGGCCTTGGAGAGGAAGCCGTACAGGACGCGCTCGGTCTCGTCGGCGTCGAAGGACTCCTTGGTCGCCTTGTCCTTGACCAGTTCGATGCCGTAGAAGAAGCCGTTGCCGCGGACGTCGCCGACGATGGGCAGGTCGTGCAGCTTCTCCAGGGTGGCGCGGAACGCGGACTCGTTGTCGAGGACGTGCTGGTTGAGCCCCTCGCGCTCGAACAGGTCGAGGTTGGCGAGGCCGACCGCCGCCGACACCGGGTGGCCGCCGAAGGTGTAGCCGTGCAGGAAGGTGTTGTCGCCCTTGTAGAACGGCTCGGCGAGCCGGTCGGAGACGATGCACGCGCCGATGGGGGAGTACCCGGAGGTCATGCCCTTGGCGCAGGTGATCATGTCCGGTACGTAGCCGAACTTGTCGCAGGCGAACATCGTGCCGAGCCGGCCGAAGGCGCAGATGACCTCGTCGGAGACGAGCAGCACGTCGTACTGGTCGCAGATCTCGCGGACCCGTTGGAAGTAGCCGGGCGGGGGCGGGAAGCAGCCGCCCGCGTTCTGCACCGGCTCCAGGAAGACCGCGGCGACGGTGTCCGCGCCCTCGAAGAGGATCTGCTGCTCGATCTGGTCGGCGGCCCAGCGGCCGAAGGCCTCGGGGTCGTCGCCGAAGACCGGGGCGCGGTAGATGTTGGTGTTGGGCACCTTGTGGGCGCCGGGCACGAGCGGCTCGAAGGGCGCCTTCAGGGCCGGCAGGCCGGTGATGGACAGGGCGCCCTGCGGGGTGCCGTGGTAGGCCACCGCGCGGGAGATGACCTTGTGCTTGGTCGGCTTGCCCGTGAGCTTGAAGTACTGCTTGGCCAGCTTCCACGCGGTCTCGACGGCCTCGCCGCCACCCGTGGTGAAGAAGACCTTGTTCAGGTCGCCCGGCGCGTGGTGGGCGAGGCGCTCCGCCAGCTCGACGGCCTTCGGGTGGGCGTAGGACCAGACCGGGAAGAACGCCAGTTCCTGCGCCTGCTTGAAGGCGGTCTCGGCCAGCTCCGTGCGGCCGTGGCCGGCCTGGACCACGAACAGGCCGGCGAGCCCGTCCAGGTAGCGCTTGCCCTTGTCGTCGTAGATGTGGGTGCCCTCGCCCCGGACGATGGTCGGGACGGGGGAGTTCTCGTACGAGGACATGCGGGTGAAGTGCATCCACAAGTGGTCGTACGCGGTGCGGCTGAGGTCCTTCTCGGTCACGGTTATCGGGTTCCCCACATGTAGGTCTGCTTCTTCAGCTTCAGGTAGACGAAGCTCTCGGTGGAGCGCACGCCGGGCAGGGCCCGGATGCGTTTGTTGATGACGTCCAGCAGGTGGTCGTCGTCCTCGCAGACGATCTCGGCGAGGATGTCGAACGAGCCCGCGGTCATCACCACGTACTCGACCTCGGCCATCTCGGTGAGCGCTTCCGCTACGGACTCCACGTCACCCTCGACGTGCAGTCCGACCATCGCCTGCCGGCGGAAGCCCACGGTGAGCGGGTCCGTGACGGCGACGATCTGCATCACGCCCTGGTCGAGCAGCTTCTGCACGCGCTGGCGCACGGCCGCCTCGGACAGGCCGACGGCCTTGCCGATGGCGGCGTACGGCCGGCGGCCGTCCTCCTGGAGCTGCTCGATGATGCCGAGGCTGACGGCATCCAGGTGCGGGGTGCTGTTCCTGGACTCGCGGGAACTCCCGCCGTCCCTGTGCTCTGCGCTTCGACTGGCCACGGCCACACTGTGCACGACGTCTCGACAGTTCCGCAAGGCCATGGCGATGAAATTCGTTGTTTACGCCACTGAGATCTGCGGATTCCGCAGTCATTGCCGGATCGGGGGTGTTGAAAACGTGGGCGCGCGGATTACTGTGGGTGTCTCAGTCAATGGACACCCGAACTTGGAGGGCCGGTCAGTGAGCACCGAGCTGCGTCGCCTGCGCAACTACATCGACGGTGAGTTCCGGGACGCCGCCGACGGACGGACCACCGAAGTGGTCAACCCGGCGACGGGCGAGGCGTACGCGACCGCGCCGCTGTCCGGACCCGCGGACGTGGACGCCGCCATGGCCGCCGCGGCCGCGGCCTTCCCGGGCTGGCGCGACACCACCCCGTCGGAGCGGCAGAAGGCCCTGCTGAAGATCGCGGACGCCTTCGAGGAGCGTGCCGAGGAACTGATCGCGGCCGAGGTGGAGAACACGGGCAAGCCCATCGGGCTGACCCGCTCCGAGGAGATCCCGCCGATGGTCGACCAGATCCGCTTCTTCGCGGGCGCGGCCCGGATGCTGGAGGGCCGCAGCGCGGGTGAGTACATGGACGGGATGACCTCGATCGTCCGCCGTGAGCCGGTCGGCGTCTGCGCCCAGGTCGCGCCCTGGAACTACCCGATGATGATGGCCGTGTGGAAGTTCGCCCCGGCGATCGCGGCCGGCAACACGGTCGTCCTGAAGCCCTCGGACACCACGCCCGCCTCCACGGTCCTGATCGCCGAGATCCTCGGCTCGATCCTGCCCAAGGGCGTCTTCAACGTCATCACGGGCGACCGGGACACCGGCCGGCTGATGGTCGAGCACCCCACCCCGGCGATGGCCTCCATCACCGGATCGGTGCGCGCCGGCATGTCGGTCGCCGAGTCCGCGGCCAAGGACGTCAAGCGCGTCCACCTGGAGCTGGGCGGCAAGGCGCCGGTCGTCGTCTTCGAGGACACCGACATCCCGAAGGCCGTCGAGGACATCTCGGTGGCGGGCTTCTTCAACGCCGGCCAGGACTGTACGGCGGCCACCCGCGTCCTCGTCCACGAGTCGATCCACGACGAGTTCGTCGCCGCGCTCGCCAAGGCCGCGGCCGAGACGAAGACCGGGCAGCCGGACGACGAGGACGTGCTGTTCGGCCCCCTGAACAACCCCAACCAGCTCCGGCAGGTCTCCGGGTTCATCGAGCGGCTGCCCGCGCACGCCAAGGTGGAGGCCGGCGGCCACCAGGTCGGCGACAAGGGCTACTTCTACGCGCCGACCGTGGTCTCCGGGCTGAAGCAGGACGACGAGATCATCCAGAAGGAGGTCTTCGGGCCGGTCATCACCGTCCAGTCCTTCAACGACGAGGAGCAGGCGGTGACCTGGGCCAACGGCGTCGAGTACGCCCTCGCCTCCTCGGTGTGGACCAGGGACCACGGCCGCGCGATGCGCATGTCCAAGAAGCTCGACTTCGGCTGTGTGTGGATCAACACCCACATCCCGCTGGTCGCGGAGATGCCGCACGGCGGCTTCAAGAAGTCCGGCTACGGCAAGGACCTCTCGGGATACGGCTTCGACGACTACACGCGGATCAAGCACGTGATGACGTCGCTGGACGCGTAGTCGGCGGGCCGCCGCCGGGAGGGGCGTGCCGCGCGTACGCCCCTCCCCTCCCGCCGCTCCCTGCTGCGTTCCCTCGGCTCCGCCGCCGCGCTCGGCGCCCTCGCCGGCTGCGGGGCCCTCGCTGATGAACCGTCAGCAGACCGGCCGGGACCTGATCGTCGTCAGCGACTGGATGTGCGCACGGTTCGTACGGCTGGGCTGGGTCCAGGAGATGGACCGCGACCGTCAGCCGGTCGCACGTGGCCGAGTACCTGGACCCGCTGCTGCGTTCCCCCGCCTTCGACCCGGGCCGCACGTACAGCGTGCCCCATCAGTCGGGCATCACCGGCATCGCCTACAACCGGCGTGGGCTCGGCCGCGACATCCGGGCCGTCGCCGACCTGTGGGCGAGCGACCTCAAGGGCCGGGTCACCCTCCTCTCCGGGCTGGACGAGGCCGTCGCGCTGCTGATGCAGGGCAACGGCGTCGACATCACCCGGTGGACGGCCGACGACTTCCGCACGGTGTGCGCGCAGGTGGAGCGGCAGGTCGAAAACGGCCACATCCGCCGTGTCACCGGCAACGACTACACCTGGTCGGACTCCCTGATGATCCCCGACCTCGCCCGCCACAAGACCAACGCCGAGCGGCTCGCGACTACTCCTACGGACCCGAGGTCGCCGCCGAACTCGCGGCCCGGGTCACCTACGTCTGCCCCGTCCCCGCCGCCCAGGCGGTCCTCGCCGACTCGGGCGACGAGGAGACGGCCGCCCTCGCCGCCAACCCGCTGATCTTCCCCGACCGGGAGATGCGCGCCCGCCTCGCCGTCGCCCGCGACATCACCTCCACGGAACGGCTGGAGTTCACCCGGCGCTGGAACGCGATCGTGGGGCTGTGACCGTCTGCCTGATCCTCGCGCGCGCCCCGAGCCGGACGCTCAGGCGCCGCGCAGCGCCCTCTCCAGCCGGCGGCTCCAGCGCAGGGCCGCCGTCACGCACTCCCGCGTCCTCGGTTCCAGGCGGTGGCGCGGTCCGACGACCTGGACGGCCGCGACGATCTCGTCGGTGAAGTCGCGGACCGGTACGGCGACCGAGTACAGGCCCGGTTCGGCCTCCTCGTCGACGATCGAGTAGCCGCGTTCCCGGGTCACGGCCAGCCGGCGCAGGAAGTCGTCCAGGCCCGTGGGCGTGTTCGGGCCGTGCGGCGCGAACTCGGTGCGCGCGAAGACCGCGGCGACCTCGTCGTCGTCGGCGTCGCTCAGCAGGGCCTGGCCGCAGTCGCTGCAGTAGGCCGGGTACGGGCGGCCGATCCACGAGCCGAGCTGCCGGCTGCCTGGGGGCACCCGTTCGGCGATGGTCACGGTGGTGTCGCCGACCAGGACGCCCAGGTAGCAGCTCTCGCCGGTCTCGTTGGCCATGCCCTCCAGCGCGGTGAGCCCGTCGGTGCGCAGCCGGTGTGCGGTGAGATCGCGGGCCGTCGCGTAGAGCCGCCAGTGCGGGGTGACACCGCCCGAGACGTCGTCACGGGTGACGAACTCCTCCGCGGTCATCGCGGTCACGGTACGGGAGAGCTGGCTGCGGTCGCGGCCCATCCGGCGGGCCAGTTCCGCGACGGACGCGGCGGAGCCGTGCCGCAGGCCCTCGGCCGTCCCCCGGGCGAGCGCCGACAGGGCCTCCAGGCCCTTCACCACGGTCGAGTCCACGTGCGCACTGTACCGCTCCCCTCGCTTGAGATCATGAAACGTGCAGCATCTGCATCTTGCCGTGCATTTAATGCACGCTTAGCATCCTTGCATCAGCCGCCGCCGAACACCGAGGGACGCATGCGCATGGCTACGACGACGATCACGCCGGAAGCCGCCGGACCGGACCGGGGCTCCGCCGGGGGCGGGACCCGTGAGGGCGTCCGGCGCCGGACGGTCCGGACGGTCAAGGTCTACTGGCCGGTCGCGGCGGTGACGCTGGCCGCGTGCGGGCGGGGCGACCTCGACGTCCTGCGCGCGGACGAGTCCTTCGCCTCGCTGCTGCGGGTCCTGGAGACCACGCCCGAGCTGGGGGACTTCGGGGTCTACGGCGATGTCTTCGAGGTGGCCCTCGGCGCGGAGGGCTTCACCGTCCGGCCCGGCGCCCGGCCCGCCCTCGGCTCGGTCGGCGGACGCTTCCTCTCCTCGACCCTCGCCGTGACGACGCACGTCGACGCCGCGACGGACGACGACGCGCTGTCCCGGATCCTCGCCCGCCTCATCGACGCCCACCCCTGGGAGATCCCGGTCGTCGAACTGTCCGCCCCCCTGGACCTGGTCACCCCCGCCTGACCGACCCGGCACACCCCTGCGGCACACCCCGCCGACGCGCCCGCCCCCGCGCCCGCCCCCGCTCCCACCCCCTCCCTGGCCACGGCCACAGCCCCCGCGCGCCCACCCATCACGTGCCCCCGCGCCCGCACACCGTGACCCCATGCCGCCGACCGCGGCTCCGACCCCCCTCGAAAGTGGCCCCACCCCCCAGCCATGACCTCCCGATCACCCCCCACACCCCACTCGCACCCCCGTCCCCGCTCCGCAGAGGAGACCGCCATGTCCGTCTCAGCCGTACCGGAGAATCCACCGGCCGCCGCCGACTCCGCTTCCCGGCCGCCCGACGAGGGGCTGCGCCGTACGATGCGCTCGCGGCACCTCGTGATGATCGCGATGGGCGGCGTCATCGGCTCCGGACTCTTCCTCAGCTCCGGGTTCACCGTCTCCCAGGCCGGCCCCCTCGGCGCCGTCCTCGCCTATCTGGTGGGTGCCTTCGTCGTCTGGCTGGTGATGGCCTGCCTCGGCGAACTCGCCGTCGCCTACCCCGTCTCGGGCGCCTTCCACATCTACGCCTCCCGCTCGATCGGCCCCGCCACCGGCTTCACCACCGCCTGGCTGTACTGGCTGACCTGGGCCGTCGCCCTCGGCTCCGAGTTCACCGCGTGCGGGCTGCTCATGCAGCGCTGGTTCCCCACCGTCGGCGTCTGGGTGTGGTGCGTGGTCCTCGCCGCCGTCGTCTTCGCCGTGAACGCCGTCTCGGCCCGCGTCTTCGGCGAGACCGAGTACTGGTTCTCCCTGGTGAAGGTGGTCGCCGTGGTCGCCCTCATCGTGCTCGGCGGCGCGGCCCTGTTCGGCTTCCACCCCATGGCCCCGGACGGCTCGCACCCCTTCCTGCTGGAGAACTTCCGGACCCCGGACGGCCTCTTCCCCAACGGCTTCTCCGGCGTCCTCGTCACCGTGCTGGCCGCGTTCTACGCCTTCTCCGGCTCGGAACTGATCGGTGTCGCCGCCGGTGAGACCGAGGACCCGGCCACCGCCGTCCCCAAGGCGCTGCGGGTCACCGTCGTCCGGCTGCTCGTCTTCTTCGTCGGCGCGATCGCGGTGATCGCCGCCACCATCCCGTACGACAGGGTCGGACTGGACGAGAGCCCCTTCGTCACCGTCTTCTCCTCCGTCGGCATCCCCTACGCCGCCGACGTCATGAACTTCGTGATCATCACGGCGCTCCTCTCGGCCGGCAACAGCGGCCTGTACTCCTGCGCCCGCATGCTGTTCTCCCTCGCGGAGGAGAAGCAGGCCCCGCAGGCGCTGCGCAGGCTCAGCCGCCGCGGCATCCCGCTGACCGCGCTCTCGCTCAGCATGCTCGGCGGCCTGGCCTCCCTGGTGAGCAGCGTGACCGCGCCCGAGACGGTCTACCTCGTCCTCGTGTCGATCGCCGGGTTCGCCGCGGTCGGCGTGTGGATGTCCATCGCCGCCTCCCAGCTCATGCACCGCCGGGCCTTCCTGCGCAAGGGCGGTGATCCGCGGACCCTCGCCTACCGCACCCCGTTCCACCCGGTCGTCCCGCTCCTCGCCCTCACCCTGTGCCTGGCCTCGCTCATCGGCATCGCGCTGGACCCGGCCCAGGCCACGGCCCTGTACTTCGGCGTCCCGTTCGTGGCGGGCTGCTACCTGTACCACTGGCTGCGGTTCGGCCGGCACCGTACCCCGGGGGCCACCGCGTGAAGCCGCCCACCTGCGTGCTCCTCGACCTCGACGGCACCCTGCTCGACTCGGCCCCCGGCGTGATCGCGAGCGCGGCCCACGCGCTGCGGTCCGTGGGGGCCCCGGTCCCCGACGCGAGCGCCCTGCGCTCACTCGTCGGCCCGCCGATGTACGACAGCTTCCGTGACGTGGTCGGCCTGGACGAGCCCACGGCGCGCGCGGCCCTCACGGCCTACCGCGCCGAGTACGCCCGCAGCGGGGCGTCGGCCGCCACGCCGTACGCCGGGATCCCCGACCTGCTCGACGCCCTGGCCCGGCGCGGGCTCCCGATGGGTGTCGCGACCTCCAAGGTGGAGGACCAGGCCGAGCTGATGACCCGCCGGTTCGGCCTCGCGCCCCGGCTCCAGGCCGTCTGCGGGGTCTGCGACGCGGCCGGCCGGACGACGAAGCGGCGGGTCATCCGCGAGTGCGTGGCCCGGCTGCGGGCGCGCGGCGCGGACGTGCGTCGGCCGCTCATGGTCGGCGACCGCGCCTACGACATCGAGAGCGCCGCCGCCGAGGGGATCCCCGCCGTGCATGTGCGGTGGGGATACGGCGGCCCGGCGGAGTCGGCCGGCGCGGTCGCCTCCGTCACCGCACCCGCCCACCTGATCGACCTGCTGGACAGCGTCGCGCACGACCGAGCCGAGTAGACACGAAGAGGACGGACAGCCATGACCTTCACCACCACCGAGCCCCCGCTGTGGGCCCTGCACCGGGACCTGATCGCGAAGACGGTCCGGACGGACCTCACCCACGCCTTCCACCCGGGCCAGCCGCACTTCCCCGCCTTCCCGGACGAGAAGCGGGAGATGCCCTTCGACATGTCCCGCGGTGACGGCTTCAACGTGCACCTGTACACGATCGTCGGCCAGTGGGGCACCCACGTCGACCCGCCCGTGCACTTCGTGGCCGGGGCCCGCCCGCTCGACGAGATCCCCGTGGACGAGATGATCCTGCCCCTGGTCGTCCTCGACATCACCGAGCGCGTCGCCGCCGACCCGGACGCCGTACCGACCCTGGAGGACGTGGCGGCCTGGGAGGCGCGCCACGGGCGCGTCCCGGAAGGGGCGTTCGTGGCGCTGCGCACCGGCTGGGGCCGGCGCTGGCCCGACCCGGCCGCGATGGCCAACAAGGACGAGCAGGGCGTCAGCCACTACCCCGGCTGGTCGGCCGAGGTCCTGCGGTACCTCTTCGAGGAGGCCGGGGTCACCGCGATCGGCCACGAGCAGACCGACACCGACCCCGGACTCGCCACCTCCGCCGGTGACTTCAGCCTGGAGAGCTACGTCCTGGAGCGGGACCGCTGGCAGATCGAGCTGATGGCCCACCTCGACCGGGTGCCCGAGGCCGGCGCGCTGATCGTCGCCACCTGGCCCAAGCCGCAGGGCGGTTCGGGCTTCCCGGCGCGGGTCTTCGCCCTGCACCAGCAGGACTGATCCGCCCCGGACCCGCACAGCTGAGCCCCGGCGGCCACCTCGGCCGCCGGGGCTCAGCGTCCGTCGGGAGTCATCACGTCAGGAGACAGCCATGGACACCATCGACGAGCAGATCATCAGCGAACTCACCCGCAACGCCCGTATCTCGCACGCGGAACTGGGCCAGCGGGTGAGCCTCTCCCGCAACGCCGTGCGCCAGCGCGTCGAGCGGCTGGAACGGCAGGGGCACATCTGCGGCTACACGATCGTCCGCCCGTCGGACGGCCCCGACCGCGCGACGGTGACCGCGCACGTCCTGGTCTACCGCCAGGACCGGATGCGCGGCGGAGACGTCCTCGCCGCGCTCCGGCGCATCCCCGAGGTGGTCTCCTGCGACGTCCTCAGCGGCCAGTTCGACCTGCTGGTCAGTGTGGAGGCGGCGTCCCTGGAACGCGTACAGGGCATCTGGGAGCAGATCGCCCAGATGCCCGGTGTACGGGACACGGTGACAGCGCTGGCACTGTCCCGGGTGGTCAGCCGGCGGCGGCCATGAGGGCCCGCGGGGTCCCGGGGCCGAGCCGCCCGCGCCGGGTGACGACCTCCAGCACGCCGGCCCCGGTCGCCAGGGCCTCCCGCGCCACGGCCGACGCGGCCTCGTGCATGATGCCCGGCGCCGGCGCGGTCACCGCGCCGACCGCCGCGTCCGCGGTGTGCGCGCCCCCGTACGCCTCGGCCGGCACGCGCACCTCCCCGAGGGAGTCGGACGCGGTCCGGAAGGCGCCGGATCCGCTCACGTCCCGGCCCCGTTGAGGCAGACGACCTTCGGCTGGGTCATCTCCTCGTACGCGAAGCGCACGCCCTCGCGGCCCATGCTGCCGTACTTGGAACCGCCGAACGGCATCGCGTCGAAGCGGTAGTCGGAGGAGTCGTTGACCATCACGCCCCCCGCCTCCAGCCGACGCGCCGCCGCCATGGCCCGGTCCAGGGACGAGGTGAAGATCCCCGCGTGCAGGCTGAAGTCGATCTCGTTGGCCCGCTCGATCGCCTCCTCGAAGGAGTCGACGGCCTGGAGCACGACGACCGGCGCGAACGCCTCGTCCCGCCAGACGGCCGCCGTGCCCGGCACGTCCTCCAGCACGGTCGGCGGGTACAGGGCACCGTCGCGCTCGTGCCCGCACAGCAGCCGCGCCCCGTCCGCCAGCGCCGCGGCGACCGTGGTCTCGGCCGCGACCGCCGCCGGCTCGCTGATCAGCGGGCCGACATCGGTGCGCTCGTCCGCCGGGTCACCCGTGCGCAGCAGCCGGGTGCGGGCGACGAACGCGTCCCGGAAGGCCTCGTACACGCCCCGCTCGACCAGGATGCGCTGGGTGCCGATGCAGTTCTGCCCGGCCGCCCAGAACGCCCCGGAGACACAGGCCTCCACGGCCGCGTCCAGGTCGGCGTCGGCCAGGACGACGACCGGCGCGTTGCCGCCGAGGTCCATGGCGAGCTTCTTCAGCCCGGCCGAGCGCGCGATGGCCTCGCCGGTGCGGAAGCCGCCGGTGAACGAGACCATGCGCACGTCCGGCGCGGCGACCAGGGCCGCCCCCAGCTCGGCGCCGCCGTTGACGACGGTCACCACCTCCTCCGGCAGCCCGGCCTCGACGAGCGTGTCGACCAGCCGCAGCGCGGACAGCGGGGTGAGCAGGGACGGTTTCAGCACCACCGCGTTGCCGCCCGCGATCGCCGGCCCGAGTTTGTGCGCGACCAGGTTCAGCGGGTCGTTGTACGGAGTGACGGCCGCGATGATCCCGAGCGGTTCCCGGGTGAACCAGCCCGAGCGGCCCTCCGAACCGGCGTACGCGTCGAACGGCACGACCTCACCCGCGTTGCGCCGCGCCTCGGCCGCCGACAGCCGCAGGGTGTTCACCGCGCGCCCGGTCTCCTTGCGGGCCTGGACGATCGTCTTGCCGGCCTCGGAGACGATCAGCCGGGCGAAGGACTCCGCGCGCTCCTCGATGAGGCGGGCGGCGCCGTCCAGGACGGCGCCCCGGGCGGCGCGGGACAGCGTCCGGGCCGTCGTGCGGCCCCTGCGGGCCCGGCGCAGGACCTCGTCCACGGCGTCCGCCGAGGTGAGGCAGACGGAGCCGATGGTCTCGCCGTCGTAGGGGCTGCGCACGGGGGACATGCCCTCGCCGACCGGCAGCGGGGCCGTGTCCACGGTGGTCTCAGCCACGGTGGGCCTCCTGGAGGATGCCGGTGCCGGAGACGGCCCGGTCGTGGATGCCGATGACGTCGGAGAGCAGGGCGTACGCCGTCTCGGTGCGGCCGGCGCCGGGCCCGCCGACCGTGACGGTGCCCAGCAGGTCGGTGTGGAAGGCGAGGGCGTTGGTGGGGCCCGAGACCCCGGCCAGCGGGTGCTCGGCGGGCAGCGCGACCGGCGCGACCCGGGCGGTGACGGTGCCGTCGGCGTGCCGCTCGGCGGAACCGATCAGCTTCCAGCGCAGCCCCTCGGCGGCGGCCCGCCGGACGTCCTCGGCGGTGAGAGCGGAGATCCCGGCGCACGGCACGTCCGCGCGGGTCAGCTCGGCGCCCAGCACCTCGTGCGCGAGGATCATGACCTTCAGCTGGACGTCGTACCCCTCGACGTCGGCCGTCGGGTCGGCCTCGGCGTACCCCAGCGTCTGGGCCTCGGCGACGGCGTCCGCGAAGGACAGACCGGACTCCAGCCGGCCGAGGACGTAGTTGGAGGTGCCGTTCATGATGCCCTCGAAGCCGTTCACGGCCAGGCCGCCGAACATCCGGCGCGCGGTGCGCAGGACCGGCGTCCCCGACATCACCGTCCCCTCGAACTCGAAGGACACCCCGGCCTGCCGCGCCAGCTCCTTCAGCGCGGGACCGTGCAGCGCGACGGGCCCCTTGTTGGTGGTGCACACGTGTTTGCCGGCCTCGATGGCCCACCGCACGTGGGACAGGGCGGGCTCGCCGTCCGTGGGGTTGGTGAAGGTGGCCTCCGCGACGATGTCGGCGGGCACCTCGCGGATCACCCACTCGTTGCGCGGCAGCGGGCTGCCTCCCGGCAGGCCGGAGAAGTCCAGCTCGCCCGGGGCGGCCGCGAGCAGCGGGGCCAGCGCGATGCCGTCGCCGTCGGTCCGCACCAGCGATCCGGCCCGCAGGTCGGTGATGGCCACCACCCGCAGGGCGAAGCCGAGTTCGGCCTCCAGGGTGTCCGAGCGTGCGGCGATCAGCTCGGCGAGCGCGCGGTTCACCCCGCCGAATCCGATGAGCGCGATGTCGTAACGGGCCATCGGGACGTCACCTTCCTCTCCCTCTCGTGTCCGCCGGTCGGGCCACCGGCGGGGACACGCTCAGCCTCGGGGCGCGGGGTGTCAGTGCGGCCCTGCCGATCCGCCCGGGAGGGCTGCCGATGTGCTCGGGCCGCCGGGCGTTCGTCCTGCGGCCTCGCCCCGTCGCCGCGCCGGGGCGGCTGGCTATAGTGCCGAGGTGACGACCAACGGCCCCGCGCCCGGTCGGCCCCAGGGTCCGACCACGGCCTCCTCCCTGCGCATGGCCCTGCGGATGGTGAGCGCGGTGCTGGACCGGGAGACGTCCGGCCGCGGCGGCTTCAACGTCAGCCGGCTCGCCGACGAGGTCGGCGTCGAGCGCAGCAAGGCCTCCCGCACCACCCAGGACCTCTGCGACCGGGGCTTCCTGGAACGCGGTGAGGACGCGACGCTGCGGGCCGGCGAGTCGTTCTTCGCGGTGGCCGCGTCCCTGCACCCGGGGCTGCTGCGGCGCAGCCGTCCCGTCCTGCGCCGGCTCGCGGTCGCGTACGGCGCCGGCGCGCGGCTCTCGGTCCGCGACGGGGTGCAGGTACGGCTGCTGCGGTCGGAGTCCGCCGCGGGCACCGCGCCGGACTGGCTCGGCCGGGCGAGTCTGGTCACCCCGTGCTGGTGCACCGGAGCGGGCCGCGCGCTCCTCCTCGACCACACCGCCGAGGACCTCACCGCGCTCCTCGACGACTACGAGCTGATCGGCGTCGGCGGCCCCAACGCCGCCCGTTCGGTCGCCGAACTCGTCGCCGCGGGCGACCGCGACCGGCTGCGGGGGGTCGTCGCGGCCCACGGCGAGTTCGAGCACGGCGTCACCGAGTACGCCGTGCCGGTGCGGGACGGGGGCGGACACATCCGGGCCGCGGTGTCCGTGGTCGGCAGACAGCAGGACCTGCGGCCGCACGAGCGCGCGATCCACGCGGAGCTCACGGCGGCGGCCGACGCGCTGGCCCGGTCCGTCGGCGGCTCCTGAGTGGCCCGGTCTGTCGGCGGCTCCTGAGCGCCACGGTCGGTCGACGGCTCCCGAGTGGCCCGGTCCGTCGGCGGCTCCCGAGCGGCCCGGCCCCTGCGGCCGGCTCCTCAGGCCGCCTCCACGCCGTCGGCCTCCCGTGCGTCCTTCAGTCGACGGGGAGCGTGCGGAGGGCGGCGATGTCGAACTGGAGCCGCACCTTCTCGCTCACCATGGCGCCGCCCTGGGCCAGCCGCTGGTTGTACGTCAGTCCCCACTCGGACCGGTTGATGGTCGTCGTCCCGTCGAAGCCGACCCGCTCGTCGCCGAAGGCGTCGACGACATGGCCCAGGTAGGCCAGCTCCAACTCGACGGGGCCGGTGGTGCCCTTGATGGTGAGGTCGCCGCTCATGCGGTAGACGTCGGCACCCGTGAGCCGGACCGCCGTACTGACGAAGCGCATCCGCGGGTGGGCCGCGGCGTCCAGGAAGTCACGCCCGGTCAGATGGGCGTCGCGCTGGTCCACACCGGTCCGGACGGACGCCGTGGACAGCACGATCTCCGCGTGGGAGCGGGCCGGGTCGCGTCCGTCGAACCACAGGCGGCTGCGGTACTCGGCGAAGGCGCCGCGCACGGTCGTCACCAGGGCGTGGCGCACGGAGAACCCGATCCGGCTGTGCGCCGGGTCGATCATCCACTCGCCGGTCAGCGCGGCCAGCCGGGGGTCGGGCGCCGGTCTGCCGATCCGGGTTAACGGCCTTGTCTGGTAGGGGAGTTGGGGAGGCATGGGGGGTGCCGGGCGGCGCCGGAACGCAGCACGGTTGAACAGGTTCATGATGCACGTGCTTACGGCACGGGGGAGGCGCCCGCAAGGTGCTTCAGAAAACGCTTACAGGTTCGCCACGACCCCCTCGGCCCGCCCCCGATCCCCCCACGACTCACCCCTGGGCCGGCCCCGTCGACCGGCCGATCAGCTGGTCGATCCGGGCCTGCGGGAGGGCGTCGACGGGGTAGGTGTCGTCGGGCGCGCCGGGCTCCGCGTACGCGTCGAGGTTGTCGTCGGTGATCTCGGGGAGCGGGACGTCGATGGCCGCGGGCACCTTGACCCCCTCGCGCTGGGCGACGGCCGCCTCCAGGGCGACCACCGAGAGATAGGCGGGCTGCGCCGTGGCCCGCGCGGAGAATCCTTCCGCCCGCTTGCTCCGCCACAGCTTCAGGAAGCCGTTGTAGTTCTCGCCGGCGACCGGGACGAGCCTGCCGCCCTCCCCGGCCAGCGTCCGCAGCGCGGCCGCCGACAGCGTCCCGCCCAGCGCGAAGACGCCCCGGATGTCCGGGTGTTCGGCGTACGCCGAGGCGAAGGCCCGAGCGGCGGGGGCCGCGGAGTACGGGCTGTGCACGGTCTTCACGACCCTGATCCCCGGGTGGCGTGCGAAGACGGCGGCGGCCCCCGCCCACCGCTCGTCGTCGCCCGCGGTCGCGGCGGGGCCGGTCATCGCGATGATGTCGCCCCGGCCGCCGACCGCGTCCACCAGCCACTGGGCCAGCATCGAGCCCCAGGCCCACCGGTCGGTGCCCACCTTGAGGACCACGGGGCTGGTCGGCAGCGCGTCGAAGGCGACCACGGTGATACCGGAGGCGACGGCCTCCTCCAGCACCGGGTCGAGCGCGGTCGGCGAACCGGCGTCGACCAGGATCACGTCGTACGTCTGCCGGATCATGGCCCGGATCTGCGCGATCTGGCGTGGGGTGTCGCCGTCCGCGTCGAAGGCCTGGAACGAGCCCACTTTGCCCGCCGATCGCAGCCGGTCGACGTCCCCCTGGAGCGTCGCCAGCGTCTGGCGCATCCACGCGGTCGTCAGCGAGGTCGTCGACCAGCCGACCTTCAGGTTCTTCGCCTGGGCGGGCGCGCCGCTCACGTCCTCGGCGCCGGTGTCGGGCCGGACGGTGCACGCGGAGAGCGCGACCAGCGCGCACAGGGAGGCGGCCACCGCCACCGCACCGCGTACCGAACGAGCGTTCATCGAACTTCCCTCTCATCCCTCGGAAGGGGACAGCATTTCCCGCTTTGCCAGTTCTTTACAACCCGGGTCCGGGCCGCCTCGTCTCTCCGCTCGGTCACCACGCACCGACGAAAGAGAGCGACAGATGCGACTCATGTCCCGAACGGGCGCCGCCGCCCTGGCCCTCGGCACCGCACTCCTGGCGGGCGCCTCCCCGGCCTTCGCCGACGCGGCGCCGTCCGCGGTCCCCAGCCCCACAGGGACCGACAGCCCCGCGGCGACCGACAGCCCCGTTGCCTCGCCCACCGAGGACGCCCATGACACCGGTCACAGCGGTCCCGCCCGGGAAGCTACCAAAGCCCCCTCGGCCGCACCCGGCCAGGTCGGCGTCGTGCCCAGGGGCGCCGCCGACACCGGCGTCGCGGAGGCCGACGGGGGCCACGGCACGCTGATCGGCGGCGGTGCGGCCGCCGCCGTGTTCGCCGCGGCCGGCGCGGGCTTCCTCGTCGTACGGCGCCGGAGGGCGACCGGCGCATGAGCCCGCTCTCCAGGCGCGCCCTGGCCGCCGCGGCCCTCACCGTCGTGCTGACGGGCTGCGGCGGTCCGGCCGGCCGCACCACCGACGGGGCCGGCACCTCCGCCGTCCCCCGCACGCCCTCGGCCTCCCCGACCCGCACCGCCCAGGCCGCGCGCCCCCTGGCGCGCTCGGCGCCGGTCGCCCTGCGCATCCCGGCGATCGGGGTCGACACCCCGCTGATGCGGCTGGGACTGCGGGCCGACGGCACCGTGGAGGTGCCGCCGGTCGAGGCGCACGACCGGGCGGGCTGGTACGGGCACTCGCCGACGCCGGGCCAGACCGGGCCGTCGGTGATCCTCGGTCATGTCACCGTCGGCGAGTACGGCGACGGTGTCTTCCGGCACCTGGACCGGCTGCACCGGGGCGACCGGATCGCGGCGCGCCTGGGGAACGGCACGACGGCCGAGTTCGCCGTCACCGAGGTACGGACCGTCGACAAGGCGCGGTTCCCGACCGAGGACGTCTACGGGAACGTGGACCGGCCTCAGTTGCGTCTCATCACCTGCGGCGGTCCCCGCAGCGGGGACGGCTACCGCGACAACGTGATCGTCTTCGCCGCGCTGACCTCGGACTCCACCCACACCTCCGCGGGAGAACGTTGAAACGGCCCGCCCGCTCCCGGGAGCGCGAGAGGGCGGCGTCCGACCTGTTCGCCGCCCTCTACCCCCGCCTCGCCGGCTGGTGCCGCCGGCTCGTCGACGACGACGGGACCGCCCACGAGATCGCCTCGGAGGCCTTCACCCGGCTCTGGGCCCGCTGGACGTCCGTCGCGGAACCCCAGGGCTTCCTCTACGTCACCGCCGCCAACCTGGTCCGCGACCACTGGCGCAAGCTGGAGCGGGAACGCCGCGCCGTGCGCCGGGCCACCGCCGAGGCCGCGGTGGTCCCGCCCGCCGAACCGGACGACCCCTCGGTCCGGCTGCTCGTGCAGTCGCTGCCGGACCGGCTGCGCGTGCCGATCCTGCTGCACTACTACGCTGACATGCCGATCCGGGAGGTGTCCGTGCTGACCGGGCGCAAGGAAGGAACCGTCAAGGCCGACCTGCACGCGGCCCGCGAACTGCTCCGCGCCCACTTGAGGAGAAGCCTTGATCACACCCACTGACGACTTCGACGACGGCCCGGACCTCGAGCGCCCCGACCCCGACGACCCGCTCACCGTCATCCTGCGCCCCGCCGCGGGCCATCTCGCCCCGCCGCCCGGCCACTACGAGGAGATCCGCCGCGGCGCGTCCCGCCGCCGGCTGCTGCGCACCGCCGCCGGGGTCGGCGCCACCTGCGCCGTCGCCGCGCTCGCCGTCCTGCTGCCGCTGCGGCCGGCCACGCCCGACACCCCCGCCCGCCCGGTCGTCCCGCTGGGCCCGGCCCCGGCGGTCAGCCCCTCCACCCGACCGGACCCGTCGGCCAGCCCCGTCCCCTCTCTCGCCCCGGACGCCTCGGCCTCCGACCGCCCGGACACCCCCACCCCGTCCAAGGCGTCCCGGACCTCCCACCCCCGCGAGGCCGAGGACGCCACCTCCGCCGTCGACACCGCCCGCCCGACCCGCGCCGAGGCGCCGTCCAGCGTGCCCTCGGCGGCGAGTACGCGCCGTTGAGGCCGATTCACACGCCGTAGCCGTGGACCGGTCCCTGCTCCTACCCTGGAAGTCGCCGTCGGGGGAGGGTGGGGGACGTGTCGCGCAGCCAACCGCAGCCGCCGGGACGCCGGCTGGAGGACTCGATCGCCTGGGCCGTCCGCAACGCGGACGGGGTCGTCGCCATCGGGGTCGCCCTGACCGTCGGTCTGCTGGACATCACCGGCCAGGCCTTCGACCGGGACAACAACGTCGTCACCGGATCCATCCTGCTCGTGCTGGCCTCCCTCGTGTACGGCTCGCTGACCGAGCGCCGGCGGCGGATGGCCGACATCCGCGCCGCCACCGCCGCGACCGGCCGGGCCATCGAGGACCTGGCCATGGTGCGCTCCCTGGCCGGACCCGAGGTCACCCTCGCCCACGAACAGGCCCGCCGCTCCACCACCCGCTGGGTGTTCAAGGGCGGCACCGGCACCTATCTGCGGGCCGTCACCCTCCCCCAGTGCGTCCTGGAGGCCCAGCGCCAGCGCCGCGCCCTCAGCATGAAGATCGACATCGTCAACCCGGCCGACGCCCGGGTCTGCGAGGCCTACGCCCGCTTCCGCCGCACCTTCGGCCACGACGACGCGGGCGGCTGGACCACCGAACGCACCCGCAAGGAGTCGTACGCCACCGTCCTGGCCGCCGTCTGGCACCGGCAGCGGCTGGACACCCTGGAGATCGACGTGCACCTGAACTCCGTGGCCCCCGCCCTGCGCTTCGACCTCTCCGACAGCTGCCTGATCATCACCCAGGACGACCCGCGCCGCGTCAGCCTCTGCGTGCAACGGGACCGGCCGCTGTACGACTACTACGTCACCGAGTTGCACCAGAGCCGCGAGCAGGGCCTCAAGCTCGATCTGCGGGAGGCCTGCGAGCTGAGCGACGAGCCCACCGTCGACGAGGTCAGACGCCTGATGGACCGGCTCGGGGTGCCCCTGCCGACCAGCTTCACCGACCGCGACGTCGGCGAGATCGTCGACAAGGCACTGCACGCCGAGGACCCCTACCGCAGCTGAGCGCGTCCGACTCCGGCCCTGGGGGGCGACCATGGACTACCCGGCCCTGGAACGGGCCGCCCGGCGGGGTGAGTCCGCCGAGCTGGTGCGGCACGCCGCATCGGAACTGCAACAGGTCGTGAACGGCCACCGCGTGCTGCGCGCGGTGCGCCATCCACTGGGGTTCGTCTGTCTGCCCGTCCTGCGGGAGGGAGCCGACGGCGTCTGCGTCCACGTCTTCGGACCGACGGACCCGATCCTGACCGATCACCAGGTGCACTCGCACAGCTGGGACTTGATCAGCACCGTGCTGTACGGCCGCCTGGACAACCGGCGGATGGGGGTGGCCGACGGGGCCGCGGAACCCACCCACCGGGTCTTCGAGGTGCTCAGCCGCCCCACCGGCGTGGACGAACTGCGGCCCACCAGACGGCTCGTGCGCTGTGTGCCGGGTCCCCGCCAGACCAGCTACCGGGGCCAGACCTACGCCCTCCCGGCGGGGGAGTTCCACACCACCGTGGTCCCGGACGGCCGTCCGACCGCCACGCTGGTGCTGGGCCGGACCCTGCCCGGCCGGGCGGACCTCTCCCTGGGCCCGCTGCGGGCACCGGGTCACCGGGTGGTCCGCAGGATGTGCGACGCGGCCCAGACCGCCCGGATCGCCCAGGCCGCGCTCAGGAGGATCCATGAGCCCGAACCCCCGTGTGCCGGCTGACCTCGGCCCCGAATGCCGTACGGCGGTGGCGGCCGCCGAGGCCGCGGGCGCCCTGCTGCGCTCGCGCTTCCCGGGCGGCTTCACGGCCCGGCCCAAGGGCGGCGGCGGTGACGTCGTCACCGACCTGGACCTGCTGGCCGAACGACTGGTGACGGACCGGATCCGGGAGGACTTCCCGCACGACCGGATCCTCGCGGAGGAGTCCGGTGACACGGGGGCCGGGGACGCAGGCGGCCGGACCTGGCTCGTGGACCCCCTCGACGGCAGCAACAACGTGGTGATCGGGCTGCCCGTCTACGTCGTCGGCATCGCGCTCTGCGTCGACGCGCTGCCCCGGGTCGGCGTGGTGCACGAGCCGCTCACCGGCCGGACCTGGTCGGCCGTCCACGGGGCCGGCACCCACGGCCCGGACGGCAGGCTCGCCCCCGTCCGCCGCCCGGCCGCACCCGCCGGACCGCTCCTCGCCTGGACCCAGGGGCACGCGGTCCGCCGCGACGACCCCGCCGCCCGCGCCCTGCGCCACACCCTCGAACTGCGCTCGCGCCGACTGCTCCAGCTCTGGGCGCCCCTGGTCGCCTGGGCCATGCTCGCCCGCGGTGACATCGACGGCTTCGTCGGCTACCGCGCCGAGGCGATCGACCTCCCGGCCGGCGCGCTGCTCGCCCGCGAGGCCGGGGTGACCCTGTGCCACCTGGACGGCCGCGACTTCCCGGCGTCCTTCACCGGCCCCGACACGGACCGCTCCTTCGTCGCCGCCCGCCCCGAGCTGCTGCCCGGGCTGCTGGACCTGGTGGCCACCGCCGCCACGGCCACCGCCGCCGCGCCCGCCGCGCCCACCGCGGTCACCGGGTCAGCGCCAGCGCCGTCACCGACGCCCCGACCGCGCTGACCGCCAGCACCGCGCCCGTGCCCATCAGCCGGGCCACCGGCACCCGTACGCCGTACGCGACACACCGCTCGTACCAGAGCAGGGTCGCCAGGGAGGCCCACGGAGTGATGACCGGGCCCGCGTTGGTGCCGATCAGCAGGGCCAGGAGCTGGTCGTGGTTGCCCACCGGGACCGCGCCCTCGCCCGCCAGATAGACGGGCAGGTTGTTCAGGACGTTGGACAGCCCGGCGCCCATCGCCGCGGCACGGAACTGGCCCAGGATGCCGCCTTCATGGCCGACCGCGGAGGACAGCAGCGCGTGCAGCCCGTGCGCGTTGACCGTCTCCACCACCAGGAACATCCCCGGCACCATCACCAGCAGCCGCCACGGCACCAGCGACCAGCGCAACGCCTTCCGCTCCCGCGCCGCGAACGCCACGACGGCCACCGCGGCGGCCGTCGCCGACGCCACCCACAGCTCCACGTCCGCGACCAGGATGGCCAGCAGAAAACCCGCGCACGCCAGCGCACAGGCCCGGAACACGACGGGATCACCGGGCCGGTGCACCCCGGGCGGCACATACCGCAGGCCCCTCTCCGCGCCGCCCTCCGTGCCACCCGCCCGCCGCGCCGCGCCCCGCGTCCCGTCGGCCTGTCCCGCGTCGACCCGGGCCGCGTCGGCCGGTGCCGACGGCGTGGCCGTCCTGCTGTCCCGGCGCCAGTAGAAGCCCCACAGGCAGGCCATCGTCACGGCGATCGCCGCCAGCTGCGGGGCCCACATCCGCCCGGCCAGGCCCAGGGAGGACAGCGCCACCCGGTCCGCCGCCAGCAGGTTCGTCAGATTGGAGACGGGCAGCAGCAGGCTCGCCGTGTTGGCCAGCCACACCGTCGTCATCGCCAGCGGCACCGCCGCGATGCCGACCCGGCCGGCCATCGCCAGCATCACGGGCGTCAGGAGCACCGCCGTGGTGTCCAGGTTCAGCGAGATCGTCGTGATCGACGCGAAGGCCACGCAGAGGAGGAAGAGCAGGGGGTAGCTGCCCCGGCCCGCCCGGGCCACCCGCGCCGCCACCACGTCGAACACCTCGGCCCGGCTGGTCAGTTCGGCCAGCACGATCACCGTGGCGAGGAACGCCAGCAGCGGCGCGATCCGGCGCATCGCGTCCCCCGCGTCCGCGGCCGGCAGCAGCCCCGAGGCCACGCACAGCAGTCCGGTCGCGAGCAGGGCGATCGCCACCCGGTCCAGTACATGCAGACGCCGTATGACAGACACGGGGGAAGGGTCGCACAGTTGTGCTCCCACGTGACCAGGGGGTTGGCGCGAAATCAGTCCAAAACGGCGCTCGTCCATTGCATCATGAATACATGGGGGACCGTCAGATGACCGGTAGCACCGGGCCGTTGGACTTCTTCGTCAGTTACTCGCCGGCCGACGAGCGCTGGGCGTCCTGGATCGCCTGGACCCTGGAGGAGGCCGGCTACCGGACCGTCCTGCAGGCCTGGGACTTCGTGCCGGGCACCAACTTCGTCGACTTCATGGACCGCGGGGTGAGCGAGTCCGCGGCCGTCATCGCCGTACTGTCGCGGAACTACGAGCGGTCGCGGTACGGCCGGATGGAGTGGCAGGCCGCCCTGCGCGCCGACCCGGACGTGCCCGAGCGGCGGCTGATCACCGTCCGCGTCGAGGACATCCCCGTCGAAGGGCTCCTCGCCACCATCACCTACGTCGACCTCGTCCCGGTGACCGATCCGGCCGCCGCCCGCGACCTGCTGCTCACCCGGGTCCGGCAGGCCCTCGACGGCCGGGCCCGCCCCAGTCTGCGGCCCGGCTACCCCGGCGAGGGCCGGCCCGTGCCGCCCGCACCGGCCGTGCCCGTCGCACCCCCACCACCCCGCCCCCTCGGCGGTCTCGGCTGGGCCGGCCGCCGCCGACCTCCCGCCCCGCCCGCCTACCCCCGCACCGGCGCCGACCCCGCCCTCCGCGAGGCGGTCACCGTGCTGCACCTGGCCGGACCCGCCTTCGGACGCGGCCAGGACCCGGCCGAACTCCAGGCGGCGATCTGGGGCGACCTCGTCGAGCTCACCGACTCCGGGGCGCCCTCCCCGGACCTGCTGGTCGTCACCGGCGACCTCACCGCCTCCGGCAGCCCCCGCGAGTTCGACCAGGCGCTCGCCTTCCTCACCGGACTGCGCGCCCTGCTCGGCCTCGAACCGCACCGCGTGGCCCTCGTCCCCGGCGGCCACGACGTCAACCAGGCCGCCTGCCGCGCCTACTTCAGCACCTGCGAGGCCGACGAGATGCCGCCCCGGCCGCCCTACTGGCCCAAGTGGCGCCACTTCGCCCGCGTCTTCCAGGAGCTCTACCAGGGGCTCGACGTCGTCTTCGACAGCGACCAGCCCTGGACCCTCTTCCCGGTGCCCGAACTGCACACCGTCGTCGCCGGCCTCAACTCCTCCATGGCGTACAGCCACCGGCTCGACGACCAGTACGGCATGGTCGGCCGCGAGCAGGCCGCCTGGTTCGCCCAGGCCCTCAGACCGTACGAACAGGAGGGCTGGCTGCGGATCGGCGCCCTGCGGCACGCCCCCGGCACCACCCCGCAGGGCGTCCTGCGTACCGCCGCCCGGGACGGCTCCGGCCCGCTGCGCGACACCGAGGTCCTCGCCCGCCTCACCGCACCCCGCCTCCATCTGCTGCTGCACGGCCCGGCCGGACCCGGCACCCGCCCGCTGCTGACCACCTCCACCGGCGAACTGCCCCTGCTCGGCACCGCCGCACCCGCCCGGCACCGGCTGCTGCGCATCGGCCGCGACGGACTCGCGACCTGGCCCGGCCCCGGCGAACCCCGGCAGGACCGGGTCGAATGGCACCGCGCCCACCGCGCCTTCGGCCCCGCCGACCCCACAGCCGCCGACCCGGAGGCCGCCCGCGCCCCGGACCCCGAGCCGCGCGCCGTGCAGTCCCCGGCCGAGGTGCTGCTCGCCCGGGTCGCCGAGGTCTGCCGCACCCGGCACGAGGGCGCCCAGATCCGCCCCGTCGACGGACCCGTGCCCCAGCTCCTCGTCACCTGGACCCAGTCGGGCTTCGTCCGCCAGCAGCGCGTCGCCGTCCACCCCGGCACCCCCACCGCCCAGGACGTCGACCGGGTCGTCGCCCTGGTGCACGCCGCCGACTCCGAGACCGAGGCCGAACTCGTCCACGACGGCCCCCCGCCCGCCCGCGACCTCAGGGACCTGGCCCGCCGCAGAGGCGTCCGGGTGCGCAGCTTCACCGAGTTCCAGGGCCTGCTCGACCTGCGCGCCTACGTCGGCGCCCAGAGCGAACGGCTGCGCACCGACCCCCGCTACCCCCCGGGCATGTACCTCCCGCAGCGCTACCGCGAGATCGAGCGGCTCGACGCGGAGGACCGGGACGGACTCGTCGACGCCATGCTCCGCCTCCTCGACTCCGACCAGGGCCGCTTCCTGCTGCTGCTCGGCGACTTCGGCCACGGCAAGACCTTCGCCCTGCGCGAGCTGGCCCGCCGGGTCCCCGCCGAACTGCCGCACCTCGTCCCGGTGCTGGTGGAGCTGAACACCCTCGACCGCGCCTACTCCTTCGAGGGCCTGGTCGCCGCCCACCTCGCCGCGCACGGCGTCGACAACATCGACCTGCGGGCCTTCCGGTACATGCTCCAGCAGGGCCGGATCGTGCTGCTCTTCGACGGCTTCGACGAACTCGTCACCCGCGTCACCTACGACCGGGCCGCCGAGCGGCTCCAGGTGCTGCTGGACTCCGCCGTGGACAGCGCCAAGATCGTCGTCAGCAGCCGCACCCAGCACTTCCGGTCCCAGGGCCAGGTGCTCACCGCGCTGGGCGAGCGGGTCGGGATGCTGCCGCACCGACGGGTGCTCGCCGTCCAGGAGTTCACCCCGCGGCAGATCCGCGCCTACCTGGTCAACCGCTACGACGGCGACGAGCGCGCCGCCGACCGCCGGATCCGGCTGCTCGACGCCATCCCCGATCTCCTCGCCCTGTGCCGCAACCCCCGCCTCCTCGGCTTCGTCGCCGACCTCGACGACGACCAGCTGCGCGCGGTCGCCGGAGCCGGCCGCGCCCTCAGCCCCGCCGGGCTCTACCAGGAGGTCCTCACCGCCTGGCTGACCTTCGAGGAACAGCGCGCCGGCGGTGGCCCGGGGCGCGCCCCCGGACTCGGCGTCGACCAGCTGTGGAGCGCGGTCACCGCGCTCGCCCTGCGACTGTGGCAGACCGGCCAGGAGTCGCTGCGGCTCGACGAGCTGACCGATGTCGCCGAGACCCTCACCGGACTCGCCGCGAGCCGGCTCTCCCCGGGGCAGGCCGCGCACGCCGTCGGCTCCGGCAGTCTGCTGGTGCGCAGCGAGGACGGGGTGTTCCGGTTCATCCACGGCTCGGTGGTGGAGTGGCTCATCGCCCGCGAGTGCGCGAACAGGCTGGCCGGCGGGGACAGCGCCCTGCTCGCCCGGCGCCGGCTCAGCCAGCTCGCCGTGGAGTTCCTGTGCGACCTCGCCGACCACCGCGCCTGCCAGGAGTGGGCCGAGCGCACCCTCGCCGACGACGAGGACGAGGTGGCCCGCGCCAACGCCGTGAAGATCCTCTCCCGGCTGCGGGTGCCCGCCCACACCGATCTGCGCGGGGCCGCGCTCGCCGGGGAGGACCTCTCCTACCGCGACTTCTCCGGCGTCGACCTCACCCGCGCCGACCTCACCGACGCCCGGCTGGTCGGCGCCAACCTGGCCGGCGCGGTCCTGCGCGACGCCCGGCTGACCGGCGCCCGGCTCGACGGCGCCGACCTCTCCGACGCCGATCTGCGCGGCGCCGACCTGCGCCGGGCCCGGCTGATCCGCACCGACCTGACCGGCGCCCGGGTCGAGGGCGGCCGCTGGCAGCGCGCCGCCCTGGTCGCCGCCACCGCCGACCAGCGGCTGCTGCGCGCGCCCGAACTGGCCGCCGCCGCCCTGGCCCCGGGCATGGCCGTCGACTCGGGCTTCCGGCCCTCCGCGGTGGGCGTGCCGTACGGCTTCGACATGCGCACCAGCCGGCTGCCCGAACCGATCTCCTACAGCCCCGACGGCGAACTCCTCGCCGTCGGGGCCGAAGACGGCGGGGTGCTGGTCTGCGACGCCGCCACCGGCACCGCCCTGCGCACCCTGGAGGGCCACACCGACCGCGTCTACGCGGTCAAGTTCCGCGCGCGGATCCTCGCCACCGGCAGCGCCGACGGGACCGTCCGCCTGTGGGACCCGGTCTCCGGGCGCTGTCTGCGGGTGCTGGACATCCATCCGCGCGGGGTGTGGCCCGTCGCGCTCGACGCCGACGGCTCCTTGCTGGCCACCGGGGACGCCGACGGCGTGGTCACCGTCTGGGACACCGCCACGGGCACCCCGCTGCACCGGCTGCCCGGCCACGCCGCACCCGTCTACACCGTGGCCTTCGACCCCGGCGGCGCCACCCTGGTCACCGGGGACGCCTCCACCTCCGTACGGCTGTGGGACCTCGCGACCGGGCGGTGGACCGGGGAACTGCCGGGCCATCAGGAGGCGGTGTACCGGGCGCGGTTCAGCCCGGACGGCACCCTGCTCGCCACCGGCGACCGCGGCGACGAGCGGCAGGGCGGCACGGTGCGGATCTGGAACACCGCCGACCGCAGCCTGCGGCACGAGTTCACCGGGCACACCGGCCGGGTCTACACCCTCGACTTCCACCCCGGCGGCCGCTACCTGGTGAGCGGCGACACCGAGGGGGAGGTGCGGCTGTGGGATCTGGCCGAGGGGGCCGGCGCCGGGCTGCTCGGCGGCTGCCGGGGCGCCGTCTACCAGGTGCTCTTCGCCCCGGACGGCACCCTGCTCGCCGCCGGGGACAGCCAGGGCGTGGTCCGGCTCTGGAGGGTCGAGCCGGGCGCCGACCCGGTGGCGGTGCCGCTCACCCGCCAGCCCGCCGAGCACCGCGGGTCGGTCTGGGTCTGCAAGTTCCGCCCGCACGGCGACGGTCCCGCCCCGGACACCGGCGCCCTCCTCGTGACCGGCGGCAACGACGGGGTCGTACGGCTGCACGACCCCGCCACCAGCCAGGGCCGGCGCATCCTGCGCGGCCACGGGCGGCGGATCGGCACGCTCTCCTTCAGCTCCGACGGCTCGATACTGGCGGCGGGCGGCAACGACGGCGTGATCCGGCTGTGGGACCCCGGCACCGGGCAGCGGCTGCGCGAGCTGACCGGGCAGAGCGACCGGCTGGTGTCGGCCGTGTTCAGCCCGGGCGGCAGCCTCCTCGCCACCGCGAGCAGCGACGGCGACATGTACCTGTGGAACGCCTCGACGGGCGAGTACCAGCGCGAGATGGACGTCGAGACCGACCACGTCTGGGCCGAGGCGTTCAGCCCCGACGGCGAACTCCTCGCCACCGCCAACGACGACGACACCGTCCGGCTCTGGTACCGGGCCACCGGCGCCCATGTCGTCACCATCGGCGAGCACTTCGGCCGGGTCCGCTCCATCGCCTTCCGGCCCGACGGACAGGTCCTCGCCACCGGCTGCGACGACCGCCGGGTGCGCCTGTGGCAGCTGGACGAGCGCCGGATCACCGCCGTCCTCGACGGCCACACCGACCGGGTGTACGCGGTGGCGTTCGCCGCCGACGGCTCCTGGCTCGCCAGCGCCTCCTGGGACGGGGACGCCGTGATCTGGCGCGACGGGGTGGCCGTGCACCGGCTGTCCGCCCACACCGGCAAGCTGTGGACGGCCGCCGCGCATCCGCTGCGCCCGCTGCTGGCGACGGCCGGCGACGACCGCACGGTCCGGCTCTGGGACGCCCACACCGGCCGGGAGAAGGCGGTGCTGAGCGGCCACACCGGCCGGGTCCTGGCGGTCGCCTTCAGCCCCGACGGCTCCCTGCTGGCCGGCGGCGGCGAGGACGGCACGGTCCGGCTGTGGGAGGTCCCGGCCGACGGCCCGGCGGCCCTGCGCGCCACCCTGGTCGGCCTGCCGGGCGGCTGGGCCGCGCTGGCACCTTCCGGCGGCTACAAGTACGAGGGTGACGTCACCGGCGAGTTCTGGCACGCGGTCGGCATGTGCCGCTTCGAGCCGGGGGAGCTGGACGGCCATCTTCCGGGCGTACGGAACGTGGCACCGGAGGAGCCGCTGAGGTGAGGGCCAGGACCCCGCCGGGAGGTACCCCGTCACCTGGCGGTGCCGAGGCCGGGCGGCGGCGGCGGCGGGCCACCGTCGCCGCCGCGCAGGCGCCCGTGACCGGCAGGCGCTGGACGAATCCGGGCTGGTGGCCGTCGCCGTGCGTCAGATCCACGACCGGGCGCGCCGCCCGACCGGTCCGTGACACCGGCGGCGACGACACCCCCGTGCCGCAGTACGCCACCCGGGGCGCCCCGGCCGCCGACCCGGCGACGGTCCGTCAGGCCTCCCGGGCCCCGCCGTCGACGGGCTTCGCCATGGGCTGCCGGGGCTGACGGGTGTCCCTGAGGGCGGTCAGGACGTCGATGCGGTTGGTGGTGATCGAGTCGACGCCCAGGGCGATCAGCCGCCGCATCGCGCGGCGGGTGTCCGGGGTCCACACCGACAGCAGGTGGCCGCCCCGGTGGACCCGGCCGGCCAGGGCCCGGTCGACCAGGGAGAAACGGTAGTTCAGCCAGCGCGGCTTGACCGCGTCGAGCAGGACCGGGCGCGTGGGGGCCAGGCTGGTGCGGGTCAGCGCGATCTCGGCGGCCGGGTCGGCCGCGCGGACGGCGAGCATCTCCTCGGCGCCGGCGCAGTAGTAGGCCCGGTCGGCCGCCCCCGCCTCGCGCACGGCGTCCACGACCCGCCGTGCCTGCCGTACGTCCCGGGTGCCCGGCAGGTCGATCATCACCCGGCTCTCGCCGGTCGCCGCGAGCGCCTCCGCGAGCGTGGGTACCCCGCCGTCCGTCAGCCCGCGCACCTCGGCCGCCGACAGCGACCGCAGCGGCCGGTCCGCACCCCACAGCCGCTTGAGCGTCTCGTCGTGCAACAGCACGGGCACACCGTCCCGGGTGAGGCGTACGTCGAACTCGACGGCGTCCGCGCCCTGGACGAGCGCGGAACGCAGTGAGTCGAGCGTGTTCTCACGGAAGCGGTAGGGGGCGCCGCGATGGGCCACGGCAGTCAGCGTCTGCATGGGCCCATTGTGTCCGGGGCCGGAGTCCGCCGATCAGGCGGACAGCCACCCGGTGGTGTAGGTGTCGATCTCGGCCGCGATCCGCGCCTTGCCGGGCGCGTCCAGGAAGGACGCCTCGACCGCGTTCTTCGCGAGGTCCGCCACGCCCCGCTCGTCGAGGCCGAGGAGCCGGGCGGCGACCGCGTACTCGTTGTTCAGGTCGGTGCCGAACATCGGCGGGTCGTCGGAGTTGATCGTGACCAGGACGCCCGCCCGCACGAACTCCTTGATCGGGTGCTCGTCGAGGGTGCGGACCGCGCGCGTGGCGATGTTCGAGGTGGGGCACACCTCCAGCGCGATGCGGTGCTCCGCCAGATGCGCGAGGAGCTTCTCGTCCCGGGCCGAGCTGGTGCCGTGCCCGATCCGCTCGGCCCGCAGGTGGGTGAGCGCGTCCCACACGGTCTGCGGGCCGGTCGTCTCACCGGCGTGCGGCACGGACCTCAGGCCCGCGGCGATCGCCCGGTCGAAGTAGGGCTTGAACTGCGGGCGCGGCACACCGATCTCGGGCCCGCCGAGACCGAAGGAGATCAGCCCCTCGGGCCGCAGCCGGTCGTCGGTGGCCAGCCGCGCGGTCACCTCGGCGGACTCGAGCCCCGCCTCACCGGGAATGTCGAAGCACCACCGCAGCACCGTGCCGAACTCCGCCTCGGCTGCCTTGCGGGCGTCCTCGATCGCGTCCATGAAGGCCCGCTCGTCGATGCCGCGCCGGGTCGAGGAGTACGGCGTGATGGTCAGCTCGGCGTACCGCACCTGCTGGCGGGCCAGGTCCCGGGCCACCTCGTAGGTCAGCAGCCGGACGTCCTCCGGCGTGCGGATGACGTCCACGACGGACAGGTACACGTCGATGAAGTGCGCGAAGTCCGTGAAGGTGAAGTAGTCGGCGAGGGCCTCGGGGTCGGTGGGCACCTTGGAGTCGGGGTGCCGGGCGGCCAGCTCGGCGACGATCCGGGGGGAGGCGGAGCCGACGTGGTGGACGTGCAGCTCGGCCTTGGGCAGCCCGGCGATGAACGCGTGCAGATCGCGGGCTCCGGCGTGCGCGGTGGGGCCGGCGGGCGTGCCGGACGCGGCGGAGGCGTCGAGGCGGTCGGTCAAGGGGTCCTCCCCTGGGACGGCGTCCCCGGCCGTGAGAGGGGCCGGACGGGACGCGGGTGATCGGCTGATCGGTGAGTCAGGATCATCGTAGGCGGCCCGGGCGACGGCATGGGGGGCGGGCGACCGCGTGCGGGGGAGGGCGGACGGTCATGGGTGGGCGTGGCCAGCGCGCTGCCGGCTCCGCGGCACGGCCTTCGGGGCTGCGGCTCGGGCCTTAGCATGACGGAACGTTCGACAGAGGGGATCCCGTGCATGTCCGACGACGCGCCGACTCCGGCCGGTGACGCCGGTCGCGACACATGGCCCGCACCCGCCTCCGCCGAGCCGGCCGGTCCCGGGGACGCTGCCCCCGGGGTGACGCTGGGCAAGACGGCGGAAGGGAGCGGGGCGGACGCGACACCCTCGGACGAGGCCCCGTTGGGCGAGACCCGGTCGGGCGAGGCCCCGTCGGACGAGCCCCGGTGGGGCGGAGCGCGGTCCGGCGACGTGCGAACCGACGACGTGCGAACCGACGAGGTGCGGTCCGGTGACGTGCGGTCCGACGACCTGCCCCTGGCGGAAGGCTCCGCCCCCGAGCCCGCGCCCGCGTCCGCGCCCCCTCCCTCCACCGACGGCGCCGCGCAGCCCGGCCCCTGGGCCGCACCCGTCGCTCCGCAGCCCCACGGTGCCTTCGCCTCCTTCCCGCCCCCGGATCCGGCGACGCTGGCGGCCGGTCCGCCGCCCCACCCCTTCGCGCCGCCCCTCGCCCCCACCGGTGCGGTGCCTCCGCCGCCGATCTCCCCGGACGGTCCCGGCCGTGTGCCGTACGGCCACCCCGGAACCTACGGCCACCCCGCCCTGGCCCAGGCCGGCTACCCCTGGCCCGGTATGCCTCCCGTCGAGAGCAACGGGATCGGTGTCACCGGCATGGTGCTGGGCATCGCCTCGGCCGTGTTCTTCTGCGTGTGGCCGGCGGCGATCGTGGTCGGTGTCCTGGGCGTGGTCTTCGGCGCGATCGGCCGCCGGAAGGCGAGCCGGGGCGAGGCCACCAACCCGGGGCAGGCCCTGGCCGGCATCATCCTGGGCATCGCGGGCGTCATCCTCGGAGCGGGCCTGGGCACCCTGGTCTTCCTGATGCCGGTCTGATGCCGGTCTGATCCCGGTCTGATCCAGGTCTGATCCAGGTCCGAGGCCGGGTCACCCCTCCCGCAACCGCTCCCGCGCCGCCATCAGGGCGAAGCCCAGCAGGTTCGGCCCCCGCCAGCGCTCCGGGTCGGCCGCCGCCTCGTCGGCGGCCGCCAGGCCTATGCCCCAGACGCGGTCCACGGGGCTCGCCTCGACCAGCACGCGGTCGCCGGTGCCGAGGAGGAAGCCGGTCAGTTCGGGGGTGGAGCGGAACTTGTGGACGCTGCCCTCCACGACGATCCGGAACCGCTCCCGCTGCCAGGTCTCCTCGTCGAAGCCGCGCACCAGGCGGCCCGCCTTCTTCGCCTGGGACGGGTGCGAGGCGGCCAGGGCCCGTCGCTCCGCCTCCGGGTCACCGAAGAGGCGGGCCTTCTCCGCCATCATCCAGTGCTCGGCCGTCGCATAGGTCACCCCGTCCACCACGAACGGTGACGGCCACCACTGGCTCAGGCACCCCGGACCCAGCCGGCCGTCCGGGCGCGGCCGGTGGCCCCAGAAGTGCAGGTACGTGATCCTCGCCCCCGCCCGGACCTCCCTGACCAGGGTGTCCAAGCCATCGATCGTCTCCATGCACGCCAGCATGGCAGGCACCACTGACACTGCGTCCTGCCTTTTCCGTCCCGACTCGACACCTGGTCGACAGATTCCGTCGCGTAACCAAAAGGCAACAACGGAATCACTTGTTGGAGTGCCATTGCTCTGTCAGGATCGGCACTCAAATCAGGCTGGAGCTACGCCACCGGCCCCCGCGCAAGGCGGGGCGAAGGCGGAGGAGAGCGACATGCAGAACCCGGGCACCGCCACCCCGGACACCCCCGACCGGTTCCCCGCGCGGGAACGCTTCACGGAAGGCGCTCAGTACATCGCGGGCCGCCTCACCCGGGGCACCTCGGGCCGCACCCACGCCGTGATCGACCCGGCCACCGGCGAGGAGGTGTACACCTACGAGCTGGCGTCCGCCGCCGACGTGGACGCGGCCGTCGCCGCCGCCCGCGCGGCCTTCCCCGGCTGGTCGGGCGCCACGCCCGGCGAGCGCTCGGACGCCCTGCACCGCCTCGCCGCCGTCCTCGCCGACCGTGCCGAGGACTTCGCCCGCGCGGAGTCCCTCCAGTGCGGCAAGCCGCTGAAGCTGACGCGTGAGTTCGACGTGCCGGGGACGATCGACAACACGGCCTTCTTCGCGGGTGCCGCCCGCCATCTCCAGGGCCAGGCCGCCGGGGAGTACTCCGGCGACCACACCTCGTACGTCCGCCGTGAGCCCATCGGGGTCGTCGGTTCCGTCGCCCCCTGGAACTACCCCCTCCAGATGGCCGCCTGGAAGATCCTCCCGGCGATCGCCGCGGGCAACACGATCGTCCTGAAGCCCGCCGAGCTGACCCCGCTGACCTCGCTGCTCTTCGCGCAGGCGGCGACCGACGCCGGCATCCCCGACGGAGTGATCAACATCGTGACGGGGACCGGCAAGGAGGCCGGTGAGCACCTCGTGGGCCACCCCGACGTGGCCATGACCTCCTTCACCGGCTCCACCGCCGTCGGCCGGCGCGTCGCCGAGATCGCCACGGCCACCGTCAAGCGCCTCCACCTGGAGCTCGGCGGCAAGGCCCCCTTCGTGGTCTTCGACGACGCCGACCTGGAGGCCGCCGTCCACGGCGCCGTGGCGGGCGCCCTCATCAACACCGGGCAGGACTGCACGGCCGCCACGCGCGCGTACGTGCAGCGGCCCCTGTACGAGGCCTTCGTCGAGGCGACCTCCGCGCTCATGGCGGGCGTCCGGGTCGGCGACCCGTTCGCGGCCGGCACGGACATCGGCCCGCTCGTCTCCCACCTCCAGCGCGACCGCGTCGCCGCGATCGTGGAGCGGGCCCGCGCCTACGCGCGCGTGGTGACCGGTGGCGAGGCCCCGCAGGGCGAAAGGGGAGAGCTGAAGGACGGCGCGTACTACCGTCCCACGCTCGTCGCGGACGCCGCCCAGGACAGCGAGGTCGTCCAGTCCGAGATCTTCGGCCCGGTACTGGTGGTCCTGCCGTTCGACACCGACGACGAGGGCATACGGCTGGCCAACGACACCCCGTACGGGCTCGCCGCCTCCGCGTGGACCCGGGACGTCTTCCGGGCGGGCCGCGCGACACGCGAGATCCAGGCCGGGTGCGTGTGGATCAACGACCACATCCCGATCATCAGCGAAATGCCCCACGGCGGCTACAAGGCCTCCGGCTTCGGCAAGGACATGTCAGCGTATTCGTTCGACGAGTACACACAGATCAAGCACGTTATGTTCGATAACACGGCGGTCGCCCGGAAGCCCTGGCACCGCACGATCTTCGGGGACCGATAGTCAAGGCCCCGGCCGCCCACCGCGGCCGGCTTCCCGAAAGGGCATCAAGCGCATGAGGCAGTACGAGCCCGACCGCCTGACCCCGGTCGAACTGGCCGCCGTGCGGCGCAGTCTCCGCAGTGGCAGGGCCACCATGACCCGCCGGTCGCTGATGGGCGGCGCGCTCGCGCTGGGCGGCGTCGGGGCGCTGAGCGCCTGCGGCATCCCCGCGGCCGGCAAGAGCCAGGGCGGCGTCTCCGCCGACGACCACTCCGCGCAGGAGAAGGTCGTCAACTTCTCCAACTGGCCCGAGTACATCGACGTCGACGACAGCGGCAAGCGCCATCCGACGCTGGACGCGTTCCGCGAACGGACCGGCATCTCCGTCAAGTACACCGAGGACATCAACGACAACGACGAGTTCTTCGGCAAGATCCAGCCGCAGCTCGCCGCCGGCCAGGACACCGGACGTGACCTCATCGTCCTCACCGACTGGCTGGCCGCCCGCATGATCCGGCTCGGGTACGTCCAGAAACTCGACGCGTCCCACCTGCCGCACGCCTTCGCCAACCTCTCGGAGCAGTTCAGGAGCCCCGACTGGGACCCGGGGCGCGCCTACTCCTACCCCTGGCAGGGCATCTCCACGGTCGTCGCCTTCAACAAGAAGGCGCTCGGCGGCGTCGAGGTGAAGTCGGTCTCCGACCTGCTCGACAACCCGGCGCTCAAGGGC
This sequence comes from Streptomyces sp. DSM 15324, assembly GCF_001514285.1. GTDB lineage: Bacteria > Actinomycetota > Actinomycetes > Streptomycetales > Streptomycetaceae > Streptomyces. Next base: position 212,974 of record NZ_KQ949036.1, read on the forward strand.
CGGGTCGGCCTGCTGACCGAGATGCGCGACACCGTCGGCATGACCATGCTCGACATGGGGCTGGACCCGGCGACGTTCACCGACGACGACTACGACAAGGTCATCGCCCGCCTCCAGAAGGCCGTCGACAAGGGCCAGATCCGCCGCTTCACCGGCAACGACTACACGTCCGACCTCAGCAAGGGCGACCTGGCGGCGTGCGTCGCCTGGGGCGGCGACATCGTGCAGCTCCAGGCCGACAACCCGGACGTCGCCTACGTCATCCCGGACAGCGGCTACATGACGTCCACCGACAACATGCTGATCCCCAACAAGGCGCGCCACAAGACCAACGCCGAGCGGCTCATCGACTACTACTACGAGCCCGAGCCGGCCGCCCAACTCGCCGCGTACATCAACTACGTCAGTCCGGTCGCGGACGTGAGGCCGTACCTCGCCAGGATCGACAAGTCGGCGGCGGACAACCCGCTGATCCTTCCCGACAAGGCCACGCAGGCCAAGTCCCACGCCTTCCGCTCCCTGAGCTCGAAGGAAGAGACGGCCTACCAGCAGAAGTTCGCGAAGCTCACAGGGGCGTGACGACCATGACCAAGGACAGCAGCGGCGACGTCCGCCTCTCCGGCATCGGCAAGACCTACGGCGCCTTCACCGCCGTGCACCCGCTCGACCTGACCGTCCCGCAGGGCTCGTTCTTCGCTCTGCTCGGCGCCTCCGGCTGCGGCAAGACCACCACCCTGCGCATGATCGCCGGCCTGGAGGAGCCCACCAGCGGCACCGTCCACCTCGGCGACCAGGACGTCACCGCCCTGCCGCCGTACAAGCGCCCGGTGAACACCGTCTTCCAGTCCTACGCCCTCTTCCCGCACCTCGACATCTTCGAGAACGTCGCCTTCGGCCTGCGCCGGCGCGGCATCAAGTCGGTGAAGAAGCAGGTCGAGGACATGCTGGACCTGGTGCAGCTCGGCGAGCAGGCCCGCAAGAAGCCCCACCAGCTCTCCGGCGGCCAGCAGCAGCGCGTCGCCGTCGCCCGCGCCCTCATCAACCACCCCAAGGTGCTCCTCCTCGACGAGCCCCTCGGCGCCCTCGACCTCAAGCTGCGCCGCCAGATGCAGCTGGAGCTCAAGCGCATCCAGACCGAGGTCGGCATCACCTTCGTGCACGTCACGCACGACCAGGAGGAGGCCATGACCATGGCCGACACGGTCGCCGTGATGAACGCCGGCCGCGTCGAGCAGCTCGGCTCGCCCACCGACCTCTACGAGAACCCGCAGACCACGTTCGTCGCCAACTTCCTCGGCACCTCCAACCTCATCGAGGCCGAGGTCGACACGAGGAACGGCGACGACATCGTGCTGCGGGCGGGCGGCGGCAAGCTCGTCCTGCCCGTGGCGCGCTGTTCGGCGCCCACGACGGCGGGCGGCAAGGTCCTGGTCGGCGTCCGCCCGGAGAAGATCTCCCTCACCCACGCCGACGACGCGGGCGAGATCCCCGAGGGCCGCAACCGCATCACCGGGAAGATCGCCCACTCCTCCTTCATCGGCGTCTCCACCCAGTACGTCATCGACAGCGCGGTCTGCCCCGAGTTCGAGGTCTACGCCCAGAACATCGACCGGGACGCCCGACTGGCCCCCGGCGCCGACGTCGTCCTGCACTGGAGCCCCGGCCACACCTTCGGGCTGGACGCCGCCCAGGACATCGACGCCGGCATCGACGAACAGGCGGCGGTCTGAGATGGCCACACTGACCGAGGCGCCCCCGCCGCTCTCCCCGGCGGAGCCCCAGAAGAAGCCGCCGCGCAAGCGGGGCCGGCTGACGCCGTACTGGCTGCTGCTGCCCGGCCTGCTCTGGCTGGTCGTGTTCTTCGCCCTGCCGATGATCTACCAGGCCTCCACGTCCGTGCAGACGGGCTCCCTGGAGCAGGGCTACAAGGTCACCTGGCACCTGGCCACCTACTGGGACGCGCTGAGCGAGTACTGGCCGCAGTTCCTCCGCTCGGTCCTCTACGCGACCGCCGCGACGATCCTGTGCCTGATCCTCGGCTACCCGCTGGCGTACCTGATCGCCTTCCGCGCCGGACGCTGGCGGAACCTGATCATGATCCTGGTGATCGCGCCCTTCTTCACCAGCTTCCTGATCCGCACCCTCGCCTGGAAGACGATCCTCGCGGACAGCGGCCCGGTCGTGTCGTTCCTCAACACCGTGCACGTCCTCGACGTCACCGACTGGCTCGGCTGGACCTCCGGCGACAGGGTCCTCGCCACCCCGCTCGCGGTGGTCTGCGGACTGACGTACAACTTCCTGCCGTTCATGATCCTGCCGCTCTACACCTCGCTGGAACGCATCGACGCCCGGCTGCACGAGGCGGCAGGCGACCTGTACGCCACCCCGCTCACCACCTTCCGCAAGGTGACCTTCCCGCTGTCGATGCCCGGAGTCGTCTCCGGCACGCTGCTCACCTTCATCCCGGCGGCCGGCGACTACGTCAACGCCGAACTCCTCGGCTCCACCGACACCCGCATGATCGGCAACGTGATCCAGACGCAGTTCCTGCGCGTGCTGGACTATCCGACGGCGGCGGCCCTCTCCTTCATCCTGATGGCCGCGATCCTCCTCATGGTGACCCTCTACATCCGCCGGGCCGGGACGGAGGATCTCGTCTGATGCCTGTCCTCAACTGGTTCAAGCGCCATCTCGTCGTCATCGCGGGACTGCTGACCCTCGGCTATCTCCTGCTGCCCAACATCGTCGTCACGGTGTTCTCCTTCAACAAACCGAAGGGACGCTTCAACTACGAATGGCAGCAGTTCTCCCTCGACGCCTGGAAGGACCCCTGCGGCGTCGCCGGGATGTGCGGCTCGCTCTCGCTCAGCCTCCAGATCGCGATCTGGGCGACCATCGGCGCCACCCTGCTCGGCACGATGATCGCCTTCGCGCTGGTCCGCTACCGCTTCCGCGCGCGGGGCGCCGTCAACTCGCTGATCTTCCTGCCGATGGCGATGCCCGAGGTCGTCATGGCCGCCTCGCTGCTCACACTCTTCCTCAACCTGGGCGCGCAGCTGGGCTTCTACACGATCCTGATCGCGCACATCATGTTCTGCCTCAGCTTCGTGGTGGTCGCCGTCAAGGCACGCGTGCTCTCCATGGACCCGCGCCTCGAACAGGCCGCCCAGGACCTCTACGCGGGGCCGGCGCAGACCTTCCTGCGGGTCACCCTGCCCATCGCGGCCCCGGGGATCGCCGCCGGCGCGATGCTCGCCTTCGCGCTCTCCTTCGACGACTTCATCATCACCAACTTCAACGCCGGCTCGACCGTCACCTTCCCCATGTTCGTGTGGGGATCGGCCCAGCGCGGCACGCCCGTCCAGATCAACGTCATCGGTACGGCCATGTTCCTGATCGCCGTCCTCCTCGTCCTGACCTCCATGGTCATCGGCAACCGCCGCAACCGACAAAAAGCGTAGGGAGTTGACATCATGGCCCCGAGCGCCATGAACCGGTGGATCACTTCTCTTTCCGACGCCCAGCCGTCGCCGTACTGGCTGGAGGACCCCGGCAGGCCCCGCCCCGAACCCGCGCTCACCGGCGCCGACACCTGCGACCTGCTGGTCGTCGGCGGCGGCTACAGCGGATTGTGGACCGCGCTCGTCGCCAAGGAGCGCGATCCGCGCCGGGACGTGGTGCTGCTGGAGGGACGCGAGGTGGGCTGGGCCGCCTCGGGCCGCAACGGAGGCTTCTGCGCGGCCTCCCTCACCCACGGGCTGCCCAACGGGCTCGCCCGCTGGCCGGACGAGATCCGCACCCTCCAGGAGCTGGGCGCCCGCAACCTCGACGGGATCGAGGCGGCGATCGCCCGGCACGGCATCGACTGCGACTTCGAGCGCACCGGCGAGATCGACGTCGCCACCGAGACGTACCAGGCGTGGGAACTGCGCGACTGGTACGAGGAACTCCACCGCAAGGGCCTCGCCGACGGCCTGGAGTTCCTCGACGCCGATCAGGTCCGCGAACAGGTCGCCTCACCCACCTTCGAGGCGGGCCTGTACGACCGGCGGGGCGTGGCCATGCTCCACCCCGCCAAACTGGCCTGGGGCCTGAAGGAGGCGTGCGTCCGGCTCGGTGTCCGCGTCCACGAGCACACCCCCGCGCTGGACCTCAAGCCGTACGGCGCCGGGATGACCGTGCGCACGCCGTACGGCCGGGTCCGCGCCCGGCAGGTCGCCCTCGGCACCAACATCTTCCCGAGCCTGGTCAAGCGGGTGCGGTCGTACACCGTCCCGGTCTACGACTACGCCCTGATGACCGAGCCGCTCACCCCCGAGCAGCTCGGCGCGATCGGCTGGAAGAACCGGCAGGGCCTCGGCGACTCCGCCAACCAGTTCCACTACTTCCGGCTGTCCGCCGACAACCGGATCCTGTGGGGCGGGTACGACGCGATCTACCCGTACGGCGGCCGGGTGCGCGCCGAGTACGACGACCGGCCCGAGACGTACGCCAAGCTCGCCGGCCACTTCTTCACCTGCTTCCCGCAGCTGGAGGGCGTCCGCTTCACGCACGCCTGGGGCGGCGCGATCGACACCTGTTCCCGTTTCTCCGCGTTCTTCGGCACGGCCCACCACGGGAAGGTCGCCTACGCCGCCGGGTACACCGGCCTGGGCGTCGGGGCCACCCGGTTCGGTGCCGAGGTGATGCTGGACCTGCTGGCGGGGGAGGACACCGAGCGGACCCGGCTGGAGATGGTCCGCAGGAAGCCGCTGCCCTTCCCGCCCGAACCGTTCGCCTGGACCGGCATCGCCCTCACCAAGTGGTCGCTGGCCCGGGCCGACGCGCACGGCGGGCGGCGCAACCTGTGGCTGCGGACCATGGACCGGCTGGGCCTCGGCTTCGACAGCTGACCCCGCCCCGCCTTCCGCGGTAGCGGGCGGTGACCTGGTGCACAGTGACCTGCTTCACTCCAACGGGTGGCGAGAACCCGCGTAATGCCCGGCCAGGACCTCCCTCTCCCTCCCGACGCGACCGCGTCGACGACAGAGGGAGGTCTTCTCATGGCTGGGGCGAAGTCGGCGGCCGAGTGGCTGGCATCCGTCGCACCCGATCCCGAGGCCTGCCGCTGGGAGTGGGAGCGGGGCCCCCTGCGGGTCGCGCTGCTGCCGGCGGGCAGGGCCTGGGACGTGCTCATCCTGCCGGGCGTACTCGGCTACCCCACGCTCGATGTGCTCACCCGCATCCTCGACCGGCCCGGACCGGTGCTGGTCGACTTCGGGGACGACCGCATGGGCTTCTTCGTACCGCCCGGCACGGCCGCCAACTGGCTCGGCACCGGCATCCGCACGGCGGGCGCGGGCACCTGGATCGTCGTCCCCCACCCGGGGCACTCCACGGGCACGGTCCGCTGGCTGATCCCCCCGGACGGCACCGGGATCCTCACGGACGCGGCGCTGCTGGAACGGGCGATGCACGAGGCTGCCGCCGGCTTGGCCGACCACGGATTGGCCGACTAGACGTGTGCCGGGGCCTGTCGCTCTTCGGCTGCGGCGCCGTCGTGGCCGGTCGCGCAGTTCCCCGCGCCCCTGGGCGGTGCTGCGTGACCGCTTCTCACTCCGGTGCCGTCGCCTTCAGCGCCAGCCACAGCTCCATCCGTACGTCCGGGTCGTCCAGGGAACGCCCGAGGATCTCCTCGACCCGCCGCATCCGGTAGCGCAGCGTGTGCCGGTGGACGCCCAGGTCGGCCGCTGCCGCGTCCCACTGCCCGTGCCGGGACAGCCAGGCCCGCAGGGAGGCCACGAGGTCGCCGCGGCCGGTCGCGTCGTGCTCGCGCAGCGCCCGCAGCAGACCGTCCGCGAACGCCTTCACCGCGTCGTCCGCGAGCAGCGGCAGCACCGAACCCGCCGCCAGCCGCTCGTGCTCGACGAGGACCCGGCCGCGGCGCCGGGCCACCGACAGCGCCTGTTCGGCCTGGCGGTAGGCCGCTGCCGCCGCGATGGGACCGGCGGGCGCCGACAGGCCGACGACCGGTTCCTCGTCCGCAGGTTCCCCGCCGTCGGCGCGGTGCGCCTCCAGGGCCGCCGCGTACCGGTCGACCGCCGCGACCGCGCCGCCCCCGTCGGCCGCGAGCACCACGAGCCGCTCGCCCTCGGGCACCACCAGCACGGCCTCGCCGGACCGGGCGGCGGCCGACTCGACCACTTCGGCCAGACCGCCGAGGGGGTCCCCGTCCGCCTCGGCCCCCGCGGGCCCGGCCGGCCCGGGTTCCGCCACGATCACCCGGAACGGGGCGTCCAGCAGCGCGCCGTACAGGTCGCCGGCGACCGCTCGGGCGTGGTCCGGTTCGCCCGCGAGGAGCATCCGCAGCACCGCCGTGCCGATGCGCTGCTCGGCCGCCTGGAGGGACCGGGAGCGTTCCGTGGTGAGGGTGAGCAGGGCGATCGCCGAGTGGACGGCGTAGCGCTCCGCCGTGCCGAGGGCGGCCGCCGTGCCGACGGCGAGCGCGGCGCGCGGGCGGCGGCCGGTGCCCAGGGTGTGCAGCTCGACCCGGTCGGTGTTCTCGGCGCCCTCGCCGCCGTCGGCCGGACCGGCCCCGCCGACCACCGCGGAGGCGGGCGCCGGGCGCTCGCGCAGCCGCTCCACGTCCGCCGTGAGGCGCGCGGCCCGCCGGCCCGCCCACTCGGGGGCGGCGGCGACGACGGCGCCCGAGGCGTCGTAGAGCGCCGCCCAGCCGTCGACCTGCGCGGCGAGCGCGGTCAGCAGCCCCTCCGGGCCGTCCGTCAGCGCCTGCTTCGTCAGCTCCCGCTGCGCGGCGAACCCGGCCGTCACCGCCCGGTACTGATCGGCCGCGATGGCCGCCGACACCGCCTTGCTGATCGCGAGGAACGGGGTGCGGCGCGGCACCTCGAGCAACGGCAGGCCCTCCTCCTCGGCGGCGTCCACGAGCGCCTTGGGCACCTCGTCGTAGGTGACGCCGACCGCGAAGCCGAGCCCGACCACCCCGGCCCCGGCCAGACGCTTCACATAGCGCCGCATGGCCTCGGGGTCCTCCGCGTCCAGCTTCACCGCGGTGATCAGCAGCAGCTCCCCGCCCTCCATGTACGGCACGGGGTCGGCCAGCTCGCTGACGTGCGCCCAGCGCACCGGCACGTCCAGACGGTCCCCGCCCGCCCGCACGGTCAGCTTCAGCGCGGAATGGTGGACGAGCGAGGCGAGCGTGGGAGGCATGGGGCCTTCAGACGGGGAGGGACCGGGTTCGACGGAGGAGTGATCCTTGGCCGCTTCGTATGAAGGGCCTGTGCCGATTCTGCCTCACTGTACGGTCCCCCGTACGTCCCTTCAGCCCCTCAGTCGCCTCAGCCCCTCAGGTCGACCAGCAGCGGCGGGGTGTGCTCGCCGCCGACGCTCGTCAGGGACAGCACCGCGTGGCCCGGCGGCACCTCGTGCGCCAGCTGGGACGCCGACCAGCGCTCCCGCTCGACCTGGCGCACGGTCACCGCGTCCGTGGTCACCGCCTTGCCGGTCACCAGCTTGCGCAGGGCGTGGATGGCCCGGGTCATCGGCTGGTCGGCGAAGACGGTGTGCCGGGCGACCTCGGTGGTCTCCACCCACTCGGTGCCCCAGGTCTGCGCGAACCGGCCGCCGTCCCAGGTGGTGATCCCGGAGAACGCCATCCGGCAGCCCACCGCCCCGTACAGCGGCCCGTGCAGCGCCTCCGGCACGTCCGCCACCGAGCGCAGGGCGAGGACCACGCCCGCGTTCTGCGAGCGCAGCCGCTGGATGCCGCGCACCGAGCCGGCCGTCACCGTGCCGGTGGCGTCGTCCAGGACGAGACAGGCGAAGTGCGCCCGCCGCCCCTCCCGTACGACGGTCCGGAACTGGGCGAGGAGCAGCCGGGTGATCAGCCGGCCCGCCTCCTCGTGGCCCCGCTCGGGCAGGTCGACGCGGACCCGCAGCGGATGGTGGGCGACCGCGCGCAGCGAGAACGCCCGGTGGCCGTCGCCCCCGTCGCCGCCGCCGAAGAACCCGGCGAACGCGGGCCGGTTCAGCAGCGCGAGCCGGTCGGCCAGGGCGCGGCCCGGGTCACCCGGCGTCCCCGTCTGGCGGATCCGTGCCTGAAGTTCCCGGCGCATCACCTCGTCCCCGGCCACCGCCTCCCGCAGCGCGCCCAGCGCATCCGGCTCGCCCTCCAGCAGTTCGCGCAGGTCGGTGAGGGCCGGGAAGCGGCCGTGCGCGGCCCGGTAGGGGCCCAGCAGCTGGGCGAGCACGGTCGCCGCGCTCTGCCCGCCCACCGTGTCCAGGTCGCCGACCAGCGCCTCGGCGAGGATCGCGGCCGCCTCGTCGGGGTCGTCGGACTCGGCGTAGGGGTCCAGGTCGTACACCGAGGACGGGTCGCCGATCCGGACGATCACGTCGTAGGAGGAGTCGGCGCCGAGCGGGCCGCCACCGGGGGAGGAGACCGCGACGACCGCGCAGCCGCCGGTCAGCGCCTGGAGGGCCAGGGCCTCCGTCAGCGGTTCGACCAGGGTGCGGGTCTTGCCGGAGCCGGACGGGCCGATCGCGAGCAGCGAGGTGCCCAGCACGTCCGGGCCGAGCGCGGCGCCCGCGTCGTGGTAGGCGGCCGGGGCGCGCTCGGCGGCCACCCAGCGGCCGATGCGCACCTGACCCGCGAGCAGGTCGTGGCGGGCGCCGCGGCGGGGCAGGTCACGGGCGCCGGAGGGGTGGACCCAGGCGGCCCCGCCCTGGTGCAGCACGGTCTCCCGGAACTCCGGCAGCCCCACCGTCCACGCCCGCCGCACCCGGGCACAGTCCACGTCGTTCATCCGCCCGGCGGCCACCTCACGGGTCAGCAACTCGGCGGCCTCGACCTGCCCGGCGTCCCGCAGCTCGGGCCACTGGGCGGGGGGGCGCGCGACGGCGGGCGCGGCGGCCTTCGGGTTCCCGCGGGCGGCGAGTCGTTCCTTCAGGTACGGCCACCAGTCGCCGGCCAGCGCGAACGGCCACACCACGAGCAGCGTGATCACCGCGTACAGGGTGTCCGTGAACAGGACGGAGGCGAACAGGTCGTAGCTCCCGCTGATCAGGACGATCAGCGAGAACAGCGGGTCGACGACCGGCAGCGCGTCCCAGCCGACTCCGAAGGCGCCGGGGAACACGAAACTGAGGGCGGCCAGCGCGCACAGCAGTGCGAGCAGGGCGCGGGCGGGCTGCGGGCGCCGGCCCACGAAGTGCCGCAGCGCCTGCGGCCAGCCGCCCAGCCGGCCCATGGAGAACAGCAGGACCGCGAGGAAGACGCCGTCGTAGACCACCCGGGCCTCGGCGCCCTCGTTGGTCTTCGGCGAGGCGATCGTGCCGCCCCACCACCAGTCGCCCGGCGTGAACAGCCGCAGCAGCGTGAACTGGTACGGCAGGCTGCCGCGCCGCCACAGCGACCACAGGACCAGCGCCACCACCAGCGGCACCAGCATCCCGATCACCGTCACCGGCGCCAGCCGCTCCACCGCCCGCTCACCCTTCGGCGGCCGGTACCCGAAGCGCCAGATGCCGGGCTTCGCGGCCGGCCGGGGCTCGTCCAGCCAGCTCCCCACGGCCGACGAGGGCGGCGGGGCCGCGGGCCGGGGCGGCACCGCGGGCGGTCCCGCCGGGCGCGGCACAGGATTCGCATGCGTGCCGCGCGCGTCCCGCATCCCGTCGCTGTCCATCGCCCTTGCCCCCTGACCAGCCGCTCCGTCCACCATCAGCGGTCAATCTAACGCCCCCGCAAGGGGAGTTCACCGCATACGGGGCCGGACCGCACGGATCGCCGCACAGCCGCCACTGTCCACGGCGGACAACCGGCCCCGCCGACAACGCCCACATGGAGCATGCCGACCCTCCGTTCCCCGCCCTAGCCTGCGAGAAAGGAAACGAAGAAGGACCGCGTCCGCGCACCGCGTGCGTGAAAACCCCCAGGAGCCCGACATGACCGCCCTTCCGCAGGAGCGCCGGATCGTCACCGCCATCCCCGGCCCGAAGTCGCAGGAGTTGCAGTCCCGCCGCCTCGCCGCGGTCGCTCAGGGCGTCGGCTCCGTGCTGCCGGTCTTCACGGCGCGCGCGGGCGGCGGCATCATCGAGGACGTCGACGGCAACCGGCTGATCGACTTCGGCTCCGGCATCGCCGTGACCAGCGTCGGGGCCTCCGCCGAGGCCGTCGTCCGCCGTGCGTCCGCGCAGCTCGCCGACTTCACCCACACCTGTTTCATGGTGACCCCGTACGAGGGGTACGTGGAGGTCGCCGAGGCGCTGGCCGAGCTGACCCCCGGCGACCACGCCAAGAAGTCGGCCCTCTTCAACAGCGGTGCCGAGGCCGTGGAGAACGCCGTCAAGATCGCCCGTGCCTACACCAAGCGCCAGGCGGTCGTCGTCTTCGACCACGGCTACCACGGCCGCACCAACCTCACCATGGCGCTGACGGCGAAGAACATGCCGTACAAGCACGGCTTCGGCCCCTTCGCGCCCGAGGTCTACCGGGTCCCCGTCGCCTACGGCTACCGCTGGCCGACCGGCCCGGAGAACGCCGGTCCCGAGGCCGCCGCGCAGGCCATCGACCAGATCACCAAGCAGGTCGGCCCGGACAACGTGGCCGCGATCATCATCGAGCCGGTCCTCGGCGAGGGCGGCTTCATCGAGCCGGCGAAGGGCTTCCTGCCGGCGATCCGCCAGTTCGCCGCCGACAACGGCATCGTCTTCGTCGCCGACGAGATCCAGTCCGGCTTCTGCCGCACCGGCCAGTGGTTCGCCTGCGAGGACGAGGGCATCGTCCCGGACCTGATCACCACCGCCAAGGGCATCGCGGGCGGTCTGCCGCTCGCCGCCGTCACCGGCCGCGCCGAGATCATGGACGCCGCGCACGCGGGCGGCCTGGGGGGCACCTACGGCGGCAACCCGGTCGCCTGCGCGGGCGCGCTCGGCTCCATCGAGACGATGAAGGAGCTCGACCTCAACGCCCGGGCGAAGGCGATCGAGGCGACGATGAAGGCCCGGCTGTCGGCCATGGCCGAGAAGTACGAGGTCATCGGTGACATCCGGGGCCGCGGCGCGATGATCGCCATCGAGCTGGTCAAGGACCGGACCACGAAGGAGCCGAACCCCGAGGCCACGGGCGCCCTCGCCAAGGCCTGCCACCAGGAGGGCCTGCTGGTCCTGACCTGCGGCACCTACGGCAACGTGCTGCGCTTCCTGCCGCCGCTGGTCATCGGCGAGGACCTGCTGAACGAGGGCCTCGACATCATCGAGCAGGGCCTGGCCGGGCTCTGACGCACAGCCGTTCCCCAGGGACGGCAGGCGGTGTGAAGAAGGTGTGCGGGGAGCATGGCGGGTCGTGCATCCGGCTGTCGTACCGCCCGTCACTGCCGTACGTTCTTCCCAGATGAGAGATACACCCGCCCGCAGGTGACTGCGGGCGGACTCCAGGCCGGGGCCTCCCCAGCTTCGACCTGGTCGTGCCCTGGCGCACACAACAGGAGCCTCAGGGCTCCGCATCTCCTCACCGATCGGACGGTCGCCCGCCCCAAACCCCCCGGGGCGGCCGGCACTCCGATCCGGACGGCCACCTCGGAACCATCCCCCCTGTTCCGGGGTGGCCGACCTCCTTTCCGCCGGTCGCCGCAGCGTTTCGCAGCCCGCAGCAGTTCGTGCTGAGAGGCTGTACCTCATGGCCACCAGCCCCCACCAGGAGACCGAGGACGGCAGCCCCACGGCACCCGCCACCGCCCCGAGACGGCCTTTCGGCCTGCGGGGCCTCCTCCTCGCCCTCCCCGCTCTGCTCCTCGCCCTGATCACCTGGCAGGTGATCGCCGACGGCCCCCTCCTCGCCCTCGACGCCCGGCTCAGCGACGCCCTGCGCCACCCGGACCGCTTCTCCGAGCTGCTGTCCGACCTGGGGAACGTGCAGGTCGCGGTGCCCGTCCTGGTGCTGGTGGCGGTGTACGTGGCCCTGCACGGCCAGTGGGAGGGCCGGCCGCGCTGGTGGCTGCCGCCCGTGGCCGCGCTCGTCGTGCTGACGCTGGTGCCGCTGATCGTCGTTCCCCTGAAGGAGTGGACCGCGCGCCCCGGCACCCCCGCCGTGCCGCCCGCCACCGGCTACTACCCGTCGGGACACACGGCCACGGCCGCCGTCGCCTATGGCAGCGCGGTGATGATCCTGCTGCCGTGGCTGCTGACGGCCCTGGCCCGGCGCCTGGCGGTCGCCACGGCGGCCCTGCTCGTCCTCGCCGTCTCCTACGGGTTGGTCCGGCACGGCTACCACTGGCCGCTGGACGTACTGGCGAGCTGGTGCCTGTGCACGGCACTGCTCGGCACGCTCGGACTCTTCCTCCGCACGGCAGCCCCCCACGACCGCACGGCAGTCCCGGCCCGCGCTGCCGATGCCGGGGGCGCGGCTGGTCCGGCCTGCGCTGCGGGTTCGGAGGGTCATTCCGAGGGCGCGGCTGGTCCGGCCTGCGCTGCCGGTTCCGGCAGGGCCGCCGGTCCCGAGGGGGCCGCCTGTCCCGAGGGGGCCGCCGATTCCGCCGGTTACGAGTGTGCCGCCGGTCCGGCCTGCGCCGCGGATTCCGACCGCGCCGCCCGTTCCGACCGCGTCGCCGACCCCGCCCGTCCCGCCCGCTCTGCCAAGCCCGCCGGTGCCGTCGGGCCTGCCCGCTCCGGTAAGCCCGGCCGCTCTGTCGATCCCGACCGTGCCAAACCGTAGTACGCCGGCCGTCCACCCGTACGACTCGGACAAACGCTCCCGTGGCCCGGCGCGCCTACCGTGGAGGGCGCAGACCCCAGCACACAGCTCACCCCCATGCGGAAGGGCCGGTAACGCCACTATGACTGCCACCCACGCCTTCTGGCTCGCCGGCCGCCAGGCCCACGGCGAGGACAGCTTCGACGTCACCTCCCCGTGGGACGGACGGCTCGTCGCCAGGGTCGGTGTGCCGACGGACGCCCAGGTCGAGGAGGCCGTGGCCGCCGCCTACGCCGTACGCGAGGAGTACGCCGCCACCCCCGCCCACGTCCGCGCCGCCGCCCTCGACCACGTCAGCAGGCGGCTCGCCGAGCGCACCGAGGAGATCGCCCAGCTGATCTCCGCCGAGAACGGCAAGCCGATCAAGTGGGCCCGGGGCGAGGTCGGCCGGGCCGTCTCCGTGTTCCGGTTCGCGGCCGAGGAGGCCCGCCGCTTCAACAGCGGCGAGGCCCAGCGGCTCGACACCGACCTCGGCGGCCAGGGCCGGCTGGCGCTCACCCGCCGTTTCCCGAAGGGCGTCGTGCTCGGCATCGCGCCGTTCAACTTCCCGCTGAACCTGTGCGCCCACAAGGTCGCCCCGGCGATCGCGGCCGGTGCGCCGATCATCCTCAAGCCGGCCCCCGCGACCCCGCTGTCCGGCCTGGTCATCGGTGAGCTGCTGGCCGAGACGGACCTGCCGGCCGGCTCCTGGTCGATCCTGCCGGTCTCCAACGACCGCATGCCCGCCCTCGTCCAGGACGAGCGACTGCCGGTCATCTCCTTCACGGGCTCCGAGGCCGTCGGTTACGCGATCATGGACTCGGTGCCGCGCAAGCACTGCACCCTGGAGCTGGGCGGCAACGGCGCCGCGGTCGTCCTCGGCGACTACGCCTCCGACGCCGACCTGGACTGGGCCGCGACCCGGATCGCCACCTTCTCCAACTACCAGGGCGGCCAGTCCTGCATCTCGGTGCAGCGGGTCATCGCCGACGCCGCCGTCTACGACCGTCTCCTCCCGCGGATCGTCGCGGCCGTGGAGGCCCAGGTCACCGGCGACCCCTCCGACCCCACGACCGACGTCGGCCCGCTCGTGAGCGAGGACGCCGCCAAGCGGGTGGAGACCTGGGTGGACGAGGCCGTCGCCGCGGGCGCCTCCCTGCTCGCCGGCGGCAAGCGCGACGGCGCCTCCTACGCGCCGACCGTCCTGACCGACGTACCGGCCGACACCAGGATCGCCTGCGAGGAGGTCTTCGGGCCGGTCCTCACCGTGCAGAAGGTGGACGGCGAGGCCGCGGCCTTCGCGGCGGTCAACTCCTCCAAGTACGGCCTCCAGGCGGGCGTGTTCACCCACGACCTCCAGGCAGCCTTCCGCTCCCACCGCGCGCTGGAGGTCGGCGGCGTCGTCATCGGCGACGTCCCCTCCTACCGCGCCGACCAGATGCCCTACGGCGGCGCCAAGCAGTCCGGCGTCGGCCGTGAGGGCGTGAAGTTCGCGATGGACGACTACACCTACGAGCGCGTCCTGGTCCTGACGGGCCTCGCGCTGTAGCGGCAGTCTCCCCGAAGGGGTCCGGCACCGGTGCCTTCCGGTGCCGGACCCCTTCCTGCCGTCGGCCTGCTCCGGACCCTCAACCGGAGAAGCCGACGTGCGCGAGCCGCAGCGGGCCGCGCAGCCCGAGGTGCAGATCCTGCACGCCGTCGGCGGCGAAGGGCGCCTCGACGGTGACGTAGTCGTACGGCCCCGCCGTGGGCGTCCCGAGCGTCAGCACGGCGGTGGACCCCCCGCCTCCCAGCGACAGCTCGACCGTGCCCCGCCCGGCCACCGTCACCGTCGCCCCGGTCGTCCCGGTCCCGAAGTCGCAGGCCCGGTAGACCAGTTCGCCCGAGCCCCCGCCGACCGGCGTCACCGCGTCGCCCGCCACCCTGGTCAGATCGACGATCTCGGTACCGCTCTGCTCGTCGAAGTCGGCGGCCGGCACCCCGAGCCGGCGGGCCGGACGGGCCACGGCCGCCTCACCGTCGAGCACGAGCGTCCCGCGCAGCCGGACGTCCTCGCTGGAGCCGCCGACCAGCAGGTCGTACGGGCCCGGCTCCACCCGCCAGCCCCTGCGTGCCATGTCCCAGAACGCGAAAGCGGAGAGCGGGACGTCGAAGGCCACGGCCGCCGTCGCACCGGGCGCGAGCGTGATCCGGCGGTGGTCGAGCAGCTCGCGGCGCGGCCGGGGCACCGACGGGTCCACGGCCCGGGTGTAGAGCTGGGCCACCTCGTCGGCGGCCATGTCCCCGGTGTTGGTGACCGAGAAGGCGATCCGCGCCCGTTCCCCCGCCTCGTCCAGCTCCACCTTCAGGTCGGCGTAGGAGAAGGAGGCGTACGACAGCCCGTGCCCGAAGGGGAAGAGCGGCCTGCCCTCGAAGTACAGATAGGTCTGGCGGGAGCCGATCACGTCGTAGTCCAGCAGATCGGGGAGATCGGCGTCGTCGGCGTACCAGGTCTGGGGGAGCCGGCCGGCGGGGGAGACGTCACCGGCCAGCACCCGGGCGAGGGCCGTGCCGCCGGCCTGTCCGCCGTGCGCCGTCCACAGCACCGCGCCGAGGCGGCCGGGCTCCACCGCGTACGGGTACGCCGACACCAGCGCCAGCACCGTCCGCACGCCCGAGGCCCGGGCGGCCGCCAGGATGCGCTCCTGGTGGGCGGGCAGGGCCAGGGTCGTACGGTCCTCGGTCTCACGGCCGCCCACATGCGGGTCGTTGCCCGCCACGACCACCACGACGTCCGCCCGGCCCGCGGCCCGCGCCACCGCGTCCTCACCGCGCTCGACCACGACCACCTCGAAGACCGCGGCCTCGGTGCCGTCCCCGGCAACCCGGACGCCGTCGGCGGTGACACACACCGGGCGGTCCGTTCCCAGGTGCCGCAGGAGGTGACCGTCCACGTGGGGCTCCAGCCGGAACGTCTCCTGCACGATCCAGCCGCCCGGCTGGTCGGCGGAGGCGCGCAGCAGACCGTCCTCGGCGACCGAGAGGTACCGGCCGTCGGGAGCGCGCAGGGTCAGCACCCCCGCGCCCCAGTCGACGAGGGCGAGTTCCGTGCCGGTGTCGTCCACGGTCAGCGGCGGCAGGTCGGTGCGGCCCGCGAGCAGCGCCGGGTCCAGGGCGCCCGCGGCGCCGCGCACCTCGTCGGCGGCCTCGGGCGCGGCCGGGACCTTCAGGAACGTACCCGCGGAGGTCCTCAGGCGGACCCGGTCCACGCCCTCCGCGAACTCGACGCGCTCCGCGCCGAACCGCTCGTACAGCCCCTCCAGCGGGGTGGAGCGGTGGATCAGGGTGCCGCTGTACCAGTCGAGCTTGCACTCGTCGGCGAGCAGGCCCACGACCGCGATCCGGGTGTCGGCCGCCAACGGCAGGACCCCGTCGTTGCGCAGCAGGACGATCGCCTGCTCGGCGGCCTCCCGGGCGAGTGCGCGATGGGCCGGGGTGTCGAACTCCCCGGTGTCCGCGTGCGGGTCGACGTCCGGGTCGAACTCGCCCAGCCGGAAACGCACCGAGAGCTGACGGCGGATCGCCGTGTCGAGGTCCGCCTCCGTCAGCAGACCCCGCTCCAGCGCCCCCCGGATCCGCCCGACGATCTTCGTGCGGTCGGTGCCGTGGTCGGTGAAGCTGTCCACGCCCGCCCGGAGCGCGGCCGCCGTCGCCTCCTCGTGGGTGTCGAAGTAGTGCTCGGAGTCGACCAGGTTGGAGGGGGCTCCCGCGTCCGAGCAGACGAGCAGCTCCTCGTCCGTCCAGGTGCGCAGCTCCTCGCGCAGGTACGGGGAGACGTGGTTGGGGCGGCCGTTGACCAGGTTGTAGGCCGGCATCACCCCGGCCACCGCACCGGCCTCGACGGTCTCCTTGAAGGCGCGCAGATCGTACTCGTGCAGCACGCGCGGGCGGATCGAGGAGGAGGTGACGTCCCGGCCCGTCTCGTTGTTGTGGGCCAGCCAGTGCTTGAGGACCGGGGCCGTGCGCCAGAACGTCGGGTGGTCGCCGCGCAGACCGCGGGTGTACGCGGTGGCGATCGCCGAGGTCAGCTTCGGGTCCTCGGAGTAGCCCTCCTCGTTGCGGCCCCACAGGGGGTGGCGCAGCAGGTTGACCGTGGGCGACCACACGTTCAGGCCCACGCGGTCGTCGTGGGCACGCATCGCCCGGACCTCCTTGGACACCGCCTCGCCGACCCGCCGTACGAGATCCGTGTTCCAGGTCGCCCCGAGTCCGACGGCCTGCGGGAACACCGTCGCCGGCCCCCTCCACGCCACACCGTGCAGGGCCTCCTGGCCGGTGCGGAACGCGGCGACGCCGAGCCGCGCCACGGCGGGCCCGAACTGGTGCAGGAAGGCGACCTTCTCGTCCGGGGTGAGACGCGCCAGCAGATCGTCGATGCGCTTCGCGAACGGCAGCTGCGGATCGCGGAAAGGCGGCGGGGGCGGCGGGAGTGCGGTCACGTGGAATCCCTTTGCGGGGGAGCGGGGAGGACGCTTTCGAAGCGCTTCGATGCTCATTCGAGGCGCGAGTGGGTGTCAAGGGCACCTCACGGTTATTTCAAGCAGGACATGAGAACAGGTCACCTCGCCTCCCTCCGAGGAATGTTGGGAGCGACCCTTGTGCGCCCCCGGGTGTTCACTTAACCTCGCAGCAACATCGAAGCGCTTCGACTGGACATTCTCCGTGACAGGGGTCGGAGGATCCGCTTCGGCTCAGCCAGTTCCACTCGAGACACCACAGCCGACGGCCACCGCCGGGTGTCCTGGTGCGCCACGAAGGGTTGACGCAATGACGCCGAACGCCGCTTCCGCCTCTTCCGGCTCTTCCGCCTCTTCCGGCTCCTCCGGCCCGAGCCGGAGAAGCTTCCTCGCCTCCACGGCGGTCGCCACCGCAGCGGTCGCGGGAGGGCTGCCGCTCCTCTCCGCCTGCGGCGCTTCGGACAGCGGCTCGCGCGACGGCACCACCTCCGGCAAGGACGCCAAGAAGATCCTGCCGACGTACGTGGCCCGCAACGTCGTGACGCCCGACATCCCCTCCAAGAACGGCTCCCCGGTCGGCTTCACCAGCAAGCTCGATCTGGCGACCCTGAAGACCTCGGTGCCGAAGAAGCTCGGCAAGGGCGGCAAGGTCACCGTCATGTCGCCGTTCTGGGGCTCCCCTCCCAAGGGCGACAACGCCTACTACACCGGGATGAACGACCTCATCGGCGTGGACGTCGTCTGGCAGAACCAGGACGGCAACACCTACGACCAGAAGCTCGGCGCGGTCCTCGCCTCCAGCGACGTACCGGACGTGGTGGTCGTCCCCGGCTGGAACATGAACGGCAAGATACCCAGCGCGATCATCAGCAAGTTCGCCGACCTCGGCCCCTACCTCTCCGGCGACGCGGTCAAGGACTACCCGAACCTCGCCGCCATCCCCACGGACGCCTGGCAGCGCTCCATCTTCGGCGGCAAGCTGCGCGGCCTGCCGATGCCCCAGTCGTACGTCACCGGCATCGTGCCCCTCTACCGCAAGGACATCTTCGACAAGGAGGGGTACGCGTTACCGCGCTCGGCGGACGAGTTCCTGGCCCTGGCCAAGGAGATCACCAACGCCAAGGCCAAGCGGTGGGCCTGTCTGGACATGAAGTGGACCGCCTGGCAGATGTTCGGCGTGTTCTCCGGCAGCGAGAAGCCGCTGGGCTGGAACCTCGTCGACGGCAAGCTGATCAACCGCATCGAGACCGACGAGTACCTAGAGGCCTTGGAGTGGACCCGCAAGCTCTTCGCCGCGGGCGTGGTGCACCCCGACGGCAAGCTCGGCAAGACGGCGCCCGACCCCGGCCCCAAGTTCGCGGCCGGCGAGTTCCTCATCTACTCCAACAACATCAGCCAGTGGTGGGGGCGCACCGCCGAACAGGCCACCCAGAACCCGGAGTTCAAGATCTGGGGCATGGACGTCTACGGCCACGACGGCGGTGACCCGTCCCTGTGGGCCGAACAGCCCGCCGGCATCTTCGCCTTCGTCAACAAGAAGGCGTCCGAGTCGGTCGTCCGTGACGTGCTGGCCGTCGCCAACGTCACCGCCGCGCCGTACGGCACCAAGGAGTACATGATGACCAACTACGGCGTGGAGGGCACCCACTACACCGTCAAGGACGGCGTCCCGGTCAAGACCGACCAGGGCAACAACGAGGTCCTCAACGCCTATGTCATGGTCGCCAGCCCCGCGGCCACCCTGGCGCACCCCGACTTCCCCGAGGTCACCAAGGCGCAGGTCGAGTGGCAGCAGCGCATGGGCGGCTTCACCAAGAAGTCCTCCTTCTTCGGCATGCAGATCACCGAGCCCGCCCGCTACACCAACCTCTCCAACGACTTCGAGCAGCTCGAGGACGACATCACCCGCGGCCGCAAGAAGATCAGCGACATGCAGCAGGCCGTCTCCGACTGGAAGAGCAAGGGCGGCGACGCCCTGCGCGACTGGTACAAGAAGCTGCTCGACGACAACGGCACGGCGACGAGCTGAATCCGGCACCGAGGCAAGGAGAACGGCCGTGTCCCACAGCACGGTGCCTCGCAGCGGGACCGAGGCAGAGAAGACGGCGAGGACCGCGGTGGCGTCGGGTGACGTCACCGGCTCCCGGGAGAAGCCCTCCGCGGGGAGACGGAGCCTGCGCCTGCGGTTCCGACGCGACCGCGTCCTGCTCCTGATGACCCTGCCGGCCGTCGCGCTGGTCCTGCTCTTCAACTACGTGCCGATCCTGGGCAACATCGTCGCGTTCCAGGACTACGACCCGTACCTCAGCGACAACGGCATCGTCTCCATGCTGCACAGCCCCTGGGTGGGCCTGGAGAACTTCCGGCGCATCGTCGAGGACTCCGCGTTCCGCGGCGCGGTGACCAACACCCTCGTGCTGTTCTTCCTCCAGCTGGTGCTGTACTTCCCGATCCCCATCCTCCTCGCGCTGCTCATCAACAGCGTGGTCAGACCGCGGGTGCGGGCGCTGTCGCAGGCGATCCTCTACCTGCCGCACTTCTTCTCGTGGGTGCTGGTCATCGCGGTGTTCCAGCAGCTCTTCGGCGGCGCGGGCATCCTCTCCCAACTGCTGCGCCGGCACGGCTACGACGGTCTCGACATCATGACCGACCCCGAGACCTTCAAGTACCTGATCACCGCAGAGAGCGTGTGGAAGGACGCCGGCTGGGGGATCATCGTCTTCCTCGCCGCGCTGTCCTCCGTCCCGACGGACCTGTACGAGGCCGCCGCGATGGACGGCGCCGGACGCCTGCGCCGCATGTGGCACGTGACGCTGCCGGCGCTGCGCCCGGTGATCGCGCTGCTGCTGGTGCTGCGCGTCGGCGACGCGCTGACCGTGGGCTTCGAACAGATCCTGCTCCAGCGCGACGCCGTGGGACCGGGCGCCTCGGAGGTCCTCGACACCTTCGTCTGGTGGAACGGCGTGCGCAACCAGGACTTCGGCTACGCGGCCGCCGCCGGGCTGGTCAAGGGCGTCGTCAGCCTCGGGCTGGTCCTCGCCGCGAACAAGGTGGCCCATCTCATGGGCGAGCAGGGGGTGTACAAGAAATGAGCACGGTGCTCGAGAGGAAGACCCGTCCCTGGTCCGCCCCGCCCCGGCCGGCCTGGGAGGAGGAGCCCAGCAGGGCGGGGGCGGCGGGCAAGGGGCTGGTCCTCGCGCTGGCCTGCCTCGGGATCCTCTTCCCGATCTGGATCGTCGTCGTCACCAGCCTGTCCTCCCGCCGGACCATCGACCGGGCGGGCGGGCTGGTGATGATCCCCAAGGGCATCACCTTCGTCGCCTACCGGGAGCTGCTGAGCGGCGGGCAGGTGACGCGGGCCGCGGTGATCAGCGTCCTCGTCACCCTGGTCGGCACCCTGTTCTCGATGTCGGTGTCCGTCCTGTGCGCCTACGGCCTCTCGCGCTCGGGCTCACTGGGACACCGCTGGCTGCTGCTGCTCCTGCTGGCCACGATGTTCTTCAGCGCCGGTCTCATTCCGACGTACCTGCTGGTCCAGTCGCTCGGCCTGACCGACACCTACCTGGCGCTGATCCTGCCCAGCGCGGTCAGCGTCTTCAACATCCTCGTCCTGCGGGGCTTCTTCATGGGCATCTCGCAGGAACTGATCGACAGCGCCCGGATCGACGGGGCCGGGGACGTCCGGATCCTCTGGCAGATCGTCATGCCGCTGTCGCGGGCGGTGCTGGCGGTCATCACGCTGTTCTACGCGGTGGGGTACTGGAGCGCCTGGTTCAACGCCTCCCTCTACCTCAACGACCAGGACATGATGCCGCTCCAGAACGTCATGATCCAGCTGGTGCAGAAGCAGGAGGCGCCGGTGGGGCTGGGGCAGGCCATCAAGACCGGTGAGCTGTCGGGGCTGGCCGTGCAGATGGCGGTGATGGTGATGGCGTTGCTGCCGGTGGCCGTCCTGTCCCCGTTCGTCCAGAAGCACTTCAAGAAGGGGATGCTGACGGGGGCGGTCAAGGGCTGAGCCCCGGATGCGGGTGCGTGGGGGCTGATCGCGCAGTTCCCCGCGCCCCTGAAAACCCTACGGAGCTGCGGGCAGTCGTGCCGCTGGGGCGGCACGGGTGGGCGCAGCGGCACCCCGCAAGCGCGGGCGAGCGAAACCCACCCCCCCAGCACCCCACGTCCGCCCCTACGACTCCCCGAGGTCCCCCCATGCACGTCACCCGCCGCACCGTCCTGGCCGGCACCGGCTTCGTCACCGTCGTCCTCTTCCACCGTTCCTGAAGACTGAGCGGGAGTGAGTCCTGTTCGCCGACCAGGCACAGTACCTTCTCGTCCCCGGAGGTCAGGCCCTTGAGCCGGGTGCGGATCGCGACCCCCGAGGGGCCGGGCACCACGAACGGCGCCGCCACCTCCCGCAGCCCACCCATCCCACTCACCCCCGACCCGGTGTCGCAGAAATCCGTCACCACATCCAACGACCACCATCCGCGAAGGTCAGGCATTCGATGCGAGAACTCCCGTTCCTCACCCGGGGACATGCCCCCGCCACCGCCCGGAGACTCACTCAGACTCGCCAGAACGCTCTCAACTGCCCTCAACCGCCTCCTGCTCACAGCACATCCGCCTGTGGCCCCGCCTACGCCCGCACGGACATCACCGCCGTCCACCGCTCCGACGACACCGCGAAGACCTGGGTGCGCATCAACGACGACCACCACCGGTGGGGCCGGACCGGCGAGGTCATTGTCGGTGATCCGCGGGTGTGCGGCCGGGTCTACCTCGCCACCAACGGACGGGGCATCCAGTACGGCGAGCCCGTCCGGTGAGCACGGGCGGCAGGCCGACCCTCGCCGACGCCACCCGGGGCCGCGTCCTCTTCGGCGGCGACTACAACCCCGAGCAGTGGCCCGAGGAGACCTGGCCCGAGGACGCCCGGCTGATGCGCGAGGCGGGCGTCACCTCCGTCACCGTCGGCGTCTTCTCCTGGGCCACGCTGGAACCCCGGCCCGGGGCCCGTGAGTTCGGGTGGCTCGACCGGGTCATGGACCTGCTGCACGCGCACGGCGTCGGGGTCGTCCTCGCCACCCCCACCTCCTCCCCGCCGCCCTGGCTCGGCCGGCTCCACCCGGACTCCCTGCCCGTCACCGAGGACGGCCGGACCGAGTGGTGGGGCGGCCGGCAGCACTTCTCCCACTCCAGCGCCGCCTACCGCAGCCACGCCGCCGCCATCACCGAGGCCCTCGCCGCCCGCTACGCCGGCCACCCCGCCCTGACCATGTGGCACATCAGCAACGAGTACTGCACGGCCGACTTCGGCGACGAGGCGGCCGCCCGCTTCCGCCGCTGGCTGCGCGCGAGGTACGGCACCCTGGACGCGCTCAACACCGCCTGGGGCACCGCCTTCTGGAGCCAGGGCCACCACAGCTGGGACACCGTCCTGCCGCCCCGCACCCCGCACTACCTGAAGAACCCGACCCAGGTGCTCGACTTCCGGCGCTTCACCTCCGACATGCTCCTGGAGTGTTACACCGCCGAGCGGGACATCGTCGCCCGGCACACCCCGCACATCCCGGTCACCACCAACTTCATGCCGCTGTTCCCCGGACAGGACGGCTGGCGCTGGGCGGAGGAGGAGGACGTCGTCTCCGTCGACCTCTACCCCGACCCCAGGGACCCGCTCGGCGCGCAGCACGGCGCCCTCGTGCAGGACCTCACCCGCTCCCAGGCGCGCGGCCCCTGGATGCTGATGGAACAGGCGGCCGGCCCCGTCAACTGGCGTGGGGTGAACCACCCCAAGCCGCGCGGCCTCAACCGCCTGTGGTCCTTCCAGGCCGTCGCCCGGGGCGCGGACGCCGTCTGCTACTTCCAGTGGCGCCAGTCCCGCCAGGGCGCCGAGAAGTTCCACTCCGGCATGCTCGGCCACGCGGGGGAGCGGGGCCGCACCTTCCAGGAGGTCAAACGGCTCGGCGCCGAACTCGCCGCGATCGGCCCCGCGGTGGCCGGCAGCCACCTGCACGCCGACATCGCGATCCTCCACGACTGGCACGCCTGGTGGGCCTCCGCCCAGGAGGGCCGCCCCTCCGCCCACGTCGACCACGCGGCCGTCCTGCACGCCTGGCACCGCGCCCTGTGGGAGGCCGGGTTCGCCACCGACTTCGCCCACCCCGAGCACGACCTCACCCGCTACCGGCTCGTGGTCGTCCCCCAGCTCTACGCGCTGACCGACCCGGCCGTCGAGAACCTGCTCGCCCACGTCCGGGCCGGCGGCACCCTGGTCTCGGGCTTCCTCACCGGGGTCGCCGACGAGGACGACCGGATCCGCCCCGGCGGCATGGATCCCCGGCTGCGCGACCTGTTCGGCATCCGCGTCCTGCACGAATGGTGGCCGCTGGAGCCGGGGGAGACCGTCGCCTGCGAGGGCTTCCTCGGGACCCTGTGGTCGGAGGAGCTGGAGGCCGAGCCCGGCGCGGTCGAGGCCCGCTACACCGGCGGCGGCGAGCTGGACGGCTTCCCCGCCGTCCTGCGCCGCGACCGCGCCTGGTACGTCTCCACCCTCCCGGAGCCCGCCGCCCTGCGCGCGCTGACGGCCCGCATCGCCGCCGCGGCCGGGGTCCGCCCGGTCCTCGACGGGCTCCCCGACCGGGTCGAGGCCGTGCGCCGCGGTGAGCTGCTGTTCCTCCTCAACCACCGCCGTGAGCCGGTCACCGTCGACGTCCCCGGCACCCACACCGACCTGCTCACCGGAGAGAAGCTCAGGGGGCGGGTACTCCTGGACCGCCACGGCGTGATGGTGTTGCGCCCATGACGGTCACGCACGGCTCCTGGGAGCCGACCCCCGCCGCCCGCTGGGAGGACGCCTTCCTCAGCGGCAACGGCCACCACGGCACCCTCGCGTTCGGCGATCCGGACGACGACCGGGTCATCGTCACCCATCACACCCTGGTCCGCCCCAACGGCTCCGAACACGCCCGCCCGCCCGAGCTGGCCGCGGACCTCCCGGCTCTCCAGGACCGGTTGCTCGCCGGCGACCTCACGGCCGCGGAGTCCTTCACCGACCACCGCCCCCTCCTGTGGGTCCAGCCCTTCCACCCCGCCTTCCAGATCCGGCTGCGCCGGTCCGCCCCGGTCACGCCGGCCGAACCGCCCCGCTACCGCCGCGGCGTCGACTTCACGACCGGCGAGACCACGGCCACCTGCGGGGACTGGACCAGCAAGGTCTTCGTCTCCCGCGCCGACGACGTGATCGTCCAGCACGTCACCGCCCGTGACCTGGACATCTCCCTCGACCACCGGCTCCCCGGCGCGCCCGCCGGCCTCGCCGTCGGCCACGAAGAGGCCCTCACCCCGGGCGGCGCCCTGCTCACCCTGCGCGTCCGCTACCCCGACAGCGACCGCGCCTACACCGGGGTCACCCTCGTCGCCGTCACCGGCGGCAGCGCCTCCCTCACCCCTGCCGGGGTGCGGATCACCGGCGCCGCGTCCGTCCTCCTCCTCACCCGGGTGCGCCGCCACACCGGCGACCTCGACGTCACCGCGGAGCAGCGCGCCCTGGCCGCCCTCCCGGACACCTACGAGGACCTCCTCGACCGGCATCTCGCCCTGCACCGCACCGCCTACGAACGCGTCAGCCTCGATCTGCGCGCCGACCCCGACGAGCGCGCCCTCCCCGGCTCCGAGCTGCTCAAACACCCCCGCAGCACGGCACTCCTCGAGCGCCTCTTCGCCGCCGGCCGCTACCACCTGCTGTCCTCGTCCGGCCACAACCCGCCCCGCCTGACGGGCCTGTGGACCGGCGACTGGGACACCGCCTGGTCCGGCGCGTTCACCAACGACGCCAACCTCAACCTCCAGACCTCCTCAGCCGCGGCCGCGGCCCTCCCCGAGGTCACCGACGCGCTCGCCTCCCTGATCCACCGGCAGCTCGACGACTGGCGGGAGAACGCCCGCGCGGTCTTCGGCGCCCGGGGCGTGGTCGCGCCCGCCCACACCGACGGCGAGTCCGGGCTGACGTACCACTTCGAACGCGAGTACCCGCTGCACCTGTGGACGGCCGGCGCCGACTGGCTGCTCAAGCCCCTCGTCGACCACGACGAGACCCGGGGCGCCCACGACCCGCGCACCACCGCCGCCCTCGCCGAGGTCGCCCGCTTCTACGAGGACTTCCTCACCCGCACCGACCCCGCCGACCCCGACGGGCCCCTCGTCGTCGTGCCCTCCTACTCGCCGGAGAACCGGCCCGCGAACGCGAGCTGGGGCGCGCTGAACGCCGCCATGGACCTCTCGGCGGCCCGGCACGCGCTGCTCACCGCCGCCGACCGCCACCCGGCCGAGGCCGCCCGCTGGCGCGCCCTGGCCGACCGCCTCCCCCCGCACCGGGTCAACGCCGACGGCGCCCTCGCCGAGTGGGCGAGGCCGGGCCTCGACGACAGCTACGACCACCGCCACCTCAGCCACCTCTACGGAGTCTGGCCGCTCGACGAGATCACCCCGTACGACACCCCGGAGCTCGCGGCCGCCGCCCACCGCGCGCTCGTCCTGCGCGGCGCCGAGAACGACTCCGCGCACGGCCACCTCCACCACGCCCTGATCGCTGCCCGGCTGCGCGACGGCCGGCACGTCGCCCACGCCCTCGACCAGGTGCTGGACGGCGACTTCTTCCACGCCTCCCTGATGAGCGCCCACTACCCCCACCGCGACGTCTACAACGCGGACGCCGCGCACACCCTGCCCGGCGTGCTGATCGAGGCCCTCGTGCACTCCACCCCCGACCGGCTGGTGCTCTTCCCGGCCCGCCCGTCCGCGCTCCCGGCAGGCGAACTGCGGGGCATCCGCACCCGTTTCGGCGCCGGACTCGACCTCTCCTGGGGGCCCGGCGGCGCCACGGCGGTCCTCCGGCCCACGCGCAGCCTCCGCATCGACGTCCGGACTTCCGCAGGCGACGCCCAACCGCTCGACCTCGTCGCCGGCGAAGAACACGTCCTCACCACGGGGACGTGGTAACTCCGCGCACCTCCCCCCACCCATGGAAGGGACACCATGGCACCACGCACGCTCGGCAGGGTCGCCAAGGCCCTGATCGCCCCCACCCTGGCCCTCGGCGCGACCGTCGCCCTCGCCTCCGCCCCCGCCTCGGCCGCCGTCTGGAGCACCTGCGACCAGTGGGGCAACACCAGCCTGAACGGCTACACGCTCTACAACAACATCTGGGGCTCCGGCGCCGGCAGCCAGTGCGTCTGGGCCAACTCCGGCACCAACTGGGGGGTCCGCGCCAACCACCCCAACACCGGCGGCGTCAAGTCCTACCCCGACGCCAAGAAGGTGATCAACAAGTCGATCACCTCCCTCCGCTCGCTCTCCAGCAGCTACAACGTCACGGTCCCCTCGTCCGGCGCGTACAACACGTCGTACGACATCTGGGACACCGACCACGACTACGAGATCATGCTCTGGGTCAACTACCACGGCGCCGTCGGTCCCCTCGGCACCTCCCAGGGCAACGTCACCCTCGGCGGCCACACCTGGACCGTCTACAAGGGCACCAACGGCGCGAACGCGGTGTTCTCGTTCCTGCGCACCTCGGACTCGTCGTCCGGCACCGTGAACATCCTGCCGATCCTGAAGTGGATCAAGGACACCAAGGGCTGGTTCGGCAACGAGACCATCGGTGACGTGCAGTTCGGGTACGAGATCACCTCGTCCTTGGGCGGCCTCGACTTCGTCACCAACAACCTGACCGTCAGCAGCAGCTGACGGACCGGCGGGCCGGGGCCGGCGCCGGGGCACTCACGCCCGGCCGACCTCGGCCCGCAGCACGCCGCCCACCTCACCAACTCCCCTTGGCGGCAGAGAGGTTCGGGTGTCACGACGCTGATTCGGCAACCGGCAGCCGCACCCCGTCGCGCAGGAACAGCGGGATCCGGTCCAGCGGCGCGTCGACCGTCACGGACCCGCCGCCCTCGTACGCCTCACCCGTCCACGCGTCCGTCCAGCGCGCCCCCGCCGGAAGGTACGCCGTGCGCTCCCTGGCCCCCGCCTCCAGCACCGGGGCGACCAGCAGGTCCCGGCCGAACAGGTAGGAGTCGTCGACCGACCAGGCCGCCGGGTCGTCCGGGAACTCCAGGAACAGCGGCCGCATCGGCGGCAGCCCCTCCTCGTGGGCCTCCCGCATGACGTCGAGGACGTACGGCTTGAGCCGCTCGCGCAGCCGCAGGTACTTCTCCAGGACCGTGCCCGCCTCCTCGCCGTACGACCACACCTCGTTCGGGCCACCGGTCATGTCCGGCCCGAGCGGCATGCCCGGGTCGCGGAACCCGTGCAGCCGCATCAGCGGGGACAGCGCGCCGAACTGGAACCAGCGGACCATCACCTCGCGGTACGCCGGGTCGTCCGGGTCGCCGCCGTGGAAGCCGCCGATGTCCGTGTTCCACCAGGGGATGCCCGACAGCGCGGTGTTGAGGCCGGCCGCGATCTGCCGGCGCAGGGTCGGGAAGTCGGTGCCGATGTCACCCGACCACAGGGCCGCGCCCCAGCGCTGACTGCCCGCCCACGCCGACCGGTTGAGCGTGAGGACCTCCTCGCCCTCGGCGCGCAGGCCCTCGTAGAAGGTACGGGCGTTCTCCGCCGGGTAGAGGTTGCCGACCTCCAGGCCGGGGCCCGCCCAGTAGCGCAGGTTCTCCTGGAAGCCCGGCTTCAGCTCGGGCTCGCAGGCGTCCAGCCAGAAGGCCGTGATGCCGTACGGCGCCAGGTAGTTGTCCCGGACGCGTGACCACACGAACTCCCGGGCCTCCGGGTTCGTCGCGTCGTAGAACGCCACCTGGACCGTGGAGGCGACCTCCTTGTCCGGCCAGTCGGCGTGCGCCAGCGGCCCGTACTGGGTGCCGATGAAGTGGCCGCGCTGCTCCATCAGCCGGTGGTTCTCGCTCAGCGGCGACACCGAAGGCCACACGCTCACCACCAGCTTGATGCCCAGCTCCGCCAACTCCCGCACCAGCCCTGCCGGGTCGGGCCACTCCGTCAGGTCGAACGTCCAGTCCCCGAGGTGTGTCCAGTGGAAGAAGTCGCAGACGATCGCGGAGATCGGCAGACCCCGGCGCTTGTACTCGCGGGCCACGGCGAGGAGTTCGTCCTGGGTGCGGTAGCGCAGCTTGCACTGCCAGAAACCCGCCGCCCACTCCGGCAGCATCGGCGTGCGGCCCGTCACGGCGCTGTAGCGGCGCTGCCCGTCGGCCGGGGTGCCCGCCGTGATCCAGTAGTCGATCTGCCGGGCGGAGTCGGCCACCCAGCGGGTGCCGTTGCCGGCCAGCTCCACCCGGCCGATCGCCGGGTTGTTCCACAGCAGGGTGTAGCCGCGGCTGGACGACAGCACCGGGATGCCGACCTCGGCGTTGCGCTGGACCAGGTCCAGGACCAGTCCCTTCTGGTCGAAGCGCCCGTGCTGGTGCTGGCCGAGCCCGTACAGCTTCTCGTCCTCGTACGCGGCGAACCGCTGCTCCAGCCGGTGGTACCCGTTGCCGACGGCCGTGTAGAGCCGCGGGCCGGGCCACCAGAAGTGGGCGCGCTCCTCGGCCAGCACCTCGCCGCCGTCGCCGGTGCGCAGGAAGCGGATCAGGCCCTCGGCGTCGACCTCGACGGTGAGCCCGCCGACGGTCAGCACCCCCCGCCCGTCCTCGGTCTTGACCGTGTACGGCGTCGGCGGCGCCGCGTCCAGCAGGGCGCCCGGCAGTCCGTCGAGCACGGGACCGCCGAGCCGGGCGCGGACCCGGACCGCGTCCGGCCCCCAGGGCTCGATCCGGAGGGTCTCCTGGCGGCCGCTCCACTCCAGCGCCCCGTCCCGCTCCCGGAAGGTGCCGACGGTGGGGGAGGACTGCGCGAGGCTGACCGTGCCGTGACTGGTCCGGTTTTCGGCAGGCTGATTCACGAGGGGCTCCTGTGCTCCTGGAGGAGTGCGGACATGGGGGTGTCCTGGCGTGGCACAACGGGGAGGGGAGAGCGGGGGAGACCTCAGTGCGCGGCCGGGCCGGTGCTCGCCCGGACCGTCAACTCCGGTTCGATCAGCACGACGTCGTCCGTCCCCCGGTCGTCGAGCTTGGCCACGAGACGCTCCACGGCGTGCCGGCCCATCTCCTGGGCGGGGATGGCGACCGAGGTCAGCCGCACCGAGGCCTGGACGGCGACCTGCTCGGGGCAGATCGCGACCACGGAGACGTCCTCGGGGACGGCCCGGCCCTGCTGGCGCAGCAGGGCGAGCAGCGGTTCGACCGCCGACTCGTTCTGCACGACGAACCCGGTCGTGCCCGGGCGTTCGTCCAGGATCCGGGCGAGGGTCACGGCCATCGCGTCGTACCCGCCCTCACAGGGGCGGTGCAGCAGCCGTACCCCCGTCTCCCGGGCGCGGGAGCGCAGTCCGTCGAGCGTGCGCTCGGCGAAGCCGGTGTGCCGCTCGTACACCGCGGGCGCCTCGCCGATGACGGCGACGTCGCGGTGGCCGAGCGCGGCCAGATGCTCCACGCACAGGGCGCCGGTCGCCGTGAAGTCGAGGTCGACGCAGGTCAGACCGGTGGTGTCGGCGGGCAGTCCGATCAGGACCGAGGGCCGGTCCGTCTGCCGCAGCAGCGGCAGCCGTTCGTCGTCGAGCTGGACGTCCATCAGGATCATGGCGTCGGCGAGCCCGCTGCCGGTGACCCGCCGCACCGCGTCGGGGCCCTCCTCGCCGGTGAGCAGCAGCACGTCGTAGCCGTGGGTGCGGGCCGTGGTGGCCACCGCGATGGCGATCTCCATCATCACCGGCACGTACATGTCGGTGCGCAGCGGGATCATCAGCGCGATGATGTTCGACCTGCTGCTGGCCAGCGCCCGCGCGCCCGCGTTCGGGTGGTAGCCCAGCTCGCGGATGCTCTGCTCGACCCGCTGCCGGGTGGTCGTGGAGATGGACCGCTTGCCACTGAGGACATAGCTCACCGTGCTCGCCGAGACTCCGGCGTGCTGGGCGACCTCGGCGAGGGTGACCATCCAGCTCTCCCAGCTTTGTGAAGCGCTTCGACAGTGCGCAGGGTGTACATGACGGTGTGAGGGTGGTTCGACAGTAGCTCCAGCGGAGGTGGGTGTCCATAGGATGTCGAAGCGCTTCGACAAGCTTCGGCAACGCGTCGCGAGCGCCACGTGAAGCGCGAGTGCGGCGTCTTTCCGCCCCGCGGCTGCGGGAGGACGGCCCGGACGGCTTCCCCGGGCACTCGTACGGCCCAAGCCCCGCGCCGGGGTCCCGCGGTGCACGGCCGGTCCGGACACCGGGCCGTCCGCCGTCGCCCCGGGGCCGGGACGGGCCCGCGGGGGCACGCGAAGGGTGGCGGGGTCGTCCCGGATCGGGTACCAACGATCGAGTAGCACCCATCGGTAACCGATGTGGTCCATGATCCCGATTCGCGGCGAGGTGAGCCTCTTGTCCGCACCACCCCTGAAGAAACCCACCGTCACCGAGCGTGAGGCACGCCAGGTGGCGGAGGCCGCCCGGGAACAGGACTGGCGCAAGCCCAGCTTCGCCAAGGAACTGTTCCTGGGCCGGTTCCGGCTGGACCTGATCCACCCCCATCCGCTCCCCACCGACGAGGCCGTCCGGCGCGGCGAGCAGTTCCTCACCAAGCTCCGCGCGTTCTGCGAGACGCGGATCGACGGGGCGCTGATCGAGCGCGAGGCCCGGATCCCCGACGAGGTCGTCAGCGGCCTCAAGGAACTCGGCGCCCTCGGCATGAAGATCGACCCCAAGTACGGCGGTCTCGGCCTCACCCAGGTGTACTACAACAAGGCGCTGGCCCTGGTCGGCTCGGCCAGCCCCGCCGTCGGCGTGCTGCTCTCGGCCCACCAGTCGATCGGCGCCCCGCAGCCGCTGAAGATGTTCGGCACCCCCGAGCAGAAGCAGGCCTTCCTGCCGCGCTGCGCCACCACGGCGATCAGCGCCTTCCTGCTCACCGAGCCGGACGTCGGCTCCGACCCGGCCCGCCTCGCCACCAGCGCGGTGCCCGACGGCGACGACTACGTCCTCGACGGCGTCAAGCTGTGGACGACCAACGGCGTCGTCGCCGACCTCCTGGTCGTGATGGCCCGCGTCCCGAAGAGCGAGGGCCACCCCGGCGGCATCTCCGCCTTCGTCGTGGAGAGCGACTCGCCCGGCATCACCGTGGAGAACCGCAACGCGTTCATGGGCCTGCGCGGCATCGAGAACGGCGTCACCCGCTTCCACCGGGTCCGCGTCCCCGCCGCGAACCGCATCGGCCCCGAGGGCTCCGGCCTCAAGATCGCCCTCACCACCCTCAACACCGGCCGGCTCTCCCTGCCCGCGTCCTGCGTCGCCGCCGGCAAGTGGTCGCTGAAGATCGCCCGCGAGTGGTCCACCGCCCGCGAGCAGTGGGGCAAGCCGATCGCCGACCACGAGGCCGTCGGCTCGAAGATCAGCTTCATCGCCGCCACCACCTTCGCCCTGGAGGCGGTTCTCGACCTGTCGTCCCAGATGGCCGACGAGGACCGCAACGACATCCGCATCGAGGGCGCGCTGGCCAAGCTCTTCGCCTCCGAGATGGGCTGGCGGATGGCCGACGAACTCATCCAGATCCGCGGCGGCCGCGGCTTCGAGACGGCCGACTCGCTCAGGGCCCGCGGCGAACGGGCGGTCCCCGCCGAACAGCTCCTGCGCGACCTGCGCATCAACCGCATCTTCGAGGGCTCCACCGAGATCATGCACCTCCTCATCGCCCGCGAGGCCGTCGACGCCCACCTCTCCGTCGCCGGCGACCTCATCGACCCCGAGAAGTCCCTCCAGGACAAGGCCAGGGCGGGCGCCAACGCCGGCGTCTTCTACGCCAAGTGGCTCCCGAAGCTGGTCGCCGGACCGGGCCAGCTGCCGTCGTCGTACACCGGCTTCAAGTACGGCGGCGTCGACCTCTCCGCGCATCTGCGGTTCGTCGAACGGCACGCCCGCAAGCTCGCCCGCTCCACCTTCTACGCCATGTCCCGCTGGCAGGGCCGGATGGAGACCAAGCAGGGCTTCCTCGGCCGGATCGTCGACATCGGCGCGGAACTCTTCGCGATGAGCGCGGCCTGCGTGCGCGCCGAACTGCTGCGCACCCGCGGCGAACACGGCCGGGAGGCCTACCGCCTGGCCGACGCCTTCTGCCGCCAGTCCCGGCTGCGCGTCGACGACCTCTTCACCCGCCTGTGGAGCAACACCGACGACGTCGACCGCAAGGTCGTCAAGGACGTCCTCGCGGGCGCCCACACCTGGCTGGAGGAGGGTGTGATCGACCCCTCGGGCGACGGCCCGTGGATCGCCGACACCACACCGGGACCCAGCGAACGGGAGAACGTCCACCGCCGCATCCCGTGACGGACCCGGAGCCCGGACGGCCGGCCGCCCACGCGGCCGGTCGTCCGGGTCGTCCTGGTGTGCGGACACCGTCCGGTCCCGGTGACCCATGGGCCTGACGGATCGCGGGCCAGGCAACAATGGGGGGATGAGCGTTCCAGCCCCCCTCGCCGACCCTCATCTCGTCTACGACCCCGTCGCGGGCGACGGCCCCAAGGACGTGGTGATCCTCGGCGCCACCGGATCGATCGGCACCCAGGCCGTCGACCTCGTGCTGCGCAACCCCGACCGGTTCCGGGTCACCGGCCTGTCCGCCAACGGCGGCCGGGTCGCCCTCCTGGCCGAGCAGGCCCGCCGGCTGCGGGTGCGGACCGTCGCGGTCGCCCGCGAGGACGCCGTCCCCGCCCTGCGCGAGGCGCTCGCCGCCGCGTACGGTGCCTCGGAGCCACTCCCCGAGATCCTCGCGGGACCGGACGCCGCCACGCTTCTCGCCGCCTCCGACTGCCACACCGTCCTCAACGGCATCACGGGCT
The DNA here is from genome assembly GCF_001514285.1 of Streptomyces sp. DSM 15324. Classification (GTDB taxonomy): domain Bacteria; phylum Actinomycetota; class Actinomycetes; order Streptomycetales; family Streptomycetaceae; genus Streptomyces. Next base: position 246,076 of record NZ_KQ949036.1, read on the forward strand.
CCATCGGCCTCGCGCCCACCCTCGCCGCCCTGGAGGCGGGCCGCACCCTCGCGCTCGCCAACAAGGAGTCGCTCATCGTCGGCGGCCCGCTGGTCAAGGCGCTCGCCAAGCCCGGCCAGATCATCCCGGTCGACTCCGAGCACGCCGCCCTCTTCCAGGCCCTCGCCGCCGGCACCCGCGCCGACGTCCGCAAGCTGGTCGTCACCGCCTCCGGCGGTCCCTTCCGCGGCCGCACCCGGGCCGAGCTGGCGCACGTCACCGTCCAGGACGCCCTCGCCCACCCCACCTGGTCGATGGGCCCGGTCATCACGATCAACTCCGCGACCCTCGTCAACAAGGGACTGGAGGTCATCGAGGCCCACCTCCTCTACGACATTCCCTTCTCGCGGATTGAGGTGGTCGTGCACCCGCAGTCGTATGTCCACTCGATGGTTGAGTTCACGGACGGATCCACACTGGCCCAGGCGACGCCCCCCGACATGCGCGGGCCCATCGCCATCGGCCTCGGCTGGCCGCAGCGCGTCCCCGACGCCGCGCCCGCCTTCGACTGGAGCACGGCGTCGACCTGGGAGTTCTTCCCGCTCGACAACGAGGCCTTCCCCTCGGTGAACCTCGCCCGGCACGTGGGCGAGCTCGCCGGGACGGCCCCGGCGGTGTTCAATGCCGCCAACGAGGAGTGTGTGGAGGCCTTCCGCACCGGCGCACTGCCGTTCAACGGGATCATGGAGACCGTGACCAGGGTCGTCGAGGAACACGGCACCCCGGCCACGGGAACTTCACTCACCGTGTCGGACGTCCTCGAAGCGGAGACCTGGGCACGCGCCCGGGCACAGGAACTGACGGCGCAGACGGCGGAGGCCCGTGCATGACGACCCTGATGTTCATCCTCGGGATTCTGGTCTTCTTCGTGGGCCTGCTCTTCTCGATCGCCTGGCACGAGCTGGGCCACCTGTCCACGGCGAAGATGTTCGGCATCCGCGTGCCCCAGTACATGGTCGGCTTCGGCCCGACCCTCTGGTCGCGCCGGAAGGGCGACACCGAGTACGGCATCAAGGCCATCCCGCTCGGCGGCTACATCCGCATGATCGGCATGTTCCCGCCCGGTGAGGACGGCCGGGTCACCGCCCGCTCCACCTCGCCCTGGCGCGGCATGATCGAGGACGCCCGCTCGGCCGCCTTCGAGGAGCTCCAGCCCGGCGACGAGCAGCGCATGTTCTACACGCGCAAGCCGTGGAAGCGCGTCATCGTCATGTTCGCCGGCCCCTTCATGAACCTGATCCTCGCGGTCGGCCTGTTCCTCACCGTGCTCATGGGCTTCGGCATCCAGCAGGAGACCACCAACGTCGCCTCCGTCTCGCCCTGCGTCATCGCGCAGAGCGAGAACCGCGACACCTGCAAGAGCACCGACAAGCCCTCCCCGGCCGAGGCGGCGGGACTGAAGAAGGGCGACAAGATCGTCTCCTTCGACGGCGTCTCCACCGCCAAGTGGGACACGCTCTCCGACCTCATCCGCGACAGCGCCGGCAAGACCGTGGCGATCGTCGTCGAACGCGGCGGCAAGGACGTCACCCTGCACGCCACCATCGCCACCAACCAGGTCGCGAAGAAGGACTCCAGCGGTGCCTACGTCCAGGGCCAGTACGTCAAGGCCGGCTTCCTCGGCTTCAGCGCCGCCACCGGCGTCGTCAAGCAGGACTTCGGCGACTCCGTGACCTGGATGACCGACCACGTCGGCGACGCGGTCGACTCCCTCGTCGCCCTGCCCGGCAAGATCCCCGCCCTGTGGAACGCGACCTTCGGCGACGCCCCCCGCGAGCCCGACTCCCCGATGGGCATCGTCGGCGCGGCCCGCGTCACCGGTGAGATCGCCACCCTGGACATCCCCGCCTCGCAGCAACTGGCGATGGCCGTGTTCGTGGTCGCCGGCTTCAACCTCTCCCTGTTCCTGTTCAACATGCTCCCGCTGCTCCCGCTCGACGGCGGGCACATCGCGGGCGCCCTGTGGGAGTCGCTGCGCCGCACCGTGGCGCGCGTGCTGCGCCGCCCGGACCCGGGCCCGTTCGACGTGGCGAAGCTGATGCCCGTGGCGTACGTGGTGGCCGGCATCTTCGTCTGCTTCACGATCCTGGTGCTGATCGCGGACGTCGTTAACCCGGTGCGCATCTCCTAGCCGGCATCCGTTCGCGGCGGCCCGGGACCCTGTGTCCCGGGCCGCCTTCCATCGAGTGGGTTTGGCGGCCCGGGATGTGCTCGCGCCCGGGCCCGTGCCGTAATCTCACAACCTGGAAACCCGCCATCGACGGGACCTGGACCTTGATCCACGACTTGGGGTTGCACAGCAGATGACTGCGATTTCTCTCGGCATGCCGTCCGTTCCGACCAGGGTTGCCGAGCGCCGGAAGAGCCGGCAGATCCAGGTGGGCTCGGTCGCGGTGGGCGGTGACGCCCCGGTCTCGGTCCAGTCCATGACGACGACGCGTACGTCGGACATCGGTGCGACGCTCCAGCAGATCGCCGAGCTGACCGCGTCGGGCTGCCAGATCGTCCGGGTGGCCTGCCCCACCCAGGACGACGCCGACGCGCTGGCGACGATCGCGCGGAAGTCGCAGATCCCGGTGATCGCGGACATCCACTTCCAGCCGAAGTACGTGTTCGCGGCGATCGAGGCGGGCTGTGCCGCGGTGCGGGTGAACCCGGGCAACATCAAGCAGTTCGACGACAAGGTGCGCGAGATCGCCAGGGCGGCGAAGGACCACGGCACCCCGATCCGCATCGGCGTCAACGCGGGCTCGCTGGACCGCCGCC
>NZ_KQ949036.1:249349-286134 GCF_001514285.1 Streptomyces sp. DSM 15324
TGCCCAGGTCGACGTGTACAAGCTCGCCGAGGAGGTCACGGCGGGCCTCACCGGCATGGAGGTCCCGCTGCGGGTCGCCGTCATGGGCTGTGTGGTGAACGGCCCCGGCGAGGCCCGCGAGGCGGACCTCGGGGTCGCCTCCGGCAACGGCAAGGGCCAGATCTTCGTGAAGGGCGAGGTCATCAAGACCGTCCCCGAGTCCAAGATCGTCGAGACCCTCATCGAGGAGGCCATGAAGCTGGCCGAGCAGATGGAGGCCGACGGAGTCGCCTCGGGCGAGCCGTCGGTGGCGGTCGCGGGCTGACGAGAGCGCCGGCCCGGCGCCGGCAAAGCTCGGCTTCTCGGTGCCGGTCCGTGTCCTTCAGCCCGTCCGGCGTTTGAGGACGAGGCCCGTTCAGGGCCGATGCGGGGGTCTGGGGGCGGCAGCCCCCAGGGACGGCACGGGAAGCCCACGGCCACCCCGAAGACACCGGCCACCCCACACGCAGGGCGGCACCGCTCAGCTTCCGCAGGTACAGTGCGGGGATCAGCAGCCCTGAGTGTGAGGCCCCGTAGTTGTTGACCCAGACCACCTCCCGGGTCCTCGAACCGAGCGACCTGGACGCCGCGCTCGCCGTCCTCGACCGCGAGCCGGTGACCAACGCCTTCGTCACCTCCCGCGTCCAGGTCGCGGGCCTCGACCCCTGGCGGCTCGGCGGCGAGATGTGGGGCTGGTACGAGGACGGCATGCTGACGTCGCTGTGCTACGCGGGCGCCAACCTCGTCCCCATCTGCGCCACCCCCCGCGCCGTCCGCGCCTTCGCCGACCGCGCCCGCAGAGCGGGCCGCCGCTGCTCCTCCATCGTCGGCCCCGCCGAGTCCACCACCCAGCTCTGGCGTCTCCTCGAACCCCACTGGGGCCCCGCCCGCGAGGTCCGCGCCCACCAGCCCCTCATGGTCACCGACCGGATGCCCGCCGACCTGGCCCCCGACCCCTACGTCCGCCGCATCCGCAAGGACGAGATGGAGACGATCATGCCGGCCTGCGTGGCGATGTTCACCGAGGAGGTGGGCGTCTCCCCGATGGCCGGCGACGGAGGCCTGCTCTACCAGGCCCGCGTCGCGGAACTCGTCGGCTCCGGCCGCTCCTTCGCCCGCCTCGACGAACACGGCAGAGTCGTCTTCAAGGCGGAGATCGGCGCGGCCACCCCGCAGGCCTGCCAGATCCAGGGCGTCTGGGTCGCCCCGGAGTACCGGGGGAGAGGCCTCGCGGCGCCCGGCATGGCCGCGGTCCTGCGCTACGCCCTCGCGGACGTGGCCCCGGTGGTCAGCCTCTACGTCAACGACTTCAACACGGCCGCGCGCCGGACGTACCGGAGGGTCGGCTTCCAAGAGGTCGGCGCATTCATGAGCGTGCTGTTCTGACCCACCTGTAGGCTCCCCGCCATGGATCTCGTCATCGGCCCCCTGGACCTCCCCGCCCATGTGGACGAGGCCCTCGCGGTGCAGGCCGTCGCCTTCGGCCTCGGCCCCGACGAGGTCGCGGTCCGCCGCCAGATCGTCCTGCGGCACATGACGTACCCGGGCGCCCGGGCCCTCGGCGCCACCACCGGCGAGGGCCGCCTCGTCGGCTTCGTCTACGGCATGCCGAACGACCGCACCCACTGGTGGTCCACCGTCGTCGAGCCGTACCTGCGCGCCCAGGGCACCGACTTCTGGCTCGACGACTCCTTCGTCATCACCGAGCTGCACGTCCACCCCGCCTACCAGAACCGCGGCGCGGGCCGCGCCCTGATCACCGCGATCACCGACAGCGCGAGCCAGCCCCGCTCGATCCTCTCCGCGATCGACTTCGACAGCCCCGCCCGCGCCCTCTACCGCTCCCTCGGCTACCAGGACCTGGCCCGCCGCGTCCTGTTCCCCAGCGCCCCCCGCCCCTACGCCGTCATGGGCGCCCCGCTCCCCCTGCTCCGCACGTAACGGATTTCCGGCGACCCCGCGCTCCCGGCTAACCTCCTTGCCATCACCTCTTTCCCGGCAGGAGTACGAGAACCATGGCGAACGCACCGGTCCAGCGCATGTCCCAGTTGATGGCGAAGACCTTGCGCGACGACCCGGCGGACGCCGAGGTCCTCAGCCACAAGCTCCTCGTCCGCGCCGGCTACGTCCGCCGCACCGCCGCCGGCATCTGGTCCTGGCTCCCCCTCGGCAAGAAGGTGCTCGCCAACGTCGAGCGGATCGTCCGCGAGGAGATGGACGCGATCGGCGCCCAGGAGGTGCTGCTCCCCGCCCTCCTGCCCCGTGAGCCGTACGACGCCACGGGCCGCTGGGACGAGTACGGCGCGGAGCTGTTCCGGCTGAAGGACCGCAAGGGCGGCGACTACCTCCTCGGCCCCACCCACGAGGAGATCTTCACCCTGCTGGTCAAGGACCAGGCGTCCTCGTACAAGGACCTGCCCGTCATCCTGTACCAGATCCAGCACAAGTACCGCGACGAGGCCCGTCCGCGGGCCGGCATCCTGCGCGGCCGTGAGTTCCTGATGAAGGACTCCTACTCCTTCGACACCGAGGACGAGGGCCTCGCCCACTCCTACGCCCTGCACCGCGACGCCTACCAGCGGGTCTTCGAGCGCCTCGGCCTCGACTACCGCATCTGCGCCGCCACCGCCGGCGCGATGGGCGGCTCCAAGTCGGAGGAGTTCCTCGCCCCCGCCGGCGCCGGCGAGGACACCTTCGCCGACTGCCCGAACTGCGACTTCGCGGCCAACACCGAGGCGATCTCGTACGAGCTGAAGCCGGTCGCCGCCGAGGGCGTGCCCGCGCTGGAGGAGATCCCCACCCCGGACACCCCCACCATCGAGACCCTCGCCGCCCACCTCGGCGTCCAGGCCTCCGACACGCTGAAGAACCTCCTCGTGAAGGTCGACGGCGAGATCGTCGCCGTGGGCGTGCCCGGTGACCGCGAGGTGGACCTGGACAAGGTCGAGGCGCACTTCGCCCCGGCGACGGTCGAGCTGGTCACCGCCGAGGACTTCGTCGGCCGCCCCGACCTGGTGCGCGGTTACGTCGGCCCGCAGGGCCTGGGCGAGAAGGTCACCTACATCGCCGACCCGCGCGTGGCCCCCGGCACCTCCTGGATCACGGGCGCCAACAAGGACGGCATGCACGCGAAGAACGTGGTCGCGGGCCGTGACTTCGAGGTCGACACGTACGTCGACGTCGTGGTCGTCCAGGAGGGCGACCCCTGCCCGAACTGCGGCACCGGCCTCAAGCTGGACCGTGCCATCGAGATCGGCCACATCTTCCAGCTCGGCCGCAAGTACGCCGACGCCCTCAAGCTCGACGTCCTCGGCCAGAACGGCAAGCCGGTCCGCGTCACCATGGGCTCCTACGGCATCGGCGTCTCCCGCGCGGTCGCGGCCCTCGCCGAGCAGACCGCCGACGACAAGGGCCTGTGCTGGCCCGCCGAGGTCGCCCCGGCCGACGTCCACGTGGTCGCCGCCGGCAAGGCCCTCCAGACCGAGCTGGCGCTGGAGGTCTCCGAGAAGCTGCGGGCGGCCGGCCTGCGCGTCCTGGTCGACGACCGGGCCGGGGTCTCCCCGGGCGTGAAGTTCACCGACTCCGAGCTGATCGGCGTACCGAAGATCCTGGTCGCGGGCCGTCGCTCGGGCGAGGGCGTGGTCGAGCTGAAGGACCGCAGGACCGGAGAGCGCGAGGAGCTCACGGTGGACGAGGCGATCGCGAGGCTCACCGCCTGAAGCAGGTAATCCTCACGGGCATCTCTGAGGCCGTTCCCCGACCGTAGTGCGTGACAGAACGTCACTTCGGAGGGGAACGGTCCCCGTCCCCAGCGGACGCTGAAGCGCGCCTGCGGGCCGGGGCCGACTGCCCCGTGCTCGCCCTCAAGCTCACCTCCACGACGGTCATCTGACGGGAAATCAGCCGCAGTCGCAGCGATCGCCAGGCGCAACAGCCCCCGCCCTCACCGTCCTAGAGCCACCCGGCGAATTCGAGCAACAGCTCCGCGTCCCGCCCTCGCCCCACGCGGAGCGCCCGCACCCCCGACTCGACGGCGCGGAAGAGCGTCCACCCGCGCACCCGCTCCTGGTCCAGCTCCAACGACTCCGCCAGCTTGCGCACCCGCCGCCGCGTGGTTGCCGCCCCCGACGGTGAGGCGATCAGATCCTCCACCCGGTCCCGCACCAGCCGCGCCAGATCGAACGCGCACTCACCGACTACCGGATCCGGCCCCACCGCCAGCCACGGCGTCCGCTCGGCCGCCAGCACCTTGCTCTGCCGGAACGTCCCGTGCAGCAGCCGGTGTTCGGGCGGTGCGGCCAGCAACTCCGCCCGGGCCGTGAGCGCGGCGTCCACCAGGGCCACGACCTCCCCGCCGGCACTCGCCCGCATCGCCTCGGCCTGCCGCCCGGTCCGCTCGGCCACCGTCTCGAAGCCCCCCGCGACCCCGCCGTCGGCCGGCGGCTCCACCCACAGCCTCCGCAGCGTCCCCGCCGCCTCCAGCAGCGCCTTCGCCTCCGGCAGCGACCGGACCGAGACATCCGGGTGCAGCCGTTCGAGCAGCAGCACCCCCTCCGTGACCGGCCCGTCCAGCAGGTGTACGGCACCCAGGCCGCCCCAGTGCGCCAGCGCCGCCCGCTCCGCCTCCGGCCGGAACCTGGGCGGGGCCAGCTTGAGCACGGCGGGTGTCCCGTCCGCCCGGCGCACCAGCACCACCAGGCTGCTCCGGCCGCCGGGCAGCTGCACCCGCTCGACGGTCAACTCGCGCAGAGCGACGGCCTGTCCGGCCGCCTCCGGCAGCTTCTCCAACCAGTCGTCACCGCTCGGTGCCGTCTCACCGAGCGCCCGCACCAGCCGCTGCGGCGGTTCGAAAGCCATGCGCGAGTCGTTCCCTTCCCTCTCCGGGTCACATCGTCGGCGTCGCCGAGACTCCGGAGGTCGCCGCGTCCGTACCCGCCCGCTCGGCGAGCCCAGGGAAGGCTACGCTCCCGCCGCGCCAGCGCGCCGCGCGCACCGCCGCCTCCCGCAGCGCCCCGGCCGCCTCCCGGCGCCGCCCGTCCGCGGCTGCCCGCACCAGATCCGAGTACACCCCGGCCACCCGTCCCTCCAGCTCCGCGGCCAGCCGGACCGCCGTCGCCGCGTCCGTCACCGGGAACGGCAGGGCGTACGCGGCGCTCGCGGCGACCGGCTCGGCGCCCAGGTCGCGCACCTCGCGCACCAGCGCGTCCCGCCGCGCCCGGTGCGCGTCGTACGCGGCCCGCGCCTCGGTACGCCGGTCGGCGCCGATCCGGCCGCCGACCACGCCGTACCCGTACACGGCGGCGTGCTCGGCGGCCAACGCCGCCTGGAGCGCCGTCAGCTCCCCGCTCGCCTCGCTCTTCCCGCTCTTCCCCGGCTTCGCGCTCTCCGTGCTCCTGTCGGTCATCGGTTCCCCTCCGTCAGCAGATACGCGTGGGCCGCCCCGGCCGCCGCCACCGAGGCCAGCAGCCGCGCCAGCTCGCCCGGGACGTCGAGCAGCTCGGCGGTCCTGCGGTCCGCCAGCTCCCGCTCGGCCGCGGCGAGCGCCGCGAGCGCGTCCTTCTCGGTCACCGGCGCGGCTGTCGTCCCCGTGGCGGCAGGAGGCGGCGTGGCGGGCGGAGAAGACGTGGAGGGTGAAGGGGACGCAGGGGACGCAGAGGGTGTGGAAGACGTGGGGGACGCCTGGGCGGCAGAGGGGGACGCGGTCGGGGAAGGCCCGCCGCCCCCGCCGAACGCCTCCACGTGCCGGACGACCTCCGCCCGCAGCGGTGCCAGCCGCTGCGCCAGCGGGGGATGGGCGGCGAGGACGGCGTCGTACCGCGCCAGCAGCCCGCCGCTGTCCGCGGCCGCACGCGCGCGTGCCCGTTCGGTCACCGACGGGCTGCCGCCGGCGACCTCCTCCTCGGCGTGCTCGGAGCCGGACGAGCAGCCCACGAGCAGGGCCGCCCCGGCGGCCGACGCGAGCAGGGTTCTTCTGCGCGGCCCGGAGCGGGCGCGCGGAACGAGCGGGAACGGCACGGCAGACGTCCTCGGGGAATACGTGCGAACGGAGGACCGGGAAGCGAACAGGTCCGTGATCACCGTACCCGCGCGCACGCCGGAGCGAGGCCTCCGCCACCCTCCGTGCACGGGTGGACGGCAACACTCCCCGCGACCGGATACCCTTTGACCAGACACGCGACCCATCCCACAACAGCACACGCGGCCGAGGAGTCACCCGGATGAGCACCACCCAGAGCGAGAGGCTGCGAGAGCTCCTGGAACCGCTCGTCACCTCCCAGGGCCTGGATCTCGAAGAGATCGCCGTGGACTCCGTCGGTCGCAAGCGTGTGCTGCGCGTCGTCGTCGACTCCGACACCGGGGCGGACCTGGACCAGATCGCCGATGTGAGCCGCGCGCTCTCGGCGAAGCTCGACGAGAGCGACGCGATGGGCGCGGGCGAGTACACCCTCGAGGTCGGCACCCCGGGCGCCGAGCGCTCCCTCACCGAGCACCGCCACTACGTGCGCGCCACCGGCCGGCTGGTGAAGTTCCAGCTGACCGAGGGCGGCGAACTGATCGCGCGGATCCTGAAGGCCGACGACGACGGCCTCGACCTCGAAGTGCCCGGTGTGAAGGGCCGCAGGGCCACGACCCGCAGAGTCGGCTTCCCGGACATCGAGAAGGCGCGCGTGCAGGTCGAGTTCAACCGCAAGGACCAGGACGTCAAGGACGAGAAGGAAGAGGAGGCGTAGCCGTGGACATCGACATGAGTGCCCTGCGGGGCTTGGTACGGGAGAAGGAGATCTCCTTCGACCTGCTGGTCGAGGCGATCGAGTCGGCCCTCCTCATCGCCTACCACCGCACCGAGGGAAGCCGCCGATACGCGCGCGTGGAGCTCAACCGGGAGACCGGGCATGTGACCGTGTGGGCGAAGGAGGACCCCGAGGACCTCGAAGAGGGCCAGGAGCCCCGCGAGTTCGACGACACCCCGTCCGGCTTCGGCCGTATCGCCGCCACCACCGCCAAGCAGGTGATCCTGCAGCGGCTGCGCGACGCCGAGGACGACGCGACGCTCGGCGAGTACGCCGGCCGCGAGGGCGACATCGTCACCGGCGTGGTCCAGCAGGGCCGCGACCCCAAGAACGTGCTCGTGGACATCGGCAAGCTGGAGGCCATCCTCCCGGTCCAGGAGCAGGTCCCCGGAGAGACGTACCCGCACGGCATGCGCCTGCGTTCGTACGTCGTTCGGGTGGCCAAGGGCGTCCGGGGTCCCTCGGTCACGCTTTCGCGTACCCACCCCAATCTGGTGAAGAAGCTGTTCGCGCTGGAGGTGCCGGAGATCGCCGACGGGTCCGTCGAGATCGCCGCCATCGCCCGCGAGGCCGGCCACCGCACCAAGATCGCCGTACGGTCCACCCGTTCGGGCCTGAACGCCAAGGGAGCCTGCATCGGCCCCATGGGCGGCCGGGTGCGCAACGTGATGGGCGAGCTGAACGGCGAGAAGATCGACATCGTCGACTGGTCGGACGACCCGGCCGAGATGGTGGCGAACGCGCTGTCCCCGGCCCGGGTCTCCAAGGTCGACGTGGTGGACCTCGCGGCCCGCTCCGCGCGCGTGACCGTGCCGGACTACCAGCTGTCCCTGGCGATCGGCAAGGAGGGCCAGAACGCCCGCCTCGCCGCCCGCCTCACCGGCTGGCGGATCGACATCCGACCGGACACCGAGCAGACGTCCGACTAGATGTCCCACCTGTTCCACCTGGGGTTGGGCCGTTCGGGGGAATAGATCCAAGCCGAGGCCCGCTCAGATCACGTCAGATGTATCGCGGCAACCGTTCGACTCCTGCCCCGAAGGGGTGAGGTGGCCGCGGGGAGGTAGACTTAACTGTGTCTGGCCGGACGCACGCCGGAGCATGCCCTGAACGCACCTGTGTGGGGTGCCGGAAGCGAGCGGCCAAGACGGAGCTGCTGCGCATCGTGGCGGTCGAGGACGCCTGCGTCCCCGATCCTCGCGGTACGCTGCCCGGCCGGGGTGCGTATGTGCACCCCGCACTGGTCTGTCTCGACCAGGCGGTACGCCGCCGGGCGTTCACGCGGGCGTTGCGAGCCCCGGGAGCGCTCGACACAAAGGCGTTGCGCCAGTACGTCGAGCAGACGACAGTTGCCGATCGGGCAACACCGTAAGAAGCGCGTCGCGCGGATCGTCCGTGCGGCCAGGTACCCCGCGAGTTGGAAGTAGGTCGAGATTGCGATGAGCACTCGATGAGCACGCGATGAGTACGCCCATGAAGTAGCGACGGTCCGGCGGCAACCCGGACCTAAAAGGAGCGAAGTGGCTAAGGTCCGGGTATACGAACTCGCCAAGGAGTTCGGCGTGGAGAGCAAGGTCGTCATGGCCAAGCTCCAAGAACTCGGTGAATTCGTCCGTTCGGCGTCTTCGACCATCGAAGCGCCCGTAGTCCGCAAACTGACTGACGCCTTCCAGGGCGGCGGCAAGCCCGCCCCGCGCAAGGCCGCCCCCAAGCCTGGTGCGCCCTCCCCGGCGCAGTCGGCCCGTCCGGCCGCCCCGCGTCCGGCCGCCCCCAGGCCCGCCGCGCCTCAGGCGCCCACGACTCCGGCCGCCCCCGCGGCCTCGTCGGCCCCCGCGCCGGCGACCCCGGGCCCGCGTCCCGTGCCCGGTCCCAAGCCCGCGCCGCGTCCGGCGCCCGCCGCCCCGGAGTTCACCGCTCCGCCGTCGGCCCCGGCCGCCCCGCAGGCTCCCCGTCCGGCCGCCGCCCAGGGTCCGCGCCCCGGCGCCCCCCGGCCCGGCGCCCGTCCGGGCGGTCCCGGCCAGGGCCAGCAGGACCGCGGTCAGCGTCCGGCCGCCGGCCAGGGCCCGCGCCCCGGTGGCGCCGGCGCCCCCCGTCCGGGCGGCGCCCGTCCGTCCGGCCCGCGTCCGGGCAACAACCCCTTCACGTCCGGCGGCAACGCCGGTATGGCCCGTCCGCAGGCCCCCCGTCCGCAGGGCGCCCCGCGCCCCGGCGGCCCGGGTGGTGCCCCCGGTGGCGGCGGCCCCCGTCCCCAGGCGCCCGGCGCCCCGGGCGGCGGTCCTCGTCCGCAGGCTCCGGGCGGTTCCCGTCCGTCGCCCGCCGGTATGCCGCGTCCGCAGGGTGCGGGCCCCGGCGGTCCGCGTCCCGGCGGTCCGCGTCCCAACCCCGGCATGATGCCGCAGCGTCCCGCTGCCGGCCCCCGCCCCGGCGGCGGCCCCGGCGGTGGCGGCCGTGGCCCGGCCGGAGCCGGTCGGCCCGGCGGTGGCGGGCGTCCGGGTGGTGGCGGCGGCTTCGCCGGCCGTCCGGCCGGTCCCGGCGGCGGTGCCCGTCCGGGTGGCGGCGGCTTCGCCGGTCGTCCCGGTGGCGGTGGCCCCGGCGGCGGTGGCGGCGGCTTCGGTGGCGGCGGTGGCCGTCCCGGCTTCGGCGGCCGTCCCGGCGGTCCCGGTGGCCGCGGTGGCACGCAGGGCGCCTTCGGCCGCCCCGGCGGCCCGGCCCGTCGTGGCCGCAAGTCGAAGCGTCAGCGTCGCCAGGAGTACGAGGCCATGCAGGCCCCGTCCGTCGGCGGTGTGATGCTGCCGCGCGGCAACGGCGAGACGATCCGTCTCTCCCGCGGCGCGTCGCTCACCGACTTCGCGGAGAAGATCAACGCCAACCCGGCGTCGCTCGTCGCGGTCATGATGAACCTCGGCGAGATGGTCACCGCGACCCAGTCCGTCTCCGACGAGACCCTCCAGCTCCTCGCGGGCGAGATGAACTACGAGGTTCAGATCGTCAGCCCGGAGGAGGAGGACCGCGAGCTGCTCGAGTCCTTCGACATCGAGTTCGGCGAGGACGAGGGCGACGAGTCCGACCTGGTGGTCCGCCCGCCGGTCGTCACCGTCATGGGTCACGTCGACCACGGAAAGACCCGACTGCTCGACGCCATCCGCAAGACCAACGTCATCGCGGGCGAGGCCGGCGGCATCACCCAGCACATCGGTGCGTACCAGGTCGCGACCCAGGTCAACGACGAAGAGCGCAAGATCACCTTCATCGACACCCCGGGTCACGAGGCCTTCACCGCCATGCGTGCGCGTGGTGCGAAGTCCACGGACATCGCGATCCTGGTCGTCGCGGCCAACGACGGCGTCATGCCGCAGACGGTCGAGGCGCTCAACCACGCCAAGGCGGCCGACGTCCCGATCGTCGTCGCGGTCAACAAGATCGACGTCGAGGGCGCCGACCCGACCAAGGTGCGCGGTCAGCTCACCGAGTTCGGTCTGGTGGCCGAGGAGTACGGCGGCGACACCATGTTCGTCGACATCTCCGCCAAGCAGGGTCTGCACATCGACTCGCTGCTGGAGGCCGTGATCCTCACGGCCGACGCCTCGCTCGACCTGCGGGCCAACCCCAGCCAGGACGCGCAGGGCATCTCGATCGAGTCCCGTCTCGACCGCGGCCGCGGTGCCGTGGCGACGGTCCTCGTCCAGCGAGGCACCCTGCGGGTCGGCGACACGATGGTCGTGGGCGACGCCTACGGTCGTGTGCGCGCCATGCTCGACGACAACGGCAACAACGTCGCCGAGGCCGGCCCGTCGACGCCGGTCCAGGTCCTGGGCCTGACCAACGTCCCGGGTGCGGGCGACAACTTCCTCGTCGTCGACGAGGACCGCACCGCCCGCCAGATCGCCGAGAAGCGTGCGGCCCGCGAGCGCAACGCCGCCTTCGCCAAGCGCACGCGCAGGTTCTCCCTGGAGAACCTGGACGCGGCCCTGAAGGCCGGCGAGGTCCAGCAGCTGAACCTGATCATCAAGGGCGACGCGTCCGGATCGGTCGAGGCCCTGGAATCGTCCCTGCTCCAGCTGGACGTCGGCGAAGAGGTCGACATCCGCGTCCTGCACCGCGGCGTCGGTGCGGTCACGGAGTCGGACATCGACCTGGCCATGGGCTCGGACGCGATCGTCATCGGCTTCAACGTCCGGGCAGCCGGCCGTGCGCAGCAGATGGCGGAGCGCGAGGGCGTCGACGTGCGCTACTACTCGGTCATCTACCAGGCGATCGAGGAGATCGAGGCGGCCCTGAAGGGTCTCCTCAAGCCGGAGTACGAAGAGGTCGAGCTCGGTACGGCGGAGATCCGCGAGGTCTTCAAGTCGTCCAAGCTGGGCAACATCGCCGGTGTCCTCATCCGCTCGGGCGAGGTCAAGCGCAACACCAAGGCGCGCCTCATCCGCGACGGCAAGGTCATCGCGGAGAACCTCAACATCGAGGGCCTGCGCCGCTTCAAGGACGACGTCACCGAGATCCGCGAAGGGTTCGAGGGCGGTATCAACCTCGGCAACTTCAACGACATCAAGATCGACGACGTCATCGCGACGTACGAGATGCGCGAGAAGCCGCGGGTGTAACCCACGGTCGGTGGTGCCGGTCCACCGGGACACAGTCCCGGAGGACCGGCACCGCTCCGTCTGGAGAAACTCCGCGCGGAACCCTGCGAAGGGTGCCGCTACGCAGTTCCTGCCCGGGGCGCCGGGACGAAGTTCCGCGAAGGCTGCGGAGCAGAGTCCCGGGCCGGGCGCCCGGACAAAGCTCTGGACCGGTGCCGGGGCGAAGCTCTGCGCGACCCTCGGGACGGAACTCCGTGTGGGGTGCCGGGTACCGGGACCAAGCTCTGTGCGAGGTGCGGGGCGGCTTTCTGGGCTAGGCGCCCAGGGAACTCTGTGCGGGGCGCCGGGACGGAGCTCTGCGTGGGGTGCCGCGTCGGTGTCCTGCGAAGGGTGCTGCCACGGGGTCCTGCGCTGGGTTCCGGGACGAAGCTCTGTGCAGGATGCGGAGCGGAGTTCTGGGCTGGGCGCCGGGGCGAAGCTCTGGGCTGGTGCCGGCACGAAGCTCTGCGCGGGTCTCGGGACGGAACTCCGTGTGGGGTGCCGGGCCGGGGCCTGGTGCACGGTGCCGGGACGAAGCTCTGCGAAGAGTGCGGAGCGGAGTTCCGGGCCGGGCGCCGGGACGGAGTTCTGTGCCGGTGCCGGGGCGGAGTTCTGGGCAGGGTGCCCGGGAGGGAACTCCGTGTGGGGTGCCGCGCCGGTGCCCGTGAAGGGTGTCGGGATGGAGCTCTGTGCGGGGTGCAGGGGACGCAGTCCCCGCCGGGGGCCGGGGCGGAGCCCCGGGGTGGGGGCACTTCTCGTCCGACCGAGTCGGGTGGGTGGGTGGGAAACTCCGTCGAGCCGACGGCAGGATCGCGGTACCGTTCATGATGCCCCTGTCCCACACGGCCGACAGGGCCATCGATCCCGTACCGGCGGGTGAACCGGCTGCGCATGTACGTGGGGACTCTGTCCTTCGACCTGCTCCTCGGCGACGTCCACTCGCTGAAGGAGAAACGCTCCGTCGTCCGGCCCATCGTCGCCGAGCTCCAGCGCAAGTACGCGGTGAGCGCGGCCGAGGTCGACCACCAGGGCCTCCACCGCAGGGCCTGCATAGGCCTCGCCGTGGTCTCCGGTGACGCGGAGCACCTGACCGACGTACTGGACCGGTGCGAACGGCTCGTCGCCGCCCGCCCGGAGGTGGAACTGCTGTCGGTCAGACGCCGTTTCCACGGCGAAGACGACGACTGACCACAGAACAGCACACAGACACGACACGCAAGAAAGAACGGGAGACGGACCAGTGGCCGACAACGCGCGCGCCAAGAGGCTGGCGGACCTCATCCGAGAGGTGGTGGCGCAGAAGCTGCAGCGCGGGATCAAGGACCCGCGGCTCGGTTCCCACGTCACCATCACGGACACCAGGGTCACAGGTGACCTCCGGGAGGCGACCGTCTTCTACACCGTGTACGGCGACGACGAGGACCGCAAGGCCGCCGCGGCCGGTCTGGAGAGCGCCAAGGGCATCCTGCGCTCCGAGGTCGGCCGCGCGGCCGGTGTGAAGTTCACGCCGACGCTGGCCTTCGTCGCCGACGCCCTCCCGGACAACGCCCGCACCATCGACGACCTCCTCGACAAGGCGCGCGCCGCCGACGAGAAGGTCCGCGAGGCGTCCGCGGGCGCCGGGTACGCCGGCGAGGCCGACCCGTACCGCAAGCCCGGTGACGACGAGACGGACGACACCGCCGAATGAACCGCAAGTCCACCGCGCCCGACGGCCTCGTCATCGTCGACAAGCCGTCGGGCTTCACTTCCCACGACGTCGTGGCCAAGATGCGCGGGATCGCGAAGACCCGCCGCGTCGGCCACGCCGGCACGCTCGACCCGATGGCGACCGGCGTCCTCGTCCTCGGTGTGGAGAAGGCGACCAAGCTCCTCGGTCACCTCGCCCTCACCGAGAAGGAGTACCTCGGGACGATCCGCCTCGGCCAGACGACCCTGACCGACGACGCCGAGGGCGAGATCACCGCCTCCGCCGACGCCTCCCGGATCACCCGCGAGGCCATCGACGCCGGCATCGCCAAGCTCAGCGGCGCCATCATGCAGGTGCCGTCCAAGGTCAGCGCCATCAAGATCGACGGCGTACGGTCGTACAAGCGCGCCCGCGAGGGCGAGGAGTTCGAGATCCCGGCCCGCCCGGTGACCATCTCCTCCTTCGCCGTGTACGACGTCCGCGACGCCGTCGCCGAGGACGGCACCCCCGTCCTGGACCTGGTCGTCTCGGTCGTCTGCTCCTCGGGCACCTACATCCGCGCCCTCGCCCGCGACCTGGGCGCGGACCTCGGCGTCGGCGGACATCTCACCGCCCTGCGCCGCACCCGGGTCGGCCCCTACAAGCTGGACTCCGCCAAGACGCTCGACCAGCTCCAGAAGGAACTGGCCGTGATGCCGATCGCCGAGGCCGCCGCGGCCGCGTTCCCCCGCTGGGACGTGGACGCCAAGCGGGCCCGGCTGCTCATGAACGGCGTCCGCCTGGAGATGCCCGAGGAGTACGCGGGCGCCGGCCCGGTCGCCGTCTTCGACCCCGAGGGCCGCTTCCTGGCCCTGGTGGAGGAGCAGAAGGGCAAGGCCAAGAGCCTCGCCGTGCTGAGCTGACCCTCCGCTCCACGCACCGCTCTGCCCGTGGAGCGGCGGACACGGGGTGATCCACTGCCCCGCCGCTCCACGGTCCCCCCTCGGTTCCCCCTCCCCTAGCCTGCGTCCGGCCGCCCGGGTTCATTCACCCGACCGGGCAGGCGCTCGGAGTGAACCGAGGGAGCGCAGGGGGGCGCTTTCGCCACGGCCCCTGTTCTCTTGATCACCGCACGCCTACCGTCGAATCGAGGGCACGAGGGCACGAGGGCACAGGGGCGCTGCGGGAGGTAGGGCGATGGCGGGACGGGGCCCGTGGACGGACGACGACCACGGCGTGCACACCGCCTCCACCGGCACACCCCGCGACACACCCCTCGGCGCCACCGCCCCGGCCACCCACCCCGCCACCGACCCGGCCACCCCCCTGGTCCGCCTCCGCGACCTCGCCGGCCGCCCACGCGGCACCGGCTTCGTCGCCGACCACCTCGGCACGGTCGTCACCAGCCATGAGGCCGTGGCCGGCCTGACCGGCCTCACCCTGCACGGCGCCGACGGCCGTGTCTGCGCCGTGACCGCCGAGGCGGTCACCCCGCTCCCGGAGCTGAACCTCGCCCTCGTCCGCACGGAGGGTCTCGGCACCGACCCGCTCCCGGTGACCGCTCGCGAACCCGTCGGCACCGGGACGTACGTCCGGCTGGCCGCGGGCTGCTGGCGCGAGGCGCGTGTGCTGGGCACGACCGGGGCGACGTACCACCCGGCCCCAGGCCAGGTCCACCGGCTCGACGGTGCCCTCGAACTGGCCATCGGCACGGCGGGCCGGGACGCGCTGCGGCCCGGCGGCGGCGCGAGCGGGGGACCGGTCCTGGACGCGGGGACGGGCGCGGTCGTCGCGGTCCTGGGCACCACCCTGCGCTCCGGCGACCGCGAGGGCGGCTTCGCCGTCCCCCTGCGCCCCGCCGCCCCCGGCCCCCTGGCCGAGCTGCTCGCCCGCAACGCGGCGACCGTACCCGCGTACGGAGCCGACCTCAATCTCGCGGGCGTCCTGGAGCTCACCGCCACCTCGGTGGCCTCCGACGGCCCGCCCGGCGCCTGCTCCGGTCACCCGGGCGGCCCCGGCGGCACCACCGTGGCCACCGTCGAACGCGCCGCGCCGGCAAGGGAGTTCGCCGCCTTCACCACCGGCCCGGCGGCCGTCCTCGGGCTTGTCGGACCACCGGGCAGCGGCCGTACGACAGAACTCGCGGCCCTCGCCGCCCGCCGCACCCGGGGCCCCGAACCCGCCCCCACCCTGTGGCTGCGCGGCGCGGACCTCAAGCAGGACGACGACTCGCTCGCCGACGCGGCCCGCAGGGCACTGACCCGCGCCGCCCGTATCGTCGCCGCCTCCCGTGCCGCCCGCCCGACGGCACTCGCCCAGGACCCGTCGGGGGCGCCCTCCTCCGGGACCGACCCCGCCCTCCTCGGCGACATCGGCCCCGACCGTCTGGCCCGCCTCGCCCACGCCGCCGGCCGCCCGCTGCTCCTCCTGCTCGACGGCCCCGAGGAGATGCCCCCCGTCCTCGCCCACCGGCTCGCCGACTGGACCGAGGGCACCGCGCAGTGGCTGCGGCACACGGGCGCACGCCTGATGGTCGCCTGCCGCGCCGAGTACTGGGAGTGCGCCGGGACCCGCTTCCCGCCCGGGATGCTGTACGAGGGCACGGGCCCCCGGGAGGAGACGGCCGGGGCGCTCCCGCCCTGCGTCCCGCTCGGCGACCTCACCCCCGCCGAGGCCCGCGCCGCCCTGGCCCGGTACGCCGTCCCCGGCACCGCGCTCACCGGCCCCGACGCCCGGCACCCGCTCACGATCCGGCTCCTCTCCGAGGTCCGCGCCGCCCTGCCCGACCCACCGCCCGCCCACCCCGTCGACCGCCATGAGGTCCTCGCCGCCTACCTCGACCTGATGTGCCTGCGCGTCGCCGTCCGCCTCGCCGCGGAGAACGGCCTGCGCGGCACCGCGGTCCGCCGGCTCGCGGCGAAGGTCTCCGGCCAGGTCCACGACGCCGCCCGGCGCAGCCTCGGGCCGGGCCAGGGCGAGCTGGACCGGGAGTCCTTCGAGGCGGTCTTCCCCTGGGGACCGGCACCCGCCCGGCTCGGCGGCGGCACCGGATGGGCCCACGCCGTCCTCACCGAGGGCCTGCTGGTGCCCGCCGGGGGCGGCTACCGCTTCGCCCACGAGGAACTCGCCGACTGGATCCAGGGCGTCCACCTCGACCTCGACGAGGCCCTGCGCGCCCTCGTCCACCGCCGACGCAGCCCCGAGGGAGGCCACCCGCTCCCCGTCCCGCACCACCGCATCGGCCCGGTTGTCCAGGCGCTGCTCCTCCTCGGCCGCCAACAGGGCACGCGGCAACTACACCGCCGCCTGGAGGAGTTGCTGCGCGCCCTGGACGCCGAGGGCACGTCCTGGTGGGCCGCCCGGCTCCTGGCCGAGACCCTGCTCCGCGTCCCGGACGCCACGCCGTACACCGGAGTTCTGCGACTGCTGGCGGACCGCATCGTGGCGGCGGCCGAGGCGGCCGAGGGGGCCGAGGGGGCCGAGGGGGCGGTTCGGCCGGTGGCGGGGGCGGGGGCGGGGGGTGAAGGGCCCGGCCCGGCCGTGGCGGGGGGCGAAAAGGCGGACCGGGGTGCGGCGGCGGACGAGCAGCCGCACCCGGGGGTCGGTCGGGGCGAACGGTTCGGCCGGTGCGGTGAGTTCGGGCCCGGGTTCTGGACCCGGCTCGCCCTCCCGCCCGAGCTGTGCCTGGATCTGCTGCGCCGGCTCGTCCTCGCCGACCCCGCCCCGGACCGCGCCGATCCCGCCCCGGACCGCGCCGATCCCGCCCCGGACCGCGCAGACGCCGCCCCGGACCGCGCAGACGCCGCCCTGGAACGTGCCGACGCCACCCCGGAACGCGTCCGCGCCCCCCGGTACCTTGACGCCGTCGCCCGTCTCCTCGCCGACGACTCCACCGCCGTACAGCCGTACCTCACGCGCTGGTTCGACGACGAGCGGCCGCTGCCCGCGACCCCGCACGCCACCGTGGCCACGGCCGCGCAGGCGCTCCTGCACACGCACCGGCACCGGTCGCCTGACGACCTCACCGAGACGCTCGTCGGCTGCGGGCACCCCCGGGCCGCCGAACTGCTCACCGTGCTCGCGGAGGACGAACCGTCCACGCTCTGCCGGGCCGTCGACCGCTGGGCGCACGACGAACGGCCCGCCCGCCGCGCCGCCGCGCTGACATACGCCCGGCACACCGCCGCGCACACCACCACCGACACCGACCGGGGCCTGCTGCGCCACGCGGCGCTCGCCCTGCTCGCCCGCCCCGACGACTTCCCCCTGCACGGCGGCGCGCTCGCCCTCCTCGTCCGTGACCCCGAGACCCGCGACCGCCATCTGCCCCCGGCGCTGAAGCGCTTCGCGGCGGGCGACCCGCAGCTTCCGGCGAGCGCCCTGCTGGCCGCGCTCGACACCCATCCCGAGCCGGTCCTGGACGCCGTCCTCACCCGCCTGGACAGCCCCGGCGCGAGCGGCATCCTGCGGGCCCTCGCCGACGCCACCCCGGCCGCGCTCGCCCACCGGGTCGCCGCCGCCGTACGGGAGGCGGTACGGCGGCGGCCGGACACGGCGGGGGACGTCGCCGCGTACGTCGACCAGCGCCTGGACCAGGAGCCGGCCGCCCGGGCCGTCCTCCTCCCGCTGGTCACCGGCCTGCTGGAGCCCGGCGGCCCCGAACAGGTACGGGCCGCGCTGGCCGGCGTCCTGCTGGCCCCCGGCACCCCCGGATCCCGTCCGCTGCGGCGTGAGCTGCTGGAGCACCTGCTGGCCCACGAGCACACGCCGGCCGTGCTGGACGCCGTCCTGCACGCGGCCCCGCAGCGCGGCGGCGACGAGCTGCGCGCCCTCGTCCACCGCACCGGCCTGCTCCTGGCCCGCACCCCGGACGGCGCGACCCGCTTCGACCGGGGCCTGGTCGAGCTGGCCCGGCACATCCCGGGCTTCGCCGCCCGGGCGACGGGCTGGTTCACCGACGCGCCGGGAGACTGGGCGGTCCTGGTCGGCCCGGGCGCCCGGCGCACCCTGGAGGACCTCGCGGGGGCACGGGTACTCGCATGACCGGAACCACGGGAGCGCGGGCGCGCGTGGATCGAGTCACACCCCGATGCCGATGCGGGCAGGAAGCACCCGGCATGGCACCCTTAGACCTGCGTAAGAGCAACGGTTGATACGGACACGGGTTCGAGGAGCGGTCACAGTGCAGCGCTGGCGTGGCTTGGAGGACATCCCCGAGGACTGGGGACGCAGCGTCGTCACCATCGGCTCCTACGACGGGGTCCACCGGGGGCACCAGCTGATCATCCAGCACGCCGTGGACCGCGCCCGCGAGCTGGGCGTCCCCTCCGTCGTCGTCACCTTCGACCCGCACCCCAGCGAGGTCGTGCGCCCCGGCAGCCACCCGCCGCTGCTCGCCCCGCACCACCGCCGCGCCGAGCTGATGGCGGAGCTGGGCGTCGACGCGCTCCTGATCCTGCCCTTCACCACCGAGTTCTCGAAGCTGTCGCCGGCCGAGTTCGTGGTGAAGGTCCTCGTCGACAAGCTGCACGCCCGGGCCGTCGTCGAGGGCCCGAACTTCCGCTTCGGCCACAAGGCCGCGGGCCATGTCGAGTTCCTCGCCGAGCAGGGCAAGGTGTACGACTTCGAGGTCGAGGTCGTCGACCTGGTGCTGTGCGGGGAGGCGGGCGGCGGCGAACCCTTCTCCTCGACCCTCACCCGCCGCCTGGTCGGCGCCGGCGACGTCGCGGGCGCCGCGGAGATCCTCGGCCGCCCGCACCGCGTGGAGGGCATCGTCGTGCGCGGCGCCCAGCGCGGCCGGGAGCTGGGCTTCCCCACGGCCAACGTCGAGACCCTCCCGCACACCGCGATCCCGGCCGACGGCGTCTACGCGGGCTGGCTGCACGCGGGCGGTGAGGTGATGCCGGCCGCGATCTCCGTCGGCACCAACCCGCAGTTCGACGGCACCGAGCGCACGGTGGAGGCGTACGCCATCGACCGTGTCGGCCTCGACCTGTACGGCCTGCACGTCGCCGTCGACTTCCTCGCCTTCGTGCGCGGCCAGGCGAAGTTCGACTCGCTGGAGGGCCTGCTGGAGCAGATGGCCGAGGACGTGAAGCGCTGCCGGGAGCTGGTGGCGGCGGCGGAGTAGCGTTCCGGCGTTCCGGAGTTCCTGCGTTCCTGGGGCGGTAAGGCCGAAGGGCGGCCGGTGTCCGACGACACCGGCCGCCCTTCGGCGTACGTCACTGCTGCGGGGGCGGAGGCGGGGGAGGGGTCTGGCCGCCGTCGCCGTCCGGCCGGGGCGGTGGCGGGTAGCCGTAGCCCGCCGGGGGCTGGGGCGGCTGGGGGTAGCCGTAACCGGCCGGGGGCTGGGGCGGCCCGGGCTGCGGCGGCTGCGGCGGGTAGGGCTGACCGGGCGGCTGCTCGGACTGCGGCGGGTACGGGGCCGGACCGGGAGGGCCCTGCAGGGGGTACGGCTGGGGCGGCTGGGCCGTGTGGGGAGGCTGGGCTGCGTGTGGCGCCTCGGGCGGGTACGGCTGGCCGGGGAAAGGCTGGGCCGGATACGGCTGACCCTCTCCGGGCCGACCGGGGGCGGCCGGGAAATGCGCCGACGGGCCGGGCGCCGACGGGCCGGGATACTGCCGACCGGCGTAGGGCTGCCCGGCGTAGGGCTGCCCGGGGCCCGTCTGCCCGGGGAACCCTCCCGGCTGGGCCGGATACGGCTGACCCGGCTGGCCGGGGTACGGCTGGTGCTGGAAGGGGTACGGCGGCTGCTGTTGGCCTGGCATCGGCGGGGCGGCGACCGGCGGCGGGTTGCCGTCGTTCGTCCACAGGCCGTGCATCTGCTGATGCCGTACGAAGTCCTCGGCGACCATCGCCGCGAGGTTGAAGTACGCGTCCCGCACCTTGGGCCGCATCATGTCGAGGTCGACCTCGGCACCGGCCGCGAGATGCTCGTCGAACGGGACCACGACCACACCGCGGCAGCGCGTCTCGAAGTGCTGCACGATGTCCTCGACCTTGATCATCTTGCCGGTCTCGCGCACCCCCGAGATGACGGTGATGGACCGCGAGACCAGCTCCGCGTACCCGTGCGCGGACAGCCAGTCCAGCGTCGTACTGGCGCTGCTCGCCCCGTCGACCGACGGCGTCGAGATGATGATCAGCTGATCGGCGAGGTCGAGCACCCCACGCATCGCGCTGTAGAGCAGGCCGGTGCCCGAGTCGGTGAGGATGACCGGGTACTGCTTGCCGAGCACGTCTATCGCGCGCCGGTAGTCCTCGTCGTTGAAGGTCGTGGAGACGGCCGGGTCGACGTCGTTGGCGATGATCTCCAGGCCCGAGGGCGCCTGGGATGTGAACCGCCGGATGTCCATGTACGAGTTGAGGTACGGGATCGCCTGGACGAGGTCGCGGATGGTGGCCCCGGTCTCCCGCCGCACCCGCCGGCCGAGCGTACCGGCGTCCGGGTTGGCGTCGATCGCGAGGATCTTGTCCTGGCGCTCGATGGCGAGGGTGGAGCCGAGCGCGGTGGTGGTCGTCGTCTTGCCGACACCGCCCTTGAGACTGATGACGGCGATGCGGTAGCAGGAGAGCACCGGCGTACGGATCAGCTCCAGCTTGCGCTGCCGCTCCGCCTCCTCCTTCTTCCCACCGAGCTTGAAACGGGAGGACGATGCGGTCGGACGTCCGCTCTTCGCCTTCTGCTTCTTGTTGTTGAGCAGCCGGTCCGAGGACAGCTCCACGGCCGCGGTGTAACCCAGCGGCGCGGCGCCGGGGTTGACCGGCTGCCGCTGATCGTGCTGGACGGCCTGCGGCCAGGCGGCACCGACCCGGGGGTCGACGGGCTGCTGCGGAGGCTGCGGCGGGTGCCCGGGCTGCGCGGCGGCTTCGGGGGTGTGCACGGGGTGCTGAGCCCCGTACGGCGGCTGCCCGGGGAAGCCCTGAGGCGCTCCCGGGACCTCGGGCACGCGTCCGTCGGCCTGGTGGGGGATACCGGGCTGGGGCTGGGGCTGGGGGTGAGGCGCGGGCGGCGTCTGGGGGAAGCCGTAGCCGGCAGGGGCGGGGGGCGCGGGGGGCTGCGGGAAGCCGTACGCACCGGCGGCGTCGGGCGCGGGCGGTCGCGGGAACCCGTACCCGTCAGGGGTGTTGGGGGCGGGAGGCGGCGGGAAGCCGTAGCCAGGCTGCTGCTGCTGCGGGGTGGGCGGCTGCGGAAACCCGTAGGCGGGCGGCTGTGGGGCCAGCTGGGCGGCGGGCTGCGGCGCGGGCGGTGCCGCCTCGGGCCGAGCCGGCGCGGGTTCGGCCTGCTGGTGCGGCAGCGGCTGGGCGGGCCACTGGGCCGCAGGCGCGGGAGCCGCGGGCTCGTACGACGGCGGCAACGGCGGCACCCCACCCTGCGGCACGGGCGGCGGAGCCCAGGCAGGCTGAGCGGCGGCGGACGCGGCGTGCTCCTCGGCGCCGTCGGGGGCGTCGGTGGCTTCGGCGGGCTCGGGAGCGGCCTGCCCGGAGTCCTCACTGGCGACCACGCCTTCGGCGGAGTCGTCGGCAGCGGGGGAGGCCTCGTCGGCGCCGGTCGGGGCCTCGGCCGCGCCCTCCGGAGCTGCCTCTTGGTCGTGCGAAGGACCGCTGTCGGCGCCGACGACGTCGGCCGCAGCCGCCTCGGGCTCGGTGTCGGTCCCGGGCTGGGTGTCGGTCCCGGGCTGGGTGTCCGTCCCGGGCTCGGTGTCCGTCCCGGCCTCGTCCTCGTGCGCGGCCGTGCCGGTCTCACCGGCCGCCTCCGCCTCTACCTGCTCGGCAGGCTCCGCGGTCGGTTCCCCGGTCGGTGCACCGGTCGGCTCGCCGGCCTGCTCCTCGATCTGCTGCTGCTTGACGGCCACAGGGGAGATCCGCAGAGTGGCGCCGCTCTCCAGGTCCCCGCTCTCAGCACCACTCGCCTCGACGGGCGCAGCCGGAACGGCGGCCGGCGCCTGCGGCACGGGCGGTGGGGCGAAGGGCGCGGGAGCGGCGGGAGGAGCAGCGGGAGGAGCGACGGGCGGGGCATAAGGCGCCGTGGCGGCACCCGGCATCTCCGGCGGTGGCGGGGGAACCTGCCCCGGCGGCAGGAACGGCGCGGGAGGCTGGAACGGAGCCAGGCCCGGAACCGGAGGCTGGAACGGAGCCAGGCCCGGCACCGGGGGCTGGAACGGCGCCGGCGACGGGGCGGCAGGAGCCGTCCCCGGCCCCGCCCCCTGACCCGATACCTCCCCTTGGCTCGGCACGGACCCGGAGTCAGGAGCGTTTGACGGCGCTCCCGTCGTCCCGCCGGTTCCGCCGATTCCGCCGGTCGCGCCAGTCGCGCCGGTCCCCTCGGTCTCCGTAGTCCCTGTGGTCGAACCCGAACCCCCGCCCGCATTCTGGGTGTACCAAGCGGGCGGCGCGTAGTCGATGGTGAACTCGCCCGTCATCTCAAGGGCGGATTCCGCGTCGGGCTGGTCATCGCCGGGTGTGGCCCAGCCCCCGCGCGTCCCGTCCCGATCGCTGCTCACAATTCCTCCTGGTGTGGTCGAGCACCCTCGGACTCGCTCCTGCCGTGCCGGGGCGCGACCTTTTCGTCGTACGCGGTGGTTTCGAGGCCGTCCGAGGTCATCGACGCACCGGCCCTCCCCGAGGACACCGACACCCACCCCTCCGGGTTTCCGGCATGGCGCCCCGTACCAGCCTAATCATCAGATGCCCCGGCCCGGCAGGCCCGCCCACCCCGGAAGGCCCGGAAGGCCCGGAACGACTCGGTCCCCGCGGGGTGCAGCCCGGCCGGCGTCAACGCGCCTCCCCCCTCCAGGACTTTCCCCTGTGCGTACGTGCGGTTGCTGGTGCGTCCGAGGTCCGTGCTGCACGGCGCTCCTGCTGACAACGACCGGGAACGACGGGCGATAGGGTGCCCGTGAGCCATATGAGCAGTTGCGAATCGGCCGCGTAGAGCAGGCAGTTGTACGGCCGCACCCGAAAGGCAATCCGACGTGAGCTTCGGCCCACCGCCGTCCGTCTACACCCATTCCTCGATCGCTGCGGACAGCAGTGCGAAGAAGCGCCGCCGGTACTGGCTCGTGTGGGCCTCGGCCCTCGTGCTGGTCGCCGCTCTCGGCACCGGCGCCTGGTTCCTGTGGGGCGCCGAGCGCGACGTGACGCCGAAGAAGCGGCCCGCCTCCGCCCAAGGCCCCCTGGACATCCGCGAGACCGTCGAGAAGCAGCCCGCCGGCACGGTCGGCGCCATGGCCTTCCGGTTCTCCGTGGACGACCTGAGCCCCGGCGAGTCGTACGAGCTGCCCGGTATGTGGGCCACCGACAGGATCCTCGCCAAGGGCATCAACAAAACCCTCGTCGGTTTCGCCGTGGGCACCGACGCCGCCCCCGGCGACGAGAAGTGGAAGCTCCCCCTCGCCGGCCGGATATGCGGCTACACCCGCCATGTCACCGGCGACAACCGCACCGCCGTGCTCTACGCGGGCAAGGACGACGAACACGCCCTCTGCGACCACGTGGCCTTCTTCGACCTCGACGACGGCAAGCAGGTCTGGTCGCACGAGTTCCCCGTCCACGGCACCGGCGCCGGCTCGCGGAAGCCGACGACCGACGCCCTCCAGGACACCCCGAGCGTGACCCTCACCCACGACACGGTCGCCGTCACCTGGGGCGGCGGCACGCTCGCCTACGACATGGACCACGGCAGGCAGCGGTGGAGCACCCGGGCGACCGGAACCTGCCACGACGACGGTGCCGCGGGCGGAGGCGCGCTGCTCGTCCGCGAGCGGTGCCGGAACGGCGAAGAGAACCTCCCGGTCGACAGCTGGGACCTCCTCACCTACAAGATCCGCAAGGTGGACCCGTAGACCGGGCGCACCCGGTGGACGTACTCCGCCGCCAAGGGCATCCGCTCGGTCGACGTCCCCTCCACCGACCCCGCCGTCCTCGCCGTGTCGGCCGGCGACACCGCCATCACCGAACTGCTCTCCCTCGACGACGACGGCAGGAACCGCGCCACGATCCGCCTCCAGAACGGCACTTACGTCGGCGAATGCGCGCTCCAGGACGACTACACCGTCCTGGACTACTGCCCGACCGTCGCGGTCGGCGCCGGCCAGGTCTTCCTGCGCAGCAAGGACGACATCGGCAAGCACACCTCGAACTGGGTCATCGGCTTCGACCTGGCCACCGGGAACACCACCCGGAAGTTCGAGTCCGGCCCCGACTCGCTGCTGATCCCCGTCGACGTGAGCGGCGACCGGCTGCTCGCCCTGCGGGAGAGCCAGGACCGCATCGCCCCCAACGCGCTCGTCGCGCTCGACCCGAAGACCGGTGAGGAGAAGCCCTTCTTCTACTTCGACCTGCCGCCCGAGGGGGAGAACTTCACGTCGATCGACTTCACCGACGTCCTGGTCCAGAACGGCCGCCTCTACTTCGGCGCCAAGTCCATCACCGGCCCCGCCAAGAACCAGCCCCGCTGGGTCTACGCCGTGCTCGGCATAGGCAGCAGCCCACTGAAGAACCCCTGAGCTTGTTCTTAACCTCTGCGCCGTTGGACTTCTGCTGAGGGTCCGCGGCGGGCCGGGTTGCGTGGGGCCATCTCGGCATGCGCCTGGGCCAGTCCCCCTCCCCGATCCAGCCCCCGGCCTTCTGCCGACCCCCGCCCCGGGCGCCCAGACCCTCTCGGACCTGTCCCGCCTACCTGCCCGCGGCCCCCGGGCGCCCAGCCCTCACGTCGCCCGGCCCCTCGAGCGCCTTGGCGTCGAGCGCCTTGCTCCCCGGCCCCGCCAAGCGCCGTCCGCGCGCCCCGTTCCCCGGAGCTCTCGCCCTACCCCTCCACCCGATCCCTCTGATCCCCCCGGTCCCCCCGGTCCAGATCGAACTCCCCGTCGCGCGCCCCCAGCACGAACGCCCGCCATTCGCCCTCCGTGTAGCGCAGCACCGTGTCCGGGTCCAGTGAGGACCGCATCGCCACCGCGCCGCCCGGCAGGTCCGCGATCTCGACGCGCTCCTCGTGCTCCTCGGTGCCCGGCGCGCACTTCCACTCGACGCCGGAGATGTCGAGCGCGTACAGCTCGTCCCGCTCGCGCTCCTTGCGTGCCTTCATCTCCGCTTCCGTCTCCGCCATGGCACCGCGTCCCCTTCCCCACTCTCTGCGACCGGTCCACAACCGATCGACGACACGTGCGTCACCCTAGTGGCCCCCCACCCTCCCCCGAGATGGTTCGGATACCCGGGCGAGGGTGTCCGCCACCTCCTGGTACCCTGATTGTCGGCCGTTTGTGTAAGCGCCCCCGGAGCCCTCCGTATCGAGGCCCTGGAGGCCGCGCCACAGCGGATCCCGCCAGCCGAGTCACGGAAGTCACCCCGAGAAGCAGACCGGGGGCACTCGGTGGCCACACACAGACCATGAGGAGTACGCGTGTCGCTCGACGCCGCTACGAAGAAGCAGATCATCGCCGAGTTCGGCCAGAAGGAGGGCGACACCGGCTCCCCCGAGGTCCAGGTCGCCATGCTCTCGCGTCGGATCTCCGACCTGACCGAGCACCTCAAGACCCACAAGCACGACCACCACTCCCGCCGGGGTCTGCTGATCCTGGTCGGCCAGCGTCGTCGCCTGCTGCAGTACCTGGCCAAGAAGGACATCCAGCGCTTCCGTACGCTGGTCGACCGCCTCGGCATCCGCCGCGGTGCGGCCGGCGCCAAGTAAGACGCGTGGAGGGAGCGGTTCCCGTCTGGGGGCCGCTCCCTTTTGCTGTACGTACGGAAACGTGCGGAGTGTCACCGCCCCTTTGTAGTGTGGTAGCACGACGCATGACAGCACAACGCATGACACATCACAGAGGGTGACGACGCCCGACGCGTCCCACCCGCCGCACCACCCACAGAACGAGGAGAAGCGCACCTAGCCGCCGCCGGTCCTCGGTAGTGGCCCCCGGGGGAAGACAGCCCCGGGTGCTTCGATCGAAGACCGGCCCGCACCGCACGGCGCGCATCTCCGCAACCGTCCCTCCGCCACACGGGCGGCACGGACGAAAAGACGACAAGTAACGGAGAAAACGCTAGTGGAGAACGAGACCCACTACGCCGAGGCCGTCATCGACAACGGCGCCTTCGGCACCCGCACCATCCGCTTCGAGACGGGCCGCCTGGCCCGCCAGGCCGCCGGCTCGGCCGTGGCCTACCTGGACGACGACACCATGGTGCTGTCGGCCACCACCGCCTCCAAGAACCCCAAGGACCAGCTCGACTTCTTCCCCCTGACGGTGGACGTCGAGGAGCGGATGTACGCCGCCGGCAAGATCCCCGGCAGCTTCTTCCGCCGTGAGGGCCGGCCGAGCGAGGACGCGATCCTCACCTGCCGCCTGATCGACCGCCCGCTGCGCCCGTCCTTCAAGAAGGGCCTGCGCAACGAGATCCAGGTCGTCGCCACCATCATGGCGCTCAACCCCGACCACCTGTACGACGTCGTGGCGATCAACGCCGCCTCCGCGTCCACCCAGCTGGCCGGCCTGCCCTTCTCCGGCCCGATCGGCGGCGTCCGCGTCGCGCTGATCAGCGGCCAGTGGGTCGCGTTCCCGACGCACACCGAGCTCGAGGACGCCGTCTTCGACATGGTCGTCGCCGGCCGCGTCCTGGAGGACGGCGACGTCGCGATCATGATGGTCGAGGCCGAGGCCACCGAGAAGACGATCCAGCTGGTCAAGGGTGGCGCCGAAGCCCCCACCGAGGAGGTCGTCGCCGCCGGTCTGGACGCCGCGAAGCCCTTCATCAAGGTGCTGTGCAAGGCCCAGGCCGACCTCGCCGCCAAGGCCGCCAAGCCGACCGGCGAGTTCCCGATCTTCCTCGACTACCAGGACGACGTCCTGGAGGCGCTGACCGCCGCCGTCAAGCCGGAGCTGGCCTCCGCGCTGACCATCGCGGGCAAGCAGGAGCGCGAGGCCGAGCTGGACCGCGTCAAGGGTCTGGCCGCCGAGAAGCTGCTCCCGGAGTTCGAGGGCCGCGAGAAGGAGATCTCCGCCGCGTACCGCTCGCTGACCAAGACCCTGGTCCGTGAGCGCGTCATCAAGGAGAAGAAGCGCATCGACGGCCGCGGCGTCACGGACATCCGTACGCTCGCCGCCGAGGTCGAGGCCATCCCGCGGGTGCACGGCTCCGCGCTGTTCGAGCGTGGCGAGACCCAGATCCTGGGCGTCACCACCCTCAACATGCTCCGGATGGAGCAGCAGCTGGACACCCTCTCCCCGGTGACCCGCAAGCGCTACATGCACAACTACAACTTCCCGCCGTACTCCGTCGGCGAGACCGGCCGCGTCGGCTCCCCCAAGCGCCGCGAGATCGGCCATGGCGCTCTCGCCGAGCGCGCCATCGTGCCGGTCCTGCCGACGCGCGAGGAGTTCCCCTACGCGATCCGTCAGGTGTCCGAGGCCCTCGGCTCCAACGGCTCGACGTCGATGGGCTCGGTCTGCGCCTCCACCATGTCGCTGCTGAACGCCGGTGTGCCGCTGAAGGCCCCCGTCGCCGGTATCGCCATGGGTCTGATCTCCCAGGAGATCAACGGCGAGACGCACTACGTCGCCCTCACCGACATCCTCGGTGCGGAGGACGCCTTCGGCGACATGGACTTCAAGGTCGCCGGCACCAAGGAGTTCGTCACCGCCCTCCAGCTCGACACCAAGCTGGACGGCATCCCGGCCTCCGTCCTGGCCGCCGCCCTCAAGCAGGCCCGTGACGCCCGCCTCCACATCCTCGACGTGATGATGGAAGCGATCGACACGCCGGACGAGATGTCCCCCAACGCGCCGCGGATCATCACCGTGAAGATCCCGGTCGACAAGATCGGTGAGGTCATCGGCCCCAAGGGCAAGATGATCAACCAGATCCAGGAGGACACCGGCGCCGAGATCACGATCGAGGACGACGGCACCATCTACATCGGTGCCGCCGACGGCCCGGCCGCCGAGGCCGCCCGTGCGACGATCAACAGCATCGCCAACCCGACGATGCCCGAGGTCGGCGAGCGCTACCTGGGTACGGTCGTCAAGACCACCACCTTCGGCGCGTTCGTCTCCCTGCTCCCCGGCAAGGACGGTCTGCTGCACATCTCGCAGATCCGCAAGCTGGCCGGCGGCAAGCGCGTGGAGAACGTCGAGGACGTCGTCGGCGTGGGCCAGAAGGTCCAGGTCGAGATCGCCGAGATCGACTCCCGCGGCAAGCTCTCCCTCATCCCCGTGATCGAGGGCGAGGACGAGTCCGCCGAAGACGCGAAGGACGACTCCGACAAGTGACGTCGAGTAGCTCCACGGCGACGGCCCGCACCTCCTCGGAGGCGCGGGCCGTCGCCCGTACCCAAACCCTGATCAAAGGCGAGAACGGCATCGGCACGGTCCGCAAGACCACCCTCCCGGGCGGCCTGCGCATCGTCACCGAGACCCTCCCCTCGGTCCGCTCCGCGACCTTCGGCATCTGGGCCCACGTCGGCTCCCGCGACGAGACCCCCGCGCTGAACGGTGCCACGCACTACCTGGAGCACCTGCTCTTCAAGGGCACCACCCGCAGGTCGGCGCTGGACATCTCCGCCGCGATCGACGCGGTCGGCGGCGAGATGAACGCCTTCACCGCCAAGGAGTACACGTGCTACTACGCGCGCGTGCTCGACACCGACCTGCCGCTCGCCATCGACGTCGTCTGCGACATGCTGACCGGCTCGCTCATACTCGAGGACGACGTCAACGTCGAACGGGGCGCCATCCTCGAAGAGATCGCCATGACCGAGGACGACCCCGGCGACTGCGTGCACGACCTGTTCGCGCAGACGATGTTCGGCGACACCGCCCTCGGCCGCCCCGTCCTCGGCACGGTCGACACGGTCAACGCCCTCACCGCCGACCGCATCCGCCGCTTCTACAAGAAGCACTACGACCCCACGCACCTGATCGTCGCCGCCGCCGGCAACATCGACCACCAGAAGGTCGTACGACAGGTCCGCGCGGCCTTCGAGAAGGCGGGCGCCCTCGGGAACCAGGACGCCGCCCCCATCGCCCCGCGCGACGGCCGGCGCACCATCCGTACCTCGGGCCGCGTCGAACTCCTCGGCCGCAAGACCGAGCAGGCCCACGTCGTCCTCGGCATGCCCGGCCTCGCCCGCACCGACGACCGCCGCTGGGCGCTCGGCGTCCTCAACACCGCCCTCGGCGGCGGCATGTCCTCCCGGCTGTTCCAGGAGGTCCGCGAGAAGCGCGGCCTGGCCTACAGCGTGTACTCGTACACCTCGGGCTTCGCCGACTGCGGCCTGTTCGGCGTCTACGCCGGCTGCCGCCCCTCACAGGTCCACGACGTCCTCAGGATCTGCCGCGACGAACTCGACCACGTCGCCGCGAACGGCCTGTCCGACGACGAGATAGGGCGCGCCATCGGCCAGCTGAGGGGCTCCACGGTGCTCGGCCTGGAGGACACCGGCGCGCTCATGAACCGCATCGGCAAGAGCGAGCTGTGCTGGGGCGAGCAGATGTCCGTCGACGAGATGCTGACCCGGATAGCGGCCGTGACCCCGGACGAGGTCCGCGCGGTGGCCCGCGACATCCTGGGACAGCGCCCGTCGCTGTCGGTCATCGGCCCGCTCAAGGACAAGCAGGCCGCCCGGCTGCACGACGCGGTCGCCTAATCCACTCCCGTAAGGAAGCACAACAGATGAGCAAGCTGCGTGTGGCGGTCCTCGGCGCCAGGGGCCGGATCGGTTCCGAGGCGGTACGGGCCGTCGAAGCCGCCGAGGACATGGAGCTGGTGGCCGCGCTGGGCCGCGGCGACAAGCTGGAGACGCTGGCCGAGACCGGCGCCCAGGTCGCCGTGGAACTCACCACGCCCGCCTCCGTGATGGACAACCTCGAATACTGCGTGGGCCACGGCATCCACGCGGTCGTCGGGACGACGGGCTGGACCGAGGAGCGCCTCGCGCAGCTGAAGGGCTGGCTGGCCGCCACCCCAGAGACCGGTGTGCTCATCGCGCCGAACTTCTCCATCGGCGCGGTCCTCACCATGAAGTTCGCGCAGATCGCGGCGCCGTACTTCGAGTCCGTCGAGGTCGTCGAGCTGCACCACCCCAACAAGGTGGACGCTCCCTCCGGCACCGCCACCCGCACCGCCCAACTCATCGCCGAGGCCCGCCGCGCGGCCGGCACCGCCCCGGCGCCGGACGCCACCGCGACGGGCCTGGACGGGGCGCGCGGCGCCGACGTGGACGGCGTCCCGGTGCACGCCGTACGGCTCAGGGGCCTGCTGGCCCACCAGGAGGTCCTGCTGGGCGGCGAGGGCGAGACCCTGACCGTCCGCCACGACTCCCTCCACCACAGCAGCTTCATGCCGGGCATCCTGCTGGGCGCCCGCCGGGTGGTGACGACTCCGGGCCTCACCTTCGGCCTGGAGCACTTCCTGGACCTGAACTAGAGATCCCTTCCGACATGCGCGCCAAGCTCTCCTACGCCCTCACGGCCGCCGTCCTGGTCTTCTACTTCGTCCTGGTCGGCAGCCGTGGCGTCATGCTCATCCAGTCCGGCACGGTCATCACCGTCACCTTCGGGATCGCGGTGCTGATCCTGCCGGTGATCGGTGTCTGGTTCCTGTGGAAGAACACCCAGTTCGTCCGCCGGGCCAACGCCCTCGCCGCCGCCCTCGACGCGGAGGGCGGCCTCCCCGTCGACGAGCTCAGGCGCACCCCCGGCGGCCGGATCGACCGTGACTCGGCCGACGAGGTCTTCGCCCGGCGCAAGGCCGAGACCGAGGCGGCCCCCGAGGACTGGCGCACCTGGTTCCGGCTGGCCGTCGCCTACCACGACGCCCGCGACACCCCCCGCGCCCGCAAGGCGATGCAACGCGCGATCCGCCTCCACGACGGCAAGAGCGCCGAACCGGCCTGACCACCCGGCCGCCGTACACCGAGGCCCCGGTACAGCGAGGCCGCGGTACAGCGAGGCCGCGGTACAGCGAGGCCGTAGTACACCGAGCCCGGCGTACGCCGAAGGGGCCGGCCCGCACTCTGCGCGGACCGGCCCCTTCGGCGTGTCGTGGTGTGTCGTGGCGCGCGGTCAGCCGCGCCCGCTCTCCGACGCCCACCCCTCGACAGCGTCGGAGGCCCGGTCGAAGGCCTCGGCCCGCCCGAGGAAGTCCGCCCCGTGCGTGGTCAGCAGCATCGCCGTCTCCTCCGCCGGCCGGTCCTTGCGTACGAGGAGCACTGCCTGACCCTGGACGGTGCGCGGCAGGCCCAGCCAGCGCACCGGCCGCTGAACCGTCCGCACGGCCGCGATCCGGTCCCACGGCACCGTCCGCGTCAGCAGGAACCGCACGTGCCGCAGCCCGCGCGGGCTCACCCACACCCCCATGCGCAGCAGCCGCAGTGCGGCGGCGATCACCAGCAGCGAGACCCCGAGGATCACCCCGGCGTCGGAGCCCTTCCCGGTGAGCGCGATGACGACCGCCGCGAGCAGCACGTACGAAGCGAGCAGCAGGGCCAGCGCGGCCACCACGACCCGCCACGGGCCGGGCCGGTAGGGGCGCCGCCAGCGCTCGCGGTCCTCGTAGGGCAGCGCGACGTCGTCCGCTGTCTCGAACGGGCGCTCGGCCGTCAGGAAGGGCAGGGGCACGGCTGGTCCTCACTCGTTCGTGCGTGGGCTGTGCCCGGAGGCTATCGCGCTCAGTGCCCCTGAGACGCCTGTGGCTGCTGCGACCGCTGTGACTGCTGTGTCGGAGCGGAGTGGTCCACGGTGAGCGCAGGCCTCGCGATGACCACCGATCCCACGAGCGCGGCCACGATCGTGAGCCCCAGCAGCCAACGCCCGGCCGCCTGCCCGAGCGAGGCCCGCTCACGGGGCGGGGGAGTGACATTGCTGGTGAACACGGCGACTGCGTCCTTCGAGGAGTCGTACAGAGGGTTTCCGTCAGTACAGACGCGCGAGAAGAGCAAAAGGTGCCCTTCTTGCCCCGAATTCCCAGCTCTTCGCCGAGGATGTCGTGGCCCCGCACCGAACGCCCCGTTGTCGGTGGGGGGCCGTAGAGTGGGCGCCGCCCAGAGAAGTGATGGAAGGGACCCTCCGACCCGTGACCGACACACCCGCCGACGACCTCACCCCCAGCTTTCGCGGCGATGTCACCGTTGAGCTGGTCAAGCACAGCGCGTCCGACTCCGATGTGCTGTGGGCCGCCCGAGTCTCCACCGCCGGCGAGCAGTCCCTGGACGAGCTGACGAAGGACCCGGAGCGCTCCAAGGGCCTGATCAACTACCTGATGCGGGACCGGCACGGCAGCCCCTTCGAGCACAACTCGATGACCTTCTTCATCAGCGCCCCGATCTTCGTCTTCCGCGAGTTCATGCGTCATCGGGTCGGATGGTGCCTGCCGGGGGACGCCATGATCCGTGTCGGCACCGGCAAGAACAGCAAAACCAAACGCATCGCGGACGTCTACCGGGACTGGAAGATCGGCGTGCCCGACTCCATGGGGCGTACACGCAGGCTGAAGTCCTGCCAGAACCTCATGGCCGACACCGTCGATCTGGAGACCGGGCTGGCGGAAAAGGCGCCCATGGTCGATGTCTTCGAGTCCGGGGTGAAGCCCATCCTCAAGGTGTCGACCACGAACGGCAAGGCGCTTCGGTGCACCGCCGACCACCGTGTGTGGACGCCCGACGGCTGGGTTCGCGCCGGTGACCTGCGCGTCGGTGACCAGGTCGGGCGGCTGGGCCGCGTAGGGGTCGGCGAGAGGGCGGGCATCCCGAAGCGCCTGCGGGAGGGCATTCAGATCTGGACCGCCGAGCAGCGAGCCCACCTCATCGCGCCCATGGATCTCTGCTACATCTGCGACGAGAAGTTCGAGGCCAAGGACCTGGAGCTGGATCACGTCGTCCCGGTGGACGCCGATCTGACCAAGGCACTCGACGTCTCGAACCTGCGACCCGCCTGCACGTCGTGTCACCAGCGCAAGACCAGCGGCGAAGGCGCGCCGGTCGGAGTGCGCCGCCGCGCCTTCCAGAACGGCGTGCGCTGGGAGGGCGTCCTCTCCGTCGTGCCCGACGGCATGGAGATGACCTACGACATCTCCATGCCACCGCCGCACCACAACTTCATCGCGGACGGTTTTGTCGTACACAACTCGTACAACGAGGAGTCCGGGCGGTACCGCGAGCTCCAGCCGGTTTTCTACGTCCCCGGTGAGGATCGCAAGCTGGTCCAGCAGGGACGTCCCGGCAGGTACGAGTTCGTCCATGGCACTGCCGAACAGTACGGGGCCGTCACCGCGGCGATGGAGGAGTCCTACCGGCAGTCCTACACCGCGTACCAGGAGATGCTCGCGGCCGGTGTCGCCCGCGAGGTCGCCCGCGCCACCCTGCCCGTCGGACTCTTCTCCTCGATGTACGCCACCTGCAACGCCCGCTCGCTGATGCACTTCCTCGGCCTGCGCACCCAGCACGAGCTCGCGAAGGTGCCGTCCTTCCCGCAGCGGGAGATCGAGATGGTGGGCGAGAAGATGGAGGCCGAGTGGGCGAAGCTCATGCCCCTCACGTACGCGGCCTTCAACGCCAACGGTCGTGTCGCGCCGTGACGAAGGCGTGTTCTCCTGCCCGGCACACATGTACGGGTCATCCGCGCGAAGTGTCCGTATTGCGGCATTTGGAGAAGTTCATCTAGCCTGATCAAACGGACCCGGTACTGCTTGAACCCCCGAGCAGGCAGTACCGGGCTCCGCATTTGTCGTGACTTTTCGTAACCCCCCGAGGGCAGACCACACGGGGAGCAACGAGTAGCGTGTTACCCATGGCTCCGACCTCCACTCCGCAGACCCCCTTCGGGCGGGTCCTCACCGCCATGGTCACGCCGTTCACGGCGGACGGCGCACTCGACCTCGACGGCGCCCAGCGGCTCGCCACCCACCTGGTGGACGCAGGCAACGACGGCCTGATCATCAACGGCACCACCGGTGAGTCGCCCACCACCACCGACGCGGAGAAATCGGATCTCGTACGAGCCGTCCTGGAGGCCGTCGGCGACCGGGCCCACATCGTCGCCGGTGTCGGCACCAACGACACCCACCACAGCATCGAACTGGCCAAGGCCGCCGAGAAGACCGGCGCGCACGGCCTGCTGATCGTCACCCCGTACTACAACAAGCCCCCGCAGGAGGGCCTGTACCGGCACTTCACGGCCGTCGCGGACGCCGCCGAACTACCGGTCATGCTCTACGACATCCCCGGCCGCAGCGGCGTCCCGATCAGCACCGAGACGCTCGTCCGCCTCGCGCAG
This sequence comes from Streptomyces sp. DSM 15324, assembly GCF_001514285.1. Classification (GTDB taxonomy): domain Bacteria; phylum Actinomycetota; class Actinomycetes; order Streptomycetales; family Streptomycetaceae; genus Streptomyces. The sequence continues at coordinate 283,713 of NZ_KQ949036.1, forward strand.
CACCCGCGGATCGTCGCCAACAAGGACGCCAAGGGCGACCTCGGCCGCGCGAGCTGGGCGATCGCGCGCTCCGGTCTCGCCTGGTACTCCGGCGACGACATGCTCAACCTTCCGCTGCTCTCCGTGGGCGCGGTCGGCTTCGTCTCGGTCGTCGGCCATGTGGTCACGCCCGACCTGCGCGCCCTCGTCGACGCGTTCGTCGCCGGCGACGTCCAGAAGGCCACCGAGATCCACCAGAAGCTGCTCCCGGTCTACACGGGCATGTTCCGTACCCAGGGCGTCATGACCACCAAGGCCGCGCTAGCCCTCCAGGGCCTGCCCGCCGGTCCGCTGCGCTCGCCCATGGTCGAATGCTCGCCGGAAGAGATCGAGCAGCTCAAGATCGATCTTGCCGCCGGCGGGGTACAGCTCTGACAACGGACTTCACAACTGAATAGGCAGGCCACCGGTGCCTGCGCCCACAACGACAACTGCTTCTGCACGAACGTCACGCGCGCCACGTGCCCTACCGGTACGTGGCGCGCGTGTTTGAGGAGAGTCTTTTGAGTCATCCGCATCCCGAACTGGGCCCGCCCCCGCCGCTCCCCAAGGGCGGCCTGCGGGTCACCCCGCTGGGCGGCCTCGGCGAGATCGGCCGCAACATGACGGTCTTCGAGTACGGCGGCCGTCTGCTGATCGTCGACTGCGGAGTGCTCTTCCCCGAGGAGGAGCAGCCCGGAATCGACCTGATCCTGCCCGACTTCTCGTCCATCCGTGACCGGCTGGACGACATCGAGGGCATCGTCCTCACCCACGGTCACGAAGACCACATCGGGGCCGTCCCCTACCTCCTGCGCGAGAAGCCGGACATCCCGCTGATCGGCTCCAAGCTGACCCTCGCGCTCATCGAGGCCAAGCTCCAGGAGCACCGGATCCGCCCGTACACCCTCGAGGTGGCCGAGGGGAACCGCGAGCGCATCGGCCCCTTCGACTGCGAGTTCATCGCCGTCAACCACTCGATCCCGGACGCCCTGGCCGTCGCGATCCGCACCCCCGCCGGCATGGTGGTCCACACGGGTGACTTCAAGATGGACCAGCTGCCGCTGGACAACCGTCTGACGGACCTCCACGCGTTCGCACGGCTGAGCGAGGAGGGCATCGACCTCCTGCTCACCGACTCCACCAACGCCGAGGTGCCCGGTTTCACCCCGCACGAGCGGGACATCTCCAACGTCCTGCGCACGGTCTTCGCGGGCGCCCGCAAGCGGATCATCGTGGCGAGCTTCGCCAGCCACGTCCACCGCATCCAGCAGATCCTGGACGCGGCCCACGAGTACGGCCGCCGGGTCGCCTTCGTCGGCCGCTCGATGGTCCGCAACATGGGCATCGCCCGGGACCTCGGCTATCTGAGGGTCCCGCCGGGCCTGGTGGTGGACGTCAAGACGCTCGACGACCTCCCCGACCACGAGGTGGTCCTGGTCTGCACGGGCTCCCAGGGCGAACCGATGGCCGCGCTGTCCCGCATGGCCAACCGCGACCACCAGATCCGGATCGTCCCCGGCGACACGGTGATCCTGGCGTCGTCCCTGATCCCCGGCAACGAGAACGCGGTCTACCGCGTGATCAACGGCCTGACCCGCTGGGGCGCGAACGTCGTCCACAAGGGCAACGCCAAGGTCCATGTCTCCGGCCACGCCTCGGCGGGCGAGCTGCTGTACTTCTACAACATCTGCCGCCCGAAGAACCTGATGCCGGTCCACGGCGAGTGGCGCCACCTGCGGGCCAACGCCGAGCTGGGCGCCATGACGGGCGTCCCGCACGACCGCATCGTCATCGCCGAGGACGGCATCGCCGTCGACCTGGTCGAGGGCAAGGCCAAGATCTCCGGCAAGGTCCAGGCGGGATACGTCTACGTCGACGGTCTCTCCGTCGGCGATGTCGGCGAGCCGGCCCTGAAGGACCGGAAGATCCTCGGCGACGAGGGCATCATCTCCGTCTTCGTGGTGGTGGACTCCTCCACGGGCAAGATCACCGGCGGCCCGCACATCCAGGCCCGCGGCTCCGGCATCGAGGACTCGGCCTTCGGGGACGTCGCCCCGAAGATCACCGAGGTCCTGGAGCGCTCGGCCCAGGACGGAGTGGTCGAACCCCACCAGTTGCAGCAGCTCATCCGCCGCACCCTGGGCAAGTGGGTCTCCGACAACTATCGCCGCAGGCCGATGATCCTCCCGGTCGTGGTGGAGGTCTGAGCGACGTACGACCCGCGTACGACGGCTCGTACGTGTGAACCTGGAGCGGGGCGCCTCGATTTGCATCGGGGCGCCCCGCTCCAGTACGTTTACGGCTCCGCCTGAACGGGAAGCGGTCCGCGCCACGCGCCGGACCAGCCCACCGGGAGGGGCCGGGAAAACCGACTCAGAACTTCTGATAAAGTCGGAACCGC
>NZ_KQ949037.1 GCF_001514285.1 Streptomyces sp. DSM 15324
CCTTCCACGGCCAGGGCCGGCGAACGGTGACGGCCGAGCTGACGTTTCCGAGGGCGTTGTGCGAGCGTGAAGGTGCGGGCAGCGCGGCTTGGCTCGGGCTCAGGACCCAAGGAACTCGAGTGCCCTTGCCACGAATTCATCGTGGTACTGGAAGATCCCCCCGTGTCCGGCATCCGGGTAGAGGGACACGAGTTCACTCCTGGGCAGGCGGGCGGCCAGGTCGAGTGTGTTGTGGCTGGGCACCATGCGGTCGTTCTCGCCGTTTGCCACGAGCACCGGTTGACGAATCTCCGACAGGTCCGACGGCGCCTGACGGCCCCATTGTCTGATGGCCTTCAGCTGGGCTCGGAACGCCGGCAATGAGATGTCCTTGTCGCGGTGTTGCGTGCGCTCCTTCAGCCGTTCCAGCAAGGCCCGTCCCGCCCGCCGACCGCCCTCGGTTTCGGTGAAGAAGAGGGAGAGCTTGGGATCCTGGCGGGTCAGGGCGCCCTTGAGCGTGGCCTGGAGGGTGAGCGCCGGGACCTTGTCGATGCCGGGGCCACCGGCGGGGCCTGTGCCCGCCAGGATGACCTTGCGGATGAGGTGAGGTTCTTGTTCCGCGATGACCTGTGCGATGAAGCCGCCCATCGACAGGCCGAGCAGATCGACCTGGTCGAACCCGAGGGCTCGGATGAACAGCACCGCGTCGCGGGCCATCGCCTCGATCGTGTCCGGCGTGGAGCCGCTCGATCCGCCCACCCCGCGGTTGTCGAAGGCGATGACCCGGCGTCGTGCGGCGAGTCCGTCGACGACGCGCGGGTCCCAGTTGTCCAGGACCCCGGCCAGGTGAATCAGGAGGATCAGCGGTACGCCGTCCTCAGGGCCGAGTTCCCGGTAGGCGAAGTCCTCGCCGCGGACGGACACGGAGCGGGTCGGCGCGTTCTGGTACGACGACGAGGGCGAGGAGGACGGTGAATTCCGCTGTGTGTTCATGTCCAGGTCCTTCTGTAGCGAGTTTCAAGGACGGAGTTCTCTTCGCCGGCGCCCGATGCACTGCACCGACACTGTCGACCAGGTCACACAGTGGTGGGTACCGACCCATGTCATCCGGCTCGTTCTGATCACACCCGGCATCCGCCTCGCCGAGCGCTGAGGCGGCGCCAACCGAGGGACATTGGATTACACTCATAATACTGTGCATGAAGACGATGGATGGCAAGCGGGCCCCCGCAGTCGACCGCACTCCATGGTGCGCAAATGAACGCCCCGAGTGAGGGGATGCCGCTCCGCCTGGCACGGCACCTCGCCGCCGAACGGGCGGCCGTCGGAGCCTCGAATCCATTGAAGTACGATCGAAATGTAAAATGATAAGAGTGCCCGCCAAGAGCAAGCAGCCTCTCCGACGAGCAAAGGAGCGCGCGGTGCGCTACGGGAAAGAGCACAAGCAGGCGACCCGGCAGCGGATCATCGAGGCGGCCGGTCGCCGGTTCAAGCGGGACGGCATCGACGGCTCGGGCATCTCAACCCTCATGACGGACGCGGGGCTGACCAACGGCGCCTTCTACACCCATTTCACGTCGAAAGACGACCTCGTGGCCACCGCGGTCTCCGACCAATTGCAGGCGCAGAACGCGAGGATCGTCGCGCAGGCGGCACCCGGGCGCGCAGGACTTGAGCAGATCGTGCGCCGGTACCTGTCCGCCCAGCATCGCGACAGCTCCGACGACGGCTGCCCCTCCGCCGCCCTGCTCGACGAAATCCGGCGCTGCACAGACCCGACCAAGCAGGCTTACACCGACGGCGTACTGATGGTCATCGACGGCATCGCCGCCCGCCTGGCACCCGACGATCCCCTCTCGGCCCGCACCAAGGCGCTCGGCGCCTACGCGATGATGGCCGGGACGCTCCAGCTCTCCCGAGCCCTCACCGACCGGCAGCTTGCCGACGAACTGCTCGAACAGGGCATCCACAACGCCCTCGCCCTGCTGGGCGTGGAGCACGGGCACTCCAGCCCCGGGATGTGACACACCCGCACCCCTTGGATGGTTCCGACCCGGAACTCGGTCGACCTGGCGCGCGAGTGCCGAACGGCGAGTTGGTCCCTCTACCCCGACGCCGGCCATGGCGGCATCTTCCAGTTCCACGGGCAGTTCGTGGAGACGGTTCTCGAGTTCCTCGAGCGGCAAAAGGCGTGCGGTGCGGTCGTAGTCCGGGCCGAGGGTGGTGCCTCAGGGGCGTGGCGCCCTTTGGGCGAGCGGCTCGAGGCGCCCGTTCACTGACGCGACCTCGCCTTCCGCCTCACCCCATGAACGCGAGAGCGTTCTCGATCCCCAGCTCAAGGACCTCATCGGCGCGCTTCCGGTCGGACAGGGCGCGGGACAGCTGCATCGTCCCCACCAGCATGGTGAACAGCCCGATGGCCTTGGCCTGAGCGGACCGCGGGTCCTCGGGTGTGAGGCGGGCGGAGATCTCCTCCAGGATGGCCCGCGCGCCGTCGCTGTAGGCCTGCCTGGTCCCGTCCTCGCAGCGGCCGATCTCGTCGAGAAGGGCGGCGGAGGGGCATCCGAGGCCGGGGTGGTCCCGGTGCTCGGGAGACAGGTACTCGCGGATGAGGTCCTCGAGTCCCGGGCGGCCGGGCCGCAGGGTGCTGTAACTCGCGACCTGCGTGTGCAGTTCCTCGGCCACGACATGGGCGACGAGGTCGTCCTTGGACGCGAAGTGGGCGTAGAAGGCTCCGTTGGTGAGCCCCGCGTCCGCCATCAGCGTGGAGATACCCGAGCCGTCGATGCCGTCCTGCTTGAACCGGTGGCCGGCCTTTTCGATGATGCGTCGCCGCGTCACCTGCTTGTGCTCCTTGGCGTAGCGCACCACGAGCTTTCTCCGTTCGCTCCGTAAGGCCATGCTTCGCACTCAAGGATAAGCCATGGCCTGACGCACGTAATATCATGACCGGCGACCCCATGACCGGCGTGCTCACGACCGGATGCGGGCACCGGGTCCGAGTCGGGCGGTGACTTCCGCGGGGCTGAGGGTGGAGTGCTCCGCGGAACACTCGACGACGACGCGGACCGGGGCGTCGCAGTCGGTGTGACGGATGTCCAGTACGGGCCCCTCGGGGCCGAGGGCGTTCGCCTCGCCCCACTGGCTCAGCGCCATCAGGACAGGCCACAGATCCCAGCCCTTGCGGGTCAGGCGGTACTCGTTGCGGGAGCGGCTGCCCGGCTCCTGGTATGGGACGGTCTTCAGGATGCCGGCCGCGATCAGCTTCCGGAGGCGGTTGCTGAGGACGGCTTCCGACAGGCCGATGTGGCGGTGGAAGTCGTCGAAGCGGCGGACTCCGTTGACGGCGTCACGCAAGATCAGCAACGTCCATTTCTCTCCGACCACGTCGAGCGTGCGCTGGACGGGGCAGTTCTCCGTGCTCGCCTCAAGCCACTCCATCCCGCCAGCGTAAGGGTCTGGCTTCGTCATTGACAGTCAGGCGAGCGGGAAACTAGCTTCGTTTTCAAAAGTCAGATGGAAGGTGCCCGGCCGTGGGACGAACGCGTACGTATCAATGGGAAGATCCCGCGATCCTGGCGGAAGCCGCCGGACGCATGGCCGGCATCGACTTCCTGCGTGAGTTGCAGGCGGGGCGACTGCCGGCGCCGCCCATCAATTACTCCATCGACTTCACTCTGAGCGAGGTGGAGCCCGGCAGGGCGGTCTTCTCCCTGACACCGGGTGAGGAGCACTACAACCCGATCGGCAGCCGTGCACGGCGGCATCTTCGCCACCCTGCTCGACTCGGCGGCCGGCTGCGCGGTCCAGTCGACCCTTCCGCAGGGCGTTGCGTACACCTCGCTCGACCTCACGGTGAAGTTCCTGCGACGGATCACCTTGGACACGGGCACGGTACGCGCCATCGGCACGGTGGTTAGCAAGGGCCGTCAAACCGCCCTGGCCCAGGCGCAGTTGGTCGACGGCTCGGACCGTCTGTTCGCCCACGCCACCAGCAGCTGCATGCTCTTCCCGGTGCCACCCTCGCAGGGGTGAGCCTCGGCGGCGACCGGTATCGGTCCGGGCCGTGACGTCGCACTCCCTCGATCGCGGCGCAGACCGCCGGTGTGTGAGGTGAAACCGCTGCGGCGCACGTCGGTCGCGGCCCGTAACTCCTCGGGCCGCCGGCCTCCGTGCGCCGCAGCTGTGTCGAGGCGCCCGAAAGTGGTGGTTCCCTCGGGCGCCGGGCTGCTCTTCGTCAGGCGGCGTGGGTGGGGTAGTCGGTGTAGCCGGCCGCGCCGCCGCCGTAGAAGGTGGCGGGGTCGGGGGTGTTCAGGGGGGCGCCGGCGCGTACGCGCTCGACGAGGTCGGGATTGGCGAGGGCCATGGTGCCGACGGTGACGACGTCGGCCAGACCGTCTTCGACGTCCTTGGCGCGGGTGGCGATGTCGGCACCGGCCCGGTTGAGGATCAGCGTGGTCGGCCACAACTTGCGGAGGGTGGAGAGGAGTTCCTCGTCGCCGCCGTGGCCGATGTGCAGGTAGGCGAGGTTGAGGGGGGCGAGGGCGCGCAGGAGGTGCGGGTAGAGCTCGTGCGGGTCGCTCTCCGCGAGGTCGTTGAGCTTGAAGGGGTTGCCGGGAGAGATCCGGATGCCGGTGCGGCCGGCGCCGATCTCGTCGGCCACGGCCGTGGCGACCTCCACCGCGAAACGAATGCGGTTGTCGAGGGAGCCCCCGTACTGATCCGTGCGCTGGTTGGCGCTGGGGAAGAGGAACTGGTTGACCAGGTAGCCGTTGGCCCCGTGGATCTCGACGCCGTCGGCGCCGGCCGCGATGGCGGCCGCGGCGGCGCGCCGGAAGTCGTCGACCGTCGCGGCGACCTCCTCGGTGGACAGTTCGCGCGGCTCCGGCATCTCCTGGAGCCCGGACGGGGTGAACGTCTGGCCGGCCGGCTTGATCGCGGAGGGTGCCACCGGCTGCCGGTGGTGGGGGGTGTTGTCCGGGTGGGAGATGCGCCCGGTGTGCATCAGCTGGATGACGATGCGTCCGCCGGCCTTGTGTACGGCGTCGGTGACCTTGCGCCAGCCGGCGATGTGATCCTCGGTGTAGATGCCCGGGGTCACCGGGTAGCCCTGGCCGTCGGCGGAGGGCTGGGTGCCCTCGGTGATGATGAGCGCGTGCGAGGCGCGCTGGGCGTAGTACTCGGCGTTCAGCTCGGTCGGCACGCCGTCCGGGGTGGCCCTGCTGCGGGTCAGGGGGGCCATGGCCAGCCGGTGCGGCAGGGCGATCTCTCCGACGACGGTCGGGTTCCACAGGGCGTTGAGCATGGGTCATTCCTCAGGTGGTGTGTGGTGGTGCCGAAAGGGGCGGGGGCGGACACCGCGTGGACCTGGACACCTGGCTCTTCTGCCTCCGGGTCCGAGGACGCACCCGCCCTGCGCCCGCAGGTCGAGTCGCAGTCGGCAGTGGCCCATCAAAGTACGATCGTAATACTAAGCGGTCGGGTGGGCTGTGGCAAATGGGTCCCGGCAGGGGGCACGAAGCCGTGCGGCGCAGCTCGCGCAAGGACCTCACGCCAGAGCGGTGGGAGTTCCGCAACGGCAGCTGGAACCGCCTGCTCCGCCTGGATGACCTTGTCCTTGCGGGTGTGTCGTGTGCTCCAGTATTCGGTGGGGTGGGCGACGAGGCAGGCCGCGGCCGCCGTCGTCGAGACCTGGGCGCGGCGCAGGTGCGGGGCGGTGCTGCTGGCGTCGGAGATTCGCTCGTCAGGGCGGACTGAAGGATCATCCGCAGTTTGACAGGGCTCTTGCCGTAGCGGATGGCGGTCGTCACCAGTTCGGTGACCGCGAGTTCACTGGCTGCGAGTTCGGGGGGTGAAGACCAGTTCCTCCAGCTCTCGGAGGGCGGTTCGTGAGGTGTTGTCCGTTTGCAGGTGAGGTTGGGGCAGGGCTGCTGGTCGCGGGGGCTTGGTCGGCTACTGCCTTCTGGTGAAGCTGCCGGCGTCGGCCTCGGTGAGGACGTCGAGCCTGACGAGGCGTTTCAGCTTGGCGCGGGTGCCATCGATGTTCTTCGGCAGCGGTTCGTGGTCGAGGGCTTCGTGGACATCACGGGCCCGGAGGGGGCCGGTGACCTCGTTGAAGACGGCGAGGATGCGGGGGGTAGTCCGGGTGCTCGGGCAGGTCGGGCGCGGCGGTCTGGGCTGGGAGACGGTCAGCGAGAGCAGTAATGGCCTTCCGGTTGATCGTCAAGTGTTCGTCGTCACCGACGCGGCGCTTTCTGCCGCACATGCTGCGCCCCGTGCTCCGCCGTGACGTTCACGGCTGACGGCGTGCCCCCCGTGCTCGACCGGTAGGCCGCCACACGATCACAGTCACCTCGGAACTTGCTTGCGGCCCCTCGGTCGCTCCGATAGCATTACGATCGTAAGGTAATGAGTGGTCGCCCTCGCCCTCCCCGTGATGACGCTCGTGACCGGCGGGTCCCGGGCTCGGAAGGGGCGGTCGCACTCGCGCACGTCGGAAACGTGCCAGACCCTGCTCGTCCAACCCGCCTGTTCGATCCGATTCCCCTGTCCGTCACCGGGGCGGAGCCGCTCCGTCCATCCACATTGGAGAAGCACATGTCTTCCTCGAACGCCGAGCCCCGAACGTCCGCCGCCGACTTGCACCGGCTTGCCGATGAGTACGTCAGGCGCGTCAACCTGCGCGACCTCGACGCCCTGTTCGCCCTGTACGCGCCGGACTTCCGCAACCACGCCGCCGATGGCACCACCACCGGCCTCGAGGAGGCCCGCGCGGTGCTTGCGTCGTTCCTCGACGCGGTCCCCGACTTCGCCGCCACACCGGTCCGTGTCATCGCCGAGGACGACTGGTTCGCGATCAGCTTCATCCTCACCGGCACGAACACCGGGTCCTTCAACGGCACTCCCGCCACCGGCCGATCGATCAAGGTGCTGGAGGTCCACATGTTCAAGGTGGCCGACGGAAAGCTCACCGACCACTGGGGCCTCATCGACCTGGCGACGCTCTTCGCCCAGTTGCAGTCCTGAGAGGGGTACGTGAGTTGATGCCTGCTTCCCCCTTTCGGGAGGGGCAGGCGGGCCGGTCGCAGCGTCGCCGGGCGGCTACGGCCGCGACTGGGTGAACAAACCCTGCCCGGTCTCGACCAGGATTCCGCGCTCGGTCAGCCGCTTGAGCTTCAGGCGGGTGTTGTTGATGGTGTTGGACGCGATCTCCATGTCCATCGCCTCGCACACCTGCCGCGCACGCAGCGGAGCGTCGGCCGCGGTGAATACGGCCAGGATCTGCTGGTAGGCCGGATGGTCGGGCAGCTTCGGCGCCGGCGGCGCGGGTGGCTGCGGATCGGGCAGCTCCAGCAGTGTCTTGCGGGTGATCCGGATCTCCTCAGCGGCCCTGCCGAGCTCGTCCAGCCGTGCGGTCAGCTGCTCGATCTGCTCTCCTGTCGTCTCGGCCAGCGCGGCGATCTCCCGTTCCCGCTCCTCCAGCCGGGCCAGCACCGCCCCGAGGGTCAGCTCCCCGCCCGTCATGTGCTGCGCCAGGCCGCGCTTGCGGCCCGGTACTTTTTTTGCCGCATCACACCCCGTCGACTCCGCGGGCACCCCGGCCGCCGCATGCATGCTCTGGGTGTCGAGCACCACCAGGCTCGGGTCCGATTTCGGCCGCGCAATCTCCCGCACCTGCCGGCGCAGCAAGTCGTGGATGGTCTGGTCGGTGCCGTCGTCGCGCCACTTGGCGAAGTTGGTACGTCACCGCGCCGCCCGGCGGCAGGTCGTGCGGAAGCAGGTCCCACTGGCGGCCGGTGCGGCCCTGGTAGAGGAGCCCGTTGACGATCTCCCGCATCTCGTACCGTCCCTGGTGGCCGCTGACCGAACGGTGTGCGGCCTTCCACGCGACAATCATCGGCTCGATATCTCAGGTGGTCAGTTGATCGGATGCCTGGACGCGGGCCGTGGAGACGACTGCCAGGTTGCTGGGGAGACCCCAGGTCGCGTGATCGGCGTCAAAGGCTCCGGTGGGGCAGTCCGCCGGGCGCTACCGCCCACCGCAAGCCAGGGAAGGCCACAGCCGATCACGGGGTGTGACCGGCGCGGCGGAGAACAGGGCGCAGGGCCTCGATGACACCGGGGTCGTCCACGGTGGAGGGGATCGGTTCGTCGTGCCCGTCGGCGATGCCGCGCATCGTCTTGCGGAGGATCTTCCCCGAACGGGTCTTGGGCAGGGCGGCCACGACCGTGACGTCCTTGAGGGAGGCGACGGCGCCGATGCGCTCGCGTACGAGCTGGACGAGTTCGGCCTCGACCTCGCCCGGTTCGCGGTCGCTGCCGGCTTTCAGGACGACGAAGCCGCGCGGGATCTGTCCCTTTAGTTCGTCGGCGACGCCGATGACGGCGCATTCGGCGACGTCGGGGTGGGCGGCCAGGGCCTCTTCCATGCTGCCGGTGGACAGCCGGTGTCCGGCGACATTGATGACATCGTCGGTGCGGCCCATGACGAAGACGTAGCCGTCGTCGTCGAGGTGGCCGCTGTCGCCGGTGAGGTAGTAGCCGTCGTAGGCGGAGAGGTAGGAGGCGACGTAGCGGTCGTCGTCCTGCCAGAGTGTGGGCAGCGCGCCGGGCGGCAGGGGGAGCCGCACGACGATCGCGCCGTCGACGCCTGCGGGCACCGGCTCGCCCGAGGCGTCGAGGACGCGGACGTCCCATCCCGGCAGCGGGCGGGTGGGAGACCCGGGCTTGAGAGGAGCCGCCTCGATGCCCACCGGGTTGGCGACGATGGGCCAGCCGGTCTCGGTCTGCCACCAGTGGTCGATCACTGGTACGCCCAGCAGGTCGCTCGCCCAGTGGTAGGTCTCGGGATCGAGGCGCTCACCGGCCAGGAAGAGATAGCGCAGGTGAGAGAGGTCGTAGCCGGCGGTGAGCGTCCCCTTCGGGTCCTCTTTCCTGATCGCCCGGAAGGCGGTAGGCGCCGTGAACATGGTCTTGACGCCGTACTCGGCGGCCACCCGCCAGAACTGGCCCGCGTCCGGGGTGCCGACCGGCTTGCCCTCGTACAGCACCGTGGTCGCGCCGACCAGCAAGGGCGCGTAGACGATGTACGAGTGCCCGACGACCCAGCCGACATCGGAGCCGGTGAACATGGTCTCGCCCGGGCCCACGTCGTACACGGCCCCCATCGACCAGTGCAGGGCCACCGCGTAGCCGCCACTGTCGCGGACGACTCCCTTCGGCTTTCCGGTCGTTCCGGAGGTGTAGAGGATGTAGAGCGGGTCGGTCGCGGCCACCGGCACGCAGTCGGCCGGTGCCGCGGCGGCGACCAGGTCCGCCCAGTCGAGATCGTCCGGCCCCAGCGCGGCCGTCTCCTGCGGGCGTTGCAGGATCACGCTCTTCTCCGGCTTGTGGCCCGCGAGCTCGATCGCCTCGTCGAGCAGGGGCTTGTACGCGATGACCCGCTTGCCCTCGATGCCGCAGGAGGCGGAGACGACCACTTTGGGGGCGGCGTCGTCGATGCGAAGGGCGAGTTCGCGTGCGGCGAATCCGCCGAAGACGACGGAGTGGACCGCGCCGATGCGTGCGCAGGCCAGCATCGCGACGGCGGCCTCGGGGACCATCGGCATGTAGATGACCACGCGGTCGCCGTGTCCCACGCCGAGCTGTGCGAGTGCTCCGGCGAAGGCCGCCACCTCGTCCCTCAGCTGTTTGTAGGTGTAGGTGCGCCGGGTGCCCGTCACGGGGGAGTCGTGGACGAGCGCGGGTTGCTCGCCCCGGCCGGCTTCGATGTGCCGGTCGAGCGCGTTGAAGCAGACGTTGAGCCGTCCGTCGGGAAACCAGCGGTAGAAGGGCGCGCCCGAGGAGTCCAGAGCGCGTCGCGGAGCGACATCCCAGTCGACGCCCTCCGCTGCCTTCAGCCAGAAGCTCTCCGGGTCCTCGGTACTGGCGCGGAAGACATCTTCGTATGTTCCCATCGCGCACTCCTTTGTGGCATCAAGGGACGGTGATGTGGCTGGGTGCGGAACCGTGTCGGACACAGGCACCGCATGCCGGCCGACATGGTCTGGCAGGATGCCGGCGACCGGCGGGAACCGGTCACCGGCGTCGCGGTGGTGCGGCGGTCCGGCCGAAGGGCCGCTCCGCCCAGTGTGCCTTCAGCTCACGCGCCGAGGTGCTTGCGCAGCCATTGGCCCATCTGCTGGATCGCCTGGTCCACCTCGGGTACGCGCCCGGCGCCCAGGATGAACGAGTGCTGCCCTTCGGGCATCGGGTGGACCTCTGAGGTGACCTTGAAGTCCGCGAGGCGTCGGCCGAGTTCGGCGCCGTCGTCGGCGAGGGTCTCGTACTCGCCGTAGTGGACGGTCGTGGGCGGCAGGCCGGTCAGATCGGCGTTTGCGATGCTGATCGCGGGGTCGGTGAAGTCCACGGCGGGATCCTGCAGCCAGGCTCCTCGGAAGAGTTCGAGGGTGCTCCTGCTGAGCATCTTGTCGTTGTCCTCGTTCTCGTCCACCGACGCGTTCTGGATGGTGAGGTCGGTCCACGGCGAGACGCTGACGATCGCGCCCGGCGTCGCCTCGCCCTTCGCGAGCAGGCGCAGCGGGAGCATCACCGCGAGGGTGCCGCCGATCGAGTGGCCCGTGCTGCCGATGTTCCGCGGCTCGTAGCCCTGCGAGAGCAGCCACCGGTACGCCGTCTCGGCGTCGTCGAGCTGCGCCGGGTAGGGGTGTTCGGGCGCCAGGCGGAAGTCCACGACGAGGGAGCGGGCTCCGGCTGCCTTGGCGATGTGGCCTGCGGCCTTGCGGTCCGAGTGCATGGAGGCGGTGACGGATCCGCCGAAGTGGAAGTGGAGCAGTGCCTTGTCGGGGTCGGCGCCCTCGGGGATGGCCCAGAGGGCGGGGACGCCGCCCGCGTCCACCTCGGCGTACGTGACGCCTTCCGGCTCGGTCGACGCCTTGTGGTTCGAGTCCACGATGTCGCGGATGACGGCCAGGTCGAGACCGGGTGTCGACGACTTCGCGCTCACGCTCGCGAGGAACTCCGCGAACTCCTGTGCCTCTCGGCTTACGCCCATGGTGGTGCTCCTTCGCAGGTTGCTGCCACGCCCACGTCCCGCGTGCAGCCAGGTTGATGTGCTGGTCCTGACGCTACTGGCTGAGTATAAGAAAGTAAACCCAGGAGGTTGGGGGTCGCCTCTGGCTGCGGGCGCGGCGGCGCAGTGAGGGCGACCGAGGGTGATCAACGCTCCAGAATCTCTGCCGTTGCGGATCAGCGGTCTGAGGTCCGACTGTCTAGGAGGGAGTAGTCCCCCCGTCGCCTGGGCCGGTGCGGCGGAACGCCTGATGGTGATGCGTGAGGACGCCGGACTGCAGCCGTGTCTGTCTGCCGGGACCGTCCCGGATCCGACGACCGATTCGCTTGGCGCCGGCCTGCCTGTGGGGCGTACAGGGCGGCCGGATGCGGGACTACAAGGCTCCGCACGAACCTCAGCATCACGACAGCGATGCGGACGAGAAGACAACTCTGTTCGGGACCGGCGTTCCTGCCGGTCGCCGCCGTTGTTGACGCGCTCACTCATGCCGTCGAGGCGTACGTGAGCCGCAAGGCCAATCCGTTCTCCGACGGCCTTGCGCTGAACGCTCTCGTCCGCGCAGGGGCAGATGGCGTGGGGCGAGTCGACCATGGCACGGCATGAGCCGCGCGATCGGCGCGCACTTCCACGTCGCTCATGGCCTGTCGAACGCGATGCTCTTCCCCGCGGTGACGGCGTTCTCCGTACCGGCCGCCGAGAGCCGGTACGCCGACTGCGCCCGCGCGTTCGGAGTTGCCGCCGACGGCGACGGCGATGCCCTGGCGGCCGGGAGGTTCGTGGAGGCGCTCCGCGACCTGTGCGAGGATCTTGACCTTCAGCCGTAGATCTGCGGGTAGAGGTCCTGGATCTCGTCCACGGTGGGCACAACGGGGTTGTTGGCGGGGTTCCGGACACGAGCGCCTGCTCAGCCATGAGGGGCGACAGTCGGCGACGGAGGAACGGTGATGGCACAACAGCCAGGTCCGCGCGGAGTACGAGATGAGACGCATGACTGACATTGCTGAGGGCGAGGTTCTCACCGATGTGCACCGGGGCGTCGGCCGGATCCTTCTGAACCGACCCAAGGCGCTCAACGCCCTGACGACAGGCATGGTCGCGGCCATTGACGGTGCGCTCGCCGCATGGGAGCACACACCGCTGTCCGCTGTGGTGATCGCCAGCACCAGTGTGAAGGCCTTCTGTGCCGGCGGCGACATCCGCACGATCCGTGAGCACAGCCTCGCTGGGGATGCCGAGGCCAGTGAGCGGTTCTTCGCCTCCGAGTACCGGCTCAACGCCCGGATCGCTGAGTATCCCGTGCCGGTCGTGTCGCTCATCGACGGCATGTGCATGGGCGGTGGTCTCGGTCTGTCGGTCCACGGCACCTTCCGCGTCGTCACCGAGCGTGCGGTGCTGGCGATGCCCGAGACCGGGATCGGTTTCTTCCCCGACATCGGGGCCAGCTACTTTCTGCCGCGGCTGCCCGGCGCGATGGGCATGTACCTGGGACTGACCGGGCACCGTCTCGACGCTGCCGACGCCCTGTACGCGGGGCTGGCCACGCACTTCGTCCCCACGGACAGGCTCGGTGCGGTCGCAGACGCCCTGGCGGACAGCCCAGGCGCCCCGGTGGACGTCGTCCTGAACCGCCTTGCCGACCGTTCTCCGGTGGGGGCGAGCAGGCTGGCGGAGGTACGCGGGGAGATGGACTGGGCGTTCGGCGCGCCGACCCTCGGTGAGATCGAGAAACGCCTGCGTCACCTCGACACCGTCTGGGCGTCAGACGCGTTGATCGCCCTGGAGTCCGCCTCGCCGCAGAGCTTGGAGATCACTCACAACCTGCTGGCCCGGGGCAGACAGACGTTGCGCGAGTGCCTTGCCGCCGAGCTCACTCTCACGCGCACGACCATCCGCACGCCGGACTTCCTGGAGGGCGTCCGAGCGGCCTTGGTCGACAAGGACCGCAGTCCCATCTGGGAACGTGAGGCGCAGGGCGGACAGACGCCGCCGGCCTGACCGGTAGTGCAGGGTGAGCGGCTGCCCGTTGTCCGCACTGCCGCACTGCCGGACAGGTTGTTCTTGCCGAGTTGCGCGGCGCGGATCGCGGTGACGTGCCCGCGCTTCCGCCGCCGATGGTGACCACGCCGTAGCGCGTGCTCACGAAGTGCCCCCGTTCCGGGGACATGGTCGGCTCGTGGAGCGAGCGGTCATGCGGCGCGGATGTGCTGCGCCAGGGTGGCGTGGACCTGGTCACGGATGTCGGCGAGCACGGCCTCGTCGCTGCGGTGCAGGCACACGGTGGCGGTGGTGCTGATGTGAATGATCGCGGTGATCACCCGCGCCAGCGTTGCCGCGTCGGCGGCGCCGATGTCCTCGTTGCGCGTGAGCAGGCCCGTGATGCCGTCCTCGACGCGGCCGGCAAGGGTCAGACCCACTTGCCGGTATGGCTCGGCCGGGTCGCCGAAGACAAGTTCGCGCAGATAGGTGCGGCCGTTCTCGATGTGCTCCCGCACGCACTCCACCAGGGGGCGGATGAGAGCGATGACCCGCTCCAGCGCGCCCTGTCCTACGGCGGCGTCGGCGGCGGCGAGGCCGGAATCGACGGCGGCGGCGAACTTCTCGTTCTGCACCATGATCAGCAGCTCGGCCTTCGTGGACGCGTACAGGTAGAGCGTCCCGATGGCGACATCGGCCCGGCGGGCGACCTGCTGCGTCGTGACCCTGTCCACGCCGTGTTCGGCGAACAGCTCGCGGGCGGCGGTCATGATGCGCTCGCGCTTGTCCTGTTTGGCCCTCTCGCGGCGCCCGGTCGGCATGTGATCGCTTCCCATGGGGACCCCCTTGACAATAATTATGAGTGGACTCATAGTTGAGTGTACTCGGATCGATCGGATGGTGCGAGGTCGTGAGGCCCCCGGATGTCGCGCCGGGTTTGCCGATCCAGTCTCAGACCTGGATAAATAGGACAAGTATCAGGAGTGGCGCCCTATGCGAGCGTTCGTCGTCACCAAGTACAAGGAGCCGCTGCAGGAGGCGGAGGTCCCCGAGCCCACCGTGGGGGAGCACGACGTGCTTGTGCGAGTGGAGGCCGCCGGGCTGAACCCGCTGGATGAGAAGATCCGCGCCGGTGAGTTCAAGCAGATCCTGCCCTACAAGCTGCCGCTGATCCTGGGCAACGACGTCGCGGGCACCGTCGTCCGCGTCGGGACGGCGGTTCGCGGCTTCAAGCCCGGAGACGAGGTCTACGCCCGGCCCCACCAGGACCGCATCGGCACGTTCGCCGAGCGCATCGCCGTAGCGGAGGGCGACCTGGCGCTCAAGCCCGCTTCGATCAGCATGGAAGAGGCCGGCTCGCTGCCGCTGGCGGCGCTCACGGCATGGCAGGCGCTGGTGGAGCGCGGGAAGCTGCGGCCCGGGCAGAAGGTGCTCATCCACGCCGGTGCCGGCGGGGTCGGTTCGATCGCGATCCAGCTCGCCGCGCACCTCGGCGCGAGTGTCGCCACCACTGCCAGCGGTTCCAACGCGGCCTATGTGCGCGCGCTCGGCGCGGACACGGTGATTGGTTACCGCACCCAGGACTTCGAGCAGCTCCTGACCGGCTACGACCTGGTGCTGGACAGCCTCGGTGGAGAGACCCTCGAGAAGTCCCTGCGGGTGCTCAGGCCCGGCGGCAAGGCCATCGGGATCGCCGGTCCCCCGGACCCCGCGTTCGCCCGCCAGGCCGGCCTGAATCCGCTGCTGCGCCTGGCGGTCACAGCCCTGAGCCGCAAGATCCGCAAGCAGGCGAAGAAGCTCGGCGTGACGTACGAGTTCCTGTTCATGCACGCCAGCGGCGACCAGCTCCGCCGGATCACCACCCTCATCGACCAGGGCGCGGTGCGCCCGGTCGTGGGAAAGGTGTTCCCCTTCGACCAGACCCCGCACGCGCTGCAGTCCCTGTCTCAGGGCGGCATCCGCGGCAAGGCCGTCATCGGCAACAGCTGACCCGCCGCAACCGCGACGGGCGACACGAAACACACAGCGACACAGAACACGCAAGGAGAATCGGTCATGAGCAGCACAGACGCCCCGAACGAACCCGTCATCACCTCCTACGCGAAGGCCCCGGCCCGCACCGTCCGCGCAGGCGGCGTCACCTACGCCTACCGCGAGCTGGGTCCGAAGGGCGGTATCCCCGTCGTCTTCTTCGTCCACCTCGCCGCGACCCTGGACAACTGGGACCCGCGCATCGTCGACCCCATCGCGAAGGGCCGTCACGTCATCGCCTTCGACAACCGCGGTGTCGGGGCGTCCACCGGTCAGGTGCCGGACAGTGTCGAGGCGATGGCCGACGACGCCTACACCTTCATCAGGGCCCTCGGGTACGACAAGATCGACGTCTTCTCCTTCTCCCTCGGCGGCATGGTCGCTCAGGCCCTGGTGGTGAAGCACCCCGAGCTCGTCCGCAAGCTGGTCCTCACCGGCACCGGGCCCAAGGGCGGCAAGGACATGGACAAGGTCGCCAGAGTCACCTACTGGGACATCCTGCGTGCCACGTTGACCCGTTCGGACCCCAAGGAGTTCCTGTTCTTCAACCGCAATGCCACCGGCAAGCCCGCCGCACGCGCGTTCGTCAACCGGCTCAAGGAGCGCACCGTCGACCGCGACGTGGACATCAAGACCAAGGCGTTCCAGACGCAGCTGAAGGCCATCAAGAAGTGGGGGCGCTCCGCTCCCGACGACCTGTCGTCGATCACGCAGCCCACCCTGATCGCCAACGGCGACAACGACCGCATGGTGCCGTCGGTCCTGTCGGAGGACCTGCACCGGCGCATCAAGGGCAGCGAGCTGATCATCTACCCCGACTCCGGGCACGGCGGCATCTTCCAGTACCACCAGGAGTTCGCCCCCGTCGCGGTCGAGTTCCTGGCTCGATGACCGCCATCTGACCAGGAAAAAGGGCAACATCATGAGCACGTCGCCGGTCGCCGCGCCCCCGGAAGTGAAGAAGCCTCTCACCTCCTCGATCCTGCTGTGGGTGCGCACCGACCAGCCCCGCCAGACCGGCATGGACCACTGGAAGGGCCCGCACTCAGGGATCATCTCCGCCACCCCGGGGCTGGAGGAGTACCGGCAGATCCACCTCGCCGAGCAGAACACGGGCCTGTGGCCGGCCATCGAGGGGGTCCAGACCGCGATCCCAGCAGACCGGAAGATCGACGGCGTCGCGGAAGTCACCTTCCAATCGGTGCTCGCACCCCTGAAAGGGCGCGAGCAGACGAAGCTGGCCTACGCCGACGAGATCAACGTGTTCCGCCGCACCCTGCTCTACGCCGGCCCGCCGAACTCCTCCCGGTGGTACGACGTCGCGGGCCCCGGAGAGACGGTCGGTGCCCGCGCGCTGATCTACCTTCGCCGCAGGGACGGGGTCGGCGCCGGCGCCTTCCGGAAGTTCGTCAACGAGGAGCTCGCACCCGCGCTCGCCCGCACCGGAGTGCTGAAGGAACTGCGCACGCAGACGTTCCTGCCCTGGACGAAAAAGCTCTGGGACACCCCGGACGTCGCCCACGACAACCCCCACGACCAGCGCTTCCACGCCTCGGTCAGTCTCGGGTTCACCGACACCGCGGCACGGGACGCCTTCTTCAGAGGCAACGCGATCGAGGACCTGTCCGACCGGCTGGCACCGCAGGTCTCCGCGATCCACGCCTACGACGTCGCCGCCGCCCTCACCTACGTCAAGAACGGCGAGATCCTCCCGCACTACCAGGAGTGAGCAGCGCAGACGGGAAGCGGTTCCGCCGGATCTGCTCGGCACATCCATCCGCCCCGGCTTCCTTGCCCTCCTCGCACCCCAATCGCCGTCTGATACCCACCACGCATCCGGAGCCAGCCATGAGCGAGCAGCAGAGCACCATCCACTACGAGCGCACCTCACCGCAGATCGCGAAGATCACCTTCGCCAATCCGCCCGTCAACCTCATCGTCGGCGAGACGGTCCTGCGCCTCATCGAGATCGTCACCGAACTGGCCACCGACCCGGACATCCAGGTCGTGCTGTTCGACAGCGCCACCCCCGACTTCTTCTACAACCACTTCGACCTGGCCGCCGCCGCCGACTTCCCCGCCCCCGAGGACCCGGACGCGGTGCCGGCATGGACGAATCTGGTCCTGGAACTCTCCAAAGCGCCGTACATCACGATCGCGGTCATCCGTGGACGCACCCGCGGCGGCGGGAACGAGCTCGCCCTCGCCCTCGATCTGCGCTACGCCAGTCGTGAGAAGGCGATCTTCGGACAGCCCGAGGTCGGCAGCGGACTGCTGCCCGGCGGTGGTGGCAGCGAACGCCTGCCCCGGGCCATCGGACGCGACCGCGCCCTGGAAGCCATCCTCACCAGCGACGACTACGACGCCGACACCGCCGAACGCTGGGGCTGGATCACCCGCGCCCTCCCCGACAGCGAACTCGACGCCTTCGTCGGCACCGTCGCCGCCCGACTCGCCTCCTTCGACCGCGCCTCACTCGCCTCGGCCAAAGCCCAGATCAACCGGGCAACCCTGCCCCCGGACGGGGACCTGGTCGCCGCGTACGGCGAGTTCGCCCACTCCCTCACGCTTCCCGGTTTCCTCACCCGGGCCGCAGGCACGCAGGCCGTCGTCGAACAGGCCGGCATCGACTTCGAGTACCGTCTCGGGCACTACATCGGCATCGCCAACCAGCAAAGCTGACACCCATCAGAAAGTGAGCACGGATGCAGCGGATGCTGCGTCCGTCCTCATTTGCCGCGGGGCCCACCTGATTTCCGACGTCTTCGGCACGATGGTCGGATCGGGCTGCTGCCGGATCGACCGCCGATGTCCTCCACCGCTCGATGGCCGCGACGGTGCACCGCTTCTGGACACTGGTCGGCCGACCGTTCGCACGCCATGGATCACTGGGTCCCCGACGTGAAGAGATCGCGTCGGGACCGAACAACAAGCTCAGGCTTCCGTGCTGTGCAGGTCCGGGTAAAGCGCCTCGACCGGGCCGCTCAGAGCCGCCTTGACCCCCTTGGTCAAGTCGTCGGCCAGGACCTCGTATTCTCCGGCCTCGACGGCGTCGTAGACGGTCGTCACCAGCCGTGTCGGCAGCATCTTGGGGCCGTCGGCGTGCGCGGCCATATCGGTGTCGACGTAGCCCATGTGCACCCCCGTCACGTGGACGCCCATGGGTGCGAACTCGATGCGCAGCGAGTTGGTGGCCGACCACAGTGCGGCCTTGGAGGCGCTGTAGGCGCCGCCGAAGGCATACCAGCTGGCAACGGAGTGCACGTCGATGAGGACTGACCCCTTGTTGGCGGCGAGGATCGGTGCGAAGGCGCGGGCGAGGAAGACCGGTCCGAAGAAGTTCGTCTCCATGTTCGCCCGGATGTCCGCCTCGGTGACGTCCAGCAGGCTCGCGCTCGGCGGGGTGGCGCCCGCGTTGTTGACGAGCACGGTGACATCCGCCGCGGCGGCCACGGCCGCGTCGATCGACGTGCGGTCGGTCACGTCAAGGGTCAGGGGGACGATGCGGTCGTTGTCCCAGGCGCGGGGGGAGCGGGCGGTGGCGTAGACCTTGACGGCGCCGCGCGCCAGGGCGTCGTGGACGAAGTGGGTGCCGATACCGCCATTGGCGCCGGTGACGAGGACGACTGCTCCATCGAGGGAGGGCATGGGTTCCTTCTTTCCGAGGGGGATGTGAACTACGTGGCTGCGCACGGATGGGGCAAGGACACATCGCCCCGCGATGGGAGAATGAGCGGAGCCACATTCGAGCCCACATGACATTGAGTACAATCATGACTGATTACAGTCAGAATCTATTCCTGGAGGACACCGCCATGCCTCTCGGACGGCGCGAGCGGAACAAGCAGGAGAAACTCGACCGCATTGTCGCTGCCGCCAGTGATCTGTTCGCCGAGCACGGCGTCGATGAGGTCACGACCCAGCAGATCGCGGACAAGGCCGACATCGGCACCGGGACCCTGTTCCTTTATGCCAAGACCAAGGGCGAACTCCTCCTCCTTGTCCAGAACGCCAAGTACGTCGAAGCACTTGAGCGGGGCCGGGCGGACGCCGAGACCGTCCCAGGCGTGCTGGACGCGGTGCTGGCGATCGTCCGGCCGATCGTCGAGTGCAACCGCGTCCAGATCGACAACGGACGCACCTACCTGCGAGAGATGGTCTTCGGTGACCCCGAGGAGCCCCGGCATGGCGCGGCACTCGCCATCGTCGCGCAGACCGAGGAGGCCGTCGCCGCCGTGCTGCGCCGAGACGAGCGGGTCACCGAGGGCGACGCCGCGACGCTGGCACACATCGTGTCCGCCGTGATGTTCCTCAGCATGGCGGTGAGCGTGAACATCGCCTTGAGCGTGGAGGAGATCGTGCAGGACATCCGGGGGCAGGTCGAGGTCCTGCTGCCTCGCTGAAGTGCGGCCCGGGTGACCATCCGGGCAGTCCTCGGTTGCGGTATGGCCCGAATCCCCGAATGGCAGGTCATCCGGCCGTTGCTGCCCATACCGGTACGACTGGACGGCTGGGGCAGCCGGCCGGAGGGCTACCGGCACCGCGTGCTGCTGGGATTCCCGAGATTGCCCACCTGTACGGCGTCGGGTCCCACTCCCACCCCGCGCCTGGACCGCGCGTTGAGGAAGGTCGCTCGAAGGGGCGGCGGGGTGGTTCTGCCGGTGTTCGCACTGAGGCGACTGGGAGCCGGCCTCGTGCTGTTCAAGGTACTGAGCTGGGCTTGCGTCGGTCGGCTGCGGTCAGGTCTCCGGACTGCTTGCCGCCAGCTGGTCGCTGTTGACCTGTGCCAGTGACGCGAGAATCTCCTTGCGGCAGACATCGAGGATCTCGTCCGCCAGCGGAGAGCCGTCCGGGCATGCCCGCGACAACATGATCGCGCCGACCGAATGGGCGAGCATGTCGATCACCATCATGCGGGCCGCGCGCTGGTCCGCATCTCCCGGTGTATCGCCTTGGGGCTGAAGGGCCGTCAGCAGGTTCTCGATCCCGGCTGCGAACTCTGTTCTGATGTCCGCCGGCTGACGTGCGGCGTCGCCGCCGAGGGCCGCGATGGTGCAGCCGTCGCTGCGCCCGTCGCGATGCTCCCGCGAGACGTAGCGCTCGACGAACTCGGCGGGGTCCAGACCTTGTGCCCGTGCCACGGTCTGCGAGAGCCCGCTCGCGGACGCTTCGGCCATCAGGTCGGCCTTGGAGCGGAAGTGCTTGTAGAACCCGCCGTGGGTGAACCCGGCGGCCGCCATCAGCTCTGCCACACCGACACCGTCATAGCCGCGCTCACGGAACAGCCTGGAGGCTGTCGCGACGATGTGGGCACGGTTCTGCTCTGCCTGTGCCTTGGTGACCCGCATGTCCAGCCGTCCCTTCGTCGATCGGCGCTCGACGGTCCAGCATACATAGATGTCGATCGACATCGAAGAGGTTGACTTTTTAGATTACGATCGTCATCGTATTGCTCACCCCCTCCAGAAAGGCTCAGGCCATGAGTGACACGCATGTGACCGCACCGACTCAGTACATCGAGGTTGACGGCGACCGGTTCGCCTACCGGCGCTGGGGCAAGCCCTCGGGCGTCCCGATCTTCCTGGTCCAGCACTTCCGTGGAGGGATGGACAACTGGGACCCGCTGCTCACCGACGGCTTGGCGGAAGGCCGTGAGGTCATCCTGTTCAACGGCCGCGGCGTCGCCTCGTCATCGGGCACGCCCCGTAATCGGATCGAGGACATGGCCGACGACATCGCCGCGGTCATCCGGGCACTGGGGCTGGAGCAGGTCGACCTGCTCGGCTTCTCGCTCGGCGGTTTCCAGGCGCAGGAAGTCACGCTGCGCCACCCCCAGCTGGTGCGCAAGCTCCTCCTGCTCGGCACCGGCCTCCGAGGCGGGGACCCGACAAGTGACCCCCAGGTGCCTCAGTACGCCCTGAACCCGGTCCCCACCCTGGAGGACTTCCTCTTCCTGTTCTTCGGCCGCTCGGAAGCCGCGAAGCAAGCGGGCAAGGCCTTCTGGGAGCGCCGTCACCAGCGGGTCGACCAGGACCCGCCGAGCTCGCCCGCGGTCGCACAGGCGCAGTTCGAAGCGACTATGGCCTACGCGGAACCGCTGCCGGGCGAGAACCCCTACGCCCACCTGAACGCGATCACCCAGCCGACGCTGGTCCTCAACGGCGAGAACGACGTGATGATCGCTTCGATCAACTCCTGGCACCTCGCCCAGAACATCCCCAACGCTCAGCTGCTGATCTACCCCGATGCCGGGCATGGAGCGCAGTTCCAGTATCCCGAGCGGTTTCTGAAGCACGCCGTTCAGTTCCTCGACGAGTAACGCCTGCAGGGCTTCGGTGCAGTCGCTGACGCCTGGTCCGTGCGCGAGAATCCGGCAGGCCGGACCCCGGCCGCCGGAGCGGCTGGCCGAGGTAGGCGCATCCTCCGTGAGCGAGGCGGGGTGCGCCGTCGCCCGGCTGCCCTGCCCGCTCCCACGGTGTCCACCGCCGTGACCCTCCGGCCGGGACGGCTGATACGTGCCGCACGGGCGTCGAAGACGTGGGCGCCGGCCGCGCCGTCGGTGACCACGACGAGGAGCGCCTGAGGTCCAGCCACTGGGCGGCGATCCGCTCGATCGTGGTATCCGGGCAGAGCCACTCGACGCCCTCGCTGCTGGCCTTGACGACGTGGGCGACGCCGCTCCTTCCAGCGTGCCCCGGGCCGGTCCGCTGGGCGAGTCGGCCCGGGGGCGGCGGGGATAGTCGCCGGACCGGTCCCTGAGGCTCCGCTCGCCGAGACGGGGTCGTACAGGGCCTGACCGCCGCCGCCGAACTGCCCGAGCTCGGTCATCAGCGCAACGCCTCTGGATCTCGCCCGCCGTCCAGGAGGTGATTCCTTGATCATCGGTAGTCGGCTGCGCGCCACGCCCGACGTCCTTTCGCACGCCAGGCGCCTGGGGGGTGTCGGATTCAGGAGGGCCCGGGCGGCGCGGGCCTGCTGCGGTTGGCAGTGGAAGAACGGTGCCGCCGCTGTGCAGTGCGCCGATTTCGAGAGCCGGCCGGCGGATGGCCTCCTCGTACAGAGCCAGAGTGCGCGCAGGTCGGTGTTCTCCTTCCGTGGCCGGCTCAGGTTGGCTTCCGTACGTACGTCGGATCCGGAGGGTTCCGTCAGCGTCGCAGGCCGGGCCGGCGCCGGGATGCGGGGCCGAAAGCGCACGTCGACCAGGGCGGCGTAGTGCCGCGGCCGGCACTTGCCGCACCATCGTGCCGCCAGCCCCGTCCCGCCACGGCGACCACACCGAAGCCCGCGCGCTGACGGATGGGAACGGCCCTCACGACGTCCTGCCCACAGGTGTAAGTCGTTGACCGTGGACACCTCCCGGTCCCAACTCGCCTTTCCGAACGAGGGCCACGCTCATCACGACGCCGCCGCCACTCGAACGCCGCTCGGTGGTCCATGGACGCGTCACGCCGGTCCCGCCTGCGTCGCGTGAACCACAGGAAGGCCACGTATGTGCGCAGGTCCCGGGCATGAGCGTGTCGGCGAACGTTCAGCCCGTCGCGCGCAGCAGATCGGGACTCGGCGCGGCGAGGTTGTCCTCGGCGAGGGCGTGCGGGCGCACTGGCAGGTGCGGTCATCGTGCTGACGTCCTTCGGGCTTCGACAACTCGAAGATCAGCCGATGGCCGTTCATCTATGCGGGCACCGACCCGATGCCGGAGCAAACCCCGGATCAGGTCGAACCCGTACACCACTTCCCTGGATGCAATCCAAGGCACTCGGGGCACGGGGCTCCGCAGACTGTTGCGGCCGCCGGCAGCCCTCGGATTCGGGGCCGGAGCAGAGGACGCCGTTGGACAACTCCCGTGTCCGTCATGAGCGTCGGGACACGCGAGCCGTCGGCCCCGCGTGATCATGCCAGGAGGATGCCGTGTGACCGGCCTGATCTCAGTTGCTGTCGGGCGTCATCGAGACCACGACCTTGCCGGCCGTGGTGCGACCCTGCTCGACGTAAGCCATCGCCTCGAGCGTCTGATCGAACGGGAAGGTGCTGTCGATGACCGGGCGGAGCTTCCCGCTGTCGTAGAGGGCGCCGAGCTCGCGCAACTGGGAGCCATTGGCCTGCATGAAGAAGAACTGGTAGCGAACGCCCAGGGCCTTCGCCTGCTTGCGGATCTTGCGACTGAGCACGTTCATGACCAGCCCCAGGAAGGAGGGAGCGCCGAGCTGCCCGGCGAACCCGGCGTCCGGCGGGCCCACGACGCTCACAGCCAGGCCGCCGGGCTTCAGCACGGTCAGCGACTTCTCCAGGTTCGCCCCGCCCACGGCGTCCAGCACCAGGTCGTAGCCGGACAGCACCTTGGAGAAGTCCTCCGTCTTGTAGTCGACGACGATGTCGGCACCGAGGCTTCTGACCAGCTTCTCGGAATGAGCGCTCGCGGTCGTCGCCACGGTGGCACCGAGGTGTTTGGCGAGCTGGATGACCGTCGATCCGAGACCGCCGGCACCGGCGTGGACGAGCACTTTCTGACCCGGCTTCACATGGGCCTGGTCCACGAGGACCTGCCAGGCGGCCAGGGCCACCAGCGGGACCGCGGCCGCCTCCTGCGGGGTGAGCGAGACCGGCTTGGGCGCGACGTCGTCCATGTCGATCGCGATGTACTCCGCGAAGCCTCCGATCCGCAGGTCGCGCGGACGGGCGTAGACCTCGTCGCCGACTTCGAAGCCGCGCACGGCGGAACCGACCCGCTTCACGACGCCGGCCACGTCATGACCGAGCACGAACGGAGGCTTGTACTTCAACAGCTGTTTGAACTCCCCGTTGCGGACCATCTTGTCCAGCGGGTTGATGCTCGCGGCGCTCACCCTGACCAGAACATCGCGGTCACCGACGCTGGGCTCGGGTACCTCGGCGGCGCGCACGCCGTCCTTGCCGTACTTTTCGACGACGAATGCCTTCATGTCGGCCGCCTTTCCATGTGATCTTCTCGGTCGTCTGCGTGTGGTCATGACGCTACTTGTTGAGTATGGAAAAGTAAACTCAGGTCGGGTTAGAATCACCCCCATGGATGCGAGGACGGAAGCTCGTCAGGACGCCGGCATGGACACCCGACTCGACCGGGACATGTCGAACTGCTCGATCGCCCGGACCCTTGAGGTCGTGGGGGAGAAGTGGACGATCCTGATCCTGCGCGAGGTCTGGTACGGCTCGTCCCGCTTCAGTGACTTCGAACGGGTCCTGGGCTGTCCCCGCAACCTTCTCGCTGCCCGGCTCCGGATGCTTGTCGAGGAAGGGATCCTGGCCACCGAGACCTACAAGGAGCCGGGTTCGCGGAGTCGGCCGAAGTACGTGATCACACCCAAGGGCGTGGATCTGGTCCCGGCCGTGATGGGGCTCCTGCAGTGGGGCGACCGCTACCGCGCCGACCCGGAGGGCCCGGCCGTACTGACGCGACACCGCGGATGCGGTGCGCACGTCGATGCCCAGATCCGCTGCGAACGCGGCCACGCCGTGCAGGCGGAGGACATCGAGAGTGTCCCCGGCCCCGCATTTCGTCTGAGGCCCGCGGAGTGAGCTGAGCGCGGTGGCGGCAGGAGTCCGGGTGGGCTCAGTCCGCCGGGGTGCGCTCACTCCGTCTGGCTCGGGCCTGGTGGAGGCGGACTTTGGTGCGGTTGCCGCAGCGGGACATCGAGCACCAGCGGCGGTTGTGGGCGGGCGAGCGGTCCAGGAAGCGCAGGGCGCACATGTCCGCGCTGCACACGCGTACGCGCCGGATCTCGGTCGACAGGAGCAGGTCTACGGCGTCCTGCGCGATCAGTGCCAGCGCGGTCGCGGAATCAGGTGCCATGGTCGTGGTGCCGGCGGGCTCCAAGTGGCCGCCCTTGATGGTGATTTGCGGCGCCGGCCGGGGCACCTGTGCTGCCGATTCGTTGAGCAGCACGACGTCGCTGGAGGAGGGCAGTCGGCCGTCGGAGACCGCGAGTACGGCCCGGTCGACCGCCTCGCGCAGCCGTCGGCCCGATGCCAGGACGGCGGCATCCACGGGATCCGGGATGCCCGGTGTGAGCAGTCCGGCCCGCTGAAGCCAGAGGGTGAGATCACCCGGGTTCCGGAGCGTCTCCCCCGGCGTGGGCCGCCACCGGTGGCGGAGGGTGTTGGTGAAGTCCAGACAGACCCGCCCGCCGTCCCAGATCCACCTGTCGTCCGTTGTCACGCCTTCATTCTGCACGTTAGGTTTAACCCCCTAAGAGGGTTAGTTCATGCCGGGGAGGCGCATCCATGGGACAGCCCACCGTGACCACAGGCGTGACGCAGGTGGACGGGGTCCGCCTGCACTACCTCCGAGCGGGATCCGGTCCTCTGCTCGTCCTGCTCCACGGCTGGCCGCAGACCTCCGACTGCTGGCAGCCGGTGCTGGCGGATCTTGCCGCAGACCACACCGTTGTGGCACCCGACCTGCGTGGCTACGGCCTGAGCGACAAGCCCTCGACCGGATACGACAAGCGGCGGATGGCCGCCGACATGGCGAGCCTCGTCGAAGCACTCGGTTTCGAGACGACCGCCGTCGTGGGTCACGACCGGGGCGCTCGCGTGGGGCACCGCTGGGCGCTGGACCGCCCCGATCAGGTGGAACGGCTGGCTGTGCTCGACATCGTGCCGACCCGGGAGATGTTCCGCCGGCTGGACGCCTCGCTCGCCTCCGGGTACTGGCACTGGCTGTTCCAGATGCAGCCGGACCTTCCCGAGCGGCTCGTGGGGCACGACGTACGCGGGTATCTCGAGTACTTCTTCGAGCGGTGGACCTATAACCGGCACGGGCTGACACCCGAAGCGGTCGACAGATATGTCCGAGCCTTCTCCCGCCCTGGTGCCATGCGCGCGAGTTTCGACGACTACCGCGCCATGGAGCAGGACGTCGCCCTCGACGACATCGATGCCGCCGAGGGCCGCCGCCTCACCATGCCGGTACTGGCGCTCTGGGGTTCCGCAGGGCTGCC
The DNA here is from genome assembly GCF_001514285.1 of Streptomyces sp. DSM 15324. Classification (GTDB taxonomy): domain Bacteria; phylum Actinomycetota; class Actinomycetes; order Streptomycetales; family Streptomycetaceae; genus Streptomyces. The sequence goes on from NZ_KQ949037.1 coordinate 26,032, forward strand.
CTCCCGCCTGCCGACGCTGGAGATCTGGCGCGCCTACGCGGACGACGTCACCGGAGCAGAAATCCCGGAGTGCGGCCACTTCATCCCGGAAGAGCAACCGGATGCACTGCTGGGCCATTTGCGGTCGTTCCTGGCCCACGAGGCGAGTCGGTGACCCAGCCACCACGACGAGAGCGGCGCCCCTGCGGGTCCACAGTCTCACTGGCCGGCCGGGGCAAGTCGTCCGAGCCGCCTCCCGGACCGAGGGGCGGCCCAGTTGCTTCCGGTCAGGCCGCCACGCAGTCAGATCCGGGCCGAGACCGGGACACCCGCCGAAGCGTCCCCCGCGGCCGCGCTGTCGGATATGCGCCGCCTGGGCGTCCAGGCTCGGCGCGCGGTGAAGCTCAGGAAACCGCGACGTGGGCAGCGCGCAAGGAGGCCTTGTCGATCTTCCCGACCGCGTTCTTCGCTATGGCCTCCACCACGAAGAACTCGGTCGGACGCTTGAAGCCGGTGAGGTTGCGCGCACAGAGCTCCCGCAGCGCCGTCAGATCGACGGTCAGGCCTGGTCGCGGCTGTATGTAGGCCACGACCACCTCTCCCCACTTCTCGTCGGGTACGCCGATCACGGCAGCTTCGAGCACCGATGGGTCGCCTGTGAGGACGTCCTCGATCTCCTTGGGGTAGATGTTCTCCCCGCCACGGATGATCATGTCTTTCGAGCGCCCGACCAGGGTCAGATAGCCCTCGGCGTCGAGGTGACCCACATCGCCCGTGTGCAACCAGCCGTCGACGATGACTCTGGCCGTTTCCTCAGGGCGGCCGAGGTAGCCACGCATGACGTTGGGGCCCTTCACGAGGACCTCACCGTCCGTGCCCGGCCCCACCTCGGTACCTTCGGCGTCGACGATCCGAATCTGCTGGCCGGGGAAGGGAAGTCCCACGGTGCCGGCACGTCGCGGGCCCGCGACGGGGTTGACGGTGGACCCGCAGGTTCCTTCGGACAGGCCGTACCCCTCGACAAGAGGGAACCCGTAGCGGGCTTCGAACCGGTTCAGCAGCTCGGCGGAGGCAGGTGCGGCGCCACAGACTCCGAACCTCAGCGACGATGTGTCGGGCTGTATGTCGTCCGGGAGCGCAGTGAGCATGCCGTAGATCGTCGGCACGGCGCTGAAGAAGGTGGGGCGCTCCTGCTCGACGAGGTCGAAGAAGCTGTGTGGGTCGAACCGGCGGCCCGCGATGACGACGCTCGCCCCCGCGAGAAGAGGCGTGAGAATGCTGACCACGATGCCGTTGACGTGGAAGAGCGGCAGGATCAGCAGGCACCGGTCGGCGGGCCCGATGTCCAGGGACAGGCGGCCCATCTCCGTCATGGCGTCGATGTTGGCGTGGTCCAGCATCACGCCCTTGGGCGTCCCGGTGGTGCCGCTGGTGTATATGAGGAGAGCCAGTGCGGACGGGTCCACATGCGGTGCGTGATCCGAACTCGCCCCTTCCTTGTGCAGTGCGCCGACGGCGAGTACGGCAGTACCGTCCGTGACGGGCGCCTCGCGGTCTTCGACCACCAGCAGACGCGCACCGGAGTCCTTGACCTGTCGGTCCACCTCGACGTCGGTCATGCTCGGGTTGACCGGCGTGATGGTGGCGCCGATCCGCCAGGCGGCGAACAACAGCAGCACGAACTCGATGCGGTTCGTCAGCTTGAGGGCCACGACATCGCCGGGACCGATGCCGAGGTCCTGGAGCTGACGCGCTGCCGCACGGACGCGGTCCAGCAACTGCGTGTTGGTGAGTGACTGGCGCCCGTCCGAGACCGCTGCCCCATCGGGGTCGTGAGCGGCGCGGCGGTCGGGCAGTGAAGCGAAGTTCATGGCGGGCGTACCTGTCTCGGTGTTGTGCGGTCCGGTCAAGGAGTCGATGCCGGCGCGGGGCGCAGCTGCCGGGTGAGGAACTCGATCTGGTCGCGGACCAGGGCCTCGAAGGTCTCGCCGGTGTAGAAGTCGAAGTGGCCGGCGTCGTACCTCTTGATCTCTCCCCGGGGTGCGGTGCGCGCGTACCTGAGGGTCTGGGCGGGAGGCGTGACGGAGTCGGTGTTGCTGACGCAGAAGAGGATCGGCATGGCGACCTTCTTCGCGGCACGCCCAGGCCGGTAGGTAGCGATGGTCGGAATGACCCGTGCCGCCACCTCGTTGCGGAATGTCGTGCCGGGCGGCTGGAGCGTCTGGTAGCCGGGCAGGGCGTCAGGGGCGTTCATGAGGGCCGGCGAACCGGGGGCGGAGGCGATGGGAACCATCGCGGGTGCCTTGCCGCGCACTCTGGCCGCCATGTCCCGAGCGAGCACGGGGGTCATTTTGAGCGAGGCGACCGGGCCGAGCGCGAGCGCGGAGGCGAGACCATCGGTGAACGGGCACTGGGACACGGCCGCGCGCAGTTCGGGATGCCGAGAGGCGACGGTGATGGCGTGGCCTCCGCCGAAGGAGCTGCCCCACACCGCGATGCGGGAGCGGTCGACGTCAGGGCGGGCCTTGACGTAGGCGATGGCGGCGTCCCAGTCGGCGAGCTGACGCTTGATCGACAGGAGCTGGCGCGGGTGGCCGCCGCTGTCGCCGAAGTGCCGGTAGGTGAAGGCCACGGCGGCGATGCCGGCCTGAGCGAAACGCTCGGCGAAGGCGTCCAGGCGCATCTCGCGGGTGGCGCCGAGGCCGTGCCCGAGGATGACGACGGGCGGGGAGGTGACGCCGGTCGGGAGGTAGAGCCATCCGGCACAGGTGCTGTCGCCGGAGGGGAAGGTGATGTCGTGGCGGGTGAAGGAGTGCGCAGTGGTCATCGTCTGCTCACCGCCGCGTCGTCTTCATCGAGCGGTGCCCGGGCACGCTGCCCGAGGCGAGCGCCTGGGCGTAGGTGTCCGGGTTGTAGAGCGGGAGCTCGCCGGTGACGTCCGTCGTCTTCATGTAGTCGAGCATCAGTTCCTGGCCGTCCTTCGACATGACTCGGGTGAAGAACTCGGCGCGTTCGACGTGGAGTCCGTCCTCCAGGGGCATCGAGCCGCCGAGGTATACCGACCTCTTGGCGGCCGCGACCGACCCCTTCGACCGCCGGCCGAAGTGCTCTGCGAGCTCGACCGCCTGCGCGACGACCTTGTCCTGGGGTACGACCTTGTCGACCGCCCCGTTGGCGAGCGCTTCCGCGGGCGTGAACGGCTTGCCTTCGAGGATCGCGGCCAGGGACCGGTGGGTGCCGATCAGGCGGGTCAGCCGCTGGGTGCCGCCTCCGCCCGGGATGATGCCGAGGAGGATTTCGGGCTGGCCGATGAAGAAGTCCCCGTCGGCCATGACCCGCAGATCGCAGGCCCAGGCGAACTCGGCGCCGAGGCCGAGAGCCGAACCGTTGAGCGCGGCGACGAAGAGGACACCGCTGGCGTTCATCCGGAGGAAGGTCGTGTGCAGACGCTCCAGCTGGAGGGCACCCCGCATCGGGGTCCTGCGCATGAGTGCCCCGAGGACCCGGGACCGGTCCACGTGCTTCGCCATGCGTACGACGGCGGCGGCACCGCGTCGGCCGACCGTCGGGCTCGCGGCGCCCTCTTCCTGCAGCCACCGGACCGCGGCATGGCTGACGAACCGCTCGGGATGTGCCCCGGTGAAGACGACGGCACGGATGCTCGGATCGCGGTCGACCCGGGTCACCAGCTTGTCCAGCTGCTGGGCGATGTCGAGGCCGAACAACTGGTGCGGGCCGCCGTCGACCCGGACGACAAGGACGGCTCCGCGGTCCTCGATCTCCAGATGACCCTTGTCTTTGTATGGCATGGATTCTGCTCCCGTGCTGGGTTCATGGGGGAGTGCAAAGCGAGTGAGGGAGGGGCTGCCGGCGCCAGGAATCTGGGACAGTGCGTGAAAGCCCGTCCGGGGAGGCGCGCCCGTGTCCGAAACGGCACGTCGCTCGAGATGTGTACTATTGCCGTGACGAGTTACATAACCAAGTTATTTCAAGAGTGTCAATGGTGGAGGCGCGAGAGGCATGGCAGGGCGGCCGAGGCTCGATGACGCACCGGAGCGGCTTGTGCGAGCCGCTGTCGGCCTGCTGGCCGAACAGGGGCCGTCGGCCATCAAGGCGCGTACGGTGGCGTCCGCGAGCGGGCTGTCGACGATGGTCGTCTACGGCCATTTCGGTGGGATCCCCGAACTGATGCGGGCCGTCGCCGACCACGGCTTCAGGGAGCTCGGCGCGGCGTTCGCCCAGGTGCCGGTGACGGATGATCCGATCGCGGATCTCTTCGCCATGGCTTTGACCTGCCGCCGAGTGGCCCACGAGAACCCTCACCTGTACGACCTGATGTTCGGCCTGTCCACTCGTGCGACGTACCGGCCGCTGTCGGACGCGGACCTTCGCTTGAGCGGACATTCGCCGGCCTTCCGGGATGCCCACGTCCATATCACCGCGGCATGTCGACGGCTCGTGGACTCGGGCAGGGCCGAGCGGCAGGAACCTGAAGTCATAGCCGCCCAGTTGTGGAGTCTGGTCCACGGGTACGTCACCCTTGAGCTGGCCGAGCACTTCGGCGAGTTCGAGGATCCCGTGGTGCAGGTGATGCGGCCGATGGGCGTGAACTTCTCTGTCGGTCTGGGCGACGAGCGGGAACGGGCCGAAGCCTCGCACGAGGCGGGCGCGCGCCTGTACGACTCAATCGTTCAAGGTCGGTGAAAGTCGGTAGGGCAGGGCGCTGTCCCGCGCGGGACCACCCATGTGCGGCTAGGGCGACTTGGTCTCCGCGGCAGAGGCACCGGTGCCCGGCGTGAGCTGGTCATGCCTCCCCAGCGCCGCGACCTCCCGTTCGAGGGACGGAACGGCACGGGCCGCGAAGCGCCTCGCCCATGGCCAGGCCAGTGGCGAATTCAGCGCTGCCTTGGCCCAGTTGGCCACGACGACCGCGCGGGGGACGTACACGCGGCTGCGGCGGCGGACGAGCCCGTCGACGATCGCGGCAGCCGCCCGGTCGGCACTCGTGGTGACATTGCCCGGGTAGGGAAGCCGGTTGCGCAGACCCTGGAACGAGGGAAGGTCCGCTTCGGCGCCCCGGACGAGATCCGTGTCGATCCAGGAGGGGTGCACCAGGCCGACCGTGACGCCGAGGTGCGCCACCTCCTGGCGGTAGGTCAGGGCGAGCAGCTCGGCCGCGGCCTTGCTGGCGCCGTAGGAGGCCATCGCCGCCAGCGGCATGAAGGACAGCGCGGACGCCACGACCAGTACGTGTCCCCGGCTGCGCTCCAGATGGGGCGTCACGTACTTGAGGGTTCGGAAGACACCGTTCAGATTGATGTCCAGGACCCGCTCGAACGACGCCTCGTCCGTCTGTCGCACGGTCCCGTACGCCACGACCCCGGCATTGGCGACGACCAGATCGATGCCGCCCATGACCCCCGCGGCCTCGTCGATCGCTGACCGCAGGACGGTGCCGTCGCGCACATCGGCCTCACGCCAGGAAGCGGCGGGGCCCAGCTCGCGGGCGAGGTCACGGAGCCGATCGGGTTCCAGTCCGATCAAGGCCACCTGAGCGCCTCGGGCGATGGCCAGGCGGGCCACCTTCTCGCCGATGCCGCGCGCCGCTCCGGTGACAACCAGTTTTCTGCCCAGCAAGTCACGTTTCATGGCCGCAACATAACTTCGTTATTTATTGAGCGCAAGATGTCGCGCGGATGAATTGTCACCGCTCCACCTGCTGGGTCTTACGACTGGACGAACCTATGCTGACGGTCATGAGGCGGACATCCTTTGCGCACTGGCCCTGTTCGATCGCGCGCACCATGGACCTGCTCGGGGACTGGTGGACGCCGTTGGTGCTGCGTGAGGCGTTCTACGGGATCCGGCGGTTCGACGCGTTCCAGGTGTCACTGGGGATCGCGCGCAACACATTGACGGACCGGTTGCGTCGGCTGGTGGACGAGGGGCTGCTGGAGAAACGGCCGTACCAGACGGAGCCGGTTCGGTACGACTACGTGCTCACGGAGAAGGGGCGCGACTTCTACGGTGTGCTGCTGGTGATGAACCGGTGGGGGGACCGCTGGCTGTCCGGTGAACAGGGCCCGCCGGTAGTCATGCGGCACGAGGCCTGCGGACAGGAAGCCCACGCCGAGGTGGTGTGTTCTTCCTGCGGTGAGCAGATGACCGCGGAGAACACCAGTCCTCGGATGGGCCCCGGCTATCCGCCACACCTGGCCGAACGGCCGGATGTGCGGGAGCGTTTCGCCGGCTGACTCAGCGGCTCTGCCGGGGCTGCGCTTTCCCTTGACAGGTGAGTCCATCTACGCAACTTTACTGGTCACGTCAGGTCATGGGAGTTCTCGGATCGGCATGGAGGCTGCAGGAAACATGGAGTGGACAGGCGCGCGCTATGCGGACAAGCCGACGGTGGAGGTCCGCACCTGGATCGCGGCCCCGCCCGAACAGGTGTGGACGCTCGTGTCCGACATCGAGTTGATGCCGCGTATGAGCTCCGAACTGCAGTCCGTCGAATGGCTGGACGGCAGGACCGCCCCTGCCCTGGGAGCCCGGTTCATCGGCCGGAGCAAGCACGAGGCACTCGGGGAGTGGGCCACCACCTCCCACATCGTCGAGTGCGAGCCGCCGAGGCTGCTTGCCTGGGCCGTCGAGAACCCGCAGAACCCGACGGCGATCTGGCGGTTCACGTTGGAGCCGCAGGGCGGTGGCACTCTGCTGAGCGAATGGATGCAGATGGGGCCGGCCCGTTCGGGCCTCTCCTTCGCCATCGATCGCATGCCGGAGAAGGAGCAGAAGATCGTCTTCGTGCGCATGCGGGAGTTCGAGGCCAACATGACCATCACCCTCGAAGAGATCAAGAAGCTGGCCGAGAGGGCCCGGCCCGCGGGCGAGGCGAGGCTCTGATGCGTACCTCCACCACGATCGAAGCTTCCGGGGGCGACTGGCGGGAGATCGTCGCCTATGTCACCGAGGCGGAGAAGCTCGGTCTCGACATCTGCTGGGTGGCGGAGGCGTGGGGCTCCGAGGCCCCCTCGCCGTTGGGCTACCTCGCGGCGAAGACCGAGCGCATGCTCCTCGGAACCGGAATCATCCAACTCGGCACCCGCACGCCGATGGCCATCGCCCGCGCCGCGATCACACTGTCGCAGATCTCCGAGGGGCGCTTCCTTCTCGGCCTGGGCCCCTCCGGGCCGCAGGTGATCGAGGGGCTGCACGGCGTGTCCTTCGCCCGGCCGCTGGTGCGGATGCGGGAGACCGTCGAGATCGTGCGGGAGGCCGCCGCGGGCGGCAAAGTCTCCTACTCAGGAAAGGAGTTCCGGATTCCGCTGCCGGGCGGGCAGGCGAAGCCCATGCGTCTGTCGATGCGTGCCGAGCATGACATTCCGGTCTACCTCGCCACTCTCTCGCCGAAGATGCTGCACCTGACCGGTGAGATCGCCGATGGGTGGCTGGGCACCAGTTTCGTGCCCGAGGGCGCCAAGGAGGCGTACTTCGACCACCTGGACCAGGGCCTTGCCGCCGCCGGTCGCGCCCGTGCCGACCTCGACATCTGCCAAGGCGCCGAGGTCGCCTTCGCGGATGACGAGGACGCGCTGAGCGCGATGGTGGCCGGACGCAAGAAGGAACTTGCCTTCAGCCTCGGCGGCATGGGTTCCGCGACCACAAACTTCTACAACAACGCCTACAGCCGCCAGGGTTGGGCCGAGGTGGCGGCCGAAGTCCGGACACGTTGGCAGGCCGGGGACCGGGACGGCGCGGTCGGCCTGATCACCGACGAAATGGTGCTGGCGACCACTCTGATCGGAACCGAGGGCATGGTGCGCCAACGGCTGCGTGTGTGGCGCGACGCCGGTGTGGACACCGTACGTTTCTATCCGGCCGGAGAGACCCTCGACGCTCGGCTCACCACTATCGGCCGGGCCATCGACCTGGTCCGTGACATCGAGAACGAGGCGGCACGGTAGCGGCACGGCCGGGTGCGGTCGAGGAGTGCTGTTGCAGGCGTTGGTCGACGTCAACCGTGCGCGCTGACGCCGTCCGCCGCCAGGCCCGACATCAGCAGGGTGATCGTGTGGAACGTCCTGGCCAGGGCGTCCTCCCGGTCCGCCGCGGCGGCGATGATCTGGTTGCCCTCGCACAGGACGGCCAACAGCAGCCGGGCGACGATGGCGACCGGAACATGCGATTCCACCTCACCGCGTTCGGCCAGGACAGTCAAGAGCCGTTCGATCGGCGGCTGGGCCACCGTGTCGTTGATGTGCCGGTACTGCTCCACCAGCACCGAGGGCGCCTGGGCCATCAGCTCTCGATGCAGGGGATCGTCGATGGTCCGCCGCAAGAAGGCGTGCGTGAGGTTCGACACGGCGGTCAAGGCAGGCTCGCCCGGCGTCGCACGGATCGCCTCGGACGCCGCGTCGGCGAGCGCTCCGACCCGCTGGAGCAGCTCCGTGTAGAGCTCGGCGAACATCGCCTTCTTGTCCGGAAAGTGGTGATAGAAGGTGCCCTTGCTCACCTGCGCCGCCGCGGTGATGGCCTCGACCGACGTGTCCGCGAACCCGTTGTCGACGAAGAGTTTGCGCGCGGCCGCCACCAGGTCCGCCCGGGTCTGCTCCGCATACAGCTGTCGTCGGTTTGGCCCTCTCATGTTGACCATCGTATATTCAATGACCTGGGGTCAGTGAATGACTCGTGGTCGGTCAGTCGTCGTCGTGGCAGTGCCCTCCGGAAGGCAGACGTAGCCGTGGAAAAGCGCAGAATCTTGTTGCTGGGTGCGACGGGGTACACGGGGCGGCGGGTTCTCAGGGAACTGCTCGCACGAGGTGAGAAGCCGACCTTGGTCGGGCGAAGCCGAACGAAGATGCTGACCCTGGCCGACCGCTTCGAGGCGGAACTGCCGGTGGCGGAAGTGGACGTCACCTCTTCCGCCCGCCTCACGCGCCTTCTGGGCCCCAGCGATGTGGTCGTCTCCACGATCGGGCCGTTCATGCAACTGGGCATGGCCACGGTCACGGCCGCCGCGCGGGCGGGAGCGCGCTACTTCGACTCCACGGGGGAGGGCCCCTTCGCCCGCCGGGTCCTCCTTGAACTGGACTCCGTCGCGGCCGCCCGGGGAGCGACTCTCGTGCCCGCGTTCGGCTACGACTACGTGCCCGGCAACCTCGCCGGCGCCCTGGCCCTGGAACAGGCGGGCGAGCGCGCATGCCATGTCGAGATCGGCTACTTCATCACCCGTTCGGGGCGCGGGAGTGAGCTGCATTACCGGAGCACCCTGCGCGACTCCTGGGACCTGACCACGGGTGGCACGCGCCAGACGCTGGTCGCCGCGGCGGCCGAGGACGGGTTCGCCTACCGCTCCCCACGTCCTGGAGCCTCTTCCCGACTGGTCGACGAGCGGGCCGCCAAGCGTGTCCTCACCTTCCGCTACGCCGGTGTGCGACGCCCGGCCATAACCGTCCCGGGCACGGAGCATCTCGGCCTGCCTGAGGTCTTCCCTCGGCTGGAGAGCGTCGAGGTGGGGATGGGCTGGCTCGGGCGGTGGACGCGTCCGGTACAGATCGCCGCCATGCTCCAGGCGCCCTTGCTGAGGTCGGCGAAGGTGCGGGCTGCTCTGACGCGGTGGTCCGGGAGGCTCCCGGGAGCACATCGTGAGCCGGACACCGACGGCCGTTCCCTGGTGATCGCGGTCGCCCGCGACGGCCACGGTCGTCCCCTGGCCACGACGGCCCTCACCGGACCCGATCCCTACGAGATGACGGGCTCCCTCCTGGCGTGGGGTGCAGTCCATGCGGCGGCGCCGGATGCCGTCCTGAAGCCCGGTGTGCACGGTCCGGTCGCGGCCTTCGGGCTCGACACCCTCAGGCTCGGCGCCGCCGAGGCGGGAGTACACGAAGTCGACGGGGCCTCGGCACGTCGGTGATCGCTGCGCGGGCATGGATCACGGCATCGGGGCGTTGAACCACAGCGACTGAGTTGACGAACAGGTTGTGCGATCGGGAGCGAGTCGGCCACCGACGTGGAGTCGACCGTCCCAGTGGAAAGGAATGGTCCATGGACGAGCAGGGTGAGCACTTCGACGTCGTCGTACTCGGCGCGGGCCCGGGCGGGTACGTAGCCGCCATCAGGGCCGCCCAACTGGGCAAGCGCGTAGCAGTCGTCGAGGAGAGGTACTGGGGCGGCGTCTGCCTGAACGTGGGCTGCATCCCCACCAAGGCCCTGCTGCGCAACGCCGAACTGGCGCACGTCTTCACGCGCGAGGCGAAGACCTTTGGCATCAAGGTCGATGGTGAGGTCTCCTTCGACTACGGGGAGGCATTCCGCCGTAGTCGGAAGGTCGCGGACGGCCGGGTCAAGGGCGTCCACTACCTGATGAAGAAGAACAAGATCACCGAAATCAGCGGACGCGGCTCGTTCCTCGACCCGCACACACTCCAGGTGGCCGACTACGACGGCAACACCCGCACCATCGGCTTCGAGAACTGCATCATCGCCGCCGGGGCGACCCCCAAGCTGCTGCCCGGCACCAAGCGCAGCGCGCGCGTGGTGACGTACGAGGAGCAGATCCTCGCCGAGGACCTGCCGCAGTCGATCGTGATCGCCGGCGCCGGGGCCATCGGCGTCGAGTTCGCCTATGTGCTGCACAACTACGGCGTCAAGGTCACCGTCGTCGAGTTCCTGGACCGTATCGCCCCGCTGGAGGACGCCGAGGTCTCCGCCGAACTGGCCAAGCAGTACCGGAAGTTGGGCATCGACGTGCTCACCTCGACCCGCGTCGAGTCGATTGACGAGTCCGGCCCGCAGGTCCGAGTCACCGTCACCGGCAAGGACGGCACCGAGCAGGTGCTGGAGGCCGACAAGGTCCTGCAGGCCATCGGCTTCGCCCCGAACGTCACCGGATACGGCCTGGAGAACACCGGCGTCCGCGTCACCGAGCGCGGCGCGATCGACGTGGACGGCCGCTGCCGCACCTCCGTACCGCACATCTACGCCATCGGCGACGTCACCGCGAAGCTGATGCTCGCGCACGCCGCCGAGGCGATGGGCGTTCTCGCCGCCGAGACGATCGCGGACGCGGAGACCATGGAGCTGGACTACGTGATGATCCCGCGATCCACCTTCTGCCAGCCGCAGATCGCCAGCTTCGGCTACACCGAGGCGCAGGCGAGGGAGAAGGGGTACGACGTCCAGGTCGCCAAGTTCCCGTTCACCGCGAACGCCAAGGCCCACGGCCTGGGCGACGCGACCGGCTTCGTGAAGCTGATCAGCGACGGCAAGTACGGCGAACTCCTCGGCGGCCACCTCATCGGCCCCGACGTCACCGAACTCCTTCCCGAGCTGACCCTGGCCCAGCAGTGGGACCTCACCGTCCATGAGGTCGCCCGCAACGTCCACGCCCACCCCACCCTGGGCGAGGCGGTCAAGGAAGCCGTCCACGGCCTCGCGGGCCACATGATCAACATGTAGCAGGGCGCTGCCCCCTCGAAACGAACAGGTAGATGCCGGCGAGCGCGTTGTCATACACGTTGCGGTGACGCAGCTCTGCGCTTGGGGTGGCCGGTGGTGCCGGACGTGTAGGGGACCACCGCTGTGTCGTCTTCGTCGCGTTCGACCGTCCGGAACGTCACGGGCTGCTCGGCTACGACCGAGGTGTAGGACTCCGGCGTCTCGTTCCCGGACTACGGCGCGCCGCCGCTCTCGATCAGGAAGAACTCGGTGCAGTCCGCCCTCTCGCGGAATCCCTGCCAGGCGGCCTTTCCGATCGGCAGCTCCGGGGTGCCCTCGAAGGCGAAATACGCCCTTCGCGTCGGAGTCGGTGAGGTGGTAGGCGACCTCGCGGCCCTGCAACAGCACGTTCGGGGCAGGACAGCGCGACCTTGTCCCCGGGCTGGATCCCGCGCGAGACGAGCAGGTTCGCCACCCGGTTGGCCGCGGCGTCGAGGGCCTCGTACGTGATGCGGTCGTCGACGAAGACGATCGCGGTGCGTTCCGGGTAGCGGGACGCGAATCCGTCAGCAGTCGTGACGCGTTGCGGCTCAAGCCGTGCATCGTCGTTCTTCGGGGTCTTCGGGCGGGTGGTCAGGGTCCAGTGGTGGGGGTCTGGACGAAGGCCGGAGGCGGCACGAAGCCGTCTACTTCCCGGCCCAGCAGGGCGGCGAACTCGATGGTGGTGAGATCGCCCCCGCTCGGGCCCATGGCCTGCAGACCGATGGGCAGTCCGCTCCTGCCTCGGCGCACCGGGATGGTCGTCGCCGGCCCCCCGGAGACGTTGGCGACGGCGCTCCACTTGACCTGGTCCCAGTAAGGGCGTCGCACACCTTCGACTTCGAATGGCCGCCCGAACCAGTCGATCAGCTTGCTGTGGTGGGCGGGGGCGGCCGTCGGGGTGACCGGCATGAGCACGATGTCGAAGTCCTGGAAGAACTCGAACCATCGTTGCCGGATCTCATTGCGCACCATGTGGGCCTGCAGCCAGTGATAGTGGGACTGAAAGGTTCCGAGCAGGGCGGGACCGGCGTCACCCCGCGGGTGCTGGACGAACCGGGCCAGCACCGCGGCGCTGGAGGCAGGAGCGAGGCCGGTGCGGTCGCCCGCGCCGAAGAGCAGGGGCTGGAAAGCCTTCCCGTGATTCGTCGCGATGTCGACAGGGAGGCCGGCGGGCTGGACCGTGATCTTCGCGCCGGCCGCCCGCAGCACAGTGACTGCATCGTCCACGGCTGCCGCGACGTCGCTGTCGACGGGACACGCGGGATCCTCACTCCAGACGGCGACCCGGAAGTCGGCGAGCTTGGTCGCGCGCGGCGGTGCGAGTGTGTAGCTGAAACCGCCGTCGTAGTCGGCGGGCCCGACCGTTGCCCGCAAGATCGGGACGAGGTCACGGGCGTCGCGGACCTGCGCGCCGCCGCAGCCCATGTCGGCCTCGGTCCATCGTCCCGGGCCCGGGCCGTAGGGCACATGCCCGATGAGGGGTATGGACCGCCAGGTCGACTTGTGCCCGTACAGGCCGTTGAAGTGGGACGGGATCCTGGTCGATCCGCCGATTTCCGAGCCGAAGTCGAACGCCGTTAGGCCCGCGGCGGTGGCGACGGCGCCGCCCCCGGCGGATCCGCCCGAGGTACGGGTCGTGTCCCACGGGTTCGATGAAGGACCGAACACCGGGTTGTCGGCCTGGACGTCCTGGTTACCCGGAGGCATGTTGCTCTTCCCCATGATCACGGCACCGGCCGAACGCAGCCGCTTGACCGCCTCGGCGTCCTGGTCGGGCACGTAGTCCTTGAGGTCTGTTCGCCCGCAGACGGTGCGCATCCCGGCTGTCTCGAAGCTGTCCTTGACCGTGATCGGCACACCGTGCAGAGGACCGAGGTCTCGCCCGGCCGCCCGCGCGGCGTCCGCTTCCCCGGCCTCGCGACGGGCCCGCTCGAGGTCAAGGGTCACCACCGCGTTCAACGCGGTGTTATGGGTGGCGATCCGCTCAAGATAGAGCTCGACGAGTTCCCGGCTCGAGATCTCACCCGCGGCCAGCGCGCGTGACTGCTCCACTGCGGGCTGGAAGGGGACGTCACTCACGGCATGCCTCATCTCTGACTCTGACGGCGCCATCAAATGTGAGTCATAACATTACATTCGACAGACCATAGGCTCGGGATGACGTGCAAGGCAATGGCCCTGCGGAATGAACGGAGGATCCTGTGGCATCAAGGGGCCGACCTCGTCGCCAACGTCGTCGTAGAGGAGCTACGCATGCAGGCGGCGCGGCACGGCACTCTGCGGCCCGGCTGCCCGGGACTCGAGGATCTCGTTCTCGGCTATCTGTCGCCCGAGCACCGGGACCAGTGCGGCCTCGGATGTCCCTCCGGGCCCTGCTCGACTAGTTCGACCGCTGCGAAGGCCCAGGTCGCTGCAGCTGTCCCGCGCCGCCTTCGACTCGAAGCTCGCCGATGAGGTCCTCGAGAAGGGCATTGAGAAGGGTATCGAGAACGCTCTCGCGTTCATCGACTGAGCAGTGTGGGATCAGGCCGGATCGACGAATATGTCGAGCGCGAGATCACCTTCGAAGTCGGCAGGGCTGTAGACAGACAGGTCGGTGACGCCCTCGTCCGACAGGACCTCGTCGTCGATGAACAGGTTGGCGGTGCACTTCCGCGCGTCACGCGTGAGGATGGCGTACGCGGCGTCAGCCATGATCCGCGGACTACGGGCTTGTCCGGCGCCGCCGACCACGTTGCGCACGGCGGCTGTGTCGATCAGGGTCCGCGGCCACAACGAGTTGGCGGCGATGCCGTCGGCGGCGAGCTCCTCGGCGAGCCCGATGGTGCACAGACTCATGCCGTACTTCGACAGCGTGTAACCGAGGTGCTTCCCCACCCAGTGCGGCGCGAGGTTCAACGGCGGGGAGAGCGTGAGGATGTGCGGGTTGCCCGCCTTGCGCAGGTGCGGGATAGCGGCCTTGCTCAGCAGGAACGTGCCACGCGTGTTGATGTCCTGCATCAGGTCGTACCGCTTCATCTCCAGCTGCTCCGACGACGACAGGTCGATCGCGCTGGCGTTGTTCACCACGATGTCGATGCCACCGAAGGCGCTGACCGCCGCGTCGACAGCGGTGCGCACATCGTCCTCGTCGCGGACGTCACCGACGACGGCCAGCCCCTTGCCGCCCGCGCGCTCAATCTCGTCAACGGCGGTGTGGACCGTGCCTTCGAGCTTCGGATGCGGCACGGCGGTCTTGGCGAGCATCACCACGTTCGCACCGTCGCGGGCCGCGCGCAGAGCGATGGCGAGTCCGATGCCGCGGCTGCCTCCCGACATCAGGATGGTCTTGTCGGCCAGCGTCTGTGTCATGGTCGAACCTCCAAAATAGATTGCCGAGCTAATCGTACGCGATGCTAATGGTATCTTCCGCGTATGACTTCCACTCCCGCACGCCAGATCGACCGGCTCTACCACGAGCTCCTGGCCCCCAAAGAGACACAGTCCGTTCGCGCTGCCGTGCGCCGGATCGCAGAGCACGAAGTGGCTCCGCACGCCGTGGCGATCGCGGGCGGCGACGAGCGCACGGACGGCTTCCCCCGGCAGGTGTTTGACGGGCTTGCGTCGGCGGGGGTCTTCCGGATCCCCTTCCCCAGCGAGGTCGGCGGCGACGGTCTGACCCACCCGGCGAGCGCCACCGCCGCGGCCATCGAGGAACTGGCCTACTACTCCAGCAGCGTCGCGGCCGTCTTCGATGTGCACTGCATCCTGGCGGGCAACGCCCTGCGGCAGGGCACCGAGGAGCAGCAGCAGCGATGGCTGCGAAAGGTCGCGGAGGGCTCAGTGGTCGGCGCGTTCGCCACCACCGAGCCGGATGCCTCAAGTGACCTGTCCCCGCAGGCGGTTCAGACCGAGGCGATACGCACCGAGGCCGGCTGGGTGCTGAACGGCCACAAGCGGTGGATCTCCAACTCGCCCGTCGCCGGGTTCGTGGTGGTTCTCGCCCGCACCGGCACCCGGCTGAGCATGTTCATCGTCGACACGGCGCTTCCCGGAGTGGAGGTCGGCCTTCCCGACCGCAAGATGGGCAACCGCGGCCAGCTCACCGCGGACGTCCGCTTCACGGATGTGCACCTGACCGACGACGATCTCCTCGGTGGCGCCGAGGGACACGGACTGCGCCATGCACTGTCCACTCTGACCTACGGCCGGATCGGCATCGCGGCTGCCGGGGTCGGCATGGCGCAGGCCGCCTTCGACCACACCGTGGCCCACCTGTCGACGCGACACGCCTTCGGCAAGCCGGTGGCCGCCAACCAGCACTGGCAGTTCCTGCTCGCCGAACGGGCCACCGAGATCGAGAACGCCCGCACCCTCTACACCAAGGCCGCCCTGCGCCTGGACGCGGGCAACCCGTCCCCGGAGCCCGAGGCCGCGATGGCGAAGTACTACGCCACCAAGCTGTCGGTGGACATGGCGCGCGACGCCGTCCAGGCCTTCGGAGGCCTCGGCTTCGCGCGCGAACTGGGTGCCGACGGCAGCCCCGGCCCCGTCGAGGCGATCTACCGGGACAGCAAGATCGGCGAGATCTATGAGGGCACCAACGAGATCCAGAAGTGGGTCATAGCCCGGCAGATCTTCGGTCGGGCCATCGTCGGCTGAGCACCCAGGACGCACCGGCCGTAAGCCGGCGGAAGGTGGGGAATCTCGCCGGCCTGCAGCGGTCCTGGTGCCTCGGGCCTTCTCGTACGATGGACAGGACCATACGTACGACTAACCATGGGCGGGATAAACGATGTCCGAGGCTCCGCTGGTTCCGGGGACAGTGGCCGAACACACCATCTGCCTGCTGGTCAAACTCGGGCAGGTGGCGTTCAGGATCGCCGAGGACGGCATTGGCGGGACCGGCCTGCGGGTGCGGCATTACAGCGTCCTGCAGGCTTTGGCGGACAACGGTGCGATGCCGCAACTGGCACTTGGCTCGTTCCTGCGCATCGACCCCGCGACGATGGTGACGAGTCTCGACGACCTGGAGCGCGCCGGATACGCGGAGCGGACACGAGATCCGCAGGATCGTCGCCGCTACGCCGTGGACATCACCACCGAAGGGCGCAAGGTCCTGGCCCGCCTCAACCACACACTCGTAGATCTCGACGGCGAAATCCTCGCAGACCTGGGTGCCACGGAACGGCAGTCGCTTCACGTCCTGCTGGGCAGTCTCGCGGCAAGTCCCACTCTGACGTCCCTGTTCGACACCGTCCGGGAGCAGAACGGTGGGAAACGGGCTTAACGGCTCTAGGGGATCGCCCCGAGGTATAGCGCTATGCCCCGGTTATGGTGAAGTCGGCTTGCCGGGCCGTATGCCATCCGGCGGACTCGTTGTGGTGGGCAGGGGGCGCCCTGTTCGTAGGCCATGCGTCAATTGGGTCGAGCATGGGGCAACACCCGAGTCCCTGACCGTGATCGAGGTGCTCGTTCCCGGCAGGTTCGTCACCACGTTCGCCGAGCGGTTTGTGTGGTGTTGCTCGGAGGGTTGGGCGACCGGGCTCCACGAAAAGTGCGCCGGTCGGCAGACTGAGTCTGGAGGGGCACGCGCTCGTCCCCGTCGAGGGGGGGGGCGTCGTCTACAACGGCGTGCACGTCGGTTGCCGCGGTGACCCTTGACTGCGGCCTCCCCGCCAGGGGCGACGAATGGCGTACGGCAGCATTGGCCCCTGCTCGGTCTGTTGAGGAGCTTCAAGAAGGTGAGCAGCACCTCTGAGTAGCCTGCAGCGGCTGGCGACGCGCCCCGTGCCGACTGCGCCAGCGGTCGGCTGTGCGTAGGGCTGGTGACCTTGACCTTGCACTGCCGGTGCTGAACAGTGCGGTGGTGGCGGAGCGGATTTCGTCGACAACCGGAAGCGTCCCGGACGATCAGCTTCCCAGCGTCGTACGACTGGACGATATTTGACGAGATACGTTTCGGCCGCGGGACCTTAGGGGCGTATTTCGGTGGGGTCCGTGCAGTCAGTGACGGCGACGCTGTAGGAGTCTGCTGGCCGGGGGCAGGGTCGCATCGAGGCATAGGGGAGCTCACGGGATGTCGCACACTGGGCGCAGAGGCACAGCCGGGCTGAAGGTAGGCTTGGTGGTCGGTTGTCAGGGACGCTTGCGAGTAGCTGGTCCCTCAGCTCCATCGGCTCCCTCGTTCAGCGCTTGGGCGAAGTCATCGGCGTATTCGCTGATGCGCTGAAGGATGCGGAGTCTAGCGCCTCTGCGGTTGCTGGGGGTCTGCAACTGTCCGATGGCGGAGACCAAGGGCTTGGTACTTTGCCTCGCTCTGCGAAGTGCTTCGATCGATGGGCTGTGCAGATGGTCGCCCTGGGTGACTCGAGCCCACACGAGCGCGGTTACCGCAGCCCGGGTCAAGGGGGACTCCACGTTGGCAAGGCGGACCAGGCCTTCCGTGAGCGCAGCATGGTCCTTGACAGGGATCTGCCAGGTACGCAGCGCTCGACGACGCGCAGCGAAATTCACGTTCAGTGGATCAGCGTCCAATTCCTGCGCGAGGGTCTCGACTGCAGTGTCGAGCAGTGGCCAGAGACCGCCGGGCAGCAGGCTTCGCTTGAGGACGGCAAGGCTACGTTGGGCGGCGATCCACGGTACTCCCAGGATGACGGCGCATTGTGGCCAGGTTCCGCCGCCAGCCATTTCGACGAGCTTGAGGGAGGCTACTCGGCGTGGGCTTGATCCGCTTTGATGGACATCCTCCCGGGGTGAACCCCTGATCTCGGATGTCCGTCAAAGCGGATCAAGCCCATAGCGTCTGTGGTCACACGCGAGTGGCGAAGATTTCCAGTCGGCATAAAAGGGGGATAGTGGGCACCGAGATCACGACCTCGATCCGGAGCCACGCCTGGTGGAAGGCCATCCGGGCGAGTAAGCCGCTGACTTCGTCGGTGAGCTGTTGTCGTAGGGCGGAGGAGTTTTCGGGGCGACGTTCCACGCTCGCCCCGACTGCGCGGTGAGGCCGCCGTCTCGATCCCGGATGTGGTCGCTGCACAGCCGGGATGCCGGCGTGCCCCCTGCTGGGACCGCTTAAAGTGGCTGTGTGTCCACAGGAAACGCCGTAGTGGCGCGCTACGTGCGCTTTCTCAGAGAGCAGCGGGGTCTGTCCCTGGCCGAGTTGGCCCGGCAGGCCGGGCTGGCCAAGCACACACTGTCGCATCTGGAGCAGAGTACCGGCAACCCCACGGTGGACACCCGGTTCGCCATAGCTGCTGCGCTCGGTGTCCCGGTCACCCGGCTGGTGGCCGAACGGGAGCAGGTGATGACCGTGCAGCGGGCCGACTGCAGCGGGGCCTCGGTGACCTCGTGTGCGGCGCGGAAGGCGTCCATCACGGTCGGCCAGGACAGACGCAGATCCCGGGCAGCCTGGATGACGGTGGAGGCGGCGTCGCGTATGCGCCGCCCGGCAGCACCGCGCAGTCGCATGGTGATCCGTGCGCCGGCCGGGATCTGCGGGATCTGCTCGGTGAAGGACCGGCGCGGGCAGCCGGCCTCCCGGCACCACCATCGGCGCTTGTGCCGGTGGAACTCCAGTCCGCGCTCGCCGTACGGCAGATCACGGGGCCGGATCACCGCCGAGCCCTTCACCCTGGTGGCGAACACCCCGCAGGCCGGGCACGCCCGGGCCCTGTCATCGGCCGTGGCCAGGTGGACCCGGCGTGTCCCGTCCGCCAGCCGCTCGACCCGGACGACGGACACCCCGTCGAGGTCGAGGAGCAACGTCGTATCGTTGAACAAGCCCGTGGCTCCTGCATGATCGTTCTGCGTAGAGAACAGAAATGATCACGCAGGGTCACGGGCACCTTGCGTCCAGGGCCAAGCGGCCCGACCCAACACGGAACGTGACGCCGTGTCAGCAAGCCGAAACCAGCGCACCGCTCAACTTCGAAGACCCCGACCGACCCCTTTGAACGGTTGTGGTCCGCACCGTCCGGTCACCAGAAATCTCCCGGTCGTCCGCAACCGCCCACGACCGTCCGGGCAACCCGCAGCATCCAGGATGCGTACCGGCCGGGGAGACGTGTGGCCCGGCTTGTTGATCGGTCAAATCGTGAACCGGACGGGACGCTAATCGCGTGTATCGGTGACGTCAAGGTGTCGTATCCGTCCGATTTCTATGCAGGTGGCACGCGTCGAAAAAGTACGTCTGGGGCTCTTGACGACTCTCGAACCGGCGTGACAGTGTCCGTCGCCATCAGGTTGTTTGACCGGTCAAAAAGGAGGTGAAGCGGATGGTCACGATGGACGACGTCGCCCGGCGCGCAGGCGTCACCAAGCAGACGGTCTCCAACGTCGTCAGAGGGCGTACGGTCGTCAGCCCGGACACCCGGGCGAAGGTGGAGGCCGCGATCGCGGAGCTCGGTTACCAGCCGAACCTGCTGGCGCGGAGCCTCGCCACCGGCACCACCATGACGGTCGGCTTCATCGTCCCCACGGTCGCCAACCCGTTCTACTCGGTCGTGGTGGAGGAGGTGGAGACCGTGCTCGAGGAGCGTGGCTACCACCTGCTGCTGGCCACCACTCGCGGGGACGGGGAACGCGCCAGACGCCATCTGACGTCCCTGTCCAACCGTTCCCTGGACGCGCTGCTGGTGGCGGGTGACCGGGATCTGGGTGAGCACGTCCCCCTGCTGGAACGGCTCGGTCTGCCGGTCGCCCTGTGCATGTGGGACAGCGAGCCGCCGTCCGCCCTGCCCGTCGTCACCGTGGATTTCGAGAAGGCGGGCTATCTGGCGGGCCGCCACCTGTGCCAGTTGGGACATCGGCGGCCGGTCGTCATCGCCGATGTCCCGGCGCACAGGGTCCGCATCGAGGGCATGCGCAGGGCCTTCGCCGAAGTGGGCGTCACGTTAGGGGACGAGGCGGTCCTGTCCGCTCCCGGGGCGACGCCCGAGGCGGGTTACGCCGCCGCTCTGCTCGCGCTGGCCGCGCCGGAGCGACCCACCTGCGTGCTGACCTCCACCGACGCCATCGCGCTCGGAGTGACGGAGGCCTTCCGGCATCACGGCCTTCGGGTGCCGGAGGACATCTCAGTGGTGGGCATCGACGACATCCCCCAGGCCGCCCACGCCCATCCGCCCCTGACCACCGTCGGCCTGCCCATGCGGCGTATGGCCCGTGACGCTGCCGAGTTGCTGCTGAACGCGATCCGTGACAAGCAGCCCGTCCCACCCGATCTGTCCCTGCTCAGCCCGGCGATCATCCGCCGCGAGAGTTCCGCGCCACCGGCACAGAACTGACGACAGAACTGACAGCCGGTACCGCCGCGTTCTGACGGTCGGTGGCCCCCGCAGACCCGGGACCGCGCCCGTGCGGTTCCCGGCACCCCGGTCGGGGCGGCAAGAGGTCCCGCCGCCGCCCCGACCACGGGTCGACCGAACTCCCATCCGCTCCTTGGCCGCCACACGGCCAGGGTCGTCCGGCCCCCGGCCCCGTGCCGCCCGGATTCCCGCCGCCCCTCCAGCCGGGGCCCGGAGCCAGTGGTCTCCCCGCCCTGCTCCGGGCCTCCAACCCGCCGCACCCTCCGGCGGGACCGGCGCCGTGTCACTCGTACACCGCCGTGCTGCCCCGCCACTCGACCCGCTCACCCCTTTGCTCCCCGAGCGGGCACCCCTCCGCACCGCCTCGCGCCCGGTCCCGCCGTACGCCGCCTCCACACACGGCGACATCCGGCACAAAAGCCGCAAGCCTTAGTCAACAGGAGCCGATCATGAACCACGACAACCACCTTTCCCGGAGAGCACTCCTCGGCAGATCAGCGACCGTCGCCGGCGCTGTCCTGGCCGGAAGCGCGCTCAGCGCCTGTGGCACGGGCGGTTCCGGCGGCAGCGGCGGGGGCAAGCCGACGCTGCAGGTGATGATCGACGGAACGGACACCGAGTTCGGAAAGCTGATGGCGCAGTTCGAGAGCGCCAACGACTGCAAGGTCGTGGTCTCGAAGTTCGACAAGGTCAAGCTGAACGCCTCCATCGCCGCCGGCAACCCGCCGGACCTGGTGCGTACCAACGGCGCCTCCGAGATGCCCAACCTCATAGCCCGCGGTCTGGTGGAGAACCTCGACCCGTACCTGGCCAAGAGCACCGTCTTCAAGGCGGACGACCTCGACCCGATCGTCGGCGTCTACCGCTTCGACGGCAAGCAGCAGGGCAAGGGGTCCCTCTACGGCTTCCCCAGCGACTACTCGCAGGACTGCATGCTCTGGTTCAACAAGGAGCTGTTCGACCGGGCCAAGGTCCCTCACCTCAAGCCCACCGACACCCTGAGCTACGACGATGTGCTGGACCTCGGCAAGCGGCTGACCGTCCGCAAGGGCGGCAAGGTCGACGTCTACGGCTTCGACCCGGCGTGGAACTTCGTCAACCAGGGTCACCTGATGCAGATGATCGCCCAGCAGGGCGGCTCCCTGTGGAACGACGACTTCACCAAGGCGGACTTCACCACGCCCGAGGCTCGCAAGGCGATCCAGTGGTACCTGGACTGGGGCAAGGCCCGGGTCGGGACCGGCCCGCTGGACCCGACCTCCGACTGGCAGGGGCCGATCTACGACTCCGGTCGTATCGCCATCCAATCCTACGGCTACTGGTTCGGCGCGATCATCAACAGCGCCGACGCCGGGGCGAAGCGTGCCGAGCTGGCCGCCGCCTCCGGATTCGTGCCCGCCCCGCAGATGGGCTCGACCCGGGTGGACTCCTGTATGACCGGTTCCGGCGCGTGGATCCCGAAGCAGGCCGCGCACAAGGAACTGGCCTTCAAGTTCCTGGAGTTCTGGCGCGGCGGCGCCCCGGGCGTCGAGCACTTCGAGGCCGGCGGCGGCCTGCCCGCCCTGAAGCACATGCGCTCCCTGCTGCCGCGCACCACGGCGTTCGACAAGGACCACTACGACGTCCAGATGGAGAACCTGAAGAACTTCTCGATCCTGCAGTTCTCCCCGTACGCCGACTACACAGCCGTCGAAGGGGCGATCACCACCAACGTGGAGGCGGCGATCAAGGGCCAGGCCAGTCTGGACAGCGCGATCCGCAAGCTGCAGACCGCGATGGACGACATCGTCCAGCAGGGCAAGCAGCAGCTCGGCGCCTGAAGTACTCGGCAAGGAAAAGGACGTCAACATGTCCGTGCTCGCACGGGAGGCAGCGGTCGCCGGGTCACCGGCGGCCGTTGGCCGCGACACCACATCCGGGGTCCGGTCCCCGAACCGGCGCTGGAAGCGCTACCCCACCTGGAAGTTCTACGCGTTCGTATCGCCGTGGGTGATCGGCTGTCTCGCGCTGACGGCCGTTCCGATGGTGTACGCGCTGCTGCTGAGCTTCACCGACTTCGACGGTCTGTCAGGCAACTGGCACTGGGTGGGCCTGCGGAACTACACCACGGCCGCGCACGATCCCGTGGTCCGGGAGAGCCTGCGCCGCACCGGCCTGTACGCGCTGGCCGTCGTGCCGCTCAGTCTGGCCGGCGGCCTCGGCTTCGCGCTGCTGCTCAACCAGCGGCTGCGCGCCATGGGCGTCTTCCGTACGATCTTCTACCTGCCGTCGGTCGTGCCCATCGTCGCCACCGCACTGATGTTCAAGCTGATGTTCGACCGGGATACGGGGCTGGTCAACGGCTTCCTCGGCTGGTTCGGGATCGACGCGGTCTCCTGGCTCACCGATCCGCAAGCCTTCATGATCCTGGTCCTGCTCTCGCTGTGGGGTCTGGGCGGCGGCATGGTGGTCTTCCTCGCCGGGCTGCAGGCCATCCCGGCCGAGATGCTGGAGGCCGCCTCGATGGACGGGGCGGGCGCCTTCCGGCGCTTCTGGCACGTCACGCTGCCGCTGCTGAGCCCCATGATCTTCTTCCAGCTGGTGCTCACCCTGATCACCACCCTGCAGACCCTGGTCCAGCCACTGCTGCTGGCCCCCGCCGTCAGCGGCGGCGCGGGCGGCGGCGCCACCGACGCCACCCACGTCCAGCAGGGCGACTTCCTGTACATGGTCAACGTCTACGCACAGTTCTTCAGCTACCAGAAGTACGGCTACGGGGCCGCCCTGCTGTGGATCCTCTTCCTGGTCATCCTGGTCGTCACGGCTGTGGTGCTGCGTTCGAGTTCCCTGTGGGTCCACTACGAGGTCGACCAGGACGGAGACGACAAGTGACCACTCCCAAAGTGACCTTGGCCAACCGCGACGCGACCGCGGCCCGGCGCGGCCGGGGGCTGATGTACGGCCTGCTGATCCTGCTGGCCGCACTGTTCCTGGCCCCGCTGGTGTGGAACCTGCTGTACGCGCTCAAGAGCCGTGCCGAGAGCTCCAGCACCCAGGTGCACATCTGGCCGCAGCACGCCGAGTGGGGGAACTTCCACAGCGCGCTCGCCCTGATCGACTTCTTCCGGTACACGGGCACCACCATCATGCTGGCCACCACCTTCTCCCTCCTGGTGACGGCGTCCAGCTCGATGGTCGGCTTCGGCTTCGCCCGGCTGCGCGGACGCGGACGCAAACCGCTGTTCAGCCTCATGCTCGCGACCACGATGGTGCCGCAGATCCTCACGGTGATCCCCACCTACGTGATCTTCAGCAAGATGGGTCTGATCAACACCTACTGGCCCTGGGTGCTGTGGGGCCTGGCGGCCTCGCCGTTCCACGTCTTCCTCTACCGGCAGGCGTTCGCGGGTCTGCCCCGCGAGCTGGAGGAGGCGGCGATCCTGGACGGCTGCGGTTACTTCCGGATCTACTGGCAGATCTTCCTGCCGCTGGTGAAGCCGGTCATCGCGACCTCGTTCATCCTCGCGTTCACCTGGGTGTGGGGCGACTTCATCACCCCCGCCATCTTCCTCAACGGTGACAACACCACCCTGGGCGTGGCCATGGCCTCCGGCTACACCCTCAACGGCATCAGCCTCAACAACGTCCTGGCCGCCGGGACCGTGTTCTACGTCCTGCCGGTGCTGGTGCTCTTCTTCTTCGCCCAGCGCTCCTTCACCCGGGGCGTCGCCACCAGCGGCCTCAAGGGCTGAAACACCGCCCGGCCCACCACTCGTACTCCCAGCACACACGAAGGATCACCCATGCCGCTCACGAGTGAGCCCACCCCACACGGCTACGTGGAAAGCTTCTCGCCCGGCCACGGCCGTGCGGCGCCCCGTGCCGCGTTCACCTCGGACGCACCCGTCGTCGACCTGACCGGGGAATGGCGGTTCCACCTGGCCCCGGACCTGCCGCGGACCACGGAGGGCTTCGAGAAGCCGGACTACGACGACAGCGGCTGGGACACGATCTCCGTACCCTCCCTCTGGCAGCTGGAGGGCCTGCCCGGCGAACCGCGGTACGGCAAGCCCGCCTACACCAACCAGCCGTACTACTTCCCCATAGACCCGCCCCACGTGCCGGACGCCAACCCGACCGGTGAGTACCGCCGCGACTTCACCCTGCCCGGCGAGTGGCCGGCCGGCCGCACCCTCGTGCGGTTCGAGGGCGTCGACTCCTGCTTCGCCGTGTGGCTCAACGGAACCCTCCTCGGGGACGGCAAGGGCAGCCGGCTGCCCACCGAGTTCGACGTCACCGACGCACTGCGGCCCGGCCGCAACGTCATCGCGGTCCGGGTGCACCAGTGGTCGGCGGGCACCTACCTGGAGGACCAGGACATGTGGTGGCTGTCGGGCATCTTCCGGCCCGTCGCCCTGCTGTCCCGGCCCGACAGCTCGCTCACGGACTTCCACGTCCACGCCGACTTCGACCACCTCACCGGCAACGGCACGCTGTCGGTGGACACCACCGGCGGCCCGGCCCGGCTGTACGTCCCGGAACTCGGCCTCGTCGACGCCGACCCGGCCGGTCCCCACCTCCTGCCCGGTGTCGAGCCGTGGTCGGCCGAGCGGCCCCGCCTCTACGACGGTGAGCTGGTGACCGACGGCGAGCGCGTCCCGCTGCGGATCGGCTTCCGCCGGATCGAGGTCCGCGACGGACTGATCCTCGCCAACGGACGCAAGCTGTTCTTCCGGGGCGTCAACCGCCACGAGTG
The DNA here is from genome assembly GCF_001514285.1 of Streptomyces sp. DSM 15324. GTDB lineage: Bacteria > Actinomycetota > Actinomycetes > Streptomycetales > Streptomycetaceae > Streptomyces. Next base: position 51,514 of record NZ_KQ949037.1, read on the forward strand.
GAACCCGGACACCGGCCGTACCCTCAGCCACGACGACATGCTCACCGACGTGCTGCTGATGAAGCGCCACAACATCAACTCGGTGCGCACCAGCCACTACCCGCCCGACAGCGCCTTCCTCGACCTGTGCGACGAGCACGGGCTGTGGGTGATCGACGAGTGCGACATGGAGACCCACGGCTTCTACCACGTCGACTGGCGTGACAACCCCACCGACGATCCCCGCTGGCTCGAGGCATGCCTCGACCGGATGCACCGCACGGTCGAACGCGACAAGAACCACCCCAGCATCGTCATCTGGTCGCTCGGCAACGAGTGCGGACACGGCGCCAACCTCCAGGCCATGGCCGAATGGACCCGTGGACGCGACCCCGAGCGGCTCATCCACTACGAGGGCGACGACAACTGCGGCTACACCGACCTCTACAGCCGCATGTACGTCGAGTACGACGAACTGCACCTGATCGCCCGTCACCAGGACGCCGTCACCCGCGACCCCGCCCTCGACGCCCGGCGCCGGCAGATGCCGTTCATCCAATGCGAGTACGCCCACGCCATGGGCAACGGACCGGGCGGACTCCACGAGTACCAGGAGGTCTACGAGGAATTCCCGCGTATGCACGGAGGCTTCGTCTGGCAGTGGATCGACCACGGACTGCGGCGCAACACCCCGGACGGCCGGGAGCACTACGCCTACGGCGGCGACTTCGGCGAGCCCCTGCACGACGGCAACTTCCTCTGCGACGGACTGATCTTCCCCGACCGCGTGCCGTCGCCCGGCCTGGTGGAGTACAAGAAGGCGATCGAACCCGTCCGCATCGCGATCGACACCGCCGCGCGCACTGTCCGCCTGAGGAACCTCTTCCACACCCACGACACCTCTCACCTCGCCTTCCGCTGGCAGGTCGAGGACGACGGGGAGCTCCTCGCCGGCGCCGCCCTCACCGTGCCCCCGGTTCCGGCCGGCGAGCAGATCGAGCTGCCGTGGCCCGCCGCCCTCTCGGAGACCTGCGCCACTCGCGGGCTCGAGGGCGAGCGCTGGATCACCGTCACCGCCGTTCTCGCCGACGACGAGTCATGGGCCCCGGCCGGCCACGAGGTCTCCTGGGCGCAGGCCCCGGTCGAGCGCTCCTCCACGCCCGCTGCGGCCACCGTCCGGACACCCGCCCCCGCCGTCCGCACCACGGGCACCCACACCCTTGCCGGCACACACAAGTTGGGCGACGCCGTCTTCGACGCGGTGTCGGGCACCCTGCTGCGGCTCGGCGACCTCGAGATCGACGGCCCCCGCCTCGACCTGTGGCGCGCCCCCACCGACAACGACCTGCTCACCATCGACGGACCGCTCGTCAACGACTGGCACAAGGCCGGACTGCACCGTCTGCAGCACCGGGTGGTCTCCGTCGAGGCCACCGGCACGGGACTGGAGGTCGTCACCCGCACCGCGCCCGCAGGGCTGGACCACGCCATGCTGTCGTCGTTCCGCTGGGAGTCCGACGCCGACGACCCGGGACAGCTCTGGCTCCACCTGAGCACCGAGCCCGTGGGCACCTGGCCCTGCCCGCTGCCCCGCATCGGCATCCGTCTCGCCCTGCCCGAGGCCATCGAGACGGTGGACTGGTTCGGCCTCGGACCCGGAGAGGCGTACACGGACACGACCGCCGCCGTCCGCGTCGGCCGCTACACGTCCAGCGTCGACGACCTGCAGACGCCGTACGTCATGCCGCAGGAGAACGGCAACCGGCGCGAGGTACGCCACGCCCGGCTCACCGACCGCGACGGCGGCGGCCTCGTCGTCACCGGCCTTCCCCACGTCGACCTGACCGTGCGTCGCTGGACCAGTGAGGACCTCGACGCCGCCAAGCACGTCAGCGACCTGAACCGACGGGACCGGGTGTACGTCAACCTCGACATCGCCCAGCACGGCGTCGGCAGCGGAGCCTGCGGCCCGCGCGTCCAGCCCCGGTACGAGCTCCACGCCCGCCCGGTCGCCCTCACCCTCGGATTCCGCGCATGCTGAAGCTCTGGTACCGCCGCCCCGCCAAGGGCTTCCCGCAGGCGCTGCCCCTGGGCAACGGTTCCCTCGGCGCCATGGTCCCCGGCGGTACCGCCCATGAGCGTGTCGACCTCAACGTCGACACGCTGTGGTCGGGCGGCCCGGGCGACCGCAACGACTACAACGCGGCGCAGCACCTTCAGGCGCTGCGCCGGGCGGTGCTCGACGACCACGACCACGTTCGCGCCGAGGGCCTGGCCAAGCGGATGCAGGGCCCCGACACCCAGGCGTACCAGCCCCTGGGCGCCCTGCTCCTCGACCTCAGTCACGGCGGCGAAATCACCGACTACCGAAGGGAGTTGGACCTCAACGATGCCCTGTGCACGGTGACCTACACCGCCGACGGGGTACGTCACACCCGCGAGCTGTTCGTCTCCGCCGTGGCCGGCGTCCTCGTCGTCCGGCTCAGCTGCGACACACCCGGCGCGCTGGACCTAACCGCCCGCCTGGAATCGGCCCATCCCGGCTCGGCCCCCGGGGTGACCGTTTCGGGCCGGGCCCCCGCGCACGTCGAGTTCCAGGCCAGCGACCCCGACGCGGTTGTCGACACGCCAGACACAGCCGACGCACCCGACGCCAGAGCCGGATTCAAGGCTGCCGTGCGGGTCGCCCCGGACCGCGTCGCCGTCACCCCCGACACGGTTCGCTACACGCCCGGCACCGGAACCGGGTTCGCGGCGGCCCTGCGGATCGTCCCCGACCAGGGCACCGTCACCTCCGACCCCGAGACGGGTGGCCTGCGGCTGACCGGCGCGACCAGTGCGACCGTCCTGGTCGCCGCCGCCTCCGGCTTCCGGGGGTGGGACCGCCTGCCCGAGGGACCGGAGTCCGGCCCCGAGGCCGAGGTCGCCGAGCTGCTGGACACCGCCGCCGAGATTCCGTACCACCGCCTGCGGTCCGAGCACATCGCGGACCACCGATCCCTCCACGACCGGACCGTCCTCAGCCTCGGCGAAGACCCGGCACTCGATGCCCTGCCCACCGACGAACGCCTCGCCGCTGTCCGCTCCGGCACGGACGACCCGGGCCTGACCGCCCTGTTCTTCGCCTACGGCCGCTACCTGCTCATCGCCTCCTCCCGCCCAGGCACCCAGCCGGCGAACCTCCAGGGCATCTGGAACACCGAGGTCCAGCCGCCCTGGCAGTCCGACTGGACCACCAACATCAACCTCCAGATGAACTACTGGCACGCCGAGACCACCGGTCTGCCGGAATGCCACGAGCCGCTCTTCGACCTGATCACCGACCTCGCCACGGCAGGACGCCGCACCGCCGACGCCTACTACCGCTGCGGCGGCTGGACCGCGCACCACAACGTGGACATCTGGCGCAGTACCAACCCGGTCCAGGGCGGCCCCCAGTGGGCCAACTGGCCCATGGCTGGGGCCTGGTTGTGCGCCCACCTGTGGGAGCACCACCGCTTCACCGGCGACCGTTCCTTCCTCGCCGACCGGGCCTGGCCAGCAATGCGCGAGGCCGCCGTCTTCCTGCTCGACTTCCTCGTCGAGGACGCCGACGGTCACCTGGTCACCTGTCCCTCGACCTCGCCCGAGCACCGCTTCCGTGTGCCGGCCGCCCCCGCGACCGGGGCCCATGAGACAACTCTCGTCGCGACCACCGCGTCCGTCACCATGGACCTGTGGCTCGTCGACGAGCTGTTCGGCAACTGCCTGGACGCGATAAAGGAGTTGGGCCTGGCCGATCCGCTCGCCGACGCCCTGCGCGGCGCCCGGCAACGGCTCAGCCCACTGCCGTACGCCCCTGGGCGACCCCTCGCCGAGTGGCTGCACGACGCCGAGCCCGAGGACCCCGGCCACCGGCACCTCTCCCACCTCTACGGCCTGTATCCCGGCGACCGGATCGACGCCGAGCGCACCCCGGAGCTGTTCGACGCCGCCCGGGCCGCCCTCGACCTCAGGCTGGCGCACGGGGGAGGCGGCACCGGATGGAGCCTGGCCTGGGTGGTCGCACTCGCCGCGCGCCTCGGCGACGGGGAGCTCGCACACCGCAGCCTGCACGGGCTCCTGTCCGACTCCACCTCCGACAACCTCTTCGACCTGCACCCACCGGAGCTCTTCCAGATCGACGGCAACTTCGGCGCCACGGCCGCCGTCGCGGAGATGCTGCTGCAGAGCCACACCGGCGAACTGCGGCTCCTCCCCGCGCTGCCGGACGCCTGGCCCAGCGGCAACGTCCGGGGCCTACGGGCGCGCGGTGGGGTCACCGTCGACATCGACTGGCAGAACGGCTGGCCGACGCACGTCCGCCTTCACCTCCCGCGCCCCGGCCGCTATCGGCTGCGCCTGCCCGCGTCCGGCCCTCTCCCGGTGGTGACCGACGACCAGGGCATGGACGTTGAGACCGGGTGGACCACACTGGAAGCAGGCCTCGCCCGGGCCGAGTTCACGGCGGAACGGGCGGTCGTACACCACGTGCGCACGTGAGCATCCCACCGGTCCCGCCTCTGGCGGCACCCCCGTCCTACCGACAGGCATACCGTCGGGCGAGCGCGTGGAACGCCTCCTTCGGCTCCCGGTGCCAGGGCGAACTCGGTTCGCCGGGACGCTTCTTGACCGCCTTGGAAATGCCGTAGCTCGCCATGCCGACGTCGAGTCGGGGTTGTCGGGGTGGTGTTCGGCGTCGGCGGTCCCGAACTCGAAGGCCATCGCCGCGTACAGGCTCGGTGATGGCGAGGGGCTTGCCCCAGCGCTGGAACTTCTCAACTCCCGTACGTAGAGGAATGGAAGCTCGCTAATACGAGTGGCCACGATCATCCGCGAGTCGGTGTAGGGGTCGAACGGGTACGGGTCGATGCGGCCGATGCTGTCGGCCTGCCGCCAGTATCTGTCCGGGAAGTTGTAGGACTTCAGCCGGTTCCAGGCCGGCTTTCCCCACGTGGCGACCATGTTGTCGTACACCGTCTGGGGAATCTGCTTGATGTCGGCGTGCTTGGAGTTCAGCGGCTGGGTGTAGGTGCGCCGGTCGGTGGCGGTCCAGGTGCCGGTGGAGAGGTCGCTGGTCTGCCAGGTGTAGAACAGCGCGTTGGCGTCGCCCCACAGGTACCACGTGCCGGCGGCCTGGGCGAGGATCGGGCCCTCGATGCCTCCCTGCGGCGCCAGTCCCGAGGTGAACTGGGTGAAGCTGCCCGGATCGAGCGAGGTGGACTTCGCACCCGTGAGGCTGTTGTGGCCTTTGTAGTACAGGTAGTTGACGCCGTTCACGTTCTTGGCGAGGGTGCCGTCGATGACGTCGTAGCCGGGGTCGAAGAAGACCTGCGGCGACGTCACGGTCTGGAAGTCCGTGGTGTAGTTCACCATGATCACGTTGTGGCCACTGCTGTTCACGGCCGAGTAGATGAGGGCGTACTGGCCGCGGGAGGCGTCCCAGAAGGCGTCGGGTGCCCAGGTGTGGGTGGCCATGTCGTGCAGTTTCAGCAGGCGGTAGTTGTCGAAGGAGCGCAGGTCGGCGGAGTCCCAGACGTGGATGTACGGGCTCTTCTTGGTCCAGTCGGTGCCCTTCAGGTTGGTCGCCATGACGACGTAGGTGCCGTCCTGCTTGGGCAGGATGACGGGGTCGCGCAGACCGCCGTCGCCCGCGGTCGGGGTGACGACGGGGTTGTTCTGGTTCAGCGGCACCCACTGCAGCGCGTCGGTGCTGACGGCGAGGTGCAGGCCGTAGTCCGTGCCGAGGTTTCTCGGTGACTGGGTGAAGTAGGCCATGACGAACGGGGAGGTCGTCGCGGCGCTCGCGGACTGGCTGCCGAGGGGCAGCGCGCCGGTCATGGACAGCGGCACGGCCGCGGCCATGCCGAGGAAGAGCCGGCGCGACGGGAGGGGGGTTGCGCTCATCTGGTGCCTCCGGGGCGTAGGAGGGTGCGGGCGGGATGGAGAACCCGTGGGTGGCCCCGGCCCGGAGCCGCCCACGGGTTCGGTCCCTCGTCAGTTCCAGGGAGCCGCGGTGAGCCAGCTGGTGTCCTGGGCCCACGACTTGGTGTTGTCCCAGGCGTTGGTGCCGCCGTTGCCGGCTATGTAGGCCGTGTAGTTGTAGTGGCGGATGTACTTTGTCGGGAAGTTGAACGACTGGAACGACTTGCCGACGCCGCTGTTGCCCGTGGTGGGGCAGAAGGTGGCGTCCTGCGCGAACGCAGTAGCCCCGTTGTCGGTGTTCAGATAGAGCTGGTAGTTGAAGTGGCGCAGGAATTGTCCGGGTTTGTCGGCGGACTCGAAGGACAGGCAGGAGCTGTTGGCGAGGCCGTTGCGGACGATCCAGGTGGCGTCGGCCTTGTCGGTGGCCGGGCTGGCGGTGTTGATGCTGGAGATGACGACCTTGGTGTCGGCGTCGTTGTGGCGCAGGTAGTGGGAGGTGCAGCAGGGCGAGGTGGTGGCCTGCAGGGAGATCCGGGAACCGGGGGTGAGGGTTCCGGTGCTGGTCGAGCCGCTGTTGTAGCCGGCCGCGGTGATGTTGGCCTGGACGGCGTTCTCGGTGGCGTCGGAGGGGTAGCCCTGGGTCATGACGCCTTCGTAGAAGGTGCCTTGGCCGGTGTTGCTGTTGTCACCGCCGATGCCGAGGATGATCGCGCCCTGCTTCTTCATCGGGTTGTAGCCGGTGTCGTTGGGGCGTACGCCGTTGTAGAAGGTGGACAGGCCGCCCGACTGGGCGTCGCCGCCGCGGATGGCCCACTGGTTGGGGCCGCCCTTGAGCATGGCGGTCGTGAACCGGTTGTTGATGCTGGGGTCGCCCGCGTTGAGTCCGCGGTTGACCCCGGAGAACAGGCCGTTCTCCAGGTCGGCCATGACCCAGGGGCCGTTGCCGCTGCCCCAGCCCCAGCCCTTGCTGGTGCCGAAGTAGAGGGCCTCCATGGTGCCGTTGCCGTCGTCGTTGCCGGTCGTCTCGGCGTTGCCGTAGCCGAAGCAGCAGCCGCCGTTGACGTGCGTGCCGTCGAAGATGGCGTACATGCCCTCGGGCTGGTCGCCGGTGGCGATGCCGTTGGTGTTGTTGTTGCGGTAGCCGGTGCCGGGGGCCACGTAGACGCCGTACGCCTTGTGCCCGCCGACGGTGACCGGCGCCTCGAAGGCGTTGGCCAGGTTGTCGTTCCCGCCCGCCGCCGGCCCGGGCCAGTGACCCCTGAGCGCCTGGGTGAGGTTGTTGCCCTTGGGGGACTGGTCGTAGATGACCGTGATGACGCAGCTGGTGTTCGCGCAGAAGGAGTCCTGCTGCGCGGCGTCGGCGTATCCGCCGGCGCTCAGCAGGCCGATGTCCTTGGTCGCGTTGTCGGAGGCACGCTTGACCTGGTACAGCGGGCCGTTGTACGCCCCGTACAGGGCGCGGGTGGTGCTGTGTGCCGCGACGCAGGGGGTGTTGCCCGCGGCGTAGATGTCGCACGGCCCCTGGGTGGCGGCCTGCGAGGTGGTGGCCGTGGCGGTGAGCAGACCGGCGGCGAGCGCGGCGGTGGCACCGGCCGCGAGCAGCGCGCGTCTGACGCCGCGCATCCACTGTTTCTTGATCACGAAGGACTCCTACGCAGAGTGGAGCGGGAGGTGATGGAACTCCCGGGTGCCGCCATCACGGCGGCAGCCCGGCCCGGGCGGTAGCTCCGGGGGCCGGCCAAGGCGGCGGTCGCCGTCCCCGGAGTGTGGGGGTCCGCCGCCGGAGCGGCGGACTCCGCAGAGCGCTCACGGTGAGGCCTCACGGTGAGACGGTCGGGTCAGCTCGTCACGCCGAAGGTCGCGTCGCTGCGCCCCGTCGTGGTGGTGATCGGGTCGAGCTTCAGGTAGTAGGCGTAGTGGCGGATGTAGCGGTCGGGGTGGTTGTACGACTGGAACGACGACCAGGTGGAGTCGGCGAGGCCGGCGACTTTGCGGAAGGTGGCGTCCGCGGCGAACTGGCTGCTGCCGTCGTAGAGGGCGAGCTGGAAGTCGTAGTTGGCGTGCCGCAGGAAGTAGCCGGGGTGGTTCACCGACTCGAAGGAGACGGTGCCGGTGCCGGCCAGGCCGGGCCTGATCCGGAACTGGGAGTCCTCGACGGGGCTGACGTTCGGGTCGATGCGCACGTCGAAGTTGATCTGGCGCACGTACCGGTCCTGGAAGTTGTACGACTGGAGCCGCTGGGCGGGGGTGTTGGGCCAGCGGGCGAGCACGCGGCTCTCCTCGGCGGCCGTGAGGGTCATGATCGCGCCGTGCCGCTTCGGGGTGCCGCCCATGTCGTAGCTGGTCGCATCCTGAAGCCGGTAGGTGCTGACGTCGAACGGGTTGGTCGTCAGGATCGGCCGGTATTCACGTACGCCCTGCGGATTGTTGTAGTCGATGTAGAGGGCCCACTCGTTGCGGTCCCTGAACTTCATCCAGACCGGGCCTTCGACCACATTGCCGGTGAGGCCGATGCTGGAGAGGTTGCCGAGGTTGGTCCACGTCCCCAGGATCGAGTTGCTGCCCTCGACGTTGTTCTGGCCGTCGCCGGAGACTCTCAGGTAGCGGTAGGGGCTGGTGCCGGGCACCTCCGTCATCTGGGTGTCGACGACCGGCGTGCTGCCGGGGGGGTCGATCCAGATCTGCGGGGTGGTGATGGTGCGGAAGTCCTTGGTGCGGGCGGAGTAGATGCGGTACTTGAAGATGCCGTTCACCGTGGCGTTCGTCGCCCAGTACAGGACGTAGTCGTTGGTCTCGGGGTTCCAGATCGCCTCCGGCGCCCACGCGTTCTTTCCGCCGGGGATCAGTCCGGCGGCGCCGAGCAGCCACGGCTTCGACCAGGTCACCAGGTCGGTCGACTCCCACACCACGAAGTTGGGGCTGCCGTTGGTGTACGTCGAGCCGCAGCGGATGCACAGGTCGGTCGCGATGATCCAGTACTTGCTCCCGTCAGGAGAGCGCACCAGTGCGGGGTCGCGCACGCCTTTCGTGCCGATCATGGAGTTGAGGATCGGTGCTCCGCCGTTGAGGTCGTTCCAGTGCAGGCCGTCCGTGCTGTGAGCGAGGTACAGCATCTGACCGGTCGCGGAATCGCCGGTGAAATGCACCATCAGATAGCCGGGGTCGGCGGCGGCCGCCCGCTGGGGCGTGGTCAGGGCTTGCCCTGTGAAGAGGAGACAGACGGCGAGCAATATCACCGTCAGCCGAACGCGGAGCGCAGACATCGGATCTCCTGTCGTGTGCGGGTGCCACCGCCGGGCGAAGGGGGAGCGGGGGTGGGCGGGGGGAACTGGTCTCGGAACGGGCGGGAGAGGACCCGGCAACCGCGCGAGCCGGAAGGACGGATCCGAACGACGGGGTTTGGCCGCTTCGCCCAGGACACCGTGGTGACGGCGGGTCAGGGCGCGCGAGCACGCGCGTCCGCCCGGGTGGGGCGGTCGCGACAAGAGCCGGGCGTCTGCGCCTCTCAGCGCCCGTGCAGGCGTTTCAGGTGGGCGGCACTTCGGACGGAAGCCTTCATGGCCAACTCACTATTCGATCAGGCGTGTTGGACGACATATCGAACGCTGTTCGTGAAATCGGGCAGAGGCTAGATCCGGAAAAGAGGGCGCGTCAATACATCCGACACATCCGATCCGCCGAACGTACAGATGAGCGATCCGGCCCTCACCCGGCCCCCGGCCCGGCTCGTACGAGATAAGCCCCGTCCGCTTCTGGGGGGACGACGGGGTCCTCAAGGAGGCAGCGAGCGGCCGCCTCCGCTCCCGCGCATCCAGCAACATCCCTCGCCCGCGCAACCCCCAGCACACCGCACCCGCTGCCGGCCGCACCCTCGATCACCAGCCACATCGCAGCGCTCAACCCTGTCAGGCAATCAACTGCACAAGGTCCCCCGGTTTCTGTTATTGCCCCGTCGTCCCCCCGTCTCCTGTACATGTACGCGACACGACAGATCACTCGGCGCACCCTGCTCGAGGCCACGGGCGCCGCGGCCGTGGGTCTCGCCGGCGTCGCCACCCCCTCGGTGGCCGCGGGCGGAGCTTTCGCGCACCACGGCCTCCCCCACACCGGCGCCGACCTCGCCCGCATGGTCGTCAAAGTGGAGGCCGGCGCCGCGCTCTGCACCGCCGGGTGCGCGAAGCTGACCGCCGACCCGCATGCGCAGAGGGGCTACATGGCGTGTCCGCAGGTCATCGTGTACCGGGGCGTGGAACGGCGCCCCCGCAGCACGTGGCCGCGGCACTGCGGGACGACCCGACAGCCGGAAAGAATTTGTTCACACGGCTGGACACGAGCAGTGTCCATACCCCTTAATCCATCCAATGTGCCAGCGAAGAGCTGTGTTCCATATTTCGAACGACGTTTGAAAAGTCGAACCGCATGGGGCAGATGTCGTCGGCCTGTCGGCCGTAGGGCGCCGCGTCGGCAGCACACAAGCCCGTGACGCGCCACGCCCGACCGTCGGACGTGTGAGCCAGCACATCAGAAGTCCAACCAGTCGCTCTGCCGTATCGAAAGGCTCGAGATGTCTTCCTCCGTCAGCAGACGTCGTCTCCTGCAACTGGCCGGGGCCACCGTGGCCGCCTCTGCCACCGGAACCTTCCTCGGCGCGTCGTCCGCCCGAGCGGCCATCGCCCCCGCGAGGACCGACATCGGGGTCGTGGCGCACCCCTTCGAACTCGGCCAGGTCCGACTCACCGCGAGCCGGTGGCTGGACAACCAGAACCGCACCCAGAACTACCTGCGGTTCATCGATGTCGACCGGCTGCTGTACAACTTCCGTGCCACCCACAAGCTGTCCACCAACGGCGCGACCGCCAACGGCGGCTGGGACGCGCCGAACTTCGGCTTCCGCACCCACATCCAGGGACACTTCCTGACGGCATGGGCACAGTCGTACGCCGTGACCGGGGACACCACCTGCCGGGACAAGGCCACCTACATGGTCGCGGAGTTGGCCAAGTGCCAGGCCAACAACAGTGCCGCCGGTTTCAACCCCGGGTACCTCTCCGGTTACCCCGAGTCCAACTTCACTGCTCTCGAGCAGGGAACCAGTGGCGAGGTGCTGTACTACACCATCCACAAGACCCTCACCGGCCTGCTGGACGTATGGCGCCACATCGGCAGCACACAAGCCCGGGACGTGCTCCTCGCCCTGGCCGGATGGGTCGACTGGCGCACCGGCCGGCTGACCACCCAGCAGATGCAGACCATGCTGCGCGTCGAGTTCGGCGGCATGAACGCCGTGCTGACCGATCTGTACCAGCAGACGGGCGACGCGCGGTGGCTCACCGTCGCCCAGCGGTTCGACCACGCCGCGGTGTTCGACCCGCTGGCGGCCAACCAGGACCAGCTCAACGGAATTCACGCCAACACCCAGGTCCCCAAGTGGATCGGGGCCGCCCGCGAGTACAAGGCGACCGGCACCACCCGCTACCGGGACATCGCCACCAACGCCTGGAACATCACCGTCAACGCGCACACCTACGCCATCGGCGGCAACAGCCAGGCGGAGCACTTCCGCGCCCCGAACGCCATCGCCGGCTACCTGACCAACGACACATGCGAAAGCTGCAACACCATCAACATGCTCACCCTCACCCGGGAACTGTTCACGCTGGACCCGAACCGCGTCGCACTGTTCGACTACTACGAGCGGGCGTGGCTGAACCAGATCATCGGCCAGCAGAACCCGGCCGACGACCACGGCCACGTCACCTACTTCACCCCCCTCAAGCCGGGAGGCCGACGCGGGGTGGGCCCGGCGTTGGGCGGCGGCACCTGGAGCACCGACTACGGCACCTTCTGGTGCTGCCAGGGCACGGGCCTGGAGATGCACACCCGGCTGATGGACTCCATCTACTTCCACAACGACACCACGCTGACCGTGAACCTGTTCGTGCCGTCGGTGCTCACCTGGACGGAGCGCGGCATCACCGTCACCCAGACGACGACCTTCCCTGTCAGCGACACGACGACCCTTCAGGTCACCGGCAGCGTCAGCGGAACATGGGCGATGCGCATCCGTATACCGAGCTGGACCACCGGGGCCACCATCAGCGTCAACGGCGTCGCGCAGAACATCACCACCACGCCCGGCAGTTACGCCACCCTGAACCGCTCGTGGACCTCCGGTGACACGGTCACCGTCCGCCTGCCCATGCGGATCGGCATCCGACCGGCCAACGACAACGCCAACGTCGCCGCGATCACCTACGGCCCCGTGGTCCTCGCGGGCACCTACGGTGACTCCACGCTCAGTGCCCTCCCTGCGCTGACCACGTCCTCGATCAAACGGACCAGCAGCAGTTCACTCGCCTTCACCGCCACCTCCAGCGGCTCCACCGTCAACCTGGGCCCGTTCTACGACGCGCACGGCTTCAACTACACCGTCTACTGGAACACCACCGGCAACACCGTCCGTCTCGTCAACGCGAGCAGCGGTCTCCTGCTGGGTATTCAGAACATGTCCACGTCCAACGGCAGCCGCGCTCTGCAATGGACGGACAACGGCACCGCCGACCACAACTGGGAAATGATCACTGATGGAAGCGCGGTCCGCTTCCGCAACGCCAACAGCGGCAAGGTGCTCGGCGTCCTGAACATGGACACGGCAGACGGCGCGACCGTTCTGCAGTGGTCGGACAACGGCACGGCCGACCACAAATGGACCCTGCTCGACCAGGGCGACGGGACCTACAAGATCCGCAACGTGAACAGCGGCAAGCTGCTCGCCATCGCGGGCAACTCCACCGCCGTCGGCGCGTTCGCGGTCCAGGACGCGGACGACGGCACGGCCGACAACCGCTGGAGCATCGTGCTGAACCAGCCTGGCGCATAGCCTTTCCGGTGGCTGGTGAAGAGACTGGAAGACGGCGTGTGGTCTTTTTCCTCGTCGTCAGATCTCGTCGCCGCCGGGCCCGTGTCGTTGCGGGACGGCCGCCGAAGCCCGCTCTTCGATCCGGTGCACCGCGGCTCGCAGGTCGTCCAGGTGGCGCCGCGTCACTTCCTGCGCGGACATGACCGTCTTGCGCAGGCGGCGCAGGACCGCCCTCCCGCTCCCGCTCTGCGCAGAAGGCGATGTAGGACCGGCCCGATGCGCCGAGCAGCATGTGCGAACGGAAACCGATGGGCGCGACGGGGACCACCTCGTCGAAGTACGCCTTGGGCTGTTGGTGTCGATCGTCTCCATGTAGTCCAGCCGGGGAACGGTCAGCACGAACGGCCACATCACGCACGCTCACAGCTCCTCCATGACCGACGACGCCAGCTCGACGAGCCACTCGGCGTCGTTGTACGGGGCCCTCCGGGGTCTGAGGCTCGCGACGAAAGCCCGGTCGCGAGCCGCTGCCAGACCCCGCGCTCGAGAGAGCTGATCGTTTTCACCTGGTACTGCCGCATGGGACGACCCTCACCTGCGGAGATGGGGAGCGGATTTCATTACGGTGGCCAGTTCCGCCGCGCGGTCCAGGTCGGCCTCGGCCATGCCGAGATCGCGCAGCGACGTCGGGCCGCCGACCCCGCGGATCAGGTCGAAGACGCCGGTGGGGGCGTCGGGCACGCCCAAGGCGCGCGCGATGCGTTCCATCGTCTGTTCAGCGGCGGGCGCGTTGTACGCCATGGCATGCGGGAGGATCACGGTGTGGGTCTCGGCGTGCGGCAGGCCGAAGGTGCCGCCCAGCGTGTGACAGAGCTTGTGGTGCAGTCCCATGCCGACGGCGCCGAGGCAGCTGCCGGACAGCCATGCCGCCTGCAGCAGATCCGCCCGTGCCTTCACGTCCGAGGGACTGTCGTGGAGGGCGGGGAGGGCTCGGCCGATGGCGGCGACCGCTTCCAGGGCCATGGCGTCGGTGACGGGATCGGCGTCCGGCGAGTAGAGGGCTTCCACGGCGTGGGCCAGCGCGTTGATGCCACTGGTCACGGACATGGCGACGGGGAGACCGAGGGTGAGCTCGACGTCGTAGACGACCGTTTCCGGCAGGATCGCGGGTGAGGACCGGGTGACCTTGCGGCCGTCCACCGTCTCGCCGAGCACGGGGGTGACCTCGGAACCGGCATAGGTGGTCGGCACGATGATCTGAGGCAGGTCCGTGCGGACCGCCAGCGCCTTCGCGAGGCCGGTCGTCGAGCCGCCGCCGATGGCCACGAGGCAGTCCACCCGCTGGTCGCGCAGGAGGCCCAGGGCCTGCTCGGTCACCTCGACGGGGGTGTGCATGGCCGCGCCATCGAACTCGGCCACCACCAGGTCGCCCAGGACTTCACGGAGCCGTTCGGTGTCCTTGCGCAGGACCGGTGATCCGTCGGAGAGGAGCAGTACCCGGGACCCACCGAGCCGTTCGGCCTCATCGTGGACCTGCGGGAGCGTTCCCGCGCCGAAGACCACCCGGCTCGGGCTGGCCGTGTGCACAAAACTCCTCATGAAGCTGCTCTCCGTGCCACGGGGGTCAGGGGGTCTGTCGCAGTATTCGAGGCCGTGCACCGGCGTTCCTGCACAATCTCGGCATCGCTCTGCACAGAAACGGCGTCGGCCGCCGCCTGGTCCGTGCTTGCCCGCTCGTACGGAAGGCAGCAACACTGTGCCGCGAAGGAGGGCCGCATGAGCGAGATGTGACTCGGTGACACCCACGGAATACTGGTTCGGCCAGGGGTGCATCCCGTCCGCACGAGTGCGGGTCTCGGCTGGGAGAGGCTGTATGTGTCAACGCAGCGGGAACTGCCGTACCGGGATGCCTTTCAGGGAGCCGGCAGCCACCTGGTGATCCTGCATCTGGACGGGCCGGTCACCGTCCGCAGGGGACGCCGCGGGTTGACGGCCGCGCGGCAGGTGCCACCCGGCGGTCTGTTCCTGCATCCGGCCGAGACGGAGCTGGACGTGGAACTCGGCGGCTACCTGAACACCGTGCATGTCTACCTGTCGGACGCGGCCCTCCAAGCGACCGCAGATGGTGTCCGGCCGGTACGGCTGGAGGAGGAGTTCGGCACCACGGATCCGCTCCTGCAGCAGCTGGTTCTGGCCTGGACGGTGTCGTACGGCGCTGGGAGCCCAGTGCCGGCACCTACGCGGATCAGCTCGCGCTCATGACCGCGGCCCAGCTGGCCCGTCGCCACAACGTGCGGCAACGGGTCGACGAGCGGGCGCGGGGCGGCAGGCAGGGCTCACCGACCGGCAGTTCGCGGCCGTTCGGGAACTCATCGACGCCCGGCTTTCCGAGCCGCTGGCATTGGAGGACCTCGCCTCGGCCGCGGGTCTCGGCGTCAGCCAGTTCGCCCGGCGTTTCAAGGCCCGCGTCGGGTGTCCTCCCCACCGGTACCTCGTGCGCCTGCGCGTGGAGCAGGCCGCCCGCCTGCTGCGCGCGGGTTCCATGCCCATCGCGCAGGTGGCGGCGGCATGCGGCTTCTCCCACCAGGAGCACCTGACCCGAGTGATCCGTGCCCAACTCGGCACGACGCCGGCCGTCCTGCGCCGCGAGGGCTGACGGAATCGCTGCGTGAGGCGCGCCGGCTGCAGCGGGCTATAGTTCCCCGTCGTCGAACGAAAGGAGCGACGATGGTCGCGCGCCTTGCGGGTTTTCTCCCCGGCGGTCTGAACGAGGAGCAGGCCGCGGTCTACCAGGCCATCTCCGGAGGCCCACGCGCCGCCGGTCCCCAGCTGTTCGCCCTCACCGACAGCGAAGGACGGCTTCGGGGACCGTTCAACGCGATGCTTCTCAGCCCTCCGATCGGCGCCGCTCTGCAGACCGTGGGTGCGGCGGTGCGCTACCAGTCCTCGCTCAGCGACCGTGTCCGGGAGATGGCCGTGCTCCTCGTCGCCGCTCACTGGGGCAGCGCTTTCGAACGAGAGGCGCACGAGGCCGTGGGGCGTGCCTGCGGTCTGACCGAGGAGGAGCTCGGCTCCCTGCGCTCCGGTGCGCTGCCGACCCCCACCGATCCCGACGAGACCATCGCGCTGCAGACCACGGCCGCCCTGCTGCGGTCCGGCAACCTGGGTGACGACGAGTACGGCACGGCCGTGTCGGCGATCGGCGAGCGCGGCCTGTTCGAGCTGACGACCCTGGTGGGCTACTACTCCACGCTCGCCCTGCAGCTCCGCGTTTTCGCAGGTGAGGAAGGCGAGCCGAGGCCGTCAGCGCCCTGAGGGAAAACTCGGTCACCCCTCCGGTGAGCGCTCTGCCATCCGTTTCGCGACCCGCGCGATGGTCTCGCGAAGCCACGTGTGCGCCGCGTCGTGGGTGTGGACGGGGTGCCACCAGAGAGCTTCGTGGAGGGGCATGGCGCCGCACGGCGGCTCCATGATCCGAATGCCTGCGGCGTCCCGCAGCCGCTCGGCGAGCCTGGCCTGGACGAGAGCGATTCTCCCGGTTCCGGCGACGAGGAAGCACAGTGCCTGGAAGGTGTCGGCGGAGACCTCAGAGCGGGGCTCGATGCCGAGCATGCTCAGCTGCCGCGTCGACGGTGTGTCGTACAGCCGCCGGTACGTCACCCAGGGCAGCCGGCTCAGGTCGTCCGGCGTGAGCTCGTCGCCCACCTCCGCATTGTCCTGTGAGACCACGAAGACCCAGCGGTCCTGGAAGACCTCGACCGCCGGGTAACCGCTGATGAAGCCGTGCGGCAGCAGCATCCCGTCGGTGGTGCTCAGCAGCGCGGCCGTCTCCTCGGTGACCGTGGCGGGAGTCAGCTCGAAATGGAGCCGGACCCCGGGCGCCTCCGCGTGAATGGTGCGGGTCAGTTCGGTGCCGAAGACCGTCACCGCGTAGTCCGAAATGATGATCTTGAACTCGTGGCGGTCCTCGGCCGGGTCGAATTCGGCCTGGCTGCTGAAGACCCGTTCCGCCATGTCGCAGGCCCTGGCCGTCCGGTCCAGCAACGCCTGGCCGAGGGCGGTCAGCTCGTAGCTGTTGCCAGTCCTGAAGAGGAGCTCGTCGTCGAAATGCCGGCGCAGTCGCGCGAGGGCGCCGCTCATCGCGGGCTGGCTGAGCCCGATGCGCTGCCCGGCCTTGGTGACGTTGCGTTCCTCCAGCAGAGCGCGCAGAGCAACCAGGAGATTGAGGTCAAGGCTGGCCAGGTGCATGGCGCTCCCGAGGGCTGGTCACCCGCCGCAAGACGAGAGACGAGACAAGAAGCTCATCGGTGCCGCCGATGAGCTTCATCCGGCGAATCGATTTCCCCAATCAGATGCGGTGCGGCCAGATTAGTCGCACCGCCACCGAGAGGACACATCCGTGAAACGTGATGTTGATTCACCGACCTTCTCCGGCCCCTTCGCCCTCGGCACCGTCAGCGCACCAGGCCGGGATCCGTTCCCCGCTCTGGTCGTGCCGGGCCGCCGCGTGCTTGACCTGCGTGCCGCTCTGGGCGCGCCGGAGCTCACCGTGCGCAGGCTGCTGGAGGGCTGGGACGAGGTGCTGCCCCGTCTGCGCACTCTGGCCGCGGACACGACCGACGACTGGCTGCCGCTCGACGGCCTGCGGGTACATGCCCCGGTGGAGCCACGGCAAGTGTTCCAGTCCGGCGCCAACTACCGGCAGCACGTCATCGACCTGGCCGTCGCCCACCGCGCCCCCGAAGACCCCCGCACGGTCGAGGAGGCGCGGACGGAGTTCGCGGAGGTCATGGACCGGCGAGCGCGCGAGGACCTGCCCTACGTGTTCATCGGTCTGCCGAGCGCGATCACCGGCCCGTACGACGACGTGGTACTCCCCGCATGGGCCGCACAGCCCGACTGGGAACTGGAGCTGGCGGCCGTGATCGCCAAGCCCACCCACCAGGTCTTTGTGGAGGAGGCGCTGGAGTACGTCGCCGGCTACACCATCGCCAACGACCTCACCGACCGCGCCACCGTCTTCCGCCAGGACATGCCCGGCATCGGCACCGACTGGCTGCACAGCAAGAACGCTCCCGGCTTCACCCCGCTCGGCCCCTGGATCGTCCCCGCCGAGTCAATCGCGGACCCCGGTGACCTGCGGGTCACGCTGAAGCTGAACGGCGACACCATGCAGGACGAGTCCACCAAGGACATGCTCTTCGACATCGCACGGCTGGTGTCGTACATCTCCCAGACCTCCCGGCTCCTGCCCGGTGACCTGGTGCTCACGGGCAGTCCGGCCGGCAACGGCATCCACTGGGGACGCCTGCTGCGCGACGGTGACGTCATGGAGGGATCCATCACCGGGCTCGGTGTGCAGCGCACCCGCTGTGTGGCGGAGACACCGGCATGAGGCTGGACCGGCGGGACCCCGAGGGCGCGATCGCCGAGGCCGCGAAGGCGTACTCGAACTGGGGACGCTGGGGAGAGGACGACGTTCTCGGCACCCTGAACTTCCTCGACGAGGCGAAACGCCGCGAGGGCATGGCCCTGGGCCGACGCGGGGTGAGTTTCTCTCTCTCACAGCGCTTCGACATGAACGGACCGCAGAGAGGCTGGCTCAGGCGCACCAACCCCATCCACACCATGCTGATGACCGGGGCCGACGCGGCGCTCGGCAACCAGGGCACCCCGCACGGCATCGGCGGCGCCGACGACCTCATCACGATGCCGCTGCAGTGTTCCACCCAGTGGGACGGACTCGGCCACGTCTTCGACCACGGCTTCGCCTGGAACGGGCGGCGGGCCGACAAGGTCGTCACCTCCGACGGTGACCTCGTCACCGGCATCGAGCACATGGCCCCGCACGTCGCCGGGCGCGGCGTCCTCCTCGACGTGGGACGGGCCATCGGCGTCGACGGCGAACTGCCCGACGGTTTCGCCATCACCGAGGAGCACCTGACCGCCACGGCCGAGGCACACGGCGTCATCGTCGGCCGGGGTGACATCGTCCTCGTGCGCACCGGGCAGCTGGCCCGGGTCCGGCGCGAGGGCTGGGGCGAATACGCGGGCGGTGACGCACCCGGCCTGTCCTTCACCACCGCCGGCTGGCTGCACCGGACCGAGATCGCCGCGATCGCCACCGACACCTGGGGATTCGAGGTCCGGCCCAACGAGTTCGAGAACGCCTTCCAACCGCTGCACCAGGTCGTCATCCCCAACATGGGCCTTCTGATCGGCGAGATGTGGGACCTCGACGCCCTCGCCGAGGACTGCGCGGCCGACAGCGTGTACGAGTTCTGGCTCACCGCCGCGCCCCTGCCCATCACCGGAGCCGTCGGCTCACCCGTCAACCCCATCGCCGTCAAGTAGCGCATCGGCCCGATCGCCGTGAAGTAGCTGGATCGCACAGCCAGAGGAACAAGGGAGTTCCCATGACCGACACTCGCACCGTCCTCGTCGTCGGCGGCGGCACCGCAGGAAACGGCCTGACCGTCCTGCTCCGCAAAGCCGGCATCGACGTCGACCTCGTCGAAGCCCAGGCCGACTAGAACGTCCACGGCTCCGGCATCACCACTCAAGGCAACGCCCTGCGCGTCCTGCGCGAGATCGGCGTGTGGGAGGAGGTCGAGAAGCACGGCTTCGGGTTCGACGCGCTCGGCATCACCGCTCCCGACGGGACGGTGCTGCACGTCGACGCGCATCACCACACTGGCGGACCGGACCTGCCTGCGGTTGTCGGCATGCAACGGGCGGACCTCCAGCGCATCCTCATCGACGCGGTCCAAAGATCCGGTGCCCGGGTCCGGCTGGGCACCACCGTCCAGCAGCTGGAACAGGACGCCGCAGGTGTCGACGTCACCTTCAGCGACGGCACGTCGGGCCGGTACGACCTGGTCGTCGCCGCCGACGGACTGCACTCCGCGACCCGCGCCATGATCGGCATGATCGAGCGGCCCGAACCCGTCGGCATGGGGATCTGGCGTGTCTGCGCACCTCGTCCCGCACGTGTCGAGCGCACTGATCTCGCTTACGGCGGACCCTGTTACATCGCCGGTTACTGTCCCACCGGCCCGGACTCCCTCTACGCGTACCTGGTGGAACCTCAGCGGGACCGCGCGAGCCTCGTCCCCGACGCCTACGCCGAGGAGATGCGCCGTCTCGCCGAGCCGTACGGCGGTGCCTGGGACGAGATCCGCGCGTCCATCACCGATCCGAAGAAAGTCAACTACACGGTGTTCACCCGGCACCTGGTCGAGGGCTCCTGGCACCGCGGCCGCGTCGTGCTCGTCGGCGACACCGCGCACAGCTGCCCGCCTACTCTCGCCCAGGGCGCCGCGATGTCCCTGGAGGACGCCCTGGTCCTGGCGGAGCTGCTCGCCGACCACGACGACTGGAACGACGAACTGCTCACGGCCTACTACGAGCGGCGCATCCCCAGGGTCCGGCTGGTCGTGGACGGCGCCGTCCAGATCTGCCAGTGGCAGCTGGACGGGGTACGCGACGCCGACGTGCCCGGTTTGATCGGCCGCACGATGACCATGCTGACGGAACTGCCGTGACAACGCCGACCGTCGACGTCCACGCCCACGTCGTACTCCCCGAGCTGGAGGAGGCCGTCGCCGGGTGGCCGGAACGCGCCGCCGCACGCGCTCTGGAGGCCCGCCGCAACGGCCCAAAGGCCCAGGCCGTCAGTGGACCCATGATCCGTGAACGCATCCCCATGCTGGCCGACGCCAAAGCCCGCCTGGCCGCGATGGACGCCTGCGGTGTCGACATACAGCTCGTGTCTCCCGTCCCCGACTACCACTACTGGGCGGACGAGGAGCTGGCGCGCACCGTGTGGGAGCTGGCCAACACCGGTGTCGCGGCACACTGCGCGCAGGCACCGGAGCGGCTGCGCGGCCTCGGGCTGGTCCCGCTCCAGCACCCTCACCTGGCCGTCGAGGCTCTCGAACACGCCTTGGAACAGGACCTGTCGGGTATCGAGATCTCCTCGCACGCACCCGGCCGCGAACTGTCGGACCCCGCATACGAACCCTTCTGGAGCCGCGCCGAGGAGACCGGGGCGGTGCTGTTCCTGCACCCCTACGGCTGCACCCTCGACGAACGCCTGGACCAGTGGTACCTGTCCAACACCGTCGGCCAGCCCACCGAGAACGCCGTCGCGCTCTCCCACCTGATCTTCTCCGGTGTCCTGGACCGGCACCCGGAGCTGAAGCTGATAGCCGCGCACGGGGGCGGCTATCTTCCCACCCACATCGGCCGCTCCGACCACGCCTGGCGGGTCCGTCCCGATGCCAAGGGCTGCGCCCACCCACCCAGCAGCTACCTCAAGCGGCTGTACTTCGACTCGCTCGTCCACGACCCGTCCGTCCTGCGCGAGCTGATCCGGATCGCGGGCACCGACCGGGTGCTGCTCGGTTCCGACTTCCCCTTCGACATGGGGGCCGACGACCCACTGGCCGCCCTGCGAGCCGCTCACCTGCCCGACCCCGACTTCCACGCCATTCGTGGTGCCAACGCGGCATCGCTGCTGCGCCTCACCTGAGGCCACTCGAACAGGAGCCCCACTCATGACCGAGCGTCTGCTCACCCACCTGAGGCATGTCGACCTCGCCGTTCCCGACTACGACAAACAACTCGACTTCTACGCCGGCATCTGGGGCCTGACCAAGATCGCCGAGGACTCCGGCGTCTCCTTCCTCGCTGCCGAGGGCAGCCCCGAGCAGTACATCGTGCGGCTGCGCAAGGATGAGGAGAAGCGCCTCGACCTCATCTCCTACGGCGCCGCCACCCCGGCCGACGTCGATACCCTCGCTGAACAACTCCTCGCCGGAGGAGTGCAGTTGATCTCCCAGCCGGGCAAGGTCGACACACCCGGAGGCGGCTACGGCTTCCGCTTCTTCGACATCGACGGGCGCACCATCGAGGTCTCCGCGGACGTCACCGTACGACAGCACCGCAAGATCGAGGAGAAGGAGTCGATCCCGGTCAAGCTGTCGCACGTCGTCATCAACTCCCCCGATCTCAACGCCACCAAGGAGTGGTACGAGCGCCACCTCGGCTTTCGGCTCTCCGACACCCTCTGGCACCCCAGGATGGGCGAGGCCATGCACTTCATGCGGATCAGCTCCCAGCACCACTCCATGGCCATCGCCCAGGGCCCGCACACCGCCCTGCACCACATCTCCTTCGAGATGCGCGGCATCGACGAGTACATGCGCGGCACCGGCCGACTGCTGCGCGCCGGGGTGCACAAGGTATGGGGCCCCGGCCGCCACTACGCGGGCGACAACACCTTCTCCTACTTCCACGACCCGCACGGCAACACCGTCGAGTACACCACCGAACTGGAGCAGTTGGACGAGGACACCTGGCACCCCCACGTCTACGACTTCTCCACCGACGAGGTCTCCGACCAGTGGGGCACGGCCAACCCCGTGAACGAACTGGTCGCCAAGGAGTCCTTCAACGACCCCGACCGCGGCTGCTTCATCGCCCCGCCGGTCTGATCCTCCCTACTCCGGGGGCACGGCGATGCCCCGCTCATCGCCCTGAGTGCCCGCCGTGACCCCGGCCCAGCCCTCTGGAGCCCCCATGCGCTTCGCCACGTACGAGTATCAGGGCCGCCGCCACTGCGGCGTGATGGACGGTGCCGCCATACGTCCCTTCCCCGACGGCACGACACTGCTCGACCTGATCTGCTCCGGCCTCCCGCGAGCGGCAACGGACCTCCCACCCACCGCGGACCCGGTCCCGCTGGACGCCGTACGGCTGCTCCCGCCCCTGGAACCGCCGTCCGTGCGCGACTTCTACACCTTCGAAGAGCACATCGAGGGCGTACGGCGCTCCGGGGACCGCGGCGTACCCGAGGCGTGGTACGACGCACCCACCTTCTACTTCACCAACCCCCAAGCCCTGATCGGCGCGCACGACGACGTCCCGTATCCCCCCGGCAGCAAGGTGCTGGACTTCGAACTCGAGGTCGCGGTCGTCATCGGCCGCGAGGGCCGCGACCTGACGCCCGAGCAAGCGCGCGACCACATCGCCGGATACACCCTGTTCAACGACTGGTCGGCCCGCGACCTCCAGATCCGCGAAATGCAGGTCGGACTCGGCCCCTGCAAGGGCAAGGACACCGCCACCACCCTCGGCCCCCACCTCGTGACCCCGGACGAGCTGGAGCCGTACCGGGACGCCGACGGCTTCCTGCGCCTCGCACTGACCTCGGAGATCAACGGCGTGGTCGTCGGCAAGGACCTGCTGTCCAACATGAGCTGGACCTTCGAGGAGATGATCGCCTACGCCTCGCGCGGTACCGTCGTCCGCCCCGGCGACGTGCTCGGCTCGGGCACCTGCGGCAACGGCGGCTGCCTGGCCGAACTGTGGGGTCTCCGAGGGGAGCGGATCCCGCCGCCGCTGAAGCCGGGCGACACCGTCGCCCTCACCGCGGACGTCCTCGGCTCCGTCCGCAACACCGTCATCCCCGGCCCGGAGCCGGTACCCCTCCCGACCGGACGCCGACGTCCCCGAAGCCGACCCTGAACGGACCGGACTCCGACGTCACACCCGCCCTGCTCAGCCACGACACCGCATCGGTCGCGCGGATGAGCCGGATCCGGCATACCGATCGCACGGAGGGTGGGCGGCGGGCCCCCGAGGCCGCATAGTCGTCCCACCTGCACGCCGCGTCCCCGTTCTGCGTCGGCGTGACGTCCTCCCGGCATACGAGCGCCGTTGGCGCCTGTACGGCATGCCCACTCCACACACCGTCCCCAGGAGTTGCCATGACTGCTTCCGTTCCCTTGCCCTCCGCCGCGATCGACGAGTCCGCCCTGCCGTCCGTGAGTGTGTCGGGCCCGGCACACCTGCTACGGGTGAGCGCGCTGATGGCGGGCAGTTGTCTGCCCGTGCTGGGGGCGGTACTGATCGCTCCTGTGCTGCCGAGGATGCAGGACCACTTCGCCTCGACCACCGGCGCCAAGGCGCTCGTCCCTCTGGCGCTGACCATTCCGGCGCTGGCGCTGGCGCTGCTGGCGCCGTTCGCCGGTGTGATCGTGGACCGCGTGGGCCGCAAGCGTCTGCTCCTGGTGGCGACCGTCCTGTACGCGCTGTTCGGCACTGCACCGCTCTGGCTGGACTCGCTGGGCGCTATCATCGCCAGCCGCGCCCTGGTCGGCGTCACCGAGGCTGCCATCATGACCTGCTGCACCACCCTGATCGGCGACTACTACTCCGGTCACCGGCGGGTGAAGTACCTCGCCCTGCAGACCATGTGCGCCTCCGCGTCCGCCACGGCGTTCTTCGTGCTCGGCGGCGCTGCCGGTGCGGCAGGCTGGCGGGTCCCGTTCTGGGTGTACGCGGTGAGCCTGCTGCTTGCCCCGATGCTGGCCTTCGCCCTGCCCAGACCGACGGCGGGCGAGGTCACAAAGACAGCCGTGGAAGGTCTCCCGGCTGCCCATCGCCCCTTCCTTTGGCGGCAGATGACGGGCATCTGCGCCCTGACCTTCTTCGGGGCGATGATTTTCTACACCGTTCCCGCGGAGATGTCGTACCTGCTCGATGACCTCGGCGTGGAGAACACTGGTGTCATCGGTCTGGCAACCGCGGGCGCGAGCGCTGCCACGGTGGCCGGAGCGATCACCTTCGCCCGGCTGAA
Source organism: Streptomyces sp. DSM 15324 (assembly GCF_001514285.1). Lineage (GTDB taxonomy): Bacteria > Actinomycetota > Actinomycetes > Streptomycetales > Streptomycetaceae > Streptomyces. The sequence continues at coordinate 75,939 of NZ_KQ949037.1, forward strand.
GCGCTCCCCCGACCCGATGCTGCCCGCCGTCCTCACCATCTGCGCGGCCGGTTTCGGCGTGATGTTCCTCGCCGACAGCATCCCGCTGATGGTCGTCGGTGCAGTGATCAACTGCCTGGGTACGGGAATGCTGTTGCCGGCGGTCCTCACCAGTGCCATGTCCCGGCTGAAGTACGAGGACCGCGGCCGGGGCACGGGGCTGTGGACATCTGCCTACTTCGGTGGCTGTTTCGTGTGCCCGCTGGTGCTGCTCGCCGTCGAGTCGGTGGTCGGCACTCTGGCCGGTGCCGTGGGCCTGCTGGGCCTGGCCACCGCGGCAATCGCGCTCGGGCTGCTGGTCGCCGGGCGGCGGGCCGTGCACACGGGCCCCGCACGATCCGTGTGAACACCCTGGAGACCCCGACCGACGGCGGCCTCACCGCGCACAGCGGCGCCGCGCCGGTCTCGGACGCCGTGCGCCAGGAAACCTGAACCACGCGCCCCGCGCCGCCGGGGCACCCGAACCAGCAGAAAGGCCCTCTCACCCATGGACAAGGCCCGCCCAAGCGCCGACGAGGCGGTCGCCGACATCCCCGACGGAGCCTCCCTGGCCGTCGGCGGCTTCGGCCTCAGCGGCATCCCCGACGTACTCATCCAAGCCGTGCACGCCCAAGGCGCGACAGGTCTGGAGGTCGTGTCGAACAACTGTGGTGTGGACGGGCACGGACTCGGGGTCCTGCTGGCCGACGGCCGGATCGCCCGCGTCACGGGCAGCTACGTGGGCGAGAACAAGGAGTTCGCCCGTCAGTATCTGTCGGGCGAGTTGGAAGTGGAGCTGGTGCCGCAGGGCACGCTCGCCGAGCGGCTGCGCGCCGGCGGCGCGGGCATCCCCGCCTTCTACACCCCGGCCGGGGTGGGCACCCAGGTGGCGAAAGGCAGTCTGCCTTGGCGGTACGCGGCCGACGGCACGGTGGCCGTGGCCTCCCCGCCCAAGGAGACCCGCGACTTCAACGACCGTACCTACGTCCTGGAGCACGGCATCACCACCGACTTCGCCCTCGTACGGGCCTGGCGCGGCGACCGCCACGGCAACCTCGTCTTCCGCAAGGCGGCCGCCAACTTCAACCCCCTCGCCGCCATGGCCGGCCGCATCACCATCGCCGAGGTCGAAGAACTCGTGGAACCGGGCGAGTTGAGCCCCGAGGCGGTCCACCTGCCGGGCGTCTTCGTCCAGCGGGTGGTGGAACTGACCTCGGCCGAGGCGGCCGACAAGAAGATCGAGAGAAGGACCGTACGCGCATGACCACCACGCCCGATACGCAGCTGGGCTGGACCCGCGACCAGATGGCCGCCCGCGCCGCCGCCGAACTCACCGACGGCTCCTACGTCAACCTCGGCATCGGCCTGCCCACTCTCATCCCCGGCCACCTCCCACCCGGCGTCCACGTCGTCCTGCACTCCGAAAATGGCATCCTCGGCACCGGCCCCTACCCGACTGACGATGAGGTCGACCCCGACCTCATCAACGCCGGCAAGGAGACCGTCACTGTCCTGCCCGGCGCGAGCTTCTTCGACTCGGCTCTTTCCTTCGGCATGATCCGCGGCGGCCACATCGACACCGCCGTCCTCGGCGCCATGCAGGTCTCCGCCACCGGCGACCTCGCCAACTGGATGATCCCCGGCAAGATGGTCAAGGGCATGGGCGGCGCCATGGACCTCGTCCACGGCGCCCGCCGCGTCATCGTGCTCATGGAGCACACCGCAAAGGACGGCAGCCCCAAGATCGTGAAGGAGTGCACCCTCCCACTCACCGGCGAACAGTGCGTCCACCGCATCATCACCGACCTCGGCGTCCTCGACATCACACCCGACGGCCTCGCACTCGTCGAAATGGCCCCCGGCGTCACCATCGAGGACATCACGGCCCGCACCGACGCGCCACTCCGCTTGGACCACCTCTCCGCCGCCGGGACGCCAACGGAGACGTGGTCTTGCGCGATCCCACCGGCGCTCTATTCGGCCTTACCCGGCACGCCCGATAGTGCCACTCCGCCCGAACAAGTTGCCCCGGGCAATCGCGCACCAGCCTGTTACACTCCCCGATCACGCTTTCGCGGTTCTGTGTCCTGGAAGCTTCGGTGTTCAGGTTGTGCTCAGGCTCTGACGGGCATGGGGAAACTCCCGTACCGGAAGCGCCAAAACTCTGGCAAAGGGGTCTGGGGCGAGGTCCGGGCGCCATGTCATGGTGCCTGCCATGTCGACTGATCACCTCACTCACGACCGGCCCGCGGGCCACATCCGTCACGCGGCGAGCAAGGTGCCGGAGGTGACCGTCTACTTCTGGATCATCAAGGTGCTGACCACCGGGATGGGTGAGACGGCGTCCGATTTCCTGGCCCACCTGCTCGGCCCGGTCCCCGCTGTCGGCCTCGGCGGCATCGCCCTGGTGGCCGCTCTCGCGGTGCAGTTCGCCGTCCGTCGGTACGTGGCCTGGGTCTACTGGACGGCGATCGTCATGGTCAGCGTGTTCGGCACGATGGCCGCCGACGTCCTGCACGTCGGCCTCGGCGTGCCGTACACGCTCTCGACCCCGTTCTTCATGGCCGCGCTGGCGGCGGTCTTCGCCCTCTGGCACCGCGTCGAGCGCACCCTGTCGATCCACAGCATCCACACCCGGCGCCGCGAGAGCTTCTACTGGGCCGCCGTGCTGGCCACGTTCGCGCTGGGCACCGCCGCGGGCGACCTCACCGCCACCATCGGCCTCGGGTACCTGGGATCCGCAGTCCTGTACGCCGCCGCGATCGCCGTTCCGGCCGTCGCCCACCGGTGGGGGAGCCTGAACGCGGTGGCCGCGTTCTGGGCGGCGTACGTCATCACCCGGCCGCTCGGTGCCTCTGTCGCCGACTGGATGGCCGTCGGCCACGGCAGGGGCGGACTCGACCTGGGCCTGGGGCCCGTCACGCTGTCCTGGACGGTGGCGATCCTCGGCTTCGTCGGCTACCTGGCCGTCTCCCGCAAGGACGTCCAGCGCGACATCACGCCATGATGCGCCGGTGGCGTCGAGTGCGGCGTGGTCACCCGGCGGGCAGGCTGACCACGAACCGTGCCCCGGGGGTGTGTCCGGGGTCGTACGTCACCTCGCCCCCGGCGGAGCGGGCCAGGCGTCGCGCCAGCGGCAGACCCAGGCCCGCTCCGCTGTGTCCGTCGCCGGGATCCGCGCGCCGACCGGGCTCGAAGAGCTGTCCGGTGAACGGGGGCGGCACGCCGGGGCCGTCGTCGATGACGTCGATGCGCACGCCGTCGCCTGCGCGGTAGGCGCGGACGGTGATCTTGGAGCGGGCGTATCGGCAGGCGTTGGTCAGGAGCGGGCTGACGATGCGCTCGAGGAGGGCGGGTGGGACTCCGGCCGCCAGAGGTGGGCCGTCAGCAGCGACCGTCAAGTGACATGGCGTGTCGAGGACTTCGGTGAGGCGCCGCAGCGCGGGGAGGACCTCGGCGGTGCCGGGAGCGGTGAGTGTGCCGCCGCGGGCGTCGTCGAGGAGGGTGTCGCAGATGGTGCGCATGGACTGGGCGGCTTCGGCGATGACCTTGTGGGTGGCGTGCGTCTGGTCGGCGGTGCGGGGGTGAGTCCGCCACCAGTCGAGTTCGGCGATGATCCGGCTCAGGGGTGTGCGCAGCTCGTGCGAGAGTTCGCCGGTGAGCTGCCGCTCGTGGCGCAGGAGGGTGCGGATGCGGTCCAGTATGGCGTCCAGCGACGCACCGAGGCGCGCGAGTTCGGCCGGGTGCCGCGTATGGCCGAAGCGTTCTTCGGAAGCGACGGCGCTCCACTGGGTGGCCTGATCGGTCATCCTGCGGACCGGGCGCAGCGCGCGGCCCACCGCCAGCCGGGTCAGGGCATAGGTGCAGGCGAGCATCACGGCGTCCAGGGCGAGCGATCCCAGGAGCAGGGTGTCGGCCGAACTCCGGTAGGGGGAAAGGTCGAGCGCGGTGACCACCAGAACCCCGCTCTTGTCCGAGGACACCCGCTGTGAGCACAGCCGGAAGGGGCTGTCCACGTCGGCGGTGACGCACCGCGGCCCGCCATGCCCGGCGAGGGCGTCGGCGACGCGGGTGAGGGGACCGGCGTTCGGCGGCTCTTCCAGAAGGTGTCCGTCGCCGTAGATCCACACGTTGGCGTCGAGGAGGGCGTCGTTGGAGGTCTCCAGGACCCGCACGGTCGTGCCGGTGGTGTCGATGGTCGTCGCGACGGCGGCGGCGCGGGTGCGCAGTTCGTCGTCCGCCTGGTGCTGGAGGCGGTGCCGGGCCACGGCGTTGAAGGTGACGGTGAGGACCAGCATCAGCAGCGCGGCCGTGGTGAGGGCCACGAGGGAGAGACGGCCGCGCAGCGTGCGGGGCGCCAGACGGTGGAGGAAGGCGGTCACGGCGGGCCGCAGCCGGTGGCGGGTGCCGCTCATGACAGCCGGTGGCCGATCCCGCGGGCCGTGCCGATCGTCCGCTCGCTGCCCGCCGCCCGCAGCTTGCGGCGCAGGCGGGTCAGATACTGGTCGAGGGTGTTGTCGTGGACCTGGGCGCCTTCGGGCCAGGCCGCCCGGACCAGCTCGTGGCGGCGCACGATGCCGCCGGAAGCCGCCATGAGGGCCGCCAGGAGACGGAACTCGGTCGGTGTCAGGTCGACTCGGGTGCCTTGGACGCTGACCATGTGCCGCACGGCGTCCAGTGCCAGGTCGCCCGCTGTGGCGGCAGGCGGCGGTGCGGCCCGTTTGAGGGCTGCCCGCAGGCGGGCCGCGAGTTCGGCGAGGTGGAACGGCTTGGGCAGGTAGTCGTCGCCTCCGGCCGAGAACCCGGACAGCCGGTCGGCCAGCCGGTGGTGGGCGGTCAGGAAGATGACGGGGGAGAGGAATCCGTTGGCGCGCATCGCCTGGCACACGTCCCGGCCGTCGGCGTCCGGCAGCCCGATGTCGAGCACGGCGGCGGAGATGTCGGGGGTGGCCAGTCGTAGGGCGGTGGCGCCGTCCGGTGCGGGCACGGGGTCGAAGTCCTCGTCGCGCAGTCCGCGCATCAGCACGTCACGCAGGGCGTGATCGTCCTCGACGACCAGGATCGTCTGGCGCATGGTCCTCCTTCTGCTCTCGTGCCAGGTCCGTCTGTTCGGGCGCTGTGCGCGTTCGGCCCCCTGCTGTGCTGCCCGTCGGTTCTGCCGTCTCGGCTGTGCTGCCCGTCGGTTCTGCCGTCTCGCGCGCCGAGCCGGTGTCCGTGTCCGTCGTGCCGGGGGTCCATCGGTCGGGGAGCCAGCGGGCCACGGCGCACAGGTAAAGGCCCAGCCAGCCGAGGGCGAACAGCCAGCCGCCGATGACGTCGGTGAACCAGTGCACTCCGAGGTAGACGCGGGTCAGGCCGACCAGGGCGCCCCAGCCGCCGATGACCAGGGTGAGCGGGGTCGTGCCGCGCGGCCCACGCACCCGCACGGCGATGATCAGCAGCCCCGCGGTGAGGGCCGCCGTGGTGGTGTGACCGGACGGGAACGCCCATCCCGAGGCATGCGTCGCCCAGTCCGTCAGGGGTGGCCGCGGCCGGGCGACGAGCGCCATCACCGCGTACCGCAGCGCCTGGCCCGCCCCGAGGCAGCCCAGACAGAGCGCGACGGCGAGTGCGCGCTGCCGTGAGGTGCGCCCCGCGATGATTCCGGCCAGCACCGCCGGCGCGTACGGGACGACACCGGTCCCGGTGTCGGTCAGCCCGCGGGCGAATGCCACCGCCACGTCGGGGCGGTGGCCGACGGACCACGAGAGGATGTCGGCGTCCGCGAACAGCGGTATGCCCTGGTGGCCCACCACGACCATGGTCAGCACGCCGAAGGCCGTCCACGCGCCGAGGCCGCAGCTGCCGGCCAGTTCGGCGACCTCGCCGCGTTTCACGATCCCACCAGCAGCGGACGCAGACGGGTGGCCGCGAGCCGCAGGGCTGCGGACTCCGCACGCCTGCGCAGGGCCGACATGAGGAGCAGGGCGGTCACGGCGCCCACCACGACGCCTGCCAGCACGTCGTGGGGGTAGTGCGCGCCCACCCAGACACGTGAGACGGCCATCGCGCAGGCGGCCGCCGCGGCGAGGGCGCCGAGCCGGCGGGAGACGAACAGCAGGGCTACGGCCGCCGCGGCGGCGACGGCCGCGTGGTTGCTGGGGAAGGACCAGTCGCCGGGTGCCGGACACGCCTCCAGCGTGGTCACCCGCAGGCTCTGGCAGGGCCGGTCCTCGCGCACCAGCAGCTTCAGCACCGCGTCCACCCCGAAGGCCACGACCACGACGAACGGCACGGCGAGCGCCGTCACCGAGGCGGTGGCGCCGACACGCCGGGCGTGCCACCAGCCGACGGCCATGAGCACCGCGAACAGGGCGAGCCCGTACGTCGACCAGGCCGACACCGTGTCGTCCAGCCGGACGGGGGAGTGGCGGGCGAGGTTCACCACGTCGCTGTAGGCCGAGCCGTCGACCGACGAGCCGTCAAGGGCGAGAATCATCCGCGTGCCTCCTTCGCCTTCGCGGCCCGGCGCGAGCGGTACACCTCGGAGGCGACCGGAATCAGCGACAGGGCCACGATCACCGCGACGATCGGCAGCAGATAGTGGTCCACGTTCGGCACGGAGGAGCCCAGCGCATAGCCCGCCAGGGTGAGGCCCAGGCTCCACACGAGCCCTCCGGTCACCTGCCAGACGGTGAACGTCCGCACCGGCACCCGCAGGGCGCCCGCCATGGGATTCAGGACCGTGCGCACCACCGGAACGAAGCGGGCCAGGACGATCGCCTTCGCGTACCCGTACCGCTCCAAAAGCTCCTCCGCGCGTCTCGCCCCCTCGTGCAGGCGGGCCGAGCGGCTACGGGCGAGCAGGGTGCCGCCCGCTCGACGGCCCAGGAGGTAGCCGCACTGCGAGCCGGCCAGCGCCCCCACCGCCGCGGCGACCAGGAGCGGGGCGAGCGACAGCTTCAGGCCGCGGTCGTCGGCGCCCGTGCACAGCAGACCGGCCGTGAACAGCAGCGAGTCGCCCGGCAGGAAGAAGCCGATCAGCAGTCCGGTCTCGGCGAACAGCACCACGCCGACGCCCAGCACGCCGAACGCGGACAGCAGCGACCGCGCGTCGAGCACATTGACGGCGAGCTGCGACGACAGGTAGGTGGCGGTGGTCATCGTCGAAAGCCCCTTCATCGTTCTTCCGGACCGTCGGGATGCGACAGAACACCGGCACGGCCCATCCGACACGTGACTACAATCCTGTAGACGGTCTACTGAACTGTAGACGATGGCGGAGTGAGGAACGTTCCCATCAAGGACGCGCGGCGTGCGCGGCCACCACGTGCTGCCCGCCGGAGTCGGCGCGACTGCGGTCAATCTGCGGTTCCTCACCCGCTCGGGCCCGTCCACCGCCCGTCGCACGCCGCACGCCGCACGTCAACGAACGCGGAAGGCAGCGCAGGGGGCCACGTGGCCACGTAGTACCGCGGTACTACCGGCCCGCCGCGGTTCAGCCTCCCAGTACCACCGGATTCGGGTGATGCGGCACCTACCGTTGCCGGTGAGGCGTCCGAGGTGACGGACGCCGGAGCCCGACAGGGAGAACGCGAATGATCGACGCACGGCGGTTGACCAAGAGGTACGGCGAGAAGACGGCCGTCGACGGGCTGGACTTCGTCGTGAAGCCCGGCACGGTGACCGGCTTCCTGGGGCCCAACGGCGCGGGCAAGTCCACGACCATGCGCATGATCGTCGGCCTTGACGCCCCGACGAGCGGTTCCGTCACCGTGAACGGCCACCCCTACGCCCATCACCGGGCGCCGCTCCAGGAGGTCGGTGCCCTCCTGGAGGCGAAGTCGATCCACCCGGGCCGCTCGGCATACAACCATCTCAGAGCGCTCGCGCTCACCCACGGCATTCCCGGCAGCCGGGTCGACGAGGTCATCGGCCTCGCCGGACTCGACAGCGTGGCGAAGAAGCGGGCCGGCGCCTTCTCTCTCGGGATGGGCCAGCGGCTGGGCATCGCGGCGGCGCTGCTCGGCGATCCGCAGACGGTGATGCTCGATGAGCCGGTCAACGGGCTGGACCCGGAAGGGGTGCTCTGGATCCGCAACCTCCTGAAGGGGCTCGCCGACGAGGGCCGGACGGTGTTCGTGTCCTCCCACCTGATGAGCGAGATGGCCCTGGTGGCGGACCACCTGATCGTCGTGGGACGCGGGCACCTGCTGGCCGACACGACCGTGACGGACCTGATCCGTGAGGCCGGCGGGGACACGGTGAAGGTGGTCACCCAGGACCCGGCCCGGCTGCGAGACGTACTTGCCGGGCCGGACGTCGACGTCACCGGCCGGATCGGCTCGGAAGAGCTGCAGGTGACCGGGCTGACCGCCCGCGAGATCGGGCTGAAGGCCGCCGAGCACGGGATCGCGCTGTTCGAGCTGAGCGTGCGGACGGTGTCCCTGGAGGAGGCGTTCATGGACCTGACCAGGGATGCCGTGGAGTACCACGGCACCACGACCGGCATCGACACCCTCGGGAGGCCCGCATGAGCACCCTCACCGCAACCGCGGAGGAACCCAGGACCTCTTCCGCCCGCCCCGCCTACCGGGTGACAGGACGGCGCGTGCTCGCCTCCGAGTGGGCCAAGCTGTGGTCCCTGCGCTCGACCTGGATCACCCTGGGCCTCGGCCTGCTGTTCCTGGTGGCCTTCGGCCTGATCTCCGCGAGTCGCTACAAGTCGGGGATCGCCTCGGGCCACCTGGACCGGGACTTCGCCGATTCGACGGCCGTCAGCCTGTCCCTGTTCGGTACGAACTTCGCCCAGCTGGCCCTGGGCGTGCTCGGCGTGCTGGTCACGGCGGGCGAGTACTCCACCGGCATGATCCGTTCCACGCTCGCGGCGGTGCCCCGCCGGCTGCCCGTGCTGTGGTCCAAGGCGGCCGTGTTCGGGCTGGTCGCACTGATCGTGGGGACGGTGGGCGGGTTCGTCTCCTTCCTGTTCGGCAGTGGAATCGTCTCGGGCACGCCCGCGGCCATGAGCCTCTCGCACGCCGGTGTACTGCGGAGCCTGCTGGGCGCCGGGCTCTACCTCGGCCTGGTCGGGGTGATCGGCGCCGCCCTGGGCGCGCTGCTGCGGTCGGTGGCCGGAGGGATCTCGGTGCTGGTCGCCGCCCTGATGCTGATCCCGGGACTGATCTCCCTGCTCCCGAGTTCCTGGCAGGACGACATCAGCCCCTACCTGCCCTCCAACGCGGGTGAGTCGATGTTCGCGCTGACCCACGACTCCACGGCCCTGTCGCCGGGCGCCGGACTGCTGGTCTTCCTGTGCTGGACGGCGCTCGCGCTGGGCGGCGCGGCGTACCGGCTCGCACGCACCGACGTCTGACGCCCGCACCATGGACAGGTGACCTTCGTGACCACCGATGACCTCAGCGGGATGGGACCGCTGGTCGCCCGGCTGTCCCGGGGCGGCCAGCGGTTGCGGCAGGCCGACCGGACCCATCCGTGGGTGCTGGACACCGTGGTCGTGGTCCTCGTCTTCGGGATGTTCTGCCTGCCCGACCTGCTGCGCGGCGGGGTGGACGACGGCGACGGCCCGCGCCGCTTCCGGCTTGCCTTCACCGAGTTGTCCGTCGCGGGAATGCTGGCACTCCAGGCAGGACTGGTACTGCCCCTGCTGTGGCGGCGACGCAAGCCCATGGCGGCCTTCGGTGTCATCGCCATGGTGTTCGTCGTCCAATGGTCCCTGGGCGCGGCGCTGCGTGCGGACGTCGCGCTCTTCGTCGCCCTGTACAGCCTGGCCCTGCACGGTCGGCTGCGGCAGCTGCCGTGGGCCGCTGCGGTCATGGCGGGAGCCATGCTGCTGGTCGCGGTCGCGGTCGCGGTCCGCGCGTCCGCGGTCGTGTCCGTCTGGGACGCGCTGTTCTTCCTGCTCAGCACGGCGACGGCAGCCCTCGCGCTCGGCCTGGTGATCCGGATCCGCCGGGCCCAGCTCGCCGGCCTGCGGGAGCGCGCGGCCCGGCTGGAGATCGAGCGCGACCAGCGCAGCAGGCTGGCCACGGCCACCGAACGCACCCGCGTGGCGCGCGAGATGCACGACATCGTCGGCCACAACCTGTCCGTCATCATCACGCTCGCCTACGCCGGCGCCTACGCCGGCGACATCGCACCCGAACGGGGCAAGGAGGCCCTGCGGCTCATCGGGGACACCGGCCGGCAGGCCCTGGGCGAGCTGCGGCGCGTGCTCGGCGTGCTGCGCGAGGCAGAGGACGGTCCGGCCGGTGGGCCCGAGCTCAGCCCGCAGCCCGGCATCGCGGACATCGGCGCACTGTGCGCCACCGTGCGCGCCGCCGGGCTGGAGGTCGTCTACCGGACCTCCGGCGACATCGAGGCCCTGGACGGCGGGGTTCAACTGACGGTGTACCGCATCGTCCAGGAGGCCCTCACCAACACCATGAAGCACGCCGCCGGCGACGCCCAGGTGCACCTGGCGGTCGCCGTGACGGACACCCGGCTGACCATCCGGGTCCAGGACACCGGCCCGGCCACACTGTCCGGACCGCCGAACGAGGAAGGACACGGCCTGGTGGGCATGCGGGAGAGAGCGGCTCTGTACGGAGGCACCGTCAGCGCGGGACCGACGGGCGGCGGAGGATGGAGCGTCGAAGCCGTCCTCGACCTCACGCCCCGGGGCGGTGACCGGTGACCACCGTCCTCATCGTGGACGACCAACAGCTGCAACGCTACGGCTTCCACCTGCTCCTGGACTCCGTCCCCGAGACCGACGTCGTCGGGGAGGCCGCCCACGGCGCGGAGGCCGTCCGCAAGACCGCCGAACTGCGCCCGGACGTCGTCCTGATGGACGTCCGCATGCCGGGCATGGACGGCATCGAGGCCACCCGCCGCATCGTCGCCGCCGGCGGCCGCTCACGCGTCCTCGTGCTCACGACGTTCGACCTCGACGAGTACGTCCACGCCGCGATCCGGGCGGGGGCCAGCGGCTTCCTCCTCAAGGACGCGCGCCCCGAGGAACTCCTCGCGGGGATCCGCGCCGTCGCCTCCGGAGACGCGGTGATCGCACCCGCGCTCACCCGCCGCCTTCTGGACGAGTTCGCCCAGTACGTCCCCGCCCGACGGGGTGATGCCGCCGAGGACCCGAGACTCGGTGCCCTCACCGACCGCGAGCGGGAGATCCTCGTCGCCGTCGGCAAGGGCTGGACCAATGGCGAGATCGCCGCCCGGTTCGTCCTGTCCGAGTCGACCGTCAAGACCCACGTCGGCCGCGTCCTGGCCAAGATCGGAGCCCGCGACCGGATCCAGGCCGTGATCTTCGCCTACGACCACGGCCTCGCCCGGCCCAACGCGGACTGAACCCGATGAGCGGCGGCCGGGGAGACCGGCGACCTGCTCGCTGCGGGCGCGCCGCGGGGCCGCCCTTCACATGTCCAGGCGGTACCGGTGTACGCGCAGGGTGGTGATGCGGGCCAGGCAGCCGTGGTGGACCGAGGCGGCGGCGCAGGCCGGCCGTGGTGACATCCCGGCCGGGGAGTTGGCCGGCCGCGACGGAGAGCCCGGCCCGCGGGCTCACCGCCGGACGGCTGCCGCGGCAGCCGTCCGCCCGCCGCCCGAGTCCCACCTGCTCCGGCAGCGCCCCGGCCCGCACGGCGGGACGGCCGCGCACCGCATGCTGGGCGAGTCGGATGTTGTCGCGCACGGTCGGACGCGGCAGCAGGTCGCGGGATGGCAGAAGCACTCCTGGCCAGGAGGGATCAGGCGCCTGCCGTGGGAGACGGAGCAGGTCGGAGGCGTGTGACGATCCGGTTCGCGGCTGTCTTCTGCAGCAGCCCGTAGGCGAGGACCGGCAGGAGCAGGTGCGGTTTGTCGGGCAGGGACGCGGTGATCAGAACCGCGCTCGCGCTGCTGTTGTTCATGCCGCAGGCGAGCGTCAGCGACGAGGCGGTACCCGCCTCCAGCCGCAGGATGCGGGCGGCGGCACGGCCCAGGGCGAAGGAGAGCAGACAGACCAGGGCCGCCACGGCCAGCGCGGCGGCGAAGAGCTGCGGGCGGGGCCGGGTGAGAACGGATCCGAGGGCGCCGCTCGCGTTGACGTAGGTCAGGACCAGCGAACCGGCCATGGCCGACGGTGCCACCGCCGTGACGAGACGGCTCAGCCACCGCGACGGCAGGACGAGTGCGCCCAGCAGTCCCGCCGCGCAGGGAAGGACCACGGGGGTGAGGGCCGCCCCGCCCTCGGCCAGCCGCGCGATGGCAGTGAGGGTCTGGGCGTAGCCGCCGCTGAGCAGCGGCGAGAGCGTCGCCAGCAGCAAGGGGGTGGTGAGCGGACTGAGGAGGGTGGAGGCCAGGACGAGGCCCACCATCGTCGGCTGGTCGCCGTCGCCCTTGTCGGTCCACACGGTGGCCCCGGCGGCGACCGGCATCGCCACGACGAGGATCATCGCGGTGAGCAGTCCGCTGCCGCCGTCGGTGTCGGGGGTGCGCCGTAACAGGAACGCGATGAACGGCACGACGGCCAGCGGGATGGCGAGGTGCAGCACGAGCCCGGCGAGCAGGCCCGTCGGCCGCCGCAGCAGAGGGCCCAGCGCGCGGAAGGGTACCTGGAGCCCGGCGGAGAACAACACCAGGGACAGCAGGAGCGGTGCGGTGTGCAGCGCCAGGTTCGTCGGCGGCAGGGGATGGGGGCGGCGCAGCCAAAGGCCGGGGCCGGGCAGGAGCAGGGCGAGGGCGTAGGAGAGGACGGCGGCGCGGCCGAGCCGGTGCCGCAGCCAGGACGCCGCGCGGGTGTGCATGGCCCCATCTTGATCAGACCGGACGAGACCGGCCGGGAATGCCGCGCGGCAGTCAGGATGCGTTCAGGCAACCGCTGGCACGGTAGGGCCTCGGCGGTCGGGGCCGCCGAAGTGCGGGGCCACGGCGCGCTGTCACCGAGACTGCTTGCGGCGCGGCGCCGCCGTCAGGCGACTGCAGCGGCTGCGGGGGCCCGGCTATGGGGGCGGGGTCGCCCGTGTTGCCGATCATCACGATCGGCGGGGCGGCGGGGGCGTTGATGTGGTGGGCGGGAGTGCCCTTGACCGCGGCCGACCTTCTCGGGAACCGGCGGGCGTATTCGGCGCCCGCCAGGTGCCGTACGAGAAGCCGAAGTAGTTCAGCTTGCTCGGTGCGGGCGCCGTCCTCTCTGAAGCCCGGGCCGGACGGCAGGTGAACGCGCAACCGCCCGGGGGCGTCGCCCCGGGCGGTCGGCACGGCGAGGTGCAGGCTCAAGCCTTCTTGACCACGCTGGACTTGAGCTGCATGGCCCCGAAACCGTCGACCTTGCAGTCGATGTCGTGGCCGTCCACGCCGTCGACGATGCGGATGTTGCGCACCCTGGTACCCGCCTTGATCCCGCTCGGGCTGCCCTTGACCTTCAGGGTCTTGACCACCGTCACGGTGTCACCGTCGGCGAGGACGTTGCCGACCGCGTCCCTGGTCACCTTGTCTCCGGTGTCATTCGAGGATTCCTCGGACGGCGACCATTCGTGCCCGCACTCGGGGCAGACCAGGAGCGCACCCGACTCATAGGTGTACGCGCTGGAGCATTCGGGGCAGGGCGGAAGGTTGTCACTCATGGCAAGGTCTTTCCGTAGTGGAGCTGGTACGTGCGTCCGTTGGTGATCAGGTGGGCCAGCCGCAGGTGGGCCAGCCGTCGCTGCGCCACCCCTGCTGACCATCCTCGCCGTCGAAGCGGCGGACCGCGTCCGGGCCCAGCCCGTCGGCTTGCGGGCGGACGATGCCGCTAGAGCCGAGCCCCGGGGTCAGTTCCACGACCACGGTCAGGGGAAGGCGCATCACCCGGGTTCCTTGCTGAACTCGGGAGCGGTGGCGGGGTTCGGGAGCAGATCCTGGTTCTGCCGGGTGGTGCCCGACGGCAGCACCCCCGCCAGCTCCAGGTGGGTGCGGGCGCCCTGGATCGCCTCCGGGGTGGTGGCGTAGTCCCTGCCGTTGTGCCGCAGCAGTTCCAGAGCGCCGACGGAGTCCAGGACCTGGCGCTGGCCGGTGCGTATGCCGGAGGCCAGGACGAGGATGCCGCGCCGGTTCAGCTTCTCGACGGCGTCCTTGAGGACCAGGGCGCCGGTGGCGTCCATGGTCGACACCCGCGACATGCGCAGGATGACGACCCGTACGTCGGCCACGTCGGTCAGCTCCAGCAGGAAGCGGTGCGCGGCGGCGAAGAAGACCGGACCGTCGATGCGGTACGCGACGATGTGCTCGGCCAGCAGCGCGTGTTCCTCGGCACTGTGGTCGCCCCGGTCGAGCGGCACTTGGTCGAATCGGGCCTGGTTGGCCACGGCGCGCAGGGCGAGGACGCCGGCCACGGCCAGGCCGATGACCACCGCGTACACGAGGTCGAGGGCGAGGGTGGCCACCGCGGTGAGGACGAGGATCAGCGCGTCGGATCGGGTGGCCTTCGCCATGGCTTTCAGCGAGCCGACCTCGACCATGCGGACCGCGGTGGCCAGCAGCACGCCAGCGAGGGCGGCGAGGGGGATCGTCGAGACCAGGGGCGCCGCGGCGAAGACGATCACTGCGAGGATCGCGGCGTGGGTGAGGGAGGCCAGCCGGGAACCGGCGCCCGTGCGGACGTTGACTGCGGTCCGGGCGATCGCGCCGGTCGCGGGCACCCCGCCGAACAGCGGGGCGGCGATGTTGGCCAGTCCCTGGCCGAACAACTCGCGGTCGGGGTCGTGCTTCTGCCCCACGGTCATACCGTCCGCGACCGAGGCGGACAGCAGGGACTCCAGGGCCGCCAGCGCCGCCACCGCCACAGCCGGAGCGAGCAGGGTGCCGAGCGAGCCGAGATCCAGGAAACCGAGGGAGGGCGAGGGGAGCCCGGACGGCAGGTCACCGATCGGCTTCGCCGCGTCCAGGCCCGCGACCCGGGCGACGACCGTGGCCGCGACGACCGCGAGGAGGGAGAACGGGACGGTCGGTCGCCAGCGGGCGCCGATCAGCATGACCGCGGCCACCGACACCGCGAATCCGATGGCCGTCCAGTTCGGATGCCGCGCGAACTCCTCGACGGCCCGCCAGGCGACGACGAGCACACGGTCGCCCTCGGGCCTGGGCACGCCCAGCGCGCCCGGGATCTGCTGCAATCCGATCACGCAGGCGATACCCAGCGTGAAGCCCTCCACCACCGGTGCGGGCACGTACTGCATGTACTTGCCGGCCCGTAGCGCGGCCAGCGCCACGAGCATGACGCCCGCCAACAGCCCGACGGTCAGCACGCCCGTCGGCCCGTACTTGCCGACGATCGGCACCAGCACCACGGTCATGGCCCCGGTGGGACCCGAAACCTGGAGATTGGACCCGCCGAACACCGCGGCGAGCGCCCCGGCGACCACGGCGGTCGCCAGTCCCGCCTCCGCGCCGAGGCCGGAGGAGACGCCGAATCCGAGCGCGAGCGGCAGGGCCACGATGGCCACGGTGAGGCCGGCGAGCAGGTCCCGCCGGGGGGCGCGTCGTATGTCCGTCAGGTCGGCGCGGGTGGGCAGAAGTCCGGTGAACCGGGCCGCTGCCCGGCCGATGGGCAGGGTCATCGCGCGGGGACCTCGTTCTCCCGCAGCTCCGCCAGCAGCTCGCCCTGCCCGGCGAGCATCTCGGTGAGGATCCGGCGCGCGGCCTTCATGAGGTCGGCGACGTCCCCGCCGGCCAGCGCGTAGACGACGGTTGAGCCTTCCCGCGTCGCGGTGACGATCCCCGAGCGACGCAACACCGCCAGCTGCTGCGACAGGCCCGACGGCTCCACCTCGATGGCGGCCAGCAGCTCCCGCACCGGCTTCGGCCCCTCCTGCAGCAGCTCCAGCACCCGGATCCGTACGGGATGCCCCAGCATCCGGAAGAACTCGGCCTTGGCCTGGTACAGCGGAACGGACACGACCTCTAGGCCTCCCTACCCATGGTTTCCGCCCCTCCGGGCGGACGCGACTGCGCTGCGCCCGCGGCTACCGGTGGAGCAGGCGCAGCTACCTCAGCATGTATGGACTTGCGAAATTTTGCAATTCAGAAATCTGTGAGTTGTCCTCGGGTCGCCCTTCGGGCCGGTTCTCGGGTCGCCCTTCCACTTCGTGGGCGGTGATGCAGAAGGGTGGGCACGCCAGAGCTCGAAGAATCCCCCGGGGCGGGTGATGGCGGACCGGGTGGGGGCAGGGTGGCATGGTTCGAGCACACCCCGCCCGTGGGAGGTCGACATGTCCGGTCGTCGTTTCGCGCTCGCTCCGCGCTGGGCCGCACGCATGGCTGTTACCGCGGGCACCGGAGCGATCGTCGTCCTGCTGCTGTTCGGCGGGCTCGACAGCCTGTTGCTCGTCCTCGTGGGAGCCGCCGGGCTGGCGGTGACGGCGGCGGGAGTGTGGTGGGCGCTGGTGCACACCGGTCCGGTCAGAGTGCTGGCCGCGCTTCTGGCCATGGCCGCCCCCGCCGTCGTCGTCGTGCTCTACGTGGTGGCCGGGCTGCTGTGGGTGGTACTCGTGTCGCTCGCGCTGTGGGTACTGGCCGTCTTCTGCGGCCGGGTCGCACTGGCGGGCGCCGAGGCCGGCCCGGCAGAGCCCCGGGAACGCCCGGCGGTGCCGCCGCGGCGGCCATACCTGATCATGAACCCGCGTTCGGGGGGCGGCAAGGTGGGCCGGTTCCGGCTGCGGGAGAAGGCTGAGGCACTCGGCGCCGAGGTCCTCGTCCTGGACGTCACGCACCAGCAGGACGTGGCCGCACTCGCCCGCCGGGCCGCCGACGCGGGCGCCGACCTGCTCGGCGTCGCGGGAGGCGACGGCACCCAGGCCCTGGTCGCGGCCGTGGCGGCAGAGCGCGACCTGCCGTTCATGGTGATCTCCGCCGGTACCCGCAATCACTTCGCCCTGGACCTGGGGCTGGACAGGGACGACCCCTCGACCTGTCTCGACGCACTCACGGACGGCGTCGAACTCCGCATCGACCTGGGCTTCATCAACGACCGCGTGTTCGTGAACAACGCCTCGTTCGGTGCCTACGCGGCCGTCGTCCAGAGCCCCGCCTACCGCGACGACAAGGTCCACACCACCCTGCAGATGCTGCCCGATCTGCTGACGCACCAGTACGGACCGCGTCTCGTCGTGCGGGCCGGGCCAGGCGCCACCGTCGAGCAGCCACAGGCGGTGCTGGTCAGCAACAACCCCTACCGGACGGACGACCCGGCCGGGCTGGGCCGCCGGGACCGGCTGAACTCCGGCCACCTCGGGGTGCTCGGCGTCAAGGTCGACAGCGCCGCGCAGGCGGCGGGCATGCTCCGCGGTCACCGTGCACCCGGGCTCGCGCAGTTCACCGCCCAGGAGGTGGTCGTCGACGCCGACGAGGATGCGATCCCGGTCGGCGTGGACGGCGAGGCCCTGACCCTGTCGACTCCCGTGCGGTGCCGTATCCAGCCACGCGCCCTACGGGTCCGGGTTCCCCGCGAACGACCCGGCGTGCGGCCCGGCAGACCCCCGATGGACTGGCGTCGGGTGCGGCGACTGGCCCTGACGACGTTCCGGAGGGCCGCGGGACACGGCGGCGACCAACGGCCGAGATCACCTGGGACGAGACCCACGGGAACCTGATTCGGGCGTCGTCCGTCTCAGGGGCGTCGGGGGTAGTCAGGGTGATCGGCGTAAGGCGACGCAAGGTCGAGCAGGTCATCGCACGGCCAGGTCTCGCCGTCGTACTGGCAGTCGTCGCGGTTGTCCCACGGTCGTTCGGGGTCGCCCGTGGCAGGGCTGAGGACATGGCGGGCGACCACGCGTCGCTTGGCCTCGACCTCCCGCAGGACACGAGCCGGGTCGTGCAGCGCGACGTGCAGGGCGATCGCGGGATGGAAGCCGGAGAGTCCTCCTCGGCAGAAGTCGACCGTGTGCCCGTAAGCGGTCCACTCCCCGCAGCCGTCACCGTCGCAGCGTCGGGCCAGGTCGGCCTCCTCGTCCAGCCGTGCGTGGAGGAACGTCACCAGGTCTTGACTCATGAGGCCATGCTGGACGATGCGCCAGGTCCGGTCGCCTGATTTCCGTGCTGCGGGCGGGACCTGGTCAGCAGGCCGAGAGTGGAATGATCTCGCCGTGGCTGGTGTGATCACGGCGTCGGAGCCTTCCTGGACACCACCGTTCTCCGGGCCGAGCCCGCGCGCCTTCGGGAACCTGGTGACCATGCTGCCTCGCGCCCGTGCGGACTCGGTCCGCGAGGGCCGGTCGTGGAGCCTTGCGTTGGAGGGCCGGACCTTGCTGGTCACCGCGTATTGGCGGCACGTTGGTCCCCACCCGTGACCGCGCCGTCGCCGAGCGGTCGAGGTCCGGCGCCAAGGCCGCCATCGGCACGACCCTGACGATCGCCGATGGAGGCTGCCCGGGCACCGGAGTCGTCGTCCGGCCCCGCCGCGAACGCGGCCAGAGTGAACTCCGGCCCGCGTCGAGCACGTCCTCGCCCGCATGGTGATGTACGGGACAGCCCTTGGCGGGCCTGGTCACAGCGCGGCGTGGTGCAGCCAGGTCAGCAGGTCGTCGATGACCTCCTGGCTGTTGGTCTCGTTGAACAGTTCATGGCGGGCCCCCGGATACGTCCGGTACGTGAGGTCCGCGACGCCGGCCGAGCGGTAGCGCTTGACCAGCAGGTCACTGAGCCGGAGTCCTTCGTTGAGCGGGTCCATGTCTCCGACCATGACGCACAGGGGCAGCCCGGCCGGAGCGTCCTGGGGGTCGGCGAGCAGGGGCGTCGCTGCCGCGAGGTCCCCCATGGCCTGGGCGTCCAGGCTGAAGCCGCACAGCGGGTCCGCGAGGTAGGCGTCGACGGCGCGTTCGTCGCGGCTGAGCCAGTCGAAGGGGGTGCGGGCGGGCTCGAACGCCGCATTGAGCGCGCGCAGGGGGTTCGCGTCGGTGGTCTGTCCCGCGAGCATGAGGTCCACCGCTGTGGTGCCGGTCAGCGCGACGGCGTCGACGAGGTCGGCGTGCCGCAGCAGGTAATGCTGGGCCGCGAAGGACCCCAGGCTGTGGCTGATCAGTACCAGCGGGAGGCCCGGGTGCCGCTCGTGGGCGATGGCAGACAGGGCGGCCAGGTCCCCGACCAGCCGGTTCCAGCCGTCGTCACCGAGGTGCCCGGGCGAGGCGTGCCTGCTGAGTCCGTGTCCGCGGTGGTCGTTGGCGTAGACGACGAAGCCCTGCTCGACCAGGGCCGCGGCGAGCGGCGCATAGCGGCCGGCGTGCTCTCCCATGCCGTGGGCGATCTGCACGACGGCACGCGGGGATGTGCCGGGCCGCCATTCGTGCACGTGGATCGTGACACCGTCCGTGCTGTCGAAAGTGAACAACTCAACTCCTGAGGTGGGGATCCGGGCAGCGTCAGACGGGGTGTTCGCCGAGATAGCCGGCGACGATCCTGGCCTGGTCGGCACCGAGTTCCCGGGCCGCTGCGTGGGTGGTGATGTCGCCGTGGGAGAGGACGTAGCCGTGGTCCGCGATCTCCAGGGCCAGGCCGACATGCTGTTCGACGAGCAGTACTCCGCAGCCGGAGTCGTCCGCGTACCGCCGCACGACGGGAAGCAGCTCCTCCACGATGATGGGTGCCAGACCGAGGCTGAGTTCGTCGAGCAGGAGCAGTGTGGGGCGCCGGGCCAGTGCGCGCCCCATGGCGAGCATCTGTTGCTCGCCGCCGGACAGCAGGCCCGCCCGGCGGTCCTTGAGGCGGGACAGGACGGGGAAGTAGCGGTAGGCGGCTGCCTCGTCCAGGCGCTCTCCCCGATGGGCGAGGCGCAGATGTTCCGCCACGGTGAGAGAGGAGAAGATGCCCCGTCCCTCGGGGACATGGGCCATGCCGAGACGGGCCCGGGTGGCTGCCGGGATCCTGTCCAGGGGCGTACCGGCGAAGGTGATCGTGCCGGCCATGGGACGCAGCAGTGCGGAGATGGCCTTGAGCGTGGTCGATTTCCCCGCTCCGTTGGCTCCGAGCAGGGCCACGACCTGTCCTGCCTCCACGGTCAGGTCGACGTCGCGGACGACAGGGGCACCGTCGTATCCGGCGGTGAGTCCGCTCACCTCGAGAACAGGGGTGCTCATGAAGGCTCCGGTGTGCTGGTGGCGGCCTCGGACGGGCCGGGGGTGGACGGTGTGCCGGCGTGCTGCCGGGATGCGGCGGTGGGCCGGACTGCGGAGGCCCCCAGGTAGGCGGTGACGACCGCGGGGTCGGTGCGGACCCGGGCGGGTGGCCCGGAGGCGATGACCTTGCCGAATTCCAGGACGACCACGTGGTCACAGATGCCCATGACGAGACTCATGTCGTGGTCGATCAGGAGCAGTGATGTGCCGTCGTCCGCGACGGCACGCAGCCGGCGTCCGAGTTCGGCGCTCTCCGCCGTGTCCAGCCCGGCGGCGGGTTCGTCGAGGCAGACCACGCGCGGCCGGGCGGCCAGGGCCCGGGCCACGCCGACGAGTTTGCGCTGGCCTTGGGACAGTTGCCGGGCCGAGGCGTGCGCGAGATCCTCCAGCCCCAGGGCCGCCAGGGCCTCCGCGGCGGCGGAGTCGGGGGACACCCGACGGCCCAGGGTTTCGCCGAAAGCCCTCCACCAGCTCGGCCGGTCCGCCGTGATCTGGAGGTTCTCCACGACCGTGAGGTCCTCGAAGAGCTCACTGCTCTGGAACGTACGGGCGAGGCCGCGTCGTGCTCGCATGTGCGGCGGCAGACCGGTGAGGTCCCGGCCGTCCAGCTCCACCCTTCCGCTCGCCGTGACGAGGCCGGTGACGGCATCCACGAAAGTGGTCTTGCCCGCCCCGTTCGGGCCGATCAGCCCGACGAGCCGGCCTTGCCCGACCTCCAGGGACACCTCGCTCAGTGCGTGCACGCCGCCGTAACTGACGCTGACCGACTGGACCGACAGGACGTTCACGAGGCGACCTCCGAGGTGTCGAGCGCGGTGGGTGCGTGGTGGCCCGCGGCGGGATTCCGGTCGTCCGGCGCACTCACCCGGGCCGCGGCCCGCGCGGCTCTTCTCGCCGTTCTGCGGCGGTGGTTGGCGCCCGCGATTCCGTCGGGGTTGGCGATCAGCGTCACGATCAGGGACACCCCGCCGAACAGCAGCGCCCAGGTCCCCTTGATCCCGAACCATGTGTCCAGGGCGTGCGGCAGCAGCGCCTCGGTCGACATCAGTCCCGCGATCACGGCCCCGGACACCATGGTGATGCCGCCGATGTAGGCGAAGCCGATGAGGCTCAGCGCGGCGAGCGCGGTGAACCGGGCCGCGCTGACAGAGCCGAAGTTGTAGCCGTACAGGGTGCCGGCGACGCTGGCGATGAAGGAGCTGATCGCGAAGGCGGCGATCTTCACGGCCCGTACGTCGACTCCCGACGCCGCCGCGGCCCGTTCGTTGGACCGGACGGCGAGCATGCGCCTGCCGAGACCGGTGCGCCGCAGATGGGCGACGTACAGTCCGAGACAGACGGTGACGGCCAGCACGAGGAATCCGAACATCGGGCTGGGCTCGTTGCCGTCCAGACCGCGGAAGTCCGCTCCCGGGCCGAGGTTCACCCCGAACAGCCGCGGCGGGGGCACGGACACACCGGCGGTGCCGCCGAAGGAGGTGTTCCCGAACAGGGCCTGCTCCATGGCCAGGGCGGCGGCCAGGGTGACGACGGCGAGGCTCACACCGCGCACCCGGAGGGCCGAGACACCCGCGGCCACGCCGAGCAGTGTGGCCAGCAGGGTGGCGCCGAGGGCGTCGAAGGGGAAGGGGACGCGCAACTGGACCGCGAGGTGGGAGAGGGCGAAGCCCGCGGTGCCGGAGAGGGCCAGCTGCATCACGGAGATCTGTCCCACGTAGCCGGTGATGACGACGTACGACAGGACGATGACCATGCCGATCATCGAGTTGGTGAGCGCCTGGCGGAAGTCGAACGGCAGGACCACCAGGGCCACCGCGGCCACGACCGCGGCCGACAGGGCCGGACGGAGCAGCCGTTCGGGCAGGGGGACGGCGGGCAGCCGCTGTTCCACGGCTTCCCCGCGGCGCGGCAGGCCGGCGCTCCGGACGTAGAGGGCGACCACCATCAGGACGAAGACCAGGAGCTGCTGAAGTCCCGGCATGGCGTTGCCGTTGTCGGTCGGGAACCAGCTCTGCGTGGAGAGGTAGTACACGATCGACTGCAGCACCCCGATGAGGATGCCCGCGGTGCAGGCGATCCACAGCGACGTGAAACCGGCGAAGAGGGCGGCCGCGAGAGCAGGGACGACCTGGAGCGGCAGGGTGAGGGAGTCGACCTGGACGATGGGCGCGGCCAGGACGCCGAGCAGGCCGGCGACCAGGGCGGCCAGGAGCGTGTTGGCCAGGGAGATCCCGTTCGGAGACAGGCCCGCGAGCAGCGCGGCCTGTTCGTTCTCCGACGCGGCGCGGGTGGCGAGGCCGAACCGGCTCCACCGGTACAGGGCGCCCAGGGCCAGGGCGATCGCGACGACCAGGCCGGTCAGCAGGAACCGGTCTGCCGGCGTGGTGATGCCGAGCACGGTGACGGTCTCGCCGGGGAGGACGCTCGGTGCCTGCTGGGGCTGGGTGCCGAAGACCAGCAGCACCGTGGCCTGCAGGGTGAGCAGGATGCCGAGCGAGGCGGCGAGCTTGGCGAGCGGTGAGACGGTGCGCAGCGGCCGGAACACCGCCACCTCGATGAGGACTCCGACGGCGAGCGCGGCCACGAGCGCTCCGACGAGAGCGGCCGCGGTCGGCAGGGTGAATCCGAAGAACCCGGAGGCGAGCGCCCAGAAGATGTAGGCCGAGGCCATGGCGACGGCTCCGGTGGACAGGTTGATGATGCCCGAGCCCCGGTAGGTCACCACGACGCCGAGCGCGATACCGGCGATCAACGCTCCCTGGCCGAGTCCGAGCACGGCGAAGAGCAGGATCTGATCCATGCATGACTCCTGTCATGGCTGGGGGAGTGCCGTGGCGGCACGGTGCGCCGTCGGGGAGGGACGGCCGCACCGTTGCCACGGGGGTGAGCCCGAAGGCCCGTGGGAGTGGTGGGCGCAGGGCTCACCGGGGCGGGCGGATCCAGTCGGTCAGCGGCTTGAACTGGCCCTTGCCCTGGTACTGGTAGAACCGCGCCTGGTCGTTGCAGACCGCGGGGGCGTCCTGGTACTTGCCGCACTTGACCTCGGCGGCGCCCATGATCACCGGCCCGGTGAACTTCCTCAGTTGCTCGGTGACCGTCGCGGGGGTGATCTTGTCGGGGCCGACGGCGTCGAAGATCTTGGCGTACGTCAGCACCGTGCTCCAGGCCAGCGGTGCGAAGACCTTGGCTGCGGTCTCCTGCGTCAGCCCCACCTGTGCCGAGGTGGTCAGGAACGCCTTGGAGTCCGCTGCCGAGGAGTCGGCGGTCAGCGTCTGGGCGACCCCGTACGTCCAGGTGGGCAGGTCGCCGCCGAGACCCTGGGCGACGTCCGCGGACATGCACAGGGGGGTCGAGACCACCGGCTTGGTGACCCCCAGTTGCTTGAGGGCCTTGGCCACGCCGACGCAACCGGAACCCACGGTGATGGGGACGACGACGTCGGCCGTGCTCGCCCCCGCCGCGGTGACCGGGCCGATGAGATCGGTGGCCTGGGCGTCGAATCCGACGGACTTCACCTTCAGTCCGGCGGCCTCGAGGCCCTTCACCGCCGCGCCGGAGGCGATCTTGTCTCCCGGCGTGTTCGTGTGGATCACCGCCGCGGTCTTCGCCTTGAGCACATCACGGGAGTACGTCCCCCAGTCGCCGAAGATGTGCGGCAGGTCGCCGAAGGTGCTGAAGGTGTTCTTCGCCGTGGACAGGGTGGGGCCCGTCGCCACGCCGACCAGTACCGGCTTCCTGCCCGCGATCACGGCGTTGAAGGAGGCGTCACCGACGTAGAGATTGCCGACACCGATGGCGGAGACACTCGGGTCGCCGAGCAGTTGCTGGCCGCACTTCTGCCCCTCCTCCTCGGCCGACACCACGGCGCAGACCTTCAGCTCCAGCGGGTGCCCGCCGATCCCGCCCAGCTTCTCGTTGACGTACTTCACGGCGGCGCGGGCGCCCGCGGTCGCCTCGGGGTTGCCTCCGGGGCCGCCCTCCACGTTCACCCAGCCCAGGCCGACCGGGGAAAGGCTTCCGTCGGCCTTGCCCGCCTTGCCCGCCACGTAATCCAGGTAGTCGGTCACGACGGCGCTCGACGGGCGCGAGTCCGTGGCGGAGGAGGCCGCCTGGGAGTCGGCGGGCGATGTGGACGCGGGTGTGCTCGGACCTCCGCACGCCGAGACGCCCAGCAGGGACGTCATGACGGCGGAGACGAGGACAAGCGTTCGGGGACCTGAGGTTGCGGGCATGCGGGATCCTCCGTACTGGGAACAGGGCAGGGCAGTGCCCGGCGGGGCATGCGGAAGGAGAGACGCGAGGCAGCGAGAAGCCCGAGGTCGG
Source organism: Streptomyces sp. DSM 15324 (assembly GCF_001514285.1). GTDB lineage: Bacteria > Actinomycetota > Actinomycetes > Streptomycetales > Streptomycetaceae > Streptomyces. Next base: position 100,391 of record NZ_KQ949037.1, read on the forward strand.
CCCGGGGTGACCGGCGCGGCGGACTGGCTCGAAGAGGCGCGAAAGGCCTGATCATTTGGCCTTTCGAGCTTTCGTAACTTTCTTACGGAGCTGGAATCTAGGTGTAGGCTTTCCGTCGTGTCAACGCCTCGGTGACACCGAATTAACGATCAGGCAATGGGGAGGGGCAGGGCATGACAACGGAAGCTGGGCGGCGCCGGCTCCCGCGGCGTTCCCTTGAGGAGACGCGGGCGCTGATGCTCGAAGCGGCCACCAAGCTCGTGTGCGTGGGCACGGGCGACACCAGTGAGGCAGCCGTCTCCGCCGCCCTCGCCCATGTCCGCGTGAAGCAGGTCACCGAGGAAGCCACGCGCATCATGCGGGAGCGGCTCGGCGACGACCGGGCACCGGCGATCACGACCGGATCGATCTACCAGATCTGGCCGGCGCAGGCGGATTTCCAGGCGGAACTCCTCTTCCATCTCACGAGCCGCCAGGCCGAGTTGGTCCCGAGCCTGCCGGACAGCATCCGCCGCTTCGAGGAAGCGATCGACAAGGGCATCACGTGGCAGGAGGCACTCAACGACGTGCTCACCCACAACCACGAGAACCACCGCATCGACCCCATCTACCGCGTGATGCTCGGCTTCTACGCCAGCGCGGCCAACCCGCGGGTGCGTGAGGCCCTGGGGCATTACGGCGATTCGTTCACCGCGATCGCCTGCGAGGCGTACGAGGCCCTGCTCGACGCGTACGGACTGCGGATGCGCGTGCCCTACAAGGTCGAACACCTCGCCACCACGCTCGCGGCCCTGCTCGACGGCTTCCATATGCGATGGATCGCCGGATACGCCGATCTGGCCGACCCGGAGCACCAGGAGGGCTGGTCCCTCCTGACCCGGGCCGCCGTCACGCTGTTCGACCAGTTCACCGAGCCGACCCCGCCGACCGGCACCCCGGGGCAGGCCGAGGAGACCCCGGACACACCGACCTGACGCCGGTGACGACGTCCAGCTCGGGCTGTTGGTAGAGCTCTGCTTCGTCCCAGCCCGCCGGGGCGGCGGCAGCACCTGGAAGGTGAGAGGCCCTCGGGGCCGTCGGCGCCGGCGAACAGGGTGAAGAAGATCCCGCGGGCCGCGTCGCCGCACGCCCCGTGCCGGACCGGCTCCCGGTCGCCCGGTCAGCCCTGCCGCTCTCGCGCGCGCACCAGACCGGACTCGTAGGCGATGACGACGAGTTGGGCGCGGTCCCGGGCGTTCAGCTTGGCCATGGCCCGGTTGGCATGGGTCTTGACCGTGACCCGGGTGACGAAGAGGCGTTCGGCGATCTCGTCGTTCGACAGGCCCGCGGCGACCAGTGTCAGCACCTCCCGTTCCCTGGGCGTGAGGGAGGCCAGCCGACCGGGGTCGACGAGATCGCCGGGGGCGGGCTGGGAGAGGGCTCGGGCGATGAGGCCCTTGGTCGCCGCGGGGGAGAGCAGCGCCTCGTCCGCGGCCACCAGCCGGACGGCGTCCAGGAGTTGCGCGGGTTCGACGCCCTTGCCCAGGAAGCCGCTCGCACCGGCCCGGAGCGCCTCGATGACGAGGTGGTCCTCCTCGAAGGTGGTGAGGACGAGGACCCTGACTCCGGCGAGGTCCTCGTCCTCGGCGATCAGACGGGTGGCCTCGATACCGTCCACCTCGGGCATCCGGATGTCCATCACCACGACGTCGGCCCGCTCGGACCGGGCCAGTCGCACCGCCTCCCGTCCGTCGGAGGCCTCCCCGACGACCTCCAGGTCCTGCTGTGCGTCGATGAGCAGCCGGAAGGTGCCCCGGAGGAGGGCCTGATCGTCGGCGAGCAGGACGCGAATCGTCATGGGCGGTTCTTCCTCACGGGGTGTCAGACGGCGGCGGGGTGAAGCGGGAGGGGGAGTTCGGCCACCACCTGGAATCCGCCCTCCGGACGTGGACCGGCCGTGACGGTCCCGCCGATCGCGACGGCCCGCTCGCGCATTGCCGAGCAGCGCGACGACGACGGTCAGCCCGGCGAAGAGCACGGCGCGGCCGGAGGTGTCGAGGGCCTTGGCGGTCGCCTCGGCCACGCCCATGCCCGCCGTCAGATGGGCACGCTGACGGTTGACGATGAACAGGGCGTAGTCGATGCCCACACCCAGGCCGATCAGTGAACCGAGGGTCAGTGTGGTGTCGGAGAGCGTGATGACGTGGCTGAGGAGGATCACGGTGACCGCGGACGTCCCGACGCCGACGACTGCTGTGACGATGGGCAGGGCCGCCACCCACACCGCCCGGAAGACGAACAGCAGCACCACGAAGGCGAGGACGATGCCCATGGCGTCGGCGACGGCGTTCGGCTCGGGGTTGACGGTGAAGGCCTGCCCGTTCAGCGCGATGCGCAGGCTCGCCGACTCCCGGGCGGTCGCGAGTTCCCTCACGTGGTCGATCTGCGCGTCGGAGACGTTCTCGTCGAACGCGACCGTGGCGTAGGCCGTGCCGCCGTCCTCGCTGACCTGCGCCCTGCCGTCAGACGCATAGGGGCTGGTCACGGCGGCGACCCCGGGGGCGCCGGCGATGTGCTCCAGCACCCCGGACATCGCCCTCTCGGCCACGGGACCGGTGACCTTGCCGTCCGTGGACTGCCAGACGACCCGGCCGCTCCTGCCCGCCGCGCTGTTCGACGACTGCTGCAGCAGGGCCGTCGCCTTGGCCGAGTCGGTGTCCTGCGAGATCGGGCTGTTGCCGAAGTCGTTGCCGGCCGCGCCGACCGCCGCGCCGAGGGTGAGCAACAGCCCCACCCAGGCCAGGACGACGACGAGCCGGTGCCTGTGGCACCAGCGGGCGAGAGGTGACATCGACGAGCCTTTCCGGAAAACGCCATGAGGTCGGGCCGACTCTCGCGGCCCGCACTCACGGTCGCAGCTCCCCGGACCGTCGTCGTCGGCCGCTCGCAGGCACTTGCGCCTACTGCGCTCGCAGCAGGAGGCGCGACGCGAGGAGGCGGTGACCGACGACCAGGGGCGGCGTGCGGGTGCGGGGAGCGCCCAGCCCGGCACGGTGGATGCCGACGTGGAGACTGCTGCGAGACTCGCAAGGTGAGCGACGCGAAAGAGACCTCCCGTCAGGCCCTGCTGCGCCGGGGCTTCTTGCTGGAATACGTGACCTTGGGCTGGAACGGGGTCGGCATCGTGGTGCTGGCGGTCGCTGCCCTCGCGGCGAAGTCGGTGGCACTGGCCGGTTTCGGCCTGGACTCGCTGGTCGAGATCGGCGCCTCGACCGTGGTGATCTGGGAGTTGTCCGGCACCGGTGAGGACCGCCGGCGCCGTGCCCTGCGGCTGATCGGTGTCGGCTTCGCGCTGCTGGCCGGGTATCTGCTGGTGCAGTCGACGTGGGTGCTGATCAGCGGCTTCCGCCCGCACCACGCGCCGCTCGGGATCGGGTGGACCGCGCTGACGGCTGTCGTGATGTTCGCCCTGGCCTTCGGCAAGGCCCGTACCGGTGCCGCACTGGACAACCCGGTGCTGAGGATCGAGGGCCGCGTCACCCTGATCGACGGGCTGCTCGCGTCCGCGGTGCTGCTCGGCCTGGTCCTCAATGCCATGGCCGGGCTCTGGTGGGCGGATCCGGCAGCCGGTTACGTGCTCGTGTACTACGCGGCCCGCGAAGCGAAGGAGATCCTCGGAGACCACTGACAGCGGTTGCCGTGGTGCCACGTCGTCACTCCAGGTCGGGGTTCGGGAGGTCGGGTTCGGGCCCGCCCGGCGAGGTGCGAGGCGCAGCCGCGCGCCGCTCGTGGGTTCGGCGTGGCCTAACGTGGCGCCCGAGGAAGATCGGTCGGTTTCCGCGGGCGCCGTGCGCGGCCGCGCCACCAGGAGGTGTCGATGGCCACCCTGCAAGGCCTGGACCGTGGGCTTCGGGCTCTGGACCTCATCTCCCTGGCGGCCGACGGTCTGACGGTGGCGGACCTGGCGGCGCGACTGGAGATCGATCGGGCCGTCGCGTACCGGATCGTGCAGACGCTGGAGGAGCACGCGATGGTCTCCCGGCAGGGCAAGCGGGTGAGGCTCGGGGCCGGAGCCGCCACCCTCGCGGGGCGGTTCCGGCATCAGCTGGTGCGGGCGGCCCAGCCGGTGCTCCAGGAGCTGGCCGACGCCACCGGTACCTCCGCCTTTCTGACGGTGGCGCACGGCGCGCGGGAGTGCGTTCCCGTCGCGGGCGCGCAGCCGACCGTCCAGCACGGGCCGGTCCAGGTGGGTTACCGCATCGGTGTCCGGCATCCGCTGGAGCGCGGGGCGAACGGCATCGCCATCCTCGCGTTGCAGCCACCCCTGCCGGACGAGCCGGAGGGGATCGTGCGGGCGCGGGAGCTGGGCTACAGCGTCACCTCGGGACAACTCCAGCAGGGCGCCACCGGAATCGCGGCGGGGTTCGAGGTCCCGGGCGCGGTCGGCGCCTCGGTCGGCGTGGTGGCCACGCACGCGTTCGACGTCGAGACGGTCGCCGCCGAGGTGAAGCAGGCGGCCGCGCGGCTGGCGTCGCTCGGCGAGGCCTGACGGCGCAGGGCGTCACCGGGCGCCGCGGCAGGCGGGGATCACCCCCCTCGCAGTCAGGCGGGGCGTTTTCCAGGGGCGCAGCACCACAGTGCAGTGCAGTGCAGTGCTGGTGCACGGGCGCCGCGGGCCGTGTCCACGGCGGCCCCGCACTCAGGTCACGCCACAATTGTGGCCAATTTCAGCCGTCAACGAGCACGGAATGCCACGGTAGTTGACACCTCCTGTCCCTGGGCAGCAGGATCAGGACGCCGCGTGAAGGCGGCACGGGCAAGAGGGGTGACCTCCCGATGGCGTTTCAGGCAGGAGGACAGCGGTTGGTACCGCGGTCCGTCCCCGACACTCTCGAGGCCCAGGCGTATCTGCACGACTACGCCACCTACCTGGAGGCCGTTCCCTTCCCGTCCGTGGTCCTCGACCACCGCTGGGACGTGGTCCTGGCCAACACGGCTTTCGAGACGCTCTTCGGAGGCGTGAGCCCGCACCCCACGGCCCTGCCCTGGGACAACTTCCTGCGGTTCGTCCTCTTCCACCCGGACGCGTCGTCCGTCCTCGCCGACCACGAGTCGGGCTGGTGCCTGCCGATGCTCGCCTGCTTCTCGGCGGCCGTGGAGCGGCACGGGCACGACGCCGGGCTGCAGGCGATCCGGCGGGAGATCGCGCAGGACCCCATCATGGAGGCCGCCTACCGCCAGGGTCTGCCGCACTGGATCCGTGCGGTCGGCGAGGTCGCCGTGGAACTCGACGGGGCGGTCCGCTCGCTGCACCACCCCGACGTCCGCCGGGGCGACACCGCGTGTCGTGTCGTCGTCGAGACTCCGACCCCCCTCCTCGACATGGGGTACAGACGGCTGACGCTGGTGCTGCGCGAGCCGCGCCCGATGCCCGCGCGTCGCGGAACCCGTCGTTCCACGACACGACGCACAGCGAGCCACCTCAGCGTGGTCCCCGCCCCCCGGGTCTGACCGGGCACCGTCGGCGTTCAGGTCGCCGACGGCGCCCTGGTCAGCGGGCGCGGCCGTCGTGGGTGACGAGACCGACGCCGTGACTCGGCTCGGCCGAGGTCCCGGCCGGCACCGGGATTGACCCGGTGGTGCTCCGGGGAGGACCCGGGGTGACAGCGTGGTCGGTGATGTGCCGGTGAGGGCGGTATCGGGGACGAGCCGCGCCTTGCCCGGTGCAGGGCGGGAAGATCGATGGATCGGTACAGCAGACGGCCGGAGCCCGTGGTCGCGCAGGCCGGCACGACGGCCGACCCGGGCCTGTTCACCCCCGCGAGCGTGACGTGGCAGATGCACGGCGACCCCATGCTGTGGGTCGCGGGCATCCGTGCCCTCTATCTCCAGGCCCTCCATCCCCGTGCCGTGCGCGGCGTGATGGAGAACTCCGACTTCCGGCGCGACGCCTGGGGCCGGCTCATGCGCACGGCGAACTTCGTCGGCACCACGACGTACGGCACCACGGAGGCCGCCGAGAAGGCGGGCGCCCGGGTCCGCAGGATCCACCGGCTGCTCTCGGCCACCGACCCCGGCACCGGCGAGCGGTATCCGGTCGACGAACCCGAGCTGCTGCTGTGGGTGCACTGCGCCGAGATCGACTCCTATCTGCACGTCCTGCGCCGCTCCGGCTATCCCCTCACCGACGCCGCCGCCGACCGGTACGTCCGCGAACACCGGGTCAGCGCCCGCCTGGTGGGCCTCGACCCCGCCGACGTGCCGGCCGACCGGGCCGCGATGGACGCCTACTTCGCGCAGGTACGGCCCCGCCTCGCCGCCGGCGCCGACGCCCTGGCGGTGGACGACTTCCTGCGCAGCCCGCCCACGCACCCCCTGCTCGTCCCGGCGCGCGCCCTGCTGTGGCGGCGCGTGGCGCGTCTCGCCTACGCCTCGCTCCCGCCGTACGCCCACGAGCTGTACGGCAGACCGGCCCCTCGCCCCGCCGCCGTCACCCGGGAACTGCGTGCCGTGGGCGCCCTGCTGCGCCGCGTCCCCGCCCGCGTACGCTGGCAGCTCCCGCCCCAGCACATCCTGCGCGCCATGGCGAGACTGGGCCCCGAGGCCCGGCCCGCACCGCACAAGGTCCCGCTGTAGCCGGCCGCGCGGGAAGGGCCCCGGCTCCCGCGCCGCTCAGCCCCAGCCCAGTTCCGTGTACGGCCGCCCGCTCCGGATGCCGTCGATCGCCGCTCGCGCGTAGTCGACCATCGGCTCCGGGAGCGCGTCCAGGGGCCACCAGGCCCAGCTCAGGCACTTGTCCGGTTCCATGAGCCGCGGCTCGCCGGCCCAGCGGCGGGCGCGGAACACGAGCTGGATGCGGGGGCGCCGCCGGAAGCCGTTGTCGACGTGGACGGTGTGCACCAGCTCCACGTCCGCCGGGTCGATCTCCAGGCCGGCCTCCTCCCTGGCCTCCCGCACCAGACAGGTCACGGCCGACTCCTGTTCGCAGTGCCCGGCCAGGAAGTGGTGGGTGCGGGGCGCGAAGGCGGCGTCCGGATGGCGCAGCCCGAGCAGGATCTCGCCGTCGCGCTCCAGGTAGAGGTGGACGCCCAGGACGTGCGGGGCCTCCCGCCGCACCGGCACGCTCGCGTCGCCCCGGTGCAGGGCGAGCACCTCGGCCGCCGACGGCGCCATGACGAGATGCCGTACGGTCGCGGCGTCGAAGAAGGCGAACATGATGCCCTCGCCGACCGGGATCCGTGCCGGGTCGCCGTCCCAACGCCCGAGGAACACCGTGGTGTCGTTGACGACCGTGAACCGGGTCATCCCCTCGATCACCAGCCCGGTCTCCTCCAGCAGCTCCCGCGCGACCGCCTCCTCCGGCGTCTCGTCCCCCTCCCGTGCCCCGCCCGGCAGCGACCAGGTGCCCGGATCCCAGATCGCCTTGTACGCGTCCCGCAGATGCAGCAGGTACTGCCCCCGCTCGTTGACCAGGAGCGCGGCCGTCTGGCTCGGCTCATTGCCCATGGGATCCCCCCTCGTATCCAAGCCGGCGTAGATCGTGTTACGAAGAACCATGCCTGCTCACGAGGGACACCACACCTACGACGCCGTAGTCGTCGGCGGCGGACACAACGGCCTGGTCGCCGCCGCCTACCTGGCCCGGGCCGGACGGTCCGTGCTGGTGCTGGAACGGCTCGACCACACCGGCGGCGCCGCCGTCTCCACCCGCCCCTTCGCCGGTGTCGACGCCCGCCTCTCGCGCTACTCCTACCTGGTCAGCCTGCTGCCGCGGAAGATCGTGGACGACCTCGGCCTGCGCTTCCGCGTCCAAGGGCGCACGATCTCCTCGTACACCCCCGTCGAGCGCGCCGGACGCCCGACGGGGCTCCTCGTCGGCGGGGGAGAGGACCGCACCCGGGAGGCCTTCGCCCGGCTCACGGGGGGCGAGCGCGAGTACGCGTCCTGGCAGCGCTTCTACGGCATGACCGGGCGCGTCGCCCGGCGGGTCTTCCCCACGCTCACCGAACCCCTGCCCGGCCGGGACGAGCTGCGCCGCCGCATCGACGACGAGGACGCCTGGCGCACGCTGTTCGAGGAGCCGATCGGCGCCGCCGTGGAGGCGAACTTCAGCGACGACCTCGTACGGGGCGTGGTCCTCACCGACGCCCTCATCGGCACCTTCGCCGACGCCCACGACCCCTCCCTCAAGCAGAACCGCTGCTTCCTCTACCACGTCATCGGCGGCGGCACCGGGGCCTGGGACGTGCCCGTCGGCGGGATGGGCGCCCTCACCGACGCCCTGGCCGCCGCCGCGCGCGACGCCGGAGCCGTCCTCGCCACCGGCCACGAGGCCGTCCGTATCGCCACCGACGGCCACCACGCCGAGGTCACCTGGCGCACCGCCGACGGCGAGGGCGTCACCGCCGCCCGGCACGTCCTGGTGGGCGCCTCCCCGCAGGCCCTCGCCGCGCTCACCGGCGACGCGCCGCCCGCCCCCGCCGAGGGCGCCCAGCTCAAGGTGAACATGCTGCTCAAGCGGCTGCCCCGGCTGCGGGACGGCTCGGTCGACCCGCGCGAGGCGTTCGCCGGCACCTTCCACATCGCCGAGGGCTACGAGCAGCTCGCCACCGCCCACGCCCAGGCCGCCGCCGGTGAGCTGCCCGCCGCCCCGCCGTCCGAGATCTACTGCCACTCCCTGACCGACCCGACCATCCTCGGCCCCGACCTGGTCGCGCGGGGCTACCAGACCCTGACCCTGTTCGGCCTGCACACCCCGGCCCGGCTCTTCGCGCGCGACAACGACTCCGCCCGCGAGGCGCTCCTCAAGGCGACCCTCGCCCAGCTCGACGCCCACCTCGCCGAGCCGCTGGCCGACTGCCTCGCCCAGGACGCCGACGGGCGCCCCTGCATCGAGGCGAGAACCCCGCTCGACCTGGAACGCGACCTCGGGCTGCCCGGCGGCAACATCTTCCACCGTGACCTGTCCTGGCCGTACGCGGACGAGGCCACCGGCCGCTGGGGCGTGGAGACCCCGCACGCCAACGTCCTGCTGTGCGGGGCGGGCGCGGTCCGCGGGGGAGGGGTGAGCGGGGTGCCGGGGCACAACGCGGCGATGGCGGTCCTGGAGGCCGACCGGTAACGGCCGCCGCGGGCAGTAAATCTGACGGTCTATCAGAAAACCTCTTCCGTCGTCCGGCCCGCTGCGGCATCCTGCGCCCATGCAGACGGAGCTGAGCAATCACCTGGGAGTCGAGCACGCCGTCTTCGGCTTCACGCCGTTCCCCGCCGTGGCCGCGGCCATCAGCCGCGCGGGCGGATTCGGCGTGCTCGGCGCGGTCCGCTACACCGCCCCCGACGACCTCAAACGCGACCTCGACTGGATCGAGGCCCATGTCGACGGACGGCCGTACGGGCTCGACGTCGTCATGCCCGCCAAAAAGGTCGAAGGCGTCACCGAGGCCGACGTCGAGGCGATGATCCCCGAGGGGCACCGGCAGTTCGTCCGCGACACGCTCGCCACGTACGGCGTCCCGGAGCTGGCCGAGGGCGAGGCCTCCGGCTGGCGGATCACCGGCTGGATGGAGCAGGTCGCCCGCAGCCAGCTCGACGTCGCCTTCGACTACCCGATCCGACTGCTCGCCAACGCCCTCGGCTCCCCGCCCGCCGACGTCGTCGCCCGCGCCCACGAGTGCGGCGTGCTGGTCGCCGCGCTCGCCGGAAGCGCCCGGCACGCCCGCAAGCACCAGGAGGCGGGCATCGACATCGTCGTCGCCCAGGGCTACGAGGCCGGCGGCCACACCGGAGACATCGCCTCGATGGTCCTGACCCCGGAGATCGTGGACGCCGTCGACCCGCTGCCCGTCCTCGCCGCCGGCGGCATCGGCAGCGGGCGCCAGATCGCCGCCGCCCTCGCCCTCGGCGCCCAGGGCGTCTGGCTCGGCTCGCTGTGGCTGACCACCGCCGAGGCGGACCTGCACTCGCCCGCTCTGACCCGCAAGCTCCTCGCGGCCGGCTCCGGCGACACCGTCCGCTCCCGCGCCCTCACCGGCAAACCCGCCCGCCAGCTCCGCACCGAATGGACCGACGCCTGGGACGACCCGCACGGCCCCGGCACCCTGCCCATGCCCTTGCAGGGCCTGCTCGTCGCCGAGGCGGTCTCCCGCATCCAGAAGCACGAGGTCGACCCGCTGCTCGGCACGCCCGTCGGGCAGATCGTCGGCCGGATGAACGAGGTCCGCCCGGTCCAGGCGGTCTTCGACGACCTCACCCGCGGCTTCGAGCAGGCCGTGGACCGCGTCAACCGCATCGCCGGAAGGAGCGGACAGTGACCGGTACGAGCACACCCCCCACGGGCTTCTGGGCCCAGGCGACCGCCGACCCCGACCGCCCGGCCCTGATCGCCCCGGACGGCGAGGAGTGGACCGCCGGACGGCTGCACGCCGCCGCGAACCGGCTGGTGCACGGACTGCGCGCGGCCGGGATGGAACGCGGCGACGCCTTCGCCGTCGTCCTCCCCAACTCCGCCGAGTTCTTCACCGCCTACCTCGCCGCCAGCCAGGCCGGCTTCTACCTCGTCCCCGTCAACCACCACCTCGTCGGCCCCGAGATCGCCTGGATCGTCGCCGACTCCGGCGCCAAGGTCCTCATCGCCCACGAGCGCTTCGCCGAGCAGTCCCGCCGCGCCGCCGACGAGGCCGGCCTGCCGCTCAGCCACCGGTACGGCGTCGGAGCGGCCGAGGGCTTCCGGCCGTACGCCGAACTCCTGGACGGACAGCCGGCGTCGGCCCCGGACGGCCGCACCCTCGGCTGGGTCATGAACTACACCTCCGGTACCACGGGCCGCCCGCGCGGCATCCGGCGTCCGCTGCCCGGGAAGCTCCCCGAGGAGGCCTACCTCGGCGGCTTCCTCGGCTTCTTCGGCATCCGCCCCTTCGACGGCAACGTGCACCTGGTCTGCTCGCCGCTCTACCACACGGCGGTCCTGCAGTTCGCGGGCTCCTCGCTGCACATCGGCCACCGCCTGGTCCTGATGGACAAGTGGACCCCCGAGGAGATGCTGCGCCTCATCGACGCCCAGCACTGCACCCACACCCACATGGTCCCCACCCAGTTCCACCGGCTGCTCGCCCTTCCCGAGGCCACCCGGCAGGCGTACGACGTCTCGTCCATGCGGCACGCCATCCACGGTGCCGCGCCCTGCCCGGACCACGTCAAACGGGCGATGATCGACTGGTGGGGCGAGTGCGTGGAGGAGTACTACGCGGCCAGCGAGGGCGGCGGTGCCTTCGCCACCGCCGAGGACTGGCTGAAGAAGCCCGGCACGGTGGGCAAGGCCTGGCCCATCAGCGAGTTGGCGATCTTCGACGACGACGGCAACCGCCTCCCGCCGGGTGAACTCGGCACGGTCTACATGAAGATGAGCACCGGGGGCTTCGCCTACCACAAGGACGAGGCGAAGACGCGCAAGAACCGCATCGGTGACTTCTTCACCGTGGGCGACCTGGGCGTCCTCGACGAGGAGGGCTATCTCTTCCTCCGCGACCGCAAGATCGACCTGATCATCTCCGGCGGGGTCAACATCTACCCCGCCGAGATCGAGTCCGCGCTCCTCGCCCACCCCGCGGTCGCCGACGCCGCCGCCTTCGGCATCCCGCACGACGACTGGGGCGAGGAGGTCAAAGCGGTCGTCGAACCGGCCCCCGGTCACGAACCCGGTCCCGACCTCGCCGCCGCCCTCCTGGCCCACTGCGCCGACCGCCTCGCCGGCTACAAGCGCCCCAAGTCCGTCGACTTCGTCACCGAGATGCCCCGCGATCCGAACGGCAAGCTCTACAAGCGCCGCCTGAGGGAGCCGTACTGGGAGGGCCGCACCCGGCCGCTGTGACGACGGCGGCGCACGCCCGGACCACCGGGTGGGGCCGGGCGCCGACACCGCCGAGAACCCCGTCGGCGGGGCGCGCACCGCATCGGTTCCACCCGGGTGGCGGCGCCCCGCTCGACCCGTCCGTGCGGGCTCCGAGAAGACGGCGGACCGGTCCCTGTGCGGTGCCGACGCCCTCCGTCCGGGCGGCGTCGGGACGGGGCGCCCGACGCCCGCCGGTCGGCTCCGACTTGACCTGTCCCGGTGGCGCGCAGAGGATCATGTGCCATGACGTCCGGACACGGCAGCACGGTCGACGGGGTGCTGCGGCGCAGCGCCCACCGCACCCCGGCACGCGTCGCGGTCGAGTACCGCGACCGCACCTGGACGTACCAGGAGCTCGACGACGCGGTCTCGCGCGCGGCGGCCGTCCTGCTCGGCGCGGGGCTCGGACGGGGCGACCGGGTCGGTGCCTACGGCCACAACTCCGACGCCTACCTCATCGCCTTCCTCGCCTGCGCCCGCGCGGGCCTGGTCCATGTGCCCGTGAACCAGAACCTCACCGGGGACGACCTCGCGTACATCGTCGAGCAGTCGGGCAGCGCCCTCGTCCTGGCCGACCCCGGTCTGCGCGACCGGCTCCCGGCGGGCGTACCGACCATGCCCCTGCGCGACGCCGACGGCTCCCTGCTCGCCCGGCTGGCGGACACCGGGCCGTACGACGGGCCCGGGCCGCGCACCGAGGACCTGGTCCAGCTGCTGTACACCTCCGGCACGACCGCCCTGCCCAAGGGCGCGATGATGACCCACCGGGCGCTGGTGCACGAGTACCTCAGCGCGATCGCCGCCCTCGACCTCAGCGCCGGCGACCGCCCCGGACACTCCCTGCCCCTGTACCACTCCGCGCAGATGCACGTGTTCCTGATGCCGTACCTCGCGGTCGGCGCCACGAACCTGGTCCTCGACGCGCCCGACGGCGAGCAGCTCTTCGACCTGATCGAGGCCGGCCGCGTCGACAGCCTCTTCGCCCCGCCCACCGTCTGGATCGGTCTCGCCGGCCGCCCCGACTTCGCCACCCGTGATCTGAGCGGACTGCGCAAGGCCTACTACGGGGCGTCGGTCATGCCGGTGCCCGTCCTGGAACGGCTGCGCGAGCGCCTGCCGAAGCTCGATCTCTACAACTGCTTCGGACAGAGCGAGATCGGCCCGCTCGCCACCGTCCTCGCCCCCGACGAACACAAGGGCCGCATGGACTCCTGCGGGCGCACGGTCCTCTTCGTGGACGCCCGGGTCGTGGACGAGAAGGGCGACGAGGTCCCCGACGGCACGCCCGGCGAGATCGTCTACCGCTCCCCGCAGCTGTGCGAGGGCTACTGGGAGAAGCCCGAGGAGACCGCCGAGGCCTTCCGGGACGGCTGGTTCCACTCCGGGGACCTCGCCGTGCGGGACGCCCACGGCTACTTCACGATCGTCGACCGGCTGAAGGACGTCATCAACTCCGGGGGCGTCCTGGTCGCCTCCCGCCAGGTCGAGGACGCCCTCTACACCCATGAGGCGGTCGCCGAGGTCGCGGTGATCGGCCTGCCCCACGAGCAGTGGATCGAGGCGGTCACCGCGGTGGTCGTCCCGCGCGGCGAGGTCACTGAGGACGAACTCCTCGCGCACGCCCGTGAGAAGCTCGCCTCCTTCAAGGCCCCGAAGCGGGTGGTGTTCGTGGACGAACTGCCGCGCAACGCCAGCGGGAAGATCCTCAAGCGGGAGCTGCGGGACCGGTTCGGAGCGTGACCCCGGCGGGCTGTCCGGTGGGGGCCGGCGAGCGGCCCCGGTGGGCGGGAGCTACTCCTTGGGGCGCTCGTCCACGATCCGCCGGATCTTGCCCACCGACCGTTCCAGCGACTCCGGTTCGACGATCTCCACGGTCACCGACACCCCGATGCCGTCCTTCACGGCCGCCGCGATGGCGTGCGCGGCGCGGTCGCGGTCCGCGGGCCCGGCGCCCGGCCGGGCCTCCGCACGGACCGTCAGCGCGTCGAGACGGCCCTCACGCGTCAGCCGGAGCTGGAAGTGGGGCGCGACCCCCGGAGTGCGCAGCACGATCTCCTCGATCTGCGTCGGGAACAGGTTCACCCCGCGCAGGATGACCATGTCGTCGCTGCGGCCGGTGACCTTCTCCATCCGCCGGAACACCCGGGCCGTGCCCGGCAGCAGCCGGGACAGGTCCCGGGTCCGATAGCGGATCACCGGCATCGCCTCCTTGGTGAGGGAGGTGAACACCAGCTCGCCCTCCTCGCCCTCCGGCAGGACCTCACCCGTGATCGGGTCGACGATCTCCGGGAAGAAGTGGTCCTCCCAGACGTGCAGCCCGTCCTTGGTCTCCAGGCACTCCTGCGCCACCCCCGGACCGATCACCTCCGACAGTCCGTAGAGGTCGACGGCGTCGATCGCGAACCGCTCCTCGATCTCCCGCCGCATCCCCTCCGTCCAGGGCTCGGCGCCGAAGATCCCCACCCGCAGCGAGGTGGACCGCGGGTCGACGCCCTGCCGCTCGAACTCGTCCAGCAGGGTCAGCATGTACGACGGGGTCACCATGATGATCCGGGGCTCCAGGTCCTGGATGAGCCGGACCTGACGGGAGGTCATCCCGCCGGACGCGGGGATCACCGTACAGCCGAGGCGTTCGGCGCCGTAGTGCGCGCCGAGTCCGCCGGTGAACAGGCCGTAGCCGTACGCCACATGCACCGTGTCGCCCGGACGGCCGCCCGCGGCGCGGATCGAACGGGCCACCAGGTCCGACCAGAGGGACAGGTCGCCGTCGGTGTACCCGACCACCGTGGGACGGCCCGTCGTGCCGCTGGAGGCGTGGATGCGGCGGACGCGCTCGCGCGGGACGGCGAACATCCCGTACGGGTACTGGGCCCGCAGGTCCGCCTTCACGGTGAACGGGAAGCGGGCCAGATCGGCGAGGCTCCGGCAGTCGTCGGGGTGGACGCCCGCCTTGTCGAAGGACTCCCGGTAGAAGGGCACCCGCGTGTAGGCGTGCCGCAGGGTGGCCCGCAGGCGCTCCAGCTGCACCGCCCGCAGGCCGGCCTCGTCGAGACGCTCGCCCTCGTCCAGCAGGTCCCTCGTGTCCGTCATGGGAGCCCTCCCTCGCCCAACCGCCTCAACCCTACCAATTCGGGCGACCGATCATTCGGTCGAGCCGCTGTGGATCAGTAATCCAGGTCGAGGCGCGTCAGGCAAGGGGGCGAGGGGGGATTTCCGCCGGGTACGGCGGGTTCACCGTGCCGGAGTGCTCAGGGGCTCTCCGCCACCGCGACCTCCCGGGCCCAGCGGTAGTCCGCCTTTCCGCTCGGGGAGCGCCGGATGGTGTCGGCGATCACCAGCTGGCGGGGGATCTTGTAGCCCGCGAGGCGGGTCCGGCAGTGGGTCTGGATCTCCTCCAGGGAGGGGTACGGCGCCCCGGCGCGCACCTGCACCACCGCCGCCACATGGTTGCCCCAGGTCGCGTCCGGCACCCCGGCCACCAGGGCGTCGTACACGTCCGGGTGGGCCTTCAGCGCCTGCTCGACCTCCTCGGGGTACACCTTCTCGCCGCCGGTGTTGATGCACTGCGAGCCGCGGCCCAGGACGACGACCACGCCGTTGTCGTCGACGGTGGCCATGTCGCCCAGCAGCACCCAGCGTTCGCCGTCCTTCTCGAAGAACGTCTCGGCGGTCTTCACCGGGTCGTTGTAGTAGCCGAGCGGGACGTGACCGCGCTGGGCGACCCGGCCGACCTCGCCGGGGGCGATCGGCCCGAGCGTCACCGGATCAACCACCTGGGTACGGGAGTTGACCCGGATGCGGAAGCCGCGCTCCGGACCTGAGTCCTCGGTCGCGGTGCCGTTGAAGCCGGACTCCGAGGATCCGAAGTTGTTCAGGAGCATCGCGTTCGGCAGGAGCGCCCGGAACTGGGCGCGGACGGTGTCCGACATGATCGCGCCGGAGGAGGAGACGCTGAACACCGAGGAGCAGTCGGTGCCCTTCATCGGCCCCTCCAGAGCGTCGATCAGCGGCCGCAGCATGGCGTCCCCGACCAGGGAGATCGCGTTGACCCGCTCCTTGGCGACGGTCCGCAGCACCTCCTCGGGCGCGAACTTGCGGTGCAGGACCACCCGTTGGCCGAAGTTGAAGCCGATGAAGGCGGTGAGGGTGGAGGTGCCGTGCATCAGCGGGGGAGTGGGGAAGAAGGTGATCCCCGAGCCGCCCGCGGCGACCCGCTCGGCGAGCTCCTCCGGCTTCTTCACCGCCTCCCCGGTCGGCGCCCCGCCGCCCAACCCCGAGAAGAACAGGTCCTCCTGACGCCACATCACGCCCTTCGGCATGCCCGTGGTGCCGCCGGTGTAGATGATGAACTGGTCGTCGCCCGAGCGGTCCGGGAAGCCGCGCTCCGGTGATCCGGCCGCCTCGGCGTCCGTGAAGGCGGTGACCCCCTCGCCCGCCGGGCCGACGCGGATCAGGTGCCGCAGCGCCGGGGCCTGCGGCAGCGCGGCCGCCACCCGCTCCGTGAACTCCGCGTCGAAGACCAGCCCGACCAGGTCGGCGTCCCGGTAGAGATACACCAACTCATCTTCGACGTAACGGTAGTTGACGTTCACCGGGACGATCCGGGCTTTCAGGCAACCCAGCGCCGTCTGGAGGTACTCGACCCCGTTGTACAGGTGCAGGCCCACGTGTTCCCCGGGGCGGATCCCGCTGTCCAGGAGGTGGTGGCCGATCCGGTTGGCCGCCGCGTCCAGCTCCGCGTACGTCAGCCGGCGCTCGGCGCCGGTGCCCGGATGGTCGACGTACACGAGCGCCTCGCGGTCCGCCGCCACGTCGACCACCGACTCGAACAGGTCGGCAAGGTTGTACTCCACCGCTCCTCCTGACCCCGGACGCCCGGCTCCTGCAACGGTTCGCCGGTCATCAGAGCAAAGGGCGCCACAAGTGGGAAGGGCCCTCACCAAGAAATCTGACTGAGTGTCAGAAAACTCTTGAAGTGCCTTCCCGCCTCCTGCAACCTGTTCTCGTTCTTTCCGAGGGGAGATGTGCGATGGGCGGAACCGAACACCTCACCGTGCGACGCGAAGGCGCCACACTCGTGCTCACGCTCAACCGGCCGGAAGCCAGGAACGCGCTCTCGATCGGCATGCTCGTCGGTCTGTACGACGGCTGGCTCGAGGCCGACGAGGACGACTCGGTCCGCTCGGTCGTCCTCACCGGGGCGGGCGGCAGCTTCTGCGCCGGCATGGACCTCAAGGCCCTGGCCGGGCAGGGCATGGCGGGGGAACAGCACCGCGACCGGCTCAAGGCCGACCCCGACCTGCACTGGAAGGCCATGCTGCGCCACCACCGGCCGCGCAAACCGGTGATCGCCGCCGTCGAGGGGTACTGCGTGGCGGGCGGCACCGAGATGCTCCAGGGCACCGACATCCGCGTCGCGGGCGCGTCCGCCACCTTCGGTCTCTTCGAGGTCAGACGCGGTCTGTTCCCCATCGGCGGCTCCACCGTCCGCCTGCCGCGGCAGATCCCGCGCACCCACGCCCTGGAGATGCTGCTCACGGGCCGGCCGTACACCGCCCGGGAGGCGGCGAACGTGGGCCTGATCGGCCATGTGGTCCCGGACGGCCAAGCCCTCGGCAAGGCCCTGGAGATCGCCGAACGGGTCAACGCCTGCGGGCCGCTCGCCGTGGAGGCCGTGAAGGCGTCCGTGTACGAGTCCGCCGAGCTGACGGAGACCGACGGTCTCGCCGCCGAACTCAAGCGCGGCTGGCCGGTGTTCGACACCGCCGACGCCAAGGAAGGCGCCCGCGCCTTCGCGCAGAAGCGACCGCCCGTCTACAAGCGCGCCTGAGGAGCCCCCCGTGCCCGAAGTCCTCCAAGCCCCCCTCGTCGTCGAGTTCCCCTTCACCCGCTCCCTGGGGCCCGTGCAGAGCGCCTTCCTCACCGGGCTGCGCGAACGGGTCGTCCTCGGGATCGCCACCACCGACGGGCGCACCCTCGTGCCCCCCGTCGAGTACGACCCCGTCACCGCCGAGGAGCTCCGGGACCTCGTCGAGGTCGCGCCCACCGGTACCGTCACCACCTGGGCCTTCAACCACGAGCCGCGCCGCGGACAGCCCCTCGCCACCCCGTTCGCCTGGGTCCTGGTCCGGCTCGACGGCGCCGACACCGCCCTGCTGCACGCCCTCGACGTCCCCGGCCCCGACGCGGTCCGCACCGGCATGCGGGTGCGGATCCGCTGGGCGCAGGAGCGCACCGGCGCCATCACCGACATCGCCTGCTTCGAGCCGTACGACGGGGAACCGGTCTCCCCGGGCGGCGCCGACGGCACGTTCGAGGACCGGGTCACCGGGATCGTCGCCCACGCCCGTCTCGACTACACGTACTCGCCCGGCCGGGCCCAGTCCGCCTACATCGCCGCCCTCTCCGGCCGGCGGACCGTCGGCGAGCGCTGCCCCTCCTGCCGCAAGGTCTACGTCCCCCCGCGCGGCGCCTGCCCCACCTGCGGCGTCGCCACCGCCGAACAGGTCGAGGTCGGCCCGGCCGGCACCGTCACCACCTTCTGCATCGTCAACATCAAGGCGAAGAACCTCGACATCGAGGTCCCCTACGTCTACGCCCACATCGCCCTCGACGGCGCCGACCTCGCACTGCACGGGCGCATCGGCGGCATCCCGTACGACCAGGTGCGGATGGGCCTGCGGGTGAAGCCGGTGTGGACGGAAGGGGGCCGGTATCCCGACCATTACCGTCCCACCGGCGAACCCGATGCTCAGTACGAGACGTACAAGGAGCTGCTTTGAATCCTCCCCCTCGCGAACGACGGGGATTCCTGGCTCACGCTGCTCGATCGCTCAGCGAACGATCGAGTCTCACGCGGTCAGCACCAGCCGGGTTGAAACCAGCCCGGGGCTACGAAGCTTTGGAAGGAACTGCCATGCGGGCTTGGTTCTCGCTCCGCAGTCGACGAATCTACCGCCTGGAGCCCCAGTGACGCGTGAGATTGCAGTAATCGCCTTCGCCCAGTCCGACACCCTGCGCACCAGCGAGGAGATGTCCGAGGTCGAGATGCTCATGCCGGTGCTGCACGATGTCCTCGCGCGGACCGGCCTCAAGACTGCCGACATCGGCTTCACCTGCTCCGGCTCCAGCGACTACCTCGCCGGCCGCGCCTTCTCCTTCACCCTCGCCCTCGACGGCGTCGGCGCCTGGCCGCCGATCTCCGAGTCCCACGTGGAGATGGACGGCGCCTGGGCGCTCTACGAGGCGTGGACCAAGCTGCTGACCGGGGACGCCGACACCGCGCTGGTGTACGCCTACGGCAAGTCCTCGCCCGGCCCGGTGCGGGACGTCCTCACCCGGCAGCTCGACCCCTACTACCTCGCCCCCCTGTGGCCCGACTCCGTCGCCCTCGCCGCCCTCCAGGCACAGGCGCTGATCGACGCGGGCGACACCGACGAGCCCGCCCTCGCCGGGATCGCCGCCCGCAGCCGCGCCACCGGCAACCCGCACGCCCAGCTGCGCGGACCGGTCCCGCACGGCGACTACCTCGTCCGGCCGCTGCGCACCGGCGACTGCCCGCCGATCGGCGACGGCGCCGCCGCCGTGGTCCTCGCCGCCGGCGAACGCGCCCGTGAGCTGTGCCAACGCCCCGCCTGGATCCGCGGCATCGACCATCGCATCGAGGCCCACGCGCTCGGTGTACGCGACCTGACCGACTCGCCCTCCACCCGGCTGGCCGCCGAGAAGGCCGGCGCCTTCGCACGGCCCGTCGACACCGCCGAACTGCACGCGCCCTTCACCTCGCAGGAGGTGGTCCTGCGCAAGGCGCTCCGGCTCGGCGACGACGTCCGCGTCAACCCGTCCGGGGGCGCCCTCGCCGCCAACCCGATCATGGCCGCCGGACTCGTCCGCATTGGCGAGGCCGCCGCCGCCGTCCACCGCGGCGCGTCCGACCGGGCCCTCGCCCACGCCACCTCCGGCCCGTGTCTGCAACAGAACCTGGTCGCCGTACTCGAAGGGGATCCGCGATGAGCAAGGAACCCGTGGCCGTCGTCGGCGTCGGCCAGACCAAGCACGTGGCGGCCCGCCGGGACGTCTCCATCGCCGGACTGGTCCGCGAGGCCGCCCGGCGCGCCCTCGACGACGCCGAGCTGACCTGGGCGGACATCGACGCCGTGGTCATCGGCAAGGCGCCCGACTTCTTCGAGGGCGTGATGATGCCCGAGCTGTACCTCGCCGACGCGCTCGGCGCGGTGGGCAAACCCATGCTGCGGGTCCACACGGCCGGCAGCGTCGGCGGCTCCACGGCACTGGTCGCCGCGGGCCTGGTCGCGGCCCGGGTCCACGGCACCGTCCTCACCCTCGCCTTCGAGAAACAGTCCGAGTCCAACGCCATGTGGGGCCTGTCCCTGCCGATCCCCTTCCAGCAGCCCCTGCTGGCCGGGGCCGGCGGCTTCTTCGCCCCGCACGTCCGCGCCTACATGCGGCGCAGCGGCGCGCCCGACACGGTCGGCTCGCTGGTGGCGTACAAGGACCGGCGCAACGCGCTGAAGAACCCGTACGCGCATCTGCACGAGCACGACATCACCCTGGAGAAGGTCCAGGCCTCGCCGATGCTGTGGGACCCGATCCGCTACTCCGAGACCTGCCCCTCCTCCGACGGCGCCTGCGCGATGGTCCTCACCGACCGTGCGGGCGCGGCCCGTTCGCCCCGGCCGCCCGCGTGGATGCTGGGCGGCGCGATGCGCAGCGAACCGACCCTCTTCGCGGGCAAGGACGCCGTCTCCCCACGGGCGGGCAGGGACTGCGCAGCCGACGTCTACCGACAGGCCGGCATCGGTGACCCGCGCCGGGACATCGACGCCGTCGAGATGTACGTGCCGTTCTCCTGGTACGAGCCGATGTGGCTGGAGAACCTCGGCTTCGCCGCCGAGGGCGAGGGCTGGAAGCTCACCGAGTCCGGGGTCACCGAACTCGACGGTGACCTGCCCGTCAACATGTCGGGCGGGGTCCTGTCCACCAACCCGATCGGCGCCTCCGGCATGATCCGCTTCGCCGAGGCCGCGCTCCAGGTGCGGGGCCAGGCCGGGGAACACCAGCTGGAGCGGGCCCGCAAGGTGCTGGGACACGCCTACGGCGGCGGTTCGCAGTTCTTCTCGATGTGGCTCGTGGGAGCGCGGCCACCGGAGTCCTGAAAGGCACCCTTCACGTGCTCTGTCGGCACCCGGGACCGATCGCTAGGCTGGCCCGCGGACGACGAACCGGGAGGAGCACGGACGTGGCCGAGAGCACCATCCAGCAGCCGCCGCTCAAGGGCTGGGACAAGCCTGAGCTGGACCTCAGCAACGCCGAGTGGCAGTCCAGCAGCCGGGGGCGGGGGGATGTCCAGATCGCCTTCGTCGAGGGGTTCATCGCGATGCGCAACAGCGACCGTCCCGAGAGTCCCTCGCTGATCTTCACGCCCGCGGAGTGGGGCGCGTTCGTCTCAGGCGCCCGGGAGGGGGAGTTCGACCTGACCTGACCGGGGGCGTTCGGTCCGTTTTTCCGGACACGCGACCCGATACGTCCCGCCCGGGCCCCGGCTGAGCGAGGCTGGCCCCAGCAGGACGAAGGTCGTCCTCCGGAGGTGAGGACCATGAGCACCCTGCCGGTCGTCGCGGCGGTCGACGGCTCCGACGACAGCCTGCGCGCCCTCGACTGGGCCGCCGACGCCGCCCGCCGCCGGGGGGCGCCGCTGCGCGTGGCGCACGTCCGGCACCACTCCGCCTGGACGCCGCCCGGCGCCCAGGTTCCCGCGCCCCCGCCGCCGGAGGGCGACCCCGTCCTCGCCGACGCCCGGGCCCGGCTCTCGGGGGAGGGCGCGTCCGGGGTCGTGGACGTGGAGTACGCCGGCCTCGACGGCGCCCCCGGCGCCCTGCTGCCCGCGCTCGGTGCCGAGGCCGGGCTGCTGGTGCTCGGCTCCCGCGGCCGCGGCGGCTTCGCCAGCCTGCTGCTCGGCTCCAACGGACTGAGCGCGGCCCGGGACGCCGAATGCCCCGTCGTGATCGTGCCCCGTCCGGACCGCACGGTCGACATCACCCTGCCCGTGGAGCCCGGCCCCCGCGTGGTGGTCGGCCTCAAGACCGACGGGCCCGACGACGCCGCCCTCGCCCTCGCCTTCACCGAGGCGGCCCTGCGCGAGGCACGCGTGCACGTGGTCGCCGCCTACCCGTGGCCGATCCAGAGCTGGGTCGCCCCCGGCGACCTGCCCGTCACGGTCTACGACCAGGATGCCGTCGAGCACGAGACCCGCACCCTCGCCGACGGCTTCCTCGCCCCGCACCGGGCCCGGCACCCCGGCGTACGGGTGGACACCGTCCCCACCCCCGGCGACGCGGCCGGGCTCCTCGTCGCCGCCTCCCGCGACGCCGAACTGGTCGTGGTCGGCCGCCACCGCCGCAGACTGCTCGCCCCCGCCCGCATGCTCGGTTCCGTCACCCACGCGGTCCTGCTCCACGCGGCAAGCCCGATCGCCGTGGTGCCACCGGCCCCGACGGAGGAGTGACGAGCGGCGCGGGGCCGTCACCGCTTGCGTCTGCCGCTGTGCTGGTGGTCTCAGCGGCAGACCGGGCGCGCCCAGCGGCAGGGTGCGCCGGACGGCCGCAATCGCGCCCGCAGACTGCGCACCCCCGCTCGTCACGACGCCCCCTCCCGGCGGCCCGCACCGCTCATGGTGGCGGTCGGCCGCGGTGCCCGTGCTGTCTGGCTCGTCGCGGCTGTGCCGCTCATGCTGCCGGGCCTGCTGACGGGGCCGGGCGGCCGGGCGGGCTCGGCGCGGTCGGCCCGGCACGCGGAACGCCACAAGAAGATCGCGAACTGATAACCAACGGGACGCTGTCCGACTCCAGGGCCGTGGGGAACCGCGCGATCAGCCCCAAACCACCCGCCCACGGAACCCGGCCGGCACCGACGGGGCCGTACGATGGCGGCATGTCGTTCCTCCGCCGCCGCAGCGCCACCCCCGCCGGCCCCGATTTCGACGTGCTGGCCATGGACCCGGGCGACTGGCCCGGCAACCTCGGTGCCGGCCTGCTGCCCGCCCCCGACGGCAGCTGCCAGGGCGTCTTCCTGCGTTACGACCTGTTCGGCGGCCGCGGCCCCGCGATGATCATCGGTAACCTCCCCGAGGGCTCCCCGGCCCGCGAGGTCGCCGACGGCGAGGTCCCCTTCGAGGTCGCCCAGCTGCTCCTCGCGCTGGAGAACGACGAGGAGGTGACCGTCGTCGGCACCGAGGACATGCCGGTGATGCAGGGCGACAACCTGCTCATCGTGCGGCGGCTGAAGCTCTCCGAGGGTCGGATCTCCTGCGTCCAGTTCGACCGCAGCGACAACGTCCTGGTGACGATCGCCGCCTGGGACCGCCCCATCACCGACGACCTGTACGCCCTGCTGAAGCCGCTCCCGGCGGAGCTGTTCCAGCAGGGCTGAGGCGTCAGGACGCCGGCACGACCGTCACGTCCGCCGCGCGGACGAACGCCACCCGGTGGCCGTACTGGATCTCGTAGTACAGGTCCTTGCCCTCGACCACCCGGTGCGTGCTGGGGTCGAAGGAGCCCGCGTAGAGGTACTCGCCCGGCACCCTGTCCCCGGCCACGTACCGCTGGCCCTTCGGCAGGGTGTACGGCAGCGCCGAGACCGGCTGCACCGGGATCCCCGCGGGGTAGGCCGAGGCCTCCGGGTAGGCACGCCCGTACACCGGAACACTGTCAAGGCCCGCCCTGGGTGTGATCAGCACCCCCTGGGAGGGCACCGCCGTCGGCTTGGACGACGGGTTCCGGAACCAGGCCTTGCGGCCCAGGTACCAGACGGCGGTCCAGTCGCCCCAGGTGGCCGCGACCGCGAACTGCTGGCCGGTGGAGACCCGTGACGACAGGTCGTTCACCCCGGTCGTCGGGGTGCCCAGACCGGGGTCGGAGATCAGCGCCGACTTCTCGTCGTGGTCGGCGTACAGCCGCACCGCACTGGAGCCGTGCGCCGCGCACGCCTTGCCCTTGCCGCCGCAGTCCACGTACGCGGGCCGGTTGGTCGCGTAGTCCGGCCGGATCGTCACCACCGCGCTGCCCGCGCGCGCCGTGGGCTCCAGCGGCCGGCCCAGCAGCTCGAAGTAGTGCCGCCAGTCCCAGTACGGGCCCGGGTCGGTGTGCATACCGCCCACGTTCGCCGCGGTCGGGCCGGGCACGGTGTCATGGCCGAGGATGTGCTGCCGGTCCAGCGGAATGCCGTAGCGCGCGGCGAGGAACGCCACCAGCCGCGCCGAGGACTTGTACATCGCCTCCGTGTACCAGGAGTCCGGCTGGGCGAGGAAGCCCTCGTGCTCCAGGCCGATCGAGTTGGCGTTGACGTACCAGTTGCCCGCGTGCCAGGCCACGTCCTTCACCCGTACGTGCTGGGCGATATGACCGTCGGTGGAGCGCAGCGAGTAGTGCCAGGACACGTAGGTGGGGTCCTGGACGAGGTTGATGACCCCCTCCCAGCCGCCCTCGGTGTCATGGAGGACGATGTACCGGATCGGCGAGGACGCGGGCCGGTCGGCCTCGTCGTGATTGCCGTAGTCGTCGGTGCCGAACGCCTCGTACGGTGCCGGGATCCGTTCGCAGGACACCCCCGGCGGGCACTCGGTGCCCTCGGCCGAGCCCTGGCGCAGACCGGCCCGGTCGAGCTGGGTGATGCGGGGGTCCAGGTTCGGTTGGGCGGTCAGCGCGACCAGGTCGCCGCTGTCGGTGACGCGCCGCTCGCCGGTGCGCATCACCTCGTACACGTCGTTGGCGTAGGCGGCGGCGGTCTCGCTGTCGTCCGCGCCCGAGAACCGGGCCACCGCGCCGTACCAGTCCGCGGGGTCCTCGCTCAGCGGTTCGCCCAGGTACTCCTGGGCGTCGGCGAGCAGCGCGGCGCCGCCCGCCACATTGGCCGCCGGGTCCTTGCGCAGCTTCGCCGCGCTCAGCCCGGTCAGCTTCGCGGCCCGGGGCAGGGTGCGCAGCCGGGCCGGGATCTCGTCGCCCTCGGGGAGCCGCACCTGCGGGTGCCGGGCCCGGCGGGCGTCGTCGCCCCGGGCGTCCTCCGTGGCCTCGCTGTGGTGCGGGGTTCCGGCCAGCGCGGTACGGGCGTCCGTGAGGTGCATCGGGCCGTAGCCGCCGGTCACGCTGGGGGCCCCGGCGTGGGTGTCCCAGCGGGACTGGAGGTAGGAGACGCCCAGCAGCACGCTCTGCGGCACGTGGTAGCGGGCGGACGCCGAGGCGAACGCCCGCTGGAGACCGGACGGCCCGGTCCCGGCGGCCGACGGAGCCGCGCCGAGCAGGGGCAGCAGCAGAGCCGCCGAGGCGAGGGCCCCGGCGGCTCTTCGGGCGTGGACGGATGGTCGGGCGAGCACGGGTGGTCGGGCGTGGACGGATGGCCGGGGGTGGGTGACGGGTCCTGGCAAAGCGGCCTCCTCGATCTGCCGATAGCCCGTCAATCATGACCGCATAAGGGACATTTACGGCGGTAGCCACGCACGGTCAGCGACGCACGGAGGGCCGCGGTGCGTCCCCCTTCCGGCGCACCGCGGCCCTCCGCCCTCGGTCCCCTCAGCGCGTGCCGACCGCCGCGCGCACGGCCCGGCGGGCCAGCTGGCAGTCGTCGTGCAGCCGCCGCAGCAGCAGCCGCTGTTCCTCGCCGGACGGCACGGCACCCGCGGGGGCCGTCCCCGCGGCCGTCGGGGCCGTGTCCTGCATCGAACGCTGCACGGCCGTCTCGTAGGTGCGGATCTCCCGGGTCAGCACCAGCATCAGGTTCACCAGGAAGGCGTCCCGGGAGGCCGGCCCCGCCGACTGGGCGATCTGGCTGATCTGACGGCGCGCCACCGGCGCGTCACCGAGGACCGACCACAGCGTCGCCAGGTCGTAGCCCGGCAGGTACCAGCCCGCGTGCTCCCAGTCCACCAGCACTGGACCGGCCGGTGAGACGAGGATGTTCGACAGGAGGGCGTCGCCGTGGCAGAACTGGCCCATGCCCTGCCGGCCCGCGGAGGCCGCGATGCCGTGCAGCAGCTTCTGCAGGTCGCCCAGGTCCCGGTCGGTGAGCAGCCCCAGCTCGTGGTAGCGGGAGATCCGGGCCGCGTAGTCCAGGGGCGCGTCGAAGGTGCCCGCCGGTGGCCGCCAGGCGTTCAGCCGGCAGATCGCGCCGAGTGCCGCCCTGATGTCCGCCCGCGGCGGAGCCTCGGTGGGGTGCCGCTGGAGGGCCGCCACCCGCCCCGGCATCCGCTCGATCACCAGGGTGCAGTTGTCCGGGTCCGCCGCGATCAGTCTCGGCACCCGCACCGGGGGGCGCTGCCGGACGAACGTGCGGTACGACGCTATTTCGTGCCGGATCCGATCGGCCCAGCCGGGCGAGTGGTCCAGTAAACACTTCGCGACGGCCGTACTGCGGCCCGTCGTGCCGACCAGCAGTACCGAGCGTCCGCTCCGGCGCAGCACCTGCACCGGGGCGAACTCCGGACAGATCCGGTGCACCGAGGCGATCGCGGTGCGCAACTGGGTGCCCTGCGGGCCGGACAGGTCGAGCCTGCCGCTGAGCGGCTGGGTGCCGAGCCCCGCTGGACGGCGGACGCCGCCCGCGCCGAGCGCGGGGGCCACCGTCCGCGCGGGGGCGAGATAGGGGCCGCCGCCCGGGCGGGGGTGCAGCGGCCGGGGCGGGGCGGACACGGAGGACGATGCTGCGTACATGGGCGGAACAGATCCCTTCGTGTGCCTGCGAGTCAAAGCGCTGCCCCGACCGACCACCCGGGTGCACCCTGGGGAATGTCCCTAGGCGACCGGGTCGGGGTGGCGCGTTCCTACCTGACACCCGTCGCCCAGTGGCACACCATCTGGCGGACCATGGCGAACCCTGGCGAATAGTCGCTCGGCAACTTTCACCGGGCTACTGTCAACTCAGCCGAGAACCTGGGGGCTTACGTGAGCGGACAACCCAACACCCGCCTGGCGGACCTGTTCGGCCTGGCCGGCTGGTCCAAGGGTGAACTCGCGAGGCTGGTCAACCGGCAGGCGGCGGCCATGGGCCACCCCCAGCTGTCGACCGACACCTCCCGGGTGCGGCGGTGGATCGACACGGGAGAGATCCCGCGCGATCCCGTGCCGCGGGTGCTGGCGGCCCTGTTCACCGAGCGTCTCGGCCGTGTCGTGACCATTGAGGACCTCGGTCTGGTCCGGCACGGGCGTACGGGGAAACGGCCGGGCGGCGGGAGCGCAGAACATCCCGACGGCTTGCCGTGGGCGCCCGAACGGACTGCCGCGGTCCTCACCGAATTCACGGGAATGGACCTCATGCTCAACCGACGCGGCTTGGTGGGCGCGGGTGCCGCGCTCGCCGCGGGATCAGCACTCAGCAGCGCCATGTACGAATGGCTGCACACCGACCCCACTCTCTCCGCCGACGCTCCCGTCCTCGACAACCCGCTCCTCCCGCAGGCCGACCCCGCCGGGTTCGACCGCTACGAGGCCGCTCCCATCGGGACGGAGGAGATCGAGGAACTGGAGCGCTCGGTCGAGGTGTTCCGAGCCTGGGACGCGGCCCGCGGAGGCGGGCTGCAACGCAAGGCCGTCGTGGGACAGCTCAACGAGGTGGGCGGCATGCTCGCCTACCACCATCCTGCCCATCTCCAGCGGCGCCTGTGGGGCGTCGCCGCCAACCTCGCCGTCCTCGCCGGCTGGATGTCGCACGACGTCGGCCTCGAACCCACCGCCCAGAAGTACTTCGTCATCGCCGCCCATGCCGCACGGGAGGGCGGCGACCGGCCGCGGGCGGGGGAGGCGCTCTCCCGCGCGGCCCGCCAGATGGTCCATCTCGGGCGGCCCGACGAGGCCCTGGACCTGATGAAGCTGGCCCAGTCCGGCTCCGGCAGCCAGGTGCTGCCCCGGACCCGGGCGATGTTCCACACCATCGAGGCCTGGGCGCAGGCGTCGATGGGCAAGGGCCAGGCCATGCGCCGCACCCTGGGCCAGGCGGAGGACCTCTTCGTCTCCGACCGGGCCGACGTGGAACCGCCGTCCTGGATGCAGACCTTCAGGGACGAGGATCTGTACGGCATGCAGGCCCTGGCCTACCGCACCCTGGCCGAGTTCGAGCCGCAGGCGGCCGTCCACGCCCAGTACTACGCGGAGAAGGCCCTGGCGCTCCGGGTCGACGGACGGGAGCGGTCGAAGATCTTCGACCATCTGTCCATGGCCTCGGCCTGCTTCATCGCCGACGACCCGGAACAGGCGGACCGTTACGCACGGCTGGCCCTGATGTCGATGGGCTCGAACTCCTCCCGTCGCACGTGGGACCGGCTGCGCGAGATGTACCGGCTCACCGCGGAGTACGCCGGCTATCCGAGCATCAGTGAACTGCGGGAGCAGATCAGGCAGGCGCTGCCCAGGCCGAGGGGAGGTCGGGGCGGCAACACCGCCCAGGCGTGAGGACGTCGTCGGTAAGCATTGATGATCAGTTGATCACCGGGTGACCCGGGCGACGAGCACGCAGGCCTCGTCGTCGCGCCCGCTCTCGCCGCACACCTCCATCACCGTCCGCAGGCAGTCCTCGGCGGTGCGCGCCTCGTGGAAGCGGGGGGCGAGATCGAGCAGTCGGTGCGTCCGGTCGCCGGGCACCAGTGCGGCGGTGTGCAGCACCAGCAGGTCGCCCGTCGCGAGGGTCGCTTCGGCCTGTCCGTAGACGGCGCCCGTGGTGGCGCCCAGGAGAACACCTTCGGGTGTGTCGAGCCGGCACCCCGTTCCGTCGCGGAACAGCAGCGGGGCGGGGTGTCCGGCCTGCGCCCAGGTGAGGGTGCGGTCGTCGGGCCGGTAGCGGCAGCACAGGGCGCCGGCCAGCACCGGTTGCGCGGTGGCGTCGAGTAACTGGTTGAGCCAGCCCATCAGTTGGGCGGGTGCCGTACCGGCCATGCCCATGCCGCGCAGGGCGCCCAGCAGCATCGCCGTGTCGGTGGCGACGGACGGGCCGTGGCCGGTGAGGTCGCCGACACTCAGCAGGGTGCGGCCGTCGGGCAGTTCGAGGGCGTCGTACCAGTCCCCGCCGAGGCGTGAGCCGGTCGCGGCGGGCAGCCGGGCGGCGGCGAGGTCCAGGGTGCCGGTGCTCGGCTGCGGCAGCCGCTGGGCACCGGGTCCGAACGGGGGCACGGCCTCGTGCGGTTCGACCGCCGGCCGGCGCTCGCTCTGGGCGCGCTGCCGGTGGCGTCGCAGCGAGTCCCGGGTCCTGCGCACCTCGCTCTGGCTGCGGCGCAGTTCGCTGACGTCCCGCAGCACGGCCCACATCGAGGCGGTGCCGCCGTCGGAGTCGAGCACGGGCTCGCCCATCATGTGCACGGTCCGCACCCCGCCGTCGGGGCGTACGACGCGGAACTCGCCGTCGATGGGCCGGGCGTCCACCAGACAGTCCGTGACCATCGCGGTGAGCTTCGGGCGGTCCTCCTCCAGGACGAGGGAGGGCAGTTCGTCGAGGGTGAGTGCGGGGGTGGCCGGGTCGCGGCCGAGGATGCCGTAGAGCTCGGCGGACCAGAGCGCGTCGTCCGCCAGCAAGTTCCACTCCGCGCTGCCGACCCGGCTGAGCAGTGAGTCCCGGGGGGCGGCGGCGGGAGCCGGCGGCGGACCGTCCCGGAGCTGGGCCAGGTGGGCGTCGAGGTCCTCCAGCTGATGCAGCGCCAGGTCGTACAGCGCGCGCTGCCAGCGGCCCTGCGGGTCCCCGGTGTCGATGTCCCGGGCGTCCCTGCGTACGGCGTCGACGTCGACCTTGAGCCGTCGCGTCTGCGAGATCAGCGCGTCGACCGAGCCGCGTCCCGGCGGCTGGGCGGCGGGATGGTCCGCAGGCAGATGGGACGGCATGACGTACTCCGATGCGGGGACGGTGCGACGAACGGGGACGGAAGGGCCGTTACGACTGTTGCACAGCCCGCGACGGCGTGTAAGGGATTTGGCAACACACGATTCGGTGGTGCCTCTGGCATATGCCTCCGTCCCCGAGGCGGGCTCGCGGCGGTGCTGGTCATATGCCCGGAGGCAGGTCAAGTCGTAGGTGAACTACGTGACTTGAGGGACCGGAGGGGGCTACGGGAAGACCGTCGGCCGCCTGTTCGGCGGCCGTATGTTCAGGTCATCGATGCCGTGACGCAGATCACACCAAGTGGCACCCGCTTTCCCGTAATGCGAGCGGCGCCCGCGGGGTCCTACAAGCATGGACATCACCCTCGAACAGCCCGTCCGCGCGCGCCTGATCACCGCCGAGGACCAGGAACTGCCCGTCGCCGCGACGCTCCGCTACGCCGCCGCCGACCCGTTCGCCGTGCACCTCGACTTCCCGGCGGAGATCTCCCTCGCCGAGGAGGCCGCGACCTGGACCTTCGGCCGCACCCTGCTGCAGGAGGGCCTGAGCGGCCCCGCCGGCACCGGTGACGTGCACATCTGGCCCTGCGGACCGTCCCGGACGGTGGTGGAGCTGCACTCGCCGTTCGGCATGGCCCTGCTCCGGTTCGACACCTTCGCCCTGCGCCGCTTCCTGCTGCGCAGCTACGCCGTGGTCCCCGCGGGACGCGAGGACGTGGGGGCAGCCGTCGACGAGGGGCTGCAATCCCTGTTCGGCAATGTCTGAGGCGGGGCGGCGTCAGTCGTCGTGCCCGGCGTACAACGCGGGACGCCCGGCGAGGGCGATGCCGACGCGCCCGCCGCTCTCCAGTGCCCGTACGCCGGCCTCCGCGACGGCGGAGGCCGCGTAACCGTCCCAGGCCGTCGGGCCGGTGACCCGCCCCCGCCGGGCGGCGTCGACCCAGGCCTGCACCTCGCGGTCGTAGGCCGCCGCGAAGCGGACCAGGTAGTCCTGCGGCACCTCGGTCGCCGCGTCGCCGCGCGAGGTCACCAGCATCCCGTGGTCGTCGCCGATGCGCGCGCTGCCCGCCTCGCACACGGCCTCGCAGCGCACCTGGTACCCGAAGCCGCAGTTGACGAAGACCTCCACGTCCACCAGGACGCCCCCGTCGGTCTCGAACACCACGAACTGCGGGTCGAGCAGCCCGTGCGGAGCGCCGAAGGAGGGGCGCGGCCGCAGCACGGAGACCGCCGTCAGTTCCTGGCCGAGCAGCCAGCGGGCCGCGTCGATCTCGTGCGAGACCGAACTGTCGATCAGCATGGCGCTGGTGAAGTCCGGCGGCGAGGAGACGTTGCGGTGCACGCAGTGCAGCATCAGGGGCCGCCCGAGCCGTCCGCCGTCCAGCAGCGCCTTGAGCCGCCGGTACTCGCCGTCGTGACGGCGCATGAACCCGACCTGGGTCAGCCGCCGGCCGAGCCGCGCCTCCGCCTCGACGACGCGCAGGGCCCCGGCCGGGTCCGGCACCATCGGCTTCTCGCACAGCACGGGAAGCCCCCGGGCGAGCGCCGCGAGCAGGGCCTCCTCGTGCGCGGGGCCGGGCGAGGCGATCAGCACGGCCTCCACCCCGGGGGCGTCCAGCGCGGCCTCGGTCTCGGTGTGCACCAGGACCCCGTCGATCCCGGCGACGGCCTCCTTCGCCCGCGCCCGGTCGGGATCGGCCACGGCGGCGACCCTGGCCCCGCTCACCACCCGGTCGAGGCGCCGTACGTGGTCCGCCCCCATGTGCCCGGCCCCCAGCACCGCCACACCCAGCAGGTCACCCACGCGCGCTCCCTCTCCCCGCCGACGATCGTCCCGTAGCGTACGCGGGGCGGGTGGCGGGGCGGCAGGGGCGGCGCCGCCCACGGGAAGCGGGAGCGGCCGGTACCGCAGGGCTCAGAACCGCAGGGCGGTCAGTACCGCAGGACTCCCGCGATCCCGGCCTCGTTCCCCAGTGTGCCGTCCGGGACGAAGCGCACGTCGGCGCCCGTCTCCAGGCACTGCTCCACGATCTCGTCCACGATGTCCTCGCGGGCGTCGAGGTCGCCGCTCGCGGCGGGGATCAGATGGTCTCCGTCGTCGCGCACGGTCACCCGGTAGTTCTCCTCGACGGCGAGCAGCCGGACCCGGCCCTCGCGGGCGTTCTGCCACACCTCGTCCACCCCGGCCGCGAACTCCTTGCGGCCGAGGGCCGACTCGAGCGCACGGCTGACCGTGTCCACGCTGCGGCGGGCCTCGGCGGCGACCATCGGCCGCACCGCCTGCCACACCGACTCCGGGGTGCCGTGCGACAGCCCGCCGTGCGGGACGTGCACCGCGGCGCGGGTGACCGTGCCGAGCTCGTCCAGGGCCGAGAGGGCCGCCTGCGCACCGGTGACGTACAGCGGCCGCGCGGCCAGCCGCAGCAGCCGGTTCATCGCGAGGTCGGCCTCGCGCAGGAAGTGACGGGTGTCCTCGTCGCGGAAGGTGCTCGGTGTGTCGCCGATCTGCTCCCGGCGCTCGGCGTCGAAGTTCTCCTGGCGGCGGACCATCGGAAAACCGCCCAGGTGCTCCTCCGTGACCCGCTCGGGCCCGCCGTTCCACAGGGTGACCCGGTCGGCGGAGACCGACAGCACCCAGTACGGCCGCTCGGCCGCCTGCGCGGAGACCAGGTTGCGGGTCAGGAAGGTGTCCGAGAGCACGACCCGCTCCGGCACCGGACGGCCCAGCGACCACACCTGGTGCTCCCCGGGCGCGGCGAAGATCACCAGCCCGTCCTCGGTGTACGTCAGGTCGACCTCGGCCAGCGCCCGGTCGAGCTGGTGGGCGACGTCGGCGCGCCGCTCGCGGGTGACGCCCGGGTCGGATTCGAGCTGTTTCTTCGCCTCGGCCACGACATTGCGCAGCCGGACCCGGTCCTGGGCGTTGTCCGGCTCCCGGCGATGTGTGGGGGTCAGCACGGAGACCGCGGGATAGGGGCGCGGGCGGCGCAGTTCGGAGAGGGTCGCGGGGCTGAGTGCGTGCTCCATATGAGCACCATAGGACCGATTCACCCATGGGGCATTCGGGGTAATGCGCGCACAACCGGTCGACGGGCGGCCGCGTTGGCCGAGGCCGACCGGGGTGCCGACCGGGGTGCTCGCGGAAGTCCCGGAATTCCTCGGCGTACGACCGTGACGACGCCCCCGGCCGCCGGTTACCGTACGCGTCAGTAACCGGGACGCACCGCAGGAGGCACCCATGCCGCAGCTCGAAGTCGACGGCGCACCGCTGGCGTACGACGACGAGGGACCGCGCGACGGCGGCGGGACGCCGCTGGTCTTCGTGCACGGCTGGACGGCGAACCGGCACCGCTGGGACCACCAGGTCGCCCACTTCGCCGCGACCCGCCGGGTGGTCCGCCTCGACCTGCGCGGGCACGGCGAGAGCGGCGGCGCAGGGGTGAGGACGGTGGCCGAGCTGGCGAAGGACCTCCTCGCCCTCCTCGACCACCTCGGCATCGAGCGCTGCGTCCTGGTCGGCCACTCGATGGGCGGCATGATCTCCCAGACCGTCGCCCTCTCCCACCCGGGCCGGGTGGAGCGCATGGTCCTGGTGAACTCCATCGCCCGGATGACGTACAGCCGCGGCCGGGGCCTGCTGATGGCGGCCTCCACCCTGCTCCCCTTCAAGCTGTTCGTGGCCGCCAACATCCAGCGGGCCTTCGCGCCGGGCTTCCCCCGGGAAGAGATCCGCCGGTACGTGGGCTCCTCCGCCGGCACCCCGCGCGAGGTGGTCATGACGCTGTACGGAGCCATGCGGGCCTTCGACGTCCTGGACCGGGTCGGGGAGATCAAGGCCCCCACTCTCATGATCCACGGGTACCACGACATCCAGCTGCCGGTGCGGCAGATGCTCCGGATGGCCAAGGCGTACCCGGACGCCACTGTCCGCATCCTGGACGCCGGCCATGAACTCCCCGTGGAGAAGCCGGCCGAGCTGACGGCGGCGATCGCCGCGTTCGTGGGCTGAACCGGCGCCCGGGCGCCCCGGCGCGTTCCGGCGGGTCAGCCGAAGGCGTCCGGGTCCGCGGCCGCCCAGTCGGCCGCCCAGCCTGCGGGCGGTCCGGCGGTGAGGGCTCCCGGCTCCAGCCACTCGTACAGCTCGGCGTAGGAACGGACCGTCCCCGCGTCCGTACGGCGCAGCAGATGTGCGGGGGTGAGCCCGCCCGGATCGCGTACGCCCAGCGCCGCCATGATCCGGACGGCGCCGCGGACCGTCGCCCGCTGGTAGTGCCGCACCCGCCGGGCCTTGTCGCCGACGTGCAGCGCCCACACCCGCCACGGGTCCTGGGTGGCGACGCCGACCGGACAGGCGCCGGTGGGGCAGCGGCCGGCGCCGACACAGCCGACGGCGGTCATCATCGCGCGGGCCGCGTTGGTGTAGTCGGCGCCCTGGGCGAGCCGCCGGACGATGTCCGCGCCGGTGGTGATCCCGCCGCTCGCGCCGATCCGGATCCGGTCCCTGAGACCGGTGCCCACCAGCGCGTTGTGCACGGTCATCAGCCCCTCGGTGAGCGGCATCCCCGGCCGTTCGGCGGGGTCCGGCGGCCCGGCGCCCGTCCCGCCCTCCGCCCCGTCCACCACGACGAAGTCGGGTGTGACGCCTTCCGCGAGCATCGCCTTGCACACCGCGAGGAACTGCCGCCGCGACCGCACGCACAGTTTGAACCCGGTCGGCTTGCCGCCCGCCAGCTCCCGCATCCGGGCCACGAAGAGCACCAGTTCACGCGGCGTCGAGAACACCCGGTGACCCGGCGGCGAGACCACCGTCACGCCCTGGACCACGCGCCGCTCCCGTGCGATCTCCGCGCTCACCTTGGCCGCCGGCAGCACCCCGCCGCCGCCCGGAGCGGCCCCCTGCGACAGCTTCAGCGACACGCACTTCACCTCGGGCAGCGCCGCACGGTCCGCGAACTCCCGCTCCTCGAAGCCCCCGTCGGGCGTACGGCAGCCGAAGTAGCCCGACCCGATCTCCCAGACGAGGTCGCCGCCCCCGCGCAGATGATGGTCCGACAGCCCGCCCTCGCCGGTGTCCTGCGCGAAACGGCCCAGCGCCGCGCCCCGGCCGAGGGCCAGGACCGCGCGGCCGGACAGCGCCCCGAAGCTCAGCGCCGACACGTTCAGCAGGGCCATGTCGTACGGCAGCGCGCAGTCGGGCCCGCCCACGCGCACCCTCGGCTCCTCCTCGGGCGGGGGGACCGGGCCCGCCGAGGCCGCGAAGAACTCCCGCCCGCCGTGCGGGACGGGAGCGGGGGGCGCGACGTCCCGCACCGGGTAACCGAGACGGCCCACCAGGGGATGGTTGCGCAGCAGCGCGCGGCGGCGCTGGAGCAGGTCCCAGGTGCCGAGCAGGGCCAGGACGAGCAGGGGGCCGGCCGCCGACCACCACCTGGCCGACACCGTCCAGGACGCGGTCAGCGCCCCGGCCGCGCACAGGACGACGAGCAGCCACGGCGCGAACCGGCGCACTCAGCCGCCGTCCTCGTCGGGCAGGCAGGAACTGCCGGTGGGGGGCAGGGAGCCGTACAGCAGGAAGTCGTCGACCTTGCGGTGCACGCACTTGGACGAGCCGTACCCGGTGTGGCCCTCACCGCGGTTGTCGAGCACCACGGCCGCGTCGCCCAGCCGCTCGGCCGTCTCCACGGTCCAGCGGTACGGCGTCGCCGGGTCCCCGCGGGTGCCGACGAGAAGCATCTTCGGCGTGTCGAGGTCCTTCACCTTCTCCCGGATGACGTCGGTGCCGCGGGGCCGGCCGTAGCAGAGCAGGACCTCGGACAGGCGGTACCGGCCGAACACCGGTGACGCCTTGTCGTAGTCGGCGCGCAGCCGTCGCAGGTCGGCGGTGATCCGCTCGGCGGTGGGGCGGTCGGGGTCGTCGGCGCAGTTGATCGCCATCAGCGCGGCCGGGAGGTTGTCGAGCGGGACGTCCTCGGCGTCGACGAGCGGGCTGGGGGAGGGGGCGGGGCCCGCGGCGGGGGCACGGGCGCCGAAGGACCGGGCCGGGAGGGCGACGCCGCGAGTTCCGAAGGACGGGGCGGACCGGGCGGACCGGGCCGGGAAGGCGACGCCGCCGGTGGTGAAGGTCAGCACGCCGGAGGTGTCGCCCTCCTCGACGAGCCGGGCCAGCGCGCGTTCCAGCGAGGGCCACAGTTCCTCGCTGTAGAGGCCCTGGCCGAGGGCGGCCACCAGGTCCTGTCCGGTGAAGTCGTCACCGGAGTCCGTCGGCACGGGATCCTCGTCGAGGGAGCGGACCGTGCGGAGCACCTCCTCGCGGGCCGTCCGGGCGTCGGTGCCGAACGGGCAGGCGATGTCCTTCACACACCAGTCGACGAAGTCGTCCAGCGCCACCTGCTGGCCCCGGGCGCCCGCGAGCCCTTGCTCGGTGAGCGGCTCGGTGAGGGTGTCGACGCCGTCGAGGACCATCCGGCCGACCTGGCCCGGGAACCGGGCCGCGTAGACGGCGCCCAGCCGGGTGCCGTAGGAGAAGCCGAGGTAGTTGAGCTTCCGGTCGCCCAGCGCCCGGCGTATGACGTCCATGTCCTGCGCCGCGTCGACCGTGCCCATGTGGGTGAGGACGGGCCCGGAATGCCGTACGCAGTCGGCGGCGGTCCGCCGCAGCCGCGTCAGCAGCGCGCGGGGATCGTCGAGGGCCGCGTCGTCCTCCAGGGCGCTCAGTCCCTCGTCCTCCTCCTCGGTGTCCCCGCAGCTGACGGGGGAGGAGCGGCCGACGCCCCGCGGGTCGAAGGTCACCACGTCGTAGCCGTCGGTCAGCTCCAGGAAGTCCTTGCCGCCGTAGGCGAGTCCGGGGACCCCCGCGCCCCCGGGGCCGCCGAAGTTCAGCAGCACCGAGCCCTGTCTGTCGCCGGTGGCCCGGTAGCGGGCGAGCGCCAGGTCGAGGGAGCCGGCGGCGGGGTGCGCGTAGTCGAGCGGCACGGTCACCTTGCCGCACTGGAGGTCCTCGGGCACGCCGTCGAGGTCGCAGGCCGACCAGGAGATCTTCTGGTCGTAGAACCGGTCGAGGCCCGACCGGTCGTCCCCGGCCGCCGCGGCGGCCGTCGGCAGTCCCGTCCCCAGCAGGGTGAGCGCGGCGCCCGTGGCG
The DNA here is from genome assembly GCF_001514285.1 of Streptomyces sp. DSM 15324. GTDB lineage: Bacteria > Actinomycetota > Actinomycetes > Streptomycetales > Streptomycetaceae > Streptomyces. The sequence continues at coordinate 137,262 of NZ_KQ949037.1, forward strand.
AGGGCGCGGCGGCGCCGCGTCGACAGCATGGCCAGCATCAATGCCTCCAGGGACGCCCCGCAGCGGACCGGGGACCGGCGTCCCGGATCACGATAGGCGGCCTCCACAAGGCGCGCCTCCGGACGGACGGCGGGCCGCCCGGAGACCTCGCGGGGACCGGTGCCACGGGGCGCGAGGCCGTTCGACCGGGGGCGCCCGATGGGGTGAATGACGGTTTGGGCATAACTCGTTCGGTTCGCCCGCGTTTTACCTGGTGCGGGCGAGTGCCCGCGACCTGTATGGCATGTATGGAAGGCAGGGACCCATGAGACGGGCTACCCGAAACGGTGTGCTCGCCGTAGCAGCAGCCTCCGGCGCGATGGCCGCCGTGACGATGCCGGCGTTCGCCGACTCCTCCGCCGCCGGTACGGCGGTCGGCTCGCCCGGCGTGGCCTCCGGCAACGGCGTGCAGCTTCCGGTGCACCTCCCGGTCAACCTCTGCGGCAACACCGTGAACCTGGTGGGCCTGCTGAACCCCGCGTTCGGCAACAGCTGTGCCAACAAGGGGGCCGCGCCGAAGCACGCCCCGGCGTCGGGGGCGGGCGCGACGAGCACCACGGCCGGTTCGCCCGGAGCCGTCTCGGGCAACGGGCTCCAGACGCCGGTCGACCTGCCCCTGAACGCCAGCGGCAACAGCGTGGACGTCGTCGGGGTCCTCAACCCGGTGTTCGGCAACCAGTCGGTGAACGGCCCGGTCGACAAGCCACGGCACCCGGCGCAGCCCAGCCGTCCGAGCACGCCGGTGCCGCCCACGCGCCAGCCCTCGGCCCCCGAGCCCGAGCCGCAGCGTCCCGCCCCGGGCCCGAAGACCGTCCCGCACTCCCGGGCGCCGCAGACCCCGGCCTCCCACCGGACCGTGTCCTCGCTCGCCCACACCGGCGCCGACGCGACCGTGCCCGCCCTCGCCGGGAGCGCGGCCCTGGTCCTGGCCGGCGCGGTCCTCTACCGCCGCTTCCGCCCGGGCGCCCAGGGCTGACCGCGCGAGGCCGCGCCTGCCGTCGGTCGACGGCTGAGGGTGGCCCCTCGCCGCCGCCTGCCGGCTGACCAGCCTCCTCCGGAAGGTTCGCCGCGCCGACCCGCAGGCCCCCGCCATCGGGGACCTGCGGTGCGCACCGAGCGTGACCGGGGGACGCGCGGCATGTCACCCGCACGCGGGAATCTTCGTGGTGCCGCGCTGGCGTCGCGCCGGGCTGGCGTCGCGCCGGGCTGCCGTCGTGCCGTCGTGCCGTCCTGCGGGGCAGCCTTGCCGCCGCGCTACCGGGGCTGTCGCGCTGCCGTGCTGTCGCGCTGCCGGGGCTGCCGGGCTGCCGGGGCTGCCGGGGCTGTCGTGCTGTCGCGCTGCCGTGCCGCCGCGCTGCCGGGGCTGTCGCGCTGCCTGGGCTGCCGTGCCGTCGCGCTGCCGGGGCTGCCGCGTCTGCCGCGCGTGAGGCGTCGGTGGGACCCGTCGTCAGCCGGGCCGCGGGGCCGGGCGGCCCCGCGGCCGACCGCGGCGGCGCCGGTGGGCGACGTGCCGGCCGGGCGCCGGTCTCAGGCGCCGGGGAATCGCCGGTGCCGTGCGCGCACCTCGTCGGTCAGGTCCGGTACCGGGCCCTCCACGGCCACCTCGGCGGCCACCTCGCGCACCGGCAGGGGCCTGACCGGCGCTGCCGCCGCTCCCCACTCCTCCAGCCAGGTGACGAGCTGGGCTGGGCGGACGAGGCGACGTGGACGACCCGGCCGAGGCCGACCCAGGCATGCGTCGGCCGAGGCCGAACCAGGCATGCGCGGCCGCGCACATCGGGCAGTGCTCGCCGGAGGTGTGGACCGTGGCCGCCGCCCGCTCCTCGGGGGTCGGCCGGGCCGCCGACCAGCGGGCCGGCTCGAACTCCGGGTGCCGGGTGCGGTCGCCGCCCGTCACCCGGTCGTGGTCCCCGGTGAGCCTCGGCCCGTCCCGCCGGCCGGCACCGACCCGAGCGGCTCGTCCCCGGCCCCGAGCGCCTCGGCGGCCGGCTCGGCACAGCGGCGCAGACACCGCAGCCCGCTCTCCACGGGCATGCCGCACGGCCCTCCTCGCGCGCTTGACGATCTTCGGCTCCGCACAGCCCAGGCGGTACGGCGCGGCAGGACGCCGTAATTCCGTTGTGGGCCCGGCACCGGCATGCTGGAGTGGGCCGTATGGATCATGCCGCGGTACTCGCCCTGTACGACCGGGACATGCGCGAAGGCGCCCGCCCGGAAAGCTCCGACGCCCGGATCGAACGGACCGGGGGCGTGGTGCGCCACGTCGGCGGCGAGGGCGGCTGGAACGGCGTCCTCTGGTCGGACCTGGACGACGCGGACGCGGATGCCGCGATCGCCGCCCAGGTCGCCTTCTTCGCGGCGCGGGGGGCGGAGTTCGAGTGGAAGCACTACGGCCACGACCGCCCCGCCGACCTGGGGCGACGGCTCAGCGAGGCCGGGTTCACCGCCGAACCCGAGGAGACGCTCATGATCGGTGAGACGAGCGACCAGCTCATCGACGTGCCGCAGCCGCAGGGCGTGCGGATCGAGCGGGTGACCGACGGGGCGGGCGTCGAGCTCATGGTCGCGGCCAACGAGAGGGCCTTCGGCCACGACGGCTCCTTCCTGCGGGACCTCGTGCTCGCCCGGCTCGCCGCGGACCCGGACACGATCGTCGCCCTGGTCGCCCTGGCCGGCGACGAACCGGTCAGCTCGGCGCGCCTGGAATTCGTGCCCGGCACCCGGTTCGCGGGCCTGTGGGGCGGGGGCACCGCACCGGAGTGGCGCGGCCGCGGCGTCTACCGCGCTCTGATCGCCCACCGCGCCCGTATCGCCGCCGAGCGCGGCTACCGCTATCTCCAGGTGGACGCCTCCGACGAGAGCCGCCCCATCCTCGAACGCCTGGGCTTCGCCGCGCTGACCACGACGACGCCGTACATCTACACGCCGTAGCCGCGCTCGCTCCCCGGTCCCGGGGTCACGCCATGAGCGGCGGTCGGCGGGCCGGGACGGGCGGTGAGTCGCACGCGAGGGCGCGGACCGGCGCCCGCCCCGGCCCCGGCGCGCTCACCGGCGGGTCTTCGCCCGGTCCAGCGCCGTCACCCCGAACGCCGCGAGGCCGATCTGGATCAGCCACTCGATCCAGTCGACGCCCTTGGTGTCGGCCACGCCCAGGACCGAGGCGAGGGCCGACCCGATCAGCGCGGCCACGATGCCGACCGCGATCGTCCACAGCACGCCGATCCGCTGGCGGCCCGGGACGACCAGTCGTCCGAGCACACCGATGATGATGCCGATGAAGATGGCACTGATGATGCCGTCTATCTCCATCTCCGCCCCTCCTTGGTCTTGGTGAGAGCCCGTCGACTGGCTTGTGCCCGCTCCGCCGTGGGGCAGTCGGTTCCGGTCCCGTCGCCGGCGTTTTCGCGCACGTTATTGCCCGCGCTTGATGTTCACGGCGCCGCCCTGTCATGTACCTTTCCAGCAGTCCACGCGTGTAGAACCCTTCCTTGCGACGTCTACGCGCGCAGATCGCCGCCGCACCCGCCCCTCTCCCCACCCCCTCACGGAGGTTCGCCGGATGCCCCGATCACCGAGACGCCCCCGCAAGGTCACCACGCTGCTGGCCGGCCTCGGCCTGCTCGCGACCGGAGCCGCGCTCCTGGTCACCACGACCGCCACCCCCGCCCACGCCGCCACCCCCCACCGCATCCTCTTCGACGACGGCCACGCCGAGGAGGCGGGCAACGCGGACTGGATCATCTCCACCAGCAAGCCCGACCCGCTCTCCCAGGACTCCTCTCCCTCCTCGGAGACGGACTGGACCGGAGCGCTGTCGTCGTGGGGCGTCGCCCTGCAGAAGACCGGCGACTACAGCCTCAAGACCGCCACCGGCGCCCTCACCTACGGCGGCTCCTCCACGACCGACCTCTCGCACTTCGACACGCTGGTCCTGCCCGAGCCCAACACGCTGTTCACCACCGCCGAGAAGACGGCGATCATGAACTTCGTGAAGAACGGCGGCGGTCTGTTCATGATCTCCGACCACACCGGCGCCGACCGCAACAACGACGGCGAGGACGCGGTCGAAATCCTCAACGACCTGATGACGAACAACAGCGTCGACTCCACCGACCCGTTCGGTTTCTCGATCGACTCCCTCAGTATCAGCTCGGACCACCCCTCGGCCATCAGCGACAGCACCGATCCGGTGCTGCACGGCTCCTTCGGCACCGTGAGCAAGAGCCTGATCGCGAGCGGCACGACAGCGACCCTCAAGCCCGCCGACAACTCCGGCGTCAAGGGCCTGCTCTACCGCACCGGCTACTCCGGCAACACCGGCGCTTTCTTCGTCACGAGCACCTTCGGCAGCGGCCGGGTCGCCTTCTGGGGCGACAGCTCGCCCATCGACGACGGCACCGGTCAGTCCGGCAACACGCTCTACGACGGCTGGAACGACTCCGGCGCCACCAACGCCGCCCTCGCCCTGAACGCCACCGCGTGGCTCGCCGGCGGGAGCGGCAGCGGCGGTGGCGGCGGTTCCGGCACCTGCACCCCGGCCCAGCTCCTCGGCAACAACGGCTTCGAGTCCGGTGCCGGCACCTGGAGCGCGACCAGCGGGGTCGTCACGAACTCGGCCAGCCAGTCGGCCCGTACCGGCTCGTACTACGCCTGGCTCGACGGATACGGCTCCACCACCACCGACACGCTCTCCCAGTCCGTGACCATTCCGTCGGGCTGCACCACCGCCGCGCTCAGCTTCTACCTCCACGTCGACACGGCGGAGACCACCACCAGCACCGCGTACGACACGCTGAAGGTCCAGGTGCTCAACAGCTCCGGAACGGTCCTCGGCACGCTCGCGACCTACTCCAACCTCAACGCCGCGAGCGGCTACACCCAGCGCGGCTTCAGCCTGGCGGGCTACGCCGGCCAGACCGTGACGCTCAAGTTCACCGGCACCGAGGGCTCCGCGCTCCAGACGTCCTTCGTCATCGACGACACGGCGCTCAACGTGAGCTGACGGCCTCCCGTGCGGGACCCGGCCCGGCCGATCCGCCTGTGCGGGCCGGCCGGGCCGCCTTTCCGGTTCCGGTGGGGGCGGGGCTACGCCCGCGGGGCGCTCCTGGCCGCCGTGAAGGCGCACATCATCCCGAGGACCACGGCCAGCGCGCCGATGATGATGTTGTTGACCACGACGCCGGCGTCCGGGCTGGTCCCGACGACCCACGGCGCGATGATCATCCACACGCCGAGTGCGCACATGGCCCAGCTCAGGCCGTACATCCTGGCCGGAGCGGCGGTGAATCCGAGGCCCAGCAGACCGATCGCGATGCCCACGAGCAGGTTGTGGGTCATGAGGTCGGGCTGGCTGGTGGTGTAGTGGAGCACCCACGGCGACACGGCGCAGTACAGACCGAGCAGGAACACCGGTCCGTCCACGAGCGCCACGTCGCGGCCGCCGCCGAGCACGGCCTCGTAGCGTGCGCGCATCTCGGATACGTCGGGGTGGGTCGATATGTCGCTTCTGTCTGGCGAGACGTTGGCCATCACTCGTCTCCTTGGGGTGGCAGGCCTGACCGCGTCTGGTGCGGTGTGCGGTAAGCGCCGCGCACAGACATTCTGCGCTTATTCGCCCTTTATGTGTAGAGGTCGGAACAGTCGCGTGCGCCGGGCGTGGAGCGCCCCCGGAGAGCGCCGACGCTCCCCGGGGGCGGCGGGAGGGGCCGCTCTCCCGCCGGCCGCACTCGAGGGGACGTGGAGGTGCGGCCGAACGGTACTTCCGGGCGAGGGCGGGATCCGGATGCGGCGCGGTGCGGGGGAGAGGGATCCGACGGCTACGACGGGGGTCACGGCACGTGCAGCGTTTGTGCGTCGAAAAGAGTTTCGGTCTCCCGCTGCGGCGGGGGCCGGCCGGGTCAGGACTCGCCCGTCGGCTCCAGTCGGACCCGCAACCGCTGCATACCGCGCCGCGCGTGGCTCTTGACCGTGCCGAGCGGCCAGCCGGTGCGCTCGGCGATCTGGGTCTGGGTGAGGTCCTCGTAGAACGTCAGCCGCAGCACCCGCTGCTGCGGCGCGGGGAGCCGGGCGAGTTCGCCGCGCACCAGCACACGGTCGAGCGCGGCCTCGGGCCGGTCCCGGTCGGGGTCGGTGAGGGCGAGCTGTGAGCCGGCGGCGGCGACGAGGCGGAGCCGGCGGGTCCGCGCGGCCAGGGTGTCGGCGATCCGGCGGCGGGTGATCCCCACGATCCAGCCGCCGAGGGTGCCGCGCTCGGGACGGTAGCCCGCCCGGCCCCGCCACACGCCCAGGAACACCTGCTGGCTGACGTCCTCGGCCTCCCTCGCGTCCCCCAGGGACCGCCAGGCCAGCGTCTGCACGAGCGCGGACCAGCGCCGGTAGGCGGCGGCCAGACAGGCCTCGTCGCCCGCCATCAGCCCGCGGGCGATCTCCGCGTCGTCGAGCGGCTCCGCGCCGGTCGCGGGCGCGTCGGGGAGGGCGGTGGACGGCAGCGGGCTCATGACGACGGCTCCTCACCTCGGGCGACCGTCCCGGACCGTGCGGGACGTCCTGCGGGGCGTGGCCCCGTGAGGTCATCGTCCGAGGGGCACCGGGTGCCCCTCAACACGCGTCGTTTCTGCGTCGTATCGGCCGTAAAGTCGGCACATGAGCGAGTCCACCGCCTCCGACGACACCGCACTGACCACCGGCGCCCTGGCCCGCCGCCTGGGCGTGGCACCCACCACCCTGCGCTCCTGGGACCGGCGCTACGGCATCGGTCCCGCCGTGCGCGGCGACGGCCGGCACCGCCGCTGGCGCCCGGACGACGTGGCCGTGCTGGAGACGATGTGCCGGCTCACCTCGGCCGGGGTCTCGCCCGCCGAGGCGGCCCGCGTCGCGAAGGGAGGTGCCGGCCCGCTCCCGGTCCGGTCGGCCGAGGAGGTGGGCGAACGGTCCCGGGAGACCCGTGAGCTCCCGCTGGACGGTGACGTCCGGCAGGAGTGCAGGGGCCTCGCCCGCGCCGCCGTACGGCTCGACGCGCCGGCCGTCGCCGAGCAGTTGGCGCAGGCCGTCGACCGGCACGGACTGACCGCCGCCTGGCAGGAGGTGATGGTGCCGACCCTGCACGCCGTGGGACGCAAGTGGGCCTCGTCCGGGGACCGGTACGTCGAGGTCGAACACCTGCTGTCCTGGCACGTCTCCACGGCCCTGCGCCGCGCCACCCGGCCCGCCGTGCCCGGCGACACGGGCGGGCCGGGGCCGGTGCTCCTCGCCTGCGTGCCGGGGGAGGAGCACACCCTGCCGCTGGAGGCACTCAACGCCGGACTCAGCCGGCTCGACGTGCCCACCCGGATGTTCGGCGCCGCCGTGCCCGCGGAGGCGCTGTCCGCGGCCGTACAGCGGCTGGGCCCGGTGGCCGTCGTGCTGTGGGCCCAGGCCCGCTCCACGGCGAGCCTCGCCCTCGCCCGTCATCTCGCGGCGACCCGCTGGGGCGTGCGCGGGGCCCGCCGCACACCGTCCGTGGTGCTCGGCGGCCCCGGCTGGGCGGGCCGCTCCCCCGGCCTGCCCCGCCCCACCGCGCTGGGCGACGCCCTGGAGACGCTGGCGGCCGTGTACGACGCCGGGTGAGGCGCCGCTCGGCCGGTCAACGGCTCAGTCGGTCACGCGTACGGCCGTCACGCGTACGGCCCTCAGCCGGTCACGTGTACGGCCGTCACGCGTACGGCCCTCAGCCGGTCACGTGTACGGCCGTCACGCGTACGGCCCTCAGCCGGTCACGTGTACGGCCGTCAGCCGGCCGCACGCGCTCAGCCGAGCAGCTTCAGCAGCTCCTGGGCGAGCGGGGCCGACGAGGCCGGGTTCTGGCCCGTCACCAGGTTGCGGTCGACGACCACGTGCGGCGCCCACGGCTCGCCCACCCGCACGTCCACACCGGCCTCGGTGAGCCGGTCCTCCAGCAGCCACTTGGCCCGCTCGGCCAGTCCGGCCTGCCGTTCCTCGGCGTTGGTGAAGGCCGCGACCCGGTAGCCCGAGAACGCGTTCGAACCGTCCTCCCGCACCGCCGCCAGCAGCGCGGCCGGACCGTGGCAGACGACCCCGAGGGGCCTGCCGGAGTCGAGTGCCGCGATCAGCACACGGCCGGAGACGGGATCGACGGCCAGGTCCTCCATCGGGCCGTGCCCGCCCGGATAGAACACCACCGCGTAGTCGGCGGGATCCACGTCCTCCAGCCGCACCGGCCGCTCCAGCTCGTCCATCCCGGCGAGCGCCGCGGCGACCCGGTCGGCCGCCTCCTGCCCGCCGTTGGCCTCGGCGGCCAGGCTGCCCTTGTCCACGGGCGGCACCACACCGCCCGGCGTGGCGACCACCACCTCGTGGCCCGCCGCGCGGAAGACGCCGTACGGGGCGACGGCCTCCTCCGCCCAGAATCCGGTCGGGTGGGGTGTGCCGTCGGCGAGCGTCCAGCGGTCGCTGCCGGTCATCACGAAGAGGATCTTGGCCATGGGGGGTGCCTCCGGAATGTCGCGGGCGTCGTGCCCCTCGAATCTAGTCCGGCGGGGCGGGCGCGCGCCGCCCGGACGGTGAACGGCTCAGTCGCGGCCGCGCGCCCGCTTGAAGCGGGCCAGGCCGTCCGCGAGGTCCACGATCGGATCGGGGTAGTCGACGCCCGCCCGGTCCAGCCCCCGCAGCCGCCACGGCTCGTGCACCGCCGCACCCTCCAGGCCCGCCAGTTCGGGCACCCAGCGCCGGACGTACGCCCCGTCGGGGTCGTAGCGCTTGGCCTGGGTGACCGGGTTGAGCACCCGGTTGGGCCGGGAGTCGGTGCCGGTCCCGGCCATCCACTGCCAGTTGAGCTGGTTGTTCGCCACGTCCCCGTCCACCAGGAGGTCCAGGAAGTGCCGGGCGCCGATCCGCCAGTCGACGTACAGCGTCTTCGTGAGGAAACTCGCCGTCAGCAGCCGCCCCCGGTTGTGCATCCAGCCCTCGTGGAGCAGCTGCCGCATCGCCGCGTCCACCACCGGATAGCCGGTACGGCCCGCACGCCACGCCTCGACGTCCCGGCCCGCCGTGCGCTCCGTACGCCAGCGGTCGTGCTTGGTGCGGTAGTCCGCGAGCGCCGCCGCCGGCCGCGCGGCCAGCACCTGACGGTGGAAGTCGCGCCAGGCGACCTGCCGTACGAACGCCTCGGCGCCCGGCCCGCCCGCGGCGCGCGCCCGGTGCACCAGCTCGACGGGGGAGAGGGTGCCGAAGTGCAGATGCGGCGAGAGCCGTGAGGTGGCGTCGCCGGCCAGGTCGTCGTGGCGGTCCTCGTACGCCGGGACGTCCGAGCGCAGCCACGCCGTCAGGCGCGCACGCGCCTCCGTCTCGCCGCCCTCGGCCAGGGCCGGCGACAGACCCGACAGGCTCTTGCGGTCCGGCAGCTCCTCCGAGCCGACGCCCTCCGGCACCCGCACCGCCCGCGGCGCGCCGAGCACGTCCCGCGGCCGCTGCCGCGACCAGTGTCCGAAGTACGGCGTGAAGACCGCGAAGTGGTCCGAGGAGCCCGGGGCCAGCACACCGGGATCCACCACGGTCGTCACCGTGCCGTGCACGTGCAGCCGCACCCCCTCCCCCTCCAGCGCACGCCGCAGCCGCTCCTCACGGCGCCGGGCGAACGCGCTCCCGTCCGCCGCCAGGTGCACCTCGTCGGCCTCCGCCTCGGCGGCCACCCGGCACACCTCCTCCACCAGGTCCCCGGACCGCAGCACCAGCCGGCCGCCGCGCTGCCGCAGCCCCGCGTCCAGATCGCGCAGACAGTCGGCGAGGAACGCCAGCCGGTTCGGCGCGGCGAACCCCGCGCCGTCCACCGCGCGGTCGCGCACGAACAGCGGGACCACCTCGCGCGAGCCGTCGAGGGCCGCGCGCAGCGGAGGGTGGTCGTGCAGCCGCAGATCCGAGGTGAACAGGACGACCGAGACGTTCATGGCGGGCTCCGGGACGAGAGGATGTCGGACTGCCAGGCGCTTCCGCGCGACGGGGCCCGGCGGATGCGCCCGCCGTCAGCCGGTGGGCGTGGGTTCGGCGTCAGCCGGTGGGCGTGGGTTCGCCCTCGGCCGGTGGGCGTGCCTTCACCCTCGGCCGACGGGCGTGTGTTCGCCCGTCCTCGCCGCCGCGTCCGCGAGGGCCGCCCGCGCGATGTTGCGGGCCATGCCGCCGAACACCACCGAGTGGAAGGGCGACACGCTCCACCAGTAGGCGTGGCCGAGCAGCCCGCGCGGATGGAACAGGGCGCGCTGCCGGAACCGGGTGCGCCCGGAGCCGTCCGTCTCCGCGTACATCTCCAGCCAGGCCAGACCCGGCAGCCGCATCTCGGCCCGCAGCCGCAGCAGGCGCCCCGGCTCGATCTCCTCGACCCGCCAGAAGTCCAGCGAGTCGCCCACCCGCAGCCGGGCGGAGTCCCGGCGTCCCCGGCGCAGCCCCACCCCGCCCGCGAGCCGGTCCAGCCAGCCCCGCACCGCCCAGGCGAGCGGGAAGGAGTACCAGCCGTTGTCGCCGCCGATGCCCTCGATCACCCGCCACAGCGAGGCGCGCGGGGCGTCCACCCCCAGCTCGCGATGGTCGCAGTAGAGGCTCCCGCCGGCCCAGTCGGGGTCGGTGGGCAGCGGATCGCTGGGCACTCCCGGCAGCGAGGCCGACGACCAGCGGGTGCTCACCCGGGCCTCGCGCACCCGCCGCAGGGCGAGCCGGAGCGCCTCGTCGAAGCCCATCGGATGACCCGGCGGATCCGGCACGTACCGGGCGATGTCGTGCTCACGGCACACCACCTCGTGGCGCAGCGACTCGGTGAGCGGCCGGGCGATCGACGCCGGAACCGGGGTGACCAGTCCGACCCAGTGGCTGGACAGACCGGGGGAGAGCATCGGCACGGGCAGGATCAGCCGGTGCCGCAGCCCCGCGACGGCGGCGTAGCGCTCCATCATCTCGCGATACGTCAGGATGTCGGGGCCGCCGATGTCGAAGGCCCGGCTGACCTCGGGCGGCATGCGCGCGGCGCCGACCAGCGCGCGCAGCACGTCCCGCACGGCGACCGGCTGGATCCGGGTGTGCACCCAGCTCGGAGTGACCATCACCGGCAGGCGCTCGGTCAGATAGCGCAGCATCTCGAAGGACGCCGACCCCGAGCCGATGACGACCGCCGCCCGCAGCACGGCCGTGGGCACACCGGAGCCGAGCAGGATGCGCCCCACCTCGGCGCGCGAGCGCAGGTGCGGCGACAGCCGCTCCTCCGGGACGCCGTACGGGGTGAGTCCGCCCAGGTAGACGAGCCGGCCCAGGCCGGCGTCGTGCGCGGCCCGCCCGAAGATCCGCGCGGCCCGCCGGTCCGTCTCCTCGAAGTCCTCGCCGGTGCCCAGGGCGTGCACCAGGTAGTACGCGACGCCGACGCCCCGCATCGCCGCCGCGACGGACTCCGCGTCCGTGACGTCCCCACGGACCACCTCCACCCGGCCCGCCCACGGATGGTCGCGCAGCCGGCCGGGCGAACGGACGAGACAGCGCACCCGCAGGCCCGCCGCCAGCAGCTCCGGGACGAGCCGTCCGCCGATGTACCCCGTGGCTCCGGTCACCAGACACAGGGGCCCGGCGCCGGCGTCGTCTGCCGTCATGTGCTCTCGGTCCTTCTCGTGCGGCCCCCTGATGACTCCTTCCCGCCCGAACGCCGTCCCGGATGCGCGGCTCCCGCCGGTGCCGCTCGATCGGCCGAACGGCAGGGGCGGCGAGGGGGTGTCGTGAGAGGACCCGTGGCCTTGGGGTGAACATGCCCGCAGCGATCCGGGGCAGACGCGGCGTAGTCGTCCCGACGGACCCCGAACCGGAGGTGTCTGCCCCATGCCCGCGACGGTGCTGGAACGCTTTCCCGCGGGAGCGCCCCGCGGCTCCTGGCCGGCCGAGGAGTGCGCGGCGAGGCTGCGCGCCGAGGGCCGCCCGGCGAGCGTGGTCATGGACCTGAAGTCCGACGCGTTCCTCGTGGTCGTCCCGGGGCACGACGAGGAGTGAGCGCCGGAGCCGGTGTCACCACCCGTTCCGGCGGCCTCCTCCCGCGCTTCCCCGACCCACCTCCCTGACATTCCCCGGTCCGCGATGCGAGACCGGTCGGGTTCTCCATTGACCGCCCTCACCGGCGACTGCCACGATCGACATCATGACGATGCGACTGGACCTCACGCGGCGACGCCATGTCGACCTCGCGCGCGTCTCCAGCGCCTCGTGTTGCGCCGCGGCCTGATCCCTCCGTTCTTCCTCCTTTCCGGAGATCCGCCGCCCCTCTCCTTGCCTGCCTGATTCTCCTTTTCTGCCTGATTCGTCCGGCCCGAATTCGCCGCGCCCGCGCCGCGTGCCGACACAAGTCGACCGCGACGCGTCGGTCGCGCCGCCGTCCACCAGGCGGGCGGGACCAGGACTCCGCCTTCGAGGACCCCGTCCCGTACGACGACGGCTTCCGCACCGGCGTCACCGGCACCCCCGAGCAGAAGCGCCGCACGGATCGTCGCCTGCAAGAACCCACGCCTGAAAGAGGACCCATGGCCACCGTCCTGTCCGTCTCCGGCAGCCCGTCCGCCTCCTCCCGCACCGGCCGTCTGCTGCGCCACCTCGACCAGCGGCTCACCGCCCAGGGGCACGAGGTGATCCCGCTCGACGTCCGGACGATCCCCGCCGAGGCACTGCTCGGCGCGGACTTCCGCCACCCGGCGATCGTCGAGGCCACCGAACTGTTCGCCGGCGCCGACGGAGTGGTCGTCGGCACCCCGGTCTACAAGGCGTCGTACTCCGGAGTCCTCAAGGCGCTCCTCGACCTGCTCCCGCAGTACGCGCTGATCGGGAAGACCGTCCTGCCGCTGGCCACCGGCGGCTCCACCGCCCATGTCCTGGCCCTCGACTACGCGCTGCGGCCCGTCCTGAACTCCATGGGCGCCGCGCACATCGTGCAGGGCTGGTTCACCCTCGACAAGGACATCGCCGCCCACGAGGACGGCACGGTCACCGTCGCCCCGGCCACCGCCGAGGCGCTCGCCCAGGTGGTCGACCAGTTCTCCGTGGCCCTCGGCCGCACCCCGTACCTGGCCGCGGCGAGCTGAGGCACCGCACCGGCGCCCGCTTCGCCCACGGTCCCCGTCCTGGCCCGTGGCGAGGACGGCAGACGGCCCCCACCGGTACGGGCGCGACGCCCGCACCCACGACTCGGCGGCACTCTCGATCGGAGACCCCACGTGTCCCTCACCTTCCACTGGTTCCTGCCCACCAACGGCGACAGCCGGCATGTCGTCGGCGGCGGCCACGGCACCCCGGCCACCGCCTCCGGACGCGACCGGCCGCCGACGGTCGGCTATCTGAGCCAGATCGCGCGGGCCGCCGAGGACCTGGGCTTCGTGGGTGTGCTGACCCCCACCGGAGCCTGGTGCGAGGACGCGTGGCTGACCACGGCGATGGTCAGCCGGCACACCGAGCGGCTGAAGTTCCTGGTCGCCTTCCGGCCCGGGTTCGTCTCCCCGACGCTCGCCGCGCAGATGGCGTCCACCTTCCAGCGCCACAGCGGCGGACGGCTGCTGCTGAACGTGGTCACCGGCGGCGAGAGCCATGAACAGCGGGCCTACGGCGACTTCCTCGACAAGGACGACCGGTACCGCCGTACCGGCGAATTCCTGGAGATCGTCCGGGGGTTGTGGGACGGCGAGACCGTCGACCTGGACGGCGAGCACCTCCGGGTGGCGGACGCCCGGCTGGCCCGGGTGCCCGACCCGGTCCCCGAGGTGTACTTCGGGGGCTCCTCCCCCCTCGCCGGGGAGGTCGCCGCGCGGCACGCGGACGTGTACCTCACCTGGGGCGAGCCGCCCGCCCAGGTCGCCGGGAAGATCGCCTGGATCAGGGGGCTCGCGGCGAAGGAAGGGCGTGCTCCGCGGTTCGGCATCCGGCTGCACGTCATCACCCGGGACACCGCCGAGGAGGCCTGGGCGGAGGCGAACCGGCTGCTCGACGGGTTCGATCCGGAGACCGTGAGGTCCGTCCAGGCCGGACTCGGGCGCAGCGAGTCCGAGGGCCAGCGGCGGATGCTCGCACTGCACGGTGGCAGCCGGGACGGACTGGAGATCCATCCCAACCTGTGGGCCGGGATCGGGTTGGTGCGGGGCGGGGCCGGGACCGCGCTGGTGGGCAGCCATGCGGAGGTGGCCGAGCGGATCAAGGAGTACGCGGCGCTGGGGATCTCGGAGTTCGTGCTCTCGGGGTATCCGCATCTGGAGGAGGCCTACTGGTTCGGGGAGGGGGTGCTGCCGCGGCTGGCCGGAGAAGGGGTGTGGCGGCACCCCGACGGGAATCGGGGGGCCTCGGTGCCGGTGCCCGTGCTATAGCCGGTGCCGTTCGCCGGATGAGAGGGGTGTGAGGGGTGCGCCGGCGGCCGCGGGGGCGTGCCGGCTATGCGCGCGGTTCCCCGCGCCCCTGACGGCCCAGGGCGTTCAGATGCGCGCGGCGGGACTCTCCCGTCTGGCCCTGGACCAGGAGGAACAGGCCCTCTCGCGCGAGGCGTTGGGCCCGCTGCGTCAGGAGCATCGCGCGGCCCCCTCCCGTCACCACGGCCGCCGTGGTCGCCGTCTGCATCAGTGCGTAGGCCTGGGAACGCAGGGCCAGCCGGTCTTCGAGGTGCTCGTGGGGCTTCGCCTCGTCGGCCAGGGTGTAGGCCTCCGCGCGCACCCGGGCGAGGCGGCGGCCCAGCCGGCCGGCCGTCTCCTCGTCCGCCAACCGGAGTGCCGCCTCCGCGATGCCGAAGACCGCGGGGTTGGCGTTCACCGTCTTCAGACGGTCGCTCGCCGCCCAGTCCCGGTACGGCGTGCGCAGCGCCACCGCCTCGTCGGGCAGCCACAGGCCGTCCAGGTCGAGGGAGACCGTGCGGGCCGCGGTGAGGGCGGCCAGGCGCATCGGCGCGGAGGCGCGCAGGCCTGGCTGGTCGCGGGCCTCGGCGAAGGCGAAGAGGGCCTCGTCGGCGTCGGTGACGCCCGCGAGGAGCACGACGTCGTTCAGGCCCCAGCCCGTGTACCAGGGGACTTTCCCGTCGAAGCGCCAGCCGCCCCGCTCACGGCCGGCCCGGACGGGGATGCGGGGGTGCGCCCGCAGATGGGCGTACGCGACCCCGGACAGCAGCTCGCCGGTGGCCAGCCGGCCCAGGAGGCGCTCGCGCACCGGGCCCTCGCTCCTGGCCAGGGTCAGCACCGGGGTGTGGTGCTGGGTCTGCACGAACCAGGTCGAGCAGCAGGCCCCGGCCAGGATCTCCGCCGTCTCCCGCACCACCGCGCCGGGCGCCTCGGCGCCGCCGTACTCCTTCGGCGCGTTGAGCCCGAGCAGACCCGAGCGTCTGATCTCCGTGAGGTGGCCCACCGGTACCTCGCCCTGGTCGACCTGTTCGGCGTGCGGGACGAGGAGGTCGTCGGCGAGACGGCGGGCGCGGGTGACGAGGGGGTGCGGTGCGGTCATGGACGGGATTCTTTCCCGTGTCGGGGTTCCGGGTGTCGATCCGGGGGAGTGCCGTTCGTGTAGGAGGTGAGAGAACGGCACACGACGCCAAGGAGGACGTCATGCAGCACTACCTGCTCAGCGTGGTCCAGCCGGTCGGCGGGACGCCGCCCGGGCCAGAGGAGATGGCCCGGATCATGCGCCGGGTGGAGGCCTACAACGACGAGCTGCGCGCCGCCGGGGCCTGGGTCTTCGCCGGTGGTCTGCACGGACCCGAGACAGCGACCGTGCTCCGGCCGAAGGACGGTGACGTGCTCGTCACCGACGGGCCCTACGCCGAGGGCAAGGAGTACCTCGGCGGTCTGTGCCTGATCCGCGCCGCCGACCTGGACGAGGCACTGGAGTGGGGCCGCAAGGCCGCCCTGGCCACCACGCTTCCCATCGAGGTGCGACCGTTCGTGGACCGTCACTGAGGCCGGGCCATGGGTGACCCCGTCGACGTCGAGGCCGTGTTCCGCGCGGAGTACGGCCGGGCCGTCGCGGTCCTGGTCCGCCGCCTCGGTGACATCGACCTCGCCGAGGAGGCGGTCCAGGAGGCCTTCGCCACGGCGCTGCGCAGCTGGCCGGTGACCGGCCGACCGCCCAGCCCGGCGGGATGGATCATCACCACCGCCCGCAACCGGGCCGTCGACCGGCTGCGCCGCGAGGCCGGCCGGGACGCCCGGCACGCCGAGGCGGCCCGGCTGTACGCCCCCGAGCCGCCCGCGGAGGAGGGCCCCGTGCGCGACGACCGGCTCCGGCTGATCTTCACCTGCTGTCACCCCGCGCTCGCCCCGCAGGCGCGGGTCGCCCTCACCCTGCGGCTCCTCGGCGGTCTGACCACCGCGCAGATCGCCCGCGCTTTCCTCGTCTCCGAACCCACGATGGCCCAGCGCCTGGTTCGCGCCAAGGCGAAGATCCGCGACGCCCGCATCCCGTACCGGGTGCCCCGCGACGCCGACCTCCCTGACCGGCTGAACGGGGTGCTCGCCGTCGTCTACCTGATCTTCAACCAGGGGTACGAGGGTGATCCGGGCCTCTGCGCGGAGGCCCTGCGCCTCGGGCGACTGCTCGCCGAGCTGATGCCGGACGAGCCCGAGGTCACCGGACTCCTCGCGCTGATGCTGCTCGTCGAGTCCCGCCGGGACGCCCGCCGGGACGCCCACGGCGCCCTCGTCCCGCTGCCCGGACAGGACCGGGGCCGCTGGGACCGGGCGCTGATCGCCGAGGGGCAGGACCTCGTGCGCCGCTGTCTGCGCCGCGGCCGGCCGGGGCCGTACCAGATCCAGGCCGCCGTCCAGGCCGTCCACAGCGACGCGCCGACCGCCGAGGCCACCGACTGGCGCCAGATCCTGCGGCTCTACGACCAGCTGACGGCCGTGGCCCCGAGCCCGGTGGTGGCGCTGAACCGGGCGGTGGCGGTCGCCGAGGTCGACGGTCCGGGGCCCGCCCTCGCCCTGGTGGACGCGCTCGGACTCGACGGCTACCACGTCTTCCACGCCGTCCGGGCCGACCTGCTGCGCCGTCTCGACCGCCCCGCCGAGGCGGCCCGGGCCTACGCGTCCGCCCTCAGCCTGGCCGAGAACCCGGCCGAGCGGGCCTACCTGGAGAAGCGCCTGCACAGCCTGCACGGAGGGTAGTGGCTGCCCGGGGAAAGTGTTGGGGGTCCGCGCAGGGCTGGCATGTGCACCGAGCTGACCGCTCACCGTCCCAACCCCGGGGTCGCGGGGCCCGAGCAAAAACCCAGCGAGGAGGAGCGGGAGCCGCCGGGCCGGCGTTCGGAGCGCAGGGCGTGGGCATGGTCGCGGTCACCCTGGTGGTGGTGAAGCGGGGCCCGCTGGGGCGGCCTGGTCCGATGGCGGCGAGCGCGCTGGTCCTGGCGGGTGTGGGCGTGCGCGCAATCACGATCGCCGGACGGCGCGCCCTCAGGAAGGCCGTCGGACGCGGCGCTGCCGGACAGGTCCGGCGTCCACCAGCGCGAGGGCGTTGTGGACACCCTGGTCGAGGACGTCGTCGGCGAGCTTGGGATCGGCCAGGGCGCGGGCGAGTTGGAGCGTCCCGACCATCAGGGTGAAGACGCCGAGCGCCTGTGCGCGCGCCGAGGACGGGTCGTCGGGTGCCAGGCGTGCGGCCATGTCGTCGATGACAGTCAGCAGGCCGTCGGTGAACGCCTGTTTGGTCGCGTCCGTGCATCGCCCGATCTCGTCGAGGAGAGCGGCCGTGGGGCAGCCGTTCTCGGGGTCGTCACGGTGCTCGGCGGACAGGTAGGCGCGGACGAACTGTTCGATCCCGGCACGGCCGGGCGCGAGTGCTTCAAGGCTCGCGTTCTGCGCCCCCAGCTGGTCGGCGACGGCGTTCGCGACGAGGTCCTCCTTGGAGGCGAAGTGGGCGTAGAAGGCGCCGTTGGTCAGCCCCGCGTCCGACATCAGGGTGGAGACTCCGGAGCCGTCGATGCCGTCCTTCTTGAACCGGCGGCCGGCGGCCTCGATGATCCGCTGCCGCGTCGCCTGCTTGTGTTCTTTCGCGTAGCGCGCCACGCGCTCCTCCTCGTCCGGCGGAGAGGCCGCTTGCCGCTCTCCGTCTCCCGCCCTAGAGTAATTGCATTACGGTCATAATCCAATCAATGAGGAGTCCCATCATGACCACGAACCGGCCGGTAGCACTCGTGACCGGAGCATCGTCAGGCATCGGCAAGGCGTCCGCCCTCGCGCTCGTCGATGCGGGATTCGAGGTCGTCGGCACGAGCCGCCGAGCCTCCAGGGATGCCCGCCGCGAGGGCGTGACGTTCCTCGACCTCGACGTGGCCAGCGACACCTCGGTCGCCAGCCTGGTCGACCGCGTGATCGAGACGTTCGGGCGGATCGACGTCCTGGTCAACAACGCCGGCATCGGCTCCGCCGGCGCCGGGGAGGAACGCTCCCTTGCCCAGGACCAGCAGCTGTTCGACGTCAATGTCTTCGGCCTGATCCGCATGAGCAAGGCCGTCCTGCCGCACATGCGCGCCCAGGGTGGCGGCCGGATCATCAACGTCTCGTCCGTCCTCGGGTTCGTCCCCGCGCCCTACATGGC
Source organism: Streptomyces sp. DSM 15324 (assembly GCF_001514285.1). GTDB lineage: Bacteria > Actinomycetota > Actinomycetes > Streptomycetales > Streptomycetaceae > Streptomyces. The sequence goes on from NZ_KQ949037.1 coordinate 155,865, forward strand.
CGCCTACGCCGCGTCCAAGCACGCCGTCGAGGGCTACTCCGAGTCCATGGACCACGAGGTCCGCCAGCGCGGCGTCCGCGTCCTGCTCGTCGAGCCCGCCGTGACCAGGACCGCGTTCGAGGCCAACTCCCCGAAACCCGCCACGCCTCTGCCGGTCTACGAGCAGCAGAGGCAGGTCTTCGAGTGTGTGATGGCCGCGGCGACGAAGGACGGTGACGATCCCGCCACCGTCGCCAAGGCGATCGTCGCCGCGGCGACCGACCCGAAGCCGAAGCTGCGCTACCCCGCCGGACCGACCGCCGGACGCGTCAGCACCCTGCGCCGCCTCGTCCCCACTCGTGCCTTCGACCGGCAGATCCGCAAGCTGAACCAGCTGCCCGCCTGACCGGCACCCCCCTCCCCCGCCGCCAGCGGGCGTTGATTCCGTTTCTGCTATTGGCCGCGTCCGGGTTGGTCGGGGAGTCCCTGGCGGACGAGTCGTCCCTAGCGGGAGCGGGTGACGTTGATCGAGGGCTCGTCGGCAGGCAGCATTGAGGAGTTCGTGTAGGTCGCGGATGCGGAAGACCCGCCCGGGGTGCTCGGTGAAGGCGGTCACGATGCGCTGGCAGACCGTGGCGGCCTCCGCGAGGGCCGGTTGTCGTCGGGCGGGGTCAGGGGGGCGGGCCTCGGTCTCGTTGCGTGCGGTGGGGTGATCACGGCGCCCTGGGGAAACCCCGCCGCCGCCCGGACGGCCTGGGTGTCGATGGTTCGTGGTGGTCAACCGCAACAGCGGCAAGGTGCTCGACGTCAGTGGGGGCGGTACGGCCGACGGCGCCGCACTGATCCAGTACCGCGACACCGGTGGCACCAGCCAACGGTGGAGCTTCCACCGCGTCACCGGCTGACAGTGCTGGGTACAGAAGGCGCGGGCGACGGAGACGGCGGCAAAACACGACAGAAGCGGGCACCGAGAGGACAGCAACGGCACCGCGATAGCCCGGAACGGCGCGGTCCGTAGTCCGAAGCGGCCAATTGCGCGCGACTTTCGCCTCCCGCATGCACGAAACGCCCGTCCCGAACGCCGTGGTGGCAGAAGGTGTAACCGTCGCCTTCCGGGGCCACTGAGCCCCGCACACCCAGCGGAAGGACCGAACGGTCCGTGAACGACCAGTTCGCACAGCTCGCCCGGGACGTGGCGCTGTCCCTGCTCGCCCTCCGGGTCTTCGGACCCGGAGCCGTCACGCTCGCGCGCCGGTTCGTCGCCGCCCTCGTGCGGGTGGGCGTCCGGGAGATGGACCACCGGCTCCCGGGAGGCGATCGGTGACCCAGGAAGAGCTGCGCCCCGCCGGGAACCCCCGGGCGCCGGAGAAACTGCCGCTGGACTTCAGCGCCTTCCACCAGCTGCACCGGCCGCGCTACATCCGTGAGGCCGAGCGCTGTCTGCGCTGCCGCGCGGACGCCGAGGAGGCCGTCGACGAGGCGTTCGTCCAACTCGCCCGCGAGTGGCCGCAGATACTGCGCGCCGAGAACCCCGCCGCGTACGCCTGGCGGGTCATGAAGAACCGCGTCGTCGACCACGCCCGGGCCCGGGGCCGGCGCGCCACGCTCATGGACACCGCTGTCTTCGAGACGGTGACCCTCCAGGGCGCCGAGGACGCCTTCGAGGTCATCGAGCAGAACCTGCGGCTGTTCCACGCGATCTCCGCCCTCCCCGAGCGCCAGCAGGACGTCATCCGGCTGCGCTACTGCGAGGGCTACGAGACCGCCGAGGTGGCGCACGAACTCGGCATCACCGAGGCAGGGGTGCGCTCCATAGAGCGGTACGCCCGGCACCGACTGCGGGAGATCTACACATCGTGCGCCGAGGAGGAGGCGGAGCGTTCATGACCTACGACACCGTGAGCGACATCGACACGCTGCTGGCCGGGGCGCGCCTGGTGCCCACGGCCCCCTACTGCCGCTGCGACATCGAGGCCGCCGAGGCCCGGATCGCCGCCCGGGTCGCGGTCCCGGCCGCCGACGGCACCGGGGCGCGCGCCCGCCCCCAGCAGGCCGCCGCCCGCCGCTCCCCGAGGGTCCATCCCTCGGCCCGGGACCTGCGGGCCCTGTGTGAGGCGCTGCTGAGCCGTCCCGGCGCCCTCAGCGGCCTCGGCGCCTTCCACGGCAGCGCGCTGCCCGAACCCCGCGGCGCGCGTGTCCTGGGCGCCCTCCTCCATCTCGCCGGCTGCGAGGACAGCGGCCGCTTCTGGTGGCAGTACGGCGCCGGCGCCGGCGACACGATCTCCTCGTACTGCCTCTACCTCCACCACCGCGCGCACGGTGAGGACGAGGAGGCGGACTGGTGGCTCAGCCACACGGAGATCACCCCCGCCACCCTGAGCCGGGAGGCCACCGAGGTGGAGATCGCCACGGCCCTGCACGTGCTCCGAGGGCTGCGCCGCGGCCGCCGGGGACTGACCAAGGCGCTGCGCGCCCTGGTGGAGTACGTCCCGGCCGTCGTCGGCTTCGTCGACGAGGACCTGGAGCTGCCCCTCCCGGACGGTGATCTCGCCGACATCGTGGAGGAGGCCGTCGCCCACGGCGGTACCCCGCCCGCCGGGGAGCGCCGGTGCGCCCGCTCCCGCCCGCTCCCCGAACGCCGTGGGCCGGCCGTGCACACCGTCTCCTCGGCCACCCCCAGGACCGCCCGGCACTGGAGCCGCGACGTCCAGGAGGCACTGCGCAAGTGCGAGGAGACCGTGGCTTGTTGATGGTTCGTCAGGAAGAGGGAGGCGGCGTCCGTGGCGCGTGCGGGAGTGTGCCGGCGATCAGCGCGGCGATCGTCGCGGACGGTCGCGGGCGCCTGGGCCGCTCGGTGCCCTGACCGTCGGCCCCGCCTGGCTTCGGAGCGACGGGGTCAAGCATCGGAGCGCCGCCTTCCCTCCAGGCGGTCACTGCCGGCCGTCGGCCGTGCCGGGCTTCGGCTCGACGCGGCCGAGCGCTGGAGCGCCGTCTCCCCCCGGCATCCCGGGCGGGACCCGCGAGCGACTGGCGTCCACGAGGTTTTACGTATAACCTCTCCCGTCAATCGCCTCTGCCGCGCCTCCCGAAAGGCCCCGATGTCCCGCATCGCCCTGGTCACCCTCGTCGTCGACGACTACGACGAGGCGATCCGCTTCTACACCGACGCGCTCGGCTTCCGGCTCGTCGAGGACGAGCCCCGGTCCGACGGTGCCCGCTGGGTCGTCGTCCGGCCGGGTGAGGGCCAGGACGGCACCGGGCTGCTGCTCGCCCGGGCCAAGGGCGACGCCCAGCGCGACCGGATCGGCGACCAGACCGGCGGTCGCGTCGGCTTCTTCCTGCACACCGACGACTTCGCCCGCGACCACGCCCGGATGCGGGCGGCCGGCGTCACCTTCCTGGAGGAGCCCCGCCACGAGCCGTACGGCTCCGTCGTCGTCTTCCAGGACCTGTACGGCAACCGCTGGGACCTGCTCCAGCCCGCCGGCTGATCCGCTTCCCGTCCCCCGAACCGCCCCGCCCGAGGAAAGACCCGCCATGACTGCTACGCGCGTAGAAGCCGATGTGATCCGCCGCCTCCCCAAGGCCGTCCTGCACGACCACCTCGACGGCGGTCTGCGCCCCGCCACGGTCGTCGAGCTCGCGGCCGCGATCGGCCACACCCTGCCCACCACCGACGCCGACGAACTGGCCGCCTGGTACTTCGAGGCCGCCAACTCCGGCGACCTGGTCCGCTACATAGCCACCTTCGAGCACACCCTCGCCGTGATGCAGTCCCGCGAGGGCCTGCTGCGCGTCGCCGAGGAGTACGTCCTCGACCTCGCCGCCGACGGCGTCGTCTACGCCGAGGTGCGCTACGCGCCCGAACTGAACGTCAAGGGCGGGCTGACCCTGAACGAGGTCGTCGAGACCGTGCAGGAGGGGCTCGCGGCCGGCATGGCGAAGGCCGCCGCGGCCGGGACCCCGGTCCGCGTCGGCACCCTGCTCTGCGGCATGCGGATGTTCGACCACGTCCGCGAGGCCGCGGACCTGGCCGTCGCCTACCGTGACGCCGGCGTCGTCGGCTTCGACATCGCCGGTGCCGAGGACGGCTTCCCGGCCGCCGACCACCTCGACGCCTTCGAGCACCTCCGCCGCGAGAGCGTGCCCTTCACCATCCACGCCGGTGAGGCCCACGGCCTGCCCAGCATCCACCAGGCGCTCCAGGTGTGCGGCGCGCAGCGCCTCGGGCACGGCGTGCGCATCACCGAGGACATCGTCGACGGCAAGCTCGGCCGGCTGGCCGGATGGGTCCGTGACCGGCGCATCGCGCTGGAGATGTGCCCCACCTCCAATCTCCAGACCGGCGCCGCCACCTCCATCGCCGAGCACCCGATCACCGCGCTGAAGGACCTCGGCTTCCGGGTCACCGTCAACACCGACAACCGTCTGGTGTCCGGCACCACCATGACCCGCGAGATGACGCTGCTCGTCGAGCAGGCCGGCTGGGGCGTCGAGGACCTGCGCACGGTCACGGTGAACGCCCTGAAGAGCGCGTTCATCCCGTTCGACGAGCGCAACGCCCTCATCGAGGACGTCGTGCTGCCGGGCTACGCCGCCGCGCTCTGAAGCAGCCCGCGCGCATAGGCTGCCTGTCCGACGTGCTGAAGGTCGTCGGACAGGACGCTGACCAGCCGTACGCCCAGCGTGACCGGCGGATCCCAGCGCACGTCCACGACCCGCTCGAGGTCCGCCGCCGTCAGCGCGCGCAGCGCCCTGTGGGTCTGCTCGTGCACGGCGTCGTGGTAGCCGGTCAGCAGCGCGGCGTCGGCGACCCGCACCTTCGCCACCTCCGCCGGACCGTGCCCGTACCCGGTGTCATGGCGCGGCAGGTCCAGCCCGAACCGTTTCTCCCAGTTGTCGGCATGGGCCCACCACACCTGCTCCAGGTCGAAGGCGTCGGCCAGGTGGTCGTCCTGGACCCGGGTGAGATGCCAGACGAGCCAGGCGACCGAGTTGGCCGCGGGGGTGGGCCGGGCGTTGAGCGTGTCGGGGTCCAGGCCCTCGACGGCGGCGTGGACCTCTTCCCGGATGCGGTTGTACCCGTCGATGAGGATGTCCTTCGCATGCATGACTCCACCATCGCGCAGCCCGCGCCCGCCCGCCGCTTCTTTGGCCGCCCCGGGAGAGGCCCCCGGCCGGTGGCCGCCGTTCGGATCACCCCGGGCGGCCCTTGAGGTGATTGCCGCACGCCGCGCGGGCCGGGCCCGCGCGGCCGGGGTACGGCACCCAGGACGTCCGGCAGCAGCCGGACCCCGACCCCAGGTGAGGAGCCCGGCGATGTACGCAGCGGTACGACGGTACGAAGGGGTGACCGATTCGGCGGAGGCGGGACGGCTCGTGCACGAGGGGTTCGTCCCGCTCATGCGCGAGGTCTCCGGCTTCGTGGCGTATTACTGGCTCGACGCCGGGGACGGGGTGATGGTCTCGACCAGCGTCTTCCAGGACCGGGCGGGCGCCGAGGAGTCGATCGCGCGGGCCGCGGAGTTCGTCCGGGAGCACCTCGCGGCCCTCCTGCCCAACCCTCCGCAGGTCATGGCCGGCGAAGTGGTCGCCTTCGCCTGACGGGATCAGGCCTCCCCGGCCTCCAGCAGCGCCATCAGGGCCCGTGCGGCCGGGCTCGTCGCGGCGGGGGCCGGCAGCAGGGCGACCGTCTCGTAGGCCGCCTCGCCGGTGTCCTTCAGGGGCAGCGCGGTGAGCGCCTCGCGCTTGTGCCGGAAGTGCCGCGGCACGACGGCCACCCCGAGGTTCTCGCCCACCAGGTCCAGCAGACTGTGCACGTCGTTGACCTCGAGCGCGACCGTCCGGCGTACGCCCGCCGCCGCGAAGGCGCCGTCGGTGGCCCGGCGCGGCCCCCAGTCCGGGTGGAAGTCGACGAACACCTCGCCCGCGAGGTCCTCCGGCACCGGGGCGGCCGCCGCCCGGGAGAGCCGGTGGTCCGGATGGCACAGCACGTACATCGGCTCGGTGGCCAGCGGTACGCAGCGCAGCTGGTCGGAGTCCACCTGGGTGCGGTAGGCGAAGGCCAGGTCGAGCCGGCCCGCCGCCACCTCCTCGCCCAGGGCGCCCGAGCCGCTCTGCCGCAGCCGGATCTCCACGTCCGGGTGCCGCCGCCGGAACGCGGCCAGCAGCCCGGCCACGTGCACTCCCGCGATGCACTGCTCCGTGCCCACGGAGAGCGTCCCGCGGACCACGCCCTGCACCGCGGCGACCGCCTCGTGCGCGGCCCGCACCTGCGCCAGGATCCGCTCCGCCTCCGCCAGCAGCGCCCGCCCCGCCTCGGTCAGCGTCACCCGCCGGGTGGTCCGCACGAACAGCGGCGCCCGCAGCTCCCGCTCCAGCGCCCTGATCGACGCCGACAGACCCGACTGGGACACCAGCAGGCGCTCGGCGGCCCGGGTGAAGTGCTGGTCCTCGGCGACCGCGACGAAGTGCTGGAGATGGCGCAGTTCCATGATTGAGAAGCGTAGTCGCACAATTCCATCGGATTCTTCTGTTGGACCGCTGCACGGCACTCGGGAACAGTGGAGGCGGAAGATCGTGGGCCGACCCCGGATGGAGTCCCGTTGTACACCGCACACCCCGACCGCTACGCGGACATGCCCTACCGGCGCACCGGACGCAGCGGCCTGATGCTCCCCGCGCTGTCGCTCGGACTGTGGCACAACTTCGGCCCGGACCGCCCGGCCGAGACCCAGCGGGCCATCCTGCGCCGCGCGTTCGACCTCGGCATCACCCACTTCGACCTGGCCAACAACTACGGCCCGCCGCCCGGCGCCGCCGAGTCCGCGCTCGGTCACTTCCTGAAGACGGACTTCGCGTCCTACCGGGACGAGCTGGTGATCTCCACCAAGGCCGGCTACCTGATGTGGCCCGGCCCGTACGGCGAGTGGGGTTCGCGCAAGTACCTGCTGTCGTCGCTGGACCAGAGCCTGAAGCGGATGGGTCTCGACTACGTCGACGTCTTCTACTCGCACCGCCCCGACCCGGAGACTCCCCTGGAGGAGACGATGGGCGCCCTGCACTCCGCCGTCCAGCAGGGCAAGGCGCTCTACGTCGGCGTCTCCAACTACTCCGCGGAGCAGACCCGCGAGGCCGCCCGCATCCTCGGCGAGCTGGGCACCCCGCTCCTCATCCACCAGCCCCGCTACTCGATGCTCGACCGCCGCCCGGAGAGCGAGGGCCTGCTCGACGCCCTCGACGAACTCCAGGTCGGCTCGATCGTCTTCTCCCCGCTGGAGCAGGGCCTGCTCACCTCCCGCTACCTGGACGGCATCCCCGAGGACTCGCGCGCGGCGAGCGACAGCCCGTTCCTGAACTCCGACGCGCTCACCGAGGACCTGGTCGGCAGGCTGCGTGCCCTGGACGACATCGCCACGTCCCGCGGGCAGTCCCTGGCCCAGCTCGCGCTGGCCTGGGTGCTGCGCGGCGGCCGGGTCACCTCCGCGCTGGTCGGCGCGAGCAGCGCCCGCCAGATCGAGGACAGTGTCGGCGCACTGGCCCACCTGGACTTCGGGGACGACGAGCTCGCCCGCATCGACGCGGTGATCAACGGCTGAGGTGTTCGGCCACGGCACTATCCGGCCACCGCAGCCGCATCCGCCGTGTCATCGGACGGTTACCAGGCGAAACGGTGCGCAGGTGGGCGGAGGGGCCGGGTCCGCTGCCCGATTTCGGCCATGAGTGGCGATGAATATGCCAAGAGACTGGCCGGAAAGTCATGGTGACAGTGATTTAGAAGTGAACATACTCGAAGGTCAGGGGCACTCCGCCCCACAGGAGCCGCACGGAAAGCGAGGCAGGGCCGGCACACGAGCACTCGGGGGAGTGGAGACATGCACGACGAATTCCTGTGCCATGTCACGGCGTACGGATACTGCGACGGCCGCCGCATCGGCGTACCGCTCGGGACGTACCGCGCGCCGACGCTGGCGCTCGCGCTGTGGTGGTTACGGGACCGCGCGTTGTGGATGGCCGAACGCCTCGATCCGCAACCCGACGGCCCGAACGTCCCGCCGGGCGCCCTGGTCCCCGTCGGCGACGGCGTCCCCGACGTACCCGCCCTGCTGCGCTCCTGGTGTGCGGACATCGACCAGCAGGAGCTGGTGGGCGACGAGTTGGCCGGGGGGCGGCTGGTGCGGGTCGCCGTCAGCGACGACACCACCGAGTACGAACTCCTCGCCGAGTCCGTGGACGCGCTGCGGATGCAGCGGACGCTCCCCGCGCTCGTCCTGCCCGTCGGCTGAACTCCATTCCGAGGGTGCACACCACTGGGCGTCCCCAGGTGCGAATCGATAGAATTCCGGCATGGTGGAGCGCCCCGTCGCCCCGACTGCGCCCGAACTCGTGCTGGAGACCGAGACGGGCTCCACGGTGATGATCCCCGGACGTGCCTACTACCTCGGCCGGGACCCGCTCAGCGACATCGTGATCGACGACGCCCGGGTCTCCTGGCACCACGCCGTGCTGCGGCCCGACGGCGACCACTGGACCCTCACCGACGAGGACAGCACCAACGGCACCTGGATCGAGGGCCGCCGGGTCCGGGTGCACGACGTGGGCCCCGGCAGTGTCATCCGCTTCGGCAGCCCGGCCGACGGACCCTGCGCCGTCCTCGCCGGCCGCCCGCCACCGGTCCCGGAACGGCCCGCGGCGGTGTCCATGCCCTCCCAGACGGGCACCTTCCGCCGGCCCACCTCCGTCCGGCCGCTGCCCACCCGGACCGTCCGCATCGGCCGCGCGGCCGACAACGACCTCGTCATCGACGACCTGGTCGTCTCCCGCCGCCACGCCGAACTGCGCGCCCTGCCCGAGGGCGGCTACGAGATCGCCGACCTCGACAGCCACAACGGCACCTACCTCAACGGTTTCCCCGTCACCCGCGCCCCGATCGGCGCCGGGGACATCGTCGGCATCGGCCACTCGGCCTTCTGCCTGGTCGGCGACGAACTCCAGGAGTACGTCGACACCGGCGAGGTCTCCCTCGACGTCCAGGACCTCACCGTCGCCGTCGACCGCGGCCGCAAGAACCTCCTCGACCACGTGTCGTTCCCGGTCGGGGAGAAGTGCCTGCTCGCCGTCGTCGGCCCCAGCGGCGCCGGGAAGTCCACCCTGCTCAACGCCCTCACCGGCCAGCGCCCCGCCGACCACGGAACCGTCGTCTACGACGGCCGCGACCTCTACCACGACTACGCCGAACTCCGCCAGCGCATCGGCCTCGTCCCCCAGGACGACATCCTGCACGCCCAGCTCACCGTCCGCGCCGCCCTCACCTACGCCGCCGAACTGCGCTTCCCGCAGGACACCGCCAAGGCCGAGCGCCGCGAGCGGGTCACCGAGGTCATCGGCGAACTCGGCCTCGAACAGCGGGCCGGACAACCGGTGCACAGCCTCTCCGGCGGCCAGCGCAAACGCGTCAGCGTCGCCCTGGAACTGCTCACCAAACCCTCGCTGCTCTTCCTCGACGAACCGACCTCCGGCCTCGACCCCGGCATGGACCGCTCGGTGATGCACATGCTGCGCGGCCTCGCCGACGACGGCCGCACCGTCATCGTCGTCACCCACAGCGTCCTGAGCCTCGACGTCTGCGACCGGCTCCTGGTCCTCGCCCCCGGCGGCCGGATCGCCTACTACGGGCCGCCCGGCGAGGCCCTGGACTTCTTCGGTTTCACCCAGTGGCCCGAGGCCTTCGAGGCCTTCGAACGCGACCGGGACCGCGACTGGGCCGGACAGTACCGCGACTCGGCGTTCCACCAACGCTACGTCGTCAACTCCAGCGCCCAGCCCCGGCTGCCCCGCGAGGGCCCCGTCATCCTGCTGCCACCGCCCCGGCCCCGCAGCCGCGCCGCCCAACTCGGCACCCTGGTCCGCCGCTACACCGCGGCGCTGGGCGCCGACCGCACCTTCCTGGCCATCATGATCGCCCTGCCGTTCGTGATGGGCGCCATGGCCCGCGCCCTCGCCGGCGGTGAACTCACCCGGGACACCGCCATGAACGCCCTGCTGATCCTGTGCGTCGGCGGGGTCCTCACCGGCGCGGCCAACGCCGTGCGCGAACTCGTCAAGGAACGCGTCATCTACCGGCGGGAGCGGGCCGTCGGCCTGTCCAGATCGGCGTACCTGATGTCCAAGGTCGTCGTCCTCGGCACGGTCACCGTGGTCCAGGCGGTCGTCCTCACCCTCGTGGCCCTGCTCGGCGTCGATCTCGACGCGCCCGGCGGCGACGGCGTGTTGCTGCCACCCCTGGTCGAGATCACCGTCGCCGTCGCCCTGTTGGCGTTCACCGCGATGATGCTCGGCCTGCTGGTCTCCGCGCTGGTGCGCAAGGAGGAGGTGACCATGCCGCTGCTCGTGCTGCTCGCCATCGTCCAAGTGGTCTTCTGCGGCGCCCTGCTGAAACTCGACGGGGTGCCGGGGCTGGCACAGCTGTCCTGGCTCGTGCCCTCGCGCTGGGCGCTCGGCGCGATGGCCGGCACCATCGGCCTGTCCAGGATCGTGCCCGGCGACATCACCGCGGACCCGCTGTTCGAGCACCGGGCGGCGGTGTGGCTGCTCGACGTCGGCATGCTCGTCGTGCTCTCGGCCGTCTTCGGGTTCGTCGTCTCCCGGCTGCTGCGCCGCCACGAACCCGCCGTGATGCGGAAGTAGGGCGGCCATGACGACCACCGCCTTCGGGCCCACACACGTCGTCCCTCCGCCGGGCCTGCCCGCCTGGGAGGCCCCCGACCCCGCCCGGCCCACCGTGCCGCTGGACCCGCTGCTGCCCGTCCGGCTCCTGGAGCGGCGCGGCGACTGGGGGCACGTGCTGTGCGCCAACGGCTGGCAGGCCTGGGTCGACGGCCGCCACCTCGTCGCCGTACCGCAGGACCCGCCCGTCGCCGACGCCCCGTCCACCTCGGTCGCCGATCCGCGGCCCCTGCTCGCCCGCGCCGAGGAGGCCCTCGCGCGCTACCGGGCCGCCGTCGAGGAACTGGCCGACGGCGCCCTGGACGGCGAGTCCTTCCGGCGGCGGACCCGGGACCTGCGGATCGGGGTGGTCGTCGACGGCGAGTCCGTGTGGCTGTACGACTCCGCCGAGGGGCGCTGGGCCTACGCCGACGGCACCCGGCTGAGCACCTACGCCACCGACCACCCGCCCGACGCGGCCCCCGCCCCCGGAGGTCCCTGATGGGGACGAGCGCGTTCTCCGGGCGCCCCTCCGACCTCGTCGGCCGGCAGATCGCGGGCTACCGCATCGAGGACGAGATCGGCCGGGGCGGCATGGCCGTCGTCTACCGCGCCCGCGACCTGCGCCTGGAACGCACCGTCGCCCTCAAGCTGCTCGCCCCGGAACTGGCCCGCAACGACACCTTCCGCAAGCGGTTCACCCATGAGTCCCTGGTCGCCGCCGCGATCGACCACCCGCACATCGTGCCGGTCTTCGGGGCCGGGGAGACCGAGGGCGTGCTCTACATCGCCATGCGGTACGTCGAGGGCAGCGACCTTCGCCACCTCCTCGACCGCCAGGGCCCGCTGCCCCTCGCCACGGCCGTACGCATCGCCGCTCAGGTCGCCTCCGCCCTCGACGCGGCCCACGACCACGGCCTGGTCCACCGGGACGTCAAGCCCGGGAACATCCTGGTCGCCCGGGGCACCGACGGCGACCACCCCGAGCACGTCTACCTCACCGACTTCGGGCTGACGAAGAAGTCGCTGTCGCTGACCGGCTTCACGACCGTCGGGCAGTTCGTCGGCACCCTCGACTACGTCGCCCCCGAACAGATCTCCGGCCGTCCGGTCGACGGCCGCTGCGACGTCTACAGCTTCGCCTGTGTGGTCTACGAGACCCTCGCCGGGCATCCCCCCTTCGTCCGCGAGGAGGACATGGCCCTGCTCTGGGCCCACCAGGAGGACGAACCGCCCCCGCTCACCGCGTCCCGGCCCGATCTGTCCCCGCAGGCCGACGCCGTCTTCGCGAAGGCCCTGGCCAAGGCGCCCGAGGCCCGGCACGGCACCTGCCGGGCCTTCGTCGCGGCCCTGCGGGCGGCGGGCCGGGGCGACGGCGCCGCCGTGCACCCGCCGACCGAACCGGCCGGCCTGCTCGCCGTACCCCCCTCACCCCCCGCCTGGGCCCGGCCCGTCCTGCGGGCCCGTCAGCCCTGAGCCGGCGGCGGGCCCGTCGCGCCGCGCCGGTGCACCGGTCGTGCCAGCAGCGCGCCCAGGAACCCGGTGACCAGCCCCCACAGCGCCGCGAGCCCCAGCGCGGACCACACCTCGGGGTGCAGGAACAGGTCCCCGGAGAGCCCGGCGAGATCGTTGATGCCGAGCACGGTCAGCCCGTAGTGCGCCGACACCCGGCCCACCAGACAGATCGCCAGCACCGTGAGCACCAGCGCGACCGCCATGTGCACCGCGTGCCGCCAGGCACGCGTCCGGGCCGGCGAGCGGGCCGCCATCACGAACGCGGCCCCCAGCAGCAGCACCGCGTCCACCACGACCAGCCACCACACCCGGCCGTCGTACTCGGCCATGCTGCGCAGGTTCAGCGCGGCGGTCTGTCTGCCGCGCAGCACCTCGTCCAGCACTTGGGGCATGGGCAGCCCGAACGGCCCCTGCACCCGCCCGTTCCAGGTGGCGCCCAGCCCCAGGGTGAACGCCATCCACACCAGGTTGGGCAGCCCGAGCAGGACCACCGCCAGGGTCTCCCGCGCGTGCCCGCGCGTCACCGCCACCACCAGCGCCACCACCAGACCGATGACGACACACGCGAGCAGCAGCGCGACCATGGCGTACGCCGCCGGCCGCACCGACTCCTGGAACCGGAGCAGCCGGGCCGGCAGCGGCGCCCCGCGCGCGACCAGCAGTGCCAGCAGCAGCACCCCGGCCAGCCACACCAGCCCGACCAGGAGCGTGATCGGCACACGGGTGGTGAAGCCGACCTCCGGGTGGACGCCGAACAGATCGCCCAGGTCGTTCAGCGTGTCGCTGCCCAGGTCGAGCGCGAAGGTCTGGCGCGCGGCGAGCGCCAGTGCCAGCAGCCCGAGCAGCCACAGCACGGCGATCCGGGCCGCCCAGCCGGCCAGCTCCCGGGCCCCGGCGACCGCCCGGTGCCGCAACGGCCGCAGGAATCCCGCGGCGGTGACCAGGGCGCCCACCAGGGTCACGGACAGCGGAACCACCGTCAGCCCGGCCCGGGTGCCGGCCAGCCCTCCGGCGTCCCCGGACAGCTCCACGGTGCCTCCGACGGCCGTGACCACGGTCGCCGCGACCACCCGGGGGAACGCGTCCTGCGGCAGATCCGTGGCCCCCGCCGCCCACAGGCCGAGCGCCGCGACCACCACCATCGAGGCGAGTCCCGTCAGCGCCACACCGAGCGCCGTGGGCCATCCGTGGCGGCCGGTCACCCGGCCGGTGCCGGGCCGGCCGGCGGCCTGGTCGGTGCGGGTGCGTGGGCTCACGCCGCCACGCTAAGCAGGGCCGGGAGCGCCCGCCCGTCGAGCGGGGCCGTCCGCGTCGGCTTGCGGGCGGCACCCCGGCGGGGCACACAATAAGTCCGTTGTGTCAGAAAGCGGTGCATGTTTGACGAAATCCGGGCATCGCAGGGCGTACACCACATCGGGAGACCATGTGAGCGTCGAACCTCCGTCCTCCGACCGCCCCACGGGACCCCCTTCGGGTCCCCTCTCGGGCCCCTCGCAACCACCCCCGCCGTCCTCCTCCGGACCACCCACCGAACCGGTGGACCCGGTGTCCTCCGGCGGCTCCTCCGGTGGTTCGTCGGGTGGTTCGTCCGGTGGGTCCTCGGGCGGATCGCCGGGTGGCGACGTCCCGGACGGCCCGCCCGGACCCGACTCCGGACGGCCCTGGTGGCGGTCCGCTCCCCGGCTCGCCCTGCTCGGCACCGCGCTCGTCGCCGCCGTGGCCCTCGCCGTGCTGCTCACGCTGCCCGGCGGCGGCCCCGGCGGCTCGGGCGCCAAGATCTTCACGCTGGCCGCCGCCAACGCCGGGCCGGACCCGTTCACCGAGTCCACGGCCACCGACAGCTCCACCACGACGGCCTCCGCCGCCCCCGCACCGGGCACGACCGAGCCCGCCGACAACGCCCTCAAGGGCGTCGACGGCGGGGCCGCCGGGGTGTACGGCGGCACCCGCGACAACGCCAGCTGCGACGTGGAGAAGCAGATCGTCGTACTCCAGGCGGCCCCCGCCAAGAACACGGCGTTCGCCTCGGTGGCCGGGGTCGAGCCGGCAGGGGTACCGGACTACCTCCGCTCGCTCACCCCCGTACAACTGCGCATGGACACCTGGGTCACCAACCACGGCTACCGCGACGGCGCCGTCACCACCTACCAGTCCGTCCTGCAGGCCGGCACCGCCGTCCTCGTCGACGGACGCGGTATGCCCCGGGTGCGCTGCGCCTGCGGCAACCCGCTGACCAAGCCCGTCCCGCAGCAGAGCGCCCCGGAGCGCACCGGCGACACCTGGCCCTCGTACCGGCCCTCCGACGTCGTCGTGGTCACCCCCGCCAAGAAGGTGGTCAAGGAGTTCGTCCTCTACGACCCCGACCACGGCCACCACTGGTTCGCGCGGCACCGCGGCGACTTCAGGGGCAAGCAGGACCGGACCACCCACCCCCCGAAGCATCCCCTGGTGTTCGTGATCATCAAGCCGTCGCCGCAGCCGACCGGCTCCAGCACGAGCCCCTCCACCTCCGCGTCGCCCTGTGGCCCGGGCCGCAAGACCTCCTGCCCGCCCACCTCGCCCTCCCCGTCGCACTCGTCGCAGTCGCCGGGCTCGAAGTCCCCGTCGTCCAAGTCGCCGGGCTCGAAGTCCCCGTCGCCGTCCCCGAGCCCGAAGTCGCCGAGCCCGGTGTCGCCGTCCTCCTCGCCGCCCAGGCACGGCCTGGTGGAGGAGTCGTCGACCCCGCCCTCGTCCTCCGGGCAGAAGCCGCCGGAACCGCAGGCGCCGAGCACCTCGGTGCTGACGTCCTCCGGCTCCTCCGGAAGTTCCCCGACGCTGTGAGGCAGCCGATGCGGGCGGACGGGGACTGCGCGGCGCGGCACGGGGTACGAGCACAGGTGCAGCAGCGTCCGGCCAGTCCGGCTTCCCAGAGAGACACGCATGATCGAGCACCTGGACGGGGCAGTGATACCGACTGGTTTCGACGTACCCGTGGAACCGCTGAGGCGAGCGGCGCACTACACCGGTGAACCCGGATGCATCGCCGAGGCCCGCAGTTTCGCCGCGCACTTCGTCGACCAGCTCCGCAACGAGTGGTGCGCGCGCATCGGTGAGCGCGCGAGCGGCGAGGTCATGCTCGTCGTCAGCGAACTCGTCACCAACGCCGACCGGCACAGCAACGGCCCGTACATCCTGGAACTCGAGGGCACCGACCACAGCGTCACGGTGTGTGTCTACGACAGCAGCGACGCGCTGCCCCTGCGCTTTCCCAAGGACCCCGAGCGCGTGGGGCGGCACGGCCTGGAGATCGTGCACGCGGTGGCGGTCGAGGTCACCGCCGAGCGCGTGCCGGTCGGCAAGCGGGTCCGTGCCCTGCTCACCTTCGGCACGTGACGGCGAGTGACCCCGGCCGCCGGGGTCAGGCGCAGCCCAGCTCGCCCAGCATGCCCTCCCGCAACCGCGTGATGATCCGCTTGATCAGCCGGGACACATGCATCTGGGAGCAGCCGAGCTGTTCGCCGATCTCCGCCTGCGTGGCCTCCTCCACGAACCGCAGATGCAGGATCCGCCGGTCGCGTTCGCCGAGTTCGGCCATGAGCGGGGCGAGTGACTGGAAGTCCTCTACCAGCCGCAGCCCGTCCTCCTCCACGCCGATGAAGTCCGCGAGGACCGACTCGCCGTTCTCCGGGCCGTCGCCGGTGAGCGCGGCGTCGAGCGAGGAGGAGTTGTAGCCGTTGGCGGCGATCTGCGCCTCGACCACCTCGTTCTCCGGCAGGTTCATCAGGGTGGCCAGCTCCGCCACGGTCGGCTCCCGGTCGAGCCGGCCGGCCAGCTCGTCGCGTGCCTTGGCCAGTTCCACCCGCAGCTCCTGGAGCCGCCGCGGCACGTGCACCGCCCAGGTGGTGTCCCGGAAGAACCGCTTGATCTCCCCGACGATGTACGGAAGGGCGAAGGAGGTGAACTCCACCTCGCGGGAGATCTCGAACCGGTCGATGGCCTTGATCAGCCCGATCATCCCGGTCTGGACGATGTCCTCCATGTCGTCACCGCGGCCGCGGAACCGTCCGGCCGCGAACCGCACCAGGGACATGTTCATCTCGATGAGCGTGTTGCGGGCGTACTGGTATTCGTGCGTGCCCTCTTCGAGTTCGGTCAGCCGTTTGAAGAAGTGGCGGGACAGCTCCCGTGCGTCGCGCGGAGCGACGCTCCGCGGGTCCTCGACTCCCGGCAACGATGCTCCACCCGTGCTGGAACCGGCGGTGTCCTCGACGACCTTGCCCTCCGACCCGATCACGGCGGTGTGCATTACCTCTCCCCACGAAAGTCACGGTTCGACGTGTTCTGTTCTCGCTGCGTGAGCGGACGGGCCCTCGCCCGACGCGCTCAGGGGGCGGGTACCCCGACTTCGCGGGGACATGCGCACGGAGAGGAACGATTCCCTCCGCCGCGCTCCAGGGCCGGTCCGAGACCGGTCCCTGGCGGGAGTTCCCGGCGCACGATTCCACCGAGGGCGGAACCGGAATCCCCTCCCGGCGCGCCCCCGGCTCCTAGGCTGGAGCGGTGACCGATCAAGCGCCGCACCGAGCCCGTGTGATCCCCCTGCGCCCGCCCGCCGGACACCCGGCCCCCGAGCGCCCCGCGCCCCGGGAGCCGCTCTGGCGCGACCTCGTCGGAGATGTCCTGCGCCGCGAAAGGCAGTCCCAGGAACGCACGCTGCGGGACGTCGCAGACGCGGCGCGGATCTCCATGCCCTACCTGTCCGAGGTGGAGCGCGGCCGCAAGGAGGCCTCCTCCGAGGTCCTCGCGGCCGCCGCCCACGCCCTAGGCCTGAGCCTCGGCGACCTGCTGGCCAGGGCTCAGGGCGAACTGGTCCGGCTCGCCCGGCCGGCCCGTCCCGGCCGTGCGACGCCGAACTCCCCGTACGACGGCCTCTGCCTGGTCGCCTGACGGCGGATCAGACGCCGACGAGGCGCCGGCTCAGCACCTCGTCGGCCAGTCCGTAGGCCACCGCCTCCCGTGCGGTGAACACCTTGTCGCGGTCCATGTCCGCGCGCAGGGCGCCCGGGTCGTGACCGGTGTGCCGGGCGAGCACCTCCTCCACCTGGGCGCGGATGCGGACCATCTCCCTGGCCTGGAGCGCCAGATCCGAGACCGTGCCCTGACGGCCGCCGCTGGCCGGCTGCCCGAGCAGCACCCGCGCGTGCTCCAGCACGAACCTCCGGCCCGGGTCCCCGCCCGCCAACAGTACGGCCGCCGTCGAGGCCGCCTGCCCGACACAGAACGTGGAGACCGGCGCCCGGACGAACGTCATCGTGTCGTAGATCGCCATCAGCGAGGTGAACGAGCCGCCGGGGGAGTTGAGGTAGAGCGCGATCTCCTGCTCGGGGGCCGCCGACTCCAGATGGAGGAGTTGCGCGATGACGACATTGGCCACCCCGTCGTCGATCTCGGTGCCGAGGAAGATGATCCGCTCCGACAGCAGCCGGCTGAACACATCCGAGGACCGCTCGCCCTGCGCGGTGCGCTCGACCACGTGCGGAATCGTGTAGCCGCCCATGTCACAGCCCCATCCGTCGGCGTGCCGGGGTGGGCCGGACCTCGGTGAACGACTCCACCACCCGGTCCACGATGCCGTACTCCCTGGCCTGTTCGGCCGTGAACCAGCGGTCGCGGTCGCCGTCCCGGGCGATCGTCTCGGGTGTCTGGCCGGTGTGCTCGGCGGTGAGCCGCTCGATGGTCCGCTTGGTGAACTCGTGGTTCTCCGCCTGGATCTCGATGTCGGCCGTGGTGCCGCCGATCCCGGCCGACGGCTGGTGCATCATCACCCGGGCGTTCGGCAGCGCGTACCGCTTGCCGGGCGCGCCCACGCCCAGCAGGAACTGGCCCATGCTGGCCGCGAAGCCCAGGGCGAGCGTCGAGACGTCGTTGGGGATCAGCCGCATGGTGTCGTAGACGGCCAGTCCGGCGTGCACCGAGCCGCCCGGGCTGTTGATGAACAGGGCGATGTCGGTGTGCGGGTCCTCCGCCGAGAGGATCAGCAGCTGGGCGCAGACCCGGTTCGCCGACACCTCGTCGACCTGGGTGCCCAGCAGCACGATCCGCCGGGCGAGGAGCTGGGCGGCGAGATGGTCGTCGAACCGGGTGGACGGGGTGTCGCCGTCCTCGGCCCGTGGGGCGAGCGTGGTCGGTGCGGGCATCGGTTCTCCTCGGGGTCGCGGGGATGCCGTCGCCTTCACTGGCGGCCCCGGAGCGCACCCTCGGCCGGTTTCTCTGCCCGCGGCAGATCGGCCCTGGGCAGAGGACCCGCTCAGCCCTTCTCGCGCAGCTGCCGGAAGAACGCCCGCACGTCGTCCACCAGCAGATCGGGCTCCTCCATCGCGGCGAAGTGGCCGCCCCGGTCGAACTCCGTCCAGCGCACCAGGTTCTCCGTCCGTTCCGCCCGTCCCCGCAGCGGGATCTGCGGTTCCGCGGGGAACAGCGCGAGCGCGGTCGGCGCGGCGGACGGCTCGTGCGGCGCGGCCTTCCTCCCGTCCCCGGCGTGCAGGCGCTCGTAGTAGATCCGCGCGGACGAACCGGCCGTCCCCGTCAGCCAGTACAGCATCACGTTGGTGAGCAGCCGGTCCCGGTCGACCGCCTCCTCCGGCACCTCCCGCGCGTCCGTCCACTCACGGAACTTCTCGACGATCCAGGCGAGTTGCCCCACCGGGGAATCGGTCAGGCCGTACGCCAGGGTCTGCGGGCGGGTGGACTGCTGGACGGCGTAGCCGACGCCCTCCGCCGAGAACGCCGCCCACCGGCGCCAGGACTCCCGCGCGCGCTCCCGTTCCCCGGGGCTCATCGCCTCCAGTTCCCCGGGTGTGGGCTCCCGGGTCGCCTGGGCCCCCGGCAGCAGGTTCAGATGCACCCCGATCACCCGGCCGGTGTGGGCGCGCCCCAGTTCGCGCGAGACCGCCGCCCCCCAGTCGCCGCCCTGCGCCCCGAACCGCTCGTAGCCCAGCCGGGTCATCAGCTCGGCCCAGGCGTCCGCGACCCGGCCCGCCTCCCAGCCCGCGCCGGTGACCGGCCCGGACAGCCCGAACCCCGGGATGCCCGGCACCACGACATGGAAGGCGTCGGCCGGGTCCGCGCCGTGCGCCGCCGGATCGGCGAGCGGCCCCACCACGTCCAGGAACTCCACGATCGAGCCGGGCCAGCCATGGGTGAGGACCAGCGGGGTCGCGTCCGGTTCGGGGGAGCGTACGTGCGCGAAGTGCAGGTGCGTGCCGTCGATCGTGGTGGTGAACTGCGGCCACTCGTTCAGCCTGGCCTCCGCCGCCCGCCAGTCGTACTCCTCGCGCCAGTACCGGGCGAGGTCGCGCAGATAGTCGCCCGGCACGCCGTATGCCCAGCCGGTGTCGGGCAGCCCCTCCGGCCAGCGGGTGCGGTCGAGCCGGTCGTACAGGTCGTCGAGGTCGTGTTGCGGGATGTCGAGACGGAAGGGACGGATGCGACGGTCCGCGGTCGATGACGTCATGGGACCGGATGCTAGGGCGACGGACCCTCCGCCATCCGGATTGTTTCCGGCCGCACCGATGAGTTCCCGGGCGTCCCCCGGTCGACACTGGTGACCGCGTTCCACGCCCCAGGAGGGACCTCATGACCACCGACGGATTCACCACGTGCCTCTGGTTCGACGGCCAGGCCGAGGAGGCCGCCCACCACTACGTGTCGATCTTCGACAACGCCGCTGTCGGGCGGGTGACCCGCTACACGGAGGCCGGACCCGGTCCCGCCGGAACCGTGGTCACCGTCGAATTCACCGCCAACGGCCAGAAGTTCATCGCGCTCAACGGCGGCCCCGAGTTCACCTTCAGCGAGGCGATCTCCTTCCAGATCGACTGCGCCGACCAGGACGAGGTGGACCACTACTGGGCCAGGCTCACCGAGGGCGGCGGCGAGCCCGGGCCGTGCGGCTGGCTGAAGGACAAGTACGGCGTGTCCTGGCAGGTCGTCCCGACCGAGCTCATGGCCATGATCACGGACCCCGACCAGGAGAAGGCCGCCCGGGCCACGAAGGCGATGCTCTCCATGGGCAAGCTCGACATCGCGGAACTGCGCAGGGCCTACGCCGGCGGGTGACGGCGGGGGCCGTACGGCGAGGGCCCTACGGCGGCGGCGCGCTACCCGGCCCCGGCCTCCGTGAGGATCTCCCTGATCACATGGCGGGAGTTCTCCGCCAGCGCCGGGTTGGTGTCCCAGTAGTACGGCAGCTGGATCAGGGAGATCGACAGGGCCCAGCCCCGGCCGCGCGCCCACTCGTCGTCGTCCGCGCCCACCGCCTCCCGGAACGTGCCGCGGGCCGAGGCGGGCAGCAGGTTCCAGGCCGGGACGAGGTCGACCGCCGGATCACCCACGCCGACCGTGCCGAAGTCGATCACCGCGGTCAGCCGCCCCCCGGCGACCAGGACGTTCCCGGGGGAGAGGTCCCCGTGCGCCCACACCCCCGGCGCGGTCCGTTCCGGCACCCGCAGCGCCTCCTCCCACAGGGCGGTGAGCGGGTCGGTGTCGATCCGCCCCCGCAGCCGCGCCAGGGCGTCCCGGGTGTGACCGTCGCGCCCGCCGAGCGGTCCGCCCCGGGGATTCGGCGGCCCGCCCGGGACGTCGACCCCGCGCAGCGCGGCGACGAACGCCCCGAGGTCCGCCGCCAGCCGCCGCGGTTCCTCGACGGCTCCCGCGACCGGGTTACGGCCCTCCAGCCAGCCGTAGACGGACCACGGCCAGGGGAAATCCGCGCCCGGTGCGCCGTCCGCCAGCGGCACCGGCGCGGCGACCCGCAGACTCGGCCCCAGCCGGGCCAGCCAGCGCCGCTCGTGCGCCACGTCCTCCACCGCGCCGGGATGCCGGGGGAGCCGGACCACCTTGTCGGTGCCCAGCCGGAACATGGCGTTCTCCGTCCCCGAGGACGGCAGGCGCCGCACGGGCAGCCCCGCCCACTCGGGGAACTGGTCGGCGATCAGCCGGCCGACCAGCGCGGCGTCGAGATCGACCTCGTCCGGGTGCATCCTCTGGGCACACATGCGGCCCATTGCAGCGGACCGACGCCCGGCCGTCCAACGAATAGATCGGCACGGGCGTCGGTCCGGCGGCTCAGACCGGTTGGCGGTTCGGACCGGCCGGTGGTTCAGACCCGGTCGGCCACGATCATCAGATACTGGAAACTGCCGTTCTTGTAGGCGGTCAGGAACGTGTCCTCGATACCCGTCACCAGATGGTCGGCCTGCCGGCGCAGCTCCCAGTACGGGATGGCCGTCGCGGTGAGGTCCTCGACGTGGACCGGCACCAGCCGGTTGTCCGCCATCGCCCGGAAGTACCGCGAGCGGGGGTGGATGTCGCAGATGTAGTGCGCGTTGATGAGCGAGACCTCGCGCGAGGCCTGCCCGTACGTGTCGTTGTAGCAGCCGGTGATCACGACATAGCGGCCGCCGCGGCGCAGCAGCCGGGCGTGTTCGGCGAACAGCAGGTCCAGCTCGACGTACATGCTCGACTCGTTGTTCCACGAGGCCGCGTACGCACCGGTCTCCAGGCCCGTGTCCAGCATGTTGCGGTGGTGGTAGCGCACCTTGTCGTCGATACCCCGCTTGCGGGCCTGCTCGCCCGCGAACGCCGCCTGCTTGGCGGAGATCGTCACCCCGTCCGCGTGGCAGCCGTAGCGCAGATTGGCCGTGACGCTGCCGCCGCCGCGCCCGCAGCCGGCGTCGAAGACCCGGTCGGACGGGGTGAGGGGACCGAGCCAGGAGGCCAGGAGCTCCGCCTGGGCGTGCTCCAGCCGGTGCAGTTCGGTGGTGATCCGCTCCTTGCGCAGCTCGGGGTCGGGCTCGTCGAGCACCGACCGGTCGGCGTCACCGACGCCGTAGTGATGGTGGTAGAGATCGTCGATCCGGCCCAGTTCGAGGTTGACCGGGTTCTCCTCCGCGTTCCAGTAGTCCGCGATCCGGTTCTGGTAGACGGACTGGGTCGGCAGCGGCAGGGCCTCGGTGAGCGCCTCGGGGGTCATGGTCAACGGTGACTCCTTGTGATGGTGATGGTGATGCTGTACTGCGTCATGCGACGGAAGGTCAGAGGAGCGCTGCTCACCAGTAGTCGGGCAGCGCATAGCGATGGGTGTTGGTGGCGTGCCACTCGTGGTTGCCGGCCACCCAGTCCGACAGACCCCGCAGGTAGCGGTCGACGAGCGGTGAGGTCGCGGCGAGCACCGCCGCCTCCGCCTCGAACGCCTCCATCACCTCGTTGTGGAGGTCCACCGACTTCAGATAGGCGGCCTTCAGCCCGCGCCGGTCGTTGGCGGCCACGACCTGCGGCAGGTTGAGGTGCGTGGGGTCGGACGCCAGCTCCTTGGTGAAGGAGTACAGGTCGTTCATGATCGTGGTGGCGTTGCAGGCGAGCGCCGTGACCCGCTGGACCTCCGGGCGGGCGTAGAGCTGCTCGGGCAGTTCGTAGCCGTCGACCATGTCGACGATCGACAGACACGGCCGGAAGTTGTTGAACTGCCGCATCACCAGGTACTCCCAGACCTTGGGCCGGTACCCGGTCTCCATCCAGGCCGCCTCGCCGAGATAGCCCAGGTGCAGCCGCGCCATGTCGTGCACGAACCGGTCGGCCTGGCTGGGGGTGGCGAGGGCCGCGTAGTCCTTCAGCGCCCAGAAGTACGAGCGCAGCGGACCGTCGGCCTGCATGCCCCGCGTCCACTCCTCCTGGTGCGCGGGCGGCCCGTGGAAGGGGTCGAGCGCCGACTGCGCGAGGATCAGCCGGCCGGCCAGCCCGGTGCGGGAGCCGCCCCGGCCCTCGTCCTCCTCGCAGTAGCAGCTGTCCACGACGTTCTCCGCCAGCAGCAACTTGCCGGCCACCGTGAGCCGGTCCAGATCGGCGGCGCCCGGATGCTGGAGCACCACGGCCCGCCCGAACTGGAACCCCGTGAAGTCGCCGTTCCAGGCCGTCGGGAACAGATCCAGGCCGCGCGCCCACTCCTCCAGCCGGCGGTCGACCTCCGCCGCCTTCTGCGGGTCGGCGGGGGCGACCTCGCGGTGGCGCAGACCCGGGATCGCACCGCCGCGCCGGGCGGTGAGGCTCGCGGCGAGGTTCGGCGGTCCCGGCAGCCCGCCCCCGGTACCGCCCAGCCGCACACTCCCGGCCGTCACTCGGCCGTCCGGCCGATCTGCACGTTCTCCAGGATGCCCGCCGCGTCCGGCA
Source organism: Streptomyces sp. DSM 15324 (assembly GCF_001514285.1). Classification (GTDB taxonomy): domain Bacteria; phylum Actinomycetota; class Actinomycetes; order Streptomycetales; family Streptomycetaceae; genus Streptomyces. Next base: position 179,268 of record NZ_KQ949037.1, read on the forward strand.
CCAGCAGCGCCATCGAGTAGTACGCGGTGACCAGGTACCGGATGATCGAGTTGGCGTCGATCCCCATGAACCGCACGTTCAGTCCCGGCTGGAACTCGTCCGGGATGCCCGTCTGGTAGAGGCCCACCGCGCCCTGGTCGGCCTCGCCCGTGCGCAGCGCGATGATGCTGCTGGTGTGCTGCTCGCTGATCGGGATCTTGTTGCACGGGAAGATCGGCACGCCGCGCCAGGCCGGGATCTCATGCCCGTCCACGGTCGCCGTGCCCGGCACCAGACCGCGCCGGTTGCACTGGCGGAAGAACGCCGCGATCGCCTTGGGATGAGCGAGGAACAGCTTGGTCTTGCGCCGCATCGACAGCAGCTCGTCCATGTCGTCCGGGGTCGGCGGCCCGGTGAAGGTGCTGACCCGCTGACCGTAGTCGACGTTGTGCAGCAGCCCGAACTCCCGGTTGTTCACCAGCTCCCACTCCTGGCGTTCCCGGATCTCCTCGACCGTGAGCCGCACCTGCTGCTGCGTCTGGTCCATCGGGTTGTTGTAGAGATCGGCGACCCGGGTGTGCACCTTCAGCACGGTCTGGGTCAGCGACAACTCGTACTCACGCGGCGAGAGTTCGTAGTCGACGTAGCCCGCACCGATCGTCGGCTCGCCGGTGTGGCCGGCCTGGAGCGGCTGCTCCGCCTCTCCCTTGCGGTTCATCGGCCGCCGCTGCCGCTCGGCGTACGCCTGGAGGTGCGCGGCGAGCGAGGGGACCCGGGAGAGGAACTCCCGCAGCACGTCCCCCGGCAGCACCAGCAGCACGCCCGAGGTCTCCGCGCGCACCGACGACAGCCACAGCGGGTCGTCCTGTCCGATGGCCTCCTCGCCGAGCTGGTCGCCGCCCGAGACGACCCCGACGATCTCCTCCCCGCCGTACTTGCCGGCCGTGTAGCGGGTGAACCGGCCGTGCACGACGAGATAGGTCTCCGTGACCGGCTGACCCGCCTCGAAGATCACCTGCCCGGGCCGGACCTCACGGGTCTGGAAGCGGGACGCCAGCTCCGCCAGGGTGCCGTTGTCGGAGTAGCCCCGCAGGACGCGCAGCTCGGTCAGGGTGTCCGGGAGGACCCGGATGTCGTCGCCGCCGTTGTGCACGAACTGCACCCGGCCCCGGCCGACGGACAGTTGCAGACGCCGGTTGACCCGGTAGGTGCCGCCCTTCACGTCCACCCACGGCAGCATGCGCAGCAGCCAGCGCGAGCTGATCGCCTGCATCTGCGGTTCGGACTTGTGGGTGGTGGCGAGCTGGCGGGCCGCCCGGGTGCTGAGGCTGGTGAGCGAGCCGTCGGCCGACGGCTCGAAGGGGGGTTCGTCGAGAGCGGAAGCGGTGGCACTGTCCGGTGTGGACACAGTCTCTCCAGAAAGCTGGTGCGCGGAGCTGGGCGGACGGTTCGCGAAGCGCGGTTTCGAAGATCCGCGGGCACCAGCCAAACACCCTCGGTGAGCGAGGGGTACGGCGCGAATGGGGCGGATACGGGTGTCATGGGTGCGCAGCGGGGCGGATGGGGGAGAAGGCTCCCCAAGTGCCTCAGGAGAAGGCTCGGGCACTCCAACGCGCCGCGATCAAGAGGGTTGGGAAAGATCGTTCACCAGAACGGCTGCGCCGTCGAACTGACCTGCGGCGAGGTCCCGCAGGGCCTGCGGGGCCCGGGACAGGGGATACGCGTGGGTCGTCGCCCGGACGCCGAGCCGCGCCGCCAGGGTCAGGAACTCCCGCGCGTCGGTACGGGTGTTGGAGGTGACGCTGCGTAGCTCCTTCTCGTAGAACAGCTCGCGCTCGTAGCGCAGCGGCGGTACGTCGCTGAGATGGATCCCCGCGACGGCCAGCACCCCGCCCCGGTCCAGTGCCCGCAGCGCCACCGGCACCAGCTCGCCGACCGGCGCGAAGAGGATCGCCGCGTCCAGCGGCTCCGGAGGCGCCTCGTGGGCGTCCCGCGCCGAGGCCGCTCCCAGCTCCAGCGCCAGCCGCCGTGCCGCTGCGCCCCGGGTCAGGACATGCACCCGGGCGCCCTGGGCCAGCGCCACCTGCGCGCACAGGTGGGCGCTTCCCCCGAAGCCGTACAGCCCGAGTCGCCCGCCCGGCGGCAGCGCGGTCCGCCGCAGCGCCCGGTAGCCGATGATGCCCGCGCACAGCAGCGGCGCGAGCGCCACCTCGTCCACCCCCTCCGGCAGCGGATGGGCGAAGGCGGCCGGTACCGTCGTGTACTCGGCGTAGCCGCCGTCGGCGTCCCAGCCCGTGTACGACGACGCCGGGCACAGGTTCTCGGCGCACCGGGCGCAGTACGCACACACCCCGCAGGTGCGCCGCAGCCAGGCCACGCCCACCCGGTCGCCCGGCGCGAACCCGGCCACCGCCTCGCCCCGGCCCGCCACCACGCCGACCACCTCATGCCCGGGCGTCACCCCCGGCCGACGTACCGGTAGATCACCCTCGGTGACATGCAGATCGGTGCGGCACACCCCGCAGGCGCGCACCCGCACCAGCAGCTCGTCGGCGCCGGGCACCGGCACCGGCCGGCGCACCAGCCGCAGCGGCTCCCCGGTCACCGGCCCGGGCTCGGCCACCGACCACGCGCCCATCGTCCCGTCCGTCATGACCCGCCCTGTCCTGCCGCCGGATCCACACCCCCCAGTGTGGGACGCGAGGGCGCGTTCGGCGCGCGCACCCACGAGCGGGTGGCTAGCGTGAGGATCCGGACACAGTCGTCTCTTTCGGAAGGGCCGCCGACATGGCCGTACAACCAGAGGGAACCCCGTGCTGGGCCGACGCGATGTTCACCGACGTCGAGGGCGCCAAGACCTTCTACGGCGAGGTCCTCGGCTGGACCTTCGGCGAGTCGTCGTCGGAGTACGGCAACTACACCCAGGCCTACGTCGACGGCAAGGCGGTCGCCGCCGTCGTCCCGCCGATGCCCGGCCAGGAGGGCCAGTCGCAGTGGTGTCTGTACTTCGCCTCCCCCGACGCGGCGGCGACGGCGGCCAAGATCCGCGCGCACCATGGCGAGGTGCTGATGGAACCGATGCAGGTGGGTGACTTCGGCACGATGTGCCTGGCGCGGGAGCCGAGCGGCGCGGTGTTCGGTGTCTGGCAGGCGGGGACCCACGAGGGCTTCGAGGCCGAGGCCGTCCCCGGCGCCTACGGCTGGGCCGAGGTCTTCACCCGGGAGCCCGAGCGGGCCGACACCTTCTTCTCCTCCGTCTTCCCGTACACCGCCCGGCAGATCGAGGACGACAACGTCGACTTCCGCATGTTCGACGTCGGTGACACCACGGTCCTCGGCCGGATGCGGATGACGGACGACTTCCCGCCCGAGGTGCCGTCCTACATCAACGTCTATTTCATCGTCGGCGACTGCGACGAGGCGGTGGCGAAGGCGACCAAGCTCGGCGGCGTCCTGCGCTTCGGCCCGATGACCAGCCCCTTCGGGCGCTTCGCCGCCCTCAGCGACCCGCAGGGCGCGAACTTCTCGGTGATCGACGTCAGCACCACCGAGGGCGAGCTGCCGCGGACCAGGCCGGCCTGACCGGCCCCGCCGCGCGGCCATGGCATGATCGTGCGCATGCGTGAACGTGTGGTGGCCGCGTGCGACGGGGCTTCGAAGGGGAACCCGGGACCGGCCGGCTGGGCATGGGTGGTCGCCGACGACGCGGAGAGCCCGGCCCGCTGGGAGGCGGGCCCGCTCGGCAGGGCCACCAACAACGTCGCCGAACTCACCGCGCTGGAACGGCTGCTGGCCTCCACCGACCCGGGTGTGCCGCTGGAGGTCCGGATGGACTCGCAGTACGCCATGAAGGCCGTCACCACCTGGCTCCCCGGCTGGAAGCGCAACGGCTGGAAGACCTCGGCGGGCAAGCCGGTCGCCAACCGGGAACTGGTCGTGCGGATCGACGAACTGCTCGACGGGCGCTCGGTGGAGTTCCGTTACGTGCCCGCCCACCAGGTCGACGGCGACCCGCTCAACGACTTCGCCGACCGCGCCGCCAGCCAGGCGGCGAGCGTTCAGCAGGCGGCCGGCAGCGAGCAGGGCTCCCCAGAGCCGCCGCCGTCCCCGGACACCCCGAAGCAGGCCCGTTCCGGCGGCGCCAAGTCGCCCCGCCGCGGCGGCGGTTCCGCCGCCCGTGGCGGCTCGTCCGCGCGCACGATCAAGGCCAAGTTCCCCGGCCGCTGCGTGTGCGGCCGGGGGTACGCGGCCGGCGAGCAGATCGCCAAGAACGCCCAGGGCTGGGGCCACCCCGAGTGCCGTACCGCCGAGGCCTGATCAGACGTCGAAGGTGTAGTGCGGGGTGTGGTCGAGCAGGGCCGCCGGGGTCATGTCGTTCCACGGCTTCATGGTCTCGTTCAGATCCACGACGTTCGGCGTCCCGCCGCCCGGTACGTACGCCGACCCCGGGTGCCGGCGCTGCCACTCGGCCCACAGCTTGTCGATGTAGGCGTGGTGCAGCCAGAACACCGGATCGTTGGGGGAGACACCGGTCGCCATCTGCCCGCCGACCCAGACGTGGACCCGGTTGTGCAGATTGACCCCGCGCCATCCCTCCAGATGGTTGCGGAAGCCGTCGGAGGCGCTGTTCCAGGGCGCCATGTCGTACGTCGCCATCGCCAGCACCGAGTCGACCTCGGCCCGCGTCGGCAGTTCGCGCACGCTCGTGCCGAGCGACCGGCGCAGGTAAGTGCGGTTGTCCACACGGACGTTGACCGGCCACTTGCCGGCCGACGCGGCGAACGGCCCGTCCATCACCTGCCCGTCCCGGCTGCGCCCCGTGCCGCCGAGGAAGTCGGGCGCCCACAGCGAGGAGCGCGGTGAGCGGTCGGTGGACCAGTCCCAGTACGGCAACGCCACCGACGCGTCCACCGACTGCAGCGCCCGCTCGAACTCCAGCAGGAAGCGGCGGTGCCACGGCAGGAAGGACGGCGACCGGTGGCCCGTGCGCTCGCCGTCGTCGGTGTCGCCGACGATGAACGCGTTGTGCGTGGTGACGAAGTCGTCGTAGCGGCCGCTGCGCTTCAGTTCGAGGACGGCGGCGACGAAACGCCGCTTCTCCTCGGCGGTCAGGGACGCCTGATTCTTGCGGACGGTCATCTGCGGGTGCTCCAAAGGGACTTGCGGAAAGGTCAGTTGGCGGGCGCGGGGAAGGGCAGCAACCGGGCGCCCTGCAGTTCGTCGACCGCGGCGCGGGCGGCGGCCCGCGGGGTGGACACCGGGTCGTAGTGGCTGACGACGCTGATCCAGGTGCCGTCGGCGTTGCGCATGACGTGCAGTTCGACGCCGTCCACGGACACCGAGTAGCCGCCGCCGTGGTGGTGATGGCCGCCTCCGGAGGACGGCCGGCCCTGTATCCGACGGCCCTTGTAGACCTCGTCGAAGGCGGCGGGGGCGTCGTGGTCGCGCGAGGGGGCGCTCGCCCTGGCCGCGGGGACGGCGAGCACCGTGGCGCCGGCGAGGGCGGTCGCGGCGGTGAGCGCGCGGCGACGGCTGAGGTCGGGCATGCGGAATCTCCTGGGGTGCGTTCGGTAGCCGACCGGGCATGCCTATCGGGCCCTTCGACAGCGGGAGAAATCCCGCGCGGCCGGTTGGCTGTGATCCGGACAATCACCCCCATGTCGTGCAATGTTCAACTAAGATGATCTTGGCGTCACGGAGGTCCGGGTGGGCGCGGAACGGGCAATTCCTTTCCGTGGAGACGCACCTTCCGGTGATCTTTCGCGCGCCGAGGTGCCGGCCGTGGTGTGGCTCACGTGGAGAAAGTGGCGGAAACCGGGAGCCGGGGTGCGTGGTGCGGCAACCCTCCACTGCTACCCTGCGTCGTCAACCCATCACATCCGGTCATTCCTAGGGGTATGCGTGAAGGTCGCCTGTGTCGGCGGCGGGCCCGCCGGCCTGTATCTCTCCGTCCTCCTCAAACTGCAGGACCCGTCCCACGACGTCACCGTCCTCGAGCGCAACCCCGAGGGCTCGACGTACGGCTGGGGCGTCACCTACTGGCAGGGGCTCCTCGACAAGCTCCGCGCGCGCGACCCCGAGTCGGCCCGCGCGATCGAGGAGCACTCCGTCGTCTGGAACCAGGGCGTCGCCCACGTCCGGGACCTGTCCACCCGTCAGCCCGGCGACGAGGGCCACGGCATCGGCCGCCACAAACTCCTGGAGATCCTGGCCGCCCGGGCCCGCGCACTCGGCGTACGGCTGGAGTTCGAGTGCGCGGTCACGGCCGACGATCTGCCCGACGCGGATCTCGTGGTGGCCGGTGACGGCGTCCACAGCGCGCTGCGCACCCGGCACGCCGACCACTTCGGAGCCGAACTCACCCCCGGCCGCAACTCCTACGTCTGGCTCGGCACCAGCAAGGTCTTCGACTCCTTCACCTTCGCCTTCGTGGAGACCGAACACGGCTGGATCTGGTGCTACGGCTACCCCTTCAGCACCGCGCAGAGCACCTGCGTCATCGAGTGCGCCCCCGAGACCTGTGCCGGGCTCGGCCTGGACCGGGCGAGCGAGACCGACGGCCTGGTCCAGTTGGAGAAGCTCTTCGCGCACATCCTCGACGGCCACCCCCTGATCGGCCGGGCCGGCGCCGACGGCGGCTCCCCGTGGCTGACCTTCCGCACGCTCACCAACCGCACCTGGTACCGCGACAACCTGGTCCTCCTCGGCGACGCCGCCCACACCACCCACTACTCCATCGGCGCCGGCACCACCCTCGCCCTGGAGGACTCCTTCGCCCTCGCCGACGCGCTCGCCGGGGGCGACGGCCTCCCGCAGGCCCTCGCCCGCTACGAACGCGAACGCCGCACCGCCCTGCTGCCCCAGCAGAGCGCCGCCCGCCTCAGCGCCCAGTGGTACGAGAACCTCACCCGGTACATCGACCTCCCCCCGGAGCAGATGTTCGCCCTCCTCGGCCAGCGCCACTCACCCCTGCTGCCGTACGTCCCGCCCCAGATCTACTACCGCCTCGACCGCGCCGCCGGACAGCTCGACTCGCTGCGCCGCCTCAAGCGCTGGCTCGGCCCCAGGATCGCGCGCAGCGCCCACACCCGGGCCCTGGCGGGCCGCAAGTAGCCCCCGCCGGCCCCGGCCAGGCGCCACCCCCCTTGGGTGAATGTGAATTCACTGCTACGGTGAATTCACATTCACCCATGATTCGCCACCGTGCCGGCCGCTGGAGTGCCCATGGCGTCGCCCGTCCCGATACCCGCCCCGAACAGGGACGACGACACCGGCCCACGGGCTCGGTCCACCATGGTGGTCCTGGCGTACTGCGGGATCCTGATGGCGGTCATGCAGACCGTCGTCGTCCCCCTCCTGCCCGACCTGCCCCGGCTGACCGGCGCCTCACCCGCCGCGGTCTCCTGGATGGTGACCGCCTCGCTGCTCTCCGGCGCCGTCCTCACCCCGGTCCTCGGCCGCGCCGGCGACATGTACGGCAAGCGGCGCGTCCTGCTGCTCTCCTTCACCCTGATGGCCGCGGGCTCGGTGATCTGCGCGCTGACCTCCCAGATCGGCGTCCTCATCGCGGCCCGCGCCCTCCAGGGCGCCGCCTCCTCCGTCGTACCGCTGTCCATCAGCATCCTGCGCGACGAACTCCCCGCGGAGCGCCGGGGCTCCGCGATCGCGCTGATGAGTTCCACCGTCGGCATCGGCGCCGCGCTCGGTCTGCCGGCGGCGGCCATGGTCGTCCAGTACGCCGACTGGCACACCATGTTCTGGGTCACCGCCGCCCTCGGCGCCACGGGCGTGGCGCTGATCCGGTGGGCGGTGCCGGAGTCGCCCGTGCGCGAGCCCGGCCGGTTCGACGTACCGGGCGCGCTGGGGCTGGCCGCCGGGCTGGTCTGTCTGCTCCTCGCGGTGTCCCAGGGCGGCCAGTGGGGCTGGGCCGGTCCCCGGATCGTGGGCCTCTTCCTCGCTTCGGCCGTGATCCTCGCCCTGTGGTGGTGGCGCCAGCTGCGGGCCGAACGGCCGCTGGTGGACCTGCGGCTGGTGTCCCGGCCCCGGGTGGGGCTCTCCCATGTCGCGGCGCTGCTGACCGGCTTCGCCTTCTACGCCAACTCCCTCGTGACCGCCCAGCTGGTCCAGGCGCCCAGGGCCAGCGGCTACGGGCTCGGGCTCTCCATCGTCGAGACCGGACTGTGCCTGCTGCCCGGCGGCGTGACCATGCTGCTGTTCTCCCCCCTCTCCGCACGGATCTCCGCCGCCAGGGGCCCGCGCGTCACGCTCGCGCTGGGCGCCGCCGTCATCGCCGCCGGATACGCCGTGCGCATCGCCGACAGCCGCGACCTGTGGATGATCATGGTGGGGGCGGCGGTCGTGGCCACCGGCACCACGCTCGCCTACTCCGCGCTGCCCGCGCTGATCCTGCGCGCCGTGCCGGCCGGGCAGACCGCCTCGGCGAACGGCGTCAACGTCCTGATGCGCACCATCGGGCAGGCCGTCTCCAGCGCCGCCGTCGCCGCGGTGCTCGTCCACCACACCAGCCTCGTCGGAGGCGCCCCGGTGCCCACCCTGCACGGCTACCTGCTGGCCTTCGCCATGGCGGGCGCGATCGCCCTGGCTGCCTGCGCGGTGGCCCTGACCATCCCGGAAGACACCGACCCCGAACCGGAACCCGAGACGGCGCGCGCGCCGGCGTCCGCCGCCGTGCCGGTGCCCGGGGCGGCGCCGGCCCCGGCTCGCGCCTCGGCGTCGGCGTCCGTGCCAGTTTCTGCGTCCGCGCCGATGCCTGCCTCCGCGCCGGCGTCTTCCCCCGTGCCGGTGTCTGTGCCGTCGTCCGCGACTGCGCCTGTGCCCGGGGCTGCCTCCGTGTCGGAGTCTGCCTCGGTGCCGGTGTCTGTGCCGTCGTCCGCGACTGCGCCTGTGCCCGGGGCTGCCTCCGTGCCGGTGTCCGTGCCGTCGTCCGCGACGACGCCCGCGCCCGCCTCCGCGTCGGCGTCCACTTCTACGTCCACGTCCACGTCCACGTCTTCCACCACCACGTCCATGCCTGAGCGCGAAGCCGACCCCGTGTCCCAGGCCGAGCCCAGCCCCCGGTGCGAGGCCACCGGGCCGGTTCGGAGCGGGGACTCCGTCACCGGCGAGGGGGCGTTGGGGGGAGCATGAGTGCCGTGAACACCACACCCCGTACCCCTGCGACCGCGGACGCCGCGCCCGACTCCGCCCCCGCCCGCCGTGACGCCGAGGCGACCAAGGCGGCCATCCTGCGGGCCGCCCGTCACCTGCTCGCCCGTCACGCCCACGCGGACCTCACCCTCAAGGCCGTCGCGGAGCGGGCCGGGGTGAGCCCGCCGCTGGTCCTGAAGTACTTCGGCAACAAGGACGCCCTCTTCGCCCGCGTGATGTCCTTCGAGGAGGACGCCGCCGCACTCCTCGACGCCCCCGTGGAGGAACTGGGCCCGCACATGGTCCGGCACGTCGTGGTCGGCCAGCGCGAACGCGGCGCCGACCCCGTCCTGCGCATCGCGTTCGCGCCCCTGCACGGCGACCACGGAGACGTCCTGCGGGCCAACTTCCGCACCCAGGTCACCGAACGCCTCGCCGCCCGCCTCGGCGGCCCCGATGCCCGGCAGCGCGCCGAACTCGCCCTCGCCACCCTCCTCGGCCTCGGCGTGATGTTCGGCATCGCCCGGGGCGAGGCGCTGCGCGCCATGCCGGTGGAGGAGATCGTCGAGCGCTACGGTCCGACGGTCCAGGCCCAGCTGACCCCGTAGGGTGACACCATGGAAGAGCGCGAATTCGGCAGGTCGGGTCAGCATGCGTCCGTCGTGGGTCTCGGTACCTGGCAACTGGGCGCCGACTGGGGAGACGTCGACGACAAGGAAGCCCTCACGGTGCTGGAGACGGCCGCGGAGTCGGGGGTGACCTTCTTCGACACCGCCGACGTCTACGGGGACGGCCGCAGCGAACAGACCATCGCCACCTTCCTCAGCAGCCGCCCCGACCTGCATGTGCTGGTCGCCACCAAGATGGGCCGCCGGGTCGAGCAGATCCCCGAGAACTACGTCCTGGACAACTTCCGCGCCTGGAACGACCGCTCCCGCCGCAACCTCGGCGTCGACCGCCTCGACCTGGTCCAGTTGCACTGCCCGCCCACCCCCGTGTACTCCAGCGACGAGGTCTTCGACGCCCTCGACACCCTCGTCGAGGAGGAGCGCATCGCCCACTACGGCGTCAGCGTGGAGACCGCCGCCGAGGCGCTCACCGCCATCGCCCGCCCCGGCGTGGCCAGCGTCCAGATCATCCTGAACCCGTTCCGCATGAAGCCCCTGTACGAGGTGCTGCCCGCGGCCCGCGAGGCCGGCGTCGGCATCATCGCGCGCGTCCCGCTCGCCTCCGGTCTGCTCTCCGGCAAGTACACCAAGGACACGGTCTTCCCGGAGAACGACCACCGCACGTACAACCGCCACGGTGAGGCCTTCGACCAGGGCGAGACCTTCTCCGGCGTCGACTACGCCACCGGCGTCGAGGCCGCCGCCCGGTTCGCCGCCCTCGCCCCCGAGGGATACACCCCGGCCCAGCTCGCCCTGCGCTGGATCATCCAGCAGCCCGGCGTGACCACGGTCATTCCCGGCGCCCGCTCCCCCGAGCAGGCCCGCGCCAACGCGGCGGCCGCCCGCCTGCCCGAGCTGTCCGAGGAGACGCTGACGGCGATCCGGGACCTGTACGACCGACGGATCAAGGCCCAGGTCGAGCCCCGCTGGTAGGGGCGTCCGGCGTCCGCACGTCTGTTTGGAGATCGGCGGCCCGGATACCCGGGCCGCATGGATCCGGCAGAGCGGCGGTCCGGCCGTGACGAGACCGCGGACGAGCGGGCCGACCGGATGTGGAGCGACCTCATCCAGGAGGTCCGCGTCGCCCAGACGGGCGTCCAGATCCTGTTCGGATTCCTGCTCACCGTGGCGTTCACCCCGAAGTACACCACGCTGAACGACACCGACCAGGCGATCTACATCACCACGGTCATCCTCGGCGCCTCCGCCACCGGCGCCCTCATCGGGCCCGTGTCCCTGCACCGGCTGGTCTCCGGCCGGCGCATCAAACCGCAGGCCGTGGCCTGGGCCTCCCGGCTGACCTTCGTCGGCCTGCTGCTGCTCCTCGCCACCATGACCTGCGCACTGCTGCTGATCCTGCGCGTCGCGACCCACGGCGACCACGTCGTCTGGCTGGTCGCCGCCGTGGTCGCCTGGTACCTGCTGTGCTGGTTCGGTCTGCCCCTGTGGACCCGCTTCCGCCACACGTCGAAATGAGACCCCGTACGGCCGGGGCGGCACCGGCTACGGATACGGCTACGACTCTTACGCCTGCTCGGCCGGCGCGGCGGGCCGGCGCGCCCCGCGCAGCGACGCGATGCAGGAGCCGATCGCCTGCTGGAGCTCCTCCAGCTGCTGCACCATGTCGTCCTCGTAGAACTCCTGGGCGTCGTCGAAGGTCAGCTCCTCGAACACCTTCGTCGCCCGCTGGAGGCTGCTGTAGAACTTGGTGCGCCGCTCCTGGACCCGCAGCTCGGGGTCGGCCTCCACGGTCTCCACGACGAGGTGCTTCATCGTGTCGTACGCCTCGGACGCCCACTCTCCGGCGTCCTCGCCCTCGTCCAGCTCGTCGATCAGCGACAGATGCCGCTCGGCCTCCCGGCGCAGCTCCACCGGCGCGTCGATCGTCTGCCCTGCCGGCGTCTTCACCTGGCCGGACTCGGCGATCTGGCGGACGTAGCCGATGCGGTCGGCGGAGCGGCTCTCGCTCGCCACGGCCTTCTTCAGGTCGTCGGTGCGCACGACGTCCCGGGCCAGCGCGGACTGGAGCTCCGGGTCCTCCTTGATCCGGTCCAGGAGCGCGGTGCGGGCCGCGCGGGCCGTGGAGGGGTCGGCGAGGATCGCGGCGCGCAGGGCCGTCGGGTTCTCCGCGACCTCCAGCGCCTTGGTGGGCCGGATGCCCTCCGCCTCGGCGGCCTCGCTGATCGCGGCGCCGCGCTCGGAGGTGGCACTGTTGCGGGAGACGTAGTAGGTGAGCCAGACGTCGGCGTCCGGCAGCTCCGCCTCCTGGCCCGGCGCCAGCTCCTCGAAGTGCGGGACGAGCCCGTCGTCCGCGGCCCGGTCCCACGCCTTGTAGTAGCGCATCACCCGCTCCGCGGAGCAGTCCGCCAGCTCCGCGAACTCCTTCGCCGACACCTTCGGCGTCTCGTCCGCGCGCTGCCCGCCCGGCCGTACACTGCGCGCCACCATCAGGGCGAACGCCCAGCCTCCGGTGCGCGCGTAGACTCCGAACTCCCGCGCGTCACGCGCGACGAGGTCGGACAGCGGCGCGGGGCCGTCCTCGGCGGACGTCTCGGGCAGGTCGATCGCCAGGGTCACGGATGGTCTCCTCGTAGGCAGCGGGACGGACGGGCACACATGCCGAACCGCAGCCTATATGGACCCGTTGAGAACGGTTTGCCACCGGACGGAGGAGTCCGGACGCGCCGAACCGTCCCCCCCTGCTCGGCCGGTTCGCTCCCGGCCGCGGCGACCCGTTCAGCCGGACGACCGCGGCCGGAAGGTCTTGAAGAACGTGGCCAGTGCCTGCCGGTTGGCGGTCTTGTCCCAGTCGGCGGCGGGCGTGGTCCAGCGCAGGGAGAAGCCCCGGTGCCCGCCCAGCAGGAAACCCCGCCCGAACGTGCGCACCTGTGTGCCGTCGACCTCCGACAGCCACTCCATGTCGGCGGCCTTGTACCCCTGGTACGTCGTCGCCTCGATCTCCCCGAGCCGGCGGAAGCCCCCGTCCTTGCGCAGCCGCGGCTCCACGTCGTCCCGCCAGACCGCCACCGGGTCCGCGCCCACCGCCGTGCTGTAGGTCACCGCGAGAGTGCGCGGATCGCCGTCCGCACCGAAGGTGACGCGGTACGCCAGGTCCCCCTGCCGCCGGGTCTCCAGCCGCTTCCAGCCCCGCGGCAGCGCCACCGAGAAACCCTCGGGGGCGTGGTAGACGCGGTAGCCGACCGGCAGGGCGTCGATCGAGGCCGAGGGGGAGGACGGGGTGCCCGAAGGGGTACCGGACGGCGACGGCGTGGCGGAGCTGCCCGTCGCGGGTGCGCCGGACGCGTCGGGCGCCGTCGTGGCTCTGTCGCCCACCTCGCCGTCCCCGGAAGGCGCGGTGGACGCCGAGGGCTGAGCCTGCGGACCACCGGCCGAGGTGTCCTCGCTGCCGGGCAGCTGGTGGGTCACGGCGAGCGCGGCGATCGCGACCGTGACGACGGCCAGCGCCGTCCCGGCGGCCATGGCCCGGCCGCTCCACTGCGGTCCGATGTGCCGGGCCGAGGCGTACGCCCGCCGCAGCCGCGGCGGCGGCGGGACGGTGTGCGGGTCCTCCTCCAGCACCCGGGTGAGCGCCTGACGGACCGTCGTACGCGTCAGCCGTTCCCGGGAGTCCTTGCGCAGCAGGCCCTGCACGGTCGCGGAGAGCGGGCCCGCGCGCAACGGCGTGCGCAGCGGCAGCCGGTCCACGCCCCGCAGCGTGCTCTCGGGCCGGTCCCGGTCCCGGTAGGGCGGGTGCCCCTCCAGCAGCGTGTACAGGATCGCGCCCAGGGCCCACAGGTCCGCCGCCGGGCCGATCCGGTCGTCACGGGCCTGCTCCGGGGAGGCGTACGACGGTGCCGCCAGCCTCGGGACGAGCGTCGCGCCCGCCAGTCCGAAGCCGGTGACCACGAGCGGGCCGCGGGCCCTGATGAACACCTGGCCCGGGCTCAGTTCGCCGTGCGTGATGCCCTCGCCGTGCGCGGCCTCCAGGACGTCGAGCAGCTGGAGCCCGATCGTGGCCGCCCGGCCCGGGCCGAAGGGGCCCTTCTGGTCCATGAGCTGACCGAGGGGCAGGCCGTCGATCCACTCCGTGACCGTCCACAGGGAACCCCCCTCGACGGTCGCGTCGACGACCGTGGCGATCCGGCCGGGGCACACCTGGGCCATCGTCTCCGACATCCGTCTCACCCGGTCGGCGGCCTGGCACGCCTCCTCCTCGCCCAGGTCGGAGGGCAGACCTATCCGGGTGACCAGGCACGGCCGCGCCCCCTGCACGTCCTCGCCGTACCAGCTGACCCGGTTGGTCTCGCGGTGGACGACGTCGAGGAGCCGGTATCTCCCGGCCACCCACTCGTGCGTGGAGACATGCGCCTTGACCATGGTCATCCTTCGCTGGACCCCCGGAGTTCTCCCTTTCCCGGAGGTACGGGGGACGTGTGGGGGTGCGTTCAAATGGAGCACGGGTCCGGCGTAAATCCTGTCTTTCATTCAAGAGTGTCGGTCGTATGTGCGAGAAAAAGAAATTACCGGGGGTCGTCCGGGCGTGTAACCAGGGGTAAACAAGATCCGGGCGGGCAGATCGCCGCTCCCGGGAAAGCGCTCTCGGCGGTCGCCTCGCATTTCGACCGGATACCGGCACGGGGGATTTCTCCTTTGCCGTCCGCCGTGACGGCGGACGGGGTGTCAGGCGCCGAAGAGCTGGGTCCAGTACGTGCCCGACGGGCCGCCGCCGGTGTAGCCGACCCCGATGTGGGTGAAGGCGGGCTTGAGGATGTTGGCGCGGTGGCCGGGGCTGTTCATCCAGCCCTCCACCACCTCGGCGGCCGAGCGCTGCCCGCAGGCGATGTTCTCGCCGATCGTCTGCCGGGTGGACCCGGCGGCGGCCGCCCGGTCCCACGGCTGGGTGCCCTCCGGGGAGGTGTGGGAGTAGAAGGCGCGCTCCACCATGTCCGCGCAGTGCGCCTGCGCGGCCCTGGTGAGCAGCGGGTCGACGGCGAGGGGCCGCAGCCCCGCCCGGGTCCGCTCGCGGTTGGTGAGCTCCACGACCTCGGCGGTCGTACGGGCCAGACCGTCCGCGGTGAGGGGGCTCGCCCACAGCGCGGTCCAGTACGTGAGTCCGTCGCGGGCGTCCGTCGCCTGCGCCAGGGCGACATGGGTGAACGCCCGGTCCCGCAGGGTGCGGCCGGCCCGGTCGGTGCGCAGGCAGTAGTCGACGAACTCGGCGGGGGTGCGCGGCCCGGAGACCAGGTGCTCGCCCACCGCGAGGTACGGGTATCCGGCGGCCGTGACCCGCTGGTGCAGCGAGACTCCGTCCCGCCCCTCGCTCCCGAGCCGCCCGGCTGCTGCCATGTCGGCGGCGTGCGCCCGGGCCGCCGTGGCCAGCCGGGCGTCGAGCGCGACGGGCGGCGAACCGGCGGCGGCCCGGGCCGGGTTGACGAGGGCCAGGAAACCGTCGGGGTCGGTGGGCGGGGCGGGCGCCGCGGGGCCGCCGCGGGACGTGGGGGTGTCGTCGAGGACCTCCACCCCGAAGTCCCGCGCCAGGCCCGCCAGGCCGTCGGCGTAGCCCTGACCGAGGGCCCTCAGCTTCCAGGACGGGCCCCGCCGGTAGATCTCCGCGAGCAGCAGCACCGTCTCCTGGCGCGGGGAGGGCGGGGCGAACCGGGCGATGACCCGGCCGTGGGGGTCGGTGACCCGGAGCGTGGCAGCGGGCAGCCGGGCGAGCGGGGTGCCCGGGTCGGCGGCGCTGATCACCACCGTGACCCGGGTGGCGCCGGCCCGCAGCCGGCCCGGCTCCAGGGTGAGCGTGCCGCCCCGGAGCGCCGCGCCGGGTGCCGTCGGCTGGTTGTAGAACACGAAGTCGGCGTCCCCGCCGACCTTGCCGCTGTCGTCCGTCACCAGCGCGCACACGTCGAAGGGGCCGGGCACCCGGACGGCCAGCGCGCCGCCCGGGAGGGGCAGATTGCCGCCGGGCACCAACTCGCTCATCCTGCCGCCCTGATGTCGTCGTCCTCCCCGCGCCGGGGTACCGCCAGGACAACGGCGACCCGCCCTCCGGGGTTCCCACGACACCCCGGCCCGCACCTACGGACACCGACCCACGACACCCGCCGGCCTCACGTCCCGTCCGAGTCCGGAACCCACCCCGGCACGTACCCCGGTCCGGGCTCTCCCGTGCCGGGCTCTCCCGCGCCGGGCCATCCGGCGCTGGGCCGTCCCGTGCCGGTCTGGGCCGGTCCGCGGCGGTCCGTCCCGTGCCGGGTCCGGCGTGGCTTGATCTGTGCCGGCTGGACTGCGCCGGGCCGGACCCCTTCCGGGGGGCGGACGCGGCGCCGCCTCGGCCTGGAGGCCTCACGTCCCGTTCGAGTCGGGAATCCGCCCCAGCACGTACCCCGGTCTAGGCCAGTCCGTGCCGGTCCGTCCCATGCCGGGCCGGCGTGGCTTGATCTGTGCCGGCTGGACTGCGCCCGGCCGGACCCCTTCCGGGGCGCGGATGCGGCGCCGCCTCGGCCTGCCGGAGTCACGCCCCGCCCGAGCCGCGCCCGCCGAGACCTGAACGGGGCCGGGCTCGCATCGGGCGGGGCGTGAACCGCGCCGGGTCTTGATCCGGTCGCGGACGTGGACCGGGCGGGGCCTCAACCGGGCGCACCGGGCCCCGGCCGGGCTGGGCCCGGCATGCCGGTGTCGACGCCGGATGTCCTGTCAGCGGCCGCCCTCCGTCCCGCCCCCGTGCGTGTCCTCCGCCGTCTCCCGGGCGGTGGTCGTGCGGTGGCCGCTCGTGGTGCTCCCGCAGAATGCCGCGTCGAGGGTGCGCAGCATCGCCGTATGCACCTTGGAGCTGTTGGAGGCGTTGGCGAGGGCCGCGAGACTGCGGCGGCCGTCGCCCGAGGTGAACGCGTACGTGTAGTAGCCCTGTACGGCGCCCGTGTGCCCGTACACGAAGGTCCCGCACGACAGCCGGCGGCGCCGCAGCCCGAGGCCGTAGGACTGGGTGCCGCCCGCCGGGATCCAGCGGCGCATCTCCTGCAGCGCCCCGGCCGACATGAGCCGGCCGCGCAGCAGTGCCGACAGGAACGTGTCGAGGTCCCCGGTGCTGGAGATCAGGGCGCCCGCGCTCTGCGCCCAGGACACGGTCTGGCGGGTCGCGTCGACCAGGGCCCCGCCCGGCGTGTCCGGGGTGAGGTAGCCGCGCGCGTACCGGCCGGGGATCGCCGTGTCGGGGTGGACGTAGAAGGTGTCGGTCAGCCGGAGCGGCTCGATGATGCGCCTGCGGTAGGCGGCCGCCACCGGTTGCCCGGTCAGCTTCTCGATCAGCAGTCCCGCGACGACGAAGTTGGTGTTGGAGTAGGAGTAGGGGCCCCCGGGCGCGCTCGTGCGGGCGTGGCGCAGCGACAGGTCGATGAGCCGGCGGTAGGTGAACACCTTGGTGCGGACCGCCTCGAAGCCGGGGACGGACCGGGCGAACAGGTCGTCGCTGTAGTCGTACAGGCCGCTGCGGTGGCTCAGGACGTGGCGGACCGTGATCCGGTCGTCCGGCAGCAGTCCCGGCAGATAGCGGTTGACCGGCGCGTCGAGCACCAGCCGGCCCTCGTCGACGAGTTGGAGCAGGACCACCGCGGAGAACGTCTTGGTGACGCTGCCGATGCGGAAGCGGTCCGCGGTGCTCAGCGCCCGGCCCGTCCGCCGGTCGGCGACGCCCGCGGCGATCCGGTGGACCGTGCCGTGGTCGTCGAGCCGCGCCATCGCGCCGGGCGCCCCCTGGCCGACCGCCGTGCGCAGCACACCGCGCAGACCGGCCAGGTCGGGACGCGGCAGCGCGGGGGCGGCGGGCGCCCGCCGGGACACGGCCGCGGCCGGTGCCGGCAGCAGGGACACCACCGCGGCGGCCGCGCACACCGCCGTCGAGAGGCCGCGCAGCCGTCCGCGGCGGCGGGTCGTCGATGCGAGATCTGTCACATGCACCCGGGGGAACCTCCTGCAGTCGTGTCACATCTCTTCAGTCGGCGCACCGTTGGTCGCTCGCCGATCACCGTGCGTCGCGGATTCGGCCAGTATCCCCGCGAAGGCGCCGTGAAGCGCTGATTTCGGCTTTACATGGACATGACTCATCCGTAAGGGTGGAGCTCCGGGGCCCGACCAGTCCCGCGGCGCCCAACGGCGCCATGCCTCACGGCGGTTGGGGATCCCAGCCGTCCGAACGAAGGAAGCCTCACCTTTGCGTAGTGCACCCATACGCCTGCTCACGGTCGCCCTCGCCGTCGCGACGGCCGCAACGGGCCTGGCGGGCACGGCGTTCGCGGGCCCGTCCGCGGGGGAGACGCGGGCCGCGACCACCGCCGACACCCAGGGCACCGCCGTCGTCCGGGCGGCCCGTGCCGCCGCCTTCGCCCACGCCTCGGCCACCGGTGTCGGCCAGGGCGACGCACTCCAGCCCCAGGACGTGCTGATCGACCCGGAGGGCGCCCGCCACGTCCGGTTCGTCCGCACTCACCAGGGCCTGCCCGTCCTCGGCGGCGACCTCGTCGTGCACCTCACCAGGAACCTCGCCTACGCCGGCGTGACCCGCGCCGCCGACCACGCCGTCGCGCCCGCCACCGTGCGGGCCAAGGTGACCGCCGCCCAGGCCGAGGCCAAGGCCGCCGCCGTCGCCCACGGCGACGCCGCGAGCGCGGAACTCGTCGTGGACGCCCGCGGCGGCGCCTCCGCGCTCGCCTACCAGGTCCAGGTGACCGACAGCGACACCACCGAGGCCGGCGGCTCCCGCACGGTCGTCGTGGACGCCGTCACCGGCACGGTGCGCAGCAACACGCCCGACAGCGACGAGTTCCTCTCGCCGAGTCTGGTCCGCACCCTGCGCGAGCGCGGCGAGACCCTCGACCCCGCCTCCGGCACCGCCCCGCTCTCCGCCGGGCTCACCGCGGCCTCCTCGGCTCCCGCCGCCCGATACCCCCAGACCGCCACGGGCACCGGAAGCTCCCTGTTCGTCGGGAAGGTGCCGCTCACCACGACCCGCACCGCGGCCCGCAGCTACCTGCTGAAGGACCCCACGCACTGGGGCACCGAGACCCGCGACGCCAAGAACAAGGAGCAGGAGAACTTCGCCCGCGGCACCAAGTTCACCAGCACCACCAACAAGTGGGGCAACGGCGCCCTCTCCAGCCGCGCCAGCGCCGCCGTGGACGCCCAGTACGGCGTGGTCCAGACGCTGGACTTCTACAAGAAGACCCTCGGCCGCAAGGGCATCAGGAACAACGGCAAGGGCGCCCGCGCCATGGTCCACTTCGGCAACAAGGTGGCCAACGCGTTCTGGGACCCCACCTGCGACTGCATGCTGTACGGCGACGGCGACGGCGACATGTTCAAGAAGCCCCTCGTCGTCCTGGACGTCACCGGCCACGAGCTCACCCACGGCGTCGTCGACGCGACCGCCCGGCTGGAGCCGACCTTCGTCGACGGCGACGGCACGCAGTACGGCGAGCCGGGCTCGCTGAACGAGTCCCTCGCGGACATCTTCGGCTCCAACGTCGAGTTCAGCGCCAACAACCCCAAGAACCCGCCGAACTACCTCATCGGCGAGAAGCTGGGCCTGGACCAGAAGTTCCTGCGCCGCCTCGACCAGCCGTCCCAGGACGTCCTCGAGGAGGCGATCGACTACTGGTCGCCCGAGACCTACTACACCGAGGTCCACGCCGGCTCCGGCGTCTCCTCGCACGCGTACTACCTGCTGGCCGAGGGCAGCGGGCGGAAGGTGATCGGCGCGGTCACCTACGACTCGCCGACCTACGACGGCGCTCCCGTCACCGGCATCGGCCGGGCCAAGGCGACCAAGATCTACTACCGCGCCCTGACCCGCTACATGGTCTCCACCACCGACTTCCACGACGCGCGCCTCGCGACGATGAAGGCGGCCCGGGACCTGTACGGCCGGGACAGCGTGGAGTTCAAGACGGTGATCAGGTCCTGGGCCGCCGTGAACGTCACCGCGGCGAACGTGCCGCCCGCCGTGCGCTGACGGGGCCGGCCCGGCCCGTCAGTAGTCGGGGCAGAGGTTGGTGTGCACGGCCTCGACGATCCGTGTGCTCTTGAGGCGGCCGAAGCCGTCCGGGTGACCGGGGGAGACGAAACGCCGCATCGCGGCGCTGATCTGCTCCTCCCGGTCCCCGGGGTGGTCGTGGATCGTGGCGCACTGCTCGCGGCCCCGCTCGACGGCCTCCTCCTCCTTGTCGTGCACGATGTCCGGGTCGATCGCGGTCAGCGCCCGCACATAGGCGCCCTCCCCGTCACGGTCGGGGCGCGGCGGCAGGGCCGCCTTGCCCTTCTCCGCCGCCTCGCGCGTCGCGGACGGCGACGCCGTGCCGCCGCCCGCCTGCCGCGGTGCGGAGGCGGATGCGGAGACGGAGGGCGAGACGGCGGGGGAGAGCGCTCCGGCCGGTGTCCGCGACGTCTCCGACCCCGCCGACGGGCTCGTGGCGCCCACCGTGGAGGTCCGCTCGCCCGTCGCCGGTTGCCTGCGGCCCGCGGCGGTGTCCCCCGAGCCGCAGGCGGTGAGTACGGCGACGGCGAGGATGCAGGACGCCAGAGCGGCTGCGGTGGTGCGGTGGTTCACGGGACTCCTGGTGCCTGCGGTACGACGGCTGAGCTCCGTGAGCGTATGGGCAGCTTGTATGCCTGTGAGGGCGGTTCATCTCCCTTGCGGGGGTGGTGAAGAGGTACCAGGGGGCGCAGACATCCGAGTGAGCGCCCCCGTGCTGTTGTCCCCTCCGGCATCTGTCCCCCGCCCCCTGCCCGCACCTACCCCCGGCGCAGGATCTGGGCCCAGTCCGCCGGCACCCGTCCCGCCGGGCCCGGCGAGGGCTGGTCCGTGGGGTGGCTGACCGGGGGCGCCAACTCCGGCCCCGAATCGTAGAGTTCCTCACCGGAGTAGTCCCAGAACCACTCCTCGCCCGGCTCGAAGCTGCGCACGATCGGATGCCCGGTCGCCTTGTAGTGGGCGGTGGCGTGCTGGGCGGGGGAGGAGTCGCAGCAGCCGATGTGCCCACAGCTCGCACAGCGCCGCAGATGGAACCACCAGCCCCCGACCGCGTCGCAGTCCACACAGCCGCTGCCGCTCGGCGGGACGGACGGGTCGATGGCGTTCGTGTCGGTCATGCGGGCTCCTCGACCTCGGCGGGCTGAGACTCTGGCTGGGACTCGGGCTGGGACTCGGGCTGCGACTCGGAAAGCGAGTCGGGCCGCGACTCGGGTTCGGGCGCGGTGAGCGGCAGCAGCACCTGGAAGCGGGTGTCGCCCGGCACGGACTCCACCCGCAGGCTGCCGTGGTGCTTGTTGACGATGATCCGCCAGGAGATGTCCAGGCCGAGACCGGTGCCCTCGCCCACCGGCTTGGTGGTGAAGAACGGGTCGAAGATCCTGCTGCGGATGTCCGCCGGGACGCCGGGACCGGTGTCCCGGAACTCCACCAGCAGCCGGTCGCCCTCCCGCGCCGTGCGCACGGTCAACGAGCCTTCCCCGCCCGCGCTGTTGACCGCGAACACCGCGTTGTCCACGAGGTTCGTCCACACCTGGTTCAGCTCCGCCGGATAGGCGGGCACCGGCGGGAGCGTCCGGTCGTACTCCTTGACCACCTCGATGCGCTGCCCGATCTTCCCCGACAGCATCAGCAGCGTACTGTCGAGGAGTTCGTGCACGTCCACCACCCGGTAGGGCGCCCGGTCGAGCTGCGAGTACTGCTTGGCCGCGTCGACCAGGTGCGAGATCCGGGTCGTGGAGTCCTCGATCTCGTACATCAACAGCTCGGTCTCGATGGTGTAGTTGAGCCACCCGACCGCGTTGGGCAGCATCTCCGGGTCCACCGCCGCCGCGACCTGCTCCAGCCAGTCGACGTCCAGCCCGGCCTGCACGAACACCGGCGCGTACTGCCAGCCGTAGTCCATGCCGTGGTCCTCGAGCCACTCGGTGAGCGCGTCCTCCCGGTCCGACGCCTCCAGCGGACTGAGCGACGGCGCCTTGGCGACCCGCTCGGCGGTGCGCTCCTGGACCTCGATCAGACTCGCCAACGCGTCCCGGGAGAAGGGTCCTTCGGCGATCAGCGCGAGCTTGTGCCGCATCTTGGCGACCCGCTCGCGCAGCGTCGCGGTGGCCCGTACGGCCGCCGCGGCCGGGTTGTTGAGCTCATGGGTGAGCCCCGCCGACAACGAGCCGAGCGCCAGCAGCCGTTCCCGCTGCCCGATCGCGGCCTGGGTGTTCTTCGAGCCGAAGAACAGGCCCTCCAGCAGATGCACCGCCATCGGGAACCAGTCCCGCATGATCTCCGCGAACACGTCCGCCGGCACCACGAAGAACCGGGACGGCTCGGTCACCCGCATCGAGTTGGTGTAGACCTGCCGCACCCGGTCGCCCAGATACGCCTGCATGGCCCCCGAGTACACCCCGCGCTGCGAGGTGCGGGTGACCTCCACGTCGTCCCCGCCGACCCGCCGCGACAGCACGACCGAGCCCTCGAGCAGCACGTAGAAGCAGGTCGCCGGATCTCCCTCGGCGTACACCGGACCGGGCTCGAACCTCTCCACCCGCCCCTCGGCGCACAGCCGTCCCAGCTGCTCGGGGGTGAGCTTCTCGAACAGGAACAGCGAGCCGATCTCCGCCGGGCTGCACGGCATCGGCCGCCCGCTCACGACTGCTCCAGATACCGGTGGACGAGCATGACAGCCATGGCTCCCTCTCCGACGGCGGACGCGACCCGCTTGGCCGACTCGGCGCGCGCGTCGCCCGCCACGAACACGCCGGGAATGCTGGTCTCCAGGTGGTACGGCGGCCGGTCCAGCTCCCAGCCCGCCGGCGGCCGCCCGTCCGCGGTGAGATCGGGCCCCGCCAGAATGAACCCGCGCTCGTCGCGCAGCACGGTCCCGCCCAGCCAGTCGGTCAGCGGGGCCGCGCCGATGAACACGAACATCCACTGCGCGTCGACGGTCTCGGTCTCGCCGTTCTTCACGTCCCGCAGCGTCAGCCGCTCCAGATGACCGTCCCCGTGAGCGGACTCCACGACGGTGCCGGCCCGCACACGGATGTTCGGCGCCTCCTCGATCTGCTGGATCAGGTAGTACGACATCGAGGCCGCCAGCGACTCCCCGCGCACCAGCAGCGTCACCGACTTGGCGCCCCGCGACAGGTACATCGCCGCCTGCCCGGCGGAGTTGGCGCCGCCCACGATGTACACGTCCTGGTCCTGGCAGGAGGCCGCCTCGGTCAGCGCGGAGCCGTAGAACACCCCGCAGCCGGTCAGGTCGTCGCAGCCCGGCGCCGCGAGCTGCCGGTAGGACACCCCCGTCGCGAGGATCACGCTGTGTGCCGCCACCGCCGAGCCGTCCGAGAACCGTACGACCCGCGCGGAGCCGTTCACCTCCAGCCCCGTCACCTCGCGCGCGGTGAGGATCTCGGCCCCGAACTTGGTCGCCTGCCGGCGCGCCCGGTCGGTGAGCTGGGCCCCGGACACCCCGTCGGGGAACCCGAGGTAGTTCTCGATGCGCGAACTCTGCCCGGCCTGTCCGCCGGTCGCGGACCGCTCCACGAGCACCGTCCGCAGCCCCTCGGAGGCGCCGTACACCGCCGACCCCAGGCCCGCCGGTCCGCCGCCGATGACGACCAGGTCGTAGAACTCGGCCGCCGGGGTCGTCGCCAGACCCACGCGCGCCGCCAGCTCCGGGGCGGCCGGCTCGATCAGCGGCGCCCCCTCCGGGGTGATCACCAGCGGCAGCCGCCGGCCGTCCGCCTCCGCCGCGGCCAGCAGCCGCTGCCCCTCGGGCTCGTCGGCGGAGTACCAGCGGTACGGCACCTGGTTGCGCGCCAGGAACTCCCGGACGTCCGAGGACCGCGCCGACCACCGGTGCCCGACCACCTTCGTCGCCGGCACCGGCCGGTAGTCGCTGGCGCGCCAGGCGTCCAGCAGGTCGTCCAGGACCGGGTAGAGCTTCTCCTCCGGCGGGTCCCACGGCTTGAGCAGATAGTGGTCGAGGTCGACGACGTTGATCGCGTCGATCGCCGCGTTCGTGTCCGCGTAGGCGGTCAGCAGCACACGCCGGGCTCCCGGGTACACGTCCAGGGCCTGTTCGAGGAACTCGATGCCGTTCATCTGCGGCATGCGGTAGTCGGCCAGGATCACCGCCACCAGGTCGCCGCGCAGCTTGAGCTCGCGCAACGCCTCCAGTGCGGACTCGCCGGACTCCGCCCGCACGATCCGGTACGCGGCGCCGTAGCGGCGCCGCAGGTCACGGGCGACGGCACGGGATACCCCCGGGTCGTCGTCCACGGTCAGGATGACGGTCCGCGCTGTTTCGGCGGCCTGTGTCATACGTCTCCCACCCCGAGAGCGGTCAGGACTCGCCGGCGCACGGCGAACCACGCGCCGGCTCCGCCCATCGTAGGGTCGATCGCCCCCGCCCGCTCAGGGACCGCGCACAGCGTGCGCTCCCGGTTCAGGACCGGGCACCCACCGTCAAGGCGACCGCCGCGCCGCCAGGACGCAGAACTCGTTGCCCTCGGGGTCGGTCAGCGTCACCCACGGCTGCTCGCCCTGCCCCAGGTCCGCGTGGCGCGCCCCCAGCGACAGCAGTCTGCTCACCTCGGCCCGCTGGTCGCGCGGACGGAAGTCCAGATGCAGCCGGTTCTTGACCTGCTTGCCCTCCGGCACGGGGACGAACAGCAGACCCGGCAGCCGGTCCGGCGCGGGCCGGATCTCGTACTCGTCGGGCGCGTTGGTCACCACGGCCCAGCCGAGCGCGTTCGCCCACCAGCGTCCGAGCGCCACCGGGTCGTGACAGTCCACGATCACCTGTTCCCATTCCAAGGTCATGAACGGCAGCGTAGTGAAGACTGGCCCGGTACGAAGTGATCACGAGACAGGAGACAGTGCGATGACGGGCCCGATCACGGCAGGGGTCGACGGGACGGACGAGAGCCTCGCCGCGCTCGCCTGGGCGGCGCGGGAGGCCGTACGACGGGACAGGCCGCTGCGGGTGGTGCACGCCTGGAAGCACGGGCTCCACCCCGCGCCCGAGGCCGCCGACCGGGACGCCCAGCGGGCCTGGGTGGCCGAGGCCGTCGAACGGGCCGCCGCCACGGTCACCGAACGGCACCCGGGCCTCGCCGTCACCACCGACGTCCTGGAGGGCCACCCGGTCGAGACCCTGCTCGCCGCCGCCGCGGACGCGGAACTGCTGGTGCTCGGCTCCCGCGGGCACGGCCCCGTAGTCGGCTTCCTGCTCGGCTCGGTCGGCCAGCAGGTGATCGCCGAGGCGGCCCGCCCGGTCGTCCTCGTCCGGGCCGGCGACAAGCCCTCCGCCGAGGTGGCCGGGCACGAGATCGTCGTCGGCCAGCAGGGCGACCCCGACGACAGCGCCGCCGCGCTGCGGTTCGCCTTCGCGACCGCCGCGGCCCGCGGCGCGAGCGTCCGCGTGGTGCGCGCCTGGCAGCTGCCGCCGGTGTTCGCGTACAGCCCGGGCTCGCTCAGGCTGCTCGACGAGGCGGGCGGCCTGGAGCCGTTCGAGAAGAAGGCCCTGGACGACGCCGTACGCCCGTGGCGGGAGCGCTTCCCGGACGTGCACGTCGTCGAGCACGTCGAGATGGGCAGCGCGGGACAGGTCCTGCTCTCGGTCGCCGGGCGGGCCCAGCTGATGGTCGTCGGCCGGCGCGCCCACCGCACCGCCGTGGGCGCCCGCATAGGCTCCGTCGCGCACGGCGTCCTGCACCACGCCGGCTGCCCGGTCGCCGTCGTCCCCCACGACTGAGCCCCGCTCACTCGGGCACGGTCGGCTCCAGCGTCTCCCGTGCCTTGGGCAGGATGTTCACGAGGTAGTCCTCGACCGCCGTGTCGAGCCCGATGTCGTGCTGCGCCTGCTCCGACAGGTACCAGCGGTGCTCCAGCAGCTCGTGGTAGATCTCCGCCGGATCCATCGAGCCGCGCAGCTGAGACGGCACGGCGCGCACGGTGGGCCGGAACACGTCCCGCACCCACCGGTGCGCCAGCACCTCGGGGCGGGCGGCGAGGGGGTCCCCCGGGGCGTAGTCGTCCTGGGTCGCCATCCAGCTCTCCAGGTCGTTCAGCAGCCGCCGGGCCTGGTTCTCCTCGGTGTCCAGTCCGGTCAGCCGCAGCAACTGCCGCTGGTGGTGGCCCGCGTCGACGACCTTCGGCACGAACGTGACGGTGTCGCCGCTCGGGGAGTGCTCGATCTGCATCTCGGCCACGTCGAAGCCCAGGTCGTTGAGCCGGCGGATGCGGCGCTCGATGTAGTGGTACTCGCCCGCCGGGTACACCGAGGTGCGGGTCAGCTCCTCCCACAGCGCGCCGTAGCGGGCGCAGATCTCCATGCCGAACTCGATCGGGTCCACCGACGGGTGGAGCGCCCCGGACGCCTCCAGGTCCAGCAGCTCGCCGCTGATGTTGACGCGGGCGAGATCGAGGTCGTACTCCCGCTGCCCGGTGCTGAGCTGCGGATGCAGATCACCGGTCTCGGCGTCCACCAGGTACGCGGCGTAGGCGCCCGCGTCCCGCCGGAACAGCGTGTTGGACAGCGAGCAGTCGCCCCAGGCGAACCCGGCGAGATGCAGCCGCACGATGAGCACCGCGAGGGCGTCCATCAGCCGGTGCATGGTCGCCGGACGCATGGTCGTCTCGAACATCGACCGGTACGGCATCGAGCCGCCCAGGTGCCGGGTGACCAGGACCGACTCCAGCGGGTCCCCGGCGCGGTCGGTGCGCCCGGTGACCACGGCCAGCGGGTCGACGGCGGGGATGCCGATGCGGTCCAGGTCGCGCAGCAGCTCGTACTCGCGCAGCGCCGGGCGCTCGGCGAGTTCCTTGACGGCGATCACCTCGTCCCCGGCGCGCGCGTAGCGCACCACGTGGCGGGAGATGCCGCGCGGCAGCGGGACGAGGACGTCCTCGGGCCATTGCTCCAGGGGCACGTCCCAGGGCAGCTCCAGAAGGAGGGCCGGGTGCTCCGGATTCGTGGCGCTGATCTGCAAAGCCATGGCCTGACCTTAGACGGCGCGTTCGCGGGCGTGCCGGGCGGCCGCCTTCACGGAGCCCCGGTGCACCGGTCCGTGCCCCGGCAGCAGCACATCGGCGTCCAGGCCCTCGATCAGGTCGAGGGAGGTCACCGCTCGGGCGCGCTCGTGGTGGAACATGTCCGGCAGCAGCTGGGGGCCCTCGATCCGTGAGGTCTGGTGCCCGCTGACCAGGGCGTCCCCCGAGATCACCACCCCGGCGTCCGGGAGATGGAAGACACAGTGGCCGTCGGTGTGGCCGGGGGTGTGCACCGGCACCGGCCGGCCCGGCAGGTCGAGCGGGCCGTCCGTGACCGGGAACGCCTCCGGTGCGCCGACGGGGTGCTGCTGGGCGCCGCCGACGCGCACCACGTGCATCAGCCAGGGCAGCACACCGGGGCGCCAGGCGTTCCCCAGCACAGCGCCGACGCTCACCTGCTGGAGGAACTCCCGGCGGGCGTGCGGCACCTCCGCCGGGTGCGCGAGCACCGGGGTGCCGTACGCCGCGCGCAGGTACTCGGCCGAACCGAGGTGGTCGTTGTGGGCGTGCGTGAGCAGCACGGCCGTCACCGCCTGCGGAGAACTGCCCACCGCCGCGAGGGATGCGAGAAGCTGTTCGCGGTCGCCCGGGTAGCCCGTGTCGATCAGCGTGACGGCGTCCCCCTCGCCGAGGATCACCCAGTTCGTGTGAGAGCCGTGCACCAGATGGATACCGTCGGCGATCTGCCGTACGTCCGCGCCCATGATCGTCGTCCCGAGGTGTGAGGAGCCTGTCCGCCGCGCACAGCAAAGCAGATGGGGTGCCCTGGTGGACCACCGCCCTGGTACCGGCCCCTCGGGAGCCTTGACCGCTGCTCGGCGCTCCAGGATGCTGTGTTGCGGCACATGAGATGCGTGCCGTATTGAGCAACATAAGACTCAGGTCCCGTACCAGCCTAGGAGTGGCCATGGCTCACCAGGTCCGTGCTGTCGTCGCGCGCGCGAAGGGTGCCCCCGTCAGCCTGGAGACGATCATCGTCCCCGACCCCGGCCCGGGGGAGGCGCTGGTCAGGATCGAGGCCTGCGGGGTCTGCCACACCGATCTGCACTACCGCGAGGGCGGGATCAACGACGAGTTCCCCTTCCTGCTCGGGCACGAGGCCGCCGGCACCGTGGAGTCCGTGGGGGAGGGCGTCACGGACGTCGCACCCGGTGACTTCGTCATCCTGAACTGGCGAGCCGTGTGCGGCCAGTGCCGGGCCTGTCGGCGCGGCCGCCCGCAGTACTGCTTCGCCACCCACAACGCCAAGCAGAAGATGACCCTCCTCGACGGCACCGAGCTGTCCCCGGCCCTCGGCATCGGCGCCTTCGCCGAGAAGACCCTGGTCGCCGCCGGGCAGTGCACCAAGGTCGACCCCGCCGCCTCGGCCGCCGCCGTCGGCCTGCTGGGCTGCGGGGTGATGGCGGGCATCGGCGCCGCGATCAACACCGGCAACGTGGGACGCGGCGACAGCGTGGCCGTCATCGGCTGCGGCGGCGTCGGGGACGCGGCCGTCGTCGGCTCCCGGCTGGCCGGCGCGGCGAAGATCATCGCCGTGGACATCGACGACCGCAAGCTGCAGACCGCGCAGAAACTGGGCGCCACCCACACCGTGAACTCGCGCGAGACCGACGCCGTGGAAGCGATCCGCGAGCTGACCGGCGGCTTCGGCGCGGACGTCGTCATCGAGGCGGTCGGCCGCCCGGAGACCTACCAGCAGGCCTTCTACGGCCGCGACCTGGCCGGCACGGTCGTCCTGGTCGGCGTGCCGACCCCGGAGATGAAGCTCGAACTGCCGCTCCTGGACGTCTTCGGCCGCGGCGGATCGCTGAAGTCCTCCTGGTACGGCGACTGCCTGCCCTCCCGTGACTTCCCCATGCTCGTCGACCTCTACCTCCAGGGCCGGCTCGACCTGGACGCCTTCGTCACCGAGACCATCGCGCTCGACGAGGTCGAGAAGGCCTTCGAGCGGATGCACGGCGGCGACGTCCTGCGCTCGGTGGTGGTCCTGTGACATCCGGCGCCCGCATCGAGCACCTCGTCACCTCCGGGACCTTCTCCCTGGACGGCGGCACCTGGGACGTCGACAACAACGTCTGGATCGTCGGCGACGACAGCGAGGTGATCGTCGTCGACGCCGCCCATGACGCCGACGCGATCGCCCGGGCCGTCGGGGACCGCCGGCTCACCGCCATCGTGAGCACCCACGCCCACAACGACCACATCGACGCCGCGCCCGCCCTCGCCGCGCGCACCGGGGCCCCGGTCCTGCTCCACCCCGACGACCTGCCCCTGTGGAAACAGACCCACCCCGACCGCGAGCCCGACGGCGAGCTGGCCGACGGGCAGGTCATCACCGTGGCGGGCGTCGACCTCACCGTGCTGCACACCCCGGGCCACGCCCCGGGCGCGGTCTGCCTGTACGCGCCCGCCCTGTCCGCGCTCTTCAGCGGCGACACGCTGTTCGCGGGCGGGCCGGGGGCCACGGGACGGTCGTACAGCCACTTCCCGACCATCGTCGACTCGATCCGCGACCGGCTGCTGACGCTGCCCGGCGACACGGTCGTCCACACCGGACACGGGGACACGACGACCGTCGCCACGGAGGCCCCGCACCTCCAGGAGTGGATCGACCGCGGCTTCTGACCGCCCTCGCCGCAGCCCTCCGCACGGCGCCCGCATTACCTGTTTCCGCAGGTGGTGCGGGCGTTTCGAGCTGCCTCGGAGGCGGTCCGCGAGGTGGCCCGAAGCGGGTCTCCGGGGGCCTTGACAGGGGTTCTGGGCGACCTCAGACTGATGTTGCGCTTTCCGCAATCCGTTTCGCTATACGCACCGAGGTGTCATGATGATTCCCGCGTGCCGTCTCGAGGATCTCCCGCGAGGCGAGGCCTTCCGGCTCGACATCGACCCGCCGGTCTCGGTGTTCCACACCGACGACGGCGAGCTCTACGCCATCGACGACACCTGCACCCACCAGGACGCCTCGCTCGCCGACGGCTGGCTGGAGGGCTGTGAGGTGGAGTGCCCGCTGCACGCCTCCAAGTTCGACCTGCGCACCGGCGCGGTGGACGCCCCGCCGGCCAAGCTGCCGGTGCGCACCCACGAGGTCGTGGTCGAGGACGGCACGGTCTTCGTCAAGGTCTCCGAGGCGGCTCCCAACCTGCCGCCCTGTGTGGCGTCCCGGCTCGCCGGGGGGCCCGCGTGAGGACGGTGGCCGTGGTCGGCGCCTCCCTCGCCGGCCTGTCGGCCGTACGCGCGCTGCGCAAGCAGGGCTACGACGGCCGCCTCGTCGTCATCGGCGACGAACCGCACCGGCCCTACGACCGGCCGCCGCTGTCCA
Source organism: Streptomyces sp. DSM 15324 (assembly GCF_001514285.1). Lineage (GTDB taxonomy): Bacteria > Actinomycetota > Actinomycetes > Streptomycetales > Streptomycetaceae > Streptomyces. The sequence continues at coordinate 209,455 of NZ_KQ949037.1, forward strand.
AGGAGTTCCTCGCGGGGACCCTGGGCGAGGCGGACCTCGCCCTGGAGACCGACGGCGAGGACCTGGGCGCCGAGTGGCTGCTCGGGGTCCGGGCGACCGGCCTCGACCGCACCGAGCGGGCCGTACGGCTCGCCGACGGGCGCGAGCTGAAGGCCGACGGGATCGTCCTCGCGACCGGTGCCGCCGCCCGCACCCTGCCCGGTGCCGAGGGGCTCGCCGGGGTGCACACCCTGCGCACCCTGGACGACGCCCGCGCCCTGCGCGACGCACTCGCCGCGGGGGGCAGCCTGGTGGTGATCGGCGGCGGCTTCATCGGCGCCGAGGTCGCCTCCACCGCCCACACGCTCGGACTCGACGTGACGGTGATCGAGGCGGCGCCCACGCCGCTGGCCGGCCCCCTGGGTGCCGAGATGGGCACCGTCGTCTCCGGCCTGCACACCGACCACGGCGTACGGCTCCTGTGCGGGGTCGGCGTCAAGGGGCTGAGCGGCGAGAGCCGTGTCGACGGCGTGCTCCTCGAGGACGGCCGCAGCATCCCCGCCGACATCGTGGTCGTCGGTGTGGGCGCACGCCCCTCGGTCGACTGGCTCGACGGCTCGGGCATCGCGCTCGACAACGGCGTCAAGTGCGGCGCCGACGGGCGCACCAGCCTCGCCTCCGTCGTCGCCGTCGGGGACTGCGCGAACTGGTACGACCCGCGGGCGGGCGCGCACCGCAGGGTCGAGCACTGGACCGGAGCCCGGGAACGCCCGGACGCCGCGATCGCCACCCTGCTGGCGGGCGGGGCGGTGGAACCCGGGGTGCCCAAGCCGCCGTACTTCTGGTCCGACCAGTACGGAGTGAAGATCCAGTTCGCCGGCCACGCGGCCGGCGCCGACACCGTCACCGTCGAGCAAGGCACCGCCGGGGACCGTGACGTCCTGGCCGTGTACCGGCGCGCCGGGACACCGGTCGCCGTGCTCGGGATGAACCAGCCGCGGCTGTTCACCCGCTGGCGCAAGCAGCTCGCTGCCGCCACCGTCTGACCCCACCCCTGTTTCGACGCCGAGCGGAGTCGTTCTTGCCGGCGCGTGAATGATCCGCCCCCGACGTTTTCCGAGGAGTGCACCGTGACCTCGACCAGCCTGCCGGACAGCCTGATCGCCACCCTTCCCGGCTCCTCCTACACCGATCCCGGGATCTTCGCCCAGGAGCAGGAGCGCATCTTCGAGACCATGTGGTTCTGCGTGGCGCGCGCCTCCGAGCTGGCCAAGCCCGGTGCGTTTCGCACCGTGGACGTGGGCCGCGAGAGCATCCTGGTCACCCGCGCCCGGGACAACTCGATCCGCGCGTACTTCAACGTGTGCCGCCACCGCGGGGCGAAGCTCTGCACGGAGGAGACCGGCGAGGTCAAGCGGGCCTTCCAGTGCCCGTACCACGCCTGGACCTACGACCTGAACGGCAAGCTCGTCGCCGCCCCCAACCTGACCAAGATGCCCGACGTCGGCCGCACCGAGTACGGCCTGACCAGCGTCGCCGTCCGGGAGTGGCTGGGCTATGTCTGGGTGTGCCTGGCGGAGAACCCGCCCTCCTTCGAGGAGGACGTGCTGGGCGCGGTCGTCGAACGCCTCGGCGACATCGCCTCCATCGAGCGCTACGACGTCGACAACCTCTCCGTCGGCAAGCGCATCACGTACGACGTGAAGGCGAACTGGAAGCTCATCATCGAGAACTTCATGGAGTGCTACCACTGCGCCACGATCCACCCCGAACTCACCGAGGTGCTGCCGGAGTTCGCGGACGGTTACGCGGCCCAGTACTACGTGGGCCACGGCGCGGAGTTCGGCGAGGAGATCCAGGGCTTCACCGTGGACGGCTCCGAGGGGCTGGACCGCATCCCCGGGGTGGCCGAGGACCAGGACCGCCGCTACTACGCGATCACCGTCAAGCCGCAGGTCTTCATCAACCTCGTCCCCGACCACGTGATCTTCCATCGTATGTACCCGGTGGCCGTCGACCGCACGATCGTCGAGTGCGACTGGCTCTACCTGCCGCACGTCGTCGAGAGCGGCAAGGACGTCAGCCGCTCGGTGGAGCTGTTCCACCGGGTCAACGTGCAGGACTTCGACGCCTGCGAGCGCACCCAGCCCGGGATGAGCTCGCGGATGTACGCCAAGGGCGGGGTCCTGGTGCCCAGCGAGCACCACATCGGCGCCTTCCACGACTGGGTCAACGAACGCCTCGGCACCCCCCAGGGCTGACACCCGCGGGCCGGCTCAGCCCAGGAAGCCCATGCGGTGGCTGATCTCCTCCGCTCCCTTGAGGAGGATCGGGGAGAGCTCGTGCAGCCGCTCCTCGGTGAAGCGGTAGGAGGGCCCCGAGGCGCTGAGCGCCGCGATGACCACGCCGTCCCGGTCCCTGATCGGGGCGGCCATCGCGTGCAGCCCGATCTCCAGCTCCTCCAGCGTCCAGGCGTAGCCCCGCTCCCGGGCCTCCGCCAGGTTCTTCTCCAGCTTCGTCTTCGCGGTGATCGTGTGCGGGCCGACCTTCTCCAGGCCGGACTTCGCCAGCACCGCGGCCCGCTCCCCGGCGGGCAGATGGGCCAGCAGGACCTTGCCGCTCGACGTCGCGTGCAGCGGGGTCAGCTCACCGACCCAGTTGTGCGCGGCGACGGCCGCCGGACCGCGCACCTGGTACAGATTGATCGCGTAGTGCTCCTGCATGACCGCGATGTTGACCGTCTCGCCGATCTCCTCGGCGAGGCGCTCGCACACGGGGCGGCCCTGCTGGGTGATGTCGAGACGTCCCGTCACCGCGCCGGCCAGGCGTACGATGCCGAAGCCGAGCCGGTACTTGCCGCGCTCGCCCGCCTGCTCCACCAGACCGCGCGTCTCCAGGGCGCCGAGCAGGCGGAACGCGGTGGACTTGTGAACATCGATCTCGGCGGCCACCTCGCTGACGCCCGCCTCGCCGCGCTGGGCCAGGATTTCCAGCACGCTGATGGCGCGGTCGACCGACTGCACGCCGCCGGACTGCGTACTCGACGTTTCGGTGTCTGTGCTGTAGTTGCTCACAGCGCAACTATACGTGCGGTAAACAACGCCTTTGCAAGTAACCCGATCGAAACCGAGGCCACGTAAGTTGCGTGGCTCGCAACCTAGTGCGTATAGCGCTACTGGTATTAGCATGCGTCGCACTATCTGTGGCGCAAGCGAGACGAGGGCTCCATGGCTTCCCTGCAGTACGACTTCGTCATCGTCGGTGGTGGATCAGCCGGCAGCGCACTGGCGAACAGGCTCTCCGCGGATCCGGCGAACCGGGTCCTGGTGCTGGAGGCCGGCCGGTCCGACTACCCGTGGGACGTGTTCATCCACATGCCGGCCGCGCTGACGTATCCGATCGGCAGCCGCTTCTACGACTGGAAGTACGAGTCCGAGCCCGAGCCCCACATGGGCGGCCGGCGCATCTATCACGCGCGCGGCAAGGTGCTCGGCGGCTCCAGCAGCATCAACGGCATGATCTTCCAGCGCGGCAACCCCCTGGACTACGAGCGCTGGGCGGCCGACCCCGGCATGGAGTCCTGGGACTACGCCCACTGTCTGCCCTACTTCCGGCGGATGGAGAACTGTCTGGCCGCCGACCCGGACGACGAGTTCCGCGGCCACGACGGGCCGCTGGTCCTCGAACGCGGACCGGCCGACAACCCGCTCTTCGGCGCCTTCCTCAAGGCCACCGAGGAGGCGGGCTACGCGCCGACCAAGGACGTCAACGGGTACCGGCAGGAAGGTTTCGCCAAGTTCGACCGCAATGTCTCCCGCGGACGCCGGCTCTCCGCCTCCAAGGCCTACCTCAAGCCCGCCCGCAAGCGGCCCAACCTCACCGTCACCACCCGCGCCCTGGTCACCCGTGTCCTGTTCGAGGGCAAGAAGGCCGTCGGCGTCGAGTACCGCAAGGGCCGGGGCGCCCCCCAGCAGGTCCGCGCCAAGGAAGTCATCCTCTGCGGCGGCGCGATCAACTCCCCGCAGCTCCTCCAGCTCTCCGGCGTCGGCAACGCCGAGGAACTGCGCGCCCTCGGCATCGACGTCGTCCACGACCTCCCCGGCGTCGGCGAGAACATGCAGGACCACCTCGAGGTCTACATCCAGTACGCGTGCAAGCAGCCCGTCTCCATGCAGCCGTACCTGGCGAAGTGGCGCGCCCCCTTCATCGGGCTCCAGTGGCTGTTCCGCAAGGGCCCGGCCGCGACCAACCACTTCGAGGCCGGCGGCTTCGCCCGCAGCAACGAGGACGTGGACTACCCCAACCTGATGTTCCACTTCCTGCCCATCGCGGTCCGCTACGACGGCTCGGTGCCGGCCGGCGGCCACGGCTACCAGGTCCACGTCGGGCCGATGTACTCCGACGCCATCGGCTCGGTGAAGATCAAGAGCAAGGACCCGCGCGAGCACCCCGCCCTGCGCTTCAACTACCTCTCCACCGAGCAGGACCGCCGTGAGTGGGTCGAGGCGATCCGGGTGGCCCGCAAGCTGCTCAACCAGCCTGCCCTGGCCCCCTACAACGACGGTGAGATCTCCCCCGGACCCTCCGTGGAGAGCGACGAGGAGATCCTCGCCTGGGTCGCCAAGGACGGCGAGACCGCCCTGCACCCCTCCTGCACCTGCAAGATGGGCACCGACGAGATGTCCGTCGTCGACCCCACCAGCATGCGGGTGCACGGTGTGGAGGGCCTGCGCGTGGTCGACGCCTCGGTCATGCCGTACGTCACCAACGGCAACATCTACGCCCCGGTGATGATGATCGCGGAGAAGGCCGCCGACCTGATCCTCGGCAAGGAGCCCCTCGCCCCCTCCAAGGCCGCCTACTACCGCCACCGCGACGCCCAGCGGCAGGCAGGGTAGACCTTGGCCGCCGACGGGCTGCGGCCGCTCCTGGAGCGGGTCCGCTACGAGGTGCTGCCCGCGAAGTCGACGGAGGACAAGGTCCTCGCCCATGTGCCGCGCGACGTCGTCGTCACCGTGACGGCGTCGCCGGTGAAGGGCCTGGAACCGACCCTCGCCCTCACCGAGCGCCTCGGGGCGCACGGCTACCGCGTCGTCCCGCACGTGCCCGCACGGCTGCTGCGGGACGACGCGCACCTCAAGGAGGTCACCGGCCGGCTGCGCGCGGCCGGTGTCGACGACGTCTTCGTCCCGGCGGGCGACGCGAACCCGCCCGCCGGGGCCTTCCACGGCGCCCTGCCGGTGCTGCGCAGGCTGACCGAGCTGGACAGCCCGTTCGCGCGCGTCGGCATCACCGGCTACCCCGAGAGCCATCCCCTGATCCACGACGACATCACCATCCAGGCGATGTGGGACAAGCGTGAGCACGCCACGTACATCGTGAGCAACCTCTGCTTCGACGCGCGCGTGCTGGGCGACTGGATCGCCCGCATCCGGCGCCGGGACGTCGTCCTGCCCGTGCACGTGGGCGTCGCCGGGCCCGTCCAGCGGGCCAAACTGCTCGCCATGGCGACGAAGATCGGCGTGGGGGAGTCGACGCGGTTCCTCACCAAGCACGCCTCGTGGTTCCTGCGCTTCGCCACGCCCGGGGGCTACTCGCCCGAGCGACTGCTCGGGCGGGCCGAGGAGGCCCTCACGGCGCCCTCCGCGGGGGTCGCGGGCCTCCATGTGTTCACCTTCAACCAGATCGCCGAGACGGAGAGCTGGCGGCGGGCCCTGCTGGACCGGCTCGTGGAGTGACGGGAACCGTATACGAACAGCCGTATACGAACGGGGAGGGGGCGGGACCGGAATTCCGGTCCCGCCCCCTCCCCGTCGGAGGACTCAGGAAGACTCAGGAGGACTCAGGAGGACGCCGGACGACTCAGCGGAAGACGACCGTACGGTTGCCGTCCACCATCACGCGGCTCTCGCTGTGCCACTTCACGGCGTGCGCCAGCACCTGCGCCTCGACGTCGCGGCCGACCGTGACCAGCTCGCCCGGGTCGAGGGAGTGGTCCACGCGGACCACGTCCTGCTCGATGATCTGGCCCTCGTCGAGGTCGGACGTCACGTAGTGCGCGGTCGCGCCGACCAGCTTCACCCCCCGGTCGTAGGCCTGGTCGTACGGCTTCGCCCCCTTGAAGCTGGGGAGGAAGGAGTGGTGGATGTTGATGGCGCGGCCCTCGAGCCGCTTGCACAGGTCGTCCGAGAGGATCTGCATGTACCGGGCGAGCACGACGAGGTCCACGTCCAGTTCCCTCACCAGCTCCAGCAGCCGGGCCTCCGCCTCGGGCTTGGTGTCCTTCGTCACAGGGACGTGATGGAAGGGGATGCCATAGGTGTCCGCCAGTCCTTCGAAGTCCCGGTGATTGGAGACGATCGCCGGGATTTCTATGTTGAGGGAACCCGTGCGCCGGCGGAACAGCAGATCGTTGAGGCAGTGCCCGAACTTCGACACCATGATGAGGGTCCTCGTCGGGGTCGACGCGTCCCGCAGTGTCCAGGAGATCCGATAGGCGTCCGCCACCGGACCGAATCGGTAACGCAGATTTTTCAGATCGGCACTCGGATCCGAGACGTCGAAATGGACCCTCATGAAGAAGCGGCCCTGGAGGCGGTCGTCGAACTGCTGGCTCTCCAGGATGTTCCCGGAGTTCCGGACGAGGAAGCCGCTCACGGCGTGGACCAGTCCCGCGCTGTCGGGACAGGAAAGGGTGAGTACGTACTCACGGCCGGGTTGAGGTCGGGGGGACATGGGCCTCCTCCGTCGGTGCGTAATGCACAACTCTGTGAGCGATGCGCAACATAGTTGGCCGGATCGGGGTCCACGGTCAAGGTCTGTGCGCAAGGGAGAAGGGTCGAAAGGTCTCGTGCGAAATCGTCATCCGCCAACCCCTTGACGGATGTCCGCACATTGGCCAGGGTGTTCCACCACAAGCAATTGAATGCACGATGCGCAACGCATTCCAGCTGAAGGGCTTGGCGCGTGGCAGACCTGTATGTGGACGGTGAATGGCGGGAGCCGGTGGCCGGAGGCCGCCGTGACATCCGATGTCCCGCCGACGGAACGCTCTCCGCGACCGTATCGGAAGGGACGCGTCCCGACACCGAGGCGGCGATCGCCGCCGCCCGTAGGGCCTTCGACGAGGGCCCCTGGCCGCAGACCCCCGAGCGGGAGCGCGGTGCCCTGCTGCTGCGCACCGCCGACATCATCGAGCGCGACGCCAAGCTGTTCGCCCGCGCCGAGTCCCTCGACACCGGCAAGCGGCTGGTGGAGAGCGAGTACGACATCGCCGACGTCGTCTCCTGCTTCCGATACTACGGTGGCCTCGGCGGAACCGACGCCGGCCGGGTGATCGACACCGGCCGCGACGACGCCGTGAGCCGCGTGGTCTACGAACCGGTCGGCGTCTGCGGGCTGATCACCCCCTGGAACTACCCCCTCCTCCAGGCGTCCTGGAAGGTCGCCCCCGCCCTGCTGGCCGGCAACACCTTCGTCCTGAAGCCCAGCGAGCTGACCCCCTCCACCTCCATCCTGCTGCTGAAGGCCCTGGAGGAGGCCGGACTCCCGGCCGGCGTCGGCAACCTCGTCCTGGGCGGCGGACCCGAGGTGGGCGCCCCGCTCTCCGAGCACCCCGGCGTCGACATGGTCTCCTTCACGGGAGGCCTGGAGACCGGCAAGCGGATCATGGCCACCTCGGCGGCGACCGTGAAGAAGGTCGCGCTGGAGCTCGGCGGCAAGAACCCCAACGTGATCTTCGCCGACGCCGACTTCGAGACGGCCGTGGACTTCGCCCTGACCGCCGTCTTCCTGCACTCAGGCCAGGTCTGCTCGGCCGGCGCCCGCCTGATCGTCGAGGACTCCCTGCACGACCGGCTGGTCGACGAGGTCGTGCGCAGGGCCCGCCAGATCCGGCTCGGCGGCCCCTTCGACCCCGACGCCGAGACCGGGGCGCTGATCTCGGCCCAGCACCTGGCCAAGGTCGAGGCGTACGTCGCGGCCGGCATCGCCGAGGGCGCCGTCCTGCGCTGCGGCGGCGAGCGCCCCACCGACCCCGCCCTCGCGGGCGGCCACTACTACCCGCCGACCGTCCTCGACGAGTGCCGGCAGGACATGCGTGTGGTGCACGAGGAGTCCTTCGGGCCCGTGCTGACCGTGGAGCGCTTCACCGACGAGGACGACGCCGTACGGATCGCCAACGACACCGAGTACGGCCTCGCCGGAGCCGTCTGGACGCAGGACGCCGGCAAGGCCCAGCGGGTCGCCCGGCGACTGCGTCACGGCACGGTGTGGATCAACGACTACCACCCCTATGTGCCGCAAGCGGAATGGGGCGGTTTCGGACACTCGGGCGTGGGCCGCGAGCTGGGACCGACCGGCCTGAACGAGTACCGAGAGCCCAAGCACATCTGGCAGAACATCCACCCCCGGCCGCAGCACTGGTTCCGCGGCTGAACGCCGAAAAGAGGGCGAACGTGACCCCCACGCAGACCGAGGTATCCCAGCGGCGCGACACACCTC
>NZ_KQ949038.1 GCF_001514285.1 Streptomyces sp. DSM 15324
TGACGCTCGAGGGAGGGCTTGTTGGTGTACGGGGCGGCGGCTGGCCTGGTGTGTTGCTGGTTTGTTGAGAGGTCGGGTGACCGGTTCCAGCGGGGAGGTCGGGGTGTGTGAGCTGGGGTTGTGTGTTGTGTGCTGAGCCTGGCTTGGTTCGTCGTAGGTAGCTCTAGCGTGAAAAGGGTCGGCTGGTGTTTGTGCTGGTCAAGGCTGTTTGTGCTGGCCGGGGTGTTGGGGTTAGCGACCTCGTGTGCGGGGGCGGTGGTGGGTTTCGGCGAGGTGGTCGAGGCGGATGGTGTCGAGTGATTGCTTGGTGATGCGTTCGGTGCCGTCGCAGATGGCGGTGATGGCGGCTTGGCGGATGAGTCGGGTGAGGGATCCGATGCGGCCGGCGGTGCGCTGGTGGAGGTAGGTGGCGTGGCGGGGGAGGGTGCCGTTTTTGTGGTGGGTGAGGTCGAGGTTGTTTTCGATGTCGGTGATGACGTCGCGGAAGGGTTCACGTGATCCGTGGCGGGCGGGGAGGGGGCCGCAGGTGATGAGGGTGGCGCGTCCGGCGAGCTGAGCGCCGCGGGTGCCGGAGAAGAGAGGTGTATCGGTGACGTCGATGCCGGCGTAGACGAAGGTGGCCCGGAGGCGTTCGGTGAGGTCTTTCAGGAGGTCGGCGGCCTGGGCGCCGGTGGTGGTGCGGGGGTTGAGGCGGTGGATTTCGTCGATGAGGACGAGTTGGACACCGGCTTGGCTGTAGGTGTGGCAGACGGCGTCGGTGATCTGGGTCTGGGTCATGCGGGTGGTGGTGGGGATGCCGAGGTAGCGGGCGAATTCGGTGATGAGGGTTTTCGCGGTGGCGCCGGGCGGGACGAGGACGTACGCGACGGGTATCGCGGCGTGTGCCGATCCGGGCGGTGTGGGGTTTTTGCGGGTGTGGGCGAGGTGGCAGGTGCGGCCGACGTTCAGGAGGGCGGTGGTTTTGCCGGCCGCGGCGGGTCCGGTGACGATCAGCGAGGGCCGTGCGGTGGCCTGTTGGTGGCGGCCGAGGATCATCAGGGTGCGGACCTGGGTGGCAAGTTGGCTGATGGCGGGGGTGCGGATGGTGACGAACGCGGAGTGGTAGGCGAGGCGTTCCTCCGGGCTGCGGGGTGGCTGGCCGGGCCGGGGCGGGGTGACAGGTTCGGTGGTGACGAATCGGTGCCAGCCCTGCCAGGTGGTCAGGGGCCAGGACGGCTCGGCCGCACCGCCGCCTGCGCCGGTGGCGGCGTTGTGGGCCCGGGCGGCGTTCGGACTGGTCTCGCCGGCACGGGTGGCGTGGTCGGTGCGCGGGCGGGGGGTTACCACTTGTCGGCTTCCTCGTGTGCGTCGTAGAGCCCGAATCCGGTGGCCGGGGCGAGGGTGTCGTCGTCGGGGAGGTCGTCGAGGTCGTCGATGCTGTCGTCCTCGTGCCGCTGCGCTGGGTCGTCGGCGCTCTGGCCGGTGTCGTGTTCTGGGCGGCGGGCTGTGGGGAGGGGGATGGCGGTGGTGCGGGCGATGAGGGCCTGTTCGGTTCTGGTGGCGTGGCCGCTGTGGACGCGGCGCATGAGCTGGTCGAGGGCGTCGGCGAGGTCGGCTTCGTACTGCTCTGTATCGCCGTGGTTGTCGTGCAGGGCGAGTGTTCTGATGTGCTGCCAGGTGTGGTCGTTGAACGGCTGGTGGACGTGGTCGCGGTGGATCCACGGGATCTCGGTCAGTTCGCCGTCGGGCAGGCGGATCCAGATCTGGCGGACGTCGTGGGGGTTGTGGTGGATCTCCCATTTCCCGCCGCGCGCCGTGATGGGGGAGGGCTGGCCGCGGTAGGGGGCGAGGAGGTCCGCGTCGTAGGTGCGGTGGTGGATGCGGATGCCGGAGGCGGTGATGGCCTGCCAGCGCACGGGCAGCAGCTCGAGGTAGTCGTGGCCGGTCAGCGGGACGGGGACGTGTCCGGCGACGGCGATGAGCGCGGCCCACATCTGGTTCGGGGTGAGGGCCTTCTTCGGCATCATCGGGTGGCGCAGGCCTTCGTGGGGGCGGTGGTGGTAGTGGACCAGCCATTCGTCGAGGAGGTCCTGCAGGTGGGGGACGCTGTAGCAGGCATCTTTCTCGGTGTCGGGGCCGCGGCGGGTGACGTCGGATCCGGTGTAGCCGGGCAGGTGCTGGCAGAACAGCGCGTTGATGGTGCCGAAGGCGCGCTCCACGATGCCTTTGGCGGTGGGCGCGAACGGCGGGGCGGGCTGGACGCTGATGCCGAGGGTTTCGCAGGCGGCGGTGAACGCGCGGGAGACGAAGACGCGGCCGCGGTCGACGACGATCGTCTCCGGCAGGACGACGGGCCGGGCCGCGGCGCCGGCCAGGCGTTCGTCCAGCGTGGCCAGCTGTTTGTGGGGGAGTGCGCGGGCGTGGTCCATGCGCAGGATGTTGGGCCAAGTGGGGCGGGCGGGGTGCGGGACGGCCATCTCCGCCAGCAGCAGGGCCGCGTCGACGGCTTTGGTCGCGCTGGGGCACAGGACGGCGGCGAGGATGGCGCGGGTGGCGACGTCGATGGCGATGGTGAGTTCGGGGCGGGCGAGGGTGCCGTCGTCGAAGAGGGCGAGGACGTCCAGGCGGGTGGTATCGATCTGGACCTGCTCGCCGGGCCGCAGCGCGGTGGTGGGGGTGAAGGCCCGTCCGTCGAAGCTGGCGGGAATGGCCCGGACAGGCCCGGTGGGCAGTTCGCTGGGGCGGGCGAGGGTGGTGACGAGCCGGTACAGCGTGGCCTGGGACGGTGCGGGCACCGTGCCAGGCCCGTGCCGGTCTTCCAGGATGTGGTTGATCAGGGGGAACAGACCGTTGATGGTGCCCTTGGAGCGGCCGCGCCGGCGGCGCAGCGCCTCGCGGACGGCGGCGACGACCCGTTCGTCGGCCCGCCCGGTGGGGCTGGGGGCGCGCGTGCTGCGGTGGTCGAGGAGCCCCCACAGGCCTTGTTTGCGGTAGGCGAGCCGCATGCGCTGGACCGTGGTGCGCGAGACGCGGCCGAAGCCGAGCGCGGTCAGCTCCTGGGCCTTGGCCTGCTCGCGCTGGGCCAGTGTGTGCTGCTCGGGGTCGTACTGCGGCCGCACCGCCCCGTCACTGCCCAGCCCGCCGGCAAGGCCGCATTCAACCTCTCTCACGTGCCGCTGCCAGGCCAGTGCCTTCTCGCGCGCCGCGGCGGGGGCGGTCTCGAACAGCCCCCACTGCGGGGCCGGCTGGGGCACCTCGGCCCCGATGACGGTGAAGCCGGGGTCGGCGAACAGGTGCCCGGCGAGTACGGCCTCACCGCCGCCGTCCGGGCCGATGAGGTGGATGTCCTGCCCGGCCAGGGCGACCACCTGCCACTTCACGCCGCGGAAGCGGACGTGAGTCCCGACCCTGAGCGCCGGTCGGGCGTTGCGCCGGGCGCTCACCTGCGGCCTCCCGTCCTGTCCAGGCCGTTTCGGCTCTGGGCCGGGCCGACCAGGACCTGCTCGTGGAGGGGGGTGTCCAGGTCGGTTGTCAGCTGTCTGTGCCACAGGGCGTGGAAGAGGGCAGGGAGAACCTCGATGGGGTCGCCGGCCGTTTCCGCGCCTTGGAGCAGGGGCCGGGGGTGGGCGAATGCGTCGAGGACGGTGGGCATGAGGCCGGGGCGGCCGGCGTTGCGAGGGTGGCGGTACCCGGCCAGCCATTTCAGATTGGCGGCGAGGATGTCGTCGAGCGGGGCGAGGCGCTGGTAGGTCCAGCCGAGGTGCGCGCATGCTTCCGCTACGGCCTCCGCGGCGTTCAGGGCGCGTTCGCCGCCGGCGTCGGGGTGGCTGGGGCAGTCGGCGAGCAGGGCGGTGCCATCGGTATAGCGGGCGAACAGCTGCGGAACCCAGGAGCGGACCTGTCCGCGGTGGTTGCGCCACAGCAGTCGCACCGGCCGGCCCGCCAGCCCGGTCACCTCCGGGGCGCGGTCCAGGACCATCAGCTGGAGGCGCATCGCGTTCGACCCGGCCGCCACGTGCCGTCCGGTCGTGGCCGACCACCACAGGCCCGGTCCCCACCGCCGCCCCGGGATCGCCGGGAACGCGGAGACGGGCGGTAGGCCCTCGAAGGCCACTGCCAGGGCCGCGTCCGCCCATCTCTGCTGGACCATCTGCCCGAGAGGGTCGAGGAAGACCGCCTCGAAGCCGCTCCCACACGGTGCGGCACGCCCTGGCTGGCCCCCGGGCCGGGTTTCTGCTGCGTTGATCACTCGCGCCAGCCAACTCCTGCCCGGCCGCGCGCGCCCGCGTTTTCAGTATTTCTGCCACCGACGAGTGTTGTTATCGGCCAACAGCCAACGCGCCCGCTACGAACACGATTCTCAGCCGCCGTCTTCCTGGCCGGCCGCGAGCATGGTCATCAAGGCGTCGGGAGACATTTCCGCCCACTGGGCGACCTCTTCCAGGGGCATCCCGGCGTTCACCGCGGCCAGGGCGGTCCGCTTCCAGGCATTGTCGATCAGGGCGGCGCTGTGGCGGAGGTTGCGCAGAAGCTGTTGGGCGACGTCGGCGGTCGGTCCAGTCTGCACCCCGCGCAACTGGAGCAGCTGTTCCTCGGCGCTCTCGATGGTGCTGGTGATCAGCGCACGCTGTTCGGCGGGCACCGCCGCGCGCCACATCCTTCCCGAGCCGGGCGCTTTCTTCTCCTTGCCCAGCACCCGCAACTGCCCGGCCATGGTGGCGGGCTGGTGTTCCTGGCGCAGCCACCAGGGGTCGTTGTCGTATCCGGGCGGTCCGCCGACCCCGCGGCGGATGCGGATGACGCTGCCCATCCAGGAGGTCAGCGGTCCGCCGTAGTCGGTCGCGGCCAGCGGCCCCAGCCACGGCCGGCCCACCCGCTCACCGAGCCGGCGGCAGAACATCCCGTCGGCGGGCAGAGCCCGCGGCCGCCCAGCGCCGCTGTCGGTCCACGCCAGCTGGGCCATGGCCGGGTCCAGCAGCGCATCGGCGACGGCCGCCACCTCGGGGAAGACGACCGTGTCCCGCCCCACGGTCCGCCAACGGTCCAGATCCGTCCCGACGTTGCCGCCTGCGACCTGGTGCAGGCGCTGCGGCCAGATCGTCTCCCGCTCCCAGTGCAGGGCCTGCTCCCACCACCGGGCGACCACCGCGTGCGCCAGCGCGAATACCCTCTCCGGCTCTGCTCCGGCCCGTGTTGCCCGCCGCGCCACCCCGGTCCACCGCTGCTGCGCCGCGGCTACTTCCGGCACACCCCGCACGTCCAGATACTCGTGGGGCTGATCGGCGTCCGCGTCCAGGAGCCACCGCCCGTGGCGGACACACACCCGCTGCCATCGCGGCGCGTACCGCACCACCCGCACGGCCGTCCCCGTACGCCGGGCCGTGCACAGGCGGCAGCCGAAGGCGACCGGCCCGGCGACCGCGCCGCCGGTCCGCCACGCCGCCGCCGGCACCCCGGTCTTTCCGGCCGACAGCTTGGAGTCCTCCTGTCCCCACGATGGCAACGCCCGCGCCAGCACGTCTTCCTCGACGCCGCACAGGCCTGCCAGGAGCTGCCGGCCGGGCGCGTTCAGCAGCACTTCGGCGTCGGCCCGTGCGCCCCCGCCGTCGTGGCCCGGCGGGTAGTTGCGCCACTGCCAGGACGACCGCAGCACCTTCGCTTCCATCCCGTAGCGGCCTGCGATGCGGCAGATTAGCGACGAGGTCGTCTCCCCCTGCAGGGGAGCTGTCCGCAGGAGGCCGGGATGATGGGTCACTCCGCCACGGTCTCGTGTTCGCCCTGCCGGGCGGGCGTTTTCGCAGGAGCCGGCCGGTCCTCGGCCCGTCGTCTGCTTACTTTTCACAGGCCGTGGGTCTCCCTTTCCTGGAGCCGGCAGGCGTCGGTGTGGCGGGGGATTGGCCCGTTCGAGCGCATCGTGATGATCCGATCGCACTAAGCTACGCCTGTGGTGGTTGGCGAAGATGCTCAGGTGAAGGGCTTCTCGGGGGCCCGCAGAGCCAAGCAGTGGCTCGAGGGCACGATGCGCATCTTCGGCGCGTACGCGAACACGGACTCGGAGTCCTGTGGCCGTCGGCTGACTCTGTCCTGGCCGTACGGAGGCCGGACGTTCTCCTTCGATCTGGGGGGTGCCATGCGCGGTGACCCCTACCAGAACGACATGTTCTGCGCGGAGGTCAAGAACTACGCGCAACCCAGCGACCAGGGAACCCAGTTCGACGAGTTTCTCGCCAAGTGCTACGTGGCCGCCCAGGCCCAGCACCATCTCAGCGATCACTTCATGTGGATCACCTGGGCACCGTTCCGGGCGAACTCCTGGTCCACCCTCAACTCACCTGACCAGGTGGAGACCGCGGTCCTTCAGCACAGCAGCCGTGTTTTCGGCACCAGCGACCCCGAGGAAGCCCGAAAACTTCTGGACGCTGAACTCGTCCGGTCGGTCGCCGCCCGTCTGTGGCTGATCGTGCTCTCGGACAAGCAGGAAACCCTCCTGCCGCTCAAGGACTGGGCAGCCATTGTCGCCGCCGAACTCACCCGCAGAGAGGGCTCGTGGTGAACATCGTCGAGCAGTCGATCTCCCAGGCCATGGACGAGCCCGACGACCGGTTGATGTTCACCCAGGTCAAAGACGTAGTCGCCCGGCACCTGCGCCGTATGGACCCCGGTGCAACCGTCACCAAGACCGAGTTCTTCAACCACACCCATGTCCCCGACATGGTCTTGGAATGGCCCGGCAGGCCCCGCACACCGCGCCGGTTCATCTACCTGCGCACCACATCCGACCAGCGCGAGCTGGAGGACGACCTGCAGCGCCTTCCCCGTGCCGACCGGCCGGTGCTCCTGGCGCTTGGCCAGCTGCCCACCGCACGGCAGCAAGGAGATCTTCCCTCGCTGCCCGGCAGCAGCACCGCGCTGCTCCTCGACGCTTCCGCGCTCGGCGCACTCCAGCCGGCCGACGACTCTCCCGGCATTCCCCGTCTGGTGTCCCGCTCCGTTCTCGAAGGCGGCCGCGGCACCCTCGACAAAGCGGCGACCGAGGAGTTCCTGAACACGGTCGTCCAGGGAGCCGAGGCCGCCCGTGCGGGAGAACGCGTTCCCACCCGCGACGCCGTCGACGCCCTCACCGCACGGATGACCACCGAGGTCGCCGACCGGATGTCAGCCTTCCTCGCCGCGCTCTGGCAGGGCGGCGGATCCACACTCGCCAGCTTCCCCGCACCCCAGCGAGGCGTCGGCCATCTCGACGAGACGGCCCTGATGTACCTCCTGGAATCCGAGGACATCACCGACTCCGCATTCTGGAACCGGGTCGTCCGCATGATCAGCCTCCCTATCCTGCTGCGCACCCCGGCCGCCGGCACCGGCAACCTTCAGCACCTGATGCGTGAGGCGATCCAGCTCTGGACCAGCCGCGTCTGCATGATCGTGCCCGGCATGGCTGACGCGGACATCAGCCCGTGGCGCTGGGCGGTGAAGGCCGGCCAGCTGATCCTGCAGACCCCGCGGTTCCATGTGCTCGTTGCCCAGGCCCGGCGCCAGCTCCCGCCCGGGCAGGAGCACGACCTGCCCCGCCTCGACGAAGTGAGGAACAGGGCCGACCGCTTCGGCATCCCGCTGACTTCTCTTCGAATGGTCGTGACGGACCGCCACGTCGGATACGGCGGCCCCGGAGACGACATCTCCCACGACGCCCAACTCGACGGCATCAGTGACGCGCTGGGACAAGCCGAGGGAGTCATCGAAGCCGATGCCCGCATCCCCTCCGGCGAGACTCTCCAGTGCCTGTTCGGCACCGGAATCGCCAGCGCCCGCGGCGCACGTACCCAGGTACCGCTGGACGCCCTCCTCGGCACGACAACGCGCCTGCTCTCCGATCTCTCAAGTGATGAAGCCGAGAAGATCACCCAGCTCCTCGGCGCCCAAGGCCCACCCCCCGACCAGCCATGGAGCCAGCCCAGCTTCGACGACGTATAGGACTTGCGCGGGGCCGCCGACAGCGCTGTGGGTGCTGTCACTAGCCGGTCGGCCGCCGCGGGTTCCAGTCCGGAGGCGAAAGTCCTCCCGCCCCCGCGTCTATGCGGATGCTGGTGACTGGTTGGCACTGTCTGAGCCAGCGGGTGGGGTCTCGGACGGTAGCCCGCCCGGTGGTGGGTCGGGTGGCGGCTGGGGGACGGAGGCGGGGGCTGTGGCCTGACGGTAGTTGATGATTGCCTGGATTCTTTTTTCGGGGTCGGTGATTTCGTCGAGGGCGGCTGCGAATTTTTCGTCGACGATGTTTCCTTTGCGCTGGCGGTTGTGGTCGAGGATCAGGCTGGTGAGGGGGATGGCGAGGTATGCCGCGATGACGATCGCTCCCACGGCCCACCAGGGCGCGCCGCCCAGAGCGCCTGCAAGGACGGCGGGGAGCCCGGCCAGGAGGCCGGCGACGGGTGCGAGGGAGGACGAGTTCATCGCGTGGATGCCCTTCCAGCACGCGACGGTTGGGCCGCCTCATGCCTGAACGAGTCGGCCTGGGCCGGCTGGGACGGAAAGAGGCGGCACGTGTGTGCCGGGGGGTGAGGGCATGCCGAGGGCCGGCGTCGCTGTGAGGCGGGCCGGTGGTGTTTTACGGCAGGCTTTTCACCACCCCGGGAGGGAATTTCATTGATCCCGGGGTGTGTTTCAGATGGCTTGTCTGGCGGTTTTTGCGGGGGACGTTTTCTTCGGCTTTTTGGGCAGGGTGGGCTATATGTATCAGCTAACAAAAAGAATGCTTATAAAGCCCCTGAGCCGATTCATCTGTCCTCTACCGCACCGCCTTTCTCTACTCGCTGGCCGCGTGCACCCTGTTGCGGGCACGCCAGACCTGCCCACCAGTATCGCCCATCGCGCCGCCTTCCAGAGCCTGTTCGGGAGCTTTCGTGGGCGAGGTCGTGCGCTTGGCGGTGGTTCGGGGCGGCGTAGAGGCGCTGAGCTCAGGGTTTCATGTCCGAACTGCTCCAGCCCTCGGTGAAGCTGGCGGTGGTGAGGAGGTGTTGTTGGTCGGGGTGGAGGGTGCTCCATTGACTGCGTTGGGCGTTGGCCCAGTGTTGGAGTGTGTCCGGGACGGGTTCGTTCCCGCTGGTCGTTGCGCGGTATTGCTGCCAGGTGCGGTGCCAGGTGTAGGGCCAGGGTGGGTTCCACCACGGGTCCAGGGCGGTGAGCGCCTCAATGGTGGTGGTGGAGAGGACGCCGGCGCGGGCTTTGCGGCGTTGCTGGCCCAGCCATCTGCCGAGGGGGAAGCTGTCTTGTCGGGTGTGCTTGTCCGGGGTGAGGTGGCCGTGTCGGGCGGCGTAGGCGCGTGCGTGGTCGAGTCCGGGGCTGGCGGGGTAGGAGCGTGTGGCCGGGGCGGGTTGTTCGCCTACGACAGTGTGGGGTGTGATGCCGAGGGCGGTCAGGAGGTCCTGCTGGCCGGGGTGGAGATGCTCCCAGGACTCCTGCTGGACACGGATCCAGCGGCAAAGGCCTCGGGGGAGGTTCGTGGCCGGTACGCCGTCGGCACCCGTAGCTGCTGTGCGGAGGCGGTGGTAGGCCTGCTGCCACTGCAGGGACCAGGGCGGATTCCACCACGGATCGATTGCGCTCAGGGCCTCGGCTCGGGTGGGGGAGAGGCGGCCCTGACCGGCGCGTCGTCGTTGCCAGGCCAGCCACTTCCCCAGTGGGAACCCGTCGAGGACGGTGCTGACGGGCGCGGCGATATGGCCGTATCCGGCGGCGTAGGCGCGGGCTTGTGCGAGCGCGGTGTCCAGAAGATCGGCCTCGGCGCGGGGAGCCGGTGGTTGGGCGGCTCGGGCTGTCTCGGCGGTGATGCCGATCTTGGTCAGCAGGCGGTGCTGCTCGGGGTGGAGTGTGCCGTAGCCGGTGCGCTGCCGTTCCAGCCAGTTGGCCAGCTCCTTCTCAAGGTCCGCAATGCCGGTACCGCCGCCGGCTGCGGACTCTGACCGCTCGCGTACGCGAGTCCAATGGCGTTGCCACTCCAAGGACCAGGTCGGGTTCCACCAGGGGTCGAGCGCTGCGAGGAGCGTGCTGACCGGCCATGTCCCGCCTGTACTGCGATGGTGCTCCTTCGCCTGGTGGCGCTGTTCGCTCAGCCACCGCCCCAGCGGAAACCCCTCAGGACAAGCTTTCAGGGGCGTGGCGAGGTGGCCATGTGCGGCGGCGTACGTGCGTGCGTGGGCCAGCCCGGGGCCCGTACCGCAGAGCTGGCCGATGATCTCGTGGGGGCAAGAGGCGGCGGTCTCGGCGGTGATGCCGATCTCCGCCAGCAGACGCTGCTGCAGCGGATGCAACTGCTTGTAGCCGGTGCACTGTACGGACAGCCATGTGGCCCAGCCGTCACTGCCGTCCGGCCAGCTCCCTTCTGCGGCCCCTTGGCGCCGGTCTTGGGCATGAGCGCGGATCAGGTGCCAGGTGCGCTGCCACGCCAAGGGCCACGGCGGGTTCCACCACACGTCGATCGTGTCGAGCACCTGAAGGTGCGCTGGTTCGTCCTGGCGGCGGGTGAGGCAACGCTGGGCAGCGAGCCATTTCCCGAGCAAAAACCCCTGGTGGGAGATGTTCTTGGTGGCCAGGGCCAGGCATCCGTGTTCGGCGACGAAGGCGCGCGCACAGGCAACAGCCATATCGATGCCCGCTGTCCGGCTCGTTCGGCGCGGGCGTGCGCTACCGGCAACCTGGGCCGTGATGCCGATGTCGGCCAGCAGACGGCGCTGTTCGGGGTGGAGTGAGCCGTAGTCGGTGCACTGCAGGTACAGCCACTCCCCGGTCAGCACGTGGGTGTCGGGGAAGCCGTCGGCGGCGTTGAGGGGGCCGTGGCGCCTGACGTGGTCGCGGGCGCGGTAGTAGGAGCGCTGCCACTTCACCGACCAGGGGATGTTCCACCACGGATCCACCTCCTTCAGGGCGGCGGCCTTTTCTTCGGGCAGGGCCAGGGCGTGGGCCTGCTGGTTGTGCACCCATTTCCCCAGGGGGAAGGAACCGACTCGGGTGTCGCGTCGGGTGGCGAGGTGGCCGTGCTGGGCGGCGTACGTGCGCGCGTGGGCCAGGCCGGCGGCGAAGGCCCCGTCGGCGTGCACGCTGTGGCCCCGCAGCCGTTTCTGAGCCGGCAGACCCTCTGTGCCCGCGGTCTGCCGACGCTGGTAGCCCGCGAGAACGTCGGCGAGAGGCCGGGGCCGGAGCGCCAAGGGGACCTGCCACAGCCGCTGTTCGTCGTCTCCACTGCCGCCCCCGTACGGATGCACTGGTACGTCCAGGCAAACAGCGGTCCGTGGGTGCAGGCGGCCAGACGCTCGGTGAGCCACGGACGCCGCAGGCGATGGCCCAGCTCGCTGGGCGCACAGGGCACATCAGCCAACCGGTAGGGGAGGTGACCACCACTGTCAGCCGCGACACGGAGCCGCCAGGCCGGGCTGGCCAGAAGCGTGGCGAGGGCGACGGTCTCGGGGTAGGTGACCAGATCCCGCGCCAGGATCCGCCACCGCTGCGGATCCTCGCCCGCGGGCATGGCCGCCTCCAGCCGCATCGGCCACAGGCGCTCCTCGGGCCACTTCTGCGCCCACCACGAGGCGGTGACCGCCTCAGCAACCTCGAACGCCGAAGCAGCGACGGGGGAGCGGCGCAGCAGCCTGCGGTGATCGGCCTGCGCCTGGACCACCTCCGGGCATCCGGCCAGCCCCACGACATGGCCTCCGCTGCCGGGCACGCTCATCAGCCAGCACCGGTGGCGTGGGCAGACTCGCTGGTGCGCCGCCAGGTACACGCGGGCTGGTGCAACGCGACCGGTCCGCGCAGCCACACAGCTCGGGCACGCCGGACCCCAGGCAGCAACCGTCTCCACCCCGTTGTGGAGCCGCGCCGCCGGCCTCTTCCCCGAGGGGCCCAGCGGTTCCTCCCGCGTCCAGGCCGGCAGCGCACGGCGTATGTCCACCTGCGGCACACGGCACAGCGCCGCGACCCGGTTGTGAGTTCTTGGGTTCCGTCCGTTCGCTAGACAGCCGTGGGCTGCTGTCTCAGGTCTGAGCTGGAGACTTCGTGGTGTGGGCGACGTGCCGTCTGAACAGCGCAGATTGTGATAGGTGAACTCATGGCCAGTGGTGCGCAGGGCTGTGGGCTGAGCGTTCGTGAATGAGCTGGAATCTCGGAGATATCCCGAGAATCCTTATGGCTCTGGCGGCATTTGTGCAGGTCAGAGCGGCTGTCTATGTCGTGCACGTTGTGCTGTTCAGCACAGCATGCAGGCGCTCAAGGGGCCGGGATCCGCAGAAAGGGTCCGCAGGCCGCCTGCAGTTGTGGTGGCTTGTCCGATTCGCCGATGGGGCTGGCGCCTCAACGCGGGTGTGCTCGGCCCTTCTTGAGGCGCATGCGATCGCCATGCCGTAGGCGGCTCATCCTGACTACCCACGCCTTCACGGTCCCGGGTTCCTGGCGAGGTGTCAGGGTGCTTACTGGCTGCGGGGGTACTTCCTTGGTCTGACCGGCGCGTGTTGCCTGGTGTGGGGGAGGTGACAGGTGTATGCAGGCAGGAAGCCTGGGGGGCTACATGTTCTGGGTGGATCGGGGGTGTGCCGGTAGTGGGTGGCGCGTACGAAGAGCTGTCGCAGACAGGTCAGTTGGGGTCGGAGACGTTCGAGCTGCTACGGCGTCTGGTGCATCAGGTCCGCCGGTCGTCGGGGTTCCCTCCGCCCGAGGGGTATGCGGAGTGGAGTGATGACGCGGCCTACGACGTGATTACGGCCATGCTGACTCGTGAGGGCGCCGGGCAGCGGTTCGTGACCAGTTGCTTCGTCCAGGCCGCCGACGAGGCTTCGCTGGAGCGGCTGTTCCTCGCGTCGATCAAGAACTTCCTCATCGATGAGGCGAAGAAGACGCCGCGGGGCAAGCTGCGGCGCCGCATCGCCCGGCTGATGGGCGCCGACGCCTCCTTCTGCCGGATGCCCGGCTCCCCGCCGCGCTGGATGCTGAGCGAGCACCCGGAGGGCGCGGTATGGCAGGGCGATCCGGATGATCTCGTTGCCGAAGCCTGGCGCGTGCGCGGGGTGGGGATCACTCGCTGGAACCATTCCGGGCCGACCCCCGCGCAGACGGTCCATGCCCTCATGGTCATCCTGACGCAGGTCCTGCGGCATGCGCGGGGCGCGGTGCGGGAGGAGGACCTGGCCAAGGTCCTCGAGTCCCGGTTCGAGCTATTGGCGCCGGCACGCTCCAGCTCTCTCTTCGCCGACGAGGAGGCACTGGCCGAGCCGGGCGAAGCGAGCACGGTGACGGAGGCCGACGCCGCGGCAGCCGGGGGCGGCGCCGCCGACATCTGGCAGCGGCTAACCGCCAACGAGCGGCAGCTGCTGCCCTACCTGGACGAAGGCGCCCATCACGCGGCGCAACTGCTGGAGGTCGGGCTGGCTCAGGCCGAGGCTGTTCTGGCAGGCCTGAAGGCAAAGCTCTGGCTTGCCCTGTCGGACGACAGTGACCGGACGGCAGTCATGGGCGCGCTGCTGCGTCGCTGTGCGGATCCGCCCCCTGAACCGCCCGTGTGACGTCGTCCGTACTGAGTGGGAAGAGAATGCGCTGATGGACCACAGCCACAGAGAGGGGGAAACAGGATGAACGCTGCCCACAGCAGTGCCTATGAACGACTGGTGGCCGCCGCGGCTGGGCTGAAGGTCCCGGACGCCGTCCGGGAGGTCGCCACCGCGCCGCCGCGGGATCCTGAACCCGGTCAGATCTGGCGGGCCGTGTGGGAGCGCACCATCCAGCTGCTGGTGATCACGGCGGTGGACGACGACACGGTGCACGCCATCCCGGTCTCCTTGGAACGCTACGCCGACGCCAGCACGCTGCTGCTGCCCGCCGAGGCCTCCACGCTGGAGCAGCCGCTCGCCCTGTGGTGGGGATTGAAACAGCCGGTGCCCTGGTGCGTGCTGGACCGTCAGGTCAGCCAGCTGACGGTGCCTCTGGCTGCCTCCCTGCACCCTGATCTGCCGCACACCGCGCCGCCCGGGGCACGCTGGGGCAGCGCCCCGCCGTCACCCGCCGTGGCGGATGCTGAGTACCGGGGTGTCTTGACGGATACCTTGGCGAGGCTGAGCGCCGCACGCTGGATGCCGGAGGGATCCGGAGCCCTGCCGCAGCTGCTGCAACAGCGCGGTGTCACCGTGGCGCAGCTCGGCGCGCAGCTGCAGCTGCCACCCGCCCAGGCCCTGCCGTTGTGGCGCGGCCAGTACCCGCTCACTGCCGACCAGGCCGAGAAGCTCGCCGTCTTTCTCGGCCTAGGGATGGACGAGGTCCTCGCTGCCAATCCCGCACTGCCGCCCGCCGTGGTCAGCGAGCTGAACCGGCCGCTGCGCCGCAGCCAGCTGCGGGCCCTGGCCGCCCGGCATCTCGAAGACGAACACCGGGCCCGGCTGCGTGCCGCCTACGGCATCGTCACCCTGGCGGCCCGGCAGGAAGACCGCACGCACATTAACTGGGCGGCGCGCACGGACGGCTACTTCGAGCTGCGACTGGGTCAGTAGGGGTTGCC
Source organism: Streptomyces sp. DSM 15324 (assembly GCF_001514285.1). Taxonomy (GTDB): domain Bacteria; phylum Actinomycetota; class Actinomycetes; order Streptomycetales; family Streptomycetaceae; genus Streptomyces. The sequence goes on from NZ_KQ949038.1 coordinate 14,510, forward strand.
GTGGTCAACTACGTGCTTGCGGCCGCCGCCCGCACTCAGGCGACCGCCATGCTGGAGGAACTGGACACACAGCGGCCGGATGCAGCCCAGCGCCTGGCCCAGGGGGCTCTCGCCGAGATGCAGACCTGGCCGGAGCTGACCGTCCGGCGCGTTGCCGAGTCCCAGACCGGCGCGCGGTGCAGCGTCGCCGGTGCCTACGAACCCGGACCGCTCCCTCAGATCATCGTCGCCGACTCGGCCAGCCACGCCCGACGGGACTTCACCGCCCTGCACGAGCTGGGTCATCATCTGCAGCAGAACAGCTTCGCCCTGATGGACGCCTTCGACCGCCAGCCCGACGGCGGTGTGCTGCTGGAGGACGCGGCCTGCGACGCGTTCGCCGCCGAGATCCTGCTGCCGGCCCCGCTGGTAGAGCATCACTTGGCCGCCGGCGGGCCGACTGCCCCCGACCTGGTGGAGCTGTGGCGGGCCAGCGGAGCCTCCCGCATGGCGGTGTGCGTCCGAGCCGTTCAGCACCTGCCCGCTCCCGGACACGTCCTCCTCCTGGATGCCGACGGCAAGGTCGCCTTCGCCGCCTCCCACGGCCTTCCGCCGCTGCGGCGGGGCAGCTTGCAGGGCGACATTTCCACCATCGCCCAGGCCCGGGCCGGCCAGGGCCGCGCGCACGGGCGCACCCAGGTCCGCTACCGCGACGGCATCCTGGGGCGGGAACTGCATGCGCAGACCGCGCCGATGGACGGCTATCTGGTCGCGGTCCTCGTCGCTGACTCGGCGCCCTGGCGCGCCTTCACGCCGCCCACGAAGGACACCGGCCCCCAGGCGCGCGAGTACATCTGCGAGCACTGTGGCGAGGAGTACCGCTCCTTCGACCCCGCCTGTTCCGCCTGCCGCGTCCCCAACTGTCCCGAGTGCGGCCGCTGTGCCTGCCCGTCGCGCGTGAGTGAACGCCTGTGCCCGGGATGCTTCATCCGGCATCCGCTGGCGATGTTCGCGGACGGCGCCGACCGCTGCCTCGACTGCTCCTGACGTCCCGTCGGCCCCTTGAGGACACCCTCGTTTCTCTACCCGCGAGTTACGTCGTCCGTCCCGGGCGAAGCACCCCACACCGGGGTGACGGGACCTGGCGCCGGCTCCGGGGCCCCGTCAGGCGAGGCCGGCAGAAGAAGAGAACGATGGCCATCCAGATCACCGCGGTCCGCCTGTCCGGCGGCACCACGCACCAGCACATCACCCGCCTGTGGTGGACCAACCCGGAGACCGCCAAGAGCGGCGACAACACTCGGGCGGAGATCGTCACCTGGATCGAGGACGAAAAGGGCCAGGCGTACACGAGCGACGCGGGCGGACACCGGGCGAAGGTCGCCGTGGTGACCCCGCCGCGTGGCGAGAAGTACCTGCAGACCCACGCCGACGGGGTGTGGACCAACAACCTCCTGGCCCTTCCGCGCCGCTGAACAAGCCCGGACGCCCTGGGCGAGAACGGGCGAGTCGGCCGCGCCGCCTCCGGCGTGCGCGGCCCCGGCTGCCTACGGATCGCGCAGACGGCACGAGCCAGCCGCGTTCGAAGTCCGCAGTTGGACTGACCGGCTGTGCCCAAGGGCCTGCCCGCACGCTGCCTGATTACGGCGGCTTGTCAGTGGCGCGTGGTAAATCTCGCGTGGGTGAACTTGTACGGGTTTCCCGCTAGTTGATCAATATCGAGTGAAGAGGCAGGACATGGTCGAGACGGAACTTCCCGGACAGGGGGTGGTGTTCTGGCCGGTGGGCACGGGCGACTCCACCACGATCGTGCTGGGCGACAACCTGGTCATGCAGGTGGATCTGCGGGACATGAAGGCGGCCGACGAGGACGACGCGGTGGTCGCCGCCGTCATCGACCGCCTGGAGGAGACCCTGCCGCAGCCCGACGGCAAAACGCCCTACCTGGCAGTCTTCGCCCTGACTCACGCCGACAAGGACCACTGCTGCGGCTTCGGCGACCTGCTGGAGAGCTCCATCCTGATCGGGGAGATCTGGGCGACGCCCCGACTGTGGCGCGAACTGTCAGAGGACAAGCCAATGTGCGAGGACGCGCAGCGCTTCCAGGACGAGGTCGAGAGGCGCGTGACCGCCACCCTCAAGGCCATCGAGGACGGCAAGGAGCCGGCCAGCGGAGACCGGGTGCGCATCATCGGCTACGACGAGGACCGCGAAATGCACTCCTACGCCGAGTTGCCCGATGAGTACTTCACCTTCCCCGGTGACGTGATCACCAAGGTCGACGGCCAGGACGTCGCGGACTGCTTGGAGGCGTTCGTCCACGCACCGTTCAAGGACAACTGCGCCGGCGACCGCAACGACACGTCTTTGGCCCTGCAAGTACAGCTGAAGGCCAGTGACGGCACCGTCGGCCGGCTGCTGTTCCTGGGAGACCTCGCCTACCCCATCATCAAGATGATCTTTGAGAACAGCGAGGCCGCGGGCAACTCGGACCGGGTGGAGTGGGACGTGCTGCTCTCCCCGCACCACTGCTCCAAGAAGGCCATGTATGCCGATGGCGAGGACGGTGAGGAGGAGCTCAAGCAGGATCTCCTCGACCAGCTCCAGGCGCATGCCGACGCGGACGCGCGGGTGATCTCCAGCTCGCGGCCCTTCCGTGACGAGGACGACACCGGCAACGACCCGCCGCACCTGCTGGCCCGCGACGCCTACGAGTCGATCACCGCCTACCCGGTGCTGTGCACGGGGGAGTACCCCTCCAAGGAGGAGCCCCGTCCGGTGGTCTTCGCTCTGGAGCCCGGTCTGGGCCTCGAACTCGTCGACGTCACCGACCTGGAGAACAAGTCCCAGGTGCTGAAGGCCGCGGGCGGGGGACGCCGGCTGCTGACAGCGCTGGGTACCACTCGCTTCCCGGCCGCCTCCTTCACCGCCACCGGCCTGCCGCACCAGCGCGGCACGGACGCCGCGCGCGCCGGTGTGCAACAGGCGAGGGGCGACAAGGCCGAGCCGGCGGTACAGATCGGATTCGGTGACGCGTGAAGGACCGCACCGCCCTGGAACTCACCGAAGGCCAGCAGCTTGCCCTCGACCAGCTGCACCAGATCGTCGAGGCTTCCCAGGGAGCGGTGGCGGCCACGCACGTGGCTGCCTGCGACGATCGCTCCGGGTACCTTGAGGCCCGCATCAGCATCGGCTGCGCCAACCTGCCGCGCACCCCAGGCGGCCTGCACCTGCGCAGCGTCGAGGCGGTCACCCTGCTGATCCCCCCGGACTTTCCTTTCGCCGTCCCCAGCGTGCAGACCCGGCACGCCCGCTTCGCCGGCGCGCCGCACGTCAACTGGGGCCGCCACCTGTGCCTGTACCGTTCGACGGCGACCGAGTGGGATCCGGCCGACGGCATGTACGGATTCATCAACCGCCTCTTGGACTGGTTCGAGGCGGCGGCCGCGGGAGAACTGGACCGGCCCGGCGAACCCCTGCACCCGCCGAACGCCCTGACCGACCGCAGCGCAGGACTCCTTGTGATCCGCCACGACGCGCCCGTCGCACGGTCGGACGGGCCATGGCTGGGCGCCGCCGTACTGCACCAGGTCAACGACACCAGATGCGACGTGGTGGGCTGGATTGCCGTCGAGGACCCCTGGCCCAGCAGCCTGGAGCAGTTGCGGGAGAAGGCCGCGCTCCCGGCCGGCGCCCGCGCGTTTCTCGCCCCGGCAGTCGTCACCACGCAGCATCTGACGTTCGAGTACCCGCTCACCGCGCGCGAACTGGTCGATGCCCTGGCCCGCGACCACATCACCCCACGCCTGCTGCTGGGGCTGACCGGTTTCGTCGCGGACCACAACCGCACCTTGCTCCACCCCGAAGGCGATGCACCCGCCGAGGACGACGTAGACACCCCGGCCGCGCCAGTGCATCTGCTGCTGGGCACCCCCTCGCGGGGCATCGCCGGTGACGGCCCCCGCCAGACCCACCTGGTGGCCTGGCACCTGCCCGACTTCGCCGACCGGATCGGGCGCCTGGCCGCAGACACCGCCTTCAGTGACCACCCGCAGCTGGCCGAACTCGGCGACAAGGTTATCCAGTTCGGCACTGAATGGCTCGACGGCCTGCGCACCTGGTGGATGCGCATCTACGAGGCCCGCCCCGAGGTCACGGTCCGCCGCGACCACACCACCCCCGCGGCCTGGCTGTGGGGCAAACGCATCCTAGTCCTGGGCGCCGGCGCCCTGGGCGCCCCCGTCGCCGACATGTGCGCACGTGCCGGCGCCGAGCACCTCACCGTCGCCGACCGGGCGCTCGTCCACCCGGGAATCCTGGCCCGCCAACCCTATGCGGATGCCGACATCGGCCGCGCCAAGGCGCGAGTCCTGGCCAGCCGCCTCAACCGGATCGCCCCCCACGCCACACAGGTCGAGGCACTCGTCGGCGACATCACCACCCGGCTGTCCGAACTCGATCTACACACGTTCGACCTGATCTGGGACTGCACCGCCAACCGCATCGTCCGTGCCCACCTCGAACGCGCCCGCCGCACCGACGCCGCCCCCTGGCCCCACCTGGCCACGCTCATGATCGGCCACCATGCCACCCGCGGCATCGCCGCCTTCTCGCCCCGCAGCGCCACCGGGGGCGGCGCCGACGTCCTGCGCCGCGCCGCGCTGGCCGCACATACCGACGCCACTCACACCTTCGACGACCTGATCGAGGACTTCTTCCCCACCAAGCCCCCAACGGAGCTCTTCCAGCCCGAACCGGGCTGCTCGGACGCCACCTTCACCGGTTCGGCTGCCGACGTCACCGCCCTGGCCGGGCAACTGGTGACCGGCATCCTCCACGCCGTCAACGCCCCCGCCGACCGGCACACCATGGCTACGCTCATCATCCGCACGCCCGGCGGACCGACCGACGCCCAGCCCGTCGGCCCACGCTGGCTGACCTGGCCCAACGACGCTCTCGCCACCGACGAGGCCACCGGCTACGACGTGCGCATCACCCCCGCCGCGCTGGCCGAGATGCGCGCGGAAGCCCGCCGAGGCGCCCGCGTGCGGGGCCCGCGGGTGGAAACCGGCGGCACCCTGCTTGGCGTCGTCGACGATGCCACCGGCGTGATCTTCGTCGACGAGGCCACCGGCCCGCCTCCCGACTCCCTGCTGACCCAGGCCTACTTCCGGCACGGCCTGGACGGGGTCAGCGGCCACCTCACCGCCCGCCGGGAAGCGACCGGCAACATCAGCCGCTTCCTCGGCATGTGGCACACCCACCCCCACACAGCCGCACAGCCCAGCGACACCGACCGCACCGCCATGACCCGTCTGACCCTGCCGCTGGACGACGCCCCCGCCCGCGCCCTCGTCCTCATCGCCGGAGGACCGGATGCCGTCTGGCAGAAGTGGCTCGCCACCGGTGGCCGCCCCGACCTCTACGCCCACCTTGCCACCCGCACAGCCTCCTCCGCCGCCGAGCCACCCACACCGGCACCGCCCGCCCACCTCGGCTCCATGACCTGGTGGCCCGGCGGCTACACCACCCGCCCCCACAACCCCGTCCCACGCAAGGGCTCCCGCTCATGACCCGCACCATCGGCCTCGCCCTGTCCGGCGGCGGCTCACGCGCGGCCGCCTTCCACCTCGGCTGCCTGCGCGCCCTTAACGACCGCGATCTCCTCGACCGTATCCGTGTCGTCTCCGGCATCTCCGGCGGATCCCTGCTCGCCGCCCTGTGGGCCTACGGCCCGCGAGACTTCGCCGACTTCGACGCCCACGCCACCGGCCTGCTGCGCTCCGGTCTGCAACTGGACATCGCACGCCAGGCGTTCAAGCCTTCCGCGGCCGCCCGCAATCTCACAGCGGCCACATGGGCAGGAGCACGCCACCTGTTCACCCGCACCACCGACATCAGCGTCGCCCGCCCCGCCAACCGCACCGACGCGCTCGCCGCCGTCCTGACCCGCAAGGCCTTCGCCACCGCCACCATGGCCGACGTCACCCACCCCGGCCTCGACGTCGTCCTGACCGCCACCGACCTCGCCACCACCAACGCCGTCCGCTTCGGCAGCGCCCGCAGCGGCTGCTCCCGCTACGGCACCATCACCGAACCCATCCCCGTCGCCACCGCAGTGGCCGCCTCCGCCGCCTACCCCGCCCTCCTGCCAGCCTTGGAACGCACCTTCACCTTTCAGCACCGCGACGGACACAGCCAGCAGCACACCGTGCTGCTCACCGACGGCGGCGTCTACGACAACCTCGGCCTGTCCGTCCTGGAACCCGGACGCTCACCGCACCACACCCAGCACGTCTACGACGTGCCCTTCATCATCGCCTGCGACGCCGGACTGGGCGAGCTCGCCCTGAAGGCACCCCACTTCATGGCCGGACGCCTGAACCGCTCCTTCGCCACCGTCCACCGCAAAGCCCAGGACTCCGCCCGCTCCCGCCTGCACGAATGGGCCGCCAGCGGACGCATCGACGGCTTCGCGCTGGCCTACCTCGGCATGAAGGACAACCGTCTGCCCGCGCCGCCTGCCGACCTCGTCCCGCGCAGCGCGGTAGCCACCTACCCGACCAACTTCGCCGCCATGAGCCGCACCAACTTCGAGGCCATCACCACCCGCGGCGAACAGCTCACGCGCACCGTCCTGCCCATGTACCTGCGCCACTTCCAGCACTGAGGCCAGGCAGCACAGACTCCCCACACGCCGAACAACGCCGAGCGCCGCGCCGGACGTGTGGCTGCTCCCCCCTCGTGACACCTGGGTGGCTGCAGGGCGGGGAGAATCGGACGTGACGGCTTGCGAGACGCCATAACGCGGGCGCACCGCATCGGGGAGGAACACGACGTTGAACACCGTAGGGGCCCGGGTGTGGCAGTTTCGGGTGCAAGGGGCGATGGTGACCGCCACACAGGTCGGACGGGGTGACCTGGGGGTGGGGCTGGCCAGGCTCATCCACATCAACGCGCTCGCCTGCGATCTCAACCGGGTCGTCGACTACCGGACCAAGCAGCTCGAGGTCCGCCTTCTGGCCAGCTATCTCGATGCCCCCAGCGCCGGTGCCCCGCTCCAGGTTGATCACCGGGCATTTGTGGCGAGCTCGCGGCACATCCGCGGCTTCGTCACCGAAAGCTCAGGGCTGGGCATGCTGACGGCGGCCAGCGAAGCCCTCTTCGCCTGGGACAACGCGGCGCACGCCCTGCACAGTTTCGACGCGTTGCCCGGCGGCATGCTGTCGGGCTATCAAAGCGGCGGTGTCAGACCGGACTTGCTGTTCCATCTGCCTGGCGGCCGCGTCGCGGGAGAGGCCCGGGGTCGGCATCGCCGCGCCAAGACGCTCCTACCGACGCGGCCGCTCGCCGAGCAGAAGAGGCGACTGCAGGAACTCGCTCTCTGGTCGGCGTCCCACCGCGACCACGCCTACTTCATGAGCTGGGTCTGGATCGGTCGCTCCGGCGTCGCCGTGGACATCTTCCTTTCTCAGGACCAACGCTGGGACGGTGCACTGGACGCCCGCTGGAAGCGGCAGAGCGCAGGCGACCAGTGGCGCTTTCCGGTGGAGGAGGACCCCTTGGGGCAGATGCCGGACGGCGATCCCGAACCGCCGCCCGCCACGCCATCCACCACGGACGCGCTGCAGCTGGTGATGTCGGTACCCGTTGCTGCCCCCACACCGCCCAGGGCCGACCCGCTCTCACGGACCGGCCGCATGGTACAGCGGCTGTACGACACCGCCCCCGAACTCGACGCGGAACTCGCAGACATTCCCCTCCGCGGCACCTGGGTGCCCGCCGACGCGCTGGGACCTGCCCAGTACGAGGTGCTGCTGGCCGTCCTGGCCGAACAGCCCCCACCTCAAGCCGGTGTCCGAGAGCGACTCGCACGGGCCGAAGGCCGCTTCGACGCCTGCCTCGACGGGCGCCTGCTCACCGTCGTGCGCTCAGCAGCCCAACCGCCACCAGCCTGGCAGGACTTGGAACAGGTGCTGTTGAGCCCGGCGTGACACACCGGGATACCACTGGTCCATAACGAGGCTGGGGCGAGGAGGCAGTGGCCATGCGACGGCCGCCGTAGAGTGGGCTCCTCAACCATGCCGGTGAAACGGGCGGTTGGGTAGGGACGCAGGCGCAAGTTGGCGGGGGAACGGGTGCAGCAACACATTGTCGGAGTGCATGGGATCAAGCAGGGCCGTACGTCGCGGCGCGAGCTGATCAAAGAGTGGAACAAGGCACTGAACCGCGGTATCACCGCCCTGCACGGGCAGGACGCGGTGCGCACTGACCCCCGCCTGATCCCCACCCTGGAGATTCCGCACTGGTCCTCGCTCCTGGCGCGGGGCGCGGACCGGCTGGGCCCGTCGGACTTCTTCCCAGACGACTCCACTGCCCTGACCGCCGATGAGGAAGCCTTCATCGTCGAGGCACTGGACGATCTGCTCACGCCGCAGGAGCGGGCGCTGGCCGAGGAGCTGGACCCGACGACGCTCGGGCTGCCGAAGCTGCCGCCCAGCGTCACCCGTCGCGCCATGGTCTACGACCGGCGTACCCCTGACAGCGTCGTCGGCAAGCTCATCACCCGTCTGCGTGAGGTCCGCTTCTATCTCAAGCACCCCAACCTCGCCTCCAAGGTCCACGATCACGTCCTCAAAGCTTTCAGTGACGACACCGCCACCGTCGTCATCGGTCACTCCCTGGGCAGCGTGATCGCCTACGACCTCATCAGGCAGGAGAAGATTGCCGCTCCCGGCACGGCCGGAACCGCTGTGCACACGTTCGTCACCTGCGGCTCGCCCCTGGGTATCCCCGCCGTGCGGCGCGCCATGAACATCCCGGAGCCGGAGCTGCTGGCCATGCCGGCACACATCAGATGGCTCAACGTGTACGACCCGGACGATGCCGTAACCGGCGCAGCCGGTCTGGCTCTGGGCGCCCGCAACGTCACTGACGTCGAAGTCGACAACGGCAACATCGATCCCCACGCCGCCCAGGCGTACCTGCGCACCCTGCCGGTCGCGCGGGCGGCCACCCACAGCTGGTCATGACCGAAGAACACGTCCCGTCCACGTTCCATCGGCGCTTGGTCGTCATCGCCGTCAGCGACTACGACACCGGGACCCTGGCCGAGCGGGAGGCCTTCCGCGCCGGCATCAGCGCACAGGTTTCGGTCGTAGAGGACTGGTGGGCCGGCGAAGGCCTGGAAGCAGAGCGGCGCTTCACTCCTGCAGCCCCGCCCAAGCCGCTGCTCAGCGTGCACGATCTGCGGTGCTTCCTGATCGACCAGGACCTGGCCGACGCCGACGACGACGAAGCTCTGGTCGTCTACATCACCGGCCACGGTCTCGCTCCCCGCGGACGGCAGCATTTTCTGCAGCTGCCCGACACTGATGAGACCCGCCCCCTGGGCACTGCGTTCCCCACGGCCGAACTCATCGCCACCGCCCTCGACTCCCGCGCCGGGCACGTCCTGGTGATGGTCGACTCCTGCTTCTCCGGACGCCTGACGGACGAACTCCAAGACACCCTCAAAGCATTGGATGAGGACCGCCGAGCTTTGGGATCCCTGGTCGTGCTGACCGCCGGCAACGAAGATTCCAGACCCCGGCTTCAGGCCTTCACTTCACTGCTGGCCGCGATCCGCGCGCACTGCGAAGACCAGACCAACGGATACGCGCGCTCCCATCTGAGCTGGGAAGACTTCCATGCGATCCGCGCCGCCGTCTGGAACCGCACCACCATGGCGGACATCCACCGCATCTGGCCCCCGGGCGACAGCGTCAGCCTCCAACTCGCTGGCCGCGCGCTGAGCCCCTGCCTGCCCAACCCCGGCTACACCGACACCACCCTCCTCGAGGACGCCCGCAGCCAGGTCGGCTGGAACCGCGCCGACCTGGACGACTACTGGATCTCCCGGGCCACCGGCCAGATGTCCGGCTCCGGCCCGGGCTGGTACTTCACCGGGCGCGCCGCCCTGGTCAGCCGCATGATCGAGTTTCTGGACGGTGACGACGGCGTCCTCATCGTGACCGGGTCCGCCGGCTCCGGTAAAAGCGCGCTGCTGGCCCGTCTTGTCACGCTCAGCGATCCCCGATTCCGGGCCGACGACGCTTACCGGCCCGTCCTCGACGCCATCCCCGAACACCTTCACGTTCCTGAAGGAGCCGTCGACGCGGCAGTACTGGCCCGCAACACCGACCCGCACGAACTGTCCGCGGCGCTCTACGAGGCCCTCACCGGCCGCCCGACACCGGCCGGTCATGATCCGATTGAGGAACTGCGCGCCTATGTCCGCGCCTTCGTGCAGCGCAACGGTAGACCTCTCACCGTAGTGATCGACGGGATCGACGAAGCCCGCAACCCGCGCCGCATCATCACCGACGTCCTGCGCCCGCTGGCCACCCTGAGCGCCGACGGCCAGCCCCTCATCCGGCTCCTCCTCGGCATCCGCAGCCCCGCCCCCGCCGGCCCCGACTCTTCCAGTGCCGACCCCGCCAGCCCGAACGGCGGCGATCTCCTGGCCCTGCTGCAGCGGGCAACCGACGCCGGCCCGGCAGTGCGTACCGACGACCTCACCGCACAGGACGACATCGCCGCCTACACCGCATCCCTGCTGCACGCCGACCCCCAGGCGGGCTCGCGCCTCCTCGACCGCGACGACGACCGCATCAGCCGTGTCGCCACAGCGGTGGCCGAAGAGGTGACCCCCTCCTTCCTGGACGCCCGGCTCGCCGCCCAGCAACTCCACGCCCGCACCCTCCTGCCTCAGCCCACTGACCTGGCCTGGCGCCGCCAGCTGAGACAGGGAACGCACGAACTGCTCCGCCAAGACCTCGCCGACGTAGCCCTGCACGGCGACGCAACCCCCGACGAACTCCTGGCCGTCCTGCGCGCCACCGCCTTCGCCCAGGGGGCGGGCCTGCCCTGGGCCGACATCTGGCCAGCCGCGGTGAACGCCCTGCATCCCCCCTGCGACGACGCGGCAGCCGCCATCCGCCAAGTGGTACGTGACAGTCGGCTGACCGGATACCTGACAACTGCCCAGGAAGACGGCAGAACCGTCTACCGCCCCATCCACGAACGCGTCAGCGAAACACTGCGCACCGCACCCCACACACTCCTGGCCCCCGCCGACACCTCTACTACACCCACCCAGGACGGTGCCGGGACAGCCGACACCACCACCGCTCACCGGCAGCTCACCCAGGCCTTCGCCCGGCTACTGCCAAGGGCACCGGAGCAACCCCCGCACCCCTACCTGCGACGGCACCTGATCACCCACGCCGCACTCGGAAACACAGTCGACGACGACCACATCCCGGCCCACTTCCTGCCCTGGGCGACCCGCGACAACGTGCGCGGTTCCCTCGGCCTGCCCATCACCGCCACCGATCGCATCCGGAACCTGGCCGCGTGGGCCCGCATCGAGCCCTTCGTCGGCGACGCACCCCCCGCCTCCCGAGCCGACAGCCTCGCCCTCGCCCAGCACACCGGCAGCACACAAGCACACACCCCGACGCGCCACCCACAACTACGCCCGCGCTTCAACCACCTGCATCTGCCCACCAACATCCTGGCAGGCACTCCCGCCAACCCCTACGCACTGGCCACCTTCCGCACCACCGACGACTCCGTCGTGCTGGCAGCCGCAGACGAGCGGGGCAACCTCACCCTGTGGGACCCCCTCTCCGGCAGCCCCTTCGGCACCGCCATGGAAGGGCTGGGGCCCCATACCCGCGCGCTCACCGTCCTGGACGACCGCCGCGGGGAGCCCTCCCTCATCGTCGGAAGTGACGCCGGTCTGTGGCGATGCGACCCCCAGACCGGCGTGGCCGACCCCCTGCTGGCAGGGCGCATCCGTGCCGTCACTACTGTCAACGACGGTGCACGCCGACGGAACCGCCGTGGCACACACGGATGGACACTCCTTGCTGTCGCCACCACCGAGGACCTCCTCTTGGTGGACCCCCTCACCGGGCACATCCAGACACAACGGCCCCTGCACAGCATCGGCCGCCTCCAGAGGCAGCAGGATGTCGGCCGGAGGTACCGCGGGCCCCTCGTCCACGCACTCGCCGTGATCCCCGTGCCGGGTGTCGGTCCACTGCTCGCTATTGCCCAGGACGGCAGTTACGTCCCCATCGTGGATGCCCTGACGTTCGATGACGCCGGGGAACTGCCGTGCACGGGCAGGGGCGCCTCCGCCGTCGTCGGCTTCGCCACACGTGACCGCGAACCACGGCTGGTCATTGCGTCCCGCTCCACGAAGTCCGTTCGCATCTGGAACCCGCTGACCCGAGCCCAGCACCCACACCAGCCGATCCGGCAGCCCGTGGCGTCCCTGGCCTTGCACCCCGGCCCCTACGGCGACCCCCTGCTGGTCACCGGCAGCAGCGTGGACGGCGCTCTCCACGTCTTCGATACCGCCTCCGGTGTACTCGTTCGCCAACTCCCCACCGAGCACACCAAGATGATCCGCGGCCTGACGGTCTTCACCGGCCCCCAAGGCCAGCCCCTCCTGGCGTCCGCATCGTTCGACCGCACCATCCGCCTGTGGGACCTTCAGGCGCCAGCCGCCGACAGCGAGATCGATCATCCCTCGGCAGAACACGTCGCCCTCCTGCCGCACCCATCCGGGCCACCCAGTCTCATCAGCGGTGGCCGTGCCGGTGAGATCACCGTGCGCTCCGTACAGACCGGCCGGGCAGCACACGTGTTGACCACGCCCGACGACCGCCCCTACAAAGACGTCACCGCACTGACCGCTCTCGAACCCACACGTGACGGCCCCGAACGCATCGCCATCGGGTACGCGGACGGAAGCGTCGAACTCACCACGGAAGCAGGCTCACGGCGCGTCCTGCTTCCCTCGCGCTACTCCAACACCAGGGTCCGGGCGCTGGCCCGCTTCCCCCACCCGGAAACCGGGCAGCCCGTCCTCGCCGCCGCCATCAGCGACTCCCGCGTCGAGTACCTGCCCATTGACGGCGGCACCCCCCACTTGCCGACACTCCGTGCCGAGGCGGTCGTGCGGGCACTCGCCGTACTGCCCGACACCAGATCACCGGTGCTGGCCATCGCCACCACCCGTGCCGTGCGCCTGCTGTACCCCGGCCACGCCCCGCACATGGGTTTGCCCCAGCGCATCGGTGCCGTGCGCAGCCTGACCGTCGCCGGCGGCGGCCTCCTGGCCACCGGTGGATCGGACGGTGTGATCCGGCTGTGGGACCCATTTGCCCCGCGCTCAGAAACCCATGTGCCGCTGACCGGGCACCAGGGCCCCATCACCGCCCTTGCTGCCCTGCCCCATCCTGACGCCGACCGTGACCTGCTCGTCAGCGCCTGCTCGGACGACACCAGCATCCGTGTGTGGGACTACCACACGGGACAGGAGGTTCTCCGCCTGGTCACCGGTGCACCGATCACTTCGCTCGCCGTGCTCCCCGTCGGCTCCGTCAACCGCAGCACCGCCCCTGCCGTCATCGTCGGCAGTCCCACGGGAACGGCCGCTGTCACCGTGCACCTCCAGCCTCCGAGGGGCGGCACCACGCTCGAGGATGCCTGAACTGCCCCAGGCACCGTTCTGGTAGGCATACGGTGCGGCGGCAGCGCACTCCCGCTGCAGTGTTGACATCTGAGGCATGATTCGCGAATCATGAATCATGCCTCAACGGGACGTGGAACGGCTGCGTGAGGTGTCCGTGCGGGTCTTCGGCAACCGCTACCGGGCGGAGCTGATGTGGGCGCTGGCGTCTGCGGGCGAGCGGGGCGTGTGTCTCGGAGACCTTGCCGTCGCCCGCGACGCGCCGGCGAGCGTCTACCAGGCGCCGATCCGGTCCCTGGTGGAGGCTGGCCTGGCCGAGCGGCTGCCGAGGACGCCGGGGGAGCGGCGCCGCTGGTACCGGCGCAGCGACAACGACCTGCTTTGGCAGTGTCTTGAAGGCCTGTTGAGCTGTTTGGCAGAACAGTCCGTACCCGTGAGAGTTGGATAGTCGGCGGGGCCGCTGCGTGCGGCCGGAGCCCGATGAGGCAGGGTGGAGGCCATGGTGACCTTGGCGAACTCCGTGATCGGCCGTTCCGTGCGGACGGCTTCGGCCACCCTGCTGGAGGCGGGCACCCAGACCAAGGCCGCCTCCCTGCAAGGCGCCGAGGCCCTGTTCTTCCACCGGCCGGACGCCGCCGAGCACGCCCGGCGCCGGCACGTCGGCGCAGAGCGGCTGGACCGGATGGCAGCGCTGGAGACCCTCCTGACCTTGCCGGTGGGCATCCCCGTCCCCCTCGCCTCGCTCGAGGCCGGCCAGCGGCGGGCCGTACGCGCCCTGCCCGCGGGCGCCGCGGACCGTGACCGCACGACGGTGACCCGGCGCGCGGTCCGGCCGGTGCGTGTGGACCTGGCCGTGGTGCGCGCTGCCGGATGGCGCCAGGGACTGCGGGACGCGGGCCGGTTCGCGCCGTTCTGCCGCCGCGCCATGCTGCTCACCCGCCGCCCCGCCCACCTGGAAGAGCTGCTGGCCGAGGCCGACTTCTACGGCATCGGCGTGTTCCTCGCCGCCGAGCACGGTGTGGAGATGCTGCTCGCGCCGGAGGAGTACCGGCCGCAGCGGCACACCGCCGCCGCGTGGTGCTTCGCCGAGGAGCTGTATCAGCTCCTGCGCTGATGGTTGGCCGCCGCCTGCCCGTTCGCTCCGTCCGCCACCGAGACCGGGGCCGCCAGCGCCCACCGCCTCAACTGCTGGGGCACCTTGAAGGCATCCGGCTGCCGCAGTCGCGCGTTCACCAGCGGATACCGCTCCACCGCCGCGCGGCAGCGCTCGTGCCACCACTGCTGGCGCGCCAGCCCGGGAGTGATCGCAGTCAGCGTGCGCAGCCACTCCATCAGCACGGCCACATTGTGCGCGGCGGCCCGTGCCGGCCGTTCACCGGCATTGCTGGCGAATTCATCCAGCGCCCACACCCCCTCACACGCCGCGCAGCCACAGACGGGAGCCTCCGCACCGGCGAAGCGGTCGGCCAGGGTCTTGCCGAGGAAGAAGTCCATCAGCTCGGCGAACAGCACGTGCGGCGACGTCGAAAAGCCCTTGCTGGTCTTGGCCTTCTCGCCCGGGGCCACGATGTGCCGCAGCCGGCTGCCGGCACCGAACGCTGTGAAAGAGGCTCCCGCGGCCAGCGCGCCGAAGGCCGCCAGATCGGTGCGCAGCAACGCCGCTCCCGGCACTTCCTCGATCACCCGCCGCAGGTGGTCGACGGCCCGTGCATGACGCGCGAGAGGGTCCATCTGCCCGCCCAGCATGATCGCCTTGGGCCCCTTCACCAGCCGCAGACAGGCGATCAGCTGCCGCACCGCGTCCTCTTCCCGCAGCCAGCCCACATCGACCGGCGCCGCGAAGACGACCTGCGCATCGTCCAGGTCGGCCACCCGCCGCACCGCCGCCTTGAGTGCATCGGAGTCCTCGGCGTGGATGTAACCGGTCGGGGTCACCGGCGCGGTAACGCCGGCCGCCCGCTGCTCCGCCAGCGACACCTCGAGCGGATCGTCGAAGGCGAAGGTCTCCTCCGACGCGGGCGGGAACGGCTCCTCCTCGCTTGCCGCCCGCACCTCGTACACAGCCGGATCGACCAGCAGGGGCCCGCCGAAGTGTTCCTCCTCGCGCAGCCGTTTCGCCTTGCGCAGCGCGTTCTTCCCGCACAGCACCAGCCCGCTGCGGCCCGCATCAAGCTGTCCGCGCAGATAACCGACACGGGCAGGAGACACCTGCAGCAGCATGCGCCCCTGCAGAACGCTCAGCGCACCGGACAGGGCCTGCGGCGCGTCGGGAGGCTCGGTGAGATCGGAGCGCGGACGCGGCAGCGGAGCAGACGGGTCGATCATGGCCTCACCTTCGAAGCGGCTCAGGGGATAACGAGCGGTCGCCTGCCACATACAGGCGCTTGAAGTCCTCGGGCAGCAGGCGGCAGCATGCGGCCGCCTCGTCGATTGCCAGGCCCAGGTCGGACAACAGGATGTCCACCAGTGCCGGGACGCGCGTGGGCCGCTCCGGCTCCACCTCGACCGGTTCGGCCGTGCGGTAGCCGAGCGCCGACATCTCCACCATCACCGTGCGGTACTGCCATTCGGTGATGGCGTTCAGGGTGAGCGCGCGCCGCAGCAGCGCGCTCATCGACACCCGCCAGACGCGCTTGAGCTCCGCCAGCCGCGCCAAGTCCACACCGTCGGCGAACGCCCGCCGGATATCGGCAGCGGGCATCAGGAACTCCGCGGCGAACGCGTCGGCCTGCTTCTCCTGCTCGCTCGACGTGCCGGGCGCGGGGTGCATCACCAGATGGCCCAGCTCGTGCGCGACACTGAAGCGGCAACGATCGCCCGGCGCGTGGTCGTTGACCAGGACCAGCGGGACCTGGGGGTCGTCCCACTGACTGACCGCGTCCAGCAGCTCACTGCCGAGACTCCGCATCACGACCAGGCCGCCGGCCTCCTCGATCGCGGCGATCACATCCGCCACCGGGCCCCTGGGCAGGCCCCAGGCGCGGCGCACCTGGCGGGCCGCATCCTTGGCCGTCGTGAAGTCGTCCAGGAGCACGCGGGAGAAGCGGTGCGGCACGTCCGCTGCCGCGGCGGCCTGCACGAGGCCCGTCACCTGCAGCCGCACCAGGGCGAGTTGGGCGTGGATGCGGCGCAGCGCCGAGGACGACAGAGAGGCTCTCTTACGGTGGTGGATCAGTCCCACCCCCACCCCGCTCACCCGGGGATCCAGGCACAGCAGGTCTACTGGGTAGCCCAGGGCGGCGGCATACAGCTGAAGACGGTCGTCGGCGACAACAAGGCGTCCCGATTCCGCGCGGCTGACGTATCCCTGGGACACCACCGCGGCCCCGGCAGGCGCGGCCTTGGTCATGGCGGCGGCCACGTCGACCTGCGTCATGCCCCGCGACTCGCGCGCGAGCGCGAGCATGCCGGGATGCGCCTGGAGGTCACCGGACGCCATCACACCCCACCACCTCAGATCAGACCTCAAAACATTAACACGGAATATTCCGGGGCTGATTCGGCTTCCTGGTGGGCTCCGTCACAGCCAACAGCCCTCTGCTGAAAGACCGATGAGGGGAACCGGCCACCGGCCGCCCCAGCGATCCGATCAAGGCGGCAGGCGCGCGGCCCCAGGGGACCCGCACCTGCGATCGACGGCATGATCTGCGCGGCCGGCCCGGCAGGTCGCAGCGGCCCCGGGCCGACACCATGATGTGAATGCTTGTGCAACGCCCGGGAGTTGCGGGATGAGCAACGCGACAGTCCACGACGGTGCTCCTCCGCCACCCGGCAGACGCCGACCGAACAGCGGGCGGCAGGCCCGACCACCTCCGGGAAACCTGACTGTCCCAACATCGCGGTACCGGCAGGGAGGGCCGCACGCCGCGACGGCTCATCCAGCGCTGGTACAGGCTCCGCCCCCAGGCAGCCCACCGCCGCGTCCCTCTCGTCCACGCCTGGCTCACCGCAAGGGCGTAACCGCACCGGCGTACACGATCGCCGCTGCCGCAGCGAACGGTTCGAATCAGACCCCCCAGCCCCTGTGGCGGGAGTAGCCTCAATAGAGGTCGAGCGCATCGACCCAAGCCGGGGCTGGCCCATGAACAGCCCCACACCGGCAAAGGTGCCCGGGCTTCGTGCACGGCATGGGCTGCATCAACTGCGCGCACCACCAGAGCTGTTCAGAGCGATCAGCAGATCCGCATGTGCCCGCCTTCCGCGCACCCGGATCATGGGCCCGGAGCGCAGAACACGAGGCCATGCCATGAGCAAGGATCACGCCCGCAAGCGCCGGGCCCGGCGTACCGCGCAGAACACCGGATCGTCCTACACCTCCGCCAATGCCGGAACCCTGCACACTCACCCCGCCCCCACACTGGTGCCTGTCAGTGGCGCACCGTTCGGAGTGGCCCACACCGCCGACATGGCGGCCGCCTCTGCGGCCATCGGCGCCGGGCTGGCTGACTGTGACCCGTGCCGGGCCTCCGCCATGGCCCGGCTGATGCTGGGGGACTCACTGGTCCTGGCCGTGCTGGCCGCCTCCCTGCCGCTGGTGCCGAACCGGGAGTTCTCCACCGTCACCCATGTCTTCTGGGAAGAGGTCCAGCCGCACGCACACCACCCGTACACCTATGTCTTCACTGCTGGTCTGGGGGCGGTCGAGCGCCAGAACCTCCTCGAGGACCTGATCAGCATCTGGACCATGGTGGTCCCGCATCTGGGCGGGGGCGGCAGGACGTTGGCAGGGGCCGACCTCACCTCCATGATCATCAATCTGGCCCCGGCACCGCCGCCGCTCTACCGGGTCGGCCGCACTGGCTTCGTCCCTACCCCGCACGGACCGTTCCCGGCCCTCACTCTCGCGTCACCGGACATGAGCGGCAGCATCCAGGAACTCGCCGAACGCTATGGCTTCCCCTGTTATGCGTGGGACACGCTGCCTGACGTGAGCGCCTGGGTCCTGCAGCAGCATTCGGCGACACTGCGCCCCTGGGGCGTACGCCGGGGCGACGGTGGGCAGAGCCTGGTCCTCGGTTCCGTGGAGCATCCTACCGAGGCGACGAGCGAGTGGATCGACGCGGCCGAACGTGCCGGCTCGGTAGTGGTGTTGGGCCTGTGGACCGGAGACTTCACTTCGCTCATCCATGCCGTGCAGGCACAGGAGATCTTCGCTGTGCGAGCACGACTTGAGTAACCCGTGCTCGCGGGGCCCGGGGCGCGAATGATCTGCATCGCGTGCTGGCCGAGCGCATCAGGGCTCACGCGACGCGGAGCGGCACGTGGTACCCGGCCAGGAGTTGGGCCAGTGCATCGGTCTCCTCCTGGGGCAGGGCGATGGCGGCCAGGCGGCGGGCGCGGGTGACGGCGACGTACCAGACGCGCAGGACCTCGTCGGTGGCCGGGTCTGCGGTGGCCCAGCGCTGGACGCTTCTGGCATCGGGCAGCAACAGCAGGACGCCGTCTGCCTCATCGCCCTTGAGCTGGTGGACGATGTTGGTGTGGATACCGGTGGCCGCCTGGAGGCGCGACACGGTGGGTTTTCCGGCGGGGCGGCCCCTGCCGCCTTGCGGAGCAGCCCCGGGCAGAGGGGGCCAGGCCTTCATGGCCTGCCAGACCTGCGGCCCCCATTCCCGGTGGGGCGCAGGCAGGCTGTGCAGGAAGGCGAACGCCGTGCGGTTGACCTGTCCGGCCGAGAGACGGTGGCCGGTCATGATGCGGTCGGGGCCGCCGCTCTGGCCCGGGTACCAGTAGCCGAACAGGACGCGCACGGCGACCGCGCAGGCCCGGGCGAGGTCGTCGCCGCTGGCGTCCGGGGTGTGGGTGACGGTGCGGGCCCAGGCCAGGCTGGTGATGGCTTTGGTGTTGGGCTTCTCCCGGGTGATGCCCGGCAAGGTGGCGTACTTGTAGGCGGTCACCAGGCAGTCCTTGGCCGGGACGGCGTACTCCTCGGCCAGCGTGCGGAAGGCGTCGACGATGCCGGCACCGGTCGGGGCGTGCAGGTGCCGGCTGCCGGAGTCGGCGAACCGGGTGGGCAGCACGAGGACGGGGATGTCGTCGTCGCGCACCACGGAGGTGTCCGGCGGCCGCTGCCCCGTGCGCAGGGTGGACGCGAGCCGGCAGATGACGGGGGAGCTGCGCCAGTTACCGGTCAGGCGGTGCGGGGCGGGAGAGAGCTGAGCGGCGAAGGACTGGAGAGCCTGGGGTTCGGCGCCGCGCCAGGCGTAGATGGCCTGGTCCGGGTCACCGACGAGGACCAGCGGCAAGCCGGCGTCGTGCAGCAGCTGAAGGATCGCCAGGTCGGCGGCGGAGCAGTCCTGCGCCTCATCGACGACGACTTCCGCGAACCGGGAGAGCAGCGGGGGCAGCAGAGCGGCGGCGGTCTTGGCGTGGCGCAGGTTCCACAGGGCCAGGACCCGCGCCTCGTGCCCGGTCAAATAGCCTTCGTCGCACCACGACTTGCGGGTCTCGAAGATCTTCTTCTCCCACTGCGCGCGGCTGTAGGAGCTGTCCTTGAGGAGCTGGCGGGTGTCGTAGTCGAGCTTGTCCCAGGCAACCGCCTCGCGCGCCTCGTTGTGGGAGGGATCTATCGTCATGGGGAAGCGGTGCAGGTTGATCTCCCGGTCCGTGCCCTGCACCGGGGCCTTGATGCTCGCCCAGGATTCCAGCAGACGGGGCGCCGGCTCGGCCGCCCGCCGCGGCTTGACCAGGAATTCCCACAGGAACGAGTCGAGCGTGCCGATGAAGTGCGGCGCCTGGACCAGATCGGCGCGGCCCGCCGAGCGGCAGCGCCGGGCCATCTGATCCCGCGCCACCCGCGTGAACGAGATCAGTGCCCGCCCCTTACGCAGCCGCCGCCGGGGCGACTGCAGATGCCGGTTGGTGATCACATGCGTCTTGCCCGCACCCGGGCAGGCGGCCACGTAGGCAGGCGCGGCCACGGCCATGGCGGCCTGCTGCTGCTTCTCGGCGTCGGCCCGCACCGGATCCCTCTGCTCAGGCGTCGTCATGGCGCGCCCACTGCAGGCGTGCTCGTGTCCTGGGCGGTGATAAAACGGATGGCACCCGCCAGGTACTCGGGCACCGTGAACGGCACCACCCGATCGGCCAGCACGTCGGCGAGTTCCTGCGCGAACCGGCCCTTGGAGATCTCGGTGCCCTTCAGGATTTCTCCGTCCGTTCCGGTGACGGTCCGGCTGGTCTTCGGGACGAACAGCTCCCCGAACGCCAGGGCGGGATCCGTCGCCTCAACGACCTGCTCCCAGCGGTCCTGCGAGTGCGGCGCGCAGCGCAGGAACGCCGCCCGCAAGGCGGTGATGTTGTTCTCCGCCCACAGGGCCGGCTCCAGCGTCCTCGGCGCCGCGGCCAGGTGCAGCTCGCCAGGAGAATGCCAGCCGCGCGGCAGCTTCCGCAGCGACTGCAGCCGGGGTGGTTCCGGCTGATCGGGCGCCACGTCCGTGTCGGTGATCAAGGCAACCCGCCGGCCCAGACAGATGCCGTCAACGGGCGCCAGCAGCACCCGCAGATAGACCTCGAACCCGACCCCGTCCACGATCACCCGGGTGGTGCCGAAGAACCGTTCCACCGCCTCGAACGCCTCCCGCTTCGCCGGCGCATCGGCGCCCTCGTCTGCGGCGAGGACCCGCTCGGCCAGAGCCGGCAGCAGCAGAAGCTCGGAAATACCCTCCACGAGGATCGCCCGCGACGCGAACAGCAGAGCACTCTTCGTGGCATCGAGATAGCGGTCCAGATGCCGCACCCGGTCCGGGCTCAACTGCAGCCGGGGAATGGGCAAAGGCCGCGCCTGCCAGCCGTCCGACAACTCACCCGGGCAGCGCGCCATGACCACCAGGTCCTGAACGCTCGCCGCGGCCGACAGGATGGGGGAGTGGGTGGTGACCACCACCTGCAGATGCCCGGCCGGCTCAGCCGGGTCCCCCGACGGCTGCCGGCGCGAGGCGCGCGCCCGCCGCTGCAGGTAACGCAGCAGCAGGGTCTGCAGCTGCGGATGCAGGTGCGCCTCGGGCTCCTCGACCAGCAGCACGGTCAGATCCGCCTCCGCCGCCGCGTCCAGCTCGGCCATCACCGTGGCGATGAACAGGGTGTTGGCGTAACCCAGCCCCGAGGCCGACAACGGGAACGGCGCGGCGGAGACATCACCCAGCAGCATGCGCAGCGACCGGGCGATCGACGCGAATGTCGGCTCGGCCAGGGCCAGTTCACTCGCCTGGGGATGCGCGCCGACCGTCAGATCCTGCAGCGGCTCGTTGATCTTCTCGCTGACCTTGACCACGTCCGAGTCCGCAGCCACCTTCTTCAGCTCGGTGCCGATCCGCTCCACGAAGGCATCGACCTGCTCGTCATCGCCCAGCAGCCCGCGAAGGATCATCCGCACCCGATCCCCGCCCGCCGAAGCCAGCTCCCGCTCGGCATCGCGCAGCGCTGGCAGATAGACATGCCGCACACCACCCCGCGCCGGAGGGTCCCCCGTGACCGGAAGGCCCGCGCCCTGCGCCCAGACGGTGCTTCCACGCCGCCCGCCCGTTTGCGGCGGTGTCCAGGACACCTGCCACCGGGCGGTCCGGCTGTCAGGAGCCCCCAGGGGCAGCAGCGCCTCCAAATACGCGCCGCTTTCCCGCGGGCCGATGCCGGCCACGTCCAGCTGCAGGCTGGGGCCGCCCTGCGCGGCCGCGGTGGTGAGGACATCGGACTCCTCGAAATACCGCACGCGCCGCCCGTCCAGGGGGTCCGTGAGCAGCCGGAGCGCGTCGATCACGGACGACTTGCCCGCGTTGTTCTCCCCGACCAACACCGTCACTTCCGGCCGCAGCGGAATCTGTACCCGCTCACACGACCGGAACCGCTCCACCAGCACCTCGGCCACGTACACCGCTCGCCCCCATCCCCGGCATATCACTCTGAGTAATAGCGATCATCGGATAATAGTGGGCATTGTCTGGTGCAGCGTTCAGAACTCGTCGTAAACCAAAACGGTCAGCGCAGATGACGGCCCGCGCCACAGGAGTGCCGGCTGCCGTGGGCCGGGCCCAGCACCACATGAGCCGCGAACCGGGCATCCAGGAGGAACGCCACGTACATCACCAGGCGCTGCAGGTAGTCGTCCCCGAAGCCGATCCGCAACAGCGCCGTGCCTGGTGATGCCCGTCGGCAAGACCACCCTCGCTTCCGGCAGGCGGGGGCTGGTCTGTGGGGAAAGGACCGGCCCGGTAGCTGCCCGAGACAGCGGTCACGGGTGCCGTGGGGTGTCTCATGCGGTCAGAACTCGTCATCGTAAGGATCGGTGAGGAGCCCGAGTTCTGGATCGTAGTGCAGCGGGGACTGCACATAGCCGTTATGAAACTGCCAGCCCTGGCGCAACACCGCCCTGACCGGCGCGAACGCGAGGTTGCCGACCCTCCTTCCGGCACCGAGCGTGGGAACCGCGGTCTGCCCGGGCTCAAGCGAAGGGATCTCCACGATCAGGCGGTGCCCGAGACCCGGCACATAGACGTGCCACGGCGCCAACTGCGCCGGCAGGTACCCCGGGTAGGGCCGCTCCTCGATGACCCTTCCGTCCAGCTGGAGCTGGCGGCGCAGGATCTGCGCCAGCCCCGGCCGGTCGCTGCCGCTGGCCGGGATCACACGGTGCACCACCCGGGACTCCACACCCGTGCGGCGCAGATGCCCGCAGATGTCCTGGCTGGGGCCCACGGACTCGCGGTACACCAGCAGACCGCAGGAGATCGCCATCCACGTGAACAGCAGGGCGCGGAACTGCAGGTGCTCCGGCAGAGAGGGGTCATCGGCCTGCACCGGCCAGAAGTCGGGCTCGGCGTAGACTTCCTCGTGGAAGGCCAGCCCTCCGTGGATCATCAGCATGGTCGGCTCGGCGATGCCGGCGCGCACACCGGCTGCCGTATCCGTCCACCAGGACCACCAGGTGCCGCCATCGTAGGAAGGCCCCCAGGAGACGGCCCGCAGCACCACCCCCCTCTCGATGCTCACCGGCGGCTCTTCCCACACCATCAGTCCGGACGGCGAGGGCACAATGCTGGCGATCTGGGCGATGCACGGGATACCCGTCAGCCTGGCGACGCTCTCGGCGGCTTCCCGGGTGAGGTAGAACAAGTCCGCTTTGCGCAGCCGGCGGCTTTCCGCGTTGGCCAGGGCGGCAGCCTGATCCTGCACCCGCTCCAGCGCCGCCACGGCGGGCGGCATCAAGAACGTCACGCCCTCCTGCTGCAGCATGTCCGCCCACAGTTGGGGCGCGTTGTAGTGAAGGAAGTCCAGTGTCTGCAGCCACAGGGCATGCACGTCCTGGATGCCGGTCCGGTCCACGCTCATAGCGGGCTCGATCCTCGAGAGGGGTGCAGGCGAAACGGTGCTGACGCGAGGGCGGTTGTGGCCTGTGCCGCCCGGTGCTCACGGGTGGTCAGTGCCCGGGCAGGACCTCTTCCCGGCCGATGCGGATAGCCTCCAGGTGCTCAAGGGTGATGTCCTCGGTGCCGTCGAGGATCCCGGCGACGGCGGCGCCGCAGATGAGCTGGGACAGGTAGAGGAAGTAGCCGCCGGTCCGGTCGTGCAGGTACTTGGCGTGCTGGATGAGGGCATCCTTGCTCAGCTTGCGCATGCGCAGGTTCTTCTCGTAGCCCTTGAGCACGGCCAGGAAGGGGGCCTGGTCCTCGGAGTCGTCGCTCCAGGGAAGTGGGTCTACCCAGGTGACCGGCAGCAGGCTGCGCACCTTCTGTTCCTTGGCCACTGCCGCCCTCAGCCCGGCGGCGCTGGCCTTGGGCTGCAGCCGCTGCTGGGCGGTCCACAGCGCCTCGTCGCGGCGGTCGCAGCCGTTGCGGGCGGCATGGACGATGTCGGTCGCGCCGGTACCGCAGAAGATGGTGGTGATGCCCAGCCGGGTGCGCAGGAAGTCGAAGTAGTGCAGGATCGGGCCGAGTTGGCCGGGGGAGACCCGCTGGATGTCGTCGACAAGCAGCAGGCGGGTCTGTTTGCGCTCCAACACGGTGCGCACGGGCAGGGACAGGTCGGGGATGCGGCGCAGCTGACGGGCTTCCCCCTCGCTCTTGGGCTCGGGTGTCAGAGCAAGGAAGGAAGCGATCTCCCATATCCAGTTGAGTTCGTTCTCCGGGTCGTGCGGGACGGTGATGTGCACGACCGGGACCCGGTCGTCGAAGTGCTTTTCGACCCTGCGCTGCAACTCCCGGCCGATGAGCCGCAGCAGGTACGTCTTGCCGGTGCCGGCCGGGCCGTCGATCACCATGTCCAGCAGGCCCTCGTACCGGTTGCCGTTGACACCGAAGGTGCCTCGGGCCCGCAGCAGACAGTCCTTCAGGAACGCAGTGTCGATCATCAGCAGATGGCGGTGGTAGTCCACCCGCGGGTCGTCCTCGTCGACTTCCATGTCCGCGGGAGCGCAGTCCAGCAGGTCGGGCGGTGCGAACTCGGTGCGCACATATCGGTCCCAGCCTTCCCAAGAGAAGATCCATGAGGGCAGGGGCGGCGTGGTGCGCACCAGGTGGGCGATCTCGGCCCGAGCATCGGATGCGGCGGGCACGGTGGTCTTCATCAGCTCTCCTCGGTGGGTGAAGCGGGACGCGGGTTCATGCGGGCGCAGCGGTGCCGGCAGGCGGCGGGTCGTCCTCGGAGTCGGCCGGGGCAAATGAGGGCAGGGTGTAGCGGCCGTTGGAGACGTCCCGGGCCGGTATGGGCAGCGAGGGGGCGGCCGGAACGGTGTCGGGGTTTACTGGCGTGGCCGGCGCTGCGGAGTCGGAGGCGTCGACGGTCTCGGGGCGGATCACGCCGCGGAACGGCAGGCGGGGCTCGGCCGCCTGTCGGGCGGTCGGCCCGCGGCGGGTGCGGCGGTGGCGTTCCTTCACAGCCAGGGTGATAGCTACCTCGGCCTCGCGGCTGCCTCCGCCCAGCGCCCATTCCTCGGCGGCGTCCTGCCAGTGATAGTGCGTCCACGGCAGGTCGGCCAGCATATGCCGGTAGAGGAACTCCACCGGGATCCACCTGCCGCTCAGCCGATGGTCATACAGCCAGGCGACGTCGGGGTAGTAGGGGTTGTAGCGGGCCTCCCACCGGCCGTTCTTGTGCGCGAGCCCGGAGTCGAGACCCTCCAGGCCCCGCAGCCGCCCATCGAGGGACCGGTAGGTGCGGTTGTCGATCTGGACGCCCTTGTCGGTGACCGTCACCCACGCCGGCACCAGCAGCTTCCGGTTGTCCTCGGCCGTCAGCTGCCTCGGCCGATAGCCGTAGCTCGCCACCAGCAGGTCGTACATCTGGTTCGGGGACAGCACCATCCCCGGATACAGAGGGCTGCGCAGCCCCTCGTGCGGCTGCTGCTGGTAGTCGAGCGCCACCCATTCCTCGGCCGCCGCCTGCATTTGGTTGATGCTGAACAGGCGCTGGCGTTCGATGCCGTAGCCGCGCTGCTCGAAGCTGCGGCCCGTCCACCCCTTCACGTACTGGGCGAAGGTGTCAGCGAAGCCGTGGAAGAAGGCCTCGGCCAGCGGCTTGTCGGTGGGCGTGTCCTTGCGCGCGTATTCGATGCTGATGCCCAGGAAGCTGCACACCATCTTGAAGTGATCGCTCAGATACGGGCTGCCCTGGTCGATGACGATGGTCCGCGGGTGGATGACCGGGCGGGCCGCGACGGCCTCGGCGAAGCGGGCGTCGGCCGCACACAGCTGGCCGTAAGGCAGGGCCGAGTTGCGGGCGGCGGTGAGCGGGTCCCAGCCGGGCCGCATGGGCAGCGGGGCGAAGCACTGCGCCAGCAGCAGCACTAGATCGAACGCCTTGGTGGCGCGGCCGCCGATACGCCTGCCGGGCGGCCCCTCCCCGGTCACCGTAGGAACGATCATGAGGGCCATGCAGGAGCGGGAGGCGACATCGATCGCGGCGGTCAGCTCGGCCGAGACGGCACGGCCGTCGTCCCCGATCAACTTGATCTTCAGCGGGGAGGTGTCGATCTGCACTAGCTGACCCGGCCGCAGCGCCACCGACGGCGTGTACGGGCGCTGCGGCTTGCTGTCCTGGCGTGAGCGCCGGCGCGTGGTCTTCTTGAGCTGCTCGGTCAGCCCGAGCTCCTGCATCCGGGTGTAGAACGTCGAGCGGGGCAGCAGCAGCCGCTCCGCCTCCCGGGGATCCTCCAGCTCCCGGCGGTAGCGCTGATGGATGAGGGTTTCCACGTCCTCGTACACGCGGTTGACCCGTCCGCCGGACTCGCGGGCGTGGCGGGCGGTGACCTCGTGCATCAGCGTGATGACCCGCTTGTCGGTGCGGCCGCCCGGGTCGGGGGTGCGGGTCCTGCGGCCGTCGTACAGCAGCACCAGCGGATTCTCGTCGGCGGCCTTCCAGGCGCGGCGCCGGTCATCCAGCGCCCGCCAGCTGAACTCGATGCCCGCGGCTGCGAGTTCAGCCGACTTGGCCTGGCAGCGCTGCTTGAACGTTGTGGTGTCCGGGTCGTAGCCGGGACGTGCCGTCGTGCAGCCGGGCCGCAGACCGGTCTGGAGTTCCTTCATGTGCTCGTGCCACCACAGTGCCTTCTCCCGCTCTGTGGGGGTGGCGGCCTCCAGCAGCTCACCCAGCGCGGGCAGATGCCTGCGGGCCACGTCCTGCCCGTTCTGGTCGAGGACAGCGAAGTCCGGGGCGCCTTCCACCTCCCGCCACAGCGTGTCCACCGGCGCGACATCACCCGACTGCGGCCGCAGGGTGATCTGCCGCCCCTTGAAGGCGCTGACCTCCCACACGCCACCGCGCCAGCGGACCATATCCCCCAGGCAGACCCGGTCGGTCTCGAACCAGCCCGACACCTTGCCCGTCATCGCCGCCCCCTCGCCGCCCAGACCGGGGAGAAGGGCAGCAGCGGCCGACCCCAGTCGATGTCCAGAAGACGGCGCCAGATCAACCGGTACACATGGTCGAAGCCGAGGAACTCGGGCACGCCGCTCGCCGCGACGCCCTCCTGCAGCGGGCGCGGCCGCCGAAACGCGGCCAGCAGAGCCCGCTCATGCGCCTGATCGCAGACAGCAGGCTGCCGGAAGTCCGCCACCAGCAGCAGATTCTCCCGCCGCACCCCGTGCGGCACCGCTCGCACGCACACGTCCCAGCCGGCCTGAGCGGCAACCTCACGCAGGGCGGCCAGGCGTTCGCGCCACTGCGGGCCCATCCGGTGCGGGGCTAGCACCACGGCCTGCCGCTGCTGGTCGCGGGTCAGGGCGATGAAGTCCGGCCGCCACCGGTGCCGGATGCGGCCCTGCTCCCAGTGCAGTTCGACCGGCTCCCCGGCGAACCGGCTGATGGCGGGATCGAAGTCCAGCTCGGTGGCCACATAGGTGCGCCGCTTGGACCCGCACACCACCAGCGCGCCCGTCGTCGCCGACCACCAGTCGGTGAGCTTGCCCTGCCGGCCGTGGTAGGCGACCGGGTCCGTGGGCGGCTGGCGCTCCTCCAGCGCCACCCCCCACAGCGCCTCGGGTGCGACACACACCAAGCGGCCGTCGTCGTCGAGATGCCACGCTTTCACCTCACGCACCGGAGCCTCCCTCGTCTCCCGGCCGGAGTCGGCGCCCCGAACCAGGCCAGGCCGTGGCGCCAGCCTGGCCGTCTCCCGCCCGCAGTGGTCAGCGCACCGAAGCGGGCGTCACTCGAACGGGTGATGCCTGCTTGACGAACCCCCGGCTCTCGCTTCGGATCAACTCGCCCTTCACGAAGGTCAGTTCTCACACCATGCAGGAGCGCTCGCGCAACGAGCCGGACGACTCGGCGAGTCGGCTGTGCCCCACGGCCAGCACCCGCCGACGGCGCCGATCGGCTCCACCGGCACCGTCGGCGAACGGGGCCGCAGCGGGCTGAGCGTGGTGATCCAGCCACTGCGCCAGCTCGTCCCAGCCGTCCACGTCCTCCAGCCCCCAGCCGGCCATCAGCTGCTGCACTTCCCCCACCCACACCGCCCGCGCGGCACGCGTGCGCTCGCCGCGCTGCTCGTAGCGCAGCATCTCCCGCGCCAGCTGGACGGCCTCCGGATAGATCACCAGTGGGCCGGTGCGCAGCTCCCGCGCCTCCAGGCCCACCCTCCAGGCTCGCTGCGTCCAGCTCCACAGGTCCGGCGTACGCTCCCACCAGCGCGCCACCACCTGGAAGCCGTCGGCGAACAGCTCCGCTCCCGCCGCGCCGAAGCGGCCCTCCAGCCGCAACCGATCGGCGTGCGCACGCACCACCTCCGGCAGCCCCTCCAGCCGCACCACGTGCGGGTCCTGGCCGCGGTGGTCGTCCGTGAATCGCCGGTGACGCAGGCACACCCGCCACTGGTCCGGCCACACCAGCCACGCCGCCTCACGCACGCCCCGGGCAAGGGCGCACAGGTCGCAGCAACGCACCACATGCCCCTCCCGCACCTCGAACGGCCACTGCCAGCGCGCCGGATCATCTCCCGGCAGCAGAAAACGGTCCTGGAGGTTGGTCAGGGCCAACTGCAACCGGTGCGGCGCCCGGCCGGACAGCACCGCCAGATGATCCAGTGCCGCCCGGTTGACATACAGCTCCGCCAGGGCCGGCAGACGCGGACTGACCGGTTGGCGGCCCGTACCCACCCGGTCCAAAAGATCCCCGAGCTCCAACTCGTGGGCGTGCGCCAGGCGATTGACGAACGAGCCGGTCGACTCGTCGGCCAGGCGCGGCACGGGGACCCGCAGCCGCAGGCGCGGTCCCCATACGCCCGCCCTGTCTGCCATCACACCTCCCACGCCACCCACCAGGACCGCACGCGCCGCAGACCGGCCGCATGCCGCCCGGTCGGACCCTGCGTGCAACGAAACCTCCGCATCACAGTCCCGACCGCGCACGGCCGCAAGTCCCAGTCACCCGTTCGAGTGAAGTGCGGGCGTCTGCGCACTGCAGGACGGCAGGCCCCCCTTCCACCCTCGAAGGGAGTCCTGACTGCCTCAAAAACCCGAAAGGAGCACGGCTATGGCCGAGTTACTCCGGTTGCGCACCCCACTGCGCCCGTTCCAGCAGCAGGCGGTCGACAACTGCGTCACCGAGTTCCTCCTCGGCGCGCCCCGCTGCCGCATCGACTCCCCGTGCGGCAGCGGCAAGACCTTCATCGCCCTCAACGTTGTGCACCACATGGCGCCCACAGGCACCTCCGTGAACGTCGTGCCCACGCTGGAACTGCTCGAGCAGACCGCACGCGAGTGGCACAAAGAAGGCCGCCCCGGCCGATACCTCGCCCTCAGCGGAGATCCGGACCTGCCCAAGGACCCGGCTCTGCGCGGCATCCTGACCGCCGTCACCACCCCCGCCGCACTCGCCGCAGAGATCTCCCAGGCCGACGGCCCGGTCAGCGTCTTCGCGACCTACCACTCGCTGCGAAAGATCGCCGACGCCCACCGGCTGTTCCACATGCCGCCCTGGGACGTGCTCGTCTGCGACGAGGCCCACCGCACGGCCGGCAACCTCGCCAAACCCTGGGCGCTGCTGCTGAACAGCCAGCAGATCTTCGCCCACCACCGGCTCTTCGTCACCGCAACCCCCCGCAACTTCGAGTCCAGCCCGGGCCAGGACCTCCCAGTCAACATCGAAGTCGCGTCGATGGACGACCTGAACCTCTACGGGCCGGTCGTCTTCCGCCTCTCCCTGGCCGACGCCATCGACCAGGGGCTGCTGGCCGACTACCGCATCGTCGCCATCGAGGTGGAAGACGCCGACCTGCGCGCCATCCTCAACCGCAATCCGATGCTCGCCGCCGACTCCGAAGGCCTACGCATGGCGGCCGCTGAGGTCGCCCTGCTGCGCGCCATGCACGACTACGACCTACGACGCGTCCTGGTCTTCTCCCCTCGGATCAAAGCCGCCGAGGTCTTCGCCGAGACCCTCCCCGAGACAGCTGCCCTGATGCCCAAGCGGATGCAGGGCCCGCTCCAGGTCGGCACCGTCAACTGCGAACAGAGCCGCTACGAGAGGCTCACCCAGGTCAGCGCCTTCAAAGAAGCATCCCTGACCTCCAGCGACAAAAAGCCACTGCGGGCCGTCCTGACCAACTGCATGATCTTCGCCGAAGGCGTCGACGTCCCCGCCATCGACTCCGTCCTGTTCACCAGCCCCAAGACCAGCACCTACCAGATCGTCCAGGCCGTCGGCCGGGCCCTGCGCCCGCTGCCCGGCCAGACCAAAGTCGCCCACATCATCATCCCCGTCTACAAGGCCCCCGGCCAGGACCTCGCCGACGCCGCGAAAGGCACCCGCTTCTACCTGCTGCAACAGGTCCTGTCCGCCCTCAAGCTCTACGACGAGCATGTCTTCCACCGCGTCTTCTACCTCCGCCACCCAAAGCCCACCGACCCCCTGCACCCGGTGGCGCGCCCCGAACGCGCCGACGAACTCATCCCCCTGCTCAGCCTGTACGCCGAAGACCCCCACAACAGCATCTGGGAACTCGGCCTCGAAAGCGCACGGCGCTACCGCGAACAACACGGCCACCTGAAGGTCCCCAGCAGCTACTGCGGCCCCGACCGCTTCTATCTCGGCTGGTGGCTGGGCAACCAGCGCTCCCTGCGCATGAACCACAGCCTCAAACCCGAACGCATCGAAGCCCTCGACGCGCTGGGCATGATCTGGGAACACCCCCGCACCAGCATCGAGCACCGGCTGGACATCGCCCGCGCCTACCACGCCCAGCACGGCCACCTCGCGCCCGTCCCGGGGGAACGCTTCCGGGGCATGGACTTCGGCCGCTGGATCAACACATGCCGCAACAAGGCCCGCCGGGGGCAACTGCCCTACTGCTACCAGCGGGCCCTCACCGAGATCAACCCCTGGTGGAACGCCGGCTGGGACAAGCACGGCCACTGGCGGCGCATCTACGCACGCGCTCTCGCAGCCGCCCGCCGCGGCGAACTGACATTTCCCGACCTCGCCCCCGACAGCGACGACCGACCGCTGGAGCATTGGCTCGACAAGCAACTCCAAGTCCTGCCCAGCCTCAGCTCCGCTCAGCACAACCTCCTCGGTGCCCTGCCGCTCCACCACCCGCTCGCCCTGCTGCTGCGTCCGCCTCGTAGCCAGAGCGAACGCGCCTTCGCCCATGGCCTGCGCCACGCCCACGCCTACTGGCGCGCTCATCAGCACCTCAACGTCCCCTACGACCAGGTCGTCTGGGACCGCGGCAGCTCCTTCCGCCTCGGGGAATGGATCTCTGACAAACGTCTGCGGCCCTACCGTCTGACCCGCGAACAGCTCGACGCTCTCGAAGCACTCGACATGCGATGGACGCGAACGCTGGCATAAACCAGTCGCCCCCCAGGCAAACCGGGCACCCGTTGGGGGCGCGGTAACGTATGGGTGGCTACGCCCGCTTCATCCGCGTCGATCACGCACAGCACCATGAATGATCATGAGGTCGTGGGCGGACCACGCACCGTGGCAGGTGTCGCACACGGTCATGCGCCAGCCTCCCGGCACATCGTTGCGGGTACGGACGCCGCCGGGTGCGCCGCAGAACTCGCAGGTACGCACCGACTCCGCCTCTGCCGCAGCCACCGCGTCACGCAGCGAGGAACGGTCGGCCCCCTCTGCCTCCACCTGAACCCGCAACCCGCCGAGCTTCTCCTTGAGGCCGGTGAGCACATAACCGGGGTCAAGCGTGCACAACTGGTGGTGCAGGCGGATCAGGAGCTCCTGCCAGCCCGGCCCCACCGCATGGGCGCGGGCAGGGATCTGCACCGGTGCCACCGCGCTCTGTTCGTCCATCCCACCATCGTCCTGCACTCCGCCGGGGACCAGGCCTGCGGCACACCCCGTGGGGATGCCTCCCCTCGCAAGACGAGAGGGCTTCCCGCTATGCCGGGCTGGCGTCGCGATGGACCAACCCCGGGCCGTAGGACGTTGGTGGCCCGGAAGGCGCCCAGCGCGTCGAGTGGCTGAGGACGGCGATGCGCGTGCAGGAGATGGCCCGGGCGAGGAAGGAGAACGTCGCGCGGGCTGTCCCGGCCACCCTCTACGTCAGCGAGCGCACCGCCCACCGTCTGCTTCGGCAGGTCCCGGACTGGGACTGGTGCCGGTCCCGCCGATGGCGGCCACTGCCACCGGTAAAGAGTCCGCAGCCGCAGCGGAACCGCCGGGCGTGCCGCCGATGCTGTGGCGATGATCGCGGCTGCAGCGTGGTCCGAAAGGCTGGCGGCAGCGACCGTGCCGCGCCCGCGACGGGGGCGTGCCGGTCATGACAGGAGAGCTTCGCCCGCCACTGGCCATGGCGATGAAACCTCGCCGATGACTGCTCAGGCTTCGTCGAGAGGAAGCCACGAAGTGTCCGGACGTCGGTGCGCCGTCCCCCAACTCCACACAGTCAATGTGTGTTTGGCGTGCGATCCGATGTGTGTTCCATGTAGGGTTGGGGGGTGGAGGTGACTCTCGTGTCTGATGAGCAGAACGGGCTCTTCGCATCGGTCGATGCCCTGCTGGAACAGGCGGCGGCCCCCGATGCCCTGCCGGCCCCCGCCGAACGCAAACGGCTGCGCGAGGCCGCAGGCCTGAGCCAGGACCAGGTCGCGAAGGCGCTGGATGTGCGACGCGAGACGGTGACCGGCTGGGAGGCAGGCCGTACCGACCCGCGCCCTCCCGCGCGGGCCGCCTACATCCGTCTCCTCGACGGCCTCGCTGACCGCTTCCCCGCTCCCCAGCCGCCCTCCGACTCGGTGCTAGAACCTCGTACCCGCCCATCCGCCATCTCGCAGCCGCATGCGCCCACATCGCCCGTCCTGCCCGCGGCAAGCCCGGCGACCCCGGTCCGGGCGGTGAGCGCGCGCCCGCCGGTGGCCAGGAAGACAGCGGCCACGCCTGCAGCGGACGCGCGCTTCGCCCACGGACCGCTCGCCGTCGTGGACGGCGACGGCGCGGCCTACTGCGCGGACGGCCTGGTGCTCGACTGCCCGCTGACCGACCTTCCGGCACTCGTCGACTGGGCGCTGGGCGAGGCGAAGCTGGGTGCTGCGCGCCTGCACCGCTCGGGCAAGGACACTGACCCGCTGATCGTGCTGACCACCTCTGCCGTTCAACGCCTTGGTCTGCCGACCGTGTTGGAGGACCGGCGTGGCCTGCGCCTGCCCGACGACCACCCGGCAATCAAGCAACTCACCACGTCTTGGTGGAAGCTGACGAAGCGGGGCTTCGGCCCGTGGGCGCGGGTCTACCGCACGGCCGACGGCGCGCGCCGCCAGTGCGTGCAGTTCGCCGTCGTCCCCTGGGGTGCCCTCGACACCCGATCGTGGGGCACGGCCGACCAGCTGCCGCCGGCCGAACTCGCCCGCCTGCTGGGTACCTACGCCAGCCGCGTGCTCACCCCGTGCGGCTCCACCGCCGTCACCGGACTGGAACTGATGACCGCACTGCGCCCGCCCACCCGCGCGGTGAAGGACCCCGCCACCGGCAAGTGGGTGTCCGGCCCGATGCCCGGCTCACTGAGTGAACCGGTGGAGTGCGCCCCGCCCGAGGCCCCCGACGGGCATCCGGCCGTCGCCGCCCTGTATCCCCGCTTCCACCAGCGCACCCCCGACCAGGTGCTGGACGAAGAGGCCTACCAGTGGGCGAGGCCGCTGACCGACGAGGAATGCATGAAGCCCAACGTCGTCGGCATCGACGTCAACATGGCCTTCGCCGCGGCCGCCAACAGGCTGACCGTCGGCCTGTCCGCCCCCGTCCACGTCCACCGCCCGGTCTTCGACGCGAAACTGCCCGGCTCCTGGCTGGTCGACCTCTCCCACATCCGTCTCGACGAGCGACTGCCCAGCCCATTCACCCCGCACGGCGAGCCGCCCCAGGGCCCGGCCTGGTACGCGACCCCCACCGTCGCCTACGCCGTCGAACTCGGCTACCCGGTCACCCCTATCGAGGCCTACCTGCGCTACGAGCACGGCCCCTACCTGGACGCCTGGTACACCCGGCTGCGCGACGCCTACATCGCCACCATGGCCGATCTCGGCATCACCCCGGGCATGCCCGAGGAACAGTTCCTCGCCGCGATGGCCACCCACCAGCACACCGATCCCGTCCTTGCCGCAGTGCTCAGCGCCATCAAGGCCACCGTCAAGGGCGGTATCGGCAAACTGCGCGAGCGGGCCCGCAGCGGCGGCTGGCGGCCGGGCGAGCCCTGGCCCGCCCTCGCCCGCCCGACCTGGCGCCCCGACATCCGCGCCGCCGTCATCGCCAGCGCCCGCACCAACATGCACCGCAAGATGCTCAAGCTCGCCCACCACGCCGGCCTGTACCCGGTCGCGATCCTCTCCGACTGCGCCGTCTACGCCTCCGACGGCCCCAGCCCCCTCGACTTCCTTCCCTACCAGGACGGCAAGCCGCTGCCCGGAGGCTTCCGACTCGGCGTCTCACCCGGGATGGTCAAACACGAGGGCACCCAGAGCGTGCTGTGGGCCGAGGGCCTGCTCGAGGAGCACGGCCCGGACGTGAACATCGCCCGGCACATCAAGACCGGCACCGTCTCCGGCCAGGACGAGGGGGAGTAGGCACCGATGGGCATCCTCACCGACAGCCTCGACAAGGCCGACGCCGCACACTTCACCCGCCCCCTGCCGAAGTCGGCCCAGAAGCAGATGCAATACCTGGTCAAGCAGACCAAGGGCACCAAGGCCGCAGCAGACCTGCTCGGCGTCACCCAGCGCACCGTCGAGCGCTACCTCACCGGACAGCTCAAGCAGCCCCGCCGCGACCTCGCGGACCGGCTCGCCGACGAGGTCCGCAAGCGGTGGCAGCCCCGCGTGCGCGAGAGGGCAAAAAAACAGGCCGCCACGACCGGCGGCATCGTCATCGACACCCGGGCACGCTTCGGATTCACCGCCGCCCCGGGCACCACCGACGACCCGCGTCTGCGGCCCATCACCCAGGGCCTGCCGCCTGCTTACGCCGCACGGCTCTTCGACGCACATGCCGCCGGAGCCGCCGAGCAACAGCTCCAGGACATCGTGGCCGAAGGGCTCCAGGAGATCTACTTCAAGGACCGCGGACGGCGCGCGCACGGCCTGCTGGTCGACTTCACCGACATCGACTACCTCGACGTCGACTACTGACAGGGCGGTGTTCCTTCCGCGCGCCCCGGCATCTGCGCCTGAGTGCTCGATCAACTGTGCGTGGCAGACGGCCGGGTACGTCCCCGCTGGCCGGCTCAGGGGAGTTCCTCCCCGTACCGGGCGAGCACCACGCGGAGCGCGTGGGCCCTGGCGTCGCCGCGACCCTGCAGGCGGTTTTTCCGGGGGCGCTTCCACCGGGTGAGCCTCTGCTCCTGCTCACTGCCGAAGGTCAGGCTCGGCCGTAGGTGGCCGGCGTCTGTGCCGAAGTCCGTGAGCTGCTGGAACATTGCCTCCCCCTGATCGCCTCGCTGGCTCAGTTGGGCGCCTGCGCACGGGTTCTCGCAGGCGAGCAGGGATGCTCTGAGCCGTTCTCGACGAGCCGAGTGGCAGAGAGCCTTGAAAAGTGTGCGTCACGCTGGAGGGCCTGGCACAGCTTCAGCTGTCGGTGCCTTCGGGCTTCTCCTCGGCCTGGGGCGCAACTGCCGGCTCCGGCGCGTCGGGCGCGGTGTAGAAGACGGAGGAGCCCTGCTTGGTGCGCTGAGCCTGGCTCTTGGCCACGAGTCCTTCGAGGGTGACGCGTACGACCTTGGTCTTGATGCCGCGTTCGGGATGGGCCTGGTCGAGCGTGGCGGAGATTTCCGCGGCGGAGCGCGGTTCGCTCTGCTCGGTGAGGTGGCGGCGGATGAGTTCTACCAGGGTGGGCTGGGTTGTCTTGGCAGCAGGTGCGGTCTTGGCGGCGGGCTTCTTGGCGGCTGGCTTTCTGGCCGCCGGGCTTGCCTGCGCGGCGGTGGCCTTCCTCGCCCTCCGCCTGCCGCTCGGTTCGGCGCTGGGGTTCTGCCGGGGGGAGGGCACTGCGGTGCTCTCGGGCGTGACTGCCGACTCGGCTGGTGCTTTGGTGATGCCGAGCGCCTGCTGCACGTTCACCAGCACGGTGTGGTCCTGCTGCAGGGCGGTCAACTGCTCTTGCAGGGCCGTGATTTCCGCACCGACGCGTTCCTGTTCCTTGAGATTGTGTTCGAGGTCGTCGGTCACCCGGGCGATGTACTGCGATGTCAGTTCGGTAGTGCTGGTCGTGCTCTCGGACATGGTGCTTGACCTTTCCTCGTGTGCGGCCGTGAGGGTGGCGTCTGTGGGCCGTTCCTGACCGGGCAGCGTTCCTGGCGGCCAGTGCCGACGGTGCCGCAGAACGGATGCCACCGCTGCAACAACGTGCCTTGGCGTAGTGATGGTACGGACCGGCGGAGCCGGTTGTTCCCTCTCAGGCGACCTTTCTCGGCCCGAGGCCGGCCTCAAGGCAGTGGCGCCTGGCATCTGCGGGACGGTACTGCTGGGCGGGCTCGTGCACGGGGTTGGGGCAGTTGCCAGGACACCTCGTCGGTCTC
This sequence comes from Streptomyces sp. DSM 15324, assembly GCF_001514285.1. GTDB lineage: Bacteria > Actinomycetota > Actinomycetes > Streptomycetales > Streptomycetaceae > Streptomyces. The sequence continues at coordinate 51,466 of NZ_KQ949038.1, forward strand.
CCGGTTGTGCTGCCAGGCTCTCAGTGTGCAGGTGGCAACCAGCCGGTCGAGAAGCTCTCCGGTCTGCTGCGGTGAGTGCCCGCACAGGCGAGCGAGAACGTCCATGTCGGCGCTGTGTGCGGCATTGGCGCACATGTGCGCGGCCACTACCAGGACGGTCAGCCGCAGGGCAGGCGGCGCGGGAGGCAGGGCCAACGGGGCGGGGTGCAGCGCCCAGTGGGCGGCGCGGCGGCGGGCGCAGCGACCCAGTGCCTGGTCCAGGACCGCGGCATCGAGCAGCCGCACCTGCATGAGCGGCGACCTCACATCCGGCGGCTCCAGCCAGCCGGCGTGGGCCAGTTCCTGCCACAACTCCCGGTGCCCGCGCAGGCGCATGCCGCGCAGCAGGCCCGCCGGCAGCCGCACGTGCCCGCGGGTGTCGGCGCGCAGGGCGCACTGCAGCCCCAGCAGCCGGGCGGCGGGGGAGGTGAACCGGGGCAGCGCGGCGCCGAGGTAGGTGAGCATCTCCCGCACGCGCACCCGCTCGTCGAACTCCGTACCCAGTCCGGTGCGCGCAGCAGACCGTGGAGGAGCCGCTGGCTGCGGCCGGGGGGAGCTGAGCAGGGTGTCCGGCACCACGGCGGTATGGCTGGTCGCCGCCGCACAGGCCGCGCAGGTGTCGGCCAGCCGCCAGGTGCGGCCGCCGCGGTCGCCGGTGAGGGCGAGCAGCACCGGACCGGCGCACCCGCGGCGGCGGGGATGCCACGCGCAGCCCTGCGCCCGGCACTGACAGCTGCGCAGATATGCCGGCAACACGTCGGCACGGGCGTGGCAGGCCAGATGTGCCAGGGCGACGGATCGTGCGGAGGATGCCTTGAGGGGAGAGGTGTGGGCGGTGCAGGAGGGGCAGACAAGCAGGGGGCCGCCCGCTTGCGGACGCAGTTCCACTGTCCAGATGCGCCGCACTGCGGTGTGCGCGCCACCGAGCCTCATGGGCTGTCGTTCTCCCGTCTGTCCGCGTCATGGCGGGGTTCACCGTGGCAGGCCCCCGAGACGCACGCACCGTAGTGCAGATTCCCGCACTTCGGATTTCGCCCTTCTCCCGCCCTGGCGAAAGTGCAGAAACCCGCACTGACGGGGCAGGGGTCTGCACCGTCGGATGGTCGGGTGACGATCTTGCCGCCCGACCCCGACCCCGACCTCACTGCACTGCGCGTCGTGCTCGCGCGCCTGAGGGCCGAACGCGGCTGGACCTTCGACCAACTCGCCGACCGCAGCGGTCTGGCCCGGCGCACCCTCATCGACCTCGAACACGGCCACACCACCGGCAGTGTCACCACGTGGCACACCCTCGCCCACACCTTCGACGTGCCCATCGAGCACTTCCTGGGCGCCCTGTGCGACGACCACACTCCGCCCGGCACGGCCGGCTCCTGAATCCTCGCTCCGTCCCGGCGTGCACCAGTCACGAATCACCCGATCGGGCAATCAGGCGTAGAACAACCATTCGCGACAGCGTTCATGCGTGCGAGCTCGTTGGGCTGGCCGGGGGACATACTTCCCAACACGTTGCTCACGCCTGCGCGTCCCCTGGCACGGTCCCTGCCATGTGCCTCACGCCCACCCCTGCCGGCCGCCACTGGGACGGCAGCCCCAGCGTCACCCGACGCCCCCGCCCGCTGCGGGTGACCGCCACCAGCCCCAGCCGCCTGCTGCGCGCCGGCCAGCACAGCCGTTGCCGCCGCTGCGGCAACCGCATCGACCTCTACCCGCGTACCGACCAGCGGCCCATCGCCCTGCACCCCGCCGAACTGACCGCTACCCAGGTTCCCGAATCGTGCCGCTGGCACCTGAGCGGCGGCATCGCCCACCCGCACGGCGACGGCAGCGCCTGGTGCCGCATCCCGCACGCCGTGCTCTGCCCGCGCCGCACGCCCACCTGCCGGCCCCACCCCTGCCTCGAGACGGTCCGCCGCCAACTCGCCGTCTGCACCCGCCGTCTGATCGACACCGGCGCCTTCACCCCCGCCCTGCCCACCAGCGGCAGCGCACCCGGCGCCGACACCGACGCACCTGACCACCCCGTCGTGCAGATGCTGCTGTGCCGTTACCTTGCCGAGCGCCCCGTCCAGCGCCTGCGCTGCGTGGCTCAGACCCGCCACCGCCACCGCTGCACGAATCCGGTCCTTGCCCCCACCGGCCCTGCCGGGACCTGGAGGCTGCTGCCCACCGACCCCCAGCGAGGCCAACTCGCCCTGCCCAACACCCTGATGGCCGTCTACGACCTAGGCCACCTCCCCTACGGCGAACAACTGCGCTGGCGCACCCAACACTGCCCCGCACACGCCGCCACCCGCGGCGTCGCCGACCTCGCCCTGACCGGATGGCAGCCCTTCGACCCCCTCCTGCACGCGGCGCACATCCACACCTGCCTGCCCCACCCCCCGGCCCGCCGACACGGCAGGAGGTGACGATGCCGCATCACGCCCTGGAAATCGTGCTCACCCGGCCCCTGACCCCGGCGGCCCTGCTCCGCGCCGCCCGCGTGCTGCCGCTCGCCGCCAACCACGACGCCACCCGTCTGATGGCCCTCGTACCTGCCAAGACCCCCCACCGGGCGGCCCGCCGACTGCGCCACCGGCTCGGCGCACGCCTGCCGATCGACGTGATCACCACGCATTACCCGGACGCAGACCACAAAGTGCTGCTCAATGTCGCCTTCCCACCCGCCACGCACGCTGCCCTCGAGGCCGCTGCCCGCCGCACCCAGCAGACCCCGGAACGCTTCGTGGAACTGGCCCTGCACCGGGCCCTGGCCGAGCACGCCGACCAGGAGACCGACCGCCTCGACCGGGCGGTACGCCAGCTGCTGGCCCACACCACCCCCGCCTACCTGCTGTCCGCCGTCGGGCACGCCCTGACCCACACCCCCGGAGAGGCACCGTGCTGAACCCCACCGACGAACAGAGGGCCGCAGCCGATGCCTTCCACGCCGGCCAACACCTGGCCCTGCAGGCCGGAGCCGGCACCGGCAAGACCACCACCCTGACGCTGCTCGCCCACAGCTCTAAGCGCCGCGGCCGCTACCTCGCCTACAACCGGGCCATCGCCCAGGACGCGCGCGCCCGCTTCCCGACCACCGTGCAGTGCAAGACCGCCCACGCCCTGGCCTACGCCGCCATCGGCCATCGCTACACCCGCCGCCTGAACGCACCTCGTCGTCCGGCCTGGCAGACCGGACAGGCCCTCGGCCTGACCAAAGCCGTCCGCATCGGCGACCGCGACGTCTCCCCACGCGCCCTGTCCAACGCGGTCCTGCGCACCGTGACCCGCTTCTGCCACACCGCCGATGAGGCCATCACCCGCCACCATGTGGCCCGTCTGCGCGGGCTGGAAGACAAAGACCTCCACAGCGAACTCGCCGCTCACATCCTGCCGTTCGCCCACAAGGCCTGGGCCGACCTGCAACACCCCGACGACGGCGCCGTCCGCTTCGACCACGACCACTACCTCAAGATCTGGGCACTCACCCAGCCCCGCATCCACACCGACTTCCTGCTGCTCGACGAGGCCCAGGACACCAACCCCGTCGTCGAGCAGGTTTTCCTCGCCCAGCGGGAGCACGCCCAACTCGTCATGGTCGGCGACTCCGCCCAGGCCATCTACCACTGGCGCGGCGCCAAGGACGTCATGACCGCCTTCGACGGCACCCAGCTGACCCTGTCCCAGTCCTTCCGCTTCGGCCCAGACCTCGCCGCGGAAGCCAACCGCTGGCTGCACCTCGCCGACGCCCCCATCCGCCTCACCGGCACCACCACCGTACCCACCGAACTCGGCCCGCTCACCAGGCCCGATGCCATGCTGTGCCGCACCAACGTCGGCGCCATGGCCCAGGTCATGAAACTGCTCGACACCGGCTACCGAGTTGCCCTGGTCGGAGGAGGAGACAGCCTGCGCGCGCTGGCCCTGGCCGCCCACGACCTCAAGGAAGGCCGCCGCACCTCCCACCCCGAGCTGGTCCTGTTCCCCTCCTGGGGAGACCTGCAGGACTACGCAGTCCACGACCCGGCCGGCCGCGATCTGCAGCCGCTGGTCGACCTCGTCGACAGCCACGGCACCGACGCCATCCTGTCCGCCGTTGCCCAACTCGTCCCCGAACAGCAGGCCGAAGTCACCGTCTCGACCGCACACAAGGCCAAAGGCCGCGAATGGGCGCGGGTGAAAATCGCCGACGACTTCGCCCCGCCCAAGGACAGCGACCAGTCGGACGCCACCGGCCGCGCCATTCCCGGCCCGATCGACGACGGCGAGGCCCGCCTCGCCTATGTCGCCGTCACCCGCACCCGCCACCGCCTGGACATCGGAGGCCTGTCCTGGATTGAAGATCACCCTGCCGCAGGCCTCTCGCTGCCGCCGCGGACAGACGGGCGCACGTAGACCTCGGCCCACGGCGTGAGACGTCTGTGCATCGGGTCCCCGCCAGACTGATGAAGCCAGGTCCCCCGCACCGGCTGACGCACCGCAGTGCGATGCGGTTGGCGGAGGACCGGCAGCCGAAGGGCCGAATAGCCCAGCGGGGAACCTCCACCGGCCCGTCATCAGCCCCAACGGACAGGAAAAGGAGCGCAGTACCTCAGATGGTGGAGGCGTCGATCACGAAGCGGTAGCGGACGTCGCTCGCCAGCACCCTCTCGTACGCGTCGTTGATCTCGGAGGCATTGATCAGCTCGATCTCGGCGCCAAAACCGTGCGCGGCGCAGAAGTCCAGCATTTCCTGGGTTTCGTGGATACCGCCGATGAAGGAGCCCGCGAGGGTCTTGCCGCCGCCGACCACCGAGAAAAGGTTGAGCCGGACGGGTTCCTCGGGCACACCCACGTTCACGAAGACGCCGCCCGTCTTCAACAGCGACAGGTAGGCATCCAGGTCCAAAGGGGCGGACACGGTCGACAGGATCAGGTCGAAGGAGCCGCTCAGCTTCCCGAAGGTCTCCGGATCGCTGGTGGCGTAGTACTGATCGGCGCCCAGCATCAGGCCGTCCTCCTGCTTGCGCAGGGACTGCGACAGGACGGTCACCTCGGCACCCAGCCTGTGCGCGACCTTGACACCCATGTGGCCGAGACCGCCCATGCCGAGGATCGCGACCTTCTTGCCCGGGCCCGCGTTCCAGCGCTTGAGCGGGGAATACACGGTCACGCCGGCGCAGAGCAGCGGCGCGGCCACGTCGAGGGAGAGGCCATCGGGGATGCGGAGAGTGTACTTCTCGTCCACGACGATCTTCTCCGAGTAGCCGCCGTGAGTGGGCTCGCCGTCCTTGCCGAGCGCGTTGTACGTGCCGACCATGCCCTGGGCGCAATGCTGCTCCAGGCCCGCTTTGCAGTTGTCGCACTCACGGCAGGAGTCGACCAGGCATCCGACACCCACCCGGTCGCCGACAGCGAACCTGGTGACCCCGGAACCCACTTCGGAGACGACACCCGCGATCTCGTGGCCCGGCACCATAGGGAAGATCGCCTCGCCCCACCCCTCGCGCACCTGGTGGATGTCCGTGTGACAGATACCGACGAACTTGATGTCAATCAGGACGTCGAACTCACCGACCTCACGGCGCTCGATGGTGGTGCGCTCCAGGCGGGCCTTGGCGGCGGGGGCAGCGTACGCGGCAACGGTGGTCATGCCGGGGGGTTCTCCTCATGGTCAGCGGTCAGGAGCACAGGACTGCGGCGCCACCCCACCGCGCGCCAATGGAGACACGGAGGGGGGAAGCCGCTCCATCACGGCGTTGTAGAAGTCCAGAGCGATGGGAGTCTTCGGTCGGAACCTCGACACCGAAGAAGGCACTCGCGACCTCGGTGGTCGTGCGGAAGCCCTCGGCGTCGAAGCTTTTGTCCCTATGGCCAGCGACGCGATTGCCAGCCCCCCCGTCGCCGACGGCGCCGACGGTGCCGGACTGACCAAAGCTGCGGGAGCAGCGCTTCGATCATCTCAAGCCCGCTGTTGATCATGACGATTGCTTTCATCGCCATGCGATGTTCCTGAGTCCGCTTCGCAGCGACCGTTCGGGACAAGCATCCGTTCCGCATGAACGTGGTTTTGCATGGCTCTGTCTGCTTCCTCGAAGCCGGAGATCGTCATACGGGCGAGGTGGCGCCGATGAAGATGCTGACATCGGGCGAAGCTCTGAAACTTGTCCTGACGCGACTAGAAGTTGACACTTGGCGACTGCGGCCAGCCTGTGGAGCCCAGGCTGAACGGTCTGGGGAGGGCCCCCGCCGGTCTCGTGCCGGATGGTGTCCAAGACCTGCTTCGCGGTCCCAGGAGGCCGCAGGGGGTCACGGCCATGGCGCTGCGCAGGGCAGGTCGTTGCAGCGCAGGCCCTTCCGTGAGGTGGTCCTCCGGCCTGGGGCAGACCGGAGGACCTGGTGGCGACGAGGGTCAGTCAACGAGCCACTGCTGGTTTGCACCCGCGGTGCAGGTCGCCTGGTCGAGGGCCGCGCCGTTGGCGGTCGACGCCCCGGCGACTTCGAGGCACTTACCGCTCCCCACGTTGGTGAGGGTGACGTAGCCGCCGATGACCGCCGTCCTCGTCCACAGTTGGTGCGGGGCTCCGGTGCACGTCGACTGGACGGCCACCGCCCCGTCGGCCGTCGAACCGCCGGAGATCTGGAGGCACTTGCCGCTGTTGACGTTCACCAGCTCGTAGTTGGAGCCCACCGCGGTGGGGACCCACTGCTGGTTGGCACCGGAGTTGCAGTTGCCGGAGTTCACCGAGGCCCCGTCCGCCGTGCTCAGGTACCACACGTCCGCGCACTTGCCGCTGTTGCGGTTGAGCAGGTGGTTGTTCGTGGTGCCGAGCGGAGCGGCGAGGACCGGCCATCCGCCCGCGAAGGTCACCTGGCGGATGTCCAGGGTCTCCTGACCGGAGTTGTCTCCGTCGTAGTAGTGGTAGGCGAGGAACTTGGACGTGCCGTCGTCGTAGGCGTCGGCACCGCCCGCGGCCACCCGGGGATAGGCGCCGGTGAGGACGGTGGTGCCGCCGCCCGAGGCCATGTCCGTGCCGTTCTGGTCGAGATAGGGGCCGGTGATGCTGGTGGAGCGGCCGACCACCGTGTAGTAGGTGCTGTTGACCCCGCTGCAGCACAGGCCCTTGGAGCCGAAGAGGTAGTAGTAGCCGCCGTTGAGGATGATCGTCGGGTTCTCGATGCCGACGGCGATGTGCCAGAGGTTGTTGTCGGTGGTGGAGAGCTTGCCGGTGGTCTGGTCCAGGACGTGCATGTAGGTGCCGCTGCCGGTCCAGGAGCCCCAGGAGATGTAGAGCCGGCCGTCGGGGCCCCAGTCGACGTTGGGGTCGATCGGGTAGTTGACGTCCGTGACCATGCCCTGGTCGGTCCACGGGCCCTCGATGTTCGTGGCCGTGGCGACGCCCATCACCGCGTAGTTCGAGCCCCAGAGCGAACCGGCGTAGTACAGGTGGTAGCTGCCGTTGAAGTACTTGATGTCCGGGGCCCAGATGTTCGGCGGGGTCGAGCCCAGCTTGGCTGTGATCCAGGACGGGGTCGACGACCACACGTTGCTGACCTTGGCCCATCCGGAGGCCGCGGTGCCGCCGCAGGTCTTGCGGATGGTGATCGATCCACTGGGGTTGAGGGGGTCGTTCTCGAACCCGGTGGAGAAGCCGTAGTAGCAGCTGCCGACCTTGATGACGCTCGGGTCGTGCATGCGGAGGTCACCGCTGAGCGCCTGCGCCGGACCGGCGGTGACCAGAGCGACGACGACGCTCACGAGGGCGGCCAGGACCTCGGCAAGGGAGCGATGGCAGCGGCGTCTGCGGATTCCAGGGGGCGCACCTGCGGTGCGATGGCTGGGCATGGGCGAAACTCCTTTGTGTCGCTGGTGCTGGCGTCCATTCAGTCGGCGGTCAGCCTCGGCTGCGGTGGTCCGCCTCCTGGCGCACGCATGTCACCGTCATCCGCGAAGGGGCACAGCCGGATGACGGTGGCCTGCGAGTCCGAGGCGTGGGCGGGGAGTGGCTGTCCGTTCCAGAAGCACGGCTAGTTGATTTTGGTGATCGTCCACAGCTGCGAAGAAGCAGACGTGGAGGTTTCCTGATCGAGCAGGGCGCCGCTGCTGGTTGAGGCTCCCACTACGGCAAGGGCCAGTCCGCTGGCGCGGTTGACCACCTGGTACTTGCCGTTGCCGGTGTCGGTGAGGGACCACTGCTGGGAGGTCGCGCCGGAGGCCGGGTTCTGGACGACGGCGCTGCCGCTGGCCGTGTTCTGGGCCGAGTCCAGGACGTCGCCCGAGTTCACGTTGGTGATGGTCCAGTAGGAGCCGTTCTGGGTGAAGGTCCAGTACTGGTCGGGATGATTGACGTCGCGGTACTGGTCGGCCTGGGTGCCGCTGCCTGTTCCGACCGTCTCCGCGTAGTCGCCGCTGTTGACGTTGGCCAGAACGTACTGACCGCTGGTGAAGTCGGGAGCCGCGGTCTGCAGGAGGTTCCACCGCTGGTTGGCCGCCGAGGTCAGCGGCGCCTGGGTGACCTGCTCGTTCGTGGAGGTCTGGCCGTTTGAGTCGGTGGCCATGGTCAGGGCCAGGTCGCTGCGGCGGTTGGTGATGGTGTACCCGCCGGCGGGGGAGGGTTCGACCGACCAGTCCTGCTCCGCGCCGCCGGTGGACGTCCACTGGATCTCGCCGGTGCCGGAGGACAGGGAGCCGTTCGGGACGGCGAGGTATTTGCCGCTGAAGGTGTTGTAGATGCGGTAGTAGCCGTTGCTCTGGAGCTGGAACTGCCAGTTGTGGTCGGGGGTTCCGTTGTCCGCGGCCTGGACGACCTGGGATCCGGAGTTGGCGTTGGGGACGCCCAGGACCTGGGAGCTCAGGTTGTTCTGGATCTTGTAGGTGGCGCCGGTGGAGAGGCCGCCGCCGTAGTCGTCGATGCCGTAGGTCACCTTGTTGGTGCCGTTGGTGACCAGCGCGCCGCCCCGGGTGACCAGGAGGCTCTTGCCGTCGGCGAGGGGGAGCAGGCCGCGGCTGTAGCCCTGGACGGTGTTGGAGAACATGCGCACCCAGGTCGCGCCGTTGTCGGTGCTCTTGTACAGCTGCTGGTCGCTGTAGGCCTGCACGACGATCGTCCCGTTGGGGCCGCCGGTGGGCAGCCAGGTGACGTACGGGTCACCGTCCGGCTTCTTGTTGTCCGTGGTGATGAGCTGCACGCCGGTGACCGAACCGAAGTTCTCCGGGTCGTCGGCGATCTTGTAGTAGACGGGGCAGCCGCCGCCGGGTGCGCCGCAGTACTCGTAGGTGAGGATGTACTTGCCGTTGCCGAGGCGGGCCACGATCGCCATGCCCGGCCGGGCGGCGTACGTCGAGTAGGCGACGTCGTCGACCTCCGAGGACCAGTTGACGCCGTCGGTCGTGGTGAAGTGCGCGAGCTTTTGGCCGTGCGCCGGGTCGCGCTGGTCGGAGATCCAGGCGATCAGCTTGTTGTTCGCCACCATGAAGTACGGCTCCCACACCGGGGTGTTTCCGTTGGTGTCGACGGCCTTGCCGCCGGTGGCGATGGAGCTGACAAAGGACCAGGTGACGCCGTGGTCGGTGCTGGCGTACATGTCGATCTTGGTCTGGGAGTTGTCGGCGGGGATGGAGTCGCCGGCCGCGATGATCGTCCCGGCCGGGAACGAGCCGATGGCCTGCGGCAGCTCGTACAGCGTGGGCTCGAGCTGGATGTTGTTCCAGGAGTTCACCTGGTCGCTGATGGTGGAGATCTGCGTCCAGGTGTGTCCGGAGTCGGTGCTGCGGTACACCGGCATCCCGTTGCCCGAGTACTGCTCGAAGGAGGCGAGGAGGGTGCCGTTGGAGTCGGTGCTGTGCTCGAGCCTGATCGCGTGGGCGTAGAGCGAGCCGTAGGACGGTGCTCCGCTCGGCGGCGTCCACATGGTGCCGCCGCTGTAGGTCACGGCCCCGGCGGGCGGGGCCGACGTCGTGATCGACATCAGCAGGGCGGCCGCGCCGACCACAGCGGCCTTCGCCAGTGCGTTTCGTCTTCTGTGCATGTCGTGGAGACTTCCTCGCCGTTGAAGAGGTGTTCTGGGGAGGGGATGCGGCGACAGCCGGTGCGGCGGCCGGCGCAGCGCTGAGCACTGCAGGTCAGGGGCGTGCGTGCGACGACGGCTCCGCACGGGGTTGCTGCACGCCGGGGGCCGAGGCTTCGGCCCTTCTGCTATTGATGCGTTTCAATCAGTTCGGCGATGGGAGGCTCGCATGCTCCCTGCGGCTCGTCAAGAACTGCCGTCACGATTGCCCAGGTCAAACTTTCGGCCGCCATGGGTGCCCGCAGGCGTCGACAACCCGTCCGAGGCGGACTTGGGCATGCGTAAGGGCGGGGACGCGGGGGATGCATGGAAGGCGGGGGACGCGGTATCAGCGCGTGACCTGGCTTGACGGGTCACACGCCGCATGGCCGACGGATCGGTCCGGACGCTAGACTTTGGAGCGCTTCAACGCGCGTCATGTATTCTGCCGCTTGCCCGCGAGAGCCTGGTCACTGTGAGTGCCGTGCGGCCGGGGGCTGGATGAGACCGGAGGTCGAGGAGCGCTGTGGCAACCGCCCGTCCGCGAGTGCAGGGGCATGCGGGACCAAGCATGCAGGACGTCGCCGACGCCGCGGGCGTTTCGGTCGGGACCGTCTCCAACGTCCTGAATCATCCGGCGAAGGTGAGTCCCGCAACGGCGCAGCGTGTCCGCGAGGCCATCAGCCGGCTGGGTTTCGTGCGCAACGACGCGGCCCGGTCGCTGGTGTCGGGCTCCACCAAGAGCATCGGCATGGTCCTCGCCGACATCGAGAACTCCCTGTTCATCGACATGGCGCACGGCGCGCAGGACGCGGCCCGGGCGATCGGCCAGAACCTGCTGCTCGCGAACACGGCGTGCGACATGACGCTGCAGGACGACTACCTGGACCTCTTCGACGAGTCCCGGGTGACCGGGGTGCTGCTGGCCCCGATGGAGGACTCGACCGCCGGCATCGCGCGCATCCGTTCCCATGGGCGCCAGGTCGTGCTCCTCAATTACGCACCGAAACCGGGCACGTGCTGCTCGGTACTGGTCAACAACGAGCACGTCGGATACCTGGCGGCCCGGCATCTCATCGACACCGGGCGCACGCGGCTGGCCTACGTGGTCGCGCACGACGACTACCAGCCGGTGCGCGACCGCCGCAGGGGGGTGCGCATGGCGGTGGAGGAAGCGGGAGGCGGCGTCACCCTGGAAGAGATCGACAGCGTCGGCCTGACCGCCTCCCACGGGCATGTCATCGGGCGGGAACTCGCACGGAGGGCGCCCGGCGAACTGCCGGACGGCCTGATCGTCGTCACCGATGCGCTGGCCAACGCCATCATCCACGAGCTGCACACCGTCGCGGGCGTCCGCGTGCCCGACCAGGTCGCGATCGTCGGCTGCGAGAACAACCGCGGAGCCGGTGCCGCGGCGATCCCGCTGACCGCGGTGGACATGCCGGGCCGCACGATGGGCCAGGAGGCGATCCGGCTCCTCATGGACGAGGTGTCCGCGGGCAAGCAGCACCGCCATGCCACCGTCGTGCTCGAGCCGGAACTGATCGTCCGCGCCAGCGCGCCGCTCTGACCGGGCGGCACAGCCTGCCGCACTGACCGGCGCGCACCCCCGGCTGCCGCGCCCTGCCGGCCCCGCCCGCCACCGTGGCCCTTCCGGATCCGCTCGTCATCGCGGCCTGCGGCCTCCGCGCATCGGGCTGACCAGCCGTTCCTCGTTGCCCGCTGGAAGTGATGTGCCCGGGCGGCCGCTCCGCAACGCTCGGATGCGGTTCGGAAACATCCCCGACAGATCCTTGACACGCGCCGAAGCGGGTCATAGGTTCCCGGCATCTCCCAATTGAAGCGTTTCAACGCTGTGTGCCGAGGAGCACCCGTGCACAAGACCCTCAGAACCCGCCGTATCGCCCTCCTGGCGGCCGCCGCCACCTCGAGCCTGCTGCTGAGCGCCTGCGGCGGCGGCAGCGTCTCGAGCAGCGACGTCAAGACGTTCAGCCTCACCATCAACGACGACAACCACATCGTGCAGCAGGAGCTCACCGCCCTGGGCAAGGGCTCGTGCGCGCCGCAGGACAAGGCTCTGCCGCTGAAGATCCAGACGCTTCCGATCGGCAACGTCGACCAGAAGGTGCAGCTCCTCGCAGGTCAGAACGCTCTGCCGGTGCAGTTCGCCGCGGGTGGTACACCGCAGCTGACCAAGACGCTGGACAAGGCCGGCCAGGTCCTCGACCTGGAGAAGACGCTCAAGGACCTCGGCGTCTGGAACGACCTCCAGCCCGCGGCGATCAAGACCGTGGAGAACCTGTACGGCAAGTTCAACGTCATGCCCTACCAGTTCAACATCGAGGGCATCTGGTACAACAAGAAGCTCTTCGCCGACCACCACATAGCCACCCCCACCACCTACGACCAACTGGTCGCGGCCGCCGCGAAGTTCAAGGCCGCCAGCATCACCCCGTTCTCCGCGGACGGCAAAGACGGCTGGCCCCTCACCCGTCTGGTCAGCGGCTACCTCTACCGCGAACTCGGCCCGGACGCCCTGCAGGCGGTCGCGGACGGCAAGGCCAAGCTCACCGATCCCGCCTACGTGAAGGCCGCGCGGGCCATCGCCGACCTGGGCAAAGCCGGCTACTTCGGCAAGGGCGTCGGATCGATCGACTACGACACCGCGGTGCAGCAGTTCCTCACCGGCAAGGCCGCCATGTTCTACATGGGCAGCTGGGAGCTCGGCGACTTCAACGACAAGACCAAGAACAAGATCGGCGCGGACAACGTCGGCTTCATGCCGTTCCCGACCGTCGCGGGCGGCAAGGGCAGCGCGGACCAGATCCCGGCCAACGTCGGCCTCCCGGTTGCCGTCTCCGCCAAGTCGTACAACGCCAAGGTCGGCGACTGGCTGTCCTGCATCACCAAGAACTACGGCGCCGCCTCCCTCAAGGACCAGGGCACCATCTCCGGCTTCAAGCCCAACGGCGACACCGGCACCCTCCCGCCGCTCACGCAGACGGTCCAGGACACCATCACCAAGACCAAGACCAGCACTCTGTGGTTCGAGGCGCTGTTCAACACGAAGGCGACGGAGACCAGCCAGACCAACGCCGCGCCGTTGGTCACCGGAAGTATCTCGGCCAAGGACTTCATGACCAAGGTCCAGGCCGATCTCGACAACGGCTGACCCTCCTGTCCGCCGAGATCCGCACAACCCCTTCGTGAGAGAGCCGAGATGCGTTCAGTTCTGGGAGACCGCCGTGCCATCGCCGTCCTGCTGGGCCCGGCACTGCTGGTGTACACCCTGGTGATGCTGGTGCCGATGGGCTGGTCCCTCGGCTACACCTTCTTCAAGGGCAACGTCATCGAGGGCTTCACCTTCGGAGGCCTCGGCAACTTCACCAAGCTCTGGCACGACCAACAGGCCCACTCGGCGCTGTGGTTCACGTTCAAGTACGCACTCGCCGTCAGCGTCGGGCAGGTCCTGTGCGGATACCTGCTCGCGCTGCTCTACGTCTTCATCCTGCGCAGGTCCTCCGCGCTCGTGCGCACCCTGGTGTTCTTCCCGGTGATCCTCCCGACGGTCGCCGTGGCCCTGATGTTCCAGAAACTCTTCGCCGTCGCGCCGCAGAACGGCCTGGCCAACATCGCCCTGGGTGGACTGGGCATCCACCACGGCGACTGGTTCGCCACCGGCACGGGGTCCTTCATCGTCTTGGTCGTCATGGACGTCTGGCGCTCCATGGGCTTCTACGGCGTCCTCATCTTCGCCGGCCTCCTCGACATCCCCGACGAGACCCTCGAATCGGCGCGCATGGACGGCGCCACCGGCTGGCGGCTGATCCGCCACATCGTTCTGCCGCTGTCCGCCCCCGTGCTGCTGTCGTCCATCGTGTTCAGCATCAACGGCACCCTCAAGGTCTTCGACTCGGTCCTCGCCCTGACCAACGGCGGACCGGGCAGCGACACCACACCCCTGACCCTCTACATGTTCCGCACCGCCTTCTCCTACGGCGACTACGGCTACGGCAGCACCATCGCCTCGCTGCTCACCGTCGTCTGCCTCGGCGTCACCCTGATCGTCTTCCGCTTCTCGCGCCGCGACCTGACCAAGGGCTGAACTCCCATGACCGACACCATGACGGCACCACCACGGGAACTGCCCACCCACGCGCGGCCGGCCACCGTGCGAAAGCCCGGCCACGCGCGGCGCCTGATGCGTAACCTGCTCGTCGCCCTGCTGGTGGTTATCGAGGTGACCCCGCTACTGTGGCTGCTGCTCAGCTCCTTCAAGACCCAGTCCGAGTTCGTGGGCGACCCCGCGTGGTCGCTTCCCGGCAAGTGGGACTTCCACAACTACGCCGACGCGTGGACGACCGGGCATGTCGCCCTCTACGTCCGCAACAGCCTGATGGCCACCGCGCCCTCGCTCGCGCTCATCATCGTGCTCGGCACCGCTGCGGGGTTCGCCCTGGAGGTGATGATCTGGCGCGGACGCCACCAGGTCCTGCTCGTCTTCCTGCTCGGCATCATGGTGCCCAGCCAAATGATCCTGCTGCCCCTGTTCCGGGTGTACTTCCAGACCGGGCTGTCCGGCACCATGTGGCCGCTGATCATCACCTACACCGCGGTCGGCCTCCCGCTCACCGTCTTCATGATGGCCACCTACTTCCGCGCGGTTCCGCGCGAGATCTTCGAGGCCGCCACCCTCGACGGGGCGAGCATGCTCACCGCCTTCTGGCGGATCGGGTTCCCCGTCGTGCGCAATGCCGTCTTCACCGTCGCGCTCGTGCAGTTCTTCTTCATCTGGAACGACCTGCTCGTCTCGCTCACCTTCACCACCAACGACGACCTGCGCACCATCCAGGTCGGGCTGCTCAACTTCACCGGCCAGTACGGCGAGACGGCCTACGGACCGCTGTTCGCCGCGATCAGCATCAATGTCGTCGGCGCCCTGGTCCTCTACCTGCTGATCAACCAGCGCATCATCAAGGGCCTGACCGCCGGGGCGGTGAAGGGATGAGCCACAAGCGGATACCCGAGGTTGCCGCCCCGACCGCGGAACATCACCGGGAGCCGTTCGGCATCGGTGAGCCGGCGCCCCGGCTCTCCTGGAAGACCACAGCACCCCCCGGCTGGACACAGCAGGCGTATCAGATCGAGGTCGCCCGGACCGATGAAGCCCACCGTACGGACTGGGTGGCCTGCGAAGAATCCGTGCTCGTCGACTGGCCCCACCGACCGCTCACGTCACGAGAACACGCCGAGATACGCGTCCGGGTCCGCGGCGCCGACGGCACAGCCAGCGACTGGAGCCCGGCCCTGCGCCTGGAGGCGGGACTGCTCAAGTCGGAGGACTGGACGGCGCACGCGATCTCGCCGCAGTGGCAGTCGCTGGAGCAGCCCGACGGAGAACGACGTCCGCCGCTGCTGCGCAAGGACTTCCTGGCGAGGGCCGATGTGCAGAGCGCGCGGCTGTACGTCACCGCCCACGGACTGTACGAGATCGAGATCAACGGTCTGCGGGTCGGCGACCACGCCCTCGCGCCCGGCTGGACCAGCTATGACCACCGGCTGCGCTACCAGACCCACGACGTCACAAAACATCTGCGCACCGGGGACAACACCATCGGCGCCTGGCTGGCCGACGGCTGGTACCGCGGACGGCTGGGCTTCAACGGCGGCCACGCCAACCTCTATGGCGACCGGCTCGCCCTCATCGCCCAACTCGAAGTCGTCCACCACGACGGAACCCGCACCACCATCGCCACCGACACCTCCTGGCGAGCAGCCCACGGGCCGATCGTGTCGGCCGGCCTGCTCGACGGCGAGATACACGACGCCCGCGACGAACGGCCGGGCTGGTCCAGTCCCGGATTCGACGACAGCGGCTGGTCGCCGGTCGACATCGTCACCCGTGATCCGGCCACGCTGGTCGCCCCCACCGGCCCGCCGGTGCGCTGCACCGAGGACATCGCCCCAGCCCGGGTGACCGCCCTCGACGCCGACCGTCTCCTGGTGGACTTCGGACAGAACCTCGTCGGCCGCATCCGCATCACTGTGAGCGGCCCGGCCGGACACACGGTCGTCATCCGGCATGCCGAGGTACTCCAGGACGGAGAACTGTGCGTGCGCCCGCTGCGCGGGGCCCTCTCCACCGACCGCTACGTCCTGCGCGGCGAAGGCTCCGAGACGTGGGAGCCGCGCTTCACCCTCCACGGCTTTCGCTACGCGGAGATCACCGGATGGCGCGGCGGCGATCCGCACCGCGACATCACCGCCCGCGTCCACCACACCGACATGGCCCGCACCGGCTGGTTCGCGTGCTCCAACGAGCAGGTCAACCGGCTGCACGAGAATGTGGTGTGGAGCCTGCGCGGCAACTTCGTCGACCTCCCCACCGACTGCCCCCAGCGCGACGAACGACTGGGCTGGACCGGGGACATCCAGGTCTTCGCGCCCACCGCCGCCTTCCTGTACGACTGCCACGGCATGCTCGCCTCCTGGCTGCGCGATGTCGCCGCCGAACAGCACGACGACGGGACCGTGCCCTGGTACGTGCCCGAGATCCCGGGCGGTGAGCAGTGGACGCCGGCCAGTCCGGGCGCCGGCTGGGGCGATGTCGTGGCGCTGACCCCGTGGGACCTGTACCAGGCCTCGGGCGACACGGGTCTGCTGGCCGCCCAGTACGACAGCGCACGGCGCTGGGTCGACCTCGTCACCGGCATCGCCGACGAGTCGGGGCTGTGGAACCGCGGGTACCAACTCGGCGACTGGCTCGACCCGTTCGCGCCCCCGGACGATCCGGGCGCGGGCCGCACCGACCGGCACCTCATCGCCACGGCGTACTACGCCTGGTCCCTGCGGCACGTGGCGTGGACCGCCGGCGTCCTGGGGTGCGACGAGGAACGCCGCCACTACCAGGAACTCGCGGACCGGGTCAGGCAGGCCTTCGTCAGCGAGTACGTCGGGCCCGGCGGTGCGATGACGAGCGACACCCAGACCGCCTACGCCGTCGCCCTCCAGTTCGACCTCCTGCCCGACGCGCCCGCCCGGGCCGCCGCCGGACGCCGGCTGGCCGAGCTGGTCGCCGCTGGCGGACACACCATCCAGACCGGCTTCATCGGCACGCCGCTCGTGGCACCCGCGCTCAGCGCCACCGACTACGCCGACACCGCCTACACCCTGCTCCTCCAGCAGGAGTGCCCCTCCTGGCTGTACGCCCTCAAGCACGACGCCACGACGATCTGGGAACGCTGGGACAGCATGCTGCCCGACGGCTCCGTCAACCCGGGCGAGATGACCTCCTTCAACCACTACGCCCTCGGGGCGGTCGCCGAGTGGCTGCACACCACGGTCGCCGGGCTGACCGCCGCCTCACCCGGCTACCGCGACATCGTTTTCCGCCCACGGCCGGGCGGCGGCATCACCTGGGCGCACGCCGCCCACGAGTCGCCGTACGGGCGTATCGCCATCCGGTGGGACCTGCATGCCTCGGGTATCGAGGTACGCACGACGGTACCCACCGGGACAACAGCACGGATCGAGTGGCCCGATGGCGCCGTGACCACTCTCGCGACCGGCACCACCACCACATGGCGGCCGCTGGGGCCGGGTCGGCCGGTCGCGCCCTCTCGCCATGACTGAGCCGGGGTCACCGTCCACAGGGCCTGACGTGTCGGCGCCTTGCCCGCGTGACGTCATCCGGCGCCCGCCCGTCGCCCTGCTGGCGGGCGCCGACGC
The DNA here is from genome assembly GCF_001514285.1 of Streptomyces sp. DSM 15324. Taxonomy (GTDB): domain Bacteria; phylum Actinomycetota; class Actinomycetes; order Streptomycetales; family Streptomycetaceae; genus Streptomyces. The sequence continues at coordinate 69,241 of NZ_KQ949038.1, forward strand.
GAGGGCGGTGAGTCCCGGTCCTGCGGCAGCCGCTCAGGTTCAGGACTCGAGGAATTCCAGGGCCCGGGGCACGAAGTCCTCGTGGTGCTGGAAGACACCCCCGTGCCCGGCATCCGGGTAGAGGGGGACGAGTTCGCTGTGGGGCAGGCGGGCGGCCAGGTCGAGCGTGTTCGGGCTGGGCACCATCCGGTCTCTCTCACCGTTGGCCACCAGGACCGGTTGGCCGATGGCCGACAGGTCCGAGGGTGCCTGGCGGCCCCACCGTTTGACGGCCTTCAACTGGGCGCGGAAGGACGGCAGTGAGATGTCCTTGTCCCGGTCGTGCGTACGCTCCTTCAGCCGCTCCAGGAAGGCTCGTCCGGCCTGCCGGCCGCCTGCGGTGCCGGTGAAGAAGAGGGAGAGCTTGGGGTCCTGACGGGTCAGGGCGCCTTTGAGCGTGGCCTGGATGGTGAGTGCCGGGACCTTCTCGATGCCGGGGCCTCCGGCGGGGCCGGTGCTGGCGAGGACGACCTTGCGCACGAGGTGCGGCTCCTGCGCCGCGATGACCTGCGCGATGAAGCCGCCCATCGACAGGCCGAACAGATCGACCTGGTCGAACCCGAGAGCCCGGATGAACAGCACGGCGTCGCGGGCCATCGCCTCGATCGTGTCGGGTGTGGAGCCGCTCGATCCGCCCACCCCGCGGTTGTCGAAGGCGATGACCCGACGTCGTGCGGCGAGTCCGTCGACGACGCGTGGGTCCCAGTTGTCCAGCACCCCGGCCAGGTGCATCAGGAGGATGAGCGGTACGCCGTGCTGGGGGCCGAGTTCCCGGTAGAGGAAGTCTTCGCCGCGAACGGACACGGAGCGGGTCGCCGCGTATGTGTACGACGACGCCGAAGGGGAGGGGGAATTCCGCGGGGTGTTCATGTCCAGGTCCTTCGGGTAGCGGGTTTCAGGGTGCTTGTCGGTGCCGCGGACGGTGCTGTTCGGCGCTGGATGCAGGAACCTCGACGGTCCGGCAGCCCGGGGCTTGCCGGGGATCGACAGAGGTGATTAAATTACGAATGTAATTTTAAATGGCCGGTCAGTGGACCGTGAACGGGACCGACCGGCCTCCGGTGTGAGGTGCCGGGCGCGGGGGAGGGTGGTGTGCCCCTCAGGTGTGATGTGCGGCCTGCGGTGAGGGGTGTGTCCTGCGTGAAGACCGGTTCGGGGTTTCGGCGTTCTGGTGCTCGATGCCCAGCAGTGCGAGAGCGTTGCGGATGCCCTGCTCCAGGAGTTCGTCGGCGAGCTGCCGGTCGGCCAGGGCGCGGGAGAGCTGCAGCGTCCCGGCCATCATGGCGTACGTGCTGAGTGTTTTGGTGCGCACCGAGAGCGGATCCTCGGGCGAAAGGCGGGCGGCGATGCCGTCGGCGACGACCAGTACCCCGTCCGTGTACGCCTGCCGGGTCGGGTCCGCACAGCGCCGGATCTCGTCCAGCAGGGCGGCGGAGGGGCAGCCGTCGTCGGAGCTGTCGCGATGCCGGGGGGAGAGATACCACCGCACGATCTGCTCCAGCCCGGCGCGGCCCGGTGCCGCCTGCTCGACGATGCTCGCATTCTGTGTCTGCAGCTGGTCGGCCACGGTGGTGGCCACGAGTTCGTCCTTCGACGTGAAGTGGGTGTAGAAGGCGCCGTTGGTCAGTCCGGCGTCCTTCATGAGGGCGGAGATGCCCGAGCCGTCGATGCCGTCCCGCTTGAACCGGCGTCCGGCTGCCTCGATGATCCGCTGCCTGGTCGCGTGCTTGTGCTCTTTCCCGTATCGCACCGCATTCTCCTTCGCCCATGAAATGAAATTATGGACGTACTTTTATGACTTCGGGGCAGCGCCGTCCGTCCGCCCGGCCTGGGGTCGACTCCGTGCCGGACGGCCCTGTCCGCGGCGTGCTTCGGCGCGGCCTCGGATGTGCCCCCGGTGTGCTGTGGCCCGTCCCTGGCCGCAGAGATCGCCCCCGAACCCCACCCCCTAAATATTATGAATGTAATCCAATTGACTATACCCCAGGCGGTCTCGCGGCGGCAGGGCCCCGCTGTGGGGGCAGGGGTGGCCGCAGAGTGCGAGGCCGCTCGTCACGGAGGGCGTCCCCATCTGACTCGTGCGACTCCCGGCGTCGCGGTCGGCGGTCCGCCCGCAGGTGGAGCGGGTGTCGCGGACAGTTGGCAGGCGGATGTCCATACGCCGCTGTGGCTGCGGGCGGAGTGCACCTTCCGGGTGGTGGGGGCGGGAACCCTCCGGCTGTGGGTGCAGCCGTGGGCGTGCAGGCTCAAGGCCGGCGCGGTCCGGCCGGGTGGCGCCGGGGCCGTGGTGCCCCCGTGTTCGGATGTGCTGCCCTGTGTTGGCGGTCGGGGTGGCGCCGCGGCGGTTCCCGCCTTCCCTCGTTCCGGCTCGTGGTGACCGCCGGGCCGGCCTCCGTCGGGATCTGATGGCCGGCTGTGCGGCGCGGGAGGCGGGGCCGCGTGCGGCCGGGGGTTCCGTGATCGCGTCATCTCGTTCGGTGCCGGGACTTGCGGCCACATTGCATTACGGTCATACTTCAATCATCGATGAGACGCCGGGGACTCGACCGCTCAGATTTCGATGCCCCTTGGCCTTCGACTCGCGGAGTGCATCCGCGGCTGGGAGATTGCAGGTACCGCCTGCGCTCTTCCGTCCATGAAGGCGGTGTCGCCCGCTCGCAGAAAACCCATACCCGAAGGGCACGACCGTGAATGACTCACATGAGGTACGAGGCGACGTGGTGACGTCGTACAAGAACGCGCCGACCCGTACCGTCACGGCTGGGGGAGTGACCTTCGCCTACCGCGACCTGGGCCCGCGCACCGGTGTTCCGGTGGTGTTCATCACCCACCTCGCCGCCGTGCTCGACAACTGGGATCCCCGGGTCGTCGACGGCTTCGCCGCCAGGCACCGGGTCATCACGTTCGACAACAGGGGAGTGGGCGCGTCCAGCGGTTCGACGCCGGACACCATTCAGGCGATGGCGAAGGACACGGTCACCTTCATCCGGGCGCTCGGGCTGGAGCAGGTGGACATCCACGGTTTCTCGATGGGCGGCATGATCGCCCAGGTGATCGTGCAGGAGGAGCCGCAGCTCGTCCGCAAGCTGATCCTCACGGGCACAGGCCCGGCCGGTGGTGAGGGCATCAAGAACGTGACCCGGCTGTCTCATCTCGACACGGTCAGGGCGCTGGTCACCCTTCAGGACCCCAAGCAGTTCCTCTTCTTCACCCGCACGGCCAACGGGCGCCGGGCCGGCAAGGAGTTCCTGGCCCGGCTCAAGGAGCGCACCCAGGACCGGGACAAGTCGATCTCTCCGATCGCGTACCTCACCCAGCTCAAGGCCATCCACCGCTGGGGCCTGGAAAAGCCCCACGATCTCTCCGCCATCCAGCAGCCCGTGCTCGTCGCGAACGGCGACAGCGACAGGATGGTTCCGTCGAAGAACTCCCACGACCTGGCCCGGCGACTGCCCGACGCCGAACTGGAGATCTACCCCGACGCCGGCCACGGCGGCATCTTCCAGTTCCATGATCAGTTCGTGAAGACAGCCCTCGAGTTCCTCGGCCGCTAGAACGGGCAATGGGCCCTAAGAGCGGTCGCCGCCCGGGGCGAGGCCGAGCCCGGCGTGACCGGCGTCCCGGCCGGCCCCCCTCGCCGCGGCGGGTGGCAGGCTCGACGGGCCCTTCCCCCCCTCGTCCCCGGGTGCAAGAGCACCTCGATGCCGAGGCCGGGCGGAGGTCCTGTCGGGGATCTGACCGCTCCCGTCAGCCCATGAAGGCGAGGGCGTTCTCGATCCCCTTCTCCAGGACCTCGTCGGCGAACGTCCGGTCAGAGAGGGCGCGGGACAGTTGCATGGTCCCCACCAGCATGGTGTAGAGCCCGATCGCCTTGCCGCGGGCGGACTGCGGGTCTCCGGGCGTCAGGCGGGCGGCGATCTCGTCCAGGATCCTCCGCGCACCGTCGGTGTAGGCCTGCTTGGTCGCGTCTCCGCAGCGGCCGATCTCGTCGAGCAGGGCGGCGGAGGGGCATCCGGCGCCGGGATTGTCCCGGTGGCCGGGCGACAGGTATTCGCGAATGAGGTCCTCGAGCCCCGTGCGGCCGGGCCGCAGGGTGTCGTACGCCGCGATCTGCGTGCGCAGTTGGTCGGCCACGACGTTGGCCACGAGGTCGTCCTTGGAAGCGAAGTGGGCGTAGAAGGCGCCGTTGGTGAGCCCCGCGTCCGACATCAGCGTGGAGACGCCCGAGCCGTCCAGGCCGTCCTGCTTGAACCGGTGGCCGGCCTTCTCGAGGATCCGTTGCCGCGTCACCTGTTTGTGTTCCTTGGCGTAGCGCACCACAGGCTTCCTCCGTTCGCTCCGCAGGGTCGTCGCTTCCTGCTCAAGCGTAATCCATGGCCTGTCATGCGTAATATGATGACCTGGGGCCTTCGTCCCTGTGGCTCGTGGGCGGCGGCCGGTGGGTTCGGACTCGGTCGGCGGCGCCTCGGTGCCTGACTCCTCGCCGTTGTCGATCTGTGCAGGGCGATGTCCGTGTGGTGGCGCCGACTCCTTCGCCTTCGGCGCAGAACGCCGGTGGCGAGGTGAAACGGCTGTGGCGCACGCCGGCAAAGGCCCGTAACGTTTCGGGCCGTCCGGTCGCCGTGCGCCACAGCTGTGCGCGCCGAGGTGCCCGGGGCCGGTGATGGGCCCGGGCACCTGGCTTCCCGTCAGGCGGTGTGGGTGGGGTAGTCGGTGTACCCGACTGCGCCGCCGCCGTAGAAGGTGGCGGGGTCGGGACTGTTCAGGGGGGCGCCGGAGCGTACGCGCTCGACGAGGTCGGGATTGGCCAGGGCCATGGTGCCGACGGTGATGACGTCGGCCAGACCGTCCTCGATGTCCTTGGCGCGGGTGGCGATGTCGGCGCCGGCCCGGTTGAGGACGAGGGCGTTCGGCCACAGCCTGCGCAGGGTGTGCAGGAGTTCCTCGTCGCCGCCGTGGGCGATGTGCAGGTAGGCGAGGCCGAGCGGGGCGAGGGCGCTCACGAGCGCCGGGTACAGCTCGTGGGCGTCGCTCTCCGCTATGTCGTTGAAGGGGTTTCCGGGAGAGATCCGGATGCCGGTGCGGCCCGCGCCGATCTCGTCGGCCACCGCGGTGGCGACCTCCACCGCGAAGCGGATGCGGTTGTCGACGGAGCCGCCGTAGCGGTCGGTGCGCTGGTTGGTGTTGGTCGCCAGGAACTGGTGCACCAGGTAGCCGTTGGCTGCGTGGATCTCGACGCCGTCGGCACCCGCGGCTATGGCGGCCGCAGCGGCGGCGCGGAAGTCGTCGACCGTCTCGGCGACCTCGTCGGTGGACAGTTCGCGGGGCAGGGGCATGGGCTTGAGACCGGTCGCGGTGAACATCTCGCCCGCCGGGCGGACGGCGGAGGGGGCTACCGGTTGCCGGTGGTGGGGGGTGTTGTCGGGGTGGGAGATGCGCCCGGCGTGCATCAGCTGGATGACGATGCGTCCGTCGGCCTCATGCACGGCGTCGGTGACCTTGCGCCAGCCTGCGATGTGCTCGACGGTGTGGATCCCCGGGGTCACCGGGTAGCCCTGTCCGTCGGCGGAGGGCTGGGTGCCCTCGGTGATGATGAGGGCGTGCGAGGCGCGCTGGGCGTAGTACTCGGCGTTCAGCTCGGTCGGCACGCCGTCCGGGGTGGCCCGGTTGCGCGTCAGGGGCGCCATCGCCAGCCGGTGCGGCAGGGGGATCTCTCCGACGACGACCGGGTTCCACAGCGCATTGAGCATGGGTGATTCCTCAGGAGTAGGTGGTGGATCGCTTGGGGGCGGTGCGGAAACCGCGCGCACGAGGCCGTCGGCGTCATGCCCCCTGCCGACCGGGCTGTCATCGGCCCGACTTTAAAAGTACGAACATAATATTATGCTGGGGTGTGCGGGTGCAAGCAGGGCCCCTGTGGCGGGTGCGGTTCAGGCCCCCTGCGCTCGTGTGCACGGACGTCAGCGGCGGCGTCGTGATCGGCTGTCAGGAGCCGGGCGTCCCCGGTCCCGCAGGTGTCGGCGCGGGCCGTCGCCGGATGTCCCGTCGCATCTTGCGCACACCCTCACGCCGGAGCGGATGAGGTTTTGCCCAGGAAAGCCGGAATCTGCTGCTCCGCCCAGATGACTTTGCCTTCGCGGTGGTGGCGTGTGCCCCAGTGTTCGGTGAGCTGGGCGACCAGGAGCAGACCGCGGCCGCCCTCGTCGAAGTTCCGGGCGCGGCGCAGGTGCGGGGCCGTGCTGCTCGCGTCGGACACTTCGCACGTCAGGGCCGATTGCAGGATCATCCGCAGTTGGATGGGGCTCTTGCCGTAGCGGATGGCGTTCGTCACCAGCTCGCTGACCACGAGCTCGGTGGTGAAGGCCAGCTCTTCCAGCCCCCAGGCGGCCAGCTGATCGCACGCGTGGGCGCGGGCCTCGGAGACGACCGCCGGGTCGCTGGCGAGGTCCCAGGTGGCGACGTGTCCGGCGTCCAGGGCTCCGGTTTGTGCCACCAGGAGGGCGATGTCGTCGGCGGGGTGGCTGGGCAGCAGTGCGGAGAGCAGTTCGTCGCAGGTCTCCTCGAGCGACGCCGGTGCCCGGGAGAGGGCGTCACGCAGCAGGGCGAGGGCGGTTTCGACGTCACGGGAGCGGCTCTGGACGAGGCCGTCGGTGTACAGAACCAGCCGGCTGCCTGGTGGCAGTTCGAACCGGGCGGATTCGAAGGGGAGTCCGCCCAGACCCAGGGGCGGGCCGACCGGCAGCTCCGGGAAGTCGACCGCGCGGGCGGTGAGGCCGGCGCCACCGGCGGTCGGGGGAGTCGCCACGGCCGGCGGCAGGTGTCCGGCGCTGGCCAGGGAGCAGGTGCGGGAGACGGGGTCGTAGATCGCGTAGAGGCAGGTGGCGCTGATCTCGTCCGTGTCCCCTTCCTCTTCATGCTGCAGGCGGATGACCACGTCGTCGAGGTGGGTCAGCAGTTCGTCGGGGGGCAGGTCGATGTCGGCCAGCGTGCGGACGGCCGTGCGCAGTCTGCCCATGGTGGCCGCGGCATGCAGGCCATGACCGATCACGTCGCCCACGACGAGGGCGACGCGGGCTCCGGAGAGCGGTATCACGTCGAACCAGTCGCCTCCCACGCCCGCTCGTGATCCGCTGGGCAGGTAGCGCGAGGCGGTCTCGACGGAGGCGTCCTGCGGCATGTGGTGCGGCAGCAGGCTGCGCTGGAGGGTGAGCGCGGTGGAGCGCTCCTGGGTGTAGCGGCGGGCGTTGTCGATGTTCACCGCCGCTCTGGAGGCGATCTCCTGGGCCAGCAGCAGTTCGTCGTCATCGAAGGGGTCCGCCGGTTGGCAGCGCACGAACTGGGCGAGCCCCAGCGGGCTTCCGCGGGCCCACAGTGGAACAAGGAGCAAGGAGTGCGGGTTCAGTGCGCGCAGGCAGCGCGCGCGGTCCGTCGACATCGCCAGCCAGGCGGGGACGCCGTCGGCGGTGAGCGGAAGCCGCAGGGGCGCTCCGGTGGCCAGGACGTGGGCCGGCTCCGAGTCTTCCGGATAGGTGTGTGCCTGTCCTGTGCCCAGTGCCGGGGCGGGGCAGCCCTCCGAGACTGCCGCGGCGATGCGGCGAAGCGTCGCAGGACCGGCTGCCGCATACGTCTCCTCCTCCTGGAGAGCGCCGGAAAGAAGGTCGACGACGACGAGGTCCGCGAGGTGGTCGGCCCCGACATCTGCCAGTTCTTGTGCGGTACGGGTGGTGTCCAGGGTGGTCCCGATCCGCGTCCCCGCCTCGTTGATCACGATCAGGCGCCGCTGCAGCCAGTGGTCGCGTTCCCTCTGGTAGGCGGCGACCGTCTGTTCCGACGTGCGATCGACGTACTCGAAGGCCATCGCGCTCAGGGCGACAGTCGTTGCGTTGATCAGCTCCTGGGACCCGGCGGCACGGGCTGTTTCCGTGTAGAGCTGATCAAGCAGATCCGCGTGGACGAGCCGGTAGACGCGAAGGAGCTGGCTGATCGGCACCCCGTGCTCGGCAAGTCGGCGGGCGAACTCGATGGCGGCGGGCGGTGTCCTGACCTCAGCCATGGCGAGGCCGTGTTCAAGGAAGTCCAGACCGGCTGCGATGTGTTCGGACAGCGCTGCGGGCGCCACGGAGACGATGTCCTCGTACTTCCATACTTCTGGAAGCTCGCTGCGCAGGTGCTGCAGCATCACGTGGACCATCTGATCCGCACGGGGTGTCAGGCCCCTGGCGAGCTCGCTGAGGAAGGCATGGGCGTCAGTACCCATAGGCACAAGGTACCCCGCCCTGGTCGACCGGCCTGTCTGTGAAGTCCGCCGTGCGTTCGCCCACTGCCTGTCGGCCGGCGCTCAGGGGGTGTGCTCGTAGCGGAGAACAGGGCGCAGGGTGGTGACGCCGGGGCCGTCGGTCATGGAGGGGTGGGCATGGTCATCGGCGACGCTGCACACCGGCGGAGTTCTTGGCGCAGGTGCGGGTCGCCACACGCGGCCAGGACGGCCTGCTGGACGGCGCCGGGAGGCCGCAGGCGGGCAACGCGTCGGACATCTCACGGTGTGGGTCTGCCGGAAAAGCGTCGCGCCGCCCGCGGGCGGGAGGACTACGGCTGCTGGTTGACGAGGCCGAGGAACTCGCCCATGTGGAGCTCCGCGAACTCGGGGCCCTTTTCCGCGATGACCTGGCCGAAGCGCGGTACACGCTCCTGGAATCCCGGCCAGGTGAGCGAGTCCGCGTATTCCCCGTAGGCCGCGTAGAGGTCGGCGTCCGGCGGGAGGGAGGCCCGGTTGACCTGGGCCTTGGCGGCCGCCAGCGCTGCCTTGTCGAACGATGCGAGGCGGGACGCCATGGTGTCCACGAAGCTGTCCAGTTCGGCATCGGCCATGGTCCGGGTCACCCAGCCGTAGCGCTCTGCCAGGTCGGCGTCGTAGTCGTGGCTGCTCAGGATGGCTTCGAGTGCCCGGTCCCGGCCGACCAGGCGGGGCAGGCGTTCGCTTCCTCCGCCGCCGGGAAGGATGCCGGTGCCGACCTCGGGCTGTCCGAACAGCGCGTGCTCACGGCTGGCGTAGCGCAGGTCGCAGGCCAGGGCCAGCTCGTTCCCGCCGCCTCGGGTACGGCCGCGGATGGAGGCGATGCTGATGAACGGAGCCTTCGACAGCCGCACGACGAGATCGGTCCATACCGGCGCCGGATCCGCACCGGCCAGCAGCGGGAACTCGGCGGCCTGGGCGAGGTCGAAGTGGTTGAAGAAGAAGCCGGGCGTACTGCTGGTGAAGACGACCACGTGGACCTGGGCGTCCCCGCTCAGCTCGGTGACGACTTCATGCAGCCGGGAGACCGTCTCCGGAACGATCGGGTTCGCCGGCGCGTTCGAGAACACGATCTTCCGGATCCGGGGTGCCGGGCTTTCCACGCTGATGGTGCTGGGCTGCGTCATCTGGTGCTCCTTGGCTGATGCCGACGTACGGCTGGGTGAAGGAGGACCTGGCCGGCGTCGAGGGCGGTCGGGCATCACCTTTATTGAATTATGAGCATAATGCCATTCTTTCGCCCGGACGATCACAAGGGAGCAAAGATGCGGAACGTGTTCACCGTGGCTCAGGTTGCGTGGCAGCCTTTCACGGCGTGTGACCGGCGCGGCGGAGAACCGGGCGCAGGTTCTCGATGACCCTGGGGTCGTCCACCGTGGAGGGGATGGGTTCGTTGCGGCCGTCGGCGATACCGCGCATGGTTTTGCGCAGGATCTTTCCCGACCGGGTCTTGGGCAGGGCCGCCACGACCGTGACGTCCTTGAGGGAGGCGACGGCGCCGATGCGCTCGCGTACGAGCCGGACGAGTTCGGCCTCGACCTCGCCCGGGTCGCGGTCGGTGCCGGCTTTGAGGACGACGAAACCGCGCGGGATCTGTCCCTTGAGTGCGTCGGTGACGCCGATGACGGCGCATTCGGCGACATCGGGGTGGGCGGCCAGGGCCTCTTCCATGCTGCCGGTCGACAGCCGGTGCCCGGCGACGTTGATGACGTCGTCGGTGCGGCCCATGACGAAGACGTAGCCGTCCTCGTCGAGGTGGCCGCTGTCGCCGGTCAGGTAGTAGCCGTCGTACGCGGAGAGGTAGGAGGCGACGTACCGGTCGTCGTCCTGCCAGAGCGTGGGCAGCGCGCCGGGCGGCAGCGGGAGCCGCACGACGATCGCACCGTCCACACCCGCGGGCACCGGCTCGCCCGAAGCGTCGAGGACCTGGACGTCCCACCCCGGCAGCGGGCGGGTGGGAGACCCGGGCTTGACCGGGGCGGCCTCGATGCCGACCGGGTTGGCGACGATGGGCCAGCCGGTCTCGGTCTGCCACCAGTGGTCGATCACCGGGATGCCCAGCAGGTCGCTCGCCCACTGGTAGGTCTCGGGGTCGAGACGCTCCCCGGCGAGGAAGAGGTAGCGCAGGCGGGAGAGGTCGTACCCGGCGGCGAGGGTGCCTTTGGGGTCCTCCTTGCGGATGGCGCGGAACGCGGTGGGCGCGGTGAACATGGTCTTGACGCCGTACTCGGCGGCGACGCGCCAGAACTGGCCCGCGTCCGGGGTGCCCACCGGCTTGCCCTCGTACAGCACGGTCGTGGCACCGGCCAGGAGCGGTCCGTAGACGATGTAGGAGTGGCCGACGACCCAGCCGACGTCGGAGCCGGTGAACATGGTCTCGCCGGGGCCCACGTCGTAGACGGCGCCCATCGACCAGTGCAGGGCGACCGCGTAGCCGCCGCAGTCACGCACGACTCCCTTGGGTTTCCCGGTCGTTCCGGACGTGTAGAGGATGTAGAGGGGATCAGTGGCGGGGACGGGAACGCAGCCGGCCGGCGCGGCGGCGGCGACCAGAGCGGCCCAGTCGAGATCGTCGGGCCCCAACTCGGCACGTTCCTGCGGGCGTTGCAGGATCACACTCTTCTGGGGCTTGTGGACCGCGAGTTCGATGGCCTGGTCGAGGAGGGGCTTGTACGCGATGACGCGCTTCCCCTCGATGCCGCAGGAGGCGGAGACGACGACTTTGGGGGCCGCGTCGTCGATGCGCAGGGCGAGTTCGCGGGGGGCGAAGCCGCCGAAGACGACCGAGTGGACCGCGCCGATCCGTGCGCAGGCCAGCATCGCGACGGCGGCCTCGGGGACCATCGGCATGTAGATCACCACCCGGTCGCCGTGCCCCACGCCGAGTCCCGCCAGTGCTCCGGCGAAGGCCGCCACCTCGTCCCTCAGCTGCGTGTAGGTGTAGGTGCGGCGGGTGTCGGTCACGGGTGAGTCGTAGACGAGCGCGGGCTGTTCGCCCCGGCCGGCCTCGATGTGCCGGTCGAGCGCGTTGAAGCAGACATTGAGCCGCCCGTCGGGAAACCAGCGGTGGAAGGGCGCGCCCGAGGAGTCCAGGGCGCGATGTGGAGCGACATCCCAGTCGATGCCCTCGGCCGCCTTCAGCCAGAAGCGCTCGGGGGCCTCGGTACTGGCGCGGAAGACATCCTCGTACGTTCCCATCGCGCACTCCTTTGTGGCATCGGGACGGTGGTGTGGCGGTGTGCGGAACAAGTGTCGGACGCAGGTACCGCATGCCGGTGTGGTCGAGCAGGATGTCGGTGACCGGTAGGCCGGTCACCGACATCCTGGTGGTGCGCGCCTGGACGGAAGACCCTGCTGTCAGGCGCGGCGTGTGCTCAGGCGCCGAGGTGCGTGCGCAGCCACTGGCCCATCTGTCCGATGGCCTGGTCCACCTCGGGTACGCGTCCGGCGCCCAGGACGAATGAGTGCTGTCCTTCGGGCATCGAGTGGGTCTCGGTGGTGACCTTGAAGTCCGCGAGGCGGCGGCCGAGCTGGGCGCCGTCGTCGGCGAGGGTCTCGTACTCGCCGTAGTAGACGATCGTGGGCGGCAGGCCGGTCAGATCGGCGTTCACGAGGCTGATCTCGGGGGAGGTGAAGTCCACGGCCGGGTCCTGCAGCCAGGCGCCTCGGAAGAGCTCCAGGGTGCCCCGGCTGAGCATCTTGTCCTTGTCCTCGTTGGCGTCCACCGACGCGTTCTGGATGGTGAGGTCGGTCCAGGGGGAGACGCTGACGATCGCTCCGGGAGTGGCCTCGCCCTTGGCGAGCAGGCGCAGCGGCAGCATCACCGCGAGGGTGCCGCCGATGGAGTGGCCGGTGCTGCCGATGTTCTGGGGCTGGTAGCCCTGCGAGAGAAGCCAGCGGTAGGCGGTCTCGGCGTCGTCGAGCTGGGCGGGGTAGGGGTGCTCGGGCGCCAGGCGGAAGTCCACGACGAGGGAGCGGGCGCCGGCGGCCTTCGCGATGTGGCCGGCGGCCTTGCGGTCGGAGTGCATGGAGGCGGTGACGGATCCGCCGAAGTGGAAGTGCAGCAGTGCGCGGTCGGGGTCGGCGCCCTCGGGGATGGCCCACAGGGCGGGGACGCCGTCCGCGTCGACCTCGGCGTAGGTGACGCCTTCCGGTTCGGTCGATGCCTTGTGGTTGGAGTCGACGATGTCGCGGATGACGGCCAGGTCCAGGCCCGGTGTCGACGACTTCGCGCTCACGCTCGCGAGGAACTCCGCGAACTCGTGTGCTTCCTTGCTGACTGCCATGAGGGCGCTCCTTTTCAGACCGGTGCCGTGCGGGGTTGTCCCGCGGCAGTCCGGGGCGATGTGCTGGCCACGACGCTACTAGCTGAGTATAGAAAAGTAAACTCAGGTGGGCTGGAATCATCCTGCTGCACGCGAGCAGCCCCTCGGGAGGGCATCGGTGTGGACGCTCTCTCGATCCGGGCACGTCGAGCCGCCCGAACCAGGGGCCCTTGAGGTCGCGGACGAGACGTGGAGGCTCCGGATCTGTGGCGCGGCCGTGCCCTTCGGCTGGCGGGACGCGACCAACCGTATTCCTCCACCGACAGGGAGCCGCCTGGAGCGACGCCCTGGCCATGGGACGCGGTACCGGCTGCGACGCGGAACACCTACCGCCGAGGATCGGCGGCCTGAGGCCGGGCTGTCCTTCCCGTCAGAATCCTGTACTGCAGGTGACGGAACTCGGGTTCGGAATCTTCGGGCGAGGTGATGCTTCCGAGCCATCCGAGGACGAACGCCGCAGGTACGGAAACCAGGCCTGGCGTCTGGAACGGATACCAGTTGAAACTCGCTTCCGGCCACAGAGCGAACCCGGTCCCCGAGACGATGGGCGAGAAGACCGTGAGGGTGATGCAGAGCAGCAGTCCTCCGTAGACGGACCACAGCAGTCCTCTGCGGTTGAACCGGCGCCAGAAGAACGAATAGATCAACACGGGGAAGACGCACGACGCTGCGACGCTTATCGAGAAGGCGACCAGGAAATCGGTCGGATACCGGTGGATGGCAGCGGCCAGGGAAAGACCCACCGCGCACACGATGACGGCGGCCACGCGCAGTGCCCGCACCTCCCCGGTCTCGGTGCGGTGGAGCCTGCCTCGCGCGAACACGTCGTGGGCGAAGGAGACGGCGGCGGCGAAGGTCACGCTGGACACGGTCGTGAGCACGGTCAGGAAGACGACGCATGCAACGACGGTGATCAGCGCCACGCGTCCTGTCGAGCCGTCGCGGAGCACGCCCGAGGCCAGCTGGATCAGGGATGACTGCCCGGTGGCGTCGACCGCGCCGATGCCGGTAGCGCCCACCACGGCCGCTGCCGCGAAGCCGGTGGTGATCAGGAGGAGGACGAAGGCACCGACCAGCCCCGTGGCGATACTCACGGACCGCCGTGCCGTGCGCCCGGTCCGGGACGCACCGATCCGCAGGAGCTGGTGAGGCATGACGGCCGTACCGAGGATGAAGACCAGGTGGTTGCCGAATGTGTTGAGCGCCCCGAGCGTTGCCGTGTAGGGCCAAAAGCCCGGCCTCAGATAGTCGTTTGGCGCCAGGCTCTTGTCCACTGCGGTGGAGAGCAGGGATTGGGGATCCCAGTCGAATTTCCTGAGGGCCAGCAAGGTGATCACCGCAAGTGCGCACAAGGTGATCGGCACCTTGGCGACGTGCATGAAGCTGTTGCCCCGCAGACCCGCCACCGCGGCGAAGCAGGCGACGAGACAGCCCATCAGTATCGTGCACACCACCTGGGCCCCCTCGGCCGATGTGCCGATCAGGAGAGCCGTGCTGCTGCCGGCGACACGCAGTTGGATGATGAGCAGGGGGATGGTGATGGCCAGTGTCACCGCGGTCGCGGCGATCCGGGGGCCCGAACCTGATGCCCGCAACGAGAAGAGGTCGCCGAGGGTGTAGCGGCCGCTGTTGCGGATCTTCTGCGCGAGGAGCAGCAGCACACCGAGCATGATCAGACCGTCGAGGGCGTACGTGAACCCGTCGTACCCGAACAGGGCGATGCCCCCGGAGACCGTCAGCAGGGTGACGATCGAGATCTGCTCGCCGGCCATGGCGAAGCCGTTGAGGACGGGGGACAGGGCCCGGTCGGCGACATAGAGCCTTTCGGGGTTGTCCTCCTCCGCTGTGGCGAGCGTGAAGAGCCACAGCAGGGACACTCCGATGAAGATCAGGAAGGCGATGATCACGGGGCGTCTGGCGTCCGACCCGATGGGGTCGAGTACGCCCGAGCCGAGGATGTCCATGGTCACCGCTTCACCGCCAGGACCCGTTGACGGGAGCGGCACCCGACGCTGCGGTGTGCACCGCACCGGACGTCAGGGACTGCTCGATGGGGTCGGACAACCGGGTGCTTCTGGCCTCGTGCAGCCATGCAGTGGCGACGAAGAGCCCGCATTGCAGGATGCCCCACACCATGCCGAGAGTGAGCACCCCGTGCACCCGCACCGCGGGCACGCCGGTGAAGCATGACAGCACGGTGCCGATGGTGAAGGGGACCGCGTTGACGGTGAGGAAGGCGCGCTGCGCACGATGCGTGCTCTCACGGAGACTGTTCAGTTGCTGCTGCTCGGCGGCGGCCGCAGGGTGAGGTGCGGGTGGGCCAGGGGGAGTCGGGGGGATATGAGGGTGCACAAAACCTCCAGGCGATGAGGGCGGGGTAACGGCACAGCGCACGGCGCTCCGCCATCAGGGCGGGGGGAGCCCCTCGGTGGCGGAATGGACGTCATGGTGAGGGCAGCGGGTGTGAGCGCCCTGGCGGAGCACGGCATGTGGCACAGGACGTGCTGCCGGCTTCTGTCGCCACTCGATGCACAGGGTGCTGTGCCGGGTGCCTGGCGAAAGAACGCGGGCAAGAAACTGGGCAGGCCCCGAAGCCCCGGCAGGGACCTCGCGAAAGCTGCGCGTGCTCAAGCCGCTGCCGCCGTGATGCGGCGTATCGCGATCAAGAGGATCACGGACTCTGTGATGGCCTGTCAACAATCTGTGAGCTGTGTGCGGCATGTCACCGTGGCAACCAGAGGCCGCGCCGTGTCTTCAGAGGCGGCGCCAGGCGCTGCGGGAGACCGGGCGGACGGACAGGCGAGGGGGACCGGCAGGCGCTCAACGCACCGCCGTCTCCTCGGCGTTCACTCCGGAAGCAGGTCGGCGGCCCGTTCGGTGACCTCCTGCCGCAGAGCCGCCCACAGGGCGCCTACGGCGGGGTGTGTCACCGCCTCGCGACGGACGGCCAGGGTGATGGGGAGCCGGATGTCGATCTCGTCGGCGAGCACTCGGTGCAGTCGCGTCCGCTGGGTCAGGAAGGCCGGAAGAACGCCGATGCCCGCCCCCTGCCGGGTGGCCTCGAGTTGGGCGAAGACATTCGTCGAGGAGAAGGCCGGGGTCATCCCGGGAAGGTGGCGTTCGATGTCGAGGTCGCCGACCTGAAGCATCGACTCGATGTAGAAGATGAGCGGGTGCTCGCGCAGCTCGGCCACCGTCTTTGGCCGTCCGTACCGGGTGAGGTATTCCTCGGACGCGTAGAGCCCCAGCGCGTAGTCGGTGAGGTGCTCGGTCACCAGGCGGCTGGTGGAGGGAGTGCCGATGACGAGAGCGAGATCGAAACCGGTCGGGCGCAGGGCCAGCTGCCGTGTCGCGGTGATGAGTTCGGCCTGGAGCCGTGGGTGGCGGCGGCGTACCCGTACGAGGGCGGGGGTGGCGAAGGCGGTGCCGAAGCCGTCAGGCGCGCTGACACGCACCGTACCGTGCAGGGACGGCGAGTCCTGGCCGGCCACGGTGTCGACGACGCGGTCGATGGCCTCCTCGATGGCGCGTGCGTTCTCCGAGACGGCCCGTCCGATGTCCGTCAGTGTCCACCCTTCCGTGCCGCGCTCGATCAGGCGCAGGCCGAGGCGCTTTTCCAGCGCGGCGATACGGCGGGAGACGGTGGTGTGGTCCACGCCGAGAGCGTCGGCGGCTGTCACCAGACGTCCGGTGCGGGACACCGCGAGCAGGTAGCGCAGATCGTCCGCGCGAAGTCTGCGCGGATCGAGGGGCCGAGGCGAGCCGGCCGTCTGCGGGGCAGGATTCTCGTCCGGGGAACGGGAGTGCACCACCTGACCGTATCTGCATTTGTGCACAGGGGGTGTGCGCTATTGGTGGTTGTCCGCACACGGCGTGGGGCCGCACAGTCGGGGCCAGTGGGCGCGACATGCCCCGCCGTTCTGCTGAAAGGGCCGCCATGGTCGCCAGCCTTTCCCTCCCGCGGATCCTGCGCGTCGGCGGCGGTGCCGTCGGCGCGCTGGGTGACGTCGTCGCAGGGCTGGGCCTGCGCCGCCCCCTGCTGGTGACGGACGCCTTTCTCTCCGGGACGGGGGCGGCGGAGCGCCTGATGGCGACGCTGAGGGATGCCGGTCTGCAGCCGTGCCTGTTCGCCGGCACCGTCCCGGATCCGACGACCGACTCGCTCGGCGCGGGCCTGACCGTACTGCGGGAGCACGGCGCGGACTCGGTGATCGGGTTCGGCGGCGGCAGCCCGGTCGACACCGCGAAGGCGCTTGCCCTGCTGGGCGTCCGGGGTGGCCGGATGCGGGACTACAAGGCCCCGCACACCAACCTCGGCCCGGCGCTTCCGGTGATCGCGGTCCCGACGACCGCGGGCAGTGGCTCGGAGGCCACCCAGTTCACCATCGTCACCGACAGCGCCACCAACGAGAAGATGCTCTGCTCGGGACTGGCGTTCCTGCCGGTCGCCGCCGTCGTCGACTTCGAGCTGACCCTGTCGATGCCGGCCCGGCTGACCGCCGACACCGGCGTGGACGCGCTCACCCATGCCGTCGAGGCGTATGTGAGCCGCAGGGCCAATCCCTTCAGCGACGGCCTTGCCCTGACCGCGATCCGGAGCATCGGCCGCCACCTGCGGCGCGTCTACTCCGACGGGGCGGACACCGAGGCACGTGAGGCGATGATGCTCGCCGCGACCCAGGCCGGCATCGCCTTCTCCAACTCCAGCGTCGCGCTGGTGCACGGCATGAGCCGTCCGATCGGCGCTCACTTCCATGTCGCCCACGGCCTGTCGAACGCGATGCTCTTCCCCGCGGTGACAGCGTTCTCCGTGCCCGCCGCCGAGAGCCGCTACGCCGACTGCGCCCGCGCCCTCGAAGCCGCCACTGACGGCGACAGCGACGCCGTGGCCGCCGGTAAGTTCGTGGAGGCGCTGCGCGCCCTGTGCGTGGATCTTGAGGTGCCCACCCCTCAGGCGCACGGCATCGACAGTGATGAGTGGTCGCGCCTGTCGCTCCTCATGGCCGAGCAGGCGCTCGCGTCCGGATCCCCGGCCAACAACCCGGTCGTACCCACCGTGGAGGAGATCCAGGATCTCTACGAGCAGATCTACGCCTGACATCCTGCGGGGGAGGAACCCTGATGGCGAGAAAGGCACGGCGCACGAAATGACGGCTCATGACTGATACCGCTGCGGACGAGATTCTCGCCGACGTGCATCGCGGCGTCGGCCGGATCCTGCTCAACCGGCCCAAAGCGCTCAACGCCCTGACGACAGGCATGGTCGCCGCCATCGACCGGGTGCTCGCGGCGTGGGAGGACATACCGCTGTCCGCGGTGGTGCTCGCCAGCACCAGCACGAAGGCGTTCTGCGCTGGCGGGGACATCCGCACCATCCGCGAGCACAGCCTCACCGGGGACACCGAGGCCAGTGAGCGGTTCTTCGCCTCCGAGTACCGGCTCAACGCCCGGATCGCCGAATACCGCGTGCCCGTCGTGTCGCTCATCGACGGCCTGTGCATGGGCGGCGGCCTCGGCCTGTCCGTCCACGGCGGCTTCCGCGTCGTCACCGAGCGTGCGGTGCTGGCGATGCCGGAGACCGGGATCGGGTTCTTCCCGGACATCGGCGCCAGCTACTTCCTGCCGCGGCTGCCCGGCGCGATCGGCATGTACCTGGGACTGACCGGGCACCGGCTCGACGCGGCCGACGCCCTGTACACGGGCCTGGCCACGCACTTCGTCCCCGCCGACGGACTCGACGCGGTCGGGAACACCCTGGCCGACCACCCCGGCGACCCGGTGGACGTCGTCCTGAACCGCCTGGCCGGCCACTCGCCGGTGGCGGAGAGCGCGCTGGCGCAGGTACGTGCGGACGTGGACCGGGCCTTCGGCGCGCCGAGCCTCGGCGAGATCGACAAACGCCTGCGCCACATCGGCACCCCCTGGGCGCAAGCCGCGTCGGCCGCCCTGGAGTCCGCCTCGCCGCAGAGCCTGGAGATCACCCACACCCTGCTGGCCCAGGGCAGACAGCGCACGCTGCGCGAGTGCCTGGCCGCCGAACTCGCCCTCACGCGTACGACCATCCGTACGCCGGACTTCCTGGAGGGCGTCCGCGCGGCCCTGGTCGACAAGGACCGCACTCCCCGCTGGCAAGGCACCTCGCTCGGCGGACGGACACCGCAGGCCTGAGCATGTCCGCCGGTGAGCAGACCACCGCCGCACGCAAGCAGCCGGTCGGGCAGGAGAGGCGCGTGCCAAGGAGATGACAGCTGCAGCCTCCGCCGAACAGGCTGTCACACGCGAGCGTCGTGAGCCGCGAGCCGTCGCCGCGTCCCGCCCCGGCGCGGGGCATCCCTGTCTCTCCGCCTGGGCGGGCTCGCGCAGGCGTGGCAGTTCGTCCGCGGTGATCGATCCCGCCAGACAGCACGAGGGCGCCGGAACACCGACAGTGCCGGCTCTTCGCGACCGTAGTCACCATCGGATCGCCGACGGCGTCGTCGCCCCTGATATGCGACCTGTACCGGTTCAGGCGTTGTCGTGCCCCATCGAGACCACAACCTTGCCGGCCTTGGTGCGGCCCTGCTCGACGTGCGCCATCGCCTCAAGTGTCTGCTCGAACGGGAAGGTGCTGTCGATGACCGGGCGGAGCTTCCCGCTGTCGTAGAGGGCGCTGAGCTTGCGCAGCTGCGAGCCGCTGGCCTGCATGAAGAAGAACTGGTAGCGCACGCCCAGTGCCTTGGCCTGCTTGCGGATCTTACGGCTGAGTGTGTTCATGACCAGGCCCATGAAGGAGGGGGCGCCGAGCTGCTTGGCGAAGGCGGCGTCCGGCGGGCCGACGACACTGATGGCCAGGCCTCCGGGCCTCAGCACGGTCAGCGACTTCTCCAGGTTCGCTCCGCCCACGGAGTCCAGCACCAGGTCGTAGCCGGACAGCTGCTTCGAGAAGTCCTCCTTGGTGTAGTCGACGACGATGTCGGCGCCGAGGCTCCTGACCAGGTCCTCGGTCGCGGTGTCCGTGGTCGTCGCCACGGTGGCGCCCAGGTGCTTGGCGAGCTGGATGACCGTCGATCCCAGGCCGCCGGCGCCGGCGTGGATGAGCACCTTCTGGCCCGGCTTCACCTGGGCGCGCTCGACGAGGATCTGCCAGGCGGCCAGGGCCACCAGCGGCACCGCGGCCGCCTCCTGCAGGGTGAGGGAGGCCGGCTTGGGCGCGACATCGTCCGCGTCGATCGCGATGAACTCCGCGAAGCCGCCCACCCGCAGGTCGCGCGGACGGGCGTAGACCTCGTCGCCGACCTCGATGCCGTGCACGGCGGAGCCGACCCGCGTCACGACGCCGGCCACGTCGTGGCCGAGCACGAACGGGGTCTTGTACTTCAGGAGCTGCTTGAACTCCCCGTTGCGGACCATCTTGTCCAGCGGGTTGATGCTGGCGGCGCTCACTCTGACCAGGACGTCGCGGTCCCCGACGGCGGGCTCGGGTACCTCAGCGGCGCGCGCGCCGTCCTTGCCGTACTTCTCGACGACGAAGGCCTTCATGCCGGCCCCCTTTCCGTGTGGGTGTTTTGGTGCTCGATGTGATTCTTCGGGCAGGTCCCCCTGTGTGCCCGTTTCTCGCGTGCGGCCGGGGGAGCTGCTGGTCATGACGCTACTGGCTGAGTATAGAAAAGTAAACTCAGAAGAGGTTAGTATCACTGCATGGATGCGAGGACCGAAACTCTTCAGGACGCCGGCAGGGACCCCCGCCTGGACCGGGACATGTCGAACTGCTCGATCGCCCGGACCCTTGAGGTCGTGGGGGAGAAGTGGACGATCCTGATCCTGCGCGAGGTCTGGTACGGCTCGTCCCGTTTCAGTGAGTTCGAACGCGTCCTGGGCTGTCCTCGCAACCTCCTCGCGGCGCGGCTCAAGATGCTGGTGGAGGAAGGGATCCTGGCCACCGAGGCCTACAAGGAGCCGGGCTCGCGGAGCCGGCCGAAGTACGTGATCACGCCCAAGGGCATGGACCTGGTCCCGGCCGTGATGGGGCTCCTGCAGTGGGGTGACCGCTACCGCGCCGACCCCGAGGGCCCGGCCATGCTGGCGCGCCACCGCGGATGCGGCGCGCACGTCGACGCCCAGATCCGCTGCGAACGGGGCCACGCCGTGCAGGCGGAGGACATCGAGAGCATCCCCGGCCCGGCATTTCGCCTGAAGCCCGCCGAGTGAACCGAGCGCGGTGGCGCCGGGGACTCGTGGCGGGCTCAGTCTGCCGGCGGGTGCTCGCCGCGTCTGGTCCGGGCCTGGTGGAGGCGGACCTTCGTGCGGTTGCCGCAGCGGGACATGGAGCACCAGCGGCGGTTGCGGGCGGGGGAGCGGTCCAGGAAGCGCAGGGCGCACCTGTCCGCGCCGCAGATACGTACGCGCCGGATATCGGCGGACAGGAGCAGATCGACAGCGTCCTGGGCGATCAGCGTCAGCGCGGCTGAGGCGTCGGCGGCGATGCTCGTGGTTCCGGCGGCCTCCAGGCGCCCGTCCGTGACGGCTATCTGCAGGGCGGGCCGGGGAGCCCTGGCTGCCGCCCTGTTGAGCGCGGTGACGTCGCCGGGCGAGGGCAGCCGACCGTCAGCGAGAGCGAGTACGGCCCGGTCGACCGTCTCGCGCAGTTTCCGGCCCGACGCCAGGACGGCGGCGTCGGCATGGTCCGGGGGGCCGGGCCGGAGCAGGCCGGCCCGCTCAAGCCACAGGGTCAGGTCGCCAGGATCCCGGAGAGTCTCCTGCGACGGGTTGCGCCACCGGTGGCGGAGGGTGTTGGCGAAGTCCAGGCAGACCCGCCCGCCGTCCCAGACCCACATGTCGTCCGTTGCCACGCCTCCATTCTGCACGTTAGCTTAACCGTCTAAGACGGTTAGTCGAGGGAGTGCAGCAGTGGGACAGCCGACAGTGACAACCGGCGTGACACAGGTGGACGGGGTCCGCCTGCACTATGTCCGAGCAGGATCGGGCCCTCTGCTCGTTCTGCTCCACGGCTGGCCGCAGACCTCCGAGTGCTGGCGGCCGGTGCTGGCGGATCTCGCCGCCGACCACACCGTCGTGGCACCCGACCTGCGCGGCTACGGACTGAGCGACAAGCCCGCGACCGGCTACGACAAGCGGCGGATGGCCGCCGACATCGCCGGTCTCGTCGAGGCGCTCGGCTTCGAGAAGGCCGCGGTCGTGGGTCATGACCGCGGCGCCCGGGTGGGGCACCGGTGGGCGCTGGACCGCCCGGAGCAGGTGGAGCGGCTGGCCGTGCTCGACATCGTGCCCACCCGGGAGATGTTCCGCCGTCTGGACGCCTCCCTGGCCTCCGGGTACTGGCACTGGCTGTTCCAGATGCAGCCCGATCTGCCCGAACGCCTCGTGGGACCCGACATCCGCGGGTATCTCGAGTACTTCTTCGAGCGATGGACCTACAACCGTCACGGACTGACCCCCGAAGCGGTCGACACCTACGTCCGCGCGTTCTCCCGCCCGGGTGCTTTGCGGGCGAGTTTCGACGACTACCGGGCCATGGAGCAGGACGTCGCGCTTGACGATCTGGACGCCGCCGAAGGCCGCCGCCTCGGCATGCCGGTACTGGCGCTGTGGGGTTCCGCGGGACTGCCCTCCCGCCTGCCGACGCTGGAGATCTGGCGCGAGTACGCCGATGACGTCACCGGCGCCGAGATCCCGGAATGCGGCCACTTCATCCCGGAGGAGCGTCCAGAGCTGATGCTGGCGCATCTGCGCGACTTCCTGACCCCTGCGACCAACCGGTGACAGTGGACTCTGGCGGGGCCGGGCCGGGGCGTCACCACGGCAGGCGGCAATGACGGAGCTGGAGCCGACCCCACAAGGATGTCCCCGGATCGGCTCGTCACCGCGTACCGCCGGCCGAGTCGCCGTCGGGGAGGACGCGGTCCGCACCGGTCTGGAGAGGGGTGCCGAACAGGTAGTAGTTGCCGATGTCGATCACGAAAGGACTTCCGTAGGAGGGGAAGCGCTCGATGATGGCCTGCTTGTAGGCCTGGCCGTCGTCGCCCAGGAGTTCTTGCGCGGCCTTCAGGTACTCGGCCATCTCGGCGAAGACGGCCGGTCCCGCGGGCAGCCCGTGTCCGGGCAGGACCGTGTCGTAAGCCGGGTCGCTGAGCGCCTGGAGGATGTCCTGCCACCGGGCGATGTCGTTGTTTCCGACGAACGCATGGGTGTGGTGGTAGACGATGTCCTGTGCCACCAGCACGCCGTGCTCGGGCAGCCGGATCAGCAACTGGTCGCTGGTCTCGCCCCCGGAGACGGCTTCGAAGACGAAGGGCACGCCGTCGATGACCTCGGTGCCGGGGGTGATCAGGTGAGTGGGGGCTGTCTCCGCTGCCGGGACGGGGACGCCGTCGGGGTCCTGAAGGTCTCCCCGCGCCGCCATCTGGTCGCGTACGACCTCCAGCGCGTGAATGGGCGCTTCGAAGTGGCCCGCGCCGTGGTAGTGGTCCGGGTGCGCATGGGTGACGATGAGCCGGTCCAGCGGCTTGCCGAGCCCTTTGGCGTATGCGACCACCTCGTCGGCGTCCGCAACCCTGACCTGTGCGTCCACCGCGATGAGCCGGTTCGGGGTCTCGATCAGCTGAGTGGTGACGTTCAGGGCATTGTCGGGAGCCATGTAGCTGTGCACCCGAACGTTGCCCTTGTCGATGACGGCGATCGTGCCTCTCATTGCTTTCTCCCTCTCGTTGTTCGTCGGTGAGGTGGCGCGGCGCGGGATCACATGGCGGCCGGGACTGTGTTCGCAAGGTCGCCGGTCGGGCCGCCGGCCTTGCGCTGCCGGGCCATCAGCAACGCCAGGACCGCAGCCAGGGCCACCGCGGCGGACCCCACCCAAAGAGCCGGGACCAGCCCGTCCACGAACAGTGAGGCTGACCCGTAGCCGCCCTGGGCGGAGAAGACCGCCGCCAGCGACGCGACCCCGACAGCGCCGCCGACCTCGCGGATCGCGTTGTTGGCACCGGAGGCGATGCCCTGCTCCTCGGGGCGGACCGTGCTCATGACGAGGTTCGCGCTGGGCGCGAAGAACATGCCCATGCCGATTCCGCAGACGATCAGCGCCGGCAGCAGAGCGGTGTACGACACCTGCGGTTCGACCGCCAGGGCCCAGAGCCCGAGACCCACCGCGTTCAGGGCCATACCCACCGTGACGACGGGAGCGCCGCCGATACGGTCGGACAGCGCCCCGGCCAGCGGCCCGGCGATCATGGGCATGGCGGTCCAAGGCAGCATCCGCACACCGGCCTCCATCGGCGAGTAGCCGCCGACGGTCTGCAGGTACTGGCTGAGCAGGAAGATCGCCCCGAACATGCCCAGGAACATCAGCAGACTGGCGGCGTTGATGGCGCTGAAGGAGCGGTGGCGGAAGAGGCGCATCGGCAGCATCGGGTGCTCGGCGCGCAGCTCGTACAGGACGAAGCCGACGAGCAGAGCCGCACCCGCGATGAAGCCGCCCAGCACCAGGGTGCTGGTCCAGCCGTCGGTGTTGGCGCGGACCAGGGCGTAGACGATGCCGAACAGGCCGCCGCTGGCCAGGAGGGTTCCGACCAGGTCGAGGCTGGGGTTCGGGCCGCGGCTCTCGTCCAGCCGGAGCCGGGCGAGGGGAATCAGTGCCAGGCCGATCGGGACGTTCACCCAGAAGATCCACTGCCAGGAGAGGTGTTCGGTCAGCGTGCCTCCGATGAGCGGTCCGGTGGCGACGGCTATGCCGCTGGCCGCGCCCCAGATGCCGAAGGCCGTGCCACGTCGCTCGGCGGGGACGGCGGCCGACAGCAGGGTGAGCGTCAGCGGCGTCACGATCGCGGCCCCCACGCCCTGTGCGGCGCGGGCGGCGATCAGTTCACCCATGCCCGGGGCGAGGGCGGCCGCGGCCGAAGAGGCGGTGAAGATCGCGAGTCCGACGGCGAACAGCCGCCGGCGGCCGAAGCGGTCGCCGAGGGAGGCGCCGAACATGAGCAGCACCGCGAAAGTGAGGGTGTAGGCGCTGACCGTCCACTCGAGGTCTTCGAGGCCGCCGCCGAGGTCCTTACGGATGGAGGGGAGGGCTGTGGTGACGACCAGGTTGTCGAGCGCGGTGATGAATCCGGCGATGCTGGTGATGACCACGGCCCAGACGGCGCTGCCGCCGCGAGCCGCTTCGTTGCGGTGCTGTGTCATGACGTTCCTTGGCAGATGTGCGTGGCGATGGGGCAAGGGGTGCGGGGTGGAAGTGGGTGGGGTGCGACGGCGCGCCGTGCACTCTCAGACACCGGTCTCCACGGGCGCGGTGCGGATTCCTGAGCGGGCGGTTCTCAGGGGAGCTGGGGGTAGAGCACGGAGACGCCTCCGGCCAGCGCGGCCTGTGCCTGGCGGGCCGCGCTGTCGGCGAGGATCTCGTAGGCGCCGGCGGCGATGCCGTCGACGGCGATCCGGGCGATGTCGGCGGGGTCGGACTTCTCCGCGTCGACCGACCGGACCATGTCGGTGTCCATGTAGCCGACGTGCAGCGCGGACACGCGGATGCCCTGGTCGGCGAGCTGGAGGCGCAGGGCGTTGGTCAGTGACCACTCCGCGGACTTGGCGGCGCTGTAGGCGCCGAGCTCCGGGAAGCTGACCCAGGACAGACCGGACAGGATGTTCAGGATCGCCCCTCCGCCGCCCGCCGCGATCTTGGGGGCGAAGCCGCGGACCACGGAGAGTGTGCCGAAGTAGTGGGTGTCCATCTCCAGGCGGATGTCGTCCAAGTCCGCCGCGGGCAGGTCGGCACCGGTGCTCGACCCCGCGTTGTTGATCAGGAGGTTCAAATCGCCGATGGCCTCGGCGGCGGCGGCCACCGAGGCGGGGTCGGTGATGTCGAGCGCGATCGGCTTGGCGCCGGGCAGGTCGACGTGGTCGGGATTGCGGGCTCCGGCGTAGACGGTCGCGCCGCGGCTGAGCAGTTCGGCGGCGAGAGCCCGGCCGAAGCCGCGGTTGGCTCCGGTGACGAGGGCGGTGCTGGTGGAGAGGTCCATGGAAGCTCCTGATCAGGACAGAGGCGTGCGCGCATGCTGAGGGTGGGGGAACCGGTCGTGCCGCAGGTGGGGGCGGCGCCGAAGGGCGAGGCGGTCGGCCGACGTGGTGATGACCGGCGGCCGACCCCGGGGGTCCGGAGTTCGGGCCCTGTGGGTGAGTGCCGCGGGACGCGTCCGTCGAGGTGCCGGCGCGACGCCCCGGCTATTGAATTACGATCGTAATCGTATGTGGGCCGACTCCGTGATCGCAAGCGCTCTGCGGGGAAAGGTGCTGTGGGTGTGGTGCCGAGGAGGCGGAGAGCGCTGTCGCGGGAGTCGGTGTCCGGGTGTGCTTGGTTTTCGGCTCGCAGACTGTCCCGGAATCGCCGACCGGTTCGGGTGTCTGCGGAGAGACGGACTGTGCGTGTCGCCGGGGCCGTCTCTGGAGCGACCTGTCCGTTCGTGTTCGCTGAAGCGCGTAAACACGCTCGTCCCGCCGGCGCTCGGCCGTGAAGGGGGCAAGGCCGCAGCCGTCGCGTGTCCCCGGCGGAGTGGATGGTTGCGTGGATGGAGGGTGGCTGAATCGGCGGCGTGGAAGGCGCGCCGACCGGCGGTACGCAATCGAGGCAGGGGCCCACCGTGTCCACGGTGGGCCCCTTGGCCGTCTCCCCGAGCCGGGCTCAGAGCTTGACGATCATCTTTCCGGTGTTCTCGCCCCGCATCATCGAAAGGCAGATCACGGGCTCCGGGTCGCCGGGCGGTTGCGGCGGGATGGCCCGGTGGATGGCTCAGTGAGCCGCCCACTGTCGAAGGAGACTTCCGCATGGCACGCGTTTTCGTGATCGGCGCCCCGGAGGCGTCAGCAGCCGCTGACCCACCAGCTCATCGCCCGGCGTGACGAAACGCTGATCCTGCTACCAAGTGCCCCCTCCAGCCAGCACCGGCCTCCTGACGTGCGGCAACGTACAACGAACGGGGAATTTTCGTACGCGGGCCGGCGCACCTCCGCGGACCTAAGTTCGCACGATCACGCGGCCGAGCTTTCCCGCCTTCTCGGCATGGTGATGCGCGGCGGCAATGTCGGACAGCGCGAACGTGGCGTCAATCGGGACGACGAAGCGCCCTTCGGCGCTGCCGCTCAGGAGGTTGTCGATCAGTGCCCGCGTGCCGGGTTCGCCCATGACCGGGCCGAGGAAGCATCCGGTCACTGTCAGCCGGTGCGCCAGCAACATCCCTGCGTCGATGGGGGTGTTGAAGCCGCCGATCACTCCGACCATCACCGGACGCCCGCCGTCCGCCAGCGCTGCGAGTCCGTCCGTGAGAGCGTCGCCGCCGACGGTGTCGATGAGGAGGTCGGCGCCGCGACCCCCGGTCAGGGCACGCACCTGGATGCTCGCCGGGGTGTCACCGGTCACGACGTAGTGCGAGAGGCCGAGGTCCGTCAACGGGCCGAGACCGTGGCGACGTCGCGACGTACCGATGACGCGGGCCCCTGCCGCGGCGGCGATCTGCACAGCGGCGTTGCCGACACCGCCCGCCGCGCCGGTGACGAGGACCGTGTCGGTGTCACGCAGGCGGCCCAGCCCGAGCGCCAGGGCGGCGGTGCCCGGACCGCACGAGATCGCCGCCGCCACGCCCAGGTCGAGCCCGTCGGGGACCGCGAAGGTCGTCGCCGCCGGAGCGACGCGCAGCTCCGCGTGCGATCCCTCGAAGGCGAAGGTCGTCACCCGCTGGCCGACGTCGAACCCCTCCACCGCGCGGCCGACCTCGACGACGGTTCCCGCGGCGGCGTACCCGAGGACGTGGGGACGGAGGGCCCCGCCGTTCTGCCGACTCGCGAGATCGCCGCCCTCGATGCTGATCGCCTCGACCCGGACGAGGACGTCACTCTCGCCGGGCCGGGGATCGGGAAACTCCGCGAGGCGCAGGGCCTCGGGACCACCCCCGGCGTCGATCACCGCGGCCCTCACGAACCTGCCTCTCCTTCCCGGAGAGCTTCGTCCGGGCCGCAGATCACCGTGACGGCGGCCTGGGCTATGCCGACGAGTTCCTCGCGCGAGCTGCCGGTGCGCGCGCGGACCGCCAGGGTCTGCAGCATCGCCGAGGCCACCGCCGCGGCCGACGCGGGATCGACGCCGACGTTCAGTTCGTCGACGGACCGCTCGAAGCGCTCCCGGAAGACACGGTCCACGTCCTCGACGTAGCGCGCCGCGATCCCACGGATATCGGCGTCACGGAGCGACTCGGTCACGGCGGTGCAGACGATGAAGCAGCCACGGGCGCCCTCGTCGCCGGCCAGCGTGCTCTCCCCGGCCGCGACGAGGAAGTCGAAGAGGGCCGTGCGCAGCGGCCCGTCTCCGCCCAGATACTGCTCGACCCCTCCGACCGACCCTGCCCGGTTCTCCTCAAGCGCGCGCAGGTAGAGCGACCGCTTGTTGCCGAACGCGGCGTAGAGGCTGGGGCGCTGCACCCCGGAGGCCGCGACCAGCTCGTCGAGGGACGTGCCCGAGTAGCCGTTGTTCCAGAACACGTCACGGACCCGTTCCACGACCTGCGCCTCGTCGAACGCCCGGGGGCGGCCTCGGGGGCGGCGGGCACTCCCGTCAGATTTTTGTACCACTTCGCATTCAACTCCTTGACCCGCTTAATTTCTATGCGATACGGTACAGAAGTCGCCGCAGGGGGTCAAGGAAATCCCGAGCGCCCCCCGGCCCCGTTCCCAAGCGATCCCTCCACCCGTTCCCGGGCGAGGGCGCGCATCCACCACACCCGATGGAGCACGACAGCCATGGACACCGGCCTCACTCAGTACCCGCTGTACACGAACCCCTACGACAAGCTGCAGATCGACAAGGACACCGAGTTCGAGCTGCACGCCGTGACCCTCGGCGAGAGCGAGATGGCGGCCTACGTGTCGAGCCTGTCGCCCTACGCCGCGAAGCTGGAGGCGTACTTCCGCCTCTTCGGCGTCAAGCACAAGGTCGTCGGCGAGCCCATCCCCGATGTCGGGCCGCGCGGGAAGGTGCCATACATCACCGTCGGGGACACCAGGATCTCCGACTCCCAGCTCATCATCGACTGGCTCAAGCGCACGGTCTCCGACCCCGACACACACCTCACCGAGCAGCAGAAGGCCGTCGGCCACGCCGTCAAGCGCACGCTGGAGGACCACCTCTACTGGATCATCATCTACTTCGAGTTCTTCGACCAGCAGGGCTTCGACTTCATCGTCAGCCAGACGATCGGCGACACCTCGGTGCTTCCGGCCGAGATCCAGGAAGCCATCCGGGTACGCCGCGAGGACTTCCGCAAGCGCTGCTACGACCAGGGCATCGCGCGGTACACGCCGGCCGAGATCTTCGACAAGGCCAAGAAGGACTTCGAGGCCATCTCGGTCATCCTGGGCGAGAACCGCTTCCTCCTCGGCGACACCCCGAGCTCCTACGACGCGACGCTGTTCGGCTTCATTCAGGCGTTCTACCAGGCGCGCGGCATGCACCCGGAGATCACCGACTTCGTGCGCACGATCCCGAACCTCAGCCGCTACGTCCAGAACATCCAGGAGACCTGGTACCCCGAGCTGAAGCTGGCCTTCGAGCCCGCCTAAGGGGCACCACGCACTCATCCCTCCGGTGGGCCCGCGTGCACGGTGACGTGCACGCCGGTCCGCCGGACGGCCCGGGTCACGTCAGCGTTCCCGGGCGAACCCCCGTCGGCGGGCCTTGCTCCGAGACGGGCTCGTCGGAGGCGCGCCTCCGTGAACAGGAATGCCACATGCCGCTGAACGTAGCCGTCATCTCCGAGAAGCTCGGCACCTACGACTCCAAGGACACGACCAAGATCGCTGTCGAGGCGCTCGTGCGCCATCACACGGTCTACGAGGTCTACCCCGCCGACGTCAGCCAGGTCGAAGGGCACCTTGTCGCCCACGCCCGCGTCTACACCGGCGCCGACGCGGCGCACGGACAGGACGAGGTACGCATCGACCTTGAGGACATGGACGTGATCCACTTCCGGCCCAACCCGCCGGTCGACATGTCCTACCTGACCACCCTGTACCTGCTGGAAAGGATCAAGGACAAGGTCCTGGTGATCAACGACCCGGAGAGCATCATCCGCTTCCCCGAGAAGATCCTCCCCTTCGAGTTCCCCGAGTTCACCCCGCCCACCCTGATCACTCACGACGTCGCCGAGGTACGCGACTTCACCGAGCGGCACCACGAGGTGGTCATCAAGCCGCTCTACGAGTACGGCGGACGCGGGATCGGCAGGCTGACCTCGACGACGTTCGACGAACAGCTCGTCGGCGCCCGGCTGGGAGAGGGCGGTCCCCCGCTCGTGGTACAGGCGTTCCTGCCCCGCGTCACCGAGGGCGACAAGCGCATCTTCTTCATCGGCGGCGACGTGGCCGGCGCCTTCGTCCGCCTCCCCAAACCGGGCAGCTACATCGCCAACATCGCACAGGGCGGTTCGATCCACCCGACCACGCTCACCCCACGGGAGGAGGAGCTGGCCACGCTGCTGGGGCCGAAGCTGCGTGAGCGAGGGATCTACATCTGCGGCATCGACGTCATCGACGACCACGTCACCGAGATCAACGTCACCTCCTCCGTGGGGTTCTCCCAGATGGAGGAGCTGTACGGCGAGAAGCCGCAGATCAAGCTCTGGGACCTCATCGAGAAGGCAGCGTAGGCGAGACGGCGCCACGCCGCCCGCCCACAGGACCAGCCCGCTGCCGCCGAACTCAGGGATGCCAAGGCCCGTGCGGTCCGGCCACCGTTTCGTCGGGGCGACAGCCGCGATCGTCAGCCGGCCGCCTGCCAGAGAAGAAACCAGAGAAGATCACCAGACCATCCGGAGGACGTTAGTCATGCCTGCAGCACACCCCTCGATCACGTACGAGCGGTTGCGCGAGGTCACGGACTCCATGTTCGCCTCGACGACGGACGACCTCCTCGGCCTGGAGACCGAGTGGGCGGTCCACCCCGTGGCGGACCCGATGTCCCGCCCGGACCTGGGCCGGCTGCTGACCCTGGCCGACAGCCCACTGCCCGAGGCAGGCCGCGTCACCGTGGAGCCGGGCGGCCAGATCGAGCTGTCCTCGGCCCCCCAACGGTCGGTCTCGGAAGCGATCCGCGCCGTGGACACCGACGCCGCCGTGCTCCACCAGGGCCTGTCGCGAATCGGCCTGCGGGCGGAGAACAGTGCCGTCGATCTGCGCGCCCCCGTCCGTATCCTCGACCAACCCCGGTACCGGGCCATGAACGCCCACTTCGACCGCCAGGGCGAGGCCGGCCGCTGGATGATGACCAACACCTCCTCCGTGCAGGTCAACATCAGCAACGACCCCACGGACCCCCTCGGCCGGTGGCACGTCCTCAACCTGACCGCACCGGTGCTCATCGCGATGTTCGCGAACTCCCGCGCCGTCGACGCTTCCGGCACCACGTGGGCGTCGGCGCGTCAGGGCATCTGGTGGAACATCGACCCCACACGCACCCGCCCGGTCCCGGTGACCGACGACCCCGGCGGCAGCTGGCTGCGCTACGCGCTCGACGCGCTCGTGTTCTTCATCCCCACCCAGGGGCCGGGAAGCCAGAGCGGCGTGGGCGTGAGAGAGCCGATGACCTTCCGCGAGTGGATGCACAAGGGGCACGAGCTGGGCTGGCCGACCATCGACGACTTCCGGTACCACCTCACCACGCTCTTCCCGCCCATCCGCCCCCGAGGCTGGATGGAGCTGCGGGTCCTGGACGCGCTGCCGCGCGCCGAGCGCGCCGCCGCCGCGCTGGCGGTCGCGACCATCGGCCAGTCGGGCGTTCGCGAGGAGCTCCACGAGCGGCTGCCGGACACGAGCGACCTGTGGCTGGACGCGGCCCGGTACGGGTTGGGCCACCCCAGGCTCGCCGAGGCCGCACGCATCCTGGCGCGCGTCCTGTCCTCCTACGCCAAGGACGTGGCCGACCGCGAGCACGTCGACCTGCTCGACTCGTTCCTCGACAGCTTCACCGCGCGCCAGCTCACCCCCGGTTGCGGCGCGTGGCTTACGTTGCCCATCGACCTGACCGGCACCGGTCCACGGCCCCGGCCGGCGGGCTCGGGCGGCGGCCGGGGGGTCCCGCCGCAGCCCGTCGTCGATGTCGGGCGGGGTGCGCCACAGGGCCGGGCCGGGGGCAACAGGGCCGAACAGCTCACCCTGGCCACGCGGCACGGCCAGCTCTGAGAGCACGCGCCCGACATCGGCGATCATGGCGGCGGCGTCGGTGAGGACGCGGCCCGGACCATGCCGCCGATCGCGTCGCTGTCGGCGAGCTCGACATCGACCGGCTGACCGTGGGAGCGCCAGGACCAGGCTTTCCTTCCCCCTCATCACACAAGGAGCACCACGATGCACACCCGCACACTCGGCCAGGGCCTTGAGGTCTCGGCGCTCGGTCTGGGCTGCATGGGCATGTCCCAGAGCTACGGCCCCAACCCCGGAGACCGCGCCGACATGATCGGCGTACTCCGCGCCGCTGTCGACCGGGGCATCACCTTCTTCGACACGGCCGAGGTCTACGGCCCCTACGTCAACGAGGAACTCGTCGGCGAGGCGCTCGCCCCGGTGCGCGACCAGGTCGTCCTCGCCACCAAGTTCGGCTGGCGCATCGAGGACGGCACATCGGTCGGGCTCGACAGTCGGCCCGAACAGATCAAGAAGGTCGCCGACGCCTCGCTGCGCCGGCTGCGCACGGACACCATCGACCTCTTCTACCAGCACCGGGTCGACCCCGACGTCCCCGTCGAGGACGTCGCGGGCGCGGTCGCCGAGCTCGTACAGGCAGGCAAGGTACGCCACTTCGGCCTGTCCGAAGCCTCCGCGGCGACGATCCGCAGGGCCCACGCCGTCCACCCCGTGACCGCCCTGCAGAGCGAGTACTCCCTGTGGACCCGTGACCCCGAGTCCGAGGTGCTGCCCACGCTCGCCGAACTCGGTATCGGGTTCGTGCCGTTCAGCCCGCTCGGCAAGGGCTTCCTCACCGGCACCGTCGACACCACGACCGCGTTCACCGACGGCGACATCCGCTCCACCATCCCGCGGTTCGACCAGGACAACCTCACCGCCAACCAGGCCCTGGTCGACCACGTCGCCACGATTGCCCGCGCCAGGAACGCCACCCCCGGGCAGATCGCCCTGGCCTGGCTGCTCGCCCAGCAGCCCTGGATCGTCCCGATCCCCGGCACCCGCCGCATCGAACGCCTGGAGGGGAACGCCGGCTCGACCCAGGTCGCCCTGTCCGCCGACGACGTGGCCGACCTCGACGCCGTGGCGGCCCGCATCGGCGTGCACGGCGACCGCTACAACGACCAGCACATGCGCCTCGTCGGCAAGTGAGACGACTGCCTGCTCGTCTCCGACGGCGGCTCGGCCAGGCGCCCTCGCCGCCGCAGTTCATCGAAGTCCAGGCCGGCCCCACCAACACGGACATGGACTCCGCCGACGGCCCGTTCACGGAATCCCTGGGCCGGAGCCGGCCCGCCCGGGGTTCGTCCGTGGCGTCGTCAGCGACCTCGCCAAGGCGAAGGACTTCTTCTCCGGCGGCCTCGGATCGCGCGACACCGGCACTACCCTGCACGACGCGGCCGACGAGGCGCTGTGGAACGACTCCGCCGCCCCTGCCTGGTCCGTCGTCCTTTCCGCCGACGGCAAGCTGGACGGCCTGCTGATCGAGGTCGTGCAGTACACGGACCGCACTCCGCGACGGCTCCCGACGCACTACCAGCTCTCCGACCAGGGACTCTTGAACGTCGCCTTCGAATCCCGCAGCGTCACGGACTACGAGACCGTGACCGGACAGATCAGCGACGGCGGCCACCAGCCGCACTCCGAGTTGTCACACGGCTCGGCCCGCGTCCGCTACCTCCTCGGCGCCGACGATCTCAGCGTCGAGCTCATCACCATCCCGGACAGGAACCTGGAAAAGACGCACGGGTTCGAACCGACCTCCGGCTGACGGCCGACCACGCGGTCGCACCCCTGACGCCGCCAACCTCGGCAGCACCCGGCCCCGGTCAACAGATGCCGACGCGGGCACGGCGGCCGGGCGCGAGGCAGCCGCCCGTCACCTTCCGCCCGGCCGCCGCCGATCCCGACGCGGCGCAAACACCCACCACCAACCGGTCCCGCACAGCGAGGACCACATCACCAGAAAGAGCAGAGCACCCATGGCCAGCAGTCACCTCGGCACCGACGCCGTCCCGAACACCGTCGACACCCTTCCGCACCTGCCCCCGGGCTTCACCGACACCTTCACCAGCCGCATCGTCGACATCGACGGCATCGCCGTGCACGCCGTCGTCGGCGGAGACGGACCGCCGCTGCTCCTGCTCCCCGCCTGGCCCGAGTTCTGGTACGGCTGGCGACTGGTGATGCCCGCGCTCGCCGAGCACTTCACCGTGATCGCGGCCGACCACCGCGGCGTCGGCGCCAGCGACAAGCCCGCCACCGGCTACGACTCCGGCACCATCGCCGACGAACTGGCGGAACTGATGGCCACCCTGGGCCACGACCGCTACTCCGTCGCCGGATACGACCTGGGCATGATGACCGGCTACGCACTCGCCGCCAAATACCGGGAGCGTGTAACCCGCCTCGCGGTCGCCGAGGCGATCCTGCCCGGCATCTCCCCCTCCCCACCGCTGATCGCGGACGCGACCACCAACGAAGTCCTGTGGCACTTCGCCTTCAACCGCCTGTCGGACATCAACGAACGTATGGTGACCGGCCGCGAGGAGATCTACTTCGGCCACCAGTTCGCCTCCAAGGCCGCCACACCCGACGCCATCCCGCCCCACGTCGTGGACGTGTACGTCGACGCTGTCCGCGACCCGGCCGCCCTCCGCGCGAGCTTCGAGTTCTACCGCGCGGACAACGCGCCCCTGCTGACCGCCTGGCAGAAGGAGGGCCCCCTGGAGATACCGGTCCTGGCCATCGGCGCGGAGCTCTCGGTCGGCGCCTCCGTCGAGCACGTCATGCGGGAAGTCGCCACCGACGTCACCGGACTGGTCATTCCCGGCTCCGGCCACTTCGTCACCGAGGAAGCCCCCGACGCCATGGCCACGGCACTGCTCGACTTCTTCCGCTGACAAGCAACATCGCGCCCAGCGACTCGCCCAGGACCTGATCGACCCGCTCGGCTTCGACACGGTCGACACAGACGCCCCCTGCCGCCCCGTGGCTCCGGCAGCCAGGGACAACCCCGACCACGTCCTGCTCGACGGTGTCGCCGTCGCCGCCAAGGCCCTGGCAGCGGCCTCCCCGGACATCCCCGGACACCTGGCGGACTGCCGCGGCGCGAGGGCAACTGCTTTCACACCTTTCCTTTCCCGAAGGAGACAACGATGACCGACCAGACGACCACAGAAATACTCGGCCCCACGACGACCCGGCCGCCGTTCGACCCCGAACTCGTTCTCGCCGAGGAGGCGATACGCGGTGCGATGCCCGTCCTGTCGCACGAGACCCTCCCCTCGGTCCGACGGCTCCTGACCGAGGGAATGCCCGGCATGGAGCCTGCGGACCTGACCGCGGGCGGCCGCGTCAGGGTCGAGGAACGCCAGGTCCCCGGGCCCGAAGGGGCACCGGACATCACCCTCCTCATCCTCAGCCCCGCCGACGGCAGCAGCACTCCCCGGGCGGGCATCTACTACGTCCACGGTGGCGGAATGGTGGTAGGGGACCGCCGCACAGGTGTGGAGTCCTTCGTGCCCTTCGTCGCCGAGGGCGGCGCGGTCGTCGTGTCGGTCGAGTACCGGCTGGCCCCCGAGCATCCCGACCCCGCTCCCGTCGAGGACTGCTACGCCGGACTGGCGTGGACGGCGAAGAACGCGGACGAGTTGGGCATCGACCCCGACCGCCTGCTCATCGCAGGCATCAGCGCCGGCGGCGGGCTGGCGGCCGGAACCGCGCTGCTCGCCCGCGACCGCGCCTTCCCCAGGCTCACCCACCAGGTGCTGGTCTGTCCCATGCTCGACGATCGCTTCGAAACCCACAGCAGCCGCATGCTGGACGGCCTGACCGGCTGGGACCGCAACAGCAACCTGTTCGGCTGGACATCACTGCTGGGCGAGCGCCGCGGCACTCCGGACGTGTCGCCCTACGCAGCCCCGGCCCGCGCCGAGGACCTCGGTAATCTGCCGCGCACCTACATCGACACCGGCTCGGCCGAGCTGTTCCGCGACGAGATCCTCACCTACGCGCGCCGCCTCTCCGAGGCGGGTGTGAACGTGGACCTCCACATGTGGGGCGGCGGCTTCCACGGGTCCGATCAGATAGGAGCCCACGCCTCGGTGTCCCGGGCCTCCGTCGCCACCCGCGAGGAGTTCATCCGGCGGGCCCTGCGGGACTGACCGCAGGTACCCGCCCCAACCCGGCAGCGTGGAAGAGCGACCTGAGAGGTCCGTGCGGGCGTGATCTCATCGGCAGGCTGGAAGTGGTGTCGACGGGACGCACCGCCGGTCCGCACTGCGCGGGCAGGGAGTGACCCACCGATTCACCCCTGCGGCCACAGGCCGTCCGACGCCGAGAACAGCTCCTGACGACATGTGCCGGGTTCCGGCCCCTGACCCGTGGTCAGAAGCTGTCCAACAAGGCACTGGCCGCGGTGCGGGCTCCGGTCGAGCACGGCTTCGCGCATCTCAAGAACTGGCGTGTCCTCGGCAAGGTCCGCACGGATCCGAGGTGGGCGACCGCGCTGGTGCGGGCCCTGCTGGTGCTGACGAACCGGGAAGTCGCCGCTGACGGATGATCTTGTCAGTGGACTACCGCCCCGGACCTGCCAGAGCCTCCCGACGCCTACGCACACCAGGCCATCTGACATGCAGTTTTCACGATGCACTGTGCTCAGTGGGGCAGTTCCCGGAAGAAGGCGCGGATGTCGCCGACGAGGAGTTCAGGCTCTTCCATGGCGGCGAAGTGGCCGCCACGGTCGAACTCGGTCCAGCGCACGATGTTGGCGCCGCGCTCCGCGAGGGCGCGGACAGGCAGAACGTCGTGAGGGAAGACCGCGACGCCCCAGGGGGTGGTGGGCGGCTCGGGCCGGACGTCGAGCGGGTCGGCTTCTTGCCGGAGGTCCTTCGCCGGGTGGGTGACCTCGTAGTAGAACCGGGCCGATGAGGCGGCGGTGTTGGTCAGCCAGTACAGCGTGATGTTGGTGAGCATGTGATCGCGGTCGACCGCGCCGGACCCCTCTGTCCCGCTGGCGGGATCGGTCCACTCCTTGAACTTCTCCGCCATCCAGGCGAGTTGCCCGGCAGGGGAGTCGGCCAGTGCCACCCCGATGGTCTGCGGCCGGGTCGCCTGGATGGCGAAGTAGGCGCTGCCGTCAGCCTGGAGCGCCAGATTGCGGTCGATCCGGGCCTTGTCGTCGGGGCTCAGCTCGGCGAGGTCTCCCGGCGTGCCGGTGTCGGGTGCCAGGAAGTTGACATGCACGCCGATGACGTGATCGGCATCCACGCGCCCGATCGCCTGGGAGACGAGCGAGCCCCAGTCGCCGCCCTGGGCGCCGTAGCGGTCGTAGCCGAGGCGGGCCATCAACTGCGCCCAGGCGCCCGCCACCCGCGTGGGATCCCAGCCCCGTTCGGTGACCGGGCCCGAGAACCCGAATCCCGGGATGGAAGGGATGACCAGGTGGAAGGCGTCAGCCGGGTCGCCGCCGTGCGCCCGCGGGTCGCTCAGGGGGCCGACCACGTGCAGGAACTCGACGAACGAGCCGGGCCATCCGTGCGTGAGGATCAGCGGGGTGGCATCGGGCTCGGGGGAGCGGACGTGCAGGAAATGGATGCTCTGGCCGTCGATCGTGGTGGTGAACTGCGGCAGTTCGTTCAGCCGTCGCTCCCAGGCGCGCCAGTCGTAGGTCGTGCGCCAGTATTCAGCCAGTTCGGCCAGGTGGTCGACCGGTATGCCCATCTCCCACCCGGTCCCGGGAATCGAATCGGGCAGCCGGACACGGCCGAGGCGATCGCGGAGATCGTCCAGGTCGGCCTGCGGGATGTCGATGCGGAACGGGCGGATGATGCTGTCGTCGACGTCGATGGTCATGTCCTCACAGCTTTCGTGGGTCTGGCAGGGAAAGGGGAGCAGGACGGGAGCCGATCACTGAATTCATGAATCGAGGAATATCAGAGCTTCGTCGACGAACTCCTCGTGATACTGGAATATGCCGCCGTGGCCGGCATCGGGAAAAGCCTGAGCTCAGCATTCGGTAGGCGTCGGGCCAGGCCGACGGAATTGACGCTGGGTGGCATTTTGTCGGATTCGCCGTTCACCACCGGGACGGGAAGCTGGATGCCCGTCAAGTCGGAAGGCTCCTGAGTTCCGCAGCCATGGATGGCCTTTAACTGGGCTGGGGTGGCCGCGAGGGAAATCTCCTTGTCCGATTGCTCGTTCGCGGCCCGTCTCTGCGGCTTCCGCCGCAGAGACGGGCTATGCCGGCTGACTTGCGTTGCCGACCACCGACGCGTCTTGAGTCGGGGCCGGCGTTCGCCGCACTGCACAAACCGCCGTGGCCAGTGACGGAGCGGATCGGTACGCTCACGCAGGCCAAGGCCCTGAGCGGGGCGCTCGGTATGCGGTCAACTGGTTGGTAGAAGGTGCCGCCGTCACGGAGAGCACGTCGGCTCGGCAGGTGTCCCTGGGATACCGAGCCTGTATGCGGGTGAGAGGGCCGGGCTGTGCACGGCCGGCCCCCTCCGGCAGGTGGGCTCAGAGCTTGACGATCATCTTTCCGGTGTTCTCGCCCCGCATCATGGAGAGGAAGGCCTCCAGGGTGTTGTCCAGGCCCTCCTGCACGGTCTCGCGGTAGGTCAGCTTGCCCTCGGCGAGCCAGCCGCCGACCTCGCGGACGAAGTCGGGCTGGAGGTCCAGCTCCTCGCTGACCATGAAGGACAGGATGTCCGATCGCGTCACCGACAGGTTCCACAGGTTGCGCGGTCCGACGACCTTCTCGTCGTTGTACTGGGAGACCATCCCGCACAGCACGATGCGTGCGTGCAGCCGGAGCGCGCCGATGGCCGCCTCCAGGTGCTCGCCGCCGACGTTGTCGAAGAAGACGTCGATGCCGTCCGGCGCGGCCTGCGCCAGCTGCTCGGCGACCGGACCGTTCTTGTAGTTGAACGCCGCGTCGAAGCCGTACTCCTCGATCAG
Organism: Streptomyces sp. DSM 15324; assembly: GCF_001514285.1. Lineage (GTDB taxonomy): Bacteria > Actinomycetota > Actinomycetes > Streptomycetales > Streptomycetaceae > Streptomyces. The sequence goes on from NZ_KQ949038.1 coordinate 108,064, forward strand.
CGACTTGACCTTCGCGTCCGAGCCCGCGCTGCCGATGACCCGGCCCGCGCCCTTGAGCTTGGCGATCTGGCCGGCCACGCTGCCGACCGCGCCGGCCGCGCCGGAGACGAAGACCGTGTCGCCCTCCTTGATCTTCGCGAACCGCTCCAGCCCGATGTAGGCGGTGAGGCCGGTGACGCCGAGCACGCCCAGGTATGCGCTCAGCGGCGCCAGGTTCGGGTCCACCTTCTGGGCACCCGCGGCATCGATGACGGCGTGGTCGCGCCAGCCGAGGAAGTGCACCACATGGTCGCCGGGTGCGAAGCCCTCGGCGTTGGAGGCCAGGACGCGGCCGACCGCGGGGCCGTCCAGCGGTGCACCCACGTCGTACGGCTCGATGTAGGACTTCTTGTCGCTCATCCGGCCGCGCATGTAGGGGTCGACCGAGAGGTACTCGTTGGCGACCAGGAGCTGCCCCGGGCCGGGGGCAGGGAGCTCCACCTCGCGCAGCGAGAGGTCCGACGGGGTGGGCCAGCCCTCCGGGCGGGAGTCCAGGTGCCAGGCGTGGGCGGTGGTGGGGAGGGTCTGCTCGGACATGTGGATCAAGTCCCTTCGATCGCGAGGTAGATGTGGTGAACAGAAAGGTCTGTCTATTTTGCGGATGCGAGTGGCCTGTCACGGCGTGGTGGCCGCGTCCGGTGTGGTCAGCGGGCCGAGCCGCAAGCCACGTCGATCATGGTGTGTGCCGCCTGGCGTGCGGCGGTGGCGACGCTGCCGGCATGCTCGACGCGTGTCGCCGCCAGCGTGCCGTCGATGAGGAGCGTCAGCTGGAGCGCCAGAGTGTCGGGGTCCGCGGCTCCGGCGGCCGCGGCCAGGTCGCGCACCCATGCCCGTACGGCGTGCTTGTGTTCGGCGGCGACGGCGTGGACGGCGCTGCCGGGCTGGTACTCCGCCACCGCGTTGATGAACGCGCAGCCGAGTCGCCCCTCCCGTGCCGTGCGTTCCAACGCCGTGAAGACACCTCGGAGTTGGTCGCGCGGATCCTCGCCGCCCGCGAGCGCCGCCGCGCGCAGGTGACCTCGCCAGTTGCTGTCCATGCGGCGCAGGTAGGCGGAGACCACGTCGTCCTTGCCGGGGAAGTGCTTGTACAGCGTGGCCTTGGCGACCCCCGACTCGGCGATCAGCCGGTCGACGCCGACGGCGTGGATGCCGTGGGTGAAGAACAGCTCCGAGGCGGTGTCGAGGATGCGGTCCCGGGCCGGGCGTCGCTTGGTCTCCGTGCTCATGACGGTTAAGCTAACAGACAGGTCTGTCTACTGCAAGAGGGGATCGTCCGATGGGTGGCATAGATGGTCTGGATCTCGGGACGTTCGGGGTCTACACGTTCGACTTCGAGTTCCAACCGGCCGCACAGATACGCGATGCGGCCCAGGAGCTGGAGGAACAGGGCTGGCGGGCACTGTGGGTTCCCGAGCTCCTCGGGCGCGACGCGCTCACGCACGCCGGATATCTGCTCGCCGGCACCGATCGGATGCGCGTCGTCAACGGCATCGCGCAGATCTGGTCACGCGGGGCCAGGTGGGCGTACGGAGCCTCCCTCCTGCTGGCTGACGCCTACCCCGGCCGGCATGTGCTGGGCCTGGGATTCGGCGGTGGGCCCGGGCAGGGCGCGGTGGTCAGGCCGCTGGCGGCCATGACCGCGTACCTGGACGAGCTGGACGCCCTCAGCGGACAGACGCCCAACCCCATGCCCAATGCTCCGATGCGCCGCATCATGGCCGCATACGGGCCGAGGATGCTTGAGCTGGCGCGCGACCGCACGGCCGGCGCGCAGACCTACCACGTCAACGTGGCGCACACCGCGCAGGCGCGCGAGATCCTCGGGCCGGACGCGTTCCTGGGCGTCGAACACGCCGTGCTGTTCGAGTCGGACCCCGGCAAGGCCCGCGCGATCGCGCGGGAACACCTGCACATCTATCTCAACTCCCCGTACAACATCGCGAAGTTCCGCCGTCTCGGCTACTCGGAGGAGGAGATCGCCGGTGGCGGTGACCGCATCGTCGACGACCTCGTGTTCTGGGGCGACCTGGACACCGTCGTCGACAAGCTCCATGCCCATGTCGAGGCCGGCGCCGATCATGTCGCGGTGCAGGTGATCGGGATCGAGCCGGGCGCCTCCGCGATGCCGTACTGGCGGCTGCTCGGCGAGGCACTCCTGCCCCCGGGCGGCGGCGCCTGATGCCCCGCCGGTCGTTCCCGACGGCGCGCGTCACGTGCTCGGGGCGCGGAGCTCCTTGCGCAGGATCTTGCCGGACGCGGACTTGGGGATGGCATCGATGAACTCGACCCGCCGGACCTTCTTGTACGGGGCGACGCGCGCCGCCACGAACGCGATGACCTCCTGCGCGGTCAGGTCGGTGCCAGGCCGGCGCACGACGAACGCCTTGGGGATCTCCTCGCCGTCGCTGTCGGTGACCCCGATGACGGCGGCGTCGGTGACGGCCGGGTGGGTCAGCAGCAGCGCCTCCAGTTCGGCGGGCGGGACCTGGTAACCCTTGTACTTGATCAGTTCCTTGAGCCGGTCGACGATGAACACCCTGCCCGCACCGTCGACTTGGGCGAGGTCGCCGGTGTGCAGGAACCCGTCGGCGTCGATCGTGTCCGCGGTCGCCTGCGGGTTGCCCAGGTAGGCGGTCATCACGTTGGGCCCCTTGACCCACAACTCGCCCGGCGCGCTCAGCCCGTCGGCGGGGTAGGCGATCTCCTTGCCGGTGGCGGGATCGACGAGCTTGTTGACCGTGTTGGGGACGGGCCAGCCGCAGGAGCTGAGCGGGGCGCTCTCGCCGAAGCGGTCCTGGCCGCCGTCGCGGGGCATGACGTGACTGACCGGGCTCAGCTCGCTCATGCCGAAGCCCTGGAGCACCCGTACGTCCAGCCGCTCGGCGACGGCGCTTCCGAGATCGGCGTCCAAGGGTGCGGCGCCGGACAGGACGACACTCAGCGAGGACAGGTCGTACTCGTCGACCTGAGGGTGCTTGGCCAGCGCCACCGCGACGGGAGGCGCGATGAAACCGTAGGTGACCCGGTGTTCCTGGATGGTGCCCAGGAACGCGGCCAGCTCGAAGCGGGGCATGACGACGAGCGTCGCCCGCGCGTGCAACGCGGCGTTGAGCAGGACGGTCATCCCGTAGATGTGGAAGAACGGCAGCACCGCGAGGATCCTGTCCTCGGCGCTCATGGCGAGCAGCGGCCGGGTCTGGGCCACGTTGGCGACCAGGTTGCGGTGGGTGAGCATGACGCCCTTGGGGTCGCCGGTGGTGCCGGAGCTGTAGGGCAGAACGGCCAGGTGTCTGGCGGGATCGAAGTCGGCCTGCGGTGCCGGGGCGTCCTGGGCGAGCAGATCGCCGGCGTTCGGGTGGCCGGTGGCCGCTTCACCGTCGCCGTCCAGGACGATCAGGCGCCGCGGCGCGATCCCCGCGGACTCTGCCGCCTCCCGGGCCTGCGGCAGCAGCGCACTGACCGTGATCAGCATCGTCGCGTTCGCGTCGGTGAGCTGTTTGGCGATGTCGTTCGCGGTGAACAACGCGTTCACGGTGGTCGCCGTGGCGCCGGCCCGCAGAATACCGTGGAAGGCCACCGCGAACAGGGACGAGTTCGGAGCCAGCAGGCCCACCACGTCTCCGACGCCGATGCCGCGGGCGGCCAGTGCCCCGGCCGTCGCGTTCACCCGCTCGATCAGCTCCCGGTACGTGGTCCGCGCGCCGCCGACGGCATCGATGAGCGCGATCCGGTCCAGATCCGTCCGGCTGATGTCTGCGAAAAGCAGGTCGTACACGCTCACTTCGGGGATGTCGACGTCGGGAAAAGGGCTGGCGAACATGACGGACTCCATTGCTCAGGGTCTTGGGGCTGTGCGGCAGGCGGTCGCAGCGATCACCGGGAGGCCGCGCTGTCTCGCGGGAGGGTGCCGTCACGGTGTTTCGTCGCGGCGAGAAAGGCCAGGACGAGCTCGGCGAACCGGTCGGGGCACTCGACCTGCGGCATGTGACCGATCCCCGGCAGGAGATGGGTCTCGGCGTGCGGCAGGAGCCCGCGTGCGGAGTCGAGGTGACGGGCGGGCAGAACCCGGTCGTCCTCGCCCCAGATGATCAGGGTGGGGCGCGGGTACTTCACGACGGCGGCGGCCAGCTCGGCCTGCCAGCCGGGCTTCGCGCCGCGCACGGTGGAGAGTCCTCGCACCGTCTCCAGCAGCACGGCGCCCGGACCGGGCTGCCGGGCGATGGCCAGGGCGTGGTCGACGCGCTCCTTGGTGGCCACCGCCGGGTCGGCGTACATCAGGCGTTCGGTCATGAGCGCGCCGGCGCGCGTGGTGCGTCGGATGGCGAGGGGGCCGAGGACGGGCAGGGCGAGCAGCCGCAACGCGAACGCGACCTCGGGGCCGAATCCGGCGCTGTCGACCAGCACCAGCGAGGTCACCCGTTCCGCGTCGAGCGCGAGCAACCGCTGCGCGATGGCGCCGCCGAGCGAGTTGCCGAGCACGTGCAGGGGACGCCGTTCGCCGAGGGCGTCGAGCGTCTCGAGCGCTCCGCGTGCCAGCACCTGCAGTGTGGTGGGCTCGGGGGAGCGGGCGGAGAACCCGAAGCCCGGAAGGTCGAGAGAGATCAACCGGTACCCCTGGGCAAGGCGTGGGTACTGCGGGGCCCAGTCCTCGAGACTGCGGCCGATGCCGTGCAGCATCAGCACGGGCGGGCCGGCCGGGTCACCCGCGACACGGACGCGGGTGCGCCGTCCCCTGACGGAGATGAAGGCGGGCGCGCTCACGCCGCCGCTTCCCTGTGCGCCGCCGCGCCCGGTGCAGCGGAATGGCCCACCCCGGTTGCGGTGAACCGGAGTGCGGGGTCCTCGACCGGGCCGGTGCCCAGCCGGGCACGGTCGAGTGCGTAGTCCTGACTCACCGTCCACGGGCCGTGGGAGCCCTGTTGGGGGAACAGGTGCATGGCCCGGTTGATGTACGCCGTGTCCATGTCCAGGAACGGCCGTCCGGTGAGCGACGGGTCGTCGGCGACCGGGGTGACGGTGGCGTAGCCGTGGCGGTCCATGTGGGCGAGCAGCCGGCACAGGTGATCGGCGACCAGGTCCACCTTCAGCGTCCACGCGTTGGTGGTGTAGCCGAGCGCGAAGGCGAAGTTGGGCACACCGCTGACCATCATCGACTTGTAGATGAAGTGGTCGTGGAGGTCGACGGCCTGCCCGTCGACGTGCAGGGCGATCCCGCCGAACGGCAGCATGTTCAGTCCGGTGGCCGTGACGATGATGTCGGCTTCGAGCTCGTTGCCCGACTCGAGCAGGATCCCGTGTTCGGTGAACCGCGTGATGCGGTCGGTGACCACCGAGGCCGCACCGCTGGAGATGGCCTTGAACAGGTCGGAGTCGGGGACCACGCACAACCGCTGGTCCCATGGGTTGTAGCGGGGGTTGAAGTGGGTGTCGACCGCGTAACCCGCGGGCAGCGCCCGGGCGTTGAGCTTGCGGATCAGGCGGCGCATCTGCCGCGGGTAGCGGCGGCTCGCGGCCAGGATCAGACGCTGACGGTTGGTGTTGAGTCGCCGTGAGATCCCGTACGCGACCGTCTCCGGCAGCAGCTGGCGCAGGGTGTTGGCGATCGGGTCCCGGCGGGGGACCGGCAGCACGTAGGAAGGCGAACGCTGCAGCATGGTGACGTGGCCGGCCTTGTCGGCCATCGAGGGCAGGAGTGTCACGGCGGTGGCGCCGCTGCCGATGACGACGACCTTCTTCCCGGCGTAGTCGAGGTCCTCCGGCCACTGTTGCGGGTGGACGACCGGTCCGCGGAAGTCCTCGCGCCCCTCGAAGTGGGGGGTGTATCCGCCGGCGTAGTCGTAGTAGCCGGCGGCGGAGAACAGCACGCCGCAGGTGACGTCGAACTGCTCGCCGTCACTGGTGCGCTCGAGTGTGACGGTCCAGCGTGCCGTGTCGGACGAGAAGTTGGCGCCCAGAACCTTGTGGCCGAGGTGCAGGTACTGATCGAGGCCGTTCTCGGCGATCGCCTCGCGCAGGTAGTCGAGGATCTCGTGGGCGTCGGCGATGGCGTTGTCCTTGGTCCACGGCTTGAAGCCGAGACCGAAGCTCTGCATGTCGGCGTCGGACCGGATGCCCGGATAGCGGAACAGGTCCCAGGTCCCGCCGATCGCGTCGCGTCCGTCGACGATGGCGAAGGTCCGGCCCGGCTGCTTCGACTTCAGGTGATAGGCCGTGTCGATGCCGGAGATGCCGGCTCCGACGATCAGTACGTCGACGTGTTCTAGTCTCTGTGTCGCTCGGGCGGTTCCGCTCATGTCAGGCTCCTTCGATCGGCACTATCAGGGACACGAGGTCCGGTACGGCGGAGATGTCGGGGACATCGAGGAAGCCGGGACGCTGGTAGGCCGGGTCGGGGTAGTCGTAGTAGCCCCCGCCGGTCTGCAGTCCCAGCCGTCCGCGGTCCAGGAAGTTCTTCTTGACGTACTCGGCGTTGGCGCCCATCTGCGCGTCGTCGTTCTCTCTCGCCCAGTGGGAGAGGACGTCGTACGCCGTCTTCATGCCGATCATGTCCATCATGCCCAGCGGCCCGAACCTGGCGCCCGTGTACAAGAACGTGCGGTCCACGTCCTCGGGCGTGGCGACTCCGTTGGTCACGAGGGTCTGCGCGGCGTTGAGGAAGGGGACCAGCCACGTGTTGACGACATAGCCGTGCTGTTCCTTGCGCACGGGGATCGGCAGCATGCCGATCTCGACGGCGAACTCCGTGACCTCGGTGAGCGTCTGTGGCGACGTACCCGGGTGAGCCATGATCTCGGCGAAGTTCATCGCCCAGATCATGTTGGAGAAGTGCAGAGCGCAGAACTTCTCCGGACGGCCCGTGGCCGAGGCGAAGTCCCTGGGGAGGAACGTCGAGGAGTTCGTCGCGATGAGGGTGTCCGCGGACAGCAGTCCGGCCAACTCCTCGTACACGGCCGTCTTGACCGCGGGGATCTCCGGCACCGCCTCGATCACCAGGTCCGCCCGGGCGACCGCGGCAGCCAGGTCGGTGCCGTACGTCAGACGCTCCCGGGCGGCAGCGATGTCCGCCTCGTCGGCGCCCACGTCCGACAGGTAGATGGCGGCGTACTGGTCGTGCGCGGCCTGGCAGCGCACGATCGCGTCTGGATCGATGTCGTACACGGTGACGGTCTTGCCCTTGAACGCGCTGTGCCAGGCGATCTGTCCGCCCAGCACACCTGAGCCCAGGACGGTCACGTTGTCGAGTCGGGACATTGGCTCTCTCTTTCTTTGGCGGCAGGAGTTCGCAGAGACGGGATGCGGCACCTCTCACCCCGGTCGAGCGGGTGCAGCCGGCCCTCTCGTTCCGGAGGCGATGGCTAGGTCCGGACGCTTTCCCAGTGCTGTGTCAGCGCGTCGGCGAGTTCGCGCGGGCGTTGGACCGGTCCCCAGTGGCCGCTGTCCAGGCGGACGACGTTCGTGGCCCTGACGCTCTTGGCGAGAATGTCGGCGCGTTCCACCGGCTCGAACTGGTCGGCGATGCCCCAGAACACGAGGGAGGGGCTCATAAGGCTCGCCAGACCCATCTCCCATTCGTCACCGACGTGGGCAGCGGAGCGGTAGAGGCGAAGGATGCTCTCCTTCATCGTGGTGTCCAGCCGGCTTGCGGTCTGCTCGGCGCGATGGGTGGGCACGCCGCTGGCCTGCAGCAGCTTGCTCAGCTTGGGCGCGTCGAACTCGGCCATCCACTGCTCTCCGGCCTTGGGGGTCTGCCAGATCTTCCCGAGGTCGTGCCACTCGACCGCACCGCTGACCGAAGCGTCGCCGCCGGCCCAGGTTCTGACCAGGTCGGGACGCAGCGAGGCGACGCGTGCGGTGAGGGCGCAGCCCCAGTCGTGGCCGACGAGGTCGGCCGGGCTGCCGAGTCCCTCCAGCCGGGCGATGATCCAGTCGACGTACTCCTCCTTGGTGGAGGTGAAGCCTTCCGGTACGGGGCATCCGAAGCCGGGCAGTGCGAGGGTGAGGACATCGGTTCGTGGCAGGTGGTCAAGGACGTCGTCCCATACGTGGTGGGTGTCCGGGACGCCATGAACGAGTACGGCAGGCACAGGTCTCTCCGCTCGGCTGTTGGCTCGCAGGGGGGGTGCTGGGGTCCGGGCTCGGTGTCGTGGAAGCCCAAGGCAAGGGGGTGTGCCGACGAGCTGAGCGGGCCCGGGGGTGGCCCGCAACGTCACAACGTCAGCAGGGCGCGGGCAACTTCACGACCGGTCGTCCCGGGTGAGTGCCGATGCGGGCAGGGCCCGTCGTCAGATGGGTGAGGGACGGCGGCGGCAGTCAGGCGGCTTTCCAACGGCTCTTTGCTGCCGGTCAGTTGATCGCCCAGCGGGGCGCCGCAGCAACACCGGTAGTGGTGGTGTCGGTTACCGCCGGAGAGCGAGGTGTCTCACGCTCGGCCTTGTGCCCGATCGGGACCGGCGCGTCGTTCGGCGAGCGCGGCAGGGGCGCGAGCAAACGCTGCCCGAATGGTTCAGGGGCAGCGCGTGGTGCTGATCGCCGAGAGCCGGCCAGGACCGGGTGACGGCATCCGTGGTGACGGCCCTTCCGGCGTCCTCCGGAGTGAACTGCTCGGTGCCGGTGAGCTGTTCACTCGGGTCGAGCGGTAATCGATCACTTCGGCGGCTCGACGTGATCGCTGCGCGGTGGTGTCGGACGGCTCGGCCGCCTGCTGAAGCGCTCATGGCACACCTCGTCGTGTGACGGCCCCCGTCTCGGCGGCGGCCGGTGGAGCGGTGCTCGGCCATCTGATCCGAGCCGGCCGCCCACGTGCTCACGCTCGTTTGCGGGCTCGGGGGCTCACAGTAGGAGAGTCACTACCATCATGCAAGTGACTGGTTGTGGTGATCGTGGTCACCGTGCGATCACGAGGTCTGCCGATTCCTCCACTCGAGTACGGCTCGGAGCCGGTCGTCCGCGGACGGGCCCGGCATGAACGTGGTGTGTTCCTCGTCGATGGGGTGGCCGGTCGTCCGGTCGATCAGCAGCGGATCGACGTCGTTGCCCGACTCCTTGTCCACCAGGCGGACGTTCGGCTCGTTCGGCGGAAAGTGCTTGGTGCCAAAGGCGTACAGGGTGGTGAGGACCGGCTGGAATGCATGGCCGGCCTCGGTCAGGACGTACTCGTCCCTCGGGGGGCGCTCGCTGTAGCGGCGGCGCTCGAGAAGGCCGGCCTCGACGAGCGCGCCGAGCCGGCGCGTCAGGGAGTTCGGTGAGATGCCCAGGCTCTTCTGGAACCCGTCGAACCGGGTGATGCCATGGCTCGCGTCGCGCAGGATGAGGATGCTCCACCACTCGCCGACCCGTTCCAGCGCCAGCGCGACCGGGCAGCTCATGTCCTGAAAGCTCTTCCGTTCCATGATGGAAGTCTACGGACGGGGCAGCGGCGCCCGACGCGCCGGCACGGGTCGAACCGGCCGTCTCCGTAGTCCGCAGCAGGGCGATCGGCCGGGCCGGTGCGGTCACGTCGAGCCCGGTGCCATGGGCTGGAGGTGGCGGTGTCACCGATCGCGCAGGGTCGAAGGACCCTGCAGCGAGGATTCAGGACAGCCGGGCGGGCTCCGCCTCTGGCGTGCCCCGCCTGCGTGCGCGCAGTTGTCGGGGCGTTTCGCCGTACCACCGTCGGCAGGCCCGCGTGTAGCTGCTGGTCTCGGAGTAGCCGAGCATGGTCGCGATCCGGGAGATCTGCATGCCGGTGGCGGAGAGGTCCCATGCCATGTCGCGCCGCACGTCGTCGAGGATCTCCTCGAAGGACGTGCCCGACTCGGCGAGCCTGCGCTGGAGCACCCGCGGGTGCAGGGACATCGCCCTGGCGACCGCGACCAGGTCGGCGTGGTTGACGACCAGAAGCCGCTGGGCCATGCCGCGCACGTGATCGGCGACCGCCAGGTCGGGCCGTATGCCCGCGAGGTAGTTCTCGGCCAGGGCCAGCGCCGCCTCGTCCCGACCGCGGATCGACTGGTGCAACGAGTGCGGCGGCAGGTGGACGGAGTTCACCTCCCGCTCGAACTCGACCGGGCACCCGAACATCTCGCGATAGCTCGCCATCGGTGCGATGCGGCGGTGCTGCAGTGTGACCCGGAGCGGAACGAAGCTCTCGCCGAGCATCAAGCGGAAGGCGTCCATCGCGATGCCGAGGCCCTTCTCGACCATCTGGTCGCGATGAGCGAGACGTCGCAGGTTCGTCGAGAACGTGAAGATCGCCGCGTCCGGCTCGCGGATCAGTTCCGTGGAGTCGGGAGGCGCGAGGTGGTGCAGGCAGCGGGAGACCCCCTCGATCGCCGCCTGCACCGTTTCCGCGTTGCGGATGATGACCGCGACGGGGCCCAGCATCCGGATGCCCTGCCTGCGGGCCAGCCGCATCCCGAAATCGGGGCAGTCGAGTTCCCGGGCCGCCTCCCCGATCACGGCGGCCACCGACGGATACGGAAGAAACGTGTCGTAGTCGCCTGCCGCCCCGGGGTCGACACCGTGCGCCCGCATGAGGGCGTGGGGATCGCCGCCGAGACTGGACACCAGATCAGCGACGTTGAGGAGCGCGAGACCACGGATCAGGTCGGTCACAGTCGCCAAGTGTCAACTAATAGTCGCATCAAGACAAGTTTCAGAGCTTCTCCCGCTGCCAGCATCCTCATCGGCGTCACCTCGCCAGCGTGACGGATCTCCGTCTTCGAGGAAGCAGACAGAGCCATGCACAACCACGTTCATGCAGAACAGACCCTCGGCGCCAGCGGTCGCTGCGACGCCGGCGCGAGGAGCATCTCATGTCGATGAAGGCAGTCGTCATGATCAACAGCGGCCTCGAGGTGGTCCAGGCACCGCTCCCGCAGCCCGGCCCCGGAGAAGCCCTCGTCAAGGTCCTCGCGGCCGGGATCTGCGGCAGTGACCTGCACTGCGTCACCCACGGCGCCCAGCTGCTGGACAGCGCCAAACAGGCGGCGGGAGTAGAGCTGTTCAAGCTGGACGAACCGGTCGTCCTCGGCCATGAGTTCTGTGCCGAGATCGTCGAGTACGGTCCCGGCTGCCGCGAGACGCTCGCCCCCGGCAGCCGCGTCGTCTCGGTGCCGTTCCTGCTGCGGCCGGAACCTGTCACCCTCGGCTTCGGGGGACCGGGCACCCCCGGTGCGTACGCCGAGTACATGCTCCTGTCGGAGGATCTCCTCGTCCCGGTGCCCGACCACGTCCCCGACGACATCGCCACCCTCGCCGAGCCGCTCGCGGTCGCCCTGCACGCGGTCAACCGCGGCGGTCTGGGGCCCGACGACGTGCCGCTCGTGATCGGCTGCGGTCCCATCGGGCTCGCGGTGATCGCGGTTCTGAAGATGCGGGGCATCGGCCCGATCGTGGCGTCGGACTTCTCGCCCTCGCGCAGGGCGATGGCCGCCGCCCTCGGCGCCGATGTCGTGGTCGACCCGCGCGAGACGTCGCCCTACGAGTCCTGGCAGGAGGTCGCCGCCTCCTCCGACACGACGCGGTGGGGCCGTCAGACCCCGATGTTCCCCGGGGCGGGATTGCGTCCGTCCGTCGTCTTCGAGTGCGTCGGCGTCCCCGGCATCATCCAGCAGATCCTGGCCGGGGCCGCGGCCTGTTCGAAGGTCGTCGTCGCGGGCCTGTGCATGGTGCAGGACTCCTTCTACCCGAGCTTCGCGATCATGAAGGAGATCGACCTGGCCTTCTGCATCTCCTACACGCCCGAGGAGTTCGCCCAGGCGCTGGGACACATCGCCTCCGGAGAGCTGCAGGTCGAGGCGTTCATCACCAGCCGCGTCGGACTCGACGACGTGCCCGAGGCCTTCGCGAGGCTGGCCGACCCCGAGAAGGACGCCAAGATCATCGTCCTTCCCTGAGCCGATCCCGGTCCGACCGCCCTCCCGTCCCCTGCCGACGAGGGGACCCGCCTCGCAAGGCCGAGGCCATCGTGAGAAAGCAGGCACCCGCCATGACCGCTGAACTGACCGCCGACAAGGTCCCCGTCGTCTCGCTCCCGCAGACCGAGCTGCTCACGGTCAACGTGAACGAGATTCCCGTCCTGAAGGACTCCCTGGGCCCCGGGATCGACTTCCAGCCCCTGTTCCTCGATCCCGAGGTCGGGGTGTGGGTCATCCTCGGCACCTTCGCACCCGGTGTGGAGCTGCCCATCCACCTCCACACCGGCCCCGTGCACGGTTACACCCTGAGCGGGGAGTGGATCTACAAGGAGTACGCGGACCAGCCGCAGACCGCCGGGTCGTACCTCTACGAACCCGCCTCCTCGGTCCACACCTTCGCCGTGCCGGAGACGACCACCGAGCCCACGGTCGTGCTCTTCATCGTGTACGGCGCCAACGTCGGCTTCACCGACGACGGTCAGTTCCACTCCGTCCTCGACGCTGTCACCGTCCAGAAGCTGACCGCGGACTGCGCGCGGGCGCAGGGCCTGGGCCCCATCAGGTACCTGACCGGTGGGACCGCCAGGTTCACCGACGCGTAACCGGGACCGGCGGTGCGGCACCGGGCCGAAGCGGCGGCCCGCTGCCGCACCGCCCTCCAACCGGGGCGGCACGACGGGACCGTGCCGCCCCGGGAAACGTTCCATCACTCAAGAGCAGCACGGAGGCCGCCCATGCCCCTCTCAGACTGGGAACAGCGCACCGTCCGGGTCAACGGACAGCGCATCCACCTGCGGATCGCCGGCACGTCCGGCCCGATCGTCCTGATGGTCCACGGTTTCCCCGAGTCCTGGCACTCGTGGCGGCACCAGATGGATGCGCTGTCCGGCGCCGGCTATCGCGCCGTGGCGATGGACATGCGGGGATACGGCCGCTCGTCCAAACCCGCCGAGGTGGCCGCCTACCGGATCACCGAGTCGGTCGCGGACTGCGTCGGCGTGGTCGAGGCCCTGGGCGAGTCGACCGCCGTGATCGTCGGCCACGACTACGGGGCCCCGGTGGCGTGGGCCTCGGCGTGGACCCGGCCCGACGTCTTCCGCGGGGTCGTGGCGCTGAGCGTGCCGTTCGGCGGCCGGGGCCAGGCGGCGCTGCCGGGCAACGCCTTCGGTGAGCGCCGGCCGAGCGAGGTCTTCCGCGAGCTGGCGGGCCCCGACATGCTGTTCTATCAGGAGTACTTCGCGCTCCCCAGCGGCGTTGCGCAGCAGGAGATCGAAGAGGACGTGCGGTCGTGGGTCATCAGCGGCCTCTACAGCCTGTCCGCGGATCGTCCCCTGCCGCCGGAACTCGCCGGCGTCGACCTCACCTCGCTGCCGCCGGACTTCCTCCGCGAGTTCGTACGAGGTGCCATGTGCGTGCCCCGTACGGAGAAGTTCGGCGCGAGGCTGGAACTGCCGGAGAAACTGCCCCACTGGATCGGCCAGGACGAGGTGGACTTCTTGGTGGCCGAACTGGAGCACAGCGGGCTGACCGGCCCGCTCAACTACTACCGCAACCACGACCTGAACTGGGAGGTCCTCGGCGAGTACGAGGACAGGCCGGTGACTGTGCCCGCGCTCTTCATCGGGGGCGACCGGGACGTGGCGACGATCTGGAGTCAGGAGGCGATCGCCCGGATCGGGGAGAAGGTCCAGGACCTGCGGGGATCGGTGATCCTTTCCGACTGCGGGCACTGGATTCAGCAGGAGCAGCCCGAGGCCGTCAACAGGGAACTCCTCGGCTTTCTCGGCGGTCTCTGAGGCCGCGCATCGGTCGTCTGCGAACCGGGGACGGGCACACCGGCCGGGCTGGGCGGCGGTGAGGGTCGTCGCCGCCCGCCCCTCAGCTCGGCGTTCAACCTCGCAGGCACTCGTTCCTGCCTGCCTGCGGTTCTTCACGGGACAGCGGAGGCGGCCGTTCTCCACGCTTCGAGTGCACGAGGGAACGGCCTGCGTGCGGGGCTGTTGTCGGCAATGCCCGGAATCGAGGCGTTGGGCTTGTAGTCCCGCTTCGGGCCGAGTTCTCTGGGGCGAGGCCCGTCTGCCATGGCCCCGGCCCGGGCAGCAGGCCGGGGGCTCGCGTTCAATTCCCACGAACACGACGCGCTGGTCCTTGACCGCCCGATAGGCGGCGTCGAACGGCCGCGTCACCTACGTTGATCAGGGCCGGGCCGAGAGGGCGGCGTGGCCGGCACGCAACGAGGTCTTGTCGATCTTGCCGACCGCGTTCTTCGGGATGGCTTCCACCACGTGGAACGCGGTCGGGCGCTTGTAGCCGGTGAGGCTGCGCGCACAGAGGGCTTTCAGGGCCGACGGATCGACGGTCGACCCCGGTCGTGGTTGGACGTAGGCGACGACCACCTCTCCCCACTTCTCGTCGGGTACGCCGATCACCGCGGCCTCGAGCACCGAAGGGTCACCTGCGAGCACGTCCTCGATCTCCTTGGGGTAGATGTTCTCCCCACCCCGGATGATCATGTCCTTCGAGCGCCCGACCAGGGTCAGATAGCCGTCGGCGTCGAGATGGCCCACGTCGCCCGTGTGCAACCAGCCGTCGACGATGACCTTGGCCGTTTCGTCCGGGCGGCCCAGATAGCCACGCATGACATTGGCTCCCCGTACGACGACCTCGCCGTCACCGCCCGGCTCCACCTCGACACCGTCGGCGCCGACGATCCGTATCTCCTGGCCGGGGAAGGGCAGCCCCACGGTTCCGGCGCGTCGAGGGCCCGAGACGGGATTGATGGTGGAGCCGCAGGTCCCTTCGGACAGTCCGTACCCCTCGACGAGCGGAAACCCGTACCGGGCCTCGAACCGGGTCAGCAGCTCGGCGGAGGCGGGCGCCGCGCCGCAGACCCCGAAACGCAGGGATGAGGTGTCGGGGCGCACCTCGTCCGGGAGCGCCGCGAGCATGCTGTAGATCGTCGGCACCGCGCTGAAGAAACTGGGACGTTCCCGCTCGACGAGGTCGAAGAAGGTGCGGGGATCGAACCGGCCCGCGATGACGACACTCGCCCCCACGAGCAGAGGCATGAGCACGCTGACCACGATGCCGTTGACGTGGAAGAGCGGCAGGATCAGCAGGCACCGGTCGGCCGGCCCGACCTCCAGCGCCTGGCGTCCCATCTCCACCATGGCGTCGATGTTGGCGTGGTCGAGCATCACCCCCTTGGGCACGCCGGTCGTACCGCTGGTGTAGATGAGCAGGGCCAGCGTGGCCGGGTCCAGAAGCGGTGCCTGATCCGGCTCCGCCGTTCCTTCGTGCAGCGAGCCGACGGAGAGCAGTCCGACGCCCTGCGCCACTGCGGTCGAACCGTCCTCGACCACCAGCAGCCGCGCACCGGAGTCCTTCAGCTGTCGGACCACTTCGACGTCGGTCATGTTCGGGTTGACCGGTGTGATGGTGGCACCGAGCCGCCAGGCGGCGAACAGCACAAGCACGAACTCGACGCGGTTGGTCAGCTTGAGGGCCACGACGTCACCGGGACCTATTCCGAGGTCCTGGAGCTGACGCGCCGCCGCTCGGACCCGGCTCAGCAACTGGACGTTGGTGAGGGCCTGGCGGCCGTCGGAGACCGCGGCGCCGTCGGGGTCGAGGGCCGCGCGGCGGTCGGGCAGAGATGCGAAATTCATGGCGAGGCGTACCTGTCTCGGTGTGATGCGATCCGGTCACGGAGTCGACGCGGCTGCTGCCGGCGCCAACTGGCGGACGAGGAACTCGGTCTGGTCGCGCACCAGTTGCTCGAAGGTCTCGCCGGTGTAGAAGTCGAAGTGGCCGGCGTCGTACCGCTTGACCTCTCCGCGGGGCGCGGTGCGCGCGTAGCGGAGGGTCTGGGCGGGGGGTGTGACCGAGTCGGTGTTGCTGACACAGAAGAGGATCGGCATGGTGACCTTCTTCGCCGCGCGCCCGGGCCGGTAGGCGGCGATGGTCGGGATCACCCGAGCCGCCACCTCGTTGCGGAACGACGTCCCGGCCGGCTGCAGCGCCTGGTATCCGGGCAGGGCGTCCGAGGCGTTCATGAGGGCCGGTGAGCCGGGGGCGGCGGCGATGGGAACCAGCACGGGCGCTTTGCCGCGCACTCTGGCCGCCAGGTCCCGGGCGAGTACGGGGGTCATCCTGAGGGAAGCGACCGGGCCGAGCGCGAGCGCGGAGGCGAGGCCGTCGGTGAAGGGGCACTGGGCCACGGCCGCGCGCAGTTCGGGATGGCGTGAGGCGACGGTGATGGCGTGGCCGCCGCCGAAGGAGCTGCCCCACACCGCAACGCGTGTGCGGTCGAGGTCGGGGCGGCCTGTGACGTAGGCGAGCGCGGCATCCCAGTCGGCGAGCTGACGCCTGATCGACAGGAGCTGGCGCGGGTGGCCGCCGCTGTCACCGAAATGCCGGTAGGTGAAGGCCACGGCGGCGATGCCGGCCTGCGCAAAACGCTCCGCGAAGGCGTCCAGCCGCATCTCACGGGTGGCGCCCAGGCCGTGCCCGAGGACGACGACGGGCGGGCAGGGGACACCCGTGGGGAGGTAGAGCCACCCCGCACATCTGCTGTCACCGGAGGGGAACGTGATGTCGTGACGGATGAACGAGCGCACGGTGCTCACCGTCCGCTCGTCGAGCGGTGCCCGGGCACACTGCCCGAGGCGAGCGCCTGCGCATAGGCGTCCTGCCGGTAGAGCGGGAGCTCGCCGGTGGCGTCCGTCGTCTCCATGTAGTCGAGCATCAGCTGCTGCCCTTCCTTCGACATGACTCGCGTGAAGAACTCGGCGCGTTCGACGTGCAGGCCGTCCTCCAGTGACATCGAGCCGCCGAAGTACACCGACCTCTTGGCGGCCGCCACCGACCCCTTCGACCGCTTGCCGAAGCGTTCCGCGAGTTCGACCGCCTGGGCGAGCACCTTGTCCTGGGATACGACCTGGTCGACCGCCCCGTTGGCCAGAGCCTCCGCGGGGGTGAACGGCTTGCCCTCGAGGATCGCGGCCAGGGACCGATGGGTGCCGATCAGGCGGGTCAGCCGCTGGGTGCCGCCGCCGCCCGGGATGATGCCGAGGAGGATCTCCGGCTGGCCGATGAAGACGTCCCCGTCGGCCATGACCCGCAGATCGCACGCCCAGGCGAACTCCGCGCCGAGGCCGAGAGCCGAACCGTTGAGGGCGGCGACGAAGAGCACACCACTGGCGTTCATCCGCAGGAAGGTCGTGTGCAGACGTTCCAACTGCAGGGCTCCGCGCATCGGGGTCCTGCGCAGCACGGACCCGAGGAGACGGGACCGGTCCACGTACTTCGCGGCGCGTACGACGGCTGCGGCACCGCGCCGGCCGACCGTCGGGCTCGCGGCGCCCTCTTCCTGTAGCCACTGGACCGCGGCATGGCTGACGAACCGCTCGGGATGTGCCCCGGTGAAGACGACGGCACGGACGCTCGGATCGCGGTCGACCCGGTTCACCAGCTCGTCCAGCTGCTGGGCGATGTCGAGGCCGAACTCCTGGTGCGGGCCCCCGTCGACGCGGACGATCAGGACGGCCCCGCGATCTTCGATCTTCAGACGGCCCTTGTCTTTGTACGGCATGAATTCTGCTCCCGTGCTGAGTTCATGGGGGTGGGAAAGTACGTGGGGACAGCCGCGGATGCGTGTCGCAGCGATGAGGTCGGCTTCGCCCCAACAAGCTGTGTCCGCACGGGCGGCAGGAGACTGGACCAGCGCGGATGACGTGATCGAGGACGAAGGGTGTATCCGAGACGGCACGTCACGCACGATGTGTACTATTGCCGTGAAGAATTACATAACCAAGTTATTTCTGGTGTGTCAACGGTGGAGGCGTGCGGGATGGCAGGGCGGGCGAGGCTCGATGACGCTCCGGAACGGCTGGTGCGGGCGGCCGTCGGCCTGCTGGCCGAGCAGGGTCCGTCGGCTTTGAAGGTGCGCACGGTGGCCTCCGCGAGCGGACTGTCGACGATGGTGGTCTACAGCCACTTCGGCGGGATCCCCGAGCTGATGAGTGCTGTCGCCGACCACGGCTTCAAGGAACTCGGCGCGGCGTTCGCCCGGGTACCGGCGACGCAGGACCCGATCGCGGATCTCTTTGCCATGGCCTTGAGCTGCCGTCGGCTGGCCCGCGAGAATCCGCACCTCTACGACCTGATGTTCGGACTGTCCACCCGGGCGACGTACCGGCCTCTGCCGGATGCGGACCTTCGCCTGAGCGGGCATTCCCCGGCCTTTCGAGAAGCCCACGCTCATGTCACCGCGGCGTGTGAACGGCTCGTGGACTCCGGCAGGGTCGAGCGGCAGAACCCCGAACTCGTCGCCGCCCAGCTGTGGAGTCTGGTGCACGGTTACATCACCCTTGAACTGGCTGAACATTTCGTCGAGTTCGACGACGCCGTGGTGCAGGTGCTCCGGCCGATGGGTGTGAACTTCTCTGTCGGGCTGGGCGACGAACGGGAACGTGCGGAGGCCTCCCACGAGGCCGGCGCGCGCCTGTACGACTCGATCGTCCACGGCCGCTGAGAAGTCGGGCGGGGCGCTGCCTTGCTCAAGGCCGGGACGGCCTGGTCTTCACGGCAGGGGTGCCGGTGCCCGGAGTGAGCTGGTCGTGCCTGCCCAGGGCTGCAACCTCCCGTTCGAGGGAGGGAACCGCCCGGGCCGCGAAGCGCTTCGCCCAGGGCCAGGCCAGCGGTGAATTCAGCGCCGCCTTGGCCCAGTTGGCCACGACGACCGCGCGCGGCACGTACACGCGGCTGCGTCGGCGCACGAGCCCGTCCACGATCGCGGCGGCCGCCCGGTCGGAGCTCGTGGTGACGTTGCCCGGATAGGGCAGCCGTGCGCGCAGGCCCTGGAACGAGGGGAGGTCCGCCTCGGCGCCCCGGACGAGGTCCGTGTCGATCCAGGAGGGGTGCACCAGGCCGACCGTGACTCCGAGGTGTGCCACCTCCTGCCGGTAGGTCAGGGCGAGCAGTTCGGCCGCGGCCTTGCTCGCTCCGTAGGAGGCCATCGCGGCCAACGGCATGAACGACAGCGCGGACGCCACGACCAGCACGTGGCCCCGGCTTCGTTCCAGATGGGGTGTGGCGTACTTGAGGGTGCGGAACACGCCGTTGAGGTTGATGTCCAGGACCCGCTCGAACGATGCCTCGTCCGTCTGCCGTACCGTCCCGTACGCGACGACGCCGGCGTTGGCGACGACGAGGTCGATGCCGCCCATGACCTCGGCGGCCTCGTCGATCGCCGCTCGTAGGGCGGCTCCGTCGCGCACATCGGCCTCCCGCCAGGCAGCGGCGGGGCCCAGCTCGCCGGCGAGGGCGCGCAGCCGCTCGGCTTCGAGGCCGATCACGGTCACCTGGGCCCCTCGGGCGGCGGCCAGGCGGGCCACCTTCTCGCCGATGCCGCGCGCCGCTCCGGTGACAACCAGCCTTCTGCCCACCAAGTCACGTTTCATGGCGGCAACATAACTTCGTTATTGATGGAACACAAGAGACCGTGCGCCGGGCCGCTCCACGGTCACCTGCTGGGTCTCACGACGGGACGAACCTATGCTGGCCCTCATGAGGCGGACATCCTTTGCGCAGTGGCCTTGCTCGATCGCGCGGACCATGGACCTGCTCGGGGACTGGTGGACGCCGCTGGTGCTGCGTGAGGCGTTCTACGGGATCCGGCGGTTCGACGCGTTCCAGGAGTCGCTCGGGATCGCCCGCAACACGCTGGCGGACCGGCTGCGCCGACTGGTGGAGGAGGGGCTGCTGGAGAAGCGGCCGTACCAGACGGAGCCGGTCCGCCATGACTACGTGCTCACCGAGAAGGGGCGCGACTTCTTCGGCGTGCTGCTGGTGATGAACCG
This sequence comes from Streptomyces sp. DSM 15324, assembly GCF_001514285.1. Lineage (GTDB taxonomy): Bacteria > Actinomycetota > Actinomycetes > Streptomycetales > Streptomycetaceae > Streptomyces. The sequence continues at coordinate 127,862 of NZ_KQ949038.1, forward strand.
CTGGGGAGACCGCTGGCTGTCGGGCGAAGCGGGGCCGCCGGTGGCGATGCGCCACGAGGCCTGCGGGCAGGAGAGCCATGCCGCAGTGGTGTGCGCCGCCTGCGGTGAGCCCATGACCGCAGACAACACCCGCCCCCGGATGGGGCCCGGCTATCCACCGCACCTGGCCGAACGGCCGGATGTGCGGGAGCGGTTCGCGGACTGATTCGGCAGCCTTGTCGTACTCACGTCACCCTTGACAGGTGAATCTATCTACGCAACTTTACTGGCCAGGCGCTCATACGGGTGTTCTTGGCGGACAGGAAGGCTGCAGGGGCATGGAGTGGACGGGCGCGCGCTATGCGGACAGGCCGACGGCAGAGGTCCAGACCTGGATCGCCGCATCGCCGGCTCAGGTGTGGGCCGTGGTGTCCGACATCGAGCTGATGCCGCGCATGAGTTCCGAACTGCAGTCGGTGCAATGGCTGGACGGCAGGAGCGGCCCTGCTCTGGGGGCCCGGTTCGTCGGCCGGAGCAGGCATGAAGCCCTGGGGGAGTGGGCCACCACCTCCCACATCGTCGAGTACGAGCCGCCGGCGAGGCTTGCATGGGCGGTCGAGGATCCCCAACACCCCACCGCTCTGTGGCGGTTCACCCTGGAGCCGCAGAACGGCGGCACTCTGCTGCGGGAATGGATGCAGATGGGACCCGCCCGCTCCGGTCTGTCGTTCGCCATCGACCGCATGCCGGACAAGGAGCAGAAGATCGTCTTCGTGCGCATGCGGGAGTTCGAAGCCAACATGGCCTTCACACTCGAAGAAGCCAAGAAGCTGGCCGAAAGCGCCCAGGCCGCGGCCGAGGCGGCTGTCTGATGCGTACCTCCACCACGATCGAAGCCTCCGGGGGCGACTGGCGGGAGATCGTCGACTACGTCACGGAGGCGGAGAAACTCGGTCTGGACATCTGCTGGGTGGCGGAGGCGTGGGGCTCCGAGGCGCCCTCGCCGTTGGGCTACCTCGCCGCGAAGACGCAGCGCATGCTTCTCGGATCGGGCATCATCCAGCTCGGCACCCGAACACCGATGGCCATCGCCCGCGCCGCCATCACGCTGTCCCAGATCTCCGAGGGCCGCTTCCTCCTCGGACTGGGGCCCTCAGGGCCACAGGTGATCGAGGGGCTGCACGGAGTGCCTTTCGACCGGCCGCTGTCCCGGATGTGCGAGACCGTCGAGATCGTGCGGCAGGCCGCCTCGGGGGAGAAGGTCTCCCACTCCGGCCGTGAATTCCAGATCCCGCTGCCGGGCGGAGAGGGCAGGCCCATGCGCCTGTCCATGCGCGCCGAGCACGACATCCCCGTCTACCTGGCGACCCTCTCGCCGAAGATGCTGCACCTGACCGGTGAGATCGCCGACGGCTGGCTGGGCACCAGTTTCGTACCCGAGGGCGCCAAGGAGGCGTACTTCGACCACCTGGACCGGGGCCTGGCCAACGCCGGTCGTACGCGCGCCGACCTCGACATCTGCCAGGGCGCCGAGGTCGCCTTCGCGGACGACGAGGACGCGCTGCGCGCGATGGTGGCCGGACGCAAGAAGGAGCTGGCCTTCAGTCTCGGCGGCATGGGATCGGCGACCACGAACTACTACAACAACGCCTACAGCCGCCAGGGTTGGGCCGAAGTGGCGGCCGAGGTCCGGACCCGCTGGCAGGCCGGGGACCGGGACGGCGCAGCCGGCCTGATCACCGACGAGATGGTGCTGGCGACCACGCTGATCGGAACCGAGGACATGGTGCGCGAGCGGCTGCGCGTGTGGCGCGACGCCGGTGTCGACACCGTCCGTTTCTACCCCGCCGGCGTGACCCTCGACGCCAGACTCACCACCCTGGGCCGGGCCATCGACCTGGCCCGCGGCATCGAGGACGAGACAACGCGGTAGCGGCAGGCCGAGGCGGGTCGCCGCATACCGACGCCGCCCGCTGGATTGCGGTGCAGATCAGCCACGGGCGCCGTCGGCCGCAAGGCCCGACATCAGCAGGCTGATCGCATGGAACGTCCTGTTCAGGGCTTCCTCCCGGTCCGCCGAGGCGGCGATGATCTGGTTGCCCTCGCACAGACCGGCCAGCAGCAGCCGGGCGACAGTGGCGAGGGGAACGTCCGGTCGCAGTTCACCGCGCTCGGCCAGCACGGTCAGCAGCCGCTCGATCGGAGGCTGGGCGACGGTGTCGTTGATGTGCCGGTACTGCCCGCCCAGGACCGAGGGCGCCTGGACCATCAGCTCCCGGTGCAGGGGATCGTCGATGGTCCGCCGCAGGAAGGCGTGGGTGAGGTCGGCGACCGCAGTCATGGCGGGCTGGCCCGGCAGCGTGGCACGAAGCGCCTCGCACGTCGCGTCGCCCAGGGCGCCGACCTGCTCGAGCAGCTCGGTGTAGAGCTCGGCGAACATCGCCTTCTTGTCCGGGAAGTGGCTGTAGAAGGTGCCCTTGCTCACCCGGGCCGCCCCGGTGATGGCCTCGACCGACGTGTGGGCGAACCCGCTGTCCACGAACAGCTTCCGGGCGGCCGCCACCAGGTCCGCCCGGGTCTGCTCCGCATACATCTGTCGTCGGTTTGGCCTTTGCATGCGCACCATCGTATATTCAATGACCTGAGGTCAGTGAATGACTAAGGGTCATCAGGGTCGTGGCAGTGCCCTCCCGAAAGCAGGCGGAGCCGTGGAAAAGCGCAGGATCGTGTTGCTGGGTGCGACGGGGTACACCGGGCAGCGCGTGCTCCGGGAACTGCTCGCGCGAGGGGAGAAACCGACCCTGGCCGGGCGGAGCCGGACCAGGATGCTGACCCTGGCCGACCGCTTCGAGGCGGACCTGCCGGTGGCCGAGGTCGACGTCACCTCGACGGCCGACCTCACTCGCCTCGTGGAGCCCGGCGATGTCGTCGTCTCCACGATCGGACCGTTCATGCGGCTCGGTATGGCCGCGGTCACGGCTGCTGCGCGGGCGGGGGCACACTACTTCGACTCCACCGGGGAAGGGACCTTCGCCCGCCGCGTCCTCCTCGAACTGGACGCCGTCGCGGCCGTCCGGGGAGCAACCCTCGTGCCCGCGTTCGGCTACGACTACGTGCCGGGCAATCTCGCCGGCGCGCTCGCCCTGACGAAGGCGGGCGAGCGGGCACGCCACGTGGAGGCCGGCTACTTCATCACCCGTTCCGGACACGGGGACGAACTGCTCTACCGCAGCACCCTGCGAGACGCGTACACCCTGACCACGCCAGGCACGCGTCAGACGCTGGTCGCCGCGGCGGCCGAGGACGGGTTCGCCTACCGCAGCCCGCGCCCCTGGGCCGCCGCCCGAGTGGTCGACGAACGCGTGGGCAAGCGGGTGCGCACCTTCCACTACGGCGGCGTGAAACGTGCGGCCATGACCGCCCCGGGCACGGAGCATCTCGGACTGCCGGAGGTCTTCCCCCGGTTGGAGAGCGTCGAGGTGGGCCTCGGGTGGTTCGGACGCTGGACGCGCCCGGTACAGATCGCCGCCGCGATCCAGGCGCCCCTGTTGCGCTCGGCGAAGGTGCGGGCCGCTCTGGAACGGTGGTCCGAGCGGCTCCCGGGATCACAGCGCGAGCCGGACCCCGACGGCCGTTCCCTGGTGATCGCTGTCGCCCGCGACAGCCGGGGCCGGCCGCTGGCCACGGCGGCCCTGACCGGACCCGATCCGTACGAGATGACGGGAACCCTCCTGGCATGGGGTGCCGTCCACGCGGCCCAGTCGGATGCTGTCCTCAAGCCCGGCGTCCACGGCCCGGTCGCCGCCTTCGGCCTCGACACTCTCAGACTCGGTGCCGCCGAGGCCGGAGTACACGAAGTCGACGGGGCTCGCGGTCGGTGATGGCCGCATGGGCGTACGCCATGGCACCGGGGAGCTGAAGCGGATGTGCCAGGCCATCACCGACCGCCGGCACTGTCGGCTTCGCGCGCGATCTCGTAGCAGCTGGTGGGCTGGGCGGGCATAGATCACCGTGCCGCTGCGCTGAAGCTGACGTCCGGGGAGCTGCTGCCGGGATGGCGGACCATACGACCGCCTCCGGCGGTTTTCCGCGGCGAGCGTTGGCGGATGCCACCGCCGGCACGTTGGTGAACAGATTCTTCGATCGGGAGTGAGTCCGCCCCTCGCGTGGGTCGGCTGCCCCAGCGGAAAGGAAGCCGTCCATGGACGAGCAGGGTGAGCGCTTCGACGTCGTCGTACTCGGTGCGGGCCCCGGCGGGTACGTAGCCGCCATCCGGGCCGCCCAACTGGGCAAGCGTGTAGCAGTCGTCGAGGAGAGGTACTGGGGCGGCGTCTGCCTGAACGTGGGCTGCATCCCCACCAAGGCCCTGCTGCGCAACGCCGAACTGGCGCACCTCTTCACGCGCGAGGCGAAGACGTTCGGCATCAAGGTCGAGGGTGAGGTCTCCTTCGACTACGGGGAGGCCTTCCGCCGCAGCCGGAAGGTCGCCGACGGCCGCGTCAAGGGCGTCCACTTCCTGATGAAGAAGAACAAGATCACCGAAGTCAGCGGACGCGGCTCGTTCCTCGACCCGCACACACTCCAGGTGGCCGACTACGACGGCAACACCCGCACCATCGGCTTCGATCACTGCATCATCGCCGCCGGGGCGACCCCCAAGCTGCTGCCCGGCACCAAGCGCAGCGCGCGCGTGGTGACGTTCGAGGAGCAGATCCTCGCCGAGGACCTGCCGCAGTCGATCGTCATCGCGGGCGCCGGGGCCATCGGCGTCGAGTTCGCCTACGTGCTGCACAACTACGGCGTCAAGGTCACCATCGTCGAGTTCCTGGACCGGATCGCCCCGCTGGAGGACGCCGAGGTCTCCGCCGAACTGGCCAAGCAATACCGGAAGTTGGGCATCGACGTCCTCACCTCGACCCGCGTCGAGTCGATCGACGAGTCCGGCCCGCAGGTCCAGGTCACCGTCACCGGCAAGGACGGCACCCAGCAGGTCCTGGAAGCCGACAAGGTCCTCCAGGCGATCGGCTTCGCCCCGAACGTCACCGGCTACGGCCTGGAGAACACCGGCGTGCGCGTCACCGAGCGCGGCGCGATCGACGTCGACGGCCGCTGCCGCACCTCCGTTCCCCACATCTACGCCATCGGCGACGTCACCGCGAAGCTGATGCTCGCGCACGCCGCCGAGGCGATGGGCGTTCTCGCCGCCGAGACGATCGCGGACGCCGAGACCATGGAACTGGACTACGTGATGATCCCGCGGTCCACCTTCTGCCAGCCGCAGATCGCCAGCTTCGGCTACACCGAGGCGCAGGCCAGGGAGAAGGGCTTCGACGTCCAGGTCGCCAAGTTCCCCTTCACCGCGAACGCCAAGGCCCACGGACTGGGCGACGCGACCGGCTTCGTGAAGCTGATCAGCGACGCCAAGTACGGCGAGCTCCTCGGCGGCCACCTCATCGGCCCCGACGTCACCGAACTCCTGCCCGAGCTGACCCTGGCCCAGCAGTGGGACCTCACGGTCCACGAGGTCGCCCGCAACGTCCACGCCCACCCCACCCTGGGCGAGGCGGTCAAGGAAGCCGTGCACGGCCTCGCCGGCCACATGATCAACATGTAGCGCTGCGCGTCGGGTCGGGTTCGCCGCTGTCCTGGCCCCGGGCCGTCCGGCCCGGGGCCAGGACAGCTTCAGACGAGGGACGGAGGCGGCACGAAGCCGTCCACTTCCCGGCCGAGCAGCGCGGCGAATTCGATGGTGGTGAGATCGCCTCCGCTCGGGCCCATGGCCTGCAGCCCGATGGGCAGTCCGCTCCTGCCCCTGCGCACCGGGATGGTCGTTGCCGGCCCTCCGGAGACGTTGGCGACAGCGCTCCACTTGACCTGGTCCCAGTAGGGGCGTCGTACACCGTCGACCTCGAACGGCCGCCCGAACCAGTCGATGAGTTTGTGGTGATGGGCGGGCGCTGCCGTCGGCGTGACCGGCATGAGCACGATGTCGAAGTCCTGGAAGAACTCGAACCAGCGCTGCCGGATCTCGTTGCGCACCATATGGGCCTGCAGCCAGTGGAAGTGGGACTGGAAGGTTCCGCGCAGTGCGGGTCCGGCATCGCCCCGCGGATGCTGGACGAACCGGGCCAGCGTCGCGGCACTGGGGGCAGGAGCGAGGCCGGTGCGGTCGCCCGCGCCGAAGAGCAGAGGCAGAAAGGCCTTCCGGTGATTCGTCGCGAGGTCGACGGGGAGGCTCGCGGGCTGGACGGTGATCTTCGCACCGGCCGTACGCAGGACGGTGACCGCATCATCCATGGCTTGCACGATGTCGCTGTCGACCGGACATGAGGGATCCTCACTCCAGACGGCGACCCGGAAGTCGGCGAGTCTGGTCGCGCGCGGAGGTGTAAGCGTGTAGCTGAAACCGCCGTCGTAGTCGGCCGGCCCGGTGGTCGCCCGCAGGATCGGAACGAGATCGCGGGCGTCGCGGACCTGCGCGCCGCCGCAGGCCATGTCGGCTTCCGTCCACCGTCCTGCGCCCGGGCCGTAGGGCACATGCCCGATGAGCGGTATCGACCGCCAGGTCGACTTGTGCCCGTACAAGCCGTTGAAATGGGACGGGATTCTGGTCGACCCACCGATCTCCGAGCCGAAGTCGAACGTGGTGAGGCCCGCGGCGGTGGCGACGGCGCCGCCTCCGGCGGATCCGCCGGAGGTGCGGGTGGTGTCCCAGGGGTTCGATGAGGGGCCGAACACCGGGTTGTCGGCCTGGACGTCCTGGTTGCCCGGAGGCATGTTGCTCTTGCCCATGATCACGGCACCGGCCGCGCGCAACCGCTTGACGGCCTCGGCGTCCTGGTCGGGCACGTAGTCCTTGAGGTCCGTGCGCCCGCAGACGGTGCGCATGCCCGCGGTCTCGTAGCTGTCCTTGACCGTGATCGGCACGCCGTGCAGCGGGCCGAGGTCCTGCCCCGCCGCCCGCGCGGCGTCGGCTTGTCCCGCCTCGCGTCGGGCACGTTCCGCATCCAGGGTCACCACCGCGTTCAACGCGGGGTTGTGGACGGCGATCCGCTCAAGACAGATCTCGACGAGTTCCCGGCTTGAGATCTCACCCGTGGCCAGCGCGCGTGACTGCTGCACGGCGGACCGGAAGGGGACGTCACTCACGGCATGCCTCATCTCTGGATCTGGCGGCGCCGAATTGAATGGCAGTCATAATATTACATTCGGTAGACCATGGCCGGGGTGGGTGGAAGGCAATGGCCTCGCAGGGGGATTCTGCGGCGCCGTACGGACGGGACATGCGGGAACGGACCAGCGGGATGCCCGGCCGGCGGCTCCGGCATCCACGCTGATGTCGAATGCCGGTTGGCCGCCGAGGCTTCTGGGTGCATTCCTCGCCCAGGGGCGGCTTCGTCGCCGGCGGGCGCACGACACCGAGCGCTGTCGGCGTCGCCTGCGCCTCGTCGATACGGGGCAGTCGACCGGAGTGCACAGCGGCAACCTGCCCGGGCCCGCTTCAGCCCGCATGGGGGGGCTGGGGATGGGACTCCGTGCGATCGGTTGGCGGATGGGTTTCCCGGTGGCTCCGGCTCATGCACCTCACGGGGCCGGACAGTGGACGGCATCCATCAGCAGGTCGAGCATCCGGCTCAGTTGGCCCCGTCGGCCCGCCGGTGAGGTCGTCGTGAACATGCCGACGAGCGTGGCGACGATGTCCTCGGCGTGGACATCTGCGCGCAGCGTCCCGTTGGCTGTTCCGGCGGCCAGGATCGTTTGCACCGCGGTACAGAGTTGTGCGTGTGCCGGTGATGCACTCGCGATGTCGGACGCGAGGACGGCGCGCAGCGCGTCTGCCGTCTCTCGTCTGGTACTCGCGTGGTCGGCGAAGTGGTCCATCCAGCTGCGCAGCGCGTGGGCTGGATCTTCGGTGTGGAGGAGGGCCTCGGCCTCGGCGCACAAATCGTCGAGCTCCTGCTGGTAGATCGCTTCGACCAGTGCTTCTCGTGTGGGGAAGTGCCGGTACAGCGTGGCTATCCCCACGCCTGCGTCCCGCGCAATCTGCTTCAGGGATGCCGGTGCCTCGGATGCGAACGCGATGTGCGCGGCGTCGAGCAGTCGGGTGCGGTTGCGTGCAGCATCCGCACGGACGGGTTTGGGTGTGTCACGGATCGGCATGGTTCCACGGAGCCTTCGGCTGTTTCTGCGGTGAGAAGCGGAGGAGCCTCCGCCGGCGCCGCGCGCGAGCGGGAAGGCGGATGACGTTCAGGGGTGCATCAAGGCCGAGGAGTGTCGCAGGGAAGGTGGAAGGCTGTTGTGGCAAGCGCGTCGTCCGTGCTCGGCCCGTGCCGGACTTTAAGCTTATGATCATAATGCTGCGAGCGGGGCCCTGGCCGTCGCAGGCTGGGTGGACTTTGGTGGTCAGCCCTCCGCGGGATCGGCCGAGGGCGTGATCGTCTGGTTCGTCCTGCTCATGGCTCCCCCCTTTTCGGTCCGTCGCGGCGGCGTGCTGGTGGGCGCGGGCGATGCTCGAGTCGATCTGGACCAGTCAGTCGATGTCGCCGGCCGCGTCGGTCCGGGCCTGTATCTGCTGCAGGGCCCGGGTGAACAGGCCGTCAGGGCGTAGCGGCGAAAGCGGGTGTAGACCCGGTGTAAACCGTCTTTCACGTCCTGTAGCGTTCCGGCAGGTCACGCCAGGAGATCCCGGTCCGGATCTTGTAGACCATCCCGTTGACGACCTGCCGGTCTCCCACCCTCGCTCCTCCCGTGTCGGCCCGCGGTGTCAGCGGAGCGAGTAACTCTCCCTCCCGGTCGCTGAGTTCGTGACGCCGTATCACCCCGCATGATCAATCCCCGGGTGATTCGCATAAGAGGGGTGCCCTCGCTCCACGCGTTACCGTTCGCTAGACGCTCGGGTGGGGCCGGAGGGCCCTGCGCTTGTAAGCCAGGCCCCCACGGGCCCGTACGGAGCCGTAAGCCGTGGGGGTGGCAACCGGAGTAGCCAGAGAGGCGCCCATCCAACTGTTGGGCCGCGACGCTGTAGCGCTGCACCCCGAGACCGATCACGGACGGCTCGGTGCCAGGGGCGCTGGCATACGAGGCTTCCGAAGACTGTGTCGAGGAGATCACCACGGCCGCCCGCGCACCGGGACCGGATGCCCGAGAGCCGCGGGCGGCCGACCCTCAACTACACGGAACACCGCACATAGCCGTAGTACAGGATGGTGCCGTCGAGCGAGTACGTGTGCACCTCGGCCGCGTTGACGCGTCCCCCCTTGTTGGTGCACTCGCGCTGGAGGTCGGGGAGATCCTTCTGCGCCTCTGCGGCAGTGCGGCGGTTCACGCCCAGGATCTGCGACTCTGCCTGGGCCGCTGTCGCGGAGACGCCGACGAGTCCTACGGCGGCTATTGCGGCCACCGCCGTGCTGCGGGCCACCCGCATCTTCACGCCACTGTTCTTCATCGTTCGGACCGCCATCACACATCTCCTTGCTCGTGGGGGGGAGCAGGGCCGCTGGCCACGGCTACGTAGGTCGGGGCCCCACCCGATTGAATTACGACCATAATCAAAATGCTGAGGCGCCTGCAACTGCAAGTGGCTTGGTTTTGCTGCGAGTTGACCTTGCTCCCCTTCCGGGACGTCCAGGGTGTGTATCGAGGCGTGATCAATTTCCGGGCGCTGACGGCATGATGTTTCATCAACTCCTACGGAGCCGATGCGGTCATGAAGGCCGTCAGCGGCGACCCCACGGGCGCGGCGGCGAGCAGCGTCGAGGACTACGTCGGCCGGTTCGCCTACGACGCCGCCACCGTCATGCTCTTCACCAGCTCGTTCGCGCTCGCCCTAGCGGCGCACAACATCACGTCGCGCTACATGTTCAACCTCGGTGACCCGCGCTGTCGTCCTGGCGGCCCGGCCTGAGTTCGGCCGGGCCGCCAGGACACCCACCATCGATATCCGATGGTTACCGGGCAGGCCTGGCCGTCGTTCGTGGCGGCCTATCCGTGAACACGTTGGCGGCCGATCGGCCGTGCCCGCCTGTCGGCGAGGTCGTCGTGAAGACGCCGACGAGAGTGACGACGACATCGGGAACAGTGCGAGCCGTGCCGGGGATCACCTGTGCTCACACGGCGGCATAGGCGGCGGTGGCCGGCGGACTGGGGGACAGGGCGCCGCGGAAGGTGCGCCGGTAGGCAATGGGGGAGACGCCGATGGCGGCGTGCAGGTGTTCGCGCAGCGAGGTGCCGCCGGCGAAGCCGACCTGGCCGGCGATCTCGTCCACGGGGAGGTCGGTGGTCTCCAGGAGGTGCCGGGCCCGCTCGACGCGCTGCTTGATCAGCCAGCGTCCCGGGCTCGTGCCCACCTCCTCGGTGAAGCGGCGGGCGAAGGTGCGCAGGCTCATGTGGGAGTGCTCGGCGAGGTCGGCCAGGGTCATGGGCTCGTGGAGGTTCTCCAGTGCCCACTGCCGGGTCGGTGCCGTGCCGGTGGCCGTGGTCTCGGGCACCGGGTGCTGGATGTACTGCGCCTGTCCTCCGTCACGCCATGGAGGCGTGACGCACATCCGGGCAACCTGGTTGGCGACCTCGCTGCCGTGATCCCTGCGGATGAGGTGCAGGCAGACATCGAGCCCGGAGGCGGCACCGGCCGAGGTCAGCACGTCCCCGTCGTCGATGAACAGGACGTTCGGGTCCAGCGAGACCTGGGGAAACCAGGCGCGGAAGAGGTCCGCGACCACCCAGTGGGTGGTTGCCGGCCGTCCGTCGAGGAGCCCGGCGGCGGCAAGGACGAAGGCGCCGGTGCAGATCGATACGAGGCGGGCGCCGGGAGCCCTGGACGCGAGTGCCTCCACCATGGCCCGCGGTACTTCCGGGGTGACGGCGGTGGTGACGAAGGGCGGGACGACGACGGTGTCCGCGGTGCTCAGCGCCTCCGGGCCGTGCTCGACGGTGATCGAGAAATCGGAATTGGTGCGGACCGGGCGGCCGTCGACGCTGCAGGTGAGGACCTCGTAACGACCCTCTGCGGCCCCGAAGACCCGGCTGGGAATGCCCAGTTCGAAGGGATATACCCCGTCGACGGCCAGAACGGCGATGCGGTGAACACGAGACATGGCACGATCCCGTCGAAAGTTGACTTTCATGCCATGGTACCGAACGACGGCGGCGGCCACGCTGGACGCATGACGAACACCGCCGCCATGCGGGTCACTGGCCAAGATGCCTACGGTTCCCCCGAGTTCGGAGAAGTGAGCCCTGTGAACACCACCACGTCCGTCCGCCGTCGTACCCTCGCCGCCGCGGTCATGGCCGTCGCTCTCACGGCTGCCGCCGTCCCCTCGACGGCTGCCGCGCTCTCTCGGACTCCCGGCCCCGGCCGAGCGGCCGGGATCCCCGTCGCCGGGCGCGGCGAGAGTGCGCGCCTCGGCTACCAGAAGGCTGTCGTCGTCCAGGTGATGAGGGGCGTGTTCGAACGGGGCGACACCTCGGTGGTCGACCGCTTCGTACGACCGGACTACATCCAGCACAGCCCGCTGGCCCCCGACGGCGCCGAGGCGCTCAAAGCGTTCGGGTCCGCCTTCCGAGGGCAGTACCCGGATGCCAGGTTCGACATCAGGCGGGTCATCTCCGAGGGTGACCTGGTGCTCGTGCACTCCCACGTCGTCCTGACCCCCGGCACACGCGGCATCGCCGTGTTCGACATCTTCCGCTTCCAAGGCGGGAGGATCGCCGAGCACTGGGACGTCGTGCAGGACGTGCCGGCGACCACGGCCAACGGCAACGACATGTTCTCCACGCTCAGCAGGCCACAGACCGAGGCGCCCGGCCCCGCGCGGCTCACCGAGTACAACAAGAAGCTGGTCACCGCGTTCGTCGAGCAGTACCTGGTGAAGAAGGATCTGTCCGCCATCGACACCTACGTGGGCCCCGAGTATCACCAGCACAACCCCTACATCCCGGACGGCGTGGCGGGCGCGAAGGCCGGACTGGGGGCCTACTACGCGCAGTTCCCGCAGCTGGTCGCCGCTCCCAAGCGGGTGATCGCCGAGGGCGACCTGGTGGCCGTCCACAGCCACACCGTCAACGTGCCCGGCGAGCGGGGTCAGGCGGTCGTGGATCTCTTCCGGGTACGGGGCGGAAGGATCGTCGAGCACTGGGACGTGGTGCAGGACGTGCCGGAGACCTCCGCCAACGACAACACGATGTTCTGACGGCCGAGCGGGCCGTGCCCGTCACGGCTCCGGCCGCCGACGATTTATGAACTCAGCGAGCGTATGTGACGTCCGAACCGGCTGCCCCTTCAAGAGGTCCTCGCTGCTGACGCGTTCGCGGAAGGAAGCCGATGATGAGGGGGCGGGGCGGGCCGCTGAAGGCCCGGGGCGGGTTGCCGAAAGTGCCGGATCCCGAGCACCCCTCACCTGGGGTTTCTTGGCCAACGGCCGGAGGGCGACATGGCGCTCATGCACCATGGCGTGATCCCGTTGAAAATTGGCATTCATGCCATGGTGCCGAACGAGGGCTGACGGCGAGGCTGAGCGCATGACGAATTCCCACATCCCCACCATGCGTGCCGTCCGCCAGGAGAGCCACGGTTCCCCCGAGGTGCTCCAGGTGGTCGAAGTTCCCCGTCCCGTGCCGGGCCCGAGCGAGATCCTGGTCGCCGTCCGCGCGGCCGGCGTCAACCCGACGGACTGGTACAACCGCGCTCAGCCCCTGACCATCGACCGCATGCCGCTGGTCCTGGGCTGGGACGTCTCCGGAGTCGTCGAGGCCGTCGGGGTGGGCGTCACCCTGTTCAAGCCGGGCGACGAGGTCTTCGGCATGCTGCCCTACCCGCACGGCGCCGGAGCCCACGCCGAGTACGTGACGGCTCCCGCCCGGGCCTTCACCCGCAAGCCCGAGAGCATCGACCACGTCCAGGCCGGCGCCCTCCCGCTCGCCGCCCTCACCGCCTACCAGGCCCTCGTCGACACTGCCGACGTCCAGCCCGGCCAGCGCGTCCTCATCCACGCGGCCGCCGGCGGCGTCGGCCATCTCGCCGTCCAGATCGCCAAGTCCCGCGGCGCGTACGTCATCGGGACCGCCAGCGCCGGCAAGCACGACTTCCTGCGCTCCCTCGGGGCCGACGAGGTCATCGACTACCACACGGTCGACTTCACCGAGGTACTCACGGACATCGACGTGGTCCTCGACCCGATCTCCCTGGACTCCGCGGCCCGTGCCCGCTCCCTGGCCGTCCTGCGCCCGGGCGGCACCCTCGTCTCGATCCTGCCCGTCCCCGTCGAGGCCGACGAGCTCGCGAAGATCGCCGAGCTCGGCATCCGCTTCGAGTCCCTCCTCGTCGAGGCCGACCAGGTGGGCATGCGGGCCATCGCCGCCCTCGTCGAGGACGGTGCCCTACGCGCCCATGTCGAGGCCGTCTTCCCGCTCGCCGAGGCCGCCAAGGCGCACGCTCTGGGCGAGACCGGGCGTACCACCGGGAAGATCGTGCTGACGGTGGAGGGGTCCCGGCCGGCGGAACTCGTCGCCAGGGTGCTGCGGGCCGCCTTCGAAGCGGGCGACACGAGTGTCATCGACCGGTACATCCGGCCCGACTACATCCAGCACAACCCGCTCGCCGCCGACGGCCCCGACGCCATGAAGGCCTTCGGCGCCGCATGGAAGCAGCAGTACCCGGACGCCACGTACGAGGAGAAGCGGGCCGTCACCGATGGCGACATGGTGCTCCTGCACTCCCATGGCGTCCTGGTCCCCGGCAACCCCGACGTCCCCGAGCTCGCGGTCTTCGACCTCTTCCGTTTCCAGGACGGGAAGATCGCCGAGCACTGGGACATCCTGCAGCAGGTGCCCGCTGCCACGGCCGACGGCCACGACCTGTTCTCCACCCTCAGCGAGCCGCGGACCCGCAAGCCCGCGCAGCCGTGGCTCACCGCGTACAACAAGAAGATCGTCACCGACTACGTCGAACGGCTCATGGTGAAGAAGGACCTGAGCGCCATCGACGCGTACATGAGCCCCGAGCGGCACGAGCACAACCCGGGCGTCCCGGCCGGCGCGGCGGAGCTGAAGGCCGGGCTGCAGGCGTACACCGAAGAGTTCCCGGAGCTGAAGATCAGCCTGAAGCGGGTCATCGGCGAGGGCGACCTGGTGGCGGCCCACCTCCACGTCGTCAACACGCCCGGCGAGCGCGGCACGTCGGTCATCGACCTCTTCCGGGTGCGGGACGGAAAGATCGTCGAGCACTGGGACGCCTCGCAGGACGTGCCGGAGACCGCCGCGAACGACAACACGATGTTCTGACGGCCACCGGTTCGCCGCACCCAGAGAGGACAGATCCATGACCGGACTGCGCTACGACGTCTTCGTGACACCCGCCATCGCGCAGAGCAGCGGCACCCTGAACCTTCCCGACGGGGAGGCGATGGTGTGGTCGCCGATCGCGACGACGCTGATCTACGGCGAGCACGACGCCATCCTCGTCGACCCGCCCTTCACCACCGACACCACCCGCGAGGTGCTGGCCTGGGTGGAGAAGACCGGCCGCACTCTCACGGACATCTACATCACGCACGGCCACGGCGACCACTGGCTCGGCGTTCCCGTCCTGCTCGAACGCTTTCCCCACGCGGTGGTCCGTGCGACGGCGGGAACCAAGGCCCACATCACCGCCCTGTCCACGCCCGAGGCCCGCGCGCCCTTCTGGGAGGCCCTGTTCCCGGGCCAGATCCCGACGGGCCCGGTCGATGTGCGGGTCGTCGGGGAGGAGGGGCTGAGCCTGGAGGGCCACGCGCTTATCCCCGTCGAGGTCGGGCACAGCGACGGCGACGACACGACTGTGCTCTGGGTGCCGGGCCTGAAGCTGGCCGTGGCCGGTGACGTCGTCTACAACGGCGTGCACCCGGCGCTGTCCGACTCCGCGGGCGGAGGCCTCGACGCGTGGCGCCGTGCCCTGGACCAGGTCGAGGCGCTGGGCCCCCAGTTCGTGGTGGCCGGCCACAAGGACCCCGCCCGCCCGGACGACCCCGCCGACATCGGCCGCACCCGGCTCTACCTCGACGACGCGGACCGGCTGTTGCAGGGTTCGCCCACGCCGACGGAGTTCTTCGAGGAGATGCGGCGCCTGCATCCCGAGCGCATCAACCCGGGCATCCTCTGGTTCGGCGCCCTCAGTCTCCTGGGCGCTGAGCCGGCGCCGTAGGCACTGCTCCTCAGGGAGCTCGCCGGCCTGCGGGTCACGGACCGACCGGTATTTGACCCGCAGGTACAGAAAGGCTTACGGTGGGTGTCATGGGAAGGCCCAAGCAATTCGATCCGGATGCGGCGGTCGAGCAGGCGATGCAGGTGTTCTGGCGTCATGGCTACGGCGCCACCACACCTCAAGGCCTGGTCGACGCCCTGGGGATCGGCAAGGGCAGTCTGTACAACGCCTTCGGTGGTAAGCGTCAGCTGTTCGACCTGGCACTGCGCCGCTACCTCGATCTGCAGAACGTGACTGTGGCGCAGCTGCTGGACGGCTCCGGGCCGGTCAAGGAGCGGCTGCGTGAGGCGCTGCACTTCATCGCCCAGACGGACCTTGCCGACCCCGATCGCCGTGGTTGCATGGCACTGAACAGTGCCATGGAGTTCGGCCGCACGGACGCGGCCGTGACGGCGCAGGTGCAGGGCATGTTCGACCGCATGGAGGGCGCGTTCTGCGCCCTGATCGAAGAGGGGCAGCGTGCCGGGGAGATCGCTCCCGGGCGTGACGCGAAGGCCCTGGCCGGCCTGCTGCTGAACACCGTGAACGGCATGAAGCTCACGGCCCGCGTCGAGTCGGGACCGGATCGCCTCCGCAGGGTGATCGACACCACCGTCGACCTCATCTGACCCCTGCCACCGGCCTGACCGTGCACGGACCACCTGCGGCCAAATTTTGTACCTACGATTCAAAAAAGGATTGATCATGAACTTCGACCTGGCGAACAAGACCGCCGTCGTGACCGGAGCCAGTCGTGGCATCGGACTGGCCACCGTCCAGGCGCTGACGGCCGAGGGGGTCCGTGTCCTCGGTGCCGCCCGCACGATCACCGGCGAGCTCAAGGAGACCGGAGCCATCACGGTGAGCGCCGACCTCGGCACCGCAGGGGGCGCGCGCACCCTGATCGACACGGCCCTGACCGAGCTGGGCGGTATCGACCTGCTGGTCAACAACGTCGGCGGCGGCGACGACCTCGCCGTCAAGGGCTTCCTCGACACCGACGACGAGCAGTGGGCGTCCATCCTGGGCATCAACCTGTTCAGCACCGTCCGGGTCAGCCGGGCCGCCCTCCCCAGTCTCATCGAGCGCAAGGGCGCGATCGTCAACGTGTCCTCGCTGGTCGCCCACCTGCCGGGCCTCGGCCCCGTCCCCTACTCCACCGCCAAAGCGGCACTCACCGCACTCGGAAAGGCCCTGGCCGACGAGTTCGGCCCCCAGGGGGTGCGGGTCAACACCGTCTCTCCCGGACTGGTGCGCAGCTCCATCTACGACAGCCCGGAGAAGTTCGGCGGGCAGATCGCGGCGGCATTCGGAATGGACATCGCCACCTTCGTCGAGCAGGCGCCCGCAGCGATCGGCATGACCACCGGCCGCCTGGTCGAGCCGAAGGAAGTGGCATCCCTCATCACCTTCCTCCTGTCCGGCGCCGCCGGCAGTGTCGCGGGTGCGGACTACGTGATCGACGGCGGGCAGCTCAAGGCTGTCTGACCATGCTGCACGGCGCGGCCGGCCGACGGTCTCTTCTCGGGTGTCCGGAGTTCGGTTACTCTCATTAAAGTATGAATGTAATTTAAAAGAGCCAGGAGCTAGTCATGACAGCAAACAGGCCGGTGGCGCTCGTGACGGGCGCGTCCTCGGGTGTCGGCAAGGAAGCGGCGCGCGCCCTCGTCGACGCCGGGTTCGACGTGGTCGGCACGAGCCGGAAGGCGACGGGGGACACCACGCGCGGCGTGACGTTCCTCCCCCTCGACGTGACCAGCGACGACTCGGTCGACAGCCTCGTCCGGCAGGTCATCGAGCGGTTCGGACGCATCGACGTCCTGGTCAACAACGCCGGGGTCGGCGCCAACGGTGCCGCCGAGGAGATCTCCGTCGCCCAGGCGCAGTACCTCTTCGACGTCAACGTCTTCGGCCTCATGCGCATGACCAACGCCGTCCTGCCGCACATGCGCGGCCAGGGACGCGGACGGATCATCAACGTCTCCTC
The DNA here is from genome assembly GCF_001514285.1 of Streptomyces sp. DSM 15324. GTDB lineage: Bacteria > Actinomycetota > Actinomycetes > Streptomycetales > Streptomycetaceae > Streptomyces. Next base: position 145,045 of record NZ_KQ949038.1, read on the forward strand.
CGTAGGAGGGTTCGTCCCCAACCCCTTCATGGCCATCTACGTCGCGACCAAACACGCGGTCGAGGGCTACTCCGAGTCCCTGGACCACGAGGTCCGCGAGCAGGGCATCCGGGTGCTGCGCGTCCAGCCCGGCCCCATCAACACCCCGTTCGACCAGAACATGGTCCAGGCCGACAACCCTCTGCCGGTCTACGCACGCCAACGGGCCGTCTTCGACGAGGTGGTGCAGGAGCAGATGAAGGGCGGTGACCATCCCGCCGCGATCGCCAAGGTGATCGTCGCAGCGGCGACCGCAACGAAGCCGAAGCTGAGCTATCCCGCCGGCTCGATAGCCGCTCGCGTGAGCGTGCTGCGCCGCATCGTCCCCGCCCGCGCCTTCGACAAGAGCGTCCGCAAACTCAACCGGATGACCAGCTGACCGCCACGGGGAAACCTGTCAGAGGTGCCCCACACGCAGTTCCCGGTGCACCTGATGCCGCCCGGTCGGCAGCCCGGGTTCTGCGCGAGAGGCCCGCGGCCGCGACAGCGGCGCCGGTCCGCCGGAATCCACCCGGCCGAAGACCGTCCGACACCGGATGGTTCACGGGCTCGGTGTCTCCGCACTCGGGGAAGCTGATGCGGTGGCGCACCGCGCACGTCTCCCGCCCTTCGCCGGCGCTCACACCGCCGGTGGCCGAACGGCCAAAGAACCACACCCGTTGGAAAGAAGGAACATCACATGCCCTCCCTCGATGGAGCAGTCGTCCTCGTCACCGGCGCCAACGGCGGTATCGGCACCCACTTCGTCCACGAGGCCCTGGCTCGCGGCGCCGCCAAGGTCTACGCCACCGCCCGCTCCCCCCGCACCTGGGACGACGAACGCATCGTCCCCCTGACTCTCGATGTCACCGACCGCGCGTCGATCGACGCGGCCGTCGCCGCCGCGGCGGACGTCACCGTGCTCGTCAACAACGCGGGCGCGAACCCGCCGAGCGCGAGTCTGCTGGACGTCACCGAGGCGGACATCCGGGCGAACATGGAGACGAACTTCTTCGGACCCGTCTTCCTCGCCCGCGCCTTCGCACCGATCCTCACGGCCAAGCCGGCGTCAGTCCTCGTCGACGTGCACTCCGTCGCCAGCTGGTACGCCTTCGGCGGCATCTACAGCGCGTCCAAGGCCGCACTGTGGTCGGCCACCAACTCATTGCGCATCGAGCTCGCACCCAAGGGCGTCCATGTGACGGGTGTGCACATGGGCTACGTCGACACCCGGATGGCCGCGCACGCCGACGGACCCAAGATGGAGCCGGCCCAGCTCGTGACGACGGTCTACGACGCTGTCGAAGCCGGCGAGTACGAGGTCCTGGCCGACGAGTTGACCCAGGGGGTCAAGGCGGCTCTGAGCGGCCCGGTCGAGGCACTGTACCCGGACCTGCGCAACACGGACGCCTGAGCTTGTCCTTCGGTCCCGACAGGTATCTCTTCACGTCGGGACCCCGCGATCCATGGCGTTCCAACAGATGACCGGCGTCGAGGAGGCGTGCACCGCCCCGTCCGTCGAGCCGCCGACGATATCGTCGGCGGCTCGACCCGGCAGCAGCCCGATCAGCAGCGCGGCGGCGACCAGGTCTGCGCCCAGGGGGAGGAATGCCCGGTTGATCTGGGCTTCGGCCGAGGCGAGTGAGGTGTGGTCGCACACGTTGATCGCGTCCGCCCAGGCCGGCTGCGTCTGCTTGCGTCCGTGCAGGTCGCGAGCGCCGACTGGAAGACGACTTCCGCTGCACCGTCGATCTTCCGGTGGTCGGGGACCGAGTCTCGACCCCGTCGGTCACCAGCCATGGGCCCGGGTTGTGGTCGGGGAGGCGGATCTGCCGATGAGTGGTCGGCCTGCCGGGCGGCAAGGCCCTGCGCCCTCAGCGCCGGCCGTCCACGGGGCCGCCACGGCCGGGCGTCCGACCGCGCTTCACCGACGCTGCCGGGCACATGGTCGGTGTTCGCTTCGGGCGCTGGCCCGACACGTTCCGATGACGGAGGCCGGGACCGAGGACCACATTCGGGCCGCCCTGCCATGGGCTGCGTGCCCCGCGCCCGCACGACGCCGCGCGCAACGAGACCCGGAAGGCAGCCGCCCGGCCCGGAACCGCCGTGACGGTCCGCCGGTCGGCCTGGCGGACCGTCACGGCCTGCGGTACCGGCACTGCGCTGTCGGCGCTACTCGTCGAGGAACTGGACCGCGTGCTTCAGGAACCGCTCGGGGTACTGGAACTGCGCTCCGTGCCCGGCGTCGGGGTAGATGATCAGCTGAGCATCGGGAATGTTCTGGGCGAGATGCCAGGAGTTGATCGAGGGGATCATCACATCGTTCTCGCCGTTGATGACCAGCGTCGGCTGGGTGATCGCGTTCAGGTAGACGAAGGGCGTCTCGCCCGGTCGCAGCGGCGCGTAGGTGTGGGCCGCCTCCGCCTGCGCGTTCATGAGTTCGGGCGAGCTCGGCGGGTCCTGGTCGACTCGCTGGTGACGCCGCTCCCAGAAGGCCTTGCCCGCTTGCCGCGCGGCCTCCGAACGGCCGAAGAACAGGTAGAGGAAGTCATCCAGGGTCGGTACCGGATTCAGCGCGTAGCCGGGCACCTCGGTGTCGGTGGACTCCTCCCCGCCCCGCAGGCCGGTGCCGATCAGCAGTAGCTTGCGCACCAACCCGGGGTGGCGCAGCGCGACCTCCTGGGACTCGATGCCGCCGATCGAGAAGCCCAGCAGGTCGACCTGCTCCAGCCCCAGCGCCCGGATGACAGCGGCGATGTCGTCGGCCATGTCCTCGATCCGGTTGCGCGGCGTGCCGGACGACGAGGCGGTGCCACGGCCGTTGAACAGGATGACCTCACGGCCCTCGGCCAGGCCGTCGGTGATCAGCGGATCCCAGTTGTCCATCCCCCCGCGGAAGTGCTGGACGAAGAAGAGCGGAACGCCGGAGGGCTTCCCCCACCGCCGGTAGGCGAACCGGTCGCCGTCGACCTCGATGTACTGAGTCGGTGCGGTCACATGCGTGTCACTCATGGCTTGGCCCTTTCTCGGCCGATGAACTTTACAAGTATGGTCATAATTTAAAGTGGGTGCCGCCGTCGCCGACGTGTCGGCCCACTCGGCCGGCGCCGTCGCGCGCGACGTCTGCCGAGCGGCGATACCCGTGTCACTGGCCCACGGAGACGGCAGCCAGGCAGCAGTACGTGAGCCGAGAGGGGGTACGTACCGTGGACACCGACCCGGTCCGGTGCGCCGGATTCACGTAGGGGCCCCTGTTTTCTGCTCAAGGAGTTCCAGCGCGATGTCGGCCAGCATGTCCTCCTGTCCGGCGATGAGTTTGCGGCGCCCGGCTTCAACGAGAATCTGCCGTGTCGACAGCCCGCTCCGCTCCGCCACGTGCTCGGCGTGGCGCAGGTAGCTGGAATAGACACCGACATAGCCGAGGGTCAGGGTCTCCCGGTCGACCCGTACCGGCCGGTCCTGGACGGGGCGGACCAGGTCGTCGGCCGCGTCCTGGAGCGCCCAGACGTCACAGCCGTGCTCCCAGCCGTACAGGTTCGCGGCCGCGACGAACGCCTCGATCGGGCAGTTGCCCGCTCCGGCGCCGTGCCCGGCCAGTGACGCGTCGACCCGCACCGCCCCCGCCTCGACGGCAGCGAGGGAGTTCGCGACCGAGAGGGAGAGGTTCTCGTGGGCATGGATGCCGATCTCGGTGTTCTCGTCGAGGACGTCGCGGTAGGCGAGGATGCGGTCACGGACGCCGTGGGGGGTGAGGTGACCCGCGGAGTCGGTGACATACACGCAGTTCGCCCCGGCGGCCTCCATCGTCCGGGCGTTGGCGGCCAGTTCCTTGGGCTCGAGGCCGTGCGACATCATCAGGAACGCGGCGACGTCCATGCCGAGTTCGCGGGCGCGGCCGATGTGCTGGAGAGCCACGTCGGGCTCGGTGCAGTGGGTGGCGACCCGGACCGAGGTGACGCCGAGTTCGAACGCGGCCTCCAGATCCCCGATCCGGCCCAGGCCCGGCACCAGCAACGTGGCGACCCGGGCCCGCTGGACGGTCTCGGTCACCGCGCGGATCCACTCCTCGTCGGTGTGGCTGCTGGAGCCGAAGGTGAGCGTCGAGCCCGCGAGGCCGTCGCCGTGGGCGATTTCGATCGAGTCGACGCCCGCGCGGTCGAGTGCGCCCGCGATTTCGCGGATGGTCTCGGGCTCCATGCGATGACGTATGGCATGCATGCCATCACGCAAGGTCACGTCCTGGATGAAGACTCGGGTCACGAGACACGCTCCACAAGGTCCTCGGTCCGCCGGTGCCGTCGCTCGGCGGCTCCGACGGCTGCGGCGGTCATGATGTCGAGGTTGCCGGCATAGGCCGGCAGATAGTCGGCCGCGCCTTCCACCTCCAGGTAGGCGGTCACCTGCAGTCGCTCCCTCGGCTCGAGTGACGGCCTGATGCCCCGCAGCGGGACGTCGGTGCCGATGGTTGCGAACTGCACCTCGTGCTTGAGCCGGTAGCCGGGCACGTACGAGGACACCTCCCGGACCATGTCGTGGACCGAGGCGCGGACAGCCTCACGGTCGGTCCCGGCGTCGACCAGGCAGTGCACGGTGTCGCGCATATGGACGGGCGGGTCGGCGGGATTGAGGATCACGAAGGCCTTCCCTGTCCGTGCGCCGCCCACCACCCGCAGTGCCCGGGACGTGGTGATGGTGGTCTCGTCGATGTTGGCCCGGGTTCCGGGCCCGGCCGAACGCGACGAGATGGAGGCAACGATCTCCGCGTACTCGACCGGCACGACCCGCGACACCGCGGCCACCACGGGGATCGTCGCCTGACCGGCGCAGGTCACCATGTTGATGTCGTCGGCCTCGGCATGGTCGCCGCCGTTGACGGACGGGACGACCATGGGGCCGGCCGCGGCGGGTGTCAGGTCGATCATCCGTATTCCGCGCGCGGTCAGCGGCGCGGTGTTGTCCGCGTGGGCAGCGGCGGAGGTGGCGTCGAAGGCCAACTCGATCCCGTCGACGTCCGGCCAGGCGAGCATGCCCGCGACGCCCTCCGCGGTGGTCCGGATCCCGAGATCGCGCATGCGGCGCAGACCGTCGGACTTCGGGTCGATTCCGACGACGCCGGCGAGCTCCAGCACGGAACTGCGCATGACCTTGAAAGCGAGGTCGGTGCCGATGTTGCCGGAGCCGATGATGACGACTCGTGCCATTCCTTCTCCTGAGATACGTGAGTGTGCTGTCAGTGGCTCTCGCGGGGGATGCCCGCGGGCCGGCGGCCTACGAGGAAATCGAGATCCGCACCCCGGTCGGCCTGAAGGACGTGTTGGTGGTGGAGGAACCCGTAGCCCGAGCGGGGTGCGTCGCCCGGTGGCGCCGCACCGGCGGCCCGGACAGCCAACTCGGCGTCGTCGACGATCAGGTCCAGACGTCGGCGGTCGACGTCAAGGGCGATCCGGTCCCCGTCCCGGACCAGGCTCAGCGGGCCGCCGGCCGCGGACTCCGGTGCCACGTGCAGCACCACTGTCCCGAACGCGGTCCCGCTCATCCGCGCGTCGGAGATCCGCACCATGTCGCTGACCCCGCGCCGCAGCAGCTTGGCGGGAATGGGCAGGTTCCCGATCTCGGGCATTCCCGGATATCCCTGTGGCCCCGAGTTGCGCAGGACGAGCACGGAGTCCTCGCTGACGGGCAGGTCGGGGTCGTCGATGCGCCGGTGGAGGTCCTCCCGGTCCTCGAAGACGAGGGCGGGACCCTCGTGGCGGAGCAGGTGCTCACTGGCGGCCGCTGGCTTGATCACCGCGCCCGAGGGGGCGAGGTTGCCCCGGAGTACCGCCAGGCCGGCGCCCTTCTTCAGCGGGTCGTCCCGGCGGCGGATGACCGGGTCGTACCATTCCCGCTGCGCGGGCAAATGGTCACCCAGGCAGCCGGTGACGGTGACCGCCTCCACGTCGAGCAGCTCGCGCAGTTCGTGGAGGAGGACCGGGACGCCCCCGGCCTCGAAGAAGTCCTCCATGAGGTGCTTCCCCGCCGGTTGCAGATCGACCAGGAGGGGCACTCCCCGCGCCGCCCGATCGATGTCGTCCAGGCCGAACGGCACCCCGACGCGGCCCGCGATCGCGATCAGGTGGAGTACGGCGTTGGTCGAGCCCCCTGTGGCCGCCAGCGCCACCACGGCGTTACGGAAGGCCTCCGGGGTCAGTACGTCCGAGAGACGCGTCCCGCTGCGCACCAGTTCCACGGCCTGCCGCCCGCTGTCCTGGGCGAGAACCCGGCGGCGCGCGTCGACAGCGGGGATCGCCGCGTTTCCGGGCAGGGCGAGCCCGAGGACTTCCATGAGAACGGCCATGCTCGACGCCGTTCCCATGGTGTTGCAGTGACCGTTGGCACGCCACATACAGGACTCCGCACGGACGAACTCCTCCTCGCTCATCCGTCCCGCCCGCACCTCGTCGCTCATCCGGTACACGGCGGTTCCGGAAGCCAGCGGCTGCCCTCGGTAGCGGCCGGTCAGGGTGGGGCCACCGGAGACCACCACCGTGGGCAGATCGGCGCTGGCCGCCCCCATGACGAGGGCGGGCGTGGTCTTGTCGCAGCCACCGAGAAGGACGACTCCGTCGAGAGGGTTCGCCCGGATGGACTCCTCGACGTCCATACTGGCCAGGTTGCGGTACAGCATCGTCGTGGGGCGCATCAGCGTCTCGCCGAGCGACATCACCGGGAACTCGACCGGGTACCCCCCGGCCTCGTACACACCGCGCTTGACGGCCTCGGCGAGTTCGCGGAGATGCGCGTTGCACGGCGTGAGCTCGGACCAGGTGTTGCAGATGCCGATGACGGGGCGGCCGTCGAACATCCGATGCGGCACACCCTGTGCCTTCATCCCGGAACGCCGGGCGAACGCGATCTTCTCCGTTCCACCGAACCAGGCCTGCGACCGTCTCTCCGGGTGCAGTACGTCAGGGTTCTCTGCTGCCGGCACGGTGTCTCCTCGCTGCGTCGGATCGCCCTCGATCCGGTCTCGAAGTGTGGTGGCGCCGCCGCCAGGGGGCGAGTGGCCGCCGCGCATCTCGCATACCTTCCGCGCGGCGTGCGACTATCTCGCAACGGTGGATCGTGGCGATGCATGTGGAGGCAGGGATGGGCCTGAAGACCATCGAGCGTCTCGGTGACTTATTCGCGCTGTTCACGGCGGCCCGGCCGGAGTGGAGTCTGGCAGAGGTCGCACGGGAACTGCAGGTGCCGCGTTCCACTGCGCACGGGCTGTTGGTCTCGGTCGCCGCCACCGGGCTGCTCGACCCGGTGGGGCAGGGCCGGTACCGCCTCGGCCCCCGCATCACCGAGCTGAACGACGTCCGCATGCGGCGGCGTGACGTCGGCGAGGTGGCGGGGGACGTGCTGCATTCGCTGACCGCGGAGACCGGGGAGACCAGCAACCTGGGCGTGCTGACCGGCTCCCGCCTCCTCTTCCTCGATTCGGTGCCCGGCCGCCATCACGTCAGCGTGACCGGCGCCCGCCCCGGCACCCAGCTCGCCGCCGTCCGCACGGCGATGGGCAAGATCCTCCTAGCGCACCGGGCAGAGCCTCGGGCCGCCCTCACCGAGGAGCGGGCCGCCGAGGTGCTCGCCGGCGCAGGCCTGCGCCGAACGGCGGCCGAAGCCATCCGCCGGGACGGCATCGCCTACGACCTGGGCGACGTGTCGCCCGAGATCCGGTGCGTGGCCGCCCCGGTCCGCTGCGAGGCGGGGACGGTCGTCGCCGCCCTCAGTATCTCGACGACGGCCACGCGCTTCGCGCAGCACCACGACCGGCTCACCGACCAGGTGAGGGAGGCGGCCGCTCTGCTGGGTGAGCGGCTCCGTTCCGGTGGAGCCTGAACCGCGCGACCAAGCTGCTACAGTCCGGCTGCCGCACCGGTCGGCGGCACCACAGCCCATGCCCGGTTCTGCCACCGCTGCGCAGGGCCACGTGCGGAACCACACGACAGCCGTGAGTTCATGCAGTGCGCTGTTTCGCCTTGGCAAGCATCGACCGCCACGGCCCACGCCTCGCATGACCTCGCCTCCGGCGGCAACCTCCGCCGGCACAACACACACGTGCGCATATCCGGCGCAAGTGGAACGCCACTACTTGACGTGCGCCAGGCGAAATGCATTACGATCATCATATGAACATTCGAGCGCTGGTGTTTGATGTGTTCGGCACGGTCGTGGACTGGCGCTCCTGCGTCGCACGGGACATCCGTCGGCTGGTACCCGACGTGGACGCCGAGGCGTTCGCCGACGCATGGCGCGGCCGGTACCTCCCCTCACTGGACCGGGTACGGCGTGGCGAGCTGCCCTGGACGAACCTGGACGAGTTGCACCGGGCGTCGCTGGACGAGTTGCTCGCCGAGCACGGGGTCCCGGACACGCCCGAGAGTGTGCGCGCCGAGCTCGTGCGGGCCTGGCACCGGCTGGACCCCTGGCCCGACTCCGTGCCCGGGCTGGAGCGGCTGAAGAAGCGGTTCGTCATCGCGTCCCTGTCCAACGGCCACGTCGCACTGCTCGTGAACATGGCCAAGCACGGCGGGCTGCCCTGGGACACCGTGCTGTCCGCAGAACTCTTCGAGCACTACAAGGGTGACCCCGAGGCCTACCTGGGCGCCGCGCGACTGCTCGGACTCCCGCCGGAGCAGGTCATGATGGTTGCCGCGCACGTCGACGACCTCGCCGCCGCCCGGGCGTGCGGTCTGCGCACCGCCTACGTACACCGCCCTCAGGAGTACGGCTCGCAGCCGGCTGTCCCGCCACCGAGCAGCGACCCGGAGGCCGACGTGTCGGTGGCCTCGCTGACGGAACTCGCCGACCACCTGAACGCCTGAGATCCGGCACCGATCCCGGGTCGAACTGTCCCGTGCCCTTGAAGACGGCAGCTTTGCGCACCTGCGAGTCATCTGCCTGCGGAGTCGGGTCACCGGCCAGGAGGCTGAGGGCGCCGAACCACAGGATGCCCGGGTCGATGAGCTCCGGATGAAGGCTCGGTATTCCTTCGCGGTACTCCTTGGGGTGGCTAGGGCGATGTCATTTGGGCTCTGGCACAGATCTTGTGGAGTCGTCGCAGAGCGTCACTGTGGTGTTCGAATGTGGAGAACCGCTTCCCCGTGAGACCGCGTGCGCCGTGCCCCCGAACAACGGATACTGACGCCCCATCAAGTCGGTGCAGAACTCCGCTTTCCGCAGCGGCAGCCAGTGAGGGTGCAGGTCATGCAGACCGACGCACTGTTCTGGAAGACGCTCGTGTTCGACGGGATCGCCGAGATGGACGTCGAGAAGGTGACCGCCGCCTTCGGAACGATCGACATCGTGGCCAAAGGCCGTACGACGGGCGCGACCTGCCCTGACTGCGGCAGCCCCTCAGATCGGGTGCACGGCTCCTACCAGCGCAGACTGCGGGATCTGCCGCTCGGTGAGCGGAGTGTCGTGATCCTGCTGAAGGTCCGGCGCTTCGTCTGTGACACAAGGACATGTCCGCGCCGCACGTTCGTCGAATCGTTCGCATGGCTGACGTGCCCGTACTCGCGTTTCACCACCCGGCTCGGCCGTCTCCTGGAGCACATCGGGCTCGCACTGGCCGGACGGGCTGGCGCCCGGATGGCGGCCCAACTGGGCCTTGATGCCGGTCGGATGACGCTTCTGCGCCGGGTGACGGCCTTGCCGGATCCGCAGTTCAACACGCCGCAGGCGGTCGGGGTCGACGATTTCGCCACCCGCCGCGGCCACTCGTACGCCACCGTGATCACGGACGGTGAACGCCACCGCCCCATCGATGTGTTGCCGGGCCGCGAGGCCGCGCCGCTGGCGGCTTGGCTGAGGGCGCATCCAGGAGTAGAAGTGATCTGCAGGGACCGTGCGGGCGCGTATGCCGAGGGTGCCGCGCTCGGCGCCCCGGACGCGCTGCAGGTCGCGGACCGGTTCCATATTCTCCAGAACCTCAACCAGGCCGTCGAGAAGTGCGTCGCGGCGCATCGCGACTGCCTTCGCATCGCCGCCCCGCCACCGGCTCCTGCGACCACCAGCACACGGACCACCGAGATCGAGCTGCCCGCCGGCCGCAGGGCCGAGCGGATGCGGGCCCATCATGCCCTGGTCCACGGCCTGTTGAGGGAGGGAATGGGGCTGCGGGCCATCGCCCGCCACCTCGGCTGGGGACGGCACACCGTCCAGCGATACGCACGGGCCGCCCGCTGGCAGGACATGGTCACCGGACGCCGAACCCGTTCCAGCCACCTCGACGTGCACCAGTCCTACCTGCAACGGCGCATCGACGACACCGACGGCGTGATCACTATCAAGGACCTGCGCGAGGAACTCGCCACGCGAGGCCACCGCGTGCCCTACAGCAGCCTGCGAGACTGGGCCCGCAGCCGCTTGGAGTGGCCCGATGCACCCACGCCGACCGCTGCGGCGCCGTCCGTGCGCACCGTCGTCGGCTGGATCACCCGCCACCCCGACACCCTCACCGAAGACGAAACCACCCAGCTCAAGGCCGTCCTCGACGCCTGCCCCGAGCTGGATCAAACCCACCAACTCGTACGCGCCTTCACCCAGATGCTCGCCCGGCGCACCGGCGCCGACCTGCCGGACTGGATCAGCACCGCCCGCGCTACACGGCTGCCGGGGATGACCGGCTTCGCCCACGGACTCACCACCGACCTCGAAGCCGTGATCGCCGGACTCACGGTGCACTGGAGCTCCGGCGGCACAGAAGGTGCCGTGAACCGCATCAAGAAGATCAAGAGGCAGCTCTACGGCCGTGCCGGATTCGAACTCCTCCGCAAGATGATCCTGCTCCAATAGAGTCTCACCACAGGCTCTGCAGCCAACCTTGGGCACGTCAGCGGCGGTGACGGGCTGAGAAGATCGCCGCGAGACTTCAGATTCCCTCGAGACCAAGAAGGACAGGAATGCCGAGGAGACTGCCCATAGAGCAGGCCCAGGAGCGACTTCGATGTGAAGTGAGCCCTGGACAACGGCCTTTCGCCGAACTGGACTTGGACGAGGTGTGGCTGAGGTTCGTGCGCTTCGGCTCACAACGATTCGACACCGCGAACACACCCGACGCAGATGGCCTGCTCTGTCAGTACGGGACCCACGCCTTCGACGGGCCGCCTGCCTTCACTCTGGACTTTGCCCGGCAGTTCGAGGTCAACGATGCCTCAGGCGAGCATGATCATTACATCCAGCTCCACTGCGAACTTCGGTACGAACCCGTCCCTCAACTTCGGGCGCTGGGGCACTTCGAGTCCTGGTTCTTCCACGACACGGACGAGGAACTCGACCGCTGGGTTGATGGCCTCGGGCTTCACGAGTTCTGGACGATCGTCCGCAATTTCCATCCCACGGAAATCAGGGTCTACCAGGAACAGGTGTGAGCACGCCCGCGAATCGACCTCCCGGGTGACGCTCTGCGACGACTCCACAAGATCTGTGCCAGAGCCCGAAAGAAGCCGCCCTAGCCACCTTGGGGGTGGGCGCGCCGCGTACAGCAGTCGGTCCGCGCCATCGTGGTCCGGGCTCAGGGACGTGTCGACGGAAGCCAGGGTCCTTGCGTACCAGGAGTTGGTCGACGTAGTCGGTGACGAGCTTCTTCCTCGACCGCGGCCCGGAGCGCCCGGACCGCGGTCTGCGCCTTTCCGGTCCCTTTCACCGTCAGCACGATCCTGCCCGTTGTACGACCGGTCTCGCCCCGGGTATGTGCCTGGGCAGCCTCGGCCAGTGGGAACATGGCCTCGATGTGGACGCGCAAGGCCCCGCTCTCCACGAGACCGGCAACGGCTTGTACACCGACCCGGTCGGCCCCGACGAGGAGGGACCCGAAGCGGATACCCCGCTCGCCGATCTTCGTCAGCTCCTCGGCCTCGACGGGGACGGGCAGGATCGAGACGAGGGTGCCGCCCAGGCGCAGGACCGCGAGGCAGCGGGCACGGGCGTCGGTGTCGAGCGAGATCGGGTCGAGGACCACGTCGATGCCCTTGAGGACCTCGGCGAAGCCGACCCAGTGATAGTCGACGTACCCGCCGCCGGGATCGCCGCCATCGACATCTTCCGTTTCAGGGTGGGAAGATCGCCGAGCATCGGCACGCGCTGCAATCCAGCATTCCTGGGGTCGGACGTGACCTGCGAATCGGCTGCACACATCCCAAGGCACCGTCGCTCCTGCATGTCCAGCGGCGGGCCTTGGGCGAGTCGACACCGAACCGGTCGGGCTCGGATGACGGTGTGCGCGACGATGTCGTCGGCCGGATCTGCGACACCGATGCGGCTGCGGAGCGAGAACCTGCGGATGCCGTCCTTCGCTAATGATCCCGGCCATCGCGGAAGAAGGCGTGAAGACTGGCGTCGCCCTCGGTGATGAGGTCGCGAAGCGCTCGGATGTTCGTCTCCCGATCGTGTTGAGGCTGCACGTCGAAGTGCGCGGTCCAGCGGATGAAGGTGCGCGGCCCGTCGTCCAGCGGTACGAGCTGCACCGTCAGGACGAAGTCGTCATAGGGCATGGAGGCGTTCTCGAACCCATAGCTCAAGGTCCGGTTCCCATCGTCCATCGACAGCAGTCGCTCGCGCAGCGGATTGCCGTCGGACAGCACCATGCTGCGGACGGATCCGACCGTGCTCTGGGGGAGGCCGTCTTCGATGGCGCTCTGCGTGACGGCTGGGAACCATGTGGCGATATCGCCGAAGCGGCGCAGCACCCCCCAGACGCGGTCGGCCTCGGCATCGATGACGGTGGCGTAATCGATTGTCGACATCAGGACTTCCTTCTCTCGTGTTGGCAATTCCCTGCGGTCGCTGGCTCTGCCACGCAGTCAGGGCGTCGGCAGTCGTGCCGTTGCCCGCGGCACCGGCCCCGCCGTCGCCGAGCCGGCTCCGCACCGGTGACCGGCGGCCCTCGTCCAACCTGAGGCTCGTGCCGCCACGGAGCAGATGGCTGGAGAGATTCGCGACAGGGCCACCCGGCGGGGGAGCGGGCACCGTCATGCCGACGGCGAGCGCCGATGAACTAGATCCTCATCAGGGGGCCGGTTCCTCCGGCACTCGCCCCGCCGTCGATGACCAGCTCCGCACCGGTGACGTAGCGGCTCTCGTCGGAGGCGAGCCACAGCACGCCGTTCGCGATGTCGAGCGGAAGACCGCTGGTACCCAGCGGAACGGCGGCGGCGCTCATCGTGCCGAGGTCGGGGGCGCCGTTGGGCTCCCAGATCGGTGTGTCGATGATCCCTGGATGGACCGAATTGACTCGTATTCCCGTTCGGCCTGCAGCGCATTCCAGCGCGACCGCCTTGGTGAGCACGCGCACGCCTCCCTTGGTCGCGCCATAGGTGGCCATCATCGGCTGGCCGATGATGCCGACCGTCGAGGACATGTTGACGATGCTGCCGCCGCCGCCCTCGGACATGAACGGGATCGCGTACTTGATGCCCAGGAACACGCCTTCGAGATTGACCGCGATCTGCCGCCGGAAGTCGGCGAGCGTCGTATCGAGTACGGGCCCCATGACTCCGATGCCGGCATTGTTCACCAGCACGTCGAGCCGACCGTGGCGGGCGCGCACCTGGTCGAGTACGCCGGCCCAGGCCGTTTCCTCCGCCACGTCGTGGCGGAGGTACTCCACGCGTCCGCCGGACTTGCGGATGGCCTGCGCCGTCTGCTCTCCGAGGTCGTCCTGCACGTCGGTGACGACGACGATCGCGCCTTCGTCGGCCAGCCGTTGGGCACTGGCGCGACCGATGCCGCTCGCTCCTCCGGTCACCACGCAAACCTTGCCTTCGACACGTCCGGTCATTCGCTTCTCCTGTCGGTGATCTCTGTTCTCGGCCGCTGCGGGCCCTGCTGTCCCTGCGGCACGGTCACGCCGTCTGCGACGCCACGGGGCTCGCAGCATGCTTCTGGAGGAACCCGCCGACGAGCGCGTACAGCTGCTGCACCTCAGGAATGACGGCGGTCATGGTGAGGGCACCGTGGAACAGGCCGTCGAACCGGTGCTGCTCCACGGGAACACCGGCCGCAGCGAGCGCGCTCGCGTACTGCTCTGCCTCGTCGCGCAAGGGGTCGACCTCGACGGTCACGACCAGTGCGGGTGCGACTCCCGCCGGCGTCTGCGCCCGGTTCGGCGCTGCCAGCGCGGTGACCTCGCCGCCGCTCAGGTACGCCGCCCACATGCTGTCGATCGCGGCGGCGCCGAGGATCGGACCTTCGGCGAACTCGCTGCGCGACGCGGTAGACGCCGCGGGGTCGATGGGCGGGCACACGAGAACCTGCCCGGCGAGATCGATCCCTGCGTCGAGGGCGCGCAGCGCGGCGACCGCCGCCAGGTTCGCGCCGGAGCTGTCACCCATGAGCACGATCCGCTCGGGATCTCCGCCGTACTCCCCGATGTTGTCGTGGACCCATCGGAGGGCGTCGAAGGCGTCGTCGGGGGCGGCGGGGAACGGATGCTCGGGCGCCAGCCGGTATCCGGCGGCCACGACCACCGCGCCGAGGTTCGCTGCGAGCAGGCGAGCGGGGCTGTCGGCCAGCTCGAGCGATCCCGCGAGGAAGCCGCCGCCGTGGTAGTAGACCAGTACGGGGAGCGGGCCGTCGGCATCGGGGATGTAGACCCGGGCCTGCGGGTGGTCGATCGACTCGACGCGCATCTGCGGTCCGGGCATCTGGAGTTGGGACAATCCCGCGCTCCGCGCCCGGACGTCCTCCAGGGTCATCTCCTGCGGCGCCGGGGAATCGCCGACGAGCGTGGTGCCGAGCACCAACGCGGCGGCGGGGCTCAGCTTGAGCAACGGAGACAGCGGCGCGGAGTTTCCGCCCAGCGCGAATCCCGCATAGTCGCGGTGCGCGATCTCGGCCTGGATCGCCCGGTACAGCGGCGCGCCACCGACGAACATGTAGGCCCCGCGGGCTTTGCCAGCGATGTTCCCGCCCCGCCACCATGCCTTCTCGGCCTGGGGTATCAGGGTGAGGTCGAGGATGCCCGCGCACAGCTCTCCCCAGACGCGCTCGGCCTCCGGCGTCGGCTCGATCGTCCCGGCGGCGTCCGCCTCGACGCGCGCGATGGCCCCCGCGGTGAAGTCGACGGCATCCTCGATCGCCAGGGGCGCGTTGTAGAAGACGGCCGTGCTCTGCGGACCGACGATCATGAAGAAGTTGGGGAAGCCTGAGACTTGCGAACCGAGCAGACTGGTCGGGCCGTCGGCCCACTTCTCACCCAGTGTCACTCCGTCGCGTCCGGTGACGTTGAGCATGACCTGGGGAGCGGTGATGGCGTCGAATCCGGTCGCGAGGATGATCACGTCGAAATCCCGGCTCCCGTCGCTGGTGCGCACGCCAGTCGGGGTGATCGCCTCGATCGGGGCCTTGCGGACGTCCACCAGGTCGACGTTCGGCCGGTTGTAGACCTCGTAGTAGTCCGTTTCGAACGGCGGTCGCTTGGAGCCGTACGGGTGGTCGGTCGGCGTGAGCAGTTCGGCCGTCGCGGGATCCTTGACCCGTTCACGGATGCGCTCCCGGACGTAGTCGGCGATCGTGTCGTTGGCCTCCTTCGAGAACAGAATGTCCGTGAACGTCGAGACCAGGAGGGAAAACCCGCCCTTGTCGTAGTATTTGTCGAGGATCTCGCGCCGCTCCTGCGGGGTCGCCGCCAGGGCCGGCCCGGCCGCCAGGTCATAGGGGACGCCGATGAAGCGCTGGCGGGACCCGGCGCGCAGCTCGGCATGGTGATCGGCGTTCCACCGCCGTTGCGCGGGATCGACCGGCCCGTTGCCCAGCGGCGCCGCATAGGCAGGCGACCGCTGGAACACGGTGAGGTGCGCGGCTTCCTTGGCGACCTCCTGGATCACCTGGATGCCGGTCGAGCCGGTGCCGATCACCGCGACACGCTTGCCAGTGAAGTCGACGGGTTCGTGCGGCCAGCTGCTCGTTCGGTACAGCTCGCCTTCAAAGCTGTCCACGCCGGTGAACTCCGGGTTCTTCGGCACGGACAGGACCCCGACACCGCTGACGACATAACGTGCGGTGTGGGTCCAGCCGTCATCGGTCCGGACGATCCAGCGCGACACGTCCTCGTCCCAGGCCACCGAGGTCACGCGCGTGTTGAACGTGAAAGACCTGCGCAGATCGAGCCGGTCGGCCACCCACTCGAGGTAGGCGAGTATCTCCGGTTGTGAAGCGAAGCGCTCCGACCACTCCCACTCGCGCTGCAGGTCATCGGAGAACGAGTAGCTGTAGTGGACCGACTCGAAATCGCATCGGCAGCCGGGATAGCGGTTCCACCACCAGGTACCGCCAACGCCGCCGGCGGTGTCGAATCCCTGAACATCGAGTCCGAGCTCATCCCGCAGCTTGTGCACCGCATACAAACCGGAGAATCCGGCCCCAATAATGACGACGTCATGTTCATTGACCATCAGTTGCTCTCTCCGCAATCTCTGAGCCGATTTCCGCTGCCTATGGGAGCAATCGGAGATCACCGTAGTCATGACATCCGGGCCGCGTCTTCGGTCATCCGGTCACAAATACTGGCGGAGATTGACCACTTGGCTACCGCGTCGTGCGCGCCTCGCTCAAGCCGGAAGTATCTGAAATTCCGAGTAGCCTCATCGAGCGCGTGAAGTGGGTCTTCGAATTTGGCCTCGATCTTTCGTGAGGTCCGTCGGCTCCGCCGACGGACCTTTTCGGGGGTCTGTGAAGCGAGCGGCTCTGGCCTGTAGTCGGTGGTGACACTGGGTGTCTGTCAGGGCAGGAGGATGCGGTGGCGGAGGAGGTCGAATCCGGCGCGTCCGCGCATCTGTCTCATGATCCTTCTGGCGCGGGTGTTGACGTCTTCGGTACGCCGTCGTGGTAGCACAAAGTGAGGCCGGCGTTCAGGGCGGCCCGGTCGATTCCGAGACCGTTGATGAAGCTGTGCAGGTGGGGCATGCCGACGGCGCGGGCGGCTGTGATCCGCTCGGTGAGTCTCGCGTCGTTGTCCTCGGCCTGGCGGATACAGCCGCGCAGGGCCTCCGGGTGCACGCCGAGGTCGACAGCAAGCTTCTTGATCTGCGGCTTCCGCTCGGCGGTGCGATACATCCGCACCGCACGCTCACCCAACTCCAGCGAGTACTTCCTGGGGGGCAGCCACGGTCACGGGTCCTCTCGTGAGTCCCATCTGCCCCTCTGTCACCATTCTCGGCATCTCGGAGTGCCTCTGTGTTTTGTCAAGTAGTTTGAGGCAGCGGGTGTTTGGACCTGCGTTCGTCGGTGATCATGACGCGCCACACATGGTCGGCGAGACGGCGTTTCAGGCAGCGTTTGGCTTCCCTCGGTGTCTTCCCTTCGGAGAGTTTCCGCTGGTAGTAGGCATGCCCTGGGGCCTTCGGCATCCTGATCTGAGTGACGGCGATGGTGTGGAGGACGGAGTTGAGCTGACGGTCGCCGGAGCGTGAGAGCCGGTGGCGGGCCTTGTCCGCGCTGGCGATCTCGACCGGGGCGACGCCGGTGTAGTTCGCGAACGCCGCCGCAGTGGCGAACCGGCTGGCGCGTCCGACGCGGCCGACGAGCCGTGCCGCCAGCACCGGCCCGACGCCGGGCGTGTTCATCAGCGTGCTGCCCGAGGAGGCGACGAGTTCCTCCATGCGTACGGCGTTCTCTGCCAGCCGCTTGTCCAGCGCCCGGATCTCCGTGACCAGGTCGCGGGCAAGGTCCTTGCGGATCTTTTCGACGTTGCCGGCGGGGCGGACCGTGCGCAGCAGGGCGGCGGCCTGGTCCGCCGACAGCTGAGGCGGAGCCCCGCCGGGCAGCAGATCGCGCAGCACGGCGTGCAGCTGGTTGATGGTGCGGACCCGGGCCTGGGCAAGGTTGACGCGTCGTTCGTCGAGCAGGGCCAGGGCCGTGGTGTGGTCGTCCGCGTTCACCTCGCGCCCGTCTCCGTGGATGTGGGCCGTGGCCGCGGCGGCAGCGTCGATCCGGTCGTTCTTGCGGCCACCGCCACGGGTGAGTTGACGGACGCGGCTGGTCGCCGAGGCGGGTACATCGACGACGCTCTCGCCGCGGGCGACGAGCCACTGGGCCAAGTGGCGGCCGAGCCCGTTGGCGTTCTCCACCACCCACTTGCGCAGCGGCCAGCGGCGGCCCCAGGTCAAGAGCCGCCGGTAGTCCGCCAGGCTCGCGTCGATCCTCAGCGAGCCCGCCTGCTGATTCGAGACAGGGTCGACGGCGGTGGCGGTGTGCGTGGACTTGTGCGGGTCAACACCGAGCAATATCACGGGAGTTCGTTCCTCACGGCCGGACGACAGGACGTCCACGGCCGACACGCCGACTTCGGGAACCGCTGCCGGGACACGCCTCTGTTGAGTCAGACCGTGGCCGGACACCGGGCCGGCGGCACACCCCGAGCGGGCCAGCCCCGAAGGGCGGCAGGAACCTCACGAGCCATCCAACCCAGCCTCCTGACGGAACGCTACGAGCGGCCAACCCGACCGCGCTCCGCTACGGCCAATACAAGTCGGGAACCTCAGGAGTGCACGCAGTCCGGCTCCGTCCCGCCCCCCGGGCAGACAGCTGCGGCATCGTCCCGGGCCCGGGTCCGCGATCCGCAACAGATCACCGCTGGCCTCCGCCCGATCGACCCGTACCACGACCGGCTGCGGTAGCAGGTTTTCCAGCCGTATCGCACACACCACCAGGATGGGTCAGGAAGGCTGCGAGCTGGTCGGTGACCGGGCTGCTGCCCGGATCCGGCACGCCCAGCGCGGCCGCCGTGGCATTCGCCACCAAGGACGGGTCCCGCACCGGTGCCAGATCCACCAGCCACACCCTGGCCGGGAACTCCGCAGCCGCTACGGCGGCCACCACCAGCGCCAGCCGGGTCCTGCCCGCCCCGCCTGCACCGGTGAGCGTCCGCAGCCGGCGGCGCACTTCGGCGAGTTCCGGGCCTCTCCCCTGATCACTCCGCGATCTCCGCCGCCCGCTACCGCTTCCACGCTCATGCCGCCGACCATGCCC
Source organism: Streptomyces sp. DSM 15324 (assembly GCF_001514285.1). GTDB lineage: Bacteria > Actinomycetota > Actinomycetes > Streptomycetales > Streptomycetaceae > Streptomyces. Next base: position 164,062 of record NZ_KQ949038.1, read on the forward strand.
ACCTGCCCGAACTCCTCGTACCCGCCGAGACCGTCGAGCAGTGGTGGAACGGCATCGAGACCTACCTGACCACCGGGATCACCAACGCCGCCTCCGAAGGCGACAACCGCCTCATCAAGCTTGAAGCCGCAACGCCTTCGGCTTCCGCAACCGAGCGAACCAACGCCTCCGCTCACGCTGTGCAACCATCTGCCGGAGCCGACGAGAAGCGTACCCCCGCTGAATTCGAAGACTCCGTGAAGTAGCCACATGGTCAATCAACGCCCGACTCTCTGACCACCTGACCGAAGACACCAATCGCCGTGATGCATACCGTGATCCGGACCCCTTTTTTCACTTCGAGTGAAGAAATTCGAGTGAAGAAAACTTTCAAGAGAAAGCAAAAGCGCACCCATGCCTCGTCACGCGAACTTCTTGCCGCAGGGCGTCATCCCCGCCGTGCTGCTTCCCTTCCATGACGACCTGTCCATCGACGAGCAGGCGTTCCGTGAGCATCTGCGCGATGTGGCGTCGACCGAGGGAATCTCGGCGATCTCGATCAATGCGCACTCGACGGAAGTGGCCTCGTGCACGTTCGACGAACAGCGCCGCGTGCTGGAGATCGCGCAGGAAGAGGTCGGCGACAGGCTGCCGCTCGTCCACGGCATCTACGCCGACGGCAGCCTCGAGGCCGCGCGACTGGCCCGGACGGCCGCCGAGGGCGGCGCCTCTGCGCTGCTGGTCTTCCCGCCCGCACCCTTGGCGAGGGGCCAGTACCCCGACATGGCGATCACGCACTTCACGCGCATCGCCGATGCGTGCGACCTTCCGCTGATCGCCTTCCAGTACGGACTCACCACCGGGCTGGCCTACAGCGAGGACACGCTGTTGCGCCTGTGCGACGAGGTGCCCTCCGTGAGGGCGATCAAGGACTCGTCGAACAGCGTGACGCACCATGAGTGGAACATCCGCACGCTGCAGTCGTTGCCCCGCCCCGTTACGGTGCTCACGACGCATTCGGCGTGGCTGCTGTCCTCGCTCGTACTCGGCTGCGGCGGCGTGTTGTCCGGCAGCGGAAGCGTGGTCCACGAACTCCAGGTCAAGCTGTTCCGTGCGGTTCAGGCGAAGGATCTGGCCGAGGCGCAGCGGCTGAACGACCTCATCTATCCGACCGCGCGGGTCTTCTACGACACGCCCGCCACCGATATGCACAACCGCATGAAGGAAGCGCTCGTCCTGATGGGAAAACTGCCGCGTGCAACGGTTCGGCCGCCGCTGGTCACCCTCGGCGAGGCCGAGGTCGAGCGCATCCGAGCCGCGCTGATCGAGGCCGGGCTCCTGGGCGAAGCCGAGCGGCGCTCCGCGGCGTGACCACGGGTCGAGCCCGGCTGCCGTCCTCGCACCGTCCACCATGCCCGTCGGCACGACACCCGCCTCGAAGCGTGCACGGATCTCCAGGGAGAACGACTTGTCCATGTCCCCGTCATCATCGCTCTCGGTGAAGAGCACGAAGCATTTCGACGTCGTGATAGTCGGTGCGGGCTTCGCCGGCATGTACATGCTGCACAAGTCGCGTGAGCTGGGTCTGACGGCGCGTGCGTACGAATCCGGCGGCGGAGTGGGGGGAACCTGGTACTGGAACCGCTATCCGGGCGCTCGCTGTGATATCGAGAGCATGCAGTACTCCTATTCGTTCTCGGAAGAGCTTCAGCAGGAATGGGACTGGTCCGAGCGTTACGCGGCGCAGCCCGAGCTGTTGAGCTATGCCAACCATGTCGCGGATCGTTTCGGGCTGAGGTCGGATATTCAGTTCGATACGCGGATCGATCGCGCCGAGTTCGACGGGAGCCGTGAAACATGGCGGGTGACCGCCTCGGACGGCGACACGGTCACCGCGACATTCGTGATCCTCGCCACCGGCGTCCTGTCCAGCGCACAACTGCCCACGATCAAAGGGATCGACAGCTTCGCGGGCGACATTCATCACACCGCGCGCTGGCCGCATGAACCGGTCGACTTCACCGGCCGTCGTGTCGGCCTCATCGGCACCGGTTCGTCCGGAGTGCAGGCCACCCCGGTGATCGCCGGCCAGGCGGATCATCTGACCGTCTTCCAGCGGACCGCGAACTTCTCCCTTCCGGCTCGCAACGCGGAGCTGACCGACCGGCAGCGCCAGGAGATCCGTGCGAACTATCCGGAGATCCGCCGCTTCATGCGCGAGCAGTCCCGCACGGGCGTGTACGTCCCGCTGCCCGATCGAGGTGCGCTCGACGACAGCGAACAGACGCGCCGCGCCAAGTACGAGGCGCAGTGGGAGCGGGGCGGCCTGGGCTTCCTGTCGCTGTACAACGACCTGTTGCGGAACCAGGCGTCCAATGACACGGCCGCCGAGTTCGTACGCGGGAAGATCGCTGAGATCGTCGAGGACGAACGGACAGCGAAACTCCTGCAGCCGACGACCCATCCGCTCGGCGCGAAGCGCATCTGTGTCGACACGGACTACTTCGCTGCCTTCAACCGTCCCAACGTCTCTCTCGTGGACATCAGAGCGGATCCGATCGAGGAGATCGGTCCGGACGGGGTCCGCACCGCCGAAGGGGATCACAAGATCGATATCCTGGTGTTCGCGACAGGCTTCGACGCGGTCACCGGCTCCGTCCTGAAGATCGACATCCGCGGCCGTGACGGACAGCGCCTGCAGGAGAAGTGGGCGGAAGGGCCACGCACCTATCTCGGGCTGATGAGCTCAGGCTTTCCCAATCTGTTCATCATCACGGGGCCCGGCAGCCCAGCGGGCCTGACGAATGCCATCGTCTCGATCGAACAGCACGTCGAGTGGATCGGCGACTGCCTGGCCCACCTGAAAGCTCACGACATCACGACCATCGAGGCGAGCAGGGAAGCCGAGGACGAATGGGTCGCCCAGGTGAATGAGGCCGCGTCGAAGACGCTCTATCCCCTGGCCGACTCCTGGTTCATGGGTGCGAACATCCCGGGTAAACCGCGAGTCTTCCTGCCCTATGTCGAAAGCGTCGCCCGCTATCGCCAGATCTGTCTCGACGTGGCCGAGCAGGGCTACAAGGGATTTGTGACGAAAGGTGCACGGTAGGCGCGGTGGGCCGCCGCAACGTCATCCCTCTCCTCCACGCATGCGCGATTCGGGCAGCTCCGGTCGGGCCGATGCCGTCCGTGTGCATGCAGGTGACATGAGCAACGAAAGGAAAGCCTCCATGCGCTATCAGGATGTCCTGCTGCACATCGACGGCACCTGGCGACCGGCCGGATCTCGCAGGGAGATCCCGATCGTGAACCCGGCGACGGAAGAGGTCATCGGGACGGTCGCACATGCCGACCGGGCCGATCTCGACGAAGCGCTCGCTGCGGCCGAGAAAGGTTTCAGGGCTTGGCGTGCCATCGCCCCCTTCGACCGCGCCAAGCTGATGCGCAAGGCAGCCGATCTGTTGCGCGAGCGTGCGGACACGATCGCGCCACTGATGGTGCAGGAGCAGGGCAAGCCGCTGTCCGAAGCCCGCGGAGAGGTGATGACGGCTGCCGACGTCATCGATTGGCTGGCCGACGAAGGCCGGCGCGTCTACGGGCGCGTCATTCCGGCGCGCACGCCGGGCGTCCACCAGCTCTCGCTCCGTGAGCCGGTCGGCCCGGTCGCCGCGTTCACCCCGTGGAACAACCCCGTCAACCAAGTCGTCCGCAAGGTCGCGGCCGCGCTTGCCACGGGATGCTCGATCATCGTCAAGGGACCGGAGGAGACTCCGGCCTCACCGGCTCACCTGGTGGCCGCGTTCGTCGATGCCGGCGTCCCGGCCGGCGTCATCAACCTTGTGTACGGCATCCCTGCTGAGATCTCGGAGTATCTGATACCGCATCCGGTCATCAAGAAGATCTCGTTCACCGGCTCGACGATCGTCGGAAAGCACCTCGCGGCGCTCGCTGGACAGCACATGAAGCGCGCCACCATGGAGCTCGGCGGCCACGCGCCGGCGATCGTGTTCGACGATGCCGATGTAGCCAAGGCCGCAGCGACGCTGTCAGCGTTGAAGCACCGCAACGCCGGCCAGGTCTGCGTGTCGCCGACGCGCTTCTTGGTCCACGAGCAGGTCTACGACGAGTTCGTCGAGAGGTTCGTGGCCGAGGCGAAGGCCGTCAAGGTCGGCGACGGTCTCGACGAGGGGTCCCGCATGGGCCCTCTGGCGAACGCGCGCCGCCTCGCCGCTATGGAGACCATGGTGTCGGACGCCGTCGGGATGGGCGCGACCTGTGTGACCGGCGGCCGGCGGATCGGCGGCAGAGGCTATTTCTACGAGCCGACCGTGATCACGGGCGTTCCGAGGACGGCACGGGCGATGAACGAGGAGCCGTTCGGCCCATTGGCACTGATCTCGTCGTTCTCGACCTTCGAGGAAGCAGTGGCCGAGGCGAACCGACTGCCTTTCGGCCTTGCTGCTTATGCCTTCACGAACTCGGTGACAACATCGACAGCGTTGGGCGAGGCGATCGAGAGCGGCATGGTCGCGATCAACGGAGCGCCGCTGGCCCTGCCGGAGGTGCCGTTCAGCGGTGTCAAGGATTCGGGCAATGGCTCAGAAGGCGGTACGGAAGCGCTGGAGGGCTACCTCACCATCAAGTACGTCACGCAGGCGGGGGCGTGACACCGCGTCGGGACCCGGTGTCACGCCCCCGCCTGTCTCAACCGGCCACCGGGGTGGGCTGGTAGGCCAGAAGCCGCCAGCCGTCGGTGGTGTGCTTCCAGACCGCCAGGCTCTTGTTGCGCAGCGTCCTGTCCTTGCCCCCGGCGGTGACATGGGCGTTCATCCCGCCGACCACCAACGCGACGTCGTCGACAACGCGGATGAAGTCGAGGGGATGGTCGATGCGGTGGTACACGAAGAAGCCCGCACGGACTTTCTCGAGGTAGGAGTCCAGCGTGTCGGTGTCGCCGGTCGCGTGCGTGTAAGCCAGCTCGGGGTGGCACAGCCGGGCGAAGCGGTCCCAGTCGCTGTCGACGAGCGCCTGGTAGCGAATGTCTTCGAGCTTGCGGATCTCGGTGACGACGTCGTGGATCGTGGTCATGGCAGGGCTCCCGTCCGGATGACTCGGTCGAACCCGCTCCCTGGCGGAGGGGTCAGCCGCGGATCGCTGAGGCGAAGACTCTCGGCAGCGCCGTCAGGCGAGGTGATGCGAAGAAGCGGGTCAGCAGCCGCCCCGTCGAGGCGGCAGTGCGGTTCGTGACGAACCACGGAGGCCGGGGGGAGATCGAGAGCTCCCCGTGGAGGATCGAGCGCTGCAGGGGCCGGAACGGACCGCGCAGTACCGTCCGCTCCGGCCCGTCCAGGAGCAGCGCGTTGTGCACGATGCCGATTCCGCTTTGCACGTCGTCCAGCGTGTGCCCGGGGAAAGCACCCCAGCTGGCGGTCGCGGTGAGGAATCCCACGCCCGTCCATACGTTCAGGCCTACGGTGCCGTAGCGGAGTTCGGCGATGGCTTCGTCGATCGTCGCGCCGAGTTCCTTGATGGTGCGAGGGTGCGCGATCAGGTTGACGCCCAGCGTTCCGGCGAACTGCTCGTTGGCCGTTTTCACCGCCTCGGCCAGGAACGGCCCGGCCCGGCCCGGCAGTTCGAGCACCCCCAGCACGGGTGCGAAGTACTCGGTGGTCAGGGCATGCCCTGGGTTCTCCGGGTCCAGATCCGCTACCAGCACACGTTCGCCGATGCGTTCCGCCTCCGGGTACGACGCGATGGCCTGCGCGACCCGGTCGTCGCTTCCCGGGTAATAGGCAGCACGCACCGGCGCCGCGGCGAACTCGGCCCGCAGATATGCCAGGAACCGGTCTTTCTGCGCCCAGTCCGAGCTGACGACGACGACCTGGCTCGCACAGCAGTTGTAGCCTCCATTGTGCAGCCGCTGGGTGACGACGTGCTCGGCCTGGAACCGCAGATCCGCGTCGGACCACTCTCCCGGCACCACGATCGTGGGCGATACGCCGCCCAGCTCACTGGTGACGGGCTTGTCGATGCGCGGCGTGCCCGCCGCCTTGCGCGACGCTCCTTCAACACCGGGACCGTAGACGATCGCGTCGTGGGTCGCCTGGCTGCCGGTCATGTGGACGTGGGCGACTTTCGGATGGTTCACCAGATAGGCGCCGACATCGGCGCCGCCGGTCAGAATACGCACCGCACCGATCTCGATGAGGGGAGCCAGGACTTGCGTGAAGACCGCCCGCAGCCCGTCGGTCACCGGATTCAGCTTGAGGGCGACGACACGGTTGTGCGCGTACAACTCGTAGAGCACGTCGAGGATCGGAATCGACGTGATGTTGCCGGCCCCGAGGACCACGCCGATGCCGGACGTCTCCCGCGGCCGTCGCAGAGCCAGGCCGGCCCGGCGTCGCACGGTCTTGGCGTCCACGCCCGGCGGCATCCAGACCTCGGCACTGAACCCGCTCAGCAGGAGCCGGTCCCAGATGCCGTGGGGCAGGACACGGACGGCGGCCCGGCCGCCGGGAGCGCGCCGGACGGCGCCCCGGTCGACAGGACTTCGCCCCTCCTCCAGCGCTTTCGTCGTTGCGGCGAGGGCGGACAGACTGGTCACGACGGGGTACGGTCCGGTGATCCACTCCTCGCCGATCAGCGGACTGTCCCTCGGCACATGCTTGTATGCGGCGGCGGCATCCACCCATGCCTCCGCCTGTGCGGCGGTCGCTGCATGCATCCTCTCCAGCAGCTCGCGCCGGCCCGCCAGATCTGTCTCGGCCCAGACGTCTTCGCCGGCGGCGAGCTCGGCGAGAGCCCGGTCGACCCCCACCGTCCAGGCGGCTGCCGACGACGGTGTCCCGGCCTCGCTCGCCGAAGCGTCTTCGGGGCCAACCGGTTTCTGCGGTACGGGATCAGGCATATCGCACTTTCCGATTCTCTTGTGTCGTGCGGAGGGCGAGGCGCCTCGATGACTGCGCCGACCGGTGTGACCGGGGCGGGGGCCACCCCGGCCCGTGGGCGCCGCCCCTGCGACGTCGGCTGCCTCGGGAGACGGCCGTCGCCGAGGCCGTCACTGCCGTGGAAGCAGCGGTCCTCGTGCGCGCCTGCGGGCCGTGGGAAGGCGTCTCGGCTTCGCCCGGAATCCAGGTACGACCGTGGACGGGCCCGATCGAAAGCGGTCGGGTTCCTCTTGCCGGCCCGGTGGGCAATCGTGGTCGACCCATCAGGCGTTGAGGAAGGCTCTCACCTCGGCGGCGAACGCCTTGGCGTGCTGGAACAGGAAGGCGTGGCCGGCATCGCTGTAGACCGACAGGCGCGCCGAGGACCCGATGTGCTCCACCGCGAAGAAGGACGCCACGGCGGGAATGAGCCAGTCCTTCATCCCGGCGGCGAACAGAACGGGATGCGTCATGGCTTCGAGATCGGACCGGACCTGGTCGACCGGTGTGGACGCGAACGCGAAGATGGCGGCCATGCCGGCCGCGCGAGCCTCCGGCGAGACACCCGGCACCTCGGGGGTCAGTCGTGTCGAGACCCTGCCGATGTGCTCGTACCCATGGGCACGGCCGGCCTCGGTCTCCGGGAAGAACAATGCCACCACGTCGTCCACGGTGGAATCGGGCTTGGACATGATGCTCGCGGCTCGCTCGGAAGCAGGCGGCGCACCCGGTGCCTGGCCACCCGCCGTACTGGCGGCCACGATCAGTCTGCGGACGAGGTCGGGGCGCCGCAGCGACACTCGCTGAGCGACCATTCCGCCCAGCGACCAGCCGAGAAGGTCGGCCTGCGCAAGACCCAGCGCCTCGAGGAACTCGACGGCGCCCTCCGCGATCGCTTCGACGGAGTCGCGCGGTTGCCCCGTGGAGTAGCCGGTCCCGACATGGTCGAAGAAGATCACGTCGTGGTCGGCGGCCAGATACTCGAGGAACTCCGGGTCCCACCAGTCGAGGGTTCCACCGAAGCGGTTCAGCAGGACCAGAGGCACGCCGCCCTGCGACCCGACTCGCCGATAGCCGAATCGGGCAGAAGGGCCGTCCACGAACAAGTTATCCGCCGCCTCAGCCAGATAAGCACTCACTGCATCCGTCTCCTTGCTGTTGCTCCGGTTCCGGCCGTGCGGGGCGATGCCGTTGCCGCCGTTGAGCGCTTCGTGGCCCGTAGCTCGAGAACCGTGCGCCTGTCTGCCCTGCAGACAGTGGAAAGATCGGGACTCACGCTAGCCACGGCGGTTGTCGATGTCTTCGGTCAGCCGGTCAGGAGAACCGAGAGGAACTGACCACCTGGCGCACATCCGCGTGGTGCATCGCGACCCGGGCCCGGTGTCACGGGCACAGGTCACTGTGGCGGAGGGAGACTCTGCGGCGACCAGCAGGTACACAATGAACCCATGACATTGGTGTCACACTCGATCGAGTCCGCCGCTCGCGACGTCGCCGAAGCGCTGGTGCCCCACAGGACCGACATCGGCGAGCGTGTGTGGAACCACATCGTGGCCACGAGCCCGACCCTGATGAGCAGGGCCCACACCCCCTTGAGGCTGGCGAACGCAGCCTGCCACGCCAGCAGCGCCGCCCTGCTGCAGGCCCTGGCCAACAGCGCGTCGCTGGAGGACATCATGCCGACGACCGAGGTCATCCTCGCGACCCGCGCGCTGGTCCAGAACGGCTTCTCCGAGGACGAGGTCATGAGCGGCTATCGGGTGGGCACTGCGTACTGGTGTGAGAACTGGGCGAATGCGGTCGAGAAGTACTGCCCGGATCCCCAGTTGTCAGTGAGGGTCGCCAGCTATGGGACCTCTTTCGCCCTCGGCTGGCTGGAGATGGTCATCGGCCAGGTCGTGGCCGACTACCGGGAGGAGGCGAAACGGATGTCACGAGAGGGCTCCGTGGCACGGGCTGCGTACGTCCGCAAGATCCTCACCGACGGCGACCTCGACATTGCGACCGCGAGCAGGGACTTGCGCTACGACCTCACCGGTCGTCATGTCGCGTTCGTCCTCAGTCGCCACCACGACAGCCGGGATGCCGCCCCGCTGGACCCGATCGCGCGCACCCTCGCGACCGGTCTGACAGCGTCAGCTCCGCTGATCGTCCGCGTCGACGTCGACACGACACTGTGCTGGGTCCCCGCCGACGAGATTCGCGCAGTGCATGTTCCGCACGCACCGGCCCTGATCGGTCAGGGGCGGCCGGCACGCGGACTCGACGGGTTCCGCCGGAGCCACCGCGAGGCCTCCGAGGCCGCGAGGGTCGCGCATCTCGCACGCCGCCCCGCCGGGACAGTCACGCGTTTCGACGATGCCGAGCTCGTCGCGCTGTGCAGCAAAGACGGCGCCTTCTGTGACGCCTTCGTCCGTGACAAGCTCGGGCCACTGGCGGAGGACACCGATGAAGCGCATGGTCTGCGCACGACGCTCGAGACCTACTTCGCGTCGAACTGCAACTTCCGTGCCACGGCGGTCCGCCTCGGTGTCCATCACAACACGGTCCGCTACCGGCTCGAGCGGATCGGCGCCCTGCTCGGCCGCCCGCCCGAACAGAATCGCCTGCACCTCGAGCTCGCCCTCCATCTGGCAGGCGGCCTGGGTCTGTTCACTGGAGTCGGAACAGCCGCGGTGAGTCAGTACTGAGCTGCGACGACACTCGGGGCAGGTGCGGGACCGGCCTTGGGGCAAGGGGCAAGGACTGGAGAGGAAAGGTGTCGCGGTTTCCCGCACGACACCCGCTGCCGATCTGCGCCCTCGACGAACGCTCCGCCCACATCGCGCGCTGGACTGAGCGCCACCTCGGCGGCTGCTTCGGGGCCATGGAACAACCCGAACCCCACCGTCTGGCCAGGAGACAAGGGGTTACGGCTGTCCGGTGACGGCGACGATTGTTCCGCGGTTCGTTGTCCCTCCTCACGGAGTCAGGGAGGATCGCCCCCAGCAGGATCGCCGAGATGGGCCACTGCCCAGTTTCGGAGCTCCTCCAGTGCCGGACGGATCGTCACTCCAGCTCGCGTCAAGCGATACCGCACGCGCAGCGGGGGCCCTTCCCTCACCTCGCGCACGACGAGGCCTGCCGCCGCCAGGTGGGCCAGCCAGAGGGAGAGTATTCGCCCGCTGATGCCGGGAACAGCACGGTGCAACTCGGTGAAGTGCGCGGGACCGGCGAGAAGCACGGCGATGAGCGGGCCGCTCCAGCGCTTGCCCAGCAGGTCGAAGACGCGTGTTGTGGCCGCGTCCACCTGGCGGTTCTAGCGGTCCTCGCGCTGCTCTTCCGAGCTGTCGCGTCCCCTTCATGGCATCTCTCTCGCTACGTCTCGCGGTCAGGAAGCCACCGACCTGATCGAGGTCGCGGCATCGGGACCCTCTTCTTCACAAGGTGTGTCACTGGATAGGCCGGTGGCCGGCGACTTTCGCGGGGCACCTCACGGTGCCGTAGACCGGTTCGGCGGCGAGCCGCCGAACCGGTGGGCGAGGTGACCGCGCGCCAATGCACCCTCGGCTCCTCGCGGAGGAGTCGGTCGACACGATGGGGGCTGTGACCGCTGAGGGGACCTGCCGCGGCCAGGCAGACGGCACTGCCCCGGACCGTGCGCACGATGCGGGTCGGGAACAGCGGCGCCGACGGTATGAGGCCGCCAGTGACAGGATCCGGTGCTCAGGCCACGGGCACGGAGGGCTGGGTGACGAGGGAGGCGTCACCGCCCTGCACAGCGTTGCGGGTGCCGGCGGTCGCCTCGTGGGGCACTCCGAGGGGGATCGCGCTGACGTCGGACAGGCGGGCGTACTGCTTGGGCGTGAGCTGGACGTCCAGGGCGCCGAGGTAGTCGTCGAGCTGGGTGAGGTTGCGCGGGCCGATGATCGGGACGAACGAGGTGGACGCCTGGGCGGCACGCTCCCGGAGCCAGGCGACCGACACCTGGGCGGGCGTCGCGCCGCTCTCCTCGGCGACGGCCAGGACGGTGTCGACGACAGCGGTCTTCTGGGCGGTGTTCTCGGTGTGAATGACCGCCTTGAGGTCGGTCAGGCGCCCCTCGGCGCTGTGACGGTACTTGCCGGTGAGCAGTCCGCCGCCGAGCGGTGACCACAGAGCGGCGCCGAGTCCCAGACTCTCCGCCATCGGCAGCAGCTCGCGGTCGGGGGTCCTCTCGATCAGGCTGTACTCGATCTGGATGCCCGCCACCGGTGCCCAGTTCTTCAGGTCCGCGAGGGTGGCGGCGCGGGAGACGCGCCAGGCGGGGAAGTTGGACAGGGCGGCGTGGAGGATCTTCCCGGAGCTGACCATGTCGTCCAGCCCGCGCAGGATCTCCTCCATGGGTGTGAGGTCGTCGGGGAAGTGGACCCAGAACAGGTCGACGTAGTCGGTGCCGAGGCGCTTGAGGCTCGCCTCCAGCGAAGCGACCATGTTCTTGCGGCTGTTGCCGGTCGTGGAGATGCCGGGCCGAGGGCCGGATCCGTTGGTGAACTTGGTGGCCAGGACGAAGTGGTCCCGGTCGGCCGCTATGAACTTGCCCAGCAGCTCTTCCGACTCGCCGAACTGGTAGGCGTCCGCTGTGTCGAGGAACGTCCCGCCGGCCTCGGCGAACCTGTCGAACATCCGGCGCGCCTCGTCGGGTTCGGCACCGGCGCCCCAGCCGGTGCCGAAGTTTCCCGTGCCGAGCGCGTACTCGGAGACGCGCAGTCCGGTCCGTCGTCCGAAGGTCGTGTAGCGCATCAGATCTCCTTGGTGCTGATTTCGCATCGGTGAGCGGGGCAGCGCGTGAGGGGGCGCGGAGCGCGCTTGAAACAGGTGTGGTGCCGACGAACCACCCATCCGCGAGCAGCGCGATGCGGACATGGCTAAGTAAGAAGGTCGGTCTACTTAAGCCCACCGTAGCCGCCTCCGGCGGGCTATGTAAAACGCTCGGTATCCTTAAGGGTGTGACCGAATCTTCCCCTGTACGTCGCCGTCGTGGGCGCGGCGCTCGCGAGCGGATCCTCAAAGCGGCGACCCAGCTGTTCACGGCGCAGGGGATCAACGCGACCGGGATGGACCAGCTCTCCACCGTCGCCGAAGTGTCGAAACGCACCCTCTACACGCACTTCCCCAGCAAGGACGAACTCGTCGCCGCGTACCTGCAGTCACTGGTGGACGATCTCCTACCCGTCGCCCCGTCACCCACCCGGCTGACACCGAGCCCGCGCGAGCGGCTCCTCGCCGTCTTCGACTGGAAACTCCCGGACGCCACCGCCCCGTTCCGGGGATGCCCGTTCCTGAATGTCAGCGTCGAAGTTCCGGACCCCGGGCATCCCGTCCGTCAGCTGGCCGCAGCGCACAAGAGGGAGTTTGCCCACCGCCTCACGGACCTCGCTCGCGAGGCAGGGGCGGCGGACCCGGAAACCCTCGGTGAGCAACTGGCCCTGCTCTTCGACGGCGCGGCCGCCCGTGGCACCGCACTCAACAGCAGCAACACCGGCGCGTGCGCACGATCCATCGCAGAATCGCTGATCGATGCCGCCCTCGCCGACGCCGGCCCGGCACTGCCGGGATGAAGGCGGGCAACCTCCCGCACGAAGCCGTCACCCCCCGTGGCGAAACCATCCACGTCATGCCGGGTCGCCGCCGGTTCAGCGACCCAGGCCGAGGTCCTTGACGAACACCCCCTCAGCGAGCAGCAGACGGGCCAGGTTGCTCCCGGTCGGCCGGGCCCGGTAGGCGCGCAGGTTCTGCGCACAGGTCTGAAGGTCGGAGATGAGCGTGAGCGCGTGGTAGAGCGTGAAGACCACCGCAGCGGGGCCGAGTGCCACAGCTGACCTTTTCGGCATAGTCGTGTCCCTTCCAATGACCTGAACCGCCCCAAGCGGCGGTTCTACTTCACTATCTGACATGTGAGGCGGCACCGGAAACCGCCAAGGAAGGCCAATCGCGTGTAATCTCCATAGGTGTGAGCAGCATCAGCGGACCAGCAACGATCGACCAGCTCGTCCAGGACGCGGCCAGCCACAACCACACCGTCACCGCCCGGCTGATCCGCGACTGGACTGAGAAGGGCCTGCTCGACTACCCGCAGCGCCGCCCGGCCGGCAAGGGCCACGGCTCACACCCGGCCCTATACGACGAGAAGCAGCGCTATCTCCTGCTCACGCTGCTCCACCATCGCAAGCAGGGCGCCGGCATCCGTACCCTCACGCAGATCCCCGTCGGGATCTGGATCTACTGGGGAGACGACTTCGTTCCCCTGCGCCAGGTCCGCGTCGCCATGGCGACCTGGATCGGCGACCCGAGAGTCAGCCTGCGCCGGGCGCGCCAGATCGCCCGCACCATCCTGCAGCAGATGGACCACCCGGCCGCCGCACCGGCCGCCCGCAAGGCGCTGCTGGACATGCTCGCGCAGGCCGCCTACACGGGACGCGTTGACCTCACGGCTCTGGAATCCGCAGCTCGAGCCGTCTTCGAACCCGGCTTCAGCCCGCTCCACCGCGCTGTCGGCCACCTCAGCGCACCACTCACCGTCGACTCCCAGATCGGCATCATCGACGCCCGCCTGCAGGCGATCGCAAAGCTCACCACGGACCAGTTCAGCGACGACGACTTCCGCAACGCCCGGCACGCCCACCTTCTGGGCTACGCGCAGTACGTACGAGACCAGCCCTTCCTCGCCACCCAGGAACCGGCCGACCACCCCGGCCTGTACGAGCCGGTCACCGCCGAGAGCACCCTGAACCAGTCCTGCGATCACCTGCTCACCGCTCTCGGCCTCGGCATCATCCACCCGGAGCGGACCACCGAGTTCACCCGGCTGCCCGCTCCCCGCATCACTTTCCGCGCATAGACGCCTCCGCGTGATCCTGTCGGGGATCTTGACGCTTTCCGATGCCACAGCATGACCAACGGGGCATGCTCGTGGCTGCCGCGCCGACCACCACAGGTGAGCTTGTTCCGCTTTGACGGACACCATCGGTGTGGTGGTCCGGCCCTGACCGCGGAGATCGGCCGACGCAGGGGCTGACCGAATTCGCCCTGGGGCACGCTGCGATCCGGCGGGTACTTGGCGGTACACCCAGGCCTGCCGCCGCTCCCGCTTGATACCTTTCGGTGGCATAGATGCGACTGTGCCCCTTCCGCTCCTCCGTTCTTCCGCGTGCCGCGCACCGAAGCCGTCACCGTTGACATCCCCGCGCCGGCCACGGGGCTGGGGCACGAAGGACGCGTGCGAGCCGTTGAAGGCGAGAAGGAACTTGACCGTCCACACATCAGCGCTGGGGATTCTGCCCGTCGCCCTCACCACGTTTGTGGGCAGGCGCCAAGACCTGGCCGAAGTGCGCCGCCAGCTGGGGACGACGCGGCTGCTGACACTCACCGGTACGGGCGGGGTGGGCAAGACACGGCTGGCGCTCGAGGTGGCCGCCGCGTCGGCAGCGGATTTCGCGGACGGGGTGTGGCTGGTGGATCTGGCGCCGGTGCGGGACCCGTCGTTCACGGCGAACGCGACGGCGACCGCGCTGGGCATGCCGGACCTGGGCATCAGACCGGTCGCCGAGCAGCTCGCCGCCTTTCTGGCCCACCGCGCTGCGCTGATCGTGCTGGACAACTGCGAGCATCTCGTCGATGCCTGCGCCGAGCTGGCACACGCCCTGTTGTCGGCTTCTCCCGGGCTGCGCATCCTCACGACGAGCCGCCAGGCGCTGGGAATCTACGGCGAGCACGTCTTCACCGTTGCTCCGCTGGCGCCGGATGACGCGGTGGAACTGCTGGGGGACCGCACCACCGCCGTGCGCCCGGAATTCCGGATCACCGACGGCAACCGCGCCCAGCTCCTCCACCTGTGCGCCGGCCTGGACGAGCTACCGCTGGCCATCGAACTGGCCGCGTCCCGGCTGCGGACCCTGACCGTCGAGGAGGCCGTGAACCGGCTGGAGGACCGCTTCGGGCTGCTCGCGAGCGGCAGCCGGGTCGCCCGCCCGCACCAGCGGACACTCCGCGGGCTGATCGACTGGAGCCACGACCTGTGCACGCCCGCCGAGCGGCTGCTGTGGAACCGGCTGTCCGTCTTCGCCGACGACTTCAGCCTGGACGCGGCCGAGGCCGTCTGCGAGGGCGACGGCATCGACCGGGCCGAGGTGCTCGGTCTCCTCGACCGACTGGTCGTGCAGTCCATCGTTCTGCCCTGCGAACGCGAGGGACTGATGCGCTACCGGCTGCTGGAGACCATCCGCCGGTATGGGCGGGAGCGGCTCGCCGAGTCCGGCGAGGAGCGGCGGATGCGGCAACGCCACCACGCTTTCTACCTCGCCCTCGCCGAGCGCATCGCCGAGGGCTGGTACGGCCCCGGCCAGCGGGAAAGCCTGGCCCGGCTGCGTGCCGAGCATGCCAACCTGCGCGCGGCGCTGGGCCGGGGCGATGACCCGCAGGCAACCCTGGCACTGGCCGCCGCGCTGCGCTTCCACTGGTGCGAGGGCGGATTCCTCGGTGAGGGACGCCGCTGGCTCGAACCGGCGCTCGCCGCCGCACCCGAACCCACGCCGGCCCGGGCCAGGGCGCTGTGGGTCACCGCCTGGACAGCGGTGTTGCAGCACGATCACGCTACGGCGTACCGGTTGCTGGACGAGGCCGCGGAGCTGGGCGAGCGGCTGGCCGACCGCGTGGTGCTGGCCCACGTCCAGAACCTGCGGGGCACGCTGGCGTTGTTCAGCGGCCGGCTGGTGGAGGCCGTGTCCTTGTCGGAGGAAGCTGTGGCCGCCCACAGGGGGACAAGCGAGGAGATCGGGGCAGTCTACGCGCTGATCGTCATGGCCACCGCCCAGTCCCACCTCGGGGATCCGCGCACCACGCAGACCTGCAGGCAGGCGGTCGCCCTCGCCGAGGCGCATGACGAGCGGCTGGTCCGGGCGCATGCGCAGTGGACTCTCGGCTACGACGCCTGGATGCGCCGTGACCTGCCGGAGGCCACGGTCATGATCCGGGCCGCCCTGGAGAACGAGCAGGGCTTCAACGACTACCTCAGGGTCGCGCTGATGCTGGAGCAGCTCGCCTGGATAACCGCCGCGGGCCGCGACCCCCAGCGCGCGGGGATACTCATGGGCGCCGCGCGTGTCCTGTGGCGGGACACCGACACCAACATCTCCGTGTTCGGACCGCACATGGTCGACCAGCACGCCGAGTGCGAGAAGGAAGTCCTACAGGTCCTGAGCCCGGCGGCGTACGAGAACGCCCTCGCGGAGGGCGCGCGCCTCCGCGGCCCCGACGAGGCCATCGCCTACGCCCTGCGCACCGGATCAGAGCCGGCCGGCGCAGTCCCCGCCCCGAGCCCGCTGACCCCTCGCGAGCAGGAAGTGGCCGCACTCGTGGCCGAGGGCATGAGCAACCGGCAGATCGCCTCCACGCTCGGACGCTCCCCGCGCACGGTCCACGGTCACGTCGAGAACATCCTGGCCAAGCTCGGCTTCGGCTCCCGCGCCCGGATCGCGTCCTGGTGGACAGCGAACCAGGCACCCACCCCGTAGGACAACCCCGTAGAAATACCCGGGCCCGGAACGGGGCCCCGGGCCCGTACAAGTACCCATGGCCCCGGGGCGGCCCCCTCGCCGAGTCTTTGGCATGACATACACCAAGGCCCGCCGTCCTGCGCCGCTGCCTTCAGGCCTGCGCCCAGGCGGGCGCCCCCGTTCCCCGACACCCCACGGCGACGGCCGGCAACCGGCTCCGTGACGGGAGAGCGCCGACCGATGTCAGTTGCTTCTGTTCCTGCCGCACACGGCACCTGGGGCATGAAGGTCACCGTCAGAAACGGCAGCCGCCGCGCACCGCAATCGAATCAATACGTCGCTCAGACCTGAAGGAGCTCCTATGACGACAGAGATGCAGGGTGGACCATCCCGAAGGTCATTTCTCGCCGCTCTTACGGCCGCGGGTGTAGTGGCCGGTGGCGGTCTGGGCCTGATGGTTGCCGCCGCCCCCATGGCAAGCGCCGCGACCGGTGCGGACGTCGAGTGGCGGATCACCGGTGAGCCCGAGGAAGACAGGCTCGGCTACGCCAGAATGCTCCTCGACGTCACGACGGCAATCGCCGACCACCGGATCAGACTATGGGACCAGGGCAACGCCGGCGCCTCCATGGGGTACCCCGTCGACGTGACCCAGAGCACCGGGACCAGCTCGTACATCACCGTCGATCTGCACGGCGAGGGGGACAGGCCCGAGTTCATCCGGCTGATCCTGCGCCGGTCGGACGCCTACCTCATGGGCTGGTTCCAGGGTACCGAGGACGGTGCCGGAGTCGTGCGGCTCGGCGACTTCTTCCCGCTGGAGGCCGGCCTGCCTGACCAACGGTCAGGGCGGGATACCACAAGGCCGGCCAGCCGGGACTCTCGGCCAGACCGACCAGGGCAGCACTACGAATCCCCGGTACAACACGCTCGCCGGATACGACGCTCTGAGGGGACAAGGCGCCACCCGCGACGGCATGCAGATCAGTGCCGCCAGCCTCAGCGACGCCGTGCTGAGGCTCCAGGCAGGTGACAGCAATCTCGCCGGTTACGTCAGGGTCGTGGCGTCGGCGATCCTTCAGATGATCGTGGGGGTCTCCGAAGCCGCTCGGTTCCGCAGGCAGAGGGAGGCGACCCTGGAGGCGTTCCGAACAGGACAGGCGTACCAGGTCACCTCGCAGCAGCAGGAGCAGCACAACAACTGGTCCCGGATGAGCTCCGCGCTTCTGGAAGGCTTCCTGAGCGGGTCTCCGGAACTCACTCAGGCATTGGTGCTCGGTGCGACCGTCTACCGCCTCGCAAGCGAGCTCGCGCGGGAACTCAACCTGGCCTACCACTCGGGCAAGAACACCTACAGCAACCCGAAGAGCCACAGGGACGAACTCCTCGAGGGCGGCACACTGCTCGTCGCGGCCACGGGCGCCGGTGACTACTGGACCGTACAGGAGGCGATCGACGCCGTTCCCCGGACAGGCGCGGACACCATCGTCATCGACAACGGCGTCTACCACGAGGTCATCAGCGTCCCGAAGGACAGGATCGGGCTGACGATCGATGCCGTCTCCGACATCCCCGAGATGGTCGTCATCCACAACACCAGGTGCCACGGGATGATCGACCCCGCGACCGGCGCGAAATACGGCACCCAGGGCAGCGCCGTGGCCACCTTCAGGGCGCCCAACCTGACCATCCGCAACCTCACGATCTCCAACACCTTCGACAGCGCCGCTCACCCGGAGATCAGCCCGTACGAGACCCAGGCCGTCGCGGTCGCCGCCATGGGCGACCGGCAGGTGTTCGACAACGTCTCGATGCTGAGCCATCAGGACACCCTGCTCGTCAAGGGGGAGACGCCCACCACCCAGGCCCGGCAGTACTTCCACGGCTGCTTCATCCGGGGCGACGTGGACTTCATCTTCGGCAACGCCACCGCCGTGATCGACCGGTGCAACATTCAGATGCTCGCATGGCCCGGCGGCACGGTGCTGGCGCCGAACACCGACTACCGTAAGAAGTACGGGATCCTCATCACCGACAGCTCCATCAACTCCCTCGCGTCGGCGAGGACGATGTACCTCGGCCGGCCGTGGCACAACGCTCCGGAAGTCAGCCCCCAGGCAGTGGTTCGCAATACGCAGGTGGCCTCGGTCGTGACGGAAACGCATCCCTGGACCGACATGACGCCCGACTACTCCTGGTCGTCGGCCCGATTCAAGGAGTACAAGAACACCGGTCCCGGAGCCGGCGTCGGTGCCAACGCACCGCAGCTGACCGACGCCCAGGCCCTTGAGTACACAGTTCAGAAGTACCTGGCCGGCACCGACGGATGGAACCCGACCTTCTGACCCCGCCCAGGTGACAGGCACACAGCCCGCCGCCAACACCCTCGCCCCGGCGACACGGTGAGTGCCTGCGTCCGAACCTCGGGGCGGGAGACGGCCTGAACCGCAGTGCTGACGTGGGAGGTTGACGAGAGCGTGACCGCCGTGGTTTCTGCGCGCTGAGCGAGGTGACATGCGTGCATCGGAGTGTCGTGCGGTCTCAGTTCTCGCCGGCGTGGGGTTGGAAACCGCTGACTTTGGTGACCGTCCTGTCATGGCAGATGGTGGCCCCCGGTCTCCCCCTCGAAGACCGGGGGCTATCGACGTTTCTGGGTGTGTCCCGACACTGCGGTGGCACCGGCTCCAGCGTCACATCTGGGCCAGCGACAAAGGAACTCCCCAGTTCATCCCCTCACAGTCCCCGCGCAACCGCCATGCGTGCACGGCCCGGACGGCCTCAATGGCCTGCCTTCGCTGATCAGAGCCTGCCCGCCGTGCCGGGCCCCTGCCCACCACAGATCAACCGCCCCCTCGCCGGCTCACTACCAGCGCATGCCCAGCGCCGACAGCTCCTCGACTCGCTCAGGCGCAAGACTCGCCTTACGAGTACGGGAGTTGGCGATGAACACACCCAGCGCCAGCTCAGATCCGTCAACGGTTTCGGTGTGCGTTCGGGGTACGTTCAGATGACCCTCCCGAGCGCGGTACCGGCGGGCTGCCGCCAGATTCGCCTCCCACTTCTGCGCACGGCTGCGCCGAGGGACGACCGTCGCCGCCGGCATCTCTTCCGCACGGGGTTCGACGCCCAGTACCTCGTCGAGCAGCCACTGCTGCACGCTGCTCAGCGCATTCCACTCCTGCCGCTGTGTCTGCACCCAGCGCCCGATGTCTTCGCCCTGCACCAGCAGCACGCCCTCCCTCTCCGGCAGTGAACCCCCGGTCTGGCGGTGCATGCGGGCAAGGTGGAAGCAGCGCTGCCACGCCACCGGCCACGCCGGACACCACGCGGGATCGATCTCCTCCAGCGCCCGGCGCCGCTCCCGGCTCAGCCCACCCGCCCCAGAGCCCGCCTGCGGCCCCTTCGCCAGGTGGCCCTCGGCGCGCCGGGCAGCGGCACGCTGGTTCTTCAGCCAGATCCCGACCGGGTAGTTCTCCCAGGTAGCCTCGGTAGGGGCCAGCAGATGGCCGTGCTCGGCGGCCCAGCCGCGGGCCGCGGCCAGGCCCTCGTCGAAGGCGACCGTGAAGTGGGACCACACCATCCCCAGTTCGTCCAACTGCGCCACCCGCTCCGGGTCGAGCCTGCCCTGGCGATTCAGGCGCCGCTGGTTGGAGATCCACACCCCCAGCGGGAACCCGTCAGGAGCGGTGTGCCCGTAGGGAACGCGCAGATGCCCCTGGTCACTGTGAAACGCGAGTGCCGCCTGCAGTCCCCGCCGCCAGAACTCGCCCTCCGGCCGCAGCACCCGCGCACTGATGAACGCCGCCAACTGGGCCGGATCCCGCCGCGACGAGAACGACAGCAGCCCCTGCGCCGCACCGCCGGTCCCGCCTCCCGCGCTCGGGCCGACAGAGGCCGCCTCGGACCGGCTGGCGGCCTCGGACCGGCTGGCGGCCTGCGGGACGGCGAGCTGCTCGACCGCCTCCGCGTCGTGCGCCCGCAGCGCGGTCAGCAACTTCGCCAGGTCCTCATACGCCTTCGAGGCGAGCATCTCGTCCGGCTCTTCACCCTGCCCCAGGAACACCGGCACGACCAGCGAGGCGATCTTGCCCTCACCCGGCTGCATCCGCAGCGCACGGCCCACTGCCTGGACCACGTCGGGCACCGAACCCCGCACGTCAGCGAAGACCACCGCGTCACAGCCCGGCGTGTCCACTCCCTCGCCCAGCACCCGCACCGACGACAGCACACACCGCTCCCACACCGCACCGTCCGCCGCACACCCCGCCGAGAACTCCTCCAACACCTCCCGCCGGTGCCCGACCTTGTGCTCCCCGCACAGCCACTGCGCCCACACCGCCCCCGGCTCCGTATAGGCCCCCTCGCCGCTCTCCCACAGCGCCTTCGCCACTGCGCCCAGCCCACTGGCGAAGGCCTCCGCCTCACTTGTACGGGAGTGGAACGTCAACAACCGCCTCAACTTCTGCTCGGCCGCCGTCTTCAGCACCGCCGTCTGCAGCGCAGCCAACCGCAGCCCCCGCACCGCGTCACTGCGCGCATCCGACCCCACCAGCTGCATCGCCTGCACCTGCGGATCAGCGATGTCCACACACACCACCTGATACCGCGCGACCAGCCCCCGCTCGATCGCCTCCGACAGCGGCAACCGGTACACCACCGGCCCGAACACGCTCTCGTCATCCATGGACGCCACCAGCGCCGCCGACCCGCCCTCACTCCCCGACGAGGCATCCCACAACCGCGGTGTCGCCGTCATGTACAGACGCCGCGCCGCCGGCACCTTCCCCTGGGCATGCACCGCCGCCCACGGCTTGCCCAGCACCCCCGACGTCCGGTGCGCCTCATCCACCACCACCAGGTCCCACCGACCCAGACCACCCGCATGCGCCCGCTCCAACACCCCCAAGCCCAGCGCCGCATACGTGGCGAACACCGTCACCCGCTCACGGCCGGCCAACCACGCCACCAACTGCTCGGCATCGGTCGTGCACGGCACTTCCAACGCCCCACCCTCGCGCGGCGAGCACACCCCGAACATCGGCCCCGTACGCCCTGCAGCCCGCCACACCCCCACCATCTGCCCCAGCAGATCGAGCGTGGGCACCAGCACCAGCACGCGCCCTGCACGCAGCTCCAGCGCCGTGTGCACCCCCACCAGACTCTTGCCCGCCCCCGTGGCAGCAACCACCTGAGCCCGCAGCCCGTTCTCAGGCCACACCCCACCCGGCGGCTGAGCCAACGCCCGCACCACCGCATCCACGGCCTCAATCTGATGGGGACGAAGCCGATGCCGACCCGACACGATCTTCCGCCTTCCACGCCGCACCAACAGGGGCAGTAGCCCCTCACTACAGACTCTATCCCGAGCCACTTTGATGCAATCGCCCTATCGAGCGACAACAGTGCTTTGCCCTCGAAGGCCGCACCCATCACCGTCCCACCCAGACCTCACCCCTCGCGGGAACTGCCCCGGTCTTCCGCGCATGGCGGGTGCGGAGTGGGAGAATGCCCACCCCGCACCCGCCGTGCTTCAACCGCCCGCAAGCGGCAACAGGCTGAAGAGCCGTCAGGACGGGGGAGAGGCAGGTGACTTCGGAAGCCCCTCCATCCCGAGCTTCGCCAGACGCGACCGGATCGCATTCGGCTGCCGAGCAAACCGTTCAGCCAGCTCGTCAACACCACTCCCAGAAGTGTGGAGCCGCAGCAGCAACTGGTCATCCTCCGGCGTCCACCGCTCGTAGGCCTTCGGATACTGCTTGCGCACCTCGTCTACCGAGTACACCCGCGAAGCCGGCTCCAACCCCACCGGCAGCTCCACCCCGTCCAACACGGAAGAGGGGAAACTACACACTTCAACACCCCGCAACCAGAAGGTGATTGAACCGCCCTCGAACGTCAGCAGATCCGCCTCAACATCCAGCACCCGCCGCATGACATCCCCATCCGAAGGATCAACCACGAACTCCGAGAAACGTAACCGGATCTTCCCCTGAGAAACAGCACCAGACATGCCAACCACCCTGCCCAACACGGCGCCTCAGCAAGCCCGGCACCACTCCTTGTAGTCAGCCAGGCCCGCAACGCGGGCCCAAGGCAGGGGAGCGAAGCGGACCTGCCTCCGAGCCGCGGAGCGGATCTGGTCCCGGGCGTTCACGCCCGGGCACTTCCTTGGGTCCGCAACGCGGACCCACCCGGCGGGCTTGCCCGCCAGCAGGCCGCGCAACGCGCGGGCCCCGAGCCGCAACGCGGCTCGGTTCGGGGGGCGCCGCAACGCGGCGCCGTTCACTTTGGGGGGTGCGCAGCACCCCCCAACC
>NZ_KQ949039.1 GCF_001514285.1 Streptomyces sp. DSM 15324
GGATGCCTCCACCCGGGCGCTGGTGGCCAGGTACCGCGAGCTGCGCGCCGGCTGACCGGCCACCGCGCCGCGGCGCTCGTACGCCCGCAACACACGGAACCCGTACGGCGGTTGACCGTACGGGTTCCGTGAGCGCGTCGTCTCAGGGAGACGCCGGCGGATACAGCGACTTCGGCAGCCGGGAGGCGGCCGCCTGGTCCAGCAGCCACAGGGTGCGGGCCCGGCCCCGGGCGCCCGCCGCCGGCGCCTGGATCTCCCCCGCGTCCGACAGGGCGATCGCCGCGGCGTTCGCCTTGTCCTCGCCCGCCGCGAGCAGCCACACCTCACGGGCCGCCCGGATGGCCGGCAGGGTCAGCGTGACCCGGGTCGGCGGGGGCTTGGGCGCGCCGCGCACCCCGACCACCGTGCGCTCGGTCTCCCGTACGGCCGGCAGCTCGGGGAAGAGCGAGGCCACGTGGGTGTCCGGACCGACGCCCAGCATCAGGACGTCGAACGTCGGCACGGCGCCGTGGTTCTCGGGGCCGGCCGCACGCGCCAGCTCCTCGGCGTACGCCTCCGCGGCCGCCTCGACGTCGGCGCCGTGGGGACCGTCGGACGCGGGCATGGCGTGCACGCGCTTCGGGTCCAGCGGTACGGCGTCCAGCAGGGCCTCGCGCGCCTGGGTGACGTTGCGCTCCGGGTCGCCCTCGGGCAGGAAGCGCTCGTCGCCCCACCACAGGTCGAGCCGGCCCCAGTCGATCGCGTCCCGGGCCGGCGCGGACGCCAGCGCGGCCAGCAGACCGTTGCCGTTGCGGCCGCCGGTCAGGACCACGGACGCGTAGCCCCGGGAGGCCTGCGCATCCACGATCCGGGTGATGAGGCGGGCCGCGGCGGCCTGCGCCATCAGCTCCTTGTCGCGGTGCACGACCAGCTGCGGGGCGTTCACCGCGCGGCCTTCCCGGACAGACCGGAAGGGACCGGCGTCAGTGGTGCCGACGCCTCCCCTTGCGCCCCGGAAGCTTCCGCAGGGCCTTCGACGCCGTCCTCTCCGTCCCGTGCTCCTTTGGCCGGCTCGGCACCCCCCTCGGCCTGCTCCACGGCGGCCCCGGCCTCGACCGGCGCCGCCTCCGCCTTCTCCAGCGCGGTCCCGGCCCTCTCGACCCGAGCCGGCACCGGTACCGGCGCCGGCGTCGGCGCCGCCGACGCCTTCAGCCGCTCCACCCCGAACCGCAGGGCGGAGGCGTAGGTGTCGTCCGGGTCCAGCCGGCGCAGCTCCTCCGCGATCAGCTCGGCCGTCTCCCGGCGCTTGAGCGCCACCGCGCGGTCGGGCTGGCCCTCGATGGAGAGCGTGGCCAGCGAACCGTCGGCCCGGTCCAGGATGATCGGCCCGGAGCTGGTGGCCATGCGCACCGCCGTCAGACCGGGCCCGCCGGACAGCGAGCGCCGGACGGGGACGTCCAGCCGGTCCGCGAGCCACATCGCCAGCAGCTCGCAGCTCGGGTTGAACTCCTCGCCCTCCACCTCGACCGACTCCACCGCGCAGGTGACCTGGTCCAGCGCCGCGGCCAGCATCGAACGCCAGGGCGTGATGCGGGTCCACGACAGGTCCGTGTCGCCGGGGGTGTAGGTGCCGGCGCGGGCGCCCAGCTCGCGCACCGGCTGCTCGCAGGCGTAGGTGTCGGTGACCCGGCGCTGGGCCAGCGCGCCGAGCGGGTCGGCGGCCGGGTCCAGCGGGGCGTTCACCGGCCACCACACGACGACCGGGGCGTCGGGCAGCAGCAGCGGCAGGACGACGGACTGGGCGTGGTCGGACACCTCGCCGTGCAGCCGCAGCACGACCGTCTCACCGGTGCCCGCGTCCGCGCCCACCCGCACCTCGGCGTCCAGCCGGGACTGCGTGCGGTCGCGGGGCGTGCGCGAGACGCGCCGGATGACCACGAGCGTGCGCGAGGGGTGCTCGCGCGAGGCGTCGTTGGCGGCCTTGAGCGCGTCGTACGCGTTCTCCTCGTCGGTGACGATGACGAGTGTGAGCACCATGCCCACGGCCGGGGTGCCGATCGCCCGGCGGCCCTGCACCAGCGCCTTGTTGATCTTGCTGGCGGTGGTGTCCGTGAGGTCTATCTTCATGGCCGGCGCCAGCTCCGTCCGTCTCGTTCGAGCATCTGGTCGGCCTCGACGGGCCCCCAGGTGCCGGCCGGATACTGCGCGGGCCGGCCGTTCTCGTCCCAGTACCGCTCGATCGGGTCCAGGATCTTCCACGACAGCTCCACCTCTTCCGTGCGGGGGAAGAGGTTCGAGTCGCCGAGCAGCACATCGAGGATGAGGCGCTCGTAGGCCTCGGGCGAGGACTCCGTGAACGACTCGCCGTAGGCGAAGTCCATCGACACGTCCCGGATCTCCATCGAGGTGCCGGGCACCTTGGAGCCGAAGCGGACGGTCACGCCCTCGTCGGGCTGGACGCGGATGACGATCGCGTTCTTGCCCAGCTCCTCCGTCGCCGTGTGGTCGAAGGGGGAGTGCGGGGCGCGCTGGAAGACGACCGCGATCTCGGTGACCCGGCGGCCGAGCCGCTTGCCGGTGCGCAGGTAGAAGGGGACGCCCGCCCAGCGGCGGTTGTCCACCTCGACCTTGATGGCGGCGTAGGTGTCGGTCTTCGACCTGGGGTCGATGCCGTCCTCCTCGAGATAGCCGATGGCCTTCTCGCCGCCCTGCCACCCGGCCGTGTACTGCGCCCGCACGGTGTCCCGGCCCAGGTCCTCGGGCAGCCGTACCGCCCCGAGCACCTTGGTCTTCTCCGCGGCCAGCGCGTCCGCGTCGAAGGAGGCGGGCTCCTCCATCGCGGTCAGTGCCATCAGCTGCAGCAGGTGGTTCTGGATGACGTCACGCGCGGCGCCGATGCCGTCGTAGTAGCCCGCCCGGCCGCCGATGCCGATGTCCTCGGCCATCGTGATCTGGACGTGGTCCACGAAGGACCGGTTCCAGATCGGCTCGAACATCGTGTTGGCGAACCGCAGCGCCAGGATGTTCTGGACGGTCTCCTTGCCCAGGTAGTGGTCGATGCGGAAGACCTGGTCCGGGGCGAAGACCTCGTGGACGACCTTGTTGAGCTCCTCCGCGGAGGCCAGGTCGTGCCCGAACGGCTTCTCGATGACGGCGCGCCGCCAGGAGTCCTTGGTCTGGTCGGCCAGTCCGTGCTTCTTCAGCTGCTGGATGACCACGGGGAAGGAGCGCGGCGGCACGGACAGGTAGAAGGCGAAGTTGCCGCCCGTGCCCTGGGCCTTGTCGAGCTCCTCGATCGTCGCGCGCAGCCGCTCGAAGGCGTCGTCGTCGTCGAAGGTGCCCTGCACGAAGCGCATGCCCTGGATGAGCTGCTGCCAGACCTCCTCACGGAAGGGCGTGCGGGAGTGCTCCTTGACGGCGTCGTGGACCTCCTGGGCGAAGTCCTCGTGCGCCCATTCGCGGCGGGCGAACCCGACCAGCGAGAAACCCGGCGGCAGCAGACCCCGGTTGGCGAGGTCGTACACGGCGGGCATCAGCTTCTTGCGGGACAGGTCGCCCGTCACGCCGAAGATGACCAGGCCCGACGGCCCCGCGATACGCGGGAGCCGTCGGTCGGCGGGGTCACGAAGCGGATTCGCCCCGGAACCGGAAAGGGGAGGCAAGGAATCAGCCCTCCGAGGGAGCGAGGCGCTCCAGCTCCGCCTCGGTGGACTTGAGCAGGTCGTTCCAGGAGGCCTCGAACTTCTCGACGCCCTCGTCCTCGAGCAGCTGCACGACCTCGTCGTAGGAGATCCCGAGCCGCTCGACGGCCGCGATGTCGGCGCGGGCCTGCTCGTACGTCCCGGCGACGGTGTTGCCGGTGATCTCGCCGCGCTGCTCGGTCGCCTGGAGGGTGGCCTCCGGCATGGTGTTGACCGTGTTCGGCGCGACCAGGTCGTCGACGTACAGCGTGTCCTTGTAGGCCGGGTCCTTCACACCGGTCGAGGCCCACAGCGGACGCTGCTTGTTGGCGCCGGCGCTCTCCAGCTTGCTCCAGCGCTCGGTCGAGAACACCTCCTCGTACGCCTCGTAGGCGAGCCGGGCGTTGGCGACGGCGGCCTTGCCGCGCGCGGCCTTCGCCTCGTCGGTGCCCAGCGCGTCGAGCCGCTGGTCGATCTCGGTGTCCACGCGGGACACGAAGAAGGACGCCACCGAGTGGATCAGCGAGAGGTCGAGACCCTTCTCCTTGGCCTTCTCCAGACCGGCCAGGTAGGCGTCCATCACCTCGCGGTAGCGCTCCAGCGAGAAGATCAGCGTGACGTTGACGCTGATGCCGTTGCCGATGACCTCGGTGATCGCCGGCAGACCCGCCCTGGTGGCCGGGATCTTGATCAGCGTGTTGGGGCGGTCCACCAGCCAGGCGAGCTGCTTGGCCTCGGCGACCGTCGCCCGGGTCTCGTGCGCCAGGCGCGGGTCGACCTCGATCGACACCCGGCCGTCCTGACCGCCGGTGGCGTCGAAGACCGGGCGCAGGATGTCGGCCGCGTCCCGGACGTCCGCCGTGGTGATCATGCGGATGGCCTCTTCGACGGTGACCCTGCGGGCCGCGAGGTCGGCGAGCTGCTGCTCGTAGCCGTCGCCGCCGCTGATCGCCTTCTGGAAGATCGACGGGTTGGTGGTGACGCCCACGACGTGCTGCTGGTCGATCAGCTCCGCCAGGTTGCCGGACGTGATGCGCTTGCGCGACAGGTCGTCCAGCCAGATCGCGACGCCCTCCTCGGAGAGGCGCTTGAGTGCGTCTGTCATGGAAAATGCATCTCCTACGTGTCGTATGTGAGCGTCAGCGCCGGGCGTCGGCGAGGGATTCCCGCGCCTTCGCCGCCACGTTCTCGGCAGTGAAGCCGTACTCCTGGAAGAGGACCTTGCCGTCGGCCGAAGCACCGAAGTGCTCCAGGGAAACGATGCGGCCGGCGTCCCCCACGTACTTGTGCCAGGTCAGACCGATACCCGCCTCGACCGCGACACGGGCCTTCACGGACGGCGGCAGCACGCTGTCCCGGTACCCCTGGTCCTGCTCCTCGAACCACTCCACGGACGGCATGGACACGACCCGCGTCGGGACGCCGTCGGCCTCCAGCGCCTCGCGTGCCTCGACCGCCACGTGCACCTCGGAACCGGTGGCGACGAGGATGACCTCCGGCGTGCCGCCGGACGCCTCGAAGAGGACGTAACCGCCGCGCGCGGCATCCTCGTTGGGCTCGTACGTCGGCACGCCCTGACGGGTCAGCGCCAGACCGTGCGGGGCCCCCTTGCCGAAGACCTTGGTGTAGCGCTTGAGGATCTCGCGCCAGGCGATCGCGGTCTCGTTGGCGTCGGCCGGGCGGACCACGTTCAGGCCGGGGATGGCGCGCAGCGAGGCCAGGTGCTCGACCGGCTGGTGGGTCGGGCCGTCCTCGCCGAGGCCGATGGAGTCGTGCGTCCACACGTACGTCACCGGCAGGTGCATCAGCGCCGAGAGCCGGACGGCGTTGCGCATGTAGTCGGAGAACACGAGGAACGTGCCGCCGTAGATCCGGGTGTTGCCGTGCAGCGCGATGCCGTTCATCTCCGCGGCCATGGAGTGCTCGCGGATGCCGAAGTGGATGGTGCGGCCGTACGGGTTCGCCTCCGGCAGCGGGTTGTCCGCCGGCAGGAACGACGACGTCTTGTCGATCGTGGTGTTGTTGGAGCCCGCGAGGTCGGCCGAGCCGCCCCACAGCTCCGGGATCACCGCGCCGAGCGCCTGGAGCACCTTGCCGGACGCGGCGCGCGTGGCGACGCCCTTGCCGGGCTCGAAGACCGGGACCTTCTCCTCCCACCCGGCCGGCAGCTCGCCCGCGGCGATCCGGTCGAAGTCGGCGGCGCGCTCGGCGTTGTTGTCCCGCCACAGCTGGAAGGACTTCTCCCACTCGGCCTTCGCCTGCGCGCCGCGCTCCAGCGCCTTGCGGGTGTGGGCGATGACCTCGTCGGCGACCTCGAAGGTCTGCTCCGGGTCGAAGCCGAGGACGCGCTTGGTCGCGGCCACCTCGTCGTCGCCGAGCGCCGAGCCGTGCGCGGCCTCGGTGTTCTGCGCGTTGGGGGCCGGCCAGGCGATGATCGAGCGCATCGCGATGAAGGACGGCTTGTCCGTCACCTGCTTCGCGGCCTCGATCGCGTTGTAGAGGGCGTGCGGGTCGAGGTCGCCGTCCGGCTTCGGGGCGACGCGCTGCACATGCCAGCCGTAGGCCTCGTACCGCTTGACGGTGTCCTCGGAGACGGCCGTCTCGGTGTCGCCCTCGATCGAGATGTGGTTGTCGTCCCACAGCAGGACCAGGTTGCCCAGCTTCTGGTGGCCGGCCATCGAGGACGCCTCGGCGGAGATGCCCTCCTGGAGGCAGCCGTCACCCGCGATCACGTACACGAAGTGGTCGAAGGGGGACTCGCCCTCGGGAGCCTCGGGGTCGAACAGACCGCGCTCGTAGCGGGCGGCCATCGCCATGCCGACGGCGTTCGCGACACCCTGGCCCAGCGGGCCGGTGGTGGTCTCGACGCCCACCGTGTGGCCGTACTCGGGGTGACCCGGGGTCTTCGAACCCCATGTGCGGAACGACTTCAGATCGTCCAGCTCAAGGCCGAAACCGGCCAGGTACAGCTGGGTGTAGAGGGTCAGGGACGAATGGCCCGCGGACAGGACGAAACGGTCGCGGCCCACCCAGTCGGCGTCCGCCGGGTCGTGCCGCATCACCTTCTGGAAGAGGGTGTAGGCGGCAGGTGCCAGGCTCATCGCCGTACCGGGATGGCCGTTGCCGACCTTCTGTACGGCGTCGGCGGCCAGGACACGCGCGGTGTCGACGGCCCGCTGGTCCAATTCGGTCCACTCGAGGTCTGTGGTGGTCGGCTTGGTGCTCACCCTGGGTCAGGGCTCCTCTCCACATGTCGAATACCGGCTGTTCCGGGCACACGCCCACCGGCTTCCGGGGGACTGGATGCCCACCGGCCGCTGTCGAGCCTACCCCTGAGGGGACGTGCGTTTTTTCGCGTCATTCCAGACTGCCGGGCCTCGCCGTGATCCGCCCGGCGGCTAGCCGGAACGGCATTTGGCACTTGAATACGGAGCCGCTCATCTGACTGCTCAATCGAGCCCCGGTACGACTCATCGGAACCCCTTTTTCGCACCCGTTCCGCACCCCGTTCCGCACCCCGTTCCGCACCGCGTTCCGCACCCCTGTCCCGCCCCCTGTCCGGCACCCCCTGCCGGGGCCCCCGCCAACACGACCCCACCCCCGCGAAGGCCGGGGTATGGGCAACGTCTACAGTGGCGTGGTACGCGCGAGCCTTTACCCCGCATTCACATGGGGAGGCTTGCTGGGAGTCTCTGTCAGGGGTGTGCGTGACGGCCGTTGAATCCCGTCCAGTGGGGATCGTCGGGACGAGCCAGAGCCCGAGCCGGCGGCCGCTGGGGGCCCGGGTCAAGGCGTTCGTGGCGCTGACCAAGCCGCGGATCATCGAGCTGCTGCTGATCACCACCGTTCCGGTGATGTTCCTGGCGCAGCGGGGTGTGCCGGACCTCGGACTGGTCCTGCTCACGTGCCTCGGCGGCTATCTGTCCGCGGGCGGCGCCAACGCGCTGAACATGTACATCGACCGCGACATCGACGCCCTGATGGACCGCACCTCCCAGCGCCCGCTGGTCACCGGCATGGTCTCGCCGCGCGAGTGCCTCGCCTTCGGCGTCACCCTCGCGGTGGTGTCGACCCTGCTCTTCGGGCTGACCGTCAACTGGCTGTCCGCCTGGCTGTCGCTCGGAGCGCTCCTCTTCTACGTCGTGGTGTACACGATGATCCTCAAGCGGCGCACCGCGCAGAACATCGTCTGGGGCGGCATCGCCGGCTGCATGCCGGTGCTGATCGGCTGGTCGGCCGTGACGAACTCGCTGTCCTGGGCGCCGCTGATCCTCTTCCTGGTCATCTTCTTCTGGACGCCGCCGCACTACTGGCCGCTGTCCATGAAGGTCCGTGAGGACTACGCGCGCGTGGGCGTCCCGATGCTGCCGGTCGTCGCCTCCAACAAGGTGGTCGCCAAGCAGATCGTGATCTACAGCTGGGTGATGGTCGCGGTGTCGCTGCTGCTCACGCCGCTCGGCTACACCGGCTGGTTCTACACCTCCGTCGCACTGGTGGCGGGCGGCTGGTGGCTGTGGGAGGCGCACGCCCTCCAGAACCGCGCGAAGGACGAGGTCACGGGCGCGAAGCTGAAGGAGATGCGGCTGTTCCACTGGTCCATCACCTATGTCTCGCTGCTGTTCGTGGCGATCGCGGTGGACCCCTTCCTGCGCTAGCCCCCTTCCCTTCCGGTTCCGCGGCCGGGGTGCGTGGTCAAGGCCACGCACCCCGGCCGTCGCCGTTTGATCTACCCGTCGGTAGCATCCTGGCCATGGCAGACACGGCAGACACACAGCAGGTGGACGCGAAGGACGGGCGTCGCATCGCCCGGCTCGCGCAGCGGATCAGCGCCTTCTCCAAGGAGCACGGCGGGGCCGAGGGCCAGGTCGCGTACATCGGGGAACGCGGGGCCCGGATCGTCCTCGTCGGCGAGGACGGCGGCTGGGGCGACCTGGTGGCGCCCTCCGTCGAGATCGCCGAGAAGGCCGTGGCGAAGGCGGGCATCACGGTCCACGAGTCCTTCGACGGCGAGTTCGCGGCCAAGGTGCGGACCGGGCCGTACGAATGGACCCGCATGGCCGGAATCCAGGTGGGCGGACCCGGCAAGGGCTGACCGACCCAACACCTGACACCGGGTTCACCCGTTAGGACCTTCATCGGTACGAGGTCCAGTCGCGGGAGTCCCGATGATCGAAACGCCGTCCCTGGTGGACCAGTACTGCCACGGCGTGCTCAGAACCGAGCTGGGTCTCGGCACCTTCGAGGCCCGGCTGGCCCGTACCGAGGGCCCGCCCGCCCCCGGTACGACCCTGTTCGACACCCAGACCGGTTTCGCGGTACGCCGCTGGTGCCCCCCACTGCTCGGTCTGGAACCGCACTGCACACCCGCCCGGTATCTCGCCCGGCGACGTGAACTCGGCGTACTGGAATCGGGCCGCCGACTGCTGCGCGGCAGCGGCATCACGACCTACCTCGTCGACACCGGACTGCCCGGCGACCTCACCCGTCCGGGGGAGCTGGGCGCCGCGGGGGCCGCCGACGCGCATGAGATCGTCCGCCTCGAACTGCTGGCCGAGCAGGTCGCCGACACCTCCGGCACCGTCGAGGCCTTTCTCGCCAATCTCGCCGAGGCCGTCCACTCGGCCGCGGCCGGCGCCGTCGCCTTCACCTCCGTCGCCGGGGTCCGGCACGGCCTGGCCCTGGCGCCCGAACCGCCGGGTCCCGGTGAGGTGCGGGGCGCCGCGGGCCGCTGGCTGGCCGCCCGCCGCGTCGGCGGCGAGCTGCGCGACCCCGTGCTGCTACGGCACCTGCTGTGGATCGCCGTCGCCTCGGGACTGCCCCTCCAGCTGCACGCCGGAGTCGGCGGACCGGGCCTGCGCATCGACCGCTCCGACCCCGCGCTGCTGACCGACTTCGTCCGCGCCACCGCAGGCCTCGGCACCGACCTGATCCTGCTGCACGGCTATCCGTACCACCGCCAGGCCGCCCATCTCGCCGCGGTCTTCCCGCACGTCCACACCGACTCGGGTGCCGCGCTCGTCCGCACCGGCGCCCGTGCCGCGACGGTTCTCGCGGAGATCCTGGAGGTGGCGCCGTTCGGCAAGGTCCTGTTCTCCAGCGGGGCGCAGGCGCTGCCCGAGCTGCACGTGGTCGGTGCCCGGCTGTTCCGCGAGGCCCTGGGGCGGGTCCTGGGCGGCTGGGTCGCCGAGGGCGCGTGGTCCCTGACGGACGCCCAGCGGGTGGCGGGGATGGTGGCGGCAGGTAACGCCCGGCGGGTGTACGGCCTGGGGTGAAGGTCGGGCGTTCGAGGCGACCGCGGCCCGGGCTGGACGTCAGGCGTTCGAGGCGACCGCGGCCCGGGCTGGACGTCAGGCGTTCGAGGCGACCGTGGCCTCGGCGGCCGGGGCCGGCAGCTCGGCCGTCGTCGCCGGGCGCTCGCGCAGGGCCAGCAGCACCAGCAGCACCCAGATCCACACCAGCGCCGACCCGAGCATGTGCAGGCCCACCAGCACCTCGGGAAGGTTCGTGAAGTACTGGACGTACCCGATGACACCCTGCGCCAGCAGCACCAGGAACAGCTCCCGGGTGCGGTTCAGCGGGCCGCGCGGGGCGTCGACCGCCTTGAGGATGAACCACAGGGCGAAGGTCAGGGTCACCACGATCCACGCGAGCACCGCGTGCAGCTTGGCCACCGTCTCCCAGTCCAGCGGCATCCGCTCGACCTCGCTGGAGTCACCCGCGTGCGGCCCCGCCCCGGTCACCACCGTGCCGACCGCGATCAGCAGCGACGCGGCGACGACGAGGAACCACACCAGCTGCTGCACCGGCTTGCCGACCAGCGGCCGGGGCTCCCCGTCGCCCTCGCGGGTGCGCTGCCACATCAGCGCGGCGACCGCGATCAGCGCCGAGGCCAGCAGGAAGTGCGCGGCGACCGTGTACGGGTTGAGGCCGACCAGCACCACGATGCCGCCGAGCACCGCGTTGCTCATCACCAGCCAGAACTGCGCCCAGCCCAGCCGGGTCAGCCCCGCACGCCGCGGCTTCTCCGCGCGCGCGGCGATGATCGCCCAGCCGACGGCGGCGCACAGGACGTACGTCAGCATGCGGTTGCCGAACTCGATGGCACCGTGGAAGCCCATCGCGCCGGTCGCGGTGAGCGAGTCGGCCGTGCACTTGGGCCAGGTCGGGCAGCCGAGGCCGGAGCCGGTGAGGCGCACGGCACCGCCGGTGACCACGATGATCACCGACATCACCAGCGCGGACAGGGCCGCCCGCTGAACCGTCCGGGGTGCGGGGGTCCAGCGTTCGGCGATGAAGGCGAGCGGGTTGCGCAGCGCCGCTACGGCGTCGGTGCGGGTCACGTTTGGCACGCCCCCATCGTAGGCCGCCGCTTGTGCACGCTTTCACGAGGGTCGGGTCCGGCGGCCGGCGCCGGGTCCGCGCGCCCCCGGTTCACTCCCAGCGGAAGAACCGCCCCGCGGCCGCGAGCCCGGCCACCGCCCACACCGCCAGGATCCCCAGGTCCGCCCAGGGCATGCCCGCGCCGTGCTGGAGGACGTCGCGCAGCCCGTCGGAGAGGGCCGAGATGGGCAGGAGACCGAGGACGTCCTGGGCGGCCGGCGGGAACTTGTCCAGCGGGACGACGACCCCACCGCCCACGAGCAGCAGCAGGAAGACCAGGTTGGCGGCGGCCAGGGTCGCCTCCGCCCGCAGCGTGCCCGCCATCAGCAGACCCAGCCCCGAGAAGGCCGCCGTACCGACGACGAGGAGGAGCAGGACGGCGAGCGGGTTCCCGTGCGGGTCCCAGCCCAGCGCGAAGGCGATCACCGTCAGCAGGACCACCTGGAGGACCTCGGTGACCAGCACGGACGCGGTCTTCGCCGCCATCAGCCCCCAGCGGGGGAGCGGGGAGGCCGCGAGCCGCTTCAGGACGCCGTAGCGGCGCTCGAAGCCCGTCGCGATGGCCTGGCCGGTGAAGGCCGTGGACATGACCGCCAGGGCGAGGATGCCGGGGGCGAGGAAGTCCACCGCCGCGCCCGCACCGGTGTCGACCACGTCCACGCTGCTGAACAGCACCAGCAGCAGCGTCGGGATCACCACCGTGAGCAGCAGCTGCTCGCCGTTGCGCAGGAGCATCCTCGTCTCCAGCGCCGCCTGCGCCGCGATCATGCGGGGGAGCGGGGCCGCGCCGGGCCGGGGGGTGTAGGTGCCGGTGGCGGTCACGAGCGCAGCTCCTTGCCGGTCAGTTCCAGGAAGACGTCCTCCAGGGTGTGGCGCTCGACCGAGATGCGGTCGGGCATCACCCCGTGCTGCGCGCACCACGAGGTGACGGTCGCCAGCAGCTGCGGGTCGACCTTGCCCACCACCCGGTACGAGCCCGGCGTCAGCTCGGCCGCGGAGGAGTCGGCGGGCAGCGCCTTGAGCAGGGAGGCGACGTCGAGGCCGGGGCGGCCGGAGAAGCGCAGGGTGTTCTCGGCGCCGCCGCGGCACAGTTCCTCGGGGGAGCCGTGGGCGATGACCCGGCCCCCGTCGATGATCGCCACGTCGTCGGCGAGCTGCTCGGCCTCGTCCATGTGGTGGGTGGTCAGGACGACCGAGACGCCGTCGGCGCGCAGGTCCCGGACCAGGTCCCAGGTGGCGCGGCGGGCCTGCGGGTCGAGGCCGGCGGTCGGCTCGTCCAGGAAGACCAGTTCCGGCCGGCCGACGACCGCCATCGCCAGGGCGAGCCGCTGCTGCTGGCCGCCGGAGAGCCGGCGGTACGTCGTCCGGCCGCAGGAGCCGAGCCCGAGCCGCTCGATCAGCGCGTCCACGTCCAGCGGATGCGCGTGCAGCTTCGCCACGTGCCGCAGCATCTCGTCGGCCCGCGCCCCCGAGTACACGCCCCCGGACTGGAGCATCACCCCGATGCGGGGCCGCAGCTCGGACGCCTGTGCGACCGGGTCGAGCCCGAGCACGCGGACGGTGCCGGAGTCCGCCGCGCGGTACCCCTCGCAGATCTCGATGGTGGTCGTCTTGCCGGCGCCGTTGGGTCCGAGGACGGCGGTGACGCCCGCCCGGGCCGTCAGCTCCAGGCCGTCCACCGCGGTCTTCGTCCCGTACCGCTTCACCAGGGCCTGGACCCGGACGACAGGCTCGCTTCGCATGGCCCCAGAGTCTAGGTTCGCCGCCGGCCGCTCCGACCGCCGGGTACGGGAACCGGCCACACCCGACCGGAAGCGGCCGTCAGACCTCCTCCTCGCGGGAGCGGTGCACGGCCAGCCACCGCTGCGCGTAGGCGACCGCGTCCGCCACCGGGAACAGCCGTACGCGGGCGCCGCCCACCGTCCCCCGTACGACGGGCCGGTCCCGCTCGAAGTCGTGCCCGAGCTCGTCGAACCGGTCGGAGTCGATGGACACCTCCGTCACGGTCTCCCACCCGTGCGGACCGGGCCGGCCGATCTCCACCAGCGGGGCGGGGATGCGGTACTCGGCGAGGTGGAAGCTGGTGCAGGTGTCGTAGCCGGTCCCCAGGAGCAGCACCCGCGCCCCCAGCCGCTCCAGCCGGGCCAGCGGGCTGTGCTCACCGAGCCGGCAGTCGGTGGCGTGGCCTTCGACGATCTCCTCGGCCCGCGCCCCGAGCGCCGCGAACGAGGTCTGCGGGTGGGCGCTGCGGACGGCCCCGGGCCAGGTGCGCACGGTCTCCGGGATCACCCCGGGCCCCCGGCTGGGGGTGACGAGGGGGTCGTAGGCGGGCATGGTGGCCCGGATCGTCTCCCACCACTGCGGCGGGACGGGCGGCCGGCTCCATTCCCGCAGGTCGGAGAGCTCGCCCGTCTGGGTCGGGACGACGAGCGTGCCGTGGGGGCCGAGGGCGTCCCGCAGTCCCTGGACCACCGCGACGGAGCCGCCGCACACCCAGCCGAGGGAGCTGAGGGAGGAGTGCACGAGGAGGATTTCTCCCGGTTCGACACCCAGGTCCCGCAGGTGCGCCGCCAGGGTCCGGCGCGTGACGAGTGGGCCGGTCGGAGGGGGTGTGGCCATGGTCGAGCAGTGTCCCCGAAGCGGGCCGCCGCGGCCACCGGTTTCCGCGGGCCCTTGATCGATCAGTGATCGTTTCCGCAGGTCAGATTAGGTATGCCTAAGTGACGCAGGGCACCCCGGGTGGCCCGGACGCGGCTTGCCTGTGTTCGAGGAATTACGCAACAATGGCGTTGTGAAAAACGTCGGCGAGGCTCGGGAGACCCCCACGGGGACCCCGCACGAGGAGCTCGCGGCTGGGATGCGCTCGGACCGTTCGACGCGCAACCGGGTCGCGCGCTCGATCCTGGACCACGGGCCGTCGACCGTCGCCGAGCTGGCCGACCGGCTGGGGCTCACCCCCGCCGCCGTCCGCCGCCACCTCGACGCCCTGGTCGCCGACGACATCGTGCAACCCCGCGAGCAGCGGGTCTACGGGGCGCGCACCCGCGGCCGGCCGGCCAAGGTCTTCGCCCTCACCGACTGCGGCCGGGACGCCTTCGACCAGTCCTACGACGCGCTCGCCGCCGACGCCCTGCGCTGGATCCAGCAGCGGTTCGGCGGGGACGAGGCCGTCGTCGCCTTCGCCCGCGCGCGGATCGCCGAGCAGGCCGACGCCTACCGCGAGGCCATCGAGGCGGCCGCCCCCGAGGAGCGCACCGAAGCCCTCGCCAGGGCCCTGAGCGCCGACGGGTACGCTGCTACGGCGCGCAGCGCACCGGTCGGCGAGCAGCTGTGCCAGCACCACTGCCCGGTCGCCCACGTGGCGGAGAAGTTCCCGCAGCTCTGCGAGGCCGAGACCGAGGTCTTCTCCCAGCTGCTCGGAACGCACGTCCAGCGACTGGCCACGATCGCCCACGGCGACGGGGTCTGCACGACGTTCATCCCCAAGATTTCCCACAACGCATCTGCAAGCACGGCCGGGAGGAACCCCGCATGACTCTCCCCACGGAGACTGCTCACCCCGAACTCGAGGGCCTGGGCACGTACGAATACGGCTGGGCCGACTCCGACACCGCCGGTGCCTCTGCGCGGCGCGGCATCAACGAGGAGGTCGTCACCGACATCTCCGCGAAGAAGTCCGAGCCGGAGTGGATGACCAAGCTCCGTCTCAAGGGCCTGAAGCTCTTCGAGAAGAAGCCCATGCCGAACTGGGGCTCCGACCTCTCCGGCATCGACTTCGACAACATCAAGTACTTCGTGCGCTCCACGGAGAAGCAGGCGGAGTCCTGGGAGGACCTGCCCGAGGACATCAAGAACACCTACGACAAGCTGGGCATCCCGGAGGCCGAGAAGCAGCGCCTGGTCGCCGGTGTCGCCGCCCAGTACGAGTCGGAGGTCGTCTACCACCAGATCCGCGAGGACCTGGAGGAGCAGGGCGTCATCTTCCTCGACACCGACACCGCCCTGAAGGAGCACCCGGAGCTCTTCAAGGAGTACTTCGGCACCGTCATCCCCGCCGGTGACAACAAGTTCGCCGCGCTGAACACCGCCGTGTGGTCCGGCGGCTCCTTCATCTACGTGCCGAAGGGCGTGCACGTCGAGATCCCGCTCCAGGCCTACTTCCGGATCAACACCGAGAACATGGGCCAGTTCGAGCGGACCCTGATCATCGTCGACGAGGGCGCCTACGTGCACTACGTCGAAGGCTGTACGGCCCCGATCTACAAGTCGGACTCCCTGCACAGCGCGGTCGTCGAGATCATCGTCAAGAAGAACGCCCGCTGCCGCTACACGACCATCCAGAACTGGTCGAACAACGTCTACAACCTGGTCACCAAGCGCGCCGTCGCCTACGAGGGCGCCACCATGGAGTGGATCGACGGCAACATCGGCTCCAAGGTGACGATGAAGTACCCCGCCGTCTACCTCATGGGCGAGCACGCCAAGGGCGAGACCCTCTCCATCGCCTTCGCGGGCGAGGGCCAGCACCAGGACGCCGGCTCCAAGATGGTCCACATGGCGCCGAACACCTCCTCCAACATCGTCTCCAAGTCGGTGGCGAGGGGCGGCGGCCGTACCTCCTACCGCGGTCTCGTCGAGATCGGCGAGGGCGCCCACGGCTCCAAGTCCAACGTGCTGTGCGACGCGCTGCTCGTCGACACCATCTCCCGCTCGGACACCTACCCGTACGTGGACGTCCGCGAGGACGACGTGTCCATGGGCCACGAGGCGACCGTCTCCAAGGTCTCCGAGGACCAGCTCTTCTACCTGATGAGCCGCGGTCTCTCCGAGTTCGAGGCGATGGCGATGATCGTGCGCGGCTTCGTCGAGCCCATCGCGAAGGAGCTGCCGATGGAGTACGCGCTGGAGCTCAACCGGCTGATCGAGCTGCAGATGGAAGGTGCGGTCGGTTAACCACCGGTCCGCAGCCCATCAAGCCCCTTACGTAACGGAAAGCGAGCATTACGACAGCCATGGCTGAGGCTCAGAATATCCCGGTGGGGTCCACCACCGCCGGCGCGATCGCGGTCGCCGCCGAGTCGACCGTCGCCACGCGCATGAGCGCACCCCCGTCCTTCGACGTCGCGGACTTCCCGGTCCCGCACGGCCGCGAGGAGGAGTGGCGGTTCACCCCGCTGGAGCGTCTGCGCGGTCTGCACGACGGCACCGCCGTCGCGACCGGCGAGGGCGTCAAGGTCGCTGTCGAGGCCCCCGAGGGCGTCATCGTCGAGACCGTCGACCGCGACGACCCGCGCCTCGGCAAGGCGGGCACCCCCGTGGACCGGATCGCCGCCCAGGCCTACTCGGCGTTCGAGAAGGCCGGCGTGATCACCGTTCCCAAGGAGACGGTCCTCACCGAGCCCATCCGCATCGCGGTGCACGGCGAGGGCGGCACCTCCTTCGGCCACCAGGTGATCCAGCTCGGGGCGTTCGCCGAGGCCGTCGTCGTCATCGACCACACCGGTGACGCGGTCCTCGCCGCCAACGTCGACTACGTCCTCGGCGACGGCGCCAAGCTCACCGTCGTCTCCGTCCAGGACTGGGACGACAAGGCCGTGCACGTGGCCCAGCACAACGCCCTCGTCGGCCGCGACGCCTCGTTCAAGTCGGTCGTCGTCACCTTCGGCGGCGACGTCGTCCGCCTGCACCCGCGCGTCGCCTACGCCGGCACCGGCGCCGAGGCCGAGCTGTTCGGGCTGTACTTCACCGACGCCGGCCAGCACCAGGAGCACCGCCTGCTGGTCGACCACAACGTCCCGCACTGCACGTCCCACGTGGTCTACAAGGGCGCCCTCCAGGGCGACGAGGCGCACGCGGTGTGGATCGGTGACGTGCTGATCGAGGCCACGGCCGAGGGCACCGACACCTACGAGATGAACCGCAACCTGGTCCTCACGGACGGTGCGCGCGTCGACTCGGTGCCGAACCTGGAGATCGAGACCGGCGAGATCGTCGGCGCCGGCCACGCCTCCGCCACCGGCCGCTTCGACGACGAGCAGCTCTTCTACCTGATGGCCCGCGGCATCCCCGCCGACGAGGCCCGCCGCCTGGTGGTCCGCGGCTTCTTCGCCGAGCTGGTCCAGCAGATCGGTGTCCCGGACATCGAGGAGCGCCTGCTCGCGAAGATCGAGACCGAGCTGGAGGCCACCGTCTGATGGCCTTCGTACGCGCCTGCGGACTGAGCGAGCTGGAGGAGGACACCCCCAAACGGGTGGAGCTCGACGGCACGCCGGTCTCGGTCGTCCGAACCGAGGGAGAGGTGTTCGCCATCCACGACATCTGCTCCCACGCGAACGTCTCGCTCTCCGAGGGCGAGGTGGAGGACTGCCAGATCGAGTGCTGGCTGCACGGCTCCGCGTTCGACCTCCGCACCGGCAAGCCGTCCGGCCTTCCCGCGACGCGCCCCGTCCCCGTATACCCCGTCAAGATCGAAGGGGACGACGTGCTCGTCTCCCTCACCCAGGAGTCCTGAGGCCACCATGGCAACGCTTGAAATCCGAGACCTGCACGTCACCGTCGAGGCCGACAACGCCACGAAGGAGATCCTCAAGGGCGTCGACCTCACCGTGAAGCAGGGCGAGACGCACGCCATCATGGGCCCCAACGGCTCCGGCAAGTCGACCCTCGCCTACTCCCTCGCGGGCCACCCGAAGTACACGATCACCGGCGGCACCGTGCTGCTCGACGGCGAGGACGTCCTGGAGATGTCCGTCGACGAGCGCGCCCGCGCGGGCCTGTTCCTGGCGATGCAGTACCCGGTCGAGGTCCCCGGTGTCTCGGTCTCCAACTTCCTGCGCACCTCCGCCACCGCCATCCGCGGCGAGGCCCCCAAGCTGCGTACCTGGGTGAAGGAGGTCAAGGAGGCCATGGAGCGCCTCAACATGGACCCCTCCTTCGCCGAGCGCAACGTCAACGAGGGCTTCTCCGGCGGTGAGAAGAAGCGCCACGAGATCCTCCAGCTCGAACTGCTCAAGCCCAAGGTCGCGATCCTCGACGAGACGGACTCCGGTCTGGACGTCGACGCCCTGCGCATCGTCTCCGAGGGCGTCAACCGCGTCCGGGAGTCCGGCGAGGTCGGCACCCTGCTGATCACGCACTACACGCGCATCCTGCGCTACATCAAGCCCGACCACGTGCACGTCTTCGCCGCCGGGAAGATCGTCGAGTCGGGTGGCCCCGAGCTCGCCGACAAGCTGGAGGCCGAGGGCTACGAGGCATACACGAAGGGTGGCGCATCCGAGTGACACAGCTGCCGGGCCTCCTCGACGCCGAGGCGATCCGTAAGGACTTCCCCGTCCTGGACCGGCTGGTCCACGACGACAAGAAGCTCGTGTACCTGGACAACGCGGCGACCTCGCAGAAGCCGCGCCAGGTGCTGGACGCCCTGAGCGAGTACTACGAGCGCTACAACGCCAACGTCCACCGCGGTGTGCATGTGCTCGCCGAGGAGGCCACGGCGTTGTACGAGGGCGCGCGCGACAAGGTCGCCGCGTTCATCAACGCGCCCAGCCGCGACGAGGTGATCTTCACCAAGAACGCCTCCGAATCGCTGAACCTCGTGGCGAACATGCTCGGCTGGGCCGACGAGCCCTACCGGGTGGACCGCGAGACCGAGATCGTCATCACCGAGATGGAGCACCACTCCAACATCGTGCCGTGGCAGCTGCTCGCGCAGCGCACGGGTGCGAAGCTGAAGTGGTTCGGTCTCACGGACGACGGCCGTCTCGACCTCTCCAACATCGACGAGATCATCACGGAGAAGACGAAGATCGTCTCCTTCGTCCTGGTCTCGAACATCCTCGGCACGGTCAACCCGGTCGAGGCGATAGTGCGCCGCGCCCAGGAGGTCGGCGCGCTGGTCTGCATCGACGCCTCGCAGGCCGCGCCCCACATGCCGCTGGACGTGCAGGCCCTCCAGGCCGACTTCGTGGCCTTCACCGGCCACAAGATGTGCGCCCCGACCGGCATCGGTGTGCTCTGGGGCCGCCAGGAACTCCTGGAGGACCTGCCCCCGTTCCTCGGCGGCGGCGAGATGATCGAGACGGTGTCGATGCACTCGTCGACGTACGCTCCCGCCCCCCACAAGTTCGAGGCGGGCACCCCGCCGATCGCCCAGGCGGTCGGTCTCGGCGCGGCGATCGACTACCTGAACGCCATCGGCATGGACAGGATCCTCGCCCATGAGCACGCGCTGACGGAGTACGCCGTGCGCCGCCTGACGGAGGTGCCGGACCTGCGGATCATCGGCCCCACCACCGCCGAGGACCGGGGCGCGGCGATCTCCTTCACGCTCGGCGACATCCACCCGCACGACGTGGGCCAGGTGCTGGACGAGCAGGGCATAGCGGTCCGCGTCGGCCACCACTGCGCGCGCCCGGTCTGCCTGCGGTACGGAATTCCCGCGACCACGCGAGCGTCGTTCTATCTGTACTCCACGCCGGCCGAGATCGACGCACTGGTCGACGGTCTGGAGCACGTACGGAACTTCTTCGGCTGAGGGGCGTGCTGACACCGTGAAGCTCGACTCGATGTACCAGGAAGTCATCCTGGACCACTACAAGCACCCGCACGGGCGTGGTCTGCGGGACGGCGACGCCGAGGTGCACCACGTCAACCCCACCTGCGGTGACGAGATCACCCTGCGGGTGAAGTACGACGGCACGAAGATCGAGGACGTCTCCTACGAGGGGCAGGGCTGCTCCATCAGCCAGGCCAGCGCGTCCGTCCTCAACGACCTCCTGGTCGGCAAGGACGTGTCCGAGGCGCAGAAGATCCAGGAGACCTTCCTGGAGCTGATGCAGTCCAAGGGCCGGATCGAGCCCGACGACGCGATGGAGGAGGTGCTGGAGGACGCGGTCGCGTTCGCCGGTGTCTCCAAGTACCCGGCCCGGGTCAAGTGCGCCCTCCTGAGCTGGATGGCGTGGAAGGACGCGACGGCCCAGGCACTGGGCTCGGACGCCGAAAGGAAGACGGCATGACCGACACCGTGGAGATGAAGCCGGCCTCCGAGGACGAGGTCCGCGAGGCGCTGTACGACGTCGTCGACCCCGAGCTGGGCATCGATGTCGTCAACCTGGGTCTCATCTACGGCATCCACATCGACGACGCGAACATCGCGACGATCGACATGACCCTGACCTCCGCGGCCTGCCCGCTGACGGACGTCATCGAGGACCAGGCCAAGTCCGCCACGGACGGCCTCGTCAACGAACTGCGCATCAACTGGGTCTGGATGCCCCCGTGGGGCCCCGACAAGATCACGGACGACGGCCGCGAGCAGCTGCGCGCGCTTGGCTTCAACGTCTGAGATCACCAGCGGAAACGAGCGAGTGGCGGCACCCCTTCCGGGGGGTGCCGCCACTCGCTCGTTCGTCCTGAGGTCTCAGCCCAGTCCGGCCACGAACCGGAACGCCGAGTCGGCACGGTACAGATCGCTGTTCTGGTACGTGTCGAGGCGGACCTGGAAGTCCTTGTGGCGCAGGTAGCGGCCGGGGTAGTTGACCGACTCCAGCATGACGGCGCCGGAGTAGGAGGAGGGGCGCGCGCAGAAGGTGGCGTCCTGCTTGAACAGGGAGGAGCCGTCGTAGCTGTCGGCGTGGAGCACGAAGCTGCGGTGCCGCAGGTACCGGCCGTCGTTCGTCTTGAAGGAGTAACAGGCGCTGTCCGTCAGCCCCTTGACCACGGTGAAGGTGGAGTCCTGGCGGGACTCCGAGCCGCGCAGCGGGTCGAGCTTCACCAGACCGCTGCTCAGATGCCAGTAACGGTCCGGGTAGTTGACGGACCGCACCGACCGTTCGTAGCTGGTCGGCGGGGGCTCGGTGGGCTTGCGGGTCGGGGACGTCGAGGCCTTGCCCGAGGTGTGCGGCGAGGGGCTGGCGCCGTCATCCGTCCCGTCGGCGGACGGGGAGGCCTCTCCGGCCACCGAGGGCGAGGAGGAGACGGACGGGGAGGAGCTGTCGGTGCCCCGGTGGCCGGCCGCCGTCGAGGAGGCGGTGCCGTCGGCGGAGACCGAGGGCGTGGCGAACGAGATCAGGCCGTCCGAGTCGGGGTCGCCGGACAGCGTCCGTCCCTGGCGTGCTTCCGAACTCCCGGCGGAATCCCGGTCGTTGACGGCGATCGCGGTCACGCACGCGACGACGGTGGCCACGGCGAGTCCGCCGGCCAGCCAGAGCCGTCGGGTTCCGGGGGCCCGGGAGGTGTCCGGGGCCCAGCCGTTCTCCCACGGTTGCTCCTGGGGCGGCCGGGACTTGTTTTCTGGCATGCGCTAGTTCCTCCAGCGGCGCTGCTGACGGCGGCCGCGGCTGCGATGGCCCGGTATGTGAACGGTGAAACAGTAGTGGACGCTGTGGCTCGTGTTCAGCCGTTTGGGTGAGCGCTTTCGATAACGCTTTCGCGTCTGTCCACGGGTTGCATGCGTACGTCCGTACATATCACCCCGATTCGTTGTGTACGCTCGTACACATGGGATACCTGACGCTCTCCGGAGCCATCGCCGCCGAGGTGGCCGCGACGACCGCCATGAAGTACAGCGAGGGCTTCAGCAGGCTCTGGCCCACGCTGTTGACGGCGGTGGGGTACGCCGTCTCCTTCCTCCTCCTCTCCCAGACTCTGAAGTCGGTCGGGATCGGCACGGCGTACGCGATCTGGTCCGGGGCGGGCACCGCGACCATCGCCGTCCTCGGTCTCGCCCTCTTCGGCGAGTCCCTGACCCTCACGAAGATCGCCGGAGTCTTCCTGATCATCGGCGGAGTGGTGGTCCTGAACCTCGGAGGTGCGCACTGATGGCCCGCCGCTACGACCCCGAGCGCCGCCAGCGGATCATCGACGCGGCGATCCGCGTGGTCGCCCGCAAGGGCCTGGCCGGCCTCACCCACCGCTCGGTGGCGGCCGAGGCGGACGTCCCCCTGGGCTCCACCACGTACCACTTCCGCACCCTCGACGACCTGATGACGGCCGCCCTGCGCCAGGCCAACGAGGGCTTCGCCAAGGTGGTCGCGGC
Organism: Streptomyces sp. DSM 15324; assembly: GCF_001514285.1. GTDB lineage: Bacteria > Actinomycetota > Actinomycetes > Streptomycetales > Streptomycetaceae > Streptomyces. The sequence continues at coordinate 22,078 of NZ_KQ949039.1, forward strand.
CCGCGGGGCGCTGTCGGACCCGCGGGCCGACCTGCCCACCGAACTGGCGGCCTGGCTCGGTGCCTGGCTGGCGGGCGAGCGCACCGGCGTGGAACTGGAGTACGAGCTGTACCTGGCCGCCCTGCGCCGCCCCGCCCTGCGCCCGGTGGCGGCCGAGTGGGCCGACGCGATGGCCGCCCTCCTGGCCCCCCGCACCGACCCGCTGACGGCCCGTGCCCTGGTGGCCCTCATGGACGGCATCTGCCTCCAGGTGCTCCTCACCGACACCCCCTACGACAAGGAGTACGCCAGGCAGGCCCTCGCCCGCCTCATCCCCCCGTCCCCGTCCCCGGACTCTCCGGAGCCCCCAACCGCCGCACCGCACTGAGCGCGGCGGCCACACTCCCCGTCACATCGGTGACGGGATACTGCACCTCCCGCACCACCCGCTCCCGGTCCACGACCAGCGTCAGCCGCTTCAGCCGAGTGGCACCGGACGCCCGGAACGTCGGCAGCCGCAGGGCCCCGATGAACGACAACTCCGCATCGGACAGCAACGGAAACCCGAGCCCCTCCTTCTCGGAGAACTCCCGCTGCTCATCGGCCCGTTGCGTCGACACCCCGCGCACGGCGGCTCCCGCCTCCCGGAACTTGCCCCTGCGGTCCCGGTAGGTGCACGACTCCAGCGTGCAGCCCGCGGTCCCCGGGATGTCGGCCCACCCGGGCGGGTAGGACGCCCCCCGGGCGAAGGCCCCCGGAAAGCAGTACAGAACCGTGTACGGCAGTTCGTCGTCGACCGGATCCCGCACCTCCCCCCGGTCGTCGACCAGGCGCAGCTCCGGCACCCGGGTCCCCGCGAGGGCGTGCACCCGCCGCCCCTCGGCTGACGCCTCCTCGGCCGTGGCCGTGGTCCCGCCGTTGCCCAGCACCCAGGCGTCCCCCCAGTCCTGAAGGGCCACCAGCACCGGCAGCAGCGCGCGCCCCCTCGGGGTGAGCCGGTACTCGTACCGCACGGGCCGCTCCTGGTAGGGCACCCGCACCAGCACGTCGGCCTCCACCAGCAGCCGCAGCCGCTCGGTCAACACCTTCCGGGACAGCCCGAGTTCACGTTGCAGCGCGTCGAACCGGTGCACCCCGCGCGCCGCGTCCCGCACGATCAGCAGCGTCCACCAGTCACCCACGACGTCCAGGGCCTGCGCGATCGCGCAGGTGGAGTCGTCGAGGCTCGTCCTGCGGGCCATGGCAGGCCTCCCTTCTCCATTGACCCGAGGCTGTCATGCTGACACAGTGAGTTCCCAAAAGGAACTCACTCGGACGGGGCCCGCAGGGGGGACTCACCCGAGCAGGTACTCACTCGGGGGGAAGAGTGCGAGGACTTCGGCACCTGCCGCGACCGGTATGGCTCCTGGCGGCCGGCACGTTCGCCAACATGACCGTCAGCGTCAGTTTCGTCTTCGTCTTCCTCTATCTGACCGGCCCCCGCGCCCTGAGCCCCGGCGAGGCGGGCCTCCTGGTGGGGCTCGGCGGCGTCGGACTGCTGGCGGGCAACTTCACCGGCGGCTGGTACGGCGACCACCTCGGCCACCGCCGGGTCCTCCTCACCGCGGCGACCGCCTCCGGGGCCCTCCTCGCGGCCGTCCCCGCCCTCCCCACCCCCGCCCTGTACGCGGTCCTGCCCCTGGCGCAGTACACCTCCGGCGTGCAGCGCGCGGCCAACTCCGCCCTCGTGGCGGTGATCGTGCCCGAAGGTGCCCGCCGCCAGGCCTTCGCCCTGATCCGGGCCTCGGCGAACGGCGGCTTCACCATCGGCCCCGTCCTGGGCGCCTTCGTGGCCACCCACCTCTCCTACGACTGGCTCTACACGGCCGAAGGCATCGGCAGCCTGGCCCTGGCGGCCTGGACGGCCCGGGTGTTCCCCGCCGGAACCACCGCCCACCGCCGCCCGCCCCGGCGTGCCGCGGGCGGCCTCTGGCCGGAACTCCGCACCCGGCCGGCCGTCCTCACCCTCCTCGTGGCGATCGTGATCACCGACGTCGTCTACCGCCAGCAGTACTCCACGTTCCCGCTCTACCTGGCCGACCACCACATGGACACGGGCGTGTACGGCGCGCTCCTGGCCGTCAACGGAGCGGTCCTCCTCTGCCTGGAACTCCCGGCGGCCCTGGCCCTGCGCCGCCGCGCCCCCCTCCGCATCGTCGGAACGGGCCTCCTCCTGGTGGGCGCCGGCTACGCGACCCTCCTGCTGGGTGCGAGCGTCACCACGGCCGCCGCCATGATGACCCTCCTCACCCTCGGCGAACTCCTCTACAAGACCACGGCCACCGCCTACATGGCGGACGAGGCCCCACCCCACGTCCAGGGCCGCTTCCAGTCCCTCTACGCGGGCGCGTCGATCACCGGGGTGGTCCTGGCGGCCCCCCTGGGAGGCACCCTCTACGCGGCACACCCGACCGTCCTCTGGCCCCTGTGCGCGGCCCTCGCGGCGCTGGCGGGAGCGGCGGTACTGGCCGCCACGCCCCGCACACCCCGAGGCGGCGAGCGGGAGACCCCGGCGCAGGCGTCCCGGACCGGGCGCCCTGAGCAGGCCGTCGGCTGAGAGCCGCCCCCGACCTCCCCCGCCTCCCTTTCTTCCCCTTTTCCTGCCCCGTTTCCCCGCCCCCTCGGCCCGCCACCTGAGACGACGCCCCGCTGGTTAGCCTCCGCACTCTTCGTCCGGTTAGGTTCTTCCCATGACCGATACGACTGCTCCTGGCACCACCGGCGCGGTGGCCTCCGGCCTCGCCACCCTCGCCGCCGACGGCACGATCCTCGACACCTGGTTCCCGGCCCCCGAGCTGGTGACCGACCCCGGCCCCTCCGGCACCGAGCGCCTCACCGCCGAGCAGGCCGCGGAACTCCTCGGTGCGGGCGCGACCGCGGCCATCGGCCCGGACCCCCGCCGAGGTGTGGAGGTCGTAGCGGTCCGCACGGTCATCGCCTCCCTCGACGCCAAGCCGCTCGACGCGCACGACGTCTACCTCCGCCTCCACCTCCTCTCGCACCGGCTGGTCCGCCCGCACGGCCAGAACCTGGACGGCATCTTCGCCCACCTCGCCAACGTCGCCTGGACCTCCCTCGGCCCGGTCGCCGTCGACGACGTGGAGAAGGTCCGCCTGAACGCCCGCGCCGCGGGCCTCCACCTCCAGGTGACGTCCATCGACAAGTTCCCGCGCATGACGGACTACGTCGCCCCCAAGGGCGTCCGGATCGCCGACGCCGACCGTGTCCGCCTCGGCGCGCACCTCGCCGAGGGCACGACGGTCATGCACGAGGGCTTCGTCAACTTCAACGCCGGCACCCTCGGCACCTCGATGGTCGAGGGCCGCATCTCGGCCGGCGTGATCATCGGTGACGGCTCGGACATCGGCGGCGGCGCCTCCACGATGGGCACGCTCTCCGGCGGCGGCAATGTCATCATCTCCATCGGCGAGCGCTGCCTCATCGGCGCCGAGGCGGGCGTGGGCATCGCGCTCGGCGACGAGTGCGTGGTCGAGGCCGGCCTCTACGTCACCGCCGGCACCCGCATCACCATGCCCGACGGCCAGATCGTCAAGGCCCGCGAACTCTCCGGCGCCTCCCACATCCTCTTCCGCCGCAACTCGGTCACCGGCACGGTGGAGGCCCGCCCGAACAACGCGGTCTGGGGCGGCCTGAACGACATCCTCCACAGCCACAACTGACCGCCGCCCCCACCGGTCACCACCGAGCGCCCTCCCTTCCCGGGGGAGGGCGCTCGGCCATGAGGGGCCGTCCCCCGGAGCCGGCCGCGGCACGCGGCCGGCCACTGATTTCCCGTCACCCGGGAACCCCCTGGACGCCCAGCCCCCGCGCGAATCCCCGCAACGTCTCGAAGTCCCCGTCCCCCAGGCCCACGCGTGGACTGACGTGGTGCAGCAGCGCGGGGGCCGGGTGGTGGGCGGTGACGAAGCCGGTGTCGGCGGGGGAGAGTTCGTCGTCGACCCAGGCGAAGGGGCGGCCCCCGGCATGGGCGACGAGGGTCTCCGTCTTCCAGTGGACGCCGTCGGGCCGCTCGGCGAACAGGGCCGGGCCGAAGTCGACGTGGGGGAGGGCGGGCAGCCCCACCACCGGCGCGATCCAGCGATTGGCGAGGGCCATCCAGGTCGTGGCCCAGACCAGCTCGTAGGGAAGCCGCAGCAGCGCCGCCCCGTGTCCCGGGTTCAGCCAGACCCGCAACGGCCGCCCCGGCCGCACGGACGCCCTGATCGTCGTATACCCCTCGGGGCGCCGCTGGGCCTTGGCGGCGTACGGATTCAGCGGCCCGTCGACTTTACCGACCGCAGGAGCTCGCGAACCTGCTCTGAACTGCGACGATTCATAGACTACATGTCCGTGACGGGGAGTTGAGGCCGTTGCTGTCACTCGTCCGAGTGGTCTCGTGGGACGGCCTTGTGCGGGCTGGATCAGGTTGAAGAGTTCCGGCGCATTTCTTCCGTGGCCAGGCGTGTTTCCTCGGCGGCCACGCGCTCGTACTCGTCCGCAGCCTCTCGTGCTGCCCAGAGTTTCTGGATGTCCCGACCCGGTCGGGGCAGTGGCTTTCCTGTCAGGTGCGCTCTGATGCTGTCGATTGCATGCTGGGGTGCGCCTGTCACTACTTCACGCGGCCAGGCATCCGGCTGCAGTCTGTCCCAGTCCCTGAGCAGCGAGCACATGTCGTGGATCACGGCCAGCAGCTTTGGGTCGTCCAAACGCAGAGTGGCCATCTCGATCCGGATCAGGTGCTCCCGCAGCGTCTTCTCCCAGGCCAAGTGTTCGTGGGCTGGGGTGTGTTGATGGGGGATCGACTCCGCATGCCGGTTGATGGCGAAGAGCTCTTCTGCGATACGTTCAAGGCTGGCCTCCCGCAGAACTGTCCGACGGTTCGCTTCGGTGACCTTCTCGTTCCGCCTCTGCTGCCAGATGCCGCCGAACAGGGAGACGGCGGCACCAACGAGTGTGCCGCCCAAGGCGATGAGGGCTGTTCCCCAGGCTGAATCCACGTCGACATTGTGAGGCACCCCCGACAGAAGATTTCCTGTCGGGGGTGCGACGGACGATCGGGGCGACGCTCAGTTCCCTGGTGCCGGGTCGGTGAGGCGGGCTTCGAGGTCGGCGACGCGGCGGTCCTGGAAGCGGAGGTTGGATCGGGCTGCCTTGAGCCGCTCGTCGAGGGTGCGGTTATCGGTTGTGAGCTGGCGGACGCGTTGTTTGAGGGTGGTGTTCTCGGTGGTGATCCGCTGGATGGCCTCTTCGGTCCACTCGGCTTCCAAGTCCCGGATTTGCCCGAGGAGTTCACCGATGCGGGTGCGCTGGGTGAGGATCTCGGCCTGGGCGGTCTTGAGACCTTCCTCAGCGTTCAGGGCACGTTCGCGCCAGGTCGCCTCGCGCTCGTCGTCCTGGTCGGCGAGCAACTGTGCCCGGCGGCTTCCGGACTCGGCCATCGCGCTGGTGATCGTGGCTCGGGCCTCGGCGTTGTTGTAGAGGAAGGTGCGCGAGACGTCCGCGCGACGGGCGACGGCGGCGATGCTGACCTGGGTTTTCTCGCGCTGAAGTCGGGTGATGGCTTCCCGGACCCGCTGGAGGGCGGCCTCGGTCTTGTGGCGGCGGGCCGCCAGGGCGGCGGCCGTGCGGGGTTCTGGGACGGCAGCGGTCTTCATGCGATTTCCTGATCAGGGTCGTTGTCGGTTGTGCGCGTATCGCTGTACTCGCTCTGCTCGTCTTCGCTGCCCGCGGCGGCGAGGTCGGCGGCGCGGAAGGCGGTGGACCACACGCGGTGGAAGTAGTCCTGCGGTTTGCGCAGGTCCAGGGCGAGGGCGTCATCGAGCAGCCCGAGGCCGGCCAGGGCTTTCTCCAAGCCGTCGATGGCGCGGGCGGTCGGCTCGAAGTAGCGGTGGAGGTAGTCGGCGGTGGCGTCGTCCGAGGCGCCTTCGGCCAGTTGCCGCCACTGTTCCCGTTTCCGCCGCCAGTAGAGGAGATCCGCGCCGGAGAGGACGAACTTGTCGCAGTTGTGGCAGTCGAGGTTCCAGGGACAGGCACCGCCGTCGACGACCGGCTGGAAGGTGCAGAAGCCACCCTCGGCCGGGGTGCTGCGGCGGGCGAGGTCGACGGCGATGGCCAGAGCCTGCTCCTTCGTGAGCGCCTCGGCTGAGTCCCCTGCAAGGAGCTCCCCAGGAGCGGTCGTGCCGGGGCCGGCGACCCAGACATGCTGGAGCACGTTCTCCAGATCGGTGCTGGAGAGGTGGACGTAGTGCTCGGCCATCCGGTCCGAGACGTGTCCGAGGTAGCGGCGGATGTGGGTGAGGGTGGCGCCTTGACGCAGGAGGCTGGTGGCCAGGGTGTGGCGGGCCTGGTGGGGGACGCAATGGCCGATGTCCATAGCGTCGACCCAGGGACGGAAACGGCTGTAGAACCACGGTCTGCTCAGCGCGATTGTTCCGTCGGTGCTGCGGTAGTTGGTGGGGAACAGCGCGAGTCCGTCGCGTTCCTTGCCCGTAGGGGTGTAGCCGTGTTCGTCGGCGAACCGGCTGAGCGTTTTGCGCTGCCGGTCGGCGATGAGGGCGTAGAGGGATTCGGGGATGCGGATGGCCGCGTCGTAGTTGCCTACCTTGGTCTGGTCGTGCCAGAGCATCGCGAGCCCGTTGAGCCGGCCGATGCAGTTCCAGCGGAGCTCGATGACCTCCCCCAACCGCCGTCCGGTGACCACGAGGATCTCCCAGATGTCCCGGGCGCCCTCGTCATCCGGATCGTGGACGCGTGTGAACTCGGCGAGATTGTGTTCGTCGGCCAGTGCGCGTGCCACCTCGTCGGCGAAGGGGCGTCGCCGCTTCTGGTAGGCGGTGCCGCCGGCATTCGGCAACGCGATGACGAACTCCCTGGCCAGACCGATGGCGCCGGTCACGCCATCGTCCATCGCCTTACGGAGGATCCTGCGGGTGTGGTTGAAGACCAACGATCGCGTGCCGGTCGTGACGATGCTCGCCTTCCCATCGACCCGGACCATGGCCAAAGACGGGAGCGCGTGGCGCTCGCGATATCGCTGATCTGCGACGAAGCGGTCGGCGTGTTCCTTCGCCAGGACTGCGGGGTCGTGGCCCCCGCCGGGAGCGTCGGCCTCGATGAAAGCGCTCAACTCGATCATCGCTCGACGAATCTGGTCAAGCGTGTGGGCACTGTTGGGGCAGCGCGGGGAGCGCAGGAGTTCCGCGAAGTAGTCCCACGTGATGTCCCGCAGCCACCGTTGAGAGATCGCGGTGAGGCTGATGTGCCCGAGCCGGTTCTCGTAACTGATACCGAAGTGCCTCGTTTCGAGGAATCCGGCCTCTTTGGCCTCCTCAGTTGTGAAGTAGACCAGGCGCAACTCGTGGAGGATCTCTTTCACGACCCCGCTGGCGGCCTTGGTCAGGCAAGCAAGGTCCAGATCGACGATCGAGGTCGCATCCTGCTCGCGGCAGGCGTTCACCACCATGCGGAGCGCGGTGACATCCCAGCGGGCCGGACGCGACCGCTGCGTATGAGCGAACAACCCCCACTGGATTTCCGCTCGCGGCAGCGGCCTCAGCCCGCGCAAATTCAGCTGAGCGGGCACAGAGACCGCGATCTCCCTGGCGCACCACGCACGGAACTGGACGTGGTCGACGTAGCTGACAGCGACTCGCCCCCCGCGCCACGATCCGCCCGGAATGGACGCGCCGCCGGGAGAACCCGCCCTCCGGTAGGCGTGAGTGTGTCGCTGGCACAGTCCCAGCGGCGACTCTGCCAGCAGGGGACAGACCAGCACCGTGCAGGTCCCGAACCCCGGAGCAGGGCTTTGCTCGGCGGCCCACCCACCGAAGTCGGGTGCGGCGTCCTGTCCGGCTCGCGTCCGACTCCATTTCTGGAGGTGATATCTGCAGAGACGGTACCGACCTGCCCGCGCGGGTCGTCCGGGGCAGATCAGACAGGCCAGATTCCCGTCATGCTCGGTTGTCTGGCTCAATGGTTCAGCAGTGCTGAGGAATGCTGACCTGATGACGCCTTCTTTCGCTGCCGTGAGCCACTCCTGGCGATGGGCGTGGCAGAAGTCGCCGAGACCGGTGACGCGCTGGCAGTCGGTGACCCGGCAGAACCACCGGTAGGTCTGGTGCCCTCGCGGGATCTGGACGATGTCGTCGCGGAACAGAGGGTCGAAGGAGGGCGCGCTCGTCAGCGCGGTGAGGATCTCCAGGCGATCCCTGCCGATTCGCGTGTGGTCCTGGTGCGTGTTCAGCAAGGGCAGCAGAAACGCGTCCCGGCGCTTCACCGGTCCTCACCCCAGACCGTGCGCAGAGCGGCGTCGAAGACCGGATCGTGGATGTCGACGTGCCCGTAGACCTCGTCGACCATCGCGGCCGAGGCCCAGCCGCCCGCGTCCCGGGCGATCAGGGTGTTGCCGCCCGCGGCGTCGAGAACCGCCGAGGTAAAGGTGTGCCGGAAGGCATGGGGTTTCACCAGCCCCAGCCCAGCGCGTTTCCCGGCCCGGCCGAGCATCCGGCGGGCGCCGACCGGGGTCCACGGCTGGCCCGTATCGGCGCCGTGCAGTTGGACCAGGAGCATTCCGTGCCGGACGCTGCGCGGGTACTCGGTGGTGATGTACTCGAAGTAGGAGTGCACCATCGCCGGGCTGACACGCTTGATCAGCCCGCCGGTGACCATCCCGCGCTCGACCCGCCACGGGTGCTTGGTCTTGGCCTCTGCCCCGTTCGGGTTGCCGGGCCGGTGGCAGACATGCAGATGCGGGGTGCGGCACTCGCCGCAGGCAGCGTTCTCCCGAAGGTGCAGGTCGACCAGGTGCAGCCCGCACAGCTCGCCGATCCGCAGGCCACCGTCGGCGAGCCAGTCCACGACCAGCCGGTCACGGGCGGCGTTCACCGTTTCCAGCAGCCTCTCCCTCGCCCCGTCCGGCAACATCTTCGGGTGCCGGCGGTGCGGCCCCTTCGGCGCCAGCGGATTCGTGGGCAGCGGCGACTTCACATGACCGAGGAACGAGCGACGGCGGTCCACCCGCGACGGCAGCCGGGACCTGTCGAGTTTCTTGCCGAGTTCGCCGTTTACGCCGAGCGCGGCTTGGTGCAGGTAGAAGCCCTTCAAGCAGGCCGCCGCGGTCGACAGCGCCGAGCGGCCGTAAGGGCGCTTACCCACCCGCCACGGTTCTCCGAGAGGCATGCGGACCTCGGCACCGACGATCCCCATGTACCTTTCCAGATCGCGCAGTTGGACCGTTTCGAAGGCCAGACACTCTCGCTCCAGCCACCGCAGGTGGTCCACCAGGTAGTACGCGTAGGTCTTCTGCGTGCCCGAGCCCTCGTGCTCACGCAGGAACCGGTCCGCCTCCGTGTGCAGCGTGCCCTCGGGCCAGACGATCGTCCATGATCTCCGCCCGTCCTTCCTCTCGATCCGCTGGACCCTCAAGTCCCCGACCACGACGTGCCGTACCACTTGTCCTCCGTACCGACTCCGGAACATGACTGACGTCACGGTCCCGGTCGGTAAACGAGCCCATGACGCCCAAGTCACAGGCCCAGACGGACATCACGGGCAGCACTACCCGCGGTCGGTAAAGTCGACGTCCAGGAACAGCAGGGGGCGGCTCATGCGCCCACCGTAGGGCAGCACCCTCCCCGAGCCGGCGGAATTATTTTCGGCCGACAGGCATAGCGGGACCCGCCCGGAGGCGTCACCAGGGGCACAGGGGCCGGGCAGCGGGTCCGCTCCGGGGGAAGAGAAGGTGCAGATGGATGCCGAGGGACTGGAGAGCTTCCGCGACTTCGTGGACAGCAGGTCGTCCGCGCTGCTGAGGACCGCCGTCCTGCTCAGCGGCGGCGATCGGCACGCCGGCGAAGACCTGCTCCAGAACGCCCTGGCCAAGGCCGCGGGCCGCTGGCACCGCATCGACGAACCCGAGGCATACGTACGACAGGTGCTGTACCGCCAGCAGATCAGCCGCTGGCGGCTGAAGTGGCGCCGACGCGAGATCAGCGTCGCCGAACCGCCGGAACCCGGTGCCGACCCGGACGGCTCGTACGCCGCCGACCTGCGCCTGGTGATGCGCGCGGCGCTGTCCCGGCTGACCGCCCGCCAGCGCACCGTCCTCGTCCTGCGCTACTTCGAGGATCTCCCGGAGGCCGACGTGGCCCGGATCCTGGGCTGCTCGGTGGGCACCGTACGGTCCACCACCCACCGCTCCCTGGCCCGGCTGCGCTCCCTCGCGCCGGAACTCGCCGCCCTCGGTCCCGCGGACGTCGAGCAGCCGTCGTCCCGTGACTTCTCGCCCGTGGAGGTGCGTCCGTGAACGTCGACGAACTCGTGCGCGACTCCCTGCGCGACCAGGCCGAGGGACAGCCACCGGCCGCACCTGGCCTCGCCGACCGGGTGCTGGGCCTGCGCCGGCGCCGCCGTACCCGCAGGCTGGTGTCGACGGCGGCCGCCGTCGCCGCCGTGGTCGTGGTCTCCGTGGCGGTGCCGATGCTGGACTCGGGCGGGACCCGTGACGTACGCCCCGCGGACGTCACGGAGCCGAACCGGACCGTCGCGCACCCCGACCAGTCCCCGCCGAGCGACCTGATCGCGGCGGGACGGACGGCGCTGGCCGCCTACTACGGGACGGTCCCGGTCGCGCAGTCCGCGCAGACGGCGGTGGCCACCCGCACCTACTGGCTGCTGAACCCGGTGACGAAGAAGTACGTGAAGACCACCAAGTGGTCGTGGGTCGCCGTCGCCCCGGGGCTGCGGACCGCCGCCGTCCTGGAGCAGCATCTGCCCGTGCGCCGGATCGGCCTGCTCGACCTGGCCAGTGGCGAGGTCGAGCGGTGGATCCAGGTCGACCACGCCGTCGGCGGGCTCGCGTTCTCCCGCGACGGACGCGAGCTGGTCGCGACGACGTACAGCGAGAACCCCGACCTCAGGCCCATCCCGAAGAAGCTGAAGGGCGGCGGCGAGGTGACCGTGGAGACGCCGTCGCATCGCACCGGCTTCTACGTGATCGAGGTGGCGTCCGGGAAGGCGTCGCGGTGGAGCCAGGTAGGCGCGGGCGGCGGCCCCGGAGCCCCCGACATGATCAACACGCGTCAGGACTTCGCCTTCAGCCGCGACGGCGGCCTCGTCTGGTCCGGCATGCCCATGGACCCGGGCTACCAGTACTACGACCGGGACGGCACCCCGGTGAAGCCGCCCGCCGACGCGAAGTACCGGCGCTGGTACGTCGAGGCGGGCCTCTCGCCCGACGGCAGGCTGCTCGCCGGGGACTTCGCGGGCAGCAAGTACAAGACGTCCTCCTGGATCCTCGACCCCAGGACCGGCGGGCGGATCACCGAGACGCACGGCCAGCAGCTGCTCGCCTGGGCGAGCGACGACTCGCTGGTCGCCTGGGACATCGGAAAGGACGGCAACGAGTACCACCAGCGGCTCGTCCTGGTCACCCTAGACAGCGACAAGGTGGTCCCGCTCAGCGACTTCCGCTCGACGAAGGACGACACCCTGGGCCGCTGGGACCCGGTGTTCGCGGACCGATGACGCTCCTCGACGTCAGACGGCGCAGCGCTCGTGGGCGTCCCGCAGCCGGTCGAGCGCCTCGGGGTCCGCCGGGCGCAGTGGGGCGCGGACCGGGCCTGCGGGCAGGCCGAGCGGTGACGGTGCCGGGTGGTGCGTTGTTGGAGGCGGGCGGACACGGGGGTGTCGCCCGCCTCGGACGGCGTCCCGTGCGGTGCGGTGGCGTCAGGCGAGGTAGTGCTCGTGGGCGTTCCGCAGGCTCTCGACCGCTTCGGGGTCGGCCGGGCGTAGTGGGGCGCGGACGGGGTCTGCGGGCAGGCCGAGTGTTGCGAGGAGTGCCTTGCGGGTGACGGTGCCGGGTGGTGCGTTGTTGGAGGCGGGCGGACACGGGGGTGTCGCCCGCCTCGGACGGCGTCCCGTGCGGTGCGGTGGCGTCAGGCGAGGTAGTGCTCGTAGGCGTTCCGCAGGCTCTCGACCGCTTCGGGGTCGGCCGGGCGTAGTGGGGCGCGGACCGGGCCTGCGGGCAGGCCGAGCGTGCCGAGGAGCGCCTTGGCGGTGACGGTGCCGGGCAGACCCGCGGCCGTCATCGAGGTGATGAGGGGGATGGCGCGCTGCTGGAGGCGGGCGGACACGGGGGTGTCGCCCGCCTCGAACGCGTCCAGGATCGCGCGCAGTTGCGCCGGCACCACGTTCGCGACGGTGCTGACGTACCCCGCCCCGCCGACCGCGTACAGCGCGAGATTGTGCTCGTCGCATCCGGCGTAGTAGGCCAGCCCGGTCTGCCCGATGACCTGCTGGGCGCCGAGGAAGTCGTAGGAGCAGTCCTTGACGGCGACGATCCGCGGATGCCCGGCGAGTCGCAGCAGGGTCTCCGGCTCGATCCGGGTGCCGGTGCGGCCGGGGATGTCGTACAGCATCACCGGCAGCCCGGACGCGTCGGCGACCTCTCGGAAGTGCGCCTCCAGGGCGTCCTGCGGGGGCCGGCTGTAGTACGGGCTGACCACGAGCACCCCGTCGGCGCCGGCCTTCTCGGCGGACCGGGCGAGTTCGACCGTGTGCCGGGTGTCGAAGGTGCCGACGCCCGCGACGAGTGACGCCCGGTCGCCGACCGCCTCCCGGACGGCCGCGACCAGCTCCGTCTTCTCGGTGTCCGAGGTGGTCGGCGACTCGCCGGTCGTGCCGGACAGCACCAGCCCGTCGCAGCCGTGCCCCACCAGCCACTCGGCGAGCCGCTGTGCCCCGTCGAGGTCGAGCGCACCCGACGCGGTGAAGGGCGTGACCATCGCGCAGAGGGCTCGACCGAAGGGTGGGGTGAGGGAAGCCGCGTATGTCATGGCAGCAGTCTCGGGCCCACCACCGTGAAGCTCCACTTAAATCTTCTACGAGATATTGATAAGTGGTGCTGAGAAGTTGCCGACCGGCCGACTCTTCGGGAGGTACACGCCGCGCGACCGTCCACCGAAAACTGATTTCTCCTGGACAAAAAAAGTGTTCGGTGAGACGCTGGACGCATGCTGGATGTGACCGTGATCGAGGACCCCGAGGCCGCCGCCGTCTCCCTGGACCCCATACGGGCCAGGCTGCTGGCCGAGCTGGCCGCGGGGCCCGCCTCGGCGGCGATGCTGGCCGGAAAGGTCGGCCTGCCGCGGCAGAAGGTGAACTACCACCTGAAGGCCCTGGAGCGGCACGGCCTGGTCGAACTGGCCGGCGAGCGCCGCAAGGGCAATGTCACCGAGCGGCTGATGCGGGCCACCGCCGCCTCGTACGTCATCTCGCCGCTCGCCCTCGCCGGGGTGCAGCCGGACCCCGACCGCTTCCGCGACCAGCTCTCCGCGCGCTGGCTGCTCGCGCTCGGCGCACGCCTCGTGCGGGACGTCGGTTCGCTGATCACCGGAGCCGCGAAGGCCCGCAAGCGGCTGGCGACCTACGCGCTGGACGGCGAGGTCCGCTTCGCGACCGCCGCCGACCGCGCCGCGTTCATCGAGGAACTGACGGCGGGGGTCAGCGCCCTCGTCCGCAAGTACGGCTCCCCGGACGCGGAGGGCGGCCGCGACCACCGGATCGTCGTCGCCGTCCATCCCACGCTGAAGGAGCAGCCCCCCGCACCTCCCGCGGTCGCCCCGCACGACCCCGCACTTCCCCACCCGTGAACCCGCTTCAGGAGCAGAGGATGTCCAAGGAATTCGAGATCGTCCGTGAGTTTGAGGTCGACGCCACGCCCGAGGAGGTGTGGGAGGCGATCACCCGCGGCACCGGGGCGTACCTGTGGCCGATGGAGGCCCCGGAGCCCAAGGTCGGAGGCTCGGCGGCCTTCGGGTCCACCGTCACCGCCTACGACCCCCCGCACCACCTCGCCGTCCGCAGTGAGGACGTCGGCATGCCGACCCAGAGCCTGAACCAGCTCGAGCACGTCATCGAGGCACGCGACGGCGGCCGGCGCGCCTGGGTCAGGTACGTGCACAGCGGGATCTTCACCGACGACTGGGACAACCAGTACGACGGGGCGAGCCGGCACACCGACTTCTATCTGCACACCCTGCGCGAATACCTCACCCACTTCGCGCCCCGCCCCGTCACGTTCGCCCAGCTCAACGGGCCCGAGGCGGCCACCGCCCCCGGGGCGCTCACCGAGGCCGAGCGGGCGCTCGGCCTGCCCGAGGACGCTGTGGAGGGCAGCCGGGTCACCGTGCGCGGTCCCCGGGAGTTCGACGCCGTGCTCGACTACCGCAACCCCTACTTCGTCGGACTGCGCACCGACGACGCCCTGATCCGCTTCTTCGGGCGCAACCACTGGGGCGCCCCCGTCGGCATCAGCGTCCACGACTTCGCGGCGGACGCCGACGCCGAGGCCACCGAGACCGCCTGGCGGACCTGGCTGGACGAGGTGTACGGCCAGGCCCGCTGACGGGTCACGGCTCGAAGCGCAGCACCTGCGGGTCGTGGTCGCTGATCTGGTCGTGGAACTCCGCGTTGATGTGCACGCTGTCGTACGCGAAGTCGCCGGACCGCCGCACGGACCGGCTGACCAGGATCTGGTCCAGCACCTGCTGGTTGCCCTGGTAGTCGTAGCTGTACCGCTCCTTTTTGGGCAGCGACTTGATCGCCGACCACAGCTCGCCGTCACCCTCGAGGATCTTCGCGGTGTCGGAGAACTCGAAGTCGTTCATGTCGCCGAGCGCGATCACCTCCGCGTTCCGCTGCGCCTTCAGCAGATCCTTGACGAACGCGTTGACCAGCGTCGCCTGCTGGTGGCGCTGGACCTCCGAGCTGCGCACCACCGGCTGGTACTGCGCGTGCAGCGCCTGGTCGCCGCCCTTGGAGTTCAGGTGGTTGGCGATCACGAAGACCGTCTGTCCCCGGAAGACGAACTCGCCCACCAGCGGTTTGCGGCTGGCCTTCCAGGCCGTGTTCGCCGGGTCGATCCGGCCCGGCGACACCGTCAGCCGCGCCTTGCCGAGCACCTTCTCCACCCCGACGGCCGTGGTCGCGTCGCCGCCCGCGCGGTCGGTGAACGACACCCGCTGCGGGTTGAACAGGAACACCTGGCGGATGTTGCCGCCCGGCTCGCCGCCGTCGGTGTCGTTCGCCGGGTCGATCGAACGCCACTCGTACGCCGGACCGCCCGCCGCGACGATCGCGTCGATCAGCTTGGTCACGGTGACGTTCGCGGCGGTCGTCCCGTCGTCCTTCGCGCCGGTGTTGTCCTGGATCTCCTCCAGGGACACGATGTCGGGCGAGCGCAGGTTGTTCACGATCGCGGAGGCATGGGCCGCGAACGTGGTGTCGGACGGGTCGAGGTTCTCGACGTTGTACGTCGCGACCGCGAGCTCGCGCGTCTTCTGCTTCTGGGTCGTCTCCCGCTGAAGCCCGCCGCTCTTGAGCCTGCCGAGCGCGTTCGCGACCAGGGTGTAGCCGCCGAACTGGTTGTAGTCCAGCGGGCCCGCGGTCGTGCCGGTCAGGGTGTCGCCGACGTTCGCCGCCGGGAAGTCGGCCGTCGCGCCCAGCGACTGGATCTGGAGCCGGCCGGTGTTCTGCGAGGTGTAGGAGCGGTACAGCGTGCCGCCGCGCCGGCTGGCGTTCTCGTGCGGCTTCACCGTGACCCACAGCTCGCTGTACGGGTCGGTGGCCGTGACCACACGGGCGTCCGCGACCTGGACGTTCATGCCCTCCAGGGACTCGTAGTAGTCCAGGGCGTACTTCTTCGGCTCCAGGGGGAGCGCGTTGATCGAGTTGTTCGCGGCGCTGTCGCCGGCCGGGGTGTACGCGGCCGGGACCGACCGCGCGCGGATCACCGTGGCGGCCGGGACGGCATTGCCGCCGGAGACCACGGTCACCGCCGGCTTGACGATCTCGGTGACGGACTGGTTCCCGGACGACGTGCCGCCCGGGACGTACTCGGAGACCGTGCCGTTCACGCTGACCGAGTCGCCGACCGCGACCCTCGGGACGGAGCTGGTGAAGACGAAGACGCCCTCGCTGGTGGCCGGATCGGCGTCCGGGGTCGGATCCTGGATCCAGAAGCCTCGGGAGGAACCGTAGGTGCGCACGCCGGTGACGATTCCGGTCACCCCCGTGACGGCCTGGCCGGCGTACGGCGAGATCCGGGTCGTGCCCTGGATGTCATGGATCGCCACCGCGTCGGCGTGCGCGGGGGAGGTGAGGGCGACGGTGGACGCCGCGGAACAGACGGCGGCGACGGTGAGCGCGGCGAGGCGCGCGGACTTCTTGCTCGGCAACGGGATCCCTCCGGGGACATACGTGGGTGCCGGGACGAGGGTGGAGCGGAAGCGCGTGGAACGCGTGCAGAAATGAGTGAACAGTCGTTCCCCCGACTTCTACGCGCGTCAATCTCCTGCTTGATCAGGCCAGTTGTCAAGGATTGAGCCATGTATGAGTCCCGGCGGGGAGATGAACCGGACGTGATGGGTGGAAATCCCTCTAGGCTGAACGCCTGAGTGGTACGACGCCCTAGGAGACCCAGCCGATGTCAGACAGCTCCCCCCTGCCGCCCGTACGGCTGCACCCCGAAGCGGAGCTGGCGCGCGACGCGCTGTCCACGCCGTTGCTCTCCCGGGCCGTCCGGCTCGCCCGCTGGGCCGGCCCCGGCACCCGCGTCGACGCCGGGGGCCGGCTGACCGAGGAACTGCTGCCGGCCGCCGCCGAGGAGCTCGGGCTGACCGGCGACGACGCGGCCGCCGACGTCGCGGACGCCTGGCGGATCGCCCTCGACATCGGCCTGCTGGAGGTCGTCGACGAGCAGGCCGACACCGTCACACCCGGCGAGGACCTCGCCCTGCTGACCGGCGGCTCCCCGCACGACGTGCTCGGCGTCTGGCTCGGCGCGCTGGAGTCGGTGATCGCCGACGCGGCCGTGCCCGACCTCGACGGACTGATCGACGCCATGGACGAGGGCGGCGCCGTCGACTTCTCCAAGCTGGACTGGGACCCCGAGGGCGAGGCCGCCTTCCTCGACGGCGTACTCGGCAACCTCTATCTCCTCACCGCCAGCGAGGACGGCCCCGGCGACGGGCCCGTCCCGCTGCCCGCGCTCGCCGCCTCCATGATCGTCCCCGGGGACATGGGCGAGCCCACCAACGACATGCTGGAGCAGGTCTCCGACGCGATGATGCGCCTCGACGAGCAGTTCCGGCTCCTGGAGCCGATCGGTCTCGTCACCTACCGGCCGGTGGACGAGGCGCTCATGAGCGACACGGACGAGGAGAGCGCCGGGACGCCCGTCGACGAGACGGACGTCTCCCGCTACGGCATGGTCCGCCTCACCCCGCTCGGCCTGTACGGGCTGCGCGCGCGTCTGCTGGAGTCCGGCTTCGCGGCGCCGTCCGTCGGCGACCTCTCCGACAAGGGCGCCGACGTCCTCCTCGACGGCAGCGCCGGGTACGGTCCGCGGGCCGCCCGCGCCGAGACGGAACAGTGGCTGGAGCGGCGCGAACCCCTCGACGCCGCACGCGAACTGCTCGCCGCCGCCCGGGGCACCGACCCCGGCGCGCCGCTGCGCCGGCTCCGCTGCCAGGAGGCGCTCTCCCTCGTCGGCGCCCACGCCGAACCGGCCGTGCGCGAGGTCCTCGACGACCCCGAACTGGGCGGACTCGCCCGGGTCTGGCTGAGTGAGCTGGGCGCGACCGATGTCCCCGCGCCCTCCGAGGACCTCGTCTTCTGGCTCACCATCGACACCGTCGCCGCGCAGCTCGCCGCCGAGGGCAACTCCGAGGAGCTCCAGGCCCTCGTCGAGGGCCTTGCCGCCCAGCACAGCGGCTTCTTCGCGGCGGCCTGGCGCGTCGACCACCCGGCGACCCCGGACGTCCTGGAGGCGATGGGCCGCCTGCACCCGGACAAGCGCATCGCGAAGGAGGCCCGCAAGGCGGCCTTCAAGGCGCGATCCCACCAGAACGGCTGACTCCTGGACGGGCGCCCGGACACGACCGACGCGGTGGTGGTGGCGGGGGAGTGGGGGGGGGTGCCCGTGCCGGGCGGTGACTGGCGGGTCCGGCCTCGGTGCTGCTCGGTGGTCGTCGCGGGAGTGGCCTGCCCTCGTGTCTTGCGGCGGTCGGCGGCGGGTCGCGGGCGAGAATGGCCGGGTCCCCGGGCCCACGCCACCCACCTCTCCGCCACCCACCTCTCCGCCACCCACCTCTCCGCCACCCACCTCTCCGCCACCCACCTCTCCGCCACCCGCTTCTCTGCCGCCCGCTTCTCCGTCGCCTGCCTTTCCGTGCCCCGCTTCTCCGCCGCCCGACGTTCGGCGCCGCGCTTGTCCGTGCCGCCTCGCTTCTCCGTCGCCCGTCTTTCCGCGATCCGCTTATCCGCGCCCCGCCTCTCCGCTGCCCAGCTCCCCGCGCCCCGCCTCCCCCCACCCCGCCTCCCCTTCTCCGGTCGGTCGCCGCCCCCGCAGCGGTGCTCTTTTGGCTTTCCTGGCCGGATCCGTACGGATTCATGGAACCGGGTCCCCGTCCGCCGCGCGCCGTTCAACTCCCGTTCACGCATGGGCGAAACGGTGTCGCCCGAACGAGGTCCGCCACCCTCCACGGCACGTCCACCGTCTCAGGAGACTTCATGTCGCTCACCCGCAGGGACTTCGCCAGAAACTCCGCGCTCACCGGTGCCGGGGTGGCACTGGCGGGCACTGTCGGCGCCCTCGCCACCGCGCCGAACGCCCTCGCCGCCACGGAGACCGAGAGCGCGACGGAGGAGTCCGCGGCCGCACACGGCGGCGTCGGCTACGGGGCCCTCGTCCCCGACCCCGCCGGCATCCTCGCGCTGCCCGCCGGGTTTAAGTACCGGATCATCACGTACAGCGGCAGGACCAAGCTGGAGTCCGGCGAGTTCACCCCCTCCAACCACGACGGCACCTCCACCTTCGACGGCCCGCGCGGCGCGACCCTGCTGGTCAACAACCACGAGCTCAAGGGCCCGCGCGCCAAGTGGAAGTACCCCGTCCCGCTCACCGAGGGCCTGGTCTACGACCCCGCCGCCTCCGGTGGCTGCACGGTCGTCGAGGTCCGCCCCGGCGGCAAGGTCGCCGAGTGGGTCGGCATCGCCGGCACCTCGACCAACTGCGCGGGCGGCAACACCCCCTGGGGCACCTGGCTGACCTGCGAGGAGACCGAGGACAAGGCCGGCCAGAACGGTATGACCAAGGATCACGGCTATGTGTTCGAGGTCGACCCCGAGGACCGGCGCGCCAACCTGGACCCCAAGCCGATCAAGGCGCTGGGCCGATACGCCCACGAGGCCGTCGTCGTCGACCCCAAGCGCGGCCACCTCTACCTCACCGAGGACGCGGCCGGCCCCAACGGGCTCCTGTACCGCTGGACGCCGCCGGAGCACTTCTGCCACGGCCGCGGCAAGCTGCGCACCCTCGCCGACGACGCCGGTGTCCTCGAGGCCTTCAAGTGCTTCGACTCCGGCGGGCAGTTCGTCGACGACCTGTCCCGCGCGACGAAGATCGGCACGGTATACGGCGTCGACTGGGTCACCGTCCCCGACCGCGACGCCACGTCCACGGCCGTCCGCAAGCAGTTCACCGACGGTCAGGTCACGCGCGCCCGCAAGCTGGAGGGCATGTGGTGGGGCGACGGCGGCACGTACATCGTCTCCTCGTACGCCCGCAGCGAGAGCCCGGTCCAGCACGACGGAGCCGTCTGGTTCTACGACCCCAAGCGCCGCACCCTCACCCTGAAGGTGCTGCTCGGCGTCAACCCGGACCCGGACGTGGACGGCACCTTCGACGGCCCGGACAACATCACGGTCTCGCCGTACGGCGGACTGGTCATCGCCGAGGACGGCGAGGGCATCCAGCACCTCTTCGGCGCCACCGACAGCGGCCGCACCTACCCGATCGCCCGCAACGAACTCAACATCGGCACCGAGGAGGAGCCGGAGTACAGCGAGTTCACCGGCGTCACCTTCTCCCCTGACGGCAAGACCCTTTTCGCCAACATCCAGGAGCCCGGCATCATGCTCGCGATCACCGGCCCGTGGAAGCGCCAGAAGCGCGGCTGAGCGACCCGCACCCCCGACCGGACCACGGCCCGCACTCCCACCCGGGGTGCGGGCCGCCGCCATGTGTGCGACATCCCGTGGCGTCCTGGTTCGGCCGACCGCTGCGGGAGAGGGAGCCACCCGCTGCCGACGCGTAGTGCGGGAAGGTACTGCGGGCGTCGCGAGCGAGCTCGCCCCGACCGCCCGGAACCAACCCAAGGGGCCGCACCCGTGAATCAAGCGCCCCGGCCGGCGGCGCGGGCTGAACGCGGGCTTCATCGAGGAGAACCTGGCCCTGCTCGATCCCTCCCTCCGCACCCTTGCCCGTGTCCCGGACTGACATCTAACATTTCAGTTCATGGAGGCCGTACCCCGCACCCTGCTCAGGGACCGCGCCTATGCCGCGATCCGGGACGCCATCGTGACCGGGGCCATCGAGCCCGGCGCGGTGGTGCGGGACGCCGATCTCGCCGAGCGGCTCGGGCTGTCCCGGGGACCCGTACGGGAGGCGTTCGCCCGGCTGGTGGACGAGGGGCTGCTGGAGAGCAAGCCACAGAGCTACACCCGGGTGACGCCCGTGGTCGCCTCCGACGTACGGGACGCGGCGGCGGTGGTCGGCGCCATGCACGAGCTGGCGACCAGGACCGCGGTGCCGCGCCTGTTCGCCGCGGACGTCGAGGCGATGCGCGCGGCCAACGAGCGGTTCGCGGCCGCCGTACGGGACGGCGACGTGGACGCGGCCCTGCGCGCCGACGACGACCTGCACGACGTCCTGGTCCGGGCCGCCGGCAACCGCGCCGCCGCCGCGACCGTGGCCCGCTACACCCCCCTGATCCGCCGGCTGGAGCGACGGCGCTTCGGCGAGGGCGGCACCTGCCGCTCGGCCGGGCTGCACGGACGGCTGATCGGGGCCTGCGCCGACGGTGACGTGGACGAGGCGGTCCGGATCACCGCGGAGATCTGGCGCACCCTGGCCGACCTGGCCGACACCGAATGAGCCAAGGAGGCTCCATGCCCGAGAAGTCCCTCTCCTCGTACGAGCGTTACCCCCTCCTCTTCGGCCCCTCGCCCGTCCATCCGCTGGAGCGGCTCACCGCCCACCTCGGCGGCGCCGCCCTGTGGGCCAAGCGGGAGGACTGCAACTCCGGCATCGCGTACGGCGGCAACAAGACCCGCAAGCTGGAGTACCTGGTCGCCGACGCCCTCGCGCAGGGCTGCGACACCCTCGTCTCGATCGGCGGGGTGCAGTCCAACCACACCCGCCAGGTCGCCGCCGTCGCCGCCCGCGCCGGGCTGAAGTGCGTGCTGGTGCAGGAGAGCTGGGTGGAGTGGCCGGACGCCGTGTACGACAAGGTCGGCAACATCCTGATCAGCCGGCTGGCCGGGGCCGACGTACGGCTGGTGCGGGCCGGGTTCGGGATCGGCTTCAAGGAGAGCTGGGAACTGGCGCTGCGCGAGGTCGAGGAGTCGGGCGGCAAGCCGTACGCCATCCCGGCCGGCGCCTCCGACCATCCGCTCGGCGGACTGGGCTTCGCCGGCTGGGCCTACGAAGTGGCCGAGCAGGAGCGGGAGTCGGGCGTCTTCTTCGACACCGTGATCGTGTGCTCGGTGACCGGCTCCACCCAGGCCGGCATGGTCGCCGGGTTCGCCGCCCTGGAGGAGGCCGGCGGCCGGCCGCGCCGGGTGATCGGGATCGACGCCTCGGCCAAGCCCACCGAGACCCGCGAGCAGATCGCCCGTATCGCCCACCGCACCGGACAGCTCATCGGCGTGCGGAGCGAGGTGACGGTCGACGACATCGAGCTCGACGAGCGGTACCACGCGGGCATCTACGGCGTCCCCGACGACACCACCCTGGAGGCGATGCGCCTCGCCGCCCGCACCGAGGGCATGGTCACCGACCCCGTCTACGAGGGCAAGTCGATGGCCGGTCTGATCGACCTGGTCGGCCGCGGCGAGATCGGCGCCGACTCCACCGTGCTGTACGCACACCTGGGCGGCCAGCCGGCGCTGAACGCCTACAGCGCGCTGTTCTGACCGGCGGTCGGGGCGCTTCCGCGTGCCCTGATCGCGCGGGCCGCCGGGAGGAGCGCGGCCTGCGCGATCAGGGCGGCCTCGCCGAGGGCGGTGCTCCCCGTCTGGTGCCCCCGCGCGAAGTGGTGGAGCATGCGGGCAGCACGCCACGGCCCGCGGAACGTGCTCGATAACATACGGAGAGGGCCCCCGGTTCGCGAGGAGTAACTGGATGACGCAGGTCAGACCCATGCGCGCGGACGCTCGCCGCAACTACGAGCGGTTGCTGAAGGCGGCGGCCGGGGCCTTCGCCGAGCATGGGGAGGGGGCGTCCCTGGACGACATCGCCAAGCGGGCCGGGGTCGGCTCCGGCACGCTGTACCGGCATTTCCCCACGCGGCAGGCGCTGCTGGAGGCCGCGTACGTCGACCGGATCGAGGCGCTCGCGGCGCGGGCCGACGAGCTGGCGGAGGCGCTGCCGCCGGGGGAGGCGCTGGTGGAGTGGCTCAACGAGCTGTGCGTGGGCACGATCGAGGTGCGCGGGATGAAGGCGCTGCTGGGCTCCGCCGTCACCGACGGGAGCGGGGCCGCGGTGACGGACTGCGGGACGAGCATGAAGGGGGCGGCGACCCGCCTGGTGTCGGCCGCGCAGGAGGCCGGGGCGCTGCGGGGCGATCTCGAACCGATCGACGTCCTGCGGCTGGCCCACGGCGTGGCCACGGCGTCGGAACTGGCGAAGGGCGAGCGGGCGGTGATCCGCCGGTACGTCGGACTGCTGGTGGAGGGGCTGGGGGCCTAGCCCCCGCGGGCCGCGGCGAACCGCGCGGCCGGCCCCTCGCCACCTGCGTGCGGCCGGCGGACCGCTACAGCGCCTGTGCCGCCGGCTTGACCATGTTGCGCACGGTCCTGGCCTTCACGAAGTCGCCCATCGCCGTCATGTCCCACTCGCCGGAGAACTGGCGGATCAGCTTGGCCATCATCACACCGGTCTGGGGTTCGGCGTGGGTGAGGTCGAAGCGGACGAGTTCCTCGCCGGTGACGGCGTCCAGGAGCCGGCAGTAGGCCTTGGCCACCTCGGTGAAGTTCTGGCCGGAGAACGAGTTGACGGTGAAGACCAGCCCGGTGACCTCCTGCGGGAGCCGGCCGAGGTCCACGGCGATCACCTCGTCGTCGCCCCCGCCCTCACCCGTGAGGTTGTCACCGGAGTGCTTGATCGCGCCGTTGATGATGGACAGTTTGCCGAAGTAGCAGCTGTCGATGTGGTTGCGCTGGGGGCCGAACGCGATCACGGACGCGTCGAGGTCGATGTCCGCGCCCCGGAAGGCGGGCTCCCAGCCGAGCCCCATCTTGATCTGCGAGAGCAGCGGCCGGCCGGCCTTGACCAGGGACACGGTCTGGTTCTTCTGGAGGCTGACCCGGCCCTTGTCCAGGTTGATCTTGCCGGTGCCGGGCGCGGGCGGGGCGGGTGGCGGCGGGGTCTGCGGCATCGGCGGGACGGCCGACGCCACCGCGGCGGGCGCGGGCGGGGCGGGCGCCACCGGGGCCGGGGCGACGGGCGCCGCGGCGGCCGGCTCCTCCACCGTCACGCCGAAGTCGGTGGCGATGCCCGCCAGCCCGTTGGCGTAGCCCTGTCCCACGGCCCGGGCCTTCCAGGCGCCGTTGCGCAGGTAGATCTCCACGACCACCAGCGCCGTCTCGGTGCCGAGCTGCGGCGGGGTGAAGGTGGCGAGGACGCTGTTGTCGTCCGCGTTGCGGATGGTGGCGGTCGGTTCGATGCCCTGGAAGGTCTGACCCGCGGCGTCCGGGCTCGCCGTGACGACGATCTTCTCGATGCCCGGCGGCACCGCGGCCGTGTCGACCGTGATCGCGTCCGGTGCCGTACCGCCGCCGGAGCGGTACGTCACGCCGGGGCCGGAGGGCTGGTTGTAGAAGATGAAGTCGTCGTCGGAGCGCACCTTGCCGTCGCCGGTGAGCAGCAGGCCCGACACGTCGAGCCGCACCGGGGCGGCGACGTCCACCGCCACCCGGGAGGCGGGGAGAGGGATGTTCGAGCCAGGGGTCATAGCTGTCATGCCGGGTAGAACGAACGAACCCGCTTTACCGTTCCCTTACCGTTCCCGGGGGGATCAGTACGGCCAGATCGGCGGGTCGCTCACGAAGTGGCCGCCCAGGTAGGCGTGCGCGATGTTCTCCGGGTCCAGCTCGCCCTGTTCGGCGATCAGCTTCTCGGCGTACGGCTCGGAGTCGTCCTGCGGCTCGTAGCCGAGCGCCCGCGCTGAGCCGAGGTCCCACCACAGGCGGGTGTTGGCCGAGGAGCCGTAGACGACCGTGTGGCCGACGTCCTCGGCGGTGAGGGCCGCGTGGAAGAGGCGGGCGCAGTCGGCCGGGCTCATCCAGACCGACAGCATGCGCACGCTGGTGGGCTCGCCGAAGCAGGAACCGATGCGCACCGACACCGTCTCCAGGCCGTGCTTGTCCCAGTAGAGCTGGGCGAGGTCCTCGCCGAAGGACTTGGACAGACCGTAGAAGGTGTCCGGGCGGCGCGGGGTGTCGACGGGGATCAGCGGGTCGTCGCCCCGGGGGCGGGGGGTGAAGCCGACGGCGTGGTTGGAGGAGGCGAAGACGATCCGGGGGACGCCCTCCTCGCGGGCGGCCTCGTACAGGTTGTAGGTCCCCTCGATGTTGGCCTTGAGGATCTTCTCGAAGGGGGCCTCCAGGGAGATGCCCGCGAGATGGATGATCGCGTCGACGCCCCGGACGGCCTCCCGCAGGGCCTCCCGGTCGGCGAGGTCGGCGACGATCGCGTCCGGCTCGCCCTCGATCGGGCGCAGGTCCAGCAGGCGCAGTGTGTAGCCGTGGGCGGGGAGCAGGTCCCGCATCAGGGTGCCGAGGCCCCCGGCGGCTCCGGTGAGCAGGACGGTGCGGGGACTGGGCATCCTCGGTTCTCCTTGAGTCTTGAGTCGCAGGCTGTCCACGGTATTCACATGCTTGGACAAGTTAAGGATCACCGTCTTGCCCGGTCAAGGGTGGCGTGACGTGTGTTCATAAACATAAACTCCCATCAGAAGCATGCACAGCTCGGGCGCTCACCACCGGCGACCACGCCACCGTCCACCGTCTGCTCGACGGCTTCTCCACGCCGTCTCCCTCGCCAAGGCGGGCGTCCGGCTCGGCGGCCTCGATGTCGGCGAAGTCCGCCCGCCGCTGAGCGAACCGGACGATGATCACGTCAAGCAGTCGCGCGGCTGATCGAGTGCGGCCACGCGCTCCTGGAGGAGGAGAACAGGTGAAGGCGTCGACGTTCGTCTACCCCTGGGACGTCAACGGCGATCCCGCGGCCCCCGCCCGGATCGCCTCCCTCGGCGTGGAGCAGGTGACCCTGGCCGCCGCCTACCACTCCACCCGCGCCCTCACCCCCCGCCACCCGCGCCACCGTATCGTCACCGCCGAGCACGCGGCCGTCCTGTACCCGGCGGACGCCCGCTGGGAGGGGCGGGAGCTGCGCCCGTACCCGGCCGGCGACTGGGCGCCCGGCGACGCCTACGGCCGGGCCGCCGAGGCCCTCGCGGCCGCCGGCCTGGAGGTGCACAGCTGGGTGGTGCTCGCGCACAACTCCCGGCTGGGCGCCGACCGCCCGGACACCTCCGTCGTCAACGCCTACGGCGACCGCTACCCCTGGGCGCCGTGCATCGCCCAGCCCGCCACGCGCGCGTACCTCGTCGACCTCGCGGCCGAGGCCGCCGTCCGCCCCGGCGCGCGCGGCACCGAGCTGGAGTCCCTCGGCTGGTACGGCCTCCAGCATCTGCACGCCCACGACAAGACCGGCGGGGTCGGCCTCGGTGACGCCGGCCAGTACCTGATGGCGCTCTGCTTCTGCCCCGCCTGCCGGACCGGCTACGGCGAGCAGGGCCTGGACGCCGACGCGCTCGCCGCCGCCGTGCGCGAGGCGCTGGAGCCGCTGTGGCGCGGGGCGCCGGACGACGGAGGCTGGGCGGGCGTCGAGAAGCTGCTGGGGGAGGAGACGGCGGCAGCCACGCGCGCGTGGCGCGACGGCACCGCCCGCACGCTCCAGGAGAGCGCGGTCGCCGCCGTCCGCGCGGCCGCCCCCGAGGGCTTCCAGGTGCTGCTGCATGCCGACCCGGTGACCCACCACGTGGGCGCCAACGCCGGTGTCGACCCCGGGCACGTCCTCTCCGTCGCGGACGGTGTCGTGGTGCCGTGCGCGGGCGGGCCGGGCCTGTTGACCCCCTTCGCCGTGCGGGGCCGCGCGGACGCCGTGATCGCCGCGAACCTCGGCATCGTCTCCGGGATGGGCGGCAGCCCCGGCACGCTCACCGAGGACACGGCACGCGCGCGTGAGCTGGGGGCGACGGAGATCCGGCTGTACCACGCGGGCCTGGCCTCGGACGCCGACCTGACCGCCGTACAGGAGGCACTGGCGGCCCGCTGACCACCGGGGGCGCCGACCGGCGGCGGGCCGGGCCGCGATGAGTTCTCGCGCCCCGTCCGGTCCACCCTCCATGACCCACACGACCCACACGAAAACGACCACCACGAAAACCACCGACGCGACCACGACCGACGCGGCGACGACCGGCACCCCGACCGGCCTCCTCGACCTCGGCCCCCAGACCCGGATCGTGGCCCGTCTCGCGGCGGCCGTCCGGGACGAGCAGCTCACGGACGGCACACCCTGCCCCGCGTACCCCGTGGGCACCCTGCTCGGGCATCTGGCCGGGCTCGCCGCCGCCTTCCGGGACGCCGCGCGCAAGGACCTGGGGGCCACCACCGACACTCCGCCGACCGACTCCGTGCCCCGGCTCGCTCCCGGCTGGCGCACCGAGCTGCCCCGGGTGCTCGACGAACTGGCCGAGGCCTGGCGGGACCCCGCCGCCTGGACCGGGACGACCCGCGCGGGTGGCATCGACCTGCCCGGCGCGGTCGCCGGAGCCGTCGCCGCCGACGAGCTGGTGATCCACGGCTGGGACCTCGCCCGGGCCACCGGCCAGGAGTACACCCCCGACCCGGCCGCGCTGGAGGCGACGTACGCCTTCCTGTGCGCCGCCGCCGACGATCCGAGCCGCGGGGGCGGGATCTTCGGGCCCGTGGTGCCCGTACCGGAGGACGCGTCCCTGCTGGACCGGGCGGTCGGCCTGAGCGGACGGGACCCGGGCCGGCCGCGGGGGTGACCGCCGAGAGAGGCCCCGGCGGGCCGCAGGGGGTCGTCGCGGGCCGTAGGGGGCCGTAGACGGTGCTGTACGGATGCCGTAGACCTCCGCGATCCGGGCCCGCGCGGCGGGGGCGGACCGTACGCTCCCCACCATGCCCCTGAGTCTCACCGTCCTCGGCACCGCCTCCCCGCACCCCCGTCCGGGGCGCCCGTGCTCGGGCTATCTGCTGCGCGGCGGGAGCGCCGAGATCTGGGTGGACGCGGGCCCCGGAACCTTTGCCGAGTTGCAGCGGCACACCGATCCGGAACGGCTCACGGCGATCTGGATCTCCCACCTCCACGCCGACCACAGCGCCGATCTGCTCTCCGCCGCCTACGCGTTCGCCTACGGCGGCCTGACCCCGCCGGTGCCCATCCTGGTGTACGCCCCCATGGACTGCGCCCGGCGCCTGGCCGGGTTCTTCGGGCGGCCGGACATCCGGTTCCTGAGCGAGGTCTTCGACTTCCGGCCCCTGTACGACGGCCACACCGTCCGGCACTGGAACGTACGCCTCACCTCCCGCGCGGTGGCGCACGGCACCGAGGCGTACGCCCTGCGCGCCGAGAGCCAGGGGAGCGTCTTCGTGTACTCCGGGGACAGCGGCCCGTGCGACGCGCTCACCGAGACCGCCTCCGGCGCCGACCTGTTCCTCTGCGAGGCGGACGTCGACCGGCATGGCGAAAGCGAACAGGTGCACCTGACTCCGGAGGGCGCCGGTGAGGCGGCCCGCAAGGCGGGTGTGCGCGAACTGTTCATCACCCATGTCGGGCCCACGCTCACCCGCGAGGAGGCGACCGCGCGGGCCGCGGCGGTCTTCGGCGGACCGACCCGCACCGCGCGCGAGGGCGAGACCATCCCCTTCTGAGCCGGGCGTCGCGGTCACCTCAACTTCCCTCTGCCGGAAGCATTGACGGCACACGGCGGGCCTCCTACCTTCAACGCGTCGCACTTCGTACGTCATATATGAGACGCGATATGTGAGATCCGATCCGAGATCTGAGATCCGAGAGGCGCGCATGACCTCTGTGCCCACGCCGATCCCCTCCCGCACGCAGTACGTGCTGGAGGAGATCAAACGCCGCATCCTCACCGGGCAGCTGACGCCGGGGCAGGCCCTGGTGGAGACCGAGCTCGCCGCACGGTTCGGGGTGTCCAAGACGCCGGTGCGAGAGGCGCTCAAGACCCTGGCCGGCACCGGACTGGTCGTCATGAGCCAGTACAAGGGCGTCACGGTGCGCATGGTGGACGCGGACATGGCGCGCGAGGTCTACGACGTCCGGCTGCTGCTGGAGCCCGAGGCGCTGAAGCGGGCCGTCCGGCGCGGGGCCTCGCTGGACGCCGCCCGGGACGCCCTCGCCCGGGCCGACGGCGCCGCCGACACCGCCGAACGCTCGCTCGCGAACCGGGAGTTCCACCGCGCCCTGTACCTGCCCTGCGGCAACCCGCTGCTCGGCCGGATGCTCGACGAGGTCCGTGACCAGGCCGCCCTGGTCTCCGCCGTCGCCTGGGCCGCCTCGCCCTCCTGGGAGCGCGAGGCCGGCGAGCACCGGGAGATCCTGCGGCTCGCCCTCGACGGCGACGCCGACGGCGCGGCCCGCGCCCTGCACGCCCACATCGCGTCCTTCGTCGAACGAGCGTTCCCCGAGGCGGCGCACCAGGAAGGCCAGGGATGAGCGGCGTGGCGTTCGAGACCCAGCGTGCGGCCCTGGCCGACGTGGTGGCGATCCCGGTGACCCCGTTCGCCGGGGACGGCGGTGTCGACCGGGCCGCCCACCGGGCCCTCCTGCGCCGGCTGCTCGACGGCGGGATCACCACGCTCACGCCGAACGGCAACACCGGCGAGTTCTACGCGCTCACCCCCGAGGAGCGGCGGCTGGTGACGGAACTGACGGTGGAGGAGGCGGGGGACCGTTCGACGATCCTCGTCGGGGTCGGGCACGACGTGCCCACCGCCGTCGCCTCCGCCCGGCACGCCCGGGAGCTGGGCGCGGCGATGGTCATGGTGCACCAGCCCGTCCACCCGTACGTCTCCCAGCGCGGCTGGGTCGACTACCACCGGGCCATCGCCGAGGCCGTGCCCGAGCTGGGCGTCGTCCCGTACATCCGCAACGCGCAGCTGCACGGCGACCGCCTCGCGGAACTCGCCGACGCGTGCCCCCACGTGATCGGCGTGAAGTACGCCGTCCCGGACGCGGCCCGCTTCGCCGCCTTCGCCCGGGACGCGGGTCTGGAGCGCTTCGTCTGGGTGGCCGGGCTCGCCGAGCCCTACGCCCCCTCCTACTTCTCGGCGGGCGCCACCGGCTTCACCTCGGGGCTGGTGAACGTCGCCCCCGCCGTTTCGCTGAACATGATCGAAGCGCTTCGATCAGGAGATTATCCGGCGGCCATGAAGGTCTGGGAGCAGATCCGCCGCTTCGAGGAGCTGCGGGCCGCCAACGGGTCCGCCGACAATGTCACGGTGGTCAAGGCGGCCCTTGCCTCCCTGGGCCTGTGCCGCGCCGAGGTCCGCCCGCCGAGCCGCGCACTGCCCGAGAGCGAGCGTGCCGAGGTCGCCGCCATCGTCGCGGGGTGGGCCCTGTGAAGCGCTTCGACGATCTTCCCCGCAAGCGGCCCGAGGAGCTGCGGAGCCACCAGTGGTACGGCACCGACGGCCTGCGCTCCTTCAGCCATCGCGCCCGCACCCGCCAGCTCGGCTACCTCCCCGAGGAGCACCTCGGCAAGCCGGTCATCGCGATCCTCAACACCTGGTCGGACATCAATCCCTGTCATGTGCACCTCCGTGACCGTGCGCAGGCGGTCAAGCGGGGCGTCTGGCAGGCGGGCGGCTTCCCGCTGGAGTTCCCGGTCTCCACGCTCAGCGAGACCTTCCAGAAGCCGACCCCGATGCTCTACCGCAACCTGCTCGCCATGGAGACCGAGGAGCTGCTGCGCTCCTACCCCGTCGACGGGGCGGTCCTGATGGGCGGCTGCGACAAGACCACCCCCGCGCTGCTCATGGGCGCGGCCAGCGTCGACCTGCCCACCGTCTTCGTGCCCGCCGGGCCGATGCTGCCGGGGCACTGGCGCAACGAGGTCCTCGGCTCCGGCACCGACATGTGGAAGTACTGGGACGACAAGCGCGCCGGCCTCATCGGCGACTGCGAGATGGCCGAGCTGGAGAACGGCCTCGCGCGCTCACCGGGCCACTGCATGACGATGGGGACGGCGTCCACGCTGACGGCGGCCGCGGAGGCGCTGGGCGTGACGGTCCCGGGGGCGTCGAGCATCCCGGCCGTGGACGCGGGACACGACCGGATGGCCGCGCGGGCGGGACTGACGATCGTCGAACTGGTCCACCGGGGGCGCGTCCTCTCCGAGATCCTCACCGCGGAGGCCTTCGAGGACGCCGTCACCACCGTCCTCGGCCTCGGCGGCTCCACCAACGCCGTCATCCACCTCATCGCCATGGCCGGCCGGGCCGGGGTCCGCCTCACCCTCGACGACTTCGACCGCATCGCCCGCACGGTCCCCGTGCTCGCCGACGTCCGCCCCGGCGGCCGTAAGTACCTCATGGAGGACTTCCACTTCGCGGGCGGCCTGCCCGGCTTCCTCTCCCGCATCCCGGACCTGCTCCACCTCGACCGGCCGACCGTCTCCCACGACACCCTGCGCGAGCAGATCGCCGGCGCCCGGGTCCACCAGGACGACGTGATCCGGCCCCGCGACCACCCGGTCGCGAGCGAGGGCGGGGTCGCCGTACTGCGCGGCAACCTGTGCCCGGACGGCGCGGTCATCAAGCACATCGCCGCCGAGCCGCACCTGCTCAAGCACACCGGTCCCGCGGTCGTCTTCGACGACTACCGCACCCTGCAACGCACCATCGACGACCCGGAGCTCGGCATCACCGCCGACAGCGTGCTGGTGCTGCGGGGCTCCGGTCCGAGGGGCGGCCCGGGCATGCCGGAGTACGGCATGCTGCCCATCCCCGACCACCTGCTCCAGCAGGGCGTGCGGGACATGGTCAGGATCTCCGACGCCCGGATGAGCGGCACGAGCTACGGCGCCTGTGTGCTGCACGTGGCGCCGGAGTCGCACGTCGGCGGGCCGCTCGCCCTGGTCGAGAGCGGTGACCCGATCACCCTGGACGTGCAGGCGCGCGTTCTTCGCCTCGAGGTCGACGACGAGGAGCTGGAGCGCAGAAGGGCGCGGTGGGTCCCGCCGCCCGCCCGCTACGAGCGCGGCTACGGCGCGCTCTACGACGAACAGATCACCCAGGCCGACACCGGCTGCGACTTCGCGTTCCTGGCCCGTCCGGGCACAGTCGCCGACCCCTACGCGGGCTGACCCGCCGGCCGGACGACAGCGCACACCCCTGCCCATGGAGAAAGCGCTTCCTGCACGACGCGACCGAGAACGGAGAACAGTCCATGGCCCAAGCCGCAGCCGTGGCGAAGCCGCCCGCGCCACCCCGGCGGCGCCGTGCCTCAGCGACGCCCCGCAGGCTCCCGTACCTGTTGATCGCGCCGGCGGCCCTGCTGATGCTGGGCTTCATCGCCTACCCGGTGATCAGCGTCTTCTACTACAGCCTGCAGAACTACAACCCCACCAAGCCGTGGCGGAACGGCTACGCGGGCTTCGACAACTTCGTCCACGCCTTCACCGACGACCCGCAGTTCTGGGACACCCTGACCTTCAGCGCCCAGTGGGTCGTCGTCGAGGTCGGGCTGCAACTGCTGTTCGGCCTGGCGCTGGCGCTGATCGTCAACCAGACCTTCGTCGGCCGGGCGCTGGGCCGGGCCCTGGTCTTCTCCCCGTGGGCCGTCTCCGGCGTGCTGACCTCCGCGATCTGGGTGCTCCTCTACAACTCCCAGACCGGCATCACCCGTTACCTCGCCGACGCCGGCATCGGCGAGTACGGCACCAGCTGGCTGTCGGACCCCTCCACGGTCTTCCCGGCGGCGATCGTCGCCGACCTGTGGCGCGGGGTCCCCTTCTTCGCGATCCTCATCCTCGCCGACCTCCAGTCCGTCTCGAAGGACCTCTACGAGGCCGCCGAGGTCGACGGGGCGAGCCGCCTCCGGCAGTTCCGGTACATCACCCTGCCCCATCTGAAGGACGCCATCGTCCTGTCCACGCTGCTGCGCGCGGTGTGGGAGTTCAACAACGTCGACCTGCTGTACACGCTCACCGGCGGCGGCCCGGCGGGGGAGACCACCACTCTCCCGCTCTACATCGCCAACACCTCGGTCGACGGCCACGACTTCGGCTACGCGTCCGCCCTCACCACGGTGGCGTTCGTGATCCTGCTCTTCTGCTCGATGGTCTATCTGCGGCTCAGCAAGTTCGGAGGCGAAGGCACGTGATCACCAAGGAGGCCACCGAGGTCACTCCCGCACCCGCACCCGCGCCCGTGACCCCCGCCGCCGACCAGCGGCCGCGCAGGAAGCACCGCGCCTGGGACGAGGTCCCCCGCCGGCAGATCTACGTCCCCCTGTCGATCTACCTGCTCTTCACCCTGATCCCGTTCTACTGGATCCTGCTCTTCGCGTTCCGCCCGGCCGGCTCGACCTCGCTCGTGCCCTGGCCGATGACCTTCGAGCACTTCGAGAAGGTCTGGAACGAACGCGACTTCGGGACCTACTTCCAGAACAGTGTGCTCACCGGCGTCGCCACCCTGCTGCTCACCACCGTCGTCGCGCTGACCGGCGGCTACGCCCTGGCCCGCTTCGACTTCAGGATCAAGCGCGGGTTCATGCTGGCCCTGCTCTGCACCCAGTTCGTCCCGGGCGCGCTGCTGCTGGTCCCGCTCTTCCAGATCTTCGCCGAGCTGAAGATGATCAACTCGCTGGGCAGCGTCATCATCGCCGAGACGGTCTTCCAGCTGCCCCTGTCGATGATCCTGATCAGCGGCTTCATCCGGAACGTGCCCTACTCCCTGGAGGAGGCCGCCTGGGTCGACGGTTGCGGCCGGCTCGCCGCCTTCCGCATCGTCGTCCTCCCCCTGCTGCGCCCCGGCCTCATCGCCGTCGGCTCCTTCGCCTTCGTGCACGCCTGGAACCACTTCCTCTTCGCCCTGATGTTCCTCTCCGACCAGACCAAGCAGACCATTCCGGTCGGTCTGAACACCCTGATGAGCGCGGACAGCGTCGACCTCGGCGCACTCGCCGCGGGCGGCATCATCGCCGCCGTCCCCGTGGTGATCGTGTTCGCCTTCATCCAGAAGTGGCTGATCACCGGCTTCAGCGCGGGGGCGGTGAAGGGGTGAGACTCCGGCAGATCGCCTCCGTGGGGGTCCTGGTGGGCGCCTTCCGCGCCCCCGCGCACGCCGAGGCCCGGGACATCGGCCGCGCCACCCACACCCCCGACGACTGGGCGGCCTACGGCGCCGGCACCACCGGCTGCGCCGCCGACGACGACGCCCATGACGTCGGCCGGCCGCCTACCCTGCACGGGAAGATCGACAGCGCCGCGGTGGCCGACCGTGAGGTGGCACGCGGCGCGGGCGCAGGGAGAATCCCATGACCATCGACATCGTCCTGGCGGGCGCGCGCGGCCACGGCCGCTGGCACCTGGACAACATCCACCGCCTCCAGAACAAGGGCATCGTCCGGCTGGCGGGCCTGTGCGAACTGACCCCGCTCACCCCGGACGAGATCCCCGACGGCCTCGGCACCCCCGAGCAGTCCGCCGACTTCGGCGCGCTCCTCGACTCCACCGGTGCCCGGATCGCGGTGATCTGCACCCCGATCCCGACCCACACCGACCTGGCCCTCACGGCCGCCGCCCGAGGCGTGCACCTGCTCCTGGAGAAGCCGCCCGCCCCGTCCTACGCCGAGTTCCGCCGGATGGCCGACGGGGTCGCCGCGGCGGGCGTGGTCTGCCAGATCGGCTTCCAGTCGCTGGGCTCGCACGCCGTGCCCGCCATCCGCCGGCTGCTCGCCGACGGGGCGATCGGCGAGGTCGGCGGGGTCGGCGGCGCCGGGGCGTGGGCCCGCGCCGAGGCCTACTTCCGGCGGGCCCCCTGGGCCGGCAGGCGACGGCTGAACGGCGTCGACGTCATCGACGGCGCCCTCACCAACCCGTTCGCGCACGCCGTCGCCACCGCCCTCGCCCTGGCCGGCGCCACCCGCGCCGAGGACGTCGCCGGCATCGAGACGGAACTGGCGCACGCCAACGCCATCGAGTCCGACGACACCTCCTGCGTCCGCGTCACCACCACGGACGGCCTGCCGATCGTGGTCGCCGCGACCCTGTGCGCCGTGGACCCCGACGACCCCTATGTCGTCGTCCACGGCGACCGGGGCCGGATCACCTACTGGTACAAGCAGGACCGCGTCCTGCTCCAGCGCGCCGGCCACGGCCCCGAGGAGTTCGAGTACGGCTGCACCGACCTGCTGGAGAACCTCGTCGAGCACCTCACCGACGGCACCGGCCTGCTCGTCCCGCCCGCCGACACCGAGGCGTTCATGCGGGTCGTCGAGGCGATCCGGGTCGCTCCCGACCCCGTCCAGCTCGGCCAGGACACCTGGCGGCTGCTGGAGGACGAGGACCGCAGGGCCGTCCCCGGCATCGACGGACTGGTCGCCGCCGCCGCCGACACCCTCGCCCTCTACTCCGAACTGGGCGCCCCCTGGGCGCTCACGACCGTGCATCCGAAAGAGGTGAGCACCTGATGGCGCAAGCCCCCGAGGCGCCGGTCGTACTGCGTGTCGCGGGCCGCCCGGTCGGCCGCTGCGTCGCCCGGCCCGAGCTGCCCGCCCGGCTCTCCCCGCGGCCCCACCTGCATCCCGTCACCACCCTGGCCGGCACCCAGGTCACCGAACAGGCCCCCGCCGGCCACCTCCACCACCTCGGCGTCGGTGCAGCCGTACCCGACGCCGAGGGGCACACCTTCTGGGCGGAACGCCGGGGTCGGACAAGTCGGCGTCCAGGACCGGGTCGGTGCACGCACCTACGTCCGCCACCAGGGCCCGACCGCCGACGGCCGCCCCGGCCGCGACGAGGCGACGGCACTGGTCAGGAAGGCGGTGAGCCAGTGACCGCCGACACGACACTGGACCTGCTGCGCTTCCGGGACCGGGCGGCCTCGTTCACGGAGTTCCGGATCAGACCGCTCTGACCCCTCCCCCACTCGCCGTCGGGAGCCGCAATGTCGCCCTTCCATGGCAAGCGCTTACCGAGATCGGCGGCCGCCGCAGTCCCGGCAGCGTCCCCGGCCGAGGACGGCCGTGGCGCCGGCCGCGGTCGCCGGTCTCGTCGCCGCCCTGGGCCTCGGCGTGGCCGGCGAGGCGAGGGCTGCCGCCCCGCCGCTCTTCACCGAGGCCTCCCCGGCTGCCGCGCCCGCCGCCGACCGCTGGACCGACCGGACGCCGAGCGGCATCTTCACGCCTCACCTGTCGACGCATCAGCCGGTGACCTCGGGCGAACCGTTGCGCGGAGACACCGGTCGGTCCTGGTGGGGCCTGGTCTTCGGCGGCCCCGCTCCGCAGGGGTCTGTTTTCTTCCCGGCCCGAAGGCCGGGGTTTCCACGGAGGAGATCCGATGAACAGCAGCATCCGCAGAAGCAGGCGCGTCGCACTGGCCGTCGCCCTGGGCTCCGTGCTCGCGCTGACCGCCACCGCCTGCGGTGACGACGGCAGTGGCAGCGCGGGGGACAAGGGAGGCGACGGCTCGGGCAAGGGCGAGATCACCTTCTGGGACAACAACGGCGGCGTCCGCACCGACATCTGGAAGGAGATCATCGCCGACTTCGAGAAGGCGAACCCGGACATCAAGGTGAAGTACGTCGGGGTCCCCGCCGACAGCGTCCAGTCCAAGTACGACACCGCCATCCAGGGCGGCGGCCTGCCCGACGTCGGCGGGGTGGGCACCGCGATGCTCGCCGAGGTCGCGGCGCAGGGCGCCCTCGAACCGCTGGACGACCGCCTCGCCGAGAGCGACCTGAAGGACCAGCTCAACGCCAAGTTCCTGGACAGCGTCAAGGCGGCCGGGGGCGACCGCAAGACGTACAGCGTGCCGACCTCCGCCAACAACGGCACCCTGTGGTACCGCACCGACCTGTTCCAGCAGGCGGGCCTGGAGGCGCCCACGACCTGGACGAAGTTCTACACGGCCGCCGACAAGCTCACGAACAAGGGCGAGAACGCGTTCGGCTACACCATCCGCGGCGGTGCCGGGTCCATCGCCCAGGCCCTCGACGCCACCTACGGGCAGAGCGGCATCACCGAGTTCTGGAGCGGTGACAGGACCACGGTCAACGACCCCGAGAACGTGGCCGCGCTGGAGAAGTACACCGGCCTGTACAAGAAGGACACCCCGGCCGCCGACGTCAACAACGACTTCACCAAGATGGTCGCCCAGTGGGACAGCGGCACCATCGGCATGCTGAGCCACAACCTCGGCTCCTTCGGCGACCACCAGAAGGCGCTCGCCGGAAAGTTCAAGGGCATCCCCGCGCCGACGCGGGACGACGGCACGCGTGTGCAGGTGTCCAACCCCGTCGACGGGCTGGGGCTGTTCAAGTCGAGCAAGAACAAGACCGCCGCCTGGAAGTTCATCGAGTTCGCCGCGGGCCACGAGTCGAACAGCAAGTGGAACGAGACGGCCGGGCAGGTGCCGGCGAACCTGGAGGCGGCGCAGGACAGCTGGGTGCGGTCCTCGGAGCCCACGAAGCTCGCCGCCGAGGCGCTGTCGGGGGACGGCACGGAGATCGTGCAGCTGCCCTACTACCTGCCCGACTGGAACACGATCTCCAAGGCCGACAACGAGCCGAACTTCCAGAAGGTGCTGCTCGGCAAGATGAGCGCGAAGGACTTCCTGGACACGCTGGCCGAGCAGCTGAACGCCGCCCAGGCCGACTGGAAGAAGAACCACGGGTAACAGCTCGGGTGGTCTTCGTCCGCGGGGAGCTGCGGGTCCGTCGTGGCCGGTCGCGCCCCGCGCGGCGGAGCCGCATGCCGAAACCGCCCCGCGCCCCCGGAAGACATGAGGTGGACGTTCGTTGTCTCTCACCCGTAGACAGGTCACCTCGGCGGCCCTCGCCGCCGTACCCCTCTCGCCGGCCGCGGCCGGTACCGCCGAGGCCCACGGCCGGCGCCGCACGCTCTACATCGCCGGGGATTCCACCGCGGCCCAGAAGTACTCCGACGCCGCGCCCGAGACCGGGTGGGGCATGGCGCTGCCCTTCTTCCTCCGGTCCGGTCTGCCCGTAGGCAATCACGCCGTCAACGGGCGCAGCTCCAAGAGCTTCGTCGACGAGGGGCGACTGGACGCCGTCCTCGCCGCCATCAGGCCCGGTGACGTGCTGATCGTCCAGTTCGCGCACAACGACGAGAAGACCGCCGACCCCACCCGCTCCACCGAGCCCTGGACGACGTACCAGGACTACCTGCGGAGGTACCTCTCCGGTGCCCGGGCGAAGGGGGCGCGGCCGGTGCTCGCCACGCCCGTGGAGCGGCGGCGGTTCGACGCCGGGGGGAACGCGCTGCCGACCCACGGGGAGTACCCGGCGGCCATGCGGGCCCTCGCCGAGGAGGAGGGCGTGGCGCTGCTCGACCTCCAGGCGCTGTCGCTGGCGCTCTGGCAGGAGCTGGGTGTCGAGGCGACGAAGACCTACTTCAACTGGACCGGCACCGAGCAGGACAACACGCATGTCAATCCGCCGGGCGCGATCGCCGTGGCGCGGCTCGCCGCTCGGGAGCTGCTGCGGACCCGGGTGCTCGGACCGCGGGACGTGGTCCGGCTGCACGACGAGATCCCGGCGTCCTGGATCACCTGGCCCGACCCGTCGTGAGCGAGAGCCGTCAGCGAGAGCCGTCAGCAAGAGCCGTAGCAACTGCCGTCAGCAGGAGCCCTGAGCAGGAGGAGAACCGCACAGTGCGTACACAGGAATGTCATGCACGCATCATTGGTGCACTGGTGGGCTGCACCGCGCTGGTGCTGTCCCTCACCGGCACCGCGTCCGCCCACGCCGGCCCGCGCGACCTCGGCCGGCAGGTCCTCGCCGCGAACGACGGCTGGGCCTCGTACGGGACGGGCACCACGGGCGGATCGGCCGCCGACGCCGAGCACGTCTCCACCGTGACCACCTGGGCCGGGTTCAAGGACGCCCTCGCGGCCGGCGGCTCCGCCCCGAAGATCATCAAGGTGAAGGGCGTCATCGACGCCGTCGCCGAGGGCTGCGACGCCTTCGCCGCGCCCGGCTACGACTTCGACGCCTACCTGGCGAAGTACTCGCCGCAGGCATGGGGGCTGGACACCGATCTCAGCGCCGAGCCCGACGACAGCCCCGAGGGACTGCGCCGCGTCTCGCAGGCCGACCAGGACAAGGCGATCAAGGTGATCATCCCCTCCCACACCACCCTCGTCGGCATCGGCCGAGGCGCCGGATTCAAGGGCGTCAGCCTCCAGATCAAGGCCGTCGACAACGTGATCATCCGCAATCTGTCCTTCGAGTCGCCGATCGACTGCTTCCCGCAGTGGGACCCGACCGACGGCGCCCACGGCAACTGGAACTCCGAGTACGACACCGCCGTGGTGTACGGGGCCACCCACGTCTGGCTGGACCACAACACCTTCACCGACGGCTCCCACCCCGACAGCGCCGCCCCCACCTACTTCGGGATGCTGTACCAGCAGCACGACGGCGAGCTGGACATCGTGCGCGGCGCCGACTACGTCACCGCCTCCTGGAACGTCTTCACCGAGCACGACAAGACGATCCTCATCGGCAACAGCGACAGCGAGTCGACCGCGGCGGGCGACCGGGGCCACCTGAAGGTGACCTTCCACCACAACCGGTTCTCGAACCTGGTCGAGCGCGCCCCCCGGGTCCGCTTCGGCCAGGTCGACTCCTACAACAACCACTTCGTCGCGAACGGCGACTACTCCTACAGCTTCGGCATCGGCAAGGAGTCCCGGCTCGTCGCCGAGCACAACGCGTTCACCCTTCCCGAGGGGGTCAGCGCGGCCAAAGTGCTCAAGCGCTGGAACATCTCGCCGCTGACCGCCGCCGACAACTACGTCAACGGCACGGCCACCGACCTGATCGCCGTCCACAACGCCCAGATCCCGGGCGAGGTCCTCCAGTCCGGCGCGGGCTGGACCCCGACCCTGCGCACCGAGGTCGACCCCACGCGGTCCGTGCCCCGGATCGTCGACTGCGGCGCGGGCGCGGGACGCCTGGGCTGATCGCTCCGCCCTCCAGGGCCGCAGCGGCGGCACCCCGCCGCCGCCCGGCCCCCGCCCCGCACCACTGCGCACCGCCGCACCCCGCCAAGGAGCACCCGCATGCCCTCCCTTTCCCGACGGCGGTTCCTCGCCGTGACCGGCGGCACGGTGGCCGCCCTGGGGCCGGCCGCCACGCCCGCGCAGGCCGCCCGCGGCCGACGCGGCCCCTTCGGCCGCCACGGCAGCCCGGCCGCCCGGCTCACCCCCCGGACCCTGTACGTCGACCCGCTCGGCCGGGGCGACTTCGGCACCGTCCGCGACGCCGTCGCCGCCACCACCGGCAGCGGCTGGACCCTCGTCCTCGCCGCGGGCGTCTACCGCGAGACGGTCGTCCTCGACACCACCCGCACCGAGGCCACCTGGATCGGCGCCGCCGAGGACCCGCGGGCCGTCGTCATCGTCCACGACAACGCGGCCGGCACCCCCAAACCCGGCGGCGGCACCCACGGCACCACCGGCTCGGCCACCACCACCGTGCAGGCCGCCGGCTTCACCGCCCGCTGGATCACCTTCGCCAACGACTGGCTGCGCGCCGACCACCCCGACATCACCGGCACCCAGGCCGTCGCCATCAAGGTCCAGGGCGACCGCTCCGCCTTCCACCACTGCCGCTTCCTCGGTCACCAGGACACGCTGTACGCCGACTCGATCGCCCTGAGCGCCTTCGCCCGGCAGTACTACGCCCACTGCTACGTCGAGGGCGACGTCGACGTCGTCTTCGGCCGGGCCACCGCCGTCTACGAGCACTGCCACTTCCGCACCCTGAACCGCACCGACCTGGCATCCGCCCCCTACGGGTTCGTCCTCGCCCCCTCCACGGCGGGCGCCAACCCGCGCGGCTACCTGGTGACCCGCAGCCGGATCAGCAGCGAGGCCCCGGACGCCTGCTACAAGCTGGCCCGCCCCTGGGTGCCCAGCTCCGCCCCCACCGCCCGGCCCTCGCTGACCGTCCGGGACACCCACCTCGGTGCCGGCCTCGACGCGGTGGCCCCCTACACCGCCATGTCGGCCTCCTTCCCCTGGCAGAACCAGCGGTTCGCCGAGTACCGCAACACCGGCCCGGGAGCCGAGGTCACCGTCCCCGAGAACCGCCCGCAACTCACCGACGGACAGGCCGCGTCGGCGACCCGGCAGACCTACCTCGGTGACTGGGAGCCCTGGCGGGGGGAGTGCTGAGATGTCGCTGTGCAGACGCACCCTCCTGGCGGGCCTCACCAGCGCCGCACTGCTCGGCACCACCCCCGCCCACGCAGGGTCCCGCCGCATCCTCGACGTCCGTCCCGGCGACTCCGTCCAGGCGGCGGTGGACACGGCCGACGGCCCCGGCTGGACGATCGTCGTGCACCCGGGGACCTACCGCGAAGTCGTGAACATCACTGCCGACAAAGGGGAGTTGACCCTGTGCGGCGCGAGCCGTGACCCCCGTGCCGCCGTGATCGTCTACGACAACGCGGGCGGGACGCCGAGGCCCGACGGTTCGGGCACCCACGGCACGGCGGGCTCCGCCACCTTCACCTCCGCCGCCCCCGGGCTCACCGTCCACGGCCTCACCCTCGCCAACGACTGGCTGCGCGCCGACCATCCGGACATCACCGGCACCCAGGCGGTCGCCGCCCATGTCACCGGCGACCGCAGCCACTTCGAGAACGTGCGCCTCCTCGCCCACCAGGACACCCTCTTCGCGGACACCACCGCGCTCGACGCCTTCGACCGGCAGTACTACCGCCACTGCCACATCGAGGGAGACGTCGACTTCGTCTTCGGGCGGGCCCGGGCCGTCTTCGAGGGCTGCCGCTTCCACACCCTGGAGCGGGACGTGACCTTCACCCCCAAGGGGATGGTCTTCGCCCCCTCCACCGCCCGGGCCAACCCCTACGGCTTCCTGGCCCTCGGCTCCCGGATCACCTCCGCCGCCGAGGACGCCGCGTACAAGATCGCCCGGCCCTGGGTGCCGTCGTACGAGACGACCGCCTGGCCCTCCCTGGTCGTCCGGGACACCTGGATCGGCCCCGGCATCGACGCGACCGCCCCCTACACGAACATGCGGGACGCCCACCCCTGGCAGACCATGCGCTTCAGCGAGCACGCCAACTCCGGCCCCGGCGCGGAGATCTCCGTACCCGAGAACCGGCCCCGGCTCACGGCGGAGGAGGCAGCCCTCCATACGCGACGGACCTACCTCGGGGACTGGCTCGACCGCGTCCGGTGAACCACCGCACCACCTCTCTCCTCTCCCCACACGAGAAAGGACCCGCACGCCATGTCTCGTCGCACCGCCTTCGCGCTCGGCGCGGCCCTCGCCCTCGGCGCAGGTCTCGCCGTCCTCCCGGCCCAGGCGCAGGCCGCCACGGTGGTCGTCAGCAACTCCACCGCCCTGTCCAACGCCATCAGGAACGCCACCGCGGGCACGGTCATCCAGGTCCGGGGCGGCACCTACTACCCGACGGCCACCCTCCAGTCCACCGCCAACGGCAGTTCCTCCTCGCCGATCACGCTCACCGCGTACGGCTCGGAGACGGTGAGGATCGACGGCTCCTCGCTCCCCGACGGCGACTGGATCTTCAAGCTGACCGCCGACTACTGGAACGTCTCGAACATCACCTTCCAGAACTCCCCGGACAGCGCGGTGGTCTGCCAGTCCTGCACCGGCACGGTCTGGAACAACATCAAGACCATCGACGGCGGCGACTCGGGCTTCACCCTCACCGGGGACGGCACGGTCAACAACACCGTCCGGAACATCGACTCCTACGGCAACTACGACGCCGCAGGCCACGGCGAGAACGCCGACGGGGTCGCCGTGAAGTTCGGCTCCGGTTCCGGCAACCTGATCACCGGCGCCCGCCTCTACAACAACGCGGACGACGGGATCGACTTCTGGTCCTTCTCCTCGCCCGTCACCATCGAGCACACCTGGTCCTTCGGCAACGGCGTCAACCGCTGGTCGGACCCGGCGTTCGCGGGCGACGGCAACGGCTACAAGCTGGGCGGCGACGGCGAGGTCGTCGCGCACGTCGTCAACAACTCCGCCGCGTGGGGCAACGCGGGCAACGGCTTCACCGAGAACTCCAACACCGGGGCGATCGTCCTCAACCGCACCACCGCCTACGCCAACAGCAAGTGGGGCTACTACTTCGCGACCGGCTCCGCCAGGCTCGGCAGGA
Source organism: Streptomyces sp. DSM 15324 (assembly GCF_001514285.1). Lineage (GTDB taxonomy): Bacteria > Actinomycetota > Actinomycetes > Streptomycetales > Streptomycetaceae > Streptomyces. The sequence continues at coordinate 64,688 of NZ_KQ949039.1, forward strand.
ACCTCGCGGTGGGCAACGGCGGCGGCGCGGTCAACAAGGGCTCGAGGGTCACCTCGGCCGGCAACAACTGGGACAGCGGCGTCCCGACGCCCGCCTTCAGGTCGACGAACGCCTCCACGACGTACAACGCCCGCGGTTCCAGCGGGACTCTGCCCGCCACGACGTTCCTGACGACGGGGTCGACGACGATCGGGGCGACGATGGACTGATCCCCGACCGGCCCGCCACCGCCGCCACCGACCCGCCACTGGGCCAACCGGGCGCTTGACCCGATTTTTGCCCGCCGAACGGGTATCGATCGGGCAACGGGTCTCGCGCCCGGCGGCGTGACGCGCGTAGAAACCTGTCATGCATAAGTCACTGCGCATCGCGGCCTCCGTCGCCGCCTGTGCCCTCGCCGGTGCCGCCCTCTACGGCGCCGGCGCGGCCACGGCCGGCCAGTCCACGGCCAACTCCACGCACGAGCCCTACAACATCGGGCTCCTGGTGAAGGACATCGACACCTACTACGGCACCACGGCGGACGCGAACGGCGTGTACCAGGCCTCGCCGACCAGCCCGTACGCCAAGGACCTCGCGGCGATCGACAAGTCCGCGCGGAAGTACATCGACAAGGCGGCCCGCAAGGCCCGCCACCACGGCGAGAAGCCCGCGGTCGTCTTCGACATCGACGACACGCTGCTGCTCAGCCTCGACTACGAGAAGAAGACCAACTACACCTACAACTCCGCCACCTGGGCCGAGTACGTGGCGAAGGCAGACCGTCCGGCGGTCTTCGGCAGCCCCGAGCTGGTGCAGTACGCCGAGTCCCAGGGCGTCGAGGTCTTCTACAACTCGGGCCTGAAGGAGTCCCAGCGCGTCTCCGCCGTCGCGAACCTGAAGAAGGTCGGCGCCGACGTCAACCTCGACGCCGCCCACATGTTCCTCAAGGACGCGGCCAACCCGCCGTCCTACCTGAGCGCCTGCGCCACCCCGAACAACTGGACCTGCACCACCGTCCAGTACAAGGCGGGCACCCGCAAGCACATCGAGAACGACCTCGGGTACGAGATCGTCGCCACCTTCGGCGACCAGTACTCCGACCTCGACGGCGGCTACGCGGACCGGCGGTACAAGCTGCCCAACCCGACGTACTTCGTCAGCTGAGACCGTACTCGGGACGCTCGGACGGGATCGTCCCCCGCTCGGTCCACGGGCCCAGCGGGGACGGTCCCGTCGCGTACGCCACGCGGTAGTCCTCCCTCGGGTGCCGTCCTCGGACCAGGGGCCGCCCGCCGTACAGCTCCCGCCCGTGCAGCGCGGGGGCAGCGAAATTTCCGCCGGTCTCCTCCGTCCGGCCCGGCAACCCTTTCCGGTCGCGGCGGCGACTGATGTGCGGAAGCGGGCCGGGGCGGCCCCTCCGGCCCGCTTCCTCCCGGCAGCCCCTGTTGAAAGGAACACCCGTGCGTTTGAGTACCGGACGCCACCGCAAGGCGCGCACCCTCTCGATCGCCGCCGCCGTGGCGCTCGCCTCGGGGGGCGGCGGGGTCTACCTCGGCCTGTCGGGCGGCGGCGCCCGGGCCGCGTCCGCCACCGTCACCGTCTCCACCACCGCGCAGCTGGAGGCGGCCGTGAAGAACGCGGTCGCCGGCACGGTCATCCAGGTCCGGGGCGGCACCTACCGTCCGACGGCCACCCTCACCTCCACGGCCAGCGGCACGAGCGCGGCGCGCATCACGCTCCAGGCCTACGGCCGCGAGAAGGTGCGGATCGACGGCTCCGAGCTGCCCGACGGCTCCTGGCTCACCGGCATCTACGGCAGCTACTGGACCGTCCAGAACCTCACCTTCCAGAACTCCCCGGCCCAGGGCCTGGTCGTCACCTCCTCCACCGGCGGGGTCTTCAAGAACCTCGTCACCGCGGACAACGGCGACTCCGGGTTCACCCTGCGCGGCGACGGCACGGTCGGCAACCTCGTGCAGAACCTGGACAGTCACGGCAACTACGACGCGGCCGGGCACGGGCAGAACGCGGACGGCATCGCCATCAAGTTCGGCTCCGGCAGCGGCAACAAGGTCACCGGCGCGCGGCTGGACGACAACGCGGATGACGGGCTGGAACTCTGGCAGTTCTCCACGCCGGTCACCATCGAGCACAGCTGGGCCTTCGGCAACGGCAGGAACCGCTGGGGGGACCCGGCGTTCGAGGGCGACGGCAACGGGTTCGAGCTGGGCGGCGGGGGCGTCTCGGTCGCGCACGTCGTCCACCACGACGCGGCCTGGGACAACACGGGCAACGGATTCACCGAGAACGCCAACACGGGCGCGATCGTGCTCTACCGCAACACGGCGTACTCCAATGCAAAGGCGGGATTCTCTTTCGCCACCGGCAAGGCGCGCCTCACCCGGAATCTCGCGGTCGGCGACAAAGGCGGATCGTCGAAGCCGGGATCTTCGGCGGTGTCCGCCGCGAACAACTGGGACAGTGGCGTGACGGTTCCCAAGTTCCTTTCCACGGACGCGACTTCCGCGTACGGTGCGCGAAAGTCGGACGGCGCGTTGCCGGCGACGGCCTTTCTCACCACGGGTTCCCCCGCCATCGGGTCCCCGATGAACTGAGGAATGCGGGAAAAGCCCCCGTCGGGTTCCAGCGACGGGGGCTTTCCCGATTGCCGGCCGCAGAGGGGCTGAAGCCGGCAAGTCCTTTTCAGGCGAGGAGATCGATGCAGTCGAAGGACGTGCCCGGGCTCAGGTACGCCGTGCCGGACGAGCCGCTGACGATGCTGATCCTGAGGACGTTCTCCTGCGAGACGTCCGTCTTCCAGGCGGTCGCCGGGACCTGGTACGTGAAGGTGTGGTTGTTGCCCCGGTAGGACCCCGTGGTCAGGGAACGGGTCGAGGGCTGGGCGACCGCCGCCGGGACCGCGGAGACCCAGTCGTTCACGCCGATGCGCGGGCGGCCGCCCGCGAACGCGTCGGTGACGCCGATGCGCAGGGTGTGGGCGGCCGCCGCCTGCTCCTTCGTCAGCCTGAAGTAGACCAGCACGCCGTCGTTGACGTCCTTCCACAGGTAGGCGGGGAAGGACGGGGCGGGGTCCGCGCCGCCGATCGTGACGTTGCCGGTCCACTTCGCCGCGCGGGCGTCGGAGGGGTGCGCGTAGGTCATGAGCCGGGCGTTCTTGAACTCCCCGGGCGTGCCGTCCCAGTCGCCGAGGCGCCAGACGGTCTTGGCCGTGGAGGGGTCGCCGGTGATCGTCAGGGTGTGCAGGCTGGTGGTGGTGCCCGCGGTCACCTTCACCTGCCGGGTGAGGACCGCCAGTTCGCCCTTGAAGACGGTCAGGGTGTACGTCCCCGGCAGCATCCCCTTGCAGGAGAACGCGCCCGTATCGGCCGCCGCCCTCGTCCAGTACTGGGCGTCCGGGGCTGCGAAGCCGACGGTGTACGGATACCGCGCGTCCATGCCCTTCAGGCCCACGCCCGCGACCCTGCCGCGGCCGGCCCTGCCGACCCAGCCGGTGATGCCGAGGCCGTCCACCCAGGCGGTGTCGAGGCCGGCTGCGGCCAGGGACGGGGAGGGCGCGCCGCCGTCGGTGAAGGCGAGGACGTACGGGCCCTGGAGGCCGAACCGTTCCGGCTCGGTCTGGGCCTCGTTGTAGTGCAGGATCTCGTAGAGGCCCGCGCCCTTGTCGTTGGAGTGGCGCAGCAGCGAGCGGTAGAAGGGGCCGCCGGAGGCCTTCTCGTGGTTCGAGCGGACCAGGTACAGGCCGACCGAGCCCGTCGTGAAGCCGACGTGGTCGTAGTCGACGGTCCGCTTGCCCGAGTAGTGCTTGGAGTGGGTGGTGCCGTCGGCGCGCCGCCAGACGTCCCCGGCCTCGATGACGGTGTCGGAGGCCTCGATCCAGGAGTCCGAGCCGGTGTTGGGGAACATGCCGGGCCTGAGGCGGACGATGTAGCGGGTGGCGGTGAAGGACGCGTCCGCCTTGTCCGTCCACAGGTAGATGTTGTTCTCGCCGTTGCGGGCCGCGTACCACTGGGTGATCGGGCCGTGCACCACCTTGATCAGGATCGTGGACCCCGACTGCCTGATCGTCACCGTGGAGGCGCCGAGGCCGGACTCCACGTGCGAGTGCCTGCCGCCGTAACCCTCGTACTCCTTGCCACGGTAGACCAGGGAGGTGAGGTCGCCGGTGGTCTTGGAGACCTTGAAGACGAGCGAGGAACCGGTGTCCACGACGTAGTCGCGGCCGTCGTCCCGGTAGCCGAACGCGGCCGCCGAGGCGGACGAGAGCAGTCCGGCGCCGCCCGCGACTGCGGCGCCCGTGGCGGCCACCCCGACGGCGGAGGCCCCGAGCACGCGTCGCCGCGTGAGAGGTCGTCTTCTGTGCGTGCTCACGGTCCGTTCTCCGTCGCTCGGTGCGGGTTGTGTCACTGGTGCGTGCGGGCAGATGACGAAAACCCGCAGGCGGTTCCCACCGGGGCCGGCAGCGGCGTGGTCACGCGCGCCGCGCCGGTGAGGTCCGGGGCGGTGGAGCCCGCGATCAGCGCCCGTCGCCCGGTGACGCGGCGGCGGTGCCGGGTGCGCGGTTCAGCGGAAGCAGTCATGTGCCGGTTCCTCGGGTGGTGGTGACTCCTGCGCTCTCAGGTCGCCACCGGTGGGGAAAGGGTTGCCGCCGTTCCGGAATTTTTTCCGCGCGCCCCGTACGGGCGGGGCGCGCGGTCCCTACGAGGCGCCGCCGGAGGTGTCCTCGGCGGCGAAACCGCTGCCGAGGGTGCGGGCCTTGCCGTCCGACCGGCCCGTGATGACATAGCTGTCGCCGTCGGCGTCCCGGCCGCCGTGGTCGTGGTTGTACTGCCCGGCGAACACCCACTCGCCCACGGGGACCGTACGGCCCTCCTTGAGCACCCAGGTGTAGACCAGGAAGCCGTCCTGTTCGGTGACCGTCAGGTCGAAGTCCTGCTCCGGCAGCGACCGCCAGGCCCCGGTGTCGGACACCTTGCCGGTCTGGGCGATCCTCAGCTGCACGGTGAGCGCGGTGGCGACCTCCGTGGCCCGGACGGTGACGTTGCTCTGGGCCCAGAAGTCGTTGCTGTGGGGGTCCACGGAGCCGTCCGACGACAGCGGCCCGTCTTCCTTGTCGTCGACGGCCGGCAGGAGCACGACGGCCGACGTGGTGGGGGACGAGGTGGCGGAGGGCGTCGGGGAACCGCTCGGCTTCCTGGGGCCCTTCGACCCGCCGCCGGACCCGGAGGTCGGGGTGGCCTTCGGGGAGGCCGGCGGCCGGCTCGTGGCGTCGGGGGAACGCACCGGTGTCGGCGAGACGGAGACCGTCTGCTCCACGCGGGTGTCGTCCTTCACCGCGGACGCCACCGCGTACCCGCCGACCGCGAGCATGCCCGCGACCGCGGCCGTGGCTCCCACGACCCGCGTCCAGCCCCAGACCAGCGGGCGGGTCGCGCGGTGCGCGCGCCGTTGCTGCACCTGGGGCCCAGCCGCCATGCCGCGCTCGACCCGGGCCAGGATGCGGGCCCGGTCCGGCTCGTACGCCTCGGCCGCCTCGTGCAGCCGGGCGCGCAGCTCGTCGTGCACGTCCCGCTGCATCGTCATCGGTTCCTTCCCGAGGTCTCTCGGGTGCGCGCCATCGCGTGCACCGTGAGCGGAGCTCTCTGTGCGCCGAGCAGCTTCTGCAGCTCGGCTATTCCCTTGGAGGTCTGGCTCTTCACCGTACCCACGGAGACCCCCAGAGCGAGCGCGGTGTCCTTCTCCGAGAGGTCGAAGGCGTGCCGGAGCACCACGCAGGCCCGTTTGCGGAAGGGGAGTCTACGCAGCGCGGACTGTACGTCCACCACGCCGGCGACATCGGGGTTCTCGGTCTTCTCCTCGCGCTGCGACCAGAACAGGGCGATCCTGCGGCGCTCGCGGACCGCGCTGCGGATCCGGGTGCGGGCCAGATTGGCGACGACCCCGCGGGCGTACGCCACCGGGTGGTCGGCCGCCCGGACCCGGTCCCAGCGGTTCCACAGCGCGAGGAGCGCGTCCGCCGCCAGGTCGTCGGCGGCGTCCGCCTCACCGGTCAACAGGTGGGCGAGCCGGGCCAGTTCGGCGTAGTGACGGTCGAAGAAGGCATGGAATTCCACGGAGGCGGCGTCGTCGACGACTGTGCCCACGGGTGACCTCTTCTCGATGGCTGCTGTGCGTGTCATGCGAATGACATGGGGATGTCCCGAGAAGACGTCGGGACGAGATCCGGAAGCGTAGCAGTGATCATCCATTCGGTTTGGTACTGGGGTTCGAACGCCAAGTGGCTGCCGGGTGCCGAACGGGTGCCCGAATCCGTAACACGCAGAAAACCTGAGCACGGTGCAACGACGCAACAATCCAGCAGGCATCCGCACATGTTCGAGCAGGCAGCAGGGAGTCCCCCGTGGACAGAGTCGACCAGTTCTTCAAGATCTCCGAACGGGGTTCCACGTTCGGCCGGGAGATACGCGGCGGCTTCGCCACGTTCTTCACCATGGCCTACATCCTCGTGCTGAACCCGATCATCCTCGGAAACGCGAAGGACAAGTTCGGCCACACGCTCGACAGTGTGCAACTCACCACGGCCACGGCCCTGGTGGCCGCCGTGATGACGATCGTCATGGGCGTCGGCGGTAACCTCCCGCTCGCCCTCGCCGCCGGTCTCGGCCTCAACGCGGTGGTCGCCTTCCAGATCGCCCCGCTGATGAGCTGGGACGACGCGATGGGCCTGATCGTCCTCGAAGGCCTGCTGATCTGCGTCCTGGTGCTGACCGGTCTGCGCGAGGCCGTCATGCACGCCATCCCGAAGCCGCTGAAGCAGGCCATCAGCGTGGGCATCGGCCTGTTCATCGCCTTCATCGGCTTCGTCGACGCCGGGTTCGTCAGCCGGATCCCCGACGTCGCGCACACCACGGTCCCGGTCCAGCTCGGCGGGACCGGCACCCTGACCGGCTGGCCGGTCCTGGTCTTCTGCCTCGGTGTGCTGCTGACCGTCGCGCTGCTCGCCCGCAAGGTCAAGGGCGCCATCCTGATCAGCATCGTCGCGATGACCGTGCTCGCGATCGTCATCGACTCGCTCGCCGACGTGAAGAGCTGGGGACTGACCACCCCGGCCTGGCCCGACCGGCTCGTCGACGCCCCCGACTTCGGGCTGATCGGTCACTTCAGCCTGTTCGGCGCGTTCGGTGAGACCGGTGCCGTCACCGTCGTCCTGCTGGTCTTCACGCTCATCCTGTCCGACTTCTTCGACACCATGGGCACGGTCGTCGGCATCAGCGCCGAGGCGGGGCTGCTGAACGAGCAGGGCGAGGTGCCGAACCTCGGCCGGGTGCTGCTGATCGACGGCGCAGCGGCGGTCGCCGGCGGCGCGGCCTCCGCGTCCTCGGCGACCTCCTACATCGAGTCCGCGGCCGGTGTCGGCGAGGGCTCGCGCACGGGCTTCTCCAACCTCGTCACCGGCTCCCTGTTCGCGCTCGCGCTGTTCCTCACCCCGGTCCTGACGATCGTCCCCCTCCAGGCGGCGGCACCCGCGCTGGTCGCGGTCGGGTTCCTGATGATGACCCAGGTCAAGTCCATCGACTGGGACACGTACGAGTTCGCCGTCCCGGCGTTCCTGACCATCGCCGTGATGCCGTTCACGTACTCCATCACCAACGGCATCGGGGCCGGGTTCCTGGCGTACGTCGTCATCAAGACGGTGCTGGGCAAGGCGCGGGACGTGCACTGGCTGCTGTGGGGGGCTTCGGCGCTGTTCGTGGTGTACTTCGCCATCGACCCGATCGAGCAGATCCTCGGCGTGAAGTGAGGCGGTGGGTCAGGTGAGCGCCGCCTTCATCATGGCCCTGGCCACCGGTGCCGCCAGCCCGTTGCCGCTGACCTCGGAGCGCGCCGCGTCGGACTGTTCCACCACCACCGCCACGGCCACCTCCTTGCCGTCCGCCTTGCCGTAGGACGTGAACCAGGCGTACGGGGCCTTGCTGTTGTTCTCGCCGTTCTGGGCGGTGCCCGTCTTGCCGCCCACGGTGACGCCGTCGATGAGCGCGTTCGTGCCGGTGCCCTTCTCGACGACCGTCTGCATCGCCGACTGGAGCTGCTCGGCCGTGGACGCGCTGACGATCCGCTTCGAGGCGGCCTCGTCGTCGTAGTCCTTGAGCACGTCACCGCCGCCGTCGGTGATCTGCGCGACCATGTGGGGCGAGACAAGTTCACCGCCGTTGGCGATCGCGGCGGACACCATGGCCATCTGCAACGGGGTCGCGGTCACGTCGAACTGGCCGATGCCGGTCAGGGCGGTGGACGACTTGTCCATGCCGGAGGGGTACACGCTGGCGTACGCCCGCACCGGCACGTCCAGCGCGTCGTCGTTGAAGCCGAACTTCTCGGCCGTCGCCCTGAGCCGGTCCTGCCCGAGCTGTACGGCCAGGTGCGCGAAGACGTTGTTGCAGGAGTACTGGAGTGCCACCCGGATCGGGGCGTTCTCGCAGGGTGCCGAGGTGTTCTCGTTCTTCAGGACCGTCCGGGTGCCGGGCAGGGTGTAGGGGTCCGGGCTGTCGGTCCTCTCGTCCACCGACGCGTACAGGCCGTCCTCCAGCGCAGCCGCCGCGACGACCAGCTTGAAGGTCGAGCCCGGCGCCAGCGGTTGCCGCAGGGCGCGGTTGACCAGGGGCTTGTCGGGGTCCGCGGTCAGCTTCTGCCAGGCCGTGCCCGCGGTGTTGGCGTCGGTGAGCGAGGAGGGGTCGTAGGACGGCGTCGAGACGACCGCCAGGATCCTGCCGGTCTTCGGGTCGATCGCGACGGCCGCGCCCTTCTTGCCGCCGAGGGCGTCGTAGCCCGCCTTCTGCACGGCCGGATCGATGGTCGTGAGCACGTCGCCGGGGTCGGCCCGCCGGCCGGTGACCGTGTCCATCACCGTCTTCAGCCGGTTGTCCGTCCCGTTGAGCAGGTGGGTGTAGATGCCCTCCAGCTGGGTCGGGGCGTAGGCCTGTGAGGCGTAACCCGTCACCGCCGCGTACAGCCTGCCGTTCGTGTAGGTGCGCTTGTACGCGAGGTCGCCGCCCGTCGTCCGGGCGGAGCCGGTGACCGCCTTCCCGGCCACGATGATGTTCCCCAGCGGCCGCGAGTACGTCTCGATCGCGTTGCGCCGGTTGTCCGTGTCGTCCGCGAGAGCCCGGGCCTCGTAGAACTGCACCCAGGTCGCCCGGACGAGCAGGGCGAACACCAGCAGCAGCGCGAAGACCGAGGCACGCCTGATCGTCTTGTTCATTGCGCCCGGGAAGACGAGCGAGGAGAAGGGGGCGTTCCCTCCGGCCGCTTTTCTCATCGGACGTTCATGGGCGTACGCGCGTGGCCCTACGCCCCTGAGGCGTGCGCTCAGGCGTCCAGTCGGAGGACGGCCTCCGGGATCTCCTCGCCGCGTGCGGGGGCGAACCCCGAGGCGTGTTCGGTGACGCGGAAGCCGCACTTCTCCAGCACCCTGAGGGACCGGGCGTTGTCGGCCGCCGCCCGGGCGTACAGCGGGCGCTCGGGGGCCTCGGCCAGCAGGGCCCGCAGCGCCGCGGTCGCGATGCCCCGGCCCCAGTAGGCGCGGTCCACCCAGTAGGTCACCTCGCGCTCACCCGGGTCCCCGTACACCGCCGTGTGACCGACGACGTCCCCGTCGGCGAGGACGGTGCGGACCAGCGCGGTGGAGGCCCTCACCCGTTTCCAGTGGTCCTCGAAGGCGGACCGGTCGGCGGGGTCCTCCGGGGTGAAGGCCGCCGTCCACAGGGCTTCGGGGTCGTTCAACTGCCGGTAGAACACGGGCAGATCACTGTCGTGAACCGGGCGCAGGACGATTTCCATCAGCCGAGCCTACGCCGGTCGCACTCAGCGCGCCGATGTCACAGCCGGCGGGTGGCGAGGGTCAGCCGGTCCCGCGCGTCGAACAGGGCGTCCTTCACCAGCTGCTCGTGCGCCGGGGTGAGACGGGCCACCGGCACCGAGCAGCTGATCGCGTCCCGGGCCGGGGTGCGGTACGGGATCGCCACGCCGAAGCAGCGCAGACCGAGCGTGTTCTCCTCGCGGTCCACGGCGAAGCCCTGGTCGCGCACCTGGTGCAGCTCCTCGATGAGCTTCTCGCGGTCGGTGACGGTGTGCTCGGTGAGTGCCGGGAGCGTCTCCGGGAGCAGCTTGCGGACCTGTTCGTCGGAGTACGTGCTCAGCAGCGCCTTGCCGAGGGAGGTGGAGTGGGCGGGCAGCCGGCGGCCGACGCGGGTGAAGGGGCGCAGATAGTGCTGGGACTGGCGGGTGGCGAGGTAGACCACGTTGGTGCCGTCGAGCCGGGCCAGGTGGATGGTCTCGGTGGTGTCGTCCGCGAGCCGGTCCAGGGTCGGCCGGGCGGCGGCCACGACCTCGTCGCCGTCGATGTAGGAGGTGCCGACGAGCAGCGCCCGCACCCCGATGCCGTACCGGGTGCCCGTCGCGTCGGTCTCCACCCAGCCGAGCTCCACGAGCGTGCGCAGCAGCATGTAGAGACTGGACTTGGGGTAACCGACGGCCTCCTGGACCGCCGCGAGGGAGTGCATCCCGGGGCGGCCGGCGAAGTATTCCAGCAGCTCAACCGTCCGCACCGCGGACTTGACCTGGGCCCCGCCCCCCGTCTCGCCAGCCGACATCGCCCTTGACCCCTTCGTTCGACGGGAAATAGTCTCCGACAGCATATTCACCATGAGGAACGCTGTTCAGTATATCGAACATCCCTGGTGAATCAGCCAGTATCAAACGTGGCCAGGAGCAAGTGTGGAGGGACCCGCGGTGGCAGCAGCACCAGTCTGGAGTGTCGACCCCCGTACCGGGAAGCAGCGTGAACAGGTTGCGGTGGAGGCCACGGCCCAGGAGGTGGACACCGTCGTCCGCGCCGCGCACGCCACGCGCGGCTCCCTCGTCGACCGTGCCGTCCGTGCCGCCTTCCTGCGCACCGCCGCCGACAAGCTGGAGGCGGCCAAGGAGCAGCTGGTCGAGGTCGCCGACGCGGAGACCGCGCTCGGTCCGGTGCGGCTGAACGGCGAGCTGGCCCGCACCTGTTACCAGCTGCGCGCGTTCGCCGGGATCGTCGACGAGGGCGCCTTCCTCGACGTCGTGATCAACCACCCCGACGACACCGCCACCCCGCCGATCCCGGACCTGCGCCGCTACAAGGTGCCGCTCGGCGTCGTCGCCGTCTACTCGGCCTCCAACTTCCCCTTCGCCTTCTCCGTCGCCGGCGGCGACACCGCGAGCGCGCTGGCCGCGGGCAACCCGGTCGTCGTCAAGGCGCACCCGGACCACCCGGCCCTGTCCGAGCTGGTCGCCAAGGTCCTGCGCACGGCCGCCGCCGCCCACGGCATCCCCGAGGACGTCCTCGGACTCGTGCACGGCTTCGAGGCCGGCGTCGAGCTGATCAAGCACCCGCTGGTCGCCGCGGCCGGCTTCACCGGGTCCATCCGGGGCGGACGCGCGCTGTTCGACGCTGCGGCGGCCCGGCCGGTCCCGATCCCCTTCCACGGCGAGCTGGGCTCGCTGAACCCGGTGGTCGTCACCGAGGCCGCCGCCGCCGAGCGCGCGGAGGCCATCGGCACGGGCCTCGCGGGCTCGATGACGCTGGGCGTCGGCCAGTTCTGCGTCAAGCCCGGACTGGTCCTCGTACCGTCCGGCGCGGCCGGTGACGGACTGGTCAAGTCGCTCACGGACGCGGTGAGCGCCACCGAGGCGGGCGTGCTGCTCGACCACCGGATGCGGGACAACTTCATCGCCGGGGTGGCCGAGCGGGCGGAGCTGCCCGGGGTCGAGTCGCCGGTGACGCCCGGCGCGGGCTCCGAGCACACCGTCAGCGCGGGCTTCCTCACGGTGCCGGCGGGCCGGCTGGCCACCGCGGGGGACCACGACCTGCTGCTGGAGGAGTGCTTCGGGCCGGTCACCGTGGTCGCCCGCTACGAGGACGACGCCGAGGTCAGGGCGGTGCTGTCGCGGCTGCCGGGCAACCTCACGGCGACCGTGCAGCTGTCCGACGAGGAGGCCGCCGGGCAGGGGCGCGGTGGGGAGATCCTCGCCGAGCTGACGCCGCTGGCGGGACGCGTCCTGGTGAACGGATGGCCGACCGGGGTCGCCGTGGCCGCCGCCCAGCACCACGGCGGGCCCTACCCGGCCACCACGTCCACGTCGACCTCCGTCGGCGGGACCGCGATCGAGCGGTGGCTGCGGCCGGTCGTCTACCAGAACGCCCCCGTCGCGCTGCTGCCGGTGGAGCTCCGGGACGAGAACGAGCTGGGGCTGCCGCGGCGGATCGACGGGCGGCTCGAGCGCTAGCGCACCGCGGGTGGGGCGTGGCTCGTCGCGCGGTTCCCCGCGCCCCTGAGCGACGCCCTCCACCTGGATAATCAGATCATGGATGTCTCGCTTCCCGAACTGCCCTTCGCGCTTCGTACATACGGTCCCGACGGGCACTGGGCCTACGAGGACGGGGTGCTCAGTGCCTGGGCCGGGCCCCGGCAGGACCGGTTCGTCACGCCCACCGGGGAGGCGCTGGAGCCCGCCGGGGACGCGCCGCGGCTGCTCGGGGCACCCGAGGGGGACTTCCAGCTGATCGCACGGGTCACCGTGGGGTTCAACTGGGCCTTCGACGCCGGGGTGTTGTACGTCCATGTGGGCGAACGCGCCTGGGCCAAGCTGTGTCTGGAGTACTCGCCGGATGTGGCGACCGTCTGCACGGTCGTCACCCGGGGACACTCCGATGACGCCAACGCCTTCACCGTGGAGGGGAGTTCGGTCTGGCTCCGGGTGAGCAGGACCGGGCGCGCCTTCGCCTTCCACGCCTCCCGCGACGGCAGGCGCTGGACCTTCGTCCGGCTCTTCACGCTGGGCGACGAGAAGGAGACCGGTGCCGCACTGGTCGGCTTCATGACCCAGTCGCCGTTGGGCGAGGGCTGTGTGGTGACGTACGACCACATCGAGTTCCGGGACAGCTGGCCGGACGATCTGCGCGACGGCAGCTGAGCGGCGGGCGGAACCGGTCCGGCCGACGCCACGTCCTCCGGGGCATGATCGGAGAATCCCCCACCCCGGGCCGCGTCATCCGCACCGCCCTGCCCGCCGAGGCGGAGGCCGTCACCGCACTGCACGCCCGCGCCCGTGCCACCTACTATCCGGACGGCGTCCCCCAGGACGGTACCGACTGGCTCGGCGGCTGGCGCACCGCCCTCGCCCGGCCCGACGGGCAGGTGCTGTGCGTCGTGGAGCGGGGGCGGATCGTCGGGCTGGCCTCCTTCCGGGTGCCGGAGGGCGCGGGCGCGGACACGGTCAAGCTGTTCCAGTTCCACGTCGACCCCGGGCACTGGCGGACGGGCATCGGTACGGCGCTGCACACCGCGTGCGTGGAGCAATGGCGGACGGACGGCCGCCGGACCGCCGTGCTGGACGTGCATGTCGACAACCGCCGCGCCCAGGCCTTCTACGCACGTCAGGGCTGGTGCCCGGACCCGCAGGACCCGCCCGCCGAGGACGATCACCACCTCTCCCTGTACTTCCCGGTGGACGGGGGAGCGGCCGGGGAATGAACCCGGCTGCTTGAACGTTCATGCACTCGGCGGAGGGGGTCTCCGTCCCCCGTACGAGCTGGAGAGAGCCGAGAAGATGCGCGTCGAGATCTGGTCGGACATCGCCTGTCCCTGGTGCTACGTCGGCAAGGCCCGTTTCGAGAAGGCCCTCGCCGCCTTCCCGCACCGCGAGCAGGTCGAGGTCGTGCACCGCTCCTTCGAGCTCGACCCGGGACGCGCCAAGGGCGACGTCCAGCCCGTGATCAAGATGCTCACCAAGAAGTACGGCATGAGTGAGCAGCAGGCGCAGGCGGGCGAGGAGAACCTGGGCACCCAGGCCGCCGCCGAGGGCCTGGAGTACCGGACCCGCGGCCGCGACCACGGCAACACCTTCGACATGCACCGCCTGCTGCACTTCGCCAAGGAGCAGGGCCGCCAGGACGAGCTGATCCAGCTCCTCTACCGGGCGAACTTCGCCGAGGAGCGGTCCCTGTTCACCGAGGGCGACGAGCGGCTCGTGGACCTGGCCGTCGAGGCCGGCCTGGACGCCGACGCCGTCCGCAAGGTCCTCGCCGACCCGGCCGCCTACGCCGACGACGTCCGCGCCGACGAGCGCGAGGCCGCCCAGCTCGGCGCCAACGGCGTCCCCTTCTTCGTCCTCGACCGCGCCTACGGCGTCTCCGGCGCCCAGCCCGCCGAGGTCTTCACCCAGGCGCTCACCCAGGCCTGGGGCGACCGCTCCCCGCTGAAGCTGATCGACGACGGCGGTGCCGAGGCCTGTGGCCCGGACGGGTGCGCGGTTCCCGGGCACTGAGCATCGCAGAACAGCAGAACCGCAGGCCAAGGGCAACGTATAAGCGTTCCTTAGGAGTTCCGCGCAGAAATCCGCAATGGACTTCGACTTCGCCCGGCCGCACAGTGGTGCCATGGAGACCTTCGAGAGCCTCGTCCGTTCCGAGTTCGCCCCGAAGAACACCTTCCTGAACACCGCGAGCAACGGACTGCTGCCGGCCCGCACCGTGACGGCCCTCCACGAGGCCGCCTTGGTGCGGGCCGAGGGCAGGCCGCTGACCTCGCTCTACGCCGACATCGAGGCGGCCCGCGCCGCCTACGCCCGGCTGGCCGGCGTCCCCGTCGAGCGGGTCGCGGCCGGAACGTCCGTCGCCGCCCACACCGGCGTGATCGCCGCCTCGCTGCCGGCCGGCGCCGAGGTGCTCACCGCCGAGGGCGACTTCACCTCCGTCCTCAACCCGTTCCACGTCCGCGGCGATCTCAAGGTGCGCGCCGTTCCCCTGGAGCGCATCGCCGAGTCGGTCCGCCCGGGCACCGCGCTCGTCGCCGTCAGCGCCGCCCAGTCGGCCGACGGCCGGATCGCCGACCTGCCCGCCCTGCGCGAGGCGGCCCGCGCGCACGGGGCCCGCACCTACGTCGACTTCTCCCAGGCCGCCGGCTGGCTCGCCCTGGACGCCGGCGCGTACGACTACAGCGCCGCGGTCTGCTACAAGTGGCTGCTCGGCCCGCACGGCGCGGCCTTCCTCGTCGTCCCCGAGGACTTCGGCGGGCTCACCCCGGTGCTGGCCGGCTGGGTCGCGGGCGAACGGCCCTGGGACAGCTGCTACGGTCCCGTCACCGAACTCGCCCGCTCGGCAAGGCGGTTCGACGTCACCCCCGCCCTCTTCACCTACGCCGGCCTGCGCCGCTCCCTCGAACTCCTGGAGGAGCTCGGCGTGGACGCCGTACGCGCCCACGACCTCGCCCTCGCCGACCGCTTCCGCGCCGGACTCGCCTCCCTGGGGCACGAGCCCGTGCCCGCACCCGGCTCCGCGATCGTCTCCGTGCCCGGACTGGGCGGGCGCCAGCCGGAGTTGAGCGCGGCCGGCCTCGAAGTGTCCGACCGGGCGGGCCATCTGCGGGCCTCCTTCCACCTCTACAACACACCCGCCGACGTCGACCGCCTGCTGGACGTCCTGGCGGACTGACCGCGGTCGCCGGCATCGGTGCGGGGAGCGGCCCGTCCGGACCTCAGCACACCGGGGTGAAGTCCCTCGCACCGATGAACTCCGGCCGCCGCACGGGGGCCGCGAACGGCTCGACCGCCGCGTTCTCCACGCTGTTGAACACGATGAAGACGTTGCTGCGCGGGAACGGCGTGATGTTGTCGCCCGAGCCGTGCATGGCGTTGCAGTCGAACCAGGTCGCCGAGCCCGCCCGGCCGGTGAACAGCCGGATGCCGTACTCGCCCGCCAGCGCGGTCAGCGCCTCGTCCGAGGGGGTGCCCGCGTCCTGCATCTGCAGCGACTTCTTGTAGTTGTCCTCGGGGGTGGCGCCCGCGCAGCCCAGGAACGTCCGGTGCGAGCCCGGCATGATCATCAGGCCGCCGTTGGTGTCGAGGTTCTCGGTCAGCGCGACCGACACCGACACCGTCCGCATGCCCGGCAGCCCGTCCTCGGCGTGCCAGGTCTCGAAGTCGGAGTGCCAGTAGAAGCCGCCGGCCCCGAAGCCCGGCTTGACGTTGATCCGGGACTGGTGGACGTACACGTCCGAGCCGAGGATCTGCCGGGCCCGCCCGACGACCCGCTCGTCCCGCACCAGCGCCGCGAACACCGGGCTCAGCCGGTGCACCTCGAAGACCGAGCGGATCTCCTTGGAGCGCGGCTCCACGATCGACCGCTCGTCGGCCCGGATCTCCGGGTCGGCGACGAGACGCTCCAACTCGCGTCGGCAGACGGCGACCTCGTCGTCGCCGATGAGCTGCTCGACGCTGAGGAAGCCGTCGCGTTCGTACGCCTGGAGTTCGGCCGCGGACACCGGGCCCGGGGTGCTCGGGGAGCCCCAGACGACGGGGTCCTCGCGGGGGACGGACACCTCGGTGGTGCCGCGGGTGGGGTAGCGATCGGTGACGGTGGTCATGACGGTCACACCTCCTCGGGGCGGGTGGTCCCGGGTTCGGTGAGCTCGGGTTCCGTGAGCTCGGGTTCCGTGAGCAGGGGATAGACGCCGTTCTCGTCGTGGTCCTCCCGTCCCGTCACGGGCGGGTTGAACACGCAGAGGCAGCGGAAGTCCTCCAGGACGCGCAGCGTGTGCCGCTCGTGGCCGTCCAGGAGGTACATGGTTCCGGGAGCGATCGCATGGGTCGTCCCGGTCTCGTGGTCGGTGAGTTCGGCGGCGCCCTCCACACAGACCACGGCCTCGATGTGGTGGGCGTACCGCATCGACGTCTCGGTGCCGGCGTACAGAATCGTTTCGTGCAGGGAGAATCCGACGCGCTCCCGGGCCAGCACGATCCGCTTGCTCTCCCAGGTGCCGGACGCGGCCCGCACATGCCGGTCGGTGTTCTCGATGTCCTTGAACGAACGGACGATCATGGTGTCCCTCCTGCCGGCCGACTACCGGCCGACGGTCTCGCGGACGGTCTCGCGGACGGCCCGGGCGAGGACGCCGAGCCCCTCGTCCAGTTCCTCCGGGGTGATGGTCAGGGCGGGCAGCAGCTTGACGACCTCGCTCTGCGGGCCGGAGGTCTCGATCAGCAGCCCCAGCTCGAAGGCGCGCCGCGCCACCCGCGAGGCCCGCTCCTTCTCGTGGAACTCCAGACCCCACACGAGACCGCGCCCCCGGTACTCCTTCACATCGGCGAGGTTCTCCTCGGTGATCGAGATCAGCCCCTGCTCCACCTGCTCGCCGCGCGCCAGGGTCTGTTTCTCCATCACGGACCCGTCGGCCCAGTACGCCTCCAGCGCGGCCGTCGCGGTGACGAACGCCGGGTTGTTGCCGCGGAAGGTGCCGTTGTGCTCGCCCGGCTCCCACACGTCCAGTTCCGGCCGGAACAGGCACAGCGACATGGGCAGCCCGTACCCGCTGACGGACTTGGAGACGGTGACGACGTCGGGCGTGATCCCGGCCTCCTCGAAGGAGAAGAACGCGCCGGTGCGCCCGCACCCCATCTGGATGTCGTCGACGATCAGCAGCATGTCCTGCCGCTCGCACAACTCCTTGAGGGCGCGCAGCCACGCGGGCCGGGCCACGTTGATCCCGCCCTCGCCCTGCACGGTCTCCACGATCACCGCGGCCGGCTTGTTGAGCCCGGAGCCCCGGTCCTCCAGGAGCCGCTCGAACCACAGGAAGTCCGGGACGGTCCCGTCGAAGTAGTGGTCGAAGGGCATCGGCGTGCCGTGCACGAGCGGAATGCCGGCCCCGGCCCGCTTGAAGGCGTTCCCGGTGACGGCGAGCGACCCGAGCGACATGCCGTGGAAGGCGTTGGTGAACGACACGATCGCCTCGCGTCCCTTCACCTTCCGCGCCAGCTTCAGCGCGGACTCCACCGCGTTGGTGCCGGTCGGCCCGGGGAACATCACCTTGTACGGCAGGTCGCGCGGCCGCAGCACCGACTGCTGGAAGGTCTCCAGGAACGTCCGTTTGGCGACGGTCGACATGTCGAGCGCATGGGCGATCCCGTCCCGCGAGAGGTAGTCGATCAGCGCCCGTTTCAGCACGGGGTTGTTGTGGCCGTAGTTGAGGGATCCGGCACCGGCGAAGAAGTCCAGGTACCGGTGGCCGTCCTCGTCGTACAGGAGGCTGCCCTGCGCACGGTCGAAGACGACGGGCCAGCCGCGGCAGTAGCTGCGCACCTCGGACTCGACGGTCTCGAACACGCTGAGGTCGGGCTGGGTGATGGTCACGGCGAATCGCTCCTCGGTGTGGGGGAGATGAGGGGGCAGCGGGGTCAGCGGGGGGCGGAGAGGGGGCCGATGCGGTACAGCACCTCGGGATCGTGCGGCCCGTCCGGGAACAGCCCGGCGTCGAACAGCACCTCGCGGCGGACCTCGGCGCCGTGCCGGGCGGCGTACGAGGTGAACAGCCGCTCGGAGGCGGTGTTGTCCGGGGTGACGGTGGCCTCGACGGCCGTGATCGCGCGCTCGGCCACGAGCCGTGCCGTCAGCCCGTCCAGCAGGGCCGCGGCGAGGCCACGCCCCCGGTGGGAGGCGTCCACGGCCACCTGCCAGACCAGCAGGGTGCGGGGGTCCGCCGGTCGTACGTACCCGGTGACGAACCCGACCGGTTCCCCGCCGTCGGCACGCACCACCGCCGAGGTGCCGGCGAAGTCGCGGCACCACAGCAGATAGCTGTAGGACGAGTTCAGATCCAGACTTCCCGATTCCCTGGCCATACGCCAGAGAGCGGCGCCGTCAGCCACGGAAGGACGGTCGATGAGAAGGTCTGCTGCTGCGTAAGTCATGCGGGAAGTCATGCGGAAGGAACTTACCCAGGCGAATGAAAAAACGCATGGAGAGGCCGTGGGGATTCCGTGACGCAGGTGAGGTAGGGGGGCGGTATGCGGTTTTTGTGGTAGCGCAAAAAGGTGCATACCGCACCACTTGTGCAATGTGTCACGCCCGTCGGGGACCCGGGAAATCGCCCGGGTTTAGTGAAGGGAAATCCGGGCAGAAGAACTCGGGAATTCCCTGAATTCAGACTCCGATAACTCCGTCGATTTCTTCCCGAAGAATGCCCGTGAGGCTTGTAGTGGCCTATGCCCAGGCCTCCTCCACCGCCCGCAGCGCCGCGGTCACGTCCACGTCCCGCCCCGCCTCGGCCAGCGCCTGGCCGAGGCCCACCAGGCTCGCCCGCACCGCGCCCGGTGTCGCGTCCGCCCCGTAGTGGTTCACCCGGATCATCTCCTTGGCCAGCGCACCCCCGCCCGCCGCCAGCGGCAGCGCGGGATCCGTGGCCAGCGCCCGTGCCACCAGCTCCGAGGCCACCAGGTGCGCGGGGACCCGCAGGGTCGTGGCCACGGGCGCCGCCTCCGCCGCCCGGTGGACGTACGGCTCCAGGCCCCCGCCCAGCGCGACCGCCCCCGCCCGCGTCGCCGCCGCGGCCGTCGCGTGGCGGCGCATCACCGTCTCGAGGCCCTGCGCCTCGATCCGCTCCACGCACGCCTCCAGGGCCAGCATCTCCAGCTGCGCCGGGGCGTGCGGCAGCGCGGCGCGTCCGCCGTCGATCCAGCGGGCCTTCCAGTCCAGCAGCGAGAGGTACGACCGCCGCGGGGCCCCGGGGTTCGCCGCCATCCGTGCCCACGCCCGCTCGCTGACCGACACCGCGGAAACGCCCGCCGGCCCGCCCATGGCCTTCTGGGCGCCGATCACGCACAGGTCCACGCCCCACGCGTCCGGCAGTACCGGCTCGGCGCCCACGGAGGCCACGGCGTCCAGGTAGAACAGCGCGCCCCGCTCCTTCACCACCTCGCCGATCTCCGCGACCGGGTTGGTGTTGCCGGTCGCCGCCTCCGCGTGCACCAGCGAGACGAAGTCGATCTCCGGGTGCTCGGTGAACGCCTCCCGGACCTGCGTGGCCGTCACCGCCGTGTGGAAGGGCACCGCCAGGTCGATCACGGTGGCGCCGCAGTCCCGCAACCAGTCACCGAAGGTCTGTCCGTACGGACCGGTGATCACGTTCAGGGCCACGGTGCCCGGCCCCGCGGTCCCCCGGATCGCCCCCTCCAGCGGCAGCAGGGCCTCCCCCTGCATGATCACGACGTCCTGCCGGGTGCCCAGCAGACGGGCCACCCGGTCCTCGACCGAGGCGAAACGGGCGGCGCTCAGCGGGGACAGGTCCAGGAACGGGTGCGTCACAGAGGTGCTCTCTTCTCGCTCACGGGGTAGGGGTCACGAGCGTAACCGTCTCCCCACCCCGCTCCCCGACCGGCGACTTCTTAGGTCGCGCAGCCCAGTAACCATCGGTTTAATTTGAGAGACCCAAACATCTCCTTATAATCGGAGCTCATCGTTCCCGCACAGGAGGTCCCCTTGAACACCGTCCCCGGCCGCCGGGCCCGCACCCTGCCCCGCGTCCTGGCCGCCCTCACCGCGACGGCCGGTCTGGTGCTCGTCTCCGCCTGCACCTCCAGCGACAGCGGCTCCGGCGGCACCAAGACGGCCGCCGGCGGGGTCGAGCTGGTCAAGGCCGGACAGCTCACCACCTGCACCCACCTGCCGTACCCGCCGTTCCAGTCGGAGATCGACGGCAAGGTGCAGGGCTTCGACGTCTCGCTGATCGACCTGGTCGCCAAGGACCTCGGAGTGAAGCAGCAGATCCTCGACACGCCGTTCGAGAACTTCAAGACGGGCGCCTTCCTGAACTCCGGCGAGTGCGACCTGGCCGCGGCCGGCATGACCATCACCGCCGAGCGCAAGAAGAACGTCGACTTCTCCGACCCCTACTTCGACGCCACCCAGGCCGTCCTGGTCGACAAGGACGCCGGGGTCACCTCCCTCGCCGACGTGAAGTCCAAGAACGTCAAGCTGGGCGCCCAGGCGCAGACCACCGGCGAGGACTACGCCAAGAAGCAGGGCTTCGACCCGGTCTCCTTCGAGTCCTCCGACGCCGTCCTCAACGGACTGCGCACCGGCCAGGTCAAGGCCGTCGTCATCGACTACCCGGTGGTCCAGGGCTGGCTGAAGGACAAGGCCAACGCCGACGCCTTCAAGGTCGTCGACAACCTCAACACCGGCGAGCAGTACGGCTTCACGGTGAAGAAGGGCAACACCGCGCTCCTCGCCGCCATCGACAAGGCGCTCGCCGACGCCAAGGCGGACGGCACGTACAAGAAGCTCTACGAGCAGTGGATCGGCCCCTACGACGCCTCGGCCGCCGCACCGTCCGCCGCACCGTCCGCGTCGCCGTCCGCGTCATGAGCGCCGCGGACGTACCGCTCCAGCCGAAGAAGAAGGGCCTGACCCGGCGACAGAAGCGCAGACTCTCCCGGGGCGCGCAGTACCTCGTCTTCGTCGCCGCCGTGATCGCCTTCGCGGTCTCGGCGGACTGGGGCCGGCTGAAGAACCAGTTCGCCCAGGGGGACATCGCGCGGCAGATGTTCCCGGACGTCATCACGCTGGCCCTGAAGAACACCGTGCTGTACACGGTGTCCGGCTTCGCGCTGGGGGTGCTGCTCGGTCTCGTCGTCGCGCTGATGCGACTGTCCTCGGTCGGCCCGTACCGCTGGGTGGCCGGCGTGTACATCGAGATCTTCCGCGGCCTGCCCGCCCTGCTCATCTTCATCTTCATCGGCGTCGCGGTGCCGCTCGCCTTCCCCGGCACGGAGATCGTCGGCGGCACCTACGGCAAGGCCGCCCTGGGACTCGGCCTGATCGGAGCCGCCTACATCGCGGAGACCTTCCGGGCCGGCATCCAGGCGGTGCCCAAGGGGCAGACGGAGGCGGCGCGTTCCCTGGGCTTCTCACCCACCCGCGCCATGTTCTCGATCGTCGTCCCGCAGGCGTTCCGGATCATCCTCCCGCCGCTCACCAACGAGTTCATCATGCTGTTCAAGGACTCCTCGCTGGTGCTGCTGCTCGGCGTCACCCTCCAGGAGCGCGAACTGTCCAAGTACGGCCGCGACCTCGCCAGCACCACCGCCAACTCCACCCCCATCCTGGTCGCCGGCCTGTGCTACCTGCTGGTGACCGTCCCGCTCGGCTTCGTCGTGCGCCGGCTGGAGGCCAAGACCCAGGAGGCCGCCGGATGACCCGGCCCGAGATCGAAGTCCGCGGCCTGCACAAGTCCTTCGGCGGCAACGAGGTGCTGCGCGGCATCGACCTGGAGATCGGCCAGGGCGAGGTCGTCTGTGTCATCGGCCCCTCCGGCTCGGGCAAGTCCACCCTGCTCAGATGTGTGAACCTGCTGGAGGAGCCGACGCAGGGCCAGGTCTTCGTCGGCGGCACCGAGGTCACCGACCCGGACGTCGACATCGACGCCGTACGCCGCCGTATCGGCATGGTCTTCCAGCAGTTCAACCTCTTCCCGCACCTCACCGTGACCGAGAACCTCACCCTGCCGCAGCGCCGGGTGCTCCGGCGCGACCGGGCGAGCGCCGCCCGGACCGCCGCGGAGAACCTCGAACGCGTCGGGCTCTCGGAGAAGGCGGACGCCTACCCCTCCTCCCTCTCCGGCGGCCAGCAGCAGCGCGTCGCCATCGCCCGCGCCCTCGCCATGGGCCCCGAGGTCATGCTGTTCGACGAGCCGACCTCGGCGCTCGACCCGGAACTGGTCGGCGACGTCCTCGCGGTCATGCGCCGGCTCGCCCGCGAGGGCATGACCATGATGGTCGTGACCCACGAGATGTCCTTCGCCCGCGAGGTCGCCGACCGGGTCGTGTTCATGGACGGCGGAGTGGTCGTCGAGGACGGCAACCCCACCCAGGTCATCGGCAACCCGCGCAACGAGCGCACCCGCCACTTCCTGTCCCGGCTGCTCGACCCGGCGACGGCGGAGGTGGAGGAGGAGACCTCCTGACCGGCGCCGTTGTCAGTGCGCTGTGACCCCGGCCGCCCTCCTGGTCCCCGAGGTGCTCCGCGCCGACGGCGCCGACGACTGCGGCGACCTGCGCGGCTTCGATGCCCCGCGGGTGCACGGGGCCGGCTGCCGGCCCGTATCGAGGAGGGACTGCCCGTCGTCCTAGGCTGACGCCCATGAGCGATCACGCGGTGCTGCACGTGAAGGGCAGGGTCCTCGCAGGACCCGACGACGTCCGCGACGAACTGTGGGTCGTCGCCGGCCGGATCTCCTACGACCGTCCGGCCGGCGCCCGCGACGTGCGGACCGTCCAGGGCTGGGCCCTGCCCGGGCTGGTCGACGCCCACTGCCATGTGGGCCTCGGACCCGAGGGCCCGGTCGGGCCCGACGTCGCCGAGAAGCAGGCGCTCACCGACCGGGAGGCCGGCACCCTGCTGATCCGCGACGCCGGCTCGCCCTCCGACACCCGCTGGGTCGACGACCGCGCCGACCTCCCGAAGATCATCAGGGCCGGCCGGCACATCGCCCGCACCCGCCGCTACATCCGTGGCTACGCCCATGAGATCGAGCCCGAGGACCTCGTCGCGTACGTCGCCCGGGAGGCCCGGCGCGGCGACGGCTGGGTCAAGCTGGTCGGCGACTGGATCGACCGCGAGGTGGGCGACCTGGCCCCCAGCTGGCCGCGGGAGGCGGCCGAGGCGGCCATCGCGGAGGCCCACCGGCTGGGCGCCCGGGTCACCGCGCACTGCTTCGCGACGAACTCCCTGCGCGACCTCGTCGAGTCGGGCATCGACTGCGTCGAGCACGCCACGGGCCTCACCGAGGAGCTCATCCCGCTCTTCGTCGAGCACGGCGTCGCGATCGTCCCCACCCTCGTCAACATCGCCACCTTCCCCCAGCTCGCCGCAGGCGGCGCGGCCAAGTTCCCGCGCTGGTCGGCTCATATGCGCCGGCTCCACGAGCGCCGCTACGACACCGTGCGCTCCGCCCACGACGCCGGTATCCCGGTCTTCGTCGGCACGGACGCCGGCGGCAGCCTCCCGCACGGGCTGGTGGCCGCCGAGGTGGCGGAGCTGGTGACCGGGGCCGGACTGCCGCCCCTCACGGCGCTCGCCGCGACCACCTGGGAGGCGCGCCGCTGGCTCGGCCGCCCCGGTCTCGACGAGGGCGCCCCGGCCGACCTCGTCGTCTACGACGCCGACCCGCGCGCCGACGTCCGGGTCCTCGCCGAACCCCGCCGGGTGGTCATGAACGGCAGGGTCATGGGCTGAACCACCGCACCGCCTCAGTCGAAGACATGTGCGGCAAACTCACGTTGGAGTGAACTCCCGTCAGCTCGCTGACCGTTCACCCTTCGTACGTAATTCTTGCGGGGTCCCGCAGCACGTTTCCTCCGGGGGTCCCACCCATGAGCACCCTGTCCTTCCGCATGCCCGCACGCCGTCTCGCCGCCGTCGCGGCGGCCGGCGTCCTGACCGCCGGCCCCGCCGCCCTCGCGGGAGCGGGCCCGGCACACGCCACCGACGCCGAGGGGAGCGCGAGCGCGGCCGTCCTGCGCACCGGCCTCGACGTGGCCCTGGTGAACAGAACCGTCCGGATGCCGCTCGCCGTCGCCCTCAACGAGGTGCGCGCCCCGCAGAGCGCACAGAAGGCCGCACAGAAGGCCGCACAGAAGGCCGAACCGGAGGCCGAACAGAAGACGGCGCTGACGGCCCGGCTGGACGGTGTCGACGACGGCCGGACCTTCAGCGTCCTGCGCGCCGACGTCGCCGAGGCGAAGGCCGCCGTCGACGGCACCGGGGCCGAGGCCTCCACCCGGCTCACCCGCGCCCGGCTGCACCTGCCCGGTCTGCCGCTGCTCTCCCTGATCGAGGTCGACGCGGTCACCTCCGCGGCGACCTGCGAGGCCGGCAAGCCGCCGGTCGCCACCTCCCGTCTCCCCGGCTCGGTGACGGTCCTCGGCCAGAAGGTCTCGGTGGGCGCCGGCGGCCCCACGGACGTGCGGGTGCCCGGCGTGGGAGAGGTCCGGCTCACCTGGTCCCAGCGCCAGACCACCTCCCGCACGGCCGCCGCGACCGCCCTGCGCCTCACCGTCTCCGTCAACCCCCTGAAACTGAACGTCGCCGAGATCACCGGCACGCTGACCCTGGCCGAGGCGCGCTGCGCGGCCCCGCCCGCGGCCGAGCGGGCCACCGGGCCGGTCCCGACCCCGGAGAGCGACGTCAGACCGCAGAGCGCGCCCGCCGGAACGGACCTCGCCAGCACCGGGGGCAGTCCCCTCACGCCGTACCTCGCGGGCGGCGCGGCGGCGCTGCTGGCGGCGGGCGGGGGAGCGGTGGCACTGGCCCGCCGCCGCACCTGAACACCCCGTCAGTTCTGGTGACCCGCCGCTGACAGCGCCCGGTCCAGGGCCTGGAGGAACGAGTTGACCGTGCTCCGGTCCCGGACCGCGAGCCGCAGCCACTCCTCGTCGAGCCCCGGGAAGGTGTCCCCGCGCCGGACCGCGAACCCCAGGTCCCGCAGATGCCGGCGCACCGCCGCCGCCCCCGGCAGGCGGATCAGTACGAAGGGGCCCTCGGCCGGTCCGGCGACCCGCACTCCGTCGGAGGCGAACTCCTCCAGCCCGGCGACGAGATGGGCCCGGTCCGTGGCGATCCGGTGCGCGGCGTGCGCCGCCTCCGCCAGTGCCCGCGGGGAGACGCACGCCTCGGCCGCGGCCAGCGCCGGCGTGGACACCGGCCACAGCGGCTGAGCCCGCTCCAGCGCGGCGATCGTCTCCGGGTCGGCGAGGACGTACCCGATCCGCAGTCCCGCGAGCCCCCAGGTCTTGGTCAGGCTGCGCAGCACCACGAGACCGGGCACGTCCGTGCGCCCGGCGAGGGCCTCGCGTTCGCCGGGCACCGCGTCCATGAACGCCTCGTCGACCACCAGCGTCCGCCCCGGCCGGGCCAGCCGCGCGATCGTCTTCGCCGGGTGCAGCACCGAAGTGGGGTTCGTGGGGTTGCCGATCACCACCAGGTCGGCGTCCTCGGGGACCGCCGCCGGATCCAGCCGGAAACCGTCCCCGGCCCGCAGCACCACCCGGTCCACGCTGTGCCCGGCGTCCCGCAGCGCCGCCTCGGGCTCGGTGAACTGCGGATGCACCACGACCGGCCGACGCACCTTCAGCGCCCGCGCCAGCAGCACGAACGCCTCCGCGGCGCCCGCCGTCAGCAGCACCCACTCCACCGGCAGCCCGTGCCGCGCCGCCACCGCCGCCCGCGCGGCCCGCCCGTCCGGGTAGGCCGCGAGGCCGGTCAGCGAGGCGGCTATCCGCTCCCGCAGCCAGTGCGGGGGCGTGTCCGCGCGGACGTTCACCGCGAGGTCGACCAGCGCGGAGCCGCCGTCGCGCACCTCGGCGTCCCCGTGGTGCCGCAGATCGTGCCCGTCAGTGCGCATGGGCATGTCCGCCGTGATGGTGATGCCCGTGCCCGTGGTGCCCGTGGTGGTCGCCGTCGTCGTCCGGGTGGAAGTGCGGCTGCTGCGCCAGGCCCACCTTGTCCTCGAACCCGGGCAGCGCGATCCGGTACACGCACGAGTCGCAGTTCATCCGCAGGTCGCCCTTGAGCGCCTCCTCGTACCGCTCCATCACCAGGTCGAGCAGCTCCGGCTCGGGCCCGATGACGTCCGCCGAGCGCACCTCCACCTCCGGGTGCGCGGCCGCCCAGCCCTCGGTCTGCCGGCGCACCCGGTCCGGAAGGATGCCCGTGAACAGGAAGTACGGCAGGACGACGATCCGGCGGGCGCCCAGGCGCACACACCGGTCCAGGCCGCTCGGCACGTCCGGCGCGGCCAGCGACACGAACGCCGTCTCCACACCCGCGTATCCGCGTCCCTCCCACAGCAGCCGGGCCGCCTTGTGCACCTCGGCGTTGGCGTCCGGGTCCGTCGACCCGCGCCCCACCAGCAGCACCGTGACGTCGGAGCGGTCGTCCGGGGTGCGCCCGGCCGGGCTGCCCAGCGCCTCGTCGAGGCGCCGCTCCAGGACGTTCAACAGCGCGGGGTGCGGGCCCAGCGGACGGCCGTAGGTGTACGAGATCCCCGGGTGCCGTTCCTTCTCACGGGCCAGCGCGGCCGGGATGTCCCCCTTGGCGTGCCCGGCGGACACCAGCATCAGCGGGACGGCGGCGAACCGGCGCACCCCGCGCTCCACCAGTTCGGTCACGGCCTCGCCCAGCGGGGGAGGCGACAGCTCGATGAATCCGCCCGCGACGGGCAGGTCCGGATGGCGGCGCCCGAGCTCCCGTACGAAATCACGGAACGCCTCGGCTCCGGCCTCGTCCCGGGTGCCGTGGCCGGCGATGAGCAGGGCGGGCGGCGGGGTGGTCACTGGGTCTCCTCGGCGGGAACGGGATGGGTCGAAAGGGGGGGAAGCGGTGAAATCGCCTGGTCGGGCAGGGGGCCGGTCACGCGGGCTCCTCCTGCCAGCGGTAGCCGCGGGGCGTCACCATGCGCCCCGCGACCGTCCGGGTCGCGGTGTTGCCCACGGTCACGACGGTCATCATGTCGACCGTCGCCGGGTCGAGGCCGGCCAGCGTCGTCACCCGGGCGGTGCCGTCCGGGCGGGAGGCGTTGCGCACGACCCCGACGGGCGTACCCGGCCGCCGGTGCTCCGCGAGGATCGCCAGCGCCTTGGGCAGCTGCCAGTCACGGCCGCGGGAACGCGGGTTGTAGAAGGTGACGACGAGGTCCGCCTCGGCCGCCGCCCGCACCCGCCGCTCGATGACCTCCCACGGCGTGTGCAGATCGGACAGGCTGATGGAGACGTGGTCGTGGCCGAGCGGCGCGCCGAGCAGCGCGGCCGCCGCCAGCGCCGCGGTCACCCCGGGCACCCCGACCACGTCGATGTCCGCGGAGGCCTCCGCGAGCGCCGGGGAGGCCATCGCGTACACACCGGCGTCCCCGCTGCCGATCAGCGCGACCGCGTGCCCGCGCCGGGCCTCGGCGACCGCCGTGCGCGCCCGCTCCTCCTCGGCGCCGAGCCCCGACTCCAGGATCCTGGTGCCCGGCCGCAGCAGATCCCGGATCTGGTCGACGTACTGGTCGAGCCCCACGAGCACGGAGGCCCGCCGCAGCTCGTCCTTGGCCCGCGGGGTGAGCAGGTCCCGGGCGCCCGGCCCGAGGCCGACCACCGCGAGCCGCCCGCGCCCCGGCCGCCGTACGACCGCACAGGTCGCCATCGCCGGGGAGCCGCCCGACTTCCGCTTGGGCACGAGGAGTTCGCCGCCCTCGCGCAGGGCGGCGGCCTCCGCGACGGAGGGGGTGCCGACGGCGGCGAGCGGCGCGTCGGAGGGGTTCGGCACCGGCACGGAGGCCAGCTCACCGGCCGAGTACGTCACCACGGGCACCCCGAGCCGCGCGGCGGCCTCCAGAATGCCGGGCTCCTCGGCCTTGGCGTCCACGGTGGCGAGCGAGGCGACACTACGGCGGGACAGCCCCGCCTCCCGCAGCGCGCCCTCGATCACCTCCAGGACCTCCTCGGCGGGGGCACCCCGGGACGCGCCGACCCCGACGACGAGGGTCGGCGGCCGCAGCAGCACCTCCCGGGCGCCGGGCTCGACGGCCCGGTCCGTGACCCGCACGGTGTACCCGCCCACGGCGGACGACCCCGTGCACGGCAGCGGCGGCAGCGGCCACGCCACCTCCGTCTCCAGCGCCACCGGTTCGCCGTCCAGCAGGGCCCGGGTCACCGCGGCGACCTCGCCCTCCACGGGCAGCCCGAGGGTGTCCAGGCCGGGCAGGCCGACGGCGTCCGTCGCGGTGGTCACCACCGGCTGGGCGCCGAGCGACTCCGCCACCTCCAGCGCGAGTGCGTTGGCGCCGCCGGCGTGCCCGCCGAGCAGCGGCACGGCGAACCGTCCGCCCTCGTCGACACAGACCACCCCCGGGTCCGCGGCCTTGTCGCCGAGCAGCGGGGCGACGAGCCGCACCACGGCCCCCGTCGCGAGGAAACACACGAGCTGCTCGCACTCCGCGAACGCCCGCCGGACGGCGTCCCCCACGGGCCCGTCGTACACCCGCGTGCGGTCCGGCCACGCCGCGGCCAGCCGGTCCCGCGCCGCCGCCCCCGCCGCGGTGGCGGAAATGAGACCGATCACTGAGCTACTCCTTCACTGGACACCGGGGCGCGCACACCCCACAGCAGAAAAACGGGATTGACCGCCGCGAGCCGGGTCACGTCCCCCGGCAGCGGTGCGAGCCGCGCGGACTGGAGCAGGACGCCGTCCACGTCGTACCCGGCGTCCAGCAGCGCGGCCCGCGCCGCCGGCACCCGGTCCAGCGCGGCCAGGGCGACCACCACCGTCCGCCGGGCCCGCCGCGCGCACACCGCCACGATGTCGGCCAGCTCCGCGCCCCCGCCGCCCACGAACACGGCGTCGGGCTCCGCCAGGCCGGCCAGCGCCCGCGGTGCCGGGCCGTGCACGGCGTCGACGTAGACACCGTGCGCGAGGGCGTTGGCGCGGATCCGCTCCACCCCGTCCGCCGCCCGCTCCACCGCGTCGACGGCCGCCCCGAGCCGGGCGCACTCCACGGCCACCGAGCCCGACCCCGAGCCGACGTCCCACACCAGGTCGCCGGGGCGCGGCCCGAGCCGGGCCAGGGCCAGCGCCCGCACCTCGAACTTGGTGATCATCGAGTCGCGGTGCGCGAAGCCGTCCTCGGCCAGCGCCCACCCGGCCGGTCGGACGGCGGGCCCGGCGAGCGTCCGCGCGGGAGACAGCACCCGGCTCTCGTCCAGGCAGAGGACGACACTCACCGCCGTACCCCACTCCCGTTCGGCGGCCTGCGCGGCGGTGACGCGCACCACCCGCTCGTCCTGCGGGTCGCCCAGCGCGGAGGCGACCACGAGCGTCCGCCCCGACCGGGCGAGCGCGGCCCCCAGCTCCGCGGGCCCGGCGCCGGGCCCGGTCAGCACGGCGACCTTCGGAAACGCCCGGCAGATGTTGACCGCCGTGCGCGGATCGCGTCCGTGCGCGCTGACCACGACCGCGTCGTCCCAGGTCAGACCCTGCCGGGCGAAGGCGGTCGCGACCGACGACACCCCGGGACGCACGTCGAGGCGCGCCGGCCCGAACCGCTCGGCGAGCGCCCGCACGATCCCGAAGAACCCCGGATCGCCCGAGGCCAGCACCACCACCGCCCGGTCCTCGGCGTCGTACTCCGCGATCGTCTCCAGGGCCGGGGCGAGCGGACCGAGCACGATCCGCTCGGCCCCGTCGGGCAGCCGTACGGCGTCCAGATGGCGCCGCCCGCCCACGACCAGCTCCGCGCCGGCCAGCTCCGCGGGGCCGGGCGGGGCGCCCGTGCCCGTGCCGATGACCGTGATCATGTACTCGCACCCCGCTCGCGCAGCGCCCGCCGCGCCTCGGGGTCGGCCTTGCGGAAGCCGTGGAAGTGGCCCGGGTGGTACAGGTGCGAACGGGTGCCGTGCGCGTCCAGGGCCGGGCCGACCAGGAAGAGGGTGTGCTTCCAGAGCTTGTGCTCCTTGACCGTCTCCTCCAGCGTGCCGATCGTGCACTTCACGACCAGCTCCTCCGGCCAGGTCGCCTGGTACGCCACCACGACCGGGGTGTCGGTCGGGTAGCCGCCCTCCAGCAGCTCCCGCACCAGCTGCCCGCTGCGGGCGGCGGACAGGAACACCGCCATGGTGGTGCCGTGCCGGGCGAACTCCCGCACCTCCTCACCCGGCGGCATCGGCGTCTTGCCGCCGCCCAGCCGGGTGAGCACGACGGACTGCGCGACCTCGGGGATCGTCAGCTCACGCCGGGCGAGCGCGGCCACCGCGGAGAACGACGACACCCCCGGCACGATCTCGGTCTCGATCCCGAGCGCCTCGCACCGGTCGAGCTGCTCCTGGGTGCCGCCCCACAGGGCCGGGTCGCCGGAGTGGATCCTCGCCACCCGCAGTCCCTCGGCCAGCGCCCGCTCGTACACCGCGACGACGTCCTCCAGGGACATCGTGGCCGAGTCGAGGATCTCCGCACCCTCCCGCGCATGGTCCAGGACCTCCGCCTGCACCAGGCTGGCGGCCCAGATCACGACATCCGCCTCCGCGATGGCGCGCGCGGCGCGGAACGTCAGCAGATCGGCGGCGCCGGGGCCGGCACCGACGAAGGTCACCTTGCCGGCGGGGGCTTCGGCCATGGTCTCGGGTCCTCTCATAACGGGTCACTACGGGGCACAAAGGGTCGTGCGGCGGGTCAGGGGCATGGCCGGATGTGCGCGGCCGGGGGCTGATCGGATACGAAGGGCCCATGGCGGTCTTCGTCGCGCTCGGCGCGTTCCTCATGACGCTGGCCGGCGGCTGGACGGCACAGCGTGTCACCGACCGCCGCCATCTCGTCCTCGGCCTGGCCGGCGGCCTCATGCTGGGCGTCGTCGGCCTGGACCTGCTGCCGGAGGCCCTGGACGCGGCCGGCACCGAGGTCTTCGGCGTCCCGGCGGCACTCCTGCTGTTCGTCGCGGGCTTCCTGCTGGCCCATCTGGTGGAACGCCTGCTCGCGGTGCGCCAGGCCGCGCACGGCGGCGACGAGCACGACGGCCGGGTCCCCGAGGTGGGCCTGACGGCCGCCGCGGCGATGGTCGGCCACAGCGCCATGGACGGCCTGGCCATCGGCGCGGCCTTCCAGGTCGGCGGCGGCATGGGCCTGGCGGTGGCCGTGGCGGTGATCGCCCACGACTTCGCCGACGGCTTCAACACGTACACGATCACGAGCCTGTACGGGAACGCCCGCCGACGAGCCCAGCTCATGCTGGTCGCGGACGCGGCGGCCCCCGTGGCCGGCGCGGCGGCGGCGACCGTCGTCACCGTCCCGGAGCAACTGCTCGGCGGTTATCTCGGCCTCTTCGGCGGCGCGCTGCTCTACCTCGCGGCCGCCGAGATCCTCCCCGAGGCCCACCACGAACACCCCGCCCGCTCGACCGTGCTGTGCACGATCGCGGGCGCGGCCTTCATCTGGCTGGTGGTGGGCCTGGCGGCCTGATCCGGCCGTTCTCACAGCTTGCCGCCCCGCCCGCCCTCGCGCCGCGCGGGCGCGATCAGCGTCGAGAGGTAGGGCAGCGGCCCGCCGTCCAGGTCACCGGCCGGCCGGATGGACTCCTCCGTGAGCCCCAGCGCCGACCCCCACACCGCGTCCTCGATCCGCCCGGTCTCCCGCAGCGCCTCGGCGACCTCGGCGGCCTGCCGCCCGAACTTGTACGCCACGACCGTCCCCGGCCCGGCCAGCGCGTCCTTCAGCACGGCCGCACCGGCGGTCACCGGCACCAGCGTCAACGGCTCGGTGCCCTCGGTGAGCACGGCGCCCGAGCGCGCGGCGAGATCCTGCATGGCGGTGATCCCCGGGACGGTCCCGATCTCCGTCCCCGGCACCAGCGCGGCGATCGTCTGCGCGAGATAGGTGAAGGTCGAGTACACGTTCGGGTCACCGATGGTCGCGAAGGCCACGCTGCCGTGCCGCCGCAGCAGCTCGGCGACCCGCTCCCCGGCCGCGTCCCAGGCGGCCTCCCGCCGCCCCCGGTCGGTCCGCTCGTTCAGCGCGAACACCACCCGGACGACCTTCTCGGGCGCCACGTAGTGCAGCACGGTCGCCTCGGCGCGCCCCCGCTCCCCGGTGTCCATCACGGGCACGACGACGACGTCGGCCGCCCGCAGCGCGTTGACGCCCTTCACCGTCACCAGCTCCGGATCCCCGGGGCCCACCCCGACCCCGATCAGCCTGCTGCGCTCGCTCATGACGTCCGGCACCTCTCCACGAACCTACGGGCCACACCGGGTTCGGCCGCCCAGTGCGTGTGCAGATAACTCGCGTGCACACCTTGTTGTACGAAGCCTTCGACGCGCGGCTCGGGGGCGCGCATCCCCCACGCCGGAGCCGCCCCGGCCCCCGGCTCGACGACCGTCCGGTGGAACTCGTGCCCCCGCAGGCGGGTACCGACCGGCGCCAGCACACTGTCGCTCACGGCGACCGCGTCCCGGTAGCCGAGGGTCAGCCGCTCCGACATCCGCGCGGCGGCGTCCAGCACCCCGCACATCGGCTGCCCGTCCAGCTCCCGGCACAGGTACAGCAGCCCCGCGCACTCGGCGGCGACGGGCGCGCCGGACTCCGCGAGCGCGGCGACCTCCTTGCGCAGGGGCTCGTTGGCGGACAGCTCGGCGGCGTAGACCTCGGGGAACCCGCCGCCGACGACCAGCCCGGCGGTGCCCTGCGGGAGGGAGTCGTCCCGCAGCGGATCGAAGACGACGACGTCGGCTCCGGCGGCGGTGAGCAGCTCGACCTGCTCGGCGTAGGAGAAGGTGAAGGCGGCGCCACCGGCGACGGCGACGACCGGGCCTCGCCTTTCAACTGACCGAGACGGGCGGTCGTGGGTGGGCAGGCCGGGGGTCCAGGGGGCGGCGCCCCCTGGTACGGCAAGGGCGGTACGGGCCAGCGCCTCCAGCGCCGCGAGGTCACAGCCGTCGGCGACCAGCGCGCCCATCGCCGCGACCGCCTCGACAGCAGCAGCCCGCCGTTCGGCGACGGGAACCAACCCGAGGTGCCGGGATGGGGTCTCCAAAGGCGCGGCCCGCCGCAACGCGCCGAGCACCGGCACCCCGGCCGACTCCAACGCCTCCCGCAGCAAAGCCTCGTGCCGGTCCGACGCGACCTTGTTCAGGATCACGCCCCCCACCCGCACCCCGGGATCCCAGGAGACGAACCCGTGCACCAGCGCCGCCACCGACCGCGACTGCGACGACGCGTCCACGACGAGCACCACGGGCGCCCCCAGGATCTTCGCGACCTGGGCGGTGGACGCCAGTTCTCCCTCGCCCGCCGCCCCGTCGTACATCCCCATCACGCCCTCGACGACGGCGAGGTCGCACCCGCGCGCGCCGTGCAGGAAGAGCGGAGCGATCAGCTCCGGCCCGCACAGGTACGCGTCGAGGTTGCGCCCCGGCCGCCCGGTCGCGAGGGCGTGATACCCGGGGTCGATGTAGTCCGGTCCCACCTTGTGCGGGGACACGGTGAGCCCCCGCGCGGCGAACGCGGCCATCAGCCCCGTGGCGACGGTGGTCTTGCCGCTGCCGGACGACGGCGCGGCGACGACCAGCCGGGGTACCGCAGTCACCACTCGATGCCCTTCTGGCCCTTCTGGCCGGCGTCCATCGGGTGCTTGACCTTCGACATGTCGGTCACCAGATCGGCGCACTCCACCAGCTTCTGCGGGGCGTTGCGGCCGGTGATCACGACATGCTGGGTGCCGGGCCGGTCCCGCAGCACCTCGACCACCTCGTCGGTGTCCACCCACCCCCAGTGCATGGGGTAGGCGAACTCGTCGAGCACGTACAGCCGGTACGTCTCGGCGGCCAGGTCCCGCTTGACCTGCTCCCAGCCCTCCCGGGCCTTCTCCTCGTTGTCCATCTGCGCGTCGCGCTGGACCCAGGACCAGCCCTCGCCCATCTTGTGCCAGTCGACGCTGCCGCCCTCGCCGGAGGCGCCCAGCACCCGCAGCGCGTTCTCCTCGCCGACCTTCCACTTCGCCGACTTGACAAACTGGAACACCCCGATGGGCCACCCCTGGTTCCAGGCCCGCAGCGCGAGCCCGAAGGCGGCGGTCGACTTCCCCTTCCCGATCCCCGTGTGCACGACCAGCAGCGGCCGGTTGCGGCGCTGACGCGTGGTCAGCCCGTCGTCGGGCACGACACTCGGCTGTCCCTGTGGCATCAGGCGACCCTCCTGCGTACGTCGTTCACCAGTCCTGCGAGGGAGTCCGCCCGCAGCTCGTCGAGCGTCACCGCCGTCCCGCCCAGTTCACCCGCGAGCTGTCCGGCGAGCCCGAGCCGCACCGGCCCCGACTCGCAGTCCACGACCACGGACGCCACGCCCTCGGCGGCGAACAGCCGGGCCGCCCGCCCCGCGAGCGCCACCGGCTCCGGCCCGCCGGTGGCCCGCCCGTCCGTGACGACCACGACCAGCGCCCGCCGCGCGGGATCACGCAGCCGCTCCACCCGCAGCACGTCGTGCGCCCTGAGCAGTCCCGCGGCGAGCGGAGTACGGCCGCCGGTGGGCAGCGACTCCAGCCGGGCCGCGGCGGCGTCCACCGACGACGTCGGAGGCAGCGCGACCTCGGCCGCGGCCCCCCGGAACGTCACCAGCCCCACCTTGTCCCGCCGCTGATAGGCGTCGAGCAGCAGCGAGAGCACGGCGCCCTTCACGGCGCTCATCCGCTGCCGCGCCGCCATCGACCCGGAGGCGTCCACGACGAACAGCACGAGGTTGCCCTCGCGCCCCTCCCGGGTCGCCTGCCGCAGATCGTCCCGGCGCAGCACCAGCCCCGGCCCCGACCGCCCGCGCGCCCGCTGGTGCGGCGCGGCGGCCTGCACGGTCGCCGCCAGGTGCAGCTTGGTCAGGGCGCCCCGGGGCCGCCGGGCCCCGGTGGTCCGCCCGTGCTCGGTCCGCGCCCGCGAGCGCCGCCCGGCGGCCCCCGCACCGATCCCGGGCACGCTCAGCACCTTCGCGCGGAACGGCTCGGCGGCCCGTACGGCCGACTGCTCGCCCGCGCCGGAGGCCTGCGGCTCACCGCCCTCGCCCTCCTCGGGCCGCGCCCCGGTGTCCCCGCCCCGCGGACCGGCGTCCGGAGCGGGCTGCCCGCCTCCGTCCCCGCCGCCACCCGGCCCGTCCGGATCGGGGTCGGGATCGGGGTCGTCGTCCCCGGAGAACTCCTCCAGCGTCCGGTCCAGCCTGTCCTCGTCGAGGCCCGGCGCGTCGAAGGGGTTGCGGCGCCGGCGGTGCGGCAGCGCGAGCAGCGCCGCCTGCCGCACGTCCTCGGCGAGGACGTCCGTCCGCCCGGCCCACGCGGCCAGCGCGGTCGCCGTGCGCGCCATCACGATGTCGGCGCGCATGCCGTCCACCTCGAAGGCCGCGCAGGTCGCCGCGATCTGCCGCAGCGCCCCGTCGCCCAGCCGCACCGACGGCAACAGCTCCCGTGCCGCCGCGATCCGGGCCCGTACGGCGGCCTCCTCGTCCGCCCACCGCGCGGCGAACGCCGCGGGATCGTCGTCGTGGGCGAGCCGCCGCCGGACGACCTCCACCCGCTGGTCGGGCTCGCGCGAGGCGGTCACCTCCACGGTCAGCCCGAACCGGTCGAGCAACTGCGGCCGCAGTTCGCCCTCCTCCGGGTTCATGGTCCCGACCAGCAGGAACCGCGCGGCATGCCGTACGGAGACCCCCTCGCGCTCCACGTACGAGGCACCCATCGCCGCCGCGTCCAGCAGCAGGTCGACCAGGTGGTCGTGGAGGAGGTTGACCTCGTCGACGTACAGGATCCCGCGGTGCGCGTCGGCCAGCAGCCCCGGCTCGAAGGCCTTCACGCCCTCGGCGAGCGCCCGTTCGATGTCGAGCGCGCCCACCAGCCGGTCCTCCGAGGCGCCCACGGGCAGCTCGACCAGCCGCGCCGGCCGGGTCTCGAACGCCCCCGGCTCGTGCGGCCCGTCCGGGCACCCCGGGTCGGGGGAGCCGGGGTCGCAGGAGAACCGGCAGCCGGAGACCACCTCCAGCGCCGGCAGCAGCGCCGACAGGGCCCGTACGGCCGTGGACTTGGCGGTGCCCTTCTCACCGCGCACCAGCACGCCGCCGACCGCCGGTGACACGGCGTTCAGCAGCAGCGCGAGCCGCAGGTCGTCCTGGCCGACCACGGCCGTGAACGGAAAGGGGATGCTGCTCACTGGTCGCCCTCCAGGTCGCCTTCCAGCTCCAGATAGGTGGCCCGCAGCCGCTCCAGGGTGTCGGCGTCCGGTT
Organism: Streptomyces sp. DSM 15324; assembly: GCF_001514285.1. Lineage (GTDB taxonomy): Bacteria > Actinomycetota > Actinomycetes > Streptomycetales > Streptomycetaceae > Streptomyces. Next base: position 101,331 of record NZ_KQ949039.1, read on the forward strand.
CCGCCCACAGCCCGCGCTCGGCGGCCTCCAGCAGGCGTTCGGTGATCCCGCGCAGGGCCCACGGGTTGGACTTCTTCATGAAGTCCCGGTTCTCCGGCTCGAAGACGTACTCGGCGCTGAGCTTCTCGTACATCCAGTCGTCGACCACCCCGGCCGTCGCGTCGTAGCCGAAGAGGTAGTCAACGGTCGCCGCCATCTCGAAGGCGCCCTTGTAGCCGTGCCGGCGCATCGCCGCCATCCAGCGCGGGTTGACCACCCGGGCGCGGAACACCCGGTGCGTCTCCTCGCCCAGCGTGCGGGTCCTCACCTGGTCCGGCACCGCGGAGTCGCCGACGTACGCCTCGGGGCTGGCGCCCGTCAGATGCCGCACCATGGCGACCATGCCGCCGTGGTACTGGAAGTAGTCGTCGGCGTCCACGAGGTCGTGCTCACGGGTGTCGACGTTCTTGGCGGCGACGGCGATCCGCCGGAACGCCGTCTCCATGTCCCCGCGCGCCGCCCGCCCGTCGAGCCCGCGCCCGTAGGCATAGCCGCCCCAGACGGCGTACACCTCGGCGAGGTCGGCGTCGCTGCGCCAGTTGCGGGCGTCGATCAGCGGCAGCAGACCGGCCCCGTACGCCCCCGGCTTGGAGCCGAAGACCCGGGCCGTCGCGCGCCGCCGGTCGCCGTGCGCGGCGGTGTCCTCGTCGGCGTGCGCCTTCACGAAGTTGCTCTCGGCCGGCTCGTCCAGCTCGGCCACCGTCCGCACGGCGTCGTCGATCAGCCCCACCACGTGCGGGAACGCGTCCCGGAAGAACCCGGAGATACGGACCGTGACATCGATGCGCGGCCGGCCCAGCTCGGCCGGGGGGATCACCTCGAAGCCGGTCACCCGGCGCGAGGCGTCGTCCCAGACCGGGCGGCAGCCCAGCAGGGCGAGGATCTCGGCGATGTCGTCGCCCTGCGTGCGCATCGCGGACGTGCCCCACACCGTCAGACCGACGGACCTCGGGTACGCGCCGGTGTCCTCGAGGTACCGCTGCACGAGCGAGTCGGCGAGCGACTGCCCGACCTCCCAGCTCAGCCGGGACGGGATCGCCTTGGGGTCGACGGAGTAGAAGTTCCGGCCGGTCGGCAGGACGTTGACCAGACCGCGGGTCGGTGAGCCCGACGGTCCGGCCGGGACGTAACCGCCGTCCAGCGCCTTGAGGATGTGCCCGATCTCGTCCGTGGTCCGCGCCAGCCGCGGCACCACCTCGGTGCACGCGAACTCCAGCACCGCGACGGCCTCGGGGAGTTCGGCGCCGAGGACGTCCCGCACCAGGGGCCGGGCGGCGGTGACGTCCCAGCCGCGCGCTTCCAGGCCCTCCGCGACCCGCCGGCACAGCTGCTCCAGCAGATCGATCGCGTCGGCCGCGGTCCGCGCCGGACCCTCCACCAGGTCCGACAGCTCCACCGGCACCTTCACCGGTGCCCCCGGCTCGGCCAGCAACTCCTTCTCCACCAGCCCGAAATGGGCCGCGAAGGAGGCCCGCAGCCCCGGCAGCGCGTTCGCCTGCCCGCCCCACACCTGCGAGGCGCGCAGCACGGCGAGCACCAGGTTCACCCGCGCCTCGTCGACCGGGCCCCCGCCCAGCACGTGCAGACCGTCGCGGATCTGCACGTCCTTGATCTCGCAGAGGTAGCCGTCGATGTGCATGACGAACTCGTCGAAGTCGTCCTCGTCCGGCTGCTCGTCGACGTGCAGGTCATGGTGGAGCTCGGCCGCCTTCACCAGCGTCCAGATCTGGGCCCGCACCGCCGGCGCCTTCACCGGGTCCAGGTCGGAGACGAGCGCGTACTCGTCGAGGAGCTGTTCCAGCTTCGCCAGGTCGCCGTAGGTGTCCGCCCGGGCCATCGGCGGCACCAGGTGGTCCACGACGGTGGCGTGCCCGCGCCGCTTGGCCTGCGTGCCCTCGCCCGGGTCGTTGACGATGAACGGGTAGATCAGCGGCAGATCGCCGAGGACCGCGTCCGGGGCGCAGCCGCGGCCGAGGCCGAGGCCCTTGCCGGGCAGCCACTCCATCGTGCCGTGCTTGCCCATGTGCACGATCGCGTCGGCACCGAAGCTGTTCTCCAGCCACCGGTAGGCGGCCAGGTAGTGGTGCGACGGCGGCATGTCGGGGTCGTGGTAGATCGCGATCGGGTTCTCCCCGAAGCCGCGCGGCGGCTGGATCATCACGACGACGTTCCCGAACCGCAGCGACGCGAGCACGATGTCCTCGCCGTCGACGTAGAGCGAGCCGGGCGGCTCGCCCCACGCCTCCAGCATGGCGTCCCGCAGCTGCGGGTCCAGCCGGTCGAACCAGGCCCGGTAGTCCGCGAGGGGCACCCGTGCGGGCGCGGCGGCCAGCTGCTCCTCCGTCAGCCACTCGACGTCGTGCCCGCCGGCCTCGATCAGCCGGTGGATCAGCTCGTCGCCCTCGGCGGGGTACGCGGTGAGGCCGTATCCGGCGTCCCGCAGCGCGTCCAGCACCCGGACCGCCGACGCGGGCGTGTCCAGCCCGACCGCGTTGCCGACCCGTGAGTGCTTGGTCGGGTACGCGGTGAAGACCAGCGCGATCCTCTTCTCGGCGTTCGGCTTGTGCGCGAGCCGCGCGTGCCGCACCGCGATCCCGGCGACGCGCCCGGCCCGCTCGGGGTCGGCGACGTACACCGGGACGCCGTCCGGCCCCTGCTCCTTGAACGAGAACGGGACGGTGATCAGCCGGCCGTCGAACTCCGGGATCGCGACCTGCATCGCCGCGTCCATGGGGGACAGGGCGGCGTCGGACTCGTCCCACGCCTGCCGCGAGGAGGTCAGGCACAGTCCCTGCAGCACGGGGACGTTCAGCTCGGCGAGCGCCCCGATGTCCCACGCCTCCTCGTCCCCGCCGGCCGACGCCTGCGAGGCGTGCGTGCCGCCCGCGGCGAGCACGGTGGCGACCAGGGCGTCCGTCCCGCCGAGGATCTCGTACAGCCCGGCGTCCGCCCCGCGCAGCGAACCGCAGTACACGGGCAGCGCGTTGGCCCCCTGCGCCTCGATCGCCTCGCACAGCGTGTCCACGAAAGCGGTGTTGCCGCTCAGCTCGTGGGCCCGGTAGAAGAGCACGCCGACGGTCGGCCGGCCCGCCTCCCGGGCGCGCTCCCCGTGGACGCCGTACTCGGGCATCTTCCGCGGCTCGACGAACCCCTCGCCGGTCAGCAGCACGGTGTCCGAGAGGAACCGGGCGAGTTCGGTGAGGTTGTCGGGCCCGCCCTCGACGAGGTACCGCAGCGCCTCGGCCACCACACCGGCCGGCACCGACGACTCGGCCATCAGCTCGGCGTCCGGCACGCTCTCCCCGCCCAGCAGCACGGTCGGGATCCCGGACGCCTTCAGCACGGCCAGCCCGTCCTCCCAGGCCCGCTTGCCGCCGAGCAGCCGTACGACGACGAGGTCCGCGCCGTCCAGGAGACCGGGCAACTCGTCCGTGACGTCGACGCGGGTCGGGTTGCCGATCCGGTAGCCGGCGCCGGTGGCGGCCCGGGCCGCCAGCAGATCGGTGTCGGCGGTCGACAACAACAACACAGTGCTCATGCGGGCGCTCCCGGTGGAATGAAAGGCAGTCCTTGCGGCGCGCCCGACTCGATGAGCCGCATCAGCGCGTCCGTGTCCGCGTGCTGTTCGATCAGATCGCCGAGCCGGTCGAGCTGCTCCTCGCGCAGCGCGGCGAACGAGGTGTCCGGCGCCGGCACGAACCGGCGGCCCGCGGCGGCCGCCACCTCGCGCAGGAAGGCCCGCCGGAAGCCGTCGGACTCCAGCGAGCCGTGCCAGTGGGTGCCCCAGGTCTGCCCGACCCGGACGCCGTCCAGGAAGGGCTCGCCCTCGCCTACCTCGGCGACCCCGTGATGGATCTCGTACCCCTCGACCGGCTCGCCGAGGGCCCGGCCGACCGGCCGGGTGAGGGTCTTCTCCCGGGCGAACCGCACCCGGACCGGCAGCACCCCGAGCCCGTCGACGTGCCCCCGCCGGCTCTCGACGTCGTCCTCGATGTGCTCGCCGAGGATCTGGAAGCCGCCGCAGATCCCGAGGACCGGCCGGCCCTCGGCGGCCCTGCGCCGCAGGGCCTCGGCGAGCCCCCGCTCACGCAGCCACTCCAGCGCCCGTACGGTCCCGCGGGTACCCGGGATCACCACCAGGTCGGCGTCCGCCAGCTCCTCCGGCCGGTCCACGAACCGCACCACGACCCCCGGTTCGGCGGCGAGGGCGTCCACGTCGGTGAAGTTGGACATCAGCGGGATCGCGCACACCGCGACCCGCAGCACGTCCTCGCCGACGGGCGGCGAGACGTTCGACTCCCGCACGGTCCCGCGCAGGGACACCCGCAGCCCGTCCTCCTCGTCGATCCCGAGCCCGTGCCGGAACGGCAGGACCCCGTAGGTCCGCCGCCCGGTCAGCCCGTGCAGCATGTCGAGGCCCGGCTCCAGCAGCGAGACGTCCCCGCGGAACTTGTTGACGAGGAACCCGGCGACCAGCCCCTGGTCCTCGGGGGAGAGCAGCGCCACCGTCCCGAAGAACGAGGCGAAGACCCCGCCGCGGTCGATGTCGCCGACGACGAGGACCGGGAGCCCGGCGCCCCGGGCGATCCCCATGTTGACGATGTCGGTCCGCCGGAGATTGATCTCGGCGGGAGAACCGGCCCCCTCACAGATCACCGCGTCATACGTGCCCCGCAACTCGGCGAGACAGTCGAGCACGGTCCCGAGGAGTTTCCGCTGCCGCCCGCCGTGATAGCCGCGCGCACTCATCTCGCCCACCGGCTTGCCGAGCAGCACCACTTGACTGCTCTGCTCGCCACCGGGCTTGAGCAGCACGGGATTCATCAGCGCGGTCGGCTCGACGCGGCAGGCCTGCGCCTGCATGGCCTGCGCCCGCCCGATCTCGGCGCCCTCCCGCGTCACGAAGGAGTTCAGCGACATGTTCTGCGCCTTGAAGGGCGCGACCTTGACGCCCTGGCGGACCAGCCACCGGCAGATCCCGGCCGTGACGACACTCTTGCCGGCGTCGGAGGTGGTGCCGGCGACGAGGAGACCCCCGCTCATGACCTGTGCCCCCTTGCGATGAGGCGCCCGGCGACACAGACGCCGAGCGCGAGCAGACCGACGCGCCGGGAGAGCCGTACGGCCCGCTCGATGTCGCCCGTGGCGACGGCGCGTCCTTCCCCGTTGAGCACGGGCCGGTGCTCGACCCGGCCGCCGTACGACAGCGTCCCGCCGAGCCGCACCCCGAGGGCTCCCGCGAACGAGGCCTCGACGGGCCCGGCGTTGGGGCTGGGATGCCGGTCCGCGTCCTGCCGCCAGGCCCGTACGGCACCTCGCGGATCGTCCCCGGCCAGCGCGGCGAGCCCGGCGGTCAGCCGTGCCCCCGGCCACCCGGCGACGTCGTCGAGCCGGGCCGAGGCCCACCCGAACCGCCGGTAGCGGGCGGACCGGTGACCCACCATCGCGTCCAGTGTGTTGACGGCCCGGAACCCGAGCAGCCCCGGCACCCCGCCCACCGCGCCCCACACCAGGGCCCCCACGACGGCGTCCGAGGTGTTCTCCGCGACGGACTCCACGACGGCCCGCGCGATCCCGTCGGCGTCGAGCGCCTGCGGGTCCCGCCCGCACAGATGCGGCAGCCGGGCCCGCGCCGCCCCGACGTCCCCCGCCTCCAGGGCCCGCCCGACGGTCCGGGCCTCGCGGACCAGCGAGGTCCCTCCGACCACGGCCCAGGTGGCGGCGGCGGTCAGTGCGACGGAGGCGGCGGGGGAGCGGCGTACGGCCCGCTCGGCGAGGGACCCGAGGGCGACCGCCCCACCCGCGCACACGGCGGTGTGCAGGGCGCCCCGTCCCCGGTGGTCCCGCCACAGCAGCCGCTCCACGGCAGCGGCGGCCCGCCCGAACGCGGCGACCGGGTGCGCCCGGCGGGGATCGCCGAGGAGCAGGTCACCGAGGAGGCCGGCGGCGGCGCCGTACGCGAAGACGCGATCGGCTCGCATCGGCTCAGCCGGCCGTGGGGGCGGGCAGCGGTCCTGGGCTGTACCCGAGAGCCCGCGGGCGGACCCTCGAACGGCAGGCGAGCATGGTGATATGTCCTCACTCAGGGTGTCCACGCCCTGGTTCGACGAGACCGGCGGCGAGAGTTCCTGGCTCCCGGGGCTACCTACCCCGGTGACAGTGGCGGGACCGCGCCGGATTCTCACCGGCTTCCTCTTCTGCCGCCGTACATGGCCCCGGCAGTCCACCACGCCCCCGGAAGGGCCGTCAACTTGCCGTTGACCTGCGCGGGGAGAGTGTGCAGAAGCCCACACGGGGGTGGTTCCCGACGTCATACGGGCAGGGCATGCGGAAGGGGTGCGGGACGGCGATCCGTCCCGCACCCCTTCGGAGTCGGCGCAGCGGGTCAGGCGACGATCAGTGAGATCCCGTACGCCACCGCCGCCGCGCAGGCCGCGAAGCACACGTACGCGCCCGTCACCGCGAGGCCGGCCGAGCCGCCCTCGGCGGTGGCCCGCTCCTGGCGGGACAGGCCCATGACGCCGAGGGTGAACAGGGCCACCAGGCCCACCGTGACCACGAGGCTGACGCCGAACACGGAGCCCAGGGCCGCCCAGTCGATGTCCATGCTGATTCTCTTCCTTCGTACCGGGTGGGCGGGCTCAGGCGGCCGGAGCCGTGGGCTCGGTGGTGGTGGCCGCCGGGGTGACCGTGGTGGCCGTCGCGGCCGGGGACGGGATGGTGGCCGTCAGGTCCTCGGTGACCGTGCCCGCGGGGGGCGGGGTGACCGCCGCGATCGCCGTGGTGACGACGCCGGGCGGCTCCTCGGTCGCGTTGACGTTCGAGGCGTCCACGACCTCGCGGCGGGAGACCTTCCAGATCGCGGCGCTGGAGGCGATCAGGAAGACCGCGACCACCGCGGTGCCCCAGTCGCCCAGGCCGGTGACCGACTCGGCCAGCGCGCCGACCAGGGCGGCCGCCGGGAGCGTCAGGCCCCAGGCCACGAACATCCGGGTCGCCGTCGACCAGCGGACCACACCGCCCGTGCGGCCCAGGCCCGCGCCCATCACCGAACCGGAGACGGAGTGTGTGGTCGACAGGGAGAAGCCGAGGTGGGAGGAGGCCAGGATGACCGTGGCCGCGCTGGTCTGGGCGGCGAAGCCCTGCTGCGGCTGAAGGTCGGTCAGGCCCTTGCCCATGGTGCGGATGATGCGCCAGCCGCCGAGGTAGGTGCCGAGCGCGATGGCCAGGCCGGCGGAGAGGATGACCCAGGTGGGCGGGTCCGAGTCGGGGGCGACGGCGCCGCCCGCGACCAGGGCCAGGGTGATGATGCCCATCGTCTTCTGCGCGTCGTTGGTGCCGTGCGCCAGGGAGACCAGGCCGGCCGAGGCGATCTGGCCCGCGCGGTAGCCCTTCGCCGCGGCCTTGCCGTCGGCCTTCCTGCTCAGGGTGTAGGACAGCCGGGTCGCGAGCATCGCGGCGACGCCCGCCACGATCGGGGCCGCGACGGCCGGGATCAGGACCTTGGTGACCAGCACGTCACCGTGCACCGCGCCCAGACCCGCCGAGGCGATGGTGGCGCCGATCAGGCCGCCCATGAGGGCGTGCGAGGAGCTGGAGGGCAGTCCCACCAGCCAGGTCAGCAGGTTCCAGAGGATCGCGCCGACCAGGGCGGCGAAGATGACCTCGGGACGGATGCCGGTCTCGTCGACGAGACCCTTGGAGATCGTGTTCGCGACCTCCACCGAGAGGAAGGCGCCCACAAGGTTGAGCACGGCGGACATGGCCACCGCGACCTTGGGCTTGAGTGCACCGGTCGAGATGGTGGTGGCCATCGCGTTGGCGGTGTCGTGGAAACCGTTCGTGAAATCGAACGCGAGTGCGGTGATCACCACAATCGCGAGGATCAGCGAGAAGCTTTCCATTTACCCAGGCAATCGTTCGAAGTCATTGGTTCGTTGAAGTTAAGTAACCTGAGTGAACGGAAGGTGAACTGGGATGGGCGTCAAGGTGTCCTTGTGGAGTGAGACACTCCTCACTCGGTAGCTCCCCGTGTCGAGTGCCTCGCGCACTGGCAGGATCGGGGGCATGGGTGAACATCTGAGCGACGAACGGCAGGCCTGGGCGGCGCTGGTGGCGACGGCCCGCCGCACCGTCACGGACGGCCTCGTCGTCGGGACCTCGGGCAACGTCTCCGTGCGGGTCGGCGACACCGTGCTCGTCACCCCGTCGGGCGTGCCCTACGACCGTCTCACGCCCGACGACGTCACGGGCGTCGACCTCACCGGCCGGCAGGTCCGCGGCACCCTCGTGCCGACCAGCGAGCTGCCCCTGCACCTGGCCGTGTACCGCGACACCGACGCGCGGGCGATCGTACACACGCACGCCGTGCACGCCACCGCCGTCTCGACCCTCGTCGCCGAGCTCCCCACCGTCCACTACATGGCCGGCGCCCTCGGCGGCCCCGTCCGGGTCGCCCCCTACGCGACCTACGGCACCGAGGAGTTGGCCGAGCACGCCCTGCGCGCCCTGGCCGACCGCACCGGCTGCCTCCTCCAGAACCACGGCACGCTCACCTACGGCGCCACGCTCGACCAGGCCTTCGACCGAACGGCCCAGCTGGAGTGGATGTGCCACCTCTGGCTCACCGCGTCCTCGGTCCCCGGCCACACCCCGACCCTCCTGACGCCCGCCCAGATAGCCGAGGCGGCCACCCGCCTACACACCTACGGCCAACGCTGACCCGCCCCCGATCCCCCCGACGGCCGCCCACGCCCCGGCTGCCCGCTTTCCGCCCGGTGACTCCGTCCCGGCTGCCCTTCCCTCGGCCGGTGCCTTCCTCCCGCTGCCTTCCCCTCGGACACCGGCTGTCCCGCGGTCCTTCCCTCGGCCGGTGCCTTCGTCCCGGCGCCTGTTCTTCAGCCGGTCGGGTCTCGCCGCCGCGACGGTGCCCAGCCCCAGACGGCGCATACGGGCGGTGCCGAACCTCCGGCACCTTCGCCGCCGCAGCCTGCCCGCCTTCGTCGCCCTCTCCTGCCGGTGGCGTCGCCTGTCGCCCTGTTTTGGGCCGGTGTTTTCGTCCCGGCGCCTGTTCTTCAGCCGGTCGGGTCTCGCCGCCGCGACGGTGCCCAGCCCCAGACGGCGCACACCGGCGGTGCCGAACCTCCCGCACCCCCGCCGCCCCTCACTCCCCCTCGCCCCTCACCTCACCCCGTGGCCCCCCCCTCGCCCCTCACAACCCACGTCGCCCCCACTGGCCGTCGAGAGGGATGGCCAGGACACTGGACGGGTGCGCACTGTCACCGCGACGGCCGCCGCCGTCACCGCAGCCCTGGCCGCCGGCGCCGCCAGTGTCGCCGCCGGCCGGCTCGCCAGCGACGCCGCCCTCAAGGCGCCGCCCGGCCGACCCCTGCCCACCGAACCCCGGCTCACCGTGCACGGCACCGCCGCCGGCCAGGTGACCCTCACCCGGCACCTCGCCAGCCTGCGCCCCGGGACCTACGGCCTCGCCGGCGACGGCTCCCACGCGGTCGTGGGCCCCGTCGTCGCCGGTGCCGCCCACTCCGCCGACACCGTCGTCCGCCGCCTCGAACGGGTGACGCACGGCACCCTCGACCCCGGCGACGCGGTCTGGCTCACCCCCAACCTCCACGTCGGCACCCCGAGCGGCACCCTGGGCCTCGACCACGCCGACATCGACGTACCCGGCGAACTCGGCAACCTGCCCGCCTGGTTCGTCCCCGGCGCCCGCCGCACCTGGGTCATCGCGGTGCACGGCCTCGGCACCACCCGCGAACAGGCCCTGAACCTCCTGGGCTTCCTGCACCAACGCCGCTTCCCCGTACTCGCCCTGTCCTACCGCGGCGACCTCGGCGCCCCCCGCCCCACCGACGGCCTCAACCACCTCGGCCGGACCGAGTGGCGCGACCTGGACGCGGCCATGCGCTATGCCGTCCGCTACGGCGCCGAGCGCCTCGTCCTGCTCGGCTGGTCCACCGGCGCCACCATGGCCCTGCGCGCCGCCGCCCGCTCCGGACTGCGCGACCTCGTCTCCGGGCTCGTCCTGGACTCCCCGGTGCTGGACTGGCCGTCCACCCTGCGCGCCCTGGCCGCCGCCCGGCACACCCCCGGCGTGCTGCTGCCGCTCGCCGTCCGCGCCGCCCAGGGCCGCACCGGTCTGCACACCACCCCCGACGGAGCGGGCGACGACATCGCCGACCCGGCCGCGCTCACCGTGCCGACCCTGATCTTCCACGGCCCCGACGACACCGTGGCCCCCTGGCACGTCTCCCGGCGCCTCGCCGCCCGCCGCCCCGACCTGGTCGCCCTCCACACCGTCGCGCAGGCCCCGCACGGCGCCATGTGGAACGCGGACCCCACGGCCTACGAAGAGGCCCTCCGCCGCTTCCTCACCCCCCTCAGCTGAACCGCGCGGCCCCTCCCCGCCGTACCGGTCCCGAAGGTTCCGTTTAAGCCCGTACCACTGGCCTGAACCCGTCTCCTCGGCGCTTCTCGGGCCCCGTGCGTTGGCCAGTCCCGTCGCCCGCGGTGACATTCCGTTTGGGTTTTCGGACCGTCAACCGGAAGACTGCCCCCGTGACGTCCCGTATCCCGCGCGACTCCAGGCTTCGACTCGTCCGCCCGCGACCCCTGGCCGCCGCCCCCACAGCTGTGAACCAGCGGCGCCCGCGCCGCCCCGCGCCCCGCCCCCCGGAGGGCACTCCGGCCCCGGCGGAGCTGGCCAGAATGGCACGCTCAGGTCTGGCCGCCGCGGCCCGTGTCGCGCGCTGGGCCGACGGCGTCCTCGGCCCCGGCGGTGACGCCGCGACCGCGGACGGCAAGGCCACGCTCTCCGACGCGACCGCCGAACGGGCGGCCCGCGATCTGGCCCTGACCCCCGATCAGGTCCGCCACGACTGGGACACCGCCCGGCTGGCGGGCCTCGTCGAGGTGCACGGCGACAGCGCCCGCCCCGGCTGGCGGCTGCGCGCCTGGGACCGCGACGACACCGCCGTCCTGCGCGGCTGGGTCGCCCTGTTCGACGCCTGGTCCCTCGCCACCCCGGAACCCGCCGAGGAGGAGCCCGCGGCCGTCGCCGAGGTGGTCTCGGCCATGCCCCAGGTGCTCTCCTTCCTCCAGCTGTCCGCCGGACCCGTCCCCGTGGACCAGCTGCTGGACCTGCTGCGCCAGCGGGTCACCGAGCTGCGCACCGAGCGCTGCGAGGTCCCCTACGCCGCCGACGCCGCCGGTCCGCCGGCCCCCACCGCCCCCGGCCCCTCCGCCGACGCCGACCCCGCGGAGCCCGCCCGGGACGCCGAGCTGGCCCCCCTGCTCGACTGGGCCCTGCACGCGCTCGCCTCCGTGGGCGCCCTCACCTGCGGCGACGGCCAGGCCACCCTCACCCCGCTGGGCAACTGGGCGGTGTGGGTCAAGCTGGAGCAGATCTGCGTCGCCGCGCAGAGCCCGGCCGGCAACATCGAGCAGTCCGCCGAGGACATGCTGCGCGGCTGCGCCCAGCTGCGCCCCAACGCCGCCCGCGCCGAGTACCGCGCCTGGCTCGCCGCCCGCCCCGTCGGCAGCGCCGTCACCGAGCTGCTCGTCGCCGCCCGCGGCGAGGACGCCCTGCTGCGCGGCCTGGCCTTCGAGGCGCTGCGCGTCGTGGGCGCCCCCGCCGAGCCCGACGTACGGGCGGTCGTGGACGTGGCGGCCCTCAGACCGTACGCGCTGCTCTGGCTCGCCGAGCACGACGGCGTCGACCCCGAGGACGCCCACGAGGTGCTCACCCGCGAGGAGGCCACCTGGCTGTGGGTCGACACCGCCGCCGCCGTCGCCGACCACGGCGAGGCCCCGATGCTGGTCCGGCACCTGGAGTCCGCGCTCCAGCCGACCGTGCCCGCGCTGCTCGCCGAGGTCCGCGCCGTGGGACACCCCCGCACCGTGCAGGTCCTGGTGGCGCTCGCCGCCGCGCACCCCGACCCGGCGCTGGCCAAGGCCGTCCGCCGGGCCGCCTTCCAGGTGCACACGGGCGGCTGAGCACCCGGCGGCAGGGCCGGCCCGGCCGGGGCCTCGCGGGGCCCCGGGCCGTCAGGTCTGGATGTCCGGCGCGTAGGTGCCGAAGCTCCAGAGGTTGCCCTCCAGATCGCGGGCCAGGTAGTCCCGGGAACCGTAGTCCTGGTCCGTCGGGGGCATCAGGACCTCGGCGCCCTGCTCCACGGCCCGGCGGTGGTGCGCGTCCACGTCGTCCACGACGACGTACACCCCGGTCGGGCCCGCGTCCTTCATGGCCGTGTCGAAGACCCCGCCGCGGCCCTTCGAGCCGAGCATCACCGCGCCGTTGCCCTGCACCAGCTCGGCGTGCATCACGGCCCCGTCCTCGCCCTCGTACACCGACAGCTCGGTGAACCCGAAGGCCTCGGTGAGCTGCCGTATCGCCGCCTTCGCGTCGGCGTACAGCAGCGTGGGGTAGACGCTCGGACGGCCGCTCGCGCCTGTCATGCAGATCACTCCCCAGTCAAGATCGAACACCTGAACCCAGAAAAAGTGCTTGCACGGGGCCGTTAGAATGGCCTCATGGCCATTCTCCTCGCGCATTAGACGGCGGGAACGTCCTCAGCCGCCCAACCCGCCACCGACCCCGCACAGGAGTCTGACCGTGATCTCCGCCTCCGGCATCGAGCTGCGCGCCGGTGCCCGCATCCTCATCGAGAGCGCCTCCTTCCGTGTCGCCAAGGGCGACCGCATCGGCCTGGTCGGGCGCAACGGCGCGGGCAAGACGACGCTGACCAAGGTCCTGGCCGGTGAGGGCATCCCCGCCGCGGGCCAGGTCACCCGCTCCGGCGAGGTCGGCTACCTCCCGCAGGACCCGCGCACCGGCGACCTCGACGTCCTCGCCCGCGACCGCATCCTGTCCGCGCGCGGCCTCGACGTCCTCATCCGCAAGATGCGGGAGAACGAACAGCGCATCGCAGGCGGCACGGGCGCCACCCGGGACAAGGCGATGCGCCAGTACGAGCGCCAGGAGACGGAGTTCCTCACCAAGGGCGGGTACGCCGCCGAGGCCGAGGCCGCCACCATCGCCGCCGCCCTCAACCTGCCCGACCGGGTGCTGGGCCAGCCCCTGCACACCCTCTCGGGCGGTCAGCGCCGCCGTGTGGAGCTCGCCCGCATCCTGTTCTCCGACGCGGACACGCTCCTGCTCGACGAGCCGACGAACCACCTCGACGCCGACTCGATCGTCTGGCTGCGCGACTACCTCAAGACCTACCGCGGCGGCTTCATCGTCATCTCCCACGACGTCGACCTGGTCGAGACGGTCGTCAACAAGGTGTTCTACCTGGACGCCAACCGCTCCCAGATCGACGTCTACAACATGGGCTGGAAGCTCTACCAGCAGCAGCGCGAGGCGGACGAGAAGCGCCGCAAGCGCGAGCGGCAGAACGCCGAGAAGAAGGCCGCCGCCCTGCACTCGCAGGCCGACAAGATGCGCGCCAAGGCCACCAAGACCGTCGCCGCGCAGAACATGGCCAAGCGCGCCGACCGGCTGCTCGCCGGTCTGGAGGCGGTGCGGGTCTCCGACAAGGTGGCCAAGCTCCGCTTCCCCGAGCCCGCGCCCTGCGGCAAGACCCCGCTGATGGCCGAGGGCCTGTCGAAGTCGTACGGCTCGCTGGAGATCTTCACCGACGTCGACCTCGCCATCGACAAGGGCTCGCGGGTCGTCATCCTCGGCCTCAACGGCGCCGGCAAGACCACCCTGCTGCGGCTGCTGGGCGGCGTGGAGCAGCCCGACACCGGCGAGGTCCGCCCCGGTCACGGCCTCAAGCTCGGCTACTACGCGCAGGAGCACGAGACCCTCGACCCGGACCGCACGGTCCTGGAGAACATGCGCTCCGCCGCCCCCGACATGGACCTCGTCGAGGTGCGCAAGGTGCTCGGTTCGTTCCTGTTCTCCGGCGACGACGTCGACAAGCCCGCCGGCGTCCTCTCCGGCGGCGAGAAGACCCGGCTCGCCCTCGCGACCCTGGTGGTCTCCTCGGCGAACGTCCTGCTGCTCGACGAGCCCACCAACAACCTCGACCCCGCCAGCCGTGAGGAGATCCTCGGCGCGCTGCGCACCTACAAGGGCGCGGTCGTCCTCGTCACCCACGACGAGGGCGCGGTGGAGGCGCTCCAGCCCGAGCGGATCATCCTGCTGCCCGACGGTGTCGAGGACCTGTGGGGTTCCGACTACGCGGATCTGGTCGCCCTGGCCTGACCGGGGACCTGATCCACGGCGTATGGATCATTCGGCCTAGCGGTGATCCATCATCTGTGTGAGATCTCCTCGTATCGAGGTGTGTCCTACATCCATGTCACGGCCGAGCCCCGCGATGACCGGGGGTCGGCCGTGGTGCTGCTCTGACCTGCTGCTTCTCGGAACAACCCGTTCGGCCGTACGAACATCGCAGGGTGGAATCACAGGTTCCAGTTGTGGGGACGCGCTCCTGTCGTCACAACGCTCTCGCACGGACCTTGCCGAATGGGTGGCCATCGGGCCCCGGAGGGGTGATCATGAGGGGACCAGAGCGCACTTCCCATGAGGAGGCACGGGTGGCCGAGACTCTGAAGAAGGGCAGCCGGGTGACCGGCGCCGCGCGCGACAAGCTCGCGGCAGACCTGAAGAAGAAGTACGACTCCGGTGCGAGCATCCGGGCGCTGGCCGAGGAGACCGGCCGCTCGTATGGCTTCGTACACCGGATGCTCAGCGAGTCGGGCGTCACGCTCCGTGGGCGTGGCGGTGCGACGCGAGGCAAGAAGGCCGCCTCGTCCTGACCCGGGCGGCCCGCCGGCTTCGATGGTGCCACCCGGTCGGTTCTCCGATCGGCCGGGTGGTTACTGTGCAGTCACTTAGCTGTTCACCAGCTGACCGCTGACTGACCGCACGCATCGGAGGCGCCCCATGGCCACGCCCGACCAGGAACTCGTTCCCCTGCTCGACCAGGACGGCGTACGGCTCACCGTCGACGACGCGCTCGCCACGGTGACGCTGACCAACCCGGCCAAGCGCAATGCGCAGAGCCCCGCGATGTGGCGGGCGCTCGCCGAGGCCGGGCGGCTGCTGCCGGGCTCCGTCCGGGTGGTCGTGCTGCGCGGTGAGGGCAAGTCCTTCTCCGCCGGCCTCGACCGGCAGATGTTCACGCCCGAGGGGATCGAGGGCGAACCCTCCTTCATCGACCTCGCGCGCAGTGGCGACGCCGACCTCGACGCCGCCATCGCCGGGTTCCAGGAGGGCTTCACCTGGTGGCGGCGCAACGACATCGTGACCGTCGCCGCCGTCCAGGGTCACGCCATCGGCGCGGGCTTCCAGCTCGCGCTCGCCTGTGACCTGCGCGTCGTCGCGGACGACGTGCAGTTCGCCATGCGCGAGACCAGCCTCGGTCTGGTGCCGGACCTGACGGGCACCCACCCCCTCGTCTCCCTCGTCGGCTACGGCCGGGCGGCCGAGATCTGCCTGACCGGACGGTTCGTCGGCGCCCAGGAGGCGGTGACCTCCGGGCTCGCGAACCTCGCCGTGCCCGCGCCGGAACTCGACGCGGCGGCACGGGAACTGGCCACGGCGCTGCTGGCCGCCCCGCGCGAGGCCGTGATCGAGACGAAGGCGTTGCTGCGCGGCGCCGCGGACCGCACCTACGACGAGCAGCGCGCCGCCGAACGGGCCGCACAGACGCGGCGGCTGCGCGACCTGGCCGGCCTCGGCGAATGAATGACGGGCGCCGCCCGTCAGCCCACCCCGGTCACCAGCACCGTGACCGTCGGGTGATCCGGTAGCGCCTGGCTCACCGCCGCGCGGACCTGCCGTGCCACGTCCACGGCCCGGTGGTCCGCGCCGACCGTGATCTCCACGCGGGCGTGCCGGTGCGGCAGCGCCACGGCGCCCGGGGAGGCGACGCTCTCCAGGCGCACCGCTCTGCCCAGCGCCCCGGTCAGGCCCGTCACCCCCGGCACGGACAGCGCCGCCTCCCCCGCGAGCGCTTCCCCGCCGGTGAGCGGCGGCCCGGTGGGCGCCGCGGCCGGGGGCGCCGCCGGCCGCGGGGCCGGCTCGTCCCCGTCGAGCAGGTCCGTCACCCGCAGGTCGACCTCCGTGACCGTCAGACCGAGCCGCCCGGCCGCCGTCGCCAGCGCCTCACGCACCCGGCCCGCCGTGGCGGGGAGCGGCCACGCGGGGGACGCCGCGAAGTCCGCCGTCACCCGAAGGGCCCCCGGCGGCAGCCCGCTCGGCGGAGGCGGTACGACGGGTTCCGCCGCATCGTCCGGGTCGGCGGGCGCCAGCCGCAGCACCCCGAGCCGCACCCCCGGTACCTCCCGGACCGCCGCCCGCAGGACGCCGTTCGCCGCCTCCTCCGTGATCCACGCCCCGTCGCGCGGACCGCCCAGGGGCACCAGCCTGCCCAGGCCCAGCCGCTGCCGTACCGCACTCGTCGCACTCGTCGACCCGTCCATTCCTCCAGCCTGCCGCATCCCGGGCGCGCGGCGGGGCAACCGCGCTTACCGTGGTCGAAGGGACGACGACCGAAAAGGACGTACGGCCATGACTGAGGCAACGGAGCAGGCCCGGACGCAGGGCACGGGCGGCGGCACGGAGACCGTCTCCGCCCGCAAGCCGACCCGGCGCGGCGGCGGTGACCCCTCGACCCGGGGGCGGACCACCATCGCCGACGGGGTCGTGGAGAAGATCGCGGGCCTCGCCACCCGGGACGTCGTCGGCGTCCATGCGATGGGCAGTGGTCTGAGCCGTACCTTCGGCGCGGTGCGCGACCGGGTGCCCGGCGGGGCCAAGTCCGTGACACGCGGCGTCAAGGCCGAGGTCGGCGAGGTGCAGACCGCGCTCGACCTGGAGATCGTCGTCGACTACGGAGTGTCGATCACCGAGGTCTCCCGGGACGTCCGGGAGAACGTGATCGCGGCGGTGGAGCGGATGACCGGGCTGGAGGTCGTCGAGGTCAACATCGCGGTGAGCGACGTGAAGCTCCCCGAGGAGGAGGACGAGGAGCCCGAGCCCCGCATCCAGTGACGTACCGGGACGTACCGGCCGACGAGCGGAGGAACACAGCATGAGCAGGGCCGTGATCGGAATGATCGCCGGCATGGCGCTGGCCTTCGCCGGATACTTCGGCGGATTCGGCGCCTTCCTCCTGGTGGCCGCCCTCGGCGCCGTCGGGTTCGTCGTCGGCAGGCTCCTCGAAGGGGACATGGAGGTCGGGGACTTCTTCCGCACACGTGACGACCGGCGCAGGTGACGGCCGTGAGCGAGGGGACGGGCGCGGCCCCCCGACGGCCCGCCGACGTCCCGCCCGGCGAGCGCGGCGCCACCCGTATCGCGGACCGGGTCGTGGCGAAGATCGCCGCCCAGGCCGCACTGGAGGCGATCCGCCCGCTGTCCCCCGGAGCGGCCCGCCCGCACGCCACCGTGGTGATCCACCACGACGCCGCGCACCTCCACGTCCACCTGGAACTCGACTACCCCACCGACCTCGGCCCCCGCTGCCACGCGGTGCGTCGACATGTCACCGAGCGGGTAGGCGCGTTGGTGGGAATGCAGGTTCCGGAGGTCGCCGTCCAGGTGGAGAAGCTGCACCTGACAGCGGCCCTCGGCGCGCCACACGGGAGGACGCGATGAGCGAGCCCCGGGGCCCGGAGGGCACCACCCCCCTGCCCGTCCTGGAGAAACCCCCGCGGGAGGGCGACCCGCCCGAGGCCTCCGGCACCGGCGAGGTGCACCGCTTCTGGTCCGCCCGCCGCGTCCCGGCCGCGATCGTGGCGGCCGCGCTGTTCGTCGTCACGGGCGCCTTCCTCTACGACGTCTGCGCGGTCCGGGCCGGCCGGCCCGCCCTCGCCTGGCGCCGCGAACTCGCCACCCAGCTCGCCGAACGCCCCCTCGACGACACCTGGGTGCTCGTCGGCGCCGGTGTCGCGGCGGCCCTCGGCCTGTGGCTGGTCCTGCTCGCCGTCACCCCGGGCCTGCGGTCCGTCCTGCCGATGCGCCGCATCCACCCCGACGTACGGGCCGGCCTGCACCGGGACGCGGTGGCGCTGGTGCTGCGCGACCGGGCCATGGAGGTCGCCGGCGTCCAGTCGGTACGGGTCCGCGCCCACCGGCGCCGGGCCGACGTCCGCGCGCTCTCCCACTTCCGCGACCTGGACGCCGTCCACGCCGACCTCGACACCGTGCTGACCCAGGCGATCCGGGGACTGGGCCTCGTACGGCCGCCGCGGCTGACGCTGCAGGTGCGGCGGCCCGGGAAGAAGGGGTGAGGAGCGTGCTCAGGACCGTCAACCGGGTGCTGCTCGGTCTCGTCGGACTGGTGCTCCTCGCCGTCGGCGGCGCGGTGCTGGCCGTGGGCCTCGGGGTCCCGCCGCCCTCCTGGTGGATCCACGACGGCCCCCACGACGTCCTGCTCAGCACCGCCGAACGCACGAAGTGGAGCGACGAGAGCTGGTGGTGGCCGACGGTCATCGCCGTCCTCGCCGTCCTCGTCCTGCTCGCGCTGTGGTGGCTCACGTCGGTGCTGCGCCGCCACCGGCTCGCCGAGGTCCTGGTGGACACCGGCGACGGCGCGGGCGCACTGCTGCGGGGCCGCGCCCTGCAGTCGGTGCTGGCGGCGGACGCGGCCGCCCAGGAGGGGGTGTCCGACGCCCAGGTCCAGCTGACGGGCCGCAGGGACGCCCCCGAGACCCGGGTCCGGCTGCGCCTCGAACCCCATGTGGACCCGGGAACGGCCCTGCGCGACCTGGCCGACCGGTCCCTGGCGCACGCACGGGACTCGGCGGCCCTGCACAGGCTCCCGGCGGACGTACGCCTGGCGGCGGCGAAGCACAAGGCGGCGAGGGTGACGTGAAGCCCCGGTCCCGGCCTCAGAACCCGTGCCGCATCCCGCCGTCCACCGGCACCATGATCCCGGTGAGGTAGGACGCGGCCGGCGACAGCAGGAACGCCGCCGTCCTGCCGAACTCCTCCGGCGTGCCGTACCGCCGCAGCGCGATCCGGGACTCGTTCGCCGCCCGGGTCGCCTCGGGGTCGGCCGACAGCCCGTCCAGCTCCCGCACCCGGTCGGTGTCGATCCGCGACGGCAGCAGCCCCACGACCCGGATGCCGCGCGGCCCCAGCTCGTCGGAGAGCGACTTGGCGAAGCCCGCGAGCCCCGGCCGCAGCCCGTTGGAGATCGTCAGCCCCGGGATCGGCTCGTGCACCGACCCGGACAGCACGAACCCGATCACCCCGCCCGGCTCCAGCTCGGCCGCCGCCGCCCGCGCCATCCGCACCGCCCCGAGGAACACCGACTCGAACGCCGCCTGCCACTGCTCGTCGGTGTTGTCCGCGACGAACCCCGGCGGCGGCCCGCCCACGCTCACCAGCACCCCGTCCAGCGCGCCGAAGGTCTCCCGGGCCGTGGCGATCAGTCGCTCCGCCGCCCGCGGGTCGGCGTTGTCGACGGCCACCCCGGCCGCGTTCGGCCCCAGCTCGGCCGCCGCCCGCGCGACGCGCTCCTCGTCCCGCCCCGTCACGACCACCTTCGCGCCGTCCGCGACGAGTTCGCGCGCCGCCGCGTTGCCGAGTCCGCGCGTGGCCCCGGTGACGACGTACACCCGGTCCTTCAGTCCAAGATCCATGGCCCCTATCCTGCCTCCTCGCCCCCGAACAGGGCGAGGGCGGTGTTCACCAGGCCGAGGTGGCTGAAGGCCTGTGGGAAGTTGCCGAGATGCCGGCCGGCGACGGGGTCGTACTCCTCGGCCAGCAGGCCCACGTCGTTGGTGAGGCCCACCAGCCGTTCGAACAGCTCCCGCCCCTCCTCGGGGCGGCCCGTCTCCTGGAGCGCGTGCGCCAGCCAGAACGAGCAGGCCAGGAAGGTGCCCTCGTCCCCGGGCAGTCCGTCCACGGTCGTCCCGTCGGTGCTGTAGCGGCGCACCAGACCGCCGTGCCCCAGTTCCGCGCGGACCGCGTCGACCGTGCCGACCACCCTCGGGTCCTCCGGCGGCAGGAAACCCAGACGCGGGATGAGCAGCAGGGCGGCGTCGAGGTCCCGGGAGCCGTAGGACTGGGTGAAGGTGTTGCGTTCCGCGTCGTAGCCCTTCTCGCACACCTCCCGGTGCACCTCCTCGCGCATCGCCCGCCAGCCCTCCAGATCCCCCTTCAGCTCGGGGTTCTCCTCCAGGGCACGGACCGCGCGGTCGGCGGCCACCCACACCATCACCTTCGAGTGCACGAACTGGCGGCGCCCCCCGCGCACCTCCCACAGCCCCTCGTCGGGCTGCCGCCAGTGCTCGCTCAGCCAGCTCATCAGCGCGCACTGGATCGACCACACATGCGGTTTGGTCGGCAGGCCCGCGGCACGGGCCAGCGCCAGGGAGTCGATGACCTCGCCGTAGACGTCCAGCTGGAGCTGGTTCACGGCCTCGTTGCCCGCGCGTACCGGGCTGGAGCGGGCGTAGCCGGACAGCCACGGCAGCTCGATCTCGGGCAGCCGGCGCTCACCCGCGAGCCCGTACATGATCTGGAGGTCGGCCGGGTCCCCGGCGACGGCCCGCAGCAGCCAGTCCCGCCACGCCTCGGCCTCGTCGTGGTAGCCGGCCTCCAGCAGCGCGCCCAGCGTGAGGGTGGAGTCGCGCAGCCAGCAGTAGCGGTAGTCCCAGTTGCGCACCCCGCCGAGCTGTTCGGGCAGGGAGGTCGTCGGGGCGGCGACGATGCCCCCGGTGGGCCGGTAGGTGAGCGCCTTCAGGGTGATCAGGGAGCGGACCACGGTGTCCCGGTGCGGGCCGTCGTAGCGGCAGCGCGCGGCCCAGGCCCGCCAGTCCTCCTCGGTGGAGCGCAGTGCCTCGCGCGGGTCGATCAGCGGGGGACGCCGTTCGTGCGAGGGGTGCCAGGTCAGGACGAAGGCCACCGACTCGCCCGCGCCGACGGTGAACTCGGAGTGGGTGGCGAAGTTCTCGCCCCAGGTGCGCACGGCCGGTTCGCTGCGCAGCCAGACCGAGTCCGGCCCGGCGACCGCCACCCGGTGGCCGTCCGCCCGGCGCATCCACGGCACGATCGAGCCGTGGTCGAAGCGCAGCCGCACATCGCTGCGGACGGTGACCCGGCCGCGCAGCCCCGCAACGATCCGGACCAGATCGGGATGGCGGTCGCGTTGCGGCATCAGGTCGGTGACCCGGATCGCGCCCCCGTCGGTCTCCCACTCGGTGTCGAGGACGAGGGTGTCGGGGCGGTAGGCGCGACGGGTGCAGGCCCGGTCGACGCCCTTGGGGGCGATGCGCCAGTGGCCGTTCTCACGGTTGCCCAGCAGGCGGGCGAAGCAGGCGGCGGAGTCGAAGCGGGGCAGACAGAGCCAGTCGACCGAGCCGTCGCGGCCGACCAGGGCCGCGGTCTGTTCGTCGCCGATGAGGGCGTAGTCCTCGATACGGGGGTGCACGTCCCTGCGGGTTCCCGGTGGGCCGGGCGGGCAATCAGGGGGTGGGGCCGGGGGAGTGACACCCCGCTCACCGCGTCCTCGGTCCCCGGGGAGACCCCCTCCGGGGCGCGCACCGGCTGGTACTCCCGGCGGGTCGGTACCGGGGCCCGCGGGTGGTGGCGGTGGTGCCGGGCGCAGTGGCGGTCGTACGCGGCCTCGCCGGCCGGTTCGCGCGGGTACCGGCGCACGCCGCCCACCACCTCGCGGCGACGGCCCGCCGTATGCAGAGAGCCGACGAGACGGCCGCCCTCCGCCGAGAGCGCCCCGCTGCTGCGCGACGACCGGCGCGTGCTGGTCGACGCCCTGCTACACCTTCCCGCCCGGCACCGCGAGCCGGCGCTCCCGGCGGAGGACGGGCGGGAGCGGCGCGGGCGCTACACCGGAGCCGGTGCCGCTTCCTCCGCCTGCGCCGAGGCGGCAGCCGCCTCACGCTCCCGGCGCTCCCGGCGGACCAGGACCACCCAGCCGACCGGGACGCCCGCCGCGAACAGCCACCACTGGATGGCGTAGGCGAAGTTCAGCGCAGCGTCCTCGCTGCCGGGCTTCCCGACCGGCTCGGGGGTGCCGCCCTTCGGCTCGGGCGCCGTCTGGGCGATGTACCCGCCCAGCACCGGCTCGCCGAGCCGCCGCGCCTGCTCCTCGCTGTTGATCAGCATGATCTGCCGGTCCGGCAGCCCCTTGAGGTCCTTGATGCCGCTCGCCGCCGTCGTCTCGTCGGGCATCAGCCGCCCGGTGACGGTGACCTCGCCGGCGGGCGGCGCGGGGATCTTCGGGAACGTGCTCTGGCTCGCGCCGTTCGCCGGGATCCACCCCCGGTTGACGAGCAGCACCTTGCCGTCCGTCAGCACGAACGGGGTGAGGACGTGGAAGCCGACCGTCTCGTCGGCGTTGACCCGGCGCCGTACGACGACCTCGTGCGCGGTGTCGAAGGTGCCCGTCGCGGTCACCGCGCGGTAGCGCTGGTCACGGGTGACGGTGTGTCCCGGGGACGTCATCCGCTCCACCGGCACCGGCTCGGCGGACAGCGCGTCGGTGACGAGCTGGTTGCGCGCGGCGCGCTCGTCGTGGCGGTGCATCTGCCAGAAGCCCAGCCGGATCATCGTGGGGATGAGCAGCAGGGCGACCAGCGTGAGGATCACCCACTGCCGGGACAACAGGAAGCGGTACACCCCACGACCGTACCTCTCGGGTCGTGGGGTGCTGTCGCAGGGGTGCCGAAGACGGGCGCGTCAGACGCGGTCGATGATCCCCGCCTTCCCCTCGGCCCGCGCGCAGTGGGCGCCGCAGTACCAGTGGCCCTCGACCTCGACGCCCTGGCCGATGATCTGGACCCGGCAGTGCTCGCAGATCGGGGCCATGCGATGAATCGCACAGGAGAAGCAGTCGAAGACGTGCACGGCGCCCTGCGCGTGCACCTCGAAGGTCATTCCGTAGTCATTGCCGCAAACTTCGCATCTCGCCATGCGCCACAGGGTGAGCGCTCACCCGCGCGCGGGCGAGCGGGCGGTGGGCGAGTCGTCCGGCAATCACCCGTACGTACGGCTCACCCGTCGGCTGCCTCGACATCGCGCAGCAGCTGCCCGAACGCCGCCTCGTCCACCACCGGGGTCCCGAACTGACGGGCCTTCACCACCTTCGACGTGCCCGAGTCGGGATCGTTGGTGACCAGCAGACTGGTCAGCCGGGACACGCTGGTCGCCACATGCAGCCCCGCCTCGGTGGCGCGGTCCTCCAGCAGCTCGCGCTCCACGGACGTGTCGCCCGAGAACGCCACCCGCATGCCCTGCTTGAGCCTTTTGCCGTCTTCGTACCGCCCGGGGTTGGGGTACGGACAGACGGGCCGCTTGCGCGAGGGCCGCCAGCTGCTCGGCCGGCCGCCGTAGCCGCCGCCGTAACCGCCGCCGCCCTGGCGGCCGATGCGGGCCGCGGGTCCGTCGGTCCACTCCGTGAGCGGCCGGCACTCCAGCAGCGGCAGCCGCACCCCGCCCGCCGCCGCGGCCCGCAGGCTCGGCCGGAACGCCTCCGCGAGGACGCGCGCGTCGTCGAGGGCGTGGTGCGCCTGTCGCTGGACCACGCCGAAGTGCGCCGCGAGCGACTCCAGTTTGTGGTTGGGCAGCGGCAGCCGCAGCTCCTTGGAGAGGGCGATGGTGCACAGCCGCTGCCGCACCGGCGCCTCGCGCTCCGCGCGCGCGTACTCCCGGGCGATCATCTGCCAGTCGAAGACCGCGTTGTGCGCGACGAGCACCCGCCCCGCGAGCCGCTCCGCGAACTCCTCGGCCACGTCCTGGAAGAGCGGGGCGCCCTCCAGTGCCTCGCTCGTCAGACCGTGTATCCACACCGGCCCCGGGTCGCGCTCCGGGTTGACCAGCGTGTACCAGTGGTCCTCGACCTCACCGCGCGCGTCCAGCCGGTACACGGCGGCGGAGATGATCCGGTCGTCCCGGGCCAGTCCGGTGGTCTCCACGTCAACGACCGCGTACCCCTGGGGATACGCGGCCGGCCACTCCGTGGGGGAGGACGCTGCGGTCGTCTGGTCTGCGAGCATGGTCATTGAGGATACGGGGCGCCGCCGACACCGGTGACGCACCGGATGTCATCCTCCCTCCCGTGACGGAACGGCAGACGCGACCCGACGCGGAACCACCCCACCGCGAGACCCACGAGGGCACCCTCGGCTCCCGGTTGAACTGGCTGCGCGCCGCCGTGCTCGGCGCCAACGACGGCATCGTCTCCACCGCGGGCCTGGTCGTCGGCGTGGCCGGCGCCACCGAGGACCGCTCGGCGCTGCTGACGGCGGGTCTGGCCGGCCTGCTGGCCGGGTCCCTGTCGATGGCGGCCGGGGAGTACGTGTCGGTGTCCACGCAGCGCGACTCCGAGAAGGCGGCCCTCGCACAGGAGCGGCGCGAGCTGCGCGAACAGCCGGAGGCCGAACTGGAGGAACTCACCGGGCTGCTGGAGGAGCGCGGCCTCACCCGCGAGGTGGCCCGCGAGGCCGCCGTCCAGCTGACGGAACGTGACGCCCTGCGGGCCCACGCGCGCGTGGAGCTGGGCATCGACCCCGACGACCTCACCAACCCCTGGCACGCGGCCTGGGCGAGCTTCCTCGCCTTCACCGCCGGTGCCCTCCTGCCCCTCCTCGCGATCGTCCTGCCCCCCGTCGGCTGGCGCCTGCCGGTGACGGTGGTCTCGGTCCTGATCGCCCTGTTCTGCACCGGCTGGAGCAGCGCCCGGCTGGGGGCCGCCGCACCCCGGCGGGCCGTCCTGCGCAACGTGTGCGGGGGAGCGCTGGCGATGGGGGTGACGTACGGGGTGGGGGTGTTGCTGGGGGCGGCGGGGGTGTGATCTCCGGCCGTCCGCTGTGCGGAGGCCGCCGAGCGGCGACCCGGCAGCCCCGCGGGGGCGGCACCCGCCCGGCTCTTGGCGGAGACCGCCAACAAGCAAGCGCGTACCCCCGGAAATACTTGTGGGTAACACCGTCTAGCCCCGGCCGACCTGCGGTTCTACGGTGCCTCCATGCCGAATCTGCCCGATGTCGTGCTGTGGTCGATGCCCGCGTTCGTGCTGCTCACCGTGGTCGAGATGATCAGCGTCCGCCTCCATCCCGACGAGGAGGCCGCCGGATACGAGGCGAAGGACACCGCGACGAGCGTCGGCATGGGGCTCGGGAGCATGGTCTTCGACTTCGTCTGGAAGATCCCCGTCGTCGCCCTCTATACGGCGATCCACGCACTCACCCCCCTGCGCGTGCCCGTCCTGTGGTGGACCGTCCCGCTCATGCTGCTCGCACAGGACTTCTTCTACTACTGGTCCCACCGCGGCCACCATGTCGTCCGCATCCTGTGGGCCTGTCACGTCGTCCACCACTCCAGCGAGAAGTTCAACCTCACCACCGCGCTGCGCCAGCCCTGGACGTCCCTCACCGTCTGGCCGTTCTACGTCCCGCTCGTCGCCCTCGGCGTCCACCCCGCCGCGCTCGCGTTCTGCTCCTCCGCCAACCTCGTCTACCAGTTCTGGATCCACACCGAACGCATCGACAAACTGCCCCGGTGGTGTGAGTTCGTGTTCAACACGCCCTCACACCACCGCGTCCACCACGCCTCCCAGGGTGGCTACCTCGACCGCAACTTCGGCGGCATCCTCATCGTCTGGGACCGGCTCTTCGGCTCGTTCGTCCCGGAGGTGGAGCGGCCCGTCTACGGGTTGACGAAGAACATCAACACGTTCAACCCGATCAAGGTCGCCACCCATGAGTACGGGGCGATCGTCAAGGACATCAAGGCGGCGTCCAGTTGGCGCGAGCGCGCGGGACGGGTGTTCGGGGGACCGGGATGGCAACCGGCCCAGCCTCCCGCCGACGCCGCGGCGGCGGTCGGGGGGAGCAGCGCGGCGTGACCCTCCGACCCCGCCCCCTCCGACCCCGCCCCCTCCTGACCGCCTTCGTCCTCGCGACCGCCGTCGACCTCGGTTCCCTCGCGGCGGGCCGGCCCCCCGGGCACACCGTCGCCAAGCCGCTCCTCATGCCGCTCCTCGCCGCCTGGGCGGCCACGGGTGGCGCACCGCGGCTGCTCCTCGCCGCCCTGCTCTTCGGCTGGGGCGGCGATGTGCTCCTCCTGTCGGACGCCGACCCCGCATTCCTCGCCGGCATGGCGAGCTTCGCGGCCGGACACCTCTGCTACCTCGTGCTCTTCATGCGGTACGGCCGCCCCCGCGCGCGTGCCGGCCTCCTCGCCCCGGCCTACGCCGCCGTCCTCATCGCCACCCTCGCCCTCCTGTGGCCCGGACTTCCGCCGGACCTGCGCGCCCCCGTCGCCGCCTACAGCACCCTTCTCACCGCCATGGCCCACACCGCCGCCACCCGCCTCGGCCCCTCAGCCGGGGCCGGTGGTGTGCTCTTCCTGCTCTCGGACACCCTCATCGCCACCGGGATCGCCGGCCGGCCGCAGCCCCCGCGCCCCGAGCTGTGGATCATGCTGACGTACGCCGCCGCGCAGTTCCTGCTGGTCCGCGGTGCCCTCCGGGAACGCGCGACGACACGGGCGGCGTACCGTGAAGTGCGCTCGACCACCCCCTGAGCGCACCCACGCACCCGCACGAGAAGGACCCTCGCCATGCGCGCCACCACCATCCACGCCCCCTACGACATGCGGGTGGAGGACGTGCCCGACCCCGTGGTGCAGCTGCCCACCGACGCCGTCGTGCGCGTGCTGCGCGCCTGCATCTGCGGCAGCGACCTGTGGGCGTACCGCGGCGAGGCGGCCCGGCAGCCGGGCCAGCGTATCGGGCACGAGTTCCTCGGCGTGGTCGAGGAGACCGGCTCCGAGGTGAGCACGCTGCGCACCGGCGACCTGGTCGTCGCGCCTTTCATGTGGTCCGACGGGGTGTGCGACTACTGCCGCGAAGGGCTCACCACCTCCTGCGAGCACGGCGGCTTCTGGGGCTCCGTCGGCTACGACGGCGGCCAGGGCGAGGCCGTCCGCGTGCCCTTCGCCGACGGCACCCTCGTCCGGCTGCCGAAGGAGGCCGCCTCCGACGAGCACCTGCTCTCCGCGCTGCTCACCCTCTCCGACGTGCTGGGCACCGGCCACCACGCCGCCCTCGGCGCGGGCGCCCGCCCCGGCGCCACCGTCGCCGTCGTCGGGGACGGCGCCGTCGGTCTGTGCGCGGTCCTCGCCGCCAAGCGGCTCGGCGCCGAGCGGATCATCGCCCTCGGCCGCCACCAGGTCCGCACGGACATCGCGCGCCGCTTCGGCGCCACGGACGTCGTCGCGGCGCGCGGGGACGAGGCCGCCCTGGCCGTCCGCGAACTCACCGGCGGCCGGGGCGCGCACGCCGTCGTCGAGGCCGTCGGCACCGAGCAGTCCATGCGCACGGCGGTCGGCATCACCCGCGACGGCGGCGCCATCGGCTACGTCGGCGTCCCGCACGGCAGCGGCACCGGACTCGACCTGGGCGTCATGTTCGACCGCAACCTCACCCTGCGCGGCGGTGTCGCCCCGGTCCGCGCCTACATCCCCGAGCTCCTGCCCGACGTCCTCGACGGCACGATCGACCCGTCCCCCGTCTTCGACCTCACGGTGGGCATCGAGTCGGTACCGGACGGCTACCGGGCGATGGACGACCGCACGGCATTGAAGGTCCTGGTCACCGACTGAACAGAGGGGGTGCACGCCGGGGCACGGGGAACCACGCGACCAGCCACCGCGGCGGAGTCCTCGCGGGACGGCAGATCACCGCGCCCCTGGTGCAGGGCGTCGGACCGGGCGGCGACGGCGGGCGCGCGAGGCGCTCACCCCCACGCCGCCGGATCAACGCCCCAGGGACCCGGCGGCCGTCGCCACTCCACCGGACCCCCCTCGAAGATCACCGGCGACTTCGCATACCGCAGCCGCCCCACCGCACTGTCCGTCTCCCCGAGCCACCCCTCGGCCCGAGTCCCGGCCTCCCCGACCTCACGGTCACTCCCGGCGCCGTCCAGGAGCAGCGCGGCCGTCCGCGCCAGCGCCACCCGCACGAGCCGGCTCCCGCCGTCGTGCGCCTGCTCGGTCAGCGCCCGCAGCACGCCCGCCGCCAGCAGATAGCCGCTGCCGTGGTCGAGGGCCTGCGCCGGCAGCGCACCCGGCCGCCCGTCCGACCCCTCGACGGCCGCGATGCCGGTGGCCACCTGGACGAGGCTGTCGAAGCCCCGCCGGTCGCGCCACGGCCCGTACGCGCCCCACGCCGACACCTGGGCCACCACCAGCCCGGGCCGCCGTTCGGCCAGCGCCTCGGGGGAGAGGCCGAACCGGTCGAGGGCGCCCGGCCGGTAGCCCGTGACGACGACATCCGCCCCCGCGAGCAGCTCCTCGAAGCTCCGCCGGTCCGAGACCAGGTCCAGCAGGGCCGAGCGCTTTCCGAAACCGGTGTCGGCGTGCTGGTCGGGGAGCTCCGGCAGCCGGGGCGGGTCGAGCCTGAGGACGTCCGCGCCCAGGAGGGCGAGCGTGCGGGTGGCGACCGGCCCGGCCAGCACCCGGGTGAGGTCCAGGACGCGCAGCCCGGCGGCGGGCAGCAGGGGAGTCCCGGCAAGCTCGGGGAACGTCCGCGCGCGTGCGCCGTCCAGCCGGCCGCGCTCGACGAGCGGGCGCGCGACGACCTCGGCCGCCTGCGGGTGCGCGGCCCACTCCTCGGGCGTGCGCAGCGCGACCGCGAGACCCCCGGCCGAGTAGACCGCGTCCTCGACGTCCCGCGCGGACCGCCCGGCCATCGCGGCCTCCACGGCGCCCGGGTCGTCCGGCACGCCCAGCGCCCTCAGCAGCCGGTCGCGGTGGTGCGGATAGTTGGCGTGCGTGCGCACCCAGCCGTCCGCCGTCCGCCAGAACCGCGACAGCGGCGCGAACGGCACCGGCGCCCGCCCGTCGACCAGCAGGTGCCGCTCACTGGTGAAGGCGGTCGCCACCGCCCCGTCGTCCACCCGCACCGCGGGCACCCGCGCGAGCCCCGCGCGCAGCGCCCCCAGCTCGGCCCCGGCCAGCGCAGACGCGCCCACACAGGCCCGCGCCAGCTCCCGCACGGGCAGCCGGGCGGGCAGCGCGTCCGCGCGGACGACGGCCGACACGCGGGCGAGCCGGGCGGGATCGCCGCCCAGCTCCGACCACACATCGTTGATTGATGTCATGACTACAGTGTGCAGTATTGACTCAATCAATATGTGGGGCCGCGTGTCATGGCCGCCGTACAGGCGCTACTTGACGGCCCGCAGCGCGTTCACCACGCCGTACCCGAAGAACCCGTTGACCTGCTTGCCGCCGACGCAGGTCGCGTCCACCACGCCGTCACCGTTGCCGTCGTACGGCTCGGTCGGGCAGCCCGGGTTGTCCGCCTGCGCCTTGAGCAGGGCCTGCAGCTGGGCCGGGGAGGCGGACCGGTGCGTCGACTTCAGCAGCGCGGCCACGCCGGCCACGTGCGGGGACGCCATCGAGGTGCCCTGGAGGAAGCCGTAGGTGTTGTTCGGCAGCGTCGACAGGATGCGGCCGTTGGCCGACGGCGTCTGCGGGATCTGGTACTTGTCGCCTCCCGGGGCGGCCACGTCGACCGCGCCCAGACCGTAGCTGGAGTAGTACGACTTGGTGCCCTTGACGCCCGTGGCGCTGACCGTGACCACACCCGGCAGCTGGGTCGGCACGTCGAAGCACTCGTGCGGGTCGACCGTCCGCTTCACCGGCGTGGAGTCGTCCGGGCTGGACGAGTCCTCCAGCGCGTCGGCGTCCAGGTCGTGGTTGCTGTTGCCCGCCGAGGCCACGTTGAGCGTGCCCTTCTTCTGGGCGTACAGCTGAGCCCGGTTGACCGCGTCCACAATGGCTCGCTGGTCGGGGTCGTCCATGCAGTTGTACAGCCACGGATCAACGTAGTAGCTGTTGTTCGTGATCTCCACGCCGTGGTCGGCGGCGAACACGAACGCGCAGACGACGTTCTCCGGGTAGAAGAGGCCGTCCTTCGGGTCGCTCACCTTGATGCCGGCGACCTTCACCCCGGGGGCGACGCCCGCCACGCCTATGCCGTTGCGGGCCGCGGCT
Source organism: Streptomyces sp. DSM 15324 (assembly GCF_001514285.1). Taxonomy (GTDB): domain Bacteria; phylum Actinomycetota; class Actinomycetes; order Streptomycetales; family Streptomycetaceae; genus Streptomyces. The sequence goes on from NZ_KQ949039.1 coordinate 131,374, forward strand.
ATCTCACCGGCGACATGCGTGCCGTGGTAGTCGTTCGCGGTGTACGGCCGCCAGGCGCCCTCGCTGGTGTCCGCGACACCGCCGACGCAGTTGGCCGACTGGGACGCCGAGAAGTTCGGCGCGAGATCCGGGTGGGTGTCGTCCACACCGGTGTCGATCACGGCGACCGTGACTCTCCTGCTGCCCGGGTCGATTTCGGCGGCCTTGTCCGCGCCGATGGCCCGCAGGTCCCACTGGTCGGCCTCGAGCGGCTCGCTCTGGCCGGCCGCGGCGGAGGCCTTCTCGATCTTCGTGGCCTCCGCCTGCGACAGGACCTGCACGGCCCCCTCGTCGGTGGTCCCCGCCGCGCTGAGCGGCGCGGTGCGCGTCGCACCCGCCGACTGCACCCCGGGCACCGCGCGGATCCGCGGCCCGAAGTCGGGGTTCGCCGAGTGGACGACGAGCACGCCGATCCTGTCGTACGACGCCACCAGGGTGCCGCCGGCCGCGGCGATCGCCTTCTTCACCGACGCGATCGTGCGGTGGTGCCCCTTCGTGTTGACGACATACGTCAGCGTCCCGGCCTCGGCGGCCTCGGCGGTCGACACCGCGGCCGAGACCGAGGGGGAGGACGGGGTCGCGGTGGCGGCCGTCGGCAGGAAGCCGACGGTGGCGGTCAGCGACAGCACGACGGGCACCGCGAGAGCGAGGCGGCGTCTGGAAGGCAGATGAGCCATGGGGTCTCCACATCATCCGGAAACGAGACCGGCCCGGACGCGGGTCGCGCCTGGGCAGGTACATGACGGGTGGTGCTGCGTCGAAGCTATCTCCCCGACCGCCGCCCAGCAACGGCCACCGCCGCGATCAAGGCGGCGACGCACGAAAGAACCCGATCGGGTTGAACCCGCCTCAGTGTGCCGCCGTGCCCATGGACAGGGAGCCGTGCACCATCGAGCCCCCGCCCGACCCACCGTCCGCAAGCGAGGAGACTCCGTGGCCACCGAGACACCGCCCCCCTCGAAAACCCAAGCCCAACTCCCCTCCACCGAGGAGTTCGTCGCGGTGCAGGAGAGCGCGGAGTTCGGTGAACTGCGCGGCTCCTACCGCGGTTTCGCCTTCCCGCTGACCGTCGGCTTCATCGCCTGGTACCTCCTCTTCGTCCTGCTCTCCAACTACGCGGGCGACTTCATGGGCACCAAGCTCTTCGGCAACGTCAACGTGGCCCTGGCCCTCGGACTCGCCCAGTTCCTCACCACGTTCCTCATCGCCTGGTGGTACGCGCGCACCGCCGCCGCCACGTTCGACCCCAAGGCCGACGCCATCAAGTCCCGGATGGAGGGCGGCGCATGAGCCCCGCACAGCACACCACCCTGCTCGCGGCCGGCGAGGCGAGCGAGCACCGGCCGCTGATCATCACCCTGTTCGCGGTCTTCGTCGCGGCGACCCTCGTCATCACGGTCTGGGCGGGCCGGCAGACCAAGGACGCGGCCGACTTCTACGCGGGCGGACGCCAGTTCACCGGATTCCAGAACGGCCTCGCGGTCTCCGGCGACTACATGTCCGCCGCGTCCTTCCTCGGCATCGCCGGCGCCATCGCCCTCTTCGGCTACGACGGCTTCCTCTACTCCATCGGCTTCCTCGTCGCCTGGCTCGTCGCCCTCCTCCTGGTCGCCGAGCCGCTGCGCAACTCCGGCCGCTACACCATGGGCGACGTCCTCGCCTACCGCATGCGCCAGCGCCCGGTCCGCACCGCCGCCGGCACCTCCACGATCGTCGTCTCGATCTTCTACCTCCTTGCCCAGATGGCCGGCGCCGGCGTCCTGGTCTCGCTGCTCCTCGGCATCACCAGCGACGGCGGCAAGGTCGGCATCGTCGCCCTGGTCGGCGTACTGATGATCGTCTACGTCACCATCGGCGGCATGAAGGGCACCACCTGGGTCCAGATGGTCAAGGCGGTCCTGCTGATCGCCGGAGCGCTGCTGCTGACCTTCCTGGTCCTGCTGAAGTTCGACTTCAACGTCTCCGACCTGCTCGGCTCGGCCGCCGACAACAGCGGCAAGGGCGCCGCCTTCCTGGAGCCCGGCCTGAAGTACGGCGCCACCGGCACCACCAAGCTGGACTTCATCTCCCTCGGCATCGCCCTGGTCCTCGGCACCGCCGGCCTGCCGCACATCCTGATCCGCTTCTACACCGTCCCCACCGCCAAGGCCGCCCGGAAGTCGGTCATCTGGGCCATCGGCCTCATCGGCTCCTTCTACCTGATGACCCTCGCCCTCGGCTTCGGCGCCGCCGCGCTGATCAAGCCGGACGAGATCATCGCGTCGAACAAGGCCGGCAACACCGCCGCGCCGCTCCTCGCCCTCCACCTCGGCGGCACCGACTCCAACTGGGGCGCGATCCTGCTCGCCACCATCTCGGCCGTCGCCTTCGCCACGATCCTCGCGGTCGTCGCCGGACTGACCCTGGCCTCGTCCTCCTCCTTCGCGCACGACATCTACGCGAACGTGATCAAGAAGGGCCAGGCCGACGAGAAGCAGGAGATCAACGCGGCCCGCTGGGCCACCGTCGGCATCGGCGCCGTCTCGATCCTCCTGGGCGCCCTCGCCCGCGACCTGAACGTCGCCGGCCTGGTCGCCCTCGCCTTCGCGGTCGCCGCCTCCGCCAACCTCCCCACCATCCTCTACAGCCTCTTCTGGAAGCGGTTCACCACCTCCGGAGCCCTCTGGTCGATCTACGGCGGCCTGGTCACCGCGGTCGGCCTGGTGCTGTTCTCCCCGGTCGTCTCCGGCAAGCCCACCTCGATGTTCCCGGACGTCGACTTCCACTGGTTCCCGCTGGAGAACCCCGGCATCATCTCCATCCCCGTCGGCTTCCTCCTCGGCATCCTCGGCACCCTCCTGTCGAAGGAGGAGCCCGACCAGGGCAAGTACGCCGAGCTGGAGGTCCGCTCCCTGACGGGCACCGGGGCCCACTGACCCCCTCCGGGAGCGCGGCCGCGTCGTGGATCCCCACGACGCGGCCGCGTCTTACGTCGTGGGATCTCCCTCTCACGTTGTCAGTGGCGTCGCGTAGGCTCGCAGATGACGACAGGAACACCGCGATCCACCACGGGGAGGGGGCCCACGTGCTCATCGACACCTACGGTCGAGTGGCCACCGACCTGAGAGTCTCGCTCACCGACCGCTGCAACCTGCGCTGTACGTACTGCATGCCGGAGGAGGGCCTGCAGTGGCTGGCCAAGCCCGACCTCCTCTCGGACGACGAGATCGTCCGGCTGATCCGCATCGCGGTCTCCACGCTCGGCATCGAGGAGGTCCGCTTCACCGGCGGTGAGCCCCTGCTGCGCCCCGGCCTGGTCGGCATCGTCGAACGCGTCGCGGCGCTGACCCCGCGCCCCCGGATGTCCCTCACGACGAACGGCATCGGCCTGGGCCGCACCGCGACCGCGCTCAAGGCAGCAGGTCTTGACCGGGTCAACGTCTCCCTCGACACGCTCCGCCCGGACGTCTTCAAGACCCTCACCCGCCGCGACCGCCACCACGACGTCCTCGACGGCCTCCGCGCCGCCCGCGACGCCGGTCTCACCCCGGTCAAGGTCAACACCGTCCTCATGCCCGGCCTCAACGACGACGAGGCCCCCGACCTCCTCGCCTGGGCACTGGAACACGACTACGAACTGCGCTTCATCGAGCAGATGCCCCTGGACGCCCAGCACGGCTGGAAGCGCGAGGACATGGTCACCGCCGGAGACATCCTCGCCTCCCTCCGCACCCGCTTCGACCTCACCCCCGAGGGCCAGGACGAGCGGGGCTCCGCCCCCGCCGAACGCTGGCTGGTCGACTGCGGGCCGCAGAGCGTCGGCGTCATCGCCTCCGTCACCCGCCCGTTCTGCGCGGCCTGCGACCGCACCCGCCTCACCGCCGACGGCCAGATCCGCACCTGCCTCTTCGCCCGCGAGGAGACCGACCTGCGCGAGGCCCTGCGCTCCGGCGCCCCCGACGAGGAGATAGCCCGCCGCTGGCGCCTGGCGATGTGGGGCAAGAAGGCGGGAGCGGGCCTGGACGACCCGGCGTTCGTCCAGCCGGACCGCCCGATGTCGGCGATCGGGGGCTAGCGCAGCGCCCCGTCAGTGACCCTCGGGGTCCCAGTCCTCGAACTTCACGACGTCTTTGAGGAACCCTCGAACGCCGAGGAACTGCGACAGATGCTCCCGGTGCTCCTCACACGCCAGCCATGTCTTCCGCCGCTCCGGCGTATGGATCTTCGGGTTGTTCCACGCCAGCACCCACACCGCGGCGACCCGGCACCCCTTGGCGGAACAGATAGGCGTCTCGTCAGTCACAGGTGCGTCGTTCCGTCCCACAGATACCCATACAAAAGGCGACGCCGAGCAGCCACGGGGGGAGCTGCCCGGCGTCGGTCCGTCGCTCCGACGGGGGATGCGGAGCGCGTACGAAGTATGTCACGGCCGACCCGTCGCACGGCACTGGAACAGCATGATTGATCTGAGCTTTTCCTGAGCTTCGAGCAGGGTCCGTCAGGGCCGCGGCTCAGCCCGCTCCTCCGGAACCGATTCCGTCCCGGAGCCGTCCGTCCCGGGCGGCGCGATCATGGGCCGCACGTGGGCGGTGACGAACGTGGAGGGCAGACCCGGCGCGTTCTCCCGCCCCGCATTGGCGATCACCACCGCGATGTACGGCAGGACCGCCCCCAACACCAGTGCCACGAGGGCGACATGACGCTCCACGTTCCACAGGGTCGCCGCGAGGATCACCGCGACCGTACGGACCGTCATCGAGATCACGTACCGCCGCTGCCGGCCGCGCACGTCCTCCTGGAGGCCCTGCCGGGCCCCGGTGATCCGGAACACCTGGGCTTTTCCGCCGTCACCCTGCTTCCGCATCGCATTCCACCGTCCACCCGCGTCGAACACTCCCCGGCACTCCACGTTACGCCGGGGCTGCGCCGCCTTCGAGACCGGGTCGCCCGGTACCCGGGCGAACCTCCTGCGCCGTACCGCGTACGGCCGCACCCGACATGCGCCGTACGGGGTACACAACAAGACTGTGGGCAACACTCACGTCGAGCCGTACGAGGAGGCAGCCATGGGCTGGTTGTGGGCGATCATCGTGGGATTCGTACTCGGTCTGATCGCCAAGGCGATCCTCCCGGGCAAGCAGCACAGCCCGCTCTGGCTGACCACCATCTTCGGCATCATCGGCGCCGTGATCGGCAACGCGATCGCGCGCGGCTTCGGCGTCGAGGAGACCGCGGGCATCGACTGGTGGCGCCACCTCTTCCAGCTGGTGGCAGCGGTCGTGGTGGTGGCCCTGGGGGACAGGGCGTACATGGCGACCCTGGGCAAGAGGAAACAGCGGGCATGAGACAGCGGTCATGAGACAGCGGTCATGAGACAGCGGTCATGAGACAGCGGCCATGAGGCAGCGGTCATGAGAAAGAGGCGCCCCCGAAAGGGCGCCTCCCCGCGGCTTACTCCTACGCCCCCGTCACCTCGACGGCGGCAAGATTCTTCTTCCCCCGCCGCAGCACCAGCCACCGCCCGTGCAGGAGATCCTCCTTCACGGGCACCGCGTCCTCGGCCGTGACCTTCACGTTGTTCACGTAGGCCCCGCCCTCCTTCACGGTCCGCCGCGCGGCCGACTTGCTGGCCACCAGCCCGACCTGCGCGAACAGGTCCACGACCGGGCCCGGCTCGGCGACCTGGATGTGCGGCACCTCGGACAGCGCGGCCGTCAGCGTCCGCTCGTCGAGGTCGCCCAGCTCGCCCTGCCCGAACAGCGCCCGGCTCGCGGCGATCACCGCGGCCGTCTGGTCGGCGCCGTGCACCAGCGTGGTCAGCTCCTCCGCCAGCGCCCGCTGGGCGGCCCGCGCCTGCGGCCGCTCCGCGGTCTCCCGCTCCAGCTCCTCCAGCTCCGCACGCGACTTGAAGGACAGGATCCGCAGGTAGGTGGAGATGTCCCGGTCGTCCACGTTCAGCCAGAACTGGTAGAACGCGTACGGCGTCGTCATCTCCGGGTCGAGCCAGACCGCGCCGCCCTCGGTCTTGCCGAACTTGGTGCCGTCCGCCTTGGTCATCAGTGGCGTCGCGAGCGCGTGCACGTCGGCCTGCGGCTCCAGCCGGTGGATCAGGTCCAGACCGGCCGTGAGGTTGCCCCACTGGTCGCTGCCGCCCTGCTGGAGCGTGCAGCCGTGGCGCCGGTAGAGCTGGAGGAAGTCCATGCCCTGGAGGATCTGGTAACTGAACTCGGTGTAGCTGATGCCCTGGTCGGACTCCAGGCGCCGGGCCACGGAGTCCTTCGTCAGCATCTTGTTGACGCGGAAGTGCTTGCCGATGTCCCGCAGGAACTCGATCGCGGACAGACCCGCGGTCCAGTCGAGGTTGTTGACCATCACGGCCGCGTTCTCGCCCTCGAAGGACAGGAACGGCTCGATCTGCGCACGCAGCTTGCCGACCCAGCCGGCGACCGTCTCCGGGTCGTTCAGCGTGCGCTCCGCCGTGGGGCGCGGGTCGCCGATCAGACCCGTGGCCCCGCCGACCAGCGCCAGCGGCCGGTGACCGGCCTGCTGGAGCCGGCGCACGGTGAGCACCTGCACCAGGTGCCCCACGTGCAACGAGGGCGCGGTCGGGTCGAAGCCGCAATAGAACGTGACGGGGCCGTCCGCGAGCGCCTTGCGCAAGGCGTCCTCGTCGGTGGACAGGGCGAACAGGCCCCGCCACTTCAGCTCGTCGACGATGTCCGTCACGGTTCTCGTATCTCCTTGGGGTGGGCTCGTGGTCAGTACGAGGTTATACGCCCTGACTGACAGAGCTCATATTGAAGTCCGGCACCCGCAGCGCGGGCATCGCAGCCCTAGTGAACCAGTCGCTCCACTCCCGGGGCAGCGTCTTTTCCGTGCGCCCGGCCTCCACCGCGCGGCCCAGCAGACCGACCGGCGACTCGTTGAACCGGAAGTTGTTCACCTCGCCGACGACCTCGCCGTTCTCGACGAGGTACACCCCGTCCCGGGTCAGACCGGTCAGCAGCAGGGTCGCCGGGTCGACCTCGCGGATGTACCACAGGCAGGTCAGCAGCAGCCCGCGCGTGGTGCTCGCGACCATCTCCTCCAGGGAGCGGTCCGCACCGCCGTCGAGGATCAGGTTGTCGATCGCGGGAGCCACCGGCAGCCCGGTCAGACCGGCGCTGTGCCGGCTGGTGATGAGGTTCTTCAGCACCCCCTCGCCGACCCACTCGGTGGCGGCCAGCGGCAGCCCGTTGTCGAACACGGACGAGTCGCCCCCGGAGGAGTGGGCGAGGACGAACGGCGCCGACTCCAGGCCGGGCTCGTTCGGGTCGCTGCGCAGGGTCAGCGGCAGCTCGGACAGCCGCTCGCCGAGCCGGGTGCCGCCGCCGGGCTTGGAGAACACCGTCCGTCCCTCGGCCGCGTCCCGGCCCGACGCCGACCACATCTGGTAGATCAGCAGGTCCGCGACGGCGGTCGGCGGCAGCAGCGTCTCGTACCGCCCCGCCGGCAGCGCGATCCGCCGCTCGGCCCAGCCGAGACGTACGGCGAGCTCGGCGTCGAGCGCCGCCGGGTCGACGTCCTTGAAGTCCCGCGTGGAACGCCCCGCCCAGGCCGAACGCGTACGGTCCGGGGACTTGGCGTTGAGCTCCAGCGTGCCGTTCGGCTGGTCGTGCCGCAGCCGCAGGCCCGTGGACGTGCCCAGGTACGTCGACACCAGCTCGTGGTTGGCGAAGCCGTACAGCTCACGGCCGCCCGCACGCGCGCGTGCGAAGGCCTCGCCCAGCGCGGGCGCGAAGTCGGCGAACACCGCGGACGAGGTCTCCGCGGGCGCCTCGGTGAACTCCGGCGCCACCACCTCACCGGTGACCAGCGGCTGCGCGTCCTCGGCGGCCCCCGCGCCGCGCGCGGCGGCCTCGGCGGCCCGCACCAGCGGCTCCAGCTCGTCCGCGGTCACCGCGGCCCGCGAGACGACCCCGGAGGCGGCGCCCTCCTTGCCGTCGACCGTGGCGATCACGGTGAGCGTCCGCGAGCGGGTGACGCCGTTCGTCGTCAGCGCGTTGCCGGCCCAGCGCAGGTTCGCCGTCGACTGCTCGTCGGCGATCACCACGCACCCGTCGGCCCGCGACAGCGCGAGGGCGCGCTCGACGACCTCGTGCGGCTTGTTCGTACGGGCGCTCATCGGCCGGCCTCCTGCGTGGTGTTCAGAATGTTGACGCCCTTGAACAGGGCCGACGGGCAACCGTGCGACACCGCCGCGACCTGCCCCGGCTGGGCCTTGCCGCAGTTGAACGCGCCGCCGAGCACATAGGTCTGCGGGCCGCCCACCGCGGCCATGGACCCCCAGAAGTCGGTGGTCGTCGCCTGGTAGGCCACGTCCCGCAGCTGCCCGGTGATCCGCCCGTTCTCGATCTTGAAGAAGCGCTGGCCGGTGAACTGGAAGTTGTACCGCTGCATGTCGATGGACCACGACCGGTCCCCGACCACGTAGATCCCGCGGTCGACGCTCCCGATCAGGTCCTCGGTCGACATCCCCGCCGGATCGGGCCGCAGCGACACGTTCGCCATCCGCTGCACCGGCACGTGCCCGGGGGAGTCGGCGAAGGCGCACCCGTTGGAGCGGCCCAGGCCGGTCAGCTTCGCGATCCGCCGGTCCAGCTGGTAGCCGACGAGCGTGCCGTCCTTCACCAGGTCCCAGGACTGGCCCTCGACGCCCTCGTCGTCGTAGCCGATCGTCGCCAGGCCGTGCTCGGCGGTGCGGTCACCGGTGACGTTCATCAGGTCGGAGCCGTAGCGCAGCTTGCCGAGCCGGTCGAAGGTGGCGAAGGAGGTGCCGGCGTAGGCGGCCTCGTAGCCGAGCGCCCGGTCCAGCTCGGTGGCGTGCCCGATGGACTCGTGGATGGTCAGCCACAGGTTGGACGGGTCGACGACCAGGTCGTACAGCCCGGCCTCCACGCTGGGCGCCCGCATCTTCTCGGCGAGCAGTTCCGGCATCCGCTCCAGCTCGTCGTCCCAGTCCCAGCCGGTCCCGGTGAGGTACTCCCAGCCCCGGCCCACCGGCGGCGCGAGCGTCCGCATCGAGTCGAACTCACCGCTGGACTCGTCGACCGAGACCGCCGTCAGCGAGGGGTGCAGCCGCACCCGCTGCTGGGTGGTCACCGTCCCCGCCGTGTCCGCGTAGAACTTGTTCTCGTGGACGGTGAGCAGCGAGGCGTCGACGTGGTTGACGCCGTCGGCCGCCAGCAGCCGGTGGCTCCACTCGGTCAGCAGCGCGGTCTTCTGCTCGTCCGGCACGGTGAACGGATCGATCGCGTAGGACGAGATCCACGTCCGGTCGCTGTGCACCGGCTCGTCGGCCAGCTCCACCCGCTCGTCGGACCCGGCGGCCCTGATGACCTGCGCGGACAGCTTGGCCATCGCCACGGCCTGCGAGGCCACCCGGGCGGCCGCGTCCATCGTCAGGTCCACGCCGGACGCGAAGCCCCACGTACCGCCGTGCACCACGCGCACCGCGTACCCCAGGTCGGTCGTGTCCGAGGAGCCGGACGGCTTGGCGTCCCGCAGCCGCCACGACGCGCTGCGCACCCGCTCGAACCGGAAGTCCGCGTGCTCGGCCCCGAGCGCACGCGCACGTGCGAGGGCGGCGTCGGCGAGGGCGCGCAGAGGTAGGGCCGTGAAACTTTCGTCGATGGTATGAGGCACCTACGTATCTCCCTGGTGTCGTCGCGTGTGTGTCCCCGATCATGTCGCGCCGGGCGGCCGTCGGACCACACCTTTCGGAGCGCCTGCCGCAAAGTTTCTGTAGGGACCCCACAGTGAGTCCCGTGCCCCACTGTCGGTGCCCGAATGTCCGCGCGCGCGGCCGGACCGATAGGTTTCGAGGGAAGCCGCCTGCCGTCCAGGTCCCGGGCAGGTGTGTCAGACCCCTATCGAAAGGGTGATCCGTTGAGCCGCTCGGTTCTCGTCACCGGAGGAAACCGGGGCATCGGCCTCGCCATCGCCCGCGCGTTCGCCGACGCCGGCGACAAGGTCGCGATCACATACCGCTCGGGCGAACCGCCGCAGGCCCTCACCGAATTGGGCTGCCTGGCCGTCAAGTGCGACATCACCGACGCCGAGCAGGTGGAGCAGGCCTACAAGGAGATCGAGGCCGAGCACGGCCCCGTCGAGGTCCTGATCGCCAACGCCGGCGTCACCAAGGACCAGCTCCTGATGCGCATGTCCGAGGAGGACTTCACCTCGGTCGTCGACACCAACCTCACCGGCACCTTCCGCGTCGTCAAGCGGGCCAACCGCGGCATGCTGCGCGCCAAGAAGGGCCGGGTCGTCCTCATCTCGTCGGTCGTGGGGCTCTACGGCTCTCCCGGCCAGGCGAACTACGCCGCGTCCAAGGCCGGCCTCGTCGGCTTCGCGCGCTCCCTCGCCCGTGAGCTGGGGTCGCGCAACATCACGTTCAACGTCGTCGCGCCCGGCTTCGTCGACACCGACATGACCAAGGTGCTCACCGACGAGCAGCGCGCGGGCATCGTCTCGCAGGTCCCGCTCGGCCGGTACGCGCAGCCGGAGGAGATCGCCGCGACGGTGCGGTTCCTCGCTTCGGACGACGCCTCGTACATCACTGGAGCCGTCATCCCCGTTGACGGCGGACTGGGAATGGGTCACTGATCACCATGAGCGGAATTCTCGAGGGCAAGCGCGTCCTGATCTCCGGTGTGCTGATGGAGTCCTCCATCGCGTTCCACGCCGCCAAGCTGGCCCAGGAGCAGGGTGCCGAGATCATCCTGACCGCGTTCCCGCGGCCGACGCTGACCGAGCGCATCGCCAGGAAGCTGCCGAAGCCCACCAAGGTCATCGAGCTCGACGTGACGAACGCCGAGCACCTGGGCCGGCTGGCCGACGTCGTCGGCGAGGAGCTCGGCGGCCTCGACGGCGTCGTGCACTCCATCGGCTTCGCGCCGCAGGACGCGCTCGGCGGCAACTTCCTCAACACGCCGTTCGAGTCGGTCGCCACGGCCATGCACGTCTCGGCGTACTCCCTGAAGTCGCTGACCATGGCCTGCCTGCCGCTGATGCAGAACGGCGGCTCGGTCGTCGGTCTCACCTTCGACGCGCAGTACGCCTGGCCGCAGTACGACTGGATGGGCCCGGCCAAGGCCGCCCTGGAGGCCACCAGCCGCTACATCGCGCGCGACCTGGGCAAGCAGAACATCCGGTGCAACCTGATCTCCGCGGGCCCGCTCGGCTCGATGGCCGCCAAGTCCATCCCGGGCTTCAGCGACCTGGCCGCGGTGTGGGACACCCGCTCCCCGCTGGAGTGGGACCTGAAGGACCCGGAGCCGGCCGGCAAGGGCATCGTCGCCCTGCTCAGCGACTGGTTCCCTAAGACCACCGGCGAGATCATCCACGTCGACGGCGGTCTGCACGCCATCGGCGCCTGACGCCACCCCCCTTCCGTGTCACCCGTCCGGCCTATCAGGCCGGGCGGGACACGCCCGCGAACAGGCACGATGAAGTGCGCGTTCACCTCCGCGCAGCCCTCCCCAGCCCTGCCGAGGAGGTTCGCCTGTGCGTCTGTACCGTGCTCTCGCCCCCCTGACCTCCGCCGTCGCGCTCGTGCTCTGCGCGCCCCATCAGGCGCTGCCCCATGAGCGTCCCGATCCCTTCGGCGCGGAGTGCCGCATCACCGTCGACGGCTCCCATGTCGTCGCCCACTGCCACAACCCCTACGTCGACGTCGACCGCGTCACGCTGCACATCGAGTGCGCGCGCTGGTGGGACCTCGACACCGACGGCACCCCCGTCGACGCCGGCCCCGCCCTGACCGTACGGCTCACCGGGCGCTGCTGGAAGGAGGTCGACCGGGCCTGGGTCACCCACGAGAAGGTCTGAGGCGGCCCGAGCCGAGCAGGCCCGCACCGGGCAGACGGCCGCCGGGCCGTCCGCCGCTCAGCCCGCGCCGGACCCCGTGACCCGGCCCGGACGGCAGACCAGCGGATAGCCGGCCGCCTGCGCCGCGGCCGTCTCCGCGTCGCCCGCGCGGATCGCGTCCACCAGCCGGGTGTGGTCCATGTACGTCTCCGGCGTCAGCCGGTCGCCGACGTCCTCGCGCAGCCAGTCCCGCAGCACCTCGCCCAGGTCGGCGTGGAGCGCGGTCATGACGTCGTTGTGCGAGGCGGCCACCACTGCCAGGTGGAAGGTCCCGTCGGCGGCCACGAAGGCCTCCGCGTCCCCCGACTCCCAGGCCTCCTCGCGCCGCCGCAGCAGCGCGTCCAGCTGCTTGAGGTCCTTCTCCGTGCGCCGCTCGGCCGCGAGCCGCGCCGCCCCCGACTCCAGGTTGGAGCGCAGCTCGGCGATGTGCCGGGGGTCGGCGTCCGCGAACCGCCGGTGCATCACGCCCGCCAGCTCGCTGGTCGCCACGACATACGTCCCCGAGCCCTGCCGGATGGCCAGCAGCCCGTTGTGCGCGAGGGCGCGCACGGCCTCACGGACCGTGTTGCGGGCGACGCCCAGCTGCTCGACCAGCTCCGGCTCGGTGGGGATCCGGGAGCCGACCGGCCACTCACCCGAGGTGATCTGGTGGCGCAGCTCGGCGATGACCTGCTCGGAGAGGGCCGAGCGACGGGGATGGCTCAGGGGCATGGCACACCTTCTCACAGGGCGTCACAGGACTGGACAGGCATTCATCCTATGATTCTATGATGGGCGGCATGGCCACCGAGGACACCAGCACGACCAGCACGACCAGCACGACCAGAACGACCAGTACGGCGACACCCCCGCCCACCCGAACGCCGGTGGCCGCCTCCGCCACGCGCACGGGCACGCACGCGTGGCGCACCCGGCTGCTCATCGCCGGCATCGTGCTGGCCGCGCTCAACCTCCGGCCCGCGATCACCAGCCTCGGCGCGCTCCTGGCGGAGGTCCGCGCCGGGCTCGGCATGAGCGGCACCATGGCCGGGCTCCTCACCTCCGTGCCCCCGCTGTGCTTCGCCGTGTTCGGCGTCACGGCCCCGCGCCTCGCCCGCCGCTTCGGCCCGGGCGCGGTGGTCTGCGCGGGCATGGCGGCGATCACCGCGGGCCTGCTGATCCGGCCGTACGCGGGCGGTACGGCCGGATTCCTGGCCGCCAGCGCCCTCGCCCTGATGGGCATCGCCGTCAGCAACGTCCTGATGCCGGTCATCGTCAAGCGGCACTTCCCCGACCGGGTCGGCTCCATGACCGGCCTCTACTCGATGGCCCTCGCCCTCGGCACCTCGGCGGCCGCCGCGGTCACCGTACCGCTGACGGAGGCCCTGGGCGGCGGCTGGCGCCCCGGCCTCGCCCTGTGGGCGGGCCTGGCGGCCGCCGCCGTACTGCCGTGGCTCCTCTTCGCCCGGGACCACCGGCAGACGCCCGGCACACCCGCCTCCGCCCGGTCGGCGTCCGGTGCGTCTGCTGCGGCCGGGCCGGTGTCCGGTGCGTCCGCTCCCGCCCGGTCGGCGCCGGGTGCACCCGCCTCCGCCCGGGAGACGCCCGACACACCCGCACCCGCCCGGCAGACGCCCGGCACACCCGCCTCCGCCCGGCCGGTGTCCGGTGCGTCTGCTGCGGCCGGGCCGGTGTCCGGTGCGTCCGCTCCCGCCCGGTCGGCGCCGGGTGCACCCGCCCCCGCTTGGCCGGCACCCGGTGCACCCGCCCCTGGGGCCGCCGAGCCCGCGCTCGGGGCCGCCGAGCCCGCGCTCGGGGCCGCCGAGCCCGCCCCCAGGGCCGCAGAGCCCGCGCCCGGCGCACCTGCCGGCCCGCACGCGCGCGTGGAGCGACCGGACGTCCTGCGCATCACCCGCAGCCGTACCGCCTGGGCGCTCGCCGTCTTCTTCGGGCTCCAGGCCACCGCCGCCTACATCACCATGGGCTGGATGGCCCAGATCTTCCGGGACGCGGGCGTGTCCGCAGGCGAGGCCGGCGTGCTGCTCGCCGTCACCATGGCGATGGGCGTCCCCCTGGCCTACGTCATCCCGCGCGTCGCGTCCCGGCTGCCGCGGCAGGGCCCGATCGTCGTCGTGCTCGGCCTCTGCGGCCTCGCCGGCTACACGGGTCTCTACCTGGCGCCCGCCGCGGGGGCGTGGGCCTGGGCCGTGCTGCTCGGTGTCGCGAACTGCGCCTTCCCACTGGCCCTCACCATGGTCGGCATGCGCGCCAGGACCGGCGCGGGCGTGGCCCAGCTGTCCGCGTTCGCGCAGAGCACGGGCTATCTGATCTCGATCCCCGGCCCCCTCCTGGTCGGCGTGCTCTACCAGCACAGCGGAGGCTGGGGGCTGCCCCTGGCGCTCATGGCCGCGCTCATGCTCCCGCAGATGGCCGTGGGCGTCCTGGCCGGCCGCCCCGGCACCGTGGAGGACGAGGCGGCCGCCCGCTGACCCCGGCGGCCGTGCGGCGGACCACGGGTGCGACACTGGGCGCATGGTGCTCGACCCGAACCCCCAGAACGGCCAGAAGAAGATGCTGATGGTCTTCGGCTCGTTCCTCGCCATCTTCGTGATCATCGCCGTCATCGCCACGATCGCCGCACCCTGAGGGTGGGGTTAACCCCCCCGTCCCCTAGGGGGTGAGGGTCAGGGTCAAGTGGGTGGATCACCGGATGGGTTGCGGGCCGCCGATTCCGTAGCTTCGAGATGTGGCCGTACGACGCGGACCACGGACCGCTCGAAGACGACCGGAGGCATCCATGTCGGCCCCAGTGCTCACCCGGCCCCGCCCGACCGCCGCCCGGGCCCGGATCGACGCCCGGCTGCCCTGGTGGGCCCTCGCCCTGCCGACCCTCGCCTTCATCGCCCTGCTCGTCCTGATACTGAACCCGTCGGACGCCCATGCCGCCGGCGGCGACCCGGCGATCACCCACCTCGTCGAGCGCGTGCGGCTCCTCCTCGCGCGCCAGCCGTGACGAGCACGCCCCGACCGCACTCCGCACCCCCGGGAAGAGCGGCAAAGCCCCATGTCAACTCCCTGCGCCCCATGGCCTGTTTCATGCGAAGCTGGGACTCATGAGCGTCGCAGAACCCCGCAGGATCGTCCTCTTCCGGCATGCGAAAGCCGACTGGCCACAGGTGAACGACCACGAGCGCCCGCTCGCCGAGCGGGGCCGGAAGGACGCCGCCGTCGCCGGACGCAGACTGGCCGACAGCGGCATCCCCCTCGACCTGGCGCTGTGCTCCACCGCGGTCCGCACCAGGGAGACATGGAAGCTCGCCGTCCACGAACTCCCGCACCGGCCGAAAACGGTCTACGAGGAGCGGATCTACGAGGCCTCCCCGGGCGAGCTGATCGCCCTGCTCAACGAGACCCCGGACGACGTGCACAGCGTCATCCTGATCGGCCACAACCCCGGCGTCCACGCCCTCACCGACATCCTGACCGACGCGGCCGGGAGCGAGGCCCACGAGCGGATGACCCGCCGCGGCTTCCCGGCCTCCTCCTTCGCCGTCCTCACCTTCGACGGCTCCTGGAAGTCCCTGGAGCCGGCCGTGGCCACGCTCACCGACTACTGGGCGCCCGAGGAGTGACCCGCCCGGCACGGGCGGACACGCGAGGGCCCGGCACCTTTCGGCACCGGGCCCTGCCTGTCCCTCCGAGGCCTCCTCGACGTACGAGGTGCCGCTCGACGCCGCCCTACTCGGTGTGGGTCTCCGCCGCCTCGACCTCTTCACGGGTGATGCCCAGCAGATACAGGACCGTGTCGAGGAAGGGCACGTTCACCGCCGTGTGCGCGGCCTCGCGCACCACCGGCTTGGCGTTGAAGGCCACCCCGAGGCCGGCCGCGTTCAGCATGTCCAGGTCATTGGCGCCGTCGCCGATCGCCACGGTCTGCGAGAGCGGTACGCCCGCCTCCGCGGCGAACCGGCGCAGCAGCCGCGCCTTGCCCGCCCGGTCCACGATCTCGCCGGTGACCCGGCCCGTCAGCCGGCCGTCGACGATCTCCAGCGTGTTGGCCTGGGCGAAGTCCAGCCCCAGCCGCTCCTTCAGATCGTCGGTGACCTGGGTGAAGCCGCCGGAGACGACCCCCACCTGGTAGCCGAGCCGCTTCAGGGTGCGGATCAGTGTGCGCGCCCCCGGCGTCAGCCGGACCTCGGCGCGCACCTTGTCCACCACCGAGGCGTCCAGCCCCTCCAGCAGCGCCACCCGCGCATGCAGCGACTGCTCGAAGTCCAGCTCCCCGCGCATCGCCGCCGCCGTCACCTCGGCGACCTTGTCCTCACAGCCGGCGTGCGCCGCGAAGAGCTCGATCACCTCGTCCTGGATCAGGGTCGAGTCGACGTCCATGACGACGAGCCGCTGGGCCCGCCGGTGCAGACCCGCGTCCACCACGGCGACGTCCACCCCGAGCGCCCGCGCGTCCGTGACCAGCGCGGTGCGCAGCGGCCCGGTCTCCACCCCGGAGATCGCGAACTCGACGGCTGTGACGGGGTACTTGGCGAGGCGGAAGATACGGTCGATGTTGCCGCCGGCCTTGGCGATCTTGGCGGCGACCTTGGCGGTGGCCTCCGCGGTCAGTGGATGGCCGAGGACGGTCACCAGGGAGCGACCGAGTCCGCGCGGACGGTTGTCACCGAGACCCGAGATGATCTCTGCCTGCATCTTGACCGACTCGGCCCAGTTGTGGACCGTGCGGCGGAGGTCACCCTCCTGCGACAGCGGCGGCGCGGTCACGAGCGCGCACAGCACCATCCGGCCACGGGTGACCACCTGCTCGATGTCGACCACGTCGACGGAGTAGGCCGCGAGGGTGTCGAAGAGACCGGCCGTGATGCCGGGCCTGTCCTTGCCGAAGATCTTGACAAGGAGCGTGGGGGCATCAGAGGACGAGGTCGGCGAAGTCTGCGAAGCTCTCATGATGTATCCCACCGTATCCGGCACCCAGTGCCTTTCGCCGCAGAGGTCCGACTAGCGGACACGGAACAGTGGGCGAACCGGTGATGTCGGTTTCATGAAGTCCGCCGATCGGTCCGGTGGGCGGCCGCTCCCGCTCACCTGGGCCGGTTGGGCGGCGGCAGTGGGGGAGGAGGCGGAGGTGGGGGCGGTCCGTCGTCACCGGTAGAAGCCCCGGTCCGCGGCGAGGCCGGGCTGGTCGGTCCGTTCGGTCCGTTCGGTCCGAGCGAACCGAACCGTCCCGCCACGGTCGGCGCACCATGCGCGTCTCCTGAGCGCCACCCCGCACTCGATGGCCCCGCAGTCGGAGGCCCCGCCCGCCCCTCGCCACCGGGCGGCACCGGCTCGCCCCCACCCGGTCCGCCGTCGGGACGAGCCCGACCCGGCCCGTCGCCGGGCCGCACCGGCTCGCCCCCACCCGGTCCGCCGTCGGGACGAGCCCGACCCGGCCCGTCGCCGGGCCGCGCGTCCTCCGGCTCCGGTGGTCCGTCCGGTACCCGGAGATAGGGATTGGTCGCGGGATTCGGCGCCCGGTATGACGCGCTCGGGGCATACGGCCCCGTCTCCGCCCCGGCCGGCCGCACGGCCCCGCCCCCACGTCCGTACGCGCCGCTCCCGTACGCGCCCTCCCCGTCGTACACGGCACCCCCCGCCCGCACGTCACCGAGTGCCAACGGCGCGGCACGCCGTCCCGCCGCGCCCGTGGCGCACGCCAGCAGTGCCCCCGCGGCCCCCGCTCCGGCCCCCCACGCGGCCCCGAGGAGCAACGCCGCGCCGAGGTGCCCGTGCAGCTCGATCCCGGCCCCGAAGGCGTCGAACCCCAGCACGGACAGCGAAGCGTCCGCGGACACCCCCGTCAGGAGCCCGAGGGACGGCAACGCCACCGCCGTCACGGCCCCCAGCCGTACGGCGCACCTCCCTACGAAACCCGCCACCCCCGCCCCGCGCGCCCCGGCCCTCGCCGCCCCGCCGAACGGCGTCCGCACCGCCACCAGCACCCCCGCGAACAGCATCATCACGGCCATGGCCACCGCGAGCAGCCACACCCGGCCGTCCAGGCCGGCCAGGCGGCCGACGGTGACCGGCTGGTCGGTGCCGACCGTGAGGAGCCGGTCGAGCGGGGCCGGCAGGACGTGCGTGAGGGCTCCCGTGGCGCGGCCCTCCCAGGGGACGAACAGGCCGATCGAGACGCCCAGCCACACCCCGTTCGGCGCGCCGAGCAGCGCCGCTCCCGCGATCCGTCGCGG
Source organism: Streptomyces sp. DSM 15324 (assembly GCF_001514285.1). Classification (GTDB taxonomy): domain Bacteria; phylum Actinomycetota; class Actinomycetes; order Streptomycetales; family Streptomycetaceae; genus Streptomyces. The sequence goes on from NZ_KQ949039.1 coordinate 149,523, forward strand.
ATGGGCGTCGCCGACCGCCGCGTACGCCGCCGCCGCGAACCCGGCCGCCACGGCCACCAGCAGCACGCCGACCACGGCGGACACCGCGGGCCGCGCCACCCGGTGCACCGCCTCCCACCCGCGCGGCAGCGGGGTGCGGCGCGAGGCCAGCAGGGCGATCAGCAGGATCCCCGCCGACCACAGGAGCCCGCCCAGCAGGGTGGGTGCCGGGTCGACGGTGAAGCCGACCGCCGCCTTCGCGTCGATCAGATCCCCGAGCCGGTCCGGCAGCAGCCCCCCGAGGTCACCGAGCCCGGGGATCTGCAGGCCGCCGCCCCCGGTGCCGCCCCCGCCGGGCAGGTCGTCCAGCCCCAGCGCGCCGCCGTCGAGCGTGATCACGTCGTGCCCCGCCCAGGCCAGCCCGCCCAGCATCGCCACGAACAGCGCGACCACCGCGCCGGCCCGGGCGAGGAGTTCGCCCGGCCCGACGACGGCCCCGGCCGCGCGCAGGGACCGCAGGAACAGCCATGACAGCAGCAGCGCGCCGACCAGGCCCACCCCCAGTGGCGTGATCTCGACGGCGGTGTTTGCTTCGGCTCCCGTGAGGCCGAAGGCCGACACATCGCCCGACGGCGTGATGGATCCGCCCGCCCCGAGAGCCACCACGGCCGCCGTCATCGGACCCAACGAGCCCGCCGCGTCCGCGCCGAGCAGATGCAGACCGAGCGCCGCCGTCCCCGCCATCCCGATCAACGCCCAGCTCACGGAGGCGATCGCGGCCAGCGCCACGTCCGGCCACGGCACACCGCCGCCGTGCCGCGCGCGCCCGTTGCTCTCCACCCCAGTGCCGGCACTCATGCAGACCCCCCGATCCGCGGCGCGGTTCGGCGAAGATCGCCGTATCCGTCCCCCTCGCGTGCGTTTACCACTCTCCGGGGCGATTTCAACCCCGTCAACGGGAACGGCCGATGTGCTCGTGCAAGCTCCTGGCGAGGCCCGACTTTCGGTCAGGGGGCCGGTACTGAAATAGTTCCCGACGATGTTCGACATCCCTAGACTCCCTGCGACGGGGGTAACTCGGGGGACTACTCATGGGGCATGGAGTGCCGGAACTCGTACTGGAATTGAACGGACGTACCTGGACGCTCGATCCGTCCAGGTCATACACCCTCGGACGTGATCCGCAGGGGGACATCGTGTTCGAGGACGCCAGGGTCTCCTGGCGCCACGCCACCGTCAGCTTCGACGGCCGCAGTTGGGTCGTCGAGGACCACGGCAGCACGAACGGCACGTTCGCGCAGGGGCAGCGGATCAGCCGGCTGGAGGTCGGCCCCGGCTCGGCGCTGCACCTGGGCAACGCCAACGACGGCCCGCGCGTGACCCTGTCGGGGGCGCAGGCGCCGGCCGCGCAGCCCCAGCAGCAGCCCTACGCCGCGCAGGCCGCGAACTCCGGCTGGGCCGCCCCGCCGCAGTCCGCGCAGGCCGGCTGGCAGCCGCCGCAGCAGTCCGCGCCGCAGGTCCCGCAGCAGCAGGGCCCGCACGAGCCGTACGCGCAGAACGTGTCCGGCGGGGGCGCGGGGGCGCCGCCGGTCCACGGAGACCGCAGCCCGACCACCTTCCACCAGTTCTCCCTCGGCCGCGTCATGCGCATCGGCCGTGCCCTGGAGAACGAGCTGGTCGTCTCCGACCTCCAGGTCTCCCGCAACCACGCCGAGTTCCGCTCCATGCCCGACGGCAGCATGGAGATCCGCGACCTCGGCTCGCACAACGGCACCTACGTCAACGGTCAGCCGATCCCCAAGGGCGGCACCCAGCTCCTGGGCCCGGCGGACATCGTCGGCGTCGGCCACTCGACGTTCCGGATCGTCGGCGACCGGCTAGAGGAGTTCGTCGACACCGGTGAGGTCTCCTTCTCCGCGCGCCACCTCACCGTCACGGTCGACGGCGGCAAGCAGATCCTCAAGGACGTCTCCTTCGGCGTCCCGGAGAAGTCCCTGATCGCGGTGATCGGACCGTCCGGTTCCGGCAAGTCGACGCTGCTCAAGGCGCTGACCGGCTACCGCCCGGCCAACCAGGGCGACGTCCTCTACGACAACCGGAACCTGTACAAGCAGTTCGCCGAGCTGCGCCAGCGCATCGGTCTCGTCCCGCAGGACGACATCCTGCACAAGGAACTGACCGTCAAGAAGGCCCTCAAGTACGCGGCCAAGCTCCGCTTCCCGGCCGACACCACGGCCGCCGAGCGCGAGGCCCGGATCGACGAGGTGCTGCGCGAGCTGAAGCTGGACATTCACAAGGAGAAGAAGGTCACCTCCCTCTCCGGCGGCCAGCGCAAGCGCGTCTCGGTGGCCCTGGAGCTGCTCACCAAGCCGTCGCTGATCTTCCTGGACGAGCCCACCTCGGGCCTCGACCCGGGCATGGACCGCGATGTCATGCAGTTGCTGCGCGGCCTCGCCGACGACGGCCGTACGGTCCTCGTGGTCACCCACTCGGTGGCCGAGCTGGCGCTGTGCGACAAGCTGCTGGTGATGGCGCCGGGCGGCGCGGTCGCCTACTTCGGCCCGCCGGAGGAGGCGCTGAACTTCTTCGGCTACGACACCTGGGCCGACGTCTTCTCCGCCTTCGAGAACTACCGCGACTACGACTGGGCGGGCCGCTGGAAGGGCTCGCAGCACTACCAGATGTACGCCGCGGACATCGACGCCGTCGCGCCGCAGTCCGTACAGATGCCGCCCATGCAGGCCATGAAGCCGCCGAAGCCGCAGGGCTGGATGTCGCAGTTCATGACGCTGGTGCGCCGCTACACCTCGGTGATCGTGTCGGACAAGGGCTTCCTCGCCCTCTCGGTGATCCTGCCGGTCGTCCTCGGCTCGGTGAGCCTGCTGATCGACTCGGGCAACAGCCTGCTGCCCAACCCGGTCAACCCCAAGAGCGGCCGGATCATCCCCAACGGCACGGCCACCACGGTCCTGCTGATCCTCGCGGTCGGGGCCTGCTTCGCGGGCGCGGCGAACTCGGTCCGTGAGCTGATCAAGGAACGGGTCATCTACGAGCGTGAGCGCGCCACCGGCCTGTCGCGTTCGGCGTACCTGATGTCCAAGGTGTTCGTGCTCGGCGTGGTCACCGTGATCCAGGGGCTGCTGGTCGGTGTCATCGGGTTCTCCAGCCGGGAGATCCCGCAGGAGGGCCTGGTCCTCAAGAACGCGCCGCTGGTGGAGCTGTGCCTGCCGATCATGGCGCTGGGCTTCACCTCGATGATGTTCGGCCTGATCATCTCCTCGCTCGTGAAGACGGCCGAGAAGACCATGCCGCTGCTGGTCATGTTCGCGATCATCCAGGTGGTCTTCACCGGCTGTCTGTTCGCCCTGAACGGCTCGATCGGCGTCAACGAGTTCTCGTACCTGATGCCCTCGCGCTGGGCGGTCGGCGCGGCCGGCGCCACGCTGGACTTCAACAGGATCAGCCCGCCCAAGGACGGCGGCGACAACGACCCGCTGTGGGAGCACACGGTCGGCGCCTGGAGCCTGGACATGATCGCGCTGATCGCGCTCGGTGTGATCTGCGCCTTCTTCGTGGCACGCTTCCTGCGCCGGCACGAGCCCGAGGTCATGCGCAAGTAGTCCGTCCCGTACGACGCCGAAGGGCGGCACCCTGCGAGAGGGTGCCGCCCTTCGGCGTGTGCCGGCGCTGTCAGTACGCGCTGTTGACGTTGTCCATGGAGCCGTACTTGTCGGCCGCGTAGTTGCAGGCGGCGGTGATGTTGGCGACCGGGTCGTAGATGTTCCAGGAGGTGCCGGCCACGTGGTACGCGCTGAAGGTCGGCGGGATGACCTGGAGCAGGCCCTTGGACGGGACGCCGTTGACGGCGTTGATGTCCCAGTCGTTGATGGCGTTCGGGTTGCCGGAGGACTCCCGCATGACGTTGCGCTTGATGCCCTCGTAGGAGCCCGGGATGCCGTGCTTCTTCATGATGTGGAGCGACTCGCGGATCCAGCCGTCGAGGTTGTTGGCATAGCTCTTGGCGGAGGCCGGCTTCACCGCGGCGCGGTGCGCGGAGCGGCTCGCGGCCCGCTTCGCCTTGTGCGCGGCGGCGGCCTTCGCGGCGGCGGCCTTGCGGGCGGCCTCGGCGGCGGCCCGCTTCTTCGCGGCGACGGCCTTGCGCACGGCCTCGGCGGCGGCCTTCTTGTGCGCCGCGGCGTCCGCGGCGGCCTTCTTCTTCGCCTCGACGGCCTCGATCTTCAGGTTCGCACCGGCGAGCTGGTCGGTCACCGTGCCCTTGACGCCCTGCACCGGCTGCGTGCTGTAGGCGACCCGGGCCGAGGAGACGGCGTCCGTCGTGGTCGTGTGCGCATCGGCCGGCACCACGGAGAAGGCGATTGCGGCCGCACCGAGGGTGGCGGCACCGGCGATCGCGATCTTGTGAGTGTTCTTGGGCATGGCGAATGACCTCTTCGAAATAGCGCGGAGGTCGCTCGTCCGACGGTGGACACGGTGCTCTTGGCACGAACGAACGCCGCGGCGGAAACCCGCGGCGCTGAGCGACGAGAGCAATTCTTAGCGGCCGCAAAATGCCCAGGCAAAGGTGTGACCTACGATCCCCAGTAGTGGATCGGGGAAGGGCAAAACGGGACAGACCGGCATGTCTGCCCCGTTCGCAAGGGATCGCTCTGTCTCCTATGCCCCTTCGTACGTGATGTGCGCCCTATGCGGGGCCTCACATCACCCCGCCCTCGTTCTCACAGGCGGTTGCTGGAGCAATGCTCTGTGTGAGCACCTTTCGCGGGACCCTCCTGCGGCAGGAGGAGATGGACGTCCCCGAACTCGTGCCACAGATAGCGCCACCGCAGCGCCTCCTCGTACCCCCGGTCGACCGCGGCCCGCCCCGCCACCGCCTCCAGCATCAGCAGATGCGACGCCTCCGGCTCGTGCAGCCCGGTCAGCAGCCCGTCCACCACCCGCACCCCGCGCCCCGGCGTCACCACGAGGTCCGTCCACCCCTCACGCGCGCGTACGACCCCGTCCGGCCCCGCCGCCGACTCCACCGCCCGCACGGCCGTCGTCCCCACGGCGATCACCCGCCCGCCCCCGGCCCGCACGGCCTCGATCAGCCGCGCCGAGGCCGCCGGCACCGAGAACCACTCCGGATACGGCGGCTCGTGCACCTCCGCCGAGGCCACCCCCGTGTGCAGCGCCACCGGCGCGAACTGCACCCCCCGGCTCACCAGCTCCGCCACCAGCCCCGCCGTGAAGGGCCGCGCCGCACTGGGCATCTCCGCGCTCCCCGCCCCGTCGGCCGACGGCAGCGCGAACACCGTCTGATACACGGACAACGGCTGGTCCCGCTCCGTATAGGAATAACGGATGGGCCGCCCGTGCTCCCGCAACAGGCCCGGCACATCGGGCCCACCACGGCCGGCCGCCCCCGCCCCACCGGCCGCCCGCGCCCACCACAACCGCCCGCTCCCCGGACTCAGCGGCTCCTCCAGCGTCAGCCGCACACCGCCGGGCAGCCGCACCTCCGTACCGGCGGGCCCTCCCGCACGCGCCCGGGTCGTTCCCCTGCCGTCCGGATCCCGCAGCTCGACCGCCCACCGGCCCGTACCGCCGTGCGCCGCGTCCCCGCGCGTCGAGAAGTGCACCGCCACGCGCGCGTGCGCGATCCGCCCGTTCACGGCCGCCGCCAGTGTTGGCGAGGTGTTCACCACCAGCAGGTCCCCGGCCCGCAGCAGACACGGCAGCTCCCGGAAGGCGTGATGCGCCGGCTCCGCCCCCCGCGACACCAGCAGCCGTACGTCGTCCCGCGCCCGCCCCGGCCCGCGCTGCTCGGCCGGCACCCGCGCCGACAACTCCTCCGGCACCCGCACCGCCAGCGTCACCGACCTCCCTCCAGCAGCGCCGGAGCCCCGTACCGCCCGCTCGCCGGACGCTCGTCCAGCAACCGCAGGAACGCGGGCACCACACTCGCCGGCTCCGGACGCGGATCGTCGTCCTCCGGCACGGCCGCCGCGTACAGGTCCGTCCCCATGTCCCCCGGATCCACCGCCCACACCCGCAGCCCCGGCTCCTCCTCACCGAGCACCGCCGCGAGGTGGTCCAGGGCCGCCTTCGACGCCCCGTACCCGCCCCAGGTCTCGTACGCCTCGGCCGCCGCGTCCGAGCTCACGGTGATCACCGCGCCCGCCCGCGCCGCCCGCAGCAGCGGCAGCGCCTCCTGGACCAGCCCCAGCGCCGCCACCACGTTCACCTCCAGAGCCCGCCGCAGCCCCTCCAGCGGCAGCCCGTCCAGCCGCACCAGCGGCTCGGCACCCAGCGCACTGGCGTTGCTCACCACCAGATCGCACCCGCCCAGCCGCCGCGCCTCCGCCACCAGCGCCGACCGGTGCGCGACATCCGTCACGTCACCCGCCGGCGCCCGCACCCGCGTCCCGTGCCCCGACACCCAGGCCGCCGTCTCCTTCAGCACCCCCTCGTTCCTGGCGTCCAGCACCAGATCCCAGCCCCGCGCGGCCAGCGCCTCGGCCAGCGCCCGCCCCAGCCCCTTCGAGGCCCCCGTGATGATCGCTACCGGCATGACAACCGTCCCCTCGTCAGCCCGCCTCCGCTCGGCGGTCACCCCAACCTAGGAACGGCCCCCGCGCCCCCGCCTCCGGCGCGGGACCGGGTCCGCCGGGGCCCTTCGACGTACGCCCGCACACCCCCTCCGGACGCCCTACGCCGCCGTACCGAGGACCTGCGGCCTAGGACCCCCGCCCGACCCCCGGCCCTCACCGGTCGGATCCGGGCTGTCACCCCCCGCCGGTACCGTGAGGACATGAGCCACGGTCCCCGGTCCGGCCTCGCCGCGGTGAGTTCCGCGCTACTGGCCATGAGCAGGCATCTCGAGGTGCGCGACGTCCTCAAGACGATCGTCGCCTCCGCCCGCGAGCTGCTCGACGCCCAGTACGCCGCACTGGGCGTCCCGGACGACCACGGAGGCTTCGCCCAGTTCGTCGTCGACGGCGTCACCGACGAGCAGTGGAAGGCCATCGGCCCCCTGCCCCGCCAGCACGGCATCCTCGCCTCGATGCTCCGGGAGGCCCGCCCCGAGCGCCTCGCCGACGTACGCGAGGACCCCCGCTTCGAGGGCTGGCCCTCCGCCCACCCCGACATGTCCGACTTCCTGGGCCTGCCCATCCGCGACGGCGACGAGGTCATCGGCGCCCTGTTCCTCGCCAACAAGAACTGCCCCAAGCCGGAGGGCGGCTGCGGCTTCACCGAGGAGGACGAGGACCTGCTCGCCCTCCTCGCCCAGCACGCGGCCATCGCCCTCACCAACGCCCGCCTCTACGAACGCAGCCGCGAACTCACCATCGCGGAGGAACGCTCCCGGCTGGCCCACGAACTGCACGACGCGGTCGCCCAGAAACTGTTCTCCCTGCGCCTGACCGCCCAGGCCGCCGCCGCCCTCGTCGACCGGGACCCCTCCCGCGCCAAGGGCGAGCTCCAGCAGGTCGCCACCCTCGCCGCCGAAGCCGCCGACGAACTGCGCGCCGCCGTCGTCGAACTGCGCCCCGCCGCCCTCGACGAGGACGGCCTCGTCGCCACCCTGCGCACCCAGATCCAGGTCCTCGACCGCGCCCACACCGCGCGCGTCACCTTCACCAGCCACGGTGTGCGCGCCCTGCCCGCCGCCCAGGAGGAGGCCCTGCTGCGGGTCGCCCAGGAAGCCCTGCACAACGCCCTGCGCCACTCCGGCGCCCGGCACGTCGACGTGACCCTGCGCAAACGCGGCCCCGACACGGTCCTGCGCGTCACGGACGACGGCACCGGCTTCGACCCCTCGGCGATCCGCAGGGCCGGCCGCCACCTCGGCCTCGTCTCCATGCGGGACCGGGCGAGCGGGATCGGCGGCGGCCTGACGGTGCAATCGGCGCCCGGCAAGGGCACCACGATCGAGATGGAGGCCCCCGGTGGCTGACGCAATCAAGGTGCTGCTCGTCGACGACCACCAGGTCGTCCGCCGCGGACTGCGCACCTTCCTCGAAGTCCAGGACGACATCGAGGTCATCGGCGAGGCAGCCGACGGCGCCGAGGGAGTCCAGCGCGCCGAGGAACTCCGGCCCGACGTCGTCCTCATGGACGTCAAGATGCCCGGCATGGACGGCGTCGAGGCCCTGCGCCGCCTGCGCGAACTCGACAACCCCGCGCGCGTGCTGATCGTCACCAGCTTCACCGAACAGCGCACGGTGGTCCCCGCCCTGCGCGCCGGCGCCGCCGGATACGTCTACAAGGACGTGGACCCCGACGCCCTCGCCGGCGCCATCCGCTCGGTCCACGCCGGCCACATCCTGCTCCAGCCGGAGGTCGCCGGGGCCCTGCTCTCCCAGGAGGAGAACAACTCCGGCCAGGGCAGAGGCGGTTCCCTCACGGACCGGGAACGCGAGGTGCTCGGCCTGATAGCGGACGGCCGCTCCAACCGCGAGATCGCCCGCGCCCTGGTCCTCTCCGAGAAGACCGTCAAGACCCACGTCTCCAACATCCTGATGAAACTCGACCTCGCCGACCGCACGCAGGCCGCACTGTGGGCCGTACGCCACGGAATGGCCGGCTGAGCCCCGCCGCCCCGCTCGTCACTCCGGCCGGCGGGGGCCCAGGGGCCGCGCGCCCGGAGGCGCGAGCACCGGCACCGCTCGGTCGTCCCCGGTGCTCGGACCGGCAGGGGCCCGGGGTCCGGGGGCCGCGCGCCCGGAGGCGCGAGCACCGGCACCGCTCGGTCGTCCCCGGTGCTCGGACCGGCAGGGGCCCGGGGTCCGGGGGCCGCGCGCCCGGAGGCGCGAGCACCGGCACCGCTCAGTCGTCCCCGGCGCTCACCCCCGCTCCCGCTCCTCCACATAGGCGTTGTACGCGGCGACCTGCGCCCGCCGCCCCGTCCGCTCCACCGGCCGCAAGGCCTCCGCCCGCGCCGCGATCTCGGAGGAACTCACCGCACCCCCGTGCCCCCGGTCCACCGCCAGCGACACCAGCAACCCCACCCGCCGCGCCAGCTCCAGCACCCGCACCGCCCGCGGCGGATACCCCGGCGCCAACACCTCCCGCCCCCGCTCCGCCCGCGCCCGGTACGCGTCGATCGCCGCCTCCGCCGCCGGCCCCGACGCCGCCACGTCCAGCCTCGACAGCACCGCCGTGGCCTCCCGCAACGCCTCCGCCAGCTCCCGCTCGGCCTCACCCAGCGACGGGACATCCGCCGGCGGGGCCTCCCGCACCGGCAGACAGCGCCACACCACCTCGACATGAACATCGCCCGCGGGCCCGGCCTCAGACACCTCCGGCACCAGGCCCAGCGCGACCCCGTGACAGATCACCGCCTCCTCGGCCTCCAACGCCCGCGCGTTGAACTCCGGCGGCCCGCTCAGCCCCAGCGGATGCCCCGGCGCGGGCAGCGCCACCCGCAGCCCGCGCACCCCCAGCGCCCGCAGCCGGCCCAGCGCCAGCGTCAGCCCCACCGGCGCCGACTCACCGGGCAGCCCCTCCACCCGGTGCACGGCGTCCTCCCCGACGACGGCGAGGACGGCGTCGTCCGGCGAGACAAGTCCGGCCAACAGGGCATTTCCCCAAGCGGCAAGGCGACCAGAGCGCGGTTCAGAGAGCATCCCCCCACCCTAAGGACCGGACCGATGGAACGGCCCACCCGGCCGGTGGCGTAGATTTTCCCGAGGGGCCGCGCCCACCCGCGCGCGGCGGTCCACCACAGGCACCCGCGACAACCGAGACCGGCCACACTGCAAGGGGAGACAACGCGCTCATGAGCGATGTTCTGGAGCTTCAGGACGTATCGGTGGTCCGCGAGGGCAGGGCTCTGGTCGACCAGGTCTCGTGGTCCGTCAAGGAAGGCGAGCGCTGGGTCATCCTCGGCCCCAACGGAGCGGGCAAGACCACCCTCCTCAACATCGCCTCCACCTACCTCTTCCCCAGCTCGGGCACCGTCTCCGTACTGGACGAGACCCTCGGCGCCCCCGGCACCGACGTCTTCGAACTGCGCCCCCGCATCGGCATGGCCGGCATCGCCCTCGCCGAGAAGCTCCCCAAGCGCCAGACCGTCCTGCAGACCGTCCTCACCGCCGCCTACGGCATGACGGCCGCCTGGCAGGAGGAGTACGAGGCCGTCGACGAGCAGCGCGCCCGCGCCTTCCTCGACCGCCTCGGCATGAGCGAGTACCTCGACCGGACGTTCGGCTCCCTCTCCGAGGGCGAGCGCAAGCGCACCCTCATCGCCCGCGCCCTGATGACCGACCCCGAACTGCTCCTCCTGGACGAGCCCGCCGCCGGCCTCGACCTCGGCGGCCGCGAGGACCTCGTACGCCGTCTCGGCCGCCTCGCCCGCGACCCCATCGCCCCCTCGATGATCATGGTCACCCACCATGTCGAGGAGATCGCCCCCGGCTTCACCCACGTCCTCATGATCCGCCAGGGCAAGGTCCTCGCCGCGGGCCCGGTCGAACTCGAACTCACCTCCCGCAACCTCTCCCTCTGCTTCGGGCTCCCGCTCGTCGTGGAACAGGTCGGCGACCGCTGGACCGCCCAGGGCCTCCCGCTGTCCTGACCCAGCCCGAGGCACCCACGGCGGCCCTGCCCCGTCCCTGACCCCGTGCGCCCTGTCCGCGACGGGACATACGGTCCTACCATGACCTCGTGAACGACATCGACGCGTGGGTCTGGTGGCTCGTCGGCGCGGCAGCGCTCGGAATCCCGCTCGTGGTCACCGCGATGCCGGAGTTCGGCATGCTCGCCGTGGGCGCGGTCGCCGCCGCGATCGGCGCCGGCCTCGGCCTCGGCGCGGTCGCCCAGGTCCTCGTGTTCATCGTCGTCTCGGTCGCCCTCATCGCCGTGATCCGCCCGATCGCGGCCCGCCACAGCGCACAGCGCCCCCAACTCGCCACCGGAGTGGACGCGTTGAAGGGCAAGCAGGCCGTCGTGCTGGAGCGCGTCGACGCTTCCGGGAACGGCCGGATCAAACTCGCCGGAGAGATCTGGTCGGCCCGCTCCCTCGACACGGACCGCGCGTACGAAGTCGGTGAGGAAGTCGACGTCGTGGACATCGAGGGGGCCACGGCGATCGTCATCTGACCTTGCACAACTCCCGCACCACGCAAGTGAGGCGAAGGCCTCCCGAGGTACGCGACGGTCTGTCAGACTCGATCAGCAAGATCTTCACAAACGTAGGATCTTCGGAAAGCGCTCGAGGCGGAGAAGCGGAGAAGGGGACGGGGACGCACGATGGAACCGGTCATCATCGTCTTGATCATTCTGGTGGTGTTGGTCTTCATCGCCTTGATCAAGACCATCCAGGTCATCCCACAGGCGAGCGCCGCCATCGTCGAGCGCTTCGGCCGTTACACACGCACCCTCAACGCGGGCCTCAACATCGTGGTCCCGTTCATCGACACCATCCGCAACCGCATCGACCTGCGTGAACAGGTCGTCCCCTTCCCGCCGCAGCCGGTGATCACCCAGGACAACCTGGTCGTCAACATCGACACGGTCATCTACTACCAGGTCACCGACGCCCGCGCCGCGACCTACGAGGTCGCCAGCTACATCCAGGCGATCGAGCAGCTCACCGTCACCACCCTCCGCAACATCATCGGCGGCATGGACCTGGAGCGCACCCTGACCTCCCGCGAGGAGATCAACGCGGCCCTGCGCGGCGTCCTCGACGAGGCCACCGGCAAGTGGGGCATCCGCGTCAACCGCGTGGAACTGAAGGCGATCGAGCCCCCGACCTCCATCCAGGACTCGATGGAGAAGCAGATGCGCGCCGACCGTGACAAGCGCGCCGCGATCCTCACCGCCGAAGGTACGCGCCAGGCCGCGATCCTCACCGCGGAGGGCGAGAAGCAGTCCCAGATCCTGCGCGCCGAGGGTGAGGCCAAGGCCGCAGCCCTGCGCGCCGAGGGCGAGGCCCAGGCCGTCCGCACGGTCTTCGAGGCCATCCACGCCGGCGACCCGGACCAGAAGCTCCTCAGCTACCAGTACCTCCAGATGCTCCCCAAGATCGCCGAGGGCGACGCCAACAAGCTCTGGATCGTCCCCAGCGAGATCGGCGACGCCCTCAAGGGCCTCTCCGGCGCGATGGGCAACTTCGGCGCCATGGGCGGCGGTTCCGGCTCAGGCGGCACCGAGAAGAAGATCCCGGAACGCCGCGAGAAGCCGTCGATCGACTGACCGGCCAGAGGGACAGGGATGGGGCCCGGCTCGTCACGAGCCGGGCCCCACCCCTGTCCGTCTCACGCGGCGTCGAGTGACAGCCACTCCGGCAGCGCGGCCAAGTCGTCCTGGCCCAGAGCCAAGAGCATCGCGTCCTGCGGGGTCGGCTCGAACGGTTCCCGCAGCAACGGCATCCCCGCCTGGTCGGGAGTCCGGTCCGCCTTGCGGTGGTTGTCCTCCGAGCAGGACGCCACCGTGTTCAGCCAGGTGTCCTGACCACCCTGCGCGCGAGGCACCACATGGTCCACCGTCGTCGCCCGGCGACCGCAGTACGCGCACCGGTGCCGGTCCCTGACCAGCACCCCCCTCCGCGACCACGGCGCTTGTCTTCGGAACGGCACCCGTACGTACCTGCACAGCCTGATCACCCGGGGCGCCGGTATGTCCACGTCCGCGCCCCGCATACGCAGTTCGGGGTGGGCCTGCTCGACGACGGCCTTGTCCTGGAGCACCAGGACGACGGCCCGGTTCAACGTCACCGTAGACAGCGGCTCGAAGCTCGCGTTCAGAACCAGCGTGTCACGCATCCAGCCCACCTCCCCATTGCTTCTGCCCGCCCTCCGGCGGGCTCGGATCAACTCTGGACGGGCACGCCGAGATGGACAACGCAATAAAAAATGCCCGCCTCTGATCACTTCCAAGACCAGAGGCGGGCAAACGTTCCATGAACGATGAGCTGATTGTCCCTACGCGGGCACCTCGTACTCACCGATCAGCTGAGCGCGCGCGATCGCGTGGAACCGCAGGTGGAAACCGACGACGGCGGGCGAGGCGTCGGCATCCGGACCGAGCTTCTCCTGATCCACCGCGTACACCGTGAAGACGTACCGGTGCGGCCCGTCCCCGGGCGGCGGCGCGGCACCGCCGAAGTCCTTGCTGCCGTAGTCGTTGCGCGCCTGCACGGCACCCTCCGGCAGCCCCTCGAACGCCCCGCTGCCCGCTCCCGCCGGCAGCTCCGTCACCGAGGCGGGGATGTCGAACAGGACCCAGTGCCAGAACCCGCTGCCCGTCGGGGCGTCCGGGTCGTAGCAGGTCACGGCGAAGCTCTTGGTCTCGGCCGGGAAACCCTCCCAGCGCAGCTGCGGCGAGGTGTTCCCCTCCGCGTGGACCTGCGCGGCCTTGAGCGTCGCCCCCTCCTCGACGTCCTCGCTCGTGACCGTGAAGGACGGCACGGGCGGGTGGAAGTCATGGGGGAGCGGCCGGCGCTTGAGCTCGGTCACCTCGGTACCTCCTGAACGATGCTGATGGACTCGGTGACGCCGAGCCTAGAACCAGTTGCGCTTGCTGCCGACCTCGGACAGCCACTGGTTGAGGTATGCCGCCCAGTCGGTCCCGTGATAGTCGTTCAGACCCACCTGGAAGGACCGGAAGGTGTCGCTGCCCTCGCTGAACAGCCCCGGCTTCTTGTCCATCTCCAGCACGACGTCCATCGCGTGCTCGTCGGCGACGAAGCTCAGCTCGACCTGGTTCAGCCCCCGGTACTGCGACGGCGGGAAGAACTCGATCTCCTGGTAGAACGGCAGCCTCTGCCGCGTGCCGCGGATGTGCCCGCGTTCCATGTCCGCGTTCTTGAAGCGGAAGCCCAGCTGGAGGAACGCGTCCAGGATCGCCTTCTGTGCCGGCAGCGGGTGCACGTTGATGGGGTCCAGGTCACCGGAGTCCACCGCTCGGGCGATCGCCAGCTCGGTGGTGACACCGATGTGCATCCCCCGCAGCGCCTGCCCGTCGATCATCGTGACCGGGGTCTCCCAGGGGATCTCCAGCCCGAACGGCACCGCGTGCACGGCGCCGGCCTGGAGCTCGAAGGCACCGCCCAGCTGGAGCTTGGTGAACTCGATGTCCTGCTTGTACTCCTGGTCGCCGCTCTCGACCTCGACCTTGGCCTGCAGCCCGACGGACAGCCCCTCGATGTTCTGGTTGACGGAACCGCCCTGGATCCGCACCTCGCCCTGGACCACACCGCCCGGAACGACGTTGACCTCCGTCAGCACCGTCTCGACCGAAGCCCCGCCGGCCCCGAGACTCGCGAGCAGCTTCTTGAACGCCATGACTCTCCCTCTACGACTACTTCTGACGGGATCCGTTGATCCCTAGAAACGCGATCCGGACGTGGCCGGTTCCGCGTCCCACACCCTGGCAAGCCGAGTGCCCGCTGACCACCCCGGCGCACCCGTGGTTCTCCACTACGCTCGGAGGGCATGATCGCGACCCCCGACCGTACGCCTGTCTCCCGGGCCTTCTTCGACCGCCCCGTCCTGGAGGTCGCCCCCGACCTCCTCGGCCGCCTCCTCGTCCGTACGACGCCCGACGGTCCGATCACTGTCCGCCTCACGGAGGTCGAGGCCTACGACGGCCCGAACGACCCCGGCTCCCACGCCTACCGCGGCCGCACGCCCCGCAACGAGGTGATGTTCGGTCCGCCCGGACATGTGTACGTCTACTTCACCTATGGCATGTGGCACTGCATGAACCTCGTCTGCGGCCCCGACGGCAGCGCGAGCGCGGTCCTGCTCCGCGCCGGAGAGGTGATCGAGGGCGCGGACCTGGCCCGTACACGCCGACTCTCGGCCCGCAATGACAAAGAACTCGCCAAAGGCCCCGCCCGCCTGGCCACGGCCCTGGGCGTGGACCGCACGCTCGACGGCACGGACGCCTGCGCCCCCGAGGGCGGCCCGCTCAGCCTGCTGACCGGCACTCCGATCCCGTCCGACCAGGTGAGCAACGGTCCCCGCACCGGGGTCGCCGGTGAGGGGGGCAACGGGGACGTCCACCCCTGGCGCTTCTGGGCGGCCGGCGACCCGACGGTGAGCCCCTACCGGGCGCACGTCCCGAGGCACCGCCGAAGTTGACTCGCCTTTGACAGGGGCGTAACGTGGCCCGAGCCGCTTGAACCGGGTACGGCATTCGCCAGCAGCCGGAAGCGGCCAACCCACTACCTACGACATCCCTCAGCGGGATCGATTTCGGCGTGCCCGCATGCCTGAATTCGAACTCGCAGGAACTCGATTATGAGTTGCGGAGGGAATCGGCTAACGTAGTGAATGTCGAAAGGCCGACGGGCGAAAGCCGAAAGCCCAAGACAATCCCGCCGACAGGGAATCGGACACCAAAAAGGTCTGATAGAGTCGGAAAC
>NZ_KQ949040.1:0-43513 GCF_001514285.1 Streptomyces sp. DSM 15324
ACGGCCACCCCGCGCTCTTCCGGTGTGATCGCTTGGGCGACGGCCACGGCGTCCTTGTTGAGGTCGCCGAGGGTCATTTCTGCCGTGCCGGGGTCGTTGACCCGGTGGCAGATGCGGCCCCCGAGCTAAGCACGCAGCGCCGTCACGCCAGGGCCGAGGTCGGACCCGACGCGTTGGCCGGCCACGACCAGGTGGATGCCGAGGGCGGCGCCGAGCTGGGCCAGCCGCAGCAGGAGCGTGGAGCACTGGTCGGCTTCCGCCTTGCTCTCTCGGGTGCCGTCGGACAGGTACAGCTCCGCGATCTCGTCGACCAGGACCACGACCGGCACGGGCCGGAGCTTGTCCGGGAGCTCCCAGATGGAACGGACCCCGGCCGACCGGCACGCACTCATCCGATCCTGCATGTCGACCACCAGCGCGGAGAGCACCGCCACCGCCTCACGCCTGCACGTGGCCAGCGCGGTCAGCCGTGCGGTGAACAGGCCAAGCTCCATGCCGCCCTTGCAGTCGATGCCGACCAGGGCAACGCGCTGTGTGGCGAGTTGGGTGATAAGCCGGGCCAACAGGGTCGACTTGCCCGAGCGGGTGGCCCCGACGATCAGCCAGTGCGGCACCAGACGCAGGTTCATCACCCACGCCCCTCCCGTCTCCAACGCACCGATCAGCGCGGAGAGCAGTTCGGCCGGAGCCGTGGCTAAGCCCGGCCGCTCCAGCGGATCACTTGCCATGGCGGTCAGCAGCACGAGGCCGCGTTCCGGCGAGGTGACCCGCACCGCGTGGACCTTCCACGCGTGCACGAACGCGTCCGCCGCCTTCAGATAGGTCGCCGGGGTCTGACCCGCGTGCAGCCGCACCAGCACCGACAATCCCATCGGGGTGACGTGCGGAAAGGAACAGCGCGGGGCCACCGGCCGCACCGGGTCCCCCTTCACCAGCAGGTGACCGACGAGCGTGCGCGCCGGAAGCCGCGACACCGCCAGGTCGTTGAGGACCGCGACCCGCCGCCAGGTCGACACCACGCGCCACGCGGTGACCGGGTAGCCGACGAGGTACCAGTGCCAGAGCGGGCGGTGCCGGCGCACCAGGTCACCGGCCACGAGCATCCAGGCGAGCACAGCCAGGGCGAGGGCGATGACGTACGGCTCCATCACGCCTCACCACCCTTGCGCGCCGCCGCCGGTGCACCGTGCACGGGCGTGATCGCGTCGGCCCGGAAGCTGACGCCGTGGCGGTCGCCCATCGACCACATGAACGCCACCAGCCCGGTGACCTTGACGATCTGTCCTTCCTCGATCCCGGTCGGCTGACCGCTGACGGCGATCTCGATGACGGAGATCCGCCGCCGGTCCTGCCGCACGGTCACGGCCACGGTGTAGACGGGGTTGCCGTCCCGGTCCTTCTTCACCTCCTGTGTCTCGGAGTTGCTGATCTTCACTTCAGGCGCGATGGCGCACCGCAGTACGCCCAGCCGCGCCGTGTCCACGGGAATGGACTGCATTTCTTCGGCCTCCCTGGCCAGTCACGACGCCAGACTCCTTCTGACGTCACTTGTCCTTACGAGTGAAGAGTGTGGAGTGCTGTACGGCGAGTGCGCAACTACTTATGCTGACGAGTGACGCCGCACGTGCGACGTGCCTATGACCCCGACCCGTCGGAGATGCCCAGATGTCGGAGATCCAGCGCCCCGGAGCCCTCTACCAGCAGGTGGCCGCCGCCATCCGCGAAGCGATCCTGTCGGGCGAGTTCGCACCCGACTCCCTGTTGCCGTCCGAGGCCCAGCTCATGGCCCGCTACGCCGTGTCCCGCCCGACCGTCCGCAACGCCATCGCGGCCCTGCGCGCGGAAGGCCTGATCGATGTCCGGCACGGCAAGGGGAGCTTTGTGCGCTCCGACGGACAGCCGTCGTTGACGATCGAGCGCAGGATCAGCCGCACCGCCGACGGGAGGTTCGTCATGCCCAACGGTGACGTGTGGCAGGAGACCGAGGAGCCGAGCACGTACCGCACGCATACCAGCGAGGCGACCGGCCGACTCCTTGAACTTGGCAAGGAGGAAGCCCTGTTCGGCTGTGACCGGCTGCTGTTCGACCCGAGCACGGGCACGCGCGCGATGCACCGAACCCTGATCCCGTTCGTCGTGGCCGATGAAGTCCAGCTGCTTACCGAGGAGCCGTGCAAGCGCCCGGCCGCGTTCTACCGGCTGCTCACCGAGGACGGCCACAAGCTCACGTGGTCGGAGTCCGTACGCGCCCGCATGCCCCTGCCCGACGAGCGCACCACGCTCCAGCTCCCCGACGCGACCCCGATCCTGCACCTGTCCCGCGTCACCCACGACACCGACGACCGGCCCCTGATCCTCGAAGAACTCCGCATCGGAGCAGACCGCGCCGAACTCACCTACCGGATCACCGCCGACAAGCAGCCCGCGCGACGCACCCGAGCCTGACCGGCAAGCCGGATCGGTCGAAACAGCCTTCACTTCCTCAAGGGCGCGCCTGCGGCGCGCCGGGTCGCCCGACCGCCCCGGCCGGGCGTGCGGCGTGACCGCCGGTCCCGGCCGAGCGCCGGACGCCCCACACCGCAGCAGGCCCGAGGAGTCGAGGCGACGAACGGTCACCGAGGGCCGGAGCGCACGGGGCCGGGGGTCGCCGGCCGGAGAGATTTTAGGCAGCTCCCATGGGGCGAGCCTCGAAGAACAGGGGGCCCATCGGGCACAACCGCGGGCAGGTGCACCACCTGCCCGATTCGCCTGAGCAGCGTAAGGCCCCCTGTTCACTCGCCCCATGGCAGCTACCGCCCAAAATCTCTCCGACCGACGACGTGCCCACGTGCACCGCCCACCGGCGGACACACCCCTCACAGCGTCCCGCCGTCATCGTCGACGAGCCCCGCCAGGAGCCCCGCGAGCCGCACGGCCGCACCGGGGGCGCCCACCAGACGGACCACACCGCGCCCCACGTCGTCCGTCGAAGCCACCGCGCGTAGCTGCGACGGATCGAACTCCGCCGCGAGAAGCGCAAGGTTCACCTGATCAGCAGCCGCCCGCGCCACACGCCAGCCCGCCATGTAGTCCACGCCACGCACCCAAAGGCCGTGATCCGCCCCTGTCACGTCGGGCCCGTCGTCCGGCCCGTGATCACCAGTACCGATTGCCTTACTCACTTCAGACCCCGATCTAGGTAACGGATCGTCAACTTCCTTTGACCGGGGCAGAAATGCAGCACGACGGCCCCGGTACCATCAGGCACCGGGAACCGCCGTGTTCCCAGCCGGGCCACCCTTCGCTTTCCAGGGCATACGGGGTGGCCCGGTCTCGGTATTGGGTTGTGAAGCGCGGCCCCTCACTCAGGGGGATTGGGAGAGCCCCGGCGAGGGGCCACACCTCTTGGCCGGAGTGGTCACCTCCAGCCGGGGACCGAGCCGTCGTCCGCTCCCGATCGCGTGGGAGTGGCGGGGGTGACGGCCCGGAGATCAGCAGGGTTTTCGCTCGATGGCGCCGCCGTCACGGTCGAAGCGGCACCAGATGGTCTTGCCGCCCTGATCGCCAGGACGCCACCAGACCGACGAGGCCAGCCGCTGAACGATGAACAGTCCACGGCCGTTGTCCGGCAGAACTGCTTCCGACAGCTCACCCGCCAGACCGGGCGAGAAAGCGTCTCCCAGCGGCAGGAGCGGGGGCGAGGAGTCCTCATCCGCGACGCCGATGAACACCCACTTGGGCCAGACCTTGAACGTCAGGTCGATACGCCGGGCACCACCAGGACGAGCGAGACCGCGTTCCGGCACCACGTGGTTGACCACGTTGCCGACCAGTTCGGACACGACCAGCCGGGCGTCATCCACGAACTCACCCGCGCCCGCATCCGTCAGGAACACAGCCGTCATGTCACGGGCGACCCGCGCCGTGTTCGGTGACTCGGCGAACAGCGAGGCCGTCAGGAAGTGCCCGCCGTCCGACGGATCCGGCGCGGCGAACCAGTGGTCGAACGCGTCGACCTCACGCGCAAGGCGTTCAGCTCTTCTTGCCTCCATCACGTCCCTCTCCGGGCCCCGTACGGCCCCTCATGGCACCGCTTGCATCACGCAAGCCAGTAGACGGGCAGACGGGCGTGACCGGGAGCGTTCACCAGGGGGTTCACATGAACACCGGCAAAGGCGAAGGGGGTTCACCAATGAACCCCCTTGGGCGAAACTCCCGTGACAGGATGAACACTCGCCGTCATTCTCGGGTTGGCAGGGGAGCATGAGCCGGGAGCAGAACGCGCAACTGATCGCAGTCATGGCCGAAGCTCAGGTCTCGAACAAGGGACTGGCCAAGCGCATGCAGGACGCCGCCGCACAGCGCGGCACCAGTCTCGGGACCACACATATCGCAGTGCAGCGATGGCGCGACGGCTCAGGTATCAAGCCCGAGACGGCAGCGATCATGGCAGACGTTCTCTCGGCCAAGCTAGGACGACGAGTCTCCCCCGGCGATCTCGGCTTTTTCGGCCACACCAGGGCAAGCGCTCCGGAGCCGACCGGCTACCCCAGCACGCTCCCGGAAGCCCTTGATGTTCTTGACGGACTCGCCCAGGAGCGCGCCGACGCGCCTACGACAGGCCGGCTGATCGTCGCTGACGCAGACCTCAGCTCGGCAGTCCTGTCATGGATGATCGCCCGTCCCGACGGCATCGAGGCCGACCGGCCGGCGCAACAGCGCGTCGGCATGCGCGACGTGCGCGCGATCAGGGACGCCGCCGCCACCTTCATGCAACTCGACTTCAAGTACGGCGGAGGCCACGGCCATCGGGCGTTACGCCACTACTTCCGCTACGAGGTCCTGCCCCTGCTGAGCGTGAGCTACAGCGCGAAGGTGGGAACGGCCCTGTTCGGCGCCGCAGCCGAGGTCTCCCAGTTACTCGCGTGGACCGCGTACGACACCGGCAACCACCGACTTGCCCACCGCTACCTCACGTCCACGCTGCGCCTGTCCCAGGTCATCGACGACCGCATGTTCGGGGCCCGCATTCTCGGCAACCTCAGCCACCAGGCGAACTACCTGGGCAACCACGCCCAGGCCATCCAGCTTGCCCGCGCAGCCGTCGAGGGCGCCAAAGGACGCGCCACCCCACGCGCCATGGCGAACTACTCGGCCATGGAGGCACGCGCCCTGTCCAACGCAGGCGATCGCATCGCAGCCACCCGAGCGATGAACGAGGCCGCACGACACTTCGAGCGCGCCGACACCGCCGAGGACCCGGCATGGCTCAGCTACTTCGACGAAGCCGAACTCATGGGCGAACTCTGCCACTGCTTCCGCGACCTCAAGATGCGACGCGAAGCCGTCGAACAGGCCCAGCGAGCCGTGGACAGCACCGATCCGAAGTACGCCCGCACCCTCGGTTTCTGCCGCATGGTGCTAGCACAGAGCCAGCTACTCAACGGCGAGTTGGAAGCCGCCCTCACCACCGCGAGCCTGGCGATCGAGGCTGGCGATTCCCTCCAGTCCACCCGCTTCCAGCGCTATGTCACCGATTTCCAGCGTGAGGCCGCCGCACACTCCGGGAGCCCCACCATGGTCGCCTTCAACGAGAGGGTACGCGACGCGTTCGCACGTTTGGACGAGGACGAGTAATGAACCGCAAGAAAACACCCAGAGCGGCGAAGCGAAATAGGCAATCTCAAGCAATATAACGACACCATCAGAAGGGTTCGACCAATCAATGCCACCGCATAGACAAGACACCGTGCGGATTTTTAGCATTAAATCATGAACTTATTTTCATTCCTTGCCGGCATCGTCACATCCGCTACCGCTTTCGCGGGTGTCGCATATGCGTCCTGGCGGCAAAGCATCACCACCGAGACCGCCGCCCGCGAAGCGGCAGATTCCCAACGAGCCGCTCGAATCATCGATTACCTACAGAATCGCCATGGCCCACGGAGGGAGGCTTACTCCGCCCTATCTCAGCGGTTCCGCAAGTTTCAGCGAGCCATGGAGAGCTGCCACGAACAAGCTCAGGAGGGAAACGCCCAAGGATTAAGTACCCATTTGCCATCATACCCGCAACAAACCGACGAGTTCGAACTCGCCGTTATCAACGTACAGCTAGAGGGTCCCGGAAAAGTTTCCCGCGCAGCACTGAACCTTTCCTCGGCCTGCATTCAATGGTACGACGAAATGCGGGAATGGGAAAAGGCGCTGCGCGGCGACCCTGATGCAAATTCCGAACCGAATTACCCCTTCCTGGTCGAGGTAGCAGGGATGGAAGCAGTAAGAAAATACTCCGAGTTCATGGACGCCGCGTCTGGAGGATTGAATGAGGATGACTCTGATCCTGACGGAGCGCTGTAACCCCCCACCGCATCACCAAGGACACCAATTGCGCGGAGCGTCATCGTCGCGCAGTCCAGCAATGCGTCGGCGGTACTCGGCCGCAGTCTCTTCGTTCTCCTGAACGTTCTGCATGAGCCACGTCGTCATACCGAACTCTTGGATACCCCGCAGCGTCTCGTACCCCTGCCAGTCGTACAGGTCGCGTCCATAGGCAGCCACAAACTCGGCGTACTGTTCATCGGTCTGCCAGCCAAGGCTGTGATGCTCCACCGCCGTGACCATCAGGTCCCATTCCGGATGGTCGTAGCAGAAGGCTTCGAAGTCGATCAGGATCACCCGCCCGTGATCGTCAACCATGAGGTTCTGCACGTGGGCATCCCCGTGAACCGGCCCCTTGGGCGTCTCGAACCGCAACTCGGCGTACCGGTCCTGAAGCTCACGCCACCGCTTCCGCAGGAAAGTCCTGTCGCCGTCCGGAATCACGGCCCGGTCGAGCCGCAGCTGTTGCTTGTCGAACGGCGCGAAGGATGGGAGTACGAGCCCATCAGGGACAGTCAGCGAGTGAAGATCCCGCAGGATCCCGCCCAGCTCCCCATACGTCGCCTTGCGGTCGCCCTCCATGATCAGATGCCAGAACGTCACGGGGTGGCCATCGATCAAAAGCGGCTGCTCCAGGTCCTCGATGATGCGAGCAGCCGGGAACCCCTCCGTGGCCAGCCAGCGCGCCACGGCGACCTCTGTGCGGGCCGTACGCAGCCACTCTTCCCCTCGCGCCACCCGCACGATGACTGGAGCGGAGGAAAGCCGGAACAGCGCGTTTTCCCCGAGTCGGAGCAGCTCTGCGCCTCTGTCATCGAGCCCCGCAGCCCGGCACGCGGTAACCATCACCCGCGTAGCCCTCGCCGACGTGAACCCCTCTTGCGTCCGAGCAGCGTCAGCCGCCATGCCCGTACCAGCTCCCCTAGTCGTGCGCGATCAACCGGCGCACGCTCAGGGGTGACCAACCCCTACGTACACCGGACACAAGCACGACCGTACCCAGAGCCCTCAAGTCACGACGAGGGGGCATCTGGGGGTCAGCACCTACTCAGCACATGGACCATGATCAGCAGCAATCAACACCAACGGACGACAAGATCAAACCGACGTGAAGTGCCGTTTGATCTGCATGTTTGCCAAGGTCAGAGGCTATGCGCTAAGCAACAAGCCCAAAGTACTCGACGTTCACCAGGTGGAGGTTCTTGCAGTCGAGGGCGTAGGCGAGCCCTCCGGCGACGAAGACACCGCCGCGGGCGATGCTGAGGACGACGTCGGGCACGTACCCGTCGTCGGCGACGGCCTGCGCGAGCTCACGGACGGCGATGCCGAACTGCTCGTAGCTGAGATTCTCCCGTGCCAGGGGATCGCTCACCTCTCGCCCACCTTTTCTTCCGCTCAGACCTGGGTGCGGTGGAAGTTCAGGAAGGAACGCGAGGCGGTGGGCCCGCGCTGCCCCTGGTACCGGGAGCCGTACCGCTCGCTGCCGTACGGGTGGTCCGCCGGCGAGCTGAGCCGGAACATGCAGAGCTGGCCGATCTTCATACCGGGCCAGAGCTTGATGGGGAGCGTGGCGAGGTTGGACAGCTCGAGGGTGACATGCCCGGAGAAGCCGGGGTCGATGAAACCGGCGGTGGAGTGCGTGACCAGCCCGAGCCGTCCGAGGGAGCTCTTGCCCTCCAGCCGGGACGCGAGGTCGTCGGGCAGGGTGATGACCTCGTACGTCGACGCGAGCACGAACTCACCGGGGTGGAGGATGAACGGTTCGTCCCCCTCCGGCTCGACCAGCCGGGTCAGATCCGCCTGCTCGACGGATGGATCGATATGGGGGTACCGGTGATTCTCGAACACCCGGAAGAGGCGGTCCAGCCGCACGTCGATGCTCGACGGCTGCACCATGGATTCGTCATACGGATCGATCCGCACCCGCCCGGCGTCGATCTCGGCCCGGATGTCCTTGTCTGAGAGAAGCACGTCCTGAGGATACGCAAGACGCGCGGAGCCCCAGTCACCAGGACGACTCCGCGCGTCCGCCCGCCGGCGCGGCTACCGCTGTACGGCCCCTACCGCCTCTCGATCAAGCGTCACGGGCACGGCACTGCGGAGCCGCGCACACCGGGGACACCGGACGAGCCGCCCGGGGCCGAGCCGCTCGGCCTGCTGCATCGGGAACGAAGCGGTGCTGAACACGTGCCCATCGGCACAACGGACGACGGTGCGCTCCATCAAGTCCTGAAGTCCCTTCCCCAAAGAACCGCGTCCGACTGCTGCTCGCCGGACGACGAAAGCCACATTACGGGACGAACGGGACGAGCCTCCAGGCGGCACTCCGACCCCGCCCGCCCCCTCTTCGGCACCCCCACCGTACGCCCCAACTCCCGCCCCTCGCAGCCGAGTCCCACCCCCGAAAACACACACGGACCCCTCGGCTTCAGCGCCGGGGGCCCGGGATGTTGTACAGTGACGAGGCAATCGGACACCGGCTCGGCCGGCGTCTTACGCGGGTGTAGTTTAATGGTAGAACATCAGCTTCCCAAGCTGAGAGCGCGAGTTCGATTCTCGTCACCCGCTCCACGACAAACCCCCAGGTCATTGACCCGGGGGTTGTTTGTTGTCTAGACCAGCTGTCGGTGCGCGCACCACATCCGCACCATAGGGCGCGATTACGTGCCCGTGGGCTCCTCGTTGTGGTGCGTGGTGTTGCCCTTCTGGTGCTTCTCCCGTTCGGCGCGGACAAGGTCATCCAGCCCGGAGGCGACCTCGCGTTGCCGCTCTTCGTCGGAGTGCTGATAGATCAGCGCGGCTCTCTCGGAGGACTGGCCGGCGCGGACCATCGTGTCCTTGAGGGTGGCGCCCGAACGGGTCGAGAGCGTGTGTCCGGACGACGGCCCGAACACCGGCGCCCGACTTGGTCTCGCCGGGAGCGCGTTTGCCGTTGGTCCGCTCCGGTTCGGCGAAGCGGACGCGGATCACCATGTTGTCGGGGTCGACGTCCCGGCGGCGGAGGCTGGCCAGCTCCTCGGGGCGCATCGGCCCGTACGCGCCGAGATAGACCATGAGGCGCCAGCGGATGCCGATCGCTTCGGCGAGGGCGTCGACCTGGGCGACGGTGGCGATACGACGTTCCGCGGCCGACTCCTTGCCCGCGCCCTTGATACGGCACGGGTTGCGGCTGATCAGTTTCCGGCGCAGCTTCTACGGCGACCAGTTCCGTCGTCGGGGTCGGCACCGCTTCCGGCTCTTCCGTAGAGCCGTGGGAGAGGAGCGTGCCGCCGAGGAAGGCGACCGCGGGCCATCCGGCGACGAGGATGCGCAGCCAGGCCGGTACGGCGTCCAGGTCGAGCAGGCCGGCCGTGGCGATGTTGGCGCCGAGCGACGCAATCAGCGCAACGAGAAACCAGCACCACCCCGCCGCTTTCGACCCGCCGGAGCGCAGCCGCCGCCAGGCCGCCACCAACAGCAGGTCGACGGAGACCGGGTAGGCCCACGCCTTCCAGCCGTCCTGTCCGGCAGCGGCGGCCAGGTCGTGAAGGTGGGCGAAGGAGAGCGCGGCTGCGATCAGGGCGTGGACGAGTACGGCGTCGAGGCGGACGGGCAAGGCACTCACGGCGCAACTCCTTCCTGTTCCGGGCATGGCGGGGTAGGGACTTGGCGCGGGACGGTCGCGCCGACCGTTGGTTCGGATGCGGTTACTCGGTGACCGGGCGGGGCGCCGTCGCCGGCCCGGATGTCTCGACGGGCACGGGCAGGACGTACGGCTGGAAGGGCGCGAGCGCGGGAACGTCCGGCGAGAGACGCGCTGATTCCCGGCAGGTGGCCGCAGCATCGGCGAGGGACAGGTACGGGGTGCGGATGCGGGACCAGCCGCCGGAGGTGTCACCGACGACGGCCAGCCCAGGCAGCTCGGAAGCGATGGCGCAGGCTGCCATGACCGCTTCCGGGGCGATGTCGCCGAGGGCCATCTTGGCGGAGGCTTCGTCGTTGACCCGGTGGCAGACGCGGCCGGTCAGCTGGGCCCGGAGCATGGTGGCGCCCTTGCCGAGTTCGGCGCCGAAGCGCTGCCCGCACACCTCCAGGTAGATTCCGGCCGCGCGGCCAAGCTGGGCAAGGCGGATGAGGTGCGTGACCATCTCGTCCCGCCGTTCCTCGTCCTTGCGGGTGGCGACGAGGAAGAGTTCCGCCACCTCGTCGACGAACAGCACGATGGGGGCAGAGCGTTCGTCCTTCGGGAGGCCCCACACATCCGAGGTGATCTCCTCGTCCGTGGTGCCGGATGCGATGCCCTGCCGAGCTTTGATCAGGTCGTAGCGATCCTCCATTTCCTTGACCAGGACAGGCAGCAGCTCGGCCGCTTCATCCGGATCGGTCGCCGGCGCGGAGAGCCGAGAGGCGAAGGGCGCCAGTTCGACGCCCCGCTTGCAGCCGATTCCGACAAGGGCGACAGGCTGAGTCGCCAGGCCGGATACGAGATGCCGCAGGTACATGGACTTGCCGGACAGCGTGGCACCGAGGACGAGTCCATGGGGTACGGCCCGGTAGTCACGGACGAACGCGGTCGCGTCCTCCCGCAGAGCCACCGGCACCCGCAGAAGCCCGCTGTCGACACGACGCGGCATGCGCACCTTGCGTAAGACGTCGTAGCCGACGAGCCGGAGTTCGACGACACCGGGCTTCACGTCCCTCACGTACACAGCGTGAACGCCCCAGGCGTGCCGAAGCCGTTCAGCCGAGGCGGCGACGTCCGCCAGTTCCTGCCCGGGAGCGTGCCGCAGCCGTACCCGGAAACCGGTCGAGTTGGGCCGGATCACTCCGCGACGCGGGGGAACCGGCCGAACCTCCCGCCGAGTAGTGGCCCGGACGGCCAGGGCCCGCCACCGGGACGGCTCGACGGTGAGCCCGCACGCGTCCATGGTCGAGGAGTACGAGGCCAGCAGCCGGGCCACCGAGAGCGGCAGCCCAACCGTGGACCAGTACGCCGCCGGGTGGGCGTGCCGGGCGTAGGCCGCGCCGCCTATCACGGCGAGCGGTCCGCCCAGCTCGGCCAACGTCACCAGGTCGGTCACGTCGATCAGCCCGCCTGAGCCATCTGGAAGACACCGGGCATGACGGCCGTCGCCCGGTAGGCGATGCCGTGCCGCTCGCGCCCGTTGAACACGCTCTGCCAGGGCCGGGCGACGAGCCCCGGGAGCGAGACCGGGGCACCGACGGTCAGGCCGTCCGTCACTCCGCTCTCGGGGATGGTGACCTGGATCAGCGACGACTCACCCTCGCTCCTAATGGCGTCGTAAGACGTTGGTCTTGATCCTGCTGGCGAACGTCTTGAGCGAGCCGGCCTGCGGTGATCCGTAGCCGCTCCTGAGGCCTGACCTCCCGAGACAGAGTCGGCCCCGCATGCCGGCTCGTTCGTTTTTCATCGTGTGGAGGTGGGGGCGGCCCGCGCTCCTGCCTTCGTCCCGCGCGGACCGCCCCCGCCACCTCCACCGAAGGACACAACAGCGGCATCGTTGGCTCGTGGTCCAAGCCGCCGCCAGGGAACACCTCTCAAAGCTCGGCGAACTCCCAGTTCCGCAGCTGACCGAGACCCCTGACGACCGCTGGGATTGCGAACGATAGATCGGATGACGGGCCGTTGAGCCCTGCCATTAGGAAGACGCGCAACCCCTGCCCGGCGAGGACCAGCACACACCACCCCGACCAGAGGACGCCCCCTATGACCAGCGTGTTCTGCGGTATCGACTGGGCCACCGACCACCACGACATCGCCCTGCTCGACGAGACCGGAACCCTCCTCGCCAAGCTCCGCATCGACGACAGCCCCCAGGGCCTGACCCAGCTCCTCGACCTCCTGGCCCGCCACGGCGACAACCCCGACACCCCGATCCCCGTCGCCATCGAGACCTCCCACGGACTCCTGGTCGCCTGTCTGCGCGCCACCGGCCGACCGATCTACGTCATCAACCCGCTCACCGCCGCCCGCTACCGCGACCGCTACGCACTCAGCCGCAAGAAGTCCGACCACCTCGACGCCAAAGTCCTGGCCCACATCCTGCGCACCGACCCCGCCGAACACCGCCCCCTGCCCGCCGACAGCCACCTCGCCCAGGCCATCACCGTTCTGGCCCGAGCCCAGCAGGACGCCGTCTGGGACCGCGTCCAGACCGGCAACCGGCTCCGCTCCCACCTGCGCGAGTATTTCCCCGCCTTCCTCACCGTCTTCCGTCACTTCCGCGAGGGTCTCGCCTCGCCCGTCTGCCGCGCCCTGCTGGCCGCAGCTCCCACACCCACGCAGGCCGCCCAGCTCGCCCGCCCGCAACTGCGGGCCATCCTCAAGAAGGCCGGCCGCCAGCGCGAGATCACCGGCGAGGTCGAACGCCTCCACGGCTTACTCCGCGAACCCCAGATGCACCAACCGCCCCTGGTCGAGCAGGCGATGGGGACCAAGACCCTCGCACTGCTGCGGCAGATCAACGCTGAATGCGCCAGTGCCGACGAGCTGGAAGCCGCGGTCGTCGACGCCTTCACCGCCCACGAGGACGCCGAGATCATCACCAGCTTCCCCGGCCTGGGCCACCTCACCGGCGCCCGCGCCCTGTCCGAACTCGGCAACGACCACACCCGCTTCGCCACCGCCCGCGCCCTCAATGCCTACGCCGGATCCGCCCCCATCACCAGATCCTCCGGACGCAAGACCACCGTCCTGGCCAGGCACATCAAGAACCAGCGCCTCGGGCTCCTCTCATGAGACCCATCTGACCTGCTGTCACCTTTCCCCGCATCTCGGGGGAACCTCAGCCGGCTACAAGTGGGCCTTCGCCGCCCTCACATCGTCCCCCGGAGCACGAGCCCACTACGACCGCCGCCGAGCGGCCGAAGAACGCCACGTCGCAGCTCAACGCAACCTCTTCAACCGCCTACTCGGCTGCCTGCACCACTGCCTCACCCACCACATCCCCTACAGCGAACAGACCGCGTTCCCCGACACCGCTTGACTGATCAACCGCATCGGATGTCTGTCTCCGCCCCGCTCCAGCCCGGCCGGCGGCCGGGCCGCGCTCCAGGCGATTTGCCGCCTGATTGATGTCAGAGAAGGCCTACTTGAAGATCATGGCCCCAACGTTGCACTTACGGATTTAATTAGAATCCGCGAGCGTATCCTGCAAAATCTGATCTCGCCGGAGCAGTACGCCTTGAAGGTCTTCAATTTCCCGGGCAGTCGGATTCATGTTCAGGCCAACATGATTACTGGGATCGATATGGAAGGCCTTGGGATTGACTCCAGAACGATTTGGATGCACAACGGCCACCAGCGACGACTGGCTAAAATTGGGGACGTTCGCACGCGCGGGGCTGACTAGTTTCACCTGCATCAAATCCTCCCATGGATACTCCACGCGCTTCCTTCCATATCGCAACTCCACCCCCCACCCATCGACTTTGGCGCGCACAATAATCCGGAGCATTGCGTGCACTCGCACCATAAGGAAAAGCAGAGGGGGAGGGGCAAATGTTACAACCGTCATGGAAAAAAGAATATTCTGCCGCACCACTGTTGTAGCGCCGAGAAGCGCAACCGTTCCGTATGCCAAGATGAAGATGAGGATCTGGTGGGCTTTTTTCATGGGTGGCTGGACTTTCCGCTCCCATGACCAAGTGCCAGGATCGGCGCACATCTTGAGCAGCTCATCCGCACTTGGTCGCAAACCCGGCCGCTCGTTAAGGCAGGCTTTCACTAGAGGCCGCAAGGTGTCAGGGATCCCGCTGAGTTCGACCTGAGATGCGACAGTTTCCTCCCTGGAGAGATTCTTACCTGTCGCTGCAAACGTAAGCAGCAAACCGAGCGAGTAGATGTCACTCGCCGACGACACTTTTTTCCCCATTAATTGCTCAGGGGACATGTAATCCCTGGTGCCGGGATTAAAGCCTTCTTCTGTGATTACCGTGAATCCGGGCGCTAACGGCTTAGCGATCCCGAAGTCAAGAACCAGAGGGCCATTGGCTGTGAGAAGGATATTTTGTGGCTTAATATCCCGATGAACGAAATTTGCCTTGTGGATCATTTTCAATGTTTTGGCCAATTTCCTGACCATGGTCCGAAGTTCCCTTTCTTTCAGAACTCCGAACTGTTTGACGTGACTGAATAAATCGCACCCTTCCACGAATACGGTCGCAAACCATGGAGATTCCGCGTGTGGTTCTGCATCGACCACGACAGGTGTACCGGAGCCGCTAAATTCACGTGCAGCCTGAACCTCTCTACGGAAACGTGAACGGAATTGCTCTTCGTTCTCGCCCTGGAGGTGTTTTGTGCTGATCCGTTTGACTGCCACCAGATCCCCGTCGCGGGAGCGGGCTTGATAAACCTCGCCCATTCCGCCCGCCCCAAGTCGCTTGATCACCTGGTAGGGCCCGATGTAAGAGAGGTTTTCCTCGCCTCCTCGGCTCTCCGCCGTAAACTCCGCCCCCACGAGCCCTCCGCACACCCTATGTCCAGTTCACCGACGGTCTGGAGCATTCTTACCGGTCGGCGCCAATCATGCCGGAAAAGGAACGCTGACGCTGCCGCGTTGCTCAGGACGTTGGCTTGACCTGAACGGCGACCGGGACTCACCGAACGCGCCTCAGCCCCATGTCGTTTGAGGGCGGGGATGTCAGCCGCGCCGAGTGAGGCGGAGACGTGAGCGTGGTGCGGACAGCGGCCTGCGCCTGCCAGTAGGAGTGAAGTGACGGCTGGAGCCTTGTCTCCGGGGCGCTCGATTATGTGGATGAGGTCTGCGATTAGACAGATGATCACCTTCTGGTAAGCAGCTTCGGCCTCGACTGGTTCGACCTGGTGACTGTCCCCGTCCAGCAGCACCCCATCCCGCAACGCCGGTAGGCGGGCTCACGGACCATGGGCTGCCTGGTCGAAGATCGCAGGGCAAGGATCTCCACTTCAAGCGTGGGGGCGCTGCAGACCCTGCACGAGACCCCAGAGGAGTTCATCCCGAGGCGGCGCCTCCACCTAGGATACTTCGGGATGAAAAGGTCATAACTCAGGTCTGGCTGCCTCGCTTCCATCGGCGCGGCTCGCTCTAGTCGACGGCGTCGGCAGCGGGGCTGAGGCTGGTGGGGGTGCGGCGAGGCACACGCGTGCGTGGTCGGTTGGCGCGCCCGCCGTCCTGGCTGACTTTCGTCGGCTCAGGTTCAAGCGAGCCCCGGAACCACCTGAAGTGAGGGCCGTGTCGCAGATCGAGTGGGTGAGTGGCGAACCCTCTCTGTCAGGTCCGTCCCTGGCGGCTGACACCACCGCCTGACACCAACAGCCCCGGACGGCAGCGATCAACGCCGAACCCCGGCGAACCCTGAGCCGAGCACCACAGCCGGTTGGCCAACGTCGCCGACCCCCTGTAACCGACCTGATAAGGATGAGGCTGGCCGTAAAACCTGCGTACGGTTCGGGCCATCCTCAACCGACGGGCCCCGATCACGCAGGCGCCCCAAGCTGATGGCGCACCCGGCTGAGGAGACCGGGCCCTCTGTATGCAGTCGATCCCGATTCTGTAGCGGTCAGCTGTCCTCGGGGCTGTCGCTAACGCCGTCGGAGTCCGCTTCGGTGGTCGTGCCGGTGACGCGGTCGTGTGCCTTCCCTGCGGCGACCATCACGAGCGCCACCAATCCGCTTAGCTCCAGGAACTTGCCGAGGATGCCGTCCGCGGTCTCGCTGGAAAATGTCACCGTCATCAAGGACGTCATGATGACGGCGCCGACGTACAGAGCAAACTGCTGGCGGCTCACCTCGACCGGGAGGTACTCGATGGCTTCCGAGGCGGTGAAGTCACGGACGGTGCCCTCCAGCTCGGCCACCAGTTCCTCGGGGACGTCGTCCTCGGGCACGGCCCGGTAAGCGTCTTCCACTGCGGCTGCAGCGGTCGTGAGCTGAGCCTGACTGAGGGTACGGAGCCCCTCCACTGTGCTCATCAGCTGGGACAGGCCGGTGGCACCGCCGGTCAGGTTGAGGGTGGCCTGCATCTGTCGCTGGGCTTCAGCGAACGACAGCAGGGCCCTGGACAGGCCGGCCAGGGCCGGGGAGTCGACGCGAAGGAGTTGCAGCGACGTCTCGGGCATCTCGGGTGTGCTCGCCATGGCGGTCACCCTGCCACAGTGCGGTGGGCCGGGATGTGGGGTCTGCAATTCGCGAGCGGTAAGACGGCAGAGTGTGCTCGCTGCCTTTGGGCAGGGCCCGGCAGGAGCACGCTCACTCGCCTCCAGCCACGACGGCCTGGACGCTCTATTCGTCGTGCTCGCTCAGCATCCGCATGACGGTCGCGGGGGAGTCAGCCCACCTGGCCCGGCTCGAACGGGCTGGCCCCCTCCACAACGGGCCGGTGCTGCGGGTCTACAGCGCGCCGGCCGACGCAGGCAGACTGATCGTAGGACAGCCGTCAGCACTCCCGCACCGGTGTTTCCCGCACCGGAAGGGCAGCGAGGGTGAGTGTGTAACTGCGTGACAACGCCGACGAACAACAACGGCCGACCGCGAACGTCAGCGGACGGTCAGCGCAGGTGAGAGGCACACCAGCCCAAGGCAGCGCCCCCACCCAAGTTGCTTCGGGACGAAGCAGTCATCGCCCAAGGTTTGGCCATCGCGCCACTCCTCAAGCCCCCCAATTTTCAGCGTGCTCCTGCAGGTAGTAGGCAAGTTCGGGCGGATGGAGTTCAAGCGCTCGCACGGCTGACGCGTCCAACGCGACTCGCACCGGCGAGAAGTCACCTGTATCGGGATCATCAAGCTCAGGCCCGCAGCGGCGGTTGAGATCCATGTCCAGCACATCAGCGCGAAAGAAGTGCTGTACGACGGTGACCTTGTCGCCGGGCTCGGTCAAGGTCAGGAATTCGTTCGCCGGGCCGATCGTGGCACCGATCTCTTCCAGCACTTCACGGCGCAGAGCCGCTTCGAGGTCGGCATCCTCAGCTTCGACGCCCCCACCGACGGTCGTGTAGTAGGAGGTGCCTCCCGGCCACCCTCGGCGCAGGAACACCAGCTGACCACCATCGAGCAGAACCGCACGTACGTTGTGACGGACCTTCATATGCCCGACGGTAGTGCGCCCACCCCGGCGAGGAGGTCCGAACCGAACAGACGGGGACGGGGATGGGCCCGGCGCACCACTAGCGCACCAGAACGAGCGGGGAACAGCGGTGAAAGCAGCCGCGCCCGACGGGGCCGCTTCACCACCGTTCGCCCAGGTCAGCGCCCGAACCAGCCCAAAATGCCCACAGCTTCCCAAGCTGAGAGCGCGAGTTCGATTCTCGTCACCCGCTCCATATTTAAGGCCCAGGTCAAAGACCTGGGCCCTTCTGCTTGTCGATACCCTTGGCCGCTGCTGGACTCAACGCCACGGCCTCTGGCGGCAAGCGTCTCAAGCGACGGTGTACTCCGCATCCCCGAAGTCTGCGACTACGCGAAGTCGACCGCCCAGCGCTTCCACGTAGGCCCGGAGGGTGGCGACCTCCGCGCGATCCAGCTCGCCATGCTCGATCGCGGAGACCCGAGGCGCTGAAACCCCCATCGACGCGGCCACTTGGCGCTGCGTCAGCGCCTGTTCACGCCTGACCTCCGCGAGCTTGTGAGCACGCACCTCGGCGGTCAGCCGGTCCATCGCCGCTTGCTTCTCCTGAGCCGACCGCACCGGCAACCCAGCGGCCGCACGCCGCTCGCGCGCCCTGCGCCTGGTTTCCTCCCAGCTCACGGTGCTCATTCATACTCCCTGGTTTCAAGATCGGCCAGATGGGTCCGGTACCGCTCCTCAGCAAGCGGAATGTTGATGTCGTACCAGCGCTGCCAGTTCCCGGCTTTGTCGCCGGCCACCAGCAATACTGCCCGGCGCACCGGATCGAAGGCGAAGAGGATGCGGATCTCGCTGTTCCCGGATGACCCTGGTCTCAACTCCTTCAGGTGATGATTCTCAGCACCCTTGATCCGATCGACCAGCGGACGGCCGAGCGTCGGGCCGGTGGACGCCAGCATGTCGATCGCGTCTTCTACCTGTTCAGCGCCGTCCCAGTCCTCTTCGGCCAGCGCCTCGAACCACGCCGCGACCTCCCCGACAAGGACCACTTCCCATTGAGCCACGTCCGTGATGTTAATGCAAGCGTTAACCTCGCCGCGGCGATCTGCGAACCCTGCGCCAATGCACGAGCCAGATGCCGGACGGGCTCGGACAGGCCGCGCCCGTTGCAGGACCCGCCTAAGGAGGCCACGAGGGGGGCGTAGGCGCTCGCGGGAGGGTCGACGGCCGGGTAACCGAAGAGAGCGGAGCGCACCACAACCGCACCAGATCGAGCGGGGAACAGCGGGGAACCAAGGTGAAAACGACCGAGCCCGACGGAGCCGCGCCACGACCATTCGCCCAGGTCAACGCCCTGAACCGGCCCCAAATGCCCGCAGCTTCCCAAGCTGAGAGCGCGAGTTCGATTCTCGTCACCCGCTCCATGATGAGACCCCAGGTCGGCGGCCTGGGGTTTGTTTGTTGTGCAGACCAATTCGGGGGTGACGTGGACCGACGATCAGGTAGCGGCTGTCATACATACACGGGACTGCACTCCGAGGTCGCCGAGCAGGCCGCGGATGCGGTCCTCGATCTCGTCGCGGATGGGACGTACGGCGTCGACACCCTGCCCTGCGGGGTCGTCCAACTCCAGTCCAGGTACGTCTTGCCGGGGAAGACACGGCACGTGTCCCCGCACCCCATGGTGATCACGACGTGATGAGCGAGCAGTCCACCGACCTGCGCGAAACCGTCCGCCGGCGCTACGCCGCCGCGGCCGTGAAGGTCACCGAGGGCGGTACCAGCCGTTGCGGGCCCGAGCCGGTCGAGGTCGACGAGAACTTCGGCTCCACCTTGTACGCCGCCGACGAGCGCGACGCCCTGCCTGGCGAAGCGGTCGCCGCCTTCCTCGGCTGCGGCAACCCGACCGCCGTGCGGAACTGCGCGAGGGCGAGCGCGTCCACGACCTCGGCTCCGGCGGCGGCATCGACGTCCTGCTCTCCGCCCGCCGCGCCGGCCTGACCGGCAAGGCGTACGGGCTCGACATGGCCGACGAGATGCTCGCCCTCGCCCTGGCCAACGCCGAGAAGGCGGGAGCCGCCAACGTCGAGTTCCTCAAGGGCACCATCGAGGCGATCCCGCTGCCCGCGGACACGTTCGACGTCGTCATCTCCAACTGCGTGATCAACCTGTCCGTCGACAAGCCCACCGTCTTCGCCGAGACCCACCGCGTGCTCAAGCCCGGCGGTCGTATCGGCGTCACCGACGTCGTCGCCGACGACACCCTCACGCCCAAACAGTGCGCCGAGCGGGGCGACTGGGTCGGCTGCATCGCCGGATAGCCATCGTTCGCGCGGTCAAGTCCTCCACCACTGATGAGCCGGGCTCCTCGGACGCCGCGACGGGCGTGTGCTGCGGCGTCGCCGCCTGCTGCACCTCGCGGACGAGCAGGCCACCGATCCCACCACCACGATGGCGGAAGCCAAGGCCGCCTCTGGGTGCGGTCGCCAGGGCTGACCACGAGGCTCACCCGCGATTGCTGGGTCGTGGTTCAGCAGGCCATATTGCGGACTGTGACTGAACGAGATGGGTGCGGATCCTTTCGAGGCGCGACGGTGCCGCATCCGTGGAAGAGAGCCTGAGTCGGCACGAGGCTGTGGGAAGGGAGTGAACCTGTGTGTGAGTCAACACTCACACTTGTGGTGAGCGTGGGCTCACACCCCCTCGTGCCGCGTCAAGTCCTGCGCCCGCACTTGTGCGCAACGGCGAGCCAGGAGATCAGCGGCCGTCTGCGGGGCCGAGGAGGTAGGAGATGACCGCGGTCTGGAGGTGACTGCGCAGTTCGTTCCAGGGCAGTGGGCGGTCGGACTCGAGCAACTCGCCCTGGGTGACGCGGTGCGCGATGGTGGCGTAGACCAGGCGGTAGGCGAAGTCCAGCGCCGCCGCAGGATCCGGGTGTGCAACGGGGACGTGACGCAGGGCCTCGGCGAAGTGGCGGTTGCCCTCGACGCTGACGCGCGAGCCCTCCACCCGTACCGCTTCGTGCCTGGTGCCGAGCAGCAGGAAGACGCGGAGCAGGCCCTCGTGTGCCTGGAAGGCGTCGGTGATCGCGCCGACCGCCTCGGCGATCGCCACGGCCGGATCGCGCAGGAGGCGCAACCGCTCCAGGGACATGCGCTGCTCGATCTCGGCTTGGAGGTTCTCGGTGAAGGCGTGCTGGATGGCCAGCAGGAGTCCTTCCTTGTCGCCGAACCGGCGGTAGATGCTGCCGACCGCCATGCCGGCCCGCTCGGCGACCGCGGCCACGGTCAGCGAGTCCACTCCACCCTCCTCGAGCAGCGCGTACCCGGCCCGCATGAGGTCCTGCTGCGAACGGCGACTGCCTTCTCGGAGGGCGGCGGGCCTGCGGGTGGGGGACTCGGTCATCTGCGCAGTTTATAGACCGGGGTCTTGACGTCCATGTTGCCGTCGTGTGAATCTCGCTTCACACCGATGTGTGAATCCGAATTCACACTAGGCTGCGGCGTGTACCGCACGGTCGAGCCGCACCTCTCTCCCGTCCCACCACGACCCCTCGCAACGGCGCGGGGCTGTCTCTGGAGGTGTCCGATGG
This sequence comes from Streptomyces sp. DSM 15324, assembly GCF_001514285.1. Taxonomy (GTDB): domain Bacteria; phylum Actinomycetota; class Actinomycetes; order Streptomycetales; family Streptomycetaceae; genus Streptomyces. The sequence continues at coordinate 20,995 of NZ_KQ949040.1, forward strand.
CTCCGCACTTCGACATCGCCGTCGTCGGCTATGGTCCGACCGGACTCACCGCGGCGTCCCTGCTCGGCCGGCTCGGCCACCGGGTGGTGGTCTGCGAGCGCTGGCCGGCTCTGTACGGGCTGCCCCGGCTCACCCACATCGACGACGAGACCGCACGTACCGTCCAGGCGGTCGGCGACGGCGACGAGGCGCTGCGCGACTCTTCCCCGTGCGAGTACCTGTGGGTCAACGGCAAGGGCGAGACGCTGGTGCGCATCCCGGCGAACCCCGACGGCCCGATGGGATATCCGGACCACATCGCCATGTACCAGCCGGACGTGGAGAGCGCGATCGACAAACGGTTGCGCGGTTACGGCACGGTCGACATCCGCCAGGGCTGGGCGGTCACCGGCCTCGAACAGGACGACGACGGCGTCACCCTGCGCCTGTGCGGCTGGAACACCGAGACCAACTGTGCCGACGGCGCGCGCGACGAGGTCCGGGCCCGCTATGTGATCGCCGCCGACGGCAGCCGCAGCGGGATACGGGAACTGCTCGGCGTGGAGCGTGAGGACTTCGGGTTCAACGAGAGTTGGGTCAACATCGACACCGAGTGGCTGCGCCCCCAGCCACCGGAGTTCGCCTACGGCACCCAGTACTGCGATCCCGCACGGGGGCACATGACCATCAACATCGGCACCACCCGCCAGCGCTTCGAGTTCGCCGTGCTGCCGGGCGAGTCCCGCGAGGAGATGACCGCCCCTCAGGCCGCCTGGCGGCTGCTGCGGCACTACCACGAGCTGGGGCCGGACGATGTGCGGATCACCCGTCAGCTCGTCTACGGCTTCGAGGCCCGCATCGCCACCCGCTGGCGCACCGGCAGGGTCTTCCTGGCAGGCGACGCCGCGCACACCATGCCCCCCTACCTCGGCCAGGGGGCGTGCAGCGGTCTGCGCGACGCCACCAACCTCGCCTGGAAACTCCACCTCGTCCTCGGCGGCCTGGCGCCCGAGGCTCTGCTGGACACCTACGAGCGCGAGCGCCGCCCGCACGTCACCGCCCTCACCCAGATGGCGATCGGCCTCGGCAAGGTCGCCAACACTCACGACGTCGAGGCAGCGGCGGCCCGGGACGCGGCCTTCTTCGCGGGCAAGGTGCCCCCGCCGCCCCCGTTCCCGCCCCTTGCCGAAGGAGTGCTCAGGCCGGACGGGGACACACCCGTCGGCACCCTCACCCCCCAGGGCCGCATCCGCCTTGCCGACGGCCGCACGGGACGCTTCGACGACCTGACCGGATACGGCTTCGCCCTGGTCGCCGCCGAGGACCCCACCCCCGCCCTCGGCCCCGACCGGCTGGCCAGGCTGACGCGCCTGGGCTGCACCGTGGTCGCCCTCGACACCGTCGACGACCTCGACGGGCGGCACCTGGAGTACCTCCAGCGGCTCGGCGCGGTCGCCTACCTGGCACGCCCCGACTTCGCGCTGTTCGGCGCGGCAACCGACACCGCGGACCTCGCCGCGCTCGTGGACGACCTGGACGACGTACTGTCCGGCACGGCCGAGGCGGTCGTATGACGGCCGCGGTCCCCGGGACGGCTTCTCTGTCGCCGCTGGTGGCGGCCCAGCACCGGGCCATGCCCTTCACCCGGCTCACCGACTGCGGCATGGACCCGGCCGACGCCCGGCGCCTGCTCGCCGACACCGCGGCCGGGACGCCGTGGCAGGACGCCGCCGCGACCGTCGCGGAGAGGCAGTGGGAACGGGCCCGCAGCGCGGAGGAGGCGGGGCACCGCACGACCGCCCGGCAGGCGTACCGCCATGCCTCCGCGGCCTGGATGTTCGCACAGATGGCGCATCAGACGGACAGCGTTGAGAAACGGGATCTGTACGCACGGCACACCGCCGCGACCGCTGCTCTGGCACCCGCCGTGGAGCGTGTCGAGATCCCGCATCGTGACGGGCGGCTCGGCGGCTGGCTGTGCCTGCCGCCGGCCGGCGAGGCCCAGGCCACCGTCATCGTCTGGGGCGGGCTCAGCGGCTGGGGCGCCGCGTACTTGCCGGTCGCGGACGCCTACACCGCCCGCGGCCTGGCCTGCCTGCTCGCGGAAGGCCCCGGGCAGGGCGAGTCGCGGCTGCGGCACGGACTGTATGTCGATGAGCGCGTCACCGAGGGCTTCGCCCGCTTCGTCGACCTGGTCGAGGCCGATCCCCGCCTCGGCGGCGCGCTCGGGGTGCAGGGCGTCAGCTTCGGCGGCCTGTTCGCCGCCCACCTGGCCGACGCCGACCCTCGCGTCGGCGCGGTGGTCGTCAACGGCGCCCCGGCCGCGCCCACTGTCCCCGAATTCCGCACCGCACGCGAGCAGATGGCCGCCGTGGTCGGCACCGACGAACTGGACCGGGTGACCGAGGTCATGGACGCCCTGCGGTTCGACCCGGCCAAGCACCGCATCACCTGCCCACTGCTCCTGCTGCACGGCGGCCGGGATCCCCTGGCCCGCTACGAGGACCAGGAGCCCTTCCTGCGCGCCGCCGACCCCGCCACCGCGACCGTTCGCATCTGGCCCGACGGCGAGCACACCCTCTACAACCACGCGGCCGAACGCGACGCGCTCACCGGGGACTGGTTCACCGACCACCTCACCGGCCAGGGCACCCCGAAAGGTTAGGACCACAGTGGACTTCACCGTCGAGACAGCCACCGACGCGGTGGTGGAGAGCTTCCGGGAGACCAAGGACCAGCGGCTGCGGCAGGTCATGGAGAGCCTGACCCGCCACCTCCACGACTTCGTGCGGGACATCGAACCCACGATGCAGGAGTGGGAGGCCGCGATCGGTTTCCTCACCGCCGTCGGCCACACGTGCGACGACACCCGCCAGGAGTTCGTCCTGCTCTCCGACATCCTGGGCGTCTCCATGCTCGTCGAGACCATCAACGGGGCCGAGGAGGGAACCGAGAGCACCGTCCTCGGCCCCTTCCACATGACCGAATCCCCCCGCCGCGAACTCGGCGACTCCATCGACCTCCTCGGCACCGGCCGTCCCTGCGTGGTCTCCGGCCGCGTGCTCGCCGCCGACAAAACCCCGCTTCAGGACGCGGAACTCGACGTGTGGCAGTGCTCGCAGGACGGCTTCTACGACGTGCAACAGCCCGACGTGCAGCCCCCGGGCAACGGGCGCGGCCTCTTCCGCACGGACGAGCACGGCCGCTACTGGTTCCGCACCGTCGTCCCCTCCCACTACCCGATCCCCACCGACGGCCCCGTAGGCCGCCTCCTCGAAGCGACGGGCAGGCATCCCTACCGGCCCGCCCACATCCACTTCATCGCCGGCGCCCAGCATCATCGGCCGGTCACCACGCACGCGTTCGTGGCGGGCAGCCCCTACGTCGACTCGGACGCCGTGTTCGCGGTCAAGCGGGGCCTGATCACCGACTTCACCGAGTCCCACGACGAGCAGGACGCCGAGCGCTTCGGCGTGACCACGCCCTTCGTCCAGGCCATGTTCGACATCGTCCTGGCGCCCGAGGCAGAGGCGACTCGATGACCTTCACCTACGAGGCTCTGCCCATGCGGGTGGTCTTCGGCCCGGCCAGTCTGCGCCAACTGCCGGCGGAAGCAGACCGCTTGGGCCTGCGCCGACTGCTGGTGCTGTCCACGCCCGGTCAACGCGCTCTCGCCGAGCACGCGGCCACCCTGCTGGGCGACGCATGCGCGGGTCTCTTCACCGAAGCCAGGATGCACGTGCCGGTCGAGGTCGCCGAAGCGGCTCGTGCGGCGGCCCACGAGGCCTGCGCGGACGGTTGCCTGGCCATCGGCGGCGGCTCCACCGTCGGCCTGGGCAAGGCGATCGCCCTGACCTCCGGCCTGCCCGTGATCAGCGTGCCCACCACCTACGCCGGCTCCGAGATGACCCCCGTGTGGGGACTCACCGAGAACGGGCGCAAGCGCACAGGCCGCGACCGGGCCTGCCTGCCGCGCAGCGTGGTCTACGACCCGGAACTCACCGTGGGCCTCCCCGCGGATGTGTCGGTGACCAGCGGCTTCAACGCCATCGCTCACGCCGTCGAGGCCCTGTACGCGCCCGACACCTCGCCGATCGTGTCCCTGATGGCCGAGGAAGGGGTGCGCTCACTGGCCGCGTCCCTGCCGGCCATCGCCGCCGATCCCGGCGACATGGCGGCGCGCACCGACGCGCTGCGTGGGGCGTGGCTGTGCGGGGCGTGCCTGGGAGCCACGACCATGTCACTGCACCACAAGCTCTGCCACATCCTCGGCGGCACCTTCGACCTGCCCCACGCCGTCACCCATACCGTTCTGCTCCCGTACGTCGCCGCCTTCAACCTCCCCGCCGCACCGGCCGCCGAGCAGGCCCTGAACCGTGCCTTGGCCACGGACGACGTACCGAAGCACCTCGCGCACGCATCCGCCGAGCTCGGTACTCCACACTCACTGGCCGAACTCGGCCTGGCGGAGCGCGACTTCGGCGAGATCATCGCCCAGGCGCAGGCCCAGCCCTACGCCAATCCACGCCCCGTGACCGCACAAGCCCTCCTCTTCCTCCTCACCCAGGCCCTGAAAGGAACCCTCGCCTGATCAAGTTGGTGGCCGCCGTACGGCGGCGCCCCGGCATGACGCCGCGTGCGGTGCTCTGCGCACGAGGGGCCGACGCGGGCCACGTGCCGGCGGGCTCGGACAGGCCGCGCTCGTCGTGGGGCCGTACGGGCAGGCCGCGAGGCGGGCGGAGGCTCTCGTCACGAGGGTCAGCGGCCAATATCGACGAGACGGGAGCGGAGCGCACCACAACCGCACCGGATCAGGCGGGGAACAGCGGGGAATCATGGGGAAGGCAACACAGCCGAGCCAGGACGCACCCCTGCCGTTTGCCCAGTTCAGCGGTCTAACCGGTGGCGTCGAGACCGGCTGCGACTTCCTGCATCACAGCCGCCCCAAGGGCGCCCCTGGGGCCGCAGCAAGTTACGGCCCCGAGTAGAGGCCTGGGCACGCGGTAGCCACGGCCAGAACATGCCTCCGGCGGGGGGATCAGCCGGCACCGGGATGGGGGGGGCGCCGTACGCCACTGCGGACCCGTAGGGGGGTGCGCGGGGTGCTGCGGTCCTGCTCGCGCTCCTGTCACAGTTGCCGGTTGAGCGCTGCGAGGGTCGCGCCGTTCGGGACCCGGCGGGCGCGGAGGGTCAGGCCCGGTGAGCCGTCGGTCGTGTGGACCGTCAGTTTCCGCTCGCTGTAATCGATGCCGCGGACCTTCTCCCAGCGCACGGAGACCGAGCGCGCCCTCACCCCTTGCCGGTCTGCCGTGATCGGTCCGAACGCGACCTTCCCGCCGTCCTCGATCGTCGTCAGGACGCCGGGGAGCTGCGCCGCGACGACGCCCTCGCAGATCTGCGGGCTGAGGTTGTCGTACGTGCTGCCGACCGCGGTCGATATGAAGCGCAGGCCCCGCCCGCGCCGTACCCGAAGGCGGTGCCAGTGGCGCTCGGCGTAGCCGGGGTACGGGTCGGAGTTCAGGTTGATGTTGAGTCTCTCCAGCCAGCTCTCCAGCCGGCTCTGCGACCACTCGTCGTACCGGAGGGTTTTGACGTCCGCGTAGCGCACCACCCGCCGCCGGCCGCCCCAGGAATCGCCTATCAGCAGGCCGCCGCTGAACGTGTACCAGGGCGCGTACGCCAGGAAGAGCACGTCGAAGCCGATCGCGAGGACGGGCACGGCGGCGGCGACGGCGACCACGGTCAGCCAGTCGCCGAACGAGTTGTCCGGCCATCCAAGGCGCCACTGCCAGGCTAAGTAGCCGCCGAGCAGGGCCGTGTACAGCGCGAGTTTGCCGAGATCCCGGGCCAGTGCGGTCGCTGGTACCAAGTCGTCGGGGGAAAGGAGTGGGGAAAGTCGCCAGCACCCGACGATCCCCGCCAGCAGGCACACTGGCGGCGCCAGCCAGCCCCAGGCGCCGTCCGGCCGCCCGGTGTCCGACGCGTAGAGCAGGATCAACGGCGCCACGAGCAGCGCCAGCTCGGCGGCCATCCGCCAGGCGGGCGTACGGCGGTCGTGCCGGTGTCGGAAGTGTCCGAGACCGGCTTTCTCGGCTGCGCGCGCGACGCGCGGGGGTGGCACGGATGTGGGCGGCATTTCGCCATCGTCGATCACCCGAGCACGGCCGGACAAGGATGTGGTGCCGGCCGTCGCCAAGCGGTGACGCGGTCGGGCACGAGGCGGGAAGGGCAGAGGCGCGCCTCACCTCTTGAGTATGGAAGGGCGGCTTGATGTGCTGCGCACATGATGACGGGCGTGATCACGGGGCTCTGGGCCTTCGTTGGCTCAGCGATCGGGACGATCCTCGTGGCACGGCGAGTGCGGCGGACAACTGCTCGGGCCGAAGCAGGGGAAGCAGTCTTCTTCCAGGTCGGGGCCAACTTGCCGGACGAAGGACGCCGCCGATACAGCCTTGGCCAGGTACCGGCCGGAAGTGAGTTCCGGTGGAAACCTCGCCGGTCGTGGACGCGACTGCGCGAACTCCCGACAGATCTGAGCTACGTCTGCGCACGCGAAGCGACCTCTCGCGAAAGGTTGTGGCTCCCGAGCGACGCGCGGGTGATCGAGTGTGAATCGTCTGCGGGATCCGTACGGCTATGGGTCCACGCGGAACACGCGGCGCACGTTGCCAAGATGATCCGGCGTACAGACACCCCTGACTCGTCGAGGCCTTAGCCGGGTACGACGGTGGGCTGCTCGCGGAGGACGGGAGGGCCCGCGGATTCGTGATCGTGACCAGTCGGCATGCCATCGCTGCGCGAGAGGTGCTGGAACACCTACGCCAACGAGACGGCGGAAGCCGATGGCGCCACGGCCCCGCCCAGGCCGAACCCCGACCCCGACGACGTGACACTGATCGAGCCGCCACATTGCCCCGAATGCGGTCCTTTGGTGCGCGCGTACCCGACCGGCTACGACCGGTGGGCCAGCCTCGCCATGGTGGAGTTGCCCGCGAAAGACGTCCCAGCGGCCTTCCGCGGGGAGTAGCAAGGCGCTGCCCGATCTGCTGTCCTACGAGCCGGCCATCAGCCCCGGCGGCACCCCTCTCGGCGACGGGTCCCGGGAGCGCGAGGTCACACGCAGCGTGATGCGGCTCCGCGGCATGCACACCGTGGAGGAGTACATCGACAAGACGGCGGCCGCGGCGGTCAGGTCGGACGGGCGATCGGAACGCCGGGTGCCACTTCGGGAATGTGAATTACATCATGCGACCCACTGAAACCATCTGATCATTTGGCACCTCATACAGCACGCACGGAAGAGAAGGGTGAGAGAAAGAAAAGGAAACAGGGGGTCTGACCGATTCATCCCGGCATGGCGGACCTCTCACGGTTACTTGCAGAAAGAATGCCAGTGGAAGGAATTAACATGGGTGGCACATTAGCTCGCACTCGCACCCCGAACCTGGGGAATTTAGCGCGTCGCGGATGGGCGGCGATTCTCGCCCTCGGGCTTTTCATGGGACTGTCCCTCATGAACGCGAGCAGCGCGTCCGCATACGTCGGGCCGAACCTCCTGCGCAACTGGGAGAACGGGCAATGCCTGGACAGCAACTGGGACGGCCAGGTCTACATGAACGGCTGCTCGACGGGGAACGACTACCAGACCTGGACCCCGCTCTTCGCTCGCCACACGTCCAGTGACGTGGTCCAGCTGCAGAACAAGGCGACCGGACGGTGCCTGAGGTTCGACATCAACTTCCGCCTGCGCACCGACTCGTGCCTCGGCAGCGACGGCCTCCACGCCGGACTCTGGAACGCTGTCGGGTCGAGCTGGAACCAGGTCAAGCTCCAGAGCGCCCTCGAATCCGGCCTGTGCGTGAGCAACAGCGCCGCCCTGCATTCGTGCGGCAACGGCGGATCCCAGCTCTGGAAGCTGGGCTTCTGAAAGCCGGCCGCGTTTGGACCCTTGAATGGGTGGCCTTGAATGGGTGGCCTTGAATAGGTGGCCTTGAATAGGTGGTCTTGAATTGATGGTCTTGAATTGATGGTCCTGATCTGGCGGCCATGAATGGGTGGGTTTCTCGACCTCAGAGCCGAGGAACCCATCCGCCGGTGCGCTTGTGGCGCGGTCGCTGTGAGCGTGGGTTTCCCCGAACCGGTCGCAAGCCTACGATCGCACAATGAGCTACGACATCTACTTCTTGAACCGACGCGACGGGCAGCCCTGGGGTGAGGTCCTGGAGGCGATGGAGGACGCAGCCGAGGACAGCGAGCCGATCCCCGCCCACCTCCTTGAAGCGTGGGACCGGATAGTGCCCCAGGCTCGGACCCTGCTCGGCGAAGTGGAGATCACGGAGTACGAGCAGGAGTCGCGGGACCTGAGCCACTCGCGCACCGGCATCGACCTGTCCGTCTGCGGCGACGAGGTGAGCATCACGGTGCCCTACTGGCATGCGGGAGACGGCGCCGCAGTCGTGCTCGGCCAGGTGTCCGCCCTCGCGGCCATCGTCGAGAGGGAAACCGGGCTGACTGCCTACGATCCCCAGACGGAACGTCCGCTGAGGGAGACGCCCCCGGAAGGCTCGATCGGGCTGATGTCGCGCATCACCGAGGATCTGCGCAGCCGCTACGGCAGTTGATCACCGAGCACCGGCGGGGCCGGCCGGGTTCCGAGCCATCTGTTCGCCGCCGCTTGCCACGGTCTTGCCAGATCCAGCCAGATCCTGGGGTTCAGCCGACGAACTCCTCAGCGGTGATCACGTGTCGGGTGTGCCGGGCGCGGGCCGGGGAGCCTCCAGGCGCAGCACGAGTGCACGTAGGGCCCTCAGCTCGGCGTCCAGGGCCTGCGCGCCTTCACGGGTGAGGGTTACCCATGTCCGGGGGCGTCGACCGGCGTAACCCTTCTCCACGGTGATCATTCCGGACTCCTCCAGCACCTTCAGGTGCCGGGAGAGATTCCCGTCGGTGACGGCCAGTTGCTTCTTCAGGAAGCTGAACTCGACCCGGTCGGCTTCGCGGGCAACGGTGAGGACGCCCAGCCGCACACGCTGGTGGACGGTGTCGTCCAGCGCCTGGGTGGGATGCAGTTCCTCTTGGTCGCCCTGCGTAGCGGTCGAGTCTTCGAGGCTCATGAGACGACCGTACCCGCCTCTGCGACGCCGGGCGCGCCCCGTCGGCGGACCGCCGCCCACTCGCACAGACCGGCGAGGAGCAGGACAGCAGCGAGCAGAAGGGCCTTGACCTGTGGTCCGTCGGCCCAGCCCGGGTGGGCGGGATGCTGCCAGGGAAGCCATCCGCTGCCCCAGGAGGCTCCCAGGTACCCCGTGAGCAGCAGGGCGTGAGCGATGCCGGCCGCCGCGACGATCCAACTGCGTTCGGCAACGCCGAGGGCGATGAGTCCGATGCCGACCAGGTACCACGGGGAGGCGTAGCTGTTCTCCAGCAGCGCGGCCTCCCACGGCTGGTCCTTGCCGAACAGCAACACCACCAGAGCTGTCGTGATCACGGTGGTGGCTGCCGCGATCACGCGGACCCACATGCCGCGCCGGGGGACGACGCCCCGGGCCTCACCGCGCAGGCGGTACCAGCGGGCGAAGGCGAACCATGCGAGGGGGAGGAGCGCGAACCACACGCCCCATGCCGTGAAGCGCAGGAAAGCTCCGTCGAATTCACCCTTCAGACAGGGGGTTCCCGGTTCGTGGACGACGCACAGGCCGGTCAGCTCGGCGTAGGCGAACGTCGGATAGGACCCGATGTCGCGCCCGTGGGCTCCGAAGTTGAAGGCGTACCGGGCAACCGGAATCGCCGCGAGTGCAAGGAGTCCGAAGCCAAGGAGGGGAGTCCATGCTCCGTTGGTCTGCGTGCGGGTCCTCGCCCGGAGGCCTTCCGTCGCAGCCAGCAAGGCGGCGGCGTCCCCCCTCGGTTCCGATCCCGCGCTGCTCGGTGCGGATGTTCCCATCTGTCCCCCTTGTGGCCTGCGCTTTGGCAGCGCTTTGGCAGCGCTTGTGAGCGGCCCGCCAGATGGGCGCCCGCGCTTAACTTTGCATCACAAAGTACATGGCAATCAAGAGTGAGTCGGGTACGGCGGCCTCGTCGTCGAAGCCGGCCTCGGTGAGCTTCCCCGCGAGGGCCTCTGCGGGCCCGATGAACGGCGCGTAGAGCGAGTCGTCCGGCATGAGGTGCTCGGCGAGGGAGACTCCAAGACCGCGGGGCTCATGGCCAAGCATCTGCACACCATCCACAAGAAGGTCGTCGGAGACGTCATCGACACCGCCCGTCCCGGACTCGGCGGCTACGACGCGAGCGGGCCCCGCGACGCCATGTGGGCGGCGCTGACCGAGATGCACCCCATGCTGCGCGTCTACGAGGCGTTCGCCTTCCGGTCTACAGGATGCCCGACACCGGCGAGGACCGGTTCAAGCTGGTGATACGGACGGTGGTGAGGAACTTCCACATCTCCCACCTGCGCGCGGCGATCCCCTACGCGCTGCAGACCTCGCTCGTCGAACTCCCCGTCATGGGCACCCTTCCCGCCAGGATGCGCACGTCGATGGGGCTGTCACCGCCCATGGACAGGGCAGCGGTCCTGGCCGCGAAACTCTTCCTCCCCGTCGCGTGGCTGATGCAGCAGGGCCCGTACGAGCGCTACATGCTGCGCCGCATGTGGGGCCCCGACAGCATCCGCCTGCTCGAGTCGGCCCGCCGCCTCCACGAGCAGACGCTCGCCGCGCGCGCCGTCGGCCGACTGGCCGCGGGCGCGAGAGAGGCCGCCGCACCCGCCGAGGGCGCGGCCCCGAGCGTGCGGTGACCTCCCAGGCGTCCCAGGCGCCCACCGCCGGCATCGTGCGCGTGTCCGCGCCGTAAGGACGCGGCGGGCGCGGCTCAGGTGCGGCGGGCCGCGCGCTCGGTCTTCGCCCGGACCGTGTCGATGATCGCCTGGACGGCCGTCACGAAGTTCTGGGGGTCGTCCAGGCTCACGAACCGTGGGGCGACCCGCGCGATGTTGGGATATTTGTCGGACGGCAGGGTGCGGTAGTCCGTCTCCCAGGCTTTCAGGTCGGCGTCCCGGAGCTCCGGGGACAGCGCGGCCAGGCTCGCGTCCATGGCGCTGTAGGCCAGCACCAGGTCGGCGAAGACCCGGTAGTACCGGGCGGCTTCGGCGTCGTCGAGACCGGCCCGGCGCATGCAGTCCAGTTTGCGCTCCACGGACCGGAACTCGTTCTCCCGCCGGGCGGTGCGCGCGGCGGCCAGGGCCCCGACCCGGGGATGGCGGAGAAACGCCTCGTGGGTGTGGATCGCGATCTGCATGAGGTCGTGGGCCCAGTCGTCCGTGGGCGGTGGGGTGTGGGCCAGGGCCTCCTCGTGCAGGGCGTCGATGAGTGCGAGCAGAAGCTCGTCCTTGTTGCGGAAGTGCCGGTAGATCGCCGTCGGATGGGCGGACAGCTCCCGGCCGAGGGCCTGGAACGTCAGCTTCTCCATACCGGAGGAGTCCGCGACCCGGAACGCTGCCTGGACGATCAGCTCCTGGCTCAGGGTGCCGCGCGGCAGCCGGCTCCGGCTCGCCCTCTTGGTCGTCCTGGCGCTTCTCTCGGTCATGCTTCCTTCCCCACGTCGCTCGCTCCCATGATCGCGTATCCGGCCATGGCGTCAGCCGGCCACCGCCGAACCGTCCGCGCGCGGATCGGTGGCCGCCGCCAGGTCCGGTCGGCCGTCCCCGGGGACCCGCCGTACCACCTGGCCGTGGCCCACCCCGTCGTCGTTCGCGCCGAGCGGCCGGACGGTGAAGCCCGCCCTCTCGATCGCGTGGACGCCCACGGGAGGGACGTCCCGCTCGGTGCTGACGACGCCCGCGCCGGCCGTCACTCCCGCCTCCATGGATCCGAGGACCCAGCGTGGCATCGACACGACGTGTTCGGGAGAGGAGCCGGCGGCCAGGTGCAGGGCCATGTGGGTGTGCACCTGGGGTTGCGCGCGTCCACCCATGGCGCCGTGCGCGCCGACGAGTGCGCCCCCTTCGCGGACCAGGACCGGCATGAGCGTGTGCAGCGGCCGCTTCCCGCCGGCCAGATGGTTGGGCGAGGCGGGGTCGAGCGAGAAGGAGGCGCCCCGGTTGTGCAGGACGATCCCGGTTCCGGGGTCGAGCAGCGCGGCGCCGAAGCCGTGGAAGACGCTCTGGATCAGGGAGACCCAGGTGCCGTCCGCGTCGGCCACCACCACCGCGACGGTGTCACCGGTCGCCTTGCGCTGGGCGAGCAGGTCGACCGCCGTACCGGCCATGGCGTGCTCGGCGATGTGCCGCGCGTACGCGTCGGACAGCAGGTGGTCGACGGGGGCGCTGCTCCACTCCGGGTCGGCGCAGTGGCGGTCACGGTCACCGGCGGTCCAGGCGAGGACGGAGGCGACCAGGCCGGCGTCGCGGCCCAGCGGGTCGAGCGGCCCGCGGACGGTGCGGGCCACGTCGAGCGCCTTGAGGCCCTGGAGGAAGTACAGTCCCTGCGAGTTGGCTCCGGCCGACAGGTACTCGACACCGTCGTACTCCGCGGCGAGCGCCGGCGAGAGCTCCACGGTGTGCGCGGCGAAATCCTCCTCCGTCATCGCGGATCCGCCCGCTGCGAGCAGCTTCACGAGGCTCGCGCCCACCTCTCCGCCGTACATCGCCGCGGGGCCTTCCGAGGCGATCTGGGCCAGGGAACGGGCGAGGTGGGGCTGGCGCAGCGTCTGTCCGGCCGCGAGGACCTCGCCGTCGGCGAAGAACACGCCGCGCATGCCGGGATCGCGCGCCAGGTTGCCGCTCTCGCGGGCGAGGTCGTGGGCCAGTCCGAAGGCCACGGGCACTCCCTCACGGGCGGCGGCCTCGGCGGGCGCGAGCGCCGAGGCGAGCGGGCGGGTGCCCCAGGTCTCGGCGAGTACGCCCCACCCGGCGACCGCGCCGGGAACGGTCACCGGCAGGGCGCCGAGCACCGGCATCAGGTGGTGCGCCGCCGTCAGCGACGCCACGTCGACCGCTCGGGGGGAGCGGCCGCCGGCGTTGACGAAGCGGATGTCGCCGTCCCGGGTGCCCACCAGTGCCAGCAGGTCACCGCCGACAGAGCACTGGTTGGGGTACACCACGGTCAGCATGGCGGCGGCGGCGAGCGCCGCGTCGACTGCGTTGCCGCCCCCGCGCAGCACCTCGGCCGCCGCGTCGCTGGCCGCGGCGTGGGGCGTGGCGACGGCCCATGCGCCGCCCCTCGCGGCGAGCGGACGTTGGGTGAATGCGGACATCGTTCCCTCTCCCGAGTGCGCCGGAGGCCGCCTGCGGTGCGGCCTCTTTAACCGCCGCGTTACAGGGGACTTCTTGACAGTCCAAGAGCGGCGGGCCTAGCTTCCCAGTCATAGTCAACGTTATCGACTATGGCATTGACTTACATCGCCGCGCAACAGCGCGAACTCTCAGAGGGGTTCGGAAATGGCCAGGTCGCTCTCCTTCTCCCGTAGATCGGTGTCCGTGCTGACCGGCGCCGCCGCCGCGGCCGCCATGGCCCTCACCGGGTGCGCCGGCAGCTCCGGCGGCACCGACACCAGCGACGCGAAGGCGGCATCGGTCAAGGTGCCCGCGGGTGCGCTCGTGAAGGACGGTCAGATCACCTACTGCTCGGACATCAGCGCGCCGCCGCTGACGTACTACGACACCGCGCAGAAGCCGGTGGGCGCGGAGATCGAACTCGGGAACGCGCTCGCCGCCGAGCTGGGAGTCCGGGCGAACTGGGCCAACACCGGCTTCAACGGGATCATCCCGGCGCTCCAGGCCAAGCAGTGCGACGCGATCATCAGCCAGCTCTACATCAAGCCGGAGCGGGAGAAGGTCGTCGACTTCGTCCCGTACATGTACGCCTCCAACACCCTCGTCGTGGCGCAGAAGAACGCCGACGCCGTCAAGGGCGCGGACGACCTGTGCGGCAAGAAGGCGGCCGGGCAGACGGGCACCACCGTCGTCCAGTACCTCACCGACCAGTCCGAGAAGTGCGCGGCGGCCGGGAAGCCGAAGATCGACATCCGGCAGTTCACCAAGGACAGCGACGCCCTCCAGCAACTGCGCCTCGGACTGGTGGACGCCTACGGTACGACGCTGGAGACCGCCGCGTATGTGCTGAAGCAGCAGCCGGGCACCTTCGCCCTCGTCGGCGAACCGTTCAATCGCATCAAGGTGGGAGCCGCGACCCGCAAGGACGACACGTCGCTGCACGACGCTCTCACCCAGGCGCTGGCAGCCGTACGCAAGAGCGGCGCGTACGACGCGGTCCTCAAGAAGTGGAACCTGACCGGCGACGACATCGCCGGCTGACCCCCGCGGCACCCGCGCAGAGAGAAGACCACGTGACCCACGTGACCCACGCAACCGTGCTCGCCGACCCGGGGCCGCCGGCCGGCTTCGACTGGCCGTTCTTCTGGCACTACCTGATCTCCCCCTCCGGGGCGTTCCTCGACGGACTCTGGCGCACCGTCTACATCTCGGTGATCGCCCAACTGCTCGGTGTGCTCCTCGGTTTCGCCGTCGCACTGGCCCAGCGCAGCCGCCTTGCCCCGCTGCGCTGGGGCGGCCGGACCTATGTCTGGCTCATCCGCGGCACGCCCCTGCTCGTCCAGCTCGTCCTCGTCTACAACGGCCTCGCCGCGGCGGGCATCTACCGCTTCAGTGACGTCCAGATCGGCGGGCTCGTCCTGCTCGGCGTCGTGCAGGCGGCCACTCTGACCCTCGCCGTGAACGAGGCCGCGTACATGGCCGAGATCTTCCGAGCGGCTCTCGACGCCATCGATCCCGGGCAGGCGGAGGCGGCGCAGGCGCTGGGCATGACCCCGGCGATGACCATGCGGGTCGTCCTGCTGCCGCAGGCGATCCGGATCATCGTTCCGCCGCTGGGCAACGAGTTCAATCTGATGATGAAGTCGACCTCCCTGCTGTCGGTCATCGGCCTGCAGGAGATGTTCCTGACCGCGCAGTCGATCAATTCGGCGACCTTCAAGACCTTCGAGATCTTCCTCGTCGCCGCCTGCTACTACCTCGCGCTGACGACGGTGTGGTCGTTCCTCCAGCGGTTCATCGAGCGCAGACTCGCCGATCCCGGACAGGTGATCGCCGCACCTTCGCTGCGGGAGCGGCTCACCGGTGGCGGACTGGGACGCGCCCCCCGCCGCGAGGACGCCGCGCTCGTAGGCAAGGAGGCCCACTGACATGGAACCGATGACGAGCAATGCCGGGGAACGCGAGGGTCACGGGGCCCGGGTGTCCGCCGGGTCGGCCGACCCGTCGGCGGTGATGTCGGCACGCGGGGTGGTCAAGCGCTTCGGCGACGTCCGGGTGCTCGACGGTATCTCCATGGACGTCCGGGCCCGCGAGGTCGTGGTCATGGTGGGACCGTCCGGGTCCGGGAAGACCACGTTCCTCCGCTGCCTCAACCACCTGGAACGCATCGACGAGGGCGAGATCCTCGTCCACGGCCGCCCGGTCGGCTACCGGCCGCGCGGGTCCGGCTCCGGTCGGCCGCTGGAGGCGCGGCCGAAAGCGGTGGCCGAACGCCGCCGCAACATCGGTTTCGTCTTCCAGCGCTTCAACCTCTTCCCCCATCTGAGCGCGCTCGACAACGTGGCCGTCGCGCCGGCGAAGGTCCTCGGCACGCCGAAGGCCGAGGCCAGGGAGCAGGCGCAGGCGCTCCTGGCAAGGGTGGGCCTCGAACACAAGGCTTCCACGCGGCCGTCGGCACTGTCCGGCGGCCAGCAGCAGCGCGTCGCCATCGCCCGCGCCCTCGCCATGAAGCCGGAGTTGATGCTCTTCGATGAACCGACGAGCGCCCTCGACCCCGAGATGGTCGGCGAGGTCATCGCCGTGATGAAGGAACTCGTCGACGACGGTATGACGATGATCGTCGTCACGCACGAGATGGGTTTCGCCCGCTCGGCCGCGGACCGACTGATCATGTTCGACCAGGGGGCCGTCCTGGAGGAGGGCCCCCCGGAGAAGCTCATGACCGACCCCGCCCACGAACGCACACGCGCCTTCCTGCGCCGCATCAACGAGGGCCACTGAGCCTGCGCGCGGCGCGGACGCCGATCCCGGGGTCACGGCAGGGTTCCTCCTCCGCCGGAAGAGTGAAATCTTCTCTCGCTGAAGTAGCTTTTCGTTCCTGGCGTGGGTATGCTTCTTCTCGTAGACACGGTCGATGAGATCCGCCAGACACGAACTGGCGGGTGAATGAACACGAAGTACGCAGTTCCATCAGTGGTTGATTCAGAGAGGAACGGAGGAGCAGACGCCATCAGGATCGCCCGGTCCGAGACGCACTCGGCCCGGGTACCGCAAGACCCCGGAATGGATGGTGGTCCCCGGTCAAGCAGCTGCGATCCCCCCGCACCCCCCTCTGCCGGGCCGGGTAGCGGAAACAGAAGGTCGGCACAGCAGTAGGGCCGACAGATGGTGTTCAATTTCCTTCGGGGCCCTGGTGCCGTACGGCACCAGGGCCCCTCGACGCGTTGCACAGCGAGGTGACATGACATCGGACAATCCCCTGAACGATCGTCTGGACGACGACGACTACCCCGCGTACTCCATGGGCCGGGCAGCCGAGATGCTCGGCACCACCCCGGCCTTCCTCCGAGCCATCGGTGAGGCTCGTCTGATCACTCCGCTCCGCTCGGAGGGAGGACATCGCCGGTACTCCCGCTACCAACTGCGGATCGCCGCGCGCGCCCGGGAGCTCGTCGACAAGGGGACTCCGATCGAGGCCGCGTGCCGCATCGTCATCCTCGAGGACCAGCTCGAGGAAGCGCAGCGCATCAATGCCGAGTACCGCCGTGCCGCCGCCGAATCGGCGGGCCGTGCCGGCTCCGGCTCCGTCTGAACACACGGGCGCGCGCCGTGTCCCGAACGCCGTCCTGCGGCCGCAGGAGAGCACGGCTCGGAAAGTCGCCGGTTCCGCGCTCCATGATGAAACCAGGGGCTACTGACCGTCGGCCGCGACGTCCCAGTGCTCGATGATCTTTCCGTCGACCACCCGGAAGAGGTCCGCGACGACGTAGTCGGAGCTGAAGACCCACACCAGGTCCCCGTCGGCGAGAGTATTGCCGAACCGGGTCCCGCCGCCTGCGGTCATGCTGGGCGAGGGGGAGCTCTGCGTGTTCGGCTGGAAGAACTGCTTCAGCGGGCCCGTTCCGTTCGCGACCGCCGGGTTGTGCTGGTAGTACCGCGGATCCCAGCTCTTGTCGATCACCTTCGCGTCGCCGTCGGAGAGCTTGCGGTACGCGTCGACCGCGAACTTCCGGTTCTTCTCCTCCTGTTCCTCGGACAGGGTCGGTTCCCCGTTCGGGTACCGGTACACGTCGCTGAACAGCGAGTTCCCGCTGGCCGTCTTGGCCGGCACGGTCTGCGTGATGCCCCAGTGCTCGACCAGCCTGCCGTTGCCGACCCGGAACAGGTCGACCTTGGCCTCGCCGGTCGCCTCCTTCTCCGGGGTGGCCGACGCGTGCCAGTGCACGGCCACCAGGTCACCGTCGGCGGCCACGTGCTTGACGGTCGCCACCGCACCGGAAATCTTCGCCTTGACGTCCTTGAACTCCTTGACCTGCCCGTCCGCCCCGCCGGAAACCGACTTGTCGTGCTGCACGAAGTCGCTCGCGACGAGTTCCTTCACCACGTCGGTCCTGCCCTTGTTGAACCCCTCCGAGTACAGGCGCAGAACGAGCGCCTTGTTCCGCGCCTCGGAGGCCGACGACGAGCGGGCCGCGGCGGACGTCGTCGACGGGGCGGCGGCCGGGTCGGTGCCGGACGCGCTGCTGCAGGCGGCCGCGAAGCAGGCCACGGCAGCAAGCCAGGGAACGTTCTTCCGGTATCTCACTTGCGTCTCCTGTGTACAGGTTGGTTCGGTATTCGGTCAGTCGGTTCCGGCGCCGGCACCGGGGCCGCCCGCGCCATCGGAGTCCCCCGGTGACATCGACCGCCCGTCACGGTTCACATCGGCACGGATGTCCGCCCGTGCTCCGCCGGTGTCGGCAGCGACGGCCACCGGCACACTGCCGGAGACGACCGCCAGGGCGATCGCCGACCCTGTCGCGGCCCTGGCCCTCACACTGCCCATTCACGTACTCCTCATCGGTGGTGGCCTGCACCGCCATCCCATCGCGGCACCCTGAGGCATTCACACCGCCGACCAGCCGGACCACCCCCGCCGACAGGCTGGGCTCCGGTCATCCGAAAGGTGCAGCCGTGACGGTCAGCCGCAGTCCTTCCAGGCCACGGCCTCGCCACTGCCTGACGGCAACGATGGTCTTGTCGCTGTGCGCCTTGGCCTGCCCGAGGAGGTGGGCGGCGCGTGAACCGAGCGTGGCGGGGGCGGACTTGACGCCACGGTCGGCCGGGTGGTGGTGCCGGTTGCGGCGAGGGCTGCCCCGGGTGGGGGTGGGGGGCATGCGTGATCCCTGGTGCAGAAGGAACGTAGGCATGGGCGGCCGGACCGGGGCACACTCCGGGCTACTTCGACCGCCGAAGTCCGGGCACGAACCCGGGTGATCGCCAGCTTTGCACAAGAGGCCTATTTTTGTTGAGAGTTCACGTGTCACGATCGCGCCTCTGACACAAACCTTCCACACCATCGGGATGCCCCAGGCGGAAGTGACGCTGTCGCAGCAGGACAACCGGAAGTGGACCGTCACCCCGGGGAGGACGGGAGTGAGTGCTCGACGCGCGGGGCCTCGGCGAGATCTCCGTACATGGTCGGGGCGTCGCCTCCGTGTCGGCGCCGGGCCCGGGCGTGGCAGACACCCGGGGCCGGCCCGCGCCCGGGCGCTCGGCCCGCCGGCAGCGGATCAATCCGTCGGCAGCCGCGGCTCCGTATCCGCGCCCCCTCCAGGCGGTTGCGGAAGTTGACGTGCTCCCTGGCCTAAAGTCCAGGGATTCCGGCCTGGGTCGGCTGACCCTTCCGGGGGCTTCCTGCTTCACCGCGCTGTGCCGGGACTTTCGTCCTGGTCTTACCGGCGCTCCACGAGGCGTTTAGCGTCTCCGCCCGTCCGGCGGCGACGATGCGGCGTCCTTCACGCGCTGCGCTCCGGCGACGCCGCGCTGACCGGCCCCGTCGCCCGCGGTGACGCCGGCATGGTCGCACGACCATCACCTTCGCGCAGTCCAGCCCGGCGACCGCACAACGGGTCATCGCGTTCACCTCACGCTCGTCGGTCTCCACCGACGCCGCCCGGGAGAGTCCAGCCGGGTCACTTCCCACACGTCCTCCACCAGCCCGCGCAGCTTCCGCACGCTGTCCGCCACCGGTCGCCCGGCCGGGCGGGGTGCGCGGGTCGTACTCGATAGCGGCGGTCACCCGGCGCTCGGCCTCCAGACGGGCGCCGAGCGCGTCCGCCATGGTGTCGCCTCCCCGAACACACCGAAGGCGACCAACAGGACGGCCTGCGCCGCGCCTTCACCGCCCTCGAAGCAGGCGCGAGCAGCCGGGGCCCTGACCGTCTCGAACGGGGTCATGTCTGTCACTGGATTTCATCGAACCGGTTCGATGGAATCTAGCATCGAGGAATCTGGCCAGCAACAGCCTCGACACGAGTCGCCCGCACGTGAATGACCGACCGTTCGGGCCCAGACAGGGTGCGCCCCGTCCTCGCATCCGACCTCAGACCCGCCGATAAGGAGGTGCTTAACCAGGCAATCCAGGCACGCTTCTCTGTGCGGCGACGTTTCCGGGTCGTTACGAGAAATCGGCCACGAGGCGTTGACACCCCTCCGTGTTGCTCCTACCTTCACTTCACGCGAACCGGTTCGACGGTCAGTATTCGGTCGACTTGGTTCACCAGAAGAACCGAACCGGTTCGACTGTCTTCGGTGAGGAGTCCCCGTGAACATCGGTGAGATCGCCAAGCGGGCCGGTGTCTCGCGGAGCACCGTGTCGTATGCCCTGAGCGGCAAACGCCCTGTGTCCGAGGACACCCGCCGCACGATCCAGAGAGTCATCGACGAACTGGGCTACCAGCCCAACGCGAGTGCTCGGGCTTTGGCCAACGGCCGGACCAACACCATCGGTCTGGTCTTCCCGCCCGCCGGCAACCACTACACCGGCATGCAGCTGGACTTCATCGGCAGCGTGGTGGAGGCCGCCGCGGCCTACGACTACGACGTGCTGCTCTCGCCGAGCGGCGTGGACAGCGACCGTTCGTTCCAGCGGCTGCTGGGCGAGCGGCGGGTCGACGGCGCGATCCTGATGGAGATGCGGCTTCAGGACGACCGGCTCGACCACCTCACCGCGGTGGGCTTCCCCTCAGTCGCCATCGGCCGCACCGCCAACCCGCAGGGCAGCTGGTGGGTGGGCCTGGACCACACGGCGCTGGCGGCGGCCTGCGTACATCACCTGGCCGACCTCGGTCACCGCCGGGTCGCCTTCGTCAACCGTCCCGAGCCGCTTCTGCGGGCGGGGTACGAGTCCGCGCACCGCGGTCTGGACGGTTTCACCAAGGCCGCGGCGGAACGCGGACTGACCGTCCGGACGTACTGCTGCGGGGACGACGCGGCCTCGGGCCAGATCTGTCTGGAGCGGATCCTGCACGACGACCCCGCCACCACGGCCCTGGTCACGCTGAACGAGGCCGCGCTGGGCGGCATCTACCGGGGGCTGGCCCAGGCCGGCCGTCACGTGCCGCACGACTTCTCCGTCACCGGAGTGGTGGCCAGCAGATGGGCGGAGACGGTGACCCCGCAGCTCACCGCGGCGGACGTACCGGCGGAACAGATGGGCCGCCTCGCTGTGGAACTGCTCGTGGAGCGGCTGAACGATCCCGCCGCGCCTGCCCGCCAGCACCTGCTCGCGCCGCCGATCTCGTTGCGAGCGAGCACCGCGCCCGCCGGCTCCGGGTCCGCCGGCGCCGCCCCCGACCTCGGTGCCCCCGCGCACCCCTGACCATCCTTCCCGCGCGTCCCCCCCGCACCCCGCACCCCGCACCCCCACCCGATACCGGGCGAAGGCGCGCCTCACCGCGCCGAGCCAGCAGTCCCCGAACCCCGTCTCCGGGCACACCTGTGCCGATCCCAGGGCACACCTGTGCCGATCACTCGTGAGGAACCCGCAATGAACCGAACCGCCAGAAGGCGTCTCACCGCCGCAGTCCTGACCGTCGTCGCCGTCACCACCGGCGCCACCGCGTGCTCTTCCGCCGCGGGCGGTACCTCCGCGAAGTCCGCGGACGGCAAGACGTACACGATCTGGGACCCGTACCCGCAGTTCACCAAGGGCTCGGCGTGGGCGAAGCTGCTGGACGGCTGCGGCACCGAGGCCGGTGTGAAGATCAAGCGGACCCCGTTCGACACCAGCGACCTGACGAACAAGGCGCTGCTGGCGGCGCAGCAGGGCAACTCCGCGGACATCCTCATCGTCGACAATCCGGTGGTGTCGACGCTGGCCGAGGCGGGCGTGCTGACCTCTGCCGACGACAACAAGGTGGACACGTCGAAGGTCAGCCCGAACCTGCTCGCGGCCGGCCAGTCGGGCGGGAAGACCTACGGCACGCCGATCGGCGCCAACACCCTCGCCCTCTACTACAACAAGGAGGTCCTGAAGGCGGCCGGGGTGGACATCGCCTCGGTCAAGGACTGGAAGTCGCTGACGGCGGCGCTGGCGAAGGTCAAGGCGGCGGGGAAGAAGGGCATCACGTTCTCCGCGATCGGTACCGAGGAGGGCAGCTTCCAGTTCCTGCCCTGGTTCTGGGGCTCGGGCGCCCGGCTGACCGCGCTCGACTCCGACCAGGCAACCTCCGCGCTGTCGCTCTGGAAGGGCTGGCTGGACAAGGGCTACGCCCCCAACTCGGTGATCAACAACACCCAGACGACCAGCTGGCAGGAGTTCGCCGGCGGCGACTACGCGTTCAGCGAGAACGGCACCTGGCAGCTCGCCAACGCCGACAAGGCCGGCTTCGACTACGGGGTCATCCCCGTCCCCGCCTCCACGGGAGGCGCCGCGCAGGCCCCGACGGGCGGTGAGTTCGTCACGATGCCGGTTCAGAAGGACACCGGCCGCTACGCCACCTCCCAGAAGCTCGTGTCCTGCCTGACCAACAGCCAGAACCTGCTCGAAACCGACACGACGCTGTCCTACGTGGCCCCCACCACCGAGGTCCAGGACAAGCAGGTGGCCGCGAACGCCAAGCTGAAGCCGTGGGTGGAGGCGGTCAAGGCGGCCAAGGGCCGTACCAGTGACGACCTGGGCACCAAGTACCCCAAGATCTCCGAGCAGCTCTGGAAGGCCGTCCAGTCCGCCCTCAGTGGGTCGGCGTCACCGAAGGACGCGCTCGGTTCGGCACAGTCCGCCGTCAAGTAGTCGAGGACTCCGGCCAGCCGATGAAAGCCTCGACACAGGTGCCGGACCGCCGGCCGGTGCGGAACCGGAACGGGGCGGCGACCGCCGCCCCGCCCCCGGCCCGCACCACGACCCGGCGGCGTCCCACCTCCCAGCAGTGGATCGCCTGGGCCTTCCTGGCCCCGGTGACCCTCTACCTCGCCCTCTTCTACGCCTATCCGCTCTACCGCAACCTCGACCTG
>NZ_KQ949040.1:44456-67723 GCF_001514285.1 Streptomyces sp. DSM 15324
CCTCCACCTGGTCGTGGATGCTCAACAGCGACTCCGGCATCGTCAACGCCGCCCTGCACGCCCTCGGCATCGGCCCGGTGAACTGGCTGACCTCACCCTCCTGGTCCCTGACCTCGGTGATCATCGCCAACATCTGGATCGGCGTCCCCTTCAACCTCGTCGTCCTCCACAGCGGACTCCAGTCCATCCCCGCCAGCCTGTACGAGGCCGCCGCCCTCGACGGCGCGAACGCCTGGCAGCGCTTCTGGCGCATCACCTTCCCGCTGCTGCGCCCGGTGTCCGCGATCACCCTGCTGCTCGGGCTGATCTACACCCTCAAGGTCTTCGACATCATCTGGATCATGACCAAGGGCGGCCCGGCCGACTCCTCCACCACCTTCGCGACCTGGTCCTACCAGCTCGGCTTCGGCAACCTCCTCCCCGCGTTCGGCCCCGGCGCGGCCGTCGGCAACCTGCTCGTCGTCGCCGCCCTGGTCTTCGGCCTGATCTACCTGAAGGTCCAGCGAAAGCAGGCGCTGTCATGACAGCAATCGCCATCGGCACCCCGCAGCGCCGCACCCGCACGGGGGTCAAGACGACCGTCGGCGTCCTCCTGACCGCGGTCATGCTCTTCCCGGTCTACTGGATGCTCAACGTGTCCTTCACCCGCGACCAGGACATGCGCAAGAGCCCGCCGAGCCTGTTCCCCGCCCACGGCACCCTGGAGGGCTACCGCGCCGTCCTCGACCAGCAGGTGCCCTACCTCGGCACCAGCCTCGTCATCGGCCTGGGCACCGTCGTGCTGACCGTGGCCCTGGCCGCGCCCGCCGGCTACGCGCTGGCGAAACTCCGCCCGCGCGGCGGCGGCGCACTGAGCTTCCTCCTCCTGGCCGCCCAGATGGTCCCCGGCATCATCATGGCGATGGGCTTCTACGCCATCTACCTCCAGCTCGGCCTGCTCCAGTCCGTCCCCGGCCTGATCGTCGCCGACTCCACCCTCGCCGTCCCCTTCGCGGTCCTGATCTTCACCGCGTTCATGGCCGGCATCCCGGGCGAGCTGATCCAGGCCGCGCAGATGGACGGAGCAAGGGCCCTGCGCACCTTCTGGTCGATCGTCCTGCCGATGAGCCGGAACTCGGTCGTCACGGTGTCGCTGTTCGCGTTCCTGTGGTCCTGGTCCGACTTCGTCTTCGCCGGCACCCTCGCCAACGGCGGCGCCCACGAGCCGATCACCCTCGGCATCTACCACTACATCGGCAACAACAACCAGCAGTGGAACGCCATCATGGCCACCGCCGTCGTGGCCTCGCTGCCCGCCACGGTGATCCTGGTCCTCGCCCAGCGCTACGTCGCCGCAGGCGTGACCGCCGGTGCCGTCAAGGACTGACCACTCCCCGTCACCGGACGGCAGACCGCCGACCTCCGCTGCCCAAGAAACGAGTCACGCCCCATGACCGCCGCCCGATCCGGCCCGTACTTCTCCGTCCATGACATCCCGTTCAGCACGCACGGCTCCTGGTTCGGTTTCTCTCCCGTACTGGCGGAGAGGACACGGGCCGAAGACCTGCACCTCGTCTCGCACCAGAACGGCATGCACGCCGTCCTGCGTCTCGTCCCCCAGGACGCGGCGACGGGCGAGCGGGCCGAGACGCGTATCGAGGCGGCCCCGGGCCTGCTCAGCTGGATCGGCGAGCGCGGCCGTGTGGCACTCGCCTACGAGACGCCGGACACCGTACGCGTGCACGGCGAGCGGCTGGGCCTGCGTGTCACCGCGGCGGCGAAGGACCTGACCCCCTTCAGCGGGACCTACTTCTACCGCGACCCCGTGGACAACGCCCACATCTTCACCTCCTACGAGACCGGCCGCCGCTACCGGATCACCGTGCTGTCCGGCACGGTCACCGAGGTGTCCGGTGCCCAGGCCCTGGGCACCGGTGACCGTGGTCTCACGGTCACCGCCGGGCCCGACGGATCGTGGGAGGTCGCCGTCGAGGAACTCGACAGTGCGCGACGGCCCTACCGCCCGTCGGCGGCGTTCGGCGAGATCATGGAGGCCGCGCGACGGCCGTTCGCCGAGTTCGTGGACGCCGTCGCCCCCTGGCGCTCGTCCGACACCCCGGCCGCCGAACTCGCCGCCTACGTCGTCTGGTCGGCGACCGTCCGCCCGGCCGGCCTGGTCACCCGCCCCGCCGTGCTGATGTCCAAGCACTGGATGGACAAGGTCTGGAGCTGGGACCACTGCTTCAACGCGCTCGCCCTGGCGCCGGGACACCCGCAGCTGGCCTGGGACCAGTTCTCCCTGCCCTTCGACCACCAGGACGAGACCGGTTCGCTGCCCGACTCGGTGACCCACTCCGAGGTCCTGTACAACTTCGTCAAACCGCCCATCCACGGCTGGACCTTGTCCCACCTGCGCAGACGGCTGCCCACACCCCTCAGCCGGAAGGATCTCGTCGAGGTCTACGGCAGGTTGGCACGGTGGACGGACTTCTGGCTCACCGCGCGGCGTGCACCCGGCGTCGCCCTGCCCCACTACCAGCACGGCAACGACAGTGGCTGGGACAACGCCACCACCTTCGACCCCGAGCGCGTGGTCGTCACCGCCGACCTGGCCGCCTTCCTCGTCCTCCAGCTACGTGAACTGGCCGTTCTGGCAGACGAGTTGGACCAGCCGGACGACGCGCGACGGTGGACCCGTACCGCCGAGGACACCCAGGCCGCGATGCTCGACGAGCTGTGGACGGGTGAGCGGTTCATGGCACGCGGCGCGGACAGCGCCGCGACCTGGGCAAGCTCCAGCCTGCTGGACCTGATGCCGATGGCACTGGGCGAGCACCTCCCCGAGCACGTCGGCAAGGCCCTGGCCGCCCGGATCGAGGCCCACCTGACCCCCTACGGACTGGCCACCGAGCTGCCCACGTCACCGCACTACCTGTCCGACGGTTACTGGCGCGGTCCGATCTGGGCGCCCGCCACCGTCCTCATCGAGGACGGCCTGCGCCGAGCCGGCCACCACCGACTGGCCGACGACATCAGTGCCCGCTTCCGCGCCCTGTGCGAAACCCACGGCTTCGCCGAGAACTTCGACGCCCTCACCGGCACCGGCCTGCGCGACCGCGCCTACACCTGGACCGCCAGCAGCTACCTCCTCCTCGCCGAAGCTCACGCCCATAGACACAGCCGCTGACCGGCCGTCTCCCCACAGCCCCGGAACCGTTCGGTCCCGTACCCCTCCCCGCTCACGCAGGAGCCGCACCATGAAATCGCCCTGGACACTGGCCAGACCCGCAACCCGCACCCGCCGCCGAGCGGTCTCGACCGTCGCCGTCCTCGCGGCCGCCATGGCCACCACTCTGATACCCGCCCTCCCGTCGCAGGCCGCCGACACCAGCGTCACCGTGGACTTCGCCACCACCGCAGGCGCTCCCACCTACCGGGCCTCCGGCACCCTGTACGGGATCACGCCCGACGGCTCGCTGCCCCAGGACCACTTCTACAAGGACATCAAGTGGCACTTGGAGCGGGCCGGCGGCGCCCAGCTCAACAACGGCGGCTACGCCACCAGCCTCGCCGCCTACCAGACCCGCTGGAACGCGACGCTGGCCCAGTACAAGCGCACCACCGCCCTCGGCGGCACCTTCGTCATCCTGCCCCACGACCTGTGGGGAGCAGACGGCACGACCACTCAGGGCTGGCCCGGCGACAACGGCGACTGGACGCAGTTCGACGCCTTCGTCACCCAGCTCATCAGCGACGTCCAGGCCAACAACATGACCGTCGAATGGGACCTGTGGAACGAACCCGACGGTCTCAACTTCTGGGGCCGGCCGCAGTCCCAGTACCTGCAGATGTGGTCGCGTTTCTACGCCCGTGTGCGGTCGGCCTTCCCCAACCAGCTGATCGTGGGCCCCAGCATCTCCAAGACGCCGAGATCGTCCAACGCCTGGTGGACCACCTACCTGGCCTACGTCAAGGCGAACAACGTCGCTCCCGACATCTACAGCTGGCACGACCTGTCCGGCGACCCGGTCGCCGACGGCGTCGCCGCCGACTCCACCCTCGCCGCCGCGGGCCTGACCAACACCCGCCCGTACCAGGTCAACGAGTACGGTCTCCCCGGCGAACAGAACCCGGGCGGCGGCAGCTGGTACATATCCCGTCTGGAGCGCGCGGGCATGGACGGGCTGCGCGCCAACTGGGCCGGCGGCACGGGTCTGCACGACAACGAGGCCGCCCTTCTCACCAAGAACAGCGCCGGCCAGTACCTGCCGCGCGGCGAGTGGTTCGCGTACCGCTACTACGGCTCACAGACCGGCAGCGTCGTCAAGGTCACCCCTGGTACCAGCACCGACGGCTTCGCCACGAAGGACAACACCGCCAAGAACGCCAAGATCCTGCTCGGCAGCAACGGCAACACCGGCACTGTCACCGTCAACCTCACCGGCCTGGGCACCACGTCGGTCGTGGAAAACGGACGGGTCCGCGCCGTCGTCCAGCGCAACCCCTACGACAACGGCAACGCCGTCAGCGGACCCACCACCGTCTCCGACACCACGCTGACGGTCAGCGGCGACGCCGCCTCCCTCACCGTCCCGTGGACGAACGCCAAGGACGCCTACACCGTCACCCTGCTCCCCCCGTCGAACACCACCATCTCCACGATCGCCATCAGCGCGAACAGCCACCAGTGCCTTGACGACACCAACCTGTCCCGAGCCAACGGCACGCAGTACCAGCAGTACTACTGCGAGGGCGGCTACCAGCAGATGTTCGACTTCAAGCCGGTCGCCGGCCTGACGAACACCTACACCGTCGTCAACGAGCTGAGCGGCAAGTGCCTGGACGTGGCAGGCGCGTCCACGGCTGACGGTGCCGCCGTCCAGCAGTGGACCTGCAACGGCAGCACCAGCCAGCAGTACACCCTCAACGCCCTCGCCACAGGCAGCCATGACTACCAGTTGGTCGCCGTCCACAGCGGCAAGTGCGTCGACGTGTCCGGCGTCTCCACCACGGCACGCGCCCTGATCCACCAGTGGACCTGCGACCCGGCGAGCGCCCTCGCCGGGAAGAAGAACCAGATCTGGACCCTCCTCGGCAAGAGCTGAGGACGACGGCGAGCCCCCTGACGAGAGCGCACAGCCATGGTCAGGGGCACCGAGGCGGTGAGCGGAGCGGACAGGGACACCAGCGGACGCGACCACCGCCGTCACCGCGCGGACGCCCAAGCCGACGCCACCGTCGCCTGAACCTCGGGCGACGGCCCACCCACACGTCCGGCACGGGGGCCGGCAGCACAGCGACAACAACCCCATCCGAAGGGACGTAAGCACATGCCAGCAAACGGGCAAAGACGCTCGGTCGCGAGACGCCTTCTCCGCGGCGTCGCGACGGCGCTGCTTCCGCTGACCCTCGTCGCCGGCGTGACCGCCGCGACGGCGACACCGGCCTCCGCCGCCAACCCCACCCTCACCGTCGACCTCGGCAACTCCACCGGGGCCTTCCGCGGCGGGGCCTCCGGGGCGCTGTACGGCCTGTACGGACCGGACGTGCCGACGAACAACCTCATCGAGGGGATGGGGCTGAAGACCACCAACACCAAGTACCAGGACGGTCAGCAGCACCCGGGCTCGGACGCCCTGGAGATCGCCAAGCCGTTCGTCGACAGCGGCGGCGGCGATGAGTTCATCTACATGACGGATGTGTACCGCGCCAACTACGAGCGCACGAGCTACGCGGCCTACCAGGACACCATGAGGACGCAGGTCGAGCAGGCGATGGCCAGCCCGTACGCGAGCCACATCGTCTTCATCCCCTACAACGAGCCCGACCTGAACTGGTTCAAGGGCATGGGCAGCAACGCGACGGCGCTGGCCAACTTCAACGCCGAGTGGCTCCAGACCTACAACTTCATCAAGGGCATCTGGCCCCAGGCGCGGCTGGCGGGGCCGAACTCCGCCGGCTACACCGACTCGTCCTTCCGCGGCTTCCTCACGTTCTGCAAGGCCAACAACTGCCTGCCCGACGTGGTGACCTGGCACACCCTCGGCAGTCCGGCGGGCGTCCGCAGCACCGTCGACGCCTACCGCGCGGTGGAGACAGCCGCGGGGATCACCTCCCCGATCCCCGTCAACCTCAACGAGTACGCCCACCGATTCCACCTGACCGACCCCGGCCAGATGGTCCAGTGGATCGCGGGCATCGAGGACGAGAAGGTCGACGGCAACCTGCCGTACTGGAACATCAACGGCAACCTCGGCGACTCCGCGGCCGCACAGAACACGCCCAACGCCCAGTGGTGGCTGTACAACTGGTACAGCTCCATGAAGGGCGGCAACACCGTCAAGGTCACCAGCAGCGGGGCCAACGCCGCGTACACCCTGCAGGGCCTGGCGAGTCTGGACACGGCCAAGAAGCAGGCCCGCGTCATCCTCGCCGGGGGCGGCACCAGCGGTGCCTCCGACACGGTCATCAAGAACATCGCCCCCGCGGTCTTCGGCAGCACCGTCCACGTCAGCGTGTTCCAGGACCGCTGGAGCGGCTACATCGGCGCGGCGGCCACCCCGACCCGGCTCTCCGACGCCGACGTCGCCGTGGGCTCCGACGGCTCGATCACCGTCCCGATCAGCCTCGACGCGATGTCCGCGTACCAGGTGATCGTCTCCCCTGGCGGCACGGGCAGCACCACCGCCTCGGACAGCACCTGGACGGGCACGTACGAGGCCGAGAACGCCACGCTCAGCGGCACCGGCTACGGCATCAACACCGAGGGCACCACCGGCAGCGTCTCCAAGTTCGCCACCTCCGGCACCAAGGACGTCGGGGGCCTGCGCACCGGCTCGACCACGGTGATCTCCTTCAACGTCTCCGTCCCCACCACCGGCGACTACAACCTGTCGGTGTTCGGCAACAGCTACGCCAAGGACTCCGACGTCAAGGGCCCGACGAACATCTACGCGCGGGTCGACGGCGGCGCCTCCACCAGGATCGACATCCCGGTGGGCTTCCAGTGGGTGGTGTGGGGACACGACGACGCCACCGTGCACCTCACCGCAGGCAGCCACACGATCACCCTGGCCACCACGGGCGACAACGGCGCGACGACCGTCGGCGACGCCATCATCGACAAGATCGACCTCCAGTACAAGGACGCCTCCGTCCAGGGCACCACGCTCTACGAGGCCGAGCAGGCGAACCTCTCCGACAGCGGCACCGCCACCTACACCTCCCAGGGCCAGTCCGGCGCCGGCGCGGTCAACCTCACCTCCGGCAAGTCCGCCACCTTCTGGGTCTACTCCGCCCGGGACGGATACGCCGACCTGACCGCCCGCTTCCGCAACACCGGCCAGGCCGACCTGGCCGTCAACGGCAGGACCGTCAACGACCAGACACTCGCCGGTGCGACGACCGACGCCTGGTCCACCTCCACCAACCGGGTCTACCTGAGCGGCGGCATCAACAAGGTCAAGGTGACCGGCACCGGCGGCACCCTCGCCCTGGACGACCTGACCGTCACCCCGTTCAGCGCCAACGACCCCGTCACCACCGGCAACGTCGTCACCTACCAGGCCGAGAACGGCACCCTCACCGGCACCGCGGCCGTGGACAACACCTACAGCCAGGCCAACGGCGGCGTCGTCAAGGGCATCGGCGACGGAACCGCCAACTCCCTCACCCTCGACGTCAACGCGCCCGCGGCCGGCACCTACGCCATGACCATGCGCTTCGCCAACAACGAGGAACTGCCCTCCAACCACTACAACCCCGACCTCTACGCCGAGCACGCCGACGTCAGCGTCAACGGCGGCACCGCCACCCGCGTCAACTTCGCCAGCACCCTGCACTGGAACCAGTTCCAGAACTACACCGTCCCCGTCACCCTCACCAAGGGCGCCAACACCGTCAAGTTCACCGCCTCACAGCTGTACAACTGGGACGGCACCACCATCGGCGTCGTCTACTCCGGCGGCGGCACCGACATCGGACAGCCCATGCGGTCCAGCTCCGCGCCCCACCTCGACCAGGTCTCCTTCGCACCCGCGACCCTGCACATCGGCGCCGCGGCCGGCTTCTCCTCAACGGCCGTGGCCCAGCACAGCGGGCTCTGCCTGGAGAACCCCGGTCAGTCCACGGCCAACGGCACCCAGTACCGGCAGAACACCTGCGGGAGCGGACAGGAGCAGGTCTTCGACTTCCACCCCGTCGCCGGCACCAGCGACACCTACACCGTCGTCAACCACTCCAGCGGCAAGTGCCTGGACATCAGCCAGATCTCCACTGCCAACGGCGCCGCCGTCCAGCAGTGGACCTGCCTCAACGGCCCCAACCAGCGCTTCACGCTCCGTCCGGTGACCGCGCTCGGCAACAGCCACGACTACCAGCTCGTCGCCGTACACAGCGGCAAGTGCGTCGACGTCAGCACCATCTCCACCGCACCCGGCGCCCTCGTCCATCAGTGGACATGCGACACCGGCACCACCCTGACCACCAAGAAGAACCAGATCTGGCGCCTCGCCGGCAAGGACTGACGAGGAGCACCACTCCTCCGCAGGACCCGAGAGGGCCACGACATCCGGTCGTGGCCCTCTCGGCGCGTCTTCCGCGAGGTGTGCACGCGCAACCGACCGGGCACGAGCGCCGCTCGTATCGCAGCGGTGGGACCGGTTGCGGCAGGCCGACCACCCGCTCGCCTACGCCCGCGGTGTGGTGGCCAACCTGGCGCGGGGACGGATCCGCAGCGCGGTGCGGGAGCGACGCCGGATCACGCTGTTCTGGTCCCGCAGCCCCGAGAAGGCGGAGGGGCCGGACATGGCGGCCGTGCCGGACGTCCGCGCGGCGCTCGCCCGGCTGCCCTTCCGCAAGCGTGCCTGTGTGGTGCTGCGGCACGCCCTCGACCTGCCGGAGAAGGACACGGCGGCGGCGCTGGGCGTATCGGTCGGTACGGTGAAGAGCCAGACCTCGAAGGGAATGGCCGAGCTGGAAGGGATCCTGGGCGCACGCGCGGTCGGGGACCTGGTGGCAGGGAGGAGGAACCGGTGAACGAGGAGATCGCCCGTCGGCTGCGCGAGGCCGCCGAGGGCCACCGGCCCGACCGTGCGAGGATGCTGGCCCGGGTGCAACGCGGCATGGCCGGCCCCGCCGTCCGTCATCGCGCGCGGCCGTTCGCGAGGTCGTGGGTCAGGGTCGCGCTCGCCGGGTTCGCCGCCACCGGCATCCTGGCGACCGGCGGCCTCGCCGTCGCCGCCATCGTCGCCACCTCGTCGCCGCCGCCCCTGCCCACCGTGACCACGCCTGCCGGCAGCCCGTCCCCGAGCGTCAGCTCCCCGCACCCGACGACAGCCCGCCCCACCCCTGTCGCGCCGGCCCCGGCCACCACCCCGGGCGGCGTGCGCCCGACTCCGTCGGCCACCGGTCCCTCGCCGGTCACCAGTCCGTCGCCGACCGCCGACGAGAGCCGGAACGGGGCGCTGTCGTCGGCCGGCTCGGTGGACCCGCGGAGCACCGTCTACTGGACGCAGAGCGACCTCGCCCTCAAGACGACGCAGCCGCTCACCTCGCTCACGGTCGAGATACGGATCGTGCAGACCGGCGGGGTGAAGAACACCGGCACCTGGCAGACCCTGCCGAGCGGTGACTTCACCGTCACCGTCCAGGAGGCCGGCGGCATCCTGGTCTACCGCTGGGTCCTCAAGCCGGGCCTGACCGTGCCGGCCGGGAGCCATGAGTTCGCCGCCCAGTTCAACAACGGCACCGGCGACCGCAGTGCCGCGGGCGACGGCTACCGCGTCGACGCGCAGGGTTCGGGCGGCTCCTCGTCGGTCCGGGGCGGGTTCGTCCCCTCCTCATCCTCAAGTGATCAGTAACAGAACCCGACTACGGTAGAGCCAAAATGAGTACTACTCATTCTGAGCACCCATTGGTTTGCGCGGGACGCTGCCGGTCACCGAAGTAGCGCTTCTAGCTGGGATAACTCCCGCACTAAGGGGACCATGCGGACGCCATGCCTGCCCCCACACATGTCCCCGGTGTTACGAAGGGGGAAAAATAAGTAGGTTCATCGTCTTGACGAGAGCACTCCATCCCATCGATAAATGCCACTCATAAGCAGCGGGGGCTTGGAGGAGGGACACACCACAGATGAGACCCCTACGCATCGGCGCGGGGACGGTCAAGGCACTCGCGGCGGCAACCGTCGTCTTCGCGGCCGTACTGCCCGCTCAGCCCGCCTACGCGGCCACGACGAACTTCTACGTGGACCCCGTCAACGGCAGTGACAGCAACTCGGGAACCAGCACCGCCGCAGCCTTCAAGACCGTCCAGGCCGCCCAGGCCGCGGTCCGGGCCGTCAACGCGAACATGTCCGACGACATCGTCGTGAACCTGCGCGGAGGCACCTACCCCCTCACCGCCCCGATCACCTTCGGTACCAGTGACTCGGGCACCAACGGCCACACCGTGATCTACCAGGCGTACAACGGTGAGACGCCCGTGATCAGCGGCGGCAAGGCCGTCACCGGCTGGACCGCGGCCTCCAACGGCGAGTACAAGGCGTCCGTGGGCAGCCTCGACTTCCGGCAGCTGTACGTCAACGGGGTCCGCGCCACCCGGGCCCGCTTCCCCGACGTCGGCACGGACTTCCAGCTGCAGGGCAGCGACAAGCCCAACAAGCTGCTGAAGGTGCTCAGCTCACAGGTCTCCAACTGGGACCAGCTCAGCAAGGTCGAGATGATGCTGGAGACGCAGTGGGGCGAAAGCTACCTGCGACTGAAGTCGATCAGCTCCGCGGGCGGCATCGCCAACGTGACCATCCAGGACCACGAGGCGGGCATCCTGTTCCAGCGCCCCTGGCCCCAGCTCTCCAACAACTCCCCCCTGCACTTCGAGAACGCCCACGAGTTCCTCAACGAACCGGGCGAGTTCTACGTCGACACGGCCGCGCAGACCGTCTACTACAAGCCCCGCCCCGGCGAGAACATGTCCACGGTCAGCGTGCAGGCGCCGACGCTGCCCACGCTCTTCGACATCAAGGGCACGAACCTCGGCAGCCCCGCCCACGACCTGCGCTTCTCCGGGATCACCTTCGCCCAGACCACCTGGATGGAACCGACGAACAACGGCTACCTCAACGGCCAGGGCGGCAACTACAACATCTCGGCCGACAACTCCAACAACCAGTACGTGGGTCGTCCGCCGGCCGGGGTCCAGGCCGCGAACGCCGACCGGGTCTCCTTCACCGGCAACACCTTCACGCAGATGGGCGCCACCGCCCTGGACCTGTCCCACGGCGTGCACGACAGCTCCGTGACCGGCAACATCGTCTACGACATCGCCGGCAACGGGATCATGGTGGGCAAGTTCTCCGATCCCACGGTGGAGATGCACACCGTCTACAACCCGCCCACGTCACCGGCCGGTGAGGACGCCCGGGAGGTGGTCAAGAACGTCACCGTCAAGGACAACCTGATCACCCGGATCGGTGAGGACTACCTGGGAACCGCCGGCATCGACGCGGGCTTCGTCAACAGCACCACCATCGACCACAACGACATCTCCGACACCCCGTGGGCCGCGATCTCGCTCGGCTGGGGCTGGCAGTCGGCGGCCAACGCCGAAGGCAACAACAGCGTCAGCTACAACCGGCTCGGTAACGTGATGAACCGGCTCTGCGACGCCGCCGCCATCTACCACCTCTCCAACGACCCGGGCACCGTCATCAACGGCAACTACGTCCACGACGTGGTGAGAACGCCGGCCGCCTGCGGCTCGGCCGTGGCGGGCCTCTACACCGACGAGGGGTCGAACAACATGACCCTCTCGAACAACGTGCTGTCGCACACCGACGGATTCATCAACCAGAACGCCAACGGCTCCAACGTCACGCTCACCAACAACACCACATCCGGCGACACGGTCATCAAGGCCTCCGGCCTCGAGTCCGCCTACCAGGGGCTGGCGGCGAAGCTCAACCTCGCCTACAACAAGCCGGCGTCCGCGTCGTCGGTCTACGCTTCCTACACACCGGCCTCCAACGCCGACGACAACAACGGCACGACGGGCTGGTCGCCGACCGGGAGCGACACCTCGGCCTGGTGGCAGGTCGACCTCGGACAGGCCTACCAGCTCGGACAGTTCTCGCTGACGACGCGCCAGGACCTGGACCAGTCCGAGACCCGCGGCAATTTCGAGGTCCGGGCATCCAACGACCCGTCCTTCGCCACGTACACCGTCGTGGGACGCCAGACGAGCACCCTGCCGCTCGCCGGCACCCTCACCGGCGACATCGACGTCCGCCAGACGTTCCGCTACGTGCGGGTCGCCAAGACCGACGGCGCCTACTTCTACATCACGGACTTCAGTGTGCAGCAGGCGGGCGGGGCGCTCGAGGACTCCACGGGTACACCGAACACCAACCCGTCGACCTACTACACGATCAAGAACGTCAACAGCGGTCAGGTGATGGACGACTACGGCTGGTCCACGGCCGAGGGCGCGAGCGTCGTCCAGTGGACCAGCACCGGTAACGTCAACCAGCAGTGGAGCATCATCCCGGTCAGCGGACAGCTCTACAAGATCGTGAACAGGTTCAGCGGCAAGGTCCTCGACTTCGGCTGGCCCAGCCACTGGAGGGGCAACACACTGCAGCAGATCACCTACAACGGCAGCAACAACCAGCTGTGGTACTTCGAGCCGACCAGCGGCGGCTACCTCATCCGCAACTTCGAGAGCAAGCAGATCCTCGAGGTGAGCGGCGGGTCGACGACGGCCGGAGCCGCCGTCGATCAGTCGATGCCCGTGAACGAGTCCTTCCAGGCCTGGACGATCCAGTGACCAGCCGACCCGATACAGGGCGGTAAGCGGTGGGGCCGGATGCCCATGGCCTTCCGGCCCCACCGTTCCACTCACCGGCCATGCCGAAGCCGCCCCGTCGTCGTAGGGGCGGCTTCGGCATGGCGACGACCGTGGAAATCCTTCCCTCGATCGCGCAACCTTTGTGCGCGTGGCGGCAACTGGCAGGTACTGGGGCCGGATCAAGGCCCGCTGTGCCAGAAGGACATGCCGTTGTCAGATCAGAACCGCTCTCATCGCCGCCGTCCGGCAACCCGCCGCGTGCTCGCCGCCGGCGTGGTTCTCGCCGCCGCGGGTGCTGCCGTACCACTGGTCGCCCTGGCCGCACTCACGCCGGAGGCCGGCACGCCGACCACGGCCGCCGAGGCTGCGGCCGGCAGCGGCCGTTACTTCGGCACGGCCGTGGCCGCGGGCAGGATGGGCGACTCCACGTACTCCGCCATTCTCGACCGGGAATTCAAGATGATCACCCCGGAGAACGAGATGAAGTGGGACGCCATCGAACCCTCCCGGGGGTCGTTCACCTTCGCCGCCGCCGACTCGATCGTCAGCCACGCCTCCGCGCACGGCCAGCGCATGCGCGGCCACACCCTGGTGTGGCACTCCCAACTGCCCAACTGGGTCAAGTCCATCACCGACGCCGACACCCTGCGCGCGGTGATGAAGAACCACATCACCCAGGAGATGACCCACTACAAGGGCAAGATCTACGCCTGGGACGTGGTCAACGAGGCCTTCGCCGACGGCGGCAGCGGCCGGCACCGCAGCTCCGTGTTCCAGGACGTCCTGGGCAACGGCTTCATCGAGGAGGCCTTCCGCACCGCCCGGAACGCCGACCCCTCCGCCAAGCTCTGCTACAACGACTACAACATCGAGAACTGGTCCGACGCCAAGACCCAGGGCGTCTACCGCATGGTCAAGGACTTCAAGGCACGCGGCGTGCCCATCGACTGCGTCGGTTTCCAGAGCCACTTCGGAAGCAGCGGCCCGCCGGCCAGCTTCCAGACCACCCTGTCCAACTTCGCCGCGCTCGGCGTCGACGTCCAGCTCACCGAGCTCGACATCGCCCAGGCGTCCGCCACCTCGTACACCAAAGCCGTCGAGGCGTGCATGAACGTCGCTCGCTGCACGGGCATCACGGTGTGGGGCATCCGCGACAGCGACTCCTGGCGCACCGGTGAGAACCCCCTGCTGTTCGACGCGGGCGGCAACAAGAAGCCCGCCTACAGCGCCGTGCTCACCGCCCTGGGCAGCACCGGGAGCAGCGGCGGCGGCAGCGGCAGCGGTGGCGGCGGCACGACGGACGGGGGCATCACCTCCGGCACCGTCTACACGCTCTCCAACGCGGCCGCCGGGCGCGTTCTCGACGAGCCCGCGGGATACAACGGCAACGGCACCCCGCTCCAGGTGTGGGACGCCAGCGGCGCCTCCAACCAGCAGTGGCGGGCCGGCCGGAACAGCGACGGCTCCTACACGCTGACCAACGTCGCCAGCGGCCGGGTCCTGGACGAGCCGGCCAACCAGACGTCCAACGGGACGAGGATGACGGTCTGGGACGCCAACGGCGGCGCCCACCAGCACTGGAAGGCCCGCCGGAACGGCGACGGCTCCTACACGCTCACCAACGTCGCCAGCGGCAGGGCGCTGGAGCTCCCCGGCGGCAGGACCGCCAACGGCACTCCCGTCCAGATCTGGGACACCAACGGCGGCGGCGCCAACCAGCGCTGGAACTTCAAACCGACCGCGGCGCCGAAGAGCGACACGTGTGCCCTTTCGTCGACGTACCGGTGGACCTCGACGGACGCGCTGGCGCAGCCGGCGAACGGGTGGTCCTCGCTGAAGGACTTCACCACCGTGACGTACAACGGCAAGCACCTGGTCTACGGGACGAACTACTCGGGATCGGGCTACGGCTCCATGGCGTTCAGCCCGTTCACGAACTGGCCGGACATGGCGTCGGCCCGGCAGACCGGCATGAGCCAGAAGGCGGTGGCGCCCACCCTGTTCTACTTCGCGCCCAAGAAGATCTGGGTGCTGGCGTACCAGTGGGGTCCGTGGCCCTTCAGCTACCGCACATCCAGCGACCCCACCGACCCGGGCGGCTGGTCCGCGCCGCAGCCGCTGTTCACCGGCAGCATCCCCCGCACCGACTCTGCCACCGGCCCGATCGACCAGACCCTGATCGCCGACGACAAGGACATCCACCTGTTCTTCGCCGGTGACAACGGCAAGATCTACCGGGCGAGCATGCCGATCGGGAACTTCCCGGGCAGCTTCGGCTCGTCGTACACGACGGTCATGAGCGACACGGTGAAGAACCTCTTCGAGGCGCCGCAGGTCTACACGGTCAAGGGCCGGCACCAGTACCTCATGATCGTCGAGGCTCGGGGGGCGAGTGAGCGGCGCTACTTCCGCTCGTTCACCGCCACCAGCCTGAACGGTCCCTGGACCCCGCAGGCCGCCACCGAGAGCAACCCCTTCGCGGGCGCGGCCAACAGCGGCGCCACCTGGACCAACGACATCAGCCACGGCGACCTGGTCCGCGACAACCCCGACCAGACCATGACCGTCGACCCCTGCAACCTGCAGTTCCTCTACCAGGGCAAGTCCCCCAGCACACCGCCGAACACCTCCTACGACAACCTGCCGTACCGCCCCGGCGTCCTCACCCTGAAGCGCTGACCCGCCTGATCGACACTCACCACCTCGAGGAACCCCAGCCGTGCGTCGGCTGGGGTTCCTCTCTTTTGCATCTCGCCTTTGCATCTCGCCGCAGGGACGGGAGTGACCGTTCCCCCGGATGAGGTGCGCCGCCGCCCTGGGGCGAGGGGGCGTTGCCGTCGACTCATGCGGTGTGTCCGTCGTGGCCCTCAAGAGTGAGGTGGGGCCACGGGCCGCCGGGGCCGCCCCGTTTCCGGGGCCGCCGCACTGCCCCGGAAACGGCAAAGATCCCGACCGATCTTCATGATCGGTCGGGATCTCGCCGTACCACGGGAAGCACCCAGTCCCCGTGAGGTTCCTCAGCGCTGTGCAGGGGCCGCAGGTCGCGGAGTCCACGGCCCCTGCACGGGCGTCGGGGTCAGGACGGGTCGCCGTACTGGAGGCCGCGTCCGTTGGTGCCGATGTAGACGCGGCCGTAGGTGTCGGGGTCGCCGGTGATGATGCCGAAGCTGCCGATGGCGCCCCATTGGTGGGCGTCGTCGTTGATACGGACCCAGGTGGCGCCCTTGTCGGTGGAGCGGAAGACTCCGGTGACGTTGTCGACGGTGCCGAGCAGGTAGAGGGCCTGGTAGTCGGTGCCGGTCTTGGCCTTGCCGAAGCCGAGGGCGGAGGCGGACTTCACCGATCCGAGGGTGGTGAAGGTGCGGCCGCCGTCGGTGGAGTGGAGCAGGCCCCGGTCGCCGCCGGAGAGCCACAGGTCACCCGCGACACCGGGGACGGCTCTGAGCTTCCCGCTCGGCAGGTTGGAGGTGCGGGCACCGAAGTTCGCACCGCCGTCGGTGCTGGCGTAGAGCGTGCCGTTGCTCAGCGAGTAGAAGGTGTTGGCCGCGGACCGGTCGGCGACGATCATGGCGTCGGTGCCGAGGCCGTTGACCTTCGACCAGCTCGCGCCCCGGTCGGTGGAGCGGTACGGGGCCTGGCCGGCCTCGGCCCAGACGAAGCTGGAGCCGTCCGCCGCGATCGCGATGTGGCCGCTGTCCGCACTGGGCACCGGCTCGCCCTTGAAGCCGCTCCAGGTGTGGCCGCCGTCGGTGGAGAGGGCGCCGTCCTCCTTGCCGTTCCGGCCGACCCGGACCACCAGCGAGGGGTTGGACTGGGCGAAGTCGACGGAGGTGCTGGCGTACATCTCCGGGTTGACCAGCCGGCTGGTGGGTTGCTTCGTCACGTCGTCGTACACGAAGCCGCCCTGGTCGCCCACCGAGGTGATGAGGGCGGCGGCGCCGGGCGGGGAGACCGCGTCGTAGTACGCCGTCTCCTCAAGCCCGCGGGCTCCGATGAACCAGTGGCTGGTGCCGCCGTTGTCGGTCGCGTTGGCGTCCTTGCTGGCCCAGATGTTGTTGCCGGTGCCGTACATCACGTGCCCGGAGTCGAACGGGTCGATGCTCAGCGCGGTCATCCAGTGCCCGATCCCGGTGCCGAGGTACGGGGCGATGGAGGCGTCCCGCACGGACCTGTCGGCCTGGGTCTTCCAGGTCGCACCGCCGTCGGTGCTGCGGTAGACCTCGTCCTGCGGCCACCAGCGGTCCAGCGTGGTGACCATCACCGTGGACGGCTTCTGCGGGTCGACGGCCAGACCGGCGAACCCGTAGTTGCCCTGCGACGGCGAGATGTTCTTCCACGCCCCGCCGGTGTACTTCCACACCGAACCGCCCGACACGCTGTTCGGGCCGGGGTGGTCGGTGTACGTCACGTACAGCGAACCGTCACCGGAGAGCACACCGTGCTGCGGCATCTGGCCGGTGGGCTGCCCGGAGACCGCCTGCCAGGAGTTGCCGCCGTCGGTGGACCGGTACAGGTTGGTGGACTTGTCGGCGACGCCGACGTAGACCGTGTTGCTGCCGGCCGGGCCGTACGTCACGAAGGAGATGCCGGTGCCGAAGCTCGCGCCGTCCTTGACCGGGAACGAGGAGACCTGGTTCCAGGTCTTACCGGCGTCGGTGCTGCGCCACAGGCCGTTCTTGCGGGTGCCCAGCAGCAGGTTGTCGTGGTTCGCGGGGTCGATCACCAGGCGCTCGCCCGCCCCGCGGCCGTCCTCGTTGCCGCCCAGCTTGACCGGCAGGTCGGTGTGCTGGAAGGTGCGGCCGCGGTCGGTGGAGCGCAGGATCGTCCCGTTGCCCGCCCACTCGTTGGTGTAGGTGCCGGCGGCGAGGTAGAGCCGGTTCGGGTCCACCGGGTCGGTGGCCAGCGACTCGATGCCCAGCAGGTTCCAGTCCTTCTCGCCGACCCAGTCGGTCAGCGGTATCCACTGCTCGGCGCCGGTGTCCCAACGGTACGCGCCACCCATGTCGGTGCGCGCGTACAGCAGGCCCTTCTCCTTCTGGTTGAAGACCAGGCCGGTGACGTAACCGCCGGCCGTCACCGGGGCGTTCTTCCACACATACGGCCCGGCCGCGGCCGTGGTCTGTGCCTCGCCGGACCCGGACGCCTGGGTCTCGGTCGACTTCACGAGCTTCCACTGCTGGTTGGTGCTGCCCAGGCTCGGATACTGGATGACGGCCGCGCCCTGGGCCGTGGAGCCCCCGGAGACGTCCAGGACCTGGCCGCTCTTGCGGGAGGTGAAGGTGACCGCGCCGGAACCGCCCACATCGTCGATCCGCCACTCCTGAGAGGTGGACGAGCTGTCGGTCTGCTGCTCGGCGGCGGCTGCCTTGGCGGTCGAACCGCCCGCTATGCCCAGCACTTTGCCGCTGTTGCGGTTCACCAGCTCGTAGTAGCCGTCCCCGGTGGACTTCAGCTTCCACTGCTGGTTGGCGGTGTTCTGGTCGGTCCACTGCTGGATACGCGTGCCGTCGGCGGTGGAGAAGCCGTTGACGTCCAGCACCTTGCCGCTGCGCACCGATACCAGCCGGTAGTAGGCACTGCCGTCGACCGTAGCGGCCTGCGAGTCCTCCTGCACGTAGAGCAGGTACGGCACGAGGACGGCGGGCACGCCGAGTATCAGACCGGTAGCGGTCCAGCGGCGGCGATGACGCCCGCGGCGGCGCCCGCCGTTCGTGGGGTTGTCCATGGGGGAGGCTCTCCTTGCACGCTGTTCATCAGAGGGAGTCCGGGTTCCGGCCACCGGAACCGACCGGATTCGCTTCCTTGTGGTCACCGGCCCCGCAAAGGGTTGCCTCGAGCCGGAAGATCTTTTTCAGGCCACCTCGTGCCCGAACACGACGAACGCGCCCCCACCGAAGAGATGGGGGCGCGTTCGTGTCCGGCGTCTACTTGAGCGCTGTACCGCCCGAGTTGTAGTAGGCGATCGTCTTGCGGATCAGGTTTCCGCCGTCGGACTCGGGCGTGGTCTGCTCCGACCACCCCGCACCGAACAGCAGGCCGGCGATATGGGCGTTCGCCACCTGGTCCATGTGTCCGAAGAACCAGTCCACCTTGTCGTCCTTGAAGTGGCCGGGAGTGTTGTTCCCCGCCATGTTGCCCACGGGGATCTGCCACAGGACGACCGGCTTGCCCACGGACTCGGCCATCGTCTTCCAGAACTTCAGCGAGGCGGCGGCCTTCTGGTCGTTCCAGAAGTGGTCACTGCCGCCGTGGGCAGGCTGTGCGTACCAGCCCGCGTCGCGGTCCGACACATCGGTGGCCAGGAAGTCGGCGTTCGATGCCCCGAGGTCCGCGTAGTCCTTGACGCACTTCTGGAGGTTGCTCTCCCAGTCGAAGCAGGAGAGGTGCAGTCCCACGGCGGTGTTCGGCGCGTACTTGTGCGCCATCGAGATCAGGCAGCGGGAGAGTCCGGCGGCGCTGTTCTCCTGCGATCCGCAGTCCGTCGGGTTGGCGCCCGTGACCTGCGCGGGCACCTGGTGCAGATTGCC
The DNA here is from genome assembly GCF_001514285.1 of Streptomyces sp. DSM 15324. Classification (GTDB taxonomy): domain Bacteria; phylum Actinomycetota; class Actinomycetes; order Streptomycetales; family Streptomycetaceae; genus Streptomyces. The sequence continues at coordinate 63,809 of NZ_KQ949040.1, forward strand.
GAGCGACCGGGCGAAGCCCCAGAAGTCGGGCTCGAGGTCGACCAAGTCGTGCGACGTGCCGATCTTCTGGAGGAAGAAACGGTAGTCGTTGAGGTACCGGGTGAGCAGGTCGAGCCGGTTGATGGCCTTGACCTCGCCCGGGCCGTCGCCCTCGCCTGCCGCGTCCCCGAGGTCGCGCAGCGAGTACCAGGTCCACAGGTACTTCTGCGGGCGCGACTTGCCCTGGTAGGTCGCCTTGGCCGCCACGCTGTCCTGCCAGGTCACCTGGTTTCCGGGCGCCGTGGTGTTGCCGCCCCAGCAGCCCCACCAGCCCGACCACTCATCCTTGCAACGCGATGCCGTATAGGCGGCCGACGAGGGCGCGGGCTGGCTGTGGATATAGGCGTATCGCACGTCGAACGGCGCGGCGTTCGCCGAGGCCTCAGACATCGAGCCGCCGATGAGCACCCTGTTGCTGCCCATGAAACTCTTCGTCGAGCTGCCGTTGGCGGGCGTGGGAGACGACGGCGAGGGAGACGACGGCGTGGGAGACGACGGAGACGACGGGCGCGTGCCGACGCTCCCGGCCGGGACGAGTTTCCACTGCTGATGGGCGGCGCCCCGGTCGCGGTCCTGGACGACACCGCCCCCGTTGGTCTTGGCGGCGTTGCGGACCCCGACGGCCATGCCGCTGAAGCGGTTGATCAAACGCACGTTGCCGTTCGGCGACTTGGCCAGTTTGAACTGCTGGTTGGCGGCGTTGAGGTCTTTCCACTGCACGATGTCGGAGCCGGCGGTCTTCGACCAGCCGAAGTCGTCCAGCACCTTGCCGGAGTTCCGGTTCTGCAGCCGGTAGTACCCGTCACCCGCGTCGACGAACCGCCACTGCTGGTTGGCCCGGCCGGTGCGCGTCCACTGTGCCACCGCCGCGCCGTCGTTCTTGGCGAAGGCGCTGTCGTCCAGCACCTTGCCGCTGTTGCGGTTGACCAGGACGTACCACTTCTTCAGATCAAGCGAGGTGTCCGCCGATGCCTGGTTGACCACGACGGCGGAGCCGGCCACGACCACCGTGACGAGGCCCGCCCAGAAACCGCGACGCGCCAGCAACCGACGGCCGCGATGCTTGGGGCGTCGACCGCGGGCGTCGCCACCGGCACGGCGGCCGCCGGCGTGGGACGCCTCGTCTGACGCTGATGGCCTGGGCACATGCCTGTGCTCTCGCTCATCGGACACGTCTGTGCTCTCTTTCAGCCGTTGCTCTGACCAGGCCACCTGCCCGGACACCCCTGAGTGGTCCGAGAGGCCGAAAAGGTTGCCGCGAAGAGCCCAGATTTTTTTTCCGCCTCGACCGCGTCCCGTCCGCGGGGGAGCGCGGCACGGCGAACGCCGGTGGTGGCGCCTGCCCGCGGTTATCCTGCCTCGTCCTGAACAGGCCAGGGAGGCTCCCACCATGAGCAGCACCATGCCGTCCTTTCCCGAGCGGATCGAGCTCGCGGGGGAGGGTCTCGTCCTCCGCGACTGGACGGAGGCGGACGTGGCCGCGATGCCGGAACTGTTCGACCACCCCGACATCGCGTACTGGACACCGATGGCCTCCCCCTTCGACGCAGCCGCCGCCCGGGTACGGCTGGACCGGGACCGGCGACTGCGGGCGGACGGCACGACGATCCTGCTCGCCGTCACCGTCGACGGCGGCGCACCGCTCGGCGAGGTGATGCTGCGGCGTGCCTCCGAGGGCATGGAGCTCGGCTACGCGATCGGCCCGGCGCACCGCGGCCGGGGGCTGGCCGCACGGGCGGTGCGGGTGATGACCTCCTACGCCTTCGAGGAGTTGGACGCGAGGCAGGTGATCCTGGAGCTGGAGGCCGAGAACGCCGCCAGCGTCGCGGTGGCCACCAAGGCGGGCTTCAGACGGCTCGACGTGCCGCTGATCACAGGTGAGGAAAAGGGGCGACCCTACGCCCTGCAGACGTGGGGCCTGAACCGGCCCTGACCGCGGCAGCAGCAGCCGACTCGGCCCGAAGCCGTCGGACGAGCTCCTCTGTTGGCCGCAAGCTCGACGACCCCGTGCTGCTCGCGCGCGGCGACGGCACGGCGCGACCGTCAACTGGCCGACGCCTTCGTCACGTCGTCACTTCGTCACTTCGTCACTTCGTCAACTGGGGGTACAGGCCTGCCAGGTCGCCGGCCAGGCCCGCCTTGACGTGCCGTGAGATGTCGTCGGCGAGGACCTCGTGGGCGTCGGCCTCGATGCCGTCGAGGGCGAGTGCGGCCACCTCGCGCGGGTCGGACTTGTGGGCGTCGACGCCGGCGGTGAGGTCGGTGTCGACGTAGCCGACGTGCAGGCCGGTCACGGCGATGCCGCGCGGCTGGAGCTCCAGGCGCAGGGAGTTGGTCTGCGACCACAGGGCGGCCTTGGAGGCGCTGTAGGAGCCGCCGAGGGCCAGCCAGGAGAGCACGGAGTGCACGTTCAGGAGGTGGCCGCCGCCGTTGCGTTCGATGACCGGTACGAAGGCCCGGGTGACCAGGAGCGGGCCGTAGAAGTTGGTCTCGAACTCCCGGCGGACGTCGTCGACCGGGGAGTCGAGGAAGGACGCGCCGACCGAGGCACCGGCGTTGTTGATCAGCACGGTGACGTCCCCCGCCTGTGCGGCGGCCGCCGCCACGGCGGCCGGGTCGGTGACCTCCAGCGCCACCGGGACGGCGTCCGGGTGCGTGACGCCGCGCGGGTCGCGGGCGGTGGCGTAGACCTTGCCGGCGCCGCGTGCGTACAGCTCCTCCACCAGTGCCTTGCCGATGCCTCGGCTGCCGCCGGTGACGAAGACGTTCGCGCCCTTCAGAGCGGTCATGGCTGACTCCAGGTGACGTGGGAAACCGATCTGTTTCCATCACCGTAAACCGATCTGTTTCCAAGCGCAAGCAGGGTCGGGGCGGGGGGTGCCACCGCCGTAAACCGATCGGTTTCTGGCGAGTGGGAATCGAGCTAACCTCGCCGTATGACCACCGAAGCGAAGTCAAGCTCCCGAGAGCGGCTGCTGGAGGCAGCGGCCACGCTCACCTACCGAGACGGGGTCGGTATCGGCGTCGACGCGCTGTGCAAGGCGGCGGGAGTCTCGAAGCGCTCCATGTACCAGCTGTTCGAGAGCAAGGGCGAACTGCTGGCGGCTAGCCTGGAGGAACGTGCCGCCGCCTATGTGAGGACGCTGCTTCCCGCGAGAGACGACGACCGCCCACCCCGCGAGCGGATCCTGCACGTCTTCGCGCGGATGGAGTCACAGGCGGGCGAGCCCGACTTCCAGGGCTGCCGCTACCTCGTCGTACAGATCGAGCTCAAGGACCCGGGTCACCCCGCGAGCCGGGTGGCGCACCGGGTCAAGGAGGACCTGGCGGCGTTCTTCCGCACCGAGGCGGAACGGGGCGGGGCGAGCGACCCGGGCCTGCTGGCCCGGCAACTGATGCTGATCTTCGACGGCGCCAGCGCCCGGGCAGGCATCAAGGCCGACACGACGACCGGGCTCATCGCTCCCACGGTGACCGTCCTGCTCGACGCGGCGGACATGCGCTGACGCGCACTGCTGACGCGCCGGTCGGGGTGCGGGGCGGGCCTCGGGGGTGAGGGCCGCAGCCGACGGAGGCCAACGCGGGGTCAGACCGGTGCGGCGCCGGGGGTCCGTGGGGCGGCCGGGCCGGGACTCGCGGCGCGACGGGGCCGACGGGGCCGGGATGGGCCGGTGGGCCCGGATGGGCCGGCGGCCGGTGGGCCGGACGCGGATGGTCAGCCGGTGGCGGGTAGGCCAGTGGACCGGACGCGGGTGGTCGGCCCGGATGGGCCGGTGGGCCCGGATGGGCCGGGGGGCCAGGAGGGGCCGGTGGGCCCGGATGGGCCGGGGGGCCAGGAGGGGCCGGTGGGCCCGGATGGGCCGGTGGGCCAGGAGG
>NZ_KQ949040.1:68439-123536 GCF_001514285.1 Streptomyces sp. DSM 15324
CCGGACACAGGTGGTCGGCCCGGATGGGCCGGCAGGACACCGCCCGCCGTCACCAGACGCCCCCGACACGCACCACCCAGCCGCCGCAAGCACTCAGGCAGCCGTGCCGAGGGGCTCTCGGCCCAGGGTGGCCGGTAGAGGGGTCGGGTGGGTGGGGGTGTCGGACGCGGGTGGGGGCTGGAGAGGGCGGCGCGCTGCGGTGAGCAGGCCCGCTCCGGTCACGGCGGCGACCAGGAGTCCGCCGCTCACGAGGGCGCCACGGGCACCCGCCAGTTCCATGAGCAGCCCCAGCACGGGCGGGCCGGCGAGCCCCCACACCGTGCCGATGCCGTTCCACACCCCGAGGACCCGGCCGCGCAGGTGAGCCGGCGGGTCGGTCTGCAGGACCGCCGTGCCGGCGGTGTCGGACACGGACTCGGCGACCGCCATCGGCAGGACGAGCACCAGCAGCACCGCGAGCGACGGAGCCAGCCCGACCGCCACCTGGAGCAGCGCCCCCACGGCGGCCAGGGCGCCCACGTGACGCACCGACGGGCGGTGGAGCCGGGCGCCGAGGACGGCGCCCAGGATCCCGCCGACGGCTAGCACCGTGGAGACCGTGCCGAAGGCCCCCGCCCCCGCGGCGAGCGGCCCGGTGACAAGGACGGCGAGCGTCAGGCCGTAGTTCCGGCCGAAGACCGCGCTGATCCCGGTGATCCCCGCGAGGGCGACCAGCCGGGGCCTGGCCCGGCTTCCGGCTCGTCGAGTGCGACGTCTGCGCACCGGAGTGCCCGGAGGTCCTGGCCGGGCCCTACGACCTCGTCCTGCACTTCGCCTGCTGTGCGTCCCCGGCCGACTACCTCCGGTTGCCGCTGGAGACCCTGGACGCCGGCAGCATCGGCACCCGCGCCCTGCTGGCCGTGGCGGAGCGGGACGGGGCCCGGTTCCTGCTGGCCTCGACCTCGGAGGTGTACGGCGACCCGCTCGTCCACCCGCAGCGGGAGGACTACTGGGGCAACGTCAACCCGGTGGGCCCGCGCAGTGTCTACGACGAGTCCAAGCGCTTCGCCGAGGCCCTGGTCACCGCCCATGTGCGCACCCGGGGCGCCGACGCGGGCATCGTCCGGCTGTTCAACACGTACGGGCCGCGGATGCGGGCGCACGACGGGCGGGCCGTACCCACCTTCGTCTGCCAGGCGCTGGCCGGCGATCCGCTGACGGTGGCGGGGGACGGTCGGCAGACCCGGTCCCTGTGCTACGTCGACGACACGGTCGACGGGGTGCTGTCCGTGGCCGCCAGCCGGTCCGTGCGGCCGGTGAACATCGGCGGCACCGACGAGGTCACCGTCGTCGACATCGCCCGCCGGGTCCTGGAGCTCACCGGGTCCTCCTCCCGCATCGAGTTCGTCGGCCGTCCCGTCGACGACCCCCAGCGGCGCCGCCCGGACACCGCGCTGGCCCGGGAACTCCTCGGCTGGGAGCCGAAGGTGCCCTGGGAGGAGGGGATCAAGCAGACCATCGCCTACTTCGCCACGAGCCGACCGAACCGACCGAGCCGACCGAGCGGACCGAGCGGACCGAGCGGACTGAACCATCCGGACCGACCGAGCCGTCCGGACCAGGCGGGCGGGCCGAGCCGGACGGCCTCGCCGGGCCAGCCCCACCAACCCCACCAACCCCACCAGTCCAAGCAGCCCAGCCAAGCCCGCCGAACCGACCGGACGAGCCCCGCCGGCCGCTGACGCGGTCGGGCCCACAGCCACGGGAGCGACCCCATGCGCGTACTGGGAATCAACGCCCTCTTCCACGACCCCGCAGCCGCGCTGGTCGTCGACGGGAGCATCGTGGCCGCGGCGGAGGAGGAGCGGTTCAGCCGGCGCAAGCACGGAAAGCGTCCGGTGCCCTTCTCCGCCTGGGAACTGCCCGAACGCTCCGCCCGCTGGTGCCTGGAACGGGCCGGGCTCACCCCGTCCGACCTGGACGCCGTCGCCTACTCCTACGACCCCGGCCTCGCCCGCCCGGCCGAGCTGCTCGGTCTCGACGACCCCTGGGACCACCTGCGCCAGGAGTACGCGCGCCGGGCCCCCGAGTTCCTGGCCGAGGCCCTGCCCGGACTCGACGCCGCCAAGGTCCGTTTCGTCGCACACCACGTCGCCCACGCCGCCTCGGCCGGGCAGGCGTCCCCCTACCCGGACTGCGCGGTCCTGGTGCTCGACGGCCGCGGCGAATGCGGCTCCCACCTCGCGGGCCGCTACCGCGACCGGGACCTCACCGTGCTGCGCACCCAGTCGCTGCCGGACTCCCTCGGCCTGTTCTACGAGGACCTCACCGAGCACCTCGGCTTCCTGCGCAGCAGCGACGAGTTCAAGGTGATGGCCCTGGCCTCGTACGGCGCCCCCCGCTTCCTCGGCGAGCTGCGCGCGTACGTCGGCGCGGACGGCCGGGGCGGCTTCCGGGCCCGGCCCGTCCCCTGGTCCTCCCTCGTGCCTGCGCGGGCGCCCGGCGCTCCCTGGAGCCAGGGACACGCCGACGCGGCCGCCAGCGCCCAGGCCTGCCTGGAGGAGGTCCTGCTGGATCTGGCGCGCTGGCTGCACGGCCGTACCGGTGACGACGTGCTGACGCTGGCGGGCGGGGTGGCGCTCAACTGCGTCGCCAACACCCGGCTCCACCGCGAGAGCCCGTTCCGGCGGATCTGGGTGCAGCCGGCCGCCGGGGACGCCGGAACGGCGCTCGGCGCCGCCCTCCATCTCGCCCACGCCAAGGACGCGGTGGAGCCGATGCCGACCGCCGCCCTGGGCCGCGGCTGGCCCGACGCCGAACTGCGGGCCTGGCTGGAGCGGGCCGCCGTACCGTACGAGGAGCCCGAGGACATCGCTGAGACGGTCGCCGAGGAGCTGGCCCGCGACGGTGTCGTGGCCTGGTTCCAGGGCCGTGGCGAGTACGGTCCGCGGGCGCTCGGCCACCGCTCCCTGCTGGCGCACCCCGGGCACGCCGGGAACCTGGAGCGCCTCAACGCGGTGAAGGGGCGGGAGGAGTTCCGGCCGGTCGCCCCGATGGTGGTGGCCGAGCGCGCCGCCGAACTCTTCGACGGGCCGCTGCCGAGCCCGTACATGCTGTTCGTGCACGATGTCGCCGCCCGGTGGCGGGCGCGGATCCCGGCCGTGGTGCACGTGGACGGCACGGCCCGGGTGCAGACGGTGGACCGGGCGGACGAGCCGCTGGTGGCCCGCATGCTCGACGGATTCGAGCGGCGGACCGGGCTGCCCGTGGTGGTCAACACCAGCCTCAACACCGCCGGCCGGCCGATGGTGGACGATCCCCGCGACGCCCTGGAGTGCTTCGGGTCGGCACCGGTGGACCTGCTCGCCCTCGGGCCGTTCGCGGTACGCCGCGGGGAGGTGTTCGTATGACGGACGCCACGACGGACTCCATGACGGACGACGGAGCGCGCGTGGACGCCCCCGCCTATTCCGTGGTGATCCCCACGATCGGGCGGCCCTGCCTGGCCGACTGCCTGCGGGCGCTCGCCGGGGCGGACGGCGGCCGTCCGCCCGACAGGGTCGTCGTCGTGGACGACCGCCCCGGGTCCGGCGAGCCGCTGCCGCTCGCCGCGGCCGGGATCCTGCGCGACCGTGTCCGCACCCTGCGGACCGGGGGCCGTGGTCCGGCCGCCGCCCGCAACGCCGGCTGGCGCACGGTCTCCACACCCTGGACGGTGTTCCTCGACGACGACGTCCAGGTCCTGCCCGAGTGGGCCCGGCACCTCGCCCGCGACCTGGCCGCGGCCGGCCCGGCCACGGGCGGCGTCCAGGGGCGGCTGACCGTCCCGCTGCCCGGGGACCGCCGGCCGACGGACTGGGAACGGGGTACGGCCGGTCTGGAGCACGCGGCCTGGGCGACCGCCGACATGGCGTACCGCACGGACGTGCTGAGGCAGGTCGGCGGCTTCGACGAGCGGTTCCGCCGCGCCTTCCGGGAGGACGCCGACCTGGCCCTGCGGGTGGGCGAGGCCGGCTGGCGGCTGGGGCGGGGCAGCCGTACGACCCGCCACCCGGTGCGGCCCGCCGACCGCTGGGTGTCGGTGCGGGCGCAGCGCGGCAACGCGGACGACGTCCTGATGACGCGGCTGCACGGCCGTGACTGGTGGCGGCGGGCCCGTGCCCCTCGCGGGCGCATCTCCCGGCACACGCTCGTCACGGCGGCCGCGCTCGTCGCGCTGGGCTGCGCCCTGACCGGCCGGCGCCGCGCCGCCGGGGCCGCCGCGGCCCTGTGGGCGGCCGGCACGGCCGAGTTCGCCCTGGCCCGCATCCGGCCCGGTCCGAGGACCGGGGCCGAGATCGCCACCATGGTCGTCACCAGCGTGCTGATCCCGCCCCTGGCGGTCCACCACCGCCTCACCGCCCTGGTCCGCCACCGCCGGGCCCGGCCCCTGCCCACCGGCCGGCCCGCCCCCACCCGGCAGCAAACACCCGCCACACCCGGAGCCCCACCGATCGGGGGCCCGTCATGAAGCGTGTCGGTGCTGTTCTCTTCGACCGGGACGGGACTCTCGTCGAGGACGTCCCCTACAACGGCGACCCCGATCGCGTGCGCCCGGTGCCCGGTGCGCGGCGCGCCCTGGATCTCGTGCGGCGCGCCGGGCTCCGCACCGGTGTGGTCAGCAACCAGTCGGGCATCGGCCGGGGACTGCTCACGCACGCACAGGTCCGCCGGGTCAACGAGCGGGCCGACCTGCTCCTCGGCGGCCTCGGCACCTGGGTCTACTGTCCGCACGCCCCCGCGGCCCGCTGCACCTGCCGCAAGCCCCGGCCGGGGCTGGTGATCGAGGCGGCCCGCCGTCTCGGCGTGCCACCGGGCGACTGCGTGGTGATCGGTGACATCGCCGCCGACGTCCTGGCCGCCCGCGCGGCCGGTGCGGGGGCGGTGCTCGTGCCCACGGCGGCGACCCGGCCGGAGGAGATCGACGCGGCGCCCCGTACGGCTCCCGACCTGCTGACGGCGGTACGCATGATCCTCGCGGGCTGCGCGGGCTGCGCGGGCTGCGCGGGCGGCGCAGGCGGCGCAGGCCGCTCAGGCCCCACAGGGCCCACAGGCGACGCATGCCCCACAGGCCCCACAGGCGACGCAGGCCCCACAGGGCCCACAGGCGACGCAGAAGACGCAGGCCACACAGCCCGCGCAAGCGACGCAGGCGGTGAGCAGCCGTGAAGTCGCTGGTCGTACGGCTCGACAGCTTCGGTGACGTCCTCCTCGCCGGGCCAGCCGTCCGCGCGGTCGCCGCGCACAGTTCGCACGTCGGCATGCTCTGCGGCCCGCTCGGCGAACCGGCGGCCCGGCTGCTGCCCGGCGTCGACGACGTCGGCGTGTGGGCTGCGCCCTGGGAGGGCTTCGACCCGCCGTCGGTGCCGGACGCGGACGTCGAGGGCCTGATACGCCGACTGCGGGAAGCCGCGTTCGACGCCGCGCTGATCCTCACCTCCTACCATCAGAGCCCGCTGCCCACGGCCCTGCTGCTGCGGCTCGCGGGAGTCCCGCTGATCGGCGCCGACAGCACCGACCACCCGGGGCGGCTGCTCGATGTGCGCCACCGGCGCCTCGCGGGCCGGCACGAGGCCGAGGCCGCGCTCGACACGGCCGCCGCCATGGGCTTCCTCCCGCCGCCCGGAGACACCGGCCGGCTGCGGGTCGTACCGCCGCCCGACACCGTCGCGCTCACCGGCAACGGTCCCTACGTCGTCCTGCACCCCGGCACCAGCGCCCCCGCGCGGGCCTGGAGCCCCGGCCGCTGTGCCGAGGCCGTCGAACTGCTCGCCGACGAAGGTCACCGCGTCGTCGTCACCGGCGGTCCCTGCGAGAGCGGTCTGACCCGGCGGGTGAGCGGCGGTACGGCCGTGGACCTGGGCGGCCGGACCGACCCGCGGACCCTGGCGGGCGTCCTGCGCACCGCCGACGTCGTGGTCAGCGGCAACACCGGCCCGGCCCATCTGGCCGCGGCCGTCGGCACGCCGGTGGTCTCCCTGTTCGCGCCCGTCGTACCGGCCGAGCGCTGGGCGCCGTACGGCGTGCCGAGCGTGGTCCTCGGCGACCAGCGCGCCCCCTGCGCGGACACCCGTGCCCTGCGGTGCCCCGTCCCGGGCCATCCCTGCCTGGACGAGGTCACCGCCAAGGACGTGGTGGGCGCCGTCCGCACCCTGCTCGAGGAGAGCACATGAACATCCTTGTCTGGCATGTGCACGGCTCCTGGCTGACGTCGTTCGTCCAGGGCCCGTACGACTGCCTCGTCCCGGTGACCCCCGACCGGGGACCGGACGGGCTGGGGCGGGCCAGGACCTGGCAGTGGCCCTCCCGGGTGCGGGAGGTGGGCCCCGACGGCCTGCGCGAGGCCCGCATCGACCTGATGGTGCTGCAACGGCCGCACGAGCTCGCGCTGGCCCGGCGCTGGACCGGCCGGACGCCCGGTGTCGACGTGCCCGCCGTGTACGTGGAGCACAACTGCCCGCACGGGCCGGCCGTGGACACCCGCCATCCGCTCGCCGACCGCACCGACATCCCCCTCGTGCACGTCACCCACTTCAACCGGCTGATGTGGGACAACGGACGGGCGTCCACGGAGGTCATCGAGCACGGCGTCATCGACCCCGGCCCGCTGTGGACCGGCGAGGAGCTTCGCGCGGCGGTCGTCGTCAACGAACCGGTGCGGCGGGGCCGTACGACCGGGACGGACCTGCTGCCCCGCTTCGCCCGCACGGTCGCGCTGGACGTCTTCGGCATGCGCACGCAGAACCTGGCCGGGCTGCTGGGGATCGCCCCCGCCGACTGCCGCAGCCACGACCTGCCCCAGCACGAGCTGCACGCGGCGATGGCCCGCCGCCGGCTGTACCTGCACCCGATCCGCTGGACGTCCCTCGGACTGTCCCTCCTGGAGGCCATGTTCCTGGGGATGCCGGTGGTGGCGCTGGACACCACCGAGGTGCGCGACGCCGTGCCGGAGGGCGCCGGGGTGGTGTCCAACCGCTTCGACGTGCTGGAGGACGCCGTCCGCGGTTTCCTCGCGGACCCCGGTCACGCACGACGGACCGGGGAGGCCGCGCGGGCCGCGGTACGGGCCCGTTACGGACTACGCCGGTTCCTCGACGACTGGGAACGCCTGATCAAGGAGGTCACCCGATGAGCACCGCCCGCCGCACCGCACCGCACCCCGCACCCCGCACCGCACCCCACCCCGTCGGCCATGCCCTCGGGCGCCCCGCCCGCCACCCCGTCGGCCGCGTCGCCATGGTCTCGGAACACGCCAGCCCGCTGGCCGAGCTGGGCGGCCCCGACGCGGGCGGGCAGAACGTGTACGTGGCCCAACTCGCCGCCGGGTTGGCACGGCGCGGTCACGAGGTCGTCGTCTACACCCGGCGGGACGATCCCGCACTGCCCGAGCGCGTCGACACGGACGACGGAGTGCGGGTCGTCCATGTGCCCGCCGGACCGCCGGTACCGATACCGAAGGACGAACTCCTGCCCCACATGCCCGAGTTCGGCGACTGGCTGGCCGGAAAGTGGCGGGCGGACCCGCCCGACGTGGTGCACGCCCACTTCTGGATGTCGGGGCTGGCCGCGGTGCGCGGCGCCCGCGACCTCGGCCTGCCCGTGGTGCAGACGTACCACGCGCTGGGCACCGTGAAGAAGCGGTACCAGGGAGCCGCCGACACCAGCCCGCCGCAGCGCATCGGCATCGAGACGGCCGTGGGCCACGCGTGCGCCGCCGTCATCGCCACCTGCTCGGACGAGGTGGCCGAGCTGACCGCGATGGGCCTGCCGCGGGAACGCGTCCATGTGGTGCCCTGCGGAGTGGACCCCGAGCACTTCAGGCCGGCCGAGGGGGCGCGCCGGACCGACGGGGCGCGACGCAGGCTGCTGACCGTCGGCCGGCTGGTGCCCCGCAAGGGCTTCGACCGGGCGATCCGCGCCCTCACCGAGGTGCCCGACGCCGAACTCCTCGTCGCCGGGGGCCCCAACCTGGCGCTGCTGGGCGCCGAACCGGAGGCGGAGCGGCTGTGGGCCGTCGCCGTGGAGTGCGGGGTGTCGGACCGGGTGACCCTGCTGGGCGGGGTGAGTCCGCTGCGGATGCCGGAGTTGATGTCCGACGCGGACCTCGTGCTGTCCGTGCCCGTCTACGAGCCGTTCGGCATCGTCCCGATCGAGGCCATGGCCTGCGGGACGCCGGTGCTCGCGACGGCCGTCGGAGGCCAGCTCGACACGGTGGAGCACGACGTCACCGGTCTGCTGGTCCCGTCCGACGCGGCCGCCGACACCCTCGGTGCCGCGATCCGCGGCCTGCTCGGCGATCCGCAGCGCCTCGCCCGGTACGGCGCGGCCGGCCGGCGCCGGGTCCTCGCCCACTACACCTGGGACCGCGTGGCCGACGGCGTCGGCCGGGTCTACGGCGCGGTCTCCGGCGTCCCCTCCCTGGCGGGAACCCCCTCGCTCACGGGAAGCCTCCGAGGAGCCGTCCGATGAGTCGTCCGATGAGTCGTCCGATGAGTCACACCACCGAGGTCGCCCACTGCGACGATCTGATGCACGCCCTCGGCGAGTTCCGCGACCATGCCTCGGCCGTCACCGAGCGGTGGGGCGCCGCTCTGGCGTCCCGTCTCGGGGCGGGCTGCCGGCTGCTGGTCGCGGGCAACGGCGGCAGCGCCGCCCAGGCCCAGCACCTCACGGCCGAACTCGTGGGCCGCTACCGTGACGACCGCCCGCCGTACTCGGCGCTCGCGCTGCACGCCGACACCTCCTCCACCACGGCCATCGCCAACGACTACGGCGTCCAGGAGATCTTCGCCCGCCAGGTCTGCGCCCACGGCCGCACCGGCGACGTCCTGATGCTGCTGTCGACCAGTGGCGCCAGCGCCAACCTGCTCGTCGCCGCGAAGGAGGCACACCGGCTCGGGATGAGCGTGTGGGCGCTGACCGGTCCGGCGCCCAACCCGCTGGAGGGCACCGCGGACGAGCACCTGTGCGTGGACGGGGCGACGACGGCCACCGTCCAGGAACTCCACCTGGTAGCCGTCCACATGCTCTGCGACTCCTTCGACCGGGCCGTGGCGGACGGGGTGGTCCTGCCATGACCGCCCCGGCGCATCTGCTCGTCGTGGGGGACGCCCTGCTCGACCACGACGTGTGCGGGCGGGCCGACCGGCTGGCGCCCGACGCGCCCGTGCCGGTGGTCAGCGGGGCCCGGCGCGCCAGCAGGCCGGGCGGGGCCGCGCTCGCCGCGTGTCTCGCCGCGGCCGACGGCCGGCCGGTCACCCTGGTGACCGCGGTCGGCGAGGACGACAGCAGCGACCGTCTGGTCCGGCTGCTCGCCGACCGGGTCCGGCTGGTCCGGCTGCCCCTCACCGGCGAGCTGTCCAGCAAGACCCGGATCCTCGCCGGGGGCAGGCCGCTGCTGCGGCTGGACGACGGCGACGGGCGGGCACGGGAGGCGACCGAGGAGGCGCGGCGGGCCGTCTCCCGGGCCGGGGCCGTGCTCGTCGCCGACTACGGCCGCGGGAGCGCCGACGTGCTGCGCGAGGCGCTGACGGCCGCGGCCCGGCGGGTGCCGGTCGTCTGGGACCCGCATCCGCGCGGCGGCCCGCCGGTGCCCGGGGTGCGGCTGGCCACGCCGTCCGCCGCCGAGGCCCGTTCCTTCGCCGCGTCGGACGCCGGTGACGCCACCGTGTTGCAGTGCGCGGCACGCGACGCGGGCGCCCTGGTACGGGCCTGGCGGGCCGCGGCCGTCGCGGTCACGCTCGGCGGACGCGGCGCGCTGCTGTCGCACGGGGACACCCCGCTGCTGGTGCCCTCGCCGGTCACCGCGGCGGGCGACGCGTGCGGGGCTGGCGACCGGCTCTCGGCGACCGCCGCCGGGCTGCTGGCCGACGGCGAACTGACCGAGACGGCGGTGCGCGCCGCCGTCCACGCGGCCACCCGGTATGTGAGCGAGGGCGGAGTGCGCTCGCTGACGTGGGAGGACGTCCCCCGGCCGGACCCGACGGACGACCGGGTGCCGCTGGACGGCGCCCTCGGCACGGCGGCCCGGGTCAGGGCGGCGGGCGGCACGGTCGTCGCCGCCGGCGGCTGCCTGGTGGTGTGCGTCAACTCCGACGACTCCGTGCGCCGCCGCAAGGGCTCCGGACGGCCGCTCGTCGCCCTGGCGGACCGGGTCCGGGTGCTGCGGGCCCTGGAGTGCGTGGACGAGGTCGCCGTGTTCGACGAGGACACACCGGAGCGGCTGCTCGCGGCACTGCGCCCGCACATCTGGGCCAAGGGCGGCGACTACGCGCTGACCCGGCTGCCGGAGACGTCGCTGGTGGAGAGCTGGGGCGGACAGGTGGTGCTGTTCCCCTACCTGGACGGCCGTTCCACCACGGGCCTGGCCCGGCGGGCCGCCGCGGGCCCCCGGCCGAGCGGGCGCCCGCGGTGACCTCGGCGCCGCCCCGGGTGCTGGTGCTGCGCGCGCTGGGACTGGGCGATCTGCTCGCCGGGGTGCCCGCGCTGCGGGGCGTGCGGCGCGCCTTCCCCCGCCACCGGGTGGTGCTGGCCCTTCCGGCGGCGCTCGCCCAGGCCGCGTCGGCCACCGGCGCGGTGGACGCCGTCCTGCCGGCCGAGGCGCCGCACCGGGGGGTGCCGGTGCTGGAGGGCTGGCGGGGCGGGCCGCCGGACGTGGCGGTCGACCTGCACGGAAACGGCCCCGAGAGCCGCGACGCGCTGGCCGTGCTCTCCCCCCGCCGGCTGCTGGCCTACGCCCACCCCGATCCCTCCCTGGCCCGTCCGCCCGTATGGCGGCCGGACCAGCACGAGCGCGAGCGGTGGTGCGACTTCCTCGCCGCGTACGGCATCGCCGCGGACCCGGACGACGTACGGCTGCCCGTACCGGCCACGGCGTCCCCGGCGCCCGGAGCCGTCGTGGTCCATCCCGGCGCGCAGGCCGCCTCCCGGCGCTGGCCGGCCGCGCGTTTCGCCCGCCTCGCCCACACGCTCCGGGAGGCCGGTCACCGGGTCGTCGTCACCGGCGGCCCCGGGGAGGACGCGCTGGTCCTGGAGGTCGCCCACGGCGTCCGCCTGCCCGCCGAGGACGTCCTGCGGGGCGGGCTGGCGTTCCCCGAGCTGTCGGCGCTGGTGGCCCGTGCCGCGCTCGTGGTGAGCGGGGACACCGGTCTCGCGCACCTCGCGGTGGCCCACGCCACGCCGTCCGTCACGCTGTTCGGTCCGGTGTCCCCGCGGCTGTGGGGGCCGCCCCGCACCGGCCGGCACCTCGCCCTGTGGCGGGCCGGACCGCCCGGCGACCCGCACGGGGACCACCCCGACCCGCGGCTGCTGCGGATCGGGGTCGAGGAGACGGCCGCCGCGTGCCTGGCCCTGCTCGCCCGCCGCGGCCCGGAGGCCTCCCGTGTCCCCGCGTCCCGCGCCTGAGCCGGACGCCCGGGTCACCGTCGCGGTGATCACCCGCGACCGTCCGGTCGGCGCGCCCGGGTAGTCGGCCACCTCACGGGTCGCCCGGACGACGGCCCGGCGCCGGGCCGTTCCGCTGCGGCCGACGGGCCGGGAGACGGCCGGCGCCACGGCGAGACGGTCCGCCGCGACCGCCTGGAGGCCGTCACCGCGGTGGCCTCGCCATGACGGTCGCGTGCCCTGCCGCTGACGGCGGTGGCCCGGCTCGCTGGGCCGGCCGTGGTGGAGACGCACCCGGACTCCGTCGCAAGGCCGCCCCGTGGCGGGGTGGCCCTTCCCGGGTACCGGCCGGTGCCGGACGTCCCGCTCGCCGTGCCGGGCCGGGCCGGCTACTGCCCGATCGGGTCGACGAAGGTGCCCGGGTGGGTGGCGGCGTCCTGCTTGAGGATCTGGCCGCCGAAGGGCCAGGTCAGGGTGAAGTGCGCCGTCTCGTTCGGCGGGGTGACCAGGAACTTCGCCGGGACGAACTTCTGCGCCTTCGGGGTGGAGGCGGCCACCGGGAGCAGCGTGATGCCGAAGTCGACCGTGTCTCCCTTCTCCAGGACCAGCTTGGCGGGGGCCTTGGAGGAGCGGGCCAGCGACCAGGTGCCGTCGGTCTTCTGGGCGCCGACCATGTCGACACCGGCGAAGCCGGACAGGGTGCAGGTGCGCGTGCTCTTGTTGGTGAACCAGATGTACGCCTGCGTCTGCTTGTCGGTCTGCCCCATTTCCGGCTTCGCGTCGTCGCCCAGCGCGAAACCGGCCTTCAGGTCGGCGGTGTGGCAGCGGGTCGGCGCGGCCTTCACGGCGGCCGAAGCGGGAAGGGCGGCAGCGGCGGTACCGGCGACGACGATCGCCGCAAGGGTCACGGCGGTCAGCTTGCTCTTCATGAAGTCTCGGGATCCCCTCGTAAACGAATCGGCGCGCGAGGTCAGTGCGCGCCTGCGCCTCTCAAGAGGGGCTTTTCCCCGGGAAGGTTGGGTGTGCCGGGGGAACTTTTTCCAGCGGCCGCCGGGTCCCGTCCGCCGGGCCGGACGGCTGCCGGGCTTCCCCAAGTGCCTCTGGGCACTCCAGAGTTGGGCGCATGCCGCGTGCGGCGGCCGACCGGGGTCACGACGGCGGCGGGCGGCGGTGGGCGAGCGCGGCCGCCGCGGCGAGAGCGGTCAGCGCGGCGAGCGCCCCGAAGCCGTAGGTGAGGGTGGTGAGCGAGGCGACGGCGGCGACGAGCAAGGGGCCGCCCGCGTCACCGAGTTCGCGGCCGAGTTCGGCCGCGCCCATGGTCTGGCCGAGTCGCTCCGCGGGCGTGTGCGCGGCCAGCGCGGCGAAGCCGAGCGGGGTGATCAGACCGGTGCCTGCGCCGGTCAGCACCGCCGCGAGGAGGATGCCGGTCAGCCCCGGCAGCATCGCGCAGGCCAGCCCCGCGGCGGTGAGCGTCAGCCCCGCGGCGAGACCGGTCCGGGTGGTGAGGCGGCCCTCGTCCAGCGCGCGTCCGGCGCGCGGCTGGACGACGGCCGCGCACCCGGCGAGCACCGCCACCGCCGCCCCGGTGGCCACGGGGCCGAGCCCCGCGGCCCGGCCCGAGACCGGCAGGAACCCGACGCCGGCCGACAGCGCCGCGGTGGCCGTGGCGAGCGCGGCCGTCGGGGCGAGGAAGACGGGGTCGGCCAGCCGGCGCGCCAGGTCGAGGAGGGTCTGCCGCGCCTTGGGCAGCGGCGGTACGACGGGCACGGCCAGCCCGGCCCAGACGGCGACCGCCGCGCCCAGCACCGCGAGGACGGCGAACAGCAGGCGCAGTCCGCCCGCCCACACCAGCACACCGCCGAGCAGCGGGCCGAGGGTGTAGCCGAGGGACTTGTAGAAGCCGTAGCCGCCGAAGGCCCGCCCCCGCTTCGCCGCCGGGTTCAGCCGGGCGACCAGCGCGGAGGCCGACGGCGAGAAGGCCGACGCCGCGGCTCCCTGGCCGAGGCGCGCGGCCCACAGCCAGCCGGGGCTGTCGGCGACGGCGTACAGGGCGGACGCGCCGGCGAAGGCCACCAGCCCGCCGAGCAGCACGGGGCGGGCGCCGACGCGGTCGGCGAGGCTGCCGAACAGCGGCTTGAGGACGACCTCGGCGCCGTCGTAGAGGGCGAGCAGCCCGCCGAGCACCAGCAGGGAGGTGACCGCGTCGCCGGTGCGGCCGCCGAGGCTGGCGGCGACGCCGTGCGCACCGAAGGCGGTGGTGAACCCGGCCGCGTACAGCGGCCACATCTGCCGGGCCGGGGCGGGCCGCGCGCCGGCCGACTCGCTCGACACGACAACGACGGTAACAGCCCCGCGCCCGGCGTCGTCCGCCGTACGGCCGGCAGCGGAGGAGAGCGGCCACCGGATCGGCTCGCACGGCAGCCGTCTCCTCCGGCCGGAACCCGGGTGGCGTCAGGCGATGTTCGCCCTGCCGGCCGCCCAGCGCGGGCGCTCGTCGGCGGCGTGGCGGGGTTTGGCCGTCGTGGGTGAGACCTGGCCGACGATCTCCCAGAAACACACCAGCGCGGTGATCGGCGGAATTCCGTAGATGACCAGCGAGAGCAGGGAATGCGAGGCGTGGCTGATGCAGAGGCTGACCGCCATCGCCGAGGCACCCAGCAGAACGCCCCAGGAACCCCGTGCGCTCCGCCCCTGCACCGTGGCCCGGAGCACCGACAGGGCGGCCACCAGCCACGGCCCGTACACCGTCAGCGGCCACCATTGCGCCAGTCTGTCCGGAAGGACGGAGGACGCGGTGCCGCGGAGTTGGGCATAGGAGTAGGTGAACGACCAGCCCAGCATGCAGACCGCGCAGACCGAGATCATCGCGATCAGGATCGTGACGTGCGCGTTGCGCCGGTGCTCGGGCAGCCGGCCGGGCTCGGCCGGGAGGTGCCGGCGCATCTTCCGGTGCCCTGCCCTGCCGTGCGGCCTGAGCGGGGGCCCCGGCTCGGGGATCGCTCCGGCCGCGGTCCCTCCGGACAGCAGCTGGGCCAGTTCCTCGGCCGGATCCCACTGCATCTCGATCGTCGTGAACGAGGGATCGTAGGACATCTCTTCGTTGTAAAAGCCATCCATCACACAGGTCCTACAGTCCGGCCATCGCCCGCAGATACTCGCTCTGGATGTGACTCAGACTTCTCAGAAAATCGGTGAGTAGATCCGAACAATCATCGAGGAAGACATCCCCTTCATCGGATTTCACAGGAAAGGTGATGATCGAGCGGCGGTTTCCGACCGTAGGCATTTCCGTGTGTGTCACAACCTTCTAACGAGGCCCATCGGAGAGTGAGATGCCGGTGTTCGGGTATCCGCGTGCCCCGAAAGCGGTACGCCTCGGGGCCTAAAATAGAAGAGGGCGAAAGTAACTTCGGTGGGAAATCAGTATGGACGGGCAGCGCTTCGAGGTGTGGGCGTCCGGGGCCGCGTACGAGCGGTACATGGGGCGCTGGAGCCGGGCCGTCGCGAAGGAGTTCGTGGCGTGGCTCGACCGCCCGGACGGGCTGCGGTGGCTCGACGTGGGATGCGGCACCGGTGTGCTGTCGGCGGTGGTCGGCGCCCGGTGCCGGCCCCGCGTGGTGCTCGGCGTCGACCGGTCGGAGGCGTTCGTGGGCACCGCCGAGGCCGGGGCCCTCTCCCCGGCGGTCTTCCTGGTGGGCGACGCGATGGCCCTGCCCGTGCGTGACGCGGCATGGGACGTGGCCGTCAGCGGACTGGCGCTGAACTTCCTGCCCGATCCGGCCGGGGCCGTGGCCGAGATGGCCCGCGCCGTCCGGCCGGGCGGCGCGGTCGCGGCCTATGTGTGGGACTACGCCGAGGGCATGGACCTGCTCCGTCTCTTCTGGGACACGGCCGTCGCACGGGACCCCTCCGCCGCCCCGCTGGACGAGGGACGCAGATTCCCGCTCTGCCGGCCGGAGCCCTTGCGAGCGCTGTGGGCGGACGCCGGCCTCACCGGCGTCTCCGTCCGCCCGGTCTCGGTCCCCACCGTGTTCACCGGGTTCCCCGACCTGTGGGACCCGTTCCTCTCGGGCCAGGGGCCCGCCCCGGGGTACGTCGCCGCCCTTCCCCCAGACCACCGGGAGGAACTGCGCACCGCACTCGCCGCCGCGGCCCTGCCCCGCGCCACGAACGGCTCCCTCCGCCTCAGCGCCCGCGCCTGGGCGGTCCGGGGCTGCGCGCCCTGACTCCCCCGGCGCCCCCGCGCTGCCAGGATGGACTCATGGAACGTGTGCTGGGGATCGGTGGATATTTCGTACGGGCCGCGGATCCGGTGGGTCTGAGCGCCTGGTACCGGGACTGCCTGGGGCTGGACGCCGATGCCGACGGCGTGTGGAGCCAGCAGGCCGGGCCCACGGTGTTCGCGGCGTTCGAGGCCGGGACCGACTACTTCGGGGACCCGGCCCAGCAGACCATGCTCAACTTCCGGGTCCGCGACCTGGACGCGATGCTCGCGCAGCTGCGCGCCGAGGGGGCGGACGTGGCCGAGCAGACGCAGGACATGGAGGGGGTGGGACGGTTCGGCTGGGTGACCGACCCCGAGGGGAACCGGATCGAACTCTGGCAGCCCGCCTGAACCGCCCGCCCCACCGCCCTCGCCGAGCGGTCACGGCCGGTAGGCGCGGCGGTTGTCGTAGGTGACCTTGCCGGAGGGCAGCGTTCGCGGCGCGAAGAGCTGGTCCACCGTCACGAAGTGGAAGCCGCGGGCCGTGAGGCCGCTGATGATGCCGGGCACCGCGTCGACGGTCGTCCGGTGGATGTCGTGCATGAGGACGATGTCCCCGGGCCGGGTGTCCCGCTTGACGACCCTGATGAGCCGTGCGGTGTCGCGGTACTTCCAGTCGAGGGTGTCGACGCTCCAGTGCACCAGCGGCCGGGCGGCGGCGGCCCGGACGGTGGCGTTCTGGGCGCCGTAGGGGGCGCGGAAGGTGGTGGGCTTCTTGCCGGTGGCCTGCTTGATCGCCGTGTCGGTGCGGGAGATCTCCGATGCGACGGCCGCGCGGCTGAGTCTGGTCAGATCGGCGTGGTCCCAGCTGTGGTTGCCTATCTGGTGACCGGCCTCGGCCTCGGCGCGCGCCGTGGCCGGGTACCGCTGGACGTTCTTGCCGACCAGGTAGAAGGTCACCGGCACGTGCCGTTCCCTCAGGATCCGCAGCAGCCGCTGGGTGTCGGCGACCGGCCCGTCGTCGAAGGTGAGCGCCACGCACTTCACCCTGCGGCAGTCGACGGCGGCGGCCGGGGCGGTAGTGGCCGAGGCGGTGGTGGCGGCGGAGGTGGTGGTAGTGGCTGAGGCGGACGTGGCCGAGGCGGTCGTGCCGGAGGCGGACGTGGCCGAGGCGGACGTGGCGGTGCCGGCCAGTGTGGTGCCGCACAGGGCGGCGATGAGGGCCGAGACGACGAGGCGATGGTGCATCGGATCCTCCAGGCGCGGTGAACTTCCCCTGCGGGCAAGTGAGTTGCCCTGTAGGACAAACCGGAAGTGCGCATGGATGCCGGTGCGATTCGGCCATTCGTGCGAAGGCGCGACCCGCCCTAGAGGTAGTCCTCCAGGGCCGCGACCGTGAAGCCCTGGTCCCGGATGTGGCGCAGGAGGTTCGCCGTCATCTCGGTGATGGTCGTGCCCTTGAGCTCGGAGGGGCCGCGGAAGTGGGCCAGGATGATGTCGCCCGGGTGGAGCTTCCCGGTGGGCGACTGATACTGCATGTTCTTGATCTGCATCGACTCGCGCCACAGGACGATCGCCTCGAGGCCGCAGGAGGCGGCGGCGGCCCGGGTGTCCTCGTTCCAGTTGCCGTAGGGGGGACGCAGCAGCCGCGGGGCGGTGCCGTACTCCTCCTTGAGCCTGGTCTGCTGGCCGCAGATCTCCCGCTTCTGGGCGGACGCGCCGAGGGTGCGCAGGTCGGGGTGGGTCAACGTGTGGTTCTGGACGCCGTTGCCGAGGGCCTGGAGCTTCTTGAAATAGCCGTAGTCGGAGCGGATGGCGGCGTCGGTCAGGAACATCGTGAAGGGGACCTTCAGCTCCCGCATCATCGTGACGAACTCCGGGTCCTTCTCCGCGCCGTCGTCGAAGGTGAGGAAGACGATCTTCTGCTGGGTGGGTATCTCGCTGATCACCGGTACCGGCCCGCCGTCGGCCCGCAGCCGCACCGGCTTCACGGCGGGCGGGGCCGGCGGGGCGGCCAGCGGCTTCAGACCCCACCTGCGGTAGGCGGCCTCGACGGCCGCCCGCGCGGCCTGCTTCCCGTCACCGGAGGGCTGCGAGTGCCGTCCGGAGGCGGAGGGGGAGGGGGAGCCGGAGGGCGTGGCCGGCCGGGCGTCCGCCCGCGACTCGGTCCCGCAGCCCGTCGTCGCACCCGTCGCGAGAAGAGCGCAGACGAGTGCCGCCCCCCTGATCCACCTGTTCACCGCGTTGCCCCCGTGTCATCCGTGCGCCGTGCCCTGTCCACCTGCCTGATGTCGAACAGGGTGTCGGGGTTCCGACACACGGACGAAGGAAGGATGACACGGGTGGCCGCCGGGCGGACGCCGGGCGGCCCCGGAGAGCGTGGCTGCTACCGGGTGAATCCGGCGCCGGAGGCAGAACGGGCCGGGTGTCCGGGGGAAGGGCACTGTACGTACCCGTACGGACAAGCGAGGGTCAGGGAGCGTCCCGATGCCGAAGTTCCTCATCCAGGCGACCTACACACAAGAGGGCGCCAAGGGGCTGCTCAAGGAGGGGGCGAGCGGGCGGCGCGCCGCCGTGGAACAGGTCGTGGGCGGCCTCGGCGGCTCGGTCGAGGCCATCTACTACGCCTTCGGGGAGGCGGACGCCATCCTGATCGTGGACTTCCCCGACCGCGTCGACATGGCCGCCGTCGCCCTCGCCGTCAAGGCCGGCGGCGGCCTCCAGACCCGCGCCACCCCCCTCCTCACCACCGAGGAGATCGACGAGGCCACCCGTCGCGAGGTGACCTTCCGAAGGCCGGGAGCCTAGGGCCTGTCTGACAATTCGCGTCGTCGCCCGAAGGGCGGCCCGGCGGCGTCAGGTGCGTGCTCTCGGTGTGCCGGCCCCAGGCCTGCGTACTGGTGTACTCGGGTCTGGGGCCGGTGCGGCGAGAGGGCGTGCATGGCGTCGCCGGGCAGACGGGAATTGTCAGACAGGCCCTAGCCCGCGTGTTCACCCCGTCCGGCGGCGGTCCGCGCCCGCCTTCCGCCACAGGGCGGTCGCTTCCCCGGCCGCGCCCGGGGCGGTGAGGAGGAGGGGGGTGTCGTAGGGCGGGAGGGCGGGATGGGCGATGGCTCCGGACTCCTGGGCGATCAGCAGGGCCGGGAGGCCGTCGACGTGGTGGAACTCGCCGATCGCCGCCGCCGTCGCGCGGCCCGCCGCGACCTGGACCAGGGACAGGGCCGTGGAGCCCATGACGCGGACCGTGCAGTGGCGCTCGGCGAGTGCGGCGAGGAGGGCGTCCAGACCGGGCCAGTGCGCGTGGGCCGCCCACTCGGTGAGGAAGAGGTGGCCGGTGAGGGTGGTGTGGTCGGCCGCGTGGACCGGGACGCCGTTGAGACGGGCGCCGCCGCCGCGGATCGCGGTGAAGGTCTCGCCGCGCCAGGGGTCCGCGACGACGCCGAGCAGCGGGGTGCCGTCGGGGGCGGCCAGGCCCAGGGAGAAGGAGCACCAGCCGATGCCGTGCGCGAAGTTGGAGGTCCCGTCGACCGGGTCGACCACCCAGGTCGGGGCGGAGCGGGCGCCTTCCGTGGTGCCGTACTCCTCGCCGACGATGCCGTGGGTGGGAAAGGCCTCGCCGAGCACCCTGCGGACGTGCCGCTCCACGGCCTCGTCGGTGTCGGTGACGATGTCCGCCGGGCTCGCCTTCTGCCGTACGGCGGTGGTGCGGGCGCCGCGGATCGTCTCCGAGGCCCAGGCCGCCAGCTCGCTCGCGACCTCCAGGGCACGGTCCAGGTCCACTTCGGTCTCCACGTGAGATCGCTCCTCGCAGCCGGTGATCGCTTCCGCCGCGGAGACAGTAGCCGTCCGTCAAACGGAATGGCAGGTTCACCCGGTCGTGCGATCATGCGGCCGTGAACGAACCCTCAGCCGCCCCCGCCCCTGCCAAGTCCCCCGGTCTCGCAGCCGAGTTCAAGGACGCCGTCACCCTGCGGGCCTTCGGGCTCGTGCTCGGCGGACTGCTCGTCCAGCTCGCCTTCGTCGTGTCGTACGTCGGAGCCTTCCACTCCCCGACACCGCACCGCATACCCGTCGCGGTCGCCGCCCCGCAGCAGGCGGCCGCGAAGATCGTCGCGCAGCTCAACGCGCTGGACGGCGAGCCGGTCGAGGCCACCGCCGCGCCGAGCGCCGCGGCCGCCCGCAGCCGGGTCCTCACCCGCGAGGCGGACGCCGCGTTCCTCTTCGACGCGACCAGCACGAAGGACACCCTGCTGGTCGCCTCGGCGGGCGGGCCCTCGGTGTCGCAGACCGCCACCCTGATCGCCCAGAAGATAGAGGCGGCGCAGAAGCGGCAGATCACCGTCACGGACATCCGGGCCCCGCACTCCGGCGACGGGCGCGGCATGACCTCGTTCTACCTGGTCCTGGGCTGGGTGATCGGCGGCTATCTCACCGCGACGATCATGGGCATGTCGGCCGGCTCCCGCCCCGCCAACCGGCACCGCACCCTGATCCGCCTCGCGGTCCTCGTGCTGTACGCGGCCGTGTCCGGGATCGCCGGAGCGGTGATCGTCGGTCCGGTGTTCGACGCGCTCGGCGGGCACTTCTGGGCGCTGAGCGCCATCGGCACGCTGGTGGTGCTCGCCTCCGCGGCGACCGCGCTCGCGCTCCAGACCCTGCTGGGCCTCCTCGGCACCGGCCTGGTCATCCTGCTCTTCGTGGTCCTCGGCAACCCGAGCTCCGGCGGTGTCTATCCGGCGCCGCTGCTGCCGGGGTTCTGGAGCGCGATCGGGCAGGCCCTGCCGCCGGGCGCCGGCACCACCCTGGTCCGCAACACGGTGTACTTCTCGGGGCACGCCACCACGGCGGCCCTGTGGGTGCTCGGCGCCTACGCGGCGGGCGGCGCGCTGCTCGCCCTGGCGGCGTCCTGGCGCAACGAACGCCGGACCGCGGCCCCCGCCGCCGCCCAGGCCGGCTGAGAGCGACGACCGGGCGGCGACCGGCCGCCCGGACTCGGCCGCCCGTGACCTCGCCCGCGCCGTGGCCCGTGAACGCGTCCCGCACGTCGACGGACCCGACCGGCTCCTTGGCCGCCGCGGCCCCGGTGCCCTCGGGCGGCGCGTCGGCGAGGCCGTTCATGGCGGTGCGCTCGGCGGAGCCGAGGTCGACCACGGGGCAGGGCCCGGTCGAGGAGAGCGCCTGCGGACAGCCGATCTCGCCGACGTCCAGGGCCTGGTCCCCGACCGGCTGCTGCCGCTGATCGACGCGGCCGTCACCGCCCGGATCCTGGTCCGGGACGAGCCCGGCACGGGCGGCACCGGCCGCCACCGGCTGCCCGAACCGCCCCGCGACGCCGAACTGCCCCGCGACGCCGAACTGAGCACCCGGACGCCGCCCGCCCGGCAGATCCGGCACGCCGCGTTCGCCGGCTCCCGGCCCGCGCTGAACTCCCCGGGAAACAGGTGCTGTTGCCCTTATCATCACCGGCCCCGCTCCCTACGATCGGTGGATGACGCAACCGACGCAACCGACACAACCGCCGCAACCCGGCCCCCAGGTGCCCCCGCCCGTCCCCTACGGCAGACCGCCGGGCCCGCCGACGGCCCCGGGCGCGGCCGCCGACCGCGTCTCCGGCGCGCTGTTGCTCGTCGGCGCGGCCCTCGCCCTCACCGGTTCCTTCACCACGCTCGACACGTCGAAGGAGACCATCGGCAGCGGCAGCAGCAGCGCCGCGGCCTACCGGACCGTCGCGAAGGCGTGGTCGTACACCACCTCGGTCCCGGGACAGAAGTCCCAGTCGGTCACGCAGTTCGACGGCGTCCCGCTGCTCGTCGGCGCCCTCCTCGCCGTCGCCGCGGGGATCGTGCTGCTGACCGGTTCCGGCGGCCGGCAGCCTCTGGCCCGGGTGCTTGGTGTCACCGGCGCGGTGCTGCTGTTCGGCACGACGCTGACGGTGGCGGTCTCCACGGTCGGTGACGCCCAGTGGGACACCGACGCCCGGTCCACGACCTTCGGCCCCGGCTTCTACCTGCTGACGGTCGCCTGTGTGCTGGGGCTGGCCACTTCCGTCCTCACCGTGCTCGCCACCCGGCGCCCGGCCACCGCGCCCGCCGCCGTTCCCACCCCGTACCCGCAGCCCTGGGCGACCGGCCCGGTCCCGCAGACGTACCCCCAGGCGTACCCCCAGCCGTACCCGCAGGCCCCGCACCCGCAGGCCCAGTCCTACCCCCAGGCCCAGTCCTACCCCCAGGCCCAGTCCTACCCGCCGGCCCAGCAGCCCCCGCCGCTTCCGCACCAGCCCCCGCAGCAGCCCCCGCACGAGCCGCCGGCCCCGCCCGCCGGCTGAGAGCGCGGGCGCACGTCACTCCGCCACGCCCCGACCACCGGGCCCGTGCGGCGATCTCCGCCTGAGTGAGACCGTTCGCGACCAGCCGTACGGCGTCCGTCCGCGGACACCGGCGTCCCTCAGCCCACCGCCCGCCTGATGAGCGCGCCGATCAGCTCCTCGTCGGCGGCGGTCGGCTCGGTCAGGGCGAAGGCGGTGGGCCACATGCCGCCGTCGTCGAGGCGCGCCGCGTCGTTGAAGCCGAGCGTGGCGTAGCGGGACTTGAACTTGTGCGCGCTCTGGAAGAAGCAGACGACCTTGCCGTCCCGGGCGTACGCCGGCATGCCGTACCAGAGCTTCGGCACAAGCCCCGGCGCCTGCGCCCGGACGAGCGCGTGGATCCGCTCGGCGAGGGCCCGGTCCGCCTCCGGCATCTCCGCGATCTTCGCGAGGACCTCGCCCTCCGTGTCCGCCTTGGCACCGCGCGAGCCGCGCCGCGTGGCCGTCTTCAGTTCCTTCGCGCGCTCCTTCATCGCGGCGCGTTCCTCTTCGGTGAACCCTTCGTGCCGACGGGTCTCGCTCATGACCGGTCTCCTTTCCCGGGCGCCCGAAGGAGCCCGGCGGCCGTCGCGCGCTCGGCGCGACGTTTCAGCAGGTAGGCGTACGGCGACGCACCGTACGCGAGGGTGAACTCACGGCTCAGCAGGCCGGCCGGCATGTCCGCGGCCACGGCGAGCGCGAGGACGTCCAGCGGTCGCGCGTACTCCCGGTCGATCCGGTCCCGGACCCGGCGCAGCCGCGCGAGGTCGCTCAGGCGCCGCGCCGCGAGCAGCGCGTGTCGCCATCCCGGGTGACACATGGCGGAACCCCCCTTCCCCGGGTGCGGCTCAGCGGAGTTCCTGGATGCGGATCAGATTCCCCGCGGGGTCGCGGAAGGCGCAGTCGCGGATCCCGTACGGCTGCTCGGTCGGCTCCTGGACGACCTCGGCGCCCTGGGCGGTGACCTTCTCGAAGGTGCCGTCGAGGTCCGGGGTGGCCAGCAGGATCCACCCGTAGGTGCCCTTGGCCATCATCTCGGCGATGGTGCGCCGCTCGGCCTCGGTGACGCCGGGGTCGGCGGCGGGCGGGGCCAGCAGGATGGACGTTCCGGGCTGCCCGGCGGGGCCGACCGTGATCCAGCGCATCTTGCCCTGTCCCACGTCACTGCGGACCTCGAAGCCGAGGACGTCGCGGTAGAACGCCAGCGACGCGTCCGGGTCGTCGTGCGGGAGGAAGGTCGTGTGAATGGTGATGTCCATGACTCTCACGCTAGCCGCGGCCCGGCGGGGGGCGCTTCTCCGAATCTGACCGATCGGCGCACCCGTGGTCGCAACGCGGCTCGGAGCGTCAGGCCTTCGCCGCGTCGTACTCCTCGCGGGCCTTCTCGATGGCGGCCATCCGCAGGTCCGTCCAGTGCGCGAGGGCGCGGACCTGTTCGGCGGCCTCGCGGCCGAGGTCCGTGAGGGAGTAGTCGACGCGGGGCGGGATCACGGGCTTGGCGTCGCGGTGGACCATGCCGTCACGTTCCAGGGTCTGGAGGGTCTGGGTCAGCATCTTCTCGCTGACCCGTCCGATCTCCCGGCGCAGTTCGCTGAAGCGGTACGGGCGGTCGAGCAGCGCGATCAGGACGAGAGTGCCCCAGCGGCTGGTGAGGTGCTCCAGGGCGCCGCGCTGCGGGCACATCGCGTCCCCGCCGGCGAGCCGCAGTCGGTCCCGGGGCGCCGTCTCGGTAGCTGCCATGCCTCCACCTTACGGCCGTTGCGTCCCGGTCCGGCAGCGCCGGTGCGGGCGGCTGCGCGGCGCCGGGCCGCCTCGAACGGACCAGCAAGAATCGGCTCCGGGCTCGCGGCGCGGCCAGACTCGGACGCGAAGGGGCCCGGGGCCGGGCATCCGTCCGCGGTGATCGGGCGGGGGCTCATCGTCCCCACTTCCTCACCTCTCACCCCCTCTCCCCTTCGCTCCCTTTCGTTCCCTTTCGTTCCCTCTTCCCCCTCTCCCTGTCCCTCTCCGGGCGCCGACGCGCGTCCGGGACGGGCACGGGCGCGTCGACGCGCGTCCGGGGCCGGTTCCGGAGGTCGTCGAGATCGTCGAGATCGTCGAGATCGTCGAGATCGTCGAAGTCATCGAAGTCGTCGAGATCGTCCGCGAGTCGGTCACTGCACCACCCCACCACCCCCACCACCCCTGCCGTCCCCCAGCGGGGCCGGCGAAAGGAACCCCCATGCGCGCAAGCACCGCAGCCGCGACCGCCGTCGCCCTCGGCACGACCGCCCTCCTGCTCGCCCCGACGGCCGTCCCGGCCGCAACGGCCGCCGCTGCCGCCGACAACCGCCCGCGGATCAGCGGCCATCGCGGCGCCGCCGGGTACGCGCCCGAGAACACCCTGCCGTCCTTCGACGCGGCCGACGCGCTCGGCATCGACTGGGTGGAGACCGATGTGCAGCGCACCAGGGACGGTGAGCTGATCCTGCTGCACGACCGGGACCTCAGGCGGACGACGGACGTCGAGTCGGTGTTCCCGTCCCGCGCGGACCATCCGGTCGGCGACTTCACGGCGGCCGAACTGGCCCGTCTGGACGCGGGGAGCTGGATGGGGGCCCGGTTCGCGGGCACCCGTATCCCGACGCTGGCCCGGACCCTCGACCGGCTGGACCGCAACGGCCAGAGCCTGCTGCTGGAGATCAAGCAGCCCGATCTGCATCCGGGAATCGAGGACGACATCCTCGGCGTGCTCGGCCGCAAGGGCTGGCTGGACGGCGGCCATGTCGACCACCGGCTGATCGTCATGAGCTTCGGTACGAACGCCGTGCGGACGATCCACCGCAAACGCCCGGAGCTGAAGACGTCCGTGCTGGTCAGTGCCCGGCCGACGGCCGCGGCCCTGCGCGGGTACGCGACCTACGCCGACCAGGTCAACCCCGACTACCGGCGGGTCTCCGGCGACTTCGTGGCCGCCGTGCACGCGCTCAAGGGCGCGCACGGCAAGCCGCTGGAGACCATCCCCTGGGTGATCAACACCGCGTCGGCGGCGCGCACGGTCGCCGGATGGGGAGCGGACGGCATGACGAGCGACCTCCCGGACGTGGCCGCCAGAGCCCTCGACTGACGCTCCCGGACTCCCGGACTCCCGGACTCCCGCCCTCAGCCGCCGCGAGCCGCCTTGACGAAGGCGGTGATGAGGGCGGGGTCCTTGACGCCCCGGCTGCTCTCCACCCCGCTGGAGACGTCGACGCCCCAGGGCCGGGTGGCGGCGACGGCGTCCCGGACGTTGTCCGGGGTGAGCCCGCCGGCGAGCAGCCACTTCTCCCCGGCGGCGGCCGGGGTCCAGCGGGACCAGTCCCAGGCGACCCCGGACCCCGGCACCGGCGCGTCGAGCAGGAGCAGGTCCTCGCCCAGTTCCCCCCGGCGCGGCACGGAGTCGCCGAAGGCGGCCGCCCGGATCAGCGTCCAGCCGCCGGTGGCGAGTGATGCGTAGTAGCCCCGGTCCTCCGGGCCGTGCAGCTGGACGGCCCGGATGCCGGACTCGACGGCCACGGACCGTACGTCGTCGAGGGGTTCGGCGCGGAACACGCCGACGGTCAGGATGTGCGCGGGCACCCGCCGGGCGAGCCGTGCGGCCGTGGCGGCGTCGATCCGGCGGGGGCTGGCGGAGAACACGAACCCGATGGCGTCGGCTCCCGCCTCGACGGCCGTGTCGACGTCCCGCTCGGTGCTCAGACCGCAGATCTTGACGAAAAGGGGGTCACTGGAGTTGCTCACGGACCCCAGCCTGCCGCATCGGGGCCGATCACCGCGGCATCCGAATGTGACACAGGTCACACGTCAGAGTCCGATGACTTCACCCGGACCCCCAGGTCCCCACCCATGACACCACCGACCCCCGACGGGAGCGCCACCATGACCGCCGCCGCAGCCAAGGGCCCCGCCTCCTACTTCCCGTCCATCGAGAAGAAGTACGGCCGGCCGATCGCAGAATGGAAGGACCTCATCCGCTCCTCGCCGCTGACCCGGCACATGGAGCTGGTGAACTGGCTGAAGTCCGAGCACGGACTGGGACACGGCCACGCCAACGCCCTCGTCGCCGACACACTCGCGGAACGCTAGGCTCCACACGGCGATCATTCGCCCCTTTTGACCACTTCTGCCCCCTCTCGCACCCAGGAGGTTGCGATGGCCTCGCGACTCAACCCCTACCTCAGCTTCAACGGCGACGCCCGGACGGCGCTGGAGTACTACAAGGACGTCTTCGGTGGCACGCTGAGGCTGAGCACCTTCGGCGAGTTCGGCCAGGCGGACACCCCGCAGGCGGACCAGATCATGCACGGCATGCTGGAGTCCCCCAACGGCTTCACCCTCATGGGAGCCGACACCCCGCCGGGGATGGACTACCGCCCCAGCGGCAACGTCTCCGTGAGCGTGAGCGGCGACGACGAGGCCGAACTGCGCGGCTACTGGGAGAAGCTGTCCGCCGGGGCCGAGGTGTCCGTCCCGCTGGACAAGCAGATGTGGGGCGACGTCTTCGGCATGTGCACGGACCGCTTCGGCATCACCTGGCTCGTCAACATCACCCAGCAGCAGTCCTAGACCTGGTACTGGCCGACCTCCAGGAAGTGACGCAGTTCCTCCGGGGTGCCGTTCAGGGCGGTCTGGGCCGCCGCGCGCAGGGCCGCGCTGATGTCGGTCCGCGCGAGGATCTTCGCGACGGCGACCCGGTCGTCCTCGGCCCGGGCGAGCCGGTAGCCGGAGGCGAGGAAGGCCGCCCGGTCCGCCGCAGTGCCGTCGAGCGCCCTCCCGGCCTCCCTCCGCACCGCCTTGCCGCTCTCCGGCGCGGCCAGCAGCCGCGCGATCGCCACCCGGTTGTCCTCGTCCCGCGCGAGCGCGAGACCCGTCTTCAGGAAGGCGCGCAGATCATCGGCGGTGCCGTCGAGCGCCCTCCCGGCCTCCCGCCGCACCGCCTTGCCCGCGCTGTCGTCGGCGAGGACGCGCGCGACCGCGATCCGCAGCTCCTCCTCCGTCATCGAGTCGTACGGCGACGCGTCCCCGGCGGTGGTGGAAGCGGCCGTCGCCGCTGTCGCCGTGGTCGCGAAGGACGGCGAGGCGAGCAGCAGGGCCGGGGTCAGCGCGCCCACGGCAAGGGCGAGCGCCGCACGGTTGGCTCTCATTGTCGTTCCCCCATGATTGATTGGCTTGGTGCCGGCGCAACGATCCTCCAGAATCGAACGGCGCCGCGCACTGCGCGGACCGGGCAATCTTGACCGCCGGTTCGTTGCCGGAACACGAACGCGGGGGGCGTGGTGGCGGGGGAGATTCCCGAGCAGTACCTGGACGGCTACACGCGGCTGCTGACGGAGGTCACGGCCACCGGCCGCCGGCTGAGCCGGGCCGAGCTGGAGTCACGGCGCGCCCTCGGCGAACGGGCCGCCGAGGCCGGTCACGGCCTGCGCGCCCTGGTCAGCGCCCATCTGGCCGCCGCCCGCTCGGTCCCGCCCGGCCCCACCCGCACCACGGGCTCCGCCGACACCACCCTGGCCGCCGTACACCAGGTGATAGACGCCCTGGCCGAGGGGTACGAACGGGCCGGGCGGCTCGCGGTGCGGCGGGAGGAGGCGGCCCGCCGGGAGTTCATCGACGACCTGCTCTACGGCCGCAGCGACCTCGGCCGCCTCGCGCAGCGCGCCGAACGCTTCGGTCTGAGCCTGTCGCACACCCACGCCGTCGCCGTCGCCCGGGGCCCCGCCGCCTACGACGACGGCGACCCGGTGCCCCGGGCGGTGGAGCGCGCGCTGCTCGCCCGTTTCGGTGACCGTGACGTGCTGCTGACCACCAAGGACGGGCTGCTGGTGTGTGTGGCCCCCGGCCACCGGGACGAGGTCCTGCCCGCCTTCGCCCGGCGGGCGCGGGCCGCGACCGGCGGCGGGCAGGTGGCGATCGGCCGCCCGCAGCCGGGCCCCGGCGGGGTCGTCCAGTCCTACGAGGAGGCGCTCAACTCCCTGGAACTCGCCGGGCGGCTGGGCCTGGCCGACCCGGTGCTGCGCGCCGCCGACCTGCTCGTCTACCAGGTCCTGACCCGCGACCGGCAGGCGATGGCCGACCTGGTCCAGGCGGTCCTCGCCCCGCTGACCAGCGCCCGCGGCGGCGCCGAACCCCAACTCGCCACGCTCACCGCCTACTTCGACTCCGGCTGCGTCGCGGCCCAGGCCGCCCGCCGGCTGTCGCTGAGCGTGCGGGCCCTGACGTACCGGCTGGACCGGATCCGGCGGCTCACCGGCGTCGACCCCACCGACGCCGCCCACCGCTACACCCTCCAGACCGCCGTCATCGGCGCCCGTCTCCTGGACTGGCCGGCCCAGCCGCTCTGACCGACGCCCCCACAGCCGGCCCACGAAAACGACATGAACGGTTCACATCATGTCCACATCCGGCGGGTTGAGGGGAAAGAAACCGGCCATTGACTCTCCCCGCGCGCCTCGAACACGAAGCCGTATGGGGAGAACACCGTTTCCTTTAGGGGGACCGCAGTGGCGTCCGCAGTGGAGGTTTCCGGCGCGCCGGAGCCCGACAGACCCGTTCCTCGACGGCTGCACACGGCCCGGGACCTCGGTGACCGGATCTTCCGGTACCAGCTGACGGCCACCGGTGTCACCGTCCTCGCCATCATGGCGGCCGTGGGCCTGTTCCTGCTGCTGAGGGCCGGTCAGGCCCTCGGCGCCCGGGGGTTCGGCTTCCTCACCACCGCGGCCTGGCAGCCGGACGTCCACAACTTCGGGATCGCGGCCGTGCTCACCGGCACCCTGCTGATCGCCGTCGTCGCGGTGACGATCTCCGTACCGCTGGCCGTCGGGACCGCGCTGTTCATCTCCGACGTGGCCCCGCGCGGGCTGCGCCGCACCCTCGTCACCATGGTCGACCTGATGGCGGCCGTCCCCTCGGTGGTCTACGGCCTGTGGGGGCTGTTCTTCCTCCAGCAGCACGTGATCGGCCTGTCGCGCTGGCTGTCGACCTGGTTCGGCTGGATCCCGCTGTTCGCCGTCAACGGCACCCGGCCCGGCGAGCCGCTCGCCTCGGACAGCGTCTACACCGCCTCCACCTTCGTCGCCGGGATCGTCGTCGCGCTGATGGTCGCGCCGATCCAGTGCTCGGTAATGCGGGAGGTGTTCGCCCAGGCGCCGGCGGGCGAACGGGAGGGCGCCTACGCGCTCGGCGCCACCCGCTGGGGCATGATCCGCGCGGTCGTCCTGCCGTACGGCAAGGGCGGCATCATCGGCGGCACGATGCTCGGCCTCGGCCGGGCGCTCGGCGAGACCATCGCCGTCTACCTGATCATCTCGCCGGTCTTCACCATCCAGCCGCACATCCTCCAGACCGGCTCGAACTCGGTCTCCTCGCTGATCGCCCTGCACTACGGCGACGCCTCCACCTTCGGCATGTCGGCGCTGATGGCAGCGGGCCTGGCGCTGTTCCTGCTCACCCTGGCGGTCAACTTCACCGCCTCCTCCATCGTGGCCCGCTCCCGGTCCGGCGCACAGAGCGAGGCATGAGATGACCGTCGTGGACCACGCCCCCGCCCAGCCGGCCGAGGCCGGCACCGGGGCCACCGCCCCGGCCCCGGAACTCCCGGACGTACCGCGCCGCATCGGCGGCCTGACCCGCTCCGGAGTCCTCTCCCTCGCCGGAGCCGCGGCCTCCGGACTGTGCGTCGCCGTCCTGCTGTTCGGCGAGATCGCCCCGTTCTCCGGCAGCCTCGGCTTCACCGTCACCGCGTACGCCGCCTTCCTCGCCGTCTACGCCGTCCTCACGGCGCTGGAGGAGGACGGCCAGGCGGTACGCGACCGGGTGATGACGGTCGTCCTGTGGACGGCGGCCGGGCTCCTCTTCAGCGCGCTCGTCCTGGTCGTCGGCTTCACCGCCTGGCGGGGCCGCGAGGCGCTCCCGCACGGCAACTTCTTCACCCAGGACATGCAGGCGGCCGGCCCGCTCGACCCGCTGTCCCACGGCGGCATCGCCCACGCGATGCTCGGCACCCTGATCATGATCGCCATCGCGCTCACCATCACGGTCCCGCTGGGCCTGGCCTGCGCGGTGTACCTCAACCAGATCCCCGGCCGCTTCTCCCGGTTCGTACGCACCATCGTCGAGGCGATGACCGCGCTGCCCTCGATCGTCGCCGGCCTCATGGTGTACGCCGTCTGGATCCTCGGCCTCGGCATGCAGAAGTCGGGCCTGGCGGCGGGCTTCGCGATCAGCGTGATGATGCTGCCGATCGTGATCCGCGCCTCGGACGTGGTCCTGCGCCTGGTCCCCGGCACCCTCACGGAGGCGGCGGAGGCCCTCGGCGCCCCCCGCTGGCGGACCGTGTGGCACGTCGTCCTGCCGACGGCCCGCTCGGGCCTCGCCACGGCGGTCATCCTCGGCACCGCGCGCGGTATCGGCGAGACCTCCCCGGTCCTGCTGACCGCCGGCTTCACGGCCGCCCTGAACGCCGACCCGACGAACGGCCCGATGGTCTCCCTCCCGCTGGCCGTCTTCAACTTCGTCAAGTCCCCCGAGCCCACGATGATCGCCCGCGGTTTCGGCTCGGCGGCGGTCCTGATGGCCATCGTCCTGATCCTCTTCGCGATCGCCCGCGTGATCGGCGGCAGGGGTCCGGGCCACCAGACGAAACGCCAGGCACGCAGAACGGCGCGAGCGTCCCGCCGCGACGCCGAAAGATTCGCCGGCATCACCCACCTCAGGGGCGCGGGACCGTACCCGTCCGCGGCTTTGCCGCAGGGCGCGACCAGCTCCGACGAACCCGCATCCGACAACGGAGACAGCGACCGATGATCACCGCCCTCAGACGGCTCGGCATCCTGGCCGCACTCATAGGCATCCTCGGCGCCCTCACCGGCGCCCCCGCCCAGGCCGACACCTACACGCCCATCGCCGGCGCCGGCTCGACCTGGGCCGAGAACGCGGTCGACGAATGGCGCAGGGCCGTCAACCAGTACGGCATGCGCATCAGCTACGCCGGCACCGGTTCGTCGGACGGCCGCCGCCAGTTCCTCTCCGGCACCGTCGACTTCGCCGTCTCCGACATCCCGTTCCAGACCAACCCCACCGACGGCAGCGCGGCCGAACGCCCCGCGCAGGGGTCGTACGCCTACATGCCGATCGTCGCCGGCGGCACCGTCTTCATGTACCACCTGACGGTCAACGGCAAGCGGGTCACCAACCTCCGCCTCTCCGGCGACGTCGTCACGAAGATCTTCACGGGGGCCGTGAAGACCTGGGACGACCCGGTGATCAAGGCGGACAACCCGGGACTCCAGCTCCCGCACCGCCCGATCGTGCCCGTGGTCCGCTCCGACGGCTCCGGCTCGACCGCCCAGTTCACGATGTGGATGGCCAACCAGCACAAGGCACTGTGGCAGGCGTACTGCGCCAGGGTCGGCCGCTCGGGGGCGTGCGGGCAGACCTCGTACTACCCGACGGTCTCGGGCATGATCGCCCAGTCCGGTGACCTCGGGGTCGCCGGGTACGTCGCCCAGAACTACGGCGAGGGCGCGATCGGTTACGTCAACTACTCCTACGCCCTCAACGCGCACTATCCGGTCGCCAAGGTCCTCAACCACGCCGGCTACTACACCGAGCCCACCCCGCAGAACGTGGCGGTCTCGCTGCTCAAGGCGAAGATCAACACGAACCGGAACTCCGCCGACTACCTCACCCAGCAGCTCGACGGCGTCTACAACGACAGCGACCGGCGCAACTACCCGCTGTCCAGCTACTCGTACATGATCCTGCCGCTGAAGGTGCAGGGCACCTTCACCAAGGCCAAGGGCAAGACGCTCGGCGCGTTCTCCTACTACTTCATGTGCCAGGGCCAGCAGCAGGCACCCGACCTCGGCTACTCACCGCTGCCGATCAACCTGGTGCAGGCGGGCTTCGCCCAGATCCGCCGGATCCCCGGTGTGCAGGCGCAGAACATCAACATCCGCAACTGCAACAACCCGACCTTCACCACCAACGGCCGCAACAAGCTGGCCGAGACCGCGCCCTACCCGAAGGACTGCGACAAGAAGGGCGCCGCGCCCTGCACCACCGGCAGTGGCGGCGCCAAGGCGACCGGCGCGGACGGCGGTGCGGGCGGGGCGGCCGGCGGCTCGACCGGTGGCGCCGCGGGCGCCTCGGGCGGAACGGCCGCCGGCGGCGGCACGGGCGCGTCCGGCTCCGCCGGGCAGCCGT
Source organism: Streptomyces sp. DSM 15324 (assembly GCF_001514285.1). GTDB lineage: Bacteria > Actinomycetota > Actinomycetes > Streptomycetales > Streptomycetaceae > Streptomyces. Next base: position 100,611 of record NZ_KQ949040.1, read on the forward strand.
CCGTCGACCCCGACACCGGCCAGACCCTGAGCCCGGGCGGCGGCACGGCGAACGGCTCCGGCGGCGGTACGGCCACCACCGCCGACGGCACGGTCGCCCTCGCCCAGCCCGTCGCGATCGCCGGGCACACCGGCTGGACCTCCACCCAGACGCTGATGCTGCTCGCCGCGTTCCTCGTCCTCGCCCTGATCCTGCTGCCCTCGCTGGTCTCCCGGCTGCTGCGCGGCGGCGGCTCCTCGAACGGGGGCACGCGATGAACGCCGTACGCCGGACCCTTCTGCGTCTCGTCGCCGGTGCCGCCGTGGGCGCCCTCGCCGGGCTCGCGGTCGCCCAGGCCGCCCCGCCCGCGACCGCGGCCCCCTCCTCGTCCTCGTCCTCCGCCGTCACCGTCTCCGGGCGCGGCGAGTTCCGGGACATGAGGTTCACGGTCTCCCAGACCGCCGACCTCACCAGCCAGGCCGTCACCGTCTCCTGGAGCGGCGGCACCCCGAGCACCTTCGCGGGCACCCTGTTCGACACGGACTTCGTGCAGATCATGCAGTGCTGGGGCGACGACGACGGCACGGTCCCCGCCAACCCGGGCCCCTCGCGCACCCAGTGCCAGTACGGGGCCTCGCCGACCACGGACCGGGGCAGCTGGCCCGGCAACGACTACGACGACACCCGCCGGGTCTTCTACAGCGCCGAGCCCACCAACTACGGCCAGGACGACCGCTACGGCGCCACCAACCCCAACGCCCCGGGCGAGGTGCCGTTCAAGCCGGTCAGCGGCGCCACCGTCACCTCCAACACCCAGAACAACCCCTACTTCAACCGCAACACCACCAACGAGATCGACTTCGCCCGCACCGGCGCCGACGGCACCGGCAAGGAGTTCTTCGAGGTGCAGACCGCCAACGAGGCCCCGCACCTCGGCTGCGGCGTCGTCGTCAAGACGGACGGCGTGTCCCGGCCGCGCAGCTGCTGGCTGGTGATCGTCCCGCAGGGCCACCTCGACCTCGACGGCAAGCCGTACGCGGACCACAGCCAGGTCAACGCGGGCTCCCCGGTCTCCTCCACCAACTGGAAGAACCGCGTCGCGATCCCGCTGCACTTCAACCCGGTCGGCACCAACTGCGCCCTCGGCTCCGACGAACGGGCCACCACCGGCAGTGAACTGGCCGCCGACGCCATGACGAGCTGGCAGACCGCCCTGTGCGCCACCGGAAAGGTCTACGGCTACACCGAACTCGGCGAACCCGACACCCGCGCCCGCCTCGGCAACGACGGCTCCTCCGGACTCGCCTTCACCACCCGCGCGCTGGGCGCCGACGCGGGCACGAGCGCCCCGGACGACCCCACCGTCTACGCACCCACCGCGCTCTCCGGCACCGTCATCGGCTTCACCATCGAACGCAGACCGAAGGCCACCGCCTCCCAGGCCACGCAGAGACTCGCCGGGAGCAAGATCGAGTCAATCGACCTCAACCCGCGTCTGGTGGCCAAGCTGCTCACCGAGTCCTACCGCAACTCGCCCTGGGGAGCGGTCATCGGTTCCACCGCCGCCCAGGGCTACGGCTGGGCGAGGAACAACCCGGCCGGCCTCGCGAGCGACCCCGAGTTCATCGCACTCAACCCGGAGTTCGCGGAGCTGTCGGTCGCCGAGACCCCGGCCACCGACACCGACCTGCTGACGTCGCTCGGCCACTCCGACTCGGCCCGCGCGGTGTGGCAGTGGATCGTCGCCGACAAGGACGCCCGGGGCTTCCTCGCGGGGGTGTCCGACGACTGGGGCATGCGGGTCAACCCGTACTTCACCACCAACACGGACCTCAACCCGACCGGATTCGCCTTCGACCCGGCGAACACCGACACCTACCCCAAGAGCGACCCGTGGTGCACGATCCCGCCGGGCACCGGCGCCACCGAGAAGCAGTGCATGATCGACTTCCACCCGTACGTGGCGGACATGCACGCCGGCGCGCTGCACACCCTGCGCACCGACAGCCTGTGGAAGGCGAGCTGGGACCCGCTGGCCAGCCCGCCGGCGTACAAGAACTCGGGCCCGCAGACCGTCGGCTCCCGGTTCATGATCACCATCACGGACGCGGCCTCCGCCGCCCGGTACGGACTGCGCACCGCGCGCCTGCTCAACGCCGCCGGCACCTACGTCGCCCCCAGCGGCGTCACCCTGACCGCCGCCGCGGCGAGCGCCACCGGCAAGAGCGCCCCCGAGATCAGCCCCGCCAAGGCCACCGCGAAGGACGCCTACCCGCTCGCCCAGCTGGTCTACGCGGCCGTACGCCCCGCGAAGCTCGACGCCGCCGCCCGCAAGGACTACGCGACCCTGCTGCGGTACGCGGCCGGCACCGGGCAGACCACGGGCGCCGACCCGGGCCTGCTCCCGGCCGGATACGCCCCGCTGACGCGGACGCTGCGCACCCGGACCACCCGGGCCGCCGACGCGCTCCTGCACTACAAGGCCCCCGCCACGGGGAGCGGCGACGGATCGGCCGCGGGCGGCGGCTCCGGCGGCTCCACGACCACGGGCGGCACCACCGGTGACCTCTCCGGCGGCACGGCGGGCGGCACCACCACCGGCGGTGCCGGCGCGAGCGCCAGTGCCACCCCGAGCAGTGCGGCCTCCTACGACGGCGGCAAGGCCGTATCGACCACCGCCTCCGGCGCCACGCCCGCCGACCCCGCGAACCCGCTGCGCTACGCCGTGCCCGTCGGGGCCGCCCTCGGCGCCGTGGCGGGGGTGGGCGCGCCCTTCGCGGGCGGCGGCCGGCTGCGCCTGCCGCTGCGGCTGCCGCTCCCCGGCGGCCGCACGGTGACGGTCGTACCGGAACTCGCCCTGCCCGAACGGCTGCGGAGACTCCTGCGGCCCTGAGCGCCCCCTCGGGCGGCGCTCCCCACGGACGGCCGCCCGCCCCGAAGGACAGTCGGGGCGGACGGCCCGCACCACCCTGCCAGATCGATCCACCTGTTTCTCCACCCCTTTCGCACAGTCACGGAGACTCTCCATGCGCAGAACGCGCTCCACGGCCGCGCTCGTCGCCGCCGCAGTGGTGGCCGGCGGTGTGGCTCTCGCGAGCCCGGCGTACGCCGACCCCACCCCCGCCGGGACCTTCCGCCAGCTGGTCGGCGTGGGCTCCGACACCACCCAGGACGTGCTCAACGCCCTCGCCGGCGACACCGTGGGCGGCAAGGACTACTCCGGAACCGCCGTGAAGTCGGCGACCGGCGCGGGCATCGCCTCCTACGACGCGATCGGCTCGTCGACGATCCAGACCCGCTCGGGCGGTGCGTCCTTCAACCGCCCGAACGGCTCCGGAGCGGGCCGCACGGCGCTGAGCATGTCCCTCACCGGTGACAAGTTCCCCAACAACAACGGTGTCGCCATCAGCGGCCAGGTCGACTTCGCCCGCTCCTCCAGCGGTCCGAGCTTCTCCGGCAACGCCCTCACCTACATCCCGTTCGCGCGGGACGCGGTCGGCATCGCGGTCCGCGGCTCCGGCCTGGACTCGCTGACGTCCCAGCAGCTGTTCGACATCTACAAGGCCAACGGCACGCGCGTCCTGGGCGGCCAGACCCTGCACCCGGTCCTGCCGCAGACCAACTCCGGCACCCGCAAGTTCTTCCTTCAGGCCATCGGTCTGACCGAGGACACCGTCGACACCAGCCTGCCGACCGTCCAGGAGAACCAGGCGAACACGGCCCTCACCCAGGACGGCTCGCTCGTGCCGTTCTCCGTGGGCAGCTGGATCGCGCAGAACAACGGCATCGCCCCCGACTACAGCTCCACCGCGGTCGCCGCGGGCGCGCACCTGGCCAGCGTCCAGCTGCCGGGCGACACGGGCGGCGTCACCAGCCCGATCACCACGGTCGACGGCAAGCTCGCCCCGGTTCCCCACTACTACGAGAACTCCACCTTCGGCCGGGACGTCTACAACGTCGTCCCGAGCCGCGCGATCGACACGAGCAGCGTCTTCTTCGACAAGGACCTCTACGACGTCTTCGTCACCAGCGGCGACCACGAGGCGGCCCTCGCCTCCGAGAACGCCGAGAAGGTCATCGCGGCCTTCGGCTTCCTGAACGAGTCGTACAACGGCTCGATCAACCTGGCCAAGCACGCCAAGGTCGGCGGTCTGGAGATCAAGGGCCTGACCACGCCCGGCGCGCCCGTGCTCCAGGCCACCGTGGGCGACGCGAGCGTCAACCTGACCTGGACCGCGCCGGTCCCGGCCCCCGCGCAGCCCGTCACCGACTACCGCGTCACCCTGAAGGACGCGGACGGCGGCGTCGTCGCCACGAAGGACGTGCCGGCGAGCACCACCTCGTACTCCTTCACCGGCCTGGCCACCGGCACCTACACCGCCACCGTCGCCGCCGCCACCGTCGTCGGCACCGGCGCGGAGGCCACCTGGACCGGCGCGCTCAAGTACGCCAGCACCGTCAAGGCGACCGCCGCGGCCACCGCGTACGGAAGGACGCCGAAGGTCGTCGTCACCGTCACCGGCTCGCACTCGGTCACCCCGGCCGGCCCGGTGACCGTGAAGGAGGGCACCACCACCCTCGGCACCGGCACCCTCAGCGGCGGCACGGTCACCCTCGCTCTGTCGAACCACCTCAAGGTCGGCACGCACAGCCTGACCGTGTCCTACGGCGGCAGCACCCAGCTGAACGCGTCCTCGGCCGCGGTCTCCCTGAAGATCACCAAGGCGACGCCGTCGGTCGCGACCACCGCCCCGGCCTCCGTGGCCCACACCGCCCGCGCCAAGGCCACCGTCAAGGTCACCGCCACCGGCACCACGCCCACCGGCACCGTCCGGATCTACGAGGGCACCCGGGTGATCGCCACCGGCACCCTGAGCGGCGGCAAGGTCACCGTCACGCTGCCCCGGCTGACCCGGGGCCGCCACACCCTGCACGCGAGCTACCTGGGCTCCTCGACGGTGAACGCCAAGAACGGCGCGAACTTCGTCATCAGGTCCACCTGATCCGGGGTCCTCGCGACCCCTCCGGAGCCCGGCGGCCGGGGAGACCACTGAGGGAGTGTCTCCCCGGCCGACCGGCCCCACCCCCGTACGCACACCCCTGTCTGTGAAGGAGGCGGGCCGCCGTGACGGTCGCCGTACCCTTGACGCCCTCCCGCGTCCGCAGCGTCACCGCCGTCCGTCATCTCGCCCGCGGCGGCCTGCTCGGCCTGGCCGCCCTGCTGCTCGGCATCACCGCACAGCTGCTGGTCATCAGCGGCGCACAGGAACACTCCGCACAGCACGCGGCCTTCGACGAGCTGCGCAACCAGCTCGCCCTCGGCACCGCCCCGGTCGCCCAGACCGACCAGGACGGCCGGCTGCTCGCCCCCGGCACGCCGGTCGCGATCGTCGACGTCCCCAGCCTGGGGACGACCCAGGTCGTCCTGGAGGGCACCGACTCCTCCGTCCTCACCGACGGCCCCGGCCACCGCCGGGACACGCCCATGCCCGGCCAGGCCGGCACCAGCGTCCTGATGGGCCGCGCCGCCGCCTACGGCGGACCCTTCAGCGGGCTGTCCTCCCTCGCGGCCGGCGACACGTTCACTGTGACCACCGGCCAGGGCAAGGCGACGTACCAGGTCAGCGGCGTACGACGGGCCGGTGACCCGGCGCCCGCACCGCTCGCCGCCGGCAAGGGACGGCTGGTCCTGGTCACCGCCACCGGCTCCCCCTTCGTCCCGTCCGGAGTCCTGCGCGTGGACGCCGACCTGACGTCCACGCCCTTCCCGACCCCGGCCGCCGTGATCCGCTCCGGCACGCTCCCCGCGTCCGAGGAGCCGCTGGCCCGGCCCGACGGGGTGCCCTGGCCGCTGGTGATGTGGCTCCAGGCGCTGCTGCTCGCCGCGGTGGCCGCGGTCTGGGCCTGGCACCGGTGGGGCCGCCACCAGACCTGGATCGTCTTCGCCCCGGTCGTCGCGGTGCTCGGCCTCCAGGTCGCCACCCGCACCACCGAGCTCCTGCCCAATCTGCTGTGAGGTGTCCGACATGACCGAAGTAGCCGAGTCCCTGACCGACACGGTCGTCCTCCCCCCGGTGGAGACCACCGCCCACGGCGGCGCCCCCGCCACGCTCGACGCCCGCGCCGTCTCGGCCTGGTTCGGCACCCACCAGGTGCTCAGCCGGGTGTCGCTGACCATGCCCGCCGGCCGGGTGACCGCCCTCATCGGCCCCTCCGGCTGCGGCAAGTCGACGTTCCTGCGCACCCTGAACCGGATGCACGAGATGATCCCGGCCGCCCGTTTCGGCGGCGAGGTGCTCTTCGAGGGCGAGGACATCTACGACCCCTCCTGGCGCCTGACGGACGCCCGCCGCAGGATCGGCATGGTCTTCCAGAAGCCGAACCCGTTCCCCGCCATGTCGATCTACGACAACGTGGTCGCGGGCCTGCGCCTGACGGGCACCAAGGCGAACCGCCGCGAGAAGGACGTCCTGGTCGAGGAGTCCCTGTCCCGGGCCGGCCTGTGGAAGGAGGTCCGCGACCGGCTGCGGCAGCCCGGCGGCGCGCTCTCGGGCGGCCAGCAGCAGCGGCTGTGCATCGCGCGGGCCCTGGCCGTGCGCCCCCGGGTGCTGCTCATGGACGAACCCTGCTCCGCCCTCGACCCCACCTCCACCCGCCGGGTGGAGGAGACCATCCAGGAGCTGGCCGGGCAGGTCACGGTCGTGATCGTCACCCACAACATGCAGCAGGCCAACCGCGTCTCCCAGCAGTGCGCCTTCTTCCTCGCCGAGCAGGGCACCCCCGGCGGGATCGTCGAGGCGGGCCCCACCGAGGACATCTTCGGCTCCCCGCGGGACCAGCGGACGGCGGACTACGTGGCGGGCCGCTTCGGCTGACCCGCCCCCCACACGCCCGCGTGCCGGAAAATCGACGGCATGAGGATCTCGCAGCGCGCCCGGGCCATCGCCCCCTTCTACGCCATGGAGTTCGGCAAGCAGGCCGCCGAACTGGAGGCGGCCGGCCACCACGTCGTCAAACTCAGCCTGGGCGAACCCGACTTCGGCGCGCCGCCCGCCGTCCTGGAGGCCATGCGCACCGCCATGGACGGCCGGCCCATGGCGTACACGGCGGCCCTCGGGCTGCCCGCGCTGCGGCAGGCGATCGCCCGCTTCTACGCCGACCGGCACGGCGTCGAGGTCGATCCGGCCCGGGTGGTGGTGACCGCGGGCGCCTCCGCCGCGCTGGTGCTGGCCGCCGCCGCCCTCGTCGACCCCGGCGACGAGGTGCTGATCGCGGACCCGTCCTACCCGTGCAACCGGCAGATCATGGAGAGCTTCGGCGCCCGCGTCGGCCTCGTGCCGACCAGCCCCGCCTCCCGTTTCCAGCTGGACGCGGCGTCCGTCCGGTCGCACTGGACGGACCGCACCCGCGGCATCATGATCGCCACCCCCTCCAACCCCACGGGCACCTCGGTCCCGGCGGAGGAGCTCCGGGCCCTGTGCGCCCTCGCCCGGGAGCGCGGGGCGTGGCGGCTGGTCGACGAGATCTACCTCGACCTCGGCGACCCCGACGGCCTCGGCCGCCCGCCGGGCACCGCCCTCGCGCACGATCCCGACGCGGTCGTCATCAACAGCTTCTCGAAGTACTTCGGCATGACCGGCTGGCGGCTCGGCTGGTGCGTCGTGCCCGAGGCCCTCGTGCCCGCGCTGGAGCGCCTCGCCCAGAACTACTTCCTGTGCGCGTCCGCCCCGGCCCAGCACGCCGCCCTGGCCTGCTTCACCCCGGAGTCGCTGGCCGTGGCCGAGGCCCGGCGGGTGGAGTTCGCCGAGCGCCGGGCGCTCGTCCTGGACGGCCTGGAGCGGATAGGTCTGCCGGTGCCGGTGCCGCCGGACGGCGCGTTCTACGCCTACTTCGACGTCGGCGCCACCGGCCTGACCTCCTGGGAGTTCTGCGCCCGCGCCCTGCGGGAGGCCCATGTGGCGCTCACCCCGGGCCGCGACTTCGGCGTGGCCACGGCCGAGACCCATGTCCGTCTCTCGTACGCGGCGTCGGCCGGCGAACTCCGGGAGGGCCTGGCCCGGCTCGGCACGTTCGTCTCCACCCTGGGGCCCACCGTGTAATCCACCTGCCACCCCTGCGAGCAGCGGGCCGCAGGCGCCCGCCCGTCGTGTCCCCCGTGCCCGCCGTGTCCCCCGTGCCCGCCGTGTCGCTCGCGAGCGGCCCTAAGCCGGTGCGGGGCGACCGGGTGGTGCGGCGCCCAGGGCGCTCAGGACGAACGGCAGCAGGCGGTCCGCCCCGGCCCGTGCGGCCCGTGCGTCCACCCGTTCGGGCAGCCGGGGCGTGATCAGGAAGTGGCTCAGCATCGGCCCCACGACCAGGTCGCCGAGCATCTCGGGGTCGTCGACCGGTGGGATCTCCCCCCGGGCCGCCGCCCGGCCCACCGCTTCCTCCACCCGGCGCCGCACGGGCACCAGGAAGCCGGTCGCGAGGGCCTCGGCGAGGGCGTCGTTGTGGGCGGCCTCGCCGATGAGGGCGCGCATCAGCCGGCCGCTCTCCCCGGTCAGGCTCGCGGCCTTGTCCCGCAGCAGGGCCCGCAGGTCCCCTTCGAGGCTGCCGGTGTCGGGCTGCTTCACCAGGTCCTCGGCGCGGGTGGTGGCGGCCGCGAGGACCAGTTCCTCCTTGGAGGACCAGCGGCGGTAGAGCGTCGCGGTGGACACCCCGGCCCGGGCCGCCACCGCGCCGGTGGTCAGCCCGCCGTACCCGCTCTCGGCCAGCACGGCGAGCGTGGCCTCCAGCAGGGCCCGGTCCCGGCCGGCGTCCCGGGGCCGGCCGCGCCGGGCCGGGCCGCCGCCCGTGTCCGCACGCGGACCCTCAGGCATCGGCCAGCCCCGGCAGGTGCTCGGCCAGGTGCATGGCGTGCAGCCGCTCGTACTGGGCGTGGGTGCAGCGGCCGTACGCCGGGTGGAGGCGGTGCGGACCGGTGTGGGCCGTGAAGAGGGCCACCGCGTCCGCGAGCCGGGCCGCCGCCTCGGCGACGGGGAGCGCGGGGTCCAGGGGCGGCGCGCCGTCGAGTTCCGCGTCGAGGGAGTGCCGGGTGGCGCCCCGGCGCAGGAAGACGTGCTTGGCGAGCGTCCCGGCGGTGGCCCGGAAGAGGGCCGGCTTCAGCCGGGGGTAGCCGGTCACCGAGTAGCCGACGGTCTGGGCGCAGTGCTGGAGCGTCTGGGAGAGGTTCCAGGAGCCGCCCGGCGCGAGGAGGTCGCCCTCGGGCCGGTCGAGGGAAGCGCCGAGCTGTTCGGCGAGCCGGGTGAGGGGGGCGGGAGTGGCGGCGGGGGCGGTGGGCATGCCCCCAGTATAAGCAATACGAAACGAAATACTTTCGTTTCGTATATCGTGCGCGCCATGACGACCACACCGCACACGGCCACCCCGCACACGGCCACCCCGGACACGGCCGCCCCCGCCGTCGCCCGGCTGCGCGCCGCCTTCGCCACCGGCCGCACCCGCCCCCTCGCCTGGCGCAAGGCCCAACTGCGCTCCCTGCGCGACCTCCTGACCACCCACCAGGCCGACTTCGCCGCCGCGCTCCACGCCGACCTCGGCAAGAGCGCCACGGAGGCCCATGTCACCGAGACCGGGTTCGTCGTCAACGAGATCGACCACACCCTGCGCCACCTGCGCCGCTGGCTGCGCCCCCGGCGGGTCCCGGTCCCTGTCTCCCTCGCCCCGGCCCGCGCCCGGACCGTACGGGAGCCCCTGGGCACGGTCCTGATCATCAGCCCCTGGAACTACCCCGTGATGCTGGCGCTCGCGCCCCTCGTCGGCGCCCTCGCGGCGGGCAACTGCGCGGTCGTCAAGCCCAGCGAACTCGCGCCCGCGACCTCCGCGCTGCTCGCCGACCTGCTGCCGCGCGCCCTCGACCCGCAGGCCGTGGCGGTCGTCGAGGGCGGGGTGCCGGAGACGACGGACCTGCTGGAACAGCCGTTCGACCACATCTTCTACACCGGAAACGGCACCGTGGGCCGGATCGTCATGGCCGCCGCGGCCCGCCGCCTCACCCCGGTCACCCTGGAACTCGGCGGCAAGTCCCCCGTGGTGGTCGAGCCCGGCGCCGACCTCGCGGCCGCCGCCCGCCGCATCGTCTGGGGCAAGTTCATGAACGCCGGCCAGTCCTGCACCGCCCCCGACTACGTCCTCGCGATCGGCGACACGGCCCCCGCCCTGGAACGGCACCTCTGCACCGCGATCCAGGAGATGTACGGTCCCGACCCGGCCGCGAGCGCCGACTACGGCCGGATCGTCAACGACCGCCACTTCGACCGCCTCCTGACCCTGCTGGACGGCGCCGGACAGCGGACGGGCGGCCCCCGTCTGGTCACCGGCGGCACGCACGACCGTACGACCCGCTACCTCGCCCCCACCGTCCTCGCCGACGTGGACCCGGACGCGCCCGTGATGCGCGAGGAGATCTTCGGCCCCCTCCTGCCGATCGTCCGCGTCCCGGACCTCGACGCGGCGATCGCGTTCATCACCGCCCGGGACAAGCCCCTCGCCCTGTACGGCTTCACCGCCTCCCGGCACGCCAAGCACCGGCTCGCCACCGAGACCTCCTCCGGCGCCCTCGCCTTCGGCATCCCGAACGCCCACCTCACCGTGCCCGGCCTGCCCTTCGGCGGCGTCGGCGAGAGCGGCCTCGGCAGCTACCACGGGGCGCACTCGATCGACACCTTCAGCCACACCAAGGCCGTCCTGGACAAGCCCCTCCTGCTGGACCCCCTGCGCGCGGTCTACCCCCCGTACACCCCCAGGAAGGCCCGTTTCCTGCGCACCTTCCTCTGACCCACCCGCCCCCCGCGGCCCTAGCATCACTCCATGCGCTTACGACGAGGTCATGACAAGGCGGCGGCGCTCCTCGCCGCCCTCCCCCGCGATCCACGAGCCGACGCCTACCCGATGCCGGCCGTGCCGTACGGCTGGTACGCCGTGGCGCGCTCCGCCGAGCTGCGCCCGGGCGAGGTCCTCAGCCTGCACTACTTCGGCCGGGCGCTGATCGCCTTCCGGGGCGCCGACGGGCGGGCGGCCGTGCGGGACGCCCACTGTCCGCACTACGGCGCCCACCTGGGCGCCGGCGGGAAGGTCGTCGACGGCACGGTCGAGTGCCCCTTCCACGGCTGGCGGTTCGGGGCCGACGGGCGGTGCGTCGAGGCGCCGTTCGCGGTCCGCACTCCCAAGGTCTCCCTCGGCGGCCTCCCCGTGCGCGAGCACAGCGGACTCGTCCTCGTGTACGTCGGCCCCGACGACCCCTCCTGGGAGGTCCCCGAGATCCCGGAGACCACCTCCCGCGACTTCGCCTCCCCCGTCGACGACACCTGCCGGGCCCGCGTCCACATCCAGGAGATGCGCGAGAACATCGTCGACGAGTCGCACTTCCACTTCATCCACGGGCAGGCCGAACCCCCCGTCCAGGACTGGCAGGTGGACGGCCCCTTCGCGGAAGTGCGCGGCCGGATCCGGCGACGGGTCCTCGGCCGGGACATCGACAACACCTTCGACGCGTTCATGTACGGCCCCGGCGTGATGGTCGTCCGCACCCACGGCCCCGTCCTCTCCGTGACGGCCGTGGCCCTCAGCACCCCCGTGGACGACCGCACCAGCGAGCTGCGGATGCTGTACTACCTGCGCAAACCGGACCGCGCCCGGTTCCTGACCCCGGCCCTCAAACTCGTGTTCCGCGCGGAGGCGCTCGGCGAGGTCCGCGAGGAGGTCCACATCTGGGACCACAAGATCCACCAGCCCCGCCCGGTCCTGCTCCCCCACGAACAGGGCATACGGCAACTACGCTGCTGGTACGCCCAGTTCTACCCTTCGGAGACCGAGACCGCACCCGAGGCCGTGACCGCACCCGAGACCAAGACCGCGGCCAAGACCGAGACCGAGATCGAGACCGCTAAGCCTGCGGCCTCCGCACGACCGCCACACCCCCGTCGAGATCGACCGTCGTCCGACGCGGCGGAGCCCCGTCCTCCTCGTCGTCCCGCAACACCAGAGCCGACTGCCGCTCCTTGAGCTCGTTCTGCTTGCCGGGCGAGAAGCTCGCGTGCAGCTGCTCGAACCCGGTCGCGGAGATCTGCCCCTGCCGGCCGCTGTTGCGCCAGGGCAGCAACCCCGCCCGGCCGGCCCGCAGCAGCAGCTGATCCACGAAGGCCAGCAGAGTCAGCATGATGACGAGCCCGGGCAAGGTCATGAAGACGGCGAATCCCATGGCGCCAGCATGCCCGCCGGGACTTCCGCGCGAAAGGCCCGGGCCGGATCTCCGGCCCGGGCCGTCCGAGTGGGCCTCCGGAAGATCCTCAAGGGATTCACGCAGGAGCCTCACACAGGCTGCACACGGTCCGTCGCCCGAGTCGTTAGCGTTGCCCGCCACCGGACCCCCGCCCCAGGAAGAGCGAAGACCGCAAATGGACTACTGCTCCACGTGTCGCCGACATCTCAACGGCGCCCTGGTGTGCCCCGGATGCGGCGCCTACGCGCCGGACATAGCTCCGGTCACCTCGGGCGGTCGCACGGTGGCGGCCCGGCCCGGCGCGTCGCCCGGTGCGTCACCCGTCCCGTCACCCACTCCCGAAAGCGTGCCGGCCGAGCCGCCCGTGGCGACCGTTCCGCCCGTGGTGACGGTTCCCTCCGTGGCGTCCGCGCAGTCCGCGCCGCTCGGGCGGGCGGCGCGGCGGCGGCAGCTGGCCCGCTGGAAGAAGAACCAGCGCCGCGCCGTCGTCGCCACGGCCGTCGCCCTGGTCGGCGGCGGGCTGAGCGCCGTCGCGCTGGACCGGCAGGGCGGCGACCGGGCCCAGGCGGCGTCGGCACCGGAGAACCCCACCGTGTCGGGCCGGGAGGAACCGACGTCGGAGTACACCCGCACGACGACGACCGGCTCCGACGCGCACCGGTCCTCCTCCGCCGACGCCACCGCCCCGTCGCGGTCCGGCGACCGCGCCCGCGGTCAGGACGTGCCCACGGGCATCCGCCCGGACACGGCCGCGTCCCCGCGGACCGGCACGACGGCACCGACGGCCACGGCCCCCCGGCAGACCACCACCTCGTCCTACGACGGCACGGTCACCACCCCCGGCGGCACGGCAGGAACGACCGGCACGACCGACGGGCCCTCCTCGACGTCCACCTCAACGTCCCCCTCGAACTCCCCCACGACGGACGAGTCAGACACCTCGGCATCGACGTCCAACTCGTCGACGGGGTCCTCGTCGACGGGGTCCTCGTCGTCCCAGTCGGGCACGTCGTCGGCGTCGACCTCGCCGTCGGAGGTCTGTCTGCTGGGGCTGGTCTGCCTCAGCTGACCGTTCGTCCACGACGGGCGGGCGATCCTTGGGGCACACTGCCTGCCATGATCGAACCGAACCCGAAAGCGGACCTCCAGCGGTACCTCCAGGGCGCGCGGGACACCCTGCTGTGGAAACTCGAAGGACTCTCCGAGTACGACGTCCGGCGCCCGCTCACCCCCACCGGGACGAACCTGCTGGGGCTCGTCAAGCATGCCGCCGGGGTGGAACTGGGCTACTTCGGGGACGTGTTCGGGCGGCCGTTCTTCGCCTCGGACCCGCCGCCCGCGTGGTACGGGGACGACGCGGAACCCAACGCGGACATGTGGGCCACCGCGGACGAGTCGCGCGAGGAGATCATCGGGCTGTACCGCCGGGCGTGGGAGCACTCCGACGCCACGATCACCGCGCTGGGCCTGGACGCCACCGGCCGGGTCCCCTGGTGGCCGGAGGAGCGGCGGGAGGTGACCCTGCACCGCGTCCTGGTGCACGTGATCTCCGACCTCCAGCGGCATGCCGGGCACGCCGACATCGTGCGCGAACTCATCGACGGGAGCGCGGGGTTCCTCCAGGGCAACGACAACCTGCCGCCGGTGGACCGGGCGGGATGGGAGGCCCACCGGGAGCGCCTGGAGCGCGCGGCCCGGCAGGCGGCCGACGACTGATCCCGCCCGGCGCCCACGCCCACACCCATGCTCACGCCCTCACTCACGCCCTCACTCACGCCCTCACTCACGGCACCGCGTACCCGGGGACGGACGGCCAGCGGACGGTCAGCACGACGGAGTCCTCCTCCGCGTGCCAGGAGTGGTCGACGCCCCGCCCCCACAGGACGTAGTCGCCCTGCTCGGCCAAAAGGACGCTACGGCCGGGCAGTTCGACCCGGAAACGCCCGCTGATCAGCAGCAACAGGGCGGTGCGCGCCTCCCCGGTGACCCACTGGGCCCGCTCGTCGCCCTTCGGATGGACGCCCCATTTGATCTCCACGTCCTCGCTGTGCCGGGGATCGGAGGCATCCTTGAAGTGACCGAGGAGCCAGCCCCGGTCCAGTGCCGCGTCCTGGCCCGCGTTGCCGACGTACACGGTGTCGCTCATGGCCGGGAAGCTACCCGCCCCGTGGACCGGTCCGCAGGCGGCCGGGCGATCACCACTGGATGGGGCCGAGCCGATCCGTGAAGGTCCCGCTCGGGCCGTCGGGGTCCAGCAGCGCCAGGCGAACGATCGAATCGGTGCCCTCGGTCACGGTCAGCTGGCCCATGTTGTTGTTCATGTCGGTGGCTGCGAAGGTGTGGTTCACGACTTCCCCGGGGGTGGCGGCGTTGAACTTGATGCCGGGGAACGCCTGCGCGTAGCGGACGGTGAGCATGTTCAGCGCCGCCTTGGAGGAGCTGTAGGCGAGCTCGTGCATCTTCGAAACCGGCTGCTCCGGATCGGTCACCACGGAGAACGCCCCGACGGCGCTGGACACCATCACCACCCGCGGGTGGTCGGCGGCCTGCAGCAGCGGCAGGAAGGCGTGGGTGACGCGGATCGGGCCGTAGACGTTGGCGTCGTAGACGGCGTGGACCTCGGCGACGGTCGCCTGGGCGGGGTGGATCGCGTGGCCCGGCGCGCCGGCGTTGTTGATCAGGACGTCCAGCCGGTCGGTGTGCGTGCGGACCAGTTCCTCGGCGGCCGCCACGGACTCCTCCGAGGTGACGTCGAGCGGGACCAGGACGACGTCGGTGCCGTCGGCGGCCAGCTTCTCGGCGGCCACGCGGCCCCGGTCCTCGTCCCGGGAGCCGAGGAACACCTTCCATCCCAGCTTTCCGAGGCGGCGGGCGGCCTCGTGGCCCAGGCCCTTGTTGGCTCCGGTGATCAGGACTGTGGACTGCTTCGTGTCGGTCATGCCCCCAAGACACCGCTCCCGTCGCTCCTGTGACACGATGTGAGCGGCATCACATCACTGGAGTTCCTCGCGCTTCGCGGACAAGTGGGCCTGCGTCAGGCCGCGTTGGAGGCGAGTGCGGCGAGAATGGCCTTGGCGCCTTTCCGGTAGAAGGAGAGGTACGAGATCGAGCTGGTCAGTTCGATCTTCTGACCGTCCTCGTCCATCAGCTTCAATCGGCGCGACAGGCCCCACCACTTGACCCGGCTGGTGGTGGTGGCCCGGTTCATCCGGAGGAGCTCACGCTCGGGTTCGTACCCCCAGGCCGCGAGGGACAGCAGGTGAATGGACGTCGCGGTGACGACGACGACCATGCGTACGGTCACCCCCTGGGAGTTGGCGTTGACCCGGCGGGCCGCGCGGATCCCGATCGCGGCGAGCACTCCGTCGGTGAGCGCGTCGGCGTCCAGGATGGAAGCCACGGTGCTCGACGCGACGCCCCCCACCGCCAGGCCCAGATAGTCGTCCTGGAGACCGAAGATGCCGACCGCCTCGATCGGCTCCTCCAGCTTGAGGACTCGCTGGGACCGCTCGGCAAGGGTGACCAGGTTGATTCTCATGTGCTGCCTTCTTCCGGGGACGGTAATGTCACGGTCATGCCAAGGGGGACCCAAGTCGACACCACAGCGACACCAAGAAGGTGCCAAAGGGCGTTGACAGTGCGTGAATTGACGTGCCGTCGGTGGACTCGCCGAGCGGGCGCCGCAGGAACGCTCCGGCAGCATAGGACGGGGCGCGGGGGGCGCGGATCCTTCGTATCGGCGTCCTTTTCTCCTCCCCCGGAAGGGGTGGGACGGGCTCCGGACACCTTCCTCAGGGCAGGTGCGACGACCCTCCGGGGCACCGGTTCGGCGTGGTTATAGTTCGGGCCGTGAGGACGCCTTGGCCGGCAGCGGTCTGCGACTGGGTGGGGGTGCCGCGGTCGACGGCGAGGGACACCGGCATCGCCCTGCTTGTCATGCTCCTTTCGTTCTGGGACGCCCACGGCAACGCTCTCGGCGCCCCCGCGTCGTCGACCTGGACGGCGTGGCGGTGTGCGTGCGCCGTGATCGGCTGCGGTTCCCTCGTCCTGCGCGAGCGCCTGCCTCTGACGGTTCTGGGCGTCTCCCTGGCCGCCGACCTGCTGGCGCAGGTGTCGCGCGGCGGCGGGCGGGTGGATTCCTACGCCGTGCTGCTCGCGGCCGGGAGCGCGGCGTCGAACGTCGGCGTCACCCCGGTCAGCACCGCGTTCTACATCGCGGCGACGCTCGCGGAGTCCTTCGCGATGCGCCCCCTGCCGGGGGCGACCCGGGCGGCGGCCGTCTGCGCGGTGTTCCAGCTCGTGATCATGGCGGGGCTGCGGACCGGGATCCGCCGGGAGCGCGCTCAGCGCACCCGGGAGCATGTGGAGCGGCTGTACGAGCGCGGTGCCGCCGCGGCCCGGCAGCATGCCCTGCTCATGCGGACCGCGGCCGCGGAGGAACGCCTGCGCGTGGCGCGCGAGGTGCACGACGTGCTGGCCCACACCATCAGCGTGGTCGTGATCCAGGCCACGGCGGCGGCCGACGGCTTCGAGCACAGTCCGGTCCGCGCCAAGGCCGCGGTGGAGGCCATCGGAGAGGTGTCCCGCCAAGCCCTGAAAGACCTGCGCTCACTGCTCAACGCCCTCCACGACGACTCCGACGCGCCCGCCTCCCCGGCCGCTTCCCCGCCCACCGGCACGCCCCGGGCGCCCTCGCACGGGGACACCGACCTGTCGGGGCTCCTGCCCATGATCGACCATGTCAGGGCCACCGGCCTGGCCGTCGACCTCGATGTCGCACAGCCCGTTCCGGCGCTGCCGCCGACGGTCGCCCTGGCCGCCTACCGCGTGGTCCAGGAATCCCTCACCAACACGCTGCGCCATGCCCACGCCCGCCGCGCCGTCGTCCGCGTCGCTCACCGGCACTCCGCGGACGACCCGGACGGCGGCGTCCTGATCGTCGAGGTCACCGACGACGGCTGGGGCCTGCTCGGGGGCGCGCCCGTCTCGCCCTCGCTCGCCGGGAGCGGACGGGGACTGACCGGCATGGCCGCCCGGGTACACGCCCTGGGCGGCACGGTCGCTTCGGGCAACCGGGAAGCGGGCGGCTTCCAGGTGAGCGCCCGCATACCGGTGGGTGCTGCCGCTGCTGCCGCTGCTTCCGCCTTCACCGAGGAAGAACAGGGCGCCTCCCCGACCGGAGGCCAGGACACCTCCACGCCCCGAGGCCGAGACACCTCCACGCCCCGAGGCCAGGGCGCTCCGCCGCCCGACAACCCACCGTTGGACCCGCCCGGTCCCCGCGAAGACAGGTGACGCGACATGCTCCGAGTGCTGATCGTCGACGAC
Source organism: Streptomyces sp. DSM 15324 (assembly GCF_001514285.1). Taxonomy (GTDB): domain Bacteria; phylum Actinomycetota; class Actinomycetes; order Streptomycetales; family Streptomycetaceae; genus Streptomyces. The sequence goes on from NZ_KQ949040.1 coordinate 118,177, forward strand.
CAGGAGCTGGTCCGTACCGGTTTCCGGATGATTCTGGAGGCCCGGGACGACTTCGACGTCGTCGGTGAGGCCTCCGACGGGGGCCAGGCCATAGCCCTGAGTGCGACCCTGCGGCCCGACGTGGTCGTGATGGACATCCGTATGCCCGTCGTCAACGGCATCGACGCCACCCGGGCCATCGCGGCATCCGGCGCCGCCACGAAGATCCTCGTCCTGACCACCTTCGACACCGACGAGAACGTGCACGCGGCCATCCAGGCGGGCGCGAGCGGCTTTCTCCTGAAGGACACCCGGGCCGATCAGTTCGCCGACGCCGTCCGCACGGTCGCCGCGGGACACGCCGTCATCGCACCCACCGCGACCAAGCGGCTGCTCGACCATGTCGCACGGGCCACACCCCCAGGTGCGCCGCGCAACCTCGACAAGCTCGACGTACTGACCCGACGCGAGCGCGAAGTCCTGGTGCACGTCGCCGAAGGACGCTCCAACGCGCAGATCGCGGCGGAACTCCACCTCAGCGAGACCACCATCAAGACCTACGTCTCGGCCATCCTGCACAAACTGCACCTGCGGGACCGCATTCACGCCGTCATCACCGCGTACGACTGCGGCCTGGTCCCCACCAGCCGCTGACCCGCCGTGGAACGGCGGGCTAGGGGGTGCGGGCGGTCCGCCCCAGCAGGCCCAGTTCGTGGAGGAAGGACTCGGCGAGGAGTTCCGCGTCCTCCGCGCCCGAGTTGGTGGCCACGCCGAGGGTGTGGCCGCGGGCGCAGCCGCCGAGGGTGAAGGTGACCGTGTCGGCCGGCGGGACCATGGGGACGGTGGTGACACGGCGCAGGGGGCGGCCGGCGAGGGTGCGGCCGCATTCACGGAGATGGACGTAGGAACAGGCGGCGGCGGCGTACGCGGGGGCGAAGAGGCGGGCCCTGGCCAGCACCTGCCCGGCGCCGGGGAAGGCCCCGGCCACCCCTTCGAAAAGCCGTTCGGCCGCCCGGGGCGGCCGGACCTCCGTGGTCAGCAGGCCGGCGCAGGCGGCGAGCCGGGCCGCCGGAGCGGCCAGGCCCACGGGCGCGGGCACCCGTACGTTGGCGAAGGCGTTGCCGAGGAACTCCCCGTGTCCGGGCGGCCGTTGGTCCACCGGCACCGACAGCCACACCCGCTCGGAGGCGTCCGGGGTTCCCGCCGACGCCAGCAGACAGGAGCGCAGCACGCCCGAGGCGGCCGCGAGGAACACCTCGTTGGTGGTGACCGGCTGCCCCGGTACGGCCCGGCGCGCCCCGCGCAGCAGGTCGCCGGGCAACCGCACCACCGTGAACGCGGGCCGGCGCTCCCCCTTGCCCGGCGGCGGTACCGCCAGCCCCGCCGTGAGCAGCCCGGGACCGCCGACCGCCGTGCGCCGCAGGGTGCGCGGCTCGGCGACAGCGGCGGCGGCGTCGACCGGCGGGGCGCCGTCGAGGAGGGCGCGCAGCAGGGTGGTGAGGGAGCGGCCGTCGAGCAGGCTGTGGTGCATCCGGAACAGCAGCGAGAACTCCCCGTCGGCCGCCCCGCGCAGCAGGTGCAGATTCCACGGCGGGCTCCCTTCCGGGAAGGGCGTGCGGAACCACCCGTCCACCGCCTCCGGCAGGGTGACGTCGTCCTGCACGACCTGCCCGGCGGGGTCGCCGTCCTCTCCCGTCGCCCAGCGGTGCCGACGCGGGCCGGACAGCAGGCGCCGGCCCAGCCGGGGCAGCCGGGCCCACCGCTCGGCGACGAGCGCGCGCAGTTCGGCGGCCGTCGGCGGGGTGCCGCCGAAGTCGAGACAGACCCCGGCGTTGGGCGGCCCGAACGGCCAGCGGGCCATCCCCTCCTCCAGGAAGGGCAGAGGCATCGATCCGGGCATCGGGCTGCTCCTGTGGTCGCGGGATCCGTAGTACCCCAACGGACCGGCACCGCCCTCGGTCACGCGTCAACACGCCGCCGTCCCCACCTCCCCGATGGGGTGATCCTTCGCCGGAGAGGGGCCCGGACGGCGGTACGGGTTCGTTGTGCAGAACCGCGCACCGCACCGCGCACCGCACCGCCCACAGGACAGGACCACGCCCGTGCCCGGCACCCGCCCCGCTCATGTCGCCGTCGTCAACCTGCCGATGCTCGGGCACGTCAACCCGACGCTCGGAGTCGTCGAGGAGCTGGTCCGCCGGGGCCACCGGGTGACGTACGGGATCAGCGAACACTTCCTGCACCAGGTGAAGGCGGCCGGCGCGGAACCCGTCCTCTACCCGGTCGACGCGGGGGACGGCTCGGAACCCCCCGAGCGTCTCTCCGAGGGCTTCGCCCGCGCGGTCCACGCCTCCCTCGGCGCCCTCCCCGCCCTCACCCGCGCCTACGGCGCCGACCGCCCCGACCTGATCCTCTACGACGTGTACGGCTTCGCGGGCCTGATCCTGGGCGCCCAGTACGGCATCCCCACGGTTCTCTTCTCCCCCACCCACCTCTCCTACGACGGCATGATCCCGGAGTTCTTCGACGGCATCCCCGCCGTCGGCGACCTCCCCGGATACCGGGACCTCGCCGACGCCCTCGCCTCCCGGGGCCTGGACCCCGCCCCCCTCCACGAGTTCCAGTCCCCGGCCTACGCGATCGCCGCCCTGCCCCGCACCTTCCAACGCCGCCCCGACACGGTCGGCGCCGGCCGCGTCGCCTACACCGGCCCCATCCTGGGCGACCGCTCCCACCAGGGCACCTGGCACCCGCCGCACCCCGACGCGCGGGTCCTGCTGATCTCCCTGGGCTCGCAGTTCACCCGCCGCCCCGACTTCTACCGCGCCTGCGTCGAGGCGTTCGCCGACGGCGAGCACCACGTGGTGATGTCGGTGGGCTTCGAGGTCACCCCGTCCGACCTGGGACCGCTCCCCTCGAACATCGAGATCCACGCCCACGTCCCCCAGGTGTCCGTGCTGTCGCGGGCGGAGGCCTTCGTCACCCACGCCGGCATGGGCGGCACCATGGAGGCGGTCGCCCACGGCGTCCCGATGGTCGCGGTCCCCCAGATGGCCGAGCAGCGGGTGAACGCGGCCCAGATCGCCCACCTCCGCCTGGGCGTCCACCTCCCCCGCGAAGAGGCCACCCCGGCGGCGCTGCGCGAGGCGGTCCGGACGGTGACGGCCTCCTCCCCGATCCGCGCGGGCCTCACCTCGCTCCGGGCCGAACTCGCCGCCGCGGGAGGGGCCGTGGCGGCGGCCGACCTCATCGAGGAAGCCCTCCGCTGCGGGGTGACCCCGTGATCGACACCCTGGCCTCCGGCACGCGGCCGCACCTCTACAGCCGCCCGATCCGCATGAGCGACCTGGACCCCTTCAACCACGTCAACAACGTGCGTCTGCTGGAGATGATCCAGGACGCCCATGTCGACCTCTTCTACCTCCAGCCCGGCCACTCGGGCGAGGAGATCCGCCCCCGCATGGTCTACGTCCGCCACGAGCTGGACTACACCGAGCCCCTCGCCTTCCAGCCGGACCCGATCCTCGTCCGCACCACGATCACGACGGTCCGCCGCGCCTCGTTCAGCCTCACCAGCCACATCACCAGGGGCTCGCGGACGTACTGCACGTGCGTGAGCACAGCGGTCGCCTACGACGAGGCGGAACGCTGCCCGCGCCGCCTGGAGGAGGCCGAACTGGCGGTCCTGCGCCGCTACGCGCCGGAGGCGTAGGAGAGGAACGCCGTCCAGGCGGCGCCGGTGACCTGGAAGGTGGGTCCGTCTTCGAGCTGCTTGGAGTCGCGGACGTGAATGAGGGTGGGGGTGGCGGCGACTTCGAGGCAGGAGTCGCCCTCGCTGCCACTGCTGTAGCTGCTCTTGAACCAGTCCAGGGCGACTTCGAGGCAGGAGTCACCCTCGTTGCCTCCGCTGTAGCTGCTCTTGAACCACACCAGTTCCTGCATCACTCGTCTCCCCGCAGTTTCCCGATGAGGGCCAGCGACTCCCGGGGCGGGAGGGCCAGCGCCCGGATGGTGCCGTACCGCAGCTCCAGGATGCGGAGCTGCTTCAGTTCGTCGGTCGCCCGCCCGTTGAACGCACCGTCGGCCCGCCCCAGCGCCGTGCCGTCAGCGAACTTCAGCAGTTCAATGCGGCCGTCCAGCCCGGGATGCACCTCGACGTGGGTCGGCATCACCTGAAACGTGACACTCCGCATGCGGCCCACCTCCAGCAGACGTTCGAGCTGCTGACGCCACACCATTGTGCCTCCGAGCGGCCTGCGCAACGGCCCCTCCTCCACCACGAAGCTGAGCGCGGGCGCGGGGTCCCGATCGAAGATCGACTGTCGGGAAACCCGTGCGGCCACCATGCGCTCCACCTCCTGCCGCGAGTAGGGCGGCTGCCGTGACTCGAACGCGGCCCGTGCGTGATCCGGCGTCTGCAGCAACCCGGGGATGATGTTGCACTCGTACAGCCCGATCTCGACCGCCTTCCCCTCCATCTCCGCAATCTCCCGAACCTTCTTCGGATAAGCGACCTTCTTGACGTCCTCCTTCATCGCGGAGAGCAGCCCACCCGCCCCGAGCACCTCGTCCGCCCTGTCCAGGAACTCGGGCCGGGGAATCCTCTTCCCGCTCTCGATTTTGTAGACCATGTCCTCGCCGTAACCGACGGCCGTGCCGAAGTCGCCGGCCCGCATGCCGACCGCCTCGCGCCGGAGCTTGAGTTGCCGGGCGACGGTGGCGACCACCGCGACGCCCCACTCGTCGGTGGGGTCGACCTCCCACCCCGGCTCATCCCCCTGCGTCATCCCGAAGCCCCCTCAGACCGTGCTCGACATGCCCGGACAGCGCCGGACAAAAGGTGGACAGTGACTGTACGCAACGACGTAGTCACTATCCACGGTAAGCAGAAACGGCCACGCTAAGTGACGTGATGCAGAAATCCCCCCAACTCGACTCCGGGCTCCGCAACTTCGACGTGCGCCTCTCGGCCACCCCGCGAGGCGCCCGGCTCGCCCGGCTCCTCGCCACGGAGCAACTCCGCTCCTGGGGCCTCCCGCTGGACCCTGCGGCGCACATCGTCGCCGAACTGGCCACCAACGCCGCCACCCACGGGCGCGTCCAGGGACGGGACTTCGGCCTCCTCCTGTACGTCATCGCGGACACGCTCCGTATCGAGGTGACGGACACGCGCGGTGACCAGCTGCCCCGCCTCCAACACCCCTCCGACGACGGAGAGTCAGGCCGGGGCCTCCTGCTCGTGGAGGCGTACGCGGACCGCTGGGGCGTGTACGAGGGGCTGCCGCCGCGCAAGACGGTCTGGGCGGAGGTGGTGCTGCCACCGGAACGCGGGACACCGTGCTCCGGTACCGGGGGCGGTCCTGCCAAAGGCAAAACAACCA
>NZ_KQ949041.1:0-119137 GCF_001514285.1 Streptomyces sp. DSM 15324
GGCGGCTCCCCTGCTCGGCCGTGCCTGAGTGCGGCCCTGTACGTCATCGGTCGGCCCGCGCGACGAAAGGGCGTCCAAGCAAACAGTCGCGCTGGGTTGGCGCACAGTATCCGCAGGGCTTCGGTGGGGTTGAGTTCCGCCGTGAGCCAGGTCGGGGTGCTGTAGGCACGGCCATTTGCACGACAAGGCACGGCCGCCTTCGCCCACACATACTGTCCGGCCAGCAGGCGGGAGAGCGCAGCGCATCCGGGGTAGGGCAGAGACAAGGCCGCCGGCAGCCCCGATGATCGACAACCACCGCGCCGGACCGGCCGAGCAGCCAGGGTTCCAGCTCCTCCCACTGGCGTTGCTGTCCCTGGACTTCCAAGTGGAGTCCAGGGGCGGCGATTTCGTGCACCAGTCGCTGCCAGAGCCGATCTTCCAGCGGGGGCACCGGGCCGCTGATCAGGTTGAGGCGGATCCCGCACGCACCCCTCTCCACGAGCCGGTCGAGTTCCCCCGACGTCCGGGGTCTACGACGGCCACGCCGCAGAGAGGGCCCCGACGCCTTGCCGAGGGCCTGGAGCAGGTAGGAGTTGTCCGTGCCGAGGCATGTTCACGGGAAGCGCCCACGGCATCGCCGTCGTCGCTGTGCTCCCCGAGACCTTCGCACAGGAAACTCGATACCCCCGCACTCCCCGCGGCCGAAGCTACCGCCCCGCCGGTCGCCTCCGCTCACTGAACCACTCCGTCAGAGGCGGCTGGAATGAGGTCGATCCATGCAAGACCACCGAGATCGAGCCGACTGCGGGCACGTGTCACGGCAACGTAGGCGAGGCGGGCGTCCGTTTCACTCACGGGTTCCGAGATCGGGCGACCACGGTCGTCGTGTTGATCGCTGTCCGGGGGCGGGGGAAGTCATCGGCGATCTTGACCGTGGGCCATTCCCGGCCTTTGGCCTTGTGGGCCGTGGAGACCGTGACGTCGGCCTTGTCCTCGTCGGTCAGTGCGTGGACCGCGGTGATGATGGCCTCGGGTCCGTGCTGGTCGACAAGTTCTACGAAAGGCTGCAGATCACGGCCGGCCGGATCGTGATCCGCGTACTCCTGCAGCTCACCCCAGGAGGCGAAGAGAACGAGTTCTGGGTGGGCGGTGCGACGGCCGTCTTTGAGGTCCCGTGCAGCCAGCGCCAGCGCGACGAGCGTATGCCCTCCCCGCGTCAGCGCGACGCGGTGGCCGGCGGCCAGCAGTCGCATGACCTCGGTCATGGCCCCGATGTTGGTGCGGCACAGCACCGCGTCCGGGGAGGCAACGAGACCGACCTTCGTCGGGACCGCCTCGGTACCTGTCAGTCGGATGGGCGCGTCGGTGAACGCGAGCCACCGGTTGGCTTGTTCGGCAAGGAGGGGGCCGAAGCGGAAGGATCGAGTCAGGGTGAGGTGGGTGGCGTCGAAGCTTGTCATGATGTCCCGGGCTCCGCGCCAGCCGTAGATCGCCTGTGCGGAGTCGCCAACCATGACCAGCTGGGTGTGGGCGCGTTGAGCCGCGAAGACCTGTTCCAGGACAGGGTTGGTGTCCTGTGCTTCGTCGAGGAAGAGGAAGTCGGCGTCGATCTTTGGTTCGGTGAGAGCCCACATCTTCAGGTAGTGGTCATGCTCGAAACGGACCACGCCCTGCTCGGGATTCTGCAGGTCTCCCCACGCCTTGTCCGCGAACGACGTCACGACCTCGGCGAGGCGGGCGTGTTCGTCCGGCGCACTCAGGCCGCGCAGCGCGGGTACGTGGTGAGAAGCCAGCGTGCGATCAGCCGAGTGGCAGAAGCGGGTCACCGTGCGCAGGACGCTGTGTGACAACGTCCTGTGGCTGATCTCGTGATCTCCGATTCGGACCGGAGAGGTGATGCCGAGGGCCTGCCCGATCTTCCACGCAGGTTGGCGGGGGCTGTTGAGTCTGCGAGCGAAGCGGTGGCCAAGGGCTGCGTAGGCCGTGGCGTGGGCGGTCTTGCACATCACGGATCGCGGGAAGCGTGCGGAGGCGTCGTGTGCGATGTCTTTGTTGAAGGCGAGGTAGCGCCCTCGGCGTTTAGTACTCGCGGCGAGCAGGCTCAGCGTGCTGGTCTTTCCTGTGCCGGCGCCGGCCTGCAGCACGAGGTGATGGCCTTCTCGGAATGCTTCGACAGCATGAGCCTGTTCGTCTGTGGGCGTGTGCAACAAGGGCTCCACGGAGGAGAAGGGCTAAGGGTTCGGGTGCGCGTGAGACTGGCTCCGTCCAGCTCGGCCAGCGGCGTACGCGTCAGATACGGCCGGATCACGACGACGGAGCAGGATGTCGGCTGTGCAAGCCAGTACGTCCTCGGAGGAGTGGAGGGCGAGCAGGCCTTCGAGTTGCGCCGTCAGTTGCAGGGAGCGTTCTCTCTCGTTCCGATCGAGGGCTGCGGTCACGCTCCGGGCGACGAAGTCTCCGGGCCGCTGTCCTCTGGCGGTCGCGGCCTGGCGGATCGCCGCTCGCGCGGTACGGCTGAACTTGAGATTAAGAAGGACCTGCCCGTGCTGGTCGGGGTAGTGGGTGGTCAGGGCATCGATGGGCAGAAGGTGGTGCAGCCGTCGCCGTAGTGACCGCAGCGCGCGGCCTGGCGTCCTGGCCGGCTGAACGGCCATCAACCGGGTGCGGTCGGCGTTCGCTGCGAGCGACACCGTACGACGAGCTCGGTGGAGCTCGCCATTGGTGGCTGGCCTGGTCAGCAGGATTTCAATGCCATCGTGCGAGGTCACGACCCAGCCGTTCCATACTCGTGGTGCGTCGGGCGCGGACGACGGACGTGGTTCGGCAGGCGGTTGTGGATGTGCGCGCGGTGGAGCATGGGGTCGAAGGGCTCCCAGTCGGCCAGCGCGAGGTCCGCTGCTGACTGGGTTGCGGTGTGGGTGGAACAGCGCTGCATGCGCCAGCGCAGCTGCTCGGCGTAAGGCAGGGCGGTGAGGTCATATACAGCCATGAGCTCACAGGGCAAGGCCAGTTGCCCCCGTGTGGCCGTAGCGGGTACCAGCCTCCAGACGCCCACGGGGCCGTCCGCAGTGAGCAGCCTCTGCGAGCAGCGGTCGCGACGCCGCGTCTGCGCGACGCACTGGATTTCGTCCACAGGTTGCGCAGCGAGGTAGCGGACATACAGGAACTGCACTACGGGTCTGGCGGGTCGGCAGCCGTCCGGTTGAGCCATTGGCCGGCTCGAAGGGGGCATTGGAGTGAACACGCCGGTGTCAATCAGGCGGCGTGTGTGCAGGGCCAGATCCCGGCGCAGCCCGTCCAGCGCGGAGGCTTCGGGCGCAGCGTCGCGAGCGGGACAGACTGGGGCGTGAGCCAGGCGGCACCAGGCTCTGCCATCGCCAGCCGGATGGGCGACACCAGAGCTTACGTGCCAACGGTAGGCGGTGGGCACCTCGGCCGCGGGCACTTCCCGGGGGTGCAGGCGGACGGGCCGCGCAAAGCTGCGGTGGTACCACTCGACCGGGTTGCCGCACTCTCGGCAGCGATCACGCTGAGCGCAGCGGAGGAGCCGACTGGGGCTGTCGTGCTCGATACGCAGTGAGCGTCGGGGGTAGGCGACAGCGGGGCTGCCGTCCCAGTGCCGCGGTGTGGATGAAGAACGCATGCGTGCGAAGGTGCCAGGCAACACGCCGCATCCACAGCGCCGAGGCTGGAGGGTCCCTCGAACAGCCCCATTCCATGAAACGCACGTTCGAGTTGTCGATCAGAGATTCGTGTCGCTTCGCCGGTCCGGGTGATTGGCGCGAGCCCTCCCAGTCAACGGTCAGCGCCGGTCGGCCCCGGGGGCTCGTGCCCCTCACACACGGCTCCGAAGAGCTCGTCGAGCGGAGTGCTCAAGGCATGGGCGAGGGCGTGCCAGGTCTTGAGAGTGCCGATGGTGCGTCCCTGCTCGATCTCGATGAGGGTCCTTCTGGCCAGGCCGCTTCGATCAGCGAGCTCGTCATAGGTCCAGCCGCGCGCCGCCCGCAGCCGCGCAAGCTCCAGACGCAGCGCCTCGAAATCCGGGTCGGGCGGGAGGATCGTCACCCGACAATCCGACGGTGCAGACCACTGCCCTGTCAGTGCAGACCTCTGCCCTATTTCTGCAGGTGACGCCATCAAGTGAAGGGCAGAGGTCTGCACTACCGTGTGCGGGCCACCCCACCCTCCGCGGGTACAGCGCAGACATGACGGGAGGAACACGCCCCCCATGAGGCTTTGCACGACGCGACCCGGCGTCCGGCGCGCCTGGACCGTGGAACTGCGCCCGCAGCCCGGCGGACCGATCCTCGTATGCCAGCAGTGCTCCCGCAGCGACCGACTGCTCAGTGGCACGTCCGCTCGGTCGGAGCTCCTGGCCCACCTGGCACGACACGCTCGCCGCGATCTCCTCCCTACTCACCTTCGTACCTGCCAGTGCCACGAGCGCGGCTGCAGCTGGCACCCGCGCCATCGAGGCTGTGGTGGGCCCATCCGGCTCGTGCTCGCACGCGAGCGAGGCGGACGGCTGTGGCGCCTCGCGGACGCGTGCACGGCCTGCGCCGCCGCCACGTCACAAGCGGCCGTCGTTCCCGACACGTTCATCAACGCTGCGACGGCGCCGCCGGCGCATGCGGACATCCGTCGAAAGCACCGAAGCCCCAGAGGCCCGGACAGGCAGACCCGGGTGCGGGAGATGCTCAACTACCTCGCCTCCGCGCTGCCGACTGAGACCGGACCTGCCGCCCGACTGATCGCCCTGCAATGCGCCTTGCGCATGAACGACTCGGCTCAAGTCCGCTTGCCGCTCGGGGTACTGCGCAGCCTTCGATTGGAACCTGCCACGGATTCCTGGCGGGATCTCCACCAGGCACGATGGCTATGCGCAACCCTGCCCACGTCGCACTCCAGCGCACGCGCTGTAGTCATCCAGCTCCTCGACGTCGGGCTCTTCGCCCAATGCCCGGCCCGTCCCGACCGGCTCGCTGCCGCAGACTGGGCGCTGCGAGCCGCTTGCGGCATCCGCATGGACTGCGCCCCGTTTTCCCAGCTCATTGCCATGTGTATCAAGGCCCATACCGCTCCCGAGAGCACCCATGGAACAGCTGAAGTGGATCAGCTGGCACGCGAGTGCGGGCTGGCCGCAACGGATTTCACGGATGCACTTGACCAATTGACGGCCGCAGGACACATCAGCTCCTGGAGCGTGCAGTCGGCGTCGGGAGATCTGTACTGGACACTGACAGAGCCCGGCGAGCGTGGATGCGAAGGAACGACTCGTCGGTGACTGGCAGACGTCGACGGTCCGTCACACGCAACGTCGATATCGCAAACATCCGCGCCGAGGCGCCGGGGGCATCGCTCTCAGCGCCGACGCGGGATCCTGATCGACTAACGTCGAATTCCCGCCGCTCGCTTCTGACGTGTCCGCTGAGCGATTTTCCGAGCGCCTGAAGCATTCATAAGCCAGGCCGCGAATTGCAGGCCGACGTCGAACTGCTCCGCCACCTGTTCGTCGGCCCCGCCCGACAGAGCCGCGCCGATCGCCGCCGTCATGGGAATGAGCAACTCCCCAGAGAGAGCTGCGGCCTGCTTCTCCTTCAGCGCCATCTCAGGGCCTAGTTTTTTCTAGGCCGGTTCGGCTCCGTGGCACCCGCAGAGGCCTCGGTTGCCACCCGGACCACCTCGGCGCGGAAGTCCGCGTCCCAGATGAAGCCCGTCGTGCCTCCGGCATAGCCGACCCGTCGGATCACCAACCCCCGCCCCTTCAACCTGTTCGCGTTCATGAGGAGAGAGCACGGATGCTGACTGCACTTGGCCTCGCCGACGGCCACTACCTGTCGGTCGAGGAGGTCGACCCCCGCAAACCGGGCCCGCACGACATCGTCGTACGAGTCGGCGCCAGCGGGGTCTGCCACACCGACGTCACCGTCCTGGGCGGCCACCTGCCGATGCCTGCCCCTCGTCCTCGGCCACGAGGGCGCCGGAGACCGGCTCCGAGGTGACCTCCGTCGCCGTCGGCGACCGGGTCATCGGCACCGTGGGCGCTGTGTGCGGCACCTGCTGGTACTGCGTCCGCGACATGACCCACCTCTGCGACAACAGCATGGCCATGACCTCGGCGCCGCGCGTCAAAAGGACCCACGGCACGGAGGTTCCAGCCTTTGTCGGCCTCGGCACCTTCGCCGAGGCGATGACCGTGCACGATGCAAGCGTGGTCCCCGTGACCACGGACCTGCCGGACGAACAGCTCGCGCTGATCGGATGCGCCATCACCAACGGCCTGGGGGCGGTGTTCAACACGGCTCAGGTGAAGCCCGCTTCGAGCATCGTGGTCATCGGCTCCGGCGGTGTCGGTCAGGCGGTGATCCAAGACGCGCGGATCGCCGGTGCCGCCCGCATCATCGCTGTCGATCCCCTGGAGAACAAGCGGTCGGCCGCGCTCGGTTCCGGCGCGACGGACGCGATCGACCCCACGAGCGCCGACCTGGTCGACGAAGTCCGGCGTCTCACCGGCGGACGCGGCGCCCACCACACCTTCGAAGTGGTGGGCAACCCCACGACCATCACCCAGGCGTGGGACGCCGCCCGCCGCGGCGGGACGGTCGCCCTCGTCGGAATGTCGGCCGCCGACGCGATGATCACCATGCCCGCGCTTTCCCTGGCCTCGGACGACAAACCGCTGTGCGGCAGCCTCTACGGCGGTACGCAGGCCCGGCGGGACATTCCGCTGATCGTGGAGTTGGCGGAGACAGGCCGCCTCGATCTCGCGTCGATGGTCACGCGCCGCGTACCACTGCACGAGGTGAACGACGCCATTCGAGCGTTGGAGGCGGGGTGAGCAGATCCGCACCGTCGTCGTATGACCCTCTGAAGTCAATCCAACCGCCATGGAGGCCAGCGCCGCACGCGGAGCTGGCCTCCGGGTTTCTTCCTCTCACCCACAAAGAGGAACACCTGTGCCCTACGACGCGTCGCTGTCCCCCACCTACTGCTTGTCGGAGCTGGAGCAATGGGCGTCATAACCGGATACCACCTGCAGTTAGCCGCGCCGAAGTGATGTTCCAGGTACGGCCGGCACACGTGGAGAAGCTGTCGCTGCCCCAGACGCTCTCCTCCTAGGACAGCGCGACCGTGAATCACTCCGCTGGCTACCGGGTGATTTCAGATGTCTCGGAAGTCGCCGACCAGACCTACGAGTACGGCATCGTCACCCTTGACGGCGCCTCCTCGTGCTCCGTTGAGGGCACCACACTGCTGAACCACCTTGGCGACGCCGTCCGTGAAAGGTCCGACACCGTTGTCATCGGAGGCATCGCGGTGCCGGGAGATCGGCCGACAGGTCGACCCCGTTGGGCATCGGCACCCGTAGCTCCGCTGGACCACGACATCCCGGGTCAGAGTGGGGGACAGCTTCAGCCGGCGCTCGACGAGATGGCCGATCAGGTTCACCACTGACGCTTCGTCCGTCAGCGCGGTCCTTTCCGGACGCCGGATCGAGCGGCATGAAGAGGAGCGCACGCCCGACATCCTCGAGATCACGTCGGCGGCCAGGCAGTCCATGTTGTCGATACGTCCTGACAAACCTCTTGACACCGCCGACAGGGCATTCGATAGTACGGGCATCTAGAACGTACTAGTAGCACGTTCTAGAGGCTGCCGAGCCGCACACACCCGATGGCTGCCGCAGACGACACGTTCCGCCGCACACGGCGTTCTCATCAACCGCTCGCCCGCGTCACTCGGCCGGGCGCGGCCCTCCCGAGGCCGGAACCCCATTCCCACCCTGATCAGCACAGCGAGGTGCAAGGGACATGCACAGACACCACAGAGCCGCCGCACTGGCCGCCACCGTTCTCACCGGCGCTCTTCTCGCCACCGGCTGCTCCAGCAGCTCAGGCGGCAAGAAGTCCGAGGAGACCGCGAACGGCGCGTCAGCGGGCAAGGCCACCACGCCCCGCATGACCGTCGCGCTGGTCACCCACCAGGCCCCCGGCGACACCTTCTGGGACACCGTCCGCAAGGGCGCCGAGGCCGCCGCGGCCAAGGACAACATCAAGCTCATCTACTCCGCCGACCCCAACGCGGGCAACCAGGCCAACCTGGTGCAGAACGCGATCGACCAGAAGGTCGACGGCATTGCCGTCACGCTGGCCAAGCCGGACGCCATGAAGTCCGTCCTGGCCAAGGCGGAGCAGGCCGGCATACCCGTGACCGGCCTCAACGCCGGCCTGAGCCAGTGGAAGAGTCTGGGCCTCCTGGAGTACTTCGGCCAGGACGAGACCGTGGCGGGCGAGGCGTTCGGCAAGAAGCTCAATGACATCGGCGCCAAGCACGCCGTCTGCGTCGTCCAGGAACAGGGCAACGTCGCCCTGACGCAGCGCTGCGACGGCGTGAAGAAGACCTTCTCCGGCAAGACCGACGTCCTCTACGTCAACGGAACCGACATGCCGTCGGTGAAGTCGACGATCACCGCCAAGCTCTCGGCGGACAAGTCCATCGACGAGGTGGTCACGCTTGCCGCGCCGATCGCGCTGACCGCCACGCAGTCGGTCTCGGACGCCGGCAGCAAGGCGAAGGTCGCCACCTTCGACCTCAACAAGGACCTCATCAAGGCCATCCAGAACAACTCCATCCAGTTCGCCGTCGACCAGCAGCCCTACCTCCAGGGCTACCTGGCCGTCGACGCGCTGTGGCTCTACAAGAACAACGGCAACTACAGCGGCGGCGGTGAGCAGCCCGTGCTGACCGGCCCGGCCTTCGTCGACAAGTCCAACGTCGACAAGGTCGCCGCCTTCGCCGCAAAGGGAACCCGGTGACGAGCATGACCCAGCACGCCGAGCCGGCGGTGACCACACCGCCGGCCCCCGGCCCCAGGGACACCGACGGGCGCACCGCCGAACGGTCCATGATCGTAAGGCTGTTGGCCCGCCCCGACGTGGGCGTCTTCCTCGGTGCCGTGGCCGTCTACGTGTTCTTCCTGATCGCGGCGCCGCCGGTGCGCGACGCCGGCTCGATGGCGAACATCCTCTACCAGTCCTCCACCCTGGGCATCGTGACCGTCCCGGTGGCACTGCTGATGATCGGCGGCGAGTTCGACCTGTCGGCCGGCGTCGGGGTGATCACCTCGGCGCTGACCGCGAGCATGACCGCCTACCAGCTGAGCATGAACGTCTGGGTCGGCGTCATCGCCGCCCTGATCGTGTCGCTGGCGATCGGCTTCTTCAACGGCTGGATGGTCGTCAAGACCGGACTGCCGAGCTTCCTGGTCACCCTGGGCAGCTTTCTGATCCTGCAAGGGGTCAACCTCGCGGTGACCAAGCTGGTCACCGGCAACGTCGCCACCGACGACATCAGCACCATGGACGGCTTCGACCAGGCCAAGAAGGTCTTCGCCTCCAGCTTCGACATCGGCGGCGTCCAGGTGAAGATCACCGTCTTCTGGTGGCTGCTGTTCGCGGCGATCGCCACCTGGGTGCTGCTGCGCACCAGGTACGGCAACTGGATCTTCGCGGTCGGCGGCAACAAGGAGTCGGCCCGCGCGGTCGGCGTTCCGGTCGCCTTCACGAAGATCTCGCTGTTCATGCTGGTCGGCGTCGGCGCCTGGTTCGTCGGCATGCACCAACTGTTCTCGTTCAACACCGTGCAGTCCGGCGAGGGCGTCGGCATCGAGCTGATCTACATCTCCGGCGCGGTGATCGGCGGCTGCCTGCTGACCGGCGGCTACGGCTCGGCGATCGGCCCGGTCTTCGGCGCGTTCATGTTCGGCATGGTGCAGCAGGGCATCGTCTACGCCGGCTGGAACCCCGACTGGTTCAAGGCCTTCCTCGGCGTGATGCTCCTTGGCGCCGTCCTGATCAATCTGTGGGTCCAGCGCACAGCGACCCGGAGGTGACCCGAATGACAACCAACGAAACCGGCACCCACGGCGCTGTCCTCGCGGACAGGGCCCCCGAGAAGGACTCCCCGGTCGTCGAACTGCGCAACGCGGGCAAGGCGTACGGCAACATCCGTGCCCTGCACGGCGTGAGCCTGACGATGCATCCCGGCCAGGTCACCTGCGTGCTCGGCGACAACGGCGCCGGCAAGTCCACCCTCATCAAGATCATCTCCGGGCTGCACCAGCACACCGAGGGCGAGTTCCTCGTCGACGGCGAACCGGTGCGCTTCTCCACCCCGCGCGAGGCGTTGGACAAGGGCATCGCGACCGTCTACCAGGACCTCGCCGTGGTCCCGCTGATGCCGGTGTGGCGCAACTTCTTCCTGGGCTCCGAGATGACCAAGGGCCCCTGGCCGTTGCGCCGCCTGGACATCGAGAGGATGAAGAAGACCGCCGACCACGAGCTGCGCGAGATGGGCATCGTCCTCGACGACCTCGAACAGCCCATCGGCACCCTGTCCGGCGGTCAGCGCCAGTGCGTCGCGATCGCCCGCGCCGTCTACTTCGGCGCCCGTGTCCTCATCCTGGACGAGCCCACCGCCGCCCTCGGCGTCAAGCAGTCCGGCGTGGTCCTCAAGTACGTGGCCGCCGCCCGCGACCGCGGCCTCGGGGTCATCTTCATCACCCACAACCCGCACCACGCCTACATGGTCGGCGACCACTTCAGCGTGCTGCGCCTGGGCACCATGGAACTCTCCGCCGAGCGCAGCCAGATCACGCTCGACGAACTCACCAACCACATGGCCGGCGGTGCCGAACTCGCAGCTCTCAAGCACGAGTTGTCCCAGGTCCGCGGTGTCGACGTCGAGGAACTCCCCGAAGAGGCCGACCTCACCGCACCCGTAGCAGTCACCAAGGAAGCCGCCTCCTGATAACCGTGGCGGCCGGCCCCGCCCACACGTCTCCGCCACCGACGGGCGCAACCAATTGAGACGCCAAGTCCACCTCTCCACCCCCGGAGTCTCCGGAGCGAAGGGAAATCAGTGTCATGCCGTTCGAAGTGCTGACCATTGGCCGCGTGGGAGTGGATGTTTATCCACTTCAGACCGGCGTGGGGCTGGCGGAGGTCACCTCGTTCGGCAAGTATCTCGGGGGTAGCCCGACCAACGTGGCGGTGGCCGCGACCCGGTACGGGCACTCCTCGGCTGTGATCACAAAGACGGGCAGGGACCCGTTCGGGGACTTCGTCCGGCAGGCACTGGAGAGCTACGGCGTCGACAGCCGGTTCGTCGGTACGTCGGACATCGCACCGACGCCGGTGACCTTCTGCGAGATCTTCCCACCGGATGACTTCCCGCTGTACTTCTACCGGCTCCCAAAGGCCCCCGACCTGGACATCACCGCTGGTGAGCTGGACCTGGGGGCAGTACGGGACGCGGCGGTCCTCTGGGTGACAGGTACCGGGCTCAGCGAGGAGCCGAGCCGCTCGGCCACGCTGGCCGCTCTCGCTCACCGGGCCAAGGCGGGGACGACGGTCTTCGACCTGGACTGGCGGCCGATGTTCTGGGCTGACCCGGACCAGGCGCGCGGGTTCTACGAGCAGGCCCTGCGGCACACGACGGTTGCTGTGGGCAATCTTGACGAGTGCGAGGTGGCTACCGGCGAGCGTGAGCCGTATGCGGCGGCGAAGGCGCTACTGGCCGCCGGAGTGGACCTGGCCATAGTCAAGCAGGGCCCCAAGGGAGTCCTGGCCATGGACCGGGACGGTTCTACCGCCGAGATCCCGCCGGTTCCGGTGGAGGTCGTCAACGGGCTCGGCGCCGGAGACGCCTTCGGCGGCGCGTTGTGCCACGGCCTGCTGTCGGGCTGGGACACCCGCCGCACCGTGATCTTCGCCAACGCCGCCGGCGCCATTGTCGCGAGCCGACTTTCCTGCTCCGACGCGATGCCGACCGAGGCCGAGGTCGACGCCAAGCTCGGCGAGGCGGCCGGAACATCCACCAACGACTCCCAGCAAGAGGTGTGACGACGTGCTGTCCGAGAATGTGAGCCGGATCGTGAACGCCCGGGTGGGCGACCCCGGCGCCGTCGCGGCCGCCGCTGCGCGCCGGGTGAAGGCTCCCTCCCTGCTCGGCGAGCACGGCAAGGCGATGATCATCGCCGCCGACCATCCGGCCCGGGGCGCGAACGGTGTCGGCTCCGACCCGACCGCCATGGCCGACCGCTTCGAGCTCCTCGACCGGCTGTGCACCGCCCTGGAACGCCCGGGGGTGACGGGGGTGTTGGCCACCGCCGACATTCTCGAGGACCTCCTGCTGCTCGGCGTCCTCGACGGCAAGAGCGTCTTCGGTTCCATGAACCGGGCCGGGCTCGCCGGGTCGGTGTTCGAGATCGACGACCGGTTCACCGGCTACGACGCCGAGACCATCGCCGCGATGGGCTTCGACGGCGGCAAGATGCTCACCCGCATCGCGCTGGGCGACCCCGCCACACCGGCCGCCCTGGAGAACAGTGCCCGAGCGATCGACGAGCTCAATGACCGTCAGCTCATCGCGATGGTCGAGCCGTTCCTGTCCGCCTGGCAGGACGGGAAGATCCGCAACGATCTGTCCACCGATGCCGTCGTCAAGTCGGTCACCATCGCCTCGGGGCTCGGCCGGCGTACCGCCTACACCTGGCTCAAGCTTCCGGTGGTGGAGGACATGGAACGGGTGCTGGCCTCTTCCACCCTCCCGGCGCTGCTGCTGGGCGGCGAGGTCAAGGACGCGGACGCGGCCTTCGCCTCATGGGGCAAGGCGCTCAAGCAGCCGACCGCGCAGGGGCTCGTCGTGGGCCGGTCTCTGCTCTACCCCTCGAACGGTGACGTCGCCGGTGCGGTGGACAAGGCGGTGAGCCTGCTGTGAGCAAGTACCACCTGCCGTCGGGGACTTCTTCCGATGGCCCCTATGACCTCCTGGTCACGCCGGAGTCGGCGGGCTGGGGATACTCCGGCCTGAGGATCCTGACCCTCAAGCCGGGCGAGGCACACGCCCTGTCCACCGCCGACTCCGAGTTCCTGGTCCTGCCGCTGACGGGCTCCCGCACCGTCACCACGGACGGCAGCGTCTTCGAACTCACCGGCCGGACAGGCGTGTTCGCCTCGGTCACCGACTTCGCCTACCTCCCCCGCGAGTCGGAGGCCCTGATCAGCAGTGCGGCCGGCGGACGGTTCGCACTGCCCAGCGCCCGTACCGGGCGGAGCTCACTCTCCGCCCGGTACGGGGCCAAGGAGAACGTCCCCGTCGAGCTGCGCGGGGCCGGGGCCTGCTCACGGCAGGTGAACAACTACTGCCTGCCCGGCACCTTCGACACCGAGCAGCTGCTGGTCTGCGAGGTCCTCACACCCGGCGGCAACTGGTCGTCGTATCCGCCGCACAAGCACGACCAGGCCCGGCCCGGCCAGGAGTCGGAGCTGGAGGAGATCTATTACTTCGAGGTCTCCGGCGGCGAGAACGGCTTCGGCTACCAGCGGGTCTACGGCACCGAAGCACGGCCGATCGACGTGCTGGCCGAGATCCGCTCCGGCGACACGGTGCTGATCCCGCACGGCTGGCACGGCCCGTCGATCGCGGCGCCCGGCTGCGACCTGTACTACCTCAACGTCATGGCGGGTCCCGGTCAGGACCGTGCCTGGCTCATCTGCGACGACCCCGCCCACGGCTGGGTCCGCACCACCTGGGACGCCCAGGACGTCGACGACCGGCTGCCGTTCGGCGCCGAGGAGAACCACTGATGAACACGATCAGACTGACCACCGCTCAGGCCCTGGTGCGCTTCCTGGCGAACCAGTACAGCGAGCGCGACGGCCAGGAGCAGCGCCTCATCCCCGGGGTGTGGGGCATCTTCGGGCACGGCAACGTGGCCGGCATCGGCCAGGCGCTGCTGCAAGCGGCCACGACCGGCGAGGCCGACCTGCCCTACTACCTCGCCCGCAACGAGCAGGGCATGGTCCACGCCTCCGTCGCCTACGCGAAAATGCGCGACCGGCTGGCCACCTTCGCCTGCACCGCCTCGACCGGCCCCGGCTCCACCAACATGATCACCGGTGCGGCACTGGCCACCACCAACCGGCTCCCGGTCCTGCTGCTGCCGTCCGACATGTTCGCCACCCGCGCCGCCGACCCGGTGCTGCAACAGCTGGAGGACACCCGCGGCGGCGACGTCACCGTCAACGACGCCTTCCGCGCCGTATCCAAGTACTTCGACCGCATCTCACGCCCCGAGCAGCTCATCCCGGCCGCCCTCGCGGCCATGCGGGTGCTGACCGACCCGGTCGAGACAGGTGCCGTCACCCTCGCGTTGCCGCAGGACGTGCAGGCCGAGGCGTACGACTGGCCGGTGTCGTTCTTCCGGCGGCGGGTGTGGCACGTGGGCCGCCCGGTGCCGGAGGCGGCCGCCGTCGAGCGGGCCGCCCGTCTGCTGCGCAATGCCCGCAAGCCGCTGATCGTGGCGGGCGGCGGTGTCGTGTACTCCGGTGCGGAGACCGTGCTGCGCGCGTTTGCCGAAGCCACCGGGATCCCGGTCGCCGATACCCACGCCGGCAAGGGCGCCGTCCCCTGGGACCACCCGTACGCGGTCGGCGGCATCGGATCGACGGGGTCCTACGCGGCGAACGAGCTGGCGCGTGAGGCTGACGTCGTCGTGGGTGTCGGCACGCGGTACTCGGACTTCACCACCGCCAGCCACACCGGCTTCGGCAATCCGGACGTCGCCTTCGTCAACCTCAACGTGGCCCGCCTGGACGCCGTCAAGCACTCGGCGGAGCCGTTGGTCGCCGACGCCCGGCTCGGCATCCAGGCCCTCGCCGGAGCGCTGGACGGCTGGGAGGTCGAGGAGACCTACCGCCGTCACATCCGCCGGCTGATCGCCCGGACGCGGCAGATCGAGGACGAGTGCTTTGCTCCCGAGCGGAACACCGGTGATCTGCCCGCCCAGACGCAGATCCTCGGCGCCCTGAACGAGGTCCTCGGCGACCGTGACGTGGTCATCAACGCTGCCGGCTCCATGCCCGGCGACCTGCAGCAGCTGTGGCGCGCCAGAGACCCGAAGGCCTACCACGTCGAATACGCCTATTCCTGCATGGGATATGAGGTCGCCGCCGGTGCCGGTGCCAAGATGGCCGACCCGACCCGCGAGGTCGTCGTGCTGGTCGGCGACGGCTCGTACCTGATGATGGCCCAGGAGATCGTCACCATGGTCTCCGAGGGACTGAAGGTCATCATCGTGCTTGTCCAGAACCACGGCTTCGCGTCGATCGGTTCGCTGTCCGAGTCACTCGGCAGCCAGCGCTTCGGCACCAAGTACCGCTTCCGCGACGGCGATTCGGGCCTACTCGATGGCGACGTCCTCCCGGTCGACCTCGCCGCCAACGCCTCCTCCCTCGGCGCGGACGTCCTGCACGCCACGTCGGTGGAGGAGTTCCGGGCGGCGATGGAGAAGGCCAAGGCCGCCACCCGCACGACCGTCGTCCACGTCGAGACCGACCCCTACGGCCCCAACCCGCCTGGCCACGGCTGGTGGGACGTCCCCGTCAGCCAGACCTCCGCCCTCGACACCACGCGCTCCGCTTACGAGACGTACGCCGCTCAGAAGCAGAACCAGCGCCACTACCTGTAGGTCCCGTCCCCGCAAAGGAAACCCGCACCGTGACCACCATCCAGCACTGGATCAACGGCGCTCCCGTCCAGGGCACCGCCACCGCCACCCAGCCGGTCTTCAATCCGGCCACCGGCGCCGAGCAGGCCCAGGTCGTCCTCGGCGGCGCGGCCGACGTGGACGCCGCCGTCCAGGCTGCCTCTGCCGCCTTCGAGACCTGGTCGGAATCGTCGCTCACCCAGCGCACGCAGGTGATGTTCGCCTTCCGCCAGCTGCTCCTCGAGCACGAGGAGGAGCTGGGCAGGATCATCTCCGCCGAGCACGGCAAGACCGTCGACGACGCCCGCGGCGAGATCACCCGGGGCCGCGAGGTCGTCGAGTTCGCCTGCGGCCTCGGTGACGTGCTGAAGGGCTCCTTCTCCGACCAGGTCTCGCGTGGCGTGGATGTGCACAACTTCCGCCAGCCCCTCGGCGTCGTCGCCGGCATCACCCCGTTCAACTTCCCCGCGATGGTGCCGCTGTGGATGCACCCCATGGCCATCGCCACCGGCAACACCTTCATCCTGAAGCCCAGTGAGCGCGACCCGTCGGCCGCGAACTTCGTCGCCGATCTGTACAAGAAGGCCGGACTGCCCGACGGTGTCTTCAACGTGGTGCACGGTGGCAAGGACGCGGTCGACGCGATCCTCACCCACCCCGGCATCGAGGCCGTCTCCTTCGTCGGGTCGACGCCGATCGCCAAGTACGTGCACGAACAGGCCACCGCGCGCGGCAAGCGCGTCCAGGCCCTCGGCGGCGCCAAGAACCACGCCGTCGTCCTGCCCGACGCCGACCTCGAATTCGCCGCCAACCACATCACCGCCGGCGCCTACGGCTCCGCCGGCGAGCGCTGCATGGCCGTCTCCGTCGCCGTCGCCGTCGGCGACGCCGCCGACGGACTCGTGCAGGTGCTGGAGCGCAAGGCCCGCGAGGTGAAGGTCGGCCCCGGTGACCAGCCCGGCACCGAGATGGGGCCGCTGGTCACCAAGGCCGCCCAGGAGCGCGTCGAGAGCTCGGTCGGCGTCGCCGCCACCCAGGGCGCCACCGTCGTCGTCGACGGCCGCGGTCTCAAGCTCGACGACCCCGCCTACGCCGAGGGCTTCTTCATCGGCCCCTCCCTCCTGGACCACGTCACCACCGACATGGCGGCGTACAAGGAGGAACTCTTCGGCCCGGTGCTGGCGATCCTCCGAGTCGAGACCCTGGACGAGGCGATCGACGTCATCAACACCAACCCCTACGGCAACGGCACCGCCCTGTTCACCGCCTCCGGTGAAGCCGCCCGCCGCTTCCAGCGCCACATCAAGGTCGGCATGATCGGCATCAACGTGCCGGTGCCCGTGCCGATGTCCTACTACTCCTTCGGCGGTTGGAAGGACTCCCTCATCGGCGACTCCCCCATCCACGGCCCCGAAGGCATCCGCTTCTACACCCGCCCCAAGGTCGTCACCACTCGCTGGCCCCAGCCCAAGCAGCAGGTCAGCGCGGGCTTCAACTTCCCCACCTCCAACTGAGTTTCCGTGCCGCACTCCGAAGGACACACCATGGCAACGGCGCCACCTCCCTTCCGCACCACTGCGGGCAACCTCTGCCTGGGCTCGGCCCCCGACTCGTGGGGCGTCTGGTTCCCCGAGGACGAGCACCAGGTGCCGTACACCCGCTTCCTCGACGAACTCGCCCAGGCCGGCTACGAGTGGCTGGAGCTCGGCCCCTACGGCTACCTCCCCACCGACCCGCAGCGCCTCAAGGACGAACTCGACGCCCGCGGCCTGCAGGTCTCCGGCGGCACCGTCTTCGGTGCGCTGCACCGCCCCGAGGCCTGGGACGACATGCTCGCCCACGTCCGGCAGATCGCCGGCCTGACCGCCGCCGCCGACGCCCACCACCTCGTCTTCATCCCGCCCATGTACCGGGACGAGAAGACGGGCGCGTTCACCGAGTCGCCCGAGCTGACCGCCGAACAGTGGGCGGGCTTCGGCAGGGCCGCCGACCGGCTCGGCAAGCTGCTGCTCGACGAGTACGACGTACGCCTCGTCATCCATCCGCACGCCGACAGCCACATCCAGACCCAGCCCGAGATCGAACGGCTGCTGAACGAGTCCGACCCCCGCTACACCAACCTCTGCCTGGACACCGGCCACGTCGCCTACGGCGGCGGCGACAACCTCGACCTCATCCGCCGCTTCGGCGAACGCGTCGGCTACGTCCACATCAAGCAGATGGACCCCGCCGTCCTGGCCCAGGTCGCCGCCGAAAACCTCTCCTTCGGCGAGGCCGTCAAGCGCGGGGTGTGCGTCTCCCCGCCCGCCGGCGTGCCCAACCCCGCCGACATCGTCACCGCACTCGCCACCCTCGACGCCGAGCTGTTCGTCATCGTCGAACAAGACCTCTACCCCTGCGCACCCGAAGTACCGCTACCCATCGCCGTCAGCACGCGCGAGCACCTGGCCGGCTGCGGCCTGACCGGCACCCGACGCCCGAGGCTGACGCTCCCTGCCGACGAGCAGCCGAGCAGAGCCCCCGAGTAACCAAGCCACCGGCTCGCGCGGTGACCGGCGCATGGAGACCCCCGGCGCAGTTGACGCGCCGTGGCGGGCTTCTACGCGGTGCCGACGGCTCCCGCGCGAGATTGCTGGAACGTTACAGGCTTCATGGCCGCCGGACACTTGACAGCGGCTCATGGTGGCTGGCGTACTGGTCAGAGTATATAGAACGTTCTAGTTCCCGGTCGTCCGGAGATGAGGAGAACCACGATGTACGCACTGGCGGTCTGTGCGGAGATGGTCTTCCGCGACCTTCCGATCGAGGAGCGGGCACGGCGTATCCACGAGGCCGGTTTCCAGGTCGAGATCTGGGACTGGACGAACCACGATCTCGATGCCCTCGCCCGCTCGTCCGCCGAGATCGTCTCGATGACGGGGTACGTGAGCGGCAGCCTCACCGAGGACGACGGCGCCGCCGAACTGCTGCGCACGGCCGAGGAGTCACTCAAGGCGGCCGAGCACCTGGGCTGCACTCGCCTGAACCTCCACGGAACCGGTCTGGACAGCCAGGGGCTGCCCGTGGTGCCGGTACCCGGGGAGCCCACCGGCGCGATGTGGATGGCCGCGCACCGCACACTCACCCGGATCGCCGAGCTCGGCGAGAACGCCGGGGTCATCTTCACCCTGGAGAATCTCAACACCGCCGTCGATCACCCCGGGGTGCCCTTCGCGAAGGCTGCCGACACCCTGGCGCTGGTTGCCGCCGTGAACCGGCCCGGTCTGCGCATGAACCTGGACCTGTACCACGCCCAGATCGGCGAGGGAAATCTGATCGAGCTGGTGCGCCGCGCCCACGGCGCGGGACTCATCGGTGAGATCCAGGTGGCGGACGTGCCGGGCCGCTGCGAACCCGGCACGGGAGAGATCAACTACCCGGCCATCGCCCGCACCCTCGCAGACATCGGCTACGACGGCACCGTCGCCATGGAGGCATGGGCATCCAGCGACAGCGAGGCCGCTCTGGAACGCTTCCGGGCCGCCTTCACCGTCTGACAGGAGCGACCGCGGGACATCTGCCCCGCCCTCGCGTCCGCGCACCACGGCAGCCGCCACCACCGAAGCCACGACGTAGATCACGGAGTATGTGCCATGACCTCCCCCCAGTCCCTCGCGGTCGGCCTCATCGGCGCCGGACGCATGGGCTCCTTCCACGCCGAGACCCTGGCCCGCCGCCTCCCCGGGGTACGACTGGCGGCCATCGCCGATCCCGCACCCGGGGCCGCGAAGGCTCTGGCCGATCGTCTCGGCTGCCCCAAGACGTACACGGAGATCGGTGACCTGCTCGACGACCCCGAGATCGAGGCGGTCGTGATCGTCACGCCCGCCCGCACCCACGCCGGACTCATCGAGGCCGCGGCACGCGCCGGCAAGTCGGTCTTCTGCGAGAAGCCGATGGCCGTCACCCTCGACGAAGCCGACCGCGCCATCAGCGCCGCACATGAGGCGGGCGTGGTGCTCCAGGTGGGCTTCAACCGCCGCTTCGACGTCGGCTTCCGCGCCGCCCACGAGAAGATCACCGCCGGTGACATCGGTACCCCGCAGCTGCTGCGTTCCCTCACCCGGGACCCCAACCTGCACGACCCGTCGCGCATCCCGCCGTGGACGATCTTCCTGGAGACGCTCATCCACGACTTCGACGTCCTGCGCTACCTCAACCCCGGCTCAGAGCCCGTCGAGGTCTTCGCCATGGCCGACGCCCTGGTCCGGCCCGACTTCAAGGACCACGGACTGCTCGACACGGCCGTGGTGACGATCCGCTTCGACAACGGCGCCATCGCCACGGCGGAGGCCAACTTCCAGGCGGTGTACGGCTATGACGTCCGCGGTGAGGTCAAGGGCTCGACCGGCATGCTCACCCTGGGTGATCTGCGCAGCAGCCACCTCACGTCCTACGGTGCGGCCGGCGCTGCCGCCGAGTGCGTCAGCTACGACCAGGATCTCTTCCACGCGGCCTACGTTGCCGAACTGGCCGAGTTCACCGACAGCGTCCGGGACAAGCGTGCTCCGTCGGTGACCGGCGAGGACGCTCGGGCCGCGCTGGGCATCGCCCTCGCCGCGATCGGTTCGATCGCCACGGGCGGTGCGGTCAGCGTGGGTGACGTCAGGGAGAGCCCGGTGACAGTGCGGCCGTAGCACCGAGCACACGACGCCGACTCGGCGGCGCCTTCTCCAGCCCGAGCGGCCGCCGCCAGGGTCGTACCTCTCCCGTCACCGTGCCGTTGCCGAGCCCCCTCCTGAAGCAACGCCCACGTGGAACGTTCTACAATCGGTCCCCAACAGACGAGACCGACCAGGAGAGGACAGCATGCCTGCGACCCCGGCGGTCCCGGACGGGAAGCGGCCGACGCTCGCCGACCTGGCGACGCGGGCAGGCGTGTCCACCGCGCTGGCCTCCATCGTGATGCGCGGGGCGAAGGGGGCCAGCGCCGCCACCCGCGAGCGTGTCCTGGAGGCCGCGCGGGAGATCGGCTACCGCCCGGACGCCCGGGCGAGACTGCTGCGCAGCCACCGCTCCCACCTGCTCGGCGTGCAGTTCGGCCTCCAGCATCCCTTCCACGCCGACCTGGTGGAGGGCATCTACGCCACCGCCGAACCAGCCGGATACCAGATCGCGCTGAGCGCCGTGAGCGCCGGACGGGGTGAGCAGCGTGCCGTCGAAACCCTGCTCGACGACCGCTGCGAGGCGCTGATCCTGCTGGGCCCACAGGCCCCCGCCTCACGGCTGACGGAGCTCGCCGGGCAATTGCCGGTCGTCTCTGTGGCCCGCCACCTGCGGCCACCCGTCCCCGGCCTGGAGGTCGTACGGACCGCCGACGACAAGGGCGCCCGCCAGGCGGTCGACCACCTCGTGGCGCTGGGCCACCGCGCCATCGCCCACATCGACGGCGGCAAGGCACCCGGCGCAGCCGACCGGCGACGCGGCTACCGCACCGCCATGAGCCGCCACGGTCTCACCGAGCACATCCGCGTCGTGCCCGGGGGCCTCACCGAGGCAGAGGGCGCCGAGGCCGCCCAGGTTCTCGCCGCCTCCCACCCGCGCCCCACCGCGGTCCTCGCCTTCAACGACCGCTGCGCGACCGGTGTCCTCGATGTCTTCCTCCGCAGCGGCATTCCCGTCCCCGGCGCCATCTCCGTCGTCGGCTTCGACGACAGCCATCTGGCCCGCCTGGCCCATATCGACCTCACCACCGTCGGGCAGGACATCCCCCGCCTCGCCCACCTCGCCGTGGACCGGGCCATCGCACGCCTGGACGGTCGCGACACCGGTACCGGGGAACAGGTGGTGGCTCCACACCTCGTGGTCCGGGGGACGACGGCCCCGCCCTCTACCGCACCGGCCACCTGAGCGTGGTCTGGGTCATCCTCGCACCGCACACAGTCCCACGCGCCTCCAATACCTGAGGAATGGGGTACAACGGCGAACTCGGCGACTTTCTCCGCTCCCGTCGCGCCCTCCTCACCCCAGACACCGCCGGACTGCCTCCGGGCGCGGGGCGCGCCGGGTGCCCAAGCCGTGAGGAGGTCGCGCCCCTGGCGTGTGTCACCACCCGCTACACCCGCCTGGAGCAGGGCCGCCACCCGCACCTCTCCGAAGCCGTCCCTCCGTCCCCCACGCCCTGCGTCTCGACGACGAACGCGGCTACCTCTTCGCCCTCACCCGCCCCGCGTCCCACCGCCCCGTAGCGCCGACGCACGCCCCGAGCGGAGCGGACCCGGTCCGCGGCCCGCCAGAGGCTGGAGTTCACCGCGCTTCGAGGCATTCCCGGTGACCAGGTGCGTGCTCGGCGGACGCGGCACGGAGCAAGAAGTGCCCTACACAGTCATCACTTCCCTTTGCCAGGTTTGCCGAGGCGTGACAAAACGGCCTGCCGGACATGTCCACTGTCACCTCGCAGACACTCCCCACGTCGCCTTCCGGCTGGCCCAGTCGCACCTAGGGACTTTCGTTTGGATCACCGTGCGGACCAAAGGAAGATGCCTGCGATGTAGAGCGATTGCTATCTGCGGGGGCTGATGCTGGACGGCCGGCGCAAGTCGATCCAGCCGATGGCGCAGCGGCTGCCGGACGGGAACACACAGGCCCTGGAGCAGTTCGTCAACCAGTCGCCGTGGCAGCGGACGCCGGTGCGGCGGCGGATCGCCGAGCGGCTGGTCCAGGTCGTCAAGCCCGAGGTGTGGGTCATCGACGACGTCGCGTTTCCCAAGTGCGGGCGGGCGTCGGTGGGGGTGGCCCGGCAGTACTGCGGGGCGCTGGGGAATCGGGCCACCTGCCAGGTCGCCGTCAGTGTGCATGCGGCCACGGATACCGCCTCCTGCCCACTGGAATGGGAATTGTTCCTACCCGAGGAACGGGCGCACGACACCCGGCGTCGCACGGCTGCGGGCGTGCCCGATGAGGTGGGGCATGTGCCCAAGCCCCGCCTGACCCTGGGGCTGCTGGAGAGGCTGGCGGGTTGGCTTCCGTCGGTGCCGGTGATTGTGGCCGACTGCGGTTACGGCCGCAGTGTCTGCTTCCGCCTGGCCCTGGAGGAACGCGGCTGGTCCTACATCGTCGCTGTCGAGCCCAAGGAGATCGCCCGCCCGGCCGGTGCCAAGCCGGAGCTGCCGCCCTACCAGGGATGGGGCCCGCCCACGTTGCCGCGCTATCGCGAGCCGGCCCGCCCCCTGCACCAACTGATCGATGCGCACACCCGCTTCGAGGACGTCACCTGACGAGAGGGCAGCAGGGCTCAGTCATCCACCGCCCTCGAGTCCGCGAACGGCATCTCCAAGATCCCCGCCAGAACGGCCGCTGCCGATGGTGTACGCCCACGGGCAACCTCGGACGCGGCGCCAGCGGAGAACTTCAGCCTGGCAGGCGGCAAGTTCTCGATCTTGAGTTGGAGCCGCCATTGCCGCGAAGTCGCAGTCGACGGCGTTTCCAGTGCTCGGGGCGAAGTGCCAACTGCCGCATCACGGCTCGGCCGTCATCCTGATCCCACAGAATCACGGTGCCAACTATCCTCGGTATGTGACAACTACCGTCTGTGGTCACATCGCGCCTACCGCCGCACCCTCGGCATCCCCAGGCCGATCCAGGAGATGATCTCCCGCTGGATCTCGTTGTTGCCGCCGCCGAAGGTGAAGATCACGGCGGAGCGGTAGCCGCGTTCCAGCTCGCCGTGGAGCACGGCCCCCGCCGAGCCCTCCTGGAGTGCTCCGGGGGCCGCCACGATCTCCAGGAGCCAGGCGTACGCGTCCCGTCGGGCCTCGGAGCCGTAGACCTTGACGGCGGAGGCGTCCTGCGGGGTGAGCGTGCCGTTCTGGAGGGCACCGACCATCTGCCAGTTGAGGAGTTTGAGGGCGTCCAGCCTGACGTGCGTCCGGGCCAGGCGGCTGCGGACCCAGGGCAGGTCGACGACGCGGCGGCCGTCGGCGAGCTTGGTCTCGGTGGCCCAGCGCTGGACGTCGTGCAGGGCGCGGATCGCCATGGTGCCGTGCGCGGCCAGGGTGACGCGCTCGTGGTTGAGCTGGTTGGTGATGAGCCGCCAGCCCTGGTTCTCGGCGCCGACCCGGTGGGTGACGGGGACACGGACGTTCTCGTAGTAGCTGGCGGTGGTGTCGTGGGAGGCCAGGGTGCGGATGACCGTGCAGGAGTAGCCGGGGTCGGTGGTCGGCACCAGGAGCATGGTGATGCCCTTGTGCGGCGGGGCCGCGGGGTCGGTGCGGGTCGCCAGCCAGACCCAGTCGGCGGTGTCCCCGTTGGTCGTCCAGATCTTCTGGCCGTTGACGACGTACTCCTCCCCCTCCCGGACGGCACGCGTCTTGAGGGAGGCGAGGTCGGTGCCGGCGTCGGGCTCGCTGTAGCCGATGGCGAAGTCGATCTCGCCGGAGAGGATCTTCGGCAGGAAGTACGCCTTCTGCTCCTCGGTGCCGTACCGCATGATCGTCGGACCGACGGTGTTCAGGGCCATCAACGGCAGCGGTACGCCGGCCTGGGCGGCCTCGTCGAAGAACACGAACTGCTCGATCGGGGTCAGGCCGCGGCCGCCGTACTCCTCGGGCCAGCCGACGCCGAGCCAGCCGTCCGCGCCCAGGCGGCGGATGGTCTTGCGGTAGAAGCGTTTCGCGCCGACCGGGTCGGAGTGCCGGGCATAGGCGTGGTCCGGCACCAACTCGGCGAAGTAGGCGCGCAGTTCGGCGCGCAGTCGCTGCTGCTCGGGCGTGTGGTCGAGGTGCACGGCGCCTCCAGGCTTCCCCAGGCCGGTGTCCTGACGGCGCACACGGTAGAACGTGTTCCATTAATTGGGAATGGCATGGCGGGAAGAGGGAGGGTCGGAGAGGGTGCCGTCCCATGACGGTTGACGGAATGCGTGCCCGGCTGGAGCGGGCGGGGCTCGAGATCGCGGACCCTTGGCACAGCGAAGGGCCGTTGCCGCCCCGGGAGGCGTGGCGCCGGGTCGCCTCCGAGGAGACCGCGCCCCGGATCACCCTGCCGGCGGACCGGGCGGCGGAGCTCGACGCGCGGTGGCACCGCCTCGCGCAGGAGTACGGCTTCTTCGACGGCGACGGCCTGTTCCTCGTCGAGATCGACGGCCCGCCGAGCTGCTGCTGTCGGTGTGGCGGTGGTGGACCGGCAGCTTCAGCCACCCGGACCGGCCGCACAGCCATCCGAACTTCCCGCGCCGCGATCTGCTCCGGTACGCCGATGATCCCAGCCCCCGGATGCGGCGGCTGGCGCTGGACGACCCGGACTCGACGCCCGAGCTGGTCGAGCGGTTCGGCCGGGACGCGAGCGAGGAGGTGCGGGCGCGGGCGGCGGCCGATCCCCGCCCGTCGGCCGCTTCGGCGGTACGGCTGCTCAGCGACCCTGGTGAGACCGTCCGCGCGGCGGCGGCCCGGCACCCGGAGCTTCCCGCGCACACCCTGGTGGGGCTGTTGCGGGACCTGTCCACCGCGCAGACGGCGGCCCGGCATCCGGGGCTGCCCGTGGCGGTGATGCGGCGGATCGTCGACGAGGCGCGGGCGGCGCTCGTGTAGGGGTGCTCAGTGCAGCGTGGCCATGAAGTCCGTGCAGGCCCGGGCGCAGGCGCGGCAGGCCTCGGCGGTCTCCGCGGCACCCGGCGGCGACGGTCGTTTCCGCCGGGTGCCGAAGGCGTGCGCGGTCTCCAGGCAGATGGTCCTGCACCACTCCAGCTGGACGCGCAGGCCCGCCTCGTCCACCCGGGTGTCCTCGGCCAGCACCCGGCAGGTGGCGTCGCACACCTCCGCGCACAGGATGGCCTTGCGGCGCAGGAGCCGCAGCTGTTCGCTGCCCTCCGGATCCAGCGCGCTCGCCCGCAGCACGCAGGCCCGCGCACAGTCGGCGGACGCCTCGGCGCAGGCGAAACGGTCCTCCAGGAAGCGCACGAGTTCCTCCGGGGCCGGGGAGGACGCCGGGGTCGTCGCCGTAGCCGTAGCCGTAGCCGTAGGAGCAGTCGTCACCGTCACCGTCTTCTTCGTCTCCGCCGTGTTCGTCGTCTTCGTCGTCTTCGTCGTCTTCGTCGTCGCAGTCGTGGTCGTCACGGGTCGCGGGTAGCCGGGGCGGAACGTGTCAAACGCGGGCGCGGCCTCGGCCGGACGCCCTGTGTCGCGGTTTGTGAGCAGTGAGTAGTGGGTACAGCCGCGCGGGATTTGCTACCGGTTCCTGGGGTATTGAGGCGATATGACTACCGCAAGCGAGCAGTTGGCCGCCGCGAGCGGCCTCATGAGCCTGGTGCTGTTCCTGGTCGCAGTCGTCGTCGTGGCGCTGCTGGCCGGGAGCTTCTGGTTCGGCGCGCGCGTCAAGGCGCGCGAGTCGCCGCGGCCGCGGCCCGAGGAGCAGCCGCGCCTGCCGCAGGACGGCGCGGTGCGCGAGATCCGCGAGAACCGTGAGTCGCAGGAGGTACCCCGTACCGCCAAGGGCGAACGCCCCCTCACCCCCTATGAGCTGACCAACCTCCAGACCCGACCGAGCACGGACAAGAACAGGCCTCGCTGGAGCAAGGGCAGCAGCGGCTCGTTCGGCGGAGGCGGACTGGGCGCCCACTGAGCCGCGGGGAGGCGGCTCACAGGGCCGTCCGGGCCACCGTGAGCGCCTGCTCGGCGTACGGCCTCCCGAAGAGCACGGCGTGCACCAGCAGCGGGAAGAGCTGGTGCACGCCGACACGTCCGGCCCACCCCTCGGCGAGCGGTGCCACCTCCTCGTATCCCTGGCGGACATGAGGCAGGTACGGGCAGCCGAACAGGGCGAGCATCGCCAGGTCGGTCTCGCGGTGGCCGCCGTGCGCGGCCGGGTCGATGATCCGCACGTCGCCGTCGGCGCCCCACACGACATTGCCGTTCCACAGGTCGCCGTGGAGCCGGGCGGGCGGCTCGGCGGGCCCGGCCAGTCCGGGCAGCCGGGCGCAGAGGCGTTCGACGTCGGCCGCCTCGGCGGGGCGCACCGTGCCGGCGTCGACCGCGGCACGCAGA
Organism: Streptomyces sp. DSM 15324; assembly: GCF_001514285.1. Taxonomy (GTDB): domain Bacteria; phylum Actinomycetota; class Actinomycetes; order Streptomycetales; family Streptomycetaceae; genus Streptomyces. The sequence goes on from NZ_KQ949041.1 coordinate 26,548, forward strand.
TAGGGCAGCACCCGGTGCTCGGCGTACCAGCGGGGCCAGTCCTCGCCGACCGTGTTGCGCAGGGGGGCGCGGCCGATGTACGCGTTCTCGGGGCCGCCCGGCGGGGGCGCGCCGAAGCCCGGGGCGCCCGCGGCGTGCAGCGCGGCGAGGTCCCGGCCGAACCGTACGGCGGCCCGCGCGCCCGGCGGCCCGGTCGCCACCCGCTCCGTCACCAGCCACCGCTCGTCGTCGCCGAGCACGTCGGGCACCCGTACGGTGTCCGTCGCGGCCAGCCAGCGCAGCCCGGCGGCCTCGGCCCGTACGGCGTCCCGCTCGTCACCGCGTTTGACCATCACCGTGCGCCCGTCCTCGAGCAGGGCCTCCCAGAGCGTCCCGGCCAGCGGGCGCACGCGGTGGACGGGCCTGCCGGTGAGGCCGGTGACGGCGGAGGCGGGGTCCGGGTCCGGCCGGTTGGGCGGGGGCACGTCACGAGCGTACGGCGGCTCCCGCCCGGGGCGCAGGCCGGCGTGCGCCATCACGCGGTCATCCCGCGACTCCGCGTTCAGTTTCGGACAGTGGACGGACAGTAAACGACTTCCCGGAGCGGTGGAGGCCGAAAGGCGCTGTAGTGGCCTGAACCGTCGCGCAGGGTGAGGTGGAAGATGGCCGACGTGATGCAGGCAGATCCCGTGCTGCGTTCGGGCAGTGGGCAGCAGAAACGGTGCGGCTGCGGCGCGCCCCTGGCGGACGGGGCGCCCAGCGGGGCCGAGGAGCGCTTCCGCGGGCTGCTGGAGGCCGCGCCGGACGCCATGGTCATCGTCGACGACCGGGGCGCCATCCGGTTGGTCAACGCCCAGACGGAGGCGCTGTTCGGCTACGGCCGTGAGGAACTCCTCGGCCACCCGGTCGAGTTGCTCATACCGGACCGCTTCCGCGACCAGCACACAGGCCACCGGGGCGCCTACACGTCCAACCGCCAGGTGCGGCCCATGGGCGCCGGTCTGGAACTGCACGGACTCCGCAAGGACGGCACCGAGTTCCCCGTGGAGATCAGCCTCAGTCCGCTGGAGACGGCGGACGGACTACTGGTGTCGGCGGCCGTGCGGGACGTCAGCGACCGCAAGGCGGCCGAGGCCCGGATCAACGAGCTCGCCGCGCTGGTGGAGTCGTCGCAGGACGCGATCCTCGCGAAGACGCTCGACGGGTACATCACCTACTGGAACGCCGCGGCGCAACGGCTGTACGGCTACACGGCCGAGGAGGTGATAGGACGTCATGTGTCGTTGCTGGCACCACCGGAGCTGCGGGGCGAGGTCCGCGCCCTGCTGAAGCGGCTGCGGCACGGCGAGAAGGTCGAGCACTTCGAGACCCTACGGCTGACCAGCACCAAAACGCTGCTGGACGTGGACGTCACGCTGTGGCCGACGCGGGACACGCACGGCACGGTGGTCGGGGCCTGCGCGATCGTGCGGGACATCAGCGACCGCAAGCGCGCCGAGGCCGAACTCACGGCGCTCCTGGAGCAACAGCGGCACATCGCGCTCACCTTGCAGCGCAGTCTGATGGGCACGCCGCCCGCCCTGCCGGGGCTGGACACGGCGAGCCGCTACCGGCCGGCCACCCAGGGCGCCGGGGTGGGCGGCGACTGGTTCGACCTGATCCCGCTGGGCGCCGACCGGGTGGGGGTGCTGATCGGTGACGTGATGGGCCGCGGGCTCGAAGCGGCGGCCGTCATGGGCCAGTTGCGGTCGGCCGCGCACGCGCTGGCGAAGACCGGGATGCAACCGCGTCAGCTGATGCGGGCGCTGGACACCTGCGTCGCCGATCTCGACGTCCCCGATCAGCTGGTGACCTGCTGCTACCTCGTCATCGCCCCGGACGCGGGCACGGTCACCGTCTGCTCGGCGGGTCATCTGCCGGTGCTGGTGGCGGGCGTGGGCGACGGTATCACCGCGCTGCCCTGCCCGGTGAACGCTCCGCTCGGGGTGGGGGACGTGCTGTACGAGCAGTCCAGCACGGAGATACCGCCGGGTGCCACGCTGGTGCTGTACACGGACGGCCTGGTGGAGACGCCCGGCAGCGACATCGAGTTCAGGATCGACGAACTCACCATGCTGCTGGAGGGCCTGTTCTCCGGGACGCCGTCGCTGGAGGCCGCCGCCGACCAGGTGCTGGCGGGTCTGCTGCCGAACGCCGACAGCCACAACGACGACGTGACCCTGCTGTTCGCCAGGCTCCCGGAGCCCCCGCTGGCGGCGGTCACCACCGAACTGGCGGCCGAACCCTCGTCCGTGCCGCAGGGGCGTGCCTTCCTGCGGCGGACCCTGGCCTCGTGGAACTGCGCGACCCGCGCCGACGACGCGCTGCTGCTGCTGTCGGAGACGCTGACCAACGCCGTCCTGCACGCCGAGGGCCCGATCGGGCTGCATCTGCACCGCACGGCCACCGATCTCACCGTCGAGGTCGGCGACCGCAGTCCGCAGTTGCCCCAGCCCCGGCTGGCCACCGAGGAGGAGGAGTCGGGGCGGGGCCTGATCCTGGTCCGGGCCCTCGCCGCCGGCTGGGGGGTGCGGCCGACGGACGAGGGCAAGACCACCTGGTTCACGCTGAGGCTGTGAGCCCCCGGGACGGGCCGCCGCGGGCCAGTTCGAAGGCGTCCAGATGAGCCTGGACGTAGGGCACGGCCACCTTCTCCACCTCGACCCGTCCGTCGACGAACGCCGGCTGGACGTTGACCTCGAAGACGACACCGCCGTTCTCCACCGCCAGGTCGACGCCGGCGAACGGCAGCCCGACCGAGGCCGTGGCCGCGACGGCCAGCTCGGTCAGGCGCGGCGGCAGGTCGGGCGGGTCGATGTGGACGGGGGTGGCGCCCCGGCAGGTGTTGCAGGGGGTGTCGGGTTCCGGCTGGAGGTGCTCACGGGCGTGCACGACCTGTCCGCCGAGGACGAAGACGCGGAACTGGTGGCGCAGTCCGTCGGCGGTGATGTTGCCGGCGTCGCGGGAGAGCATCCAGTCGGTGCCGTGGTCGGCGTAGTAGGCGGTGGCGTACTCCAGCAGGTCGGGGGTGGTGACGTGGAAGGTGTCGTCGCCGCCGGTGCCGACGACGGGGCGGGCCCAGGTGTCGCCGCCGAGCCGGTCGAACACGTCGGCCGCCTCCCAGAGGGAGGGCCGGGACAGCACCGCGGTCTCCATCTGCGCGATGCCGTCGCGGCGGAAGCGGGCCACGGTGAGGTTCTTCTCCGTCGCCGTCCGCCAGGCCTCCGCTCCGCTGCCCAGCGTCACCACGTCATGGCTGCGCAGGAGTTCCTGGAAGGCCGCCAGGTCCCGCCGGCGGTGCGGGGGGATCTCGTAGAGCAGGACGACGTCGGGGACGAAGTCCAGCCCCTCCTCGGGAACCTGGAGCCGTAACCGGCCCCCGTCACGGACGCCGCGGCCACGGCCTCCGGTGGCGAAGTGCCGGGAGTCGACTCGGACGGGCGGTGCGCCGGTGAGCAGGTCCACCGCGTCGGCGAGGTACTCCCGGCAGCCTTCGGACGAGGTGGGATCGGCGATCAGGGCGATGCTCGGTCGGGACACAGCGGCCTCCAGTGATGTCGACGCGCGCTCGCGTCCGCGGGTACCCTCGTACGCGCGGTGCGAGCGGTGTCACGGATGGTGCCTGTCGCGCGGCGGTCCTCGCGCCGGTCGCCCTGGGAGCCGCGCCGGCGTGCGGGAGCCGAACCGGGGGGCCGGGCGGACGCCCGGCCGGGACCACGGGGATGTCGCCCCGCCGGATCCGCGTGCAGGGCTGGCCGACCACTGTAGGCGCCGGGCGAGGCGCCGTGCCAGGGCGCACACGCGCCGTCGTCCTGCCCCTCGCCCTGCGCCGTCCGCCCCCGGTCGTGCGCCCTGCCCGGCCGCGCGTGACCTGCCGTCTCAGCCGTCCCAGGACCAGTCCGCGACCTCGGGAAGGTCGGTGCCGTGGACCCGGATCCAGTCATGGTGGCGCAGTCGCGCGTCCTCCATCCGCTGCCGTACGGCCGCCGCGCGGACCGCGAGACCGGGGACCCGGTCGATGACGTCCATGACCAGGCGGTAGCGGTCGAGGTCGTTGCGGACGACCATGTCGAAGGGCGTGGTCGTGGTGCCGATCTCCTTGTAGCCGCGCACATGGAGATGGCCGTGCCCGGCCCGGCTGTAGGCGAGGCGGTGGATCAGCCACGGATAGCCGTGGTAGGCGAAGATCACCGGTTTGTCGGCGGTGAACAGTCCGTCGTACTCGAAGTCGCTCATGCCGTGCGGGTGTTCGCCGCTCGGCATGAGGCGGGCGATGTCGACGACGTTGACGACACGGACGGCGAGCTCGGGCAGGTTGCGGCGGAGCAACTGGGCGGCGGCCAGCACCTCCTGGGTCGGGACGTCGCCGGCACAGGCGAGGACGACATCGGGTTCGCGGCTGCCGTTCTCGGTGCCGGCCCAGTCCCAGATCCCGGCGCCGCGCGCGCAGTGGACCCGGGCGGCGTCCATGGACAGCCAGTCGAAACAGGGCTGTTTCCCGGCGACGACGACGTTGACGTAGTCGCGGCTGCGCAGGACGTGGTCCGCGACCGACAGCAGGGTGTTGGCGTCCGGCGGGAGGTACACCCGTACGGCTTCGGGACTCTTGTTGAGGATGTGGTCGACGAAACCGGGGTCCTGGTGGGAGAAGCCGTTGTGGTCCTGGCGCCACACGTGTGAGGTGAGCAGGTAGTTGAGGGAGGCGATGGAGGCGCGCCAGGGCAGTCGCCGGGTCACCCGGAGCCACTTGATGTGCTGGTTGACCATGGAGTCGACGATGTGCACGAACGCCTCGTAGCAGGAGAACAGTCCGTGACGGCCCGTCAGGAGGTAGCCCTCCAGCCAGCCCTGGCAGGTGTGTTCGGAGAGGATCTCCATCACCCGGCCGTGCCGGTCCAGGTGTTCGTCGACCTGGAGCGTCTGCGCCTGCCAGGCCTTGCCGCTCGCGCCGTAGACGGCCTGAAGGCGGTTGGAGGCGGTCTCGTCGGGGCCGACCAGCCGGAAGTCCCGGCGCCCGGCGGTGGACCGCATGACGTCCTCGAGCAACTGGCCGAGAACGCGGGTGGGTTCGTGCAGGGTCGTGCCGGGCTTGTCGACCGGGACGGCGTAGGAGTCGAGGGCGGGCAGGGGGAGTTCACGCAGGAGGAGGCCGCCGTTGGCGTGCGGGGTGGCGCCGAGGCGGCGGGTGCCGTCGGGGACGCAGGCGAGGACGTCGAGGCGGGGCGCGCCGTGGGCGTCGAAGAGTTCCTCGGGCCGGTAGGAGCGCAGCCAGGCCTCCAGCTGGCGCAGATGGTCGGGGTTGTCCCGGACGGCGGACAGCGGGACCTGGTGGGCGCGCCAGGTGCCCTCCACGGGCAGCCGGTCGACATGGGCGGGCCCGGTCCAGCCCTTCGGGGTGCGCAGCACGATGACGGGCCAGCGGGGCCGCTCCCCGGCGCCCTCCACCCGGGCGGCGCGCTGCAGGGCGGCGATGCGGTCCAGCGCGGTGTCCATGGCCTGCGCCATCGCGCGGTGGACGGCGTACGGCTCGTCGCCGGTGACGTGGATGGGGTCGTGGCCGTAGCCGCGCAGCAGCTCGTCGAGTTCCGGCTCGGGGATACGGGCCAGCACGGTCGGGTTGGCGATCTTGTAGCCGTTGAGGTGGAGGATCGGCAGGACCGCGCCGTCGTGGACCGGGTCGAGGAACTTGTTGGAGTGCCAGGAGGCGGCCAGCGGCCCGGTCTCCGCCTCGCCGTCGCCGATCACACAGGCCACCAGCAGGTCGGGGTTGTCGAGCGCGGCGCCGTAGGCGTGGGAGAGGGAGTAGCCGAGCTCGCCGCCCTCGTGGATCGAGCCGGGCGTCTCGGGGGCGACATGGCTGGGGATGCCGCCGGGGAAGGAGAACTGCCGGAACAGCCGGGCCATACCGGGCGCGTCCCGGGTGACGTCGGGGTAGGTCTCGGTGTACGACCCCTCCAGCCAGGAGTTGGCGACCACCGCCGGGCCGCCGTGCCCGGGGCCCCACACGCACAGGGCGTTCAGATCACGGTTGCGGATCACCCGGTTGAGGTGGGTGTAGACGAGGTTGAGGCCGGGTGAGGTGCCCCAGTGGCCGAGCAGCCTCGGCTTGACGTGCTCGGGGCGCAGCGGCTCGGTGAGCAGGGGGTTGGCCATGAGGTAGATCTGGCCGACGGACAGGTAGTTGGCGGCGCGCCAGTGGGCGTGCAGTGTCCTGAGCTCGTCGTCGGACAGCCGGGCGGAGGACTGCTGCGGTTCGACGGGCATCACGGGTTCCCTTCCGGAGGGGGGTCGCGCGCGGGTGTGTGCCGGACCGTACCTCCCCACTCTCCCCGGTCCGCCGGGCACCCGACAGGGCCGACCGGCCCATACGGCCGAGCGGATGCGCCCTCAAGGGCTCTCAGGGCATGGTTCGGCCCGAGTCGAGACCGTCGACGTGCCGCACGTTGCGGCGGTCCTCGGCGTCCGGGCTGGGCTCCGCGCCGAACCAGGCGTCCAGGATCTCCTTGAGCAGCGGCTCGGAGGTCAGGCGCAGGCTGAGGGCGAGGACGTTCGCGTCGTTCCAGCGGCGGGCGCCGTCGGCGGTGTAGGCGTCGACGCACAGGGCGGCCCGCACACCGGCGACCTTGTTGGCGGCGATCGACGCGCCCGTGCCGGTCCAGCAGCACACCACGGCCTGCTCCGAGATCCCGTCGGACACGTCCCGCGCCGCGGCCTCCGCACACACGGCCCACTGCGGGTCGTCGCCGGGACGCAGTGCGCCGTGGGTCACGACGTCGTGCCCGCGGCCGCGCAGCTCCGAGACGAGGGTGCGCGCCACGGCTTCGTCCATGTCCGAGGAGACGGAGATCCGCATGTCCCGGAGCCTACTGAGCGGAGCCGGTGCTGTCGCCCCCGGAGTCGGGCTGAAGTGGGCCGCCGGGTGCCGTCTCGTGGCCCACGCCCTGCGCGCCCCCGAGGGAGGGGGACGTCGGCGCGACGGCGACCCCGGCACGCGGTTCCCCTCCCGGACCGGCGGGACCCACGTCCGGGACCGTACGGCGTCGGGGAGAGCCCGTCTGCTCGGCGCTCGGCATTCCGGCGACGCCGTCGACCCCGACGACGCCGAGCGCCCGGCACCCGCGCCGCCCGGCACCTCCCGGCGATGTCCCGAGCGGACGTGAGCAGCGCTCTCGCGTTCCGCGGGACGCGGCACATCGAGCCGGTGCGGGGCGCGTCCCGCGCGCGCGGGTTCCGTCACGGGGGTCACCTGGGGGGGACGGAGACCCGCCCCGTCCGTCGCGTCCGTCCTGGACCCGGCCCACCGACCGGGGCGGATCAGCGCCCGCCGTTCTCCCACGAACCCCTGGTCAGTCCCACCGGGTTGGCGGGCGGGACGATCCCCGAGTCCAGGACGGTCCGGGCCAGCGGGGTGAGCAGTCCTGCGAGGCGGGCGGTGGTCTCGGTGCCGAGGGCCTCCCAGGGCCGGGCGGCCGCGGCGTCCGTGTCGGCCTCGATCTCGTCGCGGGCGGCCGCCCCCTCCTTGGTGAGCCGTCCGCCCTCGTCGAGCCAGCCGCGCGCGACCAACCGGGCCCGCGCCGCCCGCCAGGGTTCCGGGCCCCACTTGCGGGTCTGCCGTTGCGCCTCCTCGTCCGACTCCCCCGCCGCGCACTTGAGCACCATCGCCTCGACCGGCCCCACACCCCGGGCGACGAGGACGGCGACATGGCCGTCGCCCCGGTGTTCGCGCAGGGTGGTCAGGGCCTGCCAGAGTCGGACGTGCGGCTCGGCCGGGCGGGTGAGCGCCTGGTTGGCGGCGCCGAGCACCCGCCCCGCCGTGTCCGCGGCCTCGGCCGCCGCCCAGGCCAGGTCGGCCGCCTCGGCCATCTCCTCGGAGGCGACGACCTCGGGTCCGTACACCTCGGTCATGGCGGCCCCGACCGCCCGCGCGCGTACCGCGAGGACGTCGGCCGGGTCGGCGTACCCCCAGGCGTCCGGCAGCGCGCGGGTGACGCGGTCGGGGTGGAAGACGTAGAAGCAACTGGTGACCACCGAGGCGGGCGCGGGGCCGAGCGGAGCCGCGCGCAGGGCGAAGTAGCCCATCCAGTAGCCGCGCAGGCCCAGGTCGTCGGCGGCCCGGCGGACCTCGGGGGTGAAGTAGACCAGGTCGTGGACCGGTTCGAACCGCTCCCACAGGCTGCGTGCGACGGTCTCCCCCACGGTGGTCCTCCCCGTTCGCCGGCGGCGGCTGCCGGTAGGAAGCTTCGGTCATGACAGCGGTCCCGACAACCCCACGAGGGCGTTGTCGGTGGTCGCGTCTAGCCTGCGTCCATGACTGAGACGATCACCGACGACCGCCGCTTCCCGCCCGCCCTGGCCGAGGTGGCCACGGCGGACTTCCCCTACGACGACGGGGACGGCTTCGACTTCGAGCCGTACGACGTCTTCGACTCCGCGGAGGAGACCACCGACTGGATCCGCGACTGGACCGGCAACCCCGAACTCGACGGCGCCGCCTACCGGGTCTTCGGCCAGGACGGCACGGGCGGACTCGCAGCCCTGTGGTGCGTGCGCCCCGGGTTGCCGCTCGGCGAGCAGCCGGTGGTGTTCCTCGGCTCGGAGGGCGAGGTCGGGGTGGTGGCGGGGAACCTGTCGGACTTCCTGTGGGTCCTCGCCGACGGCTACGGCCCCATGGAGGCCGCGCTGTACCCCGACCGCGACGTCCGCCCCCAGCCGGAACTCGCCGAGTTGGCCGCCCGGCACGCCACCACCCCGCGCCGTCCCGCCCGCGCGGTCATCGAGGAGGCGAAGGCCGAGTTCCCGACGTTCGAGGACGACCTGTCCGCGCTGTGCCGCTGAGGCCGGCCGCCGGGGCGAGGAACGCCGCGACGGTCTCGGCGAACCGCGCGGAGTCGTCCAGCCAGGGGTAGTGCCCCGCTCCCGGCTGGACGACGAGGGCCCCGTCCGGGAACAGTCCGGCGAACTCCGCGACCGAGCGGGGCGGGCTGTTGACATCGAACTCACCGGCGAGCAGCAGGACGGGGGCGAGGAGGGCGGCGAGCGCGGCACGGGTGGCCGCGGGGGTGAAGGCCCCCTCGGCACCGAAGCGGGCGGCGATCCGCTCGTCGGCGGGGCGCGCAAGCGCATGGTGCTGCCGGGCGGCCTCGTCCCATCGGCCGTGGAAGAAGGGGGCGATCGCCTCCGCGTCCGCGGGCCCGCCCCGGGTGAGCGTCTGCAGAGCTGCGTACGCCCGCGGGAACCATGGCTCGTCCTTCCTGAGCCGCGCGAGCTCACGTCGTGTCGCCCCGGTGATCTCGATGCCGACGGCCCGGGTCCCCGGGGTGACGAGCACGAGTCGTGCGAGGCGCCCGGGATGCCGGGCGGCGTACTGCGTCACGACGTTCGCCCCTGCGGAGTGGCCGAGGAGGTCGATCCGGGTCAGCCCGAGATGCGCACGCAGGGCCTCGACGTCGTCGACGAGCCGGTCGCAGCGGTAGGAGGAGGCGTCCTCGGGGATCGCGGACCGCCCGGTGCCGCGCAGGTCCAGGACGATCAGCCGGTGCCCCGCGGACAGACCGCCGAGATCCCCGAGGTAGGCGGAGTCCGTGGGGCCGCCGGGGACACAGACCAGAGGGGTTCCGACGCCCGTCTCGCGGTAGGCGAGCCGGGTGCCGTCAGGGGCGCGGAAAGTGGGCATGCGCTGGATTCTGGCAGCCATAACCTGGTTGTACAACCTGGTTATGGTGATCGAGTCCGCGCCGAGCAGGGTGTATAACCGGGTTGTGGCAGGTGAGGAGAGCAGCGGCGGCGCACCCGAGACGCTGACCGAAGAGCAGGCCGAGCGCATGCTGACGGAGATCAACGAGGTCATCCGCGCGGGTGAGGAGATGCGCGCGCTGCGGGCCGAGATGATCCAGGTGTTCGCCGGGCTCGGCTGGACGCAGGACACCATCGCCCGGCTGGCCGGGATGAGCCAGCCGGCCGTGTCCAAGCAGATGACGAAACACCGGGACGCCCCGCCGGCCCCGCCGGCTCTCACCCTCGACCAGTCCGACGCCCCCTGGCTCGAAGGGCGCCTGTGGGGCCTGGCCGAGGAGATCTCCGAACTCCTCGACGGCACGGCCCACTGCACCCGGCACCTCGACGCCCTCGGCCGGGGGAGGAAGCGCTTCACCCCGCAGACGGTCGACGCGCTGCGGCGGCTCGTCGAGGCCGACCTGAGGGTGAGCGCCGCGGAACTGCCCACCGGATTCCGGGCCGCCTACGACACGGTCAGCCGGGGACTCGACGTGCCCGCCCGGGACACACCTCCCAGCGCCTCCGCGTCGGTCCGCCGCGCCCTGGCCCGACAGCTCCAGCGCGACCGGCTCCGGGGCGACTGATCCGCGCGCCCCTCGGCGGACGGTGAGGGACGCGTTCTCGCGGGCCGGCCCAGGATGCGACTGGTCGCCGGCCCCCGAGGCCACCCTCGACGCCGTGATCGTCTTTCACCGGTGCCGACGGGCGGTTCGAGGTGCCGCTGCGGGTGGTCAGCGGCGGGGAGCGGGCCCGACGCAGGGCGCGCGGGTGCGGGGAGGCCGACGGCTGTGGCCCGATCGACGCGATGCACACCGAGCGGAGGGCGACGGTGTTCCGGCTGCCCTCGTCGGAGCGTCGGCGTTCCCACCCCGGCCGGGTCTCATCGAATGCGCCTCGCCGGCTTGGTGGCGGCGTTGAGCAGGTACTCCAGGGGGCCTCGGCGGAAGAAGCGGGACCAGGTCGCGGCGAACAGGACGGCTCCGAGGACGTACAGGATCAGGGGCAGCCAGGACTGCTGGGTGCCGGCTCCGGCGGGCGTGGACAGTGCGGTCTGTGCGAGGAAGTGGCCGACGTAGGCGGTCAGGGACATGGTGCCCACGGCGATGACCGGCCTGGCCAGGCGGCGCAGTCGCGGCAGGCGGTCCATCGCCACCGTGGCGCCCACGATCACGAGGATCGCGATTCCGACGCTGCCGATGATGTCGAACGTGGTGCCGCTGTGCGGCCCGGCCTTCAGGAGGAACGAGGCGGGCAGGTCGGGGAACGACCCGCCGTCAGGGGGCATCGATCCGCTGCCGGTGGGCATCGACCCGGAGCCGCCGGACGACGGCCCGTCCTCCGCGAGGCTCCGCAACGCGTCCTTGCCGGCGAGCAGCAGGGACATTCCGTAGGCGGCGGTGGTGAGGGTGACGCCGAGTGCGGCCAAGCGCTTCTGGACGGTGCCGGAGGAGAGGTCGAGGCGGCCCAGTGCCATGCCGGCGATCACGAAGGACATCCAGGTGAGCGCCGGGTAGAAGCCGGTGAGCAGCAGATCGAGGACGCCGACCTCGCTGAGGTGGCGGAGCGGGTCGTAGGTGTTGATGCTCTCTTGGACCGACGGGGTCAGCAGCGAGGTGAGGACGAACGCCAGCTGCGGTGTGACGAGGGCGAACGCGGCCGCGGTGATCGCGAGGGTCCTGGCGCTCAGTCGCACCAGGGGCAGGGCGAGGAGGAAGTAGACGCCGTAGAAGCCGAGGATGATCACTCCCCCGTACTCGATCGCCATCACGGTGCCCAGGGCCAGCAGGATCACGGCGCGGATCGCGATGCGGGCCTTCGCCTGCCGGCCGGCCAGGCCGGTCTTGGGCTCGTGGCGGCCGGCGAGCAGCATCAGCGAGAAGCCGGCGAGGGTGGCGAACAGGACCGACGAGTGACCGTCCGACATGTACCGGATCCAGCTCGCGACGCCGGTCGTGGCGGACAGCGGGGGGCCGATGTGCACGACGTACATGCCGAACACCGCGAGCGCGCGGGCCAGGTCGACCCCGACGAGGCGTCCCGTCGAGGGACCCGGCGAGGCCGGCGCGGCGGACTCGGTGGTGGCTCGGGGCGGTGGAGGCGCGTTCTCCTGCGGAGCGGACGTCTCCTGGGGCGGTGTCTGTGTCATACGGAAAACGTCGCGTGGACGTCCGGGGGCGGGCCATCCGGCAGGTTTCGGGATCTCCCCCGCCGACCGGCGGTCACCGCCCTGCCGACTGACGGAGTCTCGTCCTGACCGGTCGGTCCGGTGCGACCGGACGGACCGTGTTGTTCAGCCACTTGGCGGGGGTGGACCCGACGGTTGCCGGATGGGCGCGTGGTGGCCGGGCTCGAAGGCTTGAGGCATGACTGACCGCGCCGCTGCCCGGGGCGCGAGGACTGCCTCGGCATCTCGGCCCGCCTGCCGGACTGTGACGCCGCGACACCGCAGAAGGGAACTTCGTGGACACCGTATCCGCTCCGACGACGGACGAGACGGCCCTGTCCGCCCGGGGGACGGTCAAGGCGCTGGGCGCGTATGTGCGGCCGCACCGGTGGGCGGTCGCCCTCGGTCTGTTGTGTGCCCTGGTCGGGGCCGCCGGGGGGCTGCTGCAGCCGTTGGCCACGAAGGAGCTGGTGGACCGGCTCGCCTCCGGTGACACCGTCGCCGGGATCCTGATCGCGCTCACGGTCCTGGTGGTGCTGGGCACGGCGGTCGAGGCGTTCGGCGCCTACGTGCTGGAGCGGACGGCGGAGTCGGTGGTGCTCGCCGCGCGACGCACCCTGGTGGGGCGGCTGTTGCGGCTGCGGGTCGCGGAGTGGGAGCGGATCCCGCCGGGCGATCTGATGTCCCGGGTCACCTCGGACACCACGCTGCTGCGGGCGGTCAGCACCCAGGCGGTCGTCTCCGCTGCCACCGGCGCGGTGACCTTCGTCGCGGCGGTCGTGCTGATGGCGTTGCTGGACGTCGTGCTGCTGGGCGTGACGCTCGGCGTGGTCGCGCTGGTCGGCGGGGCCGTCGCGCTGGTGATGCCGAGGATCGCGCGGGCCACCGAACGGGCGCAGGAGGCGGTGGGGGAGATCTCCGTCGCGCTGGAACGGGCTCTCGGGGCGTTTCGTACCGTGAAGGCGTCCGGTGCCGAACAGCGGGAGACCGCCCGGGTGGAGGCGGCGGCGCGGCGGGCGTGGCGGCAGGGTGTGAAGAGCGCGAAGTGGGAGTCCGTGGCCGGCGCGGCCGACGAACTCGCCGTCCAGCTGGCCTTCCTCGCCGTGCTCGCGGTCGGCGGGGCGCGTGTGGCGTCCGGAGCGATCCCCGTGTCCACGCTCATCGCCTTCCTGCTGTACCTCTTCTACCTGATCGAGCCGGTGTCCCAGCTGATCGGCGCCGTGACCTCCTGTCAGGAGGGGGCGGCCGCGATCTCCCGGATCGCGCACGTGGAACGCCTGGCGACCGAACCGACTGCCGGGCAGCGGGGCGGCCTGCCCGGGCGGCGGGCCTCGGTGCCGGGGCCGGCGCGGGTCCGCTTCGAGGACGTGTCCTTCCGCTACCGCCCGGGTGGGCCGTACGTCCACCACCAGGTGAACTTCGAGGTGCCGGGTGCCGGGATGACGGCTTTCGTGGGCCCCTCCGGTGCGGGCAAGTCGACGGTGTTCGCGCTCATCGAGCGGTTCTACGAGGCGACCGGCGGCCGGGTCCTGGTCGACGGCAGGGACGTACGGGACTGGTCGCTGTCCGAACTGCGGTCTGTCATCGGGTACGTGGAGCAGGACGCTCCGGTGCTGGCCGGCTCACTGCGGGAGAACCTGGTCTTCGCGGCGCCCGGCGCGACGGACGACGATCTGCACGACGTCCTGGCCCGCACGAAGCTCGACACCCTCGTCGAACAACTGCCCCACGGCCTCGACACCCCGGTCGGACACCGCGGATCGAAGCTGTCGGGCGGGGAGCGGCAGCGCATCGCCATCGCCCGCGCCCTGCTGCGCAGGCCCCGGCTGCTGCTGTTGGACGAGGCGACCTCGCAGCTCGACGCCCTCAACGAGCTGGCACTGCGCGACGTGGTCATGGAGGTGGCCCGCGAGACCACCGTGCTGGTGGTGGCCCACCGCCTGTCGACCGTGACCGGCGCGGACCGGATCGTCGTCATGGAATCCGGCCGGGTGCGCTCGGTGGGCACCCATGAGGAACTGGTGGCGCGGGACCAGCTGTACGCGCACCTGGCGACCTCCCAGCTCGTGACCCGGGCGGGATGACCCCACCACACCGGGCCGGCTCCTTGGCATCCGCGTCCTTGGCGGCCACTGCAACGCCCCGGCCCGTACGGCGATGAGGCCGACCTGGCGGGAGACCACGTCGTGCATCTCGCGGGCCGGCTGGACGCGTCCACGGCCGCCACCGCCACCGCCACCGCCACCGCCACCAGGACGATGTCGACGACCGGCAGGGGCACGGCTCAACGGCCGGCCCCCGGCCGCTGGTGCTCGTCGAGCAGTCCGGCCCGCTGCGCCAGGAGCGCGGCCTGGACCCGGCTCGCCACCCGCAGTTTCGTGAGGATCGCGCTGACATGGTCCTTGACCGTGCCCGCCCCCAGATGGACGCGCGCCCCGATGTCCGCGTTCGACAACCCCTCCGCCACCAGGACGAGAACGTCGCGCTCCCGCGCGGTGAGCAGCCGGACCCGGGCCGCCTCCGCGTCGACCGCCGCCTCGGTGCCGGGGTGACTGTGCAGCAGCGTCCGCGACGCCTTGGGGGACAACACCACACCGCCCGCGACCAGGGTCCGCACCAGGTGGGGGAGCTGCTCCGGCTCGGTGTCCTTGAGCAGGAAACCGGCCGCGCCGGAGTTGAGCGCGGTCAGGATGTACTCGTCGGCGTCGAAGGTGGTCAGCATCGCCGCCACCGGCGGATCCGGCATCGTGCGCAGCTCGCGCAGGACGGTGAGCCCGTCGACGTCGGGCATCCGGATGTCCAGCAGCACCACGTCGGGCCGCTCGCGGCGGACGGTCTCGACGGCGTCGCCGCCGCTCGCGGTCGCGACGACCTCGATGTCCTCGGACGCGCCGAGAATGAGTTCGAAGCCCGAGCGGACCAGTGCCTCGTCGTCCACCACCACTACCCGGATCACGCGCTTCGCCTCACGTTCGTTCATACCGTCCGGCCCATGCCGACTCGACCCTAGAGCCACGTGGCGCCCCCGCTGCCCGGCCAGGGGCAGCTCCAGCCACTCGGCGGGGTGGCACCCACCACTCGGCAGGGACACGGCAGCCTTCTGCCGGATGGTCCATGATCGGCCCGGTCTCCACCCTGAGGGTCATGACTCGCCACCCAGACTCCCCACCGCTCCCGGCTGACGCGCCGCGCCCCGAACGCGAGCGCAGTGAGCCCTCGACCGGTGCGTGGGACGTGGGCCGGCTGATCGGGCTGGACCTGGCCCGCGGCCTGGCCGTGTTCGGCATGTACGCGGTCCATGTGGGGCCCGCCCCCAGCAGGGGCGGGGTCATCGGCTTCCTGATGGAGCTGGCGCAGGGCCGCTCCTCCGCCCTGTTCGCCGTCCTGGCCGGCTTCGCGGTCGCCCTCATCACCGGCCGCCGCACAGCGAAGACGGGCCTGGCCGGCCGTCAGGCCGCAGCCAAGGTCGTCATCAGGGCCGTGATCCTGATCGCTCTGGGCACCGCCCTGACCATGACCGGCACCCCGGTCGTGCCGATCCTCGCCTTCTACGGACTGTTCTTCCTGCTCGTGCTGCCCCTGCGCAGGCTGGGCGCCAGGCCACTGGCGCTGATCGCCGCAGGATGGGCCCTGGTGGGTCCGCAGCTGCTGTACGCGCTGAAGCCGGTGGTGGGCGGCCGCGTGTTCCCCTCCTACGGCCATGCCGACGGCCCCGTCTCACTGTTCTTCACCGGCGGTTACCCGGCCCTGACCTGGGTCCCGTTCGTCATCGCCGGTATGGCTGTCGCCCGCTGCGACCTGGCTGCCACGGTCGTCCGGATACGCCTGGCCCTCACCGGCGTCGCCCTCGCCGTCACCGGCTACGGCGGCTCCTGGCTGGCGGTGCGTCTCGTACCCGGTGCCGCCGAAGCCGTCCGGAGGGCCGAACAGGGGCCGGGGATGTCGTCCGTATCGCCCGACAGCGTCGGCATCTTCGGCGACACCCCCGCCGGGATGCTGGCCTCGGCCCCCCACAGCGAGGCGACCCTGTCCATCGTGGCCGCCACCGGTGTGGCGATCCTGGTGATCACCGCGTGTCTGGCCGCCGTGGACGCCTTCCCCGGGCTGCGCCGCCTGGCCGGGCCCGTCATCGCGGTCGGCTCGATGTCCCTGACGGCGTACGTCTACCACATCGTCGCCATCTGGCTCCTGGACACCGAGGAGGCAACCGCCCAGCCCCTGTACGTCCTGCTGGGCTTCATCGCGTCCGTCACCGTCCTCGCCACCCTCTGGTCCCGCTTCTTCCCGCGAGGGCCGCTGGAATGGCTGATGGGCAGGGCGACCGGACTGGCCAGACACATCCGATGAGACGCATCGGTGGGCCACTTCCCGCGGGTGCCGTTCCGCCGCGAGTTCGACGTCGCCCCGCTGCCCGCCTGGGAATCGGTGGTCTCCCCTTGCGTTGCCCCGTGCGGGGCCGCACCGACCGAGACCGGGCCCCCGCCGCCCGGACTGGGTCGGTCGGTCGCCCGGCAGGGGACGTCCCACGCGACGCCCGGCCACCGCACTGCGCGGCCACAGCCACCGCCACCGCGCACGCGGCGTCACCGGCACGGTGGTCGTCGTGCGGCGCCGTACGCGACGACGCCTCGCCGGGCCGGGCCTCGCCGAGCCGGGGCGGTCTGCCCGGCGGTTCAGTCGGCGGGGACGTGTTCCACGAAGTGGGCGAGGTGCTCGGGGGCCGGGCGCAGGACACCGTCGCGGACCGCCAGGGCGGTGGCCTCGGCCCGGAAGGCGCAGCCGGTCTTGCGCAGGAGGTGCTCGATGTGGCTGTGCACGGTGCGCGGTGACAGGTAGAGGGCCTGGGCGATGGCCTGGTTGGTCTGGCCCGTGGCGGCCCGGGTCAGCACCTCCAGCTCGCGCGGGCTGAGGGCGTACGGCAGTTCGGCGGACACCTCGCTGACCAGCACCGCCTCGCGCTGGCGGGGCGCGGCCCCCGGGTCTTTCCTGTTCGGCACAGCCGGACGCCCGCCGTGCCGGGCCGCCTTCCCTGGGAGTTGCGCCATGTCCAGATCTCCGTACGTCCCCACCCCCACGGCCTCCCGCCGCCGCTTCCTCGCCTGGTCGGCCGGTGCCGTGGTGACCGGGGCGCTCGGCGCCGCGGGCTGCTCGGCCCCCGGCGGGGTGAGCACGGCCGAGGCGGCGGGCACGGCCGCGGCGAGGGCCTCGGAGCTGACGCAGATCGGTCTCGACTACCCCTTCACCCAGCTCCCCCTGTACGCGACCCTCGTCAAACTCTCCACCGCCGCCGCGAAGAAGCACGGCGTCTCGCTGCTGACCACGAGCGACGCGAGCAGCGCCGACACCCAGCCCGCCGATCTCACCACGTGGGTCTCCCGGAAGGTGCCGGCGACCGTGTCCTTCCCGATGGTCTTCGAGGCCACCGAGGCGCCGGCGAAGCGGGCTCTGGACGCGGGCCTGATCTGGGTGACGTACGGCGGATCGCTCGAACACCAGAGCGCGGACATCCAGTTCGGCTTCCTGGAGGGCGGCCGGCTCCTCGGGGAGGCCGCCGCGCGGTGGGCCAACGAGACGCTCGGCGGCAAGGGCAAGATCGCCTTCCTCACCGACAGCACCATCCAGCTCGGCCGCGAGCGCACCAAGGGCATGGTCGAGGCGTTCACGGCGAAGGCACCCGGCGTCGACGTCGTCGCCCAGGAGCAGGCCATCGACCCGGACACCGGGCTGTCGAAGACCCGCGCCGTCCTCGCCAAGCACCCCGACCTCCATCGTGACGCTGGGCATGCTGACCGCCGTGCGCGGGCTGGCGCAGCAGCTGTTCCCGCTGCCGCTGAGCGGTTTCGGGCCGGGGTTCGCCTGGCTGGGCGGGTCGCGGATCGCCGGGGTGGAAGCGCCGGTGGTGATCGCCGCGCTGGTCCTGGTGACGGGGGCGTCGTTCCTGGCGTTCACCCCGGCGGGGCGGCACGTCTTCGCGATCGGGGTGAACCGGGAGGCGGCCCATCTGTCGGGCATCGCGGTGCGCCGGGCGCCGTTCGCGCCGCACGCGGCGGGTTTCCAGCTCGGCGTGCACGTCACCGGCGATCTGGCGATCGACGCGGTGGTGGACGCGTTCGTCGCGGCCGAGGCGGCCCTGCCCCGCCCGGACGCCCGGCACTACGTCATCCACGGCGACTTCGTCGGCCCCGGCTCCCTGGCGCGACTGGCCGCGCACGGGTGGGGGGTCAACATGAACCCGGCGATCAAGTGGACCGTGTCGGACCTGATGGACGAGGTGGTGGGGCGGGAGCGGTCCGCCCACCAGTGGCCCGTGCGGTCCGCGCTGGAGGCCGGGGTCGCGGTCTGTGCCTCCTCCGACGCGCCGATCACCGCGCCGGACTGGCGGCAGGGGGTGGCCGCGATGATGCTGCGGGAGTCGAAGGCGAGCGGCCGGGCCAGCGGTCCCGAGCAGTGCGTCGGTCTGGTCGACGCACTGCGGGCGTACACCGTCCACCCGGCCCGGCAGGACTTCGCCGAGGAGTGGAAGGGGACGGTCCAGGCGGGGAAGGCCGCGGACCTGTGTGTGCTGGACCGGCCGCTGCTCGGCCTGGACCCGCACACGATCACCGAGGTGCAGGTCGACCTGACGGTGTTCGACGGGCGGGTCGTGCACGAGCGGTGAGTCAGCCGCGGTCGCGCTGGTGGACGCGGGCGAGGAGGAGGTTCGGGTCGTCCTGTTCGACGTAGGACGCGCTGGTCACGTAGGCGCTTCGGCCGCGGACGGCCACGGCGGTCGGGTTGGACAGGCCGTCGGCGGCGGTGAGGACGACGGAGCGGCCGCCGTCGGGGGCGACGCGGAGCACCTCGCTGCTGCCGAGCAGCGCGGCGAGGACGGTGTCGCGGTGCCGGTCGACGAAGCCGAAGTCGTCGATGCCGGCCAGGCCGGTGGCCCGGGTGCGCACGGGTCCGGCGGAGCCGTCCTCGCGGACGGGGATGCGCAGGAGGGTGCCGGCGTCGCTGTTGGACACCCAGACGGCGCCGTGGTGGAAGCGCAGTCCGTTGGCACCGAAGCCGGAGGCGTCGGCTCCGGTCCCCGGCGCGAGCGCGGCTCCCGTGGCCCAGGCCGTGCGGGGGCCGCCGCCGACCGGGACGCGCCAGACGGTGCCGAGCACGGAGTCGGCGGCGTAGAGCACGCCCCGGCGCTCGTCGAGGGCCAGGCCGTTGGGGAAGCCGTCGGCGGGCAGTTCGGCGATCTGCCGCGGGGCGCCGCCGTCGCGGGCCAGGCGCCAGATGCCGGTCCTGCGGGTGCCGGTGGCGTAGTTGACGTAGAGGGTGCCGTCGGCGGCGCGGGCGATGCCGGTGACGACGGCGGCCGTGACGAGGGGGGTCTCGGGGTCCGCCACGGCGGGCAGGGTGGCGAGGGTCCGGGTGACGCCCGTGCGGGTGACGTTGACGATCTTCCGGGCGAAGAAGAAGGTCAGGTCGGCGGAGCCGTCGGGTGCGAGGGCGATATTCTCCGGCGTCTGCCCCTTCGCGAAGTCGAAGTGGGCGATGACGCGCGGGTCGGACACGCTCGGTTCGCCGCCCGCCGCGGGAGTCATCACGAGCAGACCGAGGGCGAGGGTCACCGCGGTGACGCCCGCCGGCCGGGGAAGTCGGAACATGGGCCTCTCCTGGGGGGAGCATGGGGGTGGCTCCTTGCGGGAGCGCGACAGGCGCCGGGGTGCGGCGCCTGACGAACATCGCGGCGGGCCGGTGACGGCGGCGGCAGTCGCGGCCGGGCGTTCCCCCGCGTGGCCCAGGGCATGAACCCGGCTGCCGCACGCGGGAGACCGGGCGGTGCGCACGGGCGCAGACGGGGAGAGACAGCCGCGGGATCGTCTTCGGCACCGAAGGCGGTCTCTACCAGCTGCTGACCGGGGCGTCCGTCACGGGCTGAGCCCGACCCGCTCGCAGGCGGCCCGCACCGGTGGGGCGCAGATCCGCTCGACGGTGTAGACGCCGTCCTTGACCAGGGTCCCCCGGATGTCGGCGGCCTTCACCGACCGGGGGGTCAGCAGGACGGCCGGGATGTCGCGGTTGGTGGGGCTGTCCACGGTGGTCGGCGCGTGGTCGCGCGCGTCCTCGCCGCGGCCCAGCGCGACGGCCATGCCGGCGGCCTCTGCGGCCTCCTCGTGGAACGGCTTGTAGACGGTCATGTACTGCTCGCCCTTGAGGATGCGGCGTACGGCGTCGAGGTCGGCGTCCTGGCCGGTGACGGGCGGCAGCCGGTGGACGCCGGCGCTCTTGAGGGCGGAGATGACACCGGCGGCGATGGTGTCGTTTGCCGCCAGGACGCCGTCGATCGCGTACGGGCCGAGGGCGGCGATGGCGGCGGACATGTTGGCGTGCGCGGCCTGGTTGCTCCAGTCCTGGGTCTCGTACGACCTGGCGATGCGCACCCGGTCCTGGATGACGGAGAGCGCGCCCTTGCGGTACCAGACGGCGTTGGTGCTGGACGGGTCGCCGTTCATCATCACGACGGTCCGGCCGTCGGCCCGCTTCTCCATGCCGTCCAGCAGCCCCTGGCCCTGGAGCCGGCCGACCTGGAGGGCGTCGAAACTGACGAAGCCGGAGATGGGGCCCTCCGCGAGCCGGTCGTAGGCGACGACGGGGACGCCCGACCTGCGCGCCTCCTGGATCGAGGAGCGCAGCGCGCGGGTGTCGGCGGCATCGAGGATCACCACCGCGGCCCCCTTGGTGATCATGGAGGTCATCTGTTGCTGCTGCCGGACCGCGTCGTTCTCGGCGTTGGCGTACTCGACGGTGCACCGGGGGCAGAGCTTCTTGACCTCCGCCTCGATCTGCGGCCGGTCGGAGTGCTCCCACCGGGGGACGGACCGGCTGGGCAGGAGCAGGCCGACGGTGAAGGCGTCGGAGCGGGTTCCGGTGTCGCCGCCGCAGGCGGCGGCGGGCAGCGCGAGGAGGGCGGCGGCGACCGCCGCGGTGACCGCCCGGCCGCGCCGTCTCATCGCACGTCACCGGCTTCCGCCCCGGCGCCCGGGTCCCGTCCGGTCCGGCCGTCGTGCCCGCTGCCCGTTTCTCCGACTGTTTCCCGGACCGTTTCTCCGACCGTTTCCCGGACCGCTTCTCCCTCCGCTTCTCCGTCCGTTTCTCCGTCCGGCACGACGATCTCGCTCCACACCTGTTTGCCGCCGGCCACCGGGACCGAGCCGGAGGACTCCGACATCGCCTCGACCAGCATCAGGCCGCGTCCGCCGGTGGACTCCCAGTCCACGATCACCGGTTTGGCGGGCGCGCGGGGCGAGGCGTCGCTCACGCCGACCCTGACCCGGTCGCCGCGCAGCACCAGGTCGAGCCGGACCGGGCCGGTGGTGTGCACCAGCGCGTTGGTGACCAGTTCGGAGACGACCAGCAGGACCGCGTCGGCTTCGGCGACCTTCCACCGGCGCAGGGTGCGCGCGGTGAAGCGGCGGGCGTGCATGACGGCGTCGGGCAGCCGCCACACCATCCAGCCGGCCCGGATGGGGCGGGTCTCCATGCCGTCGTAGCGCAGGAGCAGCAGCGCCACGTCGTCCTCGCGGCGGCCCGCGTCGCCGAGCAGTTCGTCGGCCATGGCGCCCGGATCGGCGGGGTCGGCCGCGGCGAGCGCGGTGCGGATGCGGCGCATGCCCTCGTCGAGGGGCAGGTCGGCGGCCTCCACCAGGCCGTCGGTGACGAGGGCGAGCACGGTGCCGGGGGCCAGGGCGACGGAGGTCATGGGGAACTCCGCCTCGGCGAGGATGCCGAGCGGCGGCCCGCCCGCGACCTCCACCTCCTCGGTGCCGCCGTCGGGGTGGCGGACCAGCGGGGCGAGGTGTCCGGCGCGGACGAAGAGGGTGTTGCCCTCCTCCATGTCGAGTTCGGCGTAGCAGCAGGTGGCGAAGAGGTCGGTCTCCATGCCGACGAGGAGCCGGTTGGCGTGCGAGACGACGACGTCGGGCGGGTGGCCCTCCATGGCGTACGCCCGGACGGCGGTGCGCATCTGGCCCATGATCGTGGCGGCTCCCGCGCTGTGTCCCTGGACGTCGCCGATGACGAGGGCGACGCGGTCCTCGGACAGGGCGATGACGTCGTACCAGTCGCCGCCGACCTGGAGTCCCCGCCGGGCGGGCAGATAGCGGGCGACGGCGATCCCGCCGGGCAGATCGGGCAGCCGGCGCGGCAGCAGGCTGCGCTGGAGCATGGTCGCGAGCTCCTGCTCCGCGTCGTGGGCGTGGGCGCGCTGGAGCGCCTGGCCGACGAGGGCCGCGGTGGCGGTGAGCAGCGAGCGTTCCTCGGGGACGAAGTCGTGCGGAAGGTCCCAGCCGACCAGGCACACGCCGGCGACCCGGCCCTTGGCGGGCAGCGGCAGGACGGCGAGCCCGCCCGGCCCGACGCCGGCGAGGCCGGGTTCCAGGGGGGTGCCCGCGGGCCACAGGTCCATCCGGCCGTCGCCGAGGGCGGCCTGCAGGGTCGGCAGGGAGCGGACGGGCGCGTCGGGCCATTCCGTGCGCCATTCGGCCCGCCAGGCGTCCGGCCAGGCGGCGGGCTGCGGCGGGTCGAGGACGGTGACCATCAGCCGGTCGTCCTGGAGGGCGGCGAGGGCGACCCGGTCGGCGCCCAGCGGCTCGCGCAGCGCGGACACCACCACGCGGCCGACGTCACGGACCGTCACGGCGTCGTCGAGGGCGGCGGTCAGCCACTGGATCCGGGAGACGTCGTCGGCGCTGCGGCGCAGCACCGGGGTGGCGGTCACCACGCCCAGGACCTGTTCCGGCCGGTCGGCGGTGGCCGGTTCGGCGCGGCAGATCAGGCTGAGCCAGCGCATCTCGCCCGTGGGCCCGCGGACCCGGAACTCCAGTTCGCGCCGGCCGGAGGCCTGGGGGGACGGCTCCAGGACCGACATCAGGGCGTGCATGTCCTCCGGCAGGGCGTGGGCGAGGAGGGTGTCGGCCTTTCCGTCGAAGTCGTCCGCGGAGATGCCGACGAGGTCGAGGAGGGTGTCGTCGGCCTCGATCAGACCGGTGTCCGGGACCAGGACGAAGGAGCCGACGCGCAGGCTGCGCAGGGCGGGGTCCAGCAGCGAGGACGGCTCGGTCGGGCCTGTCACGGGCTGGAGGAGACCGGCGACGGCGTCGGCGTAGCGCTCCAGGAAGCGGCGCTGGTCGGCCTCGAAGCCGTCGGCCGAGGCGCCCGTGACGACCAGGCACCCGAGCCGCCGGCCCTCCACGTCGAGGGGCAGCACACCCTGCGAGGGGTCCGTGCTCAGCCACAGCGGGCGGTCGGTGAGGAAGGCGCGGGCGGCGGGCGAGTCACCGGGCAGGGGAAGCCGGACCGGGGGCTCCGGCTGGGAAGGGGTCCCTCCCGCCGAGTCCACCAGCCGAAGCTCTTCGTTCCCGGCCCCGGGAACGTAGACCGCCGCCTGTGTCGCTCCGGCCAAGATCAGGGCCCGGTCGAGGCATGTCCGCAACGTACCTCCCGTCCCCGCGGCGGGCGCCGACAGGTTGAGAACGGCGCACCCACCCACCAGAATCGCATATACGAACCAACCAGACATATCTGCTGAAGTTTCTCGTCGATCGCCATCGATCGACACCATCGTCGTCGACACCAGGTACCACTCATGAAGGCCTGCATACGGGACACGACGGCCGCCGTGACCGCGGTCTCGGCGGCCGTCGTCCTCGCGGCCTGCGGGGCGGACGCCGGGAACGACCCCGCCGGGGGAACCGCGCCGAGCATCGCTCTGCTGATGCCGGACGCCACGACCGCGCGCTGGGAGGCGCAGGACCGGCCGCTGCTGGAGAAGAAGATCAGGGAACTGTGCGACACCTGCGTGATCGAGCACGCCAACGCCAGGGGCGAGGTGGCCAACCAGCAGGAACAGATGGACTCGATGATCACCAAGGGGGTGGACGCCATCGTGCTGGTGGCCGTGGACGGCAAATCGCTCGCCTCGTCGGTCGCGGAGGCCCACGCGGCGGACATCCCCGTGATCGCCTACGACCGGCTGGCCCAGGGGCCGATCTCGGGGTACGTCTCCTTCGACGGCAGGGAGGTGGGCCGGCTCCAGGGCCGGGCGCTGCTCAAGGCGATGGGCGACGGGGCTGCGCGGCCGCAGATCGTCATGATGAACGGTGATCCAGCCGACCCGAACAGCGCCCTGTTCAAGGAGGGGGCGCTGTCCGTACTGCGCGGGAAGGTGAAGATCGGCAAGGCGTACGACACCCTCCAGTGGCGGGCGGAGACCGCGCACATGAACATGTCCGCGGCCATCGCGGCCCTCGGGGCCGACAACATCGACGGCGTCTACGCGGCCAACGACGGACTGGCGGGCGGCAGCATCTCGGCACTGAAGGCGAACAAGGTCGCCCCGCTGCCCCCGGTCACCGGTCAGGACGCCGAACTGGGAGCGCTGCGGCGGATCGTCGCCGGCGAGCAGGACATGACGGTGTTCAAACCCTTCGGTCCGGAGGCCGCGGCCGGCGGGGCGATGGCCGTGGCCGCGGCCCGCCGCGAGGGCCTGGACCGGGTCGCGACGAGCGAGGTGACCCCGCGGGGCGGCGCCCGGGTCCCGGCCGTGCTGCTCAAGCCGGTGGCCGTGACCGCCGACACCATCAAGGACACCGTGGTGAAGGAAGGCCTGCACACGGCCCAGCAGATCTGCACCCCCCAGCTCCGGCCCGCCTGTGAGGAGGCGGGGCTGATCTGACGGGCCGGATCCGACGGGCCGCATCGCGCGACTTGGGCCTGGTCCGGGTCCGGGGAAGGAGTTGGTTGCCGTGCCCGACGCCCCCTTGCTGGCGCTGCGCGGGGTGTGCAAGCGCTTCGGCGTGGTCGACGTCCTGACGGACATCGAGCTGGAGATCCACCCCGGTCAGGTCGTCGCCCTCCTGGGGGACAACGGGGCCGGCAAGTCCACCCTGGTGAAGGTGATCTCCGGGGTGGCGCCCGCGGAGAAGGGCGTCATCGAGTGGGAGGGCCGGTCGGTCCACATCAGACGCCCGCACGACGCGCGGGACCTCGGCATCGCCACCGTCTACCAGGACCTCGCGCTGTGCGGGAACCTCGACGTCGTCGGGAATCTCTTCCTCGGGCGGGAGATCCGCCGGTACGGGTTCCTGGACGAGATGGAGATGGAGCGCCGCACCCGGGAGCTGCTGGAGCGCCTGACCCGGCGGGTCCCCGATCTGCGCGGGCCGGTCGCCTCGCTCTCCAGCGGTCAGCGGCAGACGGTCGCCATCGCCCGCTCGCTCCTCGGCGATCCCCGCGTGCTGCTGCTGGACGAGCCGACCGCGGCGCTCGGGTTCGAGCAGACCTCCGAGATCCTCGACCTCATCGACCGGCTGCGGGACCGGGGGCTGGGCGTCCTGCTGATCAGCCACAGCATGGGGGACGTGAAGGCCCTGGCGGACCGGGCCGCGGTGCTGCGGCTCGGCCGCAACAACGGCTTCTTCGACGTGAACACCGCCTCCCAGGAGCAGATCATCGCGTCCATCACCGGCGCCACGGAGAATGTGCCCCGCCGGCCGTCCCAGCGGGAGTCGGGGTGGTGAAGGACATGCGCAAGGTGGCGGACGGCACCGCGGCCGACGCCGCCGCCGACGGCGAGGGCCGCCCGCCCGAGCGCGAGCGGCTCGTCTCCCGGGCCGTGGACGGCGGGGTCCGCGCCGTGCGCGCGGTGCTCGCGCTCCTGGAGCGCAAGCTGCGGGCGGGGGAGCTGGGCTCACTGCCCGTGGTGCTCGTGCTCGCCGTCGTCTGGATCACCTTCCAGGCCCTCAACCCGAATTACCTGTCCCCGCGCAATCTGTCCAACCTCAGCGTGGACATCGTGGGGACCGGCCTGATCGCGGTCGGGATCGTCTTCGTCCTGCTGCTCGGTGAACTCGATCTGTCCGTGGGGTCGATCAGCGGCCTGGCGGCGGCCGTCTTCGCCGTGCTGAACGTGAACAACGGGGTCCCGGAGTGGCTGGCCGTCGTCGTCGGCGTGCTCACCGGCACCGTCACGGGCACCGTCCAGGGCTTCTCCATCGCCCGGACCCGGGTGCCGGCGTTCGTCGTCACGCTCGCGGGGCTGCTCACCTGGAACGGCCTGATGCTCGCCGTCCTCGGCGACAGCGGCACCGTCAACCTCGACGAGAACGGGCTGGTCGCCAAGTTGACCAGCTACTACTTCACCCAGGACGCCGTCGCCTACGGTGTGGCGGCGGTGGCCACCGCGGCGGTGTTCCTCGGTGCCGACCTGGACCGCAGACGCCGTACGGCGGTCGGGATGCCGCACCGCTCCTCGGCGGCGGTGGCCCTGCGCACCGCGGTCACGGCGGTGGTCGCGTTCGGCGCGGCCTATCTCCTCAACCGTTTCCAGGGGCTGCCGCTCGCCCTGCTGATCTTCCTCGTGGTGGTGGCCGGCCTGGACATCCTGCTGCGCCGCACCCACTACGGGCGGCAGGTGTACGCCCTGGGCGGCAGCATCGAGGCGGCCCGCCGCGCCAGCCTGAGCGTGATCCGGGTCCAGACGGCCGTGTTCGCGATCTCCGGCACGATGGCCGCGGTCGGCGGGCTGTTCCTCGCCTCGCGCATCACGTCGGTGAGCCAGAGTTCGGGCTCGGGCGTGCTGCTGGTGAACGCCATCGCGGCGGCCGTGATCGGCGGCACCAGCCTGTTCGGCGGGCGGGGTACGACCTGGTCGGCGGTGCTCGGCATGCTCGTCATCCAGTCGATCTCCTCGGGCATGGCGATCACGGACACTCCCCCCGCGGTGCAGTTCGTGATCACCGGTGGGGTGCTGTTCGCGGCGGTGGTCATCGACGCGCTGTCCCGCCACTCGCAGGAGGCACACGGTCGGGCGTGATGTGCGCCACATCACTCAACCTTCGCAACTTTCCTTGAAAGTTTTGTCATCTAGGCTGACAAACCCTTCGGCCCCCAGCAGGCAACTGGAGCGTTCCTCCATGACCGACAGGTCCACTGCCGTTCCCGCGCAAGCCTCCGCGACCGCCGCGTACGCCCGGATCTACGAGGAGCAGCAGCCGCGACTCGTCGCCTACGCCCGCTCGCTGACGCGGAACGCCTGGACCGCCGAGGACCTCGTCGCCGAGGCGCACTTCCGGGTGTGGCGCCGACTGGCCGAGGGGCACGAGATCGAGAACGTGCCAGCGTACCTCAGGACGACGGTGCGGCATCTCGCGATCGCCTCGGGGACCGCGGTGCGCGAGACGCCACGGGACCCGCACACCGACGAGCGGGCGGAGCCGGGCACACGCGAGGGCGACCCGGCCGAGCAGGTCTCGCAGGTGGATCTGGTGGTGCGGGTGCTGGGCCAGTTGCCCGAGCGCTGGGTCAAGGCCCTGTGGCTGGCGGAGGCGGAGGGGCAGCCGCTGGCCGCGATCGGGCCGCAGCTCGGCACCAAGGAGGGGGCGACGGCCGTCCTGCTCCACCGCGCGCGCGAGGGCATGCGGCAGGCCTTCCTGCGCACCCAGACCGGCGCCCCGGACGAACCCGCGTGCCAGGTGCACTGGGCCCGGATGCCCGCCTACGTCCGGGGCGCCGCGACGCCGCGCCAGGGGGAACGGCTGCTCGGCCATGTGGACGCGTGCGAC
The DNA here is from genome assembly GCF_001514285.1 of Streptomyces sp. DSM 15324. Taxonomy (GTDB): domain Bacteria; phylum Actinomycetota; class Actinomycetes; order Streptomycetales; family Streptomycetaceae; genus Streptomyces. The sequence goes on from NZ_KQ949041.1 coordinate 54,100, forward strand.
GACTGCCGCGCCCGGCTGGCCGCGCTGATGCGCGCCAACGACCGGCTGCCCGCGATCGTCGCGCCGGCGCTGCTGCTGTTCGCGCTGGGCGGCACGGGCAAGTTCCTCATGGCGTTCACCGCGGGGTCCGCCGGCGCGGCGGCCGCGGCCGGCGGGCACGGCGCCGGTCTGCTGCACGGCGTGCGCCAGGTGGCGGTCGGCGGCTCGAAGGCGCAGGCCGCGGTGGCGGCGGGCGCGGTCGTGGCGGGCGCCGCCGCGTTCGTCCTGGTCATCGGTCCGGGCAGGTCCGCCCCGATACCGGCCCCGCGCACCCCGATCGCCGAGGCGCCCGTACGGCGGCTGCCCGTGGCGCAGACGCCGGCGGTCCCTCCCGTGCGGACCGCCACACCGGTCGAGGCCACGGCCGCGGAGCGGGCGCCGTCCGTCCGCGTGGCCGATGCCCCCGGCGCCCCGGGCGCCGCCACCGCACCCCCGCCCGCCGGGACACCGGCGCCGACCTACAGCCGGCGGCCCGCCGCGCCGGGGGACGGTAAGAGCACCGGCAAGCCGTCCCCCACCGCCACCCCGACGCAGGAGGAGACGGCGTCGCCCCCGGCGGACGACGGCAAGGGCGAGGGCCCGAAGGAGAGCGTGCCGCCCCCCACCCCCTCTCCCGGTACCCCGCAGCCCGAGCCTTCGCAGACCTCGGACCCCGAGCCGGGGACCGGGACCGGCAACGATGAGGACGGGGACCCGCACTGCCCGCCCGGCAGCGGCAAGCACACCGGACACGGCACGGGCCGGCACGGCGATCACGGGCGTCACCGGGGCGGGCACTCCGGGCTGGGACCTCGCTGACGACCCGGTCCAGCGGCTGGACGCCGCGTCCGGCCCGGCACATGGTGGTGGCCCCCTCGACGGCGGGCACCACCAGGGCCGCGCGTTCGACGGCCTGATCGGGGGCGGCGCCGTGCGCGCACAGCGCGTCGGTGAGCCGCCACTCCCAGGTCGCGACGGCCTCTGCGGCGGCCACGAGGGCGGGCGCCGCCGCCTCGCCCGGCGGCTCCTCCACGGAGACGGCGAGCACCGGGCAGCCCGCGGGAAGTCGCTCTCGACGACGACCCCGCGCCACAGGCCGAGGAAGGCCCGCAGTCCGGCGGCCGGGCCCGCCTCCAGATCCGTGCGCAGCACCCGGGCGACCGCTTCACCCGCGTACCGCACCGCCTCGGTCGCCGGGCCGGCCGGACCCGCCCCCCGGTCCCGGGGCGCGGGTCCGGGACCGGATCAGACGTTACGGCGGTACTGGCCGCCCACCTCGAAGAACGCGTCGGTGATCTGCTGGAGGGAGCAGACCCGGGCGGCGTCCATGAGGACCGCGAAGACATTGCGGTCGTTCACCGCCGCGTCCTTCAGGGCGGCCAGGGCCGCGTGCGCCTGGTCGCGGTGTCCGGCCTGGTAGTCGCGGACCCGTGCGAGCTGGGAGACCTTCTCGTCCTCGGTGGCCCGGGCCAGCTCGACGGTGGCGGGTTCGGCGGTGTCGGCGTGCGGGTTGCGGAAGGTGTTGACGCCGATGAGGGGCAGGCTGCCGTCGTGCTTGCGCTGCTCGTAGAGCATCGACTCGTCCTGGATCCGGCCGCGCTGGTAGCCGGTCTCCATCGCACCCAGCACCCCGCCGCGTTCGTTGATCCGCTCGAACTCCTGCAACACCGCCTCCTCCACCAGGTCGGTGAGCTCGTCGATGACGAAGGAACCCTGGAGGGGGTTCTCGTTCATCGCCAGGCCCCACTCCCGGTTGATGATCAGCTGGATGGCCAGGGCGCGGCGGACGGATTCCTCGGTGGGCGTGGTGACGGCCTCGTCGTAGGCGTTGGTGTGCAGGCTGTTGCAGTTGTCGTAGATCGCGATGAGCGCCTGGAGGGTGGTGCGGATGTCGTTGAAGTCCATCTCCTGGGCGTGCAGGGAGCGTCCGGACGTCTGGACGTGGTACTTCAGCTTCTGGGAGCGCTCGTTCGCGCCGTACTTCTCCTTCATGGCGACCGCCCAGATCCGCCGGGCGACCCGGCCGAGCACCGAGTACTCGGGGTCCATGCCGTTGGAGAAGAAGAAGGACAGGTTGGGGGCGAAGTCGTCGATGTGCATGCCCCGGGCGAGGTAGGCCTCGACGTAGGTGAAGCCGTTGGCGAGGGTGAAGGCGAGCTGGCTGACCGGGTTCGCGCCCGCCTCGGCGATGTGGTAGCCGGAGATCGACACGGAGTAGAAGTTGCGGACCTTGTGCGCGATGAACCACTCCTGGATGTCGGCCATCATCCGCAGGGAGAACTCCGTCGAGAACAGGCAGGTGTTCTGGCCCTGGTCCTCCTTGAGGATGTCCGCCTGCACCGTGCCGCGCACGTTCGCCAGGGCCCGGGCGCGCAGCTCGGCCGCCTCCTCCTCGCCCGGCTCGCGGCCCTCGGCGGTGCGGAACCGCTCGATCTGCTGGTCGATCGCCGTGTTGAGGAAGAAGGCGAGGATCGTCGGCGCGGGGCCGTTGATCGTCATCGACACCGAGGTGGTGGGGGCGACCAGGTCGAAGCCGTCGTAGAGCGCCTTCATGTCGTCGAGGGTGGCCACCGAGACACCGGAGGTGCCGACCTTGCCGTAGATGTCGGGGCGCTCGTCGGGGTCGCGGCCGTAGAGGGTGACGGAGTCGAAGGCGGTGGACAGGCGGGTGGCGGGCTGCCCCTCGGAGAGCAGCTTGAAGCGGCGGTTGGTGCGGAACGGGTCGCCCTCGCCGGCGAACATCCGGGCCGGGTCCTCGCCGTCGCGCTTGAAGGGGAACACGCCGGCGGTGAAGGGGAAGCTGCCCGGCAGGTTCTCCGCGCGCCAGAACCGCACCAGCTCACCGTGGTCGTCGAAGCGGGGCAGGGCGACCCGGGGGACCTTGTTCCCCGAGAGGGACTCACGGGTCAGCTTGGTACGGATCTCCTTGTCGCGGACCTTCACCACCTGCTCGTCGCCGGAGTACGAGGCGACGACCGCGGGCCAGTTCGCGAGCTGCTCGGTGATCTCGTGCGGGAGCTCGCGACGGGCGCCGTCGAGCAGGGAGGCGACGTTCGCGGCGTCCGCACCGGCCGCGGCGAGTTCGTCCCGCACGGCGTCGAGGCGCTGCACCCGCCGGGCCGCCGCGGCCAGCCGGGCGGTCTCGGCGTGGTAGGCGCGGACGGTGTCGGTGATCTCGGCGAGATAGCGCACCCGCTCCGCCGGGACCACCTGCCGGATGCCGGAGGAGTGACGCACGTCGACCGGGGCCAGCGCGCCCTGGACCAGCGGCAGCCCCTGTTCGCCGAGGGCGGTCCGCAGATGCTGGTAGAGCGCGGTGACGCCGTCGTCGTTGAAGGTGGCCGCGGAGGTGCCGTAGACCGGCATGTCCTCCGGCCTCTTGCCGAACGCCTCCCGGTTGCGGACCAGTTGACGGCCCACGTCCCGCATCGCGTCCTTCGCGCCCCGCCGCTCGAACTTGTTGATCGCCACCACGTCGGCGAAGTCGAGCATGTCGATCTTCTCGAGCTGCGAGGCGGCGCCGAACTCCGGTGTCATCACGTACATCGAGGTGTCGACGAACGGCACGATCGCCGCGTCGCCCTGGCCGATGCCCGGCGTCTCCACGACCACCAGGTCGAAGCCGGCCGCCTTCACCACGTCGATCACGTCCGACAGGTGCTCGGGCAGCTCACGGCTGCCCCGGGTGGCCAGGCTGCGGAAGAACACCCGGGCGCCGTCCAGGGAGTTCATCCGGATGCGGTCGCCGAGCAGGGCGCCACCGCCCCGGCGGCGGGTCGGGTCGACCGCGATCACCGCGATCCGCAGCTTGTCCTGCTGGTCGACCCGGAAGCGCCGCACCAGCTCGTCGGTCAGCGAGGACTTGCCGGAGCCGCCCGTGCCCGTGATGCCCAGCACCGGCACCGTCCGGGCCGCCGCCGCGGCCCGCACCTGGGCCAGGAAGTCGTCCGGCAGCTTGCCGAGCTCCGCGCCGGTGATCGCGCGGGCGATCGCGAACCGGTCGCCCGCGAGGACGGCGGACACCTCGGCCGGCTTGCCGTCCCACAGGTCGAAGTCGCAGTCCGCGACGACCGAGTTGACCATCCCGGCCAGGCCCATCCGTTGCCCGTCCTCCGGGGAGAAGATGGTCACCCCGCTCCCGCGCAGCCGGGCGATCTCCTCCGGGACGATGACCCCGCCCCCGCCGCCCACCACCCTGATGTGCTCGGCGCCCCGGGCGCGCAGCGAGTCGACCAGGTATTCGAAATACTCCACATGCCCGCCCTGGTAGGACGAGACCGCCACCCCGTGGGCGTCCTCCTCCAGCGCCGCGTCCACGACCTCCTGCACCGACCGGTTGTGGCCGAGGTGGATCACTTCCGCGCCCTGGGACTGGAAGATCCGGCGCATGATGTTGATGGACGCGTCGTGCCCGTCGAACAGGGCCGAGGCGGTGATCAGGCGGATGGGGTGCACGGGACGGTGCACTTCGCTCATGGGGACCTTCCCGGACGGATCAGGGGTACGCCGACGGTACGCCGACCCCGAGATACTAGGACGTCCTACTAATTTAGCGCAGGGTGGGGGCTCCGCGACGGGAGCGGTGCGATCGACCCTTGACTGTCCATGTTCCTGCCCATACGCCGCGGGCGGTTCGCTCGGTCGGGACAGCGGTTCGAGGGGGTTCCGGCGGTGCAGTGAGGGGCGCTTCGTGACAGACGCGGTCGACGCCGACGGGCGGTCGTTTGGACGTCTGCCGTGTCGGGGAGGAGGTGCCCGTGCTCGCCCCCCGGCTGCGGTCGTACGGGGGGCGCGGCGGGCGCGGCGGTGCCCGCCCGTCCCGACCACCATGGTCGTCGCCGTCGTGCTCCTCCGCCTCGGGGAGTGAGCCCGGCCGGTCAGCGGGTGGCCGCGGCGAGCAATTCCTCGACGCGGCGCGCGGGCAGCGGCACGGCGGGAGTCCCGAAGAACCAGCGCTGTCCGTCCTCCGGGCTGAGGCCTTCGGGCCGGGGCGCCAGGTACGGCTGCAAGGCCTTCGGCGCGCCCAGCCCGACCGCCGGCCGCCTCCCTGAAGGCACAGGCCCGCCCGCGGCCGGTCAGGAGCCGGTGTGCTCCGGGGTCTCCCGGTGTCCGGTCCCGGTCGCCGCGTCCGCGGTCCGGCGTGCGGACGTGTCGACGGCCGGGGCCAGGAAGGCGGCGCAGACGACGCAGGCGAGGACGACGAGCATGGCCGGGCGCAGACCGAGATGATCGCCGAGGAAGCCCAGGCCGGGCGGGCCGACGAGGAAGGCGACATAGCCGATGACGGCCACCAGACTCACCCGGGCCGTCTCGTCGGGACCGGACTCCCCGGCCGCGGAGAGCGCCAGGGGGAAGCCGAGCGAGGCGCCCAGTCCCCAGAACAGCACGGCGGCTCCGGCGAGGACCGGGCTGTCGGAGACGATGACGATCAGCAGACCGAGCGCGCCGGACGCCGCGCTGGCGCGGACCACGGTGGTCCGGCCGAAGCGGTCGAGGACGTACGTGCCGGTGAAGCGGCCCACCGTCATCGCGGCGGCGAACCCGGCGTAGACGAGGGAGCCCCCGGTGGCGTCCATGCCGTGTCCGTCGACCATCAGCAGCGGCAGCCAGTCGTTGGCCGAACCCTCGGCCAACGCCATGGCCAGCACGATCGCGCCGATGAGGAGGAGTCTGCCGTCCTTCCACACCGCGGGGTGCGGCCCCTCGACGCCGCCCTCCCGCGGTACCTCGGGCACGACCCGGCCGGTGCCCGCCGGGATGGCGCGCGCGGCGTACAGCAGCAGCCCCGCGGCGAGCAGGACGACCGCCGCGAGGTGCCGGTGCACCGGTACCCCGGCCGCCGTCGCCGCCATCCCGGCGGCGGCCCCGAACACCGTGCCCAGGCTGAAGCAGCCGTGCAGCGCCGGCAGGGTGGTCCTGCCACTGATCCGCTCGACGTCGGTGCCGTCGACGTTCACGGCCACGTCCGAGCCGCCCAGGCCGGCACCGAAGAGACACAGGCCCGCGGTGACCCCGGCGACCGACGAGGCGAGTGCGCCCGCGCAGATCACGGCCATCCCCGCGATGAGCAGCCAGGTCCCCCAGACGATGACGGGCCGGGTCCCGAACCGGGACACCAGCCGCCCCGAGAGGCTGATCCCGGCCATCGAGCCGAGCGACAGCCCGAACAGCACCAGCCCCATCCGGGCCGTGGACACCTCCAGCCGGTCCCGGATCGCGGGCGTGCGGGTCACCCACGAGGACATGGTGATGCCCGCGATCAGGAAGGCCAGGAAGAGCGACCTACGGCGGCGGCGCACGGCCTTGTCCATGAGGCTGCTCCTTGGGGCTGCTGGGGCTGCTCCTCCGGAGGAGCGGGAACGGCTGCCTCGAGGCCGCGTACGGCACCCGCTCGACCAGGAGAATGTACCTGCTTGTACACGACAACGGGGAAGCGCTTTCCGGATCGACCGGAACCTCTCCCGTGCCCCCCGGACCGCCGCCCACGTGACCTTCACCGCCGCAAGGTCGATAATTCCCTCGGAGGACCAGACCTGCTCGTGTCAGTAGGAGGTACCCATGAAGATGTTGATCAATGTGCCGGAGACCGTGGTCGCGGACGCGCTGCGCGGGATGGCGGCCGCCCATCCCGAGCTGACCGTCGACGTGGAGAACCGGGTGGTCGTACGGCGGGACGCCCCGGTGGCCGGGAAGGTCGGACTCGTGTCCGGCGGCGGGTCCGGGCACGAGCCGTTGCACGGGGGGTTCGTCGGACCCGGCATGCTCTCCGCGGCCTGTCCCGGGGAGGTGTTCACCTCCCCGGTGCCCGACCAGATGCTGCGCGCGGCGGCCGCCGTGAACAGCGGCGCGGGCGTGCTGTTCATCGTCAAGAACTACACCGGCGACGTGCTCAACTTCGACATGGCGGCCGAGCTCGCCGAGGACGAGGGCATCCAGATCGCCAAGGTGCTGGTAAACGACGACGTGGCCGTCACCGACAGTCTGTACACGGCGGGGCGCCGCGGTACCGGCGCGACGCTGTTCGTGGAGAAGATCGCGGGGGCCGCCGCCGACGAGGGACAGCCGCTGGAGCGGGTCGAGTCCATCGCCCGCCAGGTGAACGAGAACTCCCGCAGTTTCGGTGTCGCGCTCAGCGCGTGCACCACGCCCGCCAAGGGCAGCCCGACCTTCGACCTGCCGGCCGGCGAGTTGGAGCTGGGCATCGGCATCCACGGCGAACCGGGCCGGGAGCGGCGGGCGATGATGACGTCCGGGGAGATCGCCGACTTCGCCGTCCAGGCCCTCCTGGACGACATGCCCCCGCGCAACCCCGTCCTCGTACTGGTCAACGGCATGGGTGCCACTCCGCTGCTGGAACTGTACGGCTTCAACGCGGAGGTGCAGCGGGCGCTGACCCAGCGCGGGGTGGCCGTCGCCCGGACACTCGTCGGCAACTACGTGACCTCCCTCGACATGGCCGGCGCCTCGGTGACGGTCTGCCAGATCGACGAGGAACTGCTGCGCCTGTGGGACGCGCCGGTGAGCACACCGGGCCTGCGCTGGGGCATGTGAGGGGAGATCCTGTGCTCGACGCCGACTTCTTCCGCCGTTGGATGACGGCGACCGCCGCGTCCGTCCACCGCGAGGCGGAACGGCTCACCGCTCTCGACTCCCCCATCGGGGACGCCGACCACGGCAGCAACCTCCAGCGCGGGTTCACCGCGGTGACCGCCGCGCTGGCGAAGGAGGAGCCGGACACGCCGGGCGCTGTCCTCGTCCTCGCAGGACGGCAGCTCATCTCCACCGTCGGGGGCGCGTCGGGCCCGCTGTACGGCACCCTGCTGCGCCGGACCGGCAAGGCGCTCGGGGACGCGGCCGAGGTGAGCGAGGCCGAGCTCGCCGACGCGCTGCGGGCGGGTGTGGACGCCGTGATGCAGCTCGGGGGCGCCGCCCCGGGCGACAAGACGATGATCGACGCCCTGGTGCCGGCGGTCGCCGCCCTCGGGGACGGGTTCGGCGCCGCCGGCACCGCCGCCGAGCGGGGCGCCGAGGCGACGACCCCCCTCCAGGCCCGCAAGGGACGGGCCAGCTACCTCGGGGAGCGCAGCATCGGGCACCAGGACCCGGGGGCCACCTCGTCCGCCCTGCTGATCGCGGCGCTCGCCGAGGCCGACGGGAAGTGAACGGAAGTGAGGCGACGGTGAGCGACGAGAAGCTGGTCGGGATCGTGCTGGTCTCACACAGCGCGGCGGTGGCGAACGCCGTGGCCGAGCTGGCGAAGGGCCTCGCGGGCGGCGGCGCGACCGTCCCCGTCGCGGCGGCGGGCGGTACCGAGGGCGGCGGGCTGGGCACGAGCGCGGAGCTGGTGGCCGCCGCGGCCGCCTCCGTCGACCGGGGCGCCGGTGTCGCCCTCCTCACCGACCTGGGCAGCGCCGTGCTCACGGTCAAGGCGCTGCTCGCCGAGGGGGACGAACTCCCGGCCTCCGCCCGCCTGGTGGACGCCCCGTTCGTCGAGGGCGCGGTGGCCGCGGTGGTCACGGCGGCGACGGGAGCCGACCTCGACGCGGTCACGGCGGCGGCCTCCGAGGCGTACGCCTACCGCAAGGAGTGACGCGGCCGCGCCCCCGGCCGGGGGCGCCGCCTCGCCGTCCGACCGCTCGCAGCTCGGCGGCTGCGCGACCGCTCACCTCAGTGCCTCTCCTACGACGGTGCGGGCGGCGCGGACGCCCCGGGACGGCTCGGTCCGGGCCACCGCCGCGTCCGGGACGGTGCCGGCGGCGAGCCGGGCGTGCCGCTCCACGGCGGCACGCAGGGCCGCGTCCAACATCGCCGGCCGCGGGACAGCCACTTCGTCACGTCACCGTGGGCCGGCTCGCCGAGGCGGAGGAGCAGGCCGCCGCGCCCGCCCCACTACCCCTCCCCCGTGTCGTCTCCGGTGTCCTCTCCGGCGTCCTCTCCCGTCTCCTCGTCCGGCCCGGCCTCGGTGGCCTCCGGGACCGCGTCGGGGTCCTCGGCCCCCTCGGCACCCTGGTCGTCCCGCGCCGTCCGGGTGTCCGGGCCGGCCTCGGGCCGTCGGTCCTCACGGGCCGTCGGACCTTCGCCCGCCGGGGCATCCGGGGGCCGGGCCTGAGCCGCCCCCGGCCCCGGGGCCGCCCGGCCGGCGGCCCCGACGAACGAACGCGCCAGCCGTTCACCGGTCACCACGGCGGACTCGTGGCTCTCGATCGGGGTGGCGCGGGAGTCCCGGAAGACGATGTAGGTGACTCCGGAGGGGGTGCCGCCGCCGTGCGGGTCGGGGCGGATGCCCAGGGCCGCGGCGGTGGCGTAGGACGCCTCGCCGATGATGTCGGGCGGGCCCACGTCGCCGACGACCGCGTACTGGACCCGGTCGCGGTAGACGACCGCCGCCACCGCGCCTCCGCGCACCCCGTGATCGCGGGGGTTCCACCGGTCGCTCGCCTGGGGCACCACGATGTACGGCAGGGTCTCGGCGCTGAGGTAGCGGCCGTCGGACTGGGTGTACGCGGTGGTGTCGGAGAACAGCGGGTCGGTCCCGCTGTTGCAGTGCGCTCCTGGACGTCCGTCGCAGTCGATGTCCATGTCGGCCGTCCAGAACACCGCCTCGCGGGTGCCGCAGACCGGCACGGTGGCGGGCATCCCGTCGTCCGTGCGGTAGCGGCCCCGGGACACGGCGGCGCAGTCGCGTACCCGGGCCAGCAGGTCGGCGGCGCGGACGGCGCCCTCCTGGCGTATCCCGGGTGCACCCGGGCTGCCCCGGTCGTGGCGGGCGGCGACGGAGCCGGTGGTCGGGGCCAGCAGGACGAGGCCGGCCGCGGCCAGGGTCAGCGACTGGGCGCGCACGTTGGGGGACCCTCTCGTGGGACGGTGACGGACACTCAGCCCAATCTGGTGGGAGCGGCCCGCGGGGGCCATTCCGAGGGGGCCGTACGGTGCACCCTTCTGACGGCCCGACAGGGGCGGGGGGCCGGTCGGCCTCTCGGCTCCGGCCCCCCGGCCCGCTGCGCCGGCGCGGGATCAGCGACGACAGCGGTCCGCGCCACCGGCCGGAACTCTGGCTCGCTGAAGGAGAGTTCGGGCCGGGAGAAGGATCAGCATACGTAGGCGTCGGTGACGGGAGGTAGCCGGGCGCCGTGTGATGCTCTGCGGGCTGGCGCTGGCCGTCTCGTGCGGGTGCTCGGCCGGCGGCGGGGAGGGGGAGCGGCCCCCGGGCGCCCCGGCAGGGGTGACCGCGCGGGCCGGGAGCGCGACGAGTGTGCACGTCATGGGGAACGCGGTCGTCGCCGATCCGCCGGTCGACGTCTACGAGGTCTACCGGGGCGCGGCGAAGGTCGCCGACGTACCCGGCACCGCGCACATGCTGGACGTCGTCCGGCTCGCGCCCGCCACCTCCTACGTCTTCACGGTGCGGGCCCGCGACGGTCGGGGCCGGCTCAGTCCGCCCAGCCGGCGGGTGCGGGCGACGACCCCTGCGGCGTCCGCGGCGGACACCTCGGCGCCGACCGGCCGGGGCGGGTCACCGGCCGGCCCGCCGGGAGCCGCGCGGTCCAGCTGTCCTGGTCCGCGTCGACGGACGACCGGAAGGTGGTGTCGTACGACGTCTACCAGGGCGGTGCTCGGATCCACAGTGTCGGCGGGGGCCAGACGGCGACCGTCGTCACCGGGCTGCGGCCGGGCACCGCGTACACGTTCACCGTCCGGGCCCGGGACGCCGAAGACCATCTGTCCCCGGCCGGCCCCGGCCGTCCGCGTGTCGACGCCGGCCGGGGCCGGCGGGACAGCGGGTACGGCGCCTTCCGGCTTCCGCGCCACGGCCCACCGCGCGGCCGACGGGGCGTACTACCTCGACCTGCCCTGGGTGGCACCCCCGACGGACGGCGTGGTCACGGAGTACGGGATCCGGCTCGACGGCTCGACGGTCACGTCGCCGGTGTGGGGCGGGACGCCCCCGCGCGGCAGGGCGGCGTACAGCTTCTACCTGGGACGGGAGAAGGGGGTCACGCACCGGGTGCGGCTGCGGGCGCGGCTGCCTGACGGGACGTGGGGGGCGTACTCGGCGGAGCGGACGGTGACCACCGGCGGGTGAGCGGCGGGTGGGAGGTGCGGGGCCTCGGGCCGTGCGGGCGGGGCCCGCCTCCTGGGCCGTCCGAAGGAATCCGTCACCTGCCCGGATGCGGTCCGGGTGCGGGCCGCTGCGGCGGCACATTGGCTGCCCCTGAGGCAGCACGGGCGTACCCGACCCTCGGCGGCGCAAGGGATGTACCGCCAACCGTGCCGCCGGAGGGCATCCGATGCGCACTTCCCGTCTTCTTCTCCGCTCGGGACCGGCCGTGGCAGCCGCCGCCGTGCTGCCGCTCGTCCTGACCGCACATCCGGCGGCCGCGGTCTCCGGCATCTCCGTGAGCACGACCGGCTCCACGGTGTCGGTGGTGACCAGTGCCTGCACCCAGATCAACGGCAGCTGGGGCACCGCGGCGCTGCTGGGCAGTGGCCAGGCGAGCTTCGCCCAGGGCCGCCAGGTGGCGCTGTCGGGGACGACCGTCAGCCAGTCCGCCGCCTGGTCGGGCGTCTCCCCCGGCACCTACACCGTGGTCGTCATGTGCTCCAACGGGACCACCGCGGGCACCCAGTCCGTGATCGTGTCGGCCCCGTCCACCCCGACGATCTCCGCCACGGCGTCCGCCTCGCCGTCGCGGGGCGTCATGGGCGGACTCGGCGGCGCGGCCCGGGACGTCGGTCCGGTGACGATGGGGGTGGGCGGCGCGCTGGTGGGCGTCGGGGTGATCGCGGCGGCCTGGTTCCTGCGCCGCCGCTCGAAGCCGTACCGCCTGTAGCCGCCTCACCGCCCCTGAGAGGTGTCCCCTCCGAGCGGCAGGTTCTCCAGTGCCTCGCCGAGCCACTGGATCCAGAAGGTCTCCAGCTCGATGCCCGCGCGCAGGACCAGGTGGTGGAGCCTGGCCTGCGCACTGTCGTCACCGGGCGGGAAGTCGCGCTTCTCGATCTCCTCGTACTCGGCGAGCTGGCTCCGGTGCAGCTCCCGGTGGCGGCGCAGGTCGTCCTCCAGACCCGCGGTGCCGACGACGGCCGCGGCCCGCAGCCGGAGCAGGAGCGCGTCGCGGTGCGGCTTGGGGTCCTGCGACGCGGCCGTCCACCGCGCGAGTTCCGCGCGGCCCGCGGGCAGGACCTCGTAGGCCTTCTTCTGCCCCCGGGCCGGCTGTGCGGCGGGCAGGGCGCGGATATGGCCCTCGGCCTCCAGTTTTCCCAGCTCGCGGTAGATCTGCTGGTGCGTCGCCGACCAGAAGTACCCGATCGACTTGTCGAACCGGCGGGTCAGATCCAGCCCCGAGGACGGCTTCTCGAGCAGGGCGGTGAGGATCGCGTGCGGGAGTGACATGACGTCATCCTAGGGAGGGGTCGGCAGGGGCCTAGAGTGCCGCAGCCAGCTCGGTGCCCTGCTGGATGGCGCGCTTGGCGTCGAGTTCGGCGGCCACGTCGGCGCCGCCGATGAGGTGGGCCTTCGTGCCGGCGGCGAGCAGGGCCTCGTAGAGGTCGCGGCGCGGGTCCTGGCCGGTGCACAGCACGACCGTGTCGACCTCCAGGACCGTGCTCTCGTCACCGACGGTGATGTGCAGGCCGGCGTCGTCGATGCGGTCGTACCGCACGCCCGGGACCGTGGTGACGCCCCGGTGCCTGAGCTCGGTGCGGTGGATCCAGCCGGTGGTCTTGCCGAGACCGGCGCCGACCTTGCCGGTCTTGCGCTGGAGGAGGTGGACCGTGCGCGGCGGGGCGGGCCGCTCGGGGGCGGCAAGGCCACCGGGGGCCGCGTAGTCCATGTCGACGCCCCACTGGCGGAAGTACACCGCCGGGTCCTCGCTCGCCCCGTCGCCGCCGTCGGTGAGGAACTCGGCGACGTCGAAGCCGATGCCGCCCGCGCCGAGGATCGCCACGCGGTCGCCGACGGGCGCGCCGTCGCGCAGGACGTCGAGGTAGCCGACGACGCTGGGGTGGTCGACGCCCGGGATGTCGGGGACGCGCGGGGTGACGCCGGTGGCGACGACGACCTCGTCGTAGCCCGTCAGGTCGCCCGCCGCGACGAGGGTGCCGAGGCGGACGTCCACACCGTGCGTGTCGAGCTGGTGGCGGAAGTAGCGCAGCGTCTCGTCGAACTCCTGCTTGCCGGGGACCTTGCGGGCCACGTTGAGCTGCCCGCCGATCTCGTCCGCCGCGTCGAACAGCGTGACGTCGTGGCCGCGTTCGGCCGCCGACACCGCGCAGGCGAGGCCGGCCGGTCCGGCGCCGACGACCGCGACGCGCTTGCGCAGCCGGGTCGGGGAGAGGACGAGCTCGGTCTCGTGGCAGGCGCGCGGATTGACCAGGCAGGAGGTGATGCGGCCGCTGAACGTGTGGTCCAGGCAGGCCTGGTTGCAGCCGATGCAGGTGTTGATGGCCTCCGGGGTGCCGGCCGCGGCCTTGTTCACGAAGTCGGGGTCGGCGAGCATCGGCCGGGCCATGGAGATCATGTCGGCGCGGCCTTCGGCGAGCAACTGCTCGGCGAGTTCAGGGGTGTTGATGCGGTTGGTGGTGACGAGCGGGATGTTCACCGCGCCCATCAGCCGCTGTGTCACCCAGGTGTAGGCGCCGCGCGGCACGGAGGTCGCGATGGTGGGGATCCGGGCCTCGTGCCAGCCGATGCCGGTGTTGATGAGGGTCGCGCCGGCCTCCTCGACGGCCTTCGCGAGGGTGACCACCTCGTCCAGGGTGGAACCGCCGGGCACCAGGTCCAGCATCGACAGCCGGTAGACGACGATGAAGTCCTCGCCGACCGCCTCGCGCACCCGGCGCACGATCTCCACGGGGAAGCGCATGCGGTTCTCGTACGAGCCGCCCCAGCGGTCGGTGCGGTGGTTGGTCGGGGCGGCGATGAACTCGTTGATGAGGTAGCCCTCGGAGCCCATGATCTCGACGCCGTCGTAGCCGGCCCGCCGGGCGAGGCGGGCGGCACGGGCGTAGTCGTCGATGGTGCGCTCGACCTCGGCGTCGGTGAGCTCACGCGGCGGGAAGGGACTGATGGGGGCCTGGAGCGGGCTCGGCGCGACCAGGTCCCGGTGGTGGGCGTAGCGGCCGAAGTGCAGGATCTGCATCGCGATCCGGCCGCCCTCGCGGTGCACGGCCTCGGTGATCGCGCGGTGCTGCTCGGCCTCCTCCTCGGTGGTGAGCTTGGCGCCGCCCTCGTACGGGCGCCCCGCGTCGTTGGGGGCGATGCCGCCGGTGACGATCAGGCCCACTCCGCCGCGGGCCCGGGCGGCGTAGAACTCCGCCATGCGCTCGAAGCCGCGGTCGGCCTCCTCCAGGCCGACGTGCATCGAGCCCATCAGGACGCGGTTGGGCAGCGTGGTGAAGCCCAGGTCGAGCGGGCTCAGCAGATGGGGGTAACGGCTCATGGCGGCCTCCGTGCGCGGCGGTGTTCGCCTCCAGTTGTAGAGGACCGCGCACGGTTTATGCAACTAGTTGCAAAACAAGATCAGGGGTGACCTGCGCCACTCACCTGCTCTCCAGGAGGACGTGCAGTTCGCGCTCCTGGTCCCCGGAGGCCGAGGCGAGGTCGCGTACCGAGAACATCGAGTCGAGGGTGGAGCGCAGGCGCTCGATCGCCCAGTAGCCCCCCTGCGCGTCGGCCTCGACGGAGGCCGAGAGCCGGGCGGGCGGCGGGCACTCGTGGGCCTCGGTGACCTCGAAGGTGCCCAGCCACACCATCGGACGGGTCTCGTGAAGCTGCTGCGGCACCTCGTCGGGGCCGCGGTCGGACTCGAAGCAGGCGCAGAGGGTGTCGAAGACGATCCGCGCGTCCTCCTTGCTGCATCCGCTGATCTCGAGGGAGACGGGCTCCTCGTGCGGTCGGGCACGGTCCATCACGATCGCTCCTCTCGTGGGGTGGCGCGGTGGGGCGGGTTCCCCGCGCACCGCTGCACAACCCCAGAAAAGCACCACTTTCCGGGCGGTACCAGCGAGGCGGGCGACACCACGATCACGCGCGGGATGCCGGTTCGGCGATCCTCCGGTACACGGACGGACCCGGTCCGGCCTTGAGGCGAACGGCGTCCGTCCGCGTACTGGAGGAGCATGGAGGGATTGAGCGCGGTGGAACAGGGGGAGTCGGCACGCGGGACAGGGTGCCTCGGCGACGAGCGGAGGCGGTGCGTGGCATGAGCGCGGCAGCCGGAGCGTCCACGGCCGCGGGCGGCGCCCCGGCCCTGCCCAGCGGACTGCTGGACGTGCTGAACGTGGCCTCGGTGGTGCTCGACACCCAGGGACGGGTCGTCCTGTGGAGCCCGCAGGCCGAAGAGCTGTTCGGCTACACGGCGGACGAGGCGCTGGGGCGGTACGCGGCCAAGGTCATGATCCACGAACGCCATGTCGACCTGGTCGTCAAGCTGTTCGCCGACGTCATGGTGACCGGACAGAGCTGGGCCGGGGCGTTCCCCGTGCGCCGCAAGGACGGCTCCACCCGGATGGTGGAGTTCCGCAACATGCGGCTGGTCAACGACCAGGGCACCGTCTACGCCCTGGGGCTCGCCGCGGACCAGTCGACGGTGCGCCGCCTGGAGCGGGACGTGGCGCTGTCCACGCGCATGGTCAACCAGTCCCCCATCGGCCTGGCCGTGGTCGACCCGGACCTGCGGTTCGTCTCGGTGAATCCGGCGCTGGCGGGGATCATCGGCCTGCCTCCCGAGGAGCACCTCGGGCGCCGGATCCGCGAGGTGCTTCCCTCGATGGAGGCGGACGCGCTGGAGGCGGCGGTGCGCGACGTGCTGCGGACCGGGGAGCCGCTCGTCGACCGGTCCACGGTCGGCCGGACCCGCGCCGACCCGGACCGCGACCACGCCTGGTCCGTCTCGCTGTACCGGCTGGAGGACTCGCGCGGCACCGTGCTGGGCGTGGCGGCCTCGGTGGTCGACGTCTCCGACCAGTACCGGGCGGGCGTGGAGGCGGAGGCGGCGCGGCGCCGGCTCGCGCTGATCGCCGACGCCTCGGCCCGCATCGGCACCACCCTGGACCTGGAGCGCACCGCCCGCGAGCTGGCCGAGGTCGCCGTGCCGGAACTGGCGGACGTGGCCTCGGTGGACCTGTTGGACGACGTGGTGGCCGGCCGCCCCTTCGGTCCGCACCACGCCGAGGCGGCCGCCGTCCGCCCCCTGGCGGTCCGGGCCGTCGACGCACCCGAGGCCCTGCGCGCCGCCGACCCGGCCGGACAGGTGGTCCGCTACGCCCCCGGCCAGCTCGTCACGGAGTGCGTGCGCACCGGGCAGCCGGTCATGATCGCGCGGGTCGGGGAGGCCGACCTGGCCCGGATCGCGCCCTCCGCCGAGGCCGCCGGGCTGCTGGCCCGGGCCGGGGTGCACTCCTGTCTGGCCGTCCCGCTGATCGCCCGCGGCGAGGTGCTCGGCGCGCTGGACCTCAAGCGGATCCACAACCCGCTGCCGTTCGGCCGGGACGACCTGCTGCTCGCCCGGGAACTGGCGGCCCGCGCGGCCGTGCAGATCGACAACGCCCGCTGGTACCAGCACGCCCGGAGCACCGCGCTCACTCTCCAGCGGAGCCTGCTGCCCAGCCATCCGCCGGTCACCGGCGGCCTGGAGGTCTCCTCGCGCTACCAGCCGGCGGGCGCCACCACCGAGGTCGGCGGGGACTGGTTCGACGTCATCCCGCTCGAGGAGGGCAAGACCGCGCTGGTCGTCGGCGACGTCATGGGCAGCGGCATCGACGCCGCCGCGACCATGGGCCGGCTGCGCACCGCGACCACCACCCTGGCCTCGCTCGATCTCGACCCCGCGGTGCTCCTGGAGCACCTCGACCGGATCACCCAGGGGCTGGACCACTCCATCGCCACCTGTGTGTACGCCGTCCACGACCCCCGGCAGCGCCGCTGCCGCATCGCCAACGCCGGGCATCTGCCGCCGGTCCGGGTGCGCCCGGGGATGCCACCGGAGCTGCTGGAACTGCCCACGGGCGCGCCGCTGGGCGTGGGCGGCGTGGCCTTCGCCACGACCGAGGTCGCGTTCGCGCCCGGCGACCAGCTGGTGCTGTACACCGACGGGCTGGTGGAGACCCGGGTGCACTCCCTGGACGAGCGCCTGGACGCGCTGCTCGCCCTCCTCGACGATCCCCGGCGCCCGCTGGAGGAGCTCTGCGACCATCTGCTGACCGAGCTGCACCATCCCGACAACCACGACGACGTCGCACTTCTCGTGGCGCGGGCCCGCGACTGAGGCGCCTCCGGGAGCCGGTCGGCCCGATTCACAGGGATTTGTTACCGCTTCCTTATCGGGCTGATCCGACAATCACAGTGAGGAGTGCCAGCTGTTTCCCGCCGCGCCCGCCGACCGGGCCGAGGAAAGGTGAGCCGTGATGCAGGAGCATGAGCAGCCGGAAGAGGTCGAGGTGCTCTCGGGGCCGGGTGGCGAGGAGCGCGAGCCGGGGTCGCCGGGCGCCCGCGCGTGGCGCCGGTCGGCGCGCGGACGGGCGGTGATCGCGGCCACGGCGGTCGCGGTGCTGGCCCTCGGCGGCACGGTCGCCTACGCGGCGACCTCGGGCGGCTCGTCCGGCTCCCCCTCGGCGTCCCCGTCGGCCCCGGCGTCGTCGTCGCCCTCGGAGGGACCGGGCGGCGGGCACGGGCGTGGCGGACCGTGGTCGGGCTTCTGGTTCGGCGGTGACGCGGCGCACGGCGAGGCGACCGTGAAGGACCGTGACACCGGCAAGTGGGTGGTACACGTCTGGCAGCGCGGGACGGTCGAGAAGGTGGACGGCGACCGGGTGACGGTGAAGAGCGAGGACGGCACCTCGTGGACCTGGACGGTCGGCGCGGACGCCGCCGTGCACACCGGCGGCACGTCCGACTCCGGGGCGTCGGCGCTGAAGAAGGGCGACACGGTGGTCGTCGTCGGCTCCCGCTCGGGCGACACCTACACGGCGGCCCGGGTCGTCTCCGGCGATTTCTCCGGCTTCCGCGGCCGCGGCCCGGACCGGGACGACGGCCACGACGGCCACGACGGCTTCCGGCACGGCCCGTGGAACCACGGGGGCGACGACACCTCCCCCGGCCCCACGGGCAGCCGCGCCGCCACCTGACCCGGCGCCCACCCGGACGGGGCGGGCAGGTCGCACCACCACCTGAGCCGACCCCGCGACCCGCACCCGGACGGACAGGCACGACGACCGCCGGCACAGCCCATGGAACCGCGGGGACGACACCTCCCCCGGCCCCACGGGCAGCCGCGCCGCTATCTGGCCCTGGTCCCCAGTACGACGTGGGCGTACCGGTCCTCGTCCTCGGCCGGGCGGACCGTCAGGCCGGCACGGGCGAAGGCCGCGACGGCGGCCGGGGCCTGCCGCTCGCTGGTCTCCACCAGGAGGATCCCGCCCGGCGCCAGCCACTCGGGCGCCCCGGCGGCGACCCTGCGCAGCACGTCGAGTCCGTCGCCGCCGCCGTCGAGGGCGGTGCGCGGCTCGTGGTCGCGGGCCTCCGCCGGCAGCAGGGGGACCTCGCCGGTGGGGACGTACGGCACATTGGCGGCCAGGATGTCGATCCGGCCCCGCAGCCCGCCGGGCAGCGCCTCGAACAGATCGCCCTGATGGGCGTGGCCGCCGTGGGCGGCGACATTGGCGCGGGCGCAGCGCACCGCCGCCGGGTCTATGTCGGCCGCGTACAGTTCCACGTCGCCGAGCGCCGCGGCCAGGGCGGCGCCGACCGCGCCCGAGCCGCAGCACAGGTCCACGACGACCGAGGCGCGCGGGGCGTGGGCGAGGGCCTGTTCGACGAGGAACTCGGTGCGGCGGCGGGGGACGAAGACACCCGGTTCCACGGCGATCCGCAGACCGCGGAACTCGGCCCAGCCGACGACGAGTTCGAGCGGGTGGCCGGCCGCGCGGCGCGCGACCATGGCGTCGCGTTCGGCGGGCGTACGGGCGGTGGAGAGGATCAGCTCCGCCTCGTCCTCGGCGAAGACGCACCCGGCGGCGCGCAGGGTGGCGACGACGGCGTCACGGGAGGACGACGGAGCGGACGGTGAAGAGGGAGACATCGAAGGACGAACACCTTTCGGGGAAACGAACGGCGGTAATCGGTCTCACCTCCTCGCGTCGCACGGGCCGTGAGGTCACGGCCGGTCGATCACCTTAGCACCCCCGCTCGGGGAGTTGTACTATGCAACCAAGAGCGCGAGGGGGCCCCGATGCAGGCAGCCGAGGCCGGGGAGACCATCCAGCGGGAGACGGTCTCCGCCCGGCGCGCCGGCGCCTCCGCAGGCCGGCTGCATCCCGAGCTGTCGCTGGTGTCGTACGCCCTGCTCGGTCATCTGGAGGCGAGCGGCGGGTGCCGGACCACGGACCTGGCCGCGCTGCCCGCCCTGGACAAGTAGGTCACCGAGAGCCGCCGCGCGGCCTTCCGGGAGCGGCTCGCCGAGTGGCCGCGGGAGGACCTGGAGCGGTTCGCCGCGTATCTGGTCCGGTACAACACCTGGGGCGCCCCGCCGACCGGCTGACGGACCGCGGGTGCGGGGCCTCGGGCCCGAGGGGCCCTGCCGTTGTCAGTGCCGTGCTGTTCACTTCCTCCTGTACGTCACCACGCGGGGAACTTCCTCGCCGAGAGCGAGTCGGACCGGGAGCCCGCCTGGGTGGACCACGCGGCGCCGGCCGGTGAGGAGCCCGTGCGCCTGGACCATCTGCTGCTGACGCCGTCCGGTGACTGCGACGAGACGGTCCTGGTCCTCGACGCGAGCCGGTCCCTGTTCACCGTCGTCGCGGACGCGTTCCCCGCCGGGCTCGCCGAGGACCTCGCCGCGCTCGGTCCGGCCCACGGCGACCTGCTGTCCGGCGCCGAGCTGGGCCGGCTCGCGGACCGGCACGGCGTCGACCTCGCCGCCGCGGGCCTGCCCGGCAAGGCCTGGACGGTGCGGGAGGCCCGGATAGCCTCCGGCGACGGCCTCCTCGAAGCGCTGCGGTCCGCCACCGGACTGCACGCCGCGGCCGGCCCCGACGACGTACCCGCCGGTCTCGGTGACGCGGCCGACGAGGTCGGGGAGGAGGCGCACGAGCGGGTCGCCGCCGTCCGGGACGACGCTCTGCGCGACTACCTGGCCGCGTTCTGCGACCCCGAGTCGCACGCCCTGGCCCTGAGCCTGCTCGCCATGCAGGACGCGGAGACCGTTGACGCGCCCGTCATCCGGTGGGAGGGCGCCGTCGACCAGTACGAGGTCACGGTCCGGCGGGCGCACAGCTGACGCCTCCGGCACCGAAGCCCTCGCGCGGCCGTCGGCAGCGAGGACGTCCCAGACATCCCGGAGGTCCCGGAGGCCCCGGACGCCCTGGACGCCCCGGAGATCCCAGACGTCCCGGACGTTCCGACCTCGGACGCCTCGGACCGCCACGCATGCCTCGGACGACTCAGACATCTCGGACGCCTCCCGGCCGACAGCCCCTCGGTTACGGCACCAGCGCCCCCGGCCGCTCCGGGGTCCGCGCCGCCAGGAACGATGTTCTGCGACGCAGCCGGAAGCCCAGGGACTCGTAGAGGCGGATGGCGTTGACGTTGCCCGCGCCGGTGTGCAGGAACGGGGTCTCGCCGCGGGCGCGGATGCCGTGGGCGACGGCCAGGATCAGCCGGGTGGCGAGCCCTTCGCCGCGGTGGGCCGGGTCGGTGCAGACCGCGCTGATCTCGGTCCAGCCCGGCGGGTGGAGCCGTTCGCCGGCCATGGCGATCAGGGCGCCGTCGCGGCGGATGCCGAGATAGGTGCCGAGTTCGATGGTGCGCCGCTCGAACGGTCCCGGCTGGGTGCGCGCGACGAGGTCGAGCATCTCCGGGACGTCGGCGGGACCGAGGCGGACGGCCTCCGGATCCGGCGCCGCCGCGAGGCCGTCGTCGACGAGCTGGACGCCCTCCATCCGGAAGGTGATCTCCCAGCCCTCGGGGACCTCGCCGCGGAAGCCGGGCAGCGGCACCTCCGCGCCGGGACCGGCGAGGGCCGCGAGGTCCGCCCAGTCGTCGGCGTCCGGGTCCTCCGGCAGGGCCAGCCACGGCGAGACGTCCACCGGGTAGCGCAGGACCCGGCCCCGGCGCTCGGCGAAGTGCGCGTGCGGCCCGGTGAGGGAGGCTCGCGCGGGGTTGTCCAGGACGTGCGCGCTCATCCGGCGACCTCGATGACCGTCTTGCCCTGCGCGTGCCCGCTCTCGACCTCGCGCAGCGCCTCGCCGGCCCGCTCCAGCGGGAAGGTCCGGGTGATGTGCGGGTCCAGTTGCCCGGCGACGACCAGGTCCGCCACGGCCCGCAGGACGTCCGCGCTGCGGGCCCGGAGCACCCGGGCGCCGCCCAGCGCCTCGACCTCCTCGGCCGGCGCACCGGCGGTGATCAGCCGGGCGGGGTCCTTCACCAGGGCGGCGGCGGTGTGCAGCACCTCGCCGCCGACGAGGTCGTAGACCCCGTCGACCCCGTCCGGCGCGACGGCCCGGACGCGGTCCTCCCAGCCGGGCCCCGAGGGGACGTGGACCACACCCAGCGATTCCAGGAGGGCCTTCTTGCCCTCGCCGGCCAGCCCGACGACCCGTACACCGAGGGCGCGGGCGATCTGCACCGCCGCGACGCCCACCCCGCCGCCCGCGCCCGTCACCAGGAGCGTCGCCCCGGCGGGCAGGCCGAGCTGATGGACGCCGTCGTAGGCGGTGGCGGCGGCCACGGGGAGGGTGGCCGCCGCGGCGAAGGACAGGCCGGCCGGCCGGTGCGCGGTGATGTCGGCCGCGAGCAGCGTGTACTCGGCGTAGCCGCCCGCGACGGCGGTGCCGAACACCTCGTCCCCGGGCGCGAACCCGGTGACGCCCTCGCCGGTCTCCTCGACCACACCGGCCACCTCGTTGCCCAGCACCGAGGGGAACACCCGCTCGGCGGTGTCACCGGGGCGCCGGTAGCCCTGACGGAGCTTCCAGTCGACCGGGTTCACCCCGGCGGCGCGCACCGCGACGAGCACCTCCCCGGGGCCGGGGCTCGGCCGGTCCAGGTCCACGAACGCCTCGGTCTCCGGTCCGCCGTACCGCGTGAAGACGTACGCCTTGGGCATCTTCTTCCTCACTCTCCTTGCGCTGCGTCCGGAGCACGGCCCCGGCACCGATCGCCAAGGAGCGGCGCCCGGCGGGTATTCCCGGAGCCGCGCAGTGTTCATACGGCCGCAATGATGGGGGCGCTGACCTGGGACGGAGCACTCACGACGACAGCGTACGGTGGCAGTATGAACGTCACCCGAGGCTTCACCGGGCGCGCCCGCGTCGACAACCCCGGTCTTCCGCCGGGGCAGTACGACGCGGGCGACGACTGGCCCGTGCTCTCCGCCGAGGTCACCCCCGACCTCTCCCCCGCCGACTGGTCCTTCCGGATCGACGGGCTGGTCCGGGAGCCCCGGACCTGGGACTGGGACGAGGCGCACGCGCTGCCGGAGTCGGCGTACGAGGGTGACATCCACTGTGTGACCAGCTGGTCGAAGTTCGGGGTGCGGTTCGGGGGTGTGTCCCTGGACGCCTTCCTCGACGTCGTGGGGGTGCGGGAGTCGGCCACGCACGTGGTCGCCTACGCGCACACCGGGTACACCACGAACCTGCCGCTGGCCGACCTCACCGGCGGGCGGGCCTGGATCGCCTGGGAGTACGACGGCGAGCCGCTCGCCGCGGAGCACGGGGGCCCGGCCCGGCTGCTGGTGCCGCATCTGTACTTCTGGAAGAGCGCCAAGTGGATCGCGGGCCTCAGGCTGCTCGACCACGACGAACCGGGGTTCTGGGAGCAGAACGGCTACCACGCGCGGGGCAACCCCTGGGAGGAGCAGAGGTACTCCGGTGACTGAGACCGCCGCCTCGCCGTCCTTCGTGCCGCCGACCCGGTTCGCCGTGCCCGGCCGGATCGCGGTGAGCAACCGGACCGCCGCCGTGTGGCAGACGGCCACGCTCACCGAGATCCGCCGGGAGACCCCGCATGCGGCGACCTTCCGGTTGGCGGTCCCGGCCTGGGCGGGCCATCTGCCCGGCCAGCACCTGATGCTCCGGCTGACCGCCGACGACGGCTACACCGCCCAGCGGCACTACTCCCTGGCCTCCGCGCCCGACGACTCGGGGCACGTCGAACTGACGCTGGACCATGTCGAGGGCGGCGAGGTCTCCGGCTGGTTCCACACCCGGGCCCGGCCGGGCGACCGGGTCGAGGTACGCGGTCCGCTCAGCGGTTTCTTCGCCTGGCCCGGGGACCGGCCCGCGCTGCTGATCGGCGCCGGCTCCGGGGTGGTGCCGCTGATGTCGATGGTCCGGCACCGCAGGGCGCGCGCCCTGGACGTGCCGCTGCGGCTGCTGGTGTCCGCGCGGGGCCCCGAGGAGCTGATCTACGCACGCGAGTACGGTCCCGAGACCACGCCCGTCTTCACCCGGCGGGCGCCGGCGGGCGTGCCCGTGGGGCGGCTCGGCGCCGCGCATCTGCGGCCGGCCTTCGAGGAGCTTCCGGCCGGCGGCTGGGAGGCGTACGTGTGCGGGTCGAACGCGTTCGCCGAGCACGCCTCGCGGCTGCTGGTGGCCGCCGGACAGCCGGTGGACCGCATCCGGATCGAACGGTTCGGCTGAGCGGCCCGGCCCGCGCCGGCACCGGTACACGGCCCGCGCGGGACCGTTGCGGGGCCGGCTCCGGGTCGCGGATGCACTCCAATGGGGGTACCACTTTCATGTGGGCACTCGCGTGACGGCGAGGAGGTCGACATGCGAAGCCGGATGCGTGGCTGGCGGTGGCGGAAGAACCCGCTGCGGCGCCGATCGGACGTGGTGGAGGCGTGGACGGCGCTGGCCGTCGCCCTGCTGCTGCTGGTCGCCGTGCCGCTGGCCGGGGCGGTGGCCGGCCTGTGGGCCCATGACGAGGCGCAGACCGTCGCGGTCCAGCAGCGCACCGAGCGGCACCGGGTGCGGGCCGAGGTCGTCGGGCGGGTGCCCGAGACCCTGCCCGCGGCGGACGGGGTGCGCCAGCGGACGTACCGGGTGACCGTGCGCTGGACGCCCCCGGGCGGGACGGCGCGCACGGCCGAGGCCGGGGTGCCCGAGGGCACGCACCAGGGGGATCTGGTGGACGTGTGGTTCGACGCGCACGGCCGCAGCGTTCCGGCGCCGCCGACGGGTACGGCGGTCTGGCAGCACACGCTCACCATGGGCGCCTGCGCGGCGGGCGGGACCGCCGCCCTGGTGCTCCTCGGCCACACCGTGATCCGCCGGGTGGCGATGCGGCACCGGCTCGACGAGTGGGACCGTGCCTGGACGCGCACAGAACCGGAATGGACGCGTCGCAGGCCTGCCTGAGGTGCGTTGCGGGGCCGGTTGACGGGGCCGGTCGACACGGTCTGGCGAGGCCCGTCGAGGGGCACGTACGGTGTGATCAATTCGTATGGCCCTTTGACAAAAGGCGGTCCTTCATGGCCCTGTTCGACCTGTCCCTCGAGGAGCTGCACGAGTACCGCAGCGAGTCCGCCGAGCCGCAGGACTTCGACGCCTTCTGGTCCAAGACGCTTCAGGAGACCCGCGAGCACGACCTGGACGCGCGCTTCGAGCGGGTCGAGACCGGTCTGTCGACGATCGACGTGCACGACGTGACGTTCGCGGGGTACGGCGGGCACCCGGTGAAGGGCTGGCTGAAGGTGCCGGCCGCCGCCGAGGGGCCGCTGCCGCTGGTCGTGGAGTTCATCGGGTACGGCGGCGGGCGCGGGCTGCCGCACGAGAACCTGCTGTGGGCGTCGACCGGCCGGGCCCACTTCGTGATGGACACCCGGGGCCAGGGCAGCGCCTGGGGCGGCGGCGGTGGCACCGCCGACCCGGTGGGCGGCGCGCCCTCCTACCCCGGTTTCATGACCCGGGGCATCGACGCGCCGGAGCACTACTACTACCGCCGGGTGTACGCGGACGCGGTGCGCGCGGTGGAGGCGGCCCGCTCGCACCCGCTGACCGACGCGAGCCGGACCGTGGCGCTGGGCGGCAGCCAGGGCGGCGGGATCACGATCGCCGTCGGCGGTCTCGTACCGGACCTGGTGGCGGTCGCGCCGGACGTGCCGTTCCTGTGCGACTTCCCGCGCGCGGCGACACTGACGGACCGTCACCCGTACCGTGAGATCGGCCTGTTCCTCAAGACGCACCGGGGCCGCACCCAGGACGCGCTGCGCACCCTGTCCTACTTCGACGGCGTCCACTTCGCCGCGCGCGGCACCGCCCCCGCGCTGTTCTCGGCGGCACTGGAGGACCAGACCTGCCCGCCGTCCACGGTGTTCGCCGCGTTCAACGCCTGGGCGGGGCAGGACAAGGCGATCGAGGTGTACGACTTCAACGACCACGAGGGCGGCGGCCCCTACCAGGAGGCTGCCAAGCTGCGCTGGCTGCGCGCGTACGCCTGAGGCCCGGACACACCCCTTCCCCCCAGTCCGACCAGTCGGTATGTTCAGGGAGCCCGGGCCGCGCGGTGGCGGTCCGGGGTTCCGGCGTCCGACGGAGGGCCCATGTCCGAGCACGTGCCACAGGTTCACGGCCACTGCGACGCGCGTTTCGCCGCGGTGCGCACCGCGTTCGAGGAGAACTTCCGCGACCGGGGCGAACTGGGTGCCGCGGTCGCCGTCACGGTCGACGGGGTGCCGGTGGTGGACCTGTGGGGCGGCTGGGCCGACGCGGCGCGCACGCGCCCGTGGGAACGGGACACCCTGGTCAACGTCTGGTCGACGACGAAGGGCCCCACCGCGCTGTGCGCCCACGTCCTGGCCGACCGGGGGCTGCTCGACCTGGACGCGCCGGTCGCCGCGTACTGGCCGGAGTTCGCGGCGGCGGGCAAGGAGAACGTGCTGGTCCGGCATCTGCTGTCGCACCGGGCGGGGCTGGCCGGGCTGCGCGAGCCGCACTCGCTCAAGGAGTTCTACGACTGGGGGACGACCACCGCGCGCCTCGCCGCGACGGAGCCGTGGTGGGAGCCGGGCACCCGGTCCGGCTATCACGCGTTCACCTACGGCTTCCTGGTCGGCGAGGTCGTCCGACGGGTGTCGGGGCTGCTGCCGGGGGCGTTCCTGGAGCGGGAGGTGACGGGACCGCTCGGCATCGACTTCACCGTCGGGCTGCCGGAGAAGGAGGCCGGGCGGGTCGCCGAGCTGGTGACCGCGCCGGCCCCGCCGGCCGGTGGACAGGCCGCCGCGTTCTCCCGGGTGGCTCCCGTGGCGATCGCCGCCCTGGCCAATCCGCTGGTCGGCGCCGCCGAGGCCAACTCACCCGCGTGGCGGGCCGCCGAGCTCCCTGCGGTGAACGGCCACGGCACGGCCCGCGCGGTCGCCGCGCTCTACGGCGTCGTCGCCGGGCGCGGCTCCCACGGCGGTCGCCGGGTGCTCTCCCCCGAGGCCGCCGAGCGGGTGCGCGAGGGGCAGGGGGCCTGCCGGGACCTGGTCCTGGGGGCCGGACTCGGACATGACACGGAGATCGCGCTGGGGCTCTGGCTCAGCGGCGCGGACGGCTCCTACGGGCCCAACCCGCGCGCGGTCGGTCACGACGGGTACGGCGGCTCCTGCGGGCTCGCCGATCCGGAGGCCGGAGTGTCCCTCGGCTACGTCATGAACCACATGGGACCGAGGATCTCGGACGACCCGCGCAAGACAGCGCTGGTCGACGCCCTGTACAGCGCCCTGTGACCGCCCCGGCCCGGGTGTCACGCCTGACGTCGGGCCTCGACCATGCGGACCCGTGGGCTCCCGTCGCCGCGCATGCCGAACTCGGGCAGCGCGCGGAGGTCGACGCGGAACCCGGCCCGCTCCAGCTCCCGCCGTACCTCGCCGAGCCGGAAGGCGCGGTAGTACATCACGAACGGCGGCCGCCACACGGCGTTGCGCACCCGCATCACCGCGTCGAAGCCGAGCAGCATCCAGAAGGCGGGGTCCGCGGGGCGGGGTGGGGCGAGCACGGGGAACGCGAAGCGTCCGCCCGGCCGCAGCACCCGGTGCACCTGGGCGAACAGACCGGGCAGTTCGCGGGGCAGGAAGTGCCCGAACGCGCCGAAGCTCACAACCAGGTCGAAGGCGGCCGTGAACGGCAGGGCGCGGACGTCGGCGCGCACCAGGGCCACCCGCGCCCCCGTCCCGAGCGCGCGACCGCGGGCCTCGTCGAGCATGCCCGCGCTGAAGTCGACACCGGTCGCGCTGCGGGTGCAGACGCGCGCGAGGACGTCCAGTCCGGCGCCCGTACCGCAGCACAGGTCGAGGCCGTCGCCGTAGGGGCCGGACTCCTTCAGGGCGGCGGTCACGGCGGACAGCACCGAGTCCGGGGTGCGGAAGGGGGTGTGGTCGAACTTGGGCGCGAGGAGGTCGTAGCCGTGCTCGACGGACGACAGGGCCTGGACGGCGAGTTCGCGCAGGCTGGGGCCTTCGGGACTGAACATCGCCCTCAGCCTACGGCGGCCCGGCGGCCGAGGAGCACGCTCGCGCGCTCGCACCAGCGGATGTTCTCCTCCTCGAAGCCGATCCCGGCCATCAGGGTCAGGTACGGGCCGATCCGTTCGGCCTCGGCCAGGTACGCGTCCTCGGTGCGCCCGGCGAGCAGCCGCTCGCGGACGCGCAGGTAGCGCGCCAGCTTGGCCCGGGACCGGCCGAGCCGCTCCTCGATCAGCGCGAGGCCCGCCGCGGGGTCGACGCCGTCCACCGCCTGGATCTTGATGAGGAGTTCGTCGCGGATCGCGGTGGGCCTGCGGGGCGCGGTGGCGGCGAACGCGTCCAGGTCCGCCCGGCCGGCTTCGGTGAGCGTGAACATGCGCTTGTTGGGGCGGCGTTCCTGCTCCACCACCCGTGCCGCGATCAGCCCGTCCCCCGCGAGCCGCTCCAGCTCCCGGTAGAGCTGCTGAGGGGTGGAGGACCAGAAGTTCGCCAAGGAGACGTCGAAGAGCTTGGCCAGCTCGTAGCCCGAGGCCTCGCCTTCCAGGAGGGCGGCCAGGACGGCGTACTTGAGGGACATGTGGACACGGTAGCAGCGGGTGATTATTGTCGGCCGCACCTAGTAAACAAATTGACTATGAAGCTCTGTGGGGTGATCCGATGCGCGCGTTCCGTGAGGCGGTCGAGGCCGGCGATCTGGGGGCCGTCGAGGCGCTGTTGGCCGAGGACGTGGTGTTCAGCAGCCCGGCCGTCTTCAAGCCGTACACCGGCCGGCCCGTCACCGCGGCGATCCTGCGCGCGGTGTCGGAGGTCTTCGAGGACTTCCGGTACGCCCGTGAGCTCACCGGGGGCGAGGGCCGCGACCATGCGCTGGTGTTCACGGCGCGCGTGGGCGAGAAGCAGCTGACCGGCTGCGACTTCATCCATCTGGACGAGGACGGCCTGATCGACGAACTGACGGTCATGGTCCGGCCGTTGTCGGGCCTTCAGGCTCTGGCGGCGGCGATGGGCGCACGGTTCGAGGCGATCACGCAGTCGCTGGACGCGCCGGTGGCCGACCGCTGACGCGGGGGCCGGCCACCGTGCCGCGGTAACCCGACGTGATCGGCGGACCTCAGTCCTTGAGGTCCGCCAGAGTCGTCCTCGTGTCCGTCTTCAGCATGTCCGACACCTCGTCGAGGGTCGGCGGGTCCTTGTCGGCGTCGTACGAGGAGTAGTAGGCGCTGTAGGTCATCGTGTACGTCACCCAGCCGTCCCGCACCGCGAGCGTCGCGTAGAGCGAGCCGCTCGACGAGCCGGAGGTGGTGTCGTTGCTGACGAGGTAGGCCTCGTCGCCGATGCCGGTGACGGTCTCCACGTCGTAGCCGGTGTGGCTGTCGCCGTAGTTCTTCCAGGCGGCGGTGAACTCCGGTCCCGGATCGGTCTTCTTGTGCAGGTCCAGCTGGGCGTAGAGGTACGCGTCCGCGTACGTCGACGCGGTCTTCTTCAGGCTGATGCTGCACAGGCCCTCGTCGAGGGCGTCGTCCTCGAGCCGGTTGCGGGTCGGGGAGCCGTCGTTGTCGGGGTACTCCTGCTTGAAGGAGGAGTAGTCGAGGGCGTTGCACAGGTTGGACGGGGACGTGTAACCGGCCAGGTCCGCCTTGTCGGGGCCGGCGATCAGGAAGACGCCGGCCGCCCAGGCGGCGGAGGCCACCAGGGCGCCGAGGGCGGCCCACAGGACGGCTTTCCCGGCACCGCCGCCGCGGCCGGCGGGCGGCGGACCCACCACGGGGTACGGGCCCGGCTGGAGGTAGGGGTTGCCCGGCTGGGGCTGCGGCGGGCCCGGCTGACCCGGCTGCGCGGGGACGCCGACCAGGGTCGGCTGGGCGTAGACGCTCTGCGGGGCGCCCTGGGGCGCGGGCGCGGCCGGCGGGAATCCCAGCGGGCCGCCGGCGCCCGGCGACTGCGGGCTCGGATAGGGGTAGGCACTCGGCGGGGCCGTGTCGGACGGCGGTGTGGGCTGCTGCGGCGGCTCAGGCGGCGTGGACATGACGTGAAGATAAGGGCCGGATGGCAGTCAAGGCCCTTGACGTGCAGGATCGTTACGCTCTAGGGACATCTGCCGTAAACATCGGAGAGGCCGGGTTTTCCCCGGCCTCTCCCGTGTCGTGCGGTGCGGTGAGGTACGGCGGTGGATCAGGCGGTCGCCTCCAGGGCGGCGCGCAGGGTCTGCGCGAAGCCCTTCGGGTGGGCGGCCCCGGCTGAAGGAGGTCGGCTCGGCGGTGGCCGCCCCCTGCCCCCCTCGCCAGCCCGTCCGGGAATACCCTGTGGTACGGTGTGTTCAGTACCTGTGTAAGTCCCGGTCCGGGCAAGGTACTGATTCTCCTTCAGCCCGCTGATCCGCCCGCCCTTCTCCGTAGGCCGGCGCAGTGGCTTTCCCGCACCACCTCAGCAGCGGATCCGCTCTGCCGTACCCGAGGTGCTGCTCCTCGCCGCCCGAGGTGCGCGACGCGCCCTCCCTTCGCGGCCCACTCCCTTCCTTCGCATGCCTCATGCCTTCCGTCCGTGAAAGGACCGACCACCATGACCACCACCCTCGAACACCCCCCTGTGCAGCAGCCCCCGGCCCGGGTCGCCGCCGGTGTCCTCGACATCGACGCGAGCGGGAAGGGGCACCTGCGGGCCGCGGACTGCCTTCCCACGCCCGGCGACCTCCAGGTCCCGGCCACCCTGGTCCGCCGTCATGGACTGCGCAAGGGCGACCTCGTCGAAGGGGTGCGCGGCACCCAGCGCGCCCTGACCGAAGTGGCCCGCGTCAACGGCCGGACGCCCGAAGCCCTCCAGGGCCGTCCGCACTTCCGCGACCTCACCCCCCTCCACCCCCACCGGCGACTGCGCCTCGAACACCCGGCCGCCGGACTGGCCGGACGGGTCACCGATCTCATCGCACCGGTGGGCAAGGGCCAGCGCGGACTGATCGTCGCACCGCCCAAGACCGGCAAGACCGTGCTGCTCCAGCAGCTCGCCGCCGCCGTCGCCGGCAACCACCCCGAGACCCGCCTCATGGTGCTGCTGCTCGACGAACGCCCCGAGGAAGTCACCGACATGCGGCGCTCCGTGCGCGGCGAGGTGTACGCCTCCACCTTCGACCGGGCACCGCGGCAGCACATCGCCCTCGCCGAACTCGTCGTCGAGCGGGCCAAGCGGCTCGTCGAGGCGGGCGAGGACGTGGTGATCCTCCTCGACTCGCTGACCCGGCTGTGCCGGGCGCACAACAACGCGGCGGCCGCCGGGGGCCGCACCCTGAGCGGCGGCGTCGACGCGACCGCGCTGATCGGCCCCAAGCGGTTCTTCGGGGCCGCGCGGGCCGCCGAGGAGGGCGGCTCACTCACCGTCCTCGCCACCGCACTGGTCGAAACGGGCTCCCGCGCCGACGACTTCTTCTTCGAGGAGCTGAAGAGCACCGGCAACATGGAGCTGCGCCTCGACCGCGAACCGGCCTCACGCCGCGTCTTCCCCGCCGTCGACATCAACGGCTCCGGCACCCGCCGCGAGGAACTCCTCCTCTCCCCCGCCGAGTTGGCCGCGGCCCGCGGACTGCGCCGGGCGCTTCAGACCCGCGACGGCCAGGCGAACCTGGAGACCCTCCTGGAGCGGCTGCGGGAGACCCCCGACAACGCGACGTTCCTGCGGCGGATCCAGCCGACGCTGCCGGTCTCGAACCGCTGAACGTGCGGCATCCGGGTGCTCACCGGCCCGCCTACGGCACGGGCAGCACGGGGAACGCCCCACCGATTCCTACGTTGATCATATGAAGATCGGATTCCCTTCTCGGGTCGGACTGTCGGCCTGTGTCTTCTGTGCGGCAGGTGCCCTGGCCCTCGGGCCCACCGCGGCCGCCGCCGGAGCCGGCCCCACCCCCGCGGCGGGGCGGGCCCGGACGCCGCAGCGGGCGCACACGCCGGAGCCGTCGCTCCTCTTCCGTGCCGGTACGCGGGTCAGACCCCACCGCGGCGCCCCGGAGGTCCCGGACCTCTCGGCGCTGTCCTGGCTGGTGGCCGACGCCGGGAGCGGCGAGGTGCTCGCCGCGGCGAACGCGCACCGCAGGCTGCCGCCCGCCAGCACCCTCAAGACCCTGTTCGCGCTCACCGTACTGCCGGTCCTGCCCGCGGGCGTGCGGCACGAGGTGTCCGAGGAGGAACTCGAGGACATCGGTCCGGGCAGCTCTCTCGTCGGGGTCGCCGAGGGGCAGACGTACTCGGTCGCCGATCTGTGGCGCGGGGTGTTCCTGAACTCCGGCAACGACGCCGTGCACGTGCTGGCCGCCCTCAACGGCGGCTGGCGGGCGACGACCGCGCGGATGCAGGAGAAGGCACGGGCGCTGGGCGCGCTGGACACCCAGGTCCGCTCGCCCGACGGCTACGACACACCGGGGCAGGTGTCCTCGGCGTACGACCTGGCGGTGTTCGGCAGGGCCGGGCTGCGCCGGGCGGACTTCTCGCGGTACTGCGGCCTGGCCGAGGCGACCTTCCCGGGGCGCGCGGGAGGGTCGTACGGCATCGCCAACACCAACCGGCTGCTGACCGGGCACGACGGCGTCGAGCCGTACCCGGGGCTGATCGGCGTCAAGAACGGCTACACGACCAACGCCGGCAACACCCTGGTCGCCGCCGCCCGCCGGGGCGGGCGCACCCTCGTCGTCACGGTGATGAACCCGCGGCAGGGCGGCGGGCACGCCGTCTACGAGGAGGCGCGCGAGCTGCTCGACTGGGGGTTCGCGGCCGGCGGACGGGTCGAGCCGGTGGGATCGCTGGACGCGCTGCGCGCCCGGCCCAGGGCCGCCGCCGGACCCGTGGCGGATCCGGCGGCGGACCCCGTGGCGCGGTCGGCGGCGCACGCGGCGGCCGTACCCGTCGCCGTCGCGGCCGGGCGGCCGGGCTGGTCGCAGGCGGCGGCGATCGCGGGGGCGGCCGTGCTCGGCGGGTCCGTCGTCGCGCTGGCGCTGTGGCTCGTGGGGCGGCGCTCGGCACGGGACTGACCGGCCGGCAGGAACAGCAGCAGGCCCAGCGTGACCCAGGTGTAGGTGTTGCTGCCGAGGAAGCCGTCGACGCCGGAGGCGTCGTCGAACCAGAGCCACACCACGCTGGTGCACAGCACCGCGTACAGGGCACCCGCCACGCGCGCGTGCCCGGCACGCAGCAGCACGGCGAACGACGGCAGCAGCCACACCAGGTGGTGCACCCAGGTGACCGGGCTGATCAGGCAGGCGGTGACGCCCGTGAGGGCGAAGGCCGCCTGCCAGTCCCCGGCGTCCCCCGCCCGCCGGGCCCGCCGGGCCCACACGGCCAGCACCACCAGGACCAGCGCCGCCCACACGGCCTTGCTGTCCACGCCGAGCCGGGCCAGGACACCCTGGAGCGACTGGTTCGACACATAGCCGAGCCGGCCCACCCGGCCGGTGTCCCACAGCGCCTGCGTCCAGTAGAACCGGGACGCCTCCGGGGCGACCAGGGCCGCTCCCGCCGTGGCGGCGGCCGCGACGGCCGTCGCCACGGCGGCCGCGCGCCGGCGGCGGGCGACCAGCAGCAGCCCGATGAAGACGGCCGGGGTCAGCTTCACGGCCGCCGCGAGTCCGATGCCGACTCCGGCCCAGCGGCCGCGGCCGCTCGCCAGCAGCCGGGCGTCGGCCAGGACCAGGGCCAGCAGGAGCAGGTTGACCTGGCCGAAGCTGACGGTGTCCCGCAGCGGTTCGAACAGGGCGAGCACACAGGCCGCGAGGACCGCGCCGTACCAGCCGTGCCGCCGCCAGCCCGGCCCCGCCAGCACCCGGAGGACGACGGCCAGCGCCGCCAGGTCGAGCAGCAGGGCGACGGCGATCGCGGTCCGCAGTCCGACCAGCGCCATCGGCAGCATGGTGACGGCCGCGAACGGCGGATAGGTGAAGCCGTACGGCGTCCCCGGCACCCGGTAGTCGTAGACGCGGCCGCCGTGGTGGATCCAGGTGTTGACGGTGCCGTAGTAGACGCGCAGGTCGAACCAGTCGCGCAGCAGCGGGACCGTGGCGGTGAACAGGGTGACGGCGGCGACCAGGCAGCCCAGCAGCAGCAGACGGCCGCGGTCGGTGGCGGGTGCTCTCATGCCGTACGTACCGGCGCGGCCGGCGCCTGGGCCGCGAGGTGGGCCTGCCACAGGACGACCACGGCGAGCGCGCCGCCGCATACCGCGAGGAGCAGCCGGCTGCCGTCGGCGGGCCCGCCGTCCGGCAGGACGGCGAGGGCGAGGACACCGGCCACGGCCGCCGTGCGGTGCCGCACCGGCGTACTCGGGGCCGCCGCGGCGATGAGGAACAGGCCCCACAGCGCGTACCAGGGGCGGATCGCCGGGCCGAAAGCGGCCACCGTGGCGAGGCTCAGACCGAGCGCGTACACCGGGCGGGGGCGCAACCGCCACCAGATGGCGACCAGGGCGACGGCGGTGACGGCCAGGCCGAACGCGTGCCAGGCGGGGACGGCCAACGGGGCGAGATCGCTGCCGAGGTGTTCGAGGAGGGCGCCGGTGGCGCGGCCGAGGAGGCTGGTGAGGGCCCAGTTCTGCGGGGACACCGGCGTGTTCAGGGCGGCTATCCAGCCGTAACCGGTGCCCGCGAGGGCGGTCGCGGCGACCGTGGTGGCGGCGCAGGCGGCCAGGGTGGTCAGCACGGCCCGCGCGGGATGCCGGCCCGCGCGCACGGCCAGCAGCACGACCGCGGCGAGCCCGAGGATCGCCGGGGCCTTGACCAGGGCGGCGAGCGTGACGAGGACGGCCGCCGGGACCGGTCGCCTGGCGAGCGCGGCGACCAGGCCGATGCCGAGCAGGCCCAGCATGACGGCGTCGTTGTGGGCGCCCGCCACCAGGTGCAGCAGCACCAGCGGGTTGAGGACGCCCAGCCACAGGGCGGCGGCCGGATCGGCGCCGCTGTGCCGGGCGAGCCGGGGCAGCGCGACCGCCATCAGCGCCACCCCGCACAGTGCGACCAGCCGCATGCCGAGCAGCCCGGCGGGCAGTTCACCGCGGGTCAGGCCGTACAGCGCGGCGGCGACGGCCATGAAGACCGGTCCGTACGGGGCTCCGGTGTGCTGCCACAGCGGGGCCACCTCGGCCGCGAGCGGGCCGCCGAGCCGGGCCGGGCCGTGGGTGTACACGTCGATGTGGGCGTCCACCATCGCACCCTGGGCGAGATAGCTGTAGACGTCCCGGCTGAACAGCGGCGGCCCCACCACCAGGGGCGCCGCCCAGACCGCGAGGACGAGCACCAGGGCGCGTGGCGCGGGCGGGTCGGCGCCGCGGACGAGCCCGCCCAGCAGGACCCAGGCCGCGGTCAGCAGCACCAGCCCGAAGTACACGCCGACCAGCCCGAGGACGGCGTGCGCGGAGGACGGGGCCAGAAGCTCCCGGGCGGGCAGCGCGCCGGCGCTCTCGCCGCCCAGCGCGAGACAGGCCGTACCGGCCAGGCCGATGACCTGGCAGCGACGGAGATCGACGGGGAAACCCATGGCCAACACTCGGTCAGCGTGTCAACGCGGGGTGGCCGGAACCTGACGTGCCGCCCTCCGCCCGGGGACCTGCGCGTGACCGGTGCGTTTCCCCGCGCGCGGGGCGTTGGGTCCGGCGTTCGTGGCGGGCGTCGGGGGTCGGGCGTCGGGCGTCGGGCGTCGGGCGTCGGCTCAGAACACCGACAGGCCGGTCAGGGTCGTGAAGCGGTCCAGGGCCGCGACGCCCGCCACCGAGTTGCCGTGTTCGTCCAGGCCCGGGCTCCAGACGCACAGGGTGCAGCGGCCGGGCACGACGGCGATGATGCCGCCGCCGACCCCGCTCTTGCCGGGCAGCCCGACGCGGTAGGCGAAATCGCCGGCCGCGTCGTAGGTGCCGCAGGTCAGCATGACCGCGTTGACCTGCTTGGCCTGGCTGCGGGTCAGCAGCCGGGTGCCGTCGGCGCGGATGCCGTGCCGGGCGAGGAAGGTGGTGGCGAGGGCCAGGTCGGCACAGGACGCGGTGAGCGAGCACTGGCGGAAGTACTGGTCGAGGAGGTCCGGCACCGGGTTGTCGATGTTGCCGTAGGACGCCATGAAATGGGCGAGGGCGGCGTTGCGGTCGCCGTGGGCGGACTCGGACGCGGCGACCTGCGCGTCGAAGTCGAGCCCGGGGTTGCCGCTCTCGGCCCGCAGGAAGGCGCGGAGCGTGCCGGACGCGTCTTTGGTATGCGTCTGGAGGCGGTCGGTGACGACGAGGGCACCGGCGTTGATGAACGGGTTGCGCGGGATGCCGTGCTCGTACTCCAGCTGGACCAGGGAGTTGAAGGGGTTGCCCGAGGGCTCGCGGCCCACGTGCTCCCAGAGCACGTCGCCCTCGCGGGCCAGGTCGAGAGCGAGGGTGAAGACCTTGGTGATGGACTGCGTGGAGAACGGCTCGCGCCAGTCCCCCACGCCGTACACCGTGCCGTCGAGCTCGGCGACGGCCATGCCGAAGCTGCGCGGATCACGGGCGGCCAGCGCCGGGATGTAGTCGGCGGGCCGGCCGCGCCCCGGGGTGTGCTCCAGCTCCTCGGCTATGCGCTCCAGGACCGGCTGGAAGGCGAGGGACGACGTCGTTGTCATGATCACTATTGTGCCTCCGGGCCGGTCCTGGTGCGTCACCGCAGGTCAGGCAGGGGTCACAGCTGGGGTGCCCCGCTGCCGGCCAGCACCTCGGGGCGGAGCAGGTCGGCGAGCCGGTCGGCGGGCAACAGGCCCTTCTCCAGGACCAGTTCGGCGACGCCCCGGCCGGTGACGAGCGCTTCCTTGGCGATGTCGGTGGCCGCGGTGTACCCGATGTGCGGGTTGAGGGCGGTGACCAGGCCGATGGAGTTCTCGACCGTCGCGCGCAGGGTCTCGGTGTTGGCGGTGATGCCGTCGACACAGCGCTCGGCCAGGGTGAGGCAGGCGGCGCGCAGGTGCGTGATGCTCTCCGACAGCGAGTGCAGGATGATCGGCTCGAAGGCGTTGAGCTGGAGCTGTCCGGCCTCGGCGGCCATCGTGATGGTGACGTCGTTGCCGATCACCTCGAAGGCGACCTGGTTGACGACCTCGGGGATCACCGGGTTGACCTTGCCGGGCATGATGGACGAGCCGGCCTGCACGGGCGGGAGGTTGATCTCGCCGAGGCCCGCGCGCGGGCCGGAGGACAGCAGCCGCAGGTCGTTGCAGCTCTTGCTCAGCTTGACCGCGATCCGCTTCAGCACACCGGACATCTGGACGAACGCACCGCAGTCCTGGGTGGCCTCGACCAGGTTGGCGGCGGTGACCAGGGGCAGGCCGGTGATCTCGGCGAGGTGGCGGCGGGCGGACTCGGCGTATCCCGCGGGAGCGTTGAGCCCGGTGCCGATGGCCGTGGCGCCGAGGTTGATCTCATGGATCAGCTGGACGGCCTCGTCCAGACGGTTGCGGTCCTCGTCGATCATGACCGCGTACGCGGAGAACTCCTGACCGAGCGTCATCGGGACCGCGTCCTGCAACTGGGTACGGCCCATCTTGAGCACGCTGCGGAACTCGACGGCCTTGCGGCCGAAGGAGTCCTGCAGTACGGCCATCGCCTTGAGCAGGCCACGGACCGCGAAGACCGTAGCGATCTTGACCGCGGTCGGGTAGACGTCGTTGGTGGACTGGCCGAGGTTGACGTCCTCGTTGGGGTGCAGGTACTGGTACTGCCCCTTCTCGTGCCCCATCAGCTCCAGGGCCCGGTTCGCCACGACCTCGTTGGCGTTCATGTTGGTGGAGGTGCCGGCACCACCCTGGATCACGTCCACGACGAACTGGTCGTGCAGCTTGCCCGCGCGGATCTCGCGGCAGGCGGCGACGATCGCGGCGGCCTTCTCGGGCGCCAGCAGACCGAGTTCCTCGTTGGCGAGGGCGGCGGCCTCCTTGACGGCGGCGAGCGCGTCGACCAGGTGCGGGTAGGCGGAGATGGTGGCGCCCGTGATGGGGAAGTTCTCGGTGGCGCGCAGGGTGTGAACGCCCCAGTACGCGTCGGCGGGGACGTCCCGGTCGCCGAGCAGGTCGTGTTCGCTGCGGGTGGCTGCGGCGGTCATGAGGTACGAGTCCTCTTTCTGAGGTGATGAGGGTGAGGGGGGAGCCGGCGACGCCGGCCGGCACGGCGGCCGGCTCGGACGGAACGGGGTGGGTCCGCCCGAGCCGGCCGGAACACCGGACCGGTGGTGACCGGACCGGCGGGTTCGGGGCCGCCGGCGTGGGTACAGCCGACGCCGCGGGGAACGGCTCGACCGATCGGGCCGCCGGACGACCCGACCGGGCCGTCCGCCGGTGGCCACCGCGCACACTCGGTGGCCACCGGAGTCATCAGGCGCAGGCGCGGACGGTCACCGGGTCCAGGGCCCGTACCGGGCGGACCGAGCCGACCGGTTCGCCGCCGCCGAGCAGCGCCTCGCCCGCGAACTCCGTGAGGAGGGCGGGGTCGACGCCCGCACGGGCGAGGGCGGCCGCGGCGACCGGGATCCGGGCCCGGTTCGCGCCGTCGGAGATCTTGACGGCGACCGCCCGGCCGTCGGGCAGGGCGGCGACCTGGACGCCCTCGAAGCCGTCCTTGGCGAGCAGACCGGGAACGGCCCGCATCAGGGCGGCCACGTCCCGGTCGGCGCCGGAGGCCATCTCGGCGTGGTCGCGCATGGCGTCCGCGACCCGGGCCTCGGGGGTGCCGGGCACCGCCGTGGTGATCCGGGCGGCGGCCCGGGCGAGCCCGTGCAGGGAGACGGAGAAGAGCGGGGCGCCGCACCCGTCGACGGTGACCCGGGCGATCCGCTGTCCGGTGAGGTCCTCGATGATCTCCGCGATCGCCTGCTGGAGCGGGTGCTCCGGGGCGAGGTAGTCGTCGAGGGACCAGCCGTTGAGCTTGCAGGTGTACAGCATGGCCGCGTGCTTGCCGGAGCAGTTGTGCGCGAGACGGGAGGGTTCGCGGCCCTCGCGTATCCAGGTGTCGCGGACCGCCGGGCCGTACGGCATGTCCTTGACGTTGCGCAGGTCGTCCTCCGTGAGGCCGGCCAGCTCGAGGATCCGCCGTGTCCCGGCGAGGTGGCGTTCCTCGCCGGAGTGGCTGGCGGCGGCGAGCGAGAGCAGCTCGCCGTCGAGCGGGAGTCCGGCCCGCAGCATCGCGACCGCCTGCAGGGGCTTGAGCGCGGAGCGCGGGTAGAAGGCGGCCTCGATGTCGCCGAGCTGGAACTCGACGTCACCGCCCGCTCCGCGGACAACGACCGAGCCGTGGTGGACGCCCTCGATCACTCCGCCTCGGACGAGGTGGGCGACGGGAGCGTGGAGGGGTTCACGGATCACGGGGGCGTCCGCGAGGGAACTGCTGTACATCACTGCCTGTATCGCTGGGGAGTCGTCGTGGGCCGGCGCCGGGTTCACACGTCGGCCTTGGCCTGGGCGCGCTCGATGCGGCCGCGGATGGCGTACCAGCCGGCGACGAGCGCTCCGATGATCAGCGGCAGGCACAGCACGGTGGTGCGTCCGGCGCCGCCGTCGGCGTACATGAGGACCAGGACCGAGGCGAGGAAGAACAGGGTGACGAGCTCGGTCCAGGGGGAGCCCGGGAGCTGGTAGCCCGGGCGGGTCAGCTCGCCCTTCTGGGTCTTCTGCCAGAAGAGGAGGTGACAGATCATGATCATGCCCCAGGTGGAGAGGATGCCGATCGCCGCGAAGTTCAGGACGATCTCGAAGGCGTCCGCCGGGACCACGAAGTTCAGGCCGACGCCCAGGACGCAGATGCCGCTGGTGAGCAGGATGCCGCCGTAGGGGACCTGGGTGCGGCTCATCTTCGCGGTGAACTGCGGGGCGGAGCCGTTGACCGCCATGGAGCGCAGGATGCGGCCGGTGGAGTAGAGGCCGGAGTTCAGGGAGGACATGGCCGCCGTGAGGACGACCAGGTTCATCACGCCGCCGGCCGCCGGGACACCGATGTTGGACAGCACGGTGACGAACGGGCTCTCGCCGGCCGTGTACTTGTTCCACGGGAGCAGCATCGACAGCAGGACGACCGAGCCGACGTAGAACAGGCCCACGCGCCACATGATCGAGTTGATCGCCTTCGGCATGATCTCCTCGGGGTTCTCGGTCTCGCCGGCGGCGACACCGACCAGCTCGACCGAGGCGTAGGCGAAGACGACGCCCTGGATGATCAGCAGCATGGGCAGCAGGCCGTTGGGGAAGACGCCGCCATTGTCGGTGATCAGGGAGGGGCCGGGGGTGATGCCGTCCACCGGGTGCTGGGTGACCAGCAGGTAGATGCCGATACACATGAAGACGACCAGGGCGCTGACCTTGACGATGGCGAACCAGAACTCCAGTTCGCCGAAGATCTTCACCGAGATGAGGTTCACGGAGAGGACCACGGCCAGCGCGATCAGGGCGATCACCCACTGCGGGATGTCGGAGAACATGCCCCAGTAGTGGGTGTAGGTCGCGACCGCGGTGATGTCGGCGATCCCGGTGGTGGCCCAGTTCAGGAAGTACATCCAGCCGGCCGTGTACGCGCCCTTCTCGCCGAGGAACTCCCGGGCGTACGACACGAAGGCGCCGGATGACGGGCGGTACAGGACGAGTTCGCCGAGCGCGCGCACGACGAGGAACGCGAAGACGCCGCAGACGGCGTACGCGACGAAGAGGGAGGGCCCGGCGTCGGCGAGCCGGCCGCCCGCGCCGAGGAAGAGGCCGGTGCCTATGGCACCGCCGATCGCGATCATGTTGACGTGCCGGTGCTTCAGCGACTTGCTGTAGCCGTGGTCTCCGGCGTCGATGTGACCGGACGAGGGGCGCGTCTCGTCTTTGAGGTGCTGTTCGCTCACGCCTCGGGTCCGCCTTCCAGGGGAGTGATCGTGCCAGGGGAGCGCACGATGTCGGTGAGGGTCGTCTCGACGCGGTCGAGGTGATGGCTCATCGCCGCCACCGCGTCATGCTCGGAACCGTCGATCAGGGCCTCGACGATGGCCCGGTGCTCGCGGTTGGACTGTTCGCGCCGGCCGCCCAGCTCATTGAGGAAGGCCGACTGACGCGCCAGTGCGTCCCGGATCTCCTCGATGACCCGGCGGAAGACCGGGTTCTGGGCGGCTTCGGCGACGGCCAGGTGGAAGAGGGTGTCCATCGCGACCCACGCGGTGGTGTCCGTCTCCCGTTCCATGCGGTCGAGCAGATGGGCCAGGTGGTCCAGGTTCTCCGGGGTGCGGCGCGCGGCCGCGTACCCGGCGACCGGGATCTCGATGTGGCGGCGCACTTCCAGCAGGTCGCTGGCCGCGTAGTCGCCGAAGGTGGGGTCCTCGACGGTGTTCGCGATCACGAAGGTGCCCTTGCCGGTCTTGGCGACCGTCAGGCCCATGGTCTGCAGGGCGCGCAGCGCCTCGCGCAGCACGGGCCGGGACACCTCGAGCGTGCGGCAGAGCTCCGCCTCGGAGGGGAGCTTCTCACCGATGGCGTATTCGCCACGCTCGATGGCGCCGCGGAGGTGGCCGAGCACCGCTTCCATGGCGCTGACGCGCCGTGGTGCCGAACCACCTGTCTGGCTGTCTGACAGGTTCACGGGAGTGATGTTCCGGTTTATGTATGGCTGGTGTCAAGGGTGCCGAAACTAAAAATTCAGCGGGCGGGAGTCCCGTATCAGACTTCCCGCCCGCCGGTGATCGCGCAGGTGACCGGGCCGGTGATCGGCCGCCCGGAGATCAGCCGTTCAGCACACCGGTGCCGAGCAGCCCGAACAGCAGGACGCCGATGGCGATCCGGTAGATCACGAAGGCGTTGAAGGAGTGCTTGGCGACGAACTTCAGCAGCCAGGCGATGGAGGCGTACGCCACCACGAAGGAGACGGCGGTGCCGACGGCCAGCGGTGCGGCGCCCACGCCGGTGCCGAGCGCGTCCTTCAGCTCGTACAGGCCGGCGCCGGTCAGGGCGGGGATGCCGAGGAAGAAGGAGAGCCGGGTGGCGGCGACGCGGTCGAGGTCCAGGATGAGCGCGGTGGACATGGTGGCGCCGGAGCGGGAGAAGCCGGGGAAGAGCAGCGCGAGGATCTGGGAGCTGCCGACGAGCATGGCGTCCTTGAACGAGGTGTCGTCCTCGCCGCGCTTGTGCCGGCCCATCTGGTCGGCCGCCCACATCACCACGCTGCCGGCGATCAGCGACCCCGCGACGACCCACAGGGAGGCCAGCGGGCCCTCGATGAGGGGCTTGGCGGCGAGGCCGACGACCACGATCGGGATGGTCGCGTAGATCACCCACCAGGCGAACTTGTAGTCGTGGTGGACGCGCTCCTCACGGTGGCGCAGACCCCGGAACCAGGCCGACACGATCCGCACGATGTCCTTGCGGAAGTACACCAGCACGGCGGCGATCGCCCCGACCTGGATCACCGCCGAGAAGCCGACGACCGCGTCGTCGTCGACCGGGATGCTCATCAGGCCCTCGGTGATCTTCAGATGGCCGGTGGAGGAGACGGGGAGGAACTCGGTCACTCCCTCGACGGCTCCGAGGACGACGGCTTGGCCGACGGAGATGGCGCTCATGGAATCCAGTTCTGAGGAGACGGGTCGGTCGACAATGCTGTAGACGGTCGAGTGGTGTACACAGTCCTACCAGGCGCGGACGGGTGCGGACCGTCTACGACCACACCGCCTGACCTATGGCGACCCCCGCGAACGCGGCCCCCAGGCCCGCGACCAGGCTCCCGAGGACGTTGGCGGCGGCGTAGAGGCCCGCGCCGGTCTCCGTCAGCCGGAGCGTCTCGTACGAGAACGTCGAGTACGTGGTCAGGGCCCCGCAGAAGCCCGTACCCAGGAACAACCGCAGGTCGGGACCGACGGAGGCGGCCCCGGTCAGGGTGCCGAGGAGGAGACAGCCGGTCACGTTGACGACGAAGGTGCCCCAGGGGAACACCGAGTCGTGCCGGGACTGCACCGCGCGGTCGGTGAGATAGCGCGCGGGGGCGCCGATCATGCCGCCCGCGACGACCACCAGCCAGTTCACAACGACTTCTTACCCTTCACGTCCGTTTCGTCCTGGTTCTTGGCGCGGCCCCCGTACCTGATCACATGGCACTCGTCGAGCACGGCAAGGCCGTCGACGACCAGCTCCTCGAGCTGCGGCAGGAAGGCCTGCACCCGCTCCTCTGTGTCCACGACGACGATCGCGACCGGGAGGTCCTCGCTGAGCGAGAGCAGCCGCGAGGTGTGGATCCGGGAGGAGGCGCCGAAGCCCTCGACCCCGTGGAAGACACTGGCGCCGGCGAGTCCTGCCGCGTGGGCGCGGTGGACGATCTCGCTGTAGAGGGGCTTGTGGTGCCAGGTGTCGTTCTCGCCGACGAACACGGTCAGGCGCAGGGCGTTGCCCGTCAGCCTCGTCATCACTGCCTCCTGAGGCGGGTGGGCAGGGCGCGGCGGGTCGCGGTGGCGGCGACCCACACGGCGCCGAGGGCCGCGCACAGGGTCGCGGCGAGGTAGGCGAACGCGGTGCCGGGGCGGCCCGCGTCGACCAGCCGCTGGATCTCCACGGTGTACGTCGAGAAGGTGGTGAAACCACCGAGGACGCCGGTGCCGAAGAACGGGCGCACCAGCCGGTGCACGGTCAGCACCTCGGTGATCAGCACCAGGAAGACGCCGATCACCGCGCAGCCGGCCACGTTCACCCAGAAGGTGCCCCAGGGGAAGCCGCCGCCGGCCGTGGGCCACCGAAGCGCGGCGGCGTAGCGGGCGGCGGCGCCGATCCCGCCGCCCACGGCGACGACCGCGACCACCGGGAGCTGACCGGTCCCGGTGGTCCCGCGCGGGGTCCTGGTGCGGAGGCTCTCGGCCTCGGGAGCTGACATGTCGCACCAGCGTATCGCCGCACCGGGGCACCGAGGGCGCGGTCAGGACCGGTCAGGGGTGCCGCTCGGGCGGGGGGCCTCGCAGACGGCGAGGCCGGGTTCGCGCAGGCTGCCGAGGATCAGCCGGCCGCCCGCCTCGCAGACGCTGGTCACCATGCGGTAGCCGGAGCGGCGGCGGGTGAGGTGGGCGACGGTCCGGCCGTCGTCGTCGAGCGCGAGGACCCCGATCGTGCCCGAGGGGCGGTACGGCGCGTGCAGGGCCGCGCGGGCGGCGCGGCGGCGTACGGCGGGGCCGGCGCGGTGCAGGAGGTCGAGCGGGGGGACGCGCGGGCCGGCCAGGGCGATCCAGATCGGACCGTCGGGGGTGCCCCGCCAGAGGTTGTCGGGGAAACCGGGCAGGTTCTCGGCGAAGGGTTCGGCCCCTCCGGCGCGGGAGCCGGTGAGGTGGAACCGGGTGAGGCGGCGGGCGCCGGTCTCGGCGACGACCAGGAACGCGTCGTCGGCGCCGCGGGCGATCCCGTTGGCGAACTGGAGGCCCTCCAGGACGACCTCGGCGTCGTCCGCGCCCGGGGCGAGGCGCAGCAGCCGCCCGGTGCCGGTGTGTTCGACGAGGTCGCCCATCCAGTCGTGGAGGGGGTGCACGCGGGTGGAGACGGTGAAGAAGACCGTGCCGTCGGGCAGGGCGACGACGTTGCTGCAGAAGCGCAGCCGCTCCCCCGCCGCCGTCCGGGTGAGCACACGCA
This sequence comes from Streptomyces sp. DSM 15324, assembly GCF_001514285.1. Lineage (GTDB taxonomy): Bacteria > Actinomycetota > Actinomycetes > Streptomycetales > Streptomycetaceae > Streptomyces. Next base: position 98,153 of record NZ_KQ949041.1, read on the forward strand.
CGTTGTCCGGGCCGCCCTCGGGATCGACGCGCAGCAGGGCGCCCTCGGCGTCGCATACCAACAGGTCGCCGTCGGGGAGGAGTTCGAGGCCGAGCGGGCGGCCGCCGGTCTCGGCGACGCAGGTGACGCGGGTCGCGGACGGGTCGTCCAGGCCGTCGATCCGCAGGATCCGTCCGTCGGCCACCCCGGTCAGCACCCGTCCGAGGGAGTCGGCCACGACGTCCTCGGGTCCGTGCCCGGGGAGAGTGAGGTACCTGATCGGAACGAGGGCCGTCCGAGGGTCCATCGGGGTCCGCCTTCCTGGAGGGGGCGGCCATCCTCACAGGGGCCCGGGCGTGCGTTCCCGGGAGCCGGTCACCACCCCTTCTCGAACATGCGCGCCACCTCGGCGATGCGGATCTCGTCACGCCGGTAGTACACACGCCGCTTGACGCGGGTGGCGCGCAGCAGGCCGAGGTCGGTGAGCAGGGCGAGATGGGAGTCGGCGACCCCGCGGCGCACCCCGAGCTTCGCCGCGACGGCGTCCGCGCTGACGCCGTCCTCGACGAGGTCGGCGTGTCGCTGGGGCGGGAAGTGCCGGTGCGGCTCCTTGAGCCATTCCAGGATGACCAGTCGTCTCTCCCCCACGGGCGTCCTCTGCATCGTCGTCCTCCTCCGTCCGGGCCTCCTGGTGCCGTGTCGTCCCACTCTTCCGCAGTCGGGGGTGCCGTGTCCCGCACTCCGCAAGCCTTGGCCGGGATCCAACAGGCCTTCCGCATGGGGCAGTTCGGGCGCAGGGGCGGACGGCCGCGGGTGCGGGCCCGGCCGCGGGGTGCGGCCGGGCCCCGGTGTACCGGGTGGCGGGAGTCAGCGGTGGCTGAACCACGCCAGGGAGGGCAGGGCCCTGTCGTCGTAGCCGAACAGGGCCTGGTTCTCCCAGCCGTTGCCGGAGGTGGCGTCGGCCGGGTCCCAGCCGTTGCCGCTGACGGCGGTCCAGGTCGCCTCCCAGGAGAAGACGCCGAGCCCGCGGCCGTTCGGCACCGCCTCCACGATGTTCGCGACGGCGTTCATCCAGGCGAGCTGTCCGGCCGCGCTCGCCGGGTAGCCGCTGACCAGTTCACCGGTGGTGTCGATCTGGTTGGTGAGCGAGTCGTCGCTGTCGAGCCGGAAGGGGTAGGCCGTCTCGGCGACGAACACCGGCTTGGAGTACCGGGCGGCCACGTCGTCCAGGGTGGTCTGGGCGGCGGCGAGCGAGCCGTGCCAGTAGCCGTAGTACGACAGGCCGATCACGTCGTAGGTGACGCCGTACGTCCTGGCGTTGTCGAACCACCGGCGGACGGCGGCGTCGTCACCGGCGTTGGCGAGGTGCAGGGCGACCGTCGTGCCGGAGGAGACGGCCTTGACGGCGCTGTAACCGGAGTTGAGCAGCCCGGCGAGCTGCGGCCAGTTGTCGGTGGAGCCCTCGGACCACAGCATGCCGCCGTTGATCTCGTTGCCGACCTGGACCATGTCGGCCGTGGTGCCCTGCGCCTTCAGCGCGTTGAGCACGTCGTACGTGTGGTTGTAGACGTCCGTCCTGAGCCGGCTGTAGGAGTGGCCGGACCAGGCGGCGGGCTTGGTCTGCTTGCCGGGGTCGGCCCAGGTGTCCGAGTAGTGGAAGTCGACCAGCAGCTTCATGCCGGCGGCCTTGATCCGCTTGGCCATGGCCAGGACGCGCGTCCTGTTGTTGTAGCCGTCGGCGGGGTCGACCCAGACCTTCAGGCGCGCGTAGTTCATGCCGGCGTTCTTCAGGATGGTGACCGCGTCGCCGGGGGTGCCGGAACCGGTCCGGTAGACACCGCCGTGGGCCTCGCTCTTGGCGAGGGAGGAGATGTCGGCCCCCTTGACGGACAGGCCGGTCGATCCAGGCGTGAAGGTCAGGTCGTCGACGTTGATCCAGTTGCCGGCGTGCGCGTCACTGTTGACGCTGAGGGTGCACTGGTTGTTCGTCACCTTGATCGACGTGACGATCCGCACCCAGCTGCTGGTGGACACCGGCAGATCGGTGCGCTGTTCGGCGCTGCCGCAGTTCTTCAGCGCGAGGTAGGCGGAGTTCTGGCCGCCGCCGGAGCGGACCCAGGCGGTGAGGGTGTAGTTCCCGTTGGTCAGCCCGGAGAGGTACTGGTACGTCTCCACCTTGTAGGCGGTGGACGCCCAGTGGGTGAGGCGGTAGCCGCCGGTGTGGCCGCCGGACTCGGTGAAGGAGGCGGCGTTCTGGCCCGCCGCCGAGTAGGTGGACCAGCCCGCGGGGGTGGCGGTGCCGGTGCCGTCGGACTCGAAGCCGCCGTTGGTGAGCGTGCTCGCCGCCCGGGCGGCCTGCGCGGGCAGCGCGGTCAGGGCGAGCCCCGCGACCAGCGGCAGCAGCAGGGCTCTGAGGGTGCGTCTGGGATGGAACATCGTCGTCCGTCGTCCCTTCGACGTAGGGGGGTGGGCTCCCTCGGACGAGGGAGGGACCCCCTCCGCCCGCGGCTCGCGGCTCCACGGGCGGAGGGGGAGTCGGCTCAGCCGTCGAGTCGCACGACCCGGACGGCTCCCGCCGGGACCGCGAGGCGGCCGGCGGCGCGTTCACCCGTCAGCAGTTCGGTGCCGGAGGCCCCCAGCGGCACCTTGGCGTCGGCCGCCGTGTGGTTGACGGCGAAGAGGTAGCTGCCGCTCTCCCCGGAGCGGCGCACGACCTCGACGTCGTGGGGCAGGTCGGCGCGCGGGTCGAGGCGCGCGTCCTCGGCGGCCCGGCCGAGGAGGGCGTCCAGTCCCTCGCGGCCGAGGCGGGTGGAGACGTACCAGGCGGTGCCGTCGCCGAGGCGGTGCCGGGTGACGGCCGGCCGGCCGGCGGTGAGGCCGTCGGCGTACGTCCAGACGGTCTCGGCGCCGCGCGGCACGACGAACTCGGTCCACACGTCACCGGCGAGTGCGGAGCCGTCGGGGCCGGTCAGCCGGACGCTCTGGTCCGCCAGCAGCGGGGAGAACTCCTCGACCGTCAGGCCCAGGACCTCACGCAGCGCGCCGGGGTAGGCGCCGTCGTGGACGCAGTCGTGCTCGTCGACGATGCCCGAGAAGTACGACACCACGAGCGTGCCGCCCCCCTCGACGTACTCCCGGAGGTTGTTCCCGGCCGCCTCCGTCATCAGGTACAGCGCGGGCACCACGACCAGGGGGTAGGCCGACAGATCGGCCTCGGGGTGGGCGAAGTCGACGGTCAGGTGGCGGTCGTAGAGCGCCTCGTAGAAGGCGTCGGCGCGCTCGCGGGCGTCGTGGTCCTCGCTGGGGCGCCAGGCCAGGTTCTGCGCCCACCAGGAGTGCCAGTCCCACAGGACGGCCACGTCGGCCTCGGTACGGGTGCCGCGGATCGTGGCCAGGGAGTCGAGGGACGCGCCGAGTTCGACCACCTCGCGCCACACGCGGGTGCCGGTGCCGCCGTGCGGGACCATCGCCGAGTGGAACTTCTCGGCGCCGCGCCGGGACTGGCGCCACTGGAAGAACATCGCACCCTCGGAGCCGCGGGCGACATGGCCAAGGGAGTTGCGGGCCATCTGGCCGGGGGCCTTGGCGGGGTTGCGGGGCTGCCAGTTGATGCCCGAGGTGGAGTGTTCGAGCAGGATCCAAGGGGCGCCGCCTGCGACGGAGCGGGTGAGATCGGCGGCCATCGCCAGGTTGACGTGGGTGCGGCGGCCGTCGGTGATGAGGTAGTGGTCGTTGGTGACGATGTCGACCTCGCGGCCCCAGGCCCAGTAGTCGACGGAGTCGCACTGGCTGAGGGCGGTCATGAAGTTGGTGGTGACCGGGACGCCCGGTGCGAGGCGGTGCAGGATGTCGCGCTCCGCGCGGAAGTTCTCGCGCATGGTGGCGTCGGCGAAGCGCTTGTAGTCCAGGGCCTGGGCCGGGTTGCCGACGGTGGGGGTGGCGCGCGGGGGGTTGATGTCCTCGAGGCGGGCGTAGCGCTGCCCCCAGAAGGCGGTGCCCCAGGCGCCGTTCACCGCCTCGACGGTGCCGTACGTCGTCGCGAGCCAGCGGCGGAAGTGGGCGGCGCAGGAGTCGCAGTAGCAGGCCGAGACGGGGACGCCGTACTCGTTGTGCACGTGCCACAGGGCGAGGGCGGGGTGGTCGCCGTAGCGCTCGGCGAGCCGGGTGGTGATGGTCGCGGCGGCCGCGCGGTAGGCGGCGTTGCTGTGGCAGATGGCGCCGCGCGAGCCGAACTCCAGGCGGACGCCGTCGGCCGTCACGGGCAGGGCGTCGGGATGGGCGCGGTAGAACCACACGGGCGGGACGACCGTGGGGGTGCCCAGGTCGACCCGGATGCCGTGCTCGTGGAGCAGGCCGATGACCCGGTCCAGCCAGCCGAAGTCGTAGTGCCCGGGTGAGGGCTCGAGCAGGGCCCAGGAGAAGATCCCGACGCTCACCATGGTGACGCCGGCCTCCCGCATCAGGCGGACGTCCTCCTGCCAGACGGCTTCCGGCCACTGCTCGGGGTTGTAGTCCCCACCGAAGGCGAGCCCGGTAAGGCCCTTGGGGGTGGTCTCCGGCATGGATTGTCTCCCGTTTAATCGATCTTCTGGGAACGTGCACACACGGTTGCGGCGTTCGGAGGCCAACATAACCGCAGAGCAACAACCATTGACAAGTGTCCGGGATGTTTCTCTACTGTGAACGCTCACAGACACCAGGACCCAGGTCAGGGAGAGATCCATGCCCCACACGAAGCGCCGTCGCCTCGTGGCAACCGCCGTTGCCGTCACCCTCGGCAGCACCGCACTCGCCGCGTGCGGCTCATCCGGCGACGACAGCAAGTCCGAGTCCGGCCCGGTCTCGCTCACCTACTGGACCTGGACGCCCGGCATGGACAAGGTCGTCGACCTCTGGAACCAGGGCCCGGGCAAGAAGGACAGGATCACCGTCACGGTGAAGAAGCAGGCGTCCGGCGACACGCTGGTCACCAAGATCCTCACCGCGCACAAGGCGGGCAAGGCGCCCGACCTGGTGCAGGCCGAATACCAGGCGCTGCCGACGCTGGTCAGCAACGACGCGCTCGCGGACATAGCGAAGAACGTGGGCGACGCGAAGAGCAGGTTCGCCGACGGCGTGTGGCAGCAGACGACGCTGGGCACGGACGCGGTCTACGCGGTCCCGCAGGACATCGGCCCGATGATGTTCTACTACCGCGCCGACCTCTTCAAGAAGTACGGCCTGACGGTCCCGACGACCTGGGACGAGTTCGCCGAGACCGCCCGCGCGCTGAAGAAGAAGGCCCCGGACACCGACCTGACCACGTTCTCCGCCAACGACTCCGGCCTCTTCGCGGGCCTCGCCCAGCAGGCCGGCGCCACGTGGTGGACGACCTCCGGCGACACGTGGCGGGTCGGCATCGACGACGCGGCCACCCGGAAGGTCGCCGACTTCTGGGGCGGCCTGGTCAAGGAGGGCGCCGTCGACAACCAGCCGATGTACACCCCGGCGTGGAACAAGGCCCTGAACACCGGCAAGCAGATCGCCTGGGTCTCGGCGGTGTGGGCGCCCGGCACCCTGACCACCGCCGCGCCCGACACCAAGGGCAAGTGGGCCATGGCCCCGCTCCCCCAGTGGTCGGCCGGCGACCACGTCACCGGCAGCTGGGGCGGCTCCTCCACGGCCGTGACGACGGACTCCGGACACCGGGCGGCCGCCGCGAAGTTCGCGGCCTGGCTGAACACCGACGACGCTGCCCTCGCGGCACTGGCCAAGGAGGGCGGCATCTACCCGGCCGCCACGAACGCCCAGACCAGCGGCGCCTTCGCCACCCCGCCGGACTACTTCTCGACGCAGCCGGAGTTCTACACCCTGGCCGCCAAGATCGCGCGCACCACGGCTCCCTCGGCCTGGGGCCCCAACGTGAACGTGGCCTACCAGACCTTCAACGACGCCTTCGGCGCCGCCGCCAAGAACAAGTCGGACTTCTCCGCCGCCCTGAAGACCATGCAGGACGCCACGGTCGCCGACCTCGAGAAGCAGGGCTTCGAGGTCTCGAAGTGACCACCGCACGCCGGAAGCCGTACGGGGTCAAGGGGGCCCCGTACGCCTTCCTCCTCCCCGCCACGGTCCTGTTCTCGTCGTTCTTCGCGCTGCCCATCGGCTACGCGGTCTGGCTCAGCTTCCACAAGGTGCACGTCTTCGGCCTCGGGCTGGGCAAGGGCGCCCGCAGCGAGGTCTGGGCCGGCGTCGAGAACTACACGGACGCCCTCACCGACAGCGAGCTGCTGGACGGCGCGCTGCGCGTCCTCGGCTACGGCTGCATCGTCGTCCCCGTGATGCTGGGCCTGGCCCTGCTGTTCGCGCTGATGCTGGATGCCGAGAAGGTGCGGCTCGCCCCGTTCACCCGGCTCGCGATCTTCCTGCCGTACGCCGTCCCCGGGGTGGTGGCGGCGCTGCTGTGGGGCTTTCTGTACCTGCCGGACGTCAGCCCCTTCTCCTTCGTGCTGGAGAAGCTCGGCCTGCCGCAGCCGGACCTGCTGGACGGCGGCCCGCTGTACCTCGCCCTCTCCAACATCGCGGTCTGGGGCGGCACCGGCTTCAACATGATCGTCATCTACACCTCGCTCCGGGCCGTCCCGGCCGAGGTGTACGAGGCGGCGAAGCTGGACGGCGCCACCCCGCTGCAGATCGCCCTGCGGATCAAGATCCCGATGGTGGCGTCCTCGCTGGTGCTGACCTTCTTCTTCTCGATCATCGCCACGCTCCAGGTGTTCAACGAGCCGACCACCCTCAAACCGCTCACCAACTCCGTGTCCACGACGTGGAGTCCGCTGATGAAGGTCTACCGGGACGCGTTCGGCACGGGCGACATCCACCAGGCGGCCGCCGAGGCCGTGATCATCGCCCTCGCCACGCTGGTGCTGAGCTTCGGCTTCCTGCGGGCGGCGAACCGCCGTGACAAGCAGGAGGCAGCGGGATGAGTTCTCTCGCCGTACAGAAGTCGCCCGCAGCGGCCGGGACGACGGGCACGGCGCACCGCCGGCCGCCGCTGCGCAGCCGCACGGCGCTCGTCCCGACGGTCACGCTCCTGCTGGGCGCGCTCTACTGTCTGCTCCCCGTGGCGTGGGTGGTGATCGCCTCCACCAAGTCGGGCCGCGAGCTGTTCTCCACCTTCACCTTCCTGCCGGGCACCGGCTTCACCGACAACGTCAGGCAGCTCACCGCCTACCGCGACGGCGTCTACTGGGCGTGGATGGGCAACTCCGCCCTGTACGCCGTCCTCGGCGCGCTGCTGTCGACCGGCGTGTCGGCGTTCAGCGGCTACGCCCTGGCGACCTACCGCTTCCGCGGCCGTGAGACGGCGTTCAACGTCCTGCTCGCGGGCGTGCTGATGCCGCCGGTCATCCTGGCCGTCCCGCAGTACCTGCTGCTGGCCAAGGCGGACCTCACGGACTCCCACCTGTCGGTGCTGCTGCCGCAGATCCTCTCGCCGTACGGCGTCTACCTCGCGCGCATCTACGCGGCGGCCGCCGTGCCCGCCGACGTGGTGGAGGCGGGCCGGATGGACGGGGCGGGCGAGTGGCGGATCTTCACCCGGATCGCGCTGCCGATGATGGTGCCCGGACTGGTCACGGTGTTCCTGTTCCAGTTCGTGGCGGTGTGGAACAACTTCCTCCTGCCGTACATCATGCTCAGCGACGACGAGAAGTTCCCGATCACGCTCGGTCTGTTCACCCTCCTCGAACAGGGCTCGAACCAGCCCGCGCTCTACACCCTGGTGATCACCGGGGCGTTCCTCGCGGTGATCCCGCTGGTCGCGCTCTTCCTGGTCATTCAGCGGTTCTGGAGCCTGGATCTGCTCTCCGGGGCCGTAAAGTCATGACCATGAGCAATGCGGGGGCCCGGCGCAGACCGCCGACGATCCACGACGTGGCGCGGGAGGCAGGGGTCTCCCGCGGCACCGTCTCCCGGGTGCTCAACGGCGGGCACTACGTCAGCCCCGCGGCGGCGGAGGCGGTCAACGCCGCCATCCGCAAGACCGGTTACGTCGTGAACCGGCACGCCCGCTCGTTGATCACCGGCCGTTCGGACTCGGTGGGATTCCTGCTGACCGAGCCCCAGGAGCGGTTCTTCGAGGACCCGAACTTCAATGTGCTGCTCAGCGGCTGCACCCAGGCGCTCGCGGCGCACGACATCCCGCTGCTGCTGATGCTGGCGGGCACCAAGGACGAGCGGCGGCGCATCACCCGCTACATCACCGCCGGGCACGTCGACGGGGTGCTGCTGGTCTCCAGCCACTCCGGCGACCCGGTCGCGGAGGAACTGCGCGAGGCGGGGGTGCCGCTGGTCCAGTGCGGCAAGCCGATGGGGCTGCGTTCCAAGGTGAGCTATGTGGCGGCGGACGACCGGGACGGCGCCCGGGACATGGTGCGCCACCTGCTCTCGCTCGGCCGGCGCCGGATCGGCATGGTGAGCGGTCCGCTGGACACCCCGGGCGGTGTGGACCGGCTCGCCGGCTACAAGGAGGTGCTCACGGAGGCGGGCATCGGGATCGACGAGCGGCTCGTGGTCTCCGGCGACTACAGCCGGGCCAGCGGGGAGGCGGCCGCCGAACGGCTGCTGGCGCAGGCCCCGGATCTGGACGCCCTGTTCGTCGCCTCCGACCTGATGGCCCGGGGTGCGCTGACGGCGCTGCGCCGGGCCGGGCGCCGGGTTCCCGAGGACGTGTCCGTGGGCGGCTTCGACGACTCCGTCGCGGCGACGGAGGCGGTGCCCGCGCTCACCACGATCCGTCAGCCCTACGACCGGGTCAGCGCCGAGATGGTGCGCGTCCTCCTCGCCCAGATAGGGGGCGAGGACCCGGCGGCGGTGATCCTGCCGACGGAGCTGGTGAAGCGGGACTCGACCTGAGCGCCGGCGTCGGTCGGTCAGGATCGGAGAAGCGCGCTCCCCTCACCCGGGCCTAGCGTGAGACCACCGGCCCATCCCGCCGGAACCACGCGAAGACCGAGGAGTGACCGGCCATGACGACCACCACCGGTGTGCAGACGATCATCTACCCCGTGAAGGACCTGGAGCGGGCCAAGGCCGTGTTCGGGGCGCTGCTCCAGGTCGAGCCGTACGCCGACGAGCCCTACTACGTCGGCTACAAGGCGGCCGGCCAGGACGTCGGCCTCAACCCGAACGGGCACGCCCAAGGGCTGACCGGGGCGGTTCCGTTCTGGCACGTCACCGACATCCGCGGGCGGCTGGCGGCCCTGGTGGAGGCGGGGGCCGAGGTGCTCCAGGATGTGCAGGACGTCGGCAACGGCCGGCTGATCGCGTCGGTCAAGGACTCGGACGGCAACCTGGTGGGGCTGCTCCAGGACCCCCCGAAGAACCCCTCGTAGAACCGCCTCCACCCGCACTAGTTGCACACTCAACAAGAGCGGACAGGGGTGTTACCGTGCGGGTATGGCAGCGAAGACGGCCGGGGCGGGCCTCGAGGAGCGGTGGCGGGACATCCTGTCGGTGCACGCACGCACGATGTGCGAGATCGACCGCGCGCTGCACCCGCACGGCCTCGGCGCGAGCGACTTCGAGGTGCTCGACATCCTCGCCGCGGAGGCTCCCGGACAGGGCGAGCAGTGCCGGGTGCAGGATCTCGTGGGCCGGGTCCACCTCAGTCAGAGCGCCCTGTCCCGGCTGATCGGGCGGCTGGAGAAGGAGGGCCTGGTGGCCCGGGCCGTCTGTCTGGAGGACCGGCGCGGGGTGTATGTCACGCTCACCCGCAAGGGACGTGATCTGCACACGGAGGTGCTGCCGTTGCAGCGGGGCGTGCTGGAGCGGATGCTCGGCGGTTCCTGAGCACGTCGCCCCTTCGGGGCACTGGTCTCAGCCTTGTTCCTCCCCGGCGCGACGGTCCCCCGGCCGGCGGTCCGCCGGGCGGTGGGGTGGGATCGGGGTGGAGGGGAAGTCGCGTGGGCCCGTCCACAGGGCGGGGACCGCGTCGCAGCGGCGGCACAGCTCGTAGCCGACCGCCTCGTAGTTGACCCGCCAGCCCCGGAAGTGTGGCCAGGCCTCCTCGGGCCCGCGTTCCGCCCGGAAGCCCGTCGACTCCAGCATCGACACCGCCGCCTCGAACTCGGCATAGGTCAGACCGACGGGGTCGTCCGGGGCCGGGTCGGGGTCGAAGCCGAAGCGGATCGAGCGGGCGATGTCCCGCAGTGCGGTGAACCCCGCGCGCAGCACCAGCCGGGCCTCCGGCGGCGCGGTGCGCGGGGACAGCGCCAGTTGCAGGGCCGCCGCGTCCATCACCGCGATCAGCCCGACCAGCCAGCTGCGCTGCGGGCGCGGCGAGCGGAACGCCAGCAGCACCGGGTACGTCGCATGGCTCTCCCCCATGTCCGAGGCCAGCCGCTCCCAGGCGCGGTACAGCTCCGGCAGCGCGGTCTCGGTGTCGACCAGCCACTGCCGGGCGAGGATCTCGGGACCCCAGGCGGGCTCGCCGGCCCGCGACTGGAGCAGGGTGACCTCCAGCTCCCGGCGGTTGTAGGCGGCGTACAGGGTGGGAAGGTAGGCGATCTGGAGGGCGATGACGACCGGGCCGGTGATCGCGGCCGCGAAGTCGAGGACGGACAGCCGTACCCGGGCGCCGCTGGCGAAGCCCAGGGTGAACAGACTGGAGCCGGCCTCCCGGAAGGCGGTGGTCCAGCCGAGCGGGGACAGCGCGTACAGCAGCAGCCCGTATCCGGCCAGGGCGCCGAGCAGCCAGATCCCCAGCATGCCGACCAGCATCAGCGGGGCGAGCCAGGTCTGCCACCGGTCGACGGCCTCGTACCCGCGGCGCAGGGCGGCGAGGTGCAGCAGCCGGCGCAGGGTCCACCAGAGCCGGTACACGACCACGGAGTACAGGCCGCGCGGGACGACGAGGGTGCGCAGGACGCTTCCGAGCACCAGAGCGAGGACGAGTCCGCCGGCCGCACCGGAGAGCCAGATCATGGGGCCATTCTGGATTACGGCGAGCCGGCGGGCGCGGGCCGCCCCGGGTGGCGGGTCAGCGGGCGAGCAGGGTGCGCACTCCTTCCGAGGTGAGCGTCAGCGGGTGGTCGCCGGCGGCGTCTATGGCGAGCGAGAGATCTCCGGCGGGCCACTGCGCGGCGAGCGCGCCGAGGGGCACCAGCCGGTAGCGGTCGATCCCGGGCAGCAGTCCGGCCATCTCGGGTTCGGAGGTGAACACCGGGACCACGGGTGTGGCGCCGGGGTTGTCCAGGACCGGCAGGGCCAGCCGGGCGGGGTCGCTGACGTCCTCGTCGGTGGCGTCGTCGGGCACCGGCACCAGGACGTCGCAGTGCGCGAGCGTCTCCAGGGCCACCGTGTCCTCGGTGTCCCGGGCCAGCGCGTCCAGGGCCCAGCGGGCGGGGTCGGCGTTGCGGTCGTGGGCGGGCGTCTCCATGACAGTTCCCCTTGTCGCGGCGGTCGTACGGCCCGCTCCGGAAGGCTTCCCTCCGGACGCGGTCCGGCCTCGCGTACCCGATCGGCCGGGGATCATGCCCCACCGGACCGGTCCGTGACCCGCGCGCGAGCGCGCCGACGCCGAAGGACGCCGCGGACGCCGAGGACGCCGCAGGCCATGGCGGAGCCGCCCGGGAATCCCGGCGGACGCGGACGCGGACACTGTGGCCCCGAGGCCGGCGGGGCTCGGCGGTCGGGCGTGTGCCGGCGGGGGTCAACGGTCGGGACGTATACCGGCGGGGGCTCGGCCCTCAGGACCCGCGCCTGCGGGGGGCTCGACGGTCGGGACGTGTACCGGCGGGGCTCGGCCGTCAGGATCCATACCGACGGGACTCGACCGTCAGGACCCGTACCGGCGGGCCGACTCGTTCTGCTGGGCCATGCGCCTGAGGGCGAGCAGGGCGGGTTCCAGGAGGACGGTCAGCAGCAGGGCGCGCTCGGCGGTCTCCAGCGGGTCGTCGAGCCCTTCGAGCTGGTCGAGGTCGAGGGCCGCGGTGCGTTCGGCGAGCCGGGCGTACGGCAGCAGGGTCCGCCAGTCGAGCGGGACGCCCAGGGCGCGCAGGGAGGCGAGGGTCTCGGCGAGGGTGTCCCGGGCGGGTGCCGAGGCGTGCACGTCCCAGTCCAGCTCTCGGATGGCGCTCGGCGTGTGGTCCGGGGTGAGCGGGCTCGCCGTGGCGATGGGCCCGGTGGTCGGCGGTGCGGTCGTGGACGGCCTGGACTGGCGGTGGATCTTCTGGATCAACGTGCCGGTGTGCGTGATCGCCGTCCCGCTGGTGCTGTTCGCGCTCGAGGAGAGTGCGCTGCCCGGCATCCGGCTCGACCTGGCCGGCATGGTGCTGGCAGCGGGGGGACTGTGCGCCGTGGTGTGGGCGATCGTGCGCGGCGAGCCCGACGGCTGGACCTCCGCACAGGTGCTCGGCGCGTTCGCCGGCGGCGCGGTGCTGCTGGCCGCGTTCGTCGCCCGGGAGGCCAGGACCGAGGAGCCGATGCTGCCGCTGTCGTTCTACCGGGTGCGGGCCTTCACCCTCACCAACATCGTCTCGGCGACCATGTACTTCGGGGTCTTCGGCTCGCTGTTCCTGCTCGCGCAGTACCTCCAGATCGTGCCGGCGCGCACCCCGCTGGAGGCCGGTGTGCGCACCCTCGCCTGGACACTGATGCCGATGTTCGTCGCCCCCGTCGCCGGACTGCTCACCGACAAGGTCGGCGGCGGCCGGCTGATGGCTCTCGGGCTCTTCCTCCAGGGCGTCGGACTGGGCTGGATCAACCTGGTCGCCGACGTCGACACGGACTACTCCTCGCTGGTCGGCCCGATGGTCGTGGCCGGTGTCGGCATGGGCTTCGTGTTCGCGCCGACGGCGGCGGTCGTGCTCGGCTCGGTCGCCGAAGAGCACGCGGGCAAGGCCTCCGGCGCCAACACCACCGTGCGCGAGGTCGGCGGCGCGCTCGGCATCGCCGTACTGAGCACGGTGTTCGTGGCCCACGGCAGCACAGAGGGCCCCCGGCAGTTCGTCGACGGCCTGCATCCCGCGGTGTGGGTGGGGGTCGCCGTGGTGTTCACCGGAGCGCTGTGCGCCCTGGGGATCCCCCGCCGCCGCACGGTCCTGCACACCTGAGCAGACCCCCGCTTGAATGATCAGATGAACGTCGGGTTAGCATCTGAGCGCCACCTAGCTCGAAAGATAGGCCCGTGACGCTCAACGACGATTCGTTCACCCACTGGAAGAACCGCGAGGAGATCGCGGAGTCGATGATCCCGATGATCGGGAAGCTGCACCGCGAGCGGGACGTGACGATCCTGCTGCACAGCCGCTCCCTGGTGAACAAGTCGGTGGTCAGCATCCTCAAGACCCACCGGTTCGCCCGCCAGATCGCGGGCGAGGAGCTCTCGGTCACCGAGACCCTGCCGTTCCTCGAGGCACTCACCACCCTCGACCTCGGCCCGTCCCAGATCGACATCGGTATCCTCGCCGAGAGCCACCGCGCCGACGACCGCGGTCTGTCGGTCCTGGACTTCACCGCCGAGGCCGTCGCGGGCGCCACGGGCGCCCACAAGATCGACCGCCGCGAGCCCCGCGACGTCGTCCTGTACGGCTTCGGCCGCATCGGGCGGCTCGTCGCCCGGCTGCTCATCGAGAAGACCGGCTCCGGCAACGGCCTGCGGCTCCGCGCCATCGTGGTGCGCGGCGGCGGCGACCAGGACCTCGTCAAGCGTGCCTCGCTGCTGCGCCGCGACTCCGTGCACGGCCAGTTCCAGGGCACGATCACGGTCGACGAGGCGAACGGCACGATCGTCGCCAACGGCAACGCGATCAAGGTGATCTACGCCGACAGCCCGGCCGAGATCGACTACACGGCGTACGGCATCGACAACGCCATCCTGATCGACAACACCGGCAAGTGGCGCGACCGCGAAGGCCTCTCGCAGCACCTGCGCCCGGGCATCGACAAGGTCGTGCTGACCGCGCCCGGCAAGGGCGACGTCCCGAACATCGTGCACGGCGTCAACCACGACACGATCAAGCCGGACGAGCAGATCCTGTCCTGCGCGTCCTGCACCACCAACGCGATCGTCCCGCCGCTGAAGGCGATGAACGACGAGTTCGGGGTGGAGCGCGGCCACGTGGAGACCGTCCACTCGTTCACCAACGACCAGAACCTGCTGGACAACTACCACAAGGCCGACCGGCGCGGCCGCTCGGCGCCGCTGAACATGGTGATCACCGAGACCGGTGCGGCGTCCGCCGTCGCCAAGGCGCTGCCCGAGCTCAAGGCGCCGATCACCGGCAGCTCGATCCGGGTGCCCGTGCCGGACGTCTCGATCGCCATCCTCAGCCTGCGCCTCAGCCGCGAGACCACCCGCGACGAGGTCCTGGACCACCTCCGTGACGTCTCGCTGACCTCGCCGCTGCGCCGCCAGATCGACTTCACCACGGCCCCCGACGCGGTCTCCATGGACTTCATCGGCTCGCGGCACGCCTCGATCGTCGACGCCGGCGCCACCAAGGTCGACGGCGACAACGCCATCCTCTACCTCTGGTACGACAACGAGTTCGGCTACTCCTGCCAGGTCGTCCGCGTCGTGCAGCACGTCTCCGGGGTCGAGTACCCGACGTACCCGGCGACGAGCGCCCAGTAGCGCCGCGTCCCCTCGGGTGATCTCGCCGGGTGTGGTGCACCCGGCCCGGTACCGGGCGGCCGTCGGAAGTCGATCGAGCCGATGGCCGCCCGTCCGCCGGACGGAGACGACCATCGGTGCGGCCGTCGGACCCGGATCGAAGCGGCCGTCACACCCGCCTGCGGGCCCCACCGGATGCAGTAACGTCATGCCGTGACGGATCACTCCACCGGAGACGGCGCGGCCCTGCGGCCCGCGGGCGGGGGCAGACGGCGTCGCGGCACCGCGGGCCGGGACAAGCCCGCCACCATCCGTGACGTCGCCGCCAGGGCGGGCGTGTCCGTGGCCACCGTGTCCCGCACGCCGGCCGGGAACTACCCGGTCTCCGAGACGACCCGCGCCCGGGTCACGGCGGCGGTCGAGGCGCTCCACTACGTGGTGAACGTGCACGCCAAGGCGCTGTCCGGCGGCGTTCCCGGACCCGTCGCCCTGGTCCTCCACGACATCACCAGCCCCTCCCTCGCCCATGTGGCGGCCGGGGTGCAGCAGGAGGCGGCGACGCGCGGCCGGCTGAGCCTGGTCTGCGCCACGCACGGCGATCCGGCCCGCGAGAACGACCTCGTGCAGCTGATGCGCGAACAGCACGCCGCCGCCGTGGTGCTGGTCGGCGGCGCGGAGGCCGACGACGCCTCCTACGCGCGGATGGCCGGATACGCGCACGGCCTGGCCTCGGCCGGATCACGGCTGGTCCTGGTCGGACGCCCGCCGCTGCCCGCCGGCGCGCCGGCCACGGTGATCGAGTACGACAACCGCGGCGGCGCCTTCCAGGCCGCCGGCCGGCTGCTCGCCGCGGGGCACCGGCGCGTGCTGTTCCTCGGCGGGGAGCCCAGGTTCGCCACCGCCCAGCAGCGCCGGGCGGGCCACCTGGACGCGCTGCGGGCGTACGGGGTGCCGTACGAGGAGGAACTCGACGTGCCGGGGCCGTACACCCGCACCTCGGGCTATCTGCGCACCCGTGACGCCCTGCGCGCGGGGCAGGGGTTCACGGCCGTCTTCGCCGGCACCGACATGGTGGCCCTCGGCGCGCTGGCCGCGCTGCGCGAGGCCGGGGTGAGCGTCCCGGACGACGTCTCCCTGGTGGGCTACGACGACGTGCCCTTCGCGGCGGACCTCACCCCCGCGCTGACCACCGTCCGCGTCCCGTACGAGGATCTGGGCCGGTCCGCCGTACGGTTGGCGCTGGAGCGGGAGGAGCGGGTCTGCGCGGACGACCACGTGGTGCTCGGCACCCACCTGGTGATCCGGCAGTCGGTGACCGCCCGGGGCTGACCGCACCGGACCGGGCCGGGCGGACGCGGGTCGAGCCGTGTCGGCCCGGACCCGCTCGCGCCGGACCGGTCCCGTGCGCCGGGGCCCTCTCAGGCCTGGGTCTCCGGGCGGCCGTCCTGCGCCCAGTGGGTGTGGAAGG
This sequence comes from Streptomyces sp. DSM 15324, assembly GCF_001514285.1. GTDB lineage: Bacteria > Actinomycetota > Actinomycetes > Streptomycetales > Streptomycetaceae > Streptomyces. Next base: position 114,193 of record NZ_KQ949041.1, read on the forward strand.
CGCCCGGGCGGTCGGTACGGCCGTAGGTGTGGGCGCCGAAGTAGTCGCGCTGGCCCTGGAGGAGGGCGGCGGGGAGGCGGCCTGCGCGCAGGGTGTCGTAGTGGGCGAGGGCCGCCGAGAAGGCGGGGACGGGGATGCCCCGGCGGGCGGCGGAGGCGACCGTCTCGCGCCACGGCACCTGCGCGTCGGTGATCTCCATGGCGAACTCCATCTCGCCGAGGAGGCTGACCAGTTCGGAGTCGGCGGCGTAGGCGGCGCGGATGCGGTCCAGGAAGGAGGCGCGGATGATGCAGCCGCCGCGCCAGATCTTGGCGACCGCGCCCAGGTCGATCTTCCAGCCGTACTCGGCGGCCGCGTCCTGGATCATCTTCCAACCCTGGTCGTAGGCGATGACCTTGGAGGCGTAGAGAGCGTGCTCGACCTGGGAGGTGAAGCGGGCGGCCTCGGTGCGGCTGAGCGGCGGGGTGGTGCCGCCGGGCAGCCCGGCGTAGGCGGCGCGCAGTTCGCGCTGGCCGGAGGCAGCGCGGGCGAAGGTGGCCTGGGCGATGGCGGTGACCGGGGAGCCCAGGTCCAGGGCGGTCTGCACGGTCCAGCGGCCGGTGCCCTTCTGGCCGGCGGCGTCGGTGACGATGTCGACGAAGGCGAGGCCGGTGGCGGCGTCGGTGTGGGCGAGGACCTCGGCGGTGATCTCGATCAGGTAGGAGCCGAGGCGGCCCTCGTTCCAGGTGCGGAAGACGTCGGCGATCTCGGCGGGGGTGTAGCCGGCGACCTGCCGCAGCAGGTCGTACGCCTCGGCGATGAGCTGCATGTCCGCGTACTCGATGCCGTTGTGCACCATCTTGACGAAGTGTCCGGCGCCGTCCGTGCCGACGTGGGCGGCGCAGGGCTCGCCGTCGATCTTCGCGCTGATGGACTCGAACATCGGGCCGAGGACGTCGTACGACTCACTCGACCCGCCGACCATGATCGACGGCCCGTGCAGGGCGCCCTCCTCGCCGCCGGAGACCCCGGTGCCGACGAAGTGGATGCCCTTCTCGCGCAGCGCGGCCTCACGGCGGCGGGTGTCGGCGAAGTGGGCGTTGCCACCGTCGATGATCATGTCGCCGGGCTCCAGGAGCGGGGCGAACTCGTCGATGACGGCGTCGGTGACCGCGCCCGCCTGCACCATGATCATCAGCCGGCGGGGGCGTTCCAGCGCGGCCACGAACTCCTCGGCCGACTCGGCGGGAACGAAGGCGCCCTCGTGGCCGAACTCCTCGACGAGCGCGCGGGTACGGCCGACGGAGCGGTTGTGGACGGCGACGGTGTAACCGTTGCGGGCGAAGTTGCGCGCGAGGTTGCGGCCCATCACGCCGAGGCCGGTGACGCCGATGGCGGCGGTTGCGTTCACGAGGTACGTCCCTTGGATCGTTGGCGTGTTGCGAAGGGGGCGGGCAGCCCCGTACCTCCAGGTACGCGCGCCGGGCCGGTTCTTCTCGATCCCGGGCCCGACGAACTGCCGGAATTCGTCACCGAGGCGGGGCGGACCCCTCGTTCAGCGGCGTCGCCAGGGCAGCACGGCCGGATCGGCCTCGGTGCTCTCGGCGCGGTGCAGGGCGTCGCTGATGGCCTCGCCGATCTCGGCGAACTGCCGTACCTGTGCGGGGGTGAGGACGTCGAACACCGCGCGGCGGACGGCCTCGACGTGGCCGGGGGCGACCTCCACGAGCAGCGCCTTGCCCTCCTCGGTGAGGTGGGCGAGCTGGCCGCGGCCGTCGGCGGGGTCCTCCCGGCGTTCGACGAGGCCGACCTCGCGCAGCCGGTTCACCGCGTGGGTGAGCCGGCTGCGCGTGATCTTCAGCCGCTGGGCCAGTTCGGACATCCCGAGCACGCCGTCGGGGGCCATGGAGAGGGAGACGAGCAGGCTGTAGTCGGAGTGCGTCATGCCCGCGTCGCGCCGCAACTGCCGGTTGAGGTAGTCGGCGAGCAGGGTGGAGAAGTCGACGTAGGCGAGCCAGGCCCGTCGTTCCTCTGCGGTGAGCCAGCGCGGCGTCGTGGACATGGTCACACGGTACCCGGATCGCCTTTTGTACGAGTTTTCACGTACGTCTCTCGCCGGCGCGGCCAGGGGGTGCTGCGGAAGTCCCGCACAGCACTCCCTAGGACACCACCTCGGCCAGCCGGTCCACCTGTTCTGGATCCGGGGCCCAGCAGTACAGGACGACCTCGTCGGCGCCGATGCCGGCGAGGTCGGCGACGGCCGCACCGATCGTCCGTGGGGTGGTCAGCAGCCCGTCGGCCATGGAGGCGGCGCGGCCGGTGAACGCGTAGTAGTCGAGGAGGTTGCGCCGGGCCCGGTCCACCGTGTCCTGCGGGCCGAGGGCGACGCTGATCTGGGCGACCAGCCGCGGCCGGCCGGGGCGGTCGTACTTCTCCCAGACGTCCTCCACGTCGCGGAAGAGGCCGTCGAGGTGTTTCGGGGCCAGTGCGGCGCCGAGGAAGCCGTCGCCGAAACGGCCCACCCGTTCGAGTGCGGCGGGTGTGAAGCCCCCGAAGAGCACTTCCGGGCCCCCCGGGGTGAGGGGCGCGGGTCCGATGGACGCCGCACCCTCTCCGTACGGCTCGCCGGCCCAGAGGCGGCGCAGCAGGACCATCTGCTCGTCGAGGCGGCGGCCGCGGCGGCGCGGGTCGACGCCGGCGGCGAGGAAGTCGTCGTCCCGGCCGCCGACGCCGATACCGAGGGTGAACCGGCCACCGGAGATGCGGTCGAGGGTCGCGGTCTGCTTGGCGAGCAGGGCGGTGCGGTGGACGGGCGCGATGAGCACCTCGGTCTGGACGCGGATGCGGGAGGTGGCGCCGGCGACGGCGGCGAGGGTGACGAGGGGCTCGGGGTTGCCGAACACGAGCCGGTCGAGCAGGCCGAGGGTGCTGAACGGGCCCGCGTCGGCGTGCCGGGCCCAGGTCAGGAGCAGGGCGGGGTCGTCGATGGGGAGGCCGAGGCCGATCTTCATGGGAACAGTCCTTCAGGAGGGCATGCGGACAGAGCTGCCGCCCCTCCTGACTCCGCGCGCCGTGCACGGGCCTGCTCCCTTTCTGCGGCGATCGTTCGAGAGAGCGTGATGCGTAAGAGTGCTGCGACGGTACGGGGATGCGCGCGGCCCCGGCAAACCCTTTTTTCTGGCAGCACCCAAACCGCCCCGACCGCCTTTCGGCAGCGCACGGAGCAGGGGGTGGCGGGCGCGGCGCTCGTCGTGACGGCGACCGCGCCCGAGCGGGCCGAGCCGTTGCCGGCCGCGTCCCGGGCGTGGACCGCGAAGGTGTACGCCGTACTGGCGCTGAGCCCGGTCACCGTCGCCCCGTCGGTGGTGGAGGCGGCGACGGCGGACTCGTCACTCGGTGGAGACGGTCTACCGGCCATACGCCATCGGCTGAAGCACCGCTTCTCGCTCACGTGCGCACGGGTGTTCCGAGCCTTACGACAGGTTCCACTGCTGGCTGGTGGCGCGGGTGCCGGTGAGCTGGACCACGGCGGCACCCGCGGTGGTGGAGGAGGCGTCCACACGGATGTTCAGCCCGCTGCCCGTGTTGACGAGCAGAAACTTGGTACCGGGTGAGGCTGCCGACGAGGTCGGCGGCGAACTGCTGGTTGGCGCCGCCGTTGCAGGTCCACTGCTGCTGCCTGACGTTCTCGGCGGTCGACTTGCTCGGGACGTCCAGGCACAGGCCCGTGGCGGCGGGTCACCGGTTCAGCGTCCACTTCTGGTTGTCGCCCCCCGTCGGACTGCCACTGGATGACCTTGGCGCCGCTGGTCGTGGAGCCGCTCGCGACGTCCATCAGCATCGAGGTGCCCGCGTTGGTGAGGGTGTGCACCGCGCTGGTGGGCACACCGGAGGTGGGCGTCCAGGTGCCGGCGGTGGCGTCGAGCGACCAGCTCGGGTACTGGCCGACGTTGACCACGGTGCCGCGGATGGTCATCGGCAGCCAGATCAGCTGGGAGTTGCCGAGGTCGTTGGCGTTCCACCGGTCACCGGCGTAGATGTAGGTGGTGCCGGCACTGCCCTGCGGTGATGATGTTGGCCGTCTGGCTGACGCAGGTTGAGCTTGTCCATGACGCGGTCGCGGAGAAGCTCGTACTCCTCACGAAGCCTGCGCCATTCGGTCACGGGCGGTCGGGGAATGACAACGCCCCCGGTGACAATCTCCTCCGGCCCGAACTGCTCGCGGGTGAGGTCGATCTCAAGGGCCATGCCCAGGCGGTTCCACCAGTGGTAGTCCACACGCTCGCCGTTGACGTGTACTTCTCCCCGGATCAGCTCACCTCCCAGCAGGTCATTGAGCACCATGGCGGTCACACCGCACTGGTCCCGGGCCGGGTTGTCCGGGCTCCAGCGCGATCGGAACTCAGGCGTGCACGTCTCGGCACTCCAGCTGCTGCGAACGGCTCGCTCGATGTCGGTGAGAAGCAACGGTGTCATGCCGGTGATCCTCCCAGCCGGCACTGACAACGGGATCGCTGCCTGGGGCCAGAAGATCCGTTCCCTTGAGGCCGATTGACTCGTTCACACCGGCATTGCGTGCGTCAGCCCCAACGATCACGAGGTCTACCGCAACCGCTCCACGGATGGCGGGCAGAGCTGGTCGGGCTGGTCGCGTGCAACGGGCAGTTCCACAGTCGGCCGAGTGCCGCAGGTAGCGCCATGAGCCGGCCATGTCGGCTCGGGTTCTCCTCTCCGGACAGTTCCAGCGCACCCGCTTGGTATCCGCCATCGCGGCGACGAGGGCGAACAGTGGGCCTTCCTACCCGGAGCAGGTGGCGGTCGCGCACGGGCGACTCGCGCGGGGTGTTTACTCACGGCTGTCTCGTGCTCCGTGTCACGCCTGCCGATACGGCCCGAGCCTGAATCCGCCAGGGGCTGTAAGAGATCCGGCCCGGCCGTACATCTCCCGGTTGACGGCCGTTGATGC
>NZ_KQ949041.1:119643-120177 GCF_001514285.1 Streptomyces sp. DSM 15324
ACGGAACATGGAGGTGCTGTGAGACGACGACGAACAACCGCCGGGGAGTACGGTGACCCGGCCGGACACCGGGCCCTGGAGGCTCTCTATACGGCGCATGCTGATCGGGTCCTGGCGTATCTGCTGCACCGTACGGACCGGGAGACCGCGCAGGACATCCTGTCGGAGACCTTCGTGCTGGCCTGGCGCAAATCAGGGGCGGTACCCGGCGACGCCCTGCCGTGGCTGCTCGCCTCGGCCCGGCGGCTGCTCGCCAACCGTGTGCGGTCCGACCAGCGGCACCGCGCACTGACCGATCGCCTGGCGGTCATGGCCGACCGGGCGGGGTCCGTGGAGATCGGGGACGCGATAGGGACGCGTGCCGAGGTGGCCGCCGCACTGTCGGCGCTGTCGGAACAGGACCGGGAGGTACTCGTGCTGAGTGCCTGGTACGGCCTGACGGCCAAGCAGGCGGCCGTGGTCATGGGCTGCACGGCCACTGCCTTCGCTGTGCGCCTGCATCGGGCGCGCAAACGGTTCAGGGCAGTGCTGCCC
>NZ_KQ949042.1 GCF_001514285.1 Streptomyces sp. DSM 15324
GGGAGAACCCCGCCCTGCACACCCTGCGCACGCTGCGCTTCCACCACACCGACAAGGAAGCGGTGATCGCCTACTCGAAGAAGAGCGGTTCGAACACGGTTCTGGTGGTCGTCAACCTCGACCCCCACCACACCCAGGAGGCGACGGTCTCGTTGGACATGCCGCAACTCGGCCTGGACTGGCACGAGTCGGTGCCGGTGCGCGACGAGCTCACCGGCGAGACCTACCACTGGGGCAGGGCCAACTACGTGCGCCTCGAACCGGGCACCCGGCCCGCGCACGTCCTCACCGTCCTGCGACCGTCCAACCCGCAGATCGGAGGGTCACCCACACGATGATCGTCAACGAGCCCGTTCCGGACACGTTCGAGGACACCCCCGCCAAGGACCGCGACCCCGACTGGTTCAAACGAGCCGTCTTCTACGAGGTCCTGGTCCGTTCCTTCCAGGACAGCAACGGCGACGGTGTCGGCGACCTCAAGGGCATCACCGCCAAACTCGACTACCTGCAGTGGCTCGGCGTCGACTGCCTCTGGCTGCCGCCCTTCTTCAAGTCCCCCCTGCGCGACGGCGGATACGACGTCTCCGACTACACCTCGGTGCTGCCCGAGTTCGGCGACCTCGCCGACTTCGTGGAGTTCGTCGACGCCGCCCACCAGCGCGGGATGCGCGTGATCATCGACTTCGTCATGAACCACACCAGCGACCAGCACCCGTGGTTCCAGGAGTCGAGGAAGGATCCCGACGGCCCCTACGGCGACTACTACATGTGGGCCGACGACGACAAGCAGTACGCCGACGCCCGCATCATCTTCGTCGACACCGAGGTCTCCAACTGGACCTTCGACCCCGTCCGCAAGCAGTACTTCTTCCACCGCTTCTTCTCCCACCAGCCCGACCTCAACTACGAGAACCCGGCCGTCCAGGAGGAGATGATCTCCGCGCTGCGGTTCTGGCTGGACCTGGGCATCGACGGGTTCCGGCTGGACGCGGTGCCGTACCTGTACGCACGCGAGGGCACCAACTGCGAAAACCTTCCGGCGACCCATGAGTTCCTCAAGCGGGTCCGCAAGGAGATCGACGCCCACTACCCGGACACGGTGATCCTCGCCGAGGCCAACCAGTGGCCCGAGGACGTCGTCGACTACTTCGGCGACTACGCCTCCGGCGGCGACGAATGCCACATGGCGTTCCACTTCCCCGTCATGCCCCGGATCTTCATGGCCGTCCGGCGCGAATCCCGCCACCCCGTCTCCGAGATCCTGGCCAAGACGCCGGCCATTCCCGCCAAGTGCCAGTGGGGCATCTTCCTGCGCAACCACGACGAGCTGACCCTCGAGATGGTCACCGACGAAGAGCGCGACTACATGTACGCGGAGTACGCCAAGGACCCGCGGATGCGCGCCAACATCGGCATCCGCCGCCGCCTCGCCCCGCTCCTGGACAACGACCGCAACCAGATCGAGCTGTTCACCGCCCTGCTGCTGTCGCTGCCCGGCTCGCCGATCCTCTACTACGGCGACGAGATCGGCATGGGCGACAACATCTGGCTCGGCGACCGCGACGCCGTCCGCACCCCGATGCAGTGGACACCGGACCGTAACGCGGGTTTTTCCTCCAGCGACCCCGGACGGCTCTATCTGCCGACCATCATGGACCCCGTCTACGGCTACCAGGTCACCAACGTCGAGGCGTCGATGTCGTCGCCCTCGTCGCTGCTGCACTGGACCCGCCGGATGATCGAGATCCGCAAGCAGAACCCCGCCTTCGGGCTCGGGACGTACACCGAGCTGCCCTCCACCAATCCGGCCGTGCTCGCGTTCCTGCGCGAGTACGAGGACGACCTGGTGCTGTGCGTGCACAACTTCTCGCGGTTCGCCCAGCCCACGGAACTGGACCTGCGCCGGTTCAACGGACGCCATCCGGTCGAGCTGTTCGGCGGGGTGCGCTTCCCGGCCATCGGCGATCTGCCCTACCTGCTGACCCTGGCCGGACACGGCTTCTACTGGTTCCGGCTCCGCGGGGAAGGCGCCTAGAAGGCCCGCGGCGGGGCGGTTTCCCCCGTCCCGCCCGGGGCACGCATCAGTGACACCCCGACCACCCGGGGAAAGGAATGTGACGCCATGGCGAAGACGGTCACACGCTCCGGCGGTTCCGGCACGGTCAGCCCCGGCCTCCTCGCGTCACTGGACCCGCTGCTGCGCGAGTGGCTGCCGCGGCAGCGCTGGTTCGCCGGCAAGGGCCGCCCGGTCACCGGGTTCTCCCTGGTCGCGGCCACCGAGCTGCTGCCGGCCGGCGCCCGGCTCGGCCTCTACCACCTGGTGCTGCGCGCCCATCAGCCGGACACCCACGGCGACCGGTACCAGCTGCTGATCGGGGTCCGCGAGGCCCTGCCGCCCCGCCTGGCACCCGCGCTGATCGGCCATGTGAGCCGGGGAGCGCTGGCCGGGCGCACGGTCTACGACGCCCTGTACGACACCCGGCCCGCCGAGCTGCTGCTGGAGGCGCTGCGCTCCCGGGCCCGGATCGGCTCCCTGCGCTGCGAGGGCGACCCCGCGCAGGAGATCCGGCCCGGTCTGGTCCCGCGGCTGATGACCGCCGAGCAGTCGAACTCGTCCGTCGTCTATGGAGATACGTTCATCCTGAAGCTGTTCCGCCGGGTCGCGCCCGGCGTCAATCCCGACCTGGAGCTGCCCCTGGCGCTGGCCCGCGAGGGCTGTCCCCGGGTGCCGGCGCCGACCGCCTGGCTGGAGATGGACCCGGAGGACGGCACCGGCGAGCCGTACGTCCTCGGGGTGCTCCAGCCCTACGTGCAGGGCGCGACGGACGGCTGGGAGCTGGCGCTGCGGGAGCTGGCCAAGGGCGAGGACTTCGGCGCCGAGGCGCGGGCGCTGGGGCGGGCCACCGCCGAGGTGCACGGCGCGCTGGCCAGGGCGCTGCCCACGGTGACCCTCGGGCCGGCGCAGATACGGCCGATGGTCGAGGGGATGGCCGTACGGCTGGAGACGGCGGCGCAGGCGGTGCCGGCGCTGCGGCCGTACGCGCCCGCGCTGCGCACCGCCTTCACCGCGCTGGCGGACCTGGCGGCGGAGGGGCGGACCTGGACCGCGCAGCGCGTGCACGGCGACCTGCATCTCGGGCAGTGTCTGCGGGCGCCGTCCGGGCAGTGGTCGCTGATCGACTTCGAGGGGGAGCCGGCCAGGCCGCCGGCGGAACGCCGGATGCCGCAGCCCGCGGTGCGCGACGTGGCGGGCATGCTGCGGTCCTTCGACTACGCGGCCCACGCGGGCGAACGGCCGGCCCCCGGCTGGGCGCACGCCTGCCGGTCGGCGTTCTGCTCCGGGTACGCGGAGGCGGCGGGCCGCGATCCGCGTACCGATCCGGTGCTGCTGCGGGCCTTCGAGACCGACAAGGCGGTCTACGAGGTCGTGTACGAGGCCCGGCACCGCCCCGACTGGCTGCCCGTCCCGCTGTCCGCCGTAGAGCGCCTCGCCGCACCCGAACTGCCTTGAGGAGGCCCCGCACGTGACTCCCCCGAAGAAGAAGGCCACCGGCAAGGGCGGCAAGGGCGGCAAGAAGCGCAGGCCTCCCGCGTCGGCCGTCCCCGCCTTCTCCCCCGCCCCGGACGCCGTCGACCGTGAGCGGCTGCTGCACGGCACGCATCACGACCCGCACTCCGTGCTGGGCGCGCACCCGCGGCCCGGCGGGGTCGTCTTCCGCGCGCTCAGGCCGTACGCCCGGTCGGTCACCGTGGTCGCGGGCGGGCTGCGGGCGGAGCTGCACGACGACGGGGACGGCTTCTTCTCGGGGCTGCTGCCCCTGACGGAGGTCCCGGCGTACCGGCTGCTGGTGGAGTACGAGACCACGACCGTGGAGACCGAGGACGCCTACGGCTTCCTGCCCACGCTGGGCGAGCTGGACCTGCATCTGATCGGCGAGGGACGGCACGAGGAGCTGTGGAGGGTGCTGGGCGCCGAGCCGATGACCCACCAGGGGGTGGCCGGCACCCGGTTCTCGGTGTGGGCGCCGAACGCGCGCGGGGTGCGGGTGGCCGGGTCCTTCAACTTCTGGGACGGCACCGGGTGCCCGATGCGCTCGCTGGGCTCCTCGGGGGTGTGGGAGGTGTTCCTGCCCGGGGTCGGCGAGGGCGAGCTGTACAAGTTCGACATCGCCCGCCCGGACGGCTCGCACACCCTGCGCGCCGATCCGCTGGCCCGGCGCACGGAGATACCGCCCGCGACCTCGTCGATCGTGCACGCCTCGCGGTACGCGTGGGGCGACGAGGAGTGGCTGTCGCGGCGGGGCGAGATACCCGTGCACGAGGCCCCTTTCTCGGTGTACGAGGTTCATCTCCCCTCCTGGCGACCGGGATTGACCTACCGTCAGCTCGCCGAGCAGCTGCCCGCCTATGTCGGCGACCTGGGCTTCACGCATGTCGAGCTGATGCCGGTCGCCGAGCATCCCTTCGGCGGGTCCTGGGGCTACCAGGTCACCGGGTTCTACGCGCCGACGGCCCGGCTGGGCACCCCGGACGACTTCAAGTACCTGGTCGACGCGCTGCACCGGGCGGGCATCGGCGTCCTGATGGACTGGGTGCCGGCCCACTTCCCCCGCGACGAGTGGGCGCTCGCGGAGTTCGACGGGCGGCCGTTGTACGAGCACGAGGACCCGTTGCGCGCCGCGCACCCCGACTGGGGGACGCTGGAGTTCGACTTCGGGCGGCGTGAGGTGCGCAACTTCCTGGTCGCCAACGCCACGTACTGGTGCGAGGAGTTCCACATCGACGGGCTCCGGGTGGACGCCGTCGCCTCGATGCTCTACCTCGACTACTCGCGCGAGCCGGGCCAGTGGACGCCGAACGAGCACGGCGGCCGGGAGAACCTGGACGCCGTCGCCTTCCTCCAGGAGATGAACGCGACGGTCTACCGGCGCAACCCTGGGGTCGTGACGGTCGCCGAGGAGTCCACCGCCTGGGACGGCGTCACCCGGGCCACCCACCACCGCGGGCCGAGCGGTTTCGGCGGGCTCGGCTTCGGGCTGAAGTGGAACATGGGCTGGATGCACGACTCGCTGCAGTACATGGCCCATGAGCCGGTGCACCGCAAATACCACCACCATGAGATGACCTTCTCGATGGTGTACGCGTACAGCGAGAACTACGTGCTGCCGATCTCGCACGACGAGGTGGTGCACGGCAAGCGCTCCCTGGTGTCGAAGATGCCGGGCGACTGGTGGCGGCAGCGCGCCGACCTGCGGGCCTACCTGGGCTTCATGTGGGCCCACCCCGGCAAGCAACTCCTCTTCATGGGGCAGGAGTTCGCGCAGGGCGCGGAGTGGTCGGAGGCGCACGGCCCGGACTGGTGGCTGCTGGACTCGGCCTACGGGGCCGAGCCCGACCACCGGGGCGTGCGCGATCTGGTCCGCGACCTCAACGCGGCCTACCGGGCGACGCCCGCGCTGTGGCAGCGGGACACCGATCCGGCCGGCTTCGAGTGGGTGGTCGGGGACGCCGCCGACGACAACGTCTTCGCGTTCCTGCGTCACGGCGCGGAGGGCGCGCCGCTGCTGTCCGTCTCCAACCTCTCCCCCGTCGTCCGCCACGACTACCGCCTCGGCGTCCCCGACGACATCCCGGCCTGGCACGAGACGCTCAACACCGACGCCGAACGCTACGGCGGCAGCGGCGTCGGTCACCCCGACCCGGTGAAGCCGGAACCCCAGCCCTGGCACGGGCGCCCGGCCAGCATCCGGCTGACGCTGCCACCGCTCGCGACGGTGTGGCTGCGACCGGCCTGACTCTCCTACCTGGCGCCGAACATCACCCGGAGCAGGGCCCCGAGCAGGCCCCTCGCGTGGCTCTCCTGGTGGGGGCCGGCGGGCAGGAGGTCCGGGTCGGGGCGGTGCAGGACCGGGGTGTCGGCCGACAGCTCGTAGCGGACCGGGAGGACCTTCAGGCCGCGCACCACCGGGCCGGACCGCCAGGGCAACTGATCGAGTGGGAGGGCGAGTTCGGCCTGCGCGAAGTGGTCGAAGACCCGGCCGACGGCGGTGGAGACGATCAGTGCGCCGAGTTCCCGGGCGGCGCTCGGGCACTGGTGGGGGCCGGCGCCCCAGCCGAGGTGGGCCCGGGTGGAGACGGTGGAGCCGACCATGGTGGAGGAGCCGATGGCGAGCAGGTCCTGGTGGGCGGCGGCGGAGGACGGGGAGACGATGTCGCCCGCCCGGATCCAGAACCGGCCGAGCCGCACGTCCCGCGCCGCGAACCGGAAGCACATGTTGGCGACCGGCGGGTTGGCGAGGGCGGCCCGGTTGACGGTCTCGCCGAGCTGGCCCGCCGAGAGGCTGCGGCGCACCGTGGCGTTGCCGCGCAACACCTCCAGCAGGGTGTTGAGGACCATGTTGCCGGTGATGTCGTTGAGGTAGACGGCGTTCATGAACAGCTCCCGGCCGAGCTGTTCGTCGTCGAGGTCCGGGTCGGCCAGCATCAGATACGAGGTGAGGTCGTCGCCGGGGCGGGCGCGGCGGTGGGCGGCGAGGCGGGTGAAGGCGGCCAGGGCCCGGCCGGTGGCGGGTCCCGCGTCGGGGCCGCCGTCCAGCATCCGCCACAGGTCCATGACCAGTTCGTCGCCGAGGTCGACCGGGCAGCCGAAGAGTTTCGCGGTGACCATCAGCAGCAGCGGGCGGGTGTACTGGGCGCCCAGGTCGCAGTGGCCGGTGCGGCCGGACTCGGCGGCGAGGAGGGCGACGAGTTCGTCGGCGTACCGGGCGACGGCCTGGCGCAGTTCCCAGCCGACGGGGCTCCTGGGGTCCTGGAAGGGGCGCAGGGCCGCGTGGTGGGTGCGGCGGGCGGCGCGGTGCTCCTCGTCGTCCATGAACATCATCTGGCGGACCTCGTACCCCGCGAGCAGCGGCCAGTCGTGGGGCAGTTCGCCCTGCGCCCGGGCCCGCCAGTGCCGTACGTCCCGCCGCCACTGGCTCTCGTTCTTCAGGACCTCCAGAACCTCGCGGTAGTCCAGGACCAGCCACACCGGTACGCCCATGAGGCCGACGGGCGCCACGGAACCGTAGGCGGCGCGCAGCCGCCGGTACACCGCGCCGGGGTCGGCGTCGAACTCCGCGGTGAGCAGCGGCTGGACGGCCAGCGAGCCGAGATCGGGGCTGTCGGCCGGTGCGGTGGCGTGGGGCTGGGCTTCCATACGGCAACGCTTACCGCACCGGCCGTGCACGCGCGGTGATCACGGCACGAACTGTTACGTTCTGGTGATCCCGCGTTACGCCAGTGCCGCCACCAGTGCCTTCGGCAGCTCCTTGGTATGGACCACCCCGAGGCGCTGAGTGGCCCGGGTGAGGGCGACGTAGAGGTCGCTGGTGCCGTAGAGGCCCGGCTCGACCACCAGCACCGAGTCGAATTCGAGGCCCTTGGACTGGCGCGGGTCGAGCAGCACCACGGTCCGGGTGAGGTCCGGTTCGGTGCCCGCCACCACCCCGTCCAGCCGGGCGGCCAGCCTGCGGTGCAGATGGCGCGGGGCGATGACCGCGAGCCGGCCCTCGGCGGGCGTCAGCTCCCGCACCGCCTCGGCGACCGCCTCGGGCAGGTCGGCGGTGGCGCGGGCCCAGGGCCGTACCCCCGTGGAGCGCACCGAGCTCGGCGGCTCGAAGTCCGGGTCCTCGGCGCGTACGACGGCCGCCGCGACCTCCATGATCTCGGCGGGGGTGCGGTAGTTGACGCCGAGGCGGGTGTGCTCGTAGCGGTCCTCGACGTAGGGCTCCAGGATCTTCGCCCAGGAGCCGACGCCGGCCGCCTCCGCGGTCTGCGCGGGGTCGCCGACCAGGGTCATCGAGCGGGTCGGGCTGCGCCGCATGAGCAGCCGCCAGGCCATCGGTGACAGCTCCTGTGCCTCGTCGACGATGATGTGCCCGAACGCCCAGGTCCGGTCGGCGGCGGCGCGCTCGGCGGCGCTGCGGTGGTCGTCCTCCTCCTGCCGCTCGGCGAAGCGTTCGGCGTCGATGATGTCGTGCGCGGACAGGACCTCGCTGTCCTCGTCGTCGACGCCCTCGAACTCGTACGTCCGGGAGGCGTAGGAGACGTCCAGCACGCCCTGGGCGTAGGCCACCTGGGTCTCGCGCTCCCGCTCCGCGCGGGCCCGCGCCACCCGCTCGTCCCAGCCCAGCAGCTCGGCGGCCTCGTCGAGCAGCGGGACGTCCGCCACGGTCCACGCCCGGGTCACCGGGCGCCGGACGGCGGCCGCGTCCTCGTCGGGGAGGTAGCCGACGGGGTCGGCGAGGAAGTCCGCGACCAGGCGCTGCGGGGTCAGACGCGGCCAGAGCTGGTCGATGGCGGCCCACACCTCGGGGTTCTCCGCCAGCTCGTCGCGGATCTGGGTGATGTCGGCGGCGCCCAGGAGGCTTGAGCCGTCGTAGGGGTCGGTGCCGACGCGCTCGGCGTACAGCTCGGTGAGGGTGTTGAGGATGTGGCCCTCGAAGTGCTCCCGGGCCACGTTGTGCGGCAGCCGCGCCGCCCGGGTGCGCTCGCGCGCGACCCTCACCAGGCCGTCGTCGAGCATCAGGACCTCCCGGTCGTGCTCGATGGCGATCACCGGGTCGGGCAGCGACTGCCAGTCCCGGACCACCTCGGCGAGCACCTCGGCCATGTCGGCGCGGCCCTTGACCGCGGCGGCCTCGCGGGTGTCCGTCGCGGTGGCCCTGACGCCGGGGAACAGCTCGCCGAGGGTCGCCAGCAGCACGCCGGTCTCGCCGAGGGAGGGCAGCACCTCGCCGATGTAGCCGAGGAAGGCGGGGTTGGGGCCGACGATGAGGACGGCGCGCTGGGCGAGCAGTTCGCGGTGTTCGTAGAGGAGGTAGGCGGCGCGGTGCAGGGCGACGGCGGTCTTGCCGGTGCCGGGGCCGCCCTCGACGACCAGGACGCCCCGGTGGGGGGCGCGGATGATCTCGTCCTGTTCGGCCTGGATGGTCTGCACGATGTCGTGCATCCGGCCGGTGCGCGCGGCGTTGAGCGCGGCGAGCAGGACGTCGTCGCCGGTGGGGTCCTCGTGGCCGGTGCGCTCCTGGTCGCCGAGGTCGAGGATCTCGTCGTGCAGGGCGGTGACCTCGCGGCCTTCGGTGCTGAGGTGCCGCCGGCGCCGCAGGCCCAGCGGGGTGTGCCCGGTGGCCAGGTAGAACGGGCGGGCCACGTCCGCCCGCCAGTCGATCAGCACGGGGGTGCGGTCGGTGTCGTCGGCGCGCAGCCCGATCCGGCCGATGTGGTGGCTGACGCCCGAGGTGAGGTCGATCCGGCCGAAGCAGAGCGAGCCGTCGACGGCGTTGAGCGCGGCCAGCAGCCCCGAGCGTTCGGCGACCAGGATGTCCCGCTCCAGGCGGGCCTGCATGGGCGTGTTGCCCTGGGCGAGCGCGTCGTCGACGGAGGCCTCGGTGGCACCGCGCAGGGCGTCCACCCGGGCGTACAGGTCGTCGATGAATTCCTGTTCGCGCCGCAATTCACTGTCTGGAAAGCCGGTGTTTGACAATTCCGCTCCCGCCCGGATATACTGTGCTCACTGAACTTGTTTGCGACTCAATTCTCCTGAAGTCGCGAACCATCGAATATACGCAGAGAAATCCCCCGAGCGCAATCACTCGGGGGATTTTCTTTGTATCGCCGCAGCTCAGAGCACGTCGGACAGCTCTTCCCGAAGTCGGCGGCCGGGCCGGGCGCCCACCATCGCCTTCACCGGCTCACCGCCCCGGAAGACCATGAACGTCGGCATCGACAGCACCTTGTAGGCATTGGTCGTCAGGGGATTGTGGTCCACATTCAGCTGCACCACCTTCAGCCGGTCCCCCTCCTCGGAGGCGAGCGCCTTCAGCACCGGTCCCATCTGCCGGCACGGCGGGCACCAGTCGGCGGTGAACTCCACCAGCACCGGCAGGTCGGAACCGATCACCTCCGCCGCGAAGTTCTCGTCCGTCACGTCCGTCACCATCTACCGGCCTCCCAGTTCACACAGCGGCGGTTCGCCCCCGACGGAGGCCAGCCGCACCCCGATCCGCGCCCTGACCGACTGGAGCTCCCCGATCAAGGCGTCCAGTTCGGCCAGCTTGCGCCGGTACACGTCGAGCGAGGCGGGGCAGACGTCACCCTCGGAGTGGCCAGCCTGGAGGCACTCCACGAACGGCCGTGCCTCCTCCAGGTCGAACCCGAAGTCCTGCAGTGTCCTGATCTGCCGCAGCAGCTTCAGATCACTCTCGTCGTACGTCCGGTACCCGTTCTTCCCGCGCCGCGCGGGCAGCAGCCCGCGCGACTCGTAGTACCGCAGCGCCCGCGTCGTGGTCCCGGCCCGTGCGGCCAGCTCGCCGATTCGCATGCCCATGAACGTAAGCCCTGACGTCGGCGTCAAGGCAACACCCCAGGAGCGGGCACGGCGAGACACCACGGGATATTTACACCTCTACACAACCGCAAATGTCCATTCTAGGGCTTTGTGTTGAATTCACCGCCTTCCGGCACACTCACCTACCATGACGATTATCAATTGTGCCGCCATGCCCTCGCCGGTAGCATCCATCTCGCTCTGACCAAGCAATTCAAAACGTATGGGGGATTGAACTTCGTGAACATACGAAGCAAGGGTATTTCCACCCTGATCGCCTTCACCATGACCGGCGCGCTGTGCGGCGCCGGCGCCCAGACGGCATTCGCCGCCTCGTCGGAAGGTGAAGGGATGGCCGCACCGGCGGCGACGGAGGTACAGCTTCGCGCGGGAGCTGACGAGATCTGCACGGTGCTGGGAATCGGCAGCGGCGCGGCCGGCCTCTCCCGGGCCCTGGCCAAGGGCGCGTCGTGGGTGGGCATCGGCGCCAGCGTCGGGTGCTACCTGTATTCACAGGCGAAGAACGCCACGCCTGCGCAGAAGCGGGCGGCCATGATCGCCTCGTACGAGAGCTACCAGGCGAAGAGTGACCTCAAGAAGCTGGAAGCCCTCGGGTACGACTGCCGGCGGGCCGGCGGCGGCGGAGGGGGCGGCGGCGATGTCGCCCCGCTCAACACGACGCTGCGCGTGGGATTCCGGGACATCGAAATGAAGGGCGTCACGTATACGTGCAGCGCCATCGGGGACTGACCGGTCGCCGCGGCCCGAGCCATGGAGAGCGGTTCCTGCTCTCCATGGCGCTGGTCTTCGTGAGCCTTTTGTGGATGACGCGAGAAATGGCGCAATGGGCGACGATCCTGTGCTTCGTCGGCGCGGCCGGCGGGGCGCTGGGTATGCTCTATTTCGGCTGGCGCAGCATTTCTCTACGCCGGAACTCAAACTGAAGTTTGCTCAAAGAATCACTACATGAAAAGGATCCGGGCGACCGAGCCACGGGGGGAGTGCTCGGTCGTCCGGTTCCTTTCTGTGACCGGGTGCCCGGCCCCGGTTCAGGCGGGGCCGGGCACCCGGAGTTCGAGGCCCGGGATCGCTCGTCAGGCCTTGGCGAGTTCCTTCTCGCCGTCCTCGCGCTGCTCGGGCACCTCCGCCAGGACGGCGTCGCCCTCGTCGAGCAGCGTCTGCTCGTCGAAGGGCAGACCGCCGGCGAGGACCAGCTGGACCCGCTCCTTGTCGATCTCCTTCGTCCAGGTACCGATCAGGACGGTGGCGACGGCGTTGCCCGCGAAGTTGGTCAGGGCGCGGGCCTCGCTCATGAAGCGGTCGATGCCGACGATCAGGCCGACGCCGTCGACCAGGGCCGGCTTGTGCGACTGCAGGCCGCCGGCCAGCGTGGCCAGACCCGCGCCGGTGACACCCGCGGCGCCCTTGGAGGCCAGGAGCAGGAAGAGCAGCAGCGGGATCTGCTCGCTGACCGCCATCGGCGTACCCATGGCATCGGCGACGAACAGGGACGCCATGGTCATGTAGATCATGGTGCCGTCGAGGTTGAAGGAGTAGCCGGTCGGGACGGTGATGCCGACGACGGGCTTGCTGACGCCCAGGTGCTCCATCTTCGCGATGAGGCGCGGCAGCGCGGACTCGGAGGAGGAGGTGGAAAGGATCAGCAGGAACTCACGGCCCAGGTACTTGAACAGCGTGAGGATGTTCAGTCCGGCGACGATCCGCAGCAGCGCGCCGAGCACGAGGAAGACGAAGAGGAAGCAGGTGACGTAGAAGCCGAGCATCAGGATGGCGAGCTGCTTGAGCGCGTCGATGCCCGCGGACCCGGTGACGGCGGCGATGGCGCCGAAGGAACCGATGGGTGCGGCCCACATCACCATGCCGAGGATGCGGAAGACCAGTCGCTGGATGTGCTCCACGCCGCGCAGGATCGGCTGCCCGGCCGAGCCCATGGCCTGCAGGGCGAAACCGGAGAGCAGGGCGACCAGCAGGGTCTGCAGGACCTGCTGCTCGGTGAAGGCGGAGACGAGCGTCTTCGGGATGATCGACAGCACGAAGTCGACCGGCGGCAGTGCCTCGGAGTCCACCTGGCCGTGCCCGGCGTTCTTGACGGCCTCGGTGATCTGCAGGCCGGTGCCCGGCTCCAGGATGTTGCCGACGACCAGGCCGATACCGAGGGCGACCAGGGACATGACCAGGAAGTAGCCGAGGGCGATACCGCCGACGGCGCCGACCTTCGCGGCCTTCCGTACGGAGCCGATGCCGAGCACGATCGTGCAGAAGATGATCGGGGAGATCATCATCTTGATCAGGTTCACGAACCCGGTACCGAGCGGCTTGAGCTCGACACCGAGGTCGGGCCAGATCAGTCCCACGGCGATGCCGAGCGCCACGGCGGCGATGACGGCGATGTAGAGATAGTGGGTGCGGTCCCGCTTCCCAGCGGGTGCGGCAGGTGCCGTATTGGGGGTGGTGCTGGCGGCCACGGCTGCCCTCCTTGACGTCTTCGTCGGCATCACCGGCGTGCGGCTCACGTCCGGGGAGATAAGGGGAATGCAGTGACTATCGCCGGGCATGTGAGGGCGGTCACCCTTACGTTCATTTAGTTCGCGCTTAACACGGGAGGCACACTGACGACATGCGCCTCCCCGTCCGTGTGCCGATGCCCCGCAGCCTGGCCGGCCAGCTCTTCGCCATGCAGGCCGTGCTGATAGCGGTGCTCGTGGCCGGGTACGCGCTGTTCACGTACGTCAGCGACCGCACGCAGGCCGAGGAGGCCGCGGGCCGCCAGGCCACCGCGGTGGCCCGCGCGGTCGCCGACTCCCCCTCGGTGCGGGCGGCCGTCCGCGGGCCGAACCCGACGGCGGAGCTCCAGCCGTACGCGATGCGCGTCATGAAGGACACCGAGGTCGACTTCGTGACGATCATGAATCCCGAGGGCATCCGCTGGACGCATCCGGATGTCAGGGAGATCGGCCGGCACTTCCGCGGGAACACGGCGAAGGCCCTGGCGGGCCGGACCTTCACCGAGACGTACACCGGCACGCTGGGCGCGTCCGTGCGGGCGGTCACCCCGATCGAGGACGGCGACCGGATCATCGGGCTGGTCAGCGCGGGCATCAAGGTGGAGGCGATCAGCAAGCGGGTCCAGGACCAGGTCACGGCCCTGTTCTCGGCCGCGGCGGGCGCGCTGCTGCTGGGCGCGGTGGGCACGTACGTCATCAACGCCTCGCTGCGCCGGCACACCCACGGGATGAACGCCGCCGAGCTGAGCCGGATGCACGACTACCACCAGGCGGCGTTGCACGCGGTGCGCGAGGGGCTGCTGATGCTGGACGGGCAGTACCGGGTGGCGCTGATCAACGACGGCGGCCGGGAACTGCTCGGGCTGCCGGGGGACGTCGTCGGCAAGTCGGTGGCGGACCTGGGGCTGCCGGCCCCGCTGACGGGCGCGCTGCTGGCCTCCGAGCCACGGGTGGACGAGGTGCATCTGACGGCGGCGGGGGTGCTGGTGGTCAATACCTCGCCGGTGTCCGGCGGAGAACGCAGGGGCACGGTCGTCACGCTCCGGGATGTCACCGAACTCCAGTCCCTGATGGGCGAGTTGGACTCCGAGCGGGGGTTCACCCAGGCGCTGCGCTCCCAGGCGCACGAGGCGGCGAACCGGCTGCACACCGTGGTCTCGCTCATCGAACTGGGCCGGGCGGACGAGGCGGTCGAGTTCGCCACGGCGGAGCTGGAGCTGGCGCAGGCGCTGACCGACCAGGTCGTGGCGGCGGTGAGCGAGCCCGTCCTCGCGGCGCTGCTGCTGGGCAAGACCGCCCAGGCGAACGAGCGCGGCGTGGAGTTGGTGGTGTCGCAGGACAGCGGACTGGACGACGGTCTGCTGCCGCCGTCGCTGCCGGCCCGGGACCTGGTCACCATCCTCGGCAACCTCATCGACAACGCGGTGGACGCGGCGCAGGGCAGCGTCCGGGCGCGGGTCACGGTGACCGCGTGCACCGAGGGGGACGAGCTGCTCCTGGGGGTGGCGGACACCGGCGCGGGGGTGGATCCTGCCCACGCCTCCCTGGTCTTCGAGCGGGGCTTCTCGACCAAGCCGTCGGGTCCCGGGGGACGAGGTCTCGGTCTCGCCCTGGTCCGGCAGGCCGTGCACCGGCACGAGGGGACGCTGTCGGTGGCGGAGGCGGACGGCGGCGGGGCCGCGTTCACGGTGCGGCTGCCGTTGCGGCGGGCGACGGCGGTGCCAGGAGGCAAAGGATGACGGAAGTGCCGGAGAGACCGGAAGTACCGGGTGGGCCCATCAGAGTGCTGGTCGTCGAGGACGATCCGGTGGCCGCGGACGCGCATGTCCTGTACGTCGGGCGGGTGCCGGGGTTCGTCGCGGTCGGGAAGGCGCACACGGGCGCGGAGGCCCGGCGCCTCCTCGACCGCACCCCGGTGGACCTGCTCCTCCTCGACCTCCACCTGCCGGACGCGCACGGCCTCCAACTGGCCCGCTCCCTGCGGGCGGCGGGCTATCACGCGGACGTCATCGCGGTGACCTCGGCCCGCGATCTGACGGTGGTCCGCGAGGGCGTCTCCCTGGGCGTCGTCCAGTACGTCCTGAAACCCTTCACGTTCGCGACGCTGCGCGACCGTCTGGTGCGGTACGCGGAGTTCCGCGGCGCGGCCGGCGAGGCGAGCGGCCAGGACGAGGTGGACCGCGCCCTCGCGGCCCTGCGCGCCCCGACCCCGGCGGCGCTGCCCAAAGGCCTGAGCGCCCCGACCCTGGAACGCGTCACGGAAGCCGTCCGCGAGGCCCCGGAGGGCCTCACCGCGGCGGGCGTGGCCGAGACGGTCGGCATCTCCCGCATCACCGCCCGGCGCTATCTGGAGCACCTGGTGGAGGCGGGCCGCGCCGAGCGCAAGCCGCTGTACGGGCAGGTGGGACGGCCCGAACTGGTCTACCGGTGGGTGAAGGGGGCGGCGGGCAAAGCGCGGTGACCCGCTCCGGCCGTACGCCGCCTGGGCGGTGACCCGCTCCGGCCGTACGCCGCCTGCGGCACCCCGTGCCCGATACGTGCCCGCGCCGGTACTACGGCACTAGAAGACCGACTCCGCCTCGTCCATCCGGTCCTTCGGGACCGTCTTCAGTTCGGTGACCGCCTCGGCCAGCGGGACCATGACCACATCGGTGCCGCGCAGGGCCGTCATCCTTCCGAACTCGCCGCGGTGGGCCGCCTCCACGGCGTGCCAGCCGAAGCGGGTGGCGAGGACACGGTCGTAGGCCGTGGGGACGCCGCCGCGCTGGACGTGGCCGAGGATGACGGGCCGGGCCTCCTTGCCGAGCCGCCTCTCCAGCTCGTACGCGAGGGCCGTGCCGATGCCCTGGAAGCGCTCGTGGCCGAACTTGTCGATCTCGCCCTTGCCGTAGTCCATGCTGCCCTCGAGGGGGTGGGCGCCCTCCGCCACGCAGATCACGGCGAACTTCTTGCCGCGTGCGAAGCGCTCCTCGACCATCTTGACCAGGTCGGCGGGGTCGAAGCGACGCTCGGGGAGGCAGATGCCATGGGCGCCCGCGGCCATGCCCGACTCCAGGGCGATCCAGCCCGCGTGGCGGCCCATGACCTCGACGACCATCACACGCTGGTGCGACTCCGCCGTGGTCTTGAGGCGGTCCATCGCCTCCGTGGCCACCCCGACCGCGGTGTCGAAACCGAAGGTGCGGTCGGTGGAGGAGATGTCGTTGTCGATGGTCTTGGGGACGCCGACCACCGGGAGACCGGCGTCGCTGAGCATGCGGGCCGCCGTCAGCGTGCCCTCGCCGCCGATCGGGATCAGCGCGTCGATGCCGAAGTCGTGGATCATGTCCGAGGCGGACTCGCAGGCCTCGCGCAGCCGGTCGCGCTCGAGGCGCGAGGAGCCGAGGATCGTACCGCCGTGGGCCAGGATGCCGCTCACCGCGTTGAGGTCGAGACTGCGGTAACGGCCGTCCAGGAGACCGGCGTACCCGTCCTCGAAGCCGATGACCTCGTCGCCGTAGTTGTCGACCGCGCGGTGCACCACCGACCGGATCACTGCGTTCAGGCCGGGGCAGTCGCCGCCTGCGGTGAGAACTCCGATGCGCATCGTGGTGTGTCTCCTGCTCGGTGTTGATGCCGGTGAGCCAGGTCCGATTGTTCCACGCCGCCGAGGGCACTGTCTCTTGACGGGCGCCTTATCCACGCGCAGGGGTATTGTCAAGAGGGTTCTGCTCACCCAGGTGGGCGATTTTTATGATCCGGCCCCCCACACACCGCCTCGACACACACCACCAGACGAAACGGAGTGCTCGCGTGACCCGCAGCGTGTACGTGACCGGTATCGACCGCGGCGACGGCAGACAGGTCGTCGAACTGGGGGTCATGGAGCTACTGACCCGGCAGGTCGACCGGGTGGGCGTCTTCCGGCCGCTCGTCCACGACCGGCCGGACCGGCTGTTCGAGCTGCTGCGGGCGCGCTACCGGCTGACCCAGGACCCGGCGACGGTCTACGGCCTGGACTACCACGAGGCGTCCACCCTCCAGGCCGAGCAGGGCGCGGACGAACTGGTCTCCACCCTCGTCGAACGGTTCCACCGGGTCGCCCGCGACTACGACGTCGTCCTCGTCCTGGGCACGGACTACGCCGACACCCAGTTCCCGGACGAGCTGGCCCTCAACGCGCGCCTCGCCAACGAGTTCGGCGCGTCCGTGATCCCGGTGGTCGGCGGCCGCAAGCAGACCGCGGAGTCCGTCCTCGCCGAGACGCGCAACGCCTACCGCGCCTATCTGGCGCTCGGCTGCGACGTGCTCGCCATGGTCGCCAACCTGGTCGCCCGCGAGGACCGGGACGAGGTGGCCGAGGCGCTGGCGAAGCGGCTGCCCGTCCCCTCCTACGTGCTGCCCGACGAGCCCGCCCTGTCCGCGCCGACCGTCGCCCAGGTCAGCCACGCGCTCGGCGCCCGGGTGGTGCTCGGCGACGACTCCGGGCTCGCCCGCGACGCCCTCGGCTTCGTCTTCGGCGGCGCGATGCTGCCGAACTTCCTCGCCGCCCTGACCCCGGGCTGTCTCGTGGTCACCCCGGGCGACCGGGCCGACCTGGTCATCGGCTCGCTCGCCGCGCACAGCGCCGGCACCCCGCCGATCGCCGGGGTGCTGCTCACCCTCGACGAGGTCCCCAGCGACGCGATCCTGACCCTCGCCGCCCGGCTGGCCCCCGGCACCCCCGTCCTGTCGGTGCCCGGCAACAGCTTCCCCACCGCCGAGCAGCTGTTCTCCCTGGAGGGCAAGCTGAACGCGGCCACCCCGCGCAAGGCCGAGACCGCGCTCGGCCTGTTCGAGCGGCACGTCGACACCGCCGAGCTCCTCAAGCGCGTCTCCGCCCCCAGCACCGACCGGGTCACGCCGATGATGTTCGAGCACCAGCTGCTGGAGCAGGCCCGCGCCGACCGGCGGCGGGTGGTGCTGCCGGAGGGCACCGAGGAGCGGGTGCTGCACGCGGCCGAGGTGCTGCTGCGGCGCGGCGTGTGCGACCTCACGCTGCTCGGGCCGGAGGACCAGATCCGCAAGAAGGCCGCCGACCTCGGCATCGACCTGGGCGACTGCCAGGTGATCGACCCGGCGACCAGTGAGTTGCGGGACGCCTTCGCCGAGCGGTACGCGCACTTCCGCGCCCACAAGGGCGTCACCGTGGAGCTGGCGTACGACGTCGTCTCCGACGTGAACTACTTCGGCACCCTGATGGTGCAGGAGGGTCTCGCGGACGGCATGGTCTCCGGGTCCGTGCACTCCACGGCCGCGACCATCCGGCCCGCCTTCGAGATCATCAAGACCAAGCCGGACGCGGACATCGTCTCCTCCGTGTTCTTCATGTGCCTCGCCGACAAGGTCCTCGTCTACGGCGACTGCGCGGTCAACCCCGTTCCGAACGCCGAGCAACTCGCCGACATCGCCATCCAGTCGGCCGCCACCGCCGCCCAGTTCGGCGTGGAGCCGAGGATCGCGATGCTGTCGTACTCCACGGGTACGTCCGGCTCGGGCGCCGACGTCGACAAGGTGCGCGAGGCCACCGAGCTGGTGCGCTCGCGGCGGCCCGATCTGAAGATCGAGGGGCCGATCCAGTACGACGCCGCGGTCGAGCCCAGCGTCGCGGCGACCAAGCTGCCGGGCTCCGAAGTGGCGGGCCAGGCCAGCGTGCTGATCTTCCCGGACCTCAACACGGGCAACAACACGTACAAGGCCGTGCAGCGTTCGGCCGGCGCGATCGCCGTCGGGCCGGTGCTCCAGGGGCTGCGCAAGCCCGTCAACGACCTGTCGCGGGGCGCGCTCGTCCCCGACATCGTCACCACCGTCGCCATCACGGCGATCCAGGCCCAGACTCTCGACCAGTCCCTCGACCAGTCCCTCGACCAGTCCCTCGACCAGAAGGCTCCCCAGCAGTGACCGCGACCCGCGTCCTCGTCCTCAACTCCGGCTCCTCGTCGGTGAAGTACCAGCTGCTCGACATGCGGGAGGGCGACCGGCTGGCGAGCGGGCTCGTCGAGCGCATCGGTGAGCGGACCTCGCGGCTGAAGCACACGCCGCTCGCGGCCGGCGGGGAGACCCGCGAGTGGACCGGGCCGATCGCCGACCACGACGCCGCGCTGAAGGCGGTGGCCGAGGAACTGGCCCAGGACGGGCTCGGGCTGGACTCGCCCGAACTCGCCGCCATCGGGCACCGGGTGGTGCACGGCGGCAAGCTGTTCACCGAACCGACGGTCGTCGACGACGCGGTCCTCGCCGAGATCGAGCGGCTGATCCCGGTCGCGCCGCTGCACAACCCGGCCAACCTCACCGGGATCCGCACCGCGCAGGCGCTGCGGCCCGATCTGCCCCAGGTCGCCGTGTTCGACACCGCGTTCCACACGACGATGCCGGAGGCCGCCGCCCGCTACGCGATCGACGTGGAGACCGCCGACGCGCACCGGGTCCGGCGCTACGGCTTCCACGGGACCTCGCACGCGTACGTCTCCCGGGCGACGGCGGAGCTGCTCGGCAAGGCGCCCGAGGAGGTGAACGTGATCGTGCTGCACCTCGGCAACGGGGCGTCCGCCTCCGCGGTCGAGCGGGGCCGGTGCGTGGACACCTCGATGGGTCTGACGCCGCTGGAGGGACTGGTGATGGGGACGCGCTCCGGCGACGTCGATCCGGCCGTCATCTTCCATTTGGCACGGGTTGGCGGAATGTCCATCGATGAAATCGACACTCTTCTCAACAAGAAGAGCGGGCTCGTCGGACTGTGCGGCGACAACGACATGCGGGAGATCCGGCGCCGCATCGACGAGGGCGATGTACAGGCGCGGCTCGCCTTCGACATCTACATTCACCGTCTGAAGAAGTACATCGGCGCCTATTACGCCGTCCTCGGGCGAGTGGACGCGGTCGCGTTCACCGCCGGGGTCGGCGAGAACGCGGCCGAGGTGCGCGCGGCGGCCGTCGCGGGCCTGGAGACCCTGGGCCTTGCGGTGGACGGCGGGCTCAACGCCGTACGGGGCGACGGGCCCCGGCTGATCTCGCCCGCGGGCGCCCGGGTGGCGGTCGCCGTGGTGCCGACGGACGAGGAACTGGAGATCGCCACACAGACCTATGCATTGGCCGTAGAGACGAACTGGCCGTAGAGACGAACAGAGCCGCAGGATGGATATGCAGCTCCGCCGCGTGGCAACTGAGCGCGAACCCGCCCATTTGTATCTTCCGCCAGACGGAATATTCCGTAGCGAAACAAACCGATAGGATCGCCCCATGCGCCGTTCGAAAATCGTCTGTACTCTCGGCCCCGCGGTCGACTCCCACGAGCAGCTCGTGGCCCTGATCGAAGCCGGCATGAATGTGGCCCGCTTCAACTTCAGCCACGGCTCGCACGCCGAGCACCAGGGCCGTTACGACCGGGTCCGGGCCGCCGCCAAGGAGACCGGCCGGGCCATCGGTGTCCTCGCCGACCTCCAGGGCCCGAAGATCCGTCTCGAGACCTTCGCCGAGGGCCCGGTGGAGCTGGTGCGGGGTGACGAGTTCACCATCACCACCGAGGACGTGCCCGGCGACAAGACGATCTGCGGCACGACGTACAAGGGTCTGCCCGGTGACGTCTCGCGCGGCGACCAGATCCTGATCAACGACGGCAACGTCGAGCTGAAGGTCCTGGACGTCGAGGGCCCGCGGGTGCGGACGATCGTCATCGAGGGCGGCGTCATCTCCGACCACAAGGGCATCAACCTGCCCGGCGCGGCCGTCAACGTGCCCGCGCTGTCCGAGAAGGACGTCGAGGACCTCCGTTTCGCGCTGCGCATGGGCTGCGACATGGTCGCGCTGTCCTTCGTCCGCGACGCCAAGGACGTGACCGACGTCCACCGCGTGATGGACGAGGAGGGCCGCCGGGTCCCCGTCATCGCCAAGGTGGAGAAGCCGCAGGCGGTCGAGAACATGGAGGACGTCGTGATGGCGTTCGACGCCGTGATGGTCGCCCGCGGCGACCTCGCCGTCGAATACCCGCTCGAGAAGGTCCCCATGGTGCAGAAGCGCCTCATCGAGCTGTGCCGGCGCAACGCCAAGCCGGTGATCGTGGCGACCCAGATGATGGAGTCGATGATCACCAACTCCCGCCCGACCCGCGCCGAGGCCTCCGACGTGGCCAACGCGATCCTGGACGGCGCGGACGCGGTCATGCTGTCGGCGGAGTCCTCGGTCGGCGCGTACCCCATCGAGACGGTCAAGACGATGTCGAAGATCGTCACGGCAGCCGAGCAGGAGCTGCTCAGCAAGGGCCTCCAGCCCCTCGTCCCCGGCAAGAAGCCGCGGACGCAGGGCGGTTCGATCGCGCGCGCCGCGTGCGAGATCGCCGACTTCCTCGGCGGCCGGGGCCTGGTGGCCTTCACCCAGTCCGGCGACACGGCCCGCCGGCTCTCCCGCTACCGGGCGCAGCAGCCGATCATCGCCTTCACCACCGACGAGAACACGCGCAACCAGCTGACGCTCAGCTGGGGCGTGGAGTCGCACGTCGTGCCGTTCGTCAACAGCACCGACGAAATGGTCGACATGGTGGACCAGGAGATCGCCAAGATCAACCGCTTCAACCCGGGCGAGACGGTCATCATCACGGCCGGCTCCCCGCCCGGCGTCCCCGGCACGACGAACATGCTGCGGGTGCACCACATCGGCGGCGTGGCGTAGCGAGCACCGGTACGACGCTGAGGGCGCTCCCTGTGGCAGGGGGCGCCCTCAGCTGTCCGAACGACCCGTTCCCTCGCGACAGGGACACGGTTCCCTCGGCCGCGATGTGCTGTGTGCCGCGTCCGTCAGGCGAGGTCCGGAACGGACCGAAGTGTCCCGTCGTCGACGACGAGTTCGTGGTAGCCGAAGTACTCACCAAGCTCGTGATACCGCAGGTACCGCGACTCCGGGACCGAAACCAGGTACGCCTTCAGGATCCGGAGGAAGAGCCGGAACCCGAGGTCGGGGTCGACCTGGGACACGACCTGTTCCAGCGCCGCCGTTGCGGGGTGTGGGAGCCCGGCCTCATGGAGCTCGCGCAGCACGTCGTCGACCGGCTCGGTGACCGGTGCCGGCGGGGCCGGAATGTACTCGGGCGCCACTTCCCGCAGACGCTCCCGACAGACGTCCGCGATCCCCCGGAGCCAGTCGCGGCCGTCGATGCCCAGCCGGTCGATGGCGTACCCCCGGCCCGTGGCAGTCAGCCACAGGTCGGTGAGGGCCTTGGAGGACAGGGGTGAGTCCAGCAGCCGGAGCGTGTCCTCCAGCAGGAAGGCCGCCTGGGTTCCGGGTGTCTGGCCGTCGTGGTCCGCGGCGGCCGCCTGGCGTACGGCTTCCTCCGGTGTGGCGTCGTGGTACCAGCCGCCCGCGAACCATGCGGTGAGGCCGGAGAAGCCGAAGTCACCCCTGGCGTCGCGGCGGCCAGTGTCCAGGGGCGGCCAGAGGACGTTCAGGCCGTCGTAGACCACGGGCCCCGGATACCCGAGCTGTTCGTCGAGTCGCATCAGCCGGTCGTACGCGTCTTTCCCGACGGGCACGGAATACGCCTTGACCGCTCGTAGGAACAGACGCAGTCCCAGGTCGGCGTCGGCCTGTTCGGCGACGTTCGCCAGGGCCGCCGCGGCAGTTCGGTCGGGCAGGACGGTGATGCCCATCTCCCGTACGACCGTCGCGCGCAGGCTCTCCTCGTCGACCGACGGCCGCGAGAGGAAACGCGGCCCGTTCCCCTTGCGGGCCCGGGCTGGCCAGCGCTCCGTGAGGAGGCCCAGCCACTCGCGCATGGTGAGGTCGTGGCCCGCGGGGTCGAACCGGTGCCGGGTGGCCGCCAGCCACGCCGTACGGATCACGTCGTCCGGAAGCGGGGATTGCAGCAGGCATCCCGCGTCGACACCGAGCTCCACCGCGCCCTCGCCCTCGCAGAGGGCTGCCACGTCGGCCGCCAGGGCCAGCGCCCGGGCCCGGTCCGGGGGTGCCGACGCGGCGGCCAGCCGCGCGGTCAGCTCACTGAGGCCGAAGTCACCCTCGTAGAACGCGGCGTATGCCTCGCGCTGCCTGGCCATCGTCGGTTCTTCTTCCTGTCTGACGGTTGCCCGCGTCTGTCGGGTGCTGTGCAGGGGCCCGCCTCGAAGGTGGGGCGGGCCCCTGGGCGAGAGATCAGACCGGGTACGCGGTGTAGACGATAAAGCCCTCGTGCCCCGACTTGCCGGGCAGTCTGTGGAGAGTCACTTTGATCGTGTTCCCCGCGGCGTACGAACTGCCGTCGGCTCGGTACACCGTGCCGAGGGACGGGTACTTGTCCCATCGCGCGGTGAACGTGAACTCCTTCTTGTTCCTCCAACTGCCTCGCTTGGCAACCCAGTTGTCCAGAGCGTCGAAGCTCGCCGTCCGCTTCTTGCCGTTCGGGAAGAAGTACGAAGCGAACGCGCGGTCGACACCCTGCTGGGCGATCTCCTCGCTCACCCAGACGCTGTTGATGGGCTCACGGCCATTGCGCAGATTCTCCTCGGCGAATGCGCGGGCCTCCCCCGGAGTCGGCCGGACGTGCTTGGACAGGGTGTGCGCCTGGGTCTGCGGGTAGAGCAGTTCATCCGCGAGGTTCATGCAGTTGTGGACCAGCAGGTCGTCCGGGCGGAAGCCCTCGGTGCGCACGTAGAACGTGTGCAGTCCGTCCACCGTCAGGTCGTAGACCCTGCTCGCCTTGAGACCGGTACGGTCCCGCAGAGCGCCGACGGTGTGCAGCGAGCCGTCCGGGGAGCGCAGCGCGTCACCTGCGCGCAGCTCCGACACCAGCCGCCAGCCGCGCTCGGCGACGTAGACCTTGTGACCGGCGGTGCTGGTGAGGCGGTCGCCGTCGATGAAGGTGATGTCCACCAGGCGGTCGGTGTCGTGCACGAAGGTCGAGGTGACCCTCTGCGCCCGCTGCCGACCGGTCTCCGGGTCCGCGGCGAGCACTCGTTCACCGCGGCGCACCTCGCTGATCGGCTTCCCGCTGCCGTCGGCCATGATCACCTGGGTGGTGCCGGGGAAGCTGTTGACCTTGCAGGTTGTGATCAGGTCCTCGTAGAGGTGCACGGTCCGCTCGATGTCCGCCATGGCGTTGGCGTCCAGGTTGAGCGCCTTCAAGGCCTTGAACGCGTCGGTGACTCCGATGCCGGTGTGCATCGCGACGTTGAGGGCGTGGATCGCGTCGGCGACGGCCTGGACGGTCTTGCCGCCGACGAACCAGCTCGCCGCCCACAGGCAGCTGGTGCCGTTGCCGCCCTCCAGCCAGGGCGCGAGCTTCTTGCCGCATTCGATGAAGTCGCCGAGCAGGATGTGCACCGGGTCGATGCCGGAGTTGAACTCCTCCATGGTGAGGGTGTAGGTGACCTTCTTCTCCAGCCCCGTGAGCGTCTTGGGGCCGAGGAAGACGGTGGATGTGGAGGGGCACCCGTACTCGGTTGCCGGCAGCTCCTCGGCGGTGCACAGGTAGAGGTCGACCACCGCGTTGAAGTGGATCACAGCCGTGATCGTGCAGTTACCAATGTGGATGATGACGTTGCAGTTATCCTTCTTGATCACGTCGGGCTCGCCGACGGTCTCGATGTGGTCGACGACGTAGAACACGTTGCCGACGCCGGTCGAGGAACCGTTCGCGATCTCGTCGTTGTTGCCCTTGGTCTCCGCGCGCTCGGCGGCCTCCTGGGCCTCCTTGGCGTACTTTTCGGCGTCTTTCGCCGCCTGTTCGGCCTCGGTCGCGGCGGTGTCGGCGCGATCGGCTGCCGCTCGGGCGTCCTTGGCGGCCTGTTCCGCCTCCGAGGCGGCGGCGCGGGCGCCCTGCGCGTCGAGGGCGGCCTGGTCGGCGGAGGCGCGGGCGTCGGAGGCAAAGCCCTCGGCCCGGCCCGCCGCCTTGTCGGCGGCTGCGGCGTCGTCGGTCGCCTGGCGGTCGTACTCGACCGTGCGGGCCAGGGATGCTGAAGCCGCGGCGGCGGCCTTGGCTGCGTCAGCCGCGTAGCCGAGTGCCTCCTTGGCGTAGCCGCGGGCGTCCGCGGCGTACTGGGCGGCGTTGGCCGCGTGCTGGTACGCCTCCTTGGCGTCACCCTGAGCCTGGTCGGCGAGGGCCTTCGCGGCGGCAGCCTCCTCCTGGGCGTTCTTGGCGTGGGCGTCGGCGACGGCCTTCTGCTGCTCGGCGATCGTCTTCGACGCCTGGCCGCTCAGGACCACCAGACCGGCGGCCGAGTCGCTGTCGACGTAGGCGGAGCCGAGCTGAACGGCGTCGTTGGCGGGCTGGGCGACCTGGGCGGCGGCGCTGCCGGCGTCCGCGGCGGCCTGTGCCGTGACGTACGCGAAGCCCGCGGCCTTCGCCGAGGCGGCCAAGGCCTTCACCGCCTCCGCCTGTGCCGCGTTCGCCTGGGTCCTGGAGTCCTTGGCGTGCACCTGTGCCTCGTCGGCCAGGGCGACGGCGGTCCTGGCCTCTGCGGCTGCGTGCTGCGCTGCGGCGATCGCGTCCGCCGCGGCGCTCGTCGCGGTCTTCACCGCGGCGTCCGCGCGCAGCTTGGCGGCCTGGGCGGCGTCCGCGTCGGAGCGCGCCCGCTTGGCCGCGGCCTCGGCGCGGGTAGCTGCGGCGTCCGCGTCAGCGGCGGCCCGAGTGGCCGCGTCCGCGGCGGTACGTGCCCGGCCGGCCGCGCTCTCGGCGTCGGTGGCGTGCTGGTCGGCCTCGTCAGCGGCGGTGCGGGCCGCGGTCGCCGCGTCGCCCGAGTCGAGGGACTGCGCGTACGCCTCCTTCGCGTCGGCCTTGGCGCGCTCGGCGTCGGCCTTCTGCTCGGCCTCCCAGGCGTCGTCGCGCTTGGCCTTGGCGTTGTCGCGGGCCGTGACCGCGTCATCCTTGCGCGCGACCGCGGTCTGCTCGGCCGCCTCGGCCTTCGCCTTGGCGTCCTTCGCGATCCCTGCCTCGGTCTGGGCATTCAGCTTGTACCGGGCGGCCTCGGCCTGTTTGGCGGCGGCGTTCTCCTTCTCCGCCTTCGCCGTCGCCTCCTCGGCCTCCGCCGCGAGTCGCTTGGCGTGAGCGTCGGCGGCGGCCGCCTTGGCGTCACCTTCGGCCTTGAGGGCGACGGTGAGCTTGGCCTCGGCCGTCTCCTTGTCCTTCTTGGCGTTGTCGCGGTGCACCTTCGCCGCGTCGGCGGCGGCCTTCGCCTGGAGTGCGGCCTTCTCCGCGGCCTTCTTGCGGAACTCGGCCTTCGACTGCGCGGCCTGGGCCAGCGCCCGCTGGGCGATGGTCGCGCTGTCGGCCGCAGAGGCACGGGTGGCGGCCTCAGCGGTCTCGCCCGCCTTCACCATCGCCTCCAGGGCGGCTGCCGCTCCCTTGGTGACCTGCGCCTTCTGCTGACCCACCAGGAGACCGCGGCCGCGTGGCGCGCCGACCGAGTCGGCTAGGGCGTACGCCGCCTGCTCGGCGGTGTCGGAGGCGGTGGCCGCCTTCTGCGCGGCGGTCAGCTGGGCCTTGAGGGCCTCCAGCTGCTTCTTGGCCGATGCCTGAGCAGTGGCGATGCCAGCCTTGGCCTTCGTGAACTGCGCGGCCGGCGGCACGGTGCCGGTATGACCCGACAGCTTGATCGTGAGCTTCTGCGGGGTTCCGCCGGAGCAAGCCCACAGCCGGGAGTCCTGGCCGTTGTCGTACGTCTTCAGGTCCAGGCACTTGCCGGTGCCCACGCTCTTCAGCGGTGTGGCGGCGCGGACGTTGTACTCCCAGGTCTGGGCCGGGGAGCTGTTGCACGTCGAGAGCTGGATCTTCGTGCCGTTCGCCGGGTTGTTGCCCGCGACCTCGACGCACTTGAAGGACTTGGCATTGCGCAGGTGAAGGCCAGCGGCGTCGCCCTCGACCGTCCACTCCTGCCCGGCAGTGCCGTTGCAGGTGTAGATCTGGACCACGGTGCCGTTGGCCGTGCCACCGCCGGCCGCGTCGAGGCACAGGCCCTTCTTGCCGGTCACCTCGATCGTCGTCGGGGCGTTGCCGATGTAGCCGACACCGCCCGCGGACCAGTAGTCCTGCCAGCGGGCGAGGTGATCGGCCACCCAGGAGTGGCCGAGCAGGTCGCCCAGGGTCTTCGCGCCGGCCGCGAGGGCCTTGGTGGCGTCCTTGTTGGCGTTCAGGACCTGGTTGCGCTGCGTGGCCTGGGAGGCGATCTCCTGCTGCCACTCGGCCGCGGCGGTGGCCGTGACGTCGGTCAGGGCGCCGTCCGGGTCGAGCGGGTCGCGCCAGGCGCACGCGGCGAAGCGGGACTTGATGTCCTCGACCGCGATCCGGTACTCGGGACTGTCCTGCTGCGGAGCGGTGCGTGGGAAGCCGCCGGAGGCCAGGAAGACGCGGGCGTCGTCGGCGCCCGGCGGGCCGATCGACTCCCCGCTCAGCCACCGGAACGCGGCGCGTTCGGAGAGGGCACGGTTCCACTCGTCGTGGGTCATCCCGACCGGGGAGGGGTCCTTGCCGTACAGCGGGGTGCCGAGATCAGCGACGGCCTTGCGGGTGGCCGTGTCTGCGGCGGTGGTGGGGTCCTTGTAGAAGCTCGCCTCGTCCTGCCAGAAGCGGTCGGAGACCCACTGGGAGAGGCCGGTCTGACCGTAGAAGCTGGGCTTGCCGTCGTGGCCGTTGGGCGGCCACCGGAAGTCGGCGTCGGTGAAACCGGCGGGGTTGGTCAGTCCCTCCAGGGGCTTCTTCCAGGCGTCGCGGAGCGCGCTGAGCGCGTCCATCTCCTTGTCGGCCGTGTCACGGTCGCTCTTGTACGCCGTGGCCAGTGGGGTGGCCTCCCACCGCTTGCGGTCGGCGAGCTCGTGCAGCCTGTCCGCGGGCTGGCCAAGGCCGTCCTGCGCGGTGGCGGACATGGCGGGGCCACCGAGCCGCAGCACATCGCTCATCAGGCACTGGTCCTGCCGCAGTTGCTCGGCGGCGGTGTCCTCGAACCAGGGGTACGAGTCACTCGCGGGCACGGCGTCCAGGCCGGCGTAACGGCCGATCAGGTCAGGGGTGGCGGCGATGCCTGCGACAAGCGCGGCGGCGACGGGGAGCGGGAGGAGTCGAGCCAGGCCGGATCGCTTCGACATCGGAACCGGCCCGGGAAATCCTCGAGGGCTGAAACGCAAGCGTGGTATCCCTTCCTGCATGTGGAGGAAGACCAAGGGACAGGCGTTCGCCCACGAGCCTGAGCGCAGCACTGCGGGACCACTCGGGGCATAACAAGTGGTCCGTTTGACGACACAGTCCCCCCGGTCACAAACGGTGATACGCAAACGCGGATTGGTCAGATCCGGAACATGCGCAGTGCAACACTAGCCAAGATTGATCACCTTGGGTCAGGAATTGCCGGGGATACGGAGCAGACGTGAAGTGTCTTCGGGTGCACCGCAGATAGCCGTGGCCCGGCCCTCACGCATGGAGGACCGGGCCACGGCTCATGGTGCGGCTCCCGAACGGGCTTCCGGGGGCGACTCAGGTGGTGTACTGGTGCAGGCCCGGGACGGTCAGCGTGCCGCCGAACTGGCCGGCCTGCTGGACCTTGACGTTGGTGAAGTAGATCAGCGGGATGTTCAGCGGCGGCGGGTTCTCCGGGGTGAACGTGACCGGTATCAGGCCGAACAGGTTCCCCGAGATGCTCTCGGTGTACATGACCGTGTCGCCGTGGTCGATGGTCGAGTTCGGAAGACCGGTGCGCGCCTGGACGTGGTAGGTCTTGCCCGCCTTCTTGTCGATCACGGTCTGGTGCAGGTCGCCGATCTCGATGCCGCCGGAGATGACGTACTTCAGCACCTGCTTGGTCTTGCCGCTGGACGTCTTCACCTTGACTATGCCCTGGTAGTCGGCGTCCTTCAGCAGCAACGAACTGGCGTTCAGGTACCAGGGGTCGTCGGGCAGGGGAAGCTTGTTGTCCACCCCGCTGACGTCGTCCGTGGCGACCGGGCAGTTCGCGACGTCCGTCGTGGCGCTCGCGGAGGGGCTCGGCGAGGCGCTGGCCGAGGCGGAGGGCGAGGGGTCCTTCGTCGCGGTGTCGGCGGTGTCGGCGGCGGCAGCGGCCGCCTGGCTCTCGGCGTCCTTCACCGTGCCGGATGTCTTCGCGGTCTTCTCGGTCTTCTCGGTCGTCTCCTTGGAGGCGCCCGAGGACGTGTCCTTGCCGCTGTCCGCGGCGCTCTCCGAGGCGGACGCGGAGGGCGACGGGCTCGCCGTCGCGGTCGCGTCGCCGGAGTTGTCGCCGTCGAAGACGTCCTTGATGGCGTCCCCGATGGTCTCCAGGATGTTCTTGCTCGTCTCCGTGTCCGACGGCTCGGCCGCCGCGGTGTCGTCGGAGGACGACGCCGAGGTGTCCGTCGAGGACGCGGCGCCGGAGGAGGGCGACGGCGAGGGCTCGGCCGTGTCGTCGGAACCTGAATCCGACGAGGAGGAGCCACCCGAACCGCTGTCCGCGCCCGCGTCCGTGTCCTTGGACGTCGTGTCCTTGGACGTCGTGTCCTTCGAGTCGCTCGTGGACGCGTCCTTCGTGTCGGCCGACGACTTGGAGGCCGACGGCGACGCCGAGGGGGACGCCTCGGCCGTCATGGCGTCGACGCAGGCCTTGTACTCATCGGCCGTGAGGCTCTTCGACGCCGGCTGTTCGTCCGCGCGGGCGAGCGTCGGCGTGAAGCCCATCCCCATGAGCACGGCCGTCGGCATCGCCGCCAGGGCGATCGCCTTGCCCGCCGGTACGTGCATCCGCGCGAGCAACGGCTTCCTGGGTGCCGCGTGGCGTGGCCCGGTTCTCACACGGGACGCGTCCGCGTCCGCCCCGTGCGTCACCTCGTCAGCCGACACTGTGCCTCCCGTTCGCCCCGTTGGCCGGGCTCGTTTCTGACATGTCGTTCGGCTCTTCCGGCCCGCCGGCAGCGTCGGGGCGGGCGGGGGCGTCGTCGGCCTTGGTGAGGTCCAGGACGGCGCTCTCGGGCGCGCCGCCGAAGCCCTCCGGCGTCTGCTCCGCCTGCGGCTCCTGCGGTGTACCCGGCACCCACGCGATGGCCATCGCGCCGCCGACCAGCCCGAACAGGAAGCCGACGACGAAGCCACCGAAGTTGGACACCGGGAGGGAGACCAGTGCCAGCAGGATCGCCGCGACACCGGCGAAGGTACGGATGTGCTTCTGGAACCAGAGGCTGATGCCCAGGACGATGAGCAGGACCCCGATGATGAGGGAACCCGCGCCCGCCGTGGTGGACATGCGCACCGTGAGCTGGCCGATCGTGAGGTGCGCGTAAGGGAAGTACATGATCGGGACGCCACCGATCATCATGAACAGACCGGCCCAGAACGGCCTCGTGCCCCGCCAGGTGCGGAACTGCAGCCTCCAGCGAGTGAACCGGCCGGGTGCGGCAGAAGTCTCGGCGCTCATGGAAAACAGCTCCCTGGTGCGGCGTTGCTGTGGTGAGGATGTACTGCGTGGGGGTGCGCGAGTCGTGAAGCGGGACGGGCGGGGAGGCCCTTGGGCTCCCCGCCCGTCAGAGCACTAGAAGCAGCCCTTGGAACCGGCCGCCAGCGACATGTGAAGGTCGGGCAGCGTGAAGGTGCCGGCGGTGGTCGCCCACGCCGTCTGCTGCACGCCGTAGAGGTCGGCCGACGTGGCCTGCTGGGCGAACCCGTGAGCGAACGTCTGCTTCTGGTCGATCTCGCCCTGCTTCACGGCGGGGCCCTTGTTGATGCCGTCGGCACCTACACCGATGTCGATGCCGTTGAAGACGGCCTTCGTCGTCTTCAGGTCCTCGACGTCGATGTACAGGGTGTGGGCCTGGACCTGCTCCTTGCCCGTTCCCGCCGTCAGCGTCAGCGTCACGCTACCGAGCAGCGGGATGCCCGGCGTGGTGACGGACTGGCACATGTTCGTGATCTCGGCGTCGTTGAACGCCGACACCGCGACGGGGTGCAGCTGGTCCTTGCCGTCCAGCCCCTTGCCCGCGTCGACTGCGCCGTACTGCGAGAAGCCCGTACCGTGCAGGTAGTCCGCACCGACCTTGAACGACTGACCCGAAACGCTGAACGACGCGGCCAGCGCACCCTGTGCCAGGGCGACGCCTATCGCAGCCGTGGCGGCGACGCTGGGCACCATGACCAGCGCGAACCGCTTCCATCTGGTCCCGCCACGCACCTGGGACTCCATATTTCCTCCTTCTCGGACGTACATCTCCTGGCCCCGGCTCGCCCCACTTATGCGGCGGCTCAGCCGGACAGGGATGGGAGAAGTGCTACGTCCTCGGGAAGGGGAGCGCCCGTCCCGGAGGCGCGTACCGCGCACCGATCACCGGCGATCACCCCCGAGCGACAACCACTGGTCGCGCCTGACACGCATCACGCACAACCTTGCTGGACAGGCTTCACCCAGCGGCGAAGACCCCCCTGCCCAAGAGCCCGCGGCGTCTGCCGTCGGCTCTGCTCGGTGGGGACCCAGGAAAACCCGTTGTACCCAACCGGCTGTCGGGGTACGGGAATGGACCGAGCGTGGCCGATCGTGGTCCATTCTCGCCGCCCGCACAAGGGGGTTCGTTACTCGCTAGTAACGGCCGGATAACCGTACAACGACCCAGAGGTCTCGGGCGACGACTGAGGGTGTCAACAGGGCCCGGCACAAAGTCGTTGATGGACGGACAGAACCCGACAGATCAACGGCCTCGTCTTACTTCCAGTAACAGCGGCCGCGATTACCAAGATTTGGTAAAGCGCGGCCGCTGGGGAACCAACTCGGCTGAATTTTCACTGCGGAACCACAGGCCCCGACGTTTAGCGACTGGTCAGCCCCCGGACCGGGCGCGGCTCAGAACAGCGCACGCGCCAGCGCTCGTCTCGCCGCCGCCACCCGGGGGTCGTCGGGTCCGACGACCTCGAACAGCTCCAGCAGGCGCAGCCGTACGGCGTCCCGGTCGTCACCGGCCGTGCGCCGCACGGTCTCGATGAGCCGCCCGAACGCGTCCTCGACATGACCCCCCACCAGATCCAGGTCGGCGGCGGCGATCTGCGCCTGGGCGTCCGCGGGGCGCTCGGCCGCGTCCTTGCGCACCTGCTGCGGATCCATCCCGCCGACCCGGTGCAGCAACTCGGCCTGCGCCAGACCGAGTTTCGCCTCCGTGTTCGCCGGGTCATCCGCGAGTACGTTCTTGTACGCCTGCACCGCGCCGCCGAAGTCACCCGCGTCCAGCGCCCGTACGGCGGCTTCCAGGAGCGCGTCGTACGGGCCGGGCTGCGCCTCGGCGGTCGACGCGCCACCCGCGCCCCGGGGCTCGGCATCGGGGTCGACGGTCAGCCCGGTGAGCCCGAACCGCTCCTCGGCGACCTGCACCAGCTGGTCCAGCGTCTGACGGATCTGGGCCTCGCCCGCGGCCCCCTGGAAGAGCGGCAGCGCCTGGCCCGCCACGACGGCGAACACCGCGGGGATCCCCTGCACCCCGAACTGCTGCATCAGCATCTGGTTGACGTCGACGTCGATCTTGGCGAGCAGGAAGCGGCCGTCGTACTCGACGGCGAGCCGCTCCAGGACCGGGCTCAGCTGCTTGCAGGGCTGGCACCACTCGGCCCAGAAATCGATGACGACCGGCACCTCGGCGGAGCGTTGCAGGATCTCGCGCTCGAAGCCCGCCTCGTCGACGTCGATGACGAGATCGGCCGGGGAGACGGCCCCCGCGCCGCCCTGCCGGGCCGTTTCGGCGCGCGTCTGCTCCGCCTTCGCCTTGGCCTCCTGGGCCGCCTTCACCGCGGCGAGGTCGACGACTCCGCTCATGGACATGTTCCGTGGCTGCATGCGCCTATCCTCCCCCGTCCGCGCGCGTAGGCGAAAAGCGTTCCGAAAGCGTCCTGCCCAGGCGTCGGGGTCCCCACCCCACGCCCGCGTCCCCGGTTCGTGAAACGTCCGTCACGAGTGGCGCGGAGCGGCGTCGCACGCTTTCGCTACGAGTCGTATCGTAATGGCACCGAGTGCCGCTGCACCATGGGTTCCCGGTGATCTCTCTCACGGCGACCGGGGGACTGGCGGGTCCGAAACCTGCGGTTATGGTCGGTCCATGCAGAGCCGCACCCCCGTCGGCCGCGCCGGCCGCCCGCGCAGCGCCGCCGCGGACACCGCGATCCTGGCCGCGACCCGGGAGGCGCTGGTCGAGCTGGGCTGGTCGAAACTCACCCTGGGGGACGTGGCGACGCGCGCGGGGGTGGCGAAGACGACCCTGTACCGCCGCTGGGCCGGCAAGAACGAACTCGTCGTCGACGCGGTGGCCGAGCTGTTCGCCGCACTGGAACTCCCCGACCGGGGCAGTCTGGCCGCCGACATCGAGGGCGTGGTCCTGCAGTTCGCGGCGATCCTTGCGCTGCCGGAGGCCCGCAGCGGGCTGATGGCCGTGATCGCCGAGTCCACCCGCGACGAGGCCCTGCGCGCCCGCATCCGCTCCTCCATCGTGGAGCCGCAGAAACACCTCGTCCTGGAGGGCCGCAGCCGGGCGCAGGCCCGAGGTGAGCTCCCCCCGGAATCAGGTTCGGAGCACGCCACACGCACCGCCGACCTCATCTTCGACATCGTCGCCGGAGCGGTCGTCCATCGGTCACTGGTGAGCGCCGAGCCCGTCGACACACAGTGGACCCAGGCCTTCACCCGGCTCCTGCTGAACGGCCTGAGCGCAGCCACAACGATCTGACGCCTGCTTTTCGGCACTCTCCCGCACCACGGGCCCTCGCTCGTCCCATGCGAAAGGGCCCGCGCCCAGCAGAGTGCGGACCCTCCGCCAGCGCCCGCCACGCCACCGCATTAGCCAAAGCTGGAACAGAACATGGTGAGTGCGGGCCCCGGTTTCGCGGTCAGTTCCCGGTCAGGGCGTCTCCACCAGGAAGCGGACCCGGTCCACCACGAACTCGCCGTAGTGCAGGGCCGTCCCGATGGCCTCCATCCCCTGGTACTGCTCCGGGGACAGCGTCGCGCCGGGAGCGTGCTCCACCGCATTGAGCAGGACGCGGAAGGCCAGGTCCGGGGTGCAGTGGCGAGCGCACTCGACGAGCGCCGCCCGCACCTCGGCGGCCAGGAACCCCGCCCGCTCGATCTCGGCCACGACCGCCTCACGCTGGGACCAGCCGTCCTCCGTGTCGGCGCCCGTGAGGGGACGCGCGTCCGGCCGCTCGGACAGCCGGGCGTCGCACAGACCGACGACCGTCTCGGTCCACTCGGCTCCCGTGATCCCCACGAAACCCGGCATGTACTGGGCTCCGGCGGTCCACAGGACCTCGAGCGTCTCCGAGGGCAGGTGGCCGGCGAGCGTATGTGCGTCCCGGCGTACCGCCAGGACCTCCTCGTCGCTCTCCTCCGCCAGGTGCTTCGCCACGACGTCGACGGCCGTGGGCCCGTCGTGGATCCAGTCCTGGTGGAAGAAGCCCATCACCCACGGGACGCCGAAACCGAACGCGGTGAAGCGTTGCACGTGTGTCTCCTCCTCGCTCGGGACCTTACTTCGGGTAGCAGGTCTGCACGTAGTAGCCCCGGGGGTGCTTCGGAATGCCCGGCCCCTTCGGTGCCCTCACCAGCTTGATGTAGTAGCCGTTGCCGGCGGCCGTGGGGGCCCGGCCCGCCGCGGTCCCGTTGGCGTAGTACACCGTGCCGAGGGAACTGTCCCTCGGTCCGAAGAAGCCCGACCAGTCCAGCTCGGTCTTGTTGCCCCGCAGCCAGTTGGTGATCATGCTCGCCTTGTCCTTCAGGGCGGCGTCGACGACCTTCTGGGCCGTGTCCTGGTTCACCCACACGCTGTTCGGCGTGTCCCTGCCGTACTTGGCCGTCTTCTGGGCGGCCAGGGCCTCGGCCGCCAGCCTGTCGGGCGTCACGTGCTCGGTGATCGTGTGCGCCAGGCCGGGGAACTTGGCTCCGTCGAGCACGATGTCGTTGCAGTTGTGGACCAGCACCGGAGTGCTGCCCGCCACCGCGTAGAACGTGTGCAGGCCGGACACCGTCAGGTCGTAGACCGTCCGGGGCGCACGGTCGGCCCGGTCCCGCACCTCGGCCACGGTACGGAGGGTTCCGTCGGAGGTGTGCGCAGGGTGTCACCGGCGCGCAGGTCGGCCGCGAGGGTCCAGTCCCGGCCGGTGACGTAGAAGCGGTGGCCCGGCGTGCTCGTCAGACGGCCGCCGTCCGCCAGGGTGATGTCCAGCAGGTCCTCGGTCGGGTGCGAGAACGTGCGGGTGACCGGCTCGGCCTGGGTGCGGCCGGTGAGCGGGTCGGTGGCCAGGAGCAGGTCGCCGAACCGCACGTCACGGATCGCCTTGCGGCTGCCGTCGGCCAGGACCACCTCGGTCGTGCCGGGGAAGCTGTTGAGCTTGCACGCCGTGCGCGCGTCCTCGTAGGCCTTCACAGTGCGCTCGATCTGGGCCAGGGTCTCCGGGTCCACGTTGTCCAGCGCCTTCAGCGCCTTGAACGCGTCGGTGACCCCGATCCCGGTCTCCGTAGCACTCGCCGGGTGCGGCGGACGCGCCCGGGGCTACGCCTTGACGACGTCCGGGGCGGCGTCGGCGACCCGCTCCTCCAGTTCGCGCGTCACCTTGCGCTCCACGAAGAACGCGGCCGTCGGCACGGTGCCGGCGAGCAGCACCCACAGCTGCTTGCCGACCGGCCACTTCGCCTTGGAACCCAGGTCGAAGGCGAAGACGAGGTAGACGACGTACAGCCAGCCGTGCGCGATGCCCACGGCGCGGGTGAAGCTGTCTGCGCCGTCGAGGTCGAGCACGTACTTGGCGATCACGCCCAGGGTCAGCAGGACCAGCAGCACACCGGTGACGTAGGCCATCACGCGGTAGCGGGTCAGCACGCTCTTCTTCATGCCGTCGAGCGTAACCGCCCGTTCCGGTAGATCTTGGGCCGGGTCAGTCCTCGTCGAAGTCGCGTGCCGCGACCCGCAGCGGGCGCAGCATCGCGAAGATCTCGGCGCACTCCTCCGCGTCGTACACGCCGAGCCCGAAGTCCATCGCCATGAGGTCACGGGTGGCCGCCTCGACGACCTCGCGGCCCTTGTCGGTGATGACGGCGAGGGTGCCGCGGCCGTCGTTGGGGTTGGGGCGCCGGGCGACCAGGCCCGACTTCACGAGGCGGTCGACGGTGTTGGTCACCGAGGTGGGGTGCACCTGGAGCCGCTCGCCGATCTTCGACATGGTCAGCTCGCCCTCCTTGGAGAAGGTGAGCAGCACCAGTGCCTCGTAGCGGGCGAACGTCAGCCCGTACGGCTTGACCACCGCATCGACCTCGGCGAGCAGGATCTGGTGCGCGCGCATGATCGACGTGATCGCCGACATGGACGGCACGTTGCCCCACCGCTGCTTCCAGAGCTCGTCGGCGCGGGCGATGGGATCGAAGGGGAGACTGAGCGGCTTCGGCACGGAATCGACCCTACCCGCCGGTCATATGGTGGTCAGCCCTGTCTCGGCTTTCGGTCCGCCGGATCGCGCGCAGGGTCTTGGCACGTGCGGCGGACGGCGGCGGTCGACGGCGGCTCTCAGTAGATCTCTCAGTAGATCTCTCAGTAGATGCTGCGCAGTCCCAGCACGTCCCCCTTGCCGAGGGTGCGGGCGGTGGTGGAGCAGGAGAAGGAGCTCGGGAACATCGTGAGGTTCTCGTGGCCCTGCCCGACATGGCCCAGGCCGAAGACATGGCCGGCCTCGTGGGTGGCGACGCTGCGGATGTCGTACGCGTCCTCGCAGGCCTCCG
The DNA here is from genome assembly GCF_001514285.1 of Streptomyces sp. DSM 15324. Lineage (GTDB taxonomy): Bacteria > Actinomycetota > Actinomycetes > Streptomycetales > Streptomycetaceae > Streptomyces. The sequence goes on from NZ_KQ949042.1 coordinate 36,597, forward strand.
TCGGGTCGTCGGTGAAGGTGTAGTCGTGGATGTTGAAGCGGACGTCGGCCTCGATCAGCCGGTCCGGGCCCCGCGAGACGGGGCGGCTCCAGGAGCAGGTCGTGGCGACGCTGTCGCTGCTGAGGTCCCCGGCGTCCCAGACGTTCATGCCGTCCCTGAAGGTGCAGCGGGCCATCTGGTCGATCCCGGCCTCGTGGCCGGTGGCGGCCAGGAACCTGGCGCGGGCGCTGATGGTGTCGGCGAGTCCGCAGGCGTTGCGGCCCCGGATGATGGCGGTGATGCCGTCCTCGAAGGCCTGGCGGACCTGACGGCGGGGCAGGTCGCCCGGCTGGGGGCCGTCGCCGATGAACCACTCGTACGTGCCGTACTCCTTGCGGTCGGCCACGGAGTAGGCGGTGTCCGCGCAGGGGGCGGGGGCGTCGGCGCGGCTGCCGGTGAGGCGGGGCGGACGGGCGCCCTTGGGCGAGGGCCGGTGCCGGGCGCCGGCGTGGCTGCGGTCGCCCTCGCCGTCCGCCGGGTGGCCGCCCGTGCCGCCGTCCTCGCCGTCGTCGTAGCCGTAGGACACCGTGCCGTCGGCGGCGACGGCGAGGGTGAAGCCGCGGCTGGAACCGTCCGCCGTGAGGGAGTCGACGCTGACCTCGGTGCCGGGTTCGGGGACCGTGAGGCCCGCGCCGCCGTGGGTGACCAGACGGCCCACGGCGCCGCAGCGGGTCGCGGAGGAGCCGGCGGGCAGGTCGTCGACGGTCAGCTCGCCGGGGGCGAGCACGCACGCGTGGCCGGGGTGTCCCGCACGCGGGTGCGTTCCGGCTCCGGACGCGAGAAGGGCCAGCGCGGCCGCCAGGAGCACGGCGGCCGAACAACGGTTCATCACACAGGACTTGATCGACACCGGGAGAGATTAGCCAGCGCCCCTCGGGTCGAAACCCGTCCCCCGGTCGCCCTATTGAGCGACCGCTCAAACGGGTGTACCGTCCCTCGCGAGCTGTTTGAGCGATCGCTCAAACAGGCCCCGACCTGGGGAATTCGTATGACGATCTTCATGGGGGCGCACATCCGGGTCCGCTTCGACGGGTCCGGGCGCAACCACAGGACCCGTCGGAGCGCCACCGCTGGGGCCTGTGATGCACCGGAATTTCACCCGTATCGACCATTTCCCGAGCACGGAGGCACCCGATTGAGCCCCGCACCGCGCACCGGTCCGGACACCAGGACCAAGCTGCTGGAAGGCACCCTGCGCACGCTCACCGAGCAGGGCATCGCCAAGGCGTCGGCGCGGACGATCGCGGCGGCCGCCGGTGTCAACCAGGCGCTGGTCTTCTACTACTTCGGCTCGGTGGACGAACTGCTCGCGGCGGCCTGCCGCTACGGCGCCGAGCGCACGGTGGCGCGCTACCGGCCTCGTCTCGCCGCCGTCGCCTCGCTGACGGAACTCCTCGCCCTGGGGCGCGAGATCCATGACCGGGAGCGCGCGGGCGGCCATGTGGCGCTCCTCGGCCAGCTGCTGGCCGGCGCCCCGACCCACGCGACACTCGGCCCGGCCACGGCGGCGGGCCTCGACCTGTGGGTCGCGGAGATCGAGCAGGTCCTCGAACGCGTGCTCACCGGCACCCCGTTCGGCGAGTTCACCGATCCCCCGGGCCTCGCCCGGGCCGTCGCGGCCTCGTTCGTCGGGATCGAGCTGTACGAAGGGGTCGACGCGGCCGGCGCCACCTCCGCGCTCGACGCGCTGCAGCAGCTCGGCCTCCTGGTCGCCGCGCTGGAGGAACTCGGCCCGGTGGCCCAGCGGGCGGTGCGGCAGTACCTGCGGCGCGCGTCCGCACGGCGGTGAGCCGCCCCGCGGCCGCCCTTCACGGGGGGGGCGGCCGCGGGGAGGGGGCCGCTCAGTCGGCCAGGTGGCGCTCGACCGTCTCCACCTTCGACGTCAGACCGTCCGTCACTCCGGGGCGGATGTCGGCCTTGAGGACGAGGGAGACGCGCGGGGCGCGTTGCTCCACGGCGGCCACGGCGCGCCGGACGACGTCCATGACCTCGTCCCAGTCCCCCTCCACGGAGGTGAACATGGCGTCGGTGCGGTGGGGCAGGCCGGACGCGCGGACCACGCGGACGGCGTCGGCGACGTACTCGCCCACCTCCTCGCCGACGCCGAGCGGGGTGACGGAGAAGGCGACGATCACGCGTTCACCACGCCTTCCTTGCGGGCACGGGCGGCGAGGGCGGCGTCGACCGCGCTCTCGGCCTCGCGGCGCAGCCTGCGCTCGGCGAAGAAGCCGCCGGTCGGCAGGACGGAGAGGACGAAGTAGAGGGCGGCCGTCCGCAGGGACCACTTGGCGCGGTTCCAGGCGTCCGCCCAGAACAGCACGTACAGGACGAACAGGATGCCGTGGACCATGCCCATCACCGGCACCGCGTTGAAGTCCGTGGTCCGCTTCAGCACCGAGCAGACGAGCAGCAGCAGGAACGAGACGGCCTCCGGGGCGGAGACCAGTCGTAGGCGGCGGAGGGCGGAGGCGGTCTTCAGGTCCACGGGTCACCTTCGGGGGACATCAGGGGGACATCGGGGGGCTTCGGGGGGACTTCGGGTGGTTCAGGTCGGTCGGTTCGCTTGTGAACGCACGCACAAGGGTCCGTCCATTGTGGCAAACGGTCCCCCTAGGGGTGCGCTCAGGGTCGTTCTCCACCCACAGGTGCTGTTCGGCGCACCCGCGGGGCCGCTACCTTTCGCAGCGTGGCGATGTTCCGACTGCAAGGCAGCAAGGTGCTCGCCGTCGACATGACCGGGGACGCCGTGAAGGCGAAGAACGGCTCGATGGTCGCGTACGACGGTCAGATGGCCTTCAAGAAGCTCAGTGGCGGCGGTGAGGGGATCCGGGGGATGGTGACCCGGCGGCTCACCGGCGAACAGATGACCGTGATGGAGGTGAGAGGACAGGGGACGTGCTGGTTCGCCGACCGCGCCTCCGAGATCAACCTCGTCAGCCTCCAGGGGGACACGTTGTTCGTGGAGTCGAGCAATCTGCTCGCGACGGACGCGGGCCTGCGGACGGGGACGAGTTTCACCGGCCTGCGCGGCGCCTCCCAGGGCAACGGGCTGTTCACCACGACGGTGGAGGGGCACGGCCAGGCGGCCATCACCTCCGACGGACCGGCCGTCGTGCTGCGGGTCAGCCCGCAGTACCCGCTGACCGTCGACCCGGGCGCGTACATCGCCCACCAGGGGAACGTCCGTCAGTCCTTCCAGTCCGGTGTGACGTTCCGCACGTTCCTGGGTGAGGGCGGCGGCGAGGCCTTCCAGATCCGCTTCGAGGGGGACGGCCTGGTGTACGTCCAGCCGAGCGAGCGCAACACGATCGCGGGGGACGTCTGAGGTGACCTTCCGAGAGCTCAACTCCAAGATGATCGAGGCGACGGTCGTGCCGGGGCAGCGGCTGTTCAGTCAGCGCGGCGCCATGCTGGCGTACCGCGGCGAGGTCTCCTTCACCCCCAACCTGCAGGGCGGTCAGGGCGGTGTGATGTCCATGATCGGCAGACGGCTGGCCAACGAGGACACCCCGCTGATGACGGTCGAGGGCAGCGGCACGGTCTTCTTCGGGCACGGCGGCCACCACGTCCAGGTCATCCGGCTCACCGGCGACACCCTGTACGTCGAGGCGGACCGCCTGCTCGCCTTCGAGGGCACCCTCCAGCAGGGCACGATGTTCCTGGGCTCGCAGGGCGGCGTCATGGGCATGGTGCGCGGGCAGATCAGCGGCCAGGGCCTGTTCACCACCACCCTCAAGGGGCACGGCGCGGTCGCCGTGATGGCCCACGGCGGGGTCTTCGAGATCCCGATCACCCCACAGCGTCCCGTCCATGTCGATCCGCAGGCCTACGTCGCCCATCACGGCGACGTCCGCAACAAGCTGTCGACGGCGCTCGGCTGGCGGGACATGGTGGGGCGCGGTTCCGGCGAGGCGTTCCAGCTGGAGCTCAGCGGCAGCGGTGCGGTGTTCGTCCAGGCGTCGGAGGAGAAGCTGTGAGCCACCACCCGGGCATGGGCCCCGCCGGCCCCACCGTGTACGACCCGATGACCCTCCCGGTCGACGACAACGTCAACCACTACACCTTCTGCGTGGAACTGAAGGGGAGCCAGTGGTTCCTCCAGAAGGGGAAGATGATCGCCTACTACGGGTCGATCGATTTCAACGGCATCGGGCACGGCCGGCTGGACCGGCTGGTGCGCACCTCGTTCCATTCGCCTCTGCACGCGAGCGACTGGGTCGTGGCGGAGGGCTCGGGCAAGATGCTCCTCGCCGACCGGGCCTTCGACGTGAACTCGTACGACCTGGACGACGGCAACCTGACCATTCGCTCGGGCAATCTGCTTGCTTTTCAGCCAACTCTGTCCCTCAAGCAGTCGATCGTGCCGGGATTTCTCACGCTGATCGGAACCGGAAAGTTCGTGGCCGCATCCAACGGCCCGGTGGTGTTCATGGAACCTCCCCTCCGGGTGGATCCCCAGGCACTCGTCGGCTGGGCCGACTGCCCCTCCCCGTGCCATCACTACGACCACGGGTACATGACGGGTGTCATGGGCGGTCTACGTGCGCTGACGGGCCTCGGCGGGGCCTCCGGGGAAGAGCACCAGTTCGAGTTCGTCGGCGCCGGCACGGTGCTGCTGCAGTCGACCGAGACCCTCATGGCGGAGCAGGCCACGGGGACCGTTCCGCACGAGCCGGGGGTACCCGGAGGGGGCGGAATGCCCGGCGTCCCGGGTGGGCACGGCGGTCAGAGCGGTGTACCGCGCCTTCCCGGACAGCTGGGTGATCTCCAGCGTCGCTTCGGGCTGTGAGCGGTAGTCTGCGGAGTGTGACATCGAACGCGTGCGCACCGTCACACCACCCTCGCTAGTTCGCCTTTCAACATTTTAGGTAGACTTCACATATGGAGACCGAAACGGCCACGCGCTGGCTGACCGATGCGGAGCAGTGCGCCTGGCGCACCCACCTGGAGGTCAACAGGCTGTTGACGTACCAGCTCGAGAAGGACCTGCAGCCGTTCGGCCTGACCATGAACGACTACGAGATCCTGGTGAACCTCTCCGAGTCGGAGGACGTCCGGATGCGGATGAGCGACCTCGCGTCCGCCACCCTCCAGTCCAAGAGCCGTCTCTCGCACCAGATCACCCGCATGGAGAACGCGAACCTGGTCCGGCGCGAGAACTGCGAGTCCGACCGTCGCGGGCTCTACGCGGTCCTGACCGAGCACGGCATGGAGACCATGATGAAGGTCGCCCCGCACCATGTGTCATCCGTGCGGCGGCACTTCATCGACCTCCTCACCCCCGAGGCCCTCGCGGACCTCGACACGTCCCTGAAGCCGATCGCGGAGCACCTGCGCGGTCAGCGGGGACGCCCGTAACCACCCGCGCGACCGCCGGGCGGAGCCCGGACAGGGACGAAGCTCCGCCCGGCGGCGTTCGTCCGCGTTGACGGCCACGACGACGGCAGCCGGGAGACGGCACCGGGTGCCACTTCGGCGGCGCACAGGGCCAGTCCGAGTCCCGCCGTGAGCAGCGGCAGCCGTCAGCCGGGCGCGTCGCGCCAGGGCACGGCTCCGTGCGCCGGGGAGGTCACGAGGGCGGCCGTCCTCGCGTCCATCAGGAACGCGCCCATCAGGAACGCGCGAGCAGGGCCCGGCGACGAAGAGAAGTGCTCGGCGACGCCGTCGAGGCAGTGGGCGCGTCGGAGCAGCCCCGCGGAGCGCCCGGCAGGGGCTGCCCGGGCAGCGTGAAGACGGCGGTACCGCCGAACAGGGCCGGCACCCCTCGGCCACGGTGGACGAGCCCGAGCAGGGCGGCGCCCGCGTGACGAGGGCTCAGCTCGCGGTGAGGCCCGCGATCAGGGTGTCCGCCGCGCGGTAGGGGTCCAGTTCGCCCGCGACGATCCGGTCGGCCAGGGCGCCGAGGCGGTGGTCGCCGTGCAGGTCGCCGATACGTCGGCGCAGGGCCGTGACGGCGATCGTCTCGACCTCGTGGGCGGCGCGGGCACGGCGGCGCTCGGTGAGGACGCCGTGCTCCTCCATCCAGGCCCGGTGCTTCTCCAGGGCCTCGACCACCTCGTCGACGCCCTCGGCCCGGGAGGCCACCGTCTTGACGATCGGCGGGCGCCACTCCCCGGGCCTGCGGGGCTGGCCGAGGCCCAGCATGTGGTTCAGTTCCCGGGCGGTGGCGTCGGCGCCGTCCCGGTCGGCCTTGTTGACGACGTACACGTCGCCGATCTCCAGGATGCCGGCCTTGGCCGCCTGGATGCCGTCGCCCATGCCGGGGGCGAGCAGGACGACGCTGGTGTCCGCCTGGGAGGCGATCTCGACCTCCGACTGGCCGACGCCGACCGTCTCGACCAGGATCACCTCGCAGCCCGCTGCGTCCAGCACCCGGATCGCCTGCGGGGCGGACCAGGCGAGGCCGCCCAGATGACCCCGGGTGGCCATGGAGCGGATGTAGACGCCGGGGTCCGAGGCGTGGTCGGCCATCCGGACCCGGTCGCCGAGCAGGGCGCCGCCGGAGAACGGCGACGACGGGTCGACGGCCAGGACGCCGACCCGCCGGCCCTGTCGGCGGTACGCCGTCACCAGCGCGGACGTCGAGGTGGACTTGCCGACGCCCGGGGAACCGGTGAGGCCCACGACGTAGGCGTTGCCGGTGAGCGGAGCCAGGGCCGCCATGACCTCGCGGAGCTGCGGGGACGCCCCCTCCACCAGGGAGATCAGCCGGGCCACGGCCCTGGGTCGGCCTTCCCTGGCCTGGGCGACCAGCGAGGGGACGTCCTGCATCAAAGCTCCGTTCCGAAGGGGGTCTACCGCGTGCCCGGGCCGCGGGCTCAGGCCTTGGGCACGCGCACGATCAGCGCGTCGCCCTGGCCACCGCCGCCGCACAGCGCGGCCGCTCCGACACCGCCGCCGCGCCGCTTGAGCTCCAGGGCGAGGTGCAGCACGAGCCGGGCGCCGGACATGCCGATCGGGTGGCCGAGGGCGATCGCACCCCCGTTGACGTTCACCTTTTCCGTGGACACGCCGAGGTCCTTCATTGACTGGACCGCGACCGCGGCGAAGGCCTCGTTGATCTCGATGAGGTCGAGGTCGGCGACGCCGAGGCCCTCCTTCGCGAGGGCGTGCGTGATGGCGTTGGAGGGCTGGGACTGGAGCGAGTTGTCCGGGCCGGCCACATTGCCGTGGGCGCCGATCTCGGCGATCCAGGCGAGCCCCAGCTCCTCGGCCCTGGCCTTGCTCATCACGACAACCGCGGCTGCGCCGTCGGAGATCTGGGAGGAGGAGCCGGCGGTGATCGTGCCGTCCTTGGTGAAGGCCGGACGCAGCTTGCCCAGGGACTCGGCGGTGGTGTCGCCGCGGATGCCCTCGTCCTTGCTGAAGACCACCGGCTCGCCCTTGCGCTGCGGGATCTCGACCGGGGTGATCTCGGCCTCGAAGATCCCGTTCTTCTGCGCGGCGGCGGCCCGCTGGTGGGACAGCGCGGCGATCTCGTCCTGCTCGGGGCGCTGGATGCCGAGGCGCGTGTTGTGCTTCTCCGTGGACTCGCCCATGGCGATGTTCTCGAAGGCGTCCGTGAGACCGTCGTACGCCATGGCGTCGAGCATCTCGATCGCGCCGTACTTGTAGCCCTCGCGGGACTTCGGCAGGAGGTGGGGGGCGTTGGTCATGGACTCCTGGCCGCCCGCGACGACCACGTCGAACTCACCCGCGCGGATCAGCTGGTCGGCCAGCGCGATCGCGTCGAGGCCGGACAGGCACACCTTGTTGATGGTGAGCGCCGGGACGTTCATCGGGATGCCGGCCTTGACGGCGGCCTGACGGGCCGGGATCTGGCCCGCGCCGGCCTGGAGCACCTGGCCCATGATCACGTACTGCACCTGGTCGCCGCCGATCCCGGCGCGGTCCAGCGCGGCCTTGATCGCGAAGCCGCCGAGGTCGGCTCCGGAGAAGGACTTCAGCGAGCCCAGCAGCCGCCCCATGGGCGTGCGCGCGCCCGCGACGATCACCGAGGTCCTGCTGTTCGTTCCAGTAGATCCAGTCATGAGCTGCGATTCCCCTTACCGGCCTGCACGCGCCGAGGAGTGAACGAGGGTTTACTTCGAATGTACTGAGTGGCACTCCGTGCCGTCATCCGCCCTTCAGTGTGATCGCGCGCACGTTGCGTAACCACCTCCGCCGCGCTCCACTAACACCATGCTGACGCGAATCGACCACATCGGGATCGCCTGTCACGACCTCGACGCGACCGTCGAGTTCTACCGCTCCACGTACGGCTTCGAGGTGTTCCACTCGGAGGTCAACGAGGAGCAGGGTGTCCGGGAAGCCATGCTCAAGATCAACGAGACCTCCGACGGCGGCGCCTCCTACCTGCAGCTCCTGGAGCCGACCCGCCCGGACTCCACCGTCGCCAAGTGGCTCGACAAGAACGGCGAGGGCGTCCACCACATCGCTTTCGGTACGGCGGATGTGGACGCGGAGGCCGCGGACGTCCGCTCCAAGGGCGTACGCGTTCTGTACGAAGAGCCGCGACGCGGCTCCATGGGGTCACGAATCACCTTCCTGCACCCCAAGGATTGCCACGGAGTACTGACAGAACTGGTCACTTCGGCACCTGTTGAGTCACCTGAGCACTGACCCTCGTACATATGGGCCGGTAGGGTTGGGGGCGGTCGTCGCTCCACCAGGGCGGCCGGTCCTGCTGCCTTGGACGGCGGGACGTTGCCGGGGTCCGGGTTTCGGGGGACGAGCGTCGGGGCAGCAGCCCATGCTCCGTCGTTGATCTGACACCATTCCCCGGGGGCCCCGTTCGGCGGATGGACGGGAGCTCGTTCGGCAAGCTTGCGACCAGGGACGGATGGGACCGCGCAGTGCGGGGCTACGAGAGCCAGGAGCGGGAACCGGCGGCTGACGTCGACCACCTCACACGGTTCGAAGCCGAGATGAAGCGGCTGAAGACCGAGCGTGAGAAGGCGATCCAGCATGCCGAGGACCTCGGCTACCAGGTCGAGGTGCTGCGCGCCAAGTTGCACGAGGCGCGCCGCACACTCATGTCCCGGCCGTCCTTCGACGGCGGCGACCTCGGGTACCAGGCCGAACAGATGCTGCGCAACGCGCAGATGCAGGCCGACCAGTTGCGCCAGGACGCCGAACGCGAGCTGAGCCAGGTCCGCGCGCAGACCCAGCGCATCCTCCAGGAGCACGCCGAGCAGGCCGCCCGGCTCCAGGCGGAGCTGCACCAGGAGGCCGTCAGCCGCCGCCAGCAGCTCGACCAGGAACTGGCGGAGCGCCGGCAGACCGTCGAGTCGCACGTCAACGAGAACGTGGCGTGGGCGGAGCAGCTGCGGGCCCGTTCCGAGGCCCAGGCCCGCCGGCTGCTGGAGGAGTCGCGCGCCGAGGCCGAGCAGGCCGTGGCCGCCGCCCGCGCCGAGGCCGAACGAGTGGCGGCGGAGGCCCGCCAGCGGCTCCAGGCCGACGCGGAGCAGACCCGCGCGGAGGCCGAGCAGCTCCTGCTGCGCGCCCGCACCGACGCCGAGCGGCTGCTGAACGCCGCCTCCACCCAGGCCCAGGAGGCCACCGAGCACGCCGAGGCGCTGCGCTCCTCCACGGCGACCGAGTCGGACTCGGCGCGCCGCCAGGCGGGTGAACTGAGCCGGGCCGCCGAGCAGCGGATGGCCGAGGCCGAGGAGGCACTGCGCAAGGCGCAGTCCGAGGCCGAGAAGGTCGTCGCCGAGGCCAAGGCCGCCGCCGAGAAGGCCCTCGCGAGCGCCGAGGCCACCAACGAGCAGCGCACCCGTACGGCGAAGGAGCAGGTCGCCCGGCTGGTCACCGAGGCCAGCCAGGAGGCCGAGACCACCAAGGCGGACGCCGAGCAGATCGTCGCCGACGCCCGCGCCGAGGCCGAGAAGATCGTCGCGGAGGCCTCCGAGAAGGCCCGGACGATCACCGCCGAGGAGAGCGCCACCCAGCTGTCGAAGGCGGCCAAGACCGCCGAGGACGTCCTCAACAAGGCGCAGGAGGAGGCGCGGGGCACCACGAAGGCCGCCGCCGAGGAGGCCGAGCGGATCCGCCGGGAGGCGGAGAACGAGGCCGACCGGCTGCGCGCCGAGGCGCACGACATCGCCGAGCAGCTCAAGGGCTCCGCGAAGGACGACACCAAGGAGTACCGCGCCAAGACGGTCGAGCTCCAGGAGGAGGCCCGCCGGCTGCGCGGCGAGGCCGAGCAGCTGCGCTCCGACGCGGTCGCCGAGGGCGAGAAGATCCGCGCGGAGGCCCGCAGGGAGGCCGTCCAGCAGATCGAGGAGGCCGCCCGGTCGGCCGAGGAGCTGCTGTCCAAGGCGAAGGCCGACGCGGACGAGCTGCGGCAGAAGGCCACGGCGGACAGCGAGAAGGTCCGCACCGAGGCCATCGAGCGCGCCACCACCCTGCGCCGGCAGGCCGAGGAGACCCTGGAGCGCACCCGCGCCGAGGCCGAGCGCTCCCGCGAGGAGGCGGTGGAACTCGCCGAGACCATCACCTCCGGTGCCGAGCGCGCGGCGGAGGAGCTGCGCCAGGAGGCCGAGCGCGCGGTCGAGGCCCGGCAGGCGGAGGCCGCCGAGGAGCTGACCCGGCTGCACACGGAGGCCGAGTCGCGGCTGGCGTCCGCCGAGCAGGCGCTGACGGACGCGCGTGAGGAGGCCGCGCGGATCCGCCGCGAGGCCGCCGAGGAGACCGATCGGCTGCGCACCGAGGCCGCCGAGCGGATCCGCACACTCCAGCAGCAGGCCGCCGACGAGATCGACCGGCTGCGCACCGAGGCCGCGGCCGACGCGTCCGCCTCGCGGGCCGAGGGCGAGGCCGTCGCCGTACGCCTGAGGTCGGAGGCCGCGGCCGAGGCGGAACGGCTCAGGAGCGAGGCGCAGGACTTCGCCGACCGGGTGCGCGCGGAGGCCACGGCGGCCGCGGAGCGGCTGGCCGACGAGGCGACCGAGACGCTGGACGCCGCCCAGGAGGAGGCCGTCCGCCGGCGCCGCGAGGCCGAGGAACTCCTCGGCTCGGCCCGTCAGGAGGCCGACCAGGAGCGCGAGCGGGCCCGGGCGCAGTCCGAGGAGCTGCTGGCGTCGGCGCGCAACCGGGTGGAGGAGGCGCAGACCGAGGCGGTCCGGCTGGTCGAGGAGGCCGACCGGCGTTCCGGCGAGATGGTCGCCGCGGCCGAGCTCCACGCCCAGCAGGTCCGGGACTCCGTGAGCGGGCTGCACGAGCAGGCCCAGGAGGAGATCAACGGGCTGCGCTCGGCCGCCGAGCACGCCGCGGACCGCACCCGGCGGGAGGCCGAGGAGGAGGCGGACCGGGTCCGCTTGGACGCCTACGCCGAGCGGGAGCGGGCCAGCGAGGACGCGAGCCGGATCCGCCGCGAGGCGAACGACGCCGCCGAGGCGGCGCGGGAACTGGCCGAGCGCACGGTCGGCGAGGCGATCTCGGAGGCCGAGCGGCTGCGCGCGGAGTCGTCGGCGTACGCCCAGCGGGTGCGCACGGAGGCGTCGGACGCGCTGGCGGAGGCCGACCAGGCCGCGGCCCGCACCCGGGCCGACGCCCGCGAGGACGCCAACCGCATCCGGTCGGACGCGGCGACCCAGGCGGACACCCTCATCACCGAGGCCCGCAACGAGGCCGAGCGGCTCCAGACGGAGACCCTCGCCGAGGCGGAGCGGCTCACGGCCGACACGGCCGCGGAGGCCGAGCGGGTCCGTGCCGAGTCCGTCGCCCGCGCGGAGAAGCTGATCCAGGACGCGAGCGGCGACGCGGAGCGGCTGCGGGCGGAGGCCGCCCAGACGGTGGGTTCGGCGCAGCAGGCCGCCGAGCGGATCCGGCTGGAGTCGGAGCGGGTCAAGGCGCAGGCGGCGGCGGAGGCCGACCGCATGCTGAGCGTGGCCCGCGACGAGGCGGACGAGACGCTGGACGCCGCCCGCAAGGAGGCCAACAAGCGGCGTTCCGAGGCGGCCGAGCAGGTCGACACGCTCATCACGGAGACCACGGCCGAGGTCGACAAGCTGCTGACGGAGGCACAGGAGCAGGCGCTGCAGACCACCGCGGACGCGGAGACGCAGGCCGACTCGATGGTGGGCGCGGCCCGCACCGAGGCCGACCGGCTGATCGCCGAGGCGACGCGCGAGGGCAACACCCGTGTGGAGAAGGCCCGTACGGACGCGGACGAACTGCTCGTCGGCGCCCGCCGGGACGCCACCGCGATCAGGGAGCGCGCGGAGGAGCTGCGCGACCGCATCACCGCCGAGATCGAGTCGCTGCACGAGCGGGCCCGCCGTGAGGCCGCCGAGACGATGAAGTCGACCGGCGACCGCTGCGACGCGCTGATCAAGGCGTCCGAGGAGCAGCTGGCCAAGGCGCAGGCCAAGGCGAAGGAGCTGGTGTCGGAGGCCAACTCCGAGGCCGGCAAGGTCAGGATCGCCGCCGTGAAGAAGGCGGAGGGCCTGTTGAAGGAGGCCGAGCAGAAGAAGTCGGCGCTGATCAGGGAGGCCGAGGAGCTCAAGGCCGAGGCGATCCGCGAGGCGCGGCTCACGGTCGAGGAGGGCAAGCGCGAGCTGGAGGTCCTGGTGCGGCGGCGTGAGGACATCAACGCCGAGATCTCCCGGGTCCAGGACGTGCTGGAGGCGCTGGAGTCCTTTGAGATCCCGTCCGCGAACAAGGACGGCAGCATGCGGGCGGGGGCGAGCATCGGCGCGCCACGAGCGGGCGGGAAGACCTCTGACGGTTAGTGGAATGTGTGGATTGCGTTAAAGTCTGCCCCCTTACCCCGAGTTTTTGGCAAGGGGTGTGGGGTTCAGCCACCCAAAAGGGGTGTCATTCCTCAGATCAAACACGCATACGCTCGATGACACAGCGCTCCGGCCCCTAGGATTCCACCTATCACCTCACCGGTCTCATTCGACAGGAACCCCATGAGCGACACTTCCCCCTACGGCTTCGAGCTAGTGCGGCGTGGGTACGACCGCGCTCAGGTGGACGAACGGATCTCCAAGCTCGTCTCCGACCGTGACAGCGCTCTCGCCCGCATCACCGCTCTGGAAAAGCGCATCGAGGAGCTCCACCTCGAGACTCAGAACGCCCAGGCCCAGGTCACCGACGCCGAGCCGTCGTACGCCGGGCTCGGTGCGCGGGTCGAGAAGATCCTCCGCCTCGCCGAGGAGGAGGCCAAGGATCTGCGCGAGGAAGCCCGTCGCGCGTCCGAGCAGCACCGCGAGCTCGCCGAGTCGGCGGCCCAGCAGGTGCGCAACGACGCAGAATCGTTCGCTGCGGACCGCAAGGCCAAGGCGGAGGACGAGGGCGTCCGGATCGTCGAGAAGGCCAAGAGCGACGCGGCCCAGCTGCGCCAGGAGGCCCAGAAGGACGCGCAGTCGAAGCGTGAGGAGGCGGACGCCCTCTTCGAGGAGACCCGCGCCAAGGCCGCTCAGGCCGCCGCCGACTTCGAGACCAACCTGGCCAAGCGCCGCGAGCAGTCCGAGCGCGACCTCGCGTCCCGTCAGCAGAAGGCGGAGAAGCGGCTCGCGGAGATCGAGCACCGCGCGGAGCAGCTGCGCCTGGAGGCGGAGAAGCTGCGCACGGACGCCGAGCGCCGCGCCCGCCAGACCGTCGAGACCGCGCAGCGCCAGGCCGAGGACATCGTGGCCGACGCCAACGCCAAGGCGGACCGCATCCGTTCGGAATCCGAGCGCGAGCTGGCGGCGCTCACCAACCGCCGCGACAGCATCAACGCGCAGCTGACGAACGTCCGCGAGATGCTCGCCACGCTGACCGGTGCCGCGGTGGCCGCGGCCGGTGCCCCGGTCACGGACGACGAGCCGATCTCCCGCGGAGTGCCCGCCCAGCAGTCCCGGTAACCCTGGGGTACCCCGGCCGACCGTCGGACGAAGCCCGTTGCCAGCGGTGGCAGCGGGCTTCGTGGCGCGCCCGCGTGGTCGCGGCTTTCAGCTGGGCGGAACCGTCAGCGGCTCGATAAGCTCCTAACCCTTACGGGGGCGTGGTGCCCCGCTGTCCTGAACCTGTCGATGGGTGCGGAGCATGATCGAGGCAGTCGGCCTGACCAAGCGCTACGGCGACAAGACCGCTGTGTACAACCTTTCCTTCCAGGTACGGCCGGGTGCGGTCACCGGTTTCCTCGGGCCGAACGGCTCGGGCAAGTCGACGACGATGAGGATGATCCTCGGCCTGGACAACCCCACCTCGGGGAGGGTCACGATCGGCGGCTTCCCGTACCGCAGGCTGCCGAACGCGGCCCGCCAGGTGGGTGCGCTGCTCGACGCCAAGGCCGTGCACGGCGGCCGGTCGGCGCGCAGCCATCTGCTCTCCCTGGCCCAGCTCTCCGGCATCCCGGCCCGCCGGGTGGACGAGGTGCTCGGCGTGGTGGGGCTCCAGGACGTGGCGAAGCGGCGCTCCAAGGGCTTCTCGCTCGGCATGGGGCAGCGGCTCGGCATCGCGGCGGCGCTGCTCGGCGATCCGCAGGTGCTGCTGTTCGACGAGCCGGTCAACGGCCTCGACCCCGAGGGCATCCTCTGGGTGCGCAACCTGATGAAGGCGCTCGCGGCGGAGGGCCGTACGGTCTTCGTCTCCTCGCACCTGATGAGCGAGATGGCGCTGACCGCGGACCATCTGATCGTCATCGGGCGGGGTCAGCTGCTGTCCGACATGAGCGTGAAGGACTTCATCTCGGCCAACTCGGCGGACTTCGCGCGGGTCCGCACACCGCAGACCGAGCCGCAGCTCCGCGAGAAGCTCGCGGGGGCGCTGTCGGCGGCGGGCGGCCATGTCCTGCCCGAGCAGGACGGCGCCCTGCGGGTGACCGGACTGGCGCTGCCGCAGATCAGCGACATCGCCCATGACGCGGACGTACGGCTGTGGGAACTGTCGCCGCACCAGGCCTCGCTGGAGGAGGCGTACATGCGGATGACGCAGGGCGCCGTCGACTACCGCTCGACGACCGACGAGAAGGCCGGCCTCCAGCAGCCGCTGCCGCCCGGCGTCACGCCGCCGATGCCGGTCCCCGGCCAGGGCCAGCCCGGCTGGTACGCCCCGCCGCCCGCGCAGCACGGCTACGCCCCGCCGCAACCCGCCCAGCCGTACGGCCCCGGCTACGGCGCCCCCGCCGCGCCCCCGGCGCCCCACGGCGCCAACCCGTACGCCCAGGCCCCGGCGCCGGCGGCCCCGACGCCCGCCACCGCGCCCTCCCCGACGCCTTCCCCCGCGCCCTCCCCCACGGCGGACGCGTCGCGGGACCAGGCCCCGGCTGCGCCCGCCGCCCCCACGGCCCCGACGGCCCAGGCGACCCCGGCCGCCCCGCCCGCCTCCGCCGCGAGCCAGGGGCCCCTCGCCCCCGCCTCCCTCGCGAAGGCGCCCGCCGAACCCTTCGCCACCCCGACGACTCAGCCCGAGGACGCCCGATGAGCACCCCGCAGCACCCGGTCCCGCAGGCCGCCGCGCCCGGCTGGCAGGGGGCGCCCGGTCCCTCGTACGCCGTCCCGGGCTACACCTCGCCGATTCCCGTCGTACGCACGCACCTCGGGCACGCCGTCGCGTCCGAGTGGACCAAGATCCGGTCGGTGCGCTCGACGATGTGGACGCTCGGGGTGTTCGTGCTCCTCGTCGTCGGCATCGGGATGATGGTCGCGCTGATCGTCGACGCGAACGCCTCCGAGTCCGACCTCGCGGGCGACAGCCCCCTGTCGTTCGGCTTCTTCGGGGTGCTCCTCGGCAGCATGCCGATCATCACGCTCGGTGTCCTGACCACCGCCTCCGAGTACGGCACCGGCATGATCCGCACCACCATGGTCGCCTGCCCCTCGCGCGGCCGGGTCCTCGCCGCGAAGGGCATCGTGTTCTTCGCGATCGCGTTCGTGGTGACCCTGGTGTCCACGGGACTGGTCGCCATGGTGGACGCGGCGCTGTTCACCGAGGCGCGCGAGCCCTCGGGCGGCGAGTGGCTGAAGGCCACCGTCGGCGTGTCCCTCTACATCGCGCTGCTGGGACTGCTGTCCCTGGCCGTCGGCTCGATCATCCGCCACTCGGCGGGCGCCATCACCATCATGATCGGCCTGCTGCTGGCCCCGCTGGTCATCGCGATCTTCATGTTCTCCGAGTCCCTGCAGGACCTGCGCGAGGCCCTGTTCGAGTACTCGATCCCCAGCCAGCTCGGCGTCTGGTACTCCACTCAGCTCAGCGAGACCGGCCCCTCCGGCTGGGACCCGCTCTGGATCGCGCTCGGTGTCACGGCCGCCGCGCTCGCCGGTGCCTTCGCCCTGCTGGAGAAGCGGGACGTGTAGCCGTCCAGGTAGTCGGCAGGACCCTCAGAAGCGAGGCGCGTTACGGGACCGCTGCACCCCCGGGTTGCGGCGGTCCCGCGCGTTCCAGCAGGCCTTGTGCCAGTGCCGGCGGTCGTCGACGCCCGCGTGCTCGGGCCAGGCGACGACATGCGGCACGCCGTCCAGGATCATCTGGTCGCAGCCGGGGCACCGGTAGCTCTTGCCCTGCGCGCTCGCACCGGCCACGTGCCGTACGTTCCACTCCTCGCCCTGCCAGCTCACCGAGGACTGCCAGCCGCCGTACCGGCTCGCCCGGTCGTCCTCGGCGCTCCGGCCGGACGAGCCGGACGCGCCGGACGGATCGGCACCCTTGGGTCGGTTGCGACGCGGGGACACGGAACACCTCACGGGGCTATACAGGAAGCAGGGTTCCCGTCCAGCGTACGCGGCGTCGGCACGGGTACCCGGAAGGGACCGATCCCCACAAGTCCCCCTGCCCGGAACCCCATTCTGCAGACAATCGGCAAATCTCTCCGCCAGGCCGTGTCCTCGGCACGTGTCAGACGGTTATGCCGGGTGGGGGAGCTCCGTGTCGGAGCCAAGGAAGCAGGAAAGTCCATGCGCGTTGGTAGTTTCGTGTTGGGTGCCCAGTTCCCCGGGCAGGGCCAGGGAGAGGCACTGCACCGCGCGGTCCGCTCCGCCGAGGTCGCCGAGGAGTCGGGCCTCGACTCGGTCTGGCTGGGCGAGCACCACTTCGTGCCGTACGGCACCTGCCCGTCGGCGGTCACACTCGCCGCGCTGCTGCTCGGCCGCACCCGGCGCATCCGGGTCGGCACCGCGGTGAGCGTCCTGCCCACCGTGCACCCCGTCGCCCTCGGCGAACAGGCCGCGCTGCTGCATCTGACGAGCGGCGGCCGGTTCTCGCTGGGCGTGGGCCGCGGCGGGCCGTGGATCGATCTGGAGGTCTTCGGATCGGGCCTCGCGGCGTACGAGTCGGGGTTCCCCGAATCACTCGATCTGCTGGTGCGCTGGCTGCGCGAGCCGTCCGTGGGAGCCGACGGCGAGCGCTTCCGCTTCCGTGAAGTCCCGGTCGTCCCCCGCCCGTCGGAGGCGCTGACGGACACCGGGGGGCCGGAGGTGATCGTGGCGTGCACCTCGTCGGCGAGCGTCCGGCTGGCCGCCGAGCGCGGGCTGCCGATGCTGCTCGGGATGCACGTCGGGGACGAGGAGAAGGCGGAGATGGTCGCCCTGTGGCGGCAGCACGCCCGCGCGGCGGGGCGCTCCGGCGACGAGATGCGGGCCGCGGCCCATGTCTCGGCGGGCGTCTGCCAGCTCGCGGACCGGCGCACGGACGCGGTGGAGACCCTCGTGAAGGCGATGCCGGGCTGGCTGCGGCAGGGGCTCGACGCCCATGTCACGGTCGACGGCCGTCCCCGCTCCATGCGGGACCCGGTGGCGTACACCGAACTGCTCTGCGCCCTGCACCCGGTGGGCACCCCGCAGCTGTGCGCCGACCGTCTCGCGGCGACCTGCGAACGGACCGGCATCTCGCGCTTCGCCCTGCTCGTGGAGGGCTCGGGCGACCTGGCGGCCACGGAGGAGAACGTCCGGCGGCTGGGCGCCGAGGTGCTCCCCCACCTGCGCTGAACGGGGCGGGACGGCCGGGAGCTTGCCGCTCCGGTACTGATCGCACCTCCTGCGGGCGGAGCGGCAAGCGACAGGCTCACACCGATGCCTCAGCAGTCCCGGAATTCCGGCGACTGGTTCAGCACCTGGCTGCGCACCGAGGTGAAGCGGGCGAGCTTCTCGTCGACAGCCGAGTCCAACGGGAACACCGCCACCCGGTGGCAGTTCTGGAAGGCCAGCCGGACACCGAAGTGCCGCTGCAGGGCGCCGCGTATGGCGTCACTCGCGAGCGCGCGCAGCAGCTGCCCGCGCGCCTGCTCGTCCGGCGGGGGCGTCTGGTTGTCGGCGAAAGGTCCGCCGTCCACCTTCAGCTGGGCCACCAGGGAGCTGATCATCTCCCATGCGTAGGGCAGGGAGGTCCGGACGCAGTCGACGAATTCAGCTTCGTCGACCTCGCCTCGCTCGGCCTGTTCGAGTAGGGCCGGTGAGACGTCGAGCGACATGGGTTCTCCTCTCGCACCCCTAAGAGAGCAGGGGTTGCCGGACAGGGCACGGGAGTTCGCCATGCCAAAACACCGCAACGCTGAGTACACGCATCACGACCTCCCGTTTACTACGGTAGGCAACTGACCGTGACGGCACCAGGAGAATGGGCACATAGGGGGTCCCCGCGGGGCACACAATCGGCCAGAGTCGCCCGGCGTCCGAACGATCGTTTTCCAGGGCGAATCGCGTGGGGCGCGAGGTGTCGGATAGCGTTGCCGACCATGCGTCTCGTCATCGCCCGGTGCTCCGTCGACTACGCCGGCCGGCTCACCGCCCATCTCCCCTCCGCCCCCCGTCTCATCCTGGTCAAGGCGGACGGCAGCGTCTCGATCCACGCGGACGACCGGGCCTACAAGCCCCTGAACTGGATGTCGCCGCCCTGCACGCTGAAGGAGGGCACCGGTGACGAGGAAGGCGTCTGGACCGTCGTCAACAAGGGCGGGGAGAAACTCATCATCACGATGGAGGAGATCCTCCACGACTCGTCGCACGAACTGGGCGTCGATCCGGGCCTGATCAAGGACGGCGTGGAAGCACACCTCCAGGAGCTGCTCGCCGACCGCATCGAGACCCTCGGCGAGGGC
The DNA here is from genome assembly GCF_001514285.1 of Streptomyces sp. DSM 15324. Lineage (GTDB taxonomy): Bacteria > Actinomycetota > Actinomycetes > Streptomycetales > Streptomycetaceae > Streptomyces. Next base: position 55,666 of record NZ_KQ949042.1, read on the forward strand.
TACACCCTCATCCGCCGTGAGTACATGACGGCCATCGGCCCGGTCGACATCCTGTGCCGGGACGCGGCGGGGCAGACCGTCGCGGTCGAGATCAAGCGGCGCGGCGAGATCGACGGCGTGGAGCAGCTCACGCGCTATCTGGAGCTGTTGAACCGCGACCCGCATCTCGCCCCGGTCCGCGGCGTCTTCGCCGCGCAGGAGATCAAACCGCAGGCGCGCGTCCTCGCGACCGACCGCGGCATCGGCTGCCAGGTCCTGGACTACGACGCCCTGCGCGGCATCGAGGACGACAAGCTGCGGCTGTTCTGAGGACGGTCGTACGAGGCCGAGGGCCGGGTTCCTGGGGAGGAACCCGGCCCTCGGTCGTGCCCGGGGGTGCCTCAGATCACCGTCCCGGAGGAGGACGAGGAGAGGGAGGAGGCGGAGTCCGCCGAGCTCGGCGACACCGGGACGCTGGAGCTGGTGCCGCTGGCCGAGGTGCCGGAGGACGGGGAGTCGCTCGGGGTGGTGGGCGTCGTCTCGGACGCGGACGGCGAGGGCGACGACGAGCCGCCGGAGCCCGAGCTGCTCGATGCCGACGGCCCCGGCGTCGAGGACGTCGAGTGCGACGGTGAGGGGGACGTGGACCGCGACGGCGACGGCGAGCCGCCCCCGGTCGACCCCGTCGAGCCGCTCTCCGTCGCCGACGGCGACTCCGACGGTGTCGGGTCGTCCGAGGTCCCCATCGTCCCGTCCGGCCCCGGGTCCGTGGGCCGGCTGGTCGCCGCGCCCGTGTCGCCGGTGCCGGTGTCGGCGCCCGGGGTGTCGGAGCCGACGCCGTCGTCGAGGCCGGTGCTGGCGGAGGGGTTGACGCCGCCTCGGTCGGCGGGGTCCCCGGCGTCGTTGTTGGAGGTCGCGCCGAGCGTGACGACCGTACCGAGGACGGCGACGAGGAGCGCGCCCGCGCCGGCCGCGACGAGGTTGCGCTTGGCGAGGCCCTTGAGGCCGCCCCGGCGCCGGGGCTGCGGGGCCGGGGCGCGCGGCGGGGTCACCGCGCGGTGGGCGACGGTCCGGGCCTCCGGCGGATAGGTCGGCAGCGCCGCCTGGATGCCGCGCGGCGGGGACACGGGCTCCTCGGGGCGGGCTGCGGGCACCTCCTCGCCGAGCGTCGCGGCGGCGAGGCCCGGTACGTCCCCGGAGGCGTCGGCGACCAGGGCGAGGGCGCGGCGGCCGGCGACGGTGCCGCGCTTGTCGGTGAGGGCGCCGCGCAGCCCGAGGGAGGCCTCGAGTTCGGAGCGGGCCCGGTCGAGGTCCCCGCCGCACAGGGCGAGGACGCCGAGTTCGTGGTGGAAGTAGGCGCGGTCGGCGGACCGTCCGGCCAGCCGGGCCGCCTCGGCGCCCTCGTGCAGGGCGCTCTCCCAGGCGCTCCAGTGCAGTCCGGCGGCGAACGCGGGCGCCGCGGCGCGGGCGAGGCCGACCGCGGTGGCCTCCTCGTCCTCGGCGGGCGGGGTGGTCGTGGGCACCACGCGGGCGAGGGCGGTGAGGACGGCGTCCGCCTCGGCGCAGACCCGTTCGGGGGTGACCGAGGGGTGCCCGGCCCACCAGGCGTAGTGCTGGGCGGCGGCCGCGGCGCGGGCCTCGATGTCGTCGTCGTATCCGGCGGCCTCCAGCTGGGTCTGGATGCCGGCGGCGAGCCGGTAGCGGACGCCGACCGGGGAGACGAGTCCGCAGGCGACGAGTTCGCCGAGCGCGGCGTCGGCGTGGGTGTCGCCGACCAGGGCGGGCAGGTGGGCCTGGTGCGGGACCTCGCCGTCGAGGGCGACGGCGAAGCGCAGGGTGGCGCGGGCGGAGGCGCTGAGCCGTGCGGCGAGCAGCGGGGCGGGCGCGGCGGCCTCGCCGAGGGAGGGCAGGGGTATCTCCTCGGCTTCACCGGCCCCGGCGTCGATGGGGGCGGTGAGCGGGCGGGCGTCCTCGAACACGCCGAACGCGTCCACGGCGTCCACGTCCGCGCGGAGCTGGTCGCGCTGCCGCAGCAGGGCGCCGGCCTGGACGAAACGCAGCGGCAGGCCCTCGGACTCGAACCAGAGGTCACCGGCCCAGTTGGCCTCCTCCTCGGTGAGGGCGCGGCCCACGGCCCGCTCGATGACGTCCACGCCGGCGGCGCGGTCGAGGCCGCTGAGGACGACCTCCTCGACGGCGGAGTCGGCGGAGGGCAGCGGGGTGTCGGGGGTGGCGCCGAGCAGGAAGGCGCACTCGGGGGTGGCGTCCAGGAGGTCGTCGAGGAGCGCGCCGCCGAAGGCGAGGTCGTCGACGACCACGACCGCGCCGATCTCGCGGACGAGGGTGCGCAGTTCCTCGGGGTCGGGGCGGTGCCGGTCGGCGTCGTGGACGGTGTGGAAGAGGTCGTGGAGGAGTTCGGCCGGGGTGCGGCCGTAGCCGGAGAGCCGGACGACGCCGTCGGGGGCGAGGTCCTCGCAGTCCTCGGCGACCAGGTCGAGGAGGCTGGTGCGGCCGGAGCCGGAGGGCCCGGTGAGGCGGACGGAACGGCCGCGGGCGAGCAGGCGCACGAGCTGTTCGCGTTCGTCCTGGCGGCCCAGCAGGGGCTGTTCCGGCCGGGCGGGTCCGGCCGGGGCGGGCGGCCGGGCGGCCAGCTCGTCGTACTCGGCGCGTTCCTCGGCGGACCGCTTGGCGGGGCGGCCGGGGCGCTCGGTGGGCGGGCAGAGCTCGATCTCGCTGCCGTCCACCGGGTTGACCGTGAGCAGGTGGTCGCCGGCGACCACCCGGACCGTGCGGGCGGGTCCGGGGGCGTGCGCGCCGAAGTCGGGCGTGAGGGGGTCCCTGGGCGGGCGGGGGCGCGGCGCGCGGCCGTCGTCCTCGTGACCGTACTCCTCGGGCCCCTGGTTCGTCGGGTCCATGGGTTATAGCCCCCCAAGAGCGTCGTGTGGCGGTAGCCCCTCCCGGCCTCGCTGCACACTGCGCTGTCGCTTCTGGTCCGGTGCCCGCTCGGTAGAGGGCCGAGGGCGGCGGGCAGACGAACCGTAAACCTTGGCCCAGTATCCACGACAGTCCGGGGTGCCGCCCGGCCCGAGACGTCACGGTCCGGTGAGGATTGGTGCCCGCCGTACGTTTCGCCGCAGGTGGGCCCCCGGTCCGGGGCGGTCGCGGTCAGACCCGGGGCAGGGACTCCACGCCGATGCCGCCCTCGATGGCGAGGATGCGGTGCAGCCGGGTGGCCACCAGCAGGCGCTGCATCTGCGGGGGTACGCCGCGCAGCACCAGGCGGCGGCCGCAGCGGCCGGCCCGTCGGTGGACGCCCATGATGACGCCGAGTCCGGTGGCGTCCCAGGAGTCCAGTTCGGACAGGTCGAGCACCAGGTCGCCGACGCCGTCGTCCACGGCCGTGTGCAGGGCCGTGCGGGCGTCCGCCGCGCTGCGCACGTCGAGGCGGCCCCCGACGACCAGCTCGATGTGGTCGCCCCTGATGTGCATAGCGCTCCCCTAAGCGTGCGTCTCGTGCTCCGCGGTGTGATGTCCGGTGTTGCATGCTCTGACTGCGCGAAGCGGTCGGAGGTTGCCGTCTGTGAGCGAACCGATACCGAATTCACCCGCAGGGGTGAGACCCCTGGGGCCTGTGCGGTTTCGGCGCTTGGAGTAAGCCCTGCCCGCTCTCGCCTCGGATGTCACCGGCGTCAACCATCCGGCGCATTCGCCGTAGGGCTCACGTATGGCTCTCGGCCGGAGATTAGCGCTCGTGGGGCGCTGTGCGACCGGTTAGTAACGCGTCTCACGTCTCACGGCGTGAGACACCGGTCACGTCGTCAATTCCTGTCCGATTCAAGCCTATTCGCACCGTTTGGATCTTCGTGGGTCGACGTGACCGAGCGAACGGAGGCGGACCGGCCGGGACGGTCTAGATTGGCGGCATGGTCAATCTGACGCGCATCTACACCAGGACCGGGGACCAGGGCACGACCAACCTCGGCGACATGAGCCGGGTCGCCAAGACCGACCTCAGGATCGCGGCGTACGCCGACGTCAACGAGGCGAACGCCGTCATCGGCACGGCGATCGCGCTGGGCGGCCTGCCGGAGGAGGTCGTCGCGGTCCTCACCCGGGTCCAGAACGACCTGTTCGACGTGGGCGCGGACCTGTCGACGCCGGTGGTGGAGAACCCGCCGTTCCCGCCGCTGCGGGTCGAGCAGTTCTACGTCGACCGGCTGGAGGCCGACTGCGACCTCTTCAACGAGCGGCTGGAGAAGCTCCGCTCGTTCATCCTCCCCGGCGGCACCCCGGGCGCCGCCCTCCTCCACCAGGCCTGCACGGTCGTCCGCCGCGCCGAACGCTCCACGTGGGCCGCCCTGGAGGCCCACGGCGAGAGCATGAACCCGCTGACGGCGACCTACCTCAACCGCCTGTCCGACCTGCTGTTCATCCTCGCCCGCACGGCCAACAAGGACGCCGGGGACGTGCTCTGGGTACCGGGCGGGGAGCGCTGACACCCCTCACAGGCGTCGATAGATCTCCCTGCGGCGCCCCACCTCGACTACCCGGATGACGAGTTTGCCGTCGTCGATGACGTAGGCGATCCGGTAGGCCCCGACGCCCAGGCGGTACAGGTCGTCATGGCCCGACAGCTTCTTCACGTCGGCATCGTCGCGACAGGGGTCGTCGCCCAGGCGGCTGAGGGCGTGCAGGATGCGCAACGCCGTCGTCTGGTCGACCGCCTGCCACTGTCGGCGCGCCTCAGTGGTGAACTCGAAGGCGTACTTCACGCGACACCGGCCGCTGAGCCGTCCGATGGCGGACCGAAGATGTCGGCGAGCACGTCCGCCAAGGTGGCACAGCGTCGACGGGCTCGCGGAGACGCGGCGGCTGATCGGCATCCTGCGCGACGGCGGCGGGGAGCGGGAGCCCGCCGCGACACCCACCCTCGACGGCCTGGCCGCGCTCGTCGAGGGCGCCCGCGCCAACGGCCTCGACGTCCGCCTGGACTCCGCTCCCGGCCGGGTTCCGGTGCCGGTCGAGCTCGCCGCCTACCGGATCGTCCAGGAGTCGCCGACCAACGCCCTCAAGCACGCCTGCCCGGGCCGGGTGGCCGTGTCCCTGGGCCGCCGGGACGGTGTCCTCGACGTGCGCGTGGGCAGCCCGTACGGCCACCGGGACGGTGGTCCGCGCGCCCCCGGATCCGGGGCGGGGCTCGTGGGGATGCGGGAGCGGGCTGCGCTGCTCGGCGGCACCTTCGAGGCCGGGCCCGAGCGCCCTGTGGACCGTACGCGCCGCACTCCCCCTCACCGAAGGAGACCCTCCGTGATCCGTGTACTCGTCGCCGAGGACCAGTCCGCCGTCCGCGCGGGGCCGGTCCTCATCCTGCGCAGCGCGCCCGACATCGAGGTGGTCGCCGAGGCGGAGGACGGGGAGCGGGCGGTGGCGCCGGCCCGGGAGCTGCGGCCGGACGGGGTGCTGATGGATGTGCAGATGCCGCGGCTGGACGGGGTGGCGGCGACCCGTCAGGTGGTCGCGGAGGGGCTGGCGGACGTCCTGGTGCTGACCACCTTCGACCTCGACGCGTAGGTGTTCGGGGCGTTGCGGGCGGGGGCGGCCGGGTTTCTGCTGAAGAACACGGAGGCGGGGGACCTGTTGACGGCGGTCCGCACGGTGGCCGGCGGCGAGGGGCTCATCGCCCCGCCGTGACGCGTCGGCTCATCGCCGAGTTCGCCGCCGGACCGGCGCGGCAGCCGACGGCCGACCCCGCCGTCCTCGGCACCCTCCGGCGCATGGGCGAGGTGCTGGGCTGCCTCGGGGAGGGGCTGTCGAACGCGGGGATCGCCGAGCGGCTCGACAGGGCGGAGGCCACGGTCAAGACGCACGTCAGCCGTCTGCTGGGGAAGCTGGAACTGCGCAGCCGGGTCCAAGCCGCCGTGCTGGCGCAGGAGTTGGGGATCCAGCGGCCGCATCCGGAAGCCGCGTGAAGCCGTATACGAGAGTGGTCCAGACCTATTGACCCATGGTCCAGACCTTTCTATTCTCGCGGCACCGTGGGCGTGAAGGCTCAGTCACGCCCCCCAACTCCCCCTAGGAGGCGCAGCATGCGCTTCAGACACCGAGCCGCGGCAGGGTTCGCGACCCTGCTGCTGCCGCTGGCCGGGCTGGTCGGCCTGGCGAGCCCCGCCCAGGCCGCCGCCACGGCCACCGCCACCTACGCCAAGACCCAGGACTGGGGCACCGGCTTCGAGGGCAAGTGGACGGTGAAGAACACCGGCACCACCGCCATCAGCTCCTGGACCGTGGAGTGGGACTTCCCCTCCGGCACGTCCGTCACCTCCGCCTGGGACGCCGACGTCACCTCCTCCGGCACCCACTGGACCGCCAGGAACAAGTCGTACAACGGCTCCCTGGCCCCCGGCGCCTCCGTCTCCTTCGGCTTCAACGGCGCGGGCTCCGGCTCCCCGTCCCACTGCACGCTCAACAACGACAGTTGTGACGGTACGACGGTCCCCGGCGACGCGGCCCCCTCGGCGCCCGGCACCCCCACCGCCTCCGGCGTCACGGACACCTCGGTGAAGCTGGCCTGGTCCGCCGCCACCGACGACAAGGGCGTCAAGAACTACGACGTCCTGCGCGACGGCGCCAAGGTCGCCACGGTGACGACCACGTCGTACACCGACACGGGCCTCACCGCGGGCACCGACTACTCCTACACCGTCCAGGCCCGCGACACCGCCGACCAGAGCGGACCGGTCAGCGGCGCGGTCGCCGTGCACACCACGGGCGGCACCACCCCTCCCCCGACCACCGGCTCCAAGGTCAAGCTCGGCTACTTCACCGAGTGGGGCATCTACGGCCGCAACTACCACGTCAAGAACCTGGTGACCTCGGGCTCCGCCGCGAAGATCACCCACATCAACTACGCGTTCGGCAACGTCACCAACGGACAGTGCGCGATCGGCGACTCCTACGCCGACTACGACAAGGCCTTCACCGCCGACCAGTCCGTCAGCGGCGTCGCCGACACCTGGGACCAGCCGCTGCGCGGCAACTTCAACCAGCTGCGGCAGCTCAAGGCGAAGTACCCGAACATCAAGGTGCTGTGGTCCTTCGGCGGCTGGACCTGGTCCGGCGGCTTCGCCCAGGCGGCGGCCAACCCCGCGGCCTTCGCCCAGTCCTGCTACAACCTGGTCGAGGACCCGCGCTGGGCCGACGTCTTCGACGGGATCGACATCGACTGGGAGTACCCGAACGCCTGCGGTCTGTCCTGCGACAGCAGCGGAGCGGCGGCCTTCAGGAACCTGATGTCGGCGCTGCGCGCCAAGTTCGGCGCACGCAACCTGGTCACCGCCGCCACCACGGCCGACGGCTCCTCCGGCGGCAAGATCGACGCCGCCGACTACGCGGGCGCGGCGGCCTCCGTGGACTGGTACAACGTGATGACGTACGACTTCTTCGGCGCCTGGGCCGCCCAGGGTCCGACCGCCCCGCACTCCCCGCTCACCTCGTACAGCGGCATCCCGACGGCCGGGTTCACCACCGCCGACGCGATGGCCAAGTTCAAGGCGAAGGGGGTCCCCGCGAGCAAGCTGCTCATCGGCATCGGCTTCTACGGCCGCGGCTGGACCGGGGTCACCCAGGACGCCCCGGGCGGCACCGCCACGGGCGCCGCGGCGGGCACCTACGAGCAGGGCATCGAGGACTACAAGGTCCTCAAGACGTCCTGTCCGGCCACCGGCACGATCGCCGGCACGGCCTACGCGCACTGCGGCAGCAACTGGTGGTCCTACGACACCCCGGCCACCATCGCCACCAAGATGACGTGGGCCAGGAACCAGGGCCTCGGTGGCGCCTTCTTCTGGGAGTTCAGCGGGGACACCGGCAACGGAGAGCTGGTGAGCGCGATCAGCAACAACCTGTAGAGCGAGTGAAGCGAGTGAGCGACTAGGCGACGTTGACGCGCTGTCCGGGCGGGGCTGCCTCCAGCCACGCGAGGAAACCGGTCAGCGCGTCCTCGCTCATCGCGAGTTCGAGGCGGACGCCCTGGTGGGAGCAGGCGAGGATCACCGCGTCGGACAGCAGGGCCAGCTCCTCCTCGCCCTCGGGGAGCCGGCGCCCGGCCACCTCGATCGAGGCGCGCTCCAGGACCCGGCGCGGCCGGTAGGCGTACGAGAAGACGCGGTACCACTCGATGCGGTCGCCGTTGTAGCGGGCGACGCCGTAGCTCCAGCCCTTGCCGCTGGTGTCCGGTTTCTCGGGGACGTCCCAGCGCAGGGAACAGTCGAAGGTGCCGCCGGAGCGCTGGATGAGCCTGCGGCGCAGGCCGAAGACGAACAGCCCCAGCACCACCAGGGCCACGACGATTCCGCACACAGTCAGAGCGAGGACCATCGACACCGACCTCCTCGTCTCCTAGGTACCGAAATAGGTAACGGAACGGAAAAAACATCCATATCTGCCTCAGCCGCGGTCGGCTCCGGATTCCTCCGGTGCCGACCGCGGCTGAGTGACGTCATACAGCTCCGCGCCGGGTTGTCAGCGCGATGCCGCCGCACGCAGGCGTACGTCCGCACGGCGTTCGGCGATCGCGTCGCCCTCCGCCTTCGCGCGCTCGAGCTCGCGCTCCTCGCGCTGGACGTCGATCTCGTCCGACAGCTCGGCGGTCTCGGCCAGCAGCGACAGCTTGTTGTCCGCGAACGAGATGAAACCGCCGTGCACCGCGGCGACGACCGTCCCGCCCTCACTCGTACGGATGGTCACCGGGCCCGACTCCAGCACACCGAGCAGCGGCTGGTGACCGGGCATGACGCCGATGTCGCCGGACGTGGTGCGCGCGACGACCAGGGTGGCCTCGCCGGACCAGACCTCTCGGTCGGCCGCGACCAGCGCGACGTGCAGCTCAGCAGCCAAGGTGGCTCCTCGGGTCACCACCCGGCGGATCTGCCGGGTGTTGGTTACTAAGTCTAGTGGGCGTGGATGAGGGGGCGGGACGCGCCCGCCCCCTCACACGTTCTCGGGCAGTCCGAGATCAGGAGACGCCCAGCTCCTTGGCGTTGGCCTTGAGGTCCTCGATGCCACCGCAGAGGAAGAACGCCTGCTCCGGGAAGTGGTCGTACTCACCGTCGATGATCGCGTTGAACGCGGTGATCGACTCGTCCAGCGGCACGTCCGACCCGTCGACGCCGGTGAACTGCTTGGCGACGTGGGTGTTCTGGGACAGGAAGCGCTCCACACGACGGGCGCGGTGGACGGTGAGCTTGTCCTCCTCGCCGAGCTCGTCGATGCCGAGGATCGCGATGATGTCCTGGAGGTCCTTGTACTTCTGCAGGACCGTCTTGACACGCATCGCCGTGGCGTAGTGGTCCGCCGCGATGTAGCGGGGGTCCAGGATCCGGGACGTGGAGTCCAGCGGGTCCACGGCCGGGTAGATGCCCTTCTCCGAGATCGGACGGGACAGCACCGTCGTCGCGTCGAGGTGGGCGAAGGTGGTGGCCGGGGCCGGGTCGGTCAGGTCGTCCGCGGGGACGTAGATCGCCTGCATCGAGGTGATCGAGTGACCGCGGGTCGAGGTGATGCGCTCCTGGAGGAGACCCATCTCGTCGGCCAGGTTCGGCTGGTAGCCCACCGCGGAGGGCATACGGCCGAGCAGGGTCGACACCTCGGAACCGGCCTGCGTGAAGCGGAAGATGTTGTCGATGAAGAACAGCACGTCCTGCTTCTGCACATCGCGGAAGTACTCCGCCATGGTCAGACCCGCGAGGGCCACGCGCAGACGGGTGCCCGGGGGCTCGTCCATCTGGCCGAAGACCAGCGCGGTCTTGTCGATGACGCCCGAGTCGGCCATCTCCTCGATGAGGTCGTTGCCCTCACGGGTGCGCTCACCGACACCGGCGAACACGGAGACACCGTCGTGGTTGTTGGCGACGCGGTAGATCATCTCCTGGATGAGCACCGTCTTGCCGACGCCGGCACCACCGAACAGACCGATCTTTCCACCCTTGACGTACGGGGTGAGAAGGTCGATGACCTTGACGCCGGTCTCGAACATCTCGGTCTTCGACTCGAGCTCGTCGAAGTTCGGGGCCTTGCGGTGGATGGACCAGCGCTCGCCCTCGTACTTCTCGTCGACGTTCAGCACCTCACCGAGGGTGTTGAACACCTTGCCCTTGGTGAAGTCGCCGACCGGGACGGTGATGCCCGTGCCCGTGTCGGTGACGGCGGCCTGGCGGACCAGACCGTCGGTGGGCTGCATCGAGATCGTGCGGACCAGGCCGTCACCCAGGTGCTGGGCGACCTCGAGGGTCAGCGTCTTCTTCTCGCCCTCGTTCGCCGGGTCGGCGACCTCGACGTGAAGGGCGTTGTAGATCTCCGGCATGGCGTCGACGGGGAATTCCACGTCGACGACCGGGCCGATGACCCGGGCGACGCGGCCCGTGGCAACGGCCGTCTCAACTGTCGTCGTCATTACCTGTCACTCCCCGCGGTCGCGTCGGCCAGGGCTGCGGAGCCACCGACGATCTCGCTGATTTCCTGGGTGATTTCGGCCTGGCGGGCCGCGTTGGCAAGGCGGGAGAGCGTCTCGATGAGCTCTCCTGCGTTGTCGGTCGCCGACTTCATCGCGCGCCGCGTGGCGGCGTGCTTCGAGGCTGCCGACTGGAGGAGAGCGTTGTAGACGCGGCTCTCCACGTAGCGCGGCAGAAGGGCGTCGAGGACGTCCTCCGCCGAGGGCTCGAAGTCGTAGAGCGGAAGGATCTCGCCCTGCGGCTTCCCCGCGGCGGCAGCCGCTGATGTCTCAGGCTTGGCGACCTCGTCGAGGCTGAGCGGCAGCAGACGGTCGTCCAGCGCCGTCTGCGTCATCATCGACACGAACTCGGTGAACACGATGTGGATCTCGTCCACACCGCCGTCCGCCGTGTCCTTCTCGATGGCCTCGATGAGGGGGGCCGCGACCGTCTTGGCGTCCGCGTACGTCGGCTCGTCCGTGAAACCCGACCACGACGCCGCGACCTTGCGCTCGCGGAAGTTGTAGTGCGCGAGACCACGCCGGCCGACGATGTACGTGTCGACCTGCTTGCCCTCGGCCTCGAGGCGCGCCGTCAGCTGCTCCGCGGCCTTGATGGCGTTGGAGTTGAAGGCGCCGGCGAGACCACGGTCGCTCGTCAGGAGCAGCACCGCGGACCGCACGACCGTCTCGGCCTGCGTGGTGAGCGGGTGCTTCGTGTTCGAGCCGGTGCCCACCGCCGTGACCGCGCGGGTGAGCTCGGTCGCGTACGGCGTGGAGGCCGCCACCTTGCGCTGCGCCTTGACGACGCGCGAGGCGGCGATCATCTCCATCGCCTTGGTGATCTTCTTGGTCGCGGTGACGGATCGGATGCGACGCTTGTAGACCCGGAGCTGAGCTCCCATGAGTCAGGTCCCTTCCTTACGTCACTTGGCGGCGGCCGGGGCGTCCTCGCCGAGAAGCTTGCCGTCCGAGGTCTCGAACTGCTTCTTGAAGTCGGCGATGGCGTCGGCGACCGCGGTGAGGGTGTCGTCCGACATCTTGGCGCCCTCCTTGATGGAGGTCATGAGGCCCTGCTCCTGACGGTGCAGGTACTCCAGCAGCTCCTTCTCGAAGCGGCGGATGTCGGCGACCGGGACGTCGTCCATCTTGCCGGTGGTACCGGCCCACACGGAGACGACCTGGTCCTCGGTCGGCATGGGCTGGTACTGAGGCTGCTTGAGCAACTCGACCAGGCGCTGACCGCGCTCCAGCTGCGCCTTCGACGCGGCGTCCAGGTCGGAACCGAAGGCGGCGAACGCCTCCAGCTCGCGGTACTGGGCGAGGTCGAGGCGGAGACGGCCGGAGACCTGGCGCATCGCCTTGTGCTGCGCGGAACCACCGACTCGGGAGACGGAGATACCGACGTTCAGCGCGGGGCGCTGACCGGCGTTGAACAGGTCCGACTCCAGGAAGCACTGGCCGTCGGTGATGGAGATGACGTTGGTCGGGATGAACGCCGAGACGTCGTTGGCCTTGGTCTCGACGATCGGCAGACCGGTCATCGAGCCCTTGCCCAGCTCGTCGGAGAGCTTCGCGCAGCGCTCCAGCAGACGGGAGTGCAGGTAGAAGACGTCGCCCGGGTAGGCCTCGCGGCCCGGCGGGCGGCGCAGCAGCAGCGACACGGCGCGGTAGGCGTCGGCCTGCTTCGACAGGTCGTCGAAGATGATCAGGACGTGCTTGCCCTCGTACATCCAGTGCTGGCCGATGGCCGAGCCGGTGTAGGGCGCCAGGTACTTGAAGCCGGCCGGGTCGGACGCCGGGGCGGCGACGATGGTCGTGTACTCCAGCGCGCCGGCCTCCTGGAGGGCGCCACGCACGGAGGCGATGGTCGAGCCCTTCTGGCCGATGGCGACGTAGACGCAGCGGACCTGCTTGTTCACGTCACCGGAGCGCCAGTTGTCGCGCTGGTTGATGATCGTGTCGACGGCCAGGGCGGTCTTGCCGGTCTGGCGGTCACCGATGATCAGCTGGCGCTGGCCACGGCCGATCGGGGTCATCGCGTCGACGGCCTTGTAGCCGGTCTCCATCGGCTCGTGCACCGACTTACGGGCCATGACGCCGGGAGCCTGAAGCTCCAGGGCGCGGCGGCCGGACGTCTCGATCTCGCCGAGGCCGTCGATCGGGTTGCCGAGCGGGTCGACGACGCGGCCGAGGTAGCCCTCGCCCACCGCGACGGAGAGGACCTCGCCGGTACGGGTGACCGGCTGCCCCTCCTCGATGCCGCTGAACTCGCCGAGGACGACGGCACCGATCTCGCGCTCTTCGAGGTTGAGCGCGAGGCCGAGGGTGCCGTCCTCGAACTTCAGCAGTTCGTTGGCCATGGCCGAGGGGAGACCCTCGACCTTCGCGATGCCGTCGCCGGCAAGGGTGACCGTACCGACCTCCTCGCGCGAGGCCGCGTCCGGCTTGTACGACTGGACGAAGTTCTCCAGCGCGTCCCGGATCTCCTCCGGCCGGATCGTGAGCTCCGCCATCTGGGTTCCCTGCTCTCCTTGTTGGGCCCGAAGTTTCACTTTGGGGGGATGCCTAAACTCCCGGACTCCCCCCTGAAAGAGGTGAATCCTCTGCACGGCCCAACCCGGGCCGCTTGCGTACGTACTGCTGCGTTGTTGCGTTGCTGCTAGCTCGCCAGGCGGCGGGCGGCTTCATCGATACGGTCCGCGAGGGAGCCGTTGATGACCTCGTCGCCGACCTGCACCCGGATGCCGCCGAGGACCGCGGGGTCCACGTCGATGTTGAGGTGCATCTGGTGGCCGTACAGCTTGGCCAGGGCGGCGCCCAGGCGTCGCTTCTGTGTGTCGCTCAGCGGCACCGCCGAGGTGACGACGGCGACCAGACGCTCCCGGCGCTCGGCGGCGAGCTTGGACAGGGACTCGAGTCCCGCTTCCAGGCTACGTCCCCGCGGGGCGGTCACCAGGCGCGTCACCAGACGAACGGTGGCCGCGTCCGCACGGCTGCCGAGCAGGCTGCGCAGCAGCTCGCCCTTGGCCGCGGCGGTGGCCTTCCGGTCGGTCAGTGCGGCGCGCAGCTCGGTGTTGGAGGAGACGATCCGCCCGAAGCGGAACAGCTCGTCCTCGACGTCGTCGAGCGCGCCGGCCTTCTGCGCGGCGGTGAGGTCGGCGATGTTCGCCAGCTCCTCCAGCGCGTCCACCAGGTCGCGGGACTGCGACCAGCGGGACCGCACCAGGCCGGAGACCAGGTCGGCGGTGGTGCCGCTGACCTGGGAGCCGAGCAGGCGCTGGGCCAGCTCGGCCTTGGCCTCACCGGCCTGCGCCGGGTCGGTGAGGACCCGACGCAGCGACACCTCGCGGTCGAGCAGCGCGGTGACGGCGGCCAGTTCGTCGGCGAGCCGCGCCGCGTCCACAGACGTGGAGTCCGTCAGCGCGTCGAGACGCTCACGTGCGGCTGCCAGGGCCTCGCGGCTCGCTCCGTTCATCGCGACGCCTCGGCCTTCTCCTCGAGTTCGTCGAGGAAGCGGTCGATGACGCGGCTCTGGCGGGCGTGGTCCTCGAGGGACTCGCCGACGAGCTTGCCGGCCAGGTCGGTGGCGAGCTTGCCGACGTCCTGACGCAGCGCGGACGCGGCGGCCTTGCGGTCGGCCTCGATCTGGGCGTGACCGGCGGCGACGATCTCCTCACGCTGCCGCTGGCCTTCCGCGCGCATCTCGGCGATGAGCGTGGCGCCCTGCTCCTGAGCCTCCTGGCGCAGGCGCGCGGCCTCGTGGCGGGCCTCGGCGAGCTGAGCCTTGTACTGCTCGAGCACGCTCTGTGCCTCGGTCCGCGCCGCCTCGGCCTCTTCGATCCCGCCCTCGATGGCGTCGCGCCGCTCTTCCAGAACCTTGTTGATGTTCGGAAGGAGCTTCTTGCCCAGGACGAAGAACACGATCGCGAAGGCGATCAGACCGATGACGAGCTCGGGGATCTCCGGGATCAGAGGATTCTGGGCCTCCTCCTCAGCCGCGATTTGCAGCAAGGGCGAGATCACATCAGTTCCTTCCGTGGAATTCTGTCGTCGGCCGAGCCCGTCAGGCAGACGGGTAGACGAAGCCCATGACCAGGCCGATGAGGGCGAGCGCCTCACAGAGCACGAAGCCCAGGATCTGGTTCTGGCGGATCAGGCCGGCGGCCTCGGGCTGGCGGGCCAGCGCCTGGGTGCCGTTACCGAAGATGATGCCAACGCCGACGCCGGGGCCGATGGCCGCGAGACCGTAGCCGATGGCAGCGAGGTTGCCCTTGATTTCGACTGCGGCGAGGGTGTCGAGAGCGGACATGCCGTATCTTCCTTCTCTTTACACAGGCCGGTGGGGGTTGGCCACCGGAAGTTCAGGGGGTGTTTCGGGGGTGGATCAGGTGCTCAGTGGTGCTCGGCGAGCGCGCCCTGGATGTAGCTGCAGGACAGGAGGATGAAGACGTAGGCCTGGAGGGCCTGGATGAACAGCTCGAAGACCGTCATCACCAGAACCATCAGGAACGAGACCGCGGAGTAGGCGATGCCGATGCCGTTGAGCAGGTACCAGGTTCCGATGGTGAAGATCAGGATCAGCACGTGCCCGGCGAACATGTTGGCGAAGAGCCGGACGGCGTGCGTGAAGGGCCGGATGAACACGTTCGACAGGAACTCGAAGAACATGACCATCGGGAACACCGGGCCGAGCGACGGGTCGTAGCCGGTGATGTTCTTCCAGCCGCCGATGAAGCCGTGGCGCTTGAACGTCAGGCTCATCCACAGGATGTAGACGATGGCGGCGAGACCGGCCGGGAAGGCGATGACCGCGGTGGCCGGGAACTGGGCGACCGGGATGATCGACCAGAGGTTCATGATCCAGATGAAGAAGAACAGCGAGAACATGAGGGGGACGTACTTCTCGCCCTCGCGCTTGCCGATCGTCTCGTAGACGACCCCGCGGCGGACGAAGTCGTAGCCGGCCTCGCCGATCATCTGCAGCTTGTTGGGGACCAGCTTCGGCTTGTTGAAAGCGGCCCAGAAGAACCCGATGACGAGGACGGTGCTGACGAGGGACAGCAGCATCGGCTTGTTGAACTCGACGCCGCCGACGGTGAAGATCGGCTCGAACAGGAACGAGTGCAGGCCGGGGGTCGGGAATCCGCACCCGTCGAAGATATGACAGTCGGTCTCGAAGGCGAGCGTCTTGGCGTTACTCACCGCGAGCTCCTTCAGCATGGCGCATGGGTACGGCAACCTCGATGTGTCGGCGCGGCCTGCGACCGCGGGACGGCACTGGACTGGACTTGCGGATGTGGGGGCGGCGACTGGGCTCCGAGCCGTGAGTGGTCAGAGGCACGGCTGCCGCCCGCGCCAGCTCTGCCGCAGTTGTGGCGAGACCTTAGCAAAAGGGCGGAAGTCCCTTTACACCGGCCCTACAGATCACGATGTCGTCCGGGCGGGTTCCGGCTCGACGTAGGGGATCTTGGCCTTCATGTGCGAGAGCACTTGTGCGGCGATCCACACCAGGGTGGCCGCGAGCAGTGTGAAGGCGAAGCACCTGGGGTTGAAGACCGAGGTCCCCTTGAACGTGATCAGCACGACCATCAGCAGCAGGATCTGTGTCGTGTAGAGCAACAGGCCCATCGACTGGAACAGATGCGGGTACTGGCGCGCGGTGCGCAGCAGCACCACCAGCCCGCTGCCCATGAACAGCAGGACGAGCGCCGCGCCCAGGACGGCGCCGAGCGCACCCTTGCCACCGGCAACGGCGGCACTCACCGCGGCTCCCGCCACACCCGCGACGGCGGTGGGCAAGGCGCAGTGCAGGAGCGTTCGTACGTCGTTGGACTGCATGGCGGCAACTCCGCAATCAAGGGGGGCAGGGTGTCGTCATGGACGAGCGTAGCCCCGGCGGAGGGGCGCGGGTTCTCACGCCCCCTCGCACCAACGGACCGTCTCGCACTCCGTCCCGTTGGCTCCATCCGGGGGTTCTCGTGAACCGTATCACAAACTATTTGATGAGGTCTTTACCTAGGTCGGGTGCTTGCCGTCACACATGAGAGTGACCGTGCGCGTCTGCGCAAAAACCGAGGCGAGTTGTCTGGTAAGGGTCCTTTGCCCGCCCCGTATTCCCCCACGACTTGGCAATGCTCTAGTCAGATTCTTACCTTGGCCGCCCGCCGGACCCGTCGGATTCTTGCCCCTCGTCGAACTTCTGTCGCATGTAGGACAGGTCCCGCAGCAGATCCGCCGACGTGGACCGACGACTGCACAGCCGACGGGGTGCGGTGATCGGCAGGCCGCCCGTCGACTCCCAGCGCAGCCGCCCGTCGGCGTCGAGATAGCTGCGGGTCCGGCCCCTGTTGTCCGGGTGCAGACAGTACGGAATGTCCAGATACCCCTTGCGGAACGCCAGCAGCAGGGCGCTGTCCACGTCCGGATGGAGGTGGAGCACCGCGTCGACGAGCGCCCGCGCCTCCTCGTAGGTCGCGGAGTCGGCCCCGGCGTCGACCGGGGCTCGTGACACCCGGCGGGCCGCCCGGGCGGCGTACTCCAGGGCGCGGACGTTCTCCTCGACCGTCGGGATGCGACGTGACTCCGCGGCGGTCTTGACGATCAGCCGCTGCGCGCCGCCCGTGACGGCAAGGTCGACGGCCTGGTCCAGCAGCCGGAAGGCGCCGTCCTGCGTCTGCGGGTACAGCCCCATGTACGCGTACACCACGATGTGCCAGTCGATGTCCGGCAGCAGTTGCCGGCACAGCCGGTGCAGCGCCGCGACGGCCTCCCGGTCCTGCCCCGGGTGGGTCTGCTGGGCGTAGCTGACGGAGACGCTGCGGATGCCGTGGCGGACGAAGAACAGCGCCTCCAGCAAGCTGACGGCCACCAGTTGGCTGGGCGGGCAGAGCTGCCCCAGCATGCAGCCGCCGAAGGTCTCCAGGTGCGGCTCCGCTCCGGTGCCGGCGGCCTGGGCCAGCACCTCGCAGGCGCGGGCCCAGTTGCGGACGGATTCGGCCAGGGGGGTGCGGCCGTAGGGCAGGCAGTAGGACACCGGCCCGCCCTCGGTGGCGCTCAGTCCTGCGGCGAGCAGGGCGCGGAAGATGGCCGCGGGATCGGCCGAGCCGTGGCGCACCTGGACCGGGAAGCCGGGGCCGTGAATCCCCGTCAGCACCTGCTCCGTGGTGGTGAGGGGATGGGTTACCACCGGGTAGCCGTTGAGGGCGACCCCGTCGCGCAGGGCCCCCTCGACGGCGGCGAGGTGGCCGACCCGGGTGTGGGCGTCGACGGTGATGGTCCCCACCGTGCGGGCGGCGGCCCCACGGGTCGCCAGCAGGCCGGCCCGCATGGCGGCGGGGTCGGAGAAGCCCATGCGCGGCTGCACGACGAGCCGGTCGGCCTCGGCGCCTGCCCGGACGCAGGCGCCGAAGTCCGCGGTCTGCCGGTCGCTCACCGGGCGGTGCGCAGCGGGACCGGCACACTGCCCCGGGACGGCGCCGCGGGCAGCGAGGCCGCGAAGTGCGCCAGGGCAGTGGCGGGATCCGTGCCCTCCACGACGACCTCGTCGAATCCGGCCGCCCGCAGCTCCTGGGCGCGGGCGTCGTCCCGGTCGTCGACGCCGAGCTTGCCGCCGATCACCACGGGCAGGGCGAAGAGCGCCGGGTGGGCGCGGAGCGCGCGGATGACCCGCAGACCGTCCTGGTGACCGTGGCCGTTGACGCTGCTGATGACGACGAACGCGGGGCGGATCTCGGCGCAGCGGGCGATCAGCAGGTCGTCGGGGACGCAGGGGCCGAGGTTCACCACGTCATGGCCGAGTTCCTCCAGGAGCATCTGCAGGAAGACCAGGTTCCAGGTGTGGGAGTCGGAGGCCATCGACGTCACGACGACGGTCCGCCTGCTCTCCGTGCGCGGGTCAGTGAGGGTCATGTGCCCGTTCCACCTTCCGATAGGTCCGTACGTGCTCGATCCGGGAGACGGAGACCACGTCTCCGTCGCGGACCACCGCCTCGGCCGGGGCGGGCCTGCCCAGGAACATCAGGAGACTGGCGGTGGGGCCGTAGGCTCCGGTGTTCGGGATGGCGACGAGGTCGCCGGGGCCGAGGCCGGCAGGGACCTCGACGTCCCGGCCGAGGGTGTCCCCGGGGGTGCACAGCGGCCCGGCGAGGGTCACCCGCTGCGTCTGCCCGGCGCCGGCGCCGGAGCCGGACTCGATGCGGACGGACACCGGGAGGATGCGGCCGAGGCCGGACAGCCCGCCGAAGGTGTTGATGCCGGAGTCGAGGACGACGAAGGTCCGGCCGCGGCCGGTCTTGACGTTGCTGACGGACGCCAGCAGGGTTCCGCTGTCGCCCACCAGGTAGCGGCCCGACTCGACGGCGAGCCGGGGGGTGCCCTGCCGCCAGCGCGGGAAGTGCGCGTCGAGGGCGGCTTCGAGCGCGGCGCGCAGGACGGGGTAGGCCGTGCGCTCGCCGTGCTGTCCGTACGGCGACGCGAAGCCGCCGCCGATGTCGAGCAGGCGCAGGGGCACGCCGAGTTCCCGCTCGATGCGGGCGGCGGTGTCGATGGTGTGCCGGAACTCGGCGATCAGGGCGTCCTCGTCGGAGGCGTTGCTCTGGGTGAACAGGTGCAGCCCGGCCAGTGAGGTGCCCGGCACCGCGCGCAGCCGGGGCGCGAGGCCGGCGATGGTCTCGCTGTCGAAGCCGAACTGGGTCGGGCGGCCGGTCATCCGGACGCCGGTGGCCGCCCGGGCGGTCTCGTCGTTGATGCGCAGCAGGCAGTCGGCGACCGTGTCGTGGGCCAGCGCGGCCGCGCCGATGTGTTCGAGGTCGGTGAGGGATTCGGCGGAAAAGAGCCGGACGCCCTGTCCGATCGCCTCGTTCAGTTCGCCGGGGGTCTTGCCCGGCCCGGTGTAGAGGATGTCCGCGGGGTCGTGGCCGGCCTGGAGGGCCGCGGCGAGTTCGCCGGTGGAGCTGATCTCGGCGCGGCAGCCGGGGCCGTCGCCCTCGCGCAGCGCCTGGACAAGATCGACGTGCGGGTTGGCCTTGAGGGCGTAGAAGACGTCGAACTCCTCGGGCAGCCAGCCGAACAGGTCGCGCCGGGCGGCGTCGAGGCGGTCGAGGTCGTAGACGTACAGCGGGGTGCCGTACGCGTCGGCCAGTTCGCGCAGTCGGGTGCGGTCGGTCATGCGCCGTTCCCCTCGATCAGGGCCGCGAGCTCACGGCGGGCGTTCTTGCCGTGCAGGGTGAGCGGGAACTCCTTCAGGACCCGGCAGACGGTGGGCACCTTCGGCGGTTCGAGGCGCTTGGTGAGTTCGGTGATGACCTGGTGGGCGTCGAGGTCGCTCTCCACGAACAGGGCGAGCCCGTGTCCGTCGCCGGGCGGCAGCGCGGCGGCGGCCCGCACGCCGGGGACGTCCATGGCCGCGCTCTCGATCTCCAGAGTGCTCATGCGGAAGCCCTTGTGCTTGAACATGTCGTCGCGACGGCCCTGGAAGTAGAGGTGGCCGTCGTCGTCGAGCCAGCCGTAGTCGCCGGTGTGCAGCAGGGGCTCCCCGGTGCGCGGGTCGCGGCGGAAGGAGCGGGCGGTGTCCTCGGGGTTGCGCCAGTAGCCGGCCATCACGTGGGGGCCGGTGGCGACGATCTCCCCCACCTCGCCGGCGGGCAGCGGGCTGCCGTCGTCGTCCAGGATCAGCACGCGGGTGCCGGGCAGCGGCAGGCCGACGGAGTCGGGACGTTCCCGGTCGGCCCCGGGCGGCATGACCGTGATGCGTTTGGCCTCGGTCTGGCCGTACTGCCGCACCACGCGGGCGCCCGGGAAATGGGTGCGCAGCGCGTCGATGGTGCTCTGGGGCAGCGCGGCACCGGTGTTGGTGAACATGCGCACGGGCGGCACGGGCCGGGTGTCCCGGCCGGCCAGGCGGACGATCATCGTGGCGAGGGACGGCACGATCGGTACGACCGTCACTCCGGTCTCCCGCATGCGCCGCAGCAGGCGGACGTCGGACTCGCCGTCGGCGAGGACGATCTCGCAGCGGGCGACGCAGGTCATCAGGACCTTGCACAGGCCGTAGTCCCAGGACATGGGGAAGCGGCAGAGGACGACGTCGTCCGGGCGGTAGCCGAGCACCTCGGTCAGGGCGCGGCAGGCGAACGTCACCTGGGCGTGGGGGCACATGACCGCCTTGGGCGCGGCGGTGCTGCCGGAGGTGTAGATGAGCACGGCCAGGTCGTCGGGGGCGACCGCCTCCGCCTCGCCGGGGTCCTCGCCGGCCGGAACGAGGTCCGGCCGTACGTCGGCGATGTCGTGCACCGGCACGGTGCTGACGCGGCGCAGCACCGGAGCGCCCGCGGCGTCGGTGAGGACGAGCTCGGGTTCCGCGTTGCCCACGACGGACCGCAGGTGGAACTCCTTCATCGCCGGGTTGAGCGGGACGAAGACGGCGCCGACGCGGGACGTGCCGTAGAACATCGCGGCCAGTTCCCGGCTGGTCGGCAGCTGGACGACGACGCGGTCACCGCGGCCGATGCCCTGCCTGCGCAGCCAGCGGGCGAACGCCCGGGCGGCGGCGGCCAGTTCGCGGTAGGTCCAGCGGCCGGTGGCGTCCCGGATCGCCGGGGCGTCGGGAGCCTCCTGGGCTGCGGCGTCGAGCAGGGAGTGGATGGTCTGGCCGTTCAAGCGTGTTTCCCCCGGTTTCAGCGTGCGCGGGCCGTCGTGAGCATGTCCCGCAGGGCGCGGCGGTCGATCTTTCCGTTGGCGTTCAGCGGCAGGTCCGCCAGCACGGTGAGGGTGCTGGGGATCATGTATTCGGGCAGGCGGGTGCGCAGGGAGGCGAGGAGGCCGGCGGGGTCGACGTCGTCTCCCGTGCACACGGCCGCGAGGCGCGTCTCGCCGCCCGGACCGGGCAGGGTGAGCGCGACGGCGTCGCGGACGTGCGGGTGGGCGCGCAGTTCACTCGCCACCTCCCCGAGCTCCAGGCGGTAGCCGCGCACCTTGACCTGGTCGTCCAGGCGGCCGAGGTGGGTGAGGCCGTCCTCGCCGAGGCGCACGCGGTCGCCGGTGCGGTACCAGAGCCGGTCGTCCGGGTCCGCTGCGGCATCCACCGCCGTGGCGCGGTCGTCGCCGCCTTCGTACCGCAGGAAACGGCCGGCGTTGTCGGCCGGGTCGAGGTAGCCGGGGAAGCGCTGGACCCCCCGGACGCACAGCTCGCCCTCGGCCGCGGGGCGGCCGTCGTCGTCCACGACGAGCTGTTCCAGGCCGGGGTAGAGGCGCCCGATCGGCACGGTGCCGTGCGCGGGCGGCTGCTCGGCCGGGGTGTCCGCCAGCCGGTGCTGGGTGCAGCTCAGGGTCAGTTCGGTGGGGCCGTAGAGGTTCTCCAGGACGCTGCCGGGGGCGGCCGCCCGCCAGGCCTCGGCCTGGGCGGTGGTCAGGGGTTCGCCGCAGAACAGGCTCCAGCGCAGCGTGGGCATGCAGCCGGGGGTCAGGCCGCGCAGCCGTCGGGCGAGGGAGATCACCGAGGGCACGGAGAACCAGTGGGTGATGCGTTCCCTGGCGACGAACCGGGCGGGGGCGAGGAGGTCGCCGCGGCCCGGCACGACGACCGTGGCGCCGCTGCTCCAGGCCGCGAACAGGTCGAAGACGGAGAGGTCGAAGGTGAGGTCGAAGGTCTGGGAGAGCCGGTCGCCGACGCCGATGCCGTAGCGGTCGGTCACGTGGTCCAGGTGGGCCGTGACGTTGCGGTGCCGGATCGGGACGCCCTTCGGGGTGCCGGTGGAGCCGGAGGTGAAGAGGATGTAGCAGAGGTCGTCCGGCCCGGCGGACCGCGTCTCGCCCAGGGGGGCCGGGGCGGGCGCCGTGACGACGGGTGCCAGCACCGGTACCGGCAGTTCGACGCCCGCACGGCCGGGGTCGGTCAGCACGCAGTCCAGTGCGGCGGCCTGGGTCGTCGCCGCCGTGCGCGGGACCGGGAAGTCGGGGTGCAGCGGGACCACGGTGGCGCCGAGGCGCTGTACGGCGAGATAGCCGGCGTAGGCGGTCAGGGTGCGCAGGGCGAGCAGGCCGACCCGGCGGGGGCCGGGGCCGTCCGTGCCGGCGACCAGGGCGGCGGCCAGGTGTGCGGCGAGGGCGTCCAGTTCGGCGTAGGTGTGGGCGGTGCCGTCGAGTTCGAGGGCCACGGCGTCCGGGTGCCGGCGGACCGACGCGGCGAACCGCCCGTAGAGGGTGTCCTGGTGGGTCATCGGCCGGTGTCCTCCCGCCGCTCGCTCTCCAGGCGCTCCACGGTGGCGATCAGCTGCTCGAAGGCCTGCCGCACGACCCCCTCCCGGTACCGGCCGCGCTCGGCCGAGGCGATGCCGAAGCGGACGGCCTGCGGGAGGGATCCCCACGCTGCCGCCGTCTCGGCGACGCCCGCCGCCCCGGGGCGGGAGGCCAGCCGGAAGCGCTGGTGGCGGGCGGCGGTCCAGATGTCGTCGGCGTGGCGGGCGAGGGCGTCGGGGTCGGCGCACACCGTGTCGGCCACGAGCCGCAGCACGGGCAGCAGCCCGTCCACCCAGGTGCCTTCGGGGGCAGGTGTGTCCGGTGTGTCGCTGAGTTCGAGCCAGCGCCAGCCGGTGTACGGCGCCGGCTCGACGGCCTCGCCGAGGGCGTGGCGGTCGCGGCTGACGGCCTGGGCGGTCGTACGGGACAACGGCGTGAGCAGGGCCTGGAGTTCGGCCTCGTCCACCAGGCCTTCGTACGCGGTCTGGGTGCCGTGCGGGGTGAGGGCGTCGAAGTCGTCGCGCACCTGCCACTTGTCGCCGTGCCGGCGGAGCACCACCCAGTGCGCGGTCTCGGCGCCGCCGTACGACGGGGACCAGGGGATGTGGCGGGTGTTGCCGACGGCGAGCACGGTGCCGTGCCGGGACAGTTCGGCGTCGAGCGCGCCGCGGGCGGCGGACCAGTCGTCGGCACCGCGGTGGACGAGGCCGCGGCCCCGGCCGTCGATGTCGACGCGGGCGTGGTGGGAGAACGCCAGTCCGCCGTCGGGCGGATCGGTGCGCACCCGCAGGCGGACGGCGGCCGCGAGCCGGTCCCGGATGTCGGGGAGCCGCGGTTCCAGATAGGCCACCAGACCCGCCGTGTAGCAGCTCAGCTCGGCCGGGGGCTCACTCACTGTCGTTCTCCAGGGGGCGTTCGACGGACGGGGTCGGTGCGGAAAGCGGTGCGTAGGCGCAGCTGAGCGGGATCGGCGACTGCTCGCGCAGGCTCACCCACCGGTGCCGGCCCGAGGCGCCGTGCCGGCTGTACGGGGTGATGTCCGCGGTCCACAGCCCGCCCGCGAGGCCGGTGCCGTCGGCCTTGACGATGGCCTCGCGTACGGTCCACAGCCAGGCGAACTCCCTGGTCCGGGCTGCCATGGGCAGGTGGGCGAGCCGCTCGGTGTGGGTCTTGGCGCAGCGGCGCAGCATGCCGTCGGACACGGTGTCCGGCGGGTGCTGGAGGTCGACGCCGACGGCGTGGTCCAGGGCGGCGCAGGCGGCGACGGTCCCGCCGTCGTGGCTGACGCTGATGCCGAGGCGGGGCAGGTCCTCGAGGCGCGGGGCACCGCGGTCGGTGTAGGCGACGGGGGCGTGCCGGGCCTGGGGGAAGTGGGCGGCCAGCAGCCTGCGCAGGGCCCGGCGCGCGGCGAGGAGTTCACGGGCGCGCCACTCGGGCAGGTGCTCGGCGGCGGCCAGGTCGTGCGGGGTGAGCCCGGCCGAGTCGTCGGCGGGGGTGCTGACCGGTTCCACAACGACCCAGACGCCGGGGGCCGCCTCGGTGTGCAGGCGGGTCACGGCGGCGCCGGAGGCGGGGGCGGGGATCATGGCGTCAGCCCGTTCAGGACCTGGTCGAGGCGTTCGGCGACGGTGTCGAGGACGACTTCGGTGGCGCCGCCGCCGATGCCGAACACGGCCGCCTCGGCGCGCAGCCGCTGCACTCCGCCCCCTTGGAAGCCGTCGGCTCCCTGGAGTTGGCCGCACGCGGTGAGGACGTGTTCGACGGTCATGCCGGACAGCGCCTTGAGCGTGGCGGCGGCGGTGGCGTCGTGGTCGTGCGCGATGCGGTCGGCGGACCGGGTCCACAGCGCGTCGAGGGCGCTGAGGCGTACGGCGCAGTCCGCGAGCCGCTGGCGTACGGACGACGACCGGTGCAGGGGCGTGCCGTCGACGGACCGGTCCGCGAGCCGGTGGGCCGTGTCGGCGACGGCCCTGCGGCACAGCGCCACCGCCCAGGCCGCGGAGGCCAGGCGTTCCACGCTCAGGTGACGGGCGAACAGGGCCAGGCCCCGGCCGGGGCGGCCGAGGACGTGCTCGCGGGGCAGGCGTACGGAGGCGAAGTGGAGGTGGCCGAGTCCCGCGCCGTCGAAGAGGTCGGTGTCGGCCGCTTCCGCGGTCACGCCGGGGGCGTTCAGCGGGACGAGGACCCAGGTGAAGCTGGTGAAGTGGCGGCCGGGGCGGTGCCGGGCCAGGACCAGGGCGTGGCCGGCGGTCAGGGCGGAGGTGACCCAGCGCTTGCCCCCGTCGAGGACGATGTCGCCGTCGGTGCCGGAGAGGTCGACGGTGGTGCCGAGTGCGACGAGGTCGGAGCCCGGGGCGGCCGCGTCGGTGGCGGCGAGGGCGAGCAGTTCGTCACCGTCGAGGACCGCGCGCAGGGTGTGCGACGCGGCCGGGCTGTCGGCCATCTCGGTGAGCAGCGGTGTAGCGCTGGCGAGCTGGACGAGCAGCGCGAGGACCGTGCCCGTCGGGCTCTGTGCGTCGGCCTCGGTGAGGATGCGGCGCAGCAGCAGCGGGTCGAGGCGGCCGGTCGGTTCCTTGCCGTAGAGCTCGGTGAGCGTACCGGAGACGGCGAGAGCCGAGAGGATCCCGGCCGCGTCGCCGGCGGGCAGCCCGAGGGGCCGGTCAGGCAAGGGACACCTCCGTATCGAGCAGGGCGAGCCTGCCGTCGGCGAGGTGGAGACGGTCGTTGCTGTAGTTGAGCGCGGCGGACCTGAGGTCGCGCAGGGCGCGTTCGAGCGCGGTGGGCGAGCTCTTGAGGTAGCCGTGGCGCAGGCCGACGGCGTCGATCAGGTCCTCGACGGTGCGGTGGCACTCCTCGGACGCGGTGATCTTGAGGGCGTTGACCAGCAACTGGTACGTGGGCCGGGAGAGGTCGTCGCCGTCGTCGGCGGCCCGGGAGAGGGTGGCCGCGGTGTGCCGCAGCAGGGCGTGCACGGTGTCCAGGCGCTGCCTGGCGCGGGAGAGCCGGGTCAGCAGCAGCTCGGAGTCGAGGTTGGCGCTCTTGCGGCCGGCCGGGCTGCGCAGGGTGTGGAGCACCCGGGACAGGGCGCCCGCGGCGGTGCCCAGCCAGGTCGCGGCCCAGCCGAGGTGGGCCAGCGGGCCGAAGGTGTCCAGGACGACCTTGCGGAACTGGCCGTGCTCGCCCACGACCTGATGCCCGGGCACCTGGCCGGTGAGCTTCAGGGCCACACTGTGGCTGGCGCGCATGCCGAGCGGGTCCCAGTCGCCGGAGACACTGATGTCGAGCTGGTCGCGGTGGGCGTAGACGAGGGAGACCTCGTGCGGGGAGCGGGCCGTGGGGCTGAGCATGGTGATCAGGAAGCCGTCGGCGTGGGCGCCGCCGGTGACGATCGGTGCGACCCGGTCGATGACCAGCCGGTCGTCCTCCGTGGCGAGTTCGGCGGCGGAGGTGAGCAGGTGGCCGCCCTTGCCGGCCTCGGTGGTGACGGAGGCCAGGTACAGGCGTCCCGCGGCGATCTCCGGGAGGAGTTCGGCGGCGAGCCGGGGGGAGGCGTGCCGGACGATGCCGGCGACCTGCTGGCAGTGCATGGTGAAGATCATGGCGACGGACATGTCCACGCGGCCGAGGGCGATGCCGGCGTCCAGGACGTCGTCCACCCCGCCGCCCATCCCGCCGTGGGCCGTGGGCACCATCAGGCCGAGCAGTCCGGTCCGGCGCATCTCCTCCAGGGCCGCGAGCGGGAACGCGGCGGCCTCGTCGCAGGACGCGGCGTGCTGCTGGGCCGTCTCGCACACCTGGCGGACGGCGTCCGCGGTGGCCTGTGCGTCGAAGCCGGTGCGGTCGAAGCCCCTCATATCGCGTCCGCCGTGCCGGCGGGCATCGCGGCGACGGCCGCGTTCCACAGGCTGCCCGCAGTGGCGAAGGTGGCCTCGGTGAGGGCCTCGTCGGGCAGTTGCACGCCGAAGGTGTCCTCCAGCGTGAACATCAGCTCGAT
Organism: Streptomyces sp. DSM 15324; assembly: GCF_001514285.1. Taxonomy (GTDB): domain Bacteria; phylum Actinomycetota; class Actinomycetes; order Streptomycetales; family Streptomycetaceae; genus Streptomyces. The sequence continues at coordinate 82,362 of NZ_KQ949042.1, forward strand.
GGCCTGCATGGAGTCCAGTCCGAGTTCGCGCAGCGGGGTGTCGGCCGTGATGGGCTCCTCGCCGAGGAAGGGCAGAAAAGGCTTGAGCATCTCGATAAAGCGGGCGTCCACGGAAGAGCTGTCCCTTCGATGTAACTGGCTTCTATTCATGGTCGAGTGCGCGGTTCAGCAGGGCGCACAGGCCCGCGACGCTCTGCAGGTTCTCGGGCACCAGGTCGGCCGGGTCGAACTCCACGGCGAACCGTTCTTCGAGGATCTCCACGACCTCCACCATCCGGATCGAATTGAATTCCGGATGGACCGTCAAATTGCCGTCCCCCAGGGCGGTTTCATCGATCTGGAGGACGGAGGCGACGACCCCGCGCACGGCGGCACCGGCCCCGAAGGCCACGGCGTCCCGGGCGAGCGCCTCGGCCGCCCGCTCGAACAGGCCCGGCGGTTCGGCCCGGCCGCGGTCCACGCGCCGGAAGGCGAGGTAGGCGTGCTCGACCAGGCCGTCCCAGCGCTGGAGGTGCTCCCGCACCGGCTCCGGCAGCCCGGCCCCCCTCCGCTCCTCCAGGTGGGCGGCGTGCAGTCGGCGGGCGCGGGCGAGCAGCCAGGTCTCCAGAGTGAAGGCCTCCAGCGCCGCCCGCCGGTCGGGGTGTTCGGCGTAGCCACGCAGGTACTCCGGCGGCGGGCCGGACACGTGAGCGGGCTCGGGGGGTGCGCCGAGCGGGCGGGGGGTGAACCGCACGGTCTCGGTGCCGTCCGGCAGCGCCTTGAGCAGAGCGGCGAAGTCCTCGCGAATGTAGGGCAGTTGGACCGGGCGGGCGCGGCCCCACTGGGTGTCGTTGTGGTAGGCGTCGCTGATCAGAAGGGTGTCGCCGCCGTCGTCGTCCACGAGGAAGCTGTGCTCCACGTGCTTGGTCCCGTGGTAGGGCACCCAGGGCAGGTGGTAGGCGTCGGCGACGACGTACAGCGGGCCGCCGGCGGTGTCCGGCACCTCGCCCGGGCCGGGCCGGCGGCGGTCGGCGGCGTCCAGGCCGAGCAGGGCGGCGGCGTCGGCGAGCTGTTCGTCGAGGGTCGGCTCGACGGTGAGCAGACCGGCCAGGGGCCCGTCGGTCAGCGGGCGCGGCGCGCAGCGCAGTACGGCGCCCAGGCGGGTGTGCGTGCCCGTGCCGTGGTGCCGGTCGGCGAGCAGGGCGAGGTTGGCCTGTAGGCAGTCCAGGTCCTGGGCGTGGGCGGGGAAGGCGGTCATCGGGCCGGGCTCCCTTCGGCGCCCTCGACGGCCAGGTCCACGAGGTCGCGGACGGTGTCGTAGGAGCGGCCGGCGAACAGGTCGTCGGGCAGGCCGGTGTCCAGTTCGTCCTCCAGCCGGGTGAGGATGCCCAGCAGGCGCATGGAGGAGATCCGTAACAGCTCGCCACCGAGCGGCTCGTCCTCGGTCAGCGCGGAGGGGTGCAGGCCGGGCCCGCTCTCGGCGACGATCACGCGCTTGACGGCCTCGGCGATGCTGTCCCGGTCGGGATTCACTTTTGGTTGACCTTCCGTCCTGTGTTCACGGTACGGCGGCGGGCCGCTCAGCACGCCGCCCTGGAGCCTTTGGCCGACATGTGCTCCGCGATGGCCCGGATCACCGCACCCGCTTGGGAGTTGAGGTAGAAGTGGCCGCCGGGGAACACGGTCATGTCGAACGGTCCGGTGGTGTGCTCGGCCCAGGACCGCGCCTCTTCCCGGGTGACCTGGGGGTCGGTGTCGCCGATGAGGGCGAGGACCGGGCAGCTCAGGAGCGGGCCGGGGCGGTAACGGTAGCCCTCCACGGCCCGGTAGTCGCTGCGGATGACGGGCAGGATCATGCGCAGCAGTTCCTCGTCGGCGAGGATCCGTTCGTCGGTGCCGTCCAGCCGCCGGATCTCGGCCATCAGCCCCTCGTCGTCCCGCAGGTGCACCAGGTCGCGGGCGGGCCGGACGCAGGTCGGGGCACGGCGGCCGGAGACGACGAGTCCCCGGGGTGCCCTGCCCTCGGCTTCCAGCAGCCGGGCCGCCTCGAAGGCGACCATGGCGCCCATGCTGTGCCCGAAGAGGGTGACCGGCCGGTCGAGCCAGGGCGCCAGCGTGTCCACGGCGGCGCGGGCCAGCGTGTCGATGGAGTCGAGACAGGGTTCGTCACGGCGTTCCTGGCGCCCGGGGTACTGCACGGCGAGGACGTCGGTGTCGCCCGCCATGGCCCGGGCCACCGGCACGAAGTACGAGGCGGCGCCGCCGGCGTGCGGGAAGCACACCAGCCGCCGGGGGGCGTCCGGCGCCGGCTCGTACCGGTGGATCCACTTGCCCGTGTCTACTTCGCCCACGCGGGCAGCTCCCGGATGGTGAGGACGGCGGCGGAGCAGACCCAGCCGGGGCCCTGCGAGGTCACCAGGACGTGGTCGCCGACCTCGACCTCGCCGGTGCGCACCGCGTGCTCCAGGGAGATGAGGATGTCGGCGCCGCCGGCGTGTCCGACGGAGGCTCCGTACTCCCAGATCAGCCGGTCCTCGGGAATGCCCAGCGGGCGCAGCAGGGCGTGCTCGATCATCCGCCTGTCCACGTTGATCGTGATGACCTTGGAAATATCCGCGGCGGTCATTCCGGCGTCGATGATGGAATCGTTGATGACGCCGAGGTCGAATTTCGTGAACGTCTCGAAGAGCTCGGCGAAGCCCATGACATTGTCCACGAAATACTGTGACCGCTCCCCCACATTGAAATACTTCCGGGGGTTTCCGTCGGGCGGCAGCAGGGATTCCTGACCGCGGTGCCACTGCTCCAGACTGTGCAGCGTCCCGGAATTCATGGACCGGACCTCGGCGAATCCGCCGCGACCGTTCACCACGGCCGCAAGGGCGCCGTCCGAGTAAAGGGAGGAGGTGCCGAAATCACGCCAGCGGTTGATGAGGGGGGAGCTGAAGTTCGTGGCCGTGGTCAGCAGGACGTTCTGTCGGCGGGCGGCGCCCGTGATCTGCCCGGCGGCCGTCTCCAGCGCGCCCAGCACACCGTCGCAGCCCTGCTGGACGTCCAGCGAGGGGATGGGGCCGGCGCCCAGTTCACGCAGGATGTAGCCGGGTGCGTAGGCCCCCTCTGGCACCTGGTAGTAGACGCTGCCGTGGATGTGGGAGTCGATCGCCGACAGGTCCACGCCGGAACGCTCGACGGCGCTGCGGGCGGCCAGGACGGCCATGTCGACGGCCGGAGTGTCCCCGGCCACGTGCGTGCCGGTCAGGCCGGCCGCGGTGAACTCGCCGCGTTCGTAATCCCCCGGACCCTCCGCGTCGGCGACGGACACCCATTTCGAGAGGTGCACGCCGAGCGAATCAATGTATACCCCGTTTACCTGCATCGCGGAAATCCCTTCACGCCCTCACCCTTACTGATCACTAGCCAATTACAGTGGCAATCGCCATGTCAAGCCGGGTCGGCTGAACAACGCCCCTCACATACGTGATGTGCATCACACCCGAATTTTGGCAGTACGGTGCTCATATATCTGCACGGTTTTTTTCACCCACGGAGGAATGATGAAAGCTCGCATTGCGCCCGGTGCCGAGGTCGACGAAAAGGCGACCGTGGGCGACGGCACGTCCGTCTGGGGCACGGCTCATATACGGGAGGACGCGGTCGTGGGCCGCGACTGCAGCATCGGGCGGGGCGTGTACATCGGGCCCGGCGTCACGGTCGGGGACAACTGCAAGGTGCAGAACCACGCCCTGGTCTACGAGCCCGCCGTGGTGGAGGAGGGCGTGTTCATCGGTCCCTCCGCCGTGCTCACCAACGACCCGCACCCCCGTGCCGTGACCCCCGCCGACGTCCCGAAGGGGCCGCAGGACTGGACCCCGGTCGGGGTGACCCTCCGGCACGGCGCCTCGATCGGCGCCCGTGCGGTGTGCGTGGCGCCGGTGACGGTCGGGCGCTGGGCGCTGGTCGCCGCCGGCGCCGTCGTCACCCGGGACGTGCCCGACTTCGCGCTGGTGGCCGGGGTGCCGGCCCGCCGCGTGAAGTGGGTCGGGCGGGCCGGTGTGCCCCTGGAGGACGAGGGGGACGGCCGCTTCCGCTGCCCCAGCACCGGTGAGCGGTACACCGAGCTCGACAGCGACACCCTGGTCCCCGAGGGGGAGGAAGCACTCCACGAGGGCCTCCCCGGCGACTGACGACGCACCACGCCATGCGACGGCCACCCCGCTACGACGCCCACTGCGAGCGCAGCGGCTGCGACGGACGCCGGAGCGGGGGTGACGGGCGCATCGGCGCCCGGGTCCGGGGCAGGGCGTGCAGGCAGGCCAGCAGGGTGCGGGCCTGCACGCTGACATAGTGCTCGTGCCGCAGCAGACCGCTCAGCTGCGGCACGCTGAACCAGGCGAAGTCCGGGGGGAGTTCGGCGGGCAGCGTCGTGTCGGCCTCCACGATCATGTAGTGGGCCACCGCGTCCAGGAACCGTCCGCCCTCCTCCGAGTGCACGGTGTCGTACCGCACCCGCCCCGGGTCGGCCGACAGCACCCAGTCCAGCAGCGGCGGCCGGTCGGCCGGGCCGTAGTTGTCCGGCACGCACTGCACGGTGGGGCCCAGCTCCACCACGCCGTGGAAGCCGGGCTCGGCACGGGCCCGCAGCAGCACGTGCGGAACGCCGCCGAACTCCCGCAGCACCAGGGCGACCACGCCCGGTCCGCGCGGCGCGAACAGCGGCTGGTGCCAGCTGCTCACCTCACGGCTGCCGGCCCGCACGGACACCGCGACGACGCTGAAGTACCGGCCGTCCAGGCGGGCGATCCCGTCCGGCCCGCGCAGCCACCCCCCGGCCTCCGTCTCCCGCAGCGGAATCCGGCTCGCCTCGATGTCGCGCGTGGCGCGCTGCCCGGTCAGCCAGCCCAGCAGCTCGGCGGTCGGGGTGAGTGCCTCGTCCCCCGGTGCCGACGGCCAGAGGAAGGGGGCCAGGCAGGACAGCACCGTCCGCGCGTCCATGTTGACCACGTTGTCCCGGGCGAGCAACTCGTGTATCTGACCCAGTGTCAGCCAGCGGAAGTCGTCCGCGAGAGGCACCTCGGCGCCGACGTCCACCTCGACCACCATGTTGCGGTTGCGCTTGCGGTAGAACCAGCTGCCGTGCTCGGACTGCAGGACGTCCACCACCACCCGCCCGCGCAGCGGACCGGCGAAGTACTCCAGGTAGCGCACGGGCGCGCCCTTGTGCACGCCGGTGAAGTTGCTGCGGGTGGCCTGGACGGTCGGCGACAGCTGGAGCAGGTTCGGGTTTCCGGGCTCCATCTTGGCCTGCATCAGGAAGTGCGGCACCCCGCCGAAGTCCCGCATGAGGATGCCGAGGATGCCGATCTCGGGCTGCCTGATGATGGGCTGGCTCCACCGGCCGGTCTCCGTGCTCACCCGCAGTCCCTCGACGGTGAAGAACCGCCCGCTGCGGTGAACGAGGTTGCCGGTGGCCTCTTCGAAGCTCCATCCGTCCGCCTCGGCGAAGGGCACCCGCTCCACCCGGAAGGGGTGGGCCCGCCGGCGCTCCTCCAGCCAGGAGTCGGCCTGCTCCGTCGGCAGCACCGTCCCGTCCCGCTCCCGCGCCGACCGCGCGAGCCGGGCGGGCAGGCCGGGGTCCTCGCAGCGGCCCAGCTCCGCCGGACGCACCGGGGCGCTCACGCGGCCACCCTGCGGTCGGCGGCGGACGTCTGCCACCAGTCCGGGTTCGCGCGGTACCAGTCGACCACCTCGGCCAGGCCCTCCTCGAAGGGCACGCGCGGGGCGTAGCCCAGCTCCTCGCGGATCTTGGTGTCGTCCAGCGCGTAGCGCAGGTCGTGGCCCTTGCGGTCGGTGACGTGCCGCACCCGGTCGGGCGAGGCCCCGCACAGCCGCAGCAGCAGGTCGGTGATCTGCCGGTTGGTGCGCTCGGTGCCGCCGCCGACGTGGTAGACCTCGCCGGCCCGGCCGCGGGTGAGGACCAGCTGGACGGCCGCGCAGTGGTCGCTCACATGCAGCCACTCGCGCACGTGGGAGCCGTCGCCGTACAGCGGGACGGTCTCCCCGCGCAGCAGGCGGGTGACGAACAGCGGGATCAGCTTCTCGGAGTGCTGGTGGGTGCCGTAGTTGTTGGAGCAGCGGGTGACGGACACGTCGAGGCCGTGGGTGCGTGCGTAGGCACGGGCCAGCAGGTCGCTGCCCGCCTTGGACGCCGCGTAGGGCGAGTTGGGGGCCAGCGGCCAGTCCTCCGTCCACGCGCCGGACGCGAGGGAGCCGTAGACCTCGTCGGTGGAGATGTGCACGACCCGTTCGACGCCGGTGTGCAGACAAGCCTCCAGCAGGGTCTGGGTGCCGACGACGTTGGTGCGTACGAACACGGAGGGGTCGGCTATGGAGCGGTCCACGTGGGACTCGGCGGCGAAGTGCACCACCGCGTCGTGGCCGGGCAGCAGGTGCCGCAGCAGGTCGGTGTCGCAGACGTCGCCCTGCACGAAGTCCAGCCGGTCGTGCCGCTCGGGGAGGTTGGCCCGGTTGCCGGCGTAGGTCAGCTTGTCCAGGACGGTCACCGACGCGTCCTCGTAGCCGGCGTAGCCGCCCGCCAGGAGCGTGCGGACGTAGGCGGACCCGATGAACCCGGCACCGCCGGTCACCAGCAGCCTCATGCGGCCACTTCCACGCGCGCGTGGTCGCCGACGATCAGCCGGTGGGAGCCGTCCGCGTCGACGGCGCTGACGCTGGCCTCGCGGCCGATGATGGAGCCGCGCACCGACGTGACGCCGCGCATGCTGGCCCGTTCCAGCACGATGGTGTCGCTGACCTGCACGCCGAGCAGCCGGCAGCCCTCCCCGATGGATGTGTGCGGGCCGATCGAGCTGCCCTCCACGACCGCGCCGGCGCCGACGACCGCCGGCCCGGTGATCCGGGAGCGGACGACCCGGGCGCCCTCCTCCACCACGACGGCCCCGATCAGCTCGCTGTGCGCGTCGACCTCGCCGTCGACGGACGGCTTGAGCCGGTCCAGGAGTTCACGGTTGCACGCCAGGACGTCGTCGATCTGCCCGGCGTCCTTCCAGTAGCCGCGGTAGGCACTGGCCCGCACCTCCACGCCCCGGGTGACCAGCCACTGGACGGCGTCGGTGATCTCCAGCTCGCCGCGGGCGCTGCTCTCCACGGCCGCCACGGCCTCGTGGATGGCCGCGGTGAAGAAGTACACGCCGACCACCGCGAGGTCACTGACCGGCCGCTCGGGCTTCTCCACCAGGCGCAGCACCCGCCCGGTGGCGTCGACCTCGGCGACGCCGAAGGCGCGGGGGTCGGCCACCTTGTGCACCACGAGCTGGGCCGCGGGGCGCCGGGCGCGGAACTCGGCGGCGATGTCGTTCACGCCCTCGGGGAGCAGATTGTCCCCGAGATACATGACGAAGTCGTCGTCGCCGAGGAACTCGCGGGAGATGGCGACACAGTGCGCGAGACCGCGCGGGGCGTCCTGCGGGATGTACGTCAGCCGTACGCCGAACTCAGCGCCGTCGCCGAGGTACTGGCTGAACTTCTCCGCCCGCTCGCCGACCACGACACCGATCTCGGTCACGCCCAGGCCGCGCAGCTGCTCGATGACGTGCAGCAGGACGGGCTTGTTGGCGAGCGGCATCAGCTGCTTGGGCATCGAGTGGCTGAACGGCCGCAGCCGCAGCCCCATGCCGCCGGACAACACCAGTGCTTTCACCGGGGACTCCTTCTCGAGGCGTGGGCTCACAGCGTCTTGAGGACGTCGCGCAGGGCACCGATCACGGTGTTCTGGAGGTCCACGGGCAGGGAGGGGTACATGGGCAGCGAGAAGATCTCGTCGGCCAGCGCCTCGGTGACCGGCAGGGCGCCCTTGCGGTAGCCGAGGTGCTCGAAGCCGGTCATGGTGTGCACCGGCCACGGGTAGCTGATGTTCAGGGAGATGTCGTACTCGCTCTTCAGGCGCTCGATGATCAGGTCGCGCTGTGGGTGGCGGACGACATACACGTAGTACACGTGCTCGTTGCCGGGGTTGGTACCGGGCAGCAGCAGGCCGCCGGGGCCGGTGAGGTCGGCCAGGCCCTCCTCGTAGCGGCGGGCGACGGCACGGCGGCCGGCGATGTAGGCGTCGAGGCGGGTCAGCTTCCGGCGCAGGATCTCGGCCTGCACCTCGTCCAGGCGGCTGTTGTGACCGGGGGTCTGGACGACGTAGTAGACCTTCTCCATGCCGTAGTAGCGCAGGCGCCGCAGGGCGGCGTCGGTGCCGGCGTCGTCGGTGAGGACCGCGCCGCCGTCTCCGTAGGCGCCCAGGACCTTGGTCGGGTAGAAGCTGAACGCGGCCGCGTCGCCCATCGTGCCGGCGAGCCGGCCGTGGTGGCGGGCGCCATGGGCCTGCGCGCAGTCCTCGACCAGGGCAAGACCGTGCTCGGCGGCGAGGGACTCCAGGGGTGCCATGTCCACGCACTGCCCGTACAGGTGCACCGGCAGCAGGGCCTTGGTGCGCGGGGTGATCGCGGCGGCGACCTGGTCGGTGTCCATCAGGAAGTCCTCGGCACGGATGTCCACGAAGACGGGTGTGGCGCCGGCGCCGGCGATGGCCACGACGGTGGGGGCGGCCGTGTTGGACACGGTGATCACCTCGTCGCCGGGCCCGATGCCGACCGCTTCGAGGGCGAGCTTGACGGCGTTGGTGCCGTTGTCGACGCCCGTGCAGTGACGCATGCCGTGATAGGCGGCGAAGTCGGCCTCGAAGCCGCTGACGCTGTCGCCGAGCATCAGGCTTCCCGAGGAGAAGACCTTCTCCACGGCGTCGAGGATGTCGGCGCGCTCGTCCTTGTACTCCGGAAGGTAGTCCCAAACATACGTGCTCATGACGATGTGCCTCCAAAAGCCTTGAGAGGTGGGGGGTGAGGGTCAGGCGGCCGCGGCCACCGCGGTCTCGATGAGGTCGCAGGCCGTGTCCACGCCCCGCTCGGCGCGGACCCGCCCGCCGAGGAGGGCGGCCCGTTCGGCGGGCCGGGGGTCGTCCAGGACCGCCGCCACGGCCTGCCGCAGCCGCTCGCCGGTCATCCGCTGGAACGGCACCGGGGCCGGCGCGACGCCGATCTCGGCCAGCCGGGCCGCCCAGTACGGGCCGTCGGCCCAGCACGGCACGGTCACGTGCGGCACGCCGGCGCGCAGTGTGTCGGCGGTGGTGCCGAAGGCCGCCCCGTGGATCACCGCGGCCGCCCTCGGGAAGAGCCAGCCGTAGTCCACTTCCTGGACCCGGAACACGTCGTCGGAGGCGGTGCCCTCGGGCCCGCCCACCACGACCAGGCGCCGCCCGGCGTGACGTACCGCGTCCCGCACGGCGTGGAAGGTCTGCTCGCCGTACACCGGCCAGGCGCTGCCCAGGGCGAGCACCAGCGGCCGGGAGCCGCTGTCGAGGAAGTCCGACAGCTCCGCCGGCGGCTCCTGGTCGGGGCGTTCCCAGACCCAGTAGCCCGTGACGTGGGCGCGGGCCGGCCAGTCGGCCGGGGGCGGCAGGAAGGCGGGGCTGTAGGGGTAGAGGACGGGGTGCTCGACGGCGAGCGTGCCCATGGGCGACTTCTTCAGCGGCGGCAGCCCCTGACGGGTGCGGACCTTGTTGACTGCCGGACGGTGCACGGCCCACTCCAACTGGGCGGACATGGCGTGGGTGAACCGGGTGTAGGCGGCCCCGAGCGGCAGGTCGGGGGTCTTGTACGCGCGGAACTCCCGGGTCGGGGTCATCGGCCACCAGTTGACGGTGCCCCAGGGCGCGGTCGCGCCCGCGAACCCGTAGCCGCGGCAGATCATCGAGGTGAGCGCGAAGTCGGCGCCCTCGGCGGCCTCCTGCATCCGCTCCACGGAGTGGGCGAACTCCTCCGTGGTGGGCCGCTTCATGACCAGCGCGGTGCGCAGCGACGAGGCGCTCTTGCGGATCGACCGGATGACGTCGGGGTCGGCGAAGTGGTCGGCCGCCTTTCCGGGTATCTCGCGGAACTCCAGGCCGGCCAGCTCGACCATTGCCTTGAAGTCGATCGACGTGGCGACGCTGACCTCGTGTCCGCGCCGGCGCAGGCCGATGCCCAGCGCCAGGAACGGATGAACGTCGCCGCGCGTTCCGAATGTCTGCAACGAAACCTTCACTGGACCTCCAGCACGTTTTTCCGGTACCACCGCGCGGTGTCCCGCAGGCCGTCCTTCAGCGGGCGCGGCGTGAAATCGACGACCTTGTGGAATCTCTCGAGATCGAGCGCCCGCCGGGCCGCCCCGACGGGCTTGTCCGGGGCGAATCGGATCCGGTCCTGGTCCTGGCCGGCGGCCTGGGCGACGAGGAACGCCAGATCCCGGATGGAGACCGCCTCCGGCGTCCCGATGTTGAGCGCCGGATACTCCCCGGAACGCGCCATGCACAGCACCGCGCGCACCAGGTCGTGCACGTGGATGAAGGTCCGCAGCTGGCTTCCGTCGCCCCAGACCTCGACGTCCTGTCCGGCGGCGAGCCGCATCAGCATGTTGGGGATGACGTGGTTCGTCGTCGTGGCGAAGTCGTCGCGCGGCCCGTACACGTTGGTGGGGCGCGGCGTGTAGATGTTCATGCCGAACTGCGTGCGGTAGAGGTCCGCGAGCACCTCGGTGAACATCTTCGACATGCGGTAGCCGTTCGGCGAGAACTCCATGTGCCGCCGGTGGTCGTCCTCCTCGCGCGCCGGCCGCGTCTCGTCGTACGCGTAGATCTCGGCCGAACTGATCAGCACCACGTCGGGCACGGCCCGGTCCCGGGCGAGGTTGAGCACGTGGGAGACGATGCGCATGTTCTCGTCCAGCATGCGGCCCGGCTCCTGGAGCAGGAACTGCATGTTCCCGTCCAGGGTGGCGCAGTTGACGACCATGTCGATTCCCGGGACCGTGTCCGCGGCCGCCCGCAGCGCCCGCTCGTCCAGGACGTCGACCCGCAGGGCCGTCAGCGCCTCGGTGACGGGCAGCTCGGCCCGTACCTCCGGGTGGTCCCGGCGGTACAGGCACAGCACCCGCGCGCCCAGGCCCAGCAGCTCCTCCACGAAGTGGGAGCCGATGAACCCCAGTCCCCCGGTGACCAGGACCGTGCGGCCGGCCCAGTGTCCCGCCGCCATCTCAGGCCCGCTCCGCATACGCCTCGATCGCGTCCGCCGCCGCGGCCGCTCCGCCGCCGGCCTGCCCGGCCATGGCGGTCACCCGCTGCCGGACGCCGGCGTCCTCGGCCGCCGTCAGCACCGCCTCGCGCAGCGCCTCGGGCGAGGCCTCCTGGCGTGCGACGCGCACGCCGAGGCCCAGCTCGGCGATGCGTCGCGCGGTGAAGTCCAGCTCCACCGACTGCGGCACGGCCACCAGCGGGACGCCGGCCGCGAGCGACTCCATCGTGGAGCGGATGCCCGCGTGCGTGACGAAGACCGTGGCGTGTTCCAGCACCGCACGCTGCGGCACCTGCCGGTGCACCTCCCAGCTGTCCGGTACGGCGCCCAGGCCGGCGGGGTCGACATGCGCGCCGGTCGCCATCACCACGTGGAAGGGCAGGTCGGCGAAGGCCTTCAGGCAGGCCCGGTAGAAGTCGGGCCGCTCGTTGAACAGTGTGCCGAGGGCGATCAGCAGCACAGGCCCGGCACCCTGCGGCGGCTGCCACGAGGCGGCCTCGCCGCCGCCCGCGGTCGCCGCGGGGCCGACGAAGACGTACCGCTCGTCGAAGGTGTCCGCGGCGGGCTGGAACTCCTTGGCCACGAACACGACGTTGAGCTCCTCCGGCACACCCAGGATGTCACCGGGCCCCGGCACGGACAGACCGTGGCCGATGCGGAACTCGGCCAGCTTCACACCGAATTCGAGCAGCGCCGGATGCTGCGGGTCCATCGCGGGGAATTCCTGCGCCAGCGCCGCGAGCACCGAGAAGTGCTCATTGGAGGCGAGCATCGGAATCAGCTGCGCGGCCGGCCTCTCCCATTTCTCCGCCAGCACCCGGCCGGAGAAGTTCATGAGGGTGTCGTAGACCACCACGTCCGGCCGGTCCACGGCGAGTTCCCGCTCGGCGGCTGCCGTCACCGCCACGTTCTCCCGGAGCATCGTGAGCGGCCCCTCCGCCATCTCGTCCGCCGACATCTCAGGCGGCACACTGCGGTCGGCGGGCCACACGGACGCGTACGTCACCACGCGGGCGCCTGCCGCCGACACGGAGGGCGCGAAGTGCTCGGTGGTGACGTAGGTGACCCGGTGTCCGCGGCCGACGAGATCGGCGACGACGGGCAGGGTGTGGTTCACATGCCCGTGGTACGGGGCTCCGAGAACGGCGATGTGCTTGGTCACAAGTCCTGTCTTTCGTTGGGTGTCTGCTTCACTCGCTACGGACGCTCGACGGGCGCTCAGCCCGTCGCGCCGTCCGCGGTGATGCCGGTGATGCCAGTGATGCCGGTGATGTCGGTGATGTCGGTGATGCCGGTGAGCCATTCCTCGACGACGCCGGCGGTGTCCCGGGCGTGGTCCTCGACGATGCTGAAGTGGTTCCCGGGCACGTCCCGCGCGGTGTGGCCGAGCTTCCAGTCGACGCGCAGCATCACCGGGTCGTCCTCCACCGCTCCGGACGCCGACGGCATCGCTTCGGTGGCGCGGACCAGCAGCGTCGGCGTCTTGACGGGCTCCGGGCGCCAGTCGGCAAGGAGACGGTGGTAGCCGCCCATGGCGGTCAGCCGGACGTCGTTCATGATGCCGCCGCCCAGCTTCCGCTCCCGGTCGAAGGCCACGCCGAGCATCGCCGCGCCGACCTCCGCGTTCTCCGCGTCGTCCTCGGGCCACGGCACGTCCAGCAGCACCAGGGCCGCGGGCCGGATGCCGAGGGTCTCCAGATGCGCGGTCACGGCGTGCGCGATCTGCCCGCCCGCGGAGTGCCCCACCAGCACGAACGGCTCCTCACCGGCGATGCGGCGCAGCGTCTGCGCGTGCAGTTCGGCCAGCGCCGCCATGTCGGCGGGGATCCGCTCGCCGGGCAGATAGCCCGGCTGGGGCAGCACGGTGACGTCCCGTCGGCCGCGGAAGCGCTCGGCGAAACGGGCGTACTGCTGGGGCCCGGCGGTCGCCACCACGGCCGGCAGGCAGAACAGCCGAGGCCGTTCCCCGCCGGTGGCCAGCGGCACCGGCTCCGGCGCGTGGCCCGCGGCCGACGCGACGTCGAAGGCGTCCCGCAGCCGGGAGGCCGCCATGATCAGCTCGTTGCCGGCGACATGCCGCCCCTCGGCGAACGACTGCCGGAACATCGCCTCGATCCCGCCCGGCGCCTGCCCGCCCGCGGCCGACGCACGCGTCAGCTCCCCGCGCAGATGAGCGGCCACGGCGGCAAGCCGGGTGTGCTCGAAGAGGAGTGACGCCGGCAGCCGCAGCCCGGTGGCCGCGTTGAGCCGGTTACGCAGCTCCATCGCCATCAGCGAGTTGAAACCCAGCTCGAAGAAGCCGCGCTGCGCCTCCACCGCGTCCGGCCCGGGCAGCCCGAGGACCGCGGCCGTCTCGGCGTGCACCAGCTCGGTGAGCACCCGCAGCTGCTCGGCCTCCGCCAGCCCGGCCAGCCGGGCCGCGAGCCCCGGCTCGCCCGCGTCGCCGGTGGACGCGGTGCGGCGAGCCGGAACAGGACGCCGGATCACGGTACGCACCGGGGCTGAGCCGTCCGGCTCGTTCGTCCGGTCGAACTCCGCCGGATCCAGCGCGGTCAACGTCACCAGCCGTACCGACGCGACCGGCGCGCCGCTCGGGTCGGCCAGCTCTACGGACACGCCCTCCGGCCGCCGGCCACCGATCCGCACCCGCAGCCGCTCCGCCCCCACCGCGTGCAGGACGACGTCCCGCCAGGCCGTGGGCACCAGCGTCCGGTCCGTGTCCCCGCCGCCGTCCGCCGCGCACCGCGCGGCCTCCAGGGCGGCGTCGAGCAGTGCCGGATGCAGGCCGTAGCGGGCCGCTTCCGCCCGCTGCCCCTCGGGCAGGCTCACCTCGGCGAACACCTCGCCGTCGGCGCCCCGCCACAGGGCGTCCACCCGGTCCGTCTCCACCCGGGCCGCACCCGCCGGAGGCCAGGCGGCCGGCTCCCACTGCGACACCGGCGCACCGGCCCCCGCCAGCAGCCCGGTGGCGTGGCAGGCCCACGGCGTGCCCGGGAGGGCGTCCTCGGCGCGCGAGTGGACGCCGACAACCCGCCGTCCCTCCGCGTCGGCCTCGGTCACCCGCACCCGCAGCTGCACGGCGCGCCGTGCGGGCAGCACCAGCGGCTCCCGCAGCGTCAGCTCCGCCACCGTGTCACAGCCGACCTGGTCCCCCGCGTGAACGGCCAGCTCCACGTACGCCGTCGCGGGCAGCAGCACGCCCGCGCCCTCGACCTCGCCCTCGCCCTCGCCCGCGAGCCAGGAATGGGCCTGCGCCGACAGTCGACCGGTCAGCACGATCCCCTCTGCCTCCGGCAGTTCGACCGCCGCCCCGAGCAGCGGATGCCCGGCCGGCAGCAGCCCGACGGCTCCGACGTCACCCGCAGTCGAGGGGTCGATGGTCAGCCAGTAGTGGCGGTGCTGGAAGGCGTAGGTGGGCAGGTCGACGTGGTGCGCCCCGGTGCCGGTGAAGGCCTGCGTCCAGTCGACGTCGATGCCGTGGACCCACAGCTCACCCAGGGAGGCCAGGAAACGGTCCAGGCCACCGTCGTCGCGGCGCAGACTGCCGGTGACGACCGCCTCGTCGGCGGTGTCCTGGATACCCATGGCGAGGACCGGGTGCGCCGACACCTCCACGAACACCGTATGGTCCTGTTCGGCGAGGGCGCGTACGGCCTCCTCGAAGCGGACCGTCCGGCGCAGGTTGCGATACCAGTACCCGCCATCCAGGGCCTGGGTGTCGAGCCAGTCGGCCTCGACCGTGGAGAAGAACGGCACCGTGGAGGTCCGCGGGCGGACCTCGGCCAGGACCCGGGCCAGCTCCTCCTCGATCCGCTCCACGTGGGACGTGTGGGAGGCGTAATCCACCGGGATACGACGAGCACGCACGCCCTCGGCCTCGCAGGCGGCGATCAGCTCGTCCAGGGCTGCGGGCTCACCCGCGACGACGACCGAGGCCGGGCCGTTGAGCGCCGCGATCTCGATACGACCGTCCCAGGCGGCGATCCGCCCGGCAGCCTGCTCCGCGCTGAGCGCCAGGGAGAGCATGCCGCCGTCACCGGCCAGCCCGGCCGCGATCGCCTTCGACCGCAAGGCCACCACCCGGGCACCATCGCGCAGGGTCAGCCCACCAGCGACGCACGCGGCAGCGATCTCACCCTGCGAATGCCCCACCACCGCGGCGGGTTCGACGCCATAGGAACGCCACAGCGCAGCCAACGACACCATCACCGCCCAGGACAAGGGCTGCACCACGTCGACGCGCTCCAGCGACGGCGCACCCGAGGCACCGCGAAGGACCGCCTCCACGTCCCAGTCCACGAACTCAGCCAACGCCTGGGCGCACTCGGCGAACCGCTCGGCGAACACCGGAGCGGAGTCCAGCAACTCCACACCCATCCCGGCCCACTGCGCACCCTGACCCGGGAACACGAACACCACCCGGCCACCAGAACCCGACGAGACGTTCACGGCAGACAGCCCCGCGAGGAGTCCACTGCGGTCACGGCCGACCACAACCGCGCGGTGCTCGAACCGCGCCCGGCCCGCCAGCGTGAAACTGACATTCACCGGAGAGAACTCCGGCTCCTCCCCCAGGCGAGCGAGCAGCCTCCCGGCCTGCTCCCGCAGCGCCCCCGCACTACGCGCCGACAGCAGCCACGGCACCGCCACCGGCTCCACCACAGCCGACCGCTCGATCTCCGGCGCCTGCTCCACAATCACATGCGCGTTGGTCCCGCTGACGCCGAAGGACGAGACACCCGCCCGACGCGGACGCTCCCCCGCCTGCGGCCACTCCCGCGCCTCCGTCAGCAGCTCCACCGCCCCCGCCGACCAGTCCACCTCACGCGTCGGCTCGGTGACGTGCAGCGTCCGAGGCAGCACACCGCGCCGCATCGCCTCGACCATCTTGATCACACCCGCGACACCCGCAGCCGCCTGGGTGTGCCCGATGTTCGACTTCAACGACCCCAGCCACAGCGGCCGCTCCCGGTCCCGCCCGTACGTCGCGATCAGCGCCTGCGCCTCGATCGGATCCCCGAGCGTCGTCCCCGTCCCGTGCGCCTCGACCGCGTCCACATCACCGGCCGACAGCCCTGCGTTCGCCAGCGCCGCCCGGATCACCCGCTGCTGGGAAGGGCCGTTGGGTGCCGTAAGACCGTTGCTCGCGCCGTCCTGGTTGACGGCCGAACCGCTCACGACCGCCAGCACCTTGTGGCCGTTGCGCCGGGCGTCCGACAGCCGCTCCAGCAGCAGCATGCCCGCACCCTCGCCCCAGCCCGTGCCGTCGGCGTCGTCGGAGAACGACCGGCAGCGGCCGTCCGCGGACAGGCCCCGCTGCCGGCTGAACTCCACCAAGAGGCCGGGGCTCGTCATGACGCTCACGCCGCCGGCCAGGGCCAGGGTGCACTCGCCCGCCCGCAGGGCCTGCACCGCCAGATGCAGCGCCACCAGTGACGACGAGCACGCGGTGTCCACGGACAGAGCGGGGCCTTCGAGGCCGAGGGTGTAGGACAGCCGGCCGGAGACGACGCTGGCCGCGATGCCCGTGGCCAGGTAGCCCTCGGACTCCTTGGGCGAACGCTGCATCAGTGTGCTGTAGTCCTGGCCGTTGGTGCCCGCGAAGACGCCGGTCCTGCTGCCGCGCAGGCTGGTGGGGTCGATGCCGGCGCGTTCGATGGCCTCCCAGGACGTCTCCAGCAGCAGCCGCTGCTGCGGATCCATGGCGACGGCCTCGCGAGGGGCGATGCCGAAGAAGGTGGGGTCGAAGTCGGCGGCGCTCTCCAGGAAGGAGCCGGTGCGCACGTAGGTCGTGCCGATGTGGTGCGGGTCGGGGTCGTAGAGGCTGTCGATGTCCCAGCCGCGGTCGGCCGGGAACTCCACGATCGCCTCGCCTCCGGAGGCCAGCAGCCGCCACAGTCCCTCGGGGGAGTCCGCCCCTCCGGGGAAGCGGCAGCCCATGCCGACGACGGCGATGGGGTCGTCACCGGCGGCGGGGGCGGCGGCGGGAGCCGGGTCCGCCTCGGGTGCCTGGTCTGCCGCACCGAGGAGTTCGGCCAGCAGGTACCGGGCGAGCGCGGTGGGCGTGGCGTAGTCGAAGACCAGGGTGGCCGGGAGGGTCAGTCCGGTCTCGGCGGCGAGCCGGTTGCGCAGTTCCACGCCGGTCAACGAGTCGAAGCCGGTCTCTTTGAAGGGGCGCCCGGCGCCTATGACATCGGCGGAGGCGTGGCCCAGCACCTGGGCGGCGGTCTCGCGCACCAGGTCGAGCATCGCCTTGTGCCGGTCGGCCGGGGCGACGCCGGCCAGCCGCCGGGGCAGGGCCGTGCCGTCCTGGGCGGTCGCCGTGGGCTGTCGGGTGACTGCGCGGCGGGTCGTGCGCGGCGCCAGCGCGCGCAGGACGGCGGGGAGGTGGCTGCTCGCGCGCAGGGCCGCGCGGTCCAGTCGTACCGGCACGAGCGCGGGCCGTCCGGCGGTCAGGGCCGCGTCGAACAGCGCGAGGCCCTGCTCGGCGGAGAGCGGCAGGATGCCCTCGCGGGCGATGCGGGCCAGGTCGACCTCGCCGAGGTCACCGCCCATGCCGCCGAGTTCCGGCCCCCACAGGCCCCAGGCCAGGGAGACGGCGGGCAGGCCGCGAGCGTGTCGATGGGCGGCCAGGGCGTCGAGGAAGGCGTTGGCGGCGACGTAGTTGCCCTGTCCGGCGCCGCCGAAGGGGGACGCCGCCGAGGAGAAGAGCACAAAGGCGCGCAACGGCAGCTCGGCGGTCAGCTCGTGCAGGTGCCAGGCCGCGTCGACCTTCGGACGCAGTACGGCGTGCAGGTCGTCCGGGGTGAGTGTGCTCACGAGGCCGTCCGCGACGACGCCGGCCGTGTGCACGACCGCGGTCAGCCGGTCGCCGATCGAGCCCACCAGCTCGGTCATGGCCTCGCGGTCGGCGGCATCGGCGGCCACCATCCGCACGTTCAGGCCGAGCGCGGCCAGTTCTCCGAGCCAGTCCGTCCAGCGCGGGTCGCGCCCGGAGCGGGAGACCAGCACCAGTTCCCGTACGCCGTGGGCTTCGGCGAGGTGGCGGGCAACCAGCCGGCCCAGGCCGCCGGTCGCACCGGTGACGAGGACCACGCCGTCAGAGAGAGAGCCGGTGGATGCCGGGGCGGTGGATGCCGGGGCGGCGAGTTCGACGGGCTTGAGACGGGCGACGTGGGCGCGGCCGTCACGGACCGCGACCCACGGCTCGTCGGAGGCGGCGAGGCCTGCGCGGAGCGTCTCGGTGTCGAGAGGCACGGTGCCTGTCCCCGTCCCCGTCCCCGTCGCCGTCCCCGTCCCCGTCCCCGTCCCCGTCGCCTCGGCTTCGAGCAGGGCGAACCGGCCCGGGTTCTCCGACTGGGCGGAGCGCATGAGTCCGCGCACCGGCTCGGCCACCAGCTCGGCGTCCGTCCCTGCCGACTCCGACCGGGTCACCACGACCAGCCGGGAGTCCAGCGTCCGCGGGTCGGCCAGCCAGCCCTGGAGCACCTCCAGCAGGCGCTGCGTGACGGCGTGCACCCGCTCGGGCAGCGGGCGCCGCGGATCACCGCTGCCCGGCTCGTGGACGACGACCGGCGGCAGCGCCCGGCCGCTCGGCAGACCGGCCACGGCTTCGTACGGGCTCCACTCCACCGGAGCGTCCAGCGGGCGGCCCTGCGCCGGGACCCACTCCACCTCGAACAGCGAGTCCCGCCCGACGGGGGCCACAGGGACCGGCAGTTCGTCGGCCGCGAGCGGCCGCAGCGTCACCGCCTCGACGGCCAGCACGGCCGCCCCGTCGTCGTCGGCGGCGCTCACCTCCACGGTGTTCGTACCCGCCCGTGTCAGACACACGCGCAGGGACCGGGCGCCGGTCGCGTGAGCGCGCACCCCGCGGACCGAGTGGGCGAGGAGCTGTGCGGCGGAGGTGACGCCGTCGAGGCGACCGGCGAGTTGCAGAGCCGCGTCCAGCACGGTGGGGTGTACCCCGTACCGGTCGGCGTCCGCGTCGTCCTCCGCGCTCTCCGGGAGGTGGACCTCCGCGTACAGCCTTCCCTGGGCCTCCCAGACCGCCCCCACGCCGTCGCGCACTGGCCCGGCCACCTCTACGGCGCCCATCGGGGGCCAGGAGCTGAGGTCGGACTCCGGCAGTGCGGTGGCCTCGTCCCAGGGGGCCAGCGTGCCGACGGCGTGCTCACGCCAGCCGTCCTGGCCAGTGGCGCTCGCATCGGCGCGCGCGTGGACGCCCAGCGAACGGCGTCCCTCGGCGTCCGGCGCCGCAAGGGTGAGCTGGAGGAGCGTGCCTCCGGCTTCGGGTACGACGATCGGCGCGGACACGGTCAGTTCCCTGATCACCGGCGCCTGTATCTGCTCACCGACGTGGGTCAGCAGATCGACCAGGGCCGCCGTCGGAAGCACCGCGGCCTCACCGACACGGTGGTACCTCAGCCAGGGCTGCCCCTGCTGCGAAAGGCGAGCAGTCCAGAGAAGGCTGCCCTCCCCTGCGACCTCCAACTCCGCGCCAAGCAAAGGGTGTTCGGCCATGACCAGGCCTACGGCACTCAGGTCGCCGCGGCCTGCGTCGGGGCCGTCCTCCAGCCAGTAGCGGTGGCGTTGGAAGGCGTAGGTCGGCAGGTCGACGCGGGTGGCGCCGGTGCCGGTGAACACCGCCTTCCAGTCCACGTCG
>NZ_KQ949043.1:0-20915 GCF_001514285.1 Streptomyces sp. DSM 15324
GGCGCCGGATCCGCGGCCCCGCCGTCCCAGGCGACCGCACCCTCGGTGACGACCACCAGACGCGCGCCCTCGAACCGCTCCTCCGCCAGCCAGGCGCGCACCGTTTCGAGCGCGGTGCGGGCGACGGCGTGGGCGGCTGACAGCTGATCCCCGTCAGGGCGATCGAAGCGGACCAGCACGTCGCCGGCCACGGCCTCGCCCGGTTCGGGCAGCCGGGTGTTCACCTGGGGGGCGGGTCCGGTGGCCGCCGGGACGCGCACCCAGTCGAGCTGGAACAGGCCGTCTCGTCCACCGTCGGCCGATGCGATTCTTCCGGTCGCCTCACGCATCACCAGTGAGTCCACCGAGGCCACCGGGGCGCCGGTCGTGTCCGCGAGGTCGAGCGTCACAGCGTCGGGTCCCGCCTGGGTCACGCGCACCCGCAGCTCCCGCGCGCCCGCCGCCCAGAGCGACACGCCGCTGCACGAGAACGGCAGTCGCAGCGAGTTCTCGGCACCGAACGTTCCGCGCAGGACAGCGTGCAGGACGGCGTCCAGCAGCGCGGGATGCATCCCGAACCGGTCCGCGAGTTCGCCCTGTGCCTCGGGCAGGGCCACTTCGGCGAACACCTCGTCGCCGCGCCGCCACATGGCGCGCAGGCCCCGGAACGCCGGACCGTACGACAGCCCCAGCCCGGCCAGCGCCTCGTACGCGCCCTCGACCGGCTCCGCCACCGCACCCTGCGGCGGCCACACGGCGAACGCGGTGTCGAGGGAGCGGTCCGGGTACGGAGTCTCCGTCCGGTCGCTCACCACACCTGTGGCGTGGAGGGTCCACGCCTCGTCCTCCGCCGCGCCCTCCGCCCGTGCGAAGACGCTCACTCCCCGACGGCCAGAGTCGTCCGGACCGTCGACCAGCACCTGGACCCGCGCACCACCGTGCTCGGGGAGTGCCAGCGGGACGGAGATCGTCAGTTCCTCCACCCGGTCGCAGCCCACCTGGTCGGCCCCGCGGAGGACCAGTTCCAGGAAGCCGGTGCCGGGGAAGATCGCCACTCCGGAGACGACGTGGTCCCGTAGCCAGGGGTGGCTCCGAAGCGAGAGAAGACCGGTGAGGACCACCCGGTCCGAGTCGGCCGGTGCCAGCGCCGCTCCGAGGAGGGGGTGATCGGCGGCCGCGAGGCCGAGTCCTGAGAGGTCACCGTCGAACCTTTCCCGGGCCTTGGTGGGCCAGTAGGTCTTGCGTTGGAAGGCGTACGTGGGCAGCTCGACCGCACGGGCCTCACTCCGTGCGACGACCTCGCGCCAGTCCACGTCACCGCCACGGGTGAACAGGGCGGCGACCGCGGCCAGTACCGTTTCGCCCTCCGGGCGGTCCTTGCGCAGGCAGGGCTGCAGCAGCGGGCGCTCCCCCTCGCCGTCCAGGCAGGCCTGCGCGAGTGCGGTCAGCGTGCCGTCGGGACCGATTTCCACGAACCGCGCGATGCCCTGTTCCGCGAGCGTGCGCACGGCGTCGCCGTAGCGGACGGCCTGGCGCACATGGCGTACCCAGTAGTCCGGGGTCATGAGCTGCGCGGGTTCCGCGGGGGTACCGGTGAGCGTGGAGACGAGGGCCAGACGCGGGGCGCCGTAGGTCAGCGTCTCGGCCACGGCCCGGAAGTCGTCGAGCATCGGTTCCATCAGCGGCGAGTGGAACGCGTGGCTGACCCGCAGGGCCGTCACCCTGCGTCCCTCGTCCCGGAAACGTGCGGCGACGTTCTCCACCGCGTCCGCCGCACCGGCGATCACGACCGCCCGTGGGCCGTTGACCGCGGCGAGGCCGACCTCCCCCTCCAGCAGGGGCAGCACCTCGTCCTCGGAGGCCTCCAGCGCGACCATGGCACCGCCGGCCGGCAGTGCCTGCATCAGCCGGCCGCGCGCCGCCACCAGACGGCACGCGTCCGCCAGCGACCACACGCCCGCCACATGCGCGGCGGCGATCTCACCGATGGAGTGGCCCGCGAGCACGTCCGCGCGCACACCCCACGACTCCAGCAGCCGGAACAGGGCCACTTCCAGGGCGAAGAGGGCCGGCTGGGTGAACTCCGTGCGGTTCAGGCGCTCGGAGTCCTCGCCGAACACCACCTCGCGCAGGTCGAAGGGGAGTTCCGCGTCCACGGCGTCGAACGCCTCGGCGAAGACGGGGTACGTGGCATACAACTCCCGTCCCATGCCGAGCCGCTGGGATCCCTGACCGGCGAAGAGCAGTGCCGTCCTGCCCGCGCGTGTCTGCGCACCGCGGATGAGGCCCGGTGCTTCGGCGTCGGCCGCCAGCGCGCGCAGGCCTCGCAGCAGGTCGTCCCGGTCGGCGGCCAGGACCACCGCGCGGTGCTCCAGAACGGCCCGGCTCGTGACCGACGCGAGAGCGACGTCGGCCGCGCTGACGTCACCGGTCGGGCCGTCCGCCAGCCACGCGGACAGGCGCGCCGCCTGATCGCGCACCGCAGACTCGGCCGCGCCCGACAGCACCACGGGCGCCACCGGGAGACGCAGCGGATCGGCGGACGGCTCGGCCTCCGCCGGTGCGGCAGGGGCCTGTTCGAGGATGACGTGGGCGTTGGTGCCGCTGATGCCGAAGGACGAGACACCGGCCCTGCGCGCCCGGTCCGTCTCGGGCCAACCGCGCTCCTCCGTCAGCAGCTCGACCGCACCGGCGCTCCAGTCGACGTGGGAGGACGGCTCGTCGGCGTGCAGGGTCCGCGGCAGGACACCGTGGCGCATCGCCATCACCATCTTGATCACACCACCCACACCGGCCGCCGCCTGCGTGTGACCGATGTTCGACTTCAACGAACCCAGCAGCAGCGGCTGTTCACGGTCCTGGCCATAGGTGGCGAGCAGCGCCTGCGCCTCGATCGGGTCACCCAGCGGAGTACCCGTGCCGTGCGCCTCCACCGCGTCCACATCAGCCGGCCTCAGCCCGGCACCCGCCAGCGCCTGCCGGATCACCCGCTGCTGCGAAGGACCGTTCGGCGCCGTCAGACCGTTCGACGCACCGTCCTGATTGACCGCCGAACCGGCGACCACGGCCAGGACCCGGTGGTTGTTGCGGCGCGCGTCCGAGAGCCGCTCCACCAGCAGCAGACCCACACCCTCCGCCCACGCCGTCCCGTCCGCGCCGTCCGAGAACGCCTTGCACCGGCCGTCCACCGCGAGCCCCCGCTGCCGCGAGAACTCCACGAACATCTCCGGCCCCGCCATCACCGTGACACCACCAGCGAGCGCGAGGTCGCACTCACCCGAGCGCAGCGCCTGCGCCGCCAGATGCAGGGCGACCAGCGACGACGAGCACGCCGTGTCCACCGTCACCGCGGGACCCTCGAAACCGAACGTGTACGCGATACGACCCGACGCCACGCTCAGGGTCGTGCCGGTGAGGACATAGCCGTCCGATTCCTCGGCGGCGTCGCGCAGGCAGGCCCCGTAGCCCTGCTCCACGAGTCCGGCGAAGACGCCGGTACGGCTGCCGCGCAGCGTCGCCGGGTCGATGCCGGCCCGCTCGAGGACCTCCCACGAGGTCTCCAGCAGCAACCGCTGCTGCGGGTCCATCGCCAGCGCCTCACGCGGCGAGATCCCGAACAGGCCGGCGTCGAAGGACGTGGCGTCGTGGAGGAATCCGCCCTCACGCACGTAGACGCGGCCCGGCGTGCCGGGCTCGGGGTCGTACAGGCCGTCGAGTTCCCAGCCACGGTCGGTCGGGAAGTCACCGATGGCGTCGCCGCCCTCGCTGACCAGCCGCCACAGGTCCTCCGGCGAACCGACCCCACCGGGGAACCGGCACGCCATCCCGACGATCACGACCGGATCGTCGGCCGGGTTCGCCGGTGCGGGCGAAAGGGGTGCGGAGGCGGGGGCGCCGGAGAGCCGTTCGTCGAGGTGTCCGGCCACGGCGTCCGGGGTCGGGAAGTCGAACAGCAGGGAGGCGGGCAGGGGCAGGCCGGTCGCGGCCTTGAGCCGGTTGCGCAGGTCGACGGAGGTGAGGGAGTCGAAGCCGAGGTCCTTGAAGGTGCGGCCGGGCTCGACCTCGTCCGGCGACTCGTGGTCGAGGATGGTCGCGGCGTGGGCCCGCACCAGGTCCAGCAGGGCGCCGTGCCGGTCACGCGGGGACAGTCCGGCCAAGTCGTCGTGGAGCGGGGAGAGCGCCTCTTCGGTGTCCGGCGCTACGGCGGTGGTCGCGTCCCCGGTGTCTTCCGGAGCCGCCGAGGACGTCACGGGCGTCGCGGACGTCGGGGTCCCGCCGGCGACGGGGTCGGGCAGCCAGTAGCGGCGGCGCTGGAAGGCGTAGGTCGGCAGTGCCGTGGGCCGGGCCCGGCGCGTGGCGAAGAGGGGGGTCCAGTCGACGGGGAGGCCACGGGTGTGCAGTCCGGCGAGGGCCGCGAGGAAGGCCGTCGGCTCCGGGCGGTCCTTGCGCACGGCGGGAACGGCGAACGCCTCGTCGTCGTGCAGGCTCTGCTCGGCGAGGGCCGTCAGGGTGCCGTCCGGGCCGAGTTCCAGGAAGCGGCGGGCGCCCTGCTCCTCCAGCGTCCGGATGCCGTCGGCGAACCGTACGGGCTGCCGGACGTGCTGGGTCCAGTAGTCGGGGGACGCCAGTTCCTCGGCCGTCGCGAGGCGGCCGGTGACGTCGGAGACGATCGGGAGGGTGGGCTGCCCGTAGGTGATGCCGGCGAGGACGGCGCGGAACTCGTCCAGCATCGGTTCCATGAGCGGGGAGTGGAAGGCGTGACTGACGCGCAGGGCCGTCACCTTGCGGTCGCGGGCCCGGAAGTGCGCGCCCACGCCCTCGACGGCTTCGGCCGTGCCCGACACGACGAGCGCGCGGGGGCCGTTGACCGCCGCGATGCCGACCTGGTCGGTCAGCAGGGGGAGCACCTCGTCCTCGGTCGCCTCGACGGCGACCATCGCGCCGCCCGCGGGGAGGGCCTGCATCAGGCGTCCCCGGGCGGCGACGACACGGCAGGCGTCGGCCAGCGACCAGAGGCCGGCCACGTGCGCCGCCGCGATCTCGCCGACGGAGTGCCCGAACACGACGTCGGGACGTACGCCGAAGGACTCGGCGAGGCGGTAGAGGGCGACCTGGAGGGCGAAGAGGGCGGGCTGGGTGTACTCCGTCCGGTTCAGTACGTCCGCCCCGTCGCCGAACACGATCTCCCGCAGCCCGAACGGCAGCTCGGCGTCCACGGCGTCGAAGGCCTCGGCGAAGACGGGATAGGTGTCGTACAACTCGCGTCCCATGCCCGGCCGTTGGGAGCCCTGGCCGGCGAAGAGGAAGGCGGTGTGAGTACGGGCGGCGGTGCCGTCGGGGGCGGACGGGGGCGTCGCCGCGGTGGGCTGGGAGAAGCCGGTGACGACGTCGTTCGACGGGGTGCCCGCCGCGAGGGCGGTCAGGCCGCGCAGCAGTTCGTCGCGGTGCCCGCCCACGACGACGGCACGGTGTTCGAAGCGGGTCCTGGTCTCGGCCAGGGAGTAGGCGATGTCGGCCGGGTCGGCGGCGGGATCGTTCTCCAGGCGGGTGAGCAGTCGGCGGGCCTGGCCGCGCAGTGCCTTGCGGGTCCGGGCGGAGACGATCCACGGGAGCGGTGAGGGGACGGTGGCGCCCGGGTCGGCCGCTTCCGGCTCGGCGTGGGGTGCCGACGTCGCGGAGTCCGGCGACCCCGAGTCCGGCGTCTCGGGGTCGAGCGTCTCGGAGTCCGGCGTCTCGGCGTCGGCCGCCGCCGGGGTGGGCCATTCCTCCAGCACGACGTGGCAGTTGGTGCCGCCCATCCCGAAGGAGCTGACGCCGGCCCGTCGGGGGCCGTCCTGGTCGGGCCACGGCTGGGACTCGGCGGCCACGCGCAGGTTGAGGGCGTCGAGGGGAATGGCGGGGTTGGGCTTGTGGAAGTTGAGGCTCGCGGGGATCTGCCGGTGGCGCAGGGAGAGGACGGTCTTGACGAGCCCGGCGACGCCGGCCGCGCCTTCCAGGTGGCCGATGTTGGTCTTGACCGAGCCGACGAGCAGGGGGGTGCCGTCGGGGCGGGCGCCGCCGACGACCGTGCCGAGGGCGGCGGCCTCGATGGGGTCGCCGAGCCGGGTGCCGGTGCCGTGCAGCTCGACGTACTGGACGTCGGCGGGGTTCACGGCGGCCTGGTGGTAGGCGAGGCGCAGCACGTCCTCCTGCGCCTCGCGCAGGGGTGCGGTCAGGCCGTCGCCGCCACCGTCGTTGTTGGTGGCGCTGCCACGGATGACGCAGTGGATGCGATCGCCGTCGGCGAGGGCGCGGGCGAGGGGCTTGAGGAGGACCAGGGCGCCGCCTTCACCGCGTACGTAGCCGTTGGCGCGGGCGTCGAAGGTGTAGCACTGGCCGTCCGGGGAGAGTGCCCCGAAACCGGCGGAGGCGAGGGCGCTGTCCGCGGCGAGGGCGAGGTTGACACCGCCGGCCAGGGCGAGGTCGGACTCGCCGCGGCGCAGGCTCTCGCAGGCCAGGTGGACGGCGACCAGGGAGGAGGACTGGCCGGCGTCCACCGTCAGGCTGGGGCCGCGCAGGCCGAGGGCGTAGGAGAGGCGGTTGGCGATGATGCCCCGGTTGAGGCCGCTGAGGGTGTACCGGCCGACGGTCTCGGGGCCGAGGCGGCGGGCGAGGGTGGCGTAGTCGTCCCAGATGGCGCCGACGAAGACCGCGGTGCGGCTCCCGCGCAGGCGCGCGGGGACGACGGCGGCTTCCTCCAGGGCCTCCCAGCCGAGTTCGAGGACCAGGCGCTGCTGGGGGTCCATGGCCGCGGCCTCGCGCGGCGAGATGCCGAAGAAGCCGGGGTCGAAGCGGTCGACGTGGTCGAGGTAGCCGCCGCGGCGGACGGTGCCGGGGGCGGCCGGGTCGGACGCGGCCGAGGTGTCCCGCCGGCTGTCGGGGGTTTCGGTGACGGCGCTCGTGCCCTCGGTGAGCAGGCGCCAGAAGGCGGCGGGGTCGGGTGCCTGGGGGAACCGGCACGACAGGCCCACGACCGCCACGGCGTTGTGCAGTGCCGTGGCGTTCGGGGGTTGCGACGAGATACGGGCCGTCTCCCCCGGCAGGAACGCGGGCCTTCGAAGAGAGGCCCCTTCCTGGTGGTTCTCGGGTCCCTGAAGGGATTCCGACGCGTTTTCCCGTGCCTGTGCGTCTTCTGGCAACACGGCCACTGCCTCCGCCCTACGGATCCGGCTCTACTTCCGGCCGCGCATTCCGGCCGGATCCGACTCCCGCGCGACCTGCGAGACGATCGATGGTTGCGATGCGATCGTTGGTTCCGGTGTTCGTCATCCTGGTGGCTGGCTTGCGGATCAGTCCCGCGCGCAAGCCGCCATCTAGGGAGACTTCTACTTCTTCGGCCCTGGTCAGCGGCGTTCAGCGCCGGCGGCGGGCCACCATCTCGAGGCCGCCGCGGGGCTGCAGGGTGATGTCGCTGGCGACCCGGACGGGCCCCTTGTCGACGGGCTCGAACTCCCAGTGGCGGCTGAGGGTCGCCAGCGCCATGACGCCTTCCATCTGAGCGAAGACGTTCCCGATGCACTGCCGGGGTCCGGCGCCGAAGGGGAGGTACGCCAGCCTGGGCCGGCCCGCCGCCTTGGCGTGGCCCGCCAGGGGGTCGGACGGGTCGGACTCGGCCAGGAACCGCTGGGGGGCGAACCGCTCGGGCTCGGGCCACCAGGTGGGGTCGCGGTGCAGGACGTAGGGGCTGCAGATGACCACGCTGTTGCGGGGGATGTGGTAGCCGTTGGCCGTGTAGTCCTCCAGCGAGCGCCTGACGAGGTTCCAGGCCGGCGGGTACAGGCGCAGCGCCTCGGAGTACACGGCGTCGGCGTACTTCAGGTCGGGCAGGTCCTCGACGGTGGGCAGCCGGTCCCCGAGCACCTCGTCGACCTCCGCGTGCAGCCGCTCGCGGGTCTCGGGGTTGGTGCCGAGGAGCTGGTACGCCCAGGTCAGGGCGCCGGAGGAGGTCTCGTGACCGGCCATCAGCAGGGTGACGGCCTCGTCGCGCACCTCCAGGTCGGTGAGGTGCTCGCCGGTGTCGGCGTCGGTGACGGTCAGCAGGACGGACAGCAGGTCCGCACCGTCGCCGGAGCCCTGCCGCCGTTCCTCGATCATGGCGTAGACGATCTCGTCGATGTTCTTCAGGCCGCGCTTGAGCTGGCGGTTGGCGGGCAGCGGCAGGCGCAGCAGGACCTTGCCGAAGGGGCTCAGCTCCCAGCGCAGCGGGCCGCCTTCGCGGGGGAAGGCGGTGCGGATGCTTTCCGCGGCCTCACTTTCGAGGGAGACGTCGAAGAGGGTGCGGGTGACCATGCCGAGGGCGAGTTCGTACATGGACTCGTGGAAGTTGAACTTCTCGCCGTCGGTGAACTTCCTGGAGGCCTCGTCGGCGATGGCGGCGAAACTGGAGCCGTATCCGGCGATGCGCTTGCGGTGGAAGACGGGCTGGATGAGCCGTCGCTGCCGGCGGTGGTAGGTGCCGACGCTGGTCACCAGGCCCTTGCCGAGGACGTTGCGGCCCAGGATGGTCTCGAGGTTGGCGCCCCAGTCGTCGGGGCCGGGGCCGGTCTTCTTGGTGTCCTTGTCGAAGCGGCGGCTGGAGGCGACGATGACGTCCTGGACGACGTCGAAGTCGCTGAGGAGGAAGACCTCGTCCTTGCCCATCGGAATGCGGACCACGGGGCCGTGCTTGTCGCGCAGACGGGACATGTAGCCGGGGATGTTGCGGACGACCTCGCGCATCTCCTTCAGCCCCAGGGAGTCCGGGGTGGGTATGGAGTCGGTCGGCGCAGCCGACTCGGGGGTCGTGTGAACGTCGGTCACGGATGTCTCCTGGTCTGCGGAGGCTGACAGGGCTCGGTGGGCCGGGCGGCGGCGGGCGGATCGGGATTCCTGCGGCCACGGCGAAAAAGGACATTTATGCCCGGTGGAGCTGGCGCCCGACGCTAGCACCGAGGAGCCGCAGGGCCGTCAAGCGCCGCAGAGTTCTAGGGAATTCCAGCGTGTTGACTTGCTGCGGCGGGTGCCGAGGGGACCGTGGCGGGGGGTCGCCCGTACGCTGTGCCTGTGCCGGACTGCCTCGGCAAGAGGGCGATCCGGCACATGTTCCGTACCGCCCCCATCGGACGGAGAACTCATGACCAGCGGCGGACACCCCCATCCGGAACAGCACCCGCAGACCGAGTCCGGGCCACCCCTGCTGCTCACCGTCCTGGTGGACCTCGGCGTCCCCATCGGCCTGTACTACGGGCTGACGGCCGCCGGCGTGAGCGATGTGCTGGCGCTGACCGCCGGGGCCGTGGTGCCGGGGGCGGCGACGCTGGTGCGGTTCGCGCGGACGCGGCGGGTGGACGTGCTCGGGGTGTTCGTGACGACCATGCTGGTGCTGAGCATCGTCGTCTCGCTCGCCGGGGGGAGCGCGCGACTGCTGCTGGTGCGCGACGGCTGGCTGACGGCGGTGGCCGGACTCGGCTTCCTGGTGTCCCTGCGCGGCCGGCGGCCGCTCGCGTTCGGTTTCTCCCGCCGACTGCTGGAGCGGCGTACCACCGGTGGCCGGGACTGGGACCGGCTGTGGGAGGAAGAGCCCCTCTTCCGGCGGATCTGGCGGGTCACCACGGTGATCTGGGGCGTCGGGCTGTTGGTGGACTCCGGCATACGGACGCTGATGGCGTACACGCTGCCGGTGCACGTGGTGCCCGCGCTCAACGGCGCCCAGTACGGCGTCTTCACGCTGCTGATGCTGGTGATCGTCAACATCTATCACGCGCGTGCCGGTCTGTGGCCGATCCTGTCGCCGCAGCCCGGCACCCCCACGGCCGGCGGCCCGGAGACCGGGTCCGGCCCTCACTCACGAGGATGACCACGTGTTGCACACTCAGCTGGGCCGGACGGGTCTGCGCGTCAGCAGGCTGGTCCTCGGCACCGTGAACTTCGGTGGCCGGGTGGAGGAGCCCGAGGCGCACCGTCTGATGGACCACGCCCTGGCCGAGGGCATCAACTTCGTCGACACGGCCAACACCTATGGCTGGCGGGTGTACAAGGGGCACACGGAGGAGGTCATCGGCAGATGGCTGGCCAAGAGCCCCGGCCGGCGTGACGAGGTCGTCGTCGCCACCAAGGTCGGCGACCCGATGGGCGACGGTCTCAACGCGCACGGCCTGTCGGTGCGCAACATCGTCTCCGCCTGTGAGGCGTCGCTGCGGCGGCTGGGCACGGACTGGATCGACCTCTACCAGATGCACCACGTCGACCGGTCGGTGGGCTGGGACGAGGTGTGGCAGGCGATGGACCTGCTCGTCGCCCAGGGCAAGGTGCGCTATGTCGGCTCGTCGAACTTCGCCGGCTGGGACATCGCGTCCGCGCAGGAGGCGGCGAGGCGTCGCCACACCCTCGGTCTGGTGTCCGAGCAGTGCGTGTACAACCTGGTGACCCGGCACGCCGAGCTGGAGGTCATCCCCGCGGCGCAGGCCTACGGCCTCGGCGTGCTGGTGTGGTCCCCGCTGCACGGCGGTCTGCTCAGCGGTGTCCTGCGGAAGCTGCGGGAGAACGACGCGGTGAAGTCGGCCCAGGGCCGTGCCGCGGAGGCCCTCGACCAGTACCGCGACACCATCGGTGCCTACGAGAAGCTCTGCGCCGACCACGGTCTCGATCCGGCGGAGGCGGGGCTGGCCTGGACGCTGTCGCGCCCCGGGGTGACGGGCGCGGTGATCGGTCCGCGGACGGAACGGCATGTCGACGGGGCGCTCGCCGCGCTGCGTTCGCCGCTGCCGGAGGCGTTCGTGGCGGGGCTCGACGCCCTCTTCCCGCCCATCGGGCGCGGCGGCGCGGCCCCTGACGCATGGCTGTCCTGACGGGCCGCGGGCACCAGGTGGTCGCCCTGCGGCCGGCCTGGGCACCCCGCCCGTCCCGTCATGGATGAGGGCCCGGCACTCGGTCGAGTGCCGGGCCCTCATCCATGACGGGCTCGGCGCCCCCGGCAGGTCCGGGCCCGCGACGGGCCCGTCCCCACGGTTCGCCCCCGTCCCGCTAGTTCGCCGGAGCCTCCGCCGGCGTCCCCGTCCACACGGCCTCGTTCTCCACCAGGGGCCGGAGTTGCTGGACGGCGCGTGGCAGGTTGACGGCGACGGCGGCGCGGACCCGGTCCTGGGCGCAGTAGACCGCGGTGAACTTCCGCTCGGCGGGACTGCCTTCGACGAGGTGGCAGCGGTCGGTGCCGGCGATCTCCCCGAACACCTGGATCCGCAGGTCGTGTTGGTCGGTCCAGAAGTACGGCAGCGGCGCGGCGGGCCGGGCCCCGGCGCCGGCGAGCAGGTTGCGGGCGACCGCGACCGCCTGGTCGGTGGCCTGCGTACGGTGCTCCCACCGTCGGCGGCGTCCGGTGCGCGGGTCGGGCCGGTTGGCGACGTCGCCCGCGGCCCACACCCCGGGGCGGGCCGCGCCCAGGTCGTCGCAGAGGACGCCGTCGCCGACCGGGACCCCACTGCCCGCCAGCCACTCGGTGTGGGGGAGGGAACCCGTCGCGACCAGGACCACGTCCGCCGGCAGGTGCGTTCCGTCCGACAGCAGGACTCCGGTGGCCATGCCCCCCGCGCCCACCACCGCGCTCACCCTTCCGCGCCGGAAGCGCAGGCCGAGATCGCGGTGCGCGGCGGCGACCAGTCCGGCCGCCTGCGGTCCGAGGAGGTCGAGCAGTGGTACCGGGTCGCCGCCCACCAGCGTGACGTCGGCCCCCAGGCCGCGGGCGGCGACGGCCGCCTCCGTGCCGAGCAGACCGGCCCCGGCCACGACCAGGCGGCGCCCTTCGCCCAGGGCCTCGCGCAGGGCGAGGGCGTCGTCGAGCGTGCGCAGGACGTGGACACCGGTCACGCCCTCGGTGCCGGGCAGGGTCCGGGGCCGTACGCCGGTCGCGATCACCACGGCGTCGGCGCGCAGCCGGCCGCCGTCGGCGAGTTCGACGGCGCGGTCGGCCGGGTCCAGGCGGGCCACGGGGGTGCCCAGGCGCAGGTCGATGCCGAGGCGGTCGTAGACCTCGGGCCCGCGCAGTCGGATGCGGTCGGGCTCCCACCGGCCGGCGAGGACCTGCTTGGACAGCGGCGGCCGGTCGTACGGCAGGTGGGGTTCGCCGCCGACGAGGGTGAGGCGGCCCTCGTAGCCCTGGCGTCTGAGGGTCTCGGCGGTGGTGGCGCCGGCGGCGCCCGCGCCGACGACGACGATCTCGTCCAGGCTGCTCAACGGGTCATCTCCCCGGTCTGTTTCAGCGGCTCCCACCAGGACCGGTTCTCGCGGTACCAGGCGACGGTCTCGGCCAGGCCGGTGGTGAAGTCCTTGCGCGGGCGGTAGCCGAGCTCGTCGCGGATCTTGGACCAGTCGACGCAGTAGCGGCGGTCGTGGCCCTTGCGGTCGGCGACGTACTCGACGCGGTCCGGCCCGGCGCCGCACGCGTCGAGGAGGAGGTCCGTCAGGTGGCGGTTGGTCAGCTCGGTCCCGCCGCCGATGTTGTAGACCTCGCCGGGGCGGCCGCCGGTGCGGACCAGTTCGATGCCCTGGACGTGGTCGTCGATGTGCAGCCAGTCGCGTACGTTGCCGCCGTCCCCGTACAGCGGCACCTTGCGGCCGTCGAGGAGGTGGGTGACGAACAGCGGGACGATCTTCTCCGGGTACTGGTGGTGACCGTAGTTGTTGGAGCACCGGGTCACCCGGACGTCCAGGCCGTGGGTGCGGTGGTAGGCCAGGGCGAGCAGGTCGGAGGAGGCCTTGGAGGCGGAGTAGGGGGAGTTGGGCAGCAGCGGGCTGTCCTCGGTCCAGGCACCGGTGTCGAGGGAGCCGTACACCTCGTCGGTGGAGACGTGCACGAAGGTGCGCACGCCGTGGCGCAGCGCCGAGTCGAGGAGGGTCTGCGTGCCCAGGACGTTGGTGCGGACGAACTCGGCGGGATGCAGGATCGAGCGGTCCACGTGGGACTCGGCGGCGAAGTGCACGACGTCGTCGTGGCCGGCCATGAGGTCGTCGACGAGTTCCCGGTCGCAGATGTCGCCCTTGACGAAGGAGAACGCGGGGTGGTCGCGCACCGGGTCCAGGTTGGCGGGGTTGCCGGCGTAGGTGAGGTGGTCGAGGACCGTGACGGCGACGCCGGCCGGGCCGGCGGGTCCGAGCAGGGTCCGCACGTGGTGGGAGCCGATGAAGCCGGCGCCGCCGGTCACCAGGATGCGGGTGGCGCCCGTGCGGGCGGCGGGCGGGGCGGGATGCGGGCTGGTCATGAGGAGATCTGCACCCGCCCGTGGTCGCCGATCACCAGCCGGTGGGTGGCGGGCACGCGGGGGCCCAGGGAGACCCGTACGTTGCGTCCGACGAGGGATCCCTCCACCCGGCGGATGCTGTCGAACCGGGACTCCCGCAGGATGATCGAGAACTCGATCTCGCTGTCGCGGATGACGCAGTCCTGCGCGATGGACGTCGACGGGCCGATGTAGGAGTTCTCGACCAGGGTGCCGGGACCGATGATCGCGGGGCCCACGATGCGCGAACCGCGGATGACGGCGCCCGCGTCGATGCGCACCCGGCCGACGATCTCGCTGGCCTCGTCGACGTCCCCGTCGACGCGGTACTCCAGCAGGTCCAGCAGTCTGCGGTTGACGTCGAGGATGTCCGCGGCGTTGCCGGTGTCCTTCCAGTAGCCGGTGATCACGGTGGTGCGCACGTCGTGCTCGCGCTCCAGCAGCCACTGGACGGCGTCGGTGATCTCCAGCTCGCCGCGGGCGGAGGGGCGGATGGCGCGCACCGCCTCGTGGATCGCCGGACCGAACAGGTACACGCCGACCAGCGCGAGGTCGCTGCGGGGCTGTGCGGGCTTCTCCTCCAGGCTCACCAGGCGCCCGAGGTCGTCGAGTTCGGCGACGCCGAAGGCGGACGGGTCGGGCACCCGGGTGAGCAGGAGCTGGGCGTCCGGGCGCTCCTTGCGGAACGCGTCCACGGCGTCGGTGATGCCTCCGAAGACGAAGTTGTCGCCGAGGAACATCACGAAGTCGTCGTCGCCGAGGAAGTCCCGGGCGATCAGGACGGCGTGCGACAGGCCCAGCGGGGCTTCCTGTCGCAGGTAGGTGACGTCGAGGCCGAAGCCGGAACCGTCGCCGACGGCCTGCCGGATCTCGTTCTCGGTGTCGCCGACGACGATCGCGACCTCGGTGATCCCGGCGTCCGCGATGGCCTCCAGGCCGTAGAAGAGGATGGGCTTGTTGGCGACCGGCACCAACTGCTTGGCGGAGGTGTGGGTGATCGGCCGCAGCCGGGTGCCCGCACCCCCCGAGAGCACGAGAGCCTTCACGGATTCATCCCGTCTGACTGGGGTCGTGGGTGAGGGGGAGGGCCGCCGTCAGGACAGCTCGATCGCGCCCGAGGGGCAGATCAGCTCCGCCTCGGTCACGGCCTCGTGCAGGTCCTGCTCCGGTTCGGGCCGCAGCAGCTCCACGAGGCCGTCCTCCTTCTGCTCGAACACGGCGGGGGCGGCCAGCACGCACTGACCGGCTCCGACACAGCGCTCGCGGTCGACGGTGATCTTCATGGGGTTGTCCTGTTCTTTCGTCGGGTTGGTTCTCGGTGCGGCACCGGGCCGGCGGGGGTGCTCAGCGCACTTCCGCCAGGCGTTCCAGGGTCGCCACCAGGTCGTGCGGGCGGGGCATGGCCTCGGCCTCGGCGCGCAGCCGGCGGGCGGCGTCCCGGGGCTCGGGCTCGCCGACGAGCCGCCGCACCCCGTCGCGGACCTTCTCCACGGTGGCGTCGCCGTGGCGCAGGTACATGCCGGCTCCCGCGCGCTCCAGCGCCCCGCCGCGCTGCTCGTGGTCGGCGATCAGGGTGGAGAGCATCATCTGGGGCACTCCGGCCACCATGGCGGTGGCGAAGGTGCCGTAGCCGCCGTGGTGGATGACGGCCGAACAGCTCGGCAGGAGCGTGCTCAGGGCGACCGAGTGGACGACCCGGGCGTTGTCGGGGACGGTGCCGAGCTGCTCCAGCTGGGCGGGCAGCAGGGCGGCCACCACCTCCACGTCCTCGTCGGCGAGGGCGTCGAGGATGCGCGGTATGGAGACGTAGTCGTCCCCGTAGTTCTCGGTGTTGGAGGTACCGAGGCTGAGGCAGACCCGAGGCCGTTTGGGCGCCTCCCGCAGCCAGTCCCACACCACCGCGCGGCCGTTGTAGGGGACGTACCGCATGGGCAGTTCGCGGGAGGCGGACGGGATCGACAGCGAGGGCGGCAGGGTGCTGATGGTGGCCTGGCCGTGCAGCAGTTCCTCGTCGCAGGAGAAACCGAAGGGCTCGGACCGCGCGGCCATCCACTCGGCGAGCGGGTCGGTCCGTTCCGCCTCGGGCTGCTCCCGCATCAGCTCCAGGTACGTCTGCCGGGTGCGGCCCCACACGTCGGAGCACCACATCAGGCGGGCGTGGGCGGCTCCGCTGATCCGGGCGGCGAGGGCACCGGCGTACGCCAGCGGGTCGCGGATCACCAGGTCGGGCCGCCAGGCCTGGGCGAACGCGGCCAGGTCGTCGATCATGGAGTCGTTGTAGGGGGCGAACGCGTAGGGGACGCTCAGTGCGAAGCGCTCCTTCAGTTCCGCCCAGTCGACCTGGTCGCGTTCGCAGCGGCTCCAGTTGGCGGTCTCGTAGTCCTGCGACTCCCGGTACGCCGACATGTCCTGGTGGACGCCGTGGTCGGTGCCGACGGGGACGGCGGTGAGGCCGGCGCGGGTGATGGTCTCGACCGCCAGGGGATGGCTGGCCACCCGGACGTCGTGCCCGGCCGCCGTGAGCGCCCACGCCAGCGGGGTCATGAAAAAGATGTGGGATTTCTCGGACAGGCTGACGAACAGGACCCGCATCATGCTCCCTCGGTCGGTCGGGCCGCATCGCGGCCCGCGGTGTGCGATGGCAGTGCCGTGGCGATCCAGTCGGCGAGGGCGCCCGCCGTCGTGGCGGCGTGGGACTCCATCATCGTGAAGTGGTTGCCGGGGACCTCCAGCACGCCGTCCGCGCCGTCCCAGGAGCTCTGCCACTCCCCCGGCGCGAGCGGCGTCGGTCCGGTGACGGGCGGCTCGGCGGGCCGCACCAGCAGCACCGGCACCGGCAGCGCGCCCGGGTCCCACTCGCCGATCATCCGGATGTACCAGCTCATGGCCGAGAGCCGGTCGGTGTCCATGGCGGCGAACATCGACTCCCGGTCGAACATCCCGCTCAGCATCTCGGCCGAGAAGCGGGTGAACGGCGAGTCGGCGCGCGGCATGTAGGTGTCGAGGAGGGCCACCCCCAGCGGCGGATGCCCCGACTCTGCCAGATGGCGGGCGGCCGCGAGGGCCAGGATGCCGCCGGAGGACGACCCGGTGAGGACGAAGGGCCTGCCGTTCGCGCAGCTCAGCACCCACTCGGCCTGTGTCCTGGCCACCACGTCCAGCGTGGCGGGCAGCGGCTCGCCGCGCCCGAAGCCGGGCGTGGGCAGCGCCCACACGTCCTGCCGGCCGCGGAAGGCGGAGGCGAACCGCGCGTACTGGTGGACGCCGGCGAGCGCCACGTACGAACTGAAGCAGATCACGGCCGGGCCGTCGTCGCCAGCGGCCAGCCGCAGTCCGGCGGACGGGCCGGTGAGGGCGGATGGGGACTCGAAGACCGGGCGCAGTTCGGCGACCGCCTGGAGCAGGGCGAAGCCGTCGTCGATACGGCCCTGCCGGCAGGCGGTGCGGAACAGCGCGCCCACGGTGTCCTCCGGGCGGGCGGTGGGCCGGGCCGTCGTGTCGTCGCCCGGTGCCGCGCCCGGGTCGTCCGGCCCGGCGGGGTCCGCCTCCCCGAACCGTTCGGCCAGTTCGGCGGCGAGCGCGTGCGGGGTGTCGTGGTCGAACACGAGGGTCGGAGGCAGCCGGAGGCCCGTCAGGGCCGCGATCCTGTTGCGCAGTTCCACGGCGGTCAGCGAGTCGAAGCCGAGTTCCGCGAAGTGCCGGTCGGGCAGCACCTCGTCCGTCGAGTCGTGCCCGAGGACGGCGGCGACCTGGTCGCGGACCGCGTCCAGCAGCGCGGCGAGCCGCTGCGGGCCGACGAGACCGGCGAGCCGCGCCGTCAGCGCCCGTCCGCCGTCCGCCGGCGCGCCCGAGGCCGCGGTGCGCCGCGCCACCGTACGGGAGGCGGGCGCCGCGGACCGGCTCGCGACGGCGACCAGGGCCGCGTCGGGAGCGGCGAGGGCGGCGTCGAGGAGAGCGAGGCCGGCTTCGTCGGTCAGTGGCAGCATGCCGTTCCTGGCCATCCGCTCCCGGTCGGCGGTGCCGAGTCCCGCGGTCATGCCGCTCTCGGCCGCCCACAGCCCCCAGGCGATGGAGGTGGCGGGCAGTCCGTGCGCGCGCCGGTGCAGGGCGAGTCCGTCGAGGAAGGCGTTGGCCGCGGCGTAGGCGCCCTGTCCGGCGGCGCCGAAGGTGCCCGCTGCGGAGGAGAACACCACGAACGCGGACAGGTCGCGCTCCCGCGTCAGCCGGTGCAGGTGCCAGGCCGCGTCGGCCTTGGGCCGCAGGACCGCGTCCACCTGGTCGTCGGTCAGTGAGGTGAGGGTCGCGTCCCGCACGACACCGGCGAGGTGCACGACGGCGGTCAGCGGGTGGTCGTCGGGTACGGAGGCGAGCAGCTCGGCCAGCCGGTCGGGGTCGGCGACATCGCAGGCCACGAGGGTCGTCTGTGCGCCCCGCGCGGCCAGTTCGGCGGCCAGGGCGTCGGCCCCGGGCGCGTCCGCCCCCCGCCGGGACGCCAGCAGCAGCCGGCGGACTCCGTGCGCGGTGACCAGGTGCCGTGCCACCAGTGTGCCGAGGGCTCCGGTGGCGCCGGTGACGAGGACGGTGCCCTCTGCCGCGAAGGGAGTCGTGGGCTCGGTGGCGTCGTCGGGGGCCGTGACCGGCGCGGCGAGGTGGGGCACCAACAGTGCTCCGTCGCGTACGGCGGCCTGCGGCAGGGCGGCGGCGACCGCGGCCGCGACGGCGCCCGGGGAGGCGTCGTCGTCCGCGGTGCCGGACGGGGCGAGGTCGAGGAGCAGCACGCGGTCGGGGTGCTCCAGCTGGGCGGACCGGCCGAGCCCCCACAGCGCGGCGGCGGCGAGGTCTTCGACGTCCTCCGCGTCGGTGGTGGCGAGGGCGCCGCGGGTGACCAGGACCAGCCGGGAGTCGGCGAACCGGTCGTCGTCGACCCAGTGTCCGACGAGGTCGACGGCCCTGGCCAGCAGGTCCCGCGTGCCCTCGGGGGCGGGTTCGGCGACGGCCGTGCAGGCGGTCAGGACGATCCCGGGCGCGGCGGTGCCGGTGTCGACGGCCGCGGCGAGCGAGGCGAGGTCGGCATAGCACTCCAGGTGCACGCCGGCCGCGTCGAGCGTCTCGGCGAGGCCGCCGTCGCCCTGGCCGATCAGCGCCCAGCGTACGGTCTCGGGTGCCGGGGCGGCGGGCTGCGGATCGGCGCGCCGCCAGCGCTGCACGAGCAGGGGCGGTGCGGCGGGAGCCGTCGCGTCCCCGGCGTCCTGGAGCCGTACGGCGTCGATCCTGCGCAGGAGCAGTCCGTCCGCCGTCGCCACCGGCCGGCCGTCGGGGTCGGCGACGGTCACCGCGTACTCGTCCGGGCGGTCGGTCGGCGCCAGGTGGACGCGCAGGGCGCTCGCCCCGGCCGCGTGGAGGGAGTAGCCGCTCCAGGCGAACGGCAGGGTCGCCGCCGCCTCCCGGTCGCCGGAGGCGTCCAGCGCCCGGACGAGCAGGGTCTGTACGGCGGCGTCCAGCAGGGCCGGGTGCAGCCCGTAGTGGGCGGCCTCGGCCCGGTGGGACTCCGGCAGCGCCACCTCGGCGAACAGCTCCCGGTCGCGCCGCCACACACGGCCGAGCCCCTGGAACGCGGGCCCGTAGTCGAACCCTCCGGCGGCGAACAGCTCGTACCAGTCGCCCTCCCCCGCCGGGTCCGCTGCGACCGGAACGGCATCCGGCGGCGGCCAGGAACCGGCGTCCTGCTCCACCGGCTCCGACTGCTCGGCGAGCACGCCCTGGGCGTGACGGGTCCACGGCTGGTCGGCGGTGGCGTCGGCTGCCCTGGAGTGCACGCTGAACGGTCGTCGCCCGTCCTCGGTCTCCCCGCCGAGGGCGAGTTGGAGCTGCACGGCACCGCGCTCGGGCAGCACCAGCGGGGTCTCCAGGGTCAGTTCGGCTACCTGGCCGAGGCCGACCTGGTCACCGGCGTACACGGCGAGTTCGAGGTAGGCGGTGGCGGGCAGGATGGCACGGCCCAGCACACTGTGGTCGGCGAGCCAGGAGTGGCCC
Source organism: Streptomyces sp. DSM 15324 (assembly GCF_001514285.1). GTDB lineage: Bacteria > Actinomycetota > Actinomycetes > Streptomycetales > Streptomycetaceae > Streptomyces. Next base: position 19,302 of record NZ_KQ949043.1, read on the forward strand.
CGGGCCGACAGCCGTCCGCTGAGGACGAGCCCGCCGGTGTCGGCGACCCTGACGGCGGCCGAGAGCAGCGGGTGCCCGGCGCGCTCCAGCCCGGCCGCGGTGACATCACCGGCGTGGTCGGCGGCGTCCAGCCAGTAGCGGCGGCGCTGGAAGGCATAGGTGGGCAGCAACACCGGAGCCGTGGCCGGGAGTTGTGCCGCCCAGTCGACGTGGGCCCCGTCGGTGAACAGGGTGGCGAGAGCGGCGAGGAGCGCGGCGGCCTCGGGCCGGTCCTTGCGCAGCACCGGCGTCATCACCACGGCCCCGGTGTCGTCGAGGCAGGCCTGGGCGAGAGCGGTGAGAGTACCGTCCGCGCCGAGTTCCACCCAGCGCCCGACCCCCTGCCCGGCCAGCACCCGGACCGCGTCCGCGAAACGCACCGTCCGACGCACATGGGCCACCCAGTAGTCCGCCGACATCACCTCGTCGGCCGAGGCCACCTCACCCGTCACCGTCGACACCATCGGCAGCTTCGGACGCTCGTACGTCAGACTCTCCGCCACCTTGCGGAAGTCGGCGAGCATCGGCTCCATCAACGGCGAGTGGAACGCATGACTCACCCGCAACGCCGTGACCTTGCGGTCCAGGGCCCGGAAGTGCGCGGCGACCTTCTCCACTGCATCCGCGACACCCGCGACCACCACGGCCCGCGGGCCGTTGACCGCCGCGACACCCACCTCGTCATCGAGGAGGGGCACGACCTCGTCCTCGGCGGCCTGGAGCGCAACCATCGCCCCGCCCTCGGGCAGGGCCTGCATCAGCCTGCCGCGCGCCGCCACCAGACGGCACGCGTCCGCCAGCGACCACACCCCCGCCACATGAGCCGCCGCGATCTCACCGATCGAGTGACCGGCCAGCACGTCTGGGCGCACACCCCACGACTCCAGCAGCCGGAACAAGGCCACTTCCAGCGCGAACAGCGCCGGCTGGGTGAACTCCGTCCGGTTCAGCCGGTCGGCGTCCTCACCGAACACCACCTCCCGCAGATCGAAGGGCAGTTCCGCGTCCACGGCGTCGAACGCCTCGGCGAAGACCGGGTACTTCGCATACAACTCCTGGCCCATGGCGAGGCGTTGCGAGCCCTGACCGGCGAACAGGAACGCCGTGCGAGCGTCTCGGCGGGCCGTGCCCGTCGCCGCGTTGAGCGCCTCCTCGCCGGAAGCGACGGCCTCCAGCGCCCGCAGCAACTCGACGCGCTCGGAGCCCCAGACGACCGCCCGGTGCTCGAACAGCGACCGCGACCGCGCCAGTGAACCAGCCACCTCGGCGAGGCCTGGTGCTTCGTCACCGGCCACGAACTCCGCCAGCCGCCCGGCCTGCGCCCGCAGCGCCGCAGCCGTACGACCCGACACCACCCACGGCACCACACCGTCGACAACCGGCACCGGCACCGGATCCGCCACCGGCTCCACCGGCGGCTCCTCCAGCACCACATGCGCGTTCGTACCACTCAGCCCGAACGACGACACACCCGCACGCCGCGTCCGCCCCTCCACACGCGGCCACTCCGCACACTCCGACAGCAGCTCCACCGCACCCGCCGACCAGTCCACATGCGACGACGGCTCCTGCGCG
>NZ_KQ949043.1:20940-47512 GCF_001514285.1 Streptomyces sp. DSM 15324
ACCGCCAGATGCAAGGCCACGAGCGCCGACGAGCACGCCGTGTCCACCGTCACCGCAGGACCCTCCAGGCCCAGCGTGTAGGACACCCGACCGGACATCACGCTCGCGGTGTTGCCCGTTCCGAGGTGGCCCGCGACCTCCTCTGCCGTGGCGGGGTCGAGGGGGCGGGAGGCGTAGTCCTGGTAGTTGGTGCCGGCGAAGACGCCGGTGCGCGAGCCGCGCAGGGTCGTCGGGTCGATCCCGGCCCGCTCGAACGCCTCCCACGCCAGCTCCAGCAGCAACCGCTGCTGCGGGTCCATCGCCAGCGCCTCACGCGGCGAGATCCCGAAGAAGCCGGGGTCGAAGTCGGCGACGCGATCGAGGAATCCGCCGCCGCGGGTGCTGGCGCGGCCGGGGACGCCGGGCTCGGGGTCGTAGAGGGCGTCGACGTCCCAGCCGCGGTCGTCGGGCCAGGAGGTGATGGCGTCGGTGCCGTCGGCGAGCAGCCGCCAGTAGTCCTCGGGCGTGTCGGCCCCGCCGGGGAAGCGGCAGCTCGTCGCGGTGATGACGATCGGGTCGTCGTCGGTCGCGCGCGGCAGTGCGAGGGCGGTGTCCGGTGTGTTCCCGGTGGCCGGGGCGACGGCGGCGCGGAGGTGTTCGGCGAGGGCGGTGGGGGTCGGGTAGTCGAAGACCAGGGTGGCGGGCAGGGGGCGGCCGACGGCGGCGCTGAGGGCGTTGCGGAGTTCCACCGCGGTGAGCGAGTCGAAGCCGAGTTCGCGGAAGGAGCGGGTCGGTTCGACGTCCTGCGGTCCGGTGTGGTTGAGGACGACGGCGGCGTGGGCGCGGACGAGTTCCCCGAAGGCTGAGCGCTGTTCGGCCTCGGGGAGTGCGGCGAGTCGCCGGATGAGGTCGCCGGTGTCGTGGGCGTCGCCGTCGGCGGTGTGCCGGGGGTCGTGGTCGGGGCCGCGCCGGGCGGTCAGGGCGCGCCGGGCGTCGGGCAGGTCGTCGAGGAAGGGGCGGGGCCGGGCGGTGGTGTAGGCGTGGGCGAACAGGTCCCAGTCGATGTCGGTGACGGCGAGGGTGGTGTCCTCGTGGTCGAGGGCCTGTTGCAGGGCTCCGAGGGCGAGGTCGGGGTCCATGGGGCGTACGCCGTGCCGCTGGAGGCGTTCGCCGACGGAGCCCTCGGCCATGCCGCCGTGGGCCCACGGACCCCAGGCGATGGCGGTCGCGGGCAGTCCGCGGGAGCGCCGCTGCTGGGCGAGGGCGTCGAGGAGCGCGTTGCCGGGGGCGTAGTTGGCGTGGCCGGGGGCGCCGATCGTGCCGGCGGTCGAGGAGAAGAGGACGAATGCGGAGAGGTCGAGCCCGGTGGTGAGGGCGTCGAGATTGCGGGCGCCGCCGACCTTCACCCGCAGGACCTCGGCGAGCAGGTCGGGGGTGAGGGTGGTGACGACGCCGTCCCGCAGGACGGCGGCGGTGTGGAAGACGGCGGTGAGGGGCCGCTCGGCGGGGACGGTGGCCAGCAGGGCGGCGAGCTGGTCGCGGTCGGCGATGTCGCAGGCGGCGATGTCGACGTGTCCGGCGCCGAGTGCGGTGAGTTCGCTGCGGAGTTCGGCGGCACCGGGGGCGTCGGCGCCGGTGCGGCTGACCAGGAGGAGGCCCGGGGCGCCCTGGCGGGCGAGCTTGCGGGCGACCTGGCGGCCGAGGGCGCCGGTGCCGCCGGTGACGAGGACGGTGCCGGTGGGGGTCCAGTCCCGGCCGTTGCCGAGGCCGCCCGTCGCCGCTCGGGTGAGGCGGCGGGCGAGGAGGCCGGTGTCGCGGATCGCGAGCTGGTCCTCCAGGCCGACCCCGGCGAGGGCGGCGGTGAGGCGTTCGGCGGCGGCGGGGTCGAGGGTGGCGGGCAGGTCGATCAGGCCGCCCCAGCGTTGCGGCTGTTCGAGGGCGACGACGCGGCCGAAGCCCCAGACGAGGGCCTGGTCCGGGGTGTCGACGGTCTCGGTCGTGCCGGTGGCGACGGCGCCGCGGGTGGCGAACCAGACGGGTGCCTCCTGGCCGAGGTCGTCGAGCGCCTGGACGAGGGAGACGGTGGCGGCGAAGCCGCGGGGCAGGCCGGGCAGCCCGTCGTACTCCTCCTCGTCGAGGGCGAGCAGCGACAGCACGGCCTGGGGCCGGTCCAGGCCGGTGGCCTTCAGGGCTTCGGCGACGCGGTCGCGGCCGTCGTGGGGGGCGACGGCGACGGTGACGGGGTCGGCGCCCGCGCGGGCGAGGGCGTCGACGACGGCGGCGGTGAGGCCGTGGCGGGGGTGGTCGGGGTCCTGGTGCGTCGCGGGCAGGGCGACGAGCCAGCTGCCGTGCAGGACGGGTGCGGGGGTGGGGGGCAGGGGTTTCCAGGTGACGCGGTACCGCCAGGCGTCCACGGTGGCGTTCTCGCGGCTGCGCCTGCGGTAGTCGCTCAGGGCGGGCAGGACCGTGGCGAGGGTGTCCTGGTCGAGGTGGAGGGCGGCGGCCAGCGGGGCGGTCTCGCCGCTCTCGACGGTCTCCCAGAAGCGGGCGTCGAGGTCCGTGCCGGCGGTCGGCGCGGAAGCGGCGAGCTGGGCGGGGGTGGGCCAGTAGGTGCGGCGCTGGAAGGCGTAGGTGGGCAGGTCGACGCGGGTGCCGGTGGCGACCGGGGCGGTGCGGTCGGCGGGGACCGCGCCGCGGACGCTCAGTTCGGCCAGGGAGGTGAGGAAGCGGCGGGGGCCGCCCTCGCCGCGGCGCAGTGTCCCGGTGACGACGGTGCCGGTGCGGCCGTCCTGGTCGAGGGTGTCGCGGACGGCTGCGGTGAGCACGGGGTGCGGGCTGGACTCGACGAAGGCGCGGAAGTCCTGCGCGGCGAGGGCCTGTACGGCGTCGGCGAAGCGGACGGTGCGGCGCAGGTTGTCGTACCAGTAGGTGGCGTCGAGGCGCTCGGTGTCGAGCCAGTCGCAGGTGACGGTGGAGAAGAACGGCACGTCGGCGGTGCGTGGCCGGACGGCGGCGAGGTCGGCGAGGAGCCGCTCGTGGATCTCCTCGACCTGTGCGGAGTGGGAGGCGTAGTCGACGGGGATCTGCCGTGCCTGCGCGCCGGCGGCGGTGAGGTCGGCGCACAGGTCGCGTACGGCCTCGGCGTCGCCGGAGACGACCACGGCGGCGGGGCCGTTGACGGCGGCGACCGACAGCCGGCCCTCCCAGCGTGCCAGCCGTTCCTGGACGTCGGTGACCGGCAGCAGCACGGAGGCCATGCCGCCGCGTCCGGCGAGGGCGGTGATGGCCCTGCTGCGCAGGACGACGACACGGGCCGCGTCGTCCAGGGTGAGGCCGCCGGCGACGCAGGCGGCGGCGATCTCGCCCTGGCTGTGGCCGACGACGGCGTCGGGGCGCACGCCGCGGGACTGCCACAGCCGGGCCAGCGACACCATGGTCACGAACAGCAGGGGCTGGACGACGTCCACGCGGTCGAGGGTGGGGGCGCCGTCGGCGCCGCGCAGGACGGCTTCGACGGACCAGTCGACGTACTGTTCGACGGCGGACGCGCAGGCGCTGAAGTGGTCGCGGAAGTCCGGGTCGGTGTCGAGGAGTTCGGTGGCCATGCCGGGCCACTGGGGGCCCTGGCCGGGGAAGACGAAGACGGTGCGGCCGTCGACGTCGGCCACGCCCTGGACGAGACCGGCCGCCGGGGAGCCCGCCGCCAGCGCCTCCAGGCCGCGCAGCAGTTCGGCGCGGTCGTCGGCGAGCAGGACCGCGCGGTGTTCGAACGCGGACCGGGTGGCCGCCAGCGACCAGGCGAGGTCGTGCGGGGCCACCGTCTCGTCGGTGCGCAGCCGGGCGTGCAGGGCGGCGGCCTGGGCCCGCAGGGCGGTGGCGCCGCGGCCGGAGACGGCGTACGCGAGCGTGCGCGCCGGTACGGCGTCGGGCGGGGTGGGGGTCGCCGGGTCGGCCGGTTCGGGGACGGGCTGTTCGAGGATGACGTGGGCGTTGGTGCCGCTGACGCCGAAGGAGGACACACCGGCCAGGCGCGGCCGTTCGGCGGCGGGCCAGGGGCGTGCCTCGGTGAGGAGTTCGACGCGGCCCGCGCTCCAGTCGACGTGGGTGGTGGGCCGGTCGACGTGGAGGGTGCGGGGCAGCAGTCCGTGCCGCATGGCCAGGACCATCTTCATGACACCGGCGACGCCGGCCGCGGCCTGGGTGTGCCCGATGTTGGACTTCACCGACCCGAGCCAGAGCGGCGTCTCGCGGTCCTGCCCGTACGTGGCGAGCAGGGCCTGGGCCTCGATCGGGTCGCCGAGGGTCGTCCCGGTGCCGTGCGCCTCCACGGCGTCCACGTCGGCGGTGGACAGCTGTGCGTCGGCGAGGGCCTGCCAGATGACGCGTTGCTGGGAGGGGCCGTTGGGGGCGGTCAGTCCGTTGGAGGCGCCGTCCTGGTTGACGGCGCTGCCCCGGACGACGGCGAGCACCGGGTGCCCGAGGCGGCGGGCGTCGGCCAGCCGCTCCACCAGCAGCATGCCGGCGCCCTCGGCCCAGCCGGTGCCGTCGGCGGCCTCGGCGAAGGCCTTGCAGCGGCCGTCGGGGGCGAGGCCCCGCTGTCTGCTGAACTCCATGAAGAGGCCCGGTGTCGACAGCACGGTGACGCCGCCGGCGAGGGCCAGGTCGCACTCCCGGGACCGCAGCGCCCGTACGGCGAGGTGCAGGGCGACCAGGGAGGAGGAGCAGGCGGTGTCGACGGTGACGGCGGGGCCCTCCAGGCCGAGGGTGTAGGAGATGCGCCCGGAGACGACGCTGGCGGCGTTGCCGGTGCCGACGTGTCCTTCCAGGGTCTCCTGGGAGGCCATCAGCAGGGCCGGGTAGTCCTGGCCGTTGGTGCCGGCGAAGACGCCCGTGCGGGAGCCGCGCAGGGTCGTGGGGTCCAGGCCCGCCCGTTCGAACGCCTCCCAGGAGATCTCCAGGAGCAGCCGCTGCTGGGGGTCCATCGCCATCGCCTCGCGCGGCGAGATGCCGAAGAAGGAGGCGTCGAAGTCGCCGGCTCCGGCGAGGGCGCCGCCGCAGGTGCTGTACGTCTTCCCGGGGCGGCCGGGTTCGGGATCGTAGTGGTCGGCGAGGTTCCAGCCCCGGTCGGTGGGCCACTCGGTGACGGCGTCGCCGCCGGAGGCGAGCAGCCGCCACAGTTCCTCGGGCGAGTCGGCGCCGCCGGGGAAGCGGCAGCTCATCGCGACGATGGCGACCGGTTCGCGGGAGGCGGACTCGGCCTCCCGCAGCCGCCTGCGGGTCTCGTGCAGGTCTCCGGTGACCTTCTTCAGGTAGCTGAGGAGCTTTTCCTGCTCGTTCACGCGTACTCCCCCACCTGGCGGGTCGTGTCGGTCGTGGCGGTGGCCGTGCTCGTGGTGCCGGTCATGACAGGCCCAGGTCGTTGTCGATGAGGGCGAAGATCTCCTCGGCGCCGGCCGTCTCGATCCGGTCCTGGAGGTCGCCGCCTTCGTCGCCCGTCCGCTCGGCGGACGGTTCGCCCTGGCCGTTCCAGCGGGTGGCGAGCGCCAGCAGGCGGGAGGCGATGCGGCCGCGGCCGGCGTCGTCCTCGGCGAGCCCGGCGAGAGCGGCCTCCAGCCGGTCCAGGGCGTCCAGCGCGGGCGCTCCGCCGCCTTCGGCCGCGGTCAGGGACCGCAGGTGGCGGGCGAGGACGCGCGGGGTGGGCTGGTCGAACAGGAGGGTGGCGGGCAGCTGGAGCCCGGCCGCGACGCCGAGCCGGTTGCGCAGTTCCACCGCCATCAGCGAGTCGAAGCCGAGTTCGCTGAAGGCCCGGTCGGCGTCGACGGAGTCGGCGGAGGCGTGTCCGAGGACCGTGGCGACATGGCCGCGGACCAGGTGGATCAGCAGCCGTTCCTGCTCGGCTTCGGCGAGCCCGGCCAGCCGGGTCCGCAGGGCGCCGCTCTCCGCCCCGGCGCCGCCGTCGCCGTCCCGCGCCTGGCGGAGGAAGGCCTCGGCTTCGGGCAGTTCGGCGAGGAGCGGTGCGGGGCGCACGGCGGTGAAACCGGGCACGAAGCGGTCCCAGGTCAGCTCGGCGACGGTCAGCGCGGCGTCCGCACCGGCCACCGCCCGGTCGAGGGCGGCGAGCGCGGTGTCCGGGTCGAGCGGGACGATCCCGCCGCCCCGCAGGCGTGCCTCCGCGTCGGCGTCGGCGGCCGCCATTCCGCCGCCGGCCCACGGGCCCCAGGCCACGGAGGTGGCGGGCAGGCCCTCGGCGCGGCGCCGGGCGGCGAGGGCGTCGAGGTAGGCGTTGGCGGCGGCGTAGTTGCCCTGGCCCGCCGAGCCGACCGTGCCGGCGAAGGAGGAGAACAGGACGAACGCCGACAGGGCGCGGTCGCGGGTGAGCCGGTCGAGGTTGCGGGCGGCGGCCAGCTTCGGCCGCAGCACCGCCTCCAGTCGCTCGGGGGTGAGCGACTGCAGCAGTCCGTCGTCGAGGACTCCGGCGGCGTGCACCACGGCGTCGACCGGGTGTTCGGCCAGCAGGGCGGCCAGGGCGTCGGGGTCCGCGGTGTCGCAGGCGGCCTGCGTCACCGTCGTACCGTGCGCGGCCAGTTCGGCGCGGAGCGCCTCGGCTCCTTCGGCGTCGGGGCCGCGGCGGCCGGCCAGCACCAGGTGCCGGGCGCCGCGTGCGGCGAGCCGGCGGGCGACCCGGGCGCCGAGCGCGCCGGTGCCGCCGGTGATCAGCACGGTCTCGCCCGCGCAGTTCCACTCGGGTGCGTCGGCGGCGGGGTCGGCGGGCCGGGCGTGCACGAGGCGGCGGGCGAAGACGCCTGCGGCCCGTACGGCGGTCTGGTCCTCTCCCGTGGTGCCGGAGAGCAGGGCCGCGAGCCGTTCGGCGGTCCGCCCGTCGAGGGTGGCGGGGAGGTCGACGAGACCGCCCCAGCGCTGCGGGTGTTCCAGCGCGGCGACCCGGCCCAGGCCCCAGGTGGCGGCCTGGGTGGGCGAGGTGACGCTCTCGCGGTCGGTGGCGGCGACGGCGCCGACGGTGGCGGCCCACAGCGGGGCGCCGATCTCCAGGTCGCCGAGCGCCTGGGTCAGGGCGAGCAGCGCGGCGAGGCCTGCGGGGGTTGCCGCGCGGTCCGCGGTGGCCACCGGCTCCTCGTCGAGTGCCAGCAGCGACAGCACGCCGCGTACGGCGTCCGGTTCGGGGAGCTTGCGCAGGTGGTCGGCGAGGGCGGTCCGGTCGGTGAGGGCGCAGTCCACGACCAGCGGCACGATGTGGGCGCCGTGCGCGGTCAGGCCCTCGGTGAGGGTGTCCGTCCAGGGGTCGTCGGCCCGGGAGGCGGGCACGGCCAGCAGCCAGGTGCCCGACAGCACCGGCGGCGGGCCGTCCGGCACCGGACGCCAGAGGACCGTGTAGGCGCGGGAGTCGAGGGTGGCGCGCTCACGGCGGCGGCGCCGCCAGGTCGACAGCGCGGGCAGCAGTTCGCTGAGCGGGGTGTCGTCGCCGAGGTCGGGGCGCTCGGTCAGTCCGCCGAGGTCGCCGCGCTCGACGGCGGCCCAGAACTCGTCGTCGACGCGCTCGCCGTCGTCCGGCGCCCCGGCCGCGGTGGGCTGGGCGGCCGCGAGCCAGTAGCGGTCGCGCTGGAAGGCGTACGTCGGGAGGTCCACCGTGCGGGCCGGACCGGTCAGCCCGGTCGGCGCGGCGGCCAGCCCCCGCACGTACAGGGCGCCCGCGGCCAGCAGGGCGGCGACCGGCTCCGGCCGGCCCCGGCGCAGCACGGGCACGGCGACGGCCGCGTCGGCCGGTTCCTGCGGGTCGTGGTGCGCGGGCTCCGCCAGGCTGTCGAGGGTCATCGCGGTCATCGAGCCGTCCGGCCCGAGTTCCACGAAGGTGCCGACGCCGTCCTGGCGCAGGCGGCGTACGCCGTCCGCGAAGCGCACGGTCTGCCGCACATGCCGCACCCAGTGGTCCGGCGAGGTCAGTTCGGCCTCGGTGGCCCGGTCGCCCGTCACGTTGGAGACGATCGGGATCGCGGGCGCGGCGTAGCGCACGCCGCGTGCGACCTCTTCGAACTCCGCAAGCATCGCGTCCATATGCGCCGAGTGAAACGCATGGCTGACCCGCAAACGCCTAGTCTTTCGGCCCAGCGCGGCGAAATGTCCCTCGATGTCACGGACGGCGTCCTCGTCACCGGAGACGACCAGCGCCGAGGGCCCGTTGACGGCGGCGACCGCGATGTGCTGGTCGCGTCCGGCGAGCAGCGGCGCCACCTCGTCCTCGGAGGCCTGTACGGCGGTCATCGCGCCGCCTTCGGGCAGCGCCTCCATCAGCCGGCCGCGGGCCGCGACCAGGGCGCACGCGTCCGGCAGCGACAGCACTCCGGAGACATGGGCGGCGGACAGCTCGCCGATGGAGTGCCCCATCAGCGCGTCCGGTACGGCCCCCCAGGAGCGCACCAGTTCGTAGAGCGCCACGTGGACGGCGAACAGGGCGGGCTGGGTGTAGGCGGTGCGGTCCAGCAGTCCGGCCCGCTCCGTGCCCTCGGGGGCGAGGACGACGTCGGCCAGCGGCACGTCGAGGTGCGGGGCGAACGCGGCGCAGACGCGGTGGAAGGCCTCGGCGTACACCGGGAAGCGGGCGAGGAGTTCCCCGCCCATCCCGGGCCGCTGGGAGCCCTGGCCGCTGAACAGGAACGCCGTGCGGCCCCGTGCTCCGGTGCGCCCGCGGACCACCGCGGCGGTGTCCTCGTCGCGGCCGAGCGCGGCGAGCGCGGCCAGGAGGCCGGCGCGGTCCTCGGCGACCACCACGGCCCGGTGTTCGAAGGCCGCGCGGCCGGTGGCGAGGGAGTGCGCCACGTCAGCGGGGGTCGGCTCGGGGTCGGCGGTCAGGCGGGCGCGCAGCCGCTCGGCCTGCCCGCGCAGGGCGGCGGCCGATCGTCCGCTCAGCGGCCAGGCGACCGGCCCGGCGGTCTGCGGCTCGGCGGGTTCGCCGGCCTCTTGCGTCATGTCCTCTCCCGCGCCCTGCTCCAGGACGACGTGGGCGTTGGTGCCGCTGATGCCGAAGGAGGAGACCGCGGCGCGCCGCGGGCGTCCCGTGGCCGGCCAGGCCACCGGTTCGGCGAGCAGCTCGATCCGGCCGGACGTCCAGTCGACGTGGGTGGTGGGCCGGGTGAGGTGCAGGGTGCGCGGCAGCGTTCCGTGCCGCATCGCCAGCACGGTCTTGATGACGCCGGCGACCCCGGCGGCGGCCTGGGTGTGGCCGATGTTGGACTTCACCGACCCGAGCCACAGGGGCTGTTCGCGGTCCTGTCCGTAGGTGGCGAGCAGGGCCTGGGCCTCGATCGGGTCGCCGAGTGCGGTTCCGGTGCCGTGCGCCTCCACCGCGTCGACCTCGGCGGGCGTGAGTCCGCCCGCGGCCAGCGCGGCGCGGATGACGCGCTGCTGCGAGGGCCCGTTGGGCGCGGTCAGTCCGTTGGAGGCGCCGTCCGAGTTGACGGCGCTGCCGCGGACCACGGCGAGCACCGGGTGGCCGTTGCGGCGGGCGTCCGAGAGCCGCTCCAGCAGGAGGATTCCGGCGCCCTCGCCCCAGCCGGTGCCGTCGGCGTCGTCCGAGAAGGCCTTGCAGCGGTGGTCGCCCGCGAGGCCGCCCTGCCGGTCGAACTCGGCGAACGCGCCCGGTGTGGCCATCACCGTGACACCGCCGGCGAGCGCCAGGTCGCACTCGCCGGACCGCAGCGACTGGGCCGCCCAGTGCAGGGCCACGAGGGAGGACGAGCAGGCGGTGTCCACGGTGACCGCCGGGCCCTCCAGGCCGAGCACATAGGCGACGCGGCCGGAGGCCACGCTGGCGGCGTGCCCGGTCAGGAGCTGTCCGCGCGCGTCCTCGGGGACGTCGTGCGCGGCCGAGCCGTACCCCTGGTAGTTGGTGCCGACGAACACGCCGGTACGGGAGCCGTGCAGGCCCCGCGGGTCGATCGCGGCCCGCTCCAGCGCCTCCCAGGAGATCTCCAGCAGGAGTCGCTGCTGGGGGTCCATGGACACCGCCTCGCGCGGCGAGATCCCGAAGAAGTCCGCGTCGAACTCGGCGGCGTCGTACAGGAATCCGCCCTGGACGCCGTCCGCGTGCCAGCCGCGGTCGGCGGGCGGTCCGCCGATCGCGTCCACGCCGTCGGCGAGCAGGCGCCAGAAGTCCTCCGGTCCGCGGACGCCCCCGGGGAAGCGGCAGCCGAGGCCGACGATCGCGATCCGTGCGTCGTCGTCGGCCGGGTCGGCGGCACGCGGGGCCGTCGGCGCGGGAGCGGTCGCGGCGGCCGGGGTTTGGGTGTCGAGGAGTTCGGCGCCGATGTGGCGGGCGAGCGCCTGCGGCGAGGGGTAGTCGAACACCAGGGTGGCCGGCAGGCGCAGTCCGGTGGCCGCGTTGAGGCGGTTGCGCAGTTCGACGGCGGTCAGCGAGTCGATGCCGAGGCCGCGGAAGTCCCGGCCGGCCTCCACGGTGTCGGGGCCGGTGTGGCCCAGCACCAGGGCCGTCTGGGTGCGTACGAGGTCCAGGACCGCCGTCTCCCGCTCCGGCTGTCCGAGCGCGGCGAGGCGGGTCCGGAAGCTCTGCCCGGCGTCGGCGCCGTCCGTCGTGGCCGCGGTGCGGCGGGCCGGGGCGACGGCCAGGCCGCGCAGCATGGCGGGCAGGGCCGCCACCGCCTGCCGGTCCCGCAGCACGCGCCGGTCGAGCGCGAGGGGCACGAGGACGGGTTCGGTCCGTCGCAGGGCCGCGTCCAGGGCACCGAGGCCCTGCGCGGGGGCGAGCGGCCGCATGCCGCCGCGGGCCATGCGGCGCAGGTCCGCCTCGGTCAGCTCGGCGGTCATGCCCGCGCCGGGCGCCCAGGGGCCCCAGGCGAGGGACACCGCGGGCAGACCGGCGGTACGGCGGCGGGCGGCGAAGGCGTCCAGGAAGGCGTTGGCGGCCGCGTAGTTGGCCTGACCCGCACCTCCGAACGTCCCCGCGACGGAGGAGAAGACGACGAACGCGGACAGGTCGGCGTCCCGGGTCAGCTCGTGCAGATGCGTCACCGCGTCCACCTTCGGCCGCATGACCGCGGTCAGTCGCTCCTCGGTCAGGGAGGACACCACGCCGTCGTCCAGGACACCCGCCGTGTGGACCACGGCGGTCAGCGAACGCCCGGCCAGCACATCGGCCAGCCGGTCACGGTCCGCCACGTCCAGGGCCACCACCTCGACCTCGGCACCCGACTCGCCCAGTTCGGCGACGAGTTCGGGAGCGCCCGGCGCATCGAGGCCACGACGGCCCGCCAGCAGCAGACGCCGTACCCCGTGCCCGGTCACCAGATGACGGGCCACCAGCGCGCCCAGACCACCCGTGCCACCGGTCACCAGCACCGTCCCGCCCTCGCGGTCCAGCGGCGCGGGGACGGTGAGGACCACCTTGCCCACGTGCCGGGCCTGGGACAGGTGGCGGAACGCCTCGGGGGCCTGCCGTACGTCCCAGCAGGTGACGGGTAGGGGCTCGAGCACCCCTTCCTCGAACAGGGCGACCAGGTCGGACAGCATGTGCCCGATCCGCTCCGGACCGGCGTCCCACAGGTCGAAGGCGCGGTAGACCACGCCCGCGTGCTCGGCGGCGACGGTCTCCGCGTCACGGATGTCGGTCTTGCCCATCTCCAGGAACCGGCCGCCGCGCGGCAGCAGCCGCAGTGACGCGTCGACGAACTCGCCGGCCAGGGAGTCCAGTACGACGTCCATGCCGCGGCCGCCGGTCTCGGCGAGGAAGGCCGACTCGAAGTCCGTGTCGCGGGAGGAGGCGAGGTGTGCGTCGTCCAGTCCGAGGCCGCGCAGCGTGTCCCACTTGCCGGCACTCGCCGTGCCGAACACCTCGGCGCCCCGGTGCCGGGCCAGTTGCAGGGCGGCCATGCCCACACCGCCGGCCACCGCGTGCACCAGCACCGACTCGCCGGGCTCCAACGCCCCCAGGTCGGTCAGCGCGTAGTACGCCGTCAGGAACACGAGGGGCACGGAGGCGGCCTGCGCGAACGTCCAGCCGGCCGGGATCCGGGCCACCGTGCGGGCGTCCGCCACGGCCACCGGTCCGAACGACCCGGAGAACAGGCCCATCACGCGGTCGCCGACGGCGAGAGCGGTGACTCCGGGACCGACCTCGGTCACCAGTCCGGCGCCCTCCAGACCGAAGTCCGTCGCGTCGCCGGGATACATGCCGAGCGTGTTGAGCACGTCACGGAAGTTCACACCGGCGGCCCGCACGGCGATGCGGACGTGACCGGGGGGTAGGTCCGCTTCCGCCTCCGGGGCCGGCCGCAGGGCCAGTCCTTCCAGGGTTCCCTGCTCCGCGATGGCCAGCCGCCAGGCCGCCTCCCCCGTGGGAGGGGCGAGGTCGCGGCCGGTGGCGGCCGGGGCCAGACGCGGCGTGAGGACGGTGCCGGCGCGGACCGCGACCTCGGCCTCGTCCGAGGCGAGCGCGGCCGGGACGACCGCCCACGACGCGTCGGCACCGTCGAGGTCGAGGAGCGCGAACCGCCCCGGGTTCTCCGCCCGTGCCGCCCGCACCAGACCCCACACCGCGGCCAGGGCGGGATCGGGGGCCGTCGCGTCGAGCGCGACCGCGCCCTCGGTGACGACCACCAGACGGGCGCCTTCGTAGCGCTCCTCGGTCAGCCAGGCGCGCACCAGTTCCAGCGCGTGCACGGTGGCCGTGCGCACCGCCTCCGCGGCGTCGCCGGCCGGGGGTGCCAGGCGGATCAGCACGTCCTCTCCGGCCGCGGCGCCGGTCGTCGGCAAGGTGGCCGGCAGGGACGACGGCAGGGGTGCCGGTGACGCCGACGCGGCTCCGTCCAGCGGGAGCGGCGTCCAGTCCACGCGGTGCAGCAGGTCCGCGTGCGGGGTGTCCCCCGTTCCGCCGGCCGGTGCCGTGAGGGCGCGCAGGCTGAGGGAGCCGACGGTGGCGACGGGTGCGCCGGAGGGGTCGGCCAGGTCGAGGGTGACCGAGCCGTTGCCGGTCGTCCGCAGGCGGGCGTTCAGCTGTGCCGCGCCGGTGGCGTGCAGGGTGACGCCGGTCCACGAGAAGGGCAGGCCCGGGGCCGGCTCCCCCGCCGCCGTGCCGCCGGTGGCCGGCGGGGCGGTGGCGAGGGCGTGCAGCACCGAGTCCAGCAGGGCGGGGTGGATGCCGTAGCGGCGGGCGTCCTGGGCGGCCTCGTCGGGGAGGCCTGCTTCGGCGAACAGGTCGTCGCCGTGCTGCCGGACGCGGGCCAGTCCGCGGAAGAGCGGCCCGTACGACAGGCCGGTTTCCGCCAGCTGGTCGTAGAGGGTGTCCGTGGGGATCGCGGTGGCCTCGGCGGGCGGTCGTGCGTCCGTTTCCGCGGCCGGCCCGGCGGGCTCGGGCAGCAGGGTGCCGCTCGCGTGCCGGGTCCACGGCTCGTCGTCGGGTCCGTCGGTGTCGGAGCCGTCGGCGGGGCGCGCGTACACGCCGATCTCGCGGCGCCCTTCCGGGTCCGGGGCGCCGACGGTGACCTGGAGCTGGGCGGCTCCCTCAGCGGGCAGCACCAGCGGTGCGTGCAGCGTGAGTTCCTCCACCTGGGCGCAGCCGACGCGGTCCGCCGCGTGGAGGGCGAGTTCGAGGAAGGCGGTGCCGGGCAGCAGGACGGAACCGGAGACGACGTGGTCGGCCAGCCACGGCTGGAGCCGGGTGGACAGCCGTCCGGTGAAGAGCGCGGCCCCGCTGTCGGCGACGGTGACGGCGGCCCCGAGCAGCGGGTGCCCGGCGGCGGAGAGCCCCGCCGAGCGGAGGTCACCGAGGGGTCCGCCGGCCGTGCGCGGCCAGTAGCGGCCGTGCTGGAAGGCGTAGGTGGGCAGCTCGGCAGGGCGCTCGGCGGGGAAGAACGCGGACCAGGTGACGTCCGCGCCGTGGGCGTGGAGGGTCGCGGTCGCCGCGAGCAGTGTCACGGGCTCGGGGCGGTCGGGGCGCAGGGCCGGGACCGCGACCGGTTCGCCGTCGGTGAGCGAGGCGTGGGCCAGCGCGGTGAGGGTGCCGTCGGGGCCCAGCTCCAGGAAGCGGGTGACGCCCTCGGACTCCAGGGCGGCGACCGCGTCGGCGAAGCGGACCGGTCGGCGGACGTGCCGGACCCAGTACTCGGGGGAGCACAGCTCCTCGGCCGTGGCGGGCTCGCCGGTGACCGTCGAGACGAGGGGCAGGTGCGGACGCTCGTACGTCAGGCTCTCCGCGACCTCACGGAAGCCGGCCAGCATGGGCTCCATCAGCGGGGAGTGGAAGGCGTGGCTCACCCGCAGGGCCGTGACCTTGCGGTCCTGGGCGCGGAAGCGGTCCGCGACCTCCCGCACGGCGTCGGCGGTCCCGGCGACGACCACCGCCCGGGGGCCGTTGACGGCGGCGATCCCGACCCGCGTGTCGTCCAGGAACGGCAGGACCTCCTCCTCGGTGGCCTGGACGGCGACCATCGCCCCGCCCTCGGGCAGGGCCTGCATCAGCCGGCCGCGCGCCACCACCAGACGGCACGCGTCCGCCAGCGACCACACGCCCGCGACGTGCGCGGCGGCGATCTCACCGATGGAGTGGCCCGCGAGCACGTCCGGGCGCACACCCCACGACTCCAGCAGCCGGAACAGGGCCACTTCCAGCGCGAACAGGGCGGGCTGGGTGAACTCGGTGCGGCCGAGGGCCTCCGTGTCGTCCCCGAGGACGATCTCCCGCAGCGGGCGCGGCAGTTCGGCGTCGACCTGCGCGCAGACGGCGTCGAAGGCGTCCGCGAAGACCGGGTACGTCTCGTACAGCTCCCGTCCCATGCCTGCCCGTTGGGCACCCTGGCCGGCGAAGAGGAACGCCGTGCGGCCGTCGGGCCGGGAGCGGCCGGTGACGCCCGCGGCGCCGGGCTCGCCCTGGACCAGGGAGGTGAGGGCGGCCAGCAGTTCGGCCCGGTCGGCGCCCAGCAGGACGGCGCGGTGTTCGAGCGCGGTACGGGTGGTGGCGAGGGCGAGGCCGAGGCTCGCGGCGGTGAGGCCGGGCCGGGCCGCTACGTGGTCGAGGAGCCGTTCGGCCTGCTCGCGCAGGGCGTTCTCGGACGCGCCGGAGATCACCCAGGGCAGCGGGGCGCCGGTCTCGGCCTCCCGCGGCGCGGCGTCACGCGGCTGGTCGTCGGCCGGTGACGGCTGGTCGTCCGCGGGCTGCTCGACGATGACGTGGGCGTTGGTGCCGGAGACGCCGAACGCGGAGACTCCGGCGCGGCGCGGCCGGTCGCCGCCGGGCCAGGGCGTGCTCTCGGCGAGCAGTTCCACGGCGCCCGCCGACCAGTCGACATGGGTGCTGGGGGCTTCGGCGTGCAGGGTGGGCGGCAGCACGCCGTGCCGCATCGCCATGACCATCTTGATGATGCCGGCGACACCGGCGGCGGCCTGGCTGTGCCCGATGTTCGACTTCAACGAGCCCAGGAACAGGGGGTGTTCGCGGTCCTGGCCGTAGGCCGCCAGCAGGGCCTGGGCCTCGATCGGGTCGCCCAGGGTCGTGCCGGTGCCGTGCGCCTCCACCGCGTCCACGTCGGCCGGGGTCAGCCCGCCGTCCGCCAGGGCGGCGCGGATGACCCGCTGCTGGGCGGGCCCGTTGGGGGCGGTCAGGCCGTTGCTCGCGCCGTCCTGGTTGACGGCGGAACCGGCGACCACCGCGAGCACCGGGTGCCCGGCCCGGCGGGCGTCGGAGAGCCGCTCCACGACGAGCACGCCCACGCCCTCGGCCCAGCCGGTGCCGTCGGCGTCGTCGGAGAACGCCTTGCAGCGGCCGTCCGCCGCCAGCCCGCGCTGCCGGCTGAACTCCAGGAAGGCGCCCGGGGTCGACATGACGGTGACGCCGCCGGCGAGGGCGAGGTCGCACTCGCCCGCGCGCAGCGCCTGCACCGCGAGGTGGAGGGCCACGAGCGAGGACGAGCAGGCGGTGTCGACGGTGAGGGTCGGTCCCTCGAGGCCGAGGACGTAGGCGATACGGCCGGAGACCACGGCGGCGGCGTTGCCGGTGCCGAGGTAGCCGTCGCCGGCGTCGGGTGTGCTGAGCAGCAGGGCCGGGTAGTCCTGGCCGTTGGAGCCCATGAAGACGCCGGTACGGCTGCCGCGCAGGGCGCCCGGGGCGATGGCGGCGCGCTCCAGCGCCTCCCAGGAGGTCTCCAGCAGCAGTCGCTGCTGGGGGTCCATGGCGACGGCCTCGCGCGGCGAGATGCCGAAGAAGGCCGGGTCGAAGTCACCGACGCCGGTGAGGAATCCGCCGTGCCGGGTGTAGCTGGTGCCGGGGCGGCCCGGTTCGGGGTCGTAGAGCGCGTCGAGGTCCCAGCCGCGGTCGGCGGGGAACTCGGTGATCGCGTCCCGTCCGGCGGCGACCAGCTGCCACAGCTCGTCGGGGCCTCGCACGTCGCCGGGCAGACGGCAGCCCATGCCGACGATGACGATCGGGTCGTCGGCGGCGCGCTCCCCGCGTACCGCGCCACCCGTGGCGTCGGAGTCCGCGGCCCCGGTGTCGCCGAACAGCTCGCCGTGCACGAACGCGGCGAGGTCGACGGGGGTGGGGTGGTCGAAGACGAGCGTGGCGGGCAGGGCCAGGCCGGTCTCGGCGGCGAGGCGGTTGCGCAGTTCGACGGCGGTCAGGGAGTCGAAGCCCGAGTCGCGGAAGGCGCGCCGGGTCTCCAGCAGCGTCGCGTCGGTGTGGCCGAGGACGGCGGCGGCGTGGGTGCGGATCAGCTCCAGGAGGGCGCGGGTGCGTTCGGCGGCCGGGCGGCCCGCCAGGCGTCCGCGCAGGGCCGCGGCCGTTCCGCCGTCGTCCGGTTCGGTCCGCCCGGTGCTGAGCGCGTCCCGTGCCTCGGGCAGGTCGGCGAGGAGGGGGCTGGGACGGGTGCTGGTGAAGCCGGGGGCGAACCGTGACCAGTCGACGTCGGCGACGACCTGGCCGGTGGCGTCCTGCTGGAGGACGCGCCGGAGCGCGGCGAGTGCCGTGTCGGGGTCGAGGGCCGCCAGGCCGCGTCGGCGCAGGTACTCCTCGGCGCCGTCCTCGGCGGCCATGCCGCCCTCGCCCCAGGGCCCCCAGGCGACGGAGGTGGCGGTGGCGCCGCGGGCGCGCCGCTGTTCGGCCAGGGCGTCGAGGTAGGCGTTGGCGGCGGCGTAGGCGCTCTGGCCGCCGCTGCCCCACACGCCGGCGATGGAGGAGAACAGCACGAACGCGTCGAGCGGGCGGTCGCCCTGGGCCCGCAGCACGGCGTCGAGGTGGGCGGCGCCGTGTGCCTTGGCGGCGACGACCGGGCGGAGGCGGTCGGCGTCGAGGTCGGGCAGCGGCAGGGTGTCGGTGACGCCGGCCGCGTGGACGACGGCGTCGACGGTGTGGCGGGCGAGCAGGTCCTCGACGGCCGCGCGGTCGGCGACGTCGCAGGCCTCGATCGTCACACGGGCGCCGAGCGCGGTGAGCGCGGCCGTCAGATCGGCGGCGCCGGGTGCGTCGGGGCCGCGCCGGCCGGTCAGGACGAGGTGTTCGGCGCCCTGTTCGGCGGCCCAGCGGGCGACCCGGGCGCCCAGCGCGCCGGTGCCGCCGGTGATCAGGACGGTGCCACGCGGCTGCCAGCCGCTGCCGCCGGTCTGCGGGGCGGCCGCGTCCTCGGCGTGCAGCAGACGGCGTGCGAAGACGCCGGAGGCGCGCACGGCGAGCTGGTCCTCGTCGCCGGGCCGGGCCAGCACCGCGGCGAGCCGGGCCCCGGCCCGCCGGTCGACGGTGGGCGGCAGGTCGACGAGGCCGCCCCACCGGCCGGCCAGCTCCAGTGCGGCGACCCGGCCCAGGCCCCACAGCGCGGCCTGGGCCGGCTCGGGGGCGTCGTCGGAGCGGGCGGTGGCCACCGCGCCGCGGGTGGCGAGCCACAGCGGTGCGCTCACCTCGGCGTCGCCGAGCGCCTGCACCAGCCGTAGCGTGCGCAGCAGTGCGTCGGCCGGTGACGCCTGGTCGTCCTCGACGGGCAGGGCGAGGACGCCGGCGCAGGGGGCGAGGCCGGTGAGCCGGGCGGCCAGCTCGGCGCGCTCCTCGTCGGGGGAGTACTCCAGGAGCACGACGTCGGCCCCGGCCGCCGTCAGCGCGTCGGTCACGGTGCCGGCCTGCGGGCCGTCCGCCGCTGCGGCGGGGGCGAGGACGAGCCACTGTCCGGTGAGCGTGCCGCCGGAGGCCGGATCGAGGGGGTGCCAGGCGACGCGGTACCGCAGCCGGTCGACCCGGCCGAGCTCCCGCCGTCCGCGCCACCACGACGACAGGGCGGGTACGAGGGGGCGCACGAGCCCTTCGTCGACGTCCAGGGTGTCGGCGAGGGCGGCGATGTCCTCGTCCGCGACGGCCGTCCAGAAGCCCGTGTCCGCGGCGCCGGTGTCGCCCGTGGGGCCGACCGCGGCGGACGGCGGAGTGGGCTCCAGCCAGAAGCGTTCCCTGCGGAAGGCGTACGTGGGCAGGTCCACGGCCCGGGCGCCGGTCCCCGCGAACACGGCCGGCCAGTCGACGGGCGCGCCGTGGGCGAAGGCGCCGGCGACCGCCGCCATCAGCGCGGCGGGCTCGGGCCGGTCCTTGCGCAGCGTGGGCACGGCGGCCGGCGCCTCGCCCTCGAAGCAGCCCTGTGCGAGGGCGGTGAGGGTGCCGTCGGGGCCCAGCTCGACGAAGCGGGCCACCCGGCGCTTGGCCAGCAGCCGTATCCCGTCGGCGAACCGGACGGGCTCGCGGACGTGCCGGACCCAGTAATCAGGTGAGCACAGGTCGGCCGGGCGGGCGACCTCGCCGGTCATGTCGGAGACGAGCGTCAGCCGGGGCTGGTGATAGGTGAGGCTCTCGGCGACCGCCCGGAACTCCTGGAGCATGGGCTCCATCAGCGGGGAGTGGAAGGCGTGGCTGACCCGCAGGGCCGTCACCTTGCGGCCCAGGGCACGGAAGTGCGCGGCCGTCTCCTCCACGGCGTCGGCGGCACCGGAGACGACCACCGCGCGGGGCCCGTTGACGGCGGCGATGCCGACCCGGTCGTTCAGCAGCGGCAGCACCTCCTCCTCGGTGGCCTGGAGCGCGGCCATCGCCCCGCCCTCGGGCAGGGCCTGCATCAGCCGGCCGCGCGCCACCACCAGACGGCAGGCGTCCGCCAGCGACCACACGCCGGCGACATGGGCGGCCGCCAGCTCGCCGACGGAGTGGCCCAGCAGGAACTTCGCGGTGACACCCCACGACTCCAGCAGCCGGAACAGCGCCACCTCGAGGGCGAAGAGCGCGGGCTGCGCGTACTCGGTGCGGTTCAGCCGGTCCGCGTCCTCGCCGAAGACGATCTCCCGCAGGCTGAAGGGCAGTTCGGCGTCCACGGCGTCGAACGCCGCGGCGAAGACGGGATGGGTGTCGTACAGCTCGCGGCCCATGCCGAGCCGTTGGGAGCCCTGACCGGCGAACAGGAACGCGGTGGCACCGCGCACGGTGCGGCCCAGGACGGTCGCGGCGCCGGCCTGGCCGTCGGCGAGCGCGGTCAGTTCGCGTACGGCGGTGTCGTGGTCGCCGGCGAGGACGATCGCCCGGTGTTCCAGGGCGGCCCGGCTGGTGGCGAGGGCGTGGCCGACGTCCAGCGGGCGCGGCGGCTCGCTGCCGGCCCGCAGCCGGCCCAGCAGCCGGGCGGCCTGCGCCCGCAGCGCCTCCTCGCTGCGCGCGGACACCGGCCACGGCACGACGGGCAGCGTCCGGGGCTCGGCGGCGGGGGCGGCAGGCTCCGCGGCGGGGGCCGCGGGCTCGTCCGCTCCGGCGGCGGGAGCCTGCTCGATGACGGCGTGCGCGTTGGTGCCGCTGATGCCGAACGAGGACACCCCGGCGCGGCGCGGGCGGCCCGCCTCGGGCCAGTCGACGGGCTCGGTGAGCAGGCGCACGGCTCCGGTCGACCAGTCGACGTGCCGGGACGGCTCGGAGACGTGCAGGGTGCGCGGCAGCACGCCGTGCCGCATCGCCTCGACCATCTTGATGATGCTGCCGACACCGGCGGCGGACTGGGTGTGCCCGATGTTGGACTTCAGGGATCCCAGCCAGAGCGGCTGTTCGCGGTCCTGGCCGTAGGCGGCGAGCAGGGCCTGCGCCTCGATCGGGTCGCCGAGCGAGGTGCCGGTGCCGTGCGCGTCGACGGCGTCCACCTCGGCGGGGGTGAGTCCCGCGTTGGCCAGGGCGGCGCGGATGACCCGCTGCTGGGAGGGGCCGTTGGGGGCGGTGAGGCCGTTGGAGGCGCCGTCGGAGTTGATCGCGGTGCCGCGGACGACGGCCAGGACCGGGTGGCCCAGGCGGCGGGCGTCCGAGAGCCGCTCGACGAGCAGCATGCCGGCGCCCTCCGCCCAGCCGGTGCCGTCGGCGTCGTCGGAGAACGCCTTGCAGCGGCCGTCGGCGGCCAGCCCGCGCTGCCGGCTGAACTCGTAGAACATCGCCGGGGTGGCCATCACGGCGACACCGCCCGCGAGCGCGAGGTCGCATTCGCCGCGGCGCAGCGCCTGGCACGCCCAGTGCAGGGCGACGAGCGAGGACGAGCAGGCCGTGTCGACGGTGACGGTGGGCCCTTCCAGGCCCAGGGTGTAGGCGATGCGGCCGGAGGCGACCGAGGTGGCGTTGCCCGCCAGCAGCAGGCCCTGCACCCCGTCCGGGAACTCGCTCACGCCGGCCCCGTAGCCGGAGGTGGCGGCGCCGACGAAGACGCCGGTGCTGCTGCCGCGCACGGCGGCCGGGGCGATCCCGGCCCGTTCGAACGCCTCCCAGGAGATCTCCAGCAGGAGACGCTGCTGCGGGTCCATCGCCAGCGCCTCACGCGGCGAGATCCCGAAGAAGTCCGCGTCGAAACGGGACGCCTCGTGCAGGAAGCCGCCGCCGAGCGCGTAGAAGGTGCCCGGGTTGTCGGGGTCGGGGTCGTAGCCCGCCTCGACGTCCCAGCCGCGGTCGGCGGGGAAGCCGGAGATGGCGTCCCCGCCCTCGTCGACGAGCCGCCACAGCTCCTCCGGGCTCTCCACCCCGCCGGGGTAGCGGCAGCTCATCGCCACGATCGCGATCGGTTCCCGGTCGCGTTCCTCCACCTCCCGCAACTGCCGGCGTGTCTGCCGCAGTTCCGCGGTCAACCGCTTGAGGTACTCGACGTACTTGTCGTCCGTCTTGCCGTCTTCAGCCACCAACGCCACATCCCTGAGCCGATGCCAACGGTTTCCCGCGGCTGATCACGACATCCCGAGTTCTTTGTCGATCAGGTCGAACAGCTCGTCCGCCGTCTCGACGGAGTCCAGTTCCCCGTCGTCGACGTCGGCGAGCGCCGCTCCGGAACCCCCGGAGCCGGTGCCGTTGTCGTGTCCGGCACCGCCGCCCTTCGTTGTCTTCTCCTGCCACTTCGCCGTCAGCCGCTGGAGCCGGGAAGTGATCGTCGCGTGGTCGTCCCCGCCGACCGCGGCGGCGGCGAGCGCCGCCTCCAGCCGGTCCAGTTCGACCAGGAGCGGCGCCGCCTGCACGGCCGCGCCCGGGCCCTCGCCCGCACCCGTGCCGGACGCCTCCGGCAGGGTGATCCCCTCCAGCAGGTGCGCCGCCAGCGCCGTCGGCGTCGGGTGGTCGAACACCAACGTCGCCGGAAGCCGCAGCCGGGTGGCCGCGTTGAGCCGGTTGCGCAGTTCGACGGCGGTGAGCGAGTCGAACCCCAGTTCCTTGAACGCCTGGTCCGGCTCGATCTCGTCCGCCGAGGCGTGGCCGAGGGTGGCCGCCGCCTGGGCACAGACGAGATCGACGAGGTGCTGCTCCCGGTCGGCCGGCGCGAGGGCCGCCAGCAGGGCTCCGAGGTCCTGCCGCTCCGCACCGGCCCCGGCCGCCGTCTGCGCGGCCCGCCGCGCCGGTGCCCGCACCAGGCCGCGCAGCAGCGGCGGTACGGCCTCGGCGTGCGCCCGCAGCGCCTGGAGGTCGAGGTTCACCGGCAGCAGGAGAGCCCGGTGCGCGGGGGCCGTGGGGGCCACGAGCCCCGCCGTGTCGAGGAGGGCGAGCCCCTGCTCGGCGGTGAGCGGCCGCATGCCGCCGCGGGCCATGCGGCGCAGGTCCGCCTCGGTCAGGTCGGCGGTCATGCCCGCGCCGGGCGCCCACGCGCCCCACGCGAGGGAGACGGCCGGCAGACCGGCCGAGCGGCGGCGGGCGGCGAAGGCGTCCAGGAAGGCGTTGGCGGCCGCGTAGTTGGCCTGACCCGCGCTGCCGAACGTCCCCGCGACGGAGGAGAAGACCACGAAGGCGGACAGATCCGCGTCGCGGGTCAGCTCGTGCAGGTGCGCCACGGCATCGGCCTTGGGCCGCATGACCTCGGCCAGCCGCTCGGGGGTGAGCGAGGCCACGACACCGTCGTCGACGATGCCGGCCGTGTGGACCACGGCGGTCAGCACATGTCCGTCCAGCGCAGCGGCCAGCTGGTCGCGATCGGCGACGTCCACCGCCACGGCCTCCACCTCGGCGCCCGAGGCGGCCAGCTCCGCGAGGAGTTCAGCGGCTCCCGGCGCATCGGGGCCGCGTCGGCTGGCGAGCAGCAGACGCCGTACCCCGTGCTCGGTCACCAGGTGGCGGGCCACCAGCGCGCCCAGACCACCCGTGCCACCGGTGACCAGGACCGTGCGGTCCCGGTCCAGCGGCACCGGGACCGTGAGGACCACCTTGCCGACGTGCCGGGCCTGCGACAGGTACCGGAAGGCGTCCGGAGCCCTGCGTACGTCCCAGCAGGTGACCGGGAGGGGCTGGAGCACCTCCGCCTCGAACAGGGCCACCAGGTCGGCCAGCATCCGGCCGATCCGCTCCGGACCGGCTTCCCACAGGTCGAAGGCCCGGTACTGCACTCCCGCGTGCTCGGCGGCGACCGTCTCCGGGTCCCGGACGTCGGTCTTGCCCATCTCCAGGAACCGGCCACCGCGCGGCAGCAGCCGCAGTGACGCGTCCACGAACTCACCGGCCAGCGAGTCCAGGACGACGTCCACGCCGTCGCCACCGGTCGCCGCGAGGAACGCCGACTCGAAGGTCAGGTCACGTGAGGAGGCGATGTGCCCCTCGTCCAGGCCGAGGGCCCGCAGGGTGTCCCACTTGCCGGCACTCGCCGTGCCGAACACCTCGGCACCCAGGTGCCGCGCCAGCTGCACCGCGGCCATGCCCACACCGCCCGCGGCCGCGTGCACCAGCACCGACTCGCCGGGCTTGACGGCCCCGAGGTCGGTCAGCGCGTAGTACGCGGTCAGGAACACGATCGGCACGGAGGCCGCCTCGGCGAACGACCAGCCCCGGGGCACCCGCGCGACCGTCCGCGCGTCCGCCACCGCCACCGGCCCGAAGGAGCCGGGGAACATGCCGAACACCCGGTCGCCGACGGCCAGGTGGGACACACCCGGACCGACCTCGGTCACCACGCCCGCGCCCTCGCCGCCCAGCAGGCCCGCCTCGCCCGGATACATGCCGAGCGCGTTGAGCACGTCGCGGAAGTTGACGCCCGCGGCGCGGACGGCGATACGGACCTGTCCCTCCGTCAACTCGGCCGCGGCCTCGGGGAACGGGGTCAGGGCCAGGTTGTCCAGGGTGCCCTTCTCCACACTGTCCAGGTGCCAGGCCGGTGCACCGGCCGGGAGCGGGAGCCCGTCCCCGGTCGGGACGCGGCCGAGGCGCGGCGCGTGCGGCACGCCGTCCCGCAGCGCGAGCTCCGGTTCGCCGGTGCCGAGGGCCTGGGCGAGCACGGCACGAGACGCTTCCGTGCCGTCGGTGTCGACCAGGGCGAACCGGTCGGGTGCCTCGGCGCGCGCGGCCCGTACCAGGCCCCACACCGCGGCCAGGGCCGGGTCGGGAGCCGTTCCGTCCAGGGTGACCGCCCCTTCGGTGACGACCACCAGGCGCGACTCCTCGAACCGCTCGTCGGCGAGCCAGGACCGTACGGCGTCCAGGACACGACCGGTGGCGACGCGGGCGGCGGCCGCCGCGTCACCGTCGGCGCCCAGGCCGCCGCCCGCGGCGAACAGCACGGTCGCGGGCACGGTGGCCGGCAGTTCGGCCAGGGTCGGGTACGACACCGCGCCGGGTACGGGGCCGACGGCGCCGACCGCCGCGAGGGCGCCCGCCGAGGCCGCGTCCCGCTCGGTCGGCGACACCTTCGTCCAGTCCACCTGGAAGAGGCCGTCACGGTGTCCGTCGGCCTCGGCGCGCGCGGCGAGGTCGCCGGACACCTGGCGCAGCAGCAGCGACTCGACGGCGGCGACCGTGCCGCCGGTCGGATCGGCCAGTTGCAGGGCGACGGCTTCGGGACCGGCCTGCACCATGCGGACGCGCAGGGACCGCGCGCCGGACGCGCGCAGCGACACACCGCTCCAGGAGAACGGCAGCCTGCCCTGGCCGGCATCGGCCAGCGAGACGAACATCATCGCGTGCAGGGCGGAGTCCAGGAGCGCCGGGTGCAGACCGAAGTCGCCCGCGAGTCGATCGTGCTCGTCGGGCAGCCCGACCTCGGCGAAGACCTCCTCACCGCGCCGCCAGACGGCGCGCAGACCCTGGAAGACCGGCCCGTAGGCGAATCCGGCCTCGGCGAAGCGGTCGTAGAAGCCCTCCATGGGGACGGCCTCGGCGTTCGGCGGGGGCCAGGCGGTCAGGTCGGGGGCCGCGGTGTCGGGCTCCGGGTCGGCGGACAGCGAGCCGCTGGCGTTCAGCGTCCAGGGGTCGGTGTCGAGGGCGTCCTCGGCGCGCGAGTACACCTCCACCGTGCGGGTGTCCGACTCGTCGGGCTCGCCCACCCTGACCTGCACCAGTCGTCCGGTGCGCTCGGGCACGACCAGCGGGGCGGCGATGGTCAGTTCCTCGACGCGGTCGTAGCCGAGCTGTCCGGCCGCGCACAGGGCGAGTTCGAGGAATCCGGTGCCCGGGAAGAGGACCGTGCCGGTCACCGCGTGGTCGCGAAGCCACGGGTGGGACCTGAGGGAGAGCCGTCCGGTGAACAGCGCCTCCTCGCTCCCGGCCACCCGCACGGCGGCGCCGAGCAGCGGGTGTTCGGCCGAGCCGAGGCCCGCGGAACCGAGGTCGCCGAGGGTGACGCCAGTGAAGTCCGGCCAGTGACGGCGGCGCTGGAAGGCGTACGTCGGCAGGTTCGGGGTCGGGCCCCGGTCGCCGCCCGTGAGGGTGCTCCAGTCCGCGTCGGCGCCGTTCACGAACAGGGTGGCGACGGCGGCGAGGAGCGCGGCGGCCTCGGGCCGGTCCTTGCGCAGCACCGGCGTCATCACCACGGCCCCGGTGTCGTCGAGGCAGGCCTGGGCGAGAGCGGTGAGAGTACCGTCCGCGCCGAGTTCCACCCAGCGCCCGACCCCCTGCCCCGCCAGCACCCGGACCGCGTCCGCGAAACGCACCGGCCGACGCACATGGGCCACCCAGTAGTCCGCCGACATCACCTCGTCGGCCGAGGCCACCTCACCCGTCACCGTCGACACCATCGGCAGCTTCGGACGCTCGTACGTCAGACTCTCCGCCACCTTGCGGAAGTCGGCGAGCATCGGC
Organism: Streptomyces sp. DSM 15324; assembly: GCF_001514285.1. Lineage (GTDB taxonomy): Bacteria > Actinomycetota > Actinomycetes > Streptomycetales > Streptomycetaceae > Streptomyces. Next base: position 46,454 of record NZ_KQ949043.1, read on the forward strand.
TCCATCAACGGCGAGTGGAACGCATGACTCACCCGCAACGCCGTCACCTTGCGGTCCAGGGCCCGGAAGCGGTCCGCGATCTCCGCCACGGCGTCCGCCGCACCGGCGATCACCACGGCCCGCGGGCCGTTGACCGCCGCGACACCCACCTCGTCACCGAGGAGGGGCAGGACCTCGTCCTCGGCGGCCTGGAGCGCGACCATCGCGCCACCGGCCGGCAACGCCTGCATCAGCCTGCCGCGCGCCGCCACCAGACGGCACGCGTCGGCGAGGGACCACATTCCCGCGACGTGCGCGGCGGCGATCTCACCGATCGAGTGACCGGCCAGCACATCCGGGCGCACACCCCACGACTCCAGCAGCCGGAACAAGGCCACTTCCAGCGCGAACAGCGCCGGCTGGGTGAACTCCGTCCGGTTCAGCAGGTCGGCGTCCTCACCGAACACCACCTCCCGCAGCGGACGCGGCACTTCGGTGTCGAAGTGGGCGCAGGCCGCGTCGAAGGCGTCCGCGAAGGCGGGGTAGGTGTCGTACAACTCCCGTCCCATGGCGAGGCGTTGCGAGCCCTGACCGGCGAACAGGAACGCCGTGCGCGCCTCGCGGCGGGCCATGCCGGTAGCGGCGTTGGGCGCTTCGTCACCGGAAGCGACCGCCTCCAGCGCGCGCAGCAGCTCCGTGCGGTCCGAACCCCAGACGACCGCCCGGTGCTCGAACAGCGACCGCGACCGCACCAGCGCACCGCCGATCTCGGCGGCACCCAGCGTCTCGTCACCGGCCACGAACTCCGCCAGCCGCCCGGCCTGCGCCCGCAGCGCCGCAGCCGTACGACCCGACACCACCCACGGCACCACACCATCGACAACCGGCACCGGCACCGGATCCGCCACCGGCTCCACCGGCGGCTCCTCCAGCACCACATGCGCGTTCGTACCACTCAGCCCGAACGACGACACACCCGCACGCCGCGTCCGCCCCTCCACACGCGGCCACTCCGCACACTCCGACAGCAGCTCCACCGCACCCGCCGACCAGTCCACATGCGACGACGGCTCCTGCGCA
>NZ_KQ949043.1:48028-57890 GCF_001514285.1 Streptomyces sp. DSM 15324
GCCGCCAGATGCAGCGCCACCAGGGCGGCCGAGCACGCCGTGTCGATCGTGACGGCCGGGCCCTCCAGGCCGAGCGTGTAGGACACCCGCCCGGAGACGATGCTCGCCGCGTTGCCGGTGCCGAGGTGGCCGCCGACGTCCTCGCCGGAGGCGACGAGGAGAGGGGTGTAGTCGTTGCCGTTGGTGCCGGCGAAGACGCCGGTGCGCGAGCCGCGCAGGGTCGTCGGGTCGATCCCGGCCCGCTCGAACGTCTCCCACGCCAGCTCCAGCAGCAACCGCTGCTGCGGGTCCATCGCCAGCGCCTCACGCGGCGAGACGCCGAAGAAGGCGGGGTCGAACGCGGCCATGTCCCGCAGGAAGCCGCCTTCGGTGGCGGTGCAGGTGCCGGGGTGGTCGGGGTCGGGGTGGTAGAGGTTGTCGACGTCCCAGCCACGGTCGGCCGGGAACGGTGCGATGGCGTCGGTGCCGTCGGCGAGCAGCCGCCAGTAGTCCTCGGGCGTGTCGGCCCCGCCGGGGAAGCGGCAGCTCATCGCGGTGATGACGATCGGGTCGTCGGCGACGGAGACAGGGTCGGCGGCGGTCCGGGTGGCGGCCGGCAGGCGGTCGTCCGCGGAGTCCGTGCCGTCGGCTGCCGCTCCGAGTTCGCCGAGCAGCATCCGCGCCAGTTCGGCGCAGTTCGGGAAGTCGAAGACCAGCGTGGCCGGCAGCCGCATTCCGCTGATCTTGTTCATGCCGTTGCGGAGTTCGACGGCGCTGAGCGAGTCGAAGCCGAGGTCGCTGAAGGCGCGGGTCGGCTCGACCGCCTCGGGCCCGGGGTAGCCGAGCACGGTGGCCACATAGCCGCGGACGACGTCGAGGACGGCGTCCGCCCGTTCGTCGGCGGGGAGGCCGGCGAGGTGGCGGCGGAGCGCGGGCTGGTCGGCGCCGTCGCCGTCGCCGCCGAAGGAGTCGCCGGCGGTCGAACGGGAGGCGGTGGTGCCGGCCGGTGCGAGGACGCGCCGCGCGTCGGGCAGGTCGCGCAGGAGGGCGCTGGGCCGCGAGCCGGTGAAGGCGGGCGCGAACCGTTCCCAGCCGATGTCGGTCACGGCGACGTGGGTCTCGCCGTGGTCGAGTGCCTGCTGGAGTGCCTGGCAGGCCAGTTCGGGCCGCATGTCGTAGACGCCGTAGCGGCGCAGACGGTCACCGACCGCGCCGTCGCCCATGCCACCGTCGGCCCAGTGGCCCCAGGCGACGGCGGTGGCGGGCAGGCCGAGGGAGCGGCGCTGCTGGGCGAGGGCGTCGAGGAAGGCGTTGCCGGGGGCGTAGTTGCCGAGGCCGGGTCCGCTGATCGTGCCGGAGGTGGAGGAGAACAGGACGAAGGCGGACAGGTCGAGTCCGGCGGTCAGTTCGTGCAGGTTCACCGCGGCGGTGGCCTTGGTGCGCAGCACCGGGTGCATACGGCCGGGGTCGAGGGCGTCGATGACACCGTCGTCGAGGGAGCCGGCGATGTGCAGCACGGCGTCGAGCGGGTGTTCCTCGGGGATCGACCCGAGCAGCTCGCGCAGGGCGTCGCGGTCGGCGACGTCGCAGGCGGCGAGGGTGACGCGGCCGGCGCCGAGCGCGGTCAGCTCCGCCGCCAGTTCGCCGGCGCCGGGCGCGTCGGCGCCCCGGCGGCTGGTGAGCAGCAGGTGATCGGCGCCGCGGGAGGCGAGCCAGCGGGAGATGTGTCCGCCGACCGCGCCGGTGCCGCCGGTGATCAGGACGGTGCCGCGGGGGCGCCAGGTCTCGCCGGGCGGTGTGACGCCGTCGAGCGGGGCGCGCAGCAGGCGGCGGCCGTAGGTGCCGGAGGCGCGCAGGGCGGTCTGGTCCTCGCCGTCGGGCCGGGCGAGCAGGGCGCACAGCCGGTCGCCCGCCCGGCGGTCCAGGGTGGCGGGCAGGTCGATCAGGCCGCCCCAGCGGTCGGAGTGCTCCAGGGCGGCGACCCGGCCGAAGCCCCAGACGAGGGCCTGCGGTGCGCTCAGCACGGTCTCCGAGGCGGTGAGGGCGACGGCGCCCCGGGTGGCGCACCACAGGGGTGCGCTGATGCCGAGGTCGCCGAGGGCCTGGACGAGCGTGAGGGTGGCCGCGAGACCGGTGGGCACGGACGGGTGGTCGGGGTGCGGGGTCTCGTCCAGGGCGAGGAGCGAGAGCACTCCGCCGAGGTCGGCCGCCTCCAGGGCGGGTTCGGCGTCCGTGGCGGCGAGCGCGGCGGTCAGCAGGCCGGCCAGTCCCTCGCGGTCGGCGCCGGGTGCCGCGCCGTCGACGGTGACGGTCCGGACGGTGACGCCGTGGTCGGTCAGCGTCTGCCGGGTGGCGTCCGCCAGGGCGTGGCCGGCGGCGGGCACGACGAGGAGCCAGGTGCCGGACGGGGGCGCCGCGGCGGTGTCCTGGGTGAGCGGGGTCCAGCCGACGGTGTAGCGCCAGCTGTCGACGGTGGACTGCTCCTTGCTGCTGCGCCGCCAGGCGGACAGCGCGGGCAGCACCTCGCGCAGCGGGGTGTCGCCGCCGACGTCGAGGGTGGCGGTGAGGGAGGCGAGGTCCGCTTCCTCCACCGTCCGCCAGAAGCGGCTCTCCACCTCGTCGGACGCCTGTGCGCCGTCCTCGGCGGCGGGCTCCGCGTCCCGCAGTTCGGGCCAGAACCGCAGCCGCTGGAAGGCGTAGGTCGGCAGGTCGACGCGGCGGGCACCGGTGCCGGCGAAGACAGCGTGCCAGTCGACGGGGACGCCCTGGACGTGGGCTTCGGCGAGGGAGGTCAGGAAGCGGTCCAGGCCGCCCTGGTCGCGGCGGAGCGTGCCGAGCGCGACGGCGTCGGCGCCGGCGTCCTCGATGGTGTCCCGGAGACCGAAGGCGACGACGGGGTGCGGTCCGACCTCGATGAAGGCGCGGTGTCCGGCGCCGAGCAGGCCGCGGATCGCGTCCTCGAAGCGGACGGTCTCGCGCAGGTTGGTGTACCAGTAGGCGGCGTCCAGGACGGTGTCGTCGGCCAGCCAGTCGCCGGTCACCGAGGAGCGGAACGGGATCTCGGGGGGCGTCGGCCGCAGTGCGGCGAGCGTGTCGAGGACCTGCTCGCGGACGGGTTCGACGTGGCTGGAGTGGCTGCCGTAGTCCACGGCGACCTTGCGGGCCTGCACGCCGTCGCCGGTCAGCGCGGTGAACAGGTCGTCCAGGGCGTCGGCGGCGCCGGAGACGACGACCGAGCGGGGGCCGTTGACGGCGGCCACGGCGAGCCGGTCGCCGTACGGTTCGAGCCGGGGGCGGACCTCGTCGGCGGGGAGCGGGACGGACATCATGCCGCCGTCGCCCGCGATGGCGGTGATGGCCCTGCTGCGCAGGGCGGCGACGCGGGCGCCGTCCTCCAGGGACAGGGCACCGGCGACGACGGCCGCGGCGATCTCTCCCTGGCTGTGGCCGACGACGGCGGCGGGCTCGACGCCGTAGGAGCGCCAGAGGTGGGCGAGGGAGACCATGACGGCCCACAGGACGGGCTGGACGACGTCCACCCGGTCGAGGTCGGGGGCGTCGGGGCCGCCCCGCAGGGCTGCCGTCAGCGACCAGTCGACGTGGGGCGCGAGCGCCTGCTCGCACTCGGCGATGCGGCGGGCGAACTCGGGTGCGGTGTCGAGGAGCTCACGGCCCATGCCGGGCCACTGGGCGCCCTGGCCGGGGAAGACCAGCACGGGTCCGGTGCCGCGCCGGTCGACGCCGCGGACGACCTCGCTGACCATGCCGTCCTCGACGAGGTCGCGCAGCCCGCGGACCAGGCCCTCCTCGTCGGCGGCGAGCACGACCGCCCGCTGTTCGAAGGCGGTGCGGGTGATGGCCAGGGACAGACCCAGGTCGGCGAGGCCGACTCCGGGGTGTTCGCGCAGGTGGGCGAGGAGCCGGCCGGCCTGGGCGCGCAGTCCGTCGGTGGTGCGGGCGGCCAGCGGGACGGGGACGGGGACGGCGGCCGGGACGGTCGTGTCCTGCGGCGTCCCTGCCGTGTCGGGCTCCGTCACGTCGTCGGGGGCCTGCTCGATGATGACGTGCGCGTTGGTGCCGCTCATGCCGAACGAGGAGACGCCCGCGCGGCGCGGCCGGTCGGTCCGCGGCCACGGCACCGGGTCGTTGAGCAGCCGTACGGTACCCGCGGACCAGTCGACCTCGGAGGTCGGGGTGTCGGCGTGCAGGGTCGCCGGGAGCAGCCCGTTGCGCAGGGCCATGACCATCTTGATCACGCCGCCGACGCCGGCCGCGGCCTGGGAGTGGCCGATGTTGGACTTCAGCGAGCCCAGCCACAGGGGGCGGTCGTCGGCGCGGTCCTGGCCGTAGACGGCGATCAGCGCCTGGGCCTCGATCGGGTCGCCCAGCGTCGTGCCCGTGCCGTGCGCCTCCACGGCGTCGACGTCGGCCGGGGTGAGCCCGCCGCCGGCCAGCGCGGCACGGATGACGCGCTGCTGCGAGGGCCCGTTGGGCGCGGTCAGTCCGTTGGAGGCGCCGTCCTGGTTGAGGGCGCTGCCCTGGACGACGGCGAGGACGGGGTGCCCGAGGCGGCGGGCGTCGGACAGCCGTTCGAGCACGACCATGCCGACGCCTTCGGCCCAGCTCGCTCCGTCGGCGTCCGCGGAGAACGGCTTGCAGCGGCCGTCCTCGGCGAGCGCCCGCTGCCGGCTGAACTCGATGAGCGAGCCCGGCGTCGACATGACGGTCACACCGCCGGCCAGGGCGAGATCGCACTCGCCCTGCCGCAGCGACTGTACCGCGAGGTGGAGGGCCACCAGGGAGGAGGAGCAGGCGGTGTCGACGGACAGCGCGGGGCCCTCCAGCCCGAGGGCGTAGGCGATCCGGCCGGACAGGACGCTCGGCGAGTTGCCGGTGCCGATGTAGCCCTCGAAGCTCTCCTTGGCCGCGCCGAGGATGCCGATGTAGTCCTGGTAGGTGACACCGGCGAACACTCCGGTGAGGCTGCCGCGCCGGGACGCCGGGTCGATGCCCGCCCGCTCCAGCGCCTCCCACGACGTCTCCAGCAGCAGCCGCTGCTGGGGGTCCATCGCCAGCGCCTCGCGCGGGGAGATGCCGAAGAAGCCGGGGTCGAACTGGCTTGCGTTGTGCAGGAAGCCGCCCTCGCGGGCGTAGCAGGTGCCCGGGTGGTCCGGGTCCGGGTGGTAGAGCGCGGCGAGGTCCCAGCCCCGGTCGGCCGGGAGCGGCGAGATGCCGTCGCCGCGGTTGGCGACGAGGTCCCACAGTTCCTCGGGGCTGGTGATGCCGCCCGGGTAGCGGCAGGCCATGCCGACGACCACGATCGGATCGTCGTCGAGCCGGTTCCGCGCGGCCGCGGGCGCGGCCGTGTCCGGCCGGGTGCCGAAGAGTTCCTCGTCGAGGTGCGCGGCGAGCGCGAGCGGGGTCGGGTGGTCGAAGACCAGGGTGGCCGGCAGCAGGACGCCCAGGTCCGCGCTGAGCAGGTTGCGCAGTTCCACCGCGGTGACCGAGGCGAAACCGAGGTCCTTGAAGACGCGGGAGGGCTCCACCTCGTCGAGGTCGACGTAGTCGAGCACGGCGGCCACCTTGCGGCGCACCAGGTCGAGCAGCACGCGCCGGCGCTCGGCCGCGGACCGCCCGGCGAGCCGGTCCAGCAGGCTCGCTTCCCCGGCCTCGTCGCCGGAGTCGGCGGCGCGACGGCGTCCGGCCCGCGCCGGGGCGGCGGGACGTGCGCCCTCGGCGGTGTCGCCGGGGGCTTCGGCTTCGTGGCCGCGGTCATCCCCGGCAGCCGCGGGCGTACGGTCCCCGGCACCCGTCGTGTCCGTCCCGTCCACGGCGGTCGCGGTGACCGGGCCGGACGCGGCGGAGGCGGCGGGGGTGGCGGGGCGCAGGCGCAGCGACTCCACGGTGAGCACCGGCTGCCCGGAGGCGTCGGCGGCCCGGAGCGTCACCGCGTCCTCGCCGCACCGGGCCAGGTGGACGCGCAGGGAGGCGGCGCCGTCGGCGAGCAGGGACGCCCGCTGCCAGGCGAAGAGCAGGAGCCCCTCCCCCAGTCCTTCCGGCAGGCCGAGGCCGAGCGGATGCAGCGCCGCGTCGAGCAGGGCCGGGTGCAGCCCGAAGTTCCGCGCCTGTTCGCGGGTCTCCGCGTCGAGGGCGACCTCGGCGTACACGTCGTCGCCGTGCCGCCATACGGCGGTGAGGGCGCGGAACGCCGGGCCGTACTCCAGGCCGGCGTCGGCCGCCAGCTGCTCGTACAGGTCTCCGACGGCGACCGGCTCGGCTCCGGCCGGGGGCCAGACGGCGAAGTCGGCTTCCCGGCCCGCGTGGACGTCCCGCCGAGCGGCGGCGGAGCCGGCCGGCGCGAGCAGGCCGGCCGCGTGGCGGGTCCAGCCGGGGCCGTCGGACTCCGGGGCGTCGGATCGTGCGGCGTCGGGCCGCGAGTAGACGGCGAGGGCACGGGTGCCCCGGGCGTCCGGCTCCTCGACACGGACCTGGAGTTGGACCGCGCCGTGTTCGGGCACCGTCAGGGGCACCTCCAGGGCGAGTTCGCGCACCTCGTCGCAGCCGACCTGGTCGCCCGCGCGGATCGCGAGTTCCAGGAAGGCGGTGCTGGGCACCACGGCGGCCCCGGCGAGCCGGTGATGGGCCAGCCACGGGTGCGAGCGCAGCGACAGCCGTCCGGTCAGGACGACCGCGTCGCCGCCCGCGACCGGTACGGCGGCGGGGAGCAGGGGATGACCGGTGGCGGCGAGCCCCAGCGCGGAGGCGTCGCCCGTGGCGACCGGCACCTCCAGCCAGTAGCGCCGGCGCTGGAAGGCGTAGGTGGGCAGGGAGACGCGCCGCGCCCCGGACAGCGCCGGCAGGGCCTGCGTCCAGTCCACGTCGAGGCCCCGGGTGAACAGGGCGGAGACGGCGGTGAGCAGGGTGGGCGACTCGGGGCGGTCGTGCCGCAGCACGGGCACGTGCAGACCGTCCGTGGTGGGCAGGCAGGCCTGGGCCAGCGTGGTCAGGGTGCTGTCGGGGCCGAGTTCCACCCAGCGGGTGACGTTCAGGCCGGCGAGGGTGCCGACGCCGTCGGCGAAGCGGACGGCGTCGCGCACGTGCCGCACCCAGTACTCCGGGGAGGTGATCTCCTCGGCGGTGGCGGGGGCGCCGGTGACGTCGGAGACGAGAGGGATGAGCGGGGCCGCGTAGGTGACGCTCTCGGCGACGGCGCGGAAGCCGGCGAGCATGGGTTCCATCAGCGGGGAGTGGAAGGCGTGGCTGACCCGCAGCCGCCGGGTGCGCTTGCCGAGCGCCTCGGCGGCCGCCGCGATCTCGCTCACCGCGTCCTCGGTGCCGGAGACCACCACGGACAGCGGTCCGTTGACGGCGGCGATGCCGGCCTCGGCCTCCCGGCCCGCGAGCAGGGGCAGGACCTCGTCCTCCGACGCCTGGAGCGACACCATCGCCCCACCGGCCGGCAGTGCCTGCATCAGTCGGCCGCGAGCGACCACCAGACGGCACGCGTCGGCCAGGGACCACACCCCCGCCACGTGCGCGGCGGCCAGCTCACCGATGGAGTGCCCCAGCAGCACGTCCGGGCTTACACCCCACGACTCCAGCAGCCGGAACAGCGCCACTTCCAGCGCGAACAGCGCGGGCTGCGCGTACTCCGTACGGTTCAGTACGTCCGCCTCGTCACCGAAGGCCACCTCGCGCAACGGGCGCGGCAGTTCGGTGTCCAGGTGGGCGCAGACGGCGTCGAAGGCATCCGCGAACACCGGATACTCCTCGTACACCTCACGACCCATGCCCGGGCGTTGCGAGCCCTGGCCGGCGAACAGGAAGGCCGTACGGCCGTCCTGCAGCACGGAGCCGATGACGGAGCCGATGACGGCACCGTCGGAGCCGATGGCGCCACCGTCGGCCGGCTCGCCGTCCGCGACCGTACGCAGGGCGCGGAGCAGGTCCTCGCGGTCCGTGCCCCAGACCACGGCCCGGTGCTCGAACGCCTCACGGGAGCGGACGAGCGCGGCGGCCACCTCGACCGCCGTCGTCCCGGGACGGCCTGCGACATGGTCGGCCAGCCGAGACGCCTGGGCGCGCAGCGCGGTCCGGCTGCGGCCGGACACCAGCCAGGGCAGCAGGGCGCCGGAGGAGGACTCTGCGGAGGCCCCTGCCTCCGAGGGCTCCGAGAGCTCCACGACGGCCCGTTCCTCCAGGGCGAGTCGCTGCGGGTCGGGCTGTTCCAGGACGACGTGTGCGTTGGTGCCGGACACGCCGAACGCCGACACACCGGCTCGCCGCGGGCGTCCCTCGGTCCGCGGCCACTCGGTGTTCTCGGTGAGCAGCCGGACCTTGCCCGCCGACCAGTCGACGTGGCTCGACGGCCGGTCGGCGTGCAGGGTGCGCGGCAGCACGCCGTGGTTCATCGCCAGCACCGTCTTGATCACGCCGGCGACGCCGGCGGCGGCCTGGGTGTGGCCGATGTTGGACTTCAACGACCCGAGCCACAGCGGCTGTTCGCGGTCCTGGCCGTAGGCGGCGAGGAGTGCCTGCGCCTCGATCGGGTCGCCCAGCCTCGTGCCCGTGCCGTGCGCCTCCACGGCGTCGACGTCGGCGGGCCGCAGCCCGGCCCCGGCCAGCGCCTGGCGGATGACCCGCTGCTGGGCGGGCCCGTTGGGCGCGGTCAGGCCGTTGCTCGCGCCGTCCTGGTTGACGGCGGAACCGGCCACCACGGCCAGCACCTGGTGCCCGTTGCGCCGGGCGTCGGAGAGCCGCTCCACGACGAGCACGCCCACGCCCTCGGCCCAGCCGGTGCCGTCGGCGTCGTCGGAGAACGCCTTGCAGCGGCCGTCCGCCGCCAGCCCGCCCTGGGAGCTGAACTCGACGAACGCCCCGGGGTCGGCCAGCACGGTCACACCGCCGACCAGCGCCAGGTCGCACTCGGCGGAGCGCAGCGACTGCGCCGCCAGGTGCAGCGCCACCAGGGAGGACGAGCAGGCGGTGTCCACGGTCACGGCCGGGCCCTCGAAGCCGAAGGTGTACGCGACGCGGCCGGAGACCACGCTGCCCGCGACACCCGTCAACAGCTGACCCCCGAGCCCCTCGGGCACCTCGCGGAGTCCGGCGCCGTAGCCGGAGCTGCCGGCGCCGACGAACACGCCGGTACGGCTGCCGTGCAGCGAGCCGGGCCTGATGTCCGCGTGTTCGAGGGCTTCCCAGGACGTCTCCAGCAGCAACCGCTGCTGCGGGTCGACGGCGAGGGCCTCACGGGGCGAGATGCCGAAGAAGGACGGGTCGAACTGTCCGGCGTCGTAGAGGAATCCGCCCGCGCGGGTGTGGCTGCGGCTCGGGCCGCCGTCCGGGGAGGAGGCGTGCAGGGCGTCGAGGTCCCAGCCTCGGTCGGTGGGGAACGCGGAGATCGCGTCGGCGCCCTGGGTGACCAGCCGCCACAGGTCGTCCGGGCCCGCTACCTCGCCGGGCAGTCGGCAGGCCATGCCGACGATGACGACCGGGTCGTCCGTCGTGACGGTCAGGGCCGGGACGGGCGACAGCGCGTCGGTCGCGCGGTCGTCGGCGCCGTCGGCGAACAGTTCCGCTCGCAGGAGCCGTACCAGAGCCGCCGGCGTCGGATGGTCGAAGACGAGGGTGCTGGGCAGCTTCAGGCCGGTCTCGGCGGCGAGCCGGTTGCGCAGCTCGACAGCCGTGAGCGAGTCGAAGCCCAGGTCGCGGAAGGACCGTGTGGCCTCCACCGCGGCGGCGTCGGCGTGGCCGAGCACCGCGGCGACCCCGGCGAGGACCGATTCCAGCAGAGCGCGGTCGCGTTCGGCCGTCGGCAGTCCGGCGAGACGGTCGCGCAGCCCCGACCCGGCCGGTTCACCGGCGACGGGGTCGGAGGGGG
>NZ_KQ949044.1:0-28655 GCF_001514285.1 Streptomyces sp. DSM 15324
GCAGGAGGCCGCGCCGGACGCGGTCGTGGTGGGTACTCTGCGTCGTGACAAGGGTGATGCGCACCGGCTCCTGACCTCGCTGGCGGAGGCCTGGGTGCGTGGTGTCCCCGTCGACTGGACGGCCGTGCTGGCCGGACAGGACGCCCGCACGGTCCCGCTGCCGACGTACGCCTTCCAACGTCGGCGCTACTGGCTGGAGAAGACGGCTCCCGTGGCGGTTTCGGTCTCCGGGCAGGACGCGGTGGACGCCCGTTTCTGGGAGGCCGTCGAGCGCGAGGACCTGGAAGCGCTGGCGGAGACGCTGCGCGTGTCCGACAGTGAGTCGCTGGCCGGTGTCCTTCCCGCGTTGTCGGGGTGGCGCCGGGAGCAGGCGGCCCGGTCGGTGGTGGACGGCTGGCGGTACAAGGTGGTCTGGAAGCCGGTCGGCCGGGACGTCCGGGACGCGGCCCTGACCGGCGACTGGCTGCTCGTCGTCCCGCAGGGACACCATGACACCGCACTGGTCACCACCCTCTTTGACGGGCTGGCCGCCCACGGCGCCGAGGTGACCACCCTGGAGGTGGCCGCCGGTGTCGGCCGGGAGCAGCTCACCGCACTGCTCGGTACCGTCGTGAACGACGACGGCGGTGCCCGTCCGGCCGGGGTGCTGTCGCTGCTGGCGCTGGACGAGTCGCCGTACGCGCCCGGTACCGCACTCGACAACGGGCTCGCCCTCACCACGGCCCTGGTGCAGGCGCTCGGTGACGCGGGCGTGTCCGCGCCGCTGTGGATCGCCACCCGCGGCGCGGTGTGCACCGGCCGTGCCGACCGCCCGGCCGCTCCCGTCCAGGCGCAGGCCTGGGGGCTCGGCCGCATCGCCGCGCTGGAGTACCCGCAGCGCTTCGGCGGGCTGGTCGACCTGCCGGCTGAGCTGGACGACCGTGCCCTCGTCCGGCTGGTGGCGGCCCTGTCCGGGGCCGTGCAGGAGGACCAGGTGGCCGTACGGGGTTCCGCCCTGTTCACGCGGCGCCTGGAGCGGGCCGCGCTGCCCGATCCCGCGCCCGCCGCATGGACGCCGACCGGCACCGTGCTGGTGACCGGCGGAATTGGGGGCGTGGGGGCCCAGGTCGCCCGCTGGCTGGCCCGCAACGGCGCCGCTCATCTGCTGCTGGTCGGACGCCGGGGCCCGGACGCGCCCGGCGCGGCGGAGCTGGAGGCGGAGCTGACCGCACTGGGCGCCCGCGTGACGCTCGCCGCGTGCGACGCGGCCGACCGCGACCAGCTGGCCGCGCTGCTGGCCGCCGTACCCGCGGACCAGCCGCTCACCGCGGTCGTCCACGCGGCCGCGGTGCTCGACGACGGCGTGCTGGACGGTCTCACCCCCGAGCGTGCCGAGACGGTGCTGCGGCCCAAGGTGGCGGCGGCGCTGCACCTGCACGAGCTGACCCGGGACCTGGAACTGGACGCGTTCGTGCTGTTCTCCTCGCTCGCGGGCACGCTCGGCGGCCCCGGCCAGGGCAGTTACGCGGCCGCCAACGCCTTCCTCGACGCGCTCGCCCGGCAGCGGCACGCCGACGGGCTGCCCGCCACGTCGGTCGCCTGGGGCGCCTGGGGCGGCGGCGGTCTGGCCTCCGGCGACACCGGAGAGCGGCTCGCCCGGGCCGGTATGCCCGCGATGGAACCCGAGTCGGCCCTGACGGGGCTTCAGCAGGCCGTGTCCGCCGGTGAACCGGTGCTGGCGCTGGCCGACGTACGGTGGGAGACGTACGCGTTCGCCCACTCCGACCGTGCCCCGCGGGTCCTCGCCGACCTGCCCGAGGTACGGGCGGCCCTGGCGACGCGCGGCACACCCGTGACGGACGGCGGCGACGGCAACGCGCTCACGGGGCGGCTGGCCGGCCTTCCGTACGACGACCAGCGGCGTGAACTGCTCTCGCTGGTGCGGACGTTGGCCGCCGCGGCGCTCGGGTACGCCGGCGCCGACCAGGTCGACGAGGAGCGGGCCTTCCGTGACCTCGGCTTCGACTCGCTCACCGCGGTGGCGCTGCGCAACACCATCGCCGAGAGCACCGGACTCCGGCTGCCGGTCACCCTGGTCTTCGACCACCCGACCGCCGTCGCGCTCGCGGCGAAGCTGCACGAGGAACTGTTCGGCGCCGCAGGCCTGCCCGCCGACCCGGCACCGGCCGGCACGCTCCGGCCGGTCGCGACGGACGACGACCCCGTGGTGATCGTGTCGATGGGCTGCCGTTACCCCGGCGGGGTGGACGGCCCGGAGGACCTGTGGCGGCTGCTCGCGCAGGGCGGTGACGCCGTGTCCGCCTTCCCCGAGGACCGCGGCTGGGACCTCGAGGGCGCCTTCGACCCCGACCCGGACCGGCCGGGCACCTTCTACGCCCGCGGCGGCGGTTTCCTCTACGACGCGCACCACTTCGACCCGGAGTTCTTCGGTATGAGCCCGCGCGAGGCGCTGGCGGTGGACCCGCAGCAGCGGCTGCTGCTGGAGACGTCGTGGGAGGCGTTCGAGCGGGCCGGTATCGACCCGAGGACGGTGCGCGGCAGCGCCACCGGGGTGTTCGTCGGCTCCAACTACCACGACTACGGCTCCCGGGTGCAGCGCGCCCCGAAGGACTTCGAGGGCTACCTGGCCACCGGAAGCGCCGGCAGCGTGGCCTCGGGGCGGATCTCGTACACCTTCGGTCTGGAGGGCCCGGCCGTCACCGTCGACACCGCCTGCTCCTCGTCCCTGGTGGCCCTGCACATGGCCGCGCAGGCGCTGCGCTCGGGTGAGTGCACCATGGCGCTGGCCGGCGGGGTCACGGTGATCTCCTCGCTGGACACCTTCATCGAGTTCAGCCGGCAGCGCGCCCTGTCCCCGGACGGCCGCTGCAAGGCGTTCTCCGACGACGCCGACGGCGCGGGCTGGGCCGAGGGTGTCGGCGTGGTCCTGCTGGAGCGGCTCTCCGACGCCCGGCGCAACGGCCACCCCGTCCTCGCGGTGCTCGCCGGTTCGGCGGTCAACCAGGACGGCGCCAGCAACGGCCTCACCGCGCCGAGCGGCCCGGCCCAGCAGCGCGTCATCCGTCAGGCGCTGGCCGCCGCCGGGCTCTCCCCGGCCGATGTCGACGCCGTCGAGTCGCACGGCACCGGCACCCGGCTCGGCGACCCCATCGAGGCCCAGGCGCTGATGGCGACGTACGGCCAGGACCGGCCCGCGGACCGGCCGCTGCTGCTCGGCGCCCTGAAGTCCAACATCGGGCACACCCAGGCCGCCGCCGGTGTCGGCGGTGTGATCAAGATGGTGCTGGCGATGCGGCACGGTGTGCTGCCGCGCACCCTGCACGCGGACCGGCCCTCGACCAGCATCGACTGGGCCGAGGGGGCGGTGGCGCTGCTGACGGAGGCGGTCGAGTGGCCTGAGGACGCGGGGCGTCCGCGCCGGGCCGGCGTGTCGGCCTTCGGCATCAGCGGCACCAACGCCCATGTGATCCTGGAGCAGCCGCCCGTCGAGGCGCAGGAGACGGCGGACCGGTCCCCGCGGCCGACCGCCGAGGCGGAGACGTCTGAAGCTCCCGCGGCCGCCGGGGTGGTCCCCTGGGTGCTCTCCGCACGGGGCGCCGACGCCCTGCGCGCCCAGGCTGTCCGGCTGCTCGCCCACCTGGAGGACCCGGAGGGGGAGCACACCGCCACACCTCTCGACATCGCGCACACCCTTGCCCTCGGGCGCACCGGCTTCGACCACCGAGCGGCCGCCGTCGGCCGCGACCAGGACGAACTCATTGCCGCCGTGCGGGCGTTGGCCGAGGAACGGGAGGCTCCCGGACTGGTGCGCGGAGTGCGCCACCGGGGCGGCCGCACCGCGTTCCTCTTCAGCGGTCAGGGCAGCCAGCGGCCGGGCACGGGCCGTGACCTGTACGCCGCCCACCCGGTCTTCGCCGACGCCCTCGACGCCGTCTGCGCCGAACTCGACCGGGAGCTCGAACGCCCCTTGAAGGAGGTGCTGTTCGCCCCGGCCGGCACCCCGGACGCCGACCTGCTGGACCGGACCGCCTACACCCAGGCCGCGCTGTTCGCCCTGGAGGTCGCCCAGTTCCGGCTGCTGGAACACTGGGGGCTGCGGCCGGACATCGTGGTCGGCCACTCCATCGGTGAACTGGCCGCCGCCCATGTCGCGGGCGTGTTCGACCTGGCCGGCGCCTGCCGACTGGTCGCCGCCCGGGGCCGGCTGATGCAGCGACTGCCCGACGGCGGCGCCATGCTGGCCGTGCAGGCCGGCGAGGCGGAGGTCCTGGCAGCCCTGAGCACCTACGAGGACCGGGTGTCCGTCGCCGCCGTCAACGGCCCGGCGTCCGTGGTCGTCTCCGGTGACGAGGACGCCGTGGAGGAACTGGCCGAGGCATGGCGCGAGGCAGGGCTGCGCACCAAACGGCTGACGGTGTCGCACGCCTTCCACTCGCCGCGCATGGAACCCATGCAGGCCGACTTCGCGGCCGTCGCCCGCACGACGGCGTACGCCTCCCCGAGCGTGTCCGTGGTGTGCGACCTCACCGGTGAACTCGCCGACTCCGGGCAGTTGGAGGGCGCCGACTACTGGGTGCGCCATGTGCGCGGCACGGTCCGCTGGGCCGACGTCGTCGCCACCCTGGAGGGGCAGGGCGTCACCGCCTACCTCGAACTGGGCCCCGACGCGGTGCTCACCGCCATGACCCGCGACTGCCTCGCCGAGCCGCAGGCGGCCGTCGTCACACCGCTGCTGCGCCGCGACCGGTCGGAGGAGACGGCGGTCACGACCGCCGTCGCCACGCTCCACGTGCACGGCGCGGGCCCCGACTGGGACCGGTACTTCGCCGGTCGTCCGGTGCGCCGGGCCGAGCTGCCGACGTACGCCTTCCAGCACGCCCGCTACTGGCTCGACGCCGACCCGGGCGTCCCGGACCTCGCCGCCGCCGGGCTCTCCGCCGGGGAGCATCCGCTGCTCGCCGCGGGCACGGCCCTCGCGGGCGGCGACGGCTACCTGCTCACCGGACGGCTCTCGCTCAGCAGCCACCCCTGGCTCGCCGACCACGCGGTCTCCGGCACCGCCGTCCTGCCCGGCACCGCGTTCCTGGAGCTGGCCCTGCTGGCCGCCGACCGGGTCGGCTGCACGGTCGTCGACGAACTCACCCTGGAGGCACCGCTCGTGCTGCCCGACCAGGGTGCCGTCCACCTCCAGGTCACCGTCGGCGAGGCCGGCGAGCAGGGAGCGCGCGCCGTGACCGTGCACTCCCGCCCGGACGACGCGGCGGACGACGAGCCCTGGACCCGCCACGCGCTCGGTCGGCTCAGCGCCGCGGCCGACGCGGCCGACGAGCCCCCGCTCGGGCCGTGGCCGCCGCAGGGCGCCGAGGAGATCGCCCTGGACGGGCTCTACGACCGCTTCGCCGCGGGCGGTTTCGCCTACGGACCCGCCTTCCAGGGGCTGACCGCCGCCTGGCGGCTCGGCGAGGACGTGTACGCCGAGATCGAGCCGCCCGCCGAGGTGGCCGCCGACGCCGGTGGCTACGGACTGCATCCGGCCCTGCTGGACGCCGCCCTGCAGACCGTCGGTCTGACCGAGGGCGCCGCGTCCGGTCCCGCGCTGATGCCGTTCAGCTGGACCGGCGTGCGGCTGCACACGCCGGGGGCCGGCGCGCTGCGGGTGCGTCTCGTCCCGGCCGGCCCCGACACGGTCGCGCTGACCGTCACCGACCCCGGAGGCGGTGCGATCGCCACGGTGGGCGGACTGACCCTGCGGCCCCTGCCGGCCGGGCACCTCGGGGACGACGCCCGCGCCGCCGCCCGGCATCTGTACGAACTGGAGTGGGTGACCCCGCACGCCACCGGCGCCACCGTCCGGTCCGCCTCCGACGGCTTCGCCGTCCTGGACGGCGACGGCGGCCCCGCTCTCGGGGAGGCCCTGACGGCCGCCGGGCTCGCCGCCCTGGCCCAGCCCGACCTGGACGCCCTCGCCCGCGCCGTCGCCGCCGGCGACCTCCCGGTGCCCGGGACGGTGCTGGCCGCCGTGCCCGGCCTCGGCGACGACGAGGCCGGGCTGCCGGACGGCACCGCCGCGGCCGCCGCCGTCCGCCGGGTGACCGGTCGCGTGCTGCGGCTGCTCCAGGACTGGCTCGCCGACGACACCTTCAACGCCACCCGCCTGGCGCTGGTCACCCGGCACGCCGTGACCGTCCACGACGGCGACCGGGCGCCCGACCCGGTGGCCGCGGCGGTGTGGGGCCTGGTGCGCACCGCGCAGACCGAGAACCCGGACCGGTTCCTGCTCCTCGACTGGGACGGCGCCCAGGAGTCGTACCGGGCGCTGCCCGCCGCGGCCCGCCACGAAGAGCCGCAGGTCACCCTCCGCAAGGGCGAGCTGCGGGTGCCGAGGCTGGTCCGTGCCCGGCTGACCCAGCCGGCCGGCGGCGACACCGCCGCGCTGCTCGACCCGGACGGCACCGTCCTGGTCACCGGGGCCACCGGCGCGCTCGGCGGCCTCGTCGCCCGGCACCTGGCCGGCCGGCACGGAGCGCGGAACCTGCTGCTCGTCGGCCGCCGCGGCCCCGACGCGCCGGGCGCCCGGGAACTCCTCGACGACCTGACCGCCCTCGGCGCCCGGGCCGAACTCGTCGCCTGCGACACCTCCGACCGGGAGGCCCTGGCCGCACTGCTCGCCACGGTCCCCGCACAGCATCCGCTGACCGCCGTGGTGCACACCGCGGGCGTCCTCGACGACGGTGTCATCGGCACCCTCACCCAGGAACGACTCGACACGGTCCTCGCCGCCAAGGCCGACAGCGCGCTCCATCTGCACGAACTGACCCGGCACAGCGAGCTGCGCGCCTTCGTGCTCTACTCCTCGCTGGCCGGCGTCCTCGGCGGCTCGGGGCAGGGCAACTACGCGGCGGCCAACGCCTTCCTCGACGCCCTCGCCCGGCAGCGGCGCGCCCACGGTCTGCCCGCCCAGTCACTGGCGTGGGGCCTGTGGGAGGAACGGTCGGAGATGACCGGCAAGCTCGACCGGGCCGACCTGGTGCGGATGGCCCGCGGCGGTGTCGTCCCGATGCCGTCCGAGCAGGCCCTCGGCCTCTTCGACGCCGCCGTGGCGGCCGACCGGGCGGTGCTGGTCCCGGCCCGCTTCGACACGGCCGGCCTGCGGACCCCCGACGGGGAGGTGCCGGCCCTGCTGCGGTCCCTCGTCAAGCCGGCGTCCGGCCGCCGCGCCGCCGCCGGCGGGGCCGACGGGGTCGCGCCCGCCGAGCGGCTGCGCCGCAGGCTCGCGGAACTGGACGCCGAGGCACGCCTCGCGGTGCTCGCGGACCTCGTCCGCGACCATGCGGCGGCCGTGCTCGGCTACGCCGACTCCGAGGCGGTGGACCCCGAACGCGGCTTCCTGGAGATGGGCTTCGACTCGCTGACCGCCGTCGAACTGCGCAACCGGCTCACCACCGCGACCGGGCTCAGGCTGCCGGCCACCCTGCTGTTCGACTACCCGACGCCGCTCGGGCTGGCCCGCCACCTGCGGGCCGAGACCGCGCCGGGCGCCGCGGCGGCCGTCCAGCCGATGCTGGCCGAACTCGATCGGCTGGAGGGTGCGTTGGCCGAGATCACCGGGGACGAGGAGGTGCGCTCCGCGCTTTCCGGGCGGCTGCGCGGACTGCTCGCCACCCTGGACGCGGCCCCGGCCGCCGGGGTCACGGCCACCTCTGCCGGGGGCGGTGACGGTGACCACGGTGGGGTCCCGCAGGCGGCCGTCGAGGAACGGATCGACGCGGCCAGCGACGACGACCTCTTCGACTTCATCGACCAGCAGTTCGGGTCCGCGTGAGCCGCTCGTGCAAGCCGCGGGCGCACCGCCTGATGGAACGTCAAGTTGCTTATGGGATATAGGACTTCACCTAACAAAGGCCGTGATCGGCCCATGGGAGGTGGTGTTTCGTGAATCGTTGCCCCGGGGCCGCCCATCGGTCCCGGGGCGGCCATCGGGCTGTGAAAGGAGCTGGAGGCCATGGAACGAGCGGCAGTCGTCGCCGGACTCGGCGGCTGGGTACCTCCGACCGTCGTCACCAACGACCAACTGGCGGAGGTCCTCGACACCAGCGACGAGTGGATCCGCCGCCGTACCGGCATCCGGGAGCGCCGCTGGGTCTCCCCGGGGCAGTCCACCGGCGACCTGGCCGTAGAGGCCGGGCGGCGGGCGCTGGCCTCGGCCGGGCTGGAGGGCGTGGACGCGGTGGTCATCGCCACCAGCTCCCCGGACCGGCACTGCCCCGCCACCGCGCCCGAGGTGGCCACCCGGCTCGGACTCGGACCGGTCGCCGCGTTCGACGTGGCGGCGGTGTGCACCGGTTTCGTGTACGCCCTCGCGACGGGCGCCGGCATGGTCGCGCTCGGCGCCGCCGAGACCGTGCTGGTCGTGGGCGCCGACGCGTTCTCCACACTCCTCGGCCCGGACGACCGCTCGACCCGGGTGATCTTCGGCGACGGGGCCGGTGCGGTGGTGCTGCGCGCCGGGTCGCCGACCGAACCCGGGGCGCTCACCGGGCTGCACCTCGGCAGCGACGGCAGCCTCAGCGATCTGATCGAGGTGCCGGCCGGCGGGTCCCGGCAGCGCTCCACGGGGCTGCCGGCCAAGACCGAGGACACCTACTTCACCATGCAGGGGCAGGCCGTCTACGCGCAGGCGGTGCGGCGGATGGCGGACTCGGTGAAGGAGACCGCCCGGCGGACCGGGTGGGACCCCGCGGAGATCGACGCCTTCGTGCTGCACCAGGCCAACTCCCGGATCCTGGAAGCGGTCGCCCGGCGACTCGGCCTGCCGGCGGAACAATTCCTGTCCAACATCGAGACGCGCGGCAACACGGTCGCCGCCTCGATCCCCCTGGCCCTGGCCGACGGCGTCGTCTCCGGTCAACTGCTCCCGGGGCACAAGGTGATACTCGCCGGCTTCGGCGGCGGCCTCACCTGGGGGTCGACGGCCCTCGTCTGGCCCGGCCTGGCCGGGCCCCCGGTGGCGTCGCCGGACACCGCGGCCGCCTTCGCCGGTACCGTCCTCGGCACGCCCTGACCCCGGTCACACCGCGCAACGACCGAAGCTCCGGACCCAAGTGACCAGGAGGACCGTTGGACGCGCAGTCGATCATCGCCCACTTACTGACTCCCGAGGGACGAGCCGATCCCTACCCGCTGTACGAGCGCGCGCTGGAACTCGGGCCCGCCGTGCCGGCCGGGGACGGTCTCCTGCTGGTCAGCAGCTACGAGGCCTGCCGTCAGGCACTGCGCAGTCCGGCGCTGGGCGCCGACATCAACCTGGTGACCTGGGGTGCCGACATCTCCGCACATCCCTCGCTCGCCCTGCTGAGCCGGACCCTGTTCGTCGCCAACCCGCCCCACCACGGGCGGCTGCGTTCGTCGATGTCCCAGGTGTTCACCGCCCGGAGGGTGGCGGCGATGGAAGCGGGCATCGCGGACCTCACCGACGCGCTGCTCGACGACCTCGCGGACGCCGGGTCCGCACCGGTGGACTTCATGGACGCCGTCGCCTTCCCCCTGCCCGCCCACGTCATCTGCGACCTGCTCGGAGTCCCCGCCGAGGACCGGCAGCGCTTCCGGGGCTACGCCGCGGATCTGAGCGCCACCCTGGAACTGCTCGCCGACCCCTCCGGCCTGGCGGCCGCCGACCGCGCGGCGGTGGAACTCCACCGGTACTTCACCGAGTTGGCCGGCCTGCGACGGGCCGACCCGCGCGACGACCTGGTGACCGCCATGGTCCGGGCGCGCGACGAGGGAACCCTGCGGGACGACGAGGAGCTCGTCGCCAACCTCGCCAGTCTGCTGCTGGCCGGTTTCGAGACCACCACCTACCTCCTCGGCAACGGCCTGCAGGCGCTGTTCGAGCACCCCGCGGTCATGGCCGGACTGCGGGACGGAACCGTTCCCGTGCAGGGCTTCGTCGAAGAGGTGCTGCGCCACGACTCGCCGTTGCAGACGAGCAACCGGGCCGTGCTGACCGACGGTGTCCTCGTCGGGGGCGTGCCGGCGTCGGCGGGCAGTCATGTGGTGCTCCTCCTCGGAGCGGCCAACCGTGATCCCGCCCGCTACGAGCAGCCGGACCGCTTCGACCCCCACCGCAAGGACATCCAGCCGCTCAGCTTCGGCGGGGGAGCGCACCACTGCCTCGGCGCCATGCTGGCCCGGCTGGAGGCCGTCACCGTCTTCAGCCGGCTGCTCACGCGGTTCCCCGCCCTGCGCCCGGCCCCCGGTCAGGGGCCGGTCCGCCGCGACCGGCTCGTCCTGCGCGGCCACCAGAGTCTGCCGGTCGTCCTGGCCTGAACCGCACGACCGGCCCGAACCACGGCCCGAACCGCACGACCGGCCCGAACCACGGCCTGAACCGCACGACCGGCCCGAACCACGGCCCGAGCCGCACGACCGGCCCGGGCCGAACGACCGGCGGTTTTCGGCGAAGTTACCGCCGCGCCCGACTCGAAAGGTTTCGCCCGCTCCCGCCGTGAGACTTCCGGTGAGGTCGAGCGCGAGCCATGCGGAGGAATCACGTTGTCGCTCACCACGGAATCCGACCACCTGTCCCTGGGCGTTCTCTCGCCCTCCAGCGAGGAGTCCCTGATCACCCGGTACGCCGGTGGCAAGGGCAGAAACCTGCACACGCTCACCGCGGCCGGCTTCCAGGTGCCCGACTGGTCGGTGATCGGCCTGGACGTCTTCGACGGCTTCTCCCGCAGAAGCGGACTGCAGGAGCGTCTGGCCCGGCTCCTCGCCGACGGCTGGGACACCACGGCCGACCGGGTCGCCGCCGAGATCGCCGCCCTGATCGAGGAGACGCCCCTCGACGCGCACACCGCCTCGGCCGTCGCCCTGGCCTACCGGCAGGCCGGTGGTGGCCTGGTCGCCGTGCGCTCCTCCGGACAGGAGGAGGACGGCACGGAGCACTCCTTCGCCGGCCAGTTCGACAGCTTCCTCAACATCAGCGGCCTGGACCAGGTCACCGCCCATGTCCGCCGCTGCTGGGCCTCCGGGTTCTCCGAGCGGTCCCTGCTCTACCGGGCGCAGCGCGGACTGCCGCCCGGCACCGGTGGCGTCGCCGTCATCGTCCAGCGCATGGTGCCCGCGGAGCGCAGCGGCGTACTGTTCACCGCCGATCCGACGACCGGGCGCACGGACCGCCATGTGGTCAGCGCCGTCCACGGGCTGGGGGAGGGGCTGGTCTCCGGCGCGGTCGACGCCGACACCGTCGTCCTCGACGCCTCCACCGGCGAACCGCTCAGCACCGTCATCGGTGACAAGCAGGAACGCTACGACGCCGGCACCGGACCGGGCTGCACCGTGACACCGGTCACCGACGAGGACCGCGAGGCGCCGGCCCTGACCCCCGACGACCTGGCCCTGCTGCACGCCGCCGGGCTGCGCGCGACCGCGCACTACGGCGCCCCCCAGGACATCGAGTGGGCCATCGCCGACGGCACCCTGTGGCTCCTGCAGAGCCGCCCCGTCACCACCCTCGGCCCACCACCCGGCACCGCGCCGGAACCCGAGGGGGAGCTGCGGATCTGGGACAACTCCAACATCATCGAAAGCTTCAGCGGCGTCGTCTCCCCGCTCACCTACAGCTTCGCCGCCGACACCTACGCCAAGGTGTACGAGAGCTACGCCCGCGCGCTGGGCGTCCGGGGCGACCGGCTCCGTGAGGTCCAGGAGTGGACCCCGCACCTGCTCGGCTACGTCCACGGACGCGTCTACTACAACCTGTACCACTGGTACCGCATGGTGCGCCTGGCACCGCTGTACCCGCTCAACCGCCGGGTGCTGGAGAAATCGCTGGGCGTCGCCGAGAGCATCTCCGACGAGACCGCCGACCGGCTGCACCCCTTCACCCCCCGGCCCGGGCTGCGCGGCCGCCTCTCCCAACTGGCCCGGACGGTCGTCTTCGCCCGGCGCTTCCTGACCATCGGGACGTCGGTGGAGACCTTCCACCGCGACTTCTACCGGGCCTACGAGGTCTTCAACAACGTCGACTACGACGCGCTGCCCGGGGACGAGACCTACCGCCGCTTCCGGCGGCTGCAGAAGGAACTCATCGAGAAGTGGGGCCCCATGCAGGCCCTCGACGCCACGATCCTGCTCTCCGTCGGCCTGCTGGCCCTGCTCACCCGCCGCTGGCTGCCCGACGCCCCCGAGTGGTTCACCTGGGCCGCGGCCGCTCCCGGCGGCGACGTCGAGTCCGCCGAACCGGCCTGGGCGCTCACCGAACTGGCCGCGGCGGTACGCGCCGACGACGAGGCGCGGCAGCTGCTGGAGCGCACCCCCGACACGGACGCCTACCAGGCGCTGGTCGAGGCCGGACACACCGGCATCGTCGCCGCCGTCGACGCCTACGTCGCCTCCTACGGCTACCGCAGCCCCGACGAACTCAAGCTCGAGGTCCCCGACCTGTACGAGAACCCGGCCGGGTTGTTCAGCCTGCTGCGCGACGCCCTGCCGGAGAACCGGGGGAGCGGCGCGGGCGATCACGGGGGCGACGCCGACGCCGACGCCTACCTCGACCGGCATCTGCGCGGTCCCCGCCGCTGGGTGTACGAGCGGGTACGGCGCAAGGCCCGCGCCGCGCTCACCGACCGCGAACGCCTCCGGTTCTGCCGCACCCGCGCCTTCGGCGCCGCCAAACGGATGCTGCGCGCCCTGGGCCGCGACCTCGCCCGCGCCGGCGCCCTCGCCTCCTGGGACGACGTCTTCATGCTGCGCCTGGAGGAGGTCCGGGGCGCCTACGAGGGCATGATCGCCCACACCGAGCTGAAGGACCTGGCCGCCCTGCGGCGCACCCGGCTCGCGGCGGACGCCGCGCTGCACGCCCCCGCCCGGTTCACCACCCGGGGCGCCCCCTACTGGTCGGGCAACCTCGAACGGGCCGGCTGGAGCAGCCGGCCCGCCGCCCGCAGCGGCGCCCGCGAACTGCGCGGCACCCCCTGCTGCCCCGGGGTCGTCGAAGGACCCGCGGTGGTCACCGACACGCCCCGCGACATCGGCGGCGGCATCCTGCTCGCCTACCGCACCGACCCCGGCTGGGTGGCCGCGCTGCCCTCGGCCGCCGCGCTGGTCGTCGAACGCGGCAGCCCGCTGACCCATGTCGCCGTCGTCGCCCGGGAGTTGGGCATCCCCACGGTGGTCCAGGTCAGGAACGCCACCACCGAGATCCGTACCGGCGCCCTGCTGCGCGTGGACGGCGCCGCCGGCACGGTCACCGTACTCGCCGATCCGCCCGACGGCGGCGCGTCCGCCGAGAACCCGGACACTCCCAGGACGGAGACACATCCGTGATCCTCACCGAGGACCAGCTGCAAGACCTGCTCGACAAGTCGCTCGCCGAACTCCCCCCGGGCGCCGACTGGGCCGTCGTGCTGGAGGGCTCCATCGCGGAGGGCTTCGGCAACCCCTCCTCCGACATCGACTTCCTGCTCGTCGCCCGCTCCGACGACGACCTGCCCACCATGCCCTCGCTGCTCTTCGTCGACGGCCGCAGGGTGGAGATCCGCACCCGGTCGGTGCGCCAGCTCGCCGACCAGTTCCGCGCCCTGGAGAAGGGCGCCGGCCGCCCCGGCCGGCTCTCCGAGGATCTGCTCAACCGCTGCCAGCGGCTGCTGAACAGCCACCCGCTGCGCGGCCACGCCCTCGTCGACCAGGTCAAGTCCCTCATGCCGAGGGAGCGGTTCGCCCGGATCGCCGCCGACTGGTGGGCGCACCGGGCCCGGCAGTCCCTGCGGCACGCGACGGCGCTGCTCTGCCTCGGCGAGGCGGACGAGGCGGTCGACTGGACCCGCGCCGGACTCGTCCAGACGATCAAGTTCTGGGCGGCCGGACAGGGCGAGACCTACCTCGAACCCAAGTGGCTGTCCCTGCAGCTCGACCGAGCCGACCACCCCGCCGTACGCGACAGGTACTGGGAGCTGGAGACCACCGCCCCCGCACCCGGCGACCCCGACGCCGCCCGCGCCTACCTGACCGCCTGCCTCGCCTTCGCCGGGGAACTCGGCCTCACCGGTGTCTCCGCGCGTCCCGAGCGGCTCACCGTGGAGCGCGTGGCCCAAGTGACCACCTGGCAGACCGACGCCCGCGTGCACGTCGTCCGCGGGCGGCGTGAGGTGTTCGCCCTCGGCGAGAGCGCCGGAGCGGTCTGGCGCTCCCTGGTCCTCGGCCGGCCGCTGCCCCAGGTGCTGGCCGCCGCCTCGGACACCGGTGTCCCCGAACCGGGCAGGCTCCTGGCCACGTTCGTGCGCTACGGACTGATCCGGCTGGCCTGGAAGGGCGGCGGCACCGTCACCCCGGCCCTGCCGCTCGCCGCGCCGCCCGGACCGGTCACCCCGCCGCCGTCCACCGCCCAGCCGTTGCTGTCGGTGCGCGGCGCGGCCGTCGGCGGCCCCGAGGCCGTCGACCTGGTGCCGCTGCCCGCCGAACGGTTCGCCGCCGCCACCATGGCCCTGGTGTGGGCCAACATCGTCACCGAGAACGCCGTCGAGGACCTGACCGGCGCCCTCCAGCGAGGCCAGTGGCGAGTCGCCGAGCTCACCGCCCGTCGTGCCGTGCACGCCGCGCTGCGCGGCCTGTTCAGCGCGTACGGCGTCAACCCGCTGCCCGCCGACACCGATCTCGTCCGCCGTATCGACCTGCTGCCGCCCGCCACCCTCGCGATCGGCAAGCGCGCCGAAGAACTGCTGCGCCGCACCGTCGCCTCGGTGGAGCAGGGTGACGACCTCCTCGCCGATCTGCGCGACTACATCGCCCGGCTGCGCGGCACCGCGGGCGCCGACGCCTTCCCCCTCTCCTTCGACTCGGCGGACACCTGGCGGGCCACGCTGGAGCTCAGCTACGACTGGGTGCGCATCGGCGCCCACCTCGACGCGGAACTCCCCCTGGAGGAAGCCCGCGACCTGGTCGCCAGCAACGGTGCCCAGCCCCACCAGGCCGCCTGATCCCCGCCCCCTCACGGAGGAACGATCCATGGCTGACACGATGACGGTGCTGGTCACCGGCGCCAGCGGCTTCGTGGGCGCGGAGGTGGCCGCCCGGCTCACCGGCGCGGGCCACACCGTACTCACCCTGATGCACCACAACGGCGACATCCTCCGCAACGACGGCAGGAAACTCGCCGCCGGGCCCGGCACCCTCACCCGCATCACCGGTGACGTCACCCGTCCCGGCCTCGGGCTGAACGAGGACGACCGCAGGCTCGCCGCGACCGCCGACCGGATCGTGCACTGCGCCGCCGTCACCGACTTCGGCCTGCCCGACGAGCGGTACGAGAGCATCAACGTAGGCGGCACACGGCACGTCCTGGACCTCGCCCTGGCCCACCGCACCCCGCTGGTGCAGGTCAGCACGGCCTATGTGTGCGGGATGCGCGACGGCGTGGCCCTGGAGGACGAACTCGACGTCGGACAGCGGTTCGGCAACGTCTACGAGAAGAGCAAACTGGCCGCGGAGACCCTGGTCCGCAAGGCCGCCGCGGACGGCCTGCCGGTGGCCGTGGTCCGGCCCAGCATCGTCACCGGCGCCTCCCGCACGGGCCGTTGCCGCGACTTCAAGACCGTCTATCCCATACTCAAGATCATGACCCGGGGGCTGGTGCGCACCCTGCCCGGCCACTACGACGCCGCACTGGACCTGGCGCCGGTCGACCACGTCGCCGACCTGGTCACGGAGGTCACCACCCGCTTCGAGGACGCCGAGGGCCTCACCCTGCACGCGGTCGGCCACCTGCTGACCCTGCGCGACTTCTCCGACGTCCTCGCCGAGTACCCGTCCTTCCAGGTGACGCGGTTCGTCCCGCCGACCACGTTCTCCGCGTCGGCCCTGCCCGACCGCGAACGCCCCTACTACGACCGCGTCGTCTCCCTCTACGACACCTACCTCCAGCGGCGCATCCGCTTCGACGACAGCCGGGCCGCCGCCTTCGGCGGCCGCCGGGTGCCGCTGAGCGGTCGTCCCTACCTGCGCCGCCTCCTCGACCACTGCCTCAAGGTCGGCTACCTCGGCACACCCCCGCCCCGGCAGCCCGCCGCCAACCGGAAGGACGGGAGCACCCCGTGACGACCCCCTCCGCCCACCCCGAGCCGGTCCACGGCATCCCCGTCTCACCGCGGCTCACCTGCCACCCGGAGAAACAGCGGCTGTACGGCGCGGACACCTACTACCAGGAGAGCCACGAACAGCTCGCCGCCCTCACCGACGACGTCACCGGCTTCGCCCACTGCCACGCCGCACTGCTGCTGAAGCCCGACGCCGTGGTGTCCCGGAGGCTCGACGCGGCCGTGGAGTGGCTGGCCGAACAGGACTACCGGATCGTCGGCGCGGCGATCACCCGGCTGACCCGGACCATGATCCGCTCCCTGTGGTACTTCCAGTGGAACCTCGCCACCCCGTACCGCAGGCGCCTGGCCGCGCTCTTCCTGGAGGACGCGGACGCCCTCGTCCTGCTCGTCCGCCCCGGCCGCCCCAGCGACATCCCGGCCTCGGTCCAGCTCACCCGGCTGAAGGGCCCCACCGACCCCGAAGCCCGGGTGCCCGGCCAGCTCCGCCACCTGCTCGGCCGCTACAGCTACCTGCTCAACCTCGTGCACACCCCCGACGAACCCGCCGACGTCCTGCGCGAGCTGGCCGTGCACTTCGACCACGCGGAGCGCGACCGGCTCTTCCGCTCCGCGCTGGCCGGCGAGGACCTCACCGGGTACGCCCTCGGGCTGGCCGACCGCTTGTACGCCGCCACCAAGCCCCGGGACCTCGACTTCGGGCCCGCCGCCGAACGGCTGCGCGCCGCGCTCTCCGGCCGGCCCGGCCCCGGCCCCGACGCCACCCCGCGTCAGCTCCTGGAACACGCCTGGGAGCACGGCATCGCCATCGACCCGTGGGACGCGGTCATCGTCGGATCCTCGGTGCTCCCGATGCGGCAGCCCGGTCGCGCCCCGGTGCTCGACGGCGCCGGCGTCGACGAGTGGCGCCGGCACCTGGACACCGTCCGGGACGCCCTGATCTGAACGAGGAGCAGCCATGCAGTTCGCCCGGACACTCCCGAAGGAGCTGGCGCACCGGGCAGCGATCGCGGAGGTCTTCCTGACCGACGCGGAGCGCCTCAGCGAGGACGAGGTGCGGCTGGCCGCGCAGCTTCCACGCCGCCACCCCTTCTACGGCGACGCCGTCGCCCCCCGCAGCCACCACGACCCGTTGCTGCTGCTGGAGGCCTGCCGCCAGGGCATCTTCGTGGTGGCCCACCGCTACCTCGACGTACCCCTGGACCACAAGTTCCTGCTCCGGACGGTCGCGTACGAGGTGCCCGACCCGGACGCCCTGGCCTGCGGGGACACCCCCGCCGAGGCGGTCGTCGGGGTCCGGGTCGAGCACCGCTTCCGCAACCGGACCGGTGTGACGGGCCTGCGGCTGCGCTTCAGCGCGGTCGTCGGGGCACGGGAGGCACTGCTGGCCCGCATCGACTACTCGTGGATGCCCCCGCAGGAGTGGAGCCGCCTGCGGGCCGGGCAGCGTCGCGACCTCGGCCTGTGCGATCCGCCCGTCGCGCTGCCCGGACGGACCGTGGAACCGGGCCGGGTCGGCCGGCGCGACCGGGCCAACGTGGTGATCACACCACCGCACACCTCGCCCGACGGCGTCCGCACCGCCCGGCTGGTCGCCGAGACCACGCACCCCACCCTCTACGACCACTGGGTCGACCACGTCCCCGGCATGCTGGAACTGGAGGCCTTCCGGCAACTCGCCCTGATCGCCGCCGTGGACGAGGGCGCGGTGCGCGCGCCCACCGCGCTGCCGGTCCGCCTGCGGGCGCGGTTCCGCTGCTTCGCCGAGATGGACCTGCCCCTGCAGTGCCGCACCGCTCCCGTCGTGCCGGGCGCCGACATCGAGTGCACCCTGCACCAGCCCGGCGCCCTGGTCGCCGAGGCACGCGTCGCGTTCGCCGACCGGAGCACGGCCGGCCGGGCCGACGCGCTCGCCGCCCCGGCGTCCCCCGCGTACCGCTGAACGGCCCCCGTGACGCACCCCATCACACCCCGCACCCGAGACAGGGGACACCCTTAAGTGAGCACCGTCG
Source organism: Streptomyces sp. DSM 15324 (assembly GCF_001514285.1). Taxonomy (GTDB): domain Bacteria; phylum Actinomycetota; class Actinomycetes; order Streptomycetales; family Streptomycetaceae; genus Streptomyces. The sequence goes on from NZ_KQ949044.1 coordinate 18,104, forward strand.
CCGTGCCCCGCATCCCCGGCCGGCTGGGCCGATTCGTGCTGCGCATGTTCCGGCCCCACGTCTACGCCACCTACGGCCTGCTGTGGGTCCTGGCCCTGGAGGGCTCCGCGGTGAGCCTGACCGGCGCCGCCTGGCGGCCGACCGGCGCCACCTGGGTGCGGGTCCTCAGCGTCGTCCTCGCGCTGCTGTTCCTGAGGATGCTGGACGAGCAGAAGGACCTCGCCTACGACCGTGTGCACCACCCGGACCGGCCGCTGGTCACCGGCGCGATCACCGTCGCCGAACTGCGCGGCGCGATGGCCGCCCTCACCGCGGTGGTGGCCGGCCTGAACGCGGCGCTGTCCGCCACGGCCGTCCTGCTGGTCCTGGCGGCCCTCGCCTACGGGGTGTTCCTCGCCGTCCTGGAGCACCTCTCGGCGGCCGTACGCGACCGGCAGCTCCTCAACCTCGCGGTCACCTACCCGGTGCAGGTGCTGCTCGGCGTCTATGTGTACGGATCGCTGGCCGCCGCCGGGACCGTCACCGCCGACTGGCGCGGAGCGCTGCTGCTCGCCCTGTGCGCGGGCGTCTTCCTGCACTTCGAGTTCGCCCGCAAGACCGCGTGGGAGGCGGAGCCGGGCGCCCGCCTGTACTCGGCCGACCTCGGGCCCCGGGGCAGCGCCGCCGTCACCGCCGCGTTCGCGGCCGGCGCGGTCGTCTGCCAGGTCGTCCTGTTCGCGCCCGACGGTGTCCTCGGGCTGCTGCCCTGTCTGACGGCGGCCCTGCCGCTCTGGGGCGCCCGGCGGTTCCTGACCGCGCGCCGCGGAGCCTGGCCCCTGCCCGCCGCGATGGGGTTCGTCGTGACCACCTACCTCGCCCTGGCCGTCCGGGCGGTGCTGCTGCCGTGACCACGCCGCCTTCCCTCTCGGGCGAGGAGTTGCTGACCACGACCCGCTCCGTGCGGCGCGGCCTGGACCTGGAACGGCCCGTCGACCCGGAACTGGTCAAGGACTGCCTGCGCATCGCGTTGCAGGCCCCCAACGGCAACAACCGCCAGCGCTGGCACTGGCTGCTGCTCACCGATCCGCAGCTGCGCGCCCGTGTCGCCGAGGTGTACCGGGCCGCCTTCCACGACCGCAACGGCGCCGCCCTACGACGGCTGGACGAGCAGCCGGAGGGCACCCGCTCCGTGCTCACCGGCGCCCGCGTGCTGGCCGAGCGGCTGCACCGGGTGCCCGTGCTCGTCATCCCGTGCCTCGAACTGCCCGACGGCCGGCTGCCGGAGGGCAACCAGGCCGGTGTCTGGGGATCACTGCTGCCCGCGGCCTGGAGCTATGCGCTGGCCGCCCGCAGCCGGGGCCTGGTCACCGCCTGGACGGCCGTCCACCTGGACCGCGAGCGGGAGATGGCCGACCTCCTGGGCCTTCCCCCCACCGTCCGCCAGGGCGCACTACTGCCGACGGCACACCCCCTGCGCCCCACCTTCCGCCCGGGCCCCCGACGCCCCCTGGAGGAGGTCCTGCACCTGGACGGCTGGCAGGCGCGGGGCGACGACCGCCTGTGACACCGTCCGCCGGGGGCGGGGCGACGACCGCGTGTGGCACCGTCTGCCGGGGGTGTGTTGTCTCCGACGGTTTTTCGGCTGCGTGCCGTGTTCCGGGTGAGGTTGCGGCGGGCTTTCGAGAAGGTTCCGCCCCCGGCGGGCGGCGCGGGCAGGGCGCCGACCACGGGTGACGCCGTGGGCGGACGGGGGCGCGCCCCCGTCCGCAGGCGCGCGCCCGTGTCGGTGGGCCCCTCCGTGCGCCGGCGCCGGTACGCCCGGTGCGCGCGGGCGGCGGCCCTGCCCGTCGCCGGCGGGTGCGGCGTCCTGTCCGCCGCCCCGAAGCCGCCTGCTCCGGAGGCCCTGTGCCGACACGCGGCCGGGGCCCTGTGCCGCTGGGGTGCGGCACAGGGCCCCGGACGTCGTCGGCCGTCAGCGTCGGCTCATCCTTCGTTCCACTTGAAGAACCGCAGCGTCAGCCCCGTCACCACGGTGGCGAAGGCCAGCATGCCGCCCATCGTGGGCAGGACGTCCACGACACCGCCGCCCCGGCTGAGCACGGACTCGCCGCCCTCCACCAGGTAGCGCAGCGGCATGACGTACGAGAGCGCCCTGACCCACTCGGGGGCGCTGTCCAGCGAGAAGAACGACCCCGACAGCAGGGACATCGGCAGCACCAGCAGCTGGGCCAGACCGCCCGCGGACTCCTCCGTCTTCGTGAGCGAGCCGATGAGCAGACCCAGCGACATCAGCGCCAGGGTCCCGCACACCACCAGCGGCACTACCAGCCACCAGTTCCCGGTGAGCTGCAGACCGAAGTACGGCAGGGTCGCCACCGCCAGGAACAGGGCCGTCTGCGTCAACGCCATCAGCATGGTCATGGAGATACGGGCGGCCACCACCTCCCAGGGCCGGATGGGCGACAGCTGCATCCGCTGGAGGATCTTCTTGCGCCGCAGGGTCACCAGCGTCAGGGCGGTGCTGAACACCGAGCTGGTGGCGATGGCGAAGCCCAGCAGACCGGGAGTCAGGTACTGGATGGGCTTGACCGACTCGTCCTCGACCTGACTGGCCTTCAGCGTGTACTTGACGGGCTTGCCGGTGGCGGCCACGTTCGCCTGCTCCAGCACCGCGTTCAGCGTCGCGCGGGCCGAAGCCCCCTTGACCGAGTCGGAGACGCTGTAGCGCAGCACGACGGTGTCCCCGTCCTGCTCGACCAGCGCGTCGTAGTCCCCCTCGCGCACCTTCGCCAGCGCCGCCGACTCGTTCTTCACCTTGGTGATCGTGGCGGCCTTGGAGAGCTGCTCCCGCTGCGACCCCGTGAGCGAGTCGAGCACCTGCACCTCGCCGACCTGGGCCACCTTGATGTGCGAGGTCCCGTCGCTCTTGAACAGCGAGCCGAACAGCATCAGGAACAGGATGGGGAAGATCATCAGGAAGAAGATCGTGCCCTTGTCCCGCAGCACGCTCAGGATCATCGCCCGGGCCAGCTCGCGGATCGGGTTCAGCCGCCTGTCCTTGACGGGCCCCTTGCGCCCCGGACCGGCCTTGACCGTCGCCGCCGCCGGCTCAGCCGAGGTCTGCGCGGCCGTCCCGGTGGAGGGGGAGGACGTCTCGTCGATGCTCACGCGCGGTACTCCCGTCCGGTCAGCTGGAGGAAGACGTCCTCCAGAGTGGCACCGCGCACCTGAAGGCCGCGCAGCGCCCGGTGGTCGGCCAGGATCGACAGCACCGGCCCGGGGGAGGGTGTGGCGATCGACAGCGTGATCCCGTCGTCCTCCACCACCGCGTTCTCCACCCCGGCCGACACCAGTCGGTCGCGCAGCGCGTCCGCCTTGACCAGCCCCGACTCCACACTGACCCGCACCATGTCGTCGAGCTCGCGGACCAGGGCCGCCGGCGCGCCCGTCTTGAGCACCCGGCCCTTCTCCATGACCGACACCCGGTCGCAGAGCATCTCGGCCTCGTCCAGGTAGTGGGTGGTGAGGACCAGGGTGCGGCCCTCGTCGTTGACGTCCCGCAGCAGGTCCCAGAGGTTGCGGCGGGCCTGCGGGTCGAGACCGGCGGTGGGCTCGTCCAGGAAGACGATCTCCGGGTCGTGCACCAGACCGCACGCGATCGACAGCCGCTGCGCCTGGCCGCCCGAGAGCTTGTCGGCCGGAACCGCGCCGAACTCGGTGAGGCCCACCCGGTCCAGCATCGCGTCGGCCTGCCGGACGCCGACCCGGTAGAACGAGGCGAACAGGTAGATCGTCTCGCGCGTGGTGAGCTTGTCGAAGAACGACGACGCCTGGAACTGCACGCCGATGCGGCGCAGCAGCCTGGGATTGCGCGGCCAGGGGCTCTCGCCGAACAGCTCGATCCGCCCCTCGTCGGGCTCGCGGATGCCCTCCAGAATCTCCAGAGTGGTCGTCTTGCCCGCGCCGTTGGGACCGAGGATGCCGTAGAACTCGCCCGCCTCGATGTGCAGCGAGACCCCGTCGACGGCCTGGATGTCCCCGTACCGCTTGCGGACGCCGTCCGCGACGATCGCCGCCGTCATGACGCGCCCGCCCTGACCGTGCGGGACCGCCAACCGGTCCCGCCGCACATGAACTGAAGGTCCATCACTCGCCTGTCGTCTCTCCGTGGTCGGTTGAGGGATCGAGGCCGGGCCGTGGGAGTGACAGGGCGCTGCGAACGCGTCCACCGCAGGTCGGCCGGGAAGGGGACGAACCGCCACGGTGCGTGTGGCCCCGGGGCGGTTCGAAGACCCACACCAGCACAGCCGTGACAGCCGCGGCCACCACAGGCGCCGAAGACTAGGGAATCGCCCCTACTCCCGGCCCCGGTTAAGGGAACACACCGTTCCGGCAGCCGTCCCCGACCGTAGGTTCGACGCACAAGCCTGCGCGGATCCCCCAACGCGAACCCGACAGGAACGAGGAAGCGACGATGCCCCCCACCACCCGGGACGAGGACACCCACCGCGACGGCGGGTACCGACCTCCCGGGACCCCGTCCCGTGCCCGTCCCCCCGCCGCCCCACCCTTACCCCCACCCCCACCCCTGGCCCTGCTGCCGGTGTGCGCCGTCGCCTGCGCCACCGCGGCCCTGCTGCTGCTCACCGCCGACCGCTTCGGCTACTTCAGCGACGAGCTGTACTTCCTCGCCGCCGGCCGCAGCCCCGCGTGGGGGTACGCCGACCAGCCCCCGCTGCTGCCCCTGCTGGCCCACGGTCTCGACGCCCTGGCGCCCGGCTCGCTGGTGGTGCTGCGCGCACCGGCCGCGGCCGCCACCGCGCTCGGGGTGCTGATCGCCGCCCTGACCGCCCGTGAGCTGGGCGGCCGACGGGCCGCCCAGCTCGCCACCGCCGGTGCGTACGCCGTCTCGCCGGTCATGCTCCAGATGGGCCACCTGCTCATCACCGCCACCCTGGACATCTTCCTGACGACGGCCGGGGTCTGGCTGCTGGTGCGCTGGGTCCGCACCCGGCGCGACCGGCTGCTGCTCCTGCTCGGCCTGACCGCGGTCGTCTCCCTCCAGGTGAAGTTCCTCAGCGTCGGCCTGTGGGCCGCGCTGCTCGTGTCCCTGCTCCTCGTCGGCCCACGGGAGCTGCTGCGCCGCCCGCTGCTGTGGGCCACGGCGGCGGGAGTCCTGGTCACCGCGGTGCCCGGGCTGCTGTGGCAGGCCCGCGCCGGCTGGCCCCAGCTGGCCATGACCGGCGTCATCGCCCGGGAGGTCGCCGCCGAGGAGGGCGGCCGGGCCGTGTTCCTGCCCACCGTCCTGGCGGCCGCCGGACTGGCCGGCGCCCTCCTCCTCGGCTGCGGGCTCGGATGGCTGCTGTTCGCCCGCAGGGCACGCCCCTACCGGTTCCTCGGGCTGACCTTCGCCGGACTGTGTGTCTGTTACCTCGTCGTCCACGGACGGCCCTACTACGTCGCCGGGCTGTTCGCCGTGCTGTGGGCGGCGGGCGCCACCGCCCTGCAGCGCCTGGGCGCCACCCGCCCGCGGATCTGGTCGACGGCCGTCGTCTACCTGCTGTCGGCTGCCCTGGCGGTCCAGGTCCTGCCGGTCTACCCGGTGCAGCGGCTCACCCGCTCCTCCGCCGACCGGCTGGCCATGGAGAGCGTCGGCTGGCCCGACCTGGCCGCCTCGGTGGCCCGCGTCTACCGTGGTCTGCCCGCCGACCGGCGCCGCCGGGCCCTGCTGGTCACCGACCGCTACGACCAGGCCGGTGCCCTCGACCGGTTCGGCCCCGGGCTCGGACTGCCGCGGCCCTACAGCGGCCACCGCGGCTACCGGTACCTGCGCCGCCCGGCCGACGACACCGCGACCGTGGTCTTCGTCGGCGCGGACGCCCGCTTCCTGCGGCAGTTCTTCACCGGCGTGCGCCGCCGCGGCACGGTCACCAACGAGGAGAAGGTGCACAACCTCAACTGGGGCACCCCCGTCTGGGTCTGCGAGGGACTGCGCCACTCCTGGCGCACCACCTGGCCCCGCATGTCCCACCTGAGCTGAGCCCCTGCCCGGCCGTCCCGCGGCCCGCCCGGGCGGCGGAAACGGGAACCGCGGGCCGCCCCGTTGCCGGGACGGCCCGCGGTTCGTGTCCGGGGGGCTCGCTCACCCCCAGGTCACGGGCAGCGCGTACACGCCGTAGTGCATCGCCTTGTCCCGCAGCGGGACCTCCCCCGGCTCGACCGCCAGCCGGAGGTCCGGGAAACGGTCGAAGAGCTTCTGGAAGCCGATGCGCAGGGTCGCCCGGGCCAGATGCTGCCCCAGGCACTGGTGGATGCCGAAGCCGAACGCCAGGTGGCGGCGGGAGGGACGGGTGACGTCGAAGACCTCCGGGTCCTCGAACTGCTCCGGGTCCCGGTTGGCGGCCGGCAGGGACAGCACCACGGTCTGCCCGGCCTCGATCTTCTGTCCGCCGACCTCCACGTCCTCCAGCGCCACCCGGCTCGCGCCCATGTGGGAGATCGTCAGGTAGCGCAGCAGCTCCTCCACCGCCCGCTCCATCAGCTCGGGCTGCTCGCGGACCTTCGCCAGCTGCTCCGGATGCTCCAGCAGGGCGAACGTGCCGAGACCCAGCATGTTCGGCGTGGTGTCCAGGGCGCCGCCGATGGTGATCCAGGCGATGTTCGCCAGCTCCTCCTCGGTCAGCTCACCGGTCTTGACCAGCTTGCCGAGCAGCTTGTCGTTCGGCTCGGCGAACAGGTCCTTGACGACCCGGGCCAGGGTCTGGTCCAGCGCCGTGTTGTGCTCGACGAACTCCTCGAGCGTGTAGTCGATCCGCATGATCGCCGAGAAGTGCCGGTCGAGCTCGGCGATGTCCTCCTCCGGCACACCCATCACCGAGTGCACCGACCGGTAGACGACCTTCTGCACGAATGCCGGCAGCAGGTCCACCGGCGGTTCGAGGTCCGCCATCTCGTCGAGCACGTCGTCGATGATCCCGGCGAGCGTCGGCTCGTACTCCTGAATCTTGCGGACCGTGAAGAAGCCGGTCAGCAGCCGCCGGTAGCGCGTGTGGTCCGGGGCGTCCATGCGGACGAACGACCCCGGGCCCGACGGCTGGGGCTCGTACTTCTCCACCTCGAACGGCGGCGACGCCACCAGCGCCAGCAGCTCCGCGCGGTGACTGAACCGGGGGTCGGTCATGATGGCCCGCACATGGTCGTGCCGGGTGACCAGCCAGCCGTCGTCGCGGCCCGGCGCGATGTCGAACCGGACCGGGCTGATCGGTTCCTCCTCACGGAGCCGGCGGTACTCCGGATCGGGGTCGAAGGGGCAGGTGCGGTCGGTGGGGATCACCGGTGGTTTCGGCTCGTAGGCCATGAGTCCTCCGTCTGGTGGGTTGTCCGCCCGGATGCGCCGCTCAGGCACGGCGGACCGTCAGGGGCAGCCGCCGAAGACCGAAGACGTTGACACGGTTGTCGAAGTAGGACAGCGGTGCGTCACGGTCGACCCGGATGTCGACGTAGCGGTCGAGCATCAGGTTGAGCGCGATCTGTCCCTCCATGCGGGCCAGCGGGGCGCCCAGGCAGTAATGGATGCCGTGCCCGAAGGCGAGCTGCTTGGCGTTGGACCGGCCGGGCACGAAGCGGTCCGGGTCGGGGAAGACGCGCTCGTCGCGATTGGCGGACAGCAGCCAGAGGTACACCATCGCGTTCTCGGGCACCTTCTCCCCGGCGATCTCCACCGGTGCCGTGGGCACCCGCTCGATCTTCAGGAACGGCGGCCGGCAGCGCAGGACCTCTTCGGTGAACGGCGTGATCCTCGCGCGGTCGGCGCGCAACTCGGACAGCAGGCCCTCTTCCTGATCCAGGGTCAGCAGCATGTTGCCGAGCAGCACGGCGGTGGTGACATGGCCGGCCAGCAGCAGCAGCGCGGCGAAGCTGACCACGTCGTCGTCGTTCAGGCTCTCCCCGTCGACCTCGGCGCGGACCAGCAGGCTCATCAGGTCGTCGTACTCGCGTGCCCGCCGCTCGGCGACGTGCCGACGCAGATAGGCGTCCAGCTCCTGCACGGTCCGGCCCATGACCTCGGCGCCCTCGGGCGTCTCCCAGTCGACGGTCAGCAGGTTGTCCGCCCAGACCTGGAACAGCGGGTGGTCGGACGGCGGGACCCCGAGCATCGAGGAGATCACGATCACCGGCAGCGGGTTGGCGAACGCCTCGACGAGGTCGAAGCGGTCGCCGTCGAGACCGTCGAGCAGCTCGGTGGCCACCTCGGTGATCCGGGGGGTCAGCTCGTTGATCATCTTCGCGGTGAAGACCTTGCTCACCAGTCGCCGCAGCTTTCCGTGGCGCGGCGGGTCCAGCAACAGCAGCGTGCCGCCCGGCGGTTGGCGCTCACCACCCGACAGCCGGGTCACCGTGTCCGAGGAGTAGGCCGCCGGGTCGGCGGTGATCCGCTGGACGTCCTCGTGCCGGAAGACGTGGTAGCGGCCCGCCGGATCGCGCCACACCGGCTGCTCGTCGCGCATCCGCCGCAGCCAGGCCAGCAGGCTCGAACCACCGTCGAGACCGACCTCGGGCGGCGCGGCCACCTCGGGACCTGCAGGAGCGGGCAGGGCTGTCATCGGGAACCCCTCTGGTAGGCGGGCCGCACGGGAGGGCGGGCCGGGAGCGGGCTCAGCGCAGCACGCCGGGCCGAACGAAGGCCAGAAGAGCCGCGCAACTCTAGGGATTTGCCGGTGCCGGCCGCCGTCGACCGGCGCCGGGAGCGGGCCGGACCGGCGCCGGGACGGTGCCATGGGCAACTAGGGGATTTTTCAGAGTCGGAGGTGGAGCGGCCGTGGACCGCCCGGCCGCCCCCAGACTGGGCCGGGTTCGAGGTGTTCGAGGAGCCATGCCAGGAGCGTGGGTGTCCGAGCCTGAGGAGAATCCGGTGTTGTCTACCGTTCCGAGCGCAGCGGGCCTGCCCCAGCTCTCCGTCGTGGTGTGCGACCCGGGTCTGGGGGCCGAGCTGTGAGCGAAGACCGCCTGCGGGACTACCTGAAGCGGGTCACCGCCGACCTGCACCGCACCACCGGCCGCCTGCGCGAGCTGGAGACCAAGGACCGCGAGCCCATCGCGATCGTCTCCATGGCCTGCCGCTACCCGGGCGACGTGCGCACCCCCGAGGACCTGTGGCGCCTGGTCGCCGAGGGCACCGACGCCATCACGCCCTTCCCGGAGGACCGCGGCTGGGACGTGGCGTCCCTCTACCACCCCGACCCCGAGAACCCGGGCACCTGCTACACCCGAGAGGGCGGCTTCCTGCACGACGCCGCCGACTTCGACCCCGACTTCTTCGGCATGTCGCCGCGCGAGGCCCTCGGCACCGACCCGCAGCAGCGGCTCCTGCTGCAGATCTCCTGGGAGGCCCTGGAGCGGGCCGGACTCGACCCCGGCACCCTGCGGGGCAGCCCCACCGGCGTCTTCGTCGGTGTCATGTACAACGACTACGGCTCCCGGTTCGACGTCCCCCCGCCCGGCCTCGAGGGCTTCATCGGCAACGGCAGCGCCGGCAGCATCGCCTCCGGGCGCGTCGCCTACACCCTCGGCCTGGAGGGCCCGGCCGTCACGGTGGACACGGCCTGCTCCTCCTCCCTGGTCGCCCTGCACCTGGCCTGCCGGGCGCTGCGGGCGGGCGAGTGCTCCCTGGCCCTGGCGGGCGGTGTCGCCGTGATGTCCACGCCGGTCACCTTCACCGAGTTCAGCCGCCAGCGCGGACTCTCCGCCGACGGCCGCTGCAAGTCCTTCGCGGACGCCGCGGACGGCACCGGCTGGGGCGAGGGCGCGGGCCTGCTGCTGTTGGAGCGGCTGTCGGACGCGCGGCGCAACGGGCACCGGGTGCTGGCCGTCATCCGGGGCAGCGCGGTCAACCAGGACGGCGCCAGCAGCGGACTGACCGCCCCGAACGGGCCCTCCCAGCAGCGGGTGATCCGGGCGGCCCTGGCGAGCGCCGGGCTGTCGACGACGGACGTGGACGCGGTGGAGGCCCACGGCACGGGCACCACGCTGGGCGACCCCATCGAGGCCCAGGCGCTGCTCGCCACCTACGGACGCGACCGTGAACAACCGCTCTGGCTCGGCTCGTTGAAGTCGAACATCGGGCACACCCAGGCCGCCGCCGGGGTCGGCGGCGTGATCAAGATGGTCATGGCCATGCGCCACGGGCTGCTCCCGCGCACGCTCCACGTCGACGCCCCCTCCCGCCACGTCGACTGGTCGACGGGCCGGGTCAGCCTGCTCGCCGACGCCCAGCCGTGGCCGCGGACCGACGACGGCCGGCCGCGCCGCGCCGGCGTCTCCGCCTTCGGCGTCAGCGGCACCAACGCACATGTGGTGCTGGAGGAGCCGGGGGAGACCGAGGAGCCCGCCGCCTCCGGTGGCGACGCCGGGGTGCTGCTGTGGCCCGTGTCGGCACGCGGCGAGACGGCGCTGCGGGCCCAGGCGGCGCGGCTGCTGGACGCGCGGGGTTCCGCCGACCGCGGCATCGATGTCGCGTGGTCGCTGGCGACGACGCGGTCGGTGTTCGAGGACCGTGCGGTGGTCGTGGGTTCAA
>NZ_KQ949044.1:29345-40930 GCF_001514285.1 Streptomyces sp. DSM 15324
CTGCTGGAGTCGTGGGGTGTGCGGCCGGATGTGCTGGCGGGTCATTCGATCGGTGAGATCGCGGCGGCGCATGTGGCGGGGGTGTGGTCGCTGGCGGACGCGTGCCGTCTGGTGGTGGCGCGCGGCCGGCTGATGCAGGCGCTGCCGGCGGGTGGCGCGATGGTCGCGGTGCAGGCCTCCGAGGAGGAGGTGCTGCCCCTGCTGGGTGACGAGGTGGGTATCGCGGCGGTCAACGGGCCGCAGGCGGTGGTGGTTTCGGGTGGGGCCGGGGCGGTCGAGGAGATCGCGGGGCACTTCCGTGGCCAGGGCCGCAAGGTCACGGCGCTGCGGGTGAGTCATGCCTTCCACTCGCCGTTGATGGAGCCGATGCTCGACGACTTCCGCGCGGTCGCCGCCGGACTGACGTACGAGCGTCCCCGGCTGCCCATCGTCTCCACGCTCACCGGGGAGACCGCGAGCGCCGAGGAACTGATGTCGCCGGACCACTGGGTGCGGCACGTCCGCCGGGCGGTCCGGTACGCCGACGCGGTCCGCACGCTCGTACGGAACAAGGCCACGCGCTTCGTCGAACTCGGCCCGGACGCCACCCTCACGGCGCTCGCCGGTGCGTTCCTCGACGACGACCGATGCGTCCTGACGCCCGCACTGCGCAAGGACGCCCCGGAGCCGGTGACCCTGCTGCGTGCCGTCGCCGCGCTGCACGCCCACGGGCACAGCCCGGACTGGTCCGCGCTCTTCCCCACCGGCCGGACGGTCGACCTGCCCACCTACGCCTTCCAGCAGCGACGCCTCTGGCTCGATCCGGTGCCCGGCACCGGACGGCGCGCAGGCGGGCATCCGCTGCTCGGTGCCGCGGTGACCCTGGCGGACTCCTCGTCCGTGCTGTCCACCGCCGTGCTCTCCCCCCGCACACACCCCTGGCTGGCCGACCACACCGCCGCGGGCGCGACCGTGCTGCCCGGTGCCGCATACGTCGACTTCGCCCTGCATCTCGGCGCGCTCGTCGGCTGCCACCACGTCGTCGAGCTCGAACAGGAGCGACCGCTCGTCCTCGACGGCGACCGGCCCGTGGAGATCCAGGTCGTCCTCGACAGCCCGGACGAGAACGGCGTCAGGACGTTCTCCTGCCACTCCCGGCCCCTCCCGGCCGCCGACCGCACACAGGACGACGCGCACCCGGACGACCGGCCCTGGATCCGCAACGCCCGCGGTGTCCTCGATCAGGCCGGGGCCCCGCCGGAGCTCCCCGGCCCGGACGCACCGGACGCCGCCTGGCCGCCGCCGGGCGCCCAGGCCCTGACCGCCGACGAGATCGACGAGATCTACGACGCGTGGCGGGACCTCGGGCTGGACCACGGTCCCGCCTTCCGCGGGCTCACCGCGGTGTGGCGGGCCGGGGACCGCGCCTACGCCGAGGTCGCCGTACCCGAGGAATTCCGGTCGGACGCGCTGCGGGTCGCCCTGCATCCCGCGCTCCTCGACGCCGCCCTGCACACGGCGCCCGCGCTCGGCCGTCCCGGCGGCTTCGCCGTGACCTGGCGGGACTGCGCCCTGCACGCGGCCGGCGCGGAGACGCTGCGGGTCGCCCTCCGGTCCCACTCCGACGGCACCCTGCGACTCGACCTCACGGACGATTCCGGCACCCCCGTCGCCACCGTCGACGCGGTCACCCTGACTCCCGTCGACGAACTCCCCCTGACCGCCCCGTCGGCGGCCGGTGACGACCTGTTCGCCGTCGACTGGATCCCCCTGCCGACGGCCGGGACGGCCACGCACCGGCCGACCCTCGCCGTCGTGGGCGCCGCACCGGCCCCGGCCGACACCGACCGCCACCCGGACCCGGACGCCTTCTTCACCGCCCTCGCCGACCCCGGCGCGCCCGTGCCCGACCTGGTCCTCGTCTCCTGGCAGGGAGACGACGCGGAACCGCCCGCCGCCGTACACGAGTCGGCGGCCGCGGCCCTGGAACTGCTCCAGCGCTGGCAGGCCGAGGAGCGCACGGCCGACGCCCGGCTGGTCCTGCTCACCCGGCACGCGGTGGCCGTCCGGCCCGGCGAGCCCGTCGCCGACCTCGCCGCGGCCGCCGTACGCGGTCTGGTGCGGTCGGCGCAGTCGGAGAACCCGGGGTCCTTCCTGCTCGTGGACACCGACTCCGGCACCGACCCGGAGTCGCTCCTCGCCGCCGTCCGCGACGCGGCGCACACCGGCGAGACGGAGATCGCCCTGCGGGACGGCCGCGCCCACGCCGCCCGCCTCGTCCGGCACCACCCGGCCACCTCCGCCACCGCCGCGAGGCCGCTCCTCGATCCGGAGCGGACCGTGCTGATCACCGGGGCGGGCGGCACCGTCGCCTCGGCCCTCGCCCGGCACCTGGTCACCGCGCACGGAGCACGACACCTGCTGCTGACGAGCCGCCGCGGCCCCGAGGCGCCCGGCGCCGCCGAGCTGCGCGCCGCCCTCGAACAGGCCGGGGCCGAGGTGACGCTCGCCGCCTGCGACGTCGCCGACCCCGCCGCGCTGGCGGCACTCCTGGACGCCGTACCCGCACCCCACCCCCTCGGTGCGGTCTTCCACGCCGCCGGGGTGATCGACGACGGGGTCGTCCGCGCGCTGACCCCCGACCGGCTGTCGGCCGTGCTGCGGCCCAAGGCGGACGCCGCCGTGCATCTGGCGCGCCTGACCCAGGACCTGGACCTGTCGGCGTTCGTGCTGTTCTCGTCCGCCGCCGCCACCTTCGGCGGTCCCGGACAGGGCAACTACGCCGCCGCCAACGCCTTCCTGGAGGCGCTCGCCGCCACCCTGCGGGCCCAGGGACGGCCCGCGCTCGCCCTCGGCTGGGGCCTGTGGGCCGAGGAGAGCGGCATGACGGCCGGCCTCGGCGACGCCGACCGCACCCGGATGGCCCGGGCGGGCGTCGCACCGCTGCCCACCGCCGACGCCCTGCGCCTGCTCGACCTCGCCGCGGCGCAGGACCGCCCGGTGCTGCTGCCGGTCCGGCTGGACCTGGCCGCGGCGCGGGCCGCCACCACCCCCACCCCGGCCCTGCTGCGCGACCCCGCCGCCGCCGTGCCCCGTACCGCCCGAGCCGCCGCGACGGGCGGACGCCTCGCCCGTACCCTCACCGCGCTGCCGGCGGCCGAGCGGCCCGGCGCCGTCCTGCGCCTCCTGCAGACGGAGATCGCCACCGTCCTCGGCCACACCCCGGACGCCCCCGCCGCCGACCCCGAACGCGCCTTCCGCGACCTCGGCTTCGACTCGCTGACCGCCGTCGACCTGCGCAACGCGCTGCAACGCCGCACCGGCCTGCGGCTCGCGCCCAGCGTCGCCTTCGACCACCCCACCCCGGCCGCCCTCGCCGCACACCTGCTGCGCTCGCTGCCGGCCGGCGACGGCCCCGCCCGGTCCGCCACCGCCCCGCCGCGCCCCGCGTCCGGCGGCAGCGACGAACCCCTCGCCGTCGTCGGCATGGCCTGCCGCCTCCCCGGCGGCGCCGACACCCCCGAACGGCTCTGGGACCTGCTCGCCTCCGGCGGCGACGGCCTCACCGGATTCCCCGACGACCGCGGCTGGGACCTCACCTCGCTGTACCACCCGGACCCCGACCACGAGGGCACCAGCTACACCCGCACCGGCGGCTTCCTGTCCGGAGTCGACCGGTTCGACGCCGCCTTCTTCGGCATCTCGCCGCGCGAGGCCCTCGCCATGGACCCGCAGCAGCGGCTCCTCCTCGAAGTGTGCTGGGAGGCCGTCGAGCGCGCGGGCCTGGACCCGCGGACCCTGCGCGGCTCCCGCACCGGCGTCTTCGCCGGCACCAACGGCCAGGACTACCCGACCCTGCTGCGCACGTCCGCGGACGACGTCGACGGCTACCTCGGCACCGGCAACGCCGCCAGCGTCGTCTCCGGGCGCATCTCCTACACCCTGGGCCTGGAGGGCCCCGCCGTCACCGTCGACACCGCCTGCTCCTCCTCCCTGGTCGCCCTGCACTGGGCGGCGCGGGCGCTGCGCGCCGGGGAGTGCGACCTGGCGCTCGCGGGCGGCGTCACCGTGATGTCGACCCCGGCCGCGTTCCTGGAGTTCAGCCGCCAGCGCGGCCTGGCTCCCGACGGACGCTGCAAGGCCTACGGCGACGGCGCCGACGGCACCGGCTGGGGCGAGGGCGCCGGGATGCTGCTGGTGGAGCGGCTCTCCGACGCCCGGCGCAACGGACACCGGATCCTGGCCGTGGTCCGCGGCAGCGCCGTCAACTCCGACGGCGCCAGCAACGGCCTGACCGCCCCCAACGGGCCCTCGCAGGAACGGGTCATCCGGGCCGCGCTGGCCGACGCCGGACTCACCCCCGCCGACGTCGACGCCGTCGAGGGACACGGCACGGGCACCGTCCTCGGCGACCCCATCGAGGCCCAGGCACTCCTCGCCACCTACGGCCAGGACCGGCCCGACGACCGGCCGCTGTGGCTCGGCTCGGTGAAGTCCAACCTCGGCCACACCCAGGCCGCCGCCGGCGTCGCCGGCATCATCAAGACGGTGCTGGCGCTGCACCACGGCGAACTGCCGCGCACCCTGCACGCCGACCGGCCCTCCAGCCGGGTCGACTGGGCCTCCGGCGCCGTCCACCTGCTGACCGAGGCCCGGCCCTGGCAGCGGGAGGAGGGCCGCCCCCGCCGCGCGGGAGTCTCGTCCTTCGGGTTCAGCGGCACCAACGCCCACGTCATCCTCGAAGAGGCCCCGGCCGCGTCCGCCACCGGCGCCCGGCCTCCCGCCCGTCCGGTCACCCACGCCACGACCGCCTGGCCGCTGTCCGGCCGCACCCCCGAGGCGCTGCGCGCCCAGGCCGAGAAGCTGCGCGACCACGCCCTGCGCCACCCCGAACTGTCCGCCGCCGACCTCGGCCACTCCCTGGCGACCACCCGCCCCGCCTTCGAACACCGCGCGGTCCTGCTCGGCACCGGACGCGACGACCTGCTCGCCGAGCTGACCCGGCTCGCCTCCGGCACGACCCCGCCCGACGGGACGGGCACCGCCGCACGCGGCGGACGCACCGCCTTCCTCTTCACCGGACAGGGCGCCCAACGCCCCGGCATGGGCGCCGACCTGTACGCCGCCTTCCCGGTCTTCGCCGACGCCTTCGACGAGGTGTGCGCCCACTTCGGCGCCGACGTCCTCGGCACCGCGCTGCGCGAGGCCGTCCTCGGCGACGCCGGAGCGCTGCTGGAGCGCACCGGATACGCGCAGCCCGCCCTGTTCGCCCTGGAAGTCGCCCTCTACCGGCTCGTCCGCAGCCTCGGAGTGACCCCCGACCACCTGTTCGGCCACTCCATCGGCTCCCTGGCCGCCGTGCACGCCGCCGGAGTCCTCACCCTCGGCGACGCCTGCGCCCTGGTCGCGGCCCGCGGCCGGCTGATGGACGCCCTCCCGGCCGGCGGCGCCATGGTCGCCCTCCAGGCCACCGAGGAGGAGGTGCTGCCCCTGCTGGAGGGCCACGAGCACCGGGTGGGCCTGGCCGCGGTCAACGGCCCCCGCTCGCTGGTGGTCTCCGGTGAGGAGGACGCCGTACGGGAGGTCGCCGCCCGCATCGAGGAGCTGGGCCGGCGCACCAAGCGGCTGCGTGTCAGCCACGCCTTCCACTCGCCCCTCATGGAGCCCATGCTCGAGGACTTCCGCGAGGTGGCCGCCACGCTCCGCTACCACGAACCGCTCATCCCCGTGGTCTCCGACGTCACCGGCCGGCCGGCCGGACCCGACGAACTCGCCTCGCCCGACTACTGGGTCCGGCATGTGCGCCAGGCCGTCCGCTTCCACGACGGCGTGCGCGCCCTCCAGCAGGCCGGCGTCCGCCACTACCTGGAGATCGGCCCCGACGGCACGCTCACCGCCCTGGTCGCCGACGCCGTCACCGACCCCGCCGGCACCAGCGCCGTCGCCCTGCTGCGCCCCGGCCAGGACGAGACCGCCACCCTGCTCGCCGGTCTGGCGCGCGCCCACACCCAGGGCGTCGACGTCGACTGGAGCGCCGCCACCGGCGGCACCGGCCGCGTCGTCGACCTGCCCACCTACGCCTTCCAGCGGGAGCGCCACTGGCCCACCACGGCCGGCCGGAGCGCGTCCGACCTGGCCGCGGCCGGCCTCGCCGACGCCGGACACCCGCTGCTCGGCGCCCGCGTCGACCTCGCCGACGGCCACGTCTTCACCAGCAGGCTCTCCGTCACCGACCAGCCGTGGCTCGCCGATCACGCCGTCGGCGGCACCACCATCCTGCCCGGCACCGCCCACCTCGACCTGGCGCTGCTCGCCGCCGAACGCGTGGGATGCGACCGCATCGCCGAACTGACCCTGGTCGAACCGCTGCTGCTCGCCGCCGACCAGGCCGTCACCCTGCACCTGCGGGTCGGCGCCCCCGACGCGGACGGCAACCGCCCGCTCGGCGTGCACTCCCGGCCCGCCGACGCCGGCGCCGACCGGCCCTGGACCCTGCACGCCGACGGCATCCTCGCCCCCGGCGCCGGTCCGGAACCCGAGGGTGCCCCGCTCGCCGACTGGCCGCCCGCCGGAGCCGAGGAACTCCCCGTCGACGACACCTACGACCGCCTCGCCGCCGCCGGGTTCGACTACGGACCCGTGTTCCAGGGGCTGCGCGCCGCCTGGCGGCTCGACGGCGACGTGTACGCCGAGATCGCCCTGCCGGAGCAGGCGCACGCCGACGCCCACCGCTACGGTCTGCACCCCGCGCTGCTCGACGCCGCCCTGCACGCCACCGCCTTCCTGCCGCTGGACGACTCCGCGCCCGGCCGGCTGCCGTTCTCCTGGCGGGACGTGACCCCGCACGCCACCGGCGCCACCGCCGTCCGCGTCCGGCTCGCCCTGAGCGGCGAGGACACCGTCGCCCTCGACGTGGCCGACGTCACCGGGCGGCCCGTGGCCTCCATCGGATCGCTCACCCTGCGAGAGATCGACCCCGAACGGCTGCGCGCCCGGCCCGACCGGGGCGCGGGCGACCTGTTCCGCCTCGACTGGCAGCCGCAGCCCGCCACAAGCGGCCGGCCGGACCCCGACCCGCTCACCGTCCTCGGCGACGCCGCCGGCCGGGAGTTCGCCGCCCTGCTCGACGCCGCCGGGATCCCCGCCGATGTCACCGAGGCCGCCGACCTCACCGCCCTGGCGGCGACCGCGGACGACACCGCACCCGGCACCGTCCTCGCCGTCCTGCCCCACCACGACGGCCCGCTCGACGGCGCCGGACACGCCGCGGCAGGGCACGCCCTCGCCCTCGTCCGGCAGCTGTCCGCCGAGCGACGGCTGGACGCCACCCGGCTCGTGCTGGTGACCCGTGAGGCGCTCATGCCGGACGGACCCGCCGGACCCGGGGTGCGCCACCCGGCCGCCGCATCGGCCTGGGGCCTGGTCCGGTCGGCGCAGTCCGAGCACCCCGGCCGGTTCGTCCTCCTCGACACCGACACCGCCGCCGCCTCACTCGCCGCCCTGCCCACCGCACTGGACGGCACGGACGCCCAACTGGCCCTGCGCGAAGGGACCGTGCACCTCCCGCGTGTCGCCCGCACCGACCCGGACGCCGCCCTGCGGCCCCCGCACTCCACCCCGGGTTCCGCCTGGCGGCTGGACATGGTCCGCAAGGGCACCCTCGACGGCCTGGACCTCGTCGCCGCCCCCGACGCCGAACGCGCCCTCGCCGACGGCGAGATACGGATCGCCGTCCGCGCCGCCGGCGTCAACTTCCGTGACGTGCTCAACGCCCTCGGCATGTACCCCGGCCCGGCCCGCGACTTCGGCCTGGAGGGCGCCGGGGTGATCACCGAGGTCGGCCCCGGCGTCACCGGCCTCGCCGTCGGCGACCGCGTCATGGGCATGTTCCCCGCCGCCTACGGACCCGTGGCGGTGGCCGACGCCCGCACCGTGGCCCGAGTCCCCGACGACTGGACCTTCGCCCAGGCGGCGACCGTACCGATCGTCTTCCTCACCGCCTACTACGCCCTCGTCGACCTCGGCGGCGTGACCGAGGGCCAGACCGTCCTCGTGCACGCGGCGGCCGGCGGCGTCGGCATGGCCGCCACCCAGCTCGCGCGCCACCTCGGCGCGGAGGTGTACGCCACCGCCGGCCCCGGCAAATGGGACGCCCTGCGCGCCGCCGGTCTGGACGACCGGCACATCGCCTCCTCCCGCGACCTGTCCTTCGAGGCCGCCTTCCGCGCCGCGACCGGCGACCGCGGCGTCGACCTCGTCCTGGACTCCCTGGCGGGCGAGTTCGTCGACGCCTCCCTGCGACTGCTCACCCCCGGCGGACACTTCCTGGAGATGGGCAAGACCGACGTCCGCGACCCCGACGACGTGGCCGCCCGCCATCCCGGCGTCCAGTACCGGGCGTTCGACCTCATCGAGGCCGGACCCGACCGCATCGGCGAGATGCTCACCGCCCTCGTCGACCTGTTCGCGACCGGAGTCCTGACCCCGCTGCCGGTCACCCCGTGGGACGTGCGCCGCGCGCCGGAAGCCTTCCGCCACATGTCGCAGGCCCGCCACATCGGCAAGGTCGTCCTCACCGTCCCCGCACCGCTCGACCCGCAGGGCACGGTCCTCGTCACCGGCGGCACGGGCGGCCTCGGCGCCCTGCTCGCCCGCCATCTGGTCACCGAGCACGGCGTACGTCACCTGCTGCTCGCCTCCCGTCGCGGACCCGCCGCCCCCGAGGCCGCCCCGCTCGTCACCGAACTGGAGGAGCTCGGCGCCGAGGTGCACGTCCGGGCCGCGGACGTCGCCGACCGCGACCAGGTCGCCGCCCTCCTCGCCTCGGTACCCGACGCGCATCCGCTGACCGCCGTCGTCCACACCGCCGGAGTCCTCGACGACACCGTCGTGGACCACCTGACCCCCGAGCGGCTGGACGCCGTACTGCGCCCGAAGCTGGACGCCGCCGTCCACCTCCACGACCTCACCCGCCACCTCGACCTGAGCGCCTTCGTCCTGTTCTCCTCGGTCGCCGGCACCCTGGGCGCCCCCGGCCAGGCCAACTACGCCGCCGCGAACGCCTTCCTCGACGCCCTCGCCGAACACCGGCGCTCCCTCGGCCTGCCCGCCCTGTCCCTGCCCTGGGGACCCTGGTCCCAGGCCACCGGCATGACCAGCGGCCTCGGTGACGCCGACATCCGCCGCATGGAACGCGCCGGACTGCCGCCGCTCGCCCCCAAGGAGGGCCTGGCCCTCTTCACCGAAGCCCTGGACCAGCCCGCGGCCGTGCGCCTGCCGATGGCGGTCGACACGACGCGCCTCGGGGCCGAGGGCCCGGTACCGCTCCTGCTGTCCGGCCTGGCCCGGACCCGACGCGCCGTCGCGCAGCACACACCGGCCACCCGGCCGGGCGGCGGCGAGGACCTCGCCGCCGCACTGTCCCGGCTCGACGCCGCCGACCGGCACCGCAGGCTGGCCGAAGAGGTCTGCCGGCAGGTCGCCGCCGTCCTGGGGCACGCGTCCGCCGCCCGGATCGACCCGGAGCAGTCCTTCAAGGAACTCGGCTTCGACTCGCTCACCGCCGTCGAACTGCGCAACCGGCTCAACGCCGCCACCGGAGTGCTGCTGCCCGCCACCCTGGTCTTCGACTACCCCACCCCGACGGCGCTCGCCGACCATCTGAGCCGGGAGCACTTCGCGGCCGGAACCGACCCGGCCGCGCCGGGCACGGCCACCCCCCGTCCGGGCGAACCCGACGAGGCGGCCCTCCGCAAGCTGCTGACCTCCATCCCGATCACCAGGTTCCGCGAGTCGGGGCTGCTGGACGCGCTCATGGAGCTCGCGTCGGCCCCCGCCGCCCGGCCCGGTCAGCAGCCGCCGGCCCCGGCCGACGGCGCCGACGTGGACGTCGACGACATGGACGTGGACGACCTCGTCCGGATGGCCCTGGGCGCCGACGACTGAGCGTCACCGCCCCCGTCCCGATCCCTCCAGCCCCGACTGGACCCCTGTCTTCATCGAAGCGCGAAGTGTGGAGCTGAGCATGTCCTCCGAAAAAGTCGTCGAAGCCCTCCGTGCCTCGCTCCGGGAGAACGAACGGCTGCGCAAGCACAACCAGCGGTTGCAGGAGGCGATGACCGAGCCGGTCGCCATCGTCGCCATGGCCTGCCGCTGGCCGGGCGGAGCCGACACCCCCGAGGACTTCTGGCGGCTCCTCGCGGACGGCACGGACGCCATGACGGGCTTCCCCACCGACCGCGGCTGGGACCTCGACGCGCTGTCCGGCTCCGAGGGCACCGACGGCGGCAGCGCCACCGGCCAGGGCGGCTTCGTCCACGGCGCCGACCGCTTCGACGCCGACTTCTTCGGCATCTCACCGCGCGAGGCCCTCGCCATGGACCCCCAGCAGCGGCTGCTGCTGGAGGTCGCCTGGGAGACGGTGGAACGCGCGGGCATCGCCCCCGCCGCCCTGCGCGGCAGCAGCACCGGTGTCTTCGTCGGCGCCAGCAACCAGGAGTACGGCTCCGTCCTGCGCGACGTCCCCGACGGCGTCGCGGGCCACATCCTCACCGGCAACACCGGCAGCGTCGTCTCCGGACGGGTCGCCTACACCCTGGGCCTGGAGGGCCCCGCCATCACGGTGGACACGGCCTGCTCCTCCTCCCTGGTCGCCCTGCACCTCGCGGCACACGCCCTGCGGGCCGGAGAGTGCTCCCTGGCCCTGGCGGGCGGTGTCGCCGTCATGTCCACCCCCGGCGCCTTCGTCGAGTTCAGCCGCCAGGGCGGCATGGCGGGCGACGGCCGCTGCAAGCCCTTCGCGGACGCCGCGGACGGCACCGGCTGGGGCGAGGGCGCGGGCCTGCTGCTGCTGGAGCGGCTGTCGGACGCCCGGCGCAACGGGCACCGCGTGCTGGCCGTCCTCCGGGGCAGCGCGGTCAACCAGGACGGAGCGTCGAACGGCCTCACGGCGCCGAACGGTCCTTCGCAGCAGCGGGTGATCCGAGCGGCGCTGGCGAGCGCCGGGCTGTCGACGGCGGACGTGGACGCGGTGGAGGCCCACGGCACGGGCACGACACTGGGCGACCCCATCGAGGCACAGGCCCTGCTCGCCACCTACGGACAGGACCGCGAACAGCCCCTGTGGCTCGGGTCGGTGAAGTCCAACATCGGCCACACCCAGGCCGCGGCCGGCGTCGCCGGAGTCATGAAGATGGTGCTGGCGCTGCGCCACGGCCTGCTGCCGCGCACCCTGCACGCCGGCACGCCGTCCACCCACGTCGACTGGTCGGCGGGTGACGTACGCCTCCTGGACGAGCCACGCGACTGGCCCCGGACCCAGGACCGTCCGCGCCGCGCCGGAGTGTCCTCCTTCGGTATCTCGGGCACCAACGCGCACGTGGTGCTGGAGGAGGCCGAGGAGACCGAGCAGGCCCAGGAGGCCGCCGAGCCCGCCGGCAGCGGTGGCGGAGTGGTGCTGTGGCCGGTCTCGGCGCGCGGAGAGGAAGCGCTGCGGGCGCAGGCGGCGAAGCTGCTGGACGGGATGCGGGGTTCCGCCGCCGACGTGGGCCGGTCGCTGGCCGTGACGCGGTCGGTGTTCGAGGACCGTGCGGTGGTCGTGGGTTCCA
>NZ_KQ949044.1:41207-44541 GCF_001514285.1 Streptomyces sp. DSM 15324
TTGCTGGAGTCGTGGGGTGTGCGGCCGGATGTGCTGGCGGGTCATTCGATCGGTGAGATCGCGGCGGCGCATGTGGCGGGGGTGTGGTCGCTGGCGGACGCGTGCCGTCTGGTGGTGGCGCGCGGCCGGCTGATGCAGGCGCTGCCGGCGGGTGGTGCGATGGTCGCGGTGCAGGCCTCCGAGGAGGAGGTGCTGCCCCTGCTGGGTGACGAGGTGGGTGTCGCGGCGGTCAACGGGCCGCAGGCGGTGGTGGTTTCGGGTGGGGCCGGGGCGGTCGAGGAGATCGCGGGGCACTTCCGTGGTCAGGGCCGCAAGGTCACGGCGCTGCGGGTGAGCCATGCCTTCCACTCGCCGTTGATGGAGCCGATGCTCGACGACTTCCGCGCGGTCGCCGAGGGGCTGTCCTACGCGGAGCCGAAGCTGCCGATCGTGTCCAGTCTCACGGGCGCGGTCGCCTCCGCGGAGGAGCTGTGCTCCGCGGACCACTGGGTGCGGCATGTCCGTCAGGCGGTCCGGTTCGCCGACGCGGTGGGCGTGCTCGCCGAGCGGGGCACGACCCGCTACCTGGAAGTCGGCCCCGACGGCACCCTCACCGCCCTCGCCCTGGCGCTGCTGCCCTCCGGGCCCGGCCAGGAAGGGGAACCGGCACCGCACATGGCCGTACCCGCGCTGCGCAAGGACGGGCCGGAAGCGGTGACGCTGCTCCACGCCGTCGCCGCGCTGCACACACACGGGCACAGCCCGGACTGGCCCGCGCTGTGCCCCGACGCACGCCACGTCGACCTGCCCACCTACGCCTTCCAACGCGTCCGGTACTGGCCTGCCGACACCGCCTCCGGCCAGGAGGGGCGTGCCACGCACGCCCTCGACTCGGCGTTCTGGTCCGCCGTCCGCAGGGGAGACGTCCGCGACCTCGCCGAGCGCCTGGCACTCGACCCGGACGTCCTGGCACCCGTGCTCCCCGCCCTCACCTCCTGGCACCACGACAGCATGCGGCGCGCCACCGCCGACTCCTGGCAGTACCGGGAGACCTGGACCCCCCTTCCCTCGCCCACCGGATCCCCGGCCGGCGTCTGGCTGGTGCCCTTCTGCGCCGACGACCCGGACGCCGCCGCGACCGCCGACGCCCTGACGGAGGCCTTCACCGCGGCCGGCGCGGACGCCGCCCCCTTCCCCGTGACCGCCGACACCGACCGCGCCCGGCTCATGGAAACGCTCACCGAAGCCGCCGCGGACCACGCCGGACCGCTCCAGCTGGTGTCCGTGCTCGCCCTCACCGAGGCACCCCACACCGCGCACCCCGACGTACCACTCGGGCTGCACCTCAACACCCTGCTGGTGCAGGCGCTGGCCGAGACCGGCATCCGCGCACGGCTCTGGGCGGCCACGCGGTCCGCGGTGTCCGTCGGCGCCGCCGACCGGCTCACCCGGCCGACCCAGGCCACCACCTGGGGCCTCGGCCGGACCGCGGCCGTCGAGCACTCCGACCTGTGGGCCGGCCTCCTCGACCTGCCGCAGCACCCGGAACCGCGGGCACTCGCCCGACTGGTGGCGCTCGTCGCGCAGCCGGGGGACGAGACCGAGCTCGCCGTCCGCGACTCGGCCGTCTTCGCCCGCCGACTGACCCGTGTCACCCGTGACGGCGCCGAGACCCGTCCCGCACCCCGGTTCACCGGAACGACGCTCATCACCGGCGGCACCGGAATCATCGGCGCCCACGTGGCGCGCCACCTGGCCCGGGAGGGCGCCGAGCACCTCCTGCTCGTCAGCCGCAGGGGCCCCGAGGCCCCCGGCGCCGAGGACCTGCGCCGCGAACTCGAACAGACGGGCACCGGCGTCACCGTCGCCGCCTGCGACCCCGCCGACCGGTCGGCGCTGCGGGCGCTGCTCGCCACCGTCCCGGCCGACCGGCCGCTGACCTCGGTACTCCACGTCGCCGGCACCCTCGACGACGCGCCCCTCACCGCGATGGACCCCGAGCGGTACGCCACCGTCCTGCGCGCCAAGCTGCGCGCGGCCGACAACCTGGACGAGGCCACCCGGGACCTGGACACCCCCCTCACCGCGTTCGTGCTGTTCTCGTCCATCGCCGGTGCGCTCGGCTCGGCGGGACAGGCCGGGTACGCGGCGGGCAACGCCCACCTCGACGCCCTCGCCCGGCGGCGGCGCGCCGCCGGACTCCCGGCCCTCTCCGTCGCATGGGGGCCCTGGGCCGGCGGCGGCATGGCCGACGACCCCGCGGTACTCAACCGGCTGCGGCGCGGCGGCCTGACCCCGATGGAGGTCGAACCGGCACTCACCGCCCTCGGCAGCCTCCTCGCCCACGACGACACCTGGGCGCTGGTCTGCGACGTCGACTGGACGAGGATCGCCGCCGGACGGCGGGGACTGCCGGGCGGCGCCCTGCTGAGCCGTATCCCGGAAGCCGTCCACGGCATGGCGGCGGCCCACGACCCGACGGCCGGGCAGGGCGGCGGCCTGCGCGCCGAACTCGCCCCGCTGGGTGCCGCCGAACGCCGTCAGTTGCTGCTCAAGCTGGTGCGCCACAGCGCGGCCGGCGCGCTCGGCCACCCGACCCCGGAGACCATCCAGCCCGCCCGCGCCTTCCAGGACTGCGGCTTCGACTCGCTCACCGCCGTCGAGCTGCGCAACCTCCTGGCCACCGCCACCGGGCTCACCCTGCCGACGACCCTGGTGTTCGACCACCCGACCCCCCTGGCCCTCGCCCAGCACCTGGTGCGCGAACTCGACGACGGCACCCTGGGGTCCGGCCACCGCGCGCCCGGCGCCGATCTGCTCCCGGCGGGCGGCCGCGTCGACGAGGACGAACCGATCGCCATCGTCGCCATGGCCTGCCGGCTCCCCGGCCGCATCACCTCGCCGGAGGGACTGTGGGACCTCCTGACGCGCGGCGGTGACGCCGTCGGCTCCTTCCCGGCCGACCGCGGCTGGGACCTCGACGCGCTCTACGACCCCGACTCACTGCGCCCCGGCACCAGCTACGTCAACGAGGGCGGCTTCCTGACCGGCGCCGACGCCTTCGACGCCGCCTTCTTCGGCATCTCGCCGCGCGAGGCCGTCGCCATCGACCCCCAGCAGCGGCTGCTCCTGGAGGTCTCCTGGGAGACCGTCGAGCGGGCCGGGTTCGACCCGCGCTCACTGCGCGGGAGCCGCACCGGTCTGTTCGTCGGCTGCGGCCACCAGGGCTACGGCGCCACGTCCGGCGAGGTCCCGGACGACGTACGCGGCCATCTCCTCACCGGCAGCGCGGCGAGCCTGGCCTCGGGCCGGGTGGCGTACGCGCTCGGCCTGGAGGGGCCCGCCGTCACCCTCG
>NZ_KQ949044.1:45292-49082 GCF_001514285.1 Streptomyces sp. DSM 15324
CGCCGCGGGTGTCGCGGGTGTGATCAAGATGGTGCTGGCGATGCAGCACGGTGTACTGCCGCGCACGCTGCATGTGGACGAGCCGTCCTCGCACGTGGACTGGTCGGCCGGTGCGGTGGAGCTGCTGACGCAGGAGCAGGAGTGGACCGGCGGGGACGGCCGGCCGCGCCGTGCCGCCGTCTCCGCCTTCGGACTCAGCGGCACCAACGCCCATGTCGTCCTGGAGCAACCGCTCCCCGCCGGGGACCCGGTCGTCCCGGCCGCCCCGAACCCCCCGTCGGCCACGGTGCCCTGGCTGATCTCCGGCCGCAGCGACGAGGCGTTGCGCGCGCAGGCCACCCGGTTGGCCGAGCACCTCGAGTCCCGCCCCGAGCTGAGCCCCGCCGTGGTCGCCCACGCGCTCGCCACCTCCCGGTCCTCCTTCGAGCACCGCGCCACCGTGATCGGCGCCGACCGCGACGACCTCCTCACCGCCCTGAAGGCCGTCGGCCGGGGCGAACCCTCGCCCCTCGCGGCCGTCGGCACGGCCGGCCCCGAGGGCGGCCTCGCCTTCCTCTTCGCGGGACAGGGCTCCCAACGGCTCGGCATGGGCCGGGAACTCTACGAGGTCTTCACGGAGTTCGCGGAGGCGTTCGACTCCGTCTGCGCCCACCTGGACAACGAACTCGGGCGCTCCCTCAAGGAGATCGTCTTCGGCGACGACGAAACGGTGCTGAACCGGACCGAGTTCACCCAGCCCGCCCTCTTCGCCTTCGAAGTGGCGCTCTACCGGCTGCTGGAGTCGTGGGGGCTGCGCCCCGACGTGCTCGCCGGCCACTCCATCGGCGAACTGGCCGCCGCCTACGTCGCGGGAGTGTGGTCCCTGGACGACGCCTGCCGCCTGGTCGCGGCCCGGGGCCGACTGATGCAGGCACTGCCCGAAGGCGGCGCCATGGTCGCGCTGCAGGCCTCCGAGGAGGAGGTGCTGCCCCTGCTGGCCGGGCTGGAGACCGAGGCCGGCATCGCCGCCGTCAACGGACCGCAGTCCGTCGTGATCTCCGGCGGCGAGGAGCGGGTGGCGGAGATCGCCGCACACTTCCGCACCCTCGGCCGCAGGACCACCCCCTTGCGGGTCAGCCACGCCTTCCACTCGCCGCTGATGGAACCGATGCTGCGGGACTTCCTGAGTGTCGCGGAGGGCCTCACCTACCACCGTCCGCAGATCCCCGTCGTCTCCGACGTCACCGGCACCCTCGCCGACCCCGGCGAACTCTGCGCGGCCGGATACTGGGTGGCGCACGTCCGCCAGCCCGTACGCTTCGCGGACGACGTACGACGCCTGCACGAGCAGGGCGTCACCCGCTACCTCGAAGTCGGCGCCGACGGCACCCTCACCGCCCTGGCCCGCACCTGCCTCTCGGACGAGCCGTCCACGGGCAGCGGCTCACTGCTCGTCCCCGCGCTGCGCAAGGACCGCCCCGAGGTCGCCGGTCTGTACGGCGCCCTGGCCCAGCTCCACGCCCACGGCGTCGACATCGACTGGTCCCCGGCGCTCGGCGCCGCCCCCACCACCCCTGCGGCGGACCTGCCGACCTACGCCTTCCAGCACGAGCGCTACTGGCTCGACCACGGCACGGCCGCCACGGGCGGGACCCCGGAATCCGCCCGGACCGCGGCGGACACCGCCGACGACCGGTTCTGGGAAGCGGTCGAGTGCGAGGACGTCGACGCCCTGACGCAGACCCTGGGGCTCCCGCCCGAGGACATCGGCGCGGTCGTCCCGGCGCTCGCCTCCTGGCGGAAGCGGCAGCAGCAGGAGACCGCTGTCGAAGCCCTCGCCTACGAGGTGGTGTGGAAGCCCGCCACCATCGAACCGGCCACCGCGCCGGACGCCGGCGACGCCCGGTGGCTGCTGATCCTCCCGGCCGGCCCCGACGGCGACGACCCGGCCGTCACCGCCCTCACCACGGCCCTGGGCGGCCCCGACCGCGTCACCACCGTGGTCGCCACGGCCGCCACCGGCCGCGCCGCACTCGCCGACCGACTGCGTGAGGCCACGGAGGGTCACCCGGTCGCGGGTGTCCTCGTCTTCGCGGGACTCGCCGGAGCCGACCCCGACGGCCTGCCCCTCGGCCCCGCCCTGGTGGCCATGGTGATGCAGGCGCTCGGTGACGCGGGCGCGGGCGGCCGGGTGTGGGTGCTGACGCGAGGTGGTGTGTCGGTGGGCCGTTCGGACGGTCCGGCCGATCCGGTGCAGGGTGCGGTGTGGGGTCTGGGCCGGGTGGCGGCGTTTGAGTATCCGGATCGGTGGGGTGGTCTGATCGACCTGCCCGAGGTCCTGGACCGCCGCGCCGTCACGCGTCTGCTGGGCGTGCTGTTCGGCGGCGGCACGGAGGACCAGGTGGCTCTGCGGCCTTCCGGCGTCCTCGGGCGTCGTCTGGAACGGGTGCGTGGTGCTGTCGGCGGGGAGTCGGTGTGGTCTCCGCGGGGGACGGTGTTGGTGACGGGTGGTACGGGTGCGTTGGGTGCGCGGGTGGCGCGGTGGGTGGCGGCGGAGGGTGCCGAGCATGTGGTGTTGATGAGCCGTCGGGGTGTGGAGGCTCCGGGGGCGGTGGAGTTGCGTGAGGAGCTCACCGCTGCCGGTGTGCGGGTGTCGGTCGTGGCGTGTGATGCGTCGGATCGGGAGGCGTTGGCGGGGGTGTTGGCGGAGTATCCGGTGGATGCGGTGGTGCATACGGCGGGTGTGCTGGACGACGGTGTGATCGACGCGTTGACGCCGGAGCGGTTCGCGACGGTGTTGCGGGCGAAGGCGCTGGGCGCGTTGCACCTGGACGAACTGACCCGTGACCGCGACCTCGACGCCTTCGTCCTCTTCTCGTCGATCTCCGGCACCCTCGGCACCACGGGCCAGGGCAACTACGCCTCCGCCAACGCCTTCCTCGACACGCTCGCCCAGCGCCGCCGGGCGGCCGGGCTGCCCGCCACCTCGATCGTGTGGGGGCCGTGGGCCGACGGCGGCATGGCCGACGAGGAGGTCGTGCACTGGCGCATGCACCGCGGCGGTGTGCTGCCCCTCCAGCCCGCCCTCGGTGTCATGGCGCTGCATCGCGCCGTCGGCGAGCCCCTGCCGGTCGTCATGGTCGCGGACATCCACTGGGCCGAGTTCGCCCCCGTCTTCACGGTCACTCGCCCCAGCCCGCTGATCGAGTCGCTGCCCGAGGCGCGCGCGGCCGTCGAGAAGGCCGGAGCCGCTTCCGAACGCTTCGGGCGCGGCGACGGCTCCGTCCTGCGCGACCAGCTCATCGGACTCACCCCCGCGGAGCAGGAGCGCGTGCTCCTCGAAGTCGTCCGCTTCTGCACCGCCGGCGTCCTCGGCTACGCGGGGGCGGCCGCCGTCCCGGCCGAGCGTGCCTTCCGTGACCTGGGTGTCGACTCCCTCACCGCGGTCGAACTCCGCGGCACACTCGCCATGGCGACCGGTGTCCCCCTGGCCGCGACACTGGTGTTCGACTATCCGACGCCGGTGCTGCTCACGCGCCACCTGCGGGAACAACTCCTGGGTGACGCGCCCGGTGCGGAGGCCGTCGTCCCGGTGGTGGGGGGTGCGGTCGTCGCCGAGGATCCGGTGGTGATCGTCGGGATGGCGTGCCGGTTCCCGGGTGGGGTGCGGGATCCGGAGGGGCTGTGGAGGCTGCTGTCCGAGGGCGCCGACACCGTCGGCCCGTTCCCGACCGACCGGGGCTGGGACCTCACGGCCCTGTACGACCCCGACGCCGAACAGCGCGGCACGAGTTACGTGGATGTGGGCGCG
>NZ_KQ949044.1:49740-52532 GCF_001514285.1 Streptomyces sp. DSM 15324
GGGCGGTGCAAGGCGTTCGCGGAGGGTGCGGATGGTACGGGGTGGGGTGAGGGTGTCGGTGTGCTGGTGGTCGAGCGGCTGTCGGACGCGCGGCGCCTCGGTCACCGGGTGCTGGCGGTGGTGCGGGGCAGCGCGGTCAATCAGGACGGCGCCTCCAATGGTCTGACGGCGCCGAACGGTCCTTCGCAGCAGCGGGTGATCCGTGCGGCGCTGGCGGCCGGTGGGCTCGACGCGGCCGAGGTGGACGCGGTGGAGGCGCACGGCACGGGCACGGCTCTGGGTGACCCGATCGAGGCGCAGGCGCTGCTTGCCACGTATGGGCAGGACCGCGAACAGCCGTTGTGGCTGGGTTCGGTGAAGTCGAACATCGGGCACACGCAGGCCGCCGCGGGTGTCGCGGGTGTGATCAAGATGGTGCTGGCGATGCAGCACGGCGTGCTGCCGCGCACGCTGCATGTGGACGAGCCGTCCTCGCACGTGGACTGGTCGGCCGGCGCGGTGGAGCTGCTGACGCAGGAGCAGGAGTGGACCGGCGGGGACGGCCGGCCGCGCCGCGCCGCCGTCTCCGCCTTCGGCGTGAGTGGCACCAACGCCCATGTCGTGCTCGAACAGCTCGTCGTGGACGAACGTCGGACGATCCCTGCCGACGGACCGGTGTCGTCGGTTGTTCCGTGGGTGGTGTCGGCGCGCAGTCGGGCCGCGTTGCGGGCGCAGGCCGGTCGGCTGGCGGAGTTCGTGGCCGACGCCGGTGTGCTGGACGTCGCGGGTGTCGGTGCGGCTTTGGTCCGGTCGCGGTCGGTGTTCGAGCACCGGGCCGTGGTGTGGGGTGCGGACCGTGCGGAGCTGCTGGCCGGTCTGGGTGCGGTGGCGGCCGGTGAGTCGGCTGCGGGTGTGGTGACGGGCGAGGTCGGTGAAGGCGGCCGTACGGCTTTCCTGTTCGCCGGCCAGGGCTCCCAGCGCCTGGGCATGGGGCGTGAGTTGTACGAGGAGTATCCGGTGTTCGCGGATGCCTTCGACGCCGTGTGCGCCCACCTGGACACCGAACTGCCGCGCCCGTTGCGTGACGTGGTCTTCGGCGACGATGCCGACGTACTGAACCGTACGGAGTACGCGCAGCCCGCGCTGTTCGCGCTGGAGGTGGCGCTGTTCCGGCTGCTGGAGTCGTGGGGTGTGCGGCCGGACGTGCTGGCCGGTCACTCGATCGGTGAGATCGCCGCCGCGCACGTGGCCGGGGTGTGGTCGCTGGCGGACGCGTGCCGTCTGGTGGCCGCTCGCGGCCGGCTGATGCAGGCGCTGCCGGAGGGCGGTGCGATGGTCGCGGTGCAGGCCTCCGAGGAGGAGGTGCTGCCCCTGCTCGGCGATGGAGTGGGTGTCGCGGCGGTCAACGGTCCGCGGGCCACGGTCGTTTCGGGTGCTGCCGGTGCGGTCGAGGAGATCGCGGGGCACTTCCGCGCCCAGAACCGCAAGGTCACGGCGCTGCGGGTGAGCCATGCCTTCCACTCCCCGCTGATGGAGCCGATGCTCGACGACTTCCGTACCGTCGCCGAGAGCCTGTCGTACGAGCCGCCGCGGACACCGATCGTCTCGACCGTCACAGGGGCCTCCGCCACGGTGGAGGAGCTGACCTCGCCGGGCTACTGGGTGGAGCACGTCCGTGCGACGGTGCGCTTCGCCGCCGCCGTACGGACCCTGGACGGACAGGACGACGTCCGCCGCTTCCTCGAACTCGGTCCCGACGGCACGCTCGCCACGCTGGCGCAGGACTCCGCCACGGGCGACGACCGTGTGTTCGTCCCGGTGCTGCGCAGGAACCGGGCGGAGGTCGATGCGGTGGTGGCCGCCGTGGCCGCTGTCTTCACCGGTGGTGCGGAGGCGGACTGGTCCGCTCTCCTGCCTGCTGAAGGCTGGGTGGAGCTGCCGACGTATGCCTTCCAGCACCGGCGGTACTGGCCGGATGTCGTGCGTCCGGAGCAGGTCTCCGGAGCCGGCGGTGAGATCGACGCCCGTTTCTGGGAGGCGGTCGAGCGGGAGGATCTGGGGGCCCTGGCAGGGGAGTTGGAGCTGGGCGAGGAGGTCGTGGGGGCCGTCCTGCCGGCGCTGACCTCCTGGCGGCGGCAGAGCCGGGAACAGGCCGAGGCGGACCGCTCCCGGTACCGGGTGCACTGGGAACCGGTGACCGGTGTCCCCCGTGCTGCGGTGCTGTCGGGCCGTTGGCTGGCTGTCGTACCGGAGGGCTTCGAGGCGGACCCCTGGGGCGTCGCGGTGCGGGAGGCCCTCGCCGCGGCCGGCGCCGACGTCGAGTGCTGGACGTGCGATCCGGGTGCGGACCGCGCGCTGCTCGCCGCCCGGCTGAAGGACGTACCGCCGGTGGCAGGGGTGGTGTCCTTGCTCGCCTCCTCGGACGGGGTGACCGGCGACGGCGTACCCCTGGGCGTGTCGGGTTCGCTGGCGCTGATCCAGGCGCTGGGCGACGCGGGGGTGACGGCTCCGCTGTGGGCGCTGACCCAGGGCGCGGTCGCCGTGACTCGCGCGGACGCGGTCGTCGACCCGGTCCGGAACGCCGTCTGGGGGCTCGGCCGGGTGGCCGCCCTTGAGGCACCCGGTCGATGGGGCGGCCTGATCGACCTTCCCGCCGCCCTCGACGACACCGCCGGGAACGCCCTGGTGGCTGTGGTGGCGGGTGTGGGTGATGAGGATCAGGTGGCGGTGCGGGCGTCGGGTGTGTTCGGGCGTCGGCTTGAGCGGGTGCCGGCTGGTGGTGCTGGTGCTGGTGCTGGTGCTGGTGCTGCCGG
>NZ_KQ949045.1 GCF_001514285.1 Streptomyces sp. DSM 15324
AAAGCCCAGTTGGCGGACATGCCCGAGCAGGTCTCGCTGCCCGGTGACCGGCCGCGTCCGGCCTCCGCATCGTACGAAGGGGACTATCTCGAAGTCGGGATGGACGCGGATCTGCACCGCGCCCTCACCGAACTGGCCCGCCGCAACGGCACCACCCTCTTCATGGTCCTCCAGGCCGGACTGGCCGCCCTGATGACACGCATGGGCTGCGGCACCGACATCCCCATCGGCAGCCCCATCGCCGGACGCACCGACCAGGCCATGGACGACCTCATCGGCTTCTTCGTCAACACCCTCGTCCTGCGCACCGACACCTCCGGCAACCCGACGTTCACCCAGTTGCTGAGGCGGGTCCGGGACACCGCCCTGAACGCCTACGCCCACCAGGACCTGCCGTTCGAGTACCTCGTCGAGGTGCTCAACCCGGCCCGGTCGCTGACACACCACCCGCTGTTCCAGGTGATGCTGGCCCTGCAGAACGCGCCCAAGGCCCGCTTCGAACTGCCCGGCCTGGAAGCCACCGTCTTCCAGGCCCGCACCGGCACCGCGAAGTTCGACCTGTTCTTCAGCCTCGTGGAACGCAAGACGGACGACGGGGCGCCGGACGGCATCGAGGGCGCGGTGGAGTACTCCAGCGATCTGTACGAACCGGACACCGTGCGTGTGCTGTTCGAGCGCTGGGTGCGTCTGCTGGCCGCTGTCGCGGACGCCCCGAACCGTCCGATCGCACAGGTCGACGTGCTGACGGCCTCCGAACGCGAGCGGGTGCTGCGCACCTGGAACGACACGGCCGTGCCGGTGGCTCCTGCTCTGCTGCCGCAGTTGCTGGACGAGCGGGTGGCGGCGACGCCCGATGCCGTCGCCGTGGTGGCCGACGGCACCACGCTGACGTACCGGGAGCTGGATCAGCAGGCCAATCGGCTGGCCGCGGAGATCGTGGCTCGCGGCGGCGGCCCCGGCACGGTGGTGGCGCTGGCGCTGCCGCGCACGGTGGAGCTTCCCGTCACGCTGCTGGCGGTGCTGCGCAGCGGTGCCGCCTATCTGCCGCTCGACACGGAGTATCCGGCGCCTCGGCTGGAGTTCATGGTGCGCGACGCGCGGCCGGCGGTGCTGATCACCACCCAGGCGACCGGCAAGCTCGTACCCGAGGTCGACGGCCTGCCGCGCCTGGAGCTGGACGACCCACGGACCCTGGCCGCTCTCCGGTCGCGGCCGGACACGCCGCCGAGTATCACGCTCGCGGCCCAGCAGCCCGCGTACGTCATCTACACGTCCGGGTCGACCGGCACTCCCAAGGGCGTGGTCGTACCGCACCTGGCGCTCGTCAACTTCCTGCATGCCATGGGCCGCCTGGTCCCGCTCACACCCGAGGACCGGCTGCTGGCCGTCACCACGGTCTCCTTCGACATCGCGGCACTGGAGATCTGGCTGCCGCTGCTGCGGGGTGCCCGGGTCGTCCTCGCTCCCCGAGACGTGGTGCCGCAGCCGTCGGCGCTGCTGGAGCTGGTGTCCGGGCAGGGCATCACCGTCATGCAGGCGACCCCGGCGCTGTGGCAGGCGCTGGTCTCGCACGATCCGGCGCCCCTGCGGGGTCTGCGCATCCTCACCGGCGGAGAGGCGCTGCCCGAGCGGCTCGCCGCGGCCCTGGCCGGGCTGGGCGAGGTGGTGAACCTGTACGGGCCGACCGAGACGACCATCTGGTCGACGGCGAGCCGGGAGACGGGGGCACGGTCGCCGCTGATCGGCACGCCGATCGACAACACCCGGGCGTATGTGCTCGACGCACGACTGCGGCCGGTGCCGCCCGGTGTCCTCGGCGACCTGTATCTCGGCGGAACCGGTCTCGCGCACGGCTACCTGCGCCGGCCCGGTCTGACGGCCTCGCGTTTCGTGGCCTGTCGGCACGGCGGCTCGGGCGAGAGGATGTACCGCACGGGTGATCTGGCCCGCTGGACCGCCGACGGCGAGCTGGAGTTCCTCGGCCGGGCCGACGACCAGGTCAAGCTGCGTGGCTTCCGGATCGAACTCGGCGAGATCGAGCGCGTCCTCGGTGAGCAGCCCGGGGTGCGGCAGGCTGCCGTCACGGTCCGCGAGGACCGCCCGGGTGACCGGCGGCTGGTGGCCTACGTCGTGGCCGACACCGCAGCCGACGACCGTGAAGAAGGGGCGGAGCGCCACCAGTTGGAGGACTGGCGGCAGTTGTACGACTCGGTCTACGCCGACGCGGCGGACGCGCCGTTCGGCGAGGACTTCGCCAGCTGGAACAGCAGCTACACCGACGAGCCCATCCCGCCGGCCGAGATGCGCGGGTGGCGTGCGGACACGGTGCGGCGGATCCTCGACCTGAAACCCCGCCGGGTGCTCGAACTGGGTGTGGGCACGGGCCTGTTGCTCTCCCGTGTCGCGCCGCAGTGCGCGGAGTACTGGGGCACGGACTTCTCCGACCACGTCGTCGCGGAGCTGCGCCGGCACGTGGAGGCGGATCCGGTGCTGCGCGAGCGGGTCACGCTGCGGGTGCAGGCGGCGCACGATCCCGGTGGGCTGCCCACGGGGTACTTCGACACGATCGTGCTGAACTCCGTCGTCCAGTACTTTCCGAGCGCCGGCCATCTGACCGAGGTCCTCACGGTCGCGAGCCGTCTGCTGGCCCCCGGCGGCACCCTGTTCGTCGGCGATGTGCGCAATGTGCGGCTGCTGCGGGCACTGAGGGCCGGCGTCCAGGCGCACCGGATGTCAGGACCGCCGGACCTGGCCGTGCTGCGCCGTGAGGTCGAGCACGACCTGATGACCGAGAAGGAACTCCTCGTCGACCCGGACTTCTTCACCGTGGCCGCCGACCGCCTCCAGGGCATCACCGCCGTGGGCGTGTCGCTCAAGGAGGGCTCCTACGACAACGAGCTGAGCCGGTACCGCTACGACGTGACCCTGCACCACCGGGACGCGCCGACGACCGATGTGCGCACCGCGCCCGCGGTGTCCTGGGACGACCTCGGCGGTCTGGACGCCCTACGCGCCCATCTGGCCGAGCACCGGCCCGAGCGGCTGCGTGTGACCGGTGTCCCGAACGACCGGATCGCCGCCGAACTGGCCCTGGCGGAGGCGATCCGCACCGGTGTCGGTCCGGTGGTGCCCGCGCCGACGGTGGACCTGGCGGACCTGCACCGGCTGGGTGCGGAGCTGGGCTACCGCACGGCGGCGGCCTGGTCGTCGCATCCGCGGCTGGTCGACTTCGTCCTGGCCCGCGGGGACGCCCCGCTGACCGGCACCTGCCTGCCGCTGACGGCGCCCGGCCCGCGCACCTCGCTGGTGGCTCTGACCAGCGACCCCATGGCCCCACGCACCAGCGGCGCGCTGCTGGCGAGGCTGCGCCGGCACGCCGAGCAGACGCTGCCGGGGTACATGGTGCCCGGCACCTTCGTACCGATCGGCGCGCTGCCACTGACCGCCAACGGCAAGCTGAACCGCGCGGCGCTCCCGGCTCCGGCGCTGACCACGGGTGGCACGGAACGCGATCCGCGTACCCCGCAGGAGCAGATCGTGTGCGATCTGTTCGCGCAGGTCCTGGGCCTGCCCCGGGTCGGTGCCGACGACAACTTCTTCGAGCTGGGCGGTCACTCGCTGCTCGCCACCCGGCTGATCGCCTCGATCCGGTCCACGTTCGGCGTGGAACTGGCCCTGCGGGTGCTGTTCGAGAACGCGACCCCCGCGGCGGTGGCCGGGACACTGGACACGGCGGCGCCGAGCCGGCTGGGGGTCGCCCGCCGGCCGCGACCGGACCGGCTGCCCTTGTCCTTCGCCCAGCGCCGCCTGTGGTTCATCCACAAGATGGAGGGTCCCAGCGCGACCTACAACATCCCCCTCGCGCTGCGCCTGACCGGCTCGCTGGACAGGGATGCGCTGCGGGCGGCGCTCGCGGACGTGGTGACGCGCCACGAGAGCCTGCGCACGGTCTTCCCGGAGAGCAGCGGGGTGCCGTGGCAGCGGGTACTGGACACCGCCGAGGCGGCACCGGCGGTGGAGGTGGTCGTCACCGACGAGCAGGGCCTGTCCGGACAGCTGGACGCGGCGGCCCAGCGGGGCTTCGAGCTGGCCGGTGAACCGCCGCTGCGTGTCCATCTGTTCGCGCTCTCCGCGGAGGAGCACGTGCTGCTCCTCGTGGTGCACCACATCGCCGGGGACGGCTGGTCGCTGAACCCCCTGGCCCGCGACCTGGCGCAGGCGTACGAGGCGCGGTGCCGCGGCGAGGCCCCGTCGTGGGCGCCGCTGCCGGTGCAGTACGCCGACTACACCCTGTGGCAGAACGACCTGCTGGGTGACCAAGTCGACGCGGACAGCCTCTTCGCCACGCAGCTGGACTACTGGGGCCGTCAACTGCGGTCCCTGCCGGAGGAGTTGCGGCTGCCCACCGACCGGCCGCGGCCCGCCGTGGCGTCCTATCGCGGCGACTACGTGAAGGTCGCCATCGGCGCGGACCTGCACCAGCGGATCGCCGATCTGGCCCGGCACTCCGGTGCCACGGTGTTCATGGTGCTCCAGGCGGGACTCGCGGCGCTGCTGTCCCGCCTGAGCGGCAGCTCGGACATTCCCCTCGGCAGTCCGATCGCCGGTCGCACCGATCAGGAACTCGACGATCTGGTGGGCTTCTTCGTCAATACGCTGGTGCTGCGGACCGACACCTCGGGGCGGCCCAGCTTCCGTGAGCTGATCGCCCGGGTGCGGAACACCGCGCTGAGCGCCTACGCCCATCAGGACGTGCCGTTCGAGTATCTGGTGGAGAAGCTGAACCCGCCGCGCTCGCTCGGCCGGCATCCGCTGTTCCAGACGATGCTGGCCCTGCAGAACGCGCCCGCCGGTTCCTTCCGGCTGCCCGGGCTGCGCGTCGACATCGCACCGGGGCGTACCGGTTCCTCGAAGTTCGATCTGTTCTTCAGCCTCTCGGAACACCTGGGCGACACGGGCCGGGCGGAGGGCATCACCGGAGTCGTCGAATACGCGAGCGACCTGTATGACGAGCCGACGGTGACCGCCCTGTTCGACCGCTGGGTGCAGCTGCTGACGTCTCTCGTGGCGGCCCCGCACCGGGCGATCGGCTCGGCCGATCTGCTCACCGCGCGGGAGAGCCTGCGGCTGGAGCAGCACAACGACACCGCCCGGCCGGCGGCGGAGGAGGGCCTGCCGGAACTGTTCGACGCCCGGGTGGCCAGGCATCCCGACGCGCCGGCGCTGGTGCACGGCGACCGGGAGATCAGCTACCGCGCGCTGTGCGACGCCGCGGAGGACATCACGGCGGCGCTGGTGCGCCGGGGGGTGCGCCGGGCGGACACCGTGGCGCTGCTCCTCCCCCGCTCCCCCGGCCTGGTCGCCGCGATCCTCGGCATCCTGAAGGCGGGGGCGGCCTACGTACCGCTGGATCCGCGGTATCCGGCGGCGCGTGCGCGGATGATCACGGCCGAGAGCGGGGCCCGCGTCCTGGTCACCGACCGGGCGCCGGCGCCGGGGTCGGTTCCCGAGGGCACCACGGTCGTGCTCGTCGGCACCGACCTCGGCGAGGGTTTCGTCCCGGACCGGGCCCGGGACGGGGTGGCGTCGGCCGCGGCGCACGCGCCGGGTCCGGAGGATCTGGCGTACATCATGTACACCTCCGGTTCCACCGGGCAGCCCAAGGGCATCGGTGTCACGCACCGGAACGTGGCCGAGCTGGCGGCCGATCCGGGCTGGCGCACCGAGGCGCAGGGGCGGGTGCTGCTGCACTCCTCGCCGGCGTTCGACGCGTCGACGTACGAGCTGTGGGTGCCGCTGCTCACCGGGGGCACCGTCGTGGTGGCCCCGGACGGCGATCTGGACCTGCACGTCCTGGCCGACACGATCGTCCGGCAACGGGTCACCGGTCTGTGGCTGACCAGTTCCCTGTTCACGCTGGTCGCGGAGAGCATGCCGGAGTGCCTGGCCGAGGTCCGGCAGGTGTGGACGGGCGGCGAGGCCGTGTCGCCGCACGCGGTGCGCACGGTGCTGGCGGCCTGTCCCGGCCTGGTCGTCGTCAACGGGTACGGGCCGACCGAGACGACCACCTTCGCCGCGAGCTGGCCCGTCGGTGCGCTCGCCGCCGACGCGACGTCCGTGCCGATCGGCCGGCCGATGGCCAACACCCGGCTCTATGTACTGGATCCGGAGCTGCGCCCGGTACCGCCGGGTGTGGTCGGGGAGCTGTACATCGCCGGTACCGGTCTCGCCCGGGGCTATCAGGACCGGCCGGGCCTGACGGCGTGGCGGTTCGTCGCCGACCCGTTCGGGAAGCCCGGGGCACGCATGTACCGGACCGGGGATCTGGTGCGGTGGTCCGCACAGGGTGCGCTGGACTACGTCGGGCGCGGAGACGACCAGGTCAAGCTGCGGGGCTTCCGCATCGAGCCGGGCGAGGTGGAGAGCGTGCTGCTGCGCCACCCGGCGGTCGGGCAGGCGGCGGTGCTGGTACGCGAGGCACGGGCGTCCGATCCACGGCTGGTGGCGTACGTGGTCGCCGGCCCCGAGGCCGCGGGCCGGGACAAGGCCGCCGAGCAGGACCAGGTCGACGAGTGGCAGGGCGTCTACGAATCCCTGTACGCCGCGCCGACGGCCGAGTTCGGGGAGGACTTCTCCGGCTGGAACAGCAGCTACGACTCGGCGCCCATCCCTGTGGAGCAGATGCGCGAGTGGCGCCGGGAGACGGTTGGCCGCATCCGGCGGCTGCGTCCGCGCCGGGTGCTGGAGATCGGAGCCGGGACGGGTCTGCTGCTGTCGCAGCTCGCCCGGGACGCGCAGGAGTACTGGGCGACGGACTTCTCGCCGAGGGTCGTCGAGACGCTGCGCGGGCATGTGACGCGGGATCCGGAGCTGCGGGACAGGGTGCGGTTGCGGGTGCTGGCCGCCCATGACACCGGGGATCTGCCTCAGGGGTACTTCGACACGGTCGTGCTCAACTCGATCGTGCAGTACTTCCCGAGCGCCGAGTACCTGGTGCAGGTGATCGAGGCATCCCTGCGGTCGCTGGCGCCGGGCGGCGCCCTGTTCCTGGGCGATGTACGGAACCTGCATCGGCACCGCATGCTCACCTCCGCGGCCCTGGCCCGGAAGGTGCACGACCGGCACGACCGCGCGAACCTGCGGCGGGCGATCGAGCGTGCCCTGGTGCTGGAGAAGGAGCTGCTCGTCGCGCCCGAGCTGTTCACGGTGCTCGGCGAGCACGTCGACGGCGTCGCGGGCGCCCGGGTCCTGGTCAAGCGGGGCTCGTTCCACAACGAGCTGACGCGTTACCGCTACGACGTCACGCTCTTCAAGGAGGGGGGCACCCCGGTCACCTCGGCTCGCGAGGTGCCGGCCGTCGCGTGGCACGACGCCACGGGACTGGCCGGGCTGGAGGAGGCGCTCTCCGGGGCGCGGGGGCCGCTGCGGGTCACGGGTGTGCCCGACGAGCGCGTCGCCGAGGACGCGGTCGTGTCGGCGGCGATCCACGAGGAGGACCCCGATGTGGCGGCGGACGCACCGCCGCTGGCGGCGGTGGACGAACTGGCCGGACGGCTGGGGCTGGCCGCGCACGTGACGTGGTCGCCCGACCCTGCTCGCCTGGACGTGGTGTTCACCGGGCCGGACGACGCCTCCCCGGTGGTCGACCTGTACCGGCCGCGGGCCCCGCACGGCACCGGCACACCGCTGACCCGGTGGGTGCGGGCACCGCTGACGGCACGGGCGGCGGGCGCGTTGGTGAACAGTGTGCTCGACCATGCCCGGAGCCACCTGCCGGAGTACATGGTGCCCGCCGCCGTGGTGCCGCTCAG
This sequence comes from Streptomyces sp. DSM 15324, assembly GCF_001514285.1. Classification (GTDB taxonomy): domain Bacteria; phylum Actinomycetota; class Actinomycetes; order Streptomycetales; family Streptomycetaceae; genus Streptomyces. The sequence continues at coordinate 7,812 of NZ_KQ949045.1, forward strand.
CGGACTCCCGTTGACCCGCAACGGCAAGCTGGACCGCTCGGCGCTCCCCGCGCCCGAGCTCGACTCGGGTGCGGACGGCCGTGCTCCGCGCCTGCCGCAGGAAGAGCTGATGTGCGAGCTGTTCGCCGAGGTGCTGGGCCTGCCGCGGGTCCACGTCGACGACGACTTCTTCCAGCTCGGCGGGCACTCGCTGCTGGCGGCCCGGCTCAAGGCCCGGATCCGCGCGGCCTTCGGCGTGGAGCTGGGCCTGCGGGCCCTGTTCGAGACGCCGACGCCGGCCGGCATGTCGCGGCGCCTCGCCGCCGGTGACACCGGCGACGGCTTCGAGGTCATGCTGCCGCTGCGTCCGCGGGGCGAGCGCGAGGCGCTGTTCTGTGTGCATCCCGGCGGAGGGATCAGCTGGTCGTACGCCGGTCTGCTGAAGCATCTCGAGGCCGAGCGGCCGGTGTTCGGCATCCAGGCACGCGGTCTGGGCACGCCTGAACCCCGGCCGGACACGCTGGAGGCGATGGCGGTCGACTACGCGGACGAGATCCAGCGGGTACAGCCCTCGGGCCCCTACCACCTGCTCGGCTGGTCGTTCGGCGGGCTGGCGGCCTACGCGGTGGCCGTCGAGTTGCAGCGGCGCGGGCAGTCCCTGGGGATGGTCGCCGTCATCGACACCTGCCCCGGCTGGAAAGGACTGACCCATGACGACGTCCCGGAGCTGGACGAGGAGGACCTGCACGAACATCTCGCCTACCTGGTGGGGCTCGTCGACGCGGCGTCCGAGGTCGGCGACGGGGAGCGGCTGACCATGGAGCGGACGACGGAGATCCTGCGGCGGCGGGGCAGTGCGCTGGCGAGCCTGCGGGAGGAGCAGCTGCGGGCGATCATGGAGATCTCCGCCAACAACACCCACCTCCTCGTCGACTACGTCCCCGAGCGCCTGACCGGCGACCTTCTGCTGCTGACCGCCACCGACCAGCAGGAGCCGTCGGTGACCCACCGGGCGTGGACTCCCTACGTCGACGGCCGTATCGAGCGGCACGTGCTGCCGGGCGAGCACGGCACCCTGCTCAACCGGGACGCCTCGCTGGAGGCGATCGGCCGGTTGATCGCGGCGGATCTGGCCGCCCGCGCCGACGGCCGGGAGTGAGCGGTACGGCCCGCGCCGAAAGGACGACGGCGCGGGCCGTACCGGTGCCGCGCCGTCCTTGCGGCGGACCGGCGCGCACCCATGCCTGCACCAGCAGCTCCTTATGGCGTAAAGTATCACCGACAATGGGCTCCACAGGGGGAATCACGGCTGGGCGGCGGCAATAGCCGGGCAGCACCCCCTCGCCACCCCGCCCCGATCGCGCGAAGGAATCCATGAATAACTTGCCGATCTGGCTTCTGCACGTCACCCGGACAGAGCGGATCACCCCCCACATGGCGCGCATCACCCTGACCGGTGACGATGTGCGCGGCTTTTCCCTGAAGGAAGCCGACCAGCAGGTCAAGCTGTATTTCCCGCGCCCGGGCCAGTCCCGGCCGCTCCTGCCGGAGGTCACCGAAACCACCGATCTGACCTCGTGGTACCAGGCGTACAGCGCCATCCCGGAGGACGACCGGCCCTGGATGCGCAGTTACACGGTCCGCGCGCACGACCCGGCCACGGACTCCATCAGCTTCGACTTCGTCCTGCACGAGCACGCCGGGCCGGCCACCCGGTGGGCGCTGGACGCCAAGGAGGGCGACTGCCTCGGCGTGTTCGGGCCGACCGACTACTTTGCGCGCCCCAAGCCCCTGTCCTCCTCGGTCGAGGAGGCGGACTGGATCCTGCTGGCCGGTGACGACGCCGCGATCCCCGGCATGGCCACGATCATCGAGAGCCTGCCGTCCGGCAAGCGGGCGGTCGCGTTCGTCGAGGTCCGGGACTCGACCGACGAACAGCCGTTCAGCACCGAGGGCGACCTGACCACGACATGGCTCCACCGCGGCTCGAGCGAGCCCGGGTACAGCGACCTGCTCGCCCAGGCGCTCCAGGCCACCACGCTTCCCGAGGGCGAGGGCTTCGCCTGGATCGCCGGCGAGGCCGGCCTGGTCCGCCGGCTCCGGCGGCACCTGGTGGACGACCGCGGCATGCCCAAGAGCCGGATCGACTTCTCGGGTTACTGGCGTCTGAAGCTCACCCAGGACGACGCGCCCACGTCCGAGGACCTCGCCGAGGCACAGGAGCGCCTGGCCGAGGCGCAGGCCCAGTCCTCCTGACCCCTCACACCCCGACCGGGAGGTGCCGCGCACCGGCGTCTCCCGGTCCCGGGATGTTCCGCCGCGCTGTGCCCCAAGGGCTCTGACACAGCCTGAATTCGGAGCGAAAGTCCAGCGTCAACCCCGCAGGATCGAATCAAGCCAATCCGCTGTTCGCCATACATGTGATCGAAATTCGTTGATACGCTCAAGTCCGTCACGGACAGCGATGCGGCCATATGACGAAAATCCAGCAGCTGGCGCACGTGGCCGGTACACCAGCTCCGGGTTTCGGCATCATTTGCTTCGCCAGTGCTCAACGGGGGTGTTTTCGTTGATTTTCTTCATCACGGGCGATCTGACTCACCCGTTGATTTTCAGGTTCTAGAAAAAAGAACCCATCACACGAGCCGCACACCCATCCCGCGTTCAGCCGCTTCGGCGCACGCTGCGGGTCGCCACACCAAGCCCACCGGCGGCGCCGTCACACGGCCGACGCCCGAATCACCTCAACCACGCGGCTTCTGCATCACCAGAGGCAAGACCAACGCCGGAAGAGAGGTTCGTATGCAGCACTCCGTGGACCGCGCTCAGCGGAACCGCCCGCGTACCAGCGCGCCCCTTCGGAGGAACGGAGCCGATGCGGGGCGGAACGGGAAGGACATCCTCACCACACGCGTGGGACTGAGAATTCCCGCCTCCCTGACGTTCGAACGATGGCAGCACGCCGGCTCGCAGATCTCACGGATCGTCGACTCCTCGTCCTGGTGTCTCGGCGACTGGCTCGTCTACGGCCAGGAGGAGTTCTCCGACCGCTATCTGCGTGCGATCGAGGCCTGCGGACTCGACTACCAGACACTGCGCAACTACGCCTGGGTCGCCCGCAAGTTCGAACTGAGCCGCCGCCGCGAGACGTTGAGCTTCCAGCACCACGCCGAGGTGAGTTCCCTGCCGCCCAGCGAGCAGGACAAGTGGCTCGACCTGGCTGACGAGTTCAACTGGTCGCGCAACGAACTGCGCCGGAACATACGCTCCCATCGTCAGCGCGACGGCAAGGGCGAACCGCCGAAGGACTACCTCCCCAAGCTCAGCGCCCCGGCCGAACGCGTGCAGCGGTGGCGCAAGGCCGCCGAGCTCGCCGGCGACCAGTTCGAGCAGTGGGTGCTGCGGGCACTCGACGAGGCCGCGCTGGCCAGCCTTCCCGGGTAGCCCCGGGAGGGCCGGCCGGCGCGGCCCGGTCCCGCCTCGATGTCGGGGTGAGATCTCACCGAGACAGGTGAGGCAGACTGCTTGCCTCACCTGCCCGTCGTCCCTCGGCTTCCGGCTACTTCCACGCCCTCAGCACACCGTGCGGCGTCCAGGTCTTGCCGGGAAGTCGCTCGACGCTCCGGAAGCCGGCGTCCCGCAGCCACGCCTCGTACTGCCCCCAGTGGTAGAGGGTGCTGCTCGGCGCCGGCAGAGTGGCGAAGTAGACGTTGTCGAGCGCTGCGTACAGCGGTCCGTCCCCGGTGTCGTCGGAGAACGCGTTGAAGATGAGCACCTGCCCGCCCGGGGCCAGACAGTCGAACGCCTTCCTCAGAAGGGTCACGTTCTCCTGCGGAGACCAGATGACGAGCTGGTTGGCGAACAGTACGCAGTCGTGGCCGGCCGGGAAGTCGTCGGCGAAGATGTCGCCGGGCCGCACGGAAATACGCCCGTCCAGGCCGCTCTCGGCGATCTTGCGCTGGGCGATGTCGAGGGCCCCCGGCATGTCGACGACCGTGAAGGACGTCCCCGGGTTCGCCTCCGCCAGGGCGATCGCGTTGACACCGTCACCGCCGCCCACGTCCAGCACCCGGGACACACCGCTCAGATCGGCCCGGTCCACGAGTACCGGATTGGACAGGCGCGACCAGGATCGCATGCAACGGTAGAACAGCGCCTCCAGTTCCGGCTGTGAGGCCAGCCGGTGGTAGAGATCGTCGCCCTCACCCGGGATGCTCCGCAGCCCGACGTTCCTGTTCTGCCGCAGCGCCTCCACCAGGTCGCCGGCGGCCGGGATCACGATGCGGTCCTCGAACTCGACGATGTCCTCGATGATGCTCCAGCTGCCGTCGGCGATCATCGTCCCGATCAACTCGGCGTTGGTGTAGCGGTCGTTGTCCCGAGAGGTCAGCCCGAGCGACGTCGTGCCCAGCAAGAGGATCTGCGTCGCCCTCGGTTGAAGCTTCAGGCCGACGGCGATCTGCTCCGCGGTCAGCGGTCCTTCCTCGTGCAGCTGGGTGAAGAGTCCGAGTTCACAGCCGGCGTGGAGCAGCTGGAAGGCGGAGGCTCCGAAAAGGATCCGGGTCAGTCCGTCGCGGTCGACGGGGCCGGCCTGGGGCATGATGCGCTCCCTCGTGGGGTGAGTGGTCGATGAGGTGACAGGGCGGTGAGGTACGGGCGGCCGACCGTGTGCACTACAGGAGCGACCGTACGGACCACAGTTCCGGGAAGAACCGGTGGCCGCTGATACGCGTGAGCCAGGACACGCCGTCGGTGCCCCCGGTCCCGGGTTTGCCGCCGAGAACACGCTGAACGACCGTGAGGTGGGTGTACCGCCACCGGGCGAAGGACTCGGCGACGTCGGTCAGGGCCTCGCCGAGCAGGAACAGGCTGTGGTGCTCGGCGCTGTTCTCGTACACCTCACGCCAGGCCTGCTCGACACTGTCATGAGGTTCGTACGGCGCCTCGCGCGGACGCGACAGAACGGCGTCCGCGACGGGCAGACCGCGGCGGCGCAGCAGGGCCAGCGCCGCGTCGTACAGGCTCGCCTCGTACAACTGCCGGTACACCGCCTCGTAGCTGGACGCATGACGGTGCGGCACGACCATCTGCGGGTTCTTGTTGCCGAGGAGGAATTCGAGGCGGCGGTACGAGGCGGACTGAAAACCCGAGGCAGTGCCCAGGACGTCACGGAACTCGGCGAATTCCACCGGTGTCATCGCGCTGAAGAAATCCCAGGACGACAACGCAACCTGCTGTACACGGGTGGCCCGGCGCAGTGTCCACAACGCGGCATCCGCATCGTCGTCGGACAACCGGTCCCGGGCCGCCGTGAATTCTGTGCACAGGAGTTTGAAGAGCAGCTCCATGACCTGGCTCATGACGATGAAGCCGGGCTCGGTGGCCGCCGGGGTCCGGGGATGCTGGAGCGCGAGAAGGGCATCCATCTCCGCGTACTCGGCGTATGCCGTGGGGGGTCCGCCGACCTCGCCGCCGTAGGGGCAGCGACTCCCTCCCGTGCGGTCCAGGTCCTCGCCCGGTTGCACGGAGGTCATTCGGCACGCCCCCGAGGCTGCGGCGCGCGGGGTTCGGGGGAGTCCGTCGGCGGCGGGGCACCGGTTCCGTGCAGGGCCAGCGCCTTGTGATACGCCGTCATCAGCAGGGGACCGGCACCGTCCGAACCGGACCGGTACCGCTCGCCGAAACGCCGGTGGTACTGGGCGAACCAGTCCGCCCGCTCCCCGAGGAAGAGGATGTCGTGCACGGCGATCGCCCGCACCGCGACCAGCGGAACGGGTGACCGGCTCACCATGAAGGCCGGGTTGCGGGCCGCGGGTTCGTCACACTCCGGATGGAACTGACCGATCATCAGCCCCCGTTCGACGGTCTCGGTCTTGACCTGCGCATGCGCCTCGTCAAGCATCCCGAACGCCTCGTGCGGCAGGTCCGGCAGCACGATGAGCAGCGCCCGGAGCGCCGCGTTCGACGTCTGCCAGTCGAACTGCTCGAACTCGTCCAGGCCGCAGCGGATGATCTCTTTGAGCAACGAGAGGCTGGCGGCCGGACCCACCAGCCGCACCACCGTCTCGACAGCGTCGGCCCGTCGGGCGGGCATCACGAACGGGCAGACCGCGCCGGACCGGCCGAGCTGCTCGTGGGGCTGGGTTATATAGGAATCCAGCCATTCGTCGACGCTGTCGAGGGCTTTCCCGACGTCGACTGCCAACACATCGATTGACACTGCTGTCGATTCCCTCCGACGGCACCATGAAGAAATGGGCGCGGGTATTTTGTCGTGCGTGCCCCGCACCGATTTATTGGCTGACGAAACCATATCGGCGGCCAGAAAGAAGCATCAAGGAATTCGGTCCCCCGACCCACGACCGGGAATGCCTTGTGTGTCCCGCCGGCGGGACACACCGGCACGGTGTCCGGGGCGGGACCTGCCCGCGGCTCACCCCTGGTGAATCCGGCCGGCTCGGCCAGACTGGGTGACCGATACGTACGGCCGCGCACCATGGAACGGCCCTGCCCACCCCGCCCCGAATCACCTCGGAGAACACGTGCTCATCCCGGTCAATCCCTGGATCCGCAGCTTCGGGCTGGCACCGACCGCGCCCGTGCAGCTCCTGTGCTTCCCCCATGCCGGCGGCGTCGCGGCCTTCTACGGGCCGTTGGCGGCGGCGCTCGCTCCCGAGGTCGACATCCTCGCCGTCCAGTACCCGGGCCGCCAAGACCGCTTCCAGGAGCGGCTCGTGGACAGCGTCACCGAGCTGGCCGACGGCATCGCCGAGGCGGTGCGTCCGCTCCTGCACCGGCCCACGTCCCTCCTCGGCCACAGCATGGGGGCCGCCGTGGCCTACGAGGTGGCGCTCCGGCTGGAGGCACGGGCCCAGGCGTTGCGGACCCTCTTCGTCTCCGGCCAGCGGACTCCCTCGGCCGACCGGGACAACGGCATCCACGCCCTCCCCGACGACCGGCTGGCCGCGGAGCTGCGCCGCCTGGGCGCGACGGACCCGGACATCCTCGCCGACCGTGACCTGCTCGATGTGCTGCTGCCGACCATCCGGGCCGACTACCGGGCCATCGAGACCTATCGCCGTGCGGACGCGCCTCCCCTCGACTGTCCGGTCGTCGCCCTCACCGGCACCGCCGATCCGTACGTCACGGTGCCGGAGGCCGCCGGCTGGGCGAACCTCACCCGCCGCGACTTCGCGTTCCACGAACTGCCCGGCGGCCACTTCTTCCTCGACGCACAGCGTGACCGGGTGTGCGAGATCCTGCGCGCCCGCCTCACGTTCTCCGCCGCGGCCGAACGCCCCTGACACCGGCCGACTCCGAGGGCGTCACACCAGCGCGCGGCGCCCGTCTCACGGCGTTCGCGGGGCCGTATCAACCGCCGACGTAGGCCGCGAGGTGTTCGCCGGTGAGGGTGGCACGGGCAGCGACGAGGTCGGCGGGGGTGCCCTCGAAGACGATCCGGCCGCCGTCGTGGCCCGCGCCGGGGCCGAGGTCGATGATCCAGTCGGCGTGCGCCATGACCGCCTGGTGGTGCTCGATGACGATGACCGACTTGCCGGAGTCGACCAGCCGGTCCAGCATGCCGAGCAGCTGCTCGACATCGGCGAGATGCAGACCAGTCGTCGGCTCGTCCAGCACGTAGACGCCGCCCTTCTCGCCCATGTGTGTGGCCAGCTTGAGCCGCTGCCGCTCGCCCCCCGACAGCGTGGTCAGCGGCTGGCCGAGGGTGAGATAGCCAAGCCCGACGTCGGCGAGCCGGTGCAGGATGGCATGGGCGGCCGGGATGCGCGCTTCGCCGGTACGGAAGAACTCCTCGGCCTCGGTCACCGGCATCGCGAGCACCTCGCTGATGTCGCGCCCGCCGAGGCGGTACTCCAACACCGAGGCCCGGAACCGCTTGCCCGCGCACTCCTCACAGGTGGTGGCGACGTCGGCCATCATCGCCAGGTCGGTGTAGACGACGCCCGCGCCGTTGCACGTGGGGCAGGCGCCCTCGGAGTTGGCGCTGAACAGCGCCGGCTTCACGCCGTTGACCTTGGCGAACGCCTTGCGGATCGGGTCGAGCAGTCCGGTGTAGGTCGCCGGGTTGCTCCGCCTGGAGCCGCGGATCGCGCCCTGGCCGACCGACACCACACCCGCGCCGGCGGGGATCGACCCGTGCAGCAGCGAACTCTTGCCGGAACCGGCGACCCCGGTGACGACGGCGAGCACCCCGAGCGGGACGTCGACGTCGACATCGCGCAGGTTGTGGGCCCTCGCGCCGCGGATCTCAAGCGTGCCGGTGGGTTTGCGCACCGTCTCCTTGAGAGCGGCTCGGTCGTCGAGGTGACGGCCGGTCAGCGTGCCGCTGGCCCGCAGCCCGGCGACGCTGCCCTCGAAACAGACGGTGCCCCCGGCCGTTCCGGCGCCGGGACCGAGGTCGACCACATGGTCCGCGATCGCGATCACCTCCGGCTTGTGCTCCACGACGAGCACCGTGTTCCCCTTGTCCCGCAGCCGCAGCAGCAGGCCGTTCATCCGCTGGATGTCATGGGGGTGCAGACCCGTGCTGGGCTCGTCGAAGACATAGGTGACATCGGTCAGCGAGGAACCGAGATGACGGACCATCTTCACGCGCTGGGCCTCACCGCCGGACAGCGTGCCCGATGGCCGGTCCAGCGAGAGATAGCCGAGGCCGATCTCCACGAACGAGTCGAGGGTCTGCAGCACGGTGGCCAGCAGGGGCGCGACCGAGGGCTCGTTCAGTCCTCGTACCCACTCGGCCAGGTCGCTGATCTGCATCGCGCACGCGTCGGCGATGTTGATGCCCTCGATCTTCGAGGACCGGGCCGCCTCGTTGAGCCGGGTGCCCGCGCACTCGGGGCAGGTGACGAAGGTGACCGCCCGCTCGACGAAGGTTCGGACGTGCGGCTGAAGGCTGTCCTGGTCCTTGGACAGCATCGACTTCCGCACCTTGGGGACCAGACCCTCGTACGTGACGTTGATGTCGCCGACCTTCACCTTGGTCGGCTCGCGGTGGAGGAAGTCGTGCAGTTCGGTCTCGGTGTAGTCGCGGATGGGCTTGTCCGGGTCGACAAAGCCCGACTCGGCGAAGACCCGCACCAACCAGCTGCCCGCCTTGTACCCGGGAACGGTGATCGCGCCCCCGGCGAGGGACCTGCCCGCGTCGTACAGCTGGGTGAGGTCGATGTCGGTCACACTGCCCGTGCCCTCGCACCGCGGACAGGCACCGGCGGGCTGGTTGAAGCTGTAGTGGAACGACGGCCCGGCGCTCGGCTCGCCGAGCCTGCTGAAGACGATCCGCAGCATCGCGTTGGCGTCCGTCGCGGTGCCGACCGTGGAGCGGGCGTTGGCCCCCATCCGCTCCTGGTCGACGATGACGGCTGTGGTCAGCCCCTCCAGCAGATCGACCTCCGGCCGCCCGAGCGTCGGCATGAACGTCTGCACGAACGCGCTGTAGGTCTCGTTGATCAGCCGCTGCGACTCCGCGGCGATCGTGTCGAACACCAGCGAGCTCTTGCCCGAGCCGGAGACACCGGTTAACACCGTCAGCCGGCGCTTCGGAATCTCTACGCTCACGTCCTTGAGGTTGTTCACGCGGGCGCCCTGCACGCGGATCAGGTCGTGGCTGTCGGCAACGTGCGGTGCACGCGAGGGTGTGTCCGTCCCCGTAGCCATGGTCATCTTGTCTCCCTTTTTCACCTGGGGGCGCCTTCGCGCTCTCCGACACCGTCACCACGGTCGATCTAACCAGGTTGCAGGCGTGGGTCGTTGTCATGAGAGGGCGATCCGGAACAGGTCGAACCCAGATGCGCAGACGAGTGACGTCGGCCGCCGTTCCTCATGCGAGCCAGGCGGACTCCTTGTCGCGTATGCGGGGGGAGACGTCCGAGTGGCCCGAGACAGCTGACGTGCCCGTGGTGCCGGGTACGGCCGAGTGCCCCAGGTGCCGGTGCACGAAGTGGATGGCCATGGCGCCCTCGCCGGCCGCGGAGGCCACCCGCTTCACCGAGCCGCTGCGGACGTCCCCCACCGCGAAGACCCCGGGCAGGCCGGCCTCCAGGGTCATGCACGAGCGCCCGCGGCCGTGCCACACCTCGGGGTGGGCGCAGGCTTCCTGGGCCTCCGGCCCGGTGAGGACGAAGCCGCGGGAGTCGAGGGCGAGGGTGCCGGCGAGCCACGCGGTGTGAGGGTCGGCGCCGGTGAAGACGAACAGACTCCGTGCCGCGAGACGGCGGTGCCCGCCCGTGCGGTTGTCGACCACGTCGAGCTCCTCCAGCACGTCCCGGCCGATGACCTCGGTGACCTCGGTGTGCAGCATGACCTCCACCCCCGGATGGCGCTCGACCTGGTCGACCAGGTAGCGGGACATGTGGGTCTCAAGGCCGGCTCCTCGGACCAGCAGGCGCACCTTCGGCGCGTACCCGGCGAGGAACAGCACCGCCTGGCCCGCCGAGTTGCCTCCGCCGACGACGGCCACCGGGTCGGTGCGGCACTGCTGGGCCTCGTAGACGGTCGCCGAGTAGTGCACGCTCGTTCCCTCCAGGCGTTCGATGCCGGGCACCCGGAGCCGACGGTAGCGGGCCCCCATGGCCAGGACGACGGCGCGGGCGGCGATCTCGGTGCCGTCGGCGAACGCCATGACGTAGTGGTCGTCGTCCTTGGGACGGAGACCGGTCGCCTCCAGCGGAAGGCTCATCCTGGCGCCGAACTTGTCGGCCTGGAGCACGGCGCGTTCGGTGAGTTCGGCGCCGGAGATGCCGGAGGGGAAGCCGAGCAGATTTTCGATGCGCGACGACGTGCCGGCCTGACCGCCGGTGGCCATCGCCTCCACCACCGTGGTGCTCAGGCCCTCGGAGGCGGCGTAGACCGCGGCAGCGAGGCCGGCGGGTCCGGAGCCCACGATGAGGACGTCGCCGTGACGGTTTCCGGCGGGCAGTGACGGCAGGCCGATGAGCCGGGCCAGTTCCGCGTTGCCGGGGTTGCGCAGCAGGGTGGTGTCCCGCCAGATGACGAGGGGTGTCTCCGCCGGGCCGACGCCGAAGCGGCGCAGCAGCTCCTCGGCCTCCTCGTCGGTCTCCAGGTCGATCCAGCGGTGCGGCAGCCGGTTGCGGACCGCGAACTCGCGCAGCCGTCTGGTGTCGGGCGAGTAGCGCGAGCCGATGATGCGGAAGCCGGCGCCCTGTCCGACGAGCAGCGCGCGACGGCACAGACAGGCGCGCAGCACGATGTCCCCGATGGTGGAGTCCTGGGACACCAGGCGGCGCAACCGGTCCAAGGGGACGACGAGGACCTCGCCCGGCTCCCTGGCGACGGCGGTGTAGAAGGCCACTTGTCCGTGCAGCAGGCCGAGTTCGCCGATGAAGCGACCGGGACCGTGCACGCGCAGCACGTGCTCCTCGGGAGTGCCGTGATTCTCTACGACGGCGACGGTACCGCTGAGGACGACCAAGAACGTCTCGCAGCGCTCCCCTTCCCGGATCAGCACATCGTCCGCAGCCATGGTCCGGCGTTGCCCGTGCTCCGCCAGACGCGCCGTCTGGTCCTCCGTGAGGCGCGGATACGCGCCGTAGACGTCCGGGGTCTCCCAGAAGGCGGCCGCGTCCGCCTTCTCCGGCACCGGTTCTTCGCCCGGCAGCGACTGAGCGCCGGACATCAGACGAACGCCTCGTGTACGTAGCACCAGCGCCATTCCTCGCCGGGCTGGAACGACTGCACGACCGGATGGGCGACGGCAGCCGCGTGCCGGCGCGCGTGCTTGTGGGGCGAGGAGTCGCAGCAGCCGACGTGCCCGCAGGTCAGGCAGAGCCTCAGGTGGACCCACGGGGAGCCGAGCATCAGACACTCCTGACACCCTTCTGGGGTCAGCGGCCGGACCGGCCGGACGAGCGCGAGGTGGGGGTCTGCGTGCAGGGTCATCCGGATCACCCTTTCCGGGCGGTGATCGACTGTTCCACCCACTGGCGGAGAGCGGGGGCGGGCGCCGCTCCCGCCTGCCGGGCGACCGTCTCGCCCTTGTGGAGGATCAGCAGGGTCGGTACGGCCTGGACCGCGAAACGCCGTGACAGTCGCGGGTTCTTGTCGACGTCGACCTTGACGAGTTTGATGCGGCCGGCGAGATCGGTGGCGACCTTCTCCAGTGCGGGGCTGACCATGCGGCAGGGGCCGCACCAGGTGGCCCACAGGTCGACCACGACGGGGACGTCGGCCCGCTCGGCGACCTCGGTGAAGTCGTCGTCGCCCGCGTCAACCATCCACGGCAGGGGCTGCTTGCAGTGGCCGCACCTGGGGCGGCCCTCCGCGGCCACGGGCACCCGGTTGGTGCGCCCGCAGTGGGGACAACCGACGGTCGTCGCCTGCATCGTGCTCATGCGGCCCGCGCTCCCTTCACGTCCTCGGGCCGGTCGTAGGTGACCACCAGTTCACCGTGTTCGGCGTCGACGCGGACCGTCGCGCCGTCCTGGACGTCACCGCGCAGCAGGGCGCGCCCGACCATGGTCTCGACCTCGTGGGAGATGTAACGCCGCAGCGGCCGGGCCCCGTACACCGGGTCGTAGCCCTGGTGGGCGATCACCTCCCTGGCCGCGTCGGTGAGTTCGACGGTGATGCGGCGTTCGGCCAGCCGGCGGCGCAGCTCGTCGAACTGCAGCTCCACGATCCGCTCGATCTGCCGCTCGCCGAGCGGCTTGAACAGCACGATGTCGTCGACGCGGTTGAGGAACTCCGGGCGGAAGTGACCGCGCAGCTCGCCCATCACCAGGGCGCGCGCGTCCGGCTTGATCTCGCCCTCTGCGGTGGCGCCGTCGAGGAGGTGCTCGGAGCCGATGTTGGACGTCATGATGATCACGGTGTTGCGGAAGTCGACGGTGCGGCCCTGGGCGTCGGTGATGCGGCCGTCGTCGAGGACCTGCAGCAGGGTGTTGAAGACATCGGTGTGCGCCTTCTCGATCTCGTCGAACAGCACGACCGAGTAGGGCTTGCGGCGTACGGCCTCGGTGAGCTGCCCGCCTTCCTCGTAGCCGACGTATCCGGGTGGTGCGCCCATGAGCCGGCTGACGGTGTGCCGCTCCTGGTACTCACTCATGTCGAGGCGGACCATGTTCTCCTCGGAGTCGAACAGGGCCGCCGCGAGGGTCTTGGCCAGCTCGGTCTTCCCGACGCCGGTGGGGCCGAGGAAGATGAACGAGCCGATGGGGCGGCGCGGGTCGCGGATGCCGGAGCGGGCGCGGATGATGGCGTCGGTGACGAGTCCGACGGCCTCGTCCTGCCCGATGACGCGCTCGCGCAGGATCTCGTCGAGGCGCAGCAGCTTCTGGCGTTCGCCCTCCTGGAGACGGGCGACGGGGATGCCGGTCCAGGCTGCGACGATCTCGGCGATCTCCTCCTCGGTGACGACCTCGCGCAGCAGCCGGTTCTGCCCTTGTTTGCTGGCCAGTTGCTCCTCCTCGGCCTGCAGCCGGCGCTCCAGGTCCTGGAGGCGGCCGTAGCGGAGTTCGGCGGCGCGGTTGAGGTCGTAGGCGCGTTCGGCCTCCTCCGCCTCGTGGCGGACCTGCTCCAGTTCCTGGCGCAGTTCCTGCACGCGGCGGATGGCCTGCCGTTCGGCCTCCCACTGGGCGTGTTTGGCGTCGGCCTCGCCGCGCAGGTCGGCCAGTTCCTTGCGCAGTTCCTCCAGGCGGGTTCTGCTGGCGGCGTCGGTCTCCTTGGACAGGGCCGCCTCCTCGATCTCCAGGCGGGTGACGCGGCGGGTGATCTCGTCGAGTTCGGCGGGCATCGAGTCGATCTCGGTACGCAGCCGGGCGCACGCCTCGTCGACGAGGTCGATCGCCTTGTCGGGCAGGAACCGGTCGGTGATGTAGCGGTGGCTGAGGGTGGCCGCGGAGACCAGCGCGGTGTCCTGGATCTTCACGCCGTGGAAGACCTCGAGGCGTTCGCGCAGTCCGCGCAGGATGGAGATGGTGTCCTCCACGCTCGGCTCGTCGACCAGGACCTGCTGGAAGCGGCGTTCGAGGGCGGCATCCTTCTCGATGTGCTTGCGGTACTCGTCGAGGGTGGTGGCGCCGATCATGTGGAGTTCACCGCGGGCGAGCATCGGCTTGAGCATGTTGCCCGCGTCCATGGCCCCTTCGGCGGCGCCGGCGCCGACCACCGTGTGCAGCTCGTCGACGAAGAGCAGGATCCGTCCCTCGGCGGCCTTCACCTCGGACAGCACGGCCTTGAGTCGTTCCTCGAACTCGCCGCGGTACTTGGCGCCGGCGACCAGGGAGCCCATGTCGAGGGCGAACACCGTCTTGTCGCGCAGGCCCTCGGGGACGTCGCCGCGAACGATGCGCTGGGCGAGGCCCTCGACGATGGCGGTCTTGCCGACGCCGGGATCGCCGATGAGGACGGGATTGTTCTTGGTCTTGCGGCTGAGGATCTGGGTGACGCGGCGGATCTCCGCGTCACGGCCGATGACCGGATCCAGCCGCCCGGACCGAGCCTCGAGGACGAGGTCGCGGCCGTACTTCTCCAGAGCCTCATAGGCCACTTCGGGATGGGCGGAGGTGACGCGCTGGTTGCCGCGGACCTGGGTGAGCGCGCTCAGGAACGAATCCCGGGTCACGCCGTGCTCCTTGAGCAGGCGTCCGGCGGCGGTCGCCGAGCCCTCCTCGGCCAGGGCGAGCAGGAGGTGCTCCACGGACACGTACTCGTCCTTGAGGCGTTTGGCATCCCGTTCGGCGGCATCGAGCAGGCGGGACAGGCGCTGGGTGACGAAGACCTGGCCGGGTGCCGCGCCGGGACCGGTGACCTTCGGGCGGCGGGAGAGTTCCTCGCGCACGGCTGTGCGCAGCTCCTTCGGCTCGGTACCGGCCTGGTGCAGCAACCGTGGGATCAGGCCGTCCTCCTGATCGAGAAGCGCGAGCAGCAGGTGTTCCCCGTCGACTTCGGTGTGCCCCATGCCGACGGCCTCGCTCTGGGCGTCCCGGAGGGCTTCCTGCGACTTCTGGGTGAGCCGGTTCATGTCCATGGGGGTGTATCACTCCTCGTGCCGCGGCCGCGCAGGGCGGCTTCGAGCAGGCTGATGCGGTCGAGCAGATCGAGCACCAGACCGATGGATGCGTAGTTGAGGCAGAGTCCGGCGCGCAGCCGCTGGATACGGGCGAGAACCGCCGGGGCCGTGGGGTCGAACACCAGTCGCCCCGCAGAATCGCGCTCGGCGTCGACCAGGCCGAGGGCGACGAACCGGCGGATCAGATCGGGGTGGAGGCCCGAGCGGAGAGCCACGGCGGCCAGGGAGAGCCTGGGGACGGGCACGAGCGCGTACCGGACAGCCGTCGAGGCCGTGACGTCGGCGCCCGTTCGTACCGGACGGGCGCCCACGTCGGCCCGGCCGATGCCTCCCGCTCCCGCGGGTCGGTCGTTCATCGCGTCCTCCTGGGGTCGAACGAGGAAGTGGCGGCGAGCTCCTCGAACAGTTCGCGCTCCCGGTCGCCGAGGGTGGAAGGCACCATGACGCGCAGTTCGGCGTACAGGTCGCCGTTCGCGCCCCGCGGGTTCGGCATGCCCTCGCCGCGCAGCCGCAGTCGCCGGCCGCTGGACGAGCCCGCGGGCACCGTGACCTTCGCCGTGCCGCCGCCGGGTGTGGGCACCGGCACGGTCGCGCCCAGGGCCGCCTCCCACGGGGCGACCGGGACCTGGACGTGCACGTCACGGCCGTCCAGCCGGAAGCGGGGGTGGGGCTCGATGCGCACCCGCAGGTACAGGTCGCCCGCGGCGGCGTCACCGCGGCCCCGGCCACCCTCACCCGCCAGCCGGATGCGCTGCCCGTCGGTGACGCCCGGCGGCACGTCGACCTCGTACCGCCGCGGCCGCCCGGTGGGGCCGGCGAGCGTGACGGTGCGACGACCGCCTCGGTACGCCTCCTCGACGGTGAGCGGCAGTTCGGCCTCCTGGTCGGCTCCGGGGACGCCGCCTCGGGCGGCGCCGGCTCCGAACATGGAGCCGAGCAGGTCCTCGATGTCGACGCCCTCCGCGCCGAAGTCGTCACCGAAGCCGGTGGTGTACCGGACGCGAGGACCGCCCCCGCCTGCGGTCCTCCCACCGCGGAAGCTGCCGCCCGCTCCGGCCGCGACCCGTTCGTCGAAGTCCTCGGGGATCTTGCGGAAGTCCTCGCCGAAGCGGTCGTAGCGGGCCCGGGTCCTGGGGTCGGACAGGACGCTGTATGCCTCGTTGAGGTCCTTGAAACGCTCCTCCGCCCCGGGGTCCTTGTTGACGTCCGGGTGGTACCTGCGGGCGAGTGTGCGATAGGCCTGCTGGATCTCGTCCTGGCTCGCGGTCCGCGACACGCCCAGCACCTGGTAGAAGTCCCTTGCCATTGCCGGTCACTCCCGCTTCGCGACCGTCACGGCGGCGGGCCTGAGCTGCCGTTCGCCGTCCCCGTAGCCGGGGCGCAGCACCTCGACGACGGTGCCCGGCGGGGCGTCGGGGTCCTGGACGACACCGACCACCTCGTGCCGGGCCGGGTCGAAGGCGACGCCGGTCTCCGCGTGCCGCGGGTAGCCGAGCAGTTCGAGGACGTTCACCGCCTGGTCGCGTACGGCCCGGACGCCCTCCACGATCGCACCCGGATCGGCGCCGGCGTGGGTCAGGGCGAGTTCGAGGTTGTCGAGGACGGGCAGGAAGGCGGCCGCCGTGCGGGACCGCTCGACCGCCCGTTCGCGCTCACGTTCCCTCGCGTGACGCTTGCGCAGGTTGTCGAGGTCGGCGAGCGCGCGCCGCCAGCGGTCCTCCAGTTCCTGGATCGCGGTCGTGTACGCCTCCTCGGCAGGCGCGGGGCCGGCGGCGTCGGGTCCGGGTTCGCCGGGTTCGCCGTTCGCCGCTCCGGACCGGGGTGGGCCCGGTGGGGGCAGATCCCCGCGAGGACCGGGTCCGGCGCCTTCCGGGACCTGTGCGCCTGGGTCCGACGCGGCCCGGTCGGGTTCCTGGGGGTGGGTGGGCATGGCGCGCCTCAGCCCTTGTCGAACTCGGCGTCGATGACATCGTCGTCACCGCCACCGTCACCCGTGGGACCGTCGGTGGCGGCGTCCTGGCCGGGACCGCCGCCTGCCGCGCCGGCTCCCTGATGAGCCGTCAGTCCTGCGAGCACCTGCTGGAGTTCGGAGGTCAGAGGCCGCACGCGCGCCACGCCCGCCTCTTCCTTGACCGCCGCCCTCGCGTCGGACACGAGCATGTCGGCGCGTGCCTTCTCGTGCGCCGGGGCTGCGTCGCCCAGTTCGCCAAGGCGCTTCTCGACCTGGTACGCGACGGCGTCGAGTTCGTTGCGGGCGTCGACGGCCTCGCGGAGTGCCTGGTCCTGGCCCTGGTTGCGCTCGGCCTCCTGGACCATGCGTTCGACCTCACCACGGTCCAGGTTGGAGCTCTCGCTGATGGTGATGCCCTGTTCCTTGCCGGTGTCCCGGTCGCGGGCCTTGACGTTCAGGATGCCGTTGGCGTCGATGTCGAAGGTGACCTCGATCTGCGGTTCGCCCCGCGGCGCCGACCGGATGTCGGTGAGCTGGAACCGGCCCAGCACCCGGTTGTCGGCGGCCCGCTCGCGCTCGCCCTGGAGGACCACCACGTCGACGGCCGGCTGGTTGTCCTCGGCGGTGGAGAAGGTCTCGCTGCGGCGCACCGGAATGGTGGTGTTCCGCTCGATGATCTTCGTCATCACTCCGCCGCGCGTCTCCACGCCCAGCGACAAGGGTGTGACATCGAGCAGCAGGACGTCCTTGACCTCGCCCTTGAGCACCCCGGCCTGGATCGCGGCGCCCAGGGCCACGACCTCGTCGGGGTTGACGCTCATGTTGGGTTCCTTGCCGCCGGTCAGCCGGCGGACCAGGGTCTGGACGGCGGGGATGCGCGTGGAACCGCCGACGAGGATGACCTCGTCGATGTCGCTCTCGCCGACCTTCGCATCGGCCATCGCCTGCTGCACCGGTCCCAGGCAACGCTCCACCAGGTCGCCGGTGATCTGCTCGAAAGTGGACCGCATGACCGAGTCGGTGAGGTGCTTGGGGCCCGAGGCGTCGGCGGTGATGAACGGCAGGCTGATCTGCGTCTGCGTCACCGAACTGAGCTCGGTCTTGGCCTTCTCCGCCGCCTCGAACAGCCGTTGCAGCGCCTGCGGGTCCTTGCGCAGGTCGATGCCGTTCTCCTTCTGGAAGTCGTCCGCGAGGTGGTCCACCAGGCGCCGGTCGAAGTCGTCGCCGCCCAGGTGGCTGTCTCCGGCGGTGGAGCGCACCTCCACCACGCCGTCGCCGACGTCGAGGATGCTCACGTCGAAGGTGCCGCCGCCCAGGTCGAAGACGAGGACGGTCTCGTGCTCCTTCTTGTCCATGCCGTACGCGAGGGCGGCCGCCGTCGGCTCGTTGATGATCCGCAACACCTCCAGTCCGGCGATCCGTCCGGCGTCCTTGGTGGCGGTGCGCTGAGCGTCGTTGAAGTAGGCGGGCACGGTGATGACCGCCTCCGTGACCCGCTCCCCCAGCTGCTTGGACGCGTCGTCGGCGAGTTTGCGCAGCACCTGTGCGCTGATCTCCTCAGGCGCGTACAGCTTGTCGCGCACCTTGAAGCGGGCCGCCCCGCCCTCGCCCTCGACGACGTCGTACGCCACCGCCCTGGCCTCGTCGGAGATCTCGTCGAAGTGCCGGCCGATGAACCGCTTGGCCGAGTAGATCGTGCCCTTCGGGTTGAGGATCGCCTGGCGTCGGGCCAGCTGGCCCACCAGACGCTCCCCGGTGTCGGTGAAGGCCACCACGGACGGTGTCGTGCGGTTGCCCTCGCTGTTGGGCACGACGGACGGCTCGCCGCCCTCCCACACGGCGATCACCGAGTTGGTGGTGCCCAGGTCGATGCCCACTGCCTTGGCCATGAGGAACTCCTCCGGGTGCGGCGCCTGCGTCGACTCTCCGGATCGCAGGTGGGACCCCCCTGTCACCCCACCTGTGCGCACGGAAGGTCTGGACTACCCCAGGGTGACGAACCGGATCGCTCCACGCCTGCGCCTGACGGGTCAGGAATGCCGGGGTCCGGTCGCCCCACGAGGACGAGAGAAGGAACCCCCGCGTCTCCGTGGGCCGACCCGGGGAGCCACGCCTCGGGTACGGCGCCCCGGAAACGGGTACGCGAAAAGCCGCTCGCCTCCGAAGAAGGAGTGATCCCATGATCGGCAGTCGGGCGCCCAGCCTGTACCACCGCTACTCCGACCGGAAGGGCGGCCTTCCGGAGGGCAGCGCCCGGCGGCGCCCCACGGCCGCGCCCGGGCGGTCCCGGCTGCCCGCTCCCACCGCAGCCGCCTCCGCCCTCCACGAACTGGTCGTGCTCTCCCGCGCCCAGTTCGACGCTCCGGACGAAGACGAGATCCTGCGCCTGGCCATGGATCACATAGGCGCCAGGGGCCCGTACAGCGCCGAGGCCGGATACCTCAAGGTGGGCGGCGACCTGGTCCCCAGCCCGAGGAACGGGCGAACACATGCCTCGGCCCTGGGCCGCAGGGTGTGGGAGCTGGCCGGGGAGGACGGCAAGGTGACCGTGCCCGGCCGACCCTGGGGCCGGGCACTGGCGCTACGCGGACCTGAGGGACTCCACGGCTACCTCGTGGTCACGTCCCGCTCCCGGCCCACCCGGGCCGAGCGATCCCTGCTCGCGATGCTCGTCCGGCACACCGCTGCCGCGATGTCGGTCGCCTTCGCACACCGCCGCCGACGCGAGGACGCGCGGGAGCTGCACCGGCTGAGGGAGGAACGCACAGCCCTCCAACGGCAACTGATCTCCGCGGTGGCCGAGCTGGGCTACGAGCGAGCCGTCCACGCTCTCATGGCCGACGTCGCCGCCTCGGGTGGCGGCGAGGAAGCCGTCACCCGCGCGCTGTACGGGCTCACCGGACTTCCCGCGCTGGTCGAGGACCGTTTCGGTCGGCTGAGGTGCTGGACCGGCCCCGGCCGCCCCGTCCCCTATCCCGAACCGGACCCCGCGTACCACGACGAAACCCTGCACGCCGTCGCCCGTCAGGCCGGGCCGGTGCGGATCAGGGACCGGCTGATCACCCTGATCCGCCCGCACGGCGAGATCCTGGGCGTGCTGGCGCTGGTCGACGCCCGCGACGAGGCCGACGAGCACACCGTCCTCGCGCTCGGACACGCCGCCACCTCGCTCGCCCTGGAGCTGACGCACCTGCGCAATCTGGCCGAGGTGGAGCTCAGGCTGCGCCGCGAGCTGGCCGACGACCTCCTGGCAGGGACGGACGAGCCGAGCGCCTACGCCCGGTCCGAGGCAGTCGGACACGACCTGCACGGCAGCCACTACATCGTCGTGGTGCAGTGGTCGAACCGGACCGCGGACGATTCCTTCGCGCAGACCGTGGGTCGGGTGGCCGCCGCGGTGGGCATGCGCTCGTTGCTGACCCGCCGCTCCGACCACGTCGTCCTCATCGCCGGCGACAGGCCGCACGCGCGCGCGTTGTACGAGGCGCTCGCCCGGGAGAACGGGACACGGTCAGGGACGATCGGGGTGAGCGCCCCTTGCGACTCCGTGGACGACATCCCCCACCACTACGAGGAGGCGCAGCGCGCCCTGGACGTGCGCCGCCACTCCCTCGAGCGCTACGGCACCTCGTTCTTCGACGAGCTCGGTCTCTACCGCATCCTGGGGCCCGGCAGCGGTCACGAGGAACTGCAGACGTTCGTCCAGGAATGGCTCGGGCAGCTCATCGACTACGACTCCCGGCACCACGCGACCATGGTCGAGACCCTCTCCCGGTACTTCGACTGCGGCGGCAACTACGACGAGACCGCCGACTCCCTCACGATCCACCGCAGCACGCTGCGCTACCGGCTCCAGCGCATCCGCGACATCAGCGGCCACGACCTCGCGGACGTCGAGGACCGTCTGAACCTCCAGGTGGCGACCCGGGTGTGGAAGATCGTGCTGGGCGGACCGGGCTGATGCCTCGGCCGGAACGATCGCGAGCCTGCGCACCACGTCGGGCATCCGCGTGTAGGTGGCGGGCTGGATCAGGGGTCCGGCCGATGGGATGCCGGTCGACCCGGCCGATCGCGCCGGGAACCGCGCGACAGGCGCCGTCAGCGGGCCGCTGCCCACCTGGGCCCTGCCCACCAAGGCCCTGCCCACCTGGGATCCGACCGTACGCCTGCACCTGCCGGCAGGGGCCAGCGTGTCACGCGGCGTCGGTGTCACCTCGGGGCATCCTGTGAGCACTCGCGATCGCGGGGGCGGACAACCAGAGGGAGCCATGCGGGTGTCGTCACAGGACCGTACGGTCGTGGCTCTTCTGGCGGATCCGGATGCGCCGACGGATATCGCGCAGCGCATGGCCCGGACGCTTCCTGATCGGCTCGCCGCCAGGTCGGGCCGGGGACGACGATTCGACGTCGACGTGGTGAGTGAGCCCTTCACCGCAGGGGCCGAGGACCCGGCCACCTTGATGCACCGGATCATGGACCGCGGTGGTGACGGGGACTGGGACATCGTCGTGGCCCTCACCGACCTTCCGCTGCACTCACAGGGGCGCAAGCTCGTGGTGGACCTGAGTCACGAACACGGCTTGGCGCTGCTGTCTCTTCCCTCGCTCGGGGGGTTCCGGCTCCAGACGAGGGCCCGGCAGGCCGTGGAAGAAGCCGTGCTCAGTCTGGTGGGCCCGCTGGCCACGGGGGCTGAGGGGCATCCGGGAAGTCAGCCGCTCGGGGGGCCCTTCATCGGTCGTCTCACGCCCGTGCGTGAGGGCCGGGTCGGTGAGGAGGAGATCGCCGATCTGCGGTACGTCGTCAGTGGGCCGCGCGGTTATGTGAGGGTGCTCCTCGGCATGGTCCGCGCCAACCGGCCGTGGCGCTTGGTGCCGGGCTTGTCGAAAGCCCTGGCCGCCGCACTCGCCACGGGAGCAGTCGCCACCGTGAACTCCACCATCTGGAACCTGGCCGCCTACCTGAGCACGCCAAGGCTGGTGATCGCCACCGTCGGGTCCGTCGCTCTCATGATCGGCTGGCTGATCGTGGACGCGGACCTGTGGCATCGAACGGATCAGGTTTCGCCCGAGGCGAGGAAGCGGACGGCTCTGTACAACGCCTCCACGGTCGTGACCGTGGGTATCGGGGTGATCGTCTGTTACGTGGGCTTGGTCGTCATCAACCTGGTGTGGGCGCTGTTCATCCTCAACCGCCAGGTGTTCGCCTCCACGACACGAACCCCGCTGAACGCCACCGAATACTGGACGCTGGCCTGGTTCGTCGCTTCGGTCGCCACGGTGGGCGGCGCTCTGGGATCGGGCCTGGAGAGCGACGAGGCGATCCGGGCAGCCGCCTACTCCAAGCGCGAGCAGGAGCGTCGCAGCGTGCTGTTGCAGGACGACCACGGCGACTAGCGGGTGGGTTTCGCGTCGGGGACCGAGGGGGACCCGGACAAAACGCCGTGGGAGCGCCGAAGCACCGGAGCGCCGAAGCGCCGCCCGGCGGGGACCGGCGGCGAGACGACCGTTCCACCTGATCCAGGTGAACGGCCCGCAAAGGCGTGCCGGAGCCCAGGACGCCGTCACAGAACTTCCGAGAGTCCGGCTCCTTGCGCCTCTTCCATCACGGCCATGCTCGCGACACCAAGGGAAGTCACCATGAAAGCCGCGGTATACGAAGGACCGCGAACGGTCACAGTGAAGGACGTACCTGACGCGAAGATCGAGCACCCCTGCGACATCATCGTCAAGATCACCACCACCAACATCTGCGGTTCCGACCTGCACATGTACGAGGGCCGCACCTCGTTCGAGTCCGGCCGCACCCTGGGACACGAGAACCTGGGCCAGGTCGTGGAGGTCGGCTCGGCCGTGCGCAAGGTCCAGGTCGGCGAGTACGTGGTCCTGCCCTTCAACATCGCCTGCGGCTTCTGCAAGCAGTGCGAGCAGGGGCTGACCAACTACTGTCTGACCATGCAGCCGGAACCCGCCCTCGCGGGAGCCGCCTACGGATTCGCCGACATGGGCCCTTACCAGGGCGGCCAGGCAGAGCTGCTGCGCGTGCCCTACGGCGACTTCAACGCGCTGCGCCTCGGCGAGGACGCCGCCGAGCGGCAGACCGACTACGTGATGCTCGCCGACATCTTCCCCACCGGCTATCACGCCACCGAGATGGCCCACGTCAAGCCGGGCGACCAGACGATCGTCTTCGGGGCCGGTCCGGTCGGGCTGATGGCGACGTACTCCGCCCTGCTCAAAGGCGCCGGCCGTGTCTGGGTGGCCGACCACCAGCCCGACCGGCTGCGCAAGGCGGAGGAGCTCGGGGCCATCCCGGTCAACACCGCCGAGCAGGACCCGGCGGAGGTCGTCAAGGAGGCCACCCTCGGCCTGGGCGCCGACAACGGCTGCGAATGCGTCGGCTACCAGGCACACGATGCCGAGGGGCGTGAGGACGCCAAACTCACGCTCAACGGCCTGATCGACTCGGTCAGGTTCACGGGCGACATCGGCGTGGTGGGCGTGTTCCTGCCCCAGGACCCCGGCGGCGCAGAGGCGCAGGACGAGCTGGAAGCCCAGGGGAAGGTGCCGATCGACTTCGGCATGATGTGGTTCAAGGGCCAGCGCATGGGCACCGGGCAGGCGCCGGTGAAGAAGTACAACCGGGCCCTGCGGGACCTGATCGCCGGCGGGAGGGCCAAGCCGAGCTTCGTCGTCTCCCACGAGCTCAGCCTGGACGAGGCCCCCACGGCCTACGAGCACTTCGACGCCCGTGACGAGGGCTGGACCAAGGTGGTCCTGCATCCGAACGGACACGGCAACGGCCACAAGCGGTAGGAGACCCGGGGCCGCCGTGCCCCCCCTGCCTCCCCTGGACCGGTCCGGGGGACGGGCGGCGATCTGCCCGTCCCCCGGACGACTCGTTCAGCCGCTGCCGCTGGCTGTCCGCGTACTCGCCCCGGATACCGGCCAACGCCGCCCCCCGCCACAGAGCCAGCGCATCACCCAGGCACGTCGCCGCGCCTTGTGCGTCTCCCGCCCCCCGCGCCCGCTCGGCCCGGGCGAACAGCTCCCGGAAGACGCTCAGATCCAGCTCGCCCGGCGAAGTGAGCTGATAGCCGTCCCCCGCGGCACGGATCATGGACGACGACGTGTCCCCGGCGGGCTCCAGCACCTTCCGGAGCCGGTGAATGCAGGTACGCAGGATGCCGCGCGCGGAGGCCGGCGCTTCGGTCCCCCACACCGCGTCGACCCCGGCCTCGGGCACGTGTCTGGACGTCACCGAGATGTCCACCGCCGACAACGCCCGGCTGCAGATCCGGTCCTGCACCGGTACGGCCGACCAGCAGTTCCACCTGCCGGTCTGACCCGGTCTCGTCTCCTCGCGGCTTCCTGTACTCCTGCCGTGCCTGATGCGTCGAACCTCTTCCACCTCTCGTCCGTGCTCAACCGGCGGTCGATCGCCCGGCATGGCCTGGACTGGGCCCGCATGGGCGCCGCCCGGGGAATCGCCGGCAGCCGCCAGCCAGAGGTGGAAGGGGTCTTCGTCTGTCGGGGTGAGGAAGAAGTACGGTTCTTCCTTCGGATCAACAACACCGGTGGGCCGGTCGATCTCTGGTCCGTGGACGGCATCGACGAGGGGTTGCTCCTCGACAACGGCAACGGCTTCGTCCATCTCCCCTCCCGCATACCAGCCGAGCGAGTCCGGCTGGTGCGAGCAGACCTTCCCGCTCAGCACGATTTCTGAGTCCGCCGGGCGAGACGGCAGGGGCCCGGTTACTCGCGTGAGACGGTGTGCGAGTGGCGGGCCCTGTTCCTCCGTCCGGCACGGCACGACAGCCTGTTCGCCGCCCTGGACGGCCGGTCACGAAGCGGCTGCCGCGTCACCCCCGCTTCCACTTGTTCCACCTGAGCGGACAAGGGGTTGGGGCGACGGTGAAGGTTCGGACACCGTCATCCGGAGCAGGGGCAGCGAGGCGACGAGGGTGCCGAGCGCCAGGACGAGGCCGAGCACCCCGGCCCCTGCGGTGTCGAGCACGGCGCCGACGGCCAGGGGCCCGGTGCCGGTGCCCAGGGCGCCGGCGCCGCTGAGGGAGGCGACCAGGCGTCCGGTCGGGTCGATGAGCGCCGCGGCGGCCAGCATCTGCACCAGGACGGCCAGTTGGCAGGCCTGCCGGAGGACGGCCGCCACGGTGAAGAGCACCGGGTCGTGGGTGAGGATCAGGCCCGCCATCGCGAGGGCCTGTGCCATGACGAAGGCGGCCATGGACCGCAGGCGCCCGAAGCGCCGCGCCGCCACCGGACCCACCACCGCGCCGACGAGCGCCACGACGCTCGAGACCGCGAGGACGGCCGATACGGCCGAGGGCGACATCCCGGTGTGCTGACGGCCCAGGACCGAGGCGTACGACCACGCGCCCTGGGTGACGGTCCACAGGAGCGCGGTCCCCAGGAGCAGGACCGCCGTCGGCCTGACACCGGTGGTGCCTCCCGTACCGGCGGAGGCGGCACCCTGCGCCGCGGGCCCGTCCGGGAGCCGGCGCACCAGGGGCCAGGCGGCGAGACCTGATCAGCGAGGCCGCCGAGCGCGCCGGGCACGAGCTCGCCCAGCCCGCCGAGACGATCGCGAGGTTCTTCCTCGCGGGCTTCGACGGGCTGACGATGCGGCACCTCTCCCTGCCGGACGAGGAGGCCGAGAGGGTCTGTCTGCGGGCCCTGATCTCCGCCGTGCTGGCCATGGCCCGAGGTCGCCCCGGGCGCGGAGCGTCCAGAACACCGCGGTGAGGGGCTGGGCCGGCCTCGCGGCAGGCGAGCCGGTCACCCGGCCGGTGGGCCGGTCACTCGGCCCGCTCGGGCCCAGCCGAGTCACCCGGCAGGCGACCCGGTCACCCCGCCGGCTCGGGCCCAGCCGAGTCACCCGGCCGGCTCGGGCCCAGCCGTTGTCGTGACCCCGGGGGCGCCTGCGACGGCGCTGCTGTCGTCGCCTACGCCGCGCCCCCGTGCGGTGCCGTCGTCACGCGCGATTCCACTTCTGGCTCGCCTGGCCGTTGCACGTCCACAGGACCAGCGGGGTCCCGTTCGCGGTGCCGGCACCGTTGACGTCGAGGCAGAGCCCGGCGTGGACGTTGCGGATCGTTCCGTCGGAGCCGACGGTCCACTTCTGGTTGTCCTGGCCGTTGCAGGCCCAGGTGATGACCCGGGTGCCGTTGGTGGTGCCCTGGTCGTAGGCGTCCAGGCACTTGTCGCCGAAGACGCGGATCTCGCCGCCGGCCCACGTGGTCCACAGCTGGTCGGCGGCGGTGTGGCAGTCCCGGATCAGGGCCGTGGCCCCGGCCGCCGTGGAGGCGTTGTCGACGTCCAGGCAGCGGCCTGACGCGGTGCCGCGCAGACGCGAGGTGGTGGCGGCCAGCGGGCTGCCCCCGCTGACCCGGAACACGGCGGCCCCGTGCGCGGGGACGCTCGCCGAGATCTGCCCGGACGTGCTCGACGTACCGCCGGTCCACAGGTCGGTGAGGGTGAACGAGCCGCCGGACAGGCCGACCTGCGCGGCCGTCGTGGTGACGGTCGCGGTGCCCCCTCCGCGGTTGAACAGGCCCACCGCGACCGAGCCGTCCGACAGGGGTTTGGCGAACACCTCGGTGCTGCCGTCGTCACGCACCCTGCGCCCGCCCGCGCCCAGCGCGTCCTGGTTCACCGCCAGCAGACGCGGGTTGCGCAGGATCGCGCTCACGTCGGCGGACATGGTGCGGATGTCGTTGCCGGCCATGAGCGGGGCGCCCATCAGCGCCCACAGGGCGAAGTGGGAGCGGGACTCGGTCAGTGACAGGCCGGGGCGGCCGACGACCAGCATGTCGGGGTCGTTCCAGTGTCCGGGGCCGGACTGCGCCGCCAGCGGCGCGGTGATGTCCAGGACGTTGCCGACGCCCATCGGGTAGCTGTTGGTGTTGCCGTTCTGCCAGATGTCGAGCAGGTCCTCGGTGGTGCGCCACAGGTCGGCGACCTCGCCCCAGTTGTAGGTGGCCCCGGTGATGGCGTGGAAGCTGTTGGGGTTGATGCTGTAGACGATCGGCCGCCCGGTGGCGCGCAGGGCGTCGCGCATCAGCGTGAACCTGGCGACCTGCTCGTCCCGGGTGCCGCTGGAGGAACACCAGTCGTACTTCAGGTAGTCGACGCCCCACGAGGCGAACGTGGTGGCGTCCTGGACCTCGTGTCCCTTGCTGCCCGTCGACCCGGGATGGGCGCCGCTCGTCTGCGCGCAGGTGCGGTCGCCCGGCACCTCGTAGATCCCGAACTTCAGACCCTTGCCGTGGATGTAGTCACCCAGCGCCTTCATCCCGCTCGGGAACTTGGCCGGATCGCCCCGCAGGTTGCCGGCCGCGTCGCGCTGCGGGGCGAACCAGCAGTCGTCGACCACCACATACCGGTAGCCGGCGTCGCGCATGCCCGAGGACACCATCGCGTCGGCGGCCTGGCGGACCTGGGCCTCGGTGATCCCGCACCCGAAGCTGTTCCAGCTGTTCCAGCCCAACGGTGGAGTGAGCGCCGGACTGCCGGGCGCAGCCGCGGCGGTGGAGTGGGCGGAGGCCGTCACCGACGCGGCGACCGAGAGTGCGGCGGCCGCGAGAAGGCGGAGCAGTCGTCCGCCAGGTCGTGTGGGCACCAGGGGCTCCTTTGACCGAAGGGCGCGTTGGAAGTTTCGGTCCCCGTTCGGAAATTCAGGGTGCCACGGATAATCAGAGAGGCGATCGAGCATGTCAACACCCCTCGGGGAAATGGACCGTCAAACCCTCCCGGCAGGCCGACAACGCGCCATATGCGCCTCAGCCTGCACCGAACCACAGGGCCTCGCCGCCCTCCCGGTTCGAATGTTTCGAGATGCAATTCGAATCATGCGTGAGGTATTGACGACACTTCAGGACTCCCCAATCATCCAGATGCCCAGCAAGTCGAGCATGGTTCGAGATCACGAACAGTGCATCAGTGATTCGGCATGTCATGTACTGATCATCAGCGCACCGTGTCGCAGTTCGCGTGCCGCACCCGCCCGTACGAGGAGAACCATGAACCCGCTGAAGCGGCTCGGCCGTCGCCGAGCCTCGCTCTTAGGCCTGCTGGCCGCGACCGTCCTGGTGACGCCCGGGGTCGCGGCCGGCGCACCCGACGCCGTCAGAGCCTCCACCCTGGGGGCCCAAGCGGCCCAGTCCGGACGGTACTTCGGAGCGGCCGTGGCCGCCGGAAGGCTCGGCGACGGCACGTACACCAGGATCCTGGACCGGGAGTTCAACTCGGTCACGCCCGAGAACGAGATGAAGTGGCAGACGACCGAGCCGTCCCGCGGCTCGTTCAACTTCGGCCCTGGTGACCAGATCGCCAACCGGGCGGCGTCCCACGGGCAGCGCGTACGCGGCCACACCCTGGTATGGCACTCCCAACTGCCGGGCTGGGTCGGCTCCATCAGGGACGCCAACACGCTGCGCAGCGTGATGAACAACCACATCACCACCCTGATGAACCACTACAAGGGCCGGATCCACTCCTGGGACGTGGTCAACGAAGCCTTCGCCGACGGCGGCAGCGGCCAGCACCGCCCCTCGGTGTTCCAGAACCTGCTGGGCGACGGCTTCATCGAGCAGGCCTTCCGCACCGCGCGCTCCGCCGACCCGGCGGCCAAGCTCTGCTACAACGACTACAGCATCGAGAACTGGAGCGACGCGAAGACCCAGGGCGTCTACCGCATGGTGCGCGACTTCAAGGCGCGCGGCGTGCCCATCGACTGCGTCGGCTTCCAGGCACACTTCGGCACCGGCGGCCCGCCCGCCAGTTTCCAGAGCACGCTGGCGAACTTCGCCGCCCTCGGCGTGGACGTCCAGATCACCGAGCTGGACATCGCGCAGGCGTCGCCGACCGCGTACGCGAACACGGTCAGGGCCTGTATGAACGTCGCGCGCTGCAACGGCATCACGGTCTGGGGCATCCGCGACAGCGACTCCTGGCGGGCCTCGGAGAACCCGCTGCCGTTCGACCGCAATGGCGGCAAGAAGGCCGCGTACAACGCGATCCTGACGACGCTGGGCGGCACGCCCGCCGCCACCCCTGGCACGCCGGCCGTCTCGCGCGGTGCCGTCGACGCCGCCGCGCTGCCCAGTCGTTACTCATGGAGCTCCAGCGGCACACTGATCGCGCCGAAGCCGGACGCGGCGCACAACATCGCCGGGATCAAGGACCCGACGGTCGTCCAGTACAACGGCAAGTACCACGTGTTCGCGAGCGTCGCCAGTCGCTCCGGCTACGGCCTGGTGTACCTGAACTTCAGTGACTGGTCCCAGGCCGGCTCGGCCACGCACCACTACCTGGACCGCACCGCCGTCGGAACCGGTTACCGGGCCGCACCGCAGGTGTTCTACTTCGCGCCGCAACGCCTGTGGTACCTCGTCTACCAGACCGGAAACGCCTCGTACTCCACCAACCCCGACATCAGCAATCCGAACGGGTGGAGCGCGCCGCGCAACTTCTACCCCTCGATGCCCGACATCATCCGGCGCAACATCGGCAACGGCAACTGGGTCGACATGTGGGTGATCTGCGACAGCGCCGACTGCTACCTGTTCTCCTCCGACGACAACGGACACCTGTACCGCTCCCGGACCGGGGTCGGCCAGTTCCCGAACGGCTTCACCAACACCGTCATCGCCGCCCAGGACGCCAACAGGAACGCCCTGTTCGAGGCGAGCAACGTGTACAAGGTGCAGGGCGGCAACCAGTACCTGCTGCTCGTCGAGGCCATCGGAACGGACGGCCGACGCTACTTCCGCTCCTGGACCTCGGGCGGCCTCGCCGGTTCCTGGACGCCCCTGGCCGCGTCCGAGGGCACCCCCTTCGCCCGGGCGAACAACGTCTCCTTCCCCTCGGGCGCCTGGAGCCGGGACATCAGTCACGGCGAGATGATCCGTGCCGGCTACGACCAGACACTCACCATTCCCGCCTGCCGGCTCCAGTACCTCTACCAGGGCCTGAACCCCAACGCGGGCGGCGAGTACAACCTCCTGCCGTGGCGGCTCGGCCTCCTGACCCAGACCAACTCGACCTGCTGACCGACCGTGCCGCGGGAAGCGCTTCCGACGGGAGCACTTCCCCCGCTCGCCGCCGACCTTCGGACGCACCCCTGTCAGAAAGCCGAGGTACCCGTCATGCGCCGTAGACTCCTCGCCCTGGCGGCAGCGCTCTCCTCGCTGCCGTTGGCGCTCGCCGCCGCCCCGTCCGCCCACGCGGCCGACCCGACGACCATGACCAGCGGGTTCTACGTGGACCCCGATTCCAGCGCCAAGCGGTGGGTCGCCGCCAACCCCGGCGACGGCCGGGCGTCCGCGATCAACGCCTCCATCGCCAACACGCCGACGGCCCGTTGGTTCGGCTCCTGGAGCGGCGCCATCGGCACCGCCACCGGCGCGTACGTGGGCGCCGCGGACGCCCGGGACAAGCTGCCCGTCCTCGTCGCCTACAACATCTACAACCGCGACTACTGCGGCGGGCACTCTGCGGGCGGAGCCTCCTCGCCGTCCGCCTACGCGAACTGGATCAATCAGTTCGCGGGTGGGATCGCCGGCCGCCCGGCCGTCGTCGTCCTCGAACCGGACTCCCTCGGGGACTACGGCTGCATGAGCCAGGCCCAGATCGACGAGCGCCGGGGCATGCTGAGCGGAGCGATCGCCGCGTTCAACCGCCAGGCCCCCAACACCTGGGTCTACCTCGACTCCGGCAACCCGGCCTGGGCGAGCGCGGCGACCATGGCCCAGCGCCTTCACGAAGCCGGCCTCCGGCAGGCCCACGGATTCTCGCTCAACGTCTCCAACTACCTGACCACGGCCGAGAACACCGCCTACGGAAACGCCGTCAACAGGGAACTCTCCGCACGGTACGGCTACACCAAGCCGTTCGTCGTGGACACCAGCCGCAATGGCAACGGCTCCAACGGCCAGTGGTGCAATCCCTCCGGCCGCCGTATCGGCACCCCCACCCAGCTGGGCGGAGGCGCCGAGATGCTCTTGTGGATCAAGGTCCCGGGCGAGTCCGACGGCAATTGCGGCGTGGGAAGCGGCTCCTCGGCCGGCCAGTTCCTGCCGGAGGCCGCCTACAAGATGATCTACGGCTACTGATCCGGGGGTGATGACGCGGCCACGGGCGGGGCCGCAGGCCGTGGTGGCCGCGGCCCGGCCCGGGCGTGCGGACTCGGCCGCCGCCGTCAGGCGCCGCGTCGCCATGATGTCGGCAACGTCCAGATCCCCGTCGGCCCTTCGGTCCGGCCGCACCGGGTCCACCGGCGGCGCGCCGCACCGGCACCGGGCCGGACGGCCCTCACGGGGCGTCCCGTTCGGCCTCTGCCACCCTCGAACGCCGATGCGTCATCGTGAGAAGGTGACGGTCGGGCACAGCCCGCACGGAGGGATGCACGTATGCCGAAACGCGGGGGCAGGGTGTGGTTCTGGCGTTGGCGGCGCAACCCGCTGCGGCGGCGCTCCGACATCGCCGAGGCGTGGGTCGGCGCCGCGGCGGCGGCGACGCTGCTCCTGACGGTCCCGGTGGTGGGTGTGGTGATGGCCGGGTTCGGCGAGCGCTCCGCTCTCGACCAGGCGCGGGGCCTGCACCGCACCGCCGCGCACCTCGTCGAGGACGCGCCCACGACACCGACGCGCTTCCGCGGGACGACGGACGTGTCGGTGCGGGCGGCCGTGCGCTGGACCGGGCCCGACGGCTCGTCCGTGACGGGTGAGGCGAAGGTGCCGTCGGGCAGCGGGGCGGGCTCCCCCACCACGGTGTGGCTCGACGACACGGGCCGCGTCCGGCCCACCCCGCCCACCCCGACCCAGGCGGCATCCCAGGGGGCGGCCCTCGGCGCCACCGCCGCGACGGTCGCCGGCCTGCTCGTCACGGGCGGCTGGTGGACCGCCCGCAAAGCGCTGGACGTGCGTCGCAGGCGCCAGTGGGAGCGAGCCTGGACCGATTTCGACACCGACCGGGGCCACCGGCATGCCTAGCCAGACCTCTCGCCGGTGGGTCTGGAGACGCACGTCACGGGTCAGGGAACGCGGCACGCGGCACGCGGCACGTGGCACGCGGGTCACGGCACGCGGTGGGGCCGGTACGTGCGTAGGGCTGCTGTGTACACGTCCACCGTGGCCGTCGCCGTCGTGGTCCAGCCGAAGGACCGGGCGTGGCGGACCGCGGCCTCGCCCATCCCGGCGGAGCGGGCCGGGTCGTCGGCGAAGGCGGACAGCGCCCGCGCGTAGTGCGCCGGATCGTGCCCCCGTACGAGGACGCCGCTCACCCCGTCGCGCACGGCCACCGGCAGACCGCCCACCGCGGCGGCGATCACCGGGGTGCCACAGGCCTGCGCCTCGACGGCCACCAGGCCGAAGGACTCGCTGTGGGACGGCATGACCAGCACGGACGCCGCCCGGTACCAGTCCGCCAGCCGGTCCTGGGCGACCGGCGGCCGGAACAACACGACGTCCGACACCCCGAGCCGGGCCGCCAGTTTCTGCAGGCCCTCCGGCCGGGTCAGACCGCTGCCGCTGGGGCCGCCCACCACCGGCACCACGAGCCGCTCCCGCAGGCCCGGCCGCTCCCGCAGCAGCCGCGCCACCGCGTGCAGCAGGACGTCCGGCGCCTTCAACGGCTGGATACGGCCCACGAACAGCGGGATCAGGGCGTCCGGCGGAAGGCCGAGCCGGGACCGGGCCGCGGCACGCCCGGCGTCGACCCCGCGGGCGTCGGGCCGGAAGCGCTCCAGGTCGACCCCGGGGTGCACGACGGCGACCCGGCCGGGGTCGGCGCCGTAGTGGCGGTGCAACTCCCCCGCTTCCTCGGCGGTGTTCGCTATCAGCCGGTCGGCGGCCCGCACGACCTCCGCCTCACCGGCCACCCGGGCCGCGGGTTCGGGGGTGTCGCCCTCGGCGAGACCGGCGTTCTTGACCTTGGCCATGGTGTGCATGGCGTGCACCAGCGGGACTCCCCAGCGCGCCGCGGTGAGCCGGCCGACGTGGCCGGAGAGCCAGTAGTGGGAGTGGACCAGGTCGTAGTGGCCGGGGCGCTCCCCCGCCCAGGCCTGGCTCACCCCGTGCGCGAAGGCGCAGAGCCGGGCGGGCAGTTCGTCCTTGGCGAGCCCCTCGTAGGGGCCGGCGTCCACGTGCCGGACCAGGACTCCGGGCGCGAGTGCGACGCGGGGCGGAAGCGCGGCCGAGGTGGTGCGGGTGAAGATCTCCACCTCGACGCCGAGCGCGGCGAGCCGTCTGGCGAGTTCCACGATGTAGACATTCATCCCGCCGGCGTCGCCGGTGCCGGGCTGGTGCAGGGGCGAGGTGTGCACGCTGAGCATGGCGACCCGGCGGGGGCGGTGCCGGCCGTCGGGCGGCCACGACGGGGGCCGGGCGACCCCGGCGCCGGCCGGGGTACGGCCGTACCCGCTCATCCGTCCCGTCCCCCCGCCGCGGCGCGGGCCCGCAGGTCGATGCGCTCCTCGCCCGTGTACACGTTCATCGAGGCACCGCGCAGGAAGCCGACGAGCGTCAGACCGGTCTCGGCCGCCAGGTCCACCGCGAGGGAGGACGGTGCCGAGACGGCCGCGAGCACCGGGATGCCCGCCATGACGGCCTTCTGGGCCAGTTCGAAGGACGCCCGGCCGGACACCAGCAGCACGCTCCGGGAGAGCGGCAGTCCGCCGGACCGCAGCGCGCGGCCGACCAGCTTGTCGACGGCGTTGTGCCGGCCGACGTCCTCGCGCAGGTCCAGCAGGTCGCCCTCCGGTGAGAACAGTGCGGCCGCGTGCAGCCCCCCGGTCCGGTCGAACACCCGCTGGGCCGCCCGCAGCCGGTCGGGCAGCACCGCCAGCAGTTCGGGGGCGACCCGGAGCGGCGGTGTGTCGGCGATCGGCCAACGCGCCGTCGTCCGCACGGCGTCCAGGCTCGCCTTCCCGCACAGACCGCAGGACGAGGTGGTGTAGACGTTGCGTTCGAGCGTGATGTCGGGCAGGGGCACACCGGGGGCGAGCCGTACGTCGACCACGTTGTACGTGTTCGAGCCGTCCCGGGTGGCGCCCGCGCAGTACACGATGTTCGCCACCTCCTCGGCCCGGCCCAGGACGCCCTCGCTCACCAGGAACCCGGCGGCGAGCGCGAAGTCGTCGCCGGGCGTGCGCATGGTGATGGCCAGTGGCCTGCCGTTCAGACGGATCTCCAGCGGCTCCTCCGCGACGAGGGTGTCCGGGCGCCTGCCCAACGCCCCGTCGCGGATCCGCAGGACGCGCCGTCGCTCGGTGACCCGTCCCATGGCCTCAGCACTCGATGACGTTGACGGCGAGGCCGCCGCGGGCGGTCTCCTTGTACTTGACCTTCATGTCGGCGCCGGTCTCCTTCATCGTCTTGATGACCTTGTCGAGGGAGACGTGGTGCCGCCCGTCGCCGCGCAGGGCCATCCGGGCGGCGGTGACCGCCTTGACCGCGGCCATGCCGTTGCGCTCGATGCAGGGGATCTGGACCAGGCCGCCCACGGGGTCGCAGGTGAGGCCGAGGTTGTGCTCCATGCCGATCTCGGCGGCGTTCTCCACCTGTTCCGGGGTGCCGCCGAGCACCTCGGCCAGTCCGCCGGCCGCCATCGAGCAGGCGGAGCCGACCTCGCCCTGGCAGCCGACCTCGGCGCCGGAGATGGAGGCGTTCTCCTTGAAGAGCATGCCGATCGCGCCGGCCGCGAGCAGGAAGCGGACCACGCCGTCCTCGTCGGCGCCCGGCACGAAGTCGAGGAAGTAGTGCAGGACGGCCGGGATGATGCCCGCCGCGCCGTTGGTCGGAGCGGTGACGACCCGGCCGCCCGCGGCGTTCTCCTCGTTCACCGCCATCGCGTAGAGCGTCACCCACTCCATCGCGCGGACCGCCGGGTCGCCCTCGCTGCGCAGCGCCCGGGCCGCGGCGGCGGCCCGCCGACGGACCCTCAGACCGCCCGGGAGGATGCCCTCGCGGCCCAGGCCCTTGGCGACACAGGCCCGCATGACGTGCCAGATCTCCAGCAGACCGGCGCGGATCTCCTCCTCGGTGCGCCAGGCCTTCTCGTTCTCCAGCATCAGCGCGGAGATCGACAGACCGGTCTCCTCGGTGAGGCGCAGCAGTTCGTCGCCGGTGCGGAACGGGTGGGGCAGGGGGGTGTCGTCGGGCTTGATCCGGTCGGCGCCGACGGCGTCCTCGTCCACGACGAAACCGCCGCCGACCGAGTAGTACGTCCGCTGCGACAGCGGCGCCCCCTCGGCGTCGTACGCGAAGAGGATCATGCCGTTGGCGTGGTAGGGCAGCGAGCGCCGGCGGTGCAGCACGAGCTGGGTCGCCGGGTCGAAGTCGATCGCGTGGGCGGGGCCGATCTCCGCGCCGAGGAGGCGGAGGCGCCCGGTGTCGCGGATCCGCTCCACGTCCAGTTCGGCCCGTGCGACGTCGACCGTGTGCGGCTGGTACCCCTCGAGGCCCAGCAGGACCGCCTTGGGCGTGCCGTGGCCGTGGCCGGTGGCGCCCAGGGAACCGAACATCTCCGCCCGGACCGCCGCGGTCTGCGCCAGCAGGCCGTCCTGCTTCAGCCGGGTGACGAACATCCCGGCGGCGCGCATCGGGCCGACGGTGTGCGAGCTGGACGGCCCGATACCGATGGAGAACAGGTCGAAGACGCTGATTGCCACGCCATACTCCGTGAGGTCGAAGGGGCATGCCGGGCGGAGACCGGCATGCCCCCGTGGGACGTTGTCGGTTACAGGCC
>NZ_KQ949046.1:0-7570 GCF_001514285.1 Streptomyces sp. DSM 15324
CCACACGGGACAACAACCGCTCACCCTGCGCCCGCAACGCCCCCTCCCCACGCCCCGACACCACCCACGGCACCACCGAAGGCACCCCCACCACACCCTCGACCACCAGCCCCGAAACCTCCGGAGCCTCCTCCACAATCACATGCGCATTCGTGCCACTCACACCAAAGGAAGAGATGCCCGCCCGACGCGGACGCCCCTCCACCGCCCGCCACTCGCGAGCCTCCGTCAGCAGCTCCACCGCGCCCGCCGACCAGTCCACCTCGCGCGTCGGCTCGGTGACGTGCAGGGTGCGCGGCAGCATGCCATGCCGCATGGACAGGACCATCTTGATGACGCCGGCGACACCGGCGGCGGCAGCGGTGTGGCCGATGTTGGACTTCACCGAGCCGAGCCACAAGGGATGTTCCCGATCCTGGCCGTAGGTGGCGAGCAGGGCCTGGGCCTCGATCGGGTCACCAAGGGTGGTGCCCGTGCCGTGGGCCTCCACGGCGTCGACGTCCGACGCGGAGAGGCGCGCGCCGGCAAGGGCGGCGCGGATCACGCGCTGCTGGGAGGGGCCGTTGGGGGCGGTGAGGCCGTTGCTGGCGCCGTCCTGGTTGACGGCCGAACCGCGCACGACCGCCAGCACCGGATGCCCGTTGCGCCGCGCGTCCGAAAGCCGCTCCAGCAGCAGCACGCCCACGCCCTCACCCCACGCCGTACCGTCGGCGGAGTCGGAGAACGCCTTGCAGCGACCGTCCGGCGACAGGGCGCCCTGACGGCTGAACTCCACGAACGCGCCGGGAGTGGTCATCAGGCTCACACCGCCGGCGAGGGCGAGGGAGCACTCGTCGTTGCGCAGCGCCTGGACCGCCAGATGCAGGGTCACCAGCGACGACGAGCACGCCGTGTCGACGGTCACCGCCGGGCCTTCCAGGCCGAGGAAGTACGACACCCTGCCCGAGAGCACGGCGCCGGACTTGCCCATGCCCAGGTAGCCCTCGACGGCCTCGGGCATCTCCCGCAGCAGAGCGCCGTAATCGTTGCCGTTGGTGCCGGCGAAGACACCAGTGCGGCTGCCCTTGAGCGACAGCGGGTCGATGCCGGCGTGTTCCAAGGTCTCCCAGGCCGTCTCCAGCAGCAGGCGGTGCTGTGGATCCATGGCCAGGGCCTCGCGCGGGGAGATCCCGAAGAAACCGGCGTCGAACTCGGCGGCGCTGTCGAGGAAGGCACCCTCACGGACGTAACTGCGGCCGTGCCGCGTGTGGTCCGGGTCGTACAGATCCTCGGCCCAGCCCCGGTCGGCCGGGAACGCGGACACCGCGTCGGTCCCCGAGGCAAGCAACGACCACAGGTCCTCGGGAGAACCGACCCCGCCCGGGAAACGGCAGCCCATGCCGACGATGGCGATCGGCTCACGTGACGCCGCCGCCATCCGGCGGTTCTCCTTGCGGAGGCGCTCGGTTTCCTTGAGCGAGGTGCGCAGGGCTTCGAGGATCTTCTCAGGAGAAGTACTACTCATGGCAAACTCCGCAGGTTCGAGGAATTCAGGGAGACTCGGCCGATTCGCATCAGTCAGGAATCACTGCCTTCGAATGCGATGCGGAGCAGGCTCTCTGCGTCCATGGAATCGATCGAATCCTCGTCGGCGGGCTCGATCTCGCCTTCGTCCATGGTGAATGCGACGGCGTCATCGACGTCCGCCAATCGCAACAGAATGTCCATGAGACCCGCGTCCCTGATACGCGCCAGGGGAATGGACGCCAGGGCCTTGCGGACCTTCTCGTCCTCCGTCCGGGTCTCCGCTTCCTCGTCCCCGTCCGCGAGGAGGAGCGATCGGAGGTACCCGGCGAGGGCGGTGGAGGTCGGGTGGTCGAAGACGAGCGTCGCCGGCAGCGTCAGGCCGGTCGCGGCCTTCAGCCTGTTCCGTAGTTCGACGGCGGTGAGCGAGTCGAAGCCCAGTTCCTTGAACGCCCGGTCGGCGGCCACGGCCTCCGCGTCCGGGAACGCCAGCACCCTGGCCACATGGGTGCGTACGAGGTCCAGCAGCGCGCGGGTCCGCTCGACCGGGGAGAGACCGCCGAGCTCGGCGCGCAGCAACTCGGCAGGATCGCCGACCGGGCCGGCACCGACGTCGGCAACCGCCCCCAGCGCCCGACGCGCCTCGGCGATCTCCGCGATGAGCGGCGAGTCACGCACGGTGGTGAAGGACGGTGCGAAGCGTTCCCAGTCGACGTCCGCGACGACGATCTGCTCCTCGCCCCGGCCCAGCACCGACTCCAGCGCCTTCAGCGCATCACCCGGCCCCATCGGCGCGACCCCGCCACGGTCCGCCCACGACTGCCTGGCCCCACCCGCAGCCAGACCGTCACCGGCCCAACGGCCCCACGCCACCGACGTCGCCGACAGCCCCTGAGCCCGGCGCACAGCCGCCAGCCCGTCCAGACAGGCATTCGCCGCCGCGTAGTTCGCCTGACCGGCACCACCCACCGTCCCCGCCAGCGACGAGAACAGCACGAACACCTCCAGCCCCAGATCCCGGGTCAGCTCGTGCAGATGCCAGGCGGCCTCCGCCTTCGACTGGAGCACGCCCGCCAGCCGCTGCGCCGACAGCGTCTCGATCACACCGTCGTCCAGCACACCCGCGGCGTGCACGACACCCGTCAACGCGGGAATCGACGCCGCCGCCAGGGAATCCAGCAGCGCCCGGACCTGCTCACGATCGGCCACATCACACGCGGCCACCGTCACACCGACACCAGCCCCCTCCAGCTCGCCACGCAGCACATCGGCCCCCGGCGCCCGCTCACCCCGACGCGAGACCAGCACCAGATGCTCCACCCCCCGCCCCGCCAGCCAACGCCCCACATGCCCACCCAGAGCACCCGTGCCACCAGTCACCAGAACCGTCCCCCGCGGACTCCACTCCCCAACACCAGCACCACCAGCACCACCAGCACCACCAGCACGCACCAGCCGACGCCCGAACACCCCCACCGAACGCACCGCGACCTGATCCTCACCAGAGGCGCCCGCCAGCACCGCCGCCAAACCGTCCACAACCCGGCCGTCGACCGAAGCGGGCAGATCCACCAGCCCACCCCAACGCTCCGGATACTCCAGGGCAGCCACCCGGCCAAAGCCCCACACCCCCGCCTGCACCGGACTCGCCACCCGATCCGCACCACCGACACCGACGGCACCCCGGGTCACACACCACACCGGCGCCCCCACCCCCACATCCCCCAGCGCCTGCACCAACTGAAGAGTCCCCGCCAGACCGGCCGAAACCCCACCGCCCACCGCATGCGCCGACTCGTCCAACGCCAGCAACGACAACACCCCGGCCACAGCCGCCACACCCCGCAGCGCATCAGCCAACCCAGCACGATCCGCCCCCGGCTCGACCGGGAGCCGCAGCACCTGCGCCCCCTTCGTCTCGAGGGCCCGGACCAGCGCAGACGTCCACTCCTCCTCGGCCAGGGCCAAGGGCACCACGACCAGCCAGGTGCCGGACAGCGCCTCGGCCTTCGCGGGCACCGGCCGCCACGCGACCCGGTACTGCCAGCCCTCCAACCGGGCCTCGTCACGCCGCTCCCGCCGCCACGACGACAACACCGGCAACGCCGCCTTCAACGGCTCGTCCGGCGACACACCAAGGACCGACGCCAGCGACTCCAGGTCCCCGCCCTCCACGACCTCCCAGAACCGCGCATCGGCCGGATCAGCGGCGGTGACGGCCTCGGCGACAGGCGCGTCGAGCCAGTAGCGGCGGCGCTGGAAGGCATACGTCGGCAGGTCGACGTGGCACGCACCCGTGCCGGCGAACGCCTGAGACCAGTCCACTTCCACGCCATGGACCCACAGCTCACCGAGGGAGGCCAGGAAGCGGTCCAGGCCGCCGTCGCCGCGGCGCAGACTGCCGGTTACAGCCGCCGACTCCACGATGCCCTCGATGTTCATCGCCAGCACCGGATGCGGGCTGACCTCGACAAACGCCTCGAAACCGGCTTCTGCCAGCGCCTCGACCGCAGCCTGGAAGCCCACCGTGCGGCGCAGGTTGCGATACCAGTACCCGCCATCCAGGGCCTGGGTGTCGAGCCAGTCGGCCTCGACCGTGGAGAAGAACGGCACCGTGGAGGTCTGCGGGCGTACCTCGGCCAGGACCTTGGCGAGGTCCTTCTCGATCCGCTCCACGTGGGATGTGTGGGAGGCGTAATCCACCGGGATACGACGAGCACGGACCTCGTCGGCCTCGCAGGCGGCGATCAGCTCGTCCAGGGCGGCGGGCTCGCCCGCGACGACGACCGAGGCCGGGCCGTTGAGCGCCGCGATCTCGATACGACCCTCCCAGGCGGCGATCCGCCCGGCAGCCTGCTCGGCGCCGAGCGCCAGGGAGACCATGCCGCCGTCACCGGCCAGGCCCGCCGCGATCGCCTTCGACCGCAAGGCCACCACCCGGGCACCATCCCTGAGGGTCAGCCCACCAGCGACGCACGCGGCAGCGATCTCACCCTGCGAATGCCCCACCACCGCGGCGGGTTCAACGCCATAGGAACGCCACAGCGCAGCCAGCGACACCATCACCGCCCACGACAGCGGCTGCACCACGTCCACGCGCTCCAGCGACGACGCACCCGAGGCACCGCGAAGAACCGCCTCCACGTCCCAGTCCACGAACTCAGCCAACGCCTGGGCACACTCGGCGAACCGCTCGGCGAACACCGGAGCGGAGTCCAGCAACTCCACACCCATCCCGGCCCACTGCGCACCCTGACCCGGGAACACGAACACCACCCGGCCACCAGAACCCGTCCCGGGATTCAAGTCACCCAGGCCAGCGAGGAGTTCGTCCCGGTCACGGCCGACCACAACCGCGCGGTGCTCAAACCGCGCCCGGCCCGCCAGCGTGAAACCCACATTCACCGGAGAGAACTCCGGCTCCTCCCCCAGGCGAGCGAGCAGCCTCCCGGCCTGCTCCCGCAGCGCCCCCGCACTACGCGCCGACAGCACCCACGGCACCGCCACCGGCTCCACCACAGCCGACCGCTCGATCTCCGGCGCCTGCTCCACAATCACATGCGCATTCGTGCCGCTCACGCCGAAGGACGAGACACCCGCCCGACGCGGACGCCCCTCCGTCTGCGGCCACTCCCGCGCCTCCGTCAGCAGCTCCACCGCCCCCGCCGACCAGTCCACCTTCGACGACGGCACACCCACATGCAGCGTCCGCGGCAGCACACCATGCCGCATCGCCTCAACCATCTTGATCACACCGCCGACACCCGCGGCCGCCTGGGTGTGCCCGATGTTCGACTTCAACGACCCCAGCCACAACGGCCGCTCCCGGTCCCGCCCGTACGTCGCGATCAGCGCCTGCGCCTCGATCGGATCCCCGAGCGTCGTCCCCGTCCCGTGCGCCTCGACCGCGTCCACCTCCGACGCCGAAAGCCGCGCATTCGCGAGCGCCGCCCGGATCACCCGCTGCTGAGACGGCCCGTTGGGAACGGTGAGCCCGCTGCTGGCGCCGTCCTGATTGACAGCCGACCCACGCACCACCGCCAGCACCTTGTGACCGTTGCGCCGCGCGTCCGACAGCCGCTCCAGGACCAGCATGCCCACGCCCTCGGCCCAGCCCGTGCCGTCGGCGTCGTCGGAGAACGACTTGCAGCGGCCGTCCGGGGACAGGCCCCGCTGCCGGCTGAACTCCACGAAGATGGTCGGGGAGGCCATGACAGCGACGCCGCCGGCCAGGGCCAGGGTGCACTCGCCCGACCGCAGGGCCTGCACCGCCAGGTGCAGGGCGACCAGCGAGGACGAGCACGCCGTGTCCACCGTCACCGCCGGGCCCTCCAGACCGAGGGTGTAGGAGATGCGCCCGGAGGCGACACTTCCGGCGCTGCCGTTGCCGACCTGGCCCTCGAAGCCGTCGGGTGCCTTGTGCATGCGGGCCGCGTAGTCGTTGTACATGACCCCCGCGAAGACGCCCGTCCGGCTGCCGCGCAGGGACTTCGGGTCGATGCCCCCGCGCTCCAGTGCCTCCCAGGAGGTCTCCAGGAGCAGCCGCTGCTGTGGG
Organism: Streptomyces sp. DSM 15324; assembly: GCF_001514285.1. Taxonomy (GTDB): domain Bacteria; phylum Actinomycetota; class Actinomycetes; order Streptomycetales; family Streptomycetaceae; genus Streptomyces. The sequence goes on from NZ_KQ949046.1 coordinate 6,059, forward strand.
TCGGTGGCGAGTGCCTCGCGCGGTGACATGCCGAAGAACTCCGGGTCGAAGTCGGCCGCGTCGTGCAGGAAACCGCCCTCACGGACGTAGCTCTTGCCCTTGCGGTCCGGGTCCGGGTCGTACAGGGCGTCCACGTCCCAGCCACGGTCGGCCGGGAAGCCGGTGACCGCGTCGGCGCCGGCGGCGACCAGGTCCCAGAGGTGTCCGGGGGCGGTGATGCCGCCGGGGTAGCGGCAGCCCATGCCGACGATCGCGATGGGTTCGCGGTCCTTGGCCTCCAGTTCCTCCAGGCGACGGCGGGCCTGGCGAAGGTCAGCGGTCGCCAGTTTGAGGTAGGAACGGAGTTTTTCCTCGGTGGAATTACGGCCCTCGGTGGACATGCGGCATCAGCTCCCCGTAAAAGTCATGCTGGTGAAAACGGCCAGTCAGTTCATCCGGTCGTTCTTTCGTTCGTTCAGGATTTCCTCAGCTCGTTTTCGAGGGCGCTGAACAGTTCGTCGTCGGTGGCCGATTCGAAGTCGTCGTCATCCATGTCCTGCGGCGAGTGCGTCCCGGTGGCGTCGCCCAGTCTCGAGAGGAACGACTTCATGCGCACCGCGATTTCCATGCGCTTGAATTCGTCCGTGGCGAGGGATTCGAGGGTCTTCTCCCACCGGTCGAGCTCCGCGGAGACGGTGGCCGGCGACTGTGCCGCAGGGCCGTCCGCGGGGAGCGGGAGCTCGGCGCGGAGGTGGGCCGCGAGGGCTTCGGGGCTCGGATAGTCGAAGATGAGGGTGACGGGCAGGCGCAGGCCGGTCGCCGCGGTGAGGCGGTTGCGGAACTCAACCGCCATGAGTGAGTCGAATCCGAGATCCACGAATCCGCGCCCGGGTTCGATGGCGGACATCGTGGTGTGGCCGAGGATCGCCGCTGCCTGGGTGCGTACCAACTCCAGGAGGACGCGCCCGCGTTCGGACTCGTGAAGCCCGGCCAGTCGCCGCTTCAGCGTGGATTCGCTCTCCGCCGGTCCGGTTCCGGCGGCTGCGGCGCGCCGGGCGGGGACGCGGACCAGGTCGCGCATCATCACGGGCACGGCGTCCGGATCGGCCGGGCGGTTCAGCCTGGCGCGGTCGAACCGGATGGGCAGCAGGGCCGGGGCGGCCGACCGCTGGGCGGTGTCGAGGAGTTGGAGGGCCTGGGCGGTGGGCAGGGGGCTCATGCCGGCGCGGGTCAGGCGGCGGACGTCCGTCGGGGTGAGTCCGCCGGTCAGGCCGGTGACCTGCTCCCAGAATCCCCAGCCCAGGGACACGCCCGGCAGGCCCTGGGCCCGCCGAACCGTCGCCAGGGCGTCCAGGAAGGCGTTGGCCGCCGCGTAGTTGGCCTGGCCGAGGCTGCCGAAGGCGGAGGAGGCGGAGGAGAACAGCACGAAGGCCGTCAGGCCCAGGTCCCGGGTCAGTTCGTGCAGGTTCCAGGCACCGTCGAGCTTCGGCCGCAGCACCGTGTCGAGCCGCTCGGGGGTCAGGGACGACACAA
>NZ_KQ949046.1:8294-18222 GCF_001514285.1 Streptomyces sp. DSM 15324
ATGGATGCGGGGCACGCTCACCGTACCGGTGCGCACCGCCAGCTGCGGCTCGTCCCGCTCCACCGCCCACTCCAACGCCGTCGGCAGCACGCGCCACGAGGACGCGGCAGCGTCGACGTCCACCAGCACGAACCGACCCGGGTTCTCCGTCTGGGCCGACCGCAGCAGACCCCACACCGCGGCCGCCCCGAGATCGGTCACGTGCTCCTGCGGCCCGGCCGCCACCGCGCCCCGCGTGACCAGTACCAGCCGCGACGACGCGAACCGCTCCTCCGCCAGCCAGCCCTGCACCAGCTCCAGGGCGCGGCGCAGTGCTTCGCGTACGACGGTGGTCGCCTCGCCCTGCTCAAAGGTGCAGTCGGCGAGGACGAACGGGGGCAGGGTGTCGCCGTCGGCGAGGGAGCTCAGGTCCGCGAAAGGCTTGACGGACAGGCCGGGCGTGTCACCGAGGGCGTCGGCCGCGCCGAGTGTGTCGCCGCCGACGATCGCCCAGGGGGCGGTTTCACGCGGGGCGGCGGGGAGGTCGCGGGCGGTCCAGGCGAGGTGGAACAGGGAGTCGTCCGGCCGGTCCTGGGCGTTCGCGGTCCGCCGTAGCTGCTCGGTGTCGACCGGACGCATGACCAGACTGTCGACGGCGGCCACGGGGCGGCCGGTGCCGTCGGCCAGGGTGAGGGAGACGGCGTCGGTGCCGTCCCCGGGGGTGACGGCGACGCGCAGGGCCGCCGCGCCGGTGGCGTGCAGGGTGACGCCGCGCCAGGCGAAGGGCAGCCGCGGCTGGGGTGCGGTGTCGCCCTGGCCCGCCTGGTCGAGGATGGCGAGGCCCACCGCGTGCAGGGCGCCGTCGAGCAGGGCGGGGTGCAGGCCGTAGTGATCGGCGTCGGTGGCGCGGTCCTGGGGGAGCGCGACCTCCGCGAACGTCTCGTCGCCGCGTCGCCAGGCCGCGCGCAGGCCCTGGAAGAGGGGGCCGTAGTGGTACCCGGCGGCGGCGAAGTCGTCGTAGACATCGCCGCAGTCGACCGGGGTGGCGCCGGCCGGGGGCCAGTCGGTGAGGTCCCGGTCGGACCGCTCGGCGCCCTCGGCCAGGACGCCGGTGGCGTGGCAGGTCCACACCGCGCCGTCGTCGGGGGCGTCCGGTGTGCCGCCCGGGCGGGAGTGGATGCTCAGCTCGCGTCGTCCGGAGTCGTCGGCCGCGCCGACGGTGACGCGCAGTCCGACTCCGGCCGTCGCGGGCAGGATCAGCGGGGCCTGGAGGGTGAGTTCCTCCAGGAGGTCGCAGCCGACCTCGTCACCGGCCCGGGCGGCCAGTTCCACGAAGGCGGCGCCGGGCAGGAGGACGACGTCGTCGACGGCGTGCTCGGCGAGCCACGGCTGGGTCCGCAGGGACAGCTGGCCGGTGAGGACCGCGCCGGCGGCGTCGGGCAGGTCCAGCACCGCCCCGAGCAGCGGGTGGTCGACTGCGGTGAGGCCGAGGCGGGTCAGCGCTCCGGTCGCGCCGGCGGTGCCGTCCAGCCAGTAGCGACGGCGTTGGAAGGCGTACGTGGGAAGGTCCACGCGGGTGGCGCCGGTGCCGGTGAAGACGCGCTCCCAGTCGACGTGCACGCCCTGGACCCACACCTCGGCGAGGGAGGTGAGCACACGGTCGAGGCCGCCGTCGTCCCGGCGCAGGGTGCTCACGACGGCCGGGGTGGCGGCGCGGTCGCGGCTCTCCAGGGTCTCCAGCACGCCCATGGTGAGGATGGGATGGGGGCTGACCTCGACGTACACGTCGTGTCCGGCGGCGTCCAGGGCGCGCACGGTCTCCTCGAAGCGGACGGGGGCGCGCAGGTTGCGGTACCAGTAGCCGGCCTCCAGCTCCCCGGTGTCCAGCGGCCCGGCGGTCACGGTGGAGTAGAACGGCACCTCGGCGGGGCGCAGTTCGACCCCGGCGAGGATCTCGGCCAGCTCCGGCTCCAGCCGCTCGACGTGGGCGGAGTGCGCGGAGAAGTCGACTCCGGGAACGTTCCACCGCATGGTGCCGGCCCGGGCGAGGACCACGCCGAGCTCCCGCAGGGCGTCCGGGTCGCCGGAGACGACCACGGTGTTGGGACCGTTGACCGCAGCGATCGACACGTGCTCGCCGAACGGCTCGGTCCGCTCGCGCACCCACTCCTCGGAGGCGACGATCGACAGCATGCCGCCGGTGCCCGCGAGGGCGCGCAGGGCGCGGCTGCGCAGGGCGACCACCCGGATCGCGTCCCGGAGGGACAGCACGCCGGCCACGCAGGCGGCGGCCACCTCGCCCTGCGAATGCCCGACGACGGCCGCCGGTTCGACGCCGTAGGCGCGCCACACCTCGGCCAGGGAGACCATCATCGCGAAGAGCGCGGGCTGGACGACGTCGACGCGGCTGAGCGCCTCCTCGTCGCCGAGCACGTCGCGCAGCGACCAGTCGACCAGTTCGCCCAGGAGGCGCTCGCACTCGTCCATGCGGGCCGCGAAGACGGGCGAGGACTCCCACAGGTCCCGTGCCATGCCGGCCCACTGCGAGCCCTGGCCGGGGAAGACGAACACCACGCGGCTCGCGCCGCCGGGCGAGGTCGGGCCGGTCAGGACACCGGCGACCTCCTCACCGCGCGCCAACGCACGCAGTCCGTCGACGAGTTGGGTCGACGTGGAGCCGGTCACCACGGCACGGTCGTCCAGGGTCGCGCGGCAGGCGGCCAGTGACCAGCCGACGTCGACCGGAGCCGACTCCTGGCCACCCTCGACGCGGGTGAGCAGTCGGGCGGCCTGGGCGCGCAGCGCGTCGGCGCCCCGGGCGGAGAGCACCCAGGGGACGGTGGGCAGCACCGTCGGCCCCGCGGTCCCGGCCGGCTCCGGCTCGGCCTCCGTCTCCTCCTCCTGCGGTGCCTGTTCCAGAATGACGTGCGCGTTGGTCCCGCTGACGCCGAAGGAGGAGACGCCCGCGCGACGCGGACGGTCGTCGGCCGGCGGCCACGCACGGGTCTCCGTCAGCAGTTCCACCTCGCCCGCCGACCAGTCCACCTTGGACGACGGCTCGGTGACGTGCAGCGTCCGCGGCAGCACACCGTGCCGCAGCGCCAGGACCATCTTGATCACACCCGCCGCACCGGCGGCGGCCTGCGTGTGCCCGATGTTCGACTTCAGCGAGCCCAGCAGCAGCGGCCGCCCCTGGGGACGTACCTGCCCGTAGGTGGCGAGCAGTGCCTCGGCCTCGATGGGGTCGCCGAGGGTCGTGCCGGTGCCGTGGGCCTCGACGGCGTCGACGTCCGCCGGGGAGATCCGCGCGTTGGCGAGGGCGGCGCGGATGACCCGCTGCTGGGAGGGGCCGTTGGGCGCCGTGAGACCGTTGCTCGCGCCGTCCTGGTTGACGGCCGTGCCGCGTACGACCGCGAGCACCGGATGCCCGTTGCGCCGCGCGTCCGAAAGCCGCTCCAGCAGCAGGACGCCCACGCCCTCGCCCCAGCCCATGCCGTCGGCGTCGTCGGAGAACGCCTTGGAGCGTCCGTCCGCGGCGAGGCCCCGCTGGCGGCTGAACTCCATGAACGCCACCGGCGTGGACATGACCGCAACGCCGCCCGCGACGGCCAGCGAACACTCCCGGCGGCGCAGCGCGTGCACGGCCTCGTGCAGGGCGACCAGCGACGAGGAGCACGCCGTGTCCACCGTCACCGCCGGCCCTTCCAGGCCCAGGAAGTACGACAGCCGGCCGGACAGCACCGCGCCGGAGCCGCCGGTGACGACATACCCGGCGACGTCCTCGGTGACGTTCCCGGCGGAGGGTCCGTAGTGGGAGGGCGCGCCGCCGACGAAGACACCGGTCTGACTGCCCTTGAGCGACGACGGGTCGATGCCGGCCCGCTCGATCAGCCCCCAGCACGCCTCCAGGAACAGCCGCTGCTGCGGGTCCATCGCCAGCGCCTCACGCGGCGCGATGCCGAAGAAGCCCGCGTCGAAGTCGGCGGCCCCGCGCACGAAGCTGCCCTCGTTGACGTACGTCGTGCCCGGCCGCCCCGACGTGCCCTCGGGGTCGTAGAGGCTGTCGATGTCCCAGCCGCGGTCGTCGGGGAACGCGGCTACGGTGTCCACGCCGTCCACGAGCACCCGCCACAGCTCCTCCGGCGAGTCGGCCCCGCCGAAACGGCAGTTGACGGCCACGATCGCGATCGGCTCGCGCTCGGCGTCCTCGTGCTCCTGCAGCCGGGCGCGGGCCTTGTGCAGGTCGGCGGTGACCCACCTGAGATATTCGCGGAGCTTTTCCTCATTCGCCGTCATGACTTACCGAACTCCTGGTTGATGAAGTCGAATATCTCGTCGTCGCTCGCCGCGCCGAGCCGTTCCTCGACATCGGCGTCCGCCGTGCCACCGGCCGGTGCGCTCTCCGGGGAGCCGCCCAGCCGCGACAGCAGCACCTCCAGCCGCGAGGTGATCGTGGTCCGCAGGTCCTCGTCCGCCGGAGACAGCGAGAAGACCGCGGCCTCCAGCCGGTCCAGCTCCGCGATCGCCGCCCCGGCGCCGTCGCCCTCCGGGCCGACCAGCCGGTCCCGCAGGTGGGCGGCCAGGTCGCCGGGGGTCGGGTGGTCGAAGACCAGCCCGGTCGACAGCCGCAGCCCGGTCGCCTTCTGCAGCCGGTTGCGCAGCTCCACGGCGGTCAGCGAGTCGAAGCCCAGCTCCTTGAAGGCCCGGTCCTCCCCCACGCCGTCGGCGCCGTCGTGCCGCAGCACGGCCGCGGCCTGGGAGCGCACCAGGTCGAGGAGGGTGCGGTCCCGCTCGGCCCCGGTCATCGCCGCGAGCCGGTCCGCCAGGGACGCGCCCGCGCCCGCATCGCCGTCCTCGGCCGCGAGATCGTCCGGGGCGCTGTCGAGCAGCGCCTGCCGGGCCTCCGGCAGGTCGTCCAGCAGCGGCCGGGGCCGGGCCGCGGCGAAACCGGGCGCGAACCGCGCCCAGTCCACGTCCGCGACCACCGTGCAGCCCTCGTCGTGGTCCAGAGCCTGCTGGAACGCCTCCAGAGCCAGCTCCGGGTCCATCGCCGGCACTCCGAGCCGACTCATGTGCTCCTCGGCCCCGTTGTCCGTCAACATCCCCGACTCCGCCCACGCACCCCAGGCCACCGAGATCGCCGGGCGGCCGAGGGAACGGCGCCGCTGCGCCAGCGCGTCCAGGTGCGCGTTGGCCGCGGCGTACGCGCCCTGGCCCCCCGCGCCCCACACGCCGGCGCTCGACGAGAACAGGACGAAGGCGTCCAGCTCGTCGTCCGCCAGCAACTCGTCCAGGTGGACGGCGCCGGTCACCTTCCCCGACGCCACCTCGGACAGCAGGGCGAGATTCGTCTCCGCGAGACTCGCGTACGGTGCCGCACCCGCCGTGTGCACCACAGAACGCACCGGCGACCCGTCGGCCCGCAGCCTCTCCAGGAGCCCCGCCAGCGACGCGCGATCCTTGACATCACAGGCCGCGACCGTCACCCGGACGCCGATCCCGGTCAGCTCCGCACGGAGCTTCTCGGCACCCGGCGCCTGCGCGCCGCGACGGCTGACCAGAACGAGATGCTGCGCTCCCCGGTGCGCCAGCCGACGGGCAACTCGCCCGCCCAGCGCACCCGTTCCCCCGGTGATCAAGACCGTACCCCGCGGCTTCCACTCCCGTACAGCGCGGGTCTGCGCGACCGGCGCGCGCCGCAACCGGAGCGCGAACACGCCCTCGGCACGCAGCGCGAGCTGGTCCTCGGCCCCGGCCGCGTCCGCCGCCAGCACACCCCGCAGCCGGGCGAGCGCACGCTCCTCCGGCTCCTCGGGAAGGTCGACCAGCCCGCCCCACCGCTGCGGATGCTCCAGGCCGACGACCCGCCCCAGGCCCCAGACCTGCGCCTGCGCCTCCCGCACCACCGTCGGGTCCGCGCCGCCGGTGGACACCGCGCCCCGCGTCGCCAACCACAGCGGCATGTCCACACCGGCGTCGCCCAGCGCCTGCACGAGCTGAAGCGTCCCGGCGAGCCCCAGCGGGACCTCCGGGTGCTGCGGATGCGGGGCCTCATCGAGGGCGAGCAGGGACAGTACGCCGTCGAAGGCACCGATCTCCCTGATACGACCGGCCAGTTGCTCCCGGTCACCGTCCGCCGCGGTCCAGGCGAGCGGGATCACGGTCGCCCCGCCGTCGGTCAGCGCCCCGCCGGCCGCCACGCCCCAGGCGTCCTCGCCGGCCCCTGCCGGAACGACCAGCAGCCAGGTACCCGGCCCGGCCGTCCCGGCCGGTCGCTCCGCAATCCGCTTCCAGGCGAGACGGTAGCGCCATCGGTCCAGCGTGGAGCGCGTACGACGCTGCTGCCGCCAGGCCGACAGCGCCGGCAGCACGCTGCCCAGCGACGACTGCTCCTCCTCGCCCTCGACATCGAGCGTCGAGGCCAGGGACTCCAGGTCCCCGCTCTCGACCGCCTCCCAGAACCGGGCATCCACGTCATCGAGGACGGTGGCGGTGGCGGCCTCGGCGTCGGGGGCGTCGAGCCAGTAGTGGCGGTGCTGGAAGGGGTAGGTGGGCAGGTCGACGTGGTGCGCCCCGGTGCCGGTGAAGGCCTGGGCCCAGTCGACGTCGATGCCGTGGACCCACAGCTCACCCAGGGAGGCCAGGAAACGGTCCAGGCCGCCGTCGTCGCGGCGCAGACTGCCGGTGACGACCGCCTCGTCGGCGGTGTCCTGGATACCCATGGCGAGGACCGGGTGCGCCGACACCTCCACGAACACCGTATGGTCCTGGCCCGCGAGGGCGCGTACGGCCTCCTCGAAGCGGACCGTGCGCCGCAGGTTGCGATACCAGTACCCGCCATCCAGAGCCTGGGTGTCGATCCAGTCGGCCTCCACCGTGGAGAAGAACGGCACCGTGGAGGTCCGCGGGCGCACCTCGGCCAGGACCTGGGCGAGGTCCTTCTCGATCCGCTCCACGTGGGATGTGTGGGAGGCGTAATCCACCGGGATACGACGAGCACGGACCTCGTCGGCCTCGCAGGCGGCGATCAGCTCGTCCAGGGCGGCGGGCTCGCCCGCGACGACGACCGAGGCCGGGCCGTTGAGCGCAGCGATCTCGATACGACCCTCCCAGGCGGCGATCCGCCCGGCAGCCTGCTCCGCGCTGAGCGCCAGGGAGAGCATGCCGCCGTCACCGGCCAGCCCGGCCGCGATCGCCTTCGACCGCAAGGCCACCACCCGGGCACCATCACGCAGGGTCAGCCCACCAGCGACGCACGCGGCAGCGATCTCACCCTGCGAATGCCCCACCACCGCAGCGGGTTCAACGCCATAGGAACGCCACAGCGCAGCCAGCGACACCATCACGGCCCACGACAGGGGCTGCACCACGTCGACGCGCTCCAGCGACGGCGCGCCAGGGGCACCGCGAAGGACCGCCTCCGGGTCCCAGTCCACGAACTCTGCCAACGCCTGGGCGCACTCGGCGAACCGCTCGGCGAACACCGGAGCGGAGTCCAGCAGCTCCACACCCATCCCGGCCCACTGCGCACCCTGACCCGGGAACACGAACACCACCCGGCCACCAGAACCCGTCCCGGGATTCAAGTCACCCAGGCCAGCGAGCAGTTCGTCCCGGTCACGGCCGACCACAACGGCCCGGTGCTCGAACCGTGCCCGGCCCGCCAGCGTGAAACCCACGTTCACCGGAGAGAACTCCGGCTCCTCCCCCAGGCGAGCGAGCAGCCTCCCGGCCTGCTCCCGCAGCGCCCCCGCACTACGCGCCGACAGCACCCACGGCACCGCCACCGGCTCCACCACCGGCTCCACCACAGCCGACTGCTCGGCCTCCGGCGCCTGCTCCACAATCACATGCGCATTCGTGCCACTGACACCGAAGGAAGAGACACCCGCCCTGCGTGGACGCCCCTCGGTCCCGGGCCACTCGCGCGCCTCGCTGAGCAGTTCGACCTTGCCAGCCGACCAGTCCACCTTCGACGACGGCACATCCGCATGCAGTGTCCGAGGCAGCACACCGTGCCGCATCGCCTCGATCATCTTGATCACACCGCCGACACCGGCGGCCGCCTGCGCATGCCCGATGTTCGACTTCAACGACCCCAGCCACAGCGGCCGTTCCCGGTCCCGGCCATATGTCGCGATCAGCGCCTGCGCCTCGATCGGATCGCCGAGCGTCGTCCCCGTCCCGTGCGCCTCGACCGCGTCCACATCACCGGTCGACAACCCGGCGTTCGCCAGCGCCGCCCGGATCACCCGCTGCTGGGAAGGGCCGTTGGGTGCCGTAAGACCGTTGCTCGCACCGTCCTGGTTGACGGCCGAACCACTCACGACCGCCAGCACCTTGTGGCCGTTGCGCCGCGCGTCCGACAGCCGCTCCAGGACCAGCATGCCCACGCCCTCGGACCACCCTGTGCCGTCGGCGTCGTCGGAGAAGGACCGGCAGCGGCCGTCCACGGACAGGCCCCGCTGCCGGCTGAACTCCACGAAGGTCATCGGGGTCGACATCACCGTCACACCGCCGGCCAGGGCCAGGGTGCACTCGCCCGACCGCAGGGCCTGCGCCGCCAGGTGCAGGGCGACCAGCGAGGACGAGCACGCCGTGTCCACCGTCACCGCCGGGCCCTCCAGCCCGAAGGTGTAGGAGATACGCCCGGAGGCGACACTGCCAGCGCTGCCGTTGCCGAGATATCCCTCAAAGCCGTCAGGAACGACCTTCAGCCGGGAGCCGTAGTCGTTGTACATCACACCCGCGAACACACCCGTCCGGCTGCCGCGCACCGACGCCGGATCGATACCCGCCCGCTCCAGCGCCTCCCAGGACGTCTCCAGGAGCAGCCGCTGCTGCGGGTCCATCGCCAGCGCCTCACGCGGCGAGATCCCGAAGAAGCCCGGATCGAACTCGGCCGCGTCGTAGAGGAATCCGCCCTCACGGACGTAGCTCTTGCCCTTGCGGTCCGGGTCCGGGTCGTACAGGCCGTCCAGGTCCCAGCCACGGTCCACCGGGAATCCGTCGATGCCGTCCCGGCCCGTGGCCACCATGCGCCACAGGTCCTCCGGGGAGTGCACTCCGCCCGGATACCGGCAACTCATCCCGACGACGACGATGGGGTCCCGGTCGAGCGGAGCCTGCGCCGCGAGCGGTTCGCCGGTGGATTCGCCCATGGAGCCGAAGAGTTCGCCGTACAGGTGACGTACGAGGGCATCGGGTGTGGGGTGGTCGAAGACCAGGGTGGCGGGCAGCCGCAGACCGGTCGCCGCGTTCAGCCGGTTCCGCAGGTCAACGGCCGTCAACGAGTCGAAGCCCAGCTCCTTGAACGCCCGGGCCTCCTCCACCGACTCGGCCGAGCCGTGCCCCAGCACCGCGGCCACCTGACCGCGCACCAGCCCGGACAGTTCCCGCATCCGCACGTCCGGCGACAACCCGGCCCACCGGTGCACCAGACCTGCGTCGGCGGCCTCGCCGACCCGCGCCCGGCGCACCCGGCCACCGGCCAGCCCGCGCACCACCGCCGGCGCACCGGCGCCCATGGCCCGGAACACGGCCGGATCGAACCGAACCGGCAACACCAACGCCGGCCCCGCCGCCACCGCGGCATCGAACAACGCGAGCCCGTCCGAGGACGACAACCCCACCAGACCCGATCGGGCGAGCCTGGCCGTCTCGGTCTCACCCAACGCACCGGTCATCCCACTGCGCTGCTCCCACACGCCCCACGCCAACGAAACGCCTGGCAGACCGTCGGCCCGTCGCACGGCCGCCACCGCGTCCACGAACGCGTTCGCCGCCGCGTAATTGCCCTGACCCGCACTTCCCAGCACACCCGACGCCGAGGAGAACAGCACGAAGGCCGACAGGCCCAGGTCCCGGGTCAGTTCGTGCAGGTTCCAGGCACCGTCGAGCTTCGGCCGCAGCACCGTGTCGAGCCGCTCGGGGGTCAGGGCCGACACGA
>NZ_KQ949046.1:18393-42194 GCF_001514285.1 Streptomyces sp. DSM 15324
CTGGACACGCGGCACATAGACGACGCCATCGCGAACCGCGAGCTGCGGTTCGTCCCCGGCGAGCACGGCGTCCAGCGCGTCTGCCGGCCACAGCCCGCCGTCGGCGTCCAGGAGGACGAACCGGCCGGGGTTCTCCGTCTGGGCCGACCGCAGCAGGCCCCAGGCCGGGGCGGCCGCGACGTCCGTGACACCCTCGTCCGGCCCGGCCGCCACCGCGCCCCGCGTGACCAGTACCAGCCGCGACGAGGCGAACCGCTCCTCCGCCAGCCAGCCCTGCACCAGCTCCAAGGCCCGGTACGCGGCGTCGTGCGCCGCCCTGACCGTGTCCTCGCCCGGCGCCGCCACCGTGAACGGGACGAGCACCGCGCCCGGCAGTACGCCGCCGTTGTCGACGGCAGAGACCAGGTCCGTCAGGTCGGCGTGGACGGTCGGCCGGGCCGGGAGACCGGTCACGGCATCCGGCGAGCCGACGACCGCCCACACGGCCTTCGCGTCGTGGGCCGCGGCGGCGCGCGGCAGCGGCGTCCACTCGACGCGGAAGAGGGTGTCAGGCGTCCCGGTCACGCCTGCGAGGTGCTCGGGGGCAAAGGGACGCAGGACCAGCGAATCGACCGTGGCGACGGGCTGTCCGGTGCCGTCGGCGAGGCTGACCGACAGCGCGTCCGCACCCACCGGCGCCAACCGCACCCGCACCACCGACGCACCCGACGCGTACAGCGACACCCCACGCCACTCGAACGGCAACCGCGCCCGACCGTCCGAGAAGAACCCACCCAGCCGCACACCGTGCAACGCCGCATCCAACAACGCCGGATGCAGACCAAAACGAGCCGCGTCCTCACGCTGCCCCTCGGCCAGCTCCACCTCGGCGAACACCTCGTCACCGAGCCGCCAGGCAGCACGCACCCCCTGGAACACCGGCCCATAGCCGTACCCGTCGGCCAGGAACCCCTCGTACAGGCCCTCAACATCCACCGCCACAGCCCCGACCGGCGGCCACACCACCAGCTCCACCGCACCCGCCGACGCCGACGCCGACACACCACCCACCGCCAGCACACCCGTCGCATGACACGTCCAGGGGCTCTCCGCCGGCGCGTCTTCTCGCCGGGAATACACGGTGAACGCGCGACCGCCCTCCGCACCGGACTCGGCAACCGTGATCCTCAGCTGCACACCACCCTGTTCGGGCAGCGTCAGCGGGGCCTCGATGATCAGCTCCTCGACCGCCTCGCAGCCGACCTCGTCACCGGCCCGGACGGCCAGCTCCACGAAGGCGGTCCCCGGCAGCAGCACCACACCGCCGACCGCGTGATCCGCCAGCCACGGATGCGTCCGCAGCGACAACCGACCGGTGAGAACCACACCTGTCGAGTCCGGAAGCTCCACCGCCGCCCCGAGCATCGGGTGCTCCGCCGCCACGAGCCCGAGCCCGGGCAGCGCACCGGCCGCCGCAACAGCGGTACCCAGCCAGTAGTGGCGGTGCTGGAAGGCGTAGGTGGGCAGGTCGACGTGATACGCCCCGGTCCCGGTGAAGGCCTGGGCCCAGTCGACGTCGATGCCGTGGACCCACAGCTCACCCAGGGAGGCCAGGAAACGGTCCAGGCCACCGTCGTCGCGGCGCAGACTGCCGGTGACGACCGCCTCGTCGGCGGTGTCCTGGATACCCATGGCGAGCACCGGGTGCGCCGACACCTCCACGAACACCGTATGGTCCTGGCCCGCGAGGGCGCGTACGGCCTCCTCGAAGCGGACCGTGCGGCGCAGGTTGCGATACCAGTACCCGCCATCCAGGGCCTGGGTGTCGAGCCAGTCGGCCTCGACCGTGGAGAAGAACGGCACCGTGGAGGTCCGCGGGCGGACCTCGGCCAGGACCCGGGCCAGCTCCTCCTCGATCCGCTCCACGTGGGACGTGTGGGAGGCGTAATCCACCAGGATACGACGAGCACGGACCTCGTCGGCCTCGCAGGCGGCGATCAGCTCGTCCAGGGCTGCGGGCTCGCCCGCGACGACGACCGAGGCCGGGCCGTTGAGCGCCGCGATCTCGATACGACCGTCCCAGGCGGCGATCCGCCCGGCAGCCTGTTCGGCGCCGAGCGCCAGGGAGAGCATGCCGCCGTCACCGGCCAGCCCGGCCGCGATCGCCTTCGACCGCAAGGCCACCACCCGGGCACCATCCCTGAGGGTCAGCCCACCAGCGACGCACGCGGCAGCGATCTCACCCTGCGAATGCCCCACCACCGCGGCGGGTTCGACGCCGTAGGAACGCCACAGCGCGGCCAGGGACACCATCACGGCCCACGACAGGGGCTGCACCACGTCGACGCGCTCCAGCGACGGCGCACCCGAGGCCCCGCGAAGGACGGCTTCCACGTCCCAGTCCACGAACTCTGCCAACGCCTGGGCGCACTCGGCGAACCGCTCGGCGAACACCGGAGCGGAGTCCAGCAGCTCCACACCCATCCCGGCCCACTGCGCACCCTGACCCGGGAACACGAACACCACCCGGCCACCAGAACCCGTCCCGGGATTCAAGTCACCCAGGCCAGCGAGGAGTTCGTCCCGGTCACGGCCGACCACAACCGCGCGGTGCTCGAACCGCGCCCGGCCCGCCAGCGTGAAACCCACGTTCACCGGAGAGAACTCCGGCTCCTCCGCCAGGCGAGCGAGCAGCCTCCCGGCCTGCTCCCGCAGCGCCTCGGCACTACGCGCCGACAGCACCCACGGCACCGCCACCGGCTCCACCACAGCACGCCGCTCGATCTCCGGCGCCTGCTCCAGAATCACATGCGCATTCGTGCCGCTCACGCCGAAGGACGAGACACCAGCCCTGCGCGGACGCCCCTCGGTCCCGGGCCACTCGCGCGCCTCGGTGAGCAGCTCCACCGCCCCCGCCGACCAGTCCACCTTCGACGACGGCAGATCCGCATGCAGCGTCCGCGGCAGCACACCATGCCGCATCGCCTCAACCATCTTGATCACACCGCCGACACCCGCAGCCGCCTGCGCATGCCCGATGTTCGACTTCAACGACCCCAGCCACAACGGCCGCTCCCGGTCCCGCCCGTACGTCGCGATCAGCGCCTGCGCCTCGATCGGATCCCCGAGCGTCGTCCCCGTCCCGTGCGCCTCGACCGCGTCCACATCACCGGCCGACAGCCCGGCGTTCGCCAGCGCCGCCCGGATCACCCGCTGCTGAGACGGCCCGTTGGGAGCGGTCAGACCATTACTGGCACCGTCCTGATTGACAGCCGACCCACGCACCACGGCCAGCACCGGATGCCCGTTGCGCCGCGCGTCCGACAGCCGCTCCAGGACCAGCATGCCCACTCCCTCGGCCCAGCCCGTGCCGTCGGCGTCGTCGGAGAAGGACCGGCAGCGGCCGTCCGCGGACAGGCCCCGCTGCCGGCTGAACTCCACGAACGCCATGGACGTTGCCATGACGTTCACGCCGCCGGCCAGGGCCAGGGTGCACTCGCCCGACCGCAGGGCCTGCGCCGCCAGGTGGAGAGCGACCAGCGAGGACGAGCACGCGGTGTCCACCGTCACCGCCGGGCCCTCCAGGCCCAGCGTGTAGGCCACGCGGCCGGAGATTGCGGAGGTGGTGCTGCCGG
Source organism: Streptomyces sp. DSM 15324 (assembly GCF_001514285.1). Taxonomy (GTDB): domain Bacteria; phylum Actinomycetota; class Actinomycetes; order Streptomycetales; family Streptomycetaceae; genus Streptomyces. The sequence continues at coordinate 22,008 of NZ_KQ949046.1, forward strand.
TGAGGTAGTAGCCCTCGCTGCCCTCACCGGCCTGCTCCGCGCCGAAGGCGTAGCCCTGGGCCGCGGCGCCGGCGAAGACGCCGGCCTGGTGGCCGCGCAGGGAGGTGGGGTCGATGCCCGCGCGTTCCAGGGCCTCCCACGACGACTCCAGCAGCAGCCGCTGCTGCGGGTCCATCGCCAGCGCCTCACGCGGCGAGATCCCGAAAAAGCCCGCGTCGAACTCGGCCGCGGTGTGGAGGAATCCGCCGCTGCGGACGTACGACGTGCCGGGGCGGTCGGGATCGGCGTCGTACAGCGCGTCGAGATCCCAGCCGCGGTCCGTGGGGAAACCGGTGATGCCGTCACCGCCGGAGGCCAGCAGCTCCCACAGGGCCTCGGGAGAGTCGGCGTCTCCGGGATAACGGCAGCTCATGCCGACGATCGCGATGGGGTCGTCGTCCGCCGGCGTCGCGCCGGCCGGGCCGACTGCGGTCGCGCCGGGGCCGGGTACGGTGCCGAGCAGTTCGTCGCGCAGGTGACCGGCCAGGGCGCCGGGGGTCGGGTGGTCGAAGACGAGCGTGGCGGGCAACCGCAGGCCGGTCGCGGAGTTGAGGCGGTTGCGGAGTTCCACCGAGGTCAGGGAGTCGAACCCGAGCTCCTTGAAAGCGCGGTTCTCCCCCACCGCGGCCGCGGACCCGTGGCCGAGGACGGTCGCGACGTGCCCGCGGACGAACTCCGACAGCGAAGCCAGTTGTTCGGCCTCCGGGCGTCCCGTCAGTTGCCGTACGAGGGCCGAGAGACCGGCCGTGGACTGCTCCCCTGCGGCCGCGGCCCGGGCTCGGGGTACGGCGGGGCCGCGGACCAGGCCGCGCAGCAGCGCCGGAAGAGAATCCTGGGCGGCGCGCAGCGCGGCCGTGGCGAACCGGACGGGCAGCGTCAGCGCGGCGTCGGCCGCGACGGCGGTGTCGAAGAGGGCCAGCGCCTCCTCGGAGGGCAGGGCGGTCAGGCCGGAGCGGGCGATACGAGCGAGGTTGACGTCGCCCAGCTCGCCCGTCATGGCGCTGCGCTGCTCCCAGAAGCCCCAGGCCAGCGAGGTCGCGGGGAGTCCCTCGGCGCGACGGGCGGCGGCCAGGGCGTCGAGGAAGGTGTTGGCCGCGGCGTAGTTGCCCTGGCCGGCGTTGCCCAGCACGCCAGAGACGGACGAGAACAGGACGAACACGGACAGGTCGAGATCGCGGGTCAGCTCGTGCAGGTTCCAGGCGGCGTCGGCCTTCGGGCGCAGCACCGTGTCGATCCGCTCGGGGGTGAGCGCCGGCAGCATGCCGTCGTCCAGTACGCCGGCGGTGTGGACGACGGTCGTGAGCGGCCGGTCGGCCGGGATGCCGTCCAGGAGGTCCGCCAGCGCCTGCCGGTCGGCGACGTCGCAGGCCACCAGGTGGGCCCGGGCGCCGAGAGCGCCGAGTTCGGCGACGAGCTGGGCGGCACCGTCGGCGGCCGGGCCGCTGCGGCTGACGAGCAGGAGGTTCCGTACGCCGTGCCGCTCCACGAGGTGGCGGGCCACCAGTCGGCCGAGGGTGCCGGTGGCGCCGGTCACCAGGGCGGTGCCTGCTCCGCTGCCGGCCGGCGGTGCGGGCACGGTGAGGACCACCTTGCCGATGTGCCGGGCCTGGCTGAGGTGCCGGAACGCCTCGGCCGCCCGTCGCACGTCCCAGGAGGCGACCGGCAGCGGAGTGAGCACGCCCTGCGCGAACAACTCCAGCAGTTCGGTGAGCATTTCCTGGGTGCGGTCGAGCCCGGCGTCGCCGAGGTCGAACGCGCGGTAGGTGACGCCCGGGTGGGCCGCGGCGACCTCGGCGGGGTCGCGCTGGTCGGTCTTGCCCATCTCCAGGAAGCGTCCGCCACCCGGCAGAAGCCGCAGGGAGGCGTCCACGAACTCGCCCGCGAGCGCGTCCAGCACCACGTCCGTGCCGCGACCGCCGCTCGTCGTGCGGAAGCGCTCCTCGAAATCGAGGGTGCGGGACGAGGCGATGTGCGCATCGTCCAGTCCGGCGGCGCGCAGCGCGTCCCACTTGCCCTCGCTCGCCGTGCCGTAGACCTCGGCCCCCCAGTGCCGCGCCAGCTGGACGGCGGCCATGCCGACGCCGCCGGCGGCGTTGTGCACGAGGACCGACTCCCCGGCGCGCAGGCCGGCCAGGTCACGCAGGCCGTAGTACGCGGTGAGGAAGACGACGGGCACGGACGCGGCCTGGACGAAGGACCAGTCGGCGGGCATGGGGGCGAGCATCCGCCGGTCGGTGACGGCGACGGGGCCGAACGCCCCGGAGAAGACACCCAGCACGCGATCGCCGACGGCCAGGTCGGTCACGCCTTCGCCGACCTCTAGGACGACGCCGGCGGCCTCGTTGCCCATCACCTGCTGGTTCGGCACCACGCCCAGGGCGAGCAGGACGTCCCGGAAGTTCATGCCGGCGGCGCGCACCTGGACCCGTACCTGGCCGGGCGCGAGCGGCTCCTCGGCCGATGGGCACTCCCGCAGCTCCAGATTGCCGAAGGAGCCCTTGACCGGGATCTCCAGCCGCCAGGCGGACGTCCCGGCCGGCGGGACCAGCGCGCCGCCGGCCCGGCCGGCCCGGGCCAGCCGCGGTACCCGGACCTCGCCACCGCGCACCGCCACCTGCGGTTCGTCCTGTGCCACCGCCCACAGCAGGGCACCCGGCAGCACATCCCTGGAGGCCTCGGTGTCGTCGGTGTCGAGCAGCAGGAACCGGTGCGGGTTCTCGGTCTGCGCCGACCGCAGCAGCCCCCACACCGGCGCCCCCGCGAGATCGGCCACCCCCTCGTCCGGGCCCGCGGCCACGGCACCCCGCGTCACCAGCGCCAGCCGTGTCCCGGCCGCCGCGAACCGCTCGTCCGACAGCCATGCCTGTACGACGTCCAGGGCGCGGTGGGCCGCGGCGCGCGCGGCCTCCGCCATCCGGCACTCCCCCTCCGACGTCGCCGCAACGGGCAGGACGACGATGTCCGGGAGGGCGGTACCGGCGGCCACCGCGTCGCCCAGCGCGGCCAGGTCATGGTGACGGCCGGCCGTCGGGCGGGCTCCGACGGCTGCGGGATCGTCCCCGATCAGCGCCCAGCGGCCGGAGGCGGAGGCGTGGTCCGCCACGGCCGACGCCTGGACCGACGTCCAGTCGAGGTGGAAGAGCGCGTCGTGCCCCGGCGTACGGGCGGCGTCCGCGGCAGCCGCGAGCTGCTCCCGGTCGACGGGCAGACAGACCAGCGACTCCACGGTGGCGACGGGCTGTCCGGTGCCGTCGGCGAGGCTGACCGACAGCGCGTCCGCACCCACCGGCGCCAACCGCACCCGCACCACCGACGCACCCGACGCGTACAGCGACACCCCACGCCACTCGAACGGCAACCGCGCCCGACCGTCCGAGAAGAACCCACCCAGCCGCACACCGTGCAACGCCGCATCCAGCAACGCCGGATGCAGACCAAAACGAGCCGCGTCCTCACGCTGCCCCTCGGCCAGCTCCACCTCGGCGAACACCTCGTCACCGAGCCGCCAGGCAGCACGCACCCCCTGGAACACCGGCCCATAGCCGTACCCGTCGGCCAGGAACCCCTCGTACAGGCCCTCAACATCCACCGCCACAGCCCCGACCGGCGGCCACACCGCCAGCTCCGCCGCACCCGCCGACGCCGACACACCACCCACCGCCAGCACACCCGTCGCATGACACGTCCAGTCCGTGTCGGCCGAGGCGTCGCCGACGCGGGAGTACACGGTCAGCGACCGCCGTCCCGTCGCGTCCGGCTCGCCCACCATGAGCTGGAGCTGTACGTCCTCGGTCTCCGGCATGATCAGCGGCGTCTGGAGGGTCAGTTCCTCCACGACAGGGCAGCCGACCTGGTCACCGGCCCGGACCGCGAGTTCCACGAAGGCCGTGCCGGGCAGCAGCACCGCCCCGGCCACGGCGTGGTCCGCCAGCCACGGATGCGTCCGGAGTGAGAGCCGACCGGTCAGCAACAGCCCCTCGACACCGGCGAGTTCGACGGCAGCGCCGAGCAGGGGGTGCTCCACCGAGCCCAGCCCAAGACCGGTCGCGGCAGCGGAATCCGTCGCGTGGGCGGGCGCGTCGAGCCAATAGCGGTGGCGTTGGAAGGCGTAGGTCGGCAGATCGACACGCTGGGCGCCGGTACCGGTGAACACCGCCTTCCAGTCCACATCGACACCATGCGCCCACACACGCGCCAGCGCCGAGAGCAACGCCCTCTCCTCCGGCCGGCCACTGCGCAGCGCCGGAACGAACACCGCGTCCGCGGCCACCTGCGACCCCGGGCCCGTCAGTACACCGTCCGGACCCAGCTCCAGGAACACCGACACACCCTGCGCCGCCAACTCCCGCACTCCGTCGGCGAAACGGACCGCCTCACGCACATGACGCACCCAGTACTCCGGGCTGCAGACCTCGCCTGCGGCGGCGATCCGGCCGGTCAGGTTCGACACCAGGGGGATCTGCGGCGCCGTGTAGGTGAGGCCTTCCGCGACCGCCCGGAACTCCGCCAGCATCGGCTCCATACGCGGCGAGTGGAACGCATGCGAAACCGCAAGACGCCTGATACGACGCCCCCGCCCCGACAACTCCGCCGCCAACGCCGCAACCGCGTCCTCATCACCGGACACCACCACCGACATAGGCCCATTGAGCGCCGCAACACCCACCCGGCCCTCACCACCAGCAAGCATGCCGGTCACTTCTTCCTCAGTGGCCTCCACCGCCACCATCGCCCCACCAGCAGGCAAGCCATCCATCAACCGACCACGCGCCGCCACCAGCCGAGCCGCGTCCTCAAGCGACCACACACCAGCCACACACGCAGCCACCAACTCACCCACCGAATGCCCGCCCACGAAATCCGGACACACACCCAAAGACGACACCAGCCGGAACAAGGCCACCTCAACCGCGAACAACGCAGCCTGAGCGAACACCGTCCGATCCAGCAAAGCGGCCTCAGAACCGAAGACGACATCCCGCACACCACTGCCAGCACCCAGCTCCGCATCCAACGCCACACACACAGCATCGAAAGCCTCAGCAAACACCGGGAAACGCCCATACAGCTCCCGGCCCATCCCCAGCCGCTGCGACCCCTGACCCGAGAACAACACCGCCAACCGCCCACCAACCACGCCACCAGCCACGCCACCAACCGCGCCACCCACGATCAGCCCCGAAGCCGACCCACCCCGCGCCAAAGCCTCCAGCCCCGCCACCAGCTCCTCACCCGAAGACCCCACCACCACAGCCCGGTCCTCCAACACCGCCCGCCCCGCCAGCGACCACCCCACATCCACCGGCGAAACACCCCCACCCACACAGGACAACAACCCCTCCCCCTGCGCCCGCAACGCCCCCTCCCCACGCCCGGACACCACCCACGGCACCACCGAAGGCACCCCAACCACACCCTCCACCACCAACCCCGAAACCTCCGGAGCCTCCTCCACAATCACATGCGCATTCGTGCCACTCACACCGAAGGAGGAAATGCCCGCCCGACGCGGCCCTCCCGTCTCCGGCCAGGCGCGCTGCTCCGTGAGGACGCGGACGGCGCCGGTGGACCAGTCGACCTGGGGGGTGGGTTCGTCGACGTAGAGGGACTGCGGCAGGGCACCGTGCCGTATCGCCTCGACCATCTTGATGACGCCGGCGACACCGGCGGCGGCGGCCGTGTGGCCGATGTTCGCCTTGAGGGAGCCGATCCACAGCGGGCGGTCGGCCGGACGTCCCTGGCCGTAGGTGGCGAGCAGGGCCTGGGCCTCGATCGGGTCACCAAGGGTGGTGCCCGTGCCGTGGGCCTCGACGGCGTCCACCTGTGCGGTGGTGAGCCCGGCGTTGGCTAGGGCGGCGCGGATCACGCGCTGCTGCGACGGCCCGTTCGGCGCCGTAAGACCGTTGCTCGCGCCGTCCTGGTTGACGGCCGAACCGCGCACGACCGCCAGCACCGGATGCCCGTTGCGCCGCGCGTCCGACAGCCGCTCCAGCAGCAGCATGCCCACGCCCTCACCCCACGCCGTACCGTCTGCCGCGGCGGCGAAGGGGCGGCAGCGTCCGGTGCGGGAGAGCGCGCCTTGACGGCTGAACTCCACGAATGTCTCGGGGGTGGCCATGACCGTGACGCCGCCGGCGAGGGCGAGGGAGCACTCGTCGTTGCGCAGCGCCTGGACCGCCAGATGCAGGGTGACCAGCGAGGACGAGCAGGCCGTGTCGACGGTCACCGCCGGGCCCTCGAGGCCGAAGGTGTACGACAGGCGCCCGGAGACCACGCTGGCCGCGACGCCGGTGGCGAGGTAGCCCTCGGACTGCTTGGGGGCCCGGCGCAGCAGGGCGGCGTAGTCCTGGCCGTTGGTGCCGGCGAAGACTCCGGTGCGGCTGCCCTTCAGCGACGTCGGGTCGATGCCGGCCCGCTCGATGGCCTCCCACGAGGTCTCCAGCAGCAGCCGCTGCTGCGGGTCGAGTGCCGTCGCCTCACGCGGGGAGATCCCGAAGAAGGCGGGGTCGAAGTCGCCGACGTGGGTGAGGAATCCGCCTTCGCGGACGTACGACGTTCCCGGCCGCGACAGCTCCGGGTCGTACAGGCCCTCGGTGTCCCAGCCACGGTCGGCGGGGAACTCGGAGAAGGCGTCCTCGCCCGAGGCGAGCAGCTGCCACAGCCGTTCGGGCGAGTCGACCCCGCCGGGGAAGCGACAGCTCATCCCCACGATCGCGATGGGCTCGCGCTCTCCCGACTCCACTTCCTGGAGGCGTTGCCGTGCTTCGTGAAGTTCGCCAGTCACTCGCTTCAGGAAGTAACGGAGCTTGTCCTCGCTGGTGTTGGTCACGCCGTACTACTCCAAGTCCGGGAAGTCGTCACGCGGTGCGCGGAGAAGGGAACCAAGGGGGATGGGGGCCGGGGGTCAGGAGATGCCGAGTTCGTTGCTGATGAAGTCGAAGACGTCGTCGTCGGAGGCCGTGGCGAGCTTGTCGGCCGCCCGGCCCGGTTCGGACTCGGGTCCCTCGGCGGGAGTGCACAGCTGGAGCAGTGCCTTCAGCCGCAGGGAGATCTCGTTCCGGGCGTCGTCCTCGGCCTCTCCGACGAGTGCGGAGATGTCCGACGCGAGCCGGTCGAGTTCCCCGACCACGCTGTCGAAGTGCCGGGCCCCTTCGGAGCTCAGCTCCGCCCGCAGGCGGTCGGCGAGGAGCTGGGGCGTGGGGTGGTCGAAGACGAGCGTCGCCGGCAGCGTCAGGCCGGTCGCGGCCTTCAGCCTGTTCCGTAGTTCGACGGCGGTGAGCGAGTCGAAGCCCAGTTCCTTGAACGCCCGGTCGGCGGCCACGGCCTCCGCGTCCGGGAACGCCAGCACCCTGGCCACATGGGTGCGTACGAGGTCCAGCAGCGCGCGGGCCCGCTCGACCGGAGAGAGACCGCCGAGCTCGGCACGCAACGACTCGGCAGGGTCACCGGCCGTACCGGCACCGTCGTCGGCAACCGTCTCCAGCGCGCGACGCGCCTCCGGGATCTCCGCGATGAGCGGAGCAGGGCGAGCGGTCGCGAGCCGCGGTGCGAAGCGTTGCCAGTCGACGTCCGCGACGACGACCTGCTCCTCGCCCCGGCCCAGCACCGACTCCAGCGCCTTCAGCGCATCACCCGGCTCCATCGGCGCGACCCCGCCACGGTCTGCCCACGACTGCCTGGCCCCACCCACGGCCAGCCCGTCACCGGCCCAACGGCCCCACGCCACCGACGTGGCCGACAGCCCCTGAGCCCGGCGCCCAGCCGCCAACCCGTCCAGACAGGCATTCGCCGCCGCGTAGTTCGCCTGACCGGCACCCCCCACCGTCCCCGCCAGCGACGAGAACAGCACGAACACCTCCAGCCCCAGATCCCGGGTCAGCTCGTGCAGATGCCAGGCGGCCTCCGCCTTCGCCCCCAGCACACCCGCCAGCCGCCGCGGCGACAACGCCTCGATCACACCGTCGTCCAGCACACCCGCGGTGTGCACCACACCCGTCAGCGCGGGAATCGACGCCGCCCCCAGGGAATCCAGCAGCACCCGGACCTGCTCACGATCAGCCACATCACACGCAGCCACCGTCACCCCAACACCACAAGCCTCCAGCTCACCACACAGAACATCGACCCCCGGCGCCTGCCCACCCCGACGGGAGACCAGCACCAGATGCTCCACCCCCCGCCCCGCCAGCCAGCGCGCCACATGCCCGCCCAGAGCACCCGTGCCACCGGTCACCAGAACCGTCCCCCGCGCACTCCACTCCCCCACACCAACACCACCAACACCACCAACACCACCAGCACCACCAGCACCACCAGCACGCACCAGCCGACGCCCGAAGACCCCCGCCGAACGCACCGCGACCTGATCCTCACCAACAACACCCGCCAGCACCGCACCGAGCCCGTCCTCCACCCGGCCGTCGAAGACCTCCGGCAGATCGACCAGCCCACCCCAACGCTCCGGGTACTCCAGGGCAGCCACCCGGCCAAAACCCCACACCCCGGCCTGCACCGGACTCGCCACCCGATCCGCACCACCGACACCGACGGCACCCCGGGTCACACACCACAACGGCCCCTCAACCCCGGCATCCCCCAGCGCCTGCACCAACTGAAGAGTGCCGGCCAGACCGGCCGAGACCCCACCACCCACCGCATCCGCCGACTCGTCCAACGCCAGCAACGACAACACCCCCGCCGAAGCCGCCACACCCCGCAGCGCACCGGCCAACCCAGCCCGGTCAACACCCGGCTCGACCGGGAACCGCAGCACCTCGGCTCCCTTCGCGTCGAGGGCCCGGAACAACGCAGACGTCCACTCGTCCTCGACAAGCCCGGCAGGCACCACGACCAGCCAGGTACCGGACAGCGCCTCGGCCCTCATGGGCACCGGCCGCCACACGACGCGGTACTGCCAGCCCTCCAACCGGGCCTCGTCCCGCCGCTCCCGCCGCCACGACGACAACACCGGCAACGCCGCCCTCAACGGCTCGTCCGGCGACACACCAAGAACCGACGCCAGCGACTCCAGGTCCCCGCTCTCCACAACCTCCCAGAACCGCGCATCGGCCGGATCAGTCGCCGTGGCGGCCTCGGCGGGGGGCCCGTCGAGCCAGTAGCGGCGGCGCTGGAAGGCATACGTCGGCAGGTCGACGTGGTACGCACCCGTGCCGGCGAACGCCTGAGACCAGTCCACTTCCACGCCACGGACCCACAGCTCGCCCAGCGAGGCCAGGAAACGGTCCAGGCCTCCGTCGTCCCGGCGCAGACTGCCGGTGACGACCGCCTCGTCGGCGGTGTCCTGGATGCTCATGGCGAGCACCGGATGCGGGCTGACCTCGACAAACGCCTCGAAACCGGCTTCTGCCAGCGCCTCGACCGCAGCCTGGAAGCGGACCGTGCGGCGCAGGTTGCGATACCAGTACCCGGCATCCAGAGCCTGGCTGTCGATCCAGTCGCCCTCCACCGTGGAGAAGAACGGAACGGTGGAGGTCTGCGGGCGGACCTCGGCCAGGACCCGGGCCAGCTCCTCCTCGATCCGCTCCACATGGGACGTGTGGGAGGCGTAATCCACCGGAATACGACGAGCACGCACGCCATCGGCCTCGCAGGCGGCGATCAGCTCGTCCAGGGCGGCGGGCTCGCCCGCCACCACGACCGAGGCCGGGCCGTTGAGCGCCGCGATCTCGACACGACCGTCCCAGGCGGCGATCCGCCCGGCAGCCTGCTCCGCACCGAGCGCCACGGAGACCATGCCACCGTCACCGGCCAGGCTCGCCGCGATCGCCTTCGACCGCAGCGCCACCACCCGGGCACCATCCCTGAGCGTCAGCCCACCAGCAACACACGCGGCAGCGATCTCACCCTGCGAATGCCCCACCACCGCGGCGGGTTCGACGCCATAGGAACGCCACAACGCGGCCAGCGACACCATCACCGCCCACGACAGCGGCTGCACCACATCGACACGCTCCAGTGACGGAGCACCCGGAGCACCCCGCAGGACCGCCTCCGCGTCCCAGTCCACGAACTCAGCCAGCGCCCGGGCACACTCCGCGAACCGCCCGGCGAACACCGCAGCGGAGTCCAGCAGCTCCACACCCATCCCGGCCCACTGCGCACCCTGGCCCGGGAAGACGAACACCACCCGCCCTCCAGAACCCGACGAGACGTTCAAGTCGCCCAGTCCGGCGAGGAGTTCACTGCGGTCACGGCCGACCACAACGGCCCGGTGCTCGAACCGCGCCCGGCCCGCCAGCGTGAAACCCACGTTCACCGGAGAGAACTCCGGCTCCTCCCCCAGCCGAGCGAGCAGCTTCCCGGCCTGCTCCCGCAGCGCCTGCGCACTCCGAGCCGACAGCAGCCACGGCACCGCCACCGGCTCCACCACGGCACGCCGCTCGGCCTCCGGCACCTGCTCCAGAATCACATGCGCGTTCGTGCCACTCACACCGAACGACGAGACACCAGCCCGACGCGGACGCTCCCCCGTCTCCGGCCACTCCCGCGCCTCCGTCAGCAGCTCCACCGCCCCCGCCGACCAGTCCACCTTCGACGACGGCTCGCCCACATGCAACGTCCGAGGCAGCACACCATGCCGCATCGCCTCGACCATCTTGATCACACCGCCGACACCCGCAGCCGCCTGCGCATGCCCGATATTCGACTTCAACGACCCCAGCCACAGCGGCCGATCCCGGTCCCGCCCATACGCCGCGATCAACGCCTGCGCCTCGATCGGATCCCCAAGCGTCGTCCCCGTCCCGTGCGCCTCGACCGCGTCCACCTCCGACGCCGAAAGCCGCGCGTTCGCCAGCGCCGCCCGGATCACCCGCTGCTGCGACGGCCCGTTCGGCGCCGTAAGACCATTACTGGCACCGTCCTGATTGACAGCCGACCCACGCACCACCGCCAGCACCGGATGCCCGTTGCGCCGGGCGTCCGACAGCCGCTCCAGCAGCAGCATGCCCACACCCTCGGCCCAGCCCGTGCCGTCCGCGTCGTCGGAGAAGGACCGGCAGCGGCCGTCCGCGGACAGGCCCCGCTGCCGGCTGAACTCCACGAAGGTCGTCGGGGTCGACATCACCGTCACGCCACCCGCCAGGGCCAGCGAGCACTCGCCCGCCCGCAGGGCCTGCGCCGCCAGGTGGAGAGCGACCAGCGAGGACGAGCACGCCGTGTCCACCGTCACCGCCGGGCCCTCCAGGCCGAAGGTGTAGGAGATGCGCCCGGAGGCGACACTGCCCGCGCTGCCGTTGCCCAGGTAGCCCTCGAAGCCCTCCGGTGCACCGCCGAGCCGGGAGCCGTAGTCGTTGTACATGACCCCCGTGAAGACGCCCGTCCGGCTGCCGCGCAGGGACTTCGGGTCGATGCCCCCGCGCTCCAGTGCCTCCCAGGAGGTCTCCAGGAGCAGCCGCTGCTGTGGGTCGGTGGCGAGTGCCTCGCGCGGTGACATGCCGAAGAACTCGGGGTCGAAGTCGGCCGCGTCGTGCAGGAAACCGCCCTCACGGACGTAGCTCTTGCCCTTGCGGTCCGGGTCCGGGTCGTACAGGGCGTCCAGGTCCCAGCCACGGTCCGTCGGGAAGGGCGAAATCGTGTCCGTACCCGCGACGACGAGGTTCCACAGGTCCTCGGGGGTGGTCACGCCGCCGGGAAGGCGGCAGCTCATCGCGACGATGACGATGGGGTCCTCGTCGAGCGGCGCTCGCACCGGGAGGGGCTCGGCGGTGAATTCGCCTGCGAATCCGGTGAGTTCACCCAGCAGGTGGTTCGCCAGAGCGGTGGGCGTGGGGTGGTCGAAGACGAGGGTGGCTGGCAGTCGTAGACCGGTCGCCGCGTTCAGGCGGTTCCGCAGGTCAACGGCCGTCAGCGAGTCGAAGCCCAGCTCCTTGAACGCCCGGCTCTCCTCCACGGACGCGGCCGAGCCGTGCCCCAGCACCGCGGCCACCTGCCCGCGTACCAGCTCGGACAGCTCCTGCATCCTGGCATCCGGCGACAGCCCGGCCAGCCGGTCCGCCAGGCCCGAACCAGCACTCGCCTGCTCACTCGCACGCGCCCGGCGCACCCGGCCACCACCGGCCACCGAGCGCAGCACCGAGGGCACCCCGGCCCCCAGGCCGCGCAGCGCCGCCGCGTCGAACCGCACCGGCACCACCGACGCCGGCCCCGCAGTCACAGCCGCGTCCAGGAGCTTCAGTCCCTCACCGGAGGTCAGCGCCTTGAGCCCAGACCGTGCGATGCGTGCGAGGTCCGCGTCGCTCAGCTCACCGGTCATGCCGCTGCGCTGCTCCCAGAAGCCCCACGCCAGCGAGACCACGGGCAGCCCTTCGGTGCGGCGGGCAGCGGCCAGCGCGTCCACGAACGCGTTCGCCGCCGCGTAGTTGCCCTGACCCGCACTTCCCAGCACACCGGACGCCGACGAGAACAGCACGAACGCCGACAGACCAAGGCCACGGGTCAGCTCATGCAGGTTCCAGGCACCGTCCACCTTGGGCCGCAGCACCGCCGCCAGCTGCTCCGGAGTCAGAGACGACACCGTACCGTCGTCCAGCAAACCGGCCGTGTGCACCACACCCGTCAGCGGGTGCTCGGCCGGGATCCCCGCCAGCACCTGGGCCAGCGCCCCGCGATCGGCGACATCACACGCCACCAACGAGGCCTCGGCGCCCAACTCACGCAGATCGGCGATCAGTTCAGCGGCCCCAGCGGCCTCCGGGCCGCTGCGGCTGAGCAGCAACAGCCGCCGTACCCCATGAGCCGTCACCAGATGCCGCGCCACCAGACCACCCAGCGTGCCGGTCGCGCCCGTCACGACCACCGTGCCCGTGCCGAACCCGCCGGCCGGGTCCGCGGCACCCGCGCGCATCCGACCCAGCCGTGGCACGCGCACATCACCGGAACGCACCGCCAGCTGCGGCTCGTCCCGCTCCACCGCCCACTCGAGCGCCGTCGGCAGTACGCTCCACGAGGTCTCGGCAGCGTCGACGTCCACCAGCACGAACCGGCCCGGGTTCTCCGTCTGGGCCGACCGCAGCAGACCCCACACCGCGGCCGCCCCGAGATCAGTCACCCCGTCCTCGGCACCGGCCGCCACCGCACCCGAGGTCACCAGCACCAGCCGCGACGACGCGAACCGCTCCTCCGCCAGCCACCCCTGCACCAGCTCCAGGGCCGTACGAAGAGCCGTATGCACGGCGTCCGCGGTCGTCCCGGAGGTGTCCGCCGAACTCGCGAAGCGGCAGACGACCAGGTCCGGTACGTCCTTCCCGGCGGCGAGAGAGTCGAAGTCCGAGTATGTCGGCCCGCCGATCGGCGACTGACCGACGAAGGCCCACGTGACCGTGCCCGCGGCCTGCGGCGCCGGCGTGGCAGCCGTCCACTGAAGCTCGAACAGTGCGTCGTGCAGGGTGCCTCGGGCCGAGGCGAGCTGTTCTCGGTCGAGGGGCCGGGTCAGCAGCGAGCCGATGGTCGCGACGGGCCGCCCGGTGCCGTCGGCGACGGTCAGCGACAGGGCGTCCGCGCTGGTCGGCACCAGACGTACCCGCAGCACCGACGCACCCGACGCGTACAGCGACACCCCACGCCACTCGAACGGCAACCGTGCCCGACCGTCGGAGAAGAACCCGCCCAGCCGCGCAGCATGCAACGCCGCATCCAGCAGTGCGGGGTGCAGGCCGAAGCGAACCGCCTCGTCCCGCTGCTCCTCCGCCGCCTCGACCTCGGCGAACACCTCGTCGCCGCGCCGCCAGGCGGCACGCAGCCCCTGGAACGCCGGGCCATAGCTGTATCCGGCAGCGGCCAGATCGTCGTACAGCTCGTCGGTCTCGACCCGCACGGCACCCGACGGCGGCCAGGCCACCAGGTCGGCACCGGCCTCGACGGCCTCCCGCGCCAGCACGGCGGTGGCGTGGCACGTCCATGCGTCTCCGGGCGACTCCGCCAGGGCCTCCGCCGCGCCGTCGACACAGGAGTACACACCGACCGTCCGCCGACCATCGGCGCCGGGCTCCCCGACCGTGACCCGCAGCCGGACCCCGCCCTGTTCGGGCAGCGTCAGCGGGGCCTGGAGGGTCAGCTCCTCGACCGCCTCGCAGCCGACCTCGTCACCGGCCCGGACGGCCAGCTCCACGAAGGCGGTACCGGGCAACAGCACCACACCGCCGACCGCGTGATCCGCCAGCCACGGATGCGTCCGCAGCGACAACCGGCCCGTCAGGACCACACCATCCGCGTCAGGAAGGTCCATGACCGCCCCCAGCATCGGATGCCCGGCGGCCGACAGACCCACGGCCGCCGTACCGGCGCCGGCCGTCGGGCTGACGTCGAGCCAGTAGCGGCGGCGCTGGAAGGCATACGTCGGCAGGTCGACATGGTGTGCACCCGTGCCGGCGAACGCCTGAGACCAGTCCACCTCCACGCCACGGACCCACAGCTCACCCAGGGAGGCCAGGAAGCGGTCCAGGCCGCCGTCGCCGCGGCGCAGACTGCCGGTGACGACCGCCTCGTCGGCGGTGTCCTGGATACCCATGGCGAGCACCGGGTGCGCCGACACCTCCACGAACACCGTGTGATCCTGATCGGCGAGGGCGCGTACGGCCTCCTCGAAGCGGACCGTCCGGCGCAGGTTGCGATACCAGTACCCGCCATCCAGAGCCTGGGTGTCGATCCAGTCGGCCTCCACCGTGGAGAAGAACGGCACCGTGGAGGTCCGCGGGCGCACCTCGGCCAGGACCTTGGCGAGGTCCTTCTCGATCCGCTCCACGTGGGACGTGTGGGAGGCGTAATCCACCGGGATACGACGAGCACGCACGCCCTCGGCCTCGCAGGCGGCGATCAGCTCGTCCAGGGCGGCGGGCTCACCCGCGACCACGACCGAGGCCGGGCCGTTGAGCGCAGCGATCTCGATACGACCGTCCCAGGCGGCGATCCGCCCGGCAGCCTGCTCGGCGCTGAGCGCCAGGGAGAGCATGCCGCCGTCACCGGCCAGCCCGGCCGCGATCGCCTTCGACCGCAAGGCCACCACCCGGGCACCATCCCTGAGCATCAGCCCACCAGCGACACACGCGGCAGCGATCTCACCCTGCGAATGCCCCACCACCGCGGCGGGTTCGACGCCGTAGGAACGCCACAGCGCGGCCAGGGACACCATCACCGCCCAGGACAGGGGCTGCACCACGTCGACGCGCTCCAGCGACGGCGCACCAGAGGCACCGCGAAGGACCGCCTCCACGTCCCAGTCCACGAACTCAGCCAACGCCTGGGCGCACTCGGCGAACCGCTCGGCGAACACCGGAGCGGAGTCCAGCAACTCCACACCCATCCCGGCCCACTGCGCACCCTGACCCGGGAACACGAACACCACCCGGCCACCAGAACCCGACGAGACGTTCACGGCAGACAGCCCAGCGAGGAGTTCGTCCCGGTCACGGCCGACCACAACCGCGCGGTGCTCGAACCGCGCCCGGCCCGCCAGCGTGAAACCCACATTCACCGGAGAGAACTCCGGCTCCTCCCCCAGGCGAGCGAGCAGCCTCCCGGCCTGCTCCCGCAGCGCCCCCGCACTACGCGCCGACAGCACCCACGGCACCGCCACCGGCTCCACCACAGCCGACCGCTCGATCTCCGGCGCCTGCTCCACAATCACATGCGCATTCGTGCCGCTCACGCCGAAGGACGAGACACCCGCCCGACGCGGACGCTCCCCCGTCTGCGGCCACTCCCGCGCCTCCGTCAGCAGCTCCACCGCCCCCGCCGACCAGTCCACCTTCGACGACGGCACACCCACATGCAGCGTCTGCGGCAGCACACCATGCCGCATCGCCTCAACCATCTTGATCACACCGCCGACACCCGCGGCCGCCTGCGCATGCCCGATGTTCGACTTCAACGACCCCAGCCACAACGGCCGCTCCCGGTCCCGCCCATACGTCGCGATCAGCGCCTGCGCCTCGATCGGATCCCCGAGCGTCGTCCCGGTCCCGTGCGCCTCGACCGCGTCCACCTCCGACGCCGAAAGCCGCGCATTCGCGAGGGCCGCCCGGATCACCCGCTGCTGAGACGGTCCGTTGGGAGCGGTCAGACCATTACTGGCACCGTCCTGATTGACAGCCGACCCACGCACCACGGCCAGCACCGGATGCCCGTTGCGCCGGGCGTCCGACAGCCGCTCCAGCAGCAGCATGCCCACTCCCTCGGCCCAGCCCGTGCCGTCGGCGTCGTCGGAGAAGGACCGGCAGCGGCCGTCCGGGGACAGGCCCCGCTGCCGGCTGAACTCCACGAAGAGGCTCGGGGTGGCGATGGCGGTGACGCCGCCGGCCAAGGCCAGGGTGCACTCCCCCGACCGCAGCGCCTGCACCGCTAGATGCAGCGCCACCAGCGAGGACGAGCACGCCGTGTCCACCGTCACCGCCGGGCCCTCCAGGCCCAGCGTGTAGGCCACGCGGCCCGAGGCGATGCTGCCGGCGCTGCCGTTGATGAGGTAGCCCTCGAATTCGGCCGCGGTGCCGCCGTAAATGCGTGCCGCACCGTAGTCGTCGTACATGACGCCCGCGAATACGCCGGTACGGCTGCCGCGCACCGAATTCGGGTCGATACCCGCCCGCTCGAACACCTCCCAGGACGTCTCCAGCAGCAACCGCTGCTGCGGGTCCATCGCCAGCGCCTCACGCGGCGAGATGTCGAAGAACTCCGCGTCGAACCGGTCGAGATCGTGGAGGAATCCGCCTTCTCTGGCGTACGTCCTGCCCTTGCTCTCCGGGTCGGCGTCGTAGAGGGAGTCGAGGTCCCAGCCGCGGTTCGTGGGGAAGGCGGACACCGCGTCGGTGCCGGACGCGGCGAGGTTCCAGAGGTCCTCGGGACCGGCGACTCCGCCCGGGTAGCGGCAGCTCATCGCGGTGATCGCGATCGGCTCCGCGTCGGCGTCCTCCAGTTCACGCAAACGCTGCCGGGCCTGGTGCAGGTCTCCGGTGACACGCCTGAGGTAGGCGCGAAGCTTTTCTTCGTTTGCCGTACTCACGCTTTCCCCCTCCGCGTTCCGCGTTCCACGCCGAACAGCGTTCATGTGAGTGATGTGCAGTGCATTGCAGCGCATTGCAGCGCATTGCAGTGAAGTGCAATGCATTGCAGTGAAGTGAAGTGGTCGGTCAGGAATGGGTGGCTGGGATCAGAGTTCCTCGTCGATGAACTGGAAGAGGTCGTCGTCGCTGGCCTGGTCGAGTTTGTCGGCCAGGCTGAGCGCGACATCCGCACCGCCTGCTCCGTCCCCTTCGCACTGGGCGAGCAGCTTGTGCAGCCGGGTCGCGATGAGTCCGCGCTCCGGGTCGTCCTGGGCGAGTCCGGTGAGCGCCGACTCGAGGGCGTCGAGTCCGCGCAGACCGTCCGCGACCGCGGACGCGGTGCGTGCCGGGGCGAGTTCGGCCGCCAGGTGCGCCGCCAGCGCGCCCGGGGTCGGGTGGTCGAAGGTCAGGGTGGCCGGCAGCCGCAGTCCCGTCTCCCGGCCCAGCAGGTTCCGCAGTTCGATCGCGGTCAGCGAGTCGAAGCCGACGTCCTTGAAGGGCCGTGCCGCCATCACGCCCGCCGGGGTGGCGTGCCCCAGCGCCGTGGCCGCGTGGGTGCGGACGAGGTCGAGGACGGCGCGGTGCCGTTCGTCCTCGGTGAGGGCCGCGAGCCGTTCCCGCAGGTCCGGGCCCGTGCCCTCGGCTCCCGCTCCTCCGGTCGCCGCTGCGGCGCCGGTGTCGCTCGCGGCGGACCGCCGCACGGGTACGCGTACCAGCCCGCGCAGCAGCGTCGCCACGCCGTCGCCGTCCTGCCCGTCCGTGGCCCGGGCGCGCAGCGCGGCGGGGTCCAGCCGGATCGGCAGCAGCACGGCGTCGTCCGCCCGGCCGGCGGCGTCGAACAGCGCCAGTGCGCGGTCGGAGTCCAGGGCGGCGATGCCCAGGCGGGCCAGCCGGTGCCGGGCGCCCTCGCCCAGCCGCTCGGTCATGCCGCTGCGCTCGGCCCACAGGCCCCAGGCCAGCGAGCGGGCGGGCAGCCCGAGCGCCTGGCGGTGGTGGGCGAGTGCGTCCAGGAAGACGTTGGCCGCGGCGTAGACGCCCTGGCCCGCAGTGCCGAGCGTGCCGGCAGCGCCCGAGAACAGGATGAACGCCGACAGGTTCGACTCGCGCGTCAGCTCGTGGAGGTGGAGCGCGGCGTCGGCCTTCGGGCGCAGCACCCGGTCGATCTGGTCGGGCGTGACGGCGGTCAGGGTGGCGTCGTCCAGCACACCGGCCGCGTGCACCACCGCGGTCAGCGGATGCTCGTGCGGTACGCCGTCCAGCAGCCGTTCCAGGGCGGCGCGGTCGGCGGTGTCGCAGGCGACCAGGGTGACCTGGGCGCCCCGTGCGGTGAGTTCCTCGCGCAGCTCGGCGGCACCCTCGGCATCCGGGCCGCTCCGGCTGGTGAGCAGCAGGTGGCGTACGCCGTACTCGGTGACGAGGTGCCGGGCGAGCAGGCTGCCGAGGCCACCGGTGGCTCCGGTGACCAGCACCGTGCCCGACGGGTCGAGCAGCCGGCCCACGACGGATGGCCGGGGGGCCGCCGGTCGCAGCCGGGGGACGAGCGGTTCCCCGGCACGTACGGCGAACTGGGGCTCGCCCGAGGCCAGCGCGGCCACCAGGGCCGGGCGCGAGGTCTCGTCCCGGTCCAGGTCGGCCAGGAGGAACCGGCCGGGGTGCTCGGACTGCGCGGAGCGGATCAGGCCCCACAACGGCGCCTTCGCCAGGTCGGGCCGCTCGCCCGCACCGGTCACGACGGCCCCGCGCGTGAGGAAGACCAGCCGGGACGCCGCGAACCGCTCGTCGTCCAGCCAGGTCCGCGCGGTCGCCACCGCGCCCTCGACCGTCGTACGCGCGCCGTCCGCGGTGCCCGCGAGGGCCTTGTCGCCGTCGTCCTCACCGCAGTCGCCGTCGTCCTCACCGGAGGTGTACGCCACCAGCACCACGTCCGGTACGTCCGTCTCACCGGCGTCGACCGCGGCGGACAGCGCCGCCAGATCCGGGTGGACGGACACCTCGCCGGGCGCGCCGGGGACATCGCGAAGGTGGACGCTGAGCTTGACCTCGTCGGGGCCGACCACGGCCCACGCCCCGGTACTCCCGGACGCGACGACCTGCCGCAGCGGCTCCCACTCGACGCGGAACAGCCCGCCGTCATGACGCTCCGCTGCCGCGGCGAGCTGTTCGGGCGCGACAGGCCGCAGCACGAGCGAGTCGATCACGGCCACCGGCCGACCGGCGCCGTCGGCGACGACCACCGAGGCCCCGTCACCCCCGGCCGGCGTCAACGCCGCCCGCACGACCGAGGCCCCGGCCGCGCGCACGGAGATCCCGCGCCACGCGAACGGCAGCACGAGAGCGGGCCGCTCACCGTGGAAGCCACCCATGCGCAGTCCGTGCAGTGCCGCGTCCAGCAGGGCCGGATGCAGCGCGTGCCCGGCGGCAGACTCCCGCTGGCCGTCCGGGAGCGCCGCCTCGACGAACACCTCGTCACCGCGCCGCCAGGCCGCGCGCACGCCCCGGAACACCGGGCCGTAGTCGTAGCCGTCGGCGGCGAACTCCTCGTACAGAGGGCCCGTGTCCACGGCCACGGCACCTTCCGGCGGCCACACCGTCAGATCGCGCACCGGCGGCACGGGGCTCTCGGCGACCGCCAGCACGCCCTCGGCGTGTCTGGTCCACTCGTCGCCGTAGGACAGTTCTTCCCGCCGGGAGTGAAGGGTGAGCGTACGCCGCCCGGCCTGGTCCGGCGCCCCGACGGTCACCCGCAGCCGGGTCCCGCCCGTCTCCGGAACGATCAACGGCGCCCGCAGCGTCAGCTCCTCCACGACAGCGCAGCCCACCTGGTCACCGGCCCGCACTGCCATGTCCACGAACGCGGTCCCGGGCAGCAGCACCGCCCCGGCCACCGCGTGGTCGGCCAGCCACGGATGCGTTCGCAGCGACAGCCGACCCGTCAGTACGACACCGCCGTCGGGGAGTTCGACCGATGCGCCCAGCAACGGATGCTCCGCCGACTCCGCGCCGAGCGCGACCATCGCGGCTTCCGGCGTCCCAGTGCTGGTGTCGAGCCAGTAGCGGTGGCGTTGGAAGGCGTAGGTCGGCAGGTCGATGCGAG
>NZ_KQ949047.1 GCF_001514285.1 Streptomyces sp. DSM 15324
GCTCTGAACAAGTAGTTCCCCGGTGGGGGTACCCGAAGGCGCGTACCCCCGCCCTTCCTGTGAGGAAACCCTGTGGCCATCTCGGTCTTCGACCTCTTCTCGATCGGCATCGGCCCGTCCAGCTCGCACACGGTCGGCCCGATGCGCGCGGCCCGGATGTTCGCGCGGCGCCTGCACGGCGACGCGCTGCTGGATTCCGTCGCCTCGGTCCGCTGCGAGCTGTACGGCTCGCTCGGCGCCACCGGCCACGGCCACGGCACCCCCAAGGCGGTCCTGCTCGGCCTGGAGGGCGCCTCTCCCCGCACGGTGGACGTGGAGACCGCCGACGAGCGGGTGGAGCAGATCAAGGAGTCGGGCCGGCTGCGGCTCCTCGGCGAGCGGGAGATCCCGTTCTCCTTCGACGACGACCTGGTCCTGCACCGCCGCAAGGCGCTGCCCTACCACGCCAACGGCATGACCGTCCGGGCGTACGACGCCTCGGGCGCGGAGCTGCTGACGAAGACGTACTACTCGGTGGGCGGCGGTTTCGTCGTCGACGAGGAGGCGGTGGGCGCGGACCGCATCAAGCTGGACGACACGGTCCTGAAGTACCCCTTCCGCACGGGCGACGAGCTGCTGCGCCTGACGCGGGAGACGGGCCTGTCGATCTCGTCCCTGATGCTGGAGAACGAGCGGGCCTGGCGCACCGAGGAGGAGATCCGCGAGGGCCTCCTCGAAACCTGGCGGGTGATGCAGGCGTGCGTCGCCCGGGGCATGTCCCGGGAGGGCATACTGCCCGGCGGGCTGCGCGTCCGCCGCCGGGCCGCCGTGACCGCCCGTCAGCTGCGCGCCGACGGCGACCCGCTCGCCCACTCCATGGAGTGGATCACGCTCTACGCGATGGCGGTGAACGAGGAGAACGCCGCGGGCGGCCGCGTCGTCACCGCTCCGACCAACGGCGCTGCGGGCATCATCCCCGCCGTCCTGCACTACTACGTCAACTTCGTCCCCGGCGCGGACGAGGACGGCGTGGTCCGCTTCCTGCTCGCGGCCGGCGCGATCGGCATGCTCTTCAAGGAGAACGCCTCCATCTCCGGCGCCGAGGTCGGCTGCCAGGGCGAGGTCGGCTCCGCCTGCTCGATGGCGGCCGGCGCCCTCGCCGAGGTGCTCGGCGGCTCCCCCGAGCAGGTGGAGAACGCCGCCGAGATCGGCATGGAGCACAACCTCGGCCTCACCTGCGACCCCGTGGGCGGCCTGGTCCAGATCCCCTGCATCGAGCGCAACGGCATGGCCGCGGTCAAGGCGGTCACCGCCGCCCGTATGGCCATGCGCGGCGACGGCTCCCACAAGGTCTCCCTCGACAAGGTCATCAAGACCATGAAGGAGACGGGCGCCGACATGAGCGTGAAGTACAAGGAGACGGCCCGGGGCGGGCTGGCGGTGAACATCATCGAGTGCTAGGGAAAGAGGCCCTGACCGGCGCGTTCGTTTCTTTCAGCCTGGTCGGGGCCTTCCCTGCTCGCTCCGGGGTCGGATGCGGTCGGGTCAGAGGTGCCACGCTGTCGATGTCGGCGAGGCGCAGGTCTTCGATCGTGTCGGCGTCGGCGGGACGGGACAGTGCGTGCAGTACGTCCGTCCAGTACGCCGACGCGGTGGCAGGATCCGGGCGGCCAAGCCCGATACGGCGGCCTTCCGGCACTGCGTCACCGCTCTGCGCGCCGCACCCGCCTACTTCCTCTTCGTCGACGACCGCGAGGAGAACGTCCGGGCGGCCCGGGACGTCGGCATGAACGGGCACGTCTTCACCGGCCAGGACGCGCTCGCCGCGGCCGTCGACGCGTGGCTGCCCGCCGGATGAGCGACTGCCCTCGGGCCGGCGAGCTGGGAAGGGGGGCTTCCCGTCGGGCGCCCCCCTTCCTCCCGCGCTCACTTGTTCAGGTAGGTCCAGAACTCGTCGAACGACAGGACCTTGTCGCCGTTCAGGTCGCGGGTCCTGATGATGGCCTCGGCCACCGACTCGGTGACGTTCCAGTCGCCCTCCTGGGCCAGGGCGCTCTTGAACTCCGCGGCGGTGATGAACCCGTCGCCGTTCGTGTCGATGCGCTGGAACTGCGTACGTGCTTCTTCGATGTCGGCCACCGATCCGCCCCTCTTCGCCACACCTTGCGGTGTCTTGCTGTCCTACTGACGCAGGTCAGATTAACGGCCCGCGCGCGAGCGCAGTGCAGCGACCACCCGGGCGCGGTCCCCGTCGTGCGGTCCGCTGCGGCGCCGCGGCCGACGTGCCAGGGCAGGTGCGGGCCGTCGATCATGTCTGCGAGTCTGGGCCCTCCAGCGGGTGGAGTGGCGAGGAGCGGTGCGGTGGAGACGTTGCGGGACATTCTCGACGGGGCCGCGCGCGGCGTCCTCCCCCCGCAGGACGGGCGGACGACGGTCGTCCCGCAGCCGTCCCCGCGCGACGCGGGCGTGCTCGCCTTCACCGCGCACTCGGTGGTCTTCACCGACGAGGACCCGGAGTGGGTGCGGGAGACCCTGCGCGGGGTGGAGTGCGACGCGCTCTCCGCCTCGATGAACCCCCGCTTCCTCACGGCGCTGCTGGAACGCACCGGGCGCACGGCCGAGACGATCGACGCGATGCTGGTGGGGTCCCCGCTGCCGGGCGGGCCGCCGCCCGCGCCGGCGCTGACGGAGATCGAGGACCGCGACCATCCCCGGATCCGTTACGCCCTGCGCCGGCGCCACGACGTGCGGGCGTGGTCGGCGGACGGCGGGGTACTGGTGACCGGGCGCGGGATCGGCGGGCGGCTGGAGGTCTCGGTCGAGGTGGACGAGCCGCTGCGGCACCGGGGCCTCGGCCGGCTGCTGGTGACCGCCGCCCGCCATCTCGCCGACGAGCCGGTGTGGGCCCAGGTCGCCCCGGGGAACGCCCGCAGCATCCGGGCGTTCCAGGCGGCGGGGTACGTCCCGGTGGGCGCGGAACTGCTGCTGACGGCCCGCCCGGAGGCCGGACGTCTCGGTCCCTAGCGGAAGATGCCGGTGTGGCCGAGGGAGTAGCGGCCGGGCTGGGGGTAGACGGCGAGGCCGTGCGGGCCGCTGCCGACGGGGATGCGGGCGAGTTGCTTTCCGGTGCGGGTGTCGACGGCGTACACCTCGGCGTCGTAGCGGCCGGAGAGCCACAGGACCTTGCCGTCCGACGAGACGCCGCCCATGTCGGGGCTGCCGCCGTGGGGCAGCCGCCACTTGTGGGTGACCTCGCCGCGGGCGAAGTCGAAGACGGAGATGGTGCCCTCGCCCCGGTTGGAGACGTACATCTCGCGGGAGTCGCGGCTGACGTACAGACCGTGGGTGCCCTTGCCGGTGGGGAGGAAGGCGGGCCGGGCGAAGGTGTCGCCGTCGAGGATCCACAGGCCGTCGGCCTTCATGTCCGCGATGTAGAACCGCTTGCCGTCGGGCGAGACCTTGACGTCCTGGGGCATGGCGCCCTTGAAGGGCAGCCTCTGCTGGGCGATCACCTTCATCTTCTCGGTGTCGACCTTCAGCAGTTCGCCGCTGAACTCGCAGGACACGATGAAGTAGCGCCCGTCGAGGGAGAAGTCGGCGTGGTTGACGCCGTAGCAGGTGACCGGTTCGGTCCTGATCCGCTTCATGGTGTGCGGGTCGCGGAAGACGAGTTCGCGGTCGAGGGAGGCCATGACGACGGCGTACTTGCCGTTGGGCGTGAAGTAGAGGTTGTACGGGTCGTGCACGTCGACCGGCTTGCCGGTCCTGCCCGTCCGAGGGTCGATGGGCGTCAGGGTGTTGCCCCGGTCGTTGTTGACCCAGAGCGTCTTCAGGTCCCAGGAGGGCACCACGTGCTGCGGCTGCCGTCCCACCCGCAGGGTCCTGATCACCTCGTAGGTCTCGGGGTCGATGACGGAGACCGTGTCGGACTCGGTGTTGGGGACGTAGACGCGGGAGGGGAAGTCCTTGACCACCGGGGAGAGCTTGTCCGGGCGGTCGGCGGCGTAGACGTCCTTCGGGTCGAGGACGGGCGGCATGCCGGGCAGTCCGTCCACGGCCGGCTTGCGCACCGGGGCGGGAACGGCGGCCTTGGTGGTGGCGGCCCGGTCCGGCCGGTCCCCGGACCCGCCGCCGCAGGCGGCGAGGGCGGTGAGGGCGGCGGCGGTGAGCAGGGCGCGGGTGAGGAGGGGGGGTCGCATCAGCCGATCAGCTCCGTGGTGGTGACCGCGCGCAGTCCGCGGCGGGCGAGTTCGTCCAGTACGGCGGGGAGCGCGGCGAGGGTGTCCGCGTAGCCGAAGTGCAGGCTCACGACGGATCCGTCGCGGACCTCGCGCAGGACGTTGGCCGTGACGGCGGCGGCGCCGGGTGAGGTGAAGTCGAGGGAGTCGACGTCGTAGGACAGGACGTGGGGGTAGCCGGCGGCACGGGCCAGCCGCTCGACGAGCGGGGAGGCGCGGGAGGCGCGCGAGGGCCGGAACCAGGTCCCGACGGAACCGGTGAGCCGTCTGAGCCGCCGGGCGCACTCCTCGATCTCGCCGCGCGCCTCGGTCTCGGACATGGCGTTGATGGCGAGGTGGCGGTGGGTGTGGTTGCCGAGGTCGTGGCCGCCGTCGAGGATCCGGCGGGCCAGGGCCGGGTGCGCGTCGAGCCAGGTCCCGACGGCGAGGACGGTGACCCGTGCCCCGTGCCGCTCGGCCTCCCTCAGGAGGGCCTCGGCGAGGGCCGGTTCGCCCTGCCCGTGGAAGGTGAGGGCGACCCGGGGCCGGTCACGGGGGCCGTGGCTGATCTGGGCCGGCTGTCCGGGGAAGGCGCGGGGGGCCGGGGCGGGCCGGGGACCGGCGGAGGCCGGACCGGTCGCCGGGGGCGAGGGCGGGCCGGGGGACGAGCCGGAGGGGCCGGAGGCGGAGCCGGACGTGGAGCACGCACCGGCGAACGCGCCCCCGGCGACCAGTCCGGCACCCGCCCGCAGCGCGGCGCGGCGGTCGGTCGGAGTCACCCGCACCATTTAAGGGGCAAAAGGTAAGAAATGGAGTCATTCACCCGCGTGGCGACGACAGCTGGCGTCGGCGTCGGCGTCGGCCCAGGGGGCGGCCCCCCGCGTCCCGCCGCACCCGGCATGCCACGCTGGAGCCCCGCAGTGAGTGCAGTGAGTGCAGTGAGTGAACGGTGGTCTCCTTGAACTCCTCCGCACCCCGGACGGCACAGGGACCCGGGCGATCGTTCCGGCTCGGCCTCGCGCAGCGCGACCTCGCCCAGGTGCTGGGCCGGTCCCTCGTCGGCGTCGCCGTCCTGACGCTGACGGGACGTCGGCGCGGGGTGGTCCTCACCGAGGACGCCCTGGTGGTCGTCGACGGGGCACGCCGTGAGCTTCCGTGGTCCGGGATCGCGCGGCTGGAGGTCCGCCGTGTCCTCGGGGTGAGCCAGGTGGTCGCGCACCTCGCGGACGGCCGCCGGACGACCCTGCCCGCGCCGACGTCGTTCGTCGACGCGCGCTTCGAGGCGAAGGTCCGGGAATTGACGCAGTGGTGGGCCGAGCGGCGGCTCAGCCCGCCACCCGCAGCAGCAGCACCGACCGCGCCGGCACCGTGACCGCCTCCTCCGCCCGGTGGAGCACGCCCGGGGGCTCGGTCTGGTCCTCGCGGGACGTGTCGACGACCACCTCGTAGCGCTCGGCCCACGGCGGCCCCGGCAGGACGAAGGTCACCGGCCGGTCCCCGGCGTGCAGCACCGCGAGGAAGCTGTCGTCGGTGATGGGCGCGCCCCGTTCGTCGCGGCCGGGGATGTCCCGGCCCGAGAGGTACATGCCGAGGGTCGCGGCGGGGGCGTACCAGTCTCCCTCGGTCATCTCCGTGCCCCGCGCGGTGAACCAGGCCAGGTCGCGCAGCCCGTCCGAGTGCGCGCGGCCGGAGAAGAAGGCGCGGCGGCGCAGCACCGGATGCCGGTGCCGCAGCGCGATCAGCCGGGAGGTCAGGTCGAGGAGCGCGCGCCACCGGGGCTCCTCCAGCAGGCCCCAGTCCAGCCAGCCGGTCTCGTTGTCCTGGCAGTACGCGTTGTTGTTGCCGCCCTGGGTGCGGCCCAGTTCGTCGCCCGCGACCAGCATGGGGACGCCGGTCGACAGCAGCAGGGTGGTGAGCAGGTTGCGCAGCTGCCGTCGCCTGAGCGCCTGGATTCGCTCGTCGTCCGTCTCACCCTCCGCCCCGCAGTTCCAGGCCCGGTTGTCGTC
This sequence comes from Streptomyces sp. DSM 15324, assembly GCF_001514285.1. GTDB lineage: Bacteria > Actinomycetota > Actinomycetes > Streptomycetales > Streptomycetaceae > Streptomyces. Next base: position 6,203 of record NZ_KQ949047.1, read on the forward strand.
CGTGCCGTCGCGGTTGCCCTCGCCGTTGGCCTCGTTGTGCTTGCGCTCGTAGGACACGAGGTCGCGCAGGGTGAAGCCGTCGTGGGCGGTGATGAAGTTGACCGAGGCGTACGGGCGGCGGCCGCCCCAGGCGTAGAGGTCGCTGGAGCCGGACAGCCGGTAGCCCATCTCGCGGACGTCCGGCAGCGCGTGCCGCCAGAAGTCGCGCACAGCGTTGCGGTAGCGGTCGTTCCATTCGGTCCACAGGGGCGGGAAGGCGCCCACCTGGTAGCCGCCCGACCCCACGTCCCACGGCTCGGCGATCAGCTTGACCCGCCGCAGCACCGGGTCCTGGGCGATGACCGCGAGGAACGGGGAGAGCATGTCGACGTCGTGCATGGAGCGGGCGAGGGCGGCGGCGAGGTCGAAGCGGAAGCCGTCCACGCCCATCTCGGTGACCCAGTAGCGCAGGGAGTCCGTGATCAGCCGGAGCACGTGCGGCTGCACCACGTGCAGGGTGTTGCCGCAGCCGGTGTAGTCGGCGTAGCGGCGGGCGTCGGACTGGAGGCGGTAGTAGCCGCGGTTGTCGATGCCCTTGAGGGAGAGGGTGGGGCCGAGTTCGCCGGCCTCGGCGGTGTGGTTGTAGACGACGTCGAGGATCACCTCGATCCCGGCGGCGTGCAGGGCGCGCACCATCCGCTTGAACTCGCCGACCTGCTGTCCCGTCGTACCGGAGGAGGCGTAGCCGGCGTGCGGGGCGAAGTAGCCGATGGAGTTGTAGCCCCAGTAGTTCCTGAGGCCGCGGCGGAGCAGGTGGTCCTCGTGGGCGAACTGGTGGACGGGGAGCAGCTCCACCGCGGTCACGCCCAGTCCCACCAGGTGCTCGATCGCCGCCGGGTGGGCGAGTCCGGCGTAGGTGCCGCGGAGTTCCTCGGGGATGCCGGGGTGGCGCCGGGTGAAGCCCTTGACGTGGAGTTCGTAGATGACGGAGTCCGCCCAGGGCGTCTTGGGGCGGCGGTCGTCGGCCCAGTCGTCGTCGTCATGGACGACCACGCCCTTCGGGACGTACGGCGCCGAGTCCCGTTCGTCGCGCACGGTGTCCGCGACCTGCTGCTGGGGCCAGTCCCTGACGTGCCCGTACACCTGCGGGGGGAGGGTGAACTCCCCGTCGACCGCGCGGGCGTAGGGGTCGAGGAGCAGTTTCGCCGGGTTCCAGCGGCCACCGGTCCACGGGTCCCAGCGGCCGTGCACCCGGAAGCCGTAGCGCTGGCCCGGCATCACGCCCGGGACGAAGCCGTGCCAGATCTCGTGCGTCAGCTCGGTCAGCGCGGCCCGGGTCTCCCGGCCGGCCTCGTCGAACAGGCACAGCTCGACGGCCTCCGCCCCGCCCGCCCACAGGGCGAAGTTGGTGCCCGCGACCCCGTCCGGGCCGACCCGGAAGCGGGCGCCGAGCGGGGTGGGCGCACCCGGGCGCACGGGCACGCCGGGCACCTTCTGGGACATCCCGTTCAGTCGGGTGTCCGGCGTGGCGCGCTGCTCCGCCACCGCCTCCTGCTCGGCTGCGCTGGACACCGTTCAGCCTCCCGCGGCTCGTGGGTACGACGTAGGGGCGGGCGTACGGCGTCCCGGCTGCCGCCGCCCCGCGCTGTCGTCCTCCCCCTGTTCTGCCCAGAGCGCGCCTCGCACTCACGTTTCCCGGGGGCGCACCCGGTCGTTGGACACACCGTGAGGCACGTACATGGGCGCGCACGGCGCGCGGGCGTCGCAGTGGCCGCCGTAGTGACCTGGGCCGGACTCCTGGCCGGGGCCGCGGGCTGCTCGGGCGACGGCGGAAGCGGGCTGGACCGGATGCTCGGCAGACCGGCGGCCCCGAAGGACGTCATCCGGGTGACCCCCGACGACCACGCGAAGGGGGTGCGACCGGAGACGGGACTGCTGGTGCGGGTGCCGGACGGGCGGCTGGAGTCGGTGAAGGTGGTGCGGTCGCAGGACGCCCAGGAGACGCGGGTGACGGGCCGGATCTCGGCCGACGGCCGCAGTTGGCGGCCGGACGACGGCCGGCTGGCGCTGGCCGCCCGCTACGCGGTCGACGTGGTGGCGCTGGACGGCGACGGCAACCGCTCGGCCCGGCACACCACCTTCACCACCTACGTCCCCAACCAGCGGTTCATCGGGTACGTCACGCCGGAGAACCGCTCCACGGTGGGCACCGGGATGATCGTCTCGCTGGACTTCAGCCGGGAGATCGAGAACCGGGCCGCCGTGCAGCGGGCGATCGAGGTGACCGCCGAGCCGGCCGTGGAGATCCGGCCGCACTGGTTCGGCGGCGGGCGGCTCGACTTCCGTCCCGAGGAGTACTGGAAGCCCGGCACCAGGGTCACGGTCGCGCTGCGGCTGCGGGACGTGGAGGGCGCGCCCGGGGTGTACGGGTTGCAGTACAAGACGTTCTCCTTCACCGTCGGCCGCAGCCAGGTCTCCCTGGTGGACGCGGAGAAGCACACGATGAAGGTGTGGCGCGAGGGCGATCTGATCGCCACCGTGCCCATCACGGCGGGGGCGCCGAGGACGACGACGTACAACGGGAAGATGGTCGTCACCGAGATGCTCGAACTGACCCGGATGAACGGCGCCACGGTCGGTTTCAAGAAGAAGGACGGCAAGGGCGAGTACGACATCCCGGACGTGCCGCACGCCATGCGGCTGACCGAGTCCGGCACCTTCCTGCACGGGAACTACTGGGCGGAGCCGGACGTCTTCGGCAGTGCCAACGTCAGCCACGGCTGCGTCGGCCTCATGGACGTCAGGGGCGGTGCCTCGGACACCCCGGCGGGCTGGTTCTTCGACCGCTCGCTGATCGGGGACGTCGTCGAAGTCGTCCACAGCAGGGACAAGGAGGTCGCTCCGGACAACGGGCTCGGCGGCTGGAACATGAGCTGGGCGGACTGGACCGCGGAGGACGCCGGGTAACCGACTGCGGACAACCTCTCCCCACCGTGCAACCATCCCCGCCCGATCATGGTCCAAGTTGCGACAGAACGGTGACATTCACCTGACACGCAGCTCAAAACCGCGCGGTTAATATGCGCAAATGATCGCGCGGGAAGCGCGGGGGTGGGGGCCTGGCCAGGCCCTGGGAGGGGAGAACGACTTGAACGTGCGACCGATATCGGGGGCGTCGATCGCGGGGTGCCCACGCGGCCGCAACAAGCGGTTGGCGCTGATCGTCGGCGGGATGCTGCTCGCCGTCACGGCGTGCGGCGGGGGCGGCGGCTCGGACTCCGGGTCCGACGCCAAGGACAAGGACGACAAGGGCAGCACGGCGGCGGCGGCCGAGAGCAAGCAGTCGGAGGCGGTCGTCTCGATCGCCCCGAAGACCGGCGCCAAGGACGTCGACACCACCGGCGCCCTGAAGGTGAACGCCAGCAAGGGCAAGCTGACCGAGGTCACCGTCAAGGACGACAAGGGCACGGCGGTCAAGGGGGCGATCTCCGCCGACGGCACCGGCTGGACGCCGGCCACGCACCTCGCCGCCTCGACCGAGTACCAGGTGCACGCGGTGGCGAAGGACGCCGAGGGCCGTACGGCCGCCGAGGACTCCTCCTTCACCACGCTCAGCCCGCAGAACACCTTCATCGGCAACTTCACGCCCGAGGACGGCTCCACCGTCGGCGTCGGCATGCCGTTCTCGGTCCGCTTCACGCGCGGCATCACCAAGCCGGCCGACGTCGAGAAGGCCATCGAGATCAAGACCGAGCCGGCCGTGGACGTCGAGGGCCACTGGTTCGGCAACGACCGCCTGGACTTCCGCCCGGAGCAGTACTGGAAGGCGGGGACCAAGGTCACCGTCAAGCTGAACCTGGACGGCGTCGAGGGCCGCAAGGGCGTCTACGGCAAGCAGTCCAAGACCGTCTCCTTCACCATCGGCCGCAGCCAGGTGTCGATCGTGGACGCCAAGAAGCACACGATGAAGGTCATGCGGGACGGCAAGCTCTACAAGACCATCCCGGTGACCACGGGCAAGCCCGGCTACGCCACCTGGAACGGGCAGATGGTCATCAGTGAGAAGTTCACCGTGACCCGGATGAACGGCGACACCGTCGGCTACGACGGCGAGTACGACATCAAGGACGTCCCGCACGCCATGCGGCTGACGAACTCCGGCACCTTCGTGCACGGCAACTACTGGGGCGGCGGCGCCTTCGGCAACTACAACGCCAGCCACGGCTGCATCGGCCTGCGCGACGTGCGCGGCGGCTACGACAGCGGTGTCCCGGCCGCGTGGTTCTTCAACCACTCGATGATCGGCGACGTGGTGACGGTGAAGAACTCCACCGACCCGGTGGTCGACCCGGCCAACGGCCTCAACGGCTGGAACCTCTCCTGGGCCGAGTGGACCAAGTAGGACCCTGACAGGACCCTTCCGGGCGCCCCCTCTCCGGCGGGCCCGGTGCTGTGACCAACGGCACCGGGCCCGCCGTCGTTAATGATGGTTAACCTGCTGCCATGACCGTTCATCTCGAAGTCGCCGAGGGCGTCGGCACGATCCGCCTCGACCGCCCGCCCATGAACGCCCTGGACGTCGCCACGCAGGACCGGCTCAAGGAGCTGGCCGAGGAGGCGACCCGCCGCGACGACGTCCGCGCCGTCGTGGTGTACGGCGGGGAGAAGGTGTTCGCGGCGGGCGCGGACATCAAGGAGATGCAGGACATGGACCACACCGCGATGGTCCTGCGCTCGCGCGCCCTCCAGGACTCCTTCACGGCGGTGGCCCGCATCCCCAAGCCGGTCGTGGCGGCCGTCACGGGTTACGCCCTGGGCGGCGGCTGCGAACTCGCCCTCTGCGCGGACTTCCGGATCGCGGCCGACAACGCCAAGCTGGGGCAGCCGGAGATCCTGCTCGGGCTGATCCCCGGCGCGGGCGGCACCCAGCGCCTGGCCCGGCTGATCGGCCCCTCCAGGGCGAAGGACCTCATCTTCACCGGCCGGATGGTGAAGGCGGACGAGGCGCTGACCCTGGGCCTGGTGGACCGGGTGGTCCCGGCGGCCGAGGTGTACCCGCAGGCGCACGCCTGGGCCGCGAAGCTGGCCCAGGGCCCGGCGCTGGCGCTGCGGGCGGCGAAGGAGTCGGTCGACACCGGTCTGGAGACGGACCTCGACACCGGTCTCGCGGTCGAGCGCACCTGGTTCGCGGGTCTGTTCGCCACCGCCGACCGGGAGATCGGCATGCGCAGCTTCGTCGAGGACGGGCCGGGCAAGGCCAAGTTCCTGTGAGGCGGGCCCTGTGAGGCAGGCCCTGTGAGACCGGTCCTGTGAGGCAGGTCTCCCCGAACGGAGTTGCAATGACGTGCAATTGACGGGATGTCTCATCCGAGATGTCCCGTACGGGTCCCTCGATGGGGCGGTTCATGGGACCCTGGGCTCGACCCTGAGCCCGCCTTGTCGAGGGAGTCCGGCGATTGCCCGCACAGGATCCGTCACCGCAGGTCAACGCGGATTCTCCGGACTCCGAACCGCCCCCGGCGCAGGCGGTGAGCCCCGCGTCCGAGGAGACCGCCGAGGGAGCGTATTCCGCCGGAACGGCCCCGCAGGGCGCCCCGGACGGCCATGATGGGGGCATGGCGGGGCTGGAGGATGTCGAACAGCCGCGGGGGCACGGGCGCGTGGCCGCGGCACGCTGGTCGCCTGCGGTGGAGGACGAACGGGCTCTGAAGGCACTGGAGTTGTTCGGCAACCCCACGGAGGGCGAGGTTCCGCTCCCCTCCCGCCCCGAGTCCGCCGCCACGGCCCGCCGTCTCACCCAGGTCGTCGTCCTGCGCCAGTGGGGACTGTCTCCCAAGATGACCGAGGACGCCGTCCTGCTCGTCTCCGAACTCGTCGGGAACGCCGTACGCCACACCGGCGCGCGTGTCTTCGGGCTGCGGCTGCGCCGGCGCCGGGGGTGGATCCGCGTCGAGGTCCGCGACCCCTCCCGGGGCCTGCCCTGCCTCATGCCGGTCCAGGAACTGGACGTCAGCGGCCGCGGCCTCTTCCTCGTCGACAAGCTCTCCGACCGCTGGGGCGTGGATCTGCTGCCCCGCGGCAAGACGACCTGGTTCGAGATGCGCGTCGCGGACCGCTGACCGCCGCCCGGCCGGGGGCGGATCTTTGAGATTCACCCGCACGGGGGTACGACGCCCTCGAACGCGCAGGTCGTAGGACCAGCGACCGACCTGGCACCGGCCAAAACCCGGTGGGCGATGTCAGTGGCGATCCGTAGGCTCGCTCGTGATGGCGACGACACGTGCAACCACCAAGGACCGGTCCGCGGTGCGGACGTTGCTGCGCTTGTGGCCGTATGTGCGGCCGGTGCGGGCGCGGCTGTTCACCGCGGCGGCCGTGGCCGTCGTCGCCTCCTGTGTGGGGCTGGTGATCCCGCTCGTCCTGAAGTGGATGGTGGACGGGCCGGTCGCCGACCGGGACCCGGCGGGCGTCGGGCTCGGGGCGCTGTACCTGCTGCTGCTCGGGCTCCTGGAGGCCGGGCTGTTCGGGCTCCGGCGCTGGCTGGTGGCGCGGCCGCTCTCGCACGTCGAGGCGGAGATGCGGGCCGGGTTGTACCGGCATCTCCAGCGGCTGCCGGTGGCCTTCCACGACCGGTGGGCCTCGGGACAGCTGCTGTCCCGGGCCACCACGGATCTCATGCTGGTGCGGATGTTCCTCGCCTTTCCGCTGACGTTCCTGCTGGTCAACGCGGTGACCATCCTGGCGGGCGTGATCATCATGCTGCTCCAGGACTGGTCCCTGGGCCTGGTGATCCTGGGGCCCGCCCTCCCCGTCGTGGTGATGTGCGTGGTCTTCGAGAGCCGCTACGCGGTCGTGGCACGGCTCGCCCAGGACCAGGTCGGCGATCTGACGACGGTCGTCGAGGAGAGCGTGCTCGGCATCCGGATCATCAAGGGGTTCGGCCGGCACCGCAGCCAGGCGCGGGCCTTCCGTTCGTTGTCGTCCACCCTGCGGGGGACGGAGCTGCGCAAGGCCCGGCTGCTGGCGACGATCTGGGCCGTCATCGTGACCCTGCCCGAGATGGCGATCGGGGCGGCGCTGGTGCTGGGCACCGTCCAGGTGGCGGACGGGGACCTGTCCGCGGGCACCCTGGTCGCCTTCCTGTCGACGGCCCTCGCCCTGCGCTGGCCCGTCGACTCCATCGGCTTCCTGCTCGCGATGAGCCAGGAGGCGTCGACGGCGACGGAACGCTACTTCGAGGTGATGGACGAACCCCCGGAGACAGAAACGGTCACGGGGGTGCGTGCGGTTGCCGGGGACCGGGCGACCACCGAGGCCACGGTCTCGGCCGCCGGGAGCGCGGACGGCTCGGGGGCGGGTGAGACGGCCGCGGGCGACCCGGCCGTGGGCAAGCCGGTCGTGATCGCCGGGGACGCCAGCCAGCTCGCAGGCGACTCCGCCGTCGCGAGGGCCCGCGACGGGAGCGCGCACGCAGCCGTCGCCGAGGCGGACGCGGTCCCGGGTGACGCAGTCGAGATCGCCGGGGACGCCACCACCCCGGCCGGCGCCGGGGACGCGAGCACGCTCGCCGCGGACGCGGTCGGCGCCGACCCGAGTGCCTCGGAAACGAACAGCAGGGGCGCCGACGCCTCCGACGCGCAAGCCTGCCACGGGGACGTCACCGACGCGGACGCAGGCGACGGGCTGCGGTTCGTCGGGGTCGTGTTCCGGTATCCCGATGCCGATCCCGGCTCGCCCCCGATCCTGGACCGGGTCGACCTGCACATCCGGCCCGGGGAGTCCATGGCCCTCGTCGGCGCGACCGGCAGCGGCAAGACCACGCTCACCGCGCTGGTCCCCCGGCTGCACGAGGTGACCGCCGGGCGGATCACGCTCGACGGCGAGGACGTCACCGCGATGAGCCGCGACGAACTGCGCGCCAAGGTCGCCGTCGCCTTCGAGGAGCCGACGCTGTTCTCGGCGAGCGTCGCGGAGAACGTGCTGATGGGGGCCGACGACCGGGCCGGCGCGGCCGAGCTGGAGCGGGCGCTCGCCATCGCCCAGGCCGAGTTCGCGCACGACCTCCCGCAGGGCACCGAGACCCAGGTGGGCGAGCAGGGACTCAGCCTCTCCGGCGGGCAGCGGCAGCGGCTGGCGCTGGCCAGAGCCGTGGTGGGCCAGCCGAGGTTCCTCGTGCTCGACGACCCGCTGTCCGCGCTGGACGTGCACACCGAGGCCGCCGTGGAGGCCGCGCTGCGCCAGGTCCTCGCCGACACCACCGCGCTCATCGTGGCCCACCGCCCGTCCACCGTGCTGCTCGCCGACCGGGTCGCCCTGCTCTCCGGGGGCCGGATCACCGCCGTCGGCACCCACCAGGAACTGCTGCGCGCCAACACCGAGTACGCCCACCTCATGTCAGGGAACGGCCGCCAGGAGGACGACCGATGAGCGCCCCCACCACCTCGTCCCCCACCACCGAGGACCGGTCGGAGGACCTGCCCGTGCGGGCCGCAGGCGACCCCTTCGACAAGGACGTCCTGCCCACCCCGCCCGGCGCCACCGGCATCCTGCTGCGCTCCCTGCTCGCCCCCATGAGGGCGCGGGTCGCGCTGACCACGCTCCTGCTGCTGCTCCAGCAGGCGGCCGTCCAGGCGGGGCCGCTGCTGGTGGCGTACGCCATCGACCGCGCGGTGCCGGCGCTGCGGGCCGGGGACCACGGCCCGCTGATCGCGGTGGCCGTCGGCTATCTGGGCTGCGCGCTGGCCGCCGGCGCGCTCCAGTACGCGTTCCTGATCGCGGCCGCCCGGGTCAACCAGGACGTGCTGCTCGATCTGCGCGGCCGTATCTTCCGGCACGCGCAGGCCCTCAGCGTGGACTTCCACGAGCGCTACACCTCGGGCCGGCTCATCTCCCGCTCCACCACGGACGTGGAGTCCCTGCGCGAGCTCCTCGACGAGGGCCTCCAGGAGCTGGTGACCGTGGTGCTGTCCTTCCTGTACATCTCGGCGATGCTGCTCTGGCTGGACCTCGGGCTCGGCGCGGTGGCCGTCGCGTCGTTCGTGCCGCTGTACCTGCTGGTCCGGATCTACCAGCGGCGCGCGGGCCGGGTGTTCACCGCCCGGTCCACCGCGATCGCGGCCGTGATCGTGAAGTTCGTGGAGACGATGAACGGCATCCGTCCGGTGCGCGCCTTCCGCCGCGAGGCCGTCAACGACGCCGACTTCCGGGTCCTCAACCGCCGCCACGAGCGGACGAACGGCGACGCGCTGCTGGAGATGGCCCGGTACGTCACGGGCTCGCGGATCGTCGCCAACACGGCCGTCGCGCTGATCGTCCTGTGGGGCGCCTACCGGGTGGCGGGCGGCACCCTGGCGCTGGGTGTGCTGGCGGCGGCGGTGCTGTATCTGCGGCGGCTGTACGACCCGATCGACCGGCTCGGCATGTTCCTCAACTCGTACCAGTCGGCGGCGGCCTCACTGGAGAAGATCGCGGGGCTGCTGGCGCAGACACCGTCGGTGCCCGAGCCCTCGGTGCCGAAGGAGCTGCCCGCCCGCCGGGGCGGACTGCCCGGCCGCGAGGTCGTGTTCGACGAGGTGTCCTTCGGTTACCGGACCGGCGGGGAGGTCCTGCCGCGCTTCGACCTCACCCTGCCCGCCGGGCAGACGGTCGCGGTCGTCGGCTCCACCGGCGCGGGCAAGTCCACCCTGGCCAAGCTGCTGGCCCGCTTCTACGACCCGTCCGGCGGGCGGGTGCTCCTCGACGGGGTCGATCTGCGCGAGCTGTCCGTGCCCGAGCTGCGGCGCGGGGTGGTCATGGTGACGCAGGAGGCGTTCCTGTTCTCCGGCACGGTCGCCGAGAACATCGCCATCGGGCGCCCGGACGCGACCCGGGAGGAGATCGAGCGGGCGGCGAAGGCGATCGGCGCGCACGAGTTCATCAGCGCGCTGCCCGACGGCTACGACACCGACGTCCGCAAGCGGGGCGGTCGTATCTCCGCGGGTCAGCGTCAACTCGTGGCGTTCGCGCGGGCGTTGCTCGCGGACCCGGCGGTGCTGATCCTGGACGAGGCGACCAGTTCGCTGGACATCCCCGGGGAGCGGGCCGTGCAGGCCGCGATGGCGACCGTACTGAAGGGCCGTACGGCGGTGGTGATCGCGCACCGGCTGTCGACGGTGGAGATCGCCGACCGGGTGCTGGTGATGGAGCACGGACGGATCGTCGAGGACGGCGCGCCCGCCGACCTCGTCGCGGGCACGGGCCGCTTCGCGGACCTGCACCGGGCCTGGCGGGACAGCCTGGCCTGATCATCCGTTTATCGAACACGAACCCCCGGACAGCGGACCATTTCCGGCCAATTATTGACGCGCTCCTGACAGACAGCGCAATCCCCTGCCACTCTTCCCACTGCTACTCCACAGCAACCCCACAGCACAAACCGTTCTGCGCACCGCCTTTGTCGTGTCCAGCAGAAGGAGTCAGTGGTGAGAAGCACGTCCTCTCGCAGACGCACCCCCCACGCAGCAGTCCGCAAGACCGCCGCCGTCGCCCTGATCGGCGTCTCCGCACTGATCGCCGCCGCCGTGCAGTCCGGCGCCGCGACCGCCGCCCCGGAGCGGGCCCCGAAGCCGACGGGCGCCGAGTCCGTCAAGCTCACCCCCGCCCAGCGGGCGGAGCTGATCCGCACGGCCGACGCCGGCAAGGCGGCGACCGCCGACGAGCTGGGCCTCGGCGCCCAGGAGGCGCTGGTCGTCCGGGACGTCGTCAAGGACGCCGACGGCACCCTGCACACCCGCTACGAGCGCACCTACGCCGGCCTGCCCGTCCTCGGCGGCGACCTGATCGTGGACACCACGAAGTCGGGCGCGACCAAGGCCGTCCGCAAGGCCACCGGCGCCACCATCAAGGTCGCCTCGCTCACGCCCACCGTCACCGCGGCCAAGGCGGAGAAGCAGGCGCTGACCCTGGCGAAGGCCGACGGCGCGGCCCGCGCGGCCACCGACCGCGCGCCGCGCAAGGTGATCTGGGCGGCGAACGGCACCCCGGTCCTGGCGTACGAGACGGTCGTGGGCGGCCTCCAGGAGGACGGCACCCCGAACGAGCTGCACGTCATCACCGACGCGGCCACCGGCAAGAAGCTCTACGAGTACCAGGGCATCGAAACCGGCACCGGCAACACGATGTACAGCGGCACGGTGACGCTCGGCACCACGCAGTCGGGGTCCACGTACAACCTGACCGACGCGGCGCGCGGCAACCACAAGACGTACAACCTCAACCGGGGCACCTCCGGCACCGGCACGCTGTTCTCCGGCCCCGACGACGTCTGGGGCAACGGCGCGGCGTCGAACGCGGAGACCGCGGGCGCCGACGCCCACTACGGCGCGGCTCTGACCTGGGACTACTACAAGAACGTGCACGGGCGCAGCGGCATCCGCGGCGACGGCGTGGGCGCCTACTCGCGGGTCCACTACGGCAACAACTACGTCAACGCCTTCTGGTCGGACAGCTGCTTCTGCATGACGTACGGCGACGGCTCGGGCAACACCCACCCGCTGACGGCGATCGACGTGGCGGGCCACGAGATGACCCACGGCGTCACCTCGAACACCGCGGGCCTGAACTACACCGGTGAGTCCGGTGGCCTCAACGAGGCGACCTCGGACATCTTCGGCACGGCGGTGGAGTTCTACGCCAACAACTCCTCGGACGTCGGTGACTACCTCATCGGCGAGAAGATCGACATCAACGGCGACGGCACCCCGCTGCGGTACATGGACAAGCCGAGCAAGGACGGCACGTCGAAGGACAGCTGGTACTCGGGCATCGGCTCGATCGACGTGCACTACTCGTCCGGCCCGGCGAACCACTTCTTCTACCTCCTCTCCGAGGGCAGCGGCACCAAGACGATCAACGGTGTCACCTACAACTCGCCCACGGCGGACGGCCTCCCGGTCACCGGCATCGGCCGGGACAAGGCGGAGAAGATCTGGTTCCGCGCGCTGACCACGAAGTTCAATTCGATGACCAACTACGCGGGCGCCCGCACCGGGACGCTGGCGGCGGCCGGTGAGCTGTACGGCACGACGAGCGCCGAGTACACGGCGGTGGCGAACGCCTGGGCGGGCGTCGCGGTCGGCTCGCGGCCCGGTGGCGGCGGGGGCGGTGGCACATCCTTCGAGAACACCACCGACGTACCGATTCCGGACAACGGCGCGGCGGTCACCTCGTCGATCACCGTCTCCGGCCGGACCGGCAACGCGCCCTCGAACCTCCAGGTCGGGGTGGACATCGTCCACACCTACATCGGTGACCTCCAGGTGCAGCTGATCGCCCCCGACGGCTCGGCGTACACGCTGAAGGCGTACGGCACCGGCGGCAGCAGCGACAACATCAACACCACGTACACCGTGAACGCCTCCTCCGAGGTCGCCAACGGTGTCTGGCAGTTGCGGGTCCAGGACAACGCGGCCGCCGACACGGGGTACATCAACAGCTGGAAGCTGACCTTCCCGTAGGTCGGCGACAGGCGGTTCACAGGTGCCGCTCCGGAGGACACACCCCTCCGGAGCGGCACCGCTTTTTTGTCAGTCGATTACCCACGACCTGTTGGCCCTTTGCCGAGGTCAACCCGGTTTACATTCCAGCAATGTTCACCCGTTAGTCGATTTTCAGCCAACATCACAAGAGGGTCCTGACATGTACGCGACCTTAGTGCGACGCTTCCTGGCAACCGCCGCACAACTTCACCCCAGCGTCGGACGGCATCCCCACGCCGTCCGGGCACCCCCACATCCAAGGAGCTTGTGTGACCTCCCTCTACGCGCGTCACCAGCGCACCACCCTGGCGATCGCCACCGCGGTCGCGGCCGGCGCCCTGGTCACCACCGGCCTGACGTCCGGTGCCGTGGCCGCCCCGACCGCCTCGGACGCCGCGGCCAAGCCGCTCGCGGCGCCGACCGCGCTCTCCGCCTCCGCGCGCACCGCGCTGATCAAGGGCAAGCAGGCCGACGCGGCCGAGACGGCCCAGGAGATAGGCCTCGGCGCCAAGGAGAAGCTGGTCGTCCGCGACGTGATCAAGGACGCCGACGGCACCGTCCACACGCGCTACGAGCGGACCTACGCGGGCCTGCCGGTGCTCGGCGGCGACCTCGTCGTCCACGAGTCGGCCTCGGGCGTGAACAAGGGCGTCACCAAGGCGACGCAGACCACCATCAAGGTCGCCTCGCTCAAGGCGGTCGTCACCGCCGCCAAGGCGGAGAAGCAGGCGCTGACCCTCGCCAAGGCCGCCGGCTCGGCCAAGACCGCCGCCGACAACGCGCCCCGCAAGGTGATCTGGGCGGGCAACGGCAGCAAGCCGGTCCTCGCCTACGAGACGGTCGTCGGCGGCCTCCAGGACGACGGCACCCCGAACGAGCTGCACGTCATCACCGACGCGGCCACCGGCAAGAAGCTCTACGAGTACCAGGGCATCGAGACCGGCACCGGCAAGAGCCTGTACTCCGGCACCGTCAGCCTGAACACCACCCTGTCGGGCTCGACGTACCAGCTGACCGACGGCACCCGCGGTGGCCACAAGACGTACAACAAGTCGCACGGCACGTCCTCCTCGGCCGGCACCCTGTTCACCGACGCCGACGACACGTGGGGCACCGGCGTGGCCTCCAGCTCCACCACGGACCAGACGGCCGCCGTCGACGCCGCCTACGGCGCCCAGGTCACCTGGGACTTCTACAAGAACACCTTCGGCCGCAGCGGCATCAAGAACAACGGCGTCGCCGCCTACTCCCGCGTCCACTACGGCAACGCGTACGTCAACGCGTTCTGGGACGACGACTGCTTCTGCATGACGTACGGCGACGGCGACGGCAACACCCACCCGCTGACCTCGCTGGACGTGGCCGGCCACGAGATGAGCCACGGCGTCACCGCCAACACCGCGGGCCTGAACTACTCCGGCGAGTCCGGCGGCCTCAACGAGGCGACCTCGGACATCTTCGGCACGGGCGTGGAGTTCTACGCGAACAACTCCAAGGACCCCGGTGACTACCTCATCGGCGAGAAGATCGACATCAACGGCGACGGCACCCCGCTGCGCTACATGGACAAGCCCAGCAAGGACGGCGGCTCGGCGGACTCCTGGTCCTCCTCCGTCGGCAACAAGGACGTGCACTACTCGTCCGGTGTCGCGAACCACTTCTTCTACCTGCTGTCCGAGGGCAGCGGCTCGAAGACCATCAACGGCGTGTCCTACAACTCGCCGACGTCCAACGGCTCCACGGTCACCGGCATCGGCCGCGACAAGGCGCTGCAGATCTGGTACAAGGCGCTGACCACGTACATGACCTCGACGACGAACTACAAGGGCGCCCGCACGGCGACCCTGAGCGCGGCGTCGGCGCTGTACGGCTCGAGCAGCACCGAGTACAAGACGGTCGCCGCGGCCTGGTCGGCGGTCAACGTCAGCTAGCGCACGAGGCTCTGACGCGGGGCGGTACCCGGGACGAAGGCGTCCCCGGGTACCGCCCTACCCTTGTCTCCCATGCCGCCCAAGGACTTCACCTACGACGACGTCGGCGCGACCCGCGACCGCCCCGGCTTCTGCCCGCCCGGCTTCCACGCCCTGCACGTGCGCACCCGCGTCGGCGAGGGCCACGACCTCTTCCGGCGCGCGGCGGAGGCCGTCATGACGTGGGAGATGCACCGCGCGATGGGCGTCGGCGTCACCACCTCGGCGGACCGCGCGGCGCCCGACGTGGACGTCACGATCACCCTGGCCGGCCTGATCAAGGCCCCCTGCCGGGTCATATGGACAGCCGACGAACACCGCCGCGCGGGCTGGGCCTACGGCACCCTCTCCGGCCACCCCGAGTGCGGCGAGGAGTCCTTCCTGGTCGACCGCACCGGCGACGGCACGGTCTGGCTGACGGTCTCGGCCTTCAGCCGAGCGGCCAAGTGGTACGCCCGCGCGGCGGGCCCGGCGACCCGCGGACTGCAACAGGCGTACGCACGGCGGTGCGGGGTGGTGCTGCGGGGGTTGTGCGCGCAGGGGCAGCCGTAGCGCGGACGGTCGGGCGCGCCATACCGCCCCGCAGCGCTCCCGCGGGGTGCCGCTACCGCATCAACACCCCCGCCCCCTCCGCCCCCTCCTCCGAAGGCACCGCCACCACCCCCAGCTCCGCGCCCGAGGCGAGGAGGCGGTGGGACGGGAGGATGCGGACCGTGTAGCCGTAGGGGCCGGTGCGGTCCAGGGACAGGGGGCCCTCGTAGAGCCAGCGGCCCTCCAGGTCGGGGCCGGAAGCCGCCTTCAGGGGGACGGTGGAGGCGTCCGTGATGCGGTCCTCCTCGTCGACCCGGCCGGAGACCGCCTGGACCTCGACGTCCTCGGGGGCGAGTTCGCCGAGGCCCACCCGGACGCGCAGGGCGAGCGTGGTGCCGAGTTCCGCGGTGGTGGTGGCGACCGAGGTCTCCACGTGGTCGACCGTCACCGCGTGCCAGGCCGAGCGCACCCGTGCCTTCCAGTCGGCGAGTTCGCGGGCGGTGTCCGGGGTCATCGCGCGGTGCGCCTGGGCGGCGGGGGTGTAGAGCCGGTCGACGTACTCGCGGACCATCCGGCCGGCCAGGACCTTCGGTCCGAGCAGGGTGAGGGTCTGGCGGACCATCTCGATCCAGCGGTCGGGCAGACCGGCACGGCCCCGCTCGTAGAAGCGCGGCGTGATGCGCTGTTCGAGGAGGTCGTACAGGGCCGCCGCCTCGATGTCGTCACGGTGGTCGGGGTCGGTGCCGGCGCCGTCCGCGGTGGGGATCGCCCAGCCGAAGTCGGGCTGGAACCACTCGTCCCACCAGCCGTCCAGGACGGAGAGGTTGAGGCAGCCGTTGAGCGCGGCCTTCATACCGGAGGTGCCGCAGGCCTCCAGCGGGCGCAGCGGGTTGTTGAGCCAGATGTCGCAGCCGGGGTACAGCTTCTGCGCCATCGCCATGCCGTAGTCGGGGAGGAAGACGATGCGGTGGCGGACCCGGGGGTCGTCCGAGAACCGGACCAGCTCCTGGACCAGGCGCTTGCCGCCGTCGTCCGCCGGGTGCGCCTTGCCCGCGACCACGATCTGGATCGGATGGGTCGGGTGGAGGAGGAGCTCCCTCAGCCGGTCGCGGTCGCGCAGCATCAACGTCAGTCGCTTGTACGACGGGACGCGGCGCGCGAACCCGATGGTGAGGACGTCGGGGTCCAGGACCCCGTCGATCCAGCCCAGCTCGGCGGTGCCCGCCCCGCGCTGCCGCCAGGAGGCCCGCAGCCGTTTGCGTACCTCCACCACCAACTGCTCGCGCAGGACGCGCCGCAGGTCCCAGATGCTCTGGTCGGAGATGCCCGAGACGACGTCCCAGCGGTCGCCGTCACCGACGGCCAGCGCGTCCTCGGCGCGCTGGGCGCCCACTTGCCGGGCGCCGAGCCGCAGCACCTCGGGGGCCACCCAGGTCGGGGCGTGTACCCCGTTGGTGACGGAGGTGATCGGCACCTCGTCGGGATCGAAACCGGGCCACAGGCCGGCGAACATCCCCCGGCTGACCTGGCCGTGCAGCAGGGACACCCCGTTGGCCCGCTGGGCGAGCCGGAGGCCCATCACGGCCATGTTGAAGAGGTCGGGTTCGCCACCGGGGTAGGTCTCCCTGCCCAGCCGCAGGATGCGGTCGACGTCCATGCGCGGGAGTTCGGCGTCGGGGCCGAAGTGACGGGCGACCAGCTCGCGGTCGAAGCGGTCGATGCCGGCCGGGACGGGGGTGTGGGTGGTGAAGACGGTGCCCGCCCGGACCGCCTCCAGTCCCGAGTCGAAGTCGAGCCCTTCGTCGCCGAGTTCGGCGATCCGCTCCAGGCCGAGGAAGCCCGCGTGCCCCTCGTTGGTGTGGAAGACCTCGGGCGGGGCGTGCCCGGTGAGCCGGCAGTACGTCCGTACCGCCCGGACACCTCCTATGCCGAGCAGCATCTCCTGGAGCAGCCGGTGCTCGCTGCCGCCGCCGTAGAGCCGGTCGGTCACGCCGCGTTCGCCGAGGTCGTTCTCCTCGACGTCGGAGTCGAGCATCAGCAGCGGCACCCTGCCCACCCGGGCCAGCCAGATCCGGGCGTGCAGCTGCCGGCCGGCGGGCAGGGCGAGGGAGACCCGGGCGGGGGTGCCGTCCGCCTCCCGCAGCAGGCTCAGCGGCAGTTCGTTGGGATCGAGGACGGGGTAGTGCTCCTGCTGCCAGCCGTCGCGGGAGAGGGTCTGGCGGAAGTAGCCGTGCCGGTAGAGCAGTCCCACGCCGATCAGCGGGACGCCGAGATCGCTGGCCGCCTTCAGATGGTCGCCGGCGAGGATGCCGAGGCCGCCGGAGTACTGGGGCAGGGCGGCCGTGACACCGAATTCCGGCGAGAAGTAGGCGACGGCCGCGGGGAGTTCGGCGGCGGTGGGCCGGCTCTGGTACCAGCGGTCGCCGGTCAGATAGTCGTGCAGCTCGTCGACCGCGGCGGTCAGCCGGCGCAGGAACCGGCGGTCCTCGGCCAGTTCGGCGAGGCGCTCCGGGCGTACTCCGCCGAGCAGCCGTACCGGGTCCCCCTCCGAGACGGCCCAGCGTTCGGGATCGACGGACTGGAAGAGTTCACGGGTGTCCGCGTGCCATGACCAGCGCAGATTGCGGGCCAGGTCACTGAGCGGCCGGAGGGGTTCGGGGAGAAGGGGTCGGACGGTGAATCGACGGATCGCCTTCACATTCCACCTCGGCGTGGCGCGTTCGCTGGATGGACGTACGGCTGTGTACGCCCGGTCATCCAGCACGGTACCGGTGTTGTCCTCCCCCCTGCCGGAAGCCAGGCGCGCCGGATCTCGCAAACGACGATATGGCCGATTCACCCCCCAAGGCCACCTTGTGACCCTCCGGCCCGCACGAGAGGCTGCCCAGTGGCGCGCCCGGTCGCCGTACCCGGGCCGGGGTGCGCCGAGTCGAGGAGGGGACGCGAACCATGGCACGGACGCACATCCGGCGTCTGCGCCGGGCGGGGAGCCTGACCGCGGTCGTCACGACCATGGTCCTGTCGGCCGCGAGTCCGCCCGCGCAGGCCGTACCGGAGGGGAGAGTCGTCGGCGCCGGCCGGCCCGGTTCCGTCGGCGGGAGCTATCTCGTGACGCTGAAGGGCGACACCCGGGCGTCCCCGGACACCGGCCGGCGCCTCACCACCGCCTACGGGGTGAGAATCAGCCACACCTACGGCACGGTCCTCAACGGCTTCGCCGTGCACGCCGACGCGGGACAGGCCCGGCGGCTGGCGGCCGACCCCTCGATCGCCTCCGTCGTCCAGGACACGGCGGTGACGGTGGACGCCGTGCGCAGCCCGCCCTCCTGGGGGCTGGACCGGGTCGACCAGCCGGGTCTGCCGCTGGACGGGGACTACCGGGCGCCCGGTTCCGGGGGCGCCGGGGTGACGGTGTACGTCATCGACACCGGGATCCGGATCAGCCACCGGGACTTCGGCGGACGGGCGAGCTACGGCTGGGACTTCGTCGGCGGCGACCGGGACGCCCCCGACGGCAACGGCCACGGCACCGAGGTCGCCGGCATCGTCGCGGGCCGGACCTTCGGGGTCGCCGCGAAGGCGAAGGTCGTCGCGGTGCGCGTGCTGGACGACACGGGCGCCGGCACCACCGCCCGGGTCATCGCCGGCATCGACTGGGTCACCCGCCACGCCCACCGGCCGGCCGTCGCCAACCTCAGCCTGGGCGGCTCGTACAACGCCCAGCTCGACGCGGCCGTCCGCGCCTCGATCCGATCGGGCGTCACCTGTGTGGTCGCGGCGGGCAACGCGGGCCGGCCCGCCGCCCTGGGGTCCCCGGCCGACGTCCGGGAGGCCGTCACCGTCGGCGCCACCGACCGCGGGGACGCCCGGGCCGCGTTCTCCGACTACGGCTCGGCCCTCGACCTGTTCGCCCCGGGGGTGGCCGTCACCTCCGCCTCGTCCGCGAGCGACACCGGCCGCGTCGCCCGGTCGGGTACGTCGATGGCGGCGCCGCACGCGGCGGGGGCGGCCGCGCTGTATCTCGCGGGTCACCCGAAAGCCACACCGGCACAGGTGGCCCGGGCGCTGGTCACGGGCGCCGTGAACGGGAGGATCTCCGGCCGGGGAGCCGGTTCGCCGGACAGACTCCTGCAGGTGGCCCGCCTCGGGTGACGGACCGCCACAACCGGTTCCCCCGGGCCCGCCGGGGCCGCGAACGGGGCCGGTCTTGTGCGTAGACATACGCGCGAGTAGTTAACACAGTGCCGGAATGCGCACCCGATCAGGGTGGGAAGGCTCCCCGGTACCCGGACCCCATATCCCTCCGCCCACCCTCGTTGCTGCGGACAGGAGCGGTCATGCCCGCCACGCACCACTCGTCATCACCCCCGACACCCCGTACACCCCGCACCGAGGCCACCCATGCCTCGGCACCCGCGCCGCCCGGGCCCACCGCCGTCGGGCGCATCCCGGTCCTCGACGTCCGCCCGATGGTCCAGCAGGGGCGCCGGCCCGCGAAGGCCGTGACCGGTGAGACCTTCGAGATCTCGGCGACCGTGTTCCGCGAGGGCCATGACGCCGTCGCCGCCAATGTCGTCCTGAGGGACCCCGAGGGCCGGCCCGGGCCCTGGACCCCGATGCGTGAACTGGCCCCGGGCACGGACCGCTGGGGCGCCGACGTCACCCCGGACGCGCCGGGGCACTGGACGTACCAGGTGGAGGCCTGGGGCGATCCGGTGACCACCTGGCGGCACCACGCGCGGATCAAGATCCCCGCGGGTATGGACACCGAGCTGGTCCTGGAGGAGGGCGCCCGACTGTACGAGCGCGCGGTGGCCGGGGTGGCCAAGGGGGGTGGGAAACGCGCCGTTCTGCGCGCCGCCGTCGCGGCGCTGCGCGACGAGAGCCG
>NZ_KQ949048.1 GCF_001514285.1 Streptomyces sp. DSM 15324
TGGAAAGCCGCACGAAGATTGGGATGCCGGGTCACCAGCGCCTGCGCCGCACTCCGCAGCCGCTCCACCTCCAGCGGGCCCGACAGGTCGAAGGCCTGCTGCACCTGATACACATCGGGGCCGTCCGTATCGTAGAGCGCGTGGAACAGCATCCCCTCCTGCATCGGAGACAGCGGGAGGATGTCGGCCAGGTTCGCGGGGGTCATTACCGGGTCCTCCACATGTCCTCGAGCTGTTCGACGTCGTGCTGGCCGAGTCCGACGAGCGGGAAGTCGGACGGGGTGAATCCGCCGACCCCCTGCTGGGAGCCATGGCGGACCAGTCCGCGCAGTGCCTGGCACCAGTGGTCCGCGACGGCCCGTACATCGGGCTCGGGCCATATGCCGGGGGCCCAGCTCCAGGTCGCCGTCAGGTGCGGCCCGTCCGGGCGGTCCCGGACCGCCGCGTTGACCTCCAGGCCGTGCGCCAGGGGCAGGTCGGGGTCGCTGCCGCCGACCAGGCCGATCTCGTCGGCCACCTGCCACTCCGGGTGTTCCGGGACGATCGGGGTGCCGGGCGCGGGGAACCGGCCCACGTAGTTGAAGCCGACCTGCGGTGCCGCCGGCGCGGCCAGCGCGGGCGCGGTGTCGGGGTTCAGGTAGCGCAGCAGACCGTATCCCCGGCCGTTCCCGGGGACGGCGCGCAGCTGTTCCTTGACCCGCTTGATCGCGGATGCCGTGTCGGCCGTGCCGGCGGTCACGTCCTCCCACGCGTGGGCACCCGGGTCGAGCCGGACCGGGTAGAGGCTCGTGAACCAGCCGATGGTGCGGGAGAGGTCGACACCGCTGTCGTCCTCCTCCCGGCCGTGCCCCTCCACGTCGATCAGGACGGCGCTGCCCTCCCCGCGGCCGTGCTCGCGGCGGTAGTGGCCGACGGCCAGTGCCAGGGTGGCCAGCAGGACGTCCTGGACTCCGGCGTGGAACGCGGTCGGTACGCTCGTGAGCAGGGGTTCGGTGATATCGGGCGGCAGGGTCGTGGTCAGCTCCGCAGCGCTGCCGGTCAGGTCCCGCCCGGGGTCCAGGGCCCGCGCGGTGAGCAGAGGGTCCGGCGCCCGGAGCGTCCGCGTCCACCACGCGAGTTCGCGCACCGCCTCCGGCCGGCGGGCCTGTGTGTGCAGCCCCCGGGCCCAGCCGCGGACGGACGTGCCGACGGGGTGCAGCCGGATCTCGGTGAGCGCGGCCAACAGGTCCGGAACGAGGATCCGCCAGGACACCCCGTCGACGGCCAGGTGGTGGACCAGGATCAGCAGGCGTCCCTGCCGGCCGGGCCCCGCGTCGAACCAGACGAACTGGGCCAGCCGCCCGGTCCGGGGGGACAGCCGGTCCGTCGCCGCTTCGGCCGCGTACTCGACCGTCGTTCGCAGACGGTCGGCGGACTGGTCCGTCACATCGACCACCTGGACCAGGTCCGACGGGTCGACGGTGCCCGCGGGGCGGATCCGAAGGGTCCAGCGTGCATCCTGCGCGCCGGGTGTCAGAAGGCCGCGCAGGGCGTCGTGATGGTCGGTCAGGGTACCGACGGCGGTGACGAGCCGTTCCCGGTCCAGCCAGGCCGGTGCCCGCAGCAGGAGGGACTGGGAGAACCGGTCGATCCGGTCGCCGCGGTCCTGGAGCCAGCACATGATCGGGGTGGGCGGGACCACGCCGTCGCCGGATCCGGTCTCCTCGGCCGGTCCGGGTGCCGTCATGTCGCCGACGGCCTCGGCCAGGTGGGCGGCCGTACGGTGCTCGAAGACGTCCCGCACGCTGGCTCCGAGGCCCGCCGCGCGGGCGTGGGAGACCAGCCGGATCGACAGGATGCTGTCCCCGCCGAGGGCGAAGAAGTCGTCGTCCGCGCCGACCGCGTCCAGGCCGAGCACCTGGGAGAACAGCTCGCACAGCAGCTTCTCCCGGGGGGTGCGGGGCTCCCGGCGGTCCATGACGGGCAGGCCGGGTTCGGGCAGGGCGGCCCGGTCGACCTTGCCGTTGACTGTCAGGGGGAGTTCGGGCAGCCGGACGAAGACCGAGGGCACCATGTGGTCGGGCAGCCGCTCGGCGGCGTACGACCGCAGCGCGGTGACATCGGTCTCCGTCACGACGTAGGACACCAGCCGCAGAGCGCCGGTGTGGTCCGGTCGGGCGAGGACCGCCGAGCGGACCACGTCCGGATGCCCGGTGAGTACCGCCTCGATCTCGCCCGGCTCGATCCGGAACCCGCGAATCTTGACCTGGTCGTCCGAGCGCCCCGCGAACTCCAGCACGCCCCCGACACCCCACCGCACGAGGTCCCCGGTCCGGTACATCCGGGCACCGGACGGGCCGAACGGGTCGGCGAGGAACCGCCCTGCGGTCAGCGCGGGCTGCCCGGGATAGCCGCGCGCCAGCCCCGAGCCGGCGATGTACAGCTCGCCGACGACCCCTTCGGGCACCGGGTGCAGACCGGCGTCCAGGACGTAGGTCCGGGTGCCGGCCAGCGGCCGGCCGATGGGCACGAGGGCGGTGCCCGGGAACGGGGCGCGGGTCGGATGGCAGGTGGCGAACGTGGTGGTCTCCGTCGGACCGTAGCCGTTCACCACCACCGTGTCCGGGCAGGCGGACAGCACCCGGCCGACCGCGGTCGGGGACAGCGCCTCGCCCCCGGCCCACACCTGACGGACCGCGGCGAAGCAGCCGGGGTCGTGCTCGGCCATCACGTCGAACAGCGCGGCGGTAAGCCACAGACCGGTGACCGCCGAGCCGGTGATCAGTCCGGCCAGCGTCGGCACGTCCAGGTCGCCGGCGGGCGCGACCACCACCTGGCCGCCGCGCAGGAGCGGCACCCACAGTTCGTAGGTGGACGCGTCGAACGCCAGCGGCGAGTGCAGCAGCACCCGGTCGTGTGCGGCGTCGGCGAAGGCGGGGTCGAGGCTGAGCGCGACGACGTTCGCGTGGGTGACGCCGATCCCCTTGGGCCGTCCCGTCGAGCCGGAGGTGTACATGATGTAGGCGGCGGCGTCGGGGGCGGTGGGGACGCCGGGGTTCGCCGTCGGCCCGGCCGACAGCGCGGTGACCGTGGCCGGGTCGTCCAGCTCCAGGCGGGGAACGTCGCCGAGAGCGGGCGCGTCCGTCGTGGTGAGGATCAGGGCGGGCCGCGTTTCGCGCAGGATCAGTTCCACCCGTGCCGTGGGATGACGGAGGTCCAGGGGCACGTAGGTGCCGCCCGCCTTGCCGATCGCCAGGATCGCCACCACCGCGTCGACGGACCGGTCCAGCCACAGGGCGACCGCGGCGCCGGGGCGTACACCGCGGGCCCGCAGCGTGTGGGCGAGCCGGTTGGCCCGGGTGTTCAGCGCGGAGCGGGTCAGCCGTGTGTCCCCGGCGACCAGGGCCACCGCGTCGGGATCGGCCGCGGCGTGCGCCTCGAACAGCTCCGGAAGTGTCCGGTCCGGGACCGCGTGGCCGGGGCCGGTGCCGTGGGCGAGGATCCGCTCGCGCTCCGCCGGGGTCAGCAGGCCGATACGGCGGATCGGTGCGTCCGGGTCGGCGACCAGCGCGTCGAGCAGCCGCACCCAGCGTTCCCACAGCGTCAGGACCGTCTCCGGGTCGAACAGGTCGCTCGCGTACTCCACGAGCCCGCGGACACCGCTGGGCCGACCGTCGGCGTCGTACTCCTCGCTCAGGCTGAGAAACAGGTCGAACTTCGCGGTGCCGGTGCGGCCGAGTTCCGAGCGGACCTGGAGTCCGGGCAGTTCGAAGGAGGCGTCGCCGGCGTTCTGCAGCGCCAGTACGACCTGGAAGAGCGGGTGGTGGGCCAGTGAGCGGGAGGGGGCGAGGACGTCGACGAGATGCTCGAAGGGCACGTCCTGGTGGGTATGGGCGGCCAGCGCCGTCTCCCGCACCCTGGCCACCAGATCGGCGAACGACGGGTCGCCGGAGGTGTCCGTGCGGATCACCTGAGTGTTGACGAAGAGGCCCACGAGGTCGTCGAGGGCCTGGTCGGTGCGCCCGGCGATCGGGCTGCCGACGGGGATGTCCTCGCCCGCGCCCAGCCGCGACAGCAGGGCCGCCAGCCCCGCCATGAGCACCATGAACAGGCTGGCGTTCGCGGCCCGGGCCGTCTCCAGCAGCCGCTGGTGCAGGCGTGCGTCGATGTGCGTGGTGAGGTAGTCGCCGCGGTGCGAGGCGATGGCGGGCCGCGGGCGGTCGGTGGGCAGGTCGAGGCATTCCGGCAGCCCGGCCAGTTGCTTCTTCCAGTAGGCGACCTGGGCGGCGAACAGGCTGTCGGCGTCGTCGGGGTCACCGAGCAGGTCTTGCTGCCAGAGGGTGTAGTCGGCGTAACTCACCGGCAGTTCGGGCAGGTCGGGGCGCTCGCCCCGGCTGCGGGCCCCGTAGGCGGCGCCCAGGTCGTGGGAGAGGGGGCCGATGGACCAGCCGTCCGCGGCGATGTGGTGCAGGACGATCAGCAGTACGTGCTCGTGCGGGGAGAGAGTGATCAGTTCCGCCCGGACGGGGGGTTCAGCGGCGAGGTCGAACCGGCGGCGCGCCGCCTCGGCCACCAGGGCGGGCAGCCCCGCCGGGTCGCTGTCCCGCTCGGTGAACGGTGTCCCGACCGTGGGCAGCACCAACTGGCAGGGGTCGCCGTCCTGTTCGCGGATCACGGTGCGCAGGCTGTCGTGCCGGGTGACGACGTCCCCCAGGGCCGCCCGCAGGGCCGTGCGGTCCACCGGGCCGGAGAGCCTCAGCACGAACGGGGTGTTGTAGGTGGCGCTCGGCCCGTCCAGCTGGTGCAGGAACCACAGCCGCCGCTGCGCGAACGACAACGGCAGCGAGGCCGGGCGGGTGCGCCGGGTCAACGGCAGCCGGGCGGGCGCCGCGTCGTCGACACGCCGGGCGATCGCGGCAGGCGTCGCCGACTCGAACAGGGCGCGCAGGCCCAGCTCGATGCCGTACGTCGCCCGCAGCCGCGCGGTCAGCCGGGTCGCCAGCAGCGAGTGCCCGCCGAGATCGAAGAAGCTGTCGTCGACCCCGACCCGCTCCACGCCGAGGACCTCGGCGAACAGGTCGCACACGACCTGCTCGCGCGGTGTCCGGGCCGGGATCTTCGGGCCGTGCGCCGACGCACGGTCCACCGCGGGGAGCGCGGCCCGGTCCAGCTTGCCGTTCGGCGTCAGCGGGAGCCGGTCGAGCCGGACCACCGCCGCCGGCACCATGTGCTCGGGCAGCCGGTCGCGGGCGAACGCGCGCAGTGCGTCCGGCTGGAATGCGGCGTCCCTGGCGGGTACCACGTACGCGATCAGCCGGTCGTCGTCCAGCCGGTCCCGGCGGACCAAGGCCGCGACCTGGGCGACGTCGTCGTGCTCCGCGAGGGCGGCCTCCACCTCGCCCGGCTCGACGCGGAACCCGCGGATCTTCACCTGGTCGTCGGACCGGCCCAGGTACTCCAGCAGCCCGTCGGTGTTCCACCGGACCACGTCCCCGGTGCGGTACATCCGGGTGCCGGGCGGTCCGTAGGGGGCGGCGACGAAACGCTGCGCGGTGAGCCCCGGCCGGCCCAGATAGCCGCGGGCCAGGCCGTCGCCCGCCACGTACAGTTCGCCGGCGACGCCCGGGGGAACGGGCTGAAGGCCCGCGTCCAGGACGTAGGTGCGCAGGTCGGGCAGGCCGGTGCCGATGACGCTCGCCTGCCCGGACGTCACCCGCCCGCGGTCCAGGACGAGTCGGGTGACATGCACGGTGGTCTCGGTGATGCCGTACATGTTGACCAGCGTCGGCGCGGTGTCCGGGTGGCGGTCGTACCACGGGCGCAGACGGTCGGCGCGCAGCGCCTCGCCCCCGAAGACGACCGTGCGCAGGGCGAGGGCGTCGCCCCGGACGGGGTCCTCGCGATCGGCCTGCATCAACTGGTGGAAGGCGGACGGCGTCTGGTTGAGGACCGTCACGCCTTCGTCGGCCAGCAGCCGCAGCAACTGCGACGGCGTACGGCTGACGTCGTACGGTACGACGACCAGCCGGGCCCCGTGCAGCAGCGCGCCCCAGATCTCCCAGGTCGAGAAGTCGAAAGCGGCGGAGTGGAACAGAGCCCACACGTCCCGTCGGCCGAACGCGAACCGGTCCCGAGTGACGTCGAACAGCCGGACGACGTTGTGGTGCGTGACGAGGACGCCCTTGGGCCGGCCGGTGGAGCCCGAGGTGTAGATGACGTAGGCGGGATGGTCGGGCGCGAGCGGGTGGGTCCGGTCGCCGTCGGCGGGGTCGGTCGCCGGCTGTGCGCCGAGCAGTGCGGCCGGGGCGGCCTCGTCCAGGACGAGCGCGGTCGCGTGGGCCGGCAGCGAGGGAGCCGTGTCCTGGTCGGTGACCACCAGCACCGGCTCCGCGTCCTGAAGCATGAACGCCAGCCGGGAGTTCGGGTAGGCCGGGTCCAGGGGCAGGTAGGCCGCTCCTGTCTTGGCGACGGCGAGCAGGGCGACGATCAGTTCGACGGACCGGGGGAGAGCCAGCGCGACGACCCGCTCCGGTCCGGCCCCGCGCGCGATCAGCAGATGTGCGAGGCGGTTCGCCCGGGTGTTCAGCTCCGAGTAGGACAGCCGGGTGTCATCGAGGCAGACGGCGGGGGCGTCGGGGGCGGCTTTCGCCTGCGCCTGGAACAGTTCCGGCAGGGTGGCGCGGCGGGCGGGAGCCGCGGCGCGAGGAGGGAGCAGCAGCCGACGGCGTTCCGCGGCGGTCAGGAGGTCGATCCGGCCGACGGGGGAGTCCGGATCGACCTCGGTGAGGGCGTTCAGCAGGGCGACGAACCGTCCCTGATGGGCCGTCAGTTCGGTCCGGGTGCAGACCTCGGGATGTGCCGTGAGGTCCACCTGGAGACCGGAGCCGTCCCGCCGGTCCCAGACGGCGAAGGTCAGGTCGCCGACCAGTCCGGAGGAGAGGTTGTGCACGGTGGCGGGCCGGCCGCCGAACCGCAGGTCGTAGTCGAACGACATGACGTTGATCAGCGGCGCGTACCGGGCGGCGACCTGTTCCGGCAGGTCCAGATCCCGGTGCAGGTCCTCTCCCCGGTAGCGCTGACGCGCCACGATCTCAAGGGCCCGGTCGCTCACCTGCCGGACGAGCCCGGCGATGCTCAGATCGGGTCGCAGCGACACCCGCAGCGGCAGGATGTTGGACGTCATGCCCGGGGTCCGGCGGAGCACCACGTCCGGGCGTGCCGCGACGGGCAGGCCGACCACGACGTCCCGGGCGCCCGTCATGCGGTGCACATACGCCGTGGTGGCCGCGATCGCGAGCTGGGACCACGGAACCCGAGCCCGGCGGGCGGTCTCCTGCATGCGGTCCAACCGGGCCTGGCTGAGCCGTGTGGTGCTGCGCAGCAGTTCCGACGGTGTCGCCCGCGACGGCCTGACCAGCCGGGGCGTCTGCGGCCGGTCGGCGAACAGGCCCGACCAGAACGCCCGGTCCTCGGCGAACCGGTCGGAGGAGCGGTAGGCGGCGTCATGGTCGAGCAGCCCGCGCAGTGAGCCGAAGGGCGGCTCACCACCGGACCTGCCCTCTTCGAGTGCGGTGAAGACCTCCGCCACGCGCCGGGCGATGAGCTGGGCGCTGAAGGCGTCCATGACGATGTGGTGGTAACTGTGGTACCAGATGTGGCAGTCGGGGCCGAGCCCGAGCAGCGCGTGGCGGAACAGAGGGCCCTCGGCGAGGTCCATCGGCGTGCGGATGTCCTGTTCCATCCACGCCGTCGCCGCGGCCGAGGGATCAGGGCCCCCGCTGACGTCGACGTACGGCAGCGGCCAGTCGGGCACGCGCCGTACGATCTGCCGTGCGTCGTCGGCGGATTCGGTGAACCGGACGTGCAGCGCGTCCACCTCGTCGACCGTCTGCCGTAACGCCTGCTCGAACAGGGAGTGATCGAGCGGGCCGTTGATCCGCACGTATTCCCCGACCCGGTAGACGCTGTTCGTCGATTCCAGGCGCTGCTCGGCGAACCAGATCTCACGCTGTGCGGCCGACAGAGGCAGAATTGCACCATCGGGCTCACGACCAGACAATCTTCAGCCTCCGGTTGCGTAGAGCCGCCTGATTTCGATACCCCGGCGGGAGAAATGCAAACGGTTGTTGTACGACGGCCGGTGATCCCGTGATCCGGGCACGGCCCGAACCTAACACGGTGGTACGGAGAGTCAATGTCGGGAGTGGGCGCGCGGGCAGCCCTGCTTGTCCCGCCGGCGGGACAGTAATTCCCGCCTGGTGCGCCAATAATCACCATGCTAACTTCCCGATTCTTCCAGCTGGTGAGGGAGAGGCATGGCAATCGCATCCTGGTGGGGCGAATCATTGCTGGGTGCCGGTGCGGACCGGCATCCCTGGGTTATTTCGCATACCGGAGAATCCAGGTCCGAACTGCGGTCCGCGGTAGCCGAACTCGGCCGCACGTTCAGTGATCACGGAATAGGCGAGCGATCTACGGTTCTCCTCCGGATGAGGCCGAGCTTCACTTATGTACGCGTGCTGCTGGCATTGTGGAGCCGCGGCGCACAGGTCATACTGGTTGATTTCCGGGCAACAGCCGCGGAGTACGAGCCGCTGATCGATCTGCTCCAGCCCCAGTACGTGATCGTCTCCGACCAGCACGCCGGACCGGCGACCGGGTTCGAGCAGGAGGTCCCCTTCCGGATCCGCTCCCGGCCCTCCGGGGTGCCGACCGCGTCGGGCGTCTGCCTTGTCCAGTTCAGCTCCGGCTCGACCGGCCGGCCCAAGGTGATCGGCCGCACCCCCGAGTCGCTGCTCGCCGAGCTCGACCGCCACGCAGGCCTCGCGGAACTGCCCCGCGCCGGCGACCGGTTGCTGGTGCTCAACTCCATCGTGCACACGATGGGCCTGGTCACCGGGCTGTTGTACGCCCTGCACGTCCGGGCGACGGTGGTGCTGCCGGACACGCCCACGCCGTCGGACGTCCTGAGGCTGGCCCGGGAGACCGGTGCCGTCGCACTCTACGGAGTGCCGGCCCACTTCGAACTGCTGGCCAAGGTCAAGGAGGCGCCCTCACTGCCCGCACTGCGGCTGGCGGTCACCGGAGGGGAGCGGCTGCCCGTCGAGGTCTACGAAGAGTTCCACCGCCGGTACGGGACACGGCTGAGCCAGGTGTACGGCGTCACGGAGACCGGCCTGCTCGCGGCCGGTCTGCACGGCCCGCGGCCGCCGGCGCTGGGCACGGTGGTGCCCGGGGTCGAGACGAAGGTCGTCGACCAGGAACTGTACGTACGGCTGGACCGGTCGCCGTATCTGCTGGGTGACCAGCCGGACCGGTACGTCGACGGGTGGCTGCGCACCTTCGACCGCTTCGCCATGGACGACTCCAGCGGCGCGTTGAGCATCCTCGGACGGCTGGACTCCCTCGTGACCATCGGCGGCCTCAAGGTCGACCTCGCCGAGGTCGAGGCCGTGCTGCGGGCACACCCCGGGGTCTCCGAGACGGTGGTGGTCCACCACGAGGTGATCGAGGCGTACGTCGGGGGTGAGGCGACGCCGGACGTGGGCGAACTCATCGCCTGGTGCCGGGAACGGCTGAGCGCCGTCAAGGTCCCCAAGCGGTTCTTCGTCACGCGCGAACTGCCCCGCAACAAGACCGGAAAGCTCCTGCGCGACCGGAACGCGATCCGGTCCGCCCTGTGACACGACCCGGAGGAGTCCGCCAGTGATCAGCAAGGATGAGATCAGGGAGATCCTCTCCCAGAGCCGCTCGTTGGCGCTGTCCGCCGATGTCGGCGACGACGGGGAGTTCGTCATGGACTCCTTCACCATGGTCACCCTGCAGGCATCCCTCGACGACCGCTACGGCATTCGCCTGGAGCCCCGGTTCGAGGAGCTGCAGCTGCTCACCTCGGTCAACGAGATCCACGCGTACCTGCTCGACCGCTTCCCCGAACACATGGCCCGGTGAGGCGGGGCCTGCCTCCTTCCCTCCTCCCCGGTGCCGTGTCGGCGCCGGGGAGGTCGTCGGCGTGCTAACGTTTTACGCTGTAATGAGATGGTGGAAGGGGGAGTGACATGAGTGCTGACCAGTCGGCCCCGGCGGACCGACCCGCCATCGAGGTCGCCGACCTGCGGATGAACTACGGCTCCACGGCCGTGCTGCACGGGGTGACCTTCGAGGTCGCCCGAGGCGAGGTCGTCGCGCTGCTCGGGCCGAACGGCGCCGGGAAGACGACGACGATCGAGATCCTGGAAGGCTTCCGGATGCGCTCCGCCGGCGACGTCCGGGTCCTCGGTACCGATCCGGCGCACGGCGGCGAGGCCTGGCGGGCCCGCCTGGGCGTGGTGCTCCAGTCCTGGCGCGATCATGCGAAGTGGCCGGTCCGGGAGTTCGTGGCCCACTACGGCTCCTTGTACGGGCCGTACTCGACCGAGAGGTTCCCGCGCCCGCGTGACGTGGACGAACTGCTCGGCGCCGTCGGGCTCACCGAGCAGGCGGACCGCCGCGTCGGGCAGCTGTCCGGCGGCCAGCGGCGCCGCCTCGACGTGGCGATCGGCATCGTCGGCCGACCCGAGGTGCTGTTCCTCGACGAGCCGACCGTGGGCTTCGACCCGGAGGCGCGACAGGAGTTCCACGAGCTGGTGCGCCGGCTCGCCGAGGTCGACGGCACCACGATCCTGCTGACCACCCATGACCTCGACGAGGCCGAGAAGCTCGCCGCCCGCATCGTGATCCTCGCCAAGGGGCGCATCGTGGCCGACGCCACGCCCGAGGAGCTGGCCCGCCGGGTCGAGAGCAGCGCCGAGGTGCGCTGGATGCATGACAACGAACGGTTCGTCACCTCCACGAGGACGCCGACCCGGTTCGTCCGCGAGTTGTTCGACCGTCACGGCGCCGGCATCGACAAGCTCGAGGTCCGCCGGGCGACCCTGGAGGACACGTACCTGGCCATGGTGCACGCCGTCGAGTCGGGCCGGGACGGCGGTCTCCCGGAACTGGGCGGAGCCCGAGAGGCCGGGCGTCCCGTTGCTGAGGTGTCGTCATGAGCGTGACCGCGACCGCGACCGCCGTGCGCAGCGGGATGGCGGCCGGCCGGCTGGAGATCCGCCAGTCGCTGGGCAACGTCCAGGACGTCGTCGGCATGCTGTTCATCCCGACGGTCCTGTTCGTCGTCGCCTTCGTCAGACGCGGGTCCGACATCGGCGGCACGAACTTCTCGCTCGGCTCGACCACGCTGGCCGGCCTGCTGGGCATGACGCTCGCCTTCAACGGCCTCCAGGCAGTGGCGTTCAACCTGCTGATGGAACGCGAGGACGGCACGCTGCTGCGGGCCAAGGCCGCCCCGAACGGCATGATCGCCTATCTGATCAGCAAGATCATCCACTCGGCGGCGACGACCCTGATCACCACTGCCCTGCTGCTGGTGCCCGGTGTGCTCCTGTTCGACGGAGTGAGCCTCGACGGCGTCGGCTCCTGGTTCACGCTGGCCTGGGTGCTCGTGCTCGGGATGCTCGCGACGATGCCCATCGGCGCCGTCCTGGGCTCGGTGCTCACCAGCCCGCGCAACATCGGTGTGGTCATGTTCCCGCTCCTGGCGCTCTTCGGGATCTCGGGCATCTTTTTCCCCATGACCGAGGCGCCGGAATGGCTGCAATGGACTGCTCAGGTGTTCCCCGTCTACTGGCTGGGACTCGGCATGCGTGCCGCACTGCTGCCGGACGCGTTCGCCACCGTGGAGATCGAGCATTCCTGGCGTTATGCCGAAACGTTCGGTGTACTCGGTGCGTGGGCGGTGATCGGCCTTTCCCTGGCGCCCGTGGTACTGCGTCGAATGGCACGTAAGGAATCCGGATCGGCGATTGCCGAGCGCCAGAAAGCGGCCATGCAGTGACATGATGTTCGGGGCCGCCGATGAATTCGGCGGCCCCGTATCAGAACCGGCTGTCCGGTGGCCGTACGGTAAGGTAATGCCTGTCCAGTTCCATGTGAGCATAGGGGATGTGGTGGTGGTTTTCGCCGGCCAGGGAGATTTCCGTCGTTCCTTGGCCCTGCTGTGGCGCACCCCCGGCGCCGAGGTCACCCGAACCGGTCCGGGTCCCCGGCCCGGCCTGAGCGTGGACGAGATCGTGGACGCCGGGATCGCCATCGCGGACGCCTCCGGGATCTCCGCGGTCTCGATGCGCGAGGTGGGCAAGCGGGTCGGGCGTACCGGCATGGCCCTGTACACCTATGTGCCCAGCAAGGACGAGCTGATCGACCTCATGTACGACCGGTCCCTCGCCGAACTCCCCACCGACTACGACCTGGAGGCCGGTTGGCGTGCCGCGCTCTCGGCCTGGATGCACGACTACTGGGCCTTCTGCCAGCGGCATCCCTGGACGCTGCAGGTCTCCCAGGCGCGTCCCGTCCTCGGTCCCCACGAGAACAGGATGCTCGAGACGGTCCTGCGCATTCTCTTCGCGACCGAGCTGAGCGCCGGCGTCCTGAGACGGGTCGTCGGCACGCTCATCAACTACGTCCGGGGCGCCGCGCAGACGGTCGTCGACTCGCGGCAGGCCGCGGCCGCGACCGGGGTGACCGACGAGGAGTGGTGGACCGCCCGCTCGGCGGCGTTCGCGGATGTCGTGCCCGACTTCGCCGAGCGTTTTCCTACCGTCATGCGCCTGGCCAGGGAGGCCGGGACTCCGCCGCCCGATCCGGAGCGGTCGTATCTGGAGCGGGAGGCGACCGAGACGTTCGACGCCGGACTGGCGGTCCTGCTGGACGGAGTCGAGGCCACCGTCCGCAAGAACAGGCCGCTGGACGCACCCCTGCCGAACAGCGCGTAGCCCCGTCGGCGGAGCGGGCGCGCGAGCCCTGGTGGGCGCCCGGCCGCTCGCCGTCCCCGTGGCCTGCGGATCGGCCGACCGGGCGGGCCAGGCCCAGGCCGGGGGCCCGCACGGGCGGCCGGGGGTCGCGCCGCGGGGGTGACCGGCCTGAACTCCCGACCCGCCCGGCCTCAGCCCGAGGTCTTCGCCATGGCGGCCTCGGCCTGGATCGACGTCGTGTGGTACCACGGGTTACCGGCGGCCTCGGAGATCAGGTCGCGGGACGTGGTGTCGTAGATCCTGCCCAGATGCAGGGCCGTGTGCTGCACGAACTCCAGCGCGGTGAAGTACTTCCGCATGAACGTCGGCTGATCGAGCGCGATCTCGGTCACCGCCACGTTGCGGTTCTGCGGGATGTCCCGCGTCAGCAGCCGGACGAGGTTGTCCATCTTCTGCCGCGTGTACGCGTCGTCGTCGGTGTCACGGAAGAGCAGGACGCTGTGCCGGCGGTCCGGATCGGACAGCGTGGCGACCTCGCTGTGGCAGAACTCGTGGAAAAAGTTCCGCGTCGCGGGCGCCATGGCCATCTCGTTGAAGTGCATCTTGGCGAGCTTCAGAAGGCTCACGTACCACTTCGGCGACGCCAGCATGATGATGTTCGCGTCCTCGGAACACAGCGCGGTCCTGCGTGCCTTCTCCTCCAGCGCCGATGTGAAGTCCGTGGCCAGATGGCCCGCCAGGGCCGCGACCTCGGCACGGTGGTCGTCCTTGACCAGCCCCAGCCGCGGGAACATGTCCAGCAGGATCGCGAAGTACTGGCCGACGTGGAAGAGCGGGTACTCCCGGTCCGGTTCGCTCAGTTCCCACCGCGCCACCGACACTCCGGCCTGCCGGCCCAGCTCGGCCAGCCGGCCGCCGGAGGTCAGCAGCAGGGTGCGGTGGTACCGGTCCGCCAGCGTACGGAACACCCGGACCGGCTCCTCGGAGTGGCCGCTGTAGGAGCTGATGATGAACAGCGTTCCCTCGTCGTCGACCACGGACTGCGGAACCAGGTAGGGGAAGTCGTAGTCGTTGAAGACCAGGACCTCCACACCGGCACCCGAGGCGTTGAGGAACGTCCCGATCACATCGGAGACGATGGCCGAGCAGCCCATCCCGGAGAAGACGATGCGGTGGAACTGGCCGCTCTCGATGCGCTTTCTGAGATCGGGAGTTACCTCGGCAAGGGAGTACTCGCCCGACTTGAGGAAATCGGAGCGATACCTGATCTTGATGAAATCGGCGTACCGGTCGAGGCGTGCGAACATGAAAGGCTCTTCTCTCTCGAACAGGGCGGTGACCGCTACCACATGAACTGGCCGCCGTCGACAATGAGTTTCTGTCCGGTGATGTAGCGGGCCCCGTCGCCGACGAGGAATTCCAGCGCGTCCGCCATCTCCATGGGTGAGCCGATCCGCTGCTGCGGGATCTCGGCGAGGAGGGCGGCGCGCGCGGTCGGATCGGCGACTCGGTACCGTGTCCGCATCTCCTCGGTGTCGATCATTCCGGGAATCAGACAGTTGACCCTGATGTCCGGGGCCAGCTCCAGGGCGAGGCACTTGGTGAGATGCAGCAGTCCCGCCTTGCTCGCGCAGTAGTTGACTCCGTTGAGCCGCGGCCGGATGGCGGTCGTCGCCCCCACGTTGACGACACTGGCTCCGCCCTCCAGTCCGAGCATGGCCGGGGCGAACGCCTTGGTCAGGTAGAACGGTCCGGACAGGTTGGCGTCGAGCACCTGGTGCCAGTCGTCGTTCGACATCTCGAGGAACGGCCCGTCGATGTTGCGGCCGGCGTTGTTGACCAGCACGCTGGGCGCGCCGTGCTCGGCGAGCACGCCCTCGGCGAAGGAGGCCACCGCCTCGGGGTCGGCCACATCCAGCCGGGCCGTCTCGACACGGTCGCCGAGTTCGTCGCTCAGCAGGTCCGCGGCGGCCTTGTCGGCGCGGTACACCGCGATGACGTGGTAGCCGAGCCGGGCCAGGCGCCTGCTGAGCGCGCTCCCGATTCCCTTGGTTCCTCCGGTGACGACGGCGGTGCGGTTCGGCATGGTCCTCTCACCGTTTCCTCGGGTCGTCGGCAGGCAGGTGCGCGTGACAGTCCCGCGTCAGGGTCATCCGAGGACGACCGGCAGTGCGCGGTAGCGGGTCCACAGCGGCATCAGCTCCAGGGAGAGGTCGCCGCGGTCGACCGCGAGCGAAAGGCCCGGGTGCCGCTCGAACAGCACCTGCAACGCCACCCGCGCCTCCATACGGGCCAGGTTGGCGCCGAGGCAGAAGTGCACGCCGTGGCCGAAGCCGAGGTGGGGATTGGGCGAGCGGGTGATGTCGAAGCGGTCGGGGTCCTCGAACACCTCGGGATCCCGGTTGGCGGCCGCGAGCAGCGGGATCACCGAGGCCCCCGCGGGTATGGTCTGCCCGTGCCACTCGATGTCCTCGACCGCGGTGGCCGGCCGGGTGCCGGTGATCGGCGGCAGGTAGCGCGCCACCTCCTCGATCGCCGACCGCCACAGCGCCTCGTCGTCCGGCGCCGCGCGCAGGAGGGCGAGCTGGTCCGGGTGGTCCAGCAGGGCTGCCACCGCGTTGGTGATCAGGTTGTAGGTGGTCTCGTATCCGGCCGTCACCAGGGTGAACACCATGGCCACCAGCTCGGTGTCGTCCAGCCGGTCGCCCGCCTCCTCGGCCTCGATCAGCCCGGTGACGAGGTCGTCGCCGGGCTCGGCCCGCTTGCGGGCGACCAACTCGCGGGTGATGGCGACGAGGTCGCGCACCTGTGCCTCCCAGTCCTCCTGGGATCCGCTGAACCCGCTCATCAGCGCCGTGACTCCGTGCTGGAAGCGGGTGCGGTCGTCGTCGCCGACCCCGACCAGGTCGGCGATGACGGTGTAGGTCACGGGCAGCGCGAACTCATGGCGCAGATCGACCGGGCCGCCGTCGCCGTCGGCGCGCAGCGCGTCCAGACGCTGCTCGGCGAGCACACGCACCTGCTCACCGAGCCGCTCGATCCGCTTCGGTGTGAAGGGAGCCGCCACCAGGGAGCGCAGCCTCCTGTGTTCGTCCCCGTCCTTCATGTCCAGCGTGGCGGAGCTGACCAGGCGGATGTGCTCGGGGACGTCCACCCCCGGCGGAGGGCCGTACGGTGACCGGAGGAGGCGGGGATCGGTCAGCATGGCCCTGCAGTCCGCGTAGTGCGAGACCACCCAGACGTCCTGTGCGAACGCGCCGAAGTCCAGCCGGACCTGCCCCACCGGCGCGTTCACCCGCAGCCAGGCGTAGTGGGCGGGCGGGTCGGCGGCGAAATCCGCGCCCCCCATGACGATCGGCAGGGTCACGGAACGTGAGGTGAGGGTCATGTAGGTGTGCTCCTCCAGGCTGTGGTGCGCAGCGCGGGCCCGGCCGGAGGCGCACCCGAGGGGTGAACCTCCAGCCGGTCAGGGGCGGTTGGGGACCGGCTCAGCGCAGGAAATCGGAGATCGGGGTGCCGCGGAGCGACTCGCGCAGGATCTTGTTGTGGCCGGTGTCGTCCTCGCCGCTGACCAGGACCGCACCCCACTTGTCGAGCGGGATGCTCCCGCCGTACTCCTCGACCCGGTCGGTGTCCGGGTAGATCCGCACGCTGCTGGGGACGTAGCGCGTGGCGAATCCCATGCGGTGGCTCTTCGTCGTCGTGTTGGGCAGCGAGGCGTGCATGAGGGTGGACCAGAAGATCACGCACTGGCCGCGTTTCATCACCAGGTCGAACGCGTCCTCTTCCGACGGCTTCCAGCCCGGGTCGATCTGGAGCTGGCGGTAGTCGTATCCGAAGAACCCGCGCGGAACGCCGTCCTTGACCTGGGAGTTGATCTGCGACGTGTCGTACGTCATCCGCTTGGTCTCGTCGTAGTTCATACGGTGGTGCGTGCCCGGGATGACCTGGAGGCAGCCGTTGTCCCGGGTGGAGTCGGTGAACGCCGTCCACACCGTGATGGTGCCCTTGCCGAACTCGGTCTCGGTCTCGCCGGGCCAGAGAATCTGCGGCTTGCCGCTGGCGTTGGCGAACGTGTCCGCCTGGTGCCAGTCGGTTCCCTCGTCGCCGGGGTACTTCGGGAAGAACTCCGTGCGCCAGCACAGGACGTTCGGCCCCAGGATGGACGCGACCCGTTCCGTGATCTTCCGGTTGCACACGTGCTGGAGGAGCAGGTCGACGTCGAGATGGCGGTCGTAGTTCGCGATGTTGGTCGCGCCCGACATCGCCTCGTCGACCGGGTAGGCGGCCTGCGAGCGGTCGAGGACCTCGCGCCGGGCCCGGCGCCACAGCGCGTCCATCTCTTCCGGGGTGTAAATCGTGAGCGGCCCGAGATAGCCATTCTCACGAAAGAAGTCGAGCTCGGTTTCCGAGAGCTGCCACTGCTTGGTTTCAAGTGTCATACTGGATTCTCTCCGGAGGCGTCCTCGAATTGCTGGCTACGTTTGCGGGACGCGTTGGTCACGGCCGTGGCGGGGTGTGCTGGAGCTGCGACGTCCCGGATGCGCTCGGTGTCCGGCGAGTTCAAAAGCTAGCCGAGCACCCGGGTGATTGTCGATGCGGACGCCGACCGGCAAGAGCGTCATCCTGTCCCGCCGGCGGGACACCACAGACTCCCCGGACTTGTTCCGTTCCCCGACGCGCGGTTACGTTCGGTCAAAGCGAATGCGCTCGGTATTGCTTATTCATTCCCCAGGCCGTCCCGTGCCGGCTATTGCTCGAGGCCGATTCGGTTCCCGGGTGGTTCCGCGCTTCCAGTAGGAAATCTCGGAGGTCGTCGATCTTGTTGAACGCCGACACAAGGCTGCCCCTGCTGGCAGCGCAGCGTGAGATCTGGTTCGCCGAACAGAGGCTGGGCGACGGCAACTCGGTGTACCAGGTCGGCGAGTACGTCGATGTGCAGGGTGAGTTCGACACGGAGATCTTCGAGCAGGCGTTGCGATCGGTCGTCGCCGGCCTGGACACCGTGCACAGCCGGTTCCACCAGGAGCGCGACAGGGTGGGGCAGAGCGTCGACCAGCGCAGGCCGTGGACGCTGCCCACCGTCGACCTGTCCGACGCGGCCGACCCGCAGGCCGAGGCCGACGCGTGGATGCGGCGGGAACTGGCCCGGCCGTCCGACCTCGTGGACGGACCGCTGTTCCACTTCGCGCTGCTCCGCCTGGGGCCCGACCGGCACCTGTGGTACCAGAACTACCACCACATCGCCATGGACGCCTACGGTTCCTACCTGGTCTCGCGCAGGGTGGCCGAGGTGTACACGGCGCTCCGCGACCAGCGCGACCCCGGCCCGAGCCCCTTCGGCTCGCTCCGCGAGCTCGCCGACGAGGACGCCGCGTACCGGGCCTCGGCGGACTTCCAGCGCGACCGCGACTTCTGGCTCGCACAGCTGGGCGGCCGGCCGGCACCCTCCCCGCTCGTCAGCCGCTCCCGCGCGGCGTCCGCCGAGTTCCGCAGCGCTACACGCTGGTTGTCCGAGGAGAAGTTCCAAGCCGTACGCCAGAGCGCCCACACGGTCCGGGTGCCCTGGCCGGTGGTCGTCACGGCTGCCGCGGCGCTCCACGTCCAGCGGCTGACGGGCGAGGAGAACGTGCTCATCGCCTTCCCCCTGTCCGCCCGCGCGAGCCGGCTCGCGCGGCAGACCCCCGCGACCCTGGCCAACGTCCTGCCGCTGCCGCTCACCATCCGCCCCGACATGACCGTCACGGCACTGCTGGAGCACGTGGCCGCCCGGATGGCGGCGGCCGTGGCGCACCAGCGCTACCGCGGGGTGGATCTGCAGCGAGACCTCGGCATGGCCGCGGCCACGTCCCTGCTGCCGGTCGTCAACGTCATATCGCACCCGTACGACCTGCGGTTCGGCGCGGCCCGCGGCATCATGCGCAACCTGTCCTCCGGCCTGGTGGGCAACCTGCTGTTCATGATCTGGGACCGCCAGGACGGCCAGGGACTGCAGATCGACGTCAA
Source organism: Streptomyces sp. DSM 15324 (assembly GCF_001514285.1). GTDB lineage: Bacteria > Actinomycetota > Actinomycetes > Streptomycetales > Streptomycetaceae > Streptomyces. Next base: position 18,777 of record NZ_KQ949048.1, read on the forward strand.
CGGCCGCGACGACCTCGGACTCGCCGGCCACCGCGACGGATTCACCGCGATGCTGGAGGCCTTCGTGGCCTCGGACCCGTCCCTGCCGGTGGGCCGGATCGGTCGCCCCGCCCCGTCGCCCGCGGCCCGGCCGGACACCGCCGTCCCGGCCCTGCGCACCGTGCCCGAACTGTTCGCCGCACGGGCCGCCGCGACCCCCGACGGGCCTGCGCTGACAGCGGACGGGACGACCTGGTCCTACCGCGAACTCGACGAGCGGTCGAACCAGCTCGCCCGCGTCCTCATCGCACGGGGCATCGGCGCCGAGGACGTCGTCGCTGTCGCGCTGCCCCGCTCCGCGGACCTGGTCCTCGCTCTGCTCGGCGTGCTCAAGTCCGGTGCCGCCTACCTCGCCCTGGACCCCGACTACCCGCCCGCCCGCATCGAGTTCATGCTCCGGGACGCGTCACCCAAGCTGCTCGTCACCTCCTCGGCGACCGGGCTCACGGTCGGCCGGGAGCGACTGACCATCGACACACCCGACTTCCACGCCGACGCCGACGGCCGGAGCAGGGGACCGGTGCGGGCCGACGAACGGCACCGGCCGCTGGAGCCGGGCTGCCCCGCGTACGTCACCTACACCTCCGGGTCGACCGGCCGCCCGAAGGGTGTGGTCACCTGCCATGAGAACGTCGTCCGGCTGTTCGGCTCCACCCGTGACGAGCTCGGCTACGGCCCCGACGACGTGTGGACGCTGTTCCACTCGGCCGCGTTCGACTTCTCCGTCTGGGAGATCTGGGGCGCTCTGCTGCACGGCGGCCGGCTGGTCGTCGTCCCGTTCGAGGTGAGCCGTGCGCCACGGCGTTTCCTGCACCTGCTCGCCGATGAGCGGGTGACCGTGCTCAGCCAGACACCGTCGGCGTTCTACCAGCTCATGGCCGCCGACCAGGACCTGCCCGATGTCAGCCGCCAACTGTGCCTGCGCACCGTGGTGTTCGGCGGCGAGGCGCTCCAGCCCGCCCGCCTCGTCGACTGGCGCCGCCGGCACGGCACCGCCGGCCCGGCGCTGGTGAACATGTACGGCATCACCGAGACCACGGTCCATGTCACCCACGTCGAGCTGGGCCCCGAGCACGTCTCGGACAGCGTGATCGGCGTTCCGATCAGCGACCTGACGGTCCATCTGCTCGACGAGCGACTCCGACCCGTCCCGGTCGGAGGGATCGGCGAGATGTACGTCTCCGGGCCCGGCGTGGCCCGCGGCTACCTCGGCCGACCCGGGCTCACCGCACACCGGTTCGTCGCCGACCCGAACGGGCGGCCCGGCGACCGGATGTACCGCACCGGCGACCTCGCCCGCCGTGACCCGGCCGGCCGGCTCACCTTCGTCGGACGCTCCGACGACCAGATGAAGGTCCGCGGCTTCCGCATCGAGCCCGGCGAAGTCGAATCCGCGCTGGCCGAGTGCCCCGGCGTGGCCCTCGCCGCGGTGACCCTCACCGAGGAGCGGGAGGACGACCAGCGCCTGGTCGCCTTCGTCGTCGCCGAGGAAGGCGCCGACCCCGGGCCGGAGGAAACCAAGGAGGCCGTCCGCGCCCGCCTCCCCGAGTACATGGTCCCGAGCCGGATCGTCCGGATCGACGCGCTGCCGCTGACCGCCAACGGCAAGCTCGACCGCGCTGCCCTCACCGCGTCGACGAACCCGCCGCAGCCGCACTCCGGCGGCGGACTCTCCTCGCGGCTCGACGTCATGCGCGCCCTCTTCGCGCTCGTCCTCGACGAACCCGAAGTGGGCCCGGACCAGGACTTCTTCGACCTCGGCGGCCACTCCGTGCTCGCCACCGCGCTGATCACCCGCATCCGGTCGACGTTCTCGGCCGAGGTGGACCTGCGTGTCCTGTTCGACAACCCGACTCCGCGTGCCATGGTGGCTGCCCTGGACGACGCGGGACTGGCCCGCCCACCCCTCGTACGGCGGGAACGGCCGGCCGAGCTGGACGCCTCCTGCGCACAGCGCCGCATGTGGTTCCTCCAGCAGATGGACGGCCCTGGCGCCGCCTACAACATCCCCTCGGTCCTGCGCATCGACGGCCCCCTGGACGCCGCGGCCCTGAGCGCCGCGCTCGGCGATGTTCTCGCCCGCCACGAGAGCCTGCGGACCGTACTGCCGTATGTCGACGGCCGCCTCCTTCAGCAGGTGCTGCCGCCCATGACTCCCGCCCTTCGTGCGACGCCCGTCACCGAGTCCGAGCTGGACGAACGCCTCATGAAGGGCGCCCGGCGCGCATTCGACCTCGCCGTCGAACCACCCGTGCGCGCCGAGCTGTTCACCACCGGAGCACACGCCCACGTGCTGCTGCTCGTCCTGCACCACTCCGCCTGCGACGCCCTGTCGACGCGTCTCATCGCACGCGACCTCCAGCGCGCCTACGCCGCCCGGGTCACCGGCCGCGCCGCGCAGCTCGCCCCGGTGCCGGTGCGCTACTCCGACTACACCCTGTGGCAGAACGAGCTGCTCGCCGCAGACGACACCGGCGGCGGAAGCCTCCTGGAGACCCAGGTGGCGTACTGGCGCGAACAGCTGGCCGGACTCCCCGAGCAGACCGAACTGCCCACGGACCGGCCCCGGCCGGCCGTCGCCTCCTACGCCGGCGACCACATCACCGTCGCCCTGGACGCCGAGCTGCACCGCCGGCTCGTCGACCTGGGGCGTGCCTCGGGTGCCAGCCTGTTCATGGTGCTGCACGCGGGGCTCGCGGCCCTGCTGGCACGTCTCGGCGCCGGCGACGACGTTGCCGTGGGCAGCCCCGTCGCGGGCCGCCTCGACGAGGCGCTGGACGACGTGGTCGGCGTCTTCGTCAACACCCTCGTCCTGCGCACCGACGTGTCCGGCCGGCCCACGTTCACCGAACTGCTGCAACGGGTCCGGGAGACGGCCCTGGCCGCCTACGCCCACCAGGACGTCCCCTTCGAGTACCTCACGGATGTTCTCGAGCCCGAGCGCTCCCTGGCCCGTCACCCGCTGTTCCAGGTGATGCTCGGCCTCCAGGACACCCCACCCGCCGGTGACTTCGCCCTGCCCGGCCTCACCGTCTCCACCGAGCTCGGCCGGACCGGGACCGCCAAGTTCGATCTCTTCTTCAGCCTGGTCGAACGGCACACGGACGACGGTGCTCCGGCCGGCCTCGACGGCTACGTGGAGTACGCCTCCGACCTGTTCGAACCGAGCACCGTACACGCTCTGTTCGACCGGTTCGTGCGGCTCCTTGCCGAGGCTGCGGCCGACCCCGGCCGACCCGTCGACCGTGTCGGCCTGCTGTCCTGCGAGGAGCGCTCCCGCCTGCTGCCCCAGCAGAACCCCGGAGTGGCGGACCTGCCCGGACCGACCCTCACCGACCTCTTCGAACGGCAGGCCGCCGCCACCCCCGCCGCGATCGCGGTGTCCGCACCGGGCTCCGACCTCACCTACGCCGACCTCGACACACGCGCCAACCAGGTGGCCCACGCCCTCATCCGGCACGGGGTCCGCGTCGGCGACACCGTCGCCGTCGCGTTGCCGCGCTCACCCGGGTTCGTGGTCGCGCTGCTCGCCGTACTGAAGGCCGGCGCGGCCTACGTCCCGATCGACCGCCGGTATCCGACGGCCCAGGTCGCGTCGATGCTCGGCGAGACGCGGCCGAGGATCCTGCTGACGTCCCGCGACACCGACGTGCGCGACCTGCCCGACACCGGACCCGCCCGCCTCGTCCTCGACGACCCGGACACGGCGCCGGAACCGGCGGAGGACGACACGACCCCGCCGGGGCCCGCCGACCGGGGCCCGCTCCACCCCCTCGACGCCGCCTACATCATGTACACCTCCGGCTCGACGGGGCAGCCCAAGGGCATCGTGGTGACCCACCGCGACATCGCGGCTCTGGCCACAGACCCCCGCTTCGCCGACGGCGTCTGCGGCGACGTCCTCGTCCACTCGCCTGCGGCGTTCGACGCGTCGACGTTCGAGGTGTGGGCGCCGCTGCTCCAGGGCGGCCGGCTGATCGTCGCACCGCCGCACGACCTGGACGCCGAGGAGTACGCGGACCTGATCGCCCGTCACCGGCCGAGCGCGCTGTGGCTCACCGCCGCCCTGTTCGCCGTCGTCGCCGAGTACCGGCCCGACTGTTTCGCGGGCGTGCGCCAGGTGTGGGCCGGCGGTGAGGAGATCGCACCGCCCATGGTCCGGCGGGTGCTGGACGCCTGCCCGGGCCTCGTCGTGGTCAACGGCTACGGCCCGACGGAGACCACCACCTTCGCCACCAGCCACCCGGTAACGGAACTCGCGCCGGATGCCCGCACGGTGCCGATCGGCAGGCCGCTCGCCGCCATGCGCGCCTACGTTCTGGACGCCGGCCTGCAGCCGCTTCCGCCGGGCGCCACGGGTGAGCTGTACCTGGCCGGCTCCGGCGTCTCCCGCGGCTACCTCGGCAGGCCTGCGCAGACCGCGGAGCGGTTCGTCGCCGACCCGTTCGGCCCCGCGGGGGAGAGGATGTACCGCACCGGCGACCTGGCGCGCTGGACCGCCGACGGCGTCCTGGAATACCGGGGGCGCGTCGACCGCCAGATCAAGCTGCGCGGCTTCCGCGTCGAACTCGGTCAGGTCGAAGCGGTCCTGCTGGAACATCCCGCCGTCGCACAGGTGGTGGCCGACGTCCGCCGCGAGGGCGAGGGGGAGCCCCGGCTGGTCGCCTACGTCGTACCGGCGGAGGGCGGACGGCCCACCCGGAACGCGCTCCGCGCCTTCGCCGGACGCCTCGTGCCGCAGTATCTGGTCCCCCACGAGATCGTCGTCCTCGACGCTCTGCCGGTGACCGCGCACGGCAAGCTGGACCGCGCGGCCCTGCCGGTGGCCACCGGCCGAGCCGGCGGACGCGCCCCGGCAGGACCGGCCGAGCAGCTGCTGTGCACCCTCATCTCCCGGGTGCTGGGCCACGACACGGTCGGCGCGGACGACGACTTCTTCGCCCTCGGCGGCGACAGCATCTCCGCCATTCGGCTCGTGAGCAGTGCCCGCGGCGAAGGGCTCACGTTCACGGTCCGGGACGTGTTCGCGCACCGGACGGCGGCGGAACTGAGCCGGACCGCCGGTGCACCGGGCGACGCCACGCGCGGCGAGCCCGGCGACGTCGGCACCGGCACGGTACCGGCCACCCCCATTGTCAGCTGGCTGCGCGAACGGGGCGCGCCGGTCAACCGGTTCGCCCAGTCCCTGCTGCTGTCCTGCCCGCCCGGCCTCTCCCGGGACGCGCTCGTGGCCGCCGTGCGCGCGGTGGCCGACACCCACGACGCGCTGCGCCTGAGGCTGGTGGACCAGGACGAGTCCTGGAGCCTGGAAGTCCAGCCGCCGGGGAAGTCGGCCGTCGAGGACATCGTGCGCCGCGTCGACGCGACGGGCCTGAGCGCCGCCGACCTCGCCGACCGGGCGCGCGCCGAGGTCTCGGCCGCAGCGGACCAGCTCGACCCGTACGCCGGACAGGTCGCGCGCCTCGTCTGGTTCGACGCCGGGTCGGAGGCATCCGGACGGCTCCTCCTCGTCGTCCATCACCTGGCCGTCGACGGAGTCTCCTGGCGCATTCTCGTCGACGACCTGATCCAGGCGTACACGCAGGCAGCCGCCGGCCGCACTCCGGCCCTGCCGCCCGTCGGCACCTCGCTGCGCCGATGGGCGGAGCGGCTCACCGCGCAGGCCACCCGGCCCGACCGGCTGGCCGAACTCCCCCGGTGGATCGACGTCCTCGACGCACCCGACCCACTCCTGACGCCGAAGCCGGTCGATCCCCGGCTCGACCTGGCGAACGACGTCGTCGACGTCGTCGGCACCCTCGCGGAGGACGTCACCGGCCCCTTGCTGACCGCCGTCCCCGCCGTCTTCCACTGCGGTGCCGAGGACGTCCTGCTGACGGCGCTCGGACTGGCCGTGTCCGCGTGGTGCCGTGACCACGGACACGAGACGGCCGAGGACATCCTCGTGGATGTCGAGGGCCACGGCCGGGAGGACATCGTCCCGGGCGTCGACGTGTCGCGGACACTGGGCTGGTTCACCACCATCCACCCCGTCAGGATCGATGCCGGACGGATCGGCTGGACGGCGGTCACCTCGGGCGCACCCCGTCTGGGAGCTGCCGTCAAACGGGTCAAGGAGCAGGTGGGCGCGGCTCCCGACGGCGGCATCGGCTTCGGCCTGCTGCGCTATCTCGCCCCCGGATGCCGTGAAGTGCTCGCCCGCCTCGGCACACCACAGATCGGGTTCAACTACCTCGGCCGGTTCGCCGCCCCGGGAACCGCCGTGGGCGACGTGCCCGGCTGGGACATGGCCCCCGAGGGGGTCATGGTGACGACCACCGATCCCCGGCTGCCCGTCGCGCACGGCCTCGAAGTGCACGTCGTCGTGCACGACGACGTGGTCGGCCCGCGCCTGACGGCCACCTGGTCCGGCGCGCGGCGGCTGTGGTCGCGGGAGGACCTCACCGACCTCGTCGGGCGGTGGACGGCGTCCGTCGAAGGCATCGTGCGGCACGCCCTCGGCCCGGACGCCGGCGGCCACAGCCCTTCCGACTTTTCGGCGACCGACCTGAGCCAGCACGACGTCGAACAGCTCGAGGACATGTGGAGGACCCGGTAATGACCCGCTCGAACCTGGCCGACGTCCTCCGACTGTCTCCGATGCAGGAGGGGATGCTGTTCCACGCGCTCTACGACATGGACGGCCCCGATGTGTACATGGTGCAGCAGGCCTTCGACCTGAGGGGTCCGCTGGACGGGGCGAGGCTGCGGGTCGCGGCTGAGGCGCTGGTGGCCCGGCATCCGAATCTTTCCGCTTGTTTTCC
>NZ_KQ949049.1:0-19702 GCF_001514285.1 Streptomyces sp. DSM 15324
CGTAGGTAACCCCGTTGTCAGTGGCTGCCCTTACAGTCACGGCATGGCGACTCTTCCCAACCCGCTGCCCAGGCTGGCCTCCGACCCGAGCGGTCGTTCCCTGGGGCTGCAACTGCCCCCTGGTCGGCTGATCGGCGCGACGTCCGGCGAGGTCGTGCTGTGGCACGCCGAGCAGCAGGCGGGGGCCGGCTCGTGGAAGGCCCTGGGCCGGACCGCAGGGCGGGCGGGGCTGCTGCCCGTCCTCGTGGATCTGGGCGGTGGTCAGGGCGGGCCGGAGGAGTGGGGGTTGGCGCCCGAGGAGATGTCCTACCCCGGGGACCACGACGCCGACGAGACGCTCGCCGCGTACTGGTCCGAGGTCGCGGCGGAGGAGGACGGGGAGTGGCCGGGCCTCGCCGCGCCCCTCACTCTCGCCGCCGATCCCGACACCCGCGCCACTGAGGTCGCCGACGGGCTGTCGGAAGGCGTGCCCGAGTTCAAGGAGCCGCACCTCGCCCTGGTGGCCGCCCGCCGCAGCGCGGACATCCCGACGGCGCTCGGCTGGTCGGGCCCGGCGAACCAGGACGAGGACGTGGCCCGGTTCAGCGCCGTCCTGCGTTCCTGGGAGGACCGCTTCGGCATACGCGTCGTCGCCCTCGGCTACGACCGCCTCGCGCTCTCGGTCGCGGCCCCGCCCACCAGCCGGGCCGAGGCGGAGGCGATCGCCGCCGAACACTTCGCCTTCTGCTCCTACACCGTCCTGCCGGGCGACGACGACACGTTGGCGTCGTACGCCGAGAAGATCATCGGGGCACGCGCCTGGCACTTCTGGTGGGACTGAGCGGATCTCCCTCCTACCCCCTGAGCCCCTTCCCCAGCCTGCGCAGCCCCTCCGCGATCTCCTCCGGCGTCTGGGTCACGAAGCACAGCCGGAGGGTGGAGCGGTCGGGTTCGCCTGCGTGGAAGGGGGCGCCGGGGACGTACGCCACGTCGTGCCGGACCACCCGCGGCAGCAGGGCCGTGGTGTCGTACGACTCCGGCAGCCGGGCCCAGAGGAACATGCCGCCCTCGGGCCGGTTCCACACCGACCCCTCCGGCAGTGCCGCGCCCAGCCCCGCCAGCATGGCGTCGCGCCGCTCGCCGTAGACGGCCGCCACCTTCGCCACATGGGCGTCGAGGTCGTTGACGGCGAGATAGCGGGCCGCCGCGAGCTGGTTGACCGTCGGGGTGTGCAGGTCGGCGGCCTGCTTGGCGACGGCACAGGCGCGCCGCAGCTCGGCGGGGCCGCGCAACCAGCCCAGCCGCAGGCCGGGGGCCATGACCTTGGAGAAGGAGCCGAGCAGCACCGTGCGGTCGGCGGCGCCCGGGTGTGCGGCGATCCAGGGGACGCGTTCACCGTCGTAGCGGAGTTCGCCGTAGGGGTCGTCCTCGACGAGCCACAGACCGTGGCGGGCGGCGACGGAGGCGAGCGCGGCGCGGCGGTCGGCGGGCAGGGTGCGGCCGGTGGGGTTCTGGAAGGTGGGGACGGTGTAGAGGAGTTTGGGCCGCTCCCGCAGCACGAGCCGCGCCAGCGCCTCGGGATCGGGCCCGTCCTCGTCGCCCGGCACGGCGACGATCCGGGCCCCGGCGAGGGTGAAGACCTGGAGGGCGGCGAGGTAGCAGGGGGACTCGACGAGGACCGTGTCGCCGGGGTCGAGGAGGGCCGTGGCGAGGAGGGAGAGGGCCTGCTGGCTGCCGGTGGTGACGAGGAGGTCGTCGGCGGTGGTCGCAAGGCCCCGTGCCGAGGTCCGCGCCGCGAGCGCCTCGCGCAGCGCGGGCTCGCCCTCGGTGGTGGCGTACTGGAGGGCCTGTGCCGGGGTCTCCTCCAGGACGTGCCGGAAGGCTTCGGCCACACCCTGCCGGTCGAAGAGTTCCGGGGCGGGCAGCCCGCCCGCGAAGTTGATCACCTCGGGGCGGGCGGTGACGGCCAGGATGTCCCGGACGGGAGAGCCCCCGGTGGACCGGGCACGGGCGGCCAGGGGCGGCGGTGGGACGGGTGCGAGTGTCATGACCGCACCCTAGAGAGATAGGTGCCGCCTACACCCGACTTTCCGGTATCCGGACCGCGTCCCATGGTCCGTCCCGAACGGACGTCGTCTGCGCAGGTCAGCCGCTGTGGGACCGGACCGGCGTCCCGAGTTGCCCGGCAGGTGTGGAGGACGGGAGTCCCTGCGATCCAGGCTGGCACCATGCCTGGACTTCGTATCCGTCTCCTCGCCGCTGCCCTCACCGCGACGGCCGCACTGACCCTCACCGCCTGCGACGACGGCCAGGGCCTACGGGACGAGGGCCCCTCGGACGGGGCGCGGGGAACCGAGCGACACGCCACGGCAGCGCCGCACCGACCCGACAACCCGACCCGGCACCGTCAACGGAGCTTCAGCGCCGCTTCCGTGGCCCAGTAGGTCAGGATGTTCCGCGCCCCGGCCCGCTTGATCCCGGTGAGCGTCTCGAGGATCGCCCGGTCCCGGTCGACCCACCCCTTCTCCGCGGCGGCCTCGACCATCGAGTACTCCCCGGAGATCTGGTAGGCCGCCACCGGCACGTCCACCGCGTCGGCGACCCGCGCCAGGATGTCGAGGTAGGGGCCGGCCGGCTTGACCATCACCATGTCGGCGCCCTCCTCCAGGTCCAGCGCCAGTTCCCGCAGGGACTCACGGGCGTTGGCGGGGTCCTGCTGGTACGTCTTGCGGTCGCCCCGCAGCGAGGACCCCACGGCCTCCCGGAACGGCCCGTAGAACGCCGACGAGTACTTGGCGGTGTAGGCGAGGATCGCGACGTCCTCGCGTCCGATCTGGTCGAGCGCGTCGCGGACGACGCCGATCTGGCCGTCCATCATCCCGCTGGGCCCCACCACGTGCGCCCCGGCGTCGGCCTGCACCTGGGCCATCTCGGCGTACCGCTCCAGGGTCGCGTCGTTGTCCACGCGCCCCTCGGAGTCGAGCACACCGCAGTGCCCGTGGTCGGTCGTCTCGTCCAGGCACAGGTCGGACATCACGAGCAGGTCGTCGCCGACCTCGGCGCGCACGTCCCGCAGGGCGACCTGGAGGATGCCGTCCGGGTCGGTGCCCGGCGTCCCGAGGGCGTCCTTCTTCGACTCCTCCGGCACCCCGAAGAGCATGATCCCGGAGACCCCGGCCTCCACGGCCTCCAGCGCGGCCTTCTTCAGGCTGTCCCGCGTGTGCTGCACCACGCCCGGCATCGCCTGGATCGGCACCGGCTCGCTCACGCCCTCCCGCACGAACGCGGGAAGGATGAAGTCGGCCGGGTGCAGCCGGGTCTCGGCGACCATGCGCCGCATGACGGGGGTGGTCCGCAGCCGCCGCGGCCGCGCACCCGGGAAGGATCCGTACGTCGTCATGCGTCCACGCTACGCCCGTGGCGGCCCTGCCTTTGCCGACGCCGAGTCGGACCCTCCGCGGACCGGGGTGTGACGCTTTCCGGCCATCGAGCGCTCTGTGTATGGGCCAACTGTCGACCGGTTGTGCTCTCGATGACCGTTTACGTGACATAGGGGTGGGGTTTCGTCGTGAGACGACGTGGACGCCGGGGCGGGAAGCGTGCGTACAGGCCGCTGAGCATGCGCAGAAGGGCCTGGCTGACGCTGGGCGCGGTGCTGCTGGGGAGCGGGGGCGTGGTGACGTACGCCGTCGCGGGGCCGCCCGCCGACCAGGGCACCCGGCCCAAGCGGCCGGTGAAGGTGTACGGCCTGGCGCTGAAGAGCGCCTCGGCCGACCGTCAGGAGCTGCCGCGCACGGACACCGCGGAGTTCTCGCTGCTGGGCGTCACCTGGACCGGGGGCGCCCAGCGGCTCGCCGGCACCGCGCAGGTGCGCACCCGCGGCGCCGGGACCGGCGAGTGGAGCGCCTGGCACGATCTGGAGCTGGACGTCGACCCGCTGGACCGGCCGGGCCCGAAGGTCCGCGGCGCGTCCGAGCCGGTCTGGGTCGGCCCGTCCGACGGCGTCCAGGTGCAGGTCGTCCGTAAGAACGGCAGCACCGCCGCGCTGCCGAAGGGGCTGCGGGTGGACCTGGTCGACCCGGGAGTGGTGACCGGCGCCGAGACGCGCACCGGCACCGAGGCCGCCGCCTTCGTCATGGACCCGATCCCGGGTGCGACGGACCCGCAGACCGCCGATCCCTCCGCCTCGGCCGCCGAGCCCACCGACACCGTCTCCGCGTCCCCCACGGACTCCGCGTCCGCGACCGCGAGCCCCTCGGCGACCGCGAGCCCTTCGGCTACCGGCTCTTCCGCGACCGCAAGCTCGACCGCGACCGCGAGCGCGACCACCAGCCCCTCGGCCACCGCCTCCGCGAGCCCCCACGACCCCCACCGCCCCCAAGTCCACCGTCCCCGAGCCCCCCATCCGCTCCCGCGCCGACTGGGGCGCCGACGAGTCGATCAGCCCGGAAGCGCCGGAGTACAACGCCGACGTCAAGGTGATGTTCGTGCACCACACGGACGGCACCAACGACTACACCTGCGACCAGACACCGGCGATCATCCGCAGCATCTACGCGTACCACGTGCAGGTCAGCGGCTGGAAGGACATCGGCTACAACTTCCTCGTCGACAAGTGCGGCACGCTGTACGAGGGCCGCAAGGGCGGTGTGGACCGGCCGGTGTTCGGTGCCCACACCTACGGCTGGAACCGTGAGTCCGCGGCCGTCGCCGTCATCGGCGACTACACCCAGACCTCCGCCACCGACGCCGCGCTGACCTCCATCGCCCGTCTCGCGGCCTGGAAACTCGGCCAGTACGGCGCCGACCCGGCCGGGACCGTCCAGCTCACGGCGGGCGCCACCCAGACCAACTTCTTCGGCAAGAGCTTCACCTCGGGCAGCCCGTACACCTTCGACCGGATCTCCGGTCACCGCGACGGCTACAACACCCAGTGCCCCGGCGGACTGCTCTACGACCAGCTGCCGACCGTCCGCGCCTGGGCGGCCGGCCCGGTGCAGGGCCTCAAGGTCACCTCGGTGGCCGGTGGCGCGACCCTGTCGGGCTCGACGTACTACACCAAGGGCGCCGTCACCGTGGCGTGGACGACGACCACGCCCGGCGTGCTGATCTCGAAGGTCGAGCTGCTGGTGGACGGCAAGGTCGCCGCGACGGCGGCCGGCACGGCCACCTCGACGACCGCGACCCTGCCCCTGGGCACCCACACCGTCGCCGTGCGGGCGGTCCACCAGTCCGGCAAGGCCACGACGACCGCCGCGCTGAACGTCGTGGCGGAGACCACGGCCCCGGCCTTCACCACGGCCCCGAAGCTCTCCCTGCGCACCGGCACCGTCAGCACCACCGCCGTCCCGGTCACCCTGGGCTGGAAGGCCACCGACGACAAGGCGCTGCGCTCCGTGCGGCTCCTCGCGCCGACCACCGCGACCTTCGGCCCGACCGTCACCGCCGCCGGCCGTACGGCCAGACCGGGCACCGCCACCACCTGGTCGCTGCGGGCCTACGACTACGCCGGCAACTACCGCACGGCGTCCCTCTCCTCGACCCCGGTGATCCTCCAGGAGACGGCCGCGACGAAGTCCGGGAGCTGGACCAGCCGTTCGTCGACCGGCTACCTCGGCGGCGGGTCGTACACCGGCGGCTCCAAGGGAGCGAGCCTCACCTGGACCTTCACCGGCCGTTCCGCCGCCTGGGTGGTCTCCCGCGCGAGCACCTCCGGGCAGGCGTACGTCTACGTCGACGGCACGAAGACGGCGACGGTCGACCTGAAGTCCGCCACCACGCTCTACCGCCAGGCGATCTGGACGAAGACCTGGTCGACCAGCGCCAGGCACACGGTCAAGATCGTGGTCGCCGGCACCAGCGGCCGCCCGACCATCACCACGGACGGGCTGGTCTCCATCAAGTAACCGGTCAGCGCGTCGCAAAGGGAAGCGCCCCACCGTCTCCGTTGAAGGGACGGCGGGGCGCTCATATAGCCCTGGGGCTCCGTCGACGGCGACTACGTCGCCCGGCGCCGCCGCGACCCCGGCCGCCGCTCGCTGGGCCGGGTCACCGGGTCACCGGCGTCCAGCGCGGCAGCCCGCCGCCGCAGCCCGAAGTCGGCCAGCGCCTCCGCCAGCTTGTGCACCGACGGCTCCGGAGCCATGACATCCACCCGCAGCCCGTGCTCCTCGGCCGTCTTGGCCGTCGCCGGGCCGATGCAGGCGATCACCGTCACGTTGTGCGGCTTCCCGGCGATGCCCACCAGGTTCCGTACGGTCGAGGACGAGGTGAAGAGCACGGCGTCGAAACCACCGCCCTTGATCGCCTCACGGGTCTCCGCCGGCGGCGGCGACGCCCGCACGGTCCGGTACGCGGTGACGTCGTCGACCTCCCAGCCCAGCTCGATCAGCCCGGCGACCAGGGTCTCCGTGGCGATGTCGGCGCGCGGCAGGAAGACGCGGTCGATCGGGTCGAAGACCGGGTCGTAGGGCGGCCAGTCCTCCAGGAGACCGGCGGCGCTCTGCTCGCCGCTCGGCACCAGATCGGGCTTCACGCCGAAGGCGATCAGCGCCTTGGCGGTCTGCTCGCCCACCGCGGCCACCTTGATGCCCGCGAAGGCCCGGGCGTCCAGGCCGTACTCCTCGAACTTCTCCCGGACGGCCTTGACGGCGTTGACCGAGGTGAAGGCGATCCACTCGTAGCGGCCGGTGACCAGGCCCTTGACGGCCCGCTCCATCTGCTGCGGGGTGCGCGGCGGCTCGACGGCGATCGTCGGGACCTCGTGCGGCACCGCGCCGTAGGACCGCAGCTGGTCGGAGAGCGACGCCGCCTGCTCCTTCGTGCGCGGCACGAGGACCTTCCAGCCGAACAGCGGCTTGGACTCGAACCAGGCCAGCTGTGCGCGCTGGGCGGGGGCGGAACGCTCGCCGACCACGGCTATCACCGGGCGGCCGCCGTCCGGCGAGGGCAGCACCTTCGCCTGCTTCAGCGTCTGCGCGATCGTGCCGAGCGTCGCCGACCAGGTGCGCTGGCGGGTGGTCGTCCCGGCGACCGTGACGGTCATCGGGGTGTCGGGCTTGCGGCCCGCCGCGACCAGCTCGCCGGCGGCCGCCGCGACGGAGTCGAGGGTCGTGGAGACGACCACCGTCCCGTCGGAGGCGCCGACCTCGGTCCAGCAGCGGTCGGAGGCCGTGCGCGCGTCGACGAACCGGACGTCGGCGCCCTGCGCGTCGCGCAGCGGCACCCCGGCGTACGCGGGCACGCCGACGGCCGCCGCCACGCCCGGGACCACCTCGAACGGCACCCCGGCTGCGGCGCAGGCGAGCATTTCCTCGGCCGCGTACGTATCCAGTCCCGGGTCCCCGGACACCGCACGGACGACCCGCCTGCCGCCCCGCGCGGCCTCCATGACAAGATGTGAGGCATCCCGCACAGCGGGTACCTCGACGCTTGTTGACGTGCCGTCAACAAGCGTGGGGACAGGCGTGCCCGTGCCCGGAAGCGGGTCCGAAGAGGGACCGGTTTCCGCGTTCACGACGGACACGCCGGGCCGCGCGTGCGTCCGTACGACGTCGAGCACCTCGTGCTCGGCGACGAGGACGTCCGCGTTCGCCAGCGCCTCCACGGCGCGCAGAGTAAGCAGTCCCGGATCCCCGGGTCCGGCACCCAGGAAGGTGACGTGCCCGTGCTCAGGAACGGCGGCGGCAGGAAGGGCGGTGGGGCTCACTGTGCTCGCTCCCCCATCAGACCGGCCGCGCCCTGGGCAAGCATCTCGGCGGCGAGTTCGCGACCGAGCGCCATTGCCCGGTCGTGCGTCTCGGGCACGGGACCGGTGGTGGACAGCTGCACCGTGCGGGTGCCGTCGGTGGTCCCGACGACGGCCCGCAGGCGCATTTCCTTGACAATCTGCCCGTCGGCCAGAAGGTCGGCCAGCGCGCCCACAGGGGCGCTGCAACCGGCCTCCAGGGCGGCGAGCAGTGACCGTTCGGCCGCCACGGCGACCCGGGTGAACGGGTCGTCGAGCGCGCCGAGCGCGGCGATCAGGTCCGCGTCGTGCGCGGCACATTCGATGGCCAGGGCTCCCTGGCCGGGGGCGGGCAGCACGGTGTCTATCGACAGGAAGTCGGTGACCTCGTCGATCCGGCCCATGCGGCTCAGGCCGGCCGCGGCCAGCACCACCGCGTCCAGCTCGCCGCCCTTGACGTATCCGAGCCGCGTGTCGACGTTGCCGCGGATCGGGACCGTCTCGATGTCCAGCGCGTGGGCGCGGGCGTACGCGTTGAGCTGCGCCATGCGGCGCGGCGAACCCGTGCCGATGCGCGAGCCGCGCGGCAGGTCGGTGAACTTCAGCGCGTCGCGGGCGACGAGCACGTCGCGGGGGTCCTCGCGCACCGGTACGGCGGCCAGGACCAGGTCCTCGGGCTGCGTGGTCGGGAGGTCCTTCAGCGAGTGAACCGCGAAGTCGACCTCCCCGTTCAGCAGCGCGTCGCGCAGGGCCGTGACGAAGACACCGGTGCCGCCGATCTGCGCGAGGTGCTCGCGGGAGACATCGCCGTAGGTGGTGATCTCGACGAGCTCGACCGGCCGGCCGGTGACCCGGCGCACGGCGTCCGCGACCTGCCCGGACTGGGCCATGGCGAGCTTGCTCCGTCTGGTCCCAAGCCTCAGTGCTCTCGTACTCATGCCGCTCATGCCGGCCCTCGGTTCTCTGCGTTCTTCTCGGTGCTGTCCTCGGCCCGGGACACGGCGGCCACCGCCTCCTGGTCGAGGTCGAACAGGGTCCGCAGCGCGTCCGCGTACCCGGCGCCGCCGGGTTCCGCCGCGAGCTGCTTGACCCTGACGGTCGGCGCGTGCAGCAGCTTGTCGACGACACGCCTGACGGTCTGGGTGATCTCGGCGCGGTGCTTGTCGTCGAGGCCGGGCAGGCGCCCTTCGAGGCGGGCCATCTCGTTCGCGACGACGTCCGCGGCCATCGACCGCAGCGCGACCACGGTCGGCGTGATGTGCGCGGCCCGCTGGGCGGCGCCGAACGCGGCGACCTCGTCGGCGACGATCCGCCGGACCAGGTCCACGTCGGTGGCCATGGGTGCGTCGGCGGAGGCCTCGGCGAGCGACTCGATGTCGACGAGGCGCACCCCGGCGAGCCGGTGCGCGGCGGCGTCCACGTCCCGCGGCATCGCGAGGTCGAGCAGGAACAGCACCGGCGCGGGGCGTACGGGGGTGGCGACCGGCTCGGGCCTGCGGCGCTCGGGGATGCGGCCGAGGGTGGCGGCGGTGGCGGCCAGCGCGGTGATCAGCTCGGCGTCGGCCTCGGGGCCGCGGCGGCCGGCGGTACGGCGGTCCACGCTCGCGTTGTCGACCCAGGCCGCGTGCTGCTCCAGGGTCGCCGCGTCCATGCCGGCCACGGCGGCCTCGCCCATCACGGAGAACCCGGGCTGCTGCTGCACGGCGGACAGGTCCAGCGGACAGCCCTCGTCGGTGCCGAGGGAGGTCGGCGGCAGCGGCCGCAGGGAGGGGGTACGTCCGCCGTTCTCCTCGTCGAAGACGACGGGCTCGCCGGTGCGGCCCTCGACGGCCGCCGCGATGGCCTCCGCGGTGAGGACGAGTCCCGTCGCGCCCGTACAGGAGACGACGACGTCGGCACGTGTCAGCTCGGCCGGCACCGATGCGATCGGGACCGCGCGGGCCGCCACGTCCGTGTTCTCGTCCTCGCCGAGTATCCGGGCGAGGCGTTCGGCGCGGTCGAAGGTGCGGTTGGCGACGACGACCTCGGTGACGCCCACGCGCGCCAGGGTCGCGGCGGCCAGCGAGGACATCGAGCCCGCGCCGATGACCAGCGCTCTTCGGCCCCGGGCCCAGGTGCTCACCTCGGCGCCGGCGGCGAGCTGCTCCAGCCCGAACGTCACCAGCGACTGCCCGGCGCGGTCGATGCCGGTCTCGGAGTGGGCCCGCTTGCCCACCCGCAGGCCCTGCTGGAACAGGTCGTTCATCAGCCGGCCGGCGGTGTGCAGCTCCTGCGCGCTGGCCAGCGAGTCCTTGAGCTGCCCGAGGATCTGCCCCTCGCCGACGACCATGGAGTCCAGGCCGCAGGCCACCGAGAACAGGTGGTGGACGGCGCGGTCCTCGTAGTGGACGTAGAGGTAGGGCGTCAGCTCGTCCAGGCCCACGCCGCTGTGCTGGGCGAGCAGCGTGGACAGCTCGGCGACACCGGCGTGGAACTTGTCCACGTCGGCGTAGAGCTCGATGCGGTTGCAGGTGGCGAGGACGGCGGCCTCGGCGGCCGGTTCGGCGGCGACCGTGTCCTGGAGCAGCTTGAGCTGGGCGTCCGGGGAGAGGGAGGCCCGCTCCAGGACGCTGACGGGCGCGCTGCGGTGGCTCAGTCCGACGACGAGGAGACTCATGCCGGCATCACGGCGGGTACGTCCCCGTCGGGCCCCTGGTCGGTGGTCTCGTCGTGCGCCACGGCCGGCGCCACGGCGCCCTCGTGGGCGGCGTGCTCCTCGCCGGCCTTGCGCTGCTCGTGGAAGGCGAGGATCTGCAGCTCGATGGAGAGGTCGACCTTGCGCACGTCGACGCCGTCCGGGACGGACAGGACGGTCGGCGCGAAGTTCAGGATGGAGGTGACCCCGGCGGCCACGAGCCGGTCGCAGACCGGCTGGGCGGCACCGGCGGGCGTGGCGATGACGCCGATCGACACGCCGTTGTCGGTGACGATCTTTTCCAGGTCGTCGGTGTGCTGCACCGGGATGCCGGCGACGGGCTTGCCGGCCATCGCGGGGTCGGCGTCGATGAGGGCGGCGACCCGGAAGCCGCGGGAGGCGAACCCGCCGTAGTTGGCGAGGGCGGCGCCGAGGTTTCCGATGCCGACGATCACTACCGGCCAGTCCTGGGTGAGCCCGAGCTCACGGGAGATCTGGTAGACGAGATACTCGACGTCGTAGCCGACACCGCGCGTTCCGTAGGAACCCAGGTAGGAGAAGTCCTTGCGCAGCTTGGCGGAGTTGACCCCCGCCGCCGCGGCCAGTTCCTCGGAGGAGACCGTGGGTACCGAGCGCTCCGAGAGCGCGGTCAGCGCGCGGAGGTACAGCGGAAGCCTGGCGACGGTGGCCTCGGGAATCCCTCGGCTTCGGGTCGCCGGTCGGTGAGTTCGGCCAGTTGCCACGGTGCTCCTGCGGGTAGAGCGGGGCTGCGGGCGGTCACACGTACCCAGACCGCCCCGTCGACAGCAGGCTATGTCTTTGTGAACGCGTGCACAAAGATGGTGTCCGATTTGCCCGCCCAACGTGACCGGGGTCACGCGCGTCGTTCCCGGGGACATCCCTGGGAGCATCCCTGGGGCCAAAACCGACACACTCCTCGTGAATCCCGCCCCCGAGACCAAACCGCCATCGATCCTAAGCGACGCCCGGCCCTTGTTGTACGGGTCGGTCAGTTCCTGGTCGGTCAGGGCCTAGTCGGTCAGCGCCTTGCGCAGCCGCGTCTCGTCCACCCGCCAGAAGGTGTGCTGCCTGCCGTCCACGAGCACCACCGGGATCTGTTCCCAGTACGCGTCGTGCAGCGCCCGGTCCTCGGTGATGTCCCGGTGCTCCCAGGGCACACCGAGTTCGCCGCACACCTTCTCGACCACGGTCTGCGCGTCCTCGCACAGATGGCAGTCGGGCTTGCCGATGAGCGTGACGAGCCGGTCCTGCGGGGCCGGCCCCTTCCTTCGAAAGAGGGGACTCATACGGGCCATTCTCGCGCGTGTTCCCGCCCCCTCTCCCCGCGTGTTCCCGCCCCCTCTTTAACGGTGCGGCCCCGGAGAGTTCACACCCTCCGAACCTCGTGGCTCCGGAACCACCGAACAAACTGGCTATGCTCACGCCATGGCCGCTCTCGGATGGCTCACCCCCCGTAGGCGCTCCGCCACGGCGCGGAGCGTGTTGGCTGGCGAGGCCTCGGCTGAGGCCGCCCGCAAGTCCACTCAGGAAGAACAGCACCAGGCCCCGGAAGAAGAAGGGGCCGAACCGCAGTTCCCGGTCCACGGCGACGCGCTGGCCGCCGCCTTCTTCGACCTGGACAACACGGTGATGCAGGGCGCCGCCCTGTTCCACTTCGGCCGTGGCCTGTACAAACGCAAATTCTTCGAGACCCGCGACCTGGTCCGGTTCGCCTGGCAGCAGGCGTGGTTCCGGATGGCCGGCATCGAGGACCCCGAGCACATGCAGGACGCCCGCGACTCGGCCCTGTCCATCGTCAAGGGCCACCGCGTCGCCGAACTCCAGTCGATCGGCGAGGAGATCTACGACGAGTACATGGCCGAGCGCATCTGGCCGGGCACCCGGGCCCTCGCCCAGGCCCATCTGGACGCCGGTCAGAAGGTGTGGTTGGTCACAGCCGCCCCGGTGGAGATCGCCACGGTGATCGCCCGCCGCCTCGGCCTCACCGGCGCCCTCGGCACGGTCGCCGAGTCGGTCGACGGCGTCTACACGGGCAGGCTCGTCGGCGAGCCGCTGCACGGCCCCGCCAAGGCGGAGGCGGTCCGCGCCCTGGCCGCGGCGGAGGGCCTCGACCTCTCCCGCTGCGCCGCCTACAGCGACTCCCACAACGACATCCCGATGCTCTCCCTCGTCGGCCACCCCTACGCGATCAACCCCGACGCCAAACTCCGCAAACACGCCCGGGGCCTCGACTGGCGCCTGCGCGACTACCGCACCGGCCGCAAGGCGGCGAAGGTCGGCATCCCGGCCGCGGCGGGAGTGGGAGCGGTGGCGGGCGGCACTGCGGCGGCCATCGCCCTGCACAAACGGCGCCGCTGAGACACACGGACCCGCGCCCGGACGGCGCACCGCACAGCACACCGCAACAGACGGTCGTACCCCCGGGTGCGGCCGTCTATTCGCGTTGTCCGCGCACAGCCACAACACGCGCCCGACCGACCCGAAACCCAAACCTTTCCGATCAATAACCGCTCACCCTGTGCATCTTGATCGAATACCAATCGGGCACAGAAGCGACGTAATCGAAGTTTTGAGCAACTCGGTGTAGCAGCGCCTGCACGAAGCGTTATTCTCCTCAGACGCAAACCGGTACCTCCTGTCGCTACGACGGGTGAAAGGTCCCGCACTGCACGTGATGGAAGCTCTGCCTCTGGGAGTCCCGTGTACCCACACGTCGGGGTTGACGCCTCGGGCCTGGCTACGCTGCGCGCAACGGTCGCCACGATCAAAGAGTCGCTGCGCGTCCCCACCGCGTACGGCGTCCCCGCCCTCGCCACCGCAGTCCCCGCGGGACCAGCGGGCCCCTGCTACGCCCTCGCGGAAAGCAGCGCCGCGGTCGGCAGAAGAGGACGCTCGGCTGGCGGCGCGACCACCCCGGCCCGCCGTCCCGCGGCCGACAGCGACAGCGCCCGGATGATGGACCTCGTCGAACGCGCCCAGGCCGGCGAGGCCGACGCGTTCGGGCGCCTGTACGACCAGTACAGCGACACCGTCTACCGCTACATCTACTACCGCGTCGGCGGCAAGGCGACCGCCGAGGACCTCACCAGTGAGACGTTCCTGCGCGCCCTGCGCCGCATCGGCACCTTCACCTGGCAGGGCCGTGACTTCGGCGCCTGGCTCGTGACCATCGCCCGCAACCTCGTCGCCGACCACTTCAAGTCCAGCCGCTTCCGGCTGGAGGTGACCACCGGCGAGATGCTCGACGCCAACGAGGTCGAGCGCTCCCCCGAGGACTCCGTCCTGGAGTCCCTCTCCAACGCCGCCCTGCTGGACGCCGTACGCCGGCTCAACCCCCAGCAGCAGGAATGCGTCACCCTCCGCTTCCTCCAGGGCCTGTCCGTCGCCGAGACCGCTCGGGTGATGGGCAAGAACGAGGGTGCCATCAAGACCCTCCAGTACCGCGCCGTCCGCACCCTCGCCCGGCTCCTGCCGGACGACGCCCGCTGAGCCCGGCGGGCCCGGTGCGTCAACTGTCGGCGATCCCCAACTCACGTTCAGTGAAAGTCCGTTGCCTTCCCGATCCGTTCATCCGCCGTCCGTAACCCAAGTACCGCGCCAGTCGTTGTGCGGGATACAGGCTCCCTGTGGTCACGTCCCGGCCGACCCCGATCACTCGATCGAGGGAAAGCAGAACGGGCCGTGCAACCCTCGAGATCCCCGGGGAGTCGACCGTCATGACGAGAGGAGGTGCCGCCAGTGATCGCGAACGTATCGGCGCACCGGCGGGCGAACGCCTTCGCCCAGGCCCTGGAGGAGCAGTCCGACCAGGGCACGGCGGCCGAGCAGACCGAAGGATCACCGCCGGCCCCGGCCGCTGCGGACCAGACCGAGCGGGGCCGCCTCCTGGCCCTCGCGACGAGTCTCGCCGAGCTGCCCAAACCGGAGCTCGACCCCGAGGTCAAGGTCGTCCAGCGGGCCCAGTTGGTCGCCGCGATGGAGGCCATGCTGCAAGCGGGCACCGCAGGAGGCGAGGCGGCGGACAGGCCGGTACCGGAACAGCGGTCCCGCCGCGCCAAGGGCGGCGCGCACCGGGCGAGCCCCCTGGGAAAGCTCCGGCCGCGCAGCCGGCTAGCCAAGGGCCTCACCGCGGGCGGCCTGAGCGTGGGCGTGGCCGCGGGGGCCTTCGGCGGGGTGGCGGCCGCGAGTTCCGACGCCCTCCCGGGTGACGGGCTCTACGGCCTCAAACGCGGCATCGAGGACTTCAAGCTGAACTACCTGTCCGACGGCGACGACGAACGCGGCCGGACCTACCTCGACCAGGCCTCCACCCGGCTCAACGAGGCCCGCCGCCTCATGGAACGCGGCCGCGGCGGCCACCTCGACCACGAGTCACTGGGCGAGATCCGCCGCGCCCTCAGCGGTATGCAGCACGACGCCTCCGAGGGGCACCGGCTGCTCCACGAGGCGTTCGAGCGCGATCCGGACTCCCTGGGTCCCATCCAGGCCCTGGACGCGTTCTCCCGCTCCCACCGCGAGGCCTGGGGCGCCCTGCGCGAAAGACTGCCCGTCCAGCTGGGCGACGTCAGTCAGCAGGTGTCGTCGGTCTTCGAGGCCATAGACGAAGAGGTCGCCCCGCTACAGTCCCGGCTCCCCCGTCCCCCCGCCCGGGGCGGCACCGGCGGACCGGGCTCCGGCCCGTCGTCCGCCGACACCTCGACCGGCACCGGCCGCTCCGCCGGCCCCGGCACCGGCGACGCCTCCCACACCGGCGGCACCAGCACGGGCAGCGGCCCCAGCAAGTCGGCCGGCTCCGGCACGACCGACGACGGCCTCCTGGGCGGCAGCACGGGCGGCCTCCTGGACCAGCCGGAGGGCACGAACTCGACCTCCCCGTCGACGGGCATCCCCTCCACCGCCCCCGACGTCACCATCCCGCCCCTCCTCCCCGGCCTCCTCCCCGGCCTGGGCATCGACAGCGAAGACGCGAGCTGACACCCCGTTGGGGGCGGCCCTTCCAGAGGGCCGCCCCCAACGCCGTACCCGCAGAGCCCTCGCGGTATCACCGCCGGTCTGCCAGTCAGCCGGTCAGCCGGTCTACCGGTCAGAAGAACACCGACCGCCGCTGCACCAGCAGTTTGTACAGCGTGTGCTGGATCTGTTCCCGTACCTGGTCGGTCAGGTTGAACATCAGCATCGGGTCCTCCGCCGCCTCCGGCGGATAGCCGTCCGTCGGGATCGGCTCCCCGAACTGGATCGTCCACTTCGTCGGCAGCGGCACCGCCCCCAGCGGACCGAGCCACGGGAAGGTCGGCGTCAGCGGGAAGTACGGGAACCCGAGCACCCGCGCCAGCGTCTTCGCGTTGCCGATCATCGGATAGATCTCCTCCGCCCCGACGATCGAGCAGGGAATGATCGGCGCCCCCTGGCGCAGCGCCGTCGAGACGAAGCCGCCCCGGCCGAACCGCTGGAGCTTGTAACGCTCGCTGAACGGCTTGCCGATGCCCTTGAAGCCCTCCGGCATCACCCCGACCAGCTCGCCCGCCCCGAGCAGCCGTTCCGCGTCCTCCGCGCAGGCGAGAGTGTGCCCCAGCTTGCGCGCCAGCTCGTTGACGACCGGCAGCACGAACACCAGGTCGGCGGCGAGCAGCCGCAGATGACGGCCCGCCGGATGCCGGTCATGGACGGCGACCTGCATCATCAGACCGTCCAGCGGCACCGTCCCCGAGTGGTTGGCGACGATCAGCGCCCCACCCTCCGCCGGGATGTTCTCGATGCCCTTGACCTCGACCCGGAAGTACTTCTCGTACACCGGCCGCAGCAGCGACATCAGGACCTGGTCCGTGAGCTCCTCGTCGTAACCGAAGTCGTCGACCTCGTAGTCGCCCGTGAGCCGCCGCCGCAGGAAGGACAGCCCGCCCGCGATACGCCGCTCGAGACCCCCCTCGTCCCGCGCATCAGTCGTCACAGGAACATCATCCCGCTCTACGGACCGGGTGGGCAGGGGCTGGACCTCGCCGATCTCACCGGCCTCGGCAAGCTCACGGACCGGCGCGGGCTCGCTGTTCTTGCGCCGGCTCCCCACACCCCGGCGCCGCGACGGTCGCGCCGAGGCGCCCCCGCGGGTCCGGTCGTCGTCGAACGGAATGACCTTGGCGTCCGCCATCGTTGATGCGCTCCTCAGTTGGCGCTCGGCGTCGAGGGATGGACCACGGAGGGGCCGGGACCGCTGCCGGAGCCGCCGCGGGCGAGCGGCGGCAGCGCACCCACCCGGTCGACGGCCCGCGCGACGGCCTCGGGCGGCAGCAGCCCGGGCCCCTGACTGCGCGCGAAGTCCGCGAACGTCTCCGCCGTCGTGTACCGCGGGGTGAACCCGAGCGTCTCGCGCATCTGCGTGGTCGACACGACCCGTCCATGGGTCAGCAGCCGGATCTGCTCGGGCGAGAAGTCCGTCATCCCCAGCGTCCGCACCAGCGAGCCCGCCCAGGTGACGGCCGGCAGCAGCAGTGGCACGGTGGGCCGCCCGAGCCGCCGCGAGCACTGCGACAGCAGCAGCACCCCGTCCCCGGCGATGTTGAAGGTCCCGCTGTTGAGCGTGCCGCGCGCCGGCTCGTGCGAGGCGATCCGCAGCACCTCGATCACATCGTCCTCGTGCACGAACTGCAACCGCGGGTCGTAGCCGAGCACGGTCGGCAGCACGGGGAGCGCGAAGTACGAGGCGAGTGGGGTCTCGGCGGTCGGCCCCAGGATGTTGGCGAACCGCAGCACACACACGGCCACATCGGGCCGCCGCCGCGCGAACCCGCGCACATATCCCTCGACCTCGACGGTGTCCTTGGCGAACCCGCCGCTGGGCAGGGACTTGGCGGAGGTGGTCTCGGTGAACACGGCGGGATCCCGGGGCGCGGACCCGTACACATTGGTACTGCTCTTCACCACCAGCCGCTTCACGCTGGGCGACTTCTGACAGGCGCCGAGCAGCTGCATGGTCCCGATGACGTTGGTCTCCTTGACCGTGGTCCGGCTGCCGCTGCCCAGCGCGGTCGCCGTCACATCGAGGTGGACGACGGTGTCGGCGCCGGTCTCGGCCAGCACGCGCGCGATGGTGGGCTGCCGGATGTCGGCCTGGACGAACTCGGCACCGCCCAGATGGTGCTCCGGCCGCACGGCGTCCACCGCGACGACCCGCTCGACATCCGGGTCACGCTGAATCCGTCGGACGAACCGGCCCCCCAGCTGGCGGGCCACTCCGGTCACGAGTACGACCTTCCCCAAGACCAGCGCCTTCCTCTCGTCCGCACTGATGCACTGCTCGTACCCTGCCGCGTTCCCCGCGTCCGGGCCAACCTATCGGGTCGATGTTGCACAGCGATGACCGACCGACACACGACGCGACGGCAGGAGACGCCACGGTCGCGGTCATAGGACCAGATCAGCGGGGCTCTGCCCGCCCCCGCCCCGTCCAGAGACGCGCACGGCATTCAGCCCACCGCACACCACCCGGACATGCGTGTGGCCCCCGCCGGCTGAACCGACTGGGGGCCACACCGCGCTTTCGCGGCTCGCGTCTCGCGAAGAAGTGAAGGACGGGCCTTACTTCTTGTTACGACGCTGAACGCGCGTGCGCTTGAGCAGCTTGCGGTGCTTCTTCTTGGCCATCCGCTTGCGCCGCTTCTTGATAACAGAGCCCACGACTACCCTCGCTCACTTCTCATCACTCGGTGTTTGGGCGCCATGGGCCCATACGACCTACGAGGGGCCAGCCTACCCGCCCGAGCGCCGAGGTCGTAATCGAGGGCTCCGGAGGGGGTCCATCAGGCGGTTTCCACCCCCACATAGCTCTCGCGGAGGTACTCGTGGACCGCTTGCTCGGGGACGCGGAAGGACCGCCCCACCCGGATCGCGGGCAGATGACCGCTGTGCACCAGCCGGTACACGGTCATCTTGGACACTCGCATCACCGAGGCGACTTCCGCCACGGTAAGGAACTGAACCTCGTTCAGAGGCCTTTCGCCTGCTGCAGCCATGACACACCTGAACCTTCCGCACTCGACGGCCACCGGCTTCCCCTTCCGGTGACTCTTCGTCGTTGCGTGCTCACTCCCCAATGTAGGGGCGGGTGATGCGAGTGGGGAAGAGGTGCACCCATCGCAGGCCTACTGTGACAGACACGCTCGATTGAGTACGTAGCGGGTCAGCGGCAGGTAGTAATCGGACCGCACGCCGTCATCAAGCGGAACGACGACGGATACGGCCCCCTCCGCCTCCCCCACGAACAGCGCCGGGTCATCCGTATCTGCCAGCCCGATGGCCTCGACCCCCAGCTGACCTGCACCGCAGACCCAGCCGTGGTCTCCGATCACAAGATCGGGCAGGACCCCGCCCTCCTCGGCGGCCGCCCCGAGCGCCACCCGAACCGGCAGCGGGGAATGGCTGTGCACGGGGGTCGCACAACCGGCGCGTTCACCATCGCGCTCCCGCACGACCCCGACCCCTCCGACGTAGTCGAGCGTGCACGTACGTAGACCGAACCGGGTCGTTATGTCGACACAGCGACCCTGCGCCGGGGTGAGGACACTTACTCCCACCGCCGACAAAGCGTCTGCGAGCCCGGCGTAGAAACCCAGCAGCCGGTCCGGGTGCCCGGTCCCGAGCAACACGCTCCCACCACGCTGGGCAACCGCCCCCACCCGCTCCCCGAAGGCATCCAGCGCGGCCACGGTCCGCTCGGGATCAATCACATCCTGCCCTGAAACACACAGTGGATCGTCCGAAACCCCACACTTCTCCGCCATCAAAGCGACCAACTCATCCACCCCCCACTCTCTTTCGGGACACACCCCGATCAACACCCGAGGATCCCGAACGGCGAACCCCCGATACCTCCGCAGACTCACCTCCCGAGCGGTCCCCACCACCCCCGCCAGCCCCACCCCGAGGAGATAACCCCGAATCCCACCCACATCCCTGAACACCCTCCCGATACTCCCTCACCCCCGACTCCCCAGCCTTCGAACGGGGGGAAGTGAGCACGGTTGGCGTAAGGGGGAGGGGTGGGGGTGCCGTTAGGAGCGGACCGACCTTTGGCGGTGAGGTACCGGTTGGGGGCGGGGCGGAGCCCGGAGGACGGGCACCTCTCTCCCCACGGAGCCGGGCAGACCGAGCAGGCCGGCGCAGGGGACGCAGTCCCCGCCGGGGTCCGGGGCCGAGCCCCGAGGACGGGCACCTCTCTCCCCACCGAGCCGGGCAGACCGAGCAAGCCGGCACAGGGGACACACTCCCCGCCGGGGCCCGGGGCCGAGCCCCGAGGACGGGCACCCCTT
>NZ_KQ949049.1:20151-24189 GCF_001514285.1 Streptomyces sp. DSM 15324
AGTCCCCGCCGGGGCCGGGGGCCGAGCCCCGAGGACGAGCACCCATCTCACCACCGAGCCGGGCGGGTGGGTGGGCAGGCTTGGCGGGGGCCGGGGCGGAGCCCCGGGGACGGGCGCCTCTCACCCCACCGAGTCGGGCGGGCGGGTGGGCAGGCCCCCGCGAAAACCCCCTACGCCAACAACCCCCGCAACGGAAAAACCGCCCGCCGCGTAGCCAACACCGCCTGATCCAACCGATCCGCAGGGTCGTACCCCGCCTCCCACTCCCGCCACGACACCGGCCACCGCCCATCACTCATCCGCATCGGCGCCAACTGCCGGGTCCGAGCAAACACCTCCGCCCGCCAGCTCTCCGGAATCACCGTCTCCGGCGCCACCTCCCTCCCCGCCGCGATCCCCACCAGATGCGCCCACGACCGCGGCACCACCTCCACCACCGCGTAACCACCCCCACCCAACGCGACCCACTTCCCCCCGGCGTACTCATGAGCCAACTCGTGACACGCCACCTGCACGGCCCGCTGCGCGTCCAGCGACACCGCCAGATGCGCCAGCGGGTCCTCGAAATGCGTATCGGCCCCATGCTGCGTGACCAGCACGTCCGGCCGGAAATCAGCGATCAGCTCCGGCACCACCGCATGGAACGCCCGCAACCACCCCGCGTCCCCCGTCCCCGCCGGCAACGCCACATTCACCGCCGACCCCTCCCCGGCTCCCGCCCCCGTCTCCTCCGGCCACCCGGTCTGCGGAAACAACGTCCGCGGATGCTCGTGCAACGAGATCGTCAGCACCCGCGGATCCTCCCAGAACGCCGCCTGCACCCCGTCCCCGTGATGCACGTCCACATCGACGTACGCGACCCGCTCGGCCCCCAGCTCCAGCAACCGGGCAATGGCCAACGACGCGTCGTTGTAGATGCAGAACCCCGACGCCCCACCGGGCATCGCATGGTGCAGCCCACCCGCGAAGTTCACCGCGTGCAGCGCGTCCCCCCGCCACACCGCTTCCGCCGCCCCCACCGACAACCCGGCGATGACCGACGACACCTCATGCATCCCCGGGAACGCCGGATCGTCCGTCGTCCCCAGCCCGTACCCCTGGTCCGCCGCCGCGGGATCCGCCGAAGCCGCCTTCACGGCCTCGACGTAGTCCTCCCGGTGCACCAGCCGCAGCGTCGAGTCACCGGCCGGCTTGGCGCCCACGACCGCCAGCTCCCGGTCGAGCCCGAGGGCGCCGACCAGCTTCCGGGTCAGTTCCAGCCGTACCGGATCCATCGGATGGTCAGGGCCGAAGTCATAGCCCGTTACTGCCTCGTCCCACATCAGCTGTGCGCGGCCGCTCATGCCCGCCACCGTATCGGTCCGGTTGAGCGACGAACGACCTGGCGTACACCAACGTCACCAGCACCAACACCATCGGCACCACCATCGCCCCCCGATAGCTCCACGCGTCCCCCAGCGCCCCCACCAACGGCGACCCCACCAGGAACCCGACGTAGTTGAAGACGTTCAGCCGGGCGATGGCCGCGTCCGACGCCCCGGGGAACAACCGCCCCGCCGCGGCGAAGGTCTGCGGCACCAGCACACACAGCCCCAGACCCACCATCGTGAACCCGCCCATCCCCACCCAGGCCCCCGGCGCCACCGCCACCACCGCGAAGCCGGCCGCCGCCACCAGCGCGCCCACCCGCACCACGGCCGCCGCCCCGAAGCGCCGTACCCCGAAGTCCCCGATGGCCCGCCCGACCAGCGTGGTCACCATGTAGACGTTGAACGGCACGGTCGCGAGCTGCTCCGAGCTCCCCAGCACGTCCTGGAGGTACTTCGCACTCCAGTTGGAGACGGTCGAGTCCCCGATGTAGGCGAAGGACATCACCAGGCACAGCGGCAGCAACAGCTTGAAGACGACGCCCGCGCCGTCCCGCCCCCTCTCGTCCTCGACGCCCCCGGCCCCGCTCCCGGCATCCGCGGGACCCCCGTCGACGTACCACCGACTGGCCACCAGCACCGCCGGCAGCAGCACCGTCGCCACCGGCAGATACGACAGCCACAGCGCCAGGTGCCAGTGCGCGCCCACCCACGCCAGCGAGGCCCCCACGATCCCGCCGAGGCTGTACGCCGCATGGAAGCTCAGCATGATGCTGCGCCCGTACGACCGCTGGAGACTCACCCCGAGCATGTTCATGGAGGCGTCGAGCGCCCCGACGGCGAGCCCGAAGACGCCGAGCGAGAGCGCCAGGAGGGCCAGCGCGTCCCCGGAGCCCACTCCGACCAGCGCCAGCAGCACGACCGGCTGGGACCAGCGCAGCAGCCGGCTGGCGGGTATCCGCTTCACGAGTTGCTCGGTCGTCACGCTCCCGACCCCGGCCAGCACGGGCACCGCGGCGAGGAAGACCGGCAGCTGCCCGTCCGAGACGCCGTACCGGTCCTGGATCGCCGGAATCCGGGTCACGAGCAGAGCGAACGCGGCCCCCTGCGCAAAGAAGCTGAACGCCAAAGAGGCCCTACCGCGCCGCAGCACTTCTGTCATGGCGGCGAGCGTAGGGCCCCGGCGTACTTGTGGGTAGATCCAGCCAAAGATGAATTTCCCTCAGCTTTACTTCGCGGCGACCAGAGCCGGCACTCCCCGCCCCTCGACCTCACGCTCACCGACCTCCGCGGCGATCATCTCCGCCATCGGCCCGGCGGCCAGCCCGCCACTGAGCACGACCCCGGCCCCGATGGCCACGGTCATCACCACGGACCCCAGCCACACCATCGTGTCCACGGGCACCGTGTAAGCCCCCACGACCCGCACCACACACTCCGCCAGCAGCACGACGCCCCAGATCACCGAGTAGACCCGCTCGGCCCGCAGGAAGGCCGAGGAGCGCTCCGACCCGCCCGACAGCAGCCGCTCCCAGGCGGCCTCCCGCTCGGCCTTGCCCTTCACCAGGAACGGCTTGAGCCCGGCGGTCATCATCGGCCTCCCCAGCCCCACGGACACGAGGATCCCGATGCCGACCGTGCTGCTGATCGCCCCGTCCTTGGCGAGCATCAGCCGCGGGTCGCCGACGACGGAGCTGAGCAGCAGCCCGACGACGTTCACCAGCAGGATCAGCCCGGCGAGCCCGTTGACCCTGCGCTCCGTGACCACGCTCCACACCGTCCGGACCGCGGGCCCGAGGCTGCTCCAGGCGAGCGCCGCGAACGTGCTCATCCCGAACGCGTCCTTGAGGAGGTAGTACGACCCGATCGGCACCGCCACGTCCATGAGGAGCGGCGTGAAGGCGTTCGTCTTCTTCTGACCCTGGGCACCCGTGTTCGTCGTCATGCCCTCAGCTTCGCGGCAGGCGGGGGTCCGCCAGTAGAAACGAACGTAAGCAACTCGGCATGACAAATGTCAGGCCAGCAGCCCCGTCAACTCTCCCATGGCGGAGAAGAGGTGCGTCGCACCGGCGAGCTTCGCGGCCGGCGTCATCGCGGTGAACGCGAGCACGTCCATCCCGGCCGCCACCGCCGCCTGGACCCCGAGGGGAGAGTCCTCCACGACCACGCACCGCCCGGGAGCGACGCCCATCCGCTCGGCGGCGTGCAGGAACAGATCAGGCGCCGGCTTGCCCTTCCCCACGTCCTGCGCGCTGAAGATCCGCCCCTCGTCGAACCACCGGTCCAGCCCGGTCGTCCGGTGCCCCACCCGAATCCGCTCATGACTACCGGAGGACGCCACACAGTACGGCACCTCGTCGGCCGTCAGCTTCTCCAGGACGTCGCCGACCCCGGCGACGGCCACCAACTCCCGCTCGAACGCCGCGAACACCCTCCGGTGGAAGACGTCGTCGAAGTCGGCCGGGAGCCGCTCCCCCGTCCGCGCCTCGACCAGGTCGTGGACCCGGTGCATCGCCGACCCCATGTAGTCCCGGATCGAGTCCTCGTAACTGGTGGCATGCCCGAGCTCGGTGAGGTAGGCGGCCAGCAGCCGGTTGGCGATGGGTTCACTGTCCACCAGGACGCCATCGTTGTCGAAGATCACCAGGTCGTAGCGCATGTAATGAACCCT
>NZ_KQ949050.1 GCF_001514285.1 Streptomyces sp. DSM 15324
CCATCAACGGCCGTCAACCGGGAGATGTACGGCCGGGCCGGATCTCTTACAGCCCCTGGCGGATTCAGGCTCGGGCCGTATCGGCAGGCATGACACGGAGCACGAGACAGCCGTGAGTAAACACCCCGCGCGAGTCGCCCGTGCGCGACCGCCACCTGCTCCAGGAGGGAGGCTTCACCACCCTCGCCGACTACCTCACCACCCACGGCCTGGCCCTTGAGATGCTCGTCGGCCACCTGCCCCACAGCTCCGGGAAGACAGGAAAGCCGAGACCAAGCGGGTGCCCTGGAACTGTCCGGAGAGGAGATCCCGAGCCGACATGGCTGGCTCATGACGCTACCTGAGGCACTCGGCCCACCGGCCGGCATCAGTCACAGAGGCTCACAGATCAGCGGTTCAGACCCAGCGTCTCAACTCGCCCTCAACTGCACGCCAGGTCCCGCAGATACGCTGCCGTCCATAGGTGGCCTTGATGACGAGATCCGAGCAGCACGCGCCCGGGCCGACTCATGGACGGTAGCGGCGAGCCGAGCGGGACCACAGCGAGGCAGCGGAGATCCAGCGGCTCCTGGCAGAGGCCGTAGAGCGCTTAAGGCCCTACGGCTCCGAGGTCTTCATCCGGGTGAAGCCCGCGCTGTTCCGCGGCGAGGACAGTCGCCAGCCGGGCCGCGTCTTCCGTAGTGCAGAAGGCGGCGCGCCTGACGGCGTCTGGTCACAGAATGCGCTTGACGAACACCATGTGCTGGGAGACGCCGTTGCCTTCGGCTCCCTGGTAGGAAATGGAGGCGAAGACTTCTCCGCCGGGAGCTCCGTAGACCTCAGGTTCGCTGTACGTGACCGAGGAACTGCCAGTTGCACGCGACCAGCCCGACCAGCTCTGCCCGCCATCGGTGGAGCGGTTGAGGTAGACCTCATGATCATTGGGGCTGACGCACGCAATGCCTGTGTTCTGTTGTGCGCGCCCCTCGGCGCTGTTCGGGTCTGCAGCCGGCTCCTCGGGGCCACCCCGTCCGATGGCGACCGACTCGCACTCTCCACCACCCGGCAACTCGGTAAACGTCGCGGCCCTTGCGGTAGCCACGCT
The DNA here is from genome assembly GCF_001514285.1 of Streptomyces sp. DSM 15324. Lineage (GTDB taxonomy): Bacteria > Actinomycetota > Actinomycetes > Streptomycetales > Streptomycetaceae > Streptomyces. The sequence goes on from NZ_KQ949050.1 coordinate 1,085, forward strand.
ATCGGCGGGGAAGCGGGCGATCCACACACGGCGGTTGTTCCCCACTGCGATGTAGGGGAGCATTACCGGATTCCAGCGTCCGACCTGTCGGGCGCCCTGCGCGATCGAGGCGCTGCCCCTGACGCGAGGATTTGCGTACGGACTCCAGCCGCCCTCCCAGCGGAAGACACCGGCGTGCATCTCGCCGGCCTGCACCGTGAGGCGGTCATTGCTTCTGACGTTCACCATTGTGTAGCCACTGCTGGACGTCACAGTCGGGGCTCCCGAGGCGCCAGCAGTCCCAGGCATCCTCGTCCATGGCGTCCACAGGTTGCCGTCAGCGCCGCGGAGGATGCTGTAGTAGACCTCTCCGTCCAACCCGGCAACGAAGACCACGAGATAGGGGGTGCCGTTGTCGCGATCACTAACAGTGACCATCTCGGGCCGATGAGCGGTCCTGCCGTCATTCGGCATGATCAGCCATGCCCCGTTTGCGAACCGCCACCAGATGCGGTTGTCCTCGCCTCGCAGAACCTCATACAGGTCACCGCGGAACCAAGCTCCGCTCATTGCTTCAGGAGAGCGAGCGGGACCCCCCTCGTTGATCCAGATGCCTTCGGTTGCTGCCGCAGGAGACGCCGACAACCCTACGGTCAAACCGAAACCAGCAAGCAGCGAGATCAACACACGCGGCACACGCCTTCGCGTGGCTCGTCTCTGTCTGGAACATGGCTTCATCATGCTCATTCCTGTTTTTTTCAGGCCCAGGGCTTGAATGCGCGTCGGGCACCTCGATGCCGATTCGGCACGCTCACGGAGAGCAAAAGGTAGCTACCAGGGCGCCCCGCGCCTTGCCTGCAAGCGCATCAACTCCCCTCTGTGCGCGCACTCTTGTCGCGCTGAAGTCGGTGCCGTGCTGACACCGGCGACGGCATCGTCGATGCCGAGCTCGTTGAGGACTAGGATCCCCGAGTTCGTGGGCATCCCGGCCCCGGCCGTGACCTGCAGGACCACAGCCCACGCCGACCTGCACTGGGCGAACCTCACATCACCCTTGCGGCTGCTCGACTGGGAAGGATGGGGCAGGGCCCCCAGGGCTTCGACTGCGCCACCCTCTACGCCTACACACTCCTCCAGCCGAACGTCGCCGCCCGCGTCCACGCCGCCTTCCCCATCCTGGGCAGCCCGGCCGGCCTCGCCGCCGAAGCGACCGTGTGCGCCCAGCTGCTCCGGACCGTCAGCCGCGGCGACAACCTCGTCCTCGAGGACCGGCTCCGGGACTGGTCCGAGGACCTCCGCCGCCGACAGCCCTGAGCTCAGCCCGCCGTGATGTCGATCGCACCGGCGTGTGGCATGAACTGGATCCAGCACCGCCGCCCGAACGCCTCCCGGATCTCCTCCACCGAGCCCAGATCGCGGACATCGGGCCAGGCCCGCGGATCCATCCGCGCGACTTCCACCAGTGCCATCACCTCCCGCACGGCCGTCCCCATACGCCGGGCCGCACAGAGGCGGCAGCCGAAGGCGACCGGCCCGGCGACCGCGCCGCTGGCCCCGCCACGCAGCCGCCGGCCCTCCGTCCTTCACGGCGGGCAGCTTGGAGTCCTCCTGGCCCCAGGACGGCAATGCCCGCGCCAACATGTTCTCCCCGACGCCGCACGTACCTGCCAGCCGGGCGCCTTCAGCAGCACCTCCGCGTCGGCCCGCGGTCGTGCACAGGCTGGTAGTTGCGCCAATGCCAGCAGGACCGCAGCGCCTTCGCCTCGAGCCCGTAGCGGGCAGCGACACGGCGGATCAGCGATGACGTCGTCTCTCCGGTGACGGGGACGACGCGGAAGACACCGGCAGGGTCGGGGGATGCCCGTGTGGGCCATTTCCGGAAGGCGGAGCATGGCGACCTCGGCTTCTGGTGGCGGCGGGTACGCAGGACAGCCCCGCACTCGACCTGCGCGGGTGGAGGGGCGGCACGGGGTCGGTCGCTGCGGTTCAGGCAGCACTGCGTCCTTCGAAGACCCTGCTCTGGCACAGCGGGCACGCCTCCTCTTTTGAGCCCGGCTCCTGAGGGACGTGCGGGCTGGGCACGGCGGTTGTGTGCGGGGCCCAGCCCGTGAGGCTGCGGGACGGGGCCCGAGGTGCGGGCAGGCCGGATTCGCGGCGGGGATCCCGCTGTGCGGCGGGGCTGCCATCGTTGCCGGGAGGTCTCGGTGAGGCCCTCCGTGCCCCGCCAGCCTGCGGCCCGCGTCCAGGGCTGGAGGTGTTCTTTGTTTCGAACACTGCGTACGTCCCGTTGTGCTCCACCAAGAAGTCCGGCTTGAAGTTCTGGACGGTCGTGCCGTTGCGGCGGCTTCCGAGGCCAGGTAACTCTGTGTCCCGCTGACGATGATCTCCTCAACCGTCATGGGCGGAAGCAGATCCATGAGCCGTTTCAACCGCTGTTCGCGCTCGTGGGCCCGTTCCCGCTGCGGTACCTGGCCGCGGCCTGCTCGTCGACCGGCGTCTGCTTGGCCGCGGCTGGACTGGTGATCTTGTCGAAGGCGGTCGTCCACACGGCGTGCTGCTCGGGCGGGACGTCGCAGCCGGTGAGGAAGGCCCGCAGCCGCTTCGCGTCGGCGGGGATGGTGTCGCGTTTGACGATGCGGGCCGCCCTGCTGATGGGCAGGGCGAGGGGGGTGCCCGAGCGGTCCCTGATCTGGCGCAGGCTCGGGGCGCCCGCCCGCTCCCATACCTCTCCAGCGCCCGGCTCAAATCGGCTGCGTCCGCGATGAGTTCGGGCCGGGGCGCGTGTGCCGGCCGGCCGCGTTCTTCGATGCAGGCCCGGCGCCACAGCGCGTGCGTGGGCGCACATCGCGTCCTGCCCGCCGCAGCCCTCCACATAAGCCTCGGCCGTCGCGCGCTGGGGCACGACGGTCCCTGACGCGGCCCGCTTCAGCGTGGCCGACGACAGCCCCGTGCGGCGGGCCAGCGTCTCGTAAGTGATGCCGGCCGTCTTGCGCCAGTGGCGCAGGTGTTCGGCCGGTGGTCGAGCATTTGGCCGCGCAGCTCGGTATCGAGGACCCGTCGGTGGTGAAGCGGTACACCGAGCGGCCGAAGACTGCGTACGAGCACGCGTGGGAGATCCGGGACGCCTACGAGTACCACGAGTACGACGATGCGGAGTGGTCCCGGCGGTTTCGCACCTTCCTTCACGGCCGGGCGTGGACGCAGACCCTCTCATTCGAAGCCATCGGTCCCGAGGATCGCCGCGACCACCGGACCGCCCGACCTCAGAACGTCCACTACGAAACGTCCTCGCCCGACCCCGAGCCGGCGCAGTGCCCGCCCGTGGTCGGCGGCTACGACCAGAACCGCGCCGAGGAGCATCACCTGCCAGCCCGCCAGCAGCGGCCGCCGGGCTGCGCGCGGCAGCTCCGCGACCGACGCGCGCAGCCGTGCGCAGTGGAACGGGACGTGCCGCTCCTCATCTGCCAGGATGCGGTCGGCGACCTCCGCCGTCAGCGGATCGTCGGTCCCGTCACGCAGCGCCCGGTAGTAGCGCAGGGCCACCACCTCCGCGACCATCAGGAGCAGCAGCTCCGTCTGTAACCCCGGCACGCGACGCAGTCGGGCGAATGCCGTGTCGCTCCAGTGCCCGGCCTGCGTCGTCGCCCCGCCCGCCGTGAGCAGCAGAGCGAGGAGCCTCGCGTGGTTCTTCTCCTCGGCGACGAACAGCCGCAGGGCTGCCGCGTACTCCGGATCGCCCGCCGCGTCCGCCTTGGCGAACAGGGCCGAGCTGTCGCCGTCCTCGCCGGCCTGGAATCGCTGGATGCTCGCCCGCACCGCCGGGGGCAGCGAGGCACCCGCCTCCCAGCGTGGGTCGGGCCGGGCTGCGCGGCGGTCCCGTTCGGTCTCGAAGTGATGGGCCCATTCGGCGAATCCCGATGCACTCATGCCGCTCTCTTCCATCCCCCGCCCCGCCTGGACGGGGCGGGGTCTCCTCGGTCGTGGGGACGCGGCGGGGGGTGGCGCAGTTCCCGTCTCGAACCCGCCCTCCGAGGCGGCGGGCGGAGATCGGCTGTGAGCGTCCTGTCTGCTGGACCGGCAGCGCGGGGGCACCGGAGCCCCTGCCTTTTCCCCGGTGTCCCTCCGGCCGGTCGGGCCCGGCACCAGGCGGCTCAGGCGGCGCGTAGAGTGCCGAGGGCGGCGGGGTCCCGGAGAGGCTGAACCGACCCGAAGCGCACACGAGTTCAGCCAGCGCTCCTCGGCACGCTTCGCCTATCGCGGACGGCGGCGCGGACGACGCGCGGCGGCCTCGGCACCCTCCACCCAGTGGAGGTACCAGCGTGCGAATCCGACCGGCGTCCGTGGCTCGCCGAGGGGGCGGAACTCACCGTCCCCCGGGCGGTCGTCCGCCCACATACGGCCACTCTCCGGGCCTGTCAGGACGAGCCAGTCGCAGTAACCGCAGCCCTCATGACTGAGCTTCAACGCACCGCGCGTGACCCAGTCGAAGAGTTCGTCACCCGCGGTCATCCAGGCGCTGTATGCCGCGAAGTACGCCTCTTCGTCGGCGAAGCCGGGCAGGTGTGGCTGCCTGTCCTCGTGCTCCGCCAGAACCTGCCACCGTTCCTCCCCCGTCAGAAACGGAAGCCGCAGGTAGTCGTGGCGCAGGTGGCGGTCCACGTTGCTCCACAGCCATCCCGCGTCCGTCCGGCGCAGGACGCTGAGCCCGTAGCCAGGGCCCGCACCCCCGGCACCGACCTCAAGCAGGAAGCTCCGGTATTCCGCCGGCAGCGAGACACCCCACCGGGCCTCCGCCTCGGCGACCTCCGGCTCCGACAGCGGATCCGCGAACCGGAAGTGATGACCCGATCCCCCGGCCAGGTCCCATGCCCCGAAGACCTGCTGTGCCTCGTCCACCCGGGCCAGCGCCTCCACCCGCTCGCGGACCCCACTCCACATCGTCTCCCCCATGAACCGAACTCTAGGCCAGGGCAACGGCGCTCTCACCCGATGAAGTTGCCTCGAGTGCGCTGCCGTTCCTCGGCGGCCTCGTTCCGTAGGCGTTCGGCTGTGCCTTCGTCGACCGCGGCGGAGAAACCGGGCGTGTGTGCAGCGAAGTGGTTGTACGCGTCCAGGCCGAAGACGGCGTAGGCAGCCGCCGCCTCATCGGGACCGTACGGCTCGGTCCGCTTCGCAGGGTCCAGATGCGCGTGACGCGCCCGCGCCTGACGGACCGCCTGCTCGCCGCGCTCCGTCAGCACGGGCAGCAGCAGCGCCGCGGGCTTGTAGTCGTCCGGCATGGTGAGTACCCAGGCGACCACGACCATCGCAAGCGCCGTCCACCCCGCCATCAGTGCGTAGCGCCAGTGAAGGAACAGGAACACCACGAGCGCGGCGAGCGGCAGGCTCAGTGCGGCAACCATCCAGGACCACACAGGGCGAGGCGCCTTGAAGTCGACGAACACGCCTCTGCCCCGTAAGTACCCTTCCTGGTACAGGCTTTGGGCGATCGGGTGCGTGACGCTGTGCGGGGCTACGGCGACGGGGTTCTCGTTGTACGCGAGGGACCAGATCTTCTGCTCCGTGTCCGACGCGTCGGGCGAGGGCCCTCTCCGACGGCCGGCCGAGCGCTGCAGGGTCGGCTTCCCGTCGTGCGTCGTGCCCGGCTTCAGGATCCCACGTGCCACCATGTCGATGATCACGGTCCAGAACGCACTGTGGGTTCCGCCGTCCCCCTGGACGAGGACGGCGATCCGGGGGATTCCCAGCCGGAGATCGTCGTCCGGCACGGCGTCGGCGGGATCCGGTTTCCCCGCCTCGTAGCGGGCCAGGGCCTCCGCGACCGCCTTCGCGCGCACCCTGTCGTCGAGCGCCAGGGCTCCCGCCACGAGGGACGCATAACCCAGGACGTAACCGGCCCACGCGAACCAAGTGACCATCTCGACAGTGTCAAGGACATGATCCGGCAATGGCAAGAGACAAGCGCCCCGCCTCGTGCAGCTCTTTGGACCTGGACGACCTGGTCGAGCACTGAACGCTGTTGAGCTTGTTCCTTATCGACGGGCCCGGTCGTGTGATCACTCTTTGGAGTGATTACAGGGTATGAGGGGGCCTTCCTCGTGATCCCGGAGCGGTTCATCAGCGCAGGTTGGTGGGGGCCGGCCGGATCGTCTGTGTCTGCTTCCGGATGCGTATGGGCGTGGGTTTGACGGCCGCTTTCACCGGTTGGACAGGGTGCGGTGACGTGCGTGGTGGTTGGGGAGGGCGGGTGAGGCGGCGGACCATGAGGGTGAGTGGGTGGAGCTGACCAACACCACCCGCCAGGCGGTCAACCAGGATGGCTGGACCCTCGAGGACGCCTCCGGCCACACCTACACCTTCGACGGCGCCGCCTGGCCGGCCGCGCCGCCGTCCGCGTCCACACTGGCCAGGGCTACGACACCCGCACCGACCTCTACCAGGGCAGCCGCGCCTACGTGTGGAACAACGACCGTGACACCGCGACCCTGAGCAACGCCCGCGGCCGCGTCGTCGACGAGGAGTCCGGGGGCTCCCGCCGCCACGGCGGCCGCCACTGACCACCCCCCTGGCGGGCCGGTGACGTTCGGCCTGACGATCACCAGCCTGCGGGCGGTGTGCCCGGGCACAGCCGTCTTCCGGCGGTCATATCGAGGGCGACGGAGGAAGTCATGGCCGCGAGATGGATTGGCGCGCGCATGGGGCGGAGACTCAGCTCGCCCCCTGGGCGATGAGTCAGGCTCGGCCGGGTCAGCGGCTCGGCCACCGTGCTCAGCGCAAGGCCGACGGCGGCCGCCGACAACCTGCCCGCCGCGAGCCCGCCGGGGCTTGGGCTGTGTTACCGCAAGCGTGATCACGCGGCGTTTCTCGCCGGGGCCGGTGCCCCGGGGCGGGTCACAGCGCGAACGCCGGGATTCCGGAGGTAGGGGTCACACCGCACACTCCCCGTGCCTGTGAGGGCGCTGCGGGTGGCGGCGCGAGGGCCGGCCCGATCAGCGGTATGACGGCCGCCAGCATCTGCGCCTCGCTCGCGGTCCCGTCCACGACCAGATCGGCCGCCGCCCGGGAGGGCGCGACGTGGGCTGCGTGGCGGTCCCTGCCGGTCTGCAGATAGTTGCGCAGGGACAATTGGGGGTCCTGCCGCTGCATCTCGATCTTTCGGAGGATCTTGCGGGCCAGGCGTATGTCGTCGGGGGTGTCGACATACACCCGCCAGGCCGCCCGCCGGACCACGGACGGCAGTGACAGTGCGAACAGGCCCTCGACCACGACCAGCAGCACGCCGGGGCGCAGCAGTGCCGTGTCGATGGCGCGTGCGACCGCTGTTTCGTCGATCGACCCTGGATGATTCCAGTCGAGGACGTCGTGCCCGTCGGCACTGACCGTCCACACGCCCCTCAGGGGGTCGTGCGCGGGCACGTAGTAGTCGTCCAGATGGACCAGCGCGATGCTCTCGGGACACTGCAGCGACAGGGCTTCGGCAAGGGTGGACTTGCCGGATGCGGTGCCGCCTGCGACGGCCAGTACACCCGTCATACCGGGCGCTCCTCATGTGCTCAAAGGGGATAGACGAAGCGGCCGGACAAGCCGGGTGCAGGGAATGTACGGCGGCGTGATCGCCCATGACAAGCGGGGAAACGCGGCCTGGTTCAGCGCAGGCCGGGACCGCGACCTTTGGCCGGCCTGCGCACCGGTCTCGGCGATGCCGCGGACTTGCAGTGTAGAAGGAGCGGTCCTTGAGCGCGGGCGTGACGTACAGGCCGCCGCCGGGCTGGCAGCCGACCTGGAAGGGGCCCCGGCAGCCGAAGCCCAGAGCCGGCCAAGCAGCGTAAGCGGCTCAAGGCGGCCGGTGTACGCCGGTTCTACGACGCCCAGGCGCCCGGTCGGGCCCCGGCAGAACCGCATCGGCAGTGCTGCGGCCACCTTCGAGGAAGTCGCCCCGACCCGGGAGGTCTTCTACTCCACCCGGCTCGCCGAGCACCACCTGGTCGCCCTCGACGACACCGGCCGATTGCTGGGCTGGGCCACCCCGGTGCCGGCCTCCGACCGGTGCGCGTACGCCGGCGTGGTCGAGCACTCCGTCTACGTCGACCCCGTCGCCCACGCGCGGGGCGTCGGCCTGGCCCTGCTGCAGGCGCTGCCGGCCTCCACCGACGCCGCCGGGAGGGCCGGTTCCCTGACCTGATCGACATCGTCCGGGAGGTCCACGTCCCCGCCGGCCTGGGCGGGCGTGGACGCGTTCCTCGCGGAGATGCCGCCTCCTGGAGCCCTACCTGCTCCTGCGCGACGCCTTCATCCTGAACTTCGTCACGACCGCGGCCCCCGTGAACGCGGACGTCGCCTCCTGGGGGCCGCGCCGTATCGCCGGCATCGTGGTCAACATGCAGGCATACCTCGAGGGACGCCCCTACCCGGGCGCTCTCGGAACGCACTGACAGCGGTGACTCGGAAGCCCCGGACCGCGCCGCTCCGGGCCACCGCCGGCCCGGATGCGCTGCGTCCCGCCTCGGCTCCCTGGCCGGGGCGGGACGCGAAGTACAGGTCCTACCGGTACCAGTACTTCACGCGCGCTGTAGGAGTAGCTGCCGTCTTGCACTTCGCCGTCGCACCGCGCGGATGAGGGCTGTTGGCCTTGCACACCCCGGTCGTGTGCCGGGCACACGTCGCCGCCGCTGCCTCCGAAGCCAACGCCACCGGCGCCAGCAGCGCCCCCGCGACGACGACTGCCGTCACAGCCCCCTTCAACCTGGCCAGCATTCAAGGCCCCCTTCCGTAGACGGAGACGCGATCATCCGCCCCCAGCCCGGCGTCACGCGGCAGATGCCGGCGCCGGTCACCAGGCCGTGACGGACGTAGTCGAACAGACACCGCAGGTTCGATCCGTCAGAACATCCGGTCGAACGCGTCCAGCCAGGCTTCCAAGACCACGTAAGGGGCGGGATGGGCGGCGCGGACGCAGCCGGGGATCGGGCGCGCTCACTGGTGTTGCGCGTCGCCGGGGCAGCCGAGCCGTGCCGCCGTCAGCGCGGTGGTAATGGCAGGGCCGTGCGGGGCCGTGAGTTCCGGGTGTGTCGGACGGGCGGGAGGGGCAGGATCGGGGCCGGATGCGCCGGTTCGTCAGGTGATCGGCTTGATCGGTGGGGAAGCAGTGGACCACAAGGACGACGTGGCGAGCGCGTTGGAGGACCTGCGGCGGCAGCTGTACCGGGCCCAGGACGAGGGCCGGGGGGAGCAGTTCCGGTTCGAGGTGGAGAAAGCCGAACTGCACCTGGAGGTGCAGGTCCGCAAGGACGCCACGGGCAAGGCCAAGCTGTCCATCGGCGCGGCCGGGGCCGAGGCGGGCGGGGCCACGGGGCAGAGCCGCACCCACAAGCTGGTGCTCGTGCTGAACGTGCGGGACGACGCGACGAACGACCCGGTTGAGATCCAGCGGGAGGAGCACCGGATCGGCTCCGCCTGGGGCTCGGGCGGAGCGGGGGCGACGACGCGGAGGGGGCGCCGGCATGGGACACCGAACGGGACGATCCCGCCGCATGCCGCCCCGAGGGCGACGCGGGGCCGCGCACCGCCTGGAGAAGGTGACGCGCCCCGATGGGCCTGACCGAGCAGGACCTGGCCCGGCTGACCTTGGTGCAGTTCAGCCTCCGTCCCGGGCACGTGAGTGCTCCGGCTGGCTCCTCGGGCCGCGCCTGGTGCTGACCGCACGCCACGTCGTCACCGAACGGGACGGCACCCCGCTGCCGGAGATCCAGGTACAGGTGGGTGATCCGCGCACCGGCGCGCCTTTATCGCCGCCGGTCCGGCGCGGGGCCCGGATCTGCTGGTCCCGGCCCGGCCCCGTGTCCGGGGGCGCCCCCGACGTGGCCCTGCTCCTGCTGGACGTGCCCGTGACCGCGGGAGCCGCACCGCCGGTGCGCTGGGGCCGGATCACCGGCATCACCGAACTCCCGTACCAGGGCTTCGGGTTCCCCCGGTTCGCCGACCCCCGGGACCTGACGGGGCGCAGCCCGCTGAAGAACCCGGTCGAGCACCTCCGCGGGCAGCTTTCACCGGTGTCCACCGACGGCTTGGACGCCTTGGTCCTGGACACCGGTGCTTGGCCACCCGAGTCGGCCGCCCCGGAGCAGCAGTGGTCGGGCGCCTCAGGCACCGCCGTGTTCTGCCACGGCCGCCTGGTCGGCGTCGTCAGCGAGGCGTACGGCGGGCTCCGCCAGTACGCCTACCCCGTCGGTCCCCTGCTGGCGGACGCCGGGTTCGTCCGGCTCGTCACGGAACACGGCGGCGGAAGGCCGTTCCTCGAAACCGTCCGCGCTGTCCGCGGAGATCCGTTGGCCCCGGAGGTGTCCTGGCCGGTTGAACTCGGACGGGCACCCGCGCTGGCGACCGCCTTCCAGCCGCGCGCAGCCCTGCGGAAGCAGATCATCGAACAACGTGGCTGGGCGCGAGCCCAGTTGGGCGGCAGCACCCGCACTCTGCGAGTCCTGGTTGCCCACCTCGGCGTCGACAGTCCGATTCCCGAAAGAGACGTGCGGGCGGTCGCCGCCCTCAGCTCGAACCACCAAGGCGCCCGCGTCATCAACTACCTGCGGCGACGAGGCCTCCTCACAGTCGAGGAGCCGGTCGATAGGCACGTTGCCGCAGCCCACAGAACCGCGGACGGTCTGCCGAAGGCATACGGAGACGCGGTCCATGCCTGGATCGATGTGCTGACCGGGCAGGGCAGCAAGCCGAGCCTGCCTCGCACCCCGGAGACCGCCAACCGCTATGTCCGCGACGTCGCCCCCACGCTGCAGGCTTGGCACACGACAGGGATCGGCGACCCTCGGGAGATCACCAAGAAGCACATCGAGGACGTCCTCAGACCACGGCGGGGAACCGCCGCCCGCGGCCTCCACGTCGGTCTCCGCTCGATGTTCCGGGCCCTGAAACGTGAGCGGTTGATCTTCCAAGACCCTGCCCGCAGGGTCTCCCTGGCCGTTGCCCGGCACCTGCCGACCCCGCTGCCCTCGGACCGCCTCCGGGGCCTGCTCGGCAAGGTCCCCGGGTTCCGCGACAAGCTGAACGTCGCGCTGTCAGCGGTCCATGCCCTCACCATGATCCAGATCCGCCGCTTGCGACTGGAGGACCCCTACCGGGCCCGCGGCCAGCTGCGAGTCCGCCGCCCCGGCCGCCTCGATCACGTCGTCTATCTCGATGAACTCACCATGGACCCGGTGACCGCCTGGATCATCGAGCGCGTCGAGCGCTGGCCCGACTGCACCAACCCCTACCTGATCGTCAGCAGGCAGACCGCGGTCGACGACCTTCAGCCCCTGGTCAGCGCGGAAGTCGTCAAACCCGTTCGAGCGAGCGGGCATCAGGGCAGGCAAGCTTCGGCAGGACCGGCTCTTCGACGAAGCCCGGGAGACCGCCGACCCGATCCGACTCATCCGTGTCTTCGGCGTCTGCAGCGCGACCGCGACCAAATAGCCGCCGCCCACCCGGACAAGAAGATCGACCCCATCCAGGCATGAAGCTCTATATTGACTTTTTCGACGTTTTTCGGGTTCCGTAGCCCTCTGTGAAACCTGCTGGTCAGGAGCTCAGCGTCTCGTGTTTCGCATTTTTTCGGCGGCATGGCCGCACTGGGCCGCAGCAGCCGCCCTTGCAACGATCTATTGATCAACTGTCGTGCCGGCGTGACTGCTTCTCCCGCATGGCTTCCATCCATAACTGCGTCACCACTTGCCTAGATGCCGAATCAAGTGGCGATTCACCGTAGTGGAAGGATCTGTCTCGCATGGCCTCTACGAGCGCGATGGCCGTCTCGGCCTCTCGGGGAATCCTTCTGCCATTCAGCCATTCGCTGATTGAGCTCATCCCCACCGGATGGCCACGTTCCTCCAGCCAGAAGGCGATCTGTTTCAGTGGTGGGCGTCCAGCCAGCTCGTAGGTCCGCCTGAACTCGTCGGTGAGCCGTATGGCGGCCTCACCAGGCGTGCTACTCGGCAGCCTCCGAGTGGTTGCTTCGGGCTCGGTTGAGGCGACTGCGCGCGGCAGGCCGCCACGTTCTCGTGCAGTCTTCTCACCCACGGCCTCCTCCCAGGCATCGAGAGCCCGCCGGACGGCCTGCTTACGCTCCTCTTCGTCAACGTCAGTGTCCCCATCGCTCCTCTTCTCGAAGAGAGCGTTTACGAGCACGTCTACCAGGCGCCGGCTCGGAAGATCTGGGCCTCTGAGCGCCTTATGCAGAGCCTGACGCGAGTAACAACCTGTCATCTTCCGCATCGCTTCCAAGGAAGGGTCTCCCCGCTTCAGGACGAACTCCTGCATAAGCGCGAAGAAGTCGAACTGCGGGCCCGGTGGCGCCAGTGGAATTCCTAAGCGTCGCTTGGCCAAGATCGCTCCCCCCAAAAAAGGCAAGTTGTCAACCAGTTGTCGCCAGCTCGTCCACAACTTATCGCCAAGGGCCAAAGCGTTGAGCTGCGGGTTCTCGGCTGTAGTACAACGGATTCGTTCGCAGAAACCGGACGTCCGCCGAACCTGATGGTTACTCGGCTCTCACACGCGAGCCATCAGGTCAGGCGGGCGCTACGACCGAGAGCAGGCTGCATGCGCAAACTCCGGCACCAGTGGTGATCGGCGCGGGGCTGGCCGGTCTGACCGCGGCGCGGGAGCTCGTCGCGGCGGGCAAGTCGGTCGCCGTGCTGGAGGCCCGTGACCGGGTCGGCGGCCGGCTGCTCAACCACGACCTCGGCGACGGGCAAGTGACCGAGATCGGCGGGCAGTACGTGGGTCCGACCCAGGACCGCATCCTGGCGCTGGCCAAGGAGGTCGGCGTGGACACCTACCAGGCCGCCATTCCCGGCGAGGCCGTCTACGTCAACGACGGCAAGGCCAAGCGGTTCACGGGGCACACCCCGCCGGACCTGCTCGCGCTGCCGGATATGGGCATTGCCCTGGCCCGTGTCGGCCAGGCGGCGGCCAAGGTGGACCCGGCCGCCCCGTGGAAGGCCCCGAACGCCCGTGAGCTGGACGCCATGACCTACGAGACCTGGCTGCGCAAGGCCGAGATCACCGGCGACGCCGTCGACATGATCAGCCTCTTCCTGAACTCCGCCTACGGCGGCGAGGCCCGCGACGCCTCCGCCCTGTTCAGCCTCTGGTACGTCTCGACGTTCGGCAACGAGACCCACCCCGGCACCATGGAGCGCGGCACCGGCACCACCGGGGGCGCCCAGGACAGCCGCTTCGTCGGCGGCTCACAGCTCGTCGCCCAGCGCCTGGCCGAAGAACTCGACGGCCGCGTCCATCTGTCGGCGCCGGTACGACGCGTCAGCCAGGACTCCACCGGTGTCACCGTGGTCTCCGACGGCGGTGACTGGCGGGCCGACCGAGTGATTGTCGCCGTACCGCCGCTGGTGGCCTCGCGGATCGTGTGGGACCCGCTGCTCCCCGCCCAGCAGGACCAGCTCTTCCAGCGGCTGCCGTTCGGCACCCTCATGAAGTGCGTCGCCGTCTACGACAAGCCGTTCTGGCGGGAGGACGGGCTCTCCGGCATGGGCCTGCTGCGCGGCGGCTCCCCCATCCGCGAGATGTTCGACAACACCCCGCCCGACGGCGGACCGGGCGTCCTGATGGGCTTCCTCGGCGGCCGGGAATGGCGCAAGTGGGCCCACCGCCCGGCCGTCGAGCGCCGAGGCGCCGTCTTGCGCTGCTTCGCCCAGGTCGTCGGGGACCGTGCCTTCGACACCGTCGACTACGTCGAGCAGGACTGGACCGCCGAGCAGTGGACCCAGGGCGGCCCCACCTCCGTCGCCGCCCCCGGCGTGCTCACCGACTTCGGCCAGTGGATGGGCCGCCCCCACGGCCGCGTGCACTGGGCGGGCGCCGAGTTCTCCCCCTACTGGAACGGCTACATGGACGGCGCGGTCCGCTCCGGCCGCCACACCGCCATCGAACTGCTCCTCCACCAGAACTGAGCGCAAGAAGCACCGACAAGCAAGGGAACCCTGTCATGAACCGTTTCGTCGTCACCGAGACCGCCGTCATCGACGCCCCCCTCGGGCGGGTCTGGGACGTCATCTCCCGCACCGACCGGTACGCCGAGTGGGTCGCCGGAGCCATCGAGGTCACCGACCACCACGGCGTCGCCACCATCGGCAAGACCTACTCCGAGCGCACCCGCACCCTCGGCCCGCTCAAGACCGACTCGGTCTGGACCGTCGTGGAGATCGTGCCCCTGAAGCGCCGCGTCGACACCGGCACCGGATTCGCCCCGCTCCAGGACATCACCAACATCTTCGAGTTCCGCCCGGTCCAGACCGCCGACGGCCGGGAGGCGACGGAGATGCTCTACCAGGTCGAGTACACCATCGGCCTCGGTCCGCTGGGCCTGCTCCTCGACTCCGTACAGCAGCCCGCGATGCGCGCCGGCATGCGCACCTCCATGGCCAACCTCAACACCCTGCTCCGTTCCGAGGCGTCGAGGACCGCTCGCTGACTGGCGGCGACATGCTCCTGGGCCGGCGGCCCGTCCGCCGGTCCGACCGGCCGCCGCCCATGAGCGGCCCTCATCACGTACCGATGATTTGTCGAGCGACCTGTTCGACAGACTGAGTCGGATAGGATCGCTTCATGGCTCACGTATCCGCGGCGGAGCGCCGCCCGCAACTGATCAAGGCGGCCATCGGCCTCATGGCCAGGGAGGGCGTCGCCGCCGGCAGCACCCGCGCCATCGCCGCCGAGCTCGGCGTGGCACAGGCGACCGTGCACTACACCTTCGGCACGAAGGAGGAGCTGTACCGGGCCGTCATGGAACAGCTCACGCACGACCTCGTCGACCAGGTGACACGGGCCGCGCCCACGGACGTGAGCTTCGAGGAAAGCATCGTCACGCTCGCCGAAGCACTCTGGCGTACCGTGCTCGAACAGCCCGCGTCGTATCAGCTGCTCACCGAGCTGAGCATGCTCGCCCTGCGTACGCCACACCTGAAGGAGGCTCTTCAGAGCCACCACGGCGAGGTCCTGGCGGTGACGACGAAGCAGGTCGAGCAGGCTGCCGAACGCACCGGTCACCGGCTCGCTCAGCCCGCCGAGGCGATCGCGAGGTTCTTCCAGGCCGGCTTCGACGGACTGACGATGCAGCACCTCTCC
>NZ_KQ949051.1 GCF_001514285.1 Streptomyces sp. DSM 15324
GGTAGACGGTGTCGGCGCCTTCGAGCAGGCCGTGCACCGAGCCGGGGTCCCGGACGTCGCCCAGGACGATCTCCACCTGGTCGAGGACGTCCGGGTGCAGGGTCTCCAGCCAGCCGTACGAGGAGAACGAGTTGTACTGGGCCATGGCCCGCACCCGGTGCCCCGAGGCGACCAGCGCCTCGGTGAGGTGCGAGCCGATGAATCCCTCGGCTCCGGTGACGGCGGCGAGCGGTGTGGTGGTCAACTCCGGTTTCCTTCCGCTTGGTTATGAGTGTGAGCAGGTGAGCAGGTGAGCAGGCGTGCGGTGGGGGGCGTGGGGCATGGTGGGAAGCCGTGCGGCCCGTGGCGTGGGGCGCTCAGGCGTGCGGCGCGGGGCGGCCGAGCTGCCACAGCGCGTACGCCGTCAGACAGAGCGCGGCGCCCGCGCAGGCCAGGCGGAGCGCGTCGGCGGGGCCCGGCGGCAGACCGAGGAGGGCGGCCGCCCCCGCGCCCGCGGCGGCGGTGAGACAGACGACGGCAGACGGCCAGGCGGTACCGAAGGCCTGGAGCAGCAGCGCCGTCCACAGGGTGGCCGCCAGGAGCAGCAGCGCGGCCGGCGCCACCCCGGTGAGCAGGGCCGCAGGTACCAGGGGCAGCAGATAGGCGAGCAGACAGAGGGCGAGGATGCCGGCCGAGCGCAGCAGGAAGGCGGCCGGGGTCGCGGTGGCGCGCAGGGCCGCCACCGACAGTCCGCGGTAGCGGTACAGCAGCCACTCCGCGGGCCCCATGCTGACGGTCAGCACGATCACCGCGTACGGCTCCTCGCGCCCCTCCAGCAGCACCAGCACCCCGGCGGCCAGGCCGAACAGGCCGTACGGCACCGACCAGCTGAGCCGCGGGAGGTCTCCGGTGGGCGCTGCGGGCGCGGTCGTCGCGGCGAGGGCCGTGCGCAGCGCCAGAGCGGTCGCGGTCAGCGTGCCCAGCAGGGCCAGCGCCGGCAGCCCGGCCCGCAGCGCCTCGCCCGGCTCCGCCCACGGCAGGACGAGGGCCCCCGCGACCAGCGGGGAGAGCGCGGCGAGCAGCAGCCGTTCCCGCGCCAGCACCAGCAGGACGCCCGCCGCCGCCAGGTACAGCGATTGTGCGGCGGCGGCCAGGAGCACGGGCACGCTCCCGGCGAACGGCACGGCCGCCGCCGTGGCGAGGGCGGCGCCGACGGGCGCGCCCGTGAGCAGCGTCCGGCCCGCCTCGCGCCGGCCGGCCGTCATCCGCAGGTGGGCGCGGTGACCGAGCCCCTGCCCCCAGGCCCAGGAGAGCAGGCCCGCGACGATCAGTGCGGGGGCGTGGTCGGCGGCGTTCCACAGCGGACGGGTGAGCAGGAAGGCGAGCCCCGGCAGGGCGAACAGCACGCCGCGCAGCAGACAGCGAAGGGTGTCCGGGCGCCATACGTCGGCCGCGGGGGAGGGGTCCGGGAAGGTGCGCGGGACCCGTTCGTACAGCGCGGCGGCCAGGGAGAACAGCCCCGGGTGGCCGTAGCGCTCCTTGATCAGCGCGGCCGGCAGGCCCTCCGCCTCCAGCAGCGCGGCCACCTCGTAGGGGTGGACGGCGGGCCCGATGCGGTCGGCGAGTTCGGCGGCCAGCTCGCTCACCGCCTCCTCGTCGGGCCCCCGCCGAGGCAGCCGCAGGGTGAGCGTGGTCTCGTCGGAGGGCCGGTGCGGCCGGCGGCGCGGCGGACGGGTCTCGGCGAGACGCAGGGCCAGGGTGTCCCGTTCGGGGCCGCCGGGCTCCAGGGAGATCGGCCCGCTCATCCCGCCACCGTGCCGACCGGCGCGAGCGGCCGGGGCGGCACGGGTATCGCCGCGGGTTCCCGGGCCGGCGCGGCCAGTTCGAGGTAGATAGAGCGGAAGGTGTCGATGGTCCGGCGCAGGGTGAACTGCTCGATCACCCGCAGCCGCGCCGCCTCGCCCATCGCCCGGCGGCGCTCCGGGTCGCCGAGCAGCCGCAGGGCGGCCGAGGCCATCGACCCGGGGTCGCGGGGCGGTACCACGAGCCCGGTGTCGCCCACCGCCTCGCGCACCCCGCCCACATCGGTGGAGACGGTGGCCCGCCCGCACGACATGGCCTCGATCAGGGTGAAGGGGAAGCCCTCGCTGATGCTGGACAGCATCACGACGTTGCCGGCCGCGTAGGCGTCCCTGATGTCGTCGACCCGGCCCTCGAAGGTGACCGCGTCCGCGTGCCCCAGCTCGGCGGCGAGCGCCTCGCACCGCTCGCGGTAGGCCTCGCCGCCGCGCGGGGTGCCGCCGAACAGCCGCAGGCGGCAGCCGGGGAGTTCGGCGCGGACCAGGGCGAAGGCCCGGATCAGCGTCTCCAGGTCCTTGATCGGGTCGACCCGGCCGGCCCAGCTGAGGGTGAGGTCCTCGGGTTCGGGCCCGGCGGCCGGGAACGCGGCCGGGTCCACGCCGTTGTAGACGGTGCGGATCGACTCCGGGGCGGCGCCGCCCTCCTCCTCCCACAGCCGGTTGTAGCGGTTGCCGGGGGTGATCAGCGCGGCCCGCCGGTAGGTCTCCTCCGCCAGCAGCCGGAAGAAGCCGAGGACGACCGCCTTCACCGGCCAGCGGTAGGGCGCGGTGCGGTGGCCGAGGTACCGCTCGCGCAGGTACACGCCGTGCTCGGTCAGCAGCAGGGGCACGCCGTGCCGGTCCAGTGCGGCGAGGCCCGGCAGGACGGCCACTCCGCCGCTGACGGCGTGCGCCACGCCCTTGTCGGGGGCGGGAGCGGCCAGCGGGCGCAGGGCGTGCTCCAGCAGCGCGGTCGCGGTGAGCGCGTCGTGCAGGGTCGGGCCCGCCTCGCGCACGGCGAGGCCCGGCCGGTTCCACACCGAGGTGAGGACCGCGATCGCCCGGTCGCCGCGCAGGAAGGGGCTGAGCCCGCCGTCGGCGGCGGCCCGCGCCATCGTGTACAGGGCGGGCCCGAAGCCGCCCTCGGCGCGCGGGTCGAGCAGCGCGGCGAGGAACTCCTCGTAGGCGCAGGCCAGTCGGTTCCGGGCGCGGCCGCGGGGCGGGCGGCCCGCGGGCGGGTCGCCCCACAGGGGGACGGACCGCACCCGCGCGACCTGGGCGGGCAGCTCCCAGGCGAGCGGCTCGCGTCCGGTGCCGGTGACGGCGATGACGTCGAAGTCGAGGTCGGGCATGCCCTGGACGAGCTGGTCGCACCAGACGCTGACGCCGCCATGACTGTGCGGGTAGGTGCCTTCGGTGAGCAGGGTGACGCGCGCCGCGCCGGAGTGGCGCGCGCCGTGGGGAACGTGCATGGGTGGGCTCCACGGCCGAGGTGTGGGGTGGTTCGTGTTCCGGTCGGTGGGTGGGCCGTTCAGCGGGCCGGGGCCCGGGTGTCCGGTGGCGTGGCCGTCGGCGTGGTGGTGCGTGTGGTCCGCTGCATGCGGTGAAGTCCCCTCCCCGGGCAGGGGCGGGCGCGGCTCCCCCGGAGCCGGCGCACCCCCCTCGCGGAACGCCGGCTCCCCCTCCGAGGCCGGTCGTCTCCGCGTCTGTCGGCGTCAACTTAGTGAGGTGTCTGTGCGGGTTTTGTGATCTTGCCGTGAAAGATGACGGAAAAGCGCTCTTGATCCCTTGATTGGGAAGACAACCGAATCATGTGTTTTTCCGCCCGGGGTGTCGGTGGGGCGCCGCGGACGCAAGCGCTTCATGTGCTGGTCGTGGCCGCGTGGGGCGTGCCGCCGGCCCCCGGCGGGGCCCGGCCGCACCACCAGTGGTCCATACCGGGAGGGTTGGTCCGGATCAGGCCGGAATCAGGTCACCCTAAGGGAGTAGTGCGGCGCCGGACCGCCTGTGCTTGGCGCGCTCTTGAGGGGCTGCACATCTCGCGTACCGGCGACTTTCACGCGGGCGCCACCGCACCCTTCCCCCGCGTTCGATGCCCTTGGAACACTCGATTCCCGTCACGTGAGACACACCTTCCGCACGAGAGGTCCCTCACCCATGTCCGAGGTCAACCGGCGCCGCTTCCTCCAACTCGCGGGCGCCACCAGCGCGTTCACCGCGCTCTCTGGCAGCATCGAGCGTGCCGCGGCGCTGCCCGCGAACCACCGCACGGGGTCGATCGAGGATGTCGAGCACATCGTCGTCCTGATGCAGGAGAACCGCTCCTTCGACCACTACTTCGGCACGCTGAGAGGCGTCCGCGGCTTCGGCGACCCGCGCCCGGTGACCCTCGCGAACGGCAGCCCGGTCTGGCACCAGTCCGACGGGACCAAGGACGTGCTGCCGTTCCACCCCGACGCCGACGACCTCGGCATGGCCTTCCTCCAGGACCTCCCGCACGGCTGGAACGACGGCCACGCCGCCTTCCATGGCGGCACGTACGACGGCTGGATCGCCGCCAAGTCCGCGACGACGATGGCGTACCTCAACCGCCAGGACATCCCGTTCCACTACGCGCTCGCCGACGCCTTCACCATCTGCGACGCCTACCACTGCTCCTTCATCGGCTCCACCGACCCCAACCGCTACTACCTGTGGACCGGTCACACCGGCAACGACGGCAAGGGCGGCGGTCCGGTCCTCGGCAACGACGAGGCCGGCTACCACTGGACGACGTACCCGGAGCGGCTGGAGAAGGCGGGCGTCTCCTGGAAGATCTACCAGGACGTCGGCGACGGCCTCGACCGGGCGGGCGGCTGGGGCTGGATCCAGGACGCCTACCGCGGCAACTACGGCGACAACTCGCTGCTCTACTTCACCCAGTACCAGGACGCCCAGCCGGGCGACCCCCTCTACGACAAGGCCCGCACCGGCACCGACGCCCGCAGGGGTGAGGGCTTCTTCGACCGGCTCCGGGCGGACGTGAAGGCCGGGACGCTGCCGCAGATCTCCTGGATCGTCGCCCCCGAGGCCTTCACCGAGCACCCCAACTGGCCCGCGAACTACGGCGCCTGGTACGTCTCCCAGGTCCTCGACGCCCTCACCTCGAACCCGGAGGTGTGGGCGAGGACGGCCCTCTTCCTCACCTACGACGAGAACGACGGCTTCTTCGACCACGTCGTCCCGGCGTTCCCGCCCGCCTCCGCCGCCCAGGGCCGGTCCACCGTCGACACGGGACCGGACGTGTTCACGGGCGACAGCGGCCATGTCGCCGGCCCCTACGGCCTCGGCCAGCGGGTGCCGATGCTGGTCGTCTCCCCCTGGAGCAAGGGCGGTTACGTCTGCTCCGAGACCTTCGACCACACCTCGGTCATCCGGTTCATGGAGCGCCGCTTCGGCGTCCACGAGCCGAACATCTCCCCCTGGCGGCGCACCGTCTGCGGCGACCTGACCTCCGCGTTCGACTTCGGCCGCAAGGACACCCGCCCGGTCTCCCTGCCCGGCACCGACGCCTACGCGCCGCCGGACCGCGACCGCCACCCGGACTACGTCCCCACCCCGCCCGCGCATCCGGCCCTGCCGAAGCAGGAGCGGGGCCAC
Organism: Streptomyces sp. DSM 15324; assembly: GCF_001514285.1. Classification (GTDB taxonomy): domain Bacteria; phylum Actinomycetota; class Actinomycetes; order Streptomycetales; family Streptomycetaceae; genus Streptomyces. The sequence goes on from NZ_KQ949051.1 coordinate 5,457, forward strand.
CGCCCGACCCGCCCCCTCAAGTACGCCCCGTTCGTGGACGGTTCGGCGAACGGCGCGGCCGGGGAGATCACCCTCACCTTCGCCTCCGGCGCCAAGGCCGGGGCCGCCTTCCTCGTCACCTCCGGCAACCGGACGGACGGGCCCTGGAGTTACACCACCGGCTCGGGCAGGACCGTCTCCGACACCTGGAACCCGGCCGCCTCCGGCGGCTCCTACGACCTGACCGTGCACGGCCCCAACGGGTTCCTGCGCACCTTCCGGGGCAAGGAGGCCGGGCTGGAGGCGATCGCCCGGCACAGCGGTGACGGCCTCGAACTCACCTTCACCAACAAGACCTCCCAGGCGGCCGTGCTGAGGCTCACCGACGGCTACGGCGGCCGCCCCGCCTCCGTGCGGGTGCGCCCCGGCGCCCTGGTCCGCCACCGCGTCGACCTGACGCGGAGCCGGCGCTGGTACGACGTCACGGTCACCGCCGACGGCGACGCGGACTTCGTACGGCGGTTCGCCGGTCATGTCGAGAACGGACACCCCGGCGTCAGCGACCCGGCGATCGTCACGGAGTAGGGGAGCGTCACGGAGCGGGCGGGTCTGGTCAGGTGTCGGTGGGCTCGCGGTAATGTGCCCCGGTGACCACGCATTCGAACACACCTGCAGGCTGGTACCCGGATCCGCACGGTGCGGCCCAGACGCTGCGCTACTGGGACGGCACCCAGTGGACCGAGCACACGCACGCCGACCAGCAGGGCAAGCCCGCGCCGGCCGTCCCGGCCCAGCAGAGCGGGCCCGACCCGCGCGTCCAGCGCCAGGTGCAGCAGCAGGCCGGGGTCGCCCCGAGCGGCCCCGGCGGCGGCACGCTGTTCAGCGAGCCGGTCCTGGTGGTGAATCAGAAGGCCAAGCTCATCGAGCTGACCAACGAGTACAAGGTCATGGACCAGCAGGGCAACCAGCTCGGCTCGGTCGTCCAGGTCGGCCAGACCACCCTGCGCAAGATCATTCGGTTCGTCGCCAGCATCGACCAGTACCTCACCCACAAGCTGGAGATCCGCGACGCCCACGGCCGGCCCGTGCTGCTCCTCACCCGGCCGGCGAAGATATTCAAGTCCCGTGTGGTCGTGACGCGTCCGGACGGCCGGCAGGTCGGCGAGATCGTCCAGCAGAACGTCTTCGGGAAGATCAACTTCGCCATCAACGCGGACGGCCGGCAGATCGGCGCGGTCAAGGCGGAGAACTGGCGGGCGTGGAACTTCGCCATCGTCGACCACGCCGGCAGCGAGGTCGCCCGGATCACCAAGACCTGGGAGGGCCTCGCCAAGACGATGTTCACCACCGCCGACAACTACGTCCTCCAGATCCACTACCAGCTGCCCGACCCGCTGCTGAGCCTGGTCGTCGCCACCGCCCTGACGGTCGACACCGCGCTCAAGCAGGACGCCCGCGGGCTCGGCTGACGCCCGGTCACAGGGGAGTGAGGTGCTCCGGTCCGGTCAGGGGCCGGGGCAGCAGGGCCGGCTCGGCGGAGGCCGTCTCCGGCTTCAGCTTGAGCACGGCGGCCACCGGGTGCTCCTCGTCGTGGACCGGCAGCGGCTCCGGCGTGGCCCGCGCCAGCAGCACCACACCCCATCCGGCGAACCCCGCCCCCGCCAGCGCGAGCAGCACCCCGGCCGGCCCGCCCTGGAGCCGTTCGCCGAGCAGCACCAGCCCGATCGCCGCCGCGGCCACGGGATTGGCCAGCGTCACCATCGCCAGCGGCGCGCCGAGCCCGCCCCGGTAGGCGGTCTGCGACAGCAGCAGCCCGGCCGCGGCGAACGCCGCGACCAGCAGCGCCACCCCGATCACCGGGACGCTCAGCAGCGGGCCGGAGCGGTCGGTGGCGGCCACCGTCACCGTCTGGGTGAGTGCCGAGGCCACCCCGGAGACGATGCCGGACGCGCTCGCGTGGCGCAGTCCCGGCCGGGTGCCGGGCCGGGCCAGCAGACCGATCAGCGCCGCCGTGGCCCCCGCCACCAGGGCCGCCTCGGAGCCGCTGAGCGCGTGCTCCGGGGCCGGGCCCGAGGCCGTGACCAGGATCGCGCCCAGCCCGGCCAGGGTGAAGGCGGTGCCCCGCCACTCGGCGGCGGTGACCCGCCGTCCGGCGACCCGGGCGCCCATCGGCACCGCGGCCACCAAGGTCAGCGCGCCCAGCGGCTGCACCACGGTCAGCGGGCCGTACTTCAGGGCCACCACGTGCAGCAGCGCCGCCCCGGCGTTGAGCCCCACCGACGCCCACCAGGCGCCCCGGCCCAGCATGCGCACCAGCCCGGCGCCGGGGGAGCGGGAGGCGAGCCGCTCCTGGGCGACGGCCGCGGCCGCGTAGGCGACGGCCGAGAACAGGGAGAGGACGACGGCGACGAGGGTGGCGTTCACCGGCCCGCCCCCACCAGGACGTGGTCCCCGGCCTTCGCCCGGACCGGGCGCGGGCCGCCGCGGCCGGTCGTGGCCGCCGTCCGGACGGGCACGCGGATCACCGCGAGCGCCGCGCCGAGCAGGGCGCCCGCCACGATCGCGTCCAGCCAGTAGTGGTTCGCCGTCCCCACGATCACCAGCAGCGTCACCAGCGGGTGCAGCAGCCAGAGCCAGCGCCACCGCGACCGGGTCGCCACGATCAGCCCGACCGCGACCATCAGGGCCCAGCCGAAGTGCAGTGAGGGCATCGCCGCGAACTGGTTCGACAACTGGTCCGTCCGCGGCGGTCCGTACACCGAGGGGCCGTAGACGCGCGCGGTGTCGGTCAGGCCCGCCGCCGCGAGCATCCGGGGCGGGGCGAGGGGGAACGTCAGGTGCAGCACGAGGGCGGCCGCGGTGACGGCGGCCAGCACCCGCCGGGCCCACACGTAGTGCGCCGGGCGCCGCAGGTAGAGCCAGACCAGGAAGGCCAGCGTGGCCGGGAAGTGCACGGTCGCGTAGTAGGTGTTCGCGACCCGGACCAGGACGTCCCCGTGCAGCAGCAGGGACTGCACCGCGCCCTCGCCCGGCAGGTGCAGCCGGCGTTCGGCGTGCCACACGTCAGCGGCGTTGCGGAAGGCCTCGGCGGTGTGGCCCGTGGCCAGCTGCCGCCCCACCTTGTAAACGAGGAAGAGCCCTGCGACGAGCAGGAGCTCCCTGACTATCGGCGGCCGGGCCGGCTGGACCGGCTCCGCTGTTTCAGGCTCGGTGCGGGCATTCATCCCCCGGCCCCTTCACTGGACGGTGGTGCGTCTGATCGATCGATACGGCGTCGTACCGATACGGTACTGTACCGATACGAGTGAGTACCGGTACACTTGCGTATCGATTGAGATACGACACACTGGAAGCACAGCGAGAAAGACAGCGAGAGAAAGAGAGGCAGAGGCGATGACGTCGCAGGCCGCGGAGGGACCGGAGCCGGTCGCCGCAACGCGCCGCTCCAAGATCACGCCTGAGCGTGAGAAGGAGTTCTTCGACGCCGTCCTCGAACAGATCCGCGCCTGCGGATACGAAGCGGTCACCATGGAGGGCGTCGCCGCCACCACGCGGTGCAGCAAGTCCACGCTCTACCGCCAGTGGAAGACCAAGCCTCAGTTCGTCGTGGCCGCGCTGCGGTCCCGCCGGACCGGGCGGCTGGCCGGCATCGACACCGGCTCCCTCGCCGGCGACCTGTGCGAGGCGGCGCGGTCCACCGGCCGCTGGTCGTCGTACGACGGCACTCTGCTCCAGGCCCTCGGCCACGCGGTGCACGGCGACGAGGACCTCGCGCGGGCGCTGCGCGAGGCGCTGATCGACCCGGAGATCGACGCGCTGCGGACGATCCTGCGGCGCGGCGTCGAGCGGGGGGAGATCCCCGCCGGCCACCCCGCCCTGGAGTACATTCCCGCACAGATGTTGGGCGTCGTCCGCGCCCGGCCCGTGGTCGACGGGGAGTACGCCGACCCGGACTACCTGGTCCGGTTCGTGGAGGTCGCCGTACTGCCCGCGCTCGGGCTCGACAGCCCGTCGCCGCCAGGACCCAGGCCGCCGTCCACGGGATGACCGGACGGTGACCTGCTCGCGCCGCACCGTGGGGACGGGGGCGGCGCGCACCCCCCGGCCGGGCGGGGCTCCCCTTGAGCGGAGGGGCGCCCCGCCCGGCCGATCACGCGGGCCTCAGACGTCGGTGCCGCTGCCACCGCCGGACGCGACCTTGATGCCCTTCGTGATCGTGTCGATGACGGACACGCTCTGGTCGGCGTCCAGGCCGAACCGCAGTACCACCAGTCGCTTGGCGTCCGACGGCGAGGGGAACGCCAGCGACTCCACGTACCCGTCGGCGCCCTTGCTGGTGACCGCCTTCCAGCGCACCAGATAGCCCTTCTGCCCGGCGACGGTCACCGCCGTGGAGGCGAGCACCTGGTGCGAGGTGATCGCCCCGTAGGTGTCCCCGCCGTACGACTGCTCCGCGTTCTCGGCGATGTCCGCCTTGGCGACCTCCTCGGCGGTGTCCCCCTTGGTGCCCAGCAGCTCCACCGGTGAGGAGTACACACCGCCCTTGGTGCAGGACTTGGAGGTGTCGCCCGGGCACTTGTACGTGGAATCGGACGTCACGGCCGCGCCGGAGCTGCCCTCCTGCCCGTACCAGCCGTTCGGGATCGGGATGCTGATCCCGTTGAGCGCGTCGGTCACCGACCCGCTCCTGATCTTCGGCGCCTCCGACTCGCGCGGTGACGGCGAGTCCCCGCCGGAACCGCCCGAGCCGCCCGAGCCGCCGGGGCCGCCGGGGCCGCCGCCCGACCCGCCGGGCCCGCCCGGTCCGCCCGGCCCCTGCGCCGTACCGCCACCGCCACCGCTGCCGCCGTCGCCCTTGGACAGCGCGTACACGCCCACCCCGATGCTGGCGAGGACCGCGACCGCCGCCGCGACGGCTATGCCCGTGCGCAGCCCGTGCCGCGCGCCCGTGCCCTCCGGCGGTGCCGGGTACACCGGATAGGCCGGATACGCCGCATACGCGCCGTCGGTCGGCGCCTGCGCCGGCGGACCCCATGCGGCGGCCGAGCCCGCGGGGCGGGTCTGGTCCGTCCACGCCTTGCCGTCCCACCAGCGCTCGGTGGCGGGACCGTCATTCGTCTGCCCCGGGTCGGGGTACCACCCGGGAGGAGTCACCTGCGTCATGCCCTAACCGTATGAGGCATCGGTGAAAGGCGGATGAGAGGGAGGGGAATCCGTCACCCGGGCCCGCACCGGCCGGCGCCGCGGTTGGCGTGAATTCGACGTCAAATCGGGGTACGTCGAACGGCGTTGACGTTCCGGGGTCCGCACCGCAGGCCCGTCCGGCCGGGCCGGGGTCCGTCGTGTCACTCGTGGAGGCAAGACCTGCGCGGACTGCCTCCACGGCGCCCTCCGGACGGCTACGCTCAAGTTCTGTACGTCGTCCGGGCGATACTCGGGGAGGCAGCGGGATGACGGAGGCACGGCCGGCGGGAGCCGCCTCGGCTTCCCTGTGGGAGCGCGACGAGGAGATCGCCGCGATCGCGCGGGCGGTGGACGCGCTCTGCGCCGACCGGTCCTCCTCGGGCCACCTGCTGGTGCTCCGGGGCGAGGCCGGGGTCGGGAAGACCGCGTTGCTGGCCGAGACCCGCCGTATCGCCGAGGACCGCGGCTGCGCGATCTGGTCGGCCCGCGGCGGCGAGACGCTCAGGTCCGTCCCCTTCAACGTCGTACGGCAGCTGCTCCAGCCCGCGCTGCTGTCCCTGCTGCCCGAGGAAGCCCGCGAGTACCTCGGCGACTGGTACGACATCGCGGGCCCCGCGCTCGGCGTGGCCGAACCCGGCGACACCCCGGCCGACCCGCAGCACGTGTGCGACGGACTCGTGGCCGCCGTCAGCCGGCTCGCCACGCGCTGCTACCCCCTCGTCCTGCTGATCGACGACGCGCACTGGGCCGATCTGGAGACCCTGCGGTGGCTCGCGGCCTTCACCGAACGCCTCGACCGCCTCTCCGTCCTGGTCGTCGTCGCCCGCAGGCCCGACGAGGTGGGCGGCGACCGGGGCCGCTACCTCGACACGATCGGCGAGGCCGCCGGCCCCCCGCGTCACCAGCATCACCACCCTCACCCCGGCCTCCGTCGCCGGACTGACCCGCGCCACCCTCGGCGAGCACGCGGACGCCGCGTTCTGCCGCGAGGTGTGGGCCGTCACCGACGGCAACCCCTACGACACCGTCGAACTCCTCGCCAAGGTCAGGGACAAGGGCCTGGAACCGACCGAGGCCTCGGCCGCGGAACTGCGGCCCCTGAACCGGGCGGCCCGCGGCGGCGGACTCGTCGACCGCCTCGAGGAACTGGGCGTCGAGGCCACCCGGTTCGCCATGGCGGCCGCCATCCTCGGCGGCGTCGGCATCTCCATCGACGAGGCGTCCCGGCTCGCCGTCATGGGCCGCGACACCGCGGTGCGCTGCGCCGAACTGCTGCGCACCGCCCGTATCCTCACCGAACCCGACCCGGCCGCCCTGCCCGCCGCCGAGGGCGACCTGGAGTTCGTCCACCCGCTCATCGCCACGGCCGTCTACGACAGCATCCCCGCCAGCCTGCGCACCGCGATGCACGGCATCGCCGCCAAGATCGTCACCGAGGCCGGCAAGGGACTCGCGGCCGCCTCCCGGCACCTCATCCAGGTCCACCCCGAGGGCGACCAGGAACTCGTCGAGCAGCTCCGCGGAGCGGCCGGCGAACACCTCGCGGTCGGTGCCCCGGACGCGGCCCGCCGCTGTCTGGAGCGCGCGCTCGCCGAACCACCCGACCCGGACGTCCACGCGCACGTGCTGTACGACCTCGGCTGCGCCACCCTCCTCACCGCGCCGGCCCGCACCGTCGAGCACCTGCGCACCGCGCTCGCCCTGCCCGGTCTGGAGGGCGACCTGCGGATCGACGCCGTCTACCGCCTCTCCCAGGCCCTGCTGCACAACGACCAGATGGAGGAGGCCGTCCGCACGGTCGAGGCGGAGGCGAACCGGCTCGACCCGGGCCCGGCGAAGATGCGGCTCCAGGCGGTGCAGTTCATGTGGGAGTGCGTGCACGCGGGCGAGGCGATCTCCCCGAACCGCTCCGAGCAGCTCGCCGCCCTCGCCGCCACCTGCACCGGCCGCGACAACGCCGAGCGGGCCCTGCTCATCCTGCGCGGCTTCGACGCGGTGACCCGCGGGGAGAACGCGGAGGAGGTCGTCGAGTACTGCGACCGCGCCCTGGTCAACGGCGGTCTCGCCCCGGGCCTCGGCTGGACCGACCAGGTCTGGGGCATCGAACTGCTGATGATGCTGTCCAGCTCCTACGCCTACACCGACCGGCTCGACCGCGCCGACACCTTCTTCAACGAGGCCCTGCGCACCTACGAGTCGGCCGGCTGGAGCGGCGGCCATCTCGCCCTCGCGCACGCCTACCTCGGACTCGGTCTGCGCCGCCGCGGCAGGCTGAAGGAGGCCGAGGAGTCCCTGCGCAAGTCCCTCCGGCTCGCCGAGCGCGTCGGCCGCGGACTGCCGCTGTACTGGTCGGCCACCTGCAACCTGGTCGATGTGCTGCTCTGCCGCGGCCATGTCCAGGAGGCGTGGGAGGTCGCCGAGGAGTGCGGCTTCGCCCCGCCCTACCCGTCCACGATCGTGCTGCCCGACCCGCGCTCGGTGCGCGGCCGGCTGCTGCTCGCCGTGGGCCGCACCGCCGAGGGGATCAACGAGCTGGAGGAGGCCGAGAAGGCGGCGGCCGTCCGCGGCCACCTCAACCCGGTGATGGTCCCCTGGGCGGCCGACCTCGCCCGGGCCCTCGCCACCGCCGACCCGGCCCGTGCGGCGCTGCTCGCCGCGGACGTCCGCCGCCGGGCGGAGCGGTTCGGCACCGACACCGCGATCGGGGAGGCGCTGCGGTGCGCCGCCGCGCTGGAGACCGGTCAGCGGGCGGTCCGGCTCGCCCACCAGGCCGTCACGCTGCTGGAGTCCTCACCGAGCCAGTACGAGCATGCGGCCGCGCGGATCGAGTACGGCGTTCTGTCGCGGTCGGTGTCCGAGCTGAACCGCGGGCTGTCCTTGGCACGGACCTGCGGGGCGGACGGGCTGGTGGAGCAGGCGGAGAGGGCGTTGCGGACGGGCTGAGCCGTTCCGGTGCGGGTCCGGGGCCGGCCCTGGGCCGGGTGAGGGTCCAGGGCCGGGTGGGGCGAGGGTCCGGGGCCCGGGCCGGGTGCAGGTCCGGATCCCGGGCTGGGTGCGGGTTCACGGCCGGGGTGAGGTGCGGGTCCGGGCCAGGGCCGGGTGGGGCGAGGGTCCGGGTCCCGGGCCGGGTGCAGGTCCGGGTGCGGGTCCACGGCCGGGTGAGGCGCGGGTCCGGGGCGGCGTGAGGGTGCCGGTGCGGGTCGGGGCCGGTGCATGCCGGTGCGTGGGGGGCCGGGCGGGGCCCCGCCGGGGTCAGTCCTCCTCCTCCAGCACCCGCTGTGCCGTCGCGAACGCCGAGTTCGCCGCCGGGACCCCGCAGTACACGGCCGTCTGCAGCAGCACGGCCCCGATCTCGTCCGGCGTCAGCCCGTTGCGCCGCGCGGCCCGCACATGCATGGCCAGCTCGTCGTAGTGGCCGTGCGCGACCAGCGCGGTCAGCGTGATCATGCTGCGTTCCCGGCGGCTGAGCGTGGGGTCGGTCCAGATCTCGCCCCACGCGTAGCGCGAGATGAAGTCCTGGTACCGGGCGGTGAACGGCGACTGCCGGGCCTGCGCCCGGTCCACATGGGCGTCGCCCAGCACCTGGCGCCGCACCTCCATGCCCCGCCTGGCCCCGCCGTCGAAGTGGCCCCGCAGCGCGGTCAGCACCGCCTCGGGCCGCTCGGCGGGCGCCAGGTGCGAGGCGCCCGGGATCTCCACGAGCGCCGCGTCCGGCACCGCGTCCGCGATCTCCCGCAGATGCGCGGGCGGGGTCGCCGGATCCTGGCGCCCCGCGATCGCCAGGGTCGGCACGTCGATCTCCGCGAGCCGCTCCCGCAGGTCGAACGCGGCCAGCGCGTCACAGCAGGCGGCATAGCCCCCGGGGTCGGCCGCGCGATGGTCGGCGACCAGCTCCGGCACGGTGAACCCGGGGGTGAACCAGCGGGCGTCGGCGCCCGCGGCGAGCTTCTCCAGCCCCTCGGCGCGCACCTGCGCGGCCCGCTCCTGCCACAGCCTGCTGCCGTTGAAGTGGGCCGAGGAGCAGATCACCGCGAGCTTCGACACCCGCTCGGGGTGGTGCAGCGCGAGGTGCAGACCCACCGCCCCGCCCAGGGACACGCCCGCGTAGGCGAACCGCTCCAGGCCGAGCGAGTCGGCGAGCGCGAGCACCAGCGCGGCGAGGTCGCCGACGGTGGCTCCCGGGCCGATCAGGGAGGCGGGGGAACCGCCGTGCCCGGGCAGGTCGTAGCGGATCACCCGGTGGGTGGCGGACAGCTCGGGCGCGACCTTGTCCCACAGGGCGTACGAGGTGCCCAGGGAGGGGCCGAGCAGCAGCGCGGGCGCGGAAGCAGGGCCCTCGGCACGGTGGTTGAGCAGTTCCTCGGTCAACGTCGCTCCAGCGCACGGTCGGTGAGGGCACCGGCGGAGCCGGTGTAGCGGGCGGGGTCGGTGAGGTCGCCGAGGTCGATGTCCTTCACGTCGGGCTCCTCGGCGAGGAGTTCGGCGAGCGGGCGGCCCTCGGTGTAGGTGCGCGGGGCGAGCGCGGTGAGCAGCTCCTTGGCCCGGGCCCGGCCCAGCACCGCCGACAGCTCGGCGGACAGCCGCTCGGAGACGATCAGTCCGTGGGTGAGGTCCAGATCGGCGCGCATCGCCTCGGGACGCACCCGCAGGCCCTCGGTCAGCTCGGCCGCGTCCCGGGCGGCGCCGCCGACCAGCCGCAGCAGGTCCCGCAGCGGCTCCCACTCGGCGTGCCAGGACCCGGCCGGCCGCTCGTCCGGGGCGGTCAGCGCCCCGAACAGCACGGCCGCGAGCTGCGGTGCGCGCAGGGCGGCGGCCGCGATCAGCGTCGAGCGCACCGGGTTCGCCTTGTGCGGCATGGCGGAGGAGCCGCCCCCGCTGCCCTCGGCCAGCTCGGCGATCTCGGTGCGGGCGAGGGTGAGGACGTCCGCGGCGACCTTGCCCAGGGCGCCCGCGGAGAAGGCGAGACAGCCGGCCAGGT
>NZ_KQ949052.1:0-9503 GCF_001514285.1 Streptomyces sp. DSM 15324
AGGGCGGGATCGGGGGCCGTCGCGTCGAGCGTGACCGCGCCCTCGGTGACGACCACCAGACGCGCGCCCTCGAACCGCTCCTCCGCCAGCCACTCCGTCAGGAGGCCGAGAACCCGCGTGGTCACCGCGTGGGCGGCCTGGGCGGTGTCGGCGGCGGCCGGGCGTTCAACCCGGAGGAGTACGTCGGCGGGCACCGTCTCGTCGGGTTCCGGCAGAGCGGTGCGAGCGGAAGCCGGGGCGGGTCCCTTGCTCGCGGGGACCTTCACCCAGTCGGTCTGGAAGAGGCTGTCGACATGGCGGTTGTCCGCCTTCGCCAGGTCGCCGGACGCCTCCCGCAGCACGAGCGACTCCACCGACGCCACCAACCCACCCGCGGCGTCCGCGAGCTCCAACGCCACCGCGTCCGACCCCAGCTCCACCACCCGCACCCGCAACGCACGCGCACCCGACGCCCACAACGACACCCCGGACCACGAGAACGGCAACCGCGCCCGCCCGTCCCCCAACGCCGACGTGAACATCACCGCGTGCAGCGCCGCATCCACCAACGCCGGATGCGCCCCGAACCGCTCCGCGACCGTCTCCTGCTCCTCCGGCAGGGCGACCTCGGCGAACACCTCGTCGCCACGTCGCCACACACCCCGCAGCCCACGGAACACCGGACCGTACGACAGGCCCAGCCCGGCGAAACGCTCGTACACCCCCTCGACCGGCTCCGCCACCGCACCCTGCGGCGGCCAGACACCGAAATCGAAACGGTCGGCGGGCGGCGCGGCCGAGGCAGTGGACAGCGCACCGGTCGCATGGAGCGTCCACGGATCGGAGTCGAGGGCGTCCTCGGCGAGGGAGTGGATCTCCAGGGTGCGGCGGCCGGCCTCGTCCGCCGCGCCCACCCGCACCTGAACCCGGACCCCACCCCGCTCCGGCACCACCAACGGCGCCGCGATCGTCAGATCCTCCACCCGGTCACACCCGGCCTGCTCCCCCGCCCGCAACGCCAACTCCAGGAACCCCGTCCCCGGAAACACCACCACACCCGCCACCACATGATCCCGCAACCACTCCTGCACCCCACACGACACACGCCCCGTCAGCAGCAGACCATCCCCACCCGCCAACTCCACCGCCGCACCCAGCAACGGATGCCCCGCCACACCCAACCCCACCGCACCCAGATCGCCGAGTGCCGAGCCCGTGTCGCGGGACCAGAAACGGCGCCGCTGGAAGGCGTAGGTGGGCAGGGGGACTTGATCCTGGTCGGGAGCGGTCGGCTCCTCGTGGGGGAACGCCGTCTGCCAGCGGACCGGCAGACCGCCGGCGTGGAGCTGGGCCAGGGCCTCGAGCAGGGTCTCGGGCTCCGGGCGGTCCTTGCGCAGGACGGTGGCGAACAGTTCGGAGCCGCCGTCCAGGCAGCTCTGGGCCAGGGCGGTCAACTGGCCGTCGGGGCCCAGTTCCAGCAGTCTGCCGACCCTGCGTTCGGCCAGGGCACGTACGCCGTCGGCGAAGCGGACCGGCTGGCGGACGTGCCGCACCCAGTAGTCGGGCGAGGTGAGTTCGCCGGGTTCGGCCGGGCGGCCGGTGACGTTGGAGACCACGGCGATGCGCGGTGCGCTGTAGGTGAGTGTCTCCGCCACGGCCCGGAAGTCGTCGAGCATGGGCTCCATCAGCGGCGAGTGGAACGCATGGCTCACCCGTAGCGCCGTGACCTTGCGGTCCTGGGCGCGGAAGCGGTCCGCGATCTCCTCCACGGCGTCCGCCGCACCCGAGACCACCACCGAGCGCGGCCCGTTGACCGCGGCGAGACCGACCTCGTCGCCGAGCAGGGGCAGGACCTCGTCCTCGGTGGCCTGGAGCGCGACCATCGCGCCGCCCTCCGGCAGTGCCTGCATCAGCCGGCCCCGTGCCACCACCAGACGGCACGCGTCCGCCAGCGACCACACTCCGGCCACATGAGCGGCGGCGAACTCACCGATCGAGTGCCCGACCACGACGTCGGGGCGTACTCCCCACGACTCCAGCAGCCGGAACAGCGCCACTTCCAGGGCGAACAGCGCCGGCTGCGCGAACTCCGTGCGGTTCAGGCGCTCGGCGTCCTCGCCGAACACCACCTCGCGCAGGTCGAAGGGCAGTTCCGCGTCCACGGCGTCGAAGGCGTCGGCGAAGACGGGATAGGTGGCGTACAACTCGCGGCCCATGCCGAGCCGTTGCGAACCCTGGCCGGTGAACAGGACGGCCAGTCGTCCACCGGGCCGGACGGTTCCCGTGACGGTGCCCGGCTGGGGTTCGCCGGCGGCGAGGGCGGTGAGGGCGGTGCGGAAGTCGTCGAGGGTGCGGCCGGTGAGCACGGCCCGGTGTTCGAAGGTGGAGCGGGTCGTGGCGAGGGCGTGGCCGATGCGGGCCGGGTGGGGGTGGGGCACGTCGTCCAGGTGCGCGAGCAGGCGGGCGGCCTGGGCGTGCAGGGCCGTGCGGCTGCGGGCGGAGAGCACCCAGGGCAGGGGGTGGTCACCGGTCGGCCGCTCCGGGTCGGCCGGGGAAGCGGTGTGCGGGGCTGCCTGTTCCGCCTGGTCGGCTCCGTCGAGCGGCGCCGGCGCGGGAGCCTCTTCGACGATCAGGTGGGCGTTGGTGCCGCTGATGCCGAAGGAGGAGACGGCCGCGCGGCGGGGTCGGTCGTCGTCGCGGGGCCAGGCCTGTTCGCGGGTGAGCAGGCGCAGGTCGGCGGCGGTCCAGTCGATGTGCCGGGACGGCTCGTCGGCGTGCAGGGTGCGGGGAAGCAGGCCGTGGCGCATGGCGAGGACGAGCTTGATGACTCCGGCGACGCCGGCTGCCGCCTGGGTGTGTCCGATGTTGGACTTCACCGAGCCGAGCCACAGGGGGCGGTCCTCGGGGCGCGCGGCGCCGTAGGTGGCCAGCAGCGCCTCGGCCTCGATGGGGTCGCCGAGGGGGGTGCCGGTGCCGTGGGCCTCGATGGCGTCGACGTCGTCCGTGGACAGGCCGGCGTCGGCGAGGGCGGCGCGGATGACCCGTTCCTGAGCCGGGCCGTTGGGGGCGGTCAGGCCGTTGGACGCGCCGTCCTGGTTGACCGCGCTGCCGCGGATCACGCCGAGGACGGGGTGGCCGTTGCGGCGGGCGTCGGAGAGGCGTTCCAGGAGGAGCATGCCGACGCCCTCGGCGGGCCCGAAGCCGTTGGCCGCGGCGGAGAACGCCTTGCAGCGGCCGTCGGCGGCGAGCGCGCGCTGTCGCCCGAAGTCGACGAACATCTCGGGACCGGACATGACGGTCACGCCGCCGCCGAGCGCCAGGTCGCACTCGCCCGAGCGCAGGGAGCGTACGGCGAGGTGGAGGGCCACCAGCGACGACGAGCAGGCCGTGTCGACCGTGACGGCGGGGCCCTCCAGGCCGAACGAGTAGGCGATACGGCCGGAGGCGACGCTGATGGTGCTGCCGGTGAGCAGATGGCCGCCGAGGTCCGCCTGGGAGTCGTGGGAGCGTGGCAGGTAGTCCTGGGCGATGGCGCCGACGAACACGCCGGTGGCCGAGCCGCGCAGGGAGGCCGGGAGGATGCCCGCGCGTTCCACGGTCTCCCAGGAGGTCTCCAGGAGGAGCCGTTGCTGCGGGTCCATGGCCTGGGCCTCGCGGGGGGAGATCTCGAAGAACTCCGCGTCGAACAGGGGCGCCTCGTGCAGGAAGCCGCCCTCGCGGACGTAGGAGGTGCCGGGACGGTCGGGGTCCGGGTCGTACAGCGCGTCGAGGTCCCAGCCGCGGTCTGCCGGGAAGGGGGTGACGGCGTCGGTGCCGGAGGACAGGAGCCGCCAGAGCGCCTCGGGGCTGTCGGCCCCGTCGGGGAAGCGGCAGCCCATGGCGACGATCGCGATGGGTTCCTGCCGCTGTTCCTCGAGGTCCTGCAGACGTTTGCGTGTCTGACGAAGGTCGGCCGTGACCAGTTTGAGGTAGTCCCGCAGCTTCTCTTCGTTGCTCGCCATTCGATGCCACTTCCTTGGAGGAGCCCCGTGGGGATCCGGAGACGTCGGGTCCTGAGCGGTCCGGGGTCGGTCGGGGTCAGGAAATGCCCAGCTCTTTGTTGATGAGGTCGAACATCTCGTCGTCCGTCGCGGATTCGAGTCCGGTGACGGTCGGCGTGGTGCCAGTGGTGTCGCCCGTGCCGGCCGTGCCGGCCGTGTCGCCTGCGGTGCCCGTCGCGCCCGTGGCGCTCGTCCACCGGGTCAGCAGGTCCCGCAGGCGGGCGGTCACCTTGTCGTTCAGCGCGGCGTCGTCGGTGCCGTCGGCCGCGGGGTGCGTGCCGGCCATCACGGACTCGATCTTGTCGAGTTCGGCGAGGAGGACGTCGGCCGGTCGTTCGTCGCGGGGCGCGCACTGGTCCAGCAGGTGGCGGGCGAGGACCGCGGGCGTCGGGTAGCTGAACACCAGCGTGGCCCGCAGCGTGAGTCCGGTGGCCGCGCCGAGCCGGTTGCGCATCTCGACCGCGGTGAGCGAGTCGAAGCCCAGCGACTTGAACGGCCGGTCGGCGTCGACCGCTTCGGGGTCGGAGTGCCCGATGACCGCCGCGGTGTGGGTGCGGACGAGGTCGAGGGCGGCCCGTTCCCGTTCCTCGGCGGGCAGTGGCCGCAGCAGCTCCGTGAACGACACCGGCGTACCGCTTCCGGTGTCCTGGCCGTCGGCCGGGGTGCCGGTGGTGTCGGCCGCGGCCCGCCGGACCGGGGTCCGGGCGAGTGCCTTGAGCAGGGCGGGCGGTTCGGTGCCGCGGCGTTCCAGCCCGGGCAGGTCGAGACGGGTGGGCAGCAGCAGCGCCTGGTCGGCGGCGAGGGCCGTGTCGAACAGGGCCAGGCCCTCGTCCGCCGGCAGCGGGGCGAGCCCCATCCGGCCGATGCGCCGCAGGTCGGCGGCGCCGAGGGTGCCCGCCATGCCGTCGTCGGTGTCCCACAGGCCCCAGGCCAGGGAGAGCGCGGCCAGTCCAAGGGCCCTGCGGTGCTGGGCCAGGGCGTCGAGGAAGGCGTTGGCGGCGGCGTAGTTGGCCTGTCCCTGGCTGCCGAAGGTGGCGGCCACGGAGGAGAAGAGGACGAACGCCGACAGGGGCAGGTCGCGGGTGAGTTCGTGGAGGTTCCACGCGGCCTGTGCCTTCGGGCGCAGGACGTGGTCGACGCGGTCGGGTGTCAGGGCGTCCAGGATGCCGTCGTCGAGGAGTCCGGCCGCGTGGAGGACGGCGGTCAGCGGTCGCTCGGCGGGGATCTCGGCGAGCAGTGCGGCCAGGGCGTCACGGTCGGCGAGGTCGCAGGCGGTGACGGTGACGGTGGCGCCCAGCCCGGTCAGTTCCGCGGCGAGTGCGGCGGCGCCGGGGGCCTCGGGGCCGCTGCGGCTGGTGAGCAGCAGATGGCGGACGCCGTGGCGGGTCACCAGGTGCCGGGCGAACAGCGCGCCGAGCGTGCCGGTGCCGCCGGTGATCAGGACGGTGCCCTCGCGGGGGGCCCGCTCCTCGGTGCGTCCGTCGTGCGCGTCCTCCACGGCGTGGGCCAGGTCGACGGGCAGCTCGGGGACGGTGAGGACGATCTTGCCGGTGTGCCGTGCCTGGCTGAGGTAGCGGAACGCCTCCGGGGCCCGCCGTACGTCCCATGTGGTGACCGGCAGCGGACGCAGTGCCCGCTGTTCGAACAGCGCGAGCACGGCCGTCAGCATGTCGGCGGTGTGGTCGGGGTCGACGTCCCGCAGGTCGAACGCCTGGTATACGACGCCCGGGTGGTCGGCGGCGACGGTCTGCGCGTCACGCAGGTCGGTCTTGCCCATCTCGATGAAGCGGCCGCCGCGCGGCAGGAGCCGGAACGACGCGTCGATCAGTTCCCGGGCCAGGGAGTTGAGGACGACGTCCATACCGCGGCCGGCGGTCACCCGCAGGAACTTCTCCTCGAAGTCCGTGTCGCGCGAGGAGGCGATGTGGTCGTCGTCCAGGCCCATGGCCCGCAGGGTCTCCCACTTGGCGGGGGCGGCGGTGGCGAAGACCTCGGCGCCCAGGTGCCGGGCCAGCTGGACGGCGGCCATGCCGACGCCTCCGGTGCCCGCGTGGACGAGGACGGCCTCGCCGGGACGCAGATCCGCCAGGTCCACCAGGCCGTGGTAGGCGCTGAGGAAGACGATGGGCGCCGCCGCGGCCTCGGTGAAGGACCAGTCGTGCGGCTGCCGGGTGAGCAGCCGGTGGTCGGTGACCGCGACCGGGCCGTACCCCCCGGAGAACAGGCCGAGCACCCGGTCGCCGGGGGCGAGCCCGGTGACACCGGGGCCGGTCTCCAGGACCACGCCCGCGCCCTCACGGCCGGGCACCTCGCGGTCGAGCATGCCGAGGCAGACCAGGACGTCACGGAAGTTGACGCCGGTGGCCCGCATCGCCACCCGTACCTCGCCGGGGGCGAGCGGTCCGGTGACCTCGGGGCACCCGACGAGGGCCAGGCTGTCGAGGGTGCCGGGCGTGGTGACGTCCAGCCGCCACACGGACTCACCGGGCGGCGGCAGCAGTGCGCCGCCGGTGCCGGCCGGGGCCAGCCGGGGCACGAGGACGGCGTCCGCGCGCAGGGCGAGTTGGGGTTCGCCGGAGGCGAGTGCGGGGGCGGGGTCGGTGGAGCCGGCACCGCCGCTGTCGTGGACGGCGGCACCGTGATCGGCGGCGACGGGCGTTTCGGGGTCGAGGTCGAGCAGGACCAGGCGTCCGGGGTGCTCCGACTGCGCGGAGCGGACGAGACCCCAGACGGAGGCGGCCACCGGGTCGGTGAGCGCCCGGTCGCCGTCGGCGGGCACCGCGCCCCTCGTCACCAGCACCAGTCGGGCGGCGCCGAGGCGGTCGTCCGCCAGCCAGCTCTGCACGAGGGCGAGGACGTGGTGCAGCACCGCCTTGGTGACGTCCACCGTGGCAGCCGACTGCGCCGGTGTCCCGGTCGCGGACGGGTCGCAGCCGACGAGGACCGCGGCCGGCAGGGGTGTGCCCGTGGCGACCGCCTCGGCCAGGGCCGTGACGTCGGCGTAGTGACCGGCCGGCGCGTCCGGGAGCCCGGCGATCTCCGGTCCGACGACGGCCCACTGTCCGGCCTGGTCGGGGAGGGTGCCGGACGGCGCGGGCAGCGCGCTCCAGTCCACCCGGAACAGGGTGTCCTGCCGGGCCGACGGGCGGACGGCGGCGGGGGTGAGTGCCGCCCCGCTCAGCTCACGGAGGGTGAGGGCGTCGACGCGGGCCACGCTGCGGCCCTCGGCGTCGGCGACGGTGAGCGTGATCGTGTCCTCGTCCACCGGTGCCAGCCGTACCCGCACGGCGGAGGCGCCGACCGCGGTCAGCGAGGCGCCGCTCCAGGCGAACGGCAGCCGCACCCCGCCGGCGGGTGCCTCGCCGGAGGCGTCCGCCGTCGCCCGTCCCGCGGCGAGCCAGGCGTGCAGCGCGGCGTCGAGCAGGGCCGGGTGCAGGCCGTGTCGCCCTGCCTCGTCCTGCTGGCCGGCGGGCAGCCCGACCTCGGCGTAGACGTCCTCGCCCTGCCGCCAGACGGCACGCAGGCCCTGGAAGACGGGGCCGTAGGTGTACCCCTCGTCCGCGAGACGGTCGTAGAAGCCGTGCAGCGGGACGGCGGTCGCCTCCGCGGGCGGCCAGTCCCCGAAGGGGCCGTCGGCGTCCGACTCGTCGGTGGGGTCGGCGTCGAGGACGCCGCCGGCGTGACGTACCCATCCCTCGGCCGTGGCCTCGGCGGAGTCGGCCAGGGAGTGGACGGACACGGTACGCCGTCCGGAGCCGTCCGGGCCGCCGACGGCGACCTGGATCCGTACACCGCCGTGCTCGGTGAGGACGAGCGGTGCTTCGAGCGTCAGGTCCGCCAGACGTGCGCAGCCCACGCGGAGACCGGCCTGGAGGGCCAGTTCGAGGAAGCCGGTGCCCGGGAAGAGGACCGCGCCCGCCACCGCGTGGTCGCGCAGCCAGGGGTGGGTCGTGAGGGAGAGCCTGCCGGTGAGCAGGGCTCCGCCGCCTTCCGCCAGCGCGACCTCGGCGCCGAGCAGCGGGTGCCCGGCGAAGGTCAGTCCGAGACCGGTCGCGTCACCGGCCGTGGCGGCCGGGGCGTCCGGCCAGAAGCGCTGCCGCTGGAAGGCGTACGTCGGCAGCTCGGCCCGGCGGGCGCCACCGCCCTCGAACACGGCCGGCCAGTGCGGTTCGGTACCGCGGACGTACAGTTCGGCCAGGGCGGTCAGCAGCGCGGCGCGCTCGTCGCGGTCCTTGCGCAGCGCGGGCACGAAGAGAGTCTGCTCGGCGGGGCCCGCCTGCACCACTTCCCGTGCCAGCGCGGTGAGTGTGCCGTCCGGTCCCAACTCGATCCAGCGGGAGACTCCTTCGTCGCTCGCCCGGCTCACGGCAGCGGCGAACCGTACGGCGTGGCGCACGTGCCGCACCCAGTGGTCGGGCGTCATCAGGTCTTCGGCTTCGGCGAGTTCGCCGGTGAGCGTCGAGACGACGGTCAGCCGGGGACGTCCGTACGCCAGGCTTTCCGCGACCTTACGGAACTCGGCGAGCATGGGTTCCATCAGCGGCGAGTGGAAGGCGTGGCTGACCCGCAGCCGGGTGGCCTTGCGGCCGAGGTCCCGGAAGTGCGCGGCGATCGCCTCGACGGCCGCCTCGGTGCCGGCGACCACGGTCGCCTCCGGTCCGTTGACCGCCGCGATGCCCACCTCGTCGCCGAGCAGGGGCAGGACCTCGTCCTCGGAGGCCTCCAGCGCGACCATCGCCCCACCGGTCGGCAGCGCCTGCATCAGCCGGCCGCGAGCGACCACCAGACGGCACGCGTCGGCCAGCGACCACACCCCCGCCACGTGCGCGGCGGCCAGCTCACCGATGGAGTGCCCCAGCAGCACGTCCGGGCGTACACCCCACGACTCCAGCAGCCGGAACAGCGCCACTTCCAGCGCGAACAGCGCGGGCTGCGCGTACTCCGTACGGTTCAGTACGTCCGCCTCGTCACCGAACACGATCTCCCGCAGCCCGAACGGCAACTCGGCGTCCACGGCGTCGAAGGCCTCGGCGAAGACGGGGTAGGTCTCGTACAACTCCCTGCCCATGCCGAGCCGTTGCGCGCCCTGGCCCGCGAACAGGAAGGCCGTACGGCCCCCATCGGCGACCGCCGTGCCGCTGATCACCTGCCCGGCGGGCTGCCGGCCGGACACCGCCCGCAGCCCGGCCAGGACCTGCTGCCGGTCGGTGGCCACCACCACGGCACGGTGTTCCAGCGCGGAGCGCGTCGTCGCCAGGGACAGGGCGACGTCATGGTGCGACAGCTCCGTGTCCGACGACAGGAGGGTCACCAGGCGCTCGGCCTGGGCGCACAGGGCCTGCGGTTCGGCGGCGGAGAGGGGGAGGATGACGCCGCGGTCGGCGCCCTTGTGGCTCTCGTCGCGCGCCCTGTCTTCCTCGGTCCGGTCCGGCGCGGCCGCCTCTTCGAGGATGACGTGGGCGTTGGTGCCGCTGATACCGAACG
>NZ_KQ949052.1:10010-11303 GCF_001514285.1 Streptomyces sp. DSM 15324
ACCCTCCGACCACGCCGTGCCGTCCGCGCCGTCCGAGAACGCCTTGCACCGGCCGTCCACCGCGAGACCCCGCTGCCGCGAGAACTCCACGAAGGTGTCCGGCGTGGACATCACGGTCACACCACCGGCCAGGGCCAGGTCGCACTCACCCGAGCGCAGCGCCTGCGCCGCCAGGTGCAGGGCGACCAGCGACGACGAACACGCCGTGTCCACCGTCACCGCGGGACCCTCGAAACCGAACGTGTACGCGATACGACCCGACGCCACACTGCCGGTGTTCCCGGTCATGAGGTAACCGCCCGAGTCGAGCTCGCCCGACCGGAGGAAGGAACCGTAGTCCTGGGCCATGGCGCCGGCGAAGACACCGGTACGGCTGCCGCGCAGGGTCGCCGGGTCGATGCCCGCACGCTCCAGGACCTCCCAGGACGTCTCCAGCAGCAACCGCTGCTGCGGGTCCATCGCCAGCGCCTCACGCGGCGAGATCCCGAACAGCGAGGAATCGAACAGGGCGGCGTCGTAGAGGAAACCGCCCTCACGGACGTAGGTACGACCGGGCGTACCCGGCTCCGGGTCATAGAGGCGATCGAGGTCCCAGCCACGGTCGGACGGGAAGTCGCCGATGGCGTCCCCGCCCTCGCTGACCAGCCGCCACAGATCCTCCGGCGAACCGACCCCACCGGGGAACCGGCACGCCATCCCGACGATCACCACCGGATCGTCGGTCACACTCGTCGGCGCGGGCAGTGCCGACGCCGTGTCGACGGCATCGGGCCCGCTGTCCTCCACCAGTTCCGCGAGCGCGAAGCGGGCCACGTCGGCCGGGGTCGGGTAGTCGAAGACCAGCGTGGCGGGGAACCGCATGCCGGTCGCCGCGTTCAGCCTGTTGCGCAGTTCGACCGAGGTGAGCGAGTCGAAGCCGAGATCCTTGAAGGTGTGGTCCGCGTCCACCTGTTGCGTCGACTGGTGCCCGAGCACCGAGGCGGCCTGCGTCGAGACGAAACCGCGAAGGAAGCGCTCACGCTCGCCGGCCGGGAGCGCGAGCAGCCGCTGCCGCAGGCTCGTGGCCTCGCCCGCCGTCCCGATCCCGGCCTTGCGGCGGCCGTGACCGCGCACCAGGGCGCGCAGCAGCGGGGCCACGTCCTCGGGTGCCCGCCGGCGGAGCGCCGCGATGTCCATGTGGACCGGCAGCACGCCGGCCCGTTCCAGGCCCGCGCCCAGGTCCATCGCGGTGTCCAGCAGGCCGAGGCCCTGGGCGGGCGCGAGCGGGAGCATCCCGTTTCGCTCCAGGCGCCG
>NZ_KQ949053.1:0-4148 GCF_001514285.1 Streptomyces sp. DSM 15324
CCCCAGGACCACGGCCCGGTTCTCGAACGCCGTACGCGTCGCCGCCAACGACCACGCCACATCCACCGGCCGCACCTCACCACCGGCAGACCCCACGACCGACGCCAGGCGACCCGCCTGACCCGCCAGGCCCTCACCACCACGGCCCGACACCACCCACGGCACCACACCACCAGCCACCAACACCGGTGACGTGCCCGCACCCGCACGGCCGGACCCGGCCTCGGGCACAACCGGAGCCTCCTCCAACACCACATGCGCGTTGGTGCCACTCACTCCGAAGGACGACACACCGGCGCGACGCGGACGGCCTTCGGCCTGCGGCCACTCCACGGCCTCGGTCAGCAGCGACACCGCCCCCGCCGACCAGTCGACATGCGGAGTGGGCTCGTCGACGTGCAGCGTCGGCGGAAGGAGCCCGTGCTGCAGCGCCAGCACCATCTTCATCACACCGCCGACACCGGAGGCAGCCTGGGTGTGGCCGATGTTGGACTTCAAAGAGCCCAGCCACAACGGCCGTTCCGGATCCCGGCCCCGTCCGTAGGTGGCCAGGAGCGCCTGCGCCTCGATCGGGTCGCCCAGGGTCGTGCCCGTGCCGTGCGCCTCCACCGCGTCCACGTCAGCCGGCGACAGCCCGGCCTTGGCGAGCGCCGCCCGGATCACCTGCTGCTGGGCGGGGCCGCTGGGGGCGCTGAGGCCGTTGCTCGCGCCGTCCTGGTTGAGGGCGGTGGAGCGGACCACGGCCAGCACCGGATGACCGTTGCGGCGTGCGTCCGAGAGGCGCTCCAGGAGCACCATGCCCGCGCCCTCGGCGAGGCCCATGCCGTCGGCGGCCTTGGCGAACGCCTTCGAACGGCCGTCCTTGGCGACACCACGGGTCCGGGCGAAGCCGATGAAGCCGATGGGCTCGACCATCACGGCGACGCCGCCCGCCAGGGCCATGGAGCACTCACCGGAGCGCAGCGCCTGGACGGCCATGTGGAGGGCGACCAGGGAGGACGAGCAGGCGGTGTCTATGGTCACCGCGCTGCCCTCCAGGCCGAGGGTGTAGGCGATCCGGCCGGACAGCACGCTGGTGGCGCTGCCGGTGACGATGTGCCCCTCGACGCCCTCGGGCAGGTTGTCCAGGCCGCCGAAGCCCTGGTTGGCGGCGCCCACGAACACACCGACGGGAGTGCCGCGCAGTTCCTCGGGAACGAGCCCGGCCCGTTCCAGCACCTCCCAGGAGGTCTCCAGCAGCAGTCGCTGCTGCGGGTCCATGGCGACGGCCTCGCGCGGCGAGATCCCGAAGAAGCCGGGGTCGAAGTCGCCCGCGTCGTAGACGAAGCCGCCCTCGCGTGCGTAGCAGGTGCCCTCGCGGTCGGGGTCCGGGTCGTACAGGGCCTCGAGGTCCCAGGCGCGGTCGTCGGGGAAGGCGTCGATGACGTCGCGGCCCTCGGCGAGGATCCGCCAGAGTTCCTCGGGGCTGTCGGCGCCGCCCGGGTAGCGGCAGCTCATGGAGACGATGACGATCGGGTCGTCGTCCGCGGCGGCCTCACGGGCCGGGGCCATGGGCGCGGCCGGCACGGGAAGGGCCGCCGTGTCTCCGAGCAGTTCCTCGCGGACGTGCCGGGCCAGAGCGGTGACCGTGGGCCGGTCGAAGATCACGGTGACCGGCAGACGCAGGCCGGTGGCGGTGTTCAGCCGGTTGCGCAGTTCCACCGAGGTCAGCGAGTCGAAGCCCAGCTCGCGGAACGCCCGGCCCACTTCCACGCTGTTCGGGCTGCTGTGCCCGAGCACTCCGGCGACCTGCGCGCGCACCAGGTCCAGTACGGCCTGCTGCTGTTCGTCGGCGCCCATGCCGCGCAGCCGGTCGACGAGACCGGAGCCCGCGACGGCCGACGTGTCCTGGCGGTGGCGCTCTTCCTCGGCGCGCAGCAGCTCGGCGACCTCGGGCACCTCGGTGAGGAAGGGGCGGGGGCGAGCGGCGGTGAAGACGGGGACGAAACGCTCCCAGTCGATGTCGGCGACGGCGACGAAGCACTCGTCGCGGTCCATGACCTGTTGCATGCCCCTGACCGCGAGGGCCGGGTCCATGAAGGGGATGCCGCGCCAGCGCAGTTGCTCCTGGACGATGTCGAGGGCCATGCCGCCGCCCTCGTCGCTCCAGATGCCCCACGCGATGGAGGTGCCGGCCAGACCGCGGGCCCGCCGGTGCTCGGCGACAGCGTCGGCGTAGGCGTTGGCCGCGGCGTACGCCCCGTGGTCGCCGCTGCCCCAGACGCCCGCGACGGAGGAGAAGACGACGAAGGCGTCGAGCCGGTCGTCGGAGAAGAGCGCGTCGAGATGGGCGACGCCCGACAGCTTGGCCTCGGCGCCGTCGGCGAACTCCTGGAGGGTGGTCGTGGCCAGCGGGATGAGGATGCCGACGCCGGCGGTGTGCACGACGGTGCGGATGGGCGGTCCGTCGGCCTCCACCCGCTCGACGAGCGCGCCCAGGGCGTCCCGGTCGGCGATGTCGCAGGCGGCGATGGTGACACGGGCGCCCAGCTCGCGCAGCTCGGCCTCCAGCGCTGCGGCGCCCGGGGCGTCCGCTCCACGACGGCTGACCAGGACCAGGTGCTCGGTTCCGTTCCTCGCGAGCCAGCGGGCCGTGTGTCCGCCGAGGCCACCGGTGCCGCCGGTGATCAGCGCGGTGCCGCGCGAGGTCCACGTACCGTGACCGCCGTCCGACGCCCCCACGGGGACGCGGGTCAGGCGGCGGATCAGGACGCCGGTCCGGCGGATGGCCACCTGGTCCTCGGCACGGGAGTCGGCGAGGATTCCGCACAGCCGCGCGGCGGTCCGCTCGTCGGGCTGCTCCGGGAGGTCGACGAGGCCACCCCAGAACTCGGGGTGCTCCAGAGCGGCGACCCTGCCCATGCCCCAGATGCCGTTCTGCACGGGGTTGCGCAGGGGGTCGCTGTCGCCCGTGGTGACGGCCCCGCTGGTGGCCAGCCACAGCGGGGCACGCACACCGAGGTCACCGCACGCCTGGATCAGTGCCAGGCCGGCCACCAGACCGGCCGCGAGTCCCGGCTGTTCGGGGTACGGGTGCTCGTCGAGCCCGAGGAAGGAGAGCACACCGTCGAACCGGACGGAGTCCACGCCGTTGTGCTGTGCCGTCTCGGTCAGCAGCGCGGCGAGCCGCTCGCGGTCGGTGTCGGAGGAGTCGACGAACAGGGGAACGGTCTGAGCCCCGTGCGTGGCGAGCCCCTCCAGGCAGACCTGGACGAGTTCGGTGCCCGCGTGGCTCGCGGGGACGACGACCAGCCACGTCCCTTCCAGCGTGGTGGAGAGCGAATCGGCCGTGGGCCGCCAGGCGACGCGGTAGCGCCAGGAGTCGAGCGTGGACGCGGCACGGCGGCCCCGGCGCCAGGCCGACAGCACGGGCAGCGCCTGGGCCAGCACCTCCTGCCCGGTGTCCCCGGCGACGTCGAGGACACCGGTCAGCGCTTCGACGTCCTGTTCCTCGACAGCCGCCCAGAATTCGGCGTCCGCCGGGTCCTGGACCCCTTCGGTGACGGCGACCGGCTGCGGGTCGGGGTCGAACCAGTAGGGCTGGTGCTGGAAGGCATAGGTCGGCAGCGGGACCGTCCGGGCGTCGTGTCCGGCCAGCACGGCCGTCCAGTCGACGGGGACACCACGCACCCAGGCCTCCGCCAGCGAGGTCAGGAGCCGGTGCGCATCACCCTTGTCACGACGCAGAGTACCCACCACGACCGCGTCCGGCGCGGCCTCCTGCACCGCCATCCCCAGCACCGGATGCGAACTGACCTCGACGAACGCCCCGTACCCCTGCTCCACCAGACCCTGAACGGCATCCTCGAAACGCACCCGCTGACGCAGATTCCGATACCAGTACCCACCATCCAGCACAGCCGTATCGACCACCTCCGCCTCCGTGGTCGAGAAGAACGGCACCTGACCCGAACGCGGCTCCACCGCCGCCAGCACCTGGGCCAGCTCGTCCTCGATCGCCTCGACGTGCCAGGTGTGCGAGGCGTAATCCACCGGGATGCGACGAGCCCGTACGTCACTGCTCTCACAGTGCGCCATCAGCTCGTCCAGCGCGTCCGCGTCACCGGCCACGACCACCGACGCCGGACCGTTCACCGCCGCCACATCGA
>NZ_KQ949053.1:4851-9115 GCF_001514285.1 Streptomyces sp. DSM 15324
GTGCCGTCGGGAACCACGTCGAAGCTGCCGGTCACCGCTCCGGGGGCCACACCGGCGTTGCCCGCCAAGTCCTCCAGGCCCGTGACGAGTTCGCTTCGCTCCGTTCCGAGGACGACCGCCCTGTTCTCGAACGCGGCTCGCGTGGCGGCCAGGGACCACGCCACGTCCACCGGTCGCACCTCGTCAGCGGCAGACTCGACGGAGGACGCCAGGCGGCCGGCTTGACCCGCGAGCCCCTCGCCACCACGGCCCGACACCACCCACGGCACCACACCACCAGCCACGAGCACCGGTGTGTCGAGGTCGTCGGCGGTCTTCGGTTCGCCCGCCTCGGGGTCGGACTCCGGCGCCTGTTCGAGGATCACATGGGCGTTGGTGCCGCTGCCGCCGAAGGAGGACACGCCCGCGCGGCGGGGCCGGCCGGTCTCGGGCCACGCCTCGTTCTCGGTGAGGAGTTCGACCGCACCGGACGACCAGTCGACGTGCGGGGTGGGCTCGTCCAGGTGCAGCAGCTTCGGAAGGACACCGTGGTGCATGGCGAGCACCATCTTGATGACCCCCGCGACACCTGAACTAGCTTGCAGGTGACCGATGTTGGACTTCAGGGAGCCCATGCGCAGCGGTTCCTCGCGGTCCGCCTGCCCGTAGGTGGCCAGGAGCGCCTGCGCCTCGATCGGGTCGCCCAGGGTGGTGCCCGTGCCGTGCGCCTCGACCGCGTCCACGAGATCGGCGCCCAGGCGTGCGTTGGCGAGGGCCGCCCGGATCACCCGCTCCTGGGCGGGACCGTTGGGCGCCGTGAGGCCGTTGCTCGCACCGTCCTGGTTGACCGCCGAACCGCGCACCACCGCCAGCACCGGATGACCGTGGCGACGGGCGTCCGACAACCGCTCCAGCAGCAGCACCCCGACACCCTCACCCCAGCCGGTGCCGTCCGCCCCTGCCGCGAACGGCTTGCACCGACCGTCCGGAGCGAGCCCCCGCTGACGACTGAACTCCACGAAGTTCCGGGGGGCGGCCATGACGGTGGCGCCGGCGGCCAGGGCGAGGCGGCACTCGTCCTGGCGCAGGGCCTGGACGGCGAGGTGCAGCGCCACCAGCGACGACGAGCACATGGTGTCGACGGTGACGGCGGGGCCCTCGAAGCCGAGGGTGTAGGCGATGCGGCCGGACAGCACCGCGCCGGAGCCGCCCGTCAGCATGTGTCCCTCGACGCGGTCCCGGGCCCGGGCGGCAGCCGCCCCGTACCCCTGGTCGCTGCTGCCGACGAACACGCCGGCCTTCTCGCCGCGCAGGGTGCCCGGGTCGATGCCGGCCCGCTCCAGCGCCTCCCACGAGGTCTCCAGGAGAAGCCGCTGCTGCGGGTCCATCATCGTCGCCTCGCGCGGCGAAATGCCGAAGAACGCGGGGTCGAAGTCGGCGGCGTCGTAGAGGAACGAGCCGGAGCGGGTATAGCTGGTGCCCTGGTGTTCCGGGTCGGGGTGGTACAGGTTCTCCAGGTCCCAGCCACGGTTCGCGGGCAGCTCGGAGACGGTGTCGGCACCGGCGACCAGCATGCCCCAGAAGTCCTCGGGGGTGTGCGCGTTGCCGGGGAAGCGGCAGCTCATCGAGACGATGGCGATGGGCTCCTGCTGGCGGGCCTCGACCTCCTGAAGGCGTCGGCGGGTCTGCCGAAGGTCGGTGGTGACCAGCTTGAGGTAGTCGCGGAGCTTGTCCTCGTTAGCCATGAACGTCATCAGTCCCTAGAGGATGGGGCGGTGGGGCGGAGCGGAAGGAGCGGGCCGGACGGGGCGACCGGGGGAGTACGCCGCCCCGCCGGCGGTCTAGTTGAGGCCGAGTTCCTTGTCGATCAGGTCGAACATCTCGTCGTCCGATACGGCCTCGAGCAATGTGTCGTCGGCGTCGCCGCCGACCGGGGTCTCCGTCGGACCGTCCGACAGACGCCACAGCAGCGCTTGCAGCCGGGTGGTGATCCTGGTGCGGGAGACGTCGTCGGCGGGGTCGAGCGCGGCGACGGCAGCCTCCAGCGCGTCGAGGGGTGAGAGGTCCCCCGCGTCCGTCCCCGCCGGCTGCGGGGCGAGTTCGGACAGCAGCCGTTCGCCGAGGGCCGCCGGGGTCGGATGGTCGAAGACCAGGGTGGCGGGCAGGCCGAGACCCGTGGCCTCCTTCAGCCGGTTGCGCAGCTCCACCGCGGTGAGGGAGTCGAACCCCAGGTCGCGGAAGGCGTGCCCGGGGCTGATGGCACCGGTCCCGTCATGGCCGAGAACGGCCGCGACCTGGGTCCGCACGAGCTGGAGCACGGTCCGTTCCTGCTCGGCCCGGCTCAGGCCGGCCAGCCGGTCGGCGAAAGACTGTGCAGGACCGGGCACGGCCCCGGCGTCGGGGTCGGCGTCGGCCGTGCGGCCGGCGAGCTGCGCGGCGTCGAGGAGCCGGGCCTCCGGGATCTCGTCGAAGAGGCGCCGGCGGCGGGCGGCCGAGTAGGTCGCCGCGAACCGTTCCCAGATCACGTCGGCGACGACCAGGACGGTCTCGTCGTGGGCGAGGGCCTGCTGTACGGCGCCCACCGCCACCTCGGGGTCCATCATGGGTACGCCGTAGCGGCGCAGCCGGTCGCCCTCGGCCTCGTGCACCATGCCGCCGCCGGCCCACGCGCCCCAGGCGAGGGAGGTGGCCGTCCGGCCTCGGCCGCGGCGCCACTCGGCGAACGCGTCGAGGTAGGCGTTGGCCGCCGCGTAGCCGGAGTGGCCCCCGTCGCCCCAGACGCCCGCGCCCGAGGAGAACAGGACGAAGGCCTCCAGCGGGCTGTCGCCGAGCAGCGCGTCGAGGTGCAGGGCGCCCGCGATCTTCGCGCGCATCACCTCGTGCAGGGCGTCGAGGTCGGTGTCCCCGATCGCCACGGCCGGCGGCTCGGCGCCCGCCGCGTGCACCACGGCGGTGACCGGCGCGTCCTCCGGCACGCCCGACAGCAAGCGGGCCAGGTCCTCCCGGTCGGCGATGTCGCAGGCGGCGATGGTGACACGGGCGCCGAGCGCGGTGAGTTCCCGCTCCAGTCCGTCGGCGCCGGGAGCGTCCGGCCCACGGCGGCTGACGAGCAGCAGATGCCGGGCACCGGTGGCGGCGAGCCGTCGGGCCAGGTGGGCGCCGAGGGCTCCGGTGCCGCCGGTGATGAGCGTGGTCCCGGTGAGGCCGACGGTACGCCGCTCACCGGCCTCGGTGTCGACCGGCTTGCGGACCATGCGGCGTACGTACAGGCCGTCCTCGCGCACGGCGAACTGGTCCTCGTCCTCGTCGCCCGCGAGAGCGGTGAGGAACCGGTCCAGGGCACGGGCGCCGAGGCCCACGACCGTTTCACCGGACGCGTGGTCCTCGCGAGGGGGTGCGGGGAGGTCGATGAGGCCTCCCCAGCGCTCGGGATGGTCGAGCCCGTAGACCCGGCCGAGGCCCCAGACGGCGGCCTGCTCGGGCAGCGGCCCGGACGCCTGCGACGCGGCGGGGCCGGGCACGCCGACCGCTCCCCGGGTGACCGTCCACAGCGGTGCCTCGGCCTTCGTGTCCGCGAGGGCCTGCATGAGCAGGAAGGTGCTCGTGACGGCCTCGGGCACACCGGAGGGGCTCGGCTCCGCGGAGGCATGGTCACCGCGAGGTGCCAGGGGCAGCAGATTGAGTACGCCGTCGATGAGCGGGTTCTGTTCGAACGCCTCGTGGAGACGGTCGGCCAGGGCCGCCCGGTCGGCTCGCGTCACGTCGAGGGTGACCGTGACGACGTCCTCGACCTCCTTGTGCCCGCGCAGCCCCTCGACCAGCTCCCGTGCGGTGCCCTCTGCCGTACCACCGTCGCCCGGCAGTACGACCAGCCAGTGCGATGCCAACGGCCCAGGCCCAGCCACCGGTGTGCCGACCGGCCGCCACGTCACGGCGTAACGCCAGGAGTCCAGCGCGGCGCTCTCCCGCTTGCGCCGGCGCCACTCCGCCAGCACGGGCAGCACCGGTTCGACCGTGTCGAGCGTGTCGCGCCGTTCCGGCGCCAGGTCGAGGGTGTCGGCGAGGGCTTCCAGGTCCTCGCGCTCGACGGCCTCCCAGAAACGGGCGTCCACCTCGTCCACGGAGGGGCCGGCGGGGGCGGGTTCGGGGGTGTCCAGCCAGTAGCGCCGGTGCTGGAAGGCATAGGTCGGCAGCGGGACCGTGCGGGCGTCCTGTCCGGCCAGCACGGCCGTCCAGTCGACGGGGACACCACGCACCCAGGCCTCCGCCAGGGAGGTCAGGAGAC
>NZ_KQ949054.1:0-2683 GCF_001514285.1 Streptomyces sp. DSM 15324
CCACCGGCAGCACCACCAGCACCGGCACCACCAGCCGGCACCCGCTCAAGCCGACGCCCGAACACACCCGACGCCCGCACCGCCACCTGATCCTCATCACCCACACCCGCCACCACAGCCACCAGGCGGCCTGCGGTACGGCGGTCGATCGTGGCAGGGAGGTCGATCAGACCGCCCCAGCGGTCGGAGGCCTCAAGGGCGGCCACCCGGCCGAGCCCCCAGACGGCACCCTGCACGGCGTCCACGGCGCCGTCGGAACGGCCCACCGCCACCGCGCCCCGGGTCAGCGCCCACAGCGGAGCCGTCACCCCCGCGTCGCCCAGCGCCTGGATCAGCGCCAGCGAACCCGACACGCCGACCGGCACGCCGTCCTCGGAGACATCTTCAGAGAGGGCGAGCAGGGACACGACTCCGTCGACCGGCGCCGAGCCCTCCAGCGCCGCGGCCAGCGCGACCCGGTCCATGGTGGCCTCAGGGGCGACCCGCTCCACCTCGGCGCCATGGGCCGACAGCGCGTCGAGCACCGACTGCGCCCAGGGGTCCGCCTCGAAGCCGGCCGGTACGACAGCCAGCCAACGGCCCGACAGCGTGCCCGAGCCGGGGACGTCGGACAGCGGCCGCCATGCGACCCGGTACCGGGAGCGGTCCGCCTCGGCCTGTTCCCGGCTCTGCCGCCGCCAGGAGGTCAGCGCCGGCAGGACAGCCTCCACGACCTCCTCGCCCAGCTCCAACTCCCCTGCCAGGGCACCCAGATCCTCCCGCTCGACCGCCTCCCAGAAACGGGCGTCGATCTCACCGCCGGCTCCGGAGACCTGCTCCGGACGCACGACATCCGGCCAGTACCGCCGGTGCTGGAAGGCATACGTCGGCAGCTCCACCCAGCCGTCGGCGGGGAAGAGGGCAGACCAGTCCACCTCGGCGCCACCGGCGAACACAGCCGCCACGGCGGCCACCAGCGCACCGACCTCCGGCCGGTCCTTGCGCAGCACCGGCACGAACAGACGGTCGTCGCCCGTGGCGGAGTCCTGCGCCAGCGTGGCGAGCGTGCCGTCGGGACCGAGTTCGAGGAAGCGGGTGACGGTCTGCCCGGCGAGGGTGGCCACCGCGTCGGCGAAGCGGACCGTGCGACGGACGTGCTCCACCCAGTACTGCGGGGACATCAGCTCGTCGGTGACGGGCGCGCCGGTCACCGTGGAGACGACGGGGAGCTGCGGACGCTCGTAGGAGAGCTCTTCCGCGACCGCCCGGAAGTCGTCGAGCATCGGTTCCATCAGCGGGGAGTGGAAGGCATGGCTCACCCGCAGCGCCGTGACCTTGCGGCCCTGGCCGCGGAAGTGCTCCGCGATCTCCTCGACCCACTCGGAGGCACCCGAAATCACCACGGACCGGGGGCCGTTGACAGCCGCGATGCCCACCTCGTCGCCGAGCAGCGGCAGCACCTCGTCCTCGGAGGCCTGGACCGCGGCCATCGCACCGCCCTCCGGCAGCGCCTGCATCAGCCGGCCGCGAGCGGCCACCAGACGGCACGCGTCGGCCAGCGACCACACCCCGGCCACGTGCGCGGCGGCGATCTCACCGATCGAGTGACCGGCCAGCACGTCGGGGCGCACACCCCACGACTCCAGCAGCCGGAACAGCGCCACCTCCAGCGCGAACAGCGCGGGCTGCGCGTACTCCGTACGGTTCAGGCGCTCGGCTTCCTGGCCGAACACCACTTCAGACAGGGACACTTCGAGATCCGCGTCGAGGTGGGCGCACACGGCGTCGAAGGCATCCGCGAACACCGGATACTCCTCGTACAACTCGCGCCCCATGCCCAGGCGCTGGGAGCCCTGGCCGGCGAACAGGAAAGCCGTACGGCCGCCCTCGCCGACCTCGCCCGTCACCACACCCGCAGCCGACTCACCGGCCGCCACCGCACCCAGACCGGCCAGCAGCTCCGCACGGTCCGCACCCCACACCAC
Source organism: Streptomyces sp. DSM 15324 (assembly GCF_001514285.1). GTDB lineage: Bacteria > Actinomycetota > Actinomycetes > Streptomycetales > Streptomycetaceae > Streptomyces. The sequence goes on from NZ_KQ949054.1 coordinate 1,965, forward strand.
GGCCCGGTGCTCGAACACCGACCGCGACCGGACCAAAGCCCCACCGACACCCGCGACATCCAGCACACCGGCGTCCGCCACGAACTCCGCCAGCCGACCGGCCTGCGCCCGCAACGCGGCCCGACTGCGCGCCGACACCACCCACGGAACAACCGACGACACCGGCTCGTCGCCGCCGGAAGAGGCAGGGACCTCCTCCGGGACCGGCTGCTCCAGGACGACGTGTGCATTCGTCCCGGAGACACCGAACGCCGACACACCTGCCCGCCGCGCACGCCCCGCCTCGGGCCACTCCTGCTGCTGCGTCAGCAGCTCGACCGCGCCGGCCGACCAGTCCACGTGCGAGGACGGCTCGTCCACATGCAGCGTGCGCGGCAGTACACCGTGCTGCATCGCCAGCACCATCTTGATCACACCCGCGACACCCGCGGCGGCCTGGGTGTGTCCGATGTTCGACTTCACCGAACCCAGCCACAACGGCCGCTCACGACCCTGCCCGTAGGTAGCGAGCAGGGCCTGCGCCTCGATCGGGTCACCCAGAGCCGTGCCCGTGCCGTGCGCCTCCACCGCGTCCACGTCCGTCGTCGACAGCCCCGCACTCGCCAGGGCCGCCCGGATCACCCGCTGCTGCGAAGGACCGTTCGGCGCCGTCAGACCATTCGACGCACCGTCCTGATTGACCGCGCTCCCCCGCACCACCGCCAGCACCCGATGGCCAT
>NZ_KQ949054.1:3440-7251 GCF_001514285.1 Streptomyces sp. DSM 15324
GGCACCCACATCGACCAGCGTGGTTCCGGGGCGCTCACCCTCGGGGTCGTACAAGGTGGCCAGGTCCCAGCCCCGGTCGGCCGGGAACGGGCCGACGGTGTCGGCGCCCTCGGACAGCAGCCTCCACAGCCCCTCCGGATCCCGCACCCCACCCGGGAACCGGCACGCCATCCCGACGATCACCACCGGATCCTCGGCGACGACCGCACCCCCCACCACCGGGACGACGGCCTCCGCACCGGGCGCGTCACCCAGCAGGCGCTCCCGCACGTGCCGTGCGAGGGCGAGCGGCGTCGGATAGTCGAACACGACCGTCGCGGTCAGGCCGGTGACGCCCGTGAGGGCGGAGAGGCCGTTGCGGAGTTCGACCGCGGTGAGGGAGTCGACACCCAGGTCACGGAAGGCACGCTCGGCCGGGACGGCGGCCGCCCCCGCGTAACCGAGCACGGCGGCGGCGCACGACTGCACCGTCTCCAGCAGGACGCGGTCCTGTTCGGTGCGGGTGAGGCCCACCAGCCGGCCGAGCAGCCCGGCCCGGTCGCCGATGCCGGTGCTCCCGGTCTCGGTGGCGGCGGCTTCCAGGGCGGCGTGCGCCTCGGGCAGCGAGGCGACCAGCGGGTTCGGTCGGGTCAGAGTGAGGGCGGGCGCGAACTCCGCCCAGTCGAGGTCCGCGACGACGACGGCGGGCGTGTCGGACGCGACCGCGCGGGCGAGCACGTTCGTGGCGGCCTCGGCGTCCAGGGGGAGGACACCGCCCCGGCGCATCCGCGCGGCGGAGTGGGTCTCGTCGGCCATGCCGCCGTCGGCCCACGGCCCCCAGGCGATCGAGGTCGCGGGCAGCCCGGCCGCCCGGCGTCGCTCGGCGAGCGTGTCGAGGAAGGCGTTGGCCGCCGCGTAGTTGCCCTGGCCCGCCGCTCCGATGCTTCCCGCGAAGGACGAGAACAGGACGAAGGCGTCGAGGTCGCGGTCACGGGTCAGTTCGTCCAGGTGCAACGCGCCCAGCGCCTTCGCCCGCAACACCGTCGCGAACCGCTCCGGCGTCAACGCGTCGATCACACCGTCGTCCAGCACACCCGCCGTATGCACCACCGCATCCACCGGATACTCCGCCAACACCCCCGCCAACGCCTCCCGGTCCGACGCATCACACGCCACGACCGACACTCGCACACCAGCAGCGGTGAGCTCCTCACGCAACTCCACCGCACCCGGAGCCTCCACACCCCGACGACTCATCAACACCACATGCTCGGCACCCTCCGCCGCCACCCACCGCGCCACCCGCGCACCCAACGCACCCGTACCACCCGTCACCAACACCGTCCCCCGCGGAGACCACACCGACTCCCCACCGGCAGCACCACCAGCACCGGCACCACCAGCCGGCATCCGCTCAAGCCGGCGCCCGAACACACCCGACGCCCGCACCGCCACCTGGTCCTCGTCGGCGAGGCCGCCGGCGAGGACCGCGGCGAACCGGTTGGCCGCGCGGCGGTCCAGGACCTCGGGCAGGTCGATCAGACCACCCCACCGATCCGGATACTCAAACGCCGCCACCCGGCCCAGACCCCACACCGCACCCTGCACCGGATCGGCCGGACCGTCCGAACGGCCCACCGACACAGCGCGACGCGTCAGCACCCACACCCGGCCGCCCGCACCCGCGTCACCGACCGCCTGCACCACCGTTGCCACCAGGCCGCACACCTCTGCGGCGTCCGTGCCGACGCCGGTGTCGACGACGATCCCGGAGGCTCCGTCGGCTGCGGCCGACTCCAACTGCGCTGCCACGGAGGCACGGTCGGACGCGGCGGGGAGGTCGATCACGACGAGGTCGGCGCCGCGCGCGGCGAGTTCCGCCGTGATGGCGTCGGTGCCGGTGTCCTGTCCCGTGCCTGCGGACCGCAGGACCAGCCAGCGGCCGGCGAGCGGGGTGGTGGTCGACGGCTCGAGCGGCTTCCAGTGCGCTCGGTAGAACCACCCGTCCGCGCGCGAGCGTTCCTGGCGGCGGCGCCGCCAGGACGACAGCGCCGGGACGAGTCCGTTCAGGGACTCCTCGGCGAGGCCCAGCGAGTCGGCGAGGGAACCGAGGTCACCCCGCTCGACGGCGTTCCAGAACTCCGTCTCGGCGGCGCCCCCGGTGCGCTGTTCGCCTTCGACGCCGCTGCCCGCGGCCGGGCGGCCCTGGTCGGCCAGCCAGTACCGCTGGTGCTGGAAGGCGTACGTGGGCAGTTCCACCCGGCTGCCACCGGGCAGGACGGCGTCCCAGGCCACCGTGGCGCCGTGGGCGTGCAGTCGGGCGAGGGCCGTGACCACGTCGGCGGTCCCGTCCCGGTCCTTGCGCAGGAGGGGGGTGAACAGGACGCCACCGGTGTCTCCGGCGGCGAGCACGTCCAGGCAGCCCTGGGCGAGGGCGGTGAGGGTGCCGTCGGGGCCGACTTCCAGGTAGCGGGTCGTGCCCCGCTCGGCGAGCACGCCCACCGCGTCGGCGAACCGGACCGCCTGACGGACATGCCGCACCCAGTGGTCCGCGGAGCACAGCTCCTCCGCGGAGGCGACCGCGCCCGTGAGACTGGAGACGATCGGCAGCTTCGGCTCCGCGTAGGACAGGCCCTCGGCGACCGCGCGGAAGTCGTCGAGCATCGGCTCCATCAACGGCGAGTGGAAGGCATGGCTCACCCGCAGCGCCGTGACCTTGCGGCCCTGGCCACGGAAGTGCCCCGCGATCTCCTCGACCGCCCCGGCCCCACCCGAAACCACCACCGCCTGCGGACCGTTGACCGCCGCGACACCCACCTCGTCACCCAGCAGCGGCAGCACCTCCTCCTCGGAGGCCTGCACCGCCACCATCGCACCGCCCTCAGGCAGCGCCTGCATCAGCCGACCGCGCGCCACCACCAGACGGCACGCGTCCGCCAGGGACCACACCCCCGCCACATGCGCCGCCGCGATCTCACCGATCGAGTGACCGGCCAGCACATCCGGCCGCACACCCCACGACTCCAGCAGCCGGAACAGCGCCACCTCCAGCGCGAACAGCGCGGGCTGCGCATACTCCGTACGATTCAGAAGCTCCGTGTCCGCACCGAACACGACCTCCCGCAGACCGAACGGCAGCTCCGCGTCGACCGCGTCGAAGGCCTCCGCGAACACCGGGAACTCGTCGTAGAGCTCGCGCCCCATGCCGAGCCGCTGGGAGCCCTGCCCCGCGAAGAGGAAGGCCGTACGGCCGTCCGGCTGGGCGGTGCCGGTGACGATGCCCTCGGTTCGGTCACCGGCGGCGAAGGTGGTGAGCGTCTCGACGAGTCGGGCGTGGTCGGAACCGATGACGGCGGCCCGGTACGGCAGTGCCGATCGGTGCGCGGCGAGCGACCAGGCGATGTCGAGGGGCTCGGCCCCGGGGTGTTCCCTCAGGTGCGCGAGGAGACGGGTGGCCTGGACGGGCAGGGCTTCGGGGGTGCGGGCGGACAGGACCCAGGGCAGCACGCGGGGGGCCCGGTGCGTCAGCGAGGGGGAGGCGGCGGCTGCGGTGTCACCGTCGGCGGGCGTTTCCGCGTTCTCGGGAGCTTCCTCCGCAGGTGCCTCCTCCAGGATGGCGTGGGCGTTGGTGCCGCTCACGCCGAAGGCGGAGACGGCGGCACGGCGCGGCCGGCCGTCCCCGCCGGTCCACTCCTGCTCCTGCGTCAGCAGCTCCACCGCACCGGCCGACCAGTCCACGTGCGAGGACGGCTCGTCCACATGCAGCGTGCGCGGCAGTACACCGTGCTGCATCGCCAGCACCATCTTGATCACACCCGCGACACCCGCGGCA
>NZ_KQ949054.1:7781-9079 GCF_001514285.1 Streptomyces sp. DSM 15324
GCACTCACCCGCACGCAACGCCTGCGCCGCCAGATGCAGCGCCACCAGCGACGACGAGCACGCCGTGTCCACCGTCACCGCGGGACCTTCGAGGCCGAGGACGTACGAGACGCGTCCGGAGACCACGGAGGTGGAGTTACCGGTCAGCAGGTGGCCCCGGACGTCGTCGGGGATGTCGCCGAGGCCCGCGCCGTACTCCTGGTTGCTGCATCCGACGAAGACTCCGGCGCGGCCGCCGCGCGCGGACTCGGGGTCCACGCCGGCGTGCTCGAAGGCCTCCCAGGACGCCTCGAGGAGCAGCCGCTGCTGGGGGTCCATGGCGACGGCCTCGCGCGGCGAGATCCCGAAGAACGCCGGGTCGAAGTCGCCGGCGTCCAGGACGAAGCCGCCCTCACGGGCGTAGCTGCCGTCCACGCGGCGGGCTTCCGGGTCGTAGAGCGCCTCCGTGTCCCAACCACGGTCCGTGGGCCAGGGGGAGATGGCGTCGCCGCCGTCGGCCAGGAGCTGCCAGTAGTCCTCGGGGGACCGCACCCCGCCGGGGAACCGGCAGCTCATGCCGACGATCGCGATGGGCTCGTCCTCGCGGGCCTCCAGCTCCTGGAGCCGGCGACGCGTCTCGGCCAGGTCTGCGGTGACCCACTTGAGGTAGTCCCGGAGCTTGTCTTCATTCGCCATTGGAACTTGCCCCATACGTCGTATCGGTAGGAACGATTCGGCCTGCTGTGACGCGGGCGCTCAGGACCGGCCGAGTTCCCGGTTGATGAAGTCGAAGATCTCGTCGTCCGAGGCCGCCTCGAGGTGCTGGGAGACGGAGGCCTTGGGATCGCCCTCAACCTGATCACCCAGCTCGGTCAGCATGCTGCGCAGGCGGGCCTTCGCGAGAGTCCTGGCGCTGTTATCTGGGGAAAGCCTTGAAATCGTGGAGGCCAGCCGGTCGAGCTCGGCGGCGAGGACGATCTCCGGGTCCGTTTCCTCGGAGCCGAACAGCTCGGCGTCGAGGAAGCCCGCCAGATGACGGGGGGTCGGGTAGTCGAAGACGAGGGTGCTGGGCAGCTTCAGGCCGCTCTCGGCGGCGAGCCGGTTGCGCAGCTCGACGGCGGTCAGTGAGTCGACACCGAGTTCCCTGAAGGCCTGGCCCGGTCCCACCTCCCCGGTGTCGCCGTGTCCCAGTACCTGCGCCGCCAGCCTGCGGACCAGGTCGAGCAGCGCCTGCCCTCGCTCGTCCGCGGACTGCCCGCCCAGCTTCTCCCGCAGCCCGGGCTCCCCGTCGCGCTCCTGCCCGGCGCGGGCCGTGGTCG
>NZ_KQ949055.1 GCF_001514285.1 Streptomyces sp. DSM 15324
CGCCTCCATGACCGCGAGCGGAGCGAAGTTCTCCGACGCGATCATCTCGAGCGTGGACTGCTGACGGTGCAGCTCGGCGTCGACCGCGGCCGCGATCTCCGGGTCGAGCTCGTGCAGGGACTGGTGGAGCAGAGTCATCGACGTTTCCTCGCTGGGGCTCAGTGGGCGGCGGCCGGGACGGCGGGGACGAGGGTGCGGCGGAGCCGGTTGAAGAACTTGGGCTGGTTCAGGGAGAGCACGGCGACGGGGGTGCCGTCGCGCCGGTAGACGGCCGTGAAGGAACGGCTGCCGAGGTCGCCCTCGACGACCTCGGGTTCTGCGCCGGGAGCGACGTACCCGGCAAGCTGGATGCGGACCCCGTACTGGTCGGACCAGAAGTACGGCGCGGTGGCCGCGGCGGGGGCGGACTCCCCGGTGAGCAGGGTGCGGGCGGCGGTCCTGGCCTGCTCCCCCGCGTTGCTCCAGTGCTCGATCCGGGCGTGCCGTCCGGTGAACGGGTGGGGGCAGCGGGCGACGTCGCCGACGGCGACCACGCCCGGGACACCGGTCGCGCAGCCGGTGTCGCACACCACCCCGTCGTCCACCGGCACTCCGGATCCGGCGAGCCAGTCGGTGGCGGGCCTGACCCCGACGCCGACCACGACGACGTCGGCGGGCAGCACCCGCCCGTCGGCGAGCCGCACGCCCGTGACCCGGCCGTCGCCGAGAAGTCCCGCGACGCCGGTCCCGCACAGCAGCCGGACCCCGTGGTCGGAGTGGAGCGAGGCGCACACCAGCCCCATCTCGCGCCCCAGTTGGCGTTCCAGCGGGATGCCGAGCGATTCGACGACGGTGACGTCCAGGCCGAGTCCGCGGGCGGTGGAGGCCACCTCGGCGCCGATGAAGCCGGCGCCGATGACGACGAGCCGGGGCCGGCCGTTCGTCAGGTCGGCGCGCAGCGCCAGGGCGTCGTCCAGGGTGCGCAGGGTGTGGACGCCCGCCAGGCCGTCCGTGCCGGGGAGCGTGCGGGCGGCGGCGCCCGTCGCGATGACGACCCCGTGGGTGCGCACATGGCGGCCCCCGGCCAGGGTGACGGTCCGGGCGGCGGGGTCGAGGCCCACCGCCCGCTCGCCGAGCAGCCACTGCACGTCCAGGTCCGCGTATTCCTCCGCGTCGCCGAGCGCGAGCGCTGCGGCGTCGACGTCCCCCTTGAGGAAGTCCTTGGACAGCGGCGGGCGGTCGTAGGGGGTGTGGCGCTCCTCCCCCACGACGACGATCTCGCCGTCGTAGCCGTCCGTCCGCAGCGCGCGGACCGTGCTCAGGCCTGCCAGCGATGCTCCGACGACGGTGATGCTCCTCATGCGGGCTCCAGACAAGCTGTCTCACATGACACAACGACATCCGTTATGCGCAACATGGTTTGGGTGGGGAGCGGCGGTTGTCAAGAGGCGGGAAGGGGCGGTCAGCGCGCGGGGCCCACGTCGAGCTTGTTCTGGAGCCAGGTGTGGAACTCACCGATGTGGTGCTCGCTGGGCACCAGGACCCCGCCCTTGGCGTACATCCGCGAGCCCATGCCGGGCTGGGTGCGCTCGCAGGCGTCGAAGTCCTGCACGTTGACCCGGTGGAACAGCTCCACCGAGCGGCTGACGTCCTTGCCGCTCTCGACGACGTGCGGCAGGTAGAGCCAGTCGCACTCGACGATCGTGCGGTCGACGGCCACCGGGTACATACGGTGGAAGATCACGTGGTCGGGGACGAGGTTGATGAAGACCTGCGGCTTGACGGTGATCGCGTAGTAGCGGCGGTCCTGGTCCTCGGCCACCCCGGGGATGCGGTCCAGCCCCTCGGAGCCGTCCACGGTGAAGCCCTGGATCTCCTCGCCGAACTCCGCGCCGTGGCCCACGTAGTACTGGGCCGCGTAACCGTCCGCGAACTCCGGCAGCACCTCGGTGAGTTCGGGGTGGATCGTGGCGCAGTGGTAGCACTCCATGAAGTTCTCGATGACGAGCTTCCAGTTCGCCTTCACGTCGTACGTGATGCGCTTGCCGACGGAGAGGTTGTCGACGTCGTAGCGCTCGACGGACTCCAGGTCGCCGAGGCGTTCGACGACCGCGCCGAGCACGTCCGCCTCGAAGGACGGCGGCTCGTCGGCGAGGCACACCCACACATAGCCGAGCCACTCCCGGACGTGGACGTTGACCAGCCCGTACTCGCTCCGGTCGACGTCCGGCATCGAGGTCAGGTTGGGGGCCGCGACGAGCTTGCCGTCCAGGCCGTACGTCCAGGCGTGGTACGGGCACTGGAAGGCCCGCTTGACCTCGCCGGACTCCTCCGTGCAGAGCCTGGCGCCGCGGTGCCGGCAGATGTTGAGGAACGCCTTGACCGAGTTGTCCCGGGCACGGGAGACGAGCACGCTCTCCCGGCCGACCTGGTACGTGCGGAACGCACCGGGCTTGGCCAGTTCGGAGGCGCGAGCCACACAGAACCACATGGCCTCGAAGACCCGCTCCTGCTCCTGGGCGAAGATCCCGGGGTCGGTGTAGTACTCGCCGGTCAGCGTGGGGATCAGGCTGGGCGGCAGGTTCGTGCTGGTCATCGTGTCACCTTCGGAGAGGGCGAGGGTCGATTTCCTTGTTGCATATATCGCAACACTCTTCGCTATAAGCAACGTCCGCCGAAACTGTCCCCTCGCGGACATCCACTGTCAAGGGTTTCGGCACGCTCGGGCGATGTTGCATAATGCGATGCCAGTTCTCCATAGAGAAACAACGCGAGCACGACCCCGGAGAGACGACGACGGAGGAGCGACAGCGGCAATGAGCGACGGTACGGACGCTCCGGCGCCCTCCGAGTCCCCGGTGCAGTCGGTCGACCGGGCGGCGACCATCCTCGAACTCCTCGGCCGGCACGACGAGGCGGGCGTCACGGACATGGCCGCCGTACTCGGGGTGCACAAGTCCACGGCGTCCCGGCTCGCCACCGCCCTGGAGATGCGCGGGCTCATCGAGCAGACGGAGGAGCGGGGCAAGTACCGCCTGGGCCTCGGCCTGATCCGGCTCGCCGGTGCCGCCACGGCCCGGCTGGACCTCTCCCAGCAGAGCCGCCAGGTGTGCGAGGGGCTGGCGCACCGGATCGCGGAGACCATCAACCTGGCGATCCTGGACCGGGACGCCGCGATCAACATCGACCAGGTACTCGGCCCCTCCGCCCTCACCACCCACAACTGGCTGGGCCGGCGCACCCCGCTGCACGCCACGTCCAGCGGCAAGATCCTCCTGGCCCACCTGCCCGAAGCCCAGCTCGCGGACCGGCTCAGGGAGCCCCTGGAGCGCTACACCCCGCACACGGTCACCGACCCGGCGACCCTCCGGGCCCAGATCGAGCGCGCCCGCGCGGACGGCGTCGCGTACAGCCTCGAGGAGCTCGAACCGGGCCTCAACGCGGTGGCCGCACCGATCTTCGCCTTCAACGGACAGGCGGTCGCCGCGCTCAGCGCCTCGGGGCCGTCCGTCCGCCTGACCGCTCAGCGGCTGCCGGAGATCTGCGCCGCGGTGCGGGCGGCCGCCGAGGAGATCTCCGACCGCCTGGGCCACCTCCGCCGGCCCTGACCTCTTGACCACCGGGTCACCGACACGGGAGCATGTTGCGTATCGCCCACAGTGTTGCGCAATGCGAATCAACCAAGAAGCGCGCGATACCCACGCGCCGGACGGATTGCGCACCCGATCACGGAGGATGGCCATGTCTCCCCGACCGCAGTCCGGCCGCGAGTTCGTCCTCACCCTCTCCTGCCCCGACCAGGCCGGCCTGGTCCACGCCGTGGCCACCTACCTGCTGCACCGCTCCGGCAACATCCTGGAGAGCCGGCAGTTCGACGACCGGATGTCCGGCCGCTTCTTCATGCGGGTGCACTTCGACGTCTCGGACCCCGGCGTCTCACTGGAGGACCTGCGGACCGGTTTCGGTCCGGTCGGGCAGGCATACGGGATCAGCTGGCAGCTGCACGACGCCTCGACCCCCACGCGCACCCTGATCATGGTCTCGAAGTTCGGCCACTGCCTGAACGACCTGCTCTTCCGCAAGTCCACCGGGTCGCTGCGCATCGAGATCCCGGCGATCGTCTCCAACCACCGCGACTTCGAGCCGCTGGCACGGAGCTACGGCATCCCCTTCCACCACATCCCGGTGACCAGCCAGACCAAGGCCGAGGCCGAGGCGCGGCTGCTGGAGCTGGTGAGCGAGCTGGACGTCGACCTGGTGGTGCTGGCCCGCTACATGCAGATCCTCTCCGACGACCTGTGCAAGCAGCTCGACGGCCGGGCCATCAACATCCACCACTCCTTCCTGCCCAGCTTCAAGGGCGCGCGGCCGTACGTCCAGGCGTACCAGCGCGGGGTGAAGCTCGTCGGGGCCACGGCGCACTACGTCACGTCCGACCTCGACGAAGGCCCGATCATCGAACAGGACGTCGTCCGGGTGGACCACTCCCGCGACCCCGACGAGCTGGTCACCATCGGCCGGGACGTCGAGGCCCGGGTGCTCGCCCGCGCCGTGGAGTGGCACAGCGAGAGCCGTGTCCTGGTCAACGGGAAGTGCACCGTGGTCTTCCGCTGACCGACCACCGGCCCTAGGGTGCGGGAACCACTCGGCGGTCAAGTGCCCGATCGGCCCCATCTCCGGTCACTGTGGCCCCTCGCACCCCGTCAGCCTGTGCGTATAGTTGCGCCATGAGCAACTACGCGGCAGAGGGCGCAACGGCAGGTGGGGTGAACGGCGTTCAGTCCGTCGACCGTGCCGTCAGCGTCCTGGAGATCCTCGCCCAGCGCGGCGAGGCCGGTGTCAGCGAGGTCGCCGCCGAGATCGACGTCCACAAGTCGACCGCGTTCCGCCTGCTCGGAGCGCTGGAGGCACGCGGCCTGGTCGAGCAGACGGCCGAGCGCGGCAAGTACCGGCTCGGTTTCGGGCTGGTGCGGCTGGCCGGAGCGGTGACGGGCCGGCTCGACATCACCCAGCAGGGCCGGGTGGTGTGCGAGCGGCTCAGCGACCGGATCGGCGAGACCGTCAACATCGCGGTCCTCCAGGAGCACTACGCCGTCAACCTCCATCAGGTACGCGGCCCCGGCGCCGTCGGCACGCACAACTGGGTGGGGCAGCTCACCCCGCTGCACGCCACGTCGAGCGGCAAGATCCTGCTCGCCCACCTGCCCCCGCAGGCCCGCACCGAGGTGCTCACCGCGTCCGGGCTGCGCAAGCTGACGCCGCACACCCTGACGGTGCGGTCCAAGCTGGAGCAGCACCTCACCGAGGCGCTCGACCGCGGATACGCGGTGACGCTGGAGGAACTCGAGATCGGGCTGCACGCCATGGCGGCCCCGATCCGCTCCCGGGACGGCGAGGTCGTCGCCGCGCTCAGCGCCTCCGGCCCCGCCTATCGCTTCACCGAGGCACGCATGCGGGAACTGGCCCCGCTGCTCGTCGAGGGCGCGGCGGAGATCAGCCGCCGGATGGGCCACCTGGGCTGAGCCCGCCGCGTGCGGCACGGCTCCGCTCAGCGTCGGCTACAGCGCCGGCGCCGGTGCGGGTGATCCGGCGCCCTCGGCGCCCCAGCGGGCGGTCACCCGCACCGCGTCCAGCGTCGAGGCGACATCGTGCACCCGCAGACACCACACGCCCTGTGCCGCCGCCAGCACGGACACCGCCGCGGTCGCGGCGTCCCGCTGCGCCGCCGGTCGGGGCCGTCCCGTCACCGGGTCCGCCAGCAGGGCGCCCAGGAACGACTTGCGCGACGCCCCCACGAGCACGGGACAGCCCAGCGCGCGCACTTCTTCGAGCCGGCCGAGCAGTTCCCAGTTGTGCCCGGCCTCCTTCGCGAAGCCCAGCCCGGGGTCGACGATCAGGCACCCGGGCGCGACCCCCGCCGCCAGCGCGGCGTCGATCCTGGCCCGCAGCTCGCCGAGCACCTCGGTCACGACATCGCCGTAGCGGGCGTTGGCCTGCATGCCCGCGGCGTGTCCGCGCCAGTGCATCACGACGTACGGCACCCCGGCCCGCGCCATCAACGGCAGCATCGCAGGATCGGCGAGCCCCCCGGAGACGTCGTTGATCAGCCGGGCTCCCGCGTCGAGCGCACGGGCGGCGACCTCGGCCCGCATGGTGTCGACGCTCACGGCCGCGCCCGCCGCGGCCAGTTCCCGGACCACGGGCAGCACCCGGCGCAGCTCCTCCGCCACGGACGGACGCACAGCACCGGGCCGGGTGGACTCACCGCCCACGTCCACGATGTCCGCGCCCTGTTCGACCAGGGCGAGTCCGTGTGCGACGGCCGCCTCCGGGGCGAACGCCCGCCCGCCGTCCGAGAACGAGTCGGGCGTGACGTTGACGACGCCCATGACCAGGGTCCGGCCGGGCCGCGGAAGCCCGTGCGGGTGCAGCCCGGGTGCGGCCGGGCGGGTAAGGGTGGGGTGGGCCATGACGTTCACAGGGGTCCAGCCTCAGTCGGTGACGTGCGGGTTCAAACCGAGGCGGCGTTCCTCTCGGCGGCCTCGACGACGTTGGCGAGCAGCATGGCCCGTGTCATGGGGCCCACCCCGCCGGGCATGGGCGCGAGCCGGCCGGCGACGGCGGCGGCGTCCGGGTGGATGTCACCGACCAGGCCCTGGTCGGTACGGGTGATGCCGACGTCCAGGACGGCCGCGCCGGGGCGCAGCATGTCCTTGGTGACCATGCCGGGCGAACCGGCGGCGGCGATGACGATGTCCGCCTCCCGGACGTGCCAGGCGAGACCCTTGGTGCCGGTGTGGCACAGGGTCACGGTGGCGTTCTCGGACCTGCGGGTGAGCAGCAGCCCGAGGGGACGGCCCACCGTGATGCCCCGGCCGATCACGCACACCCTCGCTCCTGCGAGGGGCACGTCGTGACGGCGCAGGAGTTCGACGATGCCGCGCGGGGTGCACGGCAGCGGTGCCTCGACCCCGAGGGCGAGCCGGCCGAGGTTCACGGGGTGCAGTCCGTCGGCGTCCTTGGCCGGGTGCATGCGTTCCAGTACGGCGTTCGCGTCCAGGTGGGCCGGGAGCGGCAGCTGGACGATGTATCCGGTGCAGGCCGGGTCGGCGTTGAGTTCGTCGATGACGTCCTCGACCTGCCGCTGGGTGGCGTCGGCGGGCAGGTCCCGGCGGAGGGAGGCGATGCCGACCTGCGCACAGTCCCGGTGCTTGCCCGCGACGTAGGCCCGGCTGCCGGGATCGTCGCCGACGAGGACGGTGCCCAGCCCCGGCGGACGACCGCCTGCGGCCGTCAACTTGGCCACGCGCTCCGCGAGTTCACGGCGGATCTCGGCGGCGGTGGCCTTGCCGTCGAGCAGGTGTGCGGTCACCGGCGGTGCTCCTTCCCTCGGCGTGGACAC
>NZ_KQ949056.1:0-811 GCF_001514285.1 Streptomyces sp. DSM 15324
GGCCGCGGTGTGGGGTCTGGTGCGGGCGGCGCGGGCGGAGAACCCGGGCCGGTTCGTGCTGGTCGACGTCGACGGCACGGACGAGTCCTGGGCCGTCGTGGCGGCTGCGTTGACGTCCGGCGAGCCGGAAGCCGCGGTGCGCGGTGGCGTGGTGTTCGTCCCGCGGCTGGTGCGTGCGGGGTCCGGTGGGGCGTTGGCGGTTCCGGTGGAGGAGTCCGCCTGGCGGCTGGACATCGTGGAGAAGGGCACGCTGGAGGGGCTGGCGCTGCGTGGTGTTCCGTCGTCCGGTGAGTTGGCGGATCAGCAGGTGCGGATCGCCGTCCGTGCGGCGGGTGTGAACTTCCGTGATGTGCTCAACGCGCTCGGTATGTATCCGGGGGATGCGAAGGACTTCGGTCTGGAGGGTGCGGGTGTGGTGACCGAGGTCGGCCCCGGGGTGTCGGGGCTGGCGGTCGGTGACCGGGTGTTCGGGATGTTCTCGGGTGCGTTCGGGCCGGTGGCGGTGGCGGATGCGCGGACGGTGGCGCGGGTGCCCGCGGGGTGGTCGTTCGCGGAGGCGGCGTCGGTGCCGATCGTGTTCCTGACGGCGTATTACGCGCTGACGGATTTGGGTGCGGTGCAGCCGGGTGAGTCGGTGCTGGTGCACGCGGCTGCGGGTGGTGTGGGCATGGCCGCGGTGCAGTTGGCGCGGCATCTGGGTGCGGAGGTGTTCGGTACGGCGAGTGCCGGCAAGTGGGGCACTCTGCGGGGCCTGGGGTTGGACGAGGCACACATCGCGTCGTCCCGGGATCTGGCGTTCGAGGGCGCGTTC
>NZ_KQ949056.1:1320-3436 GCF_001514285.1 Streptomyces sp. DSM 15324
CGTCCGGGACCCGGAGACGGTCGCGGGGGAGCACGCCGGTGTGATGTACCGGGCGTTCGACCTGATGGATGTGGAGCCGGAGCGGATCGGCGGGATGCTGGCCGACCTGGTGGCTCTGTTCGAGGCGGGGGTGCTCAGGCCGCTTCCGGTCACGTGCTGGGACGTACGCAGGGCTCCGGAGGCGTTCCGGTACCTGTCGCAGGCCCGCCACGTCGGCAAGGTGGTCCTCACCGTCCCCGCGCCGCTGGACCGCGAGGGCGGGACGGTCCTGGTCACCGGTGGTACGGGTGGTCTGGGCGCGCTGGTGGCCCGTCATCTCGTGACGGGGCACGGGGTACGGCGTCTGCTGCTCGCCAGCCGACGCGGCCTCGATGCGCCGGGAGCCGCTGAACTCGTCGCTGAGCTGGGTGGCCTGGGCGCCGAGGTGGATGTCGTGGCGGTGGACGTGGCCGATCGCGACCAGCTGGCCGCCGCGCTGGACGGGCATGCGCTGACCGCCGTGGTTCACACGGCCGGCATCGTCGACGACGGTGTGGTGTCCTCCCTGACCGAGGAGCGACTCACCGCGGTCATGCGGCCGAAGGCGGACGCGGTGACGCATCTGCACGAGCTGACCCGGGACGCCGACCTGTCCGCGTTCGTCGTCTTCTCGTCGGTCATGGGCACCTTCGGAGGTGCGGGTCAGGCCAACTACTCGGCTGCCAACGCCTTCCTCGACGCCTTCGCCTCCTTCCGTCGGAAGGAGGGGCTGCCCGCGGTGTCCCTGGGCTGGGGTCCGTGGGCGCCGGGGGCCGGTATGACGGCCGAGCTGTCCGAGGCCGACCTGCGCCGTATGGCACGCGAGGGCATGCAGCCGCTGGCTCCTGAGCGTGGCCTTGGTCTGCTGGACGCGGCACTCGAACAGGGCCCCGGACTGGAGCGGGCGGCGGTGCTGCCCATCGATCTCGATCTCGCGGGGCTGCGTCGGCGACCGGCAGAGGAAGTGCCCGCCCTGCTGCGTGCCCTGGTCCGGGTCCGTGCCCGCCGCAAGGCCGAGGCCGGGACGGGCGGCGGAACGCGGCACCAGGACCTCAAGGCCCAGCTGTCGGCCATTCCGCCGGCGGACCGCGACCGGCTCGTGTCCGACCTGGTCCAGGGTGCCGCGGCCGCCGTGCTCGGCCACGCCTCCACGGCCGACATCGAGGTGGAGCACACCTTCAAGGAGCTGGGTTTCGACTCCCTGACCTCGGTGGAGCTCCGCAACCGCGTGAATGCCGCGACCGGCATGAGGCTCCCCGCCACCCTGATCTTCGACTACCCCACACCCGCCGCCTTGATCCGGCACATCGGAACGGAGCTGGTGGGAGGAGACGAGCAAGCAGCCACTGCCGCACTGCCGGCGCCGACGAGCGTGACCGACGACCCGGTGGTGATCGTCGGGATGGCGTGCCGGTTCCCCGGTGGGGTCGGTTCGCCGGAGGATCTGTGGACGCTGGTCAGCGAAGGACGGGACGCGATCGGAGGTTTCCCCTCGGATCGTGGATGGGATCTCGACGGGCTGTACGACCCGGAGCCGGGCACGATCGGGCGTACGTACGTCCGTGAAGGTGGCTTCCTCTACGACGCCGCCCTGTTCGATTCCTCGCTGTTCGGGATCTCGCCGCGTGAGGCGCTGGCGATGGACCCGCAGCAGCGGTTGCTGCTGGAGACCTCGTGGGAGGTCCTGGAGCGTGCGGGCATCGACCCGGCGACCCTGCGCGGCAGCCGTACCGGTGTCTTCGCCGGCGCCATGGCCCAGGACTACGGCTCCTCCCTGCGTGGCACTTCCGAAGGAGCCGACGGCTACCTGCTGACCGGGAACACCGGCAGTGTGGCGTCGGGTCGTATCGCGTACACGTTCGGTTTCGAGGGTCCCGCGGTGACGGTGGACACGGCGTGTTCGTCGTCGCTGGTCGCCCTGCATCTGGCGGCGCAGGCGCTGCGCTCGGGTGAGTGCGACCTGGCGCTGGCCGGTGGTGTGACCGTGATGTCCACGCCGGACACCTTCGTGGAGTTCTCGCGGCAGCGGGGGCTCGCGGTGGACGGCCGGTGCAAGGCGTTCTCGGACGGCGCGGACGGTACGGCGTGGTCGGAGGGG
>NZ_KQ949056.1:4179-7545 GCF_001514285.1 Streptomyces sp. DSM 15324
ATGCCTGAAGCGGCGGTAGTTGCGGAGATCGCCGAGGCGGCAAGCGCCGAGGCGTCGGTAGTGCCGTGGGTGTTGTCGGCGGCCGGCGATGGCCTGTCGGCCCAGGCCGAGAATCTGGCGGCCTTCGTGGAGGCGCGCCCCGACCTCCCCCTCGCCGACACGGCCCGGGCGCTCGCCACCACCAGGACCGTCCTGGAGCACCGCGCGGTGATCCTGGCTTCCGACCGCAACGAACTGCTCCACGCTCTGAGCGCTCTCGCCGAGGGCGGTACGGAGCCCAACGTCATACGAAACTCTGCGCAGACCAACGGCCGGACGGCCTTCCTGTTCGCGGGGCAGGGCTCGCAACGGCTCGGCATGGGCCAGGAGTTGTATGCCAAGTACCCCGTCTTCGCCGAGGCGTTCGACGCCGTGGACGCGGAACTGCCCTTCGATCTGCGGGAGGTGGTGTTCGGTGAGGATGCCGACCTGCTGAACCGGACGGAGTTCACCCAGCCGGCGCTGTTCGCGCTGGAAGTGGCCTTGTTCCGGCTGCTGGAGTCGTGGGGTGTGCGCCCGGACGTGCTGGCCGGTCACTCGATCGGTGAGATCGCGGCGGCTCATGTGGCGGGGGTGTGGTCCCTGGCGGACGCGTGCCGTCTGGTGGCGGCGCGCGGCCGGCTGATGCAGGCCCTGCCCGGGGGCGGGGCGATGGTCGCGCTCCAGGCCGCCGAGGACGAGGTCCTGCCCCTGCTCGGTGACGAGGTGGGTGTCGCGGCGGTCAACGGGCCGCGGGCCGTGGTGGTCGCGGGTGTGGCGGATGAGGTGGAGAGGGTCGCCGCGCACTTCCGTGCCCTGGATCGCAAGGTGACGGCGTTGCGGGTGAGTCATGCGTTCCACTCGCCGTTGATGGAGCCGATGCTCGCCGACTTCCGGGTGGTGGCCGAGGGGCTGTCGTACGGGGAGCCTCGGATTCCGGTCGTCTCGACGGTGACGGGTGAGGTGGCTGCGGCTGAGGAGTTGATGTCGCCGGAGTACTGGGTGGAGCACGTGCGTCGGCCCGTGCGGTTCGCGGGTGCCGTGCTGCGGTTGGCGGAGCAGGGTGTGTCGCGGTTCGTGGAGCTGGGCGCGGACGGGACCCTGACGGCGCTGGCGCAGGGCGGTCTCGACGGTGCGGACGGGGGCGTTCTGCTGACCCCGACCCTGCGCAAGGACCGCCCCGAGACCCACTCGCTCCTCTCGGCGGCAGCAGAGCTGTTCGCACGCGGCACCGCACTCGACTGGACCGCCGTCTTCACCGGTACGGCTGCTGCCGCGACCCCCGTCGACCTGCCGACGTACGTGTTCCAGCGGCGCCGCTTCTGGCCCGCCGCCTCCGCCCTGCACACCCGGGATCTGGGTGCGGTGGGGTTGGGTGTGGCGGGGCATCCGTTGCTGGGTGCGGCGGTGGAGTTTGCGGGTGGGGATGGTCTGCTGCTGACGGGGCGTGTGTCGTGTGGGGTGCAGGAGTGGTTGCGGGATCATGTGGTGGCGGGTGTGGTGGTGTTTCCGGGGACGGGGTTCCTGGAGTTGGCGTTGCGGGCGGGGGAGCAGGCCGGGTGTGACCGGGTGGAGGATCTGACGATCGCGGCGCCGTTGGTGGTGCCGGAGCGGGGTGGGGTCCGGGTTCAGGTGCGGGTGGGTGCGGCGGACGAGGCCGGCCGCCGCACAGTGGAGATCCACTCCCGTCTCGAAGAGCTGCCCGACGACCTGCCCTGGACCTTGCACGCCACGGGCGTACTGGCCGCCCTCGCGGCCGCGCCGACCGCCGACCGTTTCGATTTCGGTGTCTGGCCGCCGCAGGATGCGGTGGCGGAGCCGGTCGAGGGGGTGTACGAGCGTTTCGCCGGGCTTGGCCTGTCGTACGGTCCGGTGTTCCGTGGGCTGCGGGGTGTGTGGCGACGTGGCGACGAGGTCTTCGCGGAAGTCGCCTTGCCCGAGGGGCACGAGGACGGGGCGGAGCGGTTCGGGGCGCATCCGGCGTTGGTGGATGCGGCGCTGCACGCGGTGATGTTCACGTCGGTGCTCGGGGACGGGCGGGCGCGGTTGCCGTTCTCGTGGTCCGGGGTGTCGTTGTGGGCGTCGGGTGCGCGTGCGTTGCGGGTGCGGGTGGTGGAGCTGGGGTCGGACGCGGTGGCGTTGGAGCTCGCGGACGCCGCG
Organism: Streptomyces sp. DSM 15324; assembly: GCF_001514285.1. Taxonomy (GTDB): domain Bacteria; phylum Actinomycetota; class Actinomycetes; order Streptomycetales; family Streptomycetaceae; genus Streptomyces. The sequence goes on from NZ_KQ949056.1 coordinate 6,358, forward strand.
GGTGGGTTGGTGGCGTCGGTGGAGTCGCTCGTGCTGCGGGAGGCGTCCGGCGACCTGGCGAAGGCGGACAACCGCCATGTCGACAGCCTCTTCCAGACCGACTGGTCTCCGGTCCCGCTCACCCCGTCCGTCGACGGTGTGACGCAAGCCCCCGCTGTGCTCGTCGGTCTCCCCGACACTGCTGTGGAGCCCGGGACGGACGTCCTGGTGCGGGTGGGGAGGCCGGTCGGCGGCGCGGCCGAGGCCGCGCACGAGGTCACGGCCCACGTACTCGCCCAGGTCCAGGCCTGGTTGTCGGAGGAGCGGTTCGAGGGCGCCCGTCTGGTGCTCCTCACCGAAGGGGCCGTCACGATCGACGAATCGTCCGCCGATCCGGCCCTGGCGGCGGTGTGGGGCCTGGCCCGCGCGGCACGCGCCGAGGCACCGGACCGGTTCGCACTGCTGGACGTGGACGGCTCGGACGCGTCCTGGGCCCTGGTGCCCGCCGCACTCGCCTCGGACGAGCCGGAGCTGGCACTGCGCGGTGGCACGGCCTACGCGCCCCGGCTCGTCCGCGCCGCGACCGGTACGGCTCTGACCGTGCCCGCAGGGCAGCAGGCATGGCGACTGGACATCGCGGAGAAGGGCACCCTGGAGGGGCTCACGCTGCGCGGTGTTCCGTCCGATGAGTTGGCGGACCACCAGGTGCGGATCGCCGTCCGTGCGGCGGGTGTCAACTTCCGCGATGTGCTCAACACACTCGGCATGTACCCCGGCGACGCGAAGGACTTCGGTCTGGAAGGCGCCGGTGTGGTGACCGAAGTCGGCCCGGGAGTGAAGGGCCTGGCGGTCGGTGACCGCGTCATGGGCCTCTTCTCCGGCTCGTTCGGGCCGGTGGCGGTGGCGGATGCGCGCAAGGTGGCGCGCGTGCCTGACGGCTGGTCCTTCGCCGATGCGGCGTCGGTGCCGGTGGTCTTCCTGACGGCGTATTACGCGCTGACGGATTTGGGTGCGGTGCAGCCGGGTGAGTCGGTGCTGGTGCACGCGGCTGCGGGTGGTGTGGGCATGGCCGCGGTGCAGTTGGCGCGGCATCTGGGTGCGGAGGTGTTCGGTACGGCGAGTGCCGGCAAGTGGGGCACTCTGCGGGGCCTGGGGTTGGACGAGGCACACATCGCGTCGTCCCGGGATCTGGCGTTCGAGGGCGCGTTT
>NZ_KQ949056.1:7828-8654 GCF_001514285.1 Streptomyces sp. DSM 15324
TGTCCGGGACCCGGAGACGGTCGCGGGGGAGCACGCCGGTGTGATGTACCGGGCGTTCGACCTGATGGATGTGGAGCCGGAGCGGATCGGCGGGATGCTGGCCGACCTGGTGGCTCTGTTCGAGGCGGGGGTGCTCAGGCCGCTTCCGGTGACGTGCTGGGACGTACGCAGGGCTCCGGAGGCGTTCCGGTACCTGTCGCAGGCCCGCCACGTCGGCAAGGTGGTCCTCACCGTCCCCGCGCCGCTGGACCGCGAGGGCGGGACGGTCCTGGTCACCGGTGGTACGGGTGGTCTGGGCGCGCTGGTGGCCCGTCATCTGGTGACGGAGCACGGGGTACGGCGTCTGCTGCTGGCGGGTCGTCGTGGCCTCGATGCGCCGGGCGCTTCCGAACTCGTCGCTGAGCTGGGCGGGTTGGGTGCCGAGGTGGATGTCGTGGCGGTGGACGTGGCCGACCGCGATCAGCTGGCCGCCGCGCTGGCCGGGCGTTCCCTGACGGCTGTGGTGCACGCGGCGGGTGTGCTGGACGACGGTGTGGTGTCCTCCCTCACGCCCGAGCGGTTCGCGAGGGTGATGCGGCCGAAGGTGGACGCGGTGACGCATCTGCACGAGCTGACCCGGGATGCCGACCTGTCCGCGTTCGTGGTCTTCTCGTCGGTCGCGGGGACGTTCGGGGGTGCGGGTCAGGCCAACTACGCGGCCGCCAACGTCTTCCTGGACGCCTTCGCCGCCCGTCGCCGTACCGCCGGTCTGCCCGCGGTGTCCCTCGCGTGGGGTCCCTGGGCGCCCGGCGCGGGCATGACCGCCGAGCTGACCGAGGCGGACCTG
>NZ_KQ949057.1 GCF_001514285.1 Streptomyces sp. DSM 15324
CCCGCGTCGACCTGCCGACCTACGCCTTCCAACGCCACCGCTACTGGCTCGACGAGACGACACAGCAGGTGGCTGAGGAGCCCCTGGCCGTCAGGGCGGAGTCCTGGCGCGAGCGTCTCGCCGCCGCCTCCGACGAGGAGCGTGGGCAGACGCTGGACCAGCTGGTCCGGACGCAGATCGCGACCGTGCTGGAATACGGCTCCGCGGCAGCCGTGGACCCGGCGCGGACCTTCAAGGACCTGGGCTTCGACTCCCTGACCGGGGTGGAGCTGCGCAACCGGCTGAACGAGGCGACGGGGCTGCGGCTGCCGTCCTCGCTGATCTTCGACCACCCGACGCCGAACGCCCTCATGCGGCACCTGGACGCCGAGGCGCTGGGCACCGACCACTCGGCCGACATCGAGGTGCCGGGCGACGCCGGGCAGGTGGACGAGCCCATCGCGATCGTGGGGATGGGGTGCCGCTTCCCCGGCGGGGTGACGTCGCCGGAGGAACTGTGGGACCTCGTGCGCACCGGGCGCGACGGGATCGCCGCCTTCCCGATGGACCGCGGCTGGGACCTGGACACCCTGTACGACGCCGACCCCGGCCGCTCCGGCACGTCGTACGTTCGTGAAGGCGGATTCCTTTACGAAGCACCCGAGTTCGACCCCGGGTTCTTCGGGATCTCGCCGCGTGAGGCCCTGGCGATGGATCCCCAGCAGAGGCTGCTGCTGGAGACGTCCTGGGAGGCGCTCGAGCACGCGGGCATCGACCCGCTGTCCCTCAAGGGCAGCCGCACCGGTGTCTTTGCCGGCGCCATGTCCCAGGACTACGGCACCCAGTTGCACGAGGCCGCGGACGGCCTCGACGGCTACCTGCTGACCGGCAAGTCGGTCAGCGTGGTCTCCGGGCGGCTGGCATACGTCCTCGGTCTCGAAGGACCAGCCGTGACGGTGGACACGGCCTGCTCCTCGTCGCTGGTCGCGCTGCACCAGGCCGCCCAGGCCCTGCGGGCCGGCGAGTGCACGCTGGCCCTGGCCGGCGGCGTCACCGTCATGGCGACGCCCGGCATGTTCGTGGAGTTCAGCCGGCAGCGCGGGCTCGCCTCCGACGGGCGGTCCAAGGCCTTCTCCGACTCGGCCGACGGGACCTCGTGGGCCGAGGGCGCGGGCATGGTGGTGCTGGAGCGGCTGTCGGACGCGCGGCGCAACGGGCATCCGGTGTTGGCGGTGGTGCGTGGGTCGGCCGTCAATCAGGACGGTGCCAGTAATGGTCTGACCGCTCCCAACGGGCCGTCGCAGCAGCGGGTGATCCGGGCGGCGCTGGCGAACGCCGGGTTGTCGACTGGTGATGTGGACGCGGTCGAGGCGCACGGGACGGGGACGACGCTCGGGGATCCGATCGAGGCGCAGGCGCTGATCGCGACGTATGGCCGGGACCGGGAGCGGCCGTTGTGGCTGGGGTCGTTGAAGTCGAACATCGGGCATGCGCAGGCGGCCGCCGGTGTCGGCGGCGTCATCAAGATGGTCGAGGCGATGCGGCACGGTGTGCTGCCACAGACGCTGCACGTCACCGAGCCGACGCGTGAGGTGGACTGGTCGGCTGGCAAGGTCGAACTGCTCAGCGAGGCGCGCGAGTGGCCCGGGACCGAGGGGCGGCCGCGCAGGGCTGGTGTGTCCTCCTTCGGCATCAGCGGCACCAACGCGCACGTCATCCTGGAGCAGGCGCCGGAGGCCCGGCGCACGGTCCCGGCCGAGCCGGTGGCGGTGCCGTGGGTGCTGTCGGGGCGCGGGTCCGAGGCGCTGCGGGGCCAGGCTGTCCGCCTGCTGGCGCGGGTGGAGCGGGACGCGGACCTCTCCCCGGTGAACGTGGGCTGGACACTGACCGCGGGGCGGGCCGTCCTGGACGACCGGGCTGCCGTGGTCGGCACCGACCGGGCCACGCTGGTCGCCGGGCTGCGGGCACTGGCACGCGGTGAGTCGGCCGCAGGGTTGGTGCAGGGTACTGCGTCGGGTTCTGGTGGCCGGGTGGTGTTCGTGTTCCCGGGTCAGGGTGCGCAGTGGGCCGGGATGGGTGTGGAGTTGCTGGACTCCGCTCCGGTGTTCGCCGAGCGGTTCGCCGAGTGCGCCCAGGCGTTGGCTGAGTTCGTGGACTGGGACGTGGAGGCGGTCCTTCGCGGTGCCTCTGGTGCGCCGTCGCTGGAGCGCGTCGACGTGGTGCAGCCGCTGTCGTGGGCGGTGATGGTGTCGCTGGCCGCGCTGTGGCGTTCCTACGGCGTTGAACCCGCTGCGGTGGTGGGGCATTCGCAGGGTGAGATCGCTGCCGCGTGCGTCGCTGGTGGGCTGACCCTGCGTGATGGTGCTCGGGTGGTGGCCTTGCGGTCGAAGGCGATCGCGGCCGGGCTGGCCGGTGACGGTGGCATGGTCTCTGTGGCGGTGGGTGCGGAGCAGGCTGCCGGGCGGATCGCCGCGTGGGAGGGTCGTATCGAGATCGCTGCGCTCAACGGGCCGGCCTCGGTCGTGGTCGCGGGTGAGCCCGCGGCTCTGGAGGAGCTGATCGCCGCCTGCGAGGCCGAGGGCGTGCGTGCTCGTCGTATCCCGGTGGATTACGCCTCCCACACGTCCCATGTGGAGCGGATCGAGGAGGAGCTGGCCCGGGTCCTGGCCGAGGTCCGCCCGCGGACCTCCACGGTGCCGTTCTTCTCCACGGTGGAGGCCGACTGGATCGACACCCAGGCCCTGGATGGCGGGTACTGGTATCGCAACCTGCGCCGGACGGTCCGCTTCGAGGAGGCCGTACGCGCCCTCGCCGATCAGGACCGCACGGTGTTCGTGGAGGTGTCGGCGCACCCGGTGCTCGCCATGGGTATCCAGGACACCGCCGACGAGGCGGTCGTCACCGGCAGTCTGCGCCGCGGCGACGGCGGCCTGGACCGTTTCCTGGCCTCCCTGGGTGAGCTGTGGGTCCATGGCGTGGAGGTGGACTGGTCTCAGGCGTTCGCCGGCACGGGTGCGTGCCATGTCGACCTGCCGACGTATGCCTTCCAGCGTCGGCGCTACTGGCTCGACGCCCCGGCTCCTTCGGACGCGGTGGCGGATGATCCGGCCGACGCGCGGTTCTGGGCTGCTGTCGAGAGCGAGGACTTCTCGGCCGTCCTCGACACGCTTCAGGTCTCAGAGGACCAGCCGTTCGGTGATGTCCTGCCCGCGCTTGCGGCTTGGCGCAAGGCGCTTCGGCGGCAGGCGGCGTCCGACGACTGGCGGTACGGCGTCTCCTGGCGGCCGGTGCCCACGAAGGCCGTGACGCTGTCGGGGGCGTGGCTGGTCGTGGTGCCCTTGGCCCTGGCCGAGGACGAGTGGACGTCTGCGCTGGTCCGGGCCCTCGAGACGAAGGGGGCGCAGGTGCTGCGGCTCCCGGTCGAGCCGGGTGTTGACCGGGCTGGGTTGGCTGATGCGCTGCGGGGTGTGGCGGCTGTGGCCGGGGTGTTGTCGTTGCTGGCGTTGGACGAGTCGGCGCATGCGGTGGGCGGTGGGGTTTCGGCCGGTCTGGCGGGGACTCTTCTGCTGGTGCAGGCGCTGGGGGATGTGGGGGTGGGGGCGCCGTTGTGGTGTGTGACCCGGGGTGCCGTCGGTGTCGGTGGTGTGGATCGGGTGGCGAGTCCGGTGCAGGCGGGGGTGTGGGGCTTTGGCCGGGTGGCTGCCCTGGAGTATCCGGAGCGTTGGGGTGGGCTGGTCGATCTGCCGGAGGTCTTCGACGCCCGGGTGGAGGACCGGCTCGGTGCGGTCTTGTCCGGCGTTGCTGGTGAGGATCAGGTCGCGGTGCGTTCGGCGGGGGTGTTCGGGCGTCGGCTGGTGCGTGTGGGTCAGGCGGGTGGTGGTCAGTGGAGTCCGCGGGGGACGGTTCTGGTGACTGGTGGCACGGGTGCTCTGGGTGGGCATGTGGGGCGTTGGCTGGCGGGGCGGGGGGTGGAGCATCTGGTGCTGGTCTCGCGTCGGGGTGAGCGGGCGCCGGGCGTGGATGTGCTGCGTGGCGAGCTGGAGGGGGCTGGTGTCGGTGTGACGGTGGCTGCGTGTGATGTGGCCGATCGTGAGCAGGTCCGGGCGCTGCTGGATTCCCTGGCGGCGGCGTCGATTCCCGCGTTGACGGGTGTCGTGCACGCCGCGGGTGTGCTGGACGACGGTGTGATCGAGACGCTGTCCGTGGAAGCACTGGCCGGAGTGCTCCAGTCGAAGGTGGAGGCCGCCCGCCACCTTGACGAGCTGACCTCCGACAAGGAGCTGGACGCCTTCGTGCTCTTCTCCTCCGTCATCGGTGTCTGGGGCAACGGCGGCCAGGCCGCCTATGCCGCCGCGAACGCCTCCCTGGACGCGCTCGCCCAGCACCGGCACGCCCGTGGGCTGCCCGCGCTGTCCCTGGCCTGGGGCACGTGGGGCGGCGGCGGCATGGTCGGGGACGACACGGACGAGCGGATGCGGCGTCGCGGACTGATCACCATGGCGCCGGAGGCCGCTATCGAGGCCCTGGCACAGGCGACGGGCCCCGACCGGCCGTTCCTCGCCGTCGCCGACGTGGACTGGGAGCGGTTCGTCGCGGCGTATGCGCCGACGCGATCGACCCGGCTGTTCGACGGGGTGCCGGAGGCACTGCGGGCCGGCACACCGGCGGCAGCCGACGGTCTCGCGGGCCCTGGCCCCACCGACGGGGCCGTGCCGCCCGGTACGGCGCTGGCGCAACGGCTCGCGGGGCTTGCTCCCGGCGAGCAGGAGCGCACCCTGACCGAGCTGGTCCGCACCCACGCGGCCGTGGTCCTCGGGCACACCGACACGGACGCGGTCGCGGTCGGGCGCGCCTTCAAGGAACTCGGCTTCGACTCGATGCGGGTCATGGAGCTGCGTAACCGGCTGAACGCCGCCACCGGGCTGCGACTGGCCACCGGCGCGGTGTTCGATCATCCGACGATCACGCGCCTGGCCCGGCACCTGCACGCTGAACTGCTCGGGGCGCAGGACCAGCCGGAGCCCGCCACTGCCCTGACCGCGAATCGTGAGAGCGCACCCGCGGCCGGTGCCGAGCACCGCGACGAACCGATCGCGATCGTCGCGATGGGCTGCCGGCTGCCCGGTGACGTGCAGACTCCCGAGCAGCTGTGGCAGTTGCTCGTACGTGGCCAGGACGCCGTCTCCGGCTTCCCCACCGACCGTGGCTGGGACATCGAGGGACTGTACGACCCGGACCCCGGCCGGCCCGGCAGGACGTATGCCCGCGAGGGCGGATTCCTCTACGACGCCGCCGAGTTCGACCCGGTGTTCTTCGGTATCTCCCCGCGCGAAGCACTCGCGATGGACCCCCAGCAGCGGCTGCTGCTGCAGGCGTCCTGGGAGACCATCGAGCGGGCCGGTATCGACCCGACCTCCCTCAAGGGCACCGCGACCGGCGTCTTCGCCGGCATGACCTACCAGGACTACGGTGCCCGCCTGCACGAGGCCCCGGAGAGCGTCGAGGGCTACCTCCTGACGGGCAAGTCCTCCAGCGTGATCTCCGGCCGTATCGCCTACACCCTCGGTCTGGAGGGGCCCGCGGTCACGGTGGACACGGCGTGTTCGTCGTCCCTCGTCGCCCTGCATCTGGCGGTACAGGCGCTGCGGGCCGGCGAGTGCGGACTCGCCCTGGCCGGCGGCGTGACCGTGATGCCCACTCCCGGCCTCTTCATCGAGTTCAGCCGGCAGCGCGGACTGGCCCCGGACGGCCGCTCGAAGGCCTTCTCCGACTCCGCCGACGGCACCTCGTGGGCCGAAGGCGTCGGCGTGCTGCTGCTGGAGCGGCTGTCGGACGCGCGGCGCAACGGGCATCCGGTGCTGGCGGTCGTGCGCGGTTCGGCCGTCAACCAGGACGGCGCCAGCAACGGCCTCACCGCCCCGAACGGGCTGTCCCAGCAGCGGGTGATCCGCGCCGCCCTGGCGAGCGCCGGGCTGTCCACCGGTGACGTGGACGCGGTCGAGGCCCATGGCACGGGAACGGCCCTGGGCGACCCGATCGAGGCCGAGGCGCTCATCGCGACCTACGGCCAGAACCGGGAACGGCCGCTGCTGCTGGGCTCGTTGAAGTCCAACGTCGGGCACACACAGGCCGCCTCCGGTGTCGCCGGCGTCATCAAGATGGTCGAGGCGATGCGGCACGGTGTGCTGCCGCGGACACTGCATGCGGATGTGCCGTCGTCGAAGGTGGACTGGTCGGCGGGTGCGGTGGAGCTGCTGACGGAGGCGCGGGAGTGGCCGCAGACGGGCGAGCGTCCGCGTCGTGCCGGTGTGTCGTCGTTCGGTGTGAGT
>NZ_KQ949058.1:0-635 GCF_001514285.1 Streptomyces sp. DSM 15324
CCTCATCTCGAAGCAGGCTTCCCGCTTAGATGCTTTCAGCGGTTATCCCTCCCGAACGTAGCCAACCAGCCATGCCCTTGGCAGAACAACTGGCACACCAGAGGTTCGTCCGTCCCGGTCCTCTCGTACTAGGGACAGCCCTTCTCAAGACTCCTACGCGCACAGCGGATAGGGACCGAACTGTCTCACGACGTTCTAAACCCAGCTCGCGTACCGCTTTAATGGGCGAACAGCCCAACCCTTGGGACCGACTCCAGCCCCAGGATGCGACGAGCCGACATCGAGGTGCCAAACCATCCCGTCGATATGGACTCTTGGGGAAGATCAGCCTGTTATCCCCGGGGTACCTTTTATCCGTTGAGCGACGGCGCTTCCACAAGCCACCGCCGGATCACTAGTCCCGACTTTCGTCCCTGCTCGACCCGTCGGTCTCACAGTCAAGCTCCCTTGTGCACTTACACTCAACACCTGATTGCCAACCAGGCTGAGGGAACCTTTGGGCGCCTCCGTTACCCTTTAGGAGGCAACCGCCCCAGTTAAACTACCCATCAGACACTGTCCCTGATCCGGATCACGGACCCAGGTTAGACATCCAGCACGACCAGAGTGGTATTTCAACGACGACTCCACCTGAA
>NZ_KQ949058.1:1458-3837 GCF_001514285.1 Streptomyces sp. DSM 15324
AAGCCGAACCGAACACCAATATCAAACTGTAGTAAAGGTCCCGGGGTCTTTCCGTCCTGCTGCGCGAAACGAGCATCTTTACTCGTAGTGCAATTTCACCGGGCCTATGGTTGAGACAGTCGAGAAGTCGTTACGCCATTCGTGCAGGTCGGAACTTACCCGACAAGGAATTTCGCTACCTTAGGATGGTTATAGTTACCACCGCCGTTTACTGGCGCTTAAGTTCTCAGCTTCGCCGAGACGAATCTCGACTAACCGGTCCCCTTAACGTTCCAGCACCGGGCAGGCGTCAGTCCGTATACATCGCCTTACGGCTTCGCACGGACCTGTGTTTTTAGTAAACAGTCGCTTCTCGCTGGTCTCTGCGGCCACCCCCAGCTCGGGAAGCAAGTCCCCTCACCAGGCGTGGCCCCCCTTCTCCCGAAGTTACGGGGGCATTTTGCCGAGTTCCTTAACCATAGTTCACCCGAACGCCTCGGTATTCTCTACCTGACCACCTGAGTCGGTTTAGGGTACGGGCCGCCATGAAACTCGCTAGAGGCTTTTCTCGACAGCATAGGATCATCCACTTCACCACAATCGGCTCGGCATCAGGTCTCAGCCTTGTGTGCGACGGATTTGCCTACCGCACGGCCTACACCCTTACCCCGGGACAACCACCGCCCGGGCTGGACTACCTTCCTGCGTCACCCCATCACTCACCTACTACCACCTTGGATCAGCGGCTCCACCACTCCCCTTTGCCCGAAGGCTCCGGGGCGGCTTCACGGCCTTAGCATTAATGGGTTCGATGTTTGACGCTTCACAGCGGGTACCGGAATATCAACCGGTTATCCATCGACTACGCCTGTCGGCCTCGCCTTAGGTCCCGACTTACCCTGGGCAGATCAGCTTGACCCAGGAACCCTTAGTCAATCGGCGCACACGTTTCTCACGTGTGAATCGCTACTCATGCCTGCATTCTCACTCGTGAACCGTCCACAACTACCTTCCGGTGCTGCTTCACCCGGCACACGACGCTCCCCTACCCATCACAGCACCCGTTGGGGCTATCTGCTGCAATGACACGACTTCGGCGGTACGCTTGAGCCCCGCTACATTGTCGGCGCGGAATCACTAGACCAGTGAGCTATTACGCACTCTTTCAAGGGTGGCTGCTTCTAAGCCAACCTCCTGGTTGTCTCTGCGACTCCACATCCTTTCCCACTTAGCGTACGCTTAGGGGCCTTAGTCGATGCTCTGGGCTGTTTCCCTCTCGACCATGGAGCTTATCCCCCACAGTCTCACTGCCGCGCTCTCACTTACCGGCATTCGGAGTTTGGCTAAGGTCAGTAACCCGGTAGGGCCCATCGCCTATCCAGTGCTCTACCTCCGGCAAGAAACACACGACGCTGCACCTAAATGCATTTCGGGGAGAACCAGCTATCACGGAGTTTGATTGGCCTTTCACCCCTAACCACAGGTCATCCCCCAGGTTTTCAACCCTGGTGGGTTCGGTCCTCCACGAAGTCTTACCTCCGCTTCAACCTGCCCATGGCTAGATCACTCCGCTTCGGGTCTTGAGCGTGCTACTAAAACGCCCTGTTCGGACTCGCTTTCGCTACGGCTACCCCACCCGGGTTAACCTCGCAACACACCGCAAACTCGCAGGCTCATTCTTCAAAAGGCACGCAGTCACGAGAACAAGGCAAGCCTTGTTCCGACGCTCCCACGGCTTGTAGGCACACGGTTTCAGGTACTATTTCACTCCGCTCCCGCGGTACTTTTCACCATTCCCTCACGGTACTATCCGCTATCGGTCACCAGGGAATATTTAGGCTTAGCGGGTGGTCCCGCCAGATTCACACGGGATTTCTCGGGCCCCGTGCTACTTGGGTGTCTCTCAAACGAGCCGCTGACGTTTCGACTACGGGGGTCTTACCCTCTACGCCGGACCTTTCGCATGTCCTTCGCCTACATCAACGGTTTCTGACTCGTCCCACGGCCGGCAGACCGTGGAAGAGAGATCCCACAACCCCGCATGCGCAACCCCTGCCGGGTCTCACACGCATACGGTTTGGCCTCATCCGGTTTCGCTCGCCACTACTCCCGGAATCACGGTTGTTTTCTCTTCCTGCGGGTACTGAGATGTTTCACTTCCCCGCGTTCCCTCCACACTGCCTATGTGTTCAGCAGCGGGTGACAGCCCATGACGACTGCCGGGTTTCCCCATTCGGAAACCCCCGGATCAAAGCCTGGTTGACGACTCCCCGGGGACTATCGTGGCCTCCCACGTCCTTCATCGGTTCCTGGTGCCAAGGCATCCACCGTGCGCCCTTAAAAACTTGGCCACAGATGCTCGCGTCCACTGTGCAGTTCTCAAACAACGACCAGCCACCC
>NZ_KQ949059.1:0-1967 GCF_001514285.1 Streptomyces sp. DSM 15324
GCAGGTGACGGATGGTCAGCCGGTGCAGGTGATTCCGGCCGGGGTGACGGTGCCGTGGGCCGAGGTGGACCTGAGTGACCTGGGGGAGGCAGGGGCGCAGGCGGAGCTGGCCCGGTTGGGGCGGGAGGACTACGGGCGCCGGTTCGACATGGCGCGGGCGCCGTTGCTGCGGTTCACCCTGGTCCGGCTGGCGGAGGAGCGGCACTGTCTGCTGCTGACGAGTCATCACATTCTGTTGGACGGGTGGTCGACGCCGATCGTGGCACGGGAGTTGTTCGCCCTGTATGCCAGTGGCGGGGACGTGTCGGTGTTGCCGGGGGTGACACCGTTCCGGGACTATCTGGCCTGGCTGGGCGGGCAGGACCGGGCGGCGGCCCGGCAGGCGTGGCAGCGGGAACTGGCCGGGGTGGAGCAGGCCACGCGGCTCGCTCCGGCGGACCCTTCGCGTTCTCCTCGTCTGCCTGAACGGGTGGTGACCGAGGCGTCGGGGGAGCTGAGCGGGGCGTTGCGGGCGCGGGCGAAGCAGCTCGGGGTGACGGTGAACACGGTCCTGCAGGCCGCCTGGGGGCTGGTGCTCAGCCGTGCGACGGGACAGCGGGACGTGGTGTTCGGTGCGATCGTCTCGGGCCGGACCCCGCAGCTGCCGGATGTCGAGTCGATGGTGGGCCTGTTCATCAACATCGTGCCGGTGCGGGTGCGGGTTTCGCCGGGGCAGTCGCTGTCGGAGCTGATCGGTGGTCTTCAGGAAGCGCAGTCCTCGCTCGGTCCGCACCATCATCTGGGGTTGTCGGAGATCCAGCAGCTCACCGGCATTCCGGAGCTCTTCGACACCATGATGGTGTTCGAGAACTATCCCTGGGACGGACCCGCGCAGGATGTCGCCGCCGGGCTGGATGCGGGAGTGCGGGTCGTGCCGGCTCTGGAGCGCGGCCGGGATGCCACCCACTATCCGCTGACCCTGGTCGCCGCGCCGGGCCGGCGCTTGTATCTGCGGCTGGACTACCGCGACGACCTCTTCGACCACACCACAGCCAAGGGGCTGCTCGACCGCTTGCTGCTGGTCCTGACCGCCATGGCCGATGATCCGGGAGTGCCGGCGGGCCGGGTGGATGTCACCACCGCCGAGGAACGCGGTGGCTGCTGGAAACCTGGAACGACACCGAGGCGGGCGGTGAACTGCTTTTGCTTCCGAGCAGTTCGAGGCGCAGGTGGCGGCCACTCCGGACGCGCCCGCGGCCTGTTTCGGCCAGGTCACCCTCTCCTACGGGGAGTTGAACCGGCGTGCCAACCGTCTGGCCCATGCCCTGATCCGGCGGGGTATCGGACCGGAGAGCATCGTCGCGCTTGCCCTGGAGCGGTCTTTCGATCAGGTCGTCGCCGTCCTGGCGGTCCTCAAGGCGGGCGCGGCGCACCTGCCCCTGGATCCCGGGCTTCCCCGTGCGCGGATCGGGTTCATGCTCGGTGACGCCCGCCCGGCCGTCCTGCTCACCACCGGCAGGACCCACGCCTCGATGCCCGACGACGACCCCACACCGGTACTGGTCCTGGACGACCCGCACACGCTCGCGCTGACCGGCGCCTGCCCCCACACCGATCCGGGCCCGCAGGAACGCACCGGCCCGCTCACCCACGCCCACCCCGCCTACGTCATCTACACCTCCGGCTCCACGGGCCGGCCCAAGGCCGTGCAGATGACCGGACTGGGCGTGGCGAACATGCTGCGCTGGCACCACCGCCAGCTCGGCGGCGGCCCCGGTACCCGCACCGCCCAGTTCACCGCGCTCAGCTTCGACGTCTCCGTCCAGGAAACACTCTCCGCCCTGCTGTTCGGCAAGACCCTGCTCATCCCCGACGAGGACACCCGCCGCGACCCCCACCTCTTCGCCACCTGGCTCCAGCAGCACCACGTCAACGAAGTGTTCGCACCCACCACCGTGCTCCACGCACTCGCCGAAGCCGCCACCGAA
>NZ_KQ949059.1:2441-4042 GCF_001514285.1 Streptomyces sp. DSM 15324
CCGAGATCGCCCAGGCCGGCGAGGCACTCACCCTCAGCCGCCAGCTCCGCGCCTTCCACCAGCACACCCCCCGGCGTCTGCACAACCACTACGGACCCACCGAAGCCCAGGTCCTCACCGCCCACACCCTGCCCGCCGACCCCGCCCACTGGCCCCCCACCGCCCCCCTGGGCCGCCCCATCGACAACGTCCGCGTCTACCTCCTCGACGACGCCCTGCGCCCCGTCCCCCCCGGCACCACCGGCGAGCTCTACACCAACACCCCCGGCCTCGCCCGCGGCTACCTGCACCGCCCCGCCCTGACCGCCCAACGCTTCACCGCCGACCCCTACGGACACCCCGGCGACCGCATGTACCGCACCGGCGACCTCGCCCGCTGGACACCCCAAGGCCACCTCGAATTCCACGGCCGCGCCGACGACCAACTCAAAATCCGCGGCCACCGCATCGAACCCGGCGAAATCGAAACAGCCCTCACCCACCACCCCCACATCACCCAAGCCACCGTCCTCGCCCACACAGACCACACCGGCGAGACACGCCTGACCGCCTACGTCATACCCACCCCCCACACCACACCCGACCCCCACACCCTGCGCACCTACCTCACCCACCACCTCCCCGACTACATGCTCCCCACACACATCATCCCCCTCACCACCCTCCCCCTCACCCCCAACGGCAAACTCGACCGCACCGCCCTCCCCACACCCACCCCCACCCCCACCCCCACCAACACCACCACCCGCCCCCCACGCACCCCCCAAGAACACATCCTGTGCGACCTCTTCGCCCAAACCCTCGGCCTGCCCCACATCAACCCCGACGACGACTTCTTCGACCTCGGCGGCCACTCCCTCCTCGCCACCCGCCTCACCGCCCGCATCCGCACCACCTTCAACACCGAAACAACCATCCGCACCATCTTCGAAGCCAGCACCCCAGCCCGCCTCACCCACCACCTCAACCACCACAACCCCACCCGCCCCCCACTCACCCCCCGCCCCCGCCCAAACCCCCTACCCCTCTCCTACGCCCAACGCCGCCTCTGGTTCCTCCACCAACTCGAAGGCCCCAGCCCCACCTACAACATCCCCCTCGCCCTCCGCCTCACCGGCCACCTCAACCACACCGCACTCCACCAAGCCCTCACCGACGTCATCACCCGCCACGAAAGCCTCCGCACCACCTACCCCCAAACCACCGGCACACCCACCCAACACATCCACCAACCCCAGCCCACCGCAACACCCCTCCCCCTCACCCACACCACCCCACAACAACTACCCACCCAACTCACCACCGCCGCCCGCCACCCCTTCCACCTCGACACCGAACACCCCCTGCGCGCCCACCTCTTCGCCCTCACACCCCACGAACACATCCTCCTCCTCACCCTCCACCACATCGCCGGCGACGGCTGGTCACTCAACCCCCTCGCAACCGACCTCACCCACGCCTACACCGCACGCACCCACCACACCCCACCCACCTGGACCCCCCTCCCCGTCCACTACGCCGACTACACCCTCTGGCAAAACGACCTCCTCGGCCACCACGACAACACCAACAGCCTCCTCACCCAACAAATCACCTACTGG
>NZ_KQ949060.1 GCF_001514285.1 Streptomyces sp. DSM 15324
GACCCGACACCACCCACGGCACCACACCACCAGCCACCAACACCGGTGACGTACCCGCACCCGCACGGCCGGACCCGGCCTCCGGCACAACCGGAGCCTCCTCCAACACCACATGCGCGTTCGTGCCGCTGATCCCGAAGGACGACACACCGGCGCGGCGCGGACGGCCTTCGGCCTGCGGCCACTCCACGGCCTCGGTCAGCAGCGACACCGCCCCCGCCGACCAGTCGACATGCGAGGACGGCGCGTCGACGTGCAGGGTTCCGGGCACGAGGCCGTGCCGCATGGCGAGCACCATCTTCATCACGCCCGCCATACCGGAGGCGGTCTGGGTGTGGCCGATGTTCGACTTGAGCGAACCGATGTACAACGGCCGGTCGGCGGGCCTGTCCTGGCCGTACGTCGCCAGCAGGGCCTGCGCCTCGATCGGGTCGCCGAGCCGTGTGCCCGTGCCGTGCGCCTCGACGACATCCACCTCACCGGCGGTGAGGCGGGCATCCGTGAGCGCGGCACGGATCACTCGTTGCTGCGAGGGACCGTTGGGCGCGGTCAGGCCGTTGCTCGCACCGTCCTGGTTGATCGCCGAGCCGCGCACCACCGCCAGCACCGGATGACCGTGGCGACGGGCGTCCGACAGCCGTTCCAGCAGCAGCACTCCCACACCCTCGGCGAGGGAGAAGCCGTCGGCGGCTTCGGCGAAGGGCTTGCACCGGCCGTCGGGGGCGAGGCCCCGCTGCCGGCTGAAGCCCACGAAGGGCGCCGGGTCGGCCATGACCATCGCGGCGCCCGCCAGCGCCATCGAGCACTCGCCGGACCGCAGGGCCCGTACCGCGAGATGCAGTGCGACCAGCGACGACGAGCACGCGGTGTCCACGGTCACCGCGGGTCCCTCCAGGCCGAGGACGTAGGAGACGCGGCCCGAGGCGACGGCGGTCGAGGCGCCGGTGACGAGATAGCCCTCGGTGCCGTCGGCGCCGCGGCTGAGCAGGGTGCCGTAGTTCTGGTCCGTGAGGCCCGTGAAGACGCCGGTGCTGCTGCCGCGCAGCGTCCTCGGGTCGATGCCGGCCTGCTCGAAGGCCTCCCACGACGTCTCCAGGAGC
Organism: Streptomyces sp. DSM 15324; assembly: GCF_001514285.1. Lineage (GTDB taxonomy): Bacteria > Actinomycetota > Actinomycetes > Streptomycetales > Streptomycetaceae > Streptomyces. Next base: position 1,101 of record NZ_KQ949060.1, read on the forward strand.
AGTCGCTGCTGGGGATCCATGGCCGCCGCCTCGCGGGGGGAGATCCCGAAGAAGGCCGCGTCGAACTCCCCGGCGTCGTGCAGGAATCCTCCGTGCCGGACGTAGCTGGTGCCGTTCCGGTCGGGGTCGGGGTGGTAGAGCCGGGTCGTGTCCCAGCCCCGGTCGGCGGGGAAGCCGGTGATCACGTCCTCGCCCTCGACGACGACGCGCCAGAGGTCGTCAGGGGACGCGATGCCGCCCGGATAGCGGCAGCCCATGCCGACGACGGCGATGAGGTCGTCGTCGGGGGCAGGCGCACGGGAAACGGCAACCGCGGCGACCGACTCCGCGTCCTGCCGCGGGCCGGCAGGGTCCCCGACGGCGAGCAGGCGGAGGTGGGCGGCGAGGGCGAGCGGACTGGGGTGGTCGAAGACGACGGTGGTCGGGATCTTCAGCCCCGTACGGGAGACGAGACGGTTGCGCAGCTCGACTGCGCTGACCGAGTCGAAGCCCAGCTCCTTGAAGGCGTAGGCGGCGTCGACGGAGTCCGCCGAGTCATGACCGAGTACGGCGGCCGCCTCGGACCGCACGAGGTCCTGTACGAAGCGGTCGTGCTCGACGGCGGGGAGGGCCGCGAGCCGCTGCGCCAGGGTCGAGGCGGCCGGGTCCGTCCCGCGCCCGTCCCTTTCCCCGGCACGGGACCGCTCGCCGCCGGCGGTCTCGTCCTTCGGTTCCAGTGCGGCGATGAGCGGGGCGGGGCGCACGGCGCTGAAGACGGGTACGAAGCGGCCCCAGTCGACGTCGGCGACGGCGACGACCGTGTCATCGTGGTCGAGTGCGTCCTGCAGGGCCACCATCGCGGGTTCCGCGGCGATGACGGGGATGCCCCGGCGGCGCAGCGGATCGCGCATGTCCTCGGCGATCATGCCGCCGCCGTCCCAGGGCCCCCAGGCCACCGAGAGCGCCGCGAGCCCACGGGTGCGGCGTGCGTGCTCGGCGAGGGCGTCCAGAGAGGCGTTGGCGGCGGCGTAGGCCGCGTGGTCGGCGACGCCCCAGACGCCGGAGATCGAGGAGAAGAAGATCAGCGCGTCGGTCTCGGCCGGGTCCAGGGCCTCGATGAGGTGCCGAGCCCCGGCGACCTTGCCCCCGGCGACCTCGGCGAACTCCGCCGTGCTGAGGTCGTCGAGCGTTCCGAGGGTGCCCACACCGGCGGCGTGCACCACCGTACGAACCGTACGTCCGTCGGCGCGCAGGGAGCCCAACAGCTCTCCCAGCGCCGCGCTGTCGGCGACATCACACGCCTCGACGCTCAACCGGGCTCCCAGACCGGCGAGTTCGGTCTCCAGCTCCGTGAGGGCCGCGTCGTCGGACCGGCCACGTCGGCCGACCAGGACCACGTCCTCGGCACCGCCGCGCGCCAGCCACCGGGCGACATGCGCACCGAGCGCCCCGGTTCCGCCGGTCACGAGGGCCGTACCGCGGGGCTTCCAGTGCCGCCGCCCGGCAGCCGGGTTCCCGCTTGCGGAGAGCGGGGCCGGAACCAGACGCCGTACGAAGGTGCTGTGGGCGCGCAGCGCCACCTGGTCCTCGGCGCTGTCGCCGCGGGAGGCCAGGACGGCGCACAGGGTGGCCGCCCCCCGGCCGTCGAGCCGCTCGGGGAGGTCGACCAGTCCGCCCCAGCGTTCCGGGCACTCCAGGGCCGCGACCCTGCCCAGGCCCCATACAGCCGCCTGGGCCGGCCGGGCGACCGGTTCCTGGTCGCCGACAGCCACGGCACCTTGCGTGACACACCACAGGGGCGCGCTCACCCCGACCCGGCCGAGCGCCTGGAGAAGGGAGACGGTGAGGGCGGCCCCGGTGGACAGCACGGGGTGATCGGGCAACGGGTCCTCGTCCAGGCCCAGCAGCGACAGCACACCGCTGAACGGCGCCGAGGCGTCGGCCGACGCCTCGTCGAGCGCGGACTTCAGCGCCTCGCACTCCGCATGCCGCGCGGTGAGTCCGAGGACACGGACCTCGGCGCCGTGGGCGGCCAGCCCGTCGGAGAGGGTGGTGACCAGTGCGGTGTCATGGTGTCCCTGGGGAACGACGAGCAGCCAGTCGCCGGTCAGGGCCGCGTCCCGGACGTCCCGGCCGACCGGCTTCCAGACCACCTTGTACCGCCAGCCGTCCACCACCGACCGGGCCGCCTGCTCCCGGCGCCACCCCGACAACGCGGGAAGGACACCGGCCAGCGACTCACTGTCGGACACGCGCAGCGTCTCCGCCAGCGCTTCCAGGTCCTCGCGCTCGACGGCCTCCCAGAAACGGGCGTCCACCTCGTCCACGGAGGGGCCGGCGGGGGCGGGTTCGGGGGTGTCCAGCCAGTAGCGCCGGTGCTGGAAGGCGTACGTCGGCAGCGGGACCGTCCGGGCGTCCTGTCCGGCCAGCACGGCCGTCCAGTCGACGGGGACACCACGCACCCAGGCCTCCGCCAGCGAGGTCAGGAGCC
>NZ_KQ949061.1:0-1138 GCF_001514285.1 Streptomyces sp. DSM 15324
CTGGTGGGGGCGCCGGCGGACGACTATGTGCGGGAGTTCGTGAAGGACGTGCCGCGCGGTGATGTGCTGACGTTGCGGTGGATCATGCGGGCGCCGGTGGACGGTGACGCGCTGGACGGGCCGGAGCTGGGTCCGGACGTGGTGGTGCGGGAGGCCACGCGGGCGGTGCTGGCGGCGGAGAAGCCGGTGAAGGTCGTCGAGGACGGCAAGCTGCTCGGGATCGTGGGGGACGAGGAGATCCTCGCGGTCGTCGCGGGGCAGGAAGGCGGCAGGTGATGACCGTCGCCATCGAAAAACCCCAAGAGACCGGGTCCCCGCTGCCGACCGCTCCGGCCAGGAGGGCGTTCAAGCTCAGCCGGCCCATGGTGCTCGGTGCGATCCTGCTGGTCTGGCTGCTGCTCTTCGCGGTCCTGCGGGGCAGGCAGACCCTGACCCTGGCCGCGGCCGATCTGACGGGTCTGCACCGCTGGTTCAACGACGTCAACGACTCCATCGGCGCGAACCGCAATTCCAGTCCGCTGTTCCTGTATTTCTTCAACGAGATCCGGCTGGTGATCGACGGCCTGGTGACCTTCGTCCGGGATCTGATCTCGCAGCCGTCCGGTGCCCGGCCGGTGCCGCAGATCGGCTGGCTGGGGGTCGTGGGCGTCGCCGGGTATGTCTCGTGGGCGGTGGGGAACTGGCGGGTGGCGCTGCTGGCGGTGGCCGGGTTCACGTTCATGGGGTTGCAGGGGCTGTGGCAGGAGAGCATGGACACCCTGGCCCTGACCCTCTCGGCGGTCCTGGTCGCCTTGCTGTTCGCGATCCCGCTGGGGGTGTGGGCGGGGCTGTCGGACCGGTTCAACCGGGCCGTGACCCCGTTCCTGGACTTCATGCAGACGATGCCGACCTTCGTCTACCTGGCCCCGCTGACCCTGTTCTTCCTGATCGGCGGCGCCTCCGCGGCCATCGCGACACTCATCTACGCCGCGCCCCCGGCGATCCGCATCACCGCGCACGCGATCCGCTCCGTGCCGACGACGACGGTCGAGGCGGCCGACTCCCTGGGTGCCACCCGCAGGCAGGCCCTGCTGAAGGTCCTGCTCCCGATGTCCAAGCGGACCGTGGTGATGGGCGTCAACCAGACCATCATGGCCGC
>NZ_KQ949061.1:2023-4038 GCF_001514285.1 Streptomyces sp. DSM 15324
CGGCGAGGGCAGCCTCGGCAGTTCGATCGCGAGCGCGGCCGACACCGCGACCACTTGGGCGCAGGACAACCTCTCGGGGCTGACCAACGCCTTCCGGGACGCGATCACCAACGGTCTGCTCAATCCGTTCCAGACGCTGCTGACCGATTCGCCGTGGTGGGTGGTGGCCGGGGTGCTGGTCGCCCTCGCGGTCGTGCTCGGCGGCCGGCGGTCCGGGGTCACCACGGTGGTGTGCCTGGGCCTGCTGGTCGGCACGGGCCTGTGGTCGGACGCGATGACCACCCTGGCCTCGACTGTCGTGGCGACGGTGCTGGTGATGGCGCTGGGCATCGTGTTCGGGGTGTGGATGGGGCGCAGCCGGATGGTGGACCGGGTGCTGCGGCCGAGTCTGGACGCGGCGCAGGTCATGCCGCCGTTCGTCTATCTGGTGCCGTTCCTGGCGCTGTTCGGCGCGACCCGGTTCACAGCGATCGTCGCCGCCCTCGTCTATGCCGCGCCGGTCGCGATGAAGATCGTCGCGGATGGGGTGCGGGCGGTGCCGGAGGCGACGGTGGAGGCGGCGACCTCGGCCGGGTGCAACACCTGGCAGATCATCACCAAGGTTCAACTGCCGATGTCACGCGGTGCTCTGACTCTCGCGACGAATCAGGGTCTGATCTACGTGCTGTCGATGGTTGTGGTGGGCGGCCTGGTGGGGGCGGGTGCCCTCGGCTACGACGTGGTGGCCGGTTTCTCGCAGGGCCAGCTGTACGGGAAGGGTCTGGCGGCGGGTCTCGCCATCGTCCTTCTCGGCGTCATGTTCGACCGGATCACTCAGGCAGCGGCGCGACGCGCGAGCGCATAAGGAGCAACTGACCATGGCAGGACAAGCGACACACTGGAGAGCCGGCGTGGTGGGCCTGGCCGTCCTCGGCCTCACGCTCACCGCCTGCGGCGGGACGAAGGTCGGAGACAGCTCCTCGCAGGCCGGCAGCTCGGGCAGCTCCAGCGGTTCGGGCAAGTGCGGCACCTTCAACCTCGCGGTCAACCCCTGGGTGGGCTACGAGGCCAACGCGGCGGTCATAGCCTACGTCGCACAGCATGAGCTCGGCTGTACGGTCAACAAGAAGGACCTGAAGGAAGAGATCGCCTGGCAGGGCTTCGGGACGGGTGAGGTCGACGCCGTCGTCGAGAACTGGGGCCACGACGACCTCAAGAAGAAGTACATGACCGACCAGAAGACCGCGGTCGACGCCGGCCCCACCGGCAACGAAGGCCTGATCGGCTGGTACGTGCCGCCGTGGCTGGCGAAGGCGCACCCGGACATCACCGACTACAAGAGCCTGAACAAGTACGCGGCCAACTTCAAGACCTCGGAGTCGGGCGGCAAGGGGCAGCTGCTGGACGGCGACCCGTCGTACGTCACCAACGACGAGGCGCTGGTGAAGAACCTGAAGCTGGACTTCAAGGTGGTGTACGCGGGCAGTGAGACGGCGCTCATCCAGGCCTTCCGCAAGGCGGAGAAGGACAAGGAGTGGGTGATCGGCTACTTCTACGAGCCGCAGTGGTTCCTGTCCGAGGTTCCGCTCGTCAAGGTCAACCTGCCCACGTACACCGAGGGCTGTGACGCCGACGCCGCCAAGGTCGCCTGCGACTACCCGGTGTACAAGCTCGACAAGGTCGTCAGCGCGAAGTTCGCCAAGTCCGGCAGCCCCGCCTACGACCTGGTGAAGAACTTCACCTGGGCCAACGACGACCAGAACGTGGTGGCCAAGTACATCGCCGAGGACAAGATGAGCCCCGACGCGGCCGCGAAGAAGTGGGTCGACGCCAACCCGGACAAGGTCAAGGCCTGGCTGAAGTAGCCCCGGCCTCCTGAGGCTCGCCGACCGGTCGGAACCCGCCCGGTGGGCGGGGCGCGATCTCCGCGCTCCGCCCACCGGGCATTGCCGTGTCCGGGCCCGTTTTTCCCGGGTTCCGCACCCCTTGACACCCACGGGGACGGCGGGCACATTGAGTTGCGCAACCTGAACCGT
>NZ_KQ949062.1:0-1138 GCF_001514285.1 Streptomyces sp. DSM 15324
TTGGTGGGGGCGCCGGCGGACGACTATGTGCGGGAGTTCGTGAAGGACGTGCCGCGCGGTGATGTGCTGACGTTGCGGTGGATCATGCGGGCGCCGGTTGACGGTGACGCGCTGGACGGGCCGGAGCTGGGTCCGGACGTGGTGGTGCGGGAGGCGACGCGGGCGGTGCTGGCGGCGGAGAAGCCGGTGAAGGTCGTCGAGGACGGCAAGCTGCTCGGGATCGTGGGGGACGAGGAGATCCTCGCGGTCGTCGCGGGGCAGGAAGGCGGCAGGTGATGACCGTCGCCATCGAGAAACCGGACACCACGGAGACGGCCGCGCAGGCCGCGCCCGCCACTCCCCGCCGGAAGATCAGCCGGCCCATGGTGCTCGGCGCGATCCTCGTCGTCTGGCTGCTGCTCTTCGCGGTCCTGCGGGGCAGGCAGACCCTGACCCTGGCCGCGGCCGATCTGACGGGTCTGCACCGCTGGTTCAACGACGTCAACGACTCCATCGGCGCGAACCGCAATTCCAGTCCGCTGTTCCTGTATTTCTTCAACGAGATCCGGCTGGTGATCGACGGCCTGGTGACCTTCGTCCGGGATCTGATCTCGCAGCCGTCCGACGCGCGGCCGGTGCCGCAGATCGGCTGGCTGGGGGTCGTGGGCGTCGCCGGGTATGTCTCGTGGGCGGTGGGGAACTGGCGGGTGGCGCTGCTGGCGGTGGCCGGGTTCACGTTCATGGGGTTGCAGGGGCTGTGGCAGGAGAGCATGGACACCCTGGCCCTGACCCTCTCGGCGGTCCTGGTCGCCTTGCTGTTCGCGATCCCGCTGGGGGTGTGGGCGGGGCTGTCGGACCGGTTCAACCGGGTCGCGACCCCGTTCCTGGACTTCATGCAGACGATGCCGACCTTCGTCTACCTGGCCCCGCTGACCCTGTTCTTCCTGATCGGCGGCGCCTCGACCGTGATCACCACGGCGATCTACGCGGCCCCGCCGGCGATCCGCATCACCGCGCACGCCATCCGCTCGGTCCCCGAGACCACCGCGGAGGCGGCCGACTCCCTGGGCGCCACGCGTCGGCAGGCCCTGTTGAAGGTCCTGCTCCCGATGTCCAAGGGGACCGTGGTGATGGGCGTCAACCAGTCGATCATGGGGGC
>NZ_KQ949062.1:2013-4020 GCF_001514285.1 Streptomyces sp. DSM 15324
GGGGCAGGGCAGCACGGGAAGCGCGATCGCGAGCGCGGCCGACACGGCCACGACCTGGGCGCAGGACAACCTGTCCGGGCTGACCAACGCCTTCCGGGACGCGATCACCAACGGTCTGCTCAATCCGTTCCAGACGCTGCTGACCGATTCGCCGTGGTGGGTGGTGGCCGGGGTGCTGGTCGCCCTCGCGGTCGTGCTCGGCGGCCGGCGGTCCGGGGTCACCACGGTGGTGTGCCTGGGCCTGCTGGTCGGCACGGGCCTGTGGTCGGACGCGATGACCACCCTGGCCTCGACCGTCGTGGCGACGGTGCTGGTGATGGCGCTGGGCATCGTGTTCGGGGTGTGGATGGGGCGCAGCCGGATGGTGGACCGGGTGCTGCGGCCGAGTCTGGACGCGGCGCAGGTCATGCCGCCGTTCGTCTATCTGGTGCCGTTCCTGGCGCTGTTCGGCGCGACCCGGTTCACGGCGATCGTCGCCGCGATCGTGTACGCCGCGCCGGTCGCGATGAAGATCGTCGCGGATGGGGTGCGGGCGGTGCCGGAGGCGACGGTGGAGGCGGCGACCTCGGCCGGGTGCAACACCTGGCAGATCATCACCAAGGTTCAACTGCCGATGTCACGCAGTGCTCTGACTCTCGCGACGAATCAGGGTCTGATCTACGTGCTGTCGATGGTTGTGGTGGGCGGCCTGGTGGGGGCGGGTGCCCTCGGCTACGACGTGGTGGCCGGTTTCTCGCAGGGCCAGCTGTACGGGAAGGGTCTGGCGGCGGGTCTCGCCATCGTCCTTCTCGGCGTCATGTTCGACCGGATCACTCAGGCAGCGGCGCGACGCGCGAGCGCATAAGGAGCAGGACACCATGGCAAGACACTGGCGTGCCGGCGCGGCCGGCCTGGCCGTCCTCGGCCTCACCCTCACCGCGTGCGGCGGTGCGAAGGTCGGAGCGGACTCCTCTGGTTCGGGCAGCTCCAGCGGTTCGGGCAAGTGCGGGACCTTCAACCTCGCGGTCAACCCCTGGGTGGGCTACGAGGCGGACGCGGCGGTCGTCGCGTACGTCGCACAGCATGACCTCGGCTGTACGGTCAACAAGAAGGACCTGAAGGAAGAGATCGCCTGGCAGGGCTTCGGCACGGGCGAGGTCGACGCCGTCCTGGAGAACTGGGGCCACGACGACCTGAAGAAGAAGTACATCACCGACCAGAAGACCGCCGTGGAGGCGGGCTCGACCGGCAACAAGGGCATCATCGGCTGGTATGTGCCGCCGTGGCTGGCGAAGGCGCACCCGGACATCACCGACTACAAGAGCCTGAACAAGTACGCGGCGAACTTCAAGACCTCGGAGTCGGGCGGCAAGGGGCAGCTGCTGGACGGCGACCCGTCGTACGTCACCAACGACGAGGCGCTGGTGAAGAACCTGAAGCTGGACTTCAAGGTGGTGTACGCGGGCAGTGAGACGGCGCTCATCCAGGCCTTCCGCAAGGCGGAGAAGGACAAGGAGTGGGTGATCGGCTACTTCTACGAGCCGCAGTGGTTCCTGTCCGAGGTCCCGCTCGTCAAGGTCAACCTGCCCACGTACACCGAGGGCTGTGACGCCGACGCCGCCAAGGTCGCCTGCGACTACCCCGTCTACGACCTGGACAAGGTCGTCAGTGCGAAGTTCGCCAAGTCCGGCAGCCCCGCCTACAACCTGGTGAAGAACTTCAACTGGACGAACGACGACCAGAACGTGGTGGCCAAGTACATCGCGGAGGAGAAGATGAGCCCCGACGCGGCGGCGAAGAAGTGGGTGGACGCCAACGCCGACAAGGTGAAGGCCTGGCTCAAGTAGCCCTGTTTCCCAAGTGGTCGATCATGCCCGGTGGGCGGTGCGCGTGGCTGCGCACCGCCCACCGGGCATCGCCGTGTCCGGGAGCCCCTGCGAGCTGCGCTTCCGGCTGTTCACCGACGTCACGGGACCTCTTGACACCCCTCCCCGGGGCGGGCACATTGAGTTGCGCAAACTGAACTGC
>NZ_KQ949063.1 GCF_001514285.1 Streptomyces sp. DSM 15324
GGGTTCGTTCAGCCGCGCAGGCGGGACATGGACGGGTCGAACAGGGGCTCCTCGGCGACGACCGCGTCGACGCGCCGGTCGAAGTAGCCGATGTGGAGCGGGGTGCCGGGGACGGCGAGGTCCGCGGGCAGCCAGGCGTAGGCGATGGCCTTGCCGATGGTGTAGCCGTAGGCCGCGCTGGTGACGTAACCGACCGGGCGGTCGCCGTCGTAGACGGGTTCCTTGCCCATGACGACCGAGTCCGGGTCGTCGATGGTCAGGCAGGCCAGCCTGCGCCGCACGTCGTCCTTGCGCCGCTCCAGCGCCTGACGGCCGATGAAGTCACCCTTGTCGAGCCTGACCGCGAAGGCGATCCCGGCCTCGTAGGGGTCGTGCTCGTAGGTCATGTCCGTGCCGAAGGAGCGGTAGCCCTTCTCCAGCCGCAGACTGTTGAACGCGCCCCGCCCGGCGACGATCCCGCCCAGCGGCTCGGCCGCCGCCCACAGCGTGTCCCACAGCTTCTGCCCCTGGTCGGCCGTCGTGTACAGCTCCCAGCCCAGCTCACCGACGTAGGACAGCCGCATCGCGGTCACCGGCACACTGCCGATGTAGGCGCGCCGGGCGCGGAAGTACTTCAGTGCATCGGCGGAGAAGTCCGCGTCGGTCAGGGGCTGCAGAACTTTGCGGGCCAGCGGCCCCCACAGGCCGATGCAGCAGGTCCCGGCGGTGATGTCGCGGACCTGGACACGGCCGTCGGCGGGCAGGTGCCGCATCAGCCAGTCCAGGTCGGCGTTGCCGTTCGCGCCGATCTGGAACACGTCCCGGCCCAGCCGGGCCACCGTGACATCGCTGCGGATCCCGCCGTCGTGGTCCAGGAAGAGGGTGTAGGTGACCGAGCCGACGGACTTGGCGACCTTGCTGGTGGTCAGCCGCTCCAGGAAGTCGGCCGCACCCGGACCGGTGACCTCCAGCCGCTTCAGCGCGCTCATGTCGTACATCGCGACCGTCTCGCGGGTGACCTGTGCCTCCGCGCCCACGACCGGCGACCAGAACCGCGCCGCCCACTCGTTCGGGACGGGGATGGCGCGGCCCTCGACCAGGGCGGCGTTGGCCTCGTACCACTGCGGGCGCTCCCAGCCGGCCGCTTCCAGGAAGAACGCGCCCTGCTCCCTCTGCCGGGTGTGGAAGGGGCTGGTGCGGATCGGGCGCGGGTCTCCCGAGGGCTGCAGCGGGTGCAGGATGTCGTAGACCTCGACGAAGTTCTGGCAGTCCCGCGCCAGCACGTACTCGGGCGCCAGCTGGTGCGGCTCGAACCGGTTGACGTCGCACTCGTGCAGGTCGAAGGAGGAGCAGTAGCCGTCCACCAGCCATTCGGCCATCGCGCGGCCGACGCCTGCGGAGTGGGTGACCCAGACGGCTTCGGCGACCCAGAAGCCCCTGACGTCCTGGGACTCGCCCAGCAGGGGGAAGTTGTCGGTGGTGAAGGAGAACAGGCCGTTGATGCCCTCCTCCACCTTCGCCTCCCGGGTCGAGGGCAGCAGCGCCTGGGTCTGGCTCCAGGCGGGGGCGAAGTCCTCCTCGGTGAACTCCAGCACCGACGGCATCGCCTCGGCCTCGTCGACGGAGAGGATGTCGTCGGCGGAGACCGGCATCGGGCGGTGGCCGTAGTAGCCGATGCCCAGAGCGTCGAAACGGTCCCGGTAGTACAGGTCCGCGTCCTGGTGACGCAGGATCGGCCGGACCGCCTCCTCGGTCTGCCCGGCCAGCGCCGGGATCGGGCCGGTCCAGGCGAGCTGGTGCGCCAGCGGGGTCAGCGGGAGGTTCATGCCGGCCATACGGGCGATCTTCGGGCCCCAGATCCCCGCGCAGCACACCACGATGTCCGCCGCGATCTCCCCCCGGTCGGTCAGCACCCCGCTCACCTCACCGCCGGTGTGCAGGACGTCCAGGACCTCGTGCCGGGCCAGGAACGTCACACCCCGCTCGGTCGCCCGGCGGATCTGCGCCTCCACCGCCAGGACCGCCTTGGCCAGACCGTCCGTCGGCACCAGCAGACCACCCAGCACCTTCCCGGCGTCCAGCAGCGGGTGCTGCTCGACACACTCCTCGGCCGTCAGCAGCCGGGCCTCGATGCCCCACGCGGTCACCCAGCCGTGCCGGCGCCGCAGCTCCGTCAGCCGCTCCTCGGTGGTGGCCACCTCCAGGCCGCCGACCTGGAGGAAACACGGCTTGCCGTCCACCTCCAGCGAGCAGAACTTCTCCACCGTGTAGCGGGCCAGCTCCGTCATCGTCTTGGAGGAGTTGGTCTGGAAGACCAGACCCGGGGCGTGTGAGGTCGAGCCCCCGGTGGCGGGCAGCGGCCCCTGGTCGACCACCGTCACCTCGGTCCAGCCACGCGCGGAGATCTCGTCCGCCAGCGCCGCACCCACGACACCCGCACCGATGATCACCACTCGGGGTCCCGCCATCGCCGCACCTCCGCATCAGACCGGCCCAGCCGGTTCAGTTGCTGTCTACGCAAC
>NZ_KQ949064.1 GCF_001514285.1 Streptomyces sp. DSM 15324
GTCCCATACCCACCCACTGGGCACCCTGACCCGGGAACACGAACACCACGTCACCGGCGGCACGAGTGGCTCGCCCTCGCACCACGGACGACGGGTTCACACCGTCGTCCGCCGTGAGCCCCTTGACCGCGCGGATCAAGTCGTCGCGTTCGGCGCCCAGGACCACGGCCCGGTTCTCGAACGCCGTACGCGTCGCCGCCAGCGACCACGCCACATCCACCGGCCGCACCTCACCACCGGCAGACCCCACGACCGAGGCCAGGCGACCCGCCTGACCCGCCAGCCCCTCACCACCACGACCCGACACCACCCACGGCACCACACCACCAGCCACCAACACCGGTGACGTGCCCGCACCCGCACGGCCGGACTCGGCCTCCGGCACAACCGGAGCCTCCTCCAACACCACATGCGCGTTCGTCCCGCTGATCCCGAAGGACGACACACCCGCGCGACGCGGACGCCCCTCGTCCGACGGCCACTCCACGGCCTCCGTGAGCAGCGACACCGCCCCCGCCGACCAGTCGACATGCGGAGTCGGCTCGTCGACGTTGAGCGTGCGCGGAAGGATTCCCTGCTGCAACGCGAGCACCATCTTCATCACACCGACCACGCCCGCGGCAGCCTGGGTGTGGCCGATGTTGGACTTCAACGAGCCCAGCCACAACGGCCGTTCCGGATCCCGGCCCCGTCCGTACGTGGCGAGGAGCGCCTGCGCCTCGATCGGGTCGCCCAGGGTCGTGCCCGTGCCGTGCGCCTCCACCGCGTCCACGTCGGCCGGCGACAGCCCGGCCTTCGCGAGCGCCGCCCGGATCACCCGCTCCTGGGCGGGACCGTTGGGCGCCGTGAGCCCGTTGCTCGCACCGTCCTGGTTGACCGCCGAGCCGCGCACCACCGCCAGCACCGGATGACCGTGGCGACGGGCGTCCGACAACCGCTCCAGCAGCAGCACCCCGACACCCTCACCCCAGCCGGTGCCGTCCGCCCCCGCCGCGAACGGCTTGCACCGACCGTCCGGAGCGAGCCCCCGCTGACGACTGAACTCCACGAAGATGCCGGGCTCGGCCATCACCGTCGCGCCGCCTGCGAGCGCGAACGAGCACTCACCGGCGCGCAGCGCCTGGACCGCGAGATGCAGGGCCACCAACGACGACGAGCACGCGGTGTCCACGGTCACCGCCTGTCCGCGCAGTCCCAGGACATAGGCGATCCGACCGCTGGCCACACTGGAGGACGTGCCGGTGAGGAGATGTCCGTCGACGGAGTCGGGGGCGCGGTGCAGTCCGGGCCCGTACTCCTGCTGCATGATTCCCACGAACACTCCGCCGTCGCGCTCCCGGAGCGTCTCCGGGTCGATCCCGGCCCGCTCCAGCGCCTCCCAGGAGGCTTCCAGGAGAAGCCGCTGCTGCGGATCCATGGCGACGGCCTCGCGCGGCGAGATCCCGAAGAAGCCGGGGTCGAAGTCACCGGCGTCGTAGAGGAACGAACCCGAGCGTGCGTACGTGGTCCCGTGATGTTCCGGGTCGGGGTCGTACAGGTTCTCCAGGTCCCAGCCGCGGTCGGCGGGAAAGCCGGAGACGGTGTCGTCGCCGGCGGAGAGGAGTTCCCAGAGCTCTTGAGGTGTGCTGATGCCACCGGGCAGACGGCAGCCCATGGCCACGATGGCGATCGGCTCACCCTCAGAGGCGGACACCGGGCCCTCGGGCATCTCGGGGGCCGGGTCGCCGCCACCGTCGAGCAGCCCCCGTACATGACGGGCGAGTGCCTGGGGAGTGGGGTGATCGAAGAGAACGGAGGCCGGCAGCGAGAGTCCCGTGTCCTCCACCAGCCGGTTCCGCAGTTCGACCGAGGTCGCGGAATCGAAGCCCAGCGCCTTGAAGGTGAGCGTCGAGTCGACATCCCCTGTTGCGGCATGCCCCAGCACGGCGGCGGCATGAGCCCGGATCCGCTGCACCCAGTCGTTGCGCCGCTCCGACGACGGAACGACGTCGGCTTCGAGCGGAAGGCCACGGGTAGCGCCGCCATCGAACCAGTAGCGCCGACGTTGGAAGGCGTACGTCGGCAGCGGGAGCGTCCGGGCGTCCTGTCCGGCCAGCACGGCCGTCCAGTCGACGGGGACACCACGCACCCAGGCCTCCGCCAGGGAAGTCAGGAGAC
>NZ_KQ949065.1 GCF_001514285.1 Streptomyces sp. DSM 15324
TCTGGCGAGGATGCCCCGGCGTTCACGCCGGGGAGGAATCGCCTCCTGCGGCTGCGACGCGGAGCGTCGCCGCATCTGCTCTCTGACCGGCGCGGAGCGCCCGTACGGCTGCCCGGCGGAGCCGGAGAATGCGAACGGATGTCCTGCGGGTCACCTGCTGTGGTGACTGTCGCGTGAACGGCGGTTGTGTGTGCGGACGTCGTACTACGGTCCGATGCTGTGAAGCTGGTGGTGCAGGTGAAGCTGCTGCCGACGCCCGAGCAGGCGCTGGCGCTCGAGGCGACCCTGCGCGCCTGCAACCGGGCCGCCACCTACGCCTCGCAGGTTGCCTTCGCCAAGCACCTCAAAGACCGCAACGGCCTGCAGAAGGAGGTGTACGCCGATCTGAAGGCCACGTTCGGACTGTCGGCGCAACCGGTGGTGCGGGCGGTGAAGAAGGTCGTCGATGCCTACGCGACCCTGAAGGCCAATCTGCAGGCCGGGAACCTGGGCCCGTCCACCTCCAAGCGACACCGCACAGCGCTCAGTACCCCGATCGCCTTCCGGCCGGAGGCGGCTCAGCCGTTCGACGACCGCTGCCTGTCCTGGCAGTACGACGCGCGCACGGTGTCGATCTGGACCGTCGACGGGCGGATGAAGGGCGTCCGCTTCGCCTGCTCACCCGACCAGCTCAAGACCCTCGTGCAGTACCGCAAGGGCGAGAGTGATCTCGTCCGGCGTGGCGGGAAGTGGTTCTTGATGGCCACCTGCGACATTCCCGAGCCGGCAGCGTATGAGCCGGCCGGCTGGATCGGAGTGGACCGGGGCGTCGTGAACCTGGCCACCACCAGTGACGGCACGAACCACCAGGGCCGCCGTCTGTCGCGCTACCGGCGCTGGCAGGCCCGCAAACGCGCCGAACTCCAGGCCAGACAGACCCGCTCGGCCACCCGCCGCCTGGCCCGCCGCACACGCAAGGAGCGCCGCCATGCCACGCAGGTGAACCACGTCATCAGTAAGGAGATCGTGTCCGTTGCGCAACGCACCGGTCGCGGGATCGCTGTCGAGCACCTCGGCGGGATCCGTGAGCGGGTACGGCTACGCCGCGACCAGCGGGACACCCTCTCCTCCTGGCCCTTCCACCAGCTCGGACAGCACCTGGCCTACAAGGCCGGACGGGCCGGGGTGCCCTTCCTCGAGGTGGACGCGGCTTATACCTCGCAGCGCTGCCCGCGCTGCGGGCACACCGAGCGGGCCAACCGGCCCACCCGGGATCATTTCCGCTGTCGTCGGTGCGGTCTCGCTGGGCCTGCCGACGTCGTCGCCGGGGTCAACGTGCGCGACCGTGCACGCTCGGTGTGGGCATTCGTCACCATGCCCGTCCCGCAACCGGTCTGACCGGAAAGGGAGATGCGACCCGTGACCGTCCTGTCGTAGGGGACAGTCGGGAGCGCGACAAGGTGTGAACGACCGAGCGCACAAGCTCGGCCGTTCACGGCCGAGAAGGTGAC
>NZ_KQ949066.1 GCF_001514285.1 Streptomyces sp. DSM 15324
TGGGCTTGATCCGCTTTGACGGACATCCGAGATCAGGGGTTCACCCCGGGAGGATGTCCATCATGGAGAGCATGGGGAAGAAGAAGCCTCGCCCTCGTCGCTCGTTCACGCCGGAGTTCAAGGCGGAGATCGTCGAGCTGTGCCGACGCGGTGACCGCTCGGTCGGTCAGATCGCCAAGGACTTCGATCTGACCGAGACCGCGGTGCGTGACTGGGTGAAGCAGGCCGAGGTTGATGCGGGCGAGCGGGACGGCCTGACCAGCAGCGAACGCGAGGAACTGGCCGCACTGCGGCGGGAGAACCGCCGTCTGCGTGAGGACGTCGACATCCTCAAGCGGGCCACGGCTTTCTTCGCGAAGGAGACCCGGTGACGGTGCACCCGTTCATCGAGGCGGAGAAGCGTGCAGGTCACAGCGTCAAACGAGCGTGTGAGCTGCTGAAGGTCTCCCGGACCGCCTTCTACGCCCGCCGGGCTGCCAAGCCTGGTCCCCGCGCAGTCCGTGACGCCGAACTGGCGGAACAGATCGCCGACGTTCACACGCGATCGAGGGGAACCTACGGCGCCCCGCGCGTCCATGCCGTGCTCAAGCGGGCGGGCGCCGGATGCGGCCGCCGACGTGTCGCGCGGCTGATGCGGGCTGCCGGCCTGCAGGGCCGACACCGCAGACGACGACACTTGACGACGATCCCCGATCCACGGGCTGCCCTGCGGCCCGATCTCGTCGTCCGGGACTTCCAGCCCGACCCCGCCGGCCTGGATGCCCGCTGGTGCGGCGACATCACCTACATCGCCACGGAAGAGGGCTGGCTCTATCTGGCCACGGTCATCGACATCGCCTCCCGTCGCGTGGTCGGCTGGGCGACGGCCGACCACCTGCGGACCGATCTGGTCGCCGATGCCCTCACGGCCGCCTGTCGAAAGCGCCGTCCCAGCCGGCCGGTGACCTTTCACTCGGATCGTGGCTGTCAGTACACCAGCCAGCAATTCGCCACGCTGGCAGACCAGTTGGGGGTGCGCCTGTCGGTCGGCCGCACCGGACAGTGCTGGGACAACGCACTCGCCGAGTCGTTCTTCGCCACCATCAAGAGGGAGTTGCTCGGCGCCGTCTCCTGGCCCAGCCGGGCCGCCGCCCGCACCGCGATCTTCGATTTCATCGAGGGCTGGTACAACTTGCACCGGCTGCACAGCAGCCTCGGCTATCGCAGTCCCGCCGAATACGAGACCGCACTCGCAGCCTGACCACCACACCGATGGTGTCCGTCAAAGCGGAACAAGCT
Source organism: Streptomyces sp. DSM 15324 (assembly GCF_001514285.1). Taxonomy (GTDB): domain Bacteria; phylum Actinomycetota; class Actinomycetes; order Streptomycetales; family Streptomycetaceae; genus Streptomyces. Next base: position 1,279 of record NZ_KQ949066.1, read on the forward strand.
CAG
>NZ_KQ949067.1 GCF_001514285.1 Streptomyces sp. DSM 15324
GCCGGATGGTGTTGAGGCGGGTGATGAGGGGGGCGAGGGTGTCGGGGGTGTCCCAGTTCCTGGGTTTGAGCTGGTATTTCTCGGAGTCGAGGTATTCCTCGCTGCCGGGGCGCAGGGGGGTGTTCTCGCAGAGTTCGTAGCCGCTGTAGATGCCCCAGGTGGGGGAGAGGGTGGCGGCGAGGACGGCGCGGACGGCGAAGGCGGGGCGGCCGCCGTGCTGGAGGTAGGCGTGGAGGATGTCGGGGGTGTTGGCGAAGAGGTTGGGCCGCATGTAGGTGGCGGCGTCGCCGGAGAGTTCGGTGAGGTAGTCGGTCAGTTCGGCTTTGGTGGTGCGCCAGGTGAAGTAGGTGTAGGACTGCTGGAAGCCGATCTGGGCGAGGGTGTGCATCATCGCGGGGCGGGTGAAGGCCTCGGCGAGGAAGAGGACGTCGGGGTCGGTGGCGTTGATGTCGGCGATGACGCGTTCCCAGAAGACGACGGGTTTGGTGTGGGGGTTGTCGACGCGGAAGATGCGTACGCCGTGGGACATCCAGTGGCGCAGGACGCGCAGGGTCTCGGTGATGATGCCGTCGAGGTCGGTGTCGAAGGCGATGGGGTAGATGTCCTGGTATTTCTTGGGGGGGTTCTCCGCGTGCGCGATGGTGCCGTCGGGGCGGTGGTGGAACCATTCGGGGTGTTTGTGGACCCAGGGGTGGTCGGGGGAGCACTGGAGGGCGAAGTCGAGGGCGATCTCCAGGCCGAGGTCGCGGGCCTGTTCGACGAAGCGGGTGAAGTCCTCCAGGGTGCCGAGGTCGGGGTGGACGGTGTCGTGGCCGCCTTCGGGGGAGCCGATGGCCCAGGGGACGCCGACGTCGTCGGGGGTGGCGTGCAGGGTGTTGTTGCGGCCTTTGCGGTGGGTGGTGCCGATGGGGTGGATCGGGGGGAGGTAGATGACGTCGAAGCCCATGGCGGCGATGGCGGGCAGTCGGCGGGCGGCGGTGCGGAAGGTGCCGTGGGGGTGGTCGGGGGTGCCTTCGGAGCGGGGGAAGAACTCGTACCAGGCGCCGTACAGGGCGCGTTCGCGTTCCACCAGCAGCGGCAGCGGCGGGGAGGCGGTGAGCAGTTCCCGCAGCGGGTGGCGGGCCAGGACCGCGTCCACCTCCGGGGTCAACGCCGCCGCCAGACGGGAGGCGGGCGGG
>NZ_KQ949068.1 GCF_001514285.1 Streptomyces sp. DSM 15324
ACACCATGCGCCCACACACGGGCCAGGGCCGAGAGCAACGCCCTCTCCTCCGGCCGGCCACCACGCAACGCCGGAACGAACACCGCATCCGCAGCCACCTGCGAACCCGGCCCGCTCAACACACCATCCGGACCCAGCTCCAGGAACACCGACACACCCCGGCCGGCCAACTCCGCCACCCCGTCCGCGAAACGAACCGCCTCCCGCACATGACGCACCCAGTACTCCGGCCCGCAGACCTCACCCGACACGGCAAGCCGACCGGTCACATTCGACACCAGAGGAATCTGCGGAGCGGTGTAGGTGAGGCCTTCGGCGACCGCCCGGAACTCCGCCAGCACCGGCTCCACACGCGGCGAATGGAAAGCATGCGAGACCGCAAGACGCCTGGTCCGACGCCCCCGCCCCGACAACTCCGCCGCCAACGCCACGACCACGTCCTCATCACCGGAAACCACCACCGACCTCGGCCCGTTGACCGCCGCGACACCCACCCCACCCGCACAACCCGCAACGAGAGCCAGGACCTCTTCCTCGGTGGCCTCCACCGCCACCATCGCCCCACCAGCCGGCAAACCATCCATCAACCGACCACGCGCCGCCACCAGCCGAACCGCATCCTCAAGCGACCACACCCCAGCCACATACGCAGCCACCAACTCCCCCACCGAATGCCCGCCCACGAAGTCCGGACACACACCCAAAGACGACACCAGCCGGAACAACGCCACCTCAACCGCGAACAACCCGGCCTGAGTGAACACCGTCCGATCCAGCAAAGCGGCCTCAGAACCGAACACCACATCCCGCACACCACACTCAGCACCCAGCACCGCATCCAGCGCCGCACACACCACGTCAAAAGCCTCGGCAAACACCGGGAACCGCCCATACAGCTCCCGGCCCATACCCAGCCGCTGCGACCCCTGACCCGAGAACAACACCGCCAACCGCCCACCACCCACACCACCAGCCACACCACCAGCAATCAACCCCGGAGCCGACTCACCCCGCACCAACGCCTCAAGCCCCGCCACCAGCTCCTCACCCGAAGACCCCACCACCACAGCCCGGTCCTCCAAAACCGCCCGCCCCGCCAGCGACCAACCCACATCCACCGGCGAAACACCCACACCCACA
>NZ_KQ949069.1 GCF_001514285.1 Streptomyces sp. DSM 15324
GGGGTAGAGCGGGTGCTTGTCGGCGAGGGCCTCGACCCGGGCCTTGAGCGCCGCGGCGTCGTAGCTCGGCTTGAGGGCCTGGGCGATGACGTCGGCGACCTCGGCGAAGTCCTCGGCGGTGAAGCCGCGGGTGGCCAGGGCCGGGGTGCCGATGCGCAGGCCGGAGGTGACCATCGGCGGGCGCGGGTCGTCGGGGACGGCGTTGCGGTTGACGGTGATGCCGACCTCGTGGAGGCGGTCCTCGGCCTGCTGCCCGTCCAGCTCGGAGGCGCGCAGGTCGACCAGGATCAGGTGCACGTCGGTGCCGCCGGACAGCACGTCGATGCCGGCCTCCCGGGCGTCCGGGGCGGTCAGACGCTCGGCCAGGATGCGCGCGCCCTCCAGGGTGCGCTGCTGGCGCTCCTTGAACTCCGGCGAGGCGGCGACCTTGAAGGAGACGGCCTTGGCGGCGATCACGTGCTCCAGGGGGCCGCCCTGGAAGCCGGGGAAGACGGAGGAGTTCAGCTTCTTCGCGAACTCCTTCTTCGCCAGGATGATCCCGCCGCGCGGGCCGCCGAGGGTCTTGTGGGTGGTGGAGGTGACCACGTCGGCGTAGGGGACGGGGCTGGCGTGCAGGCCCGCCGCGACCAGGCCAGCGAAGTGGGCCATGTCCACCCACAGGTGGGCGCCGGCCGCGTCCGCGATACGGCGGAACTCGGCGAAGTCGAGCTGGCGCGGGTAGGCCGACCAGCCCGCGATGATCACCTTGGGGCGGTGCTCCAGGGCGAGCTTCTCCACCTCGGCCATGTCGACCAGCCCGGTCGCCGCCTCCACGTGGTAGGCGACCACGTTGAACTGCTTGCCGGAGAAGTTCAGCCGCATGCCGTGGGTGAGGTGGCCGCCGTGGGCCAGGTCCAGGCCGAGGATCGTGTCGCCGGGCTGGGCCAGCGCGAACAGGGCGGCCTGGTTGGCGGAGGCGCCCGAGTGCGGCTGGACGTTGGCGTACTCGGCGCCGAACAGGTCCTTGACCCGGTCGATCGCGATCTGCTCGGCCACGTCCACGTGCTCGCAGCCGCCGTAGTAGCGGCGGCCCGGGTAGCCCTCGGCGTACTTGTTGGTCAGGACCGAGCCCTG
>NZ_KQ949070.1 GCF_001514285.1 Streptomyces sp. DSM 15324
AGGCCGGGGACGTCCGCGCCTTCGGTGAGGGCGGGTTCGACGCGCTTGGCGAGGACCTTGCCGAGTTCCACGCCCCACTGGTCGAAGGAGTCGATGTCCCACACGGCGCCCTGGACGAACACCTTGTGCTCGTAGAGGGCGACGAGCTGGCCGAGGACGGACGGGGTCAGCTCGGTGGCGAGGATGGTGGTCGTGGGGTGGTTGCCCCGGAACGTCTTGTGGGCCACCAGGTCCTCCGGCACGCCCTCCGCCCGCACCTCCTCGGGTGTCCTGCCGAAGGCCAGTGCCTGGGTCTGGGCGAAGAAGTTCGCCATCAGCAGGTCGTGCTGGGCCTTGAGGTCGGGGCTCAGTTCGTCGACCGGGCGGGCGAAGCCGATGAAGTCCGCGGGGATCAGCCTGGTGCCCTGGTGGATCAGCTGGTAGTAGGCGTGCTGCCCGTTGGTGCCGGGTGTGCCCCAGACGACGGGGCCGGTCTGCCAGTGGACCGGCCGGCCCTGGCGGTCGACCGACTTGCCGTTGGACTCCATGTCGAGCTGCTGGAGGTAGGCGGCGAACTTCGACAGGTAGTGGCTGTAGGGCAGGACGGCGTGGGACTGGGCGTCGTGGAAGTTGCCGTACCAGATGCCCAGCAGGCCGAGCAGGAGCGGGGCGTTGGCCTCGGCGGGGGCGGTACGGAAGTGCTCGTCGACGAGGTGGAAGCCGTCGAGCATCTCACGGAAGCGGTCCGGGCCGATGGCGATCATCAGGGAGAGGCCGATGGCGGAGTCGTAGGAGTAGCGGCCGCCGACCCAGTCCCAGAACTCGAACATGTT
>NZ_KQ949071.1 GCF_001514285.1 Streptomyces sp. DSM 15324
TGGTGAGGGCGGTGTGTGCCTCGGGAAGCCCGGCCAGCAACGCGCTCGGACGCACGCTCGTGTACGCGGGAGCGAACCGCTCCCACTCCACGTCCGCCACGACCACGACCGCATCCCCACCCGCGGCGACCCGGCCCAGCGCCCGCACCGCACGCTCCGGATCCAGCGCCACCAGACCCCGCCGCCGCAACGCCTCCACCGCACCCTCGTCCGCCGCCATACCCCCACCGGCCCACGGACCCCACGCCACCGACGTCCCCACCAACCCCCGCGACCGACGCGCCGACACCAACCCGTCCAACGCCGCGTTCGCCGCCGCATACCCCGCCTGCCCCCCACTGCCCCACACACCGGCAATCGAGGAGAACACCACGAACGCATCCAACGCACGATCGCCCAGCACCGCATCCAGATGCACCGCACCCGCCACCTTGCCCGCCCACACCCCGGCAAGATCGGACACCGACACCTCACCCAACGGCACATTCACCACCGCACCCGCCGCATGCACCACCGCATCCACCGGATACACCCCCAACAACGCCTCCACCGCCCCCCGATCAGCCACATCACACGCCTCCACACTCACCCGCACACCAGCCGCGGCAAGCTCCTCACGCAACTCCACCGCACCCGGAGCCTCCACACCCCGACGGCTCACCAGCACCACATGCTCGGCACCCTCCGCCGCCACCCACCGCGCCACCCGCGCACCCAACGCACCCGTACCACCCGTCACCAACACCGTCCCCCGCGGAGACCACACCGACCCA
>NZ_KQ949072.1 GCF_001514285.1 Streptomyces sp. DSM 15324
CTCGTCCCCCGTACCGCACTGGACCATCTTCCCGTCCCGCATGATCAGGATCCGGTCCCCCAGCTTCAACGCCTCCGACAGGTCGTGCGTGATGAACACCATCGTCTTGCCGACCTCGTGATGCAGCCGGATCACCTCGTTCTGCATGTCCCGCCGGATCAACGGATCCAGCGCCGAGAACGGCTCGTCGAAGAACAGCACGTCCGGATCCCCCGCCAGCGCACGCGCCAGCCCCACCCGCTGCTGCATACCCCCCGAGAGCTGGTCCGGATAGGAGTTCTCATAACCGGCCAGCCCCACCAGCTCCACCACCTCCAACGCCCGCCGCGTCCGCTCCGCCCGCCCCATCCCCCGGATCTCCAGACCGAACGCCACGTTGTCCACCACCCGCCGGTGCGGCAACAACCCGAAATGCTGGAACACCATCGAGAACTTCCGCCGCCGCAACTCCCGCAACCGCGCCGCGTCCGCCTGCCGGATGTCCTGCCCCTCGAACACCAGCTCACCCGACGTCGGCTCGATCAACCGCGTCAGACACCGCACCAACGTCGACTTGCCCGAACCCGACAAGCCCATCACCACGAACACCTCGCCCTTACGGACGTCGAAGTTCACATCACGCACCGCCGCCGTACACCCGGTGCGATCCATCAGCTCACGCCGGGTCAGGCCGCACAGCTCCGCGTCACCCGGCACCCGCTCGGCCTTCGGCCCGAACACCTTCCACAGATTGCGCACGGATATCACCGGAGCGCCGTCAGCGTCCT
>NZ_KQ949073.1 GCF_001514285.1 Streptomyces sp. DSM 15324
GCAGGCGGTGCGTTCGGGTGAGTGTGATCTGGCGTTGGCCGGTGGTGTGACGGTGATGTCGACGCCGGGGCTGTTCCTGGACTTCAGCCGGCAGCGTGGGCTGGCCGGGGACGGCCGGTGCAAGGCGTTCTCGGACGCGGCGGACGGTGCCGGGTTCTCCGAGGGTGCTGGTCTGGTGCTGGTGGAGCGGCTGTCGGACGCGCGTGCGGCGGGTCGTGGGGTGCTGGCGGTGGTGGCGGGTTCGGCGGTCAACCAGGACGGTGCGTCCAATGGTCTGACGGCGCCGAACGGTCCTTCGCAGCAGCGGGTGATCCGGCAGGCGCTGGCGGGTGCGGGTCTTCGGCCGGCGGATGTGGATGTGGTGGAGGCGCACGGTACGGGTACGGCGTTGGGTGATCCGATCGAGGCGCAGGCGATTCTGGCGACGTACGGGCAGGATCGTGAGCGGCCGTTGTGGCTGGGTTCGGTGAAGTCGAACATCGGTCATACGCAGGCGGCGGCTGGTGCTGCTGGTGTGATCAAGATGGTGTTGGCTCTGCAGCACGGTGTGCTGCCGCGGACGCTGCA
>NZ_KQ949074.1 GCF_001514285.1 Streptomyces sp. DSM 15324
ACGACACGCCCGCGCGCCGCGCACGGCCCGTCTCCGGCCACGCCCGCTCCTCGGCGAGCAGCTCGATGTCCCCGGCCGTCCAGTCGACGTGCGACGACGGCTCGTCGGCGTGCAGGGTCCGCGGCAGGACGCCGTGGCGCATCGCCATCACCATCTTGATCACACCACCCACACCGGCCGCCGCCTGCGTGTGACCGATGTTCGACTTCAACGAACCCAGCAGCAGCGGCTGTTCACGGTCCTGGCCATAGGTGGCGAGCAGGGCCTGCGCCTCGATCGGGTCACCCAGCGGGGTACCCGTGCCGTGCGCCTCCACCGCGTCCACGTCGGCCGACTTGAGCCCGGCACCCGCCAGCGCCTGCCGGATCACCCGCTGCTGCGAGGGACCGTTGGGCGCCGTCAGACCGTTCGACGCACCGTCCTGGTTGACCGCCGAACCGGCGACCACGGCCAGGACCCGGTGGTTGTTGCGGCGCGCGTCCGAGAGCCGCTCCACCAGCAGCAGACCCAC